>NZ_JBMHML010000002.1:0-4800000 GCF_049178955.1 Micromonospora sp. WMMD730
GTGAGGTGGTGCACCTGGCGATCCGCCACGACCTCTCCTCCGCCGACATCGGTACGGCCCTGGGGGTGCCCACGAACCACGCGCACGCCCGGCTGTCCCGGGCCCGGTCGCAGCTCGAACGGGCGCTCGGCACGCTGCTCGTCGCCCGCAGCGGGGCACGGGACTGCCCGGCCCTGGCCGAGCTGCTCGGCGACTGGCAGGGCCGGCTCACCCCGGTCCTGCGCAAGCGGCTCGCCCGGCACATCGACGACTGCGCACGGTGCGGGCTGCTCCGGCGCGAACAGTGCAACCCGGCGGCGCTGCTGACCGCGTACACCGCGCCGGGGTTCCTGGTGGTGGCCGAGACGGTGTGGTCGCGTCTCGCCGAGGCGGGCTCCACCGCCGTGCAGGCCACCGCCGAACTGCCGGCCGGCAGCGGTCCCGCCGCCGACCCGTCCGGGCCCACCGTCGGGAGCGACGCCACCGACGTCACCGCAGCCCACGGCCCCGCCGGGCCGACCCCTCCGGCCGGTCCCGATCCGTCGTCGCCGGCCGATCTGGCGTCACCGGCTGATCCGTCGTCGGCCGCCGGTCCGTCGTCGCCCGATGGTCCGACGCCCCCGGCCGATCCGATGTCGACGGAAGGGTCCTCCGGTGTCGCCGGTCGGTCGGATGCCGCCGGGCGAGGCGGGTCGGATCCGATCGGCGTCGCGGCGGCCCCGGTCGGCGCGGCGGCGACATCCACCGCGACCCGGACGGCGGGCGTCGCGGCCCCGGACCGCGACCGGCGGCGTCGGCGGCGGATGGCCGTGACCGCCGGGCTGTTGCTGCTCCTGGTGGTGGCCGGCACCTGGGCGGTGTCGGCGGCCGGGCGGGACGCCGGGCAGGTGTCGGTGACGTCCGGCGTCCCCACCGGTGCGGCGGCGGTCACGCCGTCCGTCGTCGCCACCGCAGGCCCGTCGGCCCGGACGACCCCGGGGCCCGACGCGAGCGGTGCCGGTGACCCGTCCGCGCCCGGCGGTGCACCGACCGGCACCGCGACAGGTGCCGTCCCGGGTCCGACGCCGGCACCCTCCCGGCCGCCGGCCGCTCCCCGCCCGACGACGGGTGCGCAGCTCGCCGCGCCCTTCACGGTGTCGGCCGACGCGCACGTCCGCTGTGGCGCGGACGCCTACGCCCTGGTCGTCCGGGCCACCGGCAGCGGTGCGCTCAGCAGCGCGCAGGTGCGGTACACCCCCGCCGGGGGCGTTCCGACGAGCCGGGCGATGACGGTGGACGGCTCGTCCGCCCGGGTGACCGTGGGTCAGCTCCGGGCGTCCGCCGTGACCTGGACGGTACGGGTGACCGCCGTCGACGGCCGGACCGCGCAGAGCCCGTCGTCCACGGTGGCCGACCCGTGCGTGCGGCCGGGCTAGGCGGGCGGGGGTGAACCCTGGTCGGGTGCGCGGACACCGGCGAGCAGCACGGCCAGGTACAGCTCGACCCGGTCGTCGGGCGCGCCGGCGATCCGGGCGGCGAACGCGGTGCCGCAGACCAGGTGCTGCAGGTCGTCCAGGGTGAGTCCGGGGCGTAGCTGACCGGCCCGCGTCGCCCGCTCCAGCACGGTCGCGGCGAGTGCGGCCAACTCCGCCCGGCGGGTCGTGGTCGGTGCGGTGGCGTCCTCGTCCGGGCTGGTCGCGAGCACTTCGGCGAGGGTCGGCTCGGTGAGCTGGCCGAGCAGGATGCTGCGCAGCAGCCGTTGCAGTCCCGCCCACGGATCGTCGTCGTGGCTCGCCGCCTGTGCCTGGTCGAGCAGGGCGGCGAAGGCGTCGGCGGCGAGCGCCTCCAGCAGTGCGCGCCGGGTCGGGAAGTGCCGGTAGACGGTGCCGACCCCGACCCCGGCCCGCCGGGCGATGTCGTTGAGCTGCAACGACAGGTCGCCCTCCGCCACCAGCGCGCGGGCGGTGGCCAGCACCCGGTCGCGGTTGCGCGCGGCGTCCGCGCGCAGTGTCGTCGTCACCGCGCCAGCCTAACTCAGCGGATTACCCATCCGATCGGATTGACAATCCGTTTAATCCGGGCTTGAATCGGATAGGTAATCCACTCTTCTGTCGGAAGGCACTCGCCATGCATCGCGCACCCGGTTGGACCGCCGCCGATCTCACCGACCAGTCCGGCCGGACCTTCGTGGTCACCGGCGCCAGCAGCGGCCTCGGCACGGCGATCACCCGCCACCTGGCCGCCCGGGGTGGCCGGGTGGTGATGGCCGTGCGGGACACCGCCAAGGGCGCCCGGGTCCGGGCCGAACTCCGCCGCGCCCACCCCCGGGCCGATCTCGTCGTCCGCCGGTTGGACCTGCTCGACCTGGATTCCGTCCACGCCTTCGTCGACGATCTCCACCGCGACGTCGACACGGTGGACGCCCTGGTCAACAACGCCGGCATCGGCACCGTCCCCCGACGGTTGAGCCCGCAGGGGGTGGAGAGCCAGTTCGCCACCAACCACCTCGGGCACTTCGCCCTCACCGTCCGGCTGCTGCCCACCCTGACCCTCGGCCGGAACCCGGTCGTGGTCACCGTCTCCTCCGGTCTCTACCGGCTCGGCCGGCTCGACCTGACCGACCTGGCCGCCGAACGCCGCTACTCCGCCGCCGGCGCCTACGCCACGTCCAAGCTGGCCAACGTGCTGTTCGGGCTGGAACTCGACCGCCGGCTGCGGGCCGCCGGCTCCCCGGTACGCAGCCTGCTCACCCACCCCGGGATGACCAGGACCGACCTCTCCCGGGACCTGCCGCCACTCGCCCGCCGGATCGAGACCGTGCTCGCGGGCCCGCTGCGCCGCCCGCTCGACGAGGCCGCCGCCCCGATGCTCTTCGCCGCCACCGTCCCGACCGCGCCCACCGACCGGCACATCGGTCCCGGCCGACGCTTCCGCCGCGCCGAGCCCACCTTCGCGCCGTTGCGCGGCCGCGCCACCGACCAGCAGCTCGCCGCCGACCTGTGGGCCCGCTCCGAAGAGATCACCGGGGTGCGCCTGACGCCCACCCCGCTGCGCTGAGCGGTGGGGACTGACCGGTAAAGCGTAACCCATAGGTTACGCTTTACCGGTGGACGAGGTGGCGGCGGCGATATCCGATCCGGTGCGTCGCCACATCCTCGAGCTGCTACGCGACGGCGACCTTCCCGCCGGGGAGATCGCCGACCGGTTCCCGATCAGCAGGCCGGCGGTCAGCCGCCACCTGCGGGTGCTGCGGGACAGCGGCCTGGTCCGCAGCGAGCTGGTGGGCCGGCAACGGCGCTACCGGCTCGACGCCGACCGGTTCACCGAGCTCGCCGACTGGCTCGCCCGGTTCCGCCGCCCACGCGGCTGGGCGCAGCACCTCGACGCGCTGGAGACCGAGGTCCACCGCACCCGCCGGGAGCGCCGCACGCGCGACAACCGGGCGGACCGAGCCAGAGGAGAAACCGCGTGACCGGCACCCCCACCGGACGGCTGTTCCGTACCGCCACCGGCACCGACCTGGTGCTGGTACGCACCTTCCGCGCCCCCGTCGCGGACGTCTGGGTGAGCGTCACCGAACCCGAGCGCACCGCCCGCTGGTTCGGCCCGTGGGAGGGCGACGCCGGCCCCGGCCGGACGATCCGGTTGCAGATGGTCTTCGAGGACGACGCCCCGTGGACCGAGCTGCGGATCGAGACCTGCGAGCCGCCCCGGCACCTGGCCGTGTCGGCGGCCGACGGGTCGGGCGGCTGGCGGATCGAGCTGCTGCTCACCGAGACGGCCGGCCGCACCGAGCTGCGGTTCACCCACCACCTCGACAGCGAGGAGCACGTCGGCGAGATCGGCCCCGGCTGGGAGTACTACCTCGACCTGCTGGTGGCCGCCGGGACGGACGCCCCGAAGGCCGGGTTCGACGACTACTACCCGGCGATGAAGCCGTACTACGAGGGGCTGCGCGGGCCGGCCGCCTGAGCCCGCCGGGGCCGCGTCCGGTCGACCCGGCGCGGCCCCGGCGTCGCGCTCACATCCGGTCGAGCGTCCGGATGCCGAGCAGGTCCAGTCCCTGCCGCAGGGTCCGTCCCGTCAGGTCGGTCAGCAGCAGCCGGCTCGCTCGCAGCTCCCCCTCCGCCCGCAGCACCGGACACCGCTCGTAGAACGTGCTGAACCGGGTGGCCAGCCGGTGCAGGTAGCCGGCCAGGTGGTGGAAGCGCGCCGTCCGGGCCACCTCGTGGACGACACCGGCGAACCCGAGCAGCTCGAGCGCCAACGCCCGCTCCGCCGGGGTACCGAGCAGCACCACGGTCGCCGCCCCCGGCACCGCACCGGCCCGCCGCAGCACCGACCGGGTCCGGGTGTACGCGTACTGGAGGTAGGGGGCGGTGTTGCCGTCGAGGGCGAGCATCCGCTCCCAGTCGAGCACGTAGTCACGGGTCCGGTCGGTGGCCAGGTCGGCGTACTTGATCGCGCCGATGCCGACGGCCCGGCCGATCTCGGCCGCCGCCGCCTCGTCCAGGTCCGGGTTGCGGGTCCGGGCCAGCGCGGTCGCCCGGGTGACCGCCTCCGTCAGCAGGTCGACCAGCTTCACCGACCCGCCGGCCCGGCTGCGCAGCATCCGCCCGTCCGGGCCGAGGACGGAGCCGAAGCCGAGGTGCTCGGCCCGGACTGGTGGACGCAGCCAACCCGCCTGCCCGGCCACCGCGAACACCATGGCGAAGTGCTGCTGCTGCGGCAGGCCCACCACGTAGAGCAGCCGGGTCGCGCCCAGCTCGTCGACGCGCTGCCGTAGCGCCGCCAGGTCCGTCGCCGGGTACCCGAACCCACCGTCGCCCTTGCGCACGATCAACGGCAGCCCGACGCCGTCGCGTCCGACGAACCCGGGCGGGAAGACGCAGGTCGCCCCGGCGCTGTCGGTCAGCAACCCGAGCCGGTCGAGGTCGGTCACCACCGCGCCGAGCCGGTCGTTGTACGCGCTCTCGCCCCGGAAGTCCTCCTCGCTCAGGGTGACGTCGAGCAGCTCGTACACGGTCAGGAAGTACCGCTGGGACTGCCCGACCAGCAGCCGCCACAGCCGGCGGGTCTCCGGGTCGCCGCCCTGCAAGGCGACCACCCGCTGCCGGGCGCGTTCCCGGAACGCCGGGTCGGCGTCGAACTTCGACCGGGCCGCCCGGTAGAACCCGTCCAGGTCGCCGATGGACAGCTCCTGCGCCGCCTCCGCCTCACCGAGGTCCACCAGGTGCGCGATCAGCATCCCGAACGGGGTGCCCCAGTCGCCCAGGTGGTTGACCCGGACGACACGGTGTCCGAGCCAGCCCAGCACCCGGACGGCCGCGTCGCCGATGACCGTCGAGCGCAGGTGCCCGACGTGCATCTCCTTCGCCACGTTCGGCCCCGAGTAGTCGACCACCACGGTCTCCGGCTCGCCGGTCACCGGCACCCCGAGCCGCTCGTCGCCGGCGAGCGCGGCGACCATCCCGGCCAGCGCCCCGTCGGCGAGGGTCAGGTTGACGAATCCGGGGCCGGAGACCTCCGCCACCGCGCAGACGTCGTCGAGGACCGCGTGGTCCAGCACCGCCCGGGCGATCTCGCGCGGGGGCCGGCCGAGCCGCCGGGCCAGCGCCAGTGCCGCGTCGGACTGGAAGTCCGCCCGCGGCGAGCGCCGCACGGTGGGCGCGACCGGTTCGCCGGCCACGGCGGCGAACGCGGGCGTCAGCCGGTCGGTGAGCAACCTTTCAAGATCCATTGGTACGCCGATCTGCTCGGATCCGTCAGTCAGGCGGATCCCCGGACGGGGGAGCCTGCGGACGGACCGAGGACAGCGGTGGTGACCGGCGGCTCGATCCGCCGGTCGCAGGGGAATGGGTCAGCGCGGGCGGGCGACGGATCGCCGGCGTCGCTCCGCACCGACCACGACGTCGTACGACGTCCGGGTGTGCTGAGCGGTCGCGCTGGTCATGCCGGCAGCGTACCGGACCGTCGGCGTGGCTGGTCCGGCCCTGCCGGCCGCGTCCGGTCCCGGCGTGGCCGGTTCGGCTCTGCTGGCCACGTTCCGTCCCGTGCCGGCCTGGTCGGTCGCCCTGCCGATGCGTCCCGTCCCGGCGTGGTCGGTCGGCCCTGCTGGTCCTGGCCTGGTCCCGGCCTGGCCTGGTCCCGGCCTGGGCCGGTCCGCCCGCGAGTGCCCGTCGGGCGGACCCGGCCGGCGAGGTGATCGGTCTCGTTTTGCAGGGCATGCCGGCACCGGAACGACCACGGTGCCCGTCGGCGGGTCTCGACCCCCACCGAGATGCCGCCGGGGCCCCGCCGGTCAGCCCCGGCGGTAGCTCTTCGTGTAGTAGTCGCCGACCTGGTCGCGGTAGTCCGGCCGGGCACCGTCCTCGGGATCGAAGACCGGGGAGTCCTTGACCTGTTCCCGGCTCCGGTCGACGTGCACCACCCGGTCCCCGTGGTCCACCCGGGCGACCGTGCCGACCGGCAGCAGGACCTTCCGCCCGAAGATCCACGGCCCGGTGTCCACCACCAGCCAGCGGGCACCCGCGTCCTCGCTCGCCTCGTCGATCGCGCCGATCCGCCCGTCGGTCGCCTCCACCCGGTATCCGGTCAGGTCGAGCGGTGTGCCCGGGCCGGGCGCGTCCGGTCCGTCGTGTGACTCCCGGTCGGGCCGCTCACCCGGCTCGGTCTGGTCGTATCCACCGGCCAGCGCCGCCGGGTCACGCCACGCCCACGGGTTGAACGGCTGCATCCGGGCCACCTCCACCTCGTCGTCGACCCCTGCCAGGTGCCCCGACCCCCACCAGCGGAAACCCGGCCACCAGATCCGGCCGGCCCGGCCCGCCCCGACCGCCACGTAACCGCCACTCGGCCCGTCGCTCGACCGTGTTGATCAAGAAGTTTGCGTCACGGATGTCCCCGAGGGTGACGCAAACCTCTTGATCAACACGGTGTGGTCCGGGAACCGCCGTCGGGGGCGGGAGTGGGGGTGGGCCGGTAGGCGGCAGGGCGCTGGGATACTCGTCGACCATGGTGTTGTCGCGGGGTTGGTCGTTGTTCCTGGTTGGTGTCGGGGTGTGGACCTGGGTGATCTGGCCGAGGTTCGGGCTCGCCATCTGGAACGACACGCGGGCCTGGTCGGGAGATGCGGTCGGCATGGGCGCGCCGACCGGCTTCCTCTGGATCCACGCGCTGCTCATCGCCGCCTCGTTGGCCATCGGCTCCACGGCCGGCGTGCTCGGCGTCCGGGGGTGGCGGGCGGCCCGTCGCCTGTCCCGCCGAGTTCAGCCGGGCGGCACGGAAGCCGATGACCAGCGGATTTGACGATCAAACCTGAGGCCGCGTAACTTTCTCTCTGCCAGCGCGGAACGGGCAAACGGGGTGAAAAGCCCCGGGTTCGAATCCGATGTGTGGCACCGGGTCGTCGGGGGCACTGTCTCCAGGACGACGCGGTCCGGGTGGGGCTAGCCGAACGCCGCAGGGCGGATTTGGCCGGGCGGAACCGACCGGGTAAGGTTGTCGACCGGCAGAGCACCGGGCGAGCATGCGGGAGACCGCAGCGGCCGGTTCTGCCAAATCCGATGATCAATCGCAGCGCTGGCCGCTGCGTGCGCTCAGCGGAGCAAGGCCGTACGAAGCGTGACACACCGGGACACACCGGTTGACACGGGGAAGACGGTGAGGTAACGTAGTAAAAGTGCCAGGCGCGAGAGCGCGGGGCGCGACGAACGAGATACCCCGGTCGGGTTGCCGTTGGTGCGGTGGTTTGGCTGGTGTGTGGTTGTTCTTTGAGAACTCAACAGGGTGCTTGTAAAGCCAGTGCCAATTGTTTTATACCCCGGGCTGGCCGAATCTTCGGGTTTGGTTGGCTGGGATTCCTTTGGCAACACTTTTGTTGTCAGGATGCTGTTCAACAGGTTTTTGTTGGAGAGTTTGATCCTGGCTCAGGACGAACGCTGGCGGCGTGCTTAACACATGCAAGTCGAGCGGAAAGGCCCTTCGGGGTACTCGAGCGGCGAACGGGTGAGTAACACGTGAGTAACCTGCCCTAGGCTTTGGGATAACCCTCGGAAACGGGGGCTAATACCGGATATGACCTTGCCCTGCATGGGGTTTGGTGGAAAGTTTTTCGGCCTGGGATGGGCTCGCGGCCTATCAGCTTGTTGGTGGGGTGATGGCCTACCAAGGCGACGACGGGTAGCCGGCCTGAGAGGGCGACCGGCCACACTGGGACTGAGACACGGCCCAGACTCCTACGGGAGGCAGCAGTGGGGAATATTGCACAATGGGCGGAAGCCTGATGCAGCGACGCCGCGTGAGGGATGACGGCCTTCGGGTTGTAAACCTCTTTCAGCAGGGACGAAGCGCAAGTGACGGTACCTGCAGAAGAAGCACCGGCCAACTACGTGCCAGCAGCCGCGGTAAGACGTAGGGTGCGAGCGTTGTCCGGATTTATTGGGCGTAAAGAGCTCGTAGGCGGCTTGTCGCGTCGACCGTGAAAACTTGGGGCTCAACCCCAAGCCTGCGGTCGATACGGGCAGGCTAGAGTTCGGTAGGGGAGACTGGAATTCCTGGTGTAGCGGTGAAATGCGCAGATATCAGGAGGAACACCGGTGGCGAAGGCGGGTCTCTGGGCCGATACTGACGCTGAGGAGCGAAAGCGTGGGGAGCGAACAGGATTAGATACCCTGGTAGTCCACGCTGTAAACGTTGGGCGCTAGGTGTGGGGGGCCTCTCCGGTTCCCTGTGCCGCAGCTAACGCATTAAGCGCCCCGCCTGGGGAGTACGGCCGCAAGGCTAAAACTCAAAGGAATTGACGGGGGCCCGCACAAGCGGCGGAGCATGCGGATTAATTCGATGCAACGCGAAGAACCTTACCTGGGTTTGACATGGCCGCAAAACTTCCAGAGATGGGAGGTCCTTCGGGGGCGGTCACAGGTGGTGCATGGCTGTCGTCAGCTCGTGTCGTGAGATGTTGGGTTAAGTCCCGCAACGAGCGCAACCCTCGTTCGATGTTGCCAGCGCGTTATGGCGGGGACTCATCGAAGACTGCCGGGGTCAACTCGGAGGAAGGTGGGGATGACGTCAAGTCATCATGCCCCTTATGTCCAGGGCTTCACGCATGCTACAATGGCCGGTACAATGGGTTGCGATGCCGTGAGGTGGAGCGAATCCCAAAAAGCCGGTCTCAGTTCGGATCGGGGTCTGCAACTCGACCCCGTGAAGTCGGAGTCGCTAGTAATCGCAGATCAGCAACGCTGCGGTGAATACGTTCCCGGGCCTTGTACACACCGCCCGTCACGTCACGAAAGTCGGCAACACCCGAAGCCGGTGGCCCAACCCTTGTGGAGGGAGCCGTCGAAGGTGGGGCTGGCGATTGGGACGAAGTCGTAACAAGGTAGCCGTACCGGAAGGTGCGGCTGGATCACCTCCTTTCTAAGGAGCACCATCCGGTGAAAGCCGGTATGGAGCCCACACTGCCCGAATGTGGTGGTGGGGTGCTCAGATGGCGGAGACACTGGCAAGTTTTTCCCTGGCAACGGCCGGGATACCTAGTACAGCTGCTTCGGTGGTGGGAACGGGGTCCTGGTGCGGCTGGTGGAGGGATGTGAGCACCCTGTTGGGTCCTGAAGGAACAACCTGAGGTTGTTTTTTCGGAGGACTGTTCTGGAGCGTGAGCTTCGGTGGTCTGCCAGGCATGGCCTGGTCTCGCATACCGGATTCTGTTCTGCCTTGTGGGGTGGGGTGGGGTTGCTGGTGTGGGGCTTTCGGGTTGTGGGTTGGTTGTTTGTTGAGAATTGCACAGTGGACGCGAGCATCTTTGTGGTCAAGTTGTCAAGGGCGAACGGTGGATGCCTTGGCACCAGGAGCCGATGAAGGACGTGGGAGGCCGCGATAGGCCTGGGGGAGCTGTCAACCAAGCTGTGATCCCAGGGTGTCCGAATGGGGAAACCTGGCACCAGTCATGTGGTGTCACCCGCACCTGAACACATAGGGTGTGTGGGGGGAACGCGGGGAAGTGAAACATCTCAGTACCCGTAGGAAGAGAAAACAATGTAGTGATTCCGTGAGTAGTGGCGAGCGAAAGCGGATTGAGGCTAAACCGGTTGCGTGTGATACCTGTCAGGGGTTGCGTGGTCGGGGTTGTGGGACCCTGCTGAGTGTACTGACATGCATTCGAGGAGTTATAAAATCAGTGGCTAGCCGAATGGTGTGGAAAAGCCAACCGTAGTCGGTGAGAGTCCGGTAGGTGAAAGTTGCTGATCTTCTGTGGGTGTTCCCGAGTAGCGGCGGACTCCTGAAATCTGCCGTGAATCTGCCAGGACCACCTGGTAAGCCTAAATACTTCCTGGTGACCGATAGCGGACGAGTACCGTGAGGGAATGGTGAAAAGTACCCCGGGAGGGGAGTGAAATAGTACCTGAAACCGTTCGCCTACAATCCGTCGGAGCCTTGCGGGGTGACGGCGTGCCTTTTGAAGAATGAGCCTGCGAGTTAGTGGCATGTGGCGAGGTTAACCCGTGTGGGGGAGCCGTAGCGAAAGCGAGTCTGAATAGGGCGTCGTAGTCGCATGTTCTAGACCCGAAGCGGAGTGATCTAGCCATGGGCAGGCTGAAGCGCGGGTAAGACCGCGTGGAGGGCCGAACCCACCAACGTTGAAAAGTTGGGGGATGACCTGTGGTTAGGGGTGAAAGGCCAATCAAACTCCGTGATAGCTGGTTCTCCCCGAAATGCATTTAGGTGCAGCGTCGTGTGTTTCTTGCCGGAGGTAGAGCACTGGATGGTCTAGGGGGCCTACAAGCTTACCGAAATCAGCCAAACTCCGAATGCCGGTAAGTGAGAGCGCGGCAGTGAGACTGCGGGGGATAAGCTTCGTAGTCGAGAGGGAAACAGCCCAGATCACCAGCTAAGGCCCCTAAGCGTGTGCTAAGTGGAAAAGGATGTGGGGTCGCATAGACAACCAGGAGGTTGGCTTAGAAGCAGCCACCCTTTAAAGAGTGCGTAATAGCTCACTGGTCAAGTGGTTCCGCGCCGACAATGTAGCGGGGCTCAAGCACACCGCCGAAGCTGTGGCATTCACATTTTAATCTCGCTTGGACTTGATTCCTTGTGCAGGTGTGTGGATGGGTAGGGGAGCGTCGTGCCGGGGGTGAAGCAGCGGGGTGACCCAGTTGTGGACGCGGCACGAGTGAGAATGCAGGCATGAGTAGCGAAAGAAGGGTGAGAAACCCTTCCGCCGGATGACCAAGGGTTCCAGGGCCAGGCTAATCCGCCCTGGGTGAGTCGGGACCTAAGGCGAGGCCGAGAGGCGTAGTCGATGGACAACGGGTTGATATTCCCGTACCCGCGAAAGAGCGTCCCTGATGAACCTCGTTGTGCTAACCACCCGAGCTGGCTGATGTCTTCGGACGGATGTTGGGGAGCGTGGGAACCTGGCGGGTAGTAGTCAAGCGATGGGGTGACGCAGGAAGGTAGCTGAGCCCGGCCGGTGGTTGTGCCGGGGTAAGCGTGTAGGCCGTGCCGTAGGCAAATCCGCGGTGCATTGAGGCTGAGACGTGATGCCGAGCCGATTCAGGTGAAGTCAGTGATCCTATGCTGCCGAGAAAAGCCTCTAGCGAGTTCTGAGCGGCCCGTACCCCAAACCGACACAGGTGGTCAGGTAGAGAATACCGAGGCGATCGGGCGAACTGTGGTTAAGGAACTCGGCAAATTGCCCCCGTAACTTAGGGAGAAGGGGGGCCGGAGACGTGAAGCCCCGTGCGGGTGGAGCGTTGTATGGCCGCAGAGAGCAGGGGGAAGCGACTGTTTACTAAAAACACAGGTCCATGCGAAGAAGTAATTCGATGTATATGGACTGACGCCTGCCCGGTGCTGGAACGTTAAGGGGACCTGTTAGCTCCTTTTGGGGGCGAAGCGGAGAACTTAAGCGCCAGTAAACGGCGGTGGTAACTATAACCATCCTAAGGTAGCGAAATTCCTTGTCGGGTAAGTTCCGACCTGCACGAATGGCGTAACGACTTCCCCACTGTCTCAACCACAGGCCCGGCGAAATTGCAGTACGAGTAAAGATGCTCGTTACGCGCGGCAGGACGGAAAGACCCCGGGACCTTTACTATAGCTTGACATTGGTATCTGAATGGACTTGTGTAGGATAGGTGGGAGCCGGTGAAACCTGTACGCCAGTATGGGTGGAGGCAATCTTGAAATACCACTCTGGTTGATTTGGGTATCTAACTTCGGACCGTTATCCGGTTCAGGGACAGTGTCTGGTGGGTAGTTTAACTGGGGCGGTTGCCTCCTAAAGGGTAACGGAGGCGCCCAAAGGTTCCCTCAGCCTGGTTGGCAATCAGGTGTTGAGTGCAAGTGCACAAGGGAGCTTGACTGTGAGACTGACAGGTCGAGCAGGGACGAAAGTCGGGACTAGTGATCCGGCACTTGCGTGTGGAAGCGGTGTCGCTCAACGGATAAAAGGTACCCCGGGGATAACAGGCTGATCTTCCCCAAGAGTCCATATCGACGGGATGGTTTGGCACCTCGATGTCGGCTCGTCGCATCCTGGGGCTGTAGCAGGTCCCAAGGGTTGGGCTGTTCGCCCATTAAAGCGGTACGCGAGCTGGGTTTAGAACGTCGTGAGACAGTTCGGTCCCTATCCGCCGTGCGCGTAGGATACTTGAGAAGGGCTGTCCCTAGTACGAGAGGACCGGGACGGACGAACCTCTGGTGTGCCAGTTGTCCCGCCAGGGGCACGGCTGGTTAGCTACGTTCGGAAGGGATAACCGCTGAAAGCATCTAAGCGGGAAGCCTGCTTCAAGATGAGGTATCCCACCCCACTTTGTGGGGGTAAGGCCCCCAGCTAGACGACTGGGTTGATAGGCCGGAAATGTAAGCTCGGTAACGGGTTGAGTTGACCGGTACTAATAGGCCGAGGACTTGACAACAAGGCTGCTACGCGTCCACTGTGCAACTCTGAACAAACACCAAACAACCCCCCACAGTGTGTGGGTGTGTGTGTTGTTTGATATGTTCATAGTGTTACGGCGGTCATGGCGGAGGGGAAACGCCCGGTCACATTCCGAACCCGGAAGCTAAGCCCTCCAGCGCCGATGGTACTGCACTCGGGAGGGTGTGGGAGAGTAGGACACCGCCGGACAACCTTTCAGTTGAGGCCAACCCCGAACAGGGGTTGGCCTCAACTGCATTCCACACCATATCTCTCCCCCCGGAACTGCTTCCGCTATCCGTGAGAGAGGCCCCCCACCGGCACGGAAAACCCCGCCTCCGGAACCTCCCCCTCCGGGACTTCTCGCCTCAGGCTGAGGGCCCCGGGGTTGGGGCTGGTGGGTAGAAGAAGCGCCTATCCCGACACGGGATACCCCTACATCCGCGACGTCGGCGATAGGCAGCCAGACGGAGAGCGGCCCGCCCACCACCCGCTCCGCCCTTCGCGGACCAGCAGCCCGGAGACGTCGAGGCAACCCCGCCACGCCCGCGCCGGGGACAGGCGGGCGACGTTCCGTGAATCGGCCCGTACGACGCCTGTGACCTCGTACCGTCGATGCGGGACTGACTCCCGGGGCCCCGCGCCGGGGTCCGTGACGACGTGACGTGGTGCACGCCTCGTCCACGATCGGAGCGGACCTGTCGGGGTACCTGCTGACCGTACGACCGGAACTGACCGTCGGGACCGGCGGAGGCAGGAGTGGCCATGAAGATCGGAATCATTGGTTCGGGGCACATCGGCGGCACCCTCACGCGGCGGCTGGGCGCCCTCGGGCACGACGTGACAGTCGCCAACTCGCGGGGGCCGGAGAGCCTCACCGAGCTGGCGCAGGAGAGCGGCGCGACCGCCGGCACCGTGGAGCAGGCCGTCCAGGACGCCGAGCTGGTCGTGGTGGCGATCCCG
Source organism: Micromonospora sp. WMMD730 (assembly GCF_049178955.1). Classification (NCBI taxonomy): domain Bacteria; kingdom Bacillati; phylum Actinomycetota; class Actinomycetes; order Micromonosporales; family Micromonosporaceae; genus Micromonospora; species Micromonospora sp. WMMD730. Next base: position 13,847 of record NZ_JBMHML010000002.1, read on the forward strand.
CTCTTCGCGGTACCCGCGCTGCCGGTGCAGCCGTTCGACGGCAAGATCGTGGTCGACGCCAACAACTACTACCCGCAGCGCGACGGCGACATCGCCGAGCTGCTCGACCGTAGCCTCAGCTCCAGCCGGTGGACCGCCGACCACCTCAAGGGCGCCCGGGTGGTGAAGACGTTCAACAACATCCAGGCGGCGCACCTGATGGACCACGGCAAGCCGGCCGACGCCGGTGACCGGATCGCGCTGCCGGTGGCCGGGGACGACGCCGACGCCAAGCAGCTCGTGATGCAGCTCGTCGACGCGCTCGGCTTCGACCCGGTCGACGCGGGCACCCTCGACGAGAGCTGGCGGCAGCAGCCCGACACCCCCGTGTACGGCACCGACCGGGACGCCGAGGGTGTCCGGCAGGGCCTCGCCGAAGCCCGCCCCTGACCTTGCCACGTCGGTGCGCCGCGGCCGGGTGGCACCGCCGCCACCCACCACCGCAGAGACCCCATGTGCCGGGAGCACCAGGTGCCCGAGCCGGCCCGGATGTCCGGCAGTCACCGCGTACCCGGGAGACAGCGAGCCCCGCCGGCTGATCAGCCGGCGGGGTTCGGTCGTGTCCGGGGTCGGTGTCCCCGACCCGTTCGGGTGGGGCGTGGGGTCAGGGCTTGGGGCCGCAGACGAAGTTGGGCTCGGGGTCGTACGTCCAGCTGAACTTCTCCCGCTTGACGACCTTGCCGTCCTTCTTGATCACGCGGAAGGCGTCCTGGGTGAAGCCGGTGCTGCCGGCGGCGGCGATGCAACTCGGGCCGGGCTCCAGGTGGACCGTCTTCGGCGAGGTGATGTTGCGGCGCGGGCCGTACTCGGTCTTCACGCTGTCGTAGATCTTGGTGCTCCACATCGACACGGTGATCGTGTTCGAGGTGTACGCGGTGTCGATCAGGACCCCGTACGGCGTGTTGTTGCGGAACTTGAAGTCCAGGTCCGGCCAGAAGATCGTCGACTCGATCACCGCCGGGTAGCGGCTGAAGTAGAACGAGTGCGGCTTGTGCTCGACGTCCTGGAGCCCGGCGTAGTAACTGGCGTTGAAGAGCGTGGTGGTGAACTGGGAGACGCCGCCACCCACCCCGGGCACCAGCTTGCCGCCGAGGATCACCGGAGCGTCCTTGTAGCCCTGGGCGTAGCCGCGCTCGCCGGTGTGCCCGTTGAGCGAGAACGTCTCCCCGGGCTTGACGATGGTGCCGTCCACGTCCTTCGCGGCCTGGATGATGTTCTGGCTACGCGGCGAGGAGAGCCCACCGGGGAACTTCGTGGAGAAGGTGGAGACCCGCTCCTTGATGCCCAACTCGGCGAGCTTCGCCTCGGTCAGCTCCGGCTCGGCATCCGTGAGCTGCCCGGTGACCGTCCGGCCGTCCGGCTTCGGCAGCACCGCCAGCAGGTCCCGGCTCAGCGCCGCCGAGTCGAGCTGCTGGCCGGCCCGGCCCGGCACCACCTTCGGCTTACCGCCCGAGATGGTCAGCCCGGCGTCCTTGGGCGTCGACTCGATCGCGGCCAGCTTGCTGCCCAGCGCCGACCGCAGCCGCTTCACGTCGACCCTCGGCGTCAGCTTCCCCTCGTCGTCGGCCGAGAAGCGCAACGCGCGGGCGATCGCCGTGGGCGGGACGCTCACCGACCCCTTGCTGGAGGTGATCGTCACCGGTGCGGCGACGGCCGGCTTCGCCAGCTCGGCGATCATCCGGTCCACCTCCTCCCGGGTGGTCACCGGGTTCTTCTCCACCACCGGCACCGTCACCGGCTGCCCGGCCAGCCAACCCGCCCGGACCACCCGGGCGGACTGCTCCGGGTCCAGGGTCAGGCTCGGCTTCGGGTAGACGGGCTTCGGCGTGGTGCCGGTGAAGATGATCGCCGGCAGGGTCATGTCCCGGCCTTGTTCGCCGAGGATCTGCCGCAGCGCCGCGTCCAGCTTGGCGGCGTCGACAGTCACCACCGGGTCGACCGACCGGGAACCGAACAGCCGGTCCACCGGGTGCGCCTGCGCGTCGGTGGCGGCGGCGACGGTGGCGTCCACGTCCACCGCCAGGCCGACGTCAGCGGGCTTGATCTCCGCCCGGTTCTCGCCCACCACCACGGTCAGCGGCGCGTCGAGCGTCGCGGCCCGCTTCTCCAACTCGGCCCGCAGCTCCCTGGCCGCGTCGGACCGGCTGCGGCCACCCAGCTCGGTGCCGAGCACGTTGGTGCCGCGCGGCACGTCCCCGGCGTACGCCCAGGCGCCCGCGCCGACCACCCCGGCCAGCACCGCGGCGGTCACCCCGCCGGCGAGCAGCACCCGGCCGCGCCGCCACCACGGCCCCGGCCCGGCACCGGGACCTGCGGCCCCACCGGCCGGTGGGGGTTCGTCCTCGGACGGCCAGCTCACCGCGGTGACCTGCACCGTGGGGCGGTCGTCGGAGACCGGTTTGTCGCCGTACAGGGTCACAGCCACCTCGATCGGACGTACCACGTGGGGGGTTGCGGGCCCCCAGGGACACCTACGGTAGCCAACCGGACGGCCAGCCGACAGCGTGCGTCCGGCCATCCTCACCGCCGCGTGTCGCGGCCGGTCACACGGTGTATGGGCGTTCGTGGCACGGTGTCCGGATGACCGCCCGGCGGCTGTGGTCGGCGGCACAGGGGCCGTGGGCGACCGACGGTGGTCAGCGGATGCGGACGCCGACCGCCGGGGTCGGCGGGCCGTCGTCGCGTCCGTCGGTCACGGCGACCCGGAACTGGTAGTCGTGCCCCCGGGTCAGCAGCACCGCCGTGTGCCGGGTGTCCCGCACCGGGTACGGGTCGACACGCCACCGCTCCCCGGCGGTGGCGTCGCGCCACTGCACCCGGTAGGCGAACCCCGGCCCGGCCGGTCGCCAGGTCAGGCGGGCCTCACCGGTGCCGACGGCGGTCACGACGAGCCCGGTGGGGGTGGGCAACTGCGGGGTGGCCCGTGCCGGCGTGCTGCGCGGTCCCGCACCGGCCTGGTTCACCGCGGCCACCGTGAACTCGTACTCGTGCCCGTTGCGTAGCCCCGGCACGACGGCCCGGGTGCCCCGGGTGGGGATCTCCTCGGTGGTGAAGTCGCGTTCCCCGGCGGTGACGTCGCGCCGGTGGACCCGGTGCCAGCCGTCCGGCACCGACGAGAGCCAGGTCAGCTCGACGCTGCCGGCACCGGCCTCGGCGCGTAGCGCCCGTGGGGCGTCGCCGGGTGCGGTGAACCGGGCCCGGGCCCGCACCGGCGTGGACCGGGGCCCCTCGCCGCCGCCGTTCACCGCACTGACCGTGAACTCGTACTCGTGGCCGTGTTCCAGGTGTTGGGCGAGGTGCCCGGCGCTGGCCTCCACGGCGGGTGGGCCGTACTCCCGGGTGCCGGTGGTCAGGTCGCGCCGGTACACCCGGTAGGAGACGCCCGGCCCGAGGGTGCGCCAGACCAGCCGGACGGTGCCGTCGGGCTGCCCGGCGGCGACCAGACCCGACGGCGGCGCGGGCGGGGTGACCAGCGCGGTGACCCCGACCGGGGCCGACGGCGGACTGTCCCCGCCGCCGCCGACCGCGACCACGGTGAACTCGTAACGGTGCGCGTGCCGCAGGAACGCGACGGTGGCGGTGGTGCCGGTGAAGGTGCCGACCGTGCCGCGTTCCCCGGTGTCCAGGTCGTGCCGGTACACCCGGTAGAGCTGGACGAAGGGCACCGGTTGCCAGCTCAGCGCGACGTCACCGGCGCGGCCCGGAACCGCCCGCAGGCCGCCCGGCGGCGGTGGGGGCGGCACCGTGGCGGTGACCCGGCCGGCCGGTGAGGGCGGGCCCTCGCCGCGCCGGCCCACGGCGCTCACCCGGAACTCGTAGTCGTGCCCGTTGACCAGGAAATCGGCCGTGAAGCGGGGCTCGTCGACCGGTTCGCCGATCCGGACGAAGTGCGTCTGGCCGGCGGTGACGTCCCGCCGGTGCACCTGGTAGCGCAGCTCGTCGTCGGCGCGTACCGGCGGCCAGTCCAGCTCGGCGGTGCCGGCGCCGCCCGGACGGGCGGTCACCGCCACCGGCGGCGGGGGCAGCTCGGCCGGGTCGGGGCGGCGGCGGGGCCACGGCACCTCGACGAAACGCGGCCGGTAGAGGCCCGCGTCGGCGTAGGTGACCGCGTCGTCGACGTCGTTGACGTTGTAGGAGAACAGCAGCTGGCCGGGACGGACCAGCTCCGGGTGCAGGTCGACGTCGTAGACCAGGTGGCCGGCTGCCGTCTCGGGGGCCCGGTGCAGGTAGTCGGGGCCGGTGAACGGGCCGGTCGGGGCATCGGCCGAGTAGGCCACCAGGTCGCCGCTGAACACCAGGTTGTTCTCCTGGGTGACCAGCACGTACCGGCCGTCGACCCGCTGCACGCCGTAGGCGGTGCCGACGCCGCTGAGCAGCCGGGCCGAGGTGCGGTCGTCGGGGGACCAGCCGTCGCCGGTCCAGAACTCCCACCGGCCGGTCAGGTCGTCGCCGGCCACCCGGGCCAGGTGGGCGAACTTCGCCTCACCGGCGGCCTCGGTGCCGTACACGTAGGTGTGGTCGCCGTCGCGGAGCAGCTCGGAGCCCCAGGAGACCCGGGGGCCCAGGGGCAGCGGACGGACCCCGGTGGGGGTGAGCGCGGGCAGCGCGAAGGTGGCCAGGGCGGTGCCGAGCAGGGCGTGGTCCAGCGGGCTGAGGCCGGTACGCCGGTAGCGGTGGACCAGCACCTGGAGGGTGTCACCGGCGACGGTGGCGTCGCCGATCCAGGAGAACTCGCCGGGCGTCGTCGCGGGGATCAGGTCGCGTGGGTCGTCGGCGGTGCCGCCGTGCAGCGTGGTGGTGAGCTGGTCGCCCTGCTGCACCACTGCCGAGTTGTGCACGAACGGCGCGCTGCGGGGGCGGGAGCCGTCGGGGTGCACCGGGCCGAGGAAGGTGTCGGAGAACAGCCAGAGCAGCCGGCCGTCGGGCAGCCGTACCGAGGCCGTCCGGTCGGCGCCGTTCCACCGGCCGGAGGTGTCGCCGTAGTCGTCGAAGGCGGCGGTCAGCCGGGCGGCGGTCGTCCCGCCGTCGGGTCGGGACGGCTGCGGCGTCGCGGTGGGTACGGCGGCGAGCAGCCCGACCAGCCAGACGGCGAGCAGCCAGCGGGCCGGCCGGCGGACGCCGACCGGCTCCCGGCCCGGGTCGACCTCCGCCACCAGAACCCCCGTCTACTGGTCACCCACCCGTAGGGTGTCACGATCAACGGCGGGGGCGGTAGCCGTCGGCCGGGTGGGTGTGGCCGGTGCGTCCGGTCCGCGACGGACCGTCAGCGCGCCGGTGACGAGGGCGGTGACCGCCGCCGTGGCCAGGGCGGCACCGGCGATCCCGGCGACGGTGTGCGGCACCACCGTGGCGGTCGCGGCCAGGAAACCCGCCGTGGAGATCCACAGTGGTGCCGAGGGCCATCGCGCGGCCGCCGCGACCCGCGCGTTGATCAGCACGAAGACCAGCGCGTACAGCGCCCCGGTGGCGGCGAACAGCGGGGCGAGACCGCCGTGGCGGGTGTACTCCGGGCCGCCGGCCAACCCGAAGGCCAGGCCACCGGCGAGGGTCGCGGCGAGCACCAGCGCCGCGCCGGCCGCCCCGACCAGCAGCAGCGCGGCCCGCAGGGTGCCCCGGTCACCCCGGGCCAGCCGGGGCAGCGCGATCACCGTCACCACCTGGGGGGCCCACAACGCTCCCTTGGTGAGCACCGTGCCGACCGCGTACGTGCCGGAGGCGTCCGGGGGCAGGAACCGGCGGGCCAGCAGCAGGTCGGCGTACGACACGACGAGCATCGCCAGGGTCGCCCCGCTGGCGGTGAGCACCGTCCGGGTGGCCAGGGTCGGGGCGACCGGGTCGAGGCCCGCCCCCCGGTTGAGCCGGACCAGCAGCGCCAGCACCAGCACGGAGGTGACCGCCCCGGCCAGCAGCGCGCCGGTCAACCCGCCGCCGAGCGCCAGCCCGGCGATCATGCCGCCGTAGCGGCCGGCGGCGAGCAACGCCATCCCGCCGGCCAGCCGCAGGAAACGCTGGTCGCCCTGGAGTTCACCGAGCCACCGGCCGGCGGCCACCACGGCCACGGTCAGCACCCCGAGCAGCAGCACCGCCGGGCCGGTCAGCCGCAGCCCGACGGCGGCGACCGGCAACGTCACGGCCAGCAGCGCGGCGGTCACCGCCACGGTCAGCAGGGTGGGGCGGGCGGTGCCGGCCCGACCGTGCCGGGCCCGGTGCACGGCCACCGCGATCTGCAGGCCGGTGCCGGCCACGCCGCCGATCGCGCCGAGTGCCAGCAGGGTGGCCAGCGCGCTCAGCTCGGCCGGTGGGAGGTGCCGGGCACCGAGGACCGGCACCACGTACGCGAGCCCGTTGACGAAGACCCCGGCCAGGGTGACGGCCACCCCGGCGACGCCGATGCCGGCCGTCCGGCCCGGCCCGCCGCCGGACCCCGGGCCCGGCCCGTCGCCCGCCTCCCGGCCCGGCCCCTCGCCCGGACCCCGGTCCGGCCCGTCGCCGGACGGGCGGGGGTGCTCGTCGGGAGCGCCGGGTCGCCCGTCGCCGGTCCCGGGACGCCTGTCGTGCGCGCCGTCCGATGCTGTGCCCATCACCGCTCCGTGTCGCCGGCCCCGCCGGTGCTCCGCTGCCCCGCCCGTGATCGTCCCGGGTCGTCGGCTCCGCCCGTCGCCAGCAGCGCAAGTACAGTGTCGCCACGCCGGCGCCGATCGCCGGGTCAGCCTAGTGAGGAGGTCAACCCCTGCGGGAGAGGCCGATCCTCGTCGCCACCGGGCTGGCCGTCACCGCGCTGGTGCTGGCCCCGCTGGCCGCGCCCGGGTACGTGCTCAGTTACGACATGGTCTTCGTGCCCCGGCAGCCGTGGCGGGCCGAACTGGTCGCCCCGGTCGACTCGCTGCCCCGGGCGGTGCCGCTGGACGCCCTGGTCTCGCTGGCCAGCCAGGCGGTGCCGGGGTGGCTGCTGCAACGGCTGGTGCTGGCCGGGGTGCTGCTGCTCGCCGCGATCGGGGCCGGTCGGCTGGTGCCCGCCCGGCGGCCGGTGGTCCGGGTGGTCGCCGCGGTCGGGTACGCGTGGACGCCGTACCTGGCGGAGCGGCTGCTGATCGGGCACTGGGGACTGCTGCTGGCGTACGGGGCGCTGCCCTGGCTGGTCGACGCCGCGATCCGGGTGCACCGGCCGGGTGGGCTACGCCGATTGGTGCTGGTCGCACTGCCGGCCGTGGTCACCCCGACGGGTGGCCTGGTCGCCCTGGTCACGGTCGCCGTGCTGGTCGCCCGACGGGGTGCCGCCCGGACGACCGCGCTGGCCGTCGGCGCGTTGCTGCTGCTGAACCTGCCGTGGCTGGTGGTCGCCGGGTTCAGCGCGGCGGACGCCCGGACCGACCCGGCCGGGGTGGCCGCGTTCGCGGCGCGGGCGGAGAACTGGAGCGGGGTGGTCGGCGCGTTGGCCGGCACCGGTGGGATCTGGAACGGGCAGACCGTCCCGGCGAGCCGCGCGTCGCCGTTGACGCCGGTGGCGACGGTGGTCCTGCTGGTGCTGGCGGGGTACGGCCTGCGGGAGTTGCGTGGCCGGTGGCCGGCCGGGGCGGCGTACCGGCTCGTCGGGTTGGCCGGGGCCGGTTTCCTGGCCGCCCTGGCCGGGGCCCTGCCGGGCGGGTCGGCCGGGCTGGGTTGGCTGGTGTCGACGGTGCCCGGGGCCGGGGTGCTGCGCGACGGGCAGAAGCTCCTGGTCCCGTACGCGCTGCTGCTGGCGCTGGCCGCCGCGCTGGGGGCGGAGCGGCTGGCCGACCGGGTCGCCGCCCGGGGTGCGCCGGGTGGGGCCGGTGCGGTGCTCGCCGCCGTGCTGCTGCTGCCCGTGGTGGTGCTGCCCGACCTGGCGTTCGGTGCGGCGGGCCGGCTGCGTCCGGTGGCGTACCCGGCGGACTGGGACGCGGTGGCCCGGCGGCTGGACGGCCGGTCGGGGGAGGTGCTGTCGCTGCCGTTCGGGGCCTACCGGGCGTACCCGTGGAACGACGGTCGGACGGTGCTGGACCCGCTGCCCCGCTACGTCGACGCCGACGTGCTGGTGGACGACACGCTGTGGGTGGGGACGACGGCGGTGCGGGGGGAGAACCCGCGGGCCGCCGAGGTGGGCCGGGTGCTCGCCGCCGGTGGCCCGGTCGCCGCGACCGGGGTGCGGTGGGTGGTGGTGCAGCGGACCGTCGGTGGCCGGCGGCTGGACCCGGCGACGCTGGCCGGGTTGCGCGAGGTGTACGCCGGGCCCGACCTGACCCTGTACGAGAATCCGGCCGGCCGGTGACCGGGCGGTCGCCGGCTGTCTCCGCTGCCTGCCGGGCCCGTCGTTGATCGTCCGCGCGGCTCTCCCGGCATTGGCTACTTGGTGGTAACGTCCCGCGCACGCAGCTCACGAGGAGGAATACAGCACCATGCGCAGTGCTCTCTCGTTGGTTCTGGTCGCGGTGGCCGCGATCGCTCTGGGTGCCTTCGGCACGGTGGCGTTGGCCACCAGCCTGACCGGCACGTCGGCGGCCGAGGCGGCGAAGGCCGAGCAGGCCGCCCGCACCGAGTCCGGCGGCGGCAACGGTGGTGCCAACCAGCCGCTGGTCTACGGCACCAGGTAGGACTGTTCCACCTGCCCGGCCGGTGATCCCGCCGGCACCGTCGACCCTGACTGTTCTGCCTGCTCCGACCGTTGCGCCGGTGTGTCCGCCGGCCCCGACCGCTCGCCCGGCGTGCCCGCCGGACCGTTCGCGGCCCTCGTCACGAGGGCCGCGAATTTTTCGCCCGAGACCGGCCAGGTGAACCGGGCGGCGTGGGCGCGGGCCGCCGCGCCCATGGTGGCCCGGTGGTCGTCGTCGGTCAGCAGCCGCCGCACCTTGGCCACGAAGTCGTCCACGTCCTCGGCGAGCAGGCCGGTCTCGCCGTCGACCAGGGATTCCTCGACCCCGCCCGCGCCCCGGAAGGCGACCGTCGGGGTGCCGACCGCGCCGGCCTCGACGATGGTGAGCCCCCAACCCTCCTTGAGCGACGGGGTGAGCGCCACCCAGGCCGAGGCGAGCAGGTGCCGCTTGTCGGCGTCGGAGACGAAGCCGGTGAACCGGACCCGGTCGGTGAGGCCCAGTTCGGCGGTGGTGTGCCGCAGTTGCGCCTCCCACCAGCCCTGCCCGGCCACGGTCAGGGTGAGGCCGGGCAGTTCGTCGGCGAGCGCGGCGAGGGTGGCCAGCGCCACCTCGACCTGCTTGTGCGGGACCAGCCGGCCGAGGACCACCAGCGACGGTTCCGCCGAGCGGGGCACCGGGCCGACGGTCATGTCCGGGGTGCCGTTGTGCACGATGTCGATTCGGGCCGGGTCGATGCCGAGGGTGGCCAGCTCGTCGCGGGTGGCGGCGGAGACGGTGACGTACCGGCAGCGGCGGTAGACCCGGGGGGCGAGCCAGGACTCCACCCACCAGCCGAACCGGGCCAGGCCCGGGCCGAGCACCACCGGCCACTGCTCCCGGTGCACGTGGTGCACCAGCGCGATGACCGGCCGGCGGGCGTAGAGGGCTGAGAGGAAGGGCAGCCCGTTGCCGACGTCGACGATCAGGTCGGGTCGACCGCCCCGGCGGCGGCTCAGCGGGCCGAAGCCGAGCGCTCCGGCCAGGTACGCGAGCGCCGCCCGGAGGTAGACGGTGTGCCGGCCGCCGCGCCGCAGCACGCGTACGCCGTCGGGGGTGGTCTCCTCGGCGGTGCCGGCGGGATGGGTCGCGCAGAACAGGGTGGCCCGGTGGCCGCGGCGGACCAGTTCGCCGGCGATCCGCTCGACGTAGACCTCCGAGCCACCGCCCTCCGGATTGCGGGTGTCCCGCCAGTTGAGGAACAGAACGTGCCTGGTGGTGGCGGCAGCGGGTGCGTCCAACACTCAACTCCTACTGCCGAGTAGTCTTCGCGGTCGCGTCACACTATGGGCTGCGTCACGCACGTCGCAATGCCCGATCGGAGGCGAGATGCAGCAGTCGCCGGGCCGTCCGGGGGCGGCCGAGGGGCCGGACGACACATCGAGCACGGTGTGGCGTGTGCGCTTGGTGGCGGTGTGTCTGGCTTTGTCGGCACTGGCGTTCCTCCAGGACCCCGGGCTGATCGCCATCGACACCAAGGTCGACCTGGCGATCGATCCGGCCGGATGGCTGACCCGGGCCCTGCACGTCTGGGACCCGGACGGCACCTTCGGGCAGTTGCAGAATCAGGCGTACGGCTACCTCTGGCCGATGGGGCCGTTCTTCCTGCTCGGCAAGCTGCTCGCCGTACCGGCGTGGGTGGTGCAGCGGCTGTGGTGGGCGCTGCTGCTGACCGTGGCCTGCGTCGGCGTGGTCCGGCTCGCCGAGCGGCTGCACGTCGGCACCCCGTGGGCCCGGCTGCTCGCCGGGGTCGCCTTCGCGCTCTCCCCCCGGCTGCTCACCGAACTCGGCCCGATCTCGGTGGAGGCATGGCCCAGCGCGCTCGCCCCGTGGGTGCTCGTCCCGCTGGTCGGGCTGGTCGACGGGGTGCCGGTGCGGCGGGCGGTCACCCGGTCGGCCCTCGTGGTGGCCTGCGCCGGTGGGGTCAACGCGACAGCCGTGCTGGCCGTGGTGCCGCTGGCCGCGCTCTGGCTGCTCGGCCTGCACCCGTTCCGGCTCCGCATCAAGGCCCTCGCCGCCTGGGGGCTGGCGGTGGGCGCGGCGACCGCCTGGTGGCTGGTGCCGCTGCTGCTGCTCGGCCGGTACAGCCCGCCCTTCCTCGACTACATCGAGACCGCGCCGGTGACCACCACCCCCACCGACACCACCACCGTGCTGCGCGGCGCCTCGCACTGGCACGCCTACCTCACCGGCGCGTACGGGCCGCCGTGGACGGCGGGCTGGCGGCTCGCCACCGAACGTCCCCTGGTGGTCGCCACCCTGCTGGTGGCCGGGCTGGGCATCGCCGGGTTGGCCCGCCGGGGCATGCCGCACCGGCGGTTCCTGGTCACCGGCCTGCTGGTCGGGCTGGCCCTGGTCGGGCTGGGCCACCTCGGCCAGCTCGACGGCTTCGGCGCGCAGACCCAGCGCACCTTCCTCGACGCGGCCGGCGCGCCGCTGCGCAACGTGCACAAGTTCGACGTGGTGCTCCGGCTGCCCCTCATCCTCGGCCTGGCACACCTGGTCGGGCTGGTGCTGCGGGCCGCCCGCACCGGCGACCGGCCCGAACTGGCCGCCGTGCTGCCCCGGGCGTTGCAACCGGTCCGGCTGCGTGCCGGCCTGGTCACCGGCACCGCCCTGGTCGCGGTCGCCGCGGTGGCCACACCCGCGCTCGGCGGTGGGCTGGCCGCCCAGGGCAGCTTCACCGGGGTGCCCGGCTACTGGCGGGAGGCGTCGGACTGGCTGGACCGGGCCGTCGGCGACGACCGGGTGCTGGTGGTGCCCGCCGCCCGGTTCCCCCGCTACCTGTGGGGCAGCCCCAGCGACGAGATCACCCAGCCGTTGTCCGACCGGCCGTGGGCGGTGCGCAGCTCGGTGCCGCTCACCCCGCCCGGCACCATCCGGCTGCTGGACACCGTCGAGTCGGCGCTGGCCGACGGGGAGGGTTCCGCCGGCCTCGCCGACCTGCTCGCCCGCTCCGGGGTGAAGTACCTGCTGCTGCGCTCCGACCTCGACTACGGCCACAGCGGGGCCGTCCGGCCGGTGGTGGTCCGGCAGGCGCTGCTGCGTTCCCCCGGCATCGAGCCGGTGCGCGGGTTCGGCCCCGAGGTCGGCGGGGGCCGGCTGCCCGGCAACGTCGTCGACCGGGGACTGGACGTCGGGGTCCGGGCCCTGGAGGTGTACGAGGTCCGCCGCGACGTCGACCGGGTCGTCGCGTACGACGCCGCCGACCTGACCACTGTCGTCGGCGGCCCCGAGTCGCTGCTGCCGCTGGCCGCCGCCGGCCGGCTCTCCGCCGCGCCGACCGTGCTCGCCGGGGACCGCCCGGCCGGGCTGGACGCGTCGACGGTGACGCTCACCGACGGGTTGCGCCGCCGGGAGGTGGCCTTCGGGCAGCAGCACGACAACGCCTCGGCCACCATGACCGCCCGGGACCGCCCCCAGCTCGACGCACCGGCCCGGGACTACCTGCCGCCGTGGGCCGACGGGCAGTCCACGGTGGTGCGCTACCTCGGCATCGGCGGGGTGTCCGCGTCCAGCTCGTGGTCGCAGGCGCAGCCGTTGGGCGGGGGACGCCCCGAACACCAGCCGTACGCGGCGGTCGACGGCGACCTGAGCACGTCCTGGCGGTCCGCCCCGGGGACCCGCGCGCCGGGGCAGTGGTTCGAGGTGGAGCTGGACCGGCCGCAGGTCGTCCGGCAACTGCGGATCACCTTCGACACCGGGGCCGACTCGCTGCCCACCAGGATCACCGTGACCGCCGGCCGGCAGCAGAGCACCGTGCAGACCGCCGGGCAGACCGTCGAGGTGACCCTGCCCGACGGCTACCCCACCCGGTTCGTCCGGGTCACCGTCGAGGAGGTCTTCGACGTGCGGGCCGGCTTCGGCGGGGTGGGCATCGCCGAACTCGTCATCCCCGGTGTCGAGGCCGCCCGGACCCTGGTGGTGCCGGACCCACCGGCCACCGACGGGCCGGCCGCGATGGTGTTCACCGCCGCCCCGGCCGCCCCGGCGTGCGTCTTCGACGAGGGCCGGCCGATCTGTGCCGGGGCGATGGCCCGCGCCTCCGAGGACAGCGACCGGATCGACCGCACCGTACGGTTGCCGGCCGGCGCGGACCACCGGGTCGCGCTGTGGGCCCGGCCCCGGCCCGGCGGAGCGCTCAACGCGCTGCTCGACCCCGGTGGGGCGGCGGCGGTCACCACCGGGGTCACCCCGACCGTGGCCGCCTCGACCGTCGGCGTGTCCCACCCGAGCGCCCGTCCCGGCGCGGTGGTCGACGGGAACCCCGCGACCGTCTGGTACGCCGCCGACGCCGACCGGCAACCGTGGCTGCGGTTGACCTGGCCGAAGGCGCGCACCGTCACCGGCCTGCGGATCACCCTGCCGCCCGGTGCGGCGGCGGCCCGCCCCTGGCGGGTCACCGTGCTCGGTGACGAGGGGATGCGCGGCGGAGTGCTCGACGAGGGCGGCACGCTGCTGTTCGACAGGCCGATGCGCAGCGACGACCTGACCGTGCTGATCGCCGACGTGGTGCCGGTGGCGTCGTACGACCCGTACCGGCGGGTGACGCAGGACCTGCCGGTGGGGGTGGGTGAGCTGACCGTGCTGCCGGACGGCCCGGCCACCCCGGCGGACCCCGCGAAGCGGGTCACCCTGCCCTGCGGCACCGGCCCCACCGTGACCGTGGCCGGTGGTGGGCAGCGCCGGACCGCGCTGGTCGCCAGCCGGCGGGACCTGGTGGAACTGCGCGAGGTGCCGGCGGTGCTCTGCGGTCCGGCCGCGAAGACGCCGCTGCGGCTGGCCGCCGGGGAGAACCGGGTGGTGGCGGCGGGGACCCGGCTGACCGTACCGAGCCGGCTCGCGCTCACCCCGACCGGCGGGGCGTCGGCCCGGTCGGCCCCGGCCGGCGGCACCGGTACGAGCGGTACGGCCGGCACCGGGGCCGGCGACGCGACCGTCGGACCCCGGCAACCCGGGGCGACCCGGACGGTGCTGCGCATCGACGAGTGGTCGGCCACCCACCGGGTGCTGCGGCTGGACAGCTACCCCGGCCAGCGGGTGCTGGCGTTGCGGGAGAACGCCAACGCCGGCTGGGTCGCCACCGCAGGCGGCCGGACGCTCACCCCGTTCGTGGTGGACGGCTGGCAGCAGGGTTGGCTCGTCCCGGCCGACGTCGCCGGTACGGTGACGCTGCGGTTCGCCCCCGACCGGGGGTACGTGCTGGCGCTCGGGGCCGGGGCGGTGCTGCTGGCCGGGGTGGCCCTGCTGGCGGTGCTGCCGTCGCGGCGTACCCCGGGGGCGGTGGTGCCGCGGCGGCGGCGCGGGCGGGTGCTCGCCGCGCTCGTCGGCGGCGCGGCGTTGCTGCTGTTCGGCGGGCCGGCGGCGGTCGGGGTGGCGCTGGCGGTGGTGGCCGTGGTGCTGGCCGGGCGGGCGTTGGAACCGCACCTGCACCCGCCGGACCGGCGGGGCATGCACCGGCTGCGCCGGGCCACCGTGCGCTGGCTGCCGGTGGCGTGTTTCGCGGTGGCCGGCTGGTGGGCGGCGACCCGGGGCGGGCACACCGCCTGGCCGCCTCAGTTGGCCGCGGTCGCCACCGCCACCCTGCTCTGGCTCTCGCTGGTGCTGCGCCGACGCGGCCACCGGCCACCCCAGCGTTGGAAGGGGCGCTCCACCGCGTAGTAGCTGACCGCCGCGAGGACCAGCCCACCGGCCACGGTGAGGGCGAACGTGCCGAGCGGGTCACCGGTGAACTCCGGCCGGCCGTCGAGCAGGTAGATCCCCTCCAGCACGAACGGGTGCCAGAGGAACAGCCCGTAGGACACCCGGCCCAGCCACCGGCCGACGATGCTGTCGAAGACGCCCTTGGTGCGGGTCTGCGGCCCGAACGCCACCGGCACGATCAGCAGCACCGCGACCACCAGGTAGAGCACCAGCTTGGTGGCGAACTGCCCGGCGGTCGGCTCGGCCAGGTCCCGGGGGCCGGTGACCGGGGTGGTGGCGACGGCCAACGCGCCCAGGGCGATCGTCCAGCAGGCCAGCGGGGCCCGGCCCAGGTCGTCCAGGAAGCGCCAGCGCCCGCCCCGGCCGGTGCGCAGCGCGACCTGCGCGCCGGCCAGGGCCATCCCGGCCCCGAACCAGCCGGCGTACGAGGGCAGCCACATGGTGTGCAGGCCGAGGCTGAGCACGCCCGCCCCCATCAACGCCACCCAGCCCCCGGTCACCGCCGTCGCGGCCAGCGCGATCCGCAGCACCCCGTCCGGGTGGGCCGACGTCGGTGTGCCCGGTGTCCGTCGCCGGCCGAGCAGGAGGACCGCCAGCACCGGCAGCAGCAGGTAGAACGTGACCTCGGTGGCCAGGCTCCAGGTCTGGCTGAGCCCGTGCCGGAGCTGACCGTGCTGGTAGATCTGGGTCAGCGTGAGGTGCCGCAGCCAGTCGCCAGTCGACGCCGGCCGGTTCTGCGGCAGCACCAGCAGGCAGACCACCACCGCCACCCAGTAGGCGGGCAGGATGCGGGTGGCCCGCCGCCACAGGTAGCGGCCGGTGCCCGGGGGCCGCTGGCCCGTCGCCCGCGCGTGCGCGTACGGCCGAAACAGCAGGAACCCGGAGAGCACGAAGAAGACCGCGACGCCCACGTCCAGTCGGGACAGCCAGGCTCCGACGGCGGTGTCGCCGGTGTTACGCCCGGTGGCGAAACCGACGTGGTGCCCCACCACGGCGAGTGCCCCGATCACCCGGACGGCGTCGAGGGCGGGCAGCCGCCGCAGGACCTGATCGGGAATCGGGGCAGACATCAACCGTCCAGAGGGTCGCGGGGCTATGTGACTCGGGAGTAACGTGCGGCCAAGTTTTACATCCTCGATCTTCCGCCGGTAACCGGCTGACCGTCTTTGTTAGGGGAGGACCAGTGAAGACTCGCCTGGGTGCCGCGCTGTTCGGCATCGGCGTGCTGTCGCTCGCGGTCGCCGCGGGAACGGCGTACTACGTGGCGCCGTCGGTGACGAAGTTGCCGTACGACCTGACGTTCTGCAACGCGGACGGCAAGCCGGACGGCTGCCTGCGGGCGAGCGTCGCGGTCGCCGACAACGCCACCTTCATGCAGGTGCTCGACGGGAAGCCGACGATCCAGACCGGTCAGCTCAAGGCGACCACCGAGGTGGTGCCGCAGGCGTCGACGACCGAGAAGGAGATGACCGGCGACCTCAGGGGCGACGCGGTCGTCTGGGACGTCTACGGCACCGTCGTGCGGACCGACAACGGCTCCGACGTCAGCAAGTACGCGGCCGAGTTCGCCCTGGACCGGGTCACTGCCGCCGCCCGGGACTGGGACAAGCAGTACCTGGACACCGACGGTCCGGGCGGCACCGACGACTCGGTGACCTTCGCCGGGCAGACCTACAAGTTCCCGTTCCGTGCCGAGCGGCGGGACCACACCTTCTTCGACCGGGACCTGCGCCGGGGGCTGCCGATCGCGTTCGACGGCACCGAGCAGATCAACGGCACCGAGGCGTACCGGTACGTGCAGCAGATCCCGGAGACCGACCTGGTCACCCCGGAAGGCTCGCTGACCGCGCTGGCCGGCGCGCTGGCACCGGGGGCGACCACCGGCAAGGTCACCTACAGCAACACCCGGACGATCTGGATCGAGCCGGTCAGCGGCAACTTCGTCAAGGTACGTGAGCAGCAGCGGAAGAACTTCGTGCCCAATCAGGGCAGCCCGGTGACCCTGCTGGTCGCGGACTTCGTCTACGACGAGGCGACCATCGCCAACAGTGTGAAGTCGGCCGGGGTGACCCGGGACAAGCTCCAGTTGATCGGCCGTACCCTGCCGATCGGGCTGGCCGTCCTCGGTGGCCTGCTGTTGCTGGTGGGCCTCTGGCTGGTCGTCGCCGGGCGGCGGCGCGCGACGCCGGCCGCCGGGCCGAAGGGGGCCGGTGTGGCCCCGGCGACCGACGCCCCGACCCGCGACGGGAAGGCCGAGCCGGCGACCGTCGGGCGGTCGGGCGGCCCGCTCACCGACGAGATCCCACCCGCGTCGACGAACTGGCGGGGCGGGGGTGAGCCCGGCTCGCGCTGACCGCGCACGTCGGCACACCAGGGCGGGTCGGGTCTCCCGGCCCGCCCTCCGCGTCTCCGTGGTGACCGTACGCGTCCGTTATGGAATCGTAACTTGTCAATGGTTTACCAACTCGCAGTGATGGATGACGCCGGATTTGGCGGCATCTATCCGGTCGACTGCCGGGGATCGGTTGCACCCAGCGTGAGTACGGCGACCGGCTCGGATGATCGACGGTTACCGGTCGGTAGGTGGGGTCTTGTGAGCCACGCCTCAGTGGGTGCACCATCAGGCACGCATTCGTTACCCGTCGGTAACAGATCTTCCGGCCCGGTCGCGGCCCGACCGGCTCCCACGACCGGCACCAGCCTGAGGAGGAATCCGTGCAGAATCGGACCGACGAGCCGGGGCGTACCCGGTGGCGGCGTTTCGCCGCGATGATGGTGCCCGCGACGGCCGCCGTGGGCGCCATCCTGTTCGGCATGCAGAGCGGGGCCATCGCCTCCGACATCACCGTCTCCGGGCAGACCTTCAAGATCGGGGCCGAACGTCTGGAGGGCGACGGCTTCACCCAGTACGGCGGCATCGTCAAGGAGAAGAACGGCAAGGTCCACCCGGTCGCCCTCTCCGAGATCAGCAGCGCCCAGCTCTACAAGCTCTGCCAGTCCGTCCGCGCCGACCTGCCCGGCCTGCCGGTGGTGCTGACCATCAACGCCGGTGACGACAAGCCGGCCACCGCCAAGAACATGATGATCGCGATGGACAGCCTGGGCGGCAACGCCACCTTCACCAACATCCGCATCGGCCGGGACGCCACCGACCTCAACGCGTCGGCGCAGGCCGGTTCGTTCGGCCAGGACGCCCAGCACGTCACCATCACCGACCTGCGGCAGGTCTCCCGCTACACCACCGCGGCCACCTTCAACCTGACCGGCCTGCGACTCAAGGTGAACGTCGGGGAGGCCGCGAAGGGCAAGGAGTGCTTCGCGGACGACTGATCCGCACCGGGCCGGACCCCTCCCGTCACCCCCCGCCGGACGGCAGGGGCCCGGCCCGCCCGACCCCGTACCCATCCGCCCAGGAGGAGCACGTGACAAGCGCGCAACCGCCGTACGCCCCGACCGGCCCCGGTCGCGGGTGGCGGAGCTTCCGCCGGTGGCGACGCAGCCGGCCGTTCTGGGGCGGCCTGCTCACCGTGCTCGCCGGGGTGGAGATGTTCGCCTCCACCAGGATGACCCTCAACGGGCTGAGCTTCTCCTCCGGCGCGACCGGGCTCTACTCGCTGCTCATCCCGATCATCCTGGTCACCTGCGGGCTGCTGCTCTGGTTCAGCCCCGGTCAGCGGCTGTTCTACTCGATCGTCGCGGCGGTCACCACGGTCTACTCGCTGATGGGTCTCAACCTCGGCGGCTTCTTCCTCGGCCTGCTGCTCGGCCTTGTCGGCAGCGCCCTCGGCTTCGCCTGGACCCCGATCCGCCCCGCCACACCGCCCGCCGCCGACACCGCCGCGCCGCCCACCGCCGGACCGACCGCCGCCGGAGCCCACCCGGACGCCGACCCCGACGCCGACGACGGGTTCGACGCCGACGGCCGGCTCGGCTTCTTCGGCGGCCCCGGGGCGGACGCCGCCGCGCAGCGAGACCCGGCGCAGGACCCCGCCGGCGGGCGGGACCCACGCCACCTCGGGGTCGCGCTGCTGGTCCTCGGCCTCGCCGCCGGTGCACTGGTGGCCGCCGCGCCGAAGCCGGTACGGGCCGCCGCGCCGGGGCCGGTCCGGGCCGCCGCGCCGCAGCCGGCACCGACGGCCTGCCCGCGACCGGCACCCACCGGGACCGCCGCCCCGCGCCCCACGGCGAGCCGGACCGCGACCCCGTCGGCCACCCCCGGCGCGGCCAGCCCGTCGCCATCACCCTCGCCGGACGGCAACCTGCTCACCGACCTGCTGCACGGCCTCGGTGACCTGTTCACCGGGGGTGGGAAGACCGAGCCGGCCGCCAGCCCGTCGCCGGACGGCACCCCGTCGCCGGGCGCCGGGGCGACCCCGAAGGCCACCCCCACCGCCCGGCCGAAACCCACCGCCACCGGCTCCGGAACCCGCTGTGCCCCAGGCAGACCCGCCCGCCCCGGCACCGTACGGCCGGGACGGCCGCTGCCGAGGATCGCCCCCGAGCCGGGGCAGCCCAGGGTGGCCCGGCAGCCGTCCAAGCTGACCGGCACCCGGGTCACCATGACCGGGCTGCGGTTCGAGGGCATCGTCGACCTGCCCACCTCCGACGGCACGCTGAAGGCGTTGAAGTTCAGCATGAGCCGGGCGGTCACCGCCGACTTCAGCCTGGTTGCGGACGGTCCGGCGGGGCGCCACCAGCGGTACGTCACCGACGAGCTGACGGTGCGGGGCGACGTCGCGTTCTACGCCACCCGGTTCGTCGGCAAGCTGCTCGGCATCACCGTCACGCTGACCCCCGACCTGCCGTTCCCCGACGGCATCCCGGTCACCTCGCCGATCCCGATCACCTTCACCGACCCGGCGATCGACCTGGCGTTCGTCGACTCCGACACGCTGACCGCCCGACCGGCCCTGGCGTTGAGCCTCTCCTGACCCTGCTCCCACCCCCACGGTGTGTCGGGGGCGGGCATCCGCCCGCCCCCGACCACCCGTCACGCCCGCCGACCGGCGGTGCGGATCAGAGCCGGGCCAGGGCCCGGCGCAGCGGGTCGAGCCCGAGCGCACCCAGGTCGAGCGCCTGCCGGTGGAACTCCTTCAGGTCGAAGTCGGCGCCCTTGCGGGCCATCGCCTCCTCCCGGGCCTGCAGCCAGATCCGCTCGCCCACCTTGTACGACGGCGCCTGCCCCGGCCAGCCCAGGTAGCGGTTCAGCTCGAAGCGCAGGTTCTCGTCCGGCACCCGGCAGTGCGCCCGCATGAACTCCCAGCCCAGCTCCGGCGTCCACCGCTCACCCGGGTGGAAGCCGAACGGGTTGTCCCGGGGGATCTCCAGCTCCAGGTGCATGCCGATGTCGAGGATCACCCGGGCCGCCCGGAACGCCTGCCCGTCAAGCATGCCGAGCTTGTCGCCCGGGTCCTCCAGGTAGCCCAGCTCGTCCATCAGCCGCTCGGAGTAGAGCGCCCAGCCCTCGCCGTGGCCGGAGACCCAGCACAGCAGCCGCTGCCAGCGGTTGAGCAGTTCCGCCCGGACGGCGGTCTGCGCGACCTGGAGGTGGTGGCCGGGCACGCCCTCGTGGTAGACGGTGGTCACCTCGCGCCAGGTGGAGAAGTCGGTGACGCCCTGGGGCACCGCCCACCACATCCGCCCCGGGCGGGAGAAGTCCTCGCTCGGCCCGGTGTAGTAGATCGCCCCGTCGCTGGTCGGGGCGAGGCAGCACTCGATCCGCCGGACCTGCTCGGGGATGTCGAAGTGGGTGCCGTGCAGCTCGTTGATCGCCTTGTCGGCCAGCGCCTGCATCCAGTCCCGGAACGCCTCCTTGCCCTGGATGGTGCGCGCCGGGTCGGCGTCCAGCACGGCCACCGCCTCGTCGATGGTGGCACCCGGGCCGGCGATCCGGCCCGACACCATCCGCATCTCGGCCTCCAACCGGGCCAGCTCCGCGAACCCCCAGGCGTACGTCTCGTCGAGGTCGACCTTCGCGCCGAGGAAGTACTGCGAGGCCAGCTCGTACCGTTCCCGGCCGACGGCCTGCTTGTCCCGCCCCAGCGGAACCAGTTCGGTACGCAGGAACTGGCCGAACTCGGCGGTCGCCGCAGTCGCCGCCGCCGCGCCCCGGCGCAGCTCGGCACCGAGCGTGCCGTCGGCGTCCAGCCGCTGCACCAGCCCGTGGAAGAAGTTGTCGCCGTGCGGGTCCGTCCAGGTGTCGCACTGCTTGGCCACCTCGGTCAGCTGCACCTTGGAGCTGACCCGGCCGGCGGCGGCGGCCTCACGCAGCGTGGTCTTGTAGCCCTCCAGGGTGGCGGCGAACCGGTTGAGTCGGGCGGCGACGGCGGCCCGGCCCTGCTCACCCTCGGTGGGCATCAGGTCGAAGACCATCCGGATCTCGTGCAGGCCGCTGGCGATGACGTTCACCTCGCTGGTGATCTCGCCCGCGTCGTGCCGGGCCAGCTCCAGCCCCAGGCGCTCCTGCATCGCCTCCTTGGCGGTCCGTTCCGCCTCGGACTCCGGCTCGGTCACGTCCAGGTCGGCGAGGGTGAGCCGGGTCAGTTCGGCCCGTGCCTCGTAACCGGCGGGCGAGAGGTCGTCGAGCTGGTCGTCGTAGCCGGCGATGCCGACGTAGGTGGCGCCGGTCGGGCTCAGTTGCGCCCAGTCGGCCACGTACCGGTTCGCGAGGTCATCGATTCGTCCCACGCTGCGACCCTACGTGACCGTCGGGGCCGGTTGTCGAGTGTGTTTGCCGGGCCCGGGGTGAACGGCACGCCGGAGCCGTCGTTGCGCTATCCGAGCCCAGGGGATACCGCAACATCGCCCCAGAAGAGTTGATCATCCCGAGGCGCGGGCGCGGGTCCAGTCGAGCAGGCGGTCCGCCGGCCAGGTGTTGACCACCCGGTCGGCGGGGACGCCGCACAACGCGGCCCGCACGCAGCCGAACCGCTGCCAGTCGAGCTGCCCGGGGGCGTGCGCGTCGGTGTCGATGGCGAACCGGCAGCCGGCCTCCAGGGCCCGGCGGATCAGCCGCTTCGGCGGGTCCTGCCGCTCCGGCCGGGAGTTGATCTCCACGGCCACGTCGTGTTCGGCGCAGGCGGCGAAGACCGCGTCCGCGTCGAAGTCGCTCTCGGCGCGGGTCCGCGCCCGGTGCCCCTTGTCACCCGGGCCGGTCACCCCGGCGGGCCGGGACGACACCATCCGCCCGGTGCAGTGGCCGAGGATGTCCAGGTGCGGGTTGGCGATCGCGGTGAGCATCCGGCGGGTCATCCGGGCCCGCTCGTCGCGCAGGCCGCTGTGCACCGAACCGACCACCACGTCGAGCCGGGCCAGCAGCTCCTCGTCCTGGTCGAGGGTGCCGTCGGCGAGGATGTCCACCTCGATACCGGTGAGGATGCGGAACCCCTCGGGCAGCGCCGCGTTCACCGCCGCCACGTGGTCGAGCTGCCGGCGCAGCCGGTCGGCGGTGAGGCCACGGGCCACCGTCAGCCGGGGCGAGTGGTCGGTCAGCACCACGTACTCGTGGCCGAGTTCGACCGCGGCGAGCGCCATCTCCTCGATCGGTGACCCGCCGTCGGACCAGTCCGAGTGGGTGTGGCAGTCGCCGCGCAGCGCGGCCCGCAACGCGCCGGCCGCCTCGTCCAGGTCGACGCCCTCGGTGGCGACCAGCCGGCGCAGGTAGACCGGTTCCTCGCCGGCCAACGACTCGGTGACGCAGCGGGCGGTCACGTCGCCGACCCCGGGCAGGTCGGTGAGCGTGCCGGCCCGGGTCCGCTCGGCCACTTCCGCCGCCGGCAGCGCGGCCAGGGCGGTCGCCGCCGAGCGGAACGCGCGTACCCGGTAGGTGGCCTCGTTGGCCCGCTCCAGCAGGAACGCGATCCGGCGCAGGTCGGCGACGGGGTCTCTGGCGCTCATGGATGGCAACCTACGCGCCCGCGCCGCCGGTCGGGGGACGACCGGCGGCGCGGGGTGTACGCGGGGGAGGCGGATCAGGAGTACGGCAGCTTCACCACCGACTGGTTGCCGGTGCCGAGGGTGGACGGGTTGACGCCGATCGCCGACCACACCTCCACCTTCACCGTGCCGCCGGAGAGGTTGCCCAGCGTGCCGGTGGCCGACTGCAGGCCGGCGTTCTGCGTGTAGTGCTCGTAGCCGGGCACCGGGTCGGTGGCGAAGTACCGGTACGTCTCCACCCGGTCGAAGGTTCCGTCCCCGGTCAGGTCGTAGGAGACCCGGGCCTGCACCCCGTTGCCGACCGACTGGCCGGCATCGAGGAACAGGTCGAACCCGGTCTGGCCCCCGGTGTAGGCGAGGTTGAGCCGGGTCGCGGTGAACACCACCGGGTTGCTGGGGGTGCCGTCGTGGTTCGCGCCCCCGGAACCGGGGACGGTGGTCGTCGCCGCGCTGCCGGCGGAACCGAGCCCGCCACCGGGCAGCAGGAACCGGGTCGGCGAGCCGGCCGGCGGGGTGGTCGGCGGCGGGGTCGGGCTGGTCGGGGTCGGCGACGGCCCGGTCGGGGTCGGGGTGGGGGTGGGCGACGTCGTCGGGGACGCGGTCGGCGTCGGGCTCGGGTTGGTGCCGCCGGCCGCGTTGCCGCCGCTCCAGGTGTACGCCCCGGTCGTGGCGGTCTTCCCGGCGGCCACGGTGAGACTGGTGCCGTCGGAGAACCGCACGGTCAGCGGCGCGGCGGTGATGTTGCTGGCCACGTAGGTGCGTGCGCCGTTGCGGCTGAACACGGCGGCCAGCGGGTGGCTGGCGGTGACCGTGGTGTCGACCTGGCCGAGCGCGGCGAGGTTGCGGATCCAGTGGAAGGTGTGCGCCCGGCTCTCGCCCTCCTCCGGGGTGTAACCGGGGTTGGCGCGCAGCTTGGCCAGCGCCGCGTCCGGGTCACCGAGGGCGAGGAACTGCCAGAGGATGTCCTGCCACACGGTGGGTTCGCCGCCGTTGTTGCGGACCAGTTCGGCGTAGTTCGCCTTGTTGTACGCCGGCCGGTAGCCGAGGTAGAGGTGGCCGCCGGTGACGGGGAGCATGTTGATGCCCTGGATCATCTCCGGCTCGGCGCTGAACCAGGTCGCGTACGCCCCGCCGTCGCCCCAGACCATGCCGACGGTGGAGTGCCCGAACGCCGCCGGGTAGTTCTCGTCGTCGACGTCGAACCAGTACTCCTGGATGGCGGCGGCCTGGGTGGTGTAGATGAACACGCCCGCGTCGCGGACGGCGGTGTTGCCGGTGGCCTGACCCCACTGGATCAGGGCGTTGGCGAAGTTCATCCCCTCCGACGAGGACTCCTGGTTGTTGCCGGCGTTGAACGAGCCGTGCCCGGAGGCCCAGTCGTGCCCGGCGTAGATGTCGAAGTCCCGCAGGTAGGGGAAGCGGGTGTCGGAGCGCTGGTAGTTGTTGGCGTCCCGGATGAGCAGGTCGACCATGCCGCCGTACTGGCTCTGGGCGGCCCATGCCGGGTCGAACTTGGCAAGCGTCGCCGCCGCCGCGATGAAGTACCCGTAGTGGAAGTGGTGGTCGTTGAGTTCCTGGTCGGACCCGTACGACGCCGGGTAGCCGATCAGGGTGCCCCAGTTGCGGTCGTAGTAGAAGACCTTCGCGGCCTTGCCCGGCGTGGCGGTGAACCAGTCGGTCAGGGTGCCGCGGATGGCGGCCAGCGCCGCGTTGCGGGTCTCGGTGTCACCGACCTGGTCGGCGATCTCGGCGATCCGGGCGGCTCGGCCGAGTCCCTTGCCGGTCCAGTAGGTGTCCCCGCCGCGCTGGTCCATCGGGTTGCCCCGGACGGCGGCGAGCTGCTCCTTGAGCTGGGCCAGGTCGGTGCCGGAGCCGGTGGCCACGGCGGGGACCTCGGGCAGCACCCCGTGGAACTTCATCGCGGTGCGGAAGGAGGCCACCCCGGTGAGCACCTTCATCCGGCCGCGCGCCGACGGGTAGGTCTGGGTGAGCGGGGTGCTGCCGGTGAGCGCCTTCCACTGGTGCGGGTAGAGGCTCACCACCGTCTGCGTGGCGGTGCCCTCCCGGGCGGTGGTGGTGAACGAGTACGTGGTGGTCACCGCGCTGGTCGCCGGGTCGTAGGCGTAGCCGACCCGGGTGCCGGTGACGTGTGCGTGGGCGTACCGGCCGTAGCTCGTGGCGAGTGAGGCGCGGGCGGTGGCGTCGGCGGTGGGCGGCAGCAGGGCGATCGAGAAGTAGCCCTTGCCGGCCAGGCCGGAGGTGATCCGTCCGTTGGTGACGGTCCAGGTCGCGCCCGTCGGGGCGTACCCGACGTAGTCGTGGCCCCGGACGGTGAAGCCGATGGTGGCGCCGCTGTTGGACCAGACGGTGGCCGCGCCGCCGGTCGGGTTGATCTGGGCGTCACCGCCGCTGGCCTGGAAGTAGGCGAACGGCAGCCCGTGGCCGATGGTGGCGCGCAGGGTCCGGGCCCCGTCACTCCAGTACGGGGTGACCGTCCAGTCCGTCCAGTCGTCGACCTTCACCACCGGTGCGCCGAGCGCGGCCACGCCGACCCGGATGTCCTCGGTGTAGGTGTACTTGAACTCGCCCACCCCGGTCGCGGTGCCGCTGACGGTGGCCGCCGACGGTGCCGAGAAGCCGAGCCCGTCGGTGAACGTCTGGTAGGACACCGGGTGGGCGTGCAGCGGTTCGCTGTAGGAGCAGTTCGTCTTCTTCCACAGCAGCGACGACCACCAGTCGTTGGTGGGCACCGGCCCGGCGGGGGCGTTCGCGGTGGCGTACTGGCGGGGGTTGGTGGACATGGCGCCGCAGCCGGCGGGCAGCGGGCCGACCGGGTCGGTGGTGTAGCTGCCGGCACCGACGGTGGCCGCCTCGGCGGGGGAGTCGGCGGTGGTGAGGGTGAGGCCGCCGACGAGGACGGTCAGGGCGGTGGTGGCGGCGAGCACCCAGGGGGCGCGGCGGCGGGGGACGGGAGGTGTCATCGTGCCTCCTCCGCGCGGGGCGGGTGGGCCAACTGCGCGCGGTTCGTCGGAATTAGAGGGTTTCATGGGTCGAGAGAGCGCTCTCTCTGCATCGGACGTTAACCGACGAGTAATACCTACGTCAATGCGTACGGCCGATGACGCCGCCGCCGACCCCCGGTCAGCCTGCGCCGGAGGAGCCGCGCGGCGCGCGCGGGCAGCCGTGCTCACGCTCCCAGGCGGTCACCGCCGCCACCGGCGACCGGTTGCCCTTGCCCCGCCAGGAGTCCAGGTACTTCGCCGGCCACACCACGCCCCGCCGGATCCACCAGTCGTCGTGCCCGGTGCACTTCGGCGACAACCCGAAGTGCAGGTGACAGACGTTGTTCGCGTTCCCCGTCCGACCCACCTCGCCGAGCTGCTGCCCGGAACGCACCCGGACCCCGGCCTCGATCCCCGGGCTGACCACGCTCAGGTGCGACCCGTAGTACCGCACCCCGTCGTCACCCAGCAACGACACCGACAGGCCGCCGTTGTACGGCCCCAACGGCCCCTTCTTACGGAACCGGTCCACCCGGCTCACCTCCAGGACCGTCCCGTCGGTGACCGCCACCACCGGCTCACCACAGTCGGCGAAGATGTCGGTGCCCGGATACCCCGAGTGCGTCGGATGGTAGGCGACGTTGCCCGCCCGCACCGGAAAGACCCGGCGCAGGGCCGCCGCATCCGGCGTGGCCGACGGCGTCACGCTCGGAGCCGGGCTGCCCGACGGGCTGCCGGCCGGGGCCGTCGGGGTCGCCGGCTGGTCGCCCGTCGCCACCGCCGACGGGCCGTCCCAGACCGGGCCCGCGACCGGCTCGTCCGTCCCGCACCCCGCCAGCACCGCCGCCACGAGCAGCAGCACGGGGTACGCCGGACGGGTGCGCCGTGGGTCGGGACGCAGCAGGGACATTCGGACATCCTGACAGACGGCTACCGTGGAGGTCGCACCGCCGGCGGCATCCGGCCGACGACGGCCCCCGGAACGGCCCGCCGACCCGATCCCGGCCGACGACGGTGCGACGGGTTCCGGCCGGCCGGAGGGGGAGCAGTGACCATGACCGACCACCATCCCGGACGCGTCCCGTACGCCGCCTCGGGGCTCTTCCCCGCAGGTCCGCCCCGCCGGCCGACCTGGCGGGAACCACACCCCGTCACCGGCGCGGCGGTGGCCGCAGGTGGTGCCCTCGCCGCCGCCTGGCTGGTGCTCTTCGGGCTGCTCGGCCACGACGTCGGCAGCTACGCCTGGTGGACGGTGATCGCCGGCGCGCTCGCCTGGCTCGTCGCGTTCGCCCTGGTTCGCTTCGGCGACCGGGGGGCCGGTGCGGGTGTGGCCATCGTCACCGCCGGTGGCTGGAGCATCGCATTCGCGGTGGTCGTGGTGCGGTGGGCGGTCAGCGCGGACTGGCCGATGTGGTGACGCTGCGTCGTCGTGCGGCTTCGTTTGCTGCACCATCTTGACGTACCCGCTGTGACTGAGGACGCTCTTCGGTATGGCCTGGAACACCCCGCGGCTCGACTCCGAGCGGAGCCGTCGCCGCCTCCAGATTCTCGCCGAGCTGGCGGGCGCCCGCTCGGTACGCCAGCGGGAACGGCCGCAGCGGGAACGCACCGAACGGCTGCGTCAGCTCATCGCGACCCGTCGCCGCGTCGCCGGCTGACGAACTTTCCCCGGATTGCCGGCCCTTCGGGGCGTTGAGCGGTCGGCTGCCGACCCGACCGGTTAACGTGCACGCGTAACGAGTCGGCTGTGCCGAGGCCTTTTTGGGGGAACCATGTCGTACTTCGCTGCCGCCGTGGTGCGCGACGAGGGCGGCTGGAACGCCGCCGAGGTGAACCTGCGCGGGGCCACCGACATCGACGAGGTCGCCGACCGGCTGCGCGATGTCGAACCCGACGCCGACGTGTCGCTGCTCTTCGTCGAGGCCGACGACGCGTACCTGGTGGTGCTGCGCCTCGACGAGGGGGAGGACCTGCGGGTCTTCGGCTCCGACTCGGCGTACGCCGAGGAGTCCCGGCTGGGCGCGCTGCTCGTCGGCGACCTCAAGACGTCGGTCACCGGCCTCGACGACGTCGACGAGCCGCCGTCGGCCACCGCCGGTGGCGGCGACGAGGACAGCGAGCAGCCGGTCGTCGACCCGGAGGCCGACCCGGTCGGCGACGCCGACCTCCTCGCCGACCTGGGCATCTCCGCCCAGCGCCTGCTCAAGCTCTGCGCCCACGAGGGCATGCTCCCGGCCGACGTGACCGCCGAGGTGTGCCAGGTGCTCGGCTGCGCCGACGAGGTCGAAGAGCTGCGTGAGGTCTGACCCTCCGCACGTCGGCGACGCCACGGCGGGGTCGCCCGGTACCGGAGGTGGCCCCGCGTCGCCAGGTGCCGCCGGGCCGGTCGACGCCACCGATCCCGCCCTGGGCACCGTACGGCCGGGGCAGCCGACACCCGGCGCGGCCGGGCGGGTCGGTCCCGGGGCGACCGAGGGACTGGCCGCGCAGGATTCCGCCGGTCGCCGGCAGCGGCACGAACGGTGGATGCGCCGCGCCTTGGAGATCGCCGTCACCGGCCCGGACCTGCCCGCCGGCCGCGACGATGCCGCGGCGACGGTCGACGACGTGCCGGTGGGGGCGGTGGTCTACGGCCCGGACGGCACCGAACTGGCCGTCGGACGCAACGAACGGGAACTGACCGGGGACCCGACCGCACACGCCGAGGTGCTCGCGCTGCGCCGGGCCGCCGCGCGGACGGGCCGGTGGCGGCTGGACGACTGCACGCTGGTGGTCACCCTGGAGCCGTGCACGATGTGCGCGGGCGCGCTGGTGCTGGCCCGGATCTCGACCGTCGTCTTCGGCGCCTGGGAGCCCAAGACCGGGGCGGCCGGCTCGCTCTGGGACGTCCTGCGCGACCGCCGGCTCAACCACCGCCCCGAGGTGTATGCCGGGGTCCTGGAGACCGAGAACGCCGCCGTCCTGCGCGCCTTCTTCCGCTGACCCCGGGGCCGGGTCGACGGGGCGGGGCGGGGTTGGGTTTGGGTGACGGGGCTGATGTTGCGGTATCGCCGGGCGGGGACACCGCAACATCGGCCCCGTTGCGAGCCGTCGAGGCGACGGTCAGGAAGCGGCGACGGTGTCCAGCGCGATCTCGACCATCTGGCCGAAGGTCTGCTCACGCTCCTGCGCGGTGGTCTTCGCGCCCGTCTTGATGTGGTCGCTGACCGTCAGCAGGGTCAGGGCGCGGGCCTTGAACCGGGCGGCGATCGTGTAGAGCGCGGCCGACTCCATCTCCACCGCCAGCACCCCGTAGTCGGCGAGGGTGTCGTACAGGTCGGGCCGGTCGGTGTAGAAGGCGTCGGCGGCGAGGATCGGGCCGACGTGCATGGTGATGCCGCGCCGCTCGGCCACCTCGACCGAGGTACGCAGCAACCCGAAGTCGGCCACCGGGGCGTAGTCGATCAGCCCGTCGAAGCGCATCCGGTTCATGTTCGAGTCGGTCGACGACCCGATCGCCGCGATCACGTCCCGGAGCTGCAGGTCCTCGGTGAGCGCGCCGCAGGAACCGACCCGGACCAGCGTCTTCACGCCGTACTCGTTGATCAGCTCGTGGGCGTAGATGGACGCGGACGGCATGCCCATGCCGGAGCCCTGGACGGAGACGTCCACGCCGTTCCACCGCCCGGTGAAGCCCAGCATGCCCCGCACCGTCGAGTAGCAGGTGGCACCCTCGAGGTAGGTCTCCGCGATCCACTTGGCCCGCAGCGGGTCGCCCGGCATCAGGACCCGCTCGGCGATCTCGCCCGGCTTCGCGCCGATGTGCGTACTCATGGCAAAGATCCTGCCAGGCCGGCCCGGGGGATACCGGTGCGGCATCCGAACCGGTGTTCCTGTACCCTCGTCGGCGGTGGCGTGTCCGAGTGGCCTAAGGAGCACGCCTCGAAAGCGTGTGAGGGTTTACGCCCTCCGCGGGTTCAAATCCCGCCGCCACCGCTCGTGAACAGCGAGAACGCCCGGTCGATCCGCGAGGATCGCACCGGGCGTTCCGCGTTTGGCCGGCCGGGCCGGCCCCCGATCGGAGCCGGCCCGCGACCCGGTCAGGACGTGCCGGCGTTCCGCTGACCCACTCGGTAGGTGGCGGTGTTGCCGTCGGTGTCCAGCAGCACGGTGACTGGGCCGGGAGGCAGCGCGCAGGTGACGGTGCCCTGGGCGGCGCGGTCCGTCCCGCACGTCGACCGGCCCGTCCCGTCGAAGACGGTCAGCCGGGCCCGGCCGGTGCCGGCGGTGCGCGCCCAGGTGAGGGTCTGCCGGGCGGCGTGCTGGTCGGCCGGGACGGTGAAGCAGGCCGCGAGGCGGTCCGGGCCGGTGGTCACGGTGGTGTCCGTGGTGTCCCGGGGCAGCGTCGGGCAGGCCGGCGCGTCGGTCCGGGCGAAGCCCACCGTGTACGCCAGCTGCGTCACGAAGGTGTGCCCGGTGAGCAGCGCCGAGTGCGGTGCCGGGCCGTCCAGTACGCAGCCGTGCCAGGTGTACCACCAGAGGCTGCACTCCGCCTCGCCGTCCGCGTCCACGATGTCGACGTTCAGCGCGGCGTCGACAGGCAGCAGCGTGGCGATCGACGCCCCGGACGGGGTGGGCAGGACCAGGCAGTCGATCTGGCCGGAGGTGTCGATCCGGCCCCGGTGCGGCGCGTCGGCCCAGCCGGCGTCGGAGACGGGTGTGCACCCGGTCGGCCGCAGCGGCAGCAGGGACACCGCGAACTCGGTGGTGCTGGTGGCGTCTCTGCTGGCCAGCAGGGTGTGCCGGCCGGCGGGCAGCGGGCAGCGGACCTGGGCGCAGACCGTTCGGCCGGCGGTGTCGAGGACCCGGGCGAACGTGGTCACGTTGTCGCTGTGCAGGGCGGTCACCCGGTAGACCCCGGCGGCCGGGACGTCCAGGATCCGGCACGCCACCGGGGCCGGGGCGCCGGTGGGTGCCGTGCCGTAGCTGCCGGGCCGGACCGTGGGGCAGCCCACCGGGTCGGAGATCCGCCTGATGGCCAGCGGGTACGTCTCGGGGGTGTTCCCGGTCCACTCCCGGTACGAGATCACCCGGTAGTCGCCGTCGGCCGGGAGCACACAGCCGACCTGGTCGGACGGCTCGGTGCAGATCCGGTTGCCACCCGTGTCCTGGGTCCAGCGTGCACCGGACACGATGACCCGTTCACCGGCCCGGCCGGTGAACGGCTGGCAGTTGGTCTGCACCCGGGCGACCTGACTCACCTGGAGGGCCGGCTGGTCCCAGGGGGCGTAGCCGGTGTTCGACGAGCATCCGTCGGCCCGGTCGAGCGGGTTCAGCGCCACCTCGTACCGGTGGGGCCGGTCGGCGTAGAGGGGACTGCTGACCAGCAGGGTGTACCGGCCGGCGGCCGGCACGGTGCAGACCGGGATGCCCTCCCGGGCGCAGACCTGAGCGCCCGTCGCGTCCAGCACCTGCCAGTCGAAGCTGGTGGCGTCGAGGCTGACGGCGCGGACGAGCAGCGGCCGGGCCGCGTCGGTGCTGAAGATGTGGCAGGTCGTCTCGCCGGCCGGGGTCGCACCGCTGTTCACGGCGCTGCCCGGGTCGCCGTACGGGGCGAGCGGCAGGCTCTGGCAGCCCGCCGGGTCGGACAGCCGCCGGGCCTTGACCAGGTGGGTGCCCTCCTTGCCGTACTGCTCCCAGCTCAGCAGCCGGTAGGGGCCCGGCTGTTCGAGCCAGCAGTCACCGCCGCCGTAGCTCAACTCGCAGACCGTTCCGAACTGCCCGTCGAGGATCAGCCCCCGGATGTCGCGCGGACCGCCCGGGTCGGCGAACCGCAGCAGCGCGCCGCGCGGCTGGTCGAACAGGTGACACCGGGCCGCCGCTCCGGCCGGCAACGTCACCGTGCTCCCCGGGGAACTGAAGTCGAACAGGTCCGCCGGCAACTGCCCGCAGCTCGACGGGGTATGCGTCGACTCGGCCGCGATCGTGTAGTTCCCCCGCCCGGTCGAGTACGGCAACCGCAGGGTGATCCGGTAGGTCCCGGCGGCACCGACCCGACAGCGGTTCGCGTCCACGCCGAGCCGGCACAACTCGCGACCGGCGGCATCGGTGACCCGGCCGCCGACGGAGTCCGGCCCGGAGCCCCGCCCAAGCTGGATCAGCAGCAGGTCGTCGGCGGCGGTGGTGGTGACGGTCCAGACGTCCTGCGCCTGGTCGACGATCGCGGTGCAGGTGACGACCGTGCCAAGGACCAGACCGCCGCTGCAGCGGGAGCGGGGTGGCTTGGGCTGCCGGACAATGGTGGTGGAGCGGGTACGTGGCTGTTCGGTGCTCAGCCCGGCGGCCTGCGCACCGGGGGCCGGGGCCGTCGCCAGGTGCGGCGGGATCTGCTCCGCTGCGGGAACCGGCACGTCCCGGTCCGGTGTGTTCCGGCCGGATCCGGTGGCCGGCGTCTTCCGGGCGGTGGCGGCCGGCGACCCCGGGTCCGATGTGGCGGGTGCCGGCGGGTGGGTCGCCGCGCTGTCTGACGTACCGACCGCCGCAGCCGGGGTCGGTGCCCCGTCACCTGTGGCGATCGGGCCGACGGCCAGGGCCGGGACGAGCAGGGCGGCCAGCGCGAGGCGTGGCAGTGACTTCCCGGCCCGGATCACCGGGCGGGACAGGACGGTACGTGACATAGATCCCCCGTGTGCTGCCGACGCCGACCGCGTGGCCAGGAGATGTTCTCATCGGGGCCGGTCGCGGACAATCCACGTTGCGGTTGCAGTTCAGCAGGGGCTGTGGCCCTCGTCGAAGAGGCGACGGGCCCAGTCGGCGTACCCGGCGATGATCTCCCGGACGGCCGTGCCGTCGTGCAGGAAGAGGTAGCCCCGGTCGCCGTCGCGGGCCAGCAGCCCGTCGAACCGGTACGTCCGCTGTGGAGCGTGCAGCCGGACCGCCGACGGGTAGCGGGCCAGCACCTCCGCGACGGGGGTGCCGACGGTGATCCCCTCCGGGGTGCTCATCGGGTCGTCGAGCCAGAGCAGCACCAGCCGGTCGTCGACGAAGATCGGGCTGGCCGTGCCGTGCCCGACCAGCGTCATGCCGCAGGTGTCGGCGTCGGCGCGCAGCACCCCGCGTCGGGTCAGCTCGGTCTCGCTGGCACCGAACTCGGCCCCGGCGAGGCCGTGCAGCCCGACCACCTGGCTGGCGCCGATCGGCCGCGCCGGAATGTCGGGCCCCGACGGATGGGTGCCGCTGCCCGACGCCGAGGCAGCCACCAGTAACGCCGCAAGAACGGCGAATTGTCGCAATTTCATGGAATCCCCCAGTCCCCAACGGGACCGGGGCGTTCAGGTTGCTGGTCAGCCGCGAATTCCTGCTCCTCCCACTCCTCGGCCAGCTCGTCCCAGTAGTCGGCGGTCAGGCCGCGCCGGCCGTGGGTCAGCCAGCCGTCCGTGTTCCGCTCCAGGTGCAGGCCCAGCTCGGCGAACGGGTCCAGCCACCGGCCGGGCTCCACGCCGAGCCGCGCCAGCGCCGCGTTGATCGGCCACTCCCCGCGCGGCAGCGTGAAGGCGGAGTCGAAGCGGGGACCCCAGCTCAACCGGCCGCCGAGCCACACCGCCGACGCCTGGTGGCCGATCCCGCCGGCGAACTCCGCCTCCAGGTACGCCACCGGACCCCGCCGCGACCAGCGGTCCAGCAACCCGCCCAGAGCCGGCGAGATCACCAGCTCGAACGGCTGCCCGGCGGTCGGTTCCTCAGGGTGGTAGTCCGGCAGCGCGCCGGTCAGCTCTTCGACCAACTGCGGCGTCACCGGCAGCAGCGCGAAATCCTGCCGCAGTGCCGCCAGCACCGCGTGATCAAGGTCGGCGGTCTGCTCACGCAGCAACTCGACATCCGCGACGACCGCGCTGAGCTGGTAACTCATCCAATCCCCCCGCCGTCCACACCCTGTGGATAGCACATGTGTACGACGGATCCAGGGCCGCCGCGAGTGCCCGCACCGTACCGGGGTTCGCGGTGGGAGGCATGCCGGTGTCGTGCTGCCCTGCCCGACGGGCCGGGCGGCTACTCGTCGTCTTCCGCAGGTGGGCGGGGCGGGCGGTGGTGGCGTGCCCACTCGTCCACCTCGTCCGCGTCCCAGACCGTGGTGCCGATCAGGCGGGCGAGCGGTTCGGGGAAGCCGGGTCGGCGGGTGATCTGTAGGACCCGTTGCCGCGACACGTTGAACAGGGCAGCCAGTTCGCCCGGTCCGTACAAGCGCGGTCGCTTCACCGTTCGACCGTAAGCACGGCATTGGCTTGACTATCGCTCCTTGCTGATTGACAAGTGCATGCCAGGTGCGGTGAGGTAGAGATGGCCTCCGGCCCGGTGGAGGAGCTTCCCGGCGGGTCGGGGTGCCGCGAAGTTCGGACCCACCTCGGAGGCGACATGCAGAGACACGCGCCGCTCAGACCTCTCTGGATCTGCACCGCCGATGCGCTGCCCTGGCCCTGCGGGAGGGCTCGGCTCGACATGGTCGCCGAGTACGCGGGGGAGCGGGTCAACCTCGCGGTCGACCTTGCCGAGTTGTTCCGCGAAGCAATGGCCGACCTCACCCGGATCTGTCCCGAGCCGCCCGACCCGATCGGCACGTACCAGCGCTTCCTGGGCTGGGTGAAGACGACCCCCAGGGCCTGACCCCTCCTGGCCGCCCTGTCCTGGCACAGCTTCGGAAGGCGACGAAAGGTCGGCTCCGGATCAGGGCCGGCCCTCGCGTTGGTGCTGTTCGGACGAGCGGAGGATGAACGTATGCGTCCCGCGCATACGTCGTCAGTCGTGTTCGGCGGCGATCTCCCGCAGCAGACCGGCGAGCAGCTCCGGATGGGAGAGCATCGGATGGTGTCCGGTCGGCAGCTCCACCGTCCGCCCCGCCCTGGCCGCCTGGGCGCGCTGTACCTCCGGCGGGGTGGCCCGGTCCCCGGCGCAGACCACCGCCGTCGACGGGGTCGACCGCCAGCCCGCGTAGCGGACCGGAGTGGTGAGTACGGCGGCGTCCTGCCGGACCAGCCGGGCCATGGCACCCTCCACCGCCGCCGGGTCACAGTCGTGCAGGAACAGCGGCGGGACCAGCTCGGGCCGGGCCGCGAACGTGCCGTCGGGGAAGAATTCCAGGTGGGGCGCGGGTCCGGCGGGACCGAGATCGGCCAGGGACTCACCCACGTCGGGCAGGAACGAGCTGACGTAGACGAGGTGCCGGACGTCCCCGGCGTCTGCCGCCGCAGTGGCGACCATCCCGCCGTAGGAGTGGGCGACGAGGATCGCCGGCCCGCCGTCGCGCAGGACGCGACGGACCTCCTCGACGTCGTCGTCCAGCCCCGCCGGTCGGCGCGCGTCCGGCAGTTCGCCGCAGCTCGGCAGATGTACCGCGACGCTCGCCGTCCCGCCGGCCGCGAGCAGCGCCTCGACCCGGGACCACCACCACGCCCCGTCGCGTACGCACGCCCCGTGCACGAAGACGATCCGCATGGCTGCCTCCCTCGACCGGGCCGCTGTTGCGGAGAACCCTAGGGGCCGTCGCGGGGGCCTGAGTGCCCGTTCTGCCGTGGGCGTACGCGGCGCGACCTCGGCCGGGTGCTGCTGGAAACGACGAAGGGTCGGCTCCCGATCGGGGCCGACCCTCGCGTTGGTGCTGCTCAGACGAGCGGAGGATACGAGATTCGAACTCGTGAGGGTTTTATCCCAACACGCTTTCCAAGCGTGCGCCCTAGGCCTCTAGGCGAATCCTCCGCGAGCCAGGATACAGGTCCCCGGCGGCCGGACCACCCCACCACCCCCCGAAGATCCACCGGGGGTCGGGTAGGGTGGTGCCTACCTCCCGTGCGGCGGTATCTCGTGAACCTCCCCAGGGCCGGAAGGCAGCAAGGATAAGCGAGCTCTGCCGGGTGCACGGGAGGCCTTTTTGTCTCCGCCCACCGGTACCGTACCTGCGGGTCGGGTCCCGGGGTGGTGGGTGGTCACCCGCGCCCGACCGGCGCAGAATGGCTCGGTCGAGAGGAGGCGGGACGAGTGACGCTGGCGCTCTACCGCAAGTACCGGCCGCGTACCTTCGCCGAGGTCATCGGCCAGGAGCACGTCACCGAGCCGTTGTCGCAGGCGCTGCGCAGCGGTCGGCTCAACCACGCCTACCTGTTCTCCGGTCCCCGGGGCTGCGGCAAGACCTCCAGCGCCCGCATCCTGGCCCGTTCGCTCAACTGCGAGCAGGGCCCCACCCCGGAGCCGTGCGGGCAGTGCGACTCGTGCCGGTCGCTGGCCGTCGACGGCTCCGGCTCGATCGACGTCATCGAGATCGACGCGGCCAGCCACGGTGGCGTCGACGACGCCCGTGAGCTGCGCGAGAAGGCGTTCTTCGCGCCGGCCCAGAGCCGCTTCAAGATCTACGTCATCGACGAGGCGCACATGGTCTCGTCGGCCGGCTTCAACGCCCTGCTCAAGCTGGTCGAGGAGCCCCCGGAGTACGTCAAGTTCATCTTCGCCACCACCGAGCCGGAAAAGGTCCTCGGCACGATCAAGTCGCGGACCCACCACTACCCGTTCCGGCTGATCCCGCCGAAGGTGCTCCGGCCGTACCTGGAGCAGCTCACCCAGGCCGAGGGGGTGACCGTCGATCCGGCGGTCTTCCCGCTGGTGGTGCGCGCCGGTGGCGGCAGCGCCCGGGACAGCCTCTCCGTGCTCGACCAGCTCATCGCGGGCGCCGGCCCGGAGGGGGTCAGCTATCCCCGGGCCGCCGCGCTGCTCGGCGTCACCGACGCCGCGCTCATCGACGAGATGTGCGACGCGCTGGCCGCCGGGGACGGCGCGGCGGCGTACGCGACCGTCGACCGGGTGGCCGAGGCCGGCCACGATCCCCGCCGGTTCGCCTCCGACCTGCTGGAACGGCTGCGCGACCTGATCGTGCTCCAGCAGGTGCCAGACGCCGCCGACAAGGGCCTGATCGACGGCCCGGCCGACCAGATCGAGCGGATGGCCGCCCAGGCCCAGCGACTCGGCCCGGCGACGCTGTCCCGCTGCGCCGACATCGTGCACAACGGCCTGGTCGACATGCGCGGCACAACCGCTCCCCGGCTGCTGCTGGAGCTGATCTGCGCCCGGATGCTGCTGCCCGGCGTCGACGACTCCACGGGTGGCCTGCTCCAGCGCCTGGAACGGATGGAGCGCCGGCTCACCCTGGGTGCCGTCGACCTGCCGCCGGCCGCCGCCGGCTCCGCGCCTCCCCCCGCCCCCACCGAGGTACGCCCCCAGCCCGCCCCGGCCGTCGCCGACACCCCGCCGGAGCCCGGAGCCCCCACCGGGGTGGCTGCCGCGCGGGCTGCCGCTGCCGGTGCCCGCCCCGGATCGCCTTCGGCGGCACCTGCCGCGCCGCCGTCGGGTGGCCCACCGGTCGCCGACGCCGCTCCCGTACGCCGTCCGGTGCCGCCGTCGGCGGTACTGCCCGATCCGGCGACGCCCGAGCCGCCCCGACCGGGCAGCGACCCGGTGGGCGCGCTCGACGCGGTGGCCGTCCGGCGGGCGTGGCCGGAGGTGGTCGGCAAGGTCAACCGGACGAACAAGCGGATCGCCGCTCTGATGCGGGATGCCGTGGTCCGGGACCTCGACGGGGACACGCTGGTGGTGACGGTGAAGTCGGTGGTGCTGGCCAAGATGATGGCCGACCACGCCCGGGTGCTCACCGACGCGCTCTACGAGGAGTTGGGCGGACGCTGGCAGATCCGCTGCGAGGTGGCCGGTGAGCGGGGCGGGGTGACCCCCGCTGGTCCGTCCCGGCCGGCCCGACCGTCCGCGCCTCCCGCCGACTCCCCGTTCGACGGTGGTGCCACCCCCCACCCGGCTCGTCCGTCCGCCGGCCCGGATGCCGGTCCCGGCCCGTCCGGCGTGGCCGGCGGCCCGGCGGCCCGGCCCGACGCTTCCCCGCCCGCCGGCGGAACCAGCGCGCATGGCGGGACCAGCGCGCACGGCGGGACCAGCGCGCACGGCGGGGGCGGTCCCGGTGGCGCGCCCGGGGTGCCGGGTGCTGCCGGTACCGGCCGCGCGAACGGTGCCGGTGCGGTGGACGGTTCCGGTGCGGGCGGCGCGACCGCCGTGGCGGTGCGGGGCGGCGACCCGCAGGCGCAGGGCGGCGGGTCCGGTACGGCCGACGACGACTGGCCCGAGCCGGCCCGTCCCGGTGGCGAGGACGGATGGCCGGAGGCTGCCCGCCCCGGCGGGGCCGGCAGCGCGGGCGATGCCGGCGACTGGCCCGAGGCGGCCCGTCCGGGCGGCGCGGTGGCCACGGCGACGATGGCCGGCGGTTCGGCGCAGTCAGGATCGACGGGCGCGCAGGCCGGACCGGGCACGGCGGGAGCATCCGGAGCACGGACGGTGGCACCGGCGACCGGGACGGCGACCGCGCGTGCCGGCGGGGCGGCACCTGCCGTACCCAGGCCGGCGGGGCAGGCGACGGCCCCGGCGCAGACCGGTGCGACCGCCCCCGGCGCGGCCCCGGTGAGCAGCGCGATCGCGGCGGCGCGGGCGGCTGCGGCGGCGGCAGCGGCCGGCACCGCCAAGGGGCCACGGTCCGCCCAGCCGGCGCGCCGGATGGCGGACGCCGACTGGGCCGGTGAGCCGCCGTACGACCCGGACTACGACGGGCCGGGGCGCGCCGGTGGACGCTCGCAGCCGACGGCGGCCCCGGCCTACGAGGGCTTCGACCCGGGGGACGAACCGCTGGATGAGGTGATCGACGAGCGGACCGCCCGGCAGTCGAGCGAGGAGCAGGCGGTGCAGTTGCTCCGGGAGGCGTTCGGAGCCGAGAAGATCGACGAGGTGGACGCGCGCTGACCCGCCGTCGCCCGGACCGGAGACACCGACCGTGCCCGACTAGGCTGGGCGCGGCCGAGCAGACGAGTGCGAGAAGGAGCCATCCGTGCGCCCAGGTGGACAGCCGAACATGCAGCAGATGCTGAAGCAGGCGCAGAAGATGCAGCAGCAGATCGCCAAGGCGCAGGCCGAGCTGGCCGAGGCCGAGCTGACCGGCACCGCCGGCGGCGGTCTGGTCACCGCGACCGTGTCCGGCTCCGGCGAGATCAAGAGCATCAGGATCGACCCGAAGGCGGTCGACCCGGAGGACGTCGAAACCCTGGAGGACCTGGTCGTCGCGGCCCTGCACAACGCCGCCGAGGCGGCCAAGGAGCTGACCGACCAGAAGATGGGCCCGGTCGCCGGCGGCATGGGCGGCCTCGGCCTGCCCGGATTCTGACCCGCAGATGTACGAGGGTGCCATCCAGGACCTGATCGACGAGTTGGGGCGGCTGCCGGGCGTCGGCCCGAAGAGCGCCCAGCGGATCG
This sequence comes from Micromonospora sp. WMMD730, assembly GCF_049178955.1. Classification (NCBI taxonomy): domain Bacteria; kingdom Bacillati; phylum Actinomycetota; class Actinomycetes; order Micromonosporales; family Micromonosporaceae; genus Micromonospora; species Micromonospora sp. WMMD730. Next base: position 52,494 of record NZ_JBMHML010000002.1, read on the forward strand.
CCTTCCACGTCCTGTCGGCGGACCCGGCCGACGTCACCCGGCTGGCCGGTGCGCTGCGCAAGGTCAAGGACCTGGTCCGGTTCTGCACCACCTGCTTCAACGTTGCCGAGTCGGAGCAGTGCCGGATCTGCCGCGACCCGCGCCGCACCGACGAGGTGATCTGCGTGGTCGAGGAACCCAAGGACGTGGTGGCGATCGAGCGGACCGGTGAGTTCCGGGGCCGCTACCACGTGCTCGGCGGGGCGATCAATCCGCTGGAGGGGATCGGCCCGGACAACCTGCGCATCCGCGAGCTGATGAGCCGGCTCAGCGCGGGGACGATCCGCGAGCTGATCCTCGCCACCGACCCGAACACCGAGGGCGAGGCGACGGCGACGTACCTGGCGCTGATGGTCAAGCCGATGGGTATCGCGGTCACCCGCCTGGCCAGCGGCCTGCCGGTCGGCGGCGACCTGGAGTACGCCGACGAGATCACCCTGGGTCGGGCCTTCGAGGGCCGCCGCGCGGTCTGACCCTCGCCGATCACCGGCCCCGCCGGTGGAGACACGCCGATGGCCGGCACCCCGGGTGGGGTGCCGGCCATCGTGTCGTACGGGGTCAGCTGTTCCAGTGCTTGGCGACGAGGTCGGCGGCCTGGGTCTCCCACTGGGCGTAGTGGTCGGGGTAGGCGGAGACCTGGACGGTCTGGGCGGCCTTGGTCAGGGGCATGTCCTGCCAGCCGTCGACCTGCTTGAGGCCCTTGAGGAAGGCCAGGGTGGCGTATTCGGGGTCGGTGATCTGCTCGACGGTGCCCCAGCCGCTGGAGGGGCGCTGCTGGAACAGGCCCTGCGAGTCGTGGTCGTTGCGGTCGCCGAGGTGGCCGAGGTTCTCCAGCTTCGACTCCTGCAGGCTGGTCGCGATCGACACGACGGCGGCGCGCTCGTCCATGCCGGCCTTCTTCGTCGCCGCGATGATCGCCTTGGCGTTGTCGGTCTGCTCGTCGTTCAGGTCGATGCGGGACTGGGTGCCCTGCACGCCGTGCGGGATCAGCTTGGCCTTGTCCACGGCGGGCTTGTCGGCTTGGACGGTGGCGACGGGGCGGGTGTCGATGGTGGGGGTGTCGGTGAGGTGCAGGGGACCGGCGGCGATGCCTCCGGCGAAGGCCAGACCGGCGATGCCGAGGACGCTCTTACGCAGGATGGTGGTCTTCATGGGGAAGCTCCTTCGGGGGTAGACGCCCCGTCCGGCCCGTGGAGGGCTGGGCGCGCCCGTGGGGGACGGGCAGCGCAGGGGCGTGGGCACCACGTCGGGGGCGCTCATACGGGGGAAAGTCTGTGGGGGGTTTCCGGCCGGGGCCTGCCGCGTGGGGCGGTGGCCGCTCGTGCCGGGGTCAGGTGTAACGACCGGGGGTCCGGGGTCATTCCCGCAGGGGGTGCGGGGTCGGCCGGGGGCTGCTGCGGTCGTACCGGGGTGTAACGACCGTCGGTGCCGGGTCATTCCGCCGGCGGCCGGGGCGTCGGGCGGCCCGGGGGTGCTGCTGCGGTCGTACAGAGGGTGTAACGCCGGGGGCGGGGTGGGGATTCCGGCCCGGGGGTGCCGCCGGTCACGGGACGTTGACCCCAGGACACGCACGTAGCGTCGGACTGCGCGGAGCGTACCCCCGGAACCGGACACGGTGCGGACGGCGACCGTCGCGGAGCCGCCTCGCGGGAGCCGGCGGGGCGGGGCGTGACGGTGGGTCACCGCTGGTGGCGGCGGATTCGGACACCCGGGCTATTTCAGGACAAAACTGGGACGTGCTGCTGTGACAGTCCCGTTTGTCGGGAGATCCGGCGGTGTCAGACGGAGTGCTTGGTGTCGGCTTGGTAGCGATTGCCTAACGGCCGTTCCGCTTCGGTGTGTCGTGTCATAGCCTCCCGCTCACGGACCGAGCCATGGACCGGCGTTGTTCAGGCGGATGACAGAGGTGAGAGATGCAGGCGAGAAGGCTAAGGACGGCCGTGAGCCTCGTGGCCGTTGCAGCCCTGGCGGTCGGCGCGGCCGGCTGTGCGGAGAGTGACCGCGGCGATGACAACAGTGGCGAGGCCAAGACGGGCGGCACCTTCATCTTCGCCGGTGCCGGTGACCCGAAGAACTTCGACCCGATCTTCAACGACGACGGTGAGTCGTTCCGGCCGGTCCGGCAGATGTACGACACGCTGGTCCAGCACAAGCCGGGCACTGCCGACCTGGTGGGTGGCCTCGCCGAGAGCTGGGAGCACGACCCCGAGGGCAAGGTCTGGACCTTCAAGCTGCGCCAGGGCGTGAAGTTCCACGACGGCACCCCCTTCAACGCCGCCGCGGTCTGCTTCAACTTCGACCGCTGGTACAACATGAAGGGTGCCGCCGCCCAGTCGCAGATGATCTACTACCAGGACGTCTTCGGCGGGTTCGCCAAGAACGAGGCCGAGGGTGCCGGCGAGGCGCTGTACAACAAGTGTGAGGCCAAGGACGACGGCACCGCCGTGGTCACCCTCAACAAGTACAAGGGTGCGTTCCCGGGCGCGTTCGCGCTGACCGCGCTCTCGATCGCCAGCCCGGAGGCCCTCAAGAAGGGTGACGCCGACACGGTCAAGCAGAACGGCGACTCCTTCGAGTACAGCTCGTTCGCGACCACCACCCCGGTCGGCACCGGTCCGTTCACCTTCGGTGGCTGGGACAAGGCCAAGAACGAGATCACCCTGAACCGCAACCCCGACTACTGGGGCGAGAAGGCCAAGGTCGACAAGGTCATCATCAAGGTGATCAAGGACGAGAACACCCGTAAGCAGGAGCTGCGGGCCGGCACCGTCCAGGGCATCGACTTCCCGGCTCCGGCCGACCGCAAGGCGCTGTCCGGTGAGGGCTTCCAGGTCCTCGACCGCCCGGCGTTCAACATCCTCTACCTGGGCATCAACCAGAAGAACCCGAAGCTGAAGGACCTGCGGGTACGCCAGGCGATCGCCTACGCCCTCAACCGTCAGCAGCTCGTCCAGACCAAGGGCCCGGGTGGCACCAAGGTCGCCGACGAGTTCATGCCGGACACCGTGCTCGGCTACGCCCCGGACGTGCAGAAGTACGAGTACAACCCGGACAAGGCCAAGCAGCTGCTCAAGGAGGCCGGCGCCGAGGGGCTGACCCTCAACTTCTACTACCCGCCGGACGTCTCCCGGCCGTACATGCCGAACCCGCAGGAGATCTTCACCGTCCTGGCCAACGACCTGCAGGCCGTCGGCATCAAGGTCAACGGCACGCCGCGTCCGTGGAACGGTGGCTTCAAGGACGACGTGCAGCAGTTCGGCAAGCAGGACCTGCACATCCTCGGCTGGACCGGTGACTACAACGACCCGGGCAACTTCGTCGGCACCTTCTTCGGCCGGGGCAAGGTCGAGTTCGGCGACCAGGCCATGACCGAGATGTTCGACGCGATCGCCAAGGCCGACGGCACCGTCGACGAGGCGGGCAAGAAGGCGGCCTGGGAGCAGGTCAACCGCGACATCGCCGCCAAGTGGCTGCCGGCCGTGCCGGTCTGGCACGCCCCGCCGGCCATCGTCGTCACCAAGGACGTGCAGGGGCTGGTCGCCAGCCCGCTGACCGACGAGCGCTTCAACACGGTCAGCGTCAGCAAGTGACGTCCGTCGGCTGACGCCGTAGGCGTGCATCGGCCCGGGTCGGGAGCAAGTGCCGGCCCGGGCCGATGCCGCGAACATCGAGAGTCTGGTGTGTGAGAGATGTTGCGAGTCATAGTCCGCCGCCTGCTCCAACTGGTGGTGACGCTGATAGCGCTGTCCGCGCTGATCTTCGTCTGGTTGCGGAACCTGCCCGGCGGTCCGGTCGAGGCGCTGCTCGGCGAGCGGGCCACCCCGGAACGACGGGCGCTGCTGATCAAGGCGCTCGGCTACGACCAGCCGATCCTCGTGCAGTACGGCAAGTTCATGCAGCGGGTCCTCACCGGGGACCTGGGCAACTCGATCCGGACCGGTGACCCGGTCACCGACGTCATCGCCCGCGCCTTCCCGGCCACCATCGAACTGGCCATCGCCGCCATGATCATCGCGGTGGGGCTGGGGGTGCCGCTGGGCTATCTCGCCGCCCGCTACCGGGGCCGACTCCTCGACAACCTGACGATCGCCGGCACCCTGCTCGGCATCTCGATCCCCATCTTCTTCCTGGGCTACCTGCTCAAGGACGTGCTCACCCAGGACATCCACTGGTTCCCGCCGTCCGGGCGGATCAGCACCGGGATGGACAACACCTCGGTGACCGGGTTCTACGTCCTGGACGGCCTGCTCACCCGGGAGTTCGACGCCAGCGCCGACGCGCTCTGGCACCTGATCCTGCCGGCGGTCACGCTGGCCACGATCCCGCTGGCGGTGATCGTCCGGATCACCCGGGCCAGCGTGCTCGACGTGCTCAACGAGGACTACGTACGGACCGCCGAGGCGAAGGGCCTGCGGCACCGCACCATCCGGGGCCGGCACATCCTGCGCAACGCACTGCTGCCGGTGGTCACCACCATCGGCCTGCAGACGGGCGCGCTGCTCTCCGGCGCGGTGCTCACCGAGAAGGTCTACAACTGGGGCGGGCTCGGCACCCTGATCACCGACTCGATCAGCGGCGGCCGGGACTACCCGGTGCTCCAGGCGATCATCCTGCTCGCCGCGCTGGTCTTCGTGCTGGTCAACCTGCTGGTCGACCTCTCCTACGCCTTCATCGACCCGAGGGTGCGTGTGCGATGACCGACCCGACCACCCGCCCCGGCGTGGGCAAGCCCCGCACCGGCGACACCCCCACCGACCAGCCCGCCGAGGGCCCGGCCGCCGACGGCCAGGCCGGCCAGCCCGGCAACGACGGGACCGGCCGGCCCGCCGAGAGCCCGGCGCAGCGGCGGGAACGCAGCATCGGCCGGCTCGGCGACCGCAAGCGGGCCCGGCTCGACGAGTTGGCGCGGGCCACCGCCGACCCGGGCGGCGTCAGCCTCTACCGGGACGCGCTGCGCCGGCTGCGCCGCAACCCGGTGGCCATCGTCGGCGCCGTCATCGTCGGGTTGTTCGTGCTGGTGGCGCTCTTCGCCCCGTTGATCGCCCCGCACGACCCGGTGCAGCGCTTCGACGAGCTGACCCGGGATCTGACCGTGGACAGCATCCCCGGGGCCACCGCCGGGCACCCGTTCGGTTCGGACCCGCTCGGCCGGGACTTCCTCTCCCGGATGATCCACGGCAGCCGGCAGACCCTCTTCGTCGGTGTACTCGCCACCCTGATCGGGCTCACCCTGGGCGTGCTGCTCGGCGCGATCGCCGGGGCCTTCGGCGGCTGGGTCGACGTGGTGCTGATGCGCCTCACCGACGTGATGCTGGCGCTGCCCAGCCTGCTGCTGGCGATCACCCTGGTCGCGATGGCCAGCCGGTCGAGCCAGTGGACGGTGATCTTCGCGGTGGCGATCGTCAGCGTGCCGATCTTCGCCCGGCTGCTGCGCGGCTCGATGCTGGCCCAGCGGGAGAGCGACCACGTCCTCGCCGCGCGGGCGTTGGGCGTCAAGGAACGCAACATCGTCCTGCGGCACATGCTGCCCAACTCGCTGACCGCGGTGATCGTGCAGGCCACGCTGACCTTCGCGGTGTCGATCCTCGACGCGGCGGCGCTGTCCTTCCTCGGCCTCGGCGACCCGGACATCAACCGGGCCGAGTGGGGGCTGATGCTCGGCGTCGACGGCCAGCGCTACTTCGAGGTCCGCCCCGAGCTGGCCTACTATCCGGCGCTCGCGATCATCGTGGTCGCGCTCGGCTTCACCCTGCTCGGTGAGGCGATGCGCGAGGCGATCGACCCGAAGAACCGAAGGTGACGGCGGTGCGGCGGGCCGGCGCGACCGGCCCCGGGCCGGGCGGGAGCCGGGTGGACCGGCGACCGCAGCCGGGAGCGAACGACCAGCACAGTGAGGATGTGACCCGATGAGCCTGCTCGACGTACGCGATCTGAGCGTGGTGTTCCAGCGCCGGGGCGAGCGGCCGTTCACGGCGGTCGACCAGGTCAGCTTCACGGTGGAGCCGGGGCAGACGGTCGGCCTGGTCGGCGAGTCCGGCTGCGGCAAGAGCGTGACCAGCCTGGCCATCATGGGGCTGCTGCCGAAGCGGGGTAACCGGGTCACCGGCGAGGTGCTGTTCGAGGGCACCGACCTGCTCAAGCTGCGCCCGGACGACCTGCGGGACCGGCGGGGCCGGGACATCGGCATGATCTTCCAGGACCCGCTGTCGTCGCTGAACCCGGTCATCCCGATCGGGGTGCAGGTCGCCGAGGTGCTGGAGCGGCACCGGGGGATGGATCGCCGCAAGGCGCTGCGGGAGGCACGGGAGCTGCTCGACGCGGTCGGCATCCCCGACCCGGACCGTCGGCTGACGGAGTTCCCGCACCAGATCTCCGGGGGTATGCGCCAGCGTGCCCTGATCGCCATCGCGCTGGCCTGCAAGCCCCGGTTGCTGATCGCGGACGAGCCGACCACCGCGCTGGACGTCACCATCCAGGCGCAGATCCTCACCCTGCTCAAGCAACTGGTCGACGAGACCGGCACCGCGCTCATCATGATCACTCACGATCTCGGGGTGGTGGCGGGGCTCTGCGACACGGTCAACGTGCTCTACGGCGGCAAGGTGGTGGAGCGGGCCGCCCGGCACGAGCTGTTCGCCCGGCCCCGGCACCCGTACACGCACGGGTTGCTCAGCTCGGTGCCCCGGCTCGACTCGGTGCGGGGCGAGCGGCTGCACGCGATCCGTGGCTCGGTGGCCGACAACATCCCCTGGGTCGAGGGCTGCGCCTTCGCGCCCCGGTGCGACAACGTGGTGGACGCCTGCCTGGACGGCCCGCCACCGTTGGAGCCCACCGCCTCCGGCGGCGACCTGCGGTGCAACAACCCCGTTTCGGAGGAGGTGGCGGTGCCGTGACCGAACGGACCGGAACCACGGATGGTGCCGCGACCGGGCAGGCCGGGGCGGGGGCGACGGCGGAGCAGGGGCGACCCCTGATCGAGCTGCGCGACGTCAAGGTGCACTTCCCGATCAAAAGCGGGCTGCTCTTCGACCGTACCGTCGGCTACGTCTACGCGGTCGACGGCGTCTCCCTGTCGATCAACGCGGGTGAGACGTACGGGCTGGTGGGCGAGTCGGGGTGCGGCAAGTCAACGCTCGGCCGGGGCCTGCTGCGGCTGGTCGAGCCGACCGACGGTGAGATCGTCTTCGACGGCACCGACGTGCGCGCGCTCAAGGGCGAGTCGATGCGTAAGGCCCGCCGTCGGATGCAGATGATCTTCCAGGACCCGCTCTCCAGCCTGGACCCCCGGCAGTCGGTGGAGTCGCTGCTGGTGGAGGGGCTGAAGGCGCACGGCCTGGCCGACGACAAGGAGGCGACGAGCCGGCGGTTGCGGGACACCCTGAAGGCGGTGGGTCTGCCCGCCTCGGCGTTGAGCAGGTATCCGCACGAGTTCTCCGGCGGGCAGCGCCAGCGCATCGGCATCGCCCGTGCCCTGGTGCTCGACCCGGACCTGATCGTCGCCGACGAGCCGGTCTCCGCCCTCGACGTGTCGATCCAGGCCCAGGTGCTCAACCTGCTGGAGGACCTCCAGAACGAACGCGGGCTGACGTACCTGATCATCGCGCACGATCTGGCGGTGGTCCGGCACATCGCCGACACGGTCGGGGTGATGTACCTGGGCGGGCTGGTGGAGGAGGCGTCCAGCGACGACCTCTACCGGGAGCCGATGCACCCGTACACGAAGGCGTTGATGTCGGCGGTGCCGGTGCCGGACCCGCTGGTCGAGGACCGGCGGGAGCGGATCCTGCTCGCCGGTGACCTGCCGTCGCCCACCAACCCGCCGGCCGGCTGCCGGTTCCACACCCGGTGCCCGTGGGCGCAGCCGACCCGCTGCGCCGATGAGCGGCCGGCGCTGCGCGAGGTCGTCGGCGGCCACCGGGTCGCCTGCCACTTCGCCGAGGAGATCGCCGCCGGGCGGCTGCGCCCGCACGAGGTGGAACCCGAGCTGGTCCGGCCGGACGAGGGCGGGACGCCGGGCGACCCCGGTGAGCTGATCCCCACCCCGTGAGCAGGTGACAGGGCCCCCTTCCCGGCGACGGGAAGGGGGCCCTGTCCGTGGGTGCGGCGGCGGGCGGGTCAGCCCTCGGGGCGGTGCAGCAGGGCGAGCGCGACATTGTGCACGGCGTCGAGATCGGCCGGGTCGGCGAGCCTGGCCGTCCCGCCGGTCACCGCGTACCACTCGTCGGCGTCCTTGTACTGCACGGTGAGCGTGGCCTGGCCGTCGGCGTACCTGGACTTCAGGGTCAGCTCGCCGGTCACCACGCCGACCTCGTCGGTCATCACCCCGCCGGGGCCGGCGACCAGGTCGGCGGTCAGCTCGCGGGGCCCGCCGGTGCCGCCCGCGTCGGCGGTCATCCCCGCGCCCGGCACCCCGGCCGGGGCGGCGGGCTGTCCGTCGGCGGTCATCCCGGCGGTGGCGGCCCCCGTGCCCTCCGGTGCCGCGTCGGCTGCCGTCGCCGGTGTGGCGGCCGGGCCGGTCCCGGCGTCGGCACCGGCCGGCGGTGTCAGCGCTTGCTCGCCCATGTGCAGCCCCCCAACATGTCGGTGATGGCGGCCTTCTCGGCGCTGGTCACCGTCAACTTCCAGTGGTGCTTGACCTCTACCCAGTGTTCCGCGTACGTGCACCAGTAGGCGCGGTTCGGCGGTTTCCACTGCGACGGGTCCTGGTCACCCTTGGACCGGTTGGAGCTGGCGGAGACCGCGAAGAGCTGCGGTCGGGTCAGGTCGTTGGCGAAGTCGCCGCGCTTGGCGTCGTCCCACTCGTCGGCCCCGGAACGCCACGCGTTGGCCAGCGGCACCATGTGGTCGATGTCCACGTCGGAGGGGTCGGTGAAGGTCCGCCCGTCGTAGACGCTCTCCCACCGCCCGCCGACCACGTTGCAGCCGGAGAGGCGGATGTCCTTGCCGTCGCGCTGGAGCACGCTGTCCCGCACGTCGCAGTTCTTGCCGGTGTCCCGCCAGTGCGGGAACCGGTTGCGGCTGTAGCCCTTCATCGAGCCGGCCTCGGCGACGGTCAGCTCCGAGAGCTGCTCACCGACGTTGCCGGAGCTGCCCGGTGGCGCCTCCGGCTCCTCCACCGAGACGTCACAACCACCCGCGCCGAGGGCGAGCAGCGCGGCAAGGGCCGCCGCCACCGCCGCGCGGCCTCCTGATCTGGTACGCACAGACGACACCTTTCCAGCTTGCGGGCTTCCGGCGATCCCGCACAGTACCCAAGGCACGGTTTCCGTGTTTCGTGGCGTCTCCGGTCGAGGGCGTGCAGATTGGTACCCATGACCGCACCCGCTCACGCGCTCCGTATCCGTACCACGGCCGGGCGGGGAACGCTGCTCGCCGCGATCCTCGCCTCGGGCATGGTGTTCCTGGACAGCACCGTGGTCAACGTGGCGCTTCCCCGGCTGGGCGCCGACCTCGACGCGACCGTCGCGGGTCTGCAGTGGACGGTCAACGGGTACGCGCTGATGCTGGCCGCGTTCGTCCTGCTCGGTGGGTCGCTGGGGGACCGGTTCGGCAGGCGGCGGATCTTCCTGATCGGGGTGGTCTGGTTCGCGGTCGCCTCCGTCCTGTGCGGGCTCGCCCAGGACACCAACCAGCTGATCGCCGCCCGGTTCCTCCAGGGTGCGGGCGGGGCGCTGCTCACCCCCGGGTCGCTGTCGGTGCTCCAGGCGAGCTTCCACCCGGACGACCGGGGTCGGGCGATCGGTACCTGGTCGGGGCTGTCCGGGGTGTCCACCGCGCTCGGCCCGTTCGTCGGCGGGTGGCTGATCGACGCGCTCTCCTGGCGGTGGATCTTCTTCATCAACCTGCCGCTCGCGGCCGGGGTGCTGCTGGCGGCGGTGCGCTGGGTGCCCGAGAGCCGGGACGAGAACGCCTCCCGCACCGCCGGCCGGCGGTTCGACATCGCCGGGGCGCTGCTCGGCGCGTTGGCGCTGGGTGGGCTCACCTACGCCCTGATCGACGCCCCGGTACGCGGCCCGCGCTCCTGGCCGCTGCTGCTCGCCGCCGTGGTGGGCGTCCTCGCCGCGGTCTGCTTCGTGCTGCTCGAACGGCACCGGGGCGAGGGGGCGATGCTGCCCACCACGCTGTTCGGCAGCCGGCTCTTCTCGGTGCTGAACGTGTTCACCGTGCTGGTCTACGCCGCGTTGAGCGGGTTCACCTTCTTCCTCTCCGTCTACCTCCAGAACGTCGTCGGCTGGTCGGCGCTGCGGACCGGGCTGGCCACCGTGCCGATGACCGTGCTGTTGCTGCTCGGTTCGGCGCGGGCCGGGGCGCTGTCGGCGCGGATCGGCCCCCGGCCGCTGCTGACCGTCGGCCCGATCGCCGCCGCCGCCGGCCTGCTGCTGTTGCGCCGGGTCGGGCCGGGTGCGTCGTACTGGTGGGACGTGCTGCCCGGGGTGCTGCTGTTCGGGGTCGGGCTGACCCTGGTGGTGGCCCCGCTGACCGCGTCGGTGCTGGCCGCCGTGGCGGACCGGTTCGCCGGGGTGGCCAGCGGCTTCAACAACGCCGCGTCGCGCACCGGCGGCCTGCTCGCGGTGGCCGCGCTGCCGCTGCTGGTGGGTCTGTCCGGCACCGGCTACGAGCAGGCCGGCGCGCTCACCGACGCGTTCCGGGGTGCGATGACCTGGTGCGCCGGGTTGTTGCTCGCCGGCGCGCTGCTGGCCGCCCTGCTGGTGCACCGTCCGGCGTCTGCCGACGGTGCGTCGGACCGGGCCGCGCGCCCGGCCACGGGCGGGTAGCGGCTCTGCCGAACTGTCACCTGGGGGTGAGGAGGGTTTCAGTCAACACCACCAAGCCGGTCGGTGACTCACACTGCACCCGTATGGCGAGTTCGTCGGTCTTCTCGACATCGACCGAAAGTTGAACCGGGGCACCCTGCCTGGTCGCCTTGCCGCCGCGATCCAGCCGGTTGACCGTGTCGTCCTCCTGTTTGGTGGAGGTGATCACTGATACGTAGGCCTTCGCCTGCGAATCGTCCGGGAAGTAGGGCCGAATGACGGTCGTGAGATCCACATAACGGCCCAGCAGTGGATAGGTGACCTCCCGGTACTTGTCTGCTGAGGTATTTCGTGGGCAGGTAATGGTGATCGGGCGCTGGTAACCGGGCTGACCGCGTAGGGCCCGTGGTAGATCCACCAAATTGTCCTTCCCGCCCTGCACTTCCAAGGTGTCGAGGTGGACGCCGTTCGGAGTGCCCTGCACGCCGGCCGGCTCCCCCGTAATCTCTTGATCGACACTTCCTCGATCGCCGGCTGTTTGGGCGGGTGCAGTAACCGTCGTCCGGCTAGCTGACGCCGAAGGATCGGAATTGGGTTCACGTTTCGTGAGATCGAGGTAGTCGCGTCCCAGCGACGCGGCGGCTATGAGGATGCCCAGTAAGGTCAGGGCAATCGTCAAGCGACGACCGCGTTTCGACCCTTCGTCGGGCTGGTGGCCACGGCTCTCTGCTGGGCGGAGGTTCTCAACGTCGGCCACGTCTCTCCCCGAATGTGATCCACTAATGCTCGGACGGCATCTATCATCCGGATGATCGGACTCCATCCCTAACTGGCTGCTGTCGTTTATGCGACAGTGGATCTCGTTGTTTCTCGGATGGAGGGGACTACAGAATTCCCTGCTACAGATTGCAGGAGGTTCTTAGTGGTTCTACCAAACGATGGGAACGCACCAAGCAGTCCGGCTGCTCCGCCGACGGCGGGCGACCAGTTGGATGCCGCTCCCCATCCGCAAGCCGTGAATTCCGATAGCCGTTCCCCCCGTGGTCGGCGCGTGGCTCTCACTGCCTTGGGAGTTTCGGTCCTGGCGCTGCTGCTGGCGTTCGGGTCCGCCTTGTTCTCCTGGCGCGCGATCGACCAGGCCAAGGACGCGAAGTCGTTCGCACTGGGTAACCGCCCGGCGAGTATCGCGCCGTCACCGAACCCTTCCGATACGGCCCCGGCCACCTCGGCACCGGCATCGGACCTCCCGTCGGAACTGCCGTCGGGGATCGACGACGTGCCGCGTTCGCCGGGCGAGGCACCGGTGCTGACCGAGCAGACCGTCTACGATCCCAAGTACCAGAAGCAGCCGATGGTCCTGCAGGCCGCGTGTGGACGCACGATGTACGCCGACCTGGACGAGCCGAGAGCCAAGAACGATGACGACCAGGCCGAGATCAGTCTGTCGACCAGCTGCAGCTCCAACCAGCCCATGCTCCGTCTGATGGACGGGGTGGAGGGCAGCGAGGACGCCCGTCCCGGCATGACGCCGAAGGAATGCGCCGACAAGATCCGTAGCGCGCTGGTCGGACGGGACGCGCCCATCCCGGTGCGCAAAGGTACCGCCCTGTGCATCACGACCAGTTACCAGGATGCGCGGGAGCGCAGGGATCAATGGCGGATGATCCTGATGCAGGTGGTCGGCGTTTCCAACGACGGCGCTGCCACGGTGGAGTTGTCGGCTTGGAACATCCCGGACTAGTTCCGTCGGGCCGCTTTCCTGCGTGGCTCAGGTGCGAGGCCCCGTGAGGGCCGGTGCTGCCCGTCACGGGGCTTGGCCTGTGGATCACGAATCGCGATGGGGCCCTGTCGAAAGACGCCAGGGCCCCATCCTCGCCTGGGATCAGGACCGGGTGCGGTTGGTGGCGCTGGTGACGGCCTTGATGGAGGCGGTGACGATGTTGGGGTCGGTGCCGACGCCCCACACGGTCTGGCCGTTGATGTCGCACTCCACGTAGGCGGCGGCCTGGGCGTCGCCACCGGAGGAGAGGGCGTGCTCGTGGTAGTCCAGCACGCGTACGGCCACCCCCACCGACTGGAGCGCGTTGACGTACGCGTCGATGGGGCCGTTGCCGACGGCGGTGAGGGTGCGTGCCGCGCCGTCGACGACCACCTGGGCCTCGATCTCGACCTTGCCGTCGACGGTGCCGATCGTGTAACCGGTCAGGTTGACGGCCGGGTCGACCTGGTGGTCGAGCAGGTAGTTGCGGGCGAAGATCTGCCACATGGTGCCCGGCTCGACCTCGCCGCCGTCGTGGTCGGTGACCTGCTGCACGACGCCCGAGAACTCGATCTGGAGCCGGCGCGGCAGGTCCAGCTGGTGCTCGGTCTTCATGATGTACGCGACGCCGCCCTTGCCGGACTGCGAGTTGACCCGGATGACCGCCTCGTAGGTGCGGCCCAGGTCCTTCGGGTCGATCGGCAGGTAGGGCACCGCCCAGGTGAACTCGTCGATCGGCACCCCGGCCGCCTCGGCGTCGCGGTGCAGGGCGTCGAAGCCCTTCTTGATGGCGTCCTGGTGGGAGCCGGAGAAGGCGGTGTAGACCAGGTCGCCGGCGTACGGGTGACGCTCGTGCACGGGGAGCTGGTTGCAGTACTCGACGGCCCGCTTGACCTCGTCGATGTTCGAGAAGTCGATCATCGGGTCGATGCCCTGGGAGAACAGGTTCAGCCCCAGCGTCACCAGGTCGACGTTGCCGGTGCGCTCGCCGTTGCCGAACAGGCAGCCCTCGATCCGGTCCGCGCCGGCCAGCAGGCCCAACTCGGCGGCGGCGACCCCGGTGCCCCGGTCGTTGTGCGGGTGCAGGCTGAGTACCAGGCTGTCCCGGCGGGGCAGGTGCCGGTGCATCCACTCGATCGAGTCGGCGTACACGTTGGGGGTGGCCATCTCGACGGTGGCCGGCAGGTTGATGATCAGCTTGCGGTCTGGGGTGGGGTCGATCACCTCGATGACCTTGCCGCACACCTCCACCGCGTACTCCAGCTCCGTGCCGGTGTACGACTCGGGCGAGTACTCGTAGTAGATGTCGGTGTCCGGGGTGTGGATCTCGGCGTACTTGCGGCACAGCCGCGCGCCCTGGGTGGCGATGTCGGTGATGCCGTCGCGGTCCAGGCCGAAGACCACCCGACGCTGGAGCGTGGAGGTGGAGTTGTAGAAGTGCACGATCGCCCGGTGCGCGCCGCGCAGCGACTCGAAGGTCCGCTCGATCAGGTGCTCCCGACACTGGGTGAGCACCTGGATGGTGACGTCTTCGGGGATCAGGTCCTGCTCGATGAGCTGCCGGACGAAGTCGAAGTCGGTCTGGCTGGCCGAGGGGAAGCCGACCTCGATCTCCTTGTAGCCCATCTGCACCAGCAGCTGGAACATCCGCCGCTTGCGTTCCGGCGACATCGGGTCGATCAGGGCCTGGTTGCCGTCGCGCAGGTCCACCGCGCACCAGCGGGGGGCGGCCTCGACGTGCCGGGTCGGCCAGGTGCGGTCCGGCAGGTCGATCCGGAACTGCTGGTGGTACGGCTGGTAGCGCTGGTACGGCATCCGGCTGGGACGCTGCCGGGCGATCTGGTCGGCGTCGGCGTCGGTGGTGACAGGTTGAGCCATGACGGAGTGCTCCCGTGGGTCAGGTGGCGTCAGCATTGCGAAGGTGTCGGCGGGTCGGGCAACGATGCCCGGACGGTTGCCGAGATGGAGTTCGGATCTGCTGGACGGCGCGGTTCGACTCCGCGACGGGGTGCCGGCCGGTCAGGCCCCGTCGCGGCGACCAAGGAGAAGGTACGCCCGCCACATGACAGAGTGACCCTACGTGATGAGCCGGGGGGTGCAAAGGTCGGTCCGGACTCTGAGACCGGAATCGCACCCGCCCGGGGCCGCCGCCGGGCCGCCGGCCGAGGTCCCGCCGCGACCGTTTCGAGCGGGGCGTCAGCCGAGCAGCAGGGCGTGGACCGGGTGCCGGCGGCGCAGCGCGGTCTCCCGCCGCAGCAGCTCTCCGGGCAGGGCGGACGGGTCGCCGAGCGGGCCCACGGCGGTCACCACCAGCGGGCGTACCCCGGTGGCCAGGTCCAGGTCGGCGGCGAGCGCGGCCCGGTCGAAGTCGCGGATCTGGCGCACGTGCAGACCGAGGGCGGTGGCCTGGACGCTCAGGTGGGCGATCGACTGGCCCAGGTCGTACGCGCACCGCTCCGGGTCGCCCGCGACGTGCGCGCCCAGCAGCAGCGCGGCGGCGTGCCGGGCCCAGCACTGGTCGGCCCCGGTGAGGCTGACCAGGATGCGTTTCCAGGTCTCGTCGTCGCGGCGGCCGAGGGCGAACCGCCACGGCTGGGTGTTGCCGGCCGACGGGGCCCAGCGGGCCGCCTCCAGCAGGGACGCCGCCTCGTCGCCGGTCAGTTCGGCGGTCGGGTGGAACGCCCAGGGGCTCCAGCGGAAGGCGAGCAGCGGGGTGAGGTGAGCCATGCGAAGAGAATCCCTTATGGGGTATTTGGTGGATTAGCCCGCTATGGCAAATGTGGTCAAGGCCACCCGTAACCCCCCGAACGGGTCAGGACGTTTGCGGGCTCGGCTCCGCCGACGAACCCGGCTCCCGGCCGAGCGGCTCGCCGGGCACCACCGGCCCGGCCAGCGGCACCGTGTCGGGTGCCGGGCCGGGCGGTCCGGCCAGGGTCAACGTGCCCAGCGCCGCCCGGACGAAGGTGGGCGTCCCGTCCGGCTGGTAGCAGTAGACGCCCACGTCCAGCGGCGGGTGCAGCGAGGCGGCGGTGCTCTCCACCACGTAGCAGGTCCCCGGCACCCCGGACGGCGTGGTCGCGGTGGAGACCGACAGCGCGGTACGCCGGTCGGTGAGCACCTCCAGCCAGTCGGTGAACGGGTGCTGCACCCGGGGGTCCAACCGGTGCGGCACCGCGTCGTCCCGGTCACCCAGCCGTACGCAGCTCGCCGGCTCGGGGCGGCCGGCCGACGGCAGGCCGCACTGGAACAGCCCGTCCGGGGTGGCGGTGAGCGCGATGTCGGCCGTCCCGTCGAGGGCGCCCCCGGGCACGTCCACCCGCCAACTGCCGTCGTTCGCGCTGGTCACGGTGATCTCGCGGGTCGGGCCGCCGGTGCCGGCCAGGGTGTACCGGGCGGTCAGGTGCCGGTCCCGGGCGGCGGCGGCCAACGCCGCCAGCTCGTCGCGGGCGCTGTCGACCTCGACGGGCGTCGGAGCGGACGGCGACCCGGTCGGCGGGGCGTCCGGCCCGTCGGAGGCGCACCCGGCCAGCAGCACCAGCACCGGCAGCACCGCCAGCACCGACCGGCCCGGCCACCCCCGGCGGCCTGGCGGTTGCGGGGGCGGTGGGATCGGATGGGGATGGGCATGCACCGGGTCATTCTGCGCCCGGCGACCGCCCCGGACGACCCCGCCCGGACCGGTGACGGGCCGGGCGTGTCAGGTCGTGTCGCCGGCCCGGACCCCGCTGCGCGGCGGTGGCCTGCGCCGGATGGTGGGATCACCCGACCCGCACTCGCGTACCGCCCGATACCCTGGGGTGGTCTGACACGCGCCGCCGGACTTCAGCCGGCGGCGTCGGCACGCTCAGGGTCGTCGCTGGGAGGGAGTGCGCCGTCGTGGCACTCGTGGTGCAGAAGTACGGCGGGTCCTCCGTCGCCAACGCCGAGCGGATCAAGCGGGTGGCCGAGCGCATCGTCGCCGCCCGCAAGGCCGGCGACGACGTGGTGGTGGTGGTCTCCGCGATGGGGGACACCACCGACGAGCTGCTCGACCTGGCCAACCAGGTCAGCCCCCTGCCGCCGGGCCGTGAGCTGGACATGCTGCTCACCGCCGGGGAGCGGATCTCCATGGCGCTGCTGGCCATGGCCATCCACAACCTGGGGTATGAGGCACGCTCGTTCACCGGCTCGCAGGCCGGCGTGATCACCACCTCGGCGCACGGCCGGGCGCGGATCATCGACGTCACCCCCGGGCGGCTCAAGGGCGCGCTCGACGAGGGCGCGGTGGTGATCGTGGCCGGCTTCCAGGGCGTCTCGCAGGACACCAAGGACGTCACCACGCTGGGCCGGGGCGGCTCGGACACCACCGCCGTGGCGCTCGCCGCCGCGTTGCACGCCGACGTCTGCGAGATCTACACCGACGTCGACGGCATCTTCACCGCCGACCCCCGGATCGTGCCCAACGCCCGGCACATCCAGCACATCACCTACGAGGAGATGCTGGAGCTGGCCGCCTGCGGCGCCAAGGTGCTGCACCTGCGCAGCGTGGAGTACGCGCGCCGGGCGGGCTTGCCGATCCACGTCCGTTCGTCATACTCGACCAACACCGGCACCATGGTCACCGGATCGATGGAGGACCTTCCCGTGGAACAGGCACTGATCACCGGGGTTGCCCACGACCGCAGCGAGGCGAAGATCACGATCGTGGGGGTGCCCGACGAGCCGGGCGCCGCCGCCAGCATCTTCGACACCGTGGCCGGTGCCGAGATCAACATCGACATGATCGTGCAGAACGTCTCCACCGAGGGCACCGGGCGCACCGACATCTCGTTCACCCTGCCCAAGGCCGACGGGCCGACCGCGATGGCCGCGCTCAGCAAGATCCAGGAGCCGGTCAAGTTCAAGGGCCTGCTCTACGACGACCACGTCGGCAAGGTGTCGCTGATCGGTGCCGGCATGCGCTCGCACCCGGGTGTCGCGGCCGGTTTCTTCGCCGCCCTCGGCGCGGCCGGCGTCAACATCGAGATGATCTCCACGTCCGAGATCCGGGTCTCCGTGGTCTGCCGGGACACCGACCTCGACCGGGCGGTACGCGCCATCCACGACCAGTTCGAGTTGGGCGGCGACTCCGAAGCCGTGGTGTACGCGGGAACCGGGCGGTAGCCCCGATGGGACCGCAGCCCACCCTGGCCGTGGTCGGGGCGACGGGGGCTGTCGGCACCACGCTGTGTGACCTACTCTCCTCCCGACGCAACGTCTGGGGCGAGATCAGGCTGGTCGCCTCGGCCCGCTCGGTCGGGCGGCAGGTGCGCTGCCGGGGCGAGGAGTTGACCGTCGGCGCGCTCACCCCCGAGGCGTTCGACGGGGTCGACGTGGCGGTCTTCGACGTGCCCGACGAGGTGTCGGCGCACTGGGCGCCCATCGCCGTGGAGCGGGGCGCGGTGGTCGTCGACAACTCGGCCGCGTTCCGGGCGGACCGCGACGTCCCGCTGGTGGTGCCCGAGATCAACCCCGAACAGGTGCACCACCGGCCCCGGGGGATCATCGCCAACGCCAGCTGCACCACCCTGACCATGATCGTGGCGATCGCCCCGCTGCACCACGAGTACGGCCTGCGGGAGCTGGTGCTCGCGTCGTACCAGGCGGTGTCGGGGGTGGGGCAGGCCGGAGTGGACGCCCTGCACCTGCAACTCGGCAAGATCGCCGGGGACCGGGTGCTCGGCTCCCGACCCGGCGACGTCCGGCAGGCGGTCGGCGACGAGCTGGGTCCGTTCCCCGCGCCGCTGGCGTTGAACGTGGTGCCGTGGGCGGGGTCGCCGGCCGAGCAGGGCTGGTCGTCGGAGGAGATGACGGTCCGCAACGAGTCCCGCAAGATCCTCGGCCTGCCCGACCTGAAGGTCTCCGCCACCTGCGTACGGGTGCCGGTGGTGACCGGTCACTCGGTCGCGGTGCACGCCGTCTTCGCCACCGAGGTCGACGCCGAGGTGGCCCGGGAGGTGCTGCGTAACGCCCCCGGCGTGATCCTGGTCGACGACCCGGAGGCCGGGGAGTTCCCGATGCCCATCGACGCGGTCGGCACCGACCCGGCCTGGGTCGGCCGGATCCGTCGGGCCGTCGACGACCCGCGCGCCCTCGACCTCTTCGTCACCGGCGACAACCTGCGCAAGGGTGCCGCCCTCAACACCGTCCAGATCGCGGAACTCGTCGTCAAACCCCGCCCCCGCCCCTAACCCACCCCCACCCACCCGCGCCCCCACCCCGACCCCGTGTCGATCAAGGAGTCGTGGTGCTCGCAAAAGGCGTGGGCCGGGGCAGAAAGCCCACCACAAGTCCATGATCGACGGGGGCGGGCGGGGCGGGGGTCAGGGGGTGGAGAGGTGGACCCGGTTTCGGCCTCGGTGCTTGGCCGCGTAGAGGGCCTGGTCGGCGCGGTGCAGGGTGCGGTCGGCCGGTTCGCCGGGGAGCGGTAGCGCCACACCGACGCTGATCGTGCGGCCGGTGCGCCGGGCGGCCTCGGTCAGCCGCTCGGCGATGCGGACCGCCTCGTCGGCGTGGGCCACCTCGATCACCGCGACGAACTCGTCGCCGCCGGTGCGGTACAGCTCGTCGCCGTGCCGTAGCGCCGCCTCCAGGGCGCGGGCCAGCCCCACCAGCAACCGGTCCCCGGCCTGGTGGCCGTACGTGTCGTTGACGCTCTTGAAGCCGTCCACGTCGATGGCGAGCAGCGCGGTACGCCCGGGGGTGGCCGCCGCGATCCGCCGCCCGAACGTGCCGGTGTGCCGCAGCCCGGTGAGCGGGTCGAGGCTGGCCTGCTCCCGGAGCTGCGCCAGGGTACGCAGCCGCTCCAGGGCGGCCCACGCCTGCCCGGCGAGCAGTTCCATCAGGTTGACCGTGGTCGGGTCGGGGTGCAGCAGCCGTTCGTCGGCGACCAGCAGCACCCCGCCGTCGTCGGGTGGGCCGACCGGCACCGACACCAGGGTGCGTACCCCGGCACGGGCCAGCGCCTGGTGTTCCTCGGTGGGCGGGCAGCCCGCCTCACCCAGGGTGTACGCCGCGCCGTACCGGTGGGCCCGCGCGACGAGCCGGTCGAGCTGTGTGGTCGAGGCGTCGGTCAGCGCGGAGCGGACCCGTGCCTCCCAGTCGGTGGGGACGGTGGTGGGCGCGGCGACGCGGGGACCGTGCCGGCCGGCGAGCACCAGCACGGCGGTGGAGAGGGTGGAGACCTCCCGGGCGGCGGTGAGCGCGGCGGTCAGCAGGTCCCAGTCGGTGGGGGCGGCGGTCATCGCGGTGGCGTGCCGGAGCAGTTTCTCGCTGCGGCTCTCGGCGGGCGGCCCGCCCAGCGCCGCGATCCGGGCACCGAGCCGCTCGGCGAGCCGGTCGGCGGTCTCCCGCCACGGCGTGAGGTCCACCGGCCCGCTCCACTGGAGGTCGAGCACGCCGATCGGCCGGCCCTGCTGGTCCCGCACCGGTACGCAGATCTCGGCGGTGACGTCGGGGCGCAGCGGCAGGTAGTCGGGGTCGGCGGTGACGTCACCGACGGTGGCCCCGACGCCGGAGGCGTACACCCGGCCGACGATGCCCGACTTCGGCGGGACGGCGGAGAAGACCTGCCAGGCCCCGGTGGCGGCGATGCAACGCAGCCGGTCGTGCACCTGGAGCAGGACGGAGATCGTGGCGGGGGCGTGCCGGGCGAGCGCGGTCACCGTCCACCGGCAGGCCTCGGCCGCGGTCGACGCCATCGACAGGCGGACCGTGACGTCCCGGACGACTCGCTCGTGATCCACGTTCTTCCAGGTGAGGAGGGCCCGGCGGGTGCCGGGGGCTGCGATCAAGCGTACTCAGCGGTGGGCGGCCGGTCGGATCACGATCAGTTTGTTCGTACACATGTTTCATCCACAGGGTGTGGACAGGGCCTGTGGGCGATAGCGTGGGGACCCCGGCGCGCGGAGGGGGCGGCATGGAACTGCTCTGGTACGTCGCCTACGGGTCGAACCTGCACGCCGCCCGGCTCGGCTGGTACCTCTCCGGTGGCCGGCCACCCGGCGGGCTGCGGTCGTACCCCGGCTGTCGGGACTGCCGACCGCCGCGCCGGACGCTGCCGGTGCTGATCCCCGGCGGCATCTACTTCGCCGGCGAGTCCCGGGCCTGGACGGGCGGGATGGCCTTCTACGACCCGGCGCTGCCCGGCGTCGCGGCGGCCCGGGGCTACCTGCTCACCCGGGCCCAGTTCGCCGACCTCGCCGCCCAGGAGATGTACCGGCCCCCCGGCGACGACCTGCCCGCGCTCGACGCGGCGGTGGCCGACGGCCGGGCCACCCTCGGCCCGGGACGCTACGAGACGCTGCTGCGGGTCGGCACCCGCGACGGGCTGCCGATGCTCACCTTCACCGCGCCGTGGCGGGCCGCCGACGTGGCGTGGACCCCGCCCGCCCCGGTCTACCTGCGGATGATCGCCGAGGGGTTGCGGGAGGCGCACGGCTGGACGCCGGCCGAGACGGTGGACTACCTGGCCGACCGGCCCGGGGTGGCCGGGCACTGGAGCCGGCACCGACTGGTCGGCCTGATCCGCCCGCCGGACGAGTGCGGATCGGTGGAAGGGACGCCGTCGCCTGACGATCGCGCCATCCATGATCACCATTAGGGTCCCGCTGCCGGGACTGGCGGACCGGATTGGCGACGCGACGCATTTCCGGTCCACGGTCGCCCGTCCGCGTCGATAACCTCGGCTCACTTTCCGTGACCGGTTCCCGTGGATGCCGGTCCGTGAACCTGTGGGGGTACGCGTGAAGCACACCAGGCTCGTCGGATTCGCCGTGGCGCTCGCCGTCGCCGTCGGCGGCCCGCTCACCGTCGCCGGACCGGCCCAGGCCGCCACCCCGGCCGTCGAGATCACGAAGGTCTACTACAACTCCCCGGGCAGCGACACCCGCTCCAACACCAGCCTCAACGCCGAGTACGTCAAGCTGACCAACCGGCGCAGCTCGACGATCAACCTGAAGTCCTGGACGCTGCGCGACAAGTCCAAGCACGTCTACACGTTCTCCGGCGACGTCCGCCTCGCCAAGGGCGCCAGCGTCTACATCCACACCGGCAAGGGCAAGAACACCTCCACCCACCGGTACTGGGGCTCCGGGAACTACATCTGGAACAACACCGGGGACACCGCCTACCTGCGCAACTCCGCCGGCACCGGGATCGACTCCTGCTCGTGGGGAAGCAAGGGCAGCTACACGTACTGCTGAGCACCGCTCGGACCCGCGGTGACCGGAGCGTTGAGGGGCGTTCTCCGGCCATCGTTCGACCGTCCCGGGAAGGGCGGCCGGCGACTTCTCGCACCGGGAGTCGCGGCCGGTCCCGGGGCGGTCGACCCGTTTCCGCCCGCGCCGATCCGACTCCGGTGTCCGGCCGGGTCGGTGTCGGCCGGCTCTGCCATGCTGGGCCGGTGACGGTGACCTGGCGACACCTGCCCGCCCCGGCCCGCGAGATCGCGGTGGCCGCCACCGCGGCGGTCGAGGCCGCCCAGGCGCGCGACAGCGCCGCGTACGACGGCGCGGTGCCCCGGCTCGCCGGTGCCGACCGCGCAGGGCTGGTCCTCGGCGGGGTGGTCCGGCTTTTGCTGGAGCAGGCGCACCCCGACGGGCTCGACAGCGACGACGTGCGGCAGGTGCTGGAACGCTGCGTCCGCGCCGCCGCCACCTGGCGACCCGACGTCGACCCGCACGTGGTGCTGGTGCTGCTGGCCGGGGCGCTCGGCGTCTACGATCCGGGCGACGACGACACCCCGCCCGACCCGGCCGCCGTCGCCGCCCACGTGCCGCTGCTGGTGGTCGACCTGCTCGCGGTGACCGGCGTCCCGTTCGCCGGGTGCCTGGACGCGGCGTTCGCCGAGGTCGCCCGCACCGAACGCCACGACGACTGACGACGCCCCGCGGCGCGGCGGGTCAGGGGCTGGCGGCGAGGAAGACGAACGCGGCGAGCAGCACCAGGTGCACCCCGCCCTGCAGGACGGTGGCCCGGCCCGGCACCACGGTCAGCACCCCGGTGACGACGGTCAACGCCAGCAGGGTCAACTGGGTGCCGGCGAGGCCGAGCAGCAGCGGCCCGTCCAGCCAGATCGAGGCGAGGGCGATCGCCGGGATGGTCAGGCCGATGCTCGCCATCGCCGAGCCGAGCGCCAGGTTGAGGCTGATCTGCACCCGGTCCCGGCGGGCCGCGCGGGCGGCGGCCAGGGTCTCCGGCAGCAGCACGAGCAGCGCGATGACCACCCCGACGAAGGACTGCGGCAGGTTCGCCGCCGCGACCCCGGCCTCGATGGTCGGTGAGACGGTCTTCGCGTCACCGACCACGGCGACCAGGGCGACGAGGAGCAGCACCACACTCGTCACCGCGGTACGCGTCGACGGCGGGTCGGCGTGCCCGTCGCCGTCGGCGTCGGGCACGCTGCCGTCGCTGGTCACCGGCAGGAAGTAGTCCCGGTGCCGGCCGGTCTGCACCATCACGAACAGCCCGTACAGGGCCAGCGACGCCACGGCCGCGAAGGCGAGCTGGGCGGGGGAGAACTCGGGGCCGGTCTTGCTGGTGGTGAACGTCGGCACCACCAGGCTCAGGGTGGCGAGGGTCGCCACGGTGGCCAGCGCCCCACCGGTGCCCTCCGGGTTGAACACGGCCACCCGCCGCCGGAGCGCGCCGAGCAGCAGTGAGAGCCCGAGGATGCCGTTACAGGTGATCATCACGGCGGCGAAGACGGTGTCCCGGGCCAACGCCTGGGTCTTGTCCCCACCACTGATCATCAGGGTGACGATCAGGGCGACCTCGATGACGGTGACCGCCACCGCGAGCACCAGCGAACCGTACGGCTCACCGACCTTGTGGGCGACCACCTCGGCGTGGTGCACGGCCGCCAGCACCGCGCCGGCCAGCAGGAGGGCCACCACCGCCACCAGCAGACCCGGCAGTTCGCGGTTCCAGGTGACGAGCAGCAGCAGCACCGCGAGGACGGGTACCACGATCGTCCAGTCGGACATCCGGGGGCGGAGCAGCGCGGGCATGCCGTACACCCTGCCAGGAAAACCGGGTCGTCGCGCCGCGCCGGGCGGCGGACGCCACCGCACCCGGGGTGGTCACCGTGTCGGCTCGACCACCACCGCCTCGCCCGGGACGCCCCGGTCGACCTCGACCGGCGGGTCACCCGGCCGCCGCCACGACCGGTAGTGCCGGAAGGCCATCGGCAAACCCCGGGCGGCGTACGGGTCGGCGGCGTCCATCACCTGCAGGTGCAGGTGCGGCTGGGTGGAGTTCCCCGAGTTGCCGCAGTCGGCCAGCTCCTGCCCGACGTCGACCGGGTCGCCCACCGCCACCCGGAGCGACCCGGCGCGCAGGTGGGCGAGCAGGACGTACCCCCGACGCCCGGCCAGTTCGACGATCACGTGGTTGCCGGCGACGGCGCCTGCGCCCCGGCGGACCCGGGCCGCCTGGGTCAGGGCGTAGGCCAGCAGCGTCGTCGGCGACCGGCGGGCCTCGTGGTCGGCCTCCCCGTCGTGCACCGCCACCACCCGGCCGGCGGCGGGGGCCAGGATCGGCCGCCCGAAGGCGAGGAAACGCTGCGGCGGCTCGGTCGCCAGCAGCGTCCGCCAGTCCCGGACGGTCGCCGTCCGTCGCCCCCGCACCGCCACGAAATCCATCGCGTACGTGGTGGCGAAGAGGTCGGTGCCGTGGCTGGGCACCCGCCGGGCGGGGCTGTTGCGCACCAGCCAGGTGCCCCGGAACGGCAGGGCGAGCACGACCGGGCCGGGGATCGACATCGGGCTCCTCCACGGGTGGGAGGCCAACGGTACGACGCCACGGCCACCCGGTATCCCGGGGGCGAATCCGGCCCGGTCGTGATGTTCCACATCGGCCGGACAATTCTCCCCGGAAAAACAGTACGCGCGTTCCGAATGGTCGGGCCGGCGCGGTGGCGTTCAGTCCATGACCCGACAGGCCAGCTTATTGCCGAATGTCAATTAATAGATGATGCTCTCGATGGAGAAACGTTCTCCAATTGTCGAGAGGACGCAGATGAACAATTCGCTCCGCAGAACCCTCGCCCTGGTCGGGGTGGGTGTCGTACTTCCGTTCTTGGCCGCGCCGGCCGACGCGGCAGCACCGCGACCGCTCAGCGTCGAGGCGGTGGCGGCCATGACGCCGGAACGACAGGCCACGGTCCTCGAACCGCTGCGACTGGCGGCCGACGCCGTGGCCCAGGTCGGGCAGGGCACCCGGGCGGACATCTACACGCAGGTCGAGATGGCCGCCGACTACCGGTCGGTCAACGTCTACCTGACCGACGTGCGGCAGGGACGCGCCTTCATCGCCGCGGTCCGCCGGGTCAACCCCAAGGTGGACACCCGGCTGATCAACGTGGTGCAGAGCAGGAAGTCCCGTCAGTAGCTCCGTAAGGAGATCACCGCCCTCACCGAACGCACCGACCTGCCCTTCACGGTCGGCCTGGCGGGCAGCTCCGTCGACGGCAGCGTCATCGAACTCGCCGTGGACGACGCCCAGGCCGCGCACGCCTACCTCGCCTCGCCGGCCGTCGCGCAGCGGCGCGCCGCCGCCGACGCCACCGAGATCCGCGTCCGGCAGGCACCCCCGTCGAAGCCGCTGAGCCGCTGGAACGACACCTCCCCGTTCTACGCGGGAGCAGCCCTCGGACCGGCCTACGGAAGCGAGGCATACTGCACCAGCGGCATCCCCGCCGTCAGCACCTGGGACGGCCGGCAGTGGCTGGTCACCGCCGGCCACTGCTACAACGTCGGTGACAACGTCTCGGCGGCCGGCGGCAATTACATCGGCCAGGTCAAATACAAGCGGGCCGATCTCGACTCGGTATTCATCGAGGCACCGACGTACCGGTACACGTGGGACGGCCTCGACGCGACCGGCTACGCCCGCTATCTCAACGGCGTACGCAATGTGGCGGTCGGCGATTTCACCTGCCAGCTAGGATACAACTCGAAGGTCGTCTGCAACATCAGGACGGTCTACGCGGGCAATGCCAGCTGGGTCGTGAATGGCACCACCGTCTGGGGCAGCTACGGCGTGCCGAACGGCGGTGGCATCGTCGGTCGCGGTGGCGACAGCGGCGGGCCGGTCATCTACCTCAACGACCCCAACTCCCGCCAACTCAACGGCATCGTCAGCGTCGGCTACGGCTGCGGCGCGTCCGGCTGCACCACCGGACTGGGCTGGGTCGACGTGTGGACGATCTTCAACGGCTTCTCCATCAAACTGAACCCGTCCTGACCTGACCAACGGGGTCCGGTGGGCACGGGTGACCGTGCCGCCGTCGTCCCCGACTGCGCCAGGGGCCACTCTCCGTTGCTGGGAGTGGCCCCTGACCTCGGGCTGAGCCGTCTCACCACGGCACCTTTCCGCCGTCGTCGAAGAACCCGCCGCTGGGGCACTCCCGCCCCGACGTGGCCAGCCGCACCACCACCGCCGCGCCCTCGGCCGGCGTCCGGGACAGCTGAAAGGGCAGCCCCTTGGCGAAATCCGTGTCACACGCGCCCGGCGCGATCGCGTTGACCAGGATTCCGTCCCCGGCGAGCGCCTTCGCATACTGCACGGTCAGCATGTTCAACGCCGCCTTGGACAACGGATAACCCAGCGACGCCGGCATCCGGCTCAGATAGTGGGTCGCGTCGGTCGTCCACGTCATCGACGACGTGCCACTGGACACGTTCACGATCCGCGCCCCGGCCGAGCGGCGCAGCAGCGGCAGCATCGCCTCGGTCACCGTCACCACCCCGAACAGGTTCGTCTCGAACACCTCCCGGATGCCGTCCAGCCGGGCCGCCCCCGGTGCCTGCGCCGTCAGGTCGCCGCCGATCCCCGCGTTGTTGACCAGGATGTCCAGCCGGCCGAACCGGGCCCCGATCTCCTCGGCGGCAGCGGCGACCCCGGCCGGATCGGTCACGTCCAGCCGGATCGCCGACGCGCCCTCGATCTTCGCCGCCGCCTCCGCTCCCCGCTCCGGGTCCCGGGCACCGACCAGCACCGTGATCCCCAACTCGGCGAGGCCTTCCGCGACGGCCCGCCCGATCCCCTTGTTCGCGCCGGTCACCAGCGCGATGCGTGCTCCACTCATGCCCCGAGCCCATCACCGGCAGCGCCTGCGGACCAGGACCGAAGCGGTCCGTGGCGATACCTTGGCGGTATGGATGAGGTCGAGACGCGCGAACTGCGTTACTTCGTCGCGGTCGCCGAGGAGCTGCACTTCGGCCGCGCCGCACAGCGCCTCGGCATCGCCCAGCCACCCCTGTCCCGAGCGATCCGCCTGCTCGAACGCCGAATGGGTGTCACGCTGCTGGAACGCACCAGCCGCGCGGTCCACCTCACCCCGCCCGGCGAGGTGCTGCTCACCGAGGCCCGCGGCGCGCTCAACGCGGTCGAGGCGGCGATCCGGCGTACCCGAAAAGCCGCCGAGACCACCCCGCGCCTGACCCTGGCTCTCAAACCCGGCGGCGACGCCGGACTGCTGCGCACCATCCTCGACCGCTACGCGGCATCTCCCGGCGCCGTCCCGGTCGACCTCGCCTTCCGGGTCGGCGAACGCGCCGCCATGGTCCGCGACGGCCGTGCCGACCTCGCCCTGCTGCACCGGCCGCAGAACGACCTGACCGGCCTGGACAGCGACGACCTGCACACAGAGGGTCAAGTCGTGCTGCTACCCGAGGGCCATCGGCTCGCCGGACGCGCCACCGTGTCGATGGCCGACCTGCACGGCGAGCCGATGCCCCGCTGGCCCGAAGCCCGCCCCGGCGTCACCGGCCACCCGGTCGCCGACAGCAACCAGCTGCTGCACCTGATCCAGCTCGGCCGCCTGATCGCGGTCGTCCCGGAATCGGTGGGCGAGTACCTTCCCCCGGGCCTGATCAGCCGCCCCGTCCTGGACGCCGACCCGGCCACCCTGGTTCTCGCCTGGTCGCAGACCAGCACGTCGCGCGAGGTCGCCGCCTTCGTCCGCGCCGCGGTCACCGCCTGACACCGGCTCACCGCCGCAGCGACACACGCGCAGCACCTGCGCGCCGACCAGGTCGGGCACCACGTCGACCCCGCGCAGCCGTACGGACCTGCTTGTACGTCATTGCTGCAAAGCACCAGAGGGCACATCCATGGATCGGATGTGCCCTCTGACCTCTGGTCGGGGTGGCCGGATTCGAACCGACGACCTCTTCGTCCCGAACTGCCGGCGCGCCGGTCGGGTCGGGTGTTGTCCGAGGTCATCCGGCCTGCTGGGGCTCGTCCGGGTCGGGTGTGGTCGGTTCGGTTGCTGTACTCCGCTGCTGTACTTCTTCCGCCGAGCGCAGGACGTTGCGGGCGGCGGTCCCCACCGGGCAGCCTGCGACCCGGCAGATCGGACAACGACCGTCAGGTCCGGGCTGGTGATCGCGGAGGAGGGCACGGGCGGTGAGGATCAGCCGGTTGCGGATCTGCGCCAGGGACAGGTGGGGACCGGTCACCGTTCAACCCGTTCCGAGCATGTCGACGAGTTGGGTGATCGTTGCCGGGGCGTCGGGGTCGCGGGCGACCTGGGCGAGGATGTCCCTGCCGGCTGGTCGATGGTGGATCTCGGCCGGTGCGGTCCGGTGGGCCTCCATCAGGACCCGGCCGGCCCTGACCGGGTCGTCGGCCTGGAGGTAGGCGCGGGCAACGTCGATCAGGTACGCGGCGCGGTGTTCGGCGGGCAGCCACCGCCAGCCATCCCGCACGGTCACCTTCTCGTGCCAGGCCACGGCCGTCTCCGCGTCGCCCAACTCCACCGCCACGATGATCCGGGCCAACTCCACCGCCGTCGCCCCGAACCCTGTCCGGTGATGGTCGTGACCATCTCCCACCTGTGCCGCAATCTCCGCAGCCTCATCGACCAGCTCGACGGCGGCGCGGTCGTCCCCTATGCAGGCAGCGGCCAGGGCAGCCTGCACCAGCAGGGTCCCGCACAGAGACAGCTCGGCAGGAGGGCCGTACTCGATCACGGGTGGGGCGATCCGGTACGCGGCGGTCAGCATCACCGACTTCGCCACCCGCGCCCGTCCCGAGCCGCGCAACACCTGACCGAGCTGCACCGCAGTGGCCGCCACCAACACCCGGTCACCGGTGGCGGCGGTCATCGCCCGGTCGACCGCCAACCACGCCACGTCGAAGGCACCGAGCTTCACCAGCAGCGACGCCGTCACCCGGTACGCCTCCACCAGCGGCACCCGCCCCGCACGGGGATCGTGGGCGTGGGTGCGCTGCGCGTCGGCCACCAGCTCCGGCACCAGGTCGACCACCTGCGGGTAGCGGGCATGCTGGAAGGCCGTCCATACGTGCGCGGTCTCCCGCGTCAGCCTCTCCACTGTCAGTACCGGTCGGCGGGTGTTCGGACGCGCTAAGGCGATCTCGTACGTCGTCAGGGCCGCGCGGATCCGTTCCACACCCTCGGCGCGCTCGGTCACCCCGGACGGCTCAACGTGCCGGCCGAGCAACACCCCCGGCTCGATCCGCAGGACGGCGGCGATGTCCTGGAGCGTCGACACCTTGTCCAGCGACCGGACACCCCGCTCGACCTTGTCCACCCAACTCTTCGACTTACCCAGCCGATCGGCCAACACCTGCTGGGAGAGCTTCCGCCGTCCCCGCCAGTACGCCACCCGACGACCGACCGGCAACAGGTCAACGCTGTCCACGACGCCACCGTCGATCCGGCACTGCCCGATCCGTCTCCTCCGCCGGTATCCGGTCCGCCTCGGCCTGCGCGAGGATCCGCTGCCGAGCCGCCTCCCGTTCCGCCTGCTGGATCTGCTCGCCCCTGGACTGGTCCGGAACGTCGCCGCTCATTCCCGCCTCCACAGTTAGAGAGGGCGCGGCGACACTGCTCTCGGGGGGATCGCCGCCGCCGCGCCCGGCTGGCGACGTGGCCAAGCCCGGTCGTCGCACCGGCCGCGCTGACCACGTCTGGTGTCTACTCTTGTGATCCCACGACTACGCTCGGAAGTGGCTCGATGCTTTCAGGACCTTTCACAGGGGCTCCGATGGATGACCTCGGCGCACAACTGAGGCAGGCTCGTACTGAGGCAGGCGTGACGCTGGCCTCCATCGCGGCCCGCACCAGCTACTCGGCTTCGCACCTGAGCAACGTCGAGTCGGGACGTCGGACCGCGACGCCGGACATCGTGCTCGCCTACGCGCGAGCGTTGGGAGACCCGGACGTGAGACGCAGGCACCTTCTCCAAGCCGCCACCATCGGCCCGATCGCCGCCAACGAGCTGATCCGATCCGGCTTCACCGCAGCCCTCGCCGGCCGACGGGACAGCGAAGACCGCTGGCGCGACCGGGTCGAGCAGTACGGCCGGGACTACATGGAGATCGGCGCGGACAGCCTTCAGAGCAGGCTTGCCAGTGACCTCGTCGTCCTGCAACAGCAGCTCGACTCCCCGACGATGTGGGCGACCGCCGCCCGCGCACTCACCACCTACGGCAAGACCACCAAGGACCCGACCGAGGCGATCGGCTGGTACGACACCGCCCGGATCGCCGCCGACCGCTCCGGCGACCTCGCTGTCCGGGTCTGGGTACGTGGTCGGGCCGCCATCGCCCTGGCCTACGAAGGCGCGGCCCTACCCGTCGCCAAGCGGTACGCCGACGAGGCCATCGCCCTTTCCGACCGACCCTCGCTCGGACGTCTCCAGGCGCTGATGGCCCGCGCACACGTCGCCGCCGGACGAGGCGACATCGGCGGAGCCACCACGGCCGACGAGGACGCACGACGGATCTTCGACCAGACCGCCTCACCAGACGAGGAGATCTCCGACGCCGCCGTACCCGCCTGGCGTATGGCCACCTTCCGGTCGATGCTCTACGCCCGACTCGGCATGGTCGGCCCCGGCGAGCAGGCCCAGACCGATGCCGACCGGCTCCGGCCGCCAGCGCTGACCCGGTTCGCCACCCACATCGAGCTGCACCGGGCACTCATGATGGCCAAGTCCGGGGATCGGTCCGGGGGACTTGCGTATGCCCGACGAGCATGGGCGACGCTGCCAGCAGACCGCCGCTCGCAAACCCTCGGACTGGTGCTGCAAGAAGTGGAGAGAGCTGCACGCAAGCCAGCCTGATCCCCGCTGGGGGGATGCGGTCTCAACTTGTCGATCGCCGTCGGCCGGTGACGGCTTGCACCGATGAGCAGGGCTCGGGCGGTGCCCCTCGATGTCTGGGCTTGGCCGCCATGAACGCTGGCGCTGCCTCTTCGCTGCCTCGCTGCCTGACGTCTCACTGACACTCTTGTGCACCGCATCCACACTTGTCGGGAACGGCTGAGCAAGAACCTCCCTCTTCACCATCGCTCGGCACCGTGTTGTCGGTGGTCGTCACCGTCCGTGTCGGCAGGCGTGCCGCTCCTGGCAAGAGTCATCGGGTCCGCAGAAGTACATGCTGTCAGAGGGCTCGTCCCGCGCTCCTCGGACGGACCTCTGCGGAGACACCCCGAGTGCCTGATCGCTCCGCCTTCCTCCAACTTCACGGCAAACGCAATATTCTAGGGAAGTTCTGACACCCGCCACAGTCGTGGCCTTACACCTTGCCTGCCGGGCACCCCACCCCTGATCATGGTTCCCTAGTTCGAGAGATCGTGCGCCCACCCATGAGCGAGGCAAGGACAGGAGGCGTTCACTGTGAGTGCTCACACGAAAATCTCGGTCACGTTGCCTAAAGCAGGCGTCCGCACCCGCTGCACTACGTCGCCTGCACTTGCGGAAGGAATACCTAATGGATGAGCGCCCGCTGGGCCCAATCGTTTCCATGCGACTCTGCAATTTTCGTCGCTTCGAGGACACCGGGGATCTCAGGTTTGCGAGGGTAAATTTCCTTTTTGGCAAGAACAGTAGCGGGAAAACGACCCTCTTGCGCGCCCCACTACTCCTCAAGCAACTAGTGAGCGAGCGGAGCCTGGTTAGCGGCATTCCATTCTCGGGCCCGTACGTCGACTTTGGCTCTTACCCCGAAGCAGTTCTGAATTCAGAACGCAGCAGGGATATCCGCTTGTCGTATGAAATTGAATCGACCCGAGGCGGCTTTCGTAGAATACCCCGCATGCTGGCCAACGAATTCCCCGACGGCATCACTTCACTTCGGATCGAGATCGACCTCCACTGGAACGCAAGAAGTGGGAAGGCCCAATATAATTCTATCCACATTTCCGAGCCTAACTACAATAAGCTAATCGTTGACCTCAGGCGTCTAGGGCCAGATCGCGTACGAGTGGAGATGCCGTCAGCAGGTGGCGGACGGGTCCTTCAAGGCGGAGAGCTAAATCTTGCCACTCTTCGCAGCCTAACATTCGAGCTTGAGCCAGACGAGAAGTTCAATAGCAATGCGTTGGAAATATTCCTTTTTACCCTCTCGCAAGCACTGACAGATGCAACCAGGCGAATCGTTCACATTGGCCCCCTTCGCGACATGCCGGAACGCGCATACCGGATCGACCAACTGTCCACCTCTGGCGGGTCCACAGAGCACGTAGTGGGCATGCTGGTCGACAAGCCAAAAGCTATCGCGGCCGTATCTCGCGCCCTCCGTCGACTTGGTATTGCGAAGCAGGTCGACGTTGTGCGACCCGCACCGGGTTACGCTGGAATCGTCTTGAGCGATGTTTCTAGCTCCCGGAAGGATAACTTGGCGGACGTGGGCTTCGGTGCATCTCAGGTGCTGCCAATCCTGGTGCGCTTGGCGTTGGCTCCACCACGCGCGCTCGTACTAGTCGAGCAACCCGAGCTGCACCTCCATCCCGAGGTGCAAGGCGCGCTTGCCGAAGTTATGGTCGACATTGCAATCGATCGCAATCTTTCATTGTTCGTTGAGAGTCATAGCGAAAATATGCTTCTGCGACTGAGACGCCTGGTGGCTAGCGGCGTTGTCGAGCCGGAAGTAGTCAAAGTCTTCGTGACAGATAGCGGTGCAGTTTCAGAGGCCGCGATTAGCGCAAAAGGCCGTATCGACACGAGCGCCTTCCCTGCAGGATTCTTCGAGGAGGAATGGGAAGAGGCGATGGGAATTATTGCTGCCGGCGGGCGCCGCCCGTGACAATCCTTATCGCCTTCGACACCTGCGCTTTAATGAATATTGATCGCGGCGATAATGACGAGGTGATGGTCAGGGTCGACTTAATCAATAGAATCTATCAAGGCTTTATATCCGGCACGATTGCCTTATTGTTCGATCATGGCGGCCAGGTTCATAGAGAGTACTCGGAGAATCTTCTGCCTGACTCCATGGGGCGCAGATTATCTGTAGCAGCGGCCAAGCAAGGGGCTGTCGAGTACGCATCAGAGACCCCCACGAAGAAATGTTTGCAAGGCCTAAGGGACTGCTCTTTCGATCGGAGTGATATCGCTTTCGTTTCTATCGCTCACCACGCGAAGGGAATCTACGTAACATCCGAGGAGAAACACCTGGTAGTGAAGCAACGCCAGTGCGTAAGTCGTAGCTGCGGCGTCAAAGTGCTGTCCATCGGGGAACTTCACAAACTCCTAGTTCAGAAAAGTCCGTCGTAAGAGGCGCGCTTGGCACCTAGCTGGTACCCCACGCTGGTCGCGCATGCTCCTAGGCTGGCGGCATTGATGGTTGGTTGCCGACGTTCAGGGTGTCTTACGCCTCTTATGTAACTCGCCCCCTGGCGTCAGCAGCCGTCCGCCATCGTGCACTCTGGTTATCGCTCAGTTAGTCACTCATCCACCTTGCCCGAGCGTGGAGCCGACTGCTGGAGCGCGGGAAGCGCGACGCTTCCGCTGGAATTTCCGCCGCCAGGCCAGCGCCCGGGCCTTGAGTTGACTCAGACGACTCTGCTCCGTCTCTCGGACGGCAAGATCTGCCCGCAGCCCTGTCCGGATGCGCTCCAGGTCATCCAAGGTCAGTCCCGCTACTGATTGCCACTCCACTTCGTCGGCCTTCTTCAGATACGCAAGCTGAATCAACAGCATTCGATGTCGTGACCTCATGCCGTGTCTGACCCCGACCGACAACTGGACTTGAAATCGCTGGCTCGCAACGAGTTCGGCTCGTGGAAGAGCTTCGTCGATCTTTTCGTCCCAGCGGCCCCACTCATCCATCTCTGCCTTGACCTTGGAAAGCGTCTCGGGAGTCACCTTGTAGTCCATAAGCTTGAGCGATGTATCGATCAACCGAAAGGAGCTATAGCACCTGTCCACTGCCTCAAGGACGTCGGCGTATGCCTTCAGCCGTTGTTCCCTGGTCCAGTTGAAGGACTCTCGCGATTCGTTGGCCTGAGCGCCGTAGCGCACACCGAGCAGGGCCGCGCCAGCGGCGACGAAAGGTGGCATCAACGTTTGCCAGTCCATGCTCATGCACAGTACAAGGGAAAGTCCCGCCAGCGCGGCTTGCTGCCATCCCGTCTGCCGTCGACCCGCCCTCCTGGGGAGCGGGCCGCCGCCCGGCCCGCCACGTCAAGCGGACCTTGACGGCCCGTACGGACGCTGGCGGGTCGGGCGGTGGTCTGCTCGGCTTGCCCGGGTCGATGGCGGGCGGGATGGCTCCCCACCGCCACCACCCACGGACCGCGAGCCGCCGACGGACCCCCGGCCATCCTGGAGCCGGAGCGCCCCCGCCGGAGGCGCAGTAGCCGCCACCCCGCCACCGGCCCGGCAGCCGCCGACGGACCCGGCGTGCGCTCTCCTACGCCGCGCGGACTGCTGGCCGCGCGGCCCGGCCGGCTGCCGGCCCACCACCCCACCGGACAACGGCCTGTCGTGCTGCGGCGGCCCACCGGGCTTCCCGCTGTCCGCGCCAGCAGCCGGGCGTGTTGCGTGACCGGAGTCGGAGCGCCAGCGGAGCGACGGGCGCGCGCCCTGGCGGCGGCGCGTGCGGCCCGTTCAGGGCCGCCTTGATAGACGTACAGAAAGTCCTCCCACCCGGGCTGGCAGCCATGCTGTCGTAGCCTCCCGGGGTGAACATCTACGAGGATCCGCCGCTGGTGTCACACGGCCTGGCGGATGAGGTGCTTACTGCTGCTCTTGGGGGCAGGGGCAAAGCGCTTTCGCCGAATTCGGTGTTGGTAGGGCTGGCGCTCTACGACGACGACCGCCTCTTCGTCGAGCGATGGTGCTACCGGATCGCGCAGGATTGCGCTGACCTATGGCTCGTCGCCACGGCGTCGCTTTGCCTGGGTCACCTCGCCCGACGCTTCGGATATTTGGAGCCCGCGTCAGTCGTGCTCGTCCGCGAGCTTGCCGAGCGGACGGACCTTGACGGCCGGGTCTTCTCCGCTCTGGAAGACGTGACGTTCTTCCTTGAGGAGTTGCCCAACCGGAGGAAGGCGGAATAGGGCAACTAGGCCGAACGTCAAGCATGTCCCGGGACTGAACCGTGAAGCATGGGGTGGGACCAGACAGGCGGCAATCCGGGTCGAGCGCCTTCGAGGCGGGGTTCACGGCGGGTTGACGTGTCGATACCCGGTGCTACTCTGGCCCACGTCGAGCACGCCAGCGCGGCCTTCCCGCCGGATCGCTGAACTCGACTTCGGAGTAACCGAGCGGCCTTCCTGCCGCTGACGCGGGTCACGTCCCGCCGGCCTTGATCGCACCGGCCACTACGCCGACCCGGAATCCACTGAGCGGCCCCGCACGGCCTTTCCTGCCGTCCACGATGGCCCTCGGATTCACGCACCTCGCCGGGTGGGGATCGCCTGCGGCAACCACCGGAAGCCGACGACCAGGCACCCCACCCGTCCCGGCATCACCCAAGATCCAGAAACCCAGCTCAACGGCGGTAGACGGCCCGATGGCCAACCCCGCCCTCCGGCGTGAGCCGCCCTCTCCGGCGGTGCCAGGAGACACCACGAACACCACCGACGGACACCGCTCCAGCGTCCGGTGGCAGTTCGTCGCCCGTCCCCTGCCACCCATGAGGAGAGAACCGTGTCCACCCTCACCGCCGGCCGTGACGCCCAGGCCCTGCGCCGCGCCGCCGCCCCGGACTACTTCGGCTGGCTGGAGCACACCCGCGCCGCCGGAGGCTGCACCCGTCCGATCCGCCTGGCCGGCACCCTCACCGCCGTCGAACCCGGCACCGGCCGGGTCCTGGCCGAGCAGCACACCGACGAACTGCCCGACCGGACGCTCTACAAGGCGTGCGGCAACCGCCGTGCCGCCCAGTGCCCCGACTGCGCCTGGGTCTACGCCGGCGACGCCTTCCAGGTCGTCCGCTGCGGCCTGACCGGCGGCAAGACCATCCCCACCACCGTCAGCGCGCATCCGGTCGTCTTCGCCACCTTCACCGCCCCGTCCTTCGGCCCGGTGCACCACCGGCACATCCCCCGACACACCTGCACACGCCGACGTCGCTGCGACTGCCGCCCCGCACCCTGCCGCGCCCGGAGCACCGCCAGCACCTGCCCACACGGGCGGCCCGGGGCCTGTTTCACCCGCCACGACGCCGACGATCCGCAGCTCGGTCGACCGCTCTGCCTGGACTGCTACGACCACGACCACCAGGCCGTCTGGAACCACTTCTCCGGCGAGCTGTGGCGCCGCACGAAACAGGCCATCGAACGCCACCTCACCGCAGTGTGCCGCCGACGCGGCATCCCCCACGTCCAGGTCACCACCGACTCCGGCCGGCTGCGGCGGGTGCCTCCGATGCGGGTGTCCCACAGCAAGGTCGCCGAGATGCAGCGCCGGGGCGCGGTGCACTTCCACGTCCTGCTGCGCCTCGACGGCGTCGACCCGCACGACCGGCACGCCCTGGTGCCGCCGCCGGCCGGGATCACCGTCGACGACCTCGACGCCGCCGTCCACGCCGCCACCCGACAGATCACCGTCACCACCCCGCCGCACCCCGACCGCCCGCAGGGCTGGCAGGTCGCCTGGGGCGAGCAGGTCGACGTACGCCGCATCGGCACCAGCGACGGCGACGTGACCGACGCCAAGGTGGCCGCCTACCTCGCCAAGTACGCCACCAAGTCCACCGAGGTCACCGGCCACTGCTCCACCCGACTCACCCCGGACACCGTCGACGCCTACACCGACCCAGAAGGCGACCACCTCGCCCGCCTCATCGACGCCTGCTGGCGACTCGGCCGCCCCACCCGGCACCACACCACCCGGACAGCCGGGAAGACGAAAGACAGTCAAGGCGACCTTGACCCCACATTCAACCCCTACGCGGGGCTGCGCCGCTGGGCGCACATGCTCGGCTACGGCGGTCACTTCCTCACCAAGGCCCGCCGCTACTCGGTCACCTTCGGCCTGCTCCGCGACACCCGCGCCGCCTACCGCCGCACCGAGCACACCGGTACCGCCGGCAGCGACGACACCGTCGGCACGGTCACCGTGGGCACGCTGGCCTTCGTCGGCTCCGGCTGGCTGACCGACGGGGACGCCCTGCTCGCCAACACCGCCGCCGCCCAACGCCGCGAACGCCAACGCGTCGGCCGGGAGGAACTCGCCCACGAGGCGTGGTCGGGGGTGGCGGCATGACCCGGCACCTCACCCCACGCTGGTACTCGCCCGCCGAGGTCGCCGTCCTGCTCGGCTTCGGCCTGTCCAAGGTCAAGATGAAGATCGCCACCGGCGAGCTGCGCTCCATCAAGGACGGCAAGTACCGCCGCATCCTGCCCGAGTGGGTCGACGAGTACGTCCGCGAGCAGGTCCAGCGGCAGGAGGCCGCCTGATGCCCGCCCGTACCCGCGCCAACGGCGAAGGCTCGATCTTCCCCTACCGCAACGGCTTCGCCGCGTACGTCTGGGTCACCAAGCCGGACGGGAAGCGGACCCGCAAGTACGTCTACGGCCCGACCCGGGAGGTCGTCCACGACAAGTGGATCAAGCTGCACCGGCAGGCCAAGGTCGGGCCGGTCGCCACCCGGGTGCCGACCCTCGGCGACTACCTGACCTACTGGCACCGGGAAGTGGTGCGCCCCAACCTCGCGCCGCTGACCTGCGCCACCTACGAGACGATCCTCCGGCTGTACGTGATCCCCGGCCTCGGCGGGAAGCGGCTCGACCGGCTCCAGGTGCGCGACGTACAGACCTGGATCAACGAGGTGGCCCGCGCCTGCCAGTGCTGCGCCCAGGGCAAGGACGCCCGCCGCGCGGAACTGAAAAGGCGCTGCTGCGCGCTCGGCCGGTGCTGTGGTGACGTGCCGTCCGCCCGCACCGTCAAGGACGTCCGAGGTGTGCTGCGTTCGGCGCTCAACCATGCCGCCACCGAGGAG
Organism: Micromonospora sp. WMMD730; assembly: GCF_049178955.1. Taxonomy (NCBI): domain Bacteria; kingdom Bacillati; phylum Actinomycetota; class Actinomycetes; order Micromonosporales; family Micromonosporaceae; genus Micromonospora; species Micromonospora sp. WMMD730. Next base: position 90,267 of record NZ_JBMHML010000002.1, read on the forward strand.
CTGGTCACCCGCAACGCCGCCGCCCTGGTCAAGCTCCCACCGGTCCGCCGCCGCAGGGGTCGGGCGTGGACCAGCGACGAGGCGCGTCGCTTCCTGGAGTCCGCGCGGGCCGACCGCGACCCGTTGTACGCCGCGTACGTGCTGATCCTGGTGCTCGGCCTGCGCAAGGGTGAGGTGCTCGGCCTCACCGGGGACGCCGTCGACCTGGCGGCGGGGGAGTTGTCGATCGGCTGGCAGTTGCAGCGGGTCGGCGGCCAACTGCTGCACCGGGAGACCAAGACGCAGACCTCGGACGCCACCCTCCCGCTGCCGGACATCTGCGCGGCGGCACTCGACCTCCGTCAGCAGGCGAGGAAGCACGACCGCGACCAGGCGGGCATCGCCTGGCAGGGCTCGCCGCTGCTGTTCACCACCCGCTACGGGACCCCCATCGAGCCGCGCAACTTCAACCGGTCCTGGGACGCCCGCTGCGCCCGCGCCGGAGTTCGGAAGATCACCGTGCACGACGCCCGGCGTACCTGCGCGACCCTGCTCGTCGACCTGGACGTGCACCCGCGCGTCATCATGCAGGTGCTCCGGCACGCTGAGGTGTCGGTGACGATGGAGATCTATTCGCAGGCGTCCTCGGACGCCACCCGCGACGCCCTCAAGCGGCTGGGGGAGAGCCTGCGCTGACGCCGCTGCTGTACTTCACTGCTGTACAGAAGCACTAGAGGGCACATCCATGGATCGGATGTGCCCTCTGACCTCTGTCGGGGTGGCCGGATTCGAACCGACGACCTCTTCGTCCCGAACGAAGCGCGCTACCAAGCTGCGCCACACCCCGAGGCGTGCGGTGAAATAGTAGCCCACCCGCTCCGCCGATCAAACTCGGTACCCCCCGCTCCGGCGACGGCCAGGCCGGCACCCGGCCCTGGCCTGCCCACCCCCATGATCAGATTGCCGAAATGACGACGACACGCCGTCACGACTGCGCGAAACGGCAATCTGATCATGGGGGTGGAGCGGTGGAGGCAGCAGAGCAGGGGGGCGGCAGAGCGGGGATCAGCGGGGGGTGAGGGTGAGGATGCTGGCCTCGGGCGGGCAGGCGAAGCGCACCGGGGCGGTGGGGTGGGTGCCGAGGCCCGCCGAGACGTGCAGCCAGGAGTCGGAGCCGGGCCAGCGGTGCAGGCCCTTCGCCATCGCCCGGGGCAGCCCGCAGTTGGTCACCAACGCGCCGTAGCCGGGTACGCAGACCTGACCGCCGTGGGTGTGCCCGGCCAGCAGCAGGCCGAAGCCGTCGGCGGCCATCTGGTCGAGCAGCGCCGGTTCCGGGGCGTGGGCGAGCGCGATGGACAGGTCGGCGGTGGGGGTGACCGGGCCGGCGACGGCCGGGTAGTCGTCCTGCCCGATGTGCGGGTCGTCCACGCCGACCAGCTCGACGAGGCGGCCACCGGCCTTGATCGAGGTACGCGCGTTGTTGAGGTCCGCCCAGCCGGCCCCGGTGAGGACGTCCCGCAGTTCCTCGTACGGCAGGGCGGCGCCCTCGGTGTACTCCCGGCCGGGCAGGAAGTAGGTGAACGGGTTCTTCCAGACCGGCCCGGTGTAGTCGTTGGAGCCGAAGACGAACGCGCCCGGATAGTCGAGCAGCGGTTGCAGGGCGCGCAGCACCCCGGGCACCGCGTCGGGGTGGGCCATGTTGTCCCCGGTGACCACCACCAGGTCCGGGTCGAGGGCGGCCAGCGACGCCACCCACTGCTGCTTGCGCCGCTGGTCGGGCATCATGTGCAGGTCCGACAGGTGCAGCACGCGCAGAGGCTCGGCGTCGGCCGGCAACACCGGCACGTCGTACCGGCGCAGGGTGAACATGTTGCGTTCGACGAGGGACGCGTACGCCAGTGTGGCCGCCCCGGCGGCGACGGTCCCGGCGGCGAGGCCGAATAGTGTGCGCTTTCGCATGCCGACCAGGGTAGTTTGACCGTCCATGAGCACGCTGAAGGACCGCCTGACCGCAGACATGCGCGCCGCACTCAAGGCGCGCGACGAGCTGACCACCTCCACGTTGCGGATGGCGCTGGCCGCCGTCGGCAACGCCGAGGTCGCCGGCAAGGCCAAGCGCGAGCTCTCCGACGACGAGGTGCTCGCGGTGCTGACCAAGGAGGCGAAGAAGCGCCGGGAGGCGGCTGCCGCCTTCGCCGACGCCGGTCGTGCCGAGCAGGCCGACAAGGAGACCGCCGAGGGTGCGGTGCTCGACCGCTACCTGCCGAAGCAGCTCTCGGAGCAGGAGCTGACGGAGCTGGTGTCGGGGGCGCTGGCCGCGGGCGGCTTCACCGAGAAGTCCCAGATGGGCCCGGCGATGAAGGCGGCCCAGGCCGCGGTGGCCGGTCGGGCCGAGGGCGGTCGCGTCGCCGCCGAGGTACGCCGACAGCTCGGCCTCTGACCCACATTGGCTCTGGTCGGTTCGATGGCTCCGGTTTGTCAATTCAATTTTGATTACCGGGAGTGTTCGTAATTGACTGTTGCGGTGACGGCTGATTCGTGGAAGGCTCGTTTGGCCGGCTTGACATGCAACGGGGGCGTGATCGATACCGGTTGAGGACATGACCCTCGTTGCCTCGACCATCTGAGGTGACTATGAAGCCGTTGGCTGTTGCTTCCCTATTCATTTCGACGTGCATGGGTGCCGTCGTCGTGCCGTCGGCGGCGTCCGCCGACATCTCCATCCAGGCCACCTGCTCTCGTACGGTCAACGTGGCGAGCAGTGCGTACAGCACGTCCGATCCCATCGCCATGCCGTCGACCGGCAGCACCGCGTCGAGCACGAGCTGTGGAATGGCGCAGGGTGCCAACAGCAGCGCTGTCGGTGCCCTGCAGCGGGCGTTGAAATACTGTTACGGTGCCAGCATCACCGTGGACAACGATTTCGGCCCTGCGACCAAGTCTGCCCTCGTCTCCGCTCAGAAGCGGGAGGGCATCACCGCAGACGGAATCTATGGTCCGCAGACCCGGTCGAGCCTCACCTGGCGCACGGTGGGTGGTCGGTGCGACGAGGCTGCGAACCCCATCTACACCTGATTGTTTGAGTTCCGTTTACCGTGAATGCGGAACGGGCGGGCACCCCGTATGGGGTGCCCGCCCGTCGGCGTCGGTAGGGGTCAGTTGCCCGGTGGACGGCCCGGTGGGGTGCCAGTGTTACCCGGCCCGTTCGGCCCGTTCGCGGTGCTGCCGCCGCCGCTGCTCACCTCGATGGTGACCACGCCGCCCTTGATGGTGCGGCCGTTGGGGCTGGTGCCGGCGACGGAGCCGGCCGGGCAGTCCGAGGCGATCTTGTTGTCGGAGACGACGACGGAGAAGCCGGCTTCCTTGAGCTTGCCCCGGGCACCGTCCACCGACTGGCACTTCACGTTCGGGATGGAACGCTGGTCACCGTTGATGATCTTGCCGTTGGGTGGGGTGAACTCGATGCCGGGCTTGCCCTTCATGGCGTCCCGCAGCGTCTGGTAGACCGCCGGGTTGATGCCGGTCGGCGTCTCGTCGTGACCCATCCGCTGGTTGGTCTGCGGCCAGTCCGGGTCGGCCATGATGCCGGCCACCGCGAACTGCTTGGTCATCACCACCAGGGCCGAGGTCTTGTCGCCGTCGGTGGTGCCGGACTTGCCGGCCACCGGCTTGCCGACGATGCCCCGGACGTTGCGGGCGGTCGCCCCGACGCACTTGGAGACCGACGACCGGTCACCGACCGGGCAGCGGGCCGCGTCCACGGCGGCCCGGGCCACCTCGGTGGAGATCCGCTGCTCGCAACGCGGGTTGGCGACGTCGAGCTTGTTGCCCTCCGGGTCCTTGATCTGCTGCACCGGGATCGGCTCGCAGAACTTCCCGTCGGCCGCCAGGGTGGCGTAGGCGTTCGCCAGCTCCAGCGGGGTTGTCTGGGAGACACCCAGGGTGAACGCGCCCCACTGGTTGGCGCCGCCCTCCTTGGTGGCCCGGCGGGCGTCGTCGCTGCTGCGGAAGGTGATGCCGAGCTTCTGCGCCGCCTTGATCACGTTCTCCGCGCCGACCTGCTGCTCCAGCGGGACGAAGTAGGTGTTGACCGAACTGCCGAAGGCGGTCCACATGTTGTGCACGCCGGCCATGCTCGCCGAGGCGTTCTTGGGGCAGTAGAAGTGCGTCCCCGGGCAGGCGGCCGGTGAGTTCTGCTGGACGATGTAATCCGACTTGAAGACCGGCGGCGAGTTGATCGGGTAGGCGAGCGGGATGCCCTTCTCCAGCGCCGCCACCATGGTGAACATCTTGAACGTCGAGCCGGCCTGGTAGCCGGTGATGCCCTGGCCGCCGCTGAGCAGCGGGTTCACCGTGTTGGGGTAGTTGCCCCGGATCTTCTTCTTGGCCTTCTTGGGGTCGCTGGAGTACTTGTTCTGCGGCTTCTTCGGGTCATCGATCTTGAAGTTCCGGTTCACCGACAGCGCGCGTACCCGACCGGTGCCCGGCTCGATCGCGGCGACCATCCGGGCGGCCTTGCTGTTCACCCCGAGGTTCTTGCGGACGGCCCGGTCGGCGCCGTTCTGCGCCTGCACGTCGAGCGTGGTGGTGATGGTGTAGCCGCCGCTCTTGAGCCGCCGCTCCCGGTCGTACGTGGTGGAGCCGAAGGTCTCCTGCGAGAGCCACCAGCGGTAGAAGAAGTCGCAGAAGAAGCCCCAGTCCTTCTGGTTGGTGGCGACGCAGCCGTTCGGGGTGCGCTTGTCCTTCACCACCAGCTTGGTCGCCTTGGCGGCGTCCCCCTCCTGCTGGGTGATGGCCTGCGTCTTGACCATGTTGTCGATGACGTAGTTACGCCGGTCGAGCGCGAGCGGGTAGCCGCTGCGGGTGGTCGGATCGTTGGTGGTGGGCGCCTTGACCATGCCGGCCAGCAGCGCCGCCTCCTCGATCTTGAGGTTCTTGGGCGACTTGCCGAAGTACACCTGGCTGGCGGCGAAGACGCCGTACGCGCCGTTGCCGAAGGAGGCGAGGTTCAGGTAGCGGGTGAGGATCTCGTCCTTCGAGAACTCCTTGTCGACCTGGAGGGCCAGCCGCATCTCGCGGATCTTGCGGGAGCTGGTGTCCTCGGTCGCGGCCACCACGTCGGCCGGGTGGGTGGCCGAGTAGGCGATGGCCAGCCGGACGTACTGCATGGTCAGGGTGGACGCACCCTGCTGCGAGTTGGTGCCGGACTGGTTGTTGACGAAGGCCCGCGCCACGCCGTTGATGTCCACGCCGTTGTGCTTGTAGAAGTCGTGGTCCTCGGCGGCGATGATCGCCTTCTGCATGTACGGGGAGATGTCCGCGAGCTTCACGTCGCGCCGGTTCTCGTCGTACATGGTCGCCAGCGGGGTCTTGCCGTCGTTGGCGAGCAGGTAGCTGATCTGTGGCGCGCGGGCCACCGTCAGCTCCTTGGGTAGCGCTCCGAAGGTCTCGGCGCCGGCCTTGGCCGCCAGGCCGGACATCGCCACCGCGGGGAAGGCCGCCGCCGCCACCACCACACCGGCCAGCAGGCCGCAGATCAGTAGCGATGCGGCGTTGGTGAAGACATTGTGGTCACGTTTCCGCATCCAGGTCACCTCGACAGGGTACGCGAGTAGGGAACGAGGGGCGCCGGGGCGTTCTTTCCCCATTTCCTGCGCGCGCCGACCTCGTTGTGCTAAACGCACGACCCCCGCTGCGAGGTTGCGGGTTACCGCGCCGAGTCTCCACCGATCGGTGGAGCCCGCGCAGCGTTTTCACGTACTCCGAGGGGGTAAGCGGCGATCGAAGGCCCGGGAAGCCGGGACTGTCCGGAATGTTGGATTTCGCCGACAACGTTGCGTAATCATGCGACTACAGAGCATGATGGTGGCGGCGACACGAGCCACACGTCGTCCGTGCCTCCTTGGGGAAGGAACGGGCCGGACGACCGGGGGGAACGACGGCTGGTCGCACGAGTCGGTTGGTACTGCAAGGGGGGACGTGTACAGATGGGGATGATCACTGACTGGCCGTCGCTGGCGGCGTGTCAGAACGGGGACCCGGACGCGTTGTTCGTACAGGGCGCCGAGCAGAACGTCGCGAAGCGGATCTGCCGAAGCTGCCCGGTGCGGTACGAGTGCCTGGCCGACGCGCTCGACAACCGCATCGAGTTCGGCGTGTGGGGCGGCATGACCGAACGGGAGCGCCGTGCCCTGCTGCGCCGGCACCCGCAGGTGGCGAGCTGGCGCAAGATGTTCGAGGCGGCGATGAAGAAGAACGCCAAGGACCGCAGCGGCAAGGACAAGATCCTGGTCACCGCCGCCGGTTGAGGCCCGACCGTGGTCCGACCGGACCACGGTCTTCCCCGGCGCGGGCCCGGACGGGTGGACCGGCCCGCAGGTCAGGGGTGGCTGATCGCCGCGCCGATCGTCCGCAGCCCGTCGACGTCGTGCACGTCGGCGGGCTGCGCCGTCACCGACACCGTCGGCACCGCCGGGAACGCCTCGGTGAACCGCCGGGCCACCTGCTGCTCGCGGGCCGCCTGCTGCGCCAGCGCGGCGTGCGCCCGCAGCACGTCGACCGTGGCGTCGTGCCCACCCAACTCGACCAGCCGGTCGGCCGCCGCCCGGCTCGTCGCCGGGTCCAGATCCACCGCCGGCCGGTGCACCCGGTTGAGCACCAGCCCGGCCAGCGGCATCCGCTCCGCGCCCAACCGCCCGGCGAAGTAGGCCGCCTCCCGGACCGCGTCCGGCTCCGGCGTCGCCACCAGCAGGAACGCCGTCTCGCCGGCCTGGAGGATCCGGTACGTCTGCTCGGCCCGCTGCCGGAACCCGCCGAACATCGAGTCGAGGGCCGCGACGAAGCCGGAGAGGTCGGTCAGCAGCTGCGCCCCGAGCACCTTCTGCACCACCCGGGAGAACATCCCGAAGCTGGCGGTGACGAAACTGAACATGCTCCGCCCCCCGCTGCGGGCCGGGGCGAGCAGCAGTCGCAGCATCCGGCCGTCCAGGAAGCGGGAGAGCCGGGCCGGGGCGTCGAGGAAGTCCAGCGCCGAGCGGGACGGCGGGGTGTCCACCACGATCAGGTCCCACTCGCCCCGGGCGTGCAACTGGCCGAGCTTCTCCATCGCCATGTACTCCTGGGTGCCGGCGAAGGTGGAACTCATGGCCTGGTAGAACGGGTTGGCGAAGATCTCCGCCGCCTTCGCCGGGTCGGTGTGCTGGAGCACCACGTCGTCGAAGGTGCGCTTCATGTCCAGCATCATGGCGTGCAGCTCACCGCCGCCGGCCTCGACGTCGATCCCCTTGACCCGGCGGGGGGTGTTGTCCAGCTCGGTCAGGCCGAGCGACTGGGCCAACCGGCGGGCCGGGTCGATGGTGAGCACCACCGTGCGCCGGCCGTGCCGCTCGGCCGCCCGCAGCGCCAGCGCCGCCGCGGTGGTCGTCTTGCCCACCCCGCCGGCGCCACAGCAGACCACGATGCGCACGCCGGGGTCGGCGAGGATCTGGTCGACGTCCAGCACGGGCGCCGCGTCTTCGGAAGGCACCAATCGAGCGTATCGGGCCGGTGGGGTCCGTGCGCCCGGGCCGACGTGAGGTGTGCGTCAATCCGCCCGACGGAGGATCTCGGCGAACGCCGCCAGCCCGGCCGAATCCACCCCGTCGGGCAGCAACGGCAGCTCGGTCACCGGCCGCCCCAGCTCCACCAGGTCGGTCCGCAGCGAATCCTCCAGCTCCCGCCGTACCCGCTGGTCCCGCGCCTCGCCGGCCAGCCCGGCCACGGTCGCCTGGTCGGTCGGCAGGCCGGCGGCGGCCAGCCCACGTCGCAGCTCCGCCCGGGTCACCTCGCGGCCGGTGGTCGACGGCGGGCGGGCCGCGTTGACGATCACCCGGCCCACCGGGAAGCCGAGCTGGGTCAGCTCGGCGATCGCGTCCACCGTCTCCTGGACCGGCATCTCCTCCAGCAGCGTCACCACGTGCACCGCGGTCATCGGGGAGCGCAGCAGCGCCGACACCCCGTCGCTCTGGGTCTTGATCGGGCCGACCTTCGCCAGCCGGGCGGTCTCGGCGGTGACGTTGAGGAAACGACCGATCCGGCCGGTCGGCGGGGCGTCCAGCACCACCGCGTCGTACACCCGGCGCTGGCCGGCGGTGCGGGTGGTGGCCTCCTTGACCTTGCCGGTGAGCAGCACGTCCCGCAGGCCCGGGGCGATGGTGGTGGCGAAGTCGATCGCGCCGAGCTTGCGCAGCGCCCGACCGGCCGCGCCGAGCTTGTAGAACATGTCGAGGTACTCCAGCAACGCCTCCTCGGCGTCCACCGCGAGGGCGCGCACCTCGCCGCCGCCTGGGGCGTCGACGAGGTGCCGCTCGGCGTACGGGAAGGGTTCGACCCCGAAGAGCTGGGCGATGCCCTGCCGGCCCTCCACCTCGACCAGCAGGGTGCGGTGGCCGCCGGCGGCCAGGGCGAGCGCCAGCGCCGCCGCCACGCTCGTCTTGCCCGTGCCGCCCTTGCCGGTCACCACGTGCAGGCGGGACGGCCATCCGGTACCGGCCGGGTCGGCCGGCCGCTCAGCTGCTCGCACCGGTCGAGCCTATCCACCCCGCGCGCTCAGCCGACCTCGCAGACCCACCAACCCGTCTTCCGTACGACGGTGAACCGCAACGGCTGCTCGGCGATCTTCTCGTCGGCGGTGGTCATGGTGAGGGTGGTGGAGACGGTGGCCCGGTCCCCGTTCTGGCTGTCGACCGTCGGACTGGACCAGCGGAACCGCGGGTTGATGTAGGTGGTGGCGTACTTCTGCACCTCGGCCACCTTGGCGTTGATCTTCTGCGGGTCGCGTGATTCCGCGCAGACGAAGTTGGCCGCCCTGCCGGCGTCGCGTTCCTGGTAGACGGCGGTGAGGAAGCCGTCCACCGCCACCGTCGGCTCCTTGGCCCCCTCGCCGCCCTCGGTGTCGCGCAGGGTCAGGAAGGCGAGCGTCCCGCCGCCGCCGCAGAGCACCACGGCCGCCGCCAGCGCGAGCCAGGCGGCCAGCGGGCCGCGTCGCCGCGCCGGGGTCGCCGCCCGGTACCCGGGGTGACTGGTCGATGGCGGCGCGCCGACACCTGACGGGGAGAGGCCGGGAGCGGTCGTCCCGCCCGGGTCTGGTGGGTCGTGCCGTGGCGGTGGTCCGCCTGGCGATCCGCTCGCGCCACCGAACGGTGGATGGGTCATGTGGTCCCCCGGGGGATGGGGCGCCGTCGCCGCCCCTGGCGACGACGCGGGTACGGGCGCGGCGGGCGACCCCTGATCGCCCGTCCGAGGCGCAAGGGTAACGGTCGATGGGCGGCGCGTGGCGGACCGCTCACGACCTGCTGTGGATCGCGATCGTTTTTCGGATCAGGCGAGTGTCGCATATGTGACTTTGTGTGATCAACCGTGCGCGTCCCGTTGTCCCCGTGTCGGGCGGGGTCCTACGTTCGTCCGGGTGTGGGGGAGCGGATCGGGTCGGCACCCGGTCCGGACGGCGGTCATTCATGGTACGAGGCCGGAGGAAGGTACATGCGCGACGCGGAGAACATCGCCCGAGCCCACTTCTCAGCATCAGGAGACCGGGGGAGGCGGGGAGGTTCGGCCGGTGACGCGGACGCCCCCGGCACGGGGCTGCCGATGAACGAGCGCTCCTACCGGCGCTGCGCCGAACCGACCGAGGTGCTGCGGATGCTCGGCCGCCCCGGTGACCGTGGCCGGGACGACGAGGAGCCCGGCTACGTCATCCACCTGCCGATCCGGGTGGCCGATCTGGCGGCGGCGACCGCGCTGGCCGGCACCGTGGCCACCTCGCTGGGTTTCCTCGTCGAACTCGACGCCGGCGAGACCACCGTCTCCACCGCCGACGACCAGAACAACAGGCACCGGGTCTTCTGCGACCTGCTGCTGCCCGACCGGTCCCGCTGCCCCCAGCCGTACGACCACGCCGGGCAGTGCGGCGAGCTGCCCACCGCCCCCGAGCAGCGTCCCGCGCCCCGGCCGGCACCCGGACCGTAGGCTGTCGACGACACAGTCCACGCCAGGCAAGGGAGCCTTCCACCGATGCAGAAGTGGGAATACGCCACGGTCCCGCTGCTGGTCCACGCGACCAAGCAGATCCTCGACAACTGGGGCGAGGACGGCTGGGAACTCGTCGCCGTGATCCCCGGCCCGAACCCGGACCAGTTGGTCGCGTACCTCAAGCGGCCCAAGGGCTGAAGGGACCGAGGATGAGCAACGGACCCCACGCCAAGCTGGCCGAGCTGGGCCTGGCCCTGCCCGAGGTGGTGCCGCCGGTGGCCAGCTACGTCCCGGCCGTGCAGTCCGGTCAGCACGTCTACGTCTCCGGTCAACTGCCCGTCGCCGAGGGGAAGCTGCTCGCCACCGGCCAGGTCGGCGCGGGTGTCTCGCCCGAGCAGGCCAAGGACCTCGCCGAGCGGTGCGCGCTGAACGCCCTCGCCGCCGTCGACTCGCTGGTCGGCCTGGAGAACATCGTCAAGATCGTGAAGCTGACCGGCTTCGTGGCCTCGGCGCCGGGCTTCCACGGCCAGCCGGCCGTGATCAACGGAGCCTCGGACCTGCTCGGCGCGGTCTTCGGGGAGGCCGGCCGGCACGCCCGCTCCGCCGTCGGGGTGGCCGAGCTGCCGCTGGACGCCCCGGTCGAGATCGAGTTGATCGTCGAGGTGGCCTGACCGCGTCGCCACTCCCCGCGAGCTGACCCGACCGGTCGGTCGAAAGCCGTGAAGGACCACAAAACCAGTGGGCCGGTTCGGCAAGATCGCGGGGAGTGGCGCACAGGGTCGTACGATCGCAGCCATGACCGGGCATGTGACGGCACCGCCGGCCGCACCGGCCGACCGGCTGCCGCAGTGGGTGACGTTGCTGCGTGCCCCCAACCCGGGGCCGATGACCCTGGAGGGCACCAACACCTGGCTGCTGCGCGCCCCCGACGCGGCCCGGGCGGTCGTCGTCGACCCCGGCCCGGCCGACGAGGGGCACCTGGCCGCCGTGGCGGCATCCGGCCCGGTCGGGCTCGTGCTGATCACCCACGGGCACCCCGACCACACCGAGGGCGCCCCCCGGCTGAGCGACCTGCTCGGCGGCGTCCCCGTGCTCGCCGTCGACCCGGCGCACACCCTCGGCGGGGACCCGCTGACCGGGGCGGCCGGGCAGCTCGACGGGTACGGGCTGGGCATCGACCTGATCGCCACCCCGGGGCACACCGCCGACTCGGTCTGCCTGCTGGTGTCGTACGGCACCGAGCGGGTGGTGCTGACCGGGGACACCATCCTCGGCCGGGGCACCACCGTCGTCGCCCACCCCGACGGCCACCTCGGCGACTACCTCACCAGCCTGGAGCGGCTGTCCGCGTACCAGGGAATCCCGGCGCTGCCCGGCCACGGCCCGGCGCTCGCCGACTGCGGCGCGGCGGCCGACTTCTACCTCGCCCACCGCCGGGCCCGGCTCGACCAGGTCCGGGCCGCCGTCGACGCGGGCGCGCGCACCGCACCCGAGGTGGTGGCGACCGTCTACGCGGACGTGGACCGGTCGCTGTGGTGGGCCGCCGAGTGGTCCGTCCGCGCCCAACTGGAGTACCTGGGAGTGGAGCAGCCGTGACCTGCCCGGTGTGCGGCACGCTCGCCGTCCCGGGCGCGCGGTTCTGCCACAACTGCGGGGCGGCGCTGCCGGCCGCCGCCGGCCTGCCGACCGCCGAACGCCGGGTCGTCACCGTGCTCTTCGGCGACCTGTCCGAGTTCACCTCCTGGTCGGAGGACCTCGACCCGGAACGCGTCGGCGCGGTCACCGACCGGGTGCTCGCCGCGCTCGCCGGCGCGGTGAAGACGTTCGGCGGGCACGTCGACAAGCTCACCGGCGACGGCATCATGGCGGTCTTCGGCGCGCCCGTGGCCCACGAGGACGACGCCGAGCGGGCCGTGCGGGCCGCCCTGTCGATGCAGCGGGCCGTGCGCCGGGTGCTCGACGACGAACGCGGCGGCGGCGCACCGCTCGGCCTGCGGGTCGGGCTGAACACCGGCGACGTGATAGCCGGCATCCAGGCCGCCATCGAGTACACGGTCATCGGGGACACGGTGAACACCGCCGCCCGGCTGGCCGACGCCGCCGCCGTCGGCGCGATCTACGCCGGTGCCCGTACCTCGTCGGCCACCCGGCACGTCGCCTCCTGGCGGGTGCTGCGCCCGCTGCGGCTCAAGGGCAAGCGCGAGCCGGTCGAGGCGTACGAGCTGCTGGGCCTGCTCGACGCCCCGGGCACCCGGTCGGGGCTCGGCGACGAGGCGCCCTTCGTGGGGCGGGAGACCGAGATCGGCCGGGTCGCCGGCCGGCTCGCCGAGGTGATCGACCGGGGCGAACCCCGGGTGCTGCTGATGACCGCCGAGGCGGGGATCGGCAAGTCCCGGTTCGCCGCCGAGGTGGAACGCCTCGCCGCCGGCTACGACGTCGGCGCGGGCCGGTACGCCGCCCACAGCGGGGCCCGGGTGCTCTCGGTACGCTGCGCCGCCTTCGGCGAGCGGCGTCGGCTGGCCCCGCTGGCCGACCTGGTCCGGGCCGCCGTCGGCCTGCCCAGCGACACCTCCACCGCGCTCACCCGGCCGGCCGTGGAGGAACGGCTGCGCCGGCTCGCCCAGCGGCTCGGCCGGCTGCGCGCCGATGCGCCACCGCTCGCCGGTGACCAGCTCCTGGCCCTGCTCGGGTACGCCGAACTGCCCGCCGGCAGCCCCGGTGAACAGGGCGGCTGGGGGACCACCCCGCCGGCCGCCGACGCCGAGGCGGTGCCGGTCGCGGTGGCCGGGCTGCTCAGCGCCCTGGCCGCCGAGGCGCCGCTGGTGATCGTGGTCGACGACCTGCACGACGCCACCGGCGAGACGATCGCCGCCCTCGGCGCGACGCTGTCCCGGCTCACCGGCCCGGTCCTGGTGATGCTGCTGGGCCGCCCGGAGCTGGTCCGTACCGCCGGGGCGTTGACCTGGATCGCCGACGCCGAGGTGCAACCGCTGCCGCCGCTGCGCGGCGCGGACGCCTCCCGCCTGCTCACCAGCTATCTCAACGGCGGCAGGCTGCCCCAGGCCGACGCCGACCGGCTGCTCGCCACCGCCCAGGGAAACGCCTTCTACCTGGCCGAACTGGTCACCCTGCTGCGGGAACGGGGAGCGTTGACCGCCGGTCCCGACGGCGGCTGGCGGCTGGTGCCCGGGTCGCTGGGCAGTCGGCTGCTCTCCCGGGACCTCGCCGCCGTGCTCGCCGCCCGCATCGACGCGCTCCCGCCGGAGGCCCGGTCGGTGCTGCGGGACGCCGCCGTGGTCGGCGACGTGGTGCCCACCGGCGCGTTGGAGGCGCTGCGTGAGCAACGGTCCGGGCCCGCCGGCCGGCCCGGCGCGGTGGCCGCCGTCGAGCTGGAACGGGCCGTGGAGGAGCTGCTGCAACGCCGGATGCTGCACCGCACCCGCAGCGGTTTCGCGTTCGCCACCCCGCTGATGCGGGAGGCCGCCTACGCCGGGGTGAGCAAGGCCGAACTCGCCGAACGGCACGCCGCGCTGGCCCGCTGGGCGACCGGGGTCCCCGGCGCGTCGGTCGCCCCGCCGGGCGGGTTCACCGACGCGGCCCGCGACGACTTCGTGGCCGAGCAGGTCGAGCGGGCCGCCGTCCTCGCCGACGCGGTGAAGCTCCGCCCGGACTCGCCGGCCCGGACGGTCGCCGGGCTCGGGGTGGCCGCGCTGGGCCGGGCCGCCCGCCGGGCGTTGCAGGCCGGCGAGCCGGCGCTGGCCGTCGAGTACGCCGAACGCGCCGCCGACCTGGCCCGCGACGGGCTGCCCCCGGCCGACCGGGTGGTGCACGCGCGGGCGTTGCTCCAGGTGGGCCGGGTCGGTGACGCGCTCGCCTTCGCCGAGAAGATCGCCGCCAACGCCGGTGACGACGCCGGCACCCGGGCCAGCGCCCTGCTGCTCGCCGGTCAGGCCCAGCAGACCCAGGGCGACCAGGCCCGCGCGGTGGCCTGCTGGCAGGAGGCGTTGCAGGTGGCCACCGCCGGGGAGGTGACCAACCTGCGGGCCTCGGCGATGCGCCGGCTCGGGATGGCCGACTTCGTCGCCGGCCGGCTCGGGCAGGCGAGCAGCCGCCTCGCCGCCTCCTACCAGATCAGCCTCGCCGCGAAGGACCTGCGCGGGCAGGCGTGGGCGTTGCAGAACCTCGCCTGGGTCACCACCACCCGGGGGGACTTCGCCGGCACCGACGCGGTGCTCGGTCGGGCCGCCCGGCTCTTCGCCGAGCTGAAGGACCCGTACGGGCGGGCCTGGCTGCGCGGCACCACCGCCTTCGCCCGGCTGCTGGCCGGCCGACTGGGGGAGGCCTGCCGGCTGGCCGGGATCTTCCTGCCGTTCGGGGAACGGGTCGGCGAGGCGTGGGCGGTGGGCACGCTGCGCGCGGTCGAGGCGTTCGCCGGGGCGGAGATGGGCGAGGTGGCCGAGGCGGACCGGTCGGCCCGCCGGGCGTACCGGGACTTCGCCGCCGTCTCCGACGACTGGGGGCGCGGTTTCGCCCTGGTCGTCCGGGGGGTGGTGGCGCGGGGGCTGGGTGAGCCGGAGCACGCCGCCGACCTGTTCACCGACGCCCTCGCGTACGCCGGGCGGACCTCGCACCCGTTGCTGACCGGGATGGCCGGCACGCTGCGCGGCTTCGTGGCGTTGGACATGGGCGACTGCGAGACCGCCGAGCGGGACGCCCGTGCGGTGCTGACCGCCGTCGAACCGCACAACCCGCAGGCACCGGCGCAGGCCGCGCCCCGGGTGCTGCTCGCCACCGCCCGGCTCGCCGCCGGTGACCCGGCCACCGCGGTCGGGTTGCTCGCTCCGGTGGCGACGACCGCTGCGAAGACGCCGACCCTGCTGTTCTCCCGCCGGCAGACCCTCGCCCGGTACGCTTCCGCGCTGCTCGCCCACGGCCAGTCGGAGCAGGCGTTGGACTGGGCCCGACGGGCGGTCGCCGCCCCGGCGGAGGACGTCCGCAGCCAGGTGATCGGCGCCGGGGTGCTGGCCGAGGCGTTGGCGGCGTGCGGTCGTCCGGCCGAGGCGTTGGCCAGCGCGCAGGAGGCGGTGCGGCTGGCGTACGCCACCGAGCAGCGCAGCGAACGGGCCAGCGCCGACGCCCTGGCGGCCCGGCTGGCCGACGGGGTCTGACCGGGACGGTCGGCGGGTGCCGGCGGTGGTCCGCCGGGCGGTGATCGTCCGCGGACGGCAGGTCTGTCGGTTCCGGGGATGTGCGCCTGTCGGCCGGGACGGTTAGCGTGTCACTTCACGCGACCGCCACTGGGTGCCGGTCGCGCCGTCGGGTGGGGGGCAGGATGAGGTTGCCGCGTTCGGGCGCCGGTTGGACGATCGCGGTCTTCGGGGTGCTGGCGGTGCTGCTCGGTGCGCTCGGGCTGGTGTGGCCGGAGGCGCAGCTGCGGATGCTCGGCTTCGAGGTGCCGGCGACCCGGGCACCCGGCGACTACACCGGCACGTTCCTCACCGCGTCCTCGATGGCCTCGTTCAACATGGGCGTCTACTACCTGTTGGCGGTGGCGACCGAGTGGCGGGCGTTCTACCGGTTCACAGTGGTGTTCCGGCTGGTCACCTTCACCGTCTTCACGCTGACCGTGCTGGCCGACGTGGCACCGGACCGGTTCATCGGGGTGGCGTTGTGGGAGGGTGCGGGCGCGGTGGCGACGGCGCTCGGCCTGCGCTTCGACGCCCGTCGATCAGCAGGTGGGGACGGTAGCGCTCCCAACTCGACACCGTCGCAGGTCAGTGGCGTATCCGGGGGCACGACGAGCCGGTCGGCCGCCGCCGGTCCGGCCACCGCCGCCGGTACGGACCGCTGAGCGCCCCGGCGGAACGGGTATTTTCGAGCCGTGACCGAGACCCCGCCCGGCGCCCTTCGGCTGCCCAATGTGCCCGGTCTGACCGACTTGCAGGTCTTTGCCCGGGGTGGCTACGCCACCGTCTACCGGGCCACCCAGATCTCCGTCGGTCGGGAGGTCGCCGTCAAGGTGGAGAACCGCACCCTGGACAACGAACGCGACCAGGCCCGGTTCCTGCGGGAGGCGCGGGCGGCCGGGCGGATGTCCTCGCACCCGCACGTGGTCGACCTCTTCGACGTCGGGGTGACAGTCGACCAGCACCCCTATCTGATCATGGAGTTGTGCGACGGGTCGTACGCCGAACGGATGCGGACCTCGCCGCTCGACGCGTCCGAGACCCGTGACCTCGGCATCAAGATCGCCGACGCGCTGGCCCACTCCCACGCGGCCGGGGTGCTGCACCGCGACGTCAAGCCGGCCAACATCCTGCACTCGCACTTCAACTCGGCGGTGCTCGCCGACTTCGGGCTGGCCGTGCTGGCCGAGGCACGGGACGCCTCGGTCACCCTGGAGGTGCTCACCCCGGCCTACGCCCCGCCGGAGATGTTCAACCACAGCCCGCCGTCACCGGCCGTCGACGTGTACGCCCTCTGCGCCACCCTCTACGCGGTGATGACCGGCCGCCCCCCGCGCTGGCAGTCCGAGCGCAACCCGAGCCTGGTCACCGTGCTGGAGTTGTTCCACCACCCGATCCCCGACCTGCCCGGGGTGCCCACCGAACTGGTCGACGTGCTGCGCGCCGGGATGTCCAACGACCCCGACGCCCGCCCCTCCGCCCTCGAACTGCGCGACCTGCTGACCGCGCTGCCCGTCGATCCGGCTCCCGCCCCGGTCAGCGGCGCCCCGGTCTCCGGCGGGCCGTCCGGGGGCACCGGCGGCGGTGGGCCGTACACCCTCGGGTGGACCACCAGCCAACCCGGACGGAGCACCGGGCGGCCCACCCCCCGCCCTCCGTCCCAGGACGACCACCCGACCGTGCCGCACGGCACACGGCGGCGGCGGCGCTGGTTCTTCGGCGGCGCCGGGGTGCTCGCCCTGGCCGCCTCGGCGAGCGCCGGAGCGTGGGTCGCCGGTGGCGCACCGCCACTGGCCGGGCCGACCGCCGCCCCGTCGACCGTCGGCTCGTCCAGCCCGGCCGCCCGCTGGGGTGCCCTGCCCGGCTGCGCCGCCGACGGCACCGCCGCGGTCCTGCCGCCCGGCGCCCGGTGCGCCCCCGTGCTGGAGTGCTTCGGCCCCGTCCGGCTACGCGGCGACCGGGCCGAGGCCGCCCAGGTCTCCTGCGAGGGGCGGCACACCTGGGAGACGTACGTGGAGGGGCAGTTGCCGGCCGCGCTGGCCGCCGCCGGGCACGACGCGATCAGCGCCGACCCGACCGTCCGGTCGGTGTGCAACGCCCGGACGTTCCGGCTGACCAGCGGGATCGACTACGCCAACGGCTGGCGGCTCGAAGTGCTGCCACCCGGCGAGAAGGATTTCGACCGCACCTACCGCTGTCTCGCCGGGCGGGGCGTGAACGCCCTGGTCGCCCCCACCCTCACTGGTCGCTGACCTCGCGCATCCGGTGCAGCCGGCTCAACACCGCCGCGGTGTCCAACGCGTCGAGGGTGTCGGCATCGAGGAACGAGCCGGCCTCCGGCAGGCCCGGGGCGGCCGCCCCGACCGGTCGCTCCCGGTCGTCGCGTTCGCGCAGTGCGGCCAGCGCGGTGCCGGTCACCGTGGCGAAGAGGACACCGAGCAGCGCCAACCCCACCGTCACGATGCCGGCGGGATGCCGGAAGACCAGCACCACCACCACCGCGGCGGTCGCCAGCGCCGCGACCACCGCCACGGTCCGCGCGTCCGGCCTCAGGAATCGCCTCACCTGACAAGCATGGCCTTTTCGGGCGTGCTGTCAAACCATACGGCCCAGTGTGGTTGACCGTTCTGCCTAGAGTGACGAACGTCGAGGTGTCGTCTCGACTCGTCCCGTATCCCACCGGAGGGCATCTACATGCCACAAACCACCCGGTCGCTGGCTGCTGCGGTCGTCGCCGGCCTGCTCCTCACCACGATGGCGGTCGTGCCGGCAGCCGCCGCGCCCGGCAGCCCGCACACCCGCCCCGCCGTGCCCGATCGGACCAGCCGCACCGAGGCCCGGCGCGTCGACAGCGTGCCCACCCCGAAGCTCGACTGGTACGCCTGCTACGGCTACGCCGAGTGCGCCACCGTCGCACTGCCGCTGGACTACGACAAGCCGAAGGGCGCCACCACCGAGGTCGCCCTGCTCCGGGTGAAGGCCCGCGACCAGCAGGCCCGGATCGGCAGCCTCTTCCTCAACCCGGGCGGCCCGGGTGGCTCGGGCACCGACATCGCGCTGGCCGCGCCGTCCTTCCTCGGCGACGACCTGCTCGACCGGTTCGACATCGTCGGTGTCGACCCGCGCGGCGTCGCCGCCAGCACCAACGTCCGGTGCTTCCCGTCGGTGAAGGAGCAGACCCGGGCGTACGCCGGTCTGAACGTCGCCTTCCCGTGGACGAAGGCCGAGGAGAAGGCGTACCTGAAGTCGGCGAAGGCGGTCGGCCAGGCGTGTTCGACCACCGGTCGGCCGTTGACCTCGGCGATGTCCACCGCCGAGGTGGCCCGGGACATGGACGTGCTGCGCCGGGCGGTGGGCGACCAGAAGCTCAGTTACCTCGGTTTCAGCTACGGCACCGCGCTGGGCCAGTACTACGCGAACATGTTCCCGGACCGGGTCCGCGCGGTCGCCGTCGACGGGGTGCTCAACCCGGCCGCCTGGGTCGGCCAGGGTAAGGCGCGTGAGCAGCTCCAGGAGTCCCGGCTGCGCAGCTCCGATGCCGCCTACCGGGCGTTGCGGGAGATCCTGGCCCGCTGCGCCGGGGCCGGCCCGCAGGCGTGCCCCCTCGCCGCCGCCGGTGACCCGGTCGCCTCCTACGATCTGGTGGCCAGGCGGCTGCGGCAGAAGCCCGTGGTGATCGACGACCCGGACGCCGGCCCGTTCACCGTCAGCTACGCCGACTTCGTGGCTGCCAGCCTCAGCGCGCTCTACAGCCCCTACGGCTGGGAGCCGATCGTGGATAGCACCGCACTTCTGCTCACCCTCACCGACCCGCAGTCGGCGTCGCCGGCCCGACTCGCCGGGGCGCGCGCGGCGCTCGGCCGGATCGCCGCACAGGCCCGTGAGCAGCGACGGTTCGACTTCCCGTACGACAACGGGCTGGAGACCATGGGCGTCGACTGCACCGACGCCTACCACCCCGGGAAGCTCGCCGACTGGCCCGCGCTCAGTGCCCAGCAGGACAAGCGGGCACCCTACTTCGGGCGGCCCTGGTCCTGGATCACCGCGCTGTGTGCCCGGGACGCCTGGACGGTCCGCGACGCCGACGCCTGGACCGGGCCGTTCGACCGCCGGACCGCCGCACCGGTGCTGGTGGTGGGCAACTACTGGGACCCGGCCACCAGCTACCAGGGGGCGGTGACCTCGGCGCGGCTGCTGCCGAACAGCCGGCTGCTCAGCAGCGACAGCTGGGGCCACACCGCATACGGGACGTCGGCCTGTGTGACCGGGGCGATCGACGCGTACCTGCTGCGCGGGGCGCTGCCGGCCGAGGGCACCGTCTGCGTCGGTGACGTGCAGCCGTTCGTCGGGGC
Source organism: Micromonospora sp. WMMD730 (assembly GCF_049178955.1). Taxonomy (NCBI): domain Bacteria; kingdom Bacillati; phylum Actinomycetota; class Actinomycetes; order Micromonosporales; family Micromonosporaceae; genus Micromonospora; species Micromonospora sp. WMMD730. Next base: position 109,792 of record NZ_JBMHML010000002.1, read on the forward strand.
GTCGGAGCCGGCCGGGCGGGCCGCCTCCGACAAGAACGCGCTGGCCGCCGCCGGGTTGCCGGCCCGGGGTGCGCCCAAGCGACTGCCGCCGGTGGTCGCGCCGCTGCCCCTGGCGGGTTCGCTGACCGTACGTTGATCCGACTCCGGGGTACGACGGGCGCTCGGGTCGTCCGTCGTACCCCGGGCTTCTCTCCCCGGCTGGTCGGGTGGACGTCGCGGCGGTCGACCCGGCACCGCGATGCGGCGCGACGGAGATGGACGGGAGCCGCTACCCTCGGTGTCCCCAGGCTGTCCGTCAGCGAGGTGCGCCGATGAACCACATCTCCGCCCGCCACCGGGTCCGATCGGTCACCACCACCCTGGCGGTGGCCCTGGCCCTCACCCTGGCCGCCGCCGCCGGCTGCGAGAACCGCCGTGAACCGTCGCTGCCCTCGGTCCGCGACAAGCTGCGCGAGTCGCACATCGACGGTCAGCCGAAGATCAAGATCGGGGTGGCCACCACCGAGCCGCTGATGGGGGAGCTGCGCAACGGCGTGCACTCCGGCTTCGACGTGGAGATCGCCCGCTACGTCGCCTCCTACCTCGGTTACGAGGGTGACCAGCGCATCGAGTGGGTCTCGGTGACCACCGAGGACCGTATCCCCGCCCTCCAGGGCGGCGTGGTCGACCTGGTGGTCTCCAGCTTCTCCATCACCGAGGAGCGGGAGAAGCTGGTCAGCTTCGCCGGGCCGTACTTCGTCACCACCCAGGAGGTGATGGTGCCGACCCGGCTCAGGGACAAGATCCGCACCATCGAGGACCTCCGCGAACCGACCTACAAGGTGTGCACCAGCGGTGGCTCCACCACCGAGGCCGAGCTTGCCAAGCACGACGTCAAGGCGCTGGTGGTCAAGGAGGTCGGCGACTGCGTCAAGGGCATCCGGGAAGGCCGCTACGACGCGGTCAGCTCCGACGAGACGATCCTCGCCGGGTTCCTCTCCCTCTACCCGACCGAGTTCGAGATCGTCGACATGCCCTTCGGCACCAGCGAACTGCTCGGCATCGGGGTGCCGATCGGCGACCCCGCCCTGCGCGACCTGGTCGCCTTCGCCCTGCAGAAGAGCTACCTGCAGGGCCGCAACGGGATCAGCAGCCCGTGGATCACCGCCTACACCAGGTCCCTCGCACCGTATCTGAAAGCGGAGAAGGCGCAGCCCCAGCCGCTGAACGTGCCGGAACTGGTCGACTTCGACGACAAGGCGCCGACCCGGTGACCGCCCCGGCCGTACCGCAGGATCTGGGCGCCACCACCGTCGCCGTGCGCGACGGCTGGGACCCGGCGGTGGAGCGGCGGGCGCGGGCCAGCCAGTCGTTCTGGACGGCCGTGGTCGGCGTGCCCGCCATCTTCTCCGTGCTGCGCCTCGGCGTCGAGGCGGGCGGCGAACTCCAGACCACGCTGCTGCTGGTGGCGAACGTCGGGCCGGTGAACCTGCTCGCCGGCTTCCTCACCACCGCCGCCCGGCTGCTCTCCACCGGCCTGGTCGCGGTCTTCGCGCTCGGCGCGGTGCTGCGGGTCAGCGTCGAACGGATGCCGCCGGCCGTGCGCCGCCCACTCTTCGTCCGCTGGGCGGACCTCACCCCGGCCTGGTTCGTGCTGGCGAGCTTCCTCACCGCCCTGGTCACCTGGCAACTGCTCTACCTGCCGTTGCTGCTGCCGGCGTTCGTCGCCGCCTTCCAGCTCACCCCGGCCCGCCTGCACGAGCACGTGGTGCCCCGGACGCTGCTCGTGGTGGCGCTGCTCGGCGGTTACGGGTGGCTGCTCGCCCCCACCCTGGTCGACGCGTGGCAGCAACGGGAACTGCTCGTCCTGGCGCTGCTCGTCGCCCCGCCGCTGCTCGCCCTCGCGGTGACCGGCCCGCTGCCCGGGGCGGTGATCCGGCCGCTCGCGTCGGTCACCGAGGCGGCGGTGCTGGCCATGCTGGTCTGGGCGGCGCTGCCGGTGATCACCACCCCGGTGCTGCCGCTCACCGTGACCACTGTGGAGTCGAGCCCCGGCGTCACCGAGGACGTCCGGGGACACGTGGTCACTGTGGACGACGTCAACATGGTGCTGCTCCAGGAACGCGGCGGCGTCCGGTACGTGCCGGTGGACGACGTCCGCGCCCAGGTGCTCTGCCCCAGCGAGGAGGAGCTGCCCCGGCACCGGCTGCGCATCCGCGACTACCACGTCGAGGACTCGCTGCTGGAGGGGCTGGGCCGGCGGGTGCGCCCGGTGCACCGTACCGATGCGGCCTGCCGCGCCGTGCACTGACCGGGCGCTGCCGGCGGGTGACCGTCGCAGGGGGTCAGTAGGACTTCTCCTGGCCCAGCACGTGCTGGGCGACGAAGTTGAGGATCATCTCCCGGCTGACCGGGGCGATCCGACCGGCCCGCACCGCGCCGAGCAGCGTCGCCACGCCGTACTCGGTGGTCATGCCGGCCCCGCCGAGGGCCTGCACGGCGGTGTCCACGGCCAGCGCGGCGGCCTCCCCGGCCGCGTACTTGGCCATGTTGCCGGCCACGCCGGCCTCCAGGTCGCGGCCCGCGTCGTACAGGGTGGCCGCCTTGTGGATCATCAGTCGGGCGAGTTCCACCTGCACCGCCGCGTGCGCCAACGGATGCGCCACACCCTGGTGCGCGCCGATGCTCCGCCCACCCCAGACCTTGCGGGTGGCGGTGTAGTCGGTGGCCCGCTCGATGGCGTACCGGCCGGTGCCGACGCCCATCGCGGCGACCGTGATCCGTTCCGGGTTCAACCCGGCGAACAACGCCGGCAGGCCGGCGTCCAACGACCCGCCGACCAGCGCGTCGGCGGGCAGCCGGACGTCGTCCAGGTAGAGCAGGAACTGGTTCTCCGGGGAGACGATCTCCATGTCCAGCTTGGACCGGGTCAATCCGGCCGCGTCGGTCGGCACCACGAACAGCGCGGGCTTGAGCTTCCCGGTCGCCGCGTCCTCGGTACGCGCCACCACCAGCACGTACTGCGCCTCGTCCACGCCGGAGATGTAGCACTTGCGGCCGGAGAGCAGCCAGTCGTCGCCGTCGCGGCGGGCCACCGTGCCGAGCCGGTGGAAGTTCGACCCGGCCTCCGGCTCGGTGATCGCGAAGACCACCTTCAGCGAGCCGTCGGCGAACCCGGGCAGGAACCGCTTGCGCTGCTCCTCGGTGCCGTGCCGGTTGATCACCGTGGCGGCGATGGCCGGCGACACCACCAGCAGCAGCAGCGGGCACCCGGCGGCGGCCAGCTCCTCGCAGACGATGGCCAGCTCGGTGAGGCCGCCACCGCCACCGCCGTACTCGGCGGGGACGTTGACGCCCAGGTAGCCGAGCCGACCGGCCTCGTCCCACAGCTCGGTGGTGTGCCCACCGGACTTCGCCTTCTCGACGAAGTAGGAGTGGCCGTACCGGCGGCCCAGCGCGCGGACGGCGTCGCGGAGCTGATCCTGCTCGGGGGTGAGGTCGAAGTTCATCGGGGTGCCTCCTCGGGGTTGACCACGGCCAGCACCGCACCCGTCTCGACCTGCCCACCGGGGGGCACCGGCAGGTCGGCGACCACACCGTCGGTCGGGGCGAGCACGGGATGTTCCAGCTTCATCGCCTCCAGGGTCAGCAGCAGGTCACCTGCGGCGACCCGCTGACCGGCCCCGACGTGCACCCGGGTCACCGTGCCGGGCAGCGGCGCGAGCAGCGACCCGACCGCGAGCGCCGCGCGGGGCAGCGGGAACCGGGGCAGCTCGGTCAGCTCCGCCGCCCCGTCCGGGCCGTCCACGAAGACCACCGACCCCGCCCGGTGTACGCGGAACACCCGCCGCACCCCGGCCACGTCGAGCAGCACCCGGTCCGCTGCCGCCGTCACCAGCTCCACCACCGGCGGCGCGTCCGGTGCGTCGGTGGCCGTCGGGTCGGCGACGGCCGGGCCGGTGGACCAGTCGGCGAGCGCGCCGGACCGGTCCAGCCGGTAGCGCACCTCGATCTCGTCCCCGGTCGTCGTGGCGTACCGGACGGCCTGGGGGACGGCCGGCACGTTGCGCCAGCCCGAGGGGAGACCGGCGAGCACCGGGGCGGCGGCCCGACGTGCGGCGGCCCCGGCGAGCGCGGCGGCCAGCGCGGCGACCGGCAGCCGGTCGGCCGGCAGCAGCGGCGCGAAAACCCCGGGGTGTGCGTCCAGGAACCCGGTGTCCACCTGCGCCGCGCCGAACTCCGCGCTGCGCAGCACCCGGACCAGCAGGTCCCGGTTGGTGGCCACCCCGTGCAGCTCGGCGCGGGCCAGCGCCCCGGCGAGCGACCGGGCCGCCTCCGCCCGGGTCGGTGCCCAGGCGACCAGCTTGGCGAGCATCGAGTCGTAGTGCACGCTCACCGTCGACCCGGTGTCCACCCCCGAATCGAGCCGCAGGCCCCGGGTCGGGGTGAACTCGCCGGCCACCCCGGGCACCGTGAACCGGTGCAGCGTGCCGGTCGCCGGCCGGAACCCCTGCGTCGGGTCCTCCGCGCACAGCCGTACCTCGATCGCGTGGCCGTCGGCCGGCGGGGTCGCCGGCACCGGCAACGCACCGCCCTCGGCGACCAGTAGTTGCAGCCGGACCAGGTCCAGCCCGGTGACCGCCTCGGTGACCGGGTGCTCCACCTGGAGCCGGGTGTTCATCTCCAGGAAGAAGAACTCGCCCGCCGGGGCGAGCAGGAACTCCACCGTCCCCGCCCCGACGTAGTCGACCGCCCGCCCGGCGGCGACCGCCGCCGCGTGCAGCCGCTCCCGCACCCCGTCGGGCAGGACCGCCGGGGCCTCCTCGACGATCTTCTGGTGCCGCCGCTGGATCGAGCAGTCCCGCTCGCCGAGCGCCACGACCGTACCGTGGGTGTCGCCGAAGATCTGCACCTCGACGTGCCGGCCGCGTTCGACGTACCGCTCGACGAAGACCGTGCCGTCGCCGAACGCGGCGGCGGCCTCGCGGCGCGCCGAGTCGACGGCCGCCGGCAGGTCGGCCGGGTCGCGGACGATGCGCATCCCCCGGCCGCCGCCCCCGGCGGACGCCTTGACCAGCACTGGGAAGTCGGTGACCTCGTCGCCGTCGGTCCAGGTGGGCAGCATCGGCACGCCCGCCCCGGCGAGCAGCTCCTTCGCGGCGATCTTGTCGCCCATCGCCGCGATCGCCTCGGCCGGCGGACCGACCCAGGTCAGGCCCGCGTCGGTCACCGCCGCCGCGAACCCGGCGTGCTCGGCGAGGAAGCCGTAACCCGGGTGGACGGCGTCCGCGCCGGTGCGCCGGGCCGCGTCCAGGATCGACCCGATCCGCAGGTACGTCTCGACGGGCGTGTTCCCCGGCAGCCGGACCGCCTCGTCGGCCTCGGCCACGTACGGCGCGTCCGCATCGGCGTCGGAGTGCACGGCGACCGTCGCCACGCCGAGCGCCCGGCAGGTGGTGAAGACCCGCCGGGCGATCTCCCCCCGGTTGGCCACCAAGAGCTTCTGAATCACGAGCGCCGATCCCACCTTTCGTTCGCGGCTGCGGGACTCCGCTTCGCTGCGTTCCTCGCGCTCACGGTGCTCGCCTTTCGTTCGCGGCTGCGGGACTCCGCTTCGCTGCGTTCCTCGCGCTCACGGGATCACATCCGGAAGACGCCGAAGCCGTCGGCGCCCTTCACCGGTGCGTTGTGGATCGCCGACAGGCAGAGCCCCAGGACGGTACGGGTGTCCCGGGGGTCGATCACCCCGTCGTCGTAGAGCCGGCCGGACAGGAACAGCGCCCCCGACTGCGACTCGATCTGCTGCTCGACCATCATCCGCATCGCCGCGTCGGAGTCCTCGTCGTAGTCCCGGCCCCGGGCGGCGGCGGCCTGCCGGGCGACGATCGACAGCACCCCGGCCAACTGCGCCGGACCCATCACCGCCGACTTCGCGTTCGGCCAGGTGAACAGGAACCTCGGTTCGTACGCCCGGCCGCACATGCCGTAGTTGCCGGCCCCGTACGAGGCACCCAGGTTGACCGTCAGGTGCGGCACCGTCGAGTTCGCCACCGCGTTGATCATCAGGGCGCCGTGCTTGATGATGCCGCGCTGCTCGTACTCGGTGCCGACCATGTAGCCGGTGGTGTTCTGGAGGAAGACCAGCGGGGTGTCGGCGGCGTTGGCGAGCTGGATGAACTGGGCCGCCTTCTGCGCCTCCGCGCTGAACAGCACCCCCCGGGCGTTCGCCAGCACCCCCACCGGGTAGCCGTGCAGCTCGCCCCAGCCGGTGACCAGCGCGGTGCCGTACGCCGGCTTGAACTCGTCGAACTCGCTGCCGTCGAGGACCCGGGCCAGCACCTCACGCGGGTCGAACGGCACCTTCAGGTCGGCGCTGACGATGCCCAGCAGCTCCTCCGGGTCGTACCTCGGCGTTCGGGGTGCCGGGTCTCGCGGCGGTGGACCCTGCTTGCGCCAGTTGAACCGGCGTACGCACCGCCGGGCCAACCGGATGCCGTCCCGCTCGTCCTCGGCGAGCTGGTCGGCGAGGCCGGACGTGCCGGCGTGCATCGCCGCGCCGCCGAGCGACTCGTCGTCGGTGACCTCGCCGGTGGCCATCTTCACCAGCGGCGGCCCGGCCAGGTAGACCTGCGACCGGTCCCGGATCATGATCACGTGGTCGGACATCCCCGGCACGTACGCGCCACCGGCGGTGGCGTTGCCGAAGACCACGCTGACCGTGGGGATCCCGGCGGCGGAGAGCCGGGTCAGGTCGCGGAACACCCGACCGCCCGGAATGAAGATCTCCGCCTGGGTGGGCAGGTCCGCCCCGGCGCTCTCCACCAGGTTGACCATCGGCAGCCGGTTCGCCAGGGCGATCTCGCCGGCCCGCCGGGTCTTCGCCAGCGACCACGGGTTCACCGCGCCACCGCGTACCGTCGGATCGTTCGCGACGACCAGGCACTCGACGCCCTCGACGACGCCGATGCCGGTGACCACGCTCGCCCCGACCGGGAAGTCGCTGCCGTACCCGGCGACCGGCGACAACTCCAGGAACGGGCTGTCCCGGTCCAGCAGCAGCTCGATCCGCTCCCGGGGCAGCAGCTTGCCGCGCCGGTGGTGCCGGGCCACGTACTTCTCGCCGCCGCCGGCCCGCGCCTGGTCGAGCGCGGCGTCCAACTCGGCCAGCCGTTCCCGCAGCGCCTCCCGGTTGGCCACGAAGGCCGGCGCGGCCGGATCGACCGCACTCTCCAGTGTCGTCATAGACCCAGGCCCTTCGCGATGATCTCGTTCATGATCTCGGTGGTGCCGCCGCCGATGCCGAGGATGCGGGCGTCCCGGTAGTGCCGCTCCACCTCGGCGTCGCGCAGGTAGCCGAAGCCGCCGTGCAGTTGCAGCGCGGCGTCGACCACCTGGTCGCAGGCGGCCACCGCGACGTTCTTCGCCATCGCCACCTCGGTCACCACCGGCTCGCCGGCCGCCACCCGGGCGGCCACCTGGTGCACGTACGCGCGGGCCGCCTCGGCGCGGGTGTGCATCTCGGCCAGCCGGTGCCGGACCAGTTGCCGGCTGGCCAGCGGACGACCGAACGTGGACCGGTCCCGGCACCACCGGGTCGACAGCTCCACGCAGCGTTGCGCCGTCGCGTACGCCTGGGTGGCCAGGGAGAGCCGCTCGGCGGCGAAGCCCTGCATGATCGCCAGGAAGCCGGTGTCCTCCTCGCCGATCCGGTTGCCCACCGGCACCCGCACGTCCACGAAGGACAACTCGGCGGTGTCCGAGCAGTGCCAGCCGAGCTTGTCCAGCTTCCGGCCGACGGTGAACCCGGGGGTGTCCTTGTCGATCACCAGCAGGTGCAGCGACCCGCTGCCGGGGAAGTCGCCGCAGACCGCGGTGGTGACGAAGTCGGCGCGTACCCCGCTGGTCACGTACGTCTTCGACCCGTTCACCAGATAGTGGTCGCCGTCGCGGCGGGCGGTGGTGCGGATCGCGGCGACGTCGGAGCCGGCGTCCGGTTCGGTGATCGCCAGCGCGCCGATCAGCTCGCCCGCCAGCGTCGGCCGGACGTACCGGTTGACCAGGGGATCGTCGGCGGCGGACCGGCGGGCGGCGAGCCGGCCACCGAGCGTGCCGCCGGTCCGCCCGCCGGCCGCCGCGACGATGTGCGGCAGCGCGATACCGTGCGTGAACAGGGCCGCGACCAGCCCGGACGAGCCGCCGGAGCGGATGATCTCCTCGGTGACCACGATCGAGTCGAGCAGGTCGCCGCCGCTGCCGCCGACCGACTCGGGGAAGCCGACGCCGAGCAGGCCGAGCTTCGCGGCGGTGGCGTGCAGCGCGCGCGGCACCTCGCCGGCCCGTTCCCAGTCGGCCAGGTGCGGCAGCACCTCCCGGGTGACGAAGGCCCTGGTCAACTCCCGTAACTGCCGCCGCTCCGGGGTGTCCACGATGGTCACCGGTCCGCCTCCCCGGCTGCCGGCGGTCCGGGGGTGAGGGCGGCGGGCAGGTCGACGATGCGGGAGCGGAGCAGTTCGCCGAGCGCCTTGGCCTGCGGGTCGAACCGGGTGGAGGCGGCCACCCCCGGCCCGAGCAGTCCCCGGATCACGAAGTTGACCGCCCGCAGGTTCGGCAGCTCGTACCGCTCGACGGTCGACGCGGCCGTCTCCGGCAGCAGCTCGGCCAGCCGGTCGACGGTCAGCCACCCGCGCAGCCACTCCCAGGTCGCGTCGGTACGCGCCCAGACGCCGAGGTTGGCGTCGCCCCCCTTGTCGCCCGACCGCGCCCCGACCAGCTCACCCAATGGCCCCCGCCGGGTCGGCCCGGCCATCGGGGTCGGGCCCGCCGTGCCGGGCGTCGGACCGGCCACGGCCGGTGCCACCGTCCGTGGCGGCGGGGGAACCGGCAGCCGGGTGCCGTCGGGCAGGACTGCCACGTGCGGCACGTCGGCCTGGGGCACCGCGTCGGCGGTGAAGACCCCGTACGGGATGGCGTCGCCGGGCAGGGTGGTCAGGGTGCAGCCGGGGTAGGAGGCGAGGGCCAGTTCCACCGCCGCCGCCGAGAACGCCCGCCCGGCCCGCGCTCGGTCACCGTCACGCAGGTGTACGTGCAGCAGCGCGCTCGCCGTCTCGGTGTCGACCGCGTCGACATGGTCGGTACGGGCCAGCGTGAACTCCAGCCCGTCCGCACCGACCGCCGCCTCGATCTGCCCCCGGACCAGGGCGGCCTTGGCCGGGACGTCCAACCCGCAGAGTACGAACGTCATCGCGTTGCGGAAGCCGCCCAGGTTGTTGACGCCCACCTTGAGGGTGTCCGGCGGTGGGGTGCCCCGGACCCCGTCCACCCGGACCCGGTCCGGCCCGTCCGGGCGCAGCCTCACCGTGTCCAGCCGGGTCACCACGTCCGGGCCGAGGTAGTCGGGGCCGCCCACCTCGTACACCAGTTGGGCGGTGACCGTTTCGACGGTGACCGCGCCGCCGGTGCCGGGGTGCTTGGTGAGCACCGACGAGCCGTCCGGGTGGATCTCGGCGATCGGGAAGCCGGGCCGGTGCCCGCCGTCGGGCAGCTCGGTGAAGAAGCTGAAGTTGCCGCCGGTGACCTGCGCCCCGCACTCGATCAGGTGCCCGGCGACGGTCGCCCCGGCCAGCGCGTCCAGGTCGTCCCGCCCCCAGCCGAACCGGGCGATGGCCGGCCCGACCGCCAGCGAGGCGTCGGTGACCCGGCCGGTGACCACCACGTCCGCCCCGGCGTCGAGGCAGGCGGCGATGCCGAACGCGCCGAGGTAGGCGTTGGCGGTGAGCGCGTCCGGCCGGGCCAGGGCGTCACCCTCGACGTGGGCGACCCGGACGGCGAGGCCGAGCCGGTCGGCGAGCGCGCCGATCGCGGCGGCCAGCCCGGCCGGGTTCAACCCGCCCGCGTTGGTGACGATCCGTACCCCCCGGTCGAGGGCGGTGCCGAGACACCCTTCGAGCTGGCGGAGGAAGGTCTTCGCATAGCCGAGACCGGGGTCGCGCAGCCGGTCCCGGCCGAGGATCAGCATGGTCAGCTCGGCCAGGTAGTCGCCGGTCAGCACGTCCAGCTCGCCGCCGTCGAGCATCTCCCGCCAGGCGGTGGACCGGTCGCCGTAGAAGCCGGAGGCGTTGCCGACCCGCAGCACCCCGGTCACCGGACGGCCGTCCCGGCCGCGCTCGCGCGGATCGTCCGGCCGGGGGCCGGCCGCGCGCACGCCTCGGCGGACGGCGCATCGGGCTGGTCGGACTCGTCGGTCGGATCGACGAGCGGTGCGGTCGGGTCGACCATGGTGCCTCCGGTCGGGTGGGCCGGTGAGTACGGGTCAGGTCGGGTCGGCGTCGTGGGGCTGATCCGGTGCCGTCCCGGGGGGGAGCAGGGTGGCGAGCTGGTGTTTCCAGGTGCGCAGCAGCGCGGTGCGCCGGGCCGAGTCGTCGTTGAGCAGGTTGGCCACGCCGAGCCCGCGCAGCAGGTCGAGGGTGGCCTGCACGGCCTCGCGGACGCCGGGGCGGCGCTCGTCCACGTCGAGCAGCGCCACGGTGAGCCGGTGCATCTCCCGACCGACCCGCGCCTCCAGCGGCACCAGCGCGTCGCGCAGCTCCGGGTCGGTGCGGGCGGCCACCCACAGCTCCAGCGCGGCGACGAAGAGCGGCCCGGTGAAGGCGACGCCGAGCAGGTCGACCACGCGGTCGAGGCGCTGTGGCCCGGCCGGCAACGCCTCGGCCTCGACGCGTAGCTCCTCGGCGCGTCGCTCGGCGAGGTGGGCGACGGCGGCGGTGACCAGGGCCGCCTTGGTGGGGTAGTGGTGCAGTTGGGCGCCCCGGGAGACACCGGCGTGGGCGGCGACCACGGTCGTGGTGGTGCCCGACCAGCCGTACCGCACCAGGCAGTCGACAGTCGCCTCCAGCAGTCGGGCCTGGGTGGCGCGGCTGCGTTCCTGCTGCGGGACGCGGGTCGACGGGGTGGACACGGGAACAGCGTGCCGTCGCCGAAACAAACAGTCAAGCCTGCCTTTTTTCTGCTCCGGGGTGACCCCGGCCGGTGCCGCCGGTCCGTGCCGGTCGCTGGTCCGGCGCCGGTCGCCGGTCAGCGGCCGTCGCGCGGGGCGAAGGCGGTGAGCGCGTCGAGGTCGCTGTGCCGGGAGCGCAGGTACTCGTCCGCCCAGGCGGCGGCGTCCGGGTAGGCCGATTCGGCGGCGACCCGGGCACAGGCCGCGTCGACGTCGAACCCCGTACGGCGCAGCTGCACCCCCGGACCGAGCAGCGCCCAGTACGCCCCCGGCCCGCCGTACGGCATGCCCACGCTGCCCGGATTGACCACCAGCCGGCGGTCGACCAGCCGGGTGAACGGCATGTGGGTGTGCCCGCAGACCACGGTGCGCACCTGCGGGGGCAGCCCGGCGAACACCTCGGCCCAGCGGGCCGGCCGGGAGTCGACGAGCACCACCTCCTCGTCGTCGCGGGGCGTGGCGTGGCAGAAGAGCACCGGGCCGAGGCCGGCGACCGGGAGGGTGAGCGTCAGTGGCAGCGCGCCCAGCAGGGCCACCTGGTCGGCCCGGAGCTGGTCGGCCGCCCAGTTCGAGACGTCGTGCTCCGACGGGTGGCCGGCGCGGGCCTGCACCAGCTCCCGGTCGGCGTTGCCGCGTATCCAGCGGACCCGGTCACCCAGCCCGGTCAGCAGGTCCAGCACCTCGACCGGCTGCGGGCCGGCCGCCACGTCACCGGTGACCACGATCAGGTCGGCGGCGGCCACCTCCGGCTCGGCCAGCACCACCTCCAGCGCGGGCAACGCGCCATGGACGTCGGAGAGCACCGCTACACGTTCCAGCACCGGTCCAGGGTCGCGCCCGGCGGAGCGGGTTGTCGAGGGATTCTGCGCCGGGCAGAGCGGGCCGTCGCCGACCGGTCGACCGGGGCGGGTGGAACCGGGCCGGAATGCCGACGAGCCAGGGCCGCCGGCGGGGGCGGTCCTGGCTCGGACGGTGAGGCGGTGCCGGTCAGACCCGGGCGCGGCGGGCGAGGCGCTCCGGGTCGAGGATGATGATGCTCTTGCCGTCCAGCCGCAGCCAGCCCCGCGAGGCGAAGTCGGCGAGCGCCTTGTTGACCGTCTCCCGGGAGGCGCCGACGAGCTGGGCGATCTCCTCCTGGGTCAGGTCGTGGGTCACCCGCAGCACGCCGCCGTCGCGGGTGCCGAACCGGCCGGCCATCTGGAGCAGGTTCTTGGCGACCCGGCCCGGTACATCTGTGAAGATCAGGTCGGCCAGCGAGTCGTTCGTCCGGCGCAGCCTGCGGGCGAGCACCCGCAACAGCTGCTCGGCGATCTCGGGCCGGTTGTTCAGCCAGGGCCGCAGCGCCTGCTTGCGCAGCCGGACCAGGCGGGTGTCGGTGACCGCGGTGGCGGTGGCCGTACGCGGGCCGGGGTCGAAGAGCGACAGCTCACCGACCATGTCCGACGGGCCCATCACCGCGATCAGGTTCTGCCGGCCGTCGGCTGCCCGCCGCCCGACCTTGATCTTGCCTGACAGGAGGATGTAGAGACTGTCGCCGGGCTCGCCCTCGTTGAACACGATCTCGCCCTTGCGGACGTCGATCGTCTCCATCTCCTTGGCGAGCGCCTCGGCAGCCTCCGGGTCCACACCCTGGAAGATCCCGCTGCGGGCCAGTACCTCGTCCATCGCGCACCTCCGGTTGCGCGTTGCCGTCCCTCGGCCGGGTCCGCCGTCCGCTGATCCCTCGCGCGCCGCCAAGTCTAGGCGCATGTGAGGACGAATCAGAGCTGCACCCCTGGAATCTTGATCGTTGGGCGTAACCTCGCCGACGCGGTCGGGCACTATGATCGTCCGCCCGAACCACCTGGTCACCGGGTCGGCCATCGCCGGTCGTAGGGTGTCCGGGTGCTGAGCGACCCGGTGCTGACCCACCGCCCCGAGGACGGGTGGGACATTCCGGTGCTCGTGTGGCGGGCCGACGTCCCGCTGCGGGCGGTCAGCTCCGGCCCGCTCGGTGGCGGCGTCGGCCCGCGCAACTGGGTGGTCAACGCGACCGTGCCGATGTCGTACCACCGGGACGACCCGGCGGCCCACCTGGCCGCGCTCGCCGACCGGTTCGACCTCGACGGGCCCGGGGTCGGCCTGCTCACCGGCGTCGACGTCGCCGAGGTGGTGACCCGGACCGACACCGGGGTCCGGGCCTGGGCCACCGTCGGCCTCGGCACCCCCCTGTGGGCCGCCGCCCCCGACCCCGCCCACGCCCCGGCGCAGCGGGTGGGCACGGTCAACATCGTGGTGTACGTGCCGACGGCGCTCAGCGACGCCGCACTGGTGAACGCCGTGGCCACCGCCACCGAGGCGAAGTGCCAGGCGATCGGGGAACTGGGCCTGCCGGGCACCGGCACGCCCACCGACGCGGTCACCGTGCTCTGCCCGATGGGCGACCCGGTCGAGCCCTACGGCGGACCCCGGTCGACCTGGGGCGCGCCGCTCGCCCGCGCCGTCCATGCGGCCGTGCGGGACGGCGGCGCGGTGCCCTGCGTCCCGTGGTCGCAGCGGCGGACGGGCTGAACTTCCGTCCGATCGGCCCGTCGTCGGTCGATTCGCCACCCGGTAGCGTCGCGGGCGATGTACTCTGCCGCCTTCCTCCAGCCCCGTCCCCGCCGCCGCGTCGCGCTCGCCTGCGGTGCGCTGCTCACCGTGCTCCTCGCCGGCTGCGGCCAGTCGTCCGACAGCCCGGACCCGGTCTGGCGGCCGGGCGGCGGCGGTGGCACCACCGGTTCCCCGGTGCCGACCACCGGGGCGGCCGACAAGACCGAGGCGATCACCCTGTCGGCGACCGGGGACATCGTCATGGGGATGGCCCCGTCCCGGCTGCCCGCCAACGGCGGCAAGGGCTTCTTCGACGAGGTCAAGGGCGCGCTCAAGGCCGACCTCGTGATGGGCAACCTGGAGGAGCCGCTCACCACCGACACCGGCACCGGCAAGTGCGGCGCGAACTCCAGCAACTGCTACCAGTTCCGGGTGCCGCCGGAGTACGCCTCCCATCTCAAGGACGCCGGGTTCCAACTGCTCAACCAGGCCAACAACCACGGCTACGACTTCGGCCCGCAGGGCTACGAGAACACCCAGCAGGCACTGGAGAAGCACGGCCTCAAGCACACCGGCGCACCCGACCAGATCACCGTGGTCGAGGTCGAGGGGGTGAAGGTCGCGGTGGCCGGCTTCTCGTCGTACCCGTGGTCCAACAGCCTGGTCGACATCGACGCCGCCAAGGGGGTCGTCGAGAAGGCCGCCACGATGGCCGACCTGGTCGTGGTGCAGGTGCACATGGGCGGCGAGGGGTCGGACAAGACCCGGGTCCGCCCCGGCACCGAGATGTTCCTCGGCGAGAACCGGGGTGATCCGGTGAAGTTCTCCCACGCCATGATCGACGCAGGGGCCGACCTGATCGTCGGGCACGGCCCGCACGTGCTGCGCGGGATGGAGTTCTACCAGGGCCGGCTGATCGCGTACAGCCTGGGCAACTTCGCCGGTGGCGCCCGGTCGCTCAACCCGACCGGCCGGCTCGGCTGGGGCGGGGTGCTGAAGGTGTCGCTCAAGCCCGACGGCAGCTTCGCCGGTGGCTCGTTCACCTCCACCCGGATGAGTTCGGTGGGCAAGCCGGGGATGGACCCCGCCGGGCAGGGGCTCGGCCTGGTCAAGCAGCTCAGCACCAACGACTTCCCGCGTACCGCCGCCCGGTTCGACGGCAAGGGGAAGATCAGCCCGCCCGACGCCGGCTGACCGGGGGCGTGCTCCGGCGGCCCGTCGGGGCGGCGACGTAGGCTGGCCGGCGTGACCATCAGCTCTCCCGGCCGGGTCGAAACGGAACTCGGCCGTACCCGGCGCGCCCGGCGGATCGGCCGGGCGCTGACCGAGGCGCACCCGGACGCCCACTGCGAACTCGACCACACCACCGCGTTGGAGCTGGCCGTCGCCACGATCCTCTCCGCGCAGTGCACCGACAAGAAGGTCAACGAGGTCACCCCGAAGCTGTTCGCCCGCTACCCGACGGCGGCCGACTACGCCGGGGCCGACCGGGGTGAGCTGGAGGAGCTGATCCGGCCGACCGGGTTCTACCGCAACAAGACCGACTCGCTGATCAAGCTCGGGCAGGCCCTGACCGAGCGGTACGACGGCCGGGTCCCCGGCCGGCTGACCGACCTGGTGACGCTGCCCGGGATCGGCCGCAAGACGGCCAACGTCATCCTGGGCAACGCCTTCGACGTCCCGGGGATCACCGTCGACACCCACTTCCAGCGGCTGGTGCAGCGGTGGGGGCTGACCATCCAGACCGATCCGGTCAAGATCGAACACGAGATCGGGGCGATGTTCCCGAAGCGGGAGTGGACCATGCTCTCCCACCGGATCATCTTCCACGGCCGGCGGGTCTGCCACGCCCGCAAGCCCGCCTGCGGGGCGTGCACCCTGACCCGGCTCTGCCCGTCGTACGGGCTCGGGCCGACCGAGCCGGCCGCCGCCGCCAAACTGCTCAAGGGCCCCCGCGCCCGGGACCTCGCGGTCGCCGCCGGGGTCGACCCGGAGCTGGTGCCGGCGCAGGCCGCCGCCGCGGAGGCACCGTGAAACCCCGGCTCGCCGCGCTGCTCGTCCCGGTGCTGCTGGCACTCGCCGGCTGCACCGCCACCACCGGCGGGGAGGACCCCGCCGCCGGCCCCACCCGCGCCGCCCGCCCGTCGCCGTTCGCCGACTGCGCCACCCTCACCACCGCGCCCGGCTCCACCCCCGCGCCGACCGGCTCCGCCGCCGCTGACGCCGGCAGCCCGCTGCCCGAACTGGTGCTCTCCTGCTTCACCGGCGGAGCCCCGGTGCAGCTGCGCGACATCCACGGCCCGGCCGTCATCAACGTGTGGGCCTCCTGGTGCCCGCCCTGCCGCAAGGAACTGCCGGCCTTCCAGCGGCTCAGCGTCCGCGCCGCCGGCCAGCTCCAGGTAATCGGGGTGAACAGCCGGGATAGCCGGGACGGCGCACAGGCCATCGGCGAGGACTTCGGCATCCGCTTCCCGGTCCTGTTCGACCAGGGCGAGGCCCTGCAACGGGAGCTGCGCCGCACGGCGGTGCCGCTGACCCTGCTGGTGGACGCGCAGGGGCGGATCAGGCACACCGACACCTCCGGCGCGCTCGACGACGCCCGCCTCGCCGACCTCGTCCGCCGGCACCTCGGCCTGGTGGTGCCCGCGTGAGGCCGACCGTCGGTGCCGGGTCGACCCGATGAACCGCCGTCCGCCGTCCTGGTTCGATCCGCTGCTGGGCCGGCTCGGCACCGCCCGGGCCGAGGACTTCACCCGGCTGACCACCCCCGAGCAGGGCGGCCGGGAGAGCGCGGTGCTGGTGCTGCTCGGCGAGGAACCCGGTGTCGGGCCCGACGTGCTGGTCCTGCAGCGGGCCGCCACCCTGCGCAACCACGCCGGCCAGCCGGCCTTCCCCGGCGGCGCGGCCGACCCGGGGGACGCCGATGCGCGGGCCACCGCGCTGCGCGAGGCCAACGAGGAGGTCGACCTCGACCCGGCCAGCGTGACCGTCCTCGCCGAACTGCCCAGGCTCTGGATCCCGGTCAGCGAGTTCGTGGTCACCCCGGTGCTGGCCTGGTGGCACAGCCCGCACCCGGTGCACCCCCGGGAACCGGCCGAGGTGGCGCACGTCGCCCGGCTGCCCGTCGCCGAACTGGTCGACCCGGCCAACCGGATGCTGGTCCGCCACCCCAGCGGCTGGACCGGCCCGGCGTTCTCCGTCCGGGGGATGCTGGTCTGGGGCTTCACCGCCGGGGTGCTCGCCGCGCTGCTGGAGATGGCCGGGTGGACCCGCCCGTGGCCCCGGTCGCGGGTGGTCGACCTGCCGCCGACCGGCGCCACCCCGGCCCCCTCCGCCGGCACCGACAGGGCCGACGAACTGGCCGGCCCGCTGACCTGACCGTCACGTTCCGCAGCCGCGACGCCGCACGGGTGTCCGGTGCACGTACCCTTGACCGGTGTCGGCCGTGGATCTCGTCCTGCTCCTGCTCATGCTCGTGTTCGCGATCAGCGGATACCGTCAGGGCTTCGTCATCGGGGCGCTGTCGTTCTCCGGGTTCTTCCTGGGCGCGCTCATCGGCCTTCAGCTCGGGCCGATGCTGGCCCGCCAGTTCATCGACAGCGGGACGCGGGTGCTGGTCAGCCTGGTCGCCGTCTTCGGGCTCGCCGTCCTCGGTCAGGCGTTGGCCGGCTGGCTCGGCTCCCACCTGCGCCGCACGATCACCAACGACGTCGCCAAGCGGGCCGACGACATCGGCGGCGCGTTCGTCTCGATCCTCGCGGTGATGCTGGTGGCCTGGCTGGTCGCCGTGCCGCTGGGTTCCTCGTCGCTGCCCTGGCTGGCCGCCTCGGTCAAGAACAGCGCGTTGCTGACCGTGGTGGACCGGGTCCTGCCCGACCAGGCCCAGGAGCTGTCCACGGCGCTGCGCGACACCGTGGACACCAACGGGTTCCCCGACGTCTTCAACGGGCTGGGGCGTACCTCGGCCCGGCAGGTCGCCCCGCCGGACCCGGCGCTGGCCGGCTCGCAGGTGGTGGCGAACAGCCAGCGGGCGGTGGTGAAGGTGCTCGGGTCCGCGCCGAGCTGCTCGCGCCGGATCGAGGGTTCCGGTTTCGTCTACGCCGACGACCGGGTGATGACCAACGCGCACGTCGTCGCCGGCACCCGCTCCGTCGCTGTCGAGCTGCGCGGCGAACGGTACGACGGCGTGGTCGTCGTCTACGACCCGGACCGGGACCTCGCCGTGCTGCACGTGCCGGGGCTGCCCGGTCCGTCCCTGCGCTTCGCCGCCGGGCAGGCCGGCAGCGGTGCGGATGCGATCGTGCTGGGCTTCCCGCTCGACGGCCCGTACGACGCCCGCCCGGCCCGCATCCGTGACGTCGACCGGATCGAGGGCCCGGACATCTACAACGCCAGCAAGGTCAACCGGGAGATCTACACCATCCGGGCGCTGGTCCGCAGCGGGAACTCCGGCGGGCCGCTGGTCTCCTCCAACGGGCTGGTGCTCGGGGTGATCTTCGCGGCGGCGGCGGACGACCCGAACACCGGCTTCGCGGTGACCGCCGAGGAGGCCCGGCCGGTGGCGCTGGCCGGCGCGGAGCGTACCCGGGGCGTGGGCACCGGCGACTGCACCTGAGCCCCCGGACGTGCCCCGACCGGCCGGGGCCGGGGTGCCGTTCCACCGGCGCGGTGGGGCGGGCGGGGGTCAGCCGCCGGCCGGCGCGGTGGCCGGGGCGTCACCGCCGGCCGGGGTGAGGCCGGGCAGCTTGGCCCGACCCCAGGTCAGCGACCTGTCGAGCACCGCCCGCGCCATGATCGCCACACAGGTGCCGCCGTTGACGAAGGACGCCACCACGTCGCTCGGGTGGTGCATCCCCCGGTACATCCGGGTCAGCGCCACCCCGACCGGGACCAGCACCAGCAGCGTCCACCAGGTCACCTTGCCGGCGGTGCTCCGGGCCCGCAGGGCCAGCAGCAGCGCGATGCCGACATAGAGGGCGACCGCCGCCGAGGTGTGCCCGGACGGGAAACTCGACGTCGGCGGCGAGACGTCCATGTGCTCCACCGCCGGCCGACGCCTGTCGATCGCCAGCGTGGTGAGCAGGAAGACCAGCGCCTGGGCGGACACCGCCGCGCACAGGAACAGCGGCTCCCGCCAGCGGTGCAGCACCAGCCGGAGCACCAGCGCCACCAGCACGGTGACCACCACGATCAACTGGGTGCTGGCCAGCGTGCTGAACACCAGCGAGACGTCGTTCCACCCCCCGGTCCGGTCGGCCGCCAGCTCGCGGTTGACCGCGTCCTCCACGGTGAACGGCCAGACGTCGTCGAGGACCCGGGTCACCAGCAGCCCGAGCAGGACCATGAACGAGAGCAGCAGGGTCACCGGAAGGAGCACCCGCTTGGCGACCTGCGCAGCGATGGCGGACATGGCCGCCCAGTACCCGGACCGGGAGGCCGCTACGCGTGCGGGTCGGTCAGCTCCGGTGCCACCCCGTCGACCGTGGCCCGGCCGGCCGGCAGCCCGACCCGCTCCCGCCAGGTACGGAACGCCGCCGCGGTGGCCGCCACCACCGCCACCCCCAGCAGGCAGCCGGCGAGCACGTCGCTGGCCCAGTGCACGCCCAGCGCCACCCGGCTCAGGCAGGTCACCCCGACCAGCAGCACGGCCACCGTCCACAGCGCCACCCGGGCCGCCGGACGACCCCGGGTGAACGGCAGGAACACCAGCAGCAGCACCCCCGCCGCGAGGGTCGCGTTCAGCGCGTGCCCGGACGGGAAGGAGTACCCGGCGGCCCGCGCCACCGGATCGAGCAGCTCCGGGCGGTCCCGGCCGACGAGGAGCTTCAGCACCGCCCCCAGCGCCCCGCCGGCGACCATCGTGGTGACCACCCAGAGCGCCAGCCGGCGGGCCCCGCGACGCCACAGCCACACCACCACGACCAGCGCGGCCACCCGCAGCGGCCCCGGCGAGGCCAGGTGCGTCCACGCCGTCATCGCCCGCACCCACAGCGGATGGTCGGCGGCGAACCGGTGCAGGGCGTCGGTGACCGCCGCGTCCAGGTCGTGCAGCGGCGGCCAGGCCCCGACCACCAGCACCGCCAGCAGCGAGAACGGCACCAGCACCAGGAACGCCGCCGCCGACGCCAGGGTCAGCCGCAACCCGAGCGAATGGTCCCGGTCCAGGCGGCGGTCCCGCCAGGACCGGCCCGACGGGGATACGGAGGTACGCCGACCGGAGGCACTCATGCGACCTGCTCTACCCACCCGGACCCACGATCAGGCCCGGTTAGTGACCCCGCAGCCGGAACCGGCGGACCATCATCGCGAACCCGGTGACCAGGGCCGCCACGACGGCGACACCCGTCCACAGCCGACGGGGGGCGTCCTCGTCGGCGCCACCGGCGGGCTGTGCCGTCCACCGGGTCTGCTGGCGGGGCGCGGTGAACCCGAGCGGGTCGCTGCCGGTGCCACCATCGCGGGCGTCCTCGGCGGAGCCGGGGGCCGGCCCGAACCCGACCACCCCGGGGGAGTCGTTGTCGTCCAGCGGGTTGTGGCCGATCAGCGGCACGTCGGCGGTGAGCGCGGCCACCGGGTCGACCAGGCCGTACCCGAAACGGTCGTCCCGGCCGACGGGCCCGATGTCCTTCGCGGTGCTCAGCAGCCGGTTCACCACGTCCCCGGCGGACATGTCCGGGTAGCGGGCGCGGACCAGGGCGGCGGTCGCCGTCACCAGCGGCGCGGCGAAGCTGGTGCCCTGCACGCCCCAGTAGTTGCTCGGCGGGCGGGCCCCGACCAGGCCGGTCGCCGGTGCGGTCAACGTGGTGGCGTGACCGGTGATCGAACCGGACCAGAGGTTCTCGCTGTCGCGTTCCAGACCGGCCACCGCGATCACGCCCGGCTCCCGGGCCGGGTACCAGACCTTCGAGGTGGTGGACGTGGCGACGTTGCCGGTGCAGGCCACCACCACCACGTCCCGGGCGAACGCGTAGTCCAGCGCGGCGGCCAGGGCCGGGCTGTCGCCGCTGCCGCCCAGGGACAGGTTGATCACCCGGGCGCCGTTGTCGACCGCCCAGCGCACGCCCTTGGCGACGATCATCGCGTCGTCGTACCGGTTCTCGTCGTCGAGCACCCGCACGGGCAGGATGCGTGCGTCCGGCGCGAGCCCGACCACGCCCCGCCGGTCGTCTCCCCGCCCGGCGATCAGGCTGGCCACCGTCGTGCCGTGCCCCACCGGGTCCGGCTCCTCACCGCCGCCCGGAGAGACCAGGTCCATGCCGGGCAGCACCTGACCGACCAGGTCGGGGTGGTTGCCGTCCACCCCGGAGTCGATCACCGCCACCGTGACGCCACGCCCGGTCGAGGTACGCCAGGCGGTGGCCGCGTTCAACTCGTCGAGCTGGAACTGGTCGTCGCGGACCCGGTCGGCACGCGCCTGGGCCGGGGCGAAGTCGGGCTCGGTCAGCGGACTGCCGGCCCGCGTCCCGACCAGGGTGGACGACGACGGGGGCGCGGCGGACGCGGGAGGCGGGGCCGTGCCGAGCACGGTGACGGTGGTCGCCGCGACACCGAGCAGCGCCCGCCCGGCGAACCGGTGCAGCGCCGTCGGGGAGCCCTGCCGAACCCTGGTCACATCGTCAGCCATTCGTCACGTGGGACACATGCTGCTCGGAGATTACCGGTTCCGGCTGCCGACACGGCACGTTCCGGCACACCAGGATCACGGTGGCGGAAGATGAGCCAGTTGAACGAGGCGGACACCCTCGCGTCGAGTGACCAGCCGACCACGCCCCGCCGGCAGCGGGCCGGGACGGACCGCGCCGACGAGCTGCCCCTCGTCGGGGCTGCCGCTCATCACCAGCCCGGCGGTGGACAACTCCCGCAGCCGCTGCACCACCGGCTCGTACTGGGACCGGCCCGCGCCACCACAGCGCCGGGCCAGCACCAGGTGCAGGCCGACGTCGCGGGCCTGGGGCAGGTGCTCCTCCAGCCCGCGCAGCGGGTTCGCCGGGCCGCTGGCCACCAGGTCGTAGTCGTCGACCAGGATGAACAACTCGGGACCGGACCACCAGGAACGGTCCCGCAACTGGGCCGGGGTGACCTCCGGGCCGGGTAGCCGGCCGCGCATGTAGCCGGCGACCGACTCGATCAGCTCGGTGGTGTGCGCCGCCGCCGTGCCGTACCCGATCAGGTGGTCGGTCTCGACCGTGCCGAGCAGGCTGCGCCGGTAGTCGACCAGGATCACCCGGGCCTGCTCCGGGGTGAACCGCGTGACGATCGAGGTGGCCAGCGCCCGCAGGAACGACGACTTGCCGCACTCGGCGTCGCCGAAGACCACGAAGTGCGGCTCGATGGCGAAGTCGAGCAGCACCGGGCGCAGGTCCGCCTCGGCGATCCCGACCGGGAACGCCAGCCCGGTGCCGGCGGTGGTGTCCAGGTCGGCGTAGGGCAGCACCGGGGGGAGCAGCCGCACCCGGGGGGCGGGCGGCCCCGACCAGGCCCCCGCGACCGCCTTGACCAGATCCGCCGTGTCCCCGCCGGTGAGCTGCGGCAGGGCGGTGAGGAAGTGCAGGCTCTGCGCGGTGATCCCCCGTCCCGGCTGCTCCGGCACGCCGGCCGCCGCCACCCGCTTCACCACCGAGTCGGACGGGTCACCCAGGCGCAGCTCCAACCGGGACCCGAACAGGTCCCGGATGCCGGGCCGGAAATCCAGCCAGCGCACGGCACTCGCCACCACGTGCACCCCGTACGACAGGCCCCGGGTGGCCAGGTCGGTGATCAGGGGTTCCAGGTCGTCGTACTCGCCGCGCAGGGTGGCCCAGCCGTCGACGACGAGGAACACGTCACCGAACGGGTCGACGGGGGGCTGACCGGCGACGGCCAGCTCCCGCCGCCGCTCGCGCCACGCCGCCACCGACTCCACGCCCAGCTCGGTGAAGCGGCGTTCCCGCTCGGCGAGCAGGGTGGCGATCTCCCCGACCGTACGCCGGACCACCGTCGGGTCGGCCCGGCCGGCGACCCCGCCCACGTGCGGCAGCTCCCGCAGCGCGGTCAACCCGCCGCCGCCGAAGTCCAGGCAGTAGACCTGCGCCTCGGCCGGCGTGTGGGTGAGCGCCAGCGCGCAGACCAGCGTCCGCAACGCGTGCGACTTGCCGCTCTGCGGCGCGCCGACCACGGCCACGTGCCCGGCCGCCCCGCCCAGCGCCAACCACAGCACGTCGCGGCGCTGCTCGTACGGCTTGTCGACCACCGCCACCGGCACCTGGAGGCCGCCGTGCAGCTCCGGGCTGGCGAAGCCCAGACCCCGGTCGGGGTCGACGCCGGGCGGGCCGAGCAGCTCGTCCAGGGTGGGCGCCCGGTCCAGCGGCGGCAGCCACACCTGGTGCGCCGGCGGCCCCTGCCCGGCCAACCGGCCGACCAGCGTGTCGAGCAGGCTTCCCGCCTCGTCCTCGACGACCGGTGGGGTGACCGGGGCGGCCGGCTCGGGCACCGGCACCAGATGGGTGGAGAAGGTGAGCAGCCGGGCCGCCCCACCGGCCCCGCCCCCGGCCGGGCCGCCGTGGCGTCGCAGCGGACCGGAGACGTACGCGGCCCGGAACCGGACCAGCGGGTCGGTGCCGGCGCGCAGGAAGCCGTGCCCGGGGGAGCGGGGCAGCTCGTGCGCGTCCGGCACCCCGAGCACCGTGCGGGACTCCAGCGCCGAGAAGGTCCGCAACCCGATCCGGTACGACAGGTGGGTGTCCAGCCCGCGCAGCCGCCCCTCCTCCAGCCGCTGGCTGGCCAGCAGCAGGTGCACGCCGAGTGAGCGGCCCAGCCGGCCGATCTGCACGAACAGGTCGATGAAGTCGGGCTTGGCGGACAGCAGCTCGGAGAACTCGTCGCAGACCAGCAGCAGCGACGGCAGCGGGGCCAGTGGCGCGCCGGCCGCCCGGGCCCGCTCGTAGTCACGCAGGCTGGCGAAGTTGCCGGCCCGGCGCAGCAGCTCCTGGCGGCGCATCAGCTCACCGTTGATGGCGTCCACCATCCGGTCGACAAGCGGCAGCGCGTCGACCAGGTTGGTGATCACGGCGGCGGTGTGCGGCAGCCGGTCGAAGGAGGCGAAGGTGGCCCCGCCCTTGAAGTCGACCAGGACGAAGTTGAGCTGCTCCGAGCTGTGCGTGGCGGCCAACGCCAGGACCAGGGTGCGCAGCAGCTCCGACTTGCCGGAGCCGGTTGCCCCGATCAGCAGCCCGTGCGGGCCCATCCCGTCCTGCGCCGACTCCTTGAGGTCCAGCTCGACCGCGCCGCCGTCCGGGCCGACCCCGATCGGCACCCGCAGCCGGTCCCGGGGCGAGCGGGGCAGCCAGCCCTGGTCGGCGGTGAACCCCTCCGGGTCGCCCAGCCCGAGCAGCTCGGGGAGGCCGGGTTCGGCCCCGGGGGCGGCCTCGGTGCCCCGGGCGACGGCGGCGAGCCGCAACGGGGCGAGCCGCCGGGCGACCGCCTCCGCGTCGACCACGTCCAGCCGGTCGGCGGTGCCCACCTCGGCGTGCCCCTCGGCCGACCAGGAGTGCAGCCGTCCGGCGCGCACCTCCAGCAGCAGGGCGAACCGGTCCAGCAGGCGCGGCGGCGGGGTGTCCAGGTCGAGCACGGTCACCGCGTCGATGCCGCCGTCGCCGGTCAGTTCGGTGGCGTCGGTCAGGTCACCGCCGTCGAGGAGCACCACCACGTGCGGGCCGTCGGTGGCCGGCCCGGCCGGGCTGAACCGGGACCGGCTGGCCAGCACGTCGCCGAGGAGCCGTTCCAGGTCGACGGCGGAGCTGGTGACCAGCCGGACGGGGCCCAGCGCGTCGACCCTGCTCGGGTGGTGGGCGTGCGGCAGCCACTTCACCCACTCCCAGTGCCGACGCCGTTCCGGGCCGGCGCAGACGGCGACGAGCAGCTCGTCGGGGGCGTGGAAGACGGCGAGCTGGACGAGCATCGCGCGGGCCAGCGCCTGCGCGTGGGGCGACCCGGTGCCGCTCTCCGCCGCGCCCCCGCCCGGCCCGACCGTGCCGCCCGGCTGCCCGCCCCGGACGAAGACCCGGGCGAAGCTGCGCAGCGACAGCGCCACCGGCAGGTCCGGCACCACCGAGTACGCGTCGAGGAAGCGCCGCAGCGCCCCCGCGGTCATCGGCTCCAGCTCCTCCAGCGGTCGGGTGACCGGCGGCACCAGCGGGGTGGCCAGCGTCTGCGGACCGACGGCGACCCGCACCACGCCGAAGTCCGGGTCGCCGGGGCGGCGTTCCCAGACCCGGTGACTGTCCACCGTCGACCAGAGCCGCTCCGGGTCGGGATGCCGGTAGTACAGCCCGGCCCGCTGCTGCCGGGCGGTCTGCCGGACCCGCCGTCGCAGGGTGGTCAGGTGCCGCAGGTACTCCCGGCGGGCGGCCATCATCTCCGACTTCCGCGGGCTGCCCGAGGCGCTGCCCCAGGAGGTCATCAGCATCGCCACCGAGGAGAGCCCGAACATCCCGCCCACCACGTACGAGTAGGCACCGCCACCGCGACCGAACATCATCGCCATCGCCACCGTGCCGCCCAGCATCGGCAGCACCATCAGCGCCTGCTGCCAGCGCCCGCCGGTGACCACCGGGATCTCCGGCGGACCCTCCACGGGCAGCTCGCCGACGGGGATCTCCGGGGCGGGCCGACGCGGTGGCCGCCTGATGACGACAGTGGACAAATCCACCTCCCTGTGGCGCTCGGTAACCCGAACCTGGCTCATCGTAGGTAAAGTGCGCGTCGTCCGTCAGCCGCCACCGCCTATCGATATGGAGTCCAGTCGATGACCATCGGGCTGGCCAGGGTCACCATCAGCGCGCCGGGGCGACGCGTCGACGTGGCCCTGCCGGAGCAGGTCCCCCTGGCCGAGCTGCTGCCCGAGGTGCTCCGGCACGCCGGGGAGGGGCTGGCCGACGACGGCGAGCGGCACGGCGGCTGGGTGCTGCGGCGTACCGACGGGGCGGTGCTGGTGACCGCGCAGCCGCTGCTGCCGCAGGGGGTACGCGACGGCGAGGTGCTGCACCTGGTGCCCGCCCACGACCAGTGGCCCGAACTGGAGTACGACGACGTGGTCGAGGCCATCGCCGACGGCGCGCGTCGCCGGGGGGCGGCCTGGTCGGCGGCGACGACCCGGGCGGCCGTGCTGGCCGGTGCGGGCGTCCCGCTCGCCGTGGGGCTGCTCGCCGTGCTGGCCGCCGGGCCGGGACAGCCCGCCGCCTGGCCCGCCGCGGGTGTGGTGGCGCTGCTGCTCACCCTCGCCGGCACCACCGCCTCCCGGGCGTGGGGTGACGGCCCCACCGGGGCCACCCTCGGCGGCTACGCCCTGCCGTACGCCGCCGCGGCGGGCGCGCTCGCGGTCAGCTCGGGCGACCCGGTGGGGGTGTTGCGGCCACTGCCCTGGCTCGGCGCACCCGAGCTGCTCGCCGGTGCGGTGGCGCTGCTCCTGACCGCCGTGCTGGGCCTGCTCGGCGTCGCCACCCGGCTGCGGGTCTTCGTGGCCGGTGCGACGGCGGGAGCGGTGGGCGGGCTCGCCGGTCTGGGCGGGCTGCTGCTCGACCCGGCCGGCACCGCCGCCGTGCTGCTCTGCGTCATGGTCTTCGTCCTGGGGGCGCTGCCGCTGCTGGCGATCCGGCTGGGCAAGGTACCGCTGCCACCGATCACCCTGCCGGCCGGCCCGACGGGTGGCCCGGACGGCGTACGGGACCTGCCGGACCGGGCCCGGGTGCATGCGGCGGTGGCCCGCAGCGAGGAGATGCTGACCGGGATGCTGCTCGGGCACGCGGTCGCGGTGGTGGCCGCCACGCTGGTGCTCGCCGCCGACGGTGGGCTCGCCGGGCGGGTGCTGGTGGCCGTCGGCGCGGGGGTGCTGCTGCTGCGGTCCCGGCTGTTCGTGGCCGTCCGGCACCGGGTACCCCCGGTCACGGCCGGCCTGGCCGGGTTCGCGGTGCTCGGGGCGGTGCTCGCCGGCCGGCCCGGTGTCCCCGGGCTGCTGGCGTTGAGCGGGGGCGGGCTGGTCGTCGCCCTACTCGCCGTCGCCGCCGGTACGACGTACGCCCGGCGGCCGGTCTCGCCGTACCTCGGTCGGGTGGCCGACCTGACCGACACGGCGCTGGTGGTGGCGGTGGTGCCGGTGGCCTGCGCGGTGCTGGACCTCTACGACGCGGCCCGGGGCCTGCTGGGTTGACCGCCGCCGACCGGGACCCGCGGCCGGCCGGGCGACGACGAAGGCCCGGACCGTCCGGTCCGGGCCGCTCGCGGTAAGCCGGTCAGTGCGCGGTGCCGCCCTGCGCCTCGGCGTCGCGGGCCCGCTGGTAGGACGCCAGCACCTCGGCCTCGGCCTCGACCCGGCCGACCCAGGTCGCGCCCTCGACCGACTTGCCCGGTTCGAGGTCCTTGTAGACCTCGAAGAAGTGCTGGATCTCCAGCCGGTCGAACTCGCCCAGGTGGTGGATGTCGCGCAGGTGCTCCTGACGCGGGTCCTCGTAGGGGACGCAGAGGACCTTGTCGTCGCCGCCCTTCTCGTCGGTCATCCGGAACATGCCGATGGTGCGGCAGCGGATCAGGCAGCCCGGGAAGGTCGGCTCGGGGACCAGCACCAGCGCGTCCAGCGGGTCGCCGTCCTCGCCGAGGGTGCCCTCGATGAAGCCGTAGTCGGCCGGGTACTGGGTCGACGTGAACAGGGTGCGGTCCAGCCGGATCCGGCCCGTCGCGTGGTCCACCTCGTACTTGTTGCGGTGACCCTTCGGGATCTCAACCGTGACGTCGAAATCCATCTCCCACGCTCCCTCGTCTGCCCACGCTGGCTGAACGGAACCACTGACGCCCGGTACGGATGAATGGCCACCCGTCGGCTCCGGACGCCGCATAGTCTTCGGACCGAAGTAGTGTCACCCAGGCGAGTTCGGCGGCGGGAGGAGGGGGTCGTGGGGAGGGAAGATTCACACTACCGCCCGGAGGGGGTTGACGGCCGGGGATCGGGCCGGTCCGTGACCGGCGGTGCCACCGGTCGGGTCTCGGTGCCCGACGCGAACGTCCCCCGTCGCCCCGAGTCGACGCCCGAACCGCCGGTCACCGGCCGGTCCGAGGAGCATCCGCCACCGCCGGCCTGGCGTCCACCGTCCGCGACCGAGGGCCGACCGGCCGTCGGGTCCGCCCCGGTGTCGCCCCCGTTCCCCCCGTCCGGTGCCGCCCCGGCGTCTGCCGCGCCGGCCGCTCCGGCGTCCGGCTCCGCGGCGGTCCCTCCGCACCGGGGCTCGGCCCCGGTCGCCACCCACCCGGTCGTGGCGTCGCCGCCGGCCCGTCCGGAGCCGTCGGCCCGTCCCGGCTCCGCGCCGCCGGACGGTGGCCCGCCACCGCCCGCCGGTCCACCTCGTCGGCGTCGGCGGTGGGTGCCGGCGCTGCTGGTCGTCGTGCTGCTGGTGGGTCTCGCCGGAGCGGCGGCGGTGCTCCGGCCGGGCCCGGTCGCCGGCTGGCTGGGCGGGGCGGACAGCACCCCGTCGCCCACCGCGCGACCGCCCGAGCCCGACCCGTCCCCGGTGCTCGCCGGCCCCGACGGCACCGCACCGGAGCCGACCCCGGCCGGGGTACGCGCCGCGGTGGAACCACTGACCACCGCCGCCGCCCTGGGCAGTCGGGTCAACGTGTCGGTGGCCGACGTCGTCACCGGCGAATCGCTGTACGCCAAGGGCGGCGACGACGCCACCGTGCCCGCCTCGGTCACCAAGCTCGCCACCGGGGTGACCGTGCTGAAGGCGCGGGGCCCCGGGCACCGGATCGCCACCCGGGCGGTGGCCGGGGCGAGCCCGGGCGAGGTGGTGCTGGTCGGCGGCGGCGACCCGACGCTGGCCGTGGACAAAAACGGCTTCTACCCCGGCGCGGCCCGCCTCGACGCGCTCGCCGCGCAGGTCAAGCAGGCCCTCGGCGGCACCGCCCCGACCCGGGTGGTGGTCGACTCCACGCTCTTCCCCGGCCCGGTCCACGGTCCCGGCTGGGATGCGGACATCCCGACCGGCGGATTCGGCGCGTCGATCACCGCGCTGATGACCGACGGCGCGCGCCGGGACCCGGTGGGGGCGCGGAAGAACTTCGCCGACAGCCACGGTGCGGCCACCCGGTACGCCGAGCCTGACCTGGCCGCCGGCCGTTCCTTCGCCCGGCTGCTCGGCCTGCCCCAGGGCGGGGTGGTCCGGGGCACCGCCCCGGCGGCCGGTGGCGCGACGGCGGCCGGCACGCCCGCGCCTGGCACCGAACTGGGCAAGGTCGAGTCGTTGCCGATGGTCCGGCTGGTCGACATCATGATCACCGACAGTGACAACGTGATCGCCGAGGCCCTGGCCCGCCAGGTCGCCCTGGCCCGCAACCAGCAGGCGTCCTTCGCCGGTGGCGCGGCGGCGATGGACGAGGTGATCGGCGAGCTGGGACTGCCGGCCGACGAGATCAGCCTCGCCGACGGCAGCGGGCTGTCCCGCAGCAACCGGATCAGCCCGTCGCTGCTCACCGACCTGATCGCGGTGGCCGGCAACGGCACCCACCCGGAGTTGACCGCGATCTTCGGCGGTCTCCCGGTGGCCGCCTGGTCGGGCACCCTCGGCACCCGCTACGAGTCGACGGAGACCGCCGCCGGAGCCGGCGTGGTCCGGGCCAAGACCGGCACCCTGACCGGGGTGCACGCCATCGCCGGCCTGGTCACCACCCGCGACGGCCGGCTGCTCACGTTCGCGGTGCTCACCGACCAGGCCCCGGCCGGCGACCCGGAGGTCACCCGGGCGGCACTGGACCGGATCGCCGGCGCGCTGGCCGGCTGCGGCTGCCGCTGAGCGGCGGCACCCGACCTGCCCCGGTGGGCGCGGACCGCCCGGGCCGGTGGGACGCGTCGGCCCCGCCGCCGGTGGCCCGGACGCGGGCAACCGGCCGGGGTGTCGCGGCGCGGGTACGGTGGGTGGCATGGCGCAGTTCGTGGACTGGGATCTGGCCGCCGCCACCGCTGGGGCGCTGAGCAAGTCGGGCCCCCGCGTGTCGTACGCGGAGGCGACCGGGGTGGTCGGCGATCTGCGCCGGCTCACCGACGAGGCGGCCGGGCACGTCGCCGACTACACGGGGCTGCGTCCGCAGGTGAGCCATCCGCCGGTGCGGGTGGTGGACCGGCGCGACTGGGCGGCCACCAACATCGCCGGCCTGCGTGAGGTGATCACGCCACTGGTCAGCCGGCTCTCCGGCGACAAGCCGCCCGGCGCGCTCACCGAGGCGGTCGGCTCCCGGCTCACCGGGGTGCAGGCCGGCACCGTGCTGGCCTACCTCTCCGGCCGGGTGCTCGGCCAGTACGAGGTCTTCTCGGCCGACCCGGGGCAGCTGCTGCTGGTCGCGCCGAACATCGTCGAGGTGGAACGCAAGCTCGGGGCCGACCCGCGCGACTTCCGGCTCTGGGTGTGCCTGCACGAGGTCACCCACCGCACCCAGTTCACCGCTGTGCCGTGGATGCGGGCGTACTTCCTCGGTGAGGTGCAGGCGTTCGTGGACGCCTCGCAGGGCACCGAGCACCTGGTCGAGCGGCTGCGCCGGGGGGTCTCCACCCTCTCCGACGCGGTCCGTGACCCGGACAGCCGCACCAGTGTGCTGGACATCGTGCAGACCCCGGCACAGCGGGCCGTGCTGGACCGGCTCACCGCGCTGATGACCCTGCTCGAGGGGCACGCCGAGTTCGTGATGGACGGCGTCGGCCCGCAGGTCATCCCCAGCGTGGAGCGGATCCGGGCGGGTTTCAACCGCCGCCGTGAGACGGGCAACCCGCTGGAGAAGGCGATCCGCCGGCTGCTCGGCGTGGACGTCAAGATGCGCCAGTACGCCGAGGGCCGCAAGTTCGTGCACGGCGTGGTCGAGCAGGTCGGCATGCCCGGCTTCAACAAGATCTTCGGTTCGCCGCTGACCCTGCCCCGGCTCGACGAGCTGGGCGACCCGGCAGCCTGGGTGGCCCGGGTGCACGGCCCGGCCGGCGCCACCCCGACCGCCGGCTGACCCGGTGGCCGGCCGGCCCAGCCCCGCCGACCTGCCGGTCGGGCTCCGTACCGCCGAGCCGGCCGAGGTCGGGCGGCGCGGCGTCGGTGTCTCTTCCGGGCCGTCGCCCGATCCGGCGGTGGCCGCCGTCCGGGTCGCGGTCCGTCGGGCGCTGGCCGGGCTGCCGCCCGCCGGGCCGGTGCTGGTGGCCTGCTCGGGTGGGGCGGACTCGCTGGCCCTCGCCGCCGCCACCGCGTTCGTGGCGTCCCGGCTCGGCCGGCCGGCCGGTCTGGTGACCGTCGACCACGGGTTGCAGGCCGGGTCGGCCGAGCGGGCCGCCGCCGTCGCCGGGTGGGCCGGGCGGGTCGGTTTCGATCCGGTCGAGGCGGTGCCGGTGACGGTGGCCGGCCGGCCCGGTGGCCCCGAGGCGGCCGCCCGGCAGGCCCGCTACCAGGCATTGACGGCGGCGGCCCGGCGGCACGGTGCGGTCGCCGTCCTGCTCGGGCACACCCGCGACGACCAGGCCGAGACGGTGCTGCTGGCGCTCGCCCGGGGGGCCGGCCCGCGCGGGCTGGCCGGGATGCCCGCCCGGCGGGAGTTGGCCGGGGTGCCGCTGCTGCGCCCTCTGCTCGACGTCACCCGGGCGCAGACCCGCGACGCGTGCGGGGCACTCGGCCTGACCCCCTGGCAGGATCCGCACAACACCGACCCGTCGTACGCCCGGGCCCGGGTCCGCGCCGACGCGCTGCCGGCGCTGGTCGCCGCGCTCGGCGACGGGGTCGTGGACAACCTGGCGCGTACCGCCCGGATGCTCGCCGCGGACACCGCCGCGCTGGACGACCTGGCCGCCGCCGCCCTCGGCGCCCCGCAGTCCCGGCCCGACGGCAGCCCGGGGGTACGCGACGGCGGCGGGCTGTCCGTGCCGGCGCTGGCCGGCCTCCCCGGGGCGGTACGCGGCCGGGTGCTGCACGCCTGGGCACGGGAGCTGGGGGCACCACCGGGTGCGCTGTCCCACCGGCACGTCGACGCGTTGGACGCCCTGGTCACCGCCTGGCGTGGGCAGGGCCCGACCGCCCTGCCGGGGGGCGTACGCGTCGGCCGTCGGGACGGCCGGCTGCTCCCCGTCGACCTGGGCGGGCCCGCTCCGGTGCGGTAGACAGGGCTGATGGCGTACCCCCGCAGTGCCCTGTTCGCCCCGCACGGTGCCGTCTCGACCAGCCATCCGCTCGCGGCGGCGGCGGGCCTGGCCGTGCTGCGGCGCGGCGGCAACGCCGTCGACGCGGCACTGGCGACCGCGATCACGTTGACCGTGGTGCAGCCGCCGTCCAACGACATCGGTGGTGACCTGTTAGCCATCGTCTGGGACGGCGACCGGCTGCACGGTCTCGCCGCCGCCGGGCGGTCACCGGCCGGGTTGACCCGGGAGGTGGTGCTGGCCGCCACCGGTGGGGCGGCGGCGGAACCGGTGGCGGCGCTCGGTGGCGCGCAGGCGTCCGGCCCGGCGATGCCCGCCCGGGGCTGGCTGCCGGTGACGGTGCCCGGAGCGCCGGCCGGCTGGCGGGACCTGCACGACCGGTTCGGCGTGCTGCCCTTCGCCGACCTCTTCACCGACGCGGTCGGGTACGCCGAACACGGCCATCCGGTCTCCACCGGCACCGCCGCCACCTGGGCCCGGGCACTGGCACAACCGGTGCCGGCGGGTGCCGAGTTCACCGAGTTCGACCGGGTCTTCACGGTGGCCGGCCGGGCGCCCCGACCCGGCGAACGCTGGCGCAACCCGGCGGCGGCCCGGACGCTGCGGCTGATCGCCGCCACCGGCGCGGAGGACTTCTACCGGGGCGCGATCGCGGCGGCGCTGGACCGGCACGCCGCCCGTACCGGTGGCTTCCTCACCGCCGCCGACCTGGCCGCGCACACCTCGACCTGGGTCGACCCGGTCAGCGTCCGCTACCGGGGGCACGAGGTGTGGGAGCTGCCGCCGCCGGGGCAGGGGCTGGCGGCGCTGCTGGCGCTGGGCGTCCTGGACGGCCTCGACCCGGGCGTCGACCCGGTGGACCGGGTGCACCGGCAGGTGGAGGCGGTCAAGCTCGGCTTCGCCGACGCGCACGCCCACGTGGCCGACCCGGAACGCGCCGAGGTGCCGACCGCCGGCCTGCTCGACCCGGGCTACCTGGCGGCGCGGCGGGCGCTGCTCACCGACCGGGCCGGCGACCCGGTGGCCGGCACGCCCGAGCGGGGCGGCACCGTCTACCTCTGCACGGCCGACGCGGGCGGGCTGATGGTCAGCCTGATCCAGTCCACCTACCTGGGGTTCGGCTCCCGGGTGGTGCTGCCCGGCCACGGCTTCGCCCTGCAGAACCGGGGCACCGGTTTCCGGCTCGACCCGGGTCACCCCAACCTGGTGGGGCCGGCCAAGCGTCCGTTCCACACGATCATCCCGGGTTTCCTGACCCGCGACGGCGCACCGGTCGGCCCGTTCGGGGTGATGGGCGGGCACATGCAGCCGTAGGGGCACGTCCAGTTGGTCGCCGCGACCGTCGACGACGGTCGTGATCCGCAGGCCGCCCTCGACGCCCCCCGCTGGTACTGGCACGCCGGCCGGACCCTGCTGGTCGAGCCGGCGCTGGCGGCCGAGCCCGGCCTGGTCGCGGGGTTGCGCGCCCGGGGCCACGAGGTCACCGTCGCCGACGAGCCGTCCGTCTTCGGGTACGGCCAGGCGCTGTGGCGGGCCCCGGCCGGCGGCTGGGTGGTCGGCGCGGAGCCCCGGGTCGACGGCGCGGCGCTGGGCTACTGACCCCGGCGCCGCCCCCGGGGGCGGCGGCTCAGGCGGTGGGGACGCGGTCGCGGAAGGTGGTGCGGTAGCCCTGCGGGGTGGTGCCGACCCGGCGGGCGAAGTGGTGGCGCAGGGCGGCGGCATCGGGGAAACCCGAGCGGCCGGCGACGCTCTCCACGCTCAGCCGGGTCTCCTCCAGCAGCCGGCGGGCCAGCAGCACCCGCTGGTTGGTCAACCAGTCGTGCGGGGTGGTGCCGGTCTCGGCCCGGAACCGGCGGGCGAAGGTCCGTGGTGACATGCCGGCGCGGGCCGCCAGCTCGTCCACGGTGGTCGGCCGGTCCAGGTGCCCCACCAGCCAGCTCAGCACCGGTTCGAGGGTGGGCGCGTCGGGGGTGGCCGGGATCGGCGCCTCGACGTACTGGGACTGGCCGCCGTCGCGGTGCGGGGGGACCACCATGCGCCGGGCCAGCCGGGTGGCGGTGACCGAGCCGTGTTCCTGGCGCACCAGGTGCAGGCAGGCGTCGATGCCGGCGGCGGTGCCGGCGCTGGTCAGCACCGGGCCGTCGGCCACGTAGAGGCTGTTGCACCGGACCCGGGCCGAGGGGTGCCGGCGTTGCAGCTCGTCGGCGTACTTCCAGTGGGTGGTGCACTCCCGGCCGTCGAGCAGGCCGGCCGCGCCGAGCACGAACGCCGCCGAGCAGACGCTGAACACGTACGCCCCCCGGTCGGCGGCGCGGCGCAGCGCGGCCAGCACCGCCTCGGGCACCTCACCCCCCTGGGTGTACGCGGGCACGGCGACCAGGTCGGCGTCGTCGACCGGGGCGAGGTCGGCGTGCGGGGTGAGCCCGAACCCGGAGGCGGTACGGACCGGGTCGCCGTCGGCGGTGCAGACGGTGAACCGGTAGCCGGGGAAGTCGTCGTCGGTGCGGTCGGTGCCGAAGACCTCGGTGAGCACGCCCAGCTCGAAGACGGCCACCTGGTCCAACGCGATGACGGCCACCGATCGAATCATGTGACGAGGGTAACCGGAAAGGTGGCAGGAAATCGAGGGTACCTGGCATGACTGCCACTGTCCCGGCCCGGACCACTGGCGGAAACTGGGATGAGTCCGGTGCGCACCGGCGGCGAAAACCACTCAGATCGCGAGAAAGCGAGCGCCGCCATGCAGTTCCTGTTGTTCCTGCTCTTCCTCGCCGCGCTGACCGCCGCCTCGGCGTTCGGCCTGACCGCCGACACCCGCGACTCGGCCGACTGGAAGCCCACCGAGGAGGGCCGCCGCTGGCGATCCCGCACCTGCTGAGGTGATTGATTCCGTTGTGCCGGAAAATTCGGGGCGGGACCGCGCCAGAAGGGGCGGCCCCGCCGACGCGGGCCCTCCGGCGTACGGCAGGCTAGGAGCATGGCTGACGGCTCCTGGTACGACGCCGACATCGATCACGTGATCATCTCCGAGGCGCAGATCCGCGAGAAGACGGCGGAGCTGGCCAAGCAGGTCTCGGCGGACTACGCCGGGGTCACCGACGGACTGCTGCTCGTCTGCGTCCTCAAGGGCGCGGTCATGTTCATGGCCGACTTCGCCCGCGCGCTGGGCCGGCAGGGTCCGCCCGTCGAGCTGGACTTCATGGCCATCTCCTCGTACGGCCAGGGCACCACCTCCTCCGGCGTGGTGCGCATCCTCAAGGACCTCGACCGGGACATCGCCGGCCGGCACGTGGTGGTGGTCGAGGACATCGTCGACTCCGGCCTGACCCTGTCCTGGCTGCTGCGCTACCTGGAGTCCCGGTCGGCGGCCAGCGTCGAGGTGGTGGCCCTGTTCCGCAAGCCCGACGCGGTGAAGGTCACGGTGCCGGTCAAGTACGTAGGCTTCGACATCCCGACCGAGTTCGTCGTGGGCTACGGCCTCGACTTCGGCGAGCGCTACCGCGAGCTGCCCTACGTCGGGGTGCTCAAGCCCGAGGTCTACGCCCGCGCCTGAACTGCGCCCGTATCGGTCGTCATCGAGCGGACGTTCAGCGGGCTCCCAGGCAATCCGACTACCGTGGGTGCCGGTGGCGTGGGACATCTCCGCGTCCGGCACCCCGACCCGCGTGACCGGGCGGTCGACGGAGCCGGTGCGCACGTTCCCCGTCACGCCGGCCGAAACCCGGTTCGCCGTACGCGTAACTGCGGGGCTCGCAAGCTCGCTCCTCGCGTGCACGGTGTACCGTCGAATGACCGCGGTGCGGCAGTTCGCGCGCCTCGGGGTCGAGGCCGGCCCGCACGGCGGCTCGACGCCGCCCCCGGCGGCGACACCATTCAGACGGTCAGGACGTCGATCAGGAGGATGCGGGCGCTCCGGCGCTCGACAACAGCATGGAACGTACGCGTTTCTTCCGCCGACCGGTGGTCTGGATCATCCTGGTCATCCTCGGCGCCGTTGTGCTCAGTCAGCTGTTCACCGCTGGTCCCAGTTACCACCGGGTGGACACTTCCGTTGCGCTCGACCAACTGCACACCGCCAAGATCAACAAGGTCGTCTTCCAGGACAAGGAGCAGACGCTCCAGCTCAACCTGGCCGAGAAGACCAAGTTCGGCGACACCACGACCGACCGGATCGAGGCCCAGTTCCCCTACCAGGCCGGCGAGCAGGTCTGGAACGAGGTGCTGGCGGCCAAGGCGGCCAACCGGGTCACCGGCCCGGCGGACGCCAAGGTGTCCTCCGACAGCATCTGGGTGAGCCTGCTGGTCAACCTGCTGCCGATCGCGCTGCTCGTGCTCCTGCTGCTGTTCTTCATGTCGCAGATGCAGGGCGGCGGCTCCCGGGTGCTCAACTTCGGCAAGTCCAAGGCGAAGATGATCACCAAGGACACCCCGAAGACGACCTTCGCGGACGTCGCCGGGGCCGAGGAGGCGGTGGAGGAACTCCACGAGATCAAGGACTTCCTCCAGAACCCGGCGAAGTACCAGGCCCTGGGTGCCAAGATCCCGAAGGGCGTGCTGCTCTTCGGTCCGCCCGGTACCGGTAAGACGCTGCTGGCCCGCGCCGTCGCAGGCGAGGCCGGGGTGCCGTTCTACTCGATCTCCGGCTCCGACTTCGTCGAGATGTTCGTCGGTGTCGGCGCGAGCCGGGTCCGCGACCTCTTCGAGCAGGCCAAGACGAACGCCCCGGCGATCGTCTTCGTCGACGAGATCGACGCCGTCGGCCGGCACCGTGGCGCCGGCATGGGCGGCGGCCACGACGAGCGGGAGCAGACCCTCAACCAGCTGCTCGTCGAGATGGACGGCTTCGACACCAAGGGCGGGGTCATCCTGATCGCCGCCACCAACCGGCCGGACATCCTCGACCCGGCGCTGCTGCGTCCGGGCCGGTTCGACAGGCAGATCCCCGTCGACGCACCCGACATGGAGGGCCGCAAGGCGATCCTGCGGGTGCACGCCAAGGGCAAGCCGTTCACGCCCGACGTCGACCTCGACGCGGTCGCCCGGCGTACCCCCGGCTTCTCCGGTGCCGACCTGGCCAATGTGATCAACGAGTCGGCGCTGCTCACCGCCCGCAAGGAACAGCGGGCGATCACCAACGACTCGCTCGAGGAGTCGATCGACCGGGTGATCGCCGGGCCGCAGCGTCGGACCCGGGTGATGAGCGACCAGGAGAAGAAGATCACCGCGTACCACGAGGGTGGGCACGCGCTGGTCGCCTGGGCGCTGCCGCACGCCGCGCCGGTGCACAAGGTGACCATCCTGTCCCGGGGTCGCTCGCTGGGGCACACCCTGGTCCTGCCGACCGAGGACAAGTACACCCAGACCCGGGCCGAGATGATCGACACCCTGGCGTACGCCCTGGGTGGCCGGGCCGCCGAGGAACTCGTCTTCCACGAGCCCACCACCGGAGCCGGCAACGACATCGAGAAGGCCACCCAGTTGGCCCGCGCGATGATCACGCAGTACGGCATGAGCTCGAAGCTCGGCGCGATCAAGTACGGCACCAGCGGGGACGAGCCGTTCCTCGGCCGCAACATGGGCCACGAACGGGACTACTCCGACTCGGTCGCCGCCGAGATCGACGGCGAGATGCGGGCCCTGATCGAGCTGGCCCACGACGAGGCCTGGGAGATCCTGGTGGAATACCGGGACGTCCTGGACAACATGGTCCTGGAGCTGATGGAGAAGGAGACCCTCTCCACCGCCGACATGGCCCGGATCTGCTCCCGGGTGGTCAAGCGCCCGCCGATGGCCCCGTACAACGGCTTCGGCAAGCGCCTGCCCTCCACCGAGCCGCCGGTGCTCACCCCGGCCGAGAAGGAGAAGCTCAAGGCGCAGGCGACCGCCGACGGCATCTCCGTCGGCGGGGCCACGAACAACTCGGACGGTCTGCACTGAACACCGACGCCGCGGCCAGCCCCGACAACCCGGGGCTGGCCGCCTCGTCCACCGAGCCCGGTGACGAGACGTTGGACTACGTCGCCGCCCGGCTGATCAGCGGCAAGCTCAACGGTCGCCCGATCGAGGACACCATGGACCTCGGCCGGATCGAGAAGGCGGTCCGCGAGATCCTCATCGCGGTCGGCGAGGACCCCGACCGCGACGGCCTCCAGCAGACCCCGGCCCGGGTGGCCCGCGCGTACGCCGAACTCTTCGCCGGCCTGCGGGTCGACCCGTCCCAGGTGCTCAGCACCACCTTCGAGGCCAACCACGAAGAGTTGGTGCTCGTCCGGGACATCGACGTGATGAGCCTCTGCGAACACCACCTGCTGCCGTTCCGGGGCAGCGCGCACATCGGCTACATCCCCGGCCCCGACGGCCGGATCACCGGCCTGTCCAAGCTGGCCCGGCTGGTCGAGGTCTTCGCCCGCCGTCCGCAGGTGCAGGAACGGCTGACCTCGCAGATCGCCGACCTGCTGATGAGCAAGCTGCAACCGCGTGGCGTCATCGTGATACTGGACTGCGAGCACATGTGCATGGCGATGCGCGGCATCCAGAAGTCCGGCGCCAAGACCATCACCTCGGCCGTGCGGGGCGTGCTCCAGCACGACGCGAAGTCCCGCGCCGAGGCGATGTCCCTGATCATTCCCCGCTGAGCCGCTGAGCCGCTGAGCCGCTGAGCCGCTGAGCCGCTGAGCCGCTGAGCCGCTGAGCCGCTGAACCGTGACGCGTGGGGCGGCGCGGTCAACCGGCCAGCAGCGCCAGCGTGATCCCGGCGGCGGTCACCACCGCCGGGATCAGGCAGGTCAGCAGCCCCAGTCGGGGCGTACGGTCCCACCGGCCGTCCGGCCCCGGCGGGAACAACCGACCCACCCCCACCCAGCCCGCCGCGAACGCCGCCGCAGGCATCGGCAGACCCACCAGCAGCGCCGCCACGACCACCGGTCCGGTGCCGAGGGTCACCAGGAGCAGCAGCTGCACCAGGGGCACGACCAGCGCCAGCGGACCGTACACCAGGAGGTTGCGCAACCGGGGCGTCCAGGCCGCCGGCCGCAGCGAACCGCGCGCCGCCAGCGCCGCGTCGGCACCCTCCGCCCAGCCCTGCGCCTTGCGCAGGCCCGCCAACACCGCCGCCGGACCACCCGCCATCGCCCGGGTCGCCTCGGCCAGTTCCGGTGGCGTCGGGGTCAGCGAGATCGCCGGTACGCCCAGCTCGCGCAGCCGGGTCTGCTGCGGCGTCAGGCGGGCGCGCACCTCGGTCAACTCGGCGCGTGCCGCCTCCACCGCCCGGGCCTGCGCGGCGGCTGCCGTCGCCGCGCCCCGGCGTACCCCGTCGAGCTGACGGGCGGCGGCCAGGTAGTCGGTCCAGGCGGCGGCCACCGACGGGGTCGGCTCGCCCCCGGCCCGCTGCCGGACCGGAGCCACCGTCACGGCGTCGTCGATGCTCACGGCCGAGGCTCCTCGCGGCTCGTCACGCCCGGTCCTCCTCGCGGTCGGTCACCTGCGGTCCTCCCGGGGGCCGGTCCCGCACGCCGCGCATCGCGGCCGGAGCCGCGTGGCGGCCCTGCCCGGCCGGCTCCGCGCGGACCGCCTTCCGTACCGCGGGTTCCGGCCCCGTCGTGGATGGTCTCCGCGCGGGCTGCGCCGTGAATGGCCTCCACGCGGGCCCGGCCGTGGCCGGTCATGCCGGGTCCGCCTCGTCGGCGAACGGCACCAGGACCGTGCCCCGGTCGTCGGTGGTGTCCCAGAGGACCACCCGGGCCGGTCGGGGACGCCACTGCACCGGGTGCCCGAAGAGCGGGGCGAGCTGCGCACCCGGCACGTCGACCGTCGCGACCGCGGCCAGCTTCCCGACCTCGCCGTCGGGCCCCACCAACCCGGCCAGCGGCGGCACCGTCCGCCACCAGCCCAGCAGGTGCCGACCCGCCGGCGGGCCCTCCCGCAGCAGCGTACGCAGCCGGTCCGGCGGCAGTTCCTCCGTCGAGGGCACGTCCACCCCGAACACCACCAGGTAGGTCGGACCGGTGCCCGAGAACTCGGTCAGCAACCCCGGCCCGTCCACCGTCGACACCCGGTGACGCTCACCCAACTCGGCGGCGAGCGCGGCGGCCAGCGACGCGGAGCCCTCGGCCAGCGGCGCGAGCACGAACTCCGCGCCGCCCGGCGGATGGTGCGCGGCGGTGCTGCGCGCGGCCGTCGCCAGCAACGTCGCCGCCGCCGGACCCGGCCCGAGGACGGCCAGGTTGCGGCCGGCCACCGGGCCCAGCGGCACCGCCACGGTCGTCCGGGCCACGTCGACCGCCCGGCCCAGCAGCGCCGCCGGCGCCCCGCACCGACCGGCAACGGCGGCACGCATCCGGGGATCGTTGCCCAGCAACGGCCGGGCCCAACCCGCGAACACCACAGGCGGTACGGCATCCTCCGGCCGTGCCGCGAACAGCCGGTGCCGCAGCTCCTCCACCACCTCCGGGGCGTCGTGCGGGTCGGGGAACCGGACCAGCCGCTCGTGCCCGCGCGTCGCGCCGCGTGGGCCGCCCAGGCCACCGGCGGTGTTGACCACGGCACTGCCCACCGCCAGACCGGCGGCGGCGTCGTTGGTCGGCATCAGCACCGCGCTGCCGCCGGCAAGCGCCACCCGCACCGGGAACTGCCCCAGCACCGAATCCCGAGGTGCCGCTCCCGCGCCGACGCCCAGATCACCCGCGCCGGCCAGAAGCAGGTGCACGCCGTACCCGCGACCCGACCTGGCCAGCCCGTCCAACCGGGCCAACACCTCGGCGGCCACCGGATCCCGATCCGACAGCAGCAGCGGAAAATTGTCGATGACGCAGACGACGCGCGGCAGCACCTGATGGTCACGCAGCTCGGCGAAACGCTGGCCGCCGGCCCGTGCCGCCGCCTCCTCCCGGCGATTGATCTCCGCCGCCAACTGGTCGAACAGGTCCCGCACGTACTCCGGGTCGGCGGCCATCCCCGCCGCGCGGACCTGCGGCACCCACGACCTGTCCCGCCGGGTCTGGAGGAACTCCACGAACGACTCCCCGGCACCCATATCCACCAGGTACAGGGCCAGTTCGTCCGGGCCGTAACGGGCGGCCAGGCCGAGCAGCGTGTTGGTCAGGAAGGCCGCCCGGTCCGCGTCCGACCGGCCGCTGACCAACCAGTGCGGAGTCAACTCGGTGAAACCCACGGTGACCGGCCGGCCGCCGGCGTCGCCCACCGTGGTGGACAGGCCGTCGACCGAGGAGGACGCCCAGAGCGGCGCGTCCCCGGGCGGCAGCAGCTCGGCGAGACCCAACCGGGAGCCCGCCTCGATCTGGTCGGCCAGCCGACGGCAGACGGCGTCGATCAGCTCCGCGCCGGGGTCCTCGTCGACGAGGACGGGACAGTTCAGGCCCCCCGGCGCGTCGGTGCCCGGTCCGCTGAACGGGCTGCCCGGCGGATCACCCAGCAGCGCGTACGAGGTGCGCAGCCGTACCGGGGTGGCCTGTGGCAACGGTGGCCGGGCCGCCGGCCAGCCGGCGACCACCAGGTGCAGCCCCGCACCCCGACCCCGCTCGGCGAGCGCCACGATCCGGTCCAGGTCACTCGACGCCGTCGACCCGGGCAGCCCGGCGATCACCAGCAGCAGCGTCCGGTCGTGCCGGCGGGGTCGGCCGGCCCCCGGGGAGACCCACTGCTCGGCCTCGGCGAGCACCGCCCGCAGACCGGCCACGTCCGTCGCCGCAGGCGGGAACAGTCCGGCGTCGGCCAGCGCGGTGAACGGGGCGAAGACGGCCCCGTCCCGGGGGTTCGTCGTTCCACTGTGCTGCGGTGCGGTGCTCGCGTCGGCGGCGGTGTTCTGGGGGGCGGCCCCTGCGGTGCGGGCTCTGCCGATGTCGGATTGCCCGGCGCCGGCCTGTTCCGTGCCAGCCTTGCCGGTGCCGGTGCCGGTGCCGGTGCCGGTGCCGGGGCGGGCGGTGGTGTCGGAGGTGCCAGGTCGGGTGCCGGCGCCTGCGGTGCCCGGTGTTGCGGTGCCGTCGACGCCACGGACCAGGAGGCAACCCGCGGGCGTGGCCGCCAGCAGGCGCAGCAACACGGCCCGGACGAGACCCGCCACCCGGGTGTCACGCACGTCCACGTCGAGAGTCAGGTGCGCCGAGCCGAGCAGCGGCACCAGCGCCGGGAAGCGCGCATCCTCCAGCGGGGCCCCCGTCCCGATCCGGACGAAGGGCGGATGCTCCTCACCACACGGCGTGTGCGCCGACAGGTCCGTCAAGGCGTCCCCGGCCCAGCCCGGGGCGAGCAGGGCGGCGGCGTGCCGCAGCCGGTCCGCCAGCTCGTACTGGCGGCGTTGGTCGGCGGGGGCCGGACGGATCTCGTCGAGGACCGTGGCGGCAGCGGCGACGGTCGCGGCGGCCCGGCGGTGCAGGGCTGCGGCGCGGTTCGTGCGAGCCTTCGGACCGGCCACCGCGTCCACCCCTCTTTCCGAGGTGCTCCACCCCGCTGTTCGCGACGGGAAGCCTCCCCGACTGCAGACCGTATCCCAGCCCCGGCCACTCCTCCGGGAAGCGCGGCGGCGATGCGCCGGGCTTGTCGCACATCGCGACGAACTCTCACCTCCCGGGGTCGCCCTGTCACGATCCGCAGCCTTCGGGGCATTGGGTACGGAGCGTCCAGCCGATAGCCTCAGGGGGTGGAATCAGTGCAGCCCCCCGCCGGTTCCCAGGTGTCCCGAGTACCGGCGCAGCGGACCCCACCGGAGCACTCGGCACCCCCTGCGCCGCTGCCGGTGCCGCAGCGTCCACCCCGTCGGCTCCGGACCGTCCTCACCGTCGTCGCCGGGGTGCTGGCGTTGCTCTGCGTCGGCGGCGGGATCACCGGCTACGTGCTGTACGAGCGGGCCGCCACTCCGGATCGCAGCGCTCCGGACGTCGTCGTCGACAACTATCTCCGTGAGTTCCTGGTCAACGAGAACGACACCCGCGCCAGTCTTCTCGTCTGCCAAGATGCGGATCTTGGTGCGGTCGCGGCTCTCCGTGACGAGTTGCGGCAACGAGAGAGCAAGTTCGATGTTGTGGTAAGAGTTGGTTGGGGATCGTTGACCAGAGTGGAAACGCCTCAGGGTGAGTCCGTGACGACCACTTTGACCATCTCGGGTTCGGCCAACGGTCAGCAGCGAAGCAGCCGTCGGGAGGACTGGACTTTCGACGTTGTCGACATTCGTGACGGCTGGCGTGTCTGCGGTGCGCGGAAGGCTGTCTGACAGCTATTCGATCCACAGCAGGTGGACGGGGATTTCCATAGTGGTGGGTGGTTGTCCGCGCCAGGCCCAGCGGTACCATTCCAGTTCCGGCGTGACCCGGACACAGATGTCACCGTCGGCACCGGAGTAGGACTCGGTCACCGCGCGTAGATCGCGGTGTTCGACGGCGTCCTCGACGTGGACCACCCGTCGTCCGCTGACCGCGTCGGTTTCGAAGACCGGGGTGGGGGCGTGGTGCGTCGGTCCGTCCAGCGAGACGAGTTGGATCCCCTGTTCCCGCACCGGTCCGGTAGGCGCGGGCCGGTCACCCAGGGTCTCCACCCAGACCCGCTCCACGGGGACGAGCGGGGCGAAGACCTCCACCTGGTCGGCCTCCGCCCGGTACCACTCGTGCTCGGGGATGACCGGCACGTAGGTACGGCTGCCCTGTACCACCCGCTCGTCGGCGCGCAGGTCTCCGCGCCAACCGAGGCCGGGGAGCCCGACGAGGACCCGCCGGCCGCGCAGCTCCACCCGGCCGGTGGCGGGAACGATCTCGACCGGTCGTGGTGGAAGTGGCGCCCAGTCGGGCTGGCCGGCGAACGGGTCCGGCAGTGGTCCGCTCATCGGGGCGACAGCCTCATGCCGAACCGTTCAGCGGTGCACCACGTTGCCGCATGAACGGCACCGGGTTGATGCCGCCGGAGAAGCTGCGGTTGCTGTCGATGTGCACCTCGAAGTGCAGGTGCGGGCCGGAGGAGTTGCCACTGCTCCCGACCAGACCGATCACCTCCCCGGCTTTGACGAGCTGCCCGGGGACCACCCGGGGCTTTTCGATCATGTGGCAGTACCGGGTGATGAAGCCGCCGGCGTGCAGGATGTCGACGAACCACCCGCACCCCCCCTTGCCCGGGAAACCGTCGACGTCACAGTTGCGGTTTCCACGGTGGTCGGGATCGCAGCGGGCCACCAGCACCCGACCGGTGGCGGCGGCGTGGATCTCGGTTCGCTTGCGGGCACCGATGTCCACGCCGTTGTGTCGCGGTCGGCTCGCTGTCCGAAAGCCGGAGCCGACCCCGCCGTCGATCGGCGCGGTCCAGCCGGAGGCGGCGATGGCGCGGGCGGAGGCGCGGTCGCACACCGCCCGCTCGGCGATCTGGACCGTGCGGGCAGCCCCACCGGCGAGCGCATTGACGATCTGACTGGCGACGTCCTCGTGTTTCGCGTACGCGTCGGGGTAGGCGCTGATCTGCACCTTCTGCGCGGCCCGGGTCAGGGGCATCCGTTCCCAACCGTCGATCTTCAACAGCTTCTCGTAGAACTTGCGGGCCGCATAGTCGGGGCTCATCCGTTGGGTGACGCTGCCCCAGCCGGCCCGCTGCTGGAAGAGACCGAGGGAATCGTGGTCAGAGCCGACACCCTCGTTCGGAATGCCGCTGGAACCGGCGACGGTGCTGTTGGACAGGTTGCGCAGCGCTGACTCCTGCATCGCCGTCGCC
Source organism: Micromonospora sp. WMMD730 (assembly GCF_049178955.1). Taxonomy (NCBI): domain Bacteria; kingdom Bacillati; phylum Actinomycetota; class Actinomycetes; order Micromonosporales; family Micromonosporaceae; genus Micromonospora; species Micromonospora sp. WMMD730. The sequence goes on from NZ_JBMHML010000002.1 coordinate 154,221, forward strand.
ACCGCGATCACCCAGCCCCGCGGTGCCACCTTCATGTCCTGACCGACCTTGATGATGACTGCGGCATTACGCATCTGACTGGCCCCGTACGCGGACATCCGGGGCATCTTGCCGGTGACGTTGACCCGGTGCTCGTCATCGCACTGCTGCTCGTTCGACACCAGGGTCTCCTGGTCGCCGCCGAGATTGGTCAGGAAGAACGCGGCGCTGCCGCCACCACAGCAGAGCAACGCGAGAGTGCCGGTCAGTGCGGCGGCAACGGCACCCATCCGGACCCGGCGGCGTGGGGCGCCGGTCGGTGGCAGTTCGGCAGTCATTCCCGCTCCCAGTCCACGGCATCCACCAACCAGCGGCCGTCGGGGGCGACCAGTTCCAGCCGCAGCTGTCCGCCCTCCAACGGAACCAGAACCTCCGTGAAGACCGCCGTCCGAGGTCGTAGCGTCGGAGTGCCGGCAATCTTGACAGCAGGCACTCCGGCCGGGTCGGCACCGGCCAACTTCTCGGTGAGTTCCGACGTCGACATCGGCCGCAGAGCCGCCTGCCACTGCTCCGCAGTGATGGTGGCCCCGCCCAACCAGGCGGTGGTGAATCGGGTCGCCGTCTGCTCGGGGGTCAACTCCCCGGGCCGGGTGCGCGGTGACTCCGGGACCGGGGTGGCGATGACTCCGTCGTCACCCTCCTCTGGATCGACGGTCGTGATCGGTTCCCGTGGACGGCTGCTGAGTCCCGCTGTGAGGTCTTCGGGACCAGACACCAGGCGAGCCGTACCGATCACCCCGAGCACCAGCACGGCGATCACGAGCGCGATACCAAGCCGCGACCGGATGAGTCGCGTGAAGAGGAGTTCGATCGCTCGCCGCATCGCGTCACCTCGCCTCGGAGCGTATACGGGGGCTGGGCTTCACGGGTGTCGGTGCCGGCGCGGAGTCAGGTCGGTAGACCACGAAGGACGGCACCTCCTCCGGCACGTCCGGCTCGGTCCAGCTCGCCGGACGGCGCCGGGGACGGGGTGCGGGCGTGGGCCGCTTGCCCTCCCGAGTCGATGGCTTCGTCTCGGTCTCGTCGGCGCGTTCGCGTCCATCCGGGCGCTCCCGCTGCCCCGGCGTGCTGACCGTCGAGTGGCTGGGGTCTTCCCGCCTGGCCTCAGGCCGCAGGGTGGCCGGCTCCAGCGCGGCCCCGCGTCCCCGGGTGAGCTTCGGCTCGGCCGTGCCCCCCGGCTCGGCCACGTCGAGTCGGGCGGCGACGCGCATGTCCCGGAAGAAACGGCGGTGCCACGACCCGGCCGAGCCAACCGCCTCACTGCTGTCCTTGCCGCCGAGCTGGGTGATCCTCCGGTAGGGCCGGAGCAGCAACCAACCGACCACACCACAGAGCCAGACCAGCACCACCTGGAGCCAGCCCGGCAGTGTCGGAGTGCTCATGATCAGGTCGACGGCGAACAGGTAGATCGCCGCTCCGGTGCCGAAGATGGCGATGTTGAACACGGCAGCGACCACGGCGTTCGCCAGCCGCCGCAGCCCGGCGCTGGCCGGGCGGAGCAGGCCGATCGTGCCCAGGATCGGTGCGGCGATCACCGCCCACCGGAAGATCATGAATCCGAGCAGCACCAGCAGCGAGGCGGTGAGGTCGAACATGGCGAAGAGCAATGCGGCCAGGACCGCGATGAACCCGGAACCGATCCGGTCCATGTCCCGGCTGCCCTGGAGATACTCGTAAGCCTCGGGATTCTCGGTCTTGATCTGTTCGGCGACCGTCATCCACTGCTGTTGCTTGGCCTTGATGGTGGCCTCGCGGGTGGCGGGATTCTCCCTGAGCTTCTCGGCCTCCTCCCAGGAGAGCGACTTCGCATCGTAGAGAGCTGCCCCGTACTTCTTGGCCGTCTCGCTGTCCGCCGAACCCAGGACCCCGCGCAGCCAGTTGCGGTACAACATCGATTCGGTGGCGGTGTCACTGGCACGGACTGCCGGGGGACGACTGTCCTTACAGGCATCGGGATTCGGATCGTCGCACTGGTCCGCCGGTGTGTCGCGCGCCGCCGGACCGATGGCGTCATGGACGACGCCCAGTGAGGTGATGAGGGTGCCGTCGGCAATGTTGGCCGACTTCACCGGCCAGGCGGCCAGTGCGGTCACCGCGACCATCACCAGCAGGGCCCAGCCCGCGGTGGTCATCGCGTTGCTCATGTCCGACTGGCGGGAGCGCCAGAGGAGGTAGAGGCCCACCACACAGAGCGTCACGATGCCGAAGACGCTGAACACCTTCTGGTAGACGGCCTTGGTCGCCTTCTCCACCAGCGGGTCGGCCCAGTTCCACATCGACCGGGGGTCCCAGGCGCGTTCCCGGAGCGCGTTCGAGGCACCCACCACGGCAGTTGCCATCATCAGTTCGCCGTTCGCGACCGTGGTGGTGAACTTGTAGTCCGGATGCAGGACGGTGGAGGCACAGCCCCCTTCCACGTCGTACGTGTTGAAGCTGTAGCCGCCGTAGCCGTAGTCGCTGTAGAAGCCTTTCGGCCCGGGAAGCTTCGACGAGTCGGGGCGGGAGGCGAACCAGCCCGCCAGACCGGAGTCCGGGGCTGACGGTACCGGCGGCTTCCGGCAGTCCACCTCCGTCTCGCTGACCTGCTTGAGCTTGGCGACGCAGGCGCGGAAGTCGGCCTGCCACTCCTTGGTGGTGCAGAGATCGGCAGCCGCCTGTGCCGCCAGGGTGGCCTGACCTGTGACGGGGGTACGGGCGTACGCCGGTGTGGCCCCGACCACCGGCCAGGCGATCGTGGCACCGGCGAGTACGCCGAGTGCGAGGAGGAGCGCCGTGATCCGTGCCCGGGCCCTCGCCATTGTCACGCCTCCAGATCAGCCAGGACGGTCGGCAGTATCCCGGCGGCCTGGGCGACCGCGGCGGGGGTGGTGTCGAGGTGATCCAACAGCCCCTCGACGTACGACACGTCGACCCGGACCTTCTGCACCCGGCCGTCCACGTCCCGCATGACGAACTCGCGGAAGCCGAGCCGGGTGGCGGAGGTGGTGTCGACGGCGGACAGGGAGGCCAGGGTGGCCTCGTAGCCGTCGTCGACCGGCACCCGGAGCAGCCGGAGCGCCTCGGAGGCGATCTCGGTGTCCTCGGCGATGCGGCCGACGAAGACGGTGGAGACGAGGTTCTGGACGTCGAGGCCGAGGATGTCCTTCGGGTTCTGCGAGGCGACCAGGGCGGCGAGGTTCCACTTGCGGGAGTCGCGGGCGAGGCGGACCAGGAAGGACCGGCCGGAGCGCCAGCCCTCCATGAAGTGCGCCTCGTCCAGGCCGACGAGTTTGCGCGAGGACATCGACCCGCCGTAGCAGCGGCGGACGGCGAGGCGGTGCGCGGTGTGCAGCATCGGCAGGGCCAACGCCTCCTCGGCCGACCAGTACTCGCGTTCGATCTTGAGGTCGGGCAGGCGGAGGCCGGCCATGGTGATCACGGTGAGCGCCGCCCCCGCACCGAGCAGCCCCTCCGGCGGGCGTCCGAAGAAGAGCATGGCCAGGGGCATCTCGGCGGTGTCGAGCAGCAGGTGGGCCAGTTCCCGGCCGGCGTCGTCGTCGAGCCCCTGCAGGCAGGTGACCACGTCGTCCAGGGTGGACGTCTCCTCGGCCGGCACCTGGCGTACCGCGTGCCGGAACAGGGTGGCGGTGGACGCCTCCCGGGCCACCTGCGGCGGCACCAGCATCATGCAGATGTCCTGCACCAGCATGCGTCGCTCGGCCCGGGCGTTGGAGACGGCGATCTCGAACTCCCGGTCGCCCGCCGCCCCGGAGGTGAACTCGCTGCGCAGCGGGGTGGGGATGAGCGCGTACGGGGCCAGCGTCCCCGGTTCCGAGCCGGTCAGGTTGAGCACCCGGGCGTACGGCTTGAGTTCCGGCATGGCGCAGAGCCGGGCCAGTGGTCCGGAGGGGTCGAGCAGGGTGACCTGCACGCCCCGCCTGGCGGCCAGGTAGCCGAGCGCGCCGAGCAGGGTCGACTTGCCACCACCGGGTTCGGCGACGAAGACGGCGAGCCCGGAGCGCTCGCGTACCTCCATCGGGAAGTGCAGGTCGAGGAAGACCGGCCGACGGCAGGTCCCGGCGGTCCGCCCGATCAGGTCGCCCCGACGGTCGCCGACGGTCGAGGCGGCCTGGGGGAGCGCGGCGGCCAGCAGCGGCACCGGCATCCGGCGGACGTAGCCGGTGTTGGCGATCGGCTCGCCGGGGATGAACTCCCGGGCCAGCCAGTCCTGGTTCTTCGGGTGTTGCAGGGAGATGCGCAGCTCGCGCGAGTAGAGCTGGATGAGCCGGCGGGCCCGTTCCATGCACTCCTCGCGGGTCCGGCCGCCCACGGCGATCCGGTGCCAGCCGTGTGCCCGGGCGGAGTCGACCGGCAGGCCGGTGGTCATCTCGTCGCCGATCACCAGCGCCCGCTTGGCGAGCCGTTCCAGCTCGGGCGGGGCGTCGATGCCGTGTTCGGCGTAGTCGAGCTGCTGCGACCGGATCATCCGCAGCCGGTGTTCGAGGTTACGGAAGGAGTCACCGGAGCCGAGGATGTCGACCCGGGTGGAGATCTCCATCGGCCAGGGCAGCCGCTCGTGGAAGTGCAGCCACGGCTCGTGCCGTTCGGGGATCTCCAGTGGCTCCATCCGGCCGACCGCGAGCACGGCCACGTGCCGTTCCTCGCCGGTCATCCGGTTGACCAGCTTGACGGTGGTGCCGTACGGGGTGCGGTACCGCTCGACCTGTTCGGTGAGGGCGAGCAGGTCGCCGCGCTCCCACCGGCCGTTGGTCACCGGGGAGAGCGCACCGGGCGGGGCCATGCACAGCGCCACCGAGCGGTAGAGCAGCCATTCCAGCTCCTGCGCGGTGACCCGCCGGCCCCGCATGCCGAAGCTGCCCAGCACCTCGTCGAACTGCTCGACGGTGCGACCCAGCTTGCGGCGTTCACCGTCGGCGGTGCCCTTGCCGAAGGCGCGCAGCAGACGTTCGGTGAGGGAGTCGCCGAGGGAACGACGGGCGAAGGTGACCCCCAGGTAGGTCTGCCCCTCGGCGTGGTTGACCGACATCAGGTGCTGCTGCGCGGCGACCAGGTGGTCGGCCCAGCCCGGCGTGCCGGGCACGTCGGGCAGCGGCGACGCGGTGTGCGCGTCGATGGTGCGGGCCCACTCGTCGGCGGGGAACGGCCTGGTGGTGCGGCGCAGGTGCAGCCGGAAGCCGGCCAGGCCGGCGTACTGCTCGGAGATGGCGGAGAGCAGCGCCTCGCGTTCGGCGTCCGGACGGAACGCCCACCGCACCTCGGGGAGCCAGTACCAGGCGGTGACCGTGTTGGGGGTGAACGTCAGGTGCCCGGCGATCTCGGTGATGGCCAGCTCGATCGACGGGTCCCGGTCCCCGAACTTGATCTTCGGTGGGCGCACCCGGACCGGCTTGGTCGCGGCGGTTCGGCGGCTCGCCGCACGTTCCCGGGGCGTGGCCAGCTCCCGGGAGCCGGGGTCCGCCGGCGCGGGCCGGTCGGGGTCGACGGGCGCGGGCCGGGCCGGTTCGGCGGCCAGCGCGCCGGCCGGGGCCACCACGGCCTCCGCCCGGATCGGCTCGGTCGGCTCCGGCCAGGCCGGCTCGACGTCCTCCGGCCAGGCCGGCTCGACGGGTTCGGGCCAGGCCGGGGCCGGGGTCGCCGCGGGGGTGGGTCGGGGTCGGGGGGTCAGTGTGGCGTCCCGCCGGGACTGGCCGGCGTTCTCCCGCCGCGCCTGCTCGGCGGCCTCGCGTCGGCCCCGCTCCGCCGTCTCGCGCCGGGCCGCCTCGGCCGCCTCCCGCCGGGTCTGCTCGGCGGCCTCGCGTTCGGCCTGAGCGACCGCCTCGCGGTGTGCCGCCTCCGCCGCCTCGCGTTCGGCCCGAACCACCGCCTCGCGATGTGCCGCCTCGGCTGCCTCGCGGCGGGCCGCGTCCGCCGCCGCCTGTTCGGCGGCCTCCCGGCGGGCCCGCTCGGCGGCCTCGCGCCGGGCGCGGTCGGACGCCTCCCGGGCCCGTTCGGTGGCCTCCCGGCGGGCGCGTTCGGCCGCCTCCCGGGCGGTGAGCGGTTCGCCGGTGTCCCGGGGGAACGGGTCGGTGGGGACCCGGCGCGGTGCCCGCTGCGGTGCCTCGGCCGGACGGTCGCCGGTCGGGACCGCCGTCGACCGGTCGCCCTGCTGGTGCGGGACGCGGGTACGCGCGGCCGGGGGGGCCGCCTCGATGGCCGCCGCAGGTGCCTGCGCCTCGATGGCCGGCGGCGGGGTGGGGGCCGGCTGGTGCGGCACGGGTCGGTGCTCCCGGCCGGGTCCCCGGCGCGCGGGGGTGCCGGGCGACGGGGTGGTGCCGGGGCGGGGACCACCACCGAAGAGGTCGAGGAAGGGGGAGTCGATGTCGGTGCCGTCACCCACCAGCATCGGCGCGGCGGGTGCCGGCTCGGCCGGCGGGGTGCCCCGGCCGGGACTGGGCCGGGGAGCCTGGAAAACCCCCACACCGCCCTGTCCCGGGCCGGTGAGCAGGGACGGGTCGTACGGCTCGTCGTCCCGCAGCTCCTCCTGGGGGTAGTCGAACGACCGCGCACGGTTACCGTGTGGGGCGCTGTGTCGTCCGGCCGGGAAACCCGGCGTGGAAGAGCGACTCATTCGACCGCCTCACCCGTGTGGTCCGACTGCCCGATAGGGAAACGCCCCGTCATGCCAGTTCCTCCCGGATCCTGATCCGGCTGCCGACCAGGCGGGGGTCCCGCAGTTCGGCGGCCGGTTCCCGGGTGCGTCGCCAGTCGGTGAGCGCGGTGCGGATGACCATCCGCGCCGGCCGGTCCGGGTCGACGTACCGGAAGATGAACGAGGTGCTCACGATGGCGAGCGCGATCTCCCAGGCGGGAAAGAGCTCGACCTGCAGCGTGAACAGCCAGTGGATGAACATGTAGAGGGGCACGAGCAGCATGAACAGTCCGTACTGGGCGTACGGGAGGTGGACCGGAAGGGTGTAGCCGGGCGGCCCGAGGTAGACCAGGCGGGCCCGGTAGATGTCGTCGTCGGTGCGCAGCCGCATGTCTCGCCCGCGCCTATTCGAAGATCAGATCGATCAGGTAGTCACCGATGAAGAAGAGTGTTGCCGCGCCGGCGATGAAGGCCAGCCCGACGATCGCGATGGCCGAACTGGTCAGCACCTTGGAGATCTCGCCCCGGCTGGCCCGGCCGATGAAGATGACCCCGAGCACGGCGAGCAGGATGGGTGCGATCTTGCTGGCGAAGAAGGTGACGACACCGTTGGTGTCGATGCCCTTGGGGGCCGGTTCGGCGAGTGGCGTCGTCGCCAGGGTGTGCAGCACCTGTGCGACGCCGGAAGACGTCGTCTCCATCAGCTCGAAGGCGATCACTGGAACCTCCCCATAACGCGGCCGGCGGTGCCGCGGTGGTGCAGTAGGCAAGCCTGGCGGGAATGTGCTCACTGTGCACAGCGTCGATGACGCGGCGCGGGTCTCTCACCACGGAGAGTGGCGAGATTTGGGGGGATTTTCCCGCTTCGGCCCTCCCTCCAGGCTTCGCCATCTCTTGATGCTGGGCAATTCCACAGCGTACGGGCCGCCCCCCTTTGCGACAAGCCGCGAAGAGTCGACCCGATTCGACCCGGACGACCGATCGTACACCTGTTCCAACAGGCACGTCAGGGTGGTCGTGGCGGGGCTGGTGGGGGGCCCCGGAGCGCCCCCGTGCGACCGGTACCGTCTAGTCGTGACCGATCTGGTACGGGCGCAGGCCCCGGTGGTGATGGGCGTCCTCAACGTCACCCCCGACTCCTTCTCCGACGGCGGCCGGTACGCCGACCTCGACGCCGCCGTCGCACACGGGGTGCGACTGCACGACGAGGGCGCGCACCTGGTCGACGTCGGGGGCGAATCCACCCGGCCGGGCGCCGACCGGGTCGACCCCCGCACCGAGGCGTCCCGGGTGCTGCCGGTGATCCGCGAACTCGCCGCCGCCGGGGTGCCGGTCAGCATCGACACCACCCGCGCCCCGGTCGCCGAGGCGGCCGTCGTCGCCGGGGCCGCCGTGGTCAACGACGTCTCGGGCGGCCTGGCCGACCCCGACATGGCCCGGGTGGTCCGCGACGCCGGCTGCCCCTGGGTGCTCATGCACTGGCGGGGGCACTCCCGGGGGATGCGCGAGCTGGCCAGCTACACCGATGTGGTCACCGACGTCCGGGCCGAACTGGCGAGGCGGGTCGACGACGCGCTGGCCGCCGGGGTGGCCGCCGACCGGCTGGTGATCGACCCCGGGCTCGGCTTCGCCAAGACCGCCGCGCACAACTGGGAACTCAGCGCCCGCCTGCCCGAACTGCTCGACCTCGGCCTGCCGCTGCTCTTCGGTGCCAGCCGCAAGTCCTACCTGGGCCACCTGCTCGCCACCCCCGACGGCACCCCCCGGGAGACCGACGGCCGGGCCGCCGCCACCATCGCCACCAGCGTGCTCGCCGTCGCCGCCGGCGCCTGGGGGGTACGTGTGCACGACGTCCGGGGCACCACCGACGCGCTCGCCGTCTGGTCGGCCACCGGCCGCCCCCGGCTCGCCACCAGCGGCAACGACCCGGCCCCCACCGGCCGGACGGAGGGAGGAACGTGACCGACCGGATCGTCCTGACCGGACTGCGGGCCCGGGGCCGGCACGGCGTCTACGACTTCGAGCGTGCCCAGGGCCAGGAGTTCGTGGTCGACGCCGAACTCGAACTCGACCTCGCCCCGGCCGCCCGCTCCGACGAGGTGACCGACACCGTGCACTACGGCGAGCTGGCGCAGCGGCTGGTCGCGGTGGTCACCGGCGAGCCGGTCAACCTGATCGAGACGTTGGCCGACCGGCTGCTCGCGGTCTGCCTGGCCGAGCCGCTGGTCGTCGCCGCCACCGTCACCGTCCACAAGCCCGAGGCCCCGATCCCGCACACCTTCACCGACGTGGCCGTCACGATGCGGCGTACCCGGTGACCCGGGCGGTGCTGTCGATCGGCAGCAACCTGGGCGACCGGCTCGACCATCTACGGGCTGCGGTCGCCGGTCTCGGTGACGCGGTGCTGGTGGTCTCCGGCGTCTACGAGACACCCCCGTGGGGCGACGCCGACCAGCCGGCGTACCTGAACGCGGCGGTCATGGTCGCCGACCCGGCGGCGACCCCGGACGACTGGCTGGCGCGGGCGCACGCCGCCGAGACCGCCGCCGGCCGGGTCCGCGACCCGGCGCGCCGGTACGGGCCGCGCACCCTCGACGTGGACGTCGTCGCCGTCTGGGACGACGACGGCCGGCCGGTGCTCAGCGACGACCCCGCGCTGACCCTGCCGCACCCCCGCGCCCACCAGCGCGCCTTCGTGCTCCGCCCGTGGATCGACATCGACCCGCACGGGCGGCTGGCCGGGCACGGCTGGCTGACCGACCTGCTCAACGCCGAACCGGTCGCCGGGGACGCCCTCGAACTGACCCCCCGCCCCGATCTTTCGTTAGAGTCGGACACATGAACCAGTGGAGCCGGCCGGTATGACGCCGCCCCGACCGCCCCGTGACCGGGAGCCCGACGGGTCGAGGATGGGCCCCACCCGGTTCTCGACGCTGCTGGTCGCCGCGCTCGCCGCCGCCGCTGTGGCCTGGTTGCTGATCAGCAGCTTCTACTACAGCGGCACTCCCCGGCTGCCCTGGCTGCCGGTGGTCACCCTGGCCGCGCTGGCCGTGCTGGAGGCGTACGCGGCGGTCAACACCCGTGGCCGGATCGAGCGGCGGCCCGGTCGGGAGCCGGTCAACCCGCTGCTGGTCGCCCGGTTCGTGGTGCTGGCCAAGGCGTCCGCGCTGGCCGGGGCGATCTTCCTCGGCTTCTACGCCGGGCTGACCGGCTGGCTCTTCGTCGAGCCGACCAACGCCGCCATCGAGGACCGGCCGGCCGCCGGGGCGGGCACCCTCGCCTCGCTGGCCCTGGTCGCCGCCGCGCTCTGGCTCGAACGCTCCTGCCGGGTCCCCGAGTCCGACGACGACGCCGACGACCGGGCCGACCGACCCGGGCAGCGCTGACAGGGGTTACGCCCGCCCCCGGCGCGCGGGTACGGTGCCTGGCGACCGGAACACAGTCAGCCGTCACCGGTGACGGCCGGTCACCTGGGAGGCGCACCGCATGGTGTACGACGAACCGGGCCGGACCGCGTCGGCAGAGGTGCCCGCGACCGTACCCGAGAACGTCCTCGACGATCCGGAGCAGGGGGAACCCGGCCGGGACCGGCTCGGCGTGCACGTGGTCTGGGAACTGGCGCTGCTGCTCGCCCTCGCCGCGTTGGCCTACCTGCTGTGGCGGGACGACCCGGACGCGCTGCGCGGTGCCGGCCTGCGGCGGCTGCTCGTCGACGCGGTCGCGCTCGGCCTGCTCGTCCTCGCCGCCGGGCTGAGCCTGCGGACCGCCGCGGTGAACCTGGCGATCGGCCCGGTCACGCTGGCCGCCGCGCTGCACTTCGCCGAGCAGGGCGACCGCGGGGTGTCCACGGCGGTCGTCCCGGCACTGGTCGCCGCCGCGTTGGGCGGGCTGGCCCTGGCCTGGGCGGTGGTGGTACTGCACGTGCCCGGCTGGGCGGCCAGCCTCGCCGCCGCCGCCGGGGTGATCGTCTGGATCGAACGGCGGGACCTGCCGGTGGCGGTGCAGGCCGACTACGACCCCCGGCGCAACGCCTACTACCTGTTCGCCGGGTTCGCCGCGGTGGTCGTCCTGCTCGGCGCGTTCGGCGCGATCCGGACCGTACGCCGGCTGGTCGGCCGGTTCCGGCCGGTGGCCGACCCGGCCCGCCGACGCGGCATGGCCGCCGCCCTGGTGACCTCGGCCGCGCTGATCGCCTCCACCGTGCTGGCGATGCTCGCCGGGGTGCTCGTCGCCGCCAACGCGGACGGCCCGGTGACGCCCACGTCGGGACTGGACTGGACGGTGCTCGCGGTCGGGGTGTCCATGTTCGGCGGCACCAGCGCGTACGGCCGGCGGGGTGGGATCTTCGGCGCCCTCCTCGCGGTCGGCCTGGTGGTGACCTACCTGGCCTGGGCGGACGGTGTCGGCGCGCCGACCGACAGGTGGGCCGTCGGTGGGACGGCCCTGGCCGGTGGCCTGCTGGTGACCCGGCTGGTCGAGACGTACGGCCGGCCCCGCACCGTCCCGGGTGAACCGGTGGAGCTGCCGCCGGTGCGGGACGGGGCGATCAGCTCCGGTTGGTCGATGCCCCCGGGCGGGGAGGCGCGCAACTGGACCCCGGCCCTGCCGGAGCGGACGACCGACGACACCCCGCCCGACCCCTGGGAGGCCCCCCGCTGGCCGAGCGCCCCACCCCGCTGGGACGCCGACGAGCGGTGAGCGGCCCCCGCCCGGACCGGTGCGGCCGGCGACCGGGCGTGGACGACGGGCCGGCGACGATCTCTCCGGTTAGGCTCGCGGGCATGACCGAGACTCCTTCCGCCGGCACCGGCCACACCTTCGACCAGCTCGACGCCCTCTCCACCGAGGAGCTGCGCGAGCGGGCCTTCGCGCGGGCCCGGGAGCGGCGGGACGTCGGGTTCTTCTGGTCGGTGCTCCGGCACCTGCCGAACGCTGACGAGGCCGCCGCGCTCGACGGGGCGCCCAACTCGGTGGGGCCGACCATCGACGAGGCGGCGGCGCTGTGGCGGGAGCTGACCGGGCACGGCTACGAGGAGTCCGCGCCGCTGCTGCGGGCGGCGTTCATCGACTACCTGATGAAGCACTGAGCGGCCGGCCCGCCGGCTGGCGGGAGAGGTTTGCCGGCCGTGGCGGGTCGGGAACTTCCCGCCGCATGGCCCTCACCCAACGCCCCCGCACCGTGCAGGGGTACGGCACCGCCGCCGGCACCGGCACCCTCGCCGCGTTGATCCTCGTCGTCGTCTGCGGCAGTCCCTGGTACGTCCGCTGGGCCGAGGCCCACACCGATCCGAACTCCGCCGGGGGCTGGTACCTGCGGCTGCTCGCCTGGCCCGCCTGGCGGGTCGAGTCGACCCCGGAGCACGGGGTGCTCGCCACCGACCTGCGGGCCATCCTGCTGCTGCTGTTCGCCGGGGCGCTGCTCTACCTGCTGCCGGCCGGTCAGGTGGCCCGGGTGCCCGGGTCGGCCAGCCAGTTCTTCTCCGGTTGGGCCGCGTACACCCTGGCCGCGGCGGCGGCGACCCTGCTGGCGGCGCTGCTCACCGCGGACGGTCCGCTGCTGGCGGCCTTCGAGGCCACCGGCACCGGGGCCGGCTACGGCTTCTTCGCCGGCTGGATCATCGGGCTGGCCAGCCTGGGCGGGCGGGCCTGACCCGCCGGACACGGGCTAGCCGCCGGGCTGCCCGAGGTCGAGCACCCGGGCGCGGCTGAGCGTGCCGGCCGGCCGGCCGTCGGCGGTGACCACGACCGCGTCGGTGCCGGCGGTCAGCATCGCGGCCAGCGCGTCGTACGCCGAGCGGCCCAGCGGCAGTTCCGGCAGGCTGGCGTCGGTGGCCTCGCCGTCGAGCACCTCCCGGGTGACCGGGGTGACCGCCAGCCGGCGGATGCCCCTGTCCGCGCCGACGAACTCCCGCACGAACGGCGAGGCGGGCGTGCCGAGCAGGGCCGCCGGGGTGTCGTACTGCTCCAGCCGGCCGCCCTCGGAGAGCACCGCGATCCGGTCGCCGAGCCGGACGGCCTCGTCGAGGTCGTGGGTGACCAGCACGATGGTCTTGCGGACCTCGGCCTGGAGCCGGAGGAACTCCTCCTGCAGCCGGGTCCGCACGATCGGGTCGACGGCGGAGAACGGCTCGTCCATCAGCAGCACCACCGGGTCGGCGGCCAACGCGCGGGCCACCCCGACCCGCTGCCGCTGCCCGCCGGACAGCTCGTGCGGGTAGCGGCGTCCGAACTGGGCCGGGTCCAACCCGACCAGCTCCAGCAGCTCGCCGCTGCGCTGCCGGATCCGCTCCTTCGGCCAGCCGAGCAGCCGGGGTACGGTGCCGACGTTGGTGGCGACCGTCTGGTGCGGGAACAGGCCGACGTTCTGGATCACGTAGCCGATGCGTCGGCGCAGTTTCACCGGGTCGACCCGGGTGATGTCCTCGTCGCCGAGCATGATCCGGCCGCCGGTCGGCTCGATCAGCCGGTTGACCATCCGCAGCACCGTCGACTTGCCGCAGCCGGACGGGCCGATCAGCACCACCAGCTCGCCGGCCGGCACCTCCAGGCTCAGCTCACGGACCGCGTCGGTGCCGTCGGGGTACCGCTTGCGGATGCCGTCGAGCGTGATCGACGCGGCACTGTGTCCTGCGTCGCCGGTGCCCCCGGGGGTAACGTCCACGTGTGTCCTTCCACCTGAGTTACCGGGCCGAGCCGGGTAATCCGTGGTTCTCCTGGCAGTACGTGCGGGACAACTCTGACACCATTCTCGCCGCGCTGCGCGAGCACGCCTCGCTGACCGGCCGGGCCGTGCTGCTCGCCGCGCTGGTGGCCCTGCCGCTGGCGGTGCTCGCCTACTGGTACCGGCGTCTCGCCGGGCCGATTCTCGCATTGACCGGGGTGCTGTACACGATCCCCTCCCTGGCCCTGTTCGCGTTCATCGCCCCCTACCTGGGTATCGGCGCGGTGACCGTGCTCACCGTGGTGGTGCTGTACGCGCTGCTGGTGATCGTCCGCAACGCGGTGGCCGGGCTGAACCAGGTGCCTCCCGAGGTGCGTGACGCCGCCGAGGGCATGGGGTACGGCCGGTGGGCCCGGCTGTTCCGGATCGACCTGCCGCTGGCCCTGCCCGGCATCCTCACCGGGGTACGCCTCGCCACGGTCTCCACCGTCGCGCTGGTCACCGTCGGGGTGGTGATCGGCCGGGGTGGCCTGGGGCAGCTGATCTTCGCCGGGTTCCAGAACAACTTCTACAAGGCGCAGATCATGACCGGCACCCTGCTCTGCGTCCTGCTCGCCCTGGTGCTGGACCTGATCCTGGCCTCCGTGGGCCGCCTGCTCACCCCCTGGCTGCGGAGTCGCCCCCGATGAGGGCAGCGCAGCGGAGCCCCGCAGTCACGAACGAAGGATCTGACCAGTGAATCCGGTGCAGCAGGCGGTGGTCTGGCTCAACGACCCGCTCAACTGGACCAACCCCGGTGGGGTGCTGGACCGGGTCGGGGAGCACCTGAGCATGTCCGCCGCGGCGGTGCTGCTGGGCTGCCTGGTGGCCTGGCCGATCGGCCTCTGGCTGGGGCACTCGGGGCGCGGCGGCGGCGCCGTCGTGCTGATCTCCAACCTGACCCTGTCCATCCCCACCCTGGCGCTGCTCACCATCCTGCCGCTGACCTTCCTCGGCTTCGGGCGACCGGCGGTGGTGGTGGCGCTGGCCGTGTTCGCGGTGCCGCCGCTGCTGGCCAACGCGTACACCGGGGTGCGGCAGGCAGACCCGGAGGCCCGGGACGCGGCACGCGGGATGGGGCTGTCGGGCTGGCAGGTGCTGCGTCGGGTGGAGTTGCCACTGGCGGTGCCGTACCTGGCCGCCGGGTTCCGTACGGCCGCCGTCCAGGTGGTGGCGACGGCGGCGCTGGCCTCGTTCGTCAACGGTGGAGGGCTGGGCCAGATCATCCGGGCCGGTTTCGGGCTGGACATCGCGGCCGGTGGCGGGCAGATCATCGCCGGTGGGGTGCTGGTGGCGGGGCTGGCGTTGGCGGCCGAGGGGGTGCTGGCACTTGTCGAGCGGGCGGTGACCCCGCGACCGCTGCGGCGTACCCGGCGGGCGGCCAACCGGCGGGCGGCGGACGCCACGGCGGGGAACTGATCCCTTTCCGTGACGATCACGTTGCGAAAGCGGTTCAGAGTTTGTCGGTCGGTCCGGAAGGATATTGGCTGAACCCGCGGGCGGCGGCCGTCGCCCGTCGGACACGCGGCCGGCCCTGCCCGGGGTCGCGCCGGGACACGGAAGGCGGGCACGATGCGCGTACGGACACGGCTGGCGGCGGGTGCGGTGGGTGCCCTGACCCTGGCGGGTCTGTTGACCGGGTGTGGGGATGCCGGCTCGTCCGGCACCGACGCTCCGCAGCAGGGCGCCAGCGGTGCGGGCTGCGCCCCGGTCGCCGGTGACCAGCTCGTCGTCCTCGACGACGACAAGAAGCTCCAGAACACCGACAACATCATCCCGGCGGTCAACGCGAAGGTGGCGAACCCGCAGCTGCTCGCCGCGCTGGACAAGGTCTCGGCCGCGCTGGACACGTCGAAGCTGATCGCCCTCAACAAGGCCGTCGACGTGGACCGCAAGACGCCGAAGGCGGCCGCCGAGGAGTTCGCCTCGGCCAACGGGCTGACCAGCGGCATCGCCAAGGGCCCGGGTGGGCAGATCGTCGTCGGGGCGGGCAACTTCTCCGAGAGCCAGACCCTGGCCGAGCTGTACAACATCGCCCTCACCGCCGCCGGCTACCAGGTCAAGGTGCAGCAGATCGGCAACCGCGAGCTGTACGAGCCCAGCCTGGAGAAGGGCGAGATCCAGGTCGTCCCCGAGTACGCGGCGACCATGGCCGAGTTCCTCAACACCAAGGCCAACGGCAAGGACGCCACCCCGGTCTCCTCGCCGGAGCTGGACAAGACGGTCAGCGCGTTGAAGTCCGAGGGTGACAAGGCGGGCATCACGTTCGGCACCCCGTCCTCGGCGCAGGACCAGAACGCCTTCGCGGTGACCAAGGCGTTCGCCGACAAGTACTCCCTG
Source organism: Micromonospora sp. WMMD730 (assembly GCF_049178955.1). NCBI lineage: Bacteria > Bacillati > Actinomycetota > Actinomycetes > Micromonosporales > Micromonosporaceae > Micromonospora > Micromonospora sp. WMMD730. The sequence goes on from NZ_JBMHML010000002.1 coordinate 169,928, forward strand.
AAGACCCTCTCCGACCTGGCGGCCAAGTGCTCCGGCAAGGACACCGTGCTGGCCGGCCCGCCGGAGTGCCCGCAGCGGCCGAAGTGCCAGGCCGGTCTGGTGGAGGTCTACGACTTCAAGGCCGGTTCGTTCAGCTCGCTGGACGCCGGTGGCCCGCAGACCAAGAACGCCCTGAAGACCGGCACCGCCAGCGTCGGCCTGGTCTTCTCGTCCGACGGCGCGCTCGCCACCAGCTGAACGTGATCCCGGTCGCGGTCGGTGGGAGCCGACCGCGACCGGGAACGCCCCGCAACGGGCTGATCGTGTCCCGTTGACCAGGGCGGATGCCGCTCGGCGGCGATTCGGTCGCGCCGAGGCGTACCGGACGAGATCGGGGCAATTCTGCCCTGGGACCGTTCCCAGCCCGCGTACATCTCGGTAGGCTGCACAGCCATGCCCTCCCCGGTCGTCTCCGAGAAGCGCAGACCGCAACTGCTGACCGTCCTGTTCTGGATCGGGGTGGCGTTCGCGCCGATCGCCGCGCTGATCCTGCTGTTCGCTGACGGCAACGGTCCGCTGCGGTTCGCCGCGGTGCTGGCCATCACCGCCGTCGTGCTGATCGGCCTGTCCATCGCGCTGCGCGCCGACGGCGGTGTCCGGGCGTCCGACGAGTCGGTGCTCGACGAGTTGGAGCAGCTCCGGCGCGAGCTGCGCAGCGAGATCGTGGCCGCCGCCCAGCGTGGCAACCAGGCGTTGGACCAGTCGCAGCGGGCTGAGGAACAGGTCACCGCGTTGCGTCGCCGGTTGGACTCGGCGGCCGAGCTGGCTGCCGCCGTCGCCGCCCCGCCCGCCGAGGATTCCGTCGCCGGTGCCGGCCGGGCCCGGGTCCCGGCCGCCGAGCCGGCACCGGAGGCCCCGGTGGGCCGGCGACGGGCCGCAGTCGAGGAACCCGCGTCGGACTGGAACCACCCGGAGGCTTCCGAGCCGGTCGCGGCGGGCCGGGGCCGGGTGCCGTCCGACCGGGAGGCCGCCGAACCGACCGGCCGTCGCTACGCCCCGGAGCGCCCGACCACCGGGCAGGCCGGGGTGTACGGGGCGGCCAGCCGGGAGCCACGCGGCGGGGGGCCCGCCGCCGAGTCGGCGTCCCGTCCGCTCGGCGTGGTGCGGCACACCGAGACCGTGCACGTGACCACCCGGCACACCGTCGTCGACGGCCCCGACCCGTCCGGCGGATACGGCGGCGGGTACGCCGGCCGGTGGGCCCCCGGCGGGGACGAGTCGTCCTGGGCCGGCGGGGAGCCGGAGCGTTCCTGGTCGGCACCGTCCGAGCCGACCGGCCGGGGCTGGTCGGCCCCGCCGGAGGACCGTTCCCGGGCGGCCCGCCCGGCATCGCGTGACGAGCGGGCCTGGCCGGCCGCTGCCGGCCCCGCCTGGTCGACGCCGGGCGACGACCGGCCCGAGCCGGGCCGGCCGGAGTGGTCGGCGGGTGGCGGGGAGGCCGGTGGCTGGTCGGCGGGAGGTCGGTCCGGTTGGGCGGGAGGCCGTGCCGAGTCGCCCGCGTCGCGTGCCGGTGACCGCTGGGAGCAGGACCGGGCCGAACCGCCGGCCCGCCAGGCGCGGGCCGGTGACCGCTGGGCCGAGGCGCGTGACGAGGGCCGGGCCCGCCAGGCGCGGGCCGGTGACCGCTGGGCCGAGGCGCGTGACGAGGGCCGGGCCCGGGAGGTGCGGGTCGGGGAGCGCCACGCGGAGGCGCGCGCCGACGGCGGCTACCACTACTCGGACCGCTGGGCCTCGGTGCGACAGGAGGAGCCGTACCGGGACGGGACGGAGCCCACCGGCGACCGCTGGGATGGCGGTCGACCGGAGCAGTCCGAGCGTCCCGCGCTGCCGGCCGGCGGGGTGCCGGTGCCGCAGCAGTGGCGGGAGCCGGCGCGCAGCTACCGGCCGGCCGAACAGTGGCCGGCCCACGCGACCCCACCGGCCCAGGACCGGCCGGACGGGCAGTGGCCGGCCCGCGCCGAGCCGCAGCCCGCCCAGGACCGGCCGGCGCGCGCCGACGACCGGCGGTGGGAGGGACAGCGGGCCGAGCAGTGGCGGGACCGGGAGCCCGTGGTGTCGTGGCGCGACCCGGAGCCCGAGCCGCGCGACCATCCGCAGTGGGCGGGCGAGCAGCGGTACGGCTACCCGCCGCAGGACGACACCCCGCGCGCGGGCGGGCACTGGCGCTGACCGGCTCAGCGGCGGGTCACTTGTCGATGTCGCCGACCACGAAGAACATCGAGCCGAGGATGGCGATCAGGTCGGGCACCAGGCAGCCGGGGAGCAGGGTGGCCAGGGCCTGCACGTTGGCGTACGACGCGGTGCGCAGCTTGAGCCGCCACGGCGTCTTCTCGCCCCGCGACACCAGGTAGTAGCCGTTGATCCCGAGCGGGTTCTCCGTCCACGCGTAGGTGTGCCCCTCGGGGGCCTTGACCACCTTGGGCAGCCGGGTGTTCACCGGGCCGGTGAGCCGGTCGACCCGGTCGAGGCACTGTTCGGCGAGGTCGAGGGAGGCGTACACCTGGTCGAGCAGCACCTCGAAGCGGGCGTGGCAGTCCCCGGCGGTGCGGGTGACCACCGGCACGTCGAGCTGGTCGTACGCCAGGTAGGGCTCGTCGCGGCGTAGGTCGAGGTCCAGGCCGGAGGCGCGGGCGACCGGCCCGGACGCCCCGAACGCGGCGGCGTCGGCGGCCGACAGCACCCCCACCCCGACGGTCCGGGCCAGGAAGATCTCGTTGCGTCGGATCAGGTTGTCCAGGTCGGGCATCCGGCGGCGTACCTCGGCGATGGCGGCGCGGGCCCGGCCGGTCCAGCCGGCGGGGACCTCCTCCTTGAGCCCGCCGACCCGGTTGAACATGTAGTGGATCCGGCCGCCGGAGACCTCCTCCATGACCGCCTGGATGGTCTCCCGTTCCCGGAACGCGTAGAAGACCGGGGTGATCGCGCCGATCTCCAGCGGGTAGGAGCCGAGGAACATCAGGTGGTTGAGCACCCGGTTCAGCTCGGCCAGCGCCATCCGCAGCCAGGTGGCCCGCTCGGGCACCTCCATGCCCATCAGCCGTTCGACGGCGAGCACCACGCCCAGCTCGTTGGAGAACGCCGACAGCCAGTCGTGCCGGTTGGCCAGCACGATGATCTGCCGGTAGTCGCGGACCTCGAACAGTTTCTCCGCGCCACGGTGCATGTACCCGACGATCGGTTCGGCGGCGACCACCCGTTCCCCGTCGAGCACCAGTTTCAGCCGCAGCACGCCGTGCGTCGAGGGATGCTGCGGGCCGATGTTGAGCACCATGTCGGTGCCGAGCTGTTCCCCGCCGGCCCCGGTGCCGACGGTCAGCTCGCGCAGTTCACCGGTGTCCGTGGTCATGCCGGTCATCGTGCCATGAGCGCATCGACGGCGACGCCGACCGGCTGGAGCAGCCAGTGGTGTCCGCCGAGCCCGGCCGGGTCGGTCAGCTCGGCCACCGCCGAGGCGGCGGCGAGCGCCCGTACGTAGCCGGCCGGGTCGGTGCCGGCCAGGCTCAGCGCCGGTCGCCCACCGTCGGCCCCGAGCGCGAGCAGCGCCTCCCGCTGCGACACCAGCGTGTACGCACACCCGGCGACCTGTGCACCGGCGGCCGCGACGGAGTCCATGGCGACGTGTGCGGTGATGTCGCACGACCCGTCCGGCACCGGCGGCACCTGCCGTCCGTTCCGGTACCCGGTCAGCGTCCCGTCCACCGGCCGCCGCTCCCGCAGGTGCCCGTAGTCCACGGCCAACGCCACCCCCCGCCGCACCCGCCCGACGGCCCGCCCCCACGCCTCGTCCCGACTCCGCCCCACCTCCACCCGCCCCCCTCGCCCTCCTCGCTCCCCCCGCCCGGTGATCAAGAGGTTTGCGTCAGGTTCGGGCCCCTCCGTTGACGCAAACCTCTTGATCACTGGGGCGGTGGTGGGGGGCGGGGCCGGGGTGGGGGTTGGGGTGGGGTGCCAGGTGGTCAGCCAGGTGAGGTCTTGCGGGGTCAGTGGGGGGCCTGGGGTTTCCTCTCCGGTGCTCGGGTCCACCAGGTGGTAGCGCCAGCCGGTGTCGGTGGGGACGGCCACGTCCAGGGGGACGTTGTCCAGCCATTCGGTGGCGGTCAGCAGGCCGGTGATCCCCGCCGGGGGCTCGGTCGTCCAGACGATGGCGGGCGGCAGGTCAGCCGGGCGGGGGGCCAGTTCCACGGCCGTGAGGCGCAGGCGGTGGGCCAGCGGCGTCGCAGCCGTGTCGGGCGCCGCCGACCCGTGGGCCAGAGCGGCCAGGGCACGCAGCAGTTCACCCCGGCCGGCACCCACGTCCACAACGTCGAACGGGGTGGGGAAACCGAGGGCGGCGTCGAGGCGGGACACGAGCCGGAACACCGCCGCCGCGAACGCCGGGGAGGCGTGCACACTGGTCCGGAAGTGGTCGGCGGGGCCGGACCCGGAGACGAAGAAGCCGTGCGGCCCGTAGAGGGCGGTGCCCATGGCGTCCCGCCAGCGAATCGCGTTCATCCCGTGTTCAGGGTCCGTCACCGTGCCGACCCTACGGTCTGCGGGCATGAGACGAATCGTGATCCCCGCGCTGGCGGTCGTACCGCTGTTGGTGACGACCACCGGTGCCGCCGCCGCGCCCGCCCGGGACGGCGTGCCGCGTGCGGTCCGGGCGGTGGTCGAGACTCCCGCCCTGTTCGACGACGCCGCCGGTGGCGACGCCGACGCCGACGATCCGGCGATCTGGGTGCACCCGACCGACCGGGCCGGCAGCCTGGTGATCGTCACCGCCAAGAACGGCGGCCTGCGGGTGTACGACCTGCGGGCCCGGGAGCGGCAGGCGGTCGCCACCCCACCGGCACCCGGTCCGGACGACGAGGCGGGCCGGTTCAACAACGTCGACCTGGTCGGCGGCTTCCGGCTGGCGGGCCGGCCGGTCGACCTGGCGGTGGTCACCGACCGGGGGCGTGACCAGCTCCGGTTCTACCGGATCGACCCGGTGTCGCGGCGGCTGGTCGACGTGACCGCGCCGCAGCCGCCGTTCGCGTTCAGTCGGGACCAGGCGGAGGTGAACACCCAACGCACCGCGTACGGGTTGGGCACGTTCACCGACCGGGACGGGGCCGCGTACGCGGTGGTGAGTCGGCGCAGCACCCCGGAGGTGGGGGTGTTCCGGCTGGTGGAGCGGGCCGGGAAGGTCAGCTACCGGCCGGTGGGGCGGCTGGTGCTGCCATCGACGTTCACCCTGCCGGACGGCTCCGCCTGGTCGCCGTGCACCGACCCGGGGGACGGCCCGCAGGTGGAGGGGACGGTGGTGGACCCGGCCACCGGTGTGGTGTACCTGGCGCAGGAGAAGGTCGGCCTGTGGCGGACCCGGCTGGTCGGTGGCCGGTTCGTGGGCGTACCCCGGTCGGTGGAGCGGGTCCGCGAGTACGGCGTCCCGGCGGTCTTCGACCCGGCGGCCGACGACTGCGTCACCGACCACACCGCCGACCCGGGCTTCGGCGGGCGGATCGCCCAGGACGTGGAGGGCCTGACGATCCTGCCCACCGGCCGGTACGCGGGCACCCTCGTCGTGTCCAGCCAGGGCGACGACACGTTCTTCACCTACGACCGGGTCAGCAACCGGCCGACCGGGCGGTTCGCGGTGGTCGACGGCCGGGTCGACGGCGTGCAGGAGTGCGACGGGGCGGCGGTGACGGCGACGCCGCTGCCGGGCTTCCCCGACGGACTGCTGGTGGTGCAGGACGGCCGCAACACCCCGGCGACGCCGGACGGGGACGACGGGGTACGCCCGGACACCAACGTCAAGTTCGTCGACGCCGGGTTCCTGGCCGGTCGGCGGTGAGCTGCCGCACCCGGTGAGCTGCCGCACCTGGTGAACTGCCGCACCGGGTGGGCCGCCGCCATCTGGCCACCCGGTGCCCGGGGTCGGTGAAGGTTTTCACACATCCTTGTTCGGGTTCCCTGCCCCCGGCGCATACTTGCCATCGACCGGTACCCCCTTCGAGGACTGGATCGTCGTCATGAGCGCACCGCTGCGCCCGCGTCCGGCCGCCGTACCCGGCGTCGCCGCACCGCAGGGCCCCGTCGTACCCGATGCCCCGTTCGCCCTTCCGACCCGCCTCACCGTGGGCGTGGTCGGTGCCGGCCGGGTGGGTGCCGTGCTCGGAGCGGCGCTGGTCTACGCCGGGCACCGCGTGGTCGCCGCCTCCGGCGTCTCCGGGGCTACCCGGGCCCGGATCGCGTTGCTCCTGCCGGACGCGGTGAACCGGTCCGCCACCTCGGTCGCCCGGGACGCCGCCGACCTGCTGCTGATCGCCGTGCCCGACGACGCGTTGGCCGGTGTGGTCGCCGGGCTGGCCGACACCGGCGCGCTGCACCCGGGCCAGGTGGTCGCGCACACCTCCGGGGCCCACGGCCTGGGCGTGCTGGCCCCGGCCGCCGCCGTGGGCGCCCGGCCGCTGGCCCTGCACCCCGCGATGACCTTCACCGGTACGCCTGACGACCTGTCCCGGCTGGCCGGCATCTCCTTCGGGGTGACCGCCCTGGCGGAGCTGCGGGCGGCGGCGGCCCGGCTCGTCGCCGACCTCGGCGGGGTGCCGGAGTGGGTGGGGGAGACCGACCGGGTGCTCTACCACGCGGCGCTGGCGCACGGCGCGAACCACCTGGTGACCCTGGTCAACGAGGCGGCCGACCGGCTGCGGGACGCCGGGGTGAGCCAGCCGGAGAAGGTGCTGGCCCCGCTGCTGCGGGCGGCGTTGGAGAATGCTCTGCGCCTCGGCGACGACGCGCTCACCGGCCCGGTGTCGCGTGGCGACGCGGGCACCGTACGCCGGCATCTGGACCGGCTGGCGCAGACCGCGCCGGAATCCGTCGCCCCCTACCTGGCGTTGGCCCGACGGAGTGCCGACCGGGCGATCGCGGCGGGCCGGCTGCGTCCGGTCGACGCCGAGTCCCTGCTCGACGTGCTGGCGGGCGTCCACCGGGAAGTGGCGGCGTGAGCGGGCCCCGCAGCCGCGAGCGAAGGGTAGTCCGGTGAGCGTGAGGAGTGAGCCGGGTTTGCGGGCCCCGCAGCGGCGAGCGAAGGGTAGTCCGGTGAGCGTGAGGAGTGAGCCGGGTTTGCGGGCCCCGCAGCGGCGAGCGAAGGGGAGTCCGGTGAGCGTGAGGAGTGAGCCGGTTTTGCGAGCCCCGCAGCGCGAACGAAGGGTAGTTCAGTGACGGAACTGGTGCACACCCGGGCGGAGCTGGCGAAGGCGCGGGCCGGGCTGGCCGGCACGGTCGGCGTCGTGATGACGATGGGTGCGCTGCACCCGGGGCACGAGACGCTGATCCGGGCCGCCCGGGAGCGGGCCGACCACGTGCTGGTGACGATCTTCGTGAACCCGTTGCAGTTCGGCCCGAACGAGGACTTCGACAGGTACCCGCGCACCCTCGACACCGACCTGGAGGTGTGCCGGCGGGCCGGTGCGGACCTGGTGTTCGCCCCGGCCGCGGCGGACATGTACCCGGACGGGCAGCCCACGGTCCGGGTGAACCCGGGCCGGCTCGGTGAGGAGTTGGAGGGGCAGAGCCGGCCCGGCTTCTTCGACGGGGTGCTGACCGTGGTGTTGAAGCTGCTCCAGCTCACCCGGCCCGATCTCACCTTCTTCGGGGAGAAGGACTACCAGCAGCTCACCCTGGTCCGCCGGATGGCGCGGGACCTGGACGTGCCGGTCGAGGTGGTCGGCGTGCCGACCGTCCGGGAGCCGGACGGGCTGGCCCTGTCCAGCCGTAACCGTTACCTGTCGGCGGACGAGCGGCAGGTGGCGCTGGGCCTGTCCGCCGCCCTGCGGGCCGGTGCGGCCGCCGCCGAGCGGGGTGCGGACGCCGGTGACGTGCTGACCGCCGCCCACCGGGCGCTGGGCGCGACGCCGGGCGCGCGGCTGGACTACCTGGCGCTCACCGACCCGGAGTTGGAGCCGGGGCCGGTCGCCGGGCCGGCCCGGCTGCTGATCGCGGCCTGGGTGGGCGGCACCCGGCTGATCGACAACCTGGACATCCGGCTCGCTCCCCGCAGCTGACCTTGTACCTGACTCGGAAAGGCACCACGATGCTCCGGACCATGCTCAAGTCGAAGATCCACCGGGCGACGGTGACCCAGGCCGACCTGCACTACGTCGGTTCGGTGACGGTGGACCAGGATCTGCTCGACGCCGCCGACCTGCTCCCGGGCGAGCAGGTGGCGATCGTGGACGTGACCAACGGGGCCCGGCTGGAGACGTACGTGATCCCCGGCGAGCGGGGCAGCGGCGTGATCGGCATCAACGGCGCGGCGGCGCACCTGGTGCACCCGCAGGACCTGGTGATCCTGATCTCGTACGGTCAGATGGACGACGCGGAGGCCCGCGCGTACCGCCCCCGGGTGGTCCACGTGGACGCCGACAACAGGGTGGTTGAGCTGGGCGGTGACCCGGCAGCGGCGGCCGTCGGCACGGCCGGTGACCCGGTGCCGAGTCCGCTCGCCGTCGTCGGCTGACCAGAATTCCGGTCTGTTACCGGAAGGTCATTTTTGGTTACCCTGGGCTGACCGTCGGATTGACGGTCGTCGGCTGGGGGAGGCCGCGTTGCGCCGTGCGATGAGGGTCCGCCGAGCGGTGACGCTCGTCGTCGCCGCCGTGGCGGCGGGAGCGGTCCTGGCGGCCTGCGGTGCCCCGGGCGGCCTCGACGGCGATCTCACCGACGACTGGGCGGCCCTGCCGCCGGCCGGGCCCTTCACCCCGGCGGCGGGCGTGTGCCAGGTCGCCGACTTCACCGACACGGTCTCCCTGGCGGCGTACGCGCCGGTGGACTGCGCGGTGCCGCACCGGGTGGAGACGGTGCACGTGGGCGCGTTGCCGGGGGAACGGGCCACCGCGCCGGCCACCGGCTCGACGGAGCTGCGGGGCGCGTTCGCCGAGTGCGACACCCGGGCCACCGGATACGTGGGCGACGACTGGCGGGCGGGCCGGCTGCGACTGGCGGTGGCGCTGCCGACCGCGCCGGGTTGGGCGGCCGGGGCGCGCTGGTTCCGGTGCGACCTGAGCGAGCTGAACACCGTCGAGGCGGCGGCCACCGTGGTCACCCGCACGGGCAGCCTACGGGACGTACTGAAGGGGCCCTCTCCGCTGCGGCTGGGCTGCCAGCGGGCCAGGAGCGGTCGGGGTGCCGGGGTGCAGGTGCTGGTTCCGGTGGAGTGCCCGGCGGTGCACGAGGCGGAGTTCGTGGGCGCCTGGAAGGCCCCCGACCGGCCGTACCCGACCAAAGATGTCGACTGGCTGCCGTTGTACGCCGGCTGCCGCAGTCTGCTGGCCCGGTACGTGGGGGTGCCGGACGACACCAGGCTGCGCTTCCGCAGCGGGGTGGTGGTGCGTCCGCCCGGTCCGGGCCGGTGGCGGGTCGGTGACCGGGGGGTCCGCTGCTACCTGTGGTTGAGCGACCGGACGGTGACGGCCTCGTTGAAGGGCGGCGGTCCGGCCGCCCTGCCGGTGCGGACGAAGTAGCGGACGGGGTAGCCGAAACCACTCGTCCCGCCCCCCGCCCCCCGTCGCGAGGATCGTTCGGGTTGACTGTGGTCATGGAACTTCGTCCGACCGTCGACCTGCCGGCCCTGCCCAGCCTGCTGGCTGCTCCCGCGCCCGGCTGGGTGGAGACCACCGACGTGATCGTGGTCGGCTCCGGGGTGGCCGGGCTCACCGCCGCGCTGCACCTGCGCGAGGCGGGCCTGCACGTCACCGTGGTCACCAAGGTCAACATCGACGACGGTTCGACCCGCTGGGCGCAGGGCGGGATCGCCGCCGTACTCGACCCGGCGGACTCGCCCGCCGCGCACGCCCGGGACACCGAGATCGCCGGGGTCGGACTCTGCGACCCGGCGGCGGTCCGGCTGCTGGTGGAGGAGGGGCCGCTGCGGCTGCGGGAGCTGATGCGCATCGGCGCGGAGTTCGACCGCAACCCGGACGGTTCGCTGATGCTCACCCGGGAGGGCGGGCACCGGGCCGACCGGATCGTGCACGCCGGTGGTGACGCGACCGGGGCGGAGGTGCAGCGGGCCCTGCACGCGGCGGTCCGCCGCGACCCGTGGATCAGGCTGGTCGAGAACGCCCTGGTGCTGGACCTGCTGCGCGCCCCCGGCGACGGCCCGGACTCTCCCGGCCCGGCCTGCGGGATCACCCTGCACGTGCTCGGCGAGGGCAGCGAGGACGGCGTGGGCGCCCTGCTCGCCCGCGCGGTGGTGCTGGCCACCGGCGGGATGGGGCAGGTCTTCTCGGCCACCACCAACCCGGCGGTCTCCACCGGGGACGGCGTGGCGTTGGCGCTGCGGGCCGGCGCGGCGGTCACCGACGTCGAGTTCGTGCAGTTCCACCCGACCGCGTTGATCGTGCCCGAGCAGGCCCGGGTGCCCGGGGCCGGCCTGGCCCAGCAGCCGCTGGTCTCCGAGGCGCTGCGGGGCGAGGGCGCGTACCTGGTCGACGCCGACGGCAAGCGGTTCATGCTCGGCCAGCACGAGCTGGCCGAGCTGGCCCCCCGCGACGTGGTGGCCAAGGGCATCCACCGGGTGCTGCTGGCCACCGGCGCCGACCACGTCCATCTCGACGCCCGGCACCTCGGCGGGGACTTCCTCGCCGGCCGGTTCCCGACCATCGTCGCGTCCTGCCTGGCCATCGGGGTCGACCCGGCGACGGATCTGATCCCGGTCGCCCCGGCCGCCCACTACGCGTCCGGCGGCGTCCGCACCGACCTGCGCGGCCGGACCTCCATCCCCGGCCTGTACGCCTGCGGCGAGGTCGCCTGCACGGGCGTGCACGGCGCGAACCGGCTGGCCAGCAACTCGCTGCTGGAGGGGCTGGTCTTCTCCCGCCGGATCGCCGAGGACATCGCCACCGGCCTGCCCGAGCAGGCGCAGCCGGCGTCGACCGGCGCGTGGGTGGGCGGCGGGGGCGGGGTGCTGTCCGCCGAGGGCGTGCCGGCGCTGCAACGGTCGATGACCCGGGGTGCCGGGGTGCTGCGGTCGGCGGCCAGCCTCGCCGGGACCGCCGCCACCCTGACCGAGCTGGCCGGGGACGCCGGCCGGGCGGGCACCGCCGGTTGGGAGGCGACGAACCTGGTCACCGTGGCGGCGACCCTGGTGGCCGCCGCGTACGCCCGGCAGGAGACCCGGGGCTGCCACTGGCGGGAGGACTTCCCGACGGCCGACGAGCGGTGGCGCGGCCACCTGGTCGCGGCGATCGACGCCCGGGGCGGGCTGACCGAACGCTGGGAGCCCCTGCCCTGACCACCCGGAGCGGGCCGGGTTTGCGAGCCCCGCAGTGGCGAACGGAGGGGGGCGTGTGAGTCCGAGGAGCGGGCCGGGTTTGCGAGCCCCGCAGTGGCGAACGGAGGGGGGCGTGTGAGTCCGAGGAGTGAGCCGGGTTTGCGAGCCCCGCAGTGGCGAACGGAGGGGGCGTGTGAGTCCGAGGAGTGAGCCGGGTTTGCGAGCCCCGCAGTGGCGAACAGAGGAGACACAGTGCGGGAACCGACGCGGCAGGCGTTGACGAGCGGTGGGCTGGACCCGGAGCGGGTGCGGCGGGTGATCGTCGACGCGCTCACCGAGGACCTGGGGGCGGACTTCCGCGACGTCACCAGCGTCGCCACCATCGCGGCCGGGCAGACCGACACCGCCGACCTGGTGGCCCGGGAGGACGGGGTGGTGGCCGGGCTGGCGGTGGCCGCTGCGGTGTTCGAGCTGGTCGGGGAGGTGACCGCTGCGGAGCGTACCGTCGAGGTGGTCGTGGTGGCCCACGACGGCGCGCGGGTGGCCCGGGGTGACGTGCTGGCGACGGTGACCGGCCCGACCCGGCTGCTGCTCACCGCCGAGCGCACCGCGCTGAACCTGCTCTCCCGGATGTCCGGGGTGGCCACCCACACGCGGGCCTGGGCGGACGCCCTGGCCGGCACCAAGGCGACCGTGCTGGACACCCGCAAGACCACGCCCGGCCTGCGGATGCTGGAGAAGTACGCGGTCCGCGCCGGTGGCGGCACCAACAAGCGGATGGGCCTGTACGACGTCGCCATGATCAAGGACAACCACAAGCTGGCCGCCGGTGGTGTCGGGGCGGCCTACCGGCGGGTCCGGCAGACCTTCCCCGAGGTGCCGGTGCAGGTGGAGGTGGACACCCCGGCCGAGGCGGTGGAGGCGGTCGAGGCGGGTGCCGACTTCCTGCTGCTGGACAACATGTCCCCGGCGATGCTGCGCGAGGTGGTCGCGGCCGTCGGCGACCGGGCGGAGCTGGAGGCGACCGGCGGGCTGACCCTGGAGGTGGCCGCCGAGTACGGGGCGACCGGGGTGGACTATCTCTCGGTGGGTGCGCTGACGCACTCGTCGCCGATCCTGGACATCGCCCTGGACCTGCGTGAGCGGTGAGCCGGCACGGGCGGCCGGGCCCGGCGCACTCCTCGCGCCCGACGGCCCGGCCGGCGTCTAGGCTGCGTGCGTGCTGCTCTGCATCGACATCGGAAACACCAACACCGTGCTGGCGACCTTCGACGGCGACCGCCTGGTGCACTCGTGGCGGATCAAGACCGACGCCCGTTCGACAGCGGACGAGCTGGGGCTGATGTTCCGGGGGCTGCTGGCCGGTGACGCCGTGGAGATCACCGGGGTGGCCGCCTGCTCGACGGTGCCGGCGGCGCTGCGCTCGCTGCGGACCATGCTGGCCCGCTACTACGCCGACCTGCCGAGCGTCGTCGTCGAGCCGGGGGTACGCACCGGCGTGCAGCTCGCCATCGACAACCCGAAGGAGGTCGGCGCGGACCGGGTGGTCAACACGCTGGCCGCGTACACCCTCTACGGTGGCCCGTCGATCGTGGTGGACTTCGGTACCACCACCAACTTCGACGTGATCAGCGGTCGGGGGGAGTTCCTCGGCGGGGCGTTCGCCCCCGGCATCGAGATCTCCTTCGACGCGCTCGCCGCCCGCGCCGCCCAGCTGCGCAAGGTGGAGGCGAACAAGCCCCGCTCGGTGATCGGCAAGAACACCGTGGAGTGCCTCCAGTCCGGCCTCTACTTCGGCTTCGCCGGGCAGGTCGACCGGATCGTCGAGCGGATGGCCGAGGAGTTGGGCGAGGTCCGGGCGGTGATCGCCACCGGAGGGCTGGCCTCGGTGGTGATCGGCGAGTGCCGGACCATCACCCACCACGAGCCGATGATCACTCTGATCGGCCTGCGCATGGTCTACGAGCGCAACACCTGATCACGACGGCCGGGCCGGTCGCGGCGGTTCAGCGCCGCCGGGCCCGGAAGACCAGCGTCTGGTACGGCAGCTCGACGGTCGCCCGGCCGGCCAGGTCGGGGTGGGTGGCGAACAGCTCGCGCAGTTCCCGGTCCATCCGTTGCCGCTGCTGCGGGGCGGCGACCAACCAGTGTGAGCGGGTACGCATCAGCCCGAGGACCTCGTCTGCGGTGACTGTCGTGCGGTGGGTGAACCGGCCCAGCTCGACCGGGCCGAAGGCCGCACCGAAGGTGGTCACCTTCACGGTCAGGTCGCTGATGCTCTCGCCCATCTGGGCGATCCGCCCCAGCTCGGCCACCCAGCCGACCGTTTCATCGCGGATGTTCCAGATCGCAGCGAAGATGCCGTCCGGCCGGAGCACCCGGGCGATCTCGACGTGCGCGCGTTCCCGGTCGAACCAGTGGTACGCCTGCCCGACCAGCACCGCGTCGGCGCTCGCGTCGGGCAGCGGGACCGCCTCGGCGGAGCCGGCGAGGGCGGTGGTCCCGGGGACGGCCGTGTCGAGCCGGGCCCGCATCGCCGGGTCGGGTTCCACCGGGGTCACCTGGTGGCCGAGGGCCCGCAGGCCACGGGTGAGCAGGCCGGTGCCGGCGGCCAGGTCGACCACGTCGGCGACCGCACCCGCGCCGGCCAGCGCCCAGCGCAGCGCCTCGGCCGGATAGCCGGGTCGGAACCGGTCGTAGTCGACGGCGACCGTACCGAAGGACCGTGCCCTGGTGTCCTCGACCATGACGGGCAGGTTATCCCGTAACGGCCGCCCGGGGGCATGAGTACGCTCATGGGCTGACCCAGTCGAAACTCCCTTAGCCGAGGAAGCGTGCCGTGACCGAGCAGAACGCCGTGCCAGTGGACCCCGCCGACGACCTTCCCGAGCAGATGAAGGTCCGCCGGGAGAAGCGGGACCGGATGCTCGCCGAGGGCGTCGAGCCGTACCCCGTCGGTTTTCCCCGGACCAGCACCCTGGCCGAGGTGCGTGAGCGGTACGCCGAGCTGCCCACCGACACCGCGACCGGGGACCGGGTCGCGGTCACCGGCCGGGTGATCTTCGTACGGAACACCGGCAAGCTCTGTTTCGCGACCCTGCGCGACGGCGACGGCACCGAGTTGCAGGCGATGCTCTCCCTGGACCGGGTCGGCGCGGAGCGGCTGGAGGACTGGAAGCGCCTGGTCGACCTGGGTGACCACGTCGGTGTCACCGGCGAGGTGATCACCAGCCGGCGTGGTGAGCTGTCGGTGCTCGCCGACGAGTGGGCGGTGACCGCCAAGGCGTTGCGTCCGCTGCCGGTGGCCCACAAGCCGCTGAGCGAGGAGGCCCGGGTCCGCCAGCGTTACGTGGACCTGATCGTCCGCCCGCAGGCGCGCCAGATGGTCCGGACCCGGGCCGCGGCGGTGCGCAGCCTGCGCGACTCGTTGCACGGCCAGGGATTCATCGAGGTCGAGACGCCGATGCTCCAGTTGCTGCACGGGGGCGCGGCGGCCCGCCCATTCGTGACCCACAGCAATGCGCTCGGTACGGATCTGTATCTGCGAATCGCGCCGGAACTGTTTCTCAAGCGCGCCGTGGTCGGCGGGGTCGACCGGGTGTTCGAGATCAACCGCAACTTCCGCAATGAGGGAGTCGACTCGTCGCACTCGCCGGAGTTCGCGATGCTGGAGACCTACCAGGCGTACGGCGACTACGACACGATGGCCGAGTTGACCCGTAATCTCGTGCAGCAGGCGGCGGTGGCGGTCAGCGGCTCGACGACGGTGACCCACGCCGACGGGCGCGAGTTCGACCTCGGCGGGCAGTGGCGCTCGGTGACCCTCTTCGGGGTGCTTTCCGAGGCCCTCGGCGAGGAGGTCACGGTCCGCACCGACCGGGCCCGCCTGGTGGAGTACGCCGACAAGGTGGGGCTGGCGGTCGACCCGAAGTGGGGTCCGGGCAAGCTGGCCGAGGAGCTGTTCGAGGAACTGGTGGTGCCGAGCCTCCAGGCGCCGACCTTCGTGCGGGACTACCCGGAGGAGACCAGCCCGCTCACCCGGGCGCACCGCAGCGAGCCGGGCCTGGCCGAGAAGTGGGACCTCTACGTGCTCGGCTTCGAGCTGGGCACCGCCTACTCGGAGCTGGTCGACCCGGTGGTGCAGCGCGAACGCCTGGTCGCGCAGGCGCAGCTGGCCGCCCGGGGCGACGACGAGGCCATGCGGCTGGACGAGGACTTTCTCCGGGCCATGGAGTACGGAATGCCGCCGGCCGGGGGTATGGGAATGGGAATCGACCGGCTCTTGATGGCGCTGACCGGCCTGGGAATTCGGGAAACCATCCTCTTCCCGTTGGTCCGTGCCGAGTAGCCCCGCAGGGGGACCTTTGCCGGGTCGTTACAGCGACCTATTGACGTGGCAAGCATCGGGCGGGTTATCGTGCTCCTATTGCAGGAGCACCCTGCTCGAAAGGAATGTGGGACGTGGCCAAGCAGATCATTCACAAGCTGGTCGATGACCTGGACGGCGGGGACGCGGACGAGACCGTCAAGTTCGCCCTCGACGGCGTTCAGTACGAGATCGACCTGTCGAACTCCAACGCCGACAAATTGCGGGATGTTTTCGCGCCGTACGTGGCCGCCGGTACCCGGGTCGGTCGGGGCGGCGTGGTCGTGGGTGGCCGGGCCGCCCGGGGCCGGGGCGGGGCGACCGCCGACCGCGAGCAGAACAAGGCGATCCGGTCCTGGGCCAAGAAGAACGGCAAGGACATCTCCGACCGGGGGCGCATCCCGCAGGAGATCGTCGACGAGTACCACGCGACCCGCTGAGCGTCAGTGGCGAACCGACGCCGGGCCGGAGCACGCCTCCGGGCCGGCGTCGCCGTCTGGGGCCGGTCCGGAGGCGTCTCTGGGCGGTCCGCGGTGCCTCCGGGCGGTCGGCGGCACCCTGCCCGGGAGGGAAGTTCTCCGGCTCCGGCGGCGTTGTCCACAGCCGGTGGAGACTTCGTCCACAGCCTGTGGATGACCCACGGGGCCCCGGGAGGGCGTCGTGCACCCCGGGCGAATTTCGCTCTGCGCGTACAGGCTGGGGTGCCGGAACACCTCCTGAGCGCGGATGGTTGGTCAAAACGACGTCGGAACGGCTCGGTACGAGGAGACACGACCTCAGCGGAGTCGGTCAGCGGCGATAGAGTAAGGAGGCACGGACGCCCGTCCCGGACGTCCGAGCACCGGCCCCGCCAAGATCTCGCAGTCGAGGCGCACGGCACGTGAGGAGCACGAGGGCATGTTCGAGCGGTTCACCGACCGAGCGCGACGGGTTGTCGTCCTGGCCCAAGAAGAGGCCCGGATGCTCAACCACAACTACATCGGTACGGAGCACATCCTGCTGGGCCTGATCCACGAGGGTGAGGGTGTGGCGGCCAAGGCCCTGGAGAGCCTCGGCATCTCCCTGGAGGGCGTCCGTCAGCAGGTCGAGGAGATCATCGGCCAGGGCCAGCAGGCGCCGAGCGGGCACATCCCGTTCACGCCCCGGGCCAAGAAGGTGCTGGAGCTGTCCCTGCGCGAGGCGCTGCAGCTCGGCCACAACTACATCGGCACCGAGCACATCCTGCTCGGGCTGATCCGCGAGGGCGAGGGCGTCGCCGCCCAGGTGCTGGTGAAGCTGGGCGCCGACCTCAACCGGGTCCGCCAGCAGGTGATCCAGCTCCTCTCCGGCTACCAGGGCAAGGAGCCGGCCGCCGCCGGCACCGCGCCGGGTGAGGCCGCGCCGTCGACCAGCCTCGTGCTGGACCAGTTCGGTCGCAACCTGACTCAGGCTGCCCGCGAGGGCAAGCTCGACCCGGTGATCGGGCGCGAGAAGGAGATCGAGCGGGTCATGCAGGTGCTGTCCCGCCGCACCAAGAACAACCCGGTCCTGATCGGTGAGCCCGGCGTCGGTAAGACCGCCGTGGTGGAGGGCCTGTCCCAGAAGATCATCAAGGGCGAGGTGCCCGAGACGCTGAAGGACAAGCAGCTCTACACCCTCGATCTCGGTGCCCTGGTCGCCGGCTCCCGCTACCGGGGTGACTTCGAGGAGCGCCTCAAGAAGGTGCTCAAGGAGATCCGCACCCGGGGCGACATCATCCTGTTCATCGACGAGATCCACACCCTGGTCGGTGCGGGTGCCGCCGAGGGCGCGATCGACGCGGCGAGCATCCTCAAGCCGATGCTGGCCCGGGGCGAGCTCCAGACCATCGGCGCGACCACCCTCGACGAATACCGCAAGCACCTGGAGAAGGACGCCGCGCTGGAGCGTCGTTTCCAGCCGATCCAGGTGGGTGAGCCGTCGCTGGCCCACACCATCGAGATCCTCAAGGGCCTGCGGGACCGCTACGAGGCGCACCACCGGGTGAGCATCACCGACGCGGCCCTCGTGGCCGCCGCGACGCTTGCCGACCGGTACATCTCCGACCGCTTCCTGCCGGACAAGGCGATCGACCTGATCGACGAGGCCGGGGCCCGGATGCGCATCCGCCGGATGACCGCGCCGCCAGACCTGCGTGACTTCGACGAGCGGATCGCCCAGGTGCGCCGCGACAAGGAGTCCGCGATCGACGCGCAGGACTTCGAGCGGGCCGCCCAGCTGCGCGACAAGGAGAAGCAGCTCCTCGGGCAGAAGGCGCAGCGGGAGAAGGAGTGGAAGGCCGGTGACCTGGACGTCGTCAGCGAGGTCGACGACGAGCAGATCGCCGAGGTGCTCGGCAACTGGACCGGTATCCCCGTCTACAAGCTGACCGAGGAGGAGACCTCCCGGCTGCTGCGGATGGAGGACGAGCTGCACAAGCGCGTCATCGGCCAGGAGGACGCGGTCAAGGCGGTGTCGAAGGCGATCCGGCGTACCCGGGCCGGCCTGAAGGACCCGAAGCGGCCGTCCGGCTCGTTCATCTTCGCCGGCCCGTCCGGTGTCGGTAAGACCGAGCTGTCCAAGGCGCTCGCCGAGTTCCTGTTCGGCAGCGAGGACGCGCTGATCCAGCTGGACATGTCCGAGTTCCACGACCGCTACACGGTGTCCCGCCTGGTCGGTGCCCCTCCCGGCTACGTCGGTTACGACGAGGGCGGCCAGCTGACCGAGAAGGTGCGTCGTCGCCCGTTCTCGGTGGTGCTCTTCGACGAGATCGAAAAGGCCCACCCGGACGTGTTCAACACGCTGCTCCAGATCCTGGAGGACGGTCGGCTCACCGACGGTCAGGGCCGGATCGTGGACTTCAAGAACACGGTCATCATCCTGACCACCAACCTGGGCACCCGGGACGTCGCCAAGGCCGTCTCGCTGGGCTTCCAGCAGTCGGAGGACTCCGAGTCCACCTACGACCGGATGAAGCAGAAGGTCAACGACGAGCTCAAGCAGCACTTCCGGCCCGAGTTCCTCAACCGGATCGACGACACCATCGTCTTCCACCAGCTGCGTCAGAACGAGATCCTCTCGATCGTGGACATCATGATCCAGCGGATCGAGGGCCAGCTCCGCAACAAGGACATGGGCCTGGAACTGACCGACAGCGCCAAGAAGTACCTGTCCAAGAAGGGCTTCGACCCGGTGCTGGGTGCCCGTCCGCTGCGTCGGACGATCCAGCGCGACATCGAGGACAACCTCTCCGAGCGGATCCTGTTCAACGAGCTGACCCCCGGTCAGATCGTGGTGGTGGACTGCGAGGGAGACCCGGAGGACATCGACAAGTCGAAGCTGGTCTTCCACGGCTCCGACCGTCCGGCCGAAGTGCCGGACGCCGTCCCGGCCGACCTGGGTGGCGCCGCCACCACGGGCGAGTAGGCCCCGACGGGGTCGGTAGGACATCGAGCACGAGGGCGGCGGCCCGGTGGCGTGAGCCACCGGGCCGCCGCCCTGTCTGTCCGGTGGGTCGGGCGCGGCCGGGGCCGGCCGGATGCGGTCCCGGTCAGCCGGGAAGCGGTTGGGTGACCGGCCCGTCCCCGATGAGCCGGAAGTGCTGCTCGCCGACCGGCTCCACCATGCCGTCCCTGACCAGCGCGGCGAGTGCCCGGGCCCGCTGCACGTCGTCGTGCCACACCTGGTCGAGCCGCTGGTGCGGCACCGGGCCGGTGGCCTCCCGGAGCACCCCGAGCAGCAGCCCGCGTACCTGACGGTCGGTGCCCGCGTACCGCTGGATCTTGCGGGTCGGACCCGTGGGTGCCTCCTGGCCGGACGCCCGCCAGGCGCAGATCGACTCGACCGGACAACTCGTGCAGCGTGGCGAGCGGGCGGTGCAGACGATCGCCCCGAGTTCCATGAAGGCGGCGCTGGCGAGCGCGGCGGCGGCCGGCTCCACCGGCAGCAGCTCCGCGCAGGCGACCAGGTCGGCCGGGGTGGTGGCCGGGCCGGCATCCGGCGCACCGGCGACGGCCCGGGAGACGACCCGCCGGACGTTCGTGTCGACCACCGGGTGCCGCTGGCCGTAGGCGAACGCGGCGACCGCCCGCGCCGTGTACGTGCCGATGCCGGGCAGCGCCAACAACTGGTCCAGCTGGTCGGGCACCCGGCCGCCGTGCCGCTCCACGATCGCCACCGCGCACTCGCGCAGCCGTACCGCGCGACGGGGGTAGCCGAGCCGACCCCACATCCGAATCGCCTCGGCCGGGGTGTCGGCGGCGAGGGCGGCGGGATCGGGCCAGCGGGCGAGCCAGGCGTGCCAGGCGGGCAGGACACGTACCACCGGGGTCTGCTGGAGCATGACCTCGCTGACCAGGATCGGCCAGGCCCCGATGCCGGGCACCCGCCAGGGCAGGTCGCGGGCGTTCTGCTCGTACCACCGGCTGACCAAGGTGGTGAAGGTGGGTTCAGTCATCGCGCCGACGATGATGTCACGCGATGGCTTCCCGCTGGTTGGGCGGGCCGGGCGGGGCGTCGCCGCGCCGCCGTGCGGATCGGGCAGAATGCCCGGATGAGCGAGCTCGCGATCACCGTCATCGGTCGGGACCGGCCCGGCATCGTGGCCGACGTCGCCGAGGTGCTCGCCGGGCTCGGCGCGAACCTCACCGACTCCACGATGACCCGGCTGCGCGGTCACTTCGCCATGACCCTGATCTGCGTCGGCCCCGCCGTCGCCGAGGTCGAGGCCGCCCTGACCCCACTGGCCGCCGACGGCCAACTCCTGGCCACCGTACGCGCGGTCACCCCGGACGGTGCGGCGACGCCGGCGGGTGAGCCGTACGTGCTGTCGGTGCACGGTGCGGACCGGATGGGCATCGTGGCCGCGATGACCCGGGTGATCGCCGAGGCGGGTGGCAACGTGACGGATCTGAGCACCCGCCTGGCCGGCACGCTCTACGTGGTGGTGGCCGAGGTGGACCTGCCCACGGGCCGCGCCGACGAGTTGGCCGGCCGACTCTCCCGAACGGCCGCCGACCTGGGGGTCGGGGTCTCCCTGCGCCCCGCCGACCCGGACCTCCTGTGAGCGCGAGGAGTGAGCGGGGTGTGCGAGCCCCGCAGTCGCGAACCGAGGTGAACCCGTGAGCGCGGAACCGTACCTCGGGCTCGGTGGCTGGACCCCGGCGGACCTGGGCCTGCCGGGGGAGGTGCGTCGGGTGGTCTGCGCCCCCGAGCCGGTGCTGAGCCGGCCGGGCCCGGAGGTGGACCCGACCGCCGAGGAGACGGTCCGGCTCGCCGCCGACCTGGTGGCCACGATGCGGGTGTCGCCCGGCTGTGTGGGGTTGGCGGCGCCGCAGGTCGGGGTGGGGGCGCAGGTGTTCGCCGTGGATGTGACCGGGCATCCCAAGGCGGTGACGGTGCACGGCACCTTCGTGCTCTGCAACGCCCGGGTGGTGGAGGCGAGCCGGTGGAAGCCGGGTCGGGAGGGCTGCATGTCGGTGCCCGACCTGACCGGCGACGTGAAACGGGCCAGCCGGCTGGTGGTCGAGGGGGCGCTGCCCGGCAGCGGCACGGCGGTCCGGCTGGTAACCGACGGGTTCGAGGCGCGTGCCCTGCAACACGAGATCGACCACTGTGCCGGGCTGCTCTTCCTCGACCGGGTGGCGGGCGCGCACGCGGTCTACCAACGCAAGGTCTACCTGTGACCCGGCCGGTCACCACGGTGGCGACGCGGGTTCCCGGCGGGGCGGGCCGGCCGACTGTCGTCAGTGGAACGTCGTTCGTCGACCGGTGGCTGATGCCCGGCGAGTCGTGGCCGGTCCACGTGCGCAGCGCCGCTACGGTGGGGGCATCATGCGTCTGACGGTCGGTCCCCTGCCTTCCGCCGTGTACTGGCGGCGTCGCGCCGTCGTACTCGGAGCGGGGCTTCTGCTCCTGGTTGTTCTGCTCTACTCGTGTGCTCGATCGGGGGACACCGGCACCAAACCCGGTGCCGGGGCCTCGTCGTCGGCTCCCGCCGCGGGTGCGGCCACACCGACGGCCGCCTCGCCGCCTGCCGGTTCCGCGTCCCCGTCGGGTGGCTCCGACGCGGCGGGCCCGCCCGCCGGGCCGACCGCCGATCCGGACACGAGCAGCGCCCCGGCCGCCGATCCGCCCGCCCCGCCGGTCAACCCGGCCCGGGCCGACGAGGGCACCTGCACCGACAGCGAGATCGCGGTGACCCCGGTGGCGCTCCCCGCCGAGGTGCGTCGGGGTGCCCCGGTCGACCTCAGCCTCAAGGTCAGGAACAAGTCTCAGCGGACCTGTAACCGGGACGTCGGCGCGGACGCCCAGGAGCTGTTCATCAAGTCCGGGGCGGAGAAGGTCTGGTCGTCGGACACCTGCGGCACCGGCCGGGGCTCCGACCCACAGACGTTCACCCCCGGCTTCGAGCGTTCCTACCAGCTCACCTGGAACGGCATGGACGCGAGCCGGTGCAGCCAGGGGGTGGCCGCGGGCCCCAACCCGCCGGCCGGCAACTACCAGGTCTTCGCCCGGGTGGGCACCAAGCTGAGCGAGCCGGTCAAGCTGGTCGTCACCGGCTGACCGGCCCGGTCAGACGTACCGTTCCAGGATGGACGCCTCGGCCAGCCGGGACAGCCCCTCCCGGACGCCCCGGGCCCGTGCGTCGCCGACGCCCTCGACGGCCTGGAGGTCCTCCACGGTCGCGCCGAGCAGCCGCTGGAGGCTGCCGAAGTGCAGCACCAGCCGGTCGACGATGGCCACCGGCAGCCGGGGCACCTTGGCCAGCAGCCGGAACCCGCGGGGGCTGACCGCCGCGTCGAGCGCGTCGGAGGCGGCCGGGTAGCCGATCGCCTTGGCGACCGCGACCAGGTCGATCAGCTCGGTCGCGCCGAGCAGGTCCAACTCGACCAGGGCCTCGTCGAGGGTGCGTGACTTGCGGCCGGCGGGCAGGTAGTCGCGGATGACCAGGGTACGGTCGGCGTCGACCCCGGCCATCAGCTCGTCGAGTTGCAGGGCGAGCAGGCGGCCGTCGGTGCCCAGTTCGACCACGTAGCCGGCGATTTCGTCGGCGATCCGGCGGACCATCTCCAGCCGCTGCACCACGGCGACCGCGTCGCGGACGGTGACCAGATCCTCGATCTCCAGCGCGGACAGGGTGCCGGAGACCTCGTCGAGGCGGAGCTTGTACCGCTCCAGGGTGGCCAGGGCCTGGTTGGCCCGGGAGAGGATCGCCGCCGAGTCGTCGAGCACGTGCCGCTGCCCGTTGACGTAGAGGCTGATGATTCGCATCGACTGGCTGACCGAGATGACCGGGTAGCCGGTCTGCCGGGCCACCCGCTCGGCGGTGCGGTGCCGGGTGCCGGACTCCTCGGTCGGGATGGACGGGTCGGGCATCAGGTGCACCCCGGCCTGCACGATCCGGGTGCCGTCGCTGGAGAGCACCACCGCGCCGTCCATCTTGCACAGCTCACGGACCCGGGTGGCGGAGAACTCGACGTCCATCGGGAAGCCACCGGTGCAGATTCCGTCGACGACCTTGTCGTAGCCGAGGACGATCAGTGCGCCCGTGCGACCGCGCAGGATGCGTTCGAGCCCGTCGCGCAACGCGGTGCCGGGTGCCATCAGGGCGAGGTTGGCCCGTAGCGGATCACCGGCGCTGCCGGTGGCTCCGGCCACGCTCACGCTGATCGGACGGGTGGGCGAGCCCACGGCGGCGGCGCGGGTGTGGGGCGTCGCGCCGGCAGGCTTGGCGGCGTCGCGGTCGGTCGGCACGCGCACAGTCTACGGACTGCCCTGCGGTGGGTGCTCTCGTGGTTACTGTGATGTGTCACGGCGTCGGATGCCTCCCCCCGGTCGGGCCTGCCGGACGTCGACCGGTATGGCCCGACCGGTCCCCCGCCGTCGCCACCCTCGGTCACTCCGCGGATGCGCGGGCGACCGCCTGGAGCGCCGACCGGACGTCCGTGACCTCGGTCACCCGCATGGTGTCCGGGCCGGCGCCGGTGCTCTCGGGGCCGCACCCGGGCGGCACCAGGGCCATCCGGAAGCCGAGCCGGGCCGCCTCGGCGAGCCGGCGGGGGACCGCGCCGACCCGGCGCACCTCGCCGGTCAGCCCGACCTCGCCGATCGCCACCAGGTGCGGCGCGATGGCCAGGTTGAGCCCGCCGGAGGCGACCGCCAGCGCGACCGCGAGATCGGCGGCCGGCTCGACGACCCGGATGCCGCCGACGGTGGCCGCGAAGACCTCCCGGTCGTGCAGGGTCAGCCGTTCGGTACGGCGTTGCAGCACTGCCAGCACCATGGCCAGCCGGGCCCCGTCGAGCCCCGAGACGGTTCGCCGGGGCGAGCCGGCCACCGTCGCGCCGATCAGGGCCTGCACCTCGGTCAGCAGCGCCCGCCGCCCCTCCATCGCCACCGTGACGCAGGTGCCCGGGACCGGCTCGGAGTAGCGGGTGAGGAAGAGCCCGGACGGGTCGGCCAGGCTGCTGATGCCCCCCTCGTGCATTTCGAAGCAGCCGACCTCGTCGGCCGCGCCGAACCGGTTCTTGACCCCCCGGACCATCCGCAGCGAGGAGTGCTTGTCCCCCTCGAAGTGCAGCACGACGTCGACCAGGTGTTCCAGCACGCGGGGGCCGGCGACCTGACCGTCCTTGGTGACGTGACCGACCAGCACGGTGGCGATGCCGCGTTCCTTGGCGACCGCGACCAGGGCGGCGGTGACGGCCCGGACCTGGGTGACCCCGCCCTGCACCCCTTCGCTGCCGGTGGTGGAGATGGTCTGCACCGAGTCGAGGACGAGCAGGCCCGGCTTGACCGCGTCGAGGTGCCCCAGGACGGCGCCCAGGTCGCTCTCGGCGGCCAGCCAGAGCTGTTCGTGCAGGGCACCCATCCGCTCGGCGCGCAACCGGACCTGGCTGACCGACTCCTCGCCGCTGACCACCAGCGACGGGCTGCCGGCGGTGGCCGCCCACTGCTGCGCCACGTCGAGCAGGAGGGTGGACTTGCCGACCCCCGGCTCACCGGCGAGCAGGACCACCGCGCCGGGGACCAGGCCGCCGCCGAGGACCCGGTCGAGTTCGCTGACCCCGGTGGGGCGGGCGCGGGCCGGCGCGGCGCTGATCGTGGCGATCGGCCGGGCCGGCTCGGCCGGCATCCGGGAGCTGACCACCCGGCCGGAGACGACCGGCCCGGTGACGGTGGACTCGACCACCGAACCCCACTCGCCGCACTCCGGGCACCGCCCGACCCACTTGGGCGGCTGGTGGCCGCAGGCGTCGCACGCGTAGGCGGGGCGGGGCTCGCGGGCGGCCCGGCCCCGGGACGCGCCGGACGCGCCACGGGCGGGAGTCGATCGGGGGGTGGTCACCCCAGGACGCTAACCCTCACCGGTGACGAAAACACCGCCGGCGTGGTCGTCGCCACGCCGGCGGTGTAGGTGTCTCGCTCGCGGGGTCAGCCGCCGTGGCCGGAGCTGCCCTCCTGGCCGCTCTCCTCGCCACCCTCGCGGTGCACGATCGGGGAGGACTGGGGCGCCGGGCTCAGCGGCACCCCGACCGGGACCGGGGTGCTGACGGTACGGCCGTCGCCGAAGTCGAAGGTCAGGTTGACCTGCTGACCGGTGCGCAGCGCCTCGTTCAGCCCGACGAGCTGGAGGTGCTGGCCGTTCTGCACGTTGAGCTGCACGTACCCGAGAGCCGGGATCTCGATCCGGGCCGGCTGACCGGCCGGCGCCGACGGGGAGGCGCCCTCGGAGGGGGAAGCGCCCTCGGACGGCGAGGCGCTGCCCGACGGCGAGGTGCCCTCGGACGGGGAAGCGCCCTCGGCCGGCGAGGCGCTGCCCGACGGCGAGGCGCCCTCGGACGGCGACGCGCTCCCGGACGGCGAGCCGCTCTCCGAGGGGGAGGCGGAGCCGGAGGGGCTGGCCGAGCCGGCGGCCCCGGTGAGCACGATCTGCCGGGCGCTGTCGGTGGTGACGGTGACGGTGACCGGGTCCCGGGTGTCGTTGTAGATCACGGCGTTGAGCGCGGCGTTCGCCCCGGCGGTGAGACCGTCCTCGCCCGGGTAGTCGACGTAGAGGCCACGCACCTTGTACGCGTTGTCCGACGTCTGGACGTTGACCCCCTGGACCGACGGCTGCTTGTTGGCGGTCTCGGACACCTGGCCCGCCCCGCAGCCCGTCGCCAGCAGGGCGGTCGCCCCCGCCAGGCCGGACAGCAGCAGGGTGGCCCGCCGGGAACCCCTGATCGAGCGCGTCACGTCGGTCCTCCTCGTCACGATCCCCACCCGGTGCGTGCCCCGGGCGCGGGGTGGTCATACCCGCGCAGACCGCGCTCCAGGGTAGTTGGGGCTGATCGAGGGCCGCACACGGACCCGGTGCCGCCACCCGGGCGGGTGCCGGTCAGACCACCCGACCGCTCGCCACCAGCAGCAGCACATCGATCAGGGCCACCACCAGCACCGCCCGGAAGGCGGCCACCGAGCGGCCGTCGCGCCGGGTGGCGGCCCTGCCCGCGTACCAGCCGACGGCCGGCACCGCGACGGCCGCCGCGACCGCCGACCAGCCGACCCACGACGGCGGCCCGGGTGGCCCGAGGACCAGGGCGACGGTGGCGGCGAGCAGCAACCCGGCGGCGGCCAGCCGGCTGCCGGTGGCACCGAGGCGGTGCGGCAGCCCGCGTACCCCGGTCCGGGCGTCGTCGGCCAGGTCGGGCAGCACGTTGGCGAAGTGCGCCCCCGCGCCCAGGCAGGCCGCCGCGACGACCAGCCAGAGCGGCGGCGTGGGCGCCCCCGGCAGGGCGAGCACCACGAACGCGGGCAGCGAGCCGAAGGAGACCGCGTACGGCAGGACCGAGACCGGGGTGGACTTCAGCGGCCAGTCGTAGAGCAGCGCCGAGACCAGGCCCACGGTGTAGCAGAGCGCGGCGACCGGGGTGGTGGTCAGCGCCAGCAACGGGGTGGCGAGCGCGGCCAGCACGGCGGCCACCAGCACGGTGCGGCGGCTCACCGCCCCCGCGGCGACCGGCTTGTCGGTACGCCCCACCGTGGCGTCCCGCCCGGCGTCCACCGCGTCGTTGGCCCAGCCGACGGCGAGCTGGCTGGACAGCACGGTGAGCACCACGGCGACCGTCCCGGCCGGACGGTGACCGACCGCGACGGCGAGCAGTCCGGCCACCGTGGTCACGGCCAGGCCCGGTTCCGGATGACTCGCTTTGACCAGCCCTAACACCGTCCGCCACATAAGGGAAGTCTGGTCGTTACCGGCCGGTCGTGCCACGCTCGATGCCATGGGTCACGGTCCGGTGTCCGACGGTGTACGCGTGCTGCCCCCCAACGATCCCCGCCAGTACGACGACCTGGCCGGCGAGTGGTGGCGGCCCGACGGCGCGTTCGCGATGCTGCACTGGCTGGCCCGGGCCCGTGCCGCCCTGGTACCGCCGGCGTCCCGGCCCGACGCGGTCCTGGTCGACCTGGGCTGCGGCGCCGGGCTGATGGCGCCCCACCTGGCCGGCAAGGGTTACCGGCACGTCGGGGTGGACCTCACCCGGTCGGCCCTGGAACAGGCGGCGGCGCACGGCGTCACCGCGCTGGCCGGTGACGTCACGGCGGTGCCGCTCGCCGACGGGTGCGCCGACGTGGTGGCGGCCGGCGAGGTGCTGGAGCACGTGCCCGACTGGCGGGCGGCGGTCGCCGAGGCGTGCCGGCTGCTGCGCCCCGGCGGGCTGCTCGTGCTGGACACTCTCAACGACACGCTGCTGGCCCGGCTGGTCGCGGTGGAGCTGGGTGAACGCCTGCCCACCGTGCCCCGGGGCATCCACGACCCACGGTTGTTCGTGGACGACCGGGCGCTGGTCGTCGAGTGCGCCAGGCACGGCGTCACCCTGCGGGTGCGGGGGGTCCGGCCGGGGCTGCGGGCGACGCTGGGCTGGCTGGTGCGGCGTTCCCGTGGGGGTGCCGCCCGTGACGTCTCCCACGACGGGCCCGTGATCCGCCCGACCTGGTCGACGGCGGTGCTCTACCAGGGCCGGGGGGTCCGGCACGGCTAACCGCCCCGGTCAGGGGTACCAGGAACACCCAGGAAGGGGTCGGTATGACTGTGGACGCACCGGCGGTGGCCCGTCGGTTGGCACCGAGGTTCGCCGCCCGCGCCGCCGGGCACGACCGGGACGGCACGTTCCCGGTCGACGACTTCGCCGACCTGCGGGGGTCCGGGCTGTTCGGGCTGATGGTCCCGGCCGAGCTGGGCGGCGCGGGAGCCTCCTTCGCCCGGTACGCGACGGTCGCCACCGAACTGGCCCGGGGCAACGGCGCGACCGCGCTGGTGTTCAACATGCACGCCTCGGTCACCGGCGCGCTCGGCGCGGTGACCGAGGAACTGGCCGAGGCGCTGGGCGTACCGGACGAGGCGCTGGCCGCCCGGGACCGGCTGCTGCGCGCGGCGGCCGAGGGCGCCTGGTACGCGGTGGCGATGAGCGAACGTGGCGCGGGGGCCCGGCTGTCCCGGCTCAGCACGGTCTACGAAGCGGTCGACGGCGGCTGGCGGATCAAGGGGAGCAAGACCTTCTGCTCCGGGGCCGGGCATGCCGACGGCTACCTGGTGGCCGCCCGCAGCGCCGCCGACCCCTCGCTGGTCTCCCAGTTCCTGGTGCCCGCCGGCACGGGGGTGACGGTGGAGCCGACCTGGGACGCCCTGGGCATGCGGGCCACCTCGTCGCACGACCTGCACCTGGACGTGACGGTGCCGGCGGACCGGCTGCTCGGTGGCGTGGAGGGGCTGGCCCTGGTGGTCGCCCAGCTCATGCCGCACTGGCTGGTGGCGAGCTACGCCGCCGTCTACGTGGGGGTCGCCCGGGCGGCGGTGGACGCCGCCGCCGAGCACCTCACCGCGCGGGACCTCGGCGGTCTGCCGGCGGTCCGGGCCCGGCTCGGCCGGGCGGACGCGGCGGTGGCGGCGGCGGAGCTGGTGGTGGCCGAGGCGGCCCGCCGGGTCGACGACGCGCCCGGCGACGCCGAGACGAACCGGTGGGTGTGGCGGGCGAAGCTGCTCGCCGGCACCACGGCGGCGGAGGTGGCGGCGTCCATGCTGGAGGCGGCCGGGACGTCGGCCACCCGCCGGGGGCATCCACTGGAACGGCTCTACCGGGACGCCCGCTGCGGCTCGCTGCATCCGGCGACCTCGGACGTGTGCGCCGACTGGCTCGGGGTGGCGGTGCTCGGGGGTGACCCGGACCGCGACGGAACGGCCCCTCGTTGGTGAGGGTGACGGGGGTCGGGGCGACCACCGGACGGGCAGTGCGGACGAGAGGCGGGGACAGATGGCTGTGCCGTTGATCGCGGGGCTGGGGGCGGCACACCCGCCCGGCGCCGCCCAGGACGAACTCTGGACGGGCTACTTCGCGAAGCACTTCTCGGGTCCCACCCGGGCACTGGCCGAGCGGATCTTCGCCAACTCGGGGGTGTCCCACCGGCAGGCGGCGGTCAACCCGCTGCTGGAGGACGTCTCCGACTGGCCGACCGACCGACGGATGCGGCGTTACCAGGTGGAGGCGCTGCCGCTGGGCAAGGAGGCGATCGGCCGGGCGTTGACCGCCGCCGGCCTCGCCGCCGGTGACCTCGGGCTGTTCGTGGTCTGCTCCTGCACCGGTTACGCCACCCCCGGGCTGGACATCCTCCTCGCCCGGGACCTGGGCATGGCCCCGGACTGCCAGCGGATGTTCGTCGGGCACATGGGCTGTTACGCGGCCCTGCCGGGGTTGGGCGCGGCGGGTGACTTCGTGACCGCGCGGGGCCGGCCGGCGCTGCTGCTCTGCGCCGAGTTGACCAGCCTGCACATCCAGCCGTCCTCGGCCCGGATGGACACCCAGCAGATCGTCTCGCACGCCCTCTTCTCCGACGCCGCGGTCGCCACCGTGCTGGTCCCCGGCACCGACACCACCGGCCGGGGGTACGCGCTGCGTGAGGTCGCCTCGGTGACCGACACGTCCACCGCCGACCACATGACCTGGGACGTCACCGACACCGGCTTCCGGATGGGCCTGTCGCCGAAGGTCCCGCAGGTGCTCTCGGCGCACGTCCGGGGTCTGGTGGACGGCCTGCTGGCCCGGCACGGCACGACGGTCGCCGAGGTGGACGGCTGGGCGGTGCACCCGGGCGGCCCGCGCATCCTCAACGTGGTGGAGCGGGAGCTGGCCCTGCCCGACGACGCGTTGGCGGCCTCCCGGGCGGTGCTGGACGCGCACGGCAACTGTTCGTCGCCCACGGTGCTGCTGATCCTGGAGCGGCTGCTGGGGGCGGCGGCTCCGCCCCGGTGGATCGTGCTGCTCGCCTTCGGTCCGGGACTGACCCTCTACGCCGCCCTGCTCGAACGCCGCTCCTGAGCCTCGTCCACCCGCCACCGCAGTCCGGCCTGAACCACTCCCGGCCGGCGGCGGTCCGGGCCGGCCGGGAGCGCTCGCAGTGAGGTGGACGACCTGGTCAGGGCGGGTGCGGTCGGCGCTGCGCCGAGCGCCGCCGTCGGCTGCTGGTTACCCTCGCCGGGTGGGGGTCGAGAGGGTCGGCGGTGACCGGCTGCGTGGTGCGGTGCTGGCCGGCGTGGCCCTGCTCGCCCTGGTCGGGGGCGGCTGGTGGTGGTCGGCCACCGCCCCGGCGGTCGACCCGGTGGGCTCGGCGGCGACGGGGTCACCGCAGCCGTCGGCC
This sequence comes from Micromonospora sp. WMMD730, assembly GCF_049178955.1. Lineage (NCBI taxonomy): Bacteria > Bacillati > Actinomycetota > Actinomycetes > Micromonosporales > Micromonosporaceae > Micromonospora > Micromonospora sp. WMMD730. The sequence continues at coordinate 200,248 of NZ_JBMHML010000002.1, forward strand.
GGCGCGGAGGCCACCCGGCGGGTGGTGGTGATCGACGTTCGCACCGGGCGGGTGCTGGGCGCGACCGAGCTGCCCGGGACCTCAGGCGACCCGGACGTGGGGCTGCCGACGTTCACCGACACCACCTGGCGGGAGCGGATGACCCTGGTGTCCGGCCGGGCGCCGGTACGCCGGGAGTCGGCCCCGGACGGCGCACGGCACCTCTTCCAGTACCGCTGCTCGGGCGACGGGACGCTGCTGGTCTCGGTGCTGCACGACGACCCGCCGCAGCACCGGCGGACGGCCTGCGACGGTGAACTGGTCGCCTGGGAGCTGCGCGGCCCGGACGGCGGCACCCGGTTGGAGTTCTCGGTGGTCGGGCCGGGCTCGGTCGAGCTGGAGGCGCAGGTCGTCGCGGTGCCCTGAGCGGCCCGGTTCAGCCGCCGAGCCGGATCAGGTCGCCCCGGTAGTCGGCGGCGGCACCCAGCTCGGGCAGCACCCGGACGACCGTGCCGGCCCGGTCCACCAGCAGCGCCGGGGCGGCACCGGCCTGGGCGGGCAGGTGCAACGCGGCGCGTAGCTCGCCGGCGGGGTCGGCGAGGGCGCGGACCGGTCCGCCGACCGGTGGCGCGGGGGTGACCTTCCGTCCGGCGGCGACGCTCACCACCTGCACCCCGTCCGGGGCGGCGCTGGCGGCGGCGGCCACCTGTTCGGCGCAGGCACAGCCGTCGACCAGGATGATCATCGCGGGCAGCAGGCCGCGTAGCGGGACCGGCCGCTGGTCGACGTCGACCAGGTCCAGTGCGGGCAGCGACCGCCCGACCAGTGGCACCGACGTGCCCGTCTGCGGCAGGACGGTGGGTCGTTCGGTCCCCCGGGACGACCGGGGCCAGGTGACGGTGACCAGACCGACGGTGGTGGTGAGCACGGCCACCAGGAGTATCAGCAGGGGTAGCCCGAGCGGTGGCCGCCCGTCGGGGCGCGCGGTCAACCCCAGCCGGCGTCGCCACCGGCCGGACCGGGCCTGCCGGCGCAGCTCGCGGCGGAGCTGGGCGGCCTCCTCGGCGAGCGCCGACGCGTCGTCCGGCACCACCACCCGCCCCCACTCCGGTGGCAGGTCGGGCAGTCCGTGTCCCTCGGCGTCGGGCATGCCCATCGGACCCCCCGGGTCAGCGGTGCGGCGAGCGGGTGCGGTACCCCTCCAGCGTCCCGCACGGACCCTCCTGCCGCCAGACCTGGGCGGCCGGAGCGCCGCCGGGCTACCATGGGAGAAGCGCACAGCTGGAGAAATCCGCGCTCCGATCACCCGTACCGGGTTGTCATCCGCTGCTCACGGAGCGTGTTTGAACCACTGGTTTGGCCGCCTGTCAAGCCGAAGCAACGCCTCTCACAGGGCCCCTGAGCTGCGCCAACGGTCAGGACGGCAGCGGGACATTGGTGCCTGAGCGTGTTACCCTAGACACAGCGAAAGGGGTTTCGAACCTATGGTTTTCAGCGTCGGCGAGACCGTTGTTTACCCCCACCACGGGGCCGCACTCATCGAGGCAATCGAGACTCGGGTCATCAAGGGCGAACCCAAGCAGTACCTCGTCCTGAGGGTCGCGCAGGGTGACCTGACGGTCCGGGTGCCGGCCGAGAACGCCGAGATCGTGGGTGTGCGTGAGGTGGTCGGCGAAGAGGGCCTGGGAAAGGTCTTCGACGTGCTCCGTGCACCGCACACCGAGGAGCCGACCAACTGGTCGCGGCGTTACAAGGCGAATCTGGAAAAGCTGGCCTCCGGCAACCCGCTGAAGGTCGCCGAGGTCGTCCGCGACCTGTGGCGTCGGGAGCGGGAGCGGGGCCTGTCGGCGGGTGAGAAGCGCATGCTCGCCAAGGCCCGCGACATTCTCGTCGGCGAGGTCGCGCTGGCTGAGAAGAGCACCAAGGACGAGGCGGAGACGCTGCTCGACAAGGTCCTCACCGAGGCCTGATCCCACCGCATCGTCGTACCCACCCCGCAGCGAAGAATTCCCGAGGACCGCGACGTGACCGCGCAGCTCAATCCGCGCGGTGACGTCGCGGTCCTCGTTCCTGCGGCCGGTGCCGGCGTACGGCTCGGGCCGGGCGGTCCCAAGGCGCTCCGGCTCCTCGGCGGTGAACCCCTGCTGGTGCACGTGGTACGCCGGGTCGCCGCCGCCCCGTCGGTGCACACCGTCGTCGTCGCCGCGCCGGCCACCGAGGTCGACGCCGTCCGGCAGTTGCTGACCCCGGTCGCCCCGGTCCTGGTGGTGGCGGGCGGTGCCGAACGCCAGGCGTCGGTGGCGAACGCGCTGGCAGCGGTGCCGTCCGGCCCGGACATCGTGCTGGTGCACGACGCGGCGCGGGCGCTCACCCCGCCCGCGCTCGTCGAGGCGGTGGCGGCAGCCGTCCGGGCCGGGCACGACGCGGTGATCCCGGTGCTCCCCGTCAGCGACACGATCAAGCGGGTGGACGCTGCCGGCGTCGTCCTCACCACCGTCGACAGGTCGGCCCTGCGGGCCGTGCAGACCCCGCAGGGTTTCCGCCGGGGGGTGCTCGCCGCCGCGCACGCCGCCGCCGGTGACCCGCTCACCGACGACGCCGGCCTGGTCGAGCAGCAGGGCGTGCCGGTGTTCTGCGTCCCCGGCTCCGAGTACGCGCTGAAGGTCACCCGCCCGTTCGACCTGACCCTGGCCGAGCACCTGCTGGCCGCCGGGCACTGACGCGTACCCTCGATCCATGATCGTTCCCAGGGTCGCCGTCGGCACCGACATCCACGCCTTCGCCGCCGGCCGGCCGTGCTGGCTGGCCGGCCTGCACTGGCCGGGCGAGGACGGCCTGGCCGGGCACTCCGACGCCGACGTGGTCGCCCACGCCGCCTGCAACGCGCTGCTCTCCGCCGCCGGGCTCGGTGATCTCGGGGCGAACTTCGGGGTGGACCAGCCGGAGTGGGCCGCCGCCTCCGGGGTCACGCTGCTCACCGAGTCCGCCCGCCGGGTCCGCGCCGCCGGGTACGCGATCGGCAACGTCTCGGTGCAGGTCGTCGGCAACCGGCCCCGGATCGGGCCACGGCGCGACGAGGCGCAGCAGGTGCTCTCCGCGGCGGTCGGCGCACCGGTCACCGTCACCGCCGCCACCAGCGACGGCCTCGGCTTCACCGGGCGGGGCGAGGGCCTCGCCGGCATCGCGGTGGCCCTGGTCTACGACGCGTCGGCCGGGTAGGGCCGCGATGACCGACGACGAGTCGCCCCTCGACGGTTACCGGCAGCGGGCCCAGCTCCTGGCAGAGTTGGGCCGCCACGACGAGGCCACCGAGGAACTGGGCTTCGCGCTCGCCCTGGCCCCCGCCGACCCGGCCGCGCTGACGCTGCTGGCCCGGCTGCACCTCGCCGCCGGCCGCCCCGGTGAGGCGCTCGCCGCCGCCGACGCGGCGATCGCCCCACCCCGCCCCGACACCCCGCCGCTCCCCGGACCGCCGCACCCGCCTGTGCCGCCAGGGCCGCCTGGGCTCCCAGAGCCGCCTGTGCCGCCGGGGCCGCCTGTGCCGCCTCCGGCGCCGACTGTTCCCTCGGGCCCGGCTGACCGGTCAGGTGGGCCGGCACCGGCCGGCCCTACCGGATCATGGGCGGCGCCGGGGCAGGCGGGCCCTCCGACCCTGCCCGACCCGTCCGGATCGTCGCCGGACCGGCCCGCACCGCCTCTCGGCTCCGACCAGCCGGGGACGCCCTCCTTTCCCGGCCCAGGCGGTGCACCCGCCCCGGCCGGCGAATCCGGCCCGTCGGGGCAGGCGAGGGTGCCGACCGCCGCGCTGGTCGTCCGGGCTATCGCCCTCGCCGACCTGGGGGAGTACGCCGAGTCGGCGCGTACCGCCGATCGGATCCTGGCGGCCGGGCCGGGTGACGCGTACGCCCAGCGGAGCGCGGCGGCGATCCTGGCCGAGGCGCGCAACGGCCAGCCGGCGCTGAACGCGGCCTGGCGTGGGGTGGAGTTGGCCCCCGACGAGCCGCAGGCGCATCTGGTGCTGGCCCTGGTCGCCGGCCGGCTGGAGTTGTTCGACCTGGCCGAGCGGGCCTACCGGGAGGCGCTGCGGCTCGATCCGGAGCTGGCCGAGGCGCGGCACGACCCGGGGGTGCTGCGGTTGGAGCGGCGGCGCTGGGTGCTGGCGCTGGAACAGGTGGCCGCGTTGGCGCCGGTGCAGCCGGCGCGGGCCGAGAAGCTGCCGCTCTGGGCCGGGCTGCGTCGGCTCGTCCTGATCGGCAGCGGCTGGTCGCTGGTCGCCAGCCTGCTGCTCGCGTTCCTGGCCGCCGGCGGGGCGGGGGCGAGCCGGGTGGTGGCGGTGCTGGCGGCGGCCGGTGGCGCGCTGCTGGCCTGGCGGCTGTCCCGGCGGGTGCCCGAGCTGGGCCGGGTGGTCCTGCCGGCGCTGCGCCGCGAGGACCGCGCGTTGGTGTTCGCCGTGTACGCCGTCCCGGCCGGGCCGGCCCTGCTCCTGCTGTTCGCCCTGGTGGGCAGCCCGTGGCCGCTGGTGCTCGCGATCGCCCTCGCGGTGCCGGCGACCCTGATCGCCGCCACCCGTGCGGGCGTCTCCTAGCCTCGCGCCCCACCTCCGACCAACGACTGCTGGGCGAGCCGATGTGCCCGGGAAACCGCCGCCGAGCGTCGACCGATCGAGGCACCCGGAGGGTCAGGGCTGGCGGTTCCAGGTCCAGGCATAGCCCGGGTCCTCGCACTCGACGGCGGCGTCGCAGAGGTCGAGGGGGCGGAAGGTGTCGACCATGACGGCCAGTTCGTCGAAGAAGTCGACGCCGATCGAGCGTTCCGCCGCGCCGGGCTGCGGGCCGTGGGTGAAGCCGGACGGGTGCAGCGAGATCGAGCCCTGCCCGATGCCGGAGCCGCGCCGGGCCTCGTAGTTGCCGCCGGTGTAGAAGAGCATCTCGTCGGAGTCGACGTTGTGGTGGTGGTACGGCACCGGGATCGCGTCCGGGTGGTAGTCGACCTTGCGGGGCACGAACGAGCAGATCACGAAGTTGGGGCCCTGGAAGGTCTGGTGCACCGGTGGCGGCTGGTGCAGGCGGCCGGTGATCGGCTCGAAGTCGTGGATGGAGAACGCCCACGGGTACTGGTGGCCGTCCCAGCCGACCACGTCGAACGGGTGGTGGGCGTAGACGTGCCGGGTCCAAACGGTGCCGGTGGCGGTCCGGGCGCGGTGCCGGACCAGCACCTCCACGTCGGTGCCGTCGACCAGCAGGGGCGCGTCCGGCCCCCGGACGTCCCGCTCGCAGTAGGGGGAGTGTTCCAGGAACTGGCCGCGTACGGACAGGTAGCGCTTGGGTGGGCCGATGTGCCCGGTGGCCTCGATGGTGAGCAGCCGGACCGGGGCGTCGCCGGTGGGCACCAGCCGGTGGACCGTCGAGGTGGGGATCACCGCGTAGTCGCCGGCGACCAGGTCGAGCGCGCCGAAGGTGGACTCCAGCCGCAGCGTGCCCGCCTCGACGTAGAGGCACTCGTCGCCGGTGGCGTTGCGGTAGAGCGGGGACGGCCGGTCGGCCAGCACGTACCCGATCCGGACGTCGTCGTTGGCGAGCAGGTGACGCCGGCCGAGCACCGGGTCGGCCCCCGCGCCGTCGAGCTTGTGGGTCTGCAGGTGGCGTGGCTTGAGCGGGTGGTTGGGCAGCCGGGTGTACCCGGGCGGGGTGAACTCCTCGGCGGCGACGATCGCGGTCGGCGGGTGCCGGTGGTAGAGCAGGGACGAGTCGGCGGAGAAGCCCTCCTGGCCCATCAGCTCCTCGGTGTAGAGGCTGCCGTCGGGCTGGCGGAACTGGGTGTGCCGCTTGCGGGGAACCTCGCCGACGCTGCGGTAGTACGGCATGTCGCCTCCCGTATTGTCCCGATATCCGGCCGGTGGCGTCCGATAACCGGACGTCGCTGTCCGTTCCTTGACAGCGTCCCGTAGATTCTTGTCTCGTGTCAACGCAGGTCCCCCGCCTCCTCGCCGGACTCGTCGACGACGCCGCCGTCTTCCCGCCCGGCAGCGCGTCGCTGCCCGACGCCATCGCGGCGCACCGCGGACACCGCACCTCCTGGTACGCCGACCTGGTCGGTCCGCTGCTGGTGCCCGCCTCCGCCGTCGGCGGGCCGGACGGCCTGCCCGAGGGCACGGTGACCGGGCTGATCGGCGACACCGGCGTCGCCGGGGTGCCCGCCGCGCTGGCCGGGCTCGCCGCCGCCGGCATCGCCGTCCGGCAGGTCGAGGTGGCCGTCGCCCGCCGCGGCGAGGACCCCCAGCCGGGCCTGGCCGCGCTGCGCGGCGTGCTCGCCGGGCACGGTGACCTCGACTGGTACGCCGAACTGCCGCTGACCTTCGGGCTCACCGCCGCGCTGGACACCCTCGCCGAGGCCCGCGCGGCCGGCGAACCGGTCGCCGCGAAGTTCCGCACCGGCGGGCTGGCCGCCGAACTCTTCCCCACCCCCGTCGAGCTGGCCGCGGTGATCTGCGCCTGCCGGGACCGGGCGCTGCCGTTCAAGCTGACCGCCGGGCTGCACCACGCGCTGCGCCAGATCGACCCGGAGACCGGCTTCACCCACCACGGCTTCGGCAACGTGCTGGCCGCCACCCTCGCCGCCGCAGGCGACGCCGAGGTGGACGCGGTCGCCGCGCTGCTCGCCGACACCGACCCGCTGCGGGTGGTCGAACCGGTCCGGGCGGCCCGGGACGACGACCGTCCGCTGTGGATCGGGTTCGGCTCGTGCAGCGTGCGGGAACCACTGACCGATCTGATCCGGCTGGGGCTGGTGAACGGGGGATTCGACCGATGAGCTGGGTGACGGGCGCGGACGGCTCGGCGTACGGGGTGACCAACCTGCCGTACGGGGTGTTCCGGCACGACGGGCGGCCACCCCGGATCGGCGTACGCGTCGCCGACCTGGTGTTCGACCTGGCGGCAGCCGAGGAGGCCGGGCTGGTCCTCGCCGCCGGGGCGTTGCGCCGGCCCACCCTCAACGACTTCATGGCGCTCGGCCGCCCGCAGTGGACCTCGGTCCGGCAGCGCCTCGTCGAACTGCTCACCGACCCGACGCACCGGGGTGCCGTCGAGCCGCTGCTGGTGCCGCTGGCCGCCGTCGAGCTGCTGCTGCCGTTCGAGGTGGCCGACTACGTCGACTTCTACTCCTCCGAGCACCACGCCGGCAACGTCGGGCAGATCTTCCGCCCCGGCCAGCCGCCGCTGCTGCCGAACTGGAAGCACCTGCCGATCGGCTACCACGGCCGGGCCGGCACGGTGGTGGTCTCCGGCACCCCGGTCGTCCGCCCGAGCGGGCAGCGCGCCACCGGCGAGGGCCCCACCGTCGGCCCGTCCGTACGCCTCGACATCGAGGCCGAGGTGGGCTTCGTGGTCGGCGTGCCGAGCGCGCTCGGCGACCGGGTGCCCACCGGCGACTTCGCCGACCACGTCTTCGGGGTGGTGCTGGTCAACGACTGGTCGGCCCGGGACATCCAGGCGTGGGAATACCAGCCGCTCGGGCCGTTCCTCGGCAAGTCCTTCGCCACCTCCGTCTCCGCCTGGGTGACCCCGCTGGACGCCCTCGCCGACGCGTTCGTGCCGGCCCCCGAGCAGGACCCGCCGGTGCAGGACTACCTGCGCCAGACCCCGCATCTGGGCCTCGACCTGCGGCTTGCGGTCGAGTGGAACGGCGAGCGGGTCACCGAGCCGCCGTTCGCCGGCATGTACTGGACCCCCGCCCAGCAGCTGGCCCACCTCACCGTCAACGGCGCGTCCCTGCGGACCGGAGACCTGTACGCCTCGGGCACCGTCTCCGGCCCCGAGCGTGGCCAGGTGGGCTCGTTCCTGGAACTGACCTGGGGCGGGGCCGAACCGGTCACCGTCGGCGGGGACACCCGCACCTTCCTCGCCGACGGCGACACCGTCACGCTGCGGGCCACCGCGCCCGGCCCGGACGGCTCCACCATCGCCCTCGGCGAGGTCACCGGGCGCATCCTGCCCGCCCGCTGAGCCGACGCCGGGCGATCGCACCCGCTGTCCGACCGTTCGACGCTCCTGCCGCGTTTCTCCCACCGGATTCCGCCGTACGCCCCGCGCCGCCGTCTCCCGTCGGCGGCGCGGGGCGCGTCGGCGTGGCACGTCCCAGTGGAGAGGAGGTACGAGCATGAACGATCTCGTCGGCGCGGTGTGGCGCACCAGTAGCCGCTCGAACGACCAGGGGCTCTGTGTGGAGGTGGCGGACAACCTCGTCCGCACCCGGGCCGTGGTCGGGGTACGCGACTCCAAGGACCCGTCGGGCCCGGCCCTGGTCATCGGCCCACCGGGTTGGACGGCGTTCGTCGACGCCGTCCGGCAGGGGACCTTCCGTCCCTGACCGCCCCCGTCGCCGGCGTCCCCACCCGGGACGCCGGCGACGGAAATTTCACCGTACGGCCCCCCGCCGGTCGCTCACCCGCCGTACGGTGGACGACACGGGAGGTGCCATGTCGACGGTTGCGGTCACCGATGTCATCGAGGCGTCAGCCGTCGACGTGTGGGAACTCCTGACCGACCTGCCCGTCCGGGTCGACTGGCTCTGCACGGTCAGCTCCGTCGAGCTGCTCACCCCCGGGCCGTTCGGGCCGGGCACCGCCTGGCGGGAGACCCGTACCCGCCCGGACGGCGGCGACCAGCCGGAGGAGTTCCTGGTCCTGACCGCCGAGCCGGCACACCGGCTGGTGCTCGCCTCCCCGGGCATCGGGGTGGACTACCGGATCACCTGGACCCTGCGCGCCGTCCGCCGTCGTCGCCGGGTCGGCACCGCCGTCACGGTCGAACACCGGGCGCTGCCGACCGCCCCGTACGGGCGGGTGATGGCGCTGCTCTTCGGCGGCCTGGCCGCCCGGACGGTGGAGGGCGCGATCCGGCACGACCTGACCGCGCTGGCCGCCACCGTGCGCAGCACCGGCCGGGCCACCGCCGCCTGATCCGCGTCCGGGCACCGGCGGTCCGCCGGCCCGACTTCGTTCGCGCGACGCGACGCGACCTGACCGGTCCCCAGGGGGGACGTCTGGGTAGGGTGCCGGGCGGAGGTGGGCATGGGATTCCCGAAGGGACGGCGGCGACTCGTGGTCGCGGTCACCACGCTGCTCACCCTCGTGGCGGTCGCCGGCATCGGCTACCGGGTGCTCGCCCCCGCCGAGGTCGTCACGCCCGCCCGGGGCGCACCGCCGCCCGCCGGCACCCCGGCCGTCGGCGTGGTGGGTCGGCTGCCGGTCGCGCCGCTGGTGGTGGCGGGCCGGCTGCGGGTCTACGCCGCCGAGCGCCAGCTCTATGCCGACCAGCCCGCCGACAGCCGCAACCGGGTCACCCCGTTCTGGTCGTACCGGCGCTGGCCGGCCACCCTCGACGGGGTGCTGGCGGCCGGCACGATGGTGCTCAGCCGCTGGTCGGACGGGAAGCTGGTGGCCCTGGACGGGCTCACCGGCACGGTCGCCTGGCGGGCCGACGGGCCGACGCCGTACGCCGTGGCCCCCGCCCGGCGTACCGGGGCGGCCACCGTCTGGGACCCGCACGGCATCTCCGTCGCCCCCGCCCCCGGAAGCCGGACGGTGCTCGTCATCTCGGGCCGGGACGGTCTGCGCGGTTACGACCTCGCCGACGGGCGGGAGCTGTGGCGGGTCGACGGTGGCCGGGACTGCCGTACCGACCTGGGCACCACCGCCGCCGGGCAGGTCTTCTCCGTCGACTCCTGCGCCGGCCCGACGGCTGTCGAGTTCCGCGCCGTCGCCACCGGCGCGGTGGGCACCCGCTGGCGGCCCCCGGACGCACCCGAGCGGTTCACCGTCACCCCGGTCGGCTGCCTCACCCCCCGCTCGCAGTGCCGGGGGCTGCGCACCGACGGCGGCTCCGGCGGCCGGGGCTGGCAGGTCGGCCCGGGTGCGCCGATGGCCGCCCCCGCCCTGGACGCCGCCGGCACCACCCTGGTCGGCGAGCTGGCCGTCGGCGACGACGGCGGGGTGCTCAAGGGCTGGGAGGCGCGCACCGGCAAGGGCCGCTGGCAGCGCGGTGACCTGGGCCCGGTGACGATCCTCGCCACCGAGGCCGGTCGGCTCTACGTGCTGACCGAACGCCGGGAACTGGTCACCCTCGACCCGGTCACCGGCGCGCAGCGGTCCCGGTTCCCGATGACCCCCGGCCGGGACGGCATCGGCTGGAAGCCCGGCCGGGCGTACGCGGCCGGCGGCTACGTCGCGGTGGAACGGCTGCGGGAGCGCGCCGACCCGGACGACGACGACCAGGCGTACTTCCTGATGGCCGAGCCGGTGGTGCTCGCCGCGACCTGACCCGGCCCGACCCGGCCGGTGGGCCGGGGCGTGCCGGCGGGTGGTTCAGGACAGGGCGGCCTCCGCCACGGCCAGGAAGGCGTCGTTCTCGGCCGGGGTGCCGATGGTGACCCGGACGCCGTCGCCGGGGAACGGCCGGACGATCACGCCGCGCGCCTCGCAGGCCCGGCCGAACTCCACGGCCTTCTCGCCCAGCGGCAGCCAGACGAAGTTGGCCTGGCTGGACGGCACGTCGGGGACGACCTTGCGCAGCGCCGCGGTGACCCGGTCCCGTTCCGCCACGACCAGCGCGCAGCGGCGTTCGACCTCGTCGGCCTGGGCGAGCGCGGCCAGCGCCCCCGCCTGCGCCGCCGTGCTGGTGGAGAACGGGGTGACCACCTTGCGGACCGCGGCGGCGACCTCCGGGGTGCCGACCAGCCAGCCGATCCGCAGCCCGGCCAGGCCCCACGCCTTGGACAGGGTGCGCAGCACCACCACGTTGGGCCGGTCGAGGTAGGTCAGCCCGTCGGGCACCTGCGGGTCGGTGACGAACTCCCGGTACGCCTCGTCGATGACGACGAGCACGTCGTCGCCGACGGCGTCGAGGAAGCGGTCCAGCTCCGGCCCGCGTACGGCCGTGCCGGTGGGGTTGTTGGGGTTGCAGACCAGCACCATCCGGGTCCGGTCGGTCACCGCCGCGGCCATCGCCGCCAGGTCGTGCCCGTGCCCGGCGTCGTTGGGCACCCGCACGCTGCTCGCGCCGCTGGTCGCCGCGATGATCGGGTACGCCTCGAACGAGCGCCACGAGTAGAGCAGCTCGTCGCCGGGCAGGCAGGTGGCCCGGACCAGGTGCTCGGCCAGCGCCACCGACCCGCAGCCGGTGGCGATCCGGTCCGGGTCCACGCCGTACCGCTCGGCGAGCGCGGTGCGCAGCGCCACCACGCCCATGTCGGGGTAGCGGTGCGACCCGGTGACCGCCTCGGTGACCGCCTCGACCACCCCGGGCAGCGGCCCGTACGGCACCTCGTTGCTGGCCAGCTTGATCGCCTCGGCCAGGCCCAGCTCGCGGGCCAGGTCGGCCGGGCTGCGGCCGGGCACGTAGTTCGGCAGGGCGTCCAGGTCGGCGCGGGTCAGTCGCAGTGGGGGCTGGTGGCGTCCGGTGTCGGTCATGGGGTGTCTCCCGGGGGCTCGGGGTCGGTGCGGTCGGTGGCACGGTCGTCGGTGGGGGCGTCCGGGTGGTCGGCGCGCGGCACCCGCACCACGACCGTCTGGGCCCGCTTGTCGTGCAGGGCCTGGCGCAGCGGGTGGTCGAAGAGCGCGGAGACCGCGTCGACGAACTGGAGCAGCAGCCCGAAGCCGCAGCAGAACCAGAGCAGGGTTGGCATGCCCATGGTGCTCCACCGCCGGGTGGCCCGACCGAAGCCGAGCGGCTGGTCGGCGTCGACGGGCACCGCCCGGATGCGCAGCAGCCGCTTGCCCAGGGTCTGCCCGCCGGACGCCATCGTCGGCACCTCGTAGGCGAACCAGAGCGCGGTCGCGATGACCAGGATGGCGATCTGGAGGCCGCCGGCCTGCTCACCGATGGCGGGCAGACCCTCCCGCGAGGAGTCGCCGGCCATCGCCCGCCGGACCGCCTCGCGCAGGTAGGGCGCGGTCTCCTCGAAGTACCGCCAGACGAACCAGCCGTTGACCACCGCGTTGAGCCCGAGGACGACCCCGAAGTCGACCAGCCGGGCGAGCAGCCGGGCACCGTAGCCGGCCAGCGGCACCCCGTGCGGCCGGGGTTCCGGCGGACGCCCCGGCCAGGTCGGGTACGGCCACCCGGGCGGCGGCCCGCCGGGCTGCCCCGCTCCCGGCTGCCCGGCCCAGGGCTGCCCCGGCGTCCCGGGCTGTCCCGCCCCGGGCTGCCCCGGACCTGGTTGTCCTGCTTCCGGCTGTCCGGCCCAGGGCTGTCCTGCCGCCCCGGGTTGCCCGGTCCAGGGCTGGCCCGCCCAGGGTGGGCCCGGCGCGGCCGGCGTGCCGGGCCCGGCCGACGGGTGCTGGCCGGAGGCCGGGGTGGTTCCGGCGGGGGAGGTCGGGGCGGGCGGCTCGGCGGCGGGCTCCGGCTCGGGCGGGGGCGGGCCGTCGGGTGGGGTGGCGTCGACCGGGATCGGGGCACCGATCCAGCCCTCGCCGTCCCACCACCGTCGGGTGGTCGGCTCGGCCGGGTCGACGTACCAACCTGGTTGCACGCTCACGGTCTCGCCCTGCGCTGTCCGGTGCGGTCGCTCTGCTGGCTCACCCGGCAACCTTAACGACGATGGTGCCGGCGAACTTGTCGTGGAGGCACTGCTGCCACGGCTTGTCCCAGAGCTGCCACAGCCCGTCGAGGTAGCTGAAGAAGGGAATGATCGCCCCGCCGATCTGGTAGGCGGCCCACCGCTTGGCCGCGGCCGTACGGGTCAGCGTGGCGGCCGGGTCGAGCGGCACCACCTGGATCTTCATCACCCGCTTGCCGATGGTCTGCCCGGTCTTGAACATCATCTCGACCTGGTAGACGTAGCTCATGGCGAACGCCACCACGAAGATCACGCCCTGCAACACCAGCATCGGAATCAGGAAGTTGGTGAACGGGTCGGAGGTGGGCGTGCCGTCTGCCGTGGTGGTCAGGTCGGGCAGGACCATCTGGAAGAAGACGATGAAGGCCGGCACGATGAAGACCATGCTGGCCGCGGCGAGCACCGCCCCGTCGATGAGCAGGGCGAGCAGCCGGTCACCGAAGCTGGCCAGCGGCAGCCCACGCGGCGACATCCCGGGGAAACCGGGCGGCGGCATGCCGGGTGCCGGCGGTGGGTACCCGGGCATCCCGGCGTACGGGCCGGGTCGCGGGTAGCCGCCGGGCGGCGCGGCGTAGGGGCCGGGTTGCGGCGGCACGGCGTACCCCTGGGGGTGTGGGCCGGCGGGCGGGGCGAAGCCGCCGGCGGCGGGCCCAGGCCCACCGGCCGGCGGTGTCGGGTAGCTCGGAGGTTGCGTCACGCGAGACAGTGTTACAAATTGCCGCGCGCTTCCTGCTCACGCTCGATGGCTTCGAACAGCGCCTTGAAGTTGCCCTTGCCGAAACCGAGCGAGCCGTGCCGTTCGATCAGCTCGAAGAAGACCGTCGGCCGGTCCTGCACCGGCTTGGTGAAGATCTGGAGCAGGTAGCCGTCCTCGTCCCGGTCGACCAGGATCTTGCGGGACTTCAGCTCCTCGATCGGCACCCGTACGTTGCCGATCCGGGCCCGCAGCTCGGGATCGTCGTAGTACGAGTCCGGGGTGTCGAGGAACTCGACGCCGGCCGCCCGCATCGCGTCGACGCTGGCCAGGATGTCGTTGGTGGCGACCGCGATGTGCTGCGCGCCGGGGCCCTGGTAGAACTCCAGGTACTCGTCGATCTGCGACTTCTTGCGGGCCACCGCCGGCTCGTTGAGCGGGAACTTGACCTTCCGGGTGCCGCTGGCGACGACCTTGCTCATCAGCGCCGAGTAGTCGGTGGCGATGTCGTCGCCGATGAACTCCGCCATGTTGGAGAAGCCCATCACCCGCTTGTAGAACTCCACCCACTCGTCCATCCGGCCCAGCTCCACGTTGCCGACCACGTGGTCGACGGCCTGGAAGAAGCGCTTCGGCTGGAGGCCGGCGGCGATCATCGGCTGCCGGTCGACGATCGGGCCCCGGGCCACGAAGCCGGGCAGGAACGGGCCGGTGTAGCGGGACCTGTCGACCAGACTGTGCCGGGTGTCGCCGTACGCGGCGATGGCGGCCAGCCGGACGGTGCCGTACGCGTCGGTGACGTCGTGCGGCTCGATGAGGCCGGTAGCGCCCTGGGCCAGCGCGTGCGCGTACGCGGCGTCGACGTCCGGCACCTCAAGCGCGATGTCGTCGACCCCGTCGGAGTGCTTCGCGACGTGGTCGGCGCCAGCCGCGTCGGGGCGGACCGCGCCGGTCAGCACGAACCGGGCCGAGCCGCTGGTCAGCACGTACTCGGCGTGGTCGCGGTAGCCCTGCTCCGGCCCCCGGTAGGCCACGCAGGTCATGCCGAACGCGGTGGAGTAGTAGTGCGCGGCCTGCTTGGCGTTGCCGACCAGGAAGTGCACGTGGTCGAGGCCCTTGACCGGGAACGGGTCACGGGTGATGTCGTGGTCGACTGCGCCGACGAGCGTGTCGACGTCGATGTCCTCGGTCGACTGGGGTCGGTCGATCGCCTGGGTCACGGTGGCCTCCCTCGGTTGCGGCCGGCGTCGTGGGCCGGTGGTCCGTCAGCTCTTGCAGGCAGCATCGCGGTGGGCCCGTCCACTGGGCAACACTCACGTTTTCCCCTGGTCAGGTTGCGCAATCGGTAGGGTGTGCAGCCATGAACGCTGGACAGGGTGTACAGCTCGACGAGTTGGACGGCAGGCTGGTCCAACTCCTCGCCGACGAACCCCGGATCGGGGTGCTGGAATGCTCCCGCCGGCTCGGGGTGGCCCGGGGCACCGTGCAGGCCCGGCTGGACAAGCTGGTCGACCGGGGGGTGATCGGCGGGTTCGGGCCGGAGATCCGCCCGGCGGCGATCGGGTTCGCGGTGACCAGCTTCGTCACCCTGGAGATCAGCCAGCGGCACGGCCACGACACGGTCACCGCGCATCTGGCGGCGATCCCCGAGGTGTTGGAGGCGCACACCATCACCGGGGCGAGCGACCTGCTCTGCCGGATCGTGGCCCGCTCCAACACCGACCTGCAACGGGTGATCGACCAGATCGTCTCGTCCGACGCGATCCGCCGGGCCTCCACGATCATCGCGCTCGCCGAGCAGATCCCGTACCGCACGCTGCCGTTGCTGCGGTCGGCCGCCGGGTCGTGATCAACGCAATTGGGCTGATATAGCGGCATCCGAAGGCTCTGTTGGCGCTATATCGGCGATGTCGCGGCGCGTCCGATCTGCCCGACGGGTAGGCCGCCCGCCAGGGAGAAAGGAGGGCGACACTCCGGCGCGGGGGCGGGGCGGGGAGGTGATCGTCGCTACGGTGTCCGGTGTGAAGGGCCTTGGCGGGGTGCGGGGAGGGCTGCTGCTCGGGCTCGTCATCGTGATCGCGCTCGCCGTCACCGGCGTGTGGAACCCCTTCCCCGGGGTGTGGGACTGGGTCGACCGCAGCGAGCCGATCTCCGAACCGGACGTGCTGTGGCAGCAGCGGGTCGGCGGTACCCCGAAGAGCGTCACCATCGTCGGCGACACCGTCGTGGTCGAGCAACGTACCCGCACGGAGGTGCGCAGCCTCGCCACCGGCGCGCCGCTGTGGGAACGCAAGGCGGACTGGTCGGCGGTGGCCGGCGGCGACCGCGACGCCGTCGTCGCCGTGGGCAAGCTCCTGGTCAAGGGGTACGAGCTGCTCGACCCCACCACCGGGGCGGTACGGCGACGTGACGGCGACGCGGTGGCCGTCTGGACGTACCGGAACATGCTGCTGGACGCCCGGTGCGTGGCCGCCACCGACTGCACGCTGAGCGCCTGGGACCCGCGCGGCACCAGCCCACTGTGGACGGCCTTCCTGCCCGGCGTCAGCAGCGGGCTGTTCGCCGACAACCCGGGCCTGCTCGGCACCCGGCGGCTCACCGCGCAGCGGATCGACGAGGGGGTGGCCGGGCCGGAGGCGGCCCCGCCGCTGCTCGGCTTCCCGGTCGACGGCCGGGTGCACGTGGTGGACACCGCCACCGGCCGGGTGGTGCAGGACGTCGAACCGGGCCAGGACGAGCGGTTGTCGGTGGTCGGCGGCCGGATGCTCAAGATCCGCGCGGTGTCGGTCGACGGCAGTTGCCAGTACGCCGTCTCGGCGCGCGACCCGGCCACCGGGCAGGAGGTGTGGCGGCGCAGCGGGTTCAACCTGCGCACCGCCGACAGTGCCGGATGCGCCCAGCGGGAGGACCCGCAGGGGGCGCGCAGCGTGCTGATCGGGGTGGCCCCCGACGGGCGGGAGGCCGTCCTCGACGGCTACGACGGCCGGCTGCTGCTGGTGGACGCCGAGGGCGAGAAGCTGCTCGCCGTCGACGACAGGTACGCCCTGGTCCGCAGCGCCGACAAGGACTCGGTGATCGCCCGGGAGCTGGGCACCGGCAAGGCCCGCTGGACCCGGCCGGCCGGCGCGAAGGCGGGCGCGGCGCTCACCCCGTACGCGGCGGTGCTGACCGGGGACAAGCCGAGCCGGCTGGTCGCCGTGGACCCGCGTACCGGTAGGGAACTGGTGGTGTTGCGGACCAGCGCCAACGCGCTCGCGGTCGGCCCCAACGGCATGGTCGTCGGTGAGGGGCGGGAGATCGGGTACGTCCGGTTCGGGGCGGGTGCCGGTGCGCCCCCGCCCGCCGCGCCCCCGGCCGGCTCGAACGGCGGTACCGGGCCCGGCCCGGGGCGGACCGGCGGCGCGCCGGACCCCGAGGACAGTTGCGGGCCGAAACGGGAACTCTGCGCCAACGGCAACGGGTGAGAGCGGCGTCCCACGACCCACCCGGCGGGTGTCACCGATCGCCCGGTCTGCCCTAGGCTTTTCCGTCATGAGCAGTGCCGCCGCGTTCTCGTACGCCCCCTTGCTGCCGACCGGTCCGGATCAGACCGAATACCGCCTGGTCACCGACGAGGGCGTCGACGTCGTCCACGGTCCGGGCGGTCGCCGTTTCCTGACCGTGGAGCCGGCCGCGCTGACCGCGCTGACCGCCGAGGCGATGCACGACATCGCCCACTACCTGCGGCCGGCCCACCTGGCTCAGCTCCGGTCGATCATCGACGATCCGGCGGCCTCGCCGAACGACCGGTTCGTCGCGCTGGACCTGCTGCGCAACGCCAACATCGCCGCCGGTGGCGTGCTGCCGATGTGCCAGGACACCGGCACCGCCATCGTGATGGGCAAGCGCGGCCGGCACGTGCTCACCGACGGCTCCGACGCCGAGGCGATCTCGCACGGCGTCTACCAGGCGTACACGCGGCTGAACCTGCGGTACTCGCAGCTCGCCCCGCTGACCATGTGGGACGAGCGGAACACCGGCAGTAACCTGCCCGCCCAGGTGGAGCTGTACGCCGAGGACCCGGACGGGCACCCCGACGCGTACAAGTTCCTGTTCATGGCCAAGGGCGGCGGCTCGGCCAACAAGTCGTACCTCTACCAGGAGACCAAGGCGCTGCTCAACCCGACGCGGATGATGCAGTTCCTGGAGGAGAAGCTGCGGCTGATCGGCACCTCGGCCTGCCCGCCGTACCACCTGGCGATCGTCATCGGCGGCACCTCCGCCGAGTACGCCCTCAAGACCGCCAAGTACGCCTCGGCGAAGTACCTCGACGCGCTGCCCACCTCCGGCTCGATGACCGCGCACGGCTTCCGGGACCTGGAGCTGGAGGCCGAGGTGCTGGAGCTGACCCGCAACTTCGGCATCGGCGCGCAGTTCGGCGGCCGGTACTTCTGCCACGACGTGCGGGTGGTCCGGCTGCCCCGGCACGGGGCGTCCTGCCCGGTGGCGATCGCGGTGTCCTGCTCGGCCGACCGGCAGGCGGTTGCCAAGATCACCCCGTCCGGGGTGTGGCTGGAGCGCCTGGAGACCGACCCGGCGCGCTACCTGCCGGACGTCACCGACGAGACCCTCGACGCCTCCGAGGTGGTACGCGTCGACCTCAACCGGCCGATGGCCGAGATCCGGGCCGAGTTGTCGAAGTACCCGGTGAAGACCCGGCTGTCGCTGACCGGCCCGCTGGTCGTCGCCCGGGACATCGCCCACGCCAAGATCGCCGAGCGGCTCGACGCCGGTGAGCCCATGCCGCAGTACCTGCGCGACCACGCCGTCTACTACGCCGGCCCGGCCAAGACCCCCGAGGGGTACGCCTCCGGCTCGTTCGGCCCGACCACCGCCGGCCGGATGGACGCGTACGTGGCGAAGTTCCAGGCGGCCGGCGGCTCCCAGGTGATGCTGGCCAAGGGCAACCGCTCCGCCCAGGTGACCCGCTCCTGCCAGCAGCACGGCGGGTTCTACCTCGGCTCGATCGGCGGCCCGGCGGCCCGGCTCGCCCAGGACTGCATCAAGCACGTCGAGGTGCTCGAATACGCCGAGCTGGGCATGGAGGCGGTCTGGAAGATCGAGGTGGAGGACTTCCCGGCCTTCATCGTGGTCGACGACAAGGGCAACGACTTCTTCGCCGAGGTCACCAAGCCGGTCCTGACCGTGGGCCGCCGCTGATTCGCGGGAGCTGAACGGCGATCATCTGCGGTCCGACCCAGGGCGGGGCAGGATGGGACGGGTGACGACTCCAGAGGCAGCGGGCTACCGGATCGAACGCGACTCGATGGGCGAGGTGGAGGTGCCCGCCGAGGCGTTGTGGCGGGCGCAGACCCAGCGCGCGGTGCAGAACTTCCCGATCTCCGGCCGGGGCATCGAACCGGCCCAGATCAAGGCGCTGGCCCAGATCAAGGGGGCCGCCGCCCTGGTCAACGGCGAGCTGGGGGTGATCGGCGCGGACGTCGCCGAGGCGATCGCCACCGCCGCCGCGCACGTGGCCGACGGCGGGTACGACGACCAGTTCCCGATCGACGTGTTCCAGACCGGCTCGGGCACCTCGTCGAACATGAACACCAACGAGGTGATCGCCACCCTGGCCACCCGGGAACTGGGCCGGGACGTGCACCCGAACGACGACGTGAACGCCTCGCAGTCCAGCAACGACGTCTTCCCGTCCTCGATCCACCTGGCCGCCACCCAGTTCGTGGTGGAGGACCTGCTGCCGTCGCTGCGCCACCTGGCAGAGGCGCTGGAGGCGAAGGCGGCCGAGTTCGAGACGGTGGTCAAGGCGGGGCGTACCCACCTGATGGACGCCACCCCGGTCACCCTCGGGCAGGAGTTCGGCGGCTACGCCGCGCAGGTCCGCTACGGCGTCGAGCGGCTGGAGTCGGCGCTGCCCCGGCTGGCCGAGCTGCCGCTGGGCGGCACCGCCGTGGGCACCGGCATCAACACCCCGCTGGGGTTCGCCGGCAGGGTGATCGACAAGTTGCGCGCCTCGACCGGGCTGCCGTTGACCGAGGCCCGTAACCACTTCGAGGCGCAGGGGGCGCGGGACGCGTTGGTCGAGACGTCCGGCCAGCTGCGTACCGTCGCGGTCGGGCTCTACAAGATCGCCAACGACGTACGCTGGATGGGGTCCGGCCCCCGGGCGGGCCTGCGGGAGCTGCGCATCCCCGACCTCCAGCCCGGCTCGTCGATCATGCCGGGCAAGGTCAACCCGGTGGTCGCCGAGGCGGTGCGGCAGGTCTGCGCGCAGGTGATCGGCAACGACGCGGCTGTCGCGTTCGCCGGCAGCCAGGGTGACTTCGAGCTGAACGTGATGCTCCCGGTGATGGGCCGCAACCTGCTCGAATCGATCAAGCTGCTCTCCGCGTCCAGCCGGCTCTTCGCCGACCGGCTGGTGGCCGGTCTGGTCGCGGACGCCGAGGTCTGCCTGGCGTACGCGGAGGGGTCGCCGTCGATCGTCACCCCGCTCAACCGCCACCTCGGGTACGACGAGGCCGCCTCGATCGCCAAGGAGGCGTTGGCGAAGCAGGTCAGCATCCGCGAGGTGGTGATCTCCCGGGGGCACGTCGACTCCGGGAAACTCACCGAGACCCAGCTTGATGAGGCCCTCGACCTGCTCCGGATGACCCACCCCTGACCGGCGCCTGTTTGATCGACTCCTGTGGGCCGATGTAGCGGTGTCAGGCGGATTTGATAGCGCTACATCGGCCCCCGTGAGTGGATCATGGCTCGGTCGGTGGGCGGGTGCGGGGGACCCAGGCGAGGAACCGGGCGAAGAGGGCCGCCGGGTCGGGGCCGGTGTCGGGATAGAGGCGGTACAGGTCGGCGGCGGCGTCGTGCAACACCGTGCAGAGGTAGATGTTGAGCGCGACCCGATCGTGGGCGTACTCCGAGACGAGGGTGAGTCGGGCGGCCCCGCAGGGCCACGGCGCGGCGCACACCCGGCACAGCCAGAGCGGGCGCAGCGGCAGGTGGGGGCGCGGATTCGCCGGCCCCGGCCCGCTGCGGCCGACCGGGTCGGGTGGTCCACCGGTGCGGTGCGGCCCGTCCGGTCCGGCCGCCGCGTTCACCGCCGTCCCCGGTTGGCGCGCCACTCCTGGGCCAGCGTGAGCCAACCGACCCGCCCCACCCGGGGAAACGAGATGGTGGTGTCCTCCCACCCGGGCGGGCCCGACCCGGTACCCGGGGGTACCTCCGCTCCCGTGGCCGCAGACGTGGCCGGATGGGCGTCCGGCCCGATGGCCGGGTAGGAGGCCGGATGGGCGTCCGGCCCGATGGCCGGGTAGGAGGCCGGGTGGGCGTCCGGCCCGATGGCCGGGTAGGGGGCCGGGTGGGCGGTCGGTCCGGTGGTCGGGGACGTGGCCGGATAAGCACCCGGTCCGTTGGTCGGGGACGGGGTCGGGTGGGTGGCTGGACCGGCGGACGGGGGAGCGGGCCGGCGGAGTGGGGCCGCTTCCGGGAGTCGGCCGGATCGGAATCTGCGGGCAAGCCGGTGTCGCCAGGTGAGCCGGGGCATCGCGTCGCCTCCATGGTGGGTCGGCTGGTCGTCTCCCCCGGCGGTGGGACCGCCGGCCGGGGAGCGGGCCGTCCCACCGCGACACCGGTCCGCCCGGAGGGAGAGCGGTCGATGTCGCACTTCACAGTCTGCTGATGAAACCACTACCGTGTGAAGGGTTGTTGTCGGCTTCCGGTCTTGTCCTGTGTTAGCGGCGTCCCTGGTCGGCGTGGTGTCGGAGTCGATCGTCGGCGCGGTGGAGGGCGGCTGGAGATGACGGACGGGCGGATGACGGCGGCGGCCTTCCTCGTCGCCGAGCTGCGGCGGGCCCGGACCCGTCGGGGCTGGAGCCAGGACGACCTCGCCAAGGCGGTCAACTACTCGGCGTCGATGGTCAGCGCGATCGAACTGGGCCAGCAGCCGCCCACCGCCAAGTACCTCGAACTGGCCGACAAAGCCCTCGACACCGGCGGCATCTTCAGCCGGATGCTCAGCCAGTTGGTCGCGCTCGACCGGGCACAGGTGTGGCTCCGGGGTTGGCGTGCGATTCTCGCGGACGCGTGGGCATTGCGGTGGTTCGACCCGCTCCACGTCCCGGGGCTGCTGCAGACCGAGGCATACGCGAGAGCGGTCTTCGAGTCCGATCCGATGCTCGATCCGGAGGAGGTCGAACGCCGGCTGGCCGACAGGATGGACAGTCAACGAACGCTCTACACCGAACGACCCCCACGTCTCGTGGCGGTGCTCGACGAGGCGGTCATGCATCGGCGGGTTGGTGGCCGCAAGGTCATGTCTGACCAGGCCCTGCACCTTGCGCGGATCGCCACGGAACACCCGCAGATCCGACTACACGTCGTCCCCTCGTCGGCCGAGGAGTATCCGGGCCTGAATGGGCCGTTCATCCTGGCGAGCCTGCCGGGCGACGTGGAGTTGGCGTTTCTCGGTGGTCAGATCGGTGGTCAGGAGTTGGATGACCCGGCTGACCTGAGGCGTCTTCAACGCACCTGGGAAGCTACCCTCGGCGTGGCCTTGCCACCGCAGGAGTCGATCGAGCGGCTGAGGGAATTGTCGGAGTCATGGAGTTGACCGGGGCTTGTTGGCGCAGGAGCCGCCGGAGCGGTTCTAACGATCAATGTGTCGAGGTGGCGACGAATCTGGTCGGGGTGGTCGGGGTGCGGGACAGCAAGGACCCGGCGGGCCCGGTGCTCACCTTCCCGGCGTACTCCTGGCGGATCTTCGTGGCCGCGCCGCCGCGCTGACGGGACCGGCTCGCGGCGGACGGTCGCCGCAGGTCCGGTCGCCGGGATAACCGGTCGACCGGGTGGCTCGCGGGCGGCAGGATCCGGGTCGTGACGGGCACAGACGGGGTGTTGTTGACGACGGCACGGCTGCGGTTGCGCCGTTTCACCACCGACGACGTGGCGCATCTGGTCGAACTGGACAGCGACCCGGAGGTGATGCGGTTCCTCACCGGCGGTCGACCCACCCCGCCCGCCACCGTGCGGGACGAGCAGCTGCCCCGGATTGTCGCCGGCTACGACCGCTACCCGGGGCTGGGCCGGTGGGCGGCCGAGGACACCGCCGATGGTGCCTTTCTCGGCTGGTTCGCGCTCGACCCGTCCGACGACGGCACCGGGCCGGAGCTGGGGTACCGGTTGCGCCGCGCGGCCTGGGGGCGGGGCCTGGCCACCGAGGGCTCCCGCGCGCTCGTCGACCACGCCTTCGCCCTTGCCGGGGTACGCCGGGTGTGGGCGCAGACGATGGCGGTCAACGTGCGGTCCCGGACGGTGCTGGCGAAGACCGGCCTGCGGTACGTCCGCACCTTCCACGCCGACTGGCCCGACCCAATCGCCGGAACGGAGCACGGCGAGGTGGAGTACGAGCTGCTCAGGGGCGACTACCAGCCGCCTTCCGGGCCCGGTAGGCGCTGACCGCGACCCGGTTGCCGCAACCGGCGTCGCAGAACCGCCGGGACCGGTTCCTGGACAGGTCGACCAGCACGTTGGCGCACTCGGGGTGGGCGCAGTGCCGTAGCCGGCCCAGCTCGTCACCCCGGACCAGGTCGGCGACGGCCATCGCCGCCTCGACGGCCATCCGGGTGGCCAGCGGGGCGTCCCGGGGCACCGCGTGCACGTGGTACGGCTCGTCGTCGTGCTTGATGAGCTGCGGCAGCGCCCGGGACTCGCGGAGCAGGTCGTTGACCACGGTGACGACGGTGTCCGGGTCGTCGTCCCAGAGCCGGCGCAGCCGGGGGCGCAGCGCGCGGACGGCGCGCAGCTCGGCTTCGGTGTGCTCGTGCCGGCCGGTCCACTGGTTGGCGGTGACGAAACGGTCCAGTGCGGCGATGTCGGGCAGCCCCTCGCCGTCCCGGTTGTCGGTGTTGACCAGGGCTGCGGCGGCGGTCAGCCCGCACTCGGTGTCATGGGCGAAAAGCAACTTGACCCCTGTCGTCGTCGACGGCTAGCGTCATCGGCGTAATCCTACTTTGCTGATGTCACCTCGCCTGAGGAGTCCCGATGCCGCACCGATCTTCCGCCGGCACCGGGCTGGCACTCGCCCTGCTCTCCGCCGTCACGTTCGCCACCTCCGGCACCTTCGCCCGGTCACTCATCGAGGCCGGCTGGTCGGCCGAGGCCGTCGTGGTCGCCCGGGTCGGCCTGGCCGCCCTGGTGCTGGCCGTCCCCGCCGTGCTCGCGCTGCGCGGCCGGACCGGGGTGCTGCGCCGCAACCTCGGCCCGGTCACCGTCTTCGGCCTGCTCGGCGTCGCCACCGCCCAGGCGTGCTTCTTCAACGCCGTCCGCTACCTGCCGGTCGGGGTGGCCCTGCTGCTGGAATACCTCGGCATCATCCTCGTGGTCGGCTGGCTGTGGCTGGTGCACGGGCAGCGCCCCCGCCGGCTCACCGTCGCCGGTTCGCTGGCCGCCCTGGCCGGGCTCGTCCTGGTGCTCGACCTGACCGGCACCGGTCGGCTCGACCCGGTCGGGGTGCTCTGGGGCCTCGGCGCGGCCGTCGGGCTGGCCGGCTACTTCGTCCTCGCCGCCCGGGTCGACGCCGACCTGCCCTCGGTCACCATGGCCAGTGGCGGGATGGCCGTCGGCGCGGCCGTGCTCGCCCTGCTCGGCCTGGTCGGGGTGCTGCCGCTGCGGGCCACCTTCGGCGCGGTCGACTTCGCCGGCCAGCGCACCAGCTGGCTCGTCCCGATCGTCGGGCTGTCGCTGGTCGCCGCCGTGGTGGCGTACCTGACCGGGATCGCCGCGACGCGTCTGCTCGGTGCCCGCCTGTCGTCGTTCGTCGGGCTGACCGAGGTGATGTTCGCGGTGCTCATCGCCTGGCTGGTGCTCGGCGAGCTACCGGTGCCGGTGCAGCTCGCCGGGGGCGCGCTGATCGTCGCCGGGGTGGCGCTGGTCCGCCTCGACGAGCTACGCGCGGGCCGCACCGAACAGGCGGCGACCCGGACGGACGAGCCGGCACTGACCTGAGCCGTCCCACGGATCGCCGCCGGGCGTGACCGGGTGGTTCCCCGCCGGGTGCTGTCATGGCGGTGCGCTGCCCGGTGCTGCTGAGGGTGGGCCTGTCCGGTGCTGCCGTGGCCGGGGCGGCCTGCTCGGCGTGGCCCGGGTGCGCCGACGTGAGAGGGTGTCGGACATGCTCAGCGTGGTGGTGTTCGACGCCGACGAGACCCTGATCGACCTGCGCCCGGCGGTCACCGGGGCCCTGGCGGCCGTACTGGAGGAGATGCGTCGCCGGACGCCGGTGGCGGCCGGGGTGACCCTCGCCGAGGTGGAGTCCGACTGGCAGGCGGTGTTCGGGTCGATGACCGCCGCGCCGGTGATGGAGATCCGCCGGGCCGCGCTGGCCCGGTCCCTCGACCGGGCCGGGCTGGTCGGTCAGCTCGACGAGTTCGCCGAACTCTTCTTCACCAGGCGCTACGCGCTCAGCCACCCGTACCCCGACGCCCTGCCGGCGCTGGCCGCGCTGCGCGCCGACTTCACCCTCGGTTACGCCACCAACGGCAACAGCCGCGCCGAACGCTGCGGCCTGCCCGGGGAGTTCGCCTTCGAGTTGTACGCCCACGAGGGCGGCCTGCCCAAGAAGCCCGACCCGGCGTTCTACGCCGCGATCGTCGCCGCCGCCGGGGTGCCGGCGGAACGGATCGCGTACGTCGGCGACTCGATCTCCCACGACGTGCTCGGCCCCCAGCAGGCCGGAATGCGCGGCGTCTGGCTCAACCGGCTCGGACTTCCCCTCCCCGAAGGGGTACGCCCCGACGCCGAGGTGCGCACGCTCACCGATCTGCCGGCGGCGCTACGCAGCCTGCAACCGACGAATGCCTGATGCGGGACCAATTCGGATTTGTATCTGGCGGAATCGTCGCCGGTGCTATGGGATGGCTGCCACGTCCCTCAACGAGAGGATCTGATGTGGTGAGCAAGCGCTTCACCGCCGGAGCCGTCGCGACCGCGGCGGCCCTGGCACTTACGGTGACCGGCCTGACCGTCCCGGCGAACGCCGGGCCGACCACCAGCCGGACGTTCACCGTGGTGGCCGAGGACGGCGTTTCGGCGGACGCGGCGATCGCCGCGATCCGTGCCGCCGGTGGCACCGTCGTGTCCCGTACGGACGACGTCGGTCTCTACCAGGTCACCAGCGACCGGGCCGACTTCGCCGGCCGGGTCACCGCCGCTTCCGCGCTGGTCGGCGCGGCCGAGCAGCGGGCCATCGGCCGCAAGCCCAAGCTGGACCGGGTCGCGCAGGAGAACCTGCTGACCGAGACCAGGAAGGCGGCCAAGGCGGCGGCCAACGCCAAGGGCAAGAAGCTGGACCCGCTCGACGACAAGCTCTGGGGCCTCACGATGATCGGGGCCGACAAGGCCCGCAAGGTCATGCCGGGCGACAAGCGGGTCACCGTCGGCATCCTGGACACCGGCGTCGACGCCAGCCAGCCCGACCTCGCGCCCAACTTCAACTGGGCGCTGTCGCGCAACTTCGCCCCGGACATCGCCGAGGTCGACGGCCCGTGCGAGGTGCCGAGCTGCCTCGACCCGGTCGGCACCGACGACGGCGGGCACGGCACCCACGTCGCCGGCACCATCGGCGCCGCCGCCAACGGCTTCGGCCTGTCCGGCGTGGCCCCGAACGTCTCGCTGGTGGAGCTCAAGGGCGGCCAGGACTCCGGGTACTTCTTCCTCAACCCGGTCGTCAACGCCCTGGTGCACGCCGGCAAGTCCGGCCTCGACGTGGTGAACATGTCGTTCTACGTCGACCCGTGGCTCTACAACTGCACCGCCAACCCGGCTGACTCGCCCGAGTCGCAGGCCGAGCAGCGGGCCGTCATCAAGGCGATGAAGCGGGCCCTGAACTTCGCCCACAACAAGGGCGTCACCCTGGTCGGCTCGCTCGGCAACAACCACGAGGACCTCGGCGCGCCCCGCACCGACGTGTCCAGCCCGGACTACGGTGCCGACCCGTACCCGCGCCCGATCGACAACGAGAGCTGCTGGGACTTCCCGGTGGAGGGCCCGCACGTGATCGGCGTGTCCGCCATCGGCCCGTCCGGCAAGAAGGCCGACTACTCCAACTACGGCACCGAGCAGATCTCGGTCGCCGCACCGGGTGGCTGGTTCCGCGACGGCTTCGGCACCGACACCTACCGGACCGACGCCAACATGATCCTCTCGACGTACCCGAAGAAGGTGCTCCAGGAGGAGGGGTCGGTCGACGAGAACGGCAACGTCGTGCCGGGCTTCGAGAACTCGGTGTTCAAGCAGTGCACCACCGCCGGTGAGTGTGGCTACTACACCTACCTCCAGGGCACGTCGATGGCGTCGCCGCACGTCAGCGGGGTCGCCGCGCTGATCGTCAGCAAGTGGGGCAAGAAGGAGGGTAAGGACGGCTACGGCCTGGCACCGGCCAAGGTGGAGCAGCACCTCTACCGGACCGCCACCGAGCACGCCTGCCCGGAGCCGCGTCTGCAGAGCTACGCCAACGAGGGCCGGTCGACCGAGTTCGACGCGTACTGCGCCGGGTCGCTGAACTTCAACGGCTTCTACGGGTACGGCATCGTGGACGCCAACACGGCGGTCCGCAGCCCGCTCAAGCCGAACGTCAACCCCTGACGCCACGGCCCTGGGAGAGGCCCGGACGACCCCGGTCGTCCGGGCCTCTCCGTGTCCGGACCCTTCTGCTTCTGCGGCGACGGGACCGACTCTGCGCGACGGGGCCGATGTTGCGGTGTCGGGGTGAGGGGACAGCGCAACACCGGCCCAAGGGGGCGGATCATCGGCGCCAGCCGCGTTGGGTGAGGACCATGCGTACCTCGCCGGCCACGGCGGGGAAGTCGTCCCTCAGCCGGCGACTGGTCACGTGCAGAACGGTCCAGCCGGCGGCGACCAGGTGGTTGAGCCGGCGACGGTCCCGGTGCAGTTGCTCGGGATCGCTGTGCCAGCGCCCGTCGTACTCCACCGCGACCCGGAACTGCGGCCAGGCGAGATCGGGGTGCAGGACCAGCCCCGACGGCAGCCGTACGGGATGCTGCGCGACCGGCCGGGGCAGGCCGGCCAGCACGAGTCGTACCCGCAGGTGCGACTCGGGCGGTGACTGCGCGGCCGGATCGGCCAGCTCGAAGACCCGGCGGGCCCGTACCCCACCCCGTCGGTCGGCGAAGCGCGTGGCGATCTCGGCGAGGGCGGCCGGGCTGGTCAGCCCCCTGCCGAGCAGCGAGTCGACGATGCCGACCGCCCGGACCGGGTCCAGCCAGGCCGCCGTCTCCCAGGCGGCGAGCGCGGGGGACGACCGGGGCAGGACGGGCGGTGCCGGGTACGGGCCGGTCGTCCGGGGGCGGACGTCCGTCAGCGTCGCCGTGGTGGGCGGGACGGTCCCGGCCGCCCCGAGGCCCGGCCCGTTCCGGGTCGCCGGCCTATCCCTGCCGGTGGCCCCGCCCGCAGGCACCGCCGGTGCGGTGGGCGGAGGCGGCTCGGGGTGCAGGGCCGGTGGGGCGGGTATGCCGGGCAGGAGCCGGGCTGGCGTGGTGATGCCGGTCGATGTGGCGCGGTGTGTTCGACCGACGAGGCGCTGACCACAGGCGTGGGCTTCGCGCTGCTCGCCGGTCGCCGGTGTGGCCTCCTCGGGGAGCTGGCCGGACGCATACGGTTGGGGATGAGCGGCCGACCCGCCGGGGGTGGCGACGCTGTGCACCCGGATTCCGCCCGGGGCACCGGACCACCCATCGCCCGCACCCGACCACCCGCGAGCCGCACCCGACCACCCGCCAGCCGCGTCGGGCCATCCGCCAGCCGCGTCGCGTCGAGCCCCGCCCGCGTCGAGCCGGATCCCGCTGGTGACGGTGCGGCGGGCGGACCGGCGGGAGGCGGACGTGGCCGCCCCCTGGGAGCCGACCCGGGTCGCCCGGGGGACGAGCACGTGCACCTCGTCACCGAAGTCGGCGGCGTGCTCGATCCCGTGCAGATACGCCGCCGACGGACCGGCGACGAGCGTGCCGGCGGGCATCCGGAGGAGGGCGGCGCGGCAGGTCAGGGCGTGGTCGCGGGCGAGTCGGGCATCGGCGTACACGTCGTGGCCGAGCCGGAGCCAGGATGCCCCGCGCAGCTGGTGGCGGGTGAGCAGGCCCTGGCGGATCGCGTCAGAGCCCCGGAACACCTGCCCGACGAGGGCCGCCGGGCGATGAGGTCGAGGTGGCATGACCCCAGCGTCGGACCTCCCGGCCGCTCGCCGAAACCCCTGTGGACAACCGCCCCCGCCCGTGGAACCACCCCCTGTGGACAAACCCCCACCGCACGACACAGCGTGGTAATACCCGGTCCCCGCACCGCCGATGCGCCCCGACCCTCTCCCGCCTGCTTCCGCCCCCCGGTCTCCACGCCCTCACCCGCGAGGGCAGCCGAGGGGGAGAGCGCGTGATCGACTCATGTGGGTCGAAGTTGTGGGGTGGAGGCCGGCGGATACCGCTGTTTCGGCCCAGATGAGTCGATCATCGGCCAGGCCAGGCCAGGCCAGGCCGGGCCGGGCCGGGGACGGTCAGGACAGGGCGGCGGCGATCGTCCGGGCGGCGGTGGTGACCTGCGGGCCGACCGTGTCGACCGGCAGCGGGGCCAACGAGATCACCCCGACACTCGCCTCCAGGCCGGGCACCCCGAGCACCGGCGCGGCCACCCCGTACGCCCCGGCCTGGAGTTCCCCGGCGGTGCTCACCGGGCCCGCGTGACCGGCCCGCCCGGCGAGGACGGCCCGCCCGGCGGCCCCGCGCTCCAGCGGGTGTCGGGCCCCCGGCCGGTACGCCACGTGGAACGACGTCCAGCTCGGCTCGACCACGGCCAGGGCGACCCCCTCGCCACCTTCCACCACGGTCAGGTGGGCGGTCGCCCCGGTCTGTTCGGCGAGCCGCCGCAGCGCCGGCAGGGCCCCCTCGGCCAGCAGCGGCTGGGCCCGTCGGGCCAGGTGCAGTACGCCGACGCCGAGGCGCAGCCGGCCGTCGCCGCCCCGGCGCAGCATCCCGTGTCCGGTCAGCGCGCCGACCAGCCGGTACACGGCAGCCCGGCCGATGCCGAGCCGGTGGGCGGCCTCGGTGACGGTCAGCCCGGCCGACGCGTCGGCCACCAGGTGCAACAGGCGCAGGCCCCGGTCCAGGGTCTGCGCCGTCTCGCCCCCGGCAGGAACCTGAAGCCCCGGCCCGCCCCCCGCAGGCGCGCGCGGGCCGGGCTCGCCGCCGGTAGGCATGCGGCGGCCGGGGTCGTCACCTGCCGGCACCTGGTTGCCCGGCTCGTCGGGGGCCGCCGTCGTCTCCACAGCAGGCAGCGTACGACCCGGCTCGGGCCGACCCGGGGGAGCACGGACAGCTACCCTGGTACGGTGACGCTACGCCTGTATGACACCGCCGCCCGATCGGTGCGGGACTTCGTTCCGCGACAAGCCGGCAAGGTGGGGGTCTACCTGTGTGGTCTCACCCTCCAGGCACCGCCGCACATCGGCCATCTTCGCTCGGGCGTCAACTACGACGTGTTGCGGCGTTGGCTGTCGGCCGCCGGCTTCGAGGTCACCTTCATCCGCAACGTGACCGACATCGACGACAAGATCCTCGTCAAGGCGCAGGAGCAGGGCCGCCCGTTCTGGTCCATCGCGTACGCCAACGAGCTGGTGCTGGCCCGCTCGTACCAGGCGTTGAACGTGCTGCCGCCGACGTACGAGCCGCGGGCGACCGGGCACATCCCGGAGATGCACGAGCTGATCGCCCGGCTGATCGAGACCGGTCACGCCTACCCGGCCACCGACGGGTCCGGCGACGTCTACTTCGACGTGGCCTCCTGGCCGGCGTACGGGTCGTTGTCCGGCCAGTCGCCCGACGACATGCAGTCCGCCGGGGACGCCCCGGAGCGCGGCAAGCGGGACCCCCGGGACTTCGCGCTGTGGAAGGGCGTCAAGCCGGACGAGCCGGCCGACGCCTACTGGCCCTCCCCGTGGGGCCGGGGCCGTCCCGGCTGGCACATCGAGTGCTCGGCGATGTGCCTGCGGTACCTCGGCGCGGAGTTCGACATCCACGGCGGCGGGCTCGACCTGACCTTCCCGCACCACGAGAACGAGATCGCCCAGTCGCAGGCCGCCGGGCTGCCCTTCGCCCGCTGGTGGGTGCACCACGGGCTGCTCAGCATCGGCGGCGCCAAGATGGGCAAGTCGCTCGGCAACGCCCTCGACCTCGACTACGTCGACTCGCTCGGGGTGCGCCCGGTGGAGCTGCGCTACTACTACGCGGCGGCGCACTACCGGTCCCGGATCGACTACTCGGAGGACGCGCTGCGCGAGGCCGCGGTGGCGTACCGGCGGATCGAGGGGTTCGTCCAGCGGGCCGTGGAGCGGGTCGGCGCGGGGCAGCTCGGTGAGCTGCCCGCCGGGTTCGTGGCCGCGATGGACGACGACCTGAACACCTCGGCCGCGCTCGCCGTCCTCCAGGCGACCCTGCGGGACGGCAACACCGCGCTGGCCGACGGCGATGATGTGACGGTCCGCACCACCCTCGCCGCCACCCGGGCGATGCTGGATATCCTCGGCGTCGACCCCCTCGACCCGGCCTGGACCGGTGGCGGTCGCGTCGACGACCTGCGGGGCGTGGTGGACTCCCTGGTCGCACTGGCCCTGGAGCAGCGCGCGCAGGCCCGCAGCCGCAAGGACTGGGCGGCCGCGGACGCCGTACGCGACCAGCTCAAGCAGTCCGGCGTGGTGGTCGAGGACACCCCGCAGGGCCCCCGTTGGACTATTGGAGAGCAGGACTGATGGCCGGCAACTCGCAGCGCCGTGGCCGGCGACTGACGTCGAAGGCGGGTGCCCCCAAGGGCTCCGGCGGCAAGAACAAGGACTCCCTCGCGGGCCGGGGCAAGACCCTGCCCGCCGACGAGCGTCCCTGGCACAAGGCATACTCGGGGACCGAGAAGCTGCCCCAGCGCACCGCCTGGAAGCAGGACAAGGAGCGCCGGGCGGCGGCCGAGGAGGGGCGCGCTCCCAAGATCGGCCAGCCGGGCACCAAGGACACCACCTGGGGCAGGGGCACCCGGGGCGTGGCCCCCGTCCGGTCCGGCGGCGGTGGTCGGTCCGGCGCGGGTGGCCGGGGTGGCGCCGGTGCGGGCCGCAGTGGTCCCCGGGTCGCGCCGGGGCGCAAGTCCAACCCGTCGCGCGACAGTCCGGAGCTGCTGGTGGGCCGCAACCCGGTGCTGGAGGCGCTGCGCGCCCAGGTGCCGGCGACCGCGCTCTACACCGCGCAGGGCATCGACGCCGACGACCGGGTCAACGAGATCACCCGTACGGCCGCCGACCGGGGCATCGCCATCCTGGAGATCAGCCGGGCCGAACTGGACCGGATGACCGGCGGTGTGCTGCACCAGGGTGTCGGCCTCCAGGTGCCGCCGTTCGCCTACGAACTCTTCGAGGACCTGCTGGCGACCTCCCTGGAGCAGCCCGCGCCGCTGCTGGTCGCGCTGGACGGGGTCACCGACCCGCGTAACCTCGGTGCGGTGATCCGGTCCGCTGCCGCGTTCGGCGCGCAGGGGGTGTTCGTACCGGAGCGGCGGGCCGCCGGGATCACCGCGACCGCCTGGCGGACCAGTGCCGGCGCGGCGGCGCGGGTGCCGGTCGCGCAGGTCACCAACCTGACCCGGTCGCTGAAGGCGTGTCAGGACGCCGGCTTCATGGTGGTCGGCCTGGACGCCGACGGCGACACCGACCTGTACGACCTGGAGGCCGCCGTCGGCCCGCTGGTCGTGGTGGTCGGCTCCGAGGGGCGCGGGCTGTCCCGGCTGGTCGGGGAGACGTGTGACCTGACCGTCAGCATCCCGATGATCTCCGACGTGGAGTCGTTGAACGCCAGCGTCGCCGCCGCCGTCACCCTCGCCGAGGTGGCCCGCCGCCGCGCTGCGGAGGGCTGATCCGGCGCGGGCACCCGCGCCCGGGACGAAGACACGACGAAAAGGGGCGGCCCGCCGAAGCGGACCGCCCCTTTTCCGTGCGGTGGGATCAGATGCGGTGACCGGTGGCCGCGTTGAAGACGTGGCTGCGGCCGGCCCGCGGCTTGACGAACACGGTGTCACCCATGTTCGGCATGGTCCGCCGGTCGGTGCGGACCACGAAACGCTCCTCGTGGCCCTCCAGGGCGGCGTGGCCGTAGACGTTGGCGTCCGAACCGAGATCCTCGACCAGCTCGACCACGACCGGCATGCCGCCCTCGGTGGGGCTGACCAGGTCGCAGTCCTCCGGGCGGAAACCGACGGTGACCCGGTTGTCGCCACCCTCGCTGCGGGCCGCCTCGACCTGCTCGCGGGTCAGCGGGATGTGCATCTCGGCGAAGGCCGCACCCCGCTCGTTCAGCGGAACGGTCTTGATGTTCATGGCGGGGGAGCCCATGAAGCCGGCGACGAACACGTTGGCCGGGGTGTCGTAGAGCGCCCGCGGGGTGTCCACCTGCTGGAGGACGCCGTCGAGCATGACCGCCACCCGGTGGCCCATGGTCATGGCCTCGACCTGGTCGTGGGTGACGTAGACCGTGGTGATGCCCAGCTTGGCCTGGAGCGAGGCGATCTGGGTACGGGTCTGCACGCGGAGCTTGGCGTCGAGGTTCGACAGCGGCTCGTCCATGAGGAAGACCTGCGGCTCGCGGACGATCGCCCGGCCCATCGCGACCCGCTGGCGCTGACCACCGGAGAGCGCCTTCGGCTTGCGGCTGAGGTACTCCTCCAGCTGGAGCAGGCCGGCCGCCTCCTTGACCCGCCGGTCGATCTCGGCCTTCGGGGTCTTGCGCAGCTTGAGGGCGAACGCCATGTTCTCGTACACCGACATGTGCGGGTACAGGGCGTAGTTCTGGAAGACCATCGCGATGTCGCGGGCCTTCGGCGGGAGGTGGGTGACGTCCCGCTCGTCGATGTAGATCGCGCCGTCGTCGACGTCCTCCAGGCCGGCGAGCATCCGCAGGCTGGTGGACTTGCCGCAACCCGACGGGCCGACCAGGACGAGGAACTCCCCGTCGCCGATCTGGAGGTCGAGTTGGTTGACGGCGGGGCGTTCGGTGCCCGGGTAGATCCGGGACGCCTTCGCGTACGTGACCGTAGCCATGGTGGTGCGCTTCCTTTCACCGGCAGGAACGTGCCGGACGATCCGAGTGAAGGAGCTGTCGGCACCCACGGTGCCGACCCGCGGACCCCGTCCGGAGGCAGCCTTCGCCGACCCCGGGTGTCATCCGTGTCACTGCACGGTAAACGGGATTTCCAGCTGTGCCAAGACGGGATACACCGAGTGGGACGGACGGCATACGCATTTCGGTCAGGCGGGCACGGCCGGGCATCAATCCCCTCGCCTGACGGGGTTCCGGCGCGTCGATTCGTCGGTGGCGCGGGCACAAGATTGACGTTTTCCATGCTCGGGGACCCTGCCGGCCGGGATTTCCCGACGTCAGTCGCTATGCTGACGTCGCAACACGCGCCCCTGTAGCTCAGCTGGCCAGAGCACTCGCCTTGTAAGCGAGATGTCGCCGGTTCGATCCCGGCCGGGGGCTCCAATTCCACAGCACGGCCGCCACTGGCGTTGCCGCCTGTCGATCCGTCGATAGCGGCCGGCGCACGTTCCTGCGGTCATCTGTGCGCTGCGTGACCGAATGGTCGCTTCCGGTGGATGGATCGAGCTGGTTGAGTGGGAGCACCCCACCCCACCGGCTGAGACGGACTACCCATGATCCTCGTCGCCCCGCGTCGGCTGTGCACCATCCTCACCGCCGGCCTGCTGGCGGCGACGCTTGTCGCACCCGGTGCCGCGATGGCCGCGCCGAGGACTGGCAGCGCCCCGGCCTGCATGATGCATCCACTGCCCCTGCCGCCCGGCGCGAGCCTGGCCTGGGACGCGATGCTCGTCGACCCGGCCGGCCGGTTCATCGTCGGCACCGGCAGGCGGGCCACCGATCAGGGGCAGGAGTCGCTGCTGCTGCGGTGGGACGGCCCGCGCGTCACCGTGTTGACGGGATCACCCGGTCTGCTGGTGGCCGTCAACCGGCACGGCGTCCTGGTCGGCGACAGTTCCACCAGCGCCGGCAACCGACCGTGGCGCTACCGGGACGGCCGGGTGGAGTGGCTGCCCCTGCCGCCGAACGGAATCGGCGGCTATGTCACGGCCGTCAACAGCCGAGGGGACATCGTCGGCTACGGCGGTTACCTGGAGGAGCCGGTGACCCTGCGCTGGCCGGTCGACCGGCCGGACACCGTCGAGGTTCTGGAGCCCGGTGGGATCCCGGTGGCGATTCTCGACGACGGCACCATCGTCGGCGAGGTCCCCGGCGAGGAGGACCGCTCGTCGCCCGGTCCCGGGGCGCGTGGTGCCGGCGGGCGCGGGGTGGCCCCGCCGCCCGTCGCCTGGGTGCGTCGTCCCGACGGGCGGGTCGACCGGCTCACCGCGCCCGGCGCGGTGAAGTCGACGGTACGGGCGGCCCGGGGGAACTGGGCGGTCGGCCAGGTCGCCGACACGGCGGACGGGCAGTACGAGCAGATGGTGCGCTGGGATCTGCGTACCGGGGTGGCGACGCCGGTCAGACCGGGATTGATCGCCATGACGGGCGTCAACGCCACCGGTAGCCTGCTCTCCTACTCGGAGGTCGATCACCTTGATCGCCGGGTGCCGCTGCGCAGTGTCGTCTCGGACCCGGTGACCCGCGTCGTCGCCGAGGCGATCGCCGACAACGGTCTGGTCGTTGGCAGGACCGCCGGCCTGCAGGTCACCTTTCCGGTCCGGTGGAGCGGCTGCTGAGCGTCCCGGATCTCCGCAGGGCCCACCGTCGCCGCTCGCGCGGGACCACGCTTGTCGGTCCGGCTGGGTAGCCTGGTCGGCGCGAACGGGGACGACGGGCGGGGGCCGATGAGTCGTGCGGTGGAGCAGTCGAACCGGGCCATGTTGCGGGCCCGGGACGCGATGGACCGGGCGTACGCCGAACCGCTGGACATCCCGGCGCTGGCCCGGATCGCGCTGGTGTCCGAGGCGCACTTCATCCGCACCTTCCGGGCCACCTTCGGTGAGACCCCGCACCGCTACCTGCAACGACGTCGGGTGGAACGGGCGATGTCGATGCTGGTGGAGACCGGCCGGGACGTCACCGACATCTGTTACGCCGTCGGGTTCAGCAGTCTCGGCTCGTTCAGCCGCACCTTCCGGCAGATCGTCGGTGAGTCACCCAGCGAATACCGCAGTCGCCGGTCGGCCGGCGACGCGACGGTGCCGAGCTGCTTCACCAAAGCCTGGACCAGGCCCAGCAGTTTTGGATAAGCGGCAGGTCAGCGGCCTGACATAGCGTTCCGGGCATGACGATGAACGCGATCACCCGCTCCCAGCTCTACGTCCTCGACCAGGACGAGGCGCTCGACTTCTACGTCGGCAAGCTGGGCTTCGAGGTCAACACCGACCAGGATCTGGGTTTCATGCGGTGGCTGACGGTCAACGTGCCCGGCGACCCGCAGCGGGAGGTGCTGCTGGAGAAGCCGGGCCCGCCCGCGCTGGACCCGGCGACTGCCGAGCAGGTCCGGGAGTTGCTGACCAAGGGCGCGATCGGCGGGTGGCTGAGCATCACCACCGACGACGCCCGCAAGACGTACGAGGACCTGGTCGGCAAGGGTGTCGACATCACCGACGAGCCGACCGAGCGCCCGTACGGCATCGACTTCGGCATCCGGGACCCGTTCGGCAACCGGATCCGCATCGGCCAGATGTTCCCCCGGGCCTGACCCGGCATCGCGGGTATTGCGGATGTGGGCGGTGGGGTCGCCGGGCTACTGTCGCCCGGTGACCACACCGAGCCCTACCGACCTGCCCAAGTGCGAGTTCGCCTTCCCCGGCCCGCTGCGTGACCAGCTCGTGGCCGCAGTGTTGAGCGGGGCGAAGACCTCCACCACGGGCCTGTTGCAGGACTACGGGCGCGACGACGAGCCGTTGCCGGCCGTGGGCGACCGGGCGGTGGTGGTCGATTCCGCCGACCGGCCGGTCGCGGTGATCGAGGTGACCGGGGTGCGGGTGGTCCGGCTCGGCGACGTCGACCTCGACCACGCCCGCGACGAGGGGGAGGGGTACGACTCGGTGGCGGCCTGGCGGGCCGGGCACGAGGATTACTGGCACGGGTCGGACTACCTGGGTTGGCTGGGTGATGCCGGGTTCCGGGTGGACGACGACACCCTCGCCGTCGTCGAACGCTTCCGGGTGGTGCCGGGCGTCACCGGCTGACCCGGCGCGGCCGGGACGGTGGCGGGCCGGTCAGCCGGTGGTCTGTTCCAGCTCGTCGCGGATGGTGAGGAAATCCTCCTTGCGGTCCGGCTGTTTGGTGGCGGTCAGGAAGACCACCACCCCGGCGACCTCCGGGTCGGCCCAGGCGCAGGCGGTGAGGTGGCCCTCGTCGGCGGTCCGTCCGCGCCCGCACCGGGCCTCGCCGCCGTACCGGCCGAACTCCACCGACCGGGGCTTCGGAATCCGGTACGGCTTGAGCAGCCGGTCCAGCATGGCCTGCGGGTCGGGGACGGTGCCCGAGACGGCGCTCACCACGATCGTCTCCGGGCTGCGTCGGCCCCGCCCGTAGACCGCCTCGACGGTGCTGGTGGCCGGCGTGGCCTCGCGGGTCAGCTCGTTGAGCCGGAACCGGGGCAGCCCGGCGGGCAGTGGCGTACCCGAGCGGGGCAGCCCCAGCAGGGTGTCCGGGGTCCGCAACGTCCGCGCCACAGGTGTCGGGGTGGGCGCGGAGGTCCGTTCGACGTCGGCGACCGCGCACCCGGTGGCCAGGACGGTGGCGACCACCGCCGGCAGCAACCCGATCCGGCCGAGCAGCCGGCGCGGGCCGACCGGACCGGCCGTGCGCGGCAGGCCGGGGCGCAGACGCGGGCCGGTCGGCTGCGGCGGGCGGTGTGCAACGGTCGGGCCGGACCGGTGGCCCGGACCGGCGGGTCGTCTCTTCGGCACAACGCTCCTCGCACGAATCGGAGCGGGTAGGTTATCCGACCAGTGTCACCCCGGGGTGGCGTCCGCCCACGCAGGCCGCCGTGAGCCGCGCCACCGGCGACGCAACCGGTGGCCGGCTCGCAGGAGGCGACCTCGTGGTCAGCCGGTGGTGGTGGTCTTCAGCAGCAGCGCGGCCAGTTCCCGCGTGGCGTCCGGTGGTCGCGGGCCGGTCGGGCAGTCGGTCCAGTCGACGCGGGTCGCCCCCACGATGAGCTGATAGCGGTACGTGTCGGCGCAGCCGTCGTCGGACGGGACGCCGGCATGGTCGCGGGTGGCCGGGCCGACGAGCATCCGGAGCCGGTCGAGGGCCGCCGCGTCGAGCCGGCCGGTACGCGTCGCGCCGGCCCGGTCGGTCGTGGTCCACCGGCCGTCGGGCTCGACGGTCACCGTGTCCCGGTTCCCGGCGAAGCCGCCCGAACGGGTCAGGGTGACCCGGTCCGCGCCGGCCCCCCGGGCACCGGGGTCGCCGGGCATCCCGGTCGACGGGTTTGCGGCCCCGGTCGGGGTGCCTGGGGTGGTGGTCCCGTCGGAGGTCGCAGCGGTCGTGGCCGCTGGTGGCGCGGGGGTTCCCGGCTCGGCCGCCGAGCAGCCGGTCAGTAGCGCGGCGGCGGTCGTGACGGCGGCCAGGACCAGAGCGGATGATCTCATCCCGATGGGACGTGCATCGACGTCAATCGGTTCCCTGGGCAGGGCCCCTCCTCCGTTCGGCCAGTGTCGTGTCATGGAACCGCTCCATCCCTTCTCTTTTCCCGGGTGTATCGCTATATCTACATGCGTGACTACCCCCGTCACATCTTTCCCTTGCCAGGAGGGCACGTGAAAAGACCCCTCGCCGCCGTCAGCGCAGCTCTGCTCACCAGCGGAATGCTGACCTGCGTCGCCACCGCAGCGCACGCGGCTCCCCCCGCCCCCGCCCCCGATGCCGCCCCCGCCGCCCGCGCCGAGAGTCTGCTGCGCAGCAACCCGGGCGCGGTCCAGGGCACCAGCGCGGAGGCGTACCAGGCGGTCCGCACCAAGGTCGATGCCAACGGCGCGGCGCACACCCGCTACACCCGTACCTACCAGGGGCTGCGGGTGTACGGCGGTGACTTCGTCATCCACACCGCGCCCAACGGCACCCTCGCCGGCACCTCCGTCGGCCTGGCCGCCCCGCTGACCCTCGGCACCACCGCCAAGATCAGCCCGGCGGCGGCCGCCGCGACGTCCCGCAAGGCGTTCTCCGGCAAGATCACCGAGGTGGGCGCGCCGGAACTCTTCGTCGACGCCACCTCCGGCAAGGGCCGGCTCGCCTGGGAGACCGTGCTGTCCGGCTGGAAGGCCGACCAGCAGACCCCGTCGAAGCTGCACGTGATCACCGACGCCGTCACCGGCCGGGTCATCGGCGCGCACGACGAGATCGAGTCGGTGGTCGGCAGCGGCCAGGGCATCTACACCGGCTCGGTCAGCATCGACACCACGCTCTCCGGCAGCACCTACCAGATGATCGACCCGTCGCACGGCAACGGCCGTACCTGCGACATGAACAACGGCACCAGCACCTGCACCACGTTCACCGACGCCGACAACGCCTGGGGCGACGGCACCAACGCCAACCGGCAGTCCGCCGGCGTCGACGCCCACTTCGGCGCGGCCAAGACGTTCGACTACTTCAAGAACGTGCACGGCCGCAACGGCATCTTCGGCAACGGCGCGGGCGTGCCGAGCCGGGTCCACTACGGCCGCAACTACATCAACGCCTTCTGGGACGGCGCCCAGATGACCTACGGCGACGGCGCCAGCAACTCCCGGCCGCTGGTCTCCCTCGACGTGGCCGGCCACGAGATGAGCCACGGCGTCACCGAGGCCGTCTCCGGCCTGGTCTACTCCGGCGAGTCGGGCGGCCTCAACGAGTCCACCAGCGACATCTTCGGCAACATGGTCGAGTTCTACGCCGCCGCGCCGAGCGACCCGGGCGACTACCAGGTCGGCGAGAAGATCAACATCAACGGCAACGGCACCCCGCTGCGCTACATGTACAACCCGTCGCTGGACGGCTCGTCCGACTCGTGCTGGAGCACCAGCACCAAGAACAAGGACGTGCACTACTCCTCCGGCGTCGGCAACCACTTCTTCTTCAACCTCGCCGAGGGCACCGGCGCCACGTCGTACGGCACCTCGCCGGTCTGCGGCTCCGCCCCGGCGGTCACCGGCATCGGCCGGGAGAAGGCCGAGAAGATCTGGTTCCGCGCCCTGGACGTGTACTTCACCTCCAACACGTCGTACGTCAACACCAGCACCCCGGCCAACACCGCCCGCGCGTACAGCCTCAAGGCGGCGACCGACCTGTACGGCAGCTGCTCCACCGAGTACAAGGCCGTCCAGGCGGCGTGGACCGCGGTCAACGTCGCCGGCAGCGACGCCCCCTGCTCCTCCACCGGTAACGACTTCTCCGTCTCGCTCTCCCCGACCTCCGGTTCGGTGACCGCGGGCGGTTCGGTCGCCACCACCGTCGCCACCGCGACCACCAGCGGCACCGCGCAGACCGTGACGTTCTCCGCGTCCGGCCTGCCGACCGGCGCGACCGCGACGTTCAGCCCGGCCTCGGTGACCTCGGGTGCCGCGTCGACCCTGACCATCGCCACCTCGGCCAGCACCCCGGCCGGCAGCTACCCGGTGACGGTCACCGGCACCGGCGCGGTGGCCCACTCGGCCAGCTACACGCTGGTCGTGAGCAGCGTCGGTGGCAGCTGCACCGCCGGCCAGCTCCTGGGCAACCCCGGCTTCGAGTCCGGCAACACGGTCTGGGCGGCCAGCACGGGCGTCATCGGGCAGAACGGCGCCAGCCAGCCCACCCACGGTGGCACCTGGAACGCCTGGCTGGGCGGCACCGGTGGCACCCTGACCGAGACGCTCTCCCAGTCGGTGAGCGTGCCGGCGGGCTGCTCGACGTACAACTTCAGCTTCTGGCTGCACATCGACTCGCGGGAGGTCAGCACGACCACCGCGTACGACAAGCTGACCGTGCAGGTGCTCAACTCCTCCGGCACCGTGCTGGCGACCCTGGCGACCTACTCGAACCTGAACAAGGCCACCGGGTACACCCAGCGCTCGTTCTCGCTGGCCGCGTACGCCGGCCAGAGCGTGACCCTGAAGTTCACCGGCACCGAGGACGCCTCGCTGCGGACGTCCTTCGTGGTCGACGACACCGCGCTCGACGTCTCCTGACCTGACCCCTGCGTCGGTGGGCCCGGCGGCCACCCCTCCTGGGTGGTCGCCGGGCCCGCGCCGTTATGGTCGCCGCACCGGTGACGCGACGAGAGGGGTGCGACGGTGTCGGATGCGGAGTTGGCCGTCGGGGTGACCGGCGCGGTGGCGACGGTGACCATCCGTAACCCCGGCCGGCGCAACGCGATGACCCCGGAGATGTGGCGACGGCTGCCCGTGCTGCTGGACGGGCTGGAGGCCGACCCGGCCGTACGCGCCCTGGTGCTCACCGGCGCCGACGGGGCGTTCTGCGCCGGTGCCGACCTCGGTGACCTCGACGAACTGCTGGACGCCAACGGGGACGTGGGCGACGCGGTCGCCGCCGAGGAACGGTTGGCCGCGTTCGCCAAGCCCACCGTCGCGGCGGTGCAGGGCCCCTGCGTGGGCGGTGGTTGCCTGCTCGCGGTCGCCTGCGACCTGCGGATCGCCGCCCCGGACGCCCGGTTCGGGGTGCCGCCGGCCCGGCTCGGGCTGGTCTACCCGGCCCCCACCACCCGGCGGCTGACCCGGCTCGTCGGCCCGTCCACGGCCAAGTTCCTGATCTTCACCGCCGAGCTGATCGACGCCGAACGGGCGCTGCGGGTCGGCCTGGCCGACGAGGTGGTCGACGACCTGCCCGGCCGGGTGACCGCGATCACCGCCGCCATCGCGGCCCGCTCCCAGCTCAGCATCGCCGCCGCCAAGGAGATCATCGACGACCGGGCCAGCCCGGCCCGGATCGCCTGGTGGCACCGGAAGGCACGGGACAGCGGCGAGGCCCGCGAGGGCGTCGCCGCCCACCACGAACGCCGTCCGCCCGACTTTCCCTGGTCACCGTCCGCCGGTCACTGATCCGGTCCGCCCGGCTGCCACCGTCGGGGTGGGCGCACGATCGTGGATGTAGTGGTAACGGAGCTGACGGATGCCACTACATCCGCGAAAGTGAGCCGATCACGGTGGCGGGGTCTGCGTTCCCGGTGGGGTGGTGAGGGCCGGCGGGCGTCGCACCGGGCGTTCCCCGACGCGACCCCCTGTGCCCGCCGGCCGGTCCGGTCACCGCCCGGCGAGGCCCGCCCAACTCGGCGTCGCCGGTTCCCGCCGCAGCGGCATGTCCGCCTCGGCCGGGGTCCGGTCACCCTTGTGCTGGTTGCACGGGTAACAGGCGGCGGTGGTGTTCCGCCAGGTGTTGCCGCCGCCGCGTGAGCGGGGCAGCACGTGGTCGACGGTGCTGGCCGGCCCGCCGCAGTACGCGCACCGCCCACCGTCGCGACGCAGCACCCCCGCCCGGGACCAGGCCGGGCCGGCGCTGAACCGCCAGCGGGTGACGACGTACCGGACGAGGCGGACCACCCGGGGGACGGGGAAGACCCCGATCACCCGGTCCGGCTCGGCCTCGTGGATCTCGGCGATCCGACGGCACAGCATCCGGATCGCGTGTTGGACGGTGACCCGGTGCAGCGGGCCGAGGTCGGCGTTGATGACGAGGACGGCGTCCACCGGGCTCTCCCTTCGCGGTCGGTGGGTCGATCGGGTCGGCGGGTGGGGTCAGTGGTCCGCAGTGGCGGCGACCCGGACCGGGTCGCCGCCGACGGTCGGCCCGGACGACGAAGGCCGCCCGGTCCTCGGGTGGGACGGGGCGGCCGGCGCGTACGGACACGCGTCAGTCGGGATTCCCGTCCCGGGGATCTTCGGCTCGGCAACCGCCGACGGGTAGCGTCGACCACGCGCTGGTGAGCTGCGGTGACGTCATGCTGTGCTCCCGGTTCGACTGGTTGACCGTGCGTGGATCACGCTATGCGCGGCGGTGCGAGCGGGCAACGTATTTCGATGCCACCCGCCGGCCGTGCCCTCCCCTTGAGAGCTGCCGGACCGGCAGACCCGGTTACGAGCGGACCGACCAGACGGTCACGTCGACCGAGGCCGGCGTCGCCTGGTAGCGGTTGTGGTCGATCCGGACGTAGTTGACCACCGTCGGGTCGCCCGGATCGGGCTGGCAGTAGGTGACCGGGGTGGGTTCGAGCTGTTCGAGGTCGATGCTCGGATACCGCTGCGCCTTCGGGTTCCGGCAGCCCTCGTAGCTGAGGTCGGTCGGGTCGTCGGTCCAGTCGTAGAGGGCGAGCTGGTGGTGCTGCGCCTGGAAGATCAGGGTGCCCGCCCCGGTGCCCCTCGCCACCCGGGGCCTCGGCAGGAAGTAGACCGAGTCGTCGGCGTGCAGGGTCCAGTGCGGTGCACCCGCCGGCGGCACCCAGTCCGGCCCCGCCGGCCCCCGGGTCGGCGTCGGTCCGGCGGTGGGGGTCGGCGCGGGGCCGGTCGTCGGCCCGTCCGGACCCGGGGCCGGGGTCGCCGGGGTGGTGGGTGTCGCTCCGGACGGATCCACGGTGGGTGTCGGCCCGACCGGGGTCGCCGTGACGCCGGGGTCGGCCGACGCGGCGTCGACGGAGGTCGTGGGGGAGGCGCCCCGCGCGTCCGGCGTCCGGTCCGTCGGCCAGGAGAGCACGGTCACCGTACCGACGATCACCAGCAGCAGCGCGGCGATCCCGGCCGGCAGCCGCCAGCGTCGCCAGCGGCGGCGCAGCCCCGGGCCCGACCCGGTGCCGGCGGCTCCGCCCGGTGCGTCGGGTGCGGCCGGGGTCGCCCCCGACGGCAGGGCGGCGGCGTCCGCCGCCGCCCGGGACAGCCGAGGGTCGATCGCGCTGAACAGGGACAACAGCCCGAGCGCGCTCGCGGCGAAGACGCCTGCCAGGCCCACCAGGGCATTGGCCTTGTCGACCCCGATCCGCCAGGCCAGCACCGCCACCCCGATGGCGGCCACGGCGAGCAACGTGTAGGCCTTTCGCGGTCCCGTCATGCGAATCATGGTGGCCGGGGGCGGCGGGGCACGGTGTCGGGTAGGCGACGCTGCGTGGTCACCGCTCGACATCGGGACCTTCGGCTGACCGGACACGCCCGGGACGGCGCGACGACGGGACCTTTGGCCACCGAGGGACGGGTCCTTGCGCCCCACCGCCGAGACGGCTGTCGATGAATGCTGAAGGTGTCCGAGAAGCCGCCAACCGCCGAGGTGAAAGCATGTCGACCGAACTCGCCACCACGATCGACGCCCTGGTCGCCGACGGCCTCAAGGCCCTGGCCGACTACGACCGGTACGACCAGGAGCAGATCGACCACATCGTCCGCAAGGCGTCGGTGGCCGCGCTGGACCGGCACGCCGCCCTCGCCCAGCTCGCCGTAGCCGAGACCGGTCGGGGGGTGTTCGAGGACAAGGCGGTGAAGAACATCTTCGCCTGCGAGCACGTCACGCACAGCATGGCGAAGACCCGCACCGTCGGGGTGATCGCCCGGGACGAGATCAGCGGCATCGTCGAGATCGCCGACCCGGTGGGCGTGGTCGCCGGGATCACCCCGGTCACCAACCCCACCTCGACCACCATCTTCAAGGCGCTGCTGGCGCTCAAGACCCGCAACCCGATCATCTTCGCCTTCCACCCGGCGGCGCAGCGGTGCAGCGTCGAGGCCGCCCGCACGGTACGCGACGCGGCCGTCGCCGCCGGGGCCCCGGAGCACTGCATACAGTGGATCGAGGAGCCGTCGGTCGAGGCGACCACCGCGCTGATGCACCACCCCGGGGTCGCCACCATCCTCGCCACCGGCGGCAACGCCATGGTGCGGGCCGCGTACTCGGCGGGGAAGCCGGCGCTCGGCGTGGGCGCGGGGAACGTACCGGCCTGGATCGAGGCGACCGCCAAGCTCAAGCGCGCGGTCAACGACGTCGTGCTGTCCAAGTCGTTCGACAACGGCATGATCTGCGCCTCCGAGCAGGCCGTCATCCTCGACGCGGCGATCCACGACGCCGCCATCGCGGAGTTCCGCACCCTGCACGCCCACCTGGCGACCCCGGCGGAGAAGGAGAAGCTGGAGGCGCTGCTCTTCCCAGCCGGCAAGCTCAACCCCGACGTGGTCGGCCGGACCGCCGCCTGGATCGCCGACGCCGCCGGCATCACCGTCGCCCCCGACACCTCGATCATCCTGGTCGCGGTCGACCGGGTCGGCCCCGACGAGCCGCTGACCCGGGAGAAGCTCTGC
This sequence comes from Micromonospora sp. WMMD730, assembly GCF_049178955.1. Classification (NCBI taxonomy): domain Bacteria; kingdom Bacillati; phylum Actinomycetota; class Actinomycetes; order Micromonosporales; family Micromonosporaceae; genus Micromonospora; species Micromonospora sp. WMMD730. Next base: position 244,869 of record NZ_JBMHML010000002.1, read on the forward strand.
CCGGTGCTCGCCGTGCTGCGCGCCGACAGCCGCGAACAGGGCCTGCGGTACGCCGAGCAGATGGTCGAGTTCCACGGCCTCGGGCACAGCGCGGTCATCCACACCGCCGACGAGGAGCTGGTGGAGGAGTTCGGCCGCCGGGTCAAGGCGGTCCGGATCATCTGGAACTCGCCCGCCTCGCAGGGCGGCATCGGCGACATGTACAACGCGTTCCTGCCGTCGCTGACGCTGGGCTGCGGCAGCTACGGGCGTACCTCGGTGTCCGACAACGTGTCGGCGGTGAACCTGCTCAACATCAAGCGGATCGGCCGGCGGAACAACAACATGCAGTGGTTCAAGGTCCCGTCGAAGATCTTCTTCGAGGCGAACGCGATCCGCTACCTCGCCGAGATGCCCGACGTGCACCGGGTCACCGTGGTCACCGACGCCACCATGACCCGGCTCGGCTTCGTCGACCGGATCAACCGGGTGCTGCAACGCCGCCCCGAGCGGATCGCCCTGCAGATCATCGACGACGTGGAACCCGAGCCGAGCGTCGACACCGTCGACCGGGGGGCCGCGCTGATGCGGGCCTTCCGCCCGGACACCATCGTCGCCCTCGGTGGCGGCTCGGCGATGGACGCGGCCAAGGTGATGTGGCTGCGCTACGAGCACCCGGACGTGGTCTTCGACGACATGCGGGAGAAGTTCTTCGACATCCGCAAGCGCGCCTTCACCTTCCCCACCCTCGGCGCGCTGGCCCGGCTGGTCTGCGTGCCGACCACGTCGGGCACGGGCGCGGAGGTGACCCCGTTCGCGGTGATCACCGACCACCGCACCGGCAAGAAGTACCCGCTGGCCGACTACGCGCTCACCCCGACCGTGGCGATCGTCGACCCGGTGCTGACCGCCAGCATGCCGGCGACCATCGCCGCCGACAGCGGCTTCGACGCCCTCACCCACGCCATCGAGGCGTACGTGTCGGTGTACGCGAACGACTTCACCGACGGGCTCGCCCTGCACGCCATCCGGCTGATCTTCGGCAATCTGGAACGGGCGGTGGTCGACGCCGACCCCGAGGCGCGGGAACGGATGCACAACGCGGGCACCATCGCCGGGATGGCGTTCGGCAGCGCCTTCCTCGGCATCGTGCACGCCATGTCGCACACCCTCGGCGCGACGTTCCACATCGCCCACGGCCGGACCAACGCGGTGCTGCTGCCGCACGTGATCCGCTACAACGGCACCGTCCCGGCGAAGCTGTCGGGCTGGCCGCGCTACGAGAGCTACCGGGCACCGGAACGGTTCGCCGAGATCGCCGCCCAGCTCGGCCTGCCGGCGGGCACCCCGGCGCAGGGGGTGGCGTCGCTGGCCGAGGCGGTGGAACGGCTGCGCGACGCGGTCGGCATCGAACCGTCGTTCGCCGCGATCGGCGTCGACCGGGCGGCGTTCGAGGCGGCGCTGCCGCAGCAGGCCCTCAACGCCTACGAGGACCAGTGCGCCCCGGCGAACCCCCGGATGCCGATGCTCGACGACATGCAGCAGCTCATGCGGGACGCCTACCAGGGCACGTCGCGCTGACCGGCCGGTCCGCCCGGCCCGACGGGTCGGGCGGGCATCCGGGGCGGTTCACTTCCCGGCGAGCAGTCCCCGGGGGCGGATCGAGCGGACCGGCTCGGTGGCCGCCCCCGCGGCGCGCAGGATGTGGTTGGCGGCGATGATCCCGGTCGCCGCCGACCGTTCCATCAACGCGCTGGGGAAGTCGGTGCCGACGCCGTCCCCGGCCAGGTAGAGGCCCTCGGCGTCGGTGCGTACCCCCGGCCGGCCGGCGTGGCTGCCCGGGGTGAACGCCGGGGCCTGCGCCTCGACCCGGGCGCGCAGCTCCCGCACCCCCAGCCCGGCGACCTCCGGCCAGAGCGCGACCAGTTCGGCGCGCATCCGTTCGGCCAGCTCCTCGGCGGGCACCCCCTCGTCGCAGGCGTACGCGTGCAGCTCCACCACCGCGCCGCCGGTGCGTTGCGCCCACCGGCGGGACTCGTTCTCCAACCGGTGGTAGAGGGTCACCGAGTCCAGAGTGGGCTGGCGGGACACCCCGCTGAACACCGCCCGGTCGGCCCGGACGTCCCCGTCGAGCCAGTACCGCGCCACCGCGTACGGCGGGCCGGGCCGACCGAACGCGGGCATCCGCGCCACCAGCTCGGGCGCCACCGCGACCAGGCCGGGGGAGGCGTCGACCAGCGCCGCCAGCGCGGGCGGGTCGACGGCCAGCACCACCTGCCCGGCGGGGTGGACCGTGCCGTCGGCGGTGGTCACCCGCCAACCGTCCGGCTCCCGGTCCAGCCGGGTGACGGCGGCCCCGGTGCGCACCCGGCCGCCGTGCTTCTCCACGTACCTGGTCAGTGGCTGCCAGATCGCCGTGGCGTAGTCCTCGTCGGGGCAGTCGAACGCCAACCCCTCCGGGTTGCCCAGCAGATAGAAGTGGAACTGGGCGATCATCTCGGCGGCCGACATCTCGGTCTCGTGGTTGAAGAACGAGTGCGAGAAGACCTCGAACAGCATCGCCCGCGCCCGGTCGGGCAGCTTCAGCGAGGCGAGCAGCGCGTCGGCGGTGGTGTCGTCGAACTCGGCGTAGGTGCGCACCGGGTCGTAGCTGAGCAGCGGCAGCGCGGCGTCCCGGTCCATCGTGCGCAGGTCGGCCAGGCGCAGGCTGGGGCTGCGCAGCAGGAGCGCCAGCAGGTTGGCCGGCGGGGCCGGGGGCAGCCTGCCGAACTCCTCGGTGGGCCACTGCGCGGACAGGATCGGGTAGCCGGGGATGGGCTTGAGGAAACCGAGCGTCGGATCGACCCGCCGCAGGATCGACCGCCAGTTGTAGTACTGCCGGAAGAACGCGTGGAAGCCGTGCTCGTTGAGCTGGCTGCCGTCGGCGAGCGCCTCCGGCCACGCGCCGAGCCGCCCGCCCAGCGTCGGCGCGGCCTCCAGCACGGTGACGTCCACCCCGCGTTCGGCGAGCACCACCGCCGCCGACATGCCGGCGATCCCGCCACCCACCACCACGGCCGTGGTCGGTCGGGCCACCCGGGGGGCGCCACCCCCGCCCGGGTCCACCACGTGCTCGCGTACGCCGATGAGCCGACCCAGCTTCTGCGACAGCGCCATGTGCACCTTCCGACCCGAGGGACCCCCAGTCTGCCCGACCAGGGGCGATCCGGCCCGGTCAGACCGGTGCGGTGCCGCCACCGGAGTCGTCGGCGGGGTTCGGCAGCCCGGCGGCGAGCGGGGGACGGTCGGACGGCGGCCAGACGTACTCCAGATCGGACGGCACGTCGCCGAACTGCGGGCGGTAGTGCTCCGGGTCCTTGCGCAGCAGCGCCGAGCGGTGGCTGCGGTGCAGGTCCTCGCGGCCCAGCCAGGGTGGCAGCTCACCGGCGGCGGCCAGCTCGGCCTGGCTGCGGACCCGGCCGTGGCCCCGGGCGGCGGTCAGGTCGGTGACCAGGGTCGACGCGCAGGTGTCCGCCCGGCCCGTCGCCGACCAGACCGCGCACACGTCCAGCCCGTACCGGGTCAACGCCTCCTCGTAGCCGGCCCACATCTTCACCGCCGGGTGGTTGCGCCAGCCGTACCCCGGCCGGGTCAGCCCGCGCAGCACCTGGAGCGCCTCCACCCGCTGCTTGCCCAGCCGCCGCTGGTCGAGGGTCCGCGCGCTGGCCAGAAAGTCCGGGTACGGCAGGAACGTCTGCACGCCCGCTGCTCTACCCGCCGCCACGCCCACCATGCCTGCCCGACCAACCGGCACTGTCCGGTGCGCTCACCAGGGCTGCGTCCCCGGCGACCGGCTGGCTACCATCCGGGCATGGCCGAACCCCTGCGGGACCGGGCCCGGCGCGCGACCGGCTGGCGGTTACGGATGAACGGCGACACCCGCCCGCACTACGTGGTCTGCGGCAACGACCCGCTGGCGTACTGGGTGGTGCGGGCGCTGCTCGGCACCGACCTGGCCCACGGCCGGGTCCGGATCACCCTGGTGGTGCCGGAACGCCGCCGCTCCGAGGGCCCCGACGGGCGGGACGTCGACGGGGTCCAGGTGGTCCGGGCCGACCGGCTCGACGAGGCCACCTTCCACCGGGCCGGCCTGGCCGGGGCGGACGGGCTGGCCCTGCTGCACCAGGACGACGTGGGCAACATGCACGCCGCGCTCTGCGCGCAGGAGGTCGAGCCCCGGCTGCGCCTGGTGGTCCGGATGTTCAACACCAGCCTCGCCAACGGCCTGCGGCAGCTCTTCCCCGACTCGGCGGTCCTCTCCGACGCCTCGATGGCCGCCCCGGCGTTCGTCGCCGCCGCCCTCGGTGAGGTGGCCCCGACCCACTTCCGGCACGGCGGTCGCACCCTCTACGTGGCCCGCCGCGTCGACGTCCGCCCCGCCGACGTGGTCTGCGGGCTGGCCGTCACCACCGATCCGGAGCTGGTCCGGGTGCTGCCCGCCGACGAGCAGGCGGCCGACGTGGTGCTCGCCGAGGCGACGGGGCAGCCCGCCGGCACCGAGCTGGCGGCCCGCCGGCTGGTCCGGGCCCGACGTCGCCGGCGACCCCTGGCGGTGCTGCTGCGGGCGGTCCGCAGCTTCGCCACCCGCAAGATCGGCATCGCGGTGCTGACCCTGCTCGGGGTGATCGCCCTGCTCGGCTGGCTCAACGCCCGTGCGGTCGCGGTGAGCTGGACGGAGGCGCTCTACCTGACCCTGGTCACCACGCTCAGCGGCCAGGACCCGGACGTCACCAAACCGGCCGCCGCCCAGGTCATGCAGGTCGTGCTCAACCTGGCCGGGTTGGCGCTGATCCCGCTGATCACCGCCGTGGTGGTCGACGGCATCGTCAACGCCCGGCTGGCTCTGCACGCCGGGCGCATCCAGCCGGAACGCACCGGGCACGTGGTGGTCGTCGGGCTGGGCAACATCGGCACCCGGGTGATGGCGCAACTGCACGACTTCGGCGTCGAGGTGGTGGCGATCGACCGCAGCGCGGAGGCGCGGGGTGCGGCGTTGGCCCGGCGGCTGGGCGTACCGCTGATCGTCGGGGACGCGGCCCGGGAGGAGACGCTGCGTTCGGCCTCGGTTGAGCACTGCCAGGCGCTGGTGGTGGTCTCCACCGACGACGGGGTCAACCTGCGGGCCGCACTGAACGGCCGGGCGCTCAACCCGGAGCTGCGGGTGGTGCTGCGGCTCTTCGACGGCGACTTCGCCGAACGCATCCAGCGGGCGTTCGGCATCGGCATCTCGCGCAGCGTGTCCTACCTGGCCGCGCCGTCGTTCGCCGCCGCCCTGCTGGACCGGGCGGTCATCGCCACCATCCCGGTCGACCGGCACGCCCTGCTGGTGGTGGAGGTGCCGGTGGCGGCCGGCGCGGCCCTGGACGGTCGGCCGCTCGGCGCGGTGGCCCGCCCCGGCGAGGTGCGCCTGCTGGCCCACTCCCGGCCCGGCCACAAGACCGACTGGCGGGCCGATCCCCGGATGGTGATCTCGGCGGGGGACCGGCTGACCGTGGTGGCCCGGCGGGCCGGGTTGGGCGCCCTGCTCCGCGAGACCACCCCGCCCCCGCCCCCGCCCCCGGCCCCGCCGCCGCCCGCAGGGGTGCCGGCCTCACGTGATCCGCAGGAGTGACTAGCGGGGTCGGACGGCGTACCAGAGCGCGCCGAGGGCGAGCACCCCGAAACCGGCGAGGACGCTGGCGGTCGGCAGGCTGACCGCGAGCAGTACGCAGCCGACCAGCCCCAGCGCGGCGAGCGCCCGGACGGGCAGCCGTCGGGCCGGGTCCGGGCCCAGGGTCCACGCGGCGGCGTTGGTGATCGCGTAGTAGACCAGCACCGTGCAGCTGGAGAAGCCGATCGCGCCCCGGACGTCGCCGAGCGCCACCACCGCGACCACCACGGCGGCCACGGTCAGCTCCGCGCGGTGCGGGACGGAGTGCACCGGGTGCACGGCGGCCAGCGTCCCCGGCACGTCGGAACGGCGGGCCATCGCCAGCAGGGTGCGGCCCACCCCGGCGAGCAGGGAGAGCAGCACCCCGGTCACCGCCACCGTCGCCCCGGCCCGGACCACCCAGGCCAGGCCGGGCAGCCCGGCGACGGTCACCACGTCGGCCAGGGGCGCGGCGGAGGCGGCCAGCCGGTCGGGGCCGAGCACACCGACCGCGACCACCGCGAGGAGCAGGTAGACCGCCAGCACCACCCCGAGGGCCAGCGGCACCGCCCGGGGGATCGTGCGGGCCGGGTCGCGGACCTCCTCACCGAGGGTGGCGATCCGGGCGTACCCGGCGAAGGCGAAGAAGAGCAGCCCGGCGGCGGTGAGCACACCCCGGGCCGTACCGCCGCCCTCGGCGAGCCGGTCGAGCCGCACCTCCCCGGCGGTCAGGCCGGTCACCGCGACCAGGGCCAGCACCGCCAGCACCACGACCACCAGCACCTTCGTGGCGGCGACCGTGCGGGTGACGCCGCGCAGGTTCACCCCGGTCACCGCGAGCACCGCGCCGACCGCGACCAGCCGGGCCTGCCCCGGCCACAGGTACGCCCCGATGGTCAGCGCCATCGCCGCGCAGCTCGCCGTCTTGCCGACCACGAAACCCCAGCCGGCGAGGAACCCGGCGAACGGGCCGAGGCGTTCCCGGCCGTAGACGTACGTGCCGCCGGACTCCGGGTAGCGGGCGGCCAGCCGGGCCGAGCTGGTCGCGTTGCAGTACGCGACGAACCCGGCCAGCGCCAGCGCCACCAGCAGCCCGGTGCCGCCGGCCGCCGCGGCGGCCGGGGCGAAGACCACGAACACGCCCGCGCCGAGCATCGCCCCGAGCCCGACCACCACCGCGTCGGGTACGCCCAGCCGCCGCCGCAGTCGATCCACCACGGCAGGTTACGGGGCGGAGGTGAACGGGCGGCCTCGATCGGGCGACCGGCCCGGGTCGGCGGTGAACGGGCGGTCCCAGCCGCGTAGCCGGGCCGGTAGCGGCAGGTCGTCCCAGGGGATCCGGTGCAGCAGCCGGTCCAGCAGCAGCCCCAGCAGCAGCCCGGCCACCGAGTCGGTAAGCCAGTGCCAGCCCAGGTAGGTGGTGGTGCACAGGACCACCAGCGGCGGCACCACCCGCACGGCGGTGGCCAGCCGGGGTGGCATCCGCCGGCCGAGGGTCCGCAGCAGCGGGACGAGCAGCAGGGCGAGCACGCCGTACCAGACGATCGCGTTGGCCACGTGCCCCGACGGGTACGACTGGGCGTAGCGGACCGGCAGGTCGTGCTGGAACAGCGGCAGGGTCTGCTCCGGGGGCAGGAACGGTTCCTTCATGCTGGCGCTCGGGGCCGGGCGGGCCGTCCACACCTTGAGCGGGCCGATGGTGAGATAGGTGAGCACGAAGGCGACCACCGGCGGCAGCACCGGGCGCACCGAGCGCAGTCGGACGGCCAGCAGCACCCCCAGGGCGGCGGCGAGCAGCGTCAACGGGGTGCCCTGGCCGAGCAGGTTGAGCACCCGGGCGACCCAGTAGGCGGCGGTCGGCCGGTGTGCCCCGGCCCAGTCGGCGACCGCCCGGTCGACGCCGAACAGGTGGTCGGTGGCGAGCGCCCCGGTCAGCGCGACCAGGGCGGTGAGCAGCAGCAGGTCCGGCCACCAGCCGGCCGGGCGGACCGGTCTGAGCCGCACCCCGCCGCGTACCGTCGTGGTTCGCTCCCGCACGCGATCACGCTACCGGCCGGCCCGGGGGGCCGTGGTGGCACGGCCCGGGTCGATGTGTGCCGAACCACGAAGGGAAGCGTCGGACGGGGGACACCCGGCACACTTGTCCCCGTGCGGATCACCTCGGCCCTCGTCGACCCGGCGCTGCTCGACCTTCCCTGGTCGACGCCGCTTACGCAGTGGCCCGCCCGGCACCTGGTGGCGCTGCCGCAGGGCATCTCCCGGCACATCGTCCGGTTCGTCCGCCTCGGCGACTACGTGTACGCGGTCAAGGAGACCGGGGAACGGGTCGCCGAACGCGAGTACGACCTGCTGCGGGTGCTGGAACGGATCGACTTCCCGTCGGTGGAGGCGATCGCGATCGTGGCCGACCGGCAGGCCGACGACGGCACCCCGCTGGACCCGGTGCTGATCACCAGGCACCTCCAGTTCTCGCTGCCCTACCGGGCGCTGTTCTCCCGCACGCTGCGTCCGGAGACGATGGGCCGGCTGCTCGACGCCCTCGCCGTGCTGCTGGTGCGGATGCACCTGACCGGCTTCTTCTGGGGCGACTGCTCGCTGTCGAACACCCTGTTCCGGCGGGACGCCGGGGCGTTCGCCGCCTATCTGGTCGACGCCGAGACCGGCGCGCTGCACCGTTCGCTGTCCAACGGGCAGCGCGGTGAGGACCTGGAGATCGCCCGGGTCAACATCTTCGGTGAGGCACTGGACCTCCAGGCGGCCGGGCTGCTGCACGAGTCGATCGACCCGGAGGTGGTCTGCGAGGAGGTCGTGCAGCGCTACGAACGGCTCTGGCACGAGATCACCTACGAGCAGCAGGTCGAGCGGGAGGCGCGGCACGACATCGAGCGCCGCATCCGCCGCCTCAACGACCTCGGCTTCGACGTGGCCGAGGTGGCCCTGTCGACGGTCGACGACGGGCGGTACCTGGTCCGCCCGAAGGTCGTCGACGCCGGCTACCACACCCGGCGGCTGATCCGGCTCACCGGCCTGGACGCCGAGGAGAACCAGGCCCGCCGGCTGCTCAACGACCTGGACGCCTACCGGGTGGAGAGCGACCTGACCGACGAGCAGCAGGCGGCCCACCGCTGGCTGACCGAGGTCTTCGAGCCGGTCGTCCGGGCCGTCCCCGCCCACCTGCGGCACAAGCTGGAACCGCAGGAGATCTTCGCGCAGATCATCGAGCACAAGTGGCTGCTCTCCGAGCGGGCCGGCCGGGACGTGGGGATGGGTCCGGCGGTGCAGTCCTACCTGGCCGACGTGCTGGTGCACCGCCCCGACGAGCAGGCCGTCCTGGGCGTCGAGGTCCCCACCGTCTGACCTGCCCGCCCCCGCGTGCGAGCGGGGTCAGTCGAGCCAGGTGCCGGCGCGCATCACCCTGACCACGGTCAGCTCGTCGTCGAGCACCACCAGGTCCGCACGGCGGCCCGTCTGGAGCGCGCCGACCCGGTCGCCGAGGCCGATGGCGCGGGCCGGGGTGGTGGCGACCATGCGTACCGCGTCGGTGATCGGGATGCCGGCGGTGACGGCGTGCCGCAGCGCCGCGTCCATGGTGAGGGTGCTGCCGGCGATCGCCCCGTCCCGGGCCAGCCGGGCCACCCCGTCGGCCACGGCGACCGGCTGGCCGCCCAGCTCGTACTCGCCGTCGGGCATCCCGGCGGCGGCCATCGCGTCGGTGACCAGGGCGATCCGCTCCGGGCCGGCCACGGAGGCGGCGAAGGTGAGCATCCCGTCGTGCAGGTGCACCCCGTCGGCGACCAGCTCGCAGACCACGTTCGGGGCCTCCAGCAGGGCCACCACCGGGCCCGGTTCGCGGTGGTGCAGCGGGCGCATCCCGTTGAACAGGTGGGTGCCGACGCTCGCCCCGGCCGAGACGGCGGCCCGGGTCTGCTCCCAGGTGGCGTCGGTGTGGCCGACGGCGGCGACCACCCCGTGCGAGGTGAGCAGCTTGATGGCGTCCAACGCGCCGGGGCGCTCGGGGGCCAGGGTGACCATGCGGACCGCCCCGCCGCCCTCGGCGACGAGCCGGCCCAGCTCGTCGGTGGACGGGTCGCGGAGGAACTCCGGGTTCTGCGCGCCGCACCGGGCCGCCGACAGGTACGGCCCCTCGAAGTGGATGCCGGCCAGTACCCCCTCGCGGACCAGCGGCGCGAACGCGGCGGTCGCCGTGCGCATCAGCTCGAACGGCGAGCTGACCAGGCTGGCCAGCAGGGTGGTGGTGCCGTGCCGCCGGTGGAACGCGGCGGCGGCGCGGGCGGCGTCGGCGTCACCGGTGGTGAAGGTGTGCCCGCCCCCGCCGTGGGTGTGCATGTCCACGAACCCCGGCATGATCCAGTGCCCGTCGCGCTTGGCCGGGTACTCGGCGACGGCGGTGATCCGCTCGCCGTCCAGCTCCACGCACCCCTGCCGGATCACGCCGGTCGGGGTCACCACCTTGCCGGTCACCCGCTGGGTCATCGTCTCTCCAGACTGTCGAGGGCGAGCAGGGCGGCACCGAGGCAGCCGGCCTCGTCGCCGAGGGCCGCCGCGACCAGGCGCGGCTCCCGATGGAAGGTCATCCGTTCGTGCAGGGCCGCGCGGAGCGGGTCGAGCAGTTGCCCGCCGGCCCGCGCCAGGCCGCCGCCGATGACCATGGTGTCGACGTCGTAGAGCGCCTGCCCGGTGGCGAGCCCGTCGGCGAGCGCCTCGACGGCCTCCCGCCACACCCGCCCGGCCAGTTCCTCACCGGCCGCCGCGCGCCCGGCCACGTCGGCCGCGCTCGCCGTCACCCCGGCCAGTTCGGCGTAGCGGCGGGCCACGGCCGAGGCGGACGAGACGGCCTCCAGGCAGCCGGGCCGGCCGCAGCCGCAGCGCGGGCCGTCGGGGCGTACCAGGATGTGGCCGATCTCGCCGGCCGCACCGTGCGCGCCGACGGCGGCCGACCCGGCGACCACGTGCGCGGCGGCGATGCCGGTGCCGATCGCGACGAAGAGCACGTGCCGGGCGTCCCGGCCGGCACCGAGCCGGGCCTCGGCGATCCCGCCCACCCGCACGTCGTGGCCGAGCGCCGCCGGCAGCCCGAGCCGCGCCCCCACCAGATCCCGCAGCGGTACGTCCCGGAAGCCGACGTTGGCCGACCAGACCGCCACCCCGGCGGCCTCGTCGACCACCCCGGGCACGGCGACGCCGCAGGCCACCGGGGTCGACCCGGCGGCGCGGGCCCGGTCGGCCAGCCCTTCGGCGACGGCGAGGACGGTCTCCACCACGGCGTCCGGGCCGCGTCCGGCGTCGGTCGGATGCCGTTCGGCGTGCAGCACACTGCCGTCGGGGCGGACCAGGGCGCACTTCATGCCGGTGCCGCCGACGTCCAGCGCGACGACGACCCGGTCGTCGCCCGGCGGCCCGTCGGTCATGCCAGCACCACGGAACGGGTCAGGTGCCGGGGCGCGTCCGGGTCCAGCCCCCGGCTGGTCGCCAGGGCCACCGCGAAGCGTTGGGCGAGGATCAGGTCGGCCATCGGGTCGACCGGGGTCCGGCCGGCCGCCCAACTGCCGAGCACGGTGTGGCAGCCGTGGTGCCGGCTGTGCACGAACGCCGCCCCGGTGGCCGCCACGTCCTCCGGCAGGCCCTCGGGCAGCTCCCCGAACGCCCAGACCAGCCGGCCGGGGCCGGCGATCGAGATGGGGCCGTGCCGGTAGTCCATCGCCGGGTACGCCTCGGCCCAGAAGGTGGCCGCCTCGCGGCACTTCAGCGCGGCCTCCTGGGCCAGCCCGACCGTCCAGCCGCGACCGAGGAAGGTGGCCTGGTCGATGCGGGCCGGGTCGAGCGGCAGCGGGGCGCGGACGGCGACCTCGGCGTCGGCGGCCAGCGCCTCGACGTTGTCGCCGAGGTGGGCGCGCAGCAGAGCCAGGGCGGTGGTGGCGAACCGGGTCTGCACCACGGAACGCTCGTCGGCGAAGGGCATCGGCACGGCCGTGTCGGCCAGCGTGACGGCGGGCGACCCGGGGTCGCCGACCAGGACGGTGGTGGGGGTCCGGCCGCGCAGCGCGGCGAGCAGGTCGAGCACCTCGGTGGTGGTGCCGGAGCGGGTGACCGCGATCAGCCGGTCGTAGCGGCGCTCGGCGGGGAACTCGCTGGCCTGGAAGGCGTCGGTCTCGCCGTGGCCGGCCCGTTCGCGCAGCCCGGCGTACGCCATGGCCATGAACCACGAGGTGCCGCAGCCGACGACGGCGACCCGCTCTCCGGGGCGGGGGAGGGCGCTGGCGACGGTGCCGGCGAGTCGGGCCGCCTCCCGCCAGCAGTCGGGCTGGCTGGCGATCTCCGCGTCGACGTACGCCATGGGGAACTCCTCGCACAGGGGAGGGAGGTGCGCAATACGGCTCATTACCACCGTCTTTCGCGCGCTATTCTGCGCGAAACGAGGTGCGCGTGGCAACCTGCCCCCGGATCGCGCAGTCGGGGGTTTTGCGCACTGCGAGTTTCGCGCACTACTGTGCACGCATTCGATCACCCTTCGTGCAGAGTCGGAGGCCCCCCGTGGACCGGTACGCCAGGTGGAACGCTCTGCTCGAAATGCTCACCGACAGTGGTCGGGTCAGCGTCGAGGAGGCCGCCGAGCGGCTGGACGTCTCCCAGGCGACCATCCGGCGCGACTTCGACCAGCTCGCCCAGCAGCAGATGATCACCCGGACCCGGGGTGGGGCGGTCGCCAACGGCGTCTCGTACGACCTGCCGCTGCGTTACAAGACGGCCAAGCACTCGGCTGAGAAGCAGCGGATCGGGGCGGCCGCCGCCGCGCTCGTCTCGCCCGGCACCGTGGTCGGCCTCAACGGCGGCACCACCAGCACCGAGGTGGCCCGCGCCCTGGCCGTCCGCCCCGACCTGAACACCAGTGCCGAGGGTGCCCAGCTCACCGTGGTCACCAATGCCCTGAACATCGCCAACGAGCTGCTGGTGCGCTCCCGGATGAAGGTGGTGGTCGCCGGGGGTGTGGTGCGACCGAAGTCGTTCGAGCTGGTCGGGCCGCTGGGTGGGGCGCTGCTGCGCGAGGTCACCCTGGACGTCGCCCTGTTGGGCGTGGACGCGCTCGATCCCCAGTTGGGTGCCGCCGCCCACCACGAGGGTGAGGCGGCGATGAACAACCTGATGGTGGCGCGGGCCAAGCGGGTGGTGATCATCGCGGACTCGTCCAAGCTGGGCGGTCACGCGTTCGCCCGGATCTGCCCCGTGGAGCGGGTGGAGACCCTGGTGACCGACTCCGGGGCGGCCCCGGAACTCGTCGATGCGTTCCGCGCCGCCGGAGTGGCCGTCATCTGCGCCTGAGTGACCCGTTGATACACCGTCGGTAGTAATTGAGCGCCGATGCATACCGGGTATTGCCCTGGCGGGTATACCGAGTATGGTGACCGCTGTCATCAGCCACCATCGGGGGAGGCGCAGCTTGTCGGCTGTCCTGGAGATCGAAGGTCTACGTAAGACGTACAAGAGTCGCCGGCGTGGGGTCCGCAACGCGCTGGACGGCTTCGACATGCGGGTGGAGGCCGGTCAGGTGCACGGCTTCCTCGGCCCCAACGGGTCGGGCAAGACCACCACCCTGCGTACCCTGCTCGGGCTGATCCAGCCCGACGGCGGGCGGATGGCCATCCTCGGCCACGAGGTGCCCGGCGCACTGCCCACCGTCGCCGGTCAGGTCGGCGCGATCGTGGAGAGCCCGCAGTTCTTCCCGCACTTCTCCGCCCGGGACACCCTGTCCCTGCTGGCCGGGGCCGGCGACGTCCCCGCCGTACGGGTCGACGAGGTGCTCGAACTGGTGGGGCTGCGGGACCGGGCCGGCGAGCGGGTCAAGACGTACTCGCTCGGCATGAAGCAGCGGCTCGCCGTCGCCTCCGCCCTGCTCAAGAACCCCAAACTGCTGATCCTCGACGAGCCGGCAAACGGTCTCGACCCGGGCGGCATCCGGGAGATGCGCACCCTGATGCGCACCCTCGCCGAATCCGGGATGACCGTGGTGCTCTCCAGCCACATTCTCGGCGAGATCCAGCTCATCTGCGACGAGGTCACCATCATCTCGCTGGGCCGCCGGGTCGCCGCCGGTCCGGTGGAGCAGGTGCTGGCCCAGCACTCGCACGGCGGCGTACGGGTGCGGCTGGACGCCGCCGAGGACCTCGCCGCCGCCGCCGAACTACTCGGCCGGGCCGGCGTCGCGGTCACCCGCCACCCGGACCACCTGATGCTGGCCGGAGTGGACAAGCCGGCCGCGGTCAGCCGGCTGCTCGCCGAACAACACCTGTACGTCAGCGAACTGGCCCCGGTCGCGGTGGACCTGGAGAGCGTCTTCCTGGAGATCACCGCCACCGCTCCGGTCCCCGGTCAGCACCGCCAGGTCGACCAGTCCGCCAAGATCGGCGAGCCGGGCCACACCGCCGGCACCACGGGAGGGTGGGGCGCATGAGCCTGTACGTCACCGAACTGCGTCGGCTGGCCAAGCGCCGGCTCACCCGGGTCATGCTGGTCCTGCTCGTCCTCGGCCTGGCCGGCATCGTCACCGCCTTCACCTTCTCCAGCCACAAGCTCTCACCGGCCGTGATCGCCCAGGCGCAGGCGGAGTCGGACGCGAACTTCCGGGACGCCGTCCGGGAGTGGGAGCGGTCGATCGCCGAGTGCGACGCGGCCAAGGCACGCGGCGAGCAGACCGACGAGCGGTACGGCCCGAACTGCGGCCGGGACTGGAAGCCCACCGCCGAGATGTTCGACCCGAAGTGGAACCTGCCCTACCAGTTCGACTTCCGGGCCGAGTTCGGCAACTTCATCGCCATCTTCGCCGGGGCGGTGGCGTTGTTCGGCTTCCTGATCGGCGCCTCGTTCGTGGGCGCCGAGTGGAGCACCGGCGGGATGATGAACCTGCTGCTGTGGCGGCCGAAACGGCTCACCGTGCTCGGCACCAAACTGGCCGCCGTGCTCACCACGCTGACCGGGGTGACCGTGGTGCTCGGGGCGTTGTGGACCCTGGCCTTCTGGCTGATCGCCACCTTCCGGGGAACCACCGAGAAGGTCACCTCCGGGGTGTGGCAGTCCGCCGGGATCAGCGGCCTGCGGGCGCTGGCGATGATCCTCGCCGCCGGTGCGGTGGCCTTCGCCCTGGCGTCCCTGGGCCGGCACACGGCGATGGCACTCGGGGTGGCCGTGGGGGCCGGGGTGATCAGTGAGATCGGCATCCGGATCGCCACGACGATCGCCGAGGTCCGGTTCGGTGACCGGTGGGTGCTGTCCACCTATGCGCTGGCCTGGTTCCAGAAGCAGTGGGCGCTCGTCGACTACCGCTCCTGCGAACTCGTCCAGGGCGAGTGCACGCCCAAGGAGCTGCTGGTGACCTGGCAGGACTCGGCGCTGGTGTTCGGCATCGGCACCGCCGTGGTGATGGTCGCCGCGTTCTGGATGATGCGCCGGCGGGACATCACCTGATCGGGGTGCCGCCCGGTTCGGGCGGCACCCGAGGGCGACGGGCCCGGGTCGACCACGTGTCGAGCCGGGCCCGTCCGTCGTCCGGAAGCGTCGCCCACCCTGGTTAAGCTGGGTTTCCCCGGCCGGTACGCCCGGTCGTCCACCCTGCCGAGGAGCGCCGTGCCGCCGCCCACCGACGCCATGCCGCCCGTGCCCCCCGCCGACCCCCCACCGCCCGCCGACGTCCGGTCCGCGCCGCCGCCGGTGCCGTCGCCCCGGCCGGCACCGGAGGACGACGCGTCCTCACCCCCCGACGCCGACGTACCGTCGCCCCGGTCCGGACCGGCGGCCGGGTCGGCCGGTGCGCGGGCGACGGCCGGCGGCGACGAGCTGACCGAGCGGGAGCGGTCGATCCTCGCCTTCGAACAGCAGTGGTGGCGGCACGCCGGGGCTAAGGAGCAGGCCATCCGGGACACCTTCGGACTGTCCGCGACCCGCTACTACCAGTTGCTCAACGCCCTGCTGGACCGCCCGGCCGCGCTGGTCGCCGAGCCGCTGCTGATCGGCCGGCTGCGCCGGCTGCGCGCCTCCCGCGCCCGCAACCGCCGCCGCTGAGCCCTGCCCACGCTGACAGCGGAGCGTGAGGTTCCCAGCTCCGGTGGGACGACCGGCCGATACCTCCGACCGGACCGCCAGTCACCGGCCAAAAGGGTGGACGATGGCCGGCGCGGGCGGCAGACTGCGGCACGTGGCAGGTACGGTACGGCTGGAGCCGGTGGACGAGGCGAACCTGGAATCGTTGCTCTCCGTAGCGGCGGCCGAGGCGGAGCCGAGTGACGTCATGCCCCCGGTCGACGCCCCCGCCGGCTGGTCGCTCGCCCGCCGGGAGGCGTTCCGTGACTTCCACCGGGCCAGCTTCGGCGGGCTGGACGGCCCGACCCGCACCCTGATGTTCGCCGTGTGTGCCGGCGGCGAGGTGGTCGGCATGATCCGGATGACCCGCTGCGACGCCCCGGGGGTGGTGGAAACCGGGATGTGGCTCGGCCGGTCGGCCCGGGGCCAGGGCCTCGGCGCGGCGGCCCTGCGGCAACTGCTCAACGCCGCGGCGGCGGCCGGCATGCACTCCGTCGTCGCTGATACCACCCCGGACAACCTGGGGGCCGTCGCGGTGCTGCGCAACTGCGGCGCCAAGCTCCGTGAAGACGACCACAAGGTGTACGCGGAGATCTCGCTCGACGCGACGCCCCCCGCCGACGGCTGACCCCCTCGTCGGCCACCGCGCGGGCGGCGTGTCGCCGACGGTCGAGATGCCCGCAGCGAGTGATATGACTACCTGTCATATTTATGCCGCTCAGGCATACCGCTCACCGCTACATCCACCCGCCCCGACGACACGCCCGGACCGGCCGACGCAGCACCCACGGCTGCACCAGCAGGCTCAGCCCGTGTGCTTGTCGGCGTAGGCGGCCAGCCAGGCGACCTGCCCGGGGTCCAGGGAGGGGCGCACGCGGTCCCTGGCGGTGGCGACGTGCGCGGCGGTGACCGTGGCGGCCGACAGCGACTCCCGCATCGCGGCCAGCGCCGCCTCCCGCACCAGCGCCGCACAGTCCGCCGCCGAGAAGCCGGTCAACTCCTCGCCGAGCGCCGCCAGGTCGACGTCCTCGGCGAGCGGCACGGCGCGGGACGCGGCCCGCAGGATCTCCGCCCGGGCCGGGCCGTCCGGCGGCGGCACGTACACCAGCCGTTCCAGCCGGCCGGGACGCAGCAGGGCCGGGTCGACCAGGTCCGGCCGGTTGGTCGCCCCGATCACCACCACGTTGCGCAGCGCCTCCACCCCGTCCAGCTCGGTCAGCAGGGCGGCCACCACCCGGTCGGTCGTACCGCCGTCGGTGGCCTGTCCGCGTACCGGGGCCAGCGCGTCCATCTCGTCGAGGAAGACCAGCGTCGGTGCGGCCTCGCGGGCCCGGCGGAACAGCTCCCGCACGGCCCGCTCGCTCTCACCCACCCACTTGGACAGCAGCTCGGCACCCTTCACCGACAGCACGTTCGCCCGTCCGGTCCCGGCCAGGGCGGTCACCAGGTAGGTCTTGCCGCACCCGGGCGGCCCGTAGAGCAGCACCCCCCGGGGCGGCTGCACCCCCAGCCGGGCGAAGGTGTCCGGGTAGGTCAGCGGCCAGAGCACCGACTCGGTGAGGGTCTGCTTCACCTCGCCGAGGCCGCCGACGTCGTCCAGGGTGACCGTCGCCAGCTCCAGCGTGGACGCCGCCATGGTGGTCGGCCGGACCACCTCCAGCGCCGCCGTGAAGTCGGCCATCGCCACCGTCGGCGTCTGCGCCGTCTTCTGCCGCAGCGCCGCCCGCACCCCGGCCTCGCGGACCAGCGCGGCCAGGTCGGCGGCGACGAACCCGGGGGTACGCCCCGCCACCTCGTCGAGCCGGACGTCCTCGGCCAGCGGCACCTGCCGGGTCAGCACGGTCAACTGTTCCCGACGCAACGCCGGGTCGGGCAGCGGCACCGAGATCCGCAGCGACAGCAGATCCGGCGCGCGCAACCCCGGATCGACCGACTCGGGGCGCGAGGTGGTGCACACCACCGCCGTACCCGACCGGACGGCACCGGCGAGCACCTGCCGGAACACGGTGGCCAGCGGCCCGGCGTCCTCGGCCGGGGCCAGCGCCTCCACGTCGGTGACCAGCAGCACGGCCGGCCCGCCCGAGGCCAGCTCGGCGACGGTGTCGCGTAGCCGTCGGGCCGCCGCGTCGTTGGTCAACGCGGCGAGTTCCGGCGCCCACAGCGGGCGTACCCGGGCGCCGACCGTCTTGGCCACCGCCCGCACCAGCGCCGACTTGCCCGAGCCGGCCGGCCCGCTGAGCAGCACACCGAGCGAGACCGTGGTACCCAGCCGCCCCAGCACCTCGCGGTGGTGGAAGCCGAGGTCAAGCAGCTCGGTCAGCTCCTCGGCCTGCGCCCGCAGACCGGGCAGCTCGTCCACGTGCGGCACGTCGTCGTGCTCGGCCCCGCCGGCCTCCCCGGCCCCGCCGGCCTCCCCGGTCGGGCCCGTCGGGCTGCCGGCCGGAGCCGTCCCGGTACGGCCGGTCGAGCCCTGCCCGGGGCCGGTCGGGCCGGACGAACCGTGGGTGACCTGGCCGTGTTCCCAACCGACCACGGTGTCCATGGTGACCAGGCCACCGGTCTGCGGGTCGGCGGCGACCACGGTCAGCAGGGTGCTCGTCCAGGCGTACCCGACGGTGTTGGCGAGGCTGCGGCGGGCGGCCTCGACCAGACCGCGTACCGAGGCGTCGGGGAGCACGTCCTGGGGGAGCAGCGAGACGTTGTCGCCCTCGCTGACGACCTTGCCGAGCAGAGCGAGCCGGAGCATCTCCGGGGACACCGCGGCGAGCACCGACACCGGACCGGCCAGGGTCACCCGGCGGGCCGGGGTCACCGGGGCGGGACCGACCGTCACCTGCCCGCCGTCGCGCAGCCCGAGATTGCCCAACGTCAGGTCGTCGGCATAGAGCAGGGCGGCGCTGGCGGTCGGCTCGGCGGGCGCGACGATCCCGGCGGTGACCCGCCTGCCGGCCAGCCGTACCGGGTCCCCCGGGCGCAGGGCCAGGGCGGTGAGCACCTCCGGGTGCAGCCGGACGATGCCACGTCGGGCGTCCAGCGCGGCCGGGCGCAGGCTGGCGGTCAGGGTCAGATCCGGTGCGGGCATCGCCCGACAGTAGCCGCCCGCCGCCGCCGACGCCCGGCGGTCATCCGGTACGACCGCCCAGGCCAGCCGCCCGGTCGGCCCGGAAGCGGGGTGCCGCGCCCGGTCGTACCGTCAGGTGTCGTTGTCGAGCAGCGTCGGGTCCCGCCGGATCAACTCGGCGAGCCGGGCCGCCGGATCGACCCCCGGCATCTCCCGGGCCGGGGTCCACGCCGGTGGCGTCCGGTCGGCCAGCGGCCAGGCCGGCGGCGGGGTGGCCGACGGGTCGACACCCGCCCGCGCCACGACGTCGGACCGCTCGTTGCGTACCCCGTTCTCCGGTCGCTCGGTGCGTGCCCCGACGCCCGGCCGCTCGTTGCGGGCCACGGGTTGCGCCTGCTCGATCCGCAGCGGATACGTACGTCCGGCGTACTCGACGCGCAGCACCACGGTCAGGCCGGGGCGGGCGGCCACCACCCGGCGGACGGCCTCGGCCACCTCCTCCACCGGGTCGCCGTCGGGGTCGGGCGCCGGCCCGGCCCACCCGGGCCCGGTCCGGGCCAGTTCGCCAGCCGCCGGCGTGGCGGGTCCCGGCCCGGGGCGCGCCGGCCCGGTGGCGGCCGGCGCCGGGCCGGCCGGTTGCGTCGCTGCCGGCCCGGGGTGGGCCGGGGCGGTGGGCGGGTGGCCGGTGGCCCCGAAGGCCAGGGTCGGTCCGCCGTCGTCGGTCTCCGGATCGGCCGACCGGCGGCGACGGGCCTCCTCACGGCGGGCCAACCGGGCGAGTGTCTCGTCCAGACCACCCCTCATCACGTCCCCCTCTCCGATGGAAACGACCGGGCGTCGGCTCGGTCAGGCGCCCTTCTCCCGTACCGCCCGGTCCAGCGCCCGGTCCAGGACGACCAGCAGGGCGTCCCGTACCGACAGCCGTTCCCGGGCGTCGAACTGCACCAGCGGCACGTGGTCACCGATCGCCAGCGCCCACCGGATCGCCCCCAGCTCGTGGGTCAGCCGGCCGTCGAAGGTGTTCACCCCGACCACGAAGGGCAGGCCGGCCCGCTCGAAGAAGTCGACCGCCGGGTAGCAGTCGTCCAGCCGGGAGCTGTCCACCACCACCAACGCGCCGAGCGCGCCCCGCGCCAGGTCGTCCCACATGAAACCGAACCGGTCCTGGCCGGGCGTGCCGAACAGGTAGAGCTTCAGGCTCCGGTCGATGGTCACGCAGCCGAAGTCCATCGCCACCGTGGTGGTGGTCTTCCCGCTGCGGGCCCCCGGGTCGTCCACCCCGATCCCGGCGCTGGTCATCTCGGCCTCGGTGGTCAGCGGGGCGATCTCGGAGATGGCACCGACCGTGGTCGTCTTGCCCACCCCGAAACCTCCGGCGATGAGCAGCTTGACCGGGATCGGCGGAGCGGCCGGCGGGCCGCTGCGGGTGTCCGTCGTCGGTGTCGCCGACGCCGCCGGTGGTCGGTACGGCAGTGGTGCGCCCGGGTGCTGGGGTGCCGTCGGAGGGCCGCCCACGGGCTGTCCGTAGCGGGCGGAGGCACTGTTCGCGGCGAGCCCGCCGAGCGGGGCGACCGGCCATTCAGGAGATCGCACGGAGTCCATCAATCACTCGCAGGATGAGGTCGGGGTCAAATGCGTCGTCGACGGCGCCGACGTGCACGTCGAGATGGCCGGCGGCCCGCAGGTCACCGACCAGCACCCGGGTCACGCCGAGCTGCAGCCGCATCCGGGCGGAGATCTCCGCCACCGAGATCGGCTCACCACACAGGGCGACGATCGCCTGCAACTCGGGGGCCAGCAGGGCCGCCACGGCGGCGGCCCGGCCCGGCCCGGTCCGGGCGGTGACCTGGGTCTCCAGCCCGATCGCCGGGTCCGCGCCGGCCACCCGCCCGGCGGTCAGCACGAACGGGCGGGGGCTGGCCGGGCGGCCGGCCTCCGGCTCGGGGACGGGCGCGGGCGTCGGTGTCGTATCGCCCGCCGGGGTCCGCAGGTAGGGGCGGACCCGGACCATGGGTTCGGGTTCCGGTTCCTCGCCAGCGGCGTCCCGGGTCATTGCTGAACGGCGTTCTTCAGCTCGGCGATGAGTCTCGGTGTCAGCGCGCCGCCGGCCCGGCCGGCGAAGAGGGTCATCTCGTACGCGACGGTGCCCAGGTTGGCCGACCGGTCGGCGATCACGCCCAGCACGGAACCGCTGCTGATCGCCGTGATCAGCAGGTAGCCGTCGGCCATGTCCACGATCACCCGGTTGAGCCCGCCGAGGGCGTACCAGCTGGCGGCACCCCCGGCCAGGCTGGTCATGCCGGAGACGACGGCGGCGAGGCGTTCCGCGTTGGACCGGTCCTTGATGGACGACATGGCCATCAGCAGCCCGTCGGAGGAGACCGCGATGGCCTCCAGGACGCCGGCGGTGCTGGAGGTGAACGAGTCCAACAGCCAGTTGAACGTGCGCGCCTCCGGGCTGAGGTCCCCGGCCGGGTGGTTCTGGTAGTCGACGTTCTCGTGTACGTGCGGGCTGGTCACCGTGTCGTTCCTTCTTCAGTGCGGTGGTCGGTGCGGACTTCGCGCAGAGCGCGGGCGACGCCCGTCTCGAACGCGTTGATGAGATCGCGGACCTCGCCCGGATCTCCCGGATTCTCACTCGGTGCCTGCCGGGGCGGTGAGACGGTCAGGTTGGCGCCCGGGATCCGCCGGGTCAGCCGGGGCACCGCCGGTGCGGCGGAGGGTTGGGCCGCGGAGGGTTGGGCGGCGGTGGGTTGGTTGGCAGCGGGTCGGGTGGCAGCGGGTCGGGTGGCGACGGACGCGGCGGCCGGCCCGGCCTGTTCGGCCCGGTGCACCCCGGACTGGAACTGCTCGACCAGGGCCCGCGCGGCCTCCGGGTCGGCCCGGCTGCCGTCCACCGGCCCGACGACCGGTGCGGTACGGGGCAGGCTCGCGCCGGGGACCCGCTGCCGGATGCCCGGCAGCGGGGCCGGTCGGTCCGTCGTGGGCGGCGTGGTCTGCCCCACGGTGGGGAGCAGAACGGCCTGCGGGACCGCCGGGTGGGGCGCGTCGGCCACCGGGGCCACCGTGGCGGTGCCCCGGGCCGGCAGCACCGTCGTGGCACCGGCCGGGTCGCCGCCGGTGGGATAGGCCAGGTCCGGTTCGGTGCCGGGGGTACGGGCCGGCTCCTGGTCGGCCGGCGCGGTGCTGAACGCGTCCCAGGGGCCGGTGGCCGCCATGCTCATGGTCGCCTTGCTGAGCAGCGTGGGGTCGAACCCGGGCAGCGCCGTGGCGTCGACCGTCGGCCGGGCCGACGCCGCGTCGACCGTGGGCCGGGCGGGACCGGCGTCGAGCACGACCGGCGTGCGGCCGGTCCGCAGGGGGACGTCGGTGCCGGGCCCGGTGTTCGGGCCGGTCGGTCCGGGTCGTTCCCGCGTCGGCAGTCCGGCCGGCGGGGTCGTCACGGGGCGCTCCCGCGACGGCAGCGCGACCCGGCTGACGGGTTCCCCGCCACGCCCGGTCGCGGGGCGGGCCAGGGCGGAGCCGGGGAGCACCAGGCTGGCGGTCACCCCGCCGCCCGGGGTGGCGGCGAGTTCCACCGTCCAGCCGTGCCGGCGGGCGAGCCGACCCACCACGAACAGTCCCAGCACCTCGGAGGGGGCCAGGTCCAGCCGCTCCCGGCGGGTGAACCGGGCGTTCTCCTCGGCGAACCGTTGCTCGCTCATCCCGATGCCCTGGTCGATGACGGCCAGCCGGGCGCCGTCGTCGGTCGTCTCGGCGGTGACCACGACCCGGGTGTGCGGCGGGGAGAACACGGTGGCGTTCTCCATCAACTCGGCCAGCGTCAGCACCAGGTCACCGACGATCGCCGGTGCGGCGACCACCTCCGGCGGGACCTGCACGTCCACCCGGGTGTAGTCCTCGATCTCACCGAGGGCCAGCCGGACCACGTCGGCGACCGGGACCGGTGCGACGTGCGCGTCGTCGCCGGTCGCGCCGGAGAGCACCACCAGGCTGCCCGCGTTGCGGCGCAACCGGCTGGAGATGTGGTCGAGCCGGTACAGGTGCTCCAGCCGCCCCGGCTCGGTCTCCTGCTGCTCCAGCCGGTCGATCAGGGCGATCTGCCGGCCGACCAGGTTCTGGGTACGCCGCCCGACGTGGCCGAACATCTGGGCCACGTTGCGTCGGCTCGCCACCTGCCGTTCCACCAGCCGGGCGGCGGTGTTCTGCACCCGTTCGAAGGCGCGGGCCAGGTCGCCGATCTCGTCCCGGGCACCCACGTCGACCGGGTCGAGGCGTACCGGTGAGGTGGTCTCGGACTCGTCGTCGGCGACCCGGACCAGTTCGGACTCGGCGACCCGGGCGACCCGGTCGGCGGAGCGGGTGAGCCGGGTGAGCGGTCGGGCCACCGCCCGGCCGACCGCCATGGTGAGCAGGATGACCGCGATCAGGATGGTCACGATCAGCAGGGTCACCCAGTACGCCCCGGCGAGCGCCACCTGCCGGTCGGCGCGTACCTCGGCGGTGACGTCGGCGGCCAGCTTCTTCTCGACGAACTGGCCGAGCGTGATCATCGAGCCGACGGTGGGGAAGAGGGTCGCCACGTCCAGCGCGCCGATGGCGGTGGCCGGGTCGACGGCGCTCTGGTCGATGAAGTTCGGCCCGGTGCGGTTGGCGACCGCGACCTCCTCCAGGGTGAGCAGGTCGAGCTGCTCGGGGGTGACCAGGGCCTGGAGCCGGGCGCTCTCGTCTTCGAGGACGGCGAAGTTCGCCACGTAGGCGGTGACGGTCTGGGCGTTGGGCCGGGCGGCGACCAGCACGATCAGGGTGGCGCCGGCGCTGAGGCTCTCGCCGGTGCGCAGCAGGCCGTCCAGGGCCAGCACCTGTCGTCCGGCCGGGGTACGGGTGTCCGCGTTGAGCCGTAACCGCAGCGAGTCGATCAGGGCGGTGTTCACCGGCCCGTACCCGGCCATGAGCTGGTCCGGGCCGGTCTGCCCGGCGACCGCCGCCGTCCGCAGGGCGGCGAGCTGGCGTACCCCGTCGAGGGCGGTGTCGACCTCGCCGGGCAGGTCGTCGCCGAGGTCGGAGCGCAGGTCGGCGACCCGGTCGTCCACCTCGGCGATCTTCTGCACGAGGTCGGTGCGCTGCACCTGCCCGAGTAGCAGGCCGACGGCGAGCAGGCGTTCCTGCTGGAGGTGTTGCAGGATCGTGCCGACCCGGCTGGCGATCCGGACCCGGTCGGCGATGTCGCCGGCCCGCTGGGCCGCGGAGGCCCGCTCCCAGACCACCGGCACCGTGAGCCCGGCCATGCAGAGCAGCGGGACCACCACCAGCAGGGCCAGCTTGCCCCGGATTCGCAGCCTACCGAGCAGCATCGAAGGGCCTCCACCGGTCGGGTTCGGTGCCGCGGCCGGCCGGCTGGAGTACCGGCCCGGTGGGCAGGCGGCCGGGCGGCGTCGGCGGCTCCCACGGGGCGGGTCCGCCCGCGTCGGCCGGCTCGACCGCCGGGGTGCCCCGGCCCGTCGGGCGCTCACCGCGACGGGTCAGCCAACCGCTCGCGCCGAGCGCCACCAGCAGCAGCCCGGCCACGCCACCGGCGGCGAGGATCAGCAGGGCGTCGCGGTCGAGCTGGTCGATGCGCTGCCGTAGCAGCCGGTCGAGTTCGTCGAGGAGGACCGGCTGCAGCTCCCGGCTGGCGGTCTGCGCCTGGTTGCGGGCGGCGGCCAGTTTCGCCACGTCCAGCTCCTGGGCCCGGCCCCGGGGCTGGGACAGCGCCCCCAGTGCCTCGACGGCCCGCTGGTAGTTGTCGAACGGGGTGAGCACCCCGGCACCGATGTCGGCGCTCTCCGAGGTGTCGACCACCGTCTGGAGGTCGTTGACCAGGTCACCGGCCGGTTGCAGGGCGGCGAACCGGAGGGTGGCCAGCTCACCCACGGTGCGGGCCTGGTCGGCGGCGGGGCGTCGCTGCGCCAGCACGGCCAGGTCGATGAGGCGTCCGGCGGCGACCGTCGCCTCCGGCATCTCCTCGCCGACGCCGTCCTGCAGGAAGTACGAGTCGGAGCCGGGGTCGCGGATCAGGCCGGAGGTTTCGCGGATCTTGCCGTGCAGTGCCAGCAGCAGGTCGGTGACCTCGCCGTACGCGGTGAAGGCGGTTTCCGGGTCGGTGAGCGACCGGCTGGGCAGGCCCTCCAGTTTCGCGCGCAGGCCGGCCCACCGTTCGGTGCTGCGCAGTTCGCCGCCGACCCGGGTGTCGACCGCCGCGGCCTCCTCCACCGCCCGGTCCAGGGCGTCGCGGGGCACCGGCCGGCCGGCGACGGCGGCGGTCTGCGCGTCGACCAGCGCCTCGGTGACCGGGCCGAGGGCGCGCAGGTACTCGACGCCGAGCCGTTCCCGTTCGGCCAGTTCGCGGTCGGTGTCCACGAGCCGGTAGCCCTGTACGACGAGGAACGCCACCGGCAGCAGCAGCGCGGTGGCGAGTAGCAGCGGCAACAGGCGGCCCGGTGTCCTGGGCCGTCGACGGACCCGCGAGGCGGGAACGGTCATGGTTGTCTCCTCCGGCGGCGGCGCAGGGGTCGGGGATGGCGTGACAATTCGGTCCCGTGCGTCGGACCGAGAACCTAATCGACGGGCGATCCCTGGCCGGAGGTCTACGCGGGTCAGTTTTGCGTCACTTCGAGTGATGTGACGCAAGATTGACCCGCTCGTGACGCTGCGTACTGTTGTCACGGTGACATGCTCGTTTCCATAGCGATATAGCGCCTTACGCGTGAATTCACGTAATCCGAATTCGTTCTGCGTGAACGCCGGGTGACCTTGTGCGGTTTCCGCTGTTCGACCGACGATCGGCTGCCCAGGACGGACGTACGGCGGATCTCAGCCAACGCTCAGCTTCCGGGCCGTACCGTGAGCCGAATGAAATCGCCGTTGTCGGCCGCACGGGTCCGTCGTGCCCTGCCCACCGGTCGTCGCGCGGTCGCCGCGTCGGTGGTCGTCGTCCTGCTGGCGGCGGTCGTCGGCTGGGCGGTCTGGCCGGACCGGCCGGATTTCCGCACCGAGTCGACCATGCTCACCGTGCGCTCCGGGCCGGCCGGCGACGAGCCCGTCGACCTGGACACCACCTTCTACCTGCCGAAGGGCGCGTCGGCCGGCCGGAAGGTCCCGGCCGTGCTGCTGGCGCACGGCTTCGGCGGTACGAAGGACTCCGTCCGCACCGACGCCGAGGACCTGGTGGGCCAGGGCTACGCGGTGCTGACCTGGACCGCGCGGGGCTTCGGCCGCAGCGGCGGGCAGATCCACCTGGACAGCCCCGACTACGAGGTGCGCGACGCCCAACGGCTGCTGGACTGGCTGGCTGCCCGCCCCGACGTGCGTACCGACGCCGCCGGTGACCCCCGGGTCGGCGTGGTCGGCGGCTCGTACGGCGGCGGCCTGGCCCTGCTGCTGGCCGCCCAGGACCCCCGGGTCGACGCGATCGTCCCCATGATCACCTGGAACGACCTGTCCCGCGCCTTCCTGCCGGAGAGCACCGGCAAGCCGGCCACCGAGGGCGTGTTCAAGAAGGGCTGGGCCGGCATCTTCTTCGGCGGCGGCGGCAGTGCCGGTTCCGGCCCGGCCGGGCTGTCCGGCAACACCGCCGCAGTCCAGCCGGAGGGCGCTCCCGCGTCGGCCGGTGCACCCAGCCCGCAGCCGGGCAACGGGCCGGGCAGCCGGTCGCCGCGCGTGCCGGGGGCCGCCGCCGACCCGTCCTGCGGCCGGTTCGCCGCCGACGTCTGCGCCGCGTACCTGCGGATCGCCACCACCGGGCGGGCCGACCAGGCGGCGGTGGACCTGCTCCGGCGCTCCTCCCCGGCCGACGTGCTGGGCCGGATCAAGGCCCCGGCCCTGCTGGTGCAGGGCGAGGCGGACACCCTCTTCCCGCTCACCGAGGCGGACGCCAACGCGCGTGGCATCGCCGCCGCCGGCACCCCCGTGCGGGTGGCCTGGTTCACCGGCGGCCACGACGGCGGCACCGGCCCGACCAGCGACTCCGACCGGGTGAAGTACCTGACCGTGCAGTGGCTCGACCACTACGTCAAGGGCACCGGCGCGGCCCCCGGCGACGACTTCACGTTCTCCCGGATCGCCGGCTTCGACGCCCTCGACCGGGGCCTCGTCGCCACCGGTTACCGCACCGCCGACTATCCCGGGGTGACCGGGGACGCCCGGCGCGAGGTGCCGGTCACCGGGCCGGCCCAACCGGTCGCCAACCCGCCCAACGGCAACCCGGCGGCGATCTCGGCGATCCCGTTCGCCGGGTCGCTCGGCTCCCTGCTCGACGGGGTCGCCGGCGACGTGCCCGGCCAGCACGCCCGGTTCGAGTCGACGCCGCTGGCCGAGGCGGTGGACGTGGTGGGCGCACCCACCGTCACCGTCCGGGCCGCGTCGGCGACCGGCGAGGCGGTGCTGTTCGCCAAGCTCTACGACGTCGACCCGGCCGGCGCGGCGACGCTGCCCGACGGACTGGTCGCCCCGATCCGGTTGACCGGGCTGCCGGCCACCATCGACGCCGCGCAGCCGGTCCAGGTGACCCTGCCGGCGATCGTCCGCCGGGTCGAGGCCGGGCACCGGCTGCGGGTGGTGCTGGCCACCGCCGACCAGGCGTACACCACGCCGGCCGCGCCGGCCGTCTACACGGTGGCGGTCGACGGGGCGGTGAGCCTGCCGACGGTCACCGCCACGCCGATCCCGACCACCGCCACGGTGTGGCGCTGGGTGCTGGTCGCCCTGCTGGCCGCGATCCTGGTGGGGCTCGTCGTGGTCGTCGCCGTGGTCCGCCGCCGGCACCGCCGCCAGGACGACTCCGTCCATCCCGAGTACGCGGGCATCCCGCTCGCCGTCCGCGACCTGCGCAAGGAGTACGCGGACGGCTTCGTCGCGGTGTCCCGGGTGGACTTCGAGGTGCATCCCGGCCAGGTGATGGGCCTGCTCGGCCCGAACGGCGCGGGCAAGACCACCACCCTGCGGGTGCTGATGGGGCTGACCCAGCCGACCGCCGGGGAGATCTACGTCTTCGGGCACCGGCTGGTGCCCGGCTCACCGGTGCTGTCGCGGATCGGCGCGCTGGTGGAGGGGCCCGGTTTCCTGCCGCACCTGTCCGGCCTGGACAACCTGAGGGCGTACTGGCGGGCGACCGGGCGGCCGTGGGCCGACGCGCACTTCGACGAGGCGTTGGAGATCGCCGGGCTGGGCGACTCGGTGCACCGGCGGACCAAGAACTACAGCCACGGCATGCGGCAGCGACTGGCCATCGCGCAGGCCATGCTGGGCCTGCCGGAGCTGCTGGTGCTCGACGAGCCGACCGACGGGCTGGACCCGCCGCAGATCGCCGAGATGCGCCGGGTGCTCCAGCGGTACGCCACCGACGGCCGGGCGGTGCTGGTCTCCAGTCACCTGCTGGCCGAGGTGGAGCAGACCTGCACGCACGCGGTGGTGGTGAACAAGGGCCGGATCGTCGCCGCAGGCCCGGTCGAGGAGATCGTCGGCGAGTCGCCGAGCACCCTGTTCGAGGTGACCGACCAGGCCGCCGCGCGGGAGGTGCTGAGCCGCCTCGGCGGGGTCCGCGTGCTCGGCGCCGACGACGGCGGGGACGTCCCGCCGAGCGCGGGTGCGGTGGCCGGCAGCGGTGCTGCGGCCGGCGGTGCCGGTGCCGGTGCCGGTGCCGGTGCGTCCGGCGGTGCCGGTGGGCTGGTGGTGGACACGAACGGGACCGCCCGCAGCGAGGTGGTGGCCGAGCTGGTCCGGGCCGGGATCGGGGTGGACCGGGTGGTGCCACGGCGTCGCCTGGAGGACGCGTTCCTCGCCCTGGTGGGCGAGAACTCTCGGGGAAGCGGTGACCGGTGATGGCAGGTTCTTCGGTGGGCTCACCGTCGGGCGCTGGCCCGAACGGCGGTGCGGTTCCGTCCGGTGCGGCGTCGGGGGGTGCGGCGTCGGGCGGCGGTGCGCGGAGCGGCGGGTTCGGGCCGGGTGGGGCGGCGGCCGGGTACCGGCCGGGGGCGACCCTGCCGTTCGGGGCGGAGTTCCGCAGGCAGGCGTCGCGGCGGCGTACCCAGTTGGCGCTGGGGTTCATGGTGCTGCTGCCGTTGATCATCCTGGTGGCGTTCCAGTTCGAGTCCGGGGACGACGACGGCGGGGGCCGGGGCGAGTTCGCCAGCCTCGCCGACCTGGCCACCTCGGGCGGGCTCAACTTCACCCTCTTCTCGATCCTGGTGTCGGCGTCGTTCCTGCTGGTCGTGGTGGTGGCGCTGTTCTGCGGCGACACGGTGGCCAGCGAGGCGAGCTGGGGCAGCCTGCGCTACCTGTTGGCGGTGCCGGTGCCCCGGGCCCGGCTGCTGACCGTGAAGTTGCTGGTGGCGCTGGCGTACTCGGGGCTGGCCCTGCTGTTGCTGGCCGGCACGGCCCTGCTCGCCGGCACTCTGCGCTACGGCTGGTCGCCGCTGACCAGCCAGGTCGCCGCCGAGCTGACCCCGACCGAGGGGCTGGTCCGGCTGCTGGCGGTGCTCGGCTACCTGGCGGTCGTGCTGCTGGTGGTGGCCGGGCTGGCGTTCCTGCTGTCGGTGGTGACGGACGCCGCGCTGGGCGCGGTCGGTGGCGCGGTGCTGCTGTGGATCCTGTCCAGCATCCTGGACCAGATCACCGCGCTGGGGGTGCTGCGGGACTTCCTGCCGACCCACTACAGCAGCGCCTGGCTGGGCCTGCTGTCCACTCCGATGCAGACCGACGACGTGGTCCGGGGCGCGATCTCGGCGGTCAGCTACGCCACCCTGTTCTGGGGCCTGGCCTTCTGGCGCTTCACCCGCAAGGACGTCACGAGCTGACCCGACCCGTCGGGCGGGCCGCCCTGCCCGGCCCGTCGGGTGGATAGCCGTCGCAACGGGGCCGATGTTGCGCCATCCCTGCCCTCGGATACCGCAACATCGGCCCCGTTGGGGTCGATCACGACCGGGGCCGCGGGCCGGGTCAGGAGGGGCTGGGGAGGGAGACGGTGACCACGAGGCCGCCGTCGGGGCGGGGGACGGCCCGCACCGTCCCGCCGTGTGCGCGCGCCACCGCCCGGACGATGGACAGCCCCAGGCCGAAGCCCCGCTGACCGGCGACCCGCTCCCGGTTGAGCCGGCGGAACGGCAGGAACATCGTCTCGATCTCGTACCCGGGCACCACCGGCCCGCTGTTGCTGACGGTCAGGGTGGCCCGACCGTCGACCACCGCCGTGGCGACCGAGAGCCAACCGTCGACGTCGACGTTGTGCCGGACGGCGTTCTCCACCAGGTTCTGGGTGAGCCGTTCCAGCAGCACCGGGTCGCCGGCCGTACGCGCCGGGGCCAGTTCGCGGGTGACGGCGAGCGCGCTCGACCGGGCGGTCTGCTCCGCGACGTGCCCGGCGATCTCGGCGAGATCCACCTCGGCGTGTTCGGCCAGGGCATTCTCCGAGTCGGCGAGGGTGAGCAGCCCGTCGATCAGCCGTTCGTGGCGTTCGTTGACGGCCAACAGGGTCTCCCCGAGCTGCCGCAGCTCGGGTGGGGAGTCCGGCCGGGTGATCGCCAGCTCCACCAGGGACCGGTTGATCGCCAGCGGGGTACGCAGTTCGTGCGAGGCGTTGGCGACGAAGCGCCGCTGACCGTCGAAGGACCGGTCGAGGCGTTCGAGCATCAGGTCGAACGTGTCGGCCAGCTCCTTCACCTCGTCGGTCGGCCCGACCAGGGCGATCCGCTCGTGCAGCCCCCGGCCGGCCCCGTCGGCACCGGCGATCCGGCGGGCGGTGCCGGTGATCTGCTGCAACGGCTGCAACGCCCGGCCGGCGACCAGCCAGCCGAAGGCGACCGCGGCGATGGTCACCACAGCCAGCGCCACCCCGCCCTGGGTGAGCAGCGAGTCCAGGGCGTCGCGGCGGGCGTCGTCCTGCACCTGCCGGACGATGGTGCGCAGGTGTTCGGCCTGGTTGGCGCTGATCTGGGTGCCCTGCGGCAGCGAGATCGACTCCTTGCCGCCGCTGCCGCGCAGGTTGAATCCGAGACCGTGGGCGAGCCGCTGGTCGACGAGCACGTACGTCACGGCGAGCAGCACCGTGCCGGCGAGCAGGAACAGGCCGCCGTAGATGAGGGTGAGCCTGGCCCGGATCGTCGGTTTCCTCATCGGATCTGGTATCCCACCCCGGGCACGGTCTCGATGACCGGTGGGTCGCCGAGCTTGCGACGCAGCTTCATCACGGTGACCCGCAGCACGTTGGTCATCGGGTCGATGTGCTCGTCCCAGGCGCGTTCCAGCAGGTCCTCGGCGGAGACCACCGCGCCGTCGGCGCGCAGCAGCTCGGCCAGCACGCCGAACTCCTTACGGGACAGCGGCACGAAGTGCCCGTCCCGGGTGACCTCCAGCCGGGACGGGTCCAGGACGATCCCGGCCCGGCTCAGCTTCGGCGGGGCGGCCGGGCGGGTGCGGCGGGTCAACGCGTGCACCCGGGCGCTCAACTCGACGAACGCGAACGGCTTGGTGAGGTAGTCGTCGGCGCCGATGGCCAGGCCGGCGACCCGTTCCCGCACGGCGGCGGCAGCGGTCAGCATCAGCACCCGGGTGTCCCGTTCGGCACGGACCAGCGCCCGGCACACGTCGTCGCCGTGCACGACGGGCAGGTCCCGGTCGAGTACGACCACGTCGTACCCGTTGACGCCGATCCGTTCCAGGGCGGCGTCGCCGTCGTAGGCGACGTCGACCGCGAACGACTCCCGGCGGAGCCATTCGGCGATCGCGTCCGCGAGCAGCTTCTCGTCCTCGCACACCAGTACGCGCACCGTTCCATCCTCGCCTACGCCCGGATAACCACCGCGTTAACGCCACCGCTTATGCCCTGGATACCGCCTCAGGAGTTGAGTTATCCGTAATGCCGGCTCTCTGCCGGCCGAAGGGAGACCGACGATGCGACGAAATCCACTGCGCCTGCTGCTGGCCCTGCCCGTGCTGGCGGCCCTGGCCCTGAGCGGCTGCCAGGGCGGGGGCGACGACGACCCCGGGGTGGCCACCGCAGGTGGCGGCGGCGCGGAGCCCTCGGTGTCCGCCGCCGGGCTGAGCGACGAGCAGCGCCAGCTCAAGTTCACCACGTGCCTGCGGGAACAGGGACTCGACGTACCGGACCCGCAGCCGGGGGAGAAGGGCCCCCGGTTCGACTCGGGGGCGGACATCGACCTGGGCAAGGTGCAGGCGGCGCTCCAGGAGTGCCGCGAGTACGCCCCCAACGGGGGGCAACCCCGGCAGCTCGACGCCGAACAGACCGAGCAGGTCCGCAAGCTGGCCGGCTGCATGCGGGAGAACGGCGTGCCGGACTTCCCGGACCCGTCCGCCGACGGGCGCATCCAGCCCGGCAAGGCCAACATCGACCTGAAGGACCCGAAGGTGCGGGCCGCGTTCGACAAGTGCCGGGAGATCATGCCCAACCTCGGTGAACGCCGGAGGACGTCATGAGCACCACCGCCCGCCCCGCCGAGTCGACCGCCACCGCACCCGACGAGCCACCGGCCCGGCGGCGACGCCCACGCGTGGGGGTCCTGCTCGGTGCGGTGGCCCTGCTCGTCGTGGCGGTGGCGGTCGTCGCGGTCACCTCCGCAGCCGACGGCCGGGCCGACCGGTCCGCCGCCGTCGACCGGCCGCCGGCGACCGCCACCGTGACCCGGCAGACCCTGGTCGACCGGGAGACCAAGAACGGCGAGCTGGGGTACGGCACCCCGCGTGCCCGGGAGAGCCGGCTGGCCGGGACGGTCACCTGGCTCGCCGAGGGTGGCGCGACGGTCAAGCGGGGCAAGGCGCTCTACCGGATCGACGACGAGCCGGTGGTGCTGCTCTACGGCAGCCTGCCCGCGTACCGGATGCTGCGTTCCGGGGTCAGCGGCACCGACGTCAAGCAGTTCGAGCAGAACCTCGCCGCGCTCGGGCACACCGGCTTCGACGTCGACGAGGACTTCACCTCGGCGACCGCCGACGCGGTCCGCGACTGGCAGGAGGACCTGGGCCTGCCGGAGACCGGTCAGGTCGAACCGGCGCGGATCGTCTACGCCCCCGGCGAGGTGCGGGTGGAGAGCCACGCCGTGGAGGTGGGTGACACCGTCGGCGCGGGCAA
Organism: Micromonospora sp. WMMD730; assembly: GCF_049178955.1. Classification (NCBI taxonomy): domain Bacteria; kingdom Bacillati; phylum Actinomycetota; class Actinomycetes; order Micromonosporales; family Micromonosporaceae; genus Micromonospora; species Micromonospora sp. WMMD730. The sequence goes on from NZ_JBMHML010000002.1 coordinate 277,785, forward strand.
GGCGGTGCTGTCGACGACCGGCACGGCCCGGCTGGTCACCTGCACCCTGGACGTCGAGGACCAGCGGCTGGCCCGCAAGGGCGCGGAGGTGACCATCACCCTGCCGGACGGCACCCGCAGCACGGGCCGGGTCGACACGGTCGAGACCGTGGTGCAGACGTCGGCGGCGTCCGGCAAGGACCCGGAGACCGAAACCAAGATCGAGGTCACCGTCACCGGGGACGACCCCAAGGTGCTGGCCGGCTACGACAAGGCGGCGGTGGATCTGGGCCTGATCGCCTCGGAACGTGCCGACGTGCTCTCCGTACCGGTCGCGGCGCTGCTCACCCTCGCCGAGGGCGGTTACGGGCTGCAGGTCGTGGAGGAGACCGGCACCCGGATCGTCGCGGTGCGCACCGGCCTGTTCGCGGACGGCCGGGTGGAGGTCTCCGGTGAGGGGGTCACCGCGGGGCTGACCGTGGGGATGCCCGGTGACTGAGCCGGCCCGGGTCGCCGGCCCCGACCACGTGGTCGAGCTGCGCGACGTCACGAAACGGTACGGCGACACGGTCGCCGCCCTCGGCGGGGTGTCGATGACCGTCGACCGGGGTGCCCTGGTGGCCATCGTCGGCCCGTCCGGGTCGGGGAAGTCCACCATGCTCAACGTGATCGGCACGCTGGACCGGCCCAGCTCGGGCGCGGTCCGCATCGACGGGTACGACGCCGCCCGGCTGTCCGACCGGGAGTTGTCCGCGCTGCGGGCCAGCCGGATCGGGTTCGTGTTCCAGCAGTTCCACCTGGCTGCCGGCGTACCCCTGGTGGAGAACGTGGCGGACGGCCTGCTCTATGCCGGGGTGCCCCGGCGGGAGCGGCGGCGGCGGGCGGAGGCGGCGCTGCGACGGGTCGGCCTGGGGCACCGGCTGGACCACCGGCCGCACCAGCTCTCCGGCGGTGAACGGCAGCGGGCGGCGATCGCGCGGGCGGTGGTCGGTGAGCCACCGCTGCTGCTGGCCGACGAGCCGACCGGCAACCTCGACTCCAGCTCCGGCGCGGGGGTGATGGAGCTGCTGCACGAACTGCACGCGGCCGGCACCACCGTCGTGGTCATCACCCACGACCGGGAGATCGCGGCGAGCCTGCCCCGGCAGGTGCAGATGCGCGACGGGCTGATCGTGGCGGACTCCGCCGCGCCGACCGAAGGGGTGCTCCGATGACCACGACCCCACTGCGGCCACCCGGCGCGCGGCGTCGGGGTGACGCCGGGCGACCGGAGCGGCTGCGACCGGCCCGGATGAGTCCACGGGACGTGCTGCGGGTCGGCGGCGTGGGGCTGCGCACCCGGCCACTGCGGGCGTTCCTGTCCGCCCTGGGCATCGCCATCGGCATCGCGGCGATGATCAGCGTGGTTGGCATCTCGTCGTCGTCCCGGGCCGACCTGGACCGGACGCTCGCCGCCCTCGGCACCAACCTGCTCACCGTCGCGCCGGGCAGCACCCTGTTCGGCGCGGACGCCCAGTTGCCGGTCGAGGCGGTCGGCATGATCAGCCGGATCGGCCCGGTACGCCAGGTGTCGGCCACCGCGCAACTGCCGGACACCCCGGTCTACCGGTCGGACCGGATTCCGGCGGCGGAGACCGGTGGCCTGGGCACCCAGGCGGTGGAGCTGGACCTGCTCGACACCGTCGGCGGTTCGCTGGCCAGCGGGACCTGGCTCAACGAGGCCACCGCGCGGTATCCGGCCACGGTGCTCGGGTCGGTCGCCGCGCAGCGGCTCGGCCTCGGCGCGGCCGGGCCGGACATCCAGGTGTACGTCGACGGGCGGTGGTTCACGGTGATCGGCATCCTGCGGCCGGTCCCGCTCGCCCCGGAACTCGACTCGTCGGCGCTGGTCGGCTGGTCGGCCGCGACCACCTACCTCGGCCTGGACGGCCACCCCACCCGGATCTACACCCGCTCGGTCGAGCAGCACGTCGAGGCCGTCCGGGCGGTGCTGGCGGCGACGGCCAACCCGGAGCAGTCCAACGAGATCCAGGTCTCCCGGCCGTCGGACGCGCTCGCCGCCCAGCAGGCCACCGACGAGGCGTTCACCGGTCTGCTGCTCGGGCTGGGCGCGGTGGCGTTGCTGGTCGGCGGGGTGGGGGTGGCCAACACCATGGTCATCTCGGTGATCGAGCGGCGGGCGGAGATCGGGTTGCGGCGGTCGCTGGGTGCCACCCGGGGGCAGATCCGGACCCAGTTCCTCGCCGAGTCGCTGCTCCTGTCCGCCCTCGGCGGCGTCGGCGGGGTGCTGATCGGTGGTCTGGTCACCGCCGGCTACGCCAGCTCGCAGGGGTGGCCGACGGTGGTGCCGCTCTGGGTGGTGGCCGGCGGCATCGGGGCGACCATCGCCATCGGCGCTCTGGCCGGGCTCTACCCGGCGATCCGGGCCAGTCGGCTCTCGCCCACCGAGGCGCTCGCCGCCCCGTGACCGCCCGCCGCCCGCCGGCCCGTGACCGCCGTCCCGGCGTCGTCCGGTCGGCGACGTGCCCCCGGCCCGCGCGTCACACCCCTCTCCGGGTGTGACGCGCGGGCCGGGGTGGCCCGCCGGCCGGTGGGGACCGTTCCGGCCGGCGGGCCACGGTCAACCGGCCGGGGTCACCGGCGGCTGACCCGGATCAGCTCCCAGCCACCCTTGGGGACGCCGGGCGTCGGGTCGGTACGCAGGTTCATCGGGTTCGCCATCCCGACGTAGAGCGTGGAGCCGTCCACGATCATCGTGCGTACCCCCTGGTTGAGCGGGTTGCCGAAGCCTCCGGTGTCGACCGCGCGGGCGGGTCGGTCCGGCGCGTCGAACGCCCAGAGGTCGGAGCCGAAGGTGGGCGGGGTGGTGGCACCGGTCGCCGGGGGCGTCGGCAGTTGACCCTCCAGCGAGATGTAGGCGAAGTCCATGGTGCCGATGTAGAGCCGGCCGCCGGCCACCGCCATCTTCCAGGCGTACAGGTTGAACGGGTCGCCGAAGCCGGAACCGCCGTAGACCGGGGTCACGCCGGTGGGTGCCGGCGCCCAGGCGCCCACGCCGTTGTTCGCGGTCGGGTCGAAGGCCGGCAGGGTGGACTCGCCGTAGAGCGTCTCGATCCGTTCGTGGGCACCGCCGAGGTTCTGGCCCCGGAAGACCGCGAACGCCCGCTGGGTGTTCTGCACGGTGGCCTGGAGCTGCGCCTGGCTACGCGGCGGGTACACCGAGACGTGCAGGGCGGTCGCCTGCAGCGGCACGTGCATGGTGCCCCAGTAGAGCCGGCCGCCGAAGGAGGCGAGCCCACCGAGGGCGTACGCCCGGCGGACCACCGGGTCCGGCTCGTACTCGGCGGCCGACCAGACCTGCGTCCAGTTCCCGGCGTCCTCCGGGTTGAGACCGGGTGCGCCGACGGCGAGCAGCGGGCTCATCCAGATGCTGGCCAGGTCGTTGGGGTCGTCGGCCGGGGGCGGTGCCAGCGGGGTGCCGCTGTCGGCGGGGGCCACCGTGGTGACCGGGGACGGGGCGAGCGAGCCCTCGACGATCGCCTTGGGCCAGGTGGAGACGTAGAGCCGGCCCTGGTGTTCGGTGAGGTCGGCGACCTGGGTGGGCAGGTCGGCGACCTCGGTGAAGGTGAACGGGGTGGTGCGGTCACCGGTCCAGCGCAGCACCTTGCCCGCCTCGCCGCCGTTGACGCCCACGCCGACCCCGGCGTAGAGCGCACCGCCGGCGACCACCCAGTGCCTGATGTTCTCGTACGCGGAGAGGTTGGTCGAGCCGAGGTACCGGCCGGTGACGCCGTCGAAGGCGAACACGTTCACCCCGCCGATCACGCTGGGCCCGGCGAGCAGCACGACCCCCTGGTGGGCGGCGGCGCTGCGCAGCCCGGCGGTGGTGTTCAACAGGTTGGCGTCCGCCGGAGAGGCCGACGTGATGTCGGCGGTGCGCTCGGTGAGCCGTTCGGTGGCCAGGTCGTAGGTGTAGACCTCGGGGGTGCGGTGGTCGCCGAGGTTGGCCGGCCAGGCCGGGTTGGCCCGGGCCGGCTGGCTCTGGTCGAACTCGCAGACGTAGTCGTCGTTGAGGATCGGCTCGCGGACCTGGTAGCCCTCGGGCTTGAGGCAGAGCACGTTGGCTCCGGTGCCGAACCAGAGCCGGCGGCCGACCTGGGCGAGCCCCCAGACGTACGACTGGTTGACCTTGGGTTGGCCCTCGGCGCAGGGCGGTCCGGGGGGATAGTCGACCCCGACCCCGGCGAAACACTCGTCGGCGGCGGCCTTGGCGAGCAGCCGTATCGATTCGGGCGGGGTGTCGGCGCTGGCCGGGGTGGCGAGAAGAGGTAGCAGAATCAGGGTGCCGAATGTGGCGAGCAGTCGTGACGGCAGGAGCGGTCGACGTCGCACGGTGGTCCTTTCCGTGAATGCCGGTCGAGGTGGCGTCAGCCGGGACGGAGAGCAGGTAGACCACTCTCGACCAGGGAGAATGGAGGGTCGACGTTGCGCACGGAATGGCAGCACCGGTTGCCTGGGTAACCTCGTCCGGTGGATGTGCGAAATTGCCGGCACGAGAATCACGGGCCGGTCGGGTGCGGTGCGGGTGACTGATGAATCCGGGGGTGGGTTCGCAGTTCCGGGCGTAACGTGGTGACGAGGTTAACGTATTACGGTGGCCGTTACCGCGATGCGGGTTGTTAAGGATTATTGAACTGCCCGGGAGGCCGGTCGGCGCGGCGGGCGGCTGTCCGGAAGCGACGTCGGGTGCCTCGACGCGGGTGCCGGGTGAATTGCTGATGGGTCCGGCTTTCGGGGTCTCCCGGGAATACCGTGCCAACCGGTTGCTGTCGTCCGAAGCCGGCGCGCGGGCCACGGCGGTCGGTCGGGGGTGCCGGCTGCCGCCGGGGCGGGTGGTGGGTCTGCATGCCTGCCGGCGTGCTCAGTGGACTCGCACGTGGCACGGCGGTGGTGCGGTGACACCGGCCGGGGTGGCGGTCGGATGCGGCGGTCGGGAGATGCGTCGGCCGCGTCGTCCGGGGTGCGGCGGTCGGGGTCGGACGGCGGTGCGGGCCGCCCCGCGACGGGCCCGCCTCATGCCACGCGAATTGTGCGCATATTCATTTACCATAAACATTGCGTATGAACTTGATGACAGTTCATTCATAGTTAACAATCATTACGTTCGGCGTCGCGCCGACCGCCGTCGGGGCGGTTGGCGCGGGCGCGGCGGGCGGGTCCGGTGCCGATCGGCCCGGCGTCGGCCGGCGGGGGGCGACCCGCGGTGCGGAGGGGCGGGGTATTGTCTCGCAGCGGGATCTTCCCAGAAACAAAGAATTTATCGATTTAACTGCTTCGATGCCTCATCATGGGGGGAAGTAATCCCTTCCATGGAGGTTCCCATGAACGTCTCTCGGCTCGGCGGGCCGACCCTGTCCCTGTACCGCATGGTCATCGGCCTACTGTTCATGCTGCACGGCCTGTCGTCGGTCTTCGGGTTGTTCGGCGGCAACCCGGTTACCGGCAAGGCTGTCCCGCTCGGCGCCTGGCCGGGCTGGTGGGCCGCGCTGATCCAGCTGGTCTGCGGCGCGCTGGTGCTGGCCGGTCTCTTCACCCGGCCCGCGGCGCTGCTCGCGTCCGGCTCGATGGCGTACGCCTACTTCGTGGTGCACCAGCCGGAGGGCCTGCTGCCACTGCGCAACGGCGGCGAGCTGTCCGCGCTGTTCTGCTGGTCGTTCCTGCTGATCGCGGTCCTCGGCCCGGGTTCCTGGGCGCTCGACACGCTGCTCGGCCGCCGGCGCTCCGACGCCCCGGCGGCCCCGGTCTCCGAGCCCGCCTCGGTGTCGGTCTGACGCGCTGACCCGTGTCGCCGGGACCGCCTCGACGAGGCGGCCCCGGCGACACGGCCGGTCAGGGGTTGTAGGGAGCGTCGGTGTGGCTCACCTCGGTGAGCGTGCTGCCGGAGAGCTTGTAGACCGAGGTGCGTTTGATGTCCAGCTCGGCCATGCCCCGGCTGGGGCTGCGGGTCAACCAGACCACGGTGGCCCGCTGTCCGGCCACGCTCACCGACACGACCGGGGTCCGGTCGCCGAGATCGGTCAGCGCCCGGAACACCGGCATGCCGCCGTTGTTGCGCCACACCGCGACGGTGTAGAAGGTGCCGCTGCCCCCGGAGTTGATCGAGACCACGCCGACCGCGTCGTCCGCGCCGTCGCCGTCGAGGTCGCCGATACCGCAGGGCTTCTGGAGCGTCACGGTCGCGCCGTCCTCGCCCGACCACTGCCCCTCGCTCAACGGCAGGTAGTCCGGATAGCCGTTGTAGGGCGTCTTGCTGCTGCCGAGCTTGGCGCCCGCCAGATGGGCGCAGGTCAACGGAGCCTTGACCACCGGTGCCGGGGGAGTGGTGGTGACCGCCGGGGCGGTGGCGGGGGCGCTCTTCTTCTGCGGGGTCGGCTCGACGTCGGTGGGCGTCGGCTCGGCCGTGGCCGCGTTCAGCACCGAGGCCGTGGAGGGCTCGGCGGACGGGCCGACCGTCGGCGCCGCCCCGTCCTTCGTGCCCTGCTCACCCCCGCACGCGGTGAGCAGGCAGACCAGGGCGAGACTGGTGAGGCTCAACGGTATCCGTCGCATTGCCGGGGGTCCTCTCTCGACATCAGATCACCCGCACCGTACTGATCGATGGCAATGCCGGTCATCGGCTCCATGGGCCGCCCGGGTCGGCCTGTCGGAGCGCGGTCAGGGGCCGACCGGAGGGCCGGCGTACGGGTTTCTCCGCCCGGTGCCTACGGACGTGTTGAGCTGGAAACTTCCCCGAAACACCGGTGCCGACCGGGGTGCCCGGTCGATGCCCGGTGGCAGGGTGGCCAACGCCATGGTTCACACCGTGGGAAGCAGGCTGGGCGATGGCCGCGAAGCTGCCTAGACTCGGTCTCACAACTGCATACCTCATCCAGAGGGGCTGAGGGATACGGCCCGACGACGCCCCGGCAACCACCCCGCGCGCTCATCGCTGAGCGTCCGGCGGGGCAGGTGCCAATTCCGTCCCCGCCGCAGGGTGCGATGCGGGGAAAGATGAGAGGAATCGACATGACGTCGACGCTCGCCGCCCCCGGTATCGACACCGCCGCCAGCCCCGCCCGTGCCCTGGTCTGCCGCGCCTGCTCCGCCCGCTATCCGCTCGCCGCGCAGCACGCCTGTTACGAGTGTTTCGGCCCGCTGGAGGTCGACTACGACGCCGCCGCGCTGGCGCGCGTCACCCGCGAGCAGATCGAGGCCGGCCCGCAGAACATCTGGCGGTACGCCGCCCTCCTGCCCGCCGGTCAGGACCCGGCCACCCGGGTCACCCTCGACCCGGGGCTGACCCCGCTGGTGGCGGCGCCCCACCTCGCCGCCGAGCTGGGCATCAGCGCGCCGCTGTGGGTCAAGGACGACAGCGCCAACCCGACCCACTCGTTCAAGGACCGGGTGGTCTCGGTGGCGCTCACCGCCGCGAAGGCGCTCGGCTTCGAGCGGTTCGCCTGCGCCTCGACCGGCAACCTGGCCAACTCGGTGGCCGCCCACGCGGCCCGTGCCGGCGCACCCTCGGTGGTCTTCATCCCGGGCGACCTGGAGCAGGGCAAGGTGATCACCACCGCCGTCTACGGTGGCGACCTGGTCGCCATCGACGGCTCGTACGACGACGTGAACCGGCTCTGCGGCGAACTGGTGGAGACCGACGAGTTCGAGGACACCGCCTTCGTCAACGTCAACGTCCGGCCCTACTACGCCGAGGGCTCCAAGACCCTCGGGTACGAGGTTGCCGAGCAGCTCGGCTGGCGCATCCCGGCCCAGGTGGTCATCCCGATGGCCTCCGGCGAACTGCTCACCAAGATCGACAAGGCGTTCACCGAGCTGGTCGAGATCGGCCTGGTCGAGGCCCCGGCCGGAGGCTGGCGGGTGTTCGGCGCGCAGTCGGCCGGCTGCAATCCGATCGCCGCCGCCCTGCACGCCGACACCGACACCATCACCCCGGTCCGGCCGACCGGCATCGCCAAGTCCCTCAACATCGGCGACCCCGCCGCCGGCCTGTACGCCCTGGAGGCGGTGCGGCGTACCGGCGGCTGGATGGAGTACGTCGACGACGACGAGATCCGCGCCGGCATCCGGCTGCTGGCCCGCACCACAGGCGTCTTCGCCGAGACGGCCGGCGGGGTGACCGTGGCGGTGCTGCGCAAGCTCGTCGAGTCCGGCCGGCTCGACCCGACCGCCGAGACGGTCGTCTTCAACACCGGCGAGGGCCTGAAGACCATCGACGCGGTTGCCGGTCAGGTCGGCCCCACCCACCGGATCAAGCCGTCCCTGCGGGCCGCCCGCGACGCCGGCCTCCTCTCCTGAACCCGGCGCGCCGCCCGCCCCTGCGTCGGTGGTCGACCCATCGGGGCGCGGGTTGCGGTGTCAGCCGGCCGGGACACCGCCACTTCGGCCCCACTGTGTCGATCATGGGCGCAGGGCGGCCCGAGTGGATCTCTGGGTGACCGGGTTTTCGCGGTGCGTGGTGAAAACCCGCCGGGAAGGACTTGACGGCAGGAACCGGGCGGCGGAAGATGCTCCGTGCGGGAGGGCTTTCGCCGGAGACTTTTCAAGTTCTTGCGACCCAACGCCGGAGGCGTTGTGCGAACGTCCCTCCCGACCAACGTGAACCGGGGGCCAGCGGAAATCCGCTGGCCCCCGGTGTCGTCCACGGGAAGACTCGCGGCGTGGCCCTGGACATCGCGACGATCGACCGGACCGATCAGCCCACCCTCGACGCCCTCTACCGGATCGCGGCGACGGTCGAGGCGACGGAATCCCCCGACCTCCCGCCGCTCTGCCGGCGACGCTTCGAGGCGTCGCTGTGGCACCCGATGCCCGGCATCGACACCCGGTGGTCGGTGGCCCGACTCGACGGGGTGCCCGTCGGCTGGGTCCGGGTCAACCTGCACCTGCTGGACAACACCGAGAACGCCAGCATCGAGCTGGCGGTGGACCCGGCGTACCGGCGGCGCGGGGTGGGGCGGGCGTTGTTCGCCCACGCCCGGCGGCTGCTCCGGGAGGCCGGCTGCAAACGGGTGGTCGGCTCCACCGTGACCCCGCTGCCGGACGGACCGGTCGGGGCGACGCCGGACGGACCGGTCGGGGCGACGCCGGGCGGTCCGGGTGGGACGACACCCGATGAGCCGGGTGCGTCGGCGTCGGGCGGGCCGGGCGGGGAGTCGTCGGTCGGCGCGGTCGGGGTCACCCCGGTGGGGGAGTTTCCCGGGGCCGCCTTCGCGGCGGCGCTCGGTGCCCGGCCGGCGCTGGTCGACGTCCGTCGCCGGCTCGACGTCACCGCGCTCGACCGGGACCGGCTGGCGGCGCTGCGGGCCGGGGCGCGGTCGGCCGCCGCCGGCTACCGCACGGTCCGCTGGCACGGCCACCCGCAGTCGGAGCATCTCGCCGACCTCGCCTACCTGGAGGGCCGGCTGCTGGCCGACGCGCCCCTGGGTGACCTGGAGTGGGAACCCGAGCGGGTGGACGCCGAGCGCATCCAGGGCATGGAGCGGGCGCTGGACGCGCGGGGCGTCCGCCGGTACAGCGTCGCCGCCGTGCACGGGGAGTCCGGCCGGCTGGTCGCGTGGAGCATGCTCAGCCTGGCCGCGAACACCACCCGGCACGCCTGGCAGCAGATCACCATCGTCGACCCGGCCCACCGGGGGCACCGGCTCGGCCTGCTCTGCAAGGCCGAGAACCTCGAACACACCCTGGCGTACGAGCCGGAGCTGAGCGTGGTCGACACCTACAACGCGGCGGCGAACAGCCACATGATCGCGATCAACGAGCAGCTCGGGTTCCGGCCGGTGGCCGGGTCCACGGAGTGGCAGTCGACCATCTGATCTGTGACACGCCCCTACTGATCTGGTCGTCATCTGTTGCATGATGGCGGGCATGACGGAGACCCCGCACCCGCTGTACGACAGGCACGCCGACACCCTCCACCGGGCGCTGACCGCGATCACCGAGCGGGGGTACTGGTCGGCGTATCCCGAATCACCCAGCCCCCGGGTGTACGGCGAGACGGCCGCCGCCGACGGGAAGGCCGCCTTCGAGGCGTACCTCGGTGGTGACTTCCCGCTCGACCAGCCCGGCACGGCCGACCGGGTCGCCACCGAGACGAGCCCGTTCGGGGTGGCCCTGGACGTGCGCTACCCGCACCCGGGCGCGGACGAGGTGGTCGCCGCCGCCTCCGCCGCCCTGCCGGCCTGGCGTGACGCCGGCCCGCAGGCCCGGGTGGGGGTCTGCCTGGAGATCCTCGACCGGCTGCACAAGCACATCTTCGAGCTGGCCAACGCGGTGCAGTTCACCAGCGGGCAGGCGTTCGTGATGGCGTTCCAGGCCGGCGGCGCGCACGCGCTGGACCGGGCCCTGGAGGCGATCGCCTACGCGTACGCCGAGATGACCCGGCACCCGGGGACGGCCGGCTGGGAGAAGGCCGCCGGCAAGGGCGACCCGCTGCGGATGACCAAGACGTTCCACGTGGTGCCGCGCGGGGTGGCCCTGGTGATCGGCTGCAACACCTTCCCGACCTGGAACTCGTACCCCGGGCTGTTCGCCTCGCTGGTCACCGGCAACCCGGTGGTGGTCAAGCCGCACCCCCGCGCGGTGCTGCCCCTGGCGATCACCGTGAAGTACGCCCGGGAGGTGCTCGCCGAGGCCGGCTTCGACCCCGACCTGGTGCTGCTCGCCCCCGAGGCCCCCGGCGAGAAGCTGGCCTCGACCTTGGCCCTGCACCCCGCAGTGAAGATCGTCGACTTCACCGGTTCCACCGGGTACGGAGACTGGCTGGAGGCCAACGCCCGGCAGGCGACGGTCTACACCGAGAAGGCCGGCCTGAACACCGTCGTGATCGACTCCACCGACGACTTCGCCGGGATGTGCCGCAACCTCGGCTTCACGCTGACCCTCTACAGCGGGCAGATGTGCACGACCTCGCAGAACATTTTGATCCCGGCCGGGGGCATCGCCACCGACCAGGGGCACAAGAGCTTCGACGAGGTGGCCGCCGGCATCGCCGCCACCATCGGCAAGCTCACCGCCGACCCGGCCCGGGGCGTCGAGCTGACCGGCGCGATCGTCAACGACGGGGTGCTGGAACGGCTCGACGAGGTCACCAAGGTCGGCGAGACCGTGCTGGAGTCGCGTACCGTCGCCCACCCGGCGCTGCCCGACGCGGTGGTCCGGACGCCCACCGTCGTCAAGCTCGCCGCCACCGACACCGAGGTCTACGGCCGGGAGTGGTTCGGGCCGATCTCGTTCGTCATCGCCACCGACTCGACCGCGCACAGCATCGAGATCATGCGGTCCACCGTGGGGGAGTCCGGCGCGCTGACCGCCGCCGTCTACTCCACCGACGAGGCGGTGCTGGACGCCGTCGAGGCCGCCGCGATCGACGTCGGGGTGCACCTGTCGGCCAACCTGACCGGCGGGGTCTTCGTCAACCAGTCCGCCGCCTTCTCGGACTTCCACGGCAGCGGCGCGAACCCGGCCGCCAACGCCGCCCTCACCGACGGCGCGTACGTGGCCAACCGTTTCCGCATCGTCCAGTCCCGCCGCCCCGCCTGACCCGCCCCCGGCCTCCCCCGCCCCGCCCCGCTCCGCCCCGCTCCGACCCCCGCTTCCGCCCCGGTGATCAAGAAGTTTGCGTCAGATCCGGGCCTCCGGTTGACCTGAACCTCTTGATCACCGGGGCCGGGTGGGCGGGGTCGGGGTGGAGCGGGGGACGGTCGGGGGTCGGGCGGCCAGGGGCGGGGTGGAGGTCAGGCGGGGCGGCGCATCTGGAGTTCGGTGAGGGCCGGGATCTTGGGGTGCGGGACGCGTACCCCGGTGTCGGTGAAGCCCAGGCGGTGGTAGGCCCGGCAGGCGCGGTCGTTGCCGACCACCACCTCCAGCATGAGCTGCGGTCGGCCGCAGGCGCGCGACCAGGCGGCGACCTCGTCGATCAGCGCACCGAGCAGTCCGCTGCCCCGCCAGGAGGGGGTCACGTAGACCGCGTAGACGACGGTCAGGTCCGGCTCGTCGGGGGAGAGGGTGCCGCCCGCGTGCCCGACCAGCCGGCCGCCGGGGTCGGCCACGAACTGGGCGGTGTGACACCCCTGGGACACGTACGCGATCCGGGCCGCGTAGTCGGCGTGCGGCCGGGCGGCGGCCTCGGCGACGGTCTCCAGGAAGGCCAGTGGCGCGTCCGCGAGCATCTCCAGCCGCAGCGCCCGCATCCGGGCCGCGTCCTGCGGACGCACCCGGTGCACGGGGGCCGTGCGGGTCGCCGGTGGGGCCGGGGCAGAGGTCATGGAGGCATGCATACCGCAGCGACGTTCACCGATGGGTAACCGGGTCGATACCCGTCTGATTTGACCCCATTTGTGGTCGTGCGCTGTCGTCACTCCTCGTGTAGCGTGCGATTTCGGTCACCGATTCAGCGGCCCTCACCGACCGCCGCAACGGTGGCTCTCCGCTGTCGGCCCGCCGGCAATCCGGAGTTGGAGAACGCCGCGCAGAGTGAGGAAGTGCACCGTGGCACAGGGCACCGTCAAGTGGTTCAACTCCGAAAAGGGCTACGGCTTCATCGCCGTCGACGGCGGGCAGGACGTCTTCGTCCACTTCTCCGCCATCGAAATGGACGGCTACAAGGCGCTCGACGACGGTCAGCGGGTGGAGTTCGAGATCGCCCAGGGCCAGAAGGGCCCGCAGGCCGAACAGGTCCGCGTCATCGCCTGACCTTCCGCCGGTCCCGCCCCGTCCCCGGTGACGGGGCGCATCGGGTTCCCACCCCGGGCTGTTGCCCCGGCGGCCGGGCGGGTTCCCACCCGTCGGGTGCACCGGGTGACGGCTGGCGGTAGCGACCGGTGCCGGGAAAGATCGTGAACCGTCCAGGCGTCCCGCTGAGGAGGGTTCATGTCCGACCAGTCGCCTTCGGGTCCACCCGACCCCGCTTCCGGGTCTCCGGGTGGTCCGTGGGGGCAACCGCCCTGGGGCACGCCCTCCGGCCAGCCCGGCTGGGGCGCGCCGCCCGGTCAGCCCGGCTGGGGGACGCCCGGGGCCTGGGCGCCGGGCTGGGGCCATCCGCCCGCCGGCAGTCTCCCGCCCGGGGTCGGTCCGTATCCGGGCCAGGGCGGCGGTCCCGCGCCGTACGCCGGCCCGTGGGGCCCCGAGGACCCGCTGGTCAACCCCCCGTACGCCGGCCTGGAGGGGTGGTTGAGCCGGTGTGCCGGCGCGGTGCGGCGCAGTTGGCGGCCCCTGCTGCCGCTGATGCTGCTCACCCAGGTCGTGCCGGCGGTGGCGGTGTCCCTGCTCTCGCTCGGCATGGGACCCGACGCCACCATGCTGCCCGCCGACGGCTCGCTGCCCGAGGACTACCTCAGCGACCTGGTGATCTACGGCGTCTCGGTGTTCCTGGTCGCGCTGGCGTTCGGGGTGGTGCAGGGCATCGGCTGGGCCGGTGGGACCTGGGTGGTGGCCCGGCAGGCCGCCGGCCAACCCGCCGACCTGCCCGGCGCGCTGCGCTACGGCGCGCGCCGCTGCCTCGGCCTGTGGGGCTGGATGCTGGTGCTGGGCGTGCTCGTCGGCGTCGGGTTCTGCCTCTGCCTGCTGCCCGGCATCTACCTGGCCTTCGCCCTCGCCCTGGCCGGCCCGGTCTACCTGTTCGAGGGGCAGAACCCGGTCGGCCGCTCGTTCCGCATGTTCCACGACCGGCTGGGCATGGTGCTCGGCCGGGTGGCGCTCGTCGCCCTGGCGGTGTTCCTCGGCAGCGTGCTCGGCAGCGTGGTGGAGTCGGTCGGCACCGTGCCGTTCGGCACCGACCCGTTCACCGCGCCGGGCACCGCCGTGGGCGCGGTGGCGGTGATCCTGGTCAGCGCGGTGCTGGTCGTCCCGGTCTACCTGGTGCAGTTGGTCGGGCTGGTCGTGACGTACGCCGAGCAGCGGGCGCAGGAGGGGCCGGTGAACGTCACACGACTGGTGGCGGAACTCGGCTGACCGGCCCCATCGTGCTTGCACTCGGCAGGGGAGAGTGCTAAACAAGTCATTGGCACTCGCATACGATGAGTGCCAATGGTCGGGGCGGTAGGGCCACGGTCACACAGACGTCTCGATGGCGTCGGGGTGGCACATGGCCGGTCGTCGCGGGCTGTCCGGCCCGACCGAGGAGGACGTCGTCGTCGCCAGGTGGCGACGTCCCCAAGGTGCGTACACCAGGCGGCCCGTCCGGGGCACAACACCCGGGTGGCCCGTGAGTGTCCAGGAGGACAACGCCGTATGGCCAAGATGATCGCGTTCGACGAAGAGGCTCGCCGCGGCCTCGAGCGGGGCATGAACCAGCTCGCCGACGCCGTGAAGGTGACCCTCGGCCCCAAGGGCCGCAACGTGGTGCTCGAGAAGAAGTGGGGTGCCCCCACCATCACCAACGATGGTGTGAGCATCGCCAAGGAGATCGAGCTCGAGGACCCGTACGAGAAGATCGGCGCCGAGCTGGTCAAGGAGGTCGCCAAGAAGACCGACGACGTCGCCGGTGACGGCACGACGACGGCGACCGTCCTGGCCCAGGCCCTGGTGCGCGAGGGTCTGCGCAACGTGGCCGCCGGTGCCAACCCGATGGCCCTGAAGCGGGGCATCGAGGCCGCCGTGGCCAGCGTCTCGGAGGAGCTGTCCAAGCTCGCCAAGGACGTCGAGACCAAGGAGCAGATCGCCTCCACCGCCTCCATCTCCGCCGGTGACAGCACCGTCGGCGAGATCATCGCCGAGGCGATGGACAAGGTCGGCAAGGAAGGCGTCATCACCGTCGAGGAGAGCAACACCTTCGGGCTGGAGCTGGAGCTCACCGAGGGCATGCGCTTCGACAAGGGCTACATCTCCGCGTACTTCATGACCGACCCGGAGCGTATGGAGGCCGTCTTCGACGACCCGTACCTCCTGATCGTCAACAGCAAGATCTCCTCGGTGAAGGACCTGCTCCCGATCCTGGAGAAGGTCATGCAGTCGGGCAAGCCGCTGCTGATCATCGCCGAGGACCTGGAGGGCGAGGCCCTCGCCACCCTGGTCGTCAACAAGGTCCGGGGCACCTTCAAGTCCGTCGCCGTCAAGGCGCCGGGCTTCGGTGACCGCCGCAAGGCCATGCTGACCGACATCGCCATCCTCACCGGTGGCCAGGTCATCAGCGAGGAGGTCGGCCTCAAGCTCGACGCCGTCAGCCTCGACATGCTGGGCCGCGCCCGCAAGGTCGTGGTGACCAAGGACGAGACCACCATCGTCGACGGTGCCGGCGACGCCGACCAGATCCAGGGCCGGGTCAACCAGATCCGGGCCGAGATCGACAAGAGCGACTCCGACTACGACCGTGAGAAGCTGCAGGAGCGGCTGGCCAAGCTGGCCGGCGGCGTCGCGGTGATCAAGGTCGGCGCGGCCACCGAGGTCGAGCTGAAGGAGCGCAAGCACCGCATCGAGGACGCCGTCCGCAACGCGAAGGCCGCCGTCGAGGAGGGCATCGTCCCGGGTGGTGGCGTCGCGCTGGTGCAGGCCGGCAAGACCGCCTTCGACAAGCTGGACCTGACCGGCGACGAGGCCACTGGCGCGCAGATCGTCAAGATCGCGCTGGACGCCCCGCTGCGGCAGATCGCCGTCAACGCCGGCCTGGAGGGTGGCGTGGTCGTCGAGCGCGTCCGCAACCTGGACGCCGGGCACGGCCTCAACGCCGCCAGCGGTGAGTACGTCGACCTGCTGGCCGCGGGCATCATCGACCCGGCCAAGGTGACCCGGTCGGCGCTGCAGAACGCCGCGTCGATCGCGGCGCTCTTCCTCACCACCGAGGCCGTCGTGGCGGACAAGCCGGAGAAGACCCCGGCCGCCCCGGCTGGCCCGGGTGGCGGGGACATGGACTTCTGAGTCCAGCTCCAACACCGGACGGGGCGGGCCGCGCGAGCGGTCCGCCCCGTTCCGTGTCCGTGCCCACCCGGGCCGGCTCACCCCGGCGACGGGGAGCGGTCAGCGGCGGGCCGCCCGCACCGCCGCGTACGCGTCGACCAGCCCGGCCCCGCTCGACGCCGTCACCGGGCCGCAACTGAGGTCGGCGGGCCCGGCCGGTTGAGCCGTGTCCCGCAGGATGCTCCGGGTCCGGGCCAGGTTGCCTACCAGCGTCGGATTCGCCGACCACATCAGCGCCACCACACCCGCCACCTGCGGGGTGGCCATCGAGGTGCCGTCCAGCGTGGCGTAACCGCCGCCGGGCATCGCGGAGGTGATCCCCTCCCCCGGGGCGACCAGATCCGGCTTGACCACCCCACCCGCGACGGGACCCCGGCTGGAGAATTCGGCGACCACCCGGTCCCGGTTCACCGCCCCCACCGTCAGCACGTCCGCGTACGGGGCCGGCGGGTCGACGATCGACCGGCAGTCCGGGCCGGTGTTCCCGGCGGCGGCCACCACCAGGATGCCCGCCGCCTCCAGGGCGGCGGTCGCCGGACGTAACGCCCCCGGGTCACAGCCCTCCACCGGTGGGCACCCCCACGAGTTGGTCAGCACGTCCGGGGCACGCGCCGGGCGTCCGTCGGTGAACGGGTCGCCACCGGCCGGGAACGGGGCCAGCATGAACTGGAGACAGTCCAGGTAGTGCGCCGGGCTGCCCAGGTTGCGATCGAGGTTGACGCAGCCCACCCACTGCGCACCGGGAGCCACCCCGATGCCGTCCCGCCCCACGGCGCTGCCCGCGGTGTGGGTGCCGTGGCCGCCGGAGTCGGCGGGGGAGCGGGTGTGGTTCCACGGGTCGTACCAGGAGTCATCGCCGCCCCGGAAGCCGGCGGCCAATGCCGGGTGGGTGCCGTCGACCCCGGAGTCCGAGCTGCCGATCACCACGCCGGTGCCGGTGACGGACAGCTCCGACCAGACCCGGTCGGCCCGGATCATCCGCAGGTTCCACTCCGGCCCGGTCGGCGCGGGCTGGTCGCCCCGGCTGACCGGGGCCGGTGCGGGCAACGGGCGGAGCCGCTGACTGACCAGCACCCGGGCCACCTCGGGCCGACCGGAGAGCCAGGCCCGCACCGCCGGCCCGCCGTCGGTCTCGATCGCGTTGACCAGGTAGTACGGCGTCGGGTCGAGGCCCAGCCGGCTCAGGTCCCGGCGCAGCCCGCCCTGGGTGCGTTCGGCGGTGGCGACGAGCCGGCGGTAGACCTCGGCGGTCCGCGCCTCCCGGCCCGCCCGGCCGGGCGCACCGGCGGGGATGCCGGAGAGGTCGGCCTGCTCGCGGAGCACCACCAGCAGCCGCTCGCCGTACAGGCCGGGCTGGCCGGCGGCCACGTCGACCACCCCGACGGTGAGCAGCAGGACGGCCGCGCCCGACGCGGCGACCAGCCGGCGCGGCGCGCGCCCGCGTGGCCGGGCGAGCAGCACCCCGTACCCGATGGCCAGCAGGAGCGCGACGGCGAACCCGACGCCGGACGCGACCGCGACCCAGTACGGGACGTCGCGGGTGGTGGCCAGCAGGACCGAGATCTCCTCCGGGTCGGTGAGCGCCAGCGGGCCGAACACCGCCAGGCCGACCAGCCAGCGCACCGGCGCGGCACCGGCGGGCCGGCCGGCCCGCCGGGCCGCCACCTGGCACGCACCCAGCGCGAACCCGACGGGCGGGACGAAGAGCAGCGCGGGAAGCTGTACGCCGGAGTGGCCGGCGCCCGCGCCGACCAGCAGCAGGACCACCCCGGCGACCAGGCCGCCGACCAGCACGGTACGGGCGGCCCGGGGTGGCCCGTCGCCGGTGAAGGGGGCCCAGAACCGGTCGTCGAGCAGCGCCCCGGCCAGCAGGCCGACCGCCGTCGCGGCGAGCGCGGCGAGCACCGTCTCCAGCAGGCCGCCCAGCGCGCCGAACCGGACCCACGGCAGCAGCAGCGCCAGCCCGGCGGCGATCGCCAGCAGGGTGACCGCCTGCGGCCGGCCGACCCCGCCACCCGGTCCGCGACCGTGGTCGGTCTGCTGGCTGCGCTGCCGGCCCTGGCCGGCGGGTGTGGCGGGCCCGTGCGTGGGGTCGGTGCCCTCGGGGGCGGTGGTCGGGGCGGGCGTGGCGGCGGCCGGCTGGGCGAGGGCGGGCGTGGGCAGCCGGGTGGCCAGCAGCGCGAGCAGGGTCGCCGTCGCGGCCAGCGCGGCCAGGTACGCCTCGTGGTGGACCTGCGGCAGTGCCCGTAGCGACCCGAAGGCGACCAGGGCGAGCGCGGCGGCGAGCCAGGCCCGGCCGGTGACCCGGACCCGGGGGGAGCGGGGGAGCAGGGCCAGCAGCAGCGCGGGCAGGCCGACCAGCAGGGCGGTGGCCAGGCTGAGCGCCGGCCAGAGCCACGCCTGCCGGTCCCATCCCGCGGCGACCTGCAACTGCTCGACCGACCAGCCGACCGCCTGGAGCAGCACGGCGAGGGTGACCGTCCAGCCGCCGGCGAGGGCGGCGGCCACCACCGGCCACGGGCTCGACGGACGGGCGGCGGCGCTCGGCGGGAAGCCGTAGCCCGGCGGAGGTGGTGTGTCGGCCAACATCCGGAAACAGTACGACGTACGTCGCCGTCCGTCGGCGGTGCCGGTCCGACGACGGTCCCCGCCCGTCGCCGGTGGACCCGGGGCGCGGACCTGCGCGGTCCCCGCCCTCGCGCGGCTCGGCTCCGCCCTGTCCGCCTCGGCGTCCACCTCCCGTGTTCCGTCGTTCTCCCCGGTCGCCGGCTCCGTCCCGTGGTCACGGAAAGTGACGGCAGGTGGGGGTGTGAACCTTCACCTCCGGATCCTTTGCTCTGCTGCCCTGGATGCGCCGATCACTGAACGTGCGCGTCGCGTGGAGAGCAGCAGAGCAAAGGGGCCGAGGGAGGGAGGTGGGGGGTGGGTGGGGAATGCGGTGATCGGGCTGGTCGCGGCGGTGGGGGGTGGTGTGGGAGGCGGAGGGGGCCGGCGGGAGACCGGCTACGGAGAGTCGTCGAGCCGATCCGGGCGAGTGTTGCTCAGTGTCACCGGGTGGACGGTGGGGAATCTGGCCGGTTCTGGGCCTGCTGCGGGTGGGACCTGGCGGGTTACGGTGGACGGGTGCGTGACCCCAATGTGACCCGATCCGCCGCCGGTCAACTCTCCCCGCCGCGCCGCGCCGCGGATCTGCGCCGGCTGCGGGCCGAGCGGTTCGACGTGCTGGTCATCGGAGGCGGGGCGACCGGGGCCGGTGCCGCGCTCGACGCCGCCTCGCGGGGGCTCAAGGTCGCCCTGGTCGAGGCCCGCGACTTCGCCGCCGGCACCTCCAGCCGGTCCAGCAAGCTGATCCACGGCGGCCTGCGCTACCTGGAGCAGTTGGAGTTCCACCTGGTCCACGAGGCGCTGACCGAGCGTGGGCTGCTCGCCACCCGGCTCGCCCCGCACCTGGTCCGGCCGGTCCCGTTCCTGATCCCGCTCCCCGCCGGGCGGGGGCTGCGCGACCTGCCGGCCCGGCTGTTCCGCCGCTCCTACTACGGGGCCGGCGTTGCCGCCTACGACGCCTTCGCCGGGCTGTTCGGCACCGGCCGGGGGATGCCGCTGCACCGGCACCTGACCCGGGAGGGCGCCCGCCGGGTCTTCCCCAGCCTACGGGCCGACGCGCTGGCCGGGGCCATCCGCTACTACGACGGGCAGGTCGACGACGCCCGGCTGGTGGTGACCCTGGCCCGCACCGCCGCCAGCCTCGGCGCGACCGTGGTGAGCAGCGCCCGTGCCGTCGGGCTGGTGCGGCAGGCCCGGGAGGTCACCGGGGTCCGGGTCCGCGACCTGGAAGCGCCCCCCGGCTCCCCGGACGCCGAGTTCGAGGTACGCGCCCGTACCGTCATCGCCGCCACCGGCGTGTGGAGCGACGACATGTCCCGGATGCTCAACGACGTCGGGCTGCGCCCCGGCGTGCGGGTCCGGGCGTCCAAGGGGGTGCACCTGGTGGTGCCCCGCTCGGCGATCACCGGCGAGACCGGGCTGATCGTGCGCACCGCCACCAGTGTGCTCTTCGTCATCCCCTGGGGCGGGCACTGGATCATCGGCACCACCGACACCGACTGGCGGCTCGACCGCTCCCACCCGGCCGCCTCCGCCCGCGACATCCAGTACCTGCTCGACCAGGTCAACCTGGTGCTGGACCGGCCGCTGTCCAGCGCCGACATCGAGGGCGTCTACGCCGGGCTGCGTCCGCTGCTCGCCGGCGAGGCCGACTCCACCTCCAAGCTCTCCCGGGAACACGCCGTCTTCGAGCCGATGCTCGGGCTGCTGCTGGTGGCCGGCGGCAAGTACACGACCTACCGGGTGATGGCCGCCGACGTCGTCGACCGGGCCGCCCACCGGCTCGGCGGCGTACGTCCCTCGCGCACCGCCGACCTGCCGCTGCTCGGCGCCGACGGGTACGCCTCGATGTGGCGGGACCGGGCCGACCTGGCCCGCCGGCACGGGGTGCCCGTCGGCGTGGTCGAACACCTGCTGGAGCGGTACGGCACGCTCACCCTGGAGGTGCTGGCGCTGATCGCCGCCGACCCGCTGCTCGCCTCACCGCTGGCCGGCGCACCCGAGTACCTGGCCGCCGAGGTGACCTACGCCACCCGCTCCGAGGGGGCGCTGCACCTGGAGGACGTGCTGACCCGGCGTACCCGGATCTCCTTCGAGACGACCCACCGGGGCCTCGACTCGGCCGGGCACACGGCGGAGCTGATGGGGGCGGTGCTCGGCTGGGACGCGGCCACCCGGGAGCGGGAGATCGCGCACTACCGCGCCCGGGTCGAGGCCGAGCGGGAGTCGCAGCTCATGCCGGACGACGCGACCGCCGACGCGGCCCGCCTCGGTGCCCCCGACGTCCGGGGTTTCGCCGCCGACCGGGGTGTCGACGGTGTCGAGGACGGCCCGCTGCACCTGCCGACCTCCTCCCGCTGACCGGCCCCGGGGCCGGTTCCACCAGGCGGTGCGGGGCCGGTCGGCCGGTTCCGGACGGCAGCGGGGTGGGATAGGTTCCGGCCCGTGGTTCCCCCTCCGTGGTCACGCGCGCTCCTCGTCCCCGCCGTCATGACGGTCACCCTGACCGGCTGCGCGATGGTCGACCGGGAGGGCGGGTCCACAGCGGAGGGCCGGGGCGCGACGACAGCGCCGGGGGCGACCCGGGTCAGCCTGATGCAGAAACTCGGCGAGGACGGTCCACTGCGCTCGCTGACCGTCGAGCCGGACGGCCGGTGGGAGTGCGCCGACTGTGCCGGTGACGGGGTCACCTCGGCCGGTTCCCTGGACCCGGAGCAGGTCCAGCGGTTGCACCGGCTGCTGGCCGACCCGCGGCTGGCCCAGGAGACCGACCAGGCCCGCCGGTACCGGGCGACCTGCATCGACGCGTTGACGTCCAGCCTGCTCACCACGGCCGGCCTGATCACCTCGCAGGACTGCCCGGGTGAGGAACGACCGGCGGTTGCCGGCGAGATCCTGCTCCTGCTCACCCAGGCGACCCCGGCCGAGCCGACCCGCTGAGCCTTCCCGGCCCGCTCAGAACACCTTGCCCGGGTTGAACAGCCCGGCCGGGTCGAGCGCCGCCTTGATCGCCTGGTGCACCCGGACGCCGACCGGCCCGATCTCCCGGGCCAGCCAGTCCCGCTTGAGCAGCCCGACGCCGTGCTCGCCGGTGCAGGTGCCACCGAGTTCCAGCCCGAGCCGGATGATCTCGTCGAAGGCCCGTCGGCCCCGTTCCAGGCTCGCCGGGTCGGCCCGGTCCACCACGATGTTCGGGTGCAGGTTGCCGTCACCGGCGTGGCCGACCACCCCGATCGGCACCCCGCACTCGGTGGCGATCCGGGCCACCCCGTCCAGCAGCGTCGCGAGCGCCCCCCGGGGCACCGCCACGTCGTCGATGATCAGGCCGCCGTTGCCGTCCGGGTAGGTGTCGACGGCGAACTTCTCCATCGCCGGGTGGGCCAGCCGGCGGGCCTGCAGCAGCGCCGCCGCCTCCACCGCGTCGGTCGCCGCGTACACCTCCTGCGCGCCGGCCGCCGCGCAGACCTCGGCGATCCGGGCCAGGTCGTCCGCCGCCCGGGGGCCGGTGTCGGCGGCGGCGAGCAGCAGCGCCTGCGCGTCGGTCCGCAACCCCATCGGCCGGTACGCCTCGATCGCCCGCAGGTGCGTCCGGTCCAGCAGCTCCAGCAGGCTCGGGGTGAGCCCCCGCGCGGCGATCCCGGCCACCGCCGTACCCGCCCCGGAGGTCGAGCCGAAGACCGCCACCATGGTCAGCGACTCCTCCGGCGCGGGCCGCAGCGCCACGGTGACCTCGGTGATCACGCCGAGGGTGCCCTCCGCGCCGACGAAGAGCCGGGTCAGGTCGTACCCGGCCACGCCCTTGGCGGTACGCCGGCCGGTGCGCAGCACCTCACCGGAGGCCAGCACCACCTCCAGCCCGAGGACGTACTCGGTGGTCACCCCGTACTTGACGCAGCACATCCCCCCGGCGTTGGTGGAGACGTTGCCGCCGATGGTGGAGGACTCCCAGGACCCCGGGTCGGGCGGGTAGTACAGGCCCTGTTCCCGGACGGCGCGGGCCAGCGTGGCGTTCACCACGCCCGGCTGCACCACGGCGATCCGGGCCACCGGGTCGATCTCCCGGATCGCGGTCATCGCGACGGTGCTCACCACCACCGCGCCGTCCACCGCGTTCGCCGCACCGGCCAGGCCGGTCCGCGCCCCCTGCGGCACCACGGGTACGCCGTGCCGGGCCGCCGCCCGGACCACCGCCACCACCTGTGCGGTGTCCCGGGGGCGGACGACCACCAGCGGCGTGCCGGCGGCGCAGAGGTCCGCCTCGTCGCGCCGGTGCAGCCGGAGCAGGTCCGGGTCGGTGAGGACGGCCTCGTCGCCAAGGGCCGCCCGCAGGTCGTCGAGGAGGGGGGAGCCAGCCATGCGGCCGAGGCTAACCGGCGGCTAGATTGGCCGCCATGCTGTACCTGGACCGGCCCGCCTGGCCGTGGCGCGGTCGGCTCTGGTCGCACCTGATCAGCGACGTCTCCCCGGCCGAGCTGCACGTGTTCGCCGAGACGCTGGGGGTGCCCCGGCGCGGGTTCGACCGGGACCACTACGACATCCCCGCCGACCGGTTCGCCGTGGCGGTGTGGCTCGGTGCCCGGGTGGTGCCCAGCCGGGAGATCGTCCGCCTGCTGTACGCCTCCGGCCTGCGCCGCCCCAAACACCTCAACCCGGGGCGCCGGTGACGCCGGACGGTGGATCAGCGTAGAGACGCCAGCTCGCGGCGGAGGTTGGCGCGGGCCGGTTCCTCCCACCGGGCGGCCAGCGGGGGCAGCCGGAACAGGGCGGGCAGGGCGAGCAGCCCGTCGAGGACCCGCGCCCGGCCGGTACGGAAGTCCGCCTCGGGCACGTGTGCGTACTCGGCGCGGATCGCGGCGGCGTACCCGTCGTACACCTCGGGGGGTGTGGCCAGGACGGCCAGGTCGGCGTCGCAGAGCAGCGCGCCGTCGCGGTCGCCCGGGGTGACCAGGTGCCCGGCGGTGAGCAGCACCAGCCGGCGGACCTCGGCCACCGTGGCGGCCGGCACCCCCAGCCCGGTGAGCAGGGTGCCGGCCAGCTCCGCGCTGGCCCGTTCGTTGGCGTCGGCGGCGGCGCGCGGGTCGTAGACGGCGTCGTGCGTCCACGCGGCGAGCGCGACCCGTTCCGGCCGGTCCGCCAGGTCGGCGTGCCGGTCGACCACGTCCAGCACCGCTCGCAGGTGGTGCGCCGTGTGGTAGCGCCGGTGCGGCTCCCGCCAGCGGGTCAGCAGGTCGGCCCCGGCGGCGGTCAGCGCCGGCCCGTCGACGGCCCCGGCGGCGAGCGCCGCCGCCACCCACCTGTCGATCAGCTCGGTCACCCGGACGATTGTGCCGCAGGGATGAACCGCTGCGACGTGGGTAGTCCCCGCCATGGCGCTGGCCCGGGACCGACAACCGTCGCTGCTGCGTCGGGCCGGGCTGCGGGACGCCGGGAACGACGTCGACACCGCGCGGATCGCCGGCGCCATGGCCTACCTGCGCACCCGGGGCCGGGCCACCCTGCACGACCGGCTGCACCAGGTGCACCTGGCTCTGGGCCTGGCCGTACAGGCGGGCCTGGCCGCCGCGCTGGCCTGGATCGTGTCGCACCACCTGCTGGGCAACCCGCAACCGGTGTTCGCGCCGATCTCGGCGGTCGGCACCCTGGCGGCCTCGGTGGGCCAGCGGCTGCGCCGGACGGTGGAGCTGATCGTCGGGGTGGCGGTCGGGGTGTTCCTCGGCGACGTGCTGATCTACTTCCTCGGCACCGGGGGCTGGCAGCTCGGGTTGGTGGTGACCGCGGCGATCGTGCTCACCACCTTCTTCGGGGCCAGTGTCGCGGTGGTGATCCAGGCCGCCGCGACGGCCGTGCTGATCGTCACGCTGAGCCCGTCCACCGAGGATCTGGAGCTGCCCCGGTTCGTCGACGCGTTCGTCGGCGGTGGCATCGCGTTGCTGGTCACCGCGCTCCTGCTGCCGCTCAACCCGCTCCGGGTGATCAATCGGGCGGCCCGGCCGGCGCTGGACCTGCTCGCCGACCAGCTCGACGTCTGTGCCCAGGCGTTGCGCGACCGGGACCGGGGAGCCGCCCAACGGGCACTGGACCGGCTCCGCGAGAACAAGGAGGAGTTGGCCACCTTCACCGAGGCCATCGAGGGGGCCAAGGAGACCAGCACGCTCTCCCCGGCCCGCTGGCACCGGCGCAGCGAACTGACCCACTACGCCGAGGCGGCCGAGCCGATCGACCGGGCGATGCGCAACAGCGGCACCCTGATCCGGCGATCGGTCACCATGATCGAGGACGACGAGCCGGTACCCGACCCGATGCCGGACGCGGTGGTCCACCTGGCCGAGTCGGTCCGCCTGCTGCGGCACGAGTTCGCCGTCGGGGACGAGCCGGAGCGGGCCCGGGAACGGTCACTGCGCGCGGTCAGCGAGGCCGGCCGGGCGTACGACCAGGGGGTCGGGTTCTCCGGCAGCGTGGTGATCGCCCAGGTGCGTACCACCGCCAGTGATCTGCTGGTCGCCTCGGGGATCGAGCAGGAGGACGCCAACCGGCTGATCCGGCAGGCGTTCGGCGACAGGGAGAAACCGGGCGGTAGTCCGGCCGAGCGGCAAGCCGCCCCGAAACCCCCGACCGCGCCGCCGCTGGGCTGACCCGGCCCCGGACCGGGCCGCCCCCGACCGGGCCGGTCCACCGGGCACCGGGAGAGCCCGGCCGAACGGGCCGGGGATGACTACGCTGATCCACATGGCCGACACCCCGCCCGGCGGGCCCCCGCCGCCGCCCGCGCCCGCCGTACCGTCGCCGGACGCCGCAGCGCCCCGGATGCCGCTGCGCCGGCTCGGCTGGCGGCGGGTCCTGGTGCTGGCCGGGGTGGTGCTGCTGATCGCGGCCTGCGCGGTCTACATGCTCTACACGCTCGGCTCCAACCTGGGTCTGGACGCGCTGCTGGTCGGGGTGACCGCGGCGATCCTGCCGGTGCCCGTCCTGGTGGCCTGCTTCCTCTGGCTCGACCGGTACGAACCCGAACCGCTGAAGTACCTGATCTTCTGCTTCGCCTGGGGCGCGTTCGTCTCGACCGCCGCGTCGCTGACCGTCAACAACAGCTTCGCCGCCCTGTTCAAGGACTGGGGGGTGTCGTCGTCGCTGACCGGGGTGCTGGTGGCCCCGTTCATCGAGGAGCTGACCAAGGCGCTCGGCCCGATCCTGCTGCTGATCTTCCGCCGCCGGGAGTGGTCCGGGATCACCGACGGCCTGGTCTACTGCGGGCTGTCCGCCGTCGGGTTCGCCATGGTGGAGAACATCCTCTACCTGGGTGGCCTCGGGTACGCCTCGGGCGTCGACCAGTGGGGGCCGGCCACCGGCGTACGCAACGTCATCGTCATCTTCATCTCGCGGATCCTCTTCTTCGGCTTCGCCCACCCGCTGTTCACCTCGATGACCGGGGTGGGGCTGGGCATCGCCGCCCGCACCGCCGACCGGCGGGTACGGGTGCTCGCCCCGATCGCCGGCCTGCTGCTGGCGATGATGCTGCACGGCACCTGGAACCTGATCCCGACGCTGGTCCAGGCCACCGGCCAGGCGGTGATCTTCTTCTACGGGATGGTCGCGGTGATGGTGCCGATCTTCTTCGGCATGGTCGGTTTCGCGGTCTGGCTGCGCGCCTGGGAGGGGCGGCTCACCGAGCGGACCCTGCCCGACTACGTGCGGGCGGGCTGGTTGAGCCCGCCCGAGGTGGCCGCCCTGGGCAGCCTGGGCCGCCGGCACGCCGCCCGCACCTGGGCGCGGCGGGTCGGTGGGGACGCCGGACTGCGCGCGATGCGCGGCTACCAGTTCGCCGCGACCCGGCTGGCGCTGCTGCGCGACGGGATGCGGCGCGGCCTGGACCGCAAGCCGGCGGAGCGGGAGAACACCCTGCGGGAGGAGCGGCAGCTGCTGGAGACGATCGCGGCGTACCGGTCGTTCTTCGTCGGCCGGGACCCGCAGACGCCGGTGGGGGTCTGGGACGGGCAGCGCTACCACCTGCGGTTCCCCGACGGCACGCAGCGGGTCGTCGACGCCCCGGACTCACCGGTGGTGCCGATCCCGGTGGTGCTGGCCCCGCCGCCGCCCCCGGCCTATCCGGCCGGCTACGGCCCGCCCGGCTGGTACGGTCCCCGCCCGGCCGCCCCGTGGCCGCCCGGCCGGTACTGACCGGCCCCGGGCGGGGTCAGGCCCGGCGGGCGGGGTCAGGTCATCAGGGTGGTGAGGAAGTCGCCGAGGCCCTGGGCCATCGCCATCAGGGCCGCCCCGATCCCCTTGAACATCTGGGCCGCCCCGTCCGGGCGGAACGCCATGAAGTAGATCAGGAAGGCGACGCTGCCCCAGAGCAGCACCTTCTTCACGAGTACCGGCATCGTCCCTCCCCAGGGCACCTGGACGTGCCTGGCTTCCCGCCGGGAAGCGGGACAAACCGGTAGACCACCCGGGACGGCTCCCGAGGGCCGGGGAGAAACCGGACCTACAGGTAGAGGCCGGTGCTGCCGGTGGACTCGCTCTCCACCCGTTCGGCGGCGACGGCGTGCACGTCCCGCTCGCGCAGCAGGACGTACCCCCGGCCGTGCAGTTCGACCTCGGAGCGGTCGTCCGGGTCGAAGAGCACCCGGTCGCCGGCCACGACGGCGCGTACGTGCGGACCCACGCCCACGGCGGTGGCCCAGGCCAACCGCTTGCCGACGGCGGCGGTGGCCGGGATGACGATGCCTGCGGTGGAGCGGCGTTCGCCCTCGCTGCCGTCCACCTTCACCAGCACCCGGTCGTGCAGCAGGCGGATCGGCAGGCCGGTGTCGAGGTTCGGGTCGGCGGTCACGCCAAGACGCTACCGTGTGGGCCGGTGACGTCCGTGCGGTGGTTGAGCCGATGCGGCGTGGGGCAATGAGTGGCGAAACTGCCCTACGGTGGCGGGCGTACGGACATACCCTGTCCGGGCCGTCGCCGTGGGCGTCCCGGTGTCGTTTCTCAGGAGGTGCGCTTGAGCCGCTTCGAGCGGGTACGCGGCCGACTCCGCCGCGCCTACGAGTCCGGACGGGAGTCGGTCCGCGCGGGGCGCGCCGATCCGACCGACGCGCCCGAGGGGGCCGGAGTGGCCACACCCGCGTCCCCCGGCCCGCCGGCCGCCCCGTCGGCGACGGTGGTCGGGGTCGAACCCCCGGCGGCCATGCACAACTCCACCTCCAGCCGCGACGACGCCGACGTGCCGCACGCGCTGCGGATCGCCGCCGCCTGGTCGTGGCGGTTGATCGTGATCGGCGTGGTCACCTGGGCGCTGCTGAGGATCGTCGGGACGATCAGCATCGTGATCATCCCGCTGGCGGTGGCGCTGCTGCTCTCCGCGCTGCTCGCCCCGGCGGTGGGCTGGCTGCTGCGGGCCCGGTTCCCCCGGTCGCTGGCCACCGCGGTGGTGATGGTCGGCGGGCTGGCCGCGGTGGTGGGCACGCTGACCCTGGTGGTCAACGAGTTCATCCAGGGCGTGCCGGAGCTGAGCGAGAAGTCGTCGCAGGGCGTCCGGCAGATCCAGGACTGGCTCAAGACCGGCCCGCTGCACCTGTCGGACAGCCAGCTCAACCGCTACATCGAAGAGGCGCAGGGCTGGATCAACGGCAACACCGAGAGGTTCACCAGCGGGGCGCTGGCCACCGCCGCCACCCTGGCCGAGGTGCTCACCGGCGCGATCCTGGTGCTCTTCGCCACCTTCTTCTTCCTGCGTGACGGCAGCCGGATCTGGCGCTTCCTGGTCCGGCTGCTGCCGGTCGCCGCCCGGTGGAAGGTCGACGACGCCGGCCGGGCCTCCTGGGCCACGCTCGGCGCCTACGTGCGGGCCACCGTGCTGGTGGCGTTCATCGACGCGGTGGGCATCGGCATCTTCCTGGTCGTCTTCGACATCCCGTTCGCCTTCCCGCTGGCCGCGCTGGTCTTCCTCGGCGCGTTCATCCCGATCGTCGGGGCCGCCCTCTCCGGCGGGGTGGCGGTGCTGGTGGCGCTGGTCGACAGCGGCCCGGTGACCGCCCTGATCATCCTGGGCGTGGTGATCGGTGTGCAGCAGGTCGAGGGGCACCTGCTGCAACCGTTGATCATGGGTCGGGCGGTGGCCATCCACCCGCTCGCGGTGATCATCGGGATCGCCGCCGGGGTGGTCCTCGCCGGCATCACCGGCGCGCTGGTCGCGGTGCCGCTGATCGCGGTGCTCAACACCGCCGTACGCCGGCTCGCCGCCCGCAGCGTGCCCGACACCCCACCGGACGCCGTGGTGGTCGCCTCCCAGGCGCCCTGACCCGGACCGGCCCGCCGCCCGTTCCCCGCCGGGGAGCGGGCGGCTGCCGTGCGGGGGTCAGGCCTTGGCCAGGCGCTCCAGCGCGCCCCGGGCCACCTCGGGCCGGGTGGTGTACCAGAACGGGGGCAGGGAGCGGCGCAGGAACGGCCCGTAGCCACGCGCCGTCTCCAACCGCGAGTCGAGGACCGCGACCACCCCCCGGTCACCGGTGGCCCGGATCAGCCGGCCCACCCCCTGCGCCAGCCGGACCGCCGCGATCGGCACGCTGACCGCCGAGAAACCGGACCCGCCGCCCGCGTCCACCGCCGCCGCGCGGGCCGCCGCCAGCGGCTCGTCGGGACGCGGGAACGGCAGCCTGTCGATCACCACGAGCTGGCACGAGTCGCCAGGAACGTCCACCCCCTGCCAGAGCGACATCACCCCGAACAGGCAGCTCGACCGATCCTCGCGGAACCGCCGCACCAGCAGCGGCAGCGCCTCCTCGCCCTGGAGCAGCACCGGCAGGTCGGTGCGCGCCCGCAGCAGCTCCGCCGCCTGCTGCGCGGCCCGCCGGGAGGAGAACAACCCGAGGGTACGGCCACCGAGCGCGCCGACCAGCCGCAGCAACTCCTCACCGGCCGCCTCGGGCAGCCCGGAGACGCTGGGCCGGGGCAGGTGCGCGGCGACGTACAGGATGCCCTGCCGGGCGTAGTCGAACGGTGAGCCGACGTCGAGCGACGACCAGCCCGGCCCCGACGTGGCCGGTACGACGCCGGTGGCGGCCCGGCTGCCCGGGGCGCTCGCCACCCCGCCGGCATCCGGGCCGGCGGCCCCGACCGCCGTACCGCCGCCGACGACGCCTGTCGACCGGCCCGCGGCGGCGGTGGCCATCGCGGCGGCGGCCGGGGACGGCGGGGCGGGGGTCGGCGCCTCCAGGCCGAGCGCCCGGGCCACCGTGTCGAACCGGCCGCCCAGCGCCAGCGTCGCCGAGGTGGCGACCACGGTGCGTTCGTCGTACAGGTGGGTGGCGAGGGTGCCGGCGACGGACAGCGGCGCGACCACCAGCGCCCGGCGGCTGCCGTTGTCCGGCTTCTCCACCCAGGCGACGTCGTGGTCGGCCTCCTCCAGCAGCCGCTGCGCGGTGGTCGACAGCTCGTCGAGCACCGCCTTGGCCTGCTGCTTGCGGACCGGGTCCGGATCGTCGGCCTTGATGTCGCCGATCGCGTCGAGGGCGGCCCGGGTGGCCGCGTCCAGCAGCGTGCACGCCTCGCGCAGCGGGCCGGGCAGGCCGCCGGTGAGCCGGCCGGCCGGAGCCTCGGCCAGCCCGACGGCGAGCGCGTCGCCGGCCTCGGTGAGCCGGTCGGCGACGTCCGGTCGCAGCAGCGGGCGGGCCCGTCGGGCGGAGCGGTCGATCTGCTCCGGCACCAGCTCGGCCTGGGCGGCCGAGGAGACCCGGTCGGCCAGCTCGTGCGCCTCGTCGACGATCAGCAGCTTGTGCGGCGGCACGATGTGCCGGCCGGCCAGCATGTCCACCGCGAGCAGGCTGTGGTTGGTGACCACCACGTCGGCCTCGCGGGCCCGGGCCCGCGACGCCTCGGCGAAACACTCCTGGCCGAACGGGCAGCGCGACGCCCCCACGCACTCGCGGGCCGGCATCGAGACCAGCCGCCACGCCTGGTCGTCGACGCCCGGGTCCAGCTCGTCCCGGTCGCCGGTGTCGGTCTTCTCGGCCCAGTCGCGCAGCCGCTGGATCTGCTTGCCCATCCGGCCGGCCTCGCCGAGCCACTTCGTCCCGCCGGCGGGCCGCTCGGCGGGGGCGTCGAAGAGAGTGTCCTCCGGCTCGTCCTCGGTGGAGTTGTCCAGCCGGGCCAGGCAGAGGTAGTGGTGCCGCCCCTTGAGCACGGCGAAGGTCGGGCGGCGGCCGAGCAGCGGCTCGACCGCGTCGGCGAGCCGGGGCAGGTCGTGCTCGACCAGTTGGGACTGCAACGCCAGGGTGGCGGTGGAGACCACCACCGGCCCGTCCACGGTCAGCGCGGGGGCGAGGTAGCCCAGCGACTTGCCGGTGCCGGTGCCGGCCTGCACCAGCAGGTGCTCACGGGCGGCGACGCTGCGTTCGATCGCCTCGGTCATCTGCTGCTGGCCCGGCCGGGTCGCGCCGCCGGGCACCGCGCCGACCGCCGCCGCCAGCAGCTCGGTGCCGCTCGGCCGGCCACCGCGCCGTCGGCCGGAGCGGGCCGAGGGGGTGCTGGGGCCGGCGGCGGTACGGGGCGGAGTCACCGTGCGACGGTACCCGCCGCCGCCGACAGTGGACGTGCCGCCGCCTCCCCGCGTGGCGCGGTCACCGTCCGGATTGTCGTGACCTCGGACGGGTCAACTCGCTGCGGCGGGGAGGGGCCGGAATCGGCTAGGGTGCGATTCATGCCGAGCGACGTGGTCCGCGTGATCTACCGCAAGTACGACGGCAGCGCCCACCGCGACTACCCGGCCCGCCGGCTGGCCGAGGACGACCTCGGGGTGTGGCTGGGGGTGACCGAGGGCACCGCCTCGGTCTACCACGGCCGGCCCTCGGTGGAGCAGATCCCCTTCGTCCTGCTGGTGCCGCACCACGCCTGGTGGACGTGCATGTTCAACCCGCCGCCCCGGACCAGCGAGGTCTACTGCGACATCGCCACCCCGGCCCGCTGGGAGGGCGACGACACCGTCCACCTGGTCGACCTCGACCTGGACGTGGTGCGCCGCCGGACCACCGGTCTGGTGGAGCTGCGCGACGAGGACGAGTTCGCCGAGCACCGGGTCCGGTTCGGCTATCCGGACGACGTGGTGGCGCAGGCGCAGGCGGCGGCGGCGAGGCTGCTCACCGCCCTCGGCGACGGCACCGAACCGTTCGCCTCGGCCTACCGGAAGTGGCTGGCTCTGGTGGTCTGACCTGGGCGTGGCCCGACCGACGCTGGGTCACCAACCGATTCCCGGGAGGCGGCCGGTGCGGTGGTGGGCGAGGATCGGGGGATGCGCGCAGACGAGGAGACGGAGGTCGTCGTACCCGAGGGGGCGACGATGCGGCAGTTGTTGCGGGTGCCCGGTGGTGGCGGCCCGGTCGACCTGGGGGCGGTCGATCCCCGGGCCACCCCGGGGTTGCCCGCCGTGGCGGGCCGGGGCCGGGACCGTAAGCCGTGGGCCCGCCGGCAGGTGGAGCTGGTCGGCACCGGGTTGGCCCGGCAGCAGGAGATGCTGTTCGCCACCGCGCGGGCGGCCGGCGAACCGGGCCCGTCGGTGTCAGCTCCCGCCAGGGACGGGGCGCGGCTGGGCCGGGGCCGGCCGGGTCGGCTGCTGCTGGTGCTCCAGGCGATGGACTGCGGGGGCAAGGACGGCACGGTGAAGCGGGTGGCCGGCGCGATGAACCCGCTCGGCCTGCACATCCGCTCGTTCGGGCCGCCGACCCGGCAGGAGTTGCGGCACGACTTCCTGTGGCGGGTCCGCCGGGCGCTGCCCCCGCCCGGGTACGTCGGGGTGTTCAACCGCTCGCACTACGAGGACGTGCTGGTGGCCCGGGTCGACGCCCTGGTGCCGGAGCAGACCTGGCGGGCCCGCTACGACCAGATCAACGCCTTCGAGCGGGAGTTGACCGACGGCGGGGTGACCGTGGTCAAGGTGATGCTGCACATCTCGCCGGACGAGCAGGCGCGGCGGTTGGCGCAGCGGCTGACCGACCCGACGAAGTACTGGAAGTACCAGCCCAGCGACCTCGACTCCCGGGCCCGCTGGGACGACTACCAGGCCGCGTACGCGGAGGCGCTGGGGCGGTGCGACACGGACGCCGCGCCCTGGTTCGTGGTCCCGGCGGACCGCAAGTGGTACCGGGACTGGGCGGTGGCGCACCTGCTGCGGGAGACGTTCGAGGGTCTTGATCTGGGGTATCCGGCTGCCGGTTTCGACGTGGAACGGGAGCGCCAGCGGTTGGCGAGTGGCGGTGGTGACGGCCGAGGTGAACAGCAGGTGAACGAGCGGTGAATCGGTTCTGACCAGGGGTAGGCCGGCGGAGACCCGCTCCGGTGGGGTACCTAGCATGCATCAGCGGACGCCCCCTGGGGCGGCGGCCACCCTTCCACCGACACGACGAGGTCCGTGCTGTGAAGTTTTCCTTCCGTCCCACCGAGGGCGCTTTCTACGAGCTCTTCACCAGGGCCGCGCAGAACCTGGTGAAGGGCACGGAGCTGCTCAACGAGCTGGCCCTGCCCGGCGTCGACGTGCAGTCGGTC
The DNA here is from genome assembly GCF_049178955.1 of Micromonospora sp. WMMD730. Taxonomy (NCBI): domain Bacteria; kingdom Bacillati; phylum Actinomycetota; class Actinomycetes; order Micromonosporales; family Micromonosporaceae; genus Micromonospora; species Micromonospora sp. WMMD730. The sequence goes on from NZ_JBMHML010000002.1 coordinate 310,836, forward strand.
AGCGAGCGGCTGACCGAGGTCGAGCACGACAGCGACCAGATCACCCACGATCTCTACAAGAAGATCAACTCCACCTTCATCACCCCGTTCGACCGGGAGGACATCTACCGGCTGGGCTCGCTGCTCGACGATGTGATGGACCACCTGGAGGCGGTCGGCAACCTGCTCTACCTCTACGGGCTCACCAAGCTCCCGTCGCTGCCGCGCGAGCTGCACGAGCTGGTCAACGTGCTCGACCTCCAGGCCAAGCTGACCGCCGAGGCGATGCCCCGGCTGAAGTCGATGAAGGATCTCGAGGACTACTGGATCGAGTGCAACCGGCTGGAGAACGACGGCGACCAGGCGTACCGGATGCTGCTGGTCCGGCTCTTCTCCGGCGAGTACGACGCGCTGACCGTGCTGAAGATGAAGGAGGTCGCCGACGAGCTGGAGGCCGCCTGCGACGCCTTCGAGCACGTGGCGAACACCGTCGAGACCATCGCGGTCAAGGAGTCCTGATCCTGTGAGTCCCGAACTCATCGCCGTGCTGGCGGTGATCGCGGTGGCCCTGGCGTTCGACTACACCAACGGCTTCCACGACGCCGCCAACGCGATCGCGACAAGCGTCTCCACCCGGGCGCTGACCCCCCGGATCGCCCTGGGCCTGGCCGCGGTCGGCAACTTCGTCGGCGCGCACTTCGGTGCCGGCGTGGCCAAGACCGTCGGCGACGGCCTGGTCACCCTCCCCACCGGGGTGGGCAGTCTCGGGGTGGTCTTCGCCGGGGTGCTCGGCGCGATCGCCTGGAACCTGATCACCTGGTACTTCGGCCTGCCGTCGTCGTCCTCGCACGCGCTGTTCGGCGGGCTGGTCGGGGCGACCCTGCTCTCCACCGGTGGCGTGGTGCAGTGGGTCACCATCGGCGAGAAGGTCATCCTGCCGATGGTGCTCTCCCCGATCATCGGCCTCACCCTCGGTTACCTGCTGATGCTGGCCATCCTGTGGGCGTTCCGTAAGGGGCAGCCGGGCAAGCTCAACCGGGGCTTCCGCTGGGCGCAGACCGCCTCGGCGGCGGCCATGTCGGTCGGCCACGGCATGCAGGATGCGGCCAAGACCATGGGCATCGTGGTGCTGGCCCTCTACACCGGCGGATTCCAGGACGACAAGACGCACATCCCGGGCTGGGTCTTCTGGACCTCGGCGACCATGCTGGCGCTCGGCACGTACGCCGGTGGGTGGCGGATCATCCGGACCCTCGGCCGTAAGATCATCGACCTGGGTCCGCCGGAGGGCTTCGCGGCCGAGACGGTGGCCAGCGCGGTGCTCTACTTCAACGCCCTGGTGCTCAAGGCCCCGATCTCCACCACCCACACGATCACCTCGGCGATCATGGGGGTGGGCGCGACCAAGCGGCTGTCCGCCGTCCGCTGGAACGTGGCCGGCAACATCGTGCTCGCCTGGATCATCACGTTCCCGGCCGCCGCCCTGATCGCCTGCCTCACCTACCTGCTGGTCCGCCCGCTGTTCTGACCGCCGTCGCCGAGGGGTGCCCCGACCCCGGGGTGCCCCTCGGCGACGCCGTGCTCAGGCGTAGTCGACGCCGATCCGGCCCCGGATGTCGTCCAGCAGGGCCATCACCTCCAGCGTGACCGCGTGCGGCACCAGCGGGCTCTCGGTCAGCCCGGCCGCCAGACAGCGCTGCACCTCGGCGGCCTCGTACTGGTAGCCGCCGCCGGCCGGGTCGTCGGTGAGCGTCTCCGGCTCGGCACCGGCCCGGTGCAGCACCGCCGAACCCGGCCGGAAGAACGGCTCGGGCAGCTCGATCCGGCCGGTGGTGCCGGTGATCGCGGCGGTCAGCGGGGTCGCCCCCACCATGCCGCAGCCGAGCGTGGCGACCGCACCCGAGTCGTACCCGAAGACGATGCCGGTGTTCTCGTCCACCCCCTCCGGGCTGAGCTTCGCCCACGCCTGCACGTGCTGCGGCACGCCGAGCAGCAGGTGCGCCAGGCTCACCGGGTAGACGCCCAGGTCCAGCAGGGCGCCGCCGCCCAGCGCCGGGTTGCGCATCCGGTGCTCCGGCGGGAACGGCCCGGCCACCCCGAAGTCGGCCCGCACACTCGTCACCTCGCCGATCGCCCCGGCCCGGACCAGCTCGACCAGGCGCAGGATCAGCGGGTTGCAGCGCATCCACATGGCCTCCATCAGGAAGACCCCCCGGGCCCGGGCCAGCTCGACCAGCTCGGTGCTGGTGGCCAGGTCCAGGGTGAACGGCTTCTCCAACAGCACCGCCCGCCCGGCCTCCAGGCAGATCCGGGCGGCCTCGTGGTGGGCGGCGTGCGGGGTGGCCACGTATATCGCGTCCAGCCCGTCGTCGGCCGCCAGCTCGGCCCACGAGCCGTACGCCCGGTCGGCCCCGTAACGGCCGGCGAACTCCTCGGCGCTCCCGATGGTCCGTGAGCCGACCGCGACCAGCTCGGCCCCCGGCACCAGCCCGAGGTCCTCGGCGAACCGGCCGGCGATGTGGCCGGTGGACAGAATCCCCCAACGTGTCATGCGCCCACGCTAACCCGCCGCTCGTCGCCGGTCGGCGGCCTGCCGCCGTCGTCCCGCCCGGCGGGGCCCGCCGGCCGGGGGCCGGGCGGGGGTCGGGCAGGGGCGGGGTCGCCGATCCGGGGGCGGTCCGGGCGGCGGGGCTAGGCTCGGCGCATGACGATCGACGGCACCGGTTTCCCCGCCCCGCCGGCCCTGGTCGAGCACGCCCGTCGGTTCCACGCCGAGGGCGGCACCCCGGCGGCACCCCGGGTCGCGGCCACCGTGCTGCTGCTCCGCCCGGCCGGCACCGACTTCGAGGTGTACGTCATCCGCCGGGTCGCCGCGATGGCCTTCGGCGGCGTGTACGCCTTCCCCGGCGGCGGTGTCGACCCGTCGGACTCCGAGGCGCACCTGGACTGGGCCGGGCCCGACCCGGCAACCTGGGCGGGGCGGCTGGGTGTCACGCCCGAGGCCGCCCGGGCGGTGGTGTGCGCCGCCGCGCGGGAGGTCTTCGAGGAGGCCGGGGTGCTGCTGGCCGGCCCCGACCCGGACACCGTGGTGGGCGACGTCAGCGGTGACGACTGGGAGGCCGCACGGCAGGATCTGGAGGCACGTCGGCGGGGCTTCGCCGGGCTGCTCGCCGAGCGGCAGCTCACCCTGCGGTCCGACCTGCTGCTGCCGTGGAGCCGGTGGATCACCCCGGAGTTCGAGCCGCGCCGCTTCGACACGTACTTTTTCGTCGCTCTGCTGCCCCGGGGGCAGCGGACCCGGGACGTCTCCGGCGAGGCCGACCACACCATGTGGGTCCGCCCGGCGGACGCCCTGGCCCGCGCGCGGGCCGGCGAGCTGACCATGCTCCCGCCCACCCTGGTCACCCTGGCCGAGGTGGTCGCCGCCGCTGCCGGTGGCGCTGCTGTGTCGGCCGGCGGCGTCACTGCCGACGGTGCCGTCGCTGCTGCCGGCGGTGCCGTCGCTGGTGGCGGTGGCGTGGCTGCCGGCGGCGCTGGTGGCGGTGGCCTGGCTGCGGTGGCGCGTGCCTCGGCGGCCCGGGACGCGGCCACCCCGGTGACCCCCCGCCTCCACGTTGCCGAGGACGGCACCCCGCACTTCACCCTCGCCTGACCCGCTGCCTTTCGCGTCGGGCGGGCGGTCCGGGGCTGCCGGCCCCGCTGCACCCGGTTCCGCCGCGCTCCACCGTGCAGGTCCACCGAGTGCGCGCCCGGCGGCGACCGGCGACCCCCGCCTGGACTGTCGCCACTCGGACCCTTTAGAGCTGATGACGCTGACGACTCACCGGCACCGCCGGTGCGGGCAGTTCGCCGTGCCACCGGGCAGGAGCACCCGTGCGGGCGGTCGGGCTGGTGACGTCGCCGGGCGGGTGAGTCGTTGAGGTCATCAGGTCGAAAGGACCCGCAGGGGTATTCCGGGGGAACCCCCACCGCTGCGGCGGTCGCCCCCGGAGCGGGCGGGGGTCAGCCGAAGCGGCCGGTGATGTAGTCCTCGGTCTTCTTCTGGCCGGGGTTGCTGAAGATCTTCTGGGTGTTGTCGTACTCGATGAGTCGGCCGGGGTCACCGGTCTTCTCGATCGAGAAGAAGGCGGTGCGGTCGGAGACCCGGGCCGCCTGCTGCATGTTGTGGGTGACGATGATGATGGTGAACTTGTCCTTGAGCTGGAACATCAGGTCCTCGATGGCCAGCGTCGAGATCGGGTCCAGCGCCGAGCAGGGCTCGTCCATCAGCACCACCTGCGGCTCGACCGCGATGGTCCGGGCGATGCACAGCCGCTGCTGCTGACCGCCGGACAGGCCCGCGCCGGGCTTGCCGAGGCGGTCCTTGACCTCGTCCCACAGGTTCGCCGCGCGCAGCGCCTTCTCGGCGGCCTCGTCCAGGATGGACTTCCGGCGGACCCCGTTGAGCCGCAGCCCGGCCACCACGTTCTCGAAGATGCTCATGGTGGGGAACGGGTTCGGGCGCTGGAACACCATGCCGATCATGCGGCGGACGGCGGTCACGTCGACGTCGCGGTGGTAGACGTCCTGGCCGTCGATGGTCAGGCTGCCCTCGACCCGGGCGCCCGGCAGCACCTCGTGCATCCGGTTGATCGACCGCAGGAAGGTCGACTTGCCGCAGCCGGACGGCCCGATCAGGGCGGTGACCGTCTTCGGCTCGACCGTCAGGTTGATGTTCTCGATCGCCTTGAAACCGCCGTAGTACGCGGTCACGTCGGTGGCGTCGATGCGCTTGGCCATGGTGGTACCTCCGGGGTTCATCGGCCGAGCCGGTTGCGGCGGGCCAGCAGCTTCGCGGCGACGGTCAGGACGAGCACGAGGACGACCAGGGTCAACGCCGCGGTCCAGGCCCGTGCCGGGGAGTACTTCGACGCCTCGCCGGCCTGCTGGTAGACGAAGAGGGCCAGCGACGACTGGTTGTTCTCGAACGGGTTGAAGTTGATCGCCGCACCACCACCGGCGACGAGCAGCACCGGGGCGGTCTCACCGGCGGCCCGCGCGATGGAGAGCATGATGCCGGTGACGATGCCGGGCAGCGCGGTCGGCAGCACCACCCGCAGGATGGTCTTCCACTTCGGCACGCCGAGGGCGTACGCACCCTCCCGCAGCGGCGCGGGGACCAGCCGCAGCATCTCCTCGGTGGAACGGACCACCGTGGGCAGCATCAGCACGCTCAACGCCAGCGCGGCAGCGAAGCCGGAGAAGCCGGGCTGGCCGTCGTTGAACCACGGGGACACGATCAGCACCCAGAAGGCCAGCACGAACAGGCCGGTGACGATGGACGGGATGCCCGTCATCACGTCGACGAAGAACCGGATGGTGAAGGCGAACCGGCCCCGGCCGTACTCGACGATGTAGATCGCGCAGAGCACGCCGAGCGGGACGGTGATCGCGGTGGCGATGCCGACCTGCTCCAGGGTGCCGACGATGGCGTGGTACGCGCCGCCGTTGGCGTCCCGGGCCCCGATGTTGTTCATCGAGCTGCCGAAGAAGTCGCCGTCGAGCCGGGCGGTGCCCTTGCTGACCAGCGTCCACACCACCGAGGCCAGCGGCAGCACGGCCAGCACCAGGGCGGAGTGGATCAGCGCGCTCCAGAACCGGTTGCGGGCCGAGCGTCGGCCCTCCACCGCGTTCGCCGCGACGAAGAGACCGGTCAGGTAGAGCAGCGCGCCGAGCACCACGACCAGGACCGGGCCGCCGAGGTCGACGCCGTAGACGATGCCGGCGGCGACCAGCAGGGCCAGCACCGCCAGGGCGGGGGCGGCGTACCCGGGCAGGCGTTTCGCCCGCAGGCTGTCCGGCTGGGCCGGCGGGCGGGAACGGCGGGGGGTGAGGGTGGTGGTCATGCGGCCGACTCCGTGAACTCGCGGCGGCGGTAGATGATCGCCCGCGCGGTGATGTTGACGACCAGCGTGATCGCGAAGAGCACCAGGCCGGAGGCGATGAGCGCGCCCCGGCCGGTCTCGTTCGCCTCCGCGAACCGGTTGGCGATGTTCGCGGCGATGCTGTTGCCGCCGTTGGCGAGGATGTTGAACGAGATGGCGTACGTCGAACCGAGGGTGAGCGCGAGCGCGATGGTCTCGCCGAGCGCCCGGCCGAGGCCGAGCATGACGGCGGCGATGATGCCCGGCCGGCCGTACGGCAGCACCGCCGTGCGCAGCATCTCCCAGCGGGTGGCGCCCAGCGCGAGGGCGGCCTCCTCGTTGGCCGTCGGGGTCTGGAGGAACACCTCGCGGGAGAGTGAGGTGATGATCGGCAGCACCATGATCGCCAGGACCAGCGACCCGAGCAGGATCGAGTTGCCGTACGGGCCGTCGCCGAAGATCGGAATCCAGCCGAAGTACCTGTTCAGCCAGGCCGACAGGTCGGCGACCGGCCCGACCAGGTAGTCCCGCCCCCACAGGCCGAACACCACGCTCGGCACGGCGGCCAGCAGGTCGATCACGAAGCCCAGCGCGGTGCCGAGCCGCCGGGGCGCGTAGTGCGACAGGTAGAGGGCGATGCCCAGCGCCACCGGCACCGCGACCAGCAGCGCCAGCAGGGCGGTGAGCACGGTGCCGAAGGCGAGCGCGCCGATGCCGAACGTGGGTGGGTCGTCGTTGGGGAACCAGCCCTCGAAGGTCCAGAAGTTCGCACTGTTGGCCCGCAGCGCCGGCACGGCCTTGGCGATCAGGAAGACCGCGATGGCCGCGATGATGACCAGCACGGCGACGCCGGCGGCCAGGGTCACGCCACGGAACGCCCGTTCCGCGCCGAACGCGCGGGCCCGGGGCAGCCCGCCGCCTCCGCCGAGGCCACGGTCGTCATCGGGGGTACGGGGGCTGACTGGTGCCTCGGCCACACGCGCCGAGGCACCGGCGGACCGCTCGTGACCCAGGGTCACGGGGTGTCCGCCGGTGCCGGCGTGTGCCGAGCGGTGAGGGGTTTCACCCATCTGCTCGCTCGCTTCGACTTGAGGGGGTGTTGTCGCTCGGGACGGTCAGGCCAGGTTCTTGACCGCGGCCTCGACCTTGGTCCGGACCGAGTCGGGCAGCGGGGCGTAGCCCAGCTCGACCAGCTCGGCCTGGCCCTCGGTGCTGGCGGCGTGGCCCAGCAGGCCCTTGACCAGCGGCAGCTTGTCGGCGGCGATGCCCTTGCTGCACACGATCTCGTAGGTCACCAGGACGATCGGGTACGCCCCGGCCTCCTTGGTGGCGTAGTCGATCGACATCTTGAGGTCGTCGCCCTGGCCCTCGATCTTGGCCCCGGCGATGGTCTTGCCGGCCGACTCGGCGGTCAGCTCGGCGTACTCGCCGGCCCCGTTCTGCACCTTGGCCTTCTTCAGGCCGGAGTTCTCGGCGTACGACCACTCGACGTAGCTGATCGTGCCCTCGGTGCTCTTGACCTTGGAGGCGACACCGTCGGACTTGGGGGCACCGAGGCCACCGGGGGCCTTCCACGCCTTGTTGTTGCCGAAGGTCCACTCGGCCGGCGCGGTCTTCGACAGGTACTTGGTGAAGTTGTCGGTGGTGCCCGACTCGTCGGAGCGGTGCACCGTCTGGATCGCCGAGGCCGGGAGCGTGGCGTTCGGGTTGTCGGCCTTGATCGCCGGGTCGTCCCACTTGGTGACCTTGCCGGCGAAGATCTGCGCCAGGGTGGTCGGCTTGAGCTGGAGGTTGTCCAGGCCGCCGACGTTGTAGACGACCGCGACGGGGCCGATCACCATCGGCAGGTTGAGCGCCGCGCCGCCGGTGCACTTGGCGTCGGCCTGCGGCTGCTCCTCCGGCTTGAGGGCGGAGTCGGAACCGGCGAAGTCGGCGGTGCCGGCGATGAACGCCTGGATGCCCGCGCCCGAGCCGGTCGACTCGTAGTTGATCGTGGTGCCGCTGCACTTCTGCTGGTACGCCTTGATCCACTCAGCCATGGCGTTCTTCTGCGCGGAGGAGCCCTGCGCGTTCAGGGTGCCCTTGCCGCAGTCGGCCGCGCTGGCCGAGCCGGAGGCGGAGGCGCTGGCCGGCTCGTTGTTGTCCGAGCCGCAGGCGCTGAGGCCGAGGACCGCAGTAAGAGCGAGGCAGGCAATGGCGCCGTGCCGCTGGAGCTTCACCTGAGGGGTTTCCCTTCACGTCTTTGGTCAGGTCGCCCGGATGGGGCCCGAGTGCCGGCGCTGACCGGCTGACACGAAAGCTAGAAGTGCCAGGTAGACGGTTCGCCGGTCGGAAGTGAACGGGGCATGAACAGCCCCGGCCGGGAAGGTGACCGCTGCCTGAGGGAGGGTTGTCCGTTAGGTGAACTGCCGTCCCGGTATCCGCATTGATGCGACATATCCGGGCAGTCGTTATCCGTGCGTGGCCCCGCCGTTACCGCACGGAGACAACGCCGGTCATGACCCCGGCCGGTCACCGGCCGGGGTGGAGTGGACGGGAGAGCGTCAGCCCAGGTGGTAGTTGACGTGCCCGCACCAGCGGGCGAACCCGAGCCGTTCGTAGAGCGCGACGGCGGCCGTGTTCGACTCGTCGACGTAGAGCATCACCCGGTCCAGCCCGCGCCGGTCCCGCAGGTAGGCCAGGCCGGCCGTGGTGAGCGCCCGGCCCAGGCCGCCGCCGTGGGCGTCCGGGTCGACCCCCACCACGTAGACCTCACCGGTACGGGCCGAGCCCGGCCGCTCGTGCACCTTGGTCCAGTGGAAGCCGAGCAGCCGCCCGGCGGAGTCGACGGCGAGCAGGAAACCGTCCGGGTCGAACCACGACTCGGCCAGTCGGGCCCGCAGGTCGTCGGTGGTCCACCGGCCCTGCTCGGGGTGCGTGGCGAAGGCACGGGCGTTGAGCGCGAGCCAGGCGTCGTCGTCCGCACCGGGGCGGAAGGACCGCAGCGTCACCCCGTCGGGCAGGTGGGGTGGCGACACCGGGGCGGTCAACGAGCGGCGCAACTGCCAGAGCACCCGGGCCCGGGTGAAGCCGAGGTCGACGGCGAGCGCCGCGGCGGACGGGTGGTCGCCGTGCGCCCAGGCCCGCAGCGGGCCGGTGGCCGCCGCGAGGACGCCCCGGACCAGCGCCCGTCCGGTGCCCCGCCGCCGGAGGGCCGGGTGCACCACCAGCTCCACCCCGACCCCGGACTCCGGCTCGGTGGTGTCCAGGTGGGCGTACCCGGTCAGGGTGCCGTCTGCGGCGCGGGCGGTCAGGTGCCCGGCCGGCGCGTGCGGGTCACGCAGCCGCAGCAGGGTGTGCTCGTCGAACGGGTCGGCCCCGTCGGCGTCGCCGCCGAGCCGGGCCAGGGCCAGCACCTCGGTCACCTCGTCCGGGGTGAGGCGGTCGGTGCGGGCCACCCGGTCGACGGTCGGTTCGACGCTGCTCATCCCGCCACCGTAGTCCGCGTCGCCCGCCCGGTCGGCCCCGCCGGCTCAGTTGGCCCTGCCGGCTCAGTTGGCCCCGCCGGGCGGTAGCGCCTCAAGCTGGAACCGGCCGGTCAGGTCGGGCAGCAGCCGACGCAGCGCGTCCACGGTGCCCTGCCGGTCGCCACCGGCGTCGTGCATGAGCACGACCGCGCCCGGCCCGGTGTCCCGGGAGACCGTCGCGGTGATCTTCGCGGCCCCGGGGACCTGCCAGTCGTTGGGGTCGACGGTCCAGTGCAGCGGGGTCATCCCCAGCCCCTCGGCGACCGACACGACGGGGTAGGTCCAGGCCCCGCCGGGCTGCCGGAAGTAGCTCACCGGGGCGTCCGGCACGGCGGCGTGGATGGCGTCGTTGGTGCGGATCAGGTCGGCCCGGATCAGGGCGGGGGAGCGCTTGCCGAGCAGTACGTCGTGGTGCCACGAGTGGTTGCACAGGGTGTGCCCGTCGGCCACGATCGCGCGGATCAGGTCCGGGTGGTCCTGGGCGTTCTCGCCGACCACGCAGAACGTCGCCTTGACCCCGTACGCGCGCAGCACCTCCAGCACCTGCGGGGTGTACGTCGGGTCGGGGCCGTCGTCGAAGGTCAGCGCGACCTCACCGGTGCCGGTGCTGGCGTGGCTGCCGAACGGGCCGTCACCGCCGCTGGCCGGCTGCGGCGTGTCCGGGTCGGCCCCCGCGGTGGGGGTGCCGGCCGGGCTGGACCCGTCGGGGCGGGTGGCGGGCGGCGCGGCCGGGTCGGCGGGTTGTTCGCCGTACTGGGCCCCGTCGACCTGCGCCGACGCGCCGAGAGGCTGACGGGGCGGGTCGGGGATCATGCTGCGGCCGAGCGCGTACGCGGACCCGAGCAGGGCGGCCAGCACCAGCGTGACGACGCCAACCGTCCCGACGGTCCCACTGGTCGACCGGGTGCGCATCAGCGCCACCGCCGGTCCGGATCGCGGGACGGCCCTCTCGTCGCCCCCGTGGTCAGTGCACGCACCGTAGCCCCTCTCGCCCCTGCTGATTACGGCACCAAGAATAGAACCGACAACAGGGGCAAAAGGGGCGTATGGAAATAGTCCTATCGGGGTGCGGTAATACCGCCCGGGATCAGACCGGCAGCGGCGCGGGCTCGGACTCGGGCAGCGACCGGGACGACGGCGGGACCACGAACTTGTAGCCCACCTGGCGGACCGTGCCGATCATCGACTCGTACTCCGAGCCGAGCTTGGCCCGCAGCCGCCGGACGTGCACGTCCACCGTCCGGGTGCCGCCGAAGTAGTCGTAGCCCCAGACCTCGCGCAGCAACTGGTCCCGGGTGAACACCCGGCCCGGGTGCTGGGCGAGGAACTTGAGCAGCTCGAACTCCTTGTAGGTGAGGTCGAGCGGCCGGCCCTTCAGCTTCGCCGCGTAGGTGTCCGGGTCGATGTTCAACTCGCCGGCCCGGATCGAGCCGCCGGCCCCGGACGTGGCGTTGCTCAGCCGACCCACGGCGAGCCGCAGCCGGGCCTCCACCTCGGCCGGCCCCGCCCCGGCCAGGATCACGTCGTCGACGCCCCAGTCGGCGTTCAGGGCGATCAGGCCGGCCTCGGTCACCACCGCGACCAGCGGCACGCCCAGGCCGGTGGCGTGCAGCATGCGACAGGTGGCACGGGCCTCGCTCAACTCGGACCGGGCGTCGACCAGCACCGCGTCCGGGCTGGGCCCGGAAACCAGGGTGCGGACGTCACGCGGTGCGGTACGGACCGAATGCGGCAACAGGTCGAGTGCCGGCAGCACCGCCGAGGGCTCACCTGCGCGCGCGGTCACCAGCAGCAGGAGCTCCACACGATCACCTCCGTCCCGGCGGCCCTTCGGCCGCACGCGACCAGCTGCCCCGCGGGTGGGCAGGGCGCTGAGAACTTGCGTGGGTCCCGGCGTCGCTGACGGGCGGGTAACAGCCTGAGCCTAACCGATTGCGCCGCTGTCACCTCGGCGTCCTTTCCTTTTTGTCGGATCTGCCCGTGATCACCGGTCAGGTTTTAACGTCGCCGAAACCGTGATCCCCGTCGGGCACCCCGTGATCCCCGCCGATCCCCGTCGGTCTGGCACGATCGGGGCGTGTTTCCCTCCACCTCGCCCGAGACCGGCCGTGACCCGTGGGCCGACGACGCCCCCGACGGGCCCGCCGGCCCGGCCGGAGGGCCCGCACCCGGTCCCGCCCCCGACGACGACGCCGGGGGCCGCCGCCAGCGCGGCCCACGCCGGTTCCGCAAGGGCGGCCAGCCGCGGCGCAGCGAGGACGACGAGGTCGAGCCGGACGAGGAACCGGTCGAACCGGTCGAGGTGCGCCGGCCGCTCTCGCTGACCGTCGCCGGTTTCGCCGCCCTGCTCGGCGTCGGCCTGGTGCTCGGCGCGCAGACCGCCGGCCCCGGTCACCGGCTGCCGTTCGCGATCATCGTGTTCGGCGTGCAACTGCTCTTCGTGCTGGCCTGGACGATGGCCATGCGCCCGCCGGCGCTGCTGCTGGTCGCGCTGACCAGCGGCGTGGTCGCCGCTGCGGCCGACGTCGCCGCCGTGCAGACCGACGTGGCCGGGCTGGCCCCGCTCGGGTACGTGGCGCTGGGCGGGTTCCTGGTCGGGGTGCTCGGCCAGCTCGTGCGCCGGGTGGACCGGGTCCGGGTGACCGACTCGCTCGGCACCACCCTGCTCATCGTGGTCGGTGTGGTGGCGTTCGCCACCCTGATCACGCTCAGCCGGATTCCCGCCGGCACCCAGGCGATCACCGTCTGCCTGGTCGCCGCCGGCGTCGCCCTCACCGTGGCCCGGCTCACCGACGCCGTGCTCGCCTGGCCCCGGCTCGCGCCGCAGGTGCCCCGGGGGGCCGCCGGGGTGGTCGTCGGGGCGATGGTCGGCACCCTCACCAGCGCCCTGCTCGGCAGCTACCTGGTCGGCTTCACCCCGACCAGCGCCGCGGTGATCGGTCTGGTCACCGCGGCCACCGCCGTGCTGGCCGACCTCGCCGTCGGCTACGCCGAGGCGGGCCGGTTGATGGCCGGCGAGCCACCCACCATGTGGATCGCCCGGCACATGCAGGGACCGCTCGGCGGGTTCGCGCTCGCCGCTCCGGCGGCGTACGCCATGTGTGTGCTCTTTCTCTGATCCTCCGACGCCGGCTGAGGCCGGCTGACGGCGGTGGGGCGCGCGGCGCGATTGGGCGCGGCGGCGCTCGGGTAGTACCGGTGCGCCGCGGGCGGCGGCATCGATGACCGGCACGTCGCGTACCCGCGACGGCGACGACGGACGGAGACGGGCGTGGCGCAGACGTACGAGGAGCGGCCCCGGCGGCGCGGGCGCAGGTGGCTCGTCGTACTTGTCGTCCTGGTGCTGATCCTGGGCGGGTTGCTGGTGGTGGCCGACCGGGTGGCGGCCGGGCTGGCCGAACGCGCCATCGCCGACCAGGTGCAGCAGGCGATCACCGATCAGGACGCCAGCTCCGCGCCGCCCCAGGTCGACGTGGGCGGCTTCCCGTTCCTCACCCAGGTCGTCGACGGCCGGTACGAGCGGATCTCCATCGTGCTGACCGACGTGCAGGGGTCGGTGGAGGGCAACGCGGTCAGCCTGCCCCGACTCGACGTGGACGCCCGCAACGTGCGCGCCCCGCTGGACACCATCCGCTCCGGGCAGGGCGAGGTGGTGGCCGAGACGGTGGCCGGCACCGGCACGGTCACCTACGACAGCCTGGCCAAGCTGCTGGACCGGCCGGGGCTCAAGCTCGGTGAGCAGAACGGCAAGCTCGCCGTCACCGCGCCCGTCGACATCCTCGGCCAGAAGCTCACCGTCACCGGCACCGCCGAGGTCACCGTGGCCGACGGCGGGAAGGTGTCGCTGAAGTTCAGCGATCTCAACGCCCAGGGGCTGCCGGCGGTGCCGCTGGCCCGGACCCTGCTGAACAACTACGCCCGGGGCATCTCGGTCGACGTGCCCCTGCCGTCGCTGCCGTTCCAGCTCAACGTGCGCAAGGTCGAGCCGCGTCCGGAGGGGCTCGCGGTGACCGCCGACGCGAAGGACGTCCCGATCAACTCGCCGAGCTGACTCGCCGCTCAGTCGTGGACGCGGACCCGCCCGGCGCTGCCCGCCAGGTGGGCCTGCGTCCCGCATGTTGGTCGTGAGCTGGCACTCTCCGGGACGGCTGGTAGGCTCCGAGCCCATGGGGACGCACCTCACCAAACGGCGCGCGGTCGACCTGTGCCGCGTGGCCACCTGCCTGTGTCGCTCCGTCATCTGACGGCGGGGCTGTCTCCGGCCGCCTAGCGGCCACCGCACCCAGGGTCCTTCCGACCTTCGGTGCCAACCCTCCGAAACGCCCGGCAGCGGCGCCGTCGCACGAACCCGTGATCCGTTCCTCTATGGGTCCCGCGCATGGTGCGACATCACCGATCTCCACCACCCGCGCTGGCTCACCACCCATCCTCACCAGGGAGTGATCTGATGAGTCGCGACACCGCACTCGTCTCGGCCGAATGGGCCGAGAAGAACCTCGACGCCCCGGGCGTCGTCTTCGTCGAGGTCGACGAGGACACCTCGGCCTACGACACCGGCCACATCGCCGGCGCGATCAAGCTCGACTGGAAGACCGACCTGCAGGACCAGGTCCGCCGGGACTTCGTCAACAAGGCCCAGTTCGAGGCGCTGCTCTCCGAGCGGGGCATCGGCAACGACGACGTCGTGGTCCTCTACGGCGGCAACAACAACTGGTTCGCCGCGTACGCGTACTGGTACTTCAAGCTCTACGGCCACCGCGACGTCAAGCTGCTCGACGGCGGTCGCAAGAAGTGGGAGCTGGACGCCCGCCCGCTGGTCACCGACGCGGTCACCCGCCCGGCCACCCAGTACGTCGCGCAGGAGCCGGACACCTCGATCCGGGCCTTCCGCGACGAGGTCGTCGCCGCGATCGGCACCAAGAACCTGGTCGACGTGCGCAGCCCCGACGAGTTCGCCGGCCGGCTGCTGGCCCCCGCGCACCTGCCGCAGGAGCAGGCGCAGCGGGCCGGGCACATCCCCACGGCGATCAGTGTGCCGTGGTCCAAGGCGGCCAACGAGGACGGCACCTTCAAGTCCGACGACGAGCTGCGCAAGATCTACGCCGACGCCGGGCTGGACGACGGCAAGGAGACCATCGCCTACTGCCGGATCGGCGAGCGCTCCTCGCACAGCTGGTTCGTGCTGCAGGAGCTGCTCGGCCACCCCAACGTGAAGAACTACGACGGTTCCTGGACCGAGTACGGCTCGCTGGTCGGCGTGCCGGTGGCGCTCGGCGACGAGCCCGGGGAGGCCTGAGCCATGACCGCTCCCACCGCCGCCGGTTGCGCCGCACCGGACCAGTCCGCGCCCCTGCCGGCCAGCCTGGACCTGGAGAAGGAAACCGTCATCACCGGCCAGGTGCTGGCCGAGTCGGGCGACGTCGTGCCCGGCGCGTACGTCCGGCTGCTCGACTCGACGGGTGAGTTCACCGCCGAGGTCGTCACCTCCCCGGCCGGGCAGTTCCGGTTCTTCGCCGCGCCGGGCAACTGGACCCTGCGGGCGCTGTCCCGGCACGGCAATGGCGACACCGCCGTGACCGCCAACCGGGGCATCAACGAGGTCACCGTCACGGTGGCCTGACCCACGCTCACGATCGGCCCGGGGCCGGTCACCCCACCCGGGGTGACCGGCCCCGGGCCGTTCCACCCTCCGGCGGCCCGCCCGACAACCGGATGTCCGCGCCCGGCAGGCACAAGGTGCCCGTCGCCCGGCAGCCCGGGTGTCCGCGCCGGTCGCCCGGCAGCCCGCCCACCGGGTCGTCGCCCGGCCAGCGGTGTCACGAGGTGCAGCCGCCCTGGTGGTCGACCCGCCGGACACAGCGGCGACGCCCACCGAGCCGCCGATCACAGAACACCTGGTGCTGCGGTTCCGTCGCGCCCTCCTCGGAGACGGTCGTCTCGCCGAGCACCAGCTCCGGCAGGAACGCCAGCGACCGGCCGATCGCGCGGGCCAGCAGCCGCGCCGCCGGCAGGTCGTCGGCGGCGACAGTCAGGTGTACGACGAACCGTTCCCGCTCGGTCGCGGCGGTCACACCCGCACCACCCGGGGCGCGAACCGGGACTGCCAGTCGCGCAGCGCACCCTTGATCCGTGCGTTCTCCTCCCGGGTACGGGCCAGCTCGGCGTGCAGCACGGTCAGCTCGTCGGCGATCCGGTGCAGGAACCCGTCCACCTCGGCCGGGTCCAACCCGTGTCGGGACCGCCGGAACCGCTGCTGCCGCACCTGGCTCGTGCAGAGCGGCCGGTACCCCACCGGTTGGTGCCGGTGCGCCACCGGTCGGTGGTGGTGTGCCGCCGGCCCGTGGTGCCCGGTGTTCTGCCGCCCCGGCGGCCCGGACGGTTGGACAGGACGGTTGCCCGTCCGGTTGCTCACGGGATGTCTGGCCGGGGCTTGGTTGGCCGGGGGCCGGTTGGTGACCCGGTGCCGGGCGGACGGCCGCTCGGCCGCCGTGGGCCGCTCGGCCGCCGTGGGCCGCTCGGCAGTCCTGGACCGGTCGGTTGTCACGGGCCGGTCGGTTGCCGTTGACCGGTTCCGGCGGAACAGCCGGAGGAACCTGCACACGATGGGACCACCTCTCCGCAGGGGGCAGCGGGGGATCGTGCTGCCGTGGAAGGTGGCCGGGGCGGGCGGGTTCCCTTCCGATTCGACACCCGCCCCGACCGGGGGAGAGCCCTGCTCGTTGCCACGCGAGGAGCGCTCGCCGACCAACTTATTTGAGGAACTTGAAAGAGTCAACGACCGGTTGCAGTGCGTAGTTGCATGCCGTGATGAGAGCGTGATCGAATCGCGGGTGCCACGCGAGGAGTGCCATGCCTGCGACCCCGGACTACATCCGGATCTCCGACGAGATCGTCGCCGACGTCAGGTCGGGTAAGTACAAGCCGGGAGACAAGCTGCCCTCGATCAGCGAGCAGTGCAGCCGGTTCAACGTCAGTCCGTCGACGATCAACCTGGTCAACGTGCGGCTTGAGGCGCTCGGAGTGATCAGCCGCCACCAGGGCAAGGGCATCTTCGTCACCGACCCGGCGACCTGGTTGCGCAAGCCCTGACCTGAATCTGACGGCGCTCTGCCGCTGTCGGTGCGCCGCTGAGTGACCGTTCCTCGGTGACTGCCCGGTGCCGGTGCCGGTGCCGGTGCTCAGGGCAGGGTCACTGCTGCACTGCTGCCCTGCTGACCTGCCGCCTCACCTTCACTGATCCCGACCGGAAACGCTGTCCCCGGAGACGGGTATGCCTGTGGGTCATAAATATGACCCACAGGCATACCCGGTTCAGAACATGGTGTGGCTCCCCGAGCCGGCGGAGAGGCCGGTCCCGGCGGCCGAAGCTCGTCAGGGCAGCACGGTCAACACGTGGTCAGTGATGTAGCGGTATCGGAGCGGGCGGATACCGCTACATCGGCCCAAGGGAGTTGATCACGGCAGACGCCGCCCCACGGGGCGGGGCGGCCGGAGGGCCGGGGCGGCCGGAGGGGTGGGCGGCCCGGGGGACGTGGCGGTGGCCGCCGACCCGGGAGGGGTCGACGGCCACCGTCAATGCGGTCAGCCGGTCAGAGGCCGGATGCCCGGACGCCGGCGCAGGTCGACGTCGGGGTCAGCCCGAAGTTGAGCGTCCCGACGATGCCCGCTTCCACGACGGTGCGCTGGACCTGGGGCACCCAACCGTCCTTGGCCACGATCACCTCGTACTTGCCCTTCGGCAGCCACCAGGCGTAGCGGCCCTGGGCGTCGGCGGTGAGCGTGACGCCGGTGGTCGAGTTGACCAGGTTCAGCCGGATCGTCGCCGGGACGCCGACGGTCTGGCCGCCGCAGGTCACCCCGGTCACCGTGCCCTGGATCTTGCCCCAGTTGTTCGGCGGCGAGACGTTCATCTCGACGCCGACCGACGACACCGGGTACGGCGTGTTCGAGGTGAGCCCCAGCTCACCCGAGTACGCCCCGGGCTGGAGCACCCCGGCCGCCGCCGTGGCGGTCAGCGTGACGGTGACCGTCTGGGACGCCCCCGGGGCGAGCGTGAAGCTGGTCGGTGCGGTGGACAGCCACGGCAGGTCACTGGCGTCCGAGCAGCCCTCCAGCCCGCCGAGCCGTTCGCTGTCCGCCGAGCCGACGAACGAGCTGGGCGAACCACCTATCTTGTACGCCCCGCAGGCGGCGGCACCCCGGTACCTGCTGAACTGGGCGTTCGGCAGGTTCTTCCAGGCACCGGCGACCGGGTCGAAGCCGAGCGTCCGGTTGGTGACCGACGTCGAACCGCCGGTCACCCCGCCGGCCAGCACCAGCATGCCGCCGGCCGACGCGTACTGGGAGCCCCACAGGTCGACCGGGAGGTTCGGCAGCGGGCTCCAGGAATCCGACGCCGGCTCGTACCGCCAGGTGTCGGTGTACTCGTCGGCGGCGACCCCGCCCGCGCAGTACACCTGGCTGCCGATCCCGCCGCAGGACACCCAGGAGACCGGGTGCGGGTACGCCGTGCCGGTGCGGAACGTGCCGGTACGCGGATCGAACACCACCAGCTTGTTGCTCTCCGTGCAGGTGCTGTCGACGCAGCCGCCGACCAGGTACACCTTGCCCCCGGCCACGGCGGTGCCGGCCGCTGCGGCGGGTGCCGGGTTGACCGCCCCGGCCAGGGTGCTCCACGCCCCGACGCCCGGGTCGAAGACGTCCACCGACGGCTCCATGCCGTCGCCTGCGCCCCAGCCGCCGATCACGTACAGCTTGCCGCTGATGCCCACGGCCGACGGCTTGGAACGGGCGTGCGGCAGGTCGGGCAGCGCCGTCCAGACGCCGGTGGCCGGATCGAACACCCAGGCCTTGCGCTCGTTGCCGGTGTCGCCACCGCCACCGACCGAGTAGACCTTGCCGTCCAGGTTGGCCGCCGCGTTGTCGTAGATCGCGGCGGGCAGGTTGGTGATCCGGGCCCACGCGTCGTCGGCCTGCGGCGCGGCGTCGGCGTTCCCGCCGCCGTACCGGGCACCGGTACGGCCGGTGCTGATCCCCTTGACCACCTGCTCCCGCAGCGGCGCGCCGCCGCTGGACAGCACCTCGAACCCGCCACCACGTTCCAGCAGCTCCACGGTCGCCGGGGCGGAACCCGTGTTGCGGACCGTCACCTTGGCGGTGCGGGTGCTGCCGTACGGCTGGTGGGCCTCGATCGTGGTGGAGCTGACGGTGAGCCGCCCCGCGGTCAGGGCCAGGTCGGCCCGGCGGGTGCTGTCGGCCACCACCGTCACCTGCTGGGTGACCGGGGTGTACGGCGGCTTGGCGGCGGTGAACGGGTGGGTGCCGGTCAGCCCCGAGAAGAGGTGGTAGAAGCCGTCCGGCAGGTTCGGGTCGTCCGGGGTGGCCGCCGAGACGGCCGTGTCGGTGGGCCGGTCGACGCTGGTCACCGTCACCCCGTTGACCGCCGCGCCGGTGTTGCGGTCGGTGGTGTTGCCGACCACCAGGCCACCCGGGACGGGCGTGCAGTCCCGGTTGACCAGCTGGACGTCGTCCACCTGCCACCACCAGGCGAAGGTGCCCTTGAACCGGAAGCGCACCAGCGCCCCCGTCGCACCGGCCGCCGGGGTCAGCGGCACCTCCTCGACCCGGGGGCCGCGCCGGCTGGCGGTCTGGTGCCAGACGTTCGTCCAGCTCGCCCCGGCGTCGGTGGAGACGTCCACGTCGGCGGTGTCGCTGATCCCGACGGCCCGCCAGTCACTGCGGAAACGCAGCAGCGGCGCGGCCGAGGCGGACAGGTCGACCGGCGGGGCGACCAGGTCGGTGTCCTGGGTGTTGCCGGTGCCGAGCTTGTCGCTGTCGATGATCGCGAACCCGCCGGTGCCGCCGGTCAGGTTGCCCCGTGCGCCCGGGTCGTTGAAGACCCAGCCGCCCTTGTCGGTGCGGTTGCGCACCGACCAGCCCTCCGGCGCGGTGGTGCCGTCGAAGCTCTGCGACAGCAGCGGCGCGCTGAGGCTGCCGGTGTAGCCGGCGGCGGCACAGGCCGCCTCGACCGGGACCGGGACGTCGGCAGTGGTGGCCGTCGACCCGACGGTCAGGTCCTTCGTCACCGTCCGGTAGCCCGGGTACTGCGCGGTGACGGTGAGCTTGTAGTCGGTGTTACCGGCCACGGTGAACGAGTACCGGCCGGTCACCGGGTCGGTGAAGACGGGTCCGCCGGGGCGGCCGGCGACCTCGATCGTGGCGTACAGCGGCCAACCGTGCCCGGAGCCGTCGGTGACCCGGCCGGAGACGGTGACCGTCGGCGTGGCCGTCAGGGCGAAGTCCCGGGTGACCGAGCCGTCCTCCGGGACGGTCACGGTGCCGGTAGCCGTGCGGAAGCCGTACGCGGAGACGGTCAGCGTGGTCTCGCCGGCCGGCACGGTCAACGAGTACCTGCCGTCGGTGCCGGTGCTGACGCTGCGCGCGCCCGTGGCGACGGTGGCACCCGCCACCGGATCGCCGGTCGCCTCGTCGGTGACCCGGCCGGCGACCTGCCCCACCGGACCGCGCGGGGCCTGCCGGACCGCCTCGTACGCGTTGAGCCGACCCTCGCCGAAGACGTTGTTGTCGGCGGCGGTGCCCCCGCAGGTGGTCGCGTCGACGTCGGTCGCGGTGCGGTCGAGCAGCTCCTCGGTGGCGGCGATGTCCCCGCGCAGGCTGGGCGCGGCCGACCAGATCAGGGCGACCGTGCCGGCGACGTGCGGTGCGGCCATCGAGGTGCCGTTGAACGACGCGTACCCGTTACCGGGGACGCTGGAGCGTACGTTGCTGCCGGGCGCGGCGATGTTCGGCTTCAGCCCGGCCGGGTCGGTGGCGTCGCCCCGGCCGGAGAACCCGGAGATGGCGTTGTTCACGTCGTACGAGCCGACCGCGTACGCGTTGGGGTTGTCACCGGGGGAGCCGGCGCTGCCGCAGGCCGGGCCGTCGTTGCCGGCGGAGAAGACCGGGAACATCCCGGCGGCCCGCCAGGCGGCCACGGTCTGCTGGTACCACGGGTCGCCGCCGTCGCCGCCCCAGGAGTTGTTGACGATGTCGGGGCGCAGGTCGGGGCGGGGGTTCTGGCCGTTGAGGTCGGTCGGGGCGAGCACCCACTGGCCGGCGGCCAGCAGCGAGGCGTCCGAGCAGTTGTTGGACTCGCAGCCCTTGGCGGCGATCCACTTCGCGCCGGGGGCGACCCCCACCTGGTTGGCGGACCCGTCGGTGCCGACCATGGTGCCCATGGTGTGGGTGCCGTGGTCGTTGTTGTCGCAGGGGGCGTCCTGCGGGCAGATGCCGGCCGGGTCGTACCAGTCGTAGTTGTGGTCGAACGTCCCGCCACCGAGGTTGCCCCGGTAGGAGTTGACCAGCGCGGGGTGGTCGAACTGCACGCCGCTGTCGATGTTGGCGACGACCAGGCCCTCACCCCGGTCGCCGAACTCGTCCCAGACGCGGGGTGCGCCGATGTTGGTCAGTCCCCACTCGACGGCGTCGGTGCCGGCGCGGGCGGCGGTGCTGCGGACCGGACGGATCAGCGGGTAGCTGCGGGTAGCGGCGATCCGCTCGACCTCGGGCCGGGCGGCGATGGTGTCCAGCAGCGCCCGGTCCCCGGTCACCCGTAGCGCGTTGGCGATCCAGTAGGCGGTGTAGGTGGCCTTCCGGTCGTCCAGCACCGTCCGCAGGTCACGCTGGGTCCGGTCGGCGGTGGTGGTGAGCAGCCGGTGCACCTCGGCAGCGCGGGCGTCCGGGCTGCGCAGCCGGGCCGCCTGCCCGAGCGGGGCCTGTTCGCGCAGGTAGACCAGGAAGGTCTCGGTGCCGTCGGCGAGCCCGTCGAGGACCTGCCGGTCCACGGTGGCCCGGGGTGCGGCCGGCGCGGCCCCGGCGGGTAGTGCGGGCTGGGCGGTGAGGCCCAGGAGTCCGGCCGCGAGCGCGGCCACCAATCGCCACCGGGACGGTCGTCCGGTCGGTCGTCTGAGCACGCTGTTCCTCCCCACGTCGTCGGGCCCGATCGGTTCGGGCCCGGCCGCGTGTGCCGGGGTCGCGGCCACGCGGAGCGGCTGAGGAGGTGGCCGGTGGTGGGTGCTGCGTGGGCCCCCACGGCCGCTGTGCATCATGCTCAGCCGGAGAACCAAGCTGATCAATGGATCGGGTCGGTCAGTATTCGGTCAGTAACCGGGCGCCACGCTGACCGCTAGGCTGACGGCAGGCCGCGCCGGCCCCCGTCGTGGGCAGACGGGCCCGTCGGGCAGCGGGCGGCGGGTGCGGTCCTGGGGAGGACGGGTGACCGGTGTCGACATCCCTTTCGTGGTCTGTGTCAGCGCTGACGTCTCGGTCCGGGAGCGGGTGGTCCGCCGGCTCGACGACCTCGGCCCGGTGGTGATCTGCGCCGACCTGGCCGAGTTGCGCGCCATGCTCTTCCCGGGCCCGCCGGTGCCGGCCCCCGCGCCCCCGCCTGAGCAGGGTCCGGTGCACTGCGGCGACCTCCTCGTCGACCCGGCCCGCCACCTGGTCACCTGGCGGGGGGAGCCACTGGCGCTGACCCGGCTGGAACGGGAGCTGCTGGCCCGGCTGGCCGGCGACCCCGGGGCGGTCTGGAGCTACGAACGGATCTTCGGCTCGGTCTGGGGCGGCACCTGGCTGGGCGACGCGGCCATCCTGCACTCGGCGGTCAAGCGGTTGCGCCGCAAGCTGCGCGAGGTGGCCGGCGGCCCGCAGGTACAGACCGTACGCGGCGTCGGCTACCGGCTCGCCGTACCGCGCGGCTGACCCCGGGCACCGGCGGGTGGGCCGGCGGCGGGCGCGTGACACGATGGCCCGGTGAACGGTGCCGTCCAGCAGGGGTACGCCCCACCGACCGGTCCGTCCGCGCCACGCCGCCGGCTGGCCTGGCTGTTGGCCGTGACGGTGACCTGGGCGGTGGTGGTGGGCGGGCTCACCTGGTGGTCGGCCCGGCACGACCCGCCGACCGTCAAGGAACAGCGCACCCTCGCCGACGCCGGCCCGGTGGTCGACCGGGCGCTCGGTGAACTGGTCGCGGCGGTCGGCGACGGGGCCTGGGCGCTGACCGGCCCGCAGGTCGAGCGCGGCTGCCGGATCACCCCGATGGCCGACGGCGCGACCCTGACCCGGGGGCTGGACGTGCTGGTCGCCGAGGGGGGCGAGCGGGCCCTGCTGGACCGGGTCGCCGACCGGCTGCCGGCCGACTGGCGGGCCGGGGTGCGGGCCGGCGCGTCCGGTCCCCGGTTGCGCGCCGACGCCGGGGAGTTCGTCGCCGTGCAGGGCCGGGTCACCAGCGGCGGCCGGGTCCGGTTCACCGCCGACACCGGCTGCCGCCCGGTCGGTGCCGGCTATCCGCAGCCGTCGGCGGCCCCCGCCGACCCCACGCTGGACGCCGCGCTGCGGGCGCTGGGCCGCCCGGCGCGGTCCGCCCCGGAACAGGTCACCGCGCCGTGCCCGGGTGGCGGCACCGCCCGTACCGTCGCCGTCTCGGCCGGCGACGCGCCGGTCGCGCTGACCGGCCTGCGTCCGCTGGCCGCCGGCTCCCCGGTGGCCGACCTCCCCGAGGTGTACGCCTACCGCAGCGGCCCGGCCACCGTGCTGGCCGACGGCACCGGCGCGCAGGTACGGCTCGCCGCCTCCACCGGCTGCCCCGGCTGACCCGCCCGCCCGGTCAGCGGCGGGGTCCGTGCTCGCGCGGGCTCCGGCTGCGGCCCAGGGCGTCGACCCGACCCCACCGGCCCGGGATGTCCAGCAGCTCGACCCGACCCATCCCCTCCGGCACCAGCGGATCGATGATCAAGTGCTCACCCTGCGGTTCCAGGCCGAGGATCACCCGCAACAGCAGCAGCGGCGTACCGGCCGACCAGGCCTGCGGGCTGCACGCCGTCGGATACTGCACCGGGTAGTCGGTGAGGGTGCGTTCGAAGCCGGCGAACGCCTCCGGTAGCCGTCCGTTGAAGAACCGGGAGGCGTCGAACATCGCCTCGCAGATCCGCCCCGCCTCCTCCCGGAAGCCGTACCGGCTCAGGCCCCAGGCGATGAACGCGTTGTCGAACGGCCACACCGTGCCGACGTGGTAGCCGATCGGGTTGTAGCGGCCCTCGTCGGTGGCCAGGGTGCGCACCCCCCAGCCGGAGTAGAGCCGGGGACCGAGCAGGTGTTCGGCGATCCGGGCCGCCCGGGGTTCGTCGACGATGCCGCTCCACAACAGGTGGCCGATGTTGGAGGTGAGCGAGTCGACGTGCCGGCCGTCCGGGTCCAGGGCGACGGCGAAGTACTCCTTCTCCGGAATCCAGAAGTCCCGGTTGAAGCGTTCCTTGAGCGCCGCCGCCTCCCGTTCCAGCCGGTCGGCGTACTCGGGGTCGTTCCAGAACAGCCGGGCCATCCGGGCGCCGCGCCGCTTGGCGTCGTAGGCGTACCCCTGGATCTCGCAGGTGGCCCGGGGGAAGCCGGGCAGCCGGCCGTCGGCGTAGGAGATGGCGTCCCAGGAGTCCTTCCAGCACTGGTTCTCCAGGCCGGTCTCCGGGTTGCGGCTGCGGTACCAGACGTACCCGGTGCCGAGCAGGTCGCCGTAGGTGTCGATCCAGTGCAGGGCGGCGCGGGCGGCGAACTCCAGCCGTTTGACCAGCGCCGCGTCCCCGGTCCACCGCTCGTACTCGTCGAGCAGGATGAGGAACAGCGGGGTCGAGTCGGCGGCCCCGTAGTAGGGGGAGTGCGGCTGCTCCTCGAAGCCGGCGGTCTCGCCGTACCGCAGCTCGTGCAGGATCTTGCCGGGTTCCTCGTCGCGGAAGTCGTCGAGCCGGTAGCCCTGCAGCCCGGCCAGCATCAGGATCGTCGGCGGCACCAGCTCCGGCAGGAACGGCAACACCTGCAACGAGGTGAGCATGCTGTCCCGCCCGAACAGGGTCATGAACCAGGGCAGACCGGCCGCGAGCAGCCGTACGCCCAACGTGATCGACTCGTACCGGAGCGCGGCCAGGTCGTGCAGGCTCTGCCGGTACGCCCCGGCGAGCGGCTCGCAGTCGCAGCCGAGTTGCGGCGCCCGGGCGACCAGGTCCTCCTGCTCGTCGCGGATGACCGACGGCCCGCGTGCCGCCCCGAGCGCGGTGATCGCCCGGACGTCCTCGCCGCGCGCGCCGTGGATGACCGGCGTCACGGTCAGCCGGGTGTTCCACTCGCTGTGCGGGGCGACGGTGATCGACCAGGTCATCCCGGCCTGGTCGACGCGGGCGTCGGTGCTGCTGGTGATCATCGCCTCGCGGTGGAACGCCTCCCGCCGGTAGGTCAGCCGCAGCGTGTTGTCCCCGGCGACCGCGCTGGTCCGGCCCTTCTTCGGCTGCTGGTGCTTGATCTCGAAGAGGTCGGCGAAGTCGGAGCCCATCTCCAGCCGCAGGTCGAAGCGCATCTCCCGGCCGGAGTGGTTGAGCACGGTGAGTTCCTCGGTGAAGTTCCCGCCGATCGACCGGGTGCGGATCATCGACACCTTGGCGTCGAGGTAGTGCGTCGGCTCGCCCGGGACGAGGAAGAACCGGGTCTGGTAGGAGTGCGCGTCGTCGACCGAGAGGGCGTGCAGCCGCTCGCCGTCGAGGGTGAGCAGCCAGGTGGACAGGAACCGGGTGTCGAACGAGAACAGCCCGGTCGGGAAGTCGAACGACGGTTCGACGTCGCCGCGCCCGTCGCAGACCAGGAAGGTGTTGCCGTCGAGGATGCTGACCCGCTGCTGCATCACGCCCGCCCGGTCTGCTCACGGGCGGTCTCCCGGGGGTCGCGCACCCCGGGCGGGGTGGGGAAGAACTGCCGGAACACCAGGAACAGCATCACGTTGCCGCTGAACGTCGACTCGTTGCGCAGCACCGCCGCGACGCCCTGGGCGCACCCGGTGACCAGCCGTTCGAAGAGGTCGGCGCTACTGCTCCAGACGGCGTCCGCCGGGCCGCTGCCCCGTTCCACCACCGCCCGGCCGGGGCTGATCCGCACCAGCCAGTGGTCGGTGTGGTCGTCGTCGACCAGGTCGATCTGGAGCGTTCCGGTGACCGGGGCACGCAGCACCGCAGGGGCACGCGCCGGCAGTGCCGCGAAGAACTCGTCCGTCGCCCGACTCACCTACGCATGGTAGGCAAAATGCGTACATACAGGTGCAACATCGGCACCGCCCGGTGGGGGCCGGTGCGGCCGGGTCAGTAGACCAGCGCCTGCGCGCCCTCGGCCATCGCCTCCTCGACGAAGACGGCCGCGCCGGCGATCCGGACGCCGGGCAGCACGTCGTCCGGGCCGATGTCCCGGCGGGCGGCGCACTGCGTGCAGGCGGTGACCTGGCCGGTGGCGAGGATGACGTCCAGCAGGTCGGTCAGCGGCGCCGAGTGCGGCAGGGTGAACTGCCCGGCCCGACCGGGCACGGCGAACCAGGTGGACTCACCGGTCAGCCAGAGCGACACGGTCACCCCGGCGGCGGCGGCCGTGGCGGCGACCGTGAACGCCTGCGCGCACCGCTCCGGGGCGTCCGCTCCGGCGGTGGCCTTGACGACGAGAGTGCGGCCCATGGGGCCCAGCATAGGATGACCATGATGGTTACCGAGATCGGGTTCGTCAGCCTGCTGGTCGCCGGCCTGGGCGCGCTCGCCGGTGGCCTGGTCTACCTGGCCGTACGCCTGTCGAGAGGTAAGTGGTGAGCGCGAGGAGTGAGCCGGGTTTGCGAGCCCCGCAGTCGCGAACGAAGGAGATCCGGTGAGCGACGAGAACCCCCTTCAGCCGCCGTGGTTGAACGCGCCGCCGGTCGAGGAGTACCCGTACCAGGAGAGCCACGACCTGCGGGTCGGTCCGAAGCTGCATCCGGCGCTGGACGGGCTGCTGCCGTACGTCGGGGTGTGGCGGGGGCGGGGGCGGGGTGGTTTTCCCACCATCGAGGACTTCGACTACGCCCAGGAGATCCGGATCAGCCACGACGGCCGGCCGTTCCTGTTCTACGAGTCCCGGGCCTGGCTGCTCGACGAGGAGAGTCGTCCGGTCCGGCCGGCCGGGCGTGAGGTGGGCTGGTGGCGTCCGGTGCTGGACGGCGAGCGGGTCACCGACGAGCTGGAGGCGTTGATGACCTCGCCGACCGGGATCATGGAGCTGCACATCGGCCGGCGCACCGGTACGCAGATCGAGTTCGCCACCGACGCGGTGGTGCGTACGGCCACCGCCAAGGAGGTGACGGCGGGCGCCCGGCTCTTCGGCATCGTGGAGGGGGCGCTGCTCTACGCCCAGGAGATGGCGGGCATGGGCCACAGCCTCTCCCCGCACCTGTCCGCCCGGCTGATCCGGGTGGCTGGCTGACGTTGATCGACTCAGGTGAGCCGATGTTGCGGCGTCCGCGAGCGGAGATACCGCAACATCGGCCCTGTCGTGTCGATCACGCGAAGCCCAGCAGCCCCCGGAAGCGGGGGGTGTGCGGGGAGGCCGGGCGGGGCTCGCCGTCGAGGGTCCTGACCTCGACCAGGCCGCGTACCGACGAGGTCAGCCAGATTCCGGCGGCGGCGTGCAGCCCGGCCGGGGTGACCATCCGCTCGGCGGGCGTCAGGCCCAGCCCGGTCACGTGGTCGAGCAGCCAGCCGCAGGTGGTGCCGGGCAGGATGCCGGTGCGGTCGGCCGGGACGGTGCACAGGCTGTCGCCGTCCAGCCAGACGACGTTCGCGCCCGGAGCCTCCAGCACGTAGCCGTCGGTCGAGACCCAGAGCACGTCGTCCACGCCGGTCCGGGCGGCCCAGCGGCGCGCGGCGCTGTTGGTGGCGTACGAGATGGACTTGATGCCCGTCGGCAGCCAGGACAGTTCGGGGCGGCCCGTGGCCGGCACCCCGAGGGGCAGGGTGGCGACGGTGACCCCGGCGTGGCGTAGCCGCTTCGCGGCGGCCGGCACCTCGGCCAGGGTGGCGTAGACGGTGGGCAGCCCGCCACCCTCCGGCCCCCGGGTGCAGACCAGGCGCAACGCGCCCTCGACCCCGTCGGGCCAGCCGTCGACGAGGGTGTCCAGCAGCTCCACCAGTGCCGCGTCGGGCGGCAGCGGGAGTTCCAGGGCGGCGGCGCCGACGCGCAGCCGGGCCAGGTGGGCGGTCAGCAGCCAGGGGCGTCCGCCGCGCAGGTGCATGGTCTCGAACAGTCCGTCGCCGCGCAGCGCACCCAGGTCGTCCCCGCGCAGCACCGGCCTCGTCGCGGGGACGACGCCCCGGCCGAGTACGGCGATCCTCGATGCCACCACGACCGCCGAGCCTAGCGGCGGCACGACGTGGCCGGGCGCGGGCCGGCGGCCGAACTATGATCGGACGGTGTCCGAATCCTCGCTGGCGGAAATGCTCCGCTCCCGCGGGTTGCGGCTGACGGCGCAGCGGCAACTGGTCCTCCAAGCCGTGCTCGACCTGGGTCACGCCACACCGGAGCAGGTGCACACCGCGGTCCGTGAGGTGGCCGCCGGGGTCAACATCACCACCATCTACCGGACGCTGGAGCTGCTGGAACGGCTCGGCCTGGTGACCCACACCCACCTGTCGCACGGTTCGCCGACCTACCACGCGGCGGGTGAGCACCAGCACATCCACCTGGTCTGCCGCGAGTGCGGCGCGGTCGACGAGATCGACCCGGAGCTGATGCGTCCGCTGGCCGACCAGCTCGCCACCGGCCGGGGCTTCCGGGTGGACATCGGGCACGTGGCGCTCTTCGGCGTCTGCCACAACTGCGAGGACGGGGAACCGACATGATCGACATCGGGGGAGCGGTCGCCGTCGAGGCGATCGACGAGGCCAGCCGGGACCAGCCGGACGCCGAGCACCGGGCGGCCGGGGTGCGGGGCGTCGCCGCGCACTACGGCGACCCGCTGCGCGAGCAGCGCACCCTGGCCACCGGGGTCGGTCTGGTGGACCGCTCGCACCGGGGGGTCGTCGCCGTCTCCGGCCCGGAGCGGATCGGTTGGCTGCACACCCTGACCAGCCAGCACCTCGCCGCGCTCGGCCCGGGGCAGGGCACCGAACTGCTGGTGCTCAGCCCGCACGGGCACGTCGAGCAGCACGCCATGGTCACCGAGGACGGCACGACCACCTGGCTGGACACCGAACCGGGAATGACCGCCGGCCTGCTGACGTACCTGGAGAAGATGCGGTTCTTCAGCCAGGTCGAGCCGCGCGACGCCACCGCCGACCACGCGCTGTTGTCGCTGGTCGGGCCGCAGGCCACCGACGCCGTCGCCACGTTGGGCGTGACCGGGCTGGCCGCACCCGAGGTGCTCGCGGTGCCGGGCCCGAAGTTCCGCTCCGGCGAGCTGCCCCCCCGCCCCACCGTCCGCTACGACGTGCAGCCCCTGACCGGCGGCGGGTGGGCCCGACGGGTCCCGCTCGGGGTTGACCTGCTGGTGCCCCGGCCGGCCCTGGACGGGGTCGTCGCCGAGCTGCGTGCCGCCGGGGTGCCGGCGGCCGGGCTGTGGGCGTACGAGGCGGTGCGGGTGGCCGCCCGACAGCCCCGGGTCGGGGTGGACACCGACCACCGGACCATCCCCGCCGAGGTGGGTCTGATCGCCCCGGCGGTGCACCTGGACAAGGGCTGCTACCGGGGGCAGGAGACGGTCGCCCGGGTGCACAACCTGGGCCGGCCGCCGCGTCGGCTCGTCCTGCTGCACCTGGACGGGGTGACCACCGACCAGCTTCCGGCGGCGGGCACCCCGGTCACCCTGGACGGCCGGACGGTCGGCTTCGTCGGCACCGCCGTGCACCACTTCGAGCTGGGTCAGGTCGCGCTGGCCGTGGTCAAGCGCAACCTCGCCGACGACGCCCGGCTGTCGGTGGGCGACACCGCCGCCGCCGTCGACCCGGAGTAGCCGATCCGGCGACAAGGATGCCCATCTGCTGCCGCAGGGACGGGAATTTCTTCGTGTAACTCCCTGCGAGTGTGCGGTTCTTCCTGTCCCGACCCGGCTGCGGCATCGACCTGGGGCGGCCTGGGCGGTTACCATCGCCGGCATGACGACAGGGACGTTGATCACGGTTGCCCCGACCGGCGCGGAGTCGGCCAAGGCGGAGGTGCCGGCGCTGCCGGTGACCCTCGACGAGTTGCTGCTCACCGCCAAGGAGTGCGAGGCGCTCGGCGCTTCCGTGATCCACGTCCACATCCGGGACGACGAGGCGCGTCCCACCCTCGACCAGGGGCGGCTGCGGGAGACGGTGGCGGCGCTGCGCGAGGGCACCGACCTGATCGTGCAGCTCTCCTCCGGCGGCGCGGTGACCGACCCGGAGGCCGACCGGCTGGCCGTGCTGGACGCCGCCCCGGACATGGCCTCCTGCACCATGGGCACTGTCAACTTCGGCGACGACGTCTTCCTCAACCGGTGGGAGTTCATCGTCGACCTGCACACCCGGATGCAGGAACGCGGCATCCTCCCCGAGTACGAGATCTTCGACCTCGGTCACCTCGCCGCCCTGTCCCGCCTGCTCGACCGGTACGGCCTGCCGCACGGCGGGCACGTGCACGTCGACTTCGTGATGGGGGTGCCGGGCGGGATGCCGGGCACCACGGCCACCCTGGTCGCCGCCCAGCAGATGCTGCGTGACCTGCCGGCGGGCACCACCTTCTCGGCCACCGGCATCGGTCGCAGCACCATCCCGGTGATGCTGGCCTCGCTGTCCACCGGCGGTCACCTCCGGGTCGGCATGGAGGACACGGTGACGTACGCCAAGGGCCGCCCGGTGGAGTCCAACATGCAGCTCGTCGCCCGCGCGGTCGGCTTCGCGCAGCTCGCCCAGCGCCCGCCGCTGACCACCACCGAGGCCCGTCGGCTGCTCGGCCGGTAGCCCGCCGGCCCGCGCGTCGGCCCGCCCTGGGGCGGTCCGGCGTCGGTAAGCCACGCTTGGCCCGGCGCTCCGTACCCTCGTGGCTGGCGTCGCAGGTCACCCGGGTGCCGGGCGCGTCGGCCCGCGTCGGTACCTTCCCAGGGTGACCAAGACGTACGAGGGTGGCGGGCCGCTCGCCGAGGTGGTCCGGTCGGGGTTCGTGGAGGGCGTGCACCGGGGCTCGGTGGTGGTGCTCGACGCCGCCGGCGCACCGGTTGCCGGTGCCGGGGACGGCACCTCGCCGATCTTCCCCCGGTCGGCCAGCAAGCCGTTGCAGACGCTCGGCATGCTCCGGGCCGGGCTGGCGGCGACCGACCCGGCCGACGTCGCGCTCGTCTCGGCGAGCCACGCCGGTGAGGAGTTCCACCTGGCCCGGGTGGCGGCGCTGCTGCGCTCCGCCGGCCTCGACCCGGACGCCCTGCACTGCCCGGCCGACCTGCCGTTCGGCGAGGCCGCCCGGGAGGCCGTGCTCCGGGAGGGAGGTGGCCCGAGCCGGCTGGCGATGAACTGCTCCGGCAAGCACGCCGGGATGCTGCTGACCTGCCTGGCCGCCGACTGGCCGCTGGACGGGTACTGGCGGCCGGAGCACCCGTTGCAGCGGCGGCTGACCGCCACCATCGAGGAGTTCACCGGCGAGTGGGCGGCGGCGGTCGGCGTGGACGGCTGCGGTGCGCCGGTGCTGGCGGTCTCGCTGACCGGGCTGGCGCGGGCGTTCCTGCGGTTGGTGACCGCCGAGCCGGGCTCCCCGGAGCGCACCGTCGCGGACGCGATGCGGGCGTACCCGGAACTGGTCGGCGGCACCGGGGCGGACGACACCCGGCTGATGCGGGGCGTACCGGGGATGCTGGCGAAGATCGGCGCGGAGGGCGTGATCGCCGCCGCGCTGCCCGGCGTCGGGGCGGTCGCCCTCAAGATCGACGACGGGGCCACCCGGGCCCGGATGCCGGTGCTGGTCTCCGGGCTGCGCCGGCTCGGCGTGCAGGCCCCCGTCCTGACCGAGTACGCCGAACTGCCCCTGCTGGGTGGTGGTCTCCCCGTCGGCGCGGTCCGTCCCGTCTGGTGACCCGCCCCCTCGTCCCCGCCCTCAGGGGAGGAAGGCGCGCAGAGCGTCGGCCACCGGGGCCGGGCGTTCCAGCGGGACCAGGTGGGCGGCGTCGGGGACGTCGGGGAGGCGGCGGGCGTCCGGAGCCTCGGCGGCGATCCGGTCGGCCAGCCGGATGATGTCCGGAATGTCGACGGCACCGGCGGTGACCAGCACCGGCATGCTCAGCTCGCCGAGCCGGTCGATGGCGGGCGGGTCGAGTTCGACGACGTCCACCGCGCTCAGCGCCTGCTCGGCGGCGAGGGCCCGCCGGTCGGACTCCTCGGCGAAGGCGACGAGCGCCGGGTCCAGATCCTCGGGCCGCCGGTACGGCCCGACCACCCAGAACCGCACCTCGCCGGCCGCGCTCGCCGCGAGATCCTCCTCGTCGACCTCACCGACGAGGGTGTTCCACAACTCCTCGGTCTGCTCCGACCACTCGTGCCCGGAGACGGCGGTGCCGAACAGCGCCAGCGCCGACACCCGCTGCGGGTACGCCAGCGCGGTGTCGATCGCCACCGCCCCGCCGAACGAGCAGCCGACCAGGGCGGCCTGCGCGATGCCGAGCGCGTCCAGCACCGCCCGGACGTCGTCGTGGTGGGCGAAGGACTCCGGCGGCAGCGCCGACTCCCCGTAGCCGCGCAGGTCCAGGCAGATCACCCGGTGCCGGTCGGCGAGGGCGTCCCGGACGCCGTGCCACATCCGCCGGTCGGCGATCCCCGCGTGCAGCAGGAGCACCGGGCTGCCGTCGCCCGTCTCGTCGTACCCCAGGGTGGTGCCGTTGACGGCGATATCCGTGGTCACGCCGTGCAAGGTACGGACCGGGCATCAGGCGTCGCAACGCGGTTTTGTTACCTCGCTAACTCTGGCAAGCGTTTTGCTTGCTGGAGCTAGCAGCGCGGACTACGGTTGGGGCATGGCCGCACCCAAGGATCTACCCGACGTCGGCGGATTCATCCGTGACCTGCGGCGGAACGCCAAGATCTCACTCCGCCAACTCGCCGAGCAGGCGGGGGTGAGCAACCCCTACCTCAGCCAGATCGAGCGGGGCCTGCGCAGGCCCAGCGCCGAGGTGCTCCAGCAGCTCGCCAGCGCGCTGCGGGTCTCCACCCCGGCGATGTACCTGCGGGCCGGGCTGCTCGACGACAAGGAGGGTCAGGGGGTGCTCGCCGCCATCGCGGTCGACCCCGACCTCACGATGGCCCAGAAGCAGTCCCTCAGCCAGATCTACGAGACCTTCCGCCGGGAGAACACCCGCCTGGCCGAGGCCGAAGCCGCCGCCAACCCGTCCGCCGAGGACGAGCCGGTGGCCCCGGCCGGGCCCACCGGCGCACCCGCCGGACCGGCCACCGCCACCGCACCGGACCCGTCCGCTGCGGGCCGGACCGAGACCGCCGTCACCGATCGGACCGCCGTCACCGACGAGACCGCCGCGGCGGCCGTCACCGACGAGATCGCCGTCACGGATCAGCCGCTCGTCACCGACGGGGCGACCGTCACGGATCAGCCGGTCGTCACCGACCGGACCGCCGCCGCGGCGGACCGGCCGGGCACGCCGGCCCCGACGGGCGGCCCGTCCGCGCCGGCCGTGCCGACCGGTGCGGCAGCCGGGATCACCCCGGCGGCCACCGGCCCGGTCACCCCGGAGGGCACCCCGACCGAGGCCGTCCTGGAATCGGTCGCCCGCACCGAGGCGGGCACCGCCCCCGCCCCGACCGGAGCGGGCA
The DNA here is from genome assembly GCF_049178955.1 of Micromonospora sp. WMMD730. Lineage (NCBI taxonomy): Bacteria > Bacillati > Actinomycetota > Actinomycetes > Micromonosporales > Micromonosporaceae > Micromonospora > Micromonospora sp. WMMD730. The sequence goes on from NZ_JBMHML010000002.1 coordinate 343,872, forward strand.
GCGCCGGGACGGCACCGCACTCCCCGGACACCGCGCCCACCACCGGCACCCGCGCCGACCGGGCGGATGCCGCATCCACGACCAGCACCAGCAGGGCCGCCGGAGCGGCCGAGGAGGAGTTGTCATGACCCAGCCGAAGACCAACCGCATCCCTGCCCCGCTCTACGCCGCCGCCGGCGCCGGAGAGCTGGCCTACCAGCAGCTGCGCAAGCTGCCCACCGTGGCGACCGAGCTGGGCAACCGGGTCGTCGCCGACGGCACCAAGGTCGTCGCCGAGCTGGGCGGCCGGGCCGTCGTCACCGGGGTCGAGCTGCGGCAGAAGGCCACCGAGACCTTCCGTACCGCCAACCTGACCGCCACCGGCCTGCGTGAGCGGGTCGCCCCGACCGAACTGAACCTGGACAAGCTCCGCGCCGAGCTGGACCTGGACAAGCTGCGGGCCGAGCTGGACCTGGACCGGCTGCGCGGTGCCGCCACCCGCAACGCGGCCGTCGTGGTCGCCGGGGCGCAGGCCGCCCAGGAGCGTGCGCTGGCCGCGTACGGTGCGTTGATCGCCCGGGGCGAGCGGGTGGTCGGTGCCGGGGTGCTGGAGGCCGCCGACACCGTCAACGCCGACATCGAGGCGACCGACGCCACCGTGCGCACCGGGACCACGGCGGACACCACGACCGGCCCGGCGGACACCGTGACCACCAGCCCGTCGGACACCGTGACCACCAGCCCTTCGGGCGGGGCCGCCGCCGACCACACGCCGACCCCGGCGGACGTGGCCGAGGTCGTCGAGGCGAAGCCGGCCGCCGCCAAGGCCACCCGGACCCGGGTCAGCAAGGCCGCCAAGGCCACCAAGCCGGCGGCGACCGGGTCGACCGCGACCGGTACGCCGGCGAAGCCGAAGACCACGAAGCGGACCCGCCCGGCCGCCGAGTGACCGTTGCCGACACCGGCCCCGGGGGCGTCCTGACGGACGTTTCCGGGGCCGTCGGCATATGCTGGCCGACATGGCCATCGCCGCGCCGATCTTCGTGTTCCACCTCGTCTACGTGATCGACCTGGTCCTGCTCGTGTTCGCACTGGCGGTGCAGGGCATCTCGCTGGTGCACGCGTTCACCCAGCGTTCGGACGCCTTCCCGGCGATCGGGACCCTCCCCAAGGGCGGATGGATCGCCATCCTGGCCGTCTGCATGCTGCTCACCCTGCTCGGTTTCGGCGCGCTGAGCATCTTCGGGCTGATCGGCATCGCGGCCGGTCTGATCTACCTGCTCGACGTCCGGGTGGGGCTGCGTGACCTGCACGACGGCAAAGGGTTCTGGTGAGAGGTTTCCGCTGGCCGCCACCACCGGACGGCGGGCCCCGCACCTGGGGCCCGGGGCCCGGGGCGCCGCGTACCGGGCGACCCGCCCTGCCGGAGCCGGAGACCGAGCTGGTCGCCACCCCGCACGACGTGCACCTGGAACGGCTGGTCACCGGCATCGGTGACCCGGTCACCGTGTTCGCGCACGGGTTCGGCAACGGCATCGCCACCACCCGACCGTTCGGCAGCGCGGTGGCCGGTCGCCGGGTCTTCTTCCAGTTCCGGGGGCACGGCCGCTCCGACGCGCCGCCCGGCCCGTGGAGCTACCTCGACCTGGCCCGCGACCTGCGGGCGATGGCGGATCTCAGCGGCGCCACCCGGGCGTTCGGGGCGAGCCTCGGCGCGGGCGCGCTGTGCCGGCTGCTCGCCGAGAGCCCGGACCGGTTCGAGAAGCTGGTCTTCCTGCTCCCCGCCGTCCTCGATCGGCCGCGTGGCCCGATCGCCCAGCAGCGGCTCGCCGACCTGCTGGCGGCGGTGTCCGGCGGCGACGCATCGGCCGTGGCGGACGCGGTCGCCCTGGAGTTGCCGCCGTCGGTCCGCAACACCCCGGCCGGTTGGGCCTACCTGCGCCAACGCCTCGACCAGTTGCTCCGGGACGGGCTCGCCGCCGGCCTGGCGGACCTGCCGGAGCAGTCCCCGCTGGCCGACCTCGCCGCCCTGGCCGGGGTGACCGCCCCGGCCCTGGTGATCGGCTGCGTCGGCGACGACCTGCACCCGACCCACATCGCCGCCGAGCTGGCCGAGGCGTTGCCGCAGGCGACCCTGCACGTCTACGACCGCCCCGGCTTCGCCTGGACCGACCGCGCCGACCTGCGGGACCGGATCTCCACCTTCCTCAACGACTAGCGTCCGCGCCCGCCGTCGGCAGGTGGGCGGCGCGGACGGCACGCAGCCAGCGTTCCACGGTGGCCTCGTCGGGCCGGTCGGGCAGCGGGGTGCGGAGCCGGTCGAAGTCCCGCTCCGCCTCGGCGACCAGGGCTTCCGCCTCGGTGAGCGCGCCGCCCGCGACCCGCTCACCGAACGCCCGGAACCACTGCGGGTCCGCCAGCCGGATCTCCAGCACGCCGGTGGCGTAGAGGGTGCGCCCCTGGTGCAGCAGCCGGGCCAGGTGCCGGGCGTGCTTGGCGCAGCGGCGTCGACCGCCCACCGTCGCGTCGCGGGTGGTCAGCTTGCGGAACTGCTGACTCGCGTACCCGAGGTAGGCGTCGCGGACGCGCGGCGCGCTGAGGAACGCCGACCGGATGGCGATCAGGCGGTCACCGAGTTCGGTGCGGGTCTCGTAGCAGTCGTCGGGGAGCCAGATCAGCTCGGTGGCCGTCGGGTTGCCGCTCAACGCCAGCCGGGCGTACTTGCCGGCCTCGTGCAGGGTGACATCCGGGTCGGTGGTGACCACCGACTCCCGGGGCGGCCGCAGGCCGTGGAAGGCGACCGTCGGGGCGGCGAAGACGCCGATCCGGTCGACGTCCGAGCCGGGGCCGGCCAGCCCGTAGGCGACCGAGCCGACGATCCCGGAGAGCAGCAGGTGCATGCCGGGAGCATGCCGGATCGAACCGTCACGCGAAACCGGACTTCGGTTGTCAGGTATCACTGCCACCCTCGACGGTATGACGACGACACCGTTGGAGGGAAAGGTCGCGCTGGTGGCCGGCGCGACCCGGGGCGCAGGGCGGCAGATCGCGGTCCAGCTCGGCGCGGCCGGAGCGACGGTCTACGCCACCGGCCGCACCAGCCGGGCCGGCCGCTCCGAGCTGGACCGTCCCGAGACCATCGAGGAGACCGCCGAGCTGGTCACCGCCGCCGGCGGCACCGGCATCGCGGTCCGGGTCGACCACCTGGTGCCCGAGCAGGTACGCGACCTGGTGGCCCGGATCGACGCCGAACAGGGCCGGCTCGACGTGCTGGTCAACGACGTGTGGGGGGCCGACCCGCTGATCACCTGGGAGAAGCCGGTCTGGGAGCAGCCGCTGGAGGCCGGGTTCCGTACCCTGCGGCTGGCCGTGGACACCCACATCGTCACCAGCCACTTCGCGCTGCCGCTGCTGATCCGCCGCCCCGGCGGGCTGGTCGTCGAGATCGGCGACGGCACCCGGGCGTACAACGACACGCACTACCGGCTGTCGGTCTTCTACGACCTGGCGAAGGTGTCGGTGACCCGGCTCGCGTACAGCTGGGGGCACGAGCTGGCGCCGCACGGGTGCACCGCCGTGGCGCTCACCCCCGGCTGGATCCGGTCCGAGGCGATGCTGGAGCACTTCGGGGTGACCGAGGAGACCTGGCGCGACGGCGCGGCGAAGGACCCGCACTTCGTGATCTCGGAGACGCCGGCCTTCGTCGGGCGCGCGGTCGTCGCCCTGGCCGCCGACGCCGAGCGGGCCCGCTGGAACCAGGCGTCCGTCTCGGCCGGCGAACTGGCCCGGGTGTACGGCTTCACCGACCTCGACGGCAGCCGGCCGGACGCCTTCCGCTACCTCAGCGAGGTGGTCGAGGCGGACCGGCCCGCCGACCCCACCGGCTACCGCTGATCCGGGGGTACGGGGGCGACGCCGTAGAGGGCGGCTGAGCGGGCCGCCGCGTCGACCAGGCGGGCCCGCAGCTCCGGTGGGTCGAGCACCTCCGCCTCCGGGCCGAAGGCGAGCAACTGGGCGTACGCCACCTCGACGGACTCGACGGGCAGCCGGGTCACCACCCACCCCTGCCCGTCGGGTGCCCCGGCGGCGGCCAGCGCCTCCTCGTACGCGAAGGGGGTGTCGGCGAGGAAACGCAGCAGGCGCAGGCCGACGGGGCTGACCCGCACGGTCACCCGCTCGGCGAGCATGCCCCGCAGGAACGACTCGGCCTGCTCCCGCCAGTAGCCGCCCAGGTCGAAACCGTCGTCGCGGACGAACGTCGCCGGTTCGGGCACGACGTCGACCACCCGGTCCACCCGGTAGGTACGCATCGCGTCACCGACCCGGCCGACGAGATACCAGGTGCCGCTCTTGAGCACCAGCCCGTACGGCTCGACCCGGCGGGTCACCTCCCGTTCGCCGCGCCGGTACCGCAGCACCACCACCCCGTCCCGCCACACCGCGCGGGCCAGCTCGGCCAGCCAGCGGGGCGGGGTGGACTCCCGGAACCAGCCGGGCACGTCCAGGTGGAACCGTTGCCCGGTACGGGCCGGGGCGTCGCGCAGGCTCGGCGGCAACGCGGCGAGCACCTTCAGCTCGGCGGACGCCACCGCGTCGGCCAGCCCCAGGTCACCGGCGGGGCCGGGAAGCCCGGCGAGGAAGAGCGCCTCCGCCTCGTCGCGGGTCAGCCCGGTCAGCCGGGTCCGGTAGCCGCCGAGCAGCCGGTACCCGCCGGCCCGTCCCCGGTCGGCGTAGACCGGCACCCCGGCGGCGGACAGCGCCAGCACGTCCCGGTAGACGGTCCGCTCGGACACCTCCAGCTCCCGGGAGAGTTCGGCGGCGGTCATCGTCTCCCGGGCCTGCAACAGCAACACCAGGGAGATCAACCGGGACGCCCGCACCCCTGCATCCTGCCGGCCCGACCCGGCGCGCAACGCCACCGGGTGTCCGGTGGCGATGGTGTACGGCCGATAGGCTCTGCGGTCGTGAACGGACCCCGTACGATCGCCGCGCCGGTGACCGGCGCCACCCGTCGCTTCTTCGGCGGCGTGGGCCTGCTCCTGCGCGGCCTCGGCCTGTACGTCCGCAGCCCGGGGCTGATGCTGCTGGGCGTGGTGCCGGCGCTGCTGTCCGCCGCGCTCTTCGTCGCCGCGTTCGCCACCCTGATCTACTTCGTGGACGAGCTGGCGGCGTGGGTGACCCCGTTCGCCGACGACTGGTCGGACACCCCGCGCAGCCTGGTGCGGGTGATCGCCGGGTTGGCTTTCCTCGGGCTCGGCGGGCTGCTCACCGTGGTCGGTTTCACCGCGGTCACCCTGGTCATCGGCGACCCGTTCTACGAGAAGATCTCCGAGCGGGTGGAGGACCGGCTCGGCGGTACCCCCGGCGCGGTGGAGGTGCCGTTCGGGGCGTCGTTGCGGCGCAGCATCGTCGACTCGCTCCGGCTGATCGGGCTCTCGGTGCTGTTCGGCATCCCGCTGTTCCTGGCCGGGTTCATCCCGGTGGTCGGGCAGACCGTGGTGCCGGTGGTCGGTGCGGCGGTGGGCGGCTGGCTGCTCGCCGTGGAGCTGGTCGGTGCGCCGTTCTCCCGTCGCGGGCTGCGGCTGCCGGACCGCCGGGCCCGGCTGAAGGCGGACCGGGCCACCTCGCTCGGCTTCGGCGTGGCGGTCTTCCTGTGCTTCCTGATCCCGCTCGGTGCGGTGCTGGTGATGCCGGCCGCCGTCGCCGGGGCGGCGCTGCTCGCCCGCCGCTCGCTGGGCCAGCACATCGAGGAGAGCTGACATGCGGGTGACCCTGGTCGAGGGGGACATCACCGCCCAGCGGGTCGATGTGATCGTCAACGCGGCCAACTCGTCGTTGCTCGGCGGCGGAGGCGTCGACGGGGCGATCCATCGCCGGGGCGGCCCGGCGATCCTGGCGGAGTGCCGGGCGTTGCGGGCCTCCCGGTACGGCCGGGGTCTGCCCACCGGGCAGGCGGTCGCCACCACCGCGGGGGACCTGCCGGCCCGTTGGGTGGTGCACACCGTCGGCCCGGTCCACTCCACCACCGAGGACCGGTCGGCCCTGCTGCGGGACTGCTACGCCAACAGTCTCGCCGTCGCCGACGGGTTGGGTGCGACCACCGTTGCGTTCCCGCTGATCTCCGCCGGCGTCTACGGCTGGCCGATCGACGACGCGGTACGCCAGGCGCTGACCGTGCTGCGCCCTGCGACGCCGGCCCAGGTCACCGAGGCCCGCCTGGTGCTCTTCGGCGTCGATACCCACACGATCGCCACCCGCGTCCTCGCCGAGGGCTGACCGGCGGCCGGGCTTCCCGGTGGTGGGGTGATCCGGCCGGATGTGTCGTCAGGTGAGTTCGCGGAGGCAGGACCAACTGGATGCCGTCTGGCGGTAGCCGAGTCGGGTGTTGATCGCCAGCATCGGGGCGTTGGCCTCGTCGTTGGCGGTGTAGGCAGTCCGTACCCCATTGCCGGCGGCCCGGTGCAGCGCGGCCTGCTTGGTCAGTCGCGCCAGCCCTCGGCCCCGGTACTCCGGCCGGGTCGCGGTGTAGTCGGACCACATCCGGTCGCCGTCCCGCTTGACCAGGCTGAGTGCGACCAGCGCACCGTCGACCTCGGCGACGGTGCTGGCGTCCCGGTCCAGCCCCGGGTTCTCCCAGCACTCCGACCGCCAGTAGGAGTAGCTGGTCGCGTCCACCGGCACGTCGCCCGGCTCGTCCGGAGCGGCGGCGTCGTCGAGGAGATAGACCTGGTACGGGTCGAGCCCGGTGAGCGGGAGCAGACGTACCCCGGCGGGCGGTTCGGGCATCGGTGGTGCCGGGCGGAGGTCGAGCGCCGAGTAGCGCAGTTCCCGGCTCGGGGTGAACCCGTGCCGGCGGGCGTACGGCAGGGAGTCGGTCAGCGCCCAGGTCCGCACCCGGCGGACCCGGAGCGACCTCAGGTGCGCCAGAGCGGCGGTGAGCAGCGCCGTTCCGGCCCCCCGGCCCCGATGCCCCGGATGCACGTGCAGGGTGGAGATGTCCCCGAAGTTCGGCTCGGAGGTCTGAGCGTTCCGGAACGCCGAAACCCAGCCGGTGATCTGCCCGTCCGTCTCGGCGACCCAGGCCGCCCAGTTCTCCTCGGGTGGTGGCTGGGCGATCATCTGCCGGGTCGACGCGATCCCCCGCACCAAATACGGATGGACGAGCGACCGCAGCGCCACCACCCTCGGCGCGTCGTCTGGTCGGGCGGTACGGATCAGCACCCGTGCCACCCCGCCCCCGGCCGGACTGCGGAGCGCTTTTCCTCGTCGCCGGGAGGCACGGGCGAGGGACGACGCGATACAGCGGTGGCAGGCATGCCCGCGAGCGTAGGCATCCGTCGCAGCCGACTGCTACGGCTTTACGTCGTCCCCTACCGTCGTCGCTCTGTGTAGCGGTTGAGAGGGAATGTGACCGTGGCTACTCCAGGTAATCGCCCGCCCACCCCCATCACTTCTCACTTCCTTCCTTTGCTCTGCTGCCCTCTGCGCGACAGGTGTCTGACCTGGCGCAGGGTGGGCGGACGCCCTGCTGATGCTTATCGTGGACGACTACTCACGGTGCCTGTCGCTTGGATGGCAGCAGAGCAAAGCGTCGAGATGGGATGTGGGTGGGCTGCGGCTATCTCACTCAAAGTGATTATGTTGGGCGATGCTCAAATATGCCGGGTGGCCGGGTGGCCGGGTGGCCGGGTGGCCGGGTGGCCGGGTGGCGGGGTTGCCGGGTGGCCGGGCGGCGGGAAGTGCGGGGAAGTGGGCGAGTAAGGCGCGAGTGGGGGCGGCGAAGGCGTGGGTGTCGGGCCGGGAGCGTCGGGCGGGGAGCAGGGGGCGGGGAAGGGAGCGTCGGGCCGGGAGCGGGGCGGGGGAAGGGAACGGGCGGAGGGGTCAGGCGGACTGCCTGATCACCAGCTCGGTCGGCAGCACCACCGCCCGCTCCACCTCCGCACCATCGGCCAGGGCCAGCAGCAGCCGGGTCATCTTCCGGCCCAGCTCGACGATCGGCTGTCGCACGGTGGTCAGCGGCGGCTCGGTGTAGGCGGCCGTCTCGATGTCGTCGAAGCCGATCACCGCGACGTCCTCCGGCACCCGCCGGCCCGCCTCGTGCAGCGCCCGCAGGGCGGCGTGCGCCATCAGGTCGGAGGCGGCGAAGACCGCGTCCAGATCGGGGTACGCGGCGAGCAGCCGACGCATCGCGATGGTCCCCGACTCGCGGGTGAAGTCGCCGTACTCGATCATCTGCGGCAGGCCGGCGGCGACCACGGTGTCGCGGTAGCCGGCGAGCCGTTCGATGCCGGCGACCATGTCCTGCGGGCCGGCGATGGTGGCGATCCGACGACGACCGTTGTCGATCAGGTAGCGGGTCGCCCTGGCGACCCCCCCGATGTGGTCCACGTCGATGTAGGGCACGTCGGCGGCGTCCAGCGGCCGGCCGCTGCACACCACCGGGATGCCCAGCCGGGCGAGCCGGCCGGGCAGCGGGTCCTCCCCGTGCAACGAGGCGAAGAGCACCCCGTCGACGTGCCGGCCGGTGGTGTAGCGGGCGACCCGGTCGTGCCCGGCGGGTGAGCCGGCGAGCATCAGCACGAGCTGCTTGTCGGCGGCCTCCAGCTCCTGGGCCGCGCCCCGGATGAGCCCGGGGAAGACCTGGTCGTCGGAGAAGACCCGGGTGGCCGCCTCCGGCAGCACCAGGGCGACCGAGTCGGTCCGCTGGGTGACCAGGCTGCGGGCGGCCAGATTCGGCACGTACCCCAGCTCGGCCACCGCCCGGCGGACGGCCTCCTGGATCGGCTCGGCGACCGTGGTGGAGCCGTTCACCACCCGGGAGACCGTCGCCCGGGACACGCCGGCCTGCCGGGCGACCTCCTCCAGGGTGGGTCGCTGTGCCGCCGTCATACCCGCCACCACCACCTCGTCACAGCCCGTTCCGGGAGATCACCTCCTGGTACCACCGGGCGCTCGACTTCGGGGTGCGCCGCTGGTTCAGATAGTCGACGTGGACGATCCCGAACCGCTTCCGATAGCCCTCGGCCCACTCGAAGTTGTCCAGCAACGACCATACGAGATAGCCGCGCAGGTCGACTCCGCGGGAGATGGCCTCGTGCGCGGCCCGCAGGTGCCCGTCCAGGTAGGCGATCCGGTCGGCGTCGTGGATCCGGCCCGCCGCGTCGGCCGCCGGGCTGCTGCCGTCGTCGGGGAACGCGCCACCGTTCTCGGTGATCATCAGCGGGAGCCCCGGGTAGTCGGTGGCGATCCGCACCAGCAGCCGGGTCAGCCCGGCCGGCTCGATCTGCCAGCCCATGTCGGACACCGGCCCGGTGGCGGGCAGGAACTCCACCGCCCCCTCGGTGCCCGGGTAGGCGCTGCTGCCCGCCCCGTCCGGGCGGCCCGCGACGTAGGTCGGCGAGTAGTAGTTGATGCCGAGCAGGTCCAGCGGCGCGGCGATGATCTTCTCGTCGCCGTCCCGGACGAACGTCGGCTCCACCATCCGGGCGACGTGTTCGAGCACGTCGGCCGGGTAGCCGGCGCCGGTCAGCGGGTCCAGGAAGATCCGGTTCTGGAGGCCGTCGACGAGACGTACCGCGGCGGCGTCGGCGGCGCTGCCCGGGTCGGCAGGCGCGACGTCCGCCGGGTTGAGGGTGATCCCGACCGTCCGCGCGCCCGCCGCCCGCAGCGCCCGCGCCGCAAGGCCGTGCCCCAGCAGCAGATGGTGTACGGCCCGGAACGCCGCCCCCGCGTCCTGCTCACCGGGGGCGTGCACCCCGTTGCCGTACCCGAGGTACGCCGAGCACCACGGTTCGTTGAGCGTCGTCCAGGTGCGGATGCGGTCACCGAGCCGGGCGTGCACCGCCAGGGCGTAGTCGGCGAAGTGCTCGGCGGTCTCCCGGCTGGCCCAGCCGCCCCGGTCCTGCAACGTCTGCGGCAGGTCCCAGTGGTAGAGCGTGACGATCGGGTCGATGCCCCGGTCGAGCAGCGCGTCGGTCAACCGGTCGTAGAAGTCCAGGCCGCGCGGGTTGACCGGGCCGGTGCCGTCCGGCCTGATCCGGGGCCAGGCCACCGAGAACCGGTACGCGGCCAGCCCCAGCTCGGCCATCAGCGCCACGTCGTCGGCGTACCGGTGGTAGTGGTCGCAGGCGACGTCACCGGTATGCCCCGCGAACACCTTGCCGGGCGTACGGCTGAAGGTGTCCCAGATGGACTCACCGCGACCGTCGTCGCGGGCCGCGCCCTCGATCTGGTACGCGGCGGTCGCCGCGCCCCACACGAAGCCCTCCGGAAATCGAACCTCATTCACGCTTTGACCGCACCTTCCATGATGCCGCCGATGATCTGGCGGCCGAACACGACGAACACCAGCAGCAGCGGCAGCGTCGCGATCGCCGTGCCGGTGAACACCTGCGACATGTCCTGGTAGTAACCGTCGGAGAGGGCCCGCAACGACAACTGCACGGTCGGGTTCTCCGGGTCGTTGAGCACAGCGTACGGCCAGAGGAAGTCGTTCCAGGTCGTCATGAACGTGAGCAGGCCGAGGACGGCGGCGGCCGGGCGCAGCGCGGGCAGCACCACGTTCCAGTAGATCCGCAGCGTGTGGCAGCCGTCGACCCGGGCGGCCTCGATCAGCTCGGTGCTGACCGCCTGAGCCGCGTACTGGCGCATCATGAACACGCCGAACCCGGTGACCAGGGCCGGGACGATCACCGCCGGCAGCCGGTCGTTCCAGTTCAGCTTGGTCATCAGCAGGTACAGCGGGATGACCCCGAGCTGGGTGGGCACCATCATGGTGGCGATGATGATCATGAGCAGCGCGTTGCGGCCCCGGAACCGCAGCTTGGCGAAGGCGAACCCGGCCAGCGTGGAGAAGAGCACCACCGAGAAGGTGACGCTGACCGCGACGATCGTCGAGTTGACCAGGCCGGTGAGGAAGTGCGCGTCGGGGTTGGCGAACAGCCGGGTGATGTTCGCGCCGAGGTTGCCACCGGGGGTGAGCGGTGGCGGAACCTGGCCCATCGCGTCGCTGCTGCGGCTGGCGACCACGAACATCCAGTAGATCGGGAAGATCGACAGCAGGGCGGTGAGCGTCAGTGCCGGGTAGGTGAGCCGGCCGGCCGACCAGATGCGGGTCATCGGTCCCCCTTGCGGGCGCCGCCGCCGAGCCGGCGCAGGATCAGTACGTTGATCGCCGCGACCACCGCGATCAGGGCGAAGAGCAGCCAGGCGACGGCCGAGCCGTAGCCGAAGTTGTAGTGCGGGGCGAAGGCGTTCTCGAACATGTACATGGTCATCGTCTGGGATTCGCGCAGCGGCCCGCCCCGGATCGCGTTGGTGCCGGAATTGAACAGCCGGGGCTCGGTGAACAGTTGCAGTCCGCCGATCGTGGAGATGATCACCGCGAAGATGATCGTGGGTTTGAGCAGCGGCACGGTGATCGACCAGAACTGCCGGGCCCGGCCGGCCCCGTCGATCGAGGCGGACTTACAGGTCGCGGGGGATGGCCTGCATCGCGGCCAGGAAGATCAGCGCGTTGTAGCCGGTCCACCGCCAGTCGACCATGGCGGAGATTGCCGTCCAGGCGGCGAGCCGGTTCGCCTTCCAGTCGATCGCGTCGACGCCGACCAGGTCGAGCAGCCAGTTGATCATGCCGAACTCGCGGCCGAACAGCACCGCGAAGACGATCGCCACCGCCGCCGTCGAGGTGACGTTGGGCACCAGCACCGCCATCCGCCAGGTGGTCCGTGCCCGCAGCCGCCGGTTGAGCAGGTTGGCCAGCCACAGGGCGGCGAGCAGCTGCGGCACCGTGGAGAGGACGAAGATGCCCAGGGTGTTCACCACCGAGTTCCAGAAGTCGGCGTCGGCCAGCAGTTGGGTGTAGTTCTGCGCGCCCACGAAGGCCGGGTCCACCCCCAACAGGTCCCAGTCGTGCAGCGACACCCAGAACGTGTACGCCAGCGGGTACAGCCCGAAGATCGCGAAGAGCAGGAAGAACGGCGTCACGTACAGGTAGGGCGAGTACCTGACGTCGAGCCGGGCCAACCGGTGCTCCCGCTCCGGCCGTCTGCTCCGGGTCCGTACCGCCCCCGGCGGCGGACCGTCGACCTGAACAACCATCTCCCGTGCTCTTCCTCTCGTGGTCCCGGCCTGCACCTGCCCGCCCGGCCGGGGGCGGGGCCGCGGATCGGGCCCGCGGCCCCGCCCCCGCACGGGGTTACTTGGCGGCGGCCTTGCGGGCGTTGGTGGTGGCGTCGGTCCAGCCCTGGGCGGGGTTGCGTTGGCCCAGCTCGACGGTGCGCACGGCGTTCTCCACCTCGGTGCGGACGGCCTGGTTCTTGGGGCCCATGTAGACCGGCTTGAGGCTCTTGGCGCCGGCGGCGAAGATCCTGCCGACCGGGGCGTCGGAGAAGTACGCATTCGTCGAGTTGACGATCGCCGGGTCGTCCAGCGCCTGCGGGGACGACGGCAGCGGCCCCTTCTCCTGGAACGCGCCGATCTGGCCCTTGGCGCTGGTCAGGAACTTGGCCAGCTCGATCGCCTCGGCCTGGTGCCGGCTCTGCTTCGGCACCGCCAGGTAGGAGCCGCCCCAGTTGCCGCCGCTGCCGGGCACCTGGGCGATGTCCCACTTGCCCTTGGCGTCCGGGCCGGCGTTGCCCTCGATCACCCCGGTCATCCAGGCCGGGCAGGCGATGGTGGCGAACTTGGCCTGCTTGAAGGCCGACACCCACTCCTCGGACCAGGCCCCGTACCGGCCGGACAGGCCGGAGTCGATGATGTCGACGGTGGTGTCGTACGCCTGGCGTACCGCCGGATTGCTGTCGACCACCAGCTTGTCGGCGGTGTCGTAGTAGCTGTAGCCGGTGGTGTTGCCGGCGGTCTGCAACAGGATGGTGTTGAAGGTGTTGGTGGCGGCGTCCAGGAAGGCCGCGCCGGTGTTCCTGGCCTTGAACTGCTCGCCGACCCGCACGTAGTCCTGCCAGGTGGGCCAGAGCTTGGACACGGCCTCCCGGTCGGTGGGCAGGCCGGCGGCGGCGAAGAGGTCCTTGCGGTAGCAGATCGCCATCCCGCCGACGTCGGTGCCCAGCCCGATGAGCTGCTTGCCGTCGGCGGTCAGCCCGCCGTTCCACTTCCACTCCAGGAAGTTGCCCCTGAGGTCGGCGGCACCGTGGTCGAGCAGGTTGACAAAGTTCTGCGGGTTGGCCTTGTACTCGACCAGCAGCCCCTCCTCGATGGCGACCACGTCCCCGGCGCCCTTGCCGGCGGCGAGCCACTGGGTGAGCTTGGGGGAGTACTCGTCGAGGTTGCCGCCGGTGCCCCGCTCCACGATCTTGATGCCGGGGTGGTCGGCCTCGTACTGCCGGTAGAGCTTCTCGTAGCCGAACTGGCCGAACACGTCGACGGTCAGCGTGACCGGCCCGCCGTCGGCGGCCTCGTCGTCGCCGCCGCAGGCGGTGGTGCCGAGCAGCGCGGTGGTGGCCACCAGGGCGATCGCCGCGAGGCGGCGGCGGGAAAAGACACCCATGGGTCGGGACCCCTCTCAGGTCGGGTGGTGGGGTGTGGACCTGCGTATGAGCGGGCCGCACGGGTCGTCGGCCCGGATTCGATCTCGGTGAGAGAGCGCTCTCACGACAGGGTGGTGGGTCGATGGGCTCCTGTCAAGAGAGCGCTCTCTCAGACCGCACGGCCCGCCCGGAGCTAACACCGGGAACGCCGAGAGCGGCCGTCCCGGCAGGAACGGCCGCTCTCGGTACGCGGCGTACGGTGGGGGCGGGCGTCAGCCGACGCGCAGGCCCTCCAGCAGGGAACGGTCCCCCGCCACCCCCAGGGTGTCGAAGCTGATCCGGCCCCAGAGCGCCAGCAGCAGGTCGCTGGCCGAGCCGGTGACCTGCACCCGGGCGTGGTGGTCGTCGTGCCCGAAGACCGTCGCGGTGTCCAGCAGCGCCACCCCCTCACCACGCATCCGCAGGTACCAGTCCTGCGCGGCGTCGCTGGCGGTCAGGTGCACCACCCCCTGCCACTGCCCCGAACCGCTGCGCCGACCGGCCGGCAGCCAGGTGTCCAGCACCTCGCTGACCCCGTCGGTGGCGAGCTTCGCCTCGATCGGGTCACCGGCGGCGATCGCGAGCTGGGCGTCCCACCGGTGCACCGCCGTCTCGTGCGCCATCCGCCGCGTCCAGAACCCGGCCTTCTTCGGCTGCGGCGCCCAGTTCCACGCCGGGGCCTCCGGGTCGAGCGCGTCGAAGAGGGTCATCAACCGGTCGTACTCGTGCTGCCAGAGCTGGAGCGGCGTCAACCCGGCGGGCAGGTCGATGGTGTCGTCGCGGCTCGCCGGCTGCGCGGTGTCCCCGGCGCCGGCCACGGAGTGCACCCAGTGGTAGAGGCCGGCCAGGTGCACGGTCAGGTCCGCCACCGTCCACCCCGGGCAGGACAGCACGGGTGTCTCCGGCGGGGCCTCGGCGACGGCCGCGGCGAACGCCGGGCCGTCGACCCGGAGCGCTCCCAACCAGAAGTCCTTCGTAGCGTGCAGTCTGCTCATCGCAATCCTCCCCGGGGTGACCCGGCGACCAGTGGGTGCCGCGGCTACCCCTCAGCCTAGGGTGAAAGGCGTGTCAGACGTCTACGCCAAACCGACAACGGACGCGCAACCCGCCGATCCGGCCGCCCTGGCGGAATACACCACCCTGCGCCTCGGTGGCCCCGCCGCCCGCTGCGTGGCCGCCACCAGCGCCGACGAGATCGTCCACCGGGTCCGCGAGGCGCACCGGCGCGACGAACCGGTGCTGGTCCTGGCCGGCGGCAGCAACGTGGTCGTCGGGGACGCCGGTTTCCCCGGCACCGTCGTGCTGATCCGGTCGCGGGGCTTCGCCGTGGTCGCCGAGGACACCGACACCGTCACCGTACGGGTCGAAGCCGGCGAACCCTGGGACGACCTCGTCGCCGCCACCGTCGGCAACGGCTGGTCCGGCCTGGAGTGCCTCTCCGGCATCCCCGGCTCGGCCGGCGCCACCCCCATCCAGAACGTCGGCGCGTACGGCCAGGAGGTCGCCGAACGGATCACCGGCGTCCAGGTGTACGACCGCGCCGAGGACCGGCTCACCACCGTCGCCGCCCAGGACTGCGGCTTCGCGTACCGGGGGAGCATCTTCAAGTACAGCGACCGCTGGGTGGTGCTCTCGGTCGACTTCCGGCTGGACCGCTCACCGGTGTCCGGGCCGGTCCGCTACGCCGAACTGGCCCGCTCGCTCGGCGTCGAGGTCGGTGACCGGGTGCCGCTGGCCGCCGCCCGGGACACGGTACTGACCCTGCGCGCCGGCAAGGGCATGGTGCTCGATCCCGCCGACCCGGACACCTGGTCGGTCGGCTCGTTCTTCACCAACCCGGTACTCGACCGGGCGGCGTACGACCTGCTGCGCGAGCGCGCCGCCGACATCGGCGAACCCCCCTCCTGGCCCTGCCCCGGTGACCTGGTGAAGGTCAGCGCCGCCTGGCTGATCGACAAGGCGGGCTTCGCCAAGGGGCACCCCGGGCCGGGTGGCACCGCCATCTCTGGCAAGCACACCCTGGCCCTGACCAACCACAGCGGCACCGCCCGGACCGCCGACCTGATCGCCCTCGCCCGGGAGATCCGCGACGGCGTCCACACCCGCTTCGCCGTCCCCCTCCACCCCGAACCCGTCCTCATCAACTGCACCCTCTAACCCCCACCCGCCCCGCCGGCCCCGCCCGTGTTGATCAAGAGGTTTGCGTCATCCTGGCCCGCCCCCGTGACGCAAACCTCTTGATCACCGAGCCCATCCCGGCGGGGCGGCGCATGGTGCCGAGGTGGCCGGTGCCGGTGGGCGTGATCAAGAGGTTGGAGCCGTTCTCGGGCGGCCAGCTGACGCAAACCTCTTGATCACCGGTGCCGCCCCCGTCGGGGTGGGGCGGGCCGGGCCGGGTGGGTCGGGTGATCAAGAGGTTTGCGTCACGCCGGCGGCGGATTCTGACGCAAAGCTCTTGATCAACACGGCGGGCGCGGGGCACGGGCGCGCGGGTGCGGGTGGGGGTGGGGGTGGGGGTGGGGGTGGGGCGGTCAGGTGGGGGCGATGGTGGGCCAGGGGAGGGTGAGTTCGCCGTGACGCCAACGGTGGGGGCGGTCGAGGACGGGCCAGCCGGTGGACCGGAGGGTGCCGACGGCGGTCAGCCACCGTTGGCGGGGGCCGAACGGGGCCAGCCCGGCGGCTGCCTGCCAGGCGTCGTCCAGGGCGCGGAGCAGGGCGTGGATACGTTCGCCCGGCACGTTGCGGTGGATCAGCGCCTTCGGCAGGCGCTCGGCCAACCGGGCCGGGCTCTCCAGCGTGGCCAGCCGGGCGGCCAGGGTCAGCGTCCGGGGGCCGGTGGAGTCGATCAGCAGCCAGCCGGCCAGCCGGCCCAGCTCGTCGCAGGTGCCCTCGACCAGCACCCCGCCCGGGGCGAGCCGGTCGGTGACAGTCCGCCAGGCGTCGGCGACCTCGCTCTCGTCGTACTGGCGGAGCACGTTGAACGCCCGGACCACGGTGGGCCGCAACCCGGCCAGTTCGAAGCCGCCCCGGGCGAACGTCAACCCCGGTGGGTCGGCGGCCGGCGCGGCGGCGGCCACCCGTACCGGATCGATCTCCAGCCCGACCACCCGGACGCCGGCGCGGACCCGGGCGGCCAGCCGGTCGCGCAGCTCGACGGCGGTGACCGGGGTGGCGCCGTAACCGAGGTCCACCACCAGCGGGTCGGCGGCGGCCCGTAGCCGGTCGCCGCAGGTCTCGACGATCCAGTTGTCGACCCGGCGGAGCCGGTTCGGGTTCGTCGTCCCCCGGGTCACCAACCCCACCGGCCGCTGCCGACCCCGGTCAGCCATCCCGGGTCACGACCCGACCCGGTGCACCTTGTGCTGGGCGGCCTGGGCCAGCGGGCGGACCACCAGACGGTCCACGTTGACGTGGTGCGGGAGGGTGGCGCACCAGGCGACGCACTCGGCGACGTCGTCGGCCACCAGCGGCTGCGCCACCCCGGCGTAGGTGGCGTCGGCCTTCGCCGCGTCCCCGCCGAAGCGGTTCAGGCTGAACTCCTCCGTCCGGACCATCCCGGGGTCGATCTCCACCACCCGGACGGGCCGGCCGCACAGCTCCAACCGCAGGGTGCCCGCCACGGCGGTCTGCGCGTGCTTGGCCGCGCTGTATCCGCCGCCGCCCTCGTAGACGGTGAAACCGGCGGTGGACGAGAGCACCACGACGGTGCCGGCGCCGGAGCGCTCCAGGGCCGGCAGCAGGGCCTGGGTGACCCGCAGCGTGCCGAGCACGTTCACGTCGTACATCCACTGCCAGTCGGCGACCGAGCCGGTCTCCACCGGGTCCAGCCCGCGCGCCCCGCCGGCGTTGTTGACCAGGACGGTGACCGGGCCGGGGGCGTCGGCGGCGGCGCGGGCCAGCCCGGCCACCGACTCGTCCGAGGTGACGTCGCAGGCCACTGCGGTGGCGCTGCCGCCGGCCGCCGCGATCTCGGCGACCAGACCGGCGAGCCGGTCGGTGCGGCGGGCGGCGGCGAGCACGTGGAAACCCTCGGCGGCGAGCCGGCGGGCGGTGGCCGCGCCGATCCCGCTGGACGCCCCGGTGACGATCGCGACAGAGGTCATCAGGTCATTCTCACCCTGGCGGCGTGACCGGCCGCTCCGGGCCCCGTGATGAGGTCCGTCACGCCCGCGGCCCGGGGCGAGGCATTTCCGAAGCCCGATGGGGAAGATTGCATCCGGCGCGAAGGTTGTCCGAGGAGCGCCGGTCGTGCGGGACGGCATCAACCGTGACAGAAGGAGCGGACGTGGCGGATCAGCACACCGGTGTCGGTCGTCAGCGAGGTTCCCTGCCGTGGCCGCGGCCCCGCCGGATCGCCACCCTGTCGGTGCACACCTCACCGTTGCACCAACCGGGCACCGGCGACGCGGGTGGCATGAACGTCTACATCCTGGAGGTCGCCCGCCGGCTCGCCGAGGCGAACGTCGAGGTGGAGATCTTCACCCGGGCCACCTCCGGTGACCTGCCCCCGGTGGTGGAGATGGCCCCCGGGGTGCACGTCCGGCACGTCACCTCCGGCCCGCTGGAGGGGCTGACCAAGGAGGAGCTGCCCGGTCAGCTCTGTGCCTTCACCGCCGGGGTGCTGCGGGCCGAGGCGGCCCGCCCACCGGGCCACTACGACCTGATCCACTCGCACTACTGGCTCTCCGGCCAGGTCGGCTGGCTGGCCAAGGAGCGCTGGGGGGTGCCGCTGGTGCACACCGCGCACACCCTGGCGAAGGTGAAGAACGCCCAGCTCGCCGCCGGTGACCGGCCGGAGCCGAAGGCCCGGGTGATCGGCGAGGAACAGGTGGTCGCCGAGGCCGACCGGCTGGTCGCGAACACCCGGGCGGAGGCCACCGACCTGATCGACAGGTACGCCGCCGACCCGGCCCGGGTGACGGTCGTCGAACCGGGGGTGGACCTGGCGCGGTTCCGACCCGTCGCCGGGGACCGGGAGGTCACGACCCGCGCCGCCCGTCGTCGGCTGGGCCTGCCCACCGACGGGTACGTCGTCGCGTTCGTCGGCCGGATCCAGCCGTTGAAGGCCCCCGACGTGCTGGTCCGCGCGGTCGCCGCGTTGCGCGAGCGCGATCCGGCCCTCGCCGACCAGGTGACCGTGGTGATCTGCGGCGGCCCGAGTGGCAGCGGCCTGGACCGGCCCACCTCCCTGATCGAGCTGGCCGGTTCGTTGGGGGTGGCCGACCGGGTGCGTTTCCTGCCGCCGCGCACCGGGGACGACCTGCCCGCCCTCTACCGGGCGGCCGACCTGGTGGCGGTGCCCTCGCACAACGAGTCCTTCGGGCTGGTGGCCCTGGAGGCGCAGGCCTGCGGCACGCCGGTGGTCGCCGCCGCCGTGGGTGGCCTGGTCACCGCCGTGCGCGACCAGGTCAGCGGCGTGCTCGTGCACGGCCACGATCCGACCGACTGGGCCCGTACGCTGGCCCGGCTGCTGCCCGACCGGGCCGGTCGGGAGACGCTGGGTCGGGGGGCCGCCCGGCACGCCCGCAGCTTCTCCTGGGAGCGCACCGTCTCCGGGCTGCTCGCCGTCTACGGCGAGGCGGTCACCGGGCACCGGGAGCGGCTGGCGGCCCGGCTGGCCGACGGTCCGGCGCTCACCGGCTCCTGGTGACCGGGTGCCCCGCCCCTCGTCGCCGGGTGGGGCGGCCACGGCGGCCGTAGAGTGGGTCCGATGAGCGCGAAGAGCGAGCTGGCGGCCCTGATCGAGGCGGTCTGCACCGAACGGGAACTGGACTGGGAAGCCACCGGCGAGGGCTCGTACGCGGTCACCCTGCCGGGCACCCACAAGCTGAAGACGATCTGCAACCTGATCGTCGGCGAGCACGCGCTGCGGGTCGAGGCGTTCGTGATGCGCCAGCCCGACGAGCGGCGCGAGGAGCTGTGGGCGTGGCTGCTGCAACGCAACGCCCGGATGTACGGGGTGGCGTTCTCGATCGACGCGGTCGGCGACGTCTACCTCACCGGGCGGGTCAACCCGTCCGCCGTCGACGCCGACGAGCTGGACCGGCTGCTCGGCGCGGTGCTCAGCTACGCCGACGAGTCCTTCGACACCATGCTGGAGATCGGGTTCGGCAGTTCCATCCGCCGGGAGTGGGAGTGGCGGGTCAAGCGGGGCGAGTCGACCGCGAACCTGGCCGCCTTCGCCCACCTGTTCACCCCGTCCGCCGGAGGTTCGGACCGGTCCTGACGGGTATGCCGCAGCGCTGCGGCGCGGCAGTGTGGGACCCGCCGCAGGCCGAGGACGGACTGTCGAGGAGCGTGTCATGGCTCAGCGGAACAGCTCAGGTCGCGGCGCGACGGCGACCGGGACCACGCGTCAGGCCGGCAACCGGACCCCGAACACGCCGGGCATCTCCGAGTCGGAGATCTCCCGGATGAGGGTCGACGAGATCCGGGGTCAGTTGCGTCGGCGGGGGGTCTCCGGGATCTCCGCGTTGCGTAAGCCGGAACTGGTGAAGGCGCTCGCGCGGACGTTGCGCGCGGAGGGACGGGCCGGCGGCGCCGCCCGCCGCAGCACCGGCCCGTCCGGCCGGGCACCCGCCCGCCGGAGCACGGCCGGGGCCGCGAAGGCCAATCCGTCGCGTACGCGGGCGAAGGCGACGCCGGCGAAGGCCGCCCGCGCCACGGGCGTGCGCACCGGCCGGTCCACCTCCCGTTCGGTGCGCTCCGCGCAGCTCATCACGTCTCCGGCGGACCGTCCGGAACGTCCCGGGCGCAGCCTGGTGACCACCAACCACCAGGTGATCCGGAACTGGGCCGCGGCCCGGGGCGCCAAGCCGGCGACCATCGCCGGTACCGAGCGCAACGGCCGGCCGGGGGTGCTCACCTTCGACCTGCCGGGTTACCGGGAGAGCCGCCGGTTGCGGGTGGTGACCTGGGACGACTGGTTCCGGACGTTCGACTCGCGCAAGCTGAACCTGATCTTCCAGGAGCAGTTGCGGGACGGCCGGCCGAGCAACTTCTTCCGGACCGAGTCACCCGATCGGGAAGACGGCTGAGGGGTTTACCGGAATGGCTGCCGGGTAGCCGCGTGTTGGCAGTCACGGAGCCCGGAACAGGAGCACCGGAGCGGGGACGGTCGGTGTTGTGACCGGCGAGACAGTGCTCGAAGGTTGAATCCGGAATCCGGGCGAACTAACTTTATTGCACCGCGTCACGCTCGGAAACGTTCGGGGGAGCGGCGGATCGATCAGATCCGTGCACCGAGCGAGACGCAATCGGGTGGGTCACACCGTTGGGGGACGGTGCCACCCGGGAACCGGCGGCGCGAGCGGGCGACGCTTACGGGGGTGAGGGTCGCCCGCCGCCGCCGGGCAGGCGGTACGAGCGCCCACCGCGACCATCGGTCGCCGGTGGGCGCTCTGCCGTTTGAACCGGTGCCACCGCAGGCGCGGTGGGGGCGTACTCAGGCGGGGGTGCGGGCCGGGACCGGCTCGGCGGGTGCGGTCGCGGCAGCCTCGGCCGACTGCGGGGCCGGCGGTCCGACGGCGGTGACCGGCACGACGGGAACCTCGGGGCGGCGCAGGCGGGTCGCCCGGCGTTCCCGGGCCGGCCCGGAGAGCAGGTGGGCCAGCGCGGTCGCCACGCCGATCGCGGCGCAGCCCAGCCAGAGCGTGGCGTTGCCGGCGTGTTCCCGGACCAGTCCGCCGAGCAGTGGGGCGACCGCCCCGGCCACCTGCCAGGACAGCGAGAAGACACCCTGGTAGCGGCCCCGTAGCTCGGCCGGGGAGAGTTCGGCGATCAGGGTGGCGTTGGACGGGGAGTTGAGCATCTCGCCGAGCGTCCAGATCAGCACGGTCAGCCCGAAGAACCAGGCGGCGTCGGCGAACGCGGTCAGCCCGAAGCCGACCCCCATCACCACCGAGGCGAGGGCGAGCACGTGCGACCGGCTCCGCCCACGGATCAGCCGGGGGACGAAGAGCTGCCCCACCACGATCAGCACCCCGTTGAGCGCGATCACCGAGCCGTAGGTGGCGGGGGACAGGCCGGCGTCGCCCATCGCGATCGGCAGCATCGAGATGTGCTGGAGGAAGACCAGCGCGCCGAAGAGGTTGAGCACGACGAACCCCAGGAACACCCGGTCGGCGGCGATGGTGCGCAGCGCACCCACCCGGGGCGGGCCGCTCGTCGCACCCTTGACGGCGCTGGTCGTCGGGGCGCGGCGGGTCTCGCCGACCTTGACGAAGATGATCAGCGCGGTGACCAGGGTGGTGGCCGCGTCGACCACGAACAGCAGCAGGTAGCCGGCCTCGGCGGCGAGGCCGGCGAGCACGGCGGCGCAGGCGAAGCCCAGGTTGATCGCCCAGTAGTTGAGCGAGAACGCGCGCAGCCGGTCCCGCTCCGGCACCACGTCGATCATCATGGCCCCGAAGGCCGGCCGGGCGGCCTCGGCGAACGTGCCGAGCAGCAGCGCGCCCACCGCGACCGCCCAGAGCGGCCGGGCGAAGCCGAGCGTCAGCATCATGGTGGCCGCGCCCAGGTGGGCGGTGAGCAGGGTGGGCCGCCGTCCCCAGCGGTCGACCAGGGTGCCGCCCACGGTGGTGCCGACCGCGCCGCCGACCCCCCACAGGCCCATCACCAGGCCGGCCTGGGCGGCCGAGAAGTGGCGGGCCTGGGTCAGGTAGATGGCGAGGAAGACCAGCACGAACGAGCCGAGCCGGTTGATCAGGGTGCCCGTCCAGAGGTACCAGAAGGTCCTCGGTAGCCCGCCTGTGGTCTCCCGGAACCAACCCCGTACCGTCCGCACGCCCGCGCCCCCGCTCAGGTAATGACCGCTGTCCTTGAAGCGCCTTACAACCTAGTTCCGGGGGCGGACACCGGTCATCCGTTTTTCCACGTGGTGGTCGTCACCACCACCGCCCGCGTGTCCCCGGACGCCGTGCGGCAGGATGATCGGCATGACTGCGAGCGAGGGGCCCACCGTCGGGACGCTGGTCCTGCTGCGGCACGGCGAGAGCGACTGGAACGCGAAGAACCTCTTCACCGGCTGGGTCGACGTCGACCTGACCGCCAAGGGTGAGGCGGAGGCGCGCCGCGGCGGCGAACTGCTGCGCGAGCACGACCTGCTGCCGGACGTGGTGCACACCAGCGTGATGCGCCGGGCGATCCGCACCGCCGAGCTGGCGCTGAACGCCGCCGACCGGCACTGGATCGCGGTGCGCCGGTCGTGGCGGCTCAACGAGCGGCACTACGGCGCCCTGCAGGGCAAGAACAAGAAGCAGACCCTGGACGAGTACGGCGAGGAGCAGTTCATGCTCTGGCGTCGCTCGTACGACACGCCGCCGCCGCCGATCGCCGACGACGACGAGTTCTCCCAGGTCGGCGACCCGCGGTACGCGCTGCTGCCGACCGAGCTGATGCCGCGCACCGAGTGCCTCAAGGATGTGGTGGCGCGGATGCTCCCGTACTGGTACGACTCGATCGTGCCGGACATCCTCGCCGGCCGCACCGTGCTGGTGGCGGCGCACGGCAACTCGCTGCGCGCCCTGGTCAAGCACCTCGACCAGATCTCCGACGAGGCGATCGCCAAGCTGAACATCCCCACCGGCATCCCGCTGCGCTACGACCTCGACCCGCAGCTGCGCCCGCTCACCCTGGGCGGGACCTACCTCGACCCGGCCGCCGCCAAGGAGGCCGCTGCCGCCGTCGCCAACCAGGGCCGCTGAGCTGACGACAGGGCTCCCGGCCCGGCGGAGATCGCCGGGCCGGGATCCCTGTCCCGTCGTCGGGCGGTGCGGGTCAGCCGGCGGCGGGGGTGGTCTCCCCGGTGATCAGGTAGACCACCCGCTCACCGGCGTTGACCGCGTGGTCGGCGAACCGCTCGTAGAACCGGCCGAGCAGGGTGGCGTCGATGGCGGTTTCCACCCCGTACGGCCACTCGTCGCCGAGCAGCATGCCGAACAGGCTCTTGTGCAGGTCGTCCATGACGTCGTCGTCGCGGTCCAGTTCGGCGGCGATGTCGGCGTCGGGGGTGGCCAGCACCTTGGCGATCTTCTCGGCCATCCGGTCGGCGACCGAGGCCATGTCGGTGAAGACGGGCCGCAGCTCGGCCGGTACCGCCGGGGAGGGGTGCCGGCGCAGCGCGGTCTTCGCCACGTGGTCGGCCAGGTCGCCCATCCGCTCCAGGTCGGCCGCGACGTGCAGCGCGGTGATCATCGCGCGCAGGTCGGAGGCGACCGGCGCCTGGCGGGCGAGCAGGTCACAGACCCGCTCCTCGACGTGCTGGTAGAGGTCGTCGATCTCGGCGTCCCGCGCGATCACGGCCTCGGACGCCTCGCGGTCGGCGGTCAGCAGGCCGCGGGTGGCCTGGCGCATCGCGGCGCGTACGCCGTCGGCCATGTCCACCAGCAGTTGGCTGACGATCTGCAGGTCGGCCCGGAACTCGTCGCGCATCGTCACTTCCTGGGGTCGGTGCCGCCGGTGGTCGCGGGGACCGTTGGCGTACGGGTTGAGCAGGTGCGCGACCCACCGTAGGCGGGGGTGACGGGAGCCCAGATGAACCCGGATGAACGACGCGGGGCCCGGGAGTGAATTTCTGCCAAAGCGAGTGTGGTTCGTCCTGTTATGGGCGATAGCCAGGTTAACAATGACCCTACGATCGCCGCATGGAATGGGCGGTGGCGATCGTGGTGGCCCTGGTGACCGGACTGGTCGCCGGGCTGCTGCTGGCGCGTCCCGTCCAGACCTGGCGACGCCGTGCGGCGTCGCCCGGGGGCGAGGGCCCCCACGGGAACCTGGGGAGGCGTGCGATTCCCGACGACCAGTCCGGCGGGCTCAGCGGGCTCGGCCGCAAGACCATCGACTCGCTGCGCGCCGGCGTCGTGGTGCTCGGCCCGGACGACGTACCGGTGCTGGTGAACCCGGCCGCCCGGGCGATGGGACTGCTCCGTACCGGCGCCACCCCCGGCTCCATCGCGGCCCACCCGCTGATCCGTACCCTCGCCGGACAGGTCCGGCGGACCGGGGTGCGACGCGAGATCGAGCTCGACCTGCCCCGTGGCCGCGACAACGCCGGGGAGAACCCGCTCGGCGTGCACCTGCGGGCGATGGGCATCGGCGGCGGGTACATCGCCGTCGAAGCCGCCGACGTGACCGAGTCACACCGGCTGGCCCGGGTCCGGCGGGACTTCGTGGCCAACGTCAGCCACGAGCTGAAGACCCCGATCGGGGCGCTGCAACTGCTCGCCGAGGCGCTCGTCGACGCCACCGAGCCGGCCGACGGTGCACCCGACCTCTCCGAGGACATGCTGGCCGCCCGCCGGTTCGCCGAGCGCATCCAGCACGAGTCGACCCGGCTCGGCCGGCTGGTGCAGGAGCTGTTGGAGCTGACCCGGCTCCAGGGCGCCGAGCCGCAACCCGCGCCGGAACCCGTCGCGGTCGACTGGGTGATCGCCGAGGTGCTCGACCGGACCCGCACCTCGGCCACCGCCCGCCGGGTCCAGGTGGTCACCGAAGGACAGCGGGGCCTGACCGCGTACGGCAGCGACAGTCAGCTCGCCACCGCCGTGTCCAACCTGGTGGAGAACGCGATCACCTACTCCGGCGAGGACACCACCGTGCGGGTCGTCACCCGGGCCGACGACGACCACGTCACGGTCTCCGTCACCGACCAGGGCATCGGCATCGCCCCCACCGACGTCGACCGGATCTTCGAACGGTTCTACCGGGCCGACCAGGCCCGCTCCCGCGCCACCGGTGGCACCGGCCTCGGCCTGGCCATCGTCAAACACATCGCCAGCAACCATGGCGGCCGGGTGGAGGTGGCGAGCACCCTGGGTGGGGGGTCGACGTTCACCCTCCGGCTACCCGCCAGCCCTCCGGACGCCCTGGAGTCGCTACTGCCGTCCGCTGGTATCGACCCGGCCCGACCGACCCTGCGCCGGGCCTGACCGTAGGAAAGGAAACACCCCGTTGAGCCGCGTACTGGTGGTCGAGGACGAGGAGTCGTTCTCCGACGCCCTGTCGTACATGCTCCGCAAGGAGGGTTTCGAGGTCTCCGTCGCCGCGACGGGCACCTCCGCCCTCACCGAGTTCGACCGGACCGGCGCGGACATCGTGCTGCTCGACCTGATGCTCCCGGAGATGTCCGGGACGGAGGTCTGCCGGCAGCTGCGGCAGCGCTCGCACGTGCCGATCATCATGGTGACCGCCCGGGACAGTGAGATCGACAAGGTGGTCGGGCTGGAGATCGGCGCCGACGACTACGTGACCAAGCCGTACTCGCCCCGGGAGCTGGTGGCCCGGATCCGGGCGGTGCTGCGCCGGCAGAGCCCCGAGGTGACCGAGTCGGGGGCCCCGACGCTGGCCGCCGGCCCGGTCCGGATGGACATCGAGCGGCACGTGGTCACCGTCGACGGGGCCGCCGTGCAGCTTCCGCTCAAGGAGTTCGAGCTGCTGGAACTGCTGCTGCGCAACGCCGGCCGGGTGCTCACCCGGGGGCAGCTCATCGACCGGGTCTGGGGGGCCGACTACGTCGGGGACACCAAGACCCTCGACGTGCACGTCAAGCGGCTGCGTTCCAAGATCGAACCGGAGCCGTCCGCGCCCCGGTTCATCGTCACCGTGCGCGGGCTGGGCTACAAGTTCGAGCCGTAGGCCGGCACGGCGTTCACCCCTGCGGGCTGGCCGGGTGCGGGGCGATCTGGCCCTGGCTCAGCCGGGCCGCGCACAGCTCGGCCAGCCTCGCGTAAGCGGGTGCGCCGACCAGCGCGGTCAGCTCCGGGCCGTACGACAGGTACATCGGCTCGGTGCCGACGTGCGCGTCGGTCGACGAGGTGCACCACCAGTCCAGGTCGTGCCCGCCGGAGCCCCAGCCCCGCCTGTCGAACTCGGCGAGCGTCGACACCAGCACCTTCGTGTCGTCGGGGCGGGTGGTCCACTCCTGGTCCCGGCGGATCGGCAACTGCCAGCACACGTCCGGCTTGTACTCCAGCGGGTGCACGCCGTCGCGCAGCGCCTGGCCGTGCAGCGCGCACCCGCCCCCGCCGGGGAAGTCGGCGTCGTTGAGGAACACGCACGGGGCGTCCTCGCCCCGGGTGGCGGTCCGTCGGGCCGGGTTCTTGCCGTCGATGGTGTCGGTCGCGGTCCAGTTCTTCGTACCCTTGCGGAAGTGCTGCCAGGTCTGCGGGGTGAGCCGCTTGACGGCCGCCCGGACCCGCTTCTCGTCGTCGGTGTCGGTGAAGAACGCGCCGTGCGAGCAGCAGCCGTCGGCGGCCCGGCCGGCGACGATGCCGTGGCAGCCCCGGCCGAACACGCACGTCCAGCGGGACAGCAGCCAGGTGAGGTCGGCGCGCACCAGGTGCCGTTCGTCGGCCGGGTCGACG
Organism: Micromonospora sp. WMMD730; assembly: GCF_049178955.1. Classification (NCBI taxonomy): domain Bacteria; kingdom Bacillati; phylum Actinomycetota; class Actinomycetes; order Micromonosporales; family Micromonosporaceae; genus Micromonospora; species Micromonospora sp. WMMD730. The sequence goes on from NZ_JBMHML010000002.1 coordinate 370,735, forward strand.
AACTCGATCCACTCCCGGGGGAAATCCAGCCCGACCTCCCGGCTGCGGGGGTCGTCGGGGGCGTCCACCAGCACGTGCAGCTCCACCTGGCTCGTCACCCGGCCCAGCGTACGCGCGCCCGGTGCGGCCGGCCGGCGTGCCACCGAAACCCGGTGGCCCTAGGGTCTTCCCATGCGGCTGGGTGTGCTCGACGTCGGTTCCAACACGGTTCATCTGCTGGTGGTCGACGCCCACCACGGCGCTCACCCGTGGGCGGCGCACTCCGAGAAGGTGGTGCTGCGGCTGGCCGAGCAGATCGGCCCCGACGGCGCACTCACCCGGGCCGGTGCCGACGGGCTGGTCGAGGCGGTCGGGGCGGCCCGGGCATCGGCCACCGCGCTGGCCGCCGACGACCTGCTGGCCTTCGCGACCAGCGCGGTGCGCGACGCCACCAACGCGGCCGAGGTGCTGACCCGGGTGCGGGAGGAGACCGGCGTACGGCTGGAGGTGCTCTCCGGTGCGGACGAGGCGCGGGCGACGTTCCTCGCGGTCCGGCGTTGGTTCGGCTGGTCGGCGGGGCGGTTGCTGGCGATGGACATCGGCGGCGGCTCGCTGGAGCTGGCGGCCGGCATCGACGAGGACCCGGAGGTGGCGGTGTCGCTGCCGCTGGGTGCCGGCCGGTTGAGCCGGGACCGGCTGCACGTCGACCCGTCCGGGCTGACCCCGCCGACCGCAGAGGCCGTCGAGGAGCTGCGGGAGTACGTCGACGCGCAGCTCGACCCGGTGGTGGAGAAACTGGCCGGGGTGGGCTGGGAGCGGCCGGTCGCCACCTCGAAGACCTTCCGGACACTGGCCCGGCTGGCCGGGGCGGCCCCCTCCTCGGCGGGCCTGTGGGCGCGGCGCAGCCTCACCCGCACGGGGCTGCGGCAGGTGCTGGGGTTCGTCCGGCACATCCCGCCGGCCCAGCTGCCCGAGCTGGAGGGGGTGAGTGCCGGCCGGGCCCACCAGTTGCTGGCCGGGGCGGTGGTGGCCGAGGCGGTGCTGCGCCGGCTCGACGTGCCGGCGGTGGACATCTGCCCGTGGGCGCTGCGTGAGGGCGTCATCCTCAGACGGTTGGATCAGCTCGAACCGATGTGACGTACGCCGGTCGTTGCGCGGCTTTTGCTGCTGCTCGTCCGGAACTGTGGTGGCGGCCCCGGTTACCCTCGGGGATGTGACTTCCCGCGTCCCGGTGCTCCTGTCCAGTTCCTCGGTCTTCCCTGAGCGGACCGCGGCGGCGTTCCAGCTCGCCGCGGCACTCGGCTACGACGGGGTCGAGGTGATGGTCTGGACCGACGCCGTCAGCCAGGACGCCGGGGCGCTGCGCGGCCTCGCCAAGCACTACGGCGTCCCGGTGCTGTCCGTGCACGCCCCCTGCCTGCTGGTCACCCAGCGGGTGTGGAGCCCCGACCCGTGGGAGCGGCTGCGGCGGGCCGCCGAGCTGGCCGACACGCTGGAGGCGCCCACGGTGGTGGTGCACCCGCCGTTCACCTGGCAGCGCGACTACGCCCGCAACTTCGCCGACGGGCTGCGCACCGTCGCCGACCGGTTCACCGGGCTGCACTTCGCGGTGGAGAACATGTACCCGGTGCGGATGGCCGGCCGGCAGTTCGTGCCGTACGTGCCCGGTTGGGACCCGACCGAGGTCGGCTACCCCGCGTACACCCTCGACCTGTCGCACTGCGCCGCGTCGCACAGCGACCCGCTGGCGATGGCCGACCGGATGGGCACCGGCCTGGCCCACGTCCACCTCGGCGACGGCACCGGGGAGGGCCGCGACGAGCACCTGGTGCCCGGCCGGGGCACCCAGCCCTGCGCCGAGCTGCTGCGTTCCCTGGCCGGACGCGGCTTCACCGGCTCGGTCGCGGTGGAGGTGACCACCCGGGGCGCCAAGAGCCGCGCCGTCCGCGAGTCCGACCTCCGCGAATCCCTGGCCTTCGCCCGCGCCCACCTCACCGCCCCCACCCCCCTCAACGCCTGAGCGCGGGGGAGGGGTCAGGGGACCGGGGTGAGGGTGGGTTGTTCGGCGGCGCGCTTGCGGGCGCGGTGGGCGGCCACGTGCGAGCGGGTGGCGCAGCGCTCCGAGCAGAACCGGCGGCAGCAGTTCGACGAGGTGTCCAGGTAGACGTTGCCGCAACGTTCGTCGGCGCAGACCCCGAACCGGGCGCTGCCGTACTCGCAGAGCCACACCGACAGGCCCCACGCCGCGCCGGCCAGGTATTCGGCGCTGACCGAGGCGCCCCGGCTGGTCACGTGCATGTGCCAGTCGCTGGAATCGTGGCCGGAGATGCGCGGCTGCACCGGGAACGCCTCCAGCAGCGCGTTCAGTTCGGCCACCGCCTGGGCGTCGCGCCCCGAGGTGCCGTACTCGAAGACGTCGCGCAACCGCTTCTGCGCCCGTCGGAAGACCGCCAGGTCCCGGTCGGCCACCTCGTCGCGCATCCACGCGTTCTCGTCCGGAATGAGGGCCCGCAGGTCGTCGAGGTCGTCCAGGTGGGCGTTGACGAGGTCAACCCCGGTCCTGGCGTACGCGTCGAAGTTCACCCGACCAACGGTAGACGACTCACGCGGCACGCGGCGCGTCGATGTAGTGCGGCAGGAAGCGCGCGTAACCGTCGGTGATCAGACTTTCGCTCTCCCGGATGCCGACGCCTGCCGACTCGCCGTCGACGATCCAGCTACCCAGCACCATTCGGCCCCCGTCGAACTGTGGCAACGGCCGGAACTCCTGATAGCAGAAACCCTCGTCGCCATAGATCCCGGGATTGCTGATCTCCGTGTCGCCGGTCACGATGCGTACCGAACCACCCTCGCGGCCGAGCAGCGGCTTCGCCACGTACTCCGGCATCCCGCGTGGCGAGTCCAGGTACGCCGGCAGCAGGTACTCGTGCCCCGGGAACAGCTCCCAGAGCACGGCCAGCAGCGCCTTGTTCGACAGCAGCAGCTTCCAGGCCGGTTCGATCCAGGTGGTCGGGGTGCCCGGCTCCAGCGCCGGTCGGCCGTACGGCTCGGCCAGCATCCACTCCCACGGGTAGAGCTTGAAGCAGGTGGTGACCGGCCGGTCGGCGGCGTCGACGAAGCGCCGGCCGTCCCAGCCGACATGCTGGATCGGCAGCAGGGTCACGTCCAGCCCGGCCTGCCGGGCCGTCTCGGCCAGGTAGCCGGCGGTGATCTGGTCCTCCCCGGACTCCTCCTCGTTGGACCAGCACACGTGCACCCGCCGGTCGTGCAGCCCCGCCCCGATCTTGGCCCACGCCCCGACCAGCCGCTCGTGCAGGCTGTTCCACTGGTCGGCGTCGGGCCGGGTGTCCTCCAGCCAGTACCACTGCACGATGCTCGCCTCGACCAGGGCGGTCGGGGTGTCGGCGTTGTACTCCAGCAGCTTCGGCGGCCACGTGCCGTCGTAGGCGAGGTCGAACCGGCCGTACAGGGTGGGTGGGCGCTCGTGCAGCGACCGGGCGACCGCCTGCGCCGCCCACGCGGGGATGCCGAACTCGGCGTACCGGTTGCGGGCCACCACGTGCTCGGCGGCGGCCACCGACATCCGGTGCAGCTCCTCGGTCGCCTCCTCCAGCCGCAGCACCTCGTCGAGGTCGAAGGCGTACGCGGCGGACTCGTCCCAGTACGACATGATCTCGCCGTCGGGCAGTTCGGTGTCGACGTACACCAGGCCCTGGGTACGGATCACCGCGTCGGAGTCCGGTCGGGGGGTGACCCGCTCCCGGCGCACCGTCAGCCGCCGCAGGAGGCGAGATGGGTGCCGAATCCGCCGCGCTCCGGCAGCGCGCCGGCCACCGGGTCCGGCGCGGCGGCCCGGGGGCCGATGCCCACGGTCGGCACCTGCATGGCGAGCGCCACGGTGTCCCCGCCACCGACCGGCCCGAGGGCGCAGTCGTCATCGTCGTCGTCGGAGGTGAGGTTGCAGCCGGAGAGGGCGAGTGCCAGCGCGGTGAGCGCGCCGAGCTGCACGGAGGCCGACCGCAGCCGGCGGCGGGGGTGTCGTTCCACGTTCATGGTTGTAACTGATCCACGCCACCGGCGCGTCCCCTGACCGGCCCGCTGCCGTGGCCGGAACCGGTCCGCCCGGCCGCCGGAACCGGTCCGCCCCGCCGCCGGGCGCGGCCGCACGGTCGGGCGTTACGCTCGGCTCATGCTCCGTTCCGTCATCCTCGCCGCCTCCCGGTCATCCCAGGTCGAGCGGCTCGTCGCGACGGCCCCGTTCACCCGGGACGTCGTCCGCCGGTTCGTCGCCGGCACCGGCACCGACGACGCGTTGCGCGCCACCCGCGAACTCGTCGCCGACGGCCTGACGGTCACCCTCGACAACCTCGGCGAGGACACCGTCACCCCCGACCAGGCCACCGCCACCCGGGACGAGTACCTCGCCCTGCTGCGGGCGCTCGACGCCGCCGGGCTCACCCCGGCCGCCGAGGTGAGCGTGAAGCTCTCCGCCCTCGGTCAGCGCTTCGACGAGCAGCTCGCCTACGACAACGCGCGGGCGATCTGCGTGGCGGCCGACGAGGCGGGCACCACGGTCACCCTGGACATGGAGGACCACACCACCACCGACTCGACCCTGGACACGCTGGTCAAGCTGCGCAAGGACCACCCGTCGACAGGAGCGGTGCTCCAGGCGTACCTGCGGCGCACCGAGTCGGACTGCCGGGAGCTGGCGGGTGCCGGGTCGCGGGTCCGGTTGTGCAAGGGCGCGTACGCCGAGCCGGAGTCGGTGGCGTACCAGTCGGCCCGGGAGGTGGACAAGTCGTACGTGCGCTGCCTCAACGTGCTGATGTCCGGGGCGGGCTACCCGATGCTGGCCACCCACGACCCGCGCCTGATCGCCATCGGCGAGGACCGGGCCCGCTGGTTCGACCGGGGGCCCGGCGAGTTCGAGTTCCAGATGCTGTACGGCATCCGCCCCGAGGAGCAGGCCCGGCTGGCCGGCGAGGGCTACACGGTGCGCACCTACCTGCCGTACGGGGAGGACTGGTACGGCTACCTGATGCGCCGTCTCGCCGAGCGCCCCGCGAACCTGGTCTTCTTCGGCCGGGCCCTGGCCTCGAAGAAGTAGGCCACCGGGGAACACCAGGTCACGACCGGGTGAACGACGCCTGGAGCGCGATCAGTTGTGGGAAGGGATCGCGCAGGTCACAGCCGCCCCGCTACCGTACTGGTAACACGCGCGTTGCCGGCCCGTACGGGAGCTCCGTCGGGTGGCGCGCGCCGGGCATGGGATGGGTCGGGTGAGCCATGGCCGGGTCGCAGTCCTCCGACGGTCGGCTGTCGGACGTCAGGTTCCTCACGGTCGCCGAGGTCGCCTCGGTGATGCGGGTCTCCAAGATGACGGTCTACCGCCTGGTGCACAGCGGTGAACTCACCGCCGTGCGGGTGGGCCGGTCGTTCCGGGTGCCTGAGCACGCGGTGCACGACTATCTGCGGGGGGCGTTCCAGGAGACCGCCTGACCCCGCCGATCGCGACGTAACGGGCATCGACGGGGGCGCGTTGGTCCTGCTGACGCTCTCCGGCTACCCTGGAGCCCGATCTGACCGTGCGCCGGTGCGCCCCGACGCCACCAGGCTGGTCCAGGTCCGTTGTCCGTAAAGCGGCCACCGGCGTCACCATCTCGACGCCGAGGGTCCGTCCCGAACGTTGCATTGAAAGGCTGTCGTATGGGCTCGGTGGTCAAGAAGCGTCGCAAGCGCATGGCTAAGAAGAAGCACCGCAAGCTGCTGCGCAAGACCCGCGTCCAGCGTCGCCGTCTCGGCAAGTGACCGACGCCGGGTCACCCCCGGCGTCCGGTACCACTTGCCAACTGTCGACCCCCGGAGGCTCAGGTGATCAGGCCGCGGACATCCCGGCTCGATCACTCCTGCCGGTCAGGGCGTGCACGATGACCCCCGGTGGCACCTCAGGTGCTCCGGGGGTCGTCGTCGTGACCGGGGTCGGTCGCTACCTCGGCGCGCACGTCGCCGCCCGGCTCGCCGCCGACCCCCGGATCGAACGGGTGATCGGCATCGACCCGGCCACCCCCGGCCCCGAGTTCGCCGGCCTGCTCGACCGGGTGGAACGCGTCCGGCTGGACCTCGACTCGCTCGGCGGCCTGCTGGCCGACCTCGACGTCGCCGCCGTGGTCCACCTCGCCCTGGTCACCGCCCCCGACCCGCAGCACGGCGGTCGGGGGGCGATGAAGGAACAGAACGTCATCGGCACCATGCAGCTGCTCGCCGCCTGCCAGCGGGCGCCCCGGCTGCGCAAGCTGGTGGTCCGGTCGTCGACCGCCGCCTACGGCGCGTCCTTCCGCGACCCGGCGGTCTTCACCGAGGAGACCGAGCCCCGTGAGGTGCCGCGCGGCGGTTTCGGCCGCGACATCCTCGACATCGAGGGGTACGTGCGCGGCTTCCGCCGCCGTCGGCCCGACGTGACCGCGACGGTGCTGCGGTTCGCCCCGTTCATCGGCTCCACCGCCGACACCACGCTCACCCGCTACTTCTCCCGGCCGGTGGTGCCCACCGTCTTCGGCCGTGACCCCCGGCTCCAGTTCGTGCACTTCGACGACGCCCTGGAGGTGCTGCACCGGTCCGTCGCCGAGGACCACCCGGGCACGTACAACGTGGCCGGGCCGGGGGTGCTCTCGCTGTCCCAGGCGATCCGTCGGGCCGGCCGGGTGGCCGTACCGGTGTGGGAGCCGGGGCTGTCCGGGGCCGCCGCGATCGCCCGTAACCTCGGCTTCGGCCGCTACGGCCTCGACCAGGTCGACCTGATCGTGCACGGCCGGGTGGTCGACACCCGCCGACTGACCCGGGAGTACGGCTTCACCCCGCGTACCACGGCGGCGGCGTTCGACGACTTCATCCGGGCCCATCACGGCGGGGTGGTGGTCACCCCGGACCGGCTCGCCTCCGCCGAGCAGGCGGTGCTGGAGAGCATCCGGCAGGTCCGCTCCGCCGTCCGGGACCGTACGTGACCGCGCAGAACGGCCACCGTCGGCTCACCACGCCACCCGCCCTTGCCTCGCGCAACGGCTCGGGCCCCGACCCGACCGTCCCCGCGACGCCCCGTCCCACCCCGGCCGCCTCCGATCCGGCCGGCTCCGGTCCGGCGGGTGGGCGCTCGCCGGGGGTGGAGCGGCCCGGTGACCAGTGGGACCGTCGGGTCGCCTCCGGGCTGGCGTTCCTGCGCCGCCGCCTGTCCGGCCAGTACGAGGTGGACGAGTTCGGCTTCGACCCGGAGCTGACCGGGACGGTCTTCCACCCGCTGCTGCGGCTGCTCTACCGCGACTGGTTCCGTACCGAGGTCACCGGCCTGGAACACGTACCCGCAGACGGCGCCGGCCTGGTGGTCGGCAACCACTCCGGCACGGTGGCCCTGGACGCGCTGATCCTCTCCGCGGCCCTGCACGACCAGCATCCCGCCCACCGCTACCTGCGGCTGCTCGGCGCGGACCTGGTCTTCCGGATGCCCGTCGTCTCCGAGTTGGCCCGCAAGACCGGCGGTACGGTCGCCTGCAACCCGGACGCCGAGCGGCTGCTCGGCAACGGCGAGCTGGTGGGCGTCTTCCCGGAGGGGTTCAAGGGCATCGGCAAGCTCTACTCCGACCGCTACAAGCTGCAACGCTTCGGTCGGGGTGGTTTCGTCTCGGCGGCGTTGCGCACCGGCACCCCGATCGTCCCGGTCGCCATCGTCGGCGGCGAGGAGATCTATCCGATGCTCGCCGACATCAAGCCGCTGGCCCGGCTGCTCAAGCTGCCCTACTTCCCGGTCACCCCGACGTTCCCGTTGCTGGGGCCGCTGGGCATGGTGCCGCTGCCGAGCAAGTGGCTGATCGAGTTCTGCCCGCCGATCCCGACCGCGCACCTGACCGACTCGGCCGACGACCCGCTGGTCGTGTTCAACCTCGCCGACCAGGTCCGGGAGACCATCCAGCAGACCCTGCACCAGCTCCTGGAACGCCGCCCCGACCCGTTCGGACCCTGACCGCTCCCCGGAGCCCGGGCGACGCGGTGGCCCGGGTCAGGCCGGGCGGCGGCGTCGGTGCAGTGCCCGACCGGCGGAGACCGCGCCGGCCAGCAATCCGAGCGCGGCCGTCGACGGTACGGCGATCCGCGCGGCCCGGCGACCGGTGCGGAAGTCCCGCACCTCCCAGCCCCGTTCCCGGGCCACCCGCAGCAACGCGCCGTCCGGGTTGACCGCCACCGCGCGTCCCACGGTGGTGAGCATCGGCAGGTCGTTGCTGGAGTCGCTGTAGGCGGTGCAGCGGGGAAGGTCGAGCCCTTCGACCGTGGCGAGCTGGGTGACCGCCTCGGCCTTGGCCGGCCCGTGCATCAGCTCGCCCACCAGCCGACCGGTGTACGCCCCGTCGACCACCTCGGCGACGGTGCCGATCGCGCCGGTCAGGCCGAGTCGGGCGGCGATCACCCGGCCGATCTCCACCGGCGCGGCGCTGACCAGCCAGACCCGCTGCCCGGCGTCGAGGTGCCGCTGGGCGAGCCGACGGGTGCCGGCCCAGATCCGGGGCGCCATCAACTCGTCGAAGATCTCCTCGGCGAGCCGTTCGACGTCACCGACCCGCCAGCCCTCGACGAAGGCGAGGGCGGCCTCCCGGGCCTGTGACATGTCGCCGGCGTGCTCGGTGGCCAGCACCCGGTACCGGGCCTGCTGCCAGGCGAACCGGGCCAGGTCGCCGGTGGTGAAGTAGCGGCGGGCGGCGAGCCCCCGGGCGAACCAGTAGATCGACGCGCCGCGCATCATCGTGTTGTCGACGTCGAAGAACGCGGCGGCACGGGGGTCGGTCGGGGTGGACCCGACGGCCGTCGCGTCCGCCCATCCGGTGGTGTGTCCGTGGGCGTCGGTGCTGACCGTGACCCTTCGGGTGCCGGCCATGGCGCCTCCCCTCCGACGAGCGACCCTTCATGATCGAGCCTAGTCCGGGCGCGGACCGTGGCCGGCCGGCCGGCACGGGAAGTGTGGCGTGCGGCTCCGTCGCCGGTCAGCGGTCGGTCGGGCAGGTGCCGGGCACCGGGCCGAGGGCGTCGCTGCCGACCGGGGCGGGCAGCGCGCAGGCGAGCGCGGTACGCAGCGCGTCGGAGCGCCGGCGGATGGCGTCGAGCAGGGCGAGGGACTGCCTGGTGCGTTCCCGTTCGGCGGAGCCGGCCCCGTCGAGCAGGCCGCCGACCGCCCGGCGCTGCCCGCTGACGAAGGTGTTCACCGCGTCCAGCGCCGCCGGATCGCCGTGCTGCACGGCACCGCCGGTGAGCAGCCGTACGCCCTGGCGGGTGTCGGCGTCCATGTCGTCGAGCACCGCGCCGAACCCGGTCGCGTCGTCGCGGAGCGTGGCCGCCTCGTCGAGCCGGGTCCGGGCGAAGTCGAGGAAGAGTTGCCCCCGGCTGACGTCCGAGCTGGCCAGGGCGAGCTGGGCGCGTTCGGTGGAGCGCTTCATGCCGTACAGGGCGTCGCCCGGTACCGCGTTCTCGCTGGCGGCCGAGATGCCGGAGACGGCGACCGCCCCGGCCGCGATGCCGACCAGGATCGCGCCCCGGGCGCGGGCCCGTCGGGCGGTCGCCCCGCCCAACAGGGAGCCCCGGCCGGTGGCCTGCGACGTGCCGTCGGTGACCGGGTCGGTGGCGTGCTCGCGTTCGGCGGCGGCCACCAGCATGGCCCGCAGGCCGGCTCGGAACTCGACGTCCACCCGGATGTCGGGTCGTTCGGCGACGAGTCGCTGCCCGACCGCCACGAGCCTGGTGAGCTGGTCGTCGGCGCGGGACCGGACGTGGTGGCGTCGGCCGCCGTTGGCCTCGTCGAGAAGCTGGGCGAAGCGTACGGCCCGACGACGGGAGAAAAGGTCGCTGTCCACCGCAGGCACCCCCTCTCGCTGGTCACGGCCGGTCGGCCGCGGTGGTCCACGCGACCGGCGGCGGCGTGCACCGTCGTACCAGGGTCGTGGTCGGCGGCGCTGCTCCGGACCGGGACGGGTCCGGGGTGCGCCGGACAACCACCGGCCGCACCCGGAGAAACGCTCCGTGCCGGGCCCCGGTTACGGGACGGTCGGGAGTGAAATCACGAAGAGTGATCGTCGCGGCAGGTCAGGGCTGGAAACCGTCCGGAAGTAGACGGGCCAACGCGCGGACCGCTCGGTACTGCAACGCCTTGATCGCTCCCTCGTTCTTGCCCATCGCGCGGGCGGTCTCGGCCACCGAGAGGCCCTGGAGGAAGCGGAGCACGATGCACTCCTGCTGCTCCGGGTTGAGCCGGGTGACGGCGGTGAGCAGGGCGACGTTGGTGATGTGTTCGACCACCGCCGCTTCGGGGCTGCCCTCCGGCCCCCGGTCCTCCCGGTCGGCGTCGAGCACGTCGCCGGTGGTCACCTCCAGCCGGTAGCGGCCGGACTTGAAGTGGTCGGCGACCAGGTTGCGGGCGATGGTGACCAGCCAGGCTCCGAGGTCGCGGCCCTGCCAGGTGAAGCTGCCGATCCGCTTGAGGGCGCGCAGGAAGGTGTCCGAGGTGAGGTCCTCGGCCAGCTGCCGGTTGCCGACCCGGAAGTAGACGAACCGGAAGACGGTGTCGACGTACCGGTCGTAGATGAGGCCGAACGCCTCGGCCTCGCCGGCCTGGGCCCGCTCCACCAGCGTCCAGACCTCGGTGGCCGGGTCGGACGGGTCGGGGCGGCTCGGGAAGCCGGTGGGGGAGGTGCCGGCGGGCGGCGTCGCGGTGGCGGGCGGTCCGGCGGCCGGGACCGTCGGCTGCCCCCCGGGTACGGCCGGGATCAGGGCGGTGTCGTCGGCGGGTACGGCCGGGATGACGGCGGTGTCGTCGGCCGGCACCACCGGTATCACGGTGGTCTCCCCGCCGGCGGGATCGGTGGTGGCGGGCGGCTCGCCGACCCGTCGGGTCTGCGTCGGCATGGGGGGCCGGGAGTGGGAGGTCACCCGGCCGGCCGGCGTGGCGTTGCCGCCGGGGGCGGCGGGCCGGGGGGCCGCCTCGTTGGGGTGCGGACGCTGGTGCGGCCGGCGGGGCGTCGCCTCCGGGCGGGCCGGGTCGAGCCGTTCGTTGACCGACGCCCGGGGCGTCGGCCCGGTCAGTCCGGTGGGATGATCCGGGTAGCCGAAGGCGGTCACCGGGCCTCCCCGCAGCGGGTCACGACCGTGACCGGACGGCGGCGGGCGGCCGCCGTGCCGGGTCTGCCCCGGACGGGCAGGGCCGTGTGGGGGGGTGCCGACGCGCGGCAGATCCCCTTGAGGTGCTGGTCCAATGCGCGCACAGGCACGGGGGCCTCCTCGGGCTGAGGGGTGTCGACTCACGGCAAATGGGGTGAGCCGACCCGAGTGATGATAGGGCCAACGTCACCCGCGTGTGCCAAGTCCGTTACACAGGGCCAAAGTATTTGCCCGGCCCGCCGACCCCTGGCGGACCGGTTGTCCGTCGTGGTCGGTTGACTTTCACGTCGCGACTTGTTCCTTGATGGAAATTGCAGCCCAGGGGGGTCGTGGAGGGTCACCGGCACCCCGCCCCGCCGGTCCGGCGACGGGGCCCACGGGCCCGTCCGGCACCGCCCCGGGGGTGGTCGTGTCGGCCCCGTTCGGGTGGTCCCGGTCGACGCTGCGTGACGGTTCGGTGTGTGGGCCTGGTCGGGCGGTCGACGGCGTGCCAGACTCAGCCACCGCGCGACCGGCTCGGGCGTCCCGGGTGTGCCGCACCCGGGGACGGGCGAGACTGGGCGGGCGTGCCCGGCCCGCCGCCGGGCATCAGGCACCGGTGCGCGGCGGTCCGTCCACCGCGCGCATCCCCGTCGCGGCCGAGTCCGGCCGCCCTCACCCGGAGGTCCCGATGTCCACTGCCGCCCGGCTCGCCCTGATCACCCGCCCCGGTTGCCACCTGTGCGACGACGCCAAGGCCGCGCTGGAGCGGGTGGTGGCGGTCACCGGGGACCGGTGGGTGGAGAAGGACGTCACCGGCGACGTGGAGTTGGAGCGCGAGTACGGCGACCGGCTGCCGGTGGTGCTGCTCGACGGCAAAGAGCACGGCTACTGGCGGGTGGAGGAGGAGCGGTTGCTGCGCGACCTGACCACCCCCCAGCTCTAGGGTGGCGCGGATCACGCTGGGTCATCGAGCAAGCGCGATTGGTGAGAGAAGTCGGGATTGCGCAATAATCGCGCGGCGGCACCGCTGGCGTGCCCGATCGATCTTGTGAGATGGGGGAGCAGGTGCAGGGGGGCCGCGATTCAGCAAGATCGCGATTTGTGCACGTCTTCACAAGCGCCTACTCTGTAGTTTCGACGCGCCCTGCTAGCACGGCCGGCTCGCCCGGCCACCGGCGGGGGTCCCCCAACGGGCGGGCACCGGAGCCGGCCGAGGATCGCACCGCACGGAGTCTCATGAGTCAGCACCGTCACCCTGGCGCGCCCGGCCGCGCCGGTGCCGTACCGGCGCTCCCGGACCTCCCGGAGGCGACCGTCGCGCGGCTCCCCGAGTATCTTCGCGCCCTGCACAACCTCGCCGACGCCGGCCACGAGACGGTCTCCAGCGAGGGCCTGGCCGGGGCGGCAGGGGTCAACTCGGCCAAGCTCCGCAAGGACCTCTCCCACCTCGGCTCGTACGGCACCCGGGGGGTCGGCTACGACGTCGCCCTGTTGATCGACCAGATCGAGTTCGTGCTCGGGCTCACCCAGCGCCGGGCGGTCGCCCTGGTCGGGGTGGGTAATCTCGGTCACGCCCTGGCCGGCTACGACGGCTTCGCCAGCCGGGGTTTCCGGATCGCCGCCCTGTTCGACGCCGACGCGTCGCGGGTCGGCGAGATGATCAACGGGCTGGTCGTCCGGCACGTCGACGAGCTGCCCCGGGTCGCCGCCGAGGAGGCGATCTCGATCGGCGTGATCGCCACCCCCGCGCCGGCCGCCCAGGCGGTGGCCGAGCAGCTGGTCGCCGTCGGCGTCACGAGCATCCTCAACTTCGCGCCGTGCGTACTCTCGGTGCCGGACGGGGTCGACGTGCGCAAGGTCGATCTCGCCATCGAGCTTCAGATCCTGTCCTTCCACGAGCACCGCAAGGCGTCGTTGACCGCGCTGCCCGCCGCCGGCGGCTCCGCCCTCACCGCCCTGCCCGGCGGGCTCGCGACCCCCGACACCCAGGAGGCGATCGGCACGTGAAGCTGCTCGTCGTCGGCGCGTCCTACCGCACCGCTCCCGTGGCCACGCTGGAGCAGCTTGCCGTCGCCCCCGCCGACCTCACCCGCACCCTGGACCGCCTGGTCGCCCAGCCGTACGTCGCCGAGGCGGTGCTCGTCTCCACCTGCAACCGGGTGGAGGTGTACGCCGCCGTGTCCGGTTTCCACGGCGGTCTCGGCGACGTCTGCGCCGTTCTCGCCGAGCAGGCCGGCGCGCCGCCCGCCGCCTTCGCCAGCCACCTCTACGTGCACTACGACTCGGCCGCCGTCGACCACGTGTTCCGGGTCGCCGCCGGGCTGGACTCCATGGTGGTCGGCGAGGCGCAGATCCTCGGCCAGCTCCGCGACGCCTACCACTGGGCCTCCGGCGCGGACACCGCCGGACGGCTGCTGCACGAGCTGATGCAGCAGGCGCTGCGGGTCGGCAAGCGGGCCCACGCCGAGACCGGCATCGACCGGGCCGGGCAGAGCGTCGTCACGGCCGCCCTGGACCTCACCGCCGAACTGCTCGACGGCGACCTCGCCGGCCGGCCGGCCCTGGTGGTCGGGGCCGGCGCGATGGGCGCGCTGAGCCTGGCGACGCTGTCCCGCCGGGCCGCCGGGCCGCTCACCGTCATCAACCGGGGGGCCGACCGGGCCGTCCGGCTGGCCGAGTCGTACGGGGCGAACGCCGTCCCGATCGCCGGACTCGTCCCCGCGCTCTCCACAGTGGACATCGTAGTGGCCGCCACCGCGGCCACCGAACCGGTCCTCACCGTCGACGTGGTGACCCGGGCGCTCGACCGCCGCGACCCCGACCGGGGGCCGCTGGTCCTGCTCGACCTCGCCGTGCCCCGCGACGTCGCACCCGAGGTGGCCGGGCTGCCCGGCGTCGAGGTGATCGACATCGACCGGATGGCCGCACTGCTCGCCGACGGCCCGGCCGCAGCCGACGCCGCCGAGGTGGGCCGGATCGTCACCGCCGAGGTCGAGGCCTTCCTGAGCTGGCTGCGCGGGGCCGACGTGGCGCCCACCGTGGCCGCCCTGCGCGGACGCGCCGACGACGTGGTGACGGCCGAACTGCGCCGGCTCGCCCAGCGTCGCCCGGACTTCAGCGACGACCAGCGCGCCGAGGTGGCCCGCACGGTGCACCGGGTGGTGCAACGGCTGCTGCACCAGCCCACCGTCAAGGTCCGCCAGCTCGCCGCCGAACCGGGCGGTGACCAGTACGCCGCGCTGCTGCGCGAACTGTTCGACCTGGAGGTGCCGCAGACCTCCGGGGTCGACGCGGTGCCCGACGTGGTCCAGACCGTCGACGGCCGTGGTTCGTTCGGGGTGGCCGACGTGCCGGCGACCGACACCGACCAGCCGCCCACCGGAGGTGAGCGATGAGTACCCCCCTGCGCCTCGGCACCCGGGGCAGCGCCCTGGCGATGGCCCAGTCCGGCCACGTCGCCGCGGTGATCACCGCGGCGACCGGCCGCGCCGTCGAGCTGGTCGAGGTGGTCACCGCCGGGGACCGGTCGTCCGCGCCGGTGCAGCGCCTCGGCGTCGGCGTCTTCGTCTCGGCGCTGCGCGACGCGTTGACCGCCGGCACCATCGACCTGGCCGTGCACTCGTACAAGGACCTGCCCACCGCCGGGGCGAGCGGGCTGCACGTCGCGGCCGTGCCACCCCGGCAGGACCCGCGCGACGCGCTGGTCGCCACGGGTGGGCGTACCCTCGCCGAGCTGCCGGCGGGGGCCGTGGTCGGCACCGGCGCGCTGCGCCGTATCGCCCAGTTACACGCCCTCGGCCTGCACCTGGAGGTCACCCCGATCCGGGGCAACGTCGACAGCCGGCTCGCCCGGGTGCTCGGCCCGGACGCCGACCTCGACGCCGTCGTCGTGGCGCGGGCCGGGCTGGCCCGGCTCGGCCGGACCGACGTGATCACCGAAACGCTCGACCCGATGCTGATGCTGCCCGCGCCCGCCCAGGGCGCGCTGGCCGTGGAGTGCCGGGCCGACGACTCCGACCTGGTCGAGCTGCTCGCCGTGCTCGACCACGCACCGTCGCGGGCCGCGGTCGTCGCGGAACGCGCGTTGCTGGCCACCCTGGAGGCCGGGTGCTCCGCCCCGGTCGCCGCCTACGCCGAACTCGCCGAAGGCGACGCCGGTGATGAGATCTACCTGCGCGGGGCGGTGATCAGCCCGGACGGTTCGCGAGACATCCGGCTGTCCCGCACCGGAACGCCCGCCGACGCGGCGGAGATCGGCAAGGCACTCGCCGCCGAACTCCTCGAACTCGGCGCCGACTCGATCCTCGGCCACGAAGGAAGCACCGGCCCGGGGACCCAGCAATTTGGGAGCACAGAATGACCCGCACCCGTAAGCCCGTCGGCCGCATCGCGTTCGTCGGCGCCGGACCCGGTGACCCGGGCCTGCTGACCCGCCGGGCCCACGACGCCCTGGTCGACGCCGACCAGGTGGTGTACGACCGGGGAGTCCCCGAGACGCTGCTCGACGTGGTCCGGGCCCAGGCCCGGTCCGACGCCCAGTTCAGCCCCGCCGAGGGCGTGCCGGGCGACGTGGCGAAGATGCTCATCAGCGCGGCCCGCTCCGGGCTCAACGCGGTGCACCTGGTCGCCGGTGACCCGTTCGGCCACGACTCGGTGGTCAAGGAGGTGCAGGCGGTCGCGCGTACCGCCGCGCACTTCGAGGTGGTGCCGGGCGTCGGCCAGGCCGAGGGCGTCGCCACCTACGCCGGGGTGCCGCTGCCCGGGGTACGCACCGCCGCCGACGTCGAGGACGTCAGCGCGCTGGACTTCGACGCGCTCGCCGCGGCCGTCGCCCGGGGTTCGCTGGCCCTGGCGGTCGACGCCGGTGACCTGGCCGCCGTGCGGGACGGTCTGCTGGCCGCCGGGGTGGACGGCAGCACCGGGGTCGGGGTGACCGGCGACGGCACCGGCGAGACGCAGTACACCACCACGTCGAGCGTGGACTCGTTCGTCGCGGCGGCGCTGGGCTTCACCGGCCGGGTGGTGCTCACCGTCGGCGAGGGCGTCGGCCAGCGGGACCGGCTGAGCTGGTGGGAGAACCGCCCGCTGTACGGCTGGAAGGTGCTCGTCCCCCGGACCAAGGAGCAGGCCGGGGCGATGAGCGCCCGGCTGCGCGCGTACGGGGCGATCCCGTGCGAGGTGCCGACCATCGCGGTGGAGCCGCCGCGTACCCCGGCGCAGATGGAGCGGGCGGTCAAGGGGCTGGTCGACGGCCGGTACGCCTGGGTGATCTTCACCTCGGTCAACGCGGTCCGGGCGGTCTGGGAGAAGTTCGCCGAGCACGGTCTCGACGCCCGGCACTTCGGCGGCGTCAAGATCGCCTGCATCGGTGAGGCCACCGCCGACGCGGTGCGCGCCTTCGGCATCCAGCCGGAGCTGGTGCCCGACGGGGAGCAGTCCTCCGAGGGGCTGCTGGCCGAGTTCTCCCCGCACGACGAGATCCTCGACCCGGTCGGCCGGGTGCTGCTGCCCCGCGCCGACATCGCCACCGAGACGCTCGCCGCCGGGCTCACCGAGCGCGGCTGGGAGGTCGACGACGTGACCGCGTACCGGACGGTCCGGGCCGCCCCGCCGCCCGCCGAGATCCGCGACGCGATCAAGTCGGGCGGGTTCGACGCGGTGCTCTTCACGTCCTCCTCCACGGTGCGTAACCTCGTCGGTATCGCCGGGAAGCCGCACGCGCGTACCGTGGTTGCCGTCATCGGGCCCAAGACGGCGGAGACCGCGACGGAGTTCGGCCTGCGGGTCGACGTGCAGCCGCCGCACGCCTCGGTGCCCGACCTGGTCGAGGCGCTCGCCGCCTACGCCGTCGAACTGCGGGAGAAGCTCGCCGCCATGCCGGCGAAGCAGCGTCGGGGTTCGAAGGTGCAGGGGCCCACCGCGCTCAGGTTCCGCTAGCCGTACTGGGAGGCCCCTCATGCCGTACCCCGAGATCCGGCCCCGCCGGCTGCGTCGCAACGCGGCCGTGCGGCGGCTGGTCTCCGAGACCCGCGTCGACCCGGCCGAACTGGTCGTGCCGATGTTCGTCAAGGAGGGGCTGACCGAGCCACGGGCCATCGCGTCGCTGCCGGGGGTGCTCCAGCACTCCCGGGACTCGCTGCGCAAGGCGGCCGTGGAGGCGGTCCAGGCCGGGGTCGGCGGGATCATGCTGTTCGGGGTGCCCGAACGGCGCGACCCGACCGGCTCCGGCGGCATCGACCCGGCCGGCATCCTCAACGTCGCCATCCGCGACGTGGTGGCCGAGGTCGGCGACGCCACCGTGGTGATGAGTGACCTGTGTCTCGACGAGTTCACCTCGCACGGGCACTGCGGACTGCTCACCCCCGAGGGCGGGGTGGACAACGACGCGACCCTGGCCGCGTACGCCGAGATGGCGGTGGCGCAGGCGGACGCCGGGGTCGGCATGGTCGGCCCGTCCGGGATGATGGATGGGCAGGTGGGCGTGGTCCGCCGGGCCCTCGACGCCGCCGGCCACGCCGACGTGGCGGTGCTGGCGTACGCGGCGAAGTACGCCTCCGCCTTCTACGGCCCGTTCCGCGACGCCGTCGAGTCGGCGCTCGACGGCGACCGGCGCACCTACCAGCAGGACCCGGCGAACCTGCGGGAGTCCCTGCGCGAGGTCGAGCTGGACGTGGCCGAGGGTGCCGACCTGGTGATGGTGAAGCCGGCCCTGCCCTACCTCGACGTGGTGGCGGCGGTCCGGGCCGCCGTGGACGTCCCGGTCGCCGCCTACCAGGTCTCCGGCGAGTACGCGATGGTCGAGGCGGCCGCCGCGAACGGCTGGATCGACCGCGAGCGGGTGATGCTGGAGACGCTCACCTCGATCCGGCGGGCCGGCGCGCAGGTCATCCTCACCTACTGGGCGGTCGAGGCCGCCGAGTTGCTGCGCCAGCGCTACTGATCGCGGGGGCGGGCTGCGTGCCGCGAGCGCCGTGGCCCACCCTCGTCCGCGTCACCCGGACCGTCCCGTCGCCGTTCCCGGGTCCCGTTCCCAGCCCTGCCCCCGCCCTGGCTCCTGACCCCGGTCCCCGGCATTCGGCATTCGGGCCCGCCCCCGGTCCCGCTCCTGGCCCTAGCCCCGGTCGCCGTGACCTCCCGGCCCCGCTCCCGCCTCAACCCAGGTCCAGACCCTGCCCCGGTCGTGCCCTGGCCCTTGGCCCGGCCCCCGGACCCGCGTCGGCGAGTGGGGTTGCGGCGAGGCTTGCCTGAATCGGCGGCAACCGCCCGCTCGGCGGGCGACCGCTTTGATTACTCTCCGCACTTTATGGCTCTCCTCCCCCTACCCTCGTTCGCACACTTTGCTCTGCTGCCATCTACGCGACACTCACCGTGGGTGCCTGTCGCGGATGAGGCAGCAGAGCAAAGCTTCGGCGGGGCAGTGGGTGGGGGTGGAGAGGGGGTGGATGTTCTGGCTGTTCAGGGTGTTTCGATGGATCTTGACGGTGATGACGCCGTTCGAGCCGGCACTACTCGCAGTAATTGCGGCGAGAAGGCGGCGAAGTGACCCGGTGTGATCGGATGGAGTTCGCGAAGGGTGGGGTTTTCCACAGTTCGCGGCGTTGTCCACAGCCGACGACGGCGGGGTTGCGGCGTGGTCCGGCCGGGCGCGACGGTGGCGACATGACCGACCCCGCGCTGCCACCCGAACCCACCGCCCGCCCCACGCCGGGCACCGGTCCGGCTTCCGCAGACCCGCCCGCCCGGGGTGCGACCTCCCCGCCCGCTCCGGACGAGGAAGGGGAGGAGCCGCCGACCTTCCTCAGCACGCCGTACGACCTGCCGTGGCCGGCTGCCGGGATCGTGCGGGCGGTCCGGCGGCGTGCCGACGCGAGTCAACGGGAACTGGCGCGCTGGGCGGGGGTGCACCACGGCACGGTGGGGCGGATCGAGGCGGGCGCGCTCACCCCGAGCATCGCCCTGCTGCGCCGGATCATCGCGGCGGCCGGTTTCCGGCTGGCCGTGGTCGACGAGTTCGGTCGGGTGCTCACCCCGATGCGGGACCGCGACGACATCCGCGACGGTGCCGGCCGCCGCTACCCGTCACACCTGGACACCATCCTCGACCCGGAACCGGGTGAGTGGTGGGCGGACGTATACGGGCTCGCCCGGCCACCCGAGACGTTCTACCGCAACCGGGCCTTCCGGGACGCGATGCGCCGCCGGAGCCAGTGGGAGGTGCGGGTGGCGAAGTACCGCAACGTGCCACCGCCGCCCCGGGTGGTGCGCCCGCAACGATGACGGCCCGCCGGACCGGCGGGAAGCCGGACCGACGGGCCGTCGGAGGTGCGGAACGCTCAGTCGTCGTCGGTGATGGTGCCGGTCGCCAGCAGGTCGGCGAACCGCAGGTTCAGCGGACCGGCCACCGCGAACGCGATCTTCTCGTCCGCCTCCCGCTTGCGGTCACCACGCACGGTCACCGGGAACGCCAGCGAGGTCTGCCCGGCGGGCAGGGTCCGGCAGCCGACGTACGGCTCGAAGTCCAGCACGACCGTCGCCGTCAGCCCCACCGTGGCGGCGCAGAGCGTGGTCGGCTGGGACAGCGGGCGGGACACGGTGACCTGGAACGTCATCGTGCTGGTGCCCCGGTCACCCTCCACCACGGTGGCGTCGGCCACCCGCAGCGACGGCTGGCTGCGGAACCGGGCCACCTGCGGGTCGTGGTCGCTGGCCCCCCGGGTGCCGTCCCCGGTGAACTCCGCCGGCCAGTCCGCGTTGACGTGCGCGGCCCGGATCTGCACCAGGTCGGCATGCAGCGCGTCGTTGACGAACAGGTTGTCCAACGTCTGCGCCGACCCCTGGAAGCTGTACGAGTACGCCGCCGACGGCACGTCGGCCACCAGGTCGTCCCAGAGGTTGCGCAGGCCGGCCCGGTAGAGCGGTCCGAGCTGGTCCGACGGGGTCGGGTTCGCGCCGGTCGCGATCGGGTCGTCCGGGCGGGGGAAGACGTTCAGGTCCCCGCCGTACACCACCCGGGCGTCCGGGTCGGCCGCCTCGATCGCGGTGACGATCGCGGCCCCGTACGCGGCCTGCTCGGTGCGCTGCCCGACCCGGCTGTCCGGCCCCGACGAGTAGTGGTTGCTCAGCGCGTACAGCAGGTAGGACTCCGACCCGCCGGGCGTCGCCTTCACCACGAACTTGCCGAGCTGCGGGGCCCGGGTGAAGACGTTGTTGCCGTCCTTGCCGGTCGAGGTGTCGGTGTCGGCCGGCAGCACCGCGTTGAGCGCCTTCGGGTTCTGCACGTCCGCGTTGGACGCCAGCCCCGCCGACCGGTACTGCACCGTGGGCGCGGAACCCAGCAGCGGATCGGTGGCGCTCGCCCCGGCCAGCGACAACCGGTCGGTGCGGTACAGGAACGCCGAGGTGATGCCCCGGGCGTCCGCGCCGGTGCGGTCGTACGCCGCCGTGTAGGCGGGACCACCGGCGGCCCGGATCGCCAGCGCCAGGTCCTGGAGGGTGTCCGGCGCGCCGTCGGCGTTGTCGGTGGTGCCGCAGACCAGGCTGCTGCCGGAGACCGAGCAGATGTCCTGGTCCTCGGCCTCCTGCACCAGGATCAGATCCGGGGCGTGCAGGTCGGTGCGGATCTGCGCGGCCAGCTCGGACAGGTGCTCCCGGTAGTCGGCCTCGCCCGCCGGCACGTAGTCGAACGGCGGGGACACCCCCGGGCAGCCCGCGTTGCCGGTGAAGTCGCAGCCGTCGAACGGGTCGTCGCGGAAGTCGTACAGGTTCTCCACGTTGTAGGTCGCCACCGCGACCTCCCGGGCCCGGTCCGCCGGACGCGGCGGGTTGTTCGCCGCCGGGTCCACCCCGGCGGTCAGGGCCAGCGACTCCGGCTGCACGCTGAACTTGCTGAAGCCGTACGACACCGCGCCGAACGCGTCGGCGGAGAGGGTGTCGAAGGTACGCGCCGGCGGGAGCAGCGCCGTCGAATCACCGGCGGTGGCCTTCACGCCGCCGCCGCCGAGCAGGATGCGCTGCCCGTTGCCGTTGTCGAAGAGCTGCCCCGGCACGTCGTCCAGCGGGTGGGAGTCCCGGAACACCCGGCGGGCGTACGGGTCGGCCCGCTTCAGCAGCGGATCCGCCCGGTCCACCACCCACACCTCGGAGTCGGCGGTGGAGCCGAACACGTCCCGGGGGCCGGTGACGCCGGAGCCGCTGCGGACCCGCAGCCGGGCCCCCTCGTGCCGCTCCCAGAACCGGTCGGCCGCCGCCGCGTCGGCCGGCGGGACCGCGTCGTCCACGGTCACGGCGGTGTTCACGTCGAGCCCGGTGTCGAGCCGGCGGACCAGCGAGGCACCGGAGAGCTGGGTCTGGTCGAAATACTCCGACACCCGGCCGCGCAGCACCACCTCGTCGCCGACGGTCGGCGCGTAGCCACCGATCAGCGTGGTGAACGCGCCCATGAAGACGAAGATCCCGTCCGAGCTGAGCGGGTCGCCGTCCTCGGTGCCGGTGCGGCTCTGCAGGTAGAAGCCGTACTGGTCGGCGCCGGCCGAGGTGCGGGTCAGCGACTTCTGGGTGATCACGCCCCGCACGTCGTACAGCAGCGGGCTGGTGCCGGTGCCGGAGGGCGGGGCGAGCGGCGAGCGGTCGGTGCGCGGGTTCTCGTCGTCGCGGGTCGGGCCCTGCACCTGGCCCACCGACAGCACCCCGTTGGCCTGCACGGTGAGCGGGCAGGTGGCGGTGCCGCCGTCGGCGTCCGTCGCGGTCACGGTGACCGTGTACGTGCCGGCGGGCAGGCCGGTGGCGGTGACCGTCGCGGTCGCCGTGCCACCCGGCGCGGTCGCCGGGGTGAACGCGGTACGGCTGATCGAACCGCCCGCCGGGGCCGGGGTGACCGCGGTGACCGCCAGGTCGACGATCGTGTCGTCCGGGTCGGTGCCGGTGACCTGCCGGGTGCCCGTCGCGCCGGCCTCGATGGTCAGCGTCCCGCCGCAGGTCAGCACGGCCGGCTGGTCGACCGGGCCGCCGCCCTCGAGGGTGTGCGCGCCCAACCCGTCGAAGGTGTCGGTGGCGTAGCCGGCCCACTGGGTGGCCGGGTCGAACGCGTCGGACGGGTCGGTGTCCCCGCTGGACACCGACGGCAGCCGGCGCAGCGTGTTGTCGGCGGTGCTGGTCAGCCCGCTGCCCCACTCGGTGCCCGGGTCGACGCCCACCTGCCCGATCGCGTCGAGCACGACGGCACCCCGACGCAACACGATCGCGTCGTCCCCGTTGAACAGGCTGGCACCGGTGGTCTGGTCGGCCTGGGCGAGGATCGCCGGACCGGCCGACGCGGCGGCGAAGACGAAGACGTCCCCGGCGGCGACAGTGCCGGTGAGGGCGATCGTGGTGGCCGTGGTGGACCCGTTGAAATAGAGCTGGAGCTGGTAGCCGCCGGCGGTCAGGTCGATCGCCGCGCCGGTGCCGTTGTACAGCTCGATCGCCTTGTTGTTGGACGAGCCTTCGACGTACTCGGAGATGAACAGGTCGGTGGGCGCGGCGGTGGCCGCGGTGGGAGCGACGCCGAGCACCGGTACGGCGACGACGGCGACGGTGGCGAGCGCGGCGAATCTGCGGCGCAGGCGCATGGGGCCTCCACGATGGGTGGACGGGAACCAACGCACGTTAAGGTGCGCCGCTGTCCGCCGTCCATCCCCCCGGGGGCGATGTGGTGAATTCGCGACAGTGCCGCCCGGCGCCTCCGATCGGACGCCGCCGGCCGCCCTGCTCAGCGGTGGGTGTCGAGCCGGTGCACCAGCTCGGCGACGTCCACGCTGTACTCGCACCAGTCCCGGTCGGGCTGGTAGCCCAGCTCGGCGTTGACCTTGAGCATCGCCTCGTTGGCCTGGGCGTTCCAGGTCTGCACCTCGGTCAGCTCCGGCTCGGCGGACCGCAGCTCCAGCAGCATCCGCGCCTTGATCGCCCGGTCGATGCCGTAGCCCTGGTGGTCACGCACCACGATGGTGTCGTACTGGTCGGCGCGGGTGGGGTGCTGGACCGGCACCACCACCTCGGTCAGGCCGGCCACCGTGCCGGTGCGCTCGTGCAAGGCGAGCACGATGTACGGCTTCATGCCCCTCCGGTGCAGCGTGTCGAGGCTGTCCCGCAGCCGCTGCGGATCGTACGAGCTGGGGCGCAGTTCGCCGTCCTCGACGTCGCGGACCTCGGCCTTCGCCCGCGCGTACGCCTCGATCAGGTCGTCGGACGGCCCGCCCGGGTAGAACTCCAGGTGGTAGCCCGGGTCGACGGCGGCGGCCATCTCGGTCAGCGCCGTCCAGTCGACCGTGCCGAGGTCGAGCACGCTGCGGGTCTCGACGTACTCCCGGGTGAAGCCCAGCGACGAGTAGAACCCGATCGCCGGGGTGTCGCCGACCACCTCGACGCCGATGGACCGGAAGCCCTCCTGGTAGACCCGGCGGGCGGCGGTCAGCACCAGTTCCCGGCCCAGCCCGCTGCGGCGTACCGCCGGGTGCACCAGCACCTCCAGCACGCCGATGTCACCGAGCAGCAGCACGTGTACGTGCCCGATGATCGGGGCGGGACCCCCACCGGGCGGCGGATCGGCGTGGGCCACCCAGGAGATGCGTCGTTCGCCGGGCATCACCTCGGAGAGGTACTCCCGCAGCGAATCCTCCCGCCACGGCGGGTCCTGCGGGAGGTCGGCCGCGAGAACCGCGTTCAGCGTGTCCAGCACGGAGCCGATCTCGGCGGACGACGCGGTCCGGGGGTCCCATTCGCGCACCATCACGTGTCTAGCTTGCCGTCAACGGCTCTTCGGGGGAAGTGTCCGGTCCGGCAATGTATGCGAACGATCACCTCACGTACGGCTTGCGCTCCCGTACTCCTGGGCCTTGTCGAAGACGGCCTGCGCGTAGCGGCGCACGTCGTTGTAGGAGAGGATGGCGCCCCACCAGTCACCGGGGATGGTCATGTTCCGGCCGCCCTGGCACAGGTAGTTACCGGCGGCGAGGGCGGCGTCGTCCAGGTCGTGCGGGTCCTTGCGGCCGTCGTTGTCGGCGTCCGCGCCGACCTGCTGCCAGGTGGTCGGGATGAACTGCATCGGCCCGATGGCCCGGTCGTAGACGGTGTCCCGGTCGAACAGCCCCCCGTCGGTGTCCCGGATCAGGGACCGCCCGCCCTTGCCGTCGAGCGGATCACCGATGATCTCCGGTACGGCCCGGCCGTCCGGCCCGAGGGTCGCGCCGTTGGCCTGCCCGTGCCGGGACTCCACGTAGCCGATCGCGGCCAGCGTGGTCCAGCTCAGCTGGCAGCTCCGGTTCGTCTGGGCGAGCACCAGCTCGGCGTAGCCGTACGCCTGCATGGCGACCGGGGAGACGCCCACCTTGCTGCCCACGACCCGGGCCCAGTCGCCCAGCGCGTCGGCGGGCCGGCCGGCGGCGGGCGGTACGGCCGGTCCGCTCGGCACGGCCCCGGCCGACGGAAAGCCGCCCAGCGGCAGGGTGGGGGCGGCGGTACCCGGGAACACCGGCACCCCGGTGGTCGCCCCGGCCGACGGGACCCCGGGGCCGGCGCTGGCGCTGTCGTCCACGGCGACCGGTCGGGGTGCCCGGACCGCGCCCGGCACCACCACCGCGCCGACCGCGGCGGTCGCCGCGACCAGCGCGAACAGGAACAGGCCGGGGAGGGTCAACCGGCCGCTGGGGCGGCGTGACCAGGCCCGGGTGGCCCGGGTCGCGGCCCCCATCGCCTGCCGGGGCGGCGGCAGCCGGACGGCGTGCGCGAACGGCACCCGCCGTCGCCGACCGATCTTCGCCCCGGCCGCGGCGCTGCCGCCCGTGCCGCTCTCCCCGGTCCCGTCGCTCTCCCCGGTCCCGTCGCTCTTCGCGGCCGGCTCGGTCTTCTCCGCGGGTTCGGCTTTCGCGGCCGGCCCGGTCTTCTCCGCGGCTTCGGTCTTCGCGGCCGGCTCGGAAGCCTCCCCGTCGTCGGTCTTCGCGGTCCCGTCGGTCTTCGCGACAGGTCCGGCGGCTGGCTCGGCGGGCTTGGTCCCTTGGCCCGGGGCGGCCTGCTCGGCGGGCCCGGTCCCGCCGCCCGGGGCGGCCGGAGCGTCGGACCCGGGACCGGCGGCCGGCTCAGGAGCAGCGGCCGGCGGAGGACCTGCGGCGGGGCCGTCGCCGGCCGGGACGGCCGCCGGGGTGAGGGCGTCGTGGCGGGGACGGCGGGGGCGGGGGAGCCAGCCGCGTCGTGGAGCGGGGGGCACATCCTCGGGTGGGGTCGCTGCGCGCAGGAGCCGTTCCGTCGAATCTTCGCCGCTCACCACCGTTTGAGTATCACCCATGTCGGCCAGGGAGTCAGGTCCGGCCGTAGGGTGGGCCCATGCCCCGGTACGAGTTCCGCTGCCGCGCCTGCGGCGACACCTTCGAGGTCAACCGACCGATGGCCGAGGCCGGTGCGCCGGCTGACTGCCCCCAGGGGCACGCCGACACGGTCAAGCTGCTGTCCACCGTGGCGGTCACCGGCCGTGGGGGCGGCTCCGCCACCGGTGGCGCTCCGGCGGGTCCCGCCGCCGGCGGTGGCTGTTGCGGCGGCGGCTGCGGCTGTTGACCTGACCGGATCGGCTGGCGACCGCGCCGGAAGCGGCCGATGTAACGGTTCGACGCACCGGTGCGCCGAGATCAGTGACCCCTTGGGTCTGATATCGCCCGACCGTTCTCACGATGCGTGACCGGTCGACCATAGGGCAGCATGAACCCGACGTCAGGGGTGGAGGTCACGCATGTCGCCACGGATGCACCTCCCGAGCGGTTGGGTGACCTTCGTTTTCACCGACATCGAAGGTTCCACCAGGTTGGCGCAACTGCTCGGGCCCGACTACCGCCCGGTGCTCTGGGAGCACCGCCGGCTGCTGCGTGACACCCTGGCCGAGACCGACGGCGCGGAGCTGCTGACCGAGGGGGACTCGTTCTTCCTCGCCTTCCCGGACGCGTCGGCGGCGCTGACCGCCTGCCTGACCGCGCAGCGGGCGCTGTCCACCCACGACTGGCCCAACCCGGAAGCCGCGCCGAGGGTACGGATGGGGCTGCACACCGGCTTCGCCGAACCCCGCGACGGCGAGTACGCCAGCCCCGAGGTGCACCGGGCCGCCCGGGTGGCCGCCGCCGCGCACGGCGGGCAGGTGCTCTGCTCGGCGTCGACCGAGCGGCTGGCCCACCCGCTGCCCGCCGGGGCGACCCTGATCGACCTGGGCCTGCACCGGCTGCGGGGCTTCGACGACCGGGAACGGTTGTTCCAGCTCGTCGCGCCGGGGCTGGAACGGCAGTTCCCCCGCCCGAACACCGCCGAGGCGCTGGCGCACAACCTGCCCACCCAGGTCACCTCGTTCGTCGGCCGGGACACCGAGCGGGTGGAGCTGGATCTGCTGATCCGCCGCCAGCGGCTGGTCACGGTGGTCGGCGCGGGTGGGGCCGGCAAGACCCGGCTCGCCGTCGAGGTGGCCTCCGGTCAGGTGGAGGCGTACCCGGACGGCGTGTGGTTCGTCGACATCGCCACGGTCACCGACCCGGGGCTGGTGGCGTTCGCGATCGCCGCCGTGCTCGGGGCCCGGCCGGAACCGGGCCGCCCGATCCTGGACACCCTGGTCGAGTACGCGGCCGTCCGGCGGATGCTGGTGGTGCTCGACACCTGTGACGCCCAGCCGGCCGCCTGCGCCGAGGTGATCTCCCGGTTGCTCGCCGGAGGCAGCGGACTGCGGGTGCTGGCCACCAGTCGGGAGGCGTTCGGCCTGCCCGGCGAGGTGGTGTGGCGGATTCCGCCGCTGGCGGTCGACCCGCAGCCGGGGCGTACCGAGAGCGACGCGGTGGCGCTGCTGCTGGACCGTACGGCGGCGGCTCGGGGTGGCCGGCCGCCGGAGTGGACGGAGGCGGGCGACCTGCGCCGGGTGGTGCAGCGGCTGGACGGGTTGCCGTTGGCGATCGAGCTGGCCGCGGCCCGGTTGCGGGTGCTCTCCGCCGGTCAGTTGGCGGCCCGGCTGGACGACATGCTGGGCACCCTCGACGCCGGCCGGGGCGTGCCGGAGCGACCCCCCGAGCGGGGTTGGGCGGGCAACCAGCAGGACACCGTGGACCTGGTCGCCGCGGCCTCGGGCCAGACGCCGCCGAGCGCCGCGCACCGGGCGGTGCAGCGGTCGGCGACCGAACGGCACCTCACCATGCAGGCCACGGTCACCTGGTCGTACCGGACGTTGGGGCCCCGTGCGGCCCGGCTGCTGCACTGGTTGGCGGTCTTCACCGGGCCGGTGGACCTGGCCACGGTGGAGTGGCTGATCGGTGACGACCCGCTCGACCCGCTGTCGGTGCTGGTGGACAAGTCGATGGTGCTGGCCGAGCCGCACGCCTCGGGCAGCACCTACCGGATGCTCGACCCGATCCGGGCGTACGCGGCGCGCAGGCTGGTCGAGACCGGCGAGGAGCAGGCCGCCCGGGACCGGCACGTGGCCTGGGCGCAGCACGCGCTGCACCGGGCCCACCTGGGGGCGGACGGCCGCCCGGTCACCCTGTCGCTGTACGCGGTCGACCCGCTCGCCGGTGAGCTGCGCTCGGCGCTGCGCTGGTCGGCCACCGGGGGCAGTGCCCGGGCCGGGCTGCTGCTGGCCGGTGGGCTGGACCAGTGGTGGCGGGAGCGCGGGCTGTCCCGGGAGGCCCGGCTGTGGCTGTTCCGGCTGTACGGGCGGATCGCCGAGACCGGCGAGGCGATCCCCGAGGCGGAGCTGGCGGCGGCGTACCACCTGCACTCGCTGCACGCCGGCGCGGACGGCGAGTTCGCCGAGGAGCTGCGGTTCTCGCAGCGCGCGGAGGCGGCGGCCCGGCAGGCCGGCGACGCGGGGCTGCTGGCCCGGGTGCTCGCCGGGCGGGCCGTGCCGCTCGTCGACATGGGGCAGTTCACCGAGGCGGAGCGGGTCTGCCGGGAGGTCATCGACTGGGCCAACGAGCAGGAGGTCGGTGGGGACGCGTTGCTCGCCGTCTACCACCTGGCCGAGCTGCTGTGGCGGCGGGGCGCGCTGGTCGAGGCGGCGGAGCTGCTGGGGCGGGCCCGACCGGTGGAGGCGGCCCGCCCGGTGGAGCGCGGGCGCCGCTCGGTGGACATGCTGCTGGGCATGGTGGCGCTGGCGCGGCGTGACCTGGTGGCCGCGCACGAGCACCTGCTGGTGGCGTTGCGGGCCCGGATGGGGCACGGCTACCACGGGCGGGCCTGCGACACGGTGAACGCGGTGGCGGTGCGCTGCGCGTTGGGCGGGGAGCCGTTGACGGCGGCCCGGCTGTTCGGCGCGGCCCAGGCCACCCGGGCCCGGCTGCGCGGCACCCCGGGCATCTACGGCTCGTACTGGCTGCAGCAGCAGGCCGAGCTGCGACGCATCCTCGGCGACGCGGCCTTCGACGCCGCGTACGGCGAGGGTGGTGAGCTGGGCCTGGAGGAGGCGGCGGCGTTGGCGTTCGCGGTGGAGCACCCGGACATGGCGGCCGACTCGATCCGGTTCCGGGCGACCGGCGTGGTGACGCCCCGGCCGGTCGGCCGCCGCGAGGCGGACCGCCGGGAGGAGTGGGCCTGACCCGTCGTGCCGTCCGGGGTCGCCCGGACGGCACGACGGGCCGGGCGTCGGTCAGCCGCGCCGGGCGGCGGCCCGCTCGGCGTCGGCCTTCATCCGGGCGGCCCGGTCGAGGTCGGCCTGCGAGACGGCGGCGACCGAACCGAAGATGCTGACCGCCTGGTAGTACGTCCAGGCGAGGCTGGTGCAGGCCGGTCGGACGACGGAGTTGTAGGTGGCGCAGACCCGCTTCAGGTCCTCGTAGAAGGCGCTGTCCAGGCGGGCCTTGTTGGCCGAGAAGATCCCCATCGCCTTGTGGTTGCGGTAGCCGAAGTCGTGCCGGTAACAGGAGAGGTTGAAGGTGAAGCCGAGCGGGTTGTCCGGGCTCGACGAGCAGTAGTCGGTGGACCAGTCGAAGCCGTAGTCGGCCCAGGCGGCCTGGTTGAGGCGGCCGGCGTTCCAGGCGTTGTAGCTGCTCGCGCTGGTCTGGGTCCAGCTGCTCAGCACGCTGAGCTTCTGCGAGGTGCTCACCGCGGCGGACGCGGGTGAGCCGACGCCGAGCACGCTGAGCAGGGCGAACGTGCCGGCGGCGAGGGCGGTGGCGAGACGACGGGACAAGTTTTCCTCCGCGGGATGGGCGGTACGGTGCGTCACCGGCTGGTCACCGGAGTTCGATCAGTCTCGATCAATATCCGGTCGGTGGGGCGTGGCGGAGGCGACGTATTGGTGACATGCGTCGAAACAGACGAATGCCCCGGGTGCGTGGGCACCCGGGGCGTCCGAGGTCGATCAGATCAGCGCACCACCCGGGCCGGCGAGGCGGCGCTCTCGTTCCACAACCGGTCCAGCGCGGTCACCTGGTAGGTGTACACCCGGCCGGGCTCGGCGGTGCCGTCCACCCAGGACTGCGACTGCCCCGGGGTGGCCCGGACCGTGCCGACCAGGTGCGCGGCGTCCGCCCGGCCGCACCCGTCGACCGGGCCGGACCCGTCGAAGCGGTAGACCGCGTACGAGGTGGCGTCGGCGAGCGGGCCCTTCCCGTCCGCCGGCTGCCGCCAGTGCAGCCGTACCCCGTCGGTGGTGCGCTCGGCGCGGGTGAACACCGGGCGCGGCAGCGGCTTCGCCGGTAGGTGCGTCATGGCCGGCACCAGCGCCGGGCGGGAGTAGTGCGCGGCGGCGTAGCGGCTCGTCGCGCCCAGCCGGTCGGCCCGTACCTGCACGGCCGAGAAGTGCACGTTGCCGAGCACCTCCGGGTACGCCCGGTTCAGCGTCAGATGGTCCGACAGTTCCTGCGGGTTCATCCAGTACGTGCCGTACGCCGGGTCACCGCTCTTGTAGTCCGCCTGGCCGATGTAGAGCTGCACCCGGGTACCGCGCACCGTCTGCGCCCACCAGGGCACCAGCCGGGCGTAGTCGGCGGCCGGATACTGGCCGATGTACCAGTAGAGCTGCGGCACGATGTAGTCGATCCACTCCTGCTTGACCCACCTGCGGGTGTCAGCCGAGATGATGTCGTACGACTGGCTGCCGGTGGTGTCCGAGCCGTCCGGGTCGGCGCTGGCGTTACGCCAGATGCCGAACGGGCTCACCCCGAACTTCACCCACGGCTTCACCGCCTTGATCCGGCCGCCCATCTCCTGGATCAGCAGGTCGATGTTGTCCCGCCGCCAGGCGGCCCGGTCGGTGAACCCCCGGTGGTACGCGGCGAACGTGGCGTCGTCGGGCACCGGGTAGCTGCCGCTCGGGTACGGGTAGAAGTAGTCGTCGAAGTGCACGCCGTCGAGGTCGTACCGGCGGACCGCGTCCAGCATCGCGGTCTGGACGAACTCGCGGACCTGCGGGACGCCCGGGTCGTAGTAGAGCCGGCTGCCGGCGACGCCGGCCGGCGGGTAGGCGAAGGTCCACTCCGGGTGCTGCCGGGCCGGGTGGCCCGGGGCGAGCTGCCCCGGGTCGGCGCCCGCACCCCCGGGTGCCGGCATGGAGATCCGGTACGGGTTGAACCAGGCGTGGAACTCCAGGTTCCGCAGGTGTGACTCGGCGACCAGGAAGGCCAGCGGATCCCAGCCCGGGTCCTGCCCCCGTACCCCGGTCAGGTACTCCGACCACGGCTCGTACGGCGACGGCCAGAACGCGTCGGCGGTCGGCCGGACCTGCACCACCACGGCGTTGTGGTGCAGCCGCTGCGCGAGGTCGAGCCAACCCCGGTACTCGGCCTGCTGGGCGGCGATCCGGTCGGGGGCGGTACGCGAGCCCGCGCTCGGCCAGTCGATGTTCACCACCGACGAGATCCACATGGCCCGGAACTGCCGCTTCGGCACCGCCGGATCGACCACGCACGCGTCACCCGCCGTGGCGCTGCCGGCGGCCACCCCGGTCGTCGCGGCACCGCCACCCCCGCCGGTGGCCGCGGCCGTTCCGGTCGCCCCGCCGGTGGCTGCCGCCGTTCCGGTTCCCCCGCCGGTGGCCGCGGCCGGCCCGCTCCCCGCGAGCCCGCCGACCACCACCAGCACCAACCCGACCACACCGATCCCGAGTCTGCTCACCACACTCTCCCTCCTCCGGTCCCGGCCCACCCGCCCGCCTCCTCCGCCGCTCGCCCTACCACCCCTCCGCCTCCGGCGCCCCACCCCTCCGACCGCTCGCCCTTCCGCCTCCCCCGCCTCCCCTACCCCGCCCCCGGCCGCTCCCTGACCCCACCTCGCGGCGGTGATCAAGAGCTTTGCGTCAGTCGATCAAGAGGTTTGCGTCAGCGGACGCGCCAGAATTGACGCGAACCTCTTGATCACCCGGGCGGGGCGGGTGGGGGCGGGGAGCGAGGGGAGGGTGGCGGGAAGTGGCGGGGTGGGTGGGGGGATGGGAGGAAATTTTCATACTTGGGGGTGTGGTGCAAGGGGTGGGTTGCAGGGGATGTGGGTGGGGGGGTGACCGAAAGTGGTTAGCGGGGGACAGGGTGTTGATGTGGGTGGGGTGATTGGGGTGGGGTTGGGGTGGGTAGCAACGCCCGGCACCGGCCGTCAGCAGGGCGGTCGCGGTGGTGGGAGGGGTGAGCGCAGTGTCCGTGCTGCGAACCAAACCGATCAAGGACGTGGTTGCCCAGGGCAACGCCGACGGCAGTGACGGCACCCCCGGTCTGAAACGACGACTCGGAGCCCGCGACCTCACCGGGTTCGGCATCGGCATCGTGATCGGCACCGGCATCTTCACCCTCACCGGCATCGAGGCGCGCGACAGCGCCGGGCCGGGTGTGGTGATCTCGTTCGCCATCGCCGGGGCGGTCGCCCTGCTTGCCGCCCTCTGCTACGCCGAACTGGCGTCCAGCGTGCCGACCGCCGGCAGCGCCTACACCTACGCGTACGCCACGATGGGCGAGATCGTCGCGTGGATCATCGGGTGGGATCTGCTGTTGGAGTTCGCGCTCGGTGCGGCGGTGGTGGCCCGGGGCTGGTCCGGTTACCTCGCCGAACTGTTCGGCCTGCCGAGCACCTGGTTCGCCGAAGAGGGCAGCGTGGTCAACGTCGGGGCGATCGGCATCGTGCTGCTGCTCGGCGTGGTCGCCATCGTCGGCATCCGCGAGTCGGCCCGGATCACCAACCTGCTGGTCCTGGTGAAGGTGGGCATCTGCGTCTTCGTCGTGGTCGCCGGGTTGTTCTTCGTCAAGGCGGCCAACCTCACCCCGTTCATCCCGCCGGCCGAGCCGGCCGGTGCCGGCGACGACGGGATCAAGCAGCCCGTCACCCAGGCGCTGTTCGGGCTGGAACCCTCCGTCTTCGGTTTCGTCGGGGTGCTCACCGCCGCCGCCGTGGTCTTCTTCGCGTACACCGGCTTCGAGGCGGTGGCGAACCTGGGTGAGGAGACCAGGCGGCCCAAGCGGGACCTGACCCTGGGGCTGTTCGGCACCCTGCTGATCTCCACCACGCTCTACATCGCAGTCTCGCTGGTCGTGGTCGGCATGGTGCCGTACACCGAGATCGACCGGGGTGCCCCGATCGCGGCGGCCTTCAACGCGGTCGGCGCGGGTTGGGCCGGGGTGCTCGTCTCCATCGCCGCCGTCGCCGGCCTGACCAGCGTGATCCTGGTCGACCTGGTGGCCATGGGCCGGATCGGCTTCGCCATCTCCCGGGACGGCCTGCTCCCACCCGCCGTGGCGAAGATCCACCCGCGCTGGGGGACGCCGTACCGGATCTCGGCGGTGATGACGGTCGCGGTGGCGCTGCTCGCCGGGTTCCTGCCGCTGTCGGCCCTGGCCGACCTGGTCAGCATCGGCGCGCTCTGCGCCTTCATGATCGTCTCGATCGCGGTGCCGATCCTGCGCCGCAAGCGCCCCGACCTGGAACGGCCGTTCCGGGTCCCGTTCTCCCCGGTGCTGCCGATCTTCACCGCGCTGGCCTGCCTCTACCTGACGCTCAACCTGTCGGTCGAGACCTGGATCAGGTTCCTGGTCTGGATGGCGCTCGGCGGCGTCGTCTACTTCTGCTACGGCTACCGGCGTAACCGCCTCGCCGTCCAGGAGGCCGAGGAACGCGCCAAGGAACCCGCCTCCGCCTGACCGCCCGGCGGGTGCCGGCCGGGACCACCGGCCGGCACCCGGCCCCGCCCTGTGCCCGGCCCGTCCTGCGACCGGGCCCGGCGTCCGGCCCGATCCGGCGGGCAGGGGCGGCGCACGGCGGGGGCCGGCCCGCCGGGCCTGCCCGCCGTCGGGGCACGGTCGGGTCAGGGGCGCGGTGCGAAGCGCAGCAGATTCCAGGAGATCCCCGGCAGGCGTACGACGCAGCGGTCGCCGTCGACGGTGCCGGTGGGCAGCTCCCGGGGGGTCACCCGGTCGGGCTCGGCCTCGGTGTTCACCGCGTCCGGGTCGTCCCCGGCGACGAGGGCGAGGTGCTGCACCGGGTGCAGCCCCGACAGGCCCCGCAGGTCGAGATCCAGGGGGAGGTCGTCGGTGCCCCGGTTGACCGCGAACACGGTCAGCGCGCCGGACTCCTCGTCGTGCAGTGCGACGGTGTCCAACACCGGCACGTCGCCGTACCGCTTCGTGGCGTAGTGCGGTGAGACCGGCTCGGTGCGCAGCACGGTGCCCGTGGCGTACCGGGCGGTCAGGGCGAACGGGTGGAAGATGCTCTGCCGCCAGGCCGGCCCGCCGGTGCGGGTGCGGATCGGGGCGATCACGTTGACCAGCTGCGCCTGGCAGGCCACGCCGACCCGGTCGGCGTGCCGGAGCAGGGTGATCAGCAGGTCGCCGACGACCACCGCGTCGACAGCCGTGTACTCGTCTTCGAGCAGCTCCGGCGCCTCGACCCAGCCGCGCCGGTCCAGGTCGGCCTGGACTCGGGACTGGTACCAGACGTTCCACTCGTCGAAGGAGATCTTCAGCTTGCGGGTCTGCCGCAGCCGGGCGGCCACATGGTCGGCGGTGGCGACGACCTC
Organism: Micromonospora sp. WMMD730; assembly: GCF_049178955.1. Lineage (NCBI taxonomy): Bacteria > Bacillati > Actinomycetota > Actinomycetes > Micromonosporales > Micromonosporaceae > Micromonospora > Micromonospora sp. WMMD730. The sequence continues at coordinate 404,864 of NZ_JBMHML010000002.1, forward strand.
GCTGATGAACTGGTCCATGTCGACGGCTGAGGCGAGCAGGCTGGCCCGGTCGCCGTCGGTCGGGTCGTAGTAGGTGTGCGCCGAGACGTAGTCGACCTGCTCGTAGGTGTGTTCCAGCACGGTCGCCTCCCAGGAGGCGAAGGTGGGCATGCCCCGGCCGGAACTGCCGCAGGCGACCAGGCTGATCGAGGGGTCGATCAGCTTCATCGCCCGCGCGGTCTCGGCGGCGAGCCGGCCGTACTCCTCGGCGGTCTTGTGGCCGACCTGCCAGGGGCCGTCCAGTTCGTTGCCGAGGCACCACAGCCGCACCCCGTACGGCTCCTGCGCGCCGTGTGCGCGGCGCAGGTCGGACAGCCGGGTGCCGCCCGGGTGGTTGGCGTATTCCAGCAGGTCGCACGCCTCCTGCACGCCCCGGGTGCCGAGGTTGACCGCCATCATCGGCTCGACCTGTGCGGCGGTGGCCCAGGTCATGAACTCGTCGAGGCCGAACGCGTTGGTCTCGATGGTCTTCCAGGCCAGGTCCAGCCGGCGGGGGCGGTCGTCGACCGGGCCGACGCCGTCCTCCCAGCGGTAGCCGGAGACGAAGTTGCCGCCGGGGTAGCGGACCACGGAGACGCCCAGTTCCCGGGTCAGCTCCAGCACGTCGCGGCGCAGGCCGGACGGGTCGGCTCCGGGGTGCCCCGGTTCGTGGATGCCGCCGTACACGCAGCGGCCCAGGTGTTCCACGAAGGAACCGAAGAGCCGGCGGTCCACCGGGCCGATCGTGAAGGCCGGGTCGATCGTCAACCGCGCTGCACGCACGGGCCCACCTCTTCCCTGAGCTGCTCGGAGCGACTGCGGTCGATGCACCGCCCCGCGTTTGTATACCGTTGTCGCCAACGTTGTAAAGGATCTGTCGCGGGCCACCGTCGGCCGGCGGACGTGGGAGGGGAGCGGGGACGTGCGCCACCGCCTCAAGGACGTCGCCGAGCGGGCCGGGGTGTCGGTCAAGACCGTGTCGAACGTGGTCAACGGCTACCAGCACGTCCGTCCGGAGACCCGGGCCCGGGTCGAGGCGGCCATCGCCGAACTCCGCTACCGACCCAATCTGTCGGCCCGCAACCTGCGCAAGGGGCGTACCGGCGTGATCGCCCTCGCCGTTCCGGAGCTGGACGTGCCGTACTTCGCCGAGCTGGCGCGGCACGTGGTGGCCGCCGCCGCCGACCACGGCTGGACCGTGCTCATCGACCAGACCGGCGGTGGCCGGGAACGGGAGAAGGTGGCCGCCGCCGGCGTGGGCGACCACATGATCGACGGGCTGATCTTCAGTCCGCTGTCGCTGTCCGCCGACGACCTCGTCGGCCTGGAACTGCCGATGGTGCTGCTCGGCGAGCGGACGGACCACGGCCGGGCCGACCACGTGATGATCGACAACGTGGCCGCCGCCCGGGAGATGACCGCCCACCTGATCGGTCTCGGCCGCCGCCGGGTCGCCGCCGTCGGCGCGCAGCACACCCCCGAGGGTGCCGGCGCCCGCCTCCGGCTGGCCGGCTACACCGCCGCCCTGGCCGACGCCGGCATCGGGTACGACGAGCGCCTCGTCGCCGACACGCCGGCCTGGCACCGCGCCGACGGGGCCGCCGCCATGCGTCACCTGCTCGCCTCGGGTGCCCGCCCGGACGCGGTCTTCTGCTTCAGCGACACCCTCGCCCTCGGCGCGCTGCGCGCCCTGCACGAGGCCGGTCTGCGGGTTCCCGCCGACGTCGCCGTCGCCGGCTTCGACGACATCGAGGACGGCCGGTTCAGCGTGCCCACCCTGACCACGGTCAGCCCGGACAAGGAACGGATCGCCCGGCTCGCCGTCGACCTGCTCGCCGGACGGCTGGCCGGTGAGCGGGACGCGCCTGCCCGGGAGGTCACCGCACCGCACCGGCTGGCCTTCCGGGAAAGCACCGCCTGACGCCTTCGTCCGCCCGCGCTACCGGCCCCCGGCGGCTGCCGTTCAGCCGCAGCCGCAGCCGCAGCCGCAGCCGCAGCCGCAGCCGCAGCCGCAGGCACCGGCGACCGGTCGGTCAGTCGAAGAAGCGGGCCAGATGGGCGGGGGACACCGGTGGCGCGTCGGCGGGCAGCGGGGTCAGGTCGGCGAAGATGGACGCGCCGTCGCAGCCGGCGTGCAGTGGATACCAGCGCGGGGTCCCCGGCGGGCGCTGGCCGCACACCCCCTTGATCGTCTGTACGTCAAGCAGCCGGACGTGGGTCGGGTCGGCCACCGCGTTGACATGCCCCCACCAGGGGCTCATCACGTGCAGCACGCCACCCGGGCGGAGCACCCGGTGGCACTCGTCCACCAGCGGCAGGAAGTCGATCAGGTGCTCCAGGATGTGCACCGTGAAGATCACGTCGACGGAGTCGTCGGCCAGCGGCAGCGACCCGGACAGGTCCGCCACCGCGTCCACCCCCGGGGCGGGGAAGATGTCCAACCCGAGGTTCGCCGGATACTGCTTCTGGCCGCCGCAGCCCAGGTCCACCACCACCGGGTCCCGACCGTCGACCCGCACCCGCCCCCACACGCCGTACACCCCGGCGAGCCGGCCGACCAGCTCGCGGACCAGCCGCAACTGCTCCGGTTCGGCCACCTCCCCGCTCAGGTGGGCGACCCCCCGGTCGAACCGCACCTCGACGGCGAGCCCGCGTAACCGCTCGTCGTGGCGGGCCTGCTCGGCCCAGGCCGCTTCGAGGAACCCGTCGAGCGCCCGCAGCCGTTCGGCCGAGGGCGGTGCCTGCGCCAACGCGACCATGGCCACCTCCCGCCGGCCGTTACCCGCTTCCCGGCCCGGCACACCACCCGATCTGTTTCGCCAGCGCCGGCCGGGTCAGCCGCCGGCACGTCGGGTGGGCCGGCCGACGGCCCGGATGCGCTGCCGGGGCGCACCTGCCGCCTTCGGGCGCTTGAGGTGATAGCGGTGCAGCTCGTTGTGGCCCTCCAGGGACGGGTCCTCGCTCATGCCGACGAGTTCCCAGCCCTGGTCACCGGCCCGGTTCAGATGCGCCAGCGCGGTGTCGCCGTAGGCGGTGACGTCGGTCATCGAGCCGTCCGGGCCGTACCAGACGAAGACGACCTCCCAGCTGAGGTCGGAGGCGGTCGGCTGGCGACGGCGGACCAGCAGCGCGTACTCCCATCTGAGCATGACCCCATTGTCACCCGGCGGCCGACGGGTGACGCCGATCAGTCCTCGGCGATCCGTCCGTCGGCGACCCGCAGCCGCCTGTCGACGCTGACCGCCTCCAGCATCCGCCGGTCGTGGGTGACCAGCAGCAGCGTCCCCGGGTAGCCGGCCAGCGCCGACTCCAACTGCTCGATGGCCGCCAGGTCGAGGTGGTTGGTCGGCTCGTCGAGCACCAGCAGGTTGACGCCCCGGCCCTGCAGCAGCGCCAGCGCCGCCCGGGTCCGCTCGCCCGGCGACAGCGTCGCCGCCGGCCGCAGCACGTGCGCGGCGCGCAGGCCGAACTTGGCCAGCAGTGTCCGCGCATCCGCCGGTGCCATTTCCGGTACGGCGGCCCCGAACGCCTCCAGCAGCGGCTCGTCGCCGAGGAACAGCCCCCGGGCCTGGTCGACCTCGCCGACCACCACCCCCGGGCCGAGCGCGGCGTGCCCGGCGTCGAGCGGCAGCCGACCCAGCAACGCCCCCAGCAGGGTGGTCTTGCCGGAGCCGTTCGCCCCGGTGATCGCCACCCGGTCGGCCCAGTCGATCTGGAGGTTCACCGGCCCCAGGGTGAAGGTGCCCCGGCGGACCACCGCGTCGCGCAGCGAGGCCACCACCGCACCGGCCCGGGGCGCGGCGGCGATCTCCATCCGCAGCTCCCACTCCTTGCGGGGCTCCTCGACCACGTCGAGGCGTTCGATCAGCCGCTCGGTCTGCTTCGCCTTGGCCGCCTGCTTCTCCGTCGCCTCGGCCCGGAACTTCCGGCCGATCTTGTCGTTGTCGGTGGCCTTGCGGCGGGCGTTCTTCACGCCCTTCTCCATCCAGGCCCGCTGGGTGCGGGCACGGGCCTCCAACGCGGCCCGGGTGTCGGCGTACTCCTCGAAGTCGGCGCGGGCGTGCCGGCGGGCCACCTCCCGCTCCTCCAGATACGCGCCGTAGCCGCCGCCGTAGTGCCGGACCTGCTGCTGTGCCAGGTCGAGTTCGAGCACCCGGGTCACCGTCCGGGTCAGGAACTCCCGGTCGTGGCTGACCAGCACCGTGCCGGCGCGCAGCCCGGTGACGAACCGTTCCAGCCGGTCCAGGCCGGCCAGGTCCAGGTCGTTGGTGGGCTCGTCGAGCAGGAAGACGTCGTAGCGGCTGAGCAGCAGGGAGGCCAGCCCGGCGCGGGCCGCCTGGCCGCCGGACAGGCCGGTCATCGGGTGGTCCAGGTCGACGGTGAGCCCCAACTCGGCGGCGACCTGCTCGGCGCGTTCCTCCAGGTCCGCCCCGCCGAGGTCGAGCCACCGCTCCAACGCCCCGGCGTACGCGTCGTCCGCCCCGGTCGTGCCTGCGGTGAGCGCCTCGGCGGCGGCGTCCAGGGCGGCCTGCGCCCCGGTGACCCCGGTCCGTCGGGCCAGGAAGTCGCGGACCGTCTCGCCTGCCCGCCGTTCCGTCTCCTGCGGCAGGTAGCCCACCGAGGCCCCCGGCGGGCTCAACGTGAGGCTGCCCTCCTCCACCGGCTGCACGCCGGCCAGCGTGCGTAGCAGCGTCGACTTGCCGGCCCCGTTGACCCCGACCAGCCCCACCACGTCGCCGGGGGCGACGACCAGGTCGAGGTCACTGAAGAGCATCCGCTCCCCGTGCCCGGCGGCGAGTCCCTTGGCGATCATCGTGGCGCTCATGAGGCCCCGAGCCTAGCGCCCGCCGATCCGGGGCGGGGACACCGAGCGGCCCGCCCTGCCGCCGCCCCGGCCACCGGCCCGTGGTCGGGCTGCCGGCTCTCGTCGGTGGAAGGTGGGGGAGGGCGGGAGAAACGGGGGCGGGTGGGGCAAGGTGGGTGGGTGGGATTGACGTTGGCGATCGACTGCGGCGGCGGCGGCATCAAGGGCTCGGTGCTGGACGGGGACGGCACCCTGCGGGCGTCGGTGATCCGGGTGGACACCCCGTACCCGTTGCCGCCGGAGCTGTTCGTCAAGACGCTGCTGGAGCTGGCCGGCCGGCTGCCCCCGGCGGACCGGGTCACGGTGGGGATGCCGGGCATGATCCGGCACGGGGTCGTGGTGGCCACGCCGCACTACGTGACCCGGTCCGGGCCGCGCAGCCGCGTCGACCCCGACCTGCTCGCCGAATGGTCCGGGTACGACGCGCGGCGGGCGGTCACGGAGGCGTTCGGGATGCCGGCGCTGGTGCTCAACGACGCCGAGGTGCACGGTGCCGGGGTGGTCGCCGGCACCGGCTGCGAACTGGTGCTGACCCTCGGCACCGGGTTGGGCAGCGCGCTGTTCGACGGTGGGCGGCTCGCCCCGCACCTGGAGCTGTCGCACGCCCCGGTCCGTTGGGGCACCACCTACGACACGTACGTCGGAGAGCCGGAGCGGCGGCGGCTCGGCGACGCCTTCTGGTCCCGGCGCATCCGGCAGGTGGTGGACGGGCTGCGCCCGGTGTTCCGCTGGGACCGGCTCTATCTCGGCGGCGGCAACTCGCGGCTCATCCGCCCCGAGCAGGTGGCCCGGATGGGCGACGACGTGGTGATCGTGCCCAACACGGCCGGAATCGTCGGCGGTGTCCGGGCCTGGCAGTTGACGGGCGAACGGGACGAGCCGGCCTCCTGAGCCACAAGTCGACCCCCAGGAACACTCGCGGTACGCCCGGTGTTGTGCCAGCGTCGGAGCAATGGCGACGTGACGCGAGGGGGTGGGTCGGGATGGATCTTCTGGCGGAGTACCGACGGGCGACCATGTACTTCGAGATGGGTGACCCGAGCGGAGCGGTCCGGCTGCTGGAGCCGATCGTGGCGGCCGAGCCCGGCAACTCCTCCGTACGTCAGCTGCTGGCCCGGGCGTACTTCCAGACCGCCCAGCTCGGCCGCGCCGAGGAGCAGTTGCGGGAGCTGGTCGACCGGGACCCCAGCGACCACTACGCCCACCACGTGCTGGGCCGGACGCTGGAGCGGTTGAACCGCTACCCGGACGCGCTGCGCCACCTGCGCATCGCGGCGGCCATGCACTCGACCAACGACGACTACGTGACCGCGCTGCGCCGGGTGGAGAGCCGGGTCGGCAACGGTCGCTGAATCGGAGACCGCGCCGGGCCGGGGGAGGGGTCTCTACCCTTCCCCCGGCCCGGTTCCGCGTCTGGTCCAGGCCAGGAAACGGTCGAACAGCTCCGCCGGGGTGGGTACGGCGTTCGGGTTGAGGGTGACCAGGTCGCCGGTGGCGTCGAACAACATCCCGGCCATGTGGACGGACAGCCCCACCCGGTCCCGCCGGTATTCGAGGATCAGCAGCAGCCGGGCGGGCTGACACGGCCAGGGCGCGGCGCACACCCGGCACAACCAGAGCGGGCGCATCGGTACGTGCGGCCGTACGGCCCCGCCTGGGCGGGCATGCACCTGGGAAACGTTCAGCGGTTTCACCGTCTCAGGGTGGCCGCTACGCTATCCCCTAGTCAAGGCCCTAGTAGGGTATCGCCCAACTAGGGCCTACCCTAGTGGGGACGTGTCTAGCCTCGCGTTCATGGGCCGGCATCTCATGGGCGCGTACGAGATCCGGATGAGGCTGGGTGTGAGCAGGCAACGCGTCGAGCAGTTGATGAAGCGCCCCGACTGGCCGAAGCCCTACGAGTCGCTCGCCACTGGTCGGATCTGGCGTACCGAGGACATCGAGGCCTGGATCCGTGAGCACCGGCCGAACCTGCCTGACGAAGCCTGAACTTCGCCTCGGCGCGTGCCGGCCTACGATGGGCCTGCCATGGCGGCTGCGCAGGTGGGGGAGGCGGGATGAAGCTCAAGCTGGACCTGCACGACATCTTCAACAAGGGTCACGACATCGACCGCGCCCTGCGCGGGATCATGGACGAGGCGGTGGCGAAGAAGGCCACCCTGGTCGAGATCATCCCGGGTAAGGGGTCCGGCCAGCTCAAGAAGAAGGTGCTGCGCTTCCTCGATCAGAAGGACGTCAAGCAGCTCTACCACCGGGTCGAGAAGGACTCCAAGAACTTCGGCCGCCTCTTCGTCCACTTCCGCTGGAAGTGACGCGGGCGTCAAGCCGCTGTCAGAGGTCCAGGACGGCGACCGTCTCCCCTTCGCTCTGCTCGCCCGTCGGCCGGAAGCCCAGCTTCAGATAGAAGCCCTCCGCCCCGCCCTCGCGGGGCACCCAGGTGACGTACGCCCGGTTGCCGCCCCGGGCGCGGATCTCCGCGCACACCGCCTCGACGGCGAACCGTCCGTAACCCTTCCCCTGGGCGTCGGCCGCGATGTTGAGTTTCCAGAGGCCGGACCGGACGTCATCGGGGTTGTCGCCCCACGCGTAGTCGAGGAAGGCCATCAGGAAGCCGACCAGCCGGTCGCCGTCGAAGATCAGCCTCGGCCAGGCGATGTCCGGGAAGACGTACGCCTCGGCCAGTGACTTGACCACCGGCCCGACCAGATCCTCCTGATCGGGGCGCACCGACAGCTTGAGCGCCGCCTCGTAGTTCTCCGGGGTGACCTTCTCCAGCCGCATCCTGCGGACCCTAGTCCGCCCCGCCGGCTCCGGCGACCGGTTATCTGTGGTCATGGATAGTTGATCGCCTTCGGCCACGTCGTCAGAACGGATAGGTGCGGGCGACCAACCGCATCGCCGACCTGTGCGACTCCCTCACTCCGCGGTGGGATCCACAGACATGCTGCGACTGGAGGGATGGCCAATGGCTCGATCAGCGGGTCGAGTAGCCTTTCCTGTTTCTGCTTTTGAGACCCGTTAGGATCAGGAAGTGAGGCGGGGTGGGGTGCGGGAGGGTGGAATCGGGGTTTCCAGAGTGGCTCGAACTACGCGCCCCTCATGATGTGAGCTGCGGCGAACTGGGCACCAACAAAAAGCACTCCTGTGGGCAGTAGGATGAGCAGTACCTTGTATGCGGCTGTGCGCCGGGCGACCGTTTCGCCGAACACTGCAGTCAAACTTATGAGGGCTACGATGCTGGTGTAAGTGAGAAGAACGGTCGTCGGAACCCAGTGAGGCATGGCAGTATCTCCGTCCTGAACAGCTCTCGGGTTGCCCGTCTGGTCGGGTGGAGCCGGAAGCCCCGCGAGTCGTTTTGTGAGGCATTGAGGTCGCCAGCGGTGCCCTGCGGGTCATAGATTGGTTCGGCGACGTCCAATCCAACGCAGCGTCAACGCTTGCTTTGGAACGCTGCGTAGGATGTCCAGCACGTAGGCGGTGCGATGCCACCATGGGGCGTTCTCGGCACGTAGGTCGTGTAACTCGCCTCGCCACTCCTCCAGCCATCGTGCTCGGGTCGAGGGGGGTAGTAGAAAGCTCAGCAAGCCCAAGATTGAGGCTCCCAGCGGAGTTGCTGACGAGGTTCCCGTCGGACCTGAGCGCGGAGCTTCCGCTACCCTCCTGCCCACCGTTGCAATTGCCATGGAAAGAGGTTTCCGCGGGAGTCGCCGTCTGCCGCGATACCTATCGGGCTCGGTATAAAGCCGCTGGCGCATTACCTCACCCCCCAACTAATGCGGCGGATCCCCATCATGCGACAAGGCCTCGTCAAGGCAGGCACCTCAGTAGCCCGGGTGAGGGCGAAGCCGCCCAGCGGTGGAGGTGCCTCTGGTGCGGGCGGAGGTTTCGGCTAGAGCGAGGCGTGCGGTTTCGGCACCGCCCGGGGCGAACTGGTAATACCGTCGCCGAGGCCGCCCTTGATCCTCGTGCTCAGCAGGATCTTCCCAATAGGATTCCACCCAGCCGGCTTGCTCAAGGCGGGCGAGAATTGGATGGAGGGTGCCCGACTTTAGGCCGGTCTCGCGAGCAATGTCACGGCCCCAGCGCGGATCGGCGGGTGTGGTAAGTAGGGCGCGAATCACCGCCACGGTCTGCGGTGTGAGGCGTGGCGTTTCGGACATGGCTCGACTCTACCTAGGTAGGTAGCCGATGTCTACCTAGGTAGGTCGCTTTGGTTCGCCAGCCCAGCCATGTGCGCGAGTATGGCCAGGGTGATCGAGGCCTTTTACCTGCTTAGGGCAGGTGAGTAGGCATGGCCGATGTCGGGAGCAAGCGTCAGAGTGGATAGGTGCGGGCGACCGCCAGCATCTCCGAGGTGTGCGACCCGACAACCCCCACCCCCGCCGGCCGCTGCCGGAACCCCGGCAGCCCCGCCAACCCGTCGCTGGCGTCCATCGCCCGCACCGCCACCTGCCCCGCCCGGGGCACCACGGTCAGGGTGATCTCGACCCCGTCGGCGGGCGGGGCGTGGAACACGATCCCGAAGCCCCACCGGTCGGCCTTCGCCTCCTCGGCGCCCGGCTGCCGCCCGACCGGCACCTCACGCCCCGCCACCTCGGCCCGGGTCACCTCGGCGGTGGTGGCGTCCACGTGCAGGGTGGCCAGCCGGACGGTGCGCTGGGGGAGCAGCCGCAGCCGCAGGGTGCGCAGCCCACCGGCGGTGGTGTCCGCCAGCACCTGCACCGTGGGAGCGGTCAGGTTCGCCGCCGGTGCCGGGCCGCCGCGCAGGTCGGGATCGCCCAGGCCGGGGAAGCCGTCGACGGCGGCGGGACCGTCGACGTACCCGGCGGTCCACGACTGCGGGTCGGCCTCCCGGGTGAGCCACTGCGCCTCGTTGGTGTCGGCGTCCAGGGCGTACATCAGGTGGGTGGGCACGGGGTGGTCGGCGTCGAAACGGTCGACCGCCAGGCCGACCCCGGCGAACAGGGTGGCGGCGAGCGCGGCGGCGACGGCCGGCAGCGCGCCGAGCCGGCGGGCGCGGGCGGCGACCATGCCCCGCTGGCCGCCGGCCGCCGGGTGCAGCAGGTCGAGCACCGGCAGCGCGGCCAGCCCCAGCAGCACCGCGAACAGGGCCGCCACCCCGCCCATCGCCATCCCCAGCGCGGGGAAGAGCAGCACCACCGTGGGTAGCAGGATCACCACGGCGACCGCGCCGGCCAGGGTCACCGCGACCACCGGCCACGGGCCGTCGATCCGGGTACGCAGCGCCACCAGGCCGGCGAGCGCGCCGGCCAGCGCCGGCAGGGTGGCCAGGTACGCCCCACCGGGCACCAGCGCGGCCAGCACCACCCCGAGCAGGGCCAGCCAGCCCAGCCCACCGACGGCCAGCGCCGCCGGGCCGACCCGGCGGCGGGTCAGCGCGTACCAGGTGAGCAGGATCGCGGCGGCGAGCGCCACCACCGCCAACCGGTACCAGACCGGACGGTACGGGTCGAGCAGCTCGGCGTAGCCGGGGCGTAGCGCGGTGATCCCCGCCCACAGCAGTTGGGCGGCGACCGGGGCGGCCACGATCGGCACCAGCGCCAGCCCGAACCCGGCGAACAGGCGACCGGTGCCGGCCCGGCCGGTGTGCCGGACCTGCCAGCCCAGCACCAGCACCCCGAGCACCGCCAGGGCGGCCAGTGGCCAGGTCAGCCAGCCGGGGTAGCGGACCAGCCCGCCCGGCACCGGGAAGTAGGTGGCGTCGTGGCCGGACTTCAGCGCCGTCAGGTCGGCGCGGCCGAACTCCCGGGCCAGCCCGAGCGCGTTGTCGCCGTGCATCTGGAGGCTGCCCCGGTCCATCGCCGCCGGGGTGTCCAGCGGGGTGTGGTAGATCGCGCCCCCGTCGATGTACGCCGCGTTCAACCCGACGAAGTCGTTGTCGAGGAACGCGGTGAAGTCGGTGTCGTTGGGCAGCGCCCGGTAGATCTCCACCGCGAACGAGGTGCCCACCGGGTGCGGGGCGCCCCGGCCGAAGGCGGCCACCAGCTCGGCGTTGTTCCGGGACGTCTCGAACATGATCACCGGGCCGGTGGAGCCCCGCGCCTCCAGGTTGAGCACCACCCCGCCGTCGGCGGCCAGCGGGTGACTCGCCGCGAACGCCGCCGCCCCGCACAGGCAGGCCTCCTCGGCGTCGGTCAGCACGAACACGACGTCGTTGCGGGGCCGGGGACCGGCGGCCAGCGCGCGGGCCACCTCCAGCACGGTGGAGGTGCCGGCCGCGTCGTCGTTGCCACCCGGGCCGGTCTGCACCGAGTCGTAGTGCGCCACCAGGAAGACCCTGCCGGTGGAGGCGGTCCCGGGCAGTCGGGCCACCACGTTGCGGACCCGGGCGAAGGTGGCCCCACCGGCCGCCCCGCTGAGCTGACCGGCCTCCGGGGCGACGGTGTCCTGCACCTCGGTCTGCAGGCCCAGCCCGCTCAGCACCCCGACCAGGTGCTCACGGACCTGGTCGTTGGCGGCGCTGCCGGCCGGGTGCGGGCGTTGCGCCACCGTCTGCACCGTCCGGTACGCCCGCCCGGCGCTGAACTCGTCGGCCGGGGCGTCGACCGGCCGGGGCGTCGGGGTGGCCAGGGTGACCAGCATCGCGGCACTCACCGCGACCAGCGCCAGCAGGGCGGCCAGGGCGGCAGGCGGACGACGCCGGGGCCGGGCCAGCGCCCGGTCGGCGGCGGAGGCGGGGGGTGCGCCCACGGGAACTCCTCGGGGGTGGTGCGGAGGTGGTGCACCATCCTGCCCCCGCCGGGGCGCAGCCGGGGCGTACCGGAACCGAACCGTGACGCTGGCCGCTGCCCGGACGCTCACCTGGTGACGGCCTTGCCCGGGAACGCCCGGACCGGGCGGACCGTGTTGTGTGCGACCGTTGTCTAATACAGGATCAGCAGGGCACTCGGAAGGAGCCCGACATCACCAGCGAACTCCCGCGTCTCGCGGCGGTGACCCGGTCGCACCGGGGGCCTGGCTCGGCCGGGCCCTCCGTCGCGCCGTACCCGCACGGCGGGCTGGGGCCGCACCCCAACCTGCCGCCGGGTGAACGGCTGCGGGTGCTGCTGGTCGAGGACGACGAGGGCGACGCCTTCCTGGTCGGCGAGCTGCTCGCCGAGACCAACTCGATGATCGACCTGCTGGTCGCCACCAGCCTCAGCGAGGCCCGGCAGCGCATCGCCGGGGTCGACTGCGTGCTGCTCGACCTCGGCCTGCCCGACGCGCAGGGCCTGGACGGGCTGCGCCGGGTGCTGGAGATGTCCAGCGGCGCGGCGGTCTGCGTGCTGACCGGCCGCTCCGACGAACACCTCGGCATCGTCGCGGTCGCCGAGGGCGCCCAGGACTACCTGGTCAAGGGGCAGGTCGACGGGGTGCTGCTGACCCGCGCCCTGCGCTACGCGGTGGAACGCAAGCGGGCCGACGAGAACGCCCGCCGGCTGCGCGAGGTCGAGCTGCGCCAGGCCGAGTCGGCCCGACTGGAACGGGGCCTGCTGCCCCAGCCGCTGATGACCACCGACGAGGTGGCGGTGCACACCTTCTACCGGCCGGGCCGGCACGCGGCGCTGATCGGCGGGGACTTCTTCGACGTGGTGCAGACCCAGCCGGACCGGGTCGACCTGATCGTCGGCGACGTCTGCGGGCACGGCGTGGACGAGGCCGCCCTCGGCGTCGAACTGCGGGTGGCCTGGCGGGCGTTGATCCTGGCCAGGGTGCCCGACGACGAGGTGCTGCCCGCCCTGGAGCAGGTGCTGATGAGCGAGCGCCGGCTTCAGGAGATCTTCGCCACCGTCGCCACCGCCCGGCTCGACCTGGCCGCCAACCGGGCCACCGTCCGGCTGGCCGGCCACCCGCCGCCGCTGCTGCTGTCCGGCGGCAAGGTCGGGCCGGTACCGGCCCGGGGGGGCCTGCTGCTCGGCGTACGACCCCGCCGTCCCGTCGCGTTCGACCTGGAGTTCGACACCGATGACTGGTCCCTGCTGATGTACACCGACGGCCTGATCGAGGGGCGGGTGGGTGACGGCGACGACCGGTTGGACGTCGACGGGCTGACCGGCCTGCTCCAGGAGCGCGCCAACCACGCCGTGCCGCTGTCCGAGCTGCCCGCCTGGCTGGTCGGTCGGGCGGAGCAGATCAACGGCGGGCCGCTCGCCGACGACGTCGCCATGCTGCTGGTCACCCGGGGCGGTGGCCGGTGAACACGTACCGCCGGGGGTGGACCCTGCGTCGTCGGGTGCTGGCGTTGCTGGCCGTGGTCGGCGTGCTGCTGGTCGGGCTGGCCGTGGCCGAGGCGGTGGTGGCGGCGAAGAACCGCGCCTACACCGACGCGCTGCTCACCCGCACCGGCCCGCTGCGCGTGCAGGGGCAGGAGATGCTCAACGCGCTGCTCGACCAGGAGACCGGCATCCGGGGGTACGCGGTCAGCGGCAACCGCGCCGACCTGGCCCCGTACGAGCAGGGGGTGCAGCAGGAGCGCGACGTGGCCGCCACGATCGCCGACCTGAGCCGCGACTACCCGGAGGTCGCCGCCGCGCTGCGCACCGCGCAGCAGCAGGCGGCGGACTGGCGGCGGACGGTGGCCGAGCCGGTGATCGCCACCACCGGGAGCAGCGGCACCGCCGCCGGTCAGGCGTTGATCACCGCCCAGGCCCGGCAGCAGTTCGACGAGATCCGGGCGTCGGTGGGTGACCTCCAGACGGCGATCCTGACCGAGCGGGAGAAGGGCGCCCGGGACATCGAGCGCACCGGCAACATGCTGGTGATGCTGCTGATCGTCGCGGCGGTGGTGGTCGTCCTCGCGGGCACGCTGATGCTGCTCTCCCTGGAGCGGATGGTGATCCGGCCGCTGACCGGCCTGGCGCAGCAGGTGCGGGAGGTCGCCGCGGGCGACTACCAGCACCACATCGCCGGGTCGGGGCCGCCGGAGTTCCGTCGGCTCGCCGACGACGTCGACGTGATGCGGCAGAAGATCGCCAAGGACCTGGCCGAGGTGCGGGCCGCCCGGGAGAACATCGAGTGGGTCAACAGCCAGTTGCAGAAGCAGGCCGAGGAGCTGACCCGTTCCAACCGTGACCTGGAGCAGTTCGCCTACGTCGCCTCGCACGACCTGCAGGAGCCGCTGCGCAAGGTGGCCAGCTTCTGCCAGCTGCTGCAACGCCGGTACGCGGGGCAGCTCGACGAGCGGGCCGACCAGTACATCGCGTTCGCGGTCGACGGCGCGCAGCGGATGCAGCGCCTGATCAACGACCTGCTGGCGTTCTCCCGGATCGGCCGGCTCACCACCGGCTTCGTCGACGTCGACCTGAACAAGGTGATGGGCGACGTGGCCAGCCAGACCGAGCCGGGCCGGCAGTACGCCGACGCCGAGCTGACCTGGGGCGAGCTGCCGGTGATCCGGGGTGAGGAGCCGCTGCTCACCAACCTGCTGGTCAACCTGGTCAGCAATTCGGTGAAGTTCCGCCGCCCGGACGTCGCGCCGAAGGTGCGGGTCTCGGCCCGGCTGGTCGGTGACGAGTGGGAGATCACCTGCCAGGACAACGGCATCGGCATCGAGGCCGAGTTCGCCGACAAGATCTTCGTGATCTTCCAGCGGCTGCACGCCAAGGACGCCTACCCTGGCACCGGCATCGGCCTGGCCATCGTCAAGAAGATCGTCGAGTACCACGGCGGTCGGGTCTGGGTCGACACCGACCAGGCCGAGGGGACGGCGATCCGGTTCACCCTGCCGGCCCGGCCGGAGGACGTCGAGGCCGCGAAGGCGGCGGCCGAGGCGGACGCGGCGGCGACCGACGGGGACACCGACGCGCCGGCCGACGGGGAGAACCCGCCGACGGCCGACGACGCCGCGCCCGGCCCGGTCGGGGAGACGGCCGACGAGGCCGGCCCGGTGGCCCGACCGACGCCGGTCGGCCGGCAACCGGACGGCACGCAGGACGAGGACCCACCCGGCGGGCCGCCGGGGCACGGCACGACGGGTGGCACGAAGGAGAGGGTCGGATGACCGCGCCGGCGGACGGCAAGAGCCCGATCGAGGTCCTGCTGGTCGAGGACGACCCGGGTGACGTGTTGATGACCCAGGAGGCGTTCGAGGAGCACAAGCTCCGCAACCGGTTGACCGTCGTCTCCGACGGCGCCGAGGCGCTGGCCTACCTGCGGCGCGAGGGCCGGTACGCGGACGCGGTGACCCCCGACCTGATCCTGCTCGACCTGAACCTGCCCCGCCGGGACGGCCGGGAGGTGCTGGAGGAGATCAAGAACGACGAGGAGCTGCGCCGCATCCCGGTGGTGGTGTTGACCACCTCCCAGGCCGACGAGGACATCCTGCGCAGCTACCAGCTGCACGCCAACGCCTACGTGACGAAGCCGGTGGACTTCGAGCGTTTCATCTCGGTGGTCCGCCAGATCGACGAGTTCTTCGTCAGCGTTGTCAAGCTGCCGCCGCGTGGCTGACCACCTGCTCGACGACGTCGACGCGCTGCTGCGGGAGACCGCGGCGAGCGTGGTGTTGCCGCTGTTCCGCAAGCTGGACGACGCCGACGTCACCGAGAAGGCGCCGGGCGACCTGGTCACCGTCGCCGACCAGCGGGCCGAGGAGCGGATCTCGGCGGAGCTGCGCCGGTTGCTGCCGGGTTCCCTGGTGGTCGGCGAGGAGGCGGTCGCCGCGGACGGGTCGCTGCTGCGTCACCTGCGCGGCGGCGGCGACGTGTGGGTGGTGGACCCGGTCGACGGGACGGGGAACTTCGCCGCCGGGCGGCGACCGTTCGCGCTGATGGTGGCCCTGCTCTCCGGTGGCGAGCCGGCCGCGTCCTGGGTGTTCGACCCGCTGGCCGGGACGATGGCCGTGGCCCGCGCCGGGGCCGGCACCCGCCTGGACGGCCGGCTGGTCCGCGAGACCCCCGTCCTGCCGCCGGATCGGCTGCGCGGCACTGCGATGGTCCAGTACCTGCCCCGGGCCACCCGGGACCGGGTGGCGGCCGGCCGCAGCCGGATCGGGGAGCTGCTGCCCGGCCAGCACTGCGCCGGGCGGGAGTACCTCGACCTGCTCACCGGTAACCAGCAGTTCGTCCTGTTCTGGCGGACCCTGCCCTGGGACCATGCCCCCGGCGCGCTGCTGGTGCGCGAGGCGGGCGGGGTGGCCCGCCGCTTCGACGGCACCGAGTACCACCCGGCCGACGACGGTTCGGGCCTGCTGGCCGCCTCCGACGAGCAGACCTGGCACGAGGTCCACGCCGCGCTGCTCGGCGACTGAACCGCCGGCCGGCTCCGGCGGGCCGTCCAGCCACCCGGCCGGCCGCCCGGCGCGCCGTCTCGGAGATCGACGGCGGTGGACCCTCGGCTACCGGTCCGACACTCCCGGTCGAGGGTCGTCGTCCGGGGCCGTCACGGGCCTGGTGACCGGGCGTGATTGCGGTAATGTGACCGGCGGTCTCCGCCCCCAGGCCGCCAACCGGGGCCGGCGGGACCGCCGCCGCACCGGCCCCCGGCCGGGCGTCGGCGGCAGAGGGAAGGACACCTGCGTGCCCAGGACCAACCTGACCCGGCCGTTGACCGTGCTGCTCGCCGCGGTGGCGCTGCTGCTCGGCGTCGGCGCGGTGCCCGCCGCGGCGGAGCCCGGCGAGGGTGGCACCAAGCAGCTCAAGGACGCGCTGACGGCGGCGGCGAAGGGGCACATCGAGGCCAAGGCCAAGCTGGACACCTCCAAGCGGCGGCAGGCCGCGCTGACCGCCGAGCTGAAGGTGATCGAGGGGCGGCTGGGTGAGCTGACCACCCAGGTGGGCGAGGTGGCCGCGCAGTCGTACCGGGTGGGCCGGTTGACGCCGACGTCGATGCTGCTCAACACGGCCAGCCCGGAGGCGTTCCTCAAGCGGGCGGCCGACCTGGACATGATGGCCCAGCGGGACGGCAAGCAGCTCCGCGCCCTGGCCGAGGCCCGGCAGACCGCCGCCGAGGCCACCCTCGCCATCAACGCCGAGGTCCGCGAGCAGCAGAAGCAGCTCGCCACGCTGGCGAAGAAGAAGCGGGACGCGGAACGCGCCCTGGCCACCGTCAGCTCGGGCAGCAGCGCCGGTTTCAGCGGCGGATCGAGTTCGGCGAAGCCGGCCCCGCGCAACTCCGACGGGTCGTGGCCCAGCGAGTCGTGTTCGGTGAACGACCCGACCACCTCCGGCTGCATCACCCCGCGCACCCTGCACGCCATGCAGCAGGCCAAGGCGGCCGGCTACAAGCGGTACGTCTCCTGCCACCGCAGCGGCGGGGGCGGCGAACACCCCAAGGGGCGGGCCTGCGACTTCTCGGCCGCCACCAGCGGCTTCAAGGACGAGACGGCCACCGGCGGGGACAAGGCGTACGGCGACAGCCTGGCCAACTACTTCAAGAACAACGCCAACCGGCTCGGCGTTCTCTACGTGATCTGGTACCGGCAGATCTGGATGCCGAACACCGGCTGGCGGGCGTACAGCGGGTCGGGCAGCCCGGCCGCCGACCACACAAACCATGTTCATCTTTCGATGTACTGACCGTCGGGCCCAGGAACGGGACGTAGCATCGCGACGGTGAGCAGCTCATCGTCCGACGTCGTGACAGTTCCGACGCCTCCCGCGCCGACGCCCTCCCGGGCCCTGCCCAACGGGCTCGCCGCGTTCCTGGTCTTCTTCGCAAGTGGCGCGGTGCTGGTGCTGGAGACGGTCTCGTTGCGGCTCGTCGGCCCGTACGTCGGGGTGACCCTCCAGGTGACCAGCTCGGTGATCGGCATCGCGTTGGCCGCCATCGCGTACGGGGCGTGGACGGGCGGCTGGCTGGCCGACCGGCGGGACCCGCGCGGGCTGCTCGCCCCGGCGTTGATCCTGGCCGGCATCGCCGCCGCGGTCACCCTGCCGGTGGTCAGGTACGCCGGTGAGCTGCTGCGCGGCGGCGCGGTCAGCGGCATCCTGCTGCTCACCGCGTTGGCCGTGTTCGTGCCGGCGGCGCTGCTGTCGGCGGTCACCCCGCTGGTGGTGAAGCTGCAACTGTCCGACCTGCGGCGTACCGGGCAGGTCGTCGGCCGGCTGTCCGGCATCGGCACCCTCGGCGGCATCACCGCCACCCTGGTCACCGGGTTCGTGCTGGTGGCGGCGCTGCCCAGCACGGTCATCCTGATCGGGCTGGCGGTGGCGCTCGGCGTGGCCGGGCTGGCGCTCGGGGTCTACCTGCGTCGGCAGGAGGCCGCCGCGCTGCCCGGACCGACCCGGGCGAAGGCCGCCCTGGCGGTGCTCGGACTGGTCGCGGCGGGGCTGAGCGCGGTCGCGCCGAATCCGTGCGACGTGGAGACCGCCTACCACTGCGCCCGGGTGGAACGTGATCCGGACCGGGCCGGCGGGCGCACCCTCTACCTCAACTCGGCACAGCACTCGTACGTCGACCTGAACGACCCGACGCACCTGGAGTACGAGTACACGCAGTGGATCGGCGCGGTGGCCGACGTGCTCGCCCCGAAGGGGCAGCGGCTGGACGCGCTGCACCTGGGCGGGGGCGGGTTCACCATGCCCCGCTACCTGAGCGCCACCCGGCCGGGCACCGACAACGTGGTCTTCGAGATCGACGGTGAGCTGGTCGACCTGGACCGGCGGGAGTTGGGCGTCCGGACCGGGCCGGGGCTGCGGGCGGAGGTGGGCGACGCCCGGATGCTGGTCGGCGGCGAGCCGGCCGACAGCCGGGACCTGGTGGTCGGGGACGCGTTCGGGCACCTGGTGGTGCCGTGGCACCTGGCGACCCGGGAGATGGCGGCGGAGGTCGACCGGGTGCTCCGCCCCGGCGGCATCTACGTGCAGAACGTCATCGACTACCCGCCGGGCCGGTTCATCCGCTCGGAGCTGGCGACCGTGGCCGCCGAGTTCGAGCACCTGGCGCTGGTCGCGCCGCCGGAGGCGATCGCCGGGCGGCAGGGCAGCAACTTCCTCATCGTCGCCTCGAACGCCCCGCTGCCGCTGGAGGCGCTGCGGACCCGGCTGGGCACGGTGGCGAAGATCCCGGACATGCTCGCCGGCAGCGAGGTGACCCGGTTCGTCGACGGCGCGCTGGTGTTGACCGACGACTACGCCCCGGTGGACCAACTGCTCGCGACCGCCTGATCGGGTGACTTTCCTGACCGATTACGACCACAGAGGTGTAGGCCGGGCCGTCCCGGGCAACTCGGTCGACCATGGGTGCAGGAGTCTGGAACGCCGCCCAGCTCCTCGGTGAGCGGTACCGGCTGATCGAGCAGCTCGGCGCGGGCGGCATGTCCGTGGTGTGGCGCGGCTACGACCAGGTGCTCGGCCGTCAGGTCGCGGTCAAGGTGCTCGCCTCGCGGCTGGCCAGCGACCGGGCCTTCCGGCACCGGATCAGGATCGAGGCGCAGGCCGCCGCCCGGCTCTGCCACCCCAACATCACCAACGTGTACGACTACGGCGAGTCCGAGCAGGTCGGGCTGACCGTGCCGTACGTGGTGATGGAGCTGGTGGACGGTGGCCCGCTCACCGCGCGGCTCGGCCGCGACGGGCAGCTTCCCTGGCGGGAGGCGGTGACGATCGGCGCGGAGGTGACCTCGGCGCTGGCCACCGCGCACGCCCGGGGGGTGGTGCACCGCGACGTGACCCCGGGCAACGTGATGCTGACGGCGACCGGGGTGAAGGTCGTCGACTTCGGCATCTCGGCACTGGTCGGGGAGAGCGAGAAGGGGCCGGACGGCGCACTGCTCGGCACCCCCGCCTACCTCGCCCCGGAACGCCTCGACAACGGCCAGGTCTCCCCGGCCACCGACGTGTACGCGGTCGGGCTGCTGCTCTACCGGATGCTCACCGGGCGGTTGCCCTGGCAGGCCAGCACCACCACGCAGATGCTGCGGGCGCACATGTACCACGACCCGGAGCCGATGCCCCCGGTCCGCGGGCTCCCCGACGAGGTGGTCGAGCTGGTCGGCCGCTGCCTGGCCAAGCGCCCCGAGGACCGGCCGTCGACGGCCGAGGTGGCCCGTACCCTCGCCTCGGCGGCCGGGATGGTCGCGGCGGTGCCCGTCCCACCGGCACCCGGGCGGGGTGACCCGGCACTGCTCGCCAACGCCGGTACCACGATCCTGCCCTGGTCGGCCGACACCGACGCGTTGCCCTTCTCGGGCCGTACCCGCACCCGCCGGGCCGCTGCCCGCCGCCGGCGGATCGAGGCCGGGGTGGCCGCCGCGAGCCTCGTCGCCGTCACCGCGGCCATCTGGGGGGTGACCTCGCGCAGCCCCGCCAGCGGTGGCGTCGACCCGCCCACCGAGGCCCGGATGGGGTTGCCCGAGACCGTCGGGTGTGAGGTCGAGTACGCGCTGCGCAGCGACTCCGGCAAGGACTTCGCCGCCCAGCTCACGCTGACCAACACCGGTCCCCGGGAGCTGCGGGACTGGACGATGAGCTTCGCGTTCCCCGGCCAGCAGACCGTCACCACGACCACCCCCGGGATACGCCAGGAGGGTCGCATGGTGCGGGTCACCCCGGCGGCCGGGCGGGCCGCGCTGGCCCCGGGCGGGTCGGAGAAGGTCGCGCTGACCGGCCGGTACACCGGGGGCAACCCGCTGCCGCTGGAGTTCACCGTCGGCGATTCGAGCTGCGGGGTACGGGTCTCCGGGGTGGCCGGTAGCGCACCCGTGGTGAAGCCACCGGCGGCGAAGAAGCCGGCGGCCAAGAAACCGGCGAAGACGTCAGGCAAGGGCGGTTCCGGCGCGGCCGGGCCGGCGAAACCCAAGCCGAAGGCCGAGAAGCCGGCCAAGGGACCGGGCCCGGCGGCGGGTAAGGGAGCGGGTGCGGCCAAGGGAAAAGCGGGAAAGTGACGGGGAAGGGAGGCAAGGGCGCAGGTGGCGGTGGCCCGGGTGGCGGTCCCGGCAAGGGGCCCCGGGGCTGAGGCCGAGGGCTGCGACCCGGTCGCGGCGGGAGGTCGGTGCGGTCAGCGTAGGGCGGCGAACCGCTGCACCTGGGCGATCCCGCCCTCGACGACGAGGATGCTGCCCGGTCCGAGCACCGTGTCCGGGTCGGCGTACCGGAAGCGTTCCCCAGCCGGTTTCGCGCCGACCACCATCACCCCGTAGCGTTCCTGCACGGCCAGGTCCCGCAGCCGGTGGCCGACCAGCGGCGGGGGCACCGGCACCTTGGCGATGGCGAAGTCGTCGCCGAACTCCATGAAGTCGAGCATCCGGCTGACGATCAGGTGGGCCACCCGTTCCCCGGTCTCCGCCTCCGGGAAGACCACGTGGTGGGCGCCGACCGAGGCGAGGATCTTGGCGTGTTTGCGGGACGTGGCCCGCGCCCAGATCTGCGGTACGCCCACCTCGGTCAGTGCCAGCACGGTGAGCACGCTGGCCTCCACCGAAGCGCCGATGGCGACCACCACCCGGGTGAAGTCGCCGATGCCGAGCTGCCGCAGCGCCTGCTCCTCGGTGGCGTCGGCCTGTACCACCCGGTCCAGCGACACCGACCATCGCTGCACCCGGTCGGGGTCGCGGTCCACGGCGAGCACCTGGTGGCCGAGCCGGGTCAACGCCCCGGCCAGGTGGCAACCGAACCGGCCCAGCCCGATCACGGCGATGTCGCCGTCGCCCTCGTCCCTAGCCGACAACGGGTTGCTCCTTCGGATAGCGGTACAGCCGGCGTCGGGTGTTCAACGCGATCGCCGAGCCGAGGGTGAGTGGCCCGATCCGCCCGACGTACATCAGCACGGTGAGCACCAGTTGCCCCGAGGGGGGCAGGTGCGGGGTGAGCCCGACGGTGAGGCCGGCGGTGCTGAACGCCGAGGTCACCTCGAACAGCGTCTCGTTGGACCGGACGTCGGTGGTGAGCACGGTCAGGCCGAGCGTGCCGACGGTCACCAGCGCGACGCTGAGCAGGGCCACCGTCAGTGCCTGGCGTTGGCTGGCCACCGCGATCCGGCGGCGGCCCACGGTGACGTCCGGCTCGCCGCGCAGCTCCGCCCAGATGACGAAGCCGAGCAGGAAGAACGTGGAGACCTTGATCCCACCGGCGGTGCTGGCGCTGCCACCACCGATGAACATCAGGGCGATGAGCAGCGGGTAACTCTCCTCACGCAGTGCGGCCACGCCGATCACGTCGAATCCGCCGGTACGGCTGAGCGCGATCTGGGTGAACGTGGCGAGCAGCTTGTCCGGGGTGTCGTAGGTGCCGATGGTGAACGGGTTGTCCCACTCGGTGGTGAGCAGCCCGACGAAGCCCACCGCCACCAGCACCACACTGCCCCAGACGGTCAGCTTGGTGGCCACCGCCCAGCGGCCCGGTCGGCGACGCTGGCGGAACGCCTCGAACAGCGCGGGGAAGCCCAACCCGCCGACGACCGCGCCGAACGCCAACGGCAGCGCCACCCACGGGTCACGGGCGAAGCCGACCAGCCCGTCGGTGTAGAGGGTGAAACCGCCGTTGTTGAACGCCTGGATCGAGTGGAACACCCCTGACCACAGCGCCCGGCCCGGGGGATAGTCGTAGGCGAGCCGGAGCCGGGCGGTGACCACCGCGGTCATCACCAGTTCGCAGCCGAACACCGTGCCGGCGATGCGCAGCAGCAGCCGGCGCAGGTCGGCCGGGCCGTACTCGGCCGTCTCGGCCTGCACCAGCAGCCGGTTGCGCAGCCCGAGTTGCCGGGTGACCGCCAGGCTGACCAGGGCCGCGCCGGTGAGGATGCCCAGCCCGCCGACCTGGGTGAGCACGGTGATCATCACCAGCCCGAACCCGTTCCAGTAGTTCGGGGTGTCGGTGACCGCCATGCCGGTGACCGAGACCGCCGAGGTGGCGGTGAACAGCGCGGTGACCGGCGGGGTGTAGCGGTGCGCGCTGGTGGCCCAGGGCAGCATCAGCAGGCCGGTGCCGATCGCGATCGTCACCAGGAAACCGAACGGCACCAGCCGGACGGGGTGACGAAGGAACCGGCGCACCAGACAATCCTGTCGATTCCGGCGGGATCGGGTCGGTGAATCGCGTATCCCGGCCCGGTCCCGGTTTCCCCGCAGGGTTCACCTGGCGGCCAGTCGGCGACCAACTGGCGGTCAGCCGCGCCCGGTCTGCTGTGAGCGCCCGTTGGGGCGTACCGGCGCTCGGCCGGGTGCCCATACGACCAAGGAGACCGCGTTGCGACGTACCCTTTCCGCTCTCGGTGTGGCCGGCGCGCTGCTCGCCGTGGCCGTCGCCGTCCCGGTGGCCGTTCCCGGCGCCGCCTCGGCCCGCGAGGACGACGCGGACCGCGCCGACCGGGCCACCCACCGGCCCCTGGTGATCGCCCACCGGGGGGCCAGCGGCTACCGCCCGGAACACACCCTGGAGGCGTACCGGCTGGCGATCCGGATGGGCGCCGACTACATCGAACCCGACCTGGTCTCGACCCGGGACCGGGTGCTGGTCGCCCGACACGAGAACGAGATCTCCGGTACGACCGACGTGGCGGCCCGCCCGGAGTTCGCCGGCCGCAAGGCCACCAAGACCATCGACGGGGTGCCGGTCACCGGCTGGTTCACCGAGGACTTCACCCTGGCCGAGCTGAAGACGCTGCGGGCCAAGGAGCGGCTGCCCCAGGTGCGGGTGGCGAACACCGCGTTCGACGGCCGGTTCGCGGTGCCCACCTTCCAGGAGGTGCTGGACCTGGCCCGCGCCGAGTCGAAGGCGCGGGGCCGCACCATCGGCGTCTACCCGGAGACCAAGCATCCCACCTACTTCGCCTCGATCGGGCTGCCGCTGGAGGAGCCGCTGGTCGCGGTGCTGCGCCGCAACAAGTTGACCCACCGCGACGACCCGGTCTTCATCCAGTCCTTCGAGACCGCCAACCTGCGCACGCTCGACCGCATGATCGACGTGCCGCTGGTCCAGCTCCTCGACGCCACCGGCCGGCCGTACGACTTCACCGCCGCCGGTGACCCGCGCACCTACCAGGACCTGGCGACCGCCGCCGGCCTGCGGGGGATCGCCCGGTACGCCGACGGGGTCGGCCTCAACAAGAACCTGATCATCCCCCGGGACGCCACCGGCAAGCTGCTCGCCCCGACCACGGTGGTCCGCGACGCGCACCGGCACAAGCTGCTGGTGCACGCCTGGACGTTCCGCGCCGAGAACCAGTTCCTCCCGGTCGACTTCCGGATCGGTGCCGACCCGAACGCCCGGGGCGACATCACCGCCGAGTACGAACTCTTCCTCGGTCTCGGTTTGGACGGCGTCTTCGCCGACCAGCCGGACACCGCCGTCGCCGCCCGCGCCGGCCTCCCCACCCGCTGACCCCCGCCCTCCGCGCTTGGCCGGGGCTGGGCTTGATCGACTCAATGGGGTCCATGTAGCGGTGTCCGGTCGACCCGGACACCGCTACGTCGGCTCAGAGGAGTGGATCAATCAGGGAACCCGTGGTGTAGGGGACACCCGCCCGCTACCCCTGACCCTGCCCATCGTTCGTGACGATGGGAGCTCATCGAAAAAGATCGGTCGGAACGCCGCTCGGCCCTTCCTGGGCGTACGGATGTTCGACAAGATGGGCTCTTCGCGATCGGAAGGAGGGCGCATGGCAGACAAGAGCGCAATCGAGTGGACGGAAGCGACCTGGAACCCGACCACCGGATGCGACCGGATCTCCGCCGGGTGCGACAACTGCTACGCCATGACGCTTGCCAAGCGGCTGAAGGCCATGGGCTCGGTCAAATACCAGACGGATGGTGACCCGCGCACCTCCGGCCCCGGGTTTGGTGTCGCACTGCATCCTGACGCCCTGGACATCCCTCGACGCTGGCGAGAGCCACGGACGGTCTTCGTCAACTCCATGTCTGACCTCTTTCACGCGCGCGTTCCCGTTGAGTATGTGCAACGGGTGTTCACGGTGATGCGTGAGACGCCTCGGCACACCTTTCAGGTCCTCACCAAGCGGGCTGCCCGGTTGGCCAAGATCGCCCCACAGATCGACTGGCCCGCCAATGTCTGGATGGGAGTAAGCGTGGAGGACGAGTCACAGCGTGAGCGGATCGACCACCTTCGGCAGGTGCCGGCTGCGTTGCGTTTCGTTTCGGCCGAGCCGCTGCTTGGTCCACTGCCCGGCCTCGACCTCGCCGACATCGACTGGTTGATTGCTGGCGGAGAGTCCGGCCAGGGTTGTCGTCACATGGATCCGTCGTGGGTTCGCGACCTGCGGGATCAGTGTGTGCGGGCGGGGACGGCGTTCTTCTTCAAGCAGTGGGGCGGGCGCACGCCCAAGGCCGGCGGGCGGTTACTGGACGACCGGACCTGGGACGACATGCCGACGCCTCGAATGCTCAGCGCGGTATGACGGCGGGATGCGCGGCCCTGCCCCGGCGTATCACGGTCGCCAGACGAGTTCTCTCCAGAAGTCGCCGGTCCCCGGGTGGTTGATCAGGCCTTGGCGGTGCAGGGATTTGGTGGCTTGCCGTACGTGCGGCACCCAGGCCTGCCCGAGCACGTCACCGTAAACCTGGGGCACTCGATCAACCATCCGGAATGACTCGTCGGGTCGCAGCATCCTGAGAATGTTCCGCTCGACGGTTCGTGACCAGCGGAGGGCGTTCTCGGATTTGTACTGCTCGGCGTCGAAGACCGGACCGTCACCGAACAGGGTTTCCGAAGAGCGCTCGCCCCGTCGGAACTGTTCCTGCACCCAGGCCTCCTCCCACTCGACGCCGGCCTTTCCCAAGGTGTCGGCGAAGTGCCAGGCGCCTTCGCCGTTTCTGGTGAAGAGAGCAAGCACGTACTTCGGCGACAGGCCGGGCCGTGGCCGTACCGGCATCTGCACGGCCTGGTAGTCGGATCCCTTGGTCAGATCCTGTGCGTATCTTGCGGCGACGCGCAACGCGACGTCGGTGGCACGCTGTTCGTCGCCTCCGTCCGAGACCTTCGAGAAGTAGTCGCGCCACCAGTTGCCACCCAGAAACCGGTCCAGCCGGTCGGCGGTCCGCTGGTCGCTGCTGGAGAGCCCGCCAAGTCTCTTTCCAGCTAGGTGGACCGCTCGTCCCATGCGAGCCACCGAGGAAACGCTGAAATGTAACAGGATCTCGGTGGGTGGCCAGTTCGGGCGGCCGAGGAGGTGGGTCCTGATCAGATCGAAGTCGAGGGCGGGGCCGAAAGGGTCGAGAAAGGCGAACAGGGAAGCCCCCTTTGCCCGGGCCAGCAACTCGGGGAGGTGTTGGTCAAGGCTGCCTTGACGTAGCACTCGTTGGACAGTGCCACCCTTGAGCCGCAGCACCTCCTCCAGATTCGCGAAGCTGTCCGGGTCCTGCTCTACGAAGAAGGCGAGCACTTCCCGAAACCCCTGGACGAACTCGGCGCATCGGGAGAGCAGGAGTGGTGAGCCAGGTTCTCCGCCCTGGTACTCGCCCCGGCCGGCGTAACCGTCGAGGAAGACGATCGGGTTCTCCTGCCCCGTCTTCGAGGCGAACACCACCGGGTACCGCTTGAGGATGCCGTGCTTGAGCACCGCTGCGGCTTTTTTTGACCGGAAAAACTCGTCGTTGGCAGACACCGCATCTCCCCACGTTGATCACTTTTGGTGATGCGAAGATAGCTCTCTGTCGGCAGGGCTGCGGACCGAGTGAAGCCGAGTCTCATCCATCTACTGTGGGGCAGCCTGGCTGAGCAGCGAAGATTCGCTTGAGAGGGGCGAGCGGCGGTGTGCTTCCGTCCATGATCTGACAGCGGTGCGGCGCGGGACGCTCCACACCTCCCGGCGCGCTCGGGCGGTCCTTCCGGGCGGTGAGTGTGGTCCGCCGATTCGGTAGCTGGCAAGGAGACTCGCAGGCAGGCGGCTGCCGGGCGTGCCCGGGGTGGTGTGGCTTTTGCCCTTGCCCTTGGGGCGGCGGGTTCGGCGGGCGATGCCTACAGTCGGGCCTATGGGGAGCGACGACCGCGTGCGGGGCTGGCTCCGCCGGTACGGCACCGAGCAGATCGCGCATCCCGGCGGCACCCTCTATGCCCACCTGTGCCGGGTCAGCGAACGGCTCGCCGCGCTCGGCTGCGCCGGTGACGTGCAGGTCGCGGGGCTGACCCACGCCGCCTACGGCACCGACGGCTTCGACCTCGCCCTGCTTGACCGGGCCGACCGTGCGGTGCTGCGGGACCTCGTCGGTGCCGAGGCCGAGGAGATCGTCCATCTGTACGGTGCCTGCGACCGCAAGCGCACCTGGCGGAAGCTGGCCGAGGCCGGCCAGGTGTTCGACCGCTTCACCGGCCAGGTGAGCACGCCGGACGCGGCGCGGCTCCGGTCGTTCACGGACCTGAGCATCGTCAACGAGCTGGACGTCGTCGAGCAGGATCCGACGGTGGCCGACCGGTACGGCGCGTACTTCCGGGAGCTGTTCGCCTCCTGGGCCCCCCTCGCCTCCGCCCAGGTCAGCCGCGACGCGCAACGGGTCCTGGGGCCGTGACGCCCGCCCCGCCGGCCGGGCCGCCGCTGCCTGCCTCACCCCCCGGTCTGGTGCGGGTGCGCGCGGTCTATCCCGGCAGCTTCGATCCCTTCACCCCTGGGCACCTGGACGTGGTGGACCGGGCCCGCGCCCTCTTCGACGAGGTGGTCGTGCTCGTCGCGGTCAACAGCAGCAAGAATCCGGGTGCCGACGAGCAGGAACGGGCCGCCGCCGTCCGGGCCAGCCTGCCGGCCGGCTGGACCTCCGTCACCGTCGCCGCCTGGCGCGGGCTGACCTCCGCCTACTGCCTCGGGCACGGGGCGGGGGTGATCGTCCGGGGCGTGCGGAACACCACCGACCTCCAGGCCGAATGCCGGCTCGCCGCGATGAACCGGTCGCTGGGCGTCCCCACGGTCTTCCTGCCCGCCCAGCCCGAACTGGCGGCGATGTCGTCGACCGTCGTACGCACGCTCGGGAAGCCGCTGCCGCGATCGGGGTAGCTGTGGTCCAGCCTGTCAGATTGTGGAGAGTGTTGTCGCCTGGGCCCGCAACAACTCTCCACAATCCAACGGCCCGACTGGTGGAGCCCCCCTATGGGGAATGACGCGGGCGGTGGGCCGGTGCGCCTCCCTGACTGCCGCCGGCGCGTCCGTGGGTGGTGTGGCAGGTGCTGATCCACGCCGTGTCCCGACGTGGCGGTGTCTTGCCGGCCGGACACCGCTACATCGGCTCAGGGGAGTGGTGTGACGCCGGAGCCTGGGGCGGGCGAGGGCACGGCCGCCGGGGTCGGCGTCGGGCGGGGTGGAATGCGTCGATCCGAGGCGGGTGGAGGATCGGTCGCCGCCGGGGTAGGGACGTGGATCAGTGGCCACCGGCGCGACGGCGTACCGCCGGGAGTCCGGTCAGAGACTCCCGCCCCCGGTGCTGCGGAGGTTACTGCCGTCCGGCGGGTTCCGGTGGTCGTCCAGGCGGCGGCGGGCCTGCTCCGATGCCGCCAGGTCACGTACCTGCTGGTCCCCGTCGGTCGCGGACCGGCGGCCACGACGCCACCATGCCACGGCTGCGAGGGCCGCGAGTACGACGACGAGGATGATGAGCCAACGCATGCCTGCCTCCAGAGGGTGAGGGCTCTGCCACCCAGGGTGGCCCCTGGGGTCAAGGACCACCAACAAGGCGCCCCGCCCCGCCCGGTCGCCCCGGTGATCAAGAACTTTGCGTCACCCTGAGCGCGGATCATGACGCAAACCTCTTGATCAACTGCGTGGGAGGTCGGGGTGTCCGGTCGGGGTGGTAGGAATGCCGGATGAGTGGGGATCGGACGGCGGTACGGGAGCGGGCCGAGGAGGTGCTGCGGCGGCTGGCCGGCGCGCACGCCCGGCTGCGGGAGGACCAGTGGCGGGCCATCGAGGCGCTGGTGGTGGACCGGCGGCGGGTGCTCTGCGTGCAGCGCACCGGGTGGGGCAAGTCGGCGGTCTACTTCGTGGCCACCGCCCTGCTGCGCGAACGCGGCGAGCACGGGCCGACGGTCATCGTGTCGCCGCTGCTGGCGTTGATGCGCAACCAGGTGGAGGCGGCGGCCCGCGCCGGCATCCGGGCCCGCACCATCAACTCCGCCAACCTCGACGAGTGGGACGAGATCACCGCCGAGATCCACGCCGGCACGGTGGACGTGCTGCTGATCAGCCCCGAGCGGCTCAACAACCCCGACTTCCGGGACGCCGTCCTGCCGAGGCTGGCCGCCACCACCGGGCTGCTGGTGGTCGACGAGGCGCACTGCGTCTCCGACTGGGGGCACGACTTCCGGCCCGACTACCGCCGGCTGCGTACCTTCCTGGGCAACCTGCCGGAGCGGACCCCGGTGCTCGCCACCACCGCCACCGCCAACGAGCGGGTGACCCGGGACGTCGCCGAACAACTCGGCACCGAACCCACCCCACCCACCGCCGACCACCACCCACCCCGCGCCGCACCCCCCGCCGACCGCGCCGTGTCGCCCGCCGGGCCGCGCGCCGACGGCGGTGCGCCGACCGCCGAACCTGCCACGTCGCCCGCCGACGCAGGCAAACGACGGGCCGACGTGCTGGTGCTGCGGGGCACCCTGGACCGGGAGTCGTTGCGCCTCGGCGTGCTCGACCTGCCCAGCCCGGCTCACCGGCTGGCCTGGCTCGCCGACCACCTGGACGCGCTGCCCGGTTCGGGGATCATCTACACGCTCACCGTGGCGGCGGCCACCGAGACCGCCGACTTCCTGCGCGGGCGCGGCTGGTCGGTGGCCTCGTACACCGGCCAGGCCGAGGACGCCGACCGCCGCGCCGCCGAGCAGGACCTGCTCGACAACAAGATCAAGGCGCTGGTGGCGACCAGTGCGCTCGGGATGGGGTTCGACAAGCCCGACCTCGGTTTCGTGGTGCACCTGGGTGCGCCGCCCTCGCCGATCGCCTACTACCAGCAGGTCGGCCGTGCCGGTCGGGCCGTCGAACACGCCGAGGTGCTGCTGCTGCCCGGCGTCGAGGACGCCGCGATCTGGCGCTACTTCGCCTCGCTCGCCTTCCCGCCGGAGGAGCAGGTACGCGCCGTGCTGGCCGCCCTGCACACCGACCGGCCGCTCTCCACCCAGGCTCTCGAACCCATCGTCGACCTGCGCCGGACCCGCCTCGAACTGATGCTCAAGGTGCTCGACGTCGACGGCGCGGTCCGCCGGGTGCGCGGCGGCTGGCTCGCCACCGGCGAACCCTGGACCTACGACGAGGCCCGGCTGCGCCGCGTCGCCGAGGCCCGCACCGCCGAGCAGCAGGCCATGCGCGAGTACGCCGCGACGCCCGGCTGCCGGATGCGGTACCTGCGGGACTGCCTCGACGACAGCGGGGCGGACGACTGCGGCCGGTGCGACCGCTGCGCCGCGCCCCTGTTCACCGCCGACGTGTCCGACCCCGCGCTGACCGCCGCGCAGACCTTCCTCGGTCGCCCCGGGGTGCAGATCGCCCCCAAGAAGCTCTGGCCGACCGGCCTCGACGCGGTCGGGGTACCGCTGAAGGGGCGGATTCCGCCGACGGAGCAGGCGTTGGCCGGTCGGGCCGTGGGGCGGCTGTCCGACCTGGGCTGGGGTGGCCGGCTGCGTGCCCTGGTCGGCCCCGGCACGGCCGACGGCCCGGTGCCCGACGACGTGGCGGCGGCCGTGGTGGAGGTGCTGAAAGCCTGGGCCCACGGCGACGACCCGTGGCCGCGCCGCCCGGCCGGGGTGGTCGCGGTCGGCTCCCGCAGCCATCCGACCCTGGTCGCGTCGCTCGCCGAGCGGATCGCCACGGTCGGTCGGCTGCCACTGCTCGGCCTGGTCATCCCCACCGGTCCGGCCGGGGGCGGCGGGCCGCGCGGCAACAGCGCCCAGCGGGTACGCGCCCTGCACGACGCCTTCACCGTCACCGACGAGCTCGCCGGTGCGCTGGCCGGGCTGGACGGCCCGGTGCTGCTCGTCGACGACCTGGTCGACTCCGGGTGGACGATGACGATGGCGGCCCGCCTGCTGCGCCGGGCCGGCGCCCCCGACGTCCTCCCGCTGGCCCTCGCCGTCGCCGGCTGACCCAGGCCCGGGTCGATGGTGGCGGTGAGCGGCTCCGCCGGGGGGTCGACCACCGGCCGATCCGGCTCGGGTCGACCGAGGCGGCGAGCGGCCATCCCACGCCGCCGGCAGCCGGTGGGTCGATCCGGGTCTCGGACCTACCGACGGTCGACGGGGCGGGCGGAAAAGTTCCCCGGCCGGCCGTGATGCGACCGCCGCCACGGTGTCCGGCCGTCGCCCCGGTGCCGGCGGGGTCGACGGTACGGTGGGCGAATGGCCGACCAGCGATCCGTCACCCGGCCCGCCGGCCCGGCAGGCCACGGCGGCCCGGCCCCCGACCAGGACACCGGGGTGGGCCGGCCGGGCCGGGGTGCCGACGCGGGCACCGCGCGACCGACGGACCAGCAGGACCGGGGCAGCGACGCAGGGGTCGCGCAGCCGGCGGACCAGCAGGACCGAGGTAGCGCGCAGCCGGCGGACCAGCAGGAATCGGGCGGCGCGGAACCCGGCGGATGGACCCTGTCAGCCGGGACTACGGCCGGGGACGGGGCGTCGACGATGGGGCCGGACCGGGCCACGTTGCGGCTGGCGCTGGTGGTGGGCGGTCTGGTGCTGGCCGTCCTGCTCGGCTTCGGGCTCGGCCGGGCCAACGGGCGGCCGACCGACCGCACGGCGGCGACCGCCGCGACCGCCGCCGGAGACCACACCCACGCTCCGGGCACCGGGGCGCACCAGCACGACGGCACCGGCGGGGACTCCTCCGGTGATGCGGCGACCGGCCTGTCCGTCAGCTCCGGCGGTTACACACTCGCCCCGTCGGGCGGGGAGTTCACCGCCGGGCGGGCCGGTGAACTGCGGTTCCAGATCCGCGACGCGCAGCGCCGGCCGGTCACCCGGTTCGCGATCGTGCACGACAAGCCGATGCACCTGGTGGTGGTACGCCGTGACCTCACCGGATTCCAGCACCTACACCCGACGATGGCCGCCGACGGCACCTGGTCGATCCCGCTGACCCTGCCGCAGCCGGGCGTCTGGCGGGCATACACGGATTTCACGGCGGTCGCCGACGACGGCCGGCAGACCCCGGCGACGCTGGGCGTGGACCTGGTCGCCCCGGGGGAGTACGCGCCCCGCCCGCTGCCGGCCCCGGCCACCCGGGCGGCCGTCGACGGGTTCACCGTCGACTACGAGGGCACCCCGCAGGTGGGCGCCGCCGTGCCGCTGCGGTTCACGGTCCGGGACCCGGCGGGACGCCCCGCCGCCCTGGAGCGCTACCTCGGCGCGTACGGGCATCTGGTCGCCCTCCGCGAGGGGGACCTGGGCTACCTGCATGTGCACCCGGGCCCGGGGCCGGCCACCGACACGGTGACGTTCTGGCTGACCGCGCCCGGACCCGGCAGCTACCGGATGTACCTGGACTTCCAGGTGGCGGGCGTGGTGCGCACCGCCGAGTTCACCCTGACCGTGCGCTGAGGCCGGTGGCCCCGGGCGGGCGGGCCCCGGCACGGCCCGGATGGACCGGGGGACGGCGCGGCGGTCAGCCGGCGCGGCGGACCGGGCGGCGGGCCAGGTAGCGCAGCAGGTCCCGGATGTGGTGTTTCTCCTCGGCGGGTACCGCCGGATCGGCCAGCCGGTCGAGGATCACCCGGACATCCGCCTCCACCGGCCCGTCGTCGGCGCGGCGGCGGGGGGTGGGCCCCGAGTCGGGCAGGCCGAGCGCCCGGAAGGCCGCCGCGACCGGCAGGTCGAGGGCGGCGCAGAAACCGCGCACCTTGGCCAGCTCGGGGTAGTCCTGCCAGTCACCGGCGAGCCAGCGGAACACGGTGGACCGACCGACACCGGTGTGGGCAGCGAGGTCGCTCACCGTCCAACCCCGCTCGTCACGGGCGTCGTCGATGGCCCGTCGCACGAAGCGGGCGAACGCCATCTGGGGTGAAACCTCTGTCGAACCCATGCCTGGAGATCGTCCTCTTCGGGTGGGAGCCGGGGTGTCCGGTGCGCCCTCCGAGGGTAGTACGACGACGGTCCGGTGCAATTCCCCGTACCGGTCGTCCGAGCGCCCGTACGACGTCCACCCGGGGTAACGGCGCAGGTCGTGGCCGGTTGCGGTGCCGGTCGTGACGCAGCGTCAGTTGCCGTAGGTCAATTGAATCCGGCGGGTCCGTCCACCCGTCGCGCATCCGGTGAGGAGCAGCATGGCCGAGTCCGACCGTCCGGTGCCGCACCGCCCGGGTGCGGTCAGCCTCTTCTTCGTCGTCAAGGCGGCGGTGTTCGCCCTGGGTTTCTGGAGCTGGCTGCTGGTGTTGGTGTTCACCGGTGACGCGGTGACCGGGGCGCACGTGCTGGCGGCCGCCGGCGCCGTCACCACCACCCTGGTGGGGGTGCTGCTCGGCGTCCGGCTGGCCCTGCAACGCAGCGCCGCTGTCCGGCACGCCGAACTCAAACGGCTCCTGGTTGACATCTCCTGGAACGCGTTCGCCGCCGCCGGCAACGCCGAGCTGTCCGGCACCGTGGTGCCGTTCCCCACCGCGCCCGGCGACGACGAGCGGGGGCCGCGTCAGCGGATCTCCTCGATCGTCGACCGGGGGCCGGGGGAGCGCCCCGGCGGCCGGCGGCGCTGAACCCGGCTCAGCGCGGCGCGGTGACCGCCCCGCCGTCCCGCACGGCGTCCCCGTCCGGGTCGGCCAGCAGCGTGGCCAGTCGCGGGGTCACCTGCCACTGGTCGACCAGTTGCCGGTACTCGGCCGACTGCGGGTCGCCGCCGCCGGTGCCGGTCCGGCGGGCCCGGATCAGCAGGTTCCGGGGGGTGTGCCGGGAGTCGACGAACTCGACGACCTCGGCCCGGTAGCCGTGCGACCGCAGCAGCCCGGCCCGCAGCGCGTCGGTGAGCACGTCGGCGAAGCGTTCCCGCAGGATGCCCTGCCGGGTCAGCAGCTCGTACGGTGCCGGGGCCGGCCGGGCGCGTAGCTGCGCCGCGAGGTCGTGGTGGCAGCACGGCGCGGCGAGGACCCACCGGGCGTTCCAGCGCACCGCGCGGGCCAGCGCCTCGTCGGTGGCGGTGTCGCAGGCGTGCAGGGCGAGCACCAGGTCGGGGGCGGGTTCCACCACCGCGTCGGCGATCGTCCCGGCCACGAAGGTGACCCGGTCGGCCCAGCCGAGGCGTTCGGCCAGCTCGCTGTTGCGCTGCCGTTGGTCCTCCCGCACGTCCACCCCGACCAGTTCCACGTCGAGCCCGCGGGCGGTCAGGTAGCGGTAGGCGGCGAAGGTCAGGTAGGCGTTGCCGCAGCCCAGGTCGACCACGCGCAGCCGCCCGGTGAGGTCGTCGGGCAGGGTGGCGGCCAGCGCCCGCAGGAAGGCGTCCACCTGCCGGCGTTTCGCGGCGTTGCCGCCGATCTCGGCGAAGATCGGGTCACCCGGGTCGAGCAGGTACTCCTTGGCCCGGTCGTGGTCGTCCGCCGGCGCGGCCGGCCGGCTGGCCGTCGCCCGGTGCACCTGCGCCTCGCCGGACTTGGTCACCCGCAGCTGGAGGGTCGCCCCGGCGGTCTCCACGTGCCAGTTGCCGAAGGGCTCGGCGAGCAGCGCGTCGACCGCCGCGCCGGCCTCCGCGCCGGGGGCCACGTTCCGGGTGTACGGCCGGGCGCCGTCGGACGTGGAGATCTGCAACCGGGGGCCGGCCTTGAGGGCGACCGGGCGGAGTTCGGCCCGTACCACCGAGGGGCGCTGGCCCCGGCGTCGGCCGGCGGCGACGGCACGGGTCAGGGCGGGGTCGAGCAGCAACGCCCGGACCTCGGTCAGGGCGGCGTCCAACGGTTCCGGCATGGGTCCATCATCCTTTCCACCCCGGCGGCTGCCGCTCCCGGCCCGCCCCGGCTGGGACGTCGGCCACCGGTGTGTGCCGCCTCCGGGCGGGCTCCGGCAGGGGCGCGGGGCCCGGTAGGGCGTGGGGCCGCCGGGGCGACGTGTCCACGGGCGCAGACGGGACATCCCCCGGACCGTCGGACGGCCGGGGGATGTCGTCGGTGCTGTCGGGTCAGTCGGCGGTGGCCTCGGCCGGCGCGTCCGCGCCGGAGCCTCCCCCACCGCGCCGGCGACGGCGGCGACGCGGCCGGCCCGGCTCACCTTCGGTGGCCGACCCGGCGGCGACGGCGGGCTCGCCGGTCGCGCCGGCGGCGGTGTCGGTGGACCCGCCGGTGGTCACCGTGGTCGACTCGCCCCCGACCACCTCGCCGGCCCGGCGACGACGCCGGCTACGAGGGGTACGGGTGCCTTCCTCGGCGGCCTCCACCGGCGTTCCGGTGGCGTCCGGCACGTCGGAGTCGGGGCGGGCCCGACGCCGGTCACCGCGTCCACCGCCCCGGCCGCTGCTCTCGCCGCGCCCCCGGCTCTCGCCGCGCCGACCGCCCCGGCCACCGCTCTCGCCCCGGCGGGGCCGCCCGCCCAGGTCCTCCTCGACCTCGGCGGAGAGCCCGGCGCGGGTCCGCTCGGCGGTCGGCAGGGTGCCGGTCATCTCGGGGGAGATGTCCAGGTCGGTGTAGAGGTGCGGGGAGGTGTGGTAGGTCTCCGGCGGCTCGGGCATGTCGAGGCCGAGCGTCTTGTCGATGATTCGCCACCGGGGCATGTCGTCCCAGTCGACGAAGGTGACCGCGACCCCGGTCGCCCCGGCCCGGCCGGTACGACCGATCCGGTGGGTGTAGGTGTCCTGGTCCTCGGGGCAGTCGTAGTTGATGACGTGGGTGACGCCGCTGACGTCGATGCCCCGGGCGGCCACGTCGGTGGCGACCAGGGTGTCGATCTTGCCGGCCCGGAACGCGCGCAGCGCCCGTTCCCGCGCGCCCTGGCCCAGGTCGCCGTGCACGGCGGCCACCGCGAAGCCCCGGAAGTCGAGGTCCTCGGCGACCCGGTCGGCGGCCCGCTTGGTCCGGGTGAAGATCATGGTCAGCCCGCGCCCCTCGGCCTGGAGGATCCGCGCCACGATCTCGATCTTGTTCATCGAGTGGGTGCGGTACGCCAGCTGCTGGGTCTGCGGGGACGGGCCGGTCTCGGCGGTGTGCCCGGCGTGGATCGTCACCGGCCGGCGCAGGAACCGCCGGGAGAGGGTGACGATCGGGTCCGGCATGGTCGCCGAGAAGAGCATGGTCTGCCGGTCCTCCGGCAGCATCGCCAGGATCTTCTCGACGTCGTCGAGGAAGCCCAGGTCGAGCATCCGGTCGGCCTCGTCGAGCACCAGCGCGCGGACCCGGTCCAGCCGCAGGTGCTTCTGCTTCTGCAGGTCCATCAGCCGGCCGGGGGTGCCGACCAGGATCTCCACGCCCTTGCGCAGCGCGTCGATCTGCGGCTCGTACGCGACGCCGCCGTAGATCGGCAGCACCCGGACGCCCCGGGTACGGCCGGCGGCGGCGAGGTCCTTGGCGACCTGGATGCCCAGCTCGCGGGTGGGTACGACGACAAGCGCCTGCGGCACTCCGTCACTGCCCTCGCCGGGGGCCAGGAGCCGCTCCAGCAGCGGTACGCCGAAGCCGAGGGTCTTGCCGGTGCCGGTCGGCGCCTGCCCGATCATGTCGGTGCCGCGCATCGCGATCGGGATCGCGTACTCCTGGATGGCGAAGGCGCGGGTGATGCCCGCCGCGGCCAGGGCCTCGACGGTCTCGGGTCGCGCGCCGAGCGCGGCGAACGTGGGGGCCTCCGGGCGGACCGGGGCGGTGGGGGCCAGTTCCTGGCCCTCCAGTTGGTCGAGAATCTGTTCGCTCATCTGGATCTGGGGGTGCCCTCTCGTGGTGCGCCCCGTGGTGTCCTCAGGGCGCGGTCGGTATGGCGTGGGCCACGCGATCGACGGCGGAGAATCGCCGTGTCAGACCGGGCCGCACGCGCGCCGTGGGCAGGACTTCGATCAAATCGGCGCCCACGGCAACTACCTCATCCTACCCGAGCGGGTGGGTACACACCCCTGACCTGGGTGGTCGGCTTTTCGGCAGGGGTGAAAAATGTGACCCGCGTCACCGGGTCGCCCTGCGGCGGGCAGCGCCCGCCGCAGGGTCGGACCGGTTCAGCGAACGGTGAAACCGACCGCGCGGGCGGACGCCTCGGCGATCTCGACGTAGGCGACCTTGGTGACCGGCACGATGACCCGTCGACCCTTCTCGTCGGTCAGGGAGAGCGTCCCCTCCGCCTTGGCGAAGGCGTCGGTCACGATCTGCTCGATCTCGGCCGGCGACTGCGCGCTCTCCAGAACCAGCTCGCGCGGCGCGTACTGCACGCCGATCTTGACCTCCACTGTGCCTCCTCAGGTGGGCGAGATAGCCGCCGATCGGAAGGCTATCCGATCTCGGGGCCGGATGTTCAGGCCGACTCACCCTGGAGCGGGAAGCTCGCGATGCCCCGCCACGACAGGGCCGCGACCAGCGCCTCCGCCTCGGCCTTCGGCACCTGCCGGCCACCGGCCAGCCAGAACTGGGCGGCGGTCTCGGCCGCACCGACCAGGCCGGAGGCGAGCAGCTCGGCGTGGGCCTGGCTGACCCCGGTGTCCGAGATGATGGTGTCGGTGATCGCCGCGATGCAGCCCTGCTCCACCCGCTCGACCCGTTGCCGCACGGCCGGGTCGTTGCGCAGGTCGGATTCGAAGACGAGCCGGAACGCCTCGCTCTCGTGGTCGACGAAGTCGAAGTACGCCTGCACCGACGCGCCGACCCGCTCCTTGTTGTCGTTGGTGCCGCGCATCGCGTCGTGCACCTTGGCGACGATGGCGTCACAGTGCGTGTCCAGCAGCGCCAGGTACAGATCCATCTTTCCCGGGAAGTGCTGGTACAGCACCGGCTTGGAAACCCCGGCCCGCTCGGCGATGTCGTCCATGGCGGCGGCGTGGTACCCCTGCGCCACGAACACCTCCTGCGCCGCCGCGAGTAGCTGCTTACGGCGTGCCGAACGGGGCAGCCGGGTGGGCCGGCCGGCAGTCTGCGCACCGTTCCCCACAGCGGTCATGGGAACCTCCGAGTTTCGTCATTCCAGCCGGCACTTTTACCCCGTACCGGTCAGGGCACTCACCCCGGCCCCGGAATTGGCCCGCCGCTGTAACTTATCGCCACTGTCACCACACGGTAGCCTCAGCGGGGGCGACCAAGGAGCGCGCGGTGAGTGAAACAGGGCAACCCGGTGCCGCCACCCCGGGAGAGCACGGCGACGGGACGGGTCAGCAGGACGACCTGGCCCGTTCCGCCAGTGGGTGGGCACCTGCGACCGGGTGGTCCGGCGGCGACGCCCCGGGTTACCGGGAGGCCGGGTCGCCGTGGAACCGACCCGATCCCGCCGGGGGCTGGGGCGGCCAGCCGGCACGGCACGGTGATCTACCTGCGCCGTTCGCCACCCCGCCCGCCGAGGAGGAGACACCCCGCAACGGTCGGGCCCACCGCAATGGTCACGACTCGGCACCGGATTTCCCGGCCCCGCTGCGTCGCCCGGTGAGCGCCCCGCCCGGCGGGCCGGGGCACCCCGTCGCCGATCCCCGGGTCACCGACGGTGACCGGCTGGTCGTGCCGGCCCCCCGGCCGGCGTCCCCGACCGGGCCGCCCGATCCGGAAGCCGCCCGGCACGCCTCCGACGACCCCGCCGCACCCCGGCCGGCCCACTGGCCCGCAGGCGACCTGCCCACCTCGGCCCCACCCGCGGTGCAGGTCCCCCCGGTGGGCACCGCCGCCTCCGGCTTCGAGGTGCCCCCCGGCTTCCACGCCCCCGAGCGGGGCGGGGCCGGTTCCGCTCCGGGCGACGACCCCCGCGACCGCTTCGCCGGGCCGTTCGGGCCAGGCGGGACCGACCGCCCCGAACCCACCGCCGGCACCGGGCCGTCCGGGACGGACCCCCGGGGCGTCGGCGCGCGCGGTGCCGGGGAGCCGTCGCCGGGCGAGCGCCGGGCGACCGCCGGGCCGGACGAGCCGGACTGGTCCGGACCGAGTTGGAACCGGCCGAGCTGGGGCGGGACCTGGGCACCCTCCTGGTCGCGGGACGAGGAACCCCCCGCCGGCCGACGGACCCGTGCCGAACGCGCGGCGGAGTGGTCGGCCGAGCCCGCCCGGCCGTACGAGCCGGTGCGTGCCGAGCCGGCCCGCCCCTACGAGCCGGTGCGCGCCGAGCCCGCCCGGCCGTACGAGCCGGTGCGCTCCGAGGTGCCCCGCCCGTACGAGCTGACCCGGACCGAACCGGCCACCCCACCGACCCTCCCGGAGCCCACCGCGGAGCGGCCCGGTCGGGAACGGCCGGCCGCCGAGCGGGTCGCCCCGGGGCGTCCCGGTGTCGACAACCCCGAGCGCGCCTGGTCCGGGCACACCGGGGAACACCCCCTGCCGAACCGGGACGAGCGCGCCGACCGGCCGGAACGGCACGAGCCCACCGACCGCTCCGAGCGCGACCGGCCCGGCCCGGACTGGTCCGAGCGGGGCACCCGACCGGAGCGGGACTGGTCCGACCCCGCCGGGCGGGACTGGGCCGACCGTTCCGGGCGGGACTGGGCCGACCGGTCCGAGCGGGACTGGGCCGAGCCGTCCGGGCGGACCTGGTCCGCTTCCGGCGAGCGGGACCGGTCGCCGGTCGAGCCGTCCGCGCCGCAACGGTTGCACCCCGCCGACCGGCCCGGCTGGTCGACGGGGGGATCCGCCGAGGCGCCCCCCGCACCCCGGGACGTGCCGGCCGGCCCGCCGTCCCCGCCCCGGGACGAGCCCGCCGGTCGGGCCGAGCCGGGTGCCGTGCCGCCCCCGACCCGCGACGAGCCCTCCGGCCTGCGGGAGGAACGGGCCGCCACGCTGCCCGCCGCCGTCCGCGCCGACCAGCCGTTCCGGCTTCCGCGCGACGAACCGTCGCCCCGGCCGGCGACCCCCCCGGCCGTCCGCGCCGACCAGCCGTTCCGACTCCGGTCGGTACCGACCGAGCCGGCCGCCCCCACCGACCTGCCCGGCCACCCGCCGGAGCCCGCCCCCACCGCCGGTGCCCCCGCCACGAGCGGGCCACGCCGCCTGGACCAGATCGCCGCAGCGCCCGCCCCGACGAGCGCGCCCCCCTACGCGGCCCGCCGATCCGCGCCCGACCCGCTGACCACGACCGAGCCGGTGGTGGACGGACGGAGACCGGACCGGGGCACGGTGGTGCTGCCGCAGCGCGTCCCCGCCGAACCGGACGTGCCCGTCGTGCCGGAGCCGCCAGCCGTGGAGCCCCCCGCCGAGACCCCGGAACTCGCCCGGATCGCCACCCACCTGCGCCGCGACGACGAGCCCGCGCCGCTGCGGGAACGTCCCGAGGGCTTCGACGTCAACGCCATCCTGGACGCCGTACGTGAGGTGGCCGGGGTCCGCGACGCGGCGCTGCGACGTACCCCGGCCGGGGCGCACAGTCTGCGGCTCGACCTGTCCGACGGGGCCGACCCGGCGGAGGTGAGCCGGCTGGTGGCCCGCCTGCTCCAGGAGCGGATGGGTCTCGCCGCCGCACCGCAGAGCCTGTCCGGTGAACCGAGCGCCGCGGTGCCGCCGCCGATGCGCCGCCGTACCGGTGAACCCCGCGTCGTCGAGCCGACCGCCGGGCTGCCGACCCCGGCGGCCGAGCGGCCGGCCGGTGATCCGGCCCGGTCGGCGGCGGAGCCACCGGCCGCCGGGGCGCGCACCGACACGGCGACCGGCGGCCCGGCGCGTGACGCCGAGGACCCGCCGGCAGAGCAGTCACCGACGGTGTCCGGGGTGCCCCGGCGACGCCGGCAGTCGACCCCGCACCGGGGCCGGGCCAGTGTGGAGGAGACCCTCCCGGGGGCCCTGCCGCCCACCGGCAGCCCGGCGACGCTCAACGCGTCGTACTCGGGCGGGCAGATGACCACGACGGAGACCGCGCCCTCGCGCCCGCTGGACACCGGCGGCGTGCCGGGGCCCCGGGTGGTCATCGACCACGTCCAGGTGAGCACCTTCGGCCTGGACGCCAACGTCGAGGTACGCCTGCTCACCGCCGGTGAGCCGGCCTCCGGGCACGCCACCGGCCCGGCCGTGGACGGGTACGTCCTGCGGCTGTGCGCGGTGGCCGCCGCCGCGGCGGTCGACGAGTTGCTGCGGCACGCCGAGCGCACCGCCGAACGGGGGCGGTGCTTCGTCGAGCACGCGGCCGTGGTGCCGTTCGGCAACTGCGAGGTGGCGACCGTGGTGGTGCTGCTGGTCTGCGACGGCTGGGTGGAGCAGCTGGCCGGGTCGGCGCTGGTCTCCGGTGACCCGCGTCAGGCCGTGGTGCGGGCGACCCTGGCGGCGGTCAACCGTCGCCTGGAGGCGTTGCTCGCCTGATCCGTCACATTGTCGGTACGGGGCCGGAACGGGAACACTTGCCGGTATGAAGCGCGCCGCCCTCTG
Source organism: Micromonospora sp. WMMD730 (assembly GCF_049178955.1). Taxonomy (NCBI): domain Bacteria; kingdom Bacillati; phylum Actinomycetota; class Actinomycetes; order Micromonosporales; family Micromonosporaceae; genus Micromonospora; species Micromonospora sp. WMMD730. The sequence continues at coordinate 446,038 of NZ_JBMHML010000002.1, forward strand.
GCCCGAGGAGCACCTGCCCCCGCACCGGCTGCCCCCGCCCTGGCCCGGCCGGCCGGTACGCCTCGACGGCACGGTCACCTATGTCCGGGACACCCCGGCCACCGGCCCGGACGCGGAGCCGGCGCTGTACGTGCACGGGCTGGGTGGTTCGTCGCAGAACTGGACGGACCTCGCCGGACTGCTCGCCGACCGGCTCGACGGGCAGGCCATCGACCTGCCGGGCTTCGGGCGCAGCGAGCCGGGGCTGCGGTACACGATCCCGGCCTTCGCCGACCGGGTGGTGCGCTGGATCGAGCACTCCGGGCGGGGCCCGGTGCACCTGTTCGGCAACTCGCTGGGCGGCGCGGTCTCGGTGTACGTCGCCGGTCGCCGGCCGGATCTGGTGCGTACCCTGACGCTGATCTCCCCGGCGCTGCCGTTCCTGAACTTCGGCCGCTCGTTGCAGGGGCGGATGCTGCCGCTGCTGGCCATCCCGCGCGGGGAGCGGCTGGCCGCCTGGCGGCTGGCCCAGCTCGCCCCGGAGGTGATGGCCCAGCAGGCGATGGAGGCGTGCGTGGCCGACCTGAGCCGGATCAGCGAGCAGCGCCGGCAGGAGGCGTTGGAGGAGATCCGGGTCCGCTACGAGGCACCGCACTACGCCGCCGCGTACGTCCGCACGTTCCGGGGGCTGGTCGCCAGTTTCCTGCGGTCGTACCTGCCGGGGCCGGAGTCGCTGTGGCGGATCGCCGCCGGCATCGGCGCACCCACGCTGGTGGTCGGGGGGATGAAGGACCGGCTGGTGGACGTCCGGGTGGCCCCGCAGACCGCCCGGGTCATCCCGGACAGCCGGCTGATGATGCTGGCCGGCGTCGGGCACGTGGCCCAGTTGGAGGTGCCGCGTACGGTGGCCCGCGCCGTGTTGCACCTGCTCGCCGAGTCGACCCCGGGCCCGTCGCCGCAACGTCCCGCGACCCTGCCCGGGGATGACGCGCCGGGGTCCGGCGATGACGGAAGGTGGCGTCCCGGCGTGGCATCCTGAGCCGGATGTCTGCGCTCCCCTCCCGTGGCCCGCGTCCGATCCGGCTCCCGCGGCCGACGTCCGGCACCGCCCGGTGGCGTCCGATGGCGCTGGTGCTCCTGCTGCTGGTGGTGACCTCCGGCGGGCTGGCCGTCGCCACCCCGCCGCCGGCTGCCGGTCGGCCGGTCGCCGGTCCGGCGGTGACGCCGGGCGGCCCGAAGAACGCCGGTCGCCCGCTGGGCCCGGCCGGTCCACCCGGCGTACGCGCGTCCGGTGTCATCGCCGGACCGCCCGGTCTCGCCGGAGCGTTCGGTGCCCCCGGATCGTTCGGTGCCGGGGGATCCCTCGGTGCTGGCGGGCCGGTCGTGGCGGCCGGGCCGGTGGGTGCGCCCGGCGGGGTCGGGTCGGTCCCGCCGGTGTCGGCGTCGGCCGGTGCCGTGGCCCCGGCGGCGACCGTGCCGCCGTTGGCGCTGTCCGGTCCGGTGCCGGTGACCGGCCGGGGCACCTTCCGCTACGACGACCGGGCCGGGTCGACGCTCGGCCGCTCGGGCGGCCTGCGGCGCTACCGGGTGGCCGTGGAGGACGGCTCCGGCGAGGACGTCCGGGACTTCTCCGACCAGGTGCAGACGGCCCTGGCCGGGCCGGGGAGCTGGGTCGACGGCGGCCGGTTGCGGCTGCGCCGGGTGCCGGGGAACGCGCCGTCCGACTTCACCGTGCTGCTGGCGACCCGCGGCACGGCGGGGCGGCTGTGCCGGGCCGGGGGTGTGGACATCCGGGTCGGTGGTGTGCCGTACACGTCGTGCCGCGCGCCCGGGAAGGTCATCATCAACCTGGACCGGTGGCGGACGTCGGTGCCGCACTTCGTCCGGGCCGGGGTGCCGCTGCCGGTCTACCGGACGTACGTGGTGAACCACGAGGTGGGCCACCAGTTGGGGCACCGCCACGAGGGGTGCCCGGGGGTGGGCCGGCCGGCGCCGGTGATGCAGCAGCAGTCGCTGTTCCTGCGGGGCTGCACGGCGAACCCGTGGCCGTACCGCGACGGCCGCCGGTACGCCGGCCCGGCGCTCTGAGTTCCCGGTGGTGTGTCCGGGCAGGCGCTGGTTGTCGGACGGTTACCGGAGAAGTGAAACATGTTCTTATAATTTGCGGCAATAGCGCATTTATGCCCGATTAGTCTGCCATGCTGGCCGGGTGAGCACCGAGTCCGCCGAGCGCCCGGAGCCGCCGGCCGCCGGCCGGCCCGACCCGCGCCACACCGACCCGTACCGGGCCGACCCGCGCCCCACCGAGGCGTACCCGCGTCACGCCGAGCCGTACCGGGCCCGGCCGCGCCACGTCGGCCCGCGCTCGGCGTGGTGGCACGGCGAGCCGGGCGTCGGGCCGCGCCGCAGCCGCCGGATGCGCCGTCGGCGACGGCGGGCCGTCCTGCTCGGCCTGGCCCTGCTCGGCGCCGGCGTGGGCGGGTTCGTCACCCTTCAACCGGAGCGCGGCCCGAGCAGCCCCGAGCAGGTCGCCGGCCGGGTGGCCGACGGGGCCGGCGGTGGCCGGCTGCCCGACGGGATACGCGCGGAACGGACCACCGTCGCCTATCCGCGCAGCGGCCCCGGCCGCTTCACCGCCGCCGACGGCCGCTCCGAGGTGTACGGCTTCGACGGCCCGCTGCACCGCTACCGGATCGAGGTGGAGCAGGACACCGGGCAGGACGTGGACGCGTTCGCCGCCGCCGTCGACGCCACGCTCGGCGACCCGAACAGTTGGATCCGCTCCGGCGAGCTGCGCCTGCAGCGGGTGCCGGAGATCGCCGCCGCCGACTTCACCATCTATCTCGCCACCCCCGCCACCTCCGAGCGGATGTGCGCCGAGGGTGGGCTCGACACCGAGGGCTACACCTCCTGCCGACTGCCCGGTCGGGTGGTCATCAACCTGGCCCGCTGGATGGAGGCGGTGCCGGACTACGGCGCACCCCTGTCGGTCTACCGGACGTACGTGGTGAACCACGAGGTGGGGCACGAACTCGGCGAGGAACACCAGGCCTGCCCCGGCCACGGTGAGCCGGCGCCGGTGATGCAGCAGCAGACGTACGGGCTGGACGGCTGCGTGGCGAACGCCTGGCCGTACGTCGACGGCTCGCTCTACTCCGGCGATCTCGTACCCGGCAGTTGAGATATTCCCGCTCCCGCATGTCGGACGGGGTGTCACTGCTCATGGCCGAAGGGTGGTCGTCCGAGCAACAATGGCTCGGTTCGCCATCAGCCGATCACCGGGGAGTCCACCGTGTCGTTGCCCCCGCTCGTCGAACCCGCCGCCGAGCTGACCGTTGACGAGATCCGTCGCTACTCCCGTCACCTGATCATCCCCGATGTGGGGGTCGAGGGGCAGAAGCGGTTGAAGAACGCCCGGGTGCTCTGCGTGGGTGCCGGTGGCCTCGGTTCGCCGGCCCTGATGTACCTGGCCGCCGCCGGGGTCGGGACGCTCGGCATCATCGACTTCGACACCGTCGACGAGTCCAACCTGCAGCGCCAGATCATCCACGGCGTCTCCGACATCGGCCGGTCCAAGGCCGAGTCCGCCGCCGCGTCGATCCGCGAGATCAACCCGCTGGTCCAGGTGGAGATCCACAACACCGCCCTGGACCGGGAGAACGTCCGGGACATCTTCGCCCAGTACGACCTGATCGTCGACGGCACCGACAACTTCGCCACCCGCTACATGGTCAACGACGCGGCGGTGCTGCTCGGCAAGCCGTACGTCTGGGGGTCGATCTACCGGTTCGACGGCCAGGCGTCGGTGTTCTGGGCCGAGCACGGCCCCTGCTACCGCTGCCTCTACCCGGAGCCCCCGCCGCCCGGCATGGTGCCGTCCTGCGCCGAGGGTGGCGTGCTCGGCGTGCTCTGCGCGTCGATCGGGTCGATCCAGGTCAACGAGGCGATCAAGCTGCTCGCCGGGATCGGTGAGCCGCTGGTCGGCCGGCTGATGGTCTACGACGCCCTGGAGATGAGCTACCGCAAGATCAAGGTCCGGAAGGACCCGAACTGCGTGCTCTGCGGGGAGAACCCCACGGTCACCGACCTGCTGGAGGACTACGAGGACTTCTGCGGCGCGGTCTCCGAGGCGGCCCAGGAGGCGATCGTCGACGCGACCATCACCGCCACCGAGCTCAAGGAGTGGCAGGACGCCGGCAAGGACATCTTCCTGGTCGACGTCCGGGAGCCCGCCGAGTACGAGATCGTCCGGATTCCCGGCTCCACCCTGATCCCCAAGGGCGAGATCATCTCGGGCGAGGCGCTGGCCAAGCTCCCCCAGGACAAGCAGGTCGTGCTGCACTGCAAGTCCGGGGTCCGCTCCGCCGAGGCGCTCGCCGCGCTCAAGGCGGCCGGGTTCCGCGACGCGGTGCACGTCCAGGGCGGGGTGCTCTCCTGGATCAAGCAGATCGATCCCTCGCTGCCGGCGTACTGACCTGGGCCCGGAGCCGGGGGCGGTGCCGAACCGTCCCCGGCCCCGACCGATTCCCCGAGGCGGGATCGCGTTCGCGCCGGTAGCGTCAACGTCGTGGTGGACTTGGATGCCGCGGTCGGCTTCGTCGTGGCGCACGGCGACGCGGTGGATCGCGCCCGGCTGTCCCGGTTGCGCACCGGTGCGCCCGTACCCCCCGACCTGCTCGACGCGGCCGAGGTCGGGCAGACCCTCGACGGCGGCTGGCCGGCCCTGCTCGGCGGTGACGTGCCGTCCATCGACGCCACCTGCTTCCGCCTCGCCGAGTTGGACGACCTCGGCGCGCTCGGTCGGCCGGCGGCCCGGCACGCCCTGGACTGGCTGGCCGCCCGGCAACTGCCCGACGGCGGCTGGGACGAGGACCCGAGACTGGCCGGCAGCGCCCCCGAATGGGCCACCCCGGGTAACCCGGAGGCCCGGCTCTACCTCTCGGCCAACGCCGCGTACTGGCTCAGCGTGGCCGGTCGGGACGCCCGCGCCGCCGGACCGCTCGACCACCGCGTCGGCGGCGCGTACGCGGGGGTGGTGCAGGCGGCGGCGCAGGCCCTGGCCGGTCAGCTCGCCCCCGACGGGAGCTGGCCGTCGTTCCTGGCCGCCGGCTGGTTGAGCGCGGCCGTGCTGCACCGCCAGCAGCTCTACTACGAGTCGGCCCGGATCCAGGCGGTGCTGGCCGAGCGCATTCCGAAGCTCTCCCCGGCCGACGTGGCCGCGCTGGCCGCCACGCTGCGCCGGGTCGAGGTGGGCGAGGAGCAGTGGGTGCTGGTGTCGGCCCGCCGACGGCTCGCCGAGACCCAACGCAGCGACGGCGGTTGGGACAGCGACGACGGCCACCAGTTCGACGTGCACACCACGCTCACCGCGATCCGCGCCTGCCGTCCGATCGGCCCGGTCCTTCCGCCCGGCTCCCCGAGCGCCCCGATGGGCTCGCCGGTGACGCCACCCGGCTCACCTGCCGTGCGCCGGGCCCGGCCGGTCCCGCCGACCGACGACGAGCCCGGCACCTGGTGACCTGGGCGGTGGCTCAGCGCAGGTGACCGTCGCCGGTCACCACGTACTTGGTGGAGGTCAGCTCGGGCAGCCCCATCGGGCCCCGGGCGTGCAGCTTCTGGGTGGAGATGCCGATCTCCGCGCCGAAGCCGAACTCGCCGCCGTCGGTGAACCGGGTGGAGGCGTTGACCATCACCGCCGCCGCGTCGACCCGGGCCACGAACTCCCGGGCGGCGGCCTGCGAGTCGGTGACGATCGCCTCGGTGTGCCCGGTGCCGTAGCGGCGGATGTGCGCGACCGCGGCGTCGAGCGAGTCGACCACGGCGACGGAGATGTCGGCCGAGAGGTATTCGGTGGCGAAGTCCTCGTCGGTGGCGGCCACCACGGCGGGGGAGTACGCGGCGACCTCGGGGGAGCCGTGCACGGTCACCCCGGCCTCGGCGAACGCGGCCAGCACCGCCGGCAGGAACGCGTCGGCGACGTCGGCGTGCACCAGCAGCGACTCGGCGGTGTTGCAGGTGGAAAGGCGCTGGGTCTTGGCGTTCAGGGCGATCGCCACCGCCTTGGCCGGGTCGGCGGCGGCGTCCACGTAGACGTGGCAGTTGCCCACCCCGGTCTCGATCACCGGCACCGTCGACTCCTCGACCACGGTGCGGATCAGCGACGCACCGCCGCGCGGGATCAGCACGTCGACCAGGCCCCGGGCCCGCATCAGCTCCTTGACCGAGTCGCGGGAGCCGGCGTCGAGCAGCTGCACCGCGTCGGCCGGCAACCCGGCCCCGGCCACCGCGTCACGCAGCACCGCCACCAGCGCCGCGTTGGAGTGCGCCGCCGAGGACGACCCGCGCAGCAGCGCCGCGTTGCCGGACTTCAGGCAGATGCCGGCCGCGTCCACCGTCACGTTCGGCCGGGCCTCGTAGATGATCCCGACCACCCCGAACGGCACCCGCACCTGCCGCAGCTCCAGCCCGTTGGGCAGGGTCGAACCCCGGACCACCTCACCCACCGGGTCGGGCAGCGCGGCCATCTGGCGCAGCGCGTCGGCGATGCCGGCCACCCGGTCCGCGTCGAGGGCGAGCCGGTCCAGCACGGCCGCGCTCAGCCCGGCCTCCCGCCCGGCCGCCAGGTCCGCCGCGTTCGCGGTGAGGATCTCCGGCGTACGCGTCACCAGCGCGTCGGCCATCGCGTGCAGCGCGGCATCCTTGACCGTACGGGTGGCGACGGCGAGGGCCTCCGCCGCGTCCCGGGCCCGGCGGGCCTGCTCGACGACGCTCATTGCGTACTCCTTCGGATCTTCCGGAAGCGCCCGCGTGGGACGCCTGATGTCACAGCAGCACCAGGTCGTCGCGGTGGACGACCTCACGTTCGTACGCCGGGCCGAGCGCCGCGGCGAGTTCGGAGGTGGAGCGGCCGAGCAGCCCGGGCAGCTCCACCGCGTCGTAGTTGACCAGCCCCCGGGCCACCGACGCCCCGTCGACGTCGACCAGGTCCACCGGGTCCCCGGCGGTGAAGGTGCCGTCCACGGCGGTGATCCCGGCCGGCAGCAGCGACTTGCGCCGCCCCACCACGGCCTGCACCGCGCCCGGGTCCAGGTGCAGCCGGCCCCGGGGCGCGGTGGCGTGCGCCAGCCAGAACAGCCGGGCCGCCGGGCGTCGCCGGGCCGGGTGGAAGAAGGTGCCCACCGGTTCCCCGGCCAGCGCGGCGCCGGCCAGCGGGGCAGCGGTCAGCACCACCGGGATGCCGAAGCCGGTGGCGATCCGGGCCGCCTCGACCTTGGTGACCATGCCGCCGGTGCCGACCCCGGCCCGGCCGGCCCCGCCGATGTCGACGCCGGCCAGGTCGGCCTCGCCGCGTACCTCGGTGATCCGGGTGCTGCCGGGGCGGGTCGGGTCGCCGGTCCAGAGCGCGTCGACGTCGGAGAGCAGCACCAGCAGGTCGGCGTCGACCAGGGCGGCGACCAGGGCGGCCAACCGGTCGTTGTCGCCGAACCGGATCTCCTCGGTGGCGACCGTGTCGTTCTCGTTGACGATCGGCACCGCCCGCAGGTCGAGCAGCTTGCGCAGGGTCCGGTACGCGTTGCGGTAGTGCGCCCGCCGGGTCACGTCGTCGACGGTGAGCAGGACCTGCCCGACGGTGAGCCGGTGCCTGGCGAAGCCGGCCGCGTACCGGCCGATCAGCAGGCCCTGGCCGACGCTGGCGGCGGCCTGCTGGGTGGCCAGGTCGCGCGGACGGCGGGGGAGCCCGAGCGGGGCGAGCCCGGCGGCGATCGCCCCGGAGGAGACCAGCACCACCTCGCGGCCGGCGGCGGCGAGCGCGCCGAGCGCGTCGACCAGGGTGTCGACCCGGGCGTCGTCCAGGCCGCCGGTCGCGGTGGTCAGCGAGGACGAACCGATCTTGACGACGATCCGTCGGGCCTGGGTGACTGCTTCGCGCACCCGCCCATTCTGCGTGGTCGGTGCCGGCGGACCCCGTCGCGTTCCCATATCCTGGCCGGTCGTGACGCCTGAGGAGTACGTGGAGGCGGTGCTCGCGCTGGTCGAGCGGATTCCGCCGGGCCGGGTGATGTCCTACGGGGCGATCGCCGACGCGTTGGCCGAGCGCTCCGGGCGGGCCTCGGCCCGACTGGTCGGCGCGATCATGGCCCGGCACGGTGGCGGGGTGCCCTGGTACCGGGTGGTGAACGCGGCGGGCCGGCTGCCACCCGGGCACGAGGTGCGGGCGCGGGCCCTGTTGCGGGCCGAGGGCTGCCCGCTGCGCGGTGCCGGGGTGGATCTGGATGCCGCCAAATGGTGGCCGGATGAGGGGCGGTGACCCGGCGGTAACGTGAGTAACATTCGGCCGCATGGAAGCGCCACCGGCCGGGCCCGGCTCCCCACCCGCCGGCCCGCCCGCGCCGGTCGCCGGGCTGCCCGCGCCGGCCGGTGGGCCGCGTGCGTCGGCTGACGGCCCGCCCGCGCCGACCGCCGGGCCGACCAGGTCGACCGGTGCCGGCGGGGCCGGGTTGCCGCGTCGGGTGCACGCCGGCTACGCGCTCGGCTCGCTGGCCACCGGGGCGTTCGGGACCGTGCCCGGGTTGCTGCTGCTGCCCTACCTGACCGACACCCTCGGGGTGGCCGCCGGACTGGCCGCCCTGCTGGTGCTGCTGCCCAAGGCGTGGGACGTGCTGGTCAACCCGGTCGCCGGGCGCATCTCCGACCGCACCCGCTCCCGGTGGGGGCCGCGCCGGCCGTGGCTGCTCGGCGCCGGGCTCGCCCTGGCGGTGCTCTTCGCCGCCATCTTCGCCGCGCCCTTCGGCGTCGGGCCGGCCGCCGGGGCGTACGTGGCCGTCGCGTTCCTCGCCACCGCCACCGCGTTCGCCTTCTTCCAGGTCCCGTACGTGGCGATGCCCGCCGAGCTGACCGACGACGCGGCGGAGCGTACCCGGCTGATGGGCTGGCGGGTCGCGGTGCTGGCGCTGGCCATCCTGATCTCCGGCGCGGTGGCCCCGGTGGTGGTGACCGCCGGCGGCGAGGGGGTGGCCGGGCACCGCTGGATGGGGGTGTTCGTCGCCGTGCTGATCGCGCTCGGCGCGCTCGGCGCGTTCCTCGGCACCCGGTCGGCGGCGACCGGCACGGTGACCGCCACCGAGCCGACGCTGCGCGCCCAGCTCGCGGTGGTCGCCGCCGACCGGCCGTTCCGGGCGCTGCTGCTCTGCTTCGTCGTCCAGTCCGCCGGGGTGGCGACCGTCCTGGCCGGGGTCAGCTACTTCGCCGCCCAGATCCTGCGCGACCCGACCACCGGACCGACCGTGCTGTTCGCCTGCTTCGTCGGGCCGGCGCTGCTGGTGATGCCGCTGTGGACCCGGCTCGGCGCGCGCCTGGGCAAGAAGACCGCGCTGGTCGCCGCCTCGCTGCTGTTGGCCGCCGGTGCGGCGGCGCTGGTGGCCGCGCCGGTGCTGCCCGCCGTCGCCGTCTACGCGGTGGTCGCGCTGCTCGGCGTCGGGTACGCCGGCCAGCAGGTCTTCGCGCTGGCGCTGCTGCCCGACTGCGTGGCCGCCTCGACCGCGCGTACCGGTCGACGCCAGGCCGGCGTCTTCACCGGCCTGTGGACCGCCGGCGAAACCTTCGGTCTGGCCCTCGGCCCCGGCATCTACGGCCTGGTCCTGGCCCTGTCCGGCTACGTCTCCTCGGCCACCGGCACAGCCGCCCCCCAGACCCCCATCGCCCGTCTGGGCGTCCTCCTGGGCTTCACCCTCGTCCCCGCCCTCCTCATCGCCCCCGCCACCCTCCTCCTCCGCCCCCACCCCTACCTCCCCCCAACCCCCACCCACCTCGTCGATCATGGAGTTGCGGCGGGGACGAAAGCCGCGAAAACCCACGGAGAGGCCACCACAAATCCATGATCGACAAGAACGGGGTGCCTGCCGAGCGGGTGCTGGACGAGATCCGACAGCTCAGGGCGGGGGATCGGCCGGTGCACGGGGGGCGGTTGTTCGCCTACGTGTACGACCCGGGCGTCGGCGGGCTCGACGCGCTGGGGGCGGCGGCCCACGCGGAGAGCGCCCACGTCAACGGGCTCGACCCGACCGCCTTCCCGTCCCTGCTGGCGATGGAGAACTGGCTCGTCGGGGCGGCCGGCGGGCTGCTCGGCGGCGGGCCGGGCAGCGCCGCGCCGGACGTGGTCGGCAGCGTCACCAGCGGCGGGACCGAGTCGCTGATCCTGGCCGTCAAGGCCGCCCGGGACGCCCGCCCGGAGCTGACCGCACCCCGGATCGTGGTGCCGGCCAGCGGGCACGCCGCCTTCGCCAAGGCCGCCCACCTGCTGCGGGTCGGCCTCGACACGGTTCCCGTCGACCCGGTCACGTTGCGCCCGTCGGTGGCGGACATGGCCGCCGCGATCGGTCCGGAGACGGTGCTGGTCGCCTGCTCCGCCCCGTCGTACGCGCACGGGGTGGTCGACCCGGTGGCCGGGATCGCGCAGGTCGCGGCGGCGGCCGGAGTGCGCTGCCACGTGGACGCCTGCTTCGGCGGCTGGACCCTGCCCTACCTGCGTCGCCTCGGCGTGCCGGTGCCACCGTTCGACTTCACCGTCGACGGGGTCACCTCGATCTCCGTCGACCTGCACAAGTACGCGTACGCCCCGAAGGGGGTGTCGGTGCTGTTGCACCGGGACGCGACGCTGCGCTCCCCGCAGTACTTCGCGTACGCCGACTGGCCCGGCTACACCATGGTCAACCCGGTGCTCGCCTCGACCCGCTCGGGTGGCCCGATCGCCGCCGCGTACGCCACGCTGCGGCACCTCGGCGACGACGGCTACCTGCGGTTGGCCGCCACCACCCGGGACGCGGTCGGCACCCTGGCCGCCGCCGTACGCGGGGTCGACGGGCTGCGGCTGATGGCCGAACCGGAATCCACCGTGGTCTGCTTCACCGGCACCGACCCGGCACTCGACCTGTTCGTCCTGGTCGACGAGCTGACCGCCCGGGGCTGGCACACCCAACCCCAGCTCCGGTACGCGGACCTGCCCGCCAGCGTGCACCTCACGGTGACCGCCTCGGTGGCCCCCCGGGTGGCCGAATTCGGCCCGGACCTGACCGCCGCGGTGGCCGCCGCCCGCCGGGCCGGGCCGGTCGAGCTGCCGGCCGACCTGCTCGCCCTGGCCGGATCGTTGACCCCGGAGGCGCTCACCCCCGAGCTGATCGGTGGACTCGCCGCCGGCCTCGGGCTCGGTGCCGGGCCACCGGACCGGATGGCGGTGGTGAACACCCTGCTCGACGCCGCCCCCGCCGCGCTGCGGGAACGGCTGCTGGTGGAGTTCGTCGGCCTGCTGCAACGCCCCACCTGGTGACCCTGCGTCCCGGCCGGCGGTCGGGCCGGCCGGGACGGGTGGTCACCGGTAGCGCAGCGGGGTGACGTTGTCGTACTCGACGACCTCCGCGACGACCCGGTGGTCGGCATCCAACGCGTGGGCGGTCAGCTCGGCGGTGCCCGAGCCGGGCAGGTCGTCACCTGCCACCCGCAGGCCCAGGGCGAGCCGGATCTCGGCACCGGGTGCCAGCCCGTCCAACTCGCAGCGCACCGGCCCGCCGGCCGTCCCCGGAGCGTTCCGGCAGGCGGACCAGCCGTCGCCGTCCGGGCGCAACGCCGCCGGCAGGTCGAACCGGAGCGCCACCGACCGGGCCGGCGTGGTGCCCGTGTTGCGGACCCGCACCGTCGTGTTTGCGGTACGGGAGCCGTCCGGCGCGACGCCGAGCACCAGTTCGGTGGCGGTGACCACCAGGTTCACCTCGTGGGGGTTGGCCGGGAAACCGGTCGGACCGGAGACCTGGCGGAACGAGCCGCCGTCCCAGCGGTAGCCGCGCCACTGCCGCTGCGACCATTCACCGGCCCAACCGCCGCCCGGGTAGACGTCGCCCACCTGAACCCGGACCACCCCGTCGCCGCGTACCTGCACCCCGATCAGCCACTGGGGCCGCTCCCGGGCGCTGACGACCACCCGCCCGACGGTGACGATCCGGCCGGCGGTGTCCCGGTCGAGGGCCACCACCTGCTGCCAGCCGTGGGTGCCGAAGAAGCACTGCACCAACGCCACCGTCTCCTGCGCCCCGTCCCCGTCGACGTCACCGTGGGCGAGGGCGAGCAGGGCGTTCCTCCCCTCCTGGCCGCCCGCGGTCAACCGGACGCCCGCGGTCCGGCACGCCGTACCGACCGGCCAGGTCGGCAGCGTCACCGGGGTGGCCAGCAGGTCGTCCCGGCTGATCCGGCCGTCGGGCGGGGTCGCCGTCGGGCCCGCGCCGGTCGGCGGAGGGCCGCCGGTCGGGGTCGTCGGCGCGCTCGGCGTCGGCGTGCCGGTGCCGTCGGGGGTGGGCAGCACCGGGCCGGGCCGGGGCTCCGGACGGTGCAGCGCGACGTAGCCCAGGGTCGGACCGGCGAACAACGCCAGCGCCGCCGCGACCAGTGCGGCCCACCGGCGACGGCGGCGCAGCCGCACGGTCCGCCGGACGGCGGCCGGGCCCGGCACCACCACCGCCGCCAGCACGGTACGGCGGTAACGGGCGAACTCCTCGGTCGGGTCGAGAATCTCCGAATCAGGCATCGCGCACCTCCCCGGTGCTCTCCCGCAGTTGCGTCGCCAGAGCGGCCCGGCCCCGGTGCAACCAGGACTTGACCGTCCCCTCGGCGACCCGTTCCTGGGCGGCGATCTCGACTACCGACATGTCGGCCAGGTAGTGCAGGACGACCGCCCGGCGCTGCTTCGGGGGCAGTTGCGCCAACGCGACGTCGATCGCCACCCGGTCGGGCGTCGGCCCGGCCACGTGCGTCTCCCGCTGCCGCGACAACCACGCCTGGGCGGTCCGCAGCCGCCGCCACCGGTGGTGGCCGAGGTTCCAGGCGACCTTGCGGACCCAGGCCAGCGGATCGTCGTAGCCGGACACCCGGTCCCACCGCGTGTACGCCCGGCAGAACGCCTCCTGCACCAGGTCCTGCGCCTGCCCGAGGTCGCCGGTGTAGGCGGTGAGTTGGACGACCAGCCCCCGGAAGTGGGCGTGGTAGAACCCGTCGAAGCTCAGCTGCCCGGGTGCGGTGGCGGGGTCGGGTGGCGGATCACCGACCCGCGCGCTTCTCGTCACAGTCACTCGTCCTCCCCGTGGTCGCCGGCGGCCCGCATCCCGGACCCGGGCCGCCGTCACACCGGTAAGAGCCCGCTGCCGGCGCACGGGGTTGCGTCCGCGGGCTGTGGTTGACTGTCCAGTGGGAGACAGCGCAGCGGCCACGGCGACGGATGGGCGTCGACCGGCCGGACGAGGAGGCGGTCGTGCAGTTGCCGGGAGTGCTCGGCGAGCCGATCCGGTTCGTCCTCAACTGGGGTCGCCGCTACTCGCTCTGGGTGTTCAACTTCGGCCTGGCCTGCTGCGCGATCGAGTTCATCGCCACCAGCATGGGCCGGCACGACTTCATCCGGCTCGGCGTCATCCCGTTCGCCCACGGCCCCCGGCAGGCCGACCTGATGGTGGTCTCCGGCACGGTGACCGACAAGATGGCCCCGGCGATCAAGCGGCTGTACGACCAGATGCCCGAGCCGAAGTACGTCATCTCCTTCGGGTCCTGCGCCAACTGCGGTGGCCCGTACTGGGACTCGTACTCGGTGACCAAGGGCGTCGACCAGCTCATCCCGGTCGACGTCTACGTGCCCGGCTGCCCGCCCCGGCCGGAGGCGCTCCTGCACGGCATCCTCCGCCTCCAGGAGAAGATCGCCGCCGAACAGTCGGGCATCGGTGGCGTCGACCGCACCGACCCCCTCGCCCCGCCCACCGACACCGCCCCACGCCCGGTCGAGTCCCTGACCGCCCCCCCGGTCCACCCCCCCACCCTCTCCTGACCCACCCCGCCCCCTTTCCGCCCCCGCTGTGCCCCGGTGATCAAGAGCTTTGCGTCAAATCCGCCCCCACACTGTCCAAAACCTCTTGATCACCGCCCCTGGTGTGGGCTGGCCCCGGCGTCCGGCCGGATCGGGCGGGGTGGCCCGGGTCGGGTCGACCCAGGCCGGTGATCAAGAGATTTGCGTCAACATCCCGCGTGAATCTGACGCGAACCTCTTGATCAACTGACGCAAACCTCTTGATCACCGAGGCGGGACGGGGCGAGAGGGGGCGAGACGGGGTGAGAGAGGGCGGGGTTGGCGGGGGAGCGCCGGGTGGGCGGACGGCTCAGAGGAGAGGTGGCGGGTGGGGGTTAGCGTGCGGGACATGACCGACTCCGTGGACCGACGGTCCGCTTTCATCGTCGACGTGTTGACCGAGGAGTTCGGCGCGTCGATGGCGCTCGACCCGGCGGCGTTCCGCCGGAAGTTCCGCAAGATGGCCGCCTCCCCGTTCGCCTTCTACCGGGGCAGCGCCTCGTTGTTCTACGCCGACCAGCGCGGTGACTTCGCCGACGACGCGTTCCTCGACGAGCAGACCAGCCGGGTGTGGATCCACGGCGACCTGCACGCCGAGAACTTCGGCACCTACATGAACGCCTCCGGGCACCTCGTGTTCAACGTCAACGACTTCGACGAGGCGTACGTCGGGCCGTTCTCCTGGGACCTCAAGCGGCTCGCCGCCAGCGTGGCCCTGATCGGCTACGCCAAGGCCCTGTCCGACCGGGCGATCGGCGAGCTGGTCACCGGCTTCGCACAGTCGTACCTGACCGAGCTGCGGGCCATCGCCGCCGGTGGGGACGACGCGATCGGCTCGATCACCCTGGACAACGCCGACGGGGTGCTGCGCCGGGTGCTCCAGGAGGCCCGGCTGAACACCCGGGTCGACCTGCTGGCCGCGCAGACCACCGTCGACAACTACGAGCGGCGGTTCTCCCTCGGCGACGGGGTGTTCGAGATCGACGCGGAGACCCGCAAGAAGGTCTGCGCCGCGTTCACCGGGTACCTGGACACCCTGCCCCCCTCGACGGCCCGGCTGCGACCGGTCGCCACCCAGATCAAGGACGTGGTGCTGCGCAAGGGGGTGGGCATCGGCTCGGCCGGGCTGCCGTCGTACAACCTGCTGCTGGAGGGGCACACCGAGGCGTTGGAGAACGACGTCGTCATCTACATGAAGCAGGCGCAGGTGCCGGCGGTGGCCCGGCACATCGACGACGAGCGGGTCCGGGGCTACTTCCGGCACCAGGGGCACCGCACGGCCGAGTCGCAACGGGCGTTGCAGGCGCACGCCGACCCGTGGCTGGGCTTCACCGAGCTGGACGGGGCCGGTCAGCTCGTCGCCGAGGTCTCCCCGTACGCCGCCGACCTGGACTGGTCGGACGTCAACGAGCCGGACGAGCTGGCCGGGGTGCTCGCCGACCTGGGTCGGGCGGTGGCCCGGATGCACTCGGTCGCCGACGACGAGTCCAGCCACGACCTGGTCGACTACTCGACCGAGGAGGCGATCGTCGCCGCGATCGGCGACGACACCGACGGCTTCGTCGGGCACCTGGTCGAGTTCGCCCACGCGTACGGCGTCCGGGCCCGCACCGACCACCAGCTTTTCGTGGACCTGTTCCGCAACGGCCGGCTGCCCGGCATCTGAGCCGGCCCGTCGGGCGTCACACCCCGAACTCCAGCACCACCTTGATGTCGTCGTCGGCGTGGGCGTACGCCTGTGCGTACGCCGACACCGGCACCCGGCGGGTGATCAGCGCGTTCAACCACGACTGGTCGGCCTGGGCGAGCGCCCGGGCGGCCAGGTCCCAGTGCCGCCGGTTGGCGTTGACGGAGCCGAACACCACGTTGTTCTCCAGCACCAACGCCCGGTTGAGCGCCCCGGCGTCGAAGTCGATGGTCCGCCCCCCGCTGGACACCCCGGTCAGGCAGACGATCCCGGCGGGGCCGACCTTGCACATGGTCTCCAGCACCACGGTCGGCGCGCCGGTGCACTCGACCACGACGTCCGGCTCGAAGTCCAGCTCGTCGACCGGCACCGTGTGGTACGTCGCCCCGAGCGCCCGGACCAGGTCCGGCTTCGGACCGGTGGTGTTGCGGTCCAGCACGTGCACCGACAGGCCACGCTGGACGGCCAGCAGGGCCGCCAGCAGCCCGATCGGCCCGGCCCCGGTGACCAGCACGGTCTGTGGTTTCCACTCCGCCCGGGTGCCGATCTGCGCGATGTGGTCCCACGCCTTCGCCACCACGCTCGCCGGTTCCAGCAGCATGCCGACCGGGGCGAGGACGGGGTCCAACCCGACGGCGAACTTCGGCTGCACCCGCCACCGTTCCCGGGCGAAGCCGGTCAGCCCTTTGATCCCGTGCTCGGTGTACCGCCCGTTGCGGCACATGTCCCACTCGTCGACGGCGCAGTTCGGGCAGGGCACCGGGTCGGGGTGGCGGACGATGCCGGCCACCAGGTCGCCGGGTTGCAGGGTGCCGGACGGGTCCTCCAGCACCCGGCCGAGGGACTCGTGGCCGAGCACCAGTTCCCGCTGGCCGGGCGGGGCCTCCCCGTAGTCCCCGGCGATGATCTCCTGGTCGGTGCCGCAGATGCCGACGGCGACCGCCTCGACCAGGATGGCCCCCTCCTCGGCCGGCGGCTCCGGCCAGTCCTGCACCAGCCGCAGCGAGTCGCGGACCCCGGGAGTCACCGTCACAGCGCGCACGGCCCCATCTTTCCCCGCCCCGCCCCGCCCCGCCGGCCAAAGTGCCAGATGCCCGCCCCCGCCCCGCCGGACGAGCCCGCCGGGCCCGCCGGACGACGCCCGCCGGAACTGTCGTACGACGCGGCGGGGGGTCGTCCGTTCACCTCATCCAGGTGTCCGCCGGGCGCGTACGACCGGGCGGGCGGGCCCGGCGTCGGGGCGGCGGCCATA
This sequence comes from Micromonospora sp. WMMD730, assembly GCF_049178955.1. Classification (NCBI taxonomy): domain Bacteria; kingdom Bacillati; phylum Actinomycetota; class Actinomycetes; order Micromonosporales; family Micromonosporaceae; genus Micromonospora; species Micromonospora sp. WMMD730. The sequence continues at coordinate 462,829 of NZ_JBMHML010000002.1, forward strand.
GGATCAACCGCATGACTCCGGAAGAGGTCGGTCGGCGGGTGGTCGCGCTGCTCACGCCGGTCGAGGCGACCGCGTCGGTGTCCGGCGGGCAGGCCCACGCCCGGGCCACCGTCGACGTACCCCCGGTGGCCTGGGCGGACACGCTCCGCGCGGTGCGCGACGACGCCGAGCTGGCCTGCGACTTCTTCGACTGGCTCTCCGCCGTCGACGAGTTGGCCGCCGGCTTCGACGTGGTGGTCCACCTGTGGTCGACCCGGCACCGGCACGGCGTGCTGCTGCGGACCCGGGTGCCGAGACAGTCGCCGACGGTGGCGTCGGTGGTCGACGTGTTCCCGGGCGCGGCCTGGCACGAGCGGGAGACCCACGAGATGTTCGGTGTCGACTTCACCGGCCATCGGGATCTGGCCCCGCTGCTGCTGCCGCCCGAGTTCGAGGGGCATCCGCTGCGCAAGGAGTTCGTGCTCGCCTCCCGGGTGGCCAAACCGTGGCCGGGGGCGAAGGAACCGGGCGAGTCCGAGGCCGGTGGTGGTCGTCGGGCGGTCCGCCCGCCCGGGGTGCCCGCCCCGGGGGAGTGGGGCGTGGTGCCGGCCCCAGCCGGCCCGGTGACGGTGGGTGAGGGCGCTCCGGCCCGCACGCCCAGGGAGCGGCCGGCCCGGCCGGCCGGGGCCCGTCCGCCGCGTACCCCCCGCCCCGGCGCGGCCGGCGACCCCCCGGCGGTCGGCGACGGCCCGGCGCGCGGTGACCAGGGTGGCGACCAGGGGGGTACGGCCTGATGCCGACCTGGTTGGAGCTGGTGATCCGGATCGGCGGGGTGCTGCTGGCGTTCCTGACCCTGCCGCTGATCGTCGGTCAGGCCGAGCACAAGGTGATGGCGCACATGCAGGGCCGGCTCGGTCCGATGTACGCCGGTGGCTTCCACGGCTGGGCGCAGCTCGTCGCCGACGGGATCAAGTTCGTCCAGAAGGAGGACATCACTCCGCGCGAGGCGGACCGGGCGGTGTTCCGGCTGGCGCCGGTGGTGGCCCTGGTGCCCTACCTGCTGGTGCTGCTGGTGATCCCGCTCGGCCCGGACGACCTGGTCGGGCAGCCGCTGGACATCGGCCTGTTCTTCGTCCTCGCGGTGGTCGGGGTCGGCGTGGTGGCGGTGCTGATGTCGGCGTGGGCCTCGGCCAACAAGTACAGCCTGCTCGGTGGGCTGCGCGGGGCGGCCCAGCTACTCGGCTACGAGCTGCCGCTGGTGCTGGCCGCCGCCTCGGTGGCGGTGGCGGCCGGGACGCTGAGCCTCGGCGGGATCGTCGAGGCGTGGCAGCCGTGGTGGCTGCTCTGGCAGGCCCCCGCCATGATCGTGTTCTTCGTGGCCGGGCTGGCCGAGATCCGACGGCCCCCGTTCGACATGCCGGTGGCCGACTCGGAACTGGTGTTCGGCTACATGACCGAGTACACCGGGTTGCGGTTCGCGTTCTTCCTGCTCGCCGAGTACGTCGGGATCGTGGTGATCGCCGCGCTGACCACCGTGCTGTTCCTCGGCGGCTGGCAGGGCCCGTTCGCCGACGCACAGCTCGGGTGGCTGTGGACCCTGCTGAAGGTCTTCGCCGTCTCGTTCGTGATCATCTGGCTGCGGGTGTCGTTCCCCCGGCTGCGGGAGGACCAGCTCCAGCGGCTGTGCTGGCTGGTCCTGGTGCCGGCCGCACTGGCCCAACTGGTCCTCACCACCGCCGTACGCCTCACCCTGAACTGAGCGCCGGCCCGGAGGGGCCCCGGGACACTGTCCGGGGCCCCTCCGGCGCGCTCACGGCGCGGCGTAGAGCAGGCGGTTCGGGGAACCGACCCCCGGGTTGACGACCTTGCCGGTGGTGGCGGCGGTGATCAGCGCGCTCTTGGCGGTGGCGAGGGTCGCCGACGGGTTGGTCTGCCGGTAGCGGGCCAGCCAGCCGGTGACGTGCGGGGCCGCCATCGAGGTGCCGGACCAGCCGCTGGCCACGGCGGTGTTCGAGGCGATGCCGGCGGAGGTGATGTCCACCCCCGGGGCGAAGATGTCGACGCAGGTCCCGTAGCTGGAGAACGAGGCCCGGTTGTCGTTGATGTCGGTCGCCGCGACGGTGATGCCCCGGCTGGACCGGGGGCCGTTGGTGCAGGCGTCGGTGTTGAAGTTGTTGGCGATGAACACCGGGTACACGCCGTGGTCGATCAGGTTCTCGATCGAGGTGTTCGCCGAGGTGCCGTAGCCCTGGAGGCTGAAGTTCGCCACCGAGACGGCCGCGTGGTTGGTGGCCAGCCAGTCGACGCCCTCGATCAGGTCGGTGCTCCACCCGGAGTTGTCGCACTGGAGCACCCGGACCGCCCGCAGCGTCACCGACTTGGCGACCCCGTAGGTGGTGCCGCCGATGGTGCCGGCGACGTGCGTGCCGTGGCCGTGGCAGTCGTTGGTGCCGTTGCCGTCACCGACCGCGTCGTAGACCCCGGCGGCCCGGGTGCCGAAGTCGACGTGGGTGGCCCGGATGCCGGAGTCGACGATGTACGCGGTCACCCCGGAACCGGTCGAGGTGTAGCCGAAGCTGTTGCTCAGCGGCAGGTTGCGCTGGTCGATGCGGTCCAGGCCCCACGACGGCGGGTTGCTCTGCACGGCCTGGATGGACACGCCGCCGGCCTGGGCCCGCTCGGCGCGGGCCGTCGTCGGACCGGTCCGGTCCGGGGTGGTGCTGGTCAGCCCGCCCTCGATCCGGGTGTCCCGCTCGACGTACTGCACGGCCGGGTCGTTGCGGACGGCGGCGAGGGCGGCCGGCGGCAGCACGGCGGCGTACCCGTCGAGGACCTGGGTGTAGCGGTTCAGCACGGTGCCGCCGGCCCGCTCGGCGACGGCGGCCGACTGGTCGGTGCGGGCGAGGCGGGCGGTGCGCTCGCCGCTGACCGGCTTGTCGGAGAGGACGACGATGTACCGGTCCGGCGCGGCTTGCGCGCTGCCGGCCAGCAGCGGCGCGGGCGCGGCCCGCCCCGGGCCGGGGGTGGCCGGTGCCGCGACGGCGGCGTTGGTGGTGGTGGCGAGCGCGCCGGCGAGAACACCGGCGAGTACGCCCAGACGTGCGGTCCTGCTACCCAGCTTGCGCAAGGCTAGATCCTCCTCGAAGGGGAGTCCGTAGTGGACTGGTAGCCCGTCGACGGGAATCGCGGCGACGGACATCCCCTAGTCGAACAGGTCATATTGACCATCGTGTTAACTCTTGGGCACTGAAGGTGAATGTGCGACAGCTCTCAGTGTCCGGATTCGACTGTGGTCCGGCGACCGGCCGGAACGGCGGTGGCCCGGTGACCGCCCGGCCGCAGTGGCTCGCGTTCAGGTGGGGCGACGGCAGCGCGCCCCCGCCCGGTGGTCCGGGCGGGGGCGCGTGGTCGGTGGTGGTTCAGCCGATCGGGGTGTGCTCCGCCGGCACCTGCTCGGCCGGCAGCGGGGGCGGCGGGGGCGTGCCGTCGCCGAACGGTCGGCCGCCGAGCGCCTCCCGCCCGTGCGGGCTGAGCCAGTTGACCAGGTCCGGGCCGAGCGGCACCACCCCGGTCGGGTTGATGTCCCGGTGCACCTCGTAGTAGTGCCGCTTGATGTGGTCGAAGTCGATGGTGTCGCCGAACCCGGGGGTGGCGAACAGGTCCCGCGCGTACGCCCACAGCACCGGCATCTCGCTCAGTTTCTGCCGGTTGCACTTGAAGTGGCCGTGGTAGACCGGGTCGAAGCGGACCAGCGTGGTGAACAGCCGCACGTCGGCCTCGGTGATGGTGTCACCGACCAGGTAACGCTGGTTGGCGAGCCGGTCGCTGAGCCAGTCCAGCCGGTCGAACAGCCGCCGGTACGCCTTCTCGTACGCCTCCTGTGAACCGGCGAACCCGCACCGGTACACCCCGTTGTTGACGTCGGCGAACACCACCGCGTTCACCTCGTCGATCTCGGCGCGCAGCGCCTCCGGGTAGAGCTGCGGGGCGCCCTCGCGGTGGTACGCCGTCCACTGGGTGGACAGGTCCAGGGTCATCTGCGCGTAGTCGTTGGTGACCACCTGCCCCGTCGGCACGTCGACGATCGCCGGCACGGTGATCCCCCGGTCGTAGTCGGGGTAGCGGGCGAAGAACGCCTCGGCCAGCCGTTCGATGCCGAGCACCGGGTCGCGCCCGTCCGGGTCCAGGTCGAACGTCCAGCTCCGGGCGTCGTGGGTGGGCCCGGCCACCGCCATCGGCAGCGCCTCCTCCAGCCCGAGCAGCCGCCGTACGATGATCATGCGGTTGGCCCACGGGCAGGCCCGGCTGACGACCAGGCGGTAGCGGCCGGGCTCGACCGGGTAGCCGTCCCGCCCGTCGACGGTGATCCGGGTGGCGATGTAGCGCTGGTCCCGGGTGAACTCACCGCCCGGCTCGACGTACTTGCCGCCGCTCTGGGTCGCCGTCGTGCCGTTGCTCTCCGTCATCGTGTCGCCTTTCGTCCGCTTCGGCTCCCATCATGGCGGGTCCGGCTGCCGGCGGCACGGTAACGCCCGGGGTCGACACCCCACCTCCACCGGCCGGCCCCGACCCGGCGGGCCTAGGCTGCCCGCATGATCGACGTGGAGGCGGCGGCCCGACGCTTCGTGGCCGACGTGTGGAACGCCGGCCGCGAGGAATCGGCCGACGAACTGGTCGCCGAGGAGTGCCCGGGGCTCGGCGGCACCGGCCCGGCCGCGGTGCTGGCCTGGCACCGGGACCGCCGGGCCGCCTTCCCCGACCTGCGCTACAAGCTGGTGGACGTGGTGGCGACCGGGGACCGGGTGGCGCTGCGCTGGCGGGCCGCCGGCACCCAGGCGGGACAGTTCGGCCCGGTGCCGCCGACCGGGCAGGTGGTCAGCTACTCCGGGGCGACGTTCCTGCGCTTCGACGCCGCCGGGCGGATCGTCGACGTGTGGAGCGTCAACGAGCTGTTCCAACTGTTGCAACAGTTGGGTGTGGAGATGCTGCCGCCGCTCACCGACGCCGGGGCGTGATCCGGGCGATCGACAGGTTCACCGGGAACGGCTCACCGGTGTCGACGAACTTCGTCCACCGCCCGGTCTCCAGGTAGACCTCGTTCACCGCGTCGATCTTGTGGGTGTGCACGACCAGGCCGTCGTCCTCCACCTCGATCCGCCAGTAGAACGGGATGCCGGCCTGCGCGTAGAGGGTCGGCTTGAGCACCCGGTCGATGGAGCGGGTGCTGGGGGAGACGATCTCGACGGCCAGCACCACCTCGTGCGGCTCGTACCGGGACGGTTCGCGGGCGGCGGCGGTGGACGTGGTCACCAGCACGTCGGGGATGAACGAACGGGTCCGGTTGATCCGCACCTCCACGGCCTGGGTCACGTCGTAGTCGTCGGGGCAGTCCTCTTCGAGCGCGATCATCAGGCGGCCGGCGATGGTCTGGTGGACACGGGTGGGGGAGGCGGGCACGATCAGCACTCCATCGAGAAGTTCGCGGCGGCGGCCGTCCTCGGGCAGCGCGTCCAGATCGTCAGTCGTCCAGCCGCCCTCCGGCGGATGGTCGTTCTGCAGCGCGGCGGTCATCGGTCGGTCCTTCCCGGTGCGTCGTTCTCCCCGCCCGTCACGGTAGCGCCGGCAAACGCCGGGTGGTGGTCGCGCACGCCGTGGCCACAGGGCAGGATGACCCCATGAGCGAGCGAATCGGGGCGACACGGTGAGCGAGCACGGCGGGGGCACCGGCGGCGGGCTGGTGAAGGGGCTGGCGGTCACGTTGAAGACGATGACCCGCCGGTCGACCACCCAGCAGTACCCGGACGTCGCCCCCGAGTTACCGCCCCGCTCCCGGGGCGTGATCGCGCTGCTGACCGAGAACTGCACGGTCTGCATGCTCTGCGCCCGCGAGTGCCCCGACTGGTGCATCTACATCGACTCGCACAAGGAGGAGGTGGCGGTGGCCGGCGCGGCCCGTCCCCGCCAGCGCAACGTCCTCGACAAGTTCGACATCGACTTCTCGCTCTGCATGTACTGCGGCATCTGCATCGAGGTCTGCCCGTTCGACGCCCTCTACTGGTCGCCCGAGTTCGAGTACGCCGAGTACGACATCAAGGACCTGCTGCACGACCGGGACCACCTCGGCCAGTGGATGGCCACGGTGCCGCCACCGCCTGCGCACGACCCGCACGGCGAGCCGGCCAAGGAGGAGACCACCGCCGCGCGCAAGGCCGCCGCCCCGACCAGCTCCGCCGCCCGCCCCACCGTGGTACGCCCCGAGCCCGGCCCCGCCACCCCGCCTGCTCCCGGCGTCGGACCGGCCGTCCCCGAGCCCGGCCCCACCGACGACGGAGGTGCTCCCCGGTGACCGGTGCGGACGTGCTGCTGCTCGCCCTGGGCGCGGTGGCGGTCGGGTCGGGGGTGCTGGTGGTCGCCACGAAACACCTGGTCCGGGCCGGCCTCTACCTGGTGCTCTGCCTGGGCGCGCTGGCCGGCGACTACCTGGTACTCACTGCCGAACTGGTCGCCTGGGTGCAGGTGCTGATCTACGTGGGCGCGGTGGTGGTGCTGCTGCTGTTCGCGGTGATGCTGACCCGGGCCCCGATCGGGGCGTCCGACGACCTGGACCGGCCGGGCTGGCCGGCCGCGCTGATCGGCGCGGGCACCGGGCTGGGCCTGACCGCGCTGCTGGTCGACGCGTTCCGCTGGTCGACGGTGGAGCTGCCGGCGGCGGGCACCGCCGAGGGCATCGGCGAGCAGGTGTTCCGCTCCTGGGTGCTGCCGTTCGAGGTGCTGTCGGTGCTGCTGCTGGCCGCCCTGGTCGGCGCGGTCATCCTGTCCCGCCCCGACATCGGCCGCCGCCCCGACGCCGCCGCGTCGTCGTCGCGAACAGAGGTCATCCGGTGAGGCCGGTCATCCCGTACGTCACGGCCGCGCTGCTGTTCGGCCTGGGCGTCTACGGCGTGCTGCGGCGACGCAACGCGGTGCTGGTGCTGATGGCGGTGGAGCTGATGCTCAACGCGGTCAACCTGATCCTGGTCACCGCCGACACCACCGTGCGGGCGGTGCTGCCGCACTCCGGGCAGGTCTTCGCGCTGTTCGTGATCGTCCTGGCCGCCGCCGAGATCGGTGTCGGGCTGGCCATCGTGCTCCAGCTCTACCGGCTGCGGGCCAGCGTCACCGTCGACGACGTGCCGCTGACCGAGCCGGCCGGGGACCGCGCCGGTTCGGCCGGTGACGTCGCGGCCGGGGCGGCCGGCGTACGCGCGGAGGCCGGGCGGTGACCGGGCTGCTCGGGGCGGCGCTGCCGGTCGTACCCCTGGTCGCCGGGTTGCTCGGGTTGCTGCTGCCGCCGGCACCGCAGGGCGCGACCGCCGGGGAGGGCGCGGCCCGGCGGGCGGCGATCGGCCTCGGGGTGGCCGGCGCGGCCGGCGCGCTGCTGGTCGCGGTGCTGCTGCTGGTACGGGTCGGCGACCCGGTGGAGACCAGCACCACCTGGATCGACCTCGGCGGGCTGCGGGTCACCCTCGGGGTGCGGCTGGACGGCGTCGCCGCGCTGGTCGCCGTCGCCGTGGCGGCGGTGGCGCTGGCGGTGCAGGTCTATTCGGTGGCCTACCTGCGGCGCGGCCCGCACGACGACGTCGAGGTGGACCACCGCTATCCGCCCTACGCCGCGCAGATCAGCCTGTTCACCGCCGCGATGCTGCTGGTGGTGGTCAGCGGCGACCTGATCCTGCTGCTGGTCGGCTGGGAGGTGATGGGCCTCTGCTCGTACCTGCTGATCGCCCACGACCGACGGCTGCCCGAGGCGCCCGCCGCCGCGATGAAGGCGTTCCTGGTCACCCGGGTGGGTGACGTCGGGTTCCTGCTCGGCATCGCGCTGCTCGGCGTCTCCGCCGGCAGTTTCCGGATCGCCGACGTGCTCGCCCACGACCACTCCACCGGCACCCTGACCGCCGCCTGTCTGCTGCTGCTCGCCGGGGTGGCCGGCAAGAGCGCCCAGTTCCCGCTGCACACCTGGTTGCCGGACGCGATGGCCGGCCCGACGCCGATCTCCGCGCTGATCCACGCCGCGACCATGGTCGCCGCCGGGGTGTACGCGGTGACCCGGCTCTACCCGCTGTTCACCCGGGCCCCGGTGGCGCTGGCGGTGCTCGGGGTGCTGGCCTCGATCACCCTGCTGCTCGGTGCGCTCGCCGCCACCGCGCAGGACGACCTGAAGCGGGTGCTCGCCTGGTCGACGGTCTCCCAGCTCGGTTACATGACCGGCGCGCTCGCCGTCGGTGCCCCGGCCGCCGCGCTGTTCCACCTGCTCACCCATGCCGCGTTCAAGGCGCTGCTGTTCCTCGCCGCCGGTGCGGTGATCCACGCCGTCGGCACCACCCTGCTGTCCCGGATGGGTGGGCTGCGCCGCAGCATGCCTGTCACCTTCTGGTGCACCCTGATCGGCCTCGGTGCGCTGGCCGGCGTGCCGCCGCTGTCCGGGTTCTGGAGCAAGGACGGTGTGCTCGCCGCCGCCGAGGCCGCCGCGTTCGACGGCACCGGCCCCGCCCCGGCCTGGGTCGGTTGGCTGGTCTGGCTGTCCGGGCTGCTCGGGGTGCTGCTCACCGCCGCGTACGCCACCCGGCTGCTGCTGCGCGCCTTCTTCGGCGAGCCCCGGCTGCCGCTGCTGCACCCGCACGACCCCCCGGCTCTGATGCGCTGGCCGGTGCTGCTGCTGGCCGTCCCGGCCGCGCTGCTCGGCCTGGCCGGCTTCACCAGGTGGTTCTGGCACCGGCTCTTCTTCCCGACGGTGCCCACCCTCGCGCCCGGGGACCAGGTGCTCGTTCACCTCGGCCCGGCACTGCTGCTGCCGCTCGTGCTGGTGCTGGCCGGGGCGGGGCTGGCCTGGGCCGGCTGGCGGCGGGACCCGGCCGCCGATCCGGCCCGCGTGCTGGGTCCGCTGCGGCCGGTGTTCGCCCGCGCCTTCCGCCTCGATGACCTGCAACACACCCTCGTGGTACGCCCCACGACGGCGCTCGCCCGGGTGACCCGTACCGGTGACGAGGTCGGGGTGGACGGCCTGGTGGAGGGGATCGGCCGGGGAGCGTCCACGCTCGGTGCCGGGCTGGCCTCGCTGCACCGGGCGGCGCTGCCCCGCGCGACGGCGGCGGTGCTGGCCGGTGCCCTGCTGATCGGCCTCGCCGCCGCCCTGATCGGAGTCTCCTCATGAGCGCGAGGAGTGCAGCGCAGCGGAGCCCCGCAGTCGCGAATGAAAGGTCGGTTCGGTGAGCGCGAGGAGTGCAGCGCAGCGGAGCCCCGCAGTCGCGAACGAGAGGCGGGCCCCATGACGGTTGGGCAGGTGTTGCTGGTCGCGGTGCTGGTGTTGCCGGCGGTGGGGGCGGCGCTGGTGGCCGTGCTCCCCGGGGAGCGGGCGGCCCGGCTGCTGGGTACGACGGTCGCCGGCCTGACCCTGGTCGGGGCGGCGCTGCTGGTGCTCGGCGACCACGGCTGGTTCGGGTACGGTCCGGCTCCCGCCGTGCAGCCCTGGCACGAGGTCGACCTGCCCTGGGTGCCCGGCCTCGACCTGCGTTTCCACCTCGGGGTGGACGGCATCTCCTGGCCGCTGGTGGTGCTGACCGCCCTGCTCACCCTGCTCTGCTGCGGCTACACCGTGCGGCGGGTGCCCGAGGGCCGGGGGAGCGGCCGGGCGCTGGTGGCGTTGCTGCTGGTGGTCGAGGTGGGCATCCTCGGTACCTTCCTCGCCCTCGACCTGGTGCTCTTCTTCGTCTTCTTCGAGGTCGTCCTGCTGCCGATGTACGTGATCATCGCCGGTTGGGGCGGCACCGGCGATGATCTACCGGCACGCGACGCGGCCCGCGCGGCGGCCCGCAAGTTCGCCCTCTACACGCTCTTCGGCTCGGTGCTGCTGCTGGTCGGCGTGTTCGTGGTGGTGGCCGCCGCCGGGACCGCCGACATCGTCGCGCTGACCGGCGGGGTGGGGCTGTCGCGGGGCACCCAGTTGACCGCGTTCGCCCTGCTCGGGTTGGCGTTCGCGGTGAAGGCCCCGCTGTGGCCGCTGCACACCTGGCTGCCCGACGCGCACACCCAGGCACCCACCGTCGGCAGCGTCATCCTCGCCGGGGTGCTGCTCAAGATGGGCACGTACGGCCTGATCCGGGTCGCCGTCGGGGTGGCCCCGGAGGGTGCCCGCTGGGCCGCGCCGATCCTCGGGGTGCTGGCCGTCGCGGCGATCCTCGTCGGCTCCCTGGTCTGTCTGGCCCAGGACGACCTGAAGCGGCTGATCGCCTACTCCAGCGTCGGACACATGGGGTTCGTGCTGCTCGGGGTGGCGACGCTGACCGCCACCGGCATCCAGGCGGCGCTGATCGGAAACGTGGCGCACGGGGTGATCACCGGGCTGCTGTTCTTCCTCGCCGGGGCGGTCAAGGACCGGGCCCACACGGGGGCGCTGGCCGAGCTGTCCGGGCTGCGGGAGACCGCGCCCCGGCTGGCCGGTCTGCTCGGCTTCGCGGCGGTCGCCTCGCTCGGCCTGCCCGGCCTGGCCGGGTTCTGGGGTGAGGCGTTCGCGGTGGTCGCGGCCGTCGAGCGGGGCGGGCCGCTGTGGACCACGCTGGCGGTGCTGGCGGCGGTCGGCGGGGCGCTCACCGCCGCGTACTTCCTGCGGTTGCTGCGCCGGGTCACCCACGGCCGGCCGAGCCCGGCGGTGGGCCGGTTCACCCCCGCCCTGGCCGGGGTGGAGCTGACCGCCTGGGTTCCGCTGGTCCTGCTCGCCCTCGCCGTCGGCCTGGCACCCACCCTGGTGCTCGGCTACGCCACCGGCCCGGTGGACGCCCTGGTGGGGATTGTTCGGTGAACGGGGTGGCCCGGTGAGCGCGAGGAGTGCAGCGCAGCGGAGCCCCGCAGTCGCGAACGGAGGTGAGCACCGATGAGTCTCGTGCAGAGCGTCGACAACGTGGCGTTGCTGCCGGCGTACCTGGCGGCCGGCACCGCCGTACTCGTGCTGCTGGCGGATCTGCTGGTCGGCCGGGCCGGCGCGACGGTGGCCGTGGCCTGCGCGGGCGTCGTCGCCACCGGGGTCGGTGCGGTGGTGGTGGGCGCGGCCGGCACCCGGCGGACCTTCTGCATGGGGGCCGACTGCTCGTGGGTGTTCGACGGCCGGGCGGCCCTGGTCGCCGGGGTCTTCGCCCTGCTCACCCTGGGGGTGCTCGGGCTCTCCGGGCCGCTGCTGCGGGGCGGTCCGACGCCCGTCGGGGAGTACTGCTTCCTGCTGGCCTGCTCGATGACCGGTGGCGTGGTGCTGGGCGCGGCCGGTGACCTGATCACCCTGATCGTCGCCCTGGAGACCCTGACCCTGCCGTTGTACGTGCTGGTGGGTCTGCGCCGGGGCAGCCTGGCCAGTGCCGAGGCGGCGGTCACCTTCTTCGTGGTGAGCGTGGTGGCCACGACGGTCACCCTGCTCGGCGCGGCCCTGCTCTACGCGGCGACCGGCGGTCTGCACCTGGGCCGGCTCGGCGGGCTGCTGGCCGACGCGCCCGACCTGCCGCTGGTGCCGGCGGCGGTGGCGTTGGTGGTGCTCGGGCTGGCCTTCAAGGTGGCGGCGGTGCCGTTCCACGCCTGGGCGCCGGCGACCTACGACGGGGCACCGCTGCCGGTGGCGGCCTACCTGTCCACCGCGTCGAAGCTGGGCGGGGTGGTGGCCCTGCTGGCGGTGGTGCAGCGGGCGCTGCCGGCCGAGGTGACCGGCCCGGTGCTGGCCCTGCTGGCGGTGCTCACCATGACCGTGGGCAACCTGGTGGCGCTGCGCCAGCGGCGTACCGTCCGGTTGCTCGCCTGGTCGTCGGTGGCCCAGGCCGGTTACATCCTGGCGCCGCTGGGGGTGCTGGCATCGGCCGCCGGCCGGGCCGACGACGTCCGGGCCGGCGCGTACGCCGCTGCGGTGGCGTACGCGGTCTTCTTCGTGGTGGTGGAGCTGGCGGCGTTCGCGGCGCTGGTGGCGCTGCGCCCGGCCGGTGCGGACGGCGGCGCGGTGGCGGACCTGCGTGGGGTGGGCCGGCGGCGGCCCTGGGCCGGGGCGGCGTTCGCGTTGGCCCTGGTCGGGTTGGCCGGCCTGCCACCCGGGCTGGCGGGGTTGTTCGCCAAGGTGACCGTGGTGCGGGCGGTGCTGGACGGCGGGGCCGGCTGGCTGGCCCTGGTGGTGGCGCTGAACGCGGTCATCGGGCTGGCCTACTACCTGCGCCTCGCCGCCACCCTGTACGCCGACCCGACCGCTCCTACCCCTGCCGGGGAGCCGGCCGCGACCGACGTCCCCGCCCGAACCGGGCAGCCGGCCGCGCCCGTCGGGGTCGCGCCCGGGATGACGCCCGGCCGGGTGGCCTGGCCGGTCTCCGTGGCGCTCGCCGGGGCGACCGCGCTGGCCGTGGTGATCGGTTTCGCCCCCCAACTGGTGCTGGATCTCGCCTCCCGCTGACCGGCCCGCTCGGAGCTTGCGCCCCGGCGGGCCGGACGTCCCCCGACCTGGTGTCCCGGGTCGTCCCCGGTGTCCGGTCCGTTCAGCGGGTTCCCAGCTTCTGTCAGTCAACTGCCAGTCATGAGCTGGATGGTTGACGGGTACCGGTGACGTTGTACCGGTCAGCGGGTCCCGCGCGACCCGCGCACCGAAGGAGCGATCGTGCATCACAACCGTCTGAAGACCGCAGCGCTGCTGGGCCTGCTGACCTCGCTGATCCTCGCGGTCGGCTACTGGTTCGGTGGGAGCGGTGGCCTCGTCGTCGCCGTCGTCGTCTCGTTGCTGATGAACGGCGTGACCTACTTCTTCTCCGACAAGCTCGCGTTGCGCTCGATGCGGGCGCAACCGGTCAGCGAGGCGCAGTTCCCCGAGCTGTACCGGATGGTGCGTGAGCTGGCCACCGAGGCCGGGCAGCCGATGCCCCGGCTGTACGTGAGCCCCACCTCGCAGCCCAACGCGTTCGCGACCGGTCGTAACCCGGCCAACGCGGCGGTCTGCGTCACCCAGGGGATCACCGAGATCCTCGACTACCGCGAGCTGCGCGGGGTGATCGGCCACGAGCTGTCCCACGTCTACAACCGGGACATCCTGATCTCCAGCGTGGCGGCCGGGCTGGCCGGCATCATCACCATGCTGGCGAACCTGGCGTTCTTCATCCCGCTGGGCGGCAGCAACGACGAGGACGGCCCGAACCCGGCCGTGCTGCTGCTCACCATCATCCTCGGCCCGATCGCGGCCACCGTGATCCAGTTGGCGATCAGCCGCAGCCGGGAGTTCCAGGCCGACGCGTCGGGCGCGCAGCTCACCCGGGACCCGTTGGCCCTGGCCAGCGCCCTCCGCAAGATCCACCTGGGTACCCAGACCCGGCCGCTGCCCGCCCAGGGCCAGCTCACCAGCACCGCCCACCTGATGATCGACAACCCGTTCAAGCGGGGTGGCGGCATCGCCGCGCTCTTCTCCACCCACCCCCGGATGGAGGAGCGGGTGGCCCGGCTGGAGCAGATGGCCCGCAACACCGGCCCGGTGCAGTTCCAGCGCTGACCCCGACCGACACCGCGCCCGCGTCCACGTTCCGGACGCGGGCGCGGTCGTCTGCGCGCGGCGCCCCCGCGCCGGGACCACCGGCGCGGTGGTCGGGGCCAGCGGTCCGTCGCGGTGTGCCTCTGCCGGAAGCCGGGCCGCCGCAGGGCGTCAGTGCGGGGAAACGGTCGGTTGCGGGCCGGCGTCGGCCGGCAGCCGGTCGGGGCGGGTCAGCAGCACCACGACCAGGAGCAGCACCCCGGCCAGCAGGTAGGCCACGGCCGGCCCGAACAGCGCGGCGGCCGACCCGAGCAGGAAGATCCCGCAGCCGGCGACGACGATGTTGGCGGCCACGATGGTCGCCTCCACCTGCCCCATCCGCTCCACCGGGGCCAGCCTGGCAAAGGTGGCCTGCGCGCCGATCAGCCACCCGCCGCCCGCGCCGATCAGCGCGTTGGCGCAGGCCAGCGCCCACACCGGGGCGTGCGTGGCGACCAGCAGGGCGGCCAGCAGCAGCGCCCCGGCCAGGGCGGTGGCCACGGTGACCTGCCCGGCCAGCCGGCCCAGCCAGGTGCCCCGCCCCAACACCAGCACGAAGACCGCGCCGCCCAGCGCCGAGGAGGCCAGCACCACCGGCCGCCAGGCCCCGGCGGCGAGATCCGGGGCGAGGGTCTCCGGTAGCGCGCCGGAGAGCACCGTGGCGAGGGTGAGCAGGGCCACACCGCGCAGCACCGGGTGCCCGGCGATGGTCCGCAGGCCGGCGGTGGCCGGCGGGCGCGGCCCGCGCCGCCGCTGCTGCCCGGTCGGTAGACCGGCCAGCACCACCGCCGCGACGAGGAACGAGACCAGGTCGATCAGGAGCGCCACCCGGGGGCCGAGGGCCACGGTGATGCTCGCCCCGGCCAGCAGCCCCACCACCTGGCCGATCTGGTTGGCGAAGGCCGACAGCCCGAACAGCGGCAGCCGCAGCGGGGCGTCCACCGACTCGGCGGCGACCGCCACGTTGACGCTGGAGTAGGCGGCCCGGACCGCGCCGAGCAGACCGGCCGCGACGATCGCCGGCACCGGCCGGGGCGCCGCGAAGGGGACCGCGATCAGCACCGCGCCGGCCACCGAGAGCCAGACCAGCAGGGTACGGCGGGCCGGCACGTCCAGCCAGCCGCTGAACACCGTGGCGACCAGCAGGGCGGGCAGGGCGCGGGCGGCGTACACGGCGGCCGGCCCGAGGACCGACTGCGTCTGGTCGTACGCGAGCAGCAGCAGCGCTGCCAGCCCCACGAAGTCGCCCAGCTCGGAGATCCCCCGGGCGGTGACCAGGCGGGAGGCGACCGGATGCCGGAACAGGGCCAGGTAACCGGGGGGCGGTGAGAACCGCTCGTCGGCGTCGGTCATCAGGTCGTCGGGTCCGCTTCCTCGACCCCGTTCTGTTGGTGACTGGTGCTCTTGCGGAGCACCGGGGCAGCTTCCCGGCGGCGGCTGCCCCGGGACGCCGGGCCGGGCCGGCGGCGTTCGGTCGTCGTGCCGACCATTGGACCTCCTACGACATCGGGGGCGATCCAGCGGTGTATGTATCTGGGTCGATCAGCAAGTTACCCTCTCGCCGCCACCGGGTCAGCGGCCCCGGATGTGAGTGAATCGACCATTCCCGGAGCGACCTGCGGCGTTAGGGTCTACAGGGTTCTGAGTCGTTACCTGATCGTCTCCTGGGAGGTGTGCCGTGTCCGCACTGCGCCAGTACCTGGGCGTCTGGCGGATTCCCGGCGCCCCACTGCTGCTGCTCCTCGGCGTCGTCGGCCGGCTGGGCATCGGCATGACCCCGCTGGCGTTGCTGCTGGTCGTGGAGCAGGTCACCGGGCGGTACTCCCTCGCCGCCGTGGCCGGCGGAATCTACGCGCTGTCCGGTGCCGCGCTCAGCCCGGTCGCCGGCCGGATCGCCGACCGGGTCGGGCCCACGCCGGTGCTGCTGGTCACCGCCGTGGCGCACCCGCTGGCCCTGTTCGCGCTGCTCGGGGCCAGTCGCGCCGAGAACGCCGACCTGCGCCTG
Organism: Micromonospora sp. WMMD730; assembly: GCF_049178955.1. NCBI lineage: Bacteria > Bacillati > Actinomycetota > Actinomycetes > Micromonosporales > Micromonosporaceae > Micromonospora > Micromonospora sp. WMMD730. The sequence continues at coordinate 478,359 of NZ_JBMHML010000002.1, forward strand.
ATCTACCTGGCGGCCGGGCTGGCCGGGGCCACCTACCCGCCGCTGACCGCCGCCATCCGGGGTGCGTGGAACGACCTGACCGCCCCGGCGACCGGCCGCTACCAGCTCCGCAACACCGCGCTGGCCGCCGAGACGTCGCTGTTCGAGGTCGTCTTCGTGCTCGGCCCGCTGCTCGTGGCCGCCTTCGTCCTGCTGGCCGACGCCGCCGCCGCACTGGTCGGCGCGGCCGTGGTGACCCTGGTCGGCACCGGCGGGGTGGCGCTGGGGCGGGTGATGCGCGCCTGGCGTCCGCACGCCCGCGAGCACCACGCCCGGGGCCTCGGGCCGCTGCGGGTCGGCGGGTTCCCGGCGCTGCTGGTCTGCGTGGCGAGCCTCGGCATCGCGTTCGGAGCGGCCGGGGTGATCGTGCCGGCGTTCGCCGGCAACCAGCCCACCGACGACCCACAGAGCCTGGCCGGCCTGCTGCTCGCCGTCTGGGGGGTGGGCAGCGCCGTGGGTGGTTTCTGGTTCGGGGTACGCCGCCCGGCGGCCAACATGACCCGCCAGTTCGCCTGGCTGCTCGGGGCGGTGGCCGGCACCCTGGCGATCTTCGCGGTGATGCCCGGCCCGGTGTCCCTCGGCATCGCCCTGGTGATCGGTGGAGCCACCATCGCCCCCGCGCTGACCCTGGAGAACACCCTGGTCGGGCGAATCACCCCGACGGGCATGCTCAACGAGGCGTACACCTGGGTGGTGACCATGTCGGTGGCGGCGAGCGCGGCCGGCGGCGCGGTCGCCGGCCTGATCGTCGACCACGCCGGCGGGGTGCCCTGGGCGTTCCTGTTCGCCGCCGGGGCGGTCGGCGTCGGGGCCGGCGTCGCGGCGCTGCCCGGCGGCCCGATCGCCCGCGCCGAGGCCGCCGCCACCCGCGCCGAACACCCCGTCGCGGTCTGACCAATGCGCGCGCCCCTCGGGGGTACGCGGTCCCGCTGTCCTCCGGGGTCCGTGCGTGCGCCGGGCGGCCGTCCCCCTCGGGGACGGCCGCCCGGCCGGTTGGCGCCTGGCTACCGGGTCAGCGGTAGTTGGTGAACTGGAGGGCCACCCCGAAGTCCTCGCCCTTGAGCAGCGAGATGACGGTCTGGAGGTCGTCCTTCTTCTTGCCGGTGACCCGGAGCTGGTCGCCCTGGATCTGCGCCTGGACACCCTTCGGGCCCTCGTCGCGGATCTTCTTGCTGATCGCCTTGGCCTTCTCCGACTCGATGCCCTGGATCACCTTGGCGTCGATCTTGTAGACCTTGCCCGAGGCGCGGGGGTCACCGGCGTCCAGGGACTTCAACGAGATGTTCCGCTTGACCAGCTTCTCCTTGAACACGTCCAGGGCGGCGCTGACCCGCTCCTCGGTCTCGGCCTGGAGGCTGATCGCCTCCTCACCCGACCAGGAGATCTCGGCGCCGGTGCCACGGAAGTCGAACCGCTGGGCAAGCTCCTTCTCCGTCTGGCGAAGGGCGTTGTCGACCTCCTGCCGGTCGACCTTGCTCACGATGTCGAACGACGGGTTCGCTGCCATGCTGATGCTCCTGCTTGTCCGGCGGTCTGTCAGGGTCGTCGCGGTGCTGACCAGCCCCACGACCCTCTGACGGTACCCGGTTGCCACGCCCCGGGGGGCGACCGCTATCCTTGCTCCGCTGCCGCGTTACGACGCGGCGGTGTGCCCTGGCGGGTTGCCCGAGCGGCCAATGGGAGCGGACTGTAAATCCGTCGCGAAAGCTACAGAGGTTCGAATCCTCTACCCGCCACCAGGTGCACAAAGAGGCCCCTCACCTGCTGAAACACAGGTGAGGGGCTTCTCTCGTTGGTCCCACTGAGTCTCACTCAGAGCCGTTGGATCTCACTCGTCACGGCAAATGCGCGGCAAAGTTCGGTCAAGATCCTTCCTGGTCGTCGGCCTCCTGGTCCTCGGTCCTCAGCGCGTTCTCGATCCGCCTCTTGGCGGCCTCCTGCTGACCGTCGATGCACTTCGCGTAGACCTTCATCAGGACGTGCACGCTGTGCCCAGCCCACTCGGCTACCTGCGGAGCGGAAACCCCGGCGTTGAGCCAGAGAGACACAGCGGCGTGACGCAGGTCGTACGGTCGGCGTGCCAGCGGGGAGCGCTGCTGTGCGGGCGTGAGTACCTTCTCCCGAGCCTTGCGCCAGGCGGTCCCGTAGGCGTTGTTCGTCAGCGGCTGCCCGGCGGTGGGTCGATAGCGCCCACCAGGGCCGCGACGGGTGACGAACATCCGACCGTTCGATCCGGCGGGGTACTCGGCGAGGTGCCGGTCGAGCAGGACGCAGAGGGCCGGGGCGGCCGGGACGTCACGTGTCGCGTTGCGGCCCCGGTGCTTGAGTGCCCGGTTCTCGATCGTGCCGTCCGCGTCGCCCCATCCATTGCCGACGGCCACCGTTGCCCCGGTGAGGTGCAGCCAACCCCAAGCACCTTTGCGCTTCGGCCGCTCGTACTCGTCCTCTCGCAGGTGGAGAACTTCCTCCGGGCGCAACGCGGCGTAGTACATGCACCCGAAAAAGGCGGTCAGCTCGGGCATGACCGCGTCGACTGCGGCGAGCAGCGCGCGGGCCTGCTTCGGGTTGGCGACCACCTGCCGGTCGATCTCGTCCGTGTTCTTTGGCGCAGTCCAACTCACTCGGTCCAACGGATGCGAGTCGAGGTGTCCCAGCTCCACCGCATATCGCAATGCGCCACTGAATACCGCCCGCTTACGGGCCACCGTGCTCGCCGACGCCGCTCCGCCTTTCAGCAGTACAGCGAGGCCGTCGAGCACCTTGCGCACCAGCGCGGCATCGGCCAGGGCGGCGAGCCGCACCGTATTGCGTTCTGCCCAGGCAACAGCGGCGGCGAGGCTGGCCGGCGGCGGCCCCGCGTCCCGTCGCGCCTTGTTGAACACGTAGGTGTTCAACGCCTGGCGAATCAGGTCGTCAGGCGGGGCACCGCGCTCCGTGGCAAACAGCGCCATCGTCGCCCCCGTCAGGCTTTCGGCGATGCCCTTCCGGTGCTTCGCGGACGCTCGGGGCCACTTCACATCGACGTAGGCAACGGCGTGCTCGTACCACGATCGGCTGTTCAGTTCGCGGGCCATCGGCTCGGGCAGGCCACTCGCCACGTCGAACGCAAGGCCCTCACGCTGCGCCGTGACCAGCTTTGACCGAAAGCTCTCGGCGAGAGCCCTGGTCTGGTAGGTCTGCCCGAAGTCCTGTCCCGCCACCAGCCACCGCACCCGGTAGGTACTGCGCGGCTTGCCGGTCTTGCGGTCCTTGCCCGCGTGTTCTCGGATAGCCCAAAGGCGCACGTCGTATGTGGTGTTCATGCGGCTTGCGGCTCCTCACGGCTCGACAGCCAGGCGTCGAAGTCGGTGCGACGGATGCGGAGCTGCCCGTTCGGCAGCTTGTAGGTGCGGGGTGCCTCGCCGAGCGCCTTCCAGCGGAAGAAAGTCGACTTCGGTACGTCTAGCTCGGCGAGGAAGTCAGCAAGGGTCAGGAAGTTGCGTGCCATCGGGTTCCGGCCTCCCTTGGCGAGGTGCGGGGGTGCGCTGAGTCGTGCGGAGAGAGACGTTCGGATGCGGGTGGCTTCTCGATCCAGATGGGCGGCCCACGCCGGGAGAAAGCCGTACGGCGGCCCGCTGAGAGCCGCGCTGAGCCAAGATTCCGGCTGCCCTGGTGTCTCGGTCTGCCTCTGTGCTGGAACAGCCGCATAGCTCCCTGTTTCAGCATGTTCGGCGAGATCACTGCCAGAGTCCGGCTGTCCCCGTGCTGTCCCCCTCGTTTTCGCTGCTCAGAGCGGGTCGGGGGACACCGGGGACAGGAGGGACACCGGGGACGCGATACCGGCCGCCGGTGTCGGCGGCGAGCTGCCCGTCGGCGAGCATCCGTTGACAGGTGCGCTTGACGTTGTCGTAGGCGAGTCCGACCCCGTCGGCGATGACCTTGGGGGTACTGCCGGGTGCGGTCCGCAGGAAGCGCAGGATCGTCGCGCGGGTCTCGCCGACCTGGTGATCCTCGGCCGGTCCGTCGAGCATCTGCCAGGCACCGGCGGCGGGGTCGAACGTGAGGGCGTACTCGTTCTCGTCGACGTCGCGGCCGGTCACGTGCAGCACGCCGTCACCCTGGTTACGCGCCCGCTTGAGTACGAGGGTGGCGTCGGCGGCCCCGGCGAGTCCGTTGGTCCCCGAGACCTCTGTGAGGAAGTCGTCTGATCCGGCCTTACGCACGTGGTGGACTAGGACGAACGCGACGCCGTAGTCATCGGCGACCTTCTTCGCCCGGCCGACAGCGGCGTAGTCAGCATCGTAGGCGGACGCGCCGGGGGCGGAGTTGCCGCGCAGCTTGGCGAACACGTCGATGATGACCATGCGGGCGTTCGGGTTGCGGTCGAGCCACGCGGCGATGGCCTGGTCGCCACCTTGCGGCAGGGGCGGGCACTCGGTGGCGAGGGTGAGTCCGGCCGGGGCCTTGCGCTGGCCGAGGACTTTCCCGAGCCGGTTTTGTAGGCGGCGGGCGGTGTCTTCCAGGGCGAGGTACAGCACGGGGCCGGGTTCGACCGGGATCGCGCCGAATGCCTTGCCGCCGAGGGCGACGTCGAGGCCGAGGCCGAGCGACATCCACGACTTGCCGACTTTGGGGGGGCCGCAGAGCAGGTTCACGCCCTCGGACAGCACTCCGGGCACGGCCCACTTGGGCGGGGCGAATTCCATCGCCATGATGTCGGCGGCGGTCCACGACGTGCGGATCCGGGCGGGCCGCGCCTGCGCTGGCGACAGGACCTCGGCGGCGTCGTCTGGACCTGCGACATGTAGGTGAGGCCGTACGGCTGGCTCAGGGGGCATCAGGTCACCTGCTTCTGTAGTGGTTGATGAGGAGTCGGCCGATGTGTTCGCCGACTGCGGGGACGACGGCGTTGCCGAGGGCGGCAACTCGGTCCACCCGGTCGGGAAGCCCATAAGCCACTCGACCCACTCGGGGTTCAGCGGGCCACCGACCCGCTCGGACAGGGGTCGACCCGGCTGATCCCAGCCGGCACCGCGAGGGCCGTCCCGGGCCGTTGGTGTGGGCCAGGACGAACACCCGGGGTCGTGGGTGTGGGGCGCCCATCTCGCAAGCTCGGAGAACGCCGGGATGCGGGGTGTATCCGAGTCGTTGGAGGTCATCCAGGACGGTCGGCAGTCCGCGGGTGCGGTGTCCGAGGACGTTCTCTCCGATGACCCAGGTGGGCCGCAAAGCGGCGATGATCTCCGCCATGTCGGGCCAGAGCCACCGGGCATCGACGGCGCCGAGCTTGGGGCCGGCGACCGAGTCGGGTTGGCAGGGGTAGCCACCGGCCACGACATCGATCCGGGGCCGCGTCTCGGTGCGCCACCAGGCGACGGCAGTACGAACGTCGTCATGGGCGGGAACCTCCGGCCAGTGCTTGTGCAGGACTGCGCGACAGAACGGGTTGATCTCGACGTGGCCGACGATGCGCATCCCGGCCCGTTGCAGCCCGAGGGACAGGCCACCGATACCGGCGAAGAGGTCGAGTACGTTCATCTGCCCTCCGCTCCGTGCGGGACGCGGCGAGCCGTCCGAGGCACATCGCCGTCCATCCGTCTGTCCGGATCGGGGTATCGCGCGGACAGTGGTTGGAGTGTTAGAACCTCTGCGGCGGAACGACCATGATCACGGTGTGGGGGACTTCTGTGGGACTGAGTACGACGTTGCAACGCGTTCTCGACCTGGCCGGGGAGTACTCCAAGGACCAGACACCGGCCATGGCGTCGCGAGACGACCTCCTGCGTGACTGCGTCGCGGATCTCACTGTCGCTGTCGGCGACATTGCGCCGATTGAGCGGCTCCGTTTCGATTTGCGGGTCAAGGCCGGCGGACGGCAGTCGAACTACAGCCCGGTGCCCTGGGTCCGGCTCTATTCGCCTGCTCATTCGCCTACCGCAACCAGCGGCTACTACCTCGTGTACCTGTTCGCCGCAGACGGATCGCGGGTGTATCTCTCCCTGAACCAAGGCACCAGTGAGTTCCGGTCCGGCGCCATGCGGCCGATCACCAAACTTGAGGTCCTGACCACCCGGGCGACCGAGGCACGGGCGGCAATCATCGATTTCGCGGCAACGCTGCCCGCAACGGCGGGCCGCCTCTCGATTGACCTCGCGTGGGCGAGCATGTCGACCGTGGGCGCCGAGAGCAGGCAACGAGTCCGCAACTACGAGGCCGGCGATATCGTCGCCTACGAGTACGTGTCGGGCGCCGTACCCGACGATGAACACCTGTACAGCGACCTCGCGGCGATGCTGCCTCTGCTGGCCCAGCTGTACCGGACTCCAGTCATCCGGCCCGCCGCGGCGATAGACGAAAAGAACAGCCCCCGAGAATCGCTCGCTGCTCGCGCGACTAGAAACAGCGTCCGACGCTCGCAAGGTCGGCAACTCGACCCCGCGACCCGCCGGGCGATCGAGGTGTACGCGGAAGACTGTGCGATCCACGAGCTCGAACAGGCCGGCTGGAAGGTAGGGCGAGTCGGCCATCTCCACCGTGGATACGACCTGGAGTGCACGCGTCCGGACGGTGCCGCGCTGCACGTCGAGGTGAAGGGGACACAGACTCGCGGCGAGGAGGTGACGTTGACCCCGGGCGAGGTCCGTCACAACCAGGATCAGGAGAAATGCCCAGCCGCCCACGGCCTGTACGTGGTGTCGGAAATCCAGGTACAGCCGGGTGATCCGGTGGTGTGCAGTGCCGGTAGGCCACAGTTCACGACGCCGTGGCTGATCGATGCCGCAGACCTGGTGCCGCGGGAGTACAGCTACCGCGTGCCCCGTGCTGAACCGTAGGTTGGCGTTCATGCGGCGACCGTCCGCGGGCGGCGGGCTCCGGCGGCGAGGCCGGAGCGGATCGTGCGCAGCGTCTCGAATCGGGTGAGGCCGATCGACAGCGCGGCCTGTTCCAGCAGGGCGGCGGCCTGGTCGGCGGGCAGCGCTCCCCCGGCGGCGAGCTGGCCGAGGGCGACCGCGGAGACGTAGAGCGTGTGGTTGCGCTCGCCCTCGGCCGCGCGTCGAAGGTGGTCGAGCTGCCCGTTGATCGCGGCGTCCAGGTAGGCGCCTGCCTGACCGGTCGGCAGGTCGACGGAGATCGGGCGTTGCGGTGGCAGCGGTGCGGGGGCGAGGCGTTCGGCCAGCCAGCGGGGGAGGTCGGCGACCGGCAGGTCACGGGCGACCGCGTAGGGGCGGCCCGCGACGGTGCTCCCGGCCGCGACGACGTAGCCACCGTGGGCGCGGGTGTCGACCAGCCAGCCGAGACCGTTGCCGCGCTCCCCGGCCGTGTTGCGCAGCGCCGGCCCGCCGGCCGGGTGCCGGAAGTACAGGTGCGTCCCACCTCGCCCGGTGGTCACGGTGTAAGTGTCGTCGGGCACCGGCTGTCCAGCGGCCTCGCACAGCGCGGCGAACACGTCGATGCCGTTCGTCGCGGCCGGGTACGGGCAACCGGGCGGCGGGACCTGGTCGGCCTTGCGAACGTCCAGGTCGACGACGACCAGCCCGGACGGGCCGCAGGCGACGCCGACGCCGTACGGGGTCTCGGCCCACCCGCGCCGGATCCGGTCGGGGTCGACGGTGGCGCGGGCTTCCCAGCCGGTGTGCCCGTTGCGGCAGCGCGGGTCCCGGCCGGTGCAGGCGTCGGCGACGTGGTCGGGAAACGCGGGCCGCTTGTCGTTCGGCCGCAGGGGGAAGACGTGCCAGCCACGCGCGGCGGCGGCGAGAGCCACGTCGCGCAGGGATTCGTTGTCGGGCATGGGTTTCGGCCTCCTGATGTCGGATGCGGACGGGTGTTCGCGCTGGTAGTTCTCGTCGGCGCAGGCGGCGCAGTAGCGGGCCTTCTCCCACCGGGCGACCTGCAACGGCTGACCGGTCACGGTGTCTTCGGCGGCGACGGTGCGGGCGCAGATGTGCGGGTAGGGCAGGTCGGTCGGCATGAGGCGGCCGAGGGCTTTGCTTGCGCCGATCCAGTGCCCGCCGGTCATCGGCCCGGCCGCCCGTCGTGGCAGTCGAGGCATTCGCCGAGCGAGCGGGGGATGTAGTAGTCGCGCAGCTCTCCGCAGGTCGGGCAGATCCGGCGGGCACGCAGCGCGGCCGAGATCGCGCGCCGCTGTGCGGGGCTGGCGGTGCGCTTGGGTCGGGCGAGGTCGACCCGGTACAGGTACGCGGTCCGGGTGCCGCCGACGCCCCGCCAGAGGATCTGAGCGGCGACCGGCTGACCGCCCGGCCGCAAGCCGCGCGCCCGGAGCTGCCTGCGGGTGGCGTAGCCGTCCGGCGCACCCTGCCACCAGAACGTTGGGACGTCGTGCTGCTCGGCGTCGGGATCCCAGTAGGCTGCCCGGATCCGCGACATCAGCCGGCCCTCCTGCCGAGCGCCGGCCGGTCGGCGGCCCGGCCGCGCAGGGCGGCGGGCCGGATGGCGGCGACGGCGGCCAGCAGCTCGCGGCACAGGTGCAGCACGAGGCCGAGTTGCCGCCGGGCGGTGTCCTCGGTCCGGTTGAGCGGGACGCGGATGCGGATCTCGGCGTAGTCGACGTCGGCGGCGCGGACGCGGGTGATGACGGCCCGGCCGCCGAGCGGCCCGTCGGCGATGATGTCGGGGGCTTGGTGCAGGGTCACTCCGCAGCGGTGGTCGCGGGTGCACCAGGTGGTGTGCGGCGTCTCGGTTCGGGTGAACCGGGCCATGGTCCGGGCCATCAGCGGGTGCCCTTGCCGTGCGTCTCGCGCAGGCTGTTGATGATGCGGCGGCCGATGCGCAGTCGGCGTCCGTCGCCGTGGCAGCGGCGGCAGAGGCCGAACGCGCGGCCGAACGGGGAACGGCGGGTGCCGGTGCCGGAGCACTTGCGGCAGGCTCCGAACGGCCAGAGCCAGCAGCCGAGGGCGTAACACAGGGTGGCGATCACGGCGGCGAGGATCAGTACGCCGATCGTGGTGGTTTCGGGGGTCGCGGTCGCGGCGAGGGCAGGCACAGTGAGCCTCCAGAGGCGGTTTTTGTGCGTGAAGGGCTGGCGACGCAACCCGCGACCGGTCAATGTCTGCGCTGACCAGGCCGGTCGCGGGTTGGGTCGCGGTGACGCGACCGGTCGCGGGTGGGCCGCGACCGGTCAGGCGGCCTTGCGGCGGGTGATCGCGGCGTCGATGTCGTCGGCCTTGGCTCCCTTGAGGGCCTTGCCGGACCGCTTGACGTCAACGCTGCGTACACCGAACGACCGGACCTGAGCCGAGATCGACTCGGCGGTCACGTCGGCGTACACCTCGGGAAGCCGGTCGGCGAGGCGGGCGGCGATCTCTTCCCACTGCGCGCCGGTCTCGCCGCGCTCGATCACGCTGCGGACGTCGGCGAGCACGTCGCGGATCTCGCGGGCGACGTCTTCGCCGGCCGCCATGCCGGACAGGGTGCCGGCCGCCTCGCGCAGCTTCCGGGCGGCGATGAGGATCTTCTCGGCGTCGTCGGCGTCGGCGAGGTACGTCCGTACGGTCGGGGTGGCGTCGGACGCGCCGCGCAGGATGCCGACGCCCTTGTAGCTGGGCAGCAGCGTCGACGAGTCGTAGCCCTCGGAGTTAGCCCCCGCCCCAAGGACGAGGTCGGAGACGTTCCACGAGCCGGTACGCAGGGAGAACCGGACCTGGTGGTTGTCGCGGAAGCTGATGAACTGGGTAGCGACCTGCCCGCCGCCCACGCCCGAGGGGCGTTGGGTGGCGTCGACGAACCCGACACCGGCTGCCGGGGCGACCTTGACCAGGTAGACCAGCAGTGACGCGATCTCCTTGCTGATGTCGCCGAGGTCGAAGTACTCCTGAAACTCGTCCAGCACGACCAGCCGCACCGGCATCCGGTACTGCGGGTCACGGGCGATCTCGCGGGTCAGCTTGCCCTCGGGGCAGATGTCGACCGGCAGCTTGGACAGCCGCTCGTACCGGTCCTGCACGTCGGCCTTGATCTCGCGCAGCGCTTCGAGCGCGATCTCGGCGGGGTCACCGTCGCGGGTCATCGCCAGCCCGAACGCGTACCGGTCGGCGACCAGCGAGAACTTGCGCCAGTCCGGCTTGCCGCCACCGTCCAAGACCGTCAGCTTCACGTACGGGTCCAGCGCGGCGTACAGGGCCAGCGAGCGAGCGGCGAACGTCTTGCCCTGCCGGGGCTGCGCGCCGATCAGGATGCTGTTCCACATTAGGTCGACGCTCACCTTGTTGCCGCGCTCGTCCAGCCCGAACGGGGCAGGCTGCCAAATGTCGGTGGGCTTGCAGCGCAGCAGCGGCGTACGGCCTGCGCCTTTGGCGAGCGGGTCGCGGTCGGCGACCCACAGCGTGTGCCGCCGGTGCGACGACGGATCGCGGGTGATGAACACCTGCGACACCGCCACGTCCAGGCCCGAGGCGATCGCGCCGCGCGCCTTCACCGCGTCGTCGAACGTCTTGCCGTAGGGCAGGTCGATCGACACCTGCGAGCCGGTGCCCGACGTGTCGCGGGCCATGGTCGAGCCGAACCCGATCTGCTGGTGCGCCTTGTCCGGGTGCCCGAGACCAGCGGCGTAGTAGGCGCGCAGGATGATGTCCGGGTTCACTCGGCGGAAGCGGCCCGAGACGGTGGCCGGGGTGATGATGCGCCGGTCCTGCGGGCGGCCGATGTGCGCCAGGAACGCGACCAGCAGGCAAGCGGTCAGGACCAGCGCCCACACCGGGGCGACGGCGTAGAGCACCGGGCCGCCGACGCACACCGCGACGGCCTCGGCGGCGAGCACGATGCCGCGCCACATGCGGGTGGCCTTGACCTCGCGGTGCAGCTTGAGCCACATGGCGGGGTCGTTGGCGTCGGCGGCGGCCTGCCGCAGCCCGTACTGCTCCGACACCCACCACCACTTGAGCTGCCGACCGATCAGCCGGAACGTGCCGACACCGGCCCAGAACGTAGCGAGGGTGGCGTACTGCGGTGCGCGGACCGCGTGGAAGCCGGCACGGTAGCCGGTCAGGGCGGCGGCCTGTCCAAGGCTGTGCCGGATGTTCGGCCACGTCGACCAGTTGGCCGGCACGATCGGCCGCTTGCCCGACGCGTCGACCGGCGGCGGCTCGACCGGCATCCCGCCGCGCTGCGGCGACTCGTCGAGGTTCACCTCGAAGTGCGTGCCGGACTCGGCGGCGGCCCGGCGTGCCCGCTCGGCGTCCAGGTCGACCACCTCGGCGACGTCGGCCTCGGCGGCGGTCCAGTCGAAGTTCTCGGGGTTGGGGTTGGGCGTGTTCACGGCGTTGTCCTCCGGTCTCAGGCGGCGATCACGAGGGCGGCGACGAACAGGAACAGGTAGTGGAAGGACTGATCGAGGGCGTACGAGCCGGTGCCGAGCGACGGGTTGTCGTCGCGGCCGGGACGCGGGATGCCGAGGGCGTAGAACTTCGTGGAGCCGCACAGGTCGGCGAGGCGCTTGAGTGGGGTGCGCCGGTCGGCGATGTAGTGCGTGACGGCGGAGATCGTGAGTCCGGCGGCGACGTTGCCGGGGCTGACGTCCAGGTCGGTCGACAGCGCGAGGGCGGCGAGGGCGACCAGGGCGGTCAGCGTGTAGGTGGTGACGTGCGCGGCGCAGGCGATGCGGCCGGGCCAGCCGGGGCGGCCCTTGCAGTCGGCCTGGTGCTGGGTCTGAATCCAGTGGTCGGCGACCTGATGGGCGACGAACAGGGCGACGAAGACAGCAGCGAACGTGGCAGTCATGATGGGGGTCTCTCCTGAGGTCTGGTGACTGATGGGAGGGCCGGTGACGCGGCGCTTGCTTGGCGGCGGGTGGCCGCGTCACCGGGCGAAGTCAGGCAGCGGCGAGAGTGGGCGTTTCCGCAGGTACCGGGGCAGATGGTGACGCATCGGTGACGCGCAGCGCGGCGAGGTGACGCCGCGCGGTCGAGACCGACACACCGGCCTTGGCGGCGATCTCCGAGACCGGCGCGTCGGGCATCTTGGCGGCGGCCTTGGCGACCTTCTCGGCCGACACCGGGCGCGGCGTGACGCGCTTGGCAGGCGTCTTCTTGACCGGCGGAGCCGGGGCAGACTCGGCGGCGGGTTGCTCCAGACCCCAGATGTCCTCGTTGGTGTAGACCGGCTTTGACTCGACCAGGTCGGCGGGGGCCGGGGTCGGCTCGCTGACCGCTTCGGTCGCGATCCTGGTCTCGGTGATGGTGCGAATCCGGCCGCCGATCTCGACCAGGCTGATCGACGCGACGATGATCAGGCCGTCCACGCTGAACGGCAGCAGGTAGGCCGACGAGTCGGCCTCGCCGTACCGGACGGCAACGCCCACCATGTGCCAGTACGACACCCACGCCGCGATACCCGCGATGACGGCGGTTGCGCCGAGCCGTACGGCGGACAGTGCGCCACGACGAGCCGGAATCCGGGAGATCAGCTCGACCGCCAGCAGCAGTGCCACCGGCGACCACGCGGAAATGGCCTGACTGATCCCGTTGTCGGCGGCGTGCAGCACGTTGCCCGCCAGCGACGCCGCGATCCCGAGGGCGAACACCGAACGGACACCCCACCCGATGCGCTTGAGGCGCTTAAGGTCCTGAGCCATCACGCGACCGCCTTCCGAACGGCGGGACGCGCGGCCAGCTCGGCGGCGACACGGGTCACGCGGGCCTCAGCCCGGCGCAGTCGACGCCAGTCCAGCGGCGACGGGCCGCCCTCAGCGGTCAACACTCGGATCTCGGCGTCAACCAGGTCGATCTCGGCCTCGATCAGCGGCATCTCGTGCTCGATCGCGGCAAGGTCGGCGGCAGTAGGACCTTGGAGATCGGACGGCAAGTGCTTCCTGTGCATCGGTGGATTCCTCTGCTGCTAGGTGCGCGGCCCAGTAGGGCCGGTCCGCCCCGCTGGGCTGTGACCTACGCAACCTAACAACTGATATGACGGCAGGTCAACTGTTAGGGTCGAAGTCGGCTGTGACCAGGTAGAACGCGCGACGACGGCCTACCATCTGGTAGGCCGCTGGTAGGCTGTTCCGGTTCCCCGGCTGCCGTGAGATGCGAGGTCCCGAGACATGACGTCCCCTGAACCCCGGCTGTCTAGGTCGGAAGCGCTACATCTGCAAGTAGCCCGCAAGCTGCGGAACGACATCGGGGCCGGAATACTCCGGGACGGGGAAACGCTGCCATCTACCCGAGAGTTGGCCAAGCAATGGGATGTGAGCGTCTTCACCATTACCGAGGCAATGCGACTCTTGGCCGATGAAGGATTGGTAGTCAGCAAGTCCAGATCCAAGCGTGTAGTACACGCGCCAGACCAAGCTCGCCGTAATGAGATACGGCTGCCGCAGCCGCAGGTAATCTTCGTGGGCGGCTATGCCGGGAGCGGCAAGACAGAGCTAGGCCGAATTCTTGCCAAGGAAACGGGTTGGCCGATGCTCGATAAGGACACGCTGACTCGACCAGTCGTCGAGGCTGCGCTAGAAATTCTCGGACTGTCGCCGAATGACCGCGAATCCGAGAGGTATCTTAAGCTGATCCGGCCTAGGGAGTACGAATCACTGATGGCTGCCGCTCTAGAGAATGTTGGTTGTGGAAATAGTGCCATCGTGACCGCCCCGTTCATCCGTGAGTTCAACGACCCATCTTGGATCACCCGCACCCGAGCCATGTTTACCGGCCTCAAGGCTGTCACTACGCTGGTGTGGGTCTACTGCGATGCCGACTCGATGAATGGCTATATCAGGCAGCGGGGCGCAGCGAGAGACGGAGCAAAGCTCGCCGACTGGCCGGGCTACGTCGCCAGCATCAACCTTGAATTTCGACCCTCGGCCCCTCACGTAGTCGTCAACAACTGCACATCAGGTGAGCCGTTGCAGAGTCAAGCCGCAGCGCTAATTAAGGCCGTCCTGGGTGGAGAGCAACCATGACGCCGGGCGTAATTCTCTACGGTCCGCCAGCCGCAGGAAAAGACACCATCACGCGAGAATTGGTCAAGCTGGGAAACGGCTATGCGCAATTCCGTCGAATCAAGGTGGGATGTGGCCGCACGGACGGCTATCGGATGGCAACGGCTGCCGACGTGGAACGTCTACGCGCGAATGATGACATCCTTTGGGAAAACAAGCGTTATGGTTCAACCTACGTTATTGATTACACGGCGTTAGCCGATGAACTCTTGCGGAGTTTTCCCGTACTGCATTTAGGGCAGCCTGAGGGAATCAACGCTGTACAGAGTGCTTTCCCATCCGGCTCTTGGATCGTTGTCTACCTTTGGGCTCCCCGAAGTGTTGCAGCAGAAAGGATCGAGGCACGGAAAACCGGTGACACAACGGAGCGGCTCGCCGTATGGGACGCTACGCCGCCAGTGGACGCAGACCTTGAGATCAACACTGATCGGCTGTCCGCCGAGCAGGCTGCGCGAAGTATCGACGCGGCTGTTCGGCTACACGGCGCACGGTTCCCCGAGTCTCCCATTCGTGGGCGACCTGGGGGACGAAAATAAGTACGCGTACTGCTGACAAATCGCTCCTCTGGCATCGGGCCGCCAGCGCCGCTGGGGTCGGCCGACGAGGCAATCCGCCGTGAGGGCTCGGTGCGCGATCGGCTACGCCGATGGGCCCGGCAGCTCGCATTCGGCCTTGTTCTTAATACAAGAAAACGTCGGGCCAGCCGCCTAGATCTAGTGAAGTCCTAGTCGGTAGGAAAGCCAAGCAGGATTCATAAGTTGCCGCAAGGCCACGGTTGGTCAAATCCGCATATAGGACATCGAATAATTCGACCAGGTGCTCAACATCGGCGCACGCATAAGCGATTTGACTGGCGCTTAGCTCATCGGCTAGCCAATTGCTACGTCTCTCGCCCTTGTTGATCTCAACACTCAATAGCTCCTTGAGAAGGAATCTCAGGCTGTGGCATTCCGGGGCAACGTCTCTCGCGACGAGCTTTGACGCAATTTTGGTGCAAGCGACATTGCGTGGAGTGATGCGCCAATGGGCCAAGATGAACCGCAGGTCGAAGGGTGCATGATGGAAAACTTTCCTCACGTCAGGATTCTCTAGAAGACGGCCAAGATTGCTGGACTTTCCGTCGGGTTGCAATTGCACAACTACCGCCCCAACCGTCGGGCCGTATAGCTGGAAGGTGCCAATTTGATCCTGAAGGGGGTTCAGCCCAGACGTTTCTGTATCGCAACCCACCGTCGCTTCTCGACTAAGCGCCCTGTAGAGATTCTCGCTTAGGTCGCCTTTAATTAGGGACCGCTGAGCATGACCTTCTACAGTTCCATTCGAAATTCGAGCCTTTGATCGCACCGTGAAGTCTCTACGCTTCCTTGCTCGACTCTTCGATCGAGCGAAATTCATCTCTGACGAACTCATATAGACTCCCTGGGTCGCGACATACCAACGTAGGAACCGGACCCCTCATCTTGCTGTGGCTGTAGAGGGTGATAACGGCTCTCTTGTCAAATCGATAAAAGCTGAACATGCGGTCGCCCGGGCAGTGGTAAACCGTGACATTGGCAGATCCGCTCTTGCCTATGGCCTTGAAAGCCCCCTCAGCTTCCTTGATGGCATCCTTAAGTTCTTGAACGGACTTGTTGAATCGTTCCGCTAGAGCCTTGATCGAGGTCGTATCTGCTGGATCCGGAAGGAATACCCTAAGTCGATTCCCTGATTTCTGGGCAAATCTTTGCAACAGTTGGTGGTGGGCATTGCGCCAAGTGGTTCCGCAGGCGAGAAAGACATCGACCTTGGTGGTTCCGGAGAATAAGTCTTCCCAGTCGGGGTCACTAAGGTAGTTGGTTCCTACCTGTGTTAGGCCCGCAGTATGTACATCAGACGAGGTTCTCGCCTGCTCCAGGATTTCCGCTGCAAAGGATCGTTTGCCCATCAGTTCCCACAGGACGCCTAGCCCCAGGGAGGCGATCATCAGGCCACCGAGGTTATTGCACAGCGCCTGTAGTCCTTTATGCTGCTCCCAGAAACTAGTTTCGTCATCGCCGACGTAGAGAAGCAGTATGCCAAGAATGAGCATCACTAGTGCGATCGTGGCTGTCTTCCAGTTCGACAGACCACGGAAGGGTTGCTGCCGTGAACTCGGGGACATCGCCGCCTCCTGGGCCATGTAGAGAACGCTATGTGGGGGGTGCGACACTCTCGGGGCGCAGCCGACTGACCTGCTGTCTTGCGCCTTCCTGTGGGAACGTGCCGAGCGCGCCAACCGCGCAGGACGTTTCGCGCAGCGTAGTTGGTCAGACACAGGAAGGGCGCACCATGGTGACGCGTCCTATCGTGGCACGGCAGCTTCGGCTTGCTGCCTGAGCTGCTGCTGTCCCCCTGTCCCACCTGTCCCCCCTGTCCCCTGACGGGGCTGAGCTGCGAAAAGGCGGGGGACAGCGGTGACGGCCCATGTCCCCCAACGGCCCGCCGGCAACGAGCACAATTGCCGAGGACTCGGGCCATTAGTGGGCCATTGCGCCGGGCTAATCCAGGTCACTCCAGGCCGCTCGATCACTCGCCGAGCTGCCAGCCGGGTATCCACCGGCGGGCCTTGTACGGTTCCCAAGCTGACAGTGCGGGCGTGCGGTGGCCTGCGCTCGGCGAGGCCGTCGCGCTCAAGTCGCCAGCAGAGCGTGGAAGACGTCTTCCCCGCGGCCGACATCGTGGTAGCACCGATGGGGGGCACTCCTGTCCCCTCTGTCCCCCGTGTCCCCGCTGTCCCCCGAGGGGAGCTGAGCTGCAAGAACGAGGGGGACAGGCCGGGGACACCCCGTCTGTTTCAGCTCACTACTCGCTGTGCCCACGACAGCAGCACACCGCTTGTCGGCCCGGTCACCGGCAAGTGCGCGGCAACGGTCACACCCGAGGCGGCGTTTCGGCAGGTCAGGTACGGTCAGTGGGTCGGTCTGTAAATCCGTCGCGAAAGCTACAGAGGTTCGAATCCTCTACCCGCCACCAGGTGCAAGAAGGGCCCCTGATCAGCAGAGATGCTGATCAGGGGCCCTTCTTGTTAGTCCCGCTGGTTCTCACTCGGGGCGGCTGCGTCTCACCGATCGTGTCGCATACGTGTCGCCATGATCGCCTGTCCTGCCGCGTCCAGTTCTACGTCTGGCTGGGATGCGTGCCATCTTCGGCTTTTCTCAACGCGGGAGGACACGGGGATGGGACCTCAGCCTGCTCCACCGGCGCTGCCTGCACGTCGTCAGAGGGCTCCGGGCTCCCGACAGGGCCGGTGATTTGTATCCGACAGATCGCGGGACGCGCGCCGGTGCCTCGTACCCGCTTCACAAAGTCACGTAGGTTTACCTTGCTGAAGCTCGGAAGCCCTAGTGGTACTGGTCTGTCCTTCTGGACGCCGATTGCATAAACGACTACTTCGGGAGCCTTCGCGGCTATAGGTGTGAAGGCTGGGTTGATGCCCTCCACGGCTTGGAGAAAGTTGTCACGGTACACGGAGTCGCCGCGCAAGCTAAGCGCGGAAACGAGCCCCTGGGAGAACAGGTGACTGAGGGTCTGGCTCTTCTTGTAGTTCTTCACGTGGATCAAAAATCCATCACGATGAAGTGAATCACATGCTTCGATCTCGTCGCCATCCTCTGACCGTATCTTAACCTTATCGAGGATTATGGTGGTATCCTTGTGGGCTTCTTGGAAGTCGTCGTTGTATGCGCCCTCCGCTTTCCCGCCCTCCCATGCGGGCGGTTTGAGGATATCTGTTAGGTCATCGATTCTGCTCAGGTCGTCATCGAGCTTGTGCGTGTACGCCTCGTTCAGAGCGAACCATCTACCTAGTGTGAGAATGAAGCGCCGCTCCTCGTTGCCCGACTCAAAGATTAGCCAATGGCGTAGCGGCATATATGGGCTCCTGGCTTCACCTTCATTGTCGAACGCCATTAACTTGATGTTGTCGAGCGATCGCGCCGTTAGTCGACCTTTAAGTTCGTTGAGTGCGTCACGGACACCTGTAATGGAGGGCTCCGCCAGAAGTGTTGATCGTTCTCCGCGGTAGAGACGGATTTGGTCTATCTCGTCTGTCGTCAGAGTATCGGGAAAAGAAAACTCCAGCAGATGGTCCTGTAGGACACTCAACTCATCCTCGAACTCAGCAAAGCCATGCACCCCACCGAAGAGTGCTTGTGCTAGGTGGCGATCAAGCTGGGCTGTCTGCTCGCTCTTAACTCGAAGTGGCTCTAGAGAGTCAACGAATTTCAGTCCCTCGCTGGCCGTGCCAGCCTCAATCTCGGCAAGCATCCGACTAAGTGTTCCTTGGATCTTCTCAAGGTCTGTGCGGGCTCGGAAGGATATGGCGTCGGTTGCGGCCACCGCGTCAACGTCGGCGAACTCGGCTCCGTTGCTCTCGTCTAGTGTTCCTGCCAGGCGTCGAACAAATTCGCCCTCCAGTGCTCCAACGTCAAGGTCCTTAAGGTCACCCCCGAGCGGTAGTTGTACGGCTTGGGCGCGATTTGACGCGCCTACCCTTCTGCTGCGGAACTCGCGGAGTGACTTAGGGCTCATGCGGCGGGCTGCGAATCGGAGGCCGAAGTTTGCCTCAATTGCGCTCCACTCCAAGGCTGAGCTGCCGTATCCGAAGCATACGGCGAACCATCGACTCTGAACTGGAAGGAAAATGACGAATCGATTCGATAGGTTCTGCGCTTGGGAAAGTGCAGGGAAGATTGGCGAGAGGGCTTTGGCCCACGGGGGAACCTTTTGTTTCGGGTTGCTGAAGTAGCCAACTGTTCCCTGTGGCGCTCCGCCCGCTGGTTGAATGGGCAACATCGGTGTTCTACCACCTGGGCGGTACGGGGCGCGTAGGGCGGCTTCGATCGTCGGCAGACCTTGACGCAGCAGGTAGCAGTTGAAGCGGAGCTTGGGAGGGGCGGCGGCCGGCGTGGCTTCTGACTCCATGAATACGTAGTACCATAGTGGGTAATCATGGCGGAATGAGTGGTTAGGTGGATAGAGGTGGCTCCAGGGCCCTGGGGCGAGCCCTCACGTCCCCGCCTGACTGCCCCTTTAGCCGGCTTGGCTGCCACTTTCGGCCGAGACGCCTCGCCGGGCGGAGGCAGGAAAACGCAGGTCAGCTTTGTCCTGCCTCCGCCTGGCAACACTAAACGCTAACTCGCGTCGGGTGGATCTTCTAATCGAAAAGGGCGGCAGATGTCGGAATTCCGTCATTTTACCTGCGTCAAAGCGGCCTCGATTCTTCTCCGCGCGGCTTCCTCTTGGCCGTAGACGCACTTGGCTTAGACCCGCATGAGGACGTGGACGCTGCGCCCCGCCCACTCGGCTACCTGGGTAGCCGGTACCCCAGCGTTGAGCCAGAGCGACACGGCGGCATGCCGCAGGTCGTACGGTCGCCGAGCCAGCAGGGAGCGCTGCTGAGTCGCAGTGAGCGCCTTTTGCCCGCGCGTCGCGCCACACCTTGCCGTAGGTGTTCGGGATGGGTTGCCCGGCGGTTGGCACGTAGCGCCCGCCGGGGCCGAGTCGGGTGACGAACATCTTGCCGTTCGATCCGGGCGAGTACTCCTTAAGCCAGAGCGATACGGCGGCGTGTCGCAGGTCGTACGGTCGCCGAGCGAGCGGGGAGCGCTGATGAGCCGGGGTGAGCACCTTTGCCCGCGCGTCGCGCCACGCCTTCCTGTAGGCGTTGCCCGGGATCGGCTGGCCGGCGGTTAGGACGTACCGCCCACCGGGGCCGCGTCGGGTGACGAAGAGCGGCCCGCCGACTGATGTCGCCCGGCGCCTGGGCCACGGCGTCGCCGTCCTGCTCCGGGTCTACGCCAACTGCATCGACGGGGGAGATGACATCATGAACGACGAGATCAGCGATGCGCTCGCAGATGCGCCGGCGGTTCGACCCGGCAGAGGTGGGACTCGGGATCAATAGAGAGTGCGGTGCACCGTCGATCGAGAGCGGCTTGACCAGGTGGGGACACTCGTAATCATGTGGCGACCATGTGTAGCTGGCTCGGCGTCGAGAGTTTCAGGTCAGGCAGGCGGTACACGGTGAAGGTGCAGTCCGCCTACGGTCGGGGGGTGGCAACGGCGGGTGCCTGGCGCCTTGCACCAATACGGCGATATCGAGACCGCGCCATATGGTTGACGCTCATTCCTCTGCTTCTGGCGCTGGTACTTGCTGGCTGCGACCCAGAGGGAGAGGGCAAGGGCAAGGTCAAATACAAGCCTGCGCTGCTGCCGGTGGCCCTGACAGTCGGTCCGGACGGCGTTGCGGTTGAGGGCGAGGCGAGCATCGTCACCCCGATCGGCGAGTTCTCGATCGGAGCGGAGTACTCCCTCCCACCTCGAGATGGAAGCACGATCTACGTCTTGCTTCGGGACCGCAAGAAGGGTGCCACCGGGTTTGACAGGGTGTTCAAGGTCCAGACCGGACGCGACCAGCTCACCGTGGTCGTGAACGGAACCACCACCATCCAGGTCAAGGGTGGCCAGGTGTTGATCGACGTCACCGGCGGCGCCGTCAAGAAGATCCAGTTCAAGCGAGTGGATCAAGCGAGCGTGAAGGAAGGTGGCGACTCGTACTGGTCCAGCATCGGCGCGAAGTGGAGTCGGGGTTGGGACTCCTCCCTCTACAAACCCTTCGTGTTCACCCGCTGGGCATACGACGACTCGACAATCGACAAGTGGTGCGGCCTGGGGTTTGTCTGGTTCCTGCTGCGCTTGGCGCTCACCCTCGTGCTGCTGCTCGTAGATCTGGTGCTGAGTTCGGTCTTCTTGTTGGCGCAGATCGCCTATTTGATCTTCGGCTCGACTGGACGGAACGTTGTCTGGGGGATTGCCATCCTGCTGGCGGTCGTCACGGTGGTCCGCAGGTTCCTCTACTACTGATTTGGACGTTCTGCGTGTGGGCAGATGGTGGGTGGCCAGCACCTCCAACCGTGCGGCGGGATGAGAAGGAGTAGGTCAGCACACCTGACGCGGCCAACATCACGAACGCCCTGTGGATCCGTCGCGAAAGCTACAGAGGTTCGGATCTTCTACCCGCCACCAGGTGTACGAAGAAGCCCCTGACCAGCGTCAGCGCCGGTCAAGGGCTTGCTTTGTCAGTCTCGCTTGCGTCCCACTCCGACCGGGTCGACCCAGCCCACCGTGTCGCACACGTGTCACCGTTCGATCATGTTCGCCTCAGGAGTGAAGCCCGATCCGTCGGGTGCCTGTCGGTTGGGAAACCGGGTGCACCAGGCCAGCGTGGCATCGTCGTACGCCTTGGCGCGCGGCCACCGCCGGCCCTGCGGATCGCCGGCCTCCGCCGCCCGGACCCGCCGGATCACCTCGCCCGGCCCTTCCGCGGCGATGAGCGCGAGAACTTCCGGCCAGTCCGCCAGCGCGAACTGGTCCACGATGCGGCTGGCCCCGTCACTGAGCAGGACGGCACCCCTGATGTCCGCGACAGGCCGGCTCCCGGTCAGCGCTTCCGCCGCCACCCCCGGGTCGTCGGCGGCGACCCAGAACCCGCCAGGCCGGTTGCGGTGGACGCGCATCGTTTCGATGTATTCGCGCAGCGCCCGGTCGTGTTCGGGGCTCCCGTTCGGGGCGGCGTCCATCGCGGCGCGGTAGCGGCTGCCGACGGCGTCCACCCGACCGTCGGTGATCACCTCGGGGGCGTTCCCGGCGTGGTCGAGGACCAGCACGGAGTCGGCGAGCACGAGGTGGTCGGCGCGGTCGTCGTCGACCCGGAGGATGGTGACGGTCGCTGACGGACTGCTCGGGTCACCGATGTCGCAGGTGTCCCGGTGCGCGTCGGCGACCTCCGCGATGGCCTGACCGAGGATGGCGGTGAGTTCCCGACCGTCGTCGGCTGCGAGCTGGGCGAGCAGTGCCCCGCCGAGCCGGCGGGTGTACCAGGCGACACCGTGCAGGCAGGTCGAGGTGGTGCCGGCCAGCCCGGCCCCGTCGAGCAGGACGACGGCATTCGGTACGGCACCGACGAAGTCCTCATTCGGCTGGTCGGGCTTGGCCGGGCTGGTTGCCATGACGACCTGCATCAGCGTCCTCCATGCCGTTTCAGGGACCGATGAAGCGTGGCATCGGTGACCGGCTTCGGGTCGGTGACCCATGGGCAGGCCCGTCCGAACCACCCGAGGTACGACGATCGCCGGTCGATGTGACGTGCGGGTTATCCGATTTCGGTGGACCGTCGCCGGGTCAGGGTGACCCCGGCGAGCACCAGGGCGATTCCGGCCACGATCGCGGTCGTGACGGCCTCGCGGAGGATCACCCAGCCGAGGATCACGGCGACGACGGGCAGCAGGTAGGTGACCACCGAAGCGGCGGTCGGCCCCTCGTCGTCGATGATGCGGTAGTTCAGGACGTAGGCGGCCCCGGTGCCGAGCACCCCGAGGACGAGCAGGCTCGCCACCGCGTCGGGCCGCCACACCGGCGACTCCAGTCCGGCGAACGGCAGCGCCGGGACCAGCAGTACGGTGGCCGCGCCGAGCTGGGCCGCCGACAGTACGAGCGGCGGGATTCCGCGTCCGGACAGGAACCGGCCCATGTAGACGTAGCCGAGTCCGTAGCTGGCGGCTGCGGCGAGGCAGGCGAGGCCGCCCCAACTGGCGATCTCGCTCGCGGATTCCCACGGCGAGAAGATGACCACGACGCCGAGGAACCCGAGGGTGAACCCGGCGGCCTTCTTGACGGTGACGGCCCGGTCGACGCCGACGATGAATGCCAACAGCAGCGTCCACAGCGGCGTGGTCGCGTTCAGCACCCCCGCCACGTTCGACCCGATCGTCTCCTCCGCGACGCTGAACAACAGGTACGGCACGGCATTGGCGACCAGGGCGGCCGCGAACAGGTGACCCCACAGCCGACCCTGCCTCGGGAAGTGGAGTCCCCGGGACAGGGCGATCGGGGTCAGGACCAGGAAGCCGAGCAGGAGCCGGGCGAACACGATCTGCACCGGGTTGAAGCCCCGCAACGCGAGCTTGATCCAGAGGAAGCCGGAGCCCCACAGCAACGCGAGGCCGGCCACCCGGGCGATACCTGCCCGGGTCACCCGCTGGCGGTCAGTCTTCACCGAAATCCCGTCATTCAGGGTGTTCGCATCGGTTCGGGTCATGTGGATGGCTTACCTGATCCGCTCGCGGAGGAACAGTGCCCGGTCTCCCGGAGCAGGCCGACGGGAGTTGACCGGGCGCGCGGATGATGCGGGGCTACGGTGGGGCCGGCCGGGGGAGGAGCGGTGCGCGGGGCGGCCCGCAGCGGCGCGCCCCTGCGGCGTCGGCGAGGATCGCGGGATGTCCGACGACCGCTTCATGCGTATCCACAGCCCCGAGTTCCAGGCGATGGCGGCGAGGGTGCTGCGGGCCACCGAGTTGACCTCCCGGCTGAACGTGCTGCCCTTCGACGACGAGGCCGGGCGGACGGAGCTGTTGGCGCAGCTTCTCGGCCGGCCGCTGCCGGCGCGGGTCACCATCTATCCGCCGTTCTACACCGACCACGGCCTCAACCTGGAGATCGCGGAGCGGGTGTTCATCAACCAGAACTGCACGTTCCTCGACTATGCCGGCATCCGGCTCGGCGAGGGCGTCATGATCGGCCCGAAGGCCACCTTCATCACCCTCGGTCACCCGGTCGACCCCGTGCAGCGGCGGGAGTGGCTGACCGGTGCGCCCATCGACGTGGCGGAGAACGTCTGGATCGGGGCCGGCGCGACGATCCTCCCCGGCGTCCGCATCGGCCGTGACGCCGTGGTGGCGGCCGGCGCGGTGGTCGCCGACGACATCCCGCCCGCCACCCTGGTCACCGGCCCCAAAGCGGGTGTACGCCGCCAGTGGTGACCCTCACCCGCCGCACCGTTGGGCCGAGGTAGTGGTATCGGGGCGGGGCGGATACCGCTACCTCGGCCCAGTTGCGTTGATCATGCGCGACGCCCGTCCCGGTCGGGGAGGCCGCGCGGGCTACGGCGTGGCCTCGTGGCCGGGCATGCCGTGGGTACGCCGCCGCTGCTTCATCTCCGCCTCGTAGAGGTGCCGCCGGCCGTCGGCCAACTTCTCCCGGGCGTACCGCTCGATCTCCTGGAACGTGGCGTAGTAGCCGTCGTCGAACTCCTCCACGATCTGGAACGTCCACCGGCCGGGCAGCAGGTTGCGCCCCAGCAGCTCGTGTTCGACCCGGTCGGCCACCTCGTCGTGCCCGGCCCCGCGCAGCAGCTCCACCACCCGGTCCAGGGTGAGGTCCGCGCCGCCGACGAGCTGGTGCGCGGAGTAGAGGTGACCGCGCACCCGGTGGATCGTCTCCAACGCCTCGCTCAGCTTGCCCAACGCCTCGACCGTCGCGTCGTCGACTCCCGTCGGCCGCGCGTGCTCCTCGTCCACCGCACCGTTCTGACCTGCCATAACCCCCGACATACCCCCAAACCTCCCCAGCTATCCCGCCCCTGCTCAATCCGCCAGGCGGAACGCCAACTGCGTCTTCCACGTGCTGCGGTCGGGGTCGTCGTCCGGGCCGAGGTGGTATATCTCCAACCGGCAGCCCCAGCGTTCACCCGCCCCGGTGTCGCTGGCGTCCCAGCGCAACCCGTGGCGCTGGGCCCACTCCAGGAACGCCCCGGTCACCGCCACCAGTTCGTCGGGGTCGCCGACGTGGGTGGTGGTGAGGTAGCGGCCGGCCGGCAGCACGCCGGAGCCCAGGGGCGCCTCGACCGCGAGCTGCGCGTCGGCCGGCAGCGGCACGCCCGCCTCGACCTCCAGCTCCCGCGCCATGTCGATCACGTGGTAGCGCAGGAAGTCCGGGCCGGCCGGGGTGATCCCCCGCGCGGTCAGCCAGTCGGTCAGGTCGGACAGGGCGGCCGCTGCGTCGCCGATGGTCGCCATGGTCACCGTGCGTCTGATCCCCAGGTACGGCTGGGCCGCTCGTTCCTCGATCACCGGCGTCGCCGGTGTCTGCGATGTCATGGATTCACGACATCATCGGGGTGCGACATCACGGGGCCCGCCCGCCTCGGCGGGTGTTTCACCTGCTCGCGCCGGCTCGCCACCGTACGCGCGTTTTGTCGTTGATCTGGTGCGGAGTCCGTCGACTCCCGACAGGCCGCTTCCGTACCTGACGAAATGAGCTATGGTGATCGATGTGACGGTTCCGGGAGCAGTCGTCGCGGCCCTCGACTACGACGGCCGCACCGCTACCCGGAGAACGGCCCCGCGCCGTTAAGATCGGGTTTGCGTCGATAGTGACATTGGGCGATTCGTGGAGGCTGTTACCCGTCCTGGTGCCGCTGATCTGGCACGGGGAGGTGACGGTGGTGGGCCGAACGGCGGAACCTCTCCGCTGCTCGGACCAGCGCCGCTCTCCCCGCTTTTCTGGGTACCCGAGGTGTGGCACGATCGTGGAACCTCCACCATCCCCCGTGAACACTCTCTCGACAGGAGCAATCATGTCTGGTCGAAGGCTGGGCCGGCTGTTTGGCTCGCTCCTCGTGCTCGCCACCATCCTGGGTGGACTCGCCGTCGCCGGCGTCCAGTCCATCGACGGCAGCGCGCAAATGGCGGACGTCGTCTGGACGATGGGCGGCGCGCGCTAAGCCCCCGCGTCGTCCCCGCTCCCGGTGTCCTGGGGGTGACGTCTCTCAGGGAGAGGGTGGCGCATGGCCAGCCGAGATCAGCGGCGTAAGTCCACCGAACGCGCCTGGTTCATCACCGCCCCCCTGGCCCTGCTGGCCATCGTCTTCAGCACCGCGATCGGTGTCCTGCGGCCCGAGTTCGGGAAGTGGGGCCTGGCGTTCGTTCTCTTCGTGGCGATGACGGGGATCAGCATCCCGGTCCTCAACGTCATAGTCCGGCGGCAGTCCGTCGGGGTGACGTTGACCGAGGTGCCCCTCGTCGTCGCGCTCTTCTTCCTGCCACCGCTGATCGTGGTGCTCATATACACGCTCTCCGTGCTGATCTGGAGCGCGTCACACCGGTTCGCCCCGGCCAAGCTGTGGTTCAACGTCGCGAAGGCGGCGGCGGCCACCTCGTTGGCCGGGCTGCTCCTGCTGGCCCTGCCCCCGCTCAAGGGGGTGGGGCCGGGCACCTGGGGCATCCTGTTCCTGGCGGTCAACACCATCACCCTGGTCAGCCTGCTCTCGGTGGCCGGGGTGCACGTGCTGCTACAGGGCTGGCAGGCCGGGCGGGAGGCGCTACGTACCGCGCCGTCGGTCTTCCTCACCACCTCGATCAACGCCTCGGTGGGCCTGCTCGTCCTGATCGCGTTGAAGACCACCTGGTGGTCGGTGCTGCTGCTGGCGGCGTTGTTCGCGGCGTTGTTCCAGGTCTACCGCTCCTACTCGCAGTTCTTCCGGCAGCACCGCACCCTGACCGGCATGTACGACCTGACCCGGTTGCTCACCAACAGCGCCGAGGGGGCGCTCGCCGACATCCTCCTCGACCGGGTGCGGGCCCTGATGCAGGCCGAGTACGCCACCCTGTGGCTGCCCGCCCAGCGTCGGCACCCCGAGGTGCTGCTGACCGCCCGGGTCGACACCCCGGGCCTGCTGGACTTCGCGCCCACCCCGACGGTCTTCCGGGAACAGGCCCGTGAGCTGGGCAAGACGCTGTCCATCGGGCGGCTGCTCGGCGACGACACGGCCCTGCGCCGGGAGGTCGGCGCGCAGCAGGTCAAGGACGCGATCGTGGTGCCGCTGCGGTCCGGCCAGGCGGTGATCGGCACCCTGGAGGTCACCAACCGGCTCAGCGACATCGGCCACTTCACCACCAGCGACATCCCCGTCTTCGAGACCGTGGCCGCGCACGCCGCCGTCGCCCTGGAGAATTCGCGGCTGGTCGACCGGCTGCGCCACGACGCCTACCACGACGCGCTGACCACGCTGCCCAACCGGCGGCGGATCACCGCCGCGCTGGCCGAGGCGGTCAAGATCCGGGCACCCGGCGAGGTGGTCGCCGTCCTGCTCTTCGACGTCGACGGCCTGCGGCAGGTCAACGAGTCACTGGGCCACGCGGCGGGGGACAAGGTCCTCGTCGAGGTGGCCGAGCGGCTGCGCGCCTGCGCCCCCTCGTCGGCCCTGGTGGGTCGGGCCGGTGGGGACGAGTTCCTGGTGACGCTGCGGCTGGAGAACGCCGAGGCGGCTCTGGAACTGGCCGCCCAGCTCCGCGAGCAGATCCGCGACGAGATGGTCTTCGACGCGCTCACCCTCGACGTGGACACCGCGGTCGGGGTGGCGGTGCACCCGGATCACGGCAGTGACGCCGCCGTGCTCCTGCAACGGGTCGACCTGGCGGCCACTGCGGCCAAGGCGGTGCCGGGCAGCGTGCAGTTGTTCAACCCGGCGCTGGAGTCGCGGTCGCTGCGCCGGCTCGGGCTCGCCGGTGACCTGCGTCGCGCCCTCGACGAGGGGGAGTTGGAGGTCTACTTCCAGCCGAAGGTGACGCTGCGGGACCGCCGCCTGCTCGGGGTGGAGTGCCTGGCCCGCTGGGAGCACCCGGCGCACGGCACGGTCTCCCCGGAGGACTTCGTCGCGGTCGCCGAGCACACCGGGCAGTTGGGTCGGCTCACCGAGTTCGTCCTGCGGGAGGGGCTGCGCCGCAGCCGGGACTGGAGCCGCACCGGGCAGCCGTTGGCGGTGGCGGTCAACATCGCCGCCCGCTCGCTGACCGACAGGCACTTCCCGGACCGGGTCGGTGAGCTGCTGACCGAGTACGGTGTCCCGCCGCAGCTGCTGACCGTGGAGATCCCGGAGGCGGCGGTCCTCGACGGCACCGAGCGGCCCATCCCCACCCTGCGCCGGCTGCGGGACCTCGGCGTCCGGCTGGCGGTGGACGACTTCGGCACGGGCAACTCGTCGCTGGCCCAGCTGCGTCGGCTGCCGGTGCACGAGGTGAAGGTGGACCGGTCGTTCGTGCAGGGGATGGCGACCGACCCGGGGGACCTGGCGATCGTGAACGCGGTGGTGTCGCTGTCCCAGCAGTTCGGCCTGTCGGTGGTGGCCGAGGGGGTGGAGAGCGAGCTGACCCTCGAACTGCTCCAGGACATCGGCTGCGAGATCGGGCAGGGCTTCCTGTTCAGCCGGCCGCTGCCGTACGAGCGGCTGGAGGCCTGGTTCGGTGCCCAGACCGACCAGGAGGCGATCGACCCGGACGCGCTGCCGAGGCTCCGCGTCGTACCCTGAGCTGCGGCGATGCGGGACAGGGGGATCCCATTTCACCCCCGGCGCGGTGCCGTGTAATGTATCCCCTGCGCGACGCCCTCCGGGGTGATCGGGTAGGCCCCCTTAGCTCAGTCGGCAGAGCGTCTCCATGGTAAGGAGAAGGTCTACGGTTCGATTCCGTAAGGGGGCTCAGAGGGTCCGGCTGGACCCGCCTGCGGCGGTGTAGCTCAGATGGCAGAGCAAGCGGCTCATAATCGCTGTGTCGCCGGTTCAAGTCCGGCCACCGCTACTCTCGTCCTTCGGGCTCATCCCCGGTGGTCGGTGGGACGGGCGCCACTGGCGCCCGCTTTGCATGTCCAGGCGTTGTCCGCGTAGGCTGATGCGCTGTAGTTGATATCCGTAGCGAGGAAGGCACTCCGCCGTGGCGAAGGCGACCGATGTCCGGCCGAAGATCACTTTGGCGTGTGTGGAGTGCAAGGAGCGCAACTACATCACGCGCAAGAACCGCCGCAACGACCCGGACCGCATCGAGATGAAGAAGTTCTGCCCCCGGGACGGCAAGCACACGATCCACCGCGAGACCCGCTGACCTGCGGCCGGCAGTAGCCGGCCCGGTCCGCAGCGCTTCCCCGGACGCCGATCCGCACGGTTGGTGCGCCCCCTTTCAGGGGCGCACCAACCGTGCGGATCGGCGTTCGTGCGTCCCGTGTAGGTTCGGCGGCATGTCCCTGGACCCGTCCTTCGTCGGCCGGACGTACCCGCCGACCGCCCCCTACCAGGTGGGCCGAGAAAAGATCCGCGAGTTCGCCACCGCCATCGGCGCGACCGACCCGGCCCACCACGACCCGGCGGCGGCCCGCGCGCTCGGCCACCCGGACGTGGTCGCCCCGCCCACCTTCCCGGTCCTGATCACCATGGCCGCCAGCCAGCAGATCGTCGACGATCCGGCGCTCGGGGTCGACTACAGCCGGGTGGTGCACGGCGACCAGCGGTTCGCCTACACCCGGCCGGTGGTGGCCGGGGACGAGCTGGTCTGTGTGAACACCATCGAGGAGATCAGCTCCCGCAGCGGGCACGGCTTCCTCACCACCCGCACCGACGTGACCACCGTGGCCGGTGAGCCGGTGGTCGCCGTCTGGTCCAAGCTCGTCGTCCGTGGGGAGTCCTGACGTGGACCTGTCGACCCGTACGTTCCGGGTGACCCGGGCGGACCTGGTCCGCTACGCGGGCGCCTCGGGGGACTTCAACCCGATCCACTGGAGCGACCGGACCGCCACGAAGGTGGGGCTGCCCGGGGTGATCGCCCACGGCATGTTCACCATGGCGCTTGTCGGTCGGGCGGTCACCGAGTGGGCCGGCGCGCCCGACGCGGTGGTCGAGTTCGGGGTGCGGTTCACCCGGCCGGTGGTCGTCCCCGACGACGACGAGGGCACCGAGATCACCGTCGACGCGGTGGTCAAGGAGGTCACCGAAGCCGGCCTGACCAGGCTCGATGTGACCGCCCGGTGTGGTGGCGAGAAGGTCCTGTCGCAGGCGCGGGCGACCGTGCGGACGGCCGACTGAGGGTTCGTCGGCACGGACCGGGCGGGACCGGTTGGGAAAGTCGGGGTGCTACCCGTACACTGGTCCGCCGTGGGGCAAGTGACCCCTGCTCGGCCGCGTAGGTCGGGTGGGGCGAGCGTTGCCGCACAGGGGTGTAGCTCAATTGGCAGAGCAGCGGTCTCCAAAACCGCAGGCTGCAGGTTCAAGTCCTGTCACCCCTGCGCCTCAGGCCTGACCGTTCCCGTGGGTCGCGCCGCCGCAAGGCGGCGTCCGGCCCGTGGTGGTGGCATCGGCGGGGTGGCTTCGAGGCGACTCGGAGCCCTTCGTCCGGTCCGCCGGCCGCGGCCCGTCGCGGGACGGTTGGTCCGGCCGGCGTGACCAGCGCCGCGTACGCCTCCCGGCGTACGACCCGACATCCCGCGACGGAGGGCGAAGTGGCCGAGAGCAAGCGGCGCGGCGAGGACGCCGGCGACGACGGTCTGCGCGACGAGCGTGACGAGGTCGTCGACGAGGTGACCGCCGACAGCGACGCCACCGACGACGACGCCACCGATGCGGACGAGCCGGTATCCCGGGGTGGCACCGCGACCCGGTCGCGGACCCGTGCGGGTGCCGCCGACAGCAAGTCGAAGACCCGCTCCGAGACCGACCGGGTGGGGCCGTTCGGCCGCATCGCGCGTTTCTTCCGCGAGGTCGTCGCCGAACTGCGTAAGGTCATCTGGCCGACCCGCAAGGAGCTGCTGACCTACACCGCCGTGGTGGTCACCTTCGTCGCGGTGATGCTGACCATCGTGGGCCTGCTCGACTTCGCCTTCGCGAAGGGCGTGCTGTGGGTCTTCGGCAGCCCCAGCTGACCGGCCGACTGAGCCGATAGTGACGGAAGTGAGCAAGCGTGCCTGAGTACGACGAGACCGCCGGGACCACGGACGACCAGTCCACGGTCGCGACGGCGGCGAGTGACGAGTCGGTCGAGGCCGCCAGCGAGCCGGAATTCCCGACCACGGAGCCGGAGCCGGACGAGGACTACGACCCGGTCGCCGAGCTGCGCCAGAAGCTGCGCTACGCGCCCGGCGACTGGTACGTGGTGCACTCGTACGCCGGTTACGAGAACAAGGTCAAGACCAACCTCGAGACCCGGATCACCTCCCTCGACATGGAGGAGTTCATCTACCAGGTCGAGGTCCCGACCCGGGAAGAGGTCGAGGTCAAGAACGGCAAGCGTTCCCAGATCCAGGCCAAGGTCTTCCCCGGCTACATCCTGGTCCGGATGGAGCTGACCGCCGAGTCCTACTCCTGCGTGCGCAACACGCCGGGGGTCACCGGGTTCGTGGGGGCCACCGACCGGGCCGACCGGCCGGCGCCGCTGAGCCTCGACGAGGTGCTCAAGTGGCTGGCTCCGGCGGTGGAGACCGAGCAGAAGAAGGCCAAGCCCGAGATTAAGGTCCTCGACTTCGAGGTGGGCGACTCGGTCACCGTCACCGACGGGGCGTTCGCCTCGCTGCCGGCGACGATCAGCGAGATCAACGCCGACCAGCAGAAGCTCAAGGTGCTGGTGTCGATCTTCGGCCGGGAGACCCCGGTCGAGCTGAACTTCAACCAGGTCGCCAAGATCTGACGTCGTTTTCGTCGCCGGCGGTGGGCCACGGCCCGCCGCCGGCGACGTCGTTACGTCCCGGCGTGGACCTCGGCGCAGAGGGTCGCCGGGCGCTGCGCTACCCTTGAATGTCGTCGCTGTGGCACCGCGCTGACCGTGCGCGCCCGTGGCCGGCACCTTTCCCAGTTCCAAGCCCCAGGAAGTGACATGCCTCCGAAGAAGAAGCTCGTCAAGACGTTCACGCTTCAGCTGAAGGCGGGCCAGGCGACCCCGGCGCCGCCGGTGGGCCCCGCGCTCGGTCAGCACGGCGTGAACATCATGGAGTTCTGCAAGTCCTACAACGCGCAGACCGAGTCCCAGCGGGGCGACATCGTCCCCGCCGAGATCAGCGTCTACGAGGACCGCTCCTTCACCTTCGTCCTGAAGACCCCGCCCGCCGCCCGGCTGCTGCTCAAGGCCGCCGGCGTGGACAAGGGCTCCGGCGTGCCGCAGAGCCAGAAGGTCGGCTCGGTGAGCCAGGCCCAGGTGCGCGAGATCGCCGAGAAGAAGATGGTCGACCTCAACGCCAACGACATCGACCAGGCTGCGAAGATCATCGCCGGTACCGCCCGGTCGATGGGCATCGTCGTCAACGACTGACGCCCGTCAGTCCCCCAGACCAGTTCGTGGGAGGGCGCGCGTCGACCGCGGCCCGCCAGAGACCACAGGAGTAACCCGAGATGCAGCGCAGCAAGACGTACCGCAAGGCCGCCGAGGCGATCGACAAGTCGAAGCTCTACACCCCGGCCGAGGCGGTCAAGCTCGCCAAGGACACCACCAGCGCCAAGTTCGACGCCACGGTCGAGGTCGCCATGCGCCTCGGCGTCGACCCCCGCAAGGCGGACCAGATGGTCCGCGGCGTGGTCAACCTGCCGCACGGCACCGGTAAGACCGCCCGCGTGATCGTCTTCGCCGCCGGCGCGAAGGCCGAGGAGGCCGCCGCCGCCGGTGCCGACGAGGTGGGCACGGACGAGCTGGTCGCCCGGATCCAGGGCGGCTGGCTGGACTTCGACGCGGCGATCGCCACGCCGGACCAGATGGCCAAGATCGGCCGGATCGCGCGGATCCTGGGCCCGCGCGGCCTGATGCCGAACCCGAAGACGGGCACGGTGACCATGGACGTCACCAAGGCCGTCTCGGACATCAAGGGCGGCAAGATCACCTTCCGGGTGGACAAGCACTCCAACCTCCACCTGATCATCGGCAAGGCCTCGTTCTCCGAGACCCAGCTGATCGACAACTACGCCGCGGTGCTGGACGAGGTGCTCCGCGCCAAGCCGTCCGCGGCCAAGGGCAAGTACCTCAAGAAGGTCACCCTGGCCACCACGATGGGTCCGGGCGTCCCGATCGACCCGAACGTGGTGAAGAACCTGCAGGAGAACGCCGTCGAGGGCTGATCCCGACCGCTCCCGCGCAGGGGCCCCGCCACGCACCGTGGCGGGGCCCCTGCCGTGTGTCGGGCTGTGGCAGGCTCACCCCATGCGACTGGAGGACGTCCGGCTCCGGTACCGTCGGGGCGGCCCCTGGGTGCTGCGCGGCGTCACGGCCCGCCTCGACCCGGGCGAGGTGGCGGTGGTGCTCGGCCGCAACGGGGCCGGCAAGTCGACCCTGCTGCAACTCTGCGCCGGGGTGCTGCGTCCGGTCCGGGGCCGGGTGGTCGACCGCCCGCACCGGGTCGGCTGGGTGCCCGAGCGGTTCCCCGCCGACCAGCCGTTCACCGTGACCCGCTACCTCACCGCCATGGGCCGGGCCGCCGGCCTGGGCCGGGCCGACGCCGACCGGGCCGTCGACAGGTGGACCGACCGGCTGGGCCTGACCCCGTTCCGCGCGGTCCGCCTGCCCGACCTGTCCAAGGGCACCGCGCAGAAGGTCGGCCTGGCCCAGGCGATGCTGCGGACCCCCGGTCTGCTGGTCCTCGACGAGCCCTGGGAGGGGCTGGACGCCGCCGCCCGGGGCCTGGTGCCGGAACTGGTCGACGAGGTGCTGGCGGCCGGGGGAGCGGTCCTGGTCAGCGACCACCGGGGCGAGACGGTCCGGCTCCCCGGAGCCTGGCACTGGACGGTCGCCGACGGTCTGGTCACCGACGAGCCGGCCGCCGGTGACGCCGCCGTCGCCGTGGTCGAGGTCGCTGTGCCGGCCGCGCGGGTGGCCGGCACCGTCGCCCGGTTACGCGCCGACGGCCACCAGATCCTGCGGGTACGCGAACCCGCCGGCACGCCCCCGGGGGCGGCTGCGCCGCCGGCACCCGTCCCGCCCGCCGGGGCCGGGTCGGCGGGCGAGCCGGCACGGGACGGCCGGGCGGGGGAGGTGGCCCGGTGAGCGCCCTGGTTCGGATGCGGCTGGCCGGCTTCCTGCGTACCGGACGGGCGCTGGCGCCGCTGCTGGCCGGCCTGCTGGCCCTGGGCATCCTGTACGGCGGCGGCCGGGCCCGCCCGGCGGAGGCGTACGGCGTCAGTGCGGTGGTGCTCTTCCCGGTGCTGGCCTGGCAGACCAAGATCCTGCTGGACGTCGAGCCGGACGTGCAGCGCCGGCTGGCGCAGGTGCTTGTCGGTCCGGTCCGGGAGCGGCTCGCCGGGCTGCTCGCGGCCGTGCTCGCCGGGGTGGGCACGGTGCTGGTCGCGCTGCTCTTCCCGTGGCTGGTCGGCGGGGTGGCCGCGCCCGGTCCGGGTGATCCGCCGGTGGTGGCGGCGCTGGCCCTCGGCCTGTGGGCGCACCTGCTCGCCCTGCTGCCCGCGGTGGCCCTGGGCGCCCTGGCCAGCCGGGCGCTCACCCGCAGCGCCGGGTACGGCGTCGCCGTGCTCGCCCTGGGCGCGGTCGGCACCCTCGCGCTGGGCCTGCGCGGCTCGGCGGCGCCCTGGCTGGTGCCGCCGGTGCTGGCCACCGCGCGGGCGCTCGCCGGTTCCCTGCCCACCGGCACCGCGCTGCTCCTGTCGGCCTGGGCGCTGGCCTGGGCGGGGGCGGCACTGGCCGGCTACGTGCGGTGGCGGCGGGTCCGCCCGTGACCGGCGGAGGGCGATTTGGTGATGGCCGGGCCGTCGCGTAACCTGGTGCGGTAGTTCCACCCAGAGACCGCTGGTCACCGTGCCCCGGCACGGTCGAAGGCTCCGCGATGACGGGCGACCCGCGCAGGGCGGTAAGCGTAGTTCGGTTCCTCCCCGTGGTCCGCCGACCATGGTGATCGGCCCCGCCCTCGCCCCGCGCGCCCTGCGCCGGGGTTTTTTCGTTGTCGTGACGCCTCCGGCGCCGTCACCGAGCCCTGTGCTCCCCGACGGCGACCAGCTCCGAGTAACGAGAGAGGAGGGACATGGCGGACAAGCCGATCCGGGCCGACAAGGCCACGGCCGTCGCTGAGCTGACCGAGAGCTTCCGTACCTCGGGCGCTGCGGTGCTCACCGAGTACCGTGGTCTGACGGTTTCCCAGCTCACCCAGCTGCGGCGCTCGCTCGGCAAGGAGACCACCTACACGGTCGCGAAGAACACGCTGGCCAAGCGTGCCGCGACCGAGGCGGGCATCTCCGGCCTCGACGAGCTGTTCACCGGTCCTACCGCGCTGACTTTCGTTTCGGGCGACGTCGTCGAGGCGGCGAAGGGTCTTCGCGACTTCGCGAAGGCCAACCCGAAGCTCGTCATCAAGGGCGGTGTGTTCGAGGGCAAGGCCATTTCCGCGGCCGAGGTCACGAAGCTCGCCGACCTGGAGTCCCGTGAGGTGCTGCTGGCCAAGCTGGCCGGCGCGATGAAGGGCAACCTGAGCAAGGCCGCGGCCCTGTTCCAGGCGCCGCTCTCCAAGGCCGCCCGCGCGGCGGCCGCCCTGGCGGACAAGAAGCGCGAGCAGGAGGGCGCCGAGGCGGCCTGAGGCCTCCCGGCGCACCACGTTCTTTAATTTTCATTGCGAGAAAGGACGCCAGACATGGCGAAGCTCAGCACCGACGAGCTGCTCGACGCGTTCAAGGAGATGACGCTGATCGAGCTCTCCGAGTTCGTGAAGCAGTTCGAGGAGACCTTCGAGGTCACCGCCGCCGCGCCGGTCGCGGTCGCCGCCGCGGGTGGTGCCGGTGGCGCCGCCGCCGCGCCGGTCGAGGAGGAGAAGGACGAGTTCGACGTCGTCCTCGAGGCCGACGGTGGCAAGAAGATCCAGGTCATCAAGGTCGTGCGTGAGCTGACCGGCCTGGGCCTCAAGGAGGCCAAGGACGCGGTCGAGGCCGCGCCGAAGGCGATCCTGGAGAAGGTCAACAAGGAGACCGCCGAGAAGGCGAAGGCCAAGCTCGAGGGTGAGGGCGCCAAGGTCACCCTCAAGTGACCTGGGGTCGACCCGTGCGGTCGACCGTGGCGCGTGTCCGGCTCGGGTGAGCCGCGGCACACCGCAAAATGAACGGGCGGTGATCCGACAGACGGATCACCGCCCGTCATGCTTGGTGACTCCGGGTATCAGTGGTGTGAGCAGGGTGTTCGCACTCATGGTGCGACATGGCGGTGTCGCGGTGGGTAGCCCATCCGTGGGAAACCCGGCGAGCAGGCGCTTGGAGCCTCTTGACGTGGCCCCGGCCTGCCAGGCACGCTGACACCAGCAAGACCTTCCGCGCTTGCGACGGCCCCCTCTCGGGTATTGGCTGCGGCAGCACCAGCAGCCGCTCCACCCGAGCGGTCCGACAGGAACGTCGTGTTCCGAGCGGCCCGGTACGACCCCGTTCTCCGGGGTCCCGAGGCGCGTTCCGCGACGACCTGCGGGATGGGCTGGACAGCGGTTAGCCTCTCGGCTACACTGCTAGTTTGCGCTGCCTTCCGACTTGACCCCTGCTCGGAAATGTCCGGTTACGGATATTTCTGGTGGGGTCATTGGAGTGCACGCGTACCAGCCGTTCTGCAGCACCGGTCCTCGGAAGGACGCATCTTGGCAGCTTCCCGCCCTGCGAAGACCAGTCGTACGTCGAGCGCTTTCGCGCCCCGCCGAGTTTCTTTCGGCAGGATCACCGAACACCTCGAGGTCCCCAACCTCCTCGCCATCCAGAACGAGTCCTTCGACTGGCTCGTCGGCAACGAGGCTTGGCAGGGCCGGTCGGCGGACGACCCGCACGCACGCTCGGGTCTCGCGGAAATCCTCGACGAGATCAGTCCCATTGAGGACTTTTCCGGCACCATGTCGCTGTCCTTCTCGGCACCGCGCTTCGACGAGGTCAAGGCCTCGATCGAGGAGTGCAAGGAGAAGGACCTGACCTACTGCGCCCCGCTGTTCGTGACGGCGGAGTTCACCAACAACACCACCGGCGAGATCAAGAGCCAGACGGTGTTCATGGGTGACTTCCCGATGATGACGCCCAAGGGCACCTTCATCATCAACGGCACCGAGCGCGTCGTGGTCAGCCAGCTCGTCCGGTCCCCGGGCGTCTACTTCGACAAGCAGCCGGACAAGACCTCCGACCGCGACCTCTCCAGCGTCAAGGTCATCCCCAGCCGGGGTGCCTGGCTGGAGTTCGACATCGACAAGCGCGACACGGTCGGCGTCCGTATCGACCGCAAGCGCCGGCAGGCCGTCACGGTCCTGCTCAAGGCCATCGGTTGGTCCGCCGAGCAGATCCGCGAGAAGTTCGGCTGGTCCGAGCTGATGATGACCACGCTCGAGAAGGACCACATCGCCGGCCAGGACGAGGCCCTGCTCGACATCTACCGCAAGCTCCGCCCTGGCGAGCCGCCGACCCGCGAGAACGCCCAGACCCTGCTCGACAACCTCTTCTTCAACCCGAAGCGGTACGACGTCGCCAAGGTCGGGCGCTACAAGTTCAACAAGAAGCTCGAACTCGACGTGCCGATCACCACCGGCACGCTCACCGAGGACGACGTCGTCGCCACCGTGGAGTACCTCTGCCGGCTGCACGCCGGTGAGGACGGCTACGAGGCCGACGACATCGACCACTTCGGCAACCGTCGCCTGCGTACCGTGGGCGAGCTGATCCAGAACCAGGTCCGGGTGGGTCTCTCCCGGATGGAGCGGGTCGTCCGCGAGCGGATGACCACCCAGGACGTCGAGGCGATCACGCCGCAGACCCTGATCAACATCCGCCCGGTGGTGGCGGCGATCAAGGAGTTCTTCGGCACGTCGCAGCTGTCCCAGTTCATGGACCAGACCAACCCGCTGGCGGGCCTGACCCACCGGCGGCGGCTGAGCGCGCTCGGCCCGGGTGGTCTGTCCCGGGAGCGGGCCGGCTTCGAGGTCCGCGACGTGCACCCGTCCCACTACGGCCGGATGTGCCCGATCGAGACGCCGGAAGGCCCGAACATCGGCCTGATCGGCGCGCTGTCCACCTTCGCCCGGGTCAACCCGTTCGGCTTCATCGAGACGCCGTACCGGAAGGTCGTCGAGGGTCGGGTCACCGACCAGATCGACTACCTGACCGCGGACGAGGAGGACCGGTTCGTCAAGGCCCAGGCCAACGCGCCGCTCAAGGCCGACGGCACGTTCGCCGAGGACCGGGTGCTGTGTCGCCGTAAGGGTGGCGAGACCGAGGACGTCGTCCCCGGCGCCGTCGACTACATGGACGTGTCGCCGCGGCAGATGACCTCGGTCGCGACCGCGATGATCCCGTTCCTGGAGCACGACGACGCCAACCGCGCGCTGATGGGCGCCAACATGCAGCGTCAGGCGGTGCCGCTGGTCAAGGCGGAGTCGCCGCTGGTCGGCACCGGCATGGAGTACCGTGCCGCGGTCGACGCCGGTGACGTGGTGGTGGCCGAGGTCGGTGGCGTGATCGAGGATCTCTGCGCCGACTACATCACCATCCACCAGGACGACGGCCACCGCCGGACGTACCTGCTGCACAAGTTCCGCCGCTCCAACGCCGGCTCCTGCGTCAACCAGAAGCCGGTCGTCTTCGAGGGCGACCGCGTCGAGGCCGGCCAGGTCATCGCCGACGGTCCGTGCACCGACGAGGGCGAGATGGCGCTCGGACGCAACCTGCTGGTGGCGTTCATGTGCTGGGAGGGCCACAACTACGAGGACGCGATCATCCTGTCGCAGCGCCTCGTGCAGCAGGACGTGCTCACCTCGATCCACATCGAGGAGCACGAGGTCGACGCCCGGGACACCAAGCTCGGCCCGGAGGAGATCACCCGGGACATCCCGAACGTCAGCGAGGAGATGCTCGCCGACCTCGACGAGCGCGGCATCATCCGGATCGGCGCCGAGGTCGTCCCCGGCGACATCCTGGTCGGCAAGGTCACGCCGAAGGGCGAGACCGAGCTGACCCCGGAGGAGCGGCTGCTGCGCGCGATCTTCGGTGAGAAGGCGCGTGAGGTCCGGGACACCTCGCTGAAGGTGCCGCACGGCGAGACCGGCACGGTCATCGGGGTGCGGACCTTCTCCCGCGAGGACGGCGACGAGTTGCCGCCGGGCGTCAACGAGCTGGTCCGGGTGTACGTCGCCCAGAAGCGCAAGATCCAGGACGGCGACAAGCTCGCCGGCCGGCACGGCAACAAGGGTGTCATCTCGAAGATCCTGCCGATCGAGGACATGCCGTTCCTGGAGGACGGCACCCCGGTCGACATCGTGCTGAACCCGCTGGGTGTGCCGTCCCGGATGAACATCGGTCAGGTCCTGGAGACCCACCTCGGGTGGGTGGCCAAGACGGGCTGGAGCGTGGACGGCGACGACACCGAGTGGAAGCGTCAGCTCCGCTCGATCGAGGCGCACGAGTCCGAGCCGGACACCAACGTGGCCACGCCGGTCTTCGACGGTGCCCGCGAGGAGGAGATCTCCGGTCTGCTCTCGTCGACCCTGCCCAACCGGGACGGCAAGCAGCTGATCGGTTCCTCCGGCAAGGCGCAGCTGTTCGACGGTCGTTCCGGCGAGCCGCTGCCCGACCCGATCGCGGTCGGCTACATCTACATCCTGAAGCTCAACCACCTGGTCGACGACAAGATCCACGCCCGGTCGACCGGACCGTACTCGATGATCACGCAGCAGCCGCTGGGTGGTAAGGCGCAGTTCGGTGGCCAGCGCTTCGGTGAGATGGAGTGCTGGGCCATGCAGGCGTACGGCGCCGCCTACGCCCTGCAGGAACTGCTGACCATCAAGTCCGACGACGTCCTGGGCCGGGTCAAGGTCTACGAGGCGATCGTCAAGGGCGAGAACATCCCGGAGCCGGGCATCCCGGAGTCGTTCAAGGTGCTGCTCAAGGAGCTCCAGTCGCTGTGCCTGAACGTCGAGGTGCTCAGCAGCGACGGGGTGGCCCTGGAGATGCGCGAGACCGACGACGAGGTGTTCCGGGCCGCGGAGGAGCTGGGCATCGACCTGTCCCGGCGCGAGCCGAGCTCGGTCGAAGAGGTGTAAGTGGTGCGGGTCGGGGGCCGGCTGTCCGGCTCCCGACCCCGCCCGTGATCTAGCTGTAAAGACGACGACATAGGGGACATAGTGCTCGACGTCAACTTCTTCGACGAGCTGCGCATCGGCCTCGCGACCGCGGACGACATCCGTCAGTGGTCGCACGGCGAGGTCAAGAAGCCCGAGACGATCAACTACCGCACCCTCAAGCCGGAGAAGGACGGGCTCTTCTGCGAGAAGATCTTCGGTCCTCAG
The DNA here is from genome assembly GCF_049178955.1 of Micromonospora sp. WMMD730. Taxonomy (NCBI): domain Bacteria; kingdom Bacillati; phylum Actinomycetota; class Actinomycetes; order Micromonosporales; family Micromonosporaceae; genus Micromonospora; species Micromonospora sp. WMMD730. Next base: position 518,203 of record NZ_JBMHML010000002.1, read on the forward strand.
CGGGACTGGGAGTGCTACTGCGGCAAGTACAAGCGGGTCCGGTTCAAGGGCATCATCTGTGAGCGCTGCGGCGTCGAGGTGACCCGCTCCAAGGTCCGTCGTGAGCGGATGGGGCACATCGAGCTGGCCGCTCCGGTGACCCACATCTGGTACTTCAAGGGCGTGCCGAGCCGGCTGGGCTACCTGCTGGACCTCGCCCCCAAGGACCTCGAAAAGATCATCTACTTCGCCTCGTACGTCGTGACGAGCGTGGACGCCGAGGCGCGTCACCGTGACCTCTCGACGATCGAGAACGAGATCCTCGCCGAGAAGCGGCAGTCCGAGAACAGCCGCGACTCGGAGATCGAGAAGCGGGCCGCCAAGCTGGAGGCCGACCTGGCCGAGCTGGAGGCCGAGGGTGCCAAGGCGGACGTCCGGCGCAAGGTCAAGGAGGGCGGAGAGCGCGAGATGCGCCAGATCCGCGACCGGGCCCAGCGCGAGATCGACCGCCTCGACGAGGTCCTCGACACCTTCCGCAAGCTCGACTCCAAGCAGCTGGTCACCGACGAGCTGCTCTACCGCGAGCTGCGTGACCGGTTCGGCGAGTACTTCACCGGTGGCATGGGCGCCGAGGCGATCAAGGCGCTGGTCCAGAACATGGACCTCGACGCCGAGGCTGAGAGCCTGCGCGAGACCATCCGCTCCGGCAAGGGCCAGCGCAAGATCCGCGCGCTCAAGCGGCTGAAGGTCGTCGCGGCGTTCCTGAACACCCGCAACTCGCCGCTGGGCATGGTGCTGGACTGCGTCCCGGTCATCCCGCCGGACCTGCGCCCGATGGTGCAGCTCGACGGTGGCCGCTTCGCGACCTCCGACCTGAACGACCTGTACCGCCGTGTGATCAACCGGAACAACCGGCTCAAGCGGCTGATCGACCTCGGTGCCCCCGAGATCATCGTCAACAACGAGAAGCGGATGCTCCAGGAGGCCGTCGACGCGCTGTTCGACAACGGCCGTCGCGGCCGGCCGGTCACCGGCCCGGGTAACCGCCCGCTCAAGTCGCTGTCCGACATGCTCAAGGGCAAGCAGGGCCGGTTCCGGCAGAACCTGCTCGGCAAGCGCGTCGACTACTCCGGCCGTTCGGTCATCGTGGTCGGCCCCAAGCTGAAGCTGCACCAGTGCGGCCTGCCCAAGCAGATGGCGCTGGAGCTGTTCAAGCCGTTCGTGATGAAGCGGCTGGTCGACCTCAACCACGCGCAGAACATCAAGTCCGCCAAGCGGATGGTCGAGCGGCAGCGCCCGGTCGTGTGGGACGTGCTGGAAGAGGTCATCGGCGAGCACCCGGTGCTGCTCAACCGCGCGCCGACGCTGCACCGCCTGGGCATCCAGGCCTTCGAGCCGCAGCTGGTCGAGGGCAAGGCGATCCAGATCCACCCGCTGGTCTGCACCGCGTTCAACGCCGACTTCGACGGTGACCAGATGGCGGTGCACGTGCCGCTGTCGGCCGAGGCCCAGGCCGAGGCGCGGATCCTGATGCTGTCGTCGAACAACATCCTCAAGCCGGCCGACGGCAAGCCCGTCACCATGCCCACCCAGGACATGGTCATCGGCCTCTACCACCTCACCCACCTGACCCCGGGCGGGGTCGGCGAGGGCCGGGCGTTCAGCTCGGACGCCGAGGCGCGGATGGCCTTCGACGCGGGCGAGCTGCACCTGCAGACCCCGGTCAAGATCCGGCTGCGGGACGTGATCGGTGTCGACAACGGCAACGGCGCGGAGCCGTGGGTCGCCCCGGAGGGCTGGGTCGAGGGTGAGCCGCTGACCGTGGAGACCACGCTCGGCCGGGTCCTGTTCAACGAGACGCTGCCGCAGGGCTACCGCTTCGTGAACTACGAGATCCGCAAGGGTCAGCTCTCCGCGATCGTCAACGACCTCGCCGAGCGCTTCCCCAAGGTGGCGCTGGCCGCCACCCTGGACGGCCTCAAGGAGGCCGGGTTCCACTGGGCCACCTGGTCCGGCGTCACCATCGGCATGGAGGACGTCATCGCTCCGCCGCGCAAGCGGGAGATCCTGGAGCGGTACGAGAAGGAAGCCGACCGGATCGACAAGCAGTACCAGCGTGGTCTGATGACCGCCGAGGAGCGTCGCGGCGAACTCATCGAGATCTGGACCAAGGCGACCAACGAGGTCGCCAAGGAGATGGACACCGCGCTGCCGCAGGAGAACCCGCTGTGGAAGATGATCAACTCGGGTGCCCGCGGTAACCTGCTCCAGCTCCGGCAGATCGCGGCGATCCGTGGTCTGGTGGCCAACCCGAAGGGCGAGATCATCCCGCGACCCATCAAGGCGTCGTACCGGGAGGGTCTGTCCGTGCTGGAGTACTTCATCTCCACGCACGGTGCCCGTAAGGGTCTGGCGGACACCGCGCTGCGGACCGCCGACTCGGGTTACCTGACCCGTCGTCTGGTGGACGTCTCGCAGGACGTCATCATCCGCGAGGAGGACTGCGGCACCGACCGGGCGATCCCGATGCAGATCGGCGAGCGTCTGGAGGGTGGCCGGCTGGTCGTCCACGAGCACGCCGAGACCAGCGTGCACGCCCGTACCCTGGCCGACGACATCAAGGGGCCGGACGGCACCGTGGTGGCCCACCGGGGTCAGGACATCAACTCCATCGGGGTCGACAAGATCGTCGCCGCCGGGGTGGAGACGGTCCGGGTGCGCAGCGTGCTCACCTGCGAGTCGAAGCTGGGCGTCTGCGGTGCGTGCTACGGCCGTTCGCTGCCGACCGGCAAGACCGTGGACGTCGGCGAGGCGGTCGGCATCATCGCCGCCCAGTCGATCGGTGAGCCGGGTACCCAGCTGACGATGCGTACCTTCCACACCGGTGGTGTCGCGGGTGAGGACATCACCCAGGGTCTGCCGCGTGTCCAGGAGATCTTCGAGGCCCGTATCCCGAAGGGCAAGGCGCCCATCGCCGACACCCCGGGCAGGATCCGGATCGAGGACGGCGAGCGGTCCCGGAAGATCATCGTGGTGCCGGACGACGGCAGCGACGAGATCGTCTACGACAAGATCTCCAAGCGGGTCCGGCTGCGGACCCACGACGGGGACCACGTCGAGGTCGGCGAGAAGCTCACCGAGGGCACCATCGACCCGCACGAGCTGCTGCGCATCCTCGGCCCGCGCGCGGTCCAGGTCCACCTGACCCAGGAGGTCCAGGAGGTCTACCGCTCGCAGGGTGTGCTCATCCACGACAAGCACATCGAGATCATCATCCGCCAGATGCTCAAGCGGGTGACGGTCATCGACTCCGGCTCGACCGAGTTCCTGCCGGGTGTGCTGGTCGACCGGGCGCTGTTCGAGTCGGAGAACCGCCGGCTCGTCGGCGAGGGTGGCGAGCCCGCCGCCGGTCGTCCGGTGCTGATGGGTATCACCAAGGCCTCGCTGGCCACCGACTCCTGGCTCTCGGCGGCCTCCTTCCAGGAGACCACCCGGGTGCTGACCGACGCGGCGATCAACTCGCGCAGCGACTCGCTGGTCGGCCTCAAGGAGAACGTGATCATCGGTAAGCTCATCCCGGCCGGTACCGGCATCAGCAAGTACCGCAACGTCCGGGTCGAGCCGACCGAGGAGGCGAAGGCCAAGGTCTACTCGATGACCGGCTACCCGGAGACCGACTACGGCTTCGGGCCGGCCAGCGGCCAGGCGGTTCCGCTGGACGACTTCGACTTCGGGTCGTACCGCTGAGCACCAGCTGACGAGGAAGGCCCCCGGCGTCGCGCCGGGGGCCTTCCCTCGTTTCGGGCCGGTGTCGGTCGGCACGTGTCCGGTACGGCCGGCGGCCGGGCATGATGGTGGGCATGACGACCGCAGCGGGGCAGGTGCCGTTGGCGTACCAGCCACCACGTCATCCGCTCGACCCCGACCCGGTACGCGCCACCAAGGCACGGGCCGTTTTCGCGCTCGGGTTGATCGGGGCGTTGACGGGGCTCTTCGTCGGCGGGGTGGTGCCCGCCACGATCGCCCTCCAATTGGCCCGGCAGGCCCGCCGGGAGGCGTACGCCTCGGGTGGGTTCCTCACCGGCGCGGCCTGGCTGCGGCGGGGGGAGCGGCTGGCGCGGGTGGGCCTGGTGTTGGTCGCGGTCGCGGTGGTGACGTTGGTGGTGATCGGCGTGGTCCGGCTGGCCGGTTCCCCGTACGGGCAGGACTTCGCCCCGAACGTCGACTGACCCGTCGGGGTGATGATCCGGCAGGGGGCACCCGCTGTGCGCGGCGGCGGTAGCCTGGCCGGTGTCCGTCGCGTGACGGTGGACCCACATCGCGACAGGAGGACCCCGTGACGGAACCGGCGCCGCCGTCGGGAGGCGACCCGGGCCGACCGCCCGCCGGCTCCCCGGAGCCGGCCGCGCCCGGCACCGACGCCGGAGCGAACCGCCCACCCGACCCGTGGGCCGCGGGCCCGTGGGGCGCGCCGTCCGAGCCCGGCCCGGTGCACGGTGCCGGCATCCCGCCGGAGGCCACCCCCCTCGGGTACGCCCCTCCGCCGACGTCCGGGGCCGGCGGCACACCGTCGGGTGGCGGGCCGGCCGGCGCTGTTCCGTTCGGTGGTGGTCCGTCGGGTGGTGGGCCGTTCGGCGGTGGGTCACCGTCGGGTGGCGGGCCGTTCGCCGGGGTCGGGGGACCGCCCGCCGGGCCGTCGCCGTATCCCGGCCCGGGTGCGGCGTACCCCGGGACAGGCGCGCCCGGGGCGTACCCGGGACAGCCGGCGGCCGGGACGGGCTGGCCGGCGCCGTCGGGGCACGGGCACGGACCGCTGCCCCCACCGCCACCGGACGCCCCGCGCGCCCCCAAGCGGGTCGACGCCGTGCCGGGCACCCCCTTCGGGGTGGTGCACCTGGACGTGCCGGCGGTCACCTCCGGGCCGGCGGTGGGCTCGTTGATCGCCGGCATCGGGTCGATTCTGGTGTCGTTCCTGGTGATCTGCTTCGGCGTCGGGGGAGCGCAGCTCGGCGGGGCCTGGGCGGCCGGTGCGTTCACGGTGCCGGGGGTGCTGGCCGGTGCGGCGGCGATCGTCGCCGGGCTGCTGGCCCGCCGGCAGATCCGCCGGGCCGCGCCACCGCCGGCGGTGCGGTTCACCGGCCGGGGGCTGGCGACGGCCGGGATCAGCTGCGGTGGCGTGGGGTTGGTGCTCAGCCTGCTGGGCCTGGGGCTGGCGTTGCTGGTGCAGTTGGCGTGACCCCCGTCGCCCGGGGGTGACGGGCTGCGGCGCACGGCAGCCGGTACACTGGACAGCCTAGGGGCCCGTCACGGGCGAGCAGGCAGGGCGCAGGGCACGACCGACGGGGATCTGAGACCCGGCGGACCAGCCCGTTTTGACCTGCGAGGCTGTGGTAGGTACTCTTTCCCCTTGCGCCCGGGCATGCCCGGGCGACTCGTGCGTGCGCGGGATCCGGATTGATCCGGAGATCGAGCGGCCGTACGACACAGTCGACAGGACCCGGCGGGCGGACGACCACGCGCCGGTGACAGAAGCCGGTGCCACCCGCGCGAGCGACGGCACCGGGACCGCGAACCGGGCGACACACCCGACCGCGGGTACCGGGACCGCCGCGAGGTGGATCCGGTCGGAATGTAGGAGAGTCGGCCATCAGGTCGGCTAACGAGCAGACGGCGCGGTCGCGTGACGCGGCCGAAGGGAGCGGAGAAACCCGGTGCCCACCATTCAGCAGCTGGTCCGAAAGGGCCGCCAGGCCAAGACGACCAAGACCAAGACCCCGGCGCTGAAGGGATCCCCTCAGCGGCGCGGTGTGTGCACCCGCGTGTACACCACCACCCCCAAGAAGCCGAACTCGGCGCTCCGCAAGGTCGCGCGTGTCAAGCTCAGCAGCCAGATCGAGGTGACCGCCTACATCCCGGGCGTGGGTCACAACCTCCAGGAGCACTCGATCGTGCTCGTTCGCGGCGGCCGGGTGAAGGACCTCCCCGGCGTGCGTTACAAGATCGTCCGCGGTTCGCTGGACACCCAGGGTGTCCGCAACCGCAAGCAGGCGCGCAGCCGGTACGGCGCGAAGAAGGAGAAGAGCTGACATGCCGCGTAAGGGACCCGCTCCGCGGAAGCCGCTGGTCGCTGACCCGGTGTACAACTCGCCGCTGGTCACCCAGCTGGTCAACAAGATCCTGATGCGCGGTAAGCGTCAGCTCGCCGAGCGCATCGTGTACGCCGCCCTGGAGGGCTGCCGCGAGAAGAGCGGCACCGACCCGGTCGTCACCCTCAAGCGCGCGATGGACAACGTCAAGCCGACCCTGGAGGTGCGCAGCCGCCGGGTCGGTGGCGCCACCTACCAGGTGCCGGTCGAGGTCCGTCCGGCCCGGGCGACCACCCTCGGTCTGCGCTGGCTGGTCACGTACTCCAAGGCCCGCCGCGAGAAGACCATGGTCGAGCGGCTGATGAACGAGCTGCTCGACGCGAGCAACGGTCTGGGCGCCGCCGTCAAGCGACGCGAGGACACCCACAAGATGGCGGAGTCCAACAAGGCCTTCGCGCACTACCGCTGGTAACAGCCTGGTTCCGGCGCCGGACCGGCGCCGGAACCGCCACCGGTCGAGTCGAGACGACGATAAGTAGGGATTGAAGTGGCCGCCGCAGACGCGCTCGCCAACGTACGCAACATCGGCATCATGGCGCACATCGATGCCGGTAAGACCACGACCACCGAGCGGATCCTGTTCTACACCGGTATCACCTACAAGATCGGTGAGGTCCACGAGGGCGCTGCCGTCATGGACTGGATGGAGCAGGAGCAGGAGCGTGGTATCACCATCACCTCCGCTGCCACCAAGTGTGAGTGGAAGGGCCACACGATCCAGATCATCGACACGCCCGGTCACGTCGACTTCACGGTCGAGGTCGAGCGGTCGTTGCGGGTGCTGGATGGTGCGGTCGCGGTCTACGACGGCGTGGCCGGCGTGGAGCCGCAGACGGAGAACGTCTGGCGGCAGGCCGACAAGTACCACGTCCCGCGGATGTGCTTCGTCAACAAGCTCGACCGCACGGGCGCGGACTTCTTCCGCTGCGTTCAGATGATGATCGACCGGCTCAACGCCACCCCGCTGGTGCTCCAGATCCCGATCGGGCTCGAGGGCGACCACATCGGTGTCGTCGACCTGATCGGCATGCGCGCCCTCACCTGGCGCGGGGAGACCCAGAAGGGTGAGGACTACGCCATCGAGGAGATCCCGGCCGACCTGGCCGACTCCGCGGCGGAGTGGCGCGAGAAGCTGATGGAGACCCTGGCCGACGTCGACGACGCGGTGATGGAGAAGTACCTGGAGGGCGAGGAGATCTCCGTCGAGGAGATCAAGGCCGCCATCCGGCGGGCCACCATCGCCAGCAAGGCCAACCCGGTGCTGTGCGGCTCGGCGTTCAAGAACAAGGGCGTGCAGCCCATGCTCGACGCCGTGGTCGACTTCCTGCCGTCGCCGCTGGACGTGCCGGCCATCGAGGGCACCGCGACCGACGGTGAGACGCCGTTGCAGCGCAAGCCGTCGAAGGCGGAGCCCTTCTCCGGCCTGGCCTTCAAGATCCAGACCGACAAGCACCTCGGCAAGCTCACCTACGTCCGGGTCTACTCGGGCGTGGTCGAGACCGGTAACCAGGTGGTGAACTCCACCAAGGACCGCAAGGAGCGGATCGGCAAGATCTACCAGATGCACGCCAACAAGCGGGAAGAGCGCGGCTCGGCCCAGGCTGGCGACATCATCGCGGTGCAGGGTCTCAAGCAGACCACCACCGGTGACACCCTCTGCGACCCGGCGAACCCGGTCATCCTGGAGTCGATGACCTTCCCCGAGCCGGTCATCGAGGTCGCGATCGAGCCGAAGACCAAGGCCGACCAGGAGAAGCTCAGCACCGCCATCCAGCGGCTGGCCGAGGAGGACCCGACCTTCCGCGTCAAGCTGGACGAGGAGACCGGTCAGACGGTCATCGCCGGCATGGGCGAGCTGCACCTGGACATCCTGGTCGACCGGATGCGCCGCGAGTTCAACGTCGAGGCGAACATCGGCAAGCCGCAGGTGGCGTACCGTGAGACGATCCGCCGCAAGGTGGACAAGATCGAGTACACCCACAAGAAGCAGACCGGTGGCTCCGGCCAGTACGCCCGCGTCATCGTGAGCATCGAGCCGCTGCCGCTGGACAACGAGTCGCCGACCTACGAGTTCGCCAACGCCGTCACCGGTGGCCGCATCCCCCGGGAGTTCATCCCGTCGGTGGACGCCGGTGCGCAGGACGCCATGCAGTACGGCATCCTGGCGGGCTTCCCGCTGGTCGGTGTCAAGCTGACCCTGCTGGACGGCCAGTACCACGAGGTCGACTCGTCCGAAATGGCATTCAAGATCGCCGGTTCGATGGTGATGAAGGAGGCGGCCCGCAAGGCCGACCCCGCGCTCCTCGAACCGATGATGGCCGTTGAGGTCACCACTCCCGAGGAGAACATGGGTGACGTCATCGGCGACCTCAACTCCCGCCGCGGCATCATCCAGGCGATGGAGGAGCGCAGCGGCGCCCGCATCGTGAGGGCCCTGGTGCCGTTGTCGGAGATGTTCGGCTACGTCGGCGACCTGCGGTCGAAGACCCAGGGCCGGGCAAGCTACAGCATGCAGTTCGACTCCTACGCCGAGGTGCCGCAGAGCGTGGCGAAGGAGATCATCGCCAAGGCGACGGGTGAGTGACGCTCACCTGCTGCTGATCCGGTGAGCCGGGGCCGGTCGCGGACGGGAGTCCCGCCCGCGACCACCTCGGTCGGGTTGTGTGAATCCGGGCCTGTAGGCTTCATCGCCGCAGAACCCACCAAGCTCTCCGGCCGTTGGCCGGAAAGGCTGTCGACAGAGTCCTAAGCGCCGTCCGGCGCGCCGGGGCGAGAAGAACCAAGAAGTCCACAGGAGGACACCAGTGGCGAAGGCGAAGTTCGAGCGGACTAAGCCGCACGTCAACATCGGCACCATTGGTCACATCGACCACGGTAAGACGACGCTGACGGCGGCCATCACGAAGGTCCTGCACGACCAGTACCCGGACCTCAACCCGTACACGCCGTTCGACGAGATCGACAAGGCGCCGGAGGAGAAGGCCCGCGGTATCACGATCTCGATCGCGCACGTCGAGTACCAGACCGAGGCGCGGCACTACGCGCACGTCGACTGCCCCGGGCACGCCGACTACATCAAGAACATGATCACCGGTGCCGCCCAGATGGACGGCGCGATCCTGGTGGTCGCGGCGACCGACGGTCCGATGCCGCAGACCCGCGAGCACGTGCTGCTGGCCCGTCAGGTCGGTGTGCCGTACATCGTCGTGGCGCTCAACAAGAGCGACATGGTCGACGACGAGGAGCTCCTGGAGCTCGTCGAGCTCGAGGTCCGCGAGCTGCTGTCGGCGCAGGAGTACCCGGGTGACGACCTGCCGGTCGTCCGGGTCTCGGCGCTCAAGGCCCTCGAGGGTGACCCCGAGTGGACCGGCCGCCTGCTGGAGCTGATGAACGCGGTCGACACCGCGATCCCGCAGCCCGAGCGGGAGACCGAGAAGCCGTTCCTCATGCCGATCGAGGACGTCTTCACGATCACCGGTCGTGGCACCGTCGTCACCGGTCGCGCCGAGCGCGGCATCCTCAAGCCGAACGAGGAGGTGGAGATCGTCGGCATCCGCGAGAAGTCGCAGAAGACGGTCTGCACCGGCATCGAGATGTTCCGCAAGCTGCTCGACGAGGCCCGCGCGGGCGAGAACGTCGGTCTGCTGCTGCGTGGCATCAAGCGCGAGGACGTCGAGCGCGGCATGGTGGTCGTCAAGCCGGGCACCAGCACCCCGCACACGGAGTTCGAGGCGACGGTCTACATCCTCTCCAAGGAGGAGGGCGGCCGGCACACCCCGTTCTTCCAGAACTACCGCCCGCAGTTCTACTTCCGCACCACCGACGTCACCGGTGTCGTCACCCTCCCCGAGGGCACCGAGATGGTCATGCCGGGCGACAACACCACGATGGCCGTCAAGCTCATCCAGCCCATCGCGATGGAGGACAACCTCAAGTTCGCGATCCGCGAGGGTGGTCGTACGGTCGGCGCGGGTCGCGTCACCAAGATCATCAAGTGACCCAGGTAACCCCGATTAGCGTCGCCGCCGGTCGTGCGGCATACTAGTCAGGTTGCGTAACGACGGTTAGTCGCCCGTGTCCGGCGAAAGCTGGACCTCCGGGAAGACCAACAGTCGCGCGTAGGGTGGTTGATCGCCCCTGGCGGTCAACCACCCTCGCACGGCGTCCAGATCGCTGTGATGCGATCGGCGCCTTGACCCACCGCGTGGTCAGAGGATCGCTCCGGAGTCCCGGGGCGGAGCCTGGTCCGAGGGCGCGACACGCCCGACCGCGGGGGTCGGCGAAGTGGGCCTGTGCCAGCCGGTACAGGTGCCCGCAACACAGCGGCATCGAGAGAAGGAACAGAAGCCACCATGGCGGGACAGAAGATCCGCATCCGGCTCAAGGCCTATGACCACGAGGTCGTCGACTCCTCGGCGCGGAAGATCGTCGAGACGGTGACGCGCACCGGGGCGCAGGTCGCGGGCCCGGTGCCGCTGCCCACGGAGATCAACCGTTTCTGCGTCATCCGCTCGCCGCACAAGTACAAGGACTCGCGCGAGCACTTCGAGATGCGTACGCACAAGCGGCTGATCGACATCATCGACCCGACCCCGAAGACGGTCGACTCGCTCATGCGCCTCGACCTGCCGGCTGGCGTCGACATCGAGATCAAGCTGTAGGGACCGGACAAATGGACAGGCAAGTCAAGGGGATCCTGGGCGCAAAGCTCGGCATGACCCAGGTCTGGGACAACAACAAGGTTGTCCCCGTGACCGTGGTTCAGGCCGGCCCCTGCGTCGTCAGCCAGGTTCGTAGCGCCGAGAAGGACGGTTACTCCGCGGTCCAGCTCGCCTACGGCACGATCGACCCGCGCAAGGCCAAGAAGCCGCTCGCCGGGCACTACGCCAAGGCGGACGTGGCGCCGCGCCGGCACATCGTCGAGCTGCGCACCGTCGACGCCGCGGACTACTCGCTCGGCCAGGAGGTCACGGTCGAGGAGTTCCCGGTCGGCGTGGTCATCGACGTCACCGGCAAGACCAAGGGCAAGGGCTACGCCGGCCCGATGAAGCGGCACGGCTTCCACGGTCTGCGCGCCAGCCACGGTGTCGAGCGCAAGCACCGCTCGCCGGGCTCCATCGGCGCCTGCGCGACCCCGGGTCGCGTCTTCAAGGGCACCCGGATGGCGGGTCGGATGGGTGGCGTGCGCTACACCGTCCAGAACCTGACCGTCCAGGCGGTCGACACCGAGAACAACCTCCTGCTCGTCCGTGGTGCCATTCCCGGCCCCAAGGGCGCGCTGGTCCTGGTCCGCACCGCGGCCAAGACGAAGGCGAAGAAGGGCGGTGTGGCCAAGTGACCACCGTTGACGTCCGCAACGTCGAAGGCGCCACGAGCGGCTCCGTCGAGCTGCCGGCCGACATCTTCGACGTCCAGGCCAACATCGCGCTGATGCACCAGGTCGTGGTGGCTCAGCTCGCGGCGGCCCGGCAGGGCACCCACAAGGCCAAGACCCGTGGCGAGGTCGCCGGCGGCGGCAAGAAGCCGTACAAGCAGAAGGGCACCGGTCGCGCCCGGCAGGGCTCGATCCGCGCGCCGCAGTTCGCCGGCGGTGGCGTGGTCCACGGCCCGGTGCCGCGTGACTACAGCCAGCGGACCCCGAAGAAGATGAAGGCCGCCGCCCTGCGTGGCGCCCTCTCCGACCGGGCCCGCGCCGGCCAGGTGCACGTCGTCGAGGCCTTCGTCTCGGGCGAGAAGCCGTCGACCAAGGCGGCCCTGGCCACCCTGGCCAAGCTGACCGAGGCCCGGCGGGTGCTGGTCGTGCTGAGCAGCACCGACGAACTGAACTGGGTGTCGCTGCGCAACGAGCCGCGGGTGCACCTGATCGAGTCCGGCCAGCTCAACACGTACGACGTGCTGGTGGCCGACGACGTGGTCTTCACCAAGGACGCCCTGGACGAGTTCCTGGGCGTGCCCGCGGAGGCCGGCCCCGCGGCCGAGTCCGCCGAGACCACCGAGGAGGGTGGCAAGTGAGCACGATCGCCGACCCGCGGGACGTCATCGTCGCGCCGGTCGTCTCGGAGAAGAGCTACAGCGAGCTGAACCGGAACTGGTACACCTTCCTGGTGCACCCGGACGCGAACAAGACCGAGATCAAGATCGCTATCCAGCAGATCTTCAACGTCCGCGTCCTGACGGTCAACACGCTCAACCGCCAGGGCAAGCGCAAGCGCACCAAGACCGGCTTCGGTCAGCGCAAGGCGACCAAGCGGGCGATCGTGAAGCTGGCTGACGGTGACCGTATCGAGGCCTTCGGCGGCCCGGTCAGCTGAGGGGTGTAGACAATGGCTATCCGTAAGTACAAGCCGACGACGCCGGGCCGACGTGGCTCCAGCGTTGCCGACTTCGCCGAGATCACCCGGTCCACGCCGGAGAAGTCCCTGCTGGCACCGCTGCCGAAGAAGGGCGGACGCAACGCCCACGGCCGGATCACCGCCCGGCACCACGGCGGCGGCCACAAGCGGCAGTACCGCCTGATCGACTTCAAGCGGGTCGACAAGGACGGCGTGCCGGCGAAGGTCGCGCACATCGAGTACGACCCGAACCGCACCGCGCGCATCGCGCTGCTGCACTACGCCGACGGCGAGAAGCGCTACATCCTCGCGCCGAAGGACCTGAAGCAGGGCGACCGGGTCGAGTCCGGGCCGGGCGCCGACATCAAGCCGGGCAACAACCTGCCGCTGCGCAACATCCCGGTCGGTACCACCGTCCACAACGTGGAGCTGCGTCCGGGCGGCGGCGCCAAGCTGGCCCGTTCGGCCGGCGTCGGCATCCAGCTGCTCGGCCGGGAGGGCGTGTACGCGACCCTGCGTATGCCGTCCGGTGAGATCCGGCGGGTCGACGTGCGCTGCCGCGCCAGCGTCGGCGAGATCGGCAACGCCGACCAGTCGAACATCAACTGGGGCAAGGCCGGCCGGATGCGGTGGAAGGGCAAGCGCCCGACCGTCCGTGGTGTCGCGATGAACCCGGTCGACCACCCGCACGGTGGTGGTGAGGGTAAGACCTCCGGTGGTCGCCACCCGGTGAACCCGCAGGGTAAGCCCGAGGGCCGCACCCGTCGTAAGGGCCAGCCGAGCGACCGGCTGATCGTCCGCCGCCGCTACGCCACGCGTAAGCGCGGCTGAGGGAGATAGAGCATGCCTCGCAGCCTGAAGAAGGGCCCGTTCATCGACGACCACCTGCTCAAGAAGGTGGAGACGCAGAACGACAAGGGCTCGAAGAACGTCATCAAGACCTGGTCGCGCCGCTCGACGATCATCCCCGAGATGCTCGGGCACACGATCGCCGTGCACGACGGACGCAAGCACGTCCCGGTGTTCGTGACCGAGGCCATGGTCGGGCACAAGCTCGGCGAGTTCGCGCTGACCCGCACGTTCAAGGGTCACGAGAAGGACGACCGGAAGAGCCGCCGGCGCTGACGCCGCGGGCATACGGATAGAGGAACAAGGGGTTACAGCGATGCCAGGAAAGGGCGACGCTCCGGTGCTTCCGGGCGCGCGGGCGGTTGCGCGACACGTGCGCATCTCGCCGATGAAGGCGCGCCGGGTGGTCAACCTCGTCCGCGGCCTGCCCGCGAAGGAGGCGCTCACGGTGCTGCAGTTCGCGCCGCAGGCGGCGAGCGAGCAGGTGTACAAGGTGCTCGCGAGCGCGATCGCCAACGCGGAGAACAACGAGCGGCTGGACCCTGACGCGCTGCTCGTCAGCGAGGCGTTCGTCGACGAGGGCCCGACCATGAAGCGGTTCCGGCCGCGGGCGCAGGGCCGGGCCTACCGGATCCGCAAGCGCACCTGCCACATCACCGTGGCGGTCGAGGCGGTCGCGCCGGCCGCGCCGAAGAAGTCCGCGGCGAAGAAGGCGGCACCGGCGCAGCAGGCCGAGCCCGCAGCGACCGAGAGCAAGACGGAGGGTGCCGAGTAATGGGTCAGAAGGTTCACCCCACTGGATTCCGGCTCGGCATCTCGACCGACTGGAAGTCCCGCTGGTTCGCGGACAAGCTCTACAAGGACTACATCGGCGAGGACGTCAAGATCCGCCGGATGATGTCCAAGGGCCTCGAGCGTGCCGGCATCTCCAAGGTCGACATCGAGCGCACCCGGGACCGCGTCCGGGTCGACATCCACACCGCCCGGCCGGGCATCGTCATCGGCCGTAAGGGTGCGGAGGCCGACCGGATCCGCGGCGAGCTGGAGAAGCTCACCGGCAAGCAGGTGCAGCTGAACATCATCGAGGTCAAGAACCCCGAGTCGGACGCGCAGCTGGTCGCCCAGGGCGTCGCCGAGCAGCTCTCCAGCCGGGTCAGCTTCCGTCGGGCCATGCGCAAGTCGATGCAGTCGGCGATGAAGAACCCCGTCTGCAAGGGCATCCGGGTTCAGGTCTCGGGCCGCCTCGGTGGCGCCGAGATGAGCCGGACGGAGTTCTACCGCGAGGGTCGGGTTCCGCTGCACACGCTGCGGGCCAACATCGAGTACGGCTTCTTCGAGGCGCGTACCACCTTCGGCCGGATCGGCGTGAAGGTCTGGATCTACAAGGGCGACGCCGTGCCGGGCCGGGAGGCTCCGGCCGAGGCCGGCCCGTCCCGCCCGCGTCGTGGTGAGCGTGGCGACCGGCCCGAGCGGCCGCGTCGTGGCCGGTCGGGTTCGTCGGGTACGACCGCCGGTGGTACCGAGGCCGGCCGGGCTGCCGCGACCACCATCGCGCAGCAGGCCGAGACGCCGAGTGGCGAGCCGGTCGACAGCTCCGCTGTCGCCGCGGCCGCCACCCAGCCGGCAGAAACGCAGCAGGAGGGCTGACAGATGCTGATGCCGCGCAAGCCCCCGAAGGGCTTCCGCAAGCCGCACCACCCGGACCGCCACGGCGCGTCCAAGGGCGGTAACCGGGTGGTGTTCGGCGAGTTCGGAATCCAGGCTCTCGAGCCGGCGTACGTGACCAACCGGCAGATCGAGTCGGCACGTATCGCCATGACCCGGCACATCAAGCGTGGCGGCAAGGTGTGGATCACGGTCTTCCCGGACCAGGCCCTCACCAAGAAGCCGGCCGAAACCCGGATGGGTTCCGGCAAGGGCTCGCCCGAGTGGTGGGTCGCGAACGTCAAGCCGGGGCGGGTTCTCTTCGAGATGTCCTTCCCCAACGAGCAGATCGCGCGAGAGGCGATGCGTCGCGCGATCCACAAGCTCCCGATGAAGTGCCGCATTGTTACGCGCGAAGTGGGTGAATCCTGATGGCAGCGGGCGTCAAGCCCTCCGAGCTGCGTGAACTCTCCGAGGAGGAGCTGGTCACGAAGCTGCGCGAGGCCAAGGCGGAGCTGTTCAACCTCCGCGTGCAGGCCGCGACCGGTCAGCTGGACAACAACCGGCGGCTGCAGGTCATCCGTCGGGAGATCGCCCGGATCTACACGATCATGCGTGAGCGCGAGCTGGGTCTCTCGGCCGCGCCGACTGAGGTGACTGCATCATGAGTGAGACCGAGAACACCGCCACCACCGTGCGGGCCCGCCGTAAGGTCCGTGAGGGCCTGGTGGTCAGCGACAAGATGGACAAGACCGTCGTGGTCGAGGTCGAGGACCGGGTCAAGCACGCGCTGTACGGCAAGATCATGCGCCGTACCAGCAAGCTGAAGGTCCACGACGAGCAGAACGCTGCCGGCATCGGTGACCGGGTCCTGATCATGGAGACCCGGCCGCTGTCCGCCACCAAGCGTTGGCGGATCGTGGAGATCCTCGAGAAGGCCAAGTAGCGAAGGCTCGAGCTCGGCCGGTTTCGGTCGGGCGCAGGTTCCGCCAGGCTCCGGCCGTCCGCGAGGGCGGCCGGAGAACCGGCAGACATAGGAGATAGACGTGATTCAGCAGGAGTCGCGACTGCGCGTCGCCGACAACACGGGTGCCCGGGAGATCCTGTGCATCCGGGTTCTCGGTGGCTCCGGTCGGCGCTACGCGAGCATCGGCGACGTCATCGTGGCCACCGTCAAGGACGCGATCCCGGGTGCCGGTGTCAAGAAGGGCGACGTCGTCAAGGCCGTCGTCGTCCGCACCGCCAAGGAGAGGCGGCGGCCGGACGGCTCGTACATCCGTTTCGACGAGAACGCCGCCGTCATCATCAAGGACGGCGGGGACCCGCGCGGGACCCGCATCTTCGGCCCGGTGGGCCGCGAGCTGCGGGACAAGCGGTTCATGAAGATCATTTCCCTCGCGCCGGAGGTGTTGTGACCGTGAAGGTCAAGAAGGGCGACACGGTCATCGTCATCGCCGGCAAGGACAAGGGTGCCAAGGGCAAGGTCATCGCGGCCTACCCGCGGCAGGACAAGGTCCTCGTCGAAGGCGTGAACCGGGTCAAGAAGCACACCCGAGTCAGCACCACCCAGCGCGGCGCCAAGACCGGTGGCATCGTCACCCAGGAGGCCCCGATCCACGTCTCGAACGTGCAGGTCCTGGACTCCGACGGGAACCCGACCCGGGTCGGCTACCGGTTCGACGACAACGGCCAGAAGGTCCGCATCGCGCGTAGCACCGGTAAGGACCTGTGATGACCACGGCTACCGAAACCAAGACCCTGCCGCGCCTCAAGGAGCGGTACCGCAACGAGATCGTGGCCAAGCTGCAGGAGCAGCACAGCTACGGCAACCCCATGCAGGTGCCGCGGCTGGTCAAGATCGTCGTCAACATGGGCGTGGGCGAGGCTGCCCGCGACGCCAAGCTGATCGACGGCGCCGTCCGCGACCTGGCCACGATCACCGGCCAGAAGCCGCAGGTGCGTCGGGCCACCAAGTCGATCGCGCAGTTCAAGCTGCGTGAGGGCATGCCGATCGGCGCGAAGGTGACCCTGCGCGGCGACCGGATGTGGGAGTTCCTGGACCGGCTGCTGTCGATCGCGCTGCCGCGTATCCGTGACTTCCGCGGTCTGGACGGACGCAAGCTCGACGGGCACGGCAACTACACGTTCGGTCTGACCGAGCAGTCGGTGTTCCACGAGATCGACCAGGACAGGATCGATCGCCAGCGGGGCATGGACATCACGGTGGTCACGACCGCCACGACCGACGACGAGGGCCGGGCGCTGCTCAAGCTCCTGGGCTTCCCGTTCAAGGAGAACTGAGATGGCCAAGAAGGCGCTGATCCTCAAGGCCGCCGCGAAGCCGAAGTTCTCGGTTCGCGCGTACACCCGCTGCCAGCGGTGCGGGCGTCCGAAGGCGGTCTACCGCAAGTTCGGCCTCTGCCGGGTGTGCATCCGGGAGATGGCCCACCGCGGTGAGCTGCCCGGCGTGTCCAAGGCTTCCTGGTAATAGCCCGGCGCGCTCCGCGCGTCAGCTGAACTGTCTCTTCGCCGTAGGCCCCGGGCCGTGCCCGGGGAACCCCGGCGAGAAAGGTTGACGAATTTCATGACGATGACCGACCCGATCGCAGACATGCTCACGCGTCTGCGGAACGCCAACCAGGCGTACCACGACCGGGTGACGATGCCCTACTCGAAGATCAAGGCGAACATCGCCGAGGTCCTCAAGGCCGAGGGTTACATCGCCACCTGGTTGGTCGAGGAGCCCGAGGAGGGCGCCGTCGGCAAGCGACTGGTCGTCGAGCTGAAGTACGGCCAGAACCGGGAGCGGAGCCTGGCCGGCATCAAGCGCGTGTCCAAGCCCGGTCTCCGGGTGTACGCCAAGTCGGACGGGCTCCCGCGGGTGCTCGGCGGGCTGGGCGTGGCGATCATTTCGACGTCCCAGGGGCTGCTCACCGACCGGCAGGCCCGCAAGCGGAGCGTTGGCGGGGAAGTCCTCGCCTTCGTCTGGTAACGGGAGACAGGTAGAAATGTCGCGTATTGGACGTAAGTCGATCCCGGTGCCTTCCGGCGTCGACATCACGATCGAGGGCCAGACCGTCAAGGTCAAGGGCCCCAAGGGCGAGCTGTCCCACACGCTCGCCGAGCCGATCTCCGCGGAGCGGGGCGAGGACGGCCAGCTGCACGTCAACCGGCCGAACGACGAGCGTAAGGCCAAGGAGCTGCACGGCCTGAGCCGTACCCTGGTCGCCAACATGATCGTCGGGGTCACCGAGGGCTACCGCAAGAGCCTGGAGATCGCCGGCACCGGTTACCGGGTCACCGCCAAGGGCAAGGACCTGGAGTTCGCGCTCGGGTTCTCGCACCCGGTCCTGGTCCCCGCGCCGGACGGCATCACCTTCACGGTGGAGCGGCCGACGCTGTTCCACGTGGCCGGCATCGACAAGCAGCAGGTCGGTGAGGTCGCCGCCAACATCCGGAAGATCCGCCCGCCGGAGCCCTACAAGGGCAAGGGTGTCAAGTACCAGGGCGAGGTCATCCGCCGCAAGGCCGGAAAGGCAGGTAAGAAGTGAGCGCCACGCTGCTCAAGCGCCGCCGCGGCGTCGCCGCCAAGCGCGCCGTCGGCCGTGCGCGTCGACACTTCCGGGTCCGCAAGAACGTCAGCGGCACCGCCGAGCGTCCCCGCCTGGTGGTCACCCGCTCGCTGCGGCACATGGTCGCCCAGATCGTCGACGACACCAAGGGTCACACCCTGGCGTCGGCCTCGACCCTGGACGCGTCGCTGCGCGGTGCGGAGGGCGACAAGAGCGCCCTGGCCGGCAAGGTCGGCAGCCTGCTCGCCGAGCGGGCCAAGGCCGCCGGTGTGTCCAAGGTCGTCTTCGACCGTGGTGGCAACCGGTACGCGGGGCGGGTCGCCGCGCTTGCCGACGCCGCCCGCGAAGCCGGGCTCGAGTTCTAGAAACCCCGTCACGAGAGATAAGGAAGGCTGCTGATGCCAGGTCAACAGCGCCGTGGCGGCGGGTCCGGTGGCAACGAGGGTGGTCGCCGCGACAACCGCCGTGAGGGCGGCCGCGGAAACGCGCCCGTCGAGAAGACCCCGCACCTCGAGCGGGTCGTCGCGATCAACCGCGTCGCCAAGGTCGTGAAGGGTGGTCGTCGCTTCAGCTTCACCGCCCTGGTGATCGTGGGCGACGGCGACGGCACGGTCGGCGTGGGCTACGGAAAGGCCAAGGAGGTGCCCGCGGCGATCGCCAAGGGCGTCGAGGAGGCCAAGAAGCACTTCTTCAAGGTGCCGCGGATCGGCCAGTCGATCCCGCACCCGATCCAGGGTGAGGCCGCGGCCGGTGTGGTGCTGCTCAAGCCGGCGTCCGCCGGTACGGGCGTCATCGCCGGTGGCCCGGTGCGTGCCGTGCTGGAGTGCGCGGGCATCCACGACGTGCTCTCCAAGAGCCTCGGCTCGTCCAACCCCATCAACATCGTGCACGCCACGGTGGCGGCGCTGAAGGGGCTCGAGTCCCCGGAGGCCGTCGCGGCCCGTCGTGGCCTGCCGGTCGAGGACGTGGCACCGGCCGCCATGCTGGCGTCGCGGGCGGGGGTGGCGTCCTGATGGCACGCCTGAAGGTCACCCAGATCCGGTCCGAGATCGGGAGGAAGCAGAACCAGCGGCACTCGCTGCGTTCGCTCGGCCTGAAGCGGATCAATGACGTGGTGGTCAAGGAGGACCGTCCCGAGATTCGGGGCATGATCTTCACGGTCAGCCACCTCGTGAAGGTCGAGGAGGTCGAGTAATGACGATCAAGGTTCACCATCTGCGTCCGGCCCCGGGCGCCAAGACCGCGAAGACCCGGGTGGGTCGCGGTGAGGGCTCCAAGGGCAAGACCGCCGGTCGCGGCACCAAGGGCTCCAAGGCCCGCAAGAACATCTCGGCGGCGTTCGAGGGTGGGCAGATGCCCATCCACATGCGCCTGCCGAAGATGAAGGGCTTCAAGAACAAGTTCAAGGTCGTCTTCCAGGTGGTCAACCTGGACCGGCTGGCCGAACTGTTCCCCAACGGCGGCCAGGTCGGCCCGCTGGAGCTGGTCGAGGCCGGCGCGGTCCGCAAGGGCCACCCGGTCAAGATCCTCGGCACCGGCGACCTCGGCGGCGTGACCCTCCAGGTGTCGGCGCAGGCGTTCAGCGCGTCGGCCAAGGAGAAGATCACCGCTGCCGGCGGCTCGGTCACCGAGCTGTAGGTCAGGCAGACCATGGCGCCCGCTCAGTTCTTCGTGACTGGGCGGGCGCCCTGGTCTACCCGGAGCGTGTGCGCCGGGTAACATCGGATTCGGTTTATGTAGCCGGGCACACCTGCCCGGAGCGGGATCGGGCTGTTAGAGTCCCTTCCCAGCCATGGATATCGGGCACTTGCCCGGCACCCACCCCACCCGCCAGGGACCACCACCGGGCGGCCCGCGCGCAGGAGGAAGAAGTTGCTGTCCGCCTTTCTCAGTGCGTTCCGTACGCCTGACCTGCGCAAGAAGCTGCTGTTCACAGTAGGCATCATCGCGGTCTACCGGCTCGGCGCCACTCTGCCCAGCCCCGGCGTCTCGTACGGCAACGTGCAGAAGTGTCTCGACAGTCTGCAGGGCCAGAACACGGGCGTGCTCAACCTGCTCGACCTGTTCTCCGGCGGCGCGCTGTTGCAGCTCTCGGTCTTCGCGCTGGGCATCATGCCCTACATCACCGCGTCGATCATCCTGCAGCTGCTGACGGTGGTCATCCCCCGGCTGGAGCAGCTCCGCAAGGAGGGCCAGGCCGGCCAGGCGAAGATCACCCAGTACACCCGCTACCTGACCCTCGGCCTGGGCATCCTCCAGTCGTCGGCGTTCGTGGCGCT
Organism: Micromonospora sp. WMMD730; assembly: GCF_049178955.1. Lineage (NCBI taxonomy): Bacteria > Bacillati > Actinomycetota > Actinomycetes > Micromonosporales > Micromonosporaceae > Micromonospora > Micromonospora sp. WMMD730. The sequence continues at coordinate 539,004 of NZ_JBMHML010000002.1, forward strand.
GGCCCGTTCCGGCCAGCTGTTCCAGAACCGCTGCGACCAGTTCCCGATCGTGCCCGAGGGCACCGGCATCCCGGACTGGCTGACCCTCAGCATCCTGGTCATGACGATGACCGCCGGCACCGGCATGGTGATGTGGCTCGGCGAGCTGATCACCGACCGGGGCGTCGGCAACGGCATGTCCGTCCTCATCTTCACCTCGATCGCGGCCCGGCTCCCCAGCGAGGGCTGGAAGATCAAGACCAACGAGGGCTGGGGCAAGTTCGCCCTGGTGCTCGCCCTGGTCCTGGTGGTCATCACCGCGGTCTGCTTCATCGAGCAGGCGCAGCGCCGCATCCCGGTGCAGTACGCCAAGCGAATGATCGGCCGGCGGATGTACGGCGGCACCTCCACCTACATCCCGCTGAAGGTGAACCAGGCCGGTGTCATCCCGGTCATCTTCGCCTCGTCGCTGCTCTACCTGCCGCAGCTCGCGCTCCAGTTCTTCGACCAGAACGACCCGGGCAAGACCCAGGCCTGGATCCAGAACAACATCGTGCAGGCCGACGCGCCGCTGCACATCGTGATCTACTTCCTGTTGATCATCTTCTTCACGTACTTCTACGTGTCGATCACGTTCAACCCGACCGAGGTCGCGGACAACATGAAGAAGTACGGCGGCTTCGTGCCGGGCATCCGCCCCGGCAAGCCGACCGCCGACTACCTCGACTTCATCCTCAGCCGGATCACCCTGCCGGGCGCGCTCTACCTGGGTATCGTGGCGGTCCTGCCGAACTTCTTCTTCATCTGGCTGAACAGCCAGCAGTTCCAGAACTTCCCGTTCGGCGGCACCGCTGTGCTCATCATGGTCGGCGTCGGTCTGGAGACCGTGAAGCAGATCGAGAGCCAACTCATGCAGCGGAACTACGAAGGGTTCCTGCGGTAGATGCGACTCGTTCTGGTTGGCCCGCCGGGCGCGGGCAAGGGCACACAGGCGGAGTTCATCGCCGCACACCTCTCGGTGCCGAAGATCTCGACCGGTGACATCTTCCGGGCCAACGTCTCCCAGGGGACGCCCCTGGGAGTCGAGGCGAAGCGGTACATGGACGCGGGCAAGCTGGTCCCGGACGAGGTGACCATCAACATGGTCCGGGACCGGCTCGCCGAGCCGGACGCCTCCGAGGGCTTCCTGCTCGACGGGTTCCCGCGTACCACCCCGCAGGCCGCCGCGCTGGACAAGCTCCTCGCCGACCTGGGCACCGCCCTGGATCTGGTGCTGGAGCTGGTCGTCGACGACGACGAGGTGATCCGGCGGCTCTCCGGCCGGCGCACCTGCCGGGGCTGCGGCAAGATCTGGCACGTCGAGTTCGACGCCCCCAGCCGGGAGGGTGTCTGCGACCGGTGCGGCGCCGAGCTGTTCCAGCGCGACGACGACAAGCCGGAGACCATCGCGGCCCGCCTGCGGGAGTACGCCGACAAGACCGCTCCGCTGGTCGACTACTACGGCGCGCAGAACAAGCTGGTCGGGATCGACGCCACCGGCCCGGTGGAGGACGTCACCGTCCGCGCGATCGACGCGCTGCGCTCGTACGGCGGCTGACCTCCCGCCGGGGCCCGGCGGATAGAGTGCGAACAGCGGGGTACGCGACGTGCCCCGCTGTTTCGCTGTGCAAGGCAACGAAAGGTGACCGCTCCATGCGCCGTGCCCAGCTGGACATCCAGCTGAAGACCCCTGACCAGATCCAGAAGATGCGGGCCGCCGGCCTGGTGGTCGCCGAGGCCCTGCGCCGGATGAGCGCGGCGGTCGCCCCCGGGGTGAGTACGGCAGACCTCGACGCCATCGCCGAGGCGACCATCCGCGAGGCGGGCGCGATCCCGTCGTTCAAGGGCTACCACGGCTTCCCCGCCTCGATCTGCTCGTCGGTCAACGAGCAGGTGGTGCACGCGATCCCCGCCGCCGACCAGGTGCTCAGGGAGGGCGACCTGATCTCGATCGACTGCGGCGCGGTGCTGGACGGCTGGCACGGCGACGCGGCGGTCACCGTCGGGGTGGGCGAGGTCGACCCGGCGCTGTTGAAGATGGCCGCGGTCGCCGAGGACGCCATGTGGGCCGGGATCGCCGCCGCCGCGCGGGGTGCCGCGAACGGCCGTGGCCGGCTCACCGACATCTCGCACGCCGTCGAGACAGCCGTGCGCCAGGGTGGCCGGTACGGCATCGTCGACGGCTACGGCGGCCACGGCATCGGCACCGAGATGCACCAGGATCCACACGTGCTCAACCACGGCCGGCCCGGCAAGGGGCCACGCCTGGTGCCGGGCATGGCGCTGGCGATCGAGCCGATGATCACGATGGGTTCCCCGCGTACCGTCGAGTTGTCCGACGGGTGGACGGTGGTCACCCGGGACCGGTCGATGGCGGTGCACGTCGAGCACTCGATGGCGCTGCTGGAGGACGGGGTCTGGGTGCTGACCGCGTTCGACGGCGGGCGGGCGCGGCTCGGCGACCTGGTGACCGCCCGGCAGCCGGCCGACTCCCCGGCCACCTGACCCGTCACGGTTCCCGACCTACGGCCTCCGCCCCACGGCCACACCCGCACGAGGCCCCCCGAGCTACGGCTCCGGCCCCCTGCCCGGCCGATGTCCGCCTCGCCGGTGTCTCTCGTCGCCGCCGGCCCGGTCGAGGCACGTCCCGAGCTGGTTGGTTCCCCGGGAGGGGTGGTTCCCCGGGCGGGCGGCGTCCGGTTGGGGCATGGCCGGGTGGTGCGGTGTCGCGGTTGCGGTGTGCGGGCGTGCTGTTCTCGGTGGTTCACGCCGCCGTGTCCGGTTCTCCGGCGGGCCGGTGCCGGTAGAGCACCCCGGGTCCTTTCGAGCTGATGTCGTTGACGACTCAACCGCCGGCCGGGGAGCGGACGTGATCCCCGTCGTGGGCGGAGGGGAGCGTCGGTGGATCGCAGGCGGTGAAGCTCACCCGGGGCACGAGAGGCACCTGAATCGCTGATGTCATCAGGTCGAAAGGATCCGAGGACGGATGCGGTGGGGAGGGGCTGTCACCGGTGAGCGGAGACACGGGTGGCCCTTCGCGGAGAGCGCGGAAGCGGCCCGACGACCCCTCGGGGTCGGTTCCGAGAGGAACCGCCCGGTAGCCGCGGACCGGGCTGGTCGGGGCGGTGTCGGTGCCGTTGCGCCGGCCGGGCCAGCGCCGTGCGGGCCAGTGCCGGCCGGGTCAGCGCCGTGCGGACCAGCGCCGTGCGGGAGTGCCGGCCGGGCCAGCGCTGGCCAGGTCAGCGCCGGCCAGCGGTGACGGTGACGGTGGCGGTGCCCCGGGCCGGCAGTTGCTCTGTGGCCCGGTGGGCGGTTGCGGGTTCGGCGGCGGTGGACCCGTGGTGTCATGCTTGCCGGCATGGAGGGGCGGGCCGGCGCACAGGGGCGGGAACGGATGCGGGCGGCGGACGCCGACCGGGAGGCGACGGCGGAACGACTCCGGGTCGCCCTGGAAGAGGGCCGGCTGGACCTGCACGAGTACGACGAGCGCCTGCAACAGACGTACGGGGCGAAGACGTACGCCGAACTCGACACCGTCCTGGCTGATCTGCCGGCACCGGCGTCCGCGCAGCGCTCCGCGCTGGCCCCGCTCGACCCGCAGGCCCCGCCGGTGTCCGGTTCCGGGGCGTCGGTGCCCGACCGGGAGGTGACGCCGGAGCCGCCGGTGACCGGGGGCACCGTGGTGGGCGAGCCGGTGCCCGTGGGTGCCGGCTCCGGCCGGTGGCCGGTCGAGGTGTGGGTGCCCTGGCTGCGGGTGGCGGCCCTGCTCACCGTGATCTGGGCGATCTCCTCGGTCGGCAGCCGGGAACTGCTGTTCTACTGGCCGGTATGGGCGCTCGGCCCGTGGGGGGTTCTGCTGCTCCTGCGTACCACGGGCGGGTTTGCCGGCGGCGCTCCCGCCCGGCGGGACCGCCGGCGGGCGGTGCGCGACACGCGGCGGCGCAAGCGCCGCAAGTAGCGCCGGAACGACCGCCGACAGCCGGGCGTTGCGGGGGAGGACGCCCGGTTTCGTCCGGATGGGCGACACCACCGGTGGCCGGTTTGGCGACCACCAGTGGGCGGGCGTACACTTTCAGATCGGCGCACAGCGTCCACTCCGGCATGCCCACCACGCGCTTCGGTGGGAGCCCGGAGCCGCGGCTGGCGCGGGTCCCCGATGACCGTCGGGCGGCCCGTGTAAGACGTTGTGGGTCGTCCGGAACAACCGACGTCAGGACAGCGGAGTACATGCCGAAAAAAGACGGAGCCATCGAGATCGAGGGTCGGGTCATCGAGCCTCTGCCGAACGCCATGTTCCGGGTGGAACTCGCGAACGGCCACAAGGTGCTGGCTCACATCAGCGGCAAGATGCGGCAGCACTACATCCGCATCCTGCCGGAGGACCGGGTCGTCGTCGAACTCTCGCCGTACGACCTGACCCGCGGACGCATCGTCTACCGCTACAAGTAAAGCCTGACGGCGGCCGGGAAGTCCCCGTGTCCGTCTTCGACGTCCGGAGTCGCGGTCACCGCGTCACCGGGCCGGATGGGAAGTAAGGCAACCGTGAAGGTCAAGCCGAGCGTCAAGAGGATCTGCAACAAGTGCCGGGTTATCCGCCGGCACGGCCGGGTCATGGTGATCTGCACCGACCCGCGCCACAAGCAGCGCCAGGGCTGATCCGAGCCCGCCCTCCGCGTGACGGAGGGCGGCGGACCGGTCCGGGTCGCGCAGATCCGACGACAACACGTCACCAGCTCGTCCCAGCCGCGGAACGTACGCATGCGTACCTTCTCGTGGCCAACCCCCGGTCGGAGGCCGGGGCCCGCTCGGGCAGCGGCCGTCCGGTCGCCGGCGCACGACGCGCCGGACCCGGAACTGGTCGGTAGCGGGGTGGGACGGGTCCACACCTCCGCCACACATCACGAGGAGTACGCCCGCACATGGCACGTCTAGTCGGCGTGGATCTCCCCCGCGAGAAGCGGATGGAGATCGCGCTCACCTACATCTTCGGGGTCGGTCGCACCCGTGCCCAGGAGACGCTCGCCGCTACCGGCATCTCGCCGGACAAGCGCGCTCGGGACCTCACGGACGAGGAGCTCGTTCAGCTCCGCGACCACATCGAGTCGAACTACAAGGTTGAAGGCGACCTGCGCCGCGAGGTCGCCGCCGACATCCGCCGCAAGGTCGAGATCGGCTGCTACGCCGGCATCCGGCACCGCCGGGGCCTGCCCGTGCGTGGCCAGCGGACGCGGACCAACGCCCGCACCCGCAAGGGCCCGAAGCGGACCGTGGCCGGCAAGAAGAAGCCCGGCAAGAAGTAATTCCCACGCCGGCGCCCAGGCGAAGAGCCAGCAGCCGATCGAGAACCCATACAGGAGCGCAGAAGACTTATGCCACCGAAGGCTCGTGCCGGAGCCGCAGTCAAGAAGGTCCGGCGCAAGGAACGCAAGAACGTCGCCCACGGGCAGGCGCACATCAAGAGCACGTTCAACAACACCATCGTGTCCATCACGGACCCGACCGGTGCGGTCATCTCCTGGGCCTCCGCCGGCCAGGTTGGCTTCAAGGGCTCCCGCAAGTCGACCCCGTTCGCCGCGCAGCTGGCCGCCGAGGCCGCCGCGCGCCGGGCGATGGAGCACGGCATGCGCAAGGTCGACGTGTTCGTCAAGGGTCCCGGCTCCGGCCGGGAGACCGCCATCCGTTCGCTGCAGGCCGTCGGGCTTGAGGTCGGCCAGATCGCCGACGTCACCCCGCAGCCGCACAACGGGTGCCGTCCGCCGAAGCGTCGCCGGGTCTGAGAGGTTAGAGAGAGATGGCTCGTTACACCGGTGCTGACTGCCGCCGTTGCCGGCGGGAGAAGATGAAGCTGTTCCTCAAGGGCAGCAAGTGCGATGGCCCGAAGTGCCCGTTCGAGTCCCGGCCGTTCCCGCCCGGACAGCACGGCCGTGGCCGCACGAAGGAGACGGAGTACCTGCTCCAGCTCCGCGAGAAGCAGAAGGCCCGCCGCGTGTACGGCGTGCTGGAGAAGCAGTTCCGCGGGTACTACGAGGAGGCCGTGGCCAAGCAGGCCAAGACCGGTGAGGTCCTCCTGCAGATCCTCGAGTCGCGGCTCGACAACGTGGTCTACCGGGCCGGGTACGCGCACTCCCGGGACATGGCCCGCCAGCTTGTCAAGCACGGTCACTTCACCGTGAACGGCAAGAAGGTCGACATCCCGTCGTACCGCGTCAAGGAGCACGACATCATCGAGGTCCGGGGCAAGAGCAAGGAGCTCACCCCGTTCATCGTGGCGCAGGCCCAGGCCGGCTCGAAGACCGTTCCGGCGTGGCTGGAGGCGATCCCGAGCCAGATGAAGGTCCTGGTGCACTCGCTCCCGGCCCGCCAGGTGATCGACACCCAGGTCCAGGAGCAGCTGATCGTCGAGCTCTACTCCAAGTAGGGCCCGTTGCGGTGGCCCGTCCTGCGGGGCGGGCCACCGGAACAGTTTGTGTCGTGGACGTCATATAGCGGGCGTCCCGGAAGAGAAGAGAAGAAATGCTCATCAGCCAGCGACCGTCTCTCTCCGAAGAGTCGATCAACGAGACCCGCTCCCGGTTCACCATCGAGCCGCTGGAGCCCGGCTTCGGCTACACCCTGGGCAACTCGCTGCGGCGTACGCTGCTGTCGTCCATCCCGGGTGCCGCGGTCACCTCGATCAAGATCGACGGTGTGCTGCACGAGTTCACCACGATCCCCGGGGTCAAGGAGGACGTGGTCGAGCTCGTCATGAACATCAAGGAGCTCTGCGTCAGCTCCGAGCACGACGAGCCGGTCAGCATGTACCTGCGCAAGCAGGGGCCGGGCGACGTGACCGCCGGTGACATCCAGCCCCCGGCCGGTGTCTCGGTGCACAACCCCGACCTGAAGCTCGCCACCCTCAACGGCAAGGGCCGGCTCGACATGGAGCTGACCGTCGAGCGGGGTCGCGGCTACGTGACGGCGGCGCAGAACAAGCAGGCCGGCGCCGAGATCGGCCGGATCCCGGTCGACTCGATCTACTCGCCGGTGCTGAAGGTGACGTACCGCGTCGAGGCGACCCGTGTCGAGCAGCGGACCGACTTCGACCGGCTGATCATCGACGTCGAGACCAAGCCGTCGATGGGCCCGCGTACCGCGCTGGCCTCCGCCGGTTCGACGCTGGTGGAGCTGTTCGGGCTGGCCCGGGAGCTGGACGAGACCGCCGAGGGCATCGACATCGGGCCGTCCCCGCAGGACGCCCAGCTCGCGGCCGACCTCGCCCTGCCGATCGAGGAGCTGGACCTCACCGTCCGCTCCTACAACTGCCTCAAGCGCGAGGGCATCAACTCCGTTGGTGAGCTGATCGGGCGTACCGAGGCCGACCTCCTCGACATCCGCAACTTCGGTCAGAAGTCGATCGACGAGGTCAAGATGAAGCTCGCCGGGATGGGTCTGGGGCTGAAGGACTCGGCTCCGAACTTCGACCCGGCACACGTCGTGGACGCCTTCGGTGAGGCCGACTACGACACCGACGACTATCGCGAGACCGAGCAGCTCTAGTCCGCGCTGCCGCCACACCTGAGGAGCACCAAGCATGCCCACGCCCACCAAGGGCCCCCGCCTCGGCGGCAGCCCCGCGCACGAGCGGCTGATGCTGGCCAACCTGGCCACCGCGCTGTTCCAGCACGGCAAGATCCAGACCACCGAGACGAAGGCCCGGCGGCTGCGTCCGCTGGCCGAGCAGCTCATCACCAAGGCCAAGCGGGGCGACCTCGCCTCCCGCCGTCGGGTGCTGGGCGTCGTCAAGGACAAGGACGTGGTCTACTCCCTGTTCGACCAGATCGCGCCCCGGTACGCCAACCGCAACGGTGGCTACACCCGGATCGTGAAGACCGGCCCGCGCAAGGGTGACGCCGCTCCGATGGCGATCATCGAGCTGGTGGAGGAGCTTCAGGTCGCCGAGCCGAAGGCGAACAAGAAGACCGCCGCCCGCAAGTCCGCCCAGCAGGACAAGGTCGAGGCGCTCGCCCCGGCCGAGGAGACCCCGGCGGCCCCGGCGGCCCCGGCCGACCAGGACTCCGAGGCGCCGGTCTCGGCGTCCGGTGACACCGCCGCCGCCCGCGAGGACAGCGACGAGGCTACCGAGACCGAGGCCACCGAGAAGAAGGCCTGAGCAACGGCAGCACCGTCGGGCCCGGCACCCCTTCCTGGGGTGCCGGGCCCGACGTCATGAACGGGAGGTACGAGATGGACGAGCGGATCCGGCTGCGGCTGGACGTCTCGTACGACGGCACCGACTTCTCCGGCTGGGCCGCCCAGCCGACCCGGCGCACGGTGGCCGGGGTGCTGGTCGCGACGCTGGACCTGGTGCTCGGGGCGGGCACCGTGACCGGCCTGACCGTGGCCGGGCGGACCGACGCCGGGGTGCACGCCACCGGGCAGGTCTGCCACCTCGACCTGCCCGCCGCCGTCTGGGCGGAGCACCGGGAGCGGCTGCTGCGCAGGCTGGCCCGGCTGCTCCCCGGTGACGTCCGGGTCCGGGCGATGACGGAGGTGCCCGCCGACTTCGACGCCCGTTTCTCGGCCACCTTCCGCCGGTACGAGTACCGGGTGACCGACGCCGCGTGGGGTGCCGAGCCGCTGCGGCGGTGGGACACCCTCGCCTGGCCCCGGGCGTTGGACCCGGCCGCCCTGAACGTCGCGGCGGCCGGCCTGGTCGGGGAGCACGACTTCGCCGCGTACTGCCGGCGCAAGGAGAACGCCACGACGGTGCGCGAGGTGACCCGGCTGGACTGGCGGCGGGACCCGGACGGCATCCTGGTCGCCACCGTGCAGGCCGACGCGTTCTGCCAGGCGATGGTGCGCAGCCTGGTGGGGGCGATGCTGACCGCCGGGGACGGTCGACGTCCGGTCGGGTGGCCGGCGGGGCTGCTCGCCCGGCGGGAACGCTCGAGCGAGGTGACGGTCGCGCCGGCGCACGGGTTGACCCTGGTGGCCGTCGGCTATCCGGCCGACCCGGCCGACTACGCCGACCGCGCCGACCGGACCCGCCGGTTGCGGCTGCCGGTGGAGTCCTGACCCGGGGCTACCGGCGGGCGGCGGCGCTGCGCTGGCGTGCCGACTCGTAGAGCACGACGGTCGCGGCGGCCGCCGCGTTCAGGGAGCTGGCGGCCCCGGACATCGGCACCCGGACGAGCTGGTCGCAGGCGTCCCGCCAGCCGACGCTGAGACCGGTGGTCTCGTTGCCGATCAGGGTCAGCGTGGGCTGCGTGAAGTCGTAGTCGGCGGCATCCAGTGTGGCGTGCTCGTCGGCGCCCGCGATGCCGATGTGGACACCGCCGGCCCGCACGTCGGCGACCCAGGACAGCACCGCCTGGTGCGAGGGTGCCCGGACCACCGGCAGCGCGAACAGTGAGCCGGTGCTCGCCCGTACCGCCTTCGGGTCGTACACGTCGGCGGCGTGGCCGGTGACGACGACGCCGGACGCGCCGAAGGCGTCCGCGGACCGGATGAGGGTCCCGATGTTGCCGGGGCTGGCGGGCCTGTCGAACACGACGGTGAGCATGGTCGGCCCGACCGGGATGCGGCGCAGGTCGTCCTCGGGTAGGGCGACCACGGCCAGCAGCTCCGGCACCGTGTCCGCCTTGCCGCCCAGCTCGTGCATCAGGTCGGGGGCGACGGCGTACCGCTCGGCCCGGACGGTGTCCAGGGTCGCGCGGGCCCAGCCGGAGAGCTGGGCGTCGGCGTCGTAGAGCAGCTCCCGGACCTGCCAGCCGTGTTCGACGGCCATCGCGATCGGGCGTACGCCCTGCACGAGGAACTCGCCGCGACGCTGCCGCTTGGTCCGGTTGCGCAGCAGGGCCTCCCACTGCTGGAACCGCGCGTTGCGGCCACTCACCCGTCCCCTCACCGGTGGTCCCGCCTCCCCGGTACCGCAGGGTCGGGGGTGTCCTGCCCGAGTCCCCGGCGGATCGCGATCTCCACGGGCGAGTACGCGCCGTCGGGTCGTTCCAGTTCGTACGGTGCCGCCGGCATCAGCGGCGGCTGGGCCATGAAGCGCGGTCGCGTCCCGTGGTGCGGCTGTGCCGCGTGCACCAGGAACGGATGGCAGAGGAATACGTCACCCGGGGACCCGGTGGCCAGGGCGACCGGCCGGTGGTCCGACGCCGCCACCAGGTCGGGCGCGAGGTCGAGGCCGCTCGCCCCGTCCTCCCCGTACTTCTCGAGCACCTTCGGCACGTCGAGGTGTGAGCCGACCCTGATCCGGGTCGGTGCGTCCTCGTCACCGACCTCGCTGAACAGGAACAGCATCAGCAGTGCCCGATCCCGGGAGCGGATGTTCGTGAAGTACCAGTTCGCGCCCTCCGGAAGGTAGCTGCCCTCGATGTGCCAGCCCGCGTCGTCCGGCTCGTCGGGGTGCGGGAAGCGCAACGGGAACGTGCCCAGTGAGTAGCGCGGCTCCCAGCGTCCCGCGCCGACGAGCAGGTCGTAGGCGTGGTGGAGGAACGGGGAGTTGGGTGCGGCGGCGAACGGCCCCTGCGCCATGCCGGGCACCCAGTGCACGGGTTTCGTCCAGGTGTCCGGGTCGTCCGGGTCGCAGCCGGTCTCCCGCCACAGCAGCCGCGCGCAGTCCGTGGCCACGCGCGGCGCGACGGCGCCCGCCAGCTTCACGAAACCGTCGCGCAGGAACCGGGATACCAGTGTCGTGTCGTCCATGCGCCCATCGTGTGGCGGCACCGGTACCGACCGCCCGACACTTCCCGCTCCGCTTCTGTCGGGTGTGCCGCCCGCGCGTCGGCCCACGATACGAACGACCGGGTCGCCCCGCACCACGGCTCAGGTTCCGCCGCAGCGCCGAAGGGAACGAACGCATGGACACCCGCATCGTCGGCCGTCCCGCATTCCGGCTCGTGGGGCACGCCACCCGGGTTCCCCTGATCCACCGGGGCGTCAACCCGTACATCAAGCGGCACGTTGCGGCGCTGCCGGCGCAGGAGCACCTGCGCCTGAAGACACTCGGTGACGCCGAGCCGGCCGGTCTGCTCGCGGTCTGCGACGACCTCGACGCGGACTACGACGAGGGCAGCGAGTTGACGTACCTGCACGGGGTGGCCGTGTCCCGGTGCACGCCGGTCCCGGCCGACCTGGACGTGATCGAGGTGCCGGCGGGCCGTTGGGTGGTCATCCGGGTCGTGGGGCCGTATCCGCAGATCCTGCAGCGGACCTGGGCGGCTGCCGCGACCGGGTGGTTCCCCTTCAACCCGTGGCGTCTGCGGCCGGGCCCGGAGATCGTCGCGGTGCCCGAGCCGACGGACGACCCCGGTAGTCCGACCCGCGAACTCTGGTTGCCCGTCGAACCGGCGTAGCGACCGGGCACGCCGCCGGCCAGTCCCAGGCCGGCTCCTCAGGCGCAGGCCCGGCCGCTCCGGCCGGGCCTGCGTCGCCGGCGGTCAGTCGCCGGGCAGTTCGTCGGTGTCCGGGTCGTCGCCGGGCGGGGAGGCGGTGGGCGTCCGGCGGGTCTCGGCGGACGGGGTGGCCGAGGCGCCGCTGGCCTTGGCGGTGGGCTGGTCCACGCTGACGCCGGCCGCGCGACGGTCCAGCACCCCCTTGTCCAGGTGCAGCTCGATCAGGTCGTAGATGATCTCGCGGACGTCGCGGTCACCGGCCGGGACGGCACCGGCGTCGTCCCGGGTGACCAGGCAGTAGGCGACGTAGTGGCCGCGTACCTGCCAGGCGACACGGGCGGCGGCGGTGGCGACCGACTCGGTGTCCTCCCCGGCGGGCATGCCCCGGAACCGGCCACGCCGGTCGTCGAGCAGCGGCCTGATCCGTTCCCGGACGCGTTGCGCGGTGGCCAGGTCGGTCAGGTTGAGCAGGCCGGCGGTGAGCAGGTGGTCGCCGTCGGGGGAGCGCAGGGTGGCCCGGACCACCTGGCTGCATCCGAGGGTGACCAGCAGGTCGGCGATCTCACCGGTGGCGGCCACGGCGCAGTTCGCGCCGGCCTGGGTCTTGAGCACCTGGTACTCGTGCCGGTCGACGCCGACGACCAGGGTCTTGTCGGGAAAGACTTCCTTGACGGTCAACGGCTGCCGGTCGACGTCCCGGGAGTCCAGCGGACCGGTGGCGGCCTGGTCGGTCGGGGCGGTGCTCACCGTCGCCGTCGGCGCCGCCCCGTTCTGCGCCGGGTCGTCGGTGGCGGTGCGGTCGATGAGCAGCAGGGCACCGCCGATGCCGCAGAGGCCGAGCAGCATCAGCACCGCCGCCCCGCCGACGGCGATCTGCCAGAGCCGGCCGCCGCGGGCGTCGCCGGAGCGGCGGGACCGGGACCGCTGCGGCGCGGACGTCGGGGCGGGCACCTGGACGGCGGAGCGGATCGGGACGGGATCGGCCTCCGGCGGTGCCGGCCGGGTGGTCCGGGGCAGGGAGGGGGCCGGGAAGCGGGACGGGGAGGGCCCGGCCGGTGCGGTCGGGCCGGGTTGCACCAGCGGCAGGTCCGCCCCGGGCCGCGGGTTCTCCTCAAACGCGTCCTCAGCGGACTCGTACCGATATACCATGTCGCCCAGAGTAGGGTTCATTGCCCCTTTAGGGGATAAAACTAGGAAATACCGCGCATGGCGCGTCGGGCCACCGGACCACCACCCCGGCGACCCCACCGGGCACACCGACCGCCGACGACGGGACCGGTCCGGGCCGGTGGAAGAATGCCCCGGTGACCGGCGACCACTACTTCACCCCGGAGCCCAGCGCCCCGGCCCACCCCCGCGAGGTCGAGTTCCACGTCGCCGGGCGCGACTACACGCTCGTCTCCGCCAGCGGGGTCTTCTCCGCCGCCCGGCTCGACCCCGGCACCGCCGTACTGCTGCGCAAGGCCGCGCTGCCGACCGCCGACACCGGCGGTCACCTGCTCGACATCGGCTCCGGGTTCGGGCCGATCAGCTGTGTGCTGGCCGACCTCGCGCCGACCGCCACCGTGTGGGCGGTCGACGTCAACGCGCGGGCCCGCGAGCTGACCGCCGCGAACGCCGCCCGCGTCGACGCCGCCGACCGGGTGCACGCGGTCGCCCCGGACGAGGTGCCGGCCGAGGTCACCTTCACCCAGATCTGGTCCAACCCGCCGATCCACATCGGCAAGCCCGAACTGCACGCGCTGCTGCGCCGCTGGCTGCCCCGGCTCGCCCCGGACGGCGTCGGCTGGCTGGTGGTGGCCCGGCACCTCGGCGGCGACTCGCTGCACCGCTGGCTGGGCGACGAGGGATTCACCGTCGTGCGGCAGGCCAGCCAGCGGGGCTACCGGGTGCTGCGGGTCACCAGGTAATCGAGTGTCGCCCGGCCCCGCGACTCGGGCAGGATGCCGACGTGGGATACGTGGACGTGGCAGCGGTCGGGTACATCCTCCCGGACGGTCGGGAACTCTTCGCCGACGTGTCGTTCCGGGTCGGTGAGGGCGCCAAGGTCGCCCTGGTCGGGCCGAACGGCGCCGGCAAGACGACGCTGCTGCGGATGGTCGCCGGTGACCTGCCGGTGCGTACCGGCGTGATCGCCCGATCCGGTGGGCTCGGCGTGATGCGGCAGTTCATCGGCATGATCGGCGACGAGTCGACACTGGCCGACCTGGCCCTGTCGCTGGCCCCACCGGCGCTGCGCGCGGCCGGCCACCGGCTCGCCGACACCGAACGGGCCATGCGCGAGGCCGAACTGCGCGGCAAGTACAGCACCGCCGCCGGCAAGGCCCAGCTGGCGTACGCCGACGCGCTGGCCGCCTGGGGTGAGGCCGGCGGGTACGACGCCGAGGTGCTCTTCGACACCGTCACCACCACCGTGCTCGACCTGCCCTGGGACGCCTCCCGGGACCGCCCGGTGCGCACCCTGTCGGGCGGGCAGCAGAAGCGCTTCGCCCTGGAGCTGCTGCTGCGCGGCCCCGACGAGGTGCTGCTGCTCGACGAGCCGGACAACTTCCTCGACGTACCCGGCAAACGCTGGCTGGAGCAGCGGCTGCGTGAGTCCACCAAGTCGGTGCTGTACGTCTCGCACGACCGGGAACTGCTCGCGCACACCGCCGACCGGGTGGCCGCCGTCGAAGGGGGCAGTGCCTGGGTGCACCCGGGCGGCTTCGCGAGCTGGCACGAGGCCCGTACGGCCCGGCACGCCCGCCTCGACGAACTGCGCCGCCGCTGGGACGAGGAACACCAGAAGCTGCGCGAGCTGATGCTGATGTACAAGCAGAAGGCCGCGTACAACGACGGGCTCGCCTCCCGCTACCAGGCGGCACAGACCCGGCTGCGCAAGTTCGAGGAGGCCGGGCCGCCGCCCGTACCGCCGAAGGACCAGGACATCCGGATGCGGCTGGCCGGCGGTCGGACCGGCAAACGCGCGGTGATCTGCGAACAGCTGGAGCTGGACGGCCTGACCTACCCCTTCGACCTGGAGCTGTGGTACGGCGACCGGGTGGCGGTGCTCGGGGCCAACGGCACCGGCAAGTCGCACTTCCTGCGCCTGCTGGCCCGGGGCGGCACCGACCCCGACCCGGCCAACGGCCCGGTGGACGGGGCCGCCGCGCTGGCCCCGGTGGCCCATGCCGGGGTGGTCCGGCTGGGTGCCCGGGTCCGGCCGGGGCACTTCTCGCAGACCCACGACCGGCCGGAGCTGATGGCGAAGACCCTGGTCGAGGCGCTGTGGCGCGGTGACGAGCACCGGGACGGGATGGACCGGCACGCGGCGATGGCGGCGCTGAGCCGCTACGAGCTGGCCGGCCAGGGCGACCAGCGGTTCGGCACCCTCTCCGGCGGCCAGCAGGCCCGGTTCCTGGTGCTGCTGCTGGAACTGTCCGGGGCCACCCTGCTGCTGCTCGACGAGCCGACCGACAACCTCGACCTGGCCTCGGCGGAGGCGTTGGAGGCGGGACTGACCGCCTTCGCCGGGACGGTGGTGGCGGTCACCCACGACCGCTGGTTCACCCGCTCGTTCGACAGGTTCGTGCTGTTCCGGGGCGACGGCGACGTGGTGGAGACCCCGGAGCCGGTCTGGGACGTCGGCTGAGCCGGTCGCGCTCACCGTGAGGCGACGACCACGCCTGGTCATCGGGCGCGGTCGTCGCCGGTCAGGGCCGCTCCGGGCGGCATAGGGTGGCTCTCGTGACTGAGATGACCTACCGCCGGCTGGGCGACTCCGGGCTCGTGGTGTCCGTGGTCGGCATCGGCTGCAACAACTTCGGCCGCAAGCTCGACATCGACGGCACCCGGGCGGTGGTCGACGCCGCGCTCGACGCCGGGATCACCTTCTTCGACACCGCCGACATCTACGGTGAGCCGCCGGGCGGCTCGGAGGAACTGCTCGGGCAGGCCCTCAAGGGGCGGCGCGACGACGTGGTGCTGGCCACCAAGTTCGGCATGTCGATGGGCGGGCGCAACGGCCGCGACTTCGGGGTACGCGGCTCCCGGCGGTACGTGGTGCGGGCCGTCGAGGCGTCGCTGCGCCGGCTCGGCACCGACCACATCGACCTGTACCAGCTGCACGAGCCCGACCCGGACACCCCGGTCGACGAGACGCTCGCCGCCCTCGACGACCTGGTCCGTGCCGGCAAGGTGCGCTACCTGGGCAACTCCAACTTCTCCGGCTGGCAGATCGCCGACGCCGACTGGACGGCGAAGACCCGGGGGCTGACCCGGTTCATCAGCGCGCAGAACCACTACAACCTGCTCCACCGGGACGCCGAGGTCGAGATCATCCCGGCCTGCGAGCGGTTCGGCCTCGGACTGCTGCCGTTCTTCCCGCTGGCCAACGGCCTGCTCACCGGCAAGTACCGGCGCGACAGCGCCCCGCCCGCCGGCAGCCGCCTCGCCGGTGGCGGCCGGTACGCCGAACGGCTCGCCGCCGCCCGCTGGGACACCATCGAGGCGCTGGAGGCGTTTGCCGCGCAGCGGGGGCTGACGCTGCTCCAGGTGGCCATCGGCGGGCTGGCCGCCCGCCCGGCGGTGGCCTCGGTCATCGCCGGCGCCACCACCGCCGAGCAGGTCCGCGCGAACGCCGCCGCCGGCGGTTGGCAGCCCACCGACGAGGACCTCGACGCGCTGGACGCCCTGCTCTGAGCACACCGGCCGGACGCGGTCGGGCCCGGACACCGTCGCGGTGTTCGGGCCCGACCGGTGACGCGGTGCTCAGCCGCCCAGGCCGGCCGGTTCGTCGGACCCGGGGTGCGCCCGGCGACGCCACCACAGCAGCGTCAACCCGGCGACGACCACCACGGCGAGGCCGCCGGCCCACCACCGCCACCAGACCGTTCCGGTCTCCCGCGCCCCGGTCGCCGGGCGTTCGACGGCGACCGGCGACGGCGACTGGGCCACCCGGGCCTGCACCTGCGCGGTCGCCGTGCTCTGGTAGGGGGCGGGGGCGCTGACCGTCACCCGCCAGTCGCCGGGGGAGAGCAGCGGGCCGCTGCTGTAGAAGCCCTGCCCCTCCCCGGACGGCTCGATCTGCACCGGCCCGGCCGTCCGGCCACCCTCGCCCTCGGCGGTCAGGGTGAGCCGGACCGGTTGGTCCAGCCGGTGTCCGTCGGCGTACACGGCCATCACGGTCACCCCGCCGGCACCGTCACCGGCCACCGTCAGCTTGACCTTCCCGCCGTGCGCCGCCGCCGGCCCCGCCGGCAGGGCCACCAGGGCCGCCACGACCAGCGCGGCGAGGGCTCTCAAGCTACGCATCGACGTCTCCCTTCCGATGTGGAGGGGCCGCCCCCACCGTCGGTGTCGACGGTGGGAGCGGCCCCGTGGTGCTCCTTACAGCGAACCGCCCTTGGCGATCCGGGTGGGGTCGGCACCGAGCCGGCCGGCCCCGTCGACCGACTTGTTGTTGTTCGCCTTGACGCCGGCCTTGGTGGCCGCGCCGCCGAGCCGGACGATCATGGCGTCGGCGTCACGGACCAGCACGTCCCGCACGTCGGTGTCGGTCACCACCGCGGTGTCGGTGGCCAACGCCTTGAAGGCGGTCAACTGCTGCACCGCCCGCTTGTCGTTGCCCGCCGCCTCGGACTCCCGCACCGCGTCCAGCTTGTTGGACAGCTGACGGTGCGCCTTGGTGGTGAGTCGTCCGGTCGCCTTGAACCGGTCCAGCAGGTTCTGCATGTCCCGGAACGAGGTGGTGACGAAGAACCGGACCGTCGAGGTGGTGGAGTTGCCCGCCTTGTCGGTCGCGGTCACCGTCAGCTCGTGCAGGCCGAGCGGCAGCTCGTACAGCGCCTGCAGGGTGCCGCTGGTGTACGCCCGGCCGTCCAGCACGCCGGAGGTCGTCTTGATGCCGGAGGTCGGGTCGACCGCCTGCCACGAGATCCGGACGTCCTGGCTGTCACCGTAGAGCTGGCCGTCGGCGATGCCGGAGACCAGCAGCGTCGGCTTGGTGCCGTCGATCTTCACGACCGCCGACTTCAGCGCCTCGACGTTGCCGGCGGCGTCGGTGGCCCGGTACAGCAGCTCGTGCGTGCCGTCCCCGGTCACCTCGACCGGCGTGGTGTACGCCGTCCAGGCGCCGCCGTCGAGCGACCACTCCAGCTTCTTCACCCCGGAACCGGCGTCGGTGGAGGTGATGACCACCGGGACGGTGCCGTTGTGCCAGCCGTCGTCGTTGGCCGGGGCGAACGACGCCGAGCTGACCGGCGCGGTGGCGTCGATCTTCACGGCGACCTTCTTCGTCGCCTCCACGTTGCCGGCCGCGTCGGTCGAGCGGAACCGCACCTCGTGGGTGCCGTCCCCGGTGACCTGCACCGGCTCGGTGTACGCGGTCCACGTGGTGGCCCCGTCGAGCTGGTACTCGGTGCTCGCCACCCCGCTACCGCCGGCCTCGTCGGCCGCCGCCAGCGTCACGGTGACCGGGCCGGTGTACCAGCCCTCGGTCGGGGTGCCGGAGACGGTGGCCGTGGTCACCGGGGCGGTCGTGTCGGCCGCCTTGGTGGAGAGCCGGAAGTAGTCGAACGAGGCCGTCTTCGAGGTGGCCGCGTTCGCGCCGAGGGTGAACAGACCGATCTTCGGGGTGGCCCCGACGGCGGTGTTCGTCACCGTCTCGAACGTGGTCCACTCCTGCCCGTCCGCCGAGTAGGACGCGGTGAAGGTGTCACCGGCCCGGGCGAGGCGCAGGTACCACACCCCCGAGGTCAGGTTGGAGACCTGGGGCTGCGGGTTCTGCGTCACCCCGGCGAGTTCGCCACGGAACTCGATCCGCCGGGAGACCGCCTGCCCGGCCTGGTTGTCCACGATGTAGTCCAACTTGACGTAGTTGTCGTCGTCGGCGTGGACGATCAGACCGGCCTGCTGGTACTGCTCGGCCAGCGCGCTGCCGTCGACCTTCGTCTCCAGGGTCCAGTCGCCGCTCGGCGCGGTCTGGAGGATGAAGTTCGTCGGACCGGTGTTGCTGGTGCCGTAGATGTCACCCTTCGGCACGTCGATCTTCAGTGCGCCGTCGGCCACCCGGTAGGCGGCCGGGTCCTCCCGGAGCACCGCGTTCCACCGGCACTTGTCGAGCGTGGTGCCGGTGAACTCGTCCGACGGGCTGACCGGGCCGGCCGGGGCGTCCGGCGAGACCAGGAACGAGTCGAACACCGCGTCCACCACCGGGGCGGTGGTGCCGCCGTTGAGGGCGAGCAGACCGATCCGGGGGTTGGTGATGCCGGCCAGCGCGGCGGACCGGCCGACCGGGGTGAACGTGGCACCGTCGGTCGAGAACTGCGCGGTCAGGTTGGTGCCGTCGCTGATCAGCCGCAGCCAGATGGTGTCACCGGCCGGGGCGGCCACGGCGTCGGCCGCGTCGTTGCGCGGAGTCCCGGCGGTCTCCCGGATGAACTCCACCTTGCGCGACCCGCCGTAGAGCAGGTCCACCTTGGCGTAGTTGTCGTCGTCGCCGTAGATCAGCAGGCCGGCCTGCTGGTAGTCGGCGGTGACGGGCACGGTGACCTTCGTGGTGGCCTGCCAGGCCCCGCTGGGTGCGGGCTGGAGCACCAGGTTGGTCGCGTCGTTGCGGGAGCCGTACAGGTCACCGGAGGAGGTGGGCAGCCGCAGCGACCCGCCGGAGACCGAGTAGAGCTGGTTCTCCCGGACCACCGTCCAGCGGTCCTTGTCCAGGGTGTTGCCGGTGAACTCGTCCGACCGCGCCCCGAGGCAGGAGTTGTTCGGCGCGTCCACCTTGACCGGGACGGTCGCGTAGGACTTCGCGCCCCGGCTGTCCGTCACCGTCAGGGTGGCGGTGAAGGTGCCCGGGGTGGTGTAGGTGTGGGTGGCGTTCAGGGTCGTCGCCGTCCCGCCGTCACCGAAGTCCCAGGCGTACGTCAGCGGGGTGTCACCCTCGGTGTCGGTGGCCGTGCCGGTGAAGGTCACGGTGACCGGCGCGGTGCCGGTCGCCGGGGTGGCGGTGGCCGTCACCTGCGGCGGCGCGTTGTCGGTCACGCCCCGTCCGATGAAGTCCATCCAGTTGACGTTGAACAGCGAACCCGCGCCACCGGCGGGGTCCTTGGCGACGAAGTACAGCGCGCCCTCGGCACCGGCCGTCACCGGCGCGGTCACGTCGACGAACTGCTGCCAGCCGCCCGTGCCGGGCACGGTGGCGGTGGCCACGACCGGGCCGTCGACGGCACCGGCGTGCACGTCGATCCGACCGCCCTGGACCTCGGAGGCCACCCGGAACCGGATCTGCTCGACCCCGGTCAGGTTGGCCGGGACGAGCGACCACCAGTCGCCGTCCTCGATGAAGCCGATGTTCTGGCCGCCACCGGCGGGGTCGCTGGTGGTCTCCTTCTGCACGCCCGGGTCACCGCCGCCGGTGCTGCCCGGGGCCCGCCCGGTGGCCGTGAAGTACTCGGCCTGCTTGCGCTTGGGCTGGAGGATCTCGATCGCCCGACCGGTCAGCGGGCCGGCGCCGCCGGTGCCGCCGTCGTCGGTGTAGGTGGCCTCGAAGACCGCGAAGACGTTCGCCTCCGCGCCGTGCCCGGACGCCAGCGAGGTCTGCACGGTGCCGGTGCAGCCGGTGTGCTGCTCCAGCGGGTGGGCGTGCTCGTCGTGGCCGAGCAGCACCTGCAGCTGCACCCGGTCACAGTCGACGGTGCCGTCCTCCGGGTCGGTCACCTTGATCGTGTACTTGACCTGGTCGCCCCACTCGAAGAAACCGCCGCTGGGCGGGAACTCGATGGTCACCGTCGGGGCGGTGTTGCCGACCGTCACCGGCACGTTCGCCACGGCGGTACGGCCCTTGGGGTTGGTGACGGTGAGCTGCGCGGTGTAGTCGCCGGCCGCGGTGTAGGTGTGGGTGGGGTTCGCCTCGGTGGAGGTCTGCCCGTCACCGAACTTCCACGCGTAGGTCAGCGTGCCGCCGTCCGGGTCACGGGACCCGGCGCTGGAGAACTTCACGGTCAGCGGTGCCGCCCCGGAGGTGGGGTCGGCGCTGGCCTCGGCGATGGGGGCGCGGTCACCTGCGGTGTAGTCGATCCGGTAGATCCCGGAGTCGTCGTTGTTGCCGCCGAAGCCGGTGCCCCACTCGATCATGTAGAGCGCGCCGTCCGGACCGAACTCGAAGTCCATCGGGCGGATCATCGGCATGCCGGTGAGCAGCTGGTTGATGTCGATCAGCGTCTTGCCGTCCGCGCTGACCTGCATCGTGTACATCTTCGACTGGTTCCACTCGCCGAGCAGCGCCTTGCCGTCGTAGTACGCCGGCCACTTGCGGCTCGACGTGCTGTCGGCGTCGTAGCGGTAGACCGGGCCGCCCATCGGGGCGCCGCCGCCGCCGATCTCGGGGAAGCGCGGGTCGCCGGCGTAGCCGTAGTCCACGGTCGCCGCGATGGCCGGCGGCAGGTTGGTCAGGCCGGTGTTGTTGGGCGAGTCGTTGACCGGCGCGGCGCAGTCGAACTTCGCCCCGCTCGGCCCGGACGGGAAGGTGTAGTCGTTGTACGCCTTGTTGTTGCCGGTGCAGTACGGCCAGCCGTAGTTGCCGGCCGTGGCGACGATGTTCCACTCCACCAGGCCCTCGGGGCCACGGTTCGGGTTGGCCGCCGAGGCGTCCGGCCCGTAGTCGGCGACGTAGAGGGTGTCGGTCTTCTGGTCGACGCCGATCCGGAACGGGTTACGGAAGCCCATGCCGAAGATCTCCGGACGGGTCTTCGCGGTGCCCGGGGCGAACAGGTTGCCCGTCGGGACGGTGTAGGTGCCGTCGTCCTCCGGGTGGATCCGGATCACCTTGCCGCGCAGGTCGTTGGTGTTACCGGCGCTGCGCTGCGCGTCGTAGTCCTGCCGGCCGGCCCGCTCGTCGATCGGCGTGAACGCGTTCGACTCGAACGGGTTGGTGTTGTCGCCGGTGGCGAGGTAGAGGTTGCCCTTCGAGTCGAAGGTCATGCTGCCGCCGGCGTGGCAGCAGGTGTTGCGCTGGGTGTCGACCTGGAGCACGACCTTCTCGGTGGCCTTGTCGATGGTGTCACCGTTGACGGTGAACCGGGACAGGTAGTTGCGCGGGGCGCCACCGGCCGGTGCGTAGTACAGGTAGATCCACTTGTTGGTGGTGAAGTCCGGGTCGAGGCGCAACCCGAGCAGGCCGTCCTCGTTGCCGGTGAACACGTCCAGCCGGGTCGCGGTGACCGTGTTGCCGGTGTCCGGCTTCACGATCTGCACCCGGCCGTCACGCTCGGCGTAGAACACCCGGCCGTCCGGAGCGATGTCCAGCTCCATCGGGTTGTTGGTGTTGCTGTCGAGGGTGATCTTCTCGAAGTTCGAGGTCTTGGTGGCGCCGCAGTCGGCGTTCTCGACCCCGGCCGCGGTGCGGATGCCGCCGAGCAGGTGGCTGAGGAACTCCGGCTCGGTGTACGACGCCTGGGTGTGGCCGCCACCGGTGTACCAGGAGCGACCGCCGTCGTAGTCCTGGCACCAGGCGGTGGGGTGGTCGGCGCCCATCGCGCCGGCACCCGGGCTGTAGGACTTCTCGTCCAGGCTGGCCAGCACGTGCACCTTGGAGCGGGGGTTGGTGCGGAAGTTGTACCACTCGTCGAACCGGGACCAGCGGGCCGGCAGGTCGGCGGTCGACGGGTGCGCGGGGTCCTCGACCTTGACGGTGGCCTGCTGGTTGGCCGGGTGGCCGGAGAAGTACGCGCCGACCAGGTTGCCGTACCAGGCCCAGTCGTACTCGGTGTCCGAGGCGGCGTGCACACCGGCGTAGCCGCCGCCGGCCTTGATGTAGCGCTCGAACGCGGCCTGCTGGGTGGCGTCGAGCACGTCACCGGTGGTGGAGAGCCAGATCACCGCCTGGTATTTCGCCAGGTTGGTGTCGTTGAAGGCGGCTCCGTCCTCGGTGGTGTCGACGGTGAACCCGTTGTCGGTGCCGAGCTTCTGGATCGCGGCGATGCCGGCCGGGATGGCGTCGTGCCGGAACGCGGCGGTCTTGGAGAAGACCAGGACCGAGAAGGGTTCGGCGGCTGCTGCCGCCGGTGCCGGTGCGGCCTGTGGCAGGGCCGCCGCGACGGGAGCGGCCTGGGCGGCGGTGCCGCCGATCAGGCCGCTGGCGAGTAGGGAGAGGGCCAGTAGACCGGCACCCAGTGGGCCGCGACGTGCGCGGCGATGGCGGGATGGAGACACTCCATGCTCCTTTTGTCCGTGCTGGACAGTGGTGGGGGCATGGGGACGACTCGCCGCAGACCGTCCCCGGTCGGATCGGTGTGGGCCCGCCGAGGTCCGCACCAGTGGCGATCAGGTGCGGGCCACGCCGAGGCTCCGCACCGGAATAATGTCGATCGGTTGAACAAATTAGCGCCGCTGGATTGGTTTCCGGCAAGGCATGAGCATGTAACGATTCGGTATCGGCGACTCGCTTTTCCGGCTTATGTGGATACAAGCCCACAACCGTACGCATCGATAGTCCTGGATCAATCTAACACCCCTTGGCGGATCAGCGGATCTGTCGTACGGTCACAGACACGTGACCCACGGGAGCCCGGTACACCGGGCTGAGAGGGGGGCTGAGAGCCCCCGACCGTAGAACCTGATCCGGGTAATGCCGGCGCAGGGAGGAGAGTTGCCGTGCCGTCCCTCGGCCGACTGCATCTGATCACCGACACCCGCCCCGGGTGCGACCCGCTCACCGTCGTACGGGCCGCCCTCCCGGTGGCCCGCGCCGACCTCGTCGTGCAGGTCCGGGTGACCGACGACACCACCGACCGGCAGGCGTACGACCTGGCCCGACGGGTACGCGCGCTCTGCGTGCCGTACGAGGCGACCTGCCTGGTCAACGACCGGCTGCACGTCGCCCTCGCGGTGGACGCCCACGGCGGCCACGTCGGCGCGGACGACCTGCCCGTCGCGGCGGCCCGCCGGATCCTCGGCCCCGCCGCCGTGCTCGGCGCGACCGCCCGGGAACCGGGTGCCGCCGCCCGGGCCGTCGCCGCCGGGGCCAGCTACCTGGGCGTCGGCCCGTGCCACCCCACCGCCACCAAGACCGGCCTGCCCGACCCGATCGGCCCGGCCGGCATCCGCGCCGTCGCCGCGGCCGTCGACGTGCCGGTGATCGCCATCGGCGGGGTCACCGCCGCCACGGTGCCGGCGCTGCGGGCCGCCGGGGCCCACGGGGTGGCGGTGGTCGGGGCGCTGTCCGCCGCCGCCGACCCGGGCCGGGCCACCGCCGAACTGATCGCGGCGCTGACGTGCTGACCCGGCCCGACGTCGCCATCGTGGGCGCGGGGCCGGTCGGGTTGGCGATCGCCTGGCGCTGCGCCACCCGGGGCCTGCGGGTGGCCGTGCACGACCCGGCCCCCGGCTCCGGCGCGTCCCGGGTCGCCGCCGGGATGCTCGCCCCGGTCGCCGAGGCGTACTTCGGGGAACGGGAGCTGACCGGGCTGCTCACCGCGTCCGCCGCCCGCTGGCCGGGTTTCGCCGCCGAACTGACCGAAGCCACCGCAACGGAGTTCGGCTACCGCACCGACGGCACCCTCGTCGTCGGGCTGACCGGGGACGACCTGGCCGAGGCACGCCGGCTCTGGTCGTACCAGCAGGGGCTGGGGCTGCCGATCAGCGCGCTGCGGCCGTCGCAGCTACGGGAGCGCGAACCGGCGCTGACCCCCCGGCTGCGCGGCGGCGCGGTCGCCCCCGGCGACCACCAGGTCGACCCGCGCCGGCTGGTCGACGCGTTGCGGGTCGCCGCCGGACAGGCCGGCGCGACCCTGCTGCCCGGCGCGGTGACCCGACTGGCCGAGGTGGACGCGCCCGTCGTCGTGGTCGCCGCCGGCTGCGGCGCCGCCGCGCTGACCGGGCTGCCGGTCCGCCCGGTCAAGGGCCAGGTGCTGCGGCTGCGCGCGCCCGACCACCGCCCGCCCGGCTTCCGGCACGTCATCCGGGGGTACGCCGACGGCGAGTCGGTCTACCTCGTCCCCCGCGACGACGGCGAGGTGGTGCTCGGGGCGACCGTCGAGGAACGCACCGACACCGAGGTGACCACCGGGGCGGTGCTGCGGCTGCTGCGGGCCGCCGTCGACCTCGTCCCCGAACTCGCCGAGTACGCGCTGACCGAGGCGACCGCCGGGCTGCGCCCCGGCACCCCGGACAACGCGCCGATCCTCGGCCCGCTGCCCGGCCGGCCCGGCGTACTCGCCGCCACCGGCCACCACCGGCACGGCATCGTGCTCACCCCGGTCACCGCCGACCTGATCACCGACCTGATCGTCACCGGTCAGCCGGACCCCCTGCTCACCCCCTTCACCGCCGACCGGTTCCACTGAGGAGGAAGACGTGCGCCTGATCGTCAACGGCGTCGGACGCGAGCTGACCGGCGGCACGACCGTCGCGGACCTGGTCGCCACGGTCACCGGGCAGCGGCGCGGCCTCGCCGTCGCGGTCAACGGCGAGGTGGTCCCCCGGGGCGGCTGGCCGGCGACCGTGCTGCGCGACGGCGACCGGGTCGAGGTGCTCAGCGCCGCCCAGGGCGGGTGACCCGGATGCCCCTCACCATCGCCGGACGGACCCTCACCTCCCGGCTCATCCTCGGCACCGGCGGCGCGGCCAACCTGCACGTGCTGGAACAGGCGATCCGGGCCTCCGGCACCGGACTGGTCACCCTCGCCCTGCGCCGCGTCGACACCGCCCCCGGCACCGCCGGTGGCCTGCTCGACCTGCTCGACCGGTGCGCGGTGCGGCTGCTGCCCAACACCGCCGGCTGCTACACCGCCGCCGAGGCGGTCAAGGTGGCCCGGCTGGCCCGGGAGGCGTTCGACACCGACTGGGTCAAACTGGAGGTGATCGGCGACGAACGCACCCTGCTCCCCGACGGGGTGGAGCTGCTGCGGGCCGCCGAGGAACTCGTCGCCGACGGGTTCGTCGTGCTGCCGTACACCTCCGACGACCCGGTGCTGGCCCGCCGGCTGGCCGACGTCGGCTGCGCGGCGGTGATGCCGGCCGGTGCGCCGATCGGTTCCGGACTGGGCATCACCAACCCGCACCACATCCGGCTGATCCGGCAGAGCGTCGACGTGCCGGTGATCCTCGACGCCGGGATCGGCACCGCCTCCGACGCGGCGCTCGCCATGGAACTGGGCTGCGACGGGGTGCTGCTGGCCAGCGCCGTCACCCGGGCCGCCGACCCGACGGCGATGGCCACCGCCATGCGGTACGGCGTCCGGGCCGGGCGGCTCGCGTACACCGCCGGGCGGATCCCCCGTCGCTTCCACGCCCTCGCCTCCACCCCCGACGACGGAAGACCCGACCTGTGACCCCGCGCGGGGTGGTGCTGCTGACCGACCGGCTGGTGGCGCGCGGCGACCTGGTCGACGTGGTCGCGGGGGCGGTACGCGGTGGCGTGCGGTGGGTGGTGCTGCGGGAGAAGGACCTGCCCCGCGCCGAACGGGCCGCCCTCGCCGTCGATCTGCGGGCCGTCCTGGCGCAGGCCGGCGGCACCCTGATCGTGGCCGGCCCCGACCCGCTGGACGGGGACGCCGTCCATCTGCCCGCCGCCGGACCGTACCCGCCGCCGGCCGTCGGGCTGGTCGGCCGGTCCTGCCACGACGCGGCGGAGCTGGCCCGACTCGGCACCGAGGACTACGTGACGCTCTCGCCGGTCTGGCCCACCCGCAGCAAACCCGGTTACGGCCCACCACTGCGCCCGGACGGGCTGCGCGACCTGATCCGGCGCAGCCCGGTGCCCGTGCTCGCCCTGGGCGGGATCGAGACACCGGAGCAGGTGACGGCCTGTGTCGACGCGGGCGCGGTCGGGGTGGCGGTCCTCGGGGCGGTCATGCGGGCCACCGACCCGACCGCGGTCGTGGCGACCCTCACCAGGGTCTTCGCCACCCGCACCCCGATCACCGACGCGTGGCCCGAGGAGACGACATGACACCGACGACCGTGCTCACCATCGCCGGCTCCGACTCCGGCGGCGGCGCCGGCATCCAGGCCGACCTGAAGGTGTTCGCCGCCCTCGGCGCGTACGGGACCAGCGTGCTGACCGCCGTCACCGCGCAGAACACCCGGGGGGTGGACGCCGTGCTGCCGCTGCCGCCGCGCACCGTCACCGAGCAGCTCGACAGCGTGCTCGGCGACTTCGCGGTCCGGGCGGTGAAGACCGGGATGCTCGGCACCCCGGCGGTCGCCGACGCGGTGGCCGAGGCGGCGAAGGCGGGCCGGCTGCCGCACCTCGTCGTCGACCCGGTGCTCGTCGCCACCAGCGGACACCGGCTCGGTGTGGTGGCGGCGGTCGAGCGGCTGCTGCCGTACGCCCGGGTGGCGACGCCGAACTGCGCGGAGGCCGCCGCCCTCACCGGACGCCCGGTGACCACGGTCGAGGAGATGGTCGCCGCGGCGCAGGCCCTGGCGGCCGGCGGCCCGGAGTACGTGGTGGTCACCGGCGGCGACGTCGACGCGGCGGGCGAGTCGGTCGACGTGCTGGCCGGCGGTGCGACGACCACCCTGCTGCGCGCACCCCGGGTGGACACCCGGCACAGCCACGGCACCGGCTGTTCGTTCTCGGCGGCGATCGCCGTCCGGCTGGCCGCCGGCGACCCGGTGCCGGTCGCGGTCGCCACCGCCAAGGAGTACGTCACCCGCGCGCTGACCGGCGCGCGGGGTTGGGAACTGGGCGCGGGACGCGGCCCGCTGGACCACTTCGGCTGGTCCCGATGACCATCAGGGAGGCTGTCATGCAGGCACGTCGCAAGGTCTACGTCGAGGGGTCCCGGCCGGACGTCCGGGTGCCGTTCGCCGAGGTGGAGCTGGCCGGGGACAACCCGCCGCTGCGCCTCTACGACACCTCGGGCCCCGGCTCGGACCCGGAGGTGGGGCTGCCGCCGCTACGCGGACCGTGGATCGCCGAGCGGGGTGACGTCGCGCCGACCCGGGGCGCGGGCACCCCGCTGGCCGGCGTCGACGCCAGGCGACCCACCCAGCTCTGGTACGCCCGCGCCGGGGTGGTCACCCCGGAGATGGAGTTCGTGGCGATCCGGGAGGGGCTGCCGCCGGAGCTGGTGCGCGACGAGATCGCCGCCGGCCGGGCGGTGCTGCCGCTCAACGTCAACCACCCCGAGTGCGAGCCGGCGATCATCGGCAAGGCGTTCCTGGTGAAGGTCAACGCCAACATCGGCACCTCGGCGGTGACCTCGTCGGTCGCCGAGGAGGTGGAGAAGCTGACCTGGGCCACCCGGTGGGGCGCGGACACCGTGATGGACCTGTCGACGGGCAAGCGGATCCACGAGACCCGGGAGGCGATCGTCCGCAACTCGCCGGTGCCGATCGGCACCGTGCCGATCTACCAGGCGCTGGAGAAGGTCGGTGGCGACCCGGTCAAGCTGAGCTGGGAGGTGTTCCGGGAGACCGTCATCGAGCAGGCCGAGCAGGGCGTCGACTACATGACGGTGCACGCGGGGGTGCTGCTGCCGTACGTGCCGCTGGCCGTCGACCGGGTCACCGGGATCGTCTCCCGGGGCGGTTCGATCATGGCGGCCTGGTGCCTGGCGCACCACGAGGAGAACTTCCTCTACACCAACTTCCGGGAGCTGTGCGCGATCCTCGCCCGCTACGACGTGACGTTCTCCCTCGGTGACGGGCTGCGCCCCGGCTCGATCGCCGACGCCAACGACGAGGCCCAGTTCGCCGAGCTGCGCACCCTGGGCGAGCTGACCCGGATCGCCTGGGAGTACGACGTGCAGGTGATGATCGAGGGTCCCGGCCACGTGCCGATGCACAAGATCAAGGAGAACGTGGACCTCCAGCAGGAGTGGTGCCACGAGGCGCCGTTCTACACCCTCGGCCCGCTGACCACCGACATCGCCCCCGCGTACGACCACATCACCTCCGCGATCGGGGCCGCGATGATCGGCATGTACGGCACCGCCATGCTCTGTTACGTCACCCCGAAGGAACACCTCGGGCTGCCCGACCGGGACGACGTGAAGGCTGGGGTGATCGCGTACAAGATCGCGGCGCACGCGGCTGACCTGGCCAAGGGGCACCCCGGCGCGCAGGCCTGGGACGACGCGCTGTCCAAGGCGCGGTTCGAGTTCCGCTGGGAGGACCAGTTCAACCTGTCGCTGGACCCGGAGACCGCCCGTTCCTACCACGACGCGACCCTGCCGGCGGAGCCGGCGAAGACCGCCCACTTCTGCTCCATGTGCGGCCCGAAGTTCTGCTCCATGAAGATCACCCAGGAGCTGAAGGAGTACGCCGCCCAGGGCATGCAGACCAAGTCGGCGGAGTTCCGTTCCACCGGCAACCGCGTCTACCTCCCCCTCGCCTGACCGGTTCTGCTCCGGTGATCAAGAGCTTCGCGTCAGTTTCCGCGCGGCGGATGACGCAAAGCTCTTGATCACCACCCCCCGCCGGCCGCCCGCCCGTTTCGTCCTGGTTGTTGTTCGGTGATCAAGAGGTTTGCGTCAGGTCTTGCCGGGTGGGGTGACGCAAAGCCCTTGATCACCGGGTGCAGACCGGGGGCGGGGCGGGGGGAGCGGGGGTTGGGGGGTTAGTCGCGGTGGTGGTGGCGGCCGCTGGTGCGCAGGGAGCGTCGGCCGCTGTCCCGGTCCGGTTCGTTGTCGGCCAGGGGCTTGCCCAGGCCGGTGACCCAGTCGACGTACTCGTCGTCCGGCGTCGCCGACTTCGGGTCGACTTCGTCCGTTGGGGCGTCCTGCGGGGAGCGGTTACGCCGGAACAGTCCCCGTCGACCCCTGGCCTTCCCGGTCTGCTCCGGCGCGTTGCCGTCGCCGGGCGCGTTGCCGTCCTCCGGAGCGGGCCCGGACTGGTCAGGGTCGGGACCGTCCACCGGCGCGGTGCCGCTGGACTCCTCCGGCTCCCAGCGGAGACTGACCGGCTTCGGGGCGTCCGTCTGCTCGGTGGCACCCGGTTCGGGAAACGGCAGGGCGGCCCGGGCCGGTGCGGGTCGGTGGGCACCGGCCGGGCCACCCGTACCGCCGAGATCCGGCAGGTGGTGGCGGGGGCGGGGGGTGGCCTCGACGCCACCCGGCGCGACGTGCCGTACGCCGGCGACCGGCGGCACGTCCTCGGTGCTCGGCGTGGCCGCAGCGGTGCCGCCCCGGCTGGTGGTTTCCGGTGCCGTCGTGCCGACCGGGGCGGCGTCGACGCCATCCGGTGTCGGGCTGCCGGTCGGGCCGGAGCCGGCCGGTCGGTCCTCCCCGGTACTGCCTGTCTCTGCGGCGGGCGAGGGTTCGGGGCGTCCGGTGGGGACGGCCGCAGCTCCGGTCGCGGTGGACCGGGCGCGGCTGGCCCGCTTCGCCCGGGGCTTGGGCGTGGCCACGGACTCCTCCCCGGTGGCCGGCCCGGCACCTGCCGCCGGCCGCACTGCGCCGACCTCGCTGCCCGCCTGTTCGGCGGCTGCCGCCTTCCGCTGGCCTGAGCGGCTTCGCGGCGACCCGGCCCGACCAGCTCCCGCCCCCGCGGACGACGTCGCACCCGGTGCGTCGCCGGCCGGCCCGTCCGGGGTGGCTGCCGCCGGGTCCGGCCCGGTCGGGGCCGGCCGGTTCGGGCTCGGAGCCGGCTCGATCGGGGTCGAGCCGCTCCAGGCCGCCCCGGTCGTGCTCGCCCCGGTCGGGGTCAGGCCGGTCGGGGCCGGAGCGGCCGGGGCCGCGCCGGTCCGGCTCGGTTCGGGCCTGGTCGGGGGTGGGGTGGTGCGGGAGGCGTGCCGGTCGGCGACCGTGGCGGCGGGGTCCGGCCAGTCCCAGTGGGCCGGGTGGCGGCCGGTGCCCGGCGCGTCAGGCGACGGCCACCCCGGACAGGTGCCCGGTACCGCCGGCACCCCGCCGGCCCCCGATGCGATGTCGGACGAGGACCCGGAGGCCATCGCGGAGGCGCCGGCAGCGGGCCGGTCGGTGGCGCGGGAGCGGGCGGCGTCCGGTCGGTCGGGGTGGAGGGCGCGGGTGGCGGCGCTCAGGTCCACGGTGACCGGCTCGTCCGCGCCGGTGCCGGCCAGCTCGGAGTCGGCCAGCTCGGAGCCGGTGGGATCGGAGCCGGTCAGCCCGGTCCGGTCCGGGCCGGAGCCGGCAGCGGCGGTGCGGGCCGGGTCGGACACGGCCGGCAGCGGGGCGAGGATGTCGGTCGGCTCGATCGCCGCCTCGCCGTCACGGCGGGCGGCGCGGGCGGGCAGCAGCGGCCAGCGCAGCAGGGTGGCGGCGACCGAGCCGAGCGCGCCGGTGACGACCGCGATCACCGCGCCGTAGTAGGGGGCCAACTGGTACCGGTCCACCTGGTCACCCGGCCCGGCGGTCAGGTAGGCGAAGGCGAGCAGCACCGGCCCGGCGACCCCGGTCGCCCCGCCGGTCAGCGGAGGGTGTCCCCGCCGCCGGGCCACCCCGCCGGTCACCGCGCCGGCCACCAGCGCGATCACGGGCAGCAGCAGCATCGCCAGCCGCTGTGCCCGGTCCGCCCCGAGCCAGGAGGGTTCCAGCACCCCCAGACGTACGGTGCGCAGCGGCTCGCTGGACAGCACCGCCGGTGCGACCGACAGGAGAGCGACCAGCCAGATCGTCCCACCCAGCAGGGCGACGTTCCAGCCCAGCGGGGGGCGCAGCAGGACGGCCGAGGCGGCACCCGCGCCGACCACCGCCCCGGCGACCGCGCAGATGCCGACCGCCCAGACCGGGTCGACGGCGTTCAGGTCGGCGGCCCGTGCGGGCTGCATGCAGAGCGGGGCGACGACCAGCGCGCCGAGCGCGGCGACACCGGAGATCGCGAGCTGGACGGGGGTGCCCTCCGGCAGTCCCTCGCGCCGGGCGAGCCGGCCGGTGAGGACCGCGCCGACCACGGCGGCGGTCACCGCGAACCAGCCGACCCAGGCGAGCTGGGCCGGCCAGCGGTTGACGTCGGTGAAGTCGCCGGTGAGTCGGACGATGCCGAAGCCGTACGCGATGCCGAGTTGGCCGGCCCCGGCCAACATGCTCACCCCGAGTGCGGTGAGCAGCAGTTTGCCCCACGTCCGAAAGGCCATGTGGCGCACGTTACGGCCCGGTGCCCCCGATCGCCACTGCGGCGCGGCGCGGCCGTGACGACCTGTTACCCAAGCTCTACCAGCGACTACTTCAACTCGACCAGGCGGGCCAGGTAGGTCGTGTCCCCGACGTTGGTGAGCATGTGGACGGCGCCCGGGTCCCGGTAGACCACCCCGCCGGTGGGTTCGTCGGCGTCGATCCGGGTGCCGTCGATCGTCTGCACCACGTTCTTCGCGCCCTCGATCGCCACCACCAGGTACGGGTGGTCGTGCCGGTGCAGCGGCTGCCGCTCACCCGGGGCGAGCCGGATGTGCCACACCCGGACCCGGTCGTTCTCGAAGACGATCTCCTGGCCGACCGGGCCGAGTTCGAGGTCGTGCGTCACGTCGGTCATCGGGTTCCGTCCAGTTGGGGGAGCACCTCGGCGGCGATGAGCTCCAGGTGGTCGAGGTCGTCGAGTTCGATCAGCCGCAGGTGGACCCGGGTCGCGCCGATCGCGGCGAACTCGCCGATCCGGTCGACCAGTTGGGCGGGGGAGCCGACCACCGGGTCCTCCGGCGGCAGGGCGCTCTTGACGTGCAGTGGCGCGGCCCGACGCTGGGCCTCGGCGTCGGTACGCCCGATCGCCACCACGATCCCGGCGGAGAGCACCAGCGGGGCCCGCCCCGACTCGGCCCGGCCGGCCCGGTCGCAGGCTTCCCGTACCCGGTCGTACGCCTCGGCGGTCTCCTCGACCGACTTGAACGGCATGTTGAACTCGTCGGCGTACCGGGCGGCGAGGTCGGGGGTGCGCTTCGGTCCCCGGCCGCCGACGATGATCGGCGGGCCGGGCTGCTGGACCGGTTTGGGCAGGGCCGGGGCGTCGACGAGCCGGTAGTGCTCACCGGCCCAGCTGTACGTCTCGCCGACCGGGGTGCGCCACAGCCCGGTGAGGATCTCCAACTGCTCGGCGAGCCGGTCGAAGCGTTCGCCGACGCCGGGGAAGGGGATGCCGTACGCGGTGTGTTCCCGCTCGTACCAGCCGGCGCCGATGCCCAGCTCGACCCGTCCGCCGCTCATCTGGTCGACCTGGGCGACCATCACGGCCAGCGGGCCGGGCAGCCGGAAGGTGGCCGAGGTGACCAGGGTGCCGAGCCGGATGCGGGAGGTCTCGCGGGCGAGCGCGGCCAGGGTCAGCCAGGCGTCGGTGGGGCCGGGCAGCCCGGGTTCGTCGCCCATCGCCCGGTAGTGGTCGGCCCGGAGGAACCCGTCGAACCCGCCGGCCTCGCAGAGCTGGGCGAACCGGAGCTGGTCGTCGTAGCTGGCGCCCCGGTGGGGTTCGGTGAAGACGGCCACCCGCACGGTCATCGTCCCTCCACCCCGGCTGTCGCCGGCAGGTCCCGTTCCATCAGCAGTTCGTGCAGGTCGGCGCTGACCCGGGCGACGTCGGCCAGGTGCGCGTTGCGGCCGAGGGTACGGGGCCGGGGGATGTCCACGTCGACGATCTTGCGGATCCGGCCGGGGCGGGGGCTGAGCACGACCACCCGGTCGGCCAGCAGCACCGCCTCGTCGATGGAGTGGGTGACGAAGACGACTGTCGCGCCGGTCTCCATGTGCACCCGTTGCAGTTCCCCGGAGAGTTCCTCGCGGGTGAGCGCGTCCAGGGCGGAGAAGGGTTCGTCCATCAGCATCACCCGGGGCTCGCCGATCAGCGACCGGCACAGCGACACCCGCTGCTGCATGCCGCCGGAGAGTTCGTGCGGCAGGCGCTTCTCGAAGCCGGCCAGGCCGGAGAGTTCCAGCAACTGGCGGGCGCGGTCGCGGTGTTTGGCGCGGCTCCAGCCGAAGATCTCGGCCGGCAGCAGCACGTTGTCGAGCACGGTGCGCCAGGGGAGCAGGGCCGGCTTCTGGAAGAGCATCGCGACGTCCCGGCGGGGCCGGGTGATCCGGCTACCGGCTACGGTGATCTCGCCGCCGCTGACCGGCAGTAGGCCGGCGATCATCCGGAGCAGGGTGGACTTGCCGCAGCCGGAGCGGCCGAGCACGGCGACGAACTCGCCCTCGGCCACGTCGAGGTCGATCCCGCGCAACGCCTCGACCCGCCCGGAACGGCCGTCGAACGTACGCGACACATCGGACAGTCGGATCATCGCCGTCGGTCTCCCCTGATTCGGCGGTCAGGAATCCGACAAGGATATCCCCAGCGTGCTGGCCGCTCACTGTCCGGGGTGGAACGCAGTTGTTTCCGTTCCGCAACCCGATCCGCCTGGTGTGGTGACGGTAAGTGTCTCGTACTCTGTGCCAGCGAAGAGTCCCTTCACGACGGCGGCTCGGTGCCCCCTCACGCCGTGCCGCCGACCGACAACCCCCTCCGGGTACACCGCCCGGTCGGAAAGGACATGGTGCACAGATGACAAGGCTGACCCGCACGGTCGCCGCGGCCACCCTGGCCACCGCCCTCGCCCTGGTCTCCGCCTGCAGTGGCGGGTCCGACTCGGCGGATGCAAAGACCGGCGACGGCTCGTCGCTGGAGAAGGTGACCTACCTCACCTCGTTCGGCAACTTCGGCCGTGACTCCTACGCCTGGGTGGCGAAGGACAAGGGCTTCTTCAAGGAGGCCGGCTTCGACGTGGAGATCAAGCCCGGTCAGGGCACCGGCGCGGTGATCCAGACCATCGTCGGTGGCCAGGCCGACTTCGGTCCGATCGACCTGACCGGTGGCCTGCTCCAGGTCGGCAACGGGCAGGCCAAGGACTTCGTGGCGGTGGCCGCGATCCAGCAGCGCACCATGGCCGCCATCGTCTCGGTCGAGGGCAAGAACATCGCCACGCCCAAGGACCTGGAGGGCAAGAAGCTCGCGGACACCCCCGGCTCCGTCGTGCGCAACCTCTTCCCGACCTACGCCCGGATGGCCGGGGTGGACTACACCAAGGTCACCTGGGTCAACGACCAGGCGCAGAACCTGATGGGCACGCTGGCCTCCGGCCAGGTGGACGGCATCGGCCAGTTCGTCGTCGGCCAGCCGACCGTCGAGGCGGTCACCAAGAAGAAGCCCGTCGTGCTGCCGTACAGCAACGTGATGCAGGACCTCTACGGCAACGCGCTGATCACCTCCAGCAAGATGGCCAAGGAGAACCCGGAGAAGGTGAAGAAGTTCACCGCCGCGCTGCTCAAGGGCCTGGAGTACGCCCTGGCCAACCCGCAGGAGGCGGCCGACATCCTGAAGAAGAACGTGGCCGCCACCAACCCGGCCGCCGCCGCCGCCGAGCTGCAGCTGATGGCCGGTTACGTCCGCTCCAGCAACTCCGGCACCGCCATCGGCACCCTGGACAGCGACCGGGTGGCCAAGAGCATCGCCATCCTCCAGGGCGCCGGCGCGCTCAAGTCGAACATCACGCCGGACCAGATCATCAACTTCGACCTCGTGCCGAAGGCCTGACCGACACCGACGGTGCCACGGGGGTGCGACCCAGCGGGACGACCGGTGGGCGCACCCCCGTCGTGTGCCGGCCCTGGTGCCGGCAGGAGAGGAGGACCCTGTGACGGAGTCGATCCGGACCCGTCCCGTACCCGGGTCGGCCGGACCGCCGAGCGCCGTGCCGACCGTGCCCCCGACGCCCGGCCGGTCACCCTGGTCCCGGATACGCCCCGCGACGGTCGGCCTGCCGCTGCTCGGCCTGGTGGTCACCGTGGCCGTCTGGTGGGTGGTCACCTCCGGGCTGCACCTGGTGCACCCGGCGTCCCTGCCGCCGCCGCAGGCGGTCGGGACGTCACTGACCTCCTCGGCTGACGTGCTCTTCCCGGCGCTGGGCACGACCACGCTGATGACGGTGCTCGGCTTCCTGCTGTCGGCGGTCGCCGGGGTGCTGATCGGGATGGCGCTGGCCGCCTCCCGGCGGGCCGAGCGGATGTTCGCCCCGCTGCTGGTGGCGATCAACGCGGTCCCGAAGATCGCGCTGGGGCCGCTGCTGGTGGTCTCGGTCGGCTGGGGGACCAAGCCGATCCTGACCATGGTGTTCCTGCTCTGCTTCTTCCCGATCGTGCTCTCCACCGCCACCGGCCTGACCACCACCCCGGCCGACCTGGCCGAGCTGGCCCGGTCGCTGAACGCCTCCTGGTGGCAGTCGTTCCGCAAGGTACGGTTCCCGGCCGCGCTGCCGCAGATCTTCGTCGGGCTGAAGGTGGCGATGCCGCTGGCCGCGATCGGCGCGGTGATCGGGGAGTTCTACTCCGACAAGCCGGGGCTGGGCTACCAGATCCTCCAGTACAACGGCGTCGGCGACACGGCGACCGCGTGGGCGGCGATCGTGCTGATCGCCGCCATGAGCATCCTGCTCTACTCGGCGTTGTCGCTGGTGGAGCGGCTGGCCCTGCCCTGGGTGCGGGCCACCACCTCGGCCCGCTGACCCGTCCCGGGGCGACACCCCGACGCCACTGACGGGCCGACCCCACCCGGGGTCGGCCCGTCAGCACGGGAGCGGTCCGTCAGTCCCGGGCGATCAGCCCGCCAGCCGCCACCGGCCGCCGCGCGCGACGAGCGTGGTCAGCGCCTGCGGCATCAGGCCGGAGTGGTTGTCCGGAGTCATCCGGATCGGCCCGGACAGGCCGTCGAGCTGGGACGTCTCCAGCACGTCGCGCAGTCCGTCGCGGTCGACCCTGCCGTCGGAACCGCCGGAGCGCAGCGCCGAGTCGGCGATGAGCTGCACGGCGTCGGCGGCGAACGATGACAGTCCGTTGTAGCCGCCGAACCGGGCGGTGTAGTCCTGGAACCACTGTCGACGGGCGGCCTTGGCCGGGGTGGTGGCGATGACGTCGTCGATCACCATGGTCTGCGTGAAGATCAACGTGGCCCGTTCGGTGGCCTGGCCGGAACCGCCCAGGAAGAGGTCGCCGGCCGCGGCGGCGTCGAAGAAGAGCGATCCGCCGTAGCCGGACTGGTCAGCGGCGGTGGCGGCGAGGGTGGCCTGCTCCGGCGGGGTCCAGATGATCAGGGCGGCGGGGTCGCGGTTGGTCAGCCGGCGCACCGGCGCGGCCAGTTCGGTGTCGGTGGTGCGGACGGCCTCGGCGCGTACCCGCTTGATGGTGGTCTTGCCGAACTCGGCGTCCAGCGCGGTCAGGCCCTCCCGCCCGTAGTCGTCGTCGCTGTGCAGGACGCCGACCTCGGTGATCCCGCGCCGCCGCAGCTCGGCGGTGAGCGCGGCGGCGCTGTCGGCCGCGTTCGGCGCGAGCTTGAACACGTACCGGCGGTCGGGGACCGGGTTGGCGACCGCACCGGACGGGGCGAGCGCGATGGTCGGGATCTTCCGCTCGTTGATGGTGCGCACGGCGTCGACGGCGCACTGGTTGCAACCGCCCATGATGATGGCGTTGACCGTGGCGTCGTTGCTGAAGTCGCCGATGTTGCGCAGCGACTCGGCGGCGTCGGAGCGGTTGTCCTTGACCACGAGCCTGATCTTCCGGTCGCCCAGGGCGCCGGACGAGTTCAACTGCTCGACCTTCAGTTCCAGGGCGCGCTGGTACGCCTTGCCGACCGGTGCGGCGACACCGGAGAGTTCGAGATCGGCGGCGATGGTGATCGGGCTGCTGTCCTTCTCTGCCGCGCCGAACGAGCAGCCGGTGAGCGTGGCGGCCAGCACGGCCGATGCGAGCGCCACGATGGTCGCGGAGCGGATGGGGCTCAACTCAGTCCTCCAGGTGCGGCGCGGGCGGAGCCCGGTCACCGCCGCTAGTCCGTCCTCAGTGGAGAAACGGGATTGTGTGCCGTACGGTGTGCGCGAAAGCCTGCAAAACCTTGCCAATGCGGGGGCGTGCGGTCAAGCGCGATGCTGACGGCGGTTTCGGGACGCGAATCTCACATTGTGGGGACATCAGATATTTACCCATGCTCACTCATCAGAGGCGAACGAACACTCTGGAGTGACATGCCCTGTTCAGGGGCGGCCTGCTCAGCAGGGAAAATGGTGACCAGACCACTGGTCGCCCGATTCCTGTCCGAACGCGGCTTCCCAAACAGGATCTTCTCTGATGAAATCGCGGCCGTGCCGCGCGTGGCGCTGTCCGTCGCACCAGGCGCGGGTCGGCGGGTCAGGCGTATGGAAGATACGACGGAGGCGATGTCGTGAGCACCGGACCGACGACCCTGCCCGAGCCAGGCGAAAACGCCCGACCCGAACGGGAACGCCGACTGCCCCGGTTGCGGGATGCGCGGATTCGTTCCAAGCTCGCTCTCATTCTGGTCGTACCGGTCGCTGCGGTCATCGCGTTGGCAACAATCCGACTTGTTTCCACTACCGAGGGTGCTGTCGACGCGACCCAGATCCGGTCGCTGACCGCACTGTCCATCGACGTCTCCGCGCTGACGCAGGATCTGCACAAGGAACGGATGGCGGCCGCCGCCTACCTGGCGAACCCGCAGCTGCGCCCGGACGACTACAACCTGCGGGTGCGGGCCACCGGCGAGCGGATCAACGAGTACCGGGCCGAGCGGGCCGACCTCGGCGAGGTCCCGTCCGCCGTACGGGACCGGCTCAAGGTGATCGACGACCACCTGCGCACGCTCGACGCCACCCGGCAGGAGGTGCTCGACCGCCGGCAGATGCCGGTCGCCGAGGCCACCCTGCGGTACGGCGTGATCCTCACCGACCTGGTCTCGTACGGCGACACCCTGGCCCAGTTGCCCGGCCAGGAGAGCCTCGCGGACGCCCGCCGCGCGGTGGCCGCGTTCAGCCGGGCCAAGTCGGCCGTCGCCGAGGAGGAGGCGGTCGCCTACACCGCACTGGTCGGCGGACGCCTCGACGAGGAGCAGTTCTCCTCCTTCGTGGCGACCCTGACCAGCCAGCAGGAGGCGCTGCTCGGCTTCGCCCTCGCCGCCGACCCCACCCAGCGCGCACTCGTCAACAGCGCGGTCTCCGGTGACGCCGTCGGCCTCGCCGACCGGGTGGCCGCCGACATCACCCGCTCGGTCGGTCAGCGCAGCCCGGTCAGCGCCGGTGACGCCAGCGCCGCGATCGGCGCGGTCAACGACCTGATGCGGTGGACCGAGATCCAGCTCCAGGACACCCTGCTCACCCGCTCCGAGCAGGCCCGCAGCGACGTCATCCAGCAGGCCGTCATCGAGTCGGTGCTGGTGCTGCTCACCCTCATCGTGGCGATCACCCTCGCGGTGGTGCTGGCCCGCTCGCTCAACCACTCGCTGCGCCGGCTGCGGGAGGGCGCGCTGTCGGTGGCCAACCACGACCTGCCGGACGCGGTCAAGCGGCTGCAGAACATGGGCAGCGTCGGCGACGGCGGGGTCGACGAGATCGTCCGCCAGGTGCGGGACCCGATCCGGTTGACCAACCGGGACGAGGTCGGCCAGGTGGCCCTGGCGTTCAACGTCGTGCACCGGGAGGCCGTCCGGGTCGCCGCCGAGCAGGCGGCGCTGCGGACCAGCGTCTCGGCGATGTTCCTCAACCTGGCCCGGCGCAGTCAGACCCTGGTCGACCGGATGATCGGCGAACTGGACGCGATCGAGCGCGGCGAGGAGGACCCGAAGCGGCTCGCCCAGCTCTTCGAGCTGGACCACCTCGCCACCCGGATGCGCCGCAACGACGAGAACCTGCTGGTCCTGGCCGGTGCCGACTCGGCCGTGCCGCGCCGCGACGACGCGCTGCTGGTCGACGTCCTGCGCGCCGCCCAGTCCGAGGTGGAGCTGTACAACCGGATCGAGTTCGGCACCGTCGACACCGACATCTCGGTCGCCGCCCACGCCGTCAACGACGTGGTACGCCTCGTCGCCGAGCTGCTGGACAACGCCACCCGGTTCTCGCCGCCCACCACCACCGTGGTCGCCGACGGCCGGCGCATCCGCGACTACGTGCTGATCCAGATCGAGGACCGTGGCCTCGGCCTCACCGACGAGCAGCTCGACTCGCTCAACCGCCGACTCGCCGCCCCGCCGACGGTGGACGTGGCCGCCTTCCGGCTGATGGGTCTCGCCGTGGTCAGCCGGCTCGCCAGCCGGTACAGCATCCGGGTGGAGCTGCGCCGCAACGTCGAGGGCGGCACCGTCGCCCAGGTGACGCTGCCCAACGCCACCGTGGTGCTCCCCGCCCACCGGGGTCGGGACCAGGCGATCAGCCGGCCCCGTCAGCCGCTGGCGGTCGAGCAGCCGCCCGCCCCCGCCGGTATCGGCGGGGCCCTCAACGGGGCCCGCAGCGCGTCGGCGACCCTGACCGACCAGTGGCGCAACACCCCGCCGGCCCCGGCCCCCTGGCAGCCGCCGGTGGACGCCCGGGACACCGCCCCCGCCGTGCAGTTCGGCGGGCCGGTCTCCGCCCCGCCGTTCGCCCCGGCCCCCACCCCGGCGACCGCCGACTCCGGATTCAACGCGTTCTCGGCCGGCAGCCCCACGGTGGCGAACCCGACCATCGACCCGCTGCCACGGCGGGCCGCGCCCGGCGAGCCCGCCCCGGTGCTGCCGACCGGCCCGGTCGCCGGTGCCGCACCGCACCCGACGGAGTCGTACGGCGCGGGCGCCATGCCGTTCGCCGGCGCACCGGCCGCGGCCCCGTACGCGGGAGCACCGGCGGCGACCCCGTTCGCCCCGGCCGCCGCCGCGTCGTTCGCCCCGGCCGCCCCGCCGGCCGCGTACGCCGCCCCCGCCGCGCAGCCGTACACCGCGCCGGCCACCTCGTACGCCCCGCCGGCCCCGTCGACGCCGGTGGTGGCCCGCCCGGACCGGCCGGCCGACTCGCCGATCTTCCGGGAGATGGAGGCGGTGTGGTTCCGGTCCCACGGGGACGACGCCACCGCGATCTTCACCCGGCCCCGGTTCGACGAGGAGCCGCCGACCGCCCCGGTCCGCCCGAACGGCGCGACCACGCCGTCGCGCCCGCCGCTGCCCACCCGGGTGCCGACCGCGCCGACCGCCGCCGGCACGCCGACCGTGACGCCCGCCGCCCCGGAAGCGCCGGCCGCGACCGGTCCGGTACCGCCCGCCGCGACCGGTCCGGTTCCGCCGGCCGCGACCGGTCCCGTACCGCCCGCCGCCACCGCGTCGCCGACATACGGCACACCCCCGCCGGCCGCCCCCGAGGCACCGGCGACCCCGCCGGCCACCGACGCCGACGCGTGGCGGACGGCGGCCGACGACGGCTGGACCCGGGCCAGCCAGGCGGCCGAGCCGGCCAACGCCGGCACCACCCGGTCCGGCCTGCCCAAGCGGGTTCCCCAGGCACAGCTCGTGCCCGGCGGGATCGAGCCGAAGAGCGGCCGGGACCGCAGCCGCCGCACCCCCGACGAAGTACGCGGCCTGCTCTCGGCCTACCACCGCGGCGTGCAGCGCGGTCGCACGGCGGGCGCGGACCCCAACAGCACCTCGACCAAGGAGACGAACCGATGAACAGGCCAGCTGCCATGCAGGACATGGGTTGGCTGCTCACCAACTTCGCCGACAGCGTGGCGGGTATCGCCCACGTGGTGGCGGTGTCCGCGGACGGGCTGCTGCTCGCCTCCTCGCGGGACCTGCCCGCCGACCGGGCCGACCAGCTCGCGGCGATCACCTCCGGCGTGGTGAGTCTGACCGAGGGTGCCGCCCGGATGTTCAGCGCTGGCGGGGTGCTGCAGACAGTGATCGAGATGGACAGCGGCTACCTGTTCCTGATGTCGATCAGCGACGGGTCGTCCATGGCGGTGCTCGCCGCCCGCAGCTGTGACGTGGGTCAGGTCGGCTACGAGATGGCGCTGCTGGTCGAGCGGGTGGGCGCGGCGCTGGTGCCGCTGCCGCGGGACGCCGTGCGTTCGTAGCCACGGCGGGGGTCGGGCGCGACCGCGTCCGGCCCGAGTGACGAAGCATCCGGGCCCGGACCCGGGCGGGAGGAGGTGATCGAGGGATGGACCCCCGGCGGGACCCACGTGGAGCGCTGGTACGTCCGTACGCGGTCACCCGGGGCCGCACCGAACCGAGCCGGGACATCGCGCTGGAGGCGGTGCTCAGCTCCAACGCGACCCAGGTGGCCGAGTCCCGCTTCGCCGGGCACGACAAGTACCGAATCGCCACCGTCTGCGAGGGACGGGCGCAGTCGCTGGCGGAGATCGCCGCGTACACCCGGATGCCACTGGGCGTCACCCGGGTGCTGGTCGCCGACCTGGTCGCCGACGGTCTGCTCACGCTACACACTGCCGCTCCCGCCGAGGGGTTCGAGGAGCGAATGGAAATCCTTGGAAGGGTGCTAAGTGGACTTCGCAGGCTATGACCCCGCCGGGTCGCGCCAGAGCCGGGGAATCGTCTCCGCGAAGATCGTGGTCGCGGGCGGCTTCGGCGTGGGCAAGACGACCCTGGTCGGGGCGATCTCCGAGATCACGCCG
Source organism: Micromonospora sp. WMMD730 (assembly GCF_049178955.1). Classification (NCBI taxonomy): domain Bacteria; kingdom Bacillati; phylum Actinomycetota; class Actinomycetes; order Micromonosporales; family Micromonosporaceae; genus Micromonospora; species Micromonospora sp. WMMD730. The sequence continues at coordinate 580,747 of NZ_JBMHML010000002.1, forward strand.
CTGACCACAGAGGCGCTGATGACCGCCGCCGGTGTCGGCATCGACGACCCGTCGAAGGTGCCCGGCAAGGAGACCACCACGGTCGCCATGGACTTCGGCCGGATCACCATGGCGCAGGACCTGATCCTGTACCTGTTCGGCACCCCCGGCCAGACCCGGTTCTGGTTCATGTGGGACGAGATCATCCGGGGCGCGGTGGGCGCCGCCGTCCTGGTGGACACCCGCCGGATCACCGACGCCTTCGCCCCGCTGGACTACTTCGAGAACCGCAAACTCCCGTACGTGGTGGCGCTGAACCGGTTCGACGGCTCGGACCTGTACGAGCCGGAGGAGGTCCGGGAGGCGCTGGCCATCTCGGCGGACGTGCCGCTGGTGATGTGCGACGCCCGCGACCGTGAGTCGGTCAAGCAGGTGCTGGTGACCGTGGTGGAACACGCCATGATCCGGCTCCAGGCCGAGCACGGACGGGGTTTCCCCACCCCGGTGGGCTGAACCCGACCCGGCCCGCCCCGCCGCGTGACGGTGGGGCGGGCACCCGGGTCACTCCACCCGGAGCCGGTAGCCGCGCTTGACCACGGTCTGCACCACCCGGGGCGCGCGCAGTCCCACCCGCAACCGGGCGACCGCCATCTCCACCGCGTGCTCGTCGGCCCCCCGGGGCAGCGTGCGGAGCAGTTCCGTCCGGGACAGCACCCGGCCGGGCCGGGTGGCCAGGGCCCGCAGCACCGCCATCGGGGCGGGGGCCAGCGGGCGCAGTTCCCCGTCGATGACGGCGGCGTGCCCGCGCAGGGTCAGCAGGTGCCCGGCCGCCTTCACGGTGACGGTACGGCGGGGCAGCTCGTCCACGATGGTGCGGACCAGTGCGCCGAGCCGGGCCCGGCTCGGCGCACTGACCGGCACCCCCCGCCGGACCAGGGGTTCGGCGGTCACCGCGCCGACGCAGCTGACCAGGACGTCCCCGCGCAACGCGGCCAGGACCGTCTCGGTCCGGTCCCCGGCGGCCCGCAGCAGCGCCTCCGCCGCCGGGGCGGAGGTGAAGGTGACGGCGTCGACCAGACGGCCGGCGACCAGGTCGATCAGCCGGTGCAGCGGGGCCGGGTCGGTCGGTGGGGCCCACCGGTAGACGGGCACCTCGATCACCGTGGCGCCGGCGGCCTCCAGCGCCTCGGTGCACTCCGGCTGCCGGTCGCCGTGCAGTTGCATGGCGATCACCTGCCCGGCCACGCCGCGCCGGCACAGGTGCTCCACCACCTCCTCGCAGCTCTCCGAGGCCGGCGACCACTGGTCGTGCAGGCCGGCGGCGCGGATCGCCCCCCGCGCCTTCGGGCCCCGGGCCACCACGTAGGCCCGGGACAGCACGCCCTTCAGCGGCTCGGCCAACCCCCAGCCCTCGGCCGCCTCCAGCCAGCCGCGCATGCCGATGCCGGTGTTGGCCATCAGCACGTCCGGCGGCCGGTCCAGGCAGGCCCGGGTGGCGTCCCGCAGGTCGGTGTCGTCGGCCAGCGGCACGATCCGCAGGGCCGGGGCGAGCACCACCCGGGCACCGCGCCGTTCCAGCAACGCGGCCAGTTCGTCGCGTCGCCGGTCGGCGGTCACCCCGATGGTGAAGCCGGCCAGTTCGTCCCGCATCACTCCTCCTGTCGCAGCCGCACCTCGACCAGGCCGCCCCGGCAGCGGACGTCGTACCGGGGCAGGGTCACCCCGGGCAGGTCCAGGCAGAGCCCGGTTCGCAGGTCGTACACCTGCTTGTGCAGGGGAGAGGCGACGGTGGGCGCCCCGTCCCGGCTGCCGACGATGCCCCGCGACATCACGTACGCGCCGCTGAGCGGGTCGAGATTGTCCACCGCGAACAGTTCGTCGTCGATCCGGAAGATCGCCACCTGGACGCCGTCGACGAGGGCCGCGACGCCCCGTTCGGGCTCCAGCCGGTCCAGCGGGCAGACCCGGGTCCAGTCGACGGTGACGGTGCCGCTCATCGCCGCACCTCCGGCAGGCCGAGGGCGACCGGCTGGCGGCGTCGGGCGGGTGCCCCGTCGGGTGGCGCGCCCCCGTCGGGTGGGACGGTGGCGGGCCGGGTGTCGCGCGTCGGCACCGGCTGGCCGCGCTCCACCGCGAAGGTGATCGACGGGTCCGGCACGTCGGGGGCGTTGACGAACGAGGTGAACCGGCGCAGCCGGTCGGGGTCGTCGAGCACGTCGCGCCACTCGTCGGAGTAGGAGGTGACGTGCCGGGCCATCGCCGCGTCGAGTTCGGCGCAGAGCCCCAGCGAGTCGTCGACGATCACCGAGCGCAGGTGTTCGAGGCCGCCGTCCATCGCCTCGATCCAGGCGGAGGTGCGTTGCAGCCGGTCGGCGGTGCGGACGTAGAACATCAGGAACCTGTCGATCAGCGTGATCAGTTCCTCGGTGGTCAGGTCGGTGGCGAACAGGTCGGCGTGCCGGGGCCGGAAGCCGCCGTTGCCGCCGAGGTAGAGGTTCCAGCCGGTGTCGGTGGCGATGATGCCGAAGTCCTTGCTGCGCGCCTCGGCGCACTCCCGGGCACAGCCGGAGACGGCGGACTTGAGCTTGTGCGGGGCGCGCAGTCCCCGGTAGCGCAGTTCCAGCGCGACGGCCAGGCCGACCGAGTCCTGCACCCCGTACCGGCACCAGGTCTCGCCGACGCAGGACTTCACCGTGCGCAGCGCCTTGCCGTACGCGTGGCCGGACTCGAAGCCGGCGTCGACCAGCCGCCGCCAGATCTGCGGGAGCTGCTCGACCCGCGCGCCGAACAGGTCGATCCGCTGCCCGCCGGTGATCTTGGTGTAGAGCTGGAAGTCGCGGGCCACCTCGCCGATCACGATCAGCTTGTCCGGGGTGATCTCGCCGCCCGGGATCCGGGGCACCACCGAGTAGCTGCCGTCGCGTTGCAGGTTGGCCAGGAAGTGGTCGTTGGTGTCCTGCAGTGACGCCTGCTCGCCGTCGAGCACGTGGCCGGTGCCCAGCGAGGCGAGGATCGAGGCCACCACCGGCTTGCAGACGTCGCAGCCCCGGCCCCGGCCGTGCTCGGCGACGAGCTGCGAGAACGTCCGGATGCCGCGCACCCGGACGATGTCGAACAACTCCTGCCGGCTGGCGTCGAAGTGCTCGCACAGCGCCGTGGACTGCTGCACCCCGGCCGCGTCGAGCAGTTGCTTGAGCATCGGCACGCAGGAGCCGCAGCTCGTCCCGGCCCGGGTGCACGCCTTCAACGCCGGCACGTCGCACGCCCCGCCGGCGATCGCCGCGTCGATGTCGTCGCGGGTCACCGCGTTGCACGAGCAGACCTGCGCCGCGCCGGGCAGCGCGGTCACCCCGCCGCCGCCCTCGCCGGCCGGGGCGAGCAGCGTCAACGGGGGAGCGGGCAGCGGCCCGCCGACGCTGGCCCGCAGCGTCGGGTAGGCGGTCGCGTCCCCGACCAGCACCCCGCCGAGCAGCGTCCGCGCGTCGTCGGAGAGGACCAGCTTCGCGTACGAGCGGGTGGCCGGGTCGGTGAACGTGACGTCCAGGCAGCCCGGGGTGGTGCCGTGGGCGTCACCGAACGAGGCCACGTCGACGCCGAGCAGCTTGAGTTTCGTGGCGCTGTCCGCGCCGGGGAAGGTGGCCGCGCCGCCGAGCAGCCGGTCGGCCACCACCTCGGCCATCGCGTACCCGGGGGCGACCAGACCGTGGCAGGTGCCGTCGACGGCGGCGCACTCGCCGACCGCCCAGATCCGCTCGTCGTCGCTGCGGCAGGCCGCGTCGACCAGCACCCCGCCGCGTGGGCCGAGGGCCAGGCCGGCGGCGCGGGCCAGCTCGTCGCGCGGCCGGATACCGGCGGCCACCACGACCAGGTCGGCGTCGACCGTGCCGCCGTCGGAGAGGTCCAGGGCGGCGACCGTGCCGGCCGGGCCGGGCCGCAGCGCGGTGGTGCCGAGCCCGAGGTGGGTGGTGACGCCCAGCTCCTCGACGTAGCGGCGCAGCATCGCCCCGCCCGCCTCGTCGACCTGCACCGGCATCAGCCGGGGCGCGAACTCCACCACGTGGGTCCGCAGCCCCAGCAGGCGCAGCGCGTTGGCGGCCTCCAGCCCGAGCAGGCCACCGCCGATGACCGCCCCGGTCGACCGGCCCCGGGCGTGCTCCCGGATCGCCTCCAGGTCGTCCAGGGTGCGGTAGACGAAGACGCCGGGCAGGTCGGTGCCGGCCACCGGCGGGACGAACGGGTACGACCCGGTGGCCAGCACGAGTGCGTCGTACGGGTGCTCCCCGGTCGCGGTGGTCACCACCCGCCGGTCCCGGTCGATCCCGGTGACCGGCTCGCCGAGGCGCAGCTCCACCCCGTCGTCGGGGGTGTGCAGGTTCAGTTCCTCGGCGGTGACCCCGTCGAAGAACGCGGACAGTCGGACCCGGTCGTACGCCGGGCGGGATTCCTCGGCGAGCACCGTCACCTGCCAGTGCCGGTCGTGGTCGCGGGCGCGCAGCGCCTCGACGAACCGCTGGCCGACCATGCCGTTGCCGACGACGACCAAACGTCCACCGGTCATCGGGTCACCTCCTCGTGGTGTCATCACGGTCATCGGGTCGTCCCCACCGAGTCCACCCCGGACAGCCAGTCGACGATGCCGCCGACGGCCTGCCGGCAGCCGCCGCAGCCGGTTCCGGCCCGGGTCGCGGCGACCACCTCGTCGACCGTCCGGGCGCCGGCCCGCCAGCAGCGGACCAGGGTGCCCTTGTCGACGTCGTTGCACTGGCAGACGGTTGCCGCGTCCGGCATCAGCGCCGGGGACGCGGCGGGTGTCGCGGGGGCGTTGCCGATCGACCGGCCGAGCAGCAGTGCCCGCCGGTCGGTGGGGACCGGGGCACCCCGGTCGAAGAGCTGCACCACCGTGCCGACCGCCGGGTTGTCGCCGAGCAGGATCGCCCCGGTGAGCCGGTCGTGGTGGATGCGTATCCGGGCGTACGTCCCCCGGGTCGGGTCGCTGAACGTCAGCTCCTCGCCGGGGCCACCGGCCGGGTCGCCCATCGCGGCCAGGTCGATCCCGGCGGCCTTGAGCCGGGTGACCACCGGCCGGGGCCGGTAGCGGGCGGCGGGGTCCTCGCCGGTGAGCAGGCGGGCCACCACCCGGGCCTGCGCCCAGGCGGGCGCGACGAGCCCGGTCGGGCCCTGGCCGGGTGGGCGGGCGCAGTCGCCGATCGCCGAGATCGCCTCGTCCGCGGTGCGCAGCCGGTCGTCGACCAGCACCCCCCGGTCGACGGCCAGCCCGGCGGCGGCGGCCAGGTCGGTGTCGGGGCGGACCCCGCAGGAGAGCACCAGCAGGTCGGCGTGCAGGGCGGTGCCGTCGGCCAGGTCGAGCCGGACCCCGTCGGCGTCGGTGGCCAGCCCGGTCGCCGGCACCCCCAGCCGGGTGGCCACGCCGAGCCCGGCCAGCGTGCCGGCGAGCACCGCGCCGGCGGTCGGGTCGAGCTGCCGTTCCATCAGGTGCGGGTGGGGGTGGACCACGGTCACCGCGAGCCCCCGGGCGGCCAGCCCGCGCGCCGCCTCCAGGCCGAGCAGCCCTCCGCCGAGCACCAGCGCGGTGCGCGCCGAGCGGGCGGTGGCGAGGATGCGGCGGCAGTCGGCCAGGGTACGGAAGACGGCCACCCGGGGCGGCAGGGCGGCCGGGTCGAGGCCGGCCAGCGGGGGCACCACGGCCCGGCTGCCGGTGGCGAGGACCAGGTGGTCGTAGTCGAGGTCGCCGTCGGGGGTGCGCACCGTGCGGGCCGCCCGGTCGATCGCGGTGACCGGCGCGCCGGTCCGCACGTCGGTGCCCTGCCCGGCGACCTCGGCCAGCTCCACGTCGGGCTCGTCGACCTTGCCCGCCAGCAGCGTGGACAGCATGATCCGGTTGTACGCCCGGTGCGGTTCCGCCCCGAGCACGGTGACCTTGCGGTCCCCGTTGCGGGCGTGCAGCTCGGTGGCGAGCCGGGCACCGGCCATGCCGTACCCGACGATCACGATGTGGCCGGTCATGCCCGCTCCACCCGGACCGCGCAGATCTTGAACTCGGGCATCCCGGAAACCGGGTCGAGGGCGTCGTTGGTGACCGAGTTGGCGCGGGCCGCCCCGGGCCAGTGGAACGGGGCGAAGACGGTGTCCGGCCGGATGGTCGGGCTGAGCCGGGCCGGTGCCCGCAGCTCACCCCGGCGGGAGGCGACCCGTACCTCGTCGCCGTCGCCGACGCCGAGCCGGGCGGCCAGGTCGGGGTGCAGTTCGACGAAGCCGTGCGGGGCGGCCCGGCGCAGCGCGTCGACCCGCCGGGTCTGCGTGCCGGACTGGTACTGGGCGAGTACCCGCCCGGTCGTGAAGTGCAGCGGATAGTCGGCGCAGACCGGCTCGGCCGCCGGCCGGTGCCGTACGGCGTGGAACCGGGCCCGGCCGGTCGGGGTGGGGAACGTGTCGGCGAAGAGCCGGGGGGAGTCCGGTCCGTCCGGGTCAGGGCACGGCCAGAAGACCCCGTCGGCGGATTCGATCCGCTCCCAGCTCACCCCGGCGTAGTCGGCGACGCCACCGGCGGAGGCCCGGCGCAGCTCGGCGAAGACGACCCTCGGGTCGGTGGGGAAGCGGTCCACGGCGGGATCGGCGGCGGGGCCGGTCGGCACCGGGTCGGGGGCGTCGAGGCGGGCCGCGAGGTCGGCGAGGACCGTCAGGTCGGTGCGGACGCCGGGCGGCGGTCGACGCAGCGCGCGGCGGCGCAGCACCCGACCCTCCAGATTGGTCATCGTGCCGTCCTCCTCGGCCCACTGGGCCACCGGGAGCACCACGTCGGCCAGTTCGGCCGTCTCGGAGCGCAGGAAATCGGCCACCACCAGCAGGTCCAGCCCGCGCAGCCGGGACTCGACCCGGGCGGCCCGGGGCGCGGAGACCACCGGGTTGGAGCCGAAGACCAGCAGCGCGCGGGGGCCGTCGGGGGTGCCGAGCGAGTCGAGCAACTGGTAGGCGGGCACCCCGGGGCCGGGCAACTCGGCCGGGTCGACGCCCCAGACCCCCGCGACGTGGGCGCGGGCGGCCGGATCGTCGATCTTCCGGTAGCCGGGGAGCTGGTCGGACTTCTGGCCGTGCTCGCGTCCACCCTGGCCGTTGCCCTGACCGGTGAGGCAGCCGTACCCGGAGTGCGGGCGGCCGGGCAGACCGAGGGCGAGGGCGAGGTTGACGTAGGCGCTGACCGTGTCGACGCCCTTGGCGTGCTGTTCGGCGCCCCGGGCGGTGAGGATCATCGCCGAACCGGCGGTGCCGAGCGCACGGGCGGTCGCCTCCAGGTCGGCCACCGGCACCCCGGAGAGCCGTTCCACCTCGGCCGGCCAGTACTCGGCGACGGTACGGCGTACCGCGTCGAAGCCCTCGGTGCGGGCGGCGACGTACTCCCGGTCGATCAGCCCCTCGGTGAGCGCGATGTGCAGCAGCGCGTTGGCGACCGCGAGATCGGTGCCGGGCAGCGGTTGCAGGTGCAGGTCGGCCTGGCGGGCGGTGGCGGTGAGCCGGGGGTCGACCACGATCAGCCGGCCGCCCCGGGCCCGCTGGTCGGTCACGTGCCGCATCAGCGGCGGCATGGTCTCGGCCGGGTTCGCCCCGACCAGCAGCAGGGTGTCGGTGCGGCCCAGGTCGGTCAGCGGGAACGGCAGCCCCCGGTCGACGCCGAAGGCACGCAGCCCGGCGGCTGCGGCCGAGGACATGCACCACCGGCCGTTGTAGTCGATGTGCCGGGTCCGCAGCGCCACCCGGGCGAACTTGCCGAGGGCGTACGCCTTCTCGTTGGTGAGCCCGCCGCCACCGAAGACGGCGACCGCGTCCCGCCCGTGGGCCCGCTGGACGGTGCGCAGCCCGTCGACGATCCGGTCCAGCGCGGCCGCCCAGGTGGCCGGGCGCAGCATGCCGGACGGATCGCGGACCAGCGGGGTGGTCAACCGGTCGGGGTGGTCGAGCAGGTCGGCGGCGGTCCAGCCCTTCTGGCACAGCCCGCCGCGGTTGGTGGGGAACTGTCGGGGCTGGACCTCGATCCGGCCGTCGTCGGTGTCCCGCAGGACCATGCCGCACTGAAGGGCGCAGTACGGGCAGTGCGTTTCCGCCTCGCGGGGTGGCTGCCCCGTTCGTGTCGCGGCGCGTGCACCGTCTGTCATGTCCGCAAAGCGTGCCGCCGGCCGGTTTCCGACCGGGGTCCCTTCTGTTTCGGTCCTGTCAAGAGCGGTTCACACCGCACCGGGGCATCGGAGCGGACGGTGGGGTCTATAATATGAGACAAGTTTCCTAATATGCGAGAGGGGTGGATCATGGACGTGACGGCGGCCTTCGATGCGGTGGCGGGCTCCTACGATCAGGCCCGCCGCCGGCTCGTCCCCTGCTTCGACGACTTCTACGGCACCACCGTCGAGGTGGCGGCCCCGCCGCTGCGGGCCGCGCTCGCCGCCGGTCGTACCCCCGAGGTGCTCGACCTGGGCGCCGGCACCGGGCTGCTCTCGCTGCTGCTCACCGCGGCGCTGCCCGGGGTGCGGGTGACCCTGGTCGACGGGGCGGCGCGGATGCTCGCGGTGGCCGCCGACGGACTGACCGCCCGGGGGGTGGTGCACCGCACCGTCGTGGCCGACCTGGCTGATCCGCTGCCCGTCGGCCGGTACGACGCCGTGGTCTCCGCCCTGGCCGTGCACCACCTCGACGACGACGGCAAACGCGCCCTATACCGGCGGGCGGCCGGCGCGCTCGTCCCCGGCGGGGTGTTCGTCAACGCCGAGCAGGTGGCCGGTCCCACCCCGACCCTGGACCGTCGGTACGACGACGTCTGGCTGGCGCAGACCGCCGCCCGGGGCTCCGACGCCGACGAGATCGCCGCCGCCCGGCAGCGGATGCGGCACGACCGTCCGGCGTCGGTGGCCGACCAGTGCCGGTGGCTGGCCGACGCCGGCCTGGTCGACGTGGACTGCTTCTACAAGGCGTGGCGGTTCGCGGTCTTCGGCGGGCGCCGCCCGGCCTGACCCGGGCCGTCGCGGGCGGCGGTCCGGGTCAGGGGATGACCGGTGGTCATACCCGGGGTAGGATCAGCGGCATGACTGCCAAGGTGACCCTCTCGTTCTCGGACGAGACGATCGAGGAGGCCCGCCGGTTCGCCAAGCGGGAGGGGCTGTCCCTCTCCGCGTGGATGGACCAGGCCGCCCGGGAGAAGGCCCTGCGGGAGGTCTTCACCGCACACGCCGAAGCGGTCGGCCGGGCCGGGCTCGACCTGGAATCCGCCGCCCTCGCCGACGCCAGTGAGGTGGGGATGGTCGCCGACGTGCTCTTCGGTGGTCGCCCGCGTGCTGCGTAGGGGAGAGGTCTGGCGCATCGAGGGCGCCCGGGAACGGCTCGGCCTGGTGATCAGCTCCGACGTCTACAACTCCACCGACGTGCCGATCGTGATCGTCGCCGAGGTGGTCGAGACGGCGCTGCTGCGGGACTCCCCGCTCGCCGTGCCGATGGGTGGCAACGTGGTCATGCCCGACCGGCTGTCCGCGCCGATGAAGAAGTGGTTCACCGAGTGCGTGGATATCGCCGACACCGAGACCATGCAGCGGGTGAACCGCGCGTTGCGCATCCTCCAGGAACTCTGACCACCTCACGGCAGGCCGCCGGGCGACGTGCGGTTCCCGTTTCCGGAACGACCCAACCGGGCCACCACCGGGAAACCGGCACTGCCTAGCATCCCTCTTCAGATCGATGAGGAGGAATCGCCGTGAGTACGCTCGCCAGTAGCAGCAACTCCGCCGCCGACCCGGCGGGCGCCGTCGACGCGCCGCCGGAGGCCGATCCGTCGACTTCCGCCGATCCGCCTGCCGCCCGGGGCGCCGGACGCCGGCACCGGCTCGACGACTGGCGGCCCGAGGACCCCACCTTCTGGCGGACGACCGGAGCGCCGATCGCCCGCCGTAACCTCTGGGTGTCGATCTTCGCCGAGCACGTCGGTTTCTCGGTGTGGAGCCTCTGGTCGGTCACCGTGCTCTTCCTCGGCCCGGCGTACGGCATCGACCCGGCGGGCAAGTTCCTGCTCACCGCCGTGCCGGCCGCGCTGGGCGCGGTGCTGCGGCTGCCGTACACCCTGGCCGTGGCCCGCTTCGGCGGGCGGAACTGGACCATCGTCAGCGCGCTGCTGCTGCTCGTGCCGGCGGTGCCGATGACGGTGCTGCTGGAACCGGGGGTGTCCTACACCACGCTGATGGTGCTGGCCTGCCTGACCGGGGTCGGCGGCGGCAACTTCGCCTCGTCGATGGCGAACATCAACCTGTTCTTCCCCGACCGGCTCAAGGGCCGCGCGCTCGGGCTCAACGCCGGCGGCGGCAACCTCGGCGTACCGGCCGTGCAACTGGTCGGGCTCGCGGTGCTGGCCACCGCCGGGGCCGCGTACCCCCGGCTGGTGCCGGCGGTCTACCTGCCGCTGATCGTGTTGGCCGCGCTCGCCGCCGCCCGCTGGCTGGACAACATCCCGGACGCCCACAACGAGCCCGGCGCGCTGCGCGAGGCAGCCCGCGACCGGCACACCTGGGTGATGTCCCTGCTGTACGTGGGTACCTTCGGCTCCTTCATCGGCTTCGGTTTCGCCTTCGGCCAGGTGCTCCAGCTCCAGTTCGCCGAGCGCTTCCCCACCCCGGTCGACGCGGCCTGGCTGACCTTCCTCGGGCCACTGATCGGTTCGCTGATCCGGCCCGTCGGTGGGCAGCTCGCCGACCGGCTCGGCGGGGCCCGGGTGACCTTCTGGAACTTCGTCGCGATGGCAGTCGGCGCCAGCCTGGTGCTCTTCGCCGCCCGGGAACGGTCGTTCCCGCTCTACCTGACCGGGTTCCTGTCGCTGTTCGTCTTCTCCGGCATCGGCAACGGCTCCACGTACAAGATGATCCCGGCGATCTTCCGGGCCCGCGCGACGGCCGAGGCGGAGCTGACCGGTGACCCGGCCGCCGCGCAGCGCCGGGCCCGGCGGCTCTCCGGTGCCCTGATCGGCATCGCCGGAGCGGTCGGCGCCTCGGGCGGGGTGCTGGTGAACGTCGCCTTCCGGCAGTCCTTCCTCACCTCCGGCAACGCGGACGCCGCCTATCTGGCCTTCATCGGGTGGTACGCGCTCTGCTTCGTGGTGACCTGGACGGTCTACCTGCGGCCCGGCCCGGGTAGGCTCACCGGAGTGTGACCATGGTCATGCGGGAAAACCGCAGGCCACGCCGGTCTACCCCCCGTTTTGACCAGCCGACGGGGCGGCGGGTATCGTTGCCTGCTGTTGTACGACATCCAGAGGCGTGCCGCTCAGGTACGCTTGGTCGTTCGTGCGCGCTGGTCCGGCCGGGAAGCCTCTGGTCACCTCGGCGCGCGACCCCAGACCGACGACGAGACAAGGTAGACCTGTGCGTACGTACAGCCCGAAGCCGGGTGAGATCGAGCGTCAGTGGCACGTTATCGACGCCTCTGATGTCGTGCTGGGCCGCCTGGCCACCCACGCCGCCACGCTGCTGCGCGGCAAGCACAAGCCGACTTTCGCGCCGCACGTCGACACGGGCGACTTCGTCGTCATCGTGAACGCGGGCAAGGTGGCGCTGACCGGCAACAAGCGGCAGACCAAGGTCGCCTACCGGCACTCCGGTTACCCGGGCGGCCTCAAGCAGGTCGGCTACGAGGAGCTGCTGACCAAGCGGCCCGAGCGGGCGATCGAGCTGGCCGTGAAGGGCATGCTCCCGCACAACAAGCTGGGCCGTCAGCTGATCAAGAAGCTGAAGGTCTACGCCGGTGCCGAGCACCCGCACCTGGCGCAGCAGCCGGTGCCGTTCGAGATCAAGCAGATCGCGCAGTGAGCGAGGGCGAAGGAAACAGCATGACCGACATCACCGAGACCGAGGTTGCCGCGGAAGTCCCCGAGGCCACCGAGGCGCCCGCGCCCGTCGCCCGCGCGCCGCGTGGTGACCGCCCGATCCAGACCGTCGGCCGCCGCAAGGAGGCCATCGTCCGGGTCCGCATCGTCCCCGGCAGCGGCAAGATCACCTGCAACGGCCGCGACCTCGAGGCCTACTTCCCGAGCAAGGTGCACCAGCAGCTCATCAAGGACCCGCTGGTCACCGCCGAGAAGCCCGAGGCGTTCGACGTCATCGCCAACCTGCGTGGCGGCGGCACCACCGGCCAGGCCGGTGCGCTGCGGCTGGCCATCGCCCGCGCGCTGATCGTCAGCGAGCCGGACGACCGCCCGGCCCTGAAGAAGGCCGGCTTCCTCACCCGGGACGCCCGGGTCAAGGAGAGCAAGAAGTACGGTCTCAAGAAGGCCCGTAAGGCACCCCAGTACTCGAAGCGCTGATCACCGACAGCGCGTTGTACTTCTGACGGACGGCCGGGTCCGCCTCCCCCAACGGGGAGGTGGCCCGGCCGTTCCGCTTTCTCCACTCATCGCAGTCGCACCGGAGGTTGGCGGGTATGGGTCGGTTGTTCGGCACGGACGGCGTACGCGGGCGGGCGAACGTCGACCTCACCCCGGAACTGGCGCTCGCGGTGGCCGTGGCCGCCGCGCACACACTGGCCGAGTCGGACCGCAGCCACCCGCCCCTGGCCGTCGTCGGTCGGGACACCCGGGCCAGCGGCGAGATGCTGGAGGCCGCCGTGGTCGCCGGCCTCACCAGCGCCGGGGCCAGCGTCGTCCGGGTCGGCGTGCTGCCCACCCCCGCCGTGGCGTTCCTGACCGCCGAGGCCAAGGCCGACCTGGGCGTGATGCTCTCCGCCTCGCACAACCCGATGCCGGACAACGGGATCAAGCTCTTCGCCGCCGGCGGGCACAAGCTGCCCGACGAGATCGAGCTGCGGATCGAGGCCGCCGTCGAGGCCAACGCCACCACCGCCTGGGACCGCCCCGTCGGTGCCGGGGTCGGCCGGGTGCACGACCTGCTCGACGGCGCCGACCACTACGTGCAGCACCTCGTCGGCACCGTGCCGCACCCCCTCGACGGAATCAAGGTGGTGGTCGACTGCGCCAACGGCGCCGCCGCCGAGGTCGCCCCGGTGGCCTACCGGGAGGCCGGTGCCGAGGTCATCGCGATCCACGCCGAGCCGGACGGCCTCAACATCAACGACGAGTGCGGTTCCAACCACCTCGACGGCCTGCGGGCCGCCGTGGTCGAGCACGGCGCGCACCTGGGCCTCGCCCACGACGGCGACGCCGACCGCTGCGTCGCGGTCGACGCCAACGGCGAGGAGGTCGACGGCGACGAGCTGATGGCGATCCTCGCGCTGGCCCTGCGCGACGCCGGCGAGCTGACCCGGGACACCCTGGTCGCCACCGTGATGAGCAACCTCGGCCTGCGGCTGGCCATGTCCGCGCAGGGCATCCGGCTGGTCGAGACCAAGGTCGGCGACCGGTACGTGCTGGAGGAGCTGCGCGCCTCCGGCCTCGCCCTCGGCGGCGAGCAGAGCGGACACCTCGTCATGCCCGCGCACGCCACCACCGGCGACGGGGTACTCACCGGCCTGCACCTGATGGCCCGGATGGCCGCCACCGGCCGATCCCTGGCCGAGCTGGCCTCCGTGGTCACCAAGCTGCCGCAGGTGCTGATCAACGTGGCGGTCGGGGACCGTACCGTCGGTGCCACCGCACCCGCCGTCACGGCCGAGGTCGAACGGGCCGAGGCCGAGCTGGGGGAGACCGGCCGGGTGCTGCTGCGCCCGTCGGGCACCGAACCGCTGGTCCGGGTGATGGTCGAGGCCGGCACCGAGGAGACCGCCCGGTCGGTGGCCGAACGGATCGCCGAGCAGGTCCGCACCGCCAGCCCCGCCGGCTGACCGGCCCCGGGTCCGCCGCCCGCCGGCCCCGGCGGGATCAGCGGGTGGCGGCCAGTTCGCGTAGCCGGGTGACGGCCTCGGTCAGCACCTCGGGGCGCTTGCAGAAGGCGAACCGGACCAGCCGGCGGCCGGCCTCGGCGTCGTCGTAGAAGACCTGGGTGGGTACCGCCACCACACCGCAGCGTTCCGGCAGGGAACGGCAGAACTCCAACCCGTCCCGACCGCCGAGGTCGGTGATGTCGGCGGTGACGAAGTACGTCCCCTCCGGGGTGAGCACCGCGAAACCGGCGTCGGTCAGGCCACCGATCAGCAGGTCCCGCTGCCGCTGGAGGCTGTCGCGGAAGCCGGTGTAGTAGTCGTCGGGCAGGGCCAGCGCGACGGCGACCGCCGGTTGCAGCGGCCCCGCGTTGACGTAGGTGAGGAACTGCTTGACCCGCAGCACCGCCGACACCAGCGGGGCGGGCCCACTGACCCAGCCCACCTTCCAGCCGGTGCAGGAGAAGGTCTTGCCGGCCGACGAGATGCGCAGGGTGCGTTCCCACATCCCCGGCAGGGTGGCCAGCGGCAGGTGCGCGGCGGCGGCGTCGGTGAAGACGAGGTGCTCGTACACCTCGTCGGTGACCGCGTACACGTCGTGTTCCCGGCAGAGGTCGGCGACCAGGGTCAGCTCCGGTGCGGTGAAGACCTTCCCGGTCGGGTTGTGCGGCGAGTTCAGCAGAACCAGCCGGGTACGCGGCCCGAACGCGGCCCGCAGCTCGTCGGGGTCGAAGGCGTACCGGCCGTCGTCGCCGGGGCGCAGCGTCACCGGTCGCCGTACCGCCCCGGCCAGGGCTATCGATGCCGCGTACGAGTCGTAGTACGGCTCGAAGCAGATCACCTCGTCACCCGGCTCGCAGAGCGCGAGGATGCTGGCGGCGATCGCCTCGGTGGCCCCGGCGGTGACGATCACCTCGCCGTCGGGGTCGTACGTCAGGCCGTGGAAGCGGAGCTGGTGCTCGGCGACGGCCCGACGCAGCACGGGCACCCCCGGACCGGGCGGGTACTGGTTGTGCCCGGAGCGCAGCGCCTCGGCGGCGGCGGCCAGCATCTCCGGCGGCCCGTCGGTGTCCGGGAAGCCCTGGCCCAGGTTGACCGCACCGGTCCGGACGGCGAGCGCGGACATCTCCGCGAAGACGGTCGTCCCGAACGGACGCATCCGGGCCACCAGCGGGTCGACATCGGTAGGCGTCGTCACGCCCGTCAGCCTACGGCCCGAGACCGCCCCTGCCACCAGGGCTCGTCACCGCCTTTCCGTCACCGAGCCGCCTTCCCGCGCTGCTCCGGCGTGCCGCCGGTGATCCGTCGTGGTCAGCGGATCGGGTTGGCGTGGCACTGCACCCGCCAGTCGTCCGGACCGGCCACGTCGGTGACCCGGGGCCGGGTGCCGACGGTGGTGGCGCACCGGAACCCGCCCGGATTGCCGTCGGAGCGGGCGGCGCTGACCAGCACCCGGTTCGGATCGTCGGTACGCAGCTCCATCCGCCAGGGCAGCCGTACCTTCTCCCGCTGGATGAAGTAGCCGTCGCCGTCGTAGAACTGGAGGTCCACCGGGCCGGTGCCGGTCACCTCGTAGGTCACCGGGTACCGGCCGGGGCCGTCGGCCGGCCGGGTGGCCGGTGCGGACGGCTGGAACGGCTGCGGCGGGCTCCAGCTCGGCTCGGGTTCGTCGTCGTAGTAACCGCGACCGTAGGGGTCCTCGGTCGCCGTGTCCGGCCCGGTCCCGCCCAGCAGGGCGCCTCCCCCGCAGAAGCAGGCGCAGCCGACGAGGGCGAGCACCACGACCACCGCGACCACGATGCCCACCACCGCGCCGGCGCTGGTGGAGGTGCGCCCGCCAGGTGGCAGGTAGCCGGGGTGGGCGAACGGCGGCGGATAACCCGGCGGCGGCCAGCCGTGACCGGGCGGTCCGCCGGGCCAGCCGGTGGGTTGCCCGCCGGGGACTCCGGGTGGGCCGGCGGGCCAGGCGGACCGGGGGCCGGGCCGGGCCGGTCGCTACCGGGCCAGCCGGGGCCGGGTGGTACTCCGGGTACGCCGGGCCAGCCTCCCGGGACCGCGCCGGCCCAACCTGCGGGCGGGGAACCGCCGGGGCTCCCGGCGGACCAGTCACCCGGAGTGACGGGAGTGCCGGACGGATCGGCGGGTGCGGCCGACGGATCACCCGGTGTGCCGGGAAGAGGCGGGCCGGGGAAGGCCGGACCGTGCGGGTAGGGAGACGTCGGGCCGGCCGGACCGGGGTAGGGGGCGGCGGTCGGGTCGGGTGTCGATCCGTGGGCCCAGGGGGTGGGGGCCGCCCAGGGCTGCGGGACCGCGAGCGGGTCCGGCGGGGCCCAAGCGGACGGACCCGTGGTGCCGGCGGGCCCGGGAGCCGGGTCGCCGGACGCCTGGGGCGTCGGGCCGCCGACCGCGGGAGCGGGGTCGCCGGGTGGGGGCGCGGGATCGCTGGGGGATGGCGTGTCGGACATCGCTGCTCCGGGGACGGAAGGGGAGGAAAGGGGCGAGCGGGCCGTCCCAGGGACGTTCCAGGGGTCGCCGAGAGACTGACGTACCGGCGGGCCACCCGCAACCCCGTACGTCCGGACGGGGGTGACGGTCGTCCGGTTGCCGCCCGTCACCGCCCGATCGCTCAAATTCGGTGATCGTTTGCCCGGCTTCCGCGCACACGAGGTGAGCGAAACTGGGTTAGGCTGCGAACCATGTGTGGAATCGTGGGTTACGCCGGCGCGCGCCCGGCGCTCGGCATCGTGCTCGACGGATTGCGGCGGCTGGAATACCGGGGATACGACTCGGCCGGGGTCGCGATCGTCTGCGACGACGAGCTGCTCACCGAGAAGAAGGCCGGCAAGCTGGCCAACCTGGAGAAGGTCCTCTCCGAGCGGGCCGCCACCAACCCCGACGACTGCGCCGCCAGCCCGGTCGGCATCGGCGACGGCACCACCGGCATCGGCCACACCCGGTGGGCCACCCACGGCGGCCCGACCGACCGCAACGCCCACCCGCACGTGGCCCCCGACGGCCGGGTCGCCGTGATCCACAACGGCATCATCGAGAACTTCGCCAAGCTCCGCGCGGAGCTGGAGGACGACGGCGTCCAGTTCACCAGCGACACCGACACCGAGTGCGCCGCCCACCTGCTCTCCCACGCGCTCGCCGAGCTGCGGGCGGCCGGTGGCACCGACGGCCCGCAGCTGCTCGCCGCCGCGATGCGGGTGGTGTGCCGCCGGTTGGAGGGCGCGTTCACCCTGCTCGCCGTCGATGCCGCCATCCCGGGCGCGGTGGTCGGCGCCCGGCGCAACTCGCCGCTGGTGGTCGGCCGGGGTGACGGGGAGAACTACCTGGCCAGTGACGTGGCGGCGTTCATCGAGCACACCCGCGAGGCGGTCGAGCTGGGCCAGGACCAGCTCGTGCTGATCACCGCCGACAGCATCGAGATCACCGACTTCGACGGCCAGCCGGCCACCGGCAAGGACTTCCACATCGACTGGGACTCCTCGGCCGCCGAGAAGGGTGGTTACGACTGGTTCATGCTCAAGGAGATCGAGGAGCAGCCGCAGGCCATCGCGGACACGCTGCTCGGCCGGCTCACCGAGACCGGGGAGATCGCCCTCGACGAGGTCCGCCTCAGCGACCAGGACCTGCGCGACGTCGACAAGATCTTCATCGTTGCCTGCGGCACCGCGTACCACTCGGGCATGGTCGCCAAGTACGCCATCGAGCACTGGACCCGCATCCCCTGCGAGGTGGAACTGGCCAGCGAGTTCCGTTACCGCGACCCGGTGCTCGACCGGTCCACCCTGATCGTGGTGATCTCGCAGTCCGGCGAGACGATGGACACCCTGATGGCGCTGCGGCACGCCAAGGAGCAGAAGGCCCGGGTGCTGGCCATCTGCAACACCAACGGCTCCACCATCCCGCGCGAGTCCGACGCGGTGCTCTACACCCACGGCGGCCCGGAGATCGCCGTCGCCTCGACCAAGGCCTTCCTCACCCAGCTGGTCGCCTGCTACCTGATCGGCCTGCACCTGGCCCAGGTGCGGGGGATCAAGTTCGCCGACGAGGTCGGCGCGGTCGTCGCCCAGCTCCAGGAGATGCCGGGCAAGCTGCGGGAGCTGCTGGACCGGATCGAGCCGGTGCGGGAGCTGGCCCGGGAGCTGAAGTCGGAGCCGACGGTGCTGTTCATCGGCCGGCACGTCGGCTACCCGGTGGCCCTGGAGGGCGCGCTCAAGCTCAAGGAGCTGGCGTACATGCACGCCGAGGGGTTCGCCGCCGGTGAGCTGAAGCACGGGCCGATCGCCCTGATCGACAAGGGCACCCCGGTGATCTGCGTGGTGCCGTCGCCGGTCGGCCGGGGCATGCTGCACGACAAGGTCGTCTCCAACATCCAGGAGGTCCGGGCCCGGGGCGCCCGGACCATCGTGATCGCCGAGGAGGGCGACGAGGCGGTGGTCCGCTACGCCGACCACCTGATCTACGTGCCGCGTACGCCGACCCTGCTCGCGCCGCTGGTCACCACCGTGCCGTTGCAGGTGCTCGCGGCCGAGATCGCCGCCGCCCGGGGACACGACGTGGACCAGCCGCGCAACCTGGCGAAGTCGGTCACCGTGGAGTAGGACGCCGCTCACCGGCCCAGCACGATCCGGGCCATCCCGTCCAGGGCGGGGTTGTCGGACTCCCAGTAACCGGTGTGGCCGCCCCGACCGCTGGGGAAGGTCCGGCCGCCGAAGCCCGGATCGCTCGGATCGTGCCCGAACCACAACCGGTGGTCGTCCGGGCGGAACAGCGAGGCGGCGCTCGCCAGCGGCGAGGTGGCCAGCACCGCCCGGCCGGCCAGCTCCCGGGGCGGCTCGACCAGCCGGATCACGTCATCGCCGGCGGTGCTCGACCAGACCTGCCCCGGTGGCAGGCCGAGCGCCCCGGCCCGGTCCACCCCCACCCCCGGTGACCCGACGAAGGCCAGCGCGTCGGCGGCCAGCCCGTGGTCGCGGGCGGCGCTGCCCACCACCAGCGAGCCGTAGCTGTGCCCCAGTACGGTCTGCCGGGCCGCCGGCCCGTCGTGGGTGGCGCGCAGCCCCTCCTGGAAGCGGTGCAGGTCGGGCCCGGCGTCCCGGGCCTGGGCCGGTGAGGACGCCTCGGGCAGGAAGTCGGGGGCGTCGTAGTCCAGCCAGAGCACCGCCGCCGTCTCGTCACCGGGGGCGAGGGCGGTGCACCGGTCCTGCACCCGGGCCGCCCGACCCAGCTCGCCGGGAACGTCGGCGAGGTCACTTGTCATCCCCGGCACGTAGGTCAGCACCCGGTGGGCCCGGTCCGGGTTGCCCAGCGCGACGATCGCCCGGCCGTCGCCGCGCGGGTCGAGTCCTAGCAGGTAGGGCCGGGGTCCCGTCGTCGCGGCGAGCCGCCCGGCGAGGCCGTCCAGGGCGGCCAGCGTCCGGTCGATCCGGCGCAGCCGGGAGCGCCCGCCCGACCCGCTGGCCGACGCCGTCCGGCGTTCGGCCAACAGGGCCTCCCGGTGCCCGGCCAGCAGCAGCCGGTTCGCCTGGTCCCGGGCCGCCGCCGGCACCCCGTCGCGCGGGCCGATCCGGGCCGGCTCGTGCAGCACCAGCCAGCGCCGCTGGGCCGGGGTGAGGCCGTCCCACCAGGCGCGGACCGCCGCCGGCGTGGCATCGTCGGTCGGCCGGCCCGGTGGTGGCCGCTGCACCCAGCCGGTGCGGGCCGCCCCGGTCAACTCGGCCAGCCGGCCGGCGACCTCCCGGTCGGCCACGTCGGCCAGCGCGAGCGCCTCCCGCAGCGCCGCCGCCACCTGGGCCACCGCCGCCGGCGATCCCGCCCCGCCACCGTTGCCACCCCCGCCGCCGGACGGGCCGGGGCGGGCACCCGCCCAAGCCGGCAGCACACCCGACTCGGGGCCGCGCCAGGTCGGGGGGACCGCCCGCAGCCCGCCGTGCCGGTCGACCGCCACGCCGGTACGGTCGGCCAGCGCCACCGCCTCGGCGAGCCGACCCTTGGCCACCCGCAGCCGACCGGCGAACTCGGCGAGCACCTGATCGGTCTCGACCAGCGCCGGCAGGATGGTGCCCAGCTCCGCGCGC
This sequence comes from Micromonospora sp. WMMD730, assembly GCF_049178955.1. Lineage (NCBI taxonomy): Bacteria > Bacillati > Actinomycetota > Actinomycetes > Micromonosporales > Micromonosporaceae > Micromonospora > Micromonospora sp. WMMD730. The sequence continues at coordinate 600,663 of NZ_JBMHML010000002.1, forward strand.
AGCCCGTCGAGCCGGCCGCCGGCCCTGGTGGCCGCCCCACCCGACCAGCCCGTCCGCAGCGTCGCCGCCCGCCCGGCCAGCCCGGACCGCCGTCGGGTGACCGGCGCCTCCAGCCCGCGCCAGGCCACCCCCGCCGCCACCCAGTCGCTCGGGGAGGCGGCCCAGAGCTGGGCGTACCCGATCATCGGGGTCGACCGGCCAGCCGCCCGGCGGCCCGGTCGTCGGCTGCCGCGTACGCCTCGGCGGCGTCGCGCAGCGCGGTACCGGTCTCGGCGACCCGTACGCCGAGCACCCCGTGCCAGGCGTGCACCGCCGACTCCAGCCCGGCCAGGGCGGCCCCGGCCCGCCAACCCGGCGAGGACAGCACCAGCCCGGGGTGACCCGCCAGCCCCCGGGCCAGCGCGTACGCCTCGTCGGCCAGGCCGCCGGCGGTCGCCCGCAGCACCGGCAGGTCCACCCGCACCGGCTCGTCCGTCATCGTCCGCCTCCCGCCCCCGCCCGGCCCGCCGCCGTGACCTGTGCCGCCGACGCTAGGTGGCGGGGCGGTCGGCCGGCGGGCCCTGTGGACGACGGGCGGTGGGCGTACCCCCGGGTTGTCCACAGGTCTTGCCGGCCGCGACGCCGGTGGCTAATCTGCCGCCTCCACCGCCGGTAGGGTGATCCCGACCACGGCGGACGGGCCCGACCGGGACGGGCGGGACGGCCGCCCGGCGGCGCAGACGGGGGTGGCATGAGATCGGTGTGGCGGGTGTCGGACGTACGCGCGGCGGAGGCCGGCCTGATGGCCACCGTGCCCCCGGGGACGCTCATGCAGCGGGCGGCGGCCGGGCTGGCCCGGCGGTGCGCCCTGCTGCTCGCCGACCGGGGCGGGGTGTACGGCGCGCGGGTGCTGCTGCTGGTCGGCAGCGGCGACAACGGCGGCGACGCGTTGTACGCAGGTGGGCGGCTGGCCCGCCGGGGTGCCCAGGTCGCCGTGCTGGCGACCGCCCCCGGGCGGGCGCACGCCGACGGACTGGCGGCGCTGCGGGCCGCCGGGGGTCGACTGGTCGACGCCCCGCCCGCCACGGTCGACCTGGTGCTCGACGGGATCGTCGGGATCGGGGGCACCGGCGGGCTGCGGGACGCCGCCGACGAACTCGTCGCCGGCCTGCCCGGGTTGCGGGGCCGCGACGGCGGCCGGGCCACCGTCGTCGCGGTGGACGTGCCCAGCGGGGTGGCGGTGGACACCGGCGACGTGCCGACGGACGGGACGGGCCGGCCGCGCGCCGTGCGGGCCGACGTGACGGTGGCGTTCGGCGCGCTCAAGCCGGCCCTGGTGGTCGGTCCGGCGGCCCCGCTGGCCGGGCAGGTCGAGCTGGTCGACATCGGGCTCGGCCCGTGGCTGCGCGGCACCCCCGCGCTGCGGGTCACCGAATGGTCGGACGTGCGCGACTGGTGGCCCCGCACCGGTGCCGCCTCCGAGAAGTACAGCCGGGGCGTGGTCGGGGTGGCCACCGGCTCGCGGACCTACCCGGGGGCGGCGGTGCTCTCGGTGGGTGGCGCGCTGGCCGGCCCCACCGGCCTGGTCCGCTACGCCGGCGGCGCCCGCGACGAGGTGGTCCGGCAGCACCCGTCGGTGATCGCCACCGAACGGGTGGCCGGGGCCGGCCGGGTGCAGGCCTGGGTCTGCGGCTCCGGCCTGGGCACCGACGAGCAGGCCGGGGCGGAACTGCGCGCGGTGCTGGGCGCGCCGGTGCCGGTGGTGCTCGACGCGGACGCGCTGACCCTGCTGGTGGACGGCTCGCTCGCCGACCGGCTGCGCAACCGGGACGCCCCGATCGTGGTCACCCCGCACGACCGGGAGTTCGCCAGGCTGTGCGGCGAGGAGCCGGGGGCCGACCGGGTCGCCGCCGCGCTGCGGCTGGCCGCCTGGATGAACGCGACGGTGCTGCTCAAGGGGGACCGCACGGTTGTCGGCACGCCGGATGGCCGGGCGTACGTCAACCCGACCGGCAGCCCGGCGCTGGCCACCGGGGGCACCGGGGACGTGCTGGCCGGGCTGCTCGGTTCGCTGCTCGCCGCCGGGCTGGCCCCGGAGCGGGCGGCGGCCGTCGCGGCGTACCTGCACGGGCTGGCCGGCCGGGAGGCGGCCCGGGGCGGCCCGGTGACCGCGCCGGACGTGGCGACCGCACTGCGTACGGTGGCGGCCCCGCTGCTCTGACCGGTGCGGGCGGGGTGGCCGGGGTCGGCGTCCACCGACCGGGTGATCACCGACGCCAGTAGGCTGGGCGTATGTGGCAGGCCGAGGTACGTGTCGATCTGGACGCGATCCGTCAGAACGTGGCCCGGCTCCGGTCGGGCACCAGCGCCGAGCTGATGGCGGTGGTGAAGGGCGACGGGTACGGCCACGGCATGGTCCCGTCGGCGCGGGCCGCGCTCGACGCGGGGGCGGACTGGCTGGGGGTGTGCACCCTCGACGAGGCGTTGACGCTGCGCCGGGCCGGGATCACCGCGCCGGTGCTGGCCTGGCTGCTCGACCCGGGGCTGCCCCTGCACGAGGGGGTGGCGGCCGGGGTGGACCTGGCCGCCGCGAGCCTGTCCCAGCTCGCCGAGATGGTCGAGGCGGGCCGGGCGGCCGACCGGCCGGCCCGGCTGCACCTGAAGATCGACACCGGCCTGGCCCGGGGCGGGGCCACCGTCGCCGACTGGCCGACCCTGCTGGACGCCGCCGCGAAGGCCCAGGCCGACGGCCTGGTCGAGGTGGTCGGCGTGTGGAGCCACTTCGTGTACGCGGACTCGCCCGGCCACCCCACCACCGACCGGCAGTTGGCCGTCTTCCACGAAGGGCTGGCCATGGTCGAGCGGGCCGGGCTGCGCCCGCGCTACCGGCACCTGGCCAACTCCGCGGCCACCCTGACCCGCCCCGACACCCACTTCGACCTGGTCCGACCCGGGATCGCCGTGTACGGGCTGTCGCCGATCGCCGGTCAGCAGTTCGGGCTGCGTCGGGCGATGACCGCGCGGGCCCGGGTGATGCTCACCAAGCGGGTCCCCGCCGGCACCGGTGTGTCGTACGGCCACACCTACGCCACCGGGGCGGAGGCGAACCTGGCGGTGGTGCCGCTCGGCTACGCCGACGGGGTGCCCCGGCACGCCTCCAACGTCGGCCCGGTGCAGCTCGGCGGGAAGCGACGCACCATCTCCGGCCGGGTCTGCATGGACCAGTTCGTGCTCGACTGCGGCGACGACGAGGTGGCCGCCGGTGACGTGGCCACCCTCTTCGGCAGCGGCGACGACGGCATGCCCACCGCCGACGACTGGGCCGAGGCGGTCGGCACGATCAACTACGAGATCGTCACCCGGTTCGGCGGGGTCCGGGTGCCCCGGGTCTACGACGGTGAGCGGTCGTGAGCGCGGTCAGCCGGTTCCGGGTGCCCCGGCCGAGGACCGCCGCCGGCAGGGTCGCCGGCGTGGTCGGGGCCGCGGTGGGGGTGGCCGCCGCCGGGCTGGCCGCCGGGGTGGCCACCGAACGGGCCCTGGTCCGCCGGCTCAAGGCCGACCCGGCCGACCCGTACGCCGGGGAGGACTTCGGCGCGCAGCGCTACGACGAGGCGTACCGGCTGGAGTTGCCGGACGGCACCGACATCCACGTCGAGGTGGTCGAGCCGACCCGGCCGGTGCCGGGGCACCCGACCGTGGTGCTGGTGCACGGTTTCTGCCTGGACATGGGGACGTTCCACTTCCAGCGCAAGCTGCTCGCCGAGCGGGGCGACCACCGGATCGTCGCGTACGACCAGCCGGGGCACGGCCGGTCGGGACGGTTGGAGACCGGCGAGTACGACCTCGCCGCGCTCGGGCACACCCTGCGCAAGGTGATCGACGCGACCGCCCCGGAGGGGCCGTTGGTGCTGGTCGGGCACTCGATGGGCGGGATGACCATCATGGCGTTCGCCGAGGCGTACCCGGAGTTGTTCGGTGACCGGGTGGTCGGCACGGTGCTGATGGCCACGTCGGGCGGGTTGCTCGCCGAGACGAAGCTGGTCGCCCCGGCCCTGCTCGGCCGGGTCGGCTCGCCGGTGCTGTTCATGATGAACAACGCCACCCGGTACGGCGGGATCGTGATCGACCGGGCCCGCAGGTCGACGTCCAACGTGGCCTGGCTGCTGACCCGCCGCTACGGCTTCGGCACCCCGAAACCCAGCCCGGCCCTGGTGTCGTACGTGGAACGGATGAACTCCCGGACGTCGGCCGACACGGTGACCCGCTACCTGCGGACCCTGGCCACCCACTCCCGGTTCCCGGCGCTGGCCGCGCTGAGCGGCACACCGGTGCTGGTGGTGGTGGGCGACAAGGACATGATCACGCCGGTAATCCACTCGGACGAGATCGTCCGCCGGTTGCCGCACGCCGAATACCTCAAGATCCATGACAGTGGGCACGTGGTGATGCTGGAACACGCCGACGAGGTCAACGCCGCGCTGGAACGCTTCCTGGAGGCGTTGTGAGCGTGCGCGTCACGCTGCCCACGGTCGAGGACACGCACGCCTTCGGCCGCCGGCTCGCCGGGGTGCTGCGCGCCGGTGACCTGCTGCTGCTCACCGGCCCGCTGGGGGCCGGCAAGACCGCCCTCACCCAGGGGCTCGGCACCGGCCTGGGGGTACGCGGCGACGTCACCTCGCCGACCTTCGTGATCGCCCGGGTGCACCGGCCCGACCCGGCGCGCGGCGGCACGGTGGCCCTGGTGCACGCCGACGCGTACCGGTTGGGGGACGCGACCGACCCGCGCGCCGAGATCGACGACCTGGACCTGGACGCCTCGGTGGACGACTCGGTGACCGTGGTCGAGTGGGGTGAGGGCCTGGTCGAGCAGCTCGCCGACGCCCACCTGCGGGTACGCATCGACCGGCGCGACGACGACACCCGGGTGGTCGAGTTGGAGCCGGTGGGCGGGGACTGGGCGGACCGCCTGACCGCGCTGCGCTGATCCGGCCCTGGGGCGTGGGGTGTCGTACCCGCTGCCTAGAGTGCCGGGGACTTCGTTGTGAAAGGTTGCCGATGCCCGACGACACCCCCACCCTCGACCTGCTCGCACTGCTGCCGCAGGAGTGGCGTGCCGTGCTCACCCCGCACCTGGACCCGGCCCGGACGGCGGCGCTTGCCGAATTCGTGGCCCGCGAGTACGCCACCCAGACCGTCTTCCCGCCGCAGGAGGACCTCTTCTCCGCCTACCGGCTGTGCGGCCCGGAGCAGTGCCGGGTGCTGATCCTCGGCCAGGACCCGTACCACAAGGCGGGGCAGGCGCACGGGCTGAGCTTCAGCGTGCGCGAGGGGGTGTCCGTGCCGCCGTCGCTGCGCAACGTCTTCAAGGAGTTGAGCGAGGACCTCGGGGTGCCCAAGCCGCGCAGCGGCAACCTCGACGGGTGGGCGGCGCAGGGTGTGCTGCTGCTCAACGCGGTGCTCACCGTCCGGCAGGCCAGCCCCGGTTCGCACGGCAACAAGGGCTGGGAGGAGTTCACCGACGCGACCATCCGCGCCCTGGACGCCCGGGACGAGCCGGTGGTGTTCCTGCTCTGGGGCGGGTACGCCCGCAAGAAGGCGGCCCTGGTCACCAACCCCCGGCACGTGGTGCTGGAGGCCGGTCACCCGAGCCCGATGAACCCGCGTGGCTTCCTCGGCAGCCGCCCGTTCAGCGCCACCAACAAGGCCCTCGCCGACGCGGGCCTGCCCACGATCGACTGGGAGCGCTCGGCCGGCTGACCCGCCCGCCCACCCCTCGGCCACCGGCCGCCTCCCTCGGCCCGCTGCCCAGGGAGGCGGGTGGCCGAGGAGGTGGGTCGACTCAGGTGCGGTCGGCGGCCGAGCGTTGGCGGTGTCGGTGCAGCAGGGCGGCGGCCTGCGGGTCGGTCAGCTCCACCATGACCAGCGGGACCACCCGGTAGCTGCGGTCCCCGTGTCGCACCTCGATCGCCTCCGGGAACTCGTCGCACAGTTGGGCGCGGATCCCGCCGTACCGGGTCATCCAGTAGTGCTCGCCCGGCTCCTCCGGCTCCAGGTACAGTCCGCCGAACTCCCGCCACCTGGCGTTCCAGCGCTGCCCGTAGGCGGCTTCCAGCCAGGCGGTGAACCGGGCGGAGTCGCGCCACCGGACGGCGATCTCGACCGCGTCGACCGGTACCGGCGCGCCTTGGAGCAGCGCGGCGGTGCTGCCGGTCAGCAGGTGGGGCAACTCGCCCAGCCGGTCGAGCAGCCGGTCCAGCCCCAGCTCGTCGATCCGGTCGGCGAGCGGCCGCGCGGCAAGGGCGTCCATCTCGGCGTCGAGGTGGCTGTCGAGCGGCTGGGCTGTGACGGCGAGTTGCCGGCCGAGGGCGGCGAAGAGGCGCTCGACCAGATCGAGGCTCGGCACCCGCCCACCGCGCTCGACGCGGGCCACCGCGCTCTGACTCGTCCCTGCCCGATCCGCCAGTTGCTGCTGGGTGAGCCGCTGGACGCTGCGTTCCCGACGAAGCAGGGCGGCGATTTCCGTGGCGAGCCGACTACTCTCAGGCATCCCCGGATGATGATATGCCGGCAGTGAGCGGTATGCCTGTGGGTCATATTTATGACCCACAGGCATACCGCTCTACGTCGGATAGCACTCCCCGCCTGGCCGGCTCCCCATCCGGTGGTCCGTCGACGGGGCCAGGAGCCAAGGATCTTCTGTCGAAGACCAGAAGCCGAGGCAGCACCGACGGCCGGAGCCCAGGGGCGGTGGCAGGGGTGAGGACGGGAGCCGGGGCGGCGACAGGGGGTGGCCGAGAGCGAGGCGTGGGCCTGAGGGCGGAGCCGAAGGGCTGTTCCGAGGCAGAAGCGCGGGGCCGGGACCGGGACGATTCCGAGGTCGAGGAGCAGGACGAGCGCCCAGTATGAGAGCCCGGGCGGGGGCGAGCGCGCGGGATGAGAGCGCGGGCGGGGTGTGGCCGGGCGGCGCGGGTGGACGGCTAGGCTGGCTTACCGTGCTCGTACTGGTGGTGGACTCCTCGACCCCCGCGGTCACCGCGGCGCTGGCCGAGGTCACGGCGGACGGCGTCGCGCTGCGGGCGCACCGGTGCACGGTCGACGCCCGCGCCCACGGTGAACTGCTCGCCCCGCAGGTCGAGGCGGTGCTCGCCGACGTCGACGCCAGGCCGGCCGACCTCGGTGCGATCGTCGCCGGGCTCGGTCCCGGCCCTTTCACCGGGCTCCGGGTCGGGCTGGTCACCGCCGCCACCATGGGCCAGGTGCTCGGCATCCCCACGTACGGCGTCTGCTCGCTCGACGGCATCGGCCATCGCGGCCCGGTCCCGGCCGGCACTACCGGCGGCACGGCCGTGGGGGAGCAGCGGGTACTGGTCGCCGCCGACGCGCGGCGCAAGGAGGTCTACTGGGCGGTCTACGACGGCACCGGCCGGCGGATCGTCGGTCCGGAGGTGGACGCCCCGGCGGTCGCCGCCGCCCGCGCCCGGGAACTGGCCGTCACCGAGGCGGTCGGGGACGGCGCCCACCGCTACGCCGACGTGCTCGGCCTGCCGCTGCGCGCCGAACCCCGCTACCCCGAGGCCGCCGCGCTGGTCGCCCTGGCCGCCGAACGGATCCGGGCGGGTGCCCCCGGCGAGACGCTCACCCCGCTGTACCTGCGCCGGCCGGACGCGGTCGCGGCGACCAGCCGCAAGTCGGTGCTCCCGTGACGGTACGCATCGACCGGTTCCGCTGGTGGCACATCGCCGAGGTAATGCCGATCGAGGCGGACCTGTTCGGCCCCGAACAGTGGTCGCCGGCGATGTTCTGGAACGAGCTGGCCAGCGGCCGCCACTACCGGGTCGCCCTGGACGACGACGGGTCGCTGCTGGGCTACGCGGGCCTGGCCGTCGACCCGGGCGGCGAGTCGTGGGTGCAGAACATCGCGGTCCGCCGGGACGCCCAACGGCGCGGGATCGGCCGGGCGCTGCTGGAGGACCTGCTCGCGGAGACCGCCCGGCGCGGGGTCGGCAGCGTCCTGCTGGAGGTGGCCGTCGACAACGCCCCCGCCCAGCGGCTCTACGCGGGGTACGGGTTCGAGCCGATCGGCGTACGGCGGGGCTACTACCAACCGAGCAACACCGACGCGCTGGTCATGCGGCGCGACGCGGAACCGGGCGCGGACGGGACGGACCATGGCTGACGAACCGCTGATCCTCGGGATCGAGACCTCCTGCGACGAGACCGGGGTGGGCATCGTGCGCGGGCACACCCTGCTCGCCGACGCGCTGGCCTCCAGCGTGGACGAACACGCCCGGTTCGGCGGGGTGGTGCCCGAGGTGGCCAGTCGGGCCCACCTGGAGGCCATCGTGCCGACCATGGACCGGGCGCTGCGCGACGCGGGGGTGACCCTCGCCGACATCGACGCGATCGCGGTCACCTCCGGTCCCGGCCTGGCCGGGGCCCTTCTGGTCGGGGTGGCCGCCGCGAAGGGTTACGCGCTGGCCGCCGAGAAGCCGGTGTACGGGGTGAACCACCTGGCCGCCCACGTCGCGGTGGACACCCTGGAGCACGGTCCGCTACCCGCGCCGGCGATCGCCATGCTGGTCTCCGGTGGACACTCCTCACTGCTGCGCGTCGACGACCTGGCCCGAGGGGTGACCCCGCTGGGCGCGACCATCGACGACGCGGCCGGGGAGGCGTTCGACAAGGTGGCCCGGCTGCTCGGCCTGCCGTTCCCGGGCGGCCCGTACATCGACCGGGAGGCGCGGGCCGGCGACCCGGCGTCGATCGCCTTCCCGCGTGGCCTGACCGCCGCCAAGGATCTCGTCGCCCACCGCTACGACTTCTCCTTCTCCGGGCTGAAGACGGCGGTGGCCCGCTGGGTGGAGGGGCGGCGGCGGGCCGGCGAGCCGGTGCCGGTGGCCGACGTGGCGGCCGCCTTCCAGGAGGCGGTCTGCGACGTGCTCACCGGTAAGGCGCTGGCCGCCTGCCGGGAACACGGGATCGACACCCTGGTCATCGGCGGGGGAGTGGCGGCGAATTCGCGGCTGCGGGCGATGGCCGAGCAACGGGCGCAGCGGTACGGCATCCGGGTCCGCACGCCCCGACCGGGGCTGTGCACCGACAACGGGGCGATGGTCGCCGCGCTCGGGTCGCACCTGGTGGCCGCCGGGGTACGCCCGAGCCGGCTGGACCTACCCGCCGACTCGGCATTGCCACTGACCACGGTCAGCGTGTGAGGGGAGGGCCGACGTGATCGTACGGATGTGGGAGGCGCGGGCCGAGTCGTACGGCTTCGCCGACCTGATCACCTGGGTGTGCGAGACGGCGCTGCCGGAGTTCGAGCACGATCCGCTGCACCTGTCCAGCGAGGTCTTCTCCTCCACCGACCACCGGGTGGTGGTCATCTCGAAATGGCGCAGCAGCCCCCGGTCGCTGCCCGAGCCGCCGGCCACCCTGGTCGCCCGCCCGCCGCACACCTGGGACTTCACCCAGGTCGACCGCTGACCGGTCCGTCCCCGGCGGAGGGTGCGGAAAGCCCGACGGCCCGCCGGCGGTGGTGCCGCCTGCGGGCCGTCGGGTCAGGTGCGCCTGGTCAACTGCGGCGCGTGATCCGCCAGGTGGCGTAGCCGCCCGCGCCGAGCGCGAGCAGGAAGACCGCCCAGACGACCGTGGTGCTGATCGCGACCGACGGGCCGGCGGCACCGGCCTGGGCGGCGGCGACCAGCGAGTCGTTCTGCGCGGCCGGGATCGCGGCCGGCGGCATCTGCTGCCAGCGGACCAGCCCGGTGCTCTCCAGCATGGCCATGTGGTCGTTGACGAACTTGTTGGCCTCGTCGGCGAGCTTGCGGACGGTGTTGTCCCGGGTGCTGGCCCGGACCGCGCCGATCACCGGGAAGATCTTGCCGTGGGCCACCCGGAGCCGGGTCACGAAGATCTGGTCGAACTGAGCACCGGAGGCGTTCTGCATTTCGGTCAGCCACCCCTTCTGCTCGGTGGTGGGGTCGCTCGGCAGCGTCGCGCCCAGCTTGTTGGCGGCCTGCACCACCAGCTCGTCGAGGACGCCGTGCTGCCGGGCGATCTCCGCGCCGACCTCCCGCACCCGCGCGGACTGGCCCTTCTCGGCGGCCATCGTGCCGGCCGGCATCTCCCACAGGCCGGCCAACCGGACGCCGTTGAGCAGCGTCATGTCGGCGGCGTTCATCTGGTTGCCGGGTGCGGCGACCGCCATGCCGGGTAGCACGACCAGCCCGGCCAGGAAGGTGACGACCAGCACCGCCACCCGGTGGGTCCGGTTCCCTCGCCGACGACGTACGGAATCCAGCGGTGCCATGCTGCGGTGCCTCCTCGATCCGGGCCGACCTGTCCTGCCGGGCAGCGACCCGCCGGCTGCCCGTCCGTCCACTGGTACGGACTGTCGGGCCGATCAGTTCACCCGGCGGGGCGCGAGTCGGGAGGTTCCGTTCAGGCGGCGTCGAGCGGGTCGGCGAGGAGCCGTTCGAAGGCCAGCTCGGCCGCACCGACCAGGGCCGCGTCGTCGCCGAGTTTCGGGGTTCGCAGCCGGACATGTTCCAGGCAGGCGGGCAGCCCGGTCTCGTTGAGCCGGCTGCGGACCTGGGCGGCGGCGGCCAGGTAGAGGTCCCGCATCGTGCCGCCGAAGATGACCATCTCCGGGTTGAAGATGTTGACCAGGTTCGCCACCCCGAAGCCGAGCCAGTCCCCGGCGTGCCGTACGGCGGTCTGGGCGCGGGCGTCACCCCGGTCGGCGGCGTCGAACACGGCCAGCAGCGCGTCGCGGCCCCGGGCCTCGGAACGGCCGGCGGCCCGCAGCAGCCCGTACTCGCCGATCTGGGTCTCCCAGCAGCCCCGTGAGCCGCACTCGCAGGGGGTGCCGTCGCGCACCACCACCATGTGTCCGACCTCGCCGCCGTAGCCGCCGTGGCCGGTCAGCCGGCGGCCACCGGCGATGATGCCGGCACCGACGCCGACGTCCCCGTACAGGTAGATGACGTTGTCGCAGCCGGCGGCGACGCCCCGGGCGTGCTCGGCGAAGGCGGCGACGTCGGCCACGTTGCCCACCGTGACGGGCAGCTCGACGCCGAGTTCGACGGCGAGGGCGGCCCCGATCGGCTCGTCCACCCAGCCGGTGGTGGGGCCGAGCCGGACCAGCCCGTCGGCCCTGCGGACCATGCCGCAGACCGCGACGCCGGCACCGACGCAGATCGACTCCGGGGGCACCCGCTCCCGCATCTGCTTGAGGGCGCCGGCCAGCATCGGGACGGTCTCCCCGGCGTCCAGGTCACGCGGCCGGTCCAGGTCCCGGCGGTCGAGCACCTCGCCGCCGAGCCCGACCCGCGCGGCCCGCAGCCGGTCCACCTCGATCGAGTACGCGTACGCGTAGACCCGGTCGGACTCGGGCCGGACGACCAGCGACGGTCGTCCGGCCCGGCCGGTCTCCTTCGGTGTGCCCTCGCTGACCAGTCCGGCCCCGGCGAGGTCGGCGGTGAGCGCGCCGATGGTGCTGCGGTTGAGCCCGAGGGCGGTGGTGAGTTCCGCGCGGGAGGTGGCGCCGTGCACGTGGACGTGCCGGAGCAGCGCCCCGAGGTTCTGCCGTCGGATCTCGTCCTGGCTCGGTCCTACCCGCATCGTCGCTGGCACCCCATGTTCCGCCGCTGGAGTACGCGGATCAGCGCGTTCCGGAGGCGGCGGCGCGACGGCGCGACAGCGCGTCAACGCTGGCCGCGAGGAGCAGCACCACACCGGTGACGACGTACTTGACCCCGGCGCTGTAGCCCATCAGGCCCATGCCGTTGTCGATGACGGCGACCACCGCGCCACCGAGCACCGCGTCGAGGACCCGGCCCTTGCCGCCGAAGAGGCTGGTGCCGCCGATCACCGCCGCGCCGACGGCGTAGAGCAGCACGTTGCTGCCGCCGGTGTTCGGGTCGACCGAGTTGGCCCGGCTGGCCGCGACGATGCCGCCGACCGCCGCCATGGACGAGCAGATCACGAAGACCGAGATCCGGATCCGGTCGACGTTGATACCGGCCCGACGGGCGGCCTCCTTGTTGCCGCCGACGGCGTAGACGTGCCGGCCGTAGCTGGTGCGCTGGAGCACGAAGGTCCAGACGATCAGCAGCACCGCGATGACCGGCACCACGATCGGCACGCCCTTGAGCGAGTTGATCAGGACGTTGCGGCTGCGCTCCTGGTTGAGGATGTAGACCGCGATGCCGAGGATCAGGGTCAGACCGCCGATGCGGGCGAGCACCACCGCCATCGGGTCGGTGGTGAGCCCCCGGGACAGCCGCTTGCGGTGCCGCAGCAGTTGCACGGCGGCGTACCCGCCGATGGCGACGGCGGCCAGCGCCCAGCCGACGGCCGGGGGCAGGTTGCGGTTGGCGATCGCCACCAGCACCTCGTCGTTGACCGAGATGTTGGCGCCACCGCTGATCAGCATCAGCACGATGCCCTGGAAGGCGAGGAAGCCGGCCAGGGTGACCACGAACGACGGGATACCGATCTTGGCGACCAGGAAGCCGAGCACGGTGCCGATGACCACGCCGGTGATGATCGCCGCGAGCACGGCCACGTACCAGGGGTAGCCGGCCTTGGTGGCGACGTTGGCCAGGATGGCCGCGCACACCCCGCTGGCGAAGCCGGCGGAGAGGTCGATCTCGCCGAGCAGCAGGACGAAGACCAGCCCCATGGCGATCAGGGTGACCGCCGCGCCCTGGGTGAACAGGTTGGCGAAGTTGCCGGCGGTGAGGAACGACGGCCGCATGATCGAGAAGACGGTGCAGAGCACGATCAGCCCGAGTACGGCGGGCAGCGCGCCGATGTCGCCGCCGCGGACCCGGCTCCAGTAGCCGCGCAGGTGGCTGCCGACGGTCGGCGGCGGCGTGACCGCCGCCGGGCCTTCCTTGCGCACGGCGGTGGTGGTCATCGAACGCCTCCTGGAGTGGTGTCGGCGGGTCCCGCGCCGGTGCCGTTGCCGGCGGTGACCGGTTCGCCGGTGAGACCGAGGTTGCCGGAACGGCCGGCGGTGATCAACTCGACGACCTGCGAGTGGGTGATGTCGGTGGTCTTCACCTGGGCGACCATCTGGCCGAGGTAGAGCGCGGCGATCCGGTCGGAGACCGCGAAGACGTCGTTCATGTTGTGCGAGATCAGCACCACGGCCAGGCCCTTGTCGGCCAGCCGGCGGACCAGTTCGAGGACCTGGGCGGTCTGTGCCACGCCCAGCGCGGCGGTCGGCTCGTCGAGGATGACCAGCTTGCTGTTCCAGAGCACCGCCTTGGCGATGGCGACGGTCTGCCGCTGCCCGCCGGAGAGGCTGGAGACGTGCTGGCGCAGCGACTTCACCGTCCGTACGGAGAGCCCGGCGAGGGTCTCCGCGGCCATCTGCTCCATGATCGGCTCGTCGAGCACCAGCCCGCTGTGCTTCTCCCGGCCGAGGAACATGTTCTGCACGATGTCGAGGTTGTCGCAGAGCGCGAGGTCCTGGTAGACGACCTCGATGCCCAGGTTGGCGGCGTCCCGGGGGCTGGTGATGGTCACCGGTCGGCCGTCGAAGAGGAACTCGCCGGCGTCGGCCGGGTAGATGCCGCTGATGCACTTGACCAGGGTGGACTTGCCGGCGCCGTTGTCGCCGACCAGTGCGGTCACCTCTCCGGCGTGGGCGGCGAGGGCGACGTCGCGCAGGACCTGGACGGGACCGAAGCTCTTGTCGATCCCGCGCAGTTCCAGCAGGGGGGTCGCGGACACGGGGGTCTCCTTCGGACGGAGGGAAGATCTCGGAGCCCGTCCGGCGGCGAGCGCCGCCCGGCACGAGGTTCCGTGCCGGGCGGCGTCGCGTCGGCGGGGTACGACGCTCGTCGTACGGTCAGCTGATGCCGTTGGCGGTGCAGAGCGCGGCGTACGCGCCGGTGCAGAGCTTCGCCTTGTCGACGTAGCCGTCGGCCACGACGTCCTTGACGGTCGCCTTGTCGATCGCCTTCGGCTCCAGCAGCACGGACGGGACGTCCCGGCCGCTCTCCGGGTCCTTGACCGTCTGCCCGGTCTCCTTGCGCTCGCCCTTGGCCACGGCGATGGCCAGCTCGGCGGCCGCGTCGGCCTCCTTCTTGACGGCCTTGTAGACGGTCATGCACTGGTCACCGGCGAGGATGTTCTGCAGGCCGGTCACGTCGGCGTCCTGGCCGGTCACCGGGACCTTGCCGTTGAGCTTGTTCTTCTTCAGCACCGAGACGGCCGCGTTGCCGAGACCGTCGTTGGCGGAGAGCACACCGTCGATCTTGCCGCCGGTCTGGGTGAGCATCTGCTCGAAGATGGTGGCGGCCTGCGCCGGGTCCCAGTCCGGCACCGACTGGTCCGGGCCCTTGGTGTATTCCTTCGACTCGAACTTCGGCTTGAGCACCGAGTCGTAGCCGTTCTTGAACAGGGTGGCGTTGTTGTCGGTCGGCGAGCCGTTGAGGTAGGCGACCGTCGGGTTCTTGACGCCCTTCTCGGTCAGGCACTTGACCAGGCCCTCGCCCTGGAGCTTGCCGACGGCCTCGTTGTCGAAGCTGACGTAGTACTGCGCGGACCCGCCCAGGGTGAGCCGGTCGTAGTCGATCGTGGCGACACCCTGCGACTTCGCCTTGTCCAGCACGGCCTTGCCGGTGCCGGAGTCCAGGTTGACGATCATCAGGGTGGTGACCCCGCTGGTGATCATCTGGTCGGCGATGGTCTGGAAGGCGTTCTTGTCGTTCTGGGCGTTCTGGATGTCCGACTCGACACCGGCGGCGTCGAAGGCGGCCTTGAGGAACCTGCGGTCGGCGGTCTCCCAGCGGGCGGAGGACTTGCTGTCCGGCAGGATCACGCCGATCTTCGGCTTCTTGGCGGTGTCGCCGCCGGCCTCGTTGCTGCTGGAGTCGTCGCCGCAGGCGGCCATGCTGCCGGTGGCCAGCAGGCCCACGGCGGCGAAGGTGAGGAAGCCCTTGCGCATCTGCACGGGTCCTTTCGAGGGTGGGGGAGGAGTGGTCGGTGTTTTGTTGTGTCCGGCAACGTATTCCCGGCCGCGAGTCGGGCGCAAGACTGCCGAGGTCAGAAGTTTGTTGGCGGCGGTAACAATTCAGCAACGCGGTTGTCACCCCCGGGACACCCGCCCCGCAATCACGCTGCGTGTCCGGTCTGCAACCGGCCACCCGGGGTCGGTTCAGCCGGCGGCGATCCGCGCGGTGCCGGCGTCGGTGAGGGCCACCAGGTCCGCCGGGGCGAGCTGGAGCTGCAACCCCCGCCGGCCGGCCGACACGTAGACGGTGTCGTGGTCCAGCGCGGAGACGTCGACCACCGTCGGCAACCGTCGCCGCTGGCCCAGCGGGCTGATCCCGCCCCGCACGTAACCGGTGCTCCGCTCGGCGGCGGCCCGGTCGGCCAGCGCGGCCCGCTTGCCACCCAGCGCCGCGGCCAGCGCCTTGAGGTTCAGCTCGCCGGTGACCGGGACGACCGCCACCGCCAGCGCCCCGTCGACCTCGGCGACGAGCGTCTTGAACACCCGCTCCGGCGGCACGCCGAGCGCCGCCGCGACCAGCGCGCCGTAGTTCGGCGCGTCCGGGGCGACGTCGTACGGGTGGGTGCGGTGGGCGATCTTCCGCTTGGTCAGCAGCGCCGTCGCCGCGGTGGCCTGTCCCGCCATGCCGGACACGCTAGCCCGGCGGGCCCCCGTCCGCGACCGGTCGGCCGATCAGCACCGTCGGCGCCCCGGCCACCCGGGTCAGCACCAGGCTGGCCGGATTCTCCCCGGCCAGTCGCAGGTCCCGGCGCAGCTGCTCGGGCGACAACGCCGAGCCCCGCTTGAGGATCTCCACCCGGCCGACCCGGCGCTCCCGCAGCAGTGCGCGCAGCCGCTTCAGCGAGAACGGCAGCACGTCGACGATCTCCAGGCACCTGCCGAACGGGGTGGGGCGTGGGGCGTCCGCGTAGAGGTAGGCGATGCTCGGGTCGGCGAGCGTCGCGTCGAGGGTGTCGGCCAGTTCGGCGACCAGGTGCGCCCGGACCACCGCCGGGTCCGGGTCGTACAGGTAGCGCCGTACCGGCCCGACTCCCGCCTCGACGTCACCCGTGCCGGTCAGTTGGTGGCTCCGCTCCGGGGGGTCACCGGGGACGGCCGGCTGGTGGCCGTCGGTCGCCCCGGCACCGGGACCGGTGGGCCGGTCCCCGGGGGTCGCCGGGCCGCCCGCCGGTCGCTGCCGGTCGGCGGGCCCCGCCCGCAGCACGGTCGCCCGGCGGGGCACCCCGGCGAGCGGGCCGCCCCACAGGGCCGCCTCGACCAGGTCGCCGTCGACGCTGACCCACTCCGCCTCGGCGTCGGCCGGGATCCGGGCGTGGTCGATGCCGGGGGCCACCTTCACCACCGTGTGCGGCACCCGCGCGGCCAGCCCGGTGACGAAGTCCCACGGCGGCGAGTAGGCGTCCGGGTCGAAGATCCGCCGTCCGGTGCCGGCCCGCCGTCGGGCCGGATCGCAGAAGACCGCGTCGACCCGGGTCACGTCGAACGCCGTCGCGTCGCCGCACTCCACGGTGAACCGCCCGGCCAGTCCGGCGGCCTCGGCGTTCGCGGCGGCCAGCGCGGCGGTGACCGGGTCGGCCTCCACCCCGTACACCCGGATGCCGGCGCGGGCGGCGGCGAGCGCGTCGGCACCGAGGCCGCAACCCAGGTCGGCGAGGGTGCGCACCCCGGCGGCGGCCAGCCGGGCGGCCCGCCGGTCGGCGACCACCCGGCGGGTGGCCTGCTCCAGGCCGGGGCGGGTGAGGAACATCCCGGCCGCCTCCGGGCCGAACTTGCCGACCGCGCGGCGACGCAGCTCGGCCTGGGTCAGTGCGGCGGCGGCCAGCCCGGCCGGCACCCCGCGCGAGCGCAGCGCCGCGGCCGCGACCAGCGGGTCGCCGCCGGCCACCCCGGTCGCCGCGGCGAGCGCGGCCGACCCCTCGGCGGTACGCAGCGCGGCGAACTGGTCGAGATCCACCCGCCCATTGTCCGGTCCTCCTGGGAGATCGACTCAGGCGGGCCGATGTTGCGGTGTCCGAGCGGTGTCGTCACCGCAACATCGCCACCCTTGAGTTGATCATGGCGAGCGGCGACACGAAGGGCGGCAGATTGGCACTCTCCTTGACGGAGTGCTAGCCGAGGAATAACCTGCGATTAGCACTCTCACCCCGAGGGTGCCAGCGTTCGGGCCGTCCGGCCCGGGTGCTGAACGCCAGGCGGACCGGCACCCGCGACGACGGCCCCGCCCGGTGGCATGTGGCAGATTGACGCTGGTCGGACTCTCGGCCGGCAACGAAACCAAGTACCCCAGGAGGGTATGCCCGTGACTACCGCGACCAAGGTTGCGATCAAGCCGCTCGAGGACCGGATCGTGGTCCAGGCGAACGAGGCTGAGACCACCACGGCGTCGGGCATCGTGATCCCCGACACCGCCAAGGAGAAGCCGCAGGAGGGCACCGTCCTCGCCGTCGGCCCCGGCCGGATCGACGACAAGGGCAACCGCGTGCCGCTCGACGTCAATGTCGGCGACACCGTCCTCTACTCGAAGTACGGCGGCACCGAGATCAAGTACGCCGGCGAGGAGTACCTGGTGCTCTCCGCCCGCGACGTTCTCGCGGTCATCGAGAAGTAACCAACCGATTCCCGTGTCGTCGCCCCGGTCCGGCTCGCCGGGCCGGGGCGACGACGCTTCGAAGGGACATTCATGGCGAAGATCCTGAGCTTCTCGGACGACGCCCGGCACCTGCTGGAGCACGGTGTCAACGCCCTCGCGGACGCGGTCAAGGTCACCCTCGGCCCGCGCGGGCGCAACGTCGTCCTGGACAAGAAATTCGGTGCGCCCACGATCACCAACGATGGTGTGACCATCGCCAAGGAGATCGAGCTCACCAACCCGTACGAGAACCTCGGCGCGCAGCTGGTCAAGGAGGTGGCGACGAAGACCAACGACGTCGCCGGCGACGGGACCACCACCGCGACCGTGCTGGCCCAGGCCATGGTCCGCGAGGGCCTGCGCAACGTGGCCGCCGGGGCCAACCCGACCGGCCTCAAGCGGGGCGTCGACGCGGCGGCCACCAAGGTCTCCGAGTCGCTGCTCGGTCGGGCCGTCGAGGTGGCCGACAAGAAGGCGATCGCGCACGTCGCGACGATCTCGGCGCAGGACGCCACCATCGGTGAGCTGATCGCCGAGGCGATGGAGCGGGTCGGCCGTGACGGTGTCATCACCGTCGAGGAGGGCTCCACCCTCAGCACCGAGCTGGAGGTGACCGAGGGTCTCCAGTTCGACAAGGGCTTCATCTCGCCGAACTTCGTCACCGACTCGGAGTCGCAGGAGTCGGTGCTGGAGGACCCGTACATCCTCATCACCACGCAGAAGATCTCGGCGATCGAGGAGCTGCTGCCGCTGCTGGAGAAGGTTCTCCAGAACAACAAGCCGCTGCTGATCGTCGCCGAGGACGTCGAGGGCCAGGCGCTGTCCACCCTGGTGGTCAACGCGATCCGCAAGACCGTCAAGGTCTGCGCGGTCAAGGCCCCCGGCTTCGGTGACCGCCGCAAGGCGATGCTCCAGGACATGGCGATCCTGACCGGCGCCGAGCTGGTCGCCCCGGAGCTGGGCTACCGGCTCGACCAGGTCGGCCTGGAGGCGCTCGGCACCGCCCGGCGCGTCGTGGTCGACAAGGAGAACACCACGGTCGTCGACGGCGGCGGCAAGTCCGCCGAGGTCGCCGACCGGGTCGCCCAGATCCGCAAGGAGATCGAGGCGTCCGACTCCGACTGGGACCGGGAGAAGCTGGCCGAGCGGCTGGCGAAGCTCTCCGGTGGCATCGCGGTCATCAAGGCGGGCGCGGCGACCGAGGTCGAGATGAAGGAGCGCAAGCACCGCATCGAGGACGCGATCGCCGCCACCAAGGCCGCGGTCGAGGAGGGGACGGTTCCCGGCGGCGGTGCCGCGCTGGCCCAGATCCGCTCGGTGCTCGACGACGACCTCGGCCTGACCGGTGACGAGAAGGTCGGTGTCTCGATCGTGCGCAAGGCGCTGGTCGAGCCGCTGCGCTGGATCGCCCAGAACGCCGGCCACGACGGCTACGTGGTGGTGGAGAAGGTCGCCGGCCAGGACTGGGGCCAGGGCCTCGACGCCGCCCGGGGCGAGTACGTCGACCTGGTCAAGTCCGGCATCATCGACCCGGTGAAGGTGACCCGCAACGCGGTCACCAACGCCGCGTCGATCGCCGGCCTCCTGCTGACCACCGAGAGCCTGGTGGTCGAGAAGCCGGAGCAGCCGGAGCCGGCCGCCGCCGGTGGGCACGGCCACGGCCACGGTCACGGCCACCAGCACGGCCCGGGCTTCTGACCCGGTAGCACGCCAGGTCAGGGCGCACCGTCGTACTTCGGCGGTGCGCCCTGACGCGTACGGTGACCGCTGCTTACGGAACGGTGACGTGGTTGGCGGCCGGCCCGGTCGATCGACGACACTGGCCGGATGAGCACCACCCCCCGTGGCTTCGCCGCGCTGGCCGGGGTCACCGCCGCCGTGGTGGCCATCGGTGTCGCCGAGCCGGTCGCCGTCCTCACCGGTCCCCGCTCCGCCCCGCTGATCGCGGTCGGCGGGGTCGTGGTCGACACGGTCCCCGAGCCGCTCAAGCAGTTCGCCATCGAGGTCTTCGGCAGGTACGACAAGATCGCCCTGCTGGTCGGCACGGCGGTGCTGCTGGCGGCGTTCGCCGCCGGGATCGGTGTGCTCGCCGCGCGGCGGCTCGCGGTCGGGCTGGTGGGCATCGCGGCGTTCACCGGTCTCGGTGTCGCCGCCGCGCTCACCCGGGCCGGCGCGGATGCCGCCGATGCGCTCCCCGCCCTGGTCGGCGGGGGGTTGGGCGGGCTGGTGCTCTGGGCCTTCGTGGCCGGTCCCTGGCAGCTCGACCCGTGGCCCTGGCAGCCGCCCACCCCGCTGCCGGCCGCCCACCCCGGGCCGCCCCCGGTGCCCGGGACGTCGCCGGCCGCCGGGTCGCTTCCGGCCGGTGGGCCGCCGGTGGCCGGTCCAGCGGTGGACCGGGGCGACGGTGTGCCGGCCGCCGGGTCGACGGCGGGCGAACGCCGGGGGGCCGACGGGCCGGGTGCCCCTGCGGGTCCGGCCGGCGGGCCGCCCGTCGGCTGGGAGCCGTTGGAGTCGACCGACCCGGAGTCCCGGCGGCGGTTCCTGCGTGGTGCGGGCCTGCTCGCGGGCGTGGCGACCGTGGCGGGGCTGGGCGGGCACTGGCTCGCCGGGCGGCGGGGGGTGTCGGCGGCCCGGGAGGCGGTCGCGTTGCCCACCCCGTCGGCGGTGGCGCCGACGGTGCCGGCGGGGGCAGACCTGTCCCTGGCCCAGCTCGCCCCCTACACCACGCCGAACGGCGGCTTCTACCGGATCGACACGGCGCTGGTGGTGCCGCAGGTGGATCCGGAGACCTGGCGGCTGCGCATCCACGGTCGGGTGCGCAACCCGATCGAGTTGACCTTCGCCGAGTTGCTCGCCCGCCCGATGGTGGAGCGGTACGTCACCCTCGCCTGCGTCTCCAACGAGGTGGGTGGGGATCTGATCGGCAACGCCCGGTGGCTGGGCGTACCGATCCGGGAACTGCTCGACGAGGCGGAACCGGAGGAGGGGGCCGACCAGGTGGTCGGCCGCTCGGTCGACGGTTGGACCTGCGGCACCCCGACGGCGGCGCTGCGCGACGGGCGGGACGCCCTGCTGGCGGTGGGGATGAACGGCGAGCCGCTGCCCGTCGAGCACGGCTTCCCGGTGCGGATGGTGGTGCCGGGCCTCTACGGGTACGTGTCGGCCTGCAAGTGGGTGACCGAGCTGGAGCTGACCAGTTTCGCCGACTTCGACGCGTACTGGGTGCCGCGTGGCTGGTCGGCGCAGGGGCCGGTGAAGACGCAGTCGCGGATCGACACCCCCCGCGCGCGTAACCGGCTCACCACGGGCGAGGTGACGGTGGCCGGGGTGGCCTGGGCGCAGCACCGGGGGATCAGCCGGGTCGAGGTACGCGTCGACGGCGGCGCGTGGCAGGAGGCGACCCTCGCCCCGACGGTGTCGGTGGACACCTGGGTGCAGTGGTCGTGGCGGTGGGTGGCGACCCCGGGTGAGCACACCCTCCAGGTGCGGGCGACCGACCGGGACGGCGAGACGCAGACCCCGTTGACCGCGCCGGTCGCCCCGGACGGAGCGACCGGGTGGCACAGCGTCACAGTCACCGTGCGCTGATTCCTCATCAGCGTTAAGTCATCAAGATTGATCAATGTGCGGATAGCCGAAAATTCCACAGCGATATCGAGGGTTGAGGCTGTGGGAGCGCTCCCGTAACATACCTGACGCGACTGTTAACGTTAACCTAACAACGGCCACCACCAATGTGCAGGTCGCCATCCCGTCAGGAGGGTGTTTTATGTCCAGATCCAGATCGGCCAATGTCGGCCTGATCTCGGCCGGTGTCGCGTTGCTGGCGTCGGCGTCGGTAGTCACCGCGCTGCCCGCAGGCGCGGCGGCGGCGGGATGCTCGGTGAACTACACCGTCTCCTCGGAGTGGGGCGGTGGCTTCGGGGCCAACGTCGCCATCACCAACCTGGGCGACGCGCTGAGCAGTTGGACGCTGACCTGGTCCTTCGCCTCCGGGCAGTCGGTGACCCAGGCGTGGAACGCGACCGTGACGCAGAGCGGCTCGGCGGTGACCGCCAAGAACGTCAGCTACAACGGCGCGATCCCCACCAACGGCTCGGTGTCGTTCGGCTTCAACGGGGCCTGGACGTCCAGCAACCCCGTCCCGACGAGCTTCGCGCTCAACGGGGTGGCCTGCAACGGTGGCACGACGCCGACCAACCCGCCCACCACGCCGCCGACGACCGCGCCCCCCACCACCCCGCCCCCCACGACCCCGCCGCCGACCACGCCCCCGCCGACCACCCCGCCGCCGACGGGCAACTGCTCCCTGCCGACGTCCTACCGCTGGTCGTCGACCGGTCCGCTGGCGCAGCCGAAGGCCGGCTGGGCGTCACTCAAGGACTTCACCATCGCCCCCTACCAGGGCAAGCAGTTGGTGTACGCCACCACCCACAGCAGCAGCGCCACCGGCGGCTGGGGTTCGATGAACTTCGGCCTGGTCGACAACCTCAACCAGCTCGCCACGGCGCCCCAGAACACCATGAGCCAGAGCACCGTCGCGCCGTCGCTGTTCTACTTCGCGCCGAAGAACATCTGGATCCTCGCCCACCAGTGGGGCCCGACGTCGTTCTCGTACCGCACGTCGACCAACCCGGCCAACGCCAACGGCTGGTCGGCTGCGCAGACCCTGTCGACCGCGAAGATCACCGACTCCGGCACCGGCGTGATCGACCAGACGATCATCGGCGACGACCAGAACATGTACCTGTTCTTCGCCGGTGACAACGGCAAGATCTACCGCCAGATCATGCCGATCGGGAACTTCCCGGGCAGCTTCGGCTCCAGCTACACGACCATCATGAGCGACACCTCGGAGAACATCTTCGAGGCGCCGCAGGTCTACAAGGTCGCGGGCCGCAACCAGTACCTGATGATCATCGAGGCCCGGACCAGCTCCTGGGAGCGCTACTTCCGCTCGTTCACGGCGACCAGCCTGGGCGGCACCTGGACGCCGAACGCGACGACCTACAACAACCCGTTCGCGGGCAAGGCCAACAGCGGTGCCACCTGGACCAACGACATCAGCCACGGTGAGCTGCTGCGCACCAGCGCGGACCAGACGAACACGATCGACCCGTGCAACCTGCAACTGCTCTACCAGGGCCGCGCCACGAACTCGGGTGGTGACTACGGCCTCCTGCCCTACCGGCCGGGTCTGCTGACCCTGCAGCGCTGACGGCGTGACGCAGGTGCGACCCCGCTGTTCCTGACTCCCGCGACCGGCGGCGAAAGCCGTACCGGGTGAGCCGCACGACGGCTCGGAGCAGGATCGGGTGGAATGAAGGGGCGGGTCCGGCACAGCCGGGCCCGCCCCGCTTTTCGTACCTGCCGGCCCGGCGTCGGACCACGGGCCGGGAAACGACGAGGCCGCACTCCGATTTCCGGAGCGCGGCCTCGTCGAGGTGTGGCGGGTCGGTCAGGCGATCTTGCGCTGGGCCGGTACGGCGGTCTTGTGCGAAGCGCCGAGCCGGGCCTCCATGCGGGCGATGTCCACCCGGGTCTGCCGGCGGTCGGCCAGGTCCTCCCAGCCGAGGGCGAGCAGCCGCAGCCGCTCGGACTCGCTGAGGCCGCCCCAGACGCCGTACGGCTCCCGCACGGACAGGGCGTGCGCCGCGCATTCGGCCCGCACGGGGCAGGCCTGGCAGACGGACTTGGCGCCGGACTCCCGGCGCAGCCGGGACGAACCGCGCTCGCCGTCCGGGTGGAAGAACTGCGCGCTGTCCCGACCCCGACAGGCGCCGAGACGCTGCCAGTCCCACAGATCGACGATGGGTCCGGGCAGTCTACGTACGTTCGACATCAGCACCCCTCCTCCCGCGCGGCACCGCGGAGATCCTCGTTGAACCGGCGTCCGGGCTGTGGTCCGCGCTGGCGTACCCCGTTTCCGGCGTGGAGCCTCGGTACCCGAACCCTCGCCGACTCACACGTGTTGAGATCGAAAACCCGAAGCCTCCTGCGTCATATGACCCAAATGTCGGAAAAGTTCAGAGGATTGCCCGGAACCTCCTCCCCGGTGGACCCCGTCATGGTCTGCTCGTGTCCGGAGAGGAGACCACCGTGCGTACCGTTCTCGTATGCGTTCGGACACCGATCGCCGCGCAGCAGTTGACCAACGCGGCGGCGCGACTCGGCCTGGCCGCGGTCGTCCGGACAGCCGTCTCCGATCCCGAGGTGATGCTGCGGCTCGCCGAGCGCCCGGTCGACGTGGTGCTGGCCGACACGGCGCTCACCCGGCCGGACAGCGCCGGCTTCGTGCGCCGGGTGCTCGCCCGCGCCCCGCAGGCCGCGGTGCTGCTGCTCGGCACCGAGGAGTCGGAGGCGGCGGCGGCCACCATCAGCGCCGGGGCCCGGGGCCTGATCCAGGGTGCCGACCACGACCTGACCAGCGCGGTGGCGAAGGCGTTGCTGCTGCTCGCAGCGCCCGGCCGGTCCGCCCGGCACCGGGTCGCCGACCCCGCCCGGGACACCGCCGCGGTCGGCGCGCCCCCGCGACCCGGTCGCCCGCCCGCGCCGGGCTGGTCGCCGCCGCCGGCCGACGGTACGCCCGGCGCGCCGTCGGTGGTGCCCGTGCAACGCGGCGACGACGAGGTCGAGGGGGAGTCGGAGGGCACGCCGGCCGAGCCGGCCCCGGCCACCGGGTTGCCGCGTCCGACCTCCGGCGCCCGCGCCGGCCGGACCTCGGTCGGGCTGACCGAACGCGAACTCCAGGTGCTGCTCGGCATGGCCGAGGGCAAGAGCAACGCGGAGATCGGCCGGGAGTTGTTCGTCTCGGAGGACACCGTCAAGACGCACGCCCGGCGGCTGTTCCGCAAGCTCGGCGCGCGGGACCGGGCGCACGCGGTGGCCGCCGGCTTCCGCGCCGGCCTGGTCGCCTGACCGCCCCCGCCCCGGCGGTGGCGAGCCGGGTCGGCCCGGGGGTCAGTCGTCGGAGTCGGTGTCGTCGCCCGCGGACTCGGTGAGCGTGTCGTGCACCCCGTCGGCGTAGCCCCGGGCGTAGTCCCAGGTGACGTAGTGGTCCGGGTCGGGATCGTAGGCCGGCTCGTGCACCCGGGGTCGACCCGAGCTGAGCAGGTGCCGCAGGTTGCCCCGGAGCAGGTCCCAGTCGAAGTAGTGCGGCTCGCGACAGTCCTCGCACTCGATGACCAGCCCGCGTACCCCGATCGGGGACAGCAGGGCCTGGTAGATCTCCAGGTCGGCGAGGTCTTCCAGCACGTCCTGCCGCTCGACCTCGGTCAGCGGGTCGAGCGGGGCGTCGTCGCCCGGATCGTCCAGCCCCGCAGCCGGATCGGCCGGGTCGCCGTTGAACGGGTCGATGGGCTCGTCGTGCACCCCCTCACCGTAGACCCAACCCTCGCCGCACGCGCCCCCCGGCGGTCGCTGTGGCGTCGCCGACCCCGACCGGTCGCCGGCGAGGGCCGCCCTGCTCAGTGGGTACGATGAGACGACTCGCCGTCACCCCGGCGTGCGCCGGTTGCCGCGCGCGCCGCCTCGCTGAATCCCGTCCGAGCAGCTCAGGGGAGCAATCGTGGAGAATTCGCCCAGCACCGATCTTCCTGCCGGCACCGATCTTCCGGCCGGTGTCGACAGCGGCGAGTGGGGCGGCCACCTGCCGGAGCTGCCCGCCGGGTCGGCGCGGGTGGTGCCGCTCGGCCTGACCTTCGACGACGTGCTGCTCCAGCCCGGCGAGTCGGACGTGGTGCCCAGCCGGGTGAACACCCGCACCCGGCTCACCCGCAACGTGGAGCTGTCCATCCCGCTGCTGTCCAGCGCGATGGACACCGTCACCGAGGCCCGGATGGCGATCGCGATGGCCCGCCAGGGCGGCATCGGCGTGCTGCACCGCAACCTCTCCCTGGAGGACCAGGCGCTCCAGGTCGACCTGGTCAAGCGCTCCGAGTCCGGCATGATCACCAACCCGGTGACGGCCAGCCCCGAGGACACCCTGCGTGAGGTCGACGAGCTGTGCGGCCGTTACCGCATCTCCGGCGTCCCGGTGGTCGACGGCGAGGGCCAGCTCGTGGGCATCGTCACCAACCGGGACATGCGGTTCGTCTCCGACCCGGCCACCCCGGTCCACGCGATCATGACCCGGACGCCGCTGGTCACCGCCCCGGTGGGGGTGAGCAAGGACGACGCGCTCTCCCTGCTGCGCCAGCACAAGGTCGAGAAGCTGCCGATCGTGGACGACTCGGGGCGGCTGCGCGGGCTGATCACCGTCAAGGACTTCACCAAGAGCGAGCAGTACCCGGACGCCACCAAGGACGACGCCGGCCGGCTGCGGGTCGCCGCCGCCATCGGCGTCGGCGAGGACGCCTACAAGCGGGCCCGGACCCTGGTCGACGCGGGTGTCGACGTGCTGATCGTGGACACCGCGCACGGCCACCAGCGGGCCGTGCTGGACATGGTCCGCCGGCTCAAGGCCGACGTGACGATCGACATCGTGGGCGGCAACGTGGCCACCTACGCCGGGGCGAAGGCCCTGGTCGACGCCGGTGCCGACGGCGTCAAGGTGGGGGTCGGCCCGGGTGCCATCTGCACCACCCGGATCGTCGCCGGGGTCGGCGTCCCGCAGGTGACCGCGATCATGGAGGCGGCCCGCGCGGCCCGTCCGGCAGGCGTCCCGGTGATCGGCGACGGCGGCATCCAGTATTCGGGTGACATCGCCAAGGCCCTGGTGGCCGGTGCCGACACGGTGATGCTCGGCAGCCTGCTGGCCGGCTGCGAGGAGAGCCCCGGCGAGCTGATCTTCGTCAACGGCAAGCAGTTCAAGGCGTACCGGGGGATGGGCTCGCTGGGCGCGATGCAGTCCCGGGGCCAGGCCAAGTCGTACAGCAAGGACCGCTACTTCCAGCAGGACGTGCTCAGCGACGACAAGCTGGTGCCGGAGGGCGTGGAGGGCCAGGTGCCCTACCGGGGGCCGCTGTCCCGGGTGGCCCACCAGCTCGTCGGCGGGCTGCGGCTGGCGATGGGGTACGCCGGGGCGGAGAACATCCCCGACCTGCACCACCGGGGCCAGCTCATCCGGATCACGGCGGCCGGGCTCAAGGAG
The DNA here is from genome assembly GCF_049178955.1 of Micromonospora sp. WMMD730. Lineage (NCBI taxonomy): Bacteria > Bacillati > Actinomycetota > Actinomycetes > Micromonosporales > Micromonosporaceae > Micromonospora > Micromonospora sp. WMMD730. The sequence goes on from NZ_JBMHML010000002.1 coordinate 627,390, forward strand.
AGCCACCCGCACGACATCCAGATGACCGTCGAGGCCCCCAACTACCACACCCGCTGACCCACCACCCCAAACCACCTGGAGTCCCTCATGCGTGACGTGGTCGAGATCGGGCTGGGCAAGACCGCGCAGCGCGGCTACCACCTGGACGACATCGCCATCGTGCCCAGCCGGCGGACCAGGGACGTCGACGACGTCTCCACCGGCTGGCAGCTCGACGCCTACCAGTTCGACATCCCCTGCGTCGCCCACCCGTCGGACGCCACCATGAGCCCCGCCTCGGCCGTGCGGCTCGGGCAGCTCGGCGGCCTGGGCGTGCTCAACGTCGAGGGCCTCTGGACCCGCTACGAGAACCCGACCAAGGTGCTGGAGGAGCTGGCCGGGCTGGGCGAGGACGCCCGCGCGACCAAGCGGCTCCAGGAGGTCTACGCCGAGCCGATCCGCCCCGACCTGATCGCCGAGCGGGTCCGCGAGCTGCGGGCCGGCGGCAGCACGGTGGCCGTGCGGGTGTCCCCGCAGCACACCCTCGCGCTGGCCCCGGTGATCCTCGACGCGGGCGTCGACATCCTGGTCATCCAGGGCACCATCGTCTCGGCCGAGCACGTCTCGACCACCGACGAGCCGCTGAACCTCAAGGAGTTCATCGCCGACCTCGACCTGCCGGTGGTCGTCGGCGGCTGCACCGACTACAAGACGGCGCTGCACCTGATGCGTACCGGTGCGGCCGGGGTGATCGTCGGCATCGGCGGTGACGACTGGTCGACCAGCGAGTCGGTGCTCGGCATCCGGGTGCCGATGGCCACCGCGATCGCCGACGCCGCCGCGGCCCGCCGCGACTACCTCGACGAGACCGGTGGACGCTACGTGCACCTCATCGCCGACGGCGACATCCAGACCTCCGGCGACATCGCCAAGGCGCTCGGCTGCGGCGCGGACGCGGTGATGCTCGGCGAGCCGCTGTCGCTGTGCGAGGAGGCCCCGGCCGGCGGCGCCTGGTGGCACTCGGCGGCCAGCCACCCGTCCCTGCCGCGTGGTGCGTTCGAGGTGGCCGGCGAACCGCTCGGGGAGATGGAGCGGCTGCTGTTCGGCCCCGCCGACGAGCCGGACGGCCAGCTCAACCTGTTCGGTGGGCTGCGTCGCGCGATGGCCAAGTGCGGCTACCGCGACCTGAAGGAGTTCCAGCGGGTCGGGCTGGTCCTCGACCGCTGACCCGGGTCCGTCGCGGCCGGCCGGCCCCACCATGGGGCCGGCCGGCCGGCCGTACCGTCGCCCCGCTCGTCGTGCGGCGTTGCAGGCACCCGGGGCCGGCCGGATCGGTAGGCTGCGCGGACGGCGGCGGCGAACGGGGGACGAAGGTGGCCATGAGCCGGAACCGGCGCGGGCTCGCGCTGCTCGTCACCGTGGCGCTCGCCCTGACCGGCTGCACCGCCGACCCGGAACCCCGGCGGGAATCCCGGTCGACTCCGACGCCTGAGGCGACCCCGGGGGTGACCCCCGGCCCGGCCGGCGTCGGCGACCCGTACTTCCCGACCGCCGGCAACAGCGGGTACGACGTCGAGCGGTACACCCTCAAGGTCCGCTACGACCCGACCAGCGACGAGCTGCGCGGCGACGCCACCGTCCGGGCCACCGCCGAGGCCGACCTGCCGCTGTTCCACCTCGACCTGGCCGGGCTGACGGTGCGCCGGGTGACCGTGGACGGCACCCCGGCCCGGCACACCCGCGAGGGCACCGAGCTGGTGGTCACCCCGGCCGCGCCGGTCCGCGCCGGGACGGTCTTCACCGTCCAGGTCGGGTACGACGGCCGGCCGGAGCCGCTGCGCAACGAGACGATCGGCGAGGGCGGCTGGCTGCACACCGCCGACGGCGCGGTCGCGCTCGGCCAACCCGAGTCGGCGAGCACCTGGTTCCCGGTCAACGACCACCCCTCCGACAAGGCCGCCTACGACTTCGAGATCACCGTGCCGAAGGGGCTGGTCGTGGTCGCCAACGGCGTGCCGAGGGGGCAGCGCCCGGCGGCCGGCGGCTTCACCACGTGGCGCTGGTCGGAGGCCGCCCCGATGGCCAGCTACCTGAGCACGGTGGTGATCGGGAAGTACCGCACCAGCACCGGCGAGCACCGGGGCCGGCCGGTGTTCAGCGCGGTCGCCGCCAGCCTTCCCCGGGGGGCGGCCGACGAGTCGGTCGCCCGCACCGTGACGGTCGCCGACTACCTGGAGAGCGTCTTCGGGCCGTACCCGTTCGCGGCGTACGGCGGGGTGGTGGTCGACGATCCCCGGATCAGGTACGCGTTGGAGACGCAGAGCCGGCCGGTCTACTCGGCCAACTTCTTCCGGGGCGGTGAGAACACCGGGGTGGTCGCGCACGAGCTGGCCCACCAGTGGTTCGGCGACAGCGTGTCGGTGGCCCGCTGGTCGGACATCTGGCTCAACGAGGGGCTGGCCACGTACGCCGAGTGGCTCTGGGCCGAGCACCAGGGCCGGGACACCGCCCAGGCCGCCTTCGAGCAGCGGTACGCGTCCTCCGACGACCAGGTCTGGCGGGTGCCGCCCGGTGCGCCCGGGGTGGCGAACCTGTTCAGCGACTCGGTCTACGAGCGCGGCGGGATGACCGTGCACGCGTTGCGGGTGACGGTCGGCGACGACGCCTTCTTCCGGCTCCTCAAGACCTGGGCGGCCGACAAGCGCAATGGCAACGCCACCACCGCCGAGTTCGTGGCGACCGCCGAGCGGGTCTGCGGGCAGCAGCTCGACGACCTCTTCGCCGCCTGGCTGTACGGCACCGAGCGTCCCGCCCCGCCCACCCGCCGCTGAGCGGTCCCCCGGCGGCTAGTTCTTCACCCGTAGCTCGGGGTGGGCGTCCAGGTAGGTTTCGGCCTTGCCGGCCTTGAGCGCGGGCAGGAATCCCTTGCCGACGCTGGTGAGTTGCTCGCCCCGGTAGCTGCCGCCCTTGCCCACCCCGTCGCCGGGCAGCCCGACCAGGGTGATCCGGTCGGCGCTCAGCCCACCGAGGGCGTACGCCAGGTCGACGATGCGCGGGCCGCCCGCGTAGACCAGGGTGTCGCCGAGCGCCGACACCACCTGCTCCACCCGGTCGGGCTGACGGGCCAGGTTCTCGTTGAGGATCTTGGCGGCCAGCGCCCGGAGGAGCTGCTGCTGGTGGCGCTGCCGGGCGTAGTCGCCGCCGGCGATGTAGCGCTGCCGGGCGTAGTCCAGCGCCTGCCAGCCGTTGAGGTGCCGCTCACCCTTCTCGTAGACCATCTGCGGGCCGGTGTATCCGCCGCCGCCCCGGGCCGGCTCGCGGTATTTGCCGTCCGGCCGGCGGTGCAGCGAGGGGACCCGCTGGTCGACGTAGAGGTCCACCCCGCCGAGGCTGTCGACCAGCCGGTCGAAGCCGTTGAAGGTGACCACCGCACCGGCGTCGAAGCGCAGCCCGGTGTACCCGGCGACCGTGCTGCGCAGCAGCTCGTACCCCTGGGCGGCGCTGGGGTTCTTGGGTTTGCCCGGCACCCGGCTGCCGTAGCTCATCGCGTGGGTGAGTTTCGTCCGGCCGCCCTGGTAGCCCGACTTGGGGAACTTCGGGATGTCGACCACCAGGTCGCGGGGGAGCGAGAAGAGGTACGCCCGGTCCAGCCCGGCCGGCACGTGCAGGATCAGCACCGCGTCGCCGTGCGGTTCCCAGCCGGGCACGCTGACCCGGGTGTCCACCCCGACCAGGAGCAGGTTGAGCGGGCCGGTGATCGAGGCCCCGGGGGGTGGGGTCGGGCTGGGGGTGGGGCTCGGCGTCGGCGTCGGGCCGGTGGTCGTGGCGGCCGGTCCGGCCGTACGCCGTGGCTCGTCGTCGCGGACCACCCGGGTCACCACCAGGGCGGCCACCCCCACCAGGACGACCACGGCCAGGGCGGCCAGCCCCCACACCCAGCGTGGTCGTCCCGTTCCGGTCTCCTGAGTCATCGCTCGCCACCCCCGTCTGCACAACGCTTCGACCGGCCCTGCGGGTTGCGGTCGGCGACGGTCAGCATGATCGCGCGAAATCCGGCACTGGCGCGATGGCTACCCGCCGGTAATGATGCGGTCATGCGGTACGACGTGCTCGTCATCGGCTCCGGCTTCGGCGGCAGCGTCACCGCGCTGCGCCTGGCCGAGAAGGGCTACACCGTCGGTGTGCTGGAGGCGGGCCGGCGGTTCGCCGACGACGAGTTCCCGCAGACCTCCTGGCGGCTGCGCCGGTTCCTCTGGGCCCCCCGCCTGGGCTGCTACGGGCTGCAACGGATCACCCTGCTCCGCCCGGCCGCCCGGGGTGCCGCGAGCGGGGTGCTGGTGCTCTCCGGTGCCGGCGTCGGCGGTGGCTCCCTGGTCTACGCGAACACCCTCTACCAGCCACCGGACGCCTTCTACACCGATCCGCAGTGGCGTGACGTCACCGACTGGCGGGCGGAACTCGCCGGCCACTACGACCAGGCCGGACGGATGCTCGGGGTCACCCCGTACCCCCGGCACACCGGCGCGGACCGGGCGATGCGGGCGGTGGCCGAACGGATGGGAGTCGGGCACACCTTCGGTCCGACCCCGGTGGGGGTGCACCTCGGCCGCCCCGGGCAGCGGGTGGCGGACCCGTACTTCGGCGGGGCGGGGCCGGAGCGCACCGGCTGTACGCACTGCGGGTCGTGCATGACCGGCTGCCGGCACGGCGCCAAGAACACCCTGGTCAAGAACTACCTGTGGCTTGCCGAACGGCTCGGCGCGCGGGTCCACCCGCTGACCACGGTCACCGCCGTACGGCCGGCCGACGGCGGCGGCTACCTGGTGCAGGCCGTACGTACCGGTGCCTGGCTGCGGCGGCGTCGCCAGGTGTTCCACGCCGACCAGGTGGTCTTCGCGGCCGGCGCGCTCGGCACCCAGCGGCTGCTGCACGCGATGAAGCAGACCGGCGCGCTGCCCCACCTGTCGGACCGCCTCGGCGCGTTGACCCGGACCAACTCGGAGGCGATCCTCGGCGCGTCGGTCGACCGCCGGCAGGCCCGGCGGCGGGGGCTGGACTTCACCGACGGGGTGGCGATCACCAGCTCGTTCCATCCCGACCCGCAGACCCACGTCGAGCCGGTCCGCTACGGCCGGGGCGCGAACGCGATGGGGCTGCTCCAGTCGCTGCTCGTCGACGGCGGCCCGCACCGGGTGCGGCGCTGGCTGGGCGCGATCGTGCGGCACCCCCGGCTGGCCGCCCGGATGCTCTCGGTGCGGCACTGGTCCGAGCGGACGGTGATCGCCCTGGTGATGCAGTCGACTGACAACTCGCTGACCACCCGCTGGCAGCGGGGGCCGCTGGGCCGGCGGCGGCTGGTGTCCGGGCCCGGGCACGGCGCACCCCATCCGACCTGGATTCCGGCCGGCAACCAGGCGGTCCGGCTGCTCGCCGAGGAGATCGGCGGCACCCCGGGCGGGGCGCTCACCGAACCGTTCGACGTCCCGCTGACCGCGCACCTGCTCGGCGGGGCGGTGATCGGCGCCACCCCGGCCGACGGCGTGGTCGACCCCTGGCACCGGGTGTACGGCCACCCGGGGCTGCACGTGGTCGACGGGGCGGCGGTCTCGGCGAACCTCGGGGTGAACCCGTCGCTGACGATCACCGCGCAGGCGGAGCGGGCGATGTCGTACTGGCCGAACCGGGGGGAGGCGGATCCCCGGCCGCCGCTCGGGTCGGCGTACACCCGGGTGGCGGCGGTGCGTCCACGGCACCCGGCGGTTCCGGCGGACGCCCCCGGCGCGCTGCGCGGCTGACCGGCGCTGACCGGGCGCGGCGCGCCGGGGGGCGGCCCGTGCCGGGGGCGGGTGTGACTGTCGGTAGGCTTTGCCCACATGAGCACGCCTCGCCCCGTCCTCGTGGTGGACTTCGGAGCCCAGTACGCCCAGCTCATCGCGCGCCGGGTGCGCGAGGCGAAGGTCTATTCGGAGATCGTCCCGCACTCCATGCCGGTCGCCGAGATGCTGGCGAAGGACCCGGCCGCGATCATCCTGTCCGGCGGCCCGTCCAGTGTCTACGCCCCCGACGCCCCGCAGATCGACGCCGGGCTGTTCGACGCGGGCGTCCCCGTCTTCGGCATCTGCTACGGCTTCCAGGCGATGGCCCAGGCGCTCGGCGGCACGGTCGCCCGGACCGGCAACCGGGAGTACGGCGGCACCCCGCTGCGTCCCCGGCTGCTCGACCCGGGTGTGCTGCTGCGGGACCTGCCGGCGGACCTGCCGGTCTGGATGAGCCACGGCGACGCGGTGACCGAGGCCCCCGCCGGGTTCACGGTGACCGCCGAGTCGGCCGGCGCCCCGGTCGCCGCCTTCGAGGATCTGGCCGGCCGTCGGGCCGGTGTGCAGTTCCACCCCGAGGTGGGGCACACCGCGCAGGGGCAGGAGATGCTCCGCCGTTTCCTCTACGACATCGCCGGCATCGAGCCCACCTGGACCCCGCAGAACATCATCGACGAGCAGGTTGCCCGGATCCGGGCCCAGGTCGGGGACAAGGAGGTCATCTGCGGCCTGTCCGGCGGGGTGGACTCGGCGGTCGCCGCCGCGCTGGTCCACAAGGCGGTGGGGGACCAGCTCACCTGCGTCTTCGTCGACCACGGCCTGCTGCGCGCCGGTGAGGCCGAGCAGGTGGAGAAGGACTACGTGGCGGCCACCGGCATCAAGCTGAAGGTGGTCGACGCGGCCGACCGGTTCCTCGGCGCGCTGGCCGGGGTGACCGACCCGGAGCAGAAGCGGAAGATCATCGGCCGGGAGTTCATCCGGGTCTTCGAGGCCGCCGCCCGGGAGATCGCCGCCCACGGCGACGTCGAGTTCCTGGTGCAGGGCACCCTCTACCCGGATGTGGTCGAGTCCGGCGGCGGCACCGGCACCGCCAACATCAAGAGCCACCACAACGTCGGCGGGCTGCCTGAGGATCTGAAGTTCGCCCTGGTCGAGCCGCTGCGCACGCTGTTCAAGGACGAGGTCCGGGCGCTCGGGCTCCAGTTGGGTCTGCCCGAGGCGATGGTCTGGCGGCACCCGTTCCCGGGGCCGGGGCTGGCCATCCGGATCATCGGCGCGGTCGACCGGGAGCGGTTGGCGCTGCTGCGCCAGGCCGACCTGATCGCCCGGGAGGAGCTGACGGCCGCCGGCCTCGACCGGGGCGTCTGGCAGTTCCCGGTGGTGCTCCTGGCCGACGTGCGCAGCGTCGGGGTGCAGGGTGACGGGCGCAGCTACGGGCATCCCGTGGTGCTGCGCCCGGTCTCCAGCGAGGACGCGATGACCGCCGACTGGTCCCGGCTGCCCTACGAGGTGGTGGCCCGGATCTCCACCCGGATCACCAACGAGGTCGCCGAGGTCAACCGGGTGGTCCTGGACGTGACCAGCAAGCCGCCGGGCACCATCGAGTGGGAGTGAGCGGGGTTCAGCCGGCCGTCGGCGGGGTCGCCGGCGGCTGAGGCTGCCCTCCGGTCGCCGGCCCGCCCGGCTGCGGCCAGGTCGCCGGCCCGCCCGGCTGCGGCCAGGTGGCCTGCTCCGCCGGCGTCGGCCAGGTCGGCTGCGGCTGCGCCGTCGGGTCCGCCGGGTGTGGCCAGGCCGGCGCGCCGGCCGGCTCCTCGGGCATCAGGAACCACATGATCGGGTACGCCAGGGCGGCGACACCGCCGGTGAGCAGGGTCGCCACCGCGAACAGCACCCGGACCAGGGTGGGGTCGACGGCGAAGTAGCGGCCGATGCCGCTGGCGACGCCGGCCACCATGCGGTCGGTGGTCGGCCTGCGGAGTTGTTTGTACGGGGCGTGGGGGGTGCTCGTCGAGGTCATGTCTCCACGGTCCGCGCCGGCCGCCCCGTCGACCTCGGTGACCGCCCGGAGTCCTACCCTGATCGATCCCTGAGTGGCCAGCCCTGAGTCAGGAATCCGACTCTTTTCCGCGTCGGTAACGCGACCCGGGGAGAATTTGGCTCCGTGACCACCTTGCTGGAGCCGCTCCGCAGGATCGCGGCATATGCAGTCTGTGCAGATTCAGTCGGCCGAGTGTTGCTGGTCCGCGCATCGGAGCGCTCCGGCACCCCCGGCGTATGGTCCCTGCCCGGTGGGGCGGTCGACCACGGCGAGGACCCGAACCACACCGTCGTCCGGGAGACCGCCGCCGAGACGGGCCTCTCGGTCGCCGTCGCCGGCCTGGCGGACGTCCTGGCCGACATGCGCGCCCTGCCCGAGCGGGGCATCACCATTCACACCGACCGCCTGATCTACCAGGTGTCGGTACGCGGCGGCACCCTCACCGACCGGGTGGACCGCTCCACCGACCTGGCCCGCTGGTACACCCTCGACGAGGCACGGGAGCTGCCGCTGCGGGCCTTCACCGCCCGCGCGCTCGGGCTGCCGGCGTCCTCGGCCGACGTGGTCCCCGACGAGGCCCCCGAGTTCCCCTCGTTCTACGCCGTGCCCGGCCCGGACGGGCTGCACCGGGCGCAGCGCTTCGCCGCGTACGCGGTGGCCACCGACCCGGAGGGTCGGGTGCTGCTGACCCGGGTCTCCGACGGCTACCCGGGTGCGGGCTGCTGGCACCTGCCCGGCGGCGGCACCGACTACGGCGAGCAGCCGGGTGCGGCGCTGATCCGGGAACTGGTCGAGGAGACCGGGCAGACCGGCCGGCTGGTCGAGCTGCTCGGGGTGGCCAGCCACCGCGACGCCGCCTCGCTCGGCCCCGAGGGCTACCCGATCGACTGGCACGGCGTGCGGGCCTTCTACCGGGTGATGGTCGACCAGCCCGCCCCGCCGACCGTCACCGACGTGGGCGGCTCGACCTGCGAGGCCCGCTGGTTCGCCCGGGACGAGTTGGGCGCCCTGCCCACCGACCGGCTCACCGAGGTCACCGCCGAGGCGGTCCAGGCCGCCCGGCTCACCGCCTGACCTGCCCCGCCCGCCGGCGGCGTCGGTGCGCCCACCGGCGGCCCGGCACGACGGCACCCGCCCTGCCCGGACGACCGCTAGCCTCATGATCGACGGCGGATCGGGGAGGGCGACGTGCAGGAGCGACGACGGATCGCGGCGCACGGCTGGTGTACGGACGAGGCCGGCCGGGTGCTGCTGGTACGCGGGCGGCGCGCCGCCGGCGACAGCACCGGCGACCCGGCGTCCGATCCGGCGGTGGGGTTCTGGCGGCTGCCCGGGGGCGCCGTGCGGCACGCGGAGCATCCGGCCGACACCGTGGTCCGCGAGTGCGCCGGGCAGTCCGGGCTGGCCGTCGCGGTCGCCGGGATACGCGCCGCCGTGGCCGATCTGACCGCTGCGGACCCGGCGGATCCCGCCGGGCCGGTGCACACCGACCGGTTGGTGTTCGACGTCACGATCCCCGGTGACCGGCCGGTGGCCGAGGGAGCGCCGCCGGCGGTGGCCGGCGGCGGTGACGGCCCCGGTGAGCTGGCCTGGTGCACCCCGCAGGAGGCGGCGACGCTGCCGCTGGTGCCGTTCACCGCCGACCTGCTCGGCCTGCCCGTCCCGCCGCCTCCCGCCGGCCCGCCCCCCGGCGTGCCGGTCGAGCCGGTGGCGGTGGAGTCGGCCGACCGGCGGCAGCGGTTCGCCGCGTACGGGCTGGTCACCGATCCCGGCGGGCGGGTGCTGCTCACCATGATCGCGCCCGGCTATCCGGGTGCCGGACTCTGGCACCTGCCCGGCGGGGGGACCGATCACGGTGAGCAACCGGTCGACGGGCTGTTACGGGAACTGGTGGAGGAATCGGGTCAGTCTGGTCGGGTGGACCGGCTGATTCTGGCCGACAATCTCCACAATCCGGGCGCGATGGGCCCCGAAGGGCGTCCGCTGGACTGGCACGGCGTGCGGGTGATCTACCGCGTGCTTGTCGATGAGCCGACCGAGCCGGTGGTGACCGAACAGGCCGGTGGATCGACGGCTGGCGCTGCCTGGTTTACGTATTCCCAGCTCAGCGGCTTGGAGATGACGGATGTCGCGGTTCTGGCGACCCGGTGGCCGGTCGGCTGACGGACGCTCGCCGAGCCGACCTGGTGGTGCTCCGGTAAAGTCGGCCCTGCGGTTGGCGAAGAAAACGGGCGATGAAGCCCGAAAAACGGACCCAGAAGTCCGAGATGGGAACAAGGCAGCGGTTTGCGCGGTTAACGAGGTTATAAGTACCGCCGGCAGCTATCGCCAACCACCACGCCGCTGTGCAATGGTGTACTCCGCTTAACGGCTGCCGGGCCAAGAGCGGTCCGGCACGAGACAGCCGGACACCCGCCCGCACGGGCGGCCAGCCAATCCGGTGATGGAGGAAACGTGCCGAGAGCCCCATGGCGCCGGCGTCGTACGACTGACAGTCCGCGCCCCGCAGGGCGTCGCTGGGCGGGCCGGTTGCGCCGCAGCAGCACATTCGCCCGCCAGGTACTGCTGGTCCGGGTGGGTCGCCGGGACGGTGACCAGCTCAACGGCACCGATCTGGTCCTTCCCGAGCACCGCGTCGACCGCCAGCGTCGCCGCTACGGCTTCGACCGTCGCGGTATCACCCTCGACCGCGCCGAGATCGAGGCGGTCGCCCCGGTCAGCCCGGTCCTGGGCCCCACCACCGGAGTCGACGAGTCGCCCGCGATGGCGATCCCGCTGCTCCCCGGCGCGCGTACACCCGCCCGGCGGATGAAGTTCGCGCTGGTCAACGCCTGCACCCTGGCGAGCCTGGTGCTCGGCATCAACGCCATCTTCGTCGCCATGAACGGCCAGCCCCGCATCGCGGCCCTGCTGCTGATCGCCTGCGTCGCGTTCGACGGCCTCGACGGCGCGCTCGCCCGGAAGTTCGGCGTGGCCAGCCCGTTCGGCGCCCAGATGGACTCGCTGGCCGACATGTGCTCCTTCGGCCTGGCCGCCCCGGTGGTGGTCTACGCCTCGCTGGCCGGATCGGCCCCCACCGCCGCCGCGGCGGTCGCCGCAGCACTGGTCGCGTCGTGCGCCGCGATCAGGCTCGCCCGGTTCAACGTCTCACCCAAGGACGGCCGGTTCTTCTGCGGCGTACCCACCACGATGGCGGCGGCCGTGCTCGCGCTCGGCGTGGCCATCGAACTGCCGCTGCCGGCCGTCGTGCAGATCGGCGGGGTGGCGTTGCTCGCCTTCACGATGGTCTCCAGCTTCCCGTACGCCAAGCTGGCCCGGCTGGTCAAGCTTCCGCCGTGGCTGTGGCTGGCCCCGGCCGTCGGCGCACTCGTCGACATCCGGCTCACCTTCGCCCTCGTGGTGGTGGGCTACCTGGTCAGCGGGCCGCTGCTCTGGCTGCACCAGCGCCGTACCGCCTGACCCGTCCGCAGTTGCACGACAGGGGCGCCGCGATCGCGGCGCCCCTGTTCGCGTAGTCGTCGGCTCAGCTCCAGCGGGCGATGACCGAGGAACCGCCTACCACCTTGTCGCCGGGGCCGACCAGCGGCGTGGCGGCGTCGGCCGGCAGGTAGACGTCGGTACGGGAGCCGAAGCGGATCAGCCCGAACCGCTCCCCCCGGGCCAGCAGCGCCCCCACCGGAGCCCGCTGCACGATCCGCCGGGCGATCAACCCGGTCCGCTGCGCCACCACCACCGTGCCGTGTGCGGTGTCCAGCACCGTGTAGGCGGCGACGTTGTGCTCCGCATCCGGCTTCATCGCGTTGACGAAGCCGCCGTCGGCGACGAAGTAGTCGACCACCTTGCCGGCCACCGGCGAACGGTTGACGTGCACGTCCAGCACCGACAGGAAGACCGCGATCCGCAGCCACTCGCCGTCGCCGAACCGCTCGTCGTGCAGCCGTTGCACCGACAGCACCTGACCGTCGGCGGCGGCGACCACCGCGGCCGGGTCCTCCGGCACGTCCCGCTGCGGGTCCCGGAAGAACGCGGCCACCGGGGCGGCGGCCAGCGCCGGCACCAGCCACAGCTTCGACTTCGGCCGGGCGACCCGGGCGACGGCGGCCAGGCCGAGCGCGATACCGGCCGCGGCGACCCCGTTCGAGTCGATGTGCATGCCCCGGGTCAGCGGCACGCTCGACGGCCGGTACGCCGGGGCGAGCCGGGCGGCCGACGCGGCACCGGCCGGGGTGAACCGCAGGTGGTGCACCCGTACCGGCGGGGAGTTGCGGACCACCAGGTCGGAACGCACACCGTGCAGGACGCCCTGCCGGTCCAGCTCGGCGGCGGCCCCCTCGGTGCGGAACACCGGCGCGGCGACGCTGAGCACCGCGCCGTCGGTCAGGTACTTGGTGAGGCCGTCGACGGCGTCGCGGGTGTGCTCACCGGTGCCGGTGAACGGCTCGGCGGCGATGACCAGCTCGGCGGCGTCCGCCTCGGCCAGGGAGTCGACCACCCGTACCCGGTCGGCGACCCAGCGGCCCTGGGCCGTCACGTGGTCGCGCAGCGTGGCGGCGTCGGTCGTCGGGTCCGGCACGACGGTCAGCGTGTCGCCCGGCAGCAGCGCGTCGATCGCCGCGGCGAGGACCGCGGCCCCGGGGGCCGCACCCACCAGGAGGGCTGCCTTCGGGTCGTTGCGTCGGGCGAGTTCGGCGACGAGGGTACGGGCGGCACGCTCGCCGATGCGGACCGGACCGAACGGACCGGAGGGGCGCACGGCGGGGGACTGGGTCATGTCGGGCGGGCTCCTGACGGGGTAGACGGACGTCGCGGCGGGACCGCCTCGGGTGCCCGGACGAGGCGCACCCGGGCCGGTGCCGGGCCGCCTGGCGCGGCCACCGGCGGGGCTCGCCCGACGGAGGCGGGATCTCCCCGGCCAGCATACGAGCCGGCACTGGCCGCCCGCACCGGCGCGGTCAGCCCGGTGTCCGTGGTCAGGTGCCGGGCGGACCGGTGACCGGGTCGTCGGCCGGCCACCGGCGGGTGTCCCCGTCGCCGACCCGGGCCGGCTCGTCCTGCCCGGGTCGACGGTCCACCGCGCCCGGCCGTCCCGGCTCGTCCGCCGCGTCACCGAGGCGCAGTTCGGCGGTGTCCCGCCAGCCGGCCCGGTCGTCGGACCCACCCCCGGGACCGTCCGGCGGGCTGCCCGCCGGGCCGCTCACCGGCCGACCCGCCGGGTCGGCCGGGTCCGGCGTGGGGGCCGCGCCGCTGCCGGCGGCCGGCGGTACGGCGTCGGTGGTCCGCGCCGACCGCACCGCGCCGACCAGGCCGAGCAGCCCGATCAGTACCAGAGCGCCGGCCAGGAACCAGCCCACCGCCGGCAGGGCCAACCCGAGGATCTGGGCCAGCAGCCACCAGAGGGCGAGGCCGACGAAGAGCAGCCCGAAGACGAACGACACCAGGTCGGTGCGGTGGGCCTTCACCGGGACACCTCCAGGTTGCCGGCGTTGACCTGGACGGTGAGCCGCAGCGTGCCGCCGCCGGCCCCGTCCGGGCCCAGGTCGGTGATCTGCCGTGCCTGTCCCTCGAATCCGGCGCTACGTCGCCCGAACACGGTCGCCTCCCCGGCCTTGACGTTGGTCACCACGGTGACGTCCACATTCGGCGGGACCACGATGGTGGCCGCCCCGAAGTTGACCACCACGGTGATGTCGGTGTCCTGCTTGTCGAAGTCCACCGCCCGCAGGTCCAGGGTGGTGTCGCCGAAGCTGTTCTCGTAGCGGTCGGCCAACTCCCGGTAGCTGGTCGGTGCCCAGGTGACCGCTCCGTCGACGCCCCGGACCCGGTCGTAGGACTCGGCGACGGTGGCGACGGCGAGCGCGGCGGCGGCGACCAGACCGAGGGCGATCAGCCAGCGGGCCCGCCCGAACCAGGTGCCCACCAGCAGGCCGAGCCCGATGGTGGCGAGCACCGCCGCGAAGTAGCCGGCCGCGCCGATCGGGAAGACGTCCAGCAGGTCCAGGATGGCCACCACGCCGAGGACCAGGAAGATCAGCGAGAAGGTCGCGGCACCCAGCGCCGAGCGTTCCTTCGGCTTCTTCGGCGGTTTGACCCGGGGCGCGGGCGGGGGCGGTGGCGGGCCCGCCTGGGCGTACGGGCCGTGCGGGGCGAACGGTGGCCGGTAGCCCGTACCGGGTGACGGCGGGACCACGACCGGTGCGGCGGCCGGTCGACCGGGCGCCGGTGGGCGGGGCGGCCAGCCCGGCGCTTCCGCCCGGGTCCCGGTGATCTCCATCGGCCGGGCCGGCGGCCAGGGCGGCAGCGCGGCGGTCGGGCCCTGTGCGGGCCAGCCCACCGCCCCGCCGGTCCGGGGGGCCGCCGGGGCGCCGGCCGGGAACGGCACGGCGGGTGCGGGCGGGGTGAACGGCGCGGGCGCCGGGTAACCGACCGGGGGCACCGGTCCGGGCGGCCCGGCCGGTGCCGGGGCCGGAGCGGCGGCGGCGAAGCCGGACCGGCCGTCCCGGTTGAGCAGCAGCGCGCCGCCGATCAGGATCGCCGCGCCCAGCAGCACCGCCCGGAACGCGTCGGTGACGATGTAGCCGAAGCTGACCGCGACCAGGATGGTCAGCACGATCACGGTGATCGGGGACATGCTCGACCGGCCCCGCCCGAGCATCGACTCCAGCGGGGAGGCGCTGTCGCCCTCGCCCGGGATGATCAACCAGGCGGCCACGTAGACCAGGATGCCGACCCCGCCGAAGAACCCGAGCACGGCGAGCAGTACCCGCCACAGCACCGGGTCGGTGTTGGTGGCCCGGCCGATCGCCGCGCAGACCCCGGCGAGGTAGCGGCCGTCGCGGGGCCGGATCAGGCCGTACCGGGAGGTGAAGCTGGCCCCGCCGGACGGCGGGGGGTAGCCACCGGGCGGCGGTGGCGCGTCGTCGCCCCCCGTGGGCGACGCGGGCGCCGTGGGGTGCGGCCCGGCGGCGGGACCGGGCGGTGGCGTACCACCCGGTGCGGCCACCGGAGGGTACGGCGGCGGGGCGGGGTCCTCGGTCATGACTCGATCCTGCGCCGTCGTCGGGCCGGGTTACCTCCGGAACCGACCCTGACCCCACCCTGAGATCCCGACGGGCGGATGTCGGGGGCGTCCCCGTGGTCGGCGGCGTCCCGGGCGTGTGACGATCGGAGCGGCACCGTACCGCCAGGTGTCCGTCCACCACCCATCGTGACCAGGGAGCCTCCGATCAGCGTCGTGACCCCGCCGCCACCCCGCCTCTACCGGGCGCCCGAGCACCGGTTGGCCGCCGGGGTGGCCGCCGGCATCGCCGACCACCTCGGCATCTCGGTGCTGCGGGTCCGCGTCGCGTTCATGGTGCTGCTCGGGCTCAGTGGCCTGGGCCTGCTGCTGTACGCGGCGTTCTGGGCGGTGGTGCCGCTGCGGCCCGGCGACACCGCCACGCCGCCCCGCCGCGACCCCGGGCAGTTGCTGCCGTTCGTGGCGATCGGCCTCGGTGTGCTGCTGGTCCAGGTGATGCTCTTCGACTCGGTCGGCGCGGCGGGCACCGCCGGCTGGCTGGTGGCGATCATCGCGGTCGGCGCCGGGGTGATCTGGCACCAGTCCGCGCCGGAACGTCGTCGGCAGTGGAGCGGATCGATGCCGGTGCCGTGGCTCGGCGCGGTGGTGGAGGAGACCGACCGGCGGGCCCTCGTGCTCCGTTTCGCCGGTGGCGCGGTGCTGGTCGCCGTCGGCATCATCGGGGTGGCGGCGGTCTACTCGCCGGTGCAGAACCTCGACGCGGTGGTCAACGGCGTGATCTTCGCGCTGGTCGGGCTGGTCGGCGTCGGGGTGGTCGCCGCGCCGGTGCTCTGGCGGACGTGGAACCAGCTCCGCTCGGAACGGGAGGGGCGCATCCGCGAGCAGGAGCGTGCCGAACTGGCCGCCATGGTGCACGACCAGGTGCTGCACACCCTCGCCCTGATCCAGCGCAACGCCAGCGACGTCAAGACGGTGCAGCGCCTCGCCCGGGGCCAGGAGCGGTCGTTGCGCAACTGGCTCTACAAGCCGACCGCCTCGCCCACCGAGCGGTTCGCGGCGGCGCTGGAGCAGGCCGCCGCCGAGGTGGAGGACACCTTCGCGATCACCGTCGAGGCGGTGGTGGTGGGCGACCGGGAGACCGACGAACGGGTGGGCGCGCTGGTGGCGGCGGCCCGGGAGGCGTTGGTCAACGCGGCCCGGCATGCCGGGGTGCAGACGGTGTCGCTCTATGCCGAGGTCGAGCCGGAGCAGGTGAGCGTCTTCGTCCGGGACCGGGGCAAGGGCTTCGACCCGGATACCGTGGAGGATCACCGGCACGGGGTCCGAGGGTCGATCATCGGGCGGATGAAACGGCACGGTGGCCGGGCGGAGATCCGTTCCGAGCCCGGGGAGGGGACGGAGGTCCGGTTGATGCTGCCGATCACCGGCACCGGCTCCACGGCGGAAAGGGACAACTGAGATGGCGGAACAGTCGATGGAACCGGGGACGGGCACGCCGGACCGGGCGCAACGGTTGAAGGTCTTCCTGGTCGACGACCACGCCATGTTCCGGGCCGGGGTCCGGGCCGAACTGGGGGCGCACGTCGAGGTGGTGGGGGAGGCGAGCACGGTGGCCGAGGCGGTCGCCCGGATCGCCGCCACCGGGCCGGACGTGGTGCTGCTCGACGTCCACATGCCCGACGGCGGCGGACGGGCGGTGCTGGACGCGATGCGCCGCAGCCACCCGCAGGTGAAGTTCCTCGCGCTGAGCGTGTCCGACGCCGCCGAGGACGTGATCGGGCTGATCCGGGCGGGTGCCCGGGGCTACGTGACCAAGACCATCTCCCCGGACGAGCTGACCGACGCGATCCGCCGGGTGGCCGACGGGGACGCCGTGTTCAGTCCCCGGCTGGCCGGGTTCGTGCTGGACGCCTTCGCCGCCCGGCCGGACGCCCCGGTCGCGGACCCCGAGCTGGACCAGCTCACCAACCGCGAGCGCGAGGTGCTGCGCCTGCTCGCCCGGGGGTACGCGTACAAGGAGATCGCCAAGGAGCTGTTCATCTCGATCAAGACGGTCGAGACGCACGTGTCGAACGTACTGCGCAAGCTCCAGATGTCCAACCGGTACGAGTTGTCCCGCTGGGCGGCGGACCGACGACTCGTCTGACACCTCCCATTCCGGGAGCATCACCCCAGGGCTGACAAGAGATCAATTCGTGTCGCATAATGCCCCGTCGTCTTCGTGCGTGCGGGTGGTGTCACGACCCCGCCCCGGCGGCGACGCACACCGGCCCGCCGGGAGCGGGCCGACCCCTGGGGAGAGGTGCACGGAACTGATGTTCGGAGAACGAGGACGACGCTGGGCGGGTATCGCCACGGCGCTCGTCACCGGTGGGGCGCTGGTGCTCGCCGCAGCCGGTCCGGCCGCCGCCGAGCCGGCGACGAAGGGCGTGGCGCGGGCGGTGCCGGGCACCAGCGTCACGCTGAAGCTGGACGGTCGGGCGCAGAAGACCTCGGCGCTGGCCCTGGAGCTGAAGGACGGCACCGTGCCGGTCTTCTGCATCGACTTCCACACCCCGGTGGCCCGCAACGGCGAGTACGCCGAGGGCAGCTGGGACGAGTCGGAGGTGAAGAACCTCGGCCGGGTGCAGTGGGTGCTCACCCACGGCTACCCCAACGCCGACCGGGCGAAGCTGCTCGCCTCGGCCGGGGCGAGCCTGCCCGCCGGGCTGGCCGACTCCCGGCGCGACGCGCTGCTCTACTTCGGCACCCAGACGGCCGTCTGGCACTTCAGCGACGGCATCACCCTGGGCGACTGGGAGCGGGGGCTGACCGCCGCCGCCGAGTACGACGTGATCCGCCGGGTGCACGACTACCTGGTGCGTAACGCCACCGACCAGCCGGAGCCGAAGGCCGAGCTGAGCCTGGACCCGGCCTCGGCCACCGCGACCACCGGCGGGCGGGCGGGGCCGTTCACCGTGCACGGGCCGGCCGGGGAGATCGCGCTGAAGGTCGAGGGCGGCAGCGCCGTCGACGCCGAGGGGCGTCCGGTCGGCACGACCACCAACGGCGGCCGGTTCTGGCTGACCGCCACCACCGCCGGCCGGGTCACCGTGACGGTCTCCGCCCCGGACTCGGTCTCCTTCGGGCGGGTCTTCCTCTTCTCCGGCGGCAAGAACGCCAAGCAGAAGCTGATCCTGGGTGGCAGCACCGGCACCTCGGTCACCGCCGACGCGGCGGCGACCTTCGCCGCCGCTCCGGCCTCGCCGTCGCCGTCGCCGTCGGCCTCGCCGTCCGGGCCGCCGTCGCCGTCGCCGTCACCCTCGACGGCGTCCCCGTCGTCGTCGGCCCCGGCGGAGTCCTCGTCGCCGCCGGCCAGTCCGGCGCCGTCGACCTCGCCGGCCAGCAACGGCGGTGGCCTGCCGCTGACCGGGTCGCCGATCGCGCTGGCCGCCCTGGCCGGGATGGCGCTGCTCGCGTTCGGCGCGGTGGCCGTGCTGCTGGTCCGTCGCCGCCGGGTCCGCTTCACCGTCTGAGGTACGGGTTTCTCCGGCCCCGGCACCGCAACGGTGCCGGCCCGTCTCCGCCGGCCCACCGGCCCCACCGGTGGTGGGGACACCGTCGACGGCGGGCACGGACCGGCGAACCGGTATCGTCGGCCGGCCGGGCGGGACTTGGCTCCGCCCGGCGGAAGTCACCATCATCCGGATGGTCGAAATCGGCCAACTCTCGGTCGACGTCGAACCGCCTCGACCGGGCGGCGGGAAAGCTCACACTTGCTACTCGCCGGTCACTAGCTGGTGGAGCGAAGTTGCTGTCTTTCCTGCTCAGAGCGGTACGACCAGGGCATCTCATGATCTTTTCTCAAGTATCGGCAACATGGCGGGCAACTAACGGCTTGATAACGGCACCTTCACGTAATGGGCCGGTGGGTGTCACAGTGGCAGCACCTCACCCCTGACGTGAGGCACCCGTGTGTCCCGGTCGACCACGTAACCGCTGCCCATGGCGCGGATCGTGGTCGTCGAGCCTGCCCGGGGGCCGAGTGCGGGAGTGCGGTGGCCCGGCGGATCGGTCCCCCTGGGGTGTCCCGATTTCTCTGCGGTAACCGGTGATCCGCAACACAGGATCGCCGTGCGGTGTCACCCCCCAACGTGCGTGAAACCCACGACGGAACCAGGTTAGAAAGAGGAGGCCCCTCGGAATGAGAGTCTCGAAGCGGGCGAGCGGCGCCATCGCGGTGGGTGCGGCGTTCGCGCTCATCGCGTCCGGCTGCTCCAGCGGCAACGACGACGAAGGCGGCAGCGCCAGCAGCTCGGACGGTGCCATCGTCGTCGACGGCACCGAGCCGGAGAACCCCCTGGTTCCGGCGAACACCACCGAGACCGGTGGCGGCAAGATCATCGACTGGCTCTGGACCGGCCTGGTCGAGTACCCGAACAACGGTGGCGCGCCGCAGAACGCGCTGGCCGAGTCGATCGAGACCAGCGACTCCAAGGTCTACAAGATCAAGATCAAGCAGAACACGAAGTTCCACGACGGCACCCCCGTCAAGGCCAAGAACTTCGTGGACGCCTGGAACTGGGGCGCATACTCGCCGAACGGCGCGCAGAACGCCAGCTTCTTCGCCGACATCGCCGGCTTCGCCGACGTCAACACCTCCGACCCGGACGGCGACGGCCCGAAGAAGGCCCCCGAGCCCAAGGCCAAGGAGATGTCCGGCCTCAAGGTCGTCGACGACTGGAACTTCGAGGTCACGCTCGCCGCGCCGACCGCCGTGTTCCCGACCAAGCTCGGCTACAGCACCTTCATGCCGCTGCCGGACGCCTTCTTCTCGCAGGGCGCCGAGGCTTTCGGCAAGAAGCCGATCGGTAACGGCCCGGTCAGCTTCGTCTCGTGGGAGAACAACGTCGCGATCAAGCTGACGCGGTTCGACGACTACAACCTGCGCGACAAGATGAAGATCAAGGACGTCACCGTCAAGATCTACCAGGACGACACGGCGGCCTACAACGACCTGGTCTCCAACAACCTGGACTTCCAGCAGCAGGTTCCGGTCTCCTCGCTGGCCGGCGACAAGTGGAAGGCCGACCTGGCCGACCGGGCGATCCCGTCGACCACGCCGTCCACCGGCATCATCGCGTTCCCGATCTACGACAAGCGCTTCCAGAACCCGAAGCTGCGCAAGGCGATCTCGCTGTCGATCAACCGGCAGGAGATCACCGACAAGATCTTCTTCGGTAACCGCAAGCCGGCCGACAGCTGGGCCAACCCGCTGACCCCGGGTGCCAAGGCGGGTAACTGCACCGCCTGCCAGTTCAAGCCGGACGAGGCCAAGCAGCTCCTGACCGAGGCCGGTGGCTTCACCGGGCAGCTGAAGATGTACTACAACGCCGACGCCAGCCACAAGGACTGGATGGAGGCCGTCGCCGGGCAGATCAAGAACACCCTGGGTATCGACGCGGTCGCCGTCGGTGTGCCGACCTTCGCGGTCTTCCGGCAGAACATCAACGCCCACAAGATGGACGGCGCCTACCGTGCCGGCTGGCAGCAGGACTACCCGGACGTCGAGAACTGGATCAACCCGCTCTACGTGACCGGTGGCTCCTCCAACGACGGTCTCTACAGCAACCCCGAGGTGGACGCCCTGTCCAAGCAGGCCAGCTCCGCCCCGAGCCTGGAGGCCTCGCACGAGCTGTTCGCCAAGGCGGTCGAGAAGATCGACCAGGACGTTCCGTCGATGCCGATCTACTTCGGTGGCCAGCAGTCCGGTCACTCCGAGAAGATCAAGAAGATGGAGCTGACCAACGTCGGCGAGCTCGACATCACCTCCGTCGAGCTCTGATCCGAACGGTCTGACCCCGGGTCGGGCTCGCCTACCGGTGAGCCCGACCCGGGGCCGTTCCGCGAGTGGGTGCACCCCACCCCTCGCCACGTTGTCGCCACCCGTGTCGGCCGCACCCCCGCCCCCGGCACACCCCTTGTCAGGAGGACCACCCCATGGGCCGTTATCTGGTGAGACGGCTGCTCCAACTCGTCCCGGTGTTCATCGGGACGACGCTGATGATCTACCTGCTGGTGTGGAAGGTCCCCGGGGACCCGTTCGCCGGCAAGTGCGGTGACCGTGGCTGCCCGGACAACTACCGGGCCATGATGACCGAGAAGTTCCAGCTGGATCAGCCCTGGTTCGTGCAGTACGCCACCTACATGAAGAACCTCCTGCAAGGCGACTTCGGGACCACCTGGTCGGGGCGCGACGTCGGCGAGATCATCGCCACCGCGTACCCGAACACCCTCAAGCTGGCCCTGGTGGCCCTGGCCATCGAGGGTGTCATCGGTCTCACCGCCGGTGTGCTCACCGGCCTGCGCCGCAACGGCTTCCTGGACAACCTGGTCCTGGTCTCCACGCTCTTCCTGATCGCGCTGCCGGTCTTCGTGGTCGGCTTCGTGCTCCAGTGGTTCTTCGGCGTGAAGCTGGGCATCGTCAAGCCGACCGTCTCCAACGAGATGCGGATCACCGAACTGCTCCTACCGGGCTTCGTGCTGGGCAGCGCGTCGATGGCGTACATCGCCCGGGTGTCACGCACCAGCATCGCGGAGAACCGCCGCGCCGACTACGTGCGTACCGCGATCGCCAAGGGGCTGCCGATGCGCCGAGTGGTCGGTATCCACCTGCTGCGCAACTCGCTGATCCCGGTGGTGACCCTGCTCGGCACCGACCTCGGCGCGCTGATGGGTGGCGCGATCATCACCGAGGGCATCTTCGGCATCAACGGCATCGGCCGCACCGTGCTGCGGGCGATCGTCACCAAGGAGAGCGCTACGGTTGTCTCCATCGTGGTCGTGCTGGTGCTCGTCTACCTGGTGATGAATCTGCTGGTGGACCTGCTCTACGCCGCGTTGGACCCGAGGATCCGCTATGAGTGAGCGCAGCAGCGAACGAATCGTCATTGCAGTGTGCGCGGGCAACCAGGCCGGCGCCGAGCGCAGCGAGGTGCAGGCATGAGCGACCCGAGTGCCGCTTCGATCGTGAGCACGCCCCGTCCCGAGCAGTTGACCGAGGCAAGTTCCCCGGCCACCGCGGGCCCGGCGGGCAAGAAGGAGAAGCCGCGCAGCCTCCTCGGCGACGCCTGGATCGACCTGCGTCGCAAGCCGCTGTTCTGGATCTCCGCCACCTTCATCGTGCTCTTCGTGGTGATGTCGGCCTTCCCGTCGTTGTTCACCTCCGGTGACCCGACTGCCACCGCACTCTCCCGCAGCCGGGTCGAGCCCTCCGGCGACGCGTGGTTCGGCTACGACGTGCTCGGGCGGGACGTCTACGCCCGGGTGATCTACGGCGCCAACGCCTCGATCGTGGTCTCGCTGCTCTCCACGATCGGCACCCTGCTGATCGGTGGGACGGTCGGCATCATCGCGGGCTACAAGGGCGGCTGGATCGACGGCCTGCTCTCCCGGATCACCGACATCTTCTTCGGCCTGCCGTTCGTGCTCGGCGCGATCGTCATCCTCACCACGTTCAACGGTGCCGGCTCCAACAACGGCGAGTGGGAGATCAAGTTCCTGGTGATCGGCTCGCTGGTGCTGCTGAGCTGGCCGGTGGTGATGCGGCTGATGCGTTCCTCGGTGCTCGCCACCAAGGAGGCCGACTACATCGTGGCGGCCCGCGCGATGGGTGCCAGCACCGGTCGGATCATCTTCAAGCACCTGCTGCCGAACTGCCTGGCCCCGCTGCTGGTCTACGGGACGATCATGATCGGCTCCTTCATCGGCGCCGAGGCCACCCTCTCCTTCCTGGGTATCGGCCTGCAGAGCCCGGTGGTCTCCTGGGGCATCATGATCAATGAAGCGCAGAACTACCTCCGGGTCTCGCCCTTCCTGCTCTTCTTCCCCTCCGCGTTCCTCGTCACCGCCGTGCTGAGCTTCGTCATGCTCGGCGAGGCGGTCCGCGAGGCCCTCGACCCGAAGCTCCGATAGGGGAGACTGAGTTGTCCGACATTCTCGTGTCCGAGCAGTCCGCGCCCGGCGCCGACGGATCCGGCCGCCCCTCCGGTCGGCTGCTCGAGGTCGACGACCTGCGGGTGGAGTTCCGCACCCGGGACGGCGTCGCCAAGGTCATCAACGGAGTCACGTACCACGTCGACGCGGGGGAGACCCTCGCCGTGCTCGGCGAGTCCGGCTCCGGTAAGAGCGTCACCGCGCAGACCATCATGGGCATCCTGGACATGCCGCCCGGCTTCGTCACCGGCGGTCAGGTCCGCTTCCACGGCAAGGACATGCTCACCATGTCCGCCGAGGAACGTCGCCGCATCCGTGGCGAGGGCATCGCGATGATCTTCCAGGACTCGCTCTCCGCCCTGAACCCGGTCTTCACCGTCGGGTTCCAGATCGCCGAGCAGTTCCGGATCCGGCGCGGCATGAGCCGTTCCGACGCCAAGAAGCGTGCGATCGAGATGCTCGACCAGGTCAAGATCCCGAACGCCAAGGGCCGGTTCAGCAACTTCCCGCACCAGTTCTCCGGCGGCATGCGGCAGCGCGCGATGATCGCGATGTCGCTGGCCCTCGACCCCGAGGTGCTGATCGCCGACGAGCCGACCACCGCGCTCGACGTGACCGTGCAGGCCCAGATCATGGACCTGCTCGGCGAACTCCAGCGGGAACGCCGGATGGGCATGATCCTGATCACCCACGACCTCGGCGTGGTCGCCGACGTCGCGGACCGGATCGCGGTCATGTACGCCGGCCGGATCGTCGAGGAAGCCGACGTCTACGACCTGTACGCCAAGCCGGCGCACCCGTACACCCTCGGCCTGCTCAACTCGATCCCCCGGCTGGACGAGAAGGGGCAGCAGCTCCGCACCATCAAGGGCCTCCCGCCGAACCTGATGAACATCCCGCCGGGCTGCCCGTTCAACCCGCGCTGCCCCATGGCGCAGCCGGTGTGCCGGGAGACCGTCCCCCCGCTGCTGCAGATCGGCACCGGTCGGGCCAGCGCCTGCCACTTCGCCGAGGAGCTGGTGAACCGTGACTGACAACATCATCGAAGTCCGTGACCTGGTCAAGCACTACCCGGTCACCCGGGGCATCGTGTTCAAGAAGACCATCGGCCAGGTCAAGGCCGTCGACGGCGTCTCGTTCGACCTCAAGGCCGGCGAGACGCTGGGCGTGGTGGGCGAGTCGGGCTGCGGCAAGTCGACGCTGAGCCGGGTCCTGATGAACCTGGAGAAGCCCACCGCCGGCACGGTGCACTACAAGGGCCAGGACATCGCCAAGCTCTCCGGTGGCGCGCTGCGGCGGCTGCGCCGGCAGATCCAGCTGGTGATGCAGGACCCGTACACCTCGCTGAACCCGCGGATGACCGTCGGCGACCTGATCGGCGAGCCGTTCGAGATCCACTCGGAGGTCGCGCCGCGGGGCAGCCGCCGGGACAAGGTCAAGGAACTGCTCGACCTGGTCGGCCTCAACCCGGAGCACATCAACCGGTACCCGCACCAGTTCTCCGGCGGCCAGCGGCAGCGCATCGGCATCGCCCGGGCGCTCGCCCTGCGTCCCGAGGTGATCGTCTGCGACGAGCCGGTCTCCGCCCTGGACGTCTCGATCCAGGCCCAGGTGATGAACCTGCTGGAGAAGCTCCAGAACGAGCTGGGCCTGTCGTACGTGTTCATCGCGCACGACCTGTCGGTGGTCCGGCACCTGTCGGACCGGGTCGCGGTGATGTACCTCGGCAAGATCGTGGAGATCGGCACCGAGGACGAGATCTACGAGCGGCCGACCCACCCGTACACCCAGGCGCTGCTGTCGGCGGTGCCGGTGCCGGACCCGACGCTGCGGGAGAACAAGGCGATCATCCGGCTCACCGGCGACGTGCCCTCGCCGATCAGCCCGCCGTCGGGCTGCCGGTTCCGCACCCGGTGCTGGAAGGCGCAGGACGTCTGCGCCGAGCAGCCGCCGCTGCTGGAGATCCGCCCCGGCTCGGACCACCCGAGCGCCTGCCACTTCGCCGAGAAGCGGGAGATCGTCGCCACGCACGAGGCGTGACCCGACCGGACCGCCTGCCACCGTCCACCCGACGGTGGCAGGCGGTTCGTCGTTCACCGCGGCCCACGCCCGCCGGGTCGCCGTTACAGCGGCCCGCGCCCGGCCCGCAGCAGCAGCAGCGCGAGCTGGGTGCCGTCGGCCCCCAGCTCACTGCGGAAACGTTCCAGGATCTCCCGCTCCCGGGAGAGCACCAGCCGGGTGCCCCCGGAGGCCATCCGGGTCACCCCGACCTCCTGGGACAGCGCAGCGCGCTCCTGCCAGAGCGCGATCAGCGTACGGTCGATCTCGTCGATCCGTTCCCTGATCGCCACGATCCGCTCGGCCGCCACCGTGTCGCCGGTGCCGGTACGGGCGGCCGCGGCTCCGGTCGGGTCGGCCTCCGTGGGCTGCGCCCCGGCCGGATCGTCGTGCCGCGCGGGGCCACCGCTGGACTCCACCACGTCAGTCATCATCGTCGTACCCCTCGGGTCTCGGGCCCGGTGTTCGGATCCCGGGACGAAAAAGCCCCGGGCTCTCCGAGCCCGGGGCTTTCGTAGGTCTGTCGATCAGGCGCGACCCACGGCTGCCGGACTCCCGGTGCCGTAGTAAAAGAAGAACCGCCGCTCGATCACGTCGTCGAGTATGCCGACCGGTGACCGGCCGCGCAAGCACCCGGACGGCCGAGGGAAGGGCCCGCCCGTCGTCGCGTCCACGCGTCGACGAGGGGCCCTTCCCGCCGGTCAGCCCAGCCGGGTGATGCGGTCCGCCGCCGTGGGGGCGACCGGCGCGCCGGCACCCAGGTACGCCACCAGGGCGTCCACGTCGAAGCCGGGGGCGGTGGTCCGGCCGGTGCCGCCCGCCAGCTCGGTGAACCCGTCCCCGCCGTTGGCGAGGAAGTCGTTCGTGGTGACCCGGAAGCTGGCCGCCGGGTCGACCGGGGTGCCGTTCAGGGTCAGCGCGCTCACCCGCGAGCCGGCCGGCGCGGTGCTGTCGTAGGAGTAGGTCAGCCCGGCCGACGGCTGGAGGATGCGCTGGGTGGTCTGCCCCTTGAAGCCGACGAACTGCTGCTCCAGCACGTCCTTGAGCTGCGCGCCGGTGAACGTCTGGGTGACCACCAGGTTGTTGAACGGCTGCACGGTGAACGCCTCGCCGTAGGTCACGTCACCCGGCGCCTCGCCACCGGCCGACGCCGCGTACGACAGGGAGGCCCGCACGCCGCCCGGGTTCATCAGCGCGAGCTGCGCCCCGTCGCCCTTCGTGTACGCCAGCTGCGCGTCGGCGATCACGTCACCCATCGGGCTCTCCCCGTTGGGCCGGGCGTCCCGGACGATGTCCGCGCTGATCTTCCCGACCACCCGGTTGGCGATCGGGGCGACCGCCGTGCGGTACTTGTCGGCCAGCGCCTTCGCGCCCGCGTCGACCAGCGCCGGGTTCTTGGCGAACACCCCGCCGGTCTGCTGCCAGGTCCCGTCGGCGTTGCGTACGCCGTTCTCCACGATCACGTTCTTCGCGGTGATGCCGGTGAACCGGCCGGTCCGCCGGTCCAGCGAGTAGTCGATGTCGGTGACCAGCTGACCGTTGTTGCCGGCGCTGGTGACCACGCTCGGCTTGCCCGAGGAGTTCGGCAGCGAGCAGGAGTAGAAGCGGTGGGTGTGCCCGGAGACCACCACGCCGAACTCCGGCCGCAGGCCCTTGACGATGTCGACGATCGGGCCGGAGAAGTTGGCGCAGTCGGAGACGCCCGGGGTGGCCGGCGGCGCGGACTGCGCGCCGCCCTCGTGCACCAGCAGCACCATCGCCTTGACACCGAACAGTTTGAGCAGGCCACCCCACTTGTTGGCGGTCTGCACCTCGTCGGTGAAGGTGACGTCCTTGATGCCGGCCGGGTTGACGATGCCCGGGGTGCCCTCCAGGGTGACCCCGACGAAGCCGACCGGCACGCCGCCGACGAACTTCACGTCGATCGGGGGCAGGATCGGCAGCTTGGTCTTCTTGTTGATGGTGTTGGCGGCCAGGTAGGTGAACTTCGCGCCGGCGAAGCCGTCGCCGTCCTGGCAGCCGTCGACCGGGTGGCAGCCGCCCTTGTCGATCCGGAGCAGCTCCTTGACGCCCTCGTCGAACTCGTGGTTGCCGACCGAGCTGACGTCCAGGCCGACCTGGTTCATCAGCTCGATGGTGGGCTCGTCGTGGAAGGCGGCGCTGACCAGCGGGGTGGCCCCGATCAGGTCGCCGGCGCCGACGGTGGTGGTGGACCGGCCCTCGGCCTTCGCCTCGGCCCGCAGCTTCTTCAGCCAGGTGGCCAGGTATTCCACCCCGCCGGCCGGGGTGCCGTTGACGGTGGCGCCGCTGCCGGCGGGCGGGTCGATCGCGCCGTGGAAGTCGTTGTAGCTGAGGAACTGGCCCTTGACCTCGCCGCCCGTCGCGGTGGCGTACGAGACGGCGACCGGGGCGAGGCCGGCCCCGGGGGCGGCGTCGGCCGGCGGCGTGGTGGCGCGGCCGGTGATGGGCAGGCTGGCCACGACGGCCAGGGCGAGGGCCGGCGCGGCGAGGTGACGCAGCACGGCCCGACCGCGCGAGCGCGGTTGACTCATGGTTGTTCTCCCAAGTCGTCTACGGGGGAGCAGGCGGGGATTTCCCGGGTCATCGTCGCGCCTCGGGGCGGAAGATGCCAGTGGGGCCACCGTGACAGGTTCGTCTCAGTCCGGGCCGGTCGGCGGCCGGGACGTGCGCGCGGTGGCGGGGCACGATCCGCGCCGGGCGTGCGCGGGCGGGAAGTGTCCGCCCGACGGCATAGACTCGCCGTGCGATGCATCCTCTCTTCGACATCCCCGCGTCCCCGCCCGCGCCCGAGTCCGCGCCGGTTCCGCCGCGCCGGCCGGGCCCGACCCGCCACCTCGACCCGCAGGCCCTGGTGGAGGGCCTGAACGGTCCCCAGCGCGACGCGGTCACCCACGCCGGCTCGCCGCTGCTGATCGTGGCCGGGGCCGGGTCCGGCAAGACCCGGGTGCTCACCCACCGGATCGCCTACCTGCTCGCCGCGCGGGACGTCCATCCCGGCGAGATCATCGCGATCACCTTCACCAACAAGGCCGCCGGTGAGATGAAGGAGCGGGTGGCCCACCTGGTCGGCCCGCGCGCCCGGCTGATGTGGGTGTCGACGTTCCACTCCGCCTGCGTGCGCATCCTGCGCGCCGAGCACGAGCACGCCGGCCTGAAGTCGACCTTCTCCATCTACGACGCCGACGACTCCCGCCGGCTGATGCAGCTGGTCGCCCGGGAGCTGGATCTCGACCCGAAGCGCTACCCGGCCCGGGGGTTGGCCGCCCAGGTGTCCAACCTGAAGAACGAGCTGGTCGACCCGGAGGAGTTCGCCGGCCGGGCCAAGGGGCCCAACGAGCGGGCGCTGGCCGAGGCGTACACGCTCTACCAGCGGCGGCTGCGGGAGGCGCACGCGCTGGACTTCGACGACCTGATCATGACGACGGTGCACCTGCTCCAGTCGCACCCGCACGTCGCGGAGAGCTACCGACGCCGGTTCCGGCACGTCCTGGTCGACGAGTACCAGGACACCAACCACGCGCAGTACACCCTGATCAAGGAACTGGTCGCCGGCACCGAGGGGCTCGCCCCGGCCGAGCTGTGCGTCGTCGGTGACGCCGACCAGTCGATCTACGCGTTCCGGGGCGCGACGATCCGCAACATCCTGGAGTTCGAGCGGGACTTCACCGACGCCCGCACCATCCTGCTGGAGCAGAACTACCGCTCCACCCAGACCATCCTCAGCGCGGCCAACGCGGTGATCGACCGGAACACCTCCCGCAAGCCCAAGCGGCTGTGGAGCGACGCCGGCGCGGGCGAGCAGATCGTCGGCTACGTCGCCGACACCGAGCACGCCGAGGCCGACTGGGTGGGCCGGGAGGTCGACCGGCTGGTCGACGCGGGGGAGACCCGCCCCGGGGACGTCGCCGTCTTCTACCGCACCAACGCCCAGTCCCGGGTCTTCGAGGAGGTGTTCATCCGGGTCGGCCTGCCCTACAAGGTGGTCGGCGGGGTGCGCTTCTACGAGCGCAAGGAGGTCCGCGACGCGCTGGCCTACCTGCGCGCGGTGGTCAACGACGACGACACGGTCAGCCTCCGCCGGGTGCTGAACACCCCGCGCCGGGGCATCGGCGACCGGGCCGAGGCGTGCGTCGAGGCGCTGTCCAGCCGGGAGCGGATCTCCTTCGGGGCGGCGCTGCGCCGGGCCCGGGAGGCGCCGGGCATCTCCACCCGGGCCGCCAACTCCATCGCCGAGTTCGTCGCGCTGCTCGACGGCGCCCGTGAACTGGCCGAGGAGGGCACCCCGGAGGAGGTGCTGGAGGCGCTGCTGACCCGTTCGGGCTACCTGACCGAGCTGGAGGAGAGCGTCGACCCGCAGGACGCCGGCCGGGTCGACAACCTCCAGGAACTGGTGAGCGTCGCCCGCGAGTACACCGAGCGGATCGAGGCGCTGGGTGCCGACGACGAGCGGGCCACCCTGGCCGGTTTCCTGGAGCAGGTGGCGCTGGTCGCCGACGCCGACCAGATCCCTTCCGACGACCCCGACCACCAGGGCGTGGTCACCCTGATGACCCTGCACACCGCCAAGGGCCTGGAGTTCCCGGTGGTGTTCCTGACCGGCCTGGAGGACGGCGTCTTCCCCCACCTGCGGTCGCTGGGCGACACCCGGGAGCTGGAGGAGGAGCGGCGGCTGGCGTACGTGGGCATCACCCGGGCCCGGCAGCGGCTCTACCTGTCCCGGGCGGTCACCCGTTCGGCCTGGGGGCAGCCGTCGTACAACCCGCCGTCGCGTTTCCTGGAAGAGTTGCCGCCGGAGCTGGTGCGCTGGGAGCGCACCGAGGGGACGTACACCTCGTGGGCCGGTGGGGGCGGCGGCGTCGGGGGTCGCGCGGACCGCGCGCCCGGCGGGCGGAGCGGCTTCACCGGGGGTACGCCGAGAGCGGCGGAGCTGGCGAAACGGCTCGGGGTGGACGCCAGTCGGCTGGCCACCGCCAGCGAGCTGCCGCAGGGGCCGAAGGTGTCGGCCGGCGACCGGGTCAACCACCAGCGCTACGGCCTGGGGCGGGTGCTCGCGGTCGAGGGTCACGGGCCGAGCGCCCGCGCGCAGATCGACTTCGGCGACCAGACCATGTGGCTGGTGCTGCGGCACGCCCCGCTCGACAAGCTCTGAGGCGACGCCGACGGGCCCGGTCCGGCCGGGCCCGTCGGCGGTACGGCTCAGCAGGCCACGTCGATGCCCCGGGCGCGCAGGAACGGCGCCGGGTCGATCTGGTTCCACATCTGCCCCTGGTGCACCTCGAAGTGCAGGTGGGGGCCGGTGGAGTCGCCGGTGGAGCCCTCGTAGCCGATCACCTCGCCGACGCCGACCCGGTCACCGACGGCGACCTTCACGCTGCTCTGGTGGGCGTAGTGGGTCAGGTAGCCGTTGCCGTGGTCGATGAAGACCGAGATGCCGTAGCCGTCGCCGACGTCGCCGGCCTTGACGACCGTGCCGGCGGCGGCGGCGCGGATCGGGGTGCCGGCCGGCAGGGCGAAGTCGATGCCGGCGTGCAGGGTGCCCCAGCGCTGCCCGTAGCAGGAGGTGACCTGCGCTCCGGCCATCGGGATCACCCAGGACGGCTTCGGCTTCGGCGTGGTCGCCTTCCTGGCGGTGGCCTTCGGTTTCGCGGCGACCTTCGGTTTCGCGGTGGCCTTGCGGGTCGCCGTGGCCGTCGGGGTGGGGCTGGCGGTGGTGGGGGTCGGCCCGGCGGTGGGGCTGGCCGGGGCGGCCGACTCGCGGGCGGACCGGTCGGCGCGGGCGGCGGCCTCGGCCCGCTCCCGGGCGTCGAGCGCGACGGCCGCCGGTTCCGTGGCGTCGTCCCGGTCGAGGGTGGTGACCGTGGCGACCCCGGTCAGGCCGAGGCCGACCAGCGCGGCGACGCCGACGGCCAGGGTGCGTACGCCCCGCGGGTGACGCCGTCGGTGCCGGACCACGACGGCGGAGATCCGGGCTCCGGGGCCGGTGCGGGTGGACTTCTGGTCGCGGGTGGTGCCGTCGTCCGGGCGGTTGTTGTCTTCCAGCACGGTGGACCTTCAACTACTCAGGGGGTTTCGGACCCGGACCATCCTGGGTGTCGAAGTGCGCCGGGCCGGGTAGGGGTACCAGCCGGTAACCCGGATGCCCCGGCGCCCTGCCCGGCTATGTCCCGCCGGGGTGGCGTCTGACCTGTTGCGCGGGAGGACCCTGACGTGCCCTCGGTCACACTGCGGAGTGTGACGCAGCAGACTTGGCCACAAACGAAACCGCCCGGATCCGTAGATCCGGGCGGTGAACAGGCGTTACCGAGCGTCAGGAAGCGGCTGCTTCGGTGTAGTACGCCTCCACTTGCAGCTTGATGTCCACTCCGCGCTCCTGGAGCCACGGCACCGGGTCGAGGGGCTGGCCCTTGACATGGACCTCCAGGTGCAGGTGCGCGCCGTAGGAGTGGCCGGTGTTGCCGACCAGCCCGAGCTGGTCACCCGCCTTCACCTGCTGGCCCTCGTGCACGCTCACCGCCGAGGAGTGGCCGTAGATGGCCTCGCTGCCGTCGGCGTGCTGCACGATCACCGCGTAGCCGTAGCCGCCGAACCAGCCGGCCTTGGTGACCGTCCCGGAGTGGATGGCCACGTAGGGGGTGCCCTCGGGCGCGACCAGGTCGATGCCGGTGTGCAGCTTGCCCCAGCGCATGCCGTACGGGGAGTTGAAGTCGTAGCCCTGCATGGGCAGCAGCCACGGGTCCTGCTCGCTGACGCCCGGCTGGCTGTCCCGGGCGTCGTTGCGGGTGGCCCGGTCGGCGGCGTCGGCGCGGGCGGCGGCGTCCTGGCTGGTGATCGAGGCCTGCCGCAGCTCGTCGAGGACCGACGGGCTGACGCTCTTGGCGTCCGGCATCGCCCCCGCGCCGAGCGCGACGATCCCGGCACCGACGAAGGCGGTGGTCACGACCGCCGCGTAGCGGCTCCGTGGGGGGGTGGGTACACGGCGACGGCCGCGATATCTATCGGGCTCAGACGACAGGCGCTGGCGCACGCACACCCTCCGTTGTCGGGGATCCGATGCAACCTCCGACCGATCGGTGCAGCCGCCCCGACGATCGTTGATCGCGTCATCACCCGTCCGTGGACCTGATGACAACCGTGGACACGTTAGCCCTCCGCCGCTCCGGTCACAAGCGTGGCCCCCGGATCGGCGATTCGTTCTGTCCCTTTCCGTCCATCATTGTCATAGCTCCAGACGCCGGACGGCTGTCCCTCTTCCTGCCCGTTCGTCGCGCACAGTGACCGATCGGCGGAGGCGTCCGGCTTCCTGGGGGCGGGCCGGGACGGTAGGGGTCCGGCCCGGGTTCTCCACACCCGGTGGGCCGGGTTACCGTTCGTTCAGCTGGTAGCCGCGGAGCCGTGAAGGGTGTGCGCTGATGAACTCTCGTATCCGGGTAGTCGTCGCGAAGCCGGGCCTCGACGGCCACGACCGGGGTGCCAAGGTGGTGGCGCGTGCCCTGCGTGACGCGGGTATGGAGGTCATCTACACCGGCCTGCACCAGACCCCGGAGCAGATCGTCGAGACCGCCATCCAGGAGGACGCCGACGCGGTCGGCCTCTCGGTGCTCTCCGGCGCGCACATGACGCTCTTCCGCCGGGTGCTGGAGCTGCTCGCCGAGCGGGACGCGCGGGACGTGGTCGTCTTCGGCGGCGGCATCATCCCCGACGCCGACATTCCCGAGCTGGTGGAGATCGGCGTCAAGAAGATCTTCACGCCGGGCGCGACCACCCAGTCGATCGTCGAGTGGGTCCGCGCCAACGTGGCCCAGCCGGTCGCCTGACGACCCTCGGGTGCGCCGCACCCGTCCGTACGCCGACGGTGGTGGGCCGGTTTCCGGCCGCCGCCGTTTCGTCGTGCCGTGACCCCGACGGCGGCCGGGGTGGCATCAGGCGGGAGGGCTTTTCGAATCCGGGCAGGGTGAAGGGCCGGACGCACCCCTCACACGCCCGGCCCTTCTATGCACGATGCCCCGCCGCCACCCCTCGACCGACAGGGCATCGGCCGCTCCCGTCTTCGCGCTGATCAGCGCTCCGACATCAGACTCAACGACGCCCGTACGGTGGGGTTACGCGTTACGTGGGACAACCTGTGGACCGATCTGTGCCACCGGCGAGTCGCCGACGGCGCGCTGTGCATTACCGCACACCGCGCACCCGCTCGGTTGCCGCCGGTGCCCACCTCGCTAGGCTGCGGCCAATGGCCTGTTTCAACTGATGACAGGCGTCAACGGAGTTTCCACAACGCTGGCGGCGGCGCGACGGCGCGCCGCGGAGACGGGACGGGACGCGCAATCGTGGACCTGTACGAGTACCAGGGGCGGGACCTGTTCGAGCGGCACGGCTTGCCCGTGCTCGCCGGCGGCGTCGCCACGACCCCGGAGGAGGCCCGCGCGATCGCCGAACGCCTCGGCGGCCGGGTGGTCGTCAAGGCGCAGGTGAAGGTCGGCGGCCGAGGCAAGGCCGGCGGCGTCAAACTGGCCGAGGGCACCGACGAGACGGTGGCCAGGGCCACCGACATCCTCGGCATGGACATCAAGGGGCACACCGTCCACAAGGTCATGATCACCGTGACCGCGGACGTGGCCGAGGAGTACTACTTCTCCTACCTGCTCGACCGGGCGAACCGCACCTTCCTCTGCATCGCCAGCGTGGCCGGCGGCATGGACATCGAGCAGGTCGCCGCCGAGACCCCCGACAAGGTGGTCAAGGCCCCGATCGACGCCGTCAAGGGCGTGGACGAGGCGAAGGCCCGGGAGATCGTCGACGCGGCCGGGTTCCCGGCCGAGGTCGCCGACCAGGTCGTGGCGGTCGCGGTGGGGCTGTGGAAGGCGTTCGTCGCCGAGGACGCCACCCTGGTCGAGGTGAACCCGCTGGCCAAGACGGGCGACGGCACGCTGCTGCTGCTCGACGCCAAGGTCACCCTGGACGAGAACGCCGGCTTCCGGCACCCGGACCACGAGGCCCTGGTCGACCAGGCCGCGGTGGACCCGCTGGAGCAGGCCGCCAAGGAGAAGGACCTCAACTACGTCAAGCTCGACGGCGAGGTCGGCATCATCGGCAACGGCGCGGGTCTGGTCATGTCCACCCTCGACGTGGTGGCCTACGCGGGCGAGCGGCACGGCAACGTCAAGCCCGCCAACTTCCTCGACATCGGCGGCGGCGCGAGCGCCGCGGTGATGGCCAACGGCCTGGAGATCGTGCTCTCCGACCCGTCGGTGCGCAGCGTCTTCGTCAACGTCTTCGGCGGCATCACCGCCTGCGACGAGGTCGCCAACGGCATCATCCAGGCGTTGGCCCTGCTGGAGGAGCGCGGCGAGAAGGTCGCCAAGCCGCTCGTGGTCCGGCTCGACGGCAACAACGCGGAGGCCGGTCGGGCGATCCTCGACGGCGCCGGGAACCCGCTGGTACAGCGGGTCGACACCATGGACGGCGCGGCCGAGCGGGCCGCCGAGCTGGCAGCTGCGGGGGTCTGACGATGGCGATCTGGCTGACCAAGGAATCCAAGGTCATCGTGCAGGGGATGACCGGCTCCGAGGGTTCCAAGCACACCCGGCGGATGCTCGCCGCCGGCACCAACGTCGTCGGCGGGGTGAACCCGCGCAAGGCCGGCACCACCGTCGACTTCGACGGCACCGAACTGCCGGTGTTCGCCTCCGTCGCGGACGCGATGCGGGAGACCGGGGCGGACGTCACGGTGATCTTCGTCCCGCCGCAGTTCACCAAGGGCGCGGTGGTCGAGGCGATCGACGCTGGGATCCCGCTCGCCGTGGTCATCACCGAGGGCGTGCCGGTGCACGACACCGCCTCGTTCTGGGCGTATAACGTGGCCAAGGGCGAGCAGACCCGGATCATCGGGCCCAACTGCCCCGGCATCGCCTCGCCGGGCGCGTCCAACGCCGGCATCATCCCGGCCGACATCACCGGCTCCGGCCGGATCGGCCTGGTCAGCAAGAGCGGCACGCTGACCTACCAGATGATGTACGAGCTGCGCGACATCGGCTTCTCCACCTGTGTCGGCATCGGCGGTGACCCGATCATCGGGACCACCCACATCGACGCGCTCGCCGCGTTCGAGGCCGACCCGGACACCGACGCGATCGTGATGATCGGCGAGATCGGCGGCGACGCCGAGGAGCGGGCCGCCGAGTTCATCAAGGACAACGTCACCAAGCCGGTGGTCGGTTACATCGCCGGCTTCACCGCGCCCCCCGGCAAGACCATGGGGCACGCCGGCGCGATCATCTCCGGCTCGGCGGGCACCGCCGAGGCCAAGCAGCAGGCGCTGGAAGCGGTCGGCGTCAAGGTCGGCAAGACCCCGACCGAGACCGCCAAGCTGATGCGGGAGCTGATGTCCGGCCGCTGAGCCGGTGGCCCGCACCCGGGCTGACGACGTACCGACGCAGGGGGTCGACCGGAGACGGTCGGCCCCCTCAGTTGTTCCACAGCGGATAGGTCCCGCTGGCCCGCCAGATCGCCGTGCCGATGATGTTGATCACGCCGAACGCGATGGCCAGGTAGCCGAGGACCGGCGACTGGCCGTACCGCTTGGCGTCGCGGATCGACAGGTAGCCGAAGACGATGCCCAGGATGCCGCAGCAGATCAGGCCGAGGACGATGCCGAGCACCCCCCAGAGCGTGGTGCGGTCCCGCCCGGCCGCGGCCGGTGGCGGTGGGTACGGAGCGTTCACGGCTTCCTCCGGGCGATCGGTGCCGCGACTTCGGTCGCGTCCCTGCGCCGAGGCTAAACCGGATCGGGGCCGCACGGCGGTGGATCACGGAACTCGCCGCCACCGGGTGGCCCCGACGGGCAGCCACCACCGGCGCGGCATGCCAGAGTAGAGCCGATGTCCTCGACCACCCCTGATCAGCCCCGCCGTCCCAGCGGTGCCCGCACCGGCAGGCCGCCCGGCCGTGCCGGCGGTGCCCGGGTGCCCGCACCCCGCCGGCCGGAGCAGTCCGGGCGCTCCCGGGCGCCGCTGCCCGTCGCTGCCGGGGTGGCCGCGGCCGGCGCGGCCGTCACCTCGTACCTGCCGGTGGCGGTGGTGCTCGGGTTGGCCCAGCTCAGCGAGGACGCCGGCTCGCTGGTCGGTGCGCTGCGCGCCGGGCTCGCCGGCTGGCTGCTCGGGCACGGCGTGCCGCTGGAGACCACCGCCGGCCGGCTCGGCCTCGTCCCGCTGACGCTCTGCGCGTTCGCCTTCTGGCGGCTGAGTCGGGCCGGGGTGCACGCCAGCCGCGCGGTCGGCGCGCGCGGCGGCCGGTCACCCCGGCAGGCGGCCACCGTCGCCCTCGCGGTCGGCACCGGGTACGCGGTGTTCGGTGTCCTGGCCGCGCTGCTGGTCGACAGCGCCGGCCTGCGGGTGTCCCCGGTCCGGTCCGGGCTGACCCTGCTGCTGTTCGGCACGCTGGCCGCCCTGGTCGGGGCGGCCCGCACCACCGCCGTCACCCGCCTGCTCGCCGACCGCGCGCCACCCGTGCTGCGCGACGGCGTCCGCACCGGCCTGGTCGCCGCTCTGCTGCTGCTCGCCGCCGGGGCGAGCGCGGCGGGCCTGGCGGTGGCGACCGGCGGGGGAGACGCCGCCGACCTGATCGGGGCCTACCGGACCGGGGTCGCCGGGCAGGCCGGGATCACCCTGGTCAGCCTCGCCTACGCGCCGAACGCCACCGTCTGGTCGGTGGCCTACCTGCTCGGCCCCGGATTCGCCGTCGGCACCGGCACGGCGGTCCGGCTCAGCGAGGTCTCCGTCGGGTCGCTACCGGCCGTACCCCTGCTCGCCGGGCTGCCCAGCGGCCCGGTCGACGGGCTCGGCGCGGCGCTGCTGGCGGTGCCGGTGCTGGCCGGCATGACGGCGGGCTGGCTGCTCGCCCGCCGGCTGCTCCGTCCGGACGCCGACGAGTGGACCCCGCCGGCCTGGCCGGCGCTGCTCGGCCCGGCCGTGCTCGCCGGCCCGGTGGTCGGCCTGGTCGTCGGGCTCGCCGCGGCGGCCTCCGGCGGCCCGCTCGGCGGCGGCCGGCTGGCCGAGATCGGTCCGGTGCCGTGGCAGGTGGCGGCGGTGGCCACGGCGGTGGTCACGGTCGGCGCGCTGCTCGGGGCCGTCGCCGCCAAGGTGCTCGACCGGCCGTCGTCGGCCCGGCCCCGGCCGGCCGCCGACCGCCCCCGCAGGGCTCCGGAGCGGCCCGCCCCGGCCGGGGACCGGCCCCGGCCGACCCGGGAGCGCCCCCGGTCGTCCGAGGACCGCCCGCCCCGCCCGGTACCCGACTGACCACCCCGTGCCGGACTGCCGGCGTGATCCCGTCGGACACGCGACGAGGGGCGCCCCGGACGGTGCCGGGACGCCCCTCGATCGTGCCCGCCCGGTCAGGGCGAGGTGGGCAGCGTGAAACTACCGATGATGTTGAGAAGCAGCAGCAGGATGCCGAGACCGACCGCGATCGCCCCGCAGATCAGGCCGGCCTTGGCCTGACCGCCGTTGCTGGCCAGACCCTGGTTCGCCTTCTGCATGCCCAGCCAGCCGGTGATCGCCGCGCCGATACCGAGCGGAATGCCCAGGTAGAGGCAGCAGAGCAGCGGGATGGACGCGATGCCGAGGATCAGCGACACCAGACCGAGGGTGTTCTGCTGCCCCTGCGGCGCTGGGTAGCCGGCCCCCGGATAGGAGCCGGCCGCCGCGGCGTACGGCTGCTGCCCGTAGGGGTCCTTGTGGACGGGCTGGCCGTACGGGTCCGGCTGGAAGGGCTGACCGTACGGCTGGCCCGAGGTGGGCTGGGGGCCGTACGGGTCGTGGGTGGGCTGCCCGTACGGCGGCTGTTGCCCGTACGGCGCCGCCGGCTGCTGCCCGTACGGTGCCTGCGGCGCGGCGTACGGGTCCTGCGGCTGGCCCGAGACGGGCTGCTGCCCGTACGGATCGTGCGGGGGCTGCTGGCCGTACGGGTCGTGGCCGGGGTTTCCGGGCTGCATCTCGGCTGCTCCTCAGTCGTGGTCCGTCAGTAGCTGCTGGTGCTGCTGCCGTCGATCGCACCCATCACACCACCGAAGAGGCAGCACAGCAGCACGATGACGAGCCACACGCCACCGATGATGAAGGCCAGCTTGGACCACTTCTTGGACTCGCGGGCGGCGGCCTCGGCACCCGCGTAGTCGCCCTGCTGCAGGGCCGGGTTGACCTTCGAGGCGTTGATGATGGCCGGGATCGCCAGCGGCCAGAAGAAGAAGATGGCCACGATCGACGCGGTCATGTTGTTGTTGATCGGCTGCTGCGGGTTGGGGTAGCCGGGCTGCATCTGCAGTACTCCTCGTTCACGTCGGTACGGCCTGCGTACCTGATCATGGGCTTGTGGGGCGCGGTGGCGGGCACGGCCCGGCCACCGGGCGACCGGCAGCGTACCGTGTCCGGGCGACACGCGTGATCACCCGAAACGTCGCCGCCCGCAGGATGGGCGTGCCGACCTGCCCGCTAGGGTGGCCGGGTGACCGAGCCCGCGTCCGTCGCCCGCCTCGTCGTCCTCGTCTCCGGCTCCGGCAGCAACCTCCAGGCGCTGCTGGACGCCACCGCCGACCCCGGCTACGGGGCCCGGGTGGTGGCCGTCGGCGCCGACCGGGACGGCATCGTCGGGCTGGACCGGGCCGCCGCCGCCGGGGTGCCGACCTTCGTCGACCGGGTGAAGGACCACCCCACCCGCGCCGACTGGGACAAGGCCCTCACCGCGCACGTCGCCGAGCACCGGCCCGACCTGGTGATCTCGGCGGGTTTCCTGAAGCTGGTCGGGCCGCAGTTCCTGGCGGCCTTCGGCGACCGCTACCTGAACACGCACAACACGCTGCTGCCGGCGTTCCCCGGCATCCACGGCCCCCGGGACGCGCTCGCCTACGGCGTCAAGGTCACCGGGGCCACCCTCTTCTTCGTCGACGCCGGGATGGACACCGGCCCGATCGTCGCGCAGGTGACGGTGCCGGTCCTCGACGACGACGACGAGGAGACGCTCACCGAGCGCATCAAGGAAGCCGAGCGCCGCCAGCTCGTCGAGCAGGTCGGTCGCCTGGTCCGTTCAGGTTGGACGATCACCGGAAGAAAGGTCACGGTTCCGTGAGTGCCCCGCAGGACTCCCGCCGCCCGATCAGGCGGGCGCTGGTCAGCGTCTACGACAAGAGCGGCCTGGTCGAGCTGGCCCGTACGCTGCACGAGGCCGGGGTCGAGATCGTCTCGACCGGTTCCACCGCGTCGACGATCTCCGGCGCGGGTGTGCCGGTGACCCCGGTCGAGCAGGTGACCGGCTTCCCCGAGATCCTCGACGGCCGGGTCAAGACCCTGCACCCCAAGATCCACGGCGGGCTCCTGGCCGACCTGCGCAAGGAGTCGCACGCCGACCAGCTCGCCGGGCACGGCATCGCCGGCATCGACGTCCTGGTCTCCAACCTCTACCCGTTCCAGGAAACCGTCGCCTCCGGCGCGTCGGCGGACGAGTGCGTCGAGCAGATCGACATCGGCGGGCCGGCGATGGTCCGGGCCGCCGCCAAGAACCACGCCTCGGTCGCCGTGGTGACCGACCCGGCCGCGTACCCGGCGCTGGTCGCCGCGCTGGCCGAGGGCGGGTTCACGCTGGCCCAGCGGCGGGCGCTGGCCGCCCGCGCGTTCGCCGACATCGCCGAGTACGACGTGGCGGTCGCCGACTGGTTCGCCGGCACCGCCGCCCCGGCCGAGGACGGCTGGCCGCACTTCGCCGGGCTGGCGCTGCGCCGGCAGGCGACGCTGCGCTACGGCGAGAACCCGCACCAGGGCGCCGCCGTCTACGCCGACCCGGGCAGCCCGCCGGGGCTGGCCCAGGCCGAGCAGTTGCACGGCAAGGAGATGTCCTACAACAACTACGTCGACGCGGACGCCGCCTGGCGCGCCGCGAACGACTTCCCCGACCAGCCGGCGGTGGCGGTCATCAAGCACGCCAACCCGTGCGGCATCGCCGTCGGCGCGGACGTCGCCGAGGCCCACCGCAAGGCGCACGCCTGCGACCCGGTCTCCGCGTTCGGCGGGGTGATCGCCGTCAACCGGCCGGTCTCGGTGGAGCTGGCCGGGCAGGTCGCGGAGATCTTCACCGAGGTGCTGGTGGCACCGGACTTCGAGCCCGGCGCGGTGGAGATCCTCCAGGGCAAGAAGAACATCCGGCTGCTGCGCGCCCCGGCCTTCGCCCCGCTGCCGGCCGAGTGGCGGCAGGTGACCGGCGGGGTCCTCGTCCAGCAGCGGGACCGCATCGACGCCGAGGGCGACGACCCGGCGAACTGGAAGCTCGCCACCGGCGAGGCGGCCGACGAGGCGACCCTGCGGGATCTCGCGCTGGCCTGGCGGGCGGTCCGCGCGGTGAAGAGCAACGCGATCCTGCTGGCCCGCGACGGCGCGTCGGTCGGGGTGGGGATGGGCCAGGTCAACCGGGTCGACTCGGCCCGGCTGGCGGTGAGCCGGGCCGGCGCGGAGCGGGCCCGGGGTTCCGTCGCCGCCTCCGACGCCTTCTTCCCGTTCGCCGACGGCGCGCAGATCCTGATCGACGCCGGGGTGAAGGCGATCGTGCAGCCCGGCGGCTCGATCCGCGACGAGGACACCATCGCCGCCTGCCAGCAGGCCGGCGTCACCATGTACCTGACCGGCACCCGGCACTTCTTCCACTGATCCACCCGGTGCTCCCGCGCCCCGGCGCGGGAGCACACGGTCAGCCCTGGCCCGTCGGTTCGGACGGCGGGCGCAGCGCGGCGAAGTGGCAGGCGCTGGGGTGCGGGTCGGCGGGGCGGGGGACGGTCGGCGGGTCCTCCCGGGCGCAGATGTCCTCGGCCTTCCAGCAGCGGGTGCGGAAGTGGCAGCCGGACGGCGGGTCGGCCGGACTGGGCACGTCGCCGGTCAACCGGATGATGCCGGCCGCGCCCCGGGCCTGCGGGTCGGGCACCGGCACCGCGGACAGCAGCGCCTGGGTGTACGGGTGGGTGGCCCGTTCGTAGATCTCCTCCTCGGTGCCGATCTCCACGATCCGGCCGAGGTACATCACCGCGACCCGGTCGCAGATGTGCCGGACCACCGACAGGTCGTGCGCGATGAACACGTACGACAGCCCGAACTCGTCCTGGAGCTGCTCCAACAGGTTGATCACCTGGGCCTGGATCGAGACGTCCAGGGCGGAGACCGGCTCGTCGCAGACGATCACCTCGGGACGCAGGGCGAGCGCGCGGGCGATGCCGATGCGCTGCCGCTGGCCGCCGGAGAACTGGTGCGGGTACCGGTTGACGTGCTCCGGGTTCAGCCCGACCACGTCCAGCAGCTCCTGCACCCGGCCGCGCTTGCTGCCCCTGGGTGCCGCGTCCGGGTGGATGTCGAACGGCTCCCCGATGATGTCGCCGACCGTCATCCGGGGGTTCAGCGAGGTGTACGGGTCCTGCATCACCATCTGCATGTTGCGCCGTAACCGACGTAGTTCGCCCCCGGCGGCGGTGAGCAGGTCGCGGCCGTCCAGGGTGGCCCGGCCGGAGGTGGGCGTCTCCAGCCGCATCAGCACCCGGGCGAGGGTCGACTTGCCGCAGCCGGACTCGCCGACGATGCCGAGCGTCTCGCCCCGGCGCAGCGTGAAGCTGACCCCGTCGACGGCCCGGACCGCGCCGACCTGCCGGCGGAAGAGCACCCCCCGGGTGATCGGGAAGTGTTTGGCCAGGTCGTCGACCGTGAGGATGGTCTCGCCCCGGACCTTGGCCGGGTCAGCGGTCGGGGTCATCGTGGACCTCCTGGGCGAAGTGGCACGCGCTGGTCCGGCCGTCGGCGAGGATCAGGTCGTCGGGCACCACGTCCACGCACACCTGCCGCACGTACGGGCAGCGGGGGTGGAACGGGCAGCCGCCCGGGATGCGCATCAGGTTCGGCGGCAGGCCCCGGATGGTGGACAGTTCCCGGCCGCGCACGTCCAGCCGGGGAATCGAGGCCAGCAACCCCTTGGTGTACGGGTGGGCCGGCGCTCGGTACAGCGGGTGGACGTCGGCGTGCTCGACGATCCGGCCGGCGTACATGACGGCGATCCGGTCCGCGACGCCGGCCACCACCCCCAGGTCGTGGGTGATCAGGATCATCGCCATGTCGAGGTCGCGGCGCAGGTCGGCCAGCAGGTCCATGATCTGGGCCTGCACGGTGACGTCGAGGGCGGTGGTCGGCTCGTCGGCGATCAGCACCTTCGGGTTCAGCGCCAGCGCCATGGCGATCATGACGCGTTGCCGCATGCCGCCGGAGAACTGGTGCGGGTGGTCGCCGAGCCGTCCGGCCGCCCCGGGGATGCGTACCAGGTCCATCAGCTCGACGGTGCGCCGTCGGGCGTCGGCGCGGGACATCCCGTCGCGGTGCCGCAGCGTCTCGCCGATCTGCCAGCCGACCGGGAAGACCGGGTTCAACGCCGACAGGGCGTCCTGGAAGATCATCGCGATCTCCTTGCCGCGTACCTGCCGGCGCTGCTCCTCGGGCAGGGTGAGCAGGTCGCGACCCCGGTAGCGGATCTGGCCGGAACGGATCACCGCCGGTGGGGTGTCCAGGATGCCCATCACCGCCTGGGCGGTGACCGACTTGCCCGAGCCGGACTCGCCGAGCACGGCAAGCGTCTCGCCCGGGTCCAGGTGGTAGGAGACCCCGTTGATCACCTTGGCCACCCCCTCGCCGGTGCGGAACTCGACGTGCAGGTCGCGTACGTCAAGCAGGTGCCCGCCGGGCGGGGTGGGTGAGGCCGGCGTGGGCCGGGAGGTGGACTCGGTCACCGGATCTGCCTCTCGCTCGCGCCCGGGGTGGACATCGGCCTCACCGCAGCTTCGGGTCGAAGGCGTCGCGGATCGCGTCGCCGAGCATGATGAAGGCGAGCACGGTCAGCGCGAGGAAGGCGGACGGGACGACCAGCGGCGTCGCCGACTCGCGCATGTGCACCCGGCCGGCGTCGATCTCGATGCCCCAGGAGATGGTCGGGGCCTTCAGCCCGATGCCGAGGAAGCTCAGCGTCGCCTCGGCGGCGATGAACGAGCCGAGCGCGATGGTCAGCACCACGATCGCCGGGGCGAGCGCGTTGGGCAGGATGTGCCGCCACATGATCCGGCCGTGGCCCGCGCCGAGCATCCGGGCGGCGGCGACGTAGTCCTGCTCCTTCGCGGCGATCACCGAGGAGCGGACCACCCGGGCGGCGGTGGTCCAGCCGAGCACCGCCAGCACGAAGATCACCGCGAACAGCCGGACCGTGTCGCTGCTGGTGCTGACCCGCTTGAGCAGTACGATCGCGGCCAGCAGCAGCGG
Organism: Micromonospora sp. WMMD730; assembly: GCF_049178955.1. Lineage (NCBI taxonomy): Bacteria > Bacillati > Actinomycetota > Actinomycetes > Micromonosporales > Micromonosporaceae > Micromonospora > Micromonospora sp. WMMD730. The sequence goes on from NZ_JBMHML010000002.1 coordinate 670,608, forward strand.
GATGCCGAGCACGATGTCGATCACCCGGGAGAGCACCGCGTCGACCCAGCGGCCGAAGTACCCGGCCACCATCCCGACGACCAGCGCGATGGCCCCGGTGAGCAGGGCGGACAGCGCACCGACCAGCAGCGAGGCGCGGGCCCCGTAGACGGCACGGGCGTACGTGTCGCAGCCCTGGAAGTCGTACCCGAAGATGGCCCCGCCGGACGCCCCGGCGTGCTGGCGGGACAGCACGCAGTCGCGCGGGTCGTTGGCGGTGAACAGCGACGGCACGGCGGCCATCGCGGCGACCAGCACGACCAGCACCAGGCTGATCCAGAAGACCGGCTTGCGGCGCAGGTCGCGCCAGGCGTCCCCGGCCAGGCTGCGGGGCTTCTGCGGTACGCCCACCCGGTCGGGTGTGCCCGGCTCGCCGGAGACCCCGCGCCGGGCGGCCTGGTCCTCCGTCGCCGCCACCGTCTCGAAGTCGCTCATGCCGTCACCTCGTTGTGCTCACTCATAGCGGATCCTCGGGTCGAGGACGGCGTACAGGACGTCCACCACCAGGTTGGCGACGAGGTAGACCACGACGAGGACGCTGACGATGCCCACCACCAGCGGGCCGTCCTCGGTGCGGATGCCCCGGAACAGGTTGAAGCCGACCCCAGGGATGTTGAACACGCCCTCGGTGATGATCGCGCCGCTCATCAGGTTGCCCAGTTCGACACCGAGGAAGGTGATCACGGGGATGAGCGAGTTGCGCAGCACGTGCACGCCGATGATCCGCCGCCGGGCCAGCCCTTTGGACCGGGCGGTCCGCACGTAGTCGGCGCGCAGGTTCTCCGCGACCGAGGTACGGGTCAGCCGCAGCGCGGTGGCCAGCGACAGCGAGCCGAGCACGATGCCGGGCAGCAGCAGGGCCCACAGGTCGGGGTCGGCGCCGGCGGTGGGTGGGAAGACGGGCCACCGCACGCCGAGCAGGTACTGGGCGAGCGGGGCCAGCACGATGGTGGGGATGCCCAGCACCAGCAGGGTCAGCACCAGGGTGGCGTTGTCGAACAGGCTGGCCCGGCGGATGCCGGCGAGCACCCCGGCGGTGACCCCGAACAGGATCGTCACGGCCATCGCGATCAGTGCCAGCTTGACGGTGACCGGCCAGGCGGCGGCGAGGATGTCCCCGATCGAGCGGCCGGTCAGCGACTGCCCGAGGTCACCCTGGAGCAGGTTCTTGAGGTAGTCGAGGTAGCGGTAGAGGAAGCCGCCGACGCCGGTGCGGTCGAGGTGGAACTTCTCCGTCAGGTACGCCCGCTGCGCCGGGGTCACCGGCCGTTCCCCGGCCAGTGCCTGGATCGGGTCGCCCTGGCCGGCGAACATCAGGGCGTACACGATCAGGGTGGTCCCGAAGAAGGCGAGGACCATCTGGAGCAGACGCCGCAGAACGAAGCGGAACATACTGTGCAGTCTTGCCCAAAAGCAGCGGAGACGGAGGCGGGTCGGGTCACCGTCCACCGATGACCCGACCCGTTGCTCCCGCCGACGGCCCCGTTGCCGTCGACGCGCCTGCACGTGCCGGCGGCCCGCTCGCCGCCGACGCCCTCCCGGACTAGCTGACCGCCTCGATCTTCAGCAGGTCGACCCGGTCGAAGAGGTCCATCTGGACGTTCTTCACCTTGGTCGAGTGGCCGAAGTTGTTCTGGCCGTAGCGCAGCGGGATCACCGGCATGTCCTTGGCCAGCAGGTCCTCGGCCGCCTGGTACTTGGCGATCGCGGCCTCCTCGTTCGGCGCCTTGGCGCCCTCGGCGAGCAGCCTGTCGAACTCGGGGTTGCTGTAGCCGTAGTAGTTCGACGAGCCGTTGGTGCTGTACAGCGGGCCGAGGTAGTTCTCCATCGACGGGTAGTCCATCACCCAGCCCATCCGGAACAGACCCACCGGCTGCTTCGCCTTGACCTTGGTCAGCAGGTCGGCGAACTTGGGCTCGGCGGTGCCGACGCACTCCACGCCCAGGTTGGCCTTGAGCTGGTTGCAGGTCGCGTCGATCCAGTCCTTGTGCCCGCCGTCGCCGTTGTACGACAGTTCGATCTTCTTCGGGCCGCCGGCCGCCTCGTACGCCGCCTTCGCCTTGGCCGGGTCGAACTCGCCGGCCGCGCCGATGGTGTTCTCGCGGTAGCCCGCGACCACCGGCGAGACGAACGAGCGGGCCGGCTGCTGCGAGTCCTTGAAGATCGACTTGGTGATCTCGTCCCGGTCGATCGCCATCGAGATCGCCTTGCGCACCTCGGGCTTGCTGAACTCCTTCTGGAAGGTCGGGAAGGCCAGCACCTGCAACGACGACGCTGGGCTCTGCCGGAACCGGTCGCCCAGGTCGGTGGCGGCGGTGGACAGGTTCTCGGTCGGGATCGTCTTGATCACGTCGAGGTTGTCCGAGAGCACGTCCGCGTACGCGGCGGTCGGCTGCTGGTAGATCCGGAACTCGACGCCGCCCACCTTCGGCTGCTCGCCGGGGAAGGCGTCGTAGCGCTCCACCTCGACCTTGGCGTCGTGCTGCCAGGAGCCCTTCATCCGGAACGGGCCCTGCCCGACCGGGGCCTGCTCGTAGCCCTCCTTGAGCACGCCGGGGGCCGAGAAGGCGGCCTTCGGCAGCGGGTAGAAGGCGGTGTACCCGAGCATGGTCTTGAACTCGCTGTACGGCTCGGTCAGCGTCACGGTGAAGGTCAGGTCGTCGACCTTCTTCAGCCCGGACAGCCGCTCGGCGGCCGGCTTGTCGCCCTGGAGGTCGGCGTACCCGGCGATCTTCTCGAAGAAGTAGCTGGAGTTCTGCCCGTTGGGGGCGTACGCGCCGTAGTTCCAGGCGTCGAGGTAGTTGTCGGCGGTGACCTTCTCGCCGTTGTGGAAGGTGTAGCCGTCCTTGAGCTTGACCGTCCAGACCCTGTTGTCCGACGACGTGACCGACTCGGCCGCCACCTCGTAGGGCTTGTTGGCCTCGTCGTAGTCGACGAGCGGGCTGAACAGGGCGGCGAGCACCTGCGAACCGCTGGTCTCGTTGGTGTTGGTCGGCACCAGGTGCTGCGGCTCGGCGATCTCGATCCGCACGGCCGCGTTGGGGTCGGACTGACCGGTTCCGCTGCCGCCGCCCGAGCCGCAGGCCGCCAGGCCCAGGGTCACCGCGAGCGGGAGAGCGGTCCAGGCAGCAAGCCTGCGCACACGCATGGGGGTCTCCTCATCTCATCACGGAGCGCAGCCGGACCCGGCGTTGGGTGACTCTGCGCAACGTCCGGCAACGGTAGGTCGGGTTGGGCCCGTCGACAACGACAGCGTTGCGATCACCGGCTGCGGCCTTGTCGTCGACGACCGTTGCTGGTATCGGAAACCCGGCGAAATGCCTGCTCGATGGCGGGTGAGGAGGGTGGTTTCACGGTGCCGTCAGGGTGGATCGCCCGTCGTGACCGCCCGGACGCCCGATGCCCGGTCCGGGCCCGACGCGTCTCCCCCGTCCGGTTCAGGGGGTGAGCCGGCCCGCAGTTGGTCACGCAGAGTGAATAACGGCACCTCACGGAAAGTCACGGGTTCCCCGTCGTCGGTCCGCCGTCCGCCGACCATGAGACGATCTGGTCGTGACGGCGATCATCCTGGACGGCAAGGCGACCGCAGCCGAGATCAAGGACGAGCTGCGGGTACGCGTCAAGGCGTTGGCCGAGCGGGGGGTCACCCCCGGCCTGGGCACGGTCCTGGTCGGCGCGGACCCCGGCTCCGAGGCGTACGTCAACGGCAAGCACCGCGACTGCGCCGAGGTGGGCATCGCCTCGATCCGCCGCGAGCTGCCCGCCGACGCCAACCAGCAGCAGCTCGACGACGTCCTCGCCGAGCTGAACGCCGACCCGGGCTGCCACGGCTACATCGTCCAGCTGCCGCTGCCGGGGCACCTGGACACCCAGCGGGCGCTGGAGATGATCGACCCGGACAAGGACGCCGACGGCCTGCACCCGGTGAACCTGGGCCGGCTGGTGCTCGGCTACGACGGCCCGCTGCCCTGCACCCCGCGCGGCATCGTCGAGTTGCTCCGCCGGTACGACGTGCCGCTGCGCGGCGCCAACGTCGCCCTCGTCGGCCGGGGCAACACCGTCGGCCGCCCGCTCGGTCTGCTGCTCAACCGGCGCAGTGAGAACGCGACGGTGACCCTCTGCCACACCGGCACCCTCGATCTCGCGGCCCACACCCGCGCCGCCGACATCGTCATCGTCGCCGCCGGGGTGCCCGGCCTGCTCACCGCCGACATGATCACGCCGGGGGCCACCGTGGTGGACGTCGGCATCACCCGGGTGATCGGCGACGACGGCAAGGGCCGCTACACCGGCGACGTCGACCCGCAGGTGGCGCAGGTGGCCGGTCGGCTGGCCCCGATGCCCGGCGGCGTCGGACCGATGACCCGGGCCATGCTGCTCACCAACGTCGTCGAACGCGCCGAGCGCGGCTGACCCGCAGGCCGTCGCCCCTGCTCGGCGGCGGTGGCACGGGGCCGGGCCACCGCCCGCCGCGGCACCCGCCGGGAACCGGGCGGTGGTGACGTTGGCCCCATCCCGGGGATGGTCGCCGCCCCTGGCCGAAACGGTGCCGGGATGACTGTTACGGTCGGGAAAACCGACTGGTAGCAGGGAGTGGGACGACCATGGGTAAGAAGGTCACTGTCGTCGGGGCCGGCTTCTACGGCTCCACCACCGCACAGCGCCTGGCCGAGTACGACGTCTTCGACACCGTCGTCATCACCGACATCGTGGAGGGCAAGCCGGCGGGTCTCGCGCTGGACCTCAACCAGTCCCGCGCGGTCGAGGGCTTCGAGACCAAGGTCGTCGGCGTCACCACCGGCCCCAACGGCGAGGGCTACGAGGCCATCGAGGGCTCCGACGTCGTCGTGATCACCGCCGGTCTGCCCCGCAAGCCGGGCATGAGCCGGATGGACCTGCTGGAGACCAACGCCAAGATCGTGCGGCAGGTCGCCGAGAACGTCGCCAAGTACGCCCCGAACGCCGTCGTCATCGTGGTGTCCAACCCGCTCGACGAGATGACCGCGCTCGCCCAGCTCGCCACCCAGTTCCCCAGGAACCGGGTGCTCGGCCAGGCCGGCATGCTCGACACCGCCCGGTTCACCAACTTCGTCGCCGAGGCCCTCGACGTACCGGTGAAGTCGGTCAAGACGCTGACCCTCGGCTCGCACGGCGACACGATGGTGCCGGTGCCCTCGCAGAGCACCGTCAACGGCAAGCCGCTGCGTGACGCGATGCCCGCCGAGCAGATCGAGGAGCTGGTCGTCAAGACCCGCAACGGTGGCGCCGAGGTCGTCGCGCTGCTCAAGACCGGTTCGGCGTACTACGCGCCGTCCGCCGCCGCCGCCCGGATGGCGCGGGCCGTGGCCGAGGACTCCGGCGCGGTCATGCCCGTCTGCGCCTGGGTCGACGGCGAGTACGGCATCTCCGGGGTCTACCTGGGCGTCGAGGCCGAGATCGGCGCCGAGGGCGTGAAGCGGGTCGTCGAGACCGACCTGGACGCCGACGAGCTGGCCAGTCTCAAGGAGGCCGCCGAGGCCGTCCGCGCCAAGCAGGCCGACGTCGCCAGCATGTGATCCGCTGAACCATCCGCCGCAGGGGCGGGACGGCACCCGCCGTCCCGCCCCTGCGCCGTCCCCACCCGTCGCCCCGTCCCGGCCCCGCCGGTCGCCCTGCCCCGGTGATCAAGAGGTTTGCGTCAAGCCACCCGCCCCGACGTGACTCGAACCTCTTGATCACCGGGCTGGCGCTCCGGGGCGGGTTCCCGCCGGTCGGCCTCGCGTCGGTGTGGGGCGGTCGCTGTGGGGAATGCCTTCGGGTAGGGCTGGCAGACGGGTAGGGGTGGCAGAACTGTCCGTACCTCGGTGAGGGCGGTGACCGTGACGGACCCGGGGGTACGGCGTACCGGAGCCGGCGATTCTGCCCGGGCCGGCCGTGGTCCACCGGGTGTTCTCCGCCGGCCGGTGCCGTCGGGTGGAGGCCGGCTCGGTGCCGCCGACCAGTTTCCAGTACGCTCGTACTGCTTGAGCACGTGTCCCCCGAGAGGAGCGCCGGCCGATGGCGAAGATCAAGGTAAACAACCCGGTCGTGGAGCTCGACGGCGACGAGATGACCCGGATCATCTGGAAGCAGATCCGCGAGCAGCTGATCCTGCCCTACCTCGACGTCGACCTGCACTACTACGACCTGTCGATCCAGCACCGGGACGCCACCGACGACCAGGTGACCATCGACGCCGCGAACGCCATCAAGGAGCACGGCGTCGGCGTCAAGTGCGCCACCATCACCCCGGACGAGGCCCGGGTCGAGGAGTTCGGCCTCAAGAAGATGTGGCGCTCGCCGAACGGCACCATCCGTAACATCCTCGGCGGCGTGGTCTTCCGCGAGCCGATCATCATGTCGAACGTGCCGCGGCTCGTCCCGGGCTGGACCAAGCCGATCATCATCGGCCGGCACGCGCACGGCGACCAGTACAAGGCCACCGACTTCGTGGTCCCCGGTCCGGGCACGGTCACCATCACGTACACCCCGGCCGACGGCGGCACCCCGATGGAGATGGAGGTCGCCAACTTCCCCGGCGGCGGCATCGCCATGGGCATGTACAACTACGACGAGTCGATCCGGGACTTCGCCCGCGCCTCGTTCCGGTACGGCCTGGACCGCAACTACCCGGTCTACATGTCGACCAAGAACACCATCCTCAAGGCGTACGACGGCCGGTTCAAGGACCTCTTCGCCGAGGTGTTCGAGAACGAGTTCAAGGACGAGTTCGCCGCCGCCGGCCTCACCTACGAGCACCGGCTCATCGACGACATGGTCGCCGCCGCGCTCAAGTGGGAGGGCGGCTACGTCTGGGCCTGCAAGAACTACGACGGTGACGTGCAGTCCGACACCGTCGCGCAGGGCTTCGGCTCGCTCGGCCTGATGACCTCCGTGCTGCTCTCCCCGGACGGTCGTACCGTCGAGGCGGAGGCCGCCCACGGCACCGTCACCCGGCACTACCGGCAGTACCAGAAGGGCGAGAAGACCTCGACCAACCCGATCGCCTCGATCTACGCCTGGACCCGGGGCCTCGCCCACCGGGGCAAGCTGGACGGCACCCCGGCGGTCACCGAGTTCGCCGACACCCTGGAGCAGGTCATCGTCGACACCGTCGAGAGCGGCCAGATGACCAAGGACCTCGCGCTGCTCATCTCGCGGGACGCCCCGTGGCAGACCACCGACGAGTTCATGAACACCCTCGACGAGAACCTGGCGCGCAAGCTCGGCGCCTGACCCTCGCCCGTACCCACGGAACCCGCCGGCGGACCGCCGGCGGGTTCCGTCGTCTCCGGCGCGTCGCGGCCCACGCACCGGGGGACAGCGGCCGCCACCCGTCCGGGTGACGGCCGCGTCACCGGCCCGGAAAAAGGTCGTTGAGCTGGGTGGACGTGGTGCCAGTCGCGTCCAGGGAGGTTGTCGTCGGTCGTCGCACGGCACCGGTGCCGACCGGCCAGCCTTCCCGGCTGTCGAGCACAGCCAGCCGTCCCTTCCCCGCGGGGGGCCCTGTTCCGGGGCCCCCCGCGCCCTGCCTGCGGGGTCAGGCGGCGCGCAACAGTTCGGCGGCCCGCTCGGGGGCGATGTCGTTGATGAAGACCCCCATCCCGGACTCGGAACCGGCCAGGTACTTCAGCTTGTCCCTCGCCCGCCGGACGCTGAACAGTTGCAGGTGCAGGTGACCCAACTCCCGGTCGATCCGCACCGGCGCCTGGTGCCAGGCCGCGATGTACGGCATGGGCAGGTCGAACAGCCCGTCGAACCGGCGCAACACGTCCAGGTAGAGCGGGCCGAAGGCGTCCCGTTCGGCGTCGTCGAGCGCCGGGATGTCCGGCACCGGCCGGTGCGGCGCGACGTGCACCTCGAACGGCCACCGGGCCGCCGCCGGCACGTACGCCGTCCAGTGCTCGTTCGCCGCGACCACCCGGTCCCCGGCGGCGCGCTCGGCGGCGAGCACGTCGGCGTAGAGGTTGCCGCCGCCGGTGCGCTCCGCGTGCCGGCGGGCCGCCGCCAGCATCGACCGGGTACGCGGCGTGACGAACGGGTACGCGTAGATCTGGCCGTGCGGGTGGTGCAGGGTCACGCCGATCTCCACGCCCCGGTTCTCGAAGCAGAACACCTGCTCCACCCCGGGCAGCGCGCCGACCGCCGTGGTCCGGTCGGCCAGCGCGTCGAGCACCAGCCGGACCCGGGCGGGGGAGAGGCTGGCGAAGGAGGCCTCGTGGTCGTCGGTGAAGCAGACCACCTCGCAGCGTCCTTGGCCGGGGCGGACCGGGGTGAACCCGGTGATCTCGGCCGGCTCGTCGGCGATCCGCTGGCTCAGTGAGGGGAACCGGTTCTCGAAGACCGCCACGTCGTAGTCGGGCGCGGGGATCTCGCTGTGCCGGTCGCCCCGCGACGGGCACAGCGGGCACTGGTCGGCCGGCGGGAGGAAGGTCCGGGTCTGCCGGTGCACCGCCACCGCCACCCACTCGTCGGTGAGCGGGTCGTAGCGCAGCTGGGAGGCGGGTGGTGGCGGCGGCAGCTCCCGCCGGTCCGGCTGGTCCCGGACGGCGTCGTCGCGCTCGTCGAAGTAGATCAGCTCGCGGCCGTCGGCCAACTCGATCGCCGTACGCTTCACCGCGTCGTCTCCCGCCCGGTAGCCCGGCCCGTACCTGTCACGATCACCAGTTCGCCCACCTTCTCGTCGATCACCCGGCGCGCCTCGGGGGCCAACCGGTCGTCGCTGACCAGCACGTCGGCGGCGCCCAGGCCGACGATGGAGGAGATGCCGACGGTGCCCCACTTGGTGTGGTCGGCGAGGACGACCAGCCGGTCGGCGGCCTCCACCAGGGCCCGGTCGGTCTCCGCCTCCATCAGGTTCGGGGTGGTGAAACCGGCCCGCTCGGTGATCCCGTGCACGCCGAGGAAGAGCAGGTCCAGGTGCAGCGAGCGGATGGCCTCCACCGCCAGCGGGCCGACCAGCGCGTCGGACGGGGTGCGTACCCCGCCGGTGAGCACCACGGTCTGGTCGGGGCGGCCGGCGGTGTGCAGGATCTCGGCCACCGGCAGCGAGTTGGTCACCACGGTCAGCCCCGGCACGTCGACCAGGCGTCGGGCCAGCTCGGCGGTGGTGGTGCCGGCGGAGAGGGCGACCGCCGCACCCGGGCGGACCAGTTCGGCGGCCCGGGAGGCGATGGCGGCCTTCTCGGCGGACTGCCGGACGGACTTGGCGTGGAAGCCCGGTTCGTCGGTCGAGCCCGGGTCGGTGACGGTCGCCCCGCCGTGCACCTTGGCCAGCAGGCCCCGGTCGTGCAGCGCGTCCAGGTCACGCCGGATGGTCATGTCGGAGACGCCGAACTCGGCAGCCAGCTCGGTGACCCGGACACCACCGGCGGTGCGGACCCGGTCGAGGATCGTCGCCTGCCGCTGACGCGCCAGCATCCGCCGTACCTCCCGGGCCCCCGCACCTGCACGCGCTCGCACGTGTTCCAACAAGATTGAACACTAGCGCGCAGCGGGCAGGGGCGGAAGTGGAACCCCCGAGGTCAGGCGGACGGCAGCCGCGGCTCCACCCAGCCGGTCTCGGTCAGATGGGTCATCACCGCCTGCACCGCCTCGTCGATGCTCTGGTCGGTGGTGTCGACCACCAGATCGGCGTCGGTGGGCGTCTCGTACGGGTCGTCGATGCCGGTCATCCCGGTGAGCAGGCCGGCGCGGGCGCGGGCGTACAGGCCCTTGCGGTCGCGCTGCTCACAGACCTCCAACGGGGTGGCCACGTGCACCAGCAGGAACCCCGCCCCGGCCGTCCGGGCCATCTCCCGCACGGCGGCCCGCGCCTGCGCGTACGGGGCGATCGGGCAGCAGATCCCCACCCCCCGGTGCCGGGCGATCTCGGCCGCCACCCAGCCGATCCGGCGCACGTTCGCGTCCCGGTCGGCCCGGCTGAACGTCAACCCGGCCGACAACTCCCGACGTACCACGTCGCCGTCGAGCAGGGTGATCGTCCGGTCGCCCTGCTCGCGCAGCAGATCGGCCAGGCCCCGGGCGATCGTCGACTTGCCGGAGCCGGAGAGCCCGGTGAGGAAGACCACCAGCCCCCGGTGCCGGCGCGGCGGGCGGGCCCGGCTCAGCTCCTTGGCCACCGCCGGCGGGGTGTGCCACTCGGGCAACGGGAAACCCCGGTCGAGCAGGTCGTCGATCTCCGCCTCGCTCAGCGCCAGCTTGCGGTTGCGCGGCGGGATGTCGTCCCGCCAGCGCCACTGGCCGTCCCGGCTGTCGTAGGCGAGCTCGCGGGGGACCAGCACCCGCAGCCCCGCCCCGGAGAGCATGCCGCCGGTGGACAGCAGGTGGGTCACCCCGTAGGCGGCGGAGATCCGGGCCCGCAGCAGCGCGTCGCTGATCTCGTCGGCCCGGCGGGGCAGCGGGACTGCGACCAGCGTCGCCGGGGGCATCCGGTCGCGGGCGGCGAAGATGCTGCGGACCAGGGCCTCGGTGGGCAGTCCGGCCGCGCCGTCCTCGCCGACCGGGATCATCACCAGCAGATGCGCGCCGAGGGTACGGGCCGCGTGCGCGATCTGCGCCAGCTGCGGCCGGTGCAGCGGCCGGTCGGCGATCACCCCGAGCACCCGGCCCGGGGGCAGCAACGGACGCACCTCGTCCGGCCCACGGCGCAGCCGCTGGAACGGGCCGTGCCCGCCGTCGCCGAGCCGGCGTACCGGGCCGCCCAGCCCGGCCACGCCCTCGCGGACCGGCCAGACGTCGGTCACCTCCAGCCCGGCCACCGGGGCGCCCTCGCCGTCGGTGAGCACCAGCGTCCGCCGGCCCGGGTCGGCCGGGTCCAGCCCGTCGGCGACGGCGGTGGGCACCTGGAGGGTCACCGGGACCGGCCAGGACGTGCCGTCGGCCAGTCTGCCGCGACGCTGCAACGAGGCCAGGTCGGCGCGGGTCATGAAGCCGGCCAGCGGGGTGTACGCCCCACTCACCAGCAGCTCCAGATCGGCCAGCTCACCGGGGCGTGGCGCGTACGCGGGGGCGTCCCGCAGCACGTCCTCGGGCAGCACTGAACCGTTGCTCATCCGTACCCCTCACTCGCTGGCCGGATCACAGTTTCTCAGCCGGCCGGCGATCGGTCGAGAGTGCCACTCCACTCCCGACCCGGAAGTGGATCACCGGTGGCGTGTCCCGGCCGGTCGGTGGGGGGTGTCAACCGGCCGGGACCAGGGACGCGGCGCCGAACGAGACCGCGAATCGTTGACACCAGATGGTGACACTCGTCAGCGCGGCGAGGTCGGTGCCGGCCGGGACGGCGTACGCCTGGTCGCCGCGGTTGCCCTTGAGCCGGCCCAGCTCCGCCCGGCGGCCGTCGTCGAAGACGTGCCAACCGGCCCGGCCGGTGCGGACCGGCTGGTCGGAGAGCCAGACCCGCTGATCCGGGCCGTTGGAGGTGTCCAGCCCGACCAGTTCCAGCCGGTGCCGGCCGTCGGCGGTGCGGACGATCCGGGCGGTGCCCGAGGTGTCGTGTTCGTGACTGACGAACGTCCCCCGGCTCACCACCACCGGCCGGGTGGCCGGGGAACCGTCCGTGGGCGTGGTCCGGGGTGGGGTGCCGGCGGGCGCGGTCGGCGGGGCGGTCCCGGTCGGGGTGGTCCCGGCCACGCCGCCGTCGGCGGGTGTGGTGCCGTCGGCGGCCACGGTGCCGGTCGGGGCGGCGTCGTCGACGTCGGAGAGCCGCTCGTCGACCTGGCGGTCGGCCACCACCTTCCAGGGCTGGAACCAGTACAGGCCGAAGGCGGCACCGACGCCGAGGACGACGACGGCGACCCAGGCCAGCGGGGCACGGGACAGGCGACGGAACATGCCGTCCAGTCTCGCCGCGCCACCGCGACCGGTCACCCGTCACCGGGGTTACGGAAGCCTTACCGCCCCGCCCGCTCGTTCGACCCGCCTGGGCCGGCACGGCGGTGCCGGATTCGGCGGACACCGCCGGATCGCCGATCGGGCGCGGACCGTCGGCCCGGCCGATCGGGGCGGGGCTGGTCAGGGGCGGGTATCAGGGGAGACCCGGGGCGATTCCGGATACCCGCCGGGGTGGCCGGTCCCTAGGCTGGCGGACGTGACACTGATCGCGACCGAGTCGCTCACCAAGACGTACGGAGGCCGGGTCACCGCGCTGGCCGACCTGACCGTCGCGGTCGAGCCGGGGATCATCGGTCTCGTCGGCGCGAACGGCGCCGGCAAGTCGACCCTGATCAAGATTCTGCTGGGCCTGCTCCCGCCGACCAGCGGACGGGTCTCCGTGCTCGACCTCGACCCCACCACCGACCCGGCGGCGGTCCGCGCCCGGGTCGGTTACATGCCCGAACACGAGGCGCTTCCGCCCGACCTCTCCGCCGCCGAACTCGTCACCCACCTGGGGCGGATGAGCGGCCTGCCCCGTACGGTGGCCCGCGAGCGCGCCTCCGAGACGCTGCGCCACGTCGGCCTCTACGAGGAGCGGTACCGCCCGGTGGGCGGCTACTCCACCGGTATGAAGCAGCGCGTCAAGCTCGCCCAGGCCCTGGTGCACGACCCGGACCTGCTGCTGCTCGACGAGCCCACCAACGGCCTCGACCCGGCCGGCCGGGACGCCATGCTCGCCCTGGTCCACCGGATCGGCACCGAGTTCGGCATCTCCGTCCTGGTCTGCTCGCACCTGCTCGGCGAGGTGGAGCGGATCTGCGACACCCTGGTCGCCATCGACGGGGGGCGGCTGCTGCGCGCCGACCGGATCGACGCGATGACCTCGGCCACCGACCTGCTCGCCGTCGAGGTCAGCGAGGGCACCGACCAGCTGGCCGGCCGGCTCGCCGCGCTCGACCTGCCGGTGACCCGCGACGGCCGGATGCTGCTCGTCCCGCTGGCCGACGAGCGTACCTACGACCTGATCCTCGGCGCGGTCGCCGAGCTGGACCTGCCGCTGCACCGGCTGGACCAGCGCCGGCACCGGGTGGCCGAACTCTTCGCCCCGAGGGAGCCCAGCAATGCCTGAGCCGACCGGCGTCATCCACGACATCGGCTACCAGCGCTACACCGGCCCGAGGCTGGGCCGCCGGCACGTCTTCGGCGCGCTCTACCTGCACGGCCTGCGGACGGTCTTCGGGCTCGGCCGCAGCGCCAAGGCGAAGATCTTCCCCTGGCTGGTGGTCGGCATCGTGACGGTGGTGGCCGCCGGCCTCACCGCCGTGCGCAGCCAGATCGGCGAGGTGGTGATGACGTACGCCCAGTTCGCCGACGCGATGAGCTGGCTGGTCATCTTCTTCGTCGCGGTGGCCGCCCCCGAGCTGGTCTCCCGGGACCTGCGCAGCGGCGTGCTCCCGCTGTACTTCTCCCGGCCGCTGCCGCGCGACGACTACGCGCTGGCCAAGCTGCTCTCCCTGGTCAGCGCGTTGTGGCTGCTGCTGGGCGGGCCGCAGCTGGTGATGTTCCTGGGCGCGGCGTTCACCACCTCCGACGGCCTGCGCGGGACCTGGAACGAGCTGCTGGACCTGCTGCCCGGGTTGCTCTACGCGGGGCTGTGGGCGGCGGTCTTCGCCTCGATCGGTCTGCTGGTCGCCTCGCTCACCGGCAAGCGGGCCTTCGCCGCCGGTGGCATCGTGGCGGTCTTCCTGATGACCACCCCGGTCGTCGGCGTGCTGTCGATCCTGCCCTCACAGGCCGTCAACGAGCTGGCCCTCCTGGCCTCACCGTCGACCCTGGTACAGGGGGTCGGCTCGTGGGCGTTGCAGGACCTGCTCTACCCGGGCGCCGGCACCGGCCCGCCGATCGGCGGCTTCGGCCCGGTCTACGCGGTCGTCGCCGTGCTGCTGGTCACCGCCTGCACCGCCCTGCTGCTGCTGCGATACCGGAAGGTGGCCGCCCGATGACCACACTCGACACCGACGCCCGGCCGGTGGTCACCACCAGCACCCTGGATCTCGTCGGGGTCTCCCGCTGGTACGGCAACGTGGTGGCGGTCAACGACGTCACCATGCGGCTCGGCCCCGGGGTGACCGGCCTGCTCGGCCCGAACGGCGCCGGCAAGACCACCCTGCTGCACATGATGGCCGGCTTCCTCGCCCCGTCCCGGGGCACGCTCACCCTCGACGGGGAGTCCACCTGGCGCAACCCGGGCGTCTACCGGCGGCTCGGGCTGGTCAGCGAGCGGGAGGCGGTGCACTCCTTCCTCACCGCCAAGGAGTTCGTGCTGGCCAGCGCGAAGCTGCACCGGCTGCCCGACCCCGAGGCCGCCGCCCGCCGGGCGATCGAACTGGTCGAGATGACCGACGCGCAGGACCGCCGGATCGGCACGTACTCCAAGGGCATGCGGCAGCGGACCCGGGTGGCCGCCGCGCTGGTGCACGACCCGCAGGTGCTGCTGCTCGACGAGCCGTTCAACGGGATGGACCCGCGCCAGCGGCTGCACATGATGGGCCTGCTGCACTCCCTCGGCGACGCCGGGCGGACGATCCTGTTCAGCTCGCACATCCTGGAGGAGGTCGAGCAGGTCTCCGGCACGGTGCAGGTGATGGTGGCCGGCCGGCTGGCCGCCTCCGGTGACTTCCGCACCATCCGCCGGTTGATGACCAACCGGCCGCACGTCTTCGCGGTCCGCTCCACCGACGACCGGGCGTTGGCCGTGGCGCTGATGGCCGACCCGTCGGTCGCGGGCGTCGAGCTGGACAAGAACGGCCTGACCGTACGCGCCGGCGACTACGGCGCGTTCACCCGGGCGCTGCCCAGGATCGCGCTCGCCCGGCAGATCCGGGTCCGGCAGTTGACCCCCGAGGACGAGTCCCTGGAGAGCGTCTTCTCCTACCTGGTGGAGGCCTGATGTCGACCGTTTCCTGGATCACCGCGCGCGGGCTGTTCGGCCGTCGCCGGTTCCTCATGCTGCTGCCGCTGCCGGCGGTGCTGGTGCTGCTGGCCGTCCTGTGCCGGTCGCTCGGGGTGGACCCGGGCCAGTGGGCGACGCCGGTGCTGGTCGGCCTCGGCCTGGCCGTGGTGCTGCCGGTGGTGGCGCTCATCGTCGGCACCGGCGTGCTCGGCGCGGAGATCGACGACGGCACGGTGGTGCACATCCTGACCAAGCCGCTGCCCCGCTGGCAGATCGTGCTGCCGAAACTCGCGGTGGCCGCCGGGGTCAGCGCGGCCACCGTCGCCGTGCCGCTCTACGTCGCGGGCGTGCTCGCCGACTCGGTACGCCTCGGCCTGGGCCTGGTCGTCGCCTCGGCGCTCGGCGCGCTGGCCTACTCGGCGCTGTTCCTGGCGCTCAGCCTGGTCACCCGGCGGCCGGTGCTGCTCGGCCTGGTCTACGTGCTGATCTGGGAGGGGCTGCTGGGCAACTTCGTCAGCGGCACCCGGGTGCTGTCGATCCAGCAGTGGGTGATCGCCCTGGCCGACAGGATCGCCCCGACCGACCTGCTGTCGACCACCGTCTCGGTGCCGGTGGCGGTGGTGCTGACCGCCGTGGTCAGCGTCGGCTTCACCGTGTTGGCCATCGACCGGCTCCGCTCCTTCAGCGTCGCCGGCGAAACCAGCTGACCCTGCCCCACCTGTCTCACCCTGTCCGCCCGGCCCGCCCCGCTCGGGCGGGCGGGGCGGACAGCCCATGATCGACGCAGTTGCGCCGGTGTGGCGGCATCCAGGCGACTGGATACCGCCACACCGGCGATCTAGCGCCGACCCGCCGACCCGTCGGCCGGCGTCAGAATGCGCTGGCGATGACGAGTTCGGGGGCGCGGTCGGGGAGCAGGTCGAGGGTGGTGATCCGGCCGGCGGCGCGCACGTCGTCGGCGACCAGGGTGAGCTGGTCGAGCAGGCCGGCCGGGCCCAGCGCCTCGGCCAGCGGGACCTCCGCCCGCATCGACAGCCTGCGCTCGGACTTGGCCCGCCGGACCTGGCCCAGCGCGTCCCCGGCCAGCCGCAGCAGGGCCGGGTCACCGGTGCCGGTGATCGCCCGCCCCACCTCGTAGGTGGTCGGCCAGGGGGCCCGGTGCACCGAGCCGTACCGCCACCACGACCAGACCTCCTCGGTCACGTACGGCAGCACCGGGGCGAACAACCGCAACTGCACCGACAGGGCGGTGGCGAGCGCCGCCCGGGCCGAGTCGGCACCCGGCCCGGTGCCGTAGGCGCGTTCCTTCACCAACTCGATGTAGTCGTCGCAGAACCGCCAGAAGAACGCCTCGGTGGCCTGTAGGGCGGTCGTGTGGTCGTACCCGTCGAAGGCGGCGGTCGCGGTGGCGACCACGGTGGACAGCTCGGCGAGCAGGGCGGTGTCCAACGGGGTGGTCGCCGGGGTGCGCAGGGCGTCGGCGGCACCCAGCCCCAACGCAAACTTCGACGCGTTGAGCAGCTTGGTGGCCAGCCGCCGACCCACCCTGATCTGCGCCGGGTCGAAGGCCAGGTCCATGCCGGGCCGGCCGTTGGCCGCCCAGTAGCGCACCGCGTCCGAGCCGTGCTGTTCCAGCAGCGCCATCGGGGTGACCACGTTCCCCTTGGACTTGGACATCTTCTTGCGGTCCGGGTCGAGGATCCAGCCGGAGAGCACCGCGTCCCGCCAGGGCAGCACCCCGTGCTCCAGGTGGGCACGCACGACCGTGCCGAAGAGCCAGGTCCGGATGATCTCCTGTCCCTGCGGGCGCAGGTCCATCGGGAAGATCCGGTCGAACAACTCCGGGTCGGTCTCCCAACCGCCGACGATCTGCGGGGTCAACGACGAGGTGGCCCACGTGTCCAGCACGTCCGGGTCGCCGACGAACCCACCGGGCACGCCGCGCTGCGACTCGTCGTAGCCGGGCGGCGGCTCACCCGACGGGTCGACCGGCAGCGACGCCTCGTCCGGTGTGAGAGGGTTGGCATGGTCCGGCTCGCCAAAGGCGTCGAGCCGGTACCACACCGGCACCGGCACCCCGAAGAAGCGTTGCCGGCTGACCAGCCAGTCCCCGGTCAGCCCGCCCACCCAGTGCGCGTAGCGGTGGCCCATGTGCTCCGGCACCCAGCGCAGCTCGTCGCCCCGGGCCAGCAGCTCCGCCCGCAGCCCGGCGTCCCGGCCACCGTTGCGCAGGTACCACTGCCGGGTCGAGACGATCTCCAACGGCCGGTCGCCGCGCTCGTAGAACTTCACCGGATGGGTGATCTCGCGCGGCTCACCGACCAGGTCACCGGCTTCGCGCAGCGACTCCACGACGGCCCGCCGGGCGGCGTTGACCGACTGCCCGGAAAGCGTGGCGTAGGGTCCGACCGGCACGCCGTCCGGTGGCTCGGCCAGCAGCCGGCCGTCCCGGCCGATCACCACCCGGGTCGCCAGGTCGAGGTCCCGCCACCAGGTCACGTCGGTCAGGTCACCGAACGTGCAGACCATCGCGACGCCGGTGCCCTTGCCCGGGTCCGCCAGCGGGTGCGCGCGCACCGGCACCTCGACCCCGAACACGGGGGTACGCACGGTCGCGCCCACCAGGTCGGCGTACCGCTCGTCGTCGGGGTGGCAGACCACCGCCACACAGGCCGGCAGCAGCTCCGGCCGGGTGGTGTCGATCAGCACCTCCCGCCCGTCCGGCCCGGTGAACCGCAGCCGGTGGTACGCCCCCGGACGCTCCCGGTCCTCCAGTTCCGCCTGTGCCACGGCGGTGCCGAACCCGACGTCCCACAGCGTCGGCGCCTGCGCCTGGTACGCCTCGCCCCGGGCCAGGTTGCGCAGGAACATCCGCTGCGAGGTGGCCCGCGCCGCCCGCCCGATCGTGGTGTACGTCAACGACCAGTCCACCGACAGGCCGAGCCGTCGCCAGAGCGCCTCGAAAACCTGCTCGTCGTCGGCGGTCAACCGGGCGCACAACTCGACGAAGTTGCGACGGGAGATCGGCGTCGGCTCCCGGCGTAGGGCCTCGGTGACCGGGGCGTCGGGCGGCTGCCACGCCGGGTCGTACGGCAGGGACGGGTCGCAGCTCACCCCGTAGACGTTCTGCACCCGGCGTTCGGTGGGCAGGCCGTTGTCGTCCCAGCCCATCGGGTAGAACACGTTGCGCCCGCGCATCCGCTGGAACCGGGCCACCGTGTCGGTGTGCGTGTACGAGAAGACGTGCCCCATGTGCAGCTCGCCGGATACGGTCGGCGGCGGGGTGTCGATGGCGTACACGTCGTCGCCGCGACCGTGCCGACGCGGGGTCCCCGCCGTCGACCCACGACCCGCTACGGTCGCCTTCTCCCGGTCGAACGTGTACGTGCCCTCCTCCTGCCAGCGGCGCGCCCAGCGTTCCTCGATGCCGTCCAGGGTGGGACGTTCGGGAACACCGGCGCGGGCCGTCCTCGCCGTATCAGTCATCGGTCGATCGTAGGCAGCCACCGGCCTCCCGCCCACCGGCTTTACCAGGCGTGCCGGCCGCCTCGCGCCGGGTGCCCGGCACGACATGGGTCGTGGCACGCCGGGTGCCCGGTGCGACGTGGGCCGGACCCGGTGACCGGCCGGTTCGGGGAACCGGCCGGCGGGGCCTGAGGTTCGGAGCGGGCCGGACCCGGTGGGCTACCGGTTCGAGGAGCCGACCGGCGGGGCGAGCAACGGCCCCTGGGTGGCGATCTGGAAGCCCAGCCCGGTGCGGTCGTTGACCCGGTCGAGGATCACCGAGACCGGCGCGTAGATGTTCTTCTCACCGGGGTTGGTGCAGGGCCCCTCGCCGGGGTCACCGTCGCTCAGGATGCCCAGCGCCCGCCCGTCGGACTCGGTGAACAGCGGGCTGCCGCTGTCACCCGGCCGGGCGCACACCCGCACGTCGATGCCGCCACTGGCCTTGCCGATGACCTCGCCGCAGCGGGTGCCCGGCAGGTAGCCGGCCCCCGCGCCCGAGTCGACGTACTGCTCACCGGCCTTCGGGGTGTACGCCGAGCCGGTGGCGCAGACCACCCAGCCGGCCTGCACGGTGGCGTACGGCGTGACGCCGGTGATCGGCACGTCGCGGCTGCCCCTGCCGGCGCAGGCCGGGTTGTCGGCCACGCACCAGTAGTTGACCAGGCTCGGCGTGTTGCTGCCGGCACCGCGCCTCGGGTACGCCCAACGGGTGCTGGCCCCCTCGGCGTAGGGCAGGACCGCGTAGTCGTTGGGGAAATCGTTCTCGGCCAGCACCGGGTTGGTCGACTCCAGGCCCACCGGCACCTTCGGACCGAGGAACTGGTGCCAGGTGTCGTCGACGCGCTGGTGCCGGCCGCCCACCACGCAGTGCCCGGCGGTCAGCACGTAGTACCGCCCCGACTTCGCCCGGACGTTGAAGCCGGTGGTGCAGCCGCCGACGGTGCCGTCGTCACGGGGCACGTCCAGCCGGATGCCGCCGCGCATCGGCGCCTGCGCGCAGTAGCGCGGGTCGCACGCCTTGGGGATCGTGCCCGCGTCGAACCGGGCCCGGACCCGCGCCGGCACCCCGGCCGTGTCGAGCGCGCCGGCCAGCCGGGCGTCGTCGGCGGGCACCGCGTCGCCGGTGAGCACCAGCACCTCGTTGGCCCGCTCGTCGACCACCACGTCCCGCCCGGCGGTGACGCCCAGCGTCCCGGCCAGCCGGGTCGCCGCCGCGTCCAGGTCACGACGCGAGTGCCGGACCGGCACGACGGTGACGTGCCGGGCGTCCGGCAGCCCGGCGACCGTCTCGGTGACCCGGGCCGGGTCGGTGGCGGCGATGGTGAGCACCCCGCCGCCGGCCTGGTCCAGCCACATCCCGGCGTAAGCGTCGGGGAAGCGGGCGGCCAGGGTGTCGGCCAGCGGCGCGGACAGCTCCTGGAGGGCCAACCGGCGGGCGGCCTCGTCGGGGCCGACCCGGTAGCGGTCGCTGAGGTAGCTCACCGAGGCGGGGGCGGCCTGCGCGACCTGGGCCGCCGGGCGGCTCGCCACCGGTGCCGGCCGCGGTGCGGCAGGCGTCGCGGCCCGCCCACCGGCGTCGGCGCGGGTCGCCGTCCGGGCCTGCCCGGCGACCGGGACCGCCCCGGCCGCCCAGGTGCCCCCTGCCGGTTCGCCGGCCGGAGCCGCGCCCCGGTCCACGGCCAACGCCACCCCGGTCGTCCCCATCGTGCTCAGCGCCAGCGCCGCCGCCAGCACCACTCGTCCACGGATCCGCACGCCGCAACCTCCCCGTATGCCGGCGACGCGACCGGCCCCGCCGCGCCCGCCCGGTCGGACCGGCGGGGGCGAGGCCCATCGATGCGGGCCGAGTCTAGCCGCCCGGTGAACCACCGGGTGCCCCGCAGGACGGGTCAGCTCAGCGACTCGCGCCACTGCCGGTGCAGCGTGGCGTACCGGCCACCGGTGGCGGCGAGCCGGGCCGGCGGGCCGTCCTCGACGATCCGTCCGGAGTCGACGACCAGCACCCGGTCGGCGGTCTCCACCGTGGAGAGCCGGTGCGCGATCACCAGCGCGGTGCGGTCCCGCAGCACGCTGGCCAGCGCCTGCTGCACGAGCCGTTCGGTCGGCACGTCCAGCGACGACGTCGCCTCGTCCAGGATCAGCACCCGGGGGTCGGCCAGGAACGCGCGGGCGAACGCGACGAGCTGCCGCTGCCCGGCGGAGAGCCGACCGCCGCGCCGGTGCACCTCGGTGGCGTACCCGTCGGGCAGGGCGGCGATGAAGTCGTGCGCGCCGATCGCCCGCGCCGCCGCCTGCACCGCCGCGTCGGAGGCGTCCGGCCGGCCGAACCGGATGTTCTCCGCCACCGTGCCGCCGAACAGGTGGTTCTCCTGGGTCACCAGCACCACCGCGCGCCGCAGCTCGGCGTCGGACAGGTCCCGCAGGTCGACCCCGTCCAGCTCGACCGTGCCGGCGTCCGGGTCGTGGAAGCGGGCGAGCAGCTTCGCCACCGTCGACTTGCCGGCACCCGTCGGGCCGATCAGGGCCACCGTCTGCCCGGCCGGCACGGCCAGGTCAAGCCCGGTCAGGATCGGCGTCTGCGGCCGGTAACCGAAGGAGACGGCACGCAACGTCACCGCGCCCCGCCCCGGCCCGCCCGGCAACGGCACCGGTGCGGCCGGTTCGGGCACCCCCGGTCGTTCGTCGAGCACCCCGGCGAGCTTCTCCAGGGCTGCGGTCGCCGACTGGAGGGAATTGTAGAACTGGCTCAGCTCCTGCATCGGGTCGAAGAACCGGCGCAGGTAGAGCAGGAACGCGGCGAGCACCCCCACCCCGGTGTCGCCGCCCAGCACCCGCCAGCCGCCGTACCCGAGCACCGTGGCCACCGTGACGTTGCCGATCACCTTGATCCCCGGCGAGTACGTGGCGATCAGCCGGAACCCGTGCAGGCTGGCCCGCCGGTACTCGTCGTTGACCGCCTCGAAGATCTCCTGGTTGCGCGGCTCACGGCGGAACGCCTGCACCGCCCGGATGCCGCGCAGCGACTCGACGAAGTGGACGATCACCAGCGCCACCGCCTCCCGGCTGTGCCGGTAGGCCTGGGCCGAGGCGTGGGCGAACCAGCGGGACAGCCAGAACAGGAACGGGAACGCCAGCAGGGTCACCGCCGCCAGCGGCAGATCCAGCCAGAGCAGGATGGCGGCCACCGACAGCACCGACAGCGCGGCGGCGACCAGGGTGTCGATCCCCCCGTCGACCAGCTCGGCGATGGAGTCGACGTCGCTGGTGAGCCGGGACACCACCCGACCGGAGGTGTAGCGCTCGTGGAAGCCGACCGAGAGGGTCAGCAGGTGGCCGTACACCCGCTGGCGCAGGTCGAGCAGGACGGCCTGGCCGATCCGGGCGGAGCGGGTGAGGTAGCTGCGCCGGGCGGCGTACTCGGTGAGGGCCGCGACGGCGAACGCGCCCGCGACGGCGGCCAACGGACCCGGGTCACCGGCGCGCAGCGGCGGCACCGCCCGGTCGATGCCGAGCATGACCAGGTACGGCCCGGCCATCGCGGCGGCGTTCTGGGCCAGCAGCAGGCCCACCGCCACGCCGAGCGACCGTCGGTGCGGGCGGAGCAGGTCACGCAGCAGCGCCCGGCTACGCTCCCGCAGCCGGGCCACCGCCTCCGGGGAGTCGTCCTCGGCCCGGCTGCGGTCGGCGTCCGGGTCGGTGGCCCGCCCCCGCCAGTGCGCCAGCGCGGCGGCCCGGCCGTCGCCCCCGGTGGTGCCGGGTCGCCGGTGGCGGCCGTCGCCCCCGGCCGGGCCCTGCTGCCGGGGCGGCCGGCGGATCACGAGCGCACCAGGCCCGGTGCCGGCGTGGGCTCGGCGGCGAGCACCGCCCGGTACGCCGGCACCGTGGCCAGCAGGTCGCAGTGCCGGCCGACGGCGGTGATCCGGCCCCCGTCGAGCAGCGCCACCCGGTCGGCCAGCGCGACCGTCGACGGCCGGTGCACCACCAGCAGCGCGGTGGTGTCCCGCAGCACCCGGCGCAGCGCCGCCTCGACCAGCGCCTCGGTGTGCACGTCCAGGGCGGAGAGCGGGTCGTCGAGGATCAGCAGCGCCGGCCGGCCGAGCACCGCGCGGGCCAGCGCCAGCCGTTGCCGCTGCCCGCCGGAGAGCGACAGGCCCTGCTCGCCCACCCGGGTCGCCAACCCCCACGGCAGGTCGTACGCGAAGTCGGCCTGGGCCAGCGCCAGCGCGGCCCGGACCTCGTCGTCGGTGGCGTCCGGGCAGCCCAGGGTGAGGTTCTCCCAGACCGACATGGAGAACAGCGTCGGCTCCTCGAAGGCCACCCCGACCAGCCGGCGCAGCGCGTCCAGACGTACCCCGCGCAGGTCGTGCCCGTCCAGGGTGATCCGGCCACCGGTGACGTCGTGCAGCCGGGGCACCAGGGAGAGCAGGGTGCTCTTGCCGCAGCCGGTCGCCCCCACCAGGGCCAGCGTCTCGCCCGGCTCGACGGTCAGTTCGATCTCCCGCAGCACCGGTTCGACGCTGCCCGGGTAGCGGAACGACACCCCCTCGAAGCGGAGCCGGCCGCGCACCGCCGAGCGGGCCAGCGGTACGGCGTCCGGGGCGTCCACGATCGACGGCGGCGTGTCCAGCACCTCCTGGATGCGGTCGGCGGCGGTGGCCGCCTCCTGCCCGTTGGCGATGATCCAGCCGAGCGACTGCACCGGCCAGATCAGCATGAGCTGGAGACTGACGAAGGCGACCAGCTCGCCGATGGTCAGCGCGTCCCGGGCGACCAGTGTCGCGCCGCCGACCAGCGTCGCGCCCAGGGTCAGGTTGGGCACCAGGTCGAACAGGGCCGACGCGCCGGCCAGCAGCGCCCCCTTGGCCACGCCGGTGTCGTGCAGCGCGCGGGCCCGCCCGGCGAACCGGTCGGCCAGCTCCGGCCCCCGCCCGTACGCCTTCATGGTGCGCAGCCCCTGCGCGGTCTCCTCGACCAGGGTGGCAACGTCACCCTGCTGGTCCTGCATCCGCCGCGACGAGGTGTGGTAGTGCCTGCCGAACCGGCGGCTGATCAGGAACAGCGGCACCGCGCTGGCCGCCACCAGCAGTCCCAGCGGCCCGTGCAGGCGGATCAGCAGGATCACCACGGCGACGTAGGTGACCACGTTGAGCACCAGGAACAGCAGCCCGAAGGAGAGGAACCGGCGTAGCACCGACAGGTCGCTGATCGCCCGGGACAGCAGCTGCCCGGACTGCCAACGGTCGTGGAAACCGGCCGGCAGGCGTTGCAGGTGGGCGTAGAGGTCGGCGCGGATGGTCGCCTCCATGCCGACCGAGGAGGAGGACTGGCTCCACCGCCGGATGAAGATCAACACCGCCTCGACCAGGCCGAGCAGCAGGGCCAGCCCGCCGAGGCGGAGCAGCCCCGCCGGGTCGTGCCGGGCGACCGGCCCGTCCACCACCCGCTGCACCAGCAGGGGTACGGCCAGACCCGCCCCGGTGGCGGCCAACGCCGCCGCCAGCAGCAGGACGTACGCGGCGGCGTACGGGCGCAGGTAGCGGCGCAGCCGCCAGAGGTTGCGCAGCGACCGGACCCGACCGTCCGCCCTCGGGGCCGGGTCGCCGTCGCGCTGCGCAGGCACTACCCGACGGTAGCGTCGAACGGCGTCGATGCGGCTGTCAGCTTGCCGTCAGCCGCCGCTCGTGACCGAGCAGCCACTCCTTCACCGGCAGCCCGTACCGGTAGCCGCCGAGGGTGCCGTCGGTGCGCAGCACCCGGTGGCAGGGCACGAAGAGGGCGGCGGCGTTACGGGCACAGGCGGCGGCCGCTGCCCTCACCGCGGCGGGCCGGCCGGCCAGCGCGGCGTACCCGGTGTAGGTGACCGGCTCGCCCGCTTTGACGTCGCGCAGCACGGCCCAGGCGTGGGCCTGGAACGCCCCGCCGCTGTGCTGCCGCACCGGCACCCCGTCGATCGCGGTCAGGTCCCCGTCGAGGTAGGCGCGGACGGCGGCGGTCACCGGGCCGAGGTCGGCGTACGGCTCCAGCGGGCCACGCAGGCTCGGGTGCACCAGCGGCAACAGGCTGTCCGGGTCGGCGGTGAACCCGGCGGCCCGGACCGCGCCGTCCTGGTCGACGAGCACGCTGAGCGGGCCGGTCGGGGTGTCCATGGTGGTCGTGCCGATGGTGGTGGTGCCGAGGGTCGTCATGCCGCTCTCCAGAGTCTGATCGCCGCGTACGACCGCCAGGGCCGCCAGCGGTCGGCGTACGTGTCCAGGGTGGTGGGGGTGGCCGGCAGGCCGAGGGCGGCGGCGCCCCGGCGTACCGCGAGGTCGGTGGGGAGCAGGACGTCGGGGTCGCCGAGGGCCCGCATGGCCAGGTAGCCGGCGGTCCACGGGCCGATCCCGGGCAGTGCGGTCAACCGTCGTACCGTCTCCGCCCGGTCCCCGCCGGGTTCCAGGTCGACCTCCCCGGCGGCGACCGCCCGGGCCAGCGCGCGGATCGTCTCCCGCCGGGCGGCCGGCATCCCGAACGCCGCATCCGGCAACCCCAGCACCTCCTCCGCCCCCGGAAACCCCCACACCCCCCACCCGTCCGCACCGCCCCCGTCCGCCTCGGCGGGGTGATCAAGAGGTTTGCGTCGCCGGGAAGCGCTCTCCGTGACGCAGACCTCTTGATCACCGGGGTCAGGGTCGGGGGCGAGGCGGGGGAGGGCGGCTGGGCGGGGAGTGTGGGTGAGGAGGCGGGTGAGGGTGGTGCGGGCGGCGGACAGGGAGACCTGTTGGCCGATGATGGCCCGTAGCGCCATCTCGAAACCGTCCACCGCCCGGGGCACCCGCACGCCGGGTTCGGCGGCGACTATCCCCGCCAGGGCCGGATCGGCGGCCAGCGTCTGGTCGACCGCCTCCGGGTCGGCATCCAGGTCGAACAGGCGACGGCAGCGGGCCACCGCCGGGGCCAGGTCCCGCAGGTCGGCCAGGCGCAACGTCGCCACGACGTACCCGGTCGTCGGCGTCAGCGCGATCTGCGCCGGGCCGTGCGGCAGCCGCAACCCCCGGCGGTACGTCCCGTCGCGCACCTCCTCCAGCCCGGGCAGCGTCCGGGCGGCCAGGAACCCCAGCAGGGCGGCGGCGTGCAGCGGCGGCCGGTACGCCAGCCGCAGCGTGATCGTGCCCGCCCCGCCCGGCGTCGGCGGGCCGCCCCGTCCGGTACGCAACTGCGACGGCACCGTCCCGTACACCTGGCGGACGGTGTCGTTGAACTGCCGTACGCTGCCGAACCCGGCCGCGAACGCCACCTCCGCGAGGCCCAGCCCGGTCGTCTCGATCAGCGTCCGGGCGGTCTGGGCGCGTTGGGCCCGCGCCAGCGCCAGTGGCCCGGCACCCAGTTCCGCCCGGAGCATCCGGTGCAGGTGCCGTTGCGTGTAGCCCAGCCGGGCGGCCAACCCGGGTACGCCGTCCCGGTCGACCACCCCGTCGGCGATGAGCCGCATGGCGCGACCCACCACGTCGGCGCGGACGTCCCACTGCGGTGAGCCGGGCGCGGCGTCCGGCCGGCACCGGCGGCAGGCCCGCAGGCCGGCCCCCTGCGCGGCGGCTGCCGACGGGAAGAAACGGACGTTACGCCGCTTCGGCGTGATCGCCGGGCAGGACGGCCGGCAGTAGATCCCGGTCGACGTGACGCCCGTGTAGAACCAGCCGTCGAACCGCTGGTCACGGCTGTCCACGGCGCGGTAGCACCGTTCGAAGTCCAACTCCACGCCACCGATCATGCCCGCAGCTCACCGGCGGTGGCTCGCGGGAATCGGACCTGAGCGTGCGGGCGGCGGTGACCTCCCCACCCCGGCCGTCCCGGGGTGGGGAGGTGGTGCGTCAGCGCGCGGGAACGGGGCCGGTCGCGGGCCCCCGGTCGACGGGCGGTGCGCTGCGGGCGGGCGCCGGTGCGGTGACCGGCCCGGTGCGCGGTCCGTCGACGCGTGGCGCGGGCGAAGCCGGAACGGGCGGTGCGGGTACGGCGGTCGTCGCCGGAGCGGGCGACGCGGGAATCGGCGATGCGGGGATGGGCGACGCCGGAATCGGCGACGCGGGGACGGCCGTCGGGGCCGGCTTGCCCGGCGATGCGGGAATGGTGGTCCGGGCCGGTGCCGGCGCGCCGCGGCCGGTCCGGACACCCTGGTCGACGGGGGGTTCGGTCACCGCTGCCGGGGCGGGGGCGGCGGGCGGCCCGCTCGGCGTCGAGGCCGGTGCGGCGGGCGGGGCGTCCCCGCCACCGCTGGCGGCCATCGCCAGCGGGGTGGCGATCAGCATGGCGGCGAGGACCCCCGCCGCGCTCATCGTGATCGTGACGCGGCGGCGGGACCGGGCCCGGCGTTCCGCCCGGTTCAGGTGGTCGTGCACTGTCGGTGCCTCCTCGGCGAGGTCGGAGAGGGTGGCGCGGATGAGGTTCTCAAGGGGCGTGGTCACCGCCGTACCTCCAGCAGTTCGATGTCCGGCAGGAGTTGCCGCAGCCGGGCCACGGCCCGGTGGGTGCGGCTGCGCACGGTGCCCACCGAGCAGCCGAGCGCGGCGGCCACCTGGGTCTCGGTCAGGTCCTCGTAGTAGCGCAGGACCACGACCGTGCGCTGGGCCGCCGGCAGCGCGCGCAGCGCGGCCCGCATCGCCAGCCGTACGTCGGTGCCGCCGAAGAGGTCCGGTCCGGCCCGGTCGTCGACGCCGGTGAGCAGCGTCTCCCGGTACCGGCGCAGCCGCCGCCACCAGCTGACCTGTTCCCGGTACATGACCGTGCGCAGGTAGCCCTCCGGGTCGGTGTGGCGCAGGTCACGCCACCTCGGAATGGTCTTGGCCAGCGCCGACTGGAACAGGTCCTCGGCGGCGTGCCGGTCCCCGGTGAGCAGGTACGCGACCCGCATCAGGGCCGGTGCCCGGCTGGCCACGAACTCGGCCAGCCGGGCCCGATCGTCCTCGTCCACCCACCCTCCCCGTCGTTGTCTGTCACCGATACAGACGCCCCAGCTCACCCCGCCTATCCCGGTCGCCGGGATCAGTTTCCGGCTCGGAAAGTGTCGGTAGTGGTCGGTAGCGTCCCGGCACCAACTCCAGAAAGGGTGCGGCGATGGCGAGCGTGACCGGGCGGGGCGACCCTCGGTCAGGGCGGGGGCGGCTGGACGACGCCGCCGCGCAGGGCCTCTACGACCGGATGCGGGTGGTCGCGCCGGCCGCCTTCGGCGCGATCGAGCGGGACCGGGCCGACGATCCGGCACGGCCGTTCGCCGACACCGCCTGCGGCCGGCTCGTCGGCTCCCTCGACGCGGCCGGCCTGCGGGCGCTGGGCATGTGGGCGCACCACTGGTGCATGCGGTTCTACGACGACGACACCCGGGTCGGCCGACGGCTGGTCCGGGAGATCGCCGGCCGCCGGGCACTGGGCTGGACGGCCGACGAGGTGCGCTGGATGCTCGGCGAGTCGGAGCGGGCCGGCCCGAGCGCCCGGGACCGGCTCACCCTGCCGCTCGCGGCGGCCGGCGAGCTGCCCGGGGTGGCCGACGGCGGGGCGGGCTGGCGACTCGCCGGGTGACCCCGGTCGGCGGGCCGGGGGACGGCGGTGGCGCAGGATGGCAGCGGAGCCAGCCGCAGAAAGGACAAGCATGCCCGCCATCGAGCCGACGATCGTCGCCACCAGCATGGGTTTCGCCAGCCGCAACCGGGGCCCGTGGGACGCCGCCCCCGGGCCGGTCTTCGACCTGATGGCCGGGCTGGCGCAGGCCGACGAGCCGCGGATCTGCTACCTCAACCAGGCCGTCGGCGACCAGCCCACCGCGCTGACGGTCTTCCACGGCGCGTTCGCCGGCACCCGCTACCGCCCCTCCCACCTGGCGCTGTTCCCGATGCCCAACGTCGAGGACGTCCGGGCGCACCTGCTCGGCCAGGACATCATCTGGGTCGGCGGCGGCAGCGTGGCCAACCTGTGCGCGGTGTGGCGGGTGCACGGGCTGCCGGAGATCCTGCGCGAGTGCTGGGAGGCCGGGGTGGTGCTCGGCGGCGTCTCCGCCGGTTCGATCTGCTGGCACGTCGGTGGCCCCACCGACAGCTACGGCCGGGAGTTGCGCGCCTACACCGACGGCCTGGGCTGGCTGCCGTACGGCAACGGGGTGCACTACGACAGCGAGGCGCAGCGCCGGCCGCTGCTGCACCGGCTGGTCGCCGACGGCACGCTGCCGGCCAGCCACTGCACCGACGACGGGGTGGGGCTGGTCTACCGGGGCACCCGGCTGGCCGAGGCGGTCGCCGACCGGGCCGGGGTGGCCGCGTACGAGGTGGTGGCGGACGGTGCCGGTGGGGTGCGGGAGACCCGGATCGAACCCCGGTTGCTCACCGCCTGAGCTGTCCCGGCGGTGCCGACGGGGTCGCCTGCCGGGTGACGGCGTAAGCTGGCCCGTCGTGAGTCTCACCATCGGCATCGTCGGCCTGCCCAACGTCGGCAAGAGCACCCTGTTCAACGCGTTGACCAAGAACGACGTGCTCGCGGCGAACTACCCGTTCGCCACGATCGAGCCCAACGTCGGCGTGGTGGGGCTGCCGGACGCGCGGCTCGACAAGCTCGCCGAGATCTTCTCGTCGCAGAAGGTGCTGCCCGCGCCGGTGTCGTTCGTCGACATCGCCGGCCTGGTCCGGGGGGCCTCGAAGGGGCAGGGCCGGGGCAACGCGTTCCTGGCGAACATCCGGGACGCCTCGGCCATCTGCCAGGTGGTGCGGGCCTTCTCCGACCCGAACGTGGTGCACGTCGACGGCAAGGTCTCGCCCGCCGACGACATCGAGACGATCAACACGGAGCTGATCCTCGCCGACCTGCAGACCCTGGAGAAGGCGCTGCCCCGGCTGGAGAAGGAGGCCAAGCTCCGCAAGGACCGGGCCGCCGCCGTGACCGCCGCGAAGCAGGCCGTCGAGGTGCTCGACGGCGGCACCACCCTGTACGCCGGGGCCGCCGCCGCCAAGATCGAGTTGGAGCACCTGCGGGAGCTGCACCTGCTCACCACGAAGCCGTTCCTCTACGTCTTCAACGTCGACGAGGCCGAACTGGGCAACGCCGTCTTCCTCGACGAGCTGCGCGCTCTGGTGGCCCCCGCCGAGGCCGTCTTCATGGACGCCAAGATCGAATCCGAGCTGGTGGACCTGCCCGAGGAGGAGGCCCGCGAGCTGCTGGAGTCGATCGGGCAGTCCGAGCCGGGGCTGGACCAGCTCGTCCGGGTCGGCTTCCGCACGCTCGGGCTCCAGACGTACCTCACGGCGGGGCCGAAGGAGGCGCGGGCCTGGACCGTGCCGGTCGGCGCGACCGCCCCGGAGGCCGCCGGGGTGATCCACAGCGACTTCCAGCGCGGCTTCATCAAGGCCGAGGTGGTCTCCTACGACGACCTGGTCGCGGCCGGTTCGATGGCGGCGGCGAAGGCCGCCGGCAAGGTCCGGATCGAGGGCAAGGAGTACGTCATGCAGGACGGCGACGTGGTGGAGTTCCGGTTCAACGTGTAGCTCCGGTCCACCGTCTGCCCGGCTGAATCGCGTTGTCGGGCCGGTCGACCGGTCCTACGGTGATCCGGTGACGATCCGAGACGCCGAGGACGGCGACTGGCCGGCGATCTACCCCTTCTTCAGCGAGATCGTGGCGCAGGGCCACTCGTACGCGTTTCCCGGGAACCTGTCCCTGGAACAGGCCCGCGGGTGGTGGATGGAATCGCCTCCGGGGCGCACCGTCGTCGCGGTGGACGGACCGACCGTTCTCGGCAGCGCGAAGATGGGTCCGAACCGGCCCGGTCGCGGCGCACACGTGGCAACGGCCAGTTTCATGGTCGACCCACGGCATTCCGGCCGCGGCGTCGGTCGCGCCCTCGGCGAGCACGTCGTCAGCTGGGCGCGTGCCGCCGGCTACCGGAGCATCCAGTTCAACGCGGTCGTCGAGTCGAACGAGGTCGCGGTCCGGCTGTGGCGTTCGCTGGGTTTCGAAGTGCTCGCCACCGTCCCCGAGGCGTTCGACCACCCCGAGCACGGCCTGGTGGGGCTGCACGTGATGTTCCTGGATCTGCGCGCTCCCGACCAACCGTCACGGTGATCGGCGACGGCGATGCGGGCCGTCCTGCACCAGCTCTCGCCGCGGGGCTCCCGCCCGCAGCTCGGCTGGCCCGGACTGCGCTGCGCCGCGTCGACGGAGTGCGACGGCGACGTCGGTGCGTTCGTGCGCGTCGGCACCGAACCGGTGCTCATCCAGAACGACCCGAGCTACGCGGACGCGGTGCTCGACGACGGGTACGACTTCCTCTTCCAGGTCGACGAGGAGGGGTGGCCGGTGGCAGGCGAACTGGACGACGCCCGGGGTGAGCCGCGCGTCACCCCGTCGCGGGCAGCGGGCCGGGGCGGTGCGGGCCTACCGTGACGGCGTGGCGTTGCGACTGGAACCGATGACCGACGAGCAGTACCTCCGCTACCGGGAACACGCCGAGGAGGACTACGCGCGCAACATCGTCGCCTCCGGGGCGATGCCGCTGCCGGAGGCGCGGGAGAAGGCCCGACAGGACTTCCAGGGTCTGCTGCCCGACGGCCTGGCCACCGAGGGGCACCGGCTGTGGACGGCGTACGACGGCGACGCCGAGGTCGGTCGGCTCTGGCTGCACCTGGAGCAGAAGTCCGACGGCCTGCACGCCTTCGGCTACGACTTAGCGGTGCGCGAGGAGCTGCGCCGCCAGGGCCACGGCCGGGCGATCATCGAGGCCGCCGAGCGGCTGTGCCGGGAGTTGGGGGTGGTCGCCATCGGGCTGAACGTCTTCGGCTTCAACACCGGCGCACGGGCGCTCTACGAGCAGATGGGCTTCGAGGCCACCGCCATCCGCATGATCAAACGGCTGTAGTACGCCGGCACACCCCGGGGTCGGGACGATGTGCCCCGACCCCGGCCGGTCCACCCCTCAGCGGCGGTAGACCGAGATGTGCGACGTGCTGGTGTCGTCGAACGGGTGCCGGTGCCAGTCGGCGTACCGCTCGACGAGCCGCAGGCCGGCCCGGTGGGCCAGCTCGTCGATCTGCTCCGGCCAGCAGTAGCGCATCGCGAACGGTTCCAGGTGCACGCCGTCGCGGTCGAAGGTGATGGTCTGCCGGACGAAGGTCTGCGCCGCCCGGTCGTACTGGTGCAGCCGGATGGTGGCCGAGTCCTCGGTCACCGACCGCATCTGCACCTGTTCGTCCCGGTCGAAGGTGGCCGGGTCGGGCACGAACGCCTCGACGACGAACTCGCCGCCGGGGGCCAGCACCCGGGCCACGTTGCGGAGGCAGTCCTGCTGCCGCTCGGCACGAACCAGGTTGAACAGGGTGTTGAACACCAGGTAGACCAGCCGGTACGGGCCTGTCACCGGCACGTCGGCCATGTCGCCGACGGTCACCGGGATGCCGTCGCCGCCGGGCTTGGCGCGCAGCTTCGCCACCATCTCCGGTGACGCCTCCACCCCGTCGACGGGTACGCCCCGGGCGGCGAGCGGCAACGCCACCCGACCCGTCCCGACGGCGAGTTCGAGCACCCGCCCGTCGCCGGCCCGCTCGGCGAGGAAGTCCACCGCCGGGCCCGGGTCGGGGTTGCCGGGGCTGTCGTACCTGTCGGCCCACATCCTGCCGAAGTGGCCCGGATCATCGAACACCGACATCAGCGACCCCCGTACGGGGTGCCGGCCGGTCTGGTGTCACCGGCGCATGGTCGCGCCGTCACTGCCGTGGTGGTGCTGGTGGTCACGAAGCCTCGATTCCCGCTGCTCGTCGATGGTGGGCGCCTGGGTGGACCTCGTGGCGTACGACATGTCGTCTGCTCCCTCCGGTCGGCTTCGTCCCCAGCCAAGCAGCGGGCCGGTCAGCGGGGCAACCCGGTTTCCGGGCGGGTCAGCTCGAGCGTCCAGTGCCGGGTGCGGATGACCTGGTCGTTGAACTCGACGTCCTCCTCGCCGAGCAGACTGAACCCGAGCGCCCGGCAGATCGCGTTCGACGGCCCGTTGGTGACCGCCGGGAAGGCGTGCACGGTGTCCGCCCGCCCCTCGGTGCGGGCCTGGTCGAGCAGCGCCCGGACGGCGCGTTTGGCCAGGCCCCGGCCCTGGAACTCGGGCAGCACCATCCAACCGATCTCGGTGACCGCCTCGTCGTCCGGCCCGCGCCAGAGGGTGACGGTGCCGGCGACCGCGTCGTCCACCACGATCATCTTGATCAGCGCGACGCCGTCGGCGGCGAGTCGGGCGTCCCGGCGGACCTGCCGGGCCACGTGGGCGGCCGGCAGCGGTCCGCCGAGTTCGGCCATCATCGCCGGGTCGCAGCGCATCCGCTGGTACGCCTCGACGTCGGTGGCCAGCACGTCACGCAGGAACACGCCGCACCCGCTCCCGCCGGCCACTGTGGAGACCCGTCCGCATGCGCCCGAGTATTCCAAAGGCCGACCCGCCGCGGGGGTCAGGCGGGGCGGGCCGGGGCGAGGGACCGGGCCAGCCGGGCGAGGCCGTCATCGCCGTGACCGGCGGCGATCGCCTGCTCGACGACCGACCGGGCGGCGCGCAACACCCCGGAGTCGATCCCGTGGGCGTCGGTGGTCGCGATGACGTGGCCGAGGCCCGCGCCGGCCGAGGCGACGGTGGACCGGTCGCCGGGGAACCGGTCCTCGGTGAGCTGGTCGGCGAAGCGGGCCGTCATGTCGGCCAGCATCGGGGCGATCCCGGCCGCGTACCTGGCGAACGACCGGGGGGCGATGCCCTCGGCCGAGGCCAGCGCGAAGGCGTGGGTCAGGCCGCTGACCGCCGTGCCGAACAGGTCGAGCAGCGCCATGTCGTACGCCGCCGCCGCGCCCGGGTCCGGGCCGAGGTATGCGGGGGTGCCGCCGAAGGCCGCCAGGACGGGCCGGACGGCGTCGAAGCCGGACCGGCTGCCGCACCACAGGGCCGTGGCGGCGGGTGTGCCGATGGTCGGCGTCGGGGACAGGATGGCGCCCTTCACCAGGTCGGCCCGGTGCCCGGTGGCCCAGTCCGCCAGCGCCCGAGCCTCGTCCGGTCGGCCGGTGGTGACGTCGACGACGGTCCGCCCGGCCCAGTCGTCGTGGGCGGCCAGCACGGTGCCGACCGCCGCCGGGTCCCGCAGGCAGGTGATCACGACGGGGGCGGCCCGGACCGCCCCGGTGACGGTCGGCGCGGCCGTCGCGCCGAGCGCGACGAGGGGGCCGGCCCGGTCCGGCGTACGGTTCCAGACGGTCGTCGGCGTCCCGGCGGAGATCAGGGTGGCGGCGAGCGCCCGGCCCATCGGACCCAGGCCGAGCACCGCCACCGGCGTACGGTGCGTGAGTTGTCGATCGCTCATGCCGGGGACGGTAGACCTTCTCGTTGACGTGAAGGTCAAGTCCGCGGTCTGCTGTGCGGCATGCGGATCGGTGAACTGGCCCGGCGGGCCGGGGTGAGCACCAGGGCCCTGCGCTACTACGAGGAGCAGGGCCTGCTGCGGCCGCAACGGCGGCCGAGCGGCTATCGCGACTACGGCGAGCAGGCGTTGACCACGGTGCGGCACATCCGGCTGCTGCTCTCGGCCGGGCTCGGTACGGCCGTGATCGCCGAGATCCTGCCCTGCGTGCCGGACGACACCACGGTGCTCGCCCCCACCTGCCCCGAACTGCTCGACGGCCTGGCCGGGGAACGGGCCCGGATCACCGCGTCCATCCAGCGGCTCACCGCGGCCCGGGACATCCTCGACGCCCTGATCGCCACGGGTGGTCCCGCCCCGGCGGCCGTGAGCCGGCCGCCGGGACACGTCGGCGGGCGGGCCGGTGGTCAGGAGATGTAGTGCAGGATCACGTTGTGCACGTGGTGGCTCTTTTGCGCGCCCCGGAACTCCACCTCGTAGGTGTGGGTGCCGACGTGCACGGCGATCGCGCCGGTGGAGAAGAACTCCCCGCCCCACGACTTGTTGCTCACCACGCTCACGCTGGTGATCTTCGAGTACGGGATGCTGGTGATCGCGAACTTCTTGCCCACGAACGAGCGGTCCTGGATGATCACCCGCCGGTCGGTCAGGCCGATGAACCCGGTGCCGGTGCCGATGGCGTCGTAGACGGCGATGATCTGTTCCCCGTCGAGTAGTCCACTGCGGATCTGCTGGAACTGCTCCTTGCGGTCGTACGTCACATTTGCCATGGGTTCCACGGTAGGAAGTGGGCGCCAGTGTCGGCCGGTGCCCGTCCGTCAGCCCGGTCGACTAGTCTCCCCATGCCTGGCCGGACGCGGGCGACGGGGGAGGGAAGCGGTGTGACCAGCGAACGTTCCGAGACGCAGCCCGCCGACGAGTCGCGGCCGGAGCCGCCGGACACCTCGGTCGGCGCCGACGACGCGGCCCCGGCCGACGCGGCGACCCCGTCCCCCACCGGTGCCGACGCGCCCCCGTCCCCTGCGGCTGTCCCCGCCGCCCAACCTCCAACCCCTGTCGGCGGCGAGGCCCCGGGCGGCGACCCTGCCCCGGCCGGCACCGGGGACGCGGAGGTGGGCCGGGCGTCGGGTGCCGTGCCCGACTGGGAGCCGTGGCCGCAGCGTCCCGCCGCCCGGGGCCGGCTGAACCGGCTGGCCGTGGTCACGCTGGTGCTGGGCCTGCTCGGCGGGGTGCTGGCGCCGGTCACCGCCGGCTTCGCGCTGCGCCGGATCAGGCGGGACGGCGAGCGGGGCCGGGGCCTGGTGATCGCCGGGCTGGTGCTGCTCGGGGGCTGGGTGCTGGCCGGCCTGGTCGCCCTGGGCGTCACGATGACCGGGTCCGACCCGGACCCCGGGCTACGCGGGCTGCGGGTGGGGGACTGTTTCCGGGTGCCGTCCGGCGCCACCGCCAGCCGGACCGCGCCCGAGGAGGTCACCCGGGTCGCCTGCGACACCCCGCACCACGCCGAGTACGTCGACGACTTCCCCGCCTACGAGCGTTCCGCCGACGAGCGGTACCCTGGCGCGGCGGTGCTCTCCCAGCGGGCCGAGACGCTCTGCCGGCAGCGGCAGCGCAGTTACGTGGTGGACCCGCTGGGCCTGCCGGCCGAGGTGCGGCTGAGCTGGTACCTGCCGACCCGGGTCGACTGGTCCACCGACCCCACCATCACCTGCTACCTGACCGCCCCGGGCGGGTTGTCCCGGTCGCTGCGGATGGACACCACGGTGCTCGACCCGGCGCAGCTCGGCTACCTGCTGGCCAGCCGGGACTGGACCGAGGTGCGGGCCGCCCTGGTGGCCAGCGCGCCGACCAGCACCCCGGCCGGGCTGCGGGACGCGGTGCGGCGGGCCGAGACCATCCACACCGACATGTGGTTCCGGCTGCGCCGGGAGACCTGGCCGGAGGCGGTCCGCCCGGCGATGGAGCGGCTGCTCACCGAGATGGAGCAGGACGAGCCGACCTGGCGGGACGCCGACGGCGAACCCGACCGGGGCCGGCTGCTCCAGGTGGTCGCGCAGGCCGGGCAGCATCCGGACCCGGCCACCGAGCTGGCCGTACGCCAGGCGCTGGGGTTGCCGACGGCGCAGGGCGAGCCGATGCGCTGAGCCGACCGAGGGGTGGTGTTCCGGCCACTCGGCGCGGACGGGTCGGACGTTCCGCCGACCGGCCCGTGCCCCGGACGGCTCTAGGCTGGCGGCGGGGACACGGCTGACGACGGGGGTCGACGATGGCGCAAGCGGGCGGGCCTGCGTCGCCGCCGGGCGTTCAGTCCGCCATCACCGCGCGGTACGCGTCCTCGATCCGGGCGGCGAGCAGCACCTCACCCTCGGTGAGCGGTTCCCCGTCGCCGTGCCCGACCCGGATGCGGGTCTCGGTGTCCCGCCGGCTGATGTCCGGTCGCAGCCGCAGCGCGTCCGCGACGACCTTGACCCGCTCGGTCAGCGCCGCGTGCTGGGTGTCGTCCATGACCAGGGTGCGGCGGATCTGCTCTCCGTCGCGGGTCCACCCGTGCAGGAGCGTGAGGGCGTCACTGAGATAGTCGTGCTTGCTTCGACTGGTGAACAGCGCGCGCATCACCGCACCTCCCAGGCGCCGTTGCCGGCTTGTGGCCAAATCGTCGCCGTCCCGTGTCCTCGTGGTGTTAACAGTCTGTCGGCCTCATGGCGGTGTGTCCACGCCCACACTTCCGTCTCTTATTGGCCTACCGGTCGGCGACGGTACCCAAACCGACGATTGATCTGGCACGCTGGACGCCCGTGCAGACCGAACGGCGTAGCGGAAACGGACCGACCGACCGGCGTGAGCCGAGGGTGGTCGTAGGAGCGGCGATCATCTCCGCCGGGCGGGTGCTCGCCTGCGCGCGTACCGCGCCCCCCGAGGTCGCCGGCATGTTCGAGTTTCCCGGCGGCAAGGTCGAGCCGGGCGAGAGCGAGACGGCGGCGCTGGTCCGCGAGTGCGCCGAGGAGTTGGCCGTCCGGGTGGAGGTCGGCGACCGGGTCGGCCGGGACGTCCGGATGGCCCACGGCCGGTCGGTGCTGAAGGTGTACGCGGCACGCCTGCTGCACGGCGACCAGCCCCGCGCGCTGGAACACTCCGCGATGCGCTGGCTCGCCGCCGACGAACTGCACAGTGTCACCTGGCTCCCCGCCGACGTGCCCATCGTCGCCGCCCTCCGCCCGCTGCTGGCCGCCGGCTGACGGCGGCGGGTGCCCGGCCGACACGGCGACGGGGGCCGACGGCGTGTGCCGTCGACCCCCGTCGACCTCGTCGTGCCCGCTCCGGCGGATGTCACGCCGCAGCGATGCCGGCCGTCCCGGCCCGGTGCCGTTCATCCAGCCCGGTGCCCGTCAGGCCGGTTCGGTGCCTGTCGTGCCGGTTCAGCGCCCGTCGGGCTGGTTCAGTGCTTCTCGTCCTGGCTCGGGTGGGCGAAGTTGAGGTGCTCCGGCGGCAGCGGGAAGGTGACGTCGTCACCGAACGGCGACGGGGCCGCCGCCCGGTCGAAGGTCAACTCCGTCAGCGGGAGCTTGCCCCGGTCGTCGACCGCCGGCATGGTCGGGTGCGGGACCTCGCGGTGCCAGTTCACGCCCTGCTGGGCCTGGGCCTCCGCGGCCGGGTCGCCGGAGCCTCCGGCGTGCGAGTGGACTCCAGCCTGACGGGCGCCGCTGTGCACCACGGACCCCTTTCCCCCGCTGTTCGCGGTGCTCGGGGGCGTCTCGCCCCGACGGAAGATCTTGCTACCGAGCCATACCAGGGGATCGTACCTGCGGTCGACGACCCGTTCCTTCATGGGGATGATCCCGTTGTCGGTGATCTTGATGTGCTCGGGGCAGACCTCGGTGCAGCACTTGGTGATGTTGCAGAAGCCGAGCCCCTGCTCCTGCTGCGCGTACTGCTTGCGGTCGGTCTTCGCGTCCAGCGGGTGCATGTCCAGCTCGGCGGCCCGGATGAAGAACCGGGGGCCGGAGAAGGCCGGCTTGTTCTCCTCGTGGTCGCGGATCACGTGGCACACGTTCTGGCACAGGAAGCACTCGATGCACTTGCGGAACTCCTGCGAGCGTTCCACGTCGACCTGCTGCATCCGGTACTCGCCCGGCGCCAGGTCGGCCGGCGGGGCGAAGGCCGGCGTCTCCCGGGCCTTCTCGTAGTTGAACGAGACGTCCGTGACCAGGTCCCGGATCACCGGGAAGGTGCGCAGCGGGGTGACCGTGACGGTCTCGGACTCCTCGAACGTCGACATCCGGGTCATGCAGCTCAGCCGGGGCTTGCCGTTGATCTCCATCGAGCAGGAGCCGCACTTGCCGGCCTTGCAGTTCCACCGGCAGGCCAGATCCGGCGCGTCGGTGGCCTGTAGCCGGTGGATGACGTCGAGGACGACCTCGCCCTCGTTCACCTCGACCGAGTAGTCCTGGAGGTCACCGCCGGTCTCGTCGCCCCGCCAGATGCGGAAATCCCTCTTGCTTCCCATCAGTTCGCCTCCTCACCGACGGCGTCGAAGTCGGCCAGCTCCTCGTCGGTCAGGTACTTGGCCAGCTCGGTACGGTCGAAGAGGCCGATCAGCTCGGCCCGCATCTTCGGCAGCGGCTTGTGCTCCAGCCGGACGGTGTCGCCGTCCAGGGCGCAGACCAGGTTGACCCGACGCCAGCTCGGATCCATGGTCGGGAAGTCCTCCCGGGTGTGCCCGCCGCGCGACTCCTGCCGCTCCAGCGCCGCCTTCGCGGTGCACTCCGAGACGACGAGCATGTTGCGCAGGTCCAGCGCCAGGTGCCAGCCCGGGTTGTAGCGCCGGCCGCCGACCGCGCTCACCTTCGCCACCCGCTCGCGCAGCTCGGCCAGCCGGCGCAGGGCGTCGACCAGCTCACCCTCCCGGCGGATGATCCCGACCAGATCCCCCATCACCGCCTGGAGGTCCTGCTGGAGGGTGTAGGGGCTCTCCCCGGTGTCCCGCTGCAACGGCGCCAGCGCCGCCTCCACGGCGGTCTCCACCGCGCTCACCGGCACCTTCGGGCGCGAGGTCAACTGATCGGTGTACGACGCCGCGTGCCCGCCCGCCCGCTTGCCGAAGACCAGCAGGTCGGACAGGGAGTTCCCGCCCAACCGGTTGGAGCCGTGCATGCCACCGGAGACCTCACCGGCGGCGAACAGTCCCTGCACGGTGCCGTGCGCGGCCCCGGAGTCCGGGTCCACCTCCACGCCGCCCATCACGTAG
Source organism: Micromonospora sp. WMMD730 (assembly GCF_049178955.1). NCBI lineage: Bacteria > Bacillati > Actinomycetota > Actinomycetes > Micromonosporales > Micromonosporaceae > Micromonospora > Micromonospora sp. WMMD730. Next base: position 709,639 of record NZ_JBMHML010000002.1, read on the forward strand.
TGGCAGGTCGGCCCGACCTCCATCGGCTCGGCGGTGATGTCGACGTCGGCCAGCTCCTTGAACTGGTGGTACATCGACGGCAGCCGGCGACGGATCTCGTCGGCCGAACGCCGGGAGGCGATGTCCAGGTAGACGCCGCCGGCCGGCGTACCCCGACCGGCCTTGACCTCGCTGTTGATCGCGCGGGCGACCTCGTCGCGGGGCAGCAGCTCCGGCGGACGCCGGTTGTTGTCCGGGTCGGTGTACCAGCGGTCCGCCTCCTCCTCGGTCTCCGCGTACTGCTTGCGGAAGACGTCGGGGACGTAGTCGAACATGAACCGCTTGCCGTCGGAGTTCTTCAGCACGCCGCCGTCACCCCGGACCGACTCGGTGACCAGGATGCCCTTCACCGAGGGCGGCCAGACCATGCCGGTCGGGTGGAACTGGAGGAACTCCATGTTGATCAGCGTGGCCCCGGCGCGTAGCGCCAGCGCGTGCCCGTCCCCGGTGTACTCCCAGGAGTTCGAAGTGACCTTGTAGGACCGGCCGACCCCGCCGGTCGCCAGCACCACCGCCGGCGCCTCGAAGAGGATGAACTCGCCGGACTCCCGGTAGTAGCCGAACGCCCCGGCCACCCGGTCGCCGTCGAGCAGCAGCTCGGTGATCGTCGTCTCGGAGAACACCTTGATCCGGGCCTCGTAGTCGCCGAGGTCGCGCTTGTCCTCCTGCTGGAGGGAGACGATCTTCTGCTGGAGGGTGCGGATCAGCTCCAGGCCGGTCCGGTCGCCGACGTGCGCCAACCGCGGGTACTCGTGCCCGCCGAAGTTGCGCTGGGAGATCTTGCCGTCCTTCGTCCGGTCGAAGAGCGCCCCGTACGTCTCCAGTTCCCAGATCCGCTGCGGCGACTCCTTCGCGTGCAGCTCGGCCATCCGGAAGTTGTTGAGGAACTTGCCCCCGCGCATGGTGTCGCGGAAGTGCACCTGCCAGTTGTCCCGGCTGTTCACGTTCCCCATCGCGGCCGCCGCGCCGCCCTCGGCCATCACGGTGTGCGCCTTGCCGAAGAGCGACTTGGAGATGATCGCGGTCTTCTTGCCGGCGAGCCGGGCCTCGATCGCCGCGCGCAGGCCGGCGCCGCCGGCCCCGATCACGACGACGTCGTAGTGGTGTCGTTCGATGCGAGTGGTAGTGGTCATGTCGCCGCGCCCTCTAGTTGATGAACCGCAGGTCGCTGAACCAGCCGGCGGCGATGGCCATCACGTAGAAGTCGGTGAAGGCCAGCGTGCCGAGGGTGATCCAGGCGAGCTGCATGTGCCGGGTGTTCAGCTTGGACACGAACGTCCAGGCCCGGTACCGCACCGGGTGCGCGGAGAAGTGCTTGAGCCGCCCGCCGATGATGTGCCGGCACGAGTGGCAGGAGATGGTGTACGCCCACAGCATCACCACGTTGCCCAGCAGGATGATGTTGCCCAGCCCGAAGCCGAAGCCCTCCGGCGAGTGGAAGGCGAGGACCGCGTCCCAGGTGTTGATCAGCGAGATGATCGCGGCGGCGTAGAAGAAGTAGCGGTGCAGGTTCTGCCCGAGCAGCGGGAACCGGGTCTCCCCGGAGTAGGACTTGTGCCCGTCCGGCACCGCGCAGGCCGGTGGCGACAGCCAGAACGACCGGTAGTACGCCTTGCGGTAGTAGTAGCAGGTCAACCGGAACAGCAGCAGGAACGGCAGGGTCAGCGCCGCGTCCGGGATGATCCACCAGCCGGGCAGGAAACTGCCGAAGTGCGAGGAGCCCTCGACGCACCGGTCGGTCACACAGGGGGAGTAGAACGGCGTCAGGTAGTGGTACTGGTCCACCCAGTACCACTTGTGCATGAACACCCGGACGGTCGCGTACGCCACCCAGGCACTGAGCCCGACGACGGTGATCAGGGGGGCGAACCACCAGCGGTCGGTCCGCAACGTCTTCGCCGCGATGGCGGCGCGCGCCCGCGCCCCCCGCGGCTTCGTTGCCGTTGATGTCATTCGAGTCGTCTTCCTGACGGGACGGGCCCTCGCGGGCGGCGGTTCACGTTCCGTGCCGGTCAGTGGACCGGCCGGACCGTGTCCACTGCCGCGTGGTGCGCAAGCAGGCAGCCGCGCCGGGACATCGGCGCAGCTAAGTGACACACGTTACGCCGATCATCACGATCGGGCCGCGCAACGCAGTGTCCCGTGTGTCCCGCACCTTGGAAAGACCCGAGCCATGATCAATGTGCCGTGGGCGTCAGGCGGCTGCGGGGCCGGCCGCGCGGGCGCTGCGGCACCGGTCAGCCCGACGCACCGCCGGTGAAGTTCCACGAGGCCAGCCGCAGTGGCGGCCCTTCCCACCAGCCGCCGTCGAACCGGTCCGGCTGCCGGACCGGCCGCCGGCCGAGGCCGAGCACCGCCCCCGGCCCCAACGCCCGGGGGTACGCCTCGGTGAACCGGAAGTTCCGCACCGCCCGCACCGGCACGCCGTCCTCGACCAGCCACACCCCGTTGCGGGTCAACCCGGTGATCACCAGACTCTTCGGATCGAGCACCCGGGTGTACCAGAAGTCGCTGACCAGCAGCCCCCGGGTCATCGGTGCGACCAGCGCGGCGGTGTCCGCGTCCGCCACCGCCCCCGCGACCGAGCCGCCGCCTCCCTGCCGGCTCACCGCACCGCCCTGCGGGCCCGCCGCGCCACCGCCCGCACCCCCGTCGGCCGCCGTCGGGGGTGCACCGGGCATCCGGAGATTGCGGGGGATCGGGCCGAAGGTGGCGCCCCCCGGCGCCCCGTGTCCGGTCGACGACGTGCCCGCCCCGGCGGCGCTGCGCCGGTCGTGGGCCACCGCGCGGGTGGTGCCCGCCTCGACCAGGGTCAGCGCCGTACGCGGGGTGCCCTCCAGGTCGAACGGCATCGCCCCGCCGTACGTCGGATCGTCGAGGAGGGTCACCGCAGGATCGAACTGGGCGGTGCCGGGGCGGGCGAACGACTGACCCTCGACGTGCCGCTTGCCGTTGAAGCCGTACCAGGCGAGATTCTGCAACAGGTCGGCCACCGCGGCCGGTTCGAGGACCACCTCGTACCGGCCCGGGGGCAGCTCGACCGGGTCGGCGGCGGCCCGTGCCTTCGCCGCCGCCCGGGCCCCCAGGACCGTGCCGTCCACCTCGTCGAGGCGACCGGCGCAGAGCCGGGCCACCCCGTCCGCGCCGCCCGTGCGGGCGATGCCGTCCATCGCCGCCTCGGTGGTGCGCCCCTGCGCCGCCTGGCCGGCCGAGTTGGCGAACGCCGCCGACCGGTAGGAGGTGCGGCAGTACCCGGCCGCCTCCAGCCCGTCCACCGCGTCGACGAAGGCCCGGACGCGGTCGGCGCGGGCCGCCGGCTCGGCGTAGGCGGTCGCCTCGTCGAGCAGGCCGTTGGAGCGCACCGCCGACGGTGGGGTCAGCCCCGGCCAGGCCGAATCGGGCGGGCAGAGCCGGGCCGCGGCGAGGGTCCGTCCGACCAGGGCCCGCAGCCCGTCCGGGCCGACCAGGCTGCCGCCCCCGGCGGCCGTCCGACCGTCGACGTGCACCCGCAGCCGGACCGTCACCTGCGACTCGGCGACGTTCTGGTGGATGAACGAGTTGGCGAACCGGGTCAACGCCAGATCGTGCCGGACGACGGTGACCTCGGCCTCGGCGGCCGGGCCGGCCATCTCGTGGACCAGCTCCACCACCCGGGCGGCGACGTCCAGCTCGGTCGCCCCGGGGTCCCGCAGGCCGGTCATGCCCGCACCCCCACCCGGACGCCCCGGAACCGGGCCGGCGCCGCCGGATGCCCGGTGTGCCCGATCTGGCCGGGCTGGCCCTTGCCGCAGTTCGGGGTGCCCCACGGGACGATCTCGGAGGAGAGCATGTCCATCGACCGCCAGAACAGCGGACCGATGCCGGTGTAGGTGGGGTTGCGCAGCATCCGGCCGCGCCGGCCGTTGCGCACCTCCCAGGCGATCTCGCAGCCGAACTGGAAGTTCAGCCGTCGGTCGTCGATCGACCAGGACCGGTTGACGTCCATCAGCACCCCGTCGTCGGTGGCCGCGATGATCTCGTCGAGGGTGTGCGGACCGGGTTCCAGGCCCACGTTGGTCATCCGCACCATCGGCAGCCGGGCCCAGCCGTCGGCGCGTACGCTGCCGCCGTAACTGAGGCCGGCGACGGCGGCCGAGTCCCGGCCGGCGAGCACGCCGACCCAGCGGCCCTCGCGGACCGCGTCGCGCTTGACCGCCGGGGAGCCCTCGTCGTCGAAGCCGAAGCTGCCCAGCGCGCAGGGGATCGTCGGGTCGATGGTGATGTTCATCAGCTCGGAGCCGTAGCGCAGCGACCCGAGCTGGGCCAGGTCGAGCCAGGAGGTGCCGGCGAAGGCGGCCTCCCAGCCGAGGATGCGGTCCAGCTCGATGGCGTGCCCGACCGACTCGTGGATCTGCAACGCGAGCTGCTCGTCGCCCAGGATCAGGTCGGTCTCGCCGGCCGGGCACTGCGGGGCGGTGAGCAGCGCCCGGGACTCGTCGGCGATCCGGGCGGCGTGCGCGGTCAGGTCGAGCGACTCGACCAGCTCCCAGCCGGTGGTGCCGTACTGGCCCCGGTAGCTCGGCCAGGAGCGGCGCTGGGTCTCGTGCTCGCCGATCGAGGTGGCCGAGATGCCGCCGCCGCACTCGCGGATGTGCTGGTCGATGCGGTGTCCCTCGCTGGAGACGAACCACTTGCGGGTGTCCCAGATCTGGTAGAGCCCCTCGGCCAGGTCGGCCCCCTGCCCGCGCGCCGCCTCGGTGGCCCGGACCAGCAGGTCGCCCTTGTCGGACAGCGGCACGCCGAGCGGATCGACCGCGCAGTCGGAGGACCAGCTCGCCACCACCGGCTCGGCCGGGGTCAGCGTGATCGGTGGGCCGGCAACCCGGGCGCTCGCGGCGGCCACCTCCGCGGCCCGCCGGCCGGCCGCGCGGGCCGCCGCGTCGGACAGCTCGGGTACGGCGTGGAAGCCCCACCCCGACCCGACCAGCGCGCGTACGCCCAGACCGAGGCTCTCGTCCTGGGTCAGCTCCTCGATCGCGCCGTTGCGCGCGGACATCGACTCGTAGCGCCGGTGCATCACCCGGGCGTCGGCATACCGGGCACCCGCGTCGAGAGCGGCCTGTACGGCTGCGGCTGCCGCGTCGAACTCGGTCATGGACCGACCCTAGGCCAGTCCACCGACATCCGTCAGGGCACCAGATCCTCGGGCCGGATCGTGGCCTGCACCGGCTCGAGTAGGCGCAGGGCCTCGCCCCGTTTGGTGGCGGAATGTTCCGTGTAGTGGCGTCCCCGCCGACGGTAGAGGCGTAGCGCGCCGGTTGTCTGCTCCACCAGCAGATACCACGCGATGCCGGCGGCCGCGTAGTAGTGCATCTTGAGGACCTTGTCGGTGGACGCGTTGCTCGGCGAGATGATCTCGCAGACGAGGTGCACCTCGTCCGCCTCGATCATCGGCTCGTCCAGATTCACGGGGTCGGTGATGACGAGGTCGGGGATGGGGATGCGGCCGGGGCGAAGCCGGACGTTCACCGCCTCCAGCAGTTCCAGACCGGCCTGCTCGGCCGCCGGTTCGAGTATGTTGCCCAGTTTGCGCGAGATGCGCTGGTGGCGGGGGGTGGGGGCTGGGGTCACGTGGAGGCTCCCGTCGAAGAGTTCGACGCGTTGAGATGTCTCGTCGAGGGAGAGGTACTCCTCTTCGGTCCACGGTCCGTCGTGGCCGAACACCGCTGCGATCATGATCGGTCACCTCCACCTCGTGTCGCCGGGCATCCTCCACCGGGCACCCCGTCCATGGTCGCACCCCGGGTGCGACCGGACGGCGTCCGCACCGTGTGGCGACTACGCTGTCGTCCGGTGGCAGCTCCCGCCCCGTAGCTTATTTTCAGCCTCGGTTGTTTGTTGTAGGTTCCCTACAACCCGAGGAGGCGGTCGTGGACAGTCCGCACGTAGCGCCGTCCGGTCCGCCGGACGCCCGCCCGGACGCGCCCGGGACACCCGACGGCCGCCGTCCGGCCGTGCCGGCGCCGCGCGGCGACGACCCGTACCTGCGGGTGGACGACCTACGGGTGCGGTTCGACACGGCCGACGGCGTGGTGCGCGCGGTCGACGGGGTGTCCTTCGCCGTGCCGCGCGGCCGGACGCTCGGCATCGTCGGCGAGTCGGGCTCCGGCAAGAGCGTCACCGCGCTGGCCGTGCTCGGCCTGCACGACCCCCGACGCGGCACCGTCACCGGCACGATCAGCGTCGGCGGACGGCAACTCGTCGGCCTTGGCGAGGACCGGGTACGCGGGCTGCGCGGCCGCGACGTGGCGATGATCTTCCAGGACCCGCTCTCCGCGCTGCACCCCTACTACAGCGTGGGGCGGCAGATCGCCGAGGCGTACCGGGTGCACCACCCCCGGGCGGGGCGGCGGGCGGCGCGGACCCGTGCCGTGGACATGCTCGACCGGGTGGGCATCCCGCAGCCGGCCCGCCGCTACGACCAGTACCCGCACGAGTTCTCCGGCGGGATGCGGCAACGGGCGATGATCGCGATGGCGCTGGTCAACGACCCGGCCCTGGTCATCGCCGACGAGCCGACCACCGCGCTGGACGTGACGGTGCAGGCCCAGATCCTCGACCTGCTCGCCGACCTCCAGGCCGAGTTCCACACCGCGATCGTGCTGATCACCCACGATCTGGGGGTGGTCGCCCAGGTCGCCGACGACGTGCTGGTCATGTACGCCGGGCGGGTGGTCGAGCGGGGGAGCGTGACGCAGGTGCTCCGCCGGCCGCAACACCCGTACACCTGGGGGTTGCTCTCCAGCGTGCCGTCGCTGCACGGCGACCCGGACGCGGACCTGGTGCCCATCCCGGGCAACCCGCCCTCGCTGATCGACCTGCCGGCCGGCTGCGCGTTCCACCCCCGCTGCCGGTACGCCGGTGACCGCTCCCGCGCCGAGGTGCCGCAGCTCGTCCCGGCCGGCGCGGACGGCCACCTGGTCGCCTGCCACCTGCCCGCCGACGACCGCACCCGCCTGGCCGCCGGGTCCCTGAGCGAGAGGCGGCTGCCATGAGCGCGAGGAACGTAGCGCAGCGGAGTCCCGCAGTCGCGGGCGAGAGGCGGCTGCCATGAGCGCGAGGAACGTGGCGCAGCGGAGTCCCGCAGTCGCGGGCGAGCCGTTGTTGCGGGTGCGGGGGTTGACCAAGCACTTCCCGGTCCGCACCGGCCTGCGGTCGCGGGGGCTGGTGCGGGCCGTGGACGGGCTTGACTTCGACGTGCGGCCCGGCGAGACGTTGGGCCTGGTGGGGGAGTCCGGCTGCGGCAAGAGCACCACCGGCCGGATGCTCGTCCGGCTGCTGGAGCCGACCGCCGGGACGATCGAGTTCGCCGGCCGGGACATCACCCACGCCCGCCGGCGTGAGCTGCGTCCACTGCGGCAGGACCTCCAGATCATCTTCCAGGACCCGTACGCCTCGCTGAACCCCCGGCACACCGTCGGGCGGATCGTGGCGATGCCGTTGCAGGTCAACGGGATCGACCCGCCCGGCGGGGTGAAGGCGCGGGTCCGGGAGCTGCTGGAGCTGGTCGGGCTGAACCCGGAGCACTACAACCGCTACCCGCACGAGTTCTCCGGCGGGCAGCGGCAGCGGGTCGGGATCGCCCGCGCGCTGGCCCTGCGGCCGAAGCTGATCGTCGCGGACGAGCCGGTCTCCGCCCTCGACGTCTCGATCCAGGCGCAGGTGGTGAACCTGCTGCGGGACCTGCAACGCGACCTCGGCCTGGCGTTCGTGTTCATCGCGCACGACCTGGCCGTGGTGCGGCACTTCTGCCAGCGGGTCGCGGTCATGTACCTGGGCCGGATCGTGGAGATCGGCGAGCGGGACGACATCTACCGGTCTCCCCGGCACCCGTACACCCGGGCGCTGCTGTCGGCGGTCCCGGAGGTGACCGCGCCGGGTGGGGCGGGACGGATCAGGCTGACCGGGGACGTGCCCACGCCGCTGGACCCGCCGTCGGGCTGCCGGTTCCGGACCCGGTGTCCCCGGGCGCGGGACGTCTGCGCCCGTGAGGAGCCGGCGCTGGTGGTCGACGGCGGCGGCCGGCACGCCACCGCCTGCCACTTCCCGGAGACCGGACCGCCGCCGGCCGGGCCGGGCGGCGCCGTGGTGGGTGCCGGCGCGGATCGGATCGGCGGCGACGCCGAGGAGGTGGCGACATGAGTGTGTCCCCGGTCGATCCGGCGACGCTGGTCGAGGCCGAGACCGCGACGGGTGGCGACCGGCCCGGTTCCGGGTTCGTCGGGCGCTCGCCCGGCCAACTCGCCTGGGCCCGGCTGCGGCGGGACCGGACCGGGCTGGTCAGCGGCGGGATGCTGGTCTTCTTCGTGCTGGTGGCGCTCGCCGTGCCGCTGATCGAGTGGGCGTACGGGACCGGTCCCCGGGAGCAGTTCCAGTCCCGGCTGGACGGGTTCGGGATGCCGCTCGGCTACGCCGGTGGGGTGACCGGGGAACACTGGTTCGGGCTGGAACCGGGGCTGGGCCGGGACATCTTCATCCGGCTGGTGCACGGGCTGCGTACCTCGCTGTTCATCGCCGTGGCGGCGGCGGTGACCACGGCGGCGATCGGTGTCGTGCTGGGCACCGTCGCCGGCTACCTGGGCGGCTGGCTGGACGCGGTGGTCAACTGGGTCACCGACCTGACCCTGGCGATGCCGTTCCTGATCATCGCGTTGGCGTTGACGCCGACCATCGCGCTGCGCTTCTACGGCCAGCGGGAGGAGGTGCCGGCCGCCTTCCAGATCGGGGTGCTGATCGCCATCTTCGCGCTGTTCGGCTGGACGGGCACCGCCCGGCTGGTACGCGGGCAGGTGATCGCGCTGCGTGAGCGGGAGTTCGTGGAGGCGGCGCGGGCCAGCGGCGCGGGACTGGGGCACATGCTGTTCCGGCAACTGCTGCCGAACCTCTGGGCGCCGGTCCTGGTGTCCTTCTCGCTGGCGGTGCCGGCGTACATCACCAGCGAGGCGGCGCTGTCGTTCATCGGCGTCGGGTTGACCGACGCCACCCCCAGCTTCGGCCGGATGATCTACCGCAGCCTGGACTACCTCCAGACCGACCCGGCGTACGTCTTCTTCCCCGGCATCACGATCTTCGCCCTCGTGTTCGCCTTCAACCTCTTCGGTGACGCGCTGCGCGACGCGCTCGACCCGAAGTCGTCCCGGTAGGAGGGCCCGGCGATGGCGCGGTTCCTGGTCAAGCGGCTCTTCTCGGCGGCGTTGACGCTCTTCGCGGTCAGCGTGCTCAGCTTCCTGATGTTCTTCGCCCTGCCCCGCGACCCGGTCACCGGCATGTGCCCCAAGAACTGCAACCCGGAACGGCTGGAGCGGGTCCGTCAGGAGCTGGGCCTGCGCGACCCGCTGATCAGCCAGTACGCCGGCTACATGAAGGGCATCGTGACCGGCCGGGATCTCGGTAGCGCCCAGGGCGGCCGGTGCGACGCACCCTGCCTGGGCTGGTCGTACGTGTCCAACGAGGCGGTCAGCGACACCATCGCCCGGGTGCTGCCGGTGACGTTGAGCATCGTCGTCCCGGCGGCGGTGCTGTGGCTGCTGCTCGGGGTGGGTCTGGGCATGGTCTCGGCGCTGCGCCGGGGCACCTGGCTGGACCGGGCGGCGATCGGCTTCTCGCTGGCCGGGGCATCGTTGCAGCTCTACTTCGTGGGGGCGGTGCTGCTGCTGGTGTTCGTCTACACGCTGCACTGGCTGCCGGTGCCGAGCTACACGCCGTTGTCCGACGACCCGCTGCGGTGGGCCGGCGGGCTGGTGCTGGCCTGGCTGGCGCTGGCGTTCCTGTTCTCCGCGATCTACGCCCGGCTGTCCCGGGCGCAGATGCTGGAGACGCTGTCGGAGGACTTCGTCCGCACCGCGCGGGCCAAGGGCCTGGCCAGACGCACCGTGTACGGGCGGCACGCGCTGCGCGCGGCGATCACGCCGGTGGTGACCATCGCTGGCCTGGACGTCGGCGGTGCGCTCGGCGGCACGGTGATCACCGAGACGACCTTCGGCCTCAACGGCATGGGGCGTACGGCGGTCGACGCGGTGCGCGCCGGTGACCTGCCCACCATCATGGCGACCGTGCTGATCGCGGCGGTCTTCGTGGTGCTGGCGAACGTACTGGTGGACCTGCTGTACGCGGCGATCGACCCCCGGGTGCGGTTGCGCTGACCGGCCCGTCGGACGGTGGAAGTTACCGCAATCTGCTAAACAGTCCGAAGTTTTTCTTCTTGACGATCCCGGACGTCGGCGGTCACCTCCGCCGCTGGCCGGGTGGAGGAGGTAGGAGATGCGACCACGCGCAGCAGCCGCCGTCGGCGGGGCGATCGCCCTGGTGGTGGCGTTGGGGGCCTGCTCGGAGAACACGGGCGAGGGCACCACCGTGGACACCGACCGGCAGCAGACCGGGGTGATCGCCACCGACCCGAAGGATTCCCAGGGCCCCGCCGCCGAGGTCGACGGGGCGACCCGGGGCGGCACCCTCACCATCATCCGGGAGACCCCCATCTCCCACCTGGACCCGCAGCGGACGTACTCGTTCGCCGGCCTGATGGCCAACCCGCTGTTCGCCCGCTACCTGACCACCTGGAAGGACGACGGCAACGGTGGCCTGGTCCTGGTCGGTGACCTGGCGCAGAACCCGGGCAACAACGTGAACAGCGACTGCCGGGTCTGGGAGTTCACCATCAAGGACGGGGTGAAGTTCGAGGACGGCAGCCCGATCACCTCCAAGGAGATCGCGTACGGCATCGCCCGCTCCTTCGACCCGGACCTGACCGGCGGCCCCACCTACCTCCAGGAGTGGCTGGCCGACACCCCGCAGTACGACACGAAGTGGGACTTCCGGAAGAACAAGACGTCGCTGCCGCCGGGGCTGACCACCCCGGATGCGAAGACGCTGCGGTTCGAGTTCGCCAAGCCGCGCTGCGACCTGCCGTTCGCGGTCTCGCTGCCGACCACCGCGCCGCTGCGGCCGGACCAGGACACGGGCGTCAACCTGGACCAGCGGCCGTTCTCCTCCGGGCCGTACAAGATCGCCAAGAACCAGGCCGGGGTGCAGCTCACCCTGGACCGCAACCCGCACTGGGACGCCGCCACCGACCCGGTCCGCCACCAGTACCCGGACCAGTTCGTCTGGACCTTCGGGCCGACCGCCGACGCGGCCGTCAACCGGGTGATCGCCGACAACGGCACCGACCAGAGCGCGCTGGCCTGGAACTACGTGCCCGCCTCGCTGGTCGCCCGGGTCGCCCAGGACCGGGGTCTCAAGTCGCGCAGCGTCCTGTCGCCGACGCCGAGCGCCAACCAGCTCGTCATCAACAACCAGCGGGTCACCGACCTCGCCGTCCGCCGGGCGCTCAACTACGCCATCGACCGCGACGGCCTGGTCAAGGCGCTCGGCGGGCAGACCGTCGCCCAGCCGATGACCACCCTGATGCCGCCGTCCACCATCGGCTACCAGGCGTACGATGCCTACCCGGCCGGTGCCAACGGCGACATCGACAAGGCCAAGGAGCTGCTCGCCGGCAAGACCCCGGAGCTGGTTCTCGGGGTGGCCGACAACACCACCGAGCAGCAGATGGGCACCCAGCTCAAGGCCAACCTGGAACGTGCCGGATTCAGGATCACGCTGCGGAACATCCCGGACGACGCGAAACTCGACGAGATCAAGAAGAAGAACAACCCGTGGGACCTCTACATCGGCAACTGGGCCGCCGACTGGCCCAGCGGCGCGTCGATCCTGCCGGTGCTCTACGACGGCCGCACGATCAAGGCCGAGGGCAACAGCAACCAGGCGTACTTCAACGACCCGGCGGTCAACGCCGAGATCGACCGCATCCAGGCCATGCCCCCGGCCGACCAGGGGCCCGAGTGGGGCAAGCTCGACCGGCGGATCATGACCGAGTACGCCCCGGTGGTGCCGCTCTTCGTGGACGTGGCCTACACGGTGCACGGCTCGAAGGTGGGCGGGGTGTTCATCTCCAGCGTCTTCGGCTACCCCTCCTTCGTCAACGCCCACGTCAAGCAGTGACGTCACACTGAGCCGGAACCGGGCTCCCTCCCGACGCCGATCGGAAGGGAGCCCGTCGGCTCTCGTGGGCACGCTGTGGGGTGTTGGCTGCGCCCGTCAAGGCTCGTACGACTCGTACGAGTTGTACAATTGATGCCATGAGCGAGCCCGCCGCCGAACTGCCGATCTCCGATGCCCGCGACAGTCTTGCGGACGTTGTCTCCCGCGCCCACTACGCCGGGCGGATCACCTACGTCACCCGGCGTGGGCAGCGACTGGCCGCCATCGTCCCCGCCGAGCTGGCCGAGGCGATCGAACGCGCCGAGGATGCCGCCGACGTCGCTGCCGCCCGGGAGGCCCTGGCCCGCATCGACGAAGGCGACACGCCCGTTCCGCTGACCGAACTGCGCCGCGAGTTGGGCCTGTGACCACACCGACCTACACCGTTCACATCGAGCGCGCCGCCGCCAAGCTGCTGCGCAAACTGGACCGCCCCGTGCAGGCGCGCCTGGTCGCCGCTATCGCCGCACTGGCCACCGAGCCGCGCCCTGCTGAAGTCAAGGCACTCACCGGCTATCCCGGGCTGCTCCGAATCCTCGGCAACCATCGCATCGTCTACACGGTCCGCGATCAGGAGTTGATCGTCCTCGTGGTCCACCTCGGTCACCGCAGCGACGTCTACGACACGCTCTGACCGCAGTGCCTACCCTGGCGGGGTGTTGTAGCGGTCGAGCGTCGCCTTGGAGGTCGAGGCGTCCTGGAAGGTCAGCTCCCAGGGGCCGGTGTTGACGTCCATGTCCTTGCCGAACCCGACCCACTTCCCGGCCATCCGTCGACCGGTCGGCTCCACCAGCAGTTGGATGGCGCCGTGGTAGCGGGCTCCCCGGTAGTGGCCGGCGGGGTCGGTCTGCTCCACCCAGGTCCCGGTGACGACGGCACCGTCCACGCTGAGATCCAGCGACAGTGACGATGCCGCCGAGCCGGGCAGGCTGCGCACGGTCAACCGGTCGCCGTGCTGGAGCACCACCACGAAGTGCTGCCCGGCGAAGGATTCGCCGCGACTGCTGGAGTGGTATTGATAGCGGCTGAGCCACACCCCCTCGTGTGACCCGTGCGCGGCGGCTGATCTGGGCGTCGGGGTGGCCAGGTCGGACATGGGCGAGGTGAGGCCGTCGCCGCCGTGCTGGTCGTCGACCGCGTCACCGTCAGGGGACGTGGCGAAGCCGAGCAGTGTGATGGGCAGGCCGGTGACGACCTCCAACGCACGGGCGTACACCGGCCGAGGGGCGGCGGTCATCCCGGACTCCCAGCGTTGGACGAGCCGCTTGTTGGCGTCGTTGGGTTCGCCGGCACGGTGGCCGGCGGCCTGCAGCGCGCGGGCGAAGTCATCCTGGCTCATGCGCATCCTGGTCCGGACGGCACGCAGTGCGATGTTGGGGGCAGCCATACCGTCACGGTACTGTCATGTCGCCCGAATGTCGTCCCCAGCATGACCGTTTTGTCATTCCCTATGGCGTCGTGCGCGGCGACATTCCAGCGTCAAATCCATGTAGTACGCGGTGGCTGAACCTGCCGCCGCGTTGTCGACGGAGGTGGCGATGGAACGTCGGGGCGACGTATCGGCGACGAGCCGGGGTGAGCAGATCGACGCCGCCGAGCGGGAGGCGGCCCGGCAGCGGATTCTGGCGCAGGCCGAGGCGGAGCGGATACCCGTGGAGGAAACGACCCGGGCGGTGCCGGATCGGCGGTGGCGCGGTGAGCGGTGACGCGTTGCCGATCGGTCGACGGGTGGCGTACCTGCGGGTGCGGCGGAAGCTGTCGCAGCAGTCCTTCGCCGACCGGCTCGGCAAGTCGAAGAGCTGGGTGGACAAGGTCGAGCGTGGAATCCGCCCACTGGAACGGGTGTCGACCATCCGCGAGGTCGCGGCGGTACTGCGGGTGGACACCGCGACGCTGCTCGGTCGGGACGCCCAATCCGCCGAGGTGGCCGCGCGCGATACGGGCGTCGCCCGGATCAGAGCGGCGCTGTCGACGTACGAGATGGCTCTTGGTCGGGCGACGGGCCGGGAAGTGATGTCGACGGACCGACTGGAGCGGGCGCTGGGGCACGCGTGGGCGGCGTACCAGCAGGCCCGGTATCCGCGCCTGGTGGAGTTGCTGCCGGGACTGTTGACCGAGGTGCATCGTGCCCACGTGCGGGACCCGAAGACGGGCCGGGTGGCGGTGGTGCAGGCGTACCGGGTGACGGCGGCGCTGCTGGTGAAGCTGGACGAGGGGAGTCTCGCCTGGTTGGCCGCCGATCGGGCGATGTCCGCCGCCACCGGTGACCGGGTGTTGCTGGCGGGCGCGGCGGTGCAGCTCGGTCAGGTGTTGCGGACAGTGGCACGGGCGCGGTCGGTGATGCTGGCCGCCGCGTACCAGATCGCCCCGGTCGATCCCGACCGTGGTACGCAGCAGGAGTGGTCGTTGTGGGGATCGCTGCTGGTGCAGGCCGCGTTGATCGCGGCGCGGACGGGGGACGATCGGGCGGCCGACGGCCTGTTGGACGAGGCCACCGAGATGGCCGCCCGGGTGGGCGACGGTCACGACCATCACCGGACGGGGTTTGGGCCGGCGGCCGTCGAGGCGGGACGGGTCACCGCCGCCGTGGAACTGGGCGACGGCCCGCAGGCGGTCGCCCGGCACGAGGAGGTGATCGGGTGGGACGGGTGGCGCCGGCTGCCGGTCGAGCACCGGGCCGCCTACATGGTCGATGCGGCGCGCGGGTACCTGCTGACCGGCGATCCGGTCGGCGCGGCGCGGGCACTGATCCGCGCCGACCGTGTCGCGCCCGCCGAGGTCCGGCACCGGCCCATGGTGCGGAAGGTGGTCGATCAACTCGCCCGCGACCCGCGCGCTCCCACCACGATCACCCCGCTCGCCGTCAGCCTCGGGCTGCTCTGACGAGGAGCGGTTCTGCCTGCCGGATCGCCCGGCGGCGGCCCCGACCCGGGCAGCGAAGAGCTGCTGACCGGGTCGCGTGGTGGGTCGGCGTTCAGTCGACCCGTAGGGCCAGCAGGGCGCTTTTCAGTTCCTGCTCGACGTACTGCCGGGAATCCTGGTCGGCAACCATCAACAGGTAGCTGTCCTGTCGGACGGGAATCCCCGGCACCGTGAACCGGAACTGGCAGGTGCCGTCGGCGAGCGCGCGGGGGTCGGTCAACCGTCCACCGGCGAATCCGAGGCCGGCGAAGATGACCACCTGGGCACCCTCCCTGACGTCGGCGTGGTCGCCCGTCCCGGCGCAGCCACCATGACCGTCGGTGACGAAGGACCCCCCGTCGCCGAGCAGCACCGTGCCCGAGGCCACGAACGTCTCCCTCGGCAGCCGGTTCGCCGCGACCGGGGTGCGGGCCCTGGTGCTGTTGCCAACGAACATTCCCCCTGCGAGCAGCAGCCCAGCAGCAGCCCCGGCCCACATCCACCCGGGACGACGCCGCGTGGTCCGCTCCGCGTACAACGGCTGCATGTCGTCTCCGGGGTACGGGGCGGGCGGGACCTCCGAAAGTGTGATCGAAGCTGCCCTCTCCCGCAGCCCCGTTCCGACGTTCAGTCGCTTCGTCCACCACCCGACCCCGGGTGATCAAGAGGTTTGCGTCGGATTCCGGCCGCAGGATGACGCGAACCTCTTGATCACCGGGGCAAGGCGGGCGGGGCGTGGCGGGGTGAGTAGGGGCCCTTGGGGTGATGTTGGGGTGCTGACACCGCTACTTCGGTGATGTTGAGTTGATCAAGTGGGGTTTCTCAGCAGGAGGACTGGATGTCGAGGGTGACGGGGACGCTCTGGGTGACGGTGCCGTCCGAGGCGTGCAGGAGCGGGACGTAGTGCCCGATCGGGGCGCTGTGCAGGCGGAACGCGGCCAGGATCTGTACGGTGTGGCCGTCTCCGGACCCGGGCGGGGTGCTCTGCGGGCTGTAGACCTCGGTGCCGGCGGGCATCCCGGTGTAGCCGGCGGTGATCGTCGTCGTCCACGTGCCGTCGAGGACGACGAAGAAGTACAGGGCGCGCGGGTCGTCGGGGGTGGCGCAGATCCGCTGCGGCAGGTCCGTCAGGGTCCAGGTCGACGAGGTGACCGGGGCGGGCGACGCCGCGGCCGGGCTGCCGCCGGCGAGGGCGAGCAGCATCGCGGCCAGTACGGGTGCGGTGATCCGGCGGGCCGTGCGGGAAAACTTCATCATCGGCTCCTTGTTCTCTCCGGCATGACGCGGTCGCCGACCAGAGTGGCAGGGCGATTTCAGAGGGTTCTGAGAAGAACGTCGGAAAGGCCGTCACTGTCGCCCGGCGTCCGGAGACCGGGCCGGCGTCGCCACCCGCGCCGGCCGTCAGGCAGAGATGCAAATCGATTGACCGCCGGTCGGTCGGTCGGGAGAGTGCAGGGCATGGACCCGACGTCGCGCGCCAACCGGACCGCGTGGGAACTGGCCCACCAGGATCGGGTCTGGGCCAACGACCAGATGCTGGCCCAGGCGGCGGCCGGCGTCACGCTCATCCCCAGTGAACGCGCGCTGCTGCGCGACATCCTGGCGACCCGACCGCTGGTGGTCCATCCGCAGAGCGGCAACGGTCAGGACGACATCGCCCTGGTCGACGCCGGTGCCCGGATGGTGATCGGCGTCGACTACAGCGAGCACGCGATCCACGGCGCACGGGGGCGCGCCGATCACCTCGGTGCCGCCTGTCACTACCTGCTCGGGACGGTCCCC
This sequence comes from Micromonospora sp. WMMD730, assembly GCF_049178955.1. NCBI lineage: Bacteria > Bacillati > Actinomycetota > Actinomycetes > Micromonosporales > Micromonosporaceae > Micromonospora > Micromonospora sp. WMMD730. The sequence continues at coordinate 726,442 of NZ_JBMHML010000002.1, forward strand.
GGCGTGCCGCTGCGCGACGGCTGCGTCGACCTCGTCTACACCGGCAAGGGCGCGTTGATCTGGATGCCCGACATCGACGCCTGGGCCGCGGAGATGGCCCGGCTGCTGCGTCCCGGCGGCCACCTGTTCGTCCACGACGGTCACCCGGCCACCGACCTGTGGACCTGGGACCCCGACGAGCCGCGCATCCGACCCGACCGCAGCTACTTCGGCCGCTCGTTCGTGTGCGCCGACGACAGTTTCCCGGCCCACGGGGCGGTGATGTGGCAGTGGACGCTCGGCCGGATCGTCACCGCCGTGGTCACCGCCGGCCTGGAGATCCGGCAGCTCGACGAGTACGCGGAGCCGTTCTGGCGGATGGGCGACGTCGACGCGGCGGCCTTCCGGGGCCGCCTGCCGAACGCGTTCGCCCTGCTGGCCCGCCGCCCCACCGCCGGCTGACCCGCCCGGCCGGCGGTCCGGTGCCGGCTGACCCGCCCGGCCGGCGGTCCGGTGCCGGCTGACCCGGCCGGCCGGCGGCCCGGCGACCCCCCGACCTGGTCCGGCGGGACGGTCCCGCCACGGCTCAGCCCAGGTGGGTGCGGAGGAAGTCGAGTTCCAGGCGGAGCAGGCGTTCGGACAGCCCTCCGGCCGCCATGTGGGTGGCCCCGGTCAGCGGCAGCACCGCGTGCGGCCGGCCGGTCGACAGCAGCGCCGCCGACAGCCGCAGCGTGTGCGCGGCCACCACGTTGTCGTCGACCATGCCGTGCACCAGCAGCAGCGGCCGGGCCGGTTCGCCGGGATGCAGCGGCTCCGCCGCCAGCTCCACCAGCGAGTGGTGCCCGTACACGTCGATGCCGTCGTCGGGCAGGCCGAGGTAGCGCTCGGTGTACGCGGTGTCGTACAGCGTCCAGTCGCTGACCGGGGCACCGGCGATGCCGCACCGGAACAGCTCCGGATGGCGCAGCACCGCCAGCCCGGCCAGCCAGCCGCCGAACGACCACCCCCGGATCGCCACCCGCGCAAGGTCCAGGTCGGGGTGCTTGCCGGCGAGCGCGGTCAACGCGTCCACCTGGTCGGTCAGGATCACGTCGGCCACCCGCCGGTGGATCGCCTTCTCGAACGACGGCGCCACGCCCGGCGTACCCCGGTTGTCGACGGTGACCACGGCGAACCCGGAGTCCGCCCACCACTGCCGTTCCAGCCAGGCTGACCGGGCGGCCACCACCTCCTGGTGGCCGGGGCCGCCGTAGACGTCCAGCAGCACCGGCAACCGGGTGCCCTTGACGTGCTCGGACGGGTAGAGCACCGCCGTCGGTAACCGTCTGTCGGTCACCCGGACCAGCATCGGCCGGGGTGCCGAGGAGGGGGTGGCGGCCAGCGACCGCAGCCGGGCCACCTCGCCGTCGCCGCGCCACACCGACCAGGTCGTCCCCGCGTCGTCGAGCGAGGCGGTGCCGACGACCAGGGTGTCCCCGCCGACCGCCGCCGTGTGCCAGCCGGGGGTGCTGCTCATCCGGCGGGCGTCCACCCCACCACCGATCGCCGTACGGACCCGGTAGAGGTGCCGTTGGCTCGGTTCACCCTCGCTCGCCTCCACCAGCAGGTCGGCCGGGCCGGGGCCGGAGGGCAGCCGGCCCACCACCCGCCGCACGTACAGCGAGGGCGGGGTGAGCAGGGTGCCGTCGGCGAACAGGCAGCGGGCGTCGTACCCGTCGTGGGCCAGTTCGCCGCCGACCAGCACCCGGCCGTCGGGAAGGTGCGCCGGGGTGCCCGGGATCGGCTCCACCCAGCGCGGGTCGGCCAGCTCGGCGTGCACCTGCGTCTCCCCGGTACGCGGGTCCACCGCCAGCACCAGGCCGTGCTGCTGCGACCGGCGCAGCACGGTGATCAGCGGGTTGCCGTCGGCCCAGTCGACCGACGCCAGGTACGGGTAGGTCTCCCGGTCCCAGTGCACGTCGACCCAGCCGTCGTCCAGGTCGAGCAGGTGCAGGCTGACCTCGGCGTTCGGCCCACCCGCCCGGGGGTACGCGACGGTGGTCGGCGGGGTCGCCGGGTCCGCCGGGTCGTGCAGGTGCCAACGGGGCAGCCGGGACTCGTCGACCCGGGCGGCGAGCACCATCCGTCCGTCCGGGGCCCACCAGTAGCCCCGGAACCGGCCGAACTCCTCCGCCGCGACGTGCTCGGCGAGCCCCCAGGTCACCCCGCCGTCCTCACCGGCCAGCAGGGAGTCGGTGCCGTCCGGGGCGACCACCCGCAGCTCGCCCCGGCGTACCCCGTCGGCGGCGTCGGTCACGTACGCCACCCGCTGCCCGGTCGGGTCGGGCCGGGGGTCGATCACCGGCCCGACGGTGGTCACCTCGATCACGTCGCCGTGCACCAGGTCGGCCCGGAACAACCGGCCGGCCAGCGCGAACACCGCCACCCGGCCCGCGCCGTCCAGCGCGTACGAGCCGATGCCGGCGGCGGTGAGCCGGCGACGTTCGCGCAACGCCCGCTCGCCCGGGGCCAGCGCCGTCGGGTCGGCGTCCTCGCCGAGCAGCATGGCCGGGTCGGCGATCAGCCGTTCCTCGGCGGAGGCGGTCTCCAGCGCCCAGAGCGCGTCGGCCGGATCCTCCGGGCCGCCCGAGCGGAGAAAGACCACCCGGGAACCGTCGTCTGCCACGGAAACGGCGCGCGGCGCTCCGTGGCTGAACCGACGGGTACGGGCGGCCAGCTCGGGAAAGTCCACAACCCGGATCGTAGAGCCGGGCCGGGCGTGATGTGGCCTACCTGCCTGGACGCGTACGCCCCGGGGCCCGGGGACCGCCGGTTAGAGTGACGGTCGTGACGACGCTGCCCGACCGACGCCTGCTGCTGGTCCACGCGCACCCCGACGACGAGTCCATCGGCACCGGGTCGACGATGGCGCACTATGCCGCTGCCGGGGCCCACGTCACGCTGGTGACCTGCACCCTCGGCGAGGAGGGCGAGATCCACGTGCCGGCGCTGGCGCAGCTCGCCGCCGCCGAGGCCGACCAGCTCGGCGGGTTCCGGATCGGTGAACTGGCCGCCGCCTGCGACGCGCTCGGCGTCACCGACCACCGGTTCCTCGGCGGCGCGGGCCGCTACCGGGACTCGGGGATGATGGGCATGCCCACCAACGGGCACCCCCGGGCGTTCTGGGCGGCCGACCTCGACGAGGCCGCCGGGCAGCTCCTGGCGGTGATCCGGGAGGTCCGCCCGCAGGTCATGGTCACCTACGATCCGAACGGCTTCTACGGGCACCCGGACCACATCCAGGCGCACCGGGTGGCGATGCGCGCGCACGAGCTGGCCGGCGCGGAGGGCATCGCCCCGGCCAAGGTCTACTGGACGGCGATGCCGCGTAGCGTCCTGGAGGCCGGGATGAGCCACTTCACCGAGTCGTCGGACAACCCCTTCGCCGCCATCGACAGCGTCGACGACCTGCCGTTCGGCACCCCCGACGACCAGATCGCCGCCCGGATCGACGGCACCGACCAGCACGCCGCCAAGGAGGCGGCGATGCGGGCGCACGCCACCCAGATCCCGGCCAACTCCTGGTTGTACGCGATCGCCGGCAACTTCGGCGCGGAGTTCATGGGCGTGGAGTACTTCACGCTGGCGGTGGGGGAGAAGGGCCCCGGCACCGGCCGGTACGGCTGGGAGAGCGACCTGTTCGCCGGGATCGACCCGGACCCGGCGGACCTGCCGGGCGACCGGCCCGACCCGGCGGCCGGACGGCCGGTCGCGGCGGCGCGCCCGCCGCAGCGGCACGCCCCGGCGGCGGGTGACGCGTCGGCGGCCACGGCGACGGCCGGGCTCCGGTGACCCTGCCCGCCACGCCGATGCCGGTCGTCGAGGAGGAGACCGCCGCCGTCCCGCCGCCGCCCGGCTGGACGGCCCACCTGCTCGACGTCGTGCTGCGGGTGGTCGGTGGGCTGGTCGCCGTGGTCGGTGGGGTGCTCACCGCCGTGATCGGGCTGCTGCTGTCCACCGTCCGGGCCGGCGGGCAGCTGATCGGGGTGTCGGTGGTGGTCACCATCCTGGGGGCGATCGCGGTGAGCTGGTTCGCGTACGCCACGGTCGGCCGCAGGTGGGCGGTGGCGTTGCCGGCGCTGCCGTGGTTCGTGTTGATGGCGGTGGCGGCGGTGCGGACCGCCGAGGGTGACCTGTTGGTCGCCGGGGACAACTGGGTCGGGCTGGCGATGATCACCACCGGGGCGATGACGTTCGCGGTGATGGCGTTCCGGCAGATGCTCAGCCCGCAGCCGCGCCGCCACGACGGGTGATGACGACACACAGCCTGCGGTGGTAGATATTCCTGCCAGGAGACCCGCCGACGGGGCGGGTGGTACGGCGGGAGGCGTGTGATGACGCAGCGGTGGCGGGTGGTCGGGGTACTCGCGGCGGCCCTGTTCGCGGTCAACGTGGTGGCCCGGGTGATCATCAAACTCGGCTTCGACGGGAACGACACCGCCGCCGACCGGGTCTCGCTGGGCATGTTCGTCGTGGTCGGGCTGATCCTGGCCGGGGTGGTGTTCACCTGGGGTAAGGCTGTTCCGGCGGCGCGGTGGGGTGCCGACGTGTCCGCCGCGGTGGCCGTGGCGCTGCTGCTGACGGTGCTCGTCGGCCCGCTGCTGGTCGGGAACAATCCGTTCGGTGGGGGTGCGGGGCTGTTCTTCGCCCAGATCTGGCTCTACCTCGTCGCTGCGGCGGCCGGCGTGGCGCTCGGCTACCTGGTGCTGATCACGCTCGGCCGGGACCACCGCTCGCAGCAACTGCGGCGGTACGCCGAGCGCAACGTGGGCAAGCCGCGTCGGGTGGTCCGGCGCTGACCGCCGCCCGCCGGGCTTGATCAACTCAACGGGGCGTAGGTAGCGGTGTCCGGACCGATGGGATACCGCAACCTCGGCCCACCCGGCCATGCGGCCGACCCGGGTCAGCCCGGCGGGGCGACCCGGGTCAGGTAGGTGTGGTGGGTGGTGAAGCCGAGCTTGCGGTAGAGCGCCACCGCCCCGGTGTTGCGCTGCTCCACCTGCAGGAAGGCGTGCGTGGCCCCCTCGGCCGCGCCCCATGCGGCCAGGGCCCGGACCACCCGGGCGGCCAGCCCCTGCCGGCGTGCCGACGGGGTCACCTCGATCAGGCTGAGCCCCAGCCAGCGGCCCTGCCCGGTGACCGTGCCCCGGCCCGTCGCCAGCAGCGTGCCGTCGGCGTACACCTGGGCGAAGCGGACCCGGGCCACGGCGGTGAGGATGTGCCGGGCGGAGTCGGGCAGGCCGCCCTTGCGCCCGGCGGCGACCGCGAGCCACTCCTCGGACGGCGCGACGTCGAGCACCACGGCCGGGCCGTCAGCGTCCCGGTCCGCGCCGCCCGGGGCCGGGCCACCCTCCTGGGACACGCGGTGCGGGTCGGAGAGCAGGGTGGCCACGGGGACGGTCTGGACCAGGGTCAGCGGACGGGCGGTCCAACCCCGGGCGTCCAGTTCGGCGCCGACCGGCACGGCCAGCGGCAACGGCGTGTTGACCATGGCGGGTTGGCCGTGTCCGGCGTACCAGCGTTCGATGGCGTCGACCGCCGCCGGCAGCGGCCGGTCCGGGTCGCCCACCGGCAGGGCCGAGTTGGCGCGTCCGGTCCAGCCGTCGGCGGAACGCAGCAGCCAGTCGCCGAGCCGGCCGCGTACCGGCGCGGGCCACGCCTCGTCGGCCGCGAGTTCCAGCTCGACCACGGCCGAGGCGGTCGGCCGGCGGGTGGGCGGCACCCGCTTGGCCCGGTGCACCTCGGCCACCGGCACCCGGAGCCGACCCTGGGCGGTGGCGATGGTGAGATGGGTCTCGCTCAGCTCGACAAGCTCGCCGAGGGCGTCCGAGAAGAGGGGCCGGCCCTCACGAATCCCCACAATGCGGCGAACCACGATCCGGTGTCCCACATCCTGCTGTCGGAGCACGATCGACCTCCTCCCCGGCGAGATACTAGGCTCTTAGCGTCGCGGGTGATCGCGGCGAGTCTTGCGGAGGAGAAGACCGGTGACCTACATCATCGCCGAGCCGTGCGTGGATGTGCTCGACAAGGCATGCATCGAGGAATGCCCGGTCGACTGCATTTACGAGGGCAACCGGATGCTCTACATCCACCCCGACGAATGCGTCGACTGTGGTGCCTGTGAGCCGGTCTGCCCGGTGGAGGCCATCTTCTACGAGGACGACGTCCCCGAGCAGTGGAAGGACTACACGGGCGCCAACTACGAGTTCTTCGAGGACCTGGGCTCGCCGGGCGGTGCGTCGAAGATCGGCAAGGTGGAGAAGGACGCGACGTTCGTCGCCGGCCAGCCGCCGCGCGGCGAGGGCCACTGAACCGGCCCGCCGCCGTGACACCGGGGGTACCGGCCGGGCCCGCAGCGGCACCGGCCGGGGCCGCGCCGGAGCGCCCGGCCGGGCTCGCCCCGGCGTCGCCGGGTCGGCCCGTGCCGGTGTCGGCCCGGTTGCCCGAGTTCACCTGGGACACCCTGGACGCCGCGGCCACCCTGGCCGCGGCGCACCCGGACGGCCTGATCAACCTCTCCATGGGCACGCCTGTCGACCCGGTGCCCCCGGTGATCCGGCAGGCCCTGGCCGACGCGTCCGACGCGCCGGGTTACCCGCTGACAGCGGGCACCCCGGCGCTGCGGCAGGCCGTCGCCGGCTGGGTGGCGCGCACCTGCGCCGCCGGTGTCGACGGGCTCGGGGTGCTGCCGACGATCGGTTCCAAGGAACTGGTCGCCTGGCTGCCCACCCTGCTCGGGATCGGCCCCGGCGACGTGGTCGTGGTGCCCACGATCGCCTATCCGACATACGAGGACGGCGCCCGGCTGGCCGGTGCCACGGTCGTCCGTGCCGACGCGCTGACCGCGGTCGGCCCCACCTCACGGGTACGCCTGGTCTGGGTCAACTCGCCCGGCAACCCGACCGGTCGGGTGCTGCCCGCCGCCCACCTGCGCAAGGTGGTCGACTGGGCGCGGGAGCGCGGTGCCGTGGTGGCCAGCGACGAGTGCTACCTCCCACTGGGGTGGACTGCCGACGCCGCCCCGGTGTCGGTGCTCGCGCCGGAGGTCTGCGGTGGCTCGTACGACTCGGTGCTGGCGGTGCACTCGCTGTCCAAGCGGTCCAACCTGGCCGGCTACCGGGCCGGGTTCGTCGCCGGTGACCCGGCGCTCGTCGCCGAGCTGCTGAAGATCCGCAAGCACGCCGGCATGATCGTCCCGGCGCCGGTGCAGGCCGCCATGGTGGCCGCGCTCGGCGACCAGGCGCACGCCGACGAGCAGCGGGAACGCTACCGGGCCCGGCGGGAGACGCTGCTCGCCGCGTTCACCGGGGCGGGGTTCCGGCTGGAGCACTCCGAGGCGGGCCTCTACCTCTGGCTCACCCGCGACGAGGACTGCTGGGACACCGTCGACTGGCTGGCCCGCCGGGGCATCCTGGTCGCCGCCGGGGCCTTCTACGGCCCGGCCGGGCAGCGGCACGTGCGGGTGGCGCTCACCGGGTCCGACGCGCACGTCGCGGCGGTCGCGCAGCGGCTCGCCCAGCCGTAGGACGCCTGCGGTGGGTGAGGACGTCGGCCGGCTCCGGGTCGCCGTGGTGGGCACCGGCCTGATCGGCGGGTCGATCCTGCTGCGCCTGCACGAGGCGGGCGTCCGGGTGGCCGGCTGGGACCCGGACCCGGCGACCCGGGCCGAGGGCCGTCGCCGGGGGATCGACTTCCCCGACGACCTCGGCGACGCGGTCCGCGACCGGGACGTGGTGTTCCTCGCCGGCCCGCTGCCCAGCCTGCCGGAGACCCTGCTCACGGTGGCGGGGCTGACCGGTGACCGGTGCATCGTCACCGACGTGGGCAGCACCAAGGAGGCCGTCGCCGGCTTCGCCGGGGCACACGGGTTGACCGGCCGGTTCGTCCCTGGGCACCCGATGGCCGGCACCGAACGGGCCGGGCTCACCGCCGCCCAGGCCGGCCTGTTCGCCGACGCGGCCTGGGTGCTCTGCCCGAGCGCCGACGGGCTGGTGCCGTTCCGGACGCTGGTCGGGCTGGTGGTCGACGTCTTCGGCGCGCACGTCGTACCGATGTCACCGCAGGTGCACGACCGGGTCGTGGCGCTGTCCTCGCACGTACCGCACCTGCTGGCCGGCGGTCTGGCCGGGGCCGCCGCCGACTCGACGGTGCGCGACGCGGTGGTCCGGCTCGCGGCCGGCAGCTTCCGCGACGGCACCCGGGTGGCGACCACCCCGGCCCGGCGGACCGCCGCCATGCTGCTGGCCAACCGGGACCAGGTGCTGCGGCAGTTGGCCGAGGTGCGGGCCACGCTCGACGCGCTCGCCGAGGCGGTCCGCGACGAGGACCTGCCCACGCTGGTGGCCCACTACGAGCGGGCCGGCGCGGTGCGGGCGGCCGGGTCGGGCCGGGAACAGCCCGTCCGCCGGGCGTTCGACCTCGACGCCGACCCCGCCGGGGAGTTGGCGTTCGTCCGGTCGGTCGGCGAGTCCGGCGGGCACCTGACCGGCTGCGCGGTGGCGCGGGGGACGGTGACGTACACCGGGCTGCGGCCGGCCTGACCGTGCGGTTACCGGCGGCACGCCGGCCGCGCCGCTAGGGTGGGGTGCGTGGCGGACGGACCGGTGGTGGCGGTGCGCGGTGAGGCGTACCGGGAGGTGCCGCCCGAACTGGCCCGCTTCGAGGTCACCGCGACGGCCCGGGAACGCGACCGCCAGGTCGCGCTGGCCCGGCTCGCCGAGCGGGCCGCCGCCGTCCGGGTGCTGCTCGACGAGCACGAGCCGGCAGTCGACCGCCGGGAGGCCGGTGAGCTGCGGGTCCGTCCCGAGACGAACCGTTCCGGCGAACGGGTCGTCGGCTACCTGGGCAGCGTCTCCACCACGGTCACCGTCACCGACTTCGGTTCCCTGGCCGAGCTGATGCTGCGGCTGGCCGAGCAGGACCACGTCGAGGTGGCCGGCCCGTGGTGGTCGTTGCGCCCGGACAGCCCGGCCCACCGGGAGGCCCGGCACGCGGCGATCGCCGACGCGCTGCGCCGGGCCCGGGAGTACGCCGAGGCGCTCGGCGCGCGGGTGACCGCACTGTTGGAGCTGGCCGACACCGACGAGGGCTCCGGCATGGGCGGGGCGATGTTCGCCCGCCAGGCCCGCCAGGGTGGACCGCCGGAGCTGGACCTGGACCCCCGCCCGCAGTCGGTGCACGCGGTGGTGCGGGCCCGGTTCACCATCAGCGAGCCGGTCCTGACCTGATGCCCGGGGCGCGTCCGTTCTCCCTCGACGACCTGGTGGCCAGGGCCCGGTCGCTCGCCGACGCCGGCCCCCGGCAACTGCTGGGCATCGCCGGCGCGCCCGGGGCGGGCAAGTCCACCCTGGCCGAGCGGATCGTCGCGGCGGTCGGCCCGAGTGCCCGGCTGGTGCCGATGGACGGCTTCCACCTCGCCCAGGCGGAGCTGGTCCGGTTGGGCCGGGCCGACCGTAAGGGCGCGGTCGACACCTTCGACGCCAACGGGTACGTGTCGTTGCTGCGCCGGTTGCGCCGGCTGGAGCCGACCGCCGTCTACGCGCCGCTGTTCCGCCGTGACCTGGAGGAGGCGGTGGCCGGGGCGGTGGAGGTGCCGCCCTCGGTCCGGCTGGTGGTGACCGAGGGCAACTACCTGCTGCTCGCCGACCCGCCCTGGGACGAGGTGCGGTCGCTGCTGCACGAGGCGTGGTTCCTCGACCTGGACGCCGGGGCCCGGCTGCGCCGGCTGGTGGCCCGGCACGTGGCGTACGGGCGGTCGCCGGAGGCGGCGCAGGCCTGGGCGTACGGCAGCGACGAGGCGAACGCCGCCGTGGTGGCGGGCACCGCCGACCGGGCCGACCTGGTGATCCGGTCAACCGACCCGGGGTGACGGGACGGTACGCCGCAGCAGCCGGGCCACCAGGGCCCGTTCCTGGTGGAACTCCCACGCCTCCGGGTAGCCGCTGTGGTTGCGGATCGGCGGGTCGGCGACCTCGCCCCCGCTGGGGTGCAGCGCCTCCGGGTCGGTCACCGGCACGTCCCGTTCCCCGGCGTTGACCTGCCAGCCGAGCGGGTCGGTGTCCCGCCAGAAGTTGGTCCACGCGACGTGGCCGGAGGGCCAGGTCAGGGCGTCGGCGAGCACCCGGAGCCGGGTCGGGCCGAAGTAGGCGGGGAAGACCCGCCCGTAGAGCCGGGTGAGTTGGCACCCGTACGACAGGAACCAGATCCGTCGCCGCCACCGGGTCGGCAGTTGGAGCAGGGTCGCCGCGCAGATCACCGTGCCCTGGCTGTGCCCGGAGAGGATCACCCCGTCCATCCGGCGGGGGTCGCGCTCGGTCAGCGCCAGCAGGCCGGCGATCCGGGTCTGCAGCTCGGGGACGGCGCGTTCGGCGTAGCTGGGTGGGGCGAGCGGGTGCGCGGCGCGCGGCCAGAAGGTGCCGACGTCCCAGAGCACCCCGACGCTGCGCCGGACGGTGTCGTTGCGGTAGACGAGCATGCCGAGACCGGCGACCACCAGCGGCAACCAGCCCAGCAGGGTGTCGCCGAGGTCGGCGGCGGTGTGCACCAGCCCGGGCCAGCCCGACGCGCCGGCCGGTGCCGGGCGGGTCCGGGTCAGCGCCGCCACGCAGGACAGCGTCACCAGTACCGCCGCGATGGTGGCGTAGCAGCCGACCAGTCGTACCGCGTGCTCGCCGACCAGGCGGTGCAGCGCGCGGAAGGTGCTGACGTGCCGGCAGCGACGCAGGTCGTGCGCGGACAGGGCCTGCCCGGCGGTGGTGAGCCGGTGGTATTCGACGCGGCGCAGCCGGTGGAAGAGCACCCCGGCGCGGATCAGCGTGCCGAGCAGGGCGGCGGTGGCGACGGTGAAGGCCAGCCCGGCCCAGATCACCGGCAGGGGCGGCACGATCGGGGAGAACCCGCTGGGTGAGGCGGCCCCGTTGAGCCGGTCGGTGACCCAGTAGAGCAGGCCGGCGCAGTAGGCGATGGCCATCATCCAGCCGAAGCCGGCGATCACGGCGGCCCCGCGTCCGCCCCAGGCGACGTCGGTGTGCACACCCAGCGGTTGCTGGCTGGCGTCGTTGCCGGTGCGGGGCAGCAGTAGTCCGGCTGCGGCGAGCGCGATGGCCGGGGCGGCGAGCATCCAGATCCGCAGCCCGTCGGGGGCGTCGGGGACGCCGGGGAGCCGGCCGTCGAGCCAGGCCGTGCCGAGGGGCAGCAGCACGGCGGCGGTGCCGGGGACGGGCAGCGCGCGGCGGCCGGAGCGGGTGACCGTGCCGATGGCGATCAGCAGCAGCACCTGGTAGGCGGCGAGCCAGGCGACCAGCCCGTCGTAGCCGGGCAGCGAGTGGTCGACGCGGCAGCCGGCCCCGCCGGGGTCGCGGGTGCAGCCGGCCGGGGGTCGGAACTGCGCGAGCGGGGTGCCGGCGGGGCCGTCCGGTAGCAGCAGGAGGGTGAAGGTGCCGGCCAGCGCGAAGCCGGTGAGCACCCCGACGGCGAGGCTCCACCGGCCGAGCGGGGCGGCCCCGCCGCGGCGGGTCAGCCAGGGGCGGCCCACTGCCACCACCGCGATCACCACGACCGTGACCAGGGCGGTGACGGTGGGGACGGCGACCACGGCCCGGACGCCCCGGGCCGGGTCCAGCACCAGCACCGCGCCGACGGGCACCGCCGCGGCGAGCGCCGCGCCGACGCACAGGTGCAGCACGGCGGCCCGGCGAAGCTGCCCCTCCCCGCACCAGAAGGTGGGGTCCTGCAACGGGTTGGCCGGCTCGGGCGCCGGTTCGCCCGGGTGTTCCCCGTCGCCCGCCGGGGGGCGGGGTTCGGCGGGCATCTCGGCCTCGTACTGGTAGGTGCGCCAGGAGACGACGCCGAGTACCAGCAGCATCGCCAACGGCAGCAGCAGGCCGACGGCGAGCGCGTGGGCGTCCGCGCGCCACCAGCCCCGGCCGAGGAACTCCCACGGGCCGGGCAGTTGCCGCAGGCACTCCTGGTCGACGCACTGCCAGGCGATCAGGTCGACCCCGATACCGGTGGCGGCGAGCACCAGGGTGCCGGTGAGGCTGAGGCAGAACAGCCGGATCAGCCAGGCGGTGATGCCGGAGCGGCTGCCCCAGCGTTCGGTGTCCGGGTCGGGCGGGATGCCGGGTCGGGCGTACAGGGCGACGTTGGCCAGGGTGAACGGCAGCAGCAGCGTCCACAGGGCGCGTTCGACGTCCCGCGCGGTCCGCGCCCCGGAGGTCAACTGCCCCCAGCTGTACGCCTCGACGACGACGGGGTCGTCGGGGCCGGAGTCGCTGGCGCGGTAGAAGCCGGTGACGTCGCCGCCGGAGACGAGCCGGGGTGGCGGGCGGGTGCCGGTCGGGTCGGCGAGGCCGAGGATCTGGTCGGGCGGGGTGTTGGACACGCCGTGTACCCGGAGTTCGAGTACCCGCTCGGCCATCGGTGCTCCCTGGTGACGAAGTCACTACCCAGAGTGCATCGGAATTTGCCGTTCGCCTATGGTTGCGTCGGTGTTTTCGCAGCTCAAGCTGTTATTGCAGGGTGCGAATCACCCGGGCGGGGTTACCCACGGCGACCACGTTGGGGGGTAGGTCGCGGGTGACCACCGCGCCCGCGCCGACCACCGTGTTCTCCCCGACGGTCACTCCGGCCAGGATGATCACTCCGCCGCCGAGCCAGACGTTGTCCCCGATGGTGATCGGTTGGGCGGCCTCCCACTTGTCCCTGCGGGCCCGGGCCTCGACGGGGTGGGTGGCGGTGAGCAGCTGCACGTTCGGTCCGATCTGGACGTCCGCGCCGATGGTGATCCGGGCGACGTCGAGCAGGACGGCGTTGAAGTTGACGAAGCTGCGGTCCCCGAGGTGGGTCTGCCAGCCGTAGTCGCAGTGCAGTGGTGGGCGTACCCAGGCGTCCTCGCCGACGCTGCCGAGCAGGTCGCGCAGGGCGGCGAGCCGGCCCTGCGGGTCGTCGGCGGGGCTGCGGTTGAAGCGTTCGACCAGTCGTGCGGCGCGGTCGAGGTCCGCGACGATCTCGGGATCGTCGGCGACGTACGGCTCGCCGGCGAGCATGCGTTCCCTCATGGACGTCACCAGGTGATCGTCGCCGATCGGACGGGCGGACGGAGTGGAATCGGGTCGGTCGTGTCTCGGCAATGTGTCCGGACGGTCATCCCTCGGACTTCTTTTTACATACTGAGTATGTAATTCTGGGGCATCGATGTGACTCCGGTCATCTCGATGGCTCATGTAGGTAAACGTCCCAGCAGGAGGTTCCGTTGCACCGAAGCAGAAGAACCGCGGCCGGCGGGCTGGTGCTCGCCCTGGCCCTCGGTCTGCCGGCGACGGGCGCGCACGCCGCGCCCGCCGGCCCCGCCGCGCCCCGGCCCGCCACGCCGACCGCCGGCTCCAGCACCGTCACCCTGATCACCGGGGACCAGGTCACCGTCACCCGCACCGGCGGCGCGGCCGTGCGCCCCGGCGTCGGCCGGGAACACCAGCAGTTCCTGGTCCGCCGCGAACGCGGCCACCTCTCCGTGGTGCCCCGCGACGCGGTGCCGCTGGTGCGCTCCGGGCAGGTCGACAAGCGGCTGTTCGACGTCACCGGCCTGATCGCCGCCCGCTACGACGACGCCCACCGCGACAACCTGCCGCTGCTGGTGTCGTACCGCGAGGGGCAGGCCCGGCGCGGCGCGGCCGCGCTGCCGGGCACCCGGGTGACCCGCGACCTGCCGGCGATCCAGGGCGCGGCACTGACCGCCGGCAAGTCCTCGACCGGCGCGGTCTGGTCCACGCTTACCGGCGGCGACGCCGGAGCCCGGCTCGACGCGGCAGGGGGCGTCGAGCGGATCTGGCTGGACGGTCGGCGGGCGCTCTCCCTCGACCACAGCGTGCCCCAGATCGGCGCGCCCACCGCCTGGGCGGCCGGCTGGACCGGCAAGGGGGTGACCGTCGCGGTGCTGGACACCGGCATCGACGCCACCCACCCGGACCTCGCCGGCAAGGTGACCGAGGCCCGCAACTTCAGCGACCTGCCCGACCAGCGGGACATCGTCGGGCACGGCACCCACGTCGCCTCCACCATCGCCGGCAGCGGTGCCGCCTCCGGCGGGAAGTACAGGGGCGTCGCGCCGGACGCCACGCTGCTCGACGGCAAGGTCTGCGAGGAGTTCGGCTGCGCCGAGTCGGCGATCCTGGCCGGCATGCAGTGGGCCACCACCGAGAAGAAGGCCGCCGTGGTCAACATGAGCCTCGGTGGCGGCGACACCCCCGAGGTCGACCCGCTGGAGGAGGCCGTCCAGACGCTGACCGCCCAGACCGGCAGCCTCTTCGTCATCGCCGCCGGCAACGACGGCTCGGACGGCTCGGTCGGCTCGCCGTCCACCGCCGACGCCGCGCTCGCCGTCGGCGCGGTCGACCGGGACGACGAACTCGCCGACTTCTCCAGCCGGGGCCCCCGGGTCGGCGACGACGCGCTCAAGCCCGACATCACCGCCCCCGGCGTCGACATCGTGGCCGCCCGCTCCGCCGACGGCCAGATCGGCGACCCGGTCGGCACGAAGTACGTCGCGCTCTCCGGCACCTCGATGGCCACCCCGCACGTGGCCGGCTCGGTGGCGCTGCTCGCCCAGCAGCACCCCGGCTGGAAGGCCGGGCAGCTCAAGGCGACCCTGATGGCCGCCGCGAAGCCGCACCCGACGCAGACCGCCTACGAGCAGGGCGCCGGCCGGGTGGACCTGACCCGGGCGATCACCGAGCAGGTCACCACCGACCCGGTCAGCGTCTCGTTCGGCCGGGCCCTGTGGCCGCACGGCGACGACGCCCCGATCACCCGGACCGTCGCCTGGCACAACGGCGGCACCACGCCGCTCACCCTCGACCTGACCGTCGAGGTGAAGGGACCGGGCGGGGCCGCCGCGCCGGCCGGCATGTTCACCCTCGGCGTCAACCGGATCACCGTCCCGGCGGGCGGCCGGGCCGAGACCACCGTCACCGCGAACACCCGGCTCGGCGTCGACGGCTACTGGACCGGCCGGGTGGTGGCCCGCTCCGGCGGCACCGTCGCGGTGACCCCGCTGGCCGTGCACCGGGAGGTGGAGAGCTACACCGTCACGCTCACCCACCTCGACCGCAGCGGCAAGCCGGGCGGCGACTACTCGACCGCCCTGGTCGACCTCACCGACGGCGACGTGCGCGACGTGTTCGAGGCCGACGGCATCGTCGAACTCCGGGTCCCCAAGGGCAGGTACGGGCTGAGCAGCGTCTTCTTCGAGCCGGGCCCGGACGAGGAGTCGGGCGGCCTGGGCATGCTCGCCCAGCCGGAACTGGTGGTCGACGGGGATACCGCGGTCACCGTCGACCTGCGGAAGGCCAAGCCGGTACGGATGACCGTCCCGCAGGCCGACGCCAAGGTCGCCCTGGTCGACATCAGCGCCAACTACCTGCTGCCCGACGACGGCAGCTTCGGCTTCGGCATCGTCTCCTTCGACACCTTCGACGGGCTGTCCACCGGCCAACTCGGCAAGGCGGTGTCGGCCGACGAGTTCGTCGCCACCTTCAACAGCCAGTGGGCCGACCGGGAGGCCGAGTCCAGCCCCTACCTGTACGCGCTGGGCGAGGTCGTGCCGGGCAAGCTGCCCAGCGGCCTGGTACGCGACTACCGGCGGGGCGACCTGGCCACGGTGGTGCACAAGTTCCGTGACCCGTACCCGAAGATGGAAGCCGAACGGCTGGTCTTCCCGGACAGCGGCTACAACCTCGGCGGCTGGGCGGTCGTCCTGCCCACCGACCTGCCCGGCCAGCGCACCGAGCACTACAGCACCAAGCGGATGCGCTGGGAGTCCGAGCTGGACTTCGGCGTCCGTGACCCGGAGGCGGGCTGGATCGACGTCCAGGCGATCCTGCTGAGTCCGCCCACCAAGTACCAGGCCGGCCGGCGGGTCACCGAGACCTGGGGGGCCGCGCCGCTCGGGCCGTCCCTGCCCGCCCCGCGCTGGCCGGGGGACGGCGTCACCCGGATCGAGGACACCATCCTGGTGAGCGTGGCGCTGCACGCCGACGCGGCCGGGCACCCCGGCGGGTCACTGACCGACAGCGCCCGTACCGCGCTGTGGCGCAACGGCACCCTGGTGGAGGAGACCGACAACCCGGGGTACGGCGAGTTCACCGTGCCGAAGGCGGCCGGCGACTACAAGCTGACCGTCGCGGCCGACCGGAGCCTCACCGACCTCGGCACCGAGGTGGAGGCGAGCTGGACGTTCCGCTCCGGGCACGTGGCCGGTGACACGCCGAAGCCGCTGCCGCTGTCGGAGATCCGGTTCACCCCGCAGCTGAGGGTCGACAACACCGCCCCGGCCGGGCAGGTCTTCGCCGTTCCCGTGCAGGTACGGCGGCAGCCGGGTGCCGGCACCGCCAAGCTGGCGAAGCTCAGCGTCGACGTGTCGTACGACGGGGGGAAGACCTGGCGGCGGGCGACCGTGGTGAAGGTGCCGGGCCAGGGCACGGTGGCGCTGGTCAAGCACCCGACGGGGGCCGGGTACGCGTCCCTGCGGGCGACCGCCCGGGACACCGAGGGCAACACCGCGAGCACCCGGATCATCCAGGCGTACCGCCTGAGGTGATCAGACGTCCGGGCCCGCGGCGGTCTCGTCGCGGGCCCGGACCCGTGCGCGCACCGACGGCGGCCCGCACGCCGCCGGGCGGCCCGGTCGTCGGCGTGCGGGGCGGCTCGGTCGTTGCGGCTCAGTCGTTGGCGTGCAGGGCGGAGTTGAGCGTGATGCCCTGGCCGGTGCGCGGCTTCGCCTCCAGCGCCCCGGTCACCGAGTTGCGCCAGAACAGCAGGCCGTCGACGCCGGACAGCTCGCGGGCCTTCACCACCCGGCCGTCCGGCAGGGTGATCTTCGAGGCGGCGGTGATGTAGCAGCCGGCCTCGACCACGCAGTCGTCGCCGAGCGAGATGCCGACCCCGGCGTTCGCGCCGATCAGGCTCCGTGCCCCGATGCGCACCCGGTCGGTGCCGCCGCCGGAGAGGGTGCCCATGATCGACGCGCCGCCGCCGATGTCGGAGCCGTCACCGACCACCACGCCCTGCACGATGCGGCCCTCGACCATCGAGGTGCCCAGCGTGCCGGCGTTGAAGTTGACGAAGCCCTCGTGCATCACGGTGGTGCCGGCGGCGAGGTGGGCACCGAGCCGGACCCGGTCCGCGTCGGCGATCCGCACCCCGGCGGGCACCACGTAGTCGGTCATCCGCGGGAACTTGTCCACCCCGTACACGGCCAGGTGACGGCCGGCGGCCCGCTCGATCACCCGCAGCTCGTCCACCCGCTCGGGCGGGCACGGGCCGGCCGAGGTCCAGGCGACGTTGGCCAGTTTGCCGAAGATGCCGTCGAGGTTCAGCTCGTTGGGCCGCACCAGGCGGTGGGAGAGCAGGTGCAGCCGCAGGTACGCGTCGGCGGCGTCCTTGATCGGCTCGTCCAGCGCGCCGATCACGGTGACCACCTGCACCGTACGCAGGCCCGGCAGGGCCCGCTCGCCGATCGCGCCGGGCGGCAGGTCCAGCACGTCGGCCTGGTCCTCGCCGGGGACCAGCGGCAGCTCACCCAGACCGAGCTTGCCGGTCGGGTACCAGGTGTCGAGCACCTGCTCGGCGGCGGTCACGGTGGCCAGGCCGATACCCCAGGCGGATTGGGACGTCACTGTTCTACCCTCTCGTTCGCGGCTGCGGGGCCGGTGGGCTCACCCCTCACGCCCACCGTTCAGGACGGTACCGTGCGAATCATGGAGAACCCGCTGACCCCCGAGGTCCTGGCCGATCCGGTGGCGCTGACCCGCGCCCTGGTCGACATCGAGTCCGTCTCCCTTGACGAGAAGGCCATCGCCGACTGCGTCGAGGAGGTGCTGCGCCGGGTGCCGCACCTGAGCACCTTCCGGCACGGCAACACCGTGATGGCGCGTACGGATCTCGGCCGGTCCTCCCGGGTGGTGCTCGCCGGGCACCTGGACACGGTGCCGCACAACGACAACTTCCCGTCGACCATGCGCGGGGACCTGATGTACGGCTGCGGCACCTCCGACATGAAGTCGGGGGTGGCCTTCGCCCTGCACCTGGCGGTGACCCTGCCCGACCCCCGGTACGACGTGACGTACTTCTTCTACGAGGCCGAGGAGATCGAGTCCCGGTACAACGGGCTCACCCTGGTCGCCGAGGCCCACCCGGAGTGGCTGCGGGCCGACTTCGCGGTGCTGCTGGAACCGACGTACGGCATCGTGGAGGCCGGCTGCCAGGGCACCATGCGGGCGATCGTCACGGTGCCGGGCGAACGCGCCCACGTGGCCCGCTCCTGGCGCGGGGTCAACGCCATCCACGGCGCGGGCGAGGTGCTCCGTCGCCTCGGCGAGTACCAGGCCCGGCGGGTCACCATCGACGGCTGCGACTACCGCGAGGGCCTCAACGCGGTACGGATCGACGGCGGCGTGGCCGGCAACGTCGTTCCCGACCGCTGCGAAATCGAGATCAACTACCGGTACGCCCCGGATCGTGACCCGGCGGCGGCCGAGGCGCACCTGCGGGAGGTCTTCGCCGGCTACGACCTGGCGATCACCGACGCGGCGGCCGGGGCTGCCCCGGGACTCGACGCGCCGGTGGCCCAGGAGTTCCTGGCGGCCGTGGGCGCCGCCCCGATCGGCAAGCTGGGCTGGACCGACGTGGCCCGGTTCGCGGCGATGGGCATCCCCGCGCTGAACTTCGGTCCCGGCGACCCCAACCTCGCCCACCACAGGGACGAACACGTCGAACTCACCAAGATCCGCGACGGCGCCGCCACCCTCCACCGCTGGCTGACCCCCGCCTGACTCCCCCCACCCCGGCCGCGCCCCCGGGTTCGCCCCGGTGATCAAGAGGTTTGCGTCATCGAGAGCGCTCTCCCGTGACGCAAACCTCTTGATCGCCGAGTGTGGCAGCGCCGTGGCGGAGGGTTGGCGGGGCTGGGGTGGGTGTGGTGAGGCCCCCGGGGTCGGGGGACCACGGGGGCCTCGGTGCGTACGGGTGGAGCGTGGGCCGGCCAGGGGTGTGAGGCGGCGTGCCGGTCGGGTGGCGCGGGCCGGGGCTCCGGCCGGGTGACGCGGGTCGGGCCGGTCGGGTCAGACGCTGGTGAGGCGGGGATTGTCCGGCTCGGTGGGCTCGACGGACGGAGCGGCCGGCTCCACCGGCACCTCCAACTGTCGGGCGCGGCGGCGCTCGGCCACCACCTCGTTGATCCTTCGCTGCATCTGCCGACGGATCCGCATCCGTTCGTTGCTGCTGATCACGCTTGCTCCTCCCCCGAAGGCGCGCGCCGGGCCATACCCGGTATGTGAATAGTAAGACGTACGGGCGACAGAATTAGTTGCCCAAGATCGCGAACTTTTTCTGCGACCCGTCGGCCGGCACCGCCCTGACGTGCGTCTCCACTACGGTGGCTGTCATGAGTCAGACCAACGGGCGGCAGTCGGGCCGCGATCCGGAGCGGCACCGGGGGGCGGTCACGCTGCGCCGTGGCGCGATCCCCACCAGCACTGCCGACCAGCGGTTACTCGACTCCCGGGGGCGCAGCGACTGGAAGACGAAGGACGCCTGGCGGGCGCTGCGCATCCTCGCCGAGTTCGTCGAGGGTTTCGACACGTTAGCGGATCTGCCGCCCGCGGTGAGCGTCTTCGGCTCCGCCCGTAGTAAACCCGACAGTCCCGAGTGCCGGCTGGCCGAGGAGTTGGGCGCGGGCCTGGCACGGGCCGGTTACGCGGTGATCACCGGCGGTGGCCCCGGCGTGATGGAGGCGGCCAACCGGGGGGCCAGCGAGGCCGGCGGCCTCTCCGTCGGGCTGGGCATCGAACTCCCCTTCGAGCAGGGGCTCAACGACTGGGTCGACCTGGCCATCGACTTCCGCTACTTCTTCGCCCGCAAGACCATGTTCGTCAAGTACGCCCAGGCGTTCGTCGTGCTGCCGGGTGGGTTCGGCACCATGGACGAGCTGTTCGAGGCGTTGACGTTGGTGCAGACCGGGAAGGTGACCCGGTTCCCGGTGGTGCTGATGGGCACCGACTACTGGCGGGGGCTGCTCGACTGGCTGCGGGACAGCATGGCCGCCGAGGGCAAGATCGGCCCGGTGGACCTGGAGTTGATCTGCCTCACCGACGACGTGGACGCCGCGGTCCGGCACATCGTCGAGGCCGAGGCGGCGCTCGCCGCCGACCAGGAGGCGGTCCGCGAGGCGGCGGTGGCGCGTACCGCCGCCGACCAGCAGGCCGCCCGCCGGGCCGCCGACACCACCACCCCCTCCCCGGGTACGGCGTCCAACGGCACCGGGTCCGGTGGCGCGGGCCGGGGCATCGTCGACGGCCGGGAGGGCTGAGCCGGTGGCGGCGATCTGTGTCTTCTGCGCCTCCTCCCGTACCCTCGACCAGCGCTGGCTGGAGTTGGCCGCCGAGACCGGCGCGGAGCTGGCCCGGCGCGGGCACACGCTGGTCAGCGGCGGCGGCTGCGTCGGCATGATGGGCGCCCTCGCCGACGGGGCCCGGGCGGCCGGCGGACGCACCGTCGGGGTGATCCCGCAGGCGCTGGTGGACCTGGAGGTCGCCGACCTGGCCTCGGATGAACTGCTGGTCACCGACAGCATGGCCAGCCGCAAGACCATCATGATCGAGAAGTCGGACGCGTTCCTCACCCTGCCCGGCGGACTGGGCACCCTGGACGAGCTGTTCGAGGTCTGGACCACCGCCACCCTGACCATGCACGCCAAGCCGATGGTGCTGGTCGACACCGACGGCTTCTACCGTCCGTTGCTCGACTGGCTGGCCACCATCACCGACCAGACCTTCCTCAAGCCGGCCGGCCTGGACCTGCTCACGGTCACCCCGACCGTCGCCACCGCGATCGACGCCCTGGAGGCCCGGCTGCCCTGACCGAGGGGCCGGGCCAGGCCGGGCCGGGACATGCCGCGCGGGTCCGCGCCGGGACACACCGCGCCGGGTCGGACCTGGGCGGGGTGGTGCGGTGGGTGGTGTCGTACCGGCGTGGTGGGATGTGGGGGTGCAGGGGTACCGGCTGGTGCGCCGACCTGCCGGACCGGGCCCGCAGGACGGGCGGTCCGCCGCGAGCGTTCGGGGGGACGGTCGGCACGGCGGGCCGGCCGAGGGGCCGGGTCGGGCCGGTGCCGGCGTCGAGGGGGAGCCGCAGCCCGGAGGGTCGGCGGGCGATGCCGTGCGCCCCGAGGGGACGCCACCGGTCCGGGGTCCGGCGGGCGATGCCGTGCGCCCCGAGGGGACGCCACCGGTCCGGGGTCCGGCGGGCGATGCCGTGCGCCCCGACGGGCGGCGGCACGATCCGCTCCAGGCGCAGGTCGTGGCGCACACCGACGGGCCGATGCTGGTCCTCGGCGGGCCGGGCACCGGCAAGACCGGCACCCTGGTCGAGGCGGTCGCCGCCCGGGTCGCCGAGGGGGTCGACCCGGAACGCCTGCTGGTGCTCACCTTCAGCCGCCGGCAGGCCACCGGGCTGCGGCACCGGATCGAGGCCCGGATCGCCGCCGACGGCCACCGGGTGCTGCGGGAACCGCTGGTACGCACCTTCCCGGCGTACGCCTTCGGGCTGCTGCGCCGGGCCGCCGCCGAGCGGGGCGAACCCTCCCCCCGGCTGCTCACCGGCCCCGAACAGGATCTGATCATCCGGGAGCTGCTCGACGTCGTCGGCGGTGAACCCGGCGACGACCCGGTCGGCTGGCCGGACGACCTGCTCCCCGCCCTGCGTACCCGGGCGTTCGCCGCCCAGCTCCGTGACCTGCTGATGCGGGCCGCCGAACGCGGCGTCGGGCCGGTGGAGCTGGCCCGGCTGGGGGAGAAGCTGGGCCGCGCCGACTGGCCGGCCGCCGCCCGGTTCCTGCGGGAGTACGTCGCCGTCCTCGCCCTGCGCGACGTCGGCAACCGGGGTTCCGTGGCGTACGACCCGGCCGAGCTGGTGCGGGCGGCCACCGGCATGCTCCTCGACGATCCGGAGCTGATGGCGGCCGAACGCCGTCGGCTGGCCCACGTCTACGTCGACGAGCTGGCCGACACCGACCCGGCCCAACAGGACCTGCTGGCCGTCCTGGCCGGCGGTGGCCGGTCCCTGGTGGCGTTCGCCGACCCGGACTCCTCCACGTACGCCTTCCGGGGTGCCGACCCGGCCGTGGTGACCGCCTTCCCGCACCGGTTCCGCACCGCCTCCGGGGCACCGGCGGCGCAGGTCACCCTGACCACCTCGTACCGGGCGGGTGCGGTGCTGCTCGGGGCCACCGGTCGACTCGCCCGGCGGCTGCGCGGCCCCGCCGGGCACCGGCGGCTGCGGCCCCTGCCCGACGCGCCGCCCGGCAGCGTCGAGGTGCGTACCTTCCGCTCGGCCACCAGCGAGGCCGCCTGGCTGGCCCACGCGCTGCGCTCCGCCCACCTGCTCGACGGGGTGCCCTGGTCGGCGATGGCGGTGCTGGTCCGCTCGACCCACCTGCACCTGCCGTCGCTGCGCCGGGCGCTGCACACCGCCGGGGTGCCCACCGTCGTGCACGGCGAGGACCTGCCGTTGCACCTGCAACCGGCGGTCGCCCCGCTGCTGCTCCTGCTGCGCTGCGCGCTCGAACCGGCCCGGCTCGACGAGGAGTCCGCGATCGCGCTGCTGCACTCCCCGTTGGGTGGGGCCGATCCGCTCGCCGAGCGGCGGCTGCGGCAGGGGCTGCGGGCACTCGCGCTGGCCCGGGGCGACCGGCGGCCCTCCGGCGAGCTGATCGTCGAGGCGCTGGCCGACCCGGCGGAGCTGGCCGGCATCGAACGGCGCTGGGTCGAGCCGGCCCGTACGGTGGCGGAGCTGCTCGCCACCGCGCGGACGGCGGCGGCCGTGCCCGGGGCGACCGCCGAGGACGTGCTCTGGGCGGTGTGGGACGCCAGCGGTCTCGCCGAGCGCTGGGCCGGGGCGATCAACCGGGGGCGGGCGGCCACCGGGGAGCACGAGACCGCCCAGCGCTGGCGGGCCGAGGCTGCCGACCGGGACCTCGACGCGGTACTGGTGCTCTTCGACGCGGCGGCCCGGTTCGTCGACCGGTTGCCCGGCGCGCGCACCGAGGTCTTCCTCGACCACGTCCTCGGCCAGGACCTGCCGGCCGACACCCTGGCGGCCAGCGCCGACCGGGGCGAGGCGGTCCGCCTGCTCACCGCGCACGCGGCGAAGGGCCTGGAGTGGGACCTGGTCGCGGTGGCCGGCGTGCAGGAGGGCGTCTGGCCCGACCTGCGGTTGCGGGGCAGCCTGCTCGGCTCCGAACGGCTGGTCGACGTGCTGGTCGGCCGGGCGGACGGCACCGGCACCCGGGCCAGCCTGGTCGGCCAGACCTCCGCCCTGCTCGACGAGGAACGCCGGCTGTTCCACGTCGCGGTGACCCGGGCCCGGCGTCGGCTGCTGGTCACCGCCGTCGCCTCGGCGGCCGTCGGCGGCGACGACCACGAGGAGCAGCCCAGCCGCTTCCTGCACGAACTCGGCGTCACCGACCAGGACGGAAACGGCCCCACCGGAGACGGCCCCACCGGAGACGGCCCCACCGGAGACGGCCCCACCGGAGACGGCCCCACCGGAGACGGCCCCACCGGAGACGGCCCCACCCCGATCGCCCCCGACGGCAGCCCCACCCCGGGCTCGCCCGGCGGCGGGCCCGGTGAGGGCGGCGCGGGGGACGAGACGGCCGAGGGGGAGCGGGGTCACGCGGCCGACAGCGGACCGGGTCGGTCATCCGACGGGATCCCCGGGAAGACGGGCGAGATCCCCGGGAAGGTGGGCGAGCAGCCACCCGGGATGGCGGTCGGGGACCTGCCCGGCGGGCCCGGTGAGGACCCGGCCGGGGAACCGGGGGAGGGCTCGACCCGGGAGCTGCCCGTCGGGCGGCCACCCCGGGCGCTCACCCTCTCCGCGCTGGTGGCGGAGCTGCGTACCGCGATCGTCGATCCGGCGGCGTCGGTGGCCCGGCGGCGTGCGGCGGCGGCCGAACTGGCCCGGCTGGCCGCCGCCGGCATCCCCGGCGCGCATCCCGACGACTGGTGGGGCCTGCGCAGCCTCTCCGACGACCGGCCGCTGGCCGACGAGGGCGAACCGGTGCGGGTCACCCCGTCGGGGATGGAGAGCGCGCTGCGGTGCAGCCTGCGCTGGCTGCTCGAACGGCACGGCGGTAGCGGGCCGGCCAGCGCCGCCCAGGGCGTCGGCAACCTGGTGCACGCCGCCGCGATGCTGGCCGAGGACGCCAGCGCCGACCGGACGGCCCTGCTGGAGTACGTGGCCGCCCGGTTCGACGCGATCGAGTTGGCGGCCCGGTGGATGGTCGGTCCGGAACGGGAACGCGCCGAGGCCATGGTGGACAAGCTGCTGCGCTGGCTGGCCGGCAACCCGCGCCGGCTGCTCGCCATCGAACACGAGTTCGCGGTCCGCCTCGACGACCCGACCCGTCCGATCGAGCTGACCGGCCGGGTCGACCGGCTGGAGGTCGACGCCGACGGTCGACTCGTGGTGATCGACCTCAAGACCGGCAAGTCGACGACGGTCACCGAGCGGGAGGTGGCCGAGCATCCGCAGCTCGGGGCGTACCAGGCGGCGGTGGAGGCGGGCGGGTTCGCCGAGTTCGGCGACGAGGCCGGGGGTGCGGCGCTGGTGCAGCTCGGCACCGGCGCGAAGGACGCCCGCGAGCAGACCCAGGCCGCCGCCGGCCAGGGCCCCGAGGCCGGCTGGGCCACCGCCCTGGTCCGGCGCACCGCCGATACGATGGCCGCCTCGACCTTCGCCGCCGTCGCCAACGCGAAGTGCCGGGTCTGCCCGGTGCGGACCAGCTGCCCGGTCTCCGGTCAGGGCCGGCAGGTCGTCGAGCCGCCGGCCACCGGCGAGCACCGGGCGGGCGGGGAGTGAACGTGTCGGCCGCGCCGCCGACGACCGGGCGGCCGGGGCCGCGGTGTGCGACGAGGGGAGAGCGGTGACCCAGCCGACCCTGTTCAGCGCCGCCACCCCCGCGCCGCGCACCGCCGACGCCGGGCCGCGCTACACGCCGGTGGAGCTGGCCCGGCTGCTGCGGCTGCCCGCCCCCACGACCGAGCAGGCCGCGATCATCGCGGCGCCGGTCGCGCCGCTGCTGGTGGTGGCGGGCGCCGGTTCGGGCAAGACCGAGACGATGGCCGCCCGGGTGGTCTGGCTGGTCGCCAACTCCTACGTCCGCCCGGAGCAGATCCTCGGGCTGACCTTCACCCGCAAGGCGGCCGGTGAGCTGGCGCACCGGGTGCGTACCCGGCTCGACCAGCTGGTGCGGCGGCTCGGGCGGCGGGCCCGCAACCCGCTCGACGATCCGCTGGCCGGTGAGCCCACCGTCGCCACCTACCACTCGTACGCGGGGCGGATCGTCACCGAGCACGGGCTGCGGGCCGGCTACGAGCCGACCACCCGGCTGCTCACCGAGGCGTCCCGGTGGCAACTCGTCGACCTGCTGGTGCGCAACTACGACGGCGACATGGCCGAGGTCGACCGGATGCCCAGCACCATCACCGACGCCGTGCTCGCCCTGGCCGGCGAGTTGGACGAACACCTGGTCGACCCGGACACCCTGGCCGCCTGGACGGGCCGGTTCTTCGCCGAGGTGCAGTCCCACCCGGGCCGGGTCTACGCCGACGTCCGCAAGGCCCTCCAGCTGCAACGCACCCGGCTGAAGCTGCTGCCGCTGGTGCGGGCGTACGCCAGGCGCAAGGACGACTTCGAGGCGATGGACTTCGCCGACCAGCTCGCCCGCGCCGCCCGGGTGGCCCGCGACCACCCGGCGGTCGGCGCGGTCGAGCGGGACCGGTACCGGGTGGTGCTGCTCGACGAGTACCAGGACACCAGCCACGCCCAGGTGGTGCTGCTCAACCACCTGTTCGGCGGCGGTCACCCGGTCACCGCGGTCGGCGACCCCTGCCAGTCGATCTACGGTTGGCGGGGGGCCAGCGCCGGCACGCTCGACCGGTTCCCCACCGACTTCGCCCGTGCCGACGGCACCCCCGCCGGGGCGATGAGCCTCACCACGAGCTGGCGCAACCGGCCGGAGATCCTCGGGGTGGCCAACGCGCTGTCGGTGCCGCTGCGCGCGGCCGGCGCCCGGGTGCCGGAGCTGCACGCCGCGTTGAGCGTCCGCGACCCGATCCCGCACCGCAGCCCGCGCGGGCGGGCCGCCGGCACCGTGCACTGCGCGCTGCTGCCCACGTACGTCGACGAGGCGGGCTGGATCGCCGACAGCGTGCTCGCCGCCTGGCGGGGGGCGGCCCGGATGCCCGGCGCGCTGCCCGAGCACATCCCGGTGCCGCAGCGGCCCCCCACCGCCGTGCTGGTCCGGGTCCGCAGCCAGATCCCGGCGATCGAGGCGGCCCTGCGGGCCCGGGGGCTGCCGGTCGAGGTGGTCGGCCTGGGCGGGCTGCTGGACACCCCGGAGGTACGGGACGTGGTCTGCACCCTGCGGGTGCTCGCCGACCCGACCGACGGCGCGGCCCTGCTGCGCCTGCTGACCGGGGCACGCTGGCGGATCGGGCCACGTGACCTGGTGGCCCTGCACCGGCGGGCGCGCGCCATCGCCCGCGCCCGCCGGGAGGTGACCGGCGACGACGGTCCGGAGATCGTGGTGGACGCCCTCGACGAGGCGACCCTGGTGGAGGCGCTGGCCGACCTGGGGCCGGCGCAGGCGTACTCGGCGGAGGGCTACGCGCGGCTGCGGTCGTACGGGATGGAACTGGCCCTGCTGCGCTACCGGCTGGACCAGACGCTGCCGGAGCTGATCGCGGACGTGGAACGCACCATCGGCCTGGACGTCGAGGTGGCGGTCCGGGCCGGCCGGGACGGCACCGGCGACGCCGGACTGGCCCGGGGGCACCTGGACGCGCTCGGTGACGTGGCGGCCCGGTTCAGCGGCGAGACCCCGGCGGCGACGCTCGCCGGTTTCCTGGCCTACCTGGCCGCCGCCGAGGACGAGGAGCGGGGGTTGTCCCCGGGCGAGGTGGAGGTGGTGGAGGGTGCCGTGCAGGTGCTCACCGCGCACGCCGCCAAGGGGCTGGAGTGGGACGTCGTCGCGGTCGCCGGGCTGACCCGGGGCGGCTGGCCCGGTCAGGTCCGCAACTCCGACCACTGGCTGGGCGGGCTCGGGGTGTTGCCGTTCCCGCTGCGCGGGGACGCCGACGGGCTGCCCGCGCTCGACCTGGCCGAGGTGACCGACCAGCGGGGGGTGGCCCGGGCGGTGGCCGACTTCACCGACGCCTGGCGGGCCCACGACGAACGCGAGGAGCGCCGGCTGGCGTACGTGGCGGTGACCCGGCCCCGGCGGCTGCTGCTCTGCTCCGGGTACTGGTGGGGCGAGGGGACCAAGCGGTTCCGGGGCCCGTCGGTGCTGCTCCGTGAGGTGTACGACGCCTGCCTGGCCGGTGGCGACGGACTGCTGATCGACGAGTGGGCACCCGAACCGGCAGGTGACGCGGTCAATCCGACCACCGCGCTGGTGTTGCGGGCGGAGTGGCCGGCCGACCCGCTGGGCCCGCGCCGGCCGGCGCTGACCGAGGCGGCGGCCCTGGTCCGCCGCTTCCTCGCCGACCCCGACGCGGCCCGCCGTGCGCCCGCCCCGGCCAGCGGTGACCTGGCTGATCCGCAGCCGGCGGGCCCGCAGGTGACGGGCGGGGAGGCGGCTGATCCGCAGGCGGCCGGTCCGGAGCCCGATCCGGAGGTGGTGCGGTGGCGGCGGGAGGCGGACCTGCTCCTGGCCGAGCGGGCGGAGCTGCTGCGGCAGGCCGAGGCGGTCGAGGTGACGCTGCCCGACCACCTGTCGGTGACCCAGCTGGTGGCCCTGCGCCGGGACCCGGCCCAACTGGCCCGTACGCTGCGCCGGCCGATGCCCACCCCGCCCAGCCCGTACGCCCGGCGGGGCACCGCCTTCCACGCCTGGCTGGAGTCCCGGTTCGGGATCGACCGGCTGCTCGACGTGGACGAGTTGCCGGGTGCCGCCGACGCGGACGCCGCGCCCGACGGGGCGCTGGCCGAGCTCCAGGAGCGCTTCCTGGCCAGCGAGTGGGCCGACCGGGTGCCGGTGGAGGTGGAGGTGCCGTTCGCCACAGTGCTGGCCGGGGTGGTCGTCCGGGGCCGGATGGACGCCGTCTTCTCCCGCCCCGGCGGCCGGTACGACGTGGTCGACTGGAAGACCGGACGGCAGCCGACCGGCGCGGAGGCCGGGGTGGTCGCGGTGCAGCTCGCCGTCTACCGGCTGGCCTGGGCGGAGCTGGCCGGGGTGCCGGTGGACCGGGTGGGGGCCGCCTTCCACTACGTCCGGGAGGGGGTGACGGTGCGCCCGGCCGACCTGCTGGACGCCGACGGGCTGACCGCGATCATCGCCGGGTTGCCGGAAAATCCGGTGGGGGGTGGCGCGGCGGGAGATCCGTGGTAGGTTGTTCTTGTTGCAGTTTTGGTTTCCAGAGACTCTGTGTGCGCCTGGCGGATTGTGGCCCCAGGCGCTCTTTGTTGTGTCCGGAGCTCTCCGGGCGGGGCGACCAAAAACAACAGGCGATTCGCGCACCCCGCGCGGAGCGCTGCTCTTCGGGCCCGCAACAGGTGCGGGTCCGACGTTCCGTCAAGGAGACGAAACAGATGGCAATTGGCACCGTCAAGTGGTTCAACGCTGACAAGGGCTTCGGCTTCATCACCCCGGACGGCGGCGGCGCCGACGTCTTCGCCCACTTCTCGGCGATCCAGTCCTCCGGCTACCGGAGCCTGGACGAGAACCAGCGGGTCGAGTTCGAGGTGACCCAGGGCCAGAAGGGCCCGCAGGCGGAGAACATCCGCCCGCTCTGATCTTCGGATCGGCCGGTAACACCCACCGGGTCCTCCGGACCTGGTGACGGACCGGTCCGCCGCGCCGCCCCCCGCTCCGGCGGGACGCGGCGTGCTGCGGCGGACCGGCCCGTATCCCATCGGTTCGTGCTTGTGAGTCCTCGACGGACTGCTCCGTCGGCGACCGCGCCGGCTCCCGGCGCCCTCCCTCGACACGTGCCGCGTCGAGGAAGGCATTCCGCATGACCATGACCATTCCCACCTTCGCCGCGACCGGCCTCGCGCCGGCGCTGCTCGCCGAGCTGACCAAGCAGGGCATCACCGAGCCGTTCCCGATCCAGACGGCCACCCTGCCGGATTCGCTGGCCGGCCGGGACGTGCTCGGCCGGGGCCGCACCGGCTCGGGCAAGACCCTCGCCTTCGGGCTTCCGCTGCTGCACCGCACCGCCGGTAACCGGGCCCGCCCCGGCCGTCCGCTCGCCCTGGTGCTGGTCCCCACCCGTGAACTGGCCGCCCAGGTCACCACGGCACTCACCCCGTACGCCCGGGCGCTGGGGCTGCGCTGTGTCACCGTGGTCGGTGGGCTCTCCCTGCAACGGCAGGCGGACGCCCTGCGCGCCGGTGCCGAGGTGCTGGTCGCCACCCCGGGCCGGCTGCACGACCTGATCAACCGGGGTGACGCCCGGCTCGACCAGGTCGCCATCACCGTGCTCGACGAGGCCGACCAGATGGCCGACATGGGCTTCCTGCCGCAGGTGACCAAGCTGCTGGAGCAGGTCGCCCCGAACGGCCAGCGGATGCTCTTCTCGGCGACCCTGGACGGCGGGGTGGACCGCCTCGTGCGCCGGTTCCTCAGCAACCCGGTGTCGCACTCGGTGGACCCGGGCACTGCCACGGTGACCGCGATGACCCACCACGTCCTGCATGTCGATGCGGCCGACAAGCCCGCCGCGCTGACCCAGATCGCCGCCCGTGAGGGCCGCACCATCCTGTTCATGGCGACCAAGCACCGCGCCGACCGGATGGCCCGGCAGTTGCTCGCCAAGGGCGTACGCGCCGCGGCGCTGCACGGGGGGAAGTCCCAGCCGCAGCGCACCCGCATCCTGGAGCAGTTCCGCACCGGTCAGGTGACCGCCCTGGTCGCCACCGATGTGGCGGCCCGGGGCATCCACGTCGACGGCCTCGACATGGTGGTCAACGTGGACCCGCCGACCGAGGCGAAGGACTACCTGCACCGGGGTGGCCGGACCGCGCGGGCCGGTGAGGCCGGTCAGGTGGTGACCCTGGTCCTGCCGGAGCAGCGCCGGGACGTCTCCCGGCTGATGAGCATCGCCGGCATCTCCCCGCAGTCGACCCAGGTGCGCCTCGGCGACGGCGCGCTGGCCCGGGTGACCGGTGCCCGTGAGCCGTCCGGCGTGCCGGTGACCATCGTCGTCCCGCAGCCCGCCCAGGCGGCCCGGCAACGTGCCGGTGGCGAGGGCGGTCGGTCCCATGCTGCCGGTGGCGAGGGTGGCCGTTCGCGGGCCGCCGTCGGTGGCGGCGGCGGCGAGGGTGGCCGCCCGCACCGGACCTCGGGCCGGTCCCGCCGTCCGCGTCGCCCCCGGACCGCCTGACCGCCGCGCCTTCCCGGTCCCGTCGCTGGCGCGCCCCGGGATCGACCGCTCGGCGGAGATCGACTCAACGGGGCCGATGTCGCGGTGTCGGCATGTTGAGGATGCCGCAACATCGCCTCACTTGAGTCGATCACCCTGGGCGGCGGCGGTCGGTTCGACCACTCGGCGGAGATTGACTCAAGTGGGTCGATGTTGGGGTGACGGCTGGCCGGGTGACCGCACCATCGGCCCAGGCGTGTTGATCTTGCAGCCGGGTGTGGCGCGGGGCGCGTGTCGTCGCAGTTCGGGGACGGTACGGGGTCGGGTGTGGACCCTCGGTGATCATGCGTCCGGGTCGGTCGGCTTGCCGGCTCTATTGCGTCCGATCGGTGACTGTTCCATTCGGCCCGACTGGTCGAAGCTTGCTCCCGGGGGAAGAACCGGCCGGCACGGCCGGGCACGGGAGGGGTGACCATGGGGGGCGACGCTGAGTCGGGAGCGGGGCGCGAGCTACTGGTGGTGTTCGCCGTAGCGGGTGCCGGGCTCCTGCTCGCCATGGTCGCGGCGTTCGCGCCCTGGCACCCGAGGCCGGGGCGCGCCGCCCCGGCCGGGCTGGTCGAACTGCACAGCCCCGACGAGGGGCGTCCGCCGACGGTCGAGCTGACCGCCGGCTGAGCCTCCCGCGGGGGCCGGTGGGGGCGGTGGGTCCGGGCGTCCCGTCCGACCGTCGGGTCCTGGGGGACCGACGGCCGGACGGGCGGCCCGGGTCGACGGGCGACCGGCGTCAGCGGGCCGGGGCCTGCTCCTGGTGGATGAGCAGGTCGGTCAGCGTGGTCCGGTCCACCACCACGGCGATCGCGCCGTCCACCGCGAGCCACACGTCGCGCAGGCCGGCGGCCACCCCGTGGTAGCCGGCGTCCTCGGCGGGCAGCCCCCGTACGGTGGTCAGCGAACCACTGACGGCGCGCAGCACGTCCCCGACGCTGATCTCCGAGGCGGGACGCGTCAGCGCGTAGCCGCCCTCGGTGCCCCGGTGACTGTGCAACAGGCCGGCGCGGCGCAGGTCGAGCAGGATGCCCTGGAGGAAGCTCAGCGGGATGCCCTGCGCCCGCGCCAGACTCGCCGCCTTGACCAGCTCCCCACCGCCGTCGGATCGGCCGCCGTCACGGCCGTCGGGGCGTCCGCTGTCACGGCCGTCGGATCGGCCGTCGTCGGGCCGGGTGGGCTCGCCGTCACCGCCTGCGGCGACGGCGAGCATGGCCCGGAGCGCGTAATCGCTGCGCGCGGAGATGTACACGTCACTGACCAGCCTGGTCCAGCACGCCCCAGCGACGGCGGATCGCCCGGTCGGCCGCCCCGAAGGCGGCGTCGACCACCAGCCCGACGACCAGGATGACGATCATCGTGGCGAGCAGCCAGGGTGCGTCGGACAGTTCCCGGGAGTAGGTGAGCTGGGCACCCAGTGACGTCTGCGAGATGCCGACCACCAGCAGCTCACCGGCCATCAGGCTGCGCCAGGAGAAGGCCCAGCCCTGCTTGAGCCCGGCGACGATGGCCGGCAGCGCGGCCGGCGCGATGACGTACCGGTAGAGGTTCAGCCCCCGGGCGCCGAGGTTGCGCCCGGCCCGGACCAGTAGCGGCGGCACGTAGTCGACGCCGCTGATCACCCCGTTGGCGATGGACGGCGCGGCACCGAGCACCACCACGAAGAAGATCGCCTTCTCGCTCAGCTCGAACAGCAGGATGGCCAGCGGGAACCAGGCGATCGACGGCATCGTCTGCAACGCGGTGATCATCGAGCCGATCGCCGCCCGCAGCACCTTCGACCGGGCCACCGCCAGGCCGACGAGCAGGCCGACCGCGACCGAGAAGACGTACCCGAGCGCGGCCCGTTGCAGGGTGGTGGCGAGCCCGTCCCAGAGCTGCCGGCCGCCGGCCTGCCGGGCCAGTTCCTCGGCGACGGTGACCGGGCCGGGCAGCGAGTACGGCGGCTTCCACCCGCTCCAGACCACCACCTGCCACAGTCCGATGGCGATGGCGAGCGCGGCGAGCTTGGGCCAGGTGGACGCCCAGAGTCGGGCCCCCCGGGAGACCTCCTTCTCCCGGCCGGCGATCTCCAGGGCGTCGAGCCCGGAGATCTCCGCGTCGGTGCGGGCCGCGCCGGTCAGGGTGTCATTTGCCATGGCGGCCCACCTCGGTACGGAGTCGGTCGGTGACCTCGGAGGCGATCGCGGCGATCTCGGGGGAGTCGATGCGCCGGGGTCGGGGCACGTTCACCTCCGTGGACCAGATGATCCGCCCGGGGCGACTGCTGAGCAGGATGATCCGGTCGGCGAGCCGGGCCGCCTCCCGGACGTTGTGCGTCACGAACAGCACGGTGAGCTGCCGCTCGGTCCAGATCCGCTCGAGTTCGTCGTGCAGGATGTCCCGGGTCATCGCGTCGAGGGCGCCGAACGGCTCGTCCATCAGCAGGACCGGGGTGTCCAGGGCGAGGGTGCGGGCCAGGGCGACCCGCTGCCGCATGCCGCCGGACAGCTCGTGCGGGCGCTTGCGGCCGAAGTCGGACAGGTGGACGGTGCTCAGCAGCTCAGCCACCTTCTCCCGACGCTCGGCCCGGGGCAGCCCGCGCAGCTTCAACGGCACCTCGACGTTGGCCTCGACGGTCAGCCACGGGAAGAGCGCCGGCTCCTGGAACATCAGGCCGGGGTGGGCGTCGTCGGCCACCGTGATGGTGCCGCCCTGTGCCCGGTCCAGCCCGGCGACGAGGTTGAGCAGGGTGCTCTTGCCGCAGCCGGACGCGCCGACGAGGCAGACGAACTCCCCGGGCCGGACGTCGAGGCTGACCCCGTCCAGGGCGAGGACGGCGTTCGTCCCGCGCCCGTACACCTTGGTCACGCCGGAGAGCGCGACCGCGGTGGTCGCGCTCTGCGGCGGCGTCGTGGTCGACGTCACGGCTGGGTGACCTCGGCCTGGCCGTGCGTCTTGAGCACCTCGTTGAGGTACTTCAGGTCGTAGAGGCCGTCGAGGTCCACCGGCTGGGTCAGCTCGACCGCGACGGCGTGGTCGAGCCCGGTCTTGAGCGAGGACGCGATCGGGTCGTTGGTGAACAGCAGGGTGGGCCACGCCTGCTTGATCAGTTTCAGGTCCAGCGGCTTGCCGGTGATCTTGCCGATGTGGTCGGAGATGGCCTGCTGGGCGTCGTCCGGCTTGGTGTTGACGAAGTCGTTCGCCGCGACCTGCCCCTCGACCAGCTTCTTGACCGTCTCGGGGTGGGCCTTGAGGAACTTGGTGGAGACGATCAGGTTGGTGATGACGAACTTCTTGTCCGGCCAGAGGTCCCGCTCGTCGACGAGGACCGTGCCGCCGGCGTTGACCAGCCGGGAGACGAACGGCTCGGGCACCCACGCGCCGTCGATCGAGCCGCTGGAGAAGGTCTCCACCGTCTGGGCGTTCTCCTGCGGGACGATCTTGACGTCGCCGCCGCCCTCCTTGGTGGTCTTGAGGCCCTTCTCCTTGAGCCAGTAGCGCAGGGCGACGTCCTGGGTGTTGCCGAGCTGCGGGGTTGCGATCTTCTTGCCGCGCAACTGCTCGACCGAGGTGATCCCGGGCTTGACCACCAGGGCGACCCCGCCGGAGGCGGCGCCGGAGATGACCCGGACGGCCTCGCCCTTGGACTTGGAGAAGGCGTTCACCGTCGGGTTCGGGCCGATGTACGTGGCGTCGAGCGCGCCGGAGAAGATCGCCTCGATGGCGGCCGGGCCGGCGTTGAAGGTCTTGGTCTCCAGCTTGACGTCGCTGCCGAGCTTCTCGGCGAAGATGCCCTTCTCGACGCCGACCACGGCCGGGGCGTGCGTGATGTTGGGGAAGTAGCCCAGCCGCAGCGTGACGGGACCGGAGTCGCCGCCGGCGCTGTCGTCGTCGCCGCACGCGGCGGTGGTTCCCATCGTGGCCACGCCGACGGCGGCGAGGGTGGCGAGGGAGAGCAGCCGACGGAAGGGGAGCCGTCTCATCATCTGTCCAATCCGCAGTATTCCTATTTAGTTGGTAGGAAGAGTGGGTCAGGGCTCCAGCGGCGTCAAGCCCCGGCCGCATGATGAGATTTCGGGTCTCAGATATTCCTGGTTTTCCTACCTTCTTGATAGGTTTAGCTGCCCCCGGCGAGGTACACCGGGCGGGACACGGCGAGAGGGCTGCCGACATGACCTTCCACTGGTTCCTCCCCACCTCCGGCGACGGCGACCAGGTCGGCGCCGCCACCGTCACCGCCGGTGCGGCCCGGCACGCGCGGGTCGCCACCGTCGGATATCTGACCGAGGTGGCGCGGGCCGCCGAGGCGCACGGATTCAGCGCCCTGCTCACCCCGGTCGGCTCCGGCTGCCCCGACCCGTGGATCGTCTGCGCGGCGGTCGCCCAGCACACCGAGCGGATCGGCCTGCTGGTCGCCGTGCGCGCCGGCTTCGCCCTGCCCACCCTGGTCGCCCAGCAGGCCGAGGCGTTCCAGGCGGTCTCCGGCGGCCGGCTCGCGCTCAACGTCGTCACCGGCGGCGACCCCACCGAGCAGCGGGCGTACGGCGACTTCCTCGACCACGACGCCCGCTACGCGCGTACCGGTGAGTTCATCGAGGTGCTCCGCCGTTCCTGGCGCGGCGGCCCGTTCGACTTCGCCGGCGAGCACTACCGGGTCGACGGCGGCGGGCTCGCCCGCCCGCTGACCGACCCGCCGCCGGTCTACCTCGGTGGCGCGTCCCCGGCCGCCGAGGCGGTCGCCGCCCGGCAGGCCGACGCGTACCTGATGTGGGGCGAGCCGCCGGCGGCGATCGCCACCCGGGTGGCCCGGGTCCGGGCCCGCGCCGCCGAGCTGGGCCGCACCCTGCGCACCGGGCTGCGGCTGCACGTCATCGCCCGGCACACCGCCGCCGAGGCGTGGGCCGAGGCGGACCGGCTGCGGGCCGGGATGAGCCCGGAGCGGATCGCCGCCGCCCAGGCCCGGTTCGGCCGGATGGACTCCGTCGGCCAGGCCCGGATGACCGCGCTGCACGGCGGCGGCAGCGGACGCCTCGCCGTCGCGACGAACCTGTGGGCCGGCATCGGCCTGGTCCGCGAGGGGGCGGGCACCGCCCTGGTCGGCAGCTACGCCGAGGTCGCCGCCCGGATCGACGAGTACGCCCACAGCGGCGTCGACGAGTTCATCCTCTCCGGCTGGCCGCACCGGGAGGAGGCGGAACGCGTCGGCGCGGAGGTGCTGCCCCGGGTCACCGCGCTGCCCGTCGCGGTGTCGCACTGAGACGCAGGCCGAGGACGGCCGTGTCACCGCTGGCGACACGCTAGGGTCGATCACGTGCCGACCCGGAGAGCGAGAATTCCAGCGACGAAATACCCGGTCGAGCGGTTCACCCTCGACAACGGCCTACGGGTGGTGCTCACCCCGGACCGCAGCGCCTCGGTGATCGGCGTGGCGGTGGTCTACGACGTCGGCATCCGCTCCGAGCCGCAGGGGCGTACCGGCTTCGCCCACCTCTTCGAGCACCTGATGTTCCAGGGCTCGGAGAACCTGGAGAAACTGGCCCACTTCCGGCACGTGCAGGGTGCCGGCGGCACCTTCAACGGCTCCACCCACCTGGACTACACCGACTACTACGAGACGCTTCCCGGCAACGCCCTGGAACGGGCGCTGTTCCTGGAGGCCGACCGGATGCGCGGCCCCCGGCTGACCGAGGAGAACCTGCGCAACCAGGTCGACGTGGTCAAGGAGGAGATCCGGGTCAACGTCCTCAACCGGCCGTACGGCGGGTTCCCCTGGCTGACCCTGCCGCCGGTGATGTTCGACACCTTCCCCAACGCGCACGACGGCTACGGCTCCTTCGACGACCTGGAGTCGGCCACCGTCGCCGACGCGGCCGACTTCTTCCGCCGCTACTACGCCAGCGGCAACGCCGTGCTCGCGGTCAGCGGGGACATCGACGTCGCGGAGGCGACCGCCCTGGTCGAACGGCACTTCGGCGACGTGCCGGCCCGGCCCGCCCCGGAGCGCCCCGACTTCACCGAGCCCGACCTGACCGTCGAGCGGCGCACCGCGTACACCGACCAGTTGGCGCCGCTGCCGGCGGTGGCCTCGGCGTGGCGGGTGCCCGACCCGGTCGGCGACTTCGCCGGCTACCTGCCCTACGTGGTGCTCGCCGAGGTGCTCACCGACGGGGACGCCTCCCGGCTGGTGGAGCGGATGGTGCAGCGGGACCGCAGCGTCACCGGCCTCGGCGGCTACCTCGGTTTCATGGGTGACCCGTTCGACGTCCGCGACCCCACCGCACTGCTGCTCCAGGCGCACCTGCCGCCCGGCGGCGACGTCGACAAGGCGCTGCGCACCATCGACGAGGAGTTGGACCGGCTGGCCACCGACGGACTGACCGACGGCGAACTGGCCCGCACCCAGGCACGGATGGCCACCCACCTGCTGCGGGACACCGACGCGGTGCTCGGCCGGGCGCTGCGGATGGCGGTGCTGGAGCAGCAGCGCGGCGAGCCGGGCCTGCTCAACGACCTGCCCCGGCTGGTCGGCGAGGTCACCGAGGACCAGGTCCGCGCCGCCGCCGCCACCCTGCGCCCGGAACGCCGCGCCTCCATCGAGGTCATCCCCGGAGGTGCCCGATGAGCGCGAGGAGTGAGCCGGGTTTGCGAGCCCCGCAGTCGCGAGTGGAAGACGACACCGTGAGCGCGAGGAGTGAGCCGGGTTTGCGAGCCCCGCAGTCGCGAATGAAGGGAACACCGTGACCACCGCCAACCGGGCACTTCCGCCGCTGGGGCCGAACCGGCGGCTGAAGCTGCCCCGGCAGGCCGAGCGGCGGCTCCCCAACGGGCTCACCGTGATCGCGGTACGTCGGCCCGCCGTACCCCTGGTCGAGCTGCGGCTGTGGATGCCGTTCGGCCGGACCCACCTGGCCCGGGGCGCGATGCTCGCCGAGACGGTGCTGGCCGGCACCGGCACCCGTACCGCCACCGAGATCGCCGCCGAGTTGCAGAAGGTCGGCGGCGGGCTCTCGGCCGGGGCGGACCCGGACCGGTTGATGCTCTCCGGCGCGGGCCTGGTCACCGGGCTGGACCGGATGCTGGAGATCCTGGCCGACGTGCTGACCGACGCCAGCTACCCGGCCGACTGGGTGCAGACCGAGCGGGACCGGCTGGTGGACCGGATCCAGGTGGCGCTGAGCCAGCCCGCCCACCTGGCCCGGACGGCGCTGCTGCGGCGGATGTACGGCCGGCACCCGTACGCGGTGCAGACCCCGGAGCCGGAGCAGGTCCGCGCGGTCCGGCCGGCGGCGTTGCGCCGGCTGCACGCCGAGCGGGTGCACCCGGCCGAGGGGGTGCTGGTGCTGGTCGGCGACGTGCAGCCGGAACGCGCGCTGGATGCTGCGGAGAAGGCGCTGAGCGGGTGGACGGGGGACAGCCGGGGCGCCACGTTGCCGCCCGCGCCGCCGCTGGAACCCGGTCCGCTGCTGCTGGTGGACCGGCCCGGTTCGGTGCAGTCGTCGCTGCGGATCGCGTTGCCGGCGGTGCCCCGGACCCATCCGGACCATGCCGCGCTGCAACTGGCGAACCTGATCTTCGGCGGGTACTTCTCGTCCCGCTGGACGGAGAACATCAGGGAGGACAAGGGCTACACCTACGGCCCGCACTCGTCGGTCGAGCACTCGGTGGCCGGGTCGGTGCTGGTCGCCGGGGCCGAGGTGGCCACCGAGGTGACCGGGCCGGCCCTGCTGGAGACCACGTACGAGCTGGGCCGGCTGGCGTCGTTGCCGCCGGGGGCGGACGAGTTGGAGCAGGCCCGCCAGTACGCCCTGGGCACGCTCCAGCTCGGCATCTCCACCCAGGCCGGGCTGGCCGCCCTGACCAGCGCGTACGCGGGCAGCGGGCTGCGGCTGGACTTCCTCGCCGAGCACGCCGCCCGGCTGGCGAAGGTCACCGTCGACGACGTCGCCGAGGTGGGCGCCCGTTACCTCGCTCCGGCGGGGGCGGTGGTGGTGGTGCTCGGTGACGCCGAACGGATCGCCGGTCCGCTGGCCGCCCTCACCCCGGTCCGGACGGAGTCGGCGTGAGTGGGGAGACCGCGCCGCCACTGGCCCGGTCCACCCTGGACCGGGCGGCGCACCGGCGTACCGACCCGCAGTGGCTGGCGCAGGCGTGGCAGCGGGCCCGGGTGCTGGTGCTGGACTCGACCCGGGACGGGCGGGCGCTGGTCCGGGCCGACGCGAACCCGCCGGTGCTGGTGCTGCGGGACGCCGCCGAGGTCGGCGCGCCGGGCGAGGCGTACCCGCTCTTTCTCGGGGTGGAGCCGGACGGGGTGCCGGTCTTCGCGGTGGACGCCCCGCTGCCCGAGCTGCCGGGCACCCGGGAGGCCAACCTGCGGGAGATCGGCCACCTGCTCGACGACCGGGACGCGGGGATCTTCACCACCGCGCTCGCCCTGGTCAACTGGCACCTGGGGCACGGCTGGTCACCCCGGTCGGGGCACCGGACCGAGGTGGCCGAGGGCGGCTGGACCCGGGTGGGCACGGACGGTGACCGGATGTGGCCGCGTACCGACCCGGCGATGATCGTCCTGGTGCACGACGGCGTGGACGGCCCGGACGGGCGTTGCCTGCTCGGCAACAACGCCGCCTGGCCACGGACCCCGGGGCAGCGGCGGTTCTCCTGCCTCGCCGGGTATGTCGAGCCGGGGGAGTCCGCCGAGGCGGCCGTGCTGCGCGAGGTCCGCGAGGAGGTCGGCGTCGGGGTCGAGCGGATCACGTACGCGGGCAGTCAGGCCTGGCCGTTCCCCGGCTCGCTGATGCTGGGCTACCTGGCCGAGGCGGACCCGGGGGAGCCGGTGCGGGTCGACCCGACGGAGATCGCGTACGCCCGCTGGTTCACCCGGCGGGACATCGGCGCGGTGTTGGCCGGTCGGGCGGTGGACGCCGGGGACGGCGACCGGGTGATCCTGCCGCCGCCGTCGTCGATCGCGTTGTTCCTGATCCACCGCTGGCTCGACGGCCACTGCTGACCGGTCCCGGCCCCGGGCCGTCGTTGCCGCGACGGGCCCCGGGCCGGGAACGCGGGCCGTCGTGGCCGGGCGGGGAGTCGACCCGGCGGGCCGGACCGGCCACGACGGACGGCGGGGTCAGCCGGGCGGGTTCCGGTGCCGTCGGCCGGGTTCGCCGAGCGGCAGCACCTTGACCCGCTGCCGACCGGCGCGGACGGCGCCCACGGTGGACAGGGCCCGGGCCAGTAGCAGGGCGGCGTCCCGGTCCTCGGCGTGCACGGTCTGGCGGCGCAGTTCGGGGGTGGTGGTCTCGTTGCGTAGGCAACCTCCGCCGGCCCAGGTGGCGGCGAGGTCGATGTCGGCGGCGGTGCGGATGTCGGTGCGGACGATCAGGTAACGCATGGTGGTCTCCGGACGGACCGCGGATGGCCGGCTACGTTGTGGAACTTCCACGTCACTGGATCGTCATGTTACGCCCGCCGCTGCTCCCGGCAAGGGAATCGCCGGCCTTCGACCGGGTCCTGTCCGATCATCCGATGCCTGCTCAGGCAGGTCGCCGGGCGGAGTCGACGGGTGTGGCGGCGCGACGACGCGGGGCCGCCGGCAGGCTGCCGACGGCCCCGCTGCGGTGACCGGATCAGTCGAGGGTGAACTGGCCGTCCCTGGTGCCCCGGAGGAAGCCGAGCCAGCCGGCGCGCGGGAACAGCAGCACCGGGCCGTCCGGGTCCTTGCTGTCCCGCAGTGCCACCTCGGTCGTCGCGGTGCGCAGCCGGGCGACCTCCACGCAGTTGGAGGTCTGGCTTCGGCTGCTCTTGTGCCAGCGCAGGTCGGCGGGCACGGTCTGGATCTCGTTCATGGCTCTGCTCCTGGTTCCTGGAACTGCTTCGACGAAACGAGCGGCGGTCGCCCGGCCCCGACGGGTCGGTGTGTCACCGCTCCGTCAGGCGCCCAGGTTGTCGGCGGCGTTGGGCCGGCGCTGCTGTCGGACCCGGGGCCGTCGAGGACGAGGCTGCCGTGTCGGTCAGCCGTCCCGTCGCCGCGAAGAGCCAGGTAAGGGTGTCCGATGCGGAGAGCGCCGCCGAGCATAACCACTCAAACGTCACTTTATAGCGATTTACCGTAGATGCCTCGGTCGACATGACGTCGATGAAGCCTCCTTCGATCGCCAGCGTCTCCGGGTCCTGCGAATCGGTGAACCGGTAGAGCGAGAAGGCCGTCGGCGGCAGGTAGAACTCGCCGATCCGGGTGTCGCGCAGCAGCAGGTGCAGCGTCACGTTCGGCAGCATGGCCAGCTCGCAGAGGTGGGCGAGCTGGTCGCGCAGCACGTCCGGCGGGCAGGCCCGGCGGCCCAGCGCCGCCTCCTCCAACACCGCCGTGTAGCGGGGACCGTCCGGGCGGTCCAGCAGGGACTGCCGGCCCAACCGTGCCTTGACCTCGGTCTCCGGGTCGTCCCCGGTGGACGGGTCGGTCGACGCGGCGGCGGCGTTGGCCGAGACGATCCGCAGCCGGGCGTACCCCTCGGTCTGCAACAGCCCCGGCACCAGGACCGGGTTGTACTCGCGGATCTGGGCGCAGCCCGCCTCCAGTTCCGCCCAGCCCAGCTGCTGCTGGGTCATCACCGGGTACGACCTGCGCCAGGCGCGCATGTCGCCGGCCTCCTCGGTGATGACCAGCAGCTCCTCCCGCAGGGCGGGGGCGGCCCGGTAGAGGTCGAGCAGGACGGCCACGTCCTCCGGGTCGGGCCTGCTGCGGCCGTTCTCCAGCCGGGACAGCTTCGACGCCGACGCCCAGCCGATGCGCTCGATCACCTGGTCGCCGGTGAGTCCCGCCGCCTCGCGCAGGCGACGCAGGTCAGTGCCGAGCCTGCGGCGACGCAGGATCGGGCTCGGTACGGCAGGAGGCACGGTGTCCTCGATTCCGTAGACCGCCACGAGACGCGACGGTAACTGTATGAAACTCGACCCCCACGGTCAGTATGGACGGCGCGACCGGCGTCGGAGGTCCCGGCGAGGGCGTGTCTTGCGACAGAAAGACGACTGTGGAACGTGTCAGCCGGGCCCGGGACGACGCCGTCCCCGCCGGCGGCAGTTCCCCCGTACGCGTCCAGCCGGACGCCACCCCCCGCCGGAGGGAACCCATGCGCACCGTCCTGCGCCGCCCCGACTTCCGTCTGCTCTTCGTCGCGCTGCTGGCCAGCATGGCGGCCGAGTCGATGCTGCTGCTCGCCCTGGCCATCTGGGTCAAGGACCTGACCGGCTCCGACGGGCTGGCCGGCGCGACCATCTTCGCGATCATCGCGCCGATGATGCTGGCCCCGCTGATCGGCTGGGTGGTCGACCGTTACCGCCGCCGGCCGTTCTTCGTGGTCGCGAACCTGGGCACGGCCCTGCTGCTCAGCCCGCTGTTCGCGGTCCGCGACCGGGCCGACGTGTGGATCATCTACGTGGTGGCCGCCTGCTACGGGTTGTCCTACCTGACCCTGCACGCGACCCTGAGCGGCCTGCTGCGCCAGCTCGTGCCGAGCGAGCTGCTGGCCGACGCGAACGGGGCGTTGCAGACCGTGCGGCAGGGCCTGCGCCTCGGTGGCCCGCTGGCCGGCGCGGCCCTCTACGCCACGGTCGGCGGCTGGCTGCTGACCAGCCTGGCGATGACCGGGTTCGTGGTCGCCGCCGGCGTGGTGGGACTGCTCCGGGTGACCGAGCACCCGCCGGCCGCCGCGGCCCTGCGCTGGCCGGCCGAGCTGGGGGCGGGGCTGCGCCACCTGACCCACGAGGCCGCCCTGCGCCGGGCCCTGCTCGGCTACGGCCTGGGCTCGCTCGTGATGGGCTTCACCGAATCACTGATCTTCGCGTACGTCGACCAGGGGCTGCGCCGTGACGCCGCCTTCGTCGGGGTGCTGATCGCCGTGCAGGGGATCGGCGGCCTGGTGGGCGGCCTGCTCTCGTCGACGGTGGTGCGCCGGGTCGGCGAACTGGGCGCGCTCGCCGTCGGGGTGACCCTGTTCGGCCCGGCCGCGCTGATCCTGGCCTGGCCGGACCTCCGGCTCGGCGTGCTGGCCCTGCTGCTCGCCGGGCTGTCCCTGCCGTTGACCATGGTGGGGCTGACCACGCTGGTCCAACGGCGTACCCCGCCGGGGCTGCTCGGCCGGGTCACCGCCGCCTCCGAGGCGCTGGTCAGCGGGCCGCAGGCCGTCTCCATCGGGGCCGGGGCGCTGCTCGTCGGCGTGTTCGACTACCGGCTGCTCTTCGTGCTCGTCGGGGTGGTCACCACAGCCGCCGGCCTGTGGCTCTGGCGGGGACGTCGGCTCACCCCGCCGGTCCCGCCGAAGCCGCCGGTCCCGCCCACGACACCGCCCGTGGCCCGCATCCCGGCCCCCCGCCGTCCGCTGCCCGACCCGACCGCCGACCGGCTGCCCGGGCGCTGACCCCCGCGACACGACGCAGCGGCCGGCCCCGGTGGGGTCGGCCGCTGCGTGAAGCGGGGGCGGGCTCAGCCCGCGATCGTGGCCAGGTGCTGCTTGACCTGGTTGATCGAGGGGTTGGTCAGGGCGCTGCCGTCGGCGAAGCGCAGCGTCGGCACGGTCTGGTTGCCACCGTTGACGCCCATCACGAACTCCGCGGCCTTCGGGTCCTGCTCGATGTCGACCACCTCGTACCCGATGCCTTCCCGGTCCAGCTGCGACTTCAGCCGGTGGCAGTAGCCGCACCACGGGGTGGAATACATGGTCAACATCGTCGGATCCTCCAGAGGTCGTCGCGCCCGCCGGGTCAGGCCGGGCTGACCGGTACAACATCAGCCGGAGCTGGAATGATTCCTCGCTGTGGTGGTTCACTCGGCGGCGGAGGCGGTGCTCGCCGGGCTTGATCCGGAGCAGCGGTCGGTGGTGACCGCCCCGGCCGGCCCGGTCTGTGTGCTGGCCGGTGCCGGCACCGGCAAGACCCGCGCGGTGACCTCCCGGATCGCCCACCGGGTGCTGACCGGCGAGATCGTCGGCCGGCACGTGCTGGCGGTCACCTTCACCGCGCGGGCCGCCGCCGAGATGCGGCACCGGCTGGCCCTGATCGGGGTGCCGGGCGTGCAGGCCCGGACGTTCCACGCGGCGGCGCTGCGCCAGGTGCGCTACTTCGCGCCCCGGCTGCTGTCCGGGCGGGCCATGCCGGAGCTGCTGGACAGCAAGGTCCGGGTGGTGACCCTGGCCGCCGCCAAGGTCGGCATGCGGGCCGACCGGGCCGCCGCCCGGGACCTGGCCGGCGAGATCGAGTGGGCCAAGTCGTCGCTCGTCGAGCCGGGGGAGTACGTGGTCGCCGCGAGCAGGGCGCTGCGCGAGACGCCGTACGAGCCGGCGAAGGTGGCCGAGGTGTTCACCGCGTACGAGCGGCTGAAACGCTCCTCCGGGGTGATCGACTTCGAGGACATGCTGCGTGCCGCGGTGTGGGGCATCGAGGAGCACCCGGACGTCGCCGAGCAGGTACGCGGCCAGTACCGGCACTTCGTCGTCGACGAGTACCAGGACGTCAACCCGCTCCAACAGCGGCTGCTCGACGCCTGGCTGGGCGGCCGGGACGACGTGACAGTGGTCGGTGACGCCAGCCAGACGATCTACTCGTTCACCGGGGCCACCTCGGCGTACCTGATCGACTTCCCGCGCCGGCACCGGGCGGCCACGGTGGTCCGGCTGGTCCGCGACTACCGGTCCACCCCGCAGGTGGTCGGGCTGGCCAACGCGGTGATCGGGCAGGCCCGGGGCACCGAGGCGCGGCTGCGGCTGGAGCTGCACGGCCAGCGCCCACCCGGCCCCGAACCGGAGCTGCGGATCTTTACCGACGAGCCGGCCGAGGCGAGCGCG
Organism: Micromonospora sp. WMMD730; assembly: GCF_049178955.1. NCBI lineage: Bacteria > Bacillati > Actinomycetota > Actinomycetes > Micromonosporales > Micromonosporaceae > Micromonospora > Micromonospora sp. WMMD730. The sequence continues at coordinate 770,744 of NZ_JBMHML010000002.1, forward strand.
GTGGCGGCCCGCTGCCGGACGCTGGTCGACGGGGGCACCCCGGCGAAGGAGATCGCCGTGCTGTTCCGCACCAACGCCCAGTCCGAGGCGTACGAGAAGGCGTTGACCGAGGTCGGCGTCCCGTACGTGGTGCAGGGGGCGGAGCGGTTCTTCGAGCGCGCCGAGGTCCGCCAGGCGATGGTGGCGCTGCGGGCAGCAACCCGCTCGATCCCGGGCGAGACGCCGCTGCCGATCGCCGTCCGGGAGGCGCTGACCGCCGTCGGCTGGACGCCCGACACCGCCCCGCCAGGTGGCGCCGCCCGGGAACGCTGGGAGGCGCTCGCCGCCCTGGTCCAGCTCGCCGAGGAGTACGCGGCCACCCCTGCGGTGCTGCCGATCGGCGAGGCCGCGACGGTGGAGCGCCCGGCCAGCCTGGCCGACTTCAACGACGAGTTGGCCCGGCGGGCCGCCCAGCAGCACGTGCCGACGGTGGACGGGGTCACCCTGGCCTCCCTGCACTCGGCCAAGGGGCTGGAGTGGGACGCGGTCTTCCTGGTCGGGCTCTCCGAGGGCACCCTGCCCACCTCGTACGCCCGCACCCCGGAGCAGGTCGAGGAGGAGCGGCGGCTGCTCTACGTCGGGATCACCCGGGCCCGGCAGTGGCTCTGGCTGTCGTACGCGTCGGCCCGCTCCCCGGGTGGCCGGGCCCGCCGCCCGTCGCGGTTCCTGCCCCAGCTGGACCGCAGCGGTGGCGGCGAACGGGCCGGTACGGGCCGGGCGGGCGGTGCGGGCGCGACGAAGCGGGCGGTCGAGCGGCGGCGGGCCCCGGTGGTCTCCTGCCGGATCTGTGGCGCGACCCTGGTCGCCGGCGCCGACCGCAAGCTGGGCCGCTGCCCCACCTGCCCGTCCGACATCGACGAGCAGCTCTACGAGCGGCTGTGCGACTGGCGGGCCCGGGTGGCCGGGGCGCAGCGGGTCCCGGCCTACGTGGTCTTCACCGATGCCACCCTGGTCGCGCTGGCCGAACGGCGGCCGGGCCGGGTCGAGGAGCTGATCGCGATCGCCGGCATCGGCCCGCGCAAACTCGGCCTGTACGGCGAGGCGGTGCTGGCGCTGGTGGCCGGTGCGACGGTCGACGAGATCGGCCCGGAAAAAACTCTCGAAATCTCGTCGTAAATTCGTTTGCCCTCGCCCCGTGGCGAGGAATAGCCTCAGGACGCACCTCGGGAGCAGCGCCATTACGGCTGCTCACGGGGGCTGAGTCCGAATCGGCACGAGGAACGTGAGGGAGGTGGCACCCGTGGAGATCATCACTTATGAGCGTCCGGCGGCGATGCCAGCTGCCTGCGCTCCGCTGTCGGCTGCGTGGGTGGCCCTTGCCGCTCCGCGACCGTCGATCCCGCAGGTGCACCAGGTCTCGGTTCAGGCCGAGCTGAACCTGACTGTTGCACCCACTGCGGGAGTCGAGGGGACCAGTGGCTTCACGGGTCTGGGCATCGATGTCGCCAAGAAGCGCATGGATGTCCGCGGCGTTCCACCTCGAGGTAGACCGGTCTGACACTCAGACCACCGGCTCACCTCGAGGCCGCGGAACCCGCTCACCGGGATCCGCGGCCTCAGTTTTTTGCCCGTCGAAGTACGTCGGAAATGCGATCCACGAGATCGAAGTGAGAGAGAGGTGACCGGGAGATGAGTCTGGCGTTGGCCCCCCTCGACGTGAGCGTCGAGCTGGAGGCGAACCTGCCCTGTCGGAAGTTCGACCCCGACCTGTGGTTCTCCGACTCGCCCACCGACCTGGAGCTGGCCAAGTCGCTCTGCGGGGACTGCCCGCTGCGCGTCGAGTGCCTGGCCGGGGCGGTTGAGCGGGCCGAGCCGTGGGGCGTCTGGGGCGGCGAGATCTTCGAGCGTGGCGCGGTCGTCCCGCGTAAGCGGCCCCGGGGCCGTCCGCGCAAGGAGGACCTCGCCCGTGACGCCGCCCTCCGGGTCGAGGCCGAGGCGCGACTGGCGGCCAGTGGTCTGGCCACCTCGCGCAGCGCGGTCCGACTGGCAGCCTGACCTACCCGATCCGTTCCACCCACCGCCGACACCCGTCGGCCCAGAGAAAGTTGACCCCGATGCTGCACCTGCCGAACGGAACCGAGATGCAACTACTCCACGAAGCGTTGTCCCGGGCTCGAATGCGCCGGCCTCAGGCCGGTCGTACCACCACGAGCACTGAGGCGCACCGTTCCGCCCGTACCGTCGCGATGAACAGCCGGAGCCAGTCGGCTCGCGACCTGGGCGTTCTCTGAAACCACCACTGATACGCGGGGGCGGTGACCGGATCACGGTCACCGCCCCCGCGTCGTGTCGGTCGGCCGTCGCCGGTCAGGCGACCGGGGCGAAGCCGGGCAGCCAGCGTTCCAGGATGCCCCGGTAGGGTGCCTTCGCCTCCAACTGGCAGAGCACCCCGATCGAACCCAGCGTCACCCGGTGGATCAGCAGGTACGACGGCGGCAGGTTGAGCTGCCGGCTGAACTGGAAGGCGGGCGACTTCGGGCTGGCCAGCCGGGTCGCCTCGGCGCGCAACCAGGCCCGGGTGAACCGGAACTCCTCCTGCGCCACCGGGTCCAGCATCGGGCGGATGTAGTCCAGCAGCGCCTGGGCGTCGATCGGCTCGGTCGGGTTGACGAAGCCCTCCTCGCGCAGTCCGGCGACGACCGCGTCGGCGTCGCCGCGCAACGACAACCCGAGCAGCCGGCCGATCGGCTCCGGGGTGCCCTCGGGCATCCGGGCCACCGCCCCGAAGTCGATCACACCGAGCCGGCCGTCCGGCAGCAACCGGAAGTTGCCCGGGTGCGGGTCGGCGTGCAGCAGCCCGGCCCGGGGCGGGGCGGACAGGTGCAGGGTCGCCATCAACCGGCCGGCCGTGTCGCGCTGCGCCTCGGTGCCCTCCCGGATGATGTCCGCCAGCGGTGTTCCCTCGATCCACTCGGTGACCAGCACCCGGGGTGACGACGAGAGCACCGCCGGGATGAAGATCTCCGGGTCGTCGGCGTACGCGGCGGCGAAGGCGCGCTGCGACTCGGCCTCCAGCTCGTAGTCCAACTCCTCGGTGATCCGTTCCCGCAGCTCGGCCAGGAGCGGCTTGACGTCCAGACCGGGCTGGATGGCGCGGAACATCCCGCCCAGCCGGGAGAGCTGCTTGAGGTCGGCGAGCAACGCGTCCCCCGCACCCGGGTACTGGATCTTGACAGCGGCGGACCGGGACACGCCGGTCTCCGGGTCCCGCCACACCGCCCGGTGCACCTGGCCGATGCTGGCCGCCGCGGCCGGCGCGTCGTCGAACTCGACGAACCGGTCCCGCCAGTCCGGCCCGAGCTGCTCCGCGAGCACCTTGTGCACGCTCGCCACCGGCAGCGGCGGGGCGGCCTCCTGGAGCTTGGTCAACGCCTGCCGGTAGGGCGCGGCAATCTCGTCAGGCAACGCCGCCTCGAACACCGACAGCGCCTGGCCGAACTTCATCGCCCCGCCCTTGAGCTGCCCGAGGACGCTGAACAACTGCTCGGCGGTGCGTTGCTGGATCTCGGCGGAGATGACGTCGGAGGCGATGCCGGTGACCCGCTTGCCCATCCCGAGGACGGTCCGACCGGCGAAGCCGAGCGGCAGAGCGGCGAGCTTGGCGGTCCGGGACACGGCGCGGCGCGGGATGTCGGTCACCTGGCCATTGTTACCGACTTCATGGCCCCGCTGCTGCGCTGAAGCCGGGCTTGGTGGCCCCGTCCCCCGTTCCGTGTCCCCGCGACGCCCGTCCGTCATCCCCGCGCCGCCCGTTTGCTGCCCGTCCGCTGCCCCGGACGGGCCGGCCCGCCGGGTTCGTCCCGGACCGGCTGTGGCCGCTGCCGGTCGGGCGGTGGCCCGCGTCAGCGACCCGAGCAGGAGCAGTCGGGGTGCGGGGCCCAGTCCCGACGGCGTAACCGGCCGCCCGGCCCGACCTCCACCGTGCAGCCCACCGTCTCCGGGGTGCCGCCGTCGAGCTGCGCCAGCACCTCGGCGACCGCGTAACCGGCGGCGGTGAGCAGGGTGGCGGTGCCGCAGGAGTGGTCGGCCGGACCGGTGGCGAGCTGGGCGGCAAGCCCGGGCCAGCCCGGGTCACGGTCGGTGCGGTGCAGCTCCAGGCAGTGCAGGCAGGGGCCCACCGGCGGCCGGACCAGGGGGCCGACCACCGGCATCCCCTCCCGCAGGGTGAGCAGCAGGTGGGGCTGGCGACGCCTGGTGAACCCGGTGGCGAGCAGGTCCGCCGGACGGTCCGTACCGAGCTGCACCACCAACTCGACCCGGTGGCGGCCGGCCGGGCGGGTGCGGGTGCCCGGGGCGGCGCGGTCGATGGCCGCCCGGACCGCGTCGGCCAGCGGCCGCCCGACGTCGGCGGCGGCCAGCCCGGTGCCCACCAGGTCACCCGGCTGCACCGGACCGGTCAGCGCGACCGCCACCTGCCCGACGCCGGCCTGCGCCAGGGCCATGGCGACCGGCGCACCGAGCCGGCCCGACCCGGTCACCACCACCCGGGCGACACGACGGCGACGCAGCACCTGGGCCGGGGTGCCGGTCAGGGTGGGTATGGCCAGGGCGAGCGCCCCGGCCTCCGCGGCCAGCCGGGTCCGGTCGGGGCCGGTCAGGTCACGGGGGAGCAGGGTGTGCGCCGGTACGACCAGCCCGGCGGCGTGCAGGGTGTCGATCAACCCCCGGGCCTGGCCCGGATCGACCCGGGCACTCGCCGCGTCCGCCAGCACATCGCGTTCACTGCGGGTGCCGTCGAGCAGGTCGAGCAGCCGGGTGACCCGCGAGTCGGCCACCTCCAGCAGGACGGCCCGGCCGGGCGTCAGCCCCAGTTGCAGGGTGTGCCGGTCCCGCCAGAGCCGGGTCAGGCCCGGCAGCAGGGCGGGACGCAGCAGCGCGGTACGGGAGGGCGCGGGGTGGGGCGGGCTCATGACGACGAATCGTGACCGAGTCCCTGCGGTGCGTCGATCGTTGTCCACAGGTGTGCAGAGCCAGATCCAGCGCTGTCCACAGGATTCGGCGAGTTATCCACAGGTCACCGGGAGTCATGTCGGGCAGCCGACAGATCTGCCCCCGGGTGGTGGACGACGGAACGCCGCCACGGGCGGGCCGATGGGATGCTGCGGGCCTGTTCGGCCGGAGTCGCGGGTCGGGTCGGAGTCGCGGGAGGGGCGGCCCATCGGGCCGCCCCTCCCGCGTCGTACCCGGACTGGTCAGACCTTGGCCTTGCCCAGGATGCGGTTCACTGTTGTGCCGCACACCGGACACTTGCCCTTGGCCATGTTCATCCCGGTCTTCGAAACCTCGACGTGCCCCTCGAAGTCCCGCTTCTCCTTGCACTTCACGCAGTAACCGTTGTAGGTCTGGGCCTGGTCGGCCACGGTAGCCTCCTCGTCTCGTCCGCCGGGCACGTCGGTCCGGCGGTGCTCCCGGCGGCGGGCCGTGGGGGCGCCGGCGCCGGGTCCTTCTCCGCGGCCACCCACGTGACCGCCGGTTGGCGGACCCTACCCAGGTCTGGGCGGTTCCATGTCAGCGGTGCATCGACACTGTGAGCAAGTCGACGTCGAGAGTGTGCATCCCGAAATAGGCGGGATAAGTGAGTTTGCCGGGGACACGCCGTGTGAAGCCCTCTGGGAGGTCCCCCGGACGGGGGTGCGGCGGCGCGGTCGAGGCCGATCACCTACGGTGGAGATCGCGCCCGAGGGTGGCCGCCCACGTCGCCACGAAGGGTGACGGGGATTCAGGCTCATGGTCACCACCAGTTTTTTTCGGACTCCTTACTACTAACCACCATTTTCCGGGCGCGTGTCGGGGTGTTGACCCTTGCGGACCCCTGGTCAGTACGCATTAGCTTTCCATCGTGGCAGGAAACCACGGCTGCGCGGCCCACTGATGGCGGCGGCGCGGAAGCCAGTCGTCGAGGTACGGCGCAGTCAGCGCCGGCGACGCACGGTGTCCGCCTACCGGGACGGCGAGCGGGTCGTGGTGCTCATCCCGGACCAGTTCTCCCGGGCCGAGGAGAGCGAGTGGGTCGACCGGATGCTCGCCCGGCTCGCCGCCCGGGAGGGTCGGCTGGCCCGTAACGACACCGAACTGCTCGACCGAGCCCTGCGCCTGATCAACCTGTACCTGGCCGACCAGGGTGGCGACGCCCTGCCGGCCAGCGTCCGCTGGGTCACCAACCAGAACGGCAGGTGGGGTTCCTGCACCCCCGCCGACCGGACCATCCGGATCTCGCACCGGCTCCAGGAGATGCCCGACTGGGTGCTCGACTACGTGCTGCTGCACGAGTTGGCGCACCTCATCGTGCCGAGCCACAACGCCCGCTTCTGGGCCCTGGTCGGCCGGTACGCCAAGACCGAACGGGCCCGGGGCTACCTGGAGGGGGTCGCCGCCGCCTCCGCCGTGCCGATCGCCGGCTGACCGCCACACCCGTCGACCGTCCTGCCCTGGGCTGATCAACTCATCGGGGCGCAGGTAGCGGTGTCCGAGCGGCGTCGAGGGCACTACTTGGGCCCACAGGAGTCGATCACCCGTACCGCGCCCACTAGGGTCGGGGAATGGTCCGACGGGTGGTGGTGGCGTTGCTCGGTCCGGTGGTCTGGTCGCCGCCCGGGGTGGAACCGACGCAGTGGCGTACCGCCCTGGCCGAGGACGTGGTGGATCTGTTCGCCACCCTCGCCGAGGTGGAGTCCGCGCTCGCGGTGACCCCGGCCGACCGCTGGCTGGCCGACGCGGTGCGCTGGCCCGACACCCCCGTGTACGAGGTGCCCGAGCCGACCGTCACCGCCGTGCTGGCCGCCCTGGACGGGTACGACCAGGCCGCCGTGGTGGCTGCCGACGCCCCCGACCTGCCGGGCCTCGTCCTGGGCAAGCTGCTGCGACCGCTGACCAGCCGACCCGTCGCCGTCGCCCCCGTCGAGGGCGGTCCGGGGCTGCTCGGGGTGGCGTCCCGGCTGCCCGTACCCGGGTGGCTGCCGGCGTTGGACCTGGACGTGGCCGGGCCGGCGGACCTGCGGCGCGCGGCCCCCGCCCCGGCCGACGTGGCGGTCACCCCCGGCTGGCACCGGTTGCGCGGCCCGGCCGACCTGGCCGCCCTCAACCCGGCCGTCGAGGGCTGGGAGGCGACCCGTGCCCTGCTCTCCGGTCACCGCACCTGACCGGCCATCGCACCCGGCCCGACCAACGCGCCTGGCCGGCTACCGCGCCTGGCCGGCTACCGCGCCTGGCCGGCTACCGCGCCTGGCCGGCTACCGCGCCTGGCCGGCTACCGCGCCTGGCCGGCTACCGCGCCTGGCCGGCTACCGCGCCTGGCCGGCTACCGCGCCTGGCCGGCTACCGCGCCTGGCCGGCTACCGCGCCTGGCCGGCTACCGCGCCTGGCCGGCTACCGCGCCTGGCCGGCTACCGCGCCTGGCCGGCTACCGCGCCTGGCCGGCTACCGCGCCTGGCCGGCTACCGCGCCTGGCCGGCTACCGCGCCTGGCCGGCTACCGCGCCTGGCCGGCTACCGCACCTGACCGGCCATCGCACCTGGCCTGACCAGCGCCGCCGGCCGACCAACGGCGACCGGCCGGGCCCGCCCGGGAGTCGGGCGGTCCGGCCGGTGTCGCGGCTGGTCGGGACCGGTCAGGGCCGGTCGGTGTCGCCCTCGGTGTCGTCGGGACGGGGACGGCTGCCCGGCGCCTGCTCCTCGGGACCGCCCGGCGCGGTGAAGTCGAAGGTGGCCAACTCGTCGTCGAGGTCCGTCGAGGTGGTCGCGAACGCCACCGGGTCGGCGAAGTCGGCGTCCGAGGGGAGCAGGTCGGGGTGGCCCCAGACCGCGTCCCGTCCGGCGATGCCCCGGTGCTCGGTCAGCGCCGCCCAGAGCGCCGACGCCTCCCGCAGTCGGCGCGGACGCAGCTCCAGACCGACCAGCGCGGCGAAGGTCTGCTCGGCCGGCCCACCGGCCGCCCGGCGGCGACGGAACGCCTCGCCGAGGCGGACCACGTTGGGCAGCCGGTCGGCCGCCGCGTTGTCCACCACGTGGCAGACCCAGCCCTCGACCAGCGCGAGCACCGTCTCCAGCCGGGCCAGCGACGCCTTCTGCGCGGGGGTGTCCTCCGGGGTGAAGATCCCTTCCAGGGCGATCGCCTGCATCGACTCCGGGTCGGTCGGGTCGACCCGGCCCATCGCCTCCTCGATCGCCTCCCGGTTGACCCGGATGCCTGACGCGTAGTTCTCGACCGCGGTCAGCACGTGCCCGCGCAACCACGGGACGTGCTCGAAGAGCCGCTGGTGGGCCGCCTCGCGCAGGGCGACGTAGAGGCGTACCTCGTCTTCCGGCAGCTCCAGGCCCTCGCCGTACACCCGGATGTTGGCCGGGATCAGCGCGGCGGTGCCGGCCGGGCCGAGCGGCAGGCCGATGTCACCGGCGGAGAGCACCTCGGCGGCGAGCTGCCCGAGGGCCTGCCCGAGCTGACCGCCGAAGAGCGCCCCGCCGAGGGTGGCGACCATCGACTGCATCGGGCCGAGCTGGGCGCGGGCCTCCGGCGGGACCAGGTCGCCCATCGCGCCGACCATCCGGCTGGCCACCGGGTCGCAGAGCTTGCGCCAGACGTCGAGCGTCTTGTAGATCCACTCGTTGCGGTTCCACGCCAGGGAGACGCGGATGCCCGTCGGCCAGGCCGAGGCCGGCTCCAGCCAGAGGTCGGCCAGGCGCAGCGCCTCCTCCACCGCGTGCCGTTCGTAGGGGGAGGCCATCGGGTCACCCGTGGCCGCGAGCTGGCTGGCGGCCACCTGGCGGGCCAGGTCCCAGTTGACCGGCCCGCTGCCCGGCGCGGAGAGCAGGTGCTGCAACTGTGACATGAACTGCTGCATCTGCGCGGGATCGTTGGGGTCTGGTGGTTGCCCACCCGGGAGCGCGAAACCGAACGGAATATCAGGCACGACGTCTACGGTACGCGCGCCGCGCCCCTGGTAGCCGCCGTCGGCGTTGCGCTGAGGGCGAAGTCCGCCGCAGCCCGCCGGGCCCGCCGCCGCCGGTCGGTACGCTCTGCCGCATGAGACGTCGTGGCGTGACCGTCCTCCTCGGTGCTCTGCTCACCACCCTGCTGAGCATCGGCGTGCTCGGCGCGCCCATCCCGTACGTGGTGCTCGGCCCCGGGCCGACGGTGAACACCCTGGGCACCAACGACGGCCGGGAGGTCATCCAGGTCAGCGGCCGGGAGACCTCCACCTCCGCCGGTCAGCTCCGGATGACCACGGTCGGCGTGCAGCCGACGGTGAAACTGCGCGCCGCGATCGCCGGCTGGCTGTCCAAGGACGAGGCGGTGGTTCCCCGGGAACTGGTCTACCCGCCGGGCGAGTCGCAGGAGGAGGTCGAGAAGCGCAACGCGGAGGACTTCCAGAACTCGCAGAGCAGCGCCGAGACCGCCGCGCTGGTCAAGCTCGGCTACCCGGTCGAGGTGGTGGCGAAGGAGGTCGCCGCGGACGGCCCGGCGGCCGGTGCGCTCAAGGCCGGCGACGTGGTCACCACCGTCGACGGCGCGAAGGTCACCTCGGCGTCCCGGCTGGTCGAGCTGGTCCGGGGCAAGCCCGCCGGCACCGCGCTGACCATCGGGTACGTCCGCGACGGCGCAGCCGGCACCGCCACCGTCACCAGCCGGGAATCCGACGGCCGCCCGCGCATCGGCGTGGTCCCCGACCAGCGGCAGCCGCACCCGTTCACCCTGAAGATCGACCTGAAGGACATCGGCGGCCCGAGCGCCGGGCTGATGTTCGCCCTCGGCATCATCGACAAGCTCAAGCCGGAGGACCTGACCGGCGGGAAGATCATCGCCGGTACCGGCACCATCGACGACGAGGGTCGGGTCGGTCCGATCGGCGGCATCGCCCAGAAGCTGGTCGGGGCGAAGAAGGCCGGGGCCAAGGTGTTCCTGGTCCCCGCCGACAACTGCGCCGAGGCGGTCCGCAACCCGCAGCCCGGTCTGCCCATGCTCAGGGTCGGCTCGCTCGACGAGGCATTGACCGCGTTGGACACGTTGCGCGCCGGTGGGGAACCGACCCGCTGCTGAGGGCGGGGTCACGCCGGAACACCGGCGGCGACCCGGGCACGACCTGACCCGACACGTTCAGGAACACCCCGTACTCTGGGTGCCTGTCCGGAGCCGATCACATCGAGCGTGCGGAGCCAAACAGTGGCCATGCGTAGCAGCCCCCTGCCGAGGATGAGTCGGCGCGGACGCGTCACCATCGGGGTCCTGGTCGGGGTGTTCCTCCTGTTCACCCTGCTGGGCTGGGGGGTGCAGGCGTGGACGGACTGGCTGTGGTTCGACGAGGTCCGCTACACCCAGGTGTTCACCGGCGTGCTGCTCACCCGGCTGCTGCTCTTCCTCGCCGTCGGGCTCGGCCTGGCCGCGTTCGTGGGCGGGAACCTGTGGCTGGCGTACCGGCTGCGGCCGAAGCTGCGCCCGCACTCGCTGGAGCAGGCCACCCTGGAGCGGTACCGGATGCTGCTCACCCCGCGCATCGGCACCTGGATCAGCCTGACCGCCGTGGTGCTCGGCCTGTTCGCCGGGCTCTCGGCGCAGGGCCGCTGGTCGCAGTGGCTGCTGTTCCGCAACGGCGGTGACTTCGGCGTCAAGGACCCGGAGTTCGGCATCGACGTCGGCTTCTACGTCTTCCAGCTGCCGTTCTGGCGCTACCTGCTCGGGGTCGGCTTCACTGCCGTGGTGCTGGCCCTGATCGGCGCGCTGGCCGTGCACTACATCTTCGGCGGGGTGCGCCTGCAGGGCGTCGGTGACCGGATGACAGGCGCGGCGCGGGCTCACCTGAGCACGTTGGTCGCGGTCTTCGTCCTGCTCAAGGCCGTGGCGTACGTGCTGGACCGGCGGGCCATGCTGCTGGAGTACAACGAGGGCGCCAAGCTGTACGGCGCCGGCTACGCCGACGTCAACGCGCTGCTGCCGGCCAAGGAGATCCTGGCGTACATCTCGGTGGTGGTGGCCATCGCCATCATCGTGTTCTCCAACGCGGTGATGCGGAACCTGGTCTGGCCGGGCATCTCGCTGGCCCTGCTCGGCGTCTCCGCCGTCGCGATCGGCGGCATCTACCCCTGGGCGGTGCAGACCTTCGAGGTCAAGCCGAGCGCCCGGGACAAGGAGGCCCCGTACATCCAGCGCAGCATCGACGCCACCCGCAACGCGTTCGACATATCCGAGGTGCAGACCGAGGGGTACGCGGCGAGCAACCTGGTACCCCCGGCCAGCCTGGCCACCGACACCTCGGTGGTGCCGAACGTCCGGCTGCTCGACCCGCAGCTCGTCTCCGAGACGTACACCCAGCTCCAGCAGGTCCGGGGGTTCTACGACTTCGGCCCCAAGCTGGACATCGACCGCTACTCGGTGGAGAACAAGACCTCCGACTACGTGGTCGGGGTCCGGGAGATCAACTACGGCGAGCTGACCGACCAGCAGAACAACTGGATCAACCGGCACACCGTCTACACCCACGGCTACGGCCTGGTCGCGGCCCCGGCCAACCAGGTGGTCTGCGGCGGGCAGCCGTACTTCGTCTCCGGCTTCCTCGGCGAGAAGGCGCAGGAGGCGTGCTCCTCGCAGGCCGAGCAGATCCCGGCCAGCCAGCCGCGGATCTACTACGGCGAGCGGATGCAGCCCGACGACTACGCCATCGTCGGCCAGACCAGCGCGGACAAGGACGTCGAGTTCGACCGGCCCACCCCGACCACCGGCGGCGAGCAGTACTACACCTACACCGGCGAGGGCGGCGTCGAGATCGGCTCGTTCACCAGGCGGCTGCTCTACTCGATCAAGGAGCAGGAGACGAACTTCCTGCTCTCCGAGGCGGTCAACGACAACTCGAAGCTGCTGTACGTCCGTAACCCCCGGGACCGGGTGGAGAAGGTCGCGCCGTTCCTCACCCTCGACGGCGACCCGTACCCGGCGGTGGTGGGCGGCAAGGTCCAGTGGATCATCGACGGCTACACCACGGCCGCGACCTACCCGTACGCCGAGCGGATCAACCTCCAGCAGGAGACCACCGACGAGCTGACCAACCGGGGCACGTTCCAGCTCGCCCGGGAGAACGTCAACTACATGCGCAACTCGGTGAAGGCCACCGTCGACGCGTACGACGGCACGGTCCGGCTCTACGAGTTCGACGACGCCGACCCGGTGCTCAAGGCGTGGAACAAGGCGTTCGGCGGGGACCTGGTGCTGCCCAAGAGCGCCATCCCGGCCGACCTGGCCGCCCACTTCCGCTACCCGGCCGACATGTTCAAGGTGCAGCGCAACCTGCTCACCAAGTTCCACGTCACCAACCCCGGCGACTTCTACTCCGGCCAGGACTTCTGGCAGGTGCCGAACGTGCCGGACGCGCCGGACAGCGGGCAGAAGCAGCCGCCGTACTACCTGTTCACCCAGTTCCCCAACCAGGACGCCCCCCGGTTCCAGCTCACCTCGGCGGTCACCCCGAACGGGCGGCAGAACCTCGCCGCGCTGATCTCCGGGTCGTACGTCGACGGGCGGCCGAAGCTGGAGGTGCTGGAGCTACCCGACCAGACCCGGATCTCCGGCCCGGTGCAGGTGCACCAACAGATGACCAACAACGCGACCATCCGCACCGAGCTGAACCTGCTCTCCTCCAACCAGGCCCAGGTGCAGTACGGCAACCTGCTCTCCCTGCCGTTCGGCAACGGGATGCTCTACGTGGAGCCGGTCTACGTCAAGAGCAACCAGCAGGACGCGTACCCGCTGTTGCAGAAGGTGCTCCTGTCGTACGGCGACGGCGGCTCGTACGTGGTGCTGGCCAACAACGTCACCGACGGCATCAAGCAGCTCGTCGAGCAGGGCAAACGGGCCGGGCAGGGAACCACCCCGCCACCGGGTGGCGAGACGCCGCCGCCCTCGGGCGGCACCCCGCCGTCCCCCTCGCCCACGGCCTCGCCCGGGGCGAGCAGCCCACCGCCCAGCGCCGACCTGGCCGCCGCCACGCAGCGGGTCCAGGCGGCGATCGCCGAGGTCAAGGCCGCGCAGGCGTCCGGCGACTTCGAGCGGTACGGCCGCGCGTTGAAGGCACTGGACGAGGCGATCACCGCCTTCCAGCAGGCCCAGCAGGGCAACCCGGCGGGCACGCCCAGCGGTAACCCGCCCGCCACGCCGACGCCGTCCGGCGGCGGCTGACCGGCCCGCTCCCGCGTCGACGGGGCCCACGATCCGCTACCGGGATCGTGGGCCCCGTCGCTTTTCCGACCAGTCGTCCCGCAACCTGACGATGCCGCTGACCGTCTCCAGTGCAGGTGGCCGGGACGGGGGGACGTGGTGCGGGCATGAGGGACGAGCGGAGTTTCGACGAGTTCTACCGGAGCACCTCGGCGCGGACCCTGCGCTACGGCCACGCCGTGGCGGGCGACCACGGCGAGGCACAGGACCTCGTCCAGGAGGCGTACGCCCGCGCCTGGCGGCAGTGGGGCCGGCTGGCGCAGCACCCCGCGCCGGAGGCGTGGCTACGGCTGGTGGTCAGCCGGCTGGCCGCCGACCGGTTCCGCCGGTTACGGAGCTGGCGGACGGCGATCAGCCGTACCGGTCCGCCGGAGGACGTCCGGCCACCCGGTGAGGACACCGTGCTGCTGGTGGCCGCGCTACGGCAGCTCCCCGCCAACCAGCGTCAGGCGCTGGCCCTGCACTACCTGTTCGACATGCCGGTGGACGAGATCGCCCGGGAGGCCCGGGTGCCCAGCGGCACCGTGAAGTCGTGGCTGTCCCGGGGGCGGTCCCGCCTGGCGGAGCTGCTCCCCGGCGTCTCGGCGAAGGAGTTGGAGGTCAACGATGTCGCGTGAGCTGCACCGTTTCTACCGGTCGTTGGCGCAGGACACCGACCCCGGCGGCCTGGTCCCGCCCGACCTGGTCCGTCGGTACGCCGACCGGCGGGCCCGGCTGCGGGCGGCGGCGGGGGTGCTGGTCGTGGCGGTCCTGGTGGGCGGGACGGCGGCCGGCACCCGGTTCGTGCTCACCGCCGCGCCCGGCACACCGGCCGGGCCGCCCTCCCTCTCCCCACCCGCCACCGCCGTCGCGGTGCCCGCCCCGGCGGTGTCGCCGGCGGCGACGGTGACCTCCGCCCCGGCCGCGTCCGCGCTCACCGGCTCCGCCGTCCGGTCGCCGGCCGGCCCGGTCAGCCCGGCCGTCACGTCGCCGTCCGACCGGCCGCCGACCGCGATCCCCGACGCGGCGTTCTTCACCCTCGCCGCGGCGAACGAGACCGGTGTGCGGCCGATGTTCACTCCCGGCCCGGCGCTGCCGCAGCTCTGCGGCGCGCACCCCGGCGACTCCGGTGTCGTCCAGAGCCGGGGCCGCGTCCTGGCCTTCCGCTACGCCGACACCCCGAAGGGGTACGTCCCGGACGGCAGCTACCGGCACACCATCACCCTCTACCGGGCCGGTCGCGCCGAGGACGCGCTCGGTGAGCTGCGGGCGGCGGTGCGGGACTGCCCGATCCAGCAGTCGTCCGACACCCCGGGGGTGACGTCCCGGTACCGCCTGCTGGCCGGTGGCGGCTACGGCGACGAGTCGGTGCTGTTCGAGCTGCGCCGGTCGTACTCCGAAGGGGCGGGTGTCCCGGCCGGCGGGGACGAGATCCGGCTGGTCCGGGCGATCCGTCTCGGGGACGCGGTGACCGTGCTCTGGGAGCAGGGCTGGGAGGGCACGTCCAGTGAGCGGTCGCAGGTGGACGCCGACAGCCGGCGGGCGGTGGACGCGCTGCGGGACTGGTTGGACTGACGGCCCGGGTGCCGTTTTGCGGGCCCGGGGGTCGGTAGGCTACGGTTAACCAGCCGACGCGGGGTGGAGCAGCTCGGTAGCTCGCTGGGCTCATAACCCAGAGGTCGCAGGTTCAAATCCTGTCCCCGCTACGTTTTCGACAGGCCCCGGAGTTCGTCTCCGGGGCCTGTCGCCGTTACCGGACCATGTCGCCGTTTCCCGGGGCCTCCAGCCGGTGCCGCCCCGGCGGCGGTGGGCCTGCCGTCGCGGGGGCGGGAACCGGCCGTACCGCAGCCGGCGAACGGGCGGCGCGGGCGGCATTGCTCCGCGGCGGGCGTCCTGAGCTGGGCGGACGGCGGATCGGGGGGCCGGCCGATCTCCGTCGGGCGGATGGGTTAGTCTTAACGGGCCGACGCGGGGTGGAGCAGCTCGGTAGCTCGCTGGGCTCATAACCCAGAGGTCGCAGGTTCAAATCCTGTCCCCGCTACGTTTTCGACAGGCCCCGGAGTTCGTCTCCGGGGCCTGTCGCCGTTTCCCGGCGTCCCGTCCGGAATCGCTGCGGGCTTCGGCGTGCCGGAGTTGCCGCCCTCGGTCAGGATGAAGGCATGTCTACTGAGATCAAGACGTCAACTCCGATCACATGGTGGGGCCGGCTGAGCGCGGTCCTCGGCGCGGTCGTGCTCTCGGTCTTCGTGCCGGTGGCCGCGTGGGCGTCCACCGGCACCGGCGAGCTGGTGGTGGAGGCGGCCCGGCGACGGTCCCGGGGCGGCGGGTTCGGCGTCCTCGGGCTGCTCTGCTGCCTGGTGGTCGTCGGCGGCATCGTCCTGCTGGTGGTGCTGCTGACCCGCAACCGGCGCAACCGTCCGCCCCGCTGATCCGCGACCGGCGTCACCGCCCGTCCCGCCGACCCGTCACCGGGCCAGGGCCGCCTGGGCCCGGGCCATGAACTGTGTCGTCGCCGCCCGCGCCCCGGAGCGTCCCGCGCGGATGCTCCGGGCCGCCTCGGTGAGCAGGGCACGCACCTCGTTGTGCCCCCTCGGGGGTGGCGCGGGTGCCGGGCCGACCTGCTGGTGCAGCGCCTCGCCGAGGGCGGCGACCCGTTCGGCAAGCGGATCGTCGAGGGTCTGCACGACCGCCTGGCGTACGGTCAGGCTGGCCGGCAGGCCCCGCTCGGTGCCGAGCAGCCGGCCCACCTCCACGCTGCCGGTGAGGAAGTCGACCACGTCGGCCACCACCTGCGGGTGCCGGGTGCCCCGGAACCCGGCCCAGTACATCGACGCCCGGTCCCACTGGGCGGCCCGGGGGCCGGGGAAGCCGACCAGGGCCAGCTCGTCCTTGCTGTAGCGCTGCAGCTCGGGAAACTGGTGCGACCAGGCGAACGAGGCGGCGGTGTGCCCGCTGACCACCAGTTGCCGGGCCGGATCGCCCCCGTCGGCGCGGTCCACCAGGGCGGCGGCCGGGGTGGCCCGTTGGCTGCGGGCCCGCTCCCAGAACTCGAACCAGTCCAGCAGCGCGGCCGGGCCGAAACCCAGCTGGCGGCCCTGGTAGAACCGGGTGCCCAGCCCGCGCAGCCAGAGCCACAGCGCCCGGTGGTCGCCCGACGGGTCCATCGAGCCGGCGACCCGGCCCCGGCTGGCCCGGGTCACGCTGGCGGCCCAGCTCAGATAGTCGGCCCAGGTCATCGAGGTGGTCGGCTCGGCAATCCCGAGCCGGCGCAGCAGGTCGCGGTTGAACACCACGGCGGCGTGGGTCTGCGCGGCCGCGACGCCGTACACCCGGTCGTCGATCTTGCCGTAGTCGACCAGGCCGGGCGGCAGGGTGTTCAGGTTGATCCGGCCGCCGTCGACGTAGCCGCCCAGGTCGAGCAGGATGCCGCGCTGGGCGTAGTCGCCGAGCATCGAGTCGTCGATCTGGAACAGGTCGGGCACGTTGCCGCCGCCGGCCTGGGTGGCGAGCCGCTCGTAGTAGCCGCCCTGCCCCTGCCAGGTAACCCGGAAGGTGACCTGCGGGTTGCGGGCCGAGTACAACCGCAGGGCCCGTTCGGTGGCCTCGGCCCGTCGGGTGCCGCCGTACCAGAAGACCGACAGCTCCACCGGGCCGTCCGGCGTCGGCGACTCCGCCTCGACGCCGCACCCGCTCAGCCCGCCCGTGGCCAGCAGCGGGACACCGAGCAGCGCGCCGAGCAGCCGCCGCCGGGCCGGGTCGACGCCGGGCCGGACCAGCGGGGGACGCACAGCGGACACGGGTGCTCCTGGGGACGGGCGGGCCGGTAGCCGGACCATTCACGCAGGTGGCGCGGCCGGGTGTCAACGCCCGCCCGGCCCGCCCCCCGGGTGGGCGACCCGGCCGGCGTCGTCCCCGTGGTGTACTAGGGCACGTGGAACTTCTGCACTCCGGCAAGGTCCGGGACGTCTACGCGGACGGCGACGACCTGATCCTGGTCGCCTCCGACCGGATCTCCGTCTACGACGTGGTGCTGCCCACCCCCATCCCCGACAAGGGGCGGCTGCTCACCGCCCTGTCGCTCTGGTGGTTCGAGCAGCTCGCCGACCTGGTGCCGCACCACGTCATCTCCACCACCGACGTGCCGGCCGAGTTCGCCGGCCGGGCGATCCGCTGCCGCCGGCTGGACATGGTGCCCGTCGAGTGCGTCGCCCGGGGCTACCTGACCGGTGGCGGCCTCAAGGAGTACGAGCGCACCGGCGCGGTCTCCGGCGTGCCGCTGCCGCGTGGCCTGGTCGAGGCGTCGATCCTGCCGGAGCCGATCTTCACCCCGTCGACCAAGGCACCGGCCGGGGAGCACGACGAGCCGATCACCTTCGCCGACGTGGTGGACAAGGTGGGTGCGGAGACCGCCGAGCGGCTGCGCCAGATCACCCTGGACGTCTACCGGCGGGGTGCGGAACTCGCCGCCGACCGGGGCATCCTGGTCGCCGACACCAAGATCGAACTGGGCTGGGCGACGGACGGCACCCTGGTCCTCGGCGACGAGGTGCTCACCTCCGACTCGTCCCGCTACTGGCCGGCCGAGTCGTACCAGCCGGGCCGGACCCAGTTCTCCTACGACAAGCAGTACGTGCGGGACTGGGCGACCAGCAGCGGCTGGGACAAGCGGGCCCCCGCGCCCGAGGTCCCCGCCGACGTGGTCGAGGCGACCCGGGCCCGTTACGTCGACGTCTACGAACGGTTGACCGGCGAACGCTGGTCCTGACCCGCCGCGCGCCGGCCGGCCCGTGGCGGGCCGGCCGGACAGCGGTCAGTTGCCGCCCAGCGCGGTCTTCGGCTCGGCCCGGTAGGAGCGGTCCTCGGCCTGCTTGCCGAGGACGCCGCCACCGGGGGTCTCCACACTGAACGCCTGCTCGTCGGTGACGATCCCCGGGCCGTCACCGTGCCCCTCCCGGTCGTCCCGCTTCGCGGCGGTGGTCCGCCGGGGCGCCAGTTCCGGCGGCACCGGCTGACCGCCGCGCGCCCGCCGGGGCGTCGGCTCGGCCGTCGGCCGGCCGCGCAACGCGCCCGGCACCTCCTCCAGCCGGGACACCCGGCCCCCGGACAGCGGCGCGGCCGGCGCGTCCAGCACCGGCGCGGTCGCCTCCGACCGGTCGTCACCCCACCACTCGCCGCCCGGCGTCGCCGGTTGCGCCGCACCAGCCCGGTCACGGCGCTTCGACCGGGGCGTCCCGGTCACCCCGGCACCCCGGGTCGGGCTGCCCAGCACGGGCGGGGCAATCCCCGGCCGGGTCGGCGTCGAGGCGTCCCCGGCCTGCCCGTCGGCGGCGCGACCGGCACCGCCGGCCGTGCGCCGCGACGGTGGACGCCGGTTCTGCAACACCGGCGCGGTGGTCTCCCCGGCCGGCCGGCCGAACAGGTCCTCGTCGCCGGCACCCGGGCGGGCGGTGCCCCGCCGGGCCGGGTCCGCCTGCTGCCCGCTGCCCGGCCGGCCGGAAGCCGGGGAGTGCGGGGAACCGGTCGCCGGGTTGCCCCGGGCACCGGTCGGCGGGGCCGCCGTCGACGGCGAACCGGGGCCGCGCAGCCCGTTCGGCGGCGCGGTCCGACCGCCGGTCGGGGGCGGGGTGGCGTTCGCGCCGGGGGAACGCAGCGACGCCTGGGGCGGTTCGCTGACCGCCGGCGCTCCGGCACCGCCGCGCAGCACCCCGCTGCGCAGCCCACGCTCACCGGCGAGCCCGTCGAGGCCCGGCGGCCGGGCGAGCCCGGCCCGGCCCGCGCCGGTGGCGTTGGCGGTCCCGCCGCTCGGAACGGGTGCCCCGGTGGACAGGCCGGGTGGCGGCGCGACCAGCGGCGGCGGCACCACCGGCGGCGGTGCCACGGCGGGACCCGCCCGCTCGTCGGTGCCGGGCGTCGGTGCCGGCGCGCCGGCCTCCGGCGGCGGCCTGAGAGTGTCCAGCACCTGCCGGGCCAACTGGTCCGGACCACCCGGACGGGGCACCGGCCGCACCGACGCCGGCGGCGGGGTCGCCCCCACCCCCGGCGGGCGGGCACCGGGCGGCCGGACCGGCGGCGGGGTGCCGACCGGCCCGCGCCACGGCGGGTGACCGACCGGGTTGAGCACCGCGTCCATCGGGAAGAACGGCGGACCGTGCCCGCCGCTGACCTTGCTCAACGTGTCGAAGTAGTCGTCGGCGGTACGCCGGGCCAACTCCTGCGCCCGGCGGTTGTACTCCTCCTGCTTCTCCTGCACCGCCTCGGCCTCGGCCGCCTGGATACCCTTCTCGCCGTCGTACAGGCCCAGGGTGAAGCCCTGCTTGAAACCCTCCGAGAACTGCGTCCAGCCGTCGGAGTTCTTCGCATCGTCGATGGCCTCCCGGTATTCCGTCCAGAGCCGCTCCATCTCCGCCCGGGAGTCGCGGGCGATGCCGACCATCGCCCGCAGCGCGGTCACGTTGTGCTGGGCCGCGTCCATCCACTCGTCGAGGTACGCCAGCGTCTTGCCCGGCCCCGCCTTGAGGAACGCGTCACGGGCCTGCGGTGACTTCCAGTGCTCGTCGTGCAGGGTCTGGCTGGCGGACAGCAGTTGCTGGTGGATGCTCTGTAGCAGGTTGTAGGCGTTCTGCCACTGGTCGGCCAGCGCCGAGATGTCCTCCGGGTGCTGCCCCAGCACCTGCTGGCGGACCGCCTCGATGGTGGCCCCGCCCTCACCGCCCGGTGCCGGGGTGAACTTGAGGTCCGGGTTCTCCGGCGGCATGACGTACCGGGTGCCCTCGCCGCGCGGGCCACCGTGCGCGTACGTCGCCTGGGCACCCCAGTAGTCGGCCATGGTGTCCTCCCGGGCTCAGATGCCGTAGTCGTGCTGCTTGATCTCGTCCAGGGCCCGCTTGGCGGGGGATTCGGTCAGCTCGGCCGGGTCCACGCCCTCGGTGTCCTCGCCGATGTGCAGCTCCTGGGTGACGGTGCCCTTGCCGTCGGTCGTGGTGACCGTGCGCGTCCCGTCGGCGTGCTGTTCGTCGACCTTCTTCGAGGTCGGCTGCTCGTTGGCGTCGAGCTGCTCGCTGGTCACCGTGTGACCACCGTCGACGCCGTACGACGTGGTCTCCCGGCTGCCGCCGGTGCGCCGGCCCTCGGCGTCGGTGTTGGTGGTGGTGACCACCGTCGAGTTGCCGGTGACGACCGTGGTCGTCCGGCTGGTGCTGCTGTCGAGCACCTTGCCGGTGGCGTCGGTCGTGGTGGTGACCGTCTCGGTGCCCACGCCACCGGGCAGCGACCGCTGCACGATGGTGCGCACCACACCGCCGGGGCCGAGCGCGGTGAAGGTGATGCTGCCGTCCGGGGCGACCCGGGGCTGGCCCTGGTCGACGAACTGCTCGGGGGTCGGCGCGGCGTCGGCCTGCCCGCTCGACACCGTTTCGAGGTACTGGTCCCACCAGGTCTTGCCGGAGACGAACGGGGGCAGCCCGGCCGGACGAGGCGCGTCGGCCTCGCCGAAGGCGAACCGGACCGCGTCCAGCGAGGCCGCCGACCAGCCGTCGGTGTTGGCGTAGGCGTCCGCCACCGTCTGCGCGGCCATGCCGATGTTGGTCAGCGCCGCACCCAGGTAGGTCAGGTACTGCTGGAACTCGGCGTAGTTCAGGGTGAGCTGGGTGCGGACGTAGACGCCCTCGGGCAGCGCGGCACCCTCCCAGGCGCGGTGCGGCAACTGGCCGAGCTGGCTCAACCGGCCACCGTGGCTCTGCAGGTTCTCCTGGATGACGACCATGTTCTTGCCGTAGTCGACCAGCCCGTCCGGATCGACGTCGACGGGCTTCTGATCGGCCAGCCAGTCGGTCCGGGTGTTCTGGTCGGTCTCGTGCTGGTACGGGTTGCTGCCGTCGTCCTCCGCCACCGAACCCTCCCCTGGTGCGGCGGGCCCCCGCCCGAGTGTCACCGGAAATCGCCCCGAGCGTAACCGCTGCCGACCACCGCCGGGACCCGGTATCGCCGCTGTCGCCACCCCGACCAGCCACTTCGGACGAAGTGAGGTGGCCCGATTCGTTACGGGGCGCTACCGTCAGGGTCGGCCACGACGGCCACGACCATCAAGGGGACGCTTCCCTGACCGGGGGGCGCAAGCAGAGGAGCGGGTGAGTCCACCTTGACCGACACTCCTGGACTGGGTCAGGTTCACGCCACCCAGGAACAGCTGAACGCGATGGCGAAACGGTGCAACGAGACCGGTGAGGGCCTCGCGCTGGGCATGGCACGGCTCATCGAGCGGGTGCAGGCGCTGGGCGGCAGCGGCATGCGGGGCTCGGCGAACAATGCGCTTCAGGACGTCTCCGTGCAGCTCAACGACGGCCTCAAGAAGATCATCTCGGCGCTCGACGAGCTGTCCGGCAAGATGACCAGCGCCGCCACCCAGTACGGCATGAACGACGAGGACGCCGCGACCGAGATCCGCCAGGCCGCCGCCGAGACCGGCGACGCCAGCGTGATGAGCATCCTGCGCGGCTGACGCCGCCGGTATCCGCCGCGGCCGCGTCGACCCTCCCGGGCGACCCGTGCCGCCGTGACCAGCGAAAGGTGACCTTCCAGTGAGCAGTCCCATCACCTACAACTTCGCCCAGATCTCCGACGTGGCCACCGCCATCGGTACCTACCAGGGCCAGATGGACGGCAGCCTCCAGGACCTCTACACCCAGTTCACCCAGCTCTTCGCGCAGGACTGGCAGGGGCCGGCGGGGCAGGCGTGCGACGAGGCCCGGCAGAAGTGGAACCAGGGCGCCACCGAGATCAAGGAGGCGCTGACCCGGGTCGGCGTGAAGCTCGGCGCGTCGGCCGAGCGGATGCAGCAGGTCGACCAGCAGATCGCCGCCGGTATGTGACCGTCCGGTCCGACGCCCTCCCGGCCGGAGGGCGTCGGACCGGCGGGGCGGCCGGGGCCGGGCCGCCCCGGCTAGGCTGCCCGGCGGAAGGACCTCGGGGGAGGGGCGATGGAGGAACGACCGAACTTCGGCGCGTTGACCGCCATGATCGGTGACCTCAAGAAGGCCTGGTCCGGAATGGACGACGTGCAGCGTCGGATGCTCCGGGTGACCGGCACTGCCTGGTCGGACGACCGCACCGTCAAGGCGGTCGTCGGCCCCCGGGGGCACCTGCTGGAGCTGGACATCGACCCCCGGGTGTTCCGTAACCCCAACTCCAGGGCGCTGGCCGCCACCATCGTGGCGACCGTCCGGCTCGCCGTGGAGGACGCCGCCGAGCAGTCCCGCGAGATCCTCGACGGCAGCCTCGCCCCCGACCTGCGTCGGATGGCCCCCGGCGGCGCACAGCTGGAGAAGCTGCTGCACAGTCACGACGCCGACGTGCGCCTGAAGGGGGACGACGATGAGTAGCTTCGTCGAGATCAAGACGAGCGTCGCCGACATCCTCGGCATCGCCAACCGGCTCCGGATCAACGGACAGTCGATGCGCACCGCGATGGACGGCAAGCTCGGCGCGATCACCACCCTGGAGGCCGCGCCCGGGACGCTGCCGCGCGACGAGTTCACCGAGGAGTTCCTCAAGACGTACCACAAGTCGGTCGAGGTTTCCGGCGGCGGCGGGCAGCAGATGAACGAGGCGATCAAGACCACCGTGCCCAAGCTCGGCGAGGCGATGGACAAGCTCGGTGCGTACGTGGCCGACGCCATGTGGAGCTACACCGGCACCGACGACGACAACGCCACCGACATCGACCGGGCCGGTGGCCGGCACTGACCCGAGGCGGCCGGCCGGGGGACCCGACGGTGCCGGGGAGGACCCCGCGTGAGCGAGAGTGACCACGCCCTCGCCGAGATCCTGGAGTGGTTCTCCGACCTCGAAGCCGCCATCCCGGGCGTCCGCTCCACCGTCGGCGAGATCCTCATCGGCAAGATCCCCGAGTCGGACATCGACGCCGTCTACGAGCTCTCCGACGCCTGGGGTGCCGCGACGCAGGAACTCGCCGCCTTCTACGAGGAGGCGGTGCACGCCGCCGACGGCATCCTGACCAACTGGAGCGGCGACGGGGCCGCCGAGGTGTTCACCCGGGAATGGCTCGCCTACCTGGAGTCGCTCGCCGGCACGGTCGACACCCTCGCCTCCATGCAGGAGGCGGTGCAGAGCTTCGGCCTGCAGATCGAGCTGATGAAGTTCATGGCCCTGCTCGGCCTGATCATGCTCGCCGTCTCGCTGTTCATGCTGGTCGCCGCCGCCATCCCGTCGCTCGGCCTGTCCACCGCCGGCATCCCGGGGGCGTTCGCCGCCTGCCGGGCCGCGATCGGGGCCGCCGCCACCAACGCCGTCCGGGCCATCGGCAGCATCTCCGTCCGCGCCGCCCTCGCCGAGGTGACCGCGCTGCTGACCCGTACCCTGCCGACCCTGGTACGGACCCAGTTGCCGAACCTGGTCCGCACCCAGGTTCCCCGGCTGGTCACCACCCAACTGCCGCGCTTCGCGCGGACCCAGGTCCCCGCCTTCGTCCGGCAGACCCTGCCGACGGTGATCCGGCAGGGCGCCGGCACCCTCGCCCGCAACACCCTGCCGCGCAACGTCATCGCGCGGTCGGTCGCCGACCGGATGGCCGGTCAGTGGTTGCGCGGCGTCACCAACCGGGAACTGCTGCGCCAACTCGGCCGGGAGGCCGGGCTGGAGTCCCGACGGCTGGCCGGGCGCAGCCTGCTCGCCGCCCGCAACCAGCTCGCCCGGGAGATCGAGGAACAGCTGCTGCGCAGGTTCGGTGCCCGGGTCGGCACCGACCTCGCCACCCGTGGCGGCGTACGGCTGGCCGGCACCGAGGCGTTCGAGCAGCTCAGCCGGGCCACCCTGAGCCAGTACGCGACCCGCGAGATCGCCACCACCACCTTCGGCCGGGAACTGACGAAGTACCTGGGCCAGCGGGTGGCGTTCGGGGCGGCGTTCATGGGCGGCGGCAACCTGCTGGGCCAGATGTACCAGATCGCCGGTGGCGAACGGTCCAGCCTCGACCTCGGTCAGCTCGGCGTCTCCACCGTCCAGGGTGGGCTGTTCGGGGCGTCGATGTTCGGCGGCATCCCCGGCCACGTCATCGGCGGCGGGGTCACCGGTGCCCTGGTGACCGGCGCGACCGACGCCGCACAGGGGAAGTTCGACCTGCAGAACATGCTGCACGGCGGCGCGGAGGGGGCCAAGGCCGGCGTCGTCTTCGGCGCGCAGAACAAACTGGACACCGTCCGGGTCGGCGGGATGAACCTGCGGATCGGGCGCGACGTGATGGTGCTCCCCGAGGGAATGGCCGCCGTCGACCGGGCCGCCGGCCTGCGGGTCACCTACAGCGAGCGGGGCGCGGTCTGGGCCCACGTCGACGGCGACGGCCAACGGCTCGACGGTGGGGCGATCGCCGCCGACGGCACCGTGCTCGCCCGCGACGGCGTCCGGTCACCCGACCCGACGGTGGTCGACGGCGACGGGCCCACCCCCGGCGGCCCGGGTGGCCCGCACCCGCCGCGACCCGAGCTGCCCCCGGCCGACCTGCCGCAACGCACCGACCTGGCGGGCGGCACCGGCGACGGCGGCGGCCCGCGCCAGCCCGCACCGGTGCGGACCACGGAGGCGGGGACCCACCTCGCCGATCCGGCCCGTCCGCCTGCCGACCCGGCCCGTCCCTCTCCCGACCCGCTACGGCCCGGGGGTGAGCGGTCGCCGGGGGAGTGGTCCCGCCCGGGTGACGACCGGGTGGCGGGGGAGTCGACCCCGCCGCCCGCTCGGGATGCCGACCCCGCCCCGCCCGGCCGCGACCCTGACCCGGTCCGCCCCGACGTCGAGCCGGGACGCCGCGACGTCGATCCCGTCCGCCCCGAGGCCGAGCCGGGACGTCACGAGGTCGGGCCGGGCGGGCGCGAGGGCGAGCCTGCCCGGCGCGATCCCGCCTCGGGGCACCGGGACGTCGAGCCGGGCGGGCGGGACGCCGAGCCGGCACGCCGAAACCCGGACGACGCACCGCCCCCACTGCCGGCCGGCCGCCCCGAACCACCGGTGATCACCATCCGGGACCACCCGGCGGCCACCGGTGTCGACCGGACCGGGCCGGCCACCGACCCGACCGGGATGAACGGGGCCGACCCCCGCTCGGACCACCCCCCGCCCGACGGCCACCCGGTCGCCGACCGCCCCCCGCAGGACCGGCCCCCCGAGGACCGTGGGGCGGAGAACCGGGGGCCCGACGAGCAGGACGCCCAGACCGGCGCCTCGATCCGTCCCCGCGACGAGCTCCGGGCGATGGAGTGGGCGGACCGGGCCTACGACCGGTTCCGGGCCGACCCGGGGGACGTCGCGGACATCGCGGCGAACCTCGCCAACGTCGCCCGCCCCGGCGGTACGACAGGCTTCACCCACGCCGAGATCGCCCGGGTGAAACAGCACCTCATGGTCGACGAGCACGTGCTGCGGGACTACCCGGACGGCTGGGTCCGTCGACGCTTCGACGCGGACGAGGACATCGCGGAGGCGTGGATCAGGCTGCGGGAGGGCCGCCCGCTCGAACCCGACCTGGTCCTGCTGGAGCACGAGCTGGCCGAGTCGGGCTACCTGCTGGTGCACCCGGACGCCACCTACCCGGATGCCCACGCGTACGCCCAGAGCCTGTTCAATTGGGAGCGGGTCGCGCCCGGCCGGACCGGAGAGGACCTGGACAACTCGTGGCCGAGGGGAACCGGTGATGGCGATTCTGGTGGACTTCGAAATGGTCCGGGAGGACAGTCGGGAGGTCGAGTACAGCTTCGGCTACCCGGAGAAGGACCGTCGGCTGGTCATCCAGAAGGCGTCCCGGGAGGGCCAGGTGCTGGACGGGACGGCGGACATGCAGTACAGGAAGGCGTACGGCAAGATCCTGCGGATGCAGGCCGAGGCGGCGAGCTGGCCGCCGGGGGGCAGCTACGCGGCGTAGCGCAGGGACACCTCCCGGCCGAGCTGGTGCCGGCCGGGACGCACCCGGTCGGGCCGTCGGTGCCGCTGCCCGAGGCGGTGCGGTCGACGTTCGACGGGCACGTCGGGGAGCTGCTGGCCGGCCGGGACGCCGGCCCGGTGGACCAGCCGTACCGGGCGAGCTGGGACGAGTCGTCCCGCCTGCTCACCGTCGAGTACCCGGACGGGCTGCGCGTCGGGGTGGTGCTCCAGGTCAACTCGTCGCTGCCACCCGGGCAGCCGGTGGTGCTGCGGCCGGGAATGGCGGTCGAGCACGGGCGGTGGGTGCAGCGGGAGCCGGCCGGGGTCGTACTGCCGGAGCACCTGCCGGCCGACCCGGCCGCGCGGGCCGCCTCCGTCGACCGGCAACTCGGCGACGCCTGGCGCACCCTGCACCGCGAGATCCACCAGGTGCTCGACCGCCCGGTCGAGCCCGGGCGGGCCGGGGTGCCGGTGGACGGCGTACCGGAAGGGGGCCGGGACGGGGCGACGACGCCGGACGGGCCGACGCGACCCGGACCAGCGCGGACGATGCCGGAGCCGTCGCTTGCGGCGCTGGAGGCACCGGTCCGGCCCGACCCGCCGGTGCTGGACGCCGACGCGGTCAGCTTCCGGGACGCCACCGCCCCGGCGCCGGCACCACCCCGGCCACTCAGCCCGGACACGGTGCGCGGCCTGCTCGCCGACGACCCGACGACCCCCGGGCAGCTGCGGGACTGGGCCCGGGAACACCTGGCGGTGCGCCAGGAGGACGGCTCCTACCTGCCCCGCAGCCAGGCGGAGATCGACGCCGTGGTGGCCCGGCTGCGCGCGGAGACGACCGCGCTGGTCGCCCAGCGGACCCCGGCCGACCCGAACGCCGCACCACCCGCCCCCGCCCCGGGGCCCGCCGTCCCGGAGACCGCCGAACCGGGACCCGTCGTCCCGGAAGGCACCGCGCCGAGGTCCGTGCCCCCGGACACCGCCGGGCCGGGGCCCGTGCCCCCGGACACCGCCGCGCCGAGGACCGTCGGCCCGGATGCCGTGCCGCCCGTCGCCGTGCCGGATGCTGTCGTGCCGTCGGACGGGCCGCCACGGGTGGGCGACGAGTTGCCGATCAGCCAGGAACTCGCGCCGAGCGGCAACTTCCCGGCGCACCGCACCAGGACCGGTGCGGAACTGCCCGAGCAGGTGCACGAGCTGGTGGGCAGGGCGAAGGAGAACCTGCTCGGCCGGTACCCGCAGGCGGCGGTGGCCCGCCGGATCGCCGACCTCGACGCGGTGGCCGGGCAGGCCGACAGGTTGCAGGCGGCCGCCGACCGGGCCCGCGACGGCGGCCCGCTCGGTGACGTCGTCCGGGAGGTACGCGCGCTGAGCCGGGCGGTCGACGGGTACGCCGACCGGTACCGCGACTGGCGGGACTTCTCCCGGGGCGGGGAACACGCCGACCCGGGCTGGCGGGACCTGGACGGGGTGGACCCGCTCAACGCCGTCGAGATGGCCCACCGGGTGGTCAGCGTGGACCCGGTCACCCACCGGTTCCACGTCATCGACCAGGCGATCGCGGTGGCGAAGATCGGCGACGTGCTCGGGCCGGCCTTCGAGCGGCACGCGGCCGACACCTTCGACCGGCTGATCCCCAAGGACCCGGAGAGCGTCGAGGCGCTGCTCCCACCGGAGCTGCGCCCCCCGGAGCTGGACGCGTGGATCCGCGGGCCGGCGCGCGGCGGCTTCGACACCCGGACCGAGATCCTCTATGTCGACCCCCGCGACGGCGCCACCAACCGACCGATCAGCGCGGTCGCCGCGACCGTCGTGCACGAGAGCATGCACCGGCTCCAGCCCAGCCCCGACGTGGTGGGCGACGTGCTGGCCCAGGGAGTCGCCGAAGGACGCCACGGCGACGACGTCTCGGCGCAGGTGCTGGTGCCGTTCCGGTTCGAAGGCGAGTTCCAGGCGTTCGCCGTCCAGCAGCACTTCCTCCGCGGGCTGGCCGGCTTCCGCGCCACCGACCACGCAGGGGACCCGCGCCTACCCCGCAGTGACGCCTACCAGGAGATGGCCGACTGGACCCCGCAGCAGATGCGGGACTACGTCCTCGACCGGTACGTGCTGGATCCGGCCGAGCGGGCCGTGCTGCCCCGGGAACTGCTCGACCGGGCGGTCGACCAACCTGTCGCGCAGATCGTGGAACGGGCCCGCCTGGCCATCGCCGAGGCGAACCATCCGATCCCCGGCGAGCGTCGTGGCGGCGCCTTCCACGGCCCGCTGAGCCGGGAGATCGCCGACCGGTACGGCATCGACCTCGACGCGATCGGACAGGAGCAGTCGGGACGGTCGCTGCCCGCGCTCCGCGACCATCCGGCCGCCCCGGACCCGTCGGCCCCACCCCGCTCCGGCCCCGGTACGCCACCGCTCGCCGAGTGGGGGCCGGCACGCGACGGTGGCCCGGCGGACCGGCCGGCGGCTCAGCCGGGGCCGGGGCGTCGCCCGGGAGTGCTGGGTCGGGCCCTGCACCGGATCACCGGCCTCCTCGGCGGGGCCGACCCGACCCCGCCCGCGCCGGAGCGGGGAGCGGCACCCCGGCCGGTCACCCCCGAATCGGGGACGCCGCGACCGGGTGGACCGGGCGAGGGGACCGTCGGATCGTGGTCGCCTCCGGCGCGGGCCGCGGACCACCGGACGTGGGCACCGGAACCGGGGCCGGGCTGGCCCGCTCCGGAGCCGGCCCCTTCGGCGGGCCAACCGGGTACGGGGCGCGGGGCGGCCGACGCGGTGGCCCCGGACGGACGGACCCTGCTCGCGCTGACCGAGCGCCGGTGCGTCGTCGACGAGCTGCGGGCGGCGACCGACCCGATCGACCAGGCCCGGCTCCGGGAAGACCTCCACCGGCTCGACGCCGACCTGGCCCGACGCGGCTACCCCGTGCACGAGCTGGAGCAGGTGCCGCAGGCGGACGGGGCGACACCGGCCGACGGGCGGGAGCGCACCCGCAACGACGAGATCTGGTCCGACCCGCCGTGGCGGCGGGAGGACCGGCGTCCCTCGCTCGACGAGCTGATCCCCGGCAGCCGGGAGGAGGCCGACGCCTGGGGTGACGCCGTCCGCCGGGAGTTCGCCGGCCAGCTCGACGGACGCGAGTTCGCCGGGTTGCGCGTCCGGGTGGACCTGGACGATCCGTACAGCGTCAGTGTGCACCGCGACGAGGTCGTCGTCCGGGCCGCCGTGCACGATCCGGACGGCGTGCCCGTCGGTCGGGTGGTGCGGTCCTTCCACCGCGACCACGACGGCAGCCTCTTCGTCGAACACGTCTCGCTGAAGCTCAGCGAACGGGTCCAGGGGCAGGGCTTCGCCCGGGAGTGGAACGGCCACCTCACCGACTGGTACCGGTACTCCGGTGTCGAACGGGTCGAGGTGCACGCCGCCTCCACCGTCGGCGGGTACGCGTGGGCGCGCGACGGATTCGACTGGGCGCCGAACACCGGGCACCGGGCCGAGGGCGTGCTCGACCGGCTCCGACATGAGCTGCGTGCGGTGGACGTCGACATCGCGCTGGCCCGGCGGGCAGCCGACGGCGACGGCCCCGTCGACGTCGACCGGCTCCGGGCACGCTACGGCACCGGCGACCCGGAGCAGGTGCTCACCGAGGCGTACCGGCAGCGGGAGGCGGGACGGGAGATCCTGGACCGGGCCCGCAGCCACCCCTTCGGCAGCGGCCGGTACCCGACGCCGTTCGAGATCAGCCAGGCCGGCTGGGGGGAGCACCACCGGGGGCGGGACGCCTCCTGGATCGGCAAGCGGGCCCTGCTCGGCGCCGACTGGAAGGGCGTCAAGTCGATCAGCGACACCGGCCCGCTGCACCCCCGGTCGGCGTACACCGCCGGGCTGCCCCGGGTGCCCGACCCGTCGGCGATCCACGGGCTGCTCCGCGGGGACGGTCCTGCGCCGGTCACCGCCGCCCGGGTGCCCAACGCGCAGTTCCACGGGTACGGCCGGGAGGTGGCTGCGCCGGAACTGGTACGTCGACTCGGCGACGAGGCGTTGCGCCTGCTGATGGACCGGTTGCCGGCGGACGGCACCCTGCGCGGCGTACGGCTGGACCTGACCGCCGTGCCGGCGGACGCCCTGCCCGACGGCGCGGTGGCCCGGTCGGTGCCGGTCGACGCGGACGGCCGGGACCTGCCGCACGGCACCGTGCCACCGGAGGGGGGCGGCTGGCGGATCGAGCTGTCCGACCGGGCTGCCGACATCAACGTGGCGCGGGCCGTCGCCCACGAGGCGGCCGAGCTGGCGGCGATCAGGCAGCGGGCCGCCGGTGGGCTGGACCCGTTCGCGCCGGATGCTCTCACCCCGGGCGTGCCGGCCGACGGCATCGGTCCCAGCCCGCACGACCTGGGCCGGCTGGCCGAGGTGGAGGTGCTGGCCGACCTGCTGCGCGACCCGGCGCAGGCGACGTACGCCCGCGTCGAACTGCGGGCCCTGCGCGACCATCTCGGCCTGCATCCGGACGATCCGGGGGCGGCGGCCCGGCTGAGGCTGCTCGACGGGCGGCTCAGCGACGCCGGCCGGGACGCGCTGCTGGGTCGGGAGGGCCCACCGGACGGGCGTGCCGGTCCCTCCGGCGGCGGCCCGTCGGGGCGTGCCCGCGACGGCGACCTGCTGCCGCCGGAGGCGGTTGACCTGTCGAAGCCCGCGGGTGACCTGGCCCCGGCGACCTATCCGGCCCGGGTCAGTCGGGTGCCGTTCGAGTTCGCGCGGTTCCTGCACGATCCCCGCTGGTCCACGGAGGCGACCCGGTTCGAGCAGCGGTTGGGGGCGCACTACTTCCGCGACCCGCAGGTGCAGGACACGGTACGCACGGCGCTGACCCGGATGCGGGACATCCTGGTGGCACTGACCGGGCCGGCGCACCCGGGGGAGACCCGCGCCGAGGTGGTCGCCCGGGTGGAGAGCGCCTTCTTCCGGGACGACGCGCCCGACAGCGCCGGTCAGGTGGGCACCTCGGTCAGCTTCGACCGGCTGCTCGCCGAGGGTAACCTCCGGGAGACGATGACCGCCTTCTACAACGCGGCCTACTGCAACTGGAAGAACCCGTACACCCTGTCCCACGCGCTGCTGTCGGTGCTCGACGAGGGGCGGTGGGAGCAGGCCCGGGACGCGGGCGTCGACGTGGCGGCGGTCCGTCGGATGGGCGACCTGCTCGACGGTACGGTGAACCGGCTGATGCCGGACCCACTGCGGGACAGGCTGAAGTTCGGCCGGGACTTCTTCGCCACCGGCAACGTGGCGAGGAACTCGGAGCACGGCATCCGGGACCTGGCCGAGATGACGGCGAGTCAGTCCCCCCGCCGGCCCCGCTCGGATGACGAACAGCTGGCCCTGGCCAACACCCCCGACCACTATGCCCGGCTGGGGACTCCGCTCGGTCGGCTCGAACGGGCGTACGTCGACCAGGTGAACCGGGAGAGGTCCGGCGCTCCGCTCGGCGACCACGGCCTGCTGCCGTGGCGTGAGGGGGTGACCGCGCACGACACCGACCATGGGCCGTGGGCCCGCTGGGTGGGTCGGGACGGCTTCCCGGTCATCGACGGGGTCTCCGGCACCACCGCCCGGATGCTCACTGCCGCCCGGTTCGTGGGGCTCGACGGCCTGCAGACCGAGCGGTTCCTGAGCGGCCTGATGGGCTGGATGCTGCCGGCCCGGGACCATTCGCTCTTCGAGATCCTGCGCGGAGCGGAGATCGCCGGTATCAGGCGGGTGGAGCTGCGCCCGCCCGACAGCCGCCTGACGGCGGTGGACCTCTACCGCAGCCTGCCCGACGTCGATCTGCCCACGCTGCGGGCCGAGGTGACGGTGGACGGGCTCTTCCCCCACGAGGCCCGTTACCTGGATCATGCCGTCGACCCGCACGGTTTCTCGGAGACCCGGCACAAGGTCCCGGCGATCGCGGACCGGCTGTGGCCCCAACTGGACAGCGGCCAGGTGCGTGACGCCGACCTCGCCGGTTGGCTGCGGCGCAACGGCATCGACCCGGCCGACACGGCAGCCGTGCGCAGTCTGGGTCAGCGGCTGTCGAAGCCCCACGTCATGGCGCTGGCGGTCTACACCCGACACAGCCACTACCTGATCAACAACGTGATTCGTACCCACCTGTTCACCGGTGGGGTGGCGGAGCGGCCGACGAAGGAGGTGTTCGACCGGAAGGTCGATGAACTCGTCAGGAACTACCTGGGCAATATCGCTGCCGGCACCAAGGCGTTGCCGTTGCCGTTGCTGCTCCGTTCGGTGGTACACGAGGGGGCGGGTCACCTCACCGCACGCTCGCCGCTCAGCGACCCGGCCGCGCGGTGGGTGCAGGCGCAACGGCGGATGGCGGCGGCCAGGCAGCGGGCGCGGGAACAGCCGGGCGCCCAGAGCGCCGTCGAGCGGGTCCGGGCCGCCCAGGCGCTCGACAGGGCCTGGGACGACCTCACCGGTCGGCTCCGCTCGGTGTCACCCCGGTTGTTCGATGAGGTGCGGTGGCACGCTGACATGGTGCACGACGCGATGATGCAGTTGCCGGCCGTCGGTGGTCCGGACCGGCCGGTGGTCGCCTACCGCGGTGACTGGATCACCCCGGTGTACTCCCCGATCTATGGCAACTCGTGGCTGCCGACCGGTAGGGCGCGGGAGTTCCTCAGCGTCAGTCGCCGCCTCGACGTGGCGGTACGGTTCATGGCCGAGAACCCTGCCTCGGGCGGGAGAATCCTGGTGGTCTACCGGCTCACCGGGCAGCAGGCCCGCGACATATCGGTGTTCTCGTCCTTCGCCGTCGATGAGGAGGCGGTCTTCCCCCCACGCTCGCGGATGCGTCGCACGTCCGATCCTGACCTCGAGGAACAGGTACGGGCCCGGTTGCCTCCCGAGTTCCAGGACAACTGCACGATAATCATCATGGAAGAGATCTGACAGTGATCGATAGTCCTGTATGGGATGAGGCGGACGACCTCTTCGCCGCCGTACACCGCATGCTGTTGCGGCTGGCGGGGCGGTTCCCGGACGAAGTGGTGACCCAGCTGCGAAAACTCCTCGGCGACGGGGATCTGCGGCACCTTCCGGATGCGGTGTCGGTGGCGACGGTGCAGTACGCCGTACCGATCTCCGCTGCGGACCGGGAGCTGCTGGGCCGGGTCCTGCGCACGCTGGATGTGCCGGGGGGCGAGCCTCGGTTGTACGACGAGGTGCCGGTCTCCGAGGAGACGCCGTCGGCGGACGCCTTCCGTTTCCTGCCGGCGCGGGCAGCGGTCGTCGAGCGCGCCGGGAACCGGCTGCCGAACCCGCTGGACCTGACCGGTGTCGACCCGGAGGACCCCACCGGGTTGCCGGCCCGGCTCGGTCACCTCGCTGATCTGGCCTACGAGCTGACCGACTGGCCCGACACCCGGTTCGTGGTGAGTGTTTCCCGTCATCCAGGTGTCCGGGGTATCTGGCGGGCGTGGCGGTCGACGGCTGACGGCCCACCGGTGGAGCGGCGGGTCTGCCTTGCCGAGTTGAGCCCTGGGATGCGGGCCTGGGACATCACCTACGATGCTCAGCGCGCCCTCGCCGAGGAGGATGAGGAGGCGCCGCAGGTGGAGACCTTCTGGGCCGGTGAACCGCTGCCGCCGTACCAGCGGGCGGCGCTGGCGGGCGCGGCCCTGCTGTGGACGCCTGTACCACCCGGCCCGGGCCCGGGGTGACACCGACAGGGAGGTTGCTGGTGGACACGGAGCGGACGACCGAGGCGCTCCAGCGGTACGTGCTGGAGCCGGGCGAGTCCACCGAGCGGGTGTGGGTCGGTCCGGAGTCGGTGACCGTGCGGACCGCCCACTTCCGCTACCTGGCCCGCCCGGCGCGGTGGGCGGTCGCCGACGAGCAGTGGGTGGCCGACGCGGTCCGGGTGGTGGCCGCACGGCAGCCGATGTTCGTCACCCATGCCCTGCTCCTCACCGCGTCGGGCGGGACGTTGCATCTCAACCGGCCCGAGGTGATGGGTGAACTGGGTCGCCGGGTGGGAGCCGGGCTGGACCCGTTGGCCTACGCGGAGCTGTTCGGTGAGTTGTATTCGGCGTGGGAGATCGACGGCCCGGTGGTACGCCCCTTCTCGGTGACCGAGGGCACCCACGCCGGTTGGCTGGTCCGCGACCCCGACCACTTCACCCGGGTGCTGGCGGTGCCGGACGCTCCGGCGGTGACGCCCCCGACGTTCGTGCCGGACCCGGACGAGGGCTGGACCCTGCGGTTCTTCTCGCACAACCATTACCTGTTGGAGATCCGCTCCGCGGTCGATGTGTACCGGTGGACGGTGACGGGCGGGCCGGACCGGGCGGCGACCTGGGCCCGGGAGACCGTCGCCGAGCGGGTGGAGCGTCCGCTGCCGTGACGGGTGGTGGTGCGGCGTATCGGCCAGGAGAGACCAGCCACGGTCGCTGGTCCGGGCGAGCGGTTCGCCCGCCGGCCGCCGGTGTCCGGAGGTGACCCGATGGCGATGAACGTCGATCCGGAGCGGCAACGTCGGCTGCGGGAGTTGGCCGAACTGCACGCCCGGTGGCAGGCAACACACCGGGTGGACGACGTCGACTTCACCCCCGAGGGTGCCGACTCGGCGCAGCGCCGGTCGCCGTCGGCGCAGGCGCAGCGCGAGTACATGCGCCAGGCCCGGGAGATCATGGGTCTCGACCCGGACACCGGCCACTACCGGGACGCCGAATGAGCCTGCTGCCCGCCGTCCGGAGCCGGGACGAGGCCGACCTCTACCTGGAGCTGCACCCGTGTGCCCGGTGCGGGTCGATGGAGGCCGCCTGGACCGGGACGGCGACGGCGCAGGGGAGCCGACCGGCCTACCGGTACTCCGGTCGGTGCGCCGAGTGCCAGGAGCAGCGCGAGTTCGTCTTCGCCCTGCCCGACGGACGGACGGCACCCGCCGACGCCGGCCCGCACCCCACCACCCGGTTCGGCGGTCCGCAGCCTTCCGCCCTGCTCGACCCCGGTGAGTGGCTGCTCGTCGCCGACTGGTGCGGCCAGGCGGCAGAGGTGGCCGAGCGGGAGGGTGACGACGCCGAGGCGGCGGACCTGCGCTGGACCGCCGTGGCCGCCCTGGAGGAGGTCCACAAGTTCCTGCCCGACGGCGGCGATGCGGTGCCGGAGGCGGCGTTCTGGTCGACCCGGGGACGGACGGTCTACCACCGGGAACCGGGACGGTTCCGCCGCCGCCGCATCGAGGTCGTCCGGGACTTCCACCTGGACCACATGCCGTGGAGCCCGTCGTGACCCCGCTGGCCGCGCGTTCCCTCCACGAGGCACACCTCTACATGGACCTGCAACCGTGCGGCTGCGGGCAGGGGCACTTCCCGCGCGCCTCCACTGTGCTCACCCTGCCCGACGGCGACCTGGCCCGCCGCTACACCGGCGGGTGCCAGGGGTGCGGCACGCCCCGGGAGTTCCTGTTCCGGCTGCCCGCCGGGCCCGTCGAGGTCGAGGAGAGCTTCCGGTACGGCGGTCCGGAGCCGTCCCGGCTGATCGACGCCGGGGAGTGGCTGTGGGTGGCCGAGCAGCACGCCAGGGGGGTGCCGGGCGGGGCGCGGACCCTGCCGGAGGCGGACCGCCGGCGGTGCCGGTCCCGCCTGGCCGCCGCCGTCGCCGCGCTCGACGAGGTGGTGAAGTTCGTGCCGCCCGGTGGGGCCCGGGTGCCGTTCACGGCGGTCTGGACGCCGCTGGGCCGCACGGTCTACCAGCGGGAACCGGGCCGGTTCCGGGCCGGCCGGCTGGTCGCGGTGCGGTCGGCGTACGTGGGGGCGCTACGCCGTCTGGGCTGAGCCGTCGGGGGTGGACGCGGTCAGTCGGCGGCGCCGCCCGACCGCTGCGCGGGGGTGGCGGCCCCGCCGGCCGGTGCGGTGGCCGACAGGTTCGCCTCGCACGTGGGGGAGATGCTGCTCTGGTCCTGCACGAGCCGGTCGCCGAACAGGATCGTGCAGTGCAACGTCGGGATCCCGCCGGCGTACGCCAACCGCTCGTCGACCCCCGGGCGGACCTGCGGCGTCGCCGACACCCACACCCGTTCGACGTCGGGGTAACGCAGGGTCACCGCATGGGACCAGGCCCAGGTCAGGCTGGTGGCGGACTGTGTCTCCAACCTGCTGTGCCCCCAGGTGACCGCCATCCCGAACAGCCCTCCCCCGCCGCCGACCACCTCGACGGTGAGCGTGACCACGTGCTCCACCGGGGCCGGTGCGGGGGTGGGCGACGGGTCGGCGGAACAACCGGCCACAGTGGCGGCCAGGGCGGCGACCGCGACGACACGTCGCATGGAACCTCCTGCGGAACGTCGGCGGACGGCGACCGGACCGTAGCCTAGCGTGCGCCCGCGGCGGGTCCCGCCCGCCGACGGGACATCGCTAGGCTCAGGTCGGCACCGGGCAGGGAGGGAGACCCGTCGTGGACGAGTCGTGGCAGCCGGCCAACGACACCGAACGGGCGTTGCTGCGCGCGGCGCGCGACGACGACCGCACCGGGTTCTTCCGGATCCTCACCCGGGCCGAGCTGTTCCTCCCGCAGGTGCGCGACGACGACCCGGCCGACGGCGGCCAGCGGTTCGTCACGATGGACCTCTTCGGAGCGCCGTTCCTGCCCGTCTTCACCTCGCTGGAGGCGATGGCGTCGCAGGTCGCCGGGGTCGCCGACGCCTACACCGTGACCGGGTACGACGAGCTGTGCGAGCGGTGGCCGGTGGCCGGCTGGCGGCTGGCGGTCAACCCGGGCACCCCGCTGGACGCGTACCTGCCGGTGGCGGCGGTCCGGGCGGCGGCGGACGGTGAGCTGACCGTGCCCGCCGGTGCGGAGCTGCTCACCGAGCTTGCCGAGGCGGCGGCCGACGACGAGATCGCCGCCGCGACCGCCGCCGCCCCGGACGACCCGACGACCGCGCTCGCCCCACCCGCCCCCGCCCCGAACCCGGCGGACGAGCCGGACACCGCCGCGCTGTTGCGGGACGCGGCCGAGCGCGGTGACTCCACCGGCTACCTGGACGCGCTGCTCGACGCGCTGGTGGTGCTCCCCACCGCCGCCCCGGTGCCCGACCCGGCCCGGCTGGTCGACCCCGACTTCCCGTGGCGTGCGGTCGGTGCGGGGGAGACGCCGGTGATCGAGGTGTTCACCTCCCCGGAGCGCTTCGCGCGGGCTTATCCGGACGGCACGCCGAGCCTGCGGGCCACGATGGCCGCCGTGCTCACCGTCTGGCCGCCGGGGCATGCCCTGGCCGTCGACCCGGACTCCCCGGCCGGCGTCACCGTCCCCGCCGACCAGGTCCCGTTCCTCCTGCTCTGGCCCACCCCCGACGAGACCGTCCCCGGCCCGCACGGGCGGGGCCGGTGAGCGGGGCCGGGCCGATCCCCGCAGCCCGGTACGCCTTCGGGGTGGCCCACCCGGCCGCGCCGATGCTGCGGGTCCGCTACCGGCAGGGGGTGCCGGTCGACCCGTACGGCTTTCCCGACTGGACGCCGTACGCGCGGGCGGTCGTCGAGCTGCCGCCGCTGCCGCCCGGCATCGGGGTGGACGAGGCCCGGGTGCTGGACGTGCTCACCGCCAACCTGACGGTGCCGGACCCGGCGGATCCGCAGGCGTCGGGGCGTACCCCGGCGGGGTGGGTCTGGGCGCACCTGGCGCGCAGCCGGCGGATCGCGCTGGTGCCGGCGGAACTGCACGCGGCACTGCGGCACCTCGGTGGGGTGAGCACCGGCGACGCCGACCACCGGCGGCGCGGCCTGCCGGTGGACACCGCCACCCCGCCGCCGCTGCGGTTCGCGCAACGGCTCACCCCGCAGGCGGTGGCCCGCGTCGAGCAGCGGCTCGGCGGCACCCTGCCGGCCGGCTACCGGGACTTCCTGGCCCGCACCAACGGCGGCTGGCCGGACTGGCCGGCCGTGCACCCCCGGTTCGGGTTCGTGGTCGACCAGCCGCTGTTCGGCGTGGTCCGGGCCGACTGGATGCAGGACCTGTGCCACGCCAACGCCTGGTTCACCGACCGGTTCACCGCCGACTTCCTGGCCGTCGGGCACCTACAGGGCGGCCTGCTCGCCGTCCGGGTGGCCGGCGGCGACGAGGGATCGGTCTGGTACTGGGACGACGACGACCCCCGGGCCCGCGACGACGACACCGCCGCCGACGTGGCCGACCGGCTGCTGCACCGCTGCGCCGACAGCTTCGGCGTCTTCTGGTACGCCCTGCGCGCGGTGCCCGGGTCGCTGCGTGAGCTGGCCGTCGACGCGGTGGCCGGTGGCCGGGTCGACCGGGTCGACGACGAGCGCACCGGGTGGGCGCTGCCGCCCGCCCGCCGGCGGCCGGCGGCGTGAGGCCGGGACGGAGGAACACATGACGGGGTACCCGCCGGTCCGGCCACAGCCGGACGACCAGGTCGGTGCGGGCGGTCGCCCGGACCACGCCGGCCCGGCCGCAGCGTCACCGACGACCGGGCCGGACCGGGATCGGAGCACGGCTGGTGGCCCGGCCCGGGCGGGGCGGCGTCCGGTGGCGGGTGCGCTCGTCGTCGGGCTGGTCGCCGCCGCCCTGGTCGGCCCGGTGCGGCCCGCCACGGCGGCACCCGACTGCGCGCCGGCCGGTGGGCAGGTCGGCACGCCCTCCTGGGCGCAGCAGGTGCTCGCCCCGGAGCAGGTGTGGCCGTTCAGCCAGGGGGCCGGGGTGACCGTCGCGGTGCTCGGCTCCGGGGTGGACGCCGACCACCCGCAGTTGCGGGGGCGGGTCGGCAGCGGCTTCGACGCGGTCCGGGGCAGCGGCCCGGCCGACACCGACTGCACCGGGCAGGGCACCCGGGTGGCCGGGCTGATCGTCGCCCGGCAGGCCGGCGGGTCACCGTTCGCGGGCCTCGCGCCGAGCGCCCGGGTGCTGCCGGTACGGGTGGTCGACGACCGGGCGTTCGGTGCCGCCCCGGTCGACCCGGCGGTGCTCGCCCGGGGCGTCGACTGGGCCGTCGACCGGGGTGCCCGGGTGGTCGCGGTGACCGTGGCCGCCGACCGGGACGCCGCGACCCTGCGGAACTCGGTGCGCCGGGCCGTCGACCGGGGCGTCCTGGTGGTGGCCGCCAGCGGTGACCGGGGCGGGGACGGCAACCCCGTGTCGTACCCGGCCGGCTACCCGGAGGTGCTCGCCGTCGGGGCGATCGGCCCGGACGGGCGGCGCTGGCCGAAGTCGCAGTACGGGCCGTACCTGGACCTGGTCGCGCCGGGCGTGGCGGTGACCACCACCCAGCGCGGTGAAGGACTGGTCGAGGCCGCCGACGGCACCGCACTGGCCTGCGGGTTCGTGGCCGGTGCCGGGGCGTTGACCCTCGCCAAGCGGTCCGGTACGCCGCGCAGCGAACTGGTCCGGCTGCTGACCGTGACGGCGGTCCCCGGTGCCGACCGCACCGAGTACGGCCACGGCACCGTCAACCCGTACGGTGCGGTCAACGACCAGTTGTTGCCGCAGGCCCGGCCGGCCCCGCTGCCCCGGTTCCGGCCCGCCGACGACCGGCCCGACCCGGCGGTCCGGGAGAGCCGGCGGATCGCCCTGGCCGGCACGGCGCTCGCCCTCGCCACCGTCCTGGTGGTGTGCGCCGTCGCGCTGACCCTGCCCCGGGTACGGCGTCGCCGGTGGCGGGCGGCCGTCGCAACGGCACCCGCCCGGTCGACGTCGCCGGCCGAACCGGGCCCGCCGGTGCAGCTCTTCGACGAACCGACGCCCGGCCGCTGACCCACCACGGCCGACGGTCCGGTCAGCCGCCGGCGGTGATCGACGCGGGGCGGACCGCCGCCAGGGGGTCCAGGACGGGGCCGGTCGGGACCAGCATGGTCAGGCTCGGCGGCACCGTCAGCGCCCCCTCCGCCGGGTAGCCGAGCAGGCGCAACGCCTCGGCGGACGGCACCGGGTAGCGGATGCCCAGGTCGGTGACGATGCTGTACGCGCCGGGGCTGCCGAGCAGGCGCAGCACGGTGACCCGGCCGGCGGGGGCGGCGATCCGGTCGGCCAGCGGGATGCCGTCGGGGGAGACGGAACCGGTCGGCGCGGCCCGGTCCGCGTCGGGCAGCGCGCCGCCCACTGTCAACTCCGGCGGGGTGCCGGCGTCGGTGG
This sequence comes from Micromonospora sp. WMMD730, assembly GCF_049178955.1. Lineage (NCBI taxonomy): Bacteria > Bacillati > Actinomycetota > Actinomycetes > Micromonosporales > Micromonosporaceae > Micromonospora > Micromonospora sp. WMMD730. The sequence continues at coordinate 811,019 of NZ_JBMHML010000002.1, forward strand.
TGGCGGCGCAGATCTGCTGCCCCGGCTCGGGGCCGAGCAGCTTCGGCGGGGTGGCGGGCGGCCGGCCCCGGTCCGGCGGGCGGGGGACCTGCTGGCTCTTCGGCAGCGAGGTGACGTCGGAGACGGCGACCGGGACGGGCTGCCGCCCCGACTGGCCGGCCTGGATCGCCTGCTGCACCGGGTCGACCGGGGCGACCCCGTCGGCGAGCACCAGGTAGTGCTGCGGGCCGGAGGCGGTCTGGGTGACCAGCACGTCGCCGTTGCGTCGCCCGGACACCTCCCGGGAGGGTTTCCCCCGGTCGGCGACGGGCAGCGCGGCGAGGTCCACCCCGGCGGGCAGCGCGTTCAACCAGGCGGTGCCGACCGGGGTCGGGGTGACCGCCCCGAACAGGGCGGGCACGACCACCCGGGAACCCTGCACCAGGTGCCGGCGGCCGTGCCAGACCAGGTAGTTCATGCCCAGCGTGGCGTCCTTGACGAGCAGCCCGTCGTCGCCGACGCCCCGCCCACCGGCCGGCCGGGCGGCCAACGCCAGGGTCACCGTGTCGGTGGTGCGGCCGGTGTCGTCGGTCGTCGGGGCCGAGCAGACCGTCCACGGCAGACCGGCCCGCCGGTTCGCGGCCGGCAGCGAGGCGGGGGCGTTCGGGATGCCCATCGTCACCCCGCGCGGCACCGTGCCGAGGGTGCTGGCGGAGACGCGTACCACCTGGGTGCCGGGGCGGCCGGCGGCCAGCAGCGCCGACGCGTAGTTGAGCGTCGGATGCAGCCGTCCGTCCAGGTAGATGTAGGTCGCGCCGCTCTCCTTCTCGACCACCACCGCGCCGGGCTGCCGCCAACTGTTCCCACCGACCTTGGTGAGCAGCCCGTAGATGCCCACCCCGGCGGCGACCAGGACGGCGACCATCAGCCCACCGAAGAGCGCGCCGATGCCCCGACGCAGCGGCGACTGCTGCGGGTCGGTCTCGCGCATCACGAACGCGGACATCACCCGCTGGGTCATGAACTGGTACGACTGGAGCTGGTCCCGTCGCGTCGTCATCGTCGTCTCACCCGCCGATCGAGGCGAACATCCCCCGGATCGCCCCGAACAGGCCGATGACCGCGCAGGCCAGCGGGATCAGCGCCATGATGGCGATCACGTCGGCGATGTCGGCGGCCCGGCCCAGGTAGGGCGACGGCCGGCGTCGACTGTAGACCAGCCCGGCGACCAGCGTCAGCGCCGCCGCGGCGACCACACCGAGCCAGACGAGCACCCGGCCACCACCCGGCGCGGTGCCCAGCAGCGCGGCGACGGCCAGCGACGACAGCCCCAGCAGGCCGCTGACCAGCAGCGGCACCCGCTGCGCGGCGGTGGGGAAGAGCCGCCCCCGCAACAGCAGCGCGCCGGCGCCGCAGAGCGCCAGCAGCGCGCCGGCCGGGGTACGGTCCCCGGCCAGCAGGAACGCGATGGCCAGCGCGCCGCAGACCGAGGCGGACAGCAGCATCCCGGTGAGCAGTTCGGTGGCCCGTGCCACGGTCACGAAGACCTTCGCCCGCTCGGGCACCGGCCGGTCCTTCAGGATCTCCTCCGGCCGGTCGGGCAGCTCCGGCACCGGCAGCCTGCCCAACCAGCCGGCGATCAGCGGATAACCGGGCAGCAGGCCGATCACCGTGGTCAGCGTCGCCGCCGCCGAGCCGGCGGGGGAGACCCCGCCGTAGCAGAGCAGCGCGGCCAGCACGCCGGTGAGCCCGGCCGCCACCCCGGCCATGAACAGCCGCTGCACCCCGCCCACCGCCGCGTAGCCGACGATGCCGAAGACCAGCAGCGCGGCGGAGCCGAGCAGCAGGCTCGGCGCCCCCAGGTCGATCAGCCGGGCGTCGTCCGGTGCGCCGAGCAGCGCCCCGCCGAGCAGTGCGTAGGGCAGGCCGGCGGCGGCCACCACGGCCCCGGCGGTGGCGTCGGGCACGGCCCGCGACAGCACCGGGCCGACGACCGCCAGCAGCGCCGCGACCCCCAACGCCAGCAGCCCCGGGGTACGCCACGGCGCACCGACCGCGAGCAACGCGACCAGCCCGAACCCGAGCAGGGCGGCGGTGACCGCCAGCCCGGCCCGCCGGGTGGCGTCGTCACTCCACGATCGACCGGTCCGCCGCGCGCCGCTGGCGATCACCTCGACCACGTCGTCGTACGCCAGCTCGGGCCACTCGTCGCGGCCGGGCGTGAGGTGCAGCAGCTCGCCGTCGCGGACGCCCTGCACGGCGAGGTTGCGGGTGGCCTCCAGCAGGGTGCCGGTGGCCCGGCGCAACACCCACCCGCCCTGCTGTTCGCCGGCGTCGCCGAGGCCCTCCCCGGCGTGCCGGAGCAGGTGCGGCAGGAGTTCCCCGACGAGCATGCCGTTGGGCAACGCCACGTCCATCCGCCGCTGGGGGGCGGCGATGGTCACCCTGGCCAGACTGAGACCGCCCGGGGCCGTCACGCTGGTCACCTCCCCGTGTGCCACGCGTTCGCGCGGCGTCTGCTGGGCCCGCCGCGGCGGTCAAAGTAGCACGGTCGCACCGCCCGCCGGGTGGCCGTCCGAGCGCGGACGGCGGTCCCTGCCAGGGGCGACCGGTCGATAGAGTGGGCCGCCGTAGACCTACGTGGTGGGAGGTACGGGGGAGATGTCGTCGTTGGTGGTCGTCAAGCGTCCACCCCGCCGGCCGGCGCCCCCGCTGCCGACCGGTGAGGTGCTCCTCGACCCGCCGCCCGAGGTGCCGGCGGCCGGTGGCCGGGGCTGGACCCGGATGTTGATGATCCTGCCGATGGCGGCGGGTGCCGCGGCGATGGGCCTGATGATGGGCATGCAGCGCGGCGGCGTGATGACCTATGTGGTCGGTGGCATGTACGGGATCTCCATCCTCGGCATGATCGCCGTGATGGCGGTCAACCAGACGGGGCCCGGCAAACGCGAGATGATCGAGGCCCGCCGGCAGTACATGCGCCGCCTCGCCCAGCTGCGCGCCCAGGTCCGCGCGACCGTACGCCAGCAGCGGGAGGCCATCCACTACCGGCACCCCGACCCGGACTCGCTCTGGTCCACCGTGACCAGTGGCCGGCTCTGGGAACGTCGCCGGGGTGACGCCGACTTCAGCGTGGTCCGCATCGGCCTCGGCCCACAGGAGGTCGCCACCCCGCTGATCCCACCGCAGACCCGCCCGGTGGACGAGTTGGAGCCGCTGTGCGCGGTGGCGCTGCGCCGGTTCGTCGCCACCTACTCGGTGGTGCCCGACCTGCCGGTGGCGATCGCCCTGCGCGACTTCTCCCACGTCTACCTGCGCGGGGCCGACGACGCCGTACGGGGGCTGGTCCGCGCGGTGGTGGCCCAGTTGACCACCTTCCACGCCCCCGACGACCTGCTGGTCGCGCTCTGCGTCGACCCGGACCGGCGGGCCGGGTGGGAGTGGGCGAAGTGGCTGCCGCACGCCCAGCACCCGACGAAGCTCGACGCGGTCGGCCCGATCCGGCTGTTCGCCCCGACCGTGGTGGCGCTGGAGGCGATGCTCGTCGACGTGCTGGCCAACCGGCCCCGCTTCGACCCGACGGCGACGGCGGCGGTCGCGCCGTACGTGCTGGTGGTGGTCGACGGCGGGCAGGTCGCCGGCTCCGACCACCTGATGACCGAGGGCGGCGTCGCCGGGGTGACCCTGCTGGACCTCACCGGGAGGCCGCCGCGCCTGCTCGACGAGACCTCGGTGGTGCTCGACGTCGCCGACGACGGCACCATCTCGGGCACCACGATGGACGGTGCCACCCGGGTCGGCCGGGCCGACACGCTCGACCCGGCCAGGGCCGAGGTGCTGGCCCGGGAGCTGTCGCCGCTGCGGCTCTCCGCCGCCTCGTACGCCGACCAGCCGGCCGTCGCCACCGACCTGGGCCTGGCCGACCTGCTCGGCCTCGGCGACCCCTACGAGCTGGACCTGACCGACGCCTGGGGCAGCCGTCCCAACCGCAGCCGGCTGCGGGTGCCGATCGGGGTCAACGAGAACGGCCGGCCGATCGAGCTGGATCTCAAGGAGTCCGCCCAGGAGGGGATGGGCCCGCACGGGCTGCTCGTCGGCGCGACCGGCTCCGGCAAGAGCGAGCTGCTGCGGACGCTGGTGCTGGCGCTGACCGTCACGCACAGCCCGGAGATCCTCAACCTGGTGCTCGTGGACTTCAAGGGCGGCGCCACGTTCGCCGCGCTGGACCGGCTGCCGCACACCAGCGCCGTGATCACCAACCTGGCCGACGAGCTGTTCCTGGTCGACCGGATGCTCGGCGCGATCCAGGGCGAGATCACCCGCCGGCAGGAGCTGCTGCGCCGGGCCGGCAACTACGCCTCGCAGCGCGACTACGAGCGGGCCCGCGCGGCCGGGGTGCCGCTCGCCCCGCTGCCCAGCCTGCTGATCGTGGTGGACGAGTTCAGCGAGCTGCTCAGCGCCCGACCGGACTTCATCGACATGTTCGTGCAGATCGGCCGGGTGGGCCGGTCGCTGGGCATGCACCTGCTGCTGGCGTCGCAGCGGCTGGAGGAGGGGCGGCTGCGCGGCCTGGAGACGCACCTGTCGTACCGGCTGGGCCTGCGGACCTTCTCCTCGATGGAGTCCCGCGCGGTGCTCGGGGTGGCCGACGCCTACGAGCTGCCCCGCTCACCGGGGCACGGCTACCTCAAGGCCGGCACCGAGGGGCTGATCCGGTTCAAGGCCGCGTACGTCTCGGGGGCGGTCCGGCAGCACGGCGGGGTGCCCACCGTCGGCGGCCGGCTGATCGACCCGGTCCGCGACTACACCACCGACTACGTCCCGCTCGCCACCGACGACGCGCCGGACGAGCCGACGGAGGCCCCGGTCGACGAGCACGTCGGGGAGAGCCTGCTCGACGTGCTGGTGGCCCGGATGCAGGGGCGCGGACCGGCCGCCCACCAGGTCTGGTTGCCGCCGCTGGAGGAGCCGCCCACCCTCGACGCGCTGCTGCCACCGGTGCAGGTGTCCCCGGTGCGGGGCCTGACGATCGCCGCCGAGGACCGGCACGGCGCGCTGCACGGTGTGGCCGGCATCGTCGACAAGCCGTTGGAGCAGCGCCGCGACCCGCTCTGGCTGGACCTGGCCGGGGCGGCCGGCAACGTGATGGTGGTGGGTGCGCCGCAGACCGGCAAGAGCAACCTGCTGCGTACCCTGGTCACCAGCCTGGCCCTGGGCAACACCCCGCGCGAGGCGCAGTTCTACTGCCTCGACTTCGGCGGCGGCACCCTGGCCGCGCTGGCCGGCCTGCCGCACGTCGGCGGGGTGGCGAGCCGGCGCGAGGTGGACAAGGTCCGGCGGACCATCGCCGAGCTGCACGGGCTGATGCAGGCCCGGGACGCGTTGTTCACCACGCACGCGGTGGAGGGCGCGGCGGCCTACCGGCGGGCCCGCCGCGAGGGCCGGTTCCCCGAGGACCCGTTCGGTGACGTGTTCCTGGTGGTGGACGGCTGGGCGGCGCTGCGGGCCGAGTTCGAGGACCTGGAGCCCCTGGTCACCGAGCTGGCGAACCGGGGTCTCGGCTACGGCATCCACCTCCTGGCCGCCACCAACAGGTGGATGGACGTCCGCCCGGCGGTGCGGGACATGTTCGGCGCGAAGGTCGAGCTGCGCCTCGGCGAGCCGGCCGACTCGGTGATCAACCGGCGGGCCGCGGTGAACGTGCCGGAGCAGCACGGTCACGGCCTCACCCCCGACGGCCTGCACTTCCTCGCCGGCCTGCCCCGCCTCGACGGCCGGCCGGTGGTCGACGACCTGCCGGACGCGCTGGCCGACCTGGTCAAGCGGGTGGAGCAGCACTGGACGTCGGCGGGTGCCCCGGCGGTGCGGCTGCTCCCCGCCGAGCTGCCCTTCGAGGCGTTGCCCGCCGCGCAGGGCGGCGTGATCCCGATCGGCATCGCCGAGACCGACCTCCAGCCGGTACGCCTCGACTTCACCGCCGAACCGCACCTGCTGCTCTTCGGGGACGTCGAGTGCGGCAAGAGCACGTTCCTGCGCGGGCTGGCCCGTGGCATCGTCGAGGGCAACGACCCGGCGGCGGCCCGGATCATCCTGGTCGACTTCCGGCGCAGCCTGCTCGGCGCGGTGGAGTCCGAGCACCTGATCGGCTACGGCACCTCCCCGCAGGTCACCGCCGATCTGGTCAAGCAGGTGGCCACGGTGATGGGGGAGCGGCTGCCGGGGCGGGACGTGACCGCCGAGCAGCTGCGCGACCGGAGCTGGTGGAAGGGCCCGGAACTCTACCTGCTGGTCGACGACTACGACCTGGTCGCCGGGGCGGCGCTCAACCCGCTCGCGCCGCTGCTGGAGTACCTGCCGCAGGCCCGCGACATCGGCCTGCACCTGGTGCTTACCCGGCGGATCGGCGGTGCCGGGCGGGCCATGTTCGACCCGGTGATCGGCCGGATCAGGGAACTGGCCTCCCCGGGCATCATGATGTCCGGTCCACGGGAGGAGGGCGCGCTGTTCGGCACGATCAAGCCGCAGCGGCTGCCCGCCGGCCGGGGCTGGTTGTTCACCCGCCGGCACGGCGCCCAACTCGTCCAGCTCCCCCTGGTGCCGCCCCAGGTCAGCTGACCCGTCCGGCCTACCCGCCCGGTGCGCGTCGGGTTCCATGATCGACTCAAGGGGGCCGATATGGCGGCGTCTGCCCCGCTCCGATGCCGCTATATCGCCGCAATGGCCACCCGGCTCACCTGAGCGGGCGGCCCGCCCCGGTCGGACGGGTTACGCTGCGCCGGTGAGCCGCCGTGACCGGTACCGGGTCGAGCTGCGGGCCGGCGCGCCCGCCGGGTGGCCGGCGTACCTGCGGGAGCGGTCGGGGTTGCCGGGGCCGCGCGCCAACCTCGAACTCGCCCAGGCCGTCGCCGACGAGGGTGACGCCGACACGTTCGACGGTCTGCTCGCCACCGACGACGAGTACCTGGTCTTCTGCGGTGTGCTCGGCCTCGGTCGGCTGCTGGCCGACGGCCCGCCGGCCCGGACCCGCAGGCGCATCGAGGCGCGCCTGCACGGGCACGCCACCGACCCCCGCTGGCGGGTACGCGAGGCGGTGGCCCTGGCGTTGCAGCGGCTCGGCGACGCCGACCTGCCGCGCCTGCTCGACCTCGGCACGACCTGGGTCGGGGACCCGCACCCGCTGGTCCGGCGGGCGGCCGTCGCGGCCGTGTGTGAACCGCGCCTGCTCGCCGCCCGGGAGGCCGCCGCCCGCGCCGTCGACCTGTGCGGACGGGCGACGGCGGGCCTGGCGGCGCTGCCGGCCGACCAGCGCCGCGACGAGGGCGTCCGGGCGTTGCGGCAGGCGTTGGGCTACTGCTGGAGCGTCGCGGTGGCCGCCGATCCGGCCGGTGGCCTGCCGGCGTTCCGGGCGCTGGCCGCCGTCGACGACAGCGACGTGGCCTGGATCGTCCGCGAGAACGGCCGGAAGAAACGCCTGGCCGGGCTGCTCGTCAGCGACGCGGCGCGCCCAGCAGGTGCTGCTCCACCGGGGTCTGACTGATCCACAGGTGCCGGTCCGTGCCGCCACCGACCAGGGTGAGCATGTCGTCGGCCATCACCTGGAGGAACCGGCCGCTGTCCGGGGGCAGCCGCAGCGCCTGCTGCGCCGCCGCGGACTCGTCGGCCCAGAGCCGTTGCAGCACGCAGAGGTCGCTGTCACGCAGGGCGGACACGCTGCCGGGATCGAGCCGCCGCACCACGGTCAGCTCGGCCTGCCACGCGCCGAGGGGTGCCGCCCCGAACGCGGCCGGGCCGTGGGACGCGGCAGCCCCGGGCCGGCCCGCGCCGGGCGGCAGCTCGCGCACGATCAGGGTGGGCTGCCCGGCGGTTCCGGCGGCGGGCACCGGCCGGTCGTCGGCGCGTACCTCGACCCGGTCGGCGGCCCGGCCGAGCGCCGCCGGGCCGAACCCGGCCCAGGTGGTCGGCTCGGTGGTGAGCACGACGACCCGGGCACCCAGGGCCAGCGCCCGGAACGCGACGAGCTGACCCGCCCACACCCCGCCGACCAGGGCGACCCGGGTCGGTTCCGGGCGGAACAGCCGGATGGTGACCGCCGCCCGGCGGCGGTCGGCACCGAGCACCAGACCGGCCGGGAGCGGGCTCGGGCTGAGCCGGGCGAGAGCTGCCGGGGAGACCGCGTGGGTGCCGATCCGCAGCCGGGGCAGCCGGCCGGAGGGCCCGCCCCGACCGGGCGCGTCCCCAACCTCGGAACGGTGGGCCGGCGGTGGGCCGGGGGGAGCGGACGGGTGGCTCTCCGGGGCGGCCAGCGGACTGGCCAGGGCCCGGGTCAGCGGGTCGGCGGTGGCGAGCGCGGTCGCGGCGGCGGCACCGGCCGCGTCGGCCCCGGCCTCCGCGTCGACCCGGGCGCGCGGCGCACCCAGCACCGGCGCGTCCGCTCCGACCGGCGGCGCGGTGACCGGTGGTGCGGCCACCGGCGGCGGTACGGCGGCCGGGGCGACCGCCCCACCCGGGTACGCCCCGGCCACCGCCGGCCCACCCCCCGGGTACGGCTCACCGGCCGGCCCCTGCGGGTACGGCCCGCCGGACGGGTCCCGGTACGGCCCGGCCGGCTGGTCGGCGGAGGTGCCGAAGGTGGCCGGCACCGCCGTACGCCGTTCGTCTCCAGGGCCGGTCATCCCGCGCCACCTCCCGTCGGTGCCGACGCGTACACCGCCGGGCCGTGTTCGCCGTCGAGCGGGAAGAGTTCCCCGCCGGCCTGCCGTACCCCGTCGACCGCCGGCCCGCACAACTGCGGCAGCAGCTCCGCCGGCCCGGTGACCCGGACCAGGCCCCGCAGGTCGAGATCCTCACCCGGCCCGTTCGTGGCCACCGTCAACGACACCGTCACCAGCGACGTCGGCAGGGTCTCCAGCCAGCCGAGCATGGCCGCCGCCCGGTCGACGGGCGGCCAGCGGCGGATCCAGAACGTGCGGTGCGCGTGCGGGCCGCAGTGCCACGCCGACCACTCCTCACGGACCCCGGCCGTGCCGGCCGGGGTGCCGGGGGTGAAGCCGCAGGACCGGCCGACGGCGGCGAGCAGGCCGTGCGCGTCCAGCAGCCGGTGCCCGACCCCGTTGCGGCGCAGCGACCTGCCGGTCTGCCGGGCCAGCGCGGCCACCACCGAGGGGGCGACACCCAGGTCGACCGCGTAGTCGCCGACCGCCTCGGCCAGCGCGCGGGCGTCCAGCCGGACCGCCACCCAGGTCGACCGTCCGGCCGGGACCGGGGTGCCGCCGAGACCGGCCAGCAGCTGCCGGTAGGACTCCCGCGCCGGGGCGGTCGGGTCGTCGCTCGGACCGCCGGCCGGCACGGTGCTGGTCACCACCTGGAGCACGGTGCCCGGCTGGCCGGACTCGGCGAGCGCGGTGGCCAGCACGTCCAGCGGCAGGCCGGCCGGCGCGTCACCGGTCGGCCCGGAACCGTCGACGGCGGCCACCGCGAACCAGCCGGCGTCGTCGCGGGCCACCCCGATCCGGGCGCCGTCGGCCATCGTCACGGTGCCCACCGACAGGCCGGGGGCGAGTCGTTGCAGGGCGTCCAACCCCGGGTCGGCGGCGACCGGGACCGCCGCGGCGGCCCGTCGCCGCTGGTGCCGGGCCAGCGCCCGCCTCTCCAGCCACCAGCGGCCCCGCGAGCGCAGGAACACCACGGTCAGCAGGAGTACGCCGCACAGCGCGGCGACGACCAGCACCGGCATGCCGAACAGTCCACTGGCGAGGACGCCGAGCAGCACCGCCTCCAGCAGCAGCAGTTGCAGCACGTGCAACTCGCCGATCCGGCCGGGCCGGCGGCGGGGAGCCAGGTGTACGCGGGTGTCGGGGCCGTCCGGCCGGAGTGCGGCACCTGCCGGCCGTGGTGCTCCGGTCATCTCCGGCTGCCCCCCAGACGCCTCGACCCGTTCGGCCCGCCCACGGCGGGCCGCCCTCATCATAGGAACCCGACGCAGCGCCCCGGGGCCCGTGGGTGGGCGGCCCGGGTCAGTTGACCCGGAAGCCGATCCGGGGGTCGGCCGCCGCGCCGGACCGGTACGCGGCGAGCGCCGGCTTGTCCGAGTCGATCACCCAGTCGCCGGAGCCCTTCTGGTTGAAGTAGACGAAACCCAGCAGGTCGGGTCGTTTCCGCATGGCGGTGAAGAGTTCGCCGACCGCCCGGCGACGCATCGCGCCCGGCTCGGACCCGGTCTCCACGATCAGCAACGGTCGGGCGGTGAACTTCCGGACCTGGGTGATGGTGGGGCCGAACAGGTCGTCGAAGGTCTGCTCGCCACGCCTGGTGAAGTAGCCGTCGATGCCGACCCAGTCCACGTACGCGTCGCCGGGGTAGAGCGGGGCGAGCTTCACCGACGGGACCGGGTTGACCACGTTCGGGGTCCAGGTCCAGATCACGTTCGTGGCGTCGGCGCTGGCGAAGACGGCGTGGATGTGCCGCCAGGCGGCCACGAACTCCTTGGCGGTGTTGTCGTGCGCGCCCCAGGAGTACCAGTGGCCGTTCATCTCGTGCGCGATGGTGAGCGCCACCGGCAGGTTGAGCCGGCGTACCGCGACGGCGAACTCCACCAGGTACGGGTCGTGCCGTCCGGCCGCGATGTCCTTCAGTTTCGCCTTGAACGGTTCCCAGCGGACGATCGGCAGTGCGCCGTACCGGTGGACCCGGCGGACCTCGGCGGCGGCGAACTCGTCGTCGAAGCTCTCGTAGATGGTGATGATGTTGGGTTTGCTGCCGACCAGGTCGGCGAAGCGGTCGACCCGGCTCATGTCCTGCGGCGCGCCGCTGAGCGCCACCCCCAGGTAGCGACCCTGCGGCTGGACCAGCGGGCCGACGTCGTACGCCGGGGGCGGGCCGGTGGGGGAGGCCGACGCGCTGGGTTCGGTGGCGAAGCGGGCCGGCCGGCTGGCCGGGCTGGGCGCGAGCGCTGCGTAGCCGAAGACCCCGAGCACGAACATCGTGACGATGGTGAACAGGTGGCGGGAGGTCACCGGGAACGCTCCGGCCGGATGTCCCGCGCCGGCTTCACCAGCAGCGCCTGCAACGCGACGGCCAGGTAGAACGCGCCACCGAGGAAGGCCGGCGCGAAGGTCCACAGGTCGTCGGTGATCATCCGGTGGGCCGCCAGCCCGGTCCACAGTGCTCCGCTGCCCGCCGTGCAGACGGCCATTCCCCACCACAGTCGACCCGTCCTGTTCTTCCGTCCCGTGCCGCCGGTGGGCTGCCAGCCCATGCTCTGCCCGCGCAGCAGGTCCCAGATGGCGAAGGCGTGCGACCAGCCGTAGATCATCTTCACGGTCCACGCCTCCACCCGGTACGCGCACCGGTGCCACAGCGGGAACACCACCAGGTTGTAGACCAGGCTCGGCACGATCCACAGGTAGTTCGCCGGGGCCACCGACTGCGGGAACCAGGCCAGCAGCACGATCGGCACCAGCGGTCCGACGAAGGTGAACAGCGCCGTGTGCAGGTAGTAGCAGAACCCGGAGAGGTACGACAGCCGGGTGCGCAGCCGCATCCGGGTGTTCCAGAACTTCGTCGACCCGAGCAGGCTCATCGAGCCGGCGCACCAGCGGTACTGCTGGGTGAAGAACGAGTTGACGTCGGCCGGGCACAGACCGGTGGCCAGCGGCACCGGAAGGTACCGCAACCGCCAGCCGCGCCGGCGCATGTCGAACCCGGTGTGTACGTCCTCCGAGTGCTCGATCAGCGTGGAACCGCCGATCGCGTCGAGCGCCTCCCGACGGTAGAGCGCGCAACTGCCGACGCAGATCGCCGCCTCGTGGTGCTGCCGGGACACCTGCACCATCCGGTAGAACAGCTCCTGCACCGCCCCGGCCCCGCGCTCCAGCCAGCCCTGGCCGGAGTGCACCCGGAAGTACTGCGGGGACTGCACGATCCCGAGATCCGGCTCGGCGGCCAGGTAGGGCACCATCTCGTCGAGCATGTCGTGCCGGGGGGTGAAGTCGGCGTCCAGCACCAGGATGTGCTCGCCCAGCGTGCGCTGGTACGCGTACCGCATGTTGCCGGCCTTCTTGTACCAGCCCCGGTTGGGGCGGCGCTGGTAGACGAAGCCGAAGGCGAGCGCCATCGCCTCCCGCTCGTCGGTGGCCGAGTCGTCGAGCACGTAGACGTGCACCCGGCCCGGGTAGTGGTCGACCATCCGGCTGACGTGCTCCCAGGTGTTGCGCAGCACCTCGGTCGCCTCGCCGCAGACCGGCAGGAACACGTCCACCGACGGGTGCACGGGCGGCTGGAAGTCGCGGACCAGGCGGCGGTGCCGGTCCAGGTCGAACCCGGGCGTGCCGATGTTCACCGTCGCCGAGATCAGGTAGTAGAGGACGGTGAAGCCGAACAGCGGCAGCAGCGCCAGCAGCCAGGGCGCCATCCGGACGAAGAGCAACTGGCTGGTGAGCAGCCCGGTGAAGCTGACGAACGAGGCGATCATCAGCACCGGTAGCCGGCGGTGCCGGTAGGCGGACTTCTCGTCGTCGTCCGGCGGCAGCGGCAGGGACGGGTCGACGCTCGCCGGTCGCCCCAGCGTCGCCGGTGCCACCGCGTCCCGCGCCGACGGCCCCACCGGGGCCGGTGCCGCAGTGGTCGGTGCGGCAGGGGCCGGCACCGCCGACGGCCCGCGCGGGATCGGCACCGGCGCCGGACCCCGACGCGTCGGCACCGTCACCGGGCCCCCCGCAGCGGGGGCCGGCAGCGGAGCGCGCGTGGCGGGGACCACCGCCGGGGGACGCGCGGGCGGAGCCGCCCTCGGCCCGCGCGGCGTCGGCACGGCCGGGTCCCGCAGACCCGGTCCGGTCATCCCACCCGGCGACGTCGGCGGTTCCACCGGGCGACCCCCTGCGGTCCGCCCCGGCCACGGCGGCGGCACCGCAGCGCGCCGCGGGGCCGGATCCCGCCCCGGCACCGGTCCGCGCTGCGGGGCCGGGCGCGGGGACGCCGGGTCGGGCGGCGGCACCGGACGGTGGAACTCCGTCGTCTCGTCGGTGCGGCCCCTGCCGGCCCGGGTGCTCACTTCGTCACCTCGGGCTTACGCACCAGCAGCCCGATGCTGAAACCCCGGACCCGCCAGGTGCGGTCGACGACGTACGGCTTGAGCGCGGCCTCCTTCGCCGGCCCGATCCGCTGCACCGGATCGTCGAGGGCTCCCTTGCGGACGACCCACACCCGCTCCGGCCGCCCCAGACACACCGGCACGTCCCGGTCGGCGCACTCCCGCGCGCCCAGGGTGCCCTGCCGGCGGGCCGGAACGGTCATCAGCACGTCCCGGGGTCGCCAGCTCTCGTCGACGTACCGGTTCACCGCGTCCCGGCTGGTGCGCTGGTCACCGGCGTCGAACGGGCCGTACACCAGGATGTCGCCGGGACGCGCGTGCGCCCGCAGCACGGCGGCGATGTCCTTGGTGCCCTGGCCGTGGCCGGTGACGCCCCGGATCTCGACCTGCACCGGGATGCCGAGCAGACCGACCGCCAGCATCGCGGCGGTGCCCCGCAGCAGCGAACTGCGCCGCAACGCCAGCGAGGCGACGAGCGCCCAGGCCGGCACCGTGAACAGCAGGTAGCGCGGCAGCCAGAGCGGGGTGAGCTGGGCGGCGAGCAGCAGGCCGACGGTGGGCAGCACCAGCCAGGCGGTGGCCACCGCCGACCGCTCCTTCATCGACATGCCGAGGAAGGCCAGGGCGAGCACCGCACCGGCGAGCAGCGGCCCGCCGAACAGCGCCTCCGGCGTGTCGACCAGCCGGTCCAGGGTGACCGGGGGAATCCAGTTGATCTGCGTACCGGTCTGCTGCCGGCCCAGCCAGAGGACGGGCAGCACGGGCAGCGTGCCGGCGGCGGCCGCGCCGAGCCAGCCGACGAAGCCGCGCCGACGCTGCGCCCCCCGCCAGGCCACCAGCGCGTGTGCGACGAGCAGCAGCAGGCCCACCAGGTGCATCAGCCCCAGCACCGCCACCACGGCGGAATACCCCAGGTAGCGCAGGAACCGGGGCCGTTCCAGCAGCCGGAGCAGCAGCAGGGTGGCCAGCGCCGCGGCGCACACCGCGAGCGCGTACGGCCGGGCCTCCTGCGCGTACCGGGAGGTCGTCGGCAGCACCGCGAACAGCAGGCCGGCGACCAGCCCGACCCGCAGCCCGCCGATCCGCAGACCGATCGCGGCGACCAGGCCGGCCGCCGCCGCCATGGCCAGCAGCGACGGCACCCGCAACGCGACGTCGGAGCTGCCGGCCAGCGTCACCCAGCCGCGCATCAGCAGGTAGTACGGGCCGATGGAGGCGTCGACGTTGCGCAGCACCGCCACGAAGTCGTCGAACCCGACGGTGACCATGCCCCAGGTGGCCAGCTCGTCCTCCCACAGGCCGGGCCGGTTCAGCCCGACCCCGCCGAGGACGGCGACCACGGCCATCGGCAGCAGCCGGGCCAGGTGCCGCAGCCAGGGTGCGTCCAGCGGTTCCGGCGGGGCCGGCTGGTCGGCCTCGGTGGGCCGCCACGGGGCGGCCGGCTCGGGTGGCGCGTCGCGGACCCGGACGATCAGGGCGGTCGGCGCGTCGCTGCGGGCACCGGTGCCCCCGATGGGTGACATCCCGCTCACCGGGTGGCGGCGAGCAGGTCGTCCAGGACGAGGGTGCGCAGGTCGTCCCGGCTCGGCATCCGGCCCAGCGCGCGCAGCCGCCCGGACTGCGCCTTGCGCATGCCCTCCAGCAGCTTGCGGGCCTCCCGGGCGTTGCCGAAGTTCTGGTCCCGTTCGATCTGGCCGAACCATTCGAGCAGCCCGTCGGCCAGCCCGTCGGCGAGCAGGTACTCGTCGGTGCGGGCGATCCGGCCGACGATGTCGACCAACTGGACCGGGCTGTAGTTCTCGAACTCCAGCGTCTTGGCGAACCGGGACGCCAGGCCGGAGTTGGCGTCCAGGAAGGCGGCCATCTCGGTGGTGTACCCGGCGACGATCACCGCCACCTGGTCCCGGTGGTCCTCCATCAGCTTGACCAGGGTGTCGATCGCCTCCTGGCCGAAGTCGCCGCCGGCACCCCCGGCCCGGGAGAGGGTGTACGCCTCGTCGATGAACAGCACCCCGCCCAGCGCCTCGGTGAACACCGACGAGGTCTTCTCGGCGGTGTGCCCGATGTACTGGCCGACCAGATCCCGCCGGGACACCTCCCGGAACTGGCCGTTCGGCAGCACCCCGAGGGCCTTGAGCAACTGCCCGTAGACCCGGGCCACCGTCGTCTTGCCGGTGCCCGGCGCGCCCGTGAAGATCAGGTGGTGGCTGACCGCGCCCACCGCCAGCCCGGCGTTGCGTCGCCACTCGTTGACCTGGATCTCGTCGATCAACGAGCGCACCTCGGCCTTCACCCCGGCCAGCCCGATCATCGAGTCGAGTTCGGCGAGCAGTTCCTCGACCTTCTGCTCGTCCTGACCGACGGTGCCGCCGCCCGCGCTCACCCCGGCCGTCGGCCGTCCGCCCGCCTCCGCCGCCCGGAACACGGTGCCGGCGCCCTCCGCGATCCGGACGCCCGGGGCGGCGGTCTGCTCCGTACGGCAGCCCTCGACCGTGCCGCCGCAGCCCCGGCCGACGTCGATGCCGACGCCCCGGGTGTCGTGCACCCAGCAGTCCACGATGGAGGGGCTGCTCTGCAACGCGACCACGATGCCCGCGTCGCCGGTGCCGGAGACGTCGCAGCGTTCGATGGTGGGGCGGGCCGCCTGGTAGACGTACACACCCCGGAAGCCGGCG
Organism: Micromonospora sp. WMMD730; assembly: GCF_049178955.1. Taxonomy (NCBI): domain Bacteria; kingdom Bacillati; phylum Actinomycetota; class Actinomycetes; order Micromonosporales; family Micromonosporaceae; genus Micromonospora; species Micromonospora sp. WMMD730. The sequence goes on from NZ_JBMHML010000002.1 coordinate 826,760, forward strand.
GCGGCGACCGTGCAGTTGCGGATGGTCGGGTCGGCCCCGAGCCGCACGATGATCCCGTCGTCGGTGACGTCGCGGATCTCGCACTGCTCGACCGTGCCGCCCGCGTCCGAGACGACCAGCCCGTGCTGGCCGCCGGTGACGGTGACCTCGACGGCCTCGATCCGGGCCCCGTCGCGTACCGACACGGCTGCGGCGTACCCGGCGCTGGCCTGGCACTTCTCCATGCGCAGCCGACCGCCGACCGCCTCCACCGCCGGAAAGTCGCCGCCCTGCACGACCAGCCCCTCCAGCAGTACCTCGCCGCCGGTGCAGGCCACCGTCGGCCGTCCGGCGGCCCGACCGTCCACGATGACCGAGCCCGGCTCGCCGGCTGCCACCAGCCGGACCCGCCGGTCGTCGAGCCGGAGCGACTCGGCGTAGACGCCGGGGGCGATCGAGACGACCGTGTCGTCCGGCGCGATCTCCAACGCATCCGTGATGGTCGGACAGGCCCCGGCTCGGTCAGGGGAGACAGTCAGCATGCGCACATGGCCCCGCTCGGTCGTGGAAGGACGGACCGGTTCGTCGTCGACGTCCGGTCGAAGGGTACCGGTCGAGCAGGGGTGGCCTCGCCCCCGCGTCAGATGGTGAAGGTGGCCTCCCGCACCGAGGCGGCCACCTTGCGTACCTCGTCCGCGCGGTCCAGGGGCGCGGTCATCCGCAGCACCAGTTGCCTGTCGATCGCGTCCTCCGGCACGCTGCGCCAGTAGGAGAGGTAGACCAGCCCGTAGCGCGGCGCGCCGTCCACCCGGGCCGTCTCCGCCCAGGTGGTGAAATCGCCGCTGCGGATCCACTGCAACCCCCATGCCTCCTCCTGCCGGCGCAGCGCGGTGCGGCGCTGGTCGGTGCAGAGCCGGGGGCACTGCCGGACGATCAGGTCGCCACCGATGATCGACCCGTCGGCGGCCGGGACGCCGCACCGGTAGTGCGCCGAGCCGCCGGTGCGGCCGGCCTCGGTGCAGTTCCAGCCGGTGGGCACCCGGAAACTGAAGTCGACCCCGGCCAGGCCGGTGATCTCCCGGGTCGGCTCGGTGCGGGCGAAGGTGGGCGCCCCGGCGGGCCAGCCGCCACCGACCGGCGGCTCCACCCCCGGCCGGCGTGGCGGCGTGGCCGGCAGCCCCAGGTCGGCGCTCGGTGTCGCGGTGGCCGGCGCGGCGACGGTGGCCGGCCCGTCGCCCGACCGGTCGGCGGCGAGGTAGCCACCCGCCGCCCCGATCGCCGCCGCGAGCAGGGCCACCAACACCGACCACAGTACGGCCCGACCCCGCCCGCGCGCCGGCCCCGCGACCGGGGGGAACGGTGCCGGCGGGTACGGCGCGAGGGCCGTCGGCGGGTACGGCGGTCCCGCCCGCTGCGGCACCACCGGCGCGGGCACCGCCTGCTGCGGGCCGGCCTGGGGTGGGGCTGCCTGCTGTGGGCCGACCTGCTGCCGGGCTGTCTGCTGACCGGCCTGGTGCGGGGCCGCTTGGTGTGGACCGACCTGCTGCGGGCCGGCCTGGTGTGGGGTGACCTGCGGCAGAGCGGCCTGGTGCGGACCGGCCTGTTGCCGGGCTGCTTGCCGACCGGCCTGCTGCGGTGCTGCCTGGTGTGGGCCGGCCTGCGGCAGAGTGGCCTGGTGCGGTGCGGTCTGGTGCGGGGTCGCCGGGTGGGGCGGGGCGGTCGTGCGGGGTGGGGTCGTGCGGGGTGGGGTCGTGCGGGGTGCGGCACCCGGCGGCACCGTGCCGCCCGTGGCCGACGCGACAGGCCCGGTCGACGCGACATTGCCGGGCGACGCGACCGGCCCGGTCGGCGCTCCGTGGCCCGTCGGCGAAGCAGGCCCGGTGGATGCGGCGGCTCCGGTCGACGGGGCGGGCACCGGCGGTAGGGTCCTCCCCGGCCGGGCCGCGCCCGCCGGCCCGGCGGTGGGCCGCCCCTCCGGTGCCGGTGTCCCGCCGGCCCCGGCGGCGACCGGTGCTCCGGCAACCGGCGTTGCGGCGACCGGAGCCCCGGCGGTCGGCCGGTGTGCCGGGTCGGACACGCCGGCCGGTCCGACCCGGGGGCCACCGGCCGGGGGCTCCCCGGCCGGGACGAGGCGCTGCCCCAACGCGAGGAAGACGTGCGCGGCCCCGGCACCCTGCTCGGCGGCGCAGGCCACCCAGGGCATCGGACCGGTGTGGTTGGCCCCGGTGATCGGCAGGCCGTCGGAGCGGGCCAGGGTGTTGGCCGCCGCGGCGAACGCCTCCCGCCAGCCGCCCTCGGCGGCGGCCGGCGCGAGCACGGCGACGGTGAACGGCCGCTCGGCGGCGTCCCGTGCGGCCCAGACCTCGCCCAGCTCGCACGAGCTGAGCCTGCGGTGCAGCGCGTACGGACCGACTGTCTGCATGTGGCATCCCCCCGGCCGATCGTATCGGTCGGGCACGACGCGGACCGGTCGACGGACGGGCCGCCGCCGGAGTCAGTCGACCCAGTCGAGGGTGCGGTCGACCGCCTTGCGCCACCGGCCCAGTTCCCGCTCCCGGTGCGCCGGGTCCATCCGGGACTCCCACTGCGCGTCGGAGCGCCACTGTGCGCGCAGGGTGGCCAGGTCGGGCCAGAAACCGACCGCCAGGCCGGCCGCGTACGCCGCGCCGAGGCAGGTGGTCTCGGTGATCCGGGAGCGGACCACCGGCACCGCCAGCACGTCGGCGAGGAACTGCATCAGCAGCCCGTTGGCGGTCATTCCACCGTCGACCCGCAGCCGGCGCAGCGCCACGTCGGAGTCGGCGTTCATCGCGTCGACCACCTCGCGGGTCTGCCAGGCCGACGCCTCCAGCGCCGCCCGCGCCAGGTGCCCCTTGGTGATGTAGCCGGTCAGGCCGGCGATCACCCCCCGGGCGTCGCTACGCCAGTGCGGCGCGAACAGCCCGGAGAAGGCGGGCACCACGTAGCAGCCCCCGTTGTCGTCCACGGTGGCGGCCAGCTCCTCGACCTCGGCCGCCGAGGAGATCAATCCGAGGTTGTCCCGCAGCCACTGCACCAGCGACCCGGTCACCGCGATCGCCCCCTCCAGGGCGTACGCGGCCGGCTGGCCGTCGATCCGGTAGGCCACCGTGGTCAGCAGGCCGTGGCTGGACGGCACCGGGCTGGCCCCGGTGTTGAGCAGCAGGAAACTCCCGGTGCCGTAGGTGCACTTCGCCTCGCCTGGCTGGAAACAGGTCTGCCCGAACAGGGCCGCCTGCTGGTCGCCGAGCGCGCTGGCCACCGGCACCCCGTCGAGCACCCCGTGGGCCGTTCCGTAGACCTCCGCCGAGCTGCGGATCTGCGGCAGCATCGCGGCCGGGATGCGCAGCGCGTCGAGCAGCTCCGGGTCCCAGTCGAGGGTCTCCAGGCTCATCAGCATGGTCCGGCTGGCGTTGGTGACGTCGGTGACGTGCCGTCCGGTCAGCTTCCAGATCAGCCAGCTGTCCATCGTGCCGAACAGCACCTCGCCCCGTTCGGCGCGGTCCCGCAGCCCGTCGACGTCGTCCAGCAGCCAGCGCAGCTTGGGGCCGGCGAAGTAGGTGGCCAGGGTGAGCCCGGTGCGGGCGCGCAGCCGCTCCTCGCCGTACGAGTCGGCCAGTTCGCGCAGTAGCGGGCCGGTGCGGGTGTCCTGCCAGACGACGGCGTTGGCGACGGGTCGGCCGGTGGCCCGGTCCCAGACCACGGTGGTCTCCCGCTGGTTGGTGATGCCGACTGCGGCCAACCCGTCGGGGCCGGTGCCGGCGTCGGCCAGCGCGTCGCGGACCACCCGCTCGACGTTGGCCCAGATCTCCTCGGCGTCGTGCTCGACCCAACCGGGCCGGGGGAAGATCTGCCGGTGCTCGCGTTGCGCGACGGCGACGATCCCACCGGCCCGGTCGAAGACGATGCACCGCGACGAGGTGGTGCCCTGGTCGATGGCGGCGACGTACTCTCCGGTCATTTCGGCACCGTACCCGGCCCGGGTCGACGGGAGAACCGGCACGGTTCCGTACGATCTCCAGACGTGCGCGACATCGCCGTGTTCAGTGGAACCGCCCATCCCGACCTCGCCGCCGAGATCTGTTCCCACCTGGGGGTGCCGCTGCACCCGGTGCGGGTGTCCCGGTTCGCCAACGACTGCCTGGAGGTGCAGTTGCAGGCGAACTGCCGGGAGCGGGACGTCTTCCTGATCCAGCCCCTGGTGCCCCCGGTGCAGGAGAACCTGGTGGAGCTGCTGCTCATGATCGACGCCGCCCGGGGCGCGTCGGCGGGGCGGATCACCGTGGTCCTGCCGCACTACGCGTACGCCCGGTCGGACAAGAAGGACGCCCCGCGCATCTCCATCGGGGCCCGGCTGGTGGCCGACCTGCTCACCTCGGCCGGCGCCCAGCGGGTGTTGGCGATGACCCTGCACTCACCGCAGGTGCACGGCTTCTTCAGCGTCCCGGTCGACCACCTGCACGCCCTGCGCGAGCTGGCCGCCCACTTCCGGGGGTACGACCTGGGTAACACGGTGGTGGTCTCGCCGGATCTGGGCAACGCCAAGGAGGCGGCGGCGTTCGCCCGGATGCTCGGCACCCCGGTCGCGGCCGGGGCGAAGCAGCGGTTCAGCGACGACCGGGTCACCATCAGCACGGTGATCGGTGAGGTGGCCGACCGGGACGTGATCGTGCTGGACGACGAGATCGCCAAGGGCAGCACGGTGGTCGAGCTGATCGGCCACCTGCACCAACGCAACGTCCGGTCGATCCGGCTGGCCTGTACCCACGGCCTGTTCTCCGACGGCGCGCTGACCCGGCTCGCCGCCGTCGACGGGGTACGCGAGATCGTCTGCACCAACACCGTGCCGATCCCCGCGGACAAGCGGGTGCCGGAGCTGACGGTGCTCTCGGTGGCTCCGGCGCTGGCCGAGGCGATGCGTCGCATCCACAACGGCGAGTCGGTCAGCGCCCTGTTCGGCTGACCGTCACCGGCGGGCGGGCCAGGCCGGTGGGCGGACCAGGCCGGTGGGCGGTGTCGGCGAACCGGGCGGCCGGACCGGGCCGGCGGGTCAGGCGAAGAGGGCGCTGATCCGTACGGTGGTGCCGGCCGCGCCGCTCTCGACCTCCATGGCGTCGCTGAGCTCCCGGGCCAGCCAGAGCCCCCAGCCGCCGGCGGTGTCCGGGGCGGGCCGGCTGCGGTCGTCGAGCCGCTGCTCGCTGATGCCGCTGCCGTGGTCGGAGACCTCGCAGACCAGCTCGCCGGCGCGTCGCCAGAGCCGCAGCCAGCCCCGTCCGCCACCGTGCCGCACGGCGTTGGTGATCAACTCGTTGACCGCCAGCACGAAGTCGTCGAGCCGTTGCCCGGCCATGCCGGCCGCGTGCGCGCAGGAGCTGACCGAGTGTCTCAGCTCGGTCACCTGTGCCTGGTCGAACGCCTCGGCGATGAGAAGGGAAGGTTCGATGGGCACCACCGTACGCGGTGTGGGAAGCTCTGCGTTCGTCATGGGCCCTGTCCCGACAGCGATCTCGGAGTTTTTCACGCTATTTCTACCGTACGCCAGGGTTCTCGGGCCCGCACCGACCGGCCCGGCCGGCTGACCTGGGGACTGTGGCATCGTGGCGGCCATGCCGTCGTCCCCGCCGGGAGGTTTCGCCGACCCGCTGTGGCGTTCCGTCGCGGTCTTCCGGTTCGCCTCGCTGGCGTACGTCGGCCTGCTGGTCCTGCGCGACGCCGGCCGGTACGCCCACCCGGTCGCCGCGGGCGGCGTACTGCTGGTGATGCTGGCCTGGTCCGGGGTGACGGCGGTCGGGTACGCCCGGCCGGCCAACCGGCGCTGGCCGCTGCTCCTGGCCGACCTCGGCGTGGTGCTGGCGATCCTGGCGGTCACGCCGTGGGTGGTGGGACGCCCGGCGCTGGCCGCCGGGGTGCCCGCCCTCGCCGTGGCGTGGCTGGCCGGGCCGGTGCTGGCCTGGGCGGTCTCCGGCGGGCGGCGGCGCGGCACGGTGGCCGCGCTGCTGGTCGGCGGCACGGACCTCGTCACCCGGGGCCGGATCGGCCCGTCCTCGCTGACCGGGGCGATCCTGCTGCTGCTCGCCGGCGCGGTGGTGGGGCACGTGGCCCGGCTGGCGGTGAGCACCGAGGAGCGGTTGCAGCGGGCGGTGGAACTGGAGGCGGCGACCCGGGAACGGGAACGGCTGGCCCGGGACATCCACGACTCGGTGCTCCAGGTGCTGTCCCTGGTCCAGCGGCGCGGCGCGCACCTCGACGGGGAGGCCGGTGAGCTGGCCCGGCTCGCCGGCCAGCAGGAGGTGGCATTACGCGCGTTGATCTCCGGGGCCCCGCCGACGTCGCCCGCCGACCCGGGCGACGAGGTCGACCTGCGGTCCCTGCTGTCCGGGTACGCCTCGGCGACGGTGCAGGTCTCCGCCCCGGCGACGCCGGTGCCGCTGCCGGCGTCGGTGGCCCGGGAGGTGGCCGCCGCGACGGCGGCGGCCCTGGACAACGTGCGGCGGCACGCCGACGGGCGGGGCTGGGTGCTCGTCGAGGACGAGGGCGACACGGTGACCGTGTCGGTGCGCGACGCCGGGCCGGGCATTCCGGCGGGCCGGCTGGTCGAGGCCGCCCGGCAGGGCCGGCTGGGGGTGGCGCAGGCCATCCGGGGACGGATGACCGACCTCGGCGGCGAGGTGCGGATCATCTCGACGCCGGGGGAGGGCACCGAGATCGAACTGATGGTGCCGAGGAGGAGCCGATGACCGGGGTGCGGGTGATGGTGGTCGACGACCACCCGATGTGGCGGGAGGGGGTGGCCCGGGACCTCACCGAGGCCGGGCACCTGGTGGTGGCGACCAGCGGTGAGGGCCGCCAGGCGGTCCGGGTGGCCGCCGCCGCCCGACCCGACGTGGTGGTGCTCGACCTCCAACTGCCGGACATCTCCGGGGTGGAGGTGATCCAGGGACTGCGGGCCGCGTTGCCCCGGGTCCGGGTGCTGATGCTGTCGGCCAGCGGCGAACAGCAGGGGGTGCTGGACGCGGTGAAGGCCGGGGCCACCGGCTACCTGCTGAAGTCGGCGGCCCCGGCGGAGTTCCTGGACGCGGTGCGCCGCACGGCCGCCGGTGAACCGGTGTTCACCCCGGGCCTGGCCGGGCTGGTGCTGGGCGAGTACCGGCGGCTCGCCGCGGACCCGCCGGCCGGTGGGTCCGGCGACGACGGGCCCGGAGCGGCCCCCCGGCTCACCGAACGGGAGACCGAGGTGCTGCGGCTGGTGGCGAAGGGGCTGTCCTACAAGCAGATCGCCGGGCGGCTCGGGCTGTCGCACCGCACCGTGCAGAACCACGTGCAGAACACGCTCGGCAAGCTCCAGCTGCACAACCGGGTGGAGCTGACCCGCTACGCGATCGAACGCGGCCTGGACGACTGAGGGCGCGCCCTGGACGACCGAGGGCGCGGCCCTGGACGACCGGGGGTCAGTGCGCCTCGGGCGGCCGGGTCTCGTGGATGGCCAGTTCCTCGGCGCTCGCGCCGCCGCCGGCCGCGCCCGCGTCGTAGGCGATGCTGTCGGTCTCCTGGTCGGTGCGGGCCCCCTCGTCCGGTTCGACGAGCCGACCCACCTGCGCGTCGGCGACCGTGCCGAGCTGACCGTGGTCGTAGAGCGAGACCGGGGAGTTCGGGTCCGAGGTGGGGCCCGGGTCGAGCACGTCGGCGTCGAGCTGGGCCTGCGCGGCGGCCTCCTCGTTCTCCGCCTCGGCGGCGATGTCCGGGTCGACCGGCCCGGCCAGCGGGTCGTCGGCCCGCCGCTCGTACTGCTCGCGGTCGAGCTTGTAGTCCAACGACTCGCCGTCGAGCTGCTCGTCGGCGGTGGTGCCGAAGTGGTCGACGGCCACCGGGGTGCGGTCGCCGGGCAGCTGGGCCGGGTCGGGGCCGTCGGCCTCCCGACCGGTCAGCACGTCGTCGTGGGCGGTCGAGTCGTCGTCGGCGGTGTCGGGCAGGCCGAGCGCCTCGGGGTCGGACACGGGGGTCGGGAACTCGTCGTCGCGCATGGCTGAGCACTACCCACTGGCACGGCCCGGGTAACCGGGTCCCGCTCCCGGGATCGGGACGAAAGGGCAGTAATCAGTCGTGGTGCCAGTGCGACTCGTCCTCGGTGTGCAGCACGCACCAGATCACCTTGCCGTCCGGGAGCGGGGTGCTGCCCCAACGCCGGGCCACCGTGTCGATCAACAGCAGCCCCCGGCCACCGGCCGAGGTGAGCGACGCCGGTCCTCCGTAGCGGGGCTGCCGCCGGGAGTGGTCCCGCACCGCCAGGTGCACCGTGTCGCCCTGCGCGGCCAACCGCAGCGTCATCGGGGTCGACGCGTGCGCCACCACGTTGTTGACCATCTCGGTGACCGCGATGCAGGCCGGTTCGGCCAGCTCCGGCGCACCCCACCGGGCGCAGCGGTCGGTCACCAGTTCCCGCGCCCACCGGGCCGCCCCGACCGTCGGCGTCAGCTCCTCGGTCAGCACCGCCGCCATCGGCGTACGGGCCAGGGCCGCCGTCGCCTCGGCCTCGGTCCGGTAGACCGCCAGTTCCGCCGCGTCCCCGTCGACGAGCGTCCCGGTCGGGTCGACCACCAGCAGGTCGGCGGCGGGCCAGTCGCGTACCGCCCGGCGTACCCCGGCCAGCAACCGGCCGGCGGTCACCCGGTCGGCCCGCAGCCCGGCCAGGTCGACCACGATCGGACCGGGCCGGTCGACGAGCCGGACGAGCAGCGCGTCGCGTACCCGCTCGACGTCGGTCGGCTCCAGCGTCCCGGCGAGCCGGACCAGCGCGGAGGAGTCGTCGGCCACCACCTGGCATCCCGCCCGGGGGTGCCGGACCGTTCCCGGGGTCGGCAGGTCGGCGCGGCTCATCGCCGTCGCCCCCGGTCGGCGCGGGCCGGGTGGGTCGTCGTCCCGGGGACGCCGGGCCGGGCGGGACGCGGCGTCGGGATGGCGTCGGACCCGCCGGTGACGCCGGCGACCACCACGGCGGTGACGGCGGGGGTACGGGTCATCGGCATTCCCGCTCGGTACCCCCGGACGGGCCCGGTCATGCCGCCGTGCGGCCACTGATCAGCGGGACCGCTCCGGTCAGCCGTAGCCCACCCCGGGCCAGGCGGGCACCGGCCCGGGGGCGGTGTGGGGTGCCCCACAGCCGGCCCAGCGACCGCTGACCGCTTCCGATCTGCGAGGTTTCGGCTCGTGGAGCCCCGGTTAATGGGACGCTCTGACCGGACCATCCCTCGCAGATCGCATGGAGGTGCACCATGCGCGTCGGCCTCGTCTGCGCGCACGCCGGGTCGTCCCGGCACGCGGAAGGACCACCCGTCGGCACCCACGAGCACGTCGCTCGGGTCGCCGGCGAGCTGGCCGGGCGCGGCCACGACGTGCGGGTGTACGAGCGCCGCGACGACCCGGCCCTGCCGGCGAGCGTCGAGATCGACGGGTACCGGGTGGAACGTGTGCCCGTCGGCCCGGCCCGGCCCACCGTCACCGCCGACCTGGTTCCGCACGTGCCCGAGTTCGGCCGCTGGTTGGCTGACCGGTGGGCGGGGGAGTGGACGCCGGAGGTGGTGCACGGGCACTACTGGATCGGCGGCCTGGCCGCCGCGCACGCGGTCCGGGAGACGAACATCCCGGTGGTGCAGACCTTCCACTCGCTCGGCGTCGAGCAGCGCCGCCACCTCGGCCGCGAGTACGACGGCCCCGGCGAGCGCATCCCGCTGGAGCGTGCGCTCACCCGGGCGGTGGACGTCGCCGTCGCCCAGTGCACCGACGAGGTCGACGAGCTGACCCGGATGGGACTGCAACGCTCCTCGGTGGCGATGGTGCCCACCGGGGTGGACGTCGAACGGTTCCACCCCGACGGGGAGGCCGCCCCCCGCGACCAGCGGGCCCGCATCCTGTCCGTCGGCGGGCTGTCCCCGGGCCACGGACAGGACGACCTGATCCGGGCGATGCGGCTGGTCGGCGACGTGGAACTGGTGATCGCCGGTGGGCCGCCGGCCGACCAGCTGGCCACCCACGCCGAGGCCCGGCGGTTGCGCGAGCTGGCCGAGCGGGCCGGGGTCGCCGACCAGGTCACCCTGGTCGGCGCGGTGCCGCACGACCAGCTCGCCACCTGGTACCGCTCGGCCGACGTGGTCGCCTGCACCCCGCACTACTCCGCCGCCGGCCGGGTGTCGCTGGAGGCGATGGCCTGCGGGGTGCCGGTGGTCGGCTACGCCGTGGGCGGCATCGCCGACGCGGTGGTCGACGAGGTCACCGGCCGGCTGGTGCCCCCCGGCGACGTCCGCACGCTGGGCATGACGCTGCGCCGGCTGCTCGCCGACAACGCTGGCCGGTTCGCCTACGGGCACGCCGCGGTGGACCGGGTGCGGTGCAGCTACACCTGGGAGCGGACGGCCGGCGCGCTGGAGCGGCTCTACGAGCGGGTGGTGGGCCGGCGTACCCCGGTCGAGGTGCCCGACACGGTGCCGGTCGACGTCGAGGCCGACCCGGCCGCCCCCGTTGCGGTGGAGGTCGAGACGCCGGTCACGGGAACGACCACCACGACCACCGGCCCGGTCGGCGTCTGACCGCGCCCCACGACCGCCGACCCGTCAGGCGCGGGGGGCCGCGCCCACCATGGCGCGTTCCCGGGTGCGGGCCACCGCGTGGTGGTGCTGGGGTGCGGCGTACCGGGTGAGCCCGATGACCGAGGCGAGAGTGATCAGGAAGCCGACGGCGGCCAGCCACTCCCGGCCCGGCCAGATCTTGTCGTTGAGCAGCAGCAGGCCGACGATGGCGGCGGGTACCGCCCCGGCGGCGTCCATCGCGGCCACGGCCGCCGTCGTGGAGCCGCGCTGCATCGCCAGGCCGAGCAGCAGCTGACCCACCAGCGAGTGGACGATCAGCAGGTAGAGCAGCGGGTCACGGACGAACGCCTCGGCCGACGGGGCGGAGGCCAGCGGCCGGGCGGCCACCGCGGCGGCGGAGAACGCCAGCCCGGCCAGGGAGCCGAGCGCCACCGAGCCGGGTGCCCCGTGCAGGCGTACCGCGAAGAAACCGAGCAGCCCGATCCCGCCGAGCGCCAGCGCCAGGGCGACCAGGCCGGCGGTGCCGAGCCCCTTGGAGGGGGCCGGCTGGGCGGAGAGCACCAACGCGGTGATCCCGGCGAAGAGCAGCACCAGCAGCGCCACCTCGGCGGCGGGCAGCCGCCACTTGAGCACCACCACCCCCAGCAGGGCGGTCACCCCCAGGCCCGCCGCCACGCTCGCCTGCACCAGGAACAACGGCAGGTCGCGCCGGGCCAGGAAGGCCAGTACGAAGCCGGTCACCTGGCAGAGCAGCCCGATCAGGTACGTCCGGTGCCCGGCCAGCCGCAGCAGCAGCCCCGGGTCGAAGGTGTGGTGCACGGTCGTCCGGGCGGCGGCCACCGACTGGAGCATGTTGGCGAAGCCGTACGCGATGATCATCGCCGCGAGGAAGCACCAACCGGAGGACACCACCAGGCGAGAATAGAGGGCCGTTGCGTTCAGCGCGCGGTTGGCCGACCCAGCCGGGACAGCACGTCGGTGTGCAGCGGCCCGTTGGTGGCGATCGCGCTGATCTCGCCGGATGCCGTCCCACCAGGGGCGGGAGCGCCTTCCATGGTGGTCATGGTGCCCCCGGCGGCGGTCACGATCGGCACCAGCGCGGCCACGTCCCACAGCGACAGTTCCGGCTCCACCATCACGTCCAGTGCCCCCTCGGCCAGCAGCATGTAGCCGTAGAAGTCGCCGTAGGCGCGGCTGCGCCAGGTGTCGCGCATCAACTGGAGTACCGCGTCCAGCCGGCCGGCCGCCTCCCACCCGGTCAGCGACGAGTAGCAGACGCTGGCGTCGGCGAGGTCGCGTACCCCGGAGACCCGGATCGGCTCGCCGGAGGCGGCGTCGCGCCCCGCGTACGCCCCCACGCCGTTGGCCCCCCACCAGCGCCGGCCGAGCGCCGGGGCGGAGACCAGCCCGACCACCGGCCGGTCCCCCTCCAGCAGGGCGATCAGGGTGGCCCACACCGGCACGCCCCGGACGAAGTTCTTGGTGCCGTCGATCGGGTCGATCACCCACCGCCGGTCGTGCGGACCGGTCGCCGGCTGCTCGCCGTACTCCTCGCCGAGCAACCCGTCGTCCGGCCGGTGGGCGGCCAGCAGTTCCCGGATCTCCCGCTCGACGGAGGTGTCCGCGTCGGAGACGGGAGTCAGGTCCGGCTTCGCCGTCACCCGCAGGTCAAGCGCCCGGAACCGGGCCATCGAGATGGCGTCGGCGGCATCCGCCAGCCGGTGAGCAAGTTCGATGTCCCCCGCATACCCCGTCACCCCGAAACCCTAACCCCCACCCCACCCCCTCCCCTCCACCCCCCACCCCACCCCACCCCGCTTGGCGTGATCAAGAGGTTTGCGTCATGACGGAGATCCAGATTGACGCAAACCTCTTGATCACTTGACGCAAACCTCTTGATCACCGAGCGGTGCGGCCGGGGTAGTGAGGGCTGTGAGACCGGGCCGAGGGCGGCGGGGCGGTGGTGGTGAGACCGGGCCGGGGCGGTGGGCACGGAGGGCTGGGGCGGAACCGGCGCGGGGCTGGGGCGGAGCCGGGGTGGGGTGCGTGGGGCGGGGGACAGGGGTGGGTGGGTCAGGAGCCGGCGAGGGGGTCGCCGGGGTTGCGTTCCACCTCGCGGGGGTCGCCCTCGCCGGCCCGGGAGGCCAGCAGCCGACGGTACGAGCCCAGCCGGCGCGGATCGGCCTTGCCGGCGGCCACCCAGGCGTCCAGGGCACAGTCCGCCTCGTCCGGGGTGTGCGGACAGTTGGGTGGGCAGTCCACCGTCCCCTCCACCAGGTCGGGGAAGCCGTGCAGCAGGCTCTCGGCCGAGACGTGGGCCAGCCCGAAGCTGCGGATGCCCGGGGTGTCCACGATCCAGCCCGGGTCACCGTCGCCGTCCGGGGTACGCGGGAGCCGTAGCGCCACCGCGCTGGTGGAGGTGTGCCGGCCCCGGCCGATAGCGCTGACCACGCCGACCGCCCGCAGCGCGTCCGGTACCAGCCGGTTGACCAGTGTCGACTTGCCCACCCCGGAGTGCCCCACCAGCACCGACACCCGGCCGGCGAGCAGGGCGCGCAGCGCGTCGAGGTCGGAGTCGGGCCGGATGAGCACGTACGGCAGTTCCAGCTCGGTGTAGTAGCCGACGACCTGCTCCGGGCCGGCCAGGTCGGCCTTGGTCAGGCAGAGCAGCGGCTCGATGTCGGCGTCGTACGCGGCGACCAGACAACGGTCGATGAAGCCGGTCCGGGGTGGTGGGTCGGCCAGCGCGCTGACGATCACCAGTTGGTCGGCGTTGGCGACCACCACCCGTTCCAGCCGTCCCTCGGCGGTGTTCTCGTCGTCGTCGGCGGTGCGCCGCAGCACCGAGCGCCGTTCGGCGATCCGGACGATCCGGGCCAGCGCCCCGTCCGCACCGGAGACGTCGCCGACGAGGCTCACCCGGTCGCCGACCACCACCGACTTGCGGCCCAGTTCGCGGGCCCGCATGGCGGTGATCGCGGCGCCGTCGGGGGCGTCGGGGAGCACACAGGTGTACCGGCCCCGGTCGACGGCGATGACGAACCCGTCGACCGCGTCGTCGTGCCGGGGGCGGGTCCGGGTACGCGGACGTGAGGACCGGCCGGGGCGCACCCGTACGTCGTCCTCGTCGTACTCCCGTCGCTTGGTCGCCAGGACCTGCCCCCTCCGCCGTCAGCTCTTGCCGGTCACCATCGCCGACCATAGTGCCGGGAACTCCGGCATGGTCTTCGAGGTGCACGCCACGTCGTCCACCTCGATGCCCGGGACGGCGAGCCCGGCCACCGCGGCGGCGTGCGCCATCCGGTGGTCGGCGTAGGTGCGGAAGGCACCCCCTCGCAGCGGTCGGGGCCGGATCTCCAGCCCGTCGGCGGTTTCGGTCAGGTCGGCGCCGAGCCCGGTGAACTCCCGGGCCAGCGCGGCGATCCGGTCGGTCTCGTGCCCCCGGATGTGCCCGATGCCGGTGAACGTCGACGGCGAGTCGGCCAGCATGGCGAGCGCGGTCAGTGCCGGGGTCAACTCGCTGACGTCGGACAGGTCGGCGGTCAGGCCGTGCACGGTGCCGGTGCCCCGTACGGTCAGCCCGGTGGTGGTCAGGGTGACCTCGCCACCCATCCGGTCCAGCAGCGAGCGGAGCTGTTCGACCGGCTGGACGCTGTTGTGCGGCCACCCCTGCAGGGTCACCTCACCGCCGGTGACCAGGGCGGCGGCGAAGAACGGGACCGCGCCGGAGAGGTCCGGTTCGATCTCCCAGCCCCGGCCGGCGAGCGGCCCCGGCTCGACCACCCAGACGTCGTCGACGGTGTCGTCGACGGCCGCCCCGGCGGCCCGCAGCATCTGCACGGTCATCCGTAGGTGCGGCGCGGACGGCACCGGCGGGCCCTGGTGCCGGACCACCACGCCCCGGTCGAAACGTGCCCCGGCGAGCAGCAGGCCGGAGACGAGCTGGCTGGAGGCGGAGGCGTCGATCACCACCTCGCCGCCGGTGACCCGGCCGACGCCCTGCACCACCAGGGGCAGGCTGCCGGTCTCCGGCGCGTCGATCCGGACGCCGAGTGAGCGCAGCGCGCCGATCAGCGGGCCCAGCGGCCGGACCCGGGCCTGCGGGTCGCCGTCGAAGGTGACCCGCCCGTCGGTGAGGCCGGCGACCGGCGGGACGAACCGCATCACCGTGCCGGCGAGCCCGACGTCGACGTGGGCCGGGCCGACCAGCCGGTGCGGCCGGACCAACCAGCGGTCGTCGTCGGAGACCGAGACGTGGGCACCCATCGCCCGCAGCCCGCCCGCCATGAGTTCGGTGTCGCGGGCGCGCAGCGGCCCGTGCAGTGTCGACGGGCCACCGGCCAGTGCGCTGAGCACCAGGGCGCGTGCGGTCATCGACTTGGAGCCGGGTAGGCGCAGGGCGGCGGTGACCGGGGCGGTGGCGGTCGGTGCGGCCCAGGGCTGTTGCGGACGGGTGGCGGTCAGGTTTCCCACGGTCACATTCTGCCAACCCGACGGCGATTTCGAGACTACCGTCGGGCTGACTCCCGGTGGGCGGGACAGCCGATGGCGGCGCGGGGGGCTAGCGTTGGCGCCATGTGCGGCAGGTACGCGACGACCCGGAGTTCCGGGGACCTGAGCGCCGTCTTCGAGTCGTACGACGACACCGACGGCGGGGTCCGGCCGGACCACAACGTCGCGCCGACCGACCGGGTGCCGGTGGTGCGGGTCGATCCGGAGCGGGGGCGGGCGCTCTCGGTGGGCCGCTGGGGGCTGGTGCCGCACTGGGCGAAGTCGGCCGCCGGGGCCGCCCGCATGATCAACGCGCGGGCCGAGACGGTCGCCACCAGCCGGGCGTACGCCCTGCCGTTCGCCCGCCGCCGCTGCCTGGTCCCGGCCGACGGCTGGTACGAGTGGGTGCGCCGGGCCGGCGGCGGCAAGCAGCCGTACTTCATGACCCCGCGGGACGGCTCGGTGCTGGCGTTGGCGGGGATCTGGTCCCGCTGGGAGGCGACGCTCACGTTCAGCGTGCTCACCACGGCGGCGGTGGGCGAGCTGGCCGAGGTGCACGACCGGATGCCGCTGCTGCTGCCGCCCGACCGGTGGGCGGACTGGCTGGCTCCGGCCGACGATCCGGCGGCGTTGCTGGTCCCGCCGTCGGCGGACTGGCTCGCCGGGCTGGAGATCCGCCCGGTCGGTACGGCGGTGGGCGACGTGCGCAACGACGGCCCGGAGTTGACCGCCCGGGTGGCGCTGGACCGGGAACGCTCCCACGGGACCGACGCACTGTTCTGATCGCGATAGATGACATTGGCGCGTACGAATTGCCAGGTTTATCGGTGAAATGTCGCTCGGATTTTCTGCCATCTTTCCGGCACACCCCTTGTCTCCGTAGCCGACGGTGCGATACAACACAGCGCTGGCACTGGGAGCGTCCTCGCGCAGTGCGAACGACGCCCGTCGATCTTGCCGGTCCCACGGGGGAGGTGGGTGTGATGACCCGGGCGCGTATGCCCCGACCGCACGAGGTGGCCGCCGCACGACGGGATCCGCGACTGCTGCGTGCGTTGCGGGACCGCCGTTCCGACGATGCCTGGCGGACCAGAGGAACCTGTCAGAGCGTGGATCCGGAGACGTTCTTTCCGGCACCCAACGAACCAGCCGACGCGGCGGTGTCGCTCTGCCGCAGCTGCGACGTGCAGGGTTCCTGCCTGGCCTGGGCGCTGGAGGTGGGCGACACCCACGGCGTGTGGGGCGGCACCACCCCCCGCGAGCGCCGGGCCATGCTGGTCGCCTGGCGGGGCGAGGTCGGCTCCGATTCCGGCGCGGCCGGCGACGCCGGTCCACCGGTCCGCGACCAGTTGCTCACTCTGGTGCCGTTGAGCTGATCATCCCGCCGGCCACGGCGCAGAATGACCGGATGTCCCGCTCCACACAGCTCGACACCCCGCGCGGCCCGGCCCGGGTCGACACCGACCGTCCGGCCGGACCGCCGACGTCCCTGCTCGTGCTCGGCCACGGGGCCGGCGGCGCGGTGGACGCGCCGGACCTGCTGGCCGTCCGTGACGCCGCCCGCGACGCCGGGGTGCTGGTGGCCCGGGTGACCCAGCCCTACCGGGTGGCCGGCCGTCGGGCACCGGCCCCGGCCGGGCACCTGGACGAGGCGTGGACGGCGGTGCTGACCGTGCTGCGCCGCCGGCATCCCGACCTGCCGCTGCTGGTCGGTGGCCGGTCCAGCGGCGCCCGGGTGGCCTGCCGGACGGCCGGCCCGGTGGGGGCGGTCGGGGTCGTCGCGCTGGCCTTTCCGCTGCACCCGCCCGGCCGCCCGGAGCGTTCCCGGGCCGCCGAGCTGGCCACCGGCCTGCCCACGCTGGTGGTCAACGGCGACCGGGACCCTTTCGGGCTGCCCGACGCCGCCGGGGCGGTGCAGGTGGTGGTGCGTCGTGGCGAACGTCACGACCTGCGCCGGGACCCGGCCGGGGTGGCCGCCGCGGTGCTCACCTGGCTGCGTACGTACCGGTGGGCCCACTGACCGCAGCGGCGACCGACGGCGCGGGGCCGGTTCGCCGTGCTGACCACCCGTTTCCGCCCCGCCGGACCCCTCGTTGCATCCGGTGGTGCCGACCTTCTGGTTCGGGTGGTCGGGACCGTCCCTCCCAGGCCCTTCCTGGTCCCAGTCCTCCGGTAGCCGACCGGGCGGGCCGGGACCAGGAGCGGGGCCGGCGGAATGTGCGGCCGGCGGTCGGGTGTTACGACTCCCGGACGAGGAATCTGGCGAGGGGGGTGACCGGTGCCGACCGAGACACGGAGCCGGGAGCGGGACGATCGGGACGCGCGGCAGCTCAGACGGCTGCTCGACGGTCCGGACTGGCCGGCGGTGGGGACCGGCCCCCGGGTGGTGAGCACGGGCACACCCGGCAGAACGGAAGCTGCGGACCGGTCCGTCCGCGTATCCTCGGCGGGACAGCATCCGACGCGAGGGGATGTGCGGTTGACCACCGAGAAGACGGACGAGCGCAGGGCCCGCTTCGAGCGGGACGCGATGCCCTTCGTCGATCAGCTCTACGCCGCCGGGCTGCGGATGACGCGTAACCCGGCCGACGCCGAGGACCTGGTCCAGGAGACGTACCTGAAGGCGTACGCGGCCTTCCACCAGTTCGAGCAGGGCACCAACCTGAAGGCCTGGCTCTACCGGATCCTGACCAACACCTACATCAACTCCTACCGCAAGCGGCAGCGCCAGCCCATCCAGGCGCCCACCGAGGAGATCACCGACTGGCAGCTCGCCGAGGCCGAGTCGCACACCTCCAGCGGGTTGCGGTCGGCCGAGACCGAGGCGCTGGACCGGCTGCCGGACACCGACGTCAAGGAGGCCCTCCAGCAGCTGCCGGAGGAGTTCCGCCTGGCGGTCTACCTGACCGATGTCGAGGGCTTCTCGTACAAGGAGGTCGCCGACATCATGGGTACGCCGATCGGCACCGTGATGTCCCGGCTGCACCGCGGGCGTCGTAACCTGCGCAAGCTGCTGGAGCGGTACGCCGCGGAGCGCGGCTTCAGCGCCGCGCAGCCCGCGAAGGGTTCGACCACCGCCACCGCCGGTCGGGAGGTGTGACGTGAGCTGTGGAGAGCCGCACGAGACGGACTGCCGGGAAGTGCTCGCGGAGGTCTACCTCTACCTCGACCTGGAGTGCGCCGAGGAGCGCCGTTCGCTGATCCGCTACCACCTGGACGAGTGCGGGCCCTGCCTGCGCGAGTACGGCATCGAGCAGGAGGTGCGGGCGCTGGTGGCGCGGTGCTGCGGCAACGAGACCGCCCCCGACGAGCTGCGCGAGCGGCTGCGGGTACGCCTCACCGAGCTGGTGGTCTTCGAGGCCAGCGAGTCCCGCGAACTCGCCGAGTGACACGGCACGGCGGATCCGCCGTGGACGAGACGAACACATGACGGTGGCCCGGGTCGACTCGACCCGGGCCACCGGTGTGTCCGGCGCGGGGCCGGACCTGACGTCGCGGCGGTGGCCCGCCGGAACGGCTCAGGAGTTGGGGCGCTTGCCGTGGTTCGCGCCGCTCTTCTTACGGGCCTTCTTCTTACGGGCCTTCTTCGCCATGCTGACCTCCTCGTGATGGGTCCGACCCTGCTGCGGTCGACCCGCGACTGCGTGCACGCCGCCGGCCTCCCGGCGTCGGGTCCGACCTGATGATGCTAGTGCGGCCGGCGGGCACCGTCGTGCGCCGGGGCGGCAGCGGTACGCCGGGCGCGCGTGGCGCTCTCCGCCCACGCGGGGCCGGTCCGTGATTGGATACCGACGCAGACACACCCGGTGGAGAGGGAGGGCCGTGATGGCCGAGGAGATCCGCGCCGAGATGGTGGCCAACGTGTGGAAGGTCGTCGCGTCGACCGGGGACACCGTCTCCGAGGGGGACACGCTGGTGATCCTGGAGTCGATGAAGATGGAGATTCCGGTCGTCGCCGAGTCCGACGGGGTGGTCGAGCAGCTCGCGGTCAACGAGGGCGACGTGGTGCAGGACGGTGACCTGATCGCGGTGATCGGTTGATCCCCGACGACCGGACGA
The DNA here is from genome assembly GCF_049178955.1 of Micromonospora sp. WMMD730. NCBI lineage: Bacteria > Bacillati > Actinomycetota > Actinomycetes > Micromonosporales > Micromonosporaceae > Micromonospora > Micromonospora sp. WMMD730. The sequence continues at coordinate 845,887 of NZ_JBMHML010000002.1, forward strand.
CCGGCCTGCTGGTCCGGCGGGCCGTACCGGCCGAGTTCCCGGCGGTGGCCCGGTTGACCGTCGCCGCCTACGAGGCCGACGGTCAGCTCAAGGGCGAGAACGGCTACGGCGTGGTGCTGGCCGACGTGGCCGGCCGGGCGGAGCACGGCGAGATCCTGGTCGCCGTCGACGGGGCGACCGGCACGGTTCTCGGCTCGGTCACCTACGTGCTGCCCGGCAGCCCGTACGCGGAGCTGTCCGGGCCGGGCGAGGCGGAGTTCCGGATGCTGGCGGTGGACCCGGCCGCCCAGGGGCGGGGTGTGGGGGTGGCGCTGGTGCGGGCCTGCCTGTCCCGGGCCGTGGCGCAGGGCTGCACGGCGCTGGTCATCTGCGTCCGCAGCGGGCTCGCCGACGCCGCCCACCGGCTGTACGCGGGGCTCGGATTCGTGCGTACCCCGCAGCGGGACTGGTCGCCGCTGCCCGGTGTCGACCTGCTCGCCCTGCGCCTGGCGCTGCCCGTCGGGGCGGCCTGACCGGTTCGCACCGACCTGCCCGCCGCCTGGCCGGTGAACGGCGTCGCACCTCTCGTCACGCCGGGCCATGCGCTGCCCGTCGTGCTCGGAGCACGCGACATCGGCGGCCGTCATCTTCGCTGGCCACCCATGCCCCCGGAGGAAGACGAGCACGCCGTCTACGCCTGGCTGAGGTCGAGAATGCTCTCAGCTGATGGGCGGGCTGGCGCGGGTGAGATGGCGGGTCTGCGTTTCTTGCCGGTCACCGTCAGAATGACGTGTGGCCTTCATGTCGGTGCGGCGACGACTCCGCCAGATCGTGTTGCTGCTCTCCTCGGCCGCAGTCGTTGCCCCGGTGGTGTACTTCCTGGTGAAGCAAGGTCTGGACCGGGCTGAGAAGATCACCAGCATCGCCTTCGGGATCCTCGGAGCGGTAGGGCTGGTATTCGGCTGGCTCAAGACGCGACCAGGCAGGAAGCCCGGCACCGCCAGCCCGACTGAGTCCGTACCCCTCGGGTGCCTGCTGCACCTCCGCGACGACGGGCGGCCGCCGTTGGTGGAGCAGGTCGACCCGCTGGACCTGGGCGTCAAACCCGCTATCGACACCACCGACCGCCATGACCAGGACCTTCCTCCCTACGTTCCCCGCACCGGTGACGATGACCTGGAATGGGCCATCGCCGAAGGCGGGATCGTGCTGCTGCACGGCAAGGCAGCCGCCGGCAAGAGCCGCAGCGCGTTCGAGGCCATCCACCGGCTTCGCCCGCACCACCAGCTACTCACCCCGGCGTACGCGGGGGCGCTGAGAGATCTGGTCGAGGCCGGCTACCCGATCAGGGATGCGGTCGTGTGGCTTGACGACCTGGAGCGCTTCCTCACCCCCGGAGGCATCGACCAGGCGCTGCTTCAACGTCTGTGCCCCTCCGGGCGGGCCGACGTGGTGGTGGTGGCCACCATCCGTGACGAGGAACTATCCCGCCTCGACCACGCCGCTACCCGAGGCGGCCAAGGCCAAGAACTCATCACGGCCGGGCTGGACGAGGCTGCGGCGAAACTGGTGGCCCAGATCCGGGGCCGACGGCGCATCCCGGTCGGTCAGCACCTCACCGACTCCGAGCGCACCGACGCCGAGGCCACCGGCGACGACCGGATCGCGGCTGCGCTAACCGCCGGGGTCGGGTTCGCCGAATACCTCGCCGCCGGCCCGGCCATGATGCGCCGCTGGTCGGTCGGCGACGGCCCCTCGTTCGAGGTCGGACACGCCCTCATCAGCGCCGCAGTGGACTGCCGCCGCGCCGGCTACACCGCCCCCGTCCCCCGCGACATCCTCGCCAAGCTCTACCGCCCCTACCTGTCCCCCGCCTGGAGACACCGCGCCGATCTACCCACCATTACTCAAGGACTCCAATGGGCGTGCGAACGGGTCCTCGGTGCCAGTTCCTGCCTCCTTCCTCACGAAAACGGCACCTACACCGCCTCCGACTACCTCCTCGACCGCACCACCACCGGCCAGGGCCCCCTCGCCGCAACCCCGGTCCCCGACCAGGTCTGGAACACCCTGCTCACCATCGCCACCACCCCCCAAGCCGCCACCATCGGCACTCATGCCTATTTCGCCCAACGGTTAGACATCGCTGAACAGGCGTGGCGCACCGCAGCCGACATCGGCCACTCCGAGGCGATGTTCAACCTGGGCGTTCTGCTTGCCCGGGGCGGTGATAGCCGGGAGGAGGCGGAGCAGTGGTTCCGACGCGCAGCCGACACCGGCCACACCGACGCGATGAGCAACCTGGGCGTTCTGCTTGAACAGCGCGGCAGCCAGGCGGAGGCGGAGCAGTGGTTCCGACGCGCAGCCGACACCGGCCACACCGAGGCGATGTACAACCTGGGCGTTCTGCTTGCCCGGGGCGGTGATAGCCGGGAGGAGGCGGAGCAGTGGTTCCGACGCGCAGCCGACACCGGCCACACCAGGGCGATGAGCAACCTGGGCGTTCTGCTTGAACAGCGCGGCAGCCAGGCGGAGGCGGAGCAGTGGTTCCGACACGCAGCCGACACCGGCCACACCGAGGCGATGTACAACCTGGGCGTTTTGCTTGAACAGCGCGGCAGCCAGGCGGAGGCGGAGCAGTGGTATCGACGCGCAGCCGACGCCGGCCACACCGGGGCGATGAGCAACCTGGGCGTTCTGCTTGCCCGGGGCGGTGATAGCCGGGAGGAGGCGGAGCAGTGGTTCCGACGCGCAGCCGACACTGGCTACACCAGGGCGATGTACAACCTGGGGATTCTGCTTGAACAGAGCGGTGATAGCCAGGAGGAGGCGGAGCAGTGGTATCGACGCGCAGCCGACGCCGGCCACACCGGGGCGATGAGCAACCTGGGCGTTCTACTTGCCAAGCGCGGTGATAGCCGGGAGGAGGCGGAGCAGTGGTTCCGACGCGCAGCCGACACTGGCCACACCGACGCAATGAACAACCTGGGGATTCTGCTTGAACAGAGCGGTGATAGCCAGGAGGAGGCGGAGCAGTGGTATCGACGCGCAGCCGACGCCGGCCACACCGGGGCGATGAGCAACCTGAGGGCTCTGCTTGAACAGCGCGGCGACGGTGAGCAGTCCGAGGGGTGACACCGGGATGGCATCACAGCGGGGCCTGCACAAGGTGGGGAATGCTGCGACCGCGCCATCCGCGCTGCCTACCTGTGCCACGCCAACGGCAGATCGGTGGTGGCTAGAGGTGCGTCTGGTGAACGATGGCCGCGCGGGCGGCGTGACCGAGGGCGATGTGGCCGCCTGCGGGGTCGCTGGGTCACGGTGGCCCCGGACAGCAGGCGGCCCCCGGCCGCCGTCCGGCCGGGGCCCCAACGCCTTGTCTAGCGGGATGCCTTCGCGAAGCTCACGAACCCGCGCCAGGCGCCGGGAGTGAACGTCAGCGTAGCGCCGTCGCGGTCCTTGGTGTCCCGGACGAGGACGACGCCGGGCAGGTTGTCGGCCACCTCGACACACGCCCCGCCGTTGTCCCCGCTCCTGGTGCTCTTGTGCCACTGCGCGCCGGTCATGTCCATGTCGCTGCCACTTTCCTCACGAGGTCGAGAGACTGTGCCCGGGGGAGGGCCTCGCCGACAATGCGCGCCCATCTCCGTTCGAGGCTAGCAACTTCTGCCGCGTCGTCGGTGATGTGCGCCCTGGCCGGGCTGTCCTGGTGCGCCACCCGCGCGCCGTCCGGCAACTCGGCCAGGATGAACGGCCCGCCCATGCCTAGATAGATCGGCGTGTCGAGCGGTACTACATGGACCTGCACGGACGGCAGTTCGGCGCAGGCCGCAATGTGCTCGCACTGCTCGCGCATCAGCTTGCCGTCGCGTCCTGCACGCCGTCGGAGGGCTGCTTCGTCGATCACCGCGACGACGAGCGGCGGCTGTGGCCAGTGGAGAATCGCTTGCCGCTGCATGCGCGCCGTCACCAGCTCGTCAACCTCGTCGGTGGCGGGTGTCGCCAGAGCCAGCGTCGCCCGCGCGTACGCTTCGGTCTGAAGTAGACCCGGCACCCATGCCAGCTCGAACCACCGCAGCTCGACCGCCTCTCGCTCGATGTCCGCCCACCGGCGGAACCACGCCGGTTCGCGGCGCTTCAGCGCGTCCGGCCAGAGGTCGAGCACGTCCCGCCCGAGGATCGAAGCGACCCGCACCCGGTGCCGGGCGCGCGGGATGCGTCCGTGACTCACCCATCGCGCCGCTGTCTTCGGGTCGACACCCACCTGAGCTGCCAGACTCTCGGCGGTTTCGCCTGCGTCCAGCATCGCGACCTTCACCGCGTGATTCATCCGCGTTACCCCTCTGTAGCGCACCTGGGACGTCCCAGCGGTCCCGTTGGAATGATCTAACGCTGTGTACTCGTCCCGCAACTGACTGCGAGAGTCGTGTTCAGAGCGACGCCGCCGGCCGGAGTGGACAACGCCGGTCGTGTCTGCTGCGGGGGCCGCCTCCTTCGGAGGGGTGGGAGGCGGCCCCCTTCCAACGCCACGACGTCAGGGGAGCACCGTGCCCGACAAGCCGAAGCCGACAGATCCTCCACCAGCGCCGCGCCCGAAGCCGGCCGCCGACCCGCCGCCCGCGCGCCCGTACCTGCCGGGTCCGATCGGCCCGGTCGTTCCGCCGTGGCGGGGTCCCGGCCGCCTGGCGAACGTCACTCCCGAGTGCCGTTGGCGGGAGCGGAGGCCCGCGCGGTGACCCCGCTGCTGATTCGCTCCGGCGACGTGCTGCGCCTGTCCCGCGCCGCCAGCGTGCAGTTCGTCCGGCCGATCACGGTCCGGGTCATCCGGGTGCTGACCGACTGGCACACGTACGACGGGTGGGTGTGGATCGACGCGTACGTGCTCGACGCCGCAGGCGACGCGGTCTCCCGGCGGACCCTGTTCCTCAAGCCTGCCGGCGTCGAGCCCTTGAAGGCCCCGGCCCTCCGGCCGGCAGTCCGCAGGCCGGTCCCGCGAAAGGTGCCGACCTCGTGACCGGCGTGATCCCGGGGCGGCACACGCCCCTGCCCCCGACCTGGCTGTGCCGGGTGGACGCGCACCCGTGGCCCTGCGGGGAGGCGAAGCTCGCCCTGCTCGCGACGTACGCCGACGACCGGCCCCGGTTGCTGGCGCTGCTCGCGGGCTGGAAAGCCGAAGCGGAGGACCACCTCGCGCAGCTGGACGGCGGTCGCCCGGTCGACGTGACCGACCGTTTCCTCACCTGGGCCCGCCCTTTGGCGTAGGGCCCGGAAGCGTCAGCCACACGGCGCCGGCCAGACCACCCCCAAAGGCAACTGCGTCCGAGCATTGGTACGAGCACACCTCAGGTTCACGGCGGTTAGGTTCGCGTCGGTTAGGTTCGCGTCGGTTAGGTTCGCGTCGGTTAGGTTCGCGCGGGTCAGGGTCGTGCGGTTCAGGGTCGCGCCGGTCAGGGTCGCGCCGGTCAGGGTCGCGCCGGTCAGGTCCGCGGAGATCAGGTTCGCGGAGGTCAGGTTCGCACGGAGCAGGATCGCGCCGGTCAGGTTCGCGCTGAGTAGGTCCGCGCGGTTCAGGGTCGCGTTGAGCAGGTCCGCGCCGGTCAGGTTCGCGCTGAGCAGGTCCGCGCGGTTCAGGTTCGCGCCGGTCAGGTTCGCACGGGTCAGGGTCGTGTGGTACAGGTTCGCGCCGGTCAGGTTCGCGCCGGTTAGGTTCGCATCTGTCAGGCCCGCGCCGGTCAGGTCCGCGTCGGTCAGGTCCGCGTCGGTCAGGTCCGCGCCGGTCAGGTTCACGCCGGGCAGGCTGGACAGGTCCACGTCGAGACTGCTCCGCGCGACCACGTGGGGCATGTCAATGTCGAGCCGGCTGCGCAGGTTCGCGCGGTTCAAATTCGCGCCGGTCAGGGTCGCGCCGGCCAGGTTCGCGCCGGTCAGGTTCGCGCCGGTCAGGTTCGCGTCGGTGAGGTCGAGCCGGCCTTGATCTCGGGTGGCATCGCGGTGCCCGAGCACGGTGAGGGCGGCTTGGACGTCAACCGGTGGCGAGGGCGGCTTGTGGGCCTGGCTGACTGGTTTCGGATTGCGTGTCGTGGCGGGATCGACGGGGGCGTGAACGCGGATGAAGGAGGTCAGGACGCTGACGACGGCGGGGTGGTCGACGGCGGAGTCGCGCATGATGCGTTCCAGGGCGTAGATCGCGCCGAGGCGTACATCGACCTTCTCCGGACCGGGTTGGCCGAGTTGCTCGACGGCTTTGGTGAATCGGTCGGTGATTTGCCCCTGCTCGGTCAGCCGTTGCTGCTCACGATTGGCCTCGCTGGTCTGACGGTTGGCCTCGTTGGTGCTGTACAGGCCGATGGCCACGAGCAACACCGACAGGATGCTGCCGATGGCCACTAGGCGCTGCCACGGGTCGGGTTTGACGTCGACCGTCCCCACCGCCAATCGGGTCGCTGCCGGCCGGGGTGGACGCAACGTCCGAGGACCGGTCGCAGACTGACTTGCTGCCCTCCATCCCTGCCTCTGAGCAGGCATACCACGCCGCCCGCCTCCCGCACCCGAACCACCACGAAACGTCATACGCCCATTGCAGCCGACCGCGACCAGGAAGAGAACCCGCAGTCACACCCAGGCATCACAGATCCGACGGACCAGACGAGCGCCCGGTGGCCGGTTACCGGGCGCTCGTTGACGCCGATCCCGCCCGGGAGAAGGTGGTCATCGGCGACGAGGACTACCGGTGACCCTGCGGGAACTGCTCGCGCTGCTGCACGATATGCAGCCCGCCAATGGCCCGGTGACCCGTCGGCACGTCACCACGGCTGCCATCTGCAGGCCGTCGGGGGTGGCCACTGGGACGCTGTGGCTGAACGTAGTCGGCCACGAGGATACGACCCGGGCCGCAGTCACCGGGTCCGGCCTGAGCGGTCAGCTCTCCTCGATGCCGGCCAGCAGTTCGTCGGCCAGTTCGAGGGCGATCTTCTTGCGTTCGTCGTCGGTGATGTCCGGGGCCCGGACGGCGAACCAGCTGCTGTGTACGGCGAACAGCACGAGCGTCGCCCGCAGTTGGGCCCGGGGTGAGTCGTCGCCCTGGCAGATCGCGTCGGCCAGGCGGAACATCCGCTCACGCATCTGCTGGCCGGCGACGAGGCTCTTGAGCACGGTCTGGTTCTGTTCGAAGAACCGCATCACCACGGACTGCCCGGGGGCGAACATCGTGTCGGCGTACTGGCTGACCAGTTCCCGCCGGGTGGCCCGGCTGGCCGGTTGGTCGCGGGCCCAGTCGATCAGCTCGTCCATCCGGTGCAACCGGTCCTCGACGTAGCTGTTGACGATCTCTTCCTTGCTCTTGAAGTGGTAGTAGAGGGCGGCCTTGGTGACGCCGAGGCGCTCGGCGATCTCCCGGAGCGAGGTCTTCTCGTATCCCTGCTCGGTGAAGAGCTCCAGGGCGACGGCCTGGATGCGCCCGCGCGTGCCGCCTGTGCTCTGAGTCACCTGTACCTACCACCCAACTCGCTTGACGGGGTCCCGCCCTCCAACTTACCGTGCGGCTAGTAAGGTGACTAGCCGGGCGGCAAGTAAGTGCGACAGATCTCCGGGGGAGCTTACCCATGACTCAGGAAACCCAGGCGAGGGCGAAACCCAACATCCGGGTGGTGCTGTTCGGCCTCATGATCGCGATGATGCTCGCGATGCTCGACAACATGATCGTCAGCACCGCGCTGCCGCGGATCGTCAGCGAGTTCGGCGGCGTCAACCACTTCACCTGGGTGGTCACCGCGTACGTGCTGGGCACCACGGTCTCCACCCCGATCTGGGGCAAGCTCGGCGACCTCTACGGCCGCAAGGCGGTCTTCCTGACCTCGGTGGTCGTCTTCCTGATCGGGTCGGCGCTGTGCGGGATGTCCGGCTCCGAGCTGCTCGGCGGCACCGGCAACGGGATGGTCGAGCTGATCGCCTTCCGGGCCGTGCAGGGGCTCGGCGCCGGCGGCCTGATGGTCGGCGTGATGGCGATCATCGGCGACCTGGTCCCGCCGCGTGAGCGGGGCCGCTACCAGGGCATGATCGCCGGCATCATGGCGATCGCCATGGTCGCCGGCCCGCTGGTCGGCGGGTTCATCACCGACAACCTCTCCTGGCGCTGGGCGTTCTACGTCAACCTGCCGCTCGGTGGCCTCGCGCTGCTGATCCTGGCCACCACCATGCACCTGCCGAAGTACCGCACCGAGCACCGGATCGACTGGCTGGGCGCGGGCCTGCTCTCCGTCGGCATCACCGCGATCGTCCTGATCACCACCTGGGGCGGCAACGAGTACGACTGGGCCTCCGCGCAGATCTTCGGCCTCGCCGCGCTGGCCCTGGTCAGCCTGGTGGCCTTCGGCATCGTCGAACGGCGGGTCGTCGAGCCGATCCTGCCGCTCGGCCTTTTCGCCAACCGCAACTTCGCGCTGATCTCGGTGATCGGCTTCCTGCTCGGCTTCGCCATGTTCGGCGCGATGAACTTCCTGCCGCTCTACCAGCAGACCGTGCAGGGCGCCTCGGCCACCAACAGCGGCCTGCTCCTGCTCCCGTTGATGTTCGGCATGCTGGTGGTGTCGTTGGTGGTCGGCCGGGCCATCACCAGGACCGGCCGCTACCGGATGTTCCCGATCGTCGGCGGCGTGGTGATGGCCGTCGGCATGGCGCTGCTGTCCCTGCTGGAGGTCGACACCGGCAAGCTCGAGTCGTCCCTCTACATGCTGGTCCTCGGCGCCGGCATGGGCTTCCTGATGCAGACCTCGATGCTGATCGCGCAGAACAGCGTGGAGCAGAAGGACCTCGGCGCGGCCAGCGGCGCGGCCACCTTCTTCCGCTCCATCGGTGGTTCGTTCGGCATCTCGCTGTTCGGGGCGATCTTCGCCAACCGGCTCGCCGACTCGCCGGCCGGCAGCGCCTTCGCCGGGGGCACCGGCGAGGGCCGGGGGATGGACCTGACGAAGCTCAAGGAGTTGCCGGCGCAGGCGCGCGAGGTGGTGCTCGGCGGGCTCTCCGACGCCATCTCACACGTCTTCTTCTGGGCGATGATCATCGCGATCGCGGTGCCGGTGCTCGCCTGGTTCATCCGGGAGATCCCGCTGCGCACGGCGAACGCCGCCCCGCCGCCGGACGCCAGCGGCGAGGAGCAGGCCGAGATCGCCCTCGGCAAGGCCCCGGTCTCCTGACCCGGTCCCGTCCGTAACGGCCGGTCCGTCCCCGCCAGGGGTACGGGCCGGCCGTGTCCGTCGCACCCGTGTCCGTCGCACCCGTGTCCGTCGCACCCGTGTCCGTCGCACCCGTGTCCGTCGCACCCGTGTCGGTGATCGACTCGCCTGGGCCGATGGTGCGGCATCAACCCGCTCGGATTGCGCTACATCGGCCCAGATGAGTTGATCGAGCTACGGGGGCGGGCCCCTTCGCCGGGTGTCCGCGTGGCCGATGCCTCCCGATCATGATCAGCTCTTCTGGGCCGATGTAGCGGCATCAACCCGACTGGACACCGCTACCTCCGCCCCCATGAGTCGGTGCGGTATCTGGCCGCCCGTGCCCGCCCGTGCCCGTGCCCGCCCGCGTCGGTGATCGACTCGCTGGGGCCGATGTTGCGGCATCAACCCGACCGGATACCGCTACCTCGGCCCCGAGGAGTCGATCAAGCGGCGGTGCCGCAGTCGGCAGCCCGTGCCCGCGTCCGTCGTGTCCGTGTCCGCGTCCGTCGTGTCCCCGCGTCGGTGATCGACTCGCTGGGGCCGATGGTGCGGCATCAACCCGTCCGGACACCACTACGTCGGCTCGGGTGGGTTGATCAATCCGGGCGGGGGCGAGAGCGGGGTCGGCGGCGGACGAGGGCGGTGAGGCGACGCCAGGCACGGGCCAGGGGACCGGACCGACGGGTCCCGGCCGGGGTGGCGAGCAGCCGGTGGGCCAGTGCGGTGGTGTCCGGGTCGACGGCCGGGGTGGCCAGCGCCAGGTGGGCCAGGGAGATGGCGATCGGCACCGGCCGGTCCTGCGCGACGGCCGCCACGTCGGCGAGCCGCTCGGCCACCAGCCCGGCCACGTCGGGGCGTACCGTCGGGTCGATCCAGGCGGCGGTGACCAGGGCGAACAGCGCCGCTTCGGTGATCCAGTCCTCCACGCCCCAGATCAGCTCCACCAGTACCCGGCGGCGGGTCGAGGTCGCCCACGGCTCGTCCGTGCTGTGGTGCAGCAGGCCGAGGCAGGCCCAGACCTGCACGCACCGGACCCACAGCGACGGGTCCTGGCCGCTGAGCACCCGGCCCAGCGCGGTCGGCGGCGCGTCGGGCGGGTGCACCAGCAGACCGAGCAGGTCGGCCAGGTCCAGGGTGGCCAGCCCGACCGCCGCGTCGTACGCGGCCGGTGGGTGCGGCCAGGCGGGGTGGGCCAGGTGGCGTACCCGCTCGGCGGCGGCCGGGGACGGGGCGGGCAGGGTCGGTGCGGCGGTGGTGCCGTCGTAACGCCAGAGCCGGTAGCCGGTGTCCCGACGGGGCTCGCGCGGGTCCGGTTCGGCCACCCCGGTCACCTCGACGTGCAGGGCGGGCACGGCGGCGGTGACGGTACGCATCGCGCTCGGTGGTTCGACGGTGTCGAGGCGTACCGCCGCGTCGGGGAAGCCGTCGGCGGCGAGCGCGCGGCGCAGCGCGTCGACCATCGCGCCGGTCGCCGGGGTGACCTGCCCCAGCCAGGGGCGTCCCCGGCAGGACTCGGCGAGGTCGGTGTGCTCGTGGCTGTCGTCCGGGTGGTCCCGGGTGAAGTCGGCGAGGTCGACCAGGTGCGCCACGTCGCCGTCGCGCAGGAACCGCAGCCGGTGCGCGGTGTGCACCGCGCAGTCGAAGGTCGGGTCGCGGGCCAGCGCCCGGTCGATCCAGCCGAGGGCGTCGTCGAGTCGGCCGTGGTCGGCCAGGGTGCCGGCGATGTCGGCATAGACGGCGAGGTCGTCGGGGTCGTGCCCGACGGCCCGTTCCAGCGCGGCCAGGGCGTCGCGGGTCCGCCCGGCGCTGCGGTAGGCATACCCGAGCCAGACCTCGCCGAGTTTGGACGGCGTCTCGCGTACCCCCCGGCTGGCCCAGGTGACCGCGAGGGTGATCTCGCCGAGCCGCCGGGCCAGCGCGGACGCCGCCCCGAGCAGCAGGGCGTGCCGGGGGTGCGCGGCGACCGCGTGCCGGGCCAGGGTGAGGTACGGCGTCAGGGGTGCCCGCCCGGCGCGGGGGACCGGGTCGGGCACGGCGGCGCAGACCTGCATGAGGATCCGGGCGCAGCGGTCCGGGTCGAGTCGGTTCGCCAGCTCGGGGGCGGTGACCCAGGGCACCCCGGCCCAGTCGACGCCGGGGGCGTGGCCGGTGGCGGCGACCAGCAGGTCGAGCCCTTCGGCCGGGCGGCCGGCGGCGGCGAGCAGGTGGGCGCGGGCGACCACGGCCCCGACGTGTGCCCGCTGGCCGAGCGGGAAGAGGTCGAGGTCACCGCCCGAGGCGGCGGCGATCCGGGTGAGCGTCTCGTGCGTGTCGGGCAGGGTCGGTGCCAGCACCAGGGCGGCGGCGAGGTGGTCGGCGGCGTGGGCCAGGTCGCCCTCGTCGAGCGCGAGCCGGGCGAGGGCGAGTTCCTCGGCCGCGGTCAGCGCGGGTGGCTCCTCCGACACGTCGGCCTCTCACTAGCAGGGGGTTGCCAGGGCTGGGCAAGCGTAGGGGATGCCGGCAACCGATGCCGATCTTCTGCTCATTAGTGCGCGCTGGATTGTCCCCAGCGACAGAATCGTGCAAGACTGAACATGAAACGCGCGGCGATCGCGCAGCGAGGGGAGTTTCCGTGACGCAGCCAGGGGCCGGGATGGCCGCCGACATCGCCGAGCAGCCGGCCGGTTACGCGCGGCTGCTCTCCACCGAGCACGCCGCGGCGATCGCCCGGGTCGCGGCGGCCGTCGCCCAACGCCGCCCCCGGCACGTGGTCTTCACCGCCCGGGGCACCTCCGACCACGCCGCCCTCTACGGGGCGTACCTGACCGAGATCCGGCTCGGACTGCCCGCCGGGCTCGCCTCGCCGAGCGCGGTCACCGTCTACGGGGCCCGCCCCGACCTCTCCGACGCGCTCGTCGTCGGGGTCAGCCAGAGCGGCGGCTCACCCGACCTGACCGAGGTGCTGCGCACCGCCCGCGAGGCCGGCGCGCTCACCCTGGCGGTCACCAACGATCCCGGCTCACCGCTGGCCCGGACCGCCGAGCTGGGCGTCGACATCGCCGCCGGGCACGAGCGGGCCGTCGCCGCCACCAAGACGTACACCGCCGAACTGCTCGCCCTGCTGCTGCTGGTGGAGGGCGTCCGGGCCGGGGACGGCGTGCTGCCGGCCGACCAGCGGGCCGCCCTGGAACGCCTCCCCGAACTGGCCGAGCGCACCCTCGCCGACCCCACCCCCACCCAGCTCGCCCCGCGCTACCGGTTCGCCGGCCAGCTCGTCACCACCGGCCGGGGGTACGCGTACCCGACCGCCCGGGAGGCGGCGCTGAAGCTGATGGAGACGTCCTACCTGCCGGCGCTGGCATTCTCCGGCGCCGACCTGCTGCACGGCCCGCTGGCGATGACCGACCCGGACGTCCCGGTGCTGGCCGTGGTCGGCTCCGGCCCCGGTGGCCGGTCCATGGGCGAGGTGCTGCCCCGCCTCGGCGAGCGGCGGGCCGACGTCGTGGTGGTCGGCTCGGCCGAGGTCGAGGGGGCCACCCGGATGGCGGTGCCCGAGGTCGACGAGCGGTACGCCCCGCTGCTGGACATCCTGCCGTTGCAGCGCCTGGCCCTCGCCCTGGCGCTGGCCCGGGGTGAGGACCCGGACGCCCCGCGCGGGCTGAAGAAGGTCACCGCGACGATGTGACCCGGGCCGGCCAGCGGGACGGCGTCCGGGTGGGCGTGGCACGCTGTGTCTCGTGTCCACGCTGCGCGACCTCGCCGAGGAGCACACCCAGCTCCGCCCGGCCGACATCGACCACCTGCACCGGATCGCCGGCGACTGGCAGCTGCTGTCCGACCTGTCCTTCGCCGACCTGCTGCTCTGGGTGCCGGTGGACGCCGACGGCACTTTCCTCTGCGTCGCCCAGGTCCGCCCGACGACCGCCCCGACCGCCTACCTGGACGACCAGGTGGGACGGATCGTGGGCGGGCCGGAGGTGGCGCACCTGGAGGTCGCCTACCGGCAGGGTCGGATCTGGCGGGAGGGCGACCCGGTCTGGTACGGCGACGTGCCGGCCCGGCACGAGGCGATCCCGGTGCGGCTGCGGACCGCCGACGGGGAGGCCGGGGAGGTGATCGCGGTGGTCGGCCGGGACACCAACCTGTCCACCGCCCGCACCCCCAGCCAGCTGGAGCTGAACTACCTCACCACCGCCGACGACCTGGCCCAGATGATCGCCGACGGCACCTTCCCGCCGCCCCGGCACCCGGGCGAGACCACCTCCGCGCCCCGGGTCGGCGACGGGCTGGTCCGGCTCGACGCGGGCGGCAAGGTCACCTACGCCAGCCCGAACGCGCAGTCGGCGTACCGCCGGTTGGGGTACGCCTCCCATCTGGTGGGCGAGGACCTGGCGAAGCTGCACCGCCGGCTGGCCAGCGACCCGCTCGACGGCACCGAGGCGGCCAACGGCATCCTCGCCGCGCTGCGCGGCGAGGGCCCGCCGCGCCGGGAGATCGACGCCCGGGGGGCGACGATGCTCACCCGGGCCCTGCCGCTGATGCCCGCCGGGGTGCCGATCGGCGCGCTGGTCCTGGTCCGTGACATCACCGAGGTACGCCGCCGCGACCGGGCCCTGATCACCAAGGACGCCACCATCCGGGAGATCCACCACCGGGTGAAGAACAACCTGCAGACCGTCGCCGCGCTGCTGCGCCTGCAGGCCCGCCGGGTGTCGATGCCGGAGGCCCGGGTCGCCCTGGAGGAGTCGGTACGCCGGGTCGCCTCCATCGCCCTGGTGCACGAGACGCTCTCCATGTCCAGCGACGAGGCGGTCGAGTTCGACGGGATCGTCGACCGGGTGGCGAGCGCGGCGACGGAGGTGGCCGCGACCGAGGTGAGCGTCGGGATGCGCCGTACCGGCAGCTTCGGGGTGCTGCCCGCCGAGATCGCCACCTCGCTGGTGATGGTGCTCAACGAGTTGCTGCTCAACGCCGTCGAGCACGGCTTTCCGCCGGCCGAGGAGGGCGACGAGGTGGTGGAGCCGGCGACCCGGCCCGAGGTGGTCGTCGCGGCGCACCGGCAGCGCAAGCAGTTGCACGTCTCGGTGACCGACAACGGGCGCGGGCTGCCGGCCGAGTTCGACGCCGACCGGGGCGGGCGGCTGGGGTTGCAGATCGTCCGGGCCCTGGTGACCGGGGAGTTGCGGGGCAGCATCGAGCTGCGTCCCGGCCCGACCGGTGGCACCGAGGCGGTGCTGGTGCTCCCGTTGGCCAAGGGCTGACGACGGTCGGGGCCGGGACGGGTGTCGGGCCGGTGACGCCCGGATGAATGTGAGTAGGGTGACGCGCGATCTGCGGGCTGGTGGGGCTTTCGATCGATTCGCGGGCATTGACACCTTGCGGCCGACTGAATAGTTTTCTAGCTTCACCACCAAGCAGCCACGGCCAGTTCACCGTGCCCGGCTTTCCTGGACGCGTCCGGCGACATCCCGCTCGCACTGTCGGGGAGGGCGTGCGGACCGGCGAGCGGGGGAGACGAAAGCGATGACCTCACCGCCTGCGGTCGACCCGGCCGCGGTGCTGTCGCCGACCGCCGAGTTCCGGGTGCCGCGGCAGGTGTCGAAGTGGACCCCGCGCCGGACCGACGACGCGGCGCACCGGCCCGCGTACGCCCCGGTGCCGTTGCCGCCGACGGACGCCGAGATGGTCTCCTACCGCAAGCGGCGACTGGCCGCCCTGATGGTGCCGTCGCTGGTCAGCTTCGGTTGCCTGATCACCAGCCAACTGCTCTTCGTCCGGCTCGCCCCGTGGCTGTGGCTGCTCGCCCCGCTGCTGTTCTTCACCGTCGTCTACTACCTGATCTCGCTCGCGGTCAACCTGTTCACCCCGGGCTTCGACCTGGCCCGGCACCAGGAACTGGTGCGCACCTGGCGGCCGGCCCGGTACCCGAGCGTCGACGTCTTCCTGCCGGTCTGCGGCGAGCCCGCGCACGTGCTGCGCAACACCTGGGAGCACGTGCGGGCGATGGGCCGCCACTACCGGGGCGAGGTCACCGTCTACGTGCTCGACGACTCGCCCAACGAGGCGATGGAACGGATGGCACTCGCCTTCGGCTTCGTCTACCAGCGGCGACCCAACCGGGGCTGGTTCAAGAAGGCCGGCAACATGCGGTACGCCTTCGAACGCACCATGAGCGACTTCATCCTGGTCCTGGACGCCGACTTCGTCCCGCGTAAGGACATGCTCGACCAGATGCTGCCCTGGTTCGACGCCGAGCCGAAGGCGGGCATCGTGCAGTCGCCGCAGTACTTCCGGGTGCACCTGGGGCAGACCTGGGTGGAGCGCGGGGCCGGGGCGGTGCAGGAGCTGTTCTACCGGTCGGTGCAGGTGTCCCGGCAGGCCCACGACTCGGCGATCTGCGTGGGCAGTTGCGCCGTCTACCGGCGTGACGCGCTGTTCTCCATCGGCGGGTCCACCCTGATCGAGCACTCCGAGGACGTGCACACCGGCTTCGACCTGCGGATGAAGGGGTGGAGCCTGCGCTACATCCCGGTCGTGCTGGCGGCGGGGCTCTGCCCGTCGGACGTGGACTCGTTCTTCACCCAGCAGTACCGCTGGTGCGCCGGCTCGATGAGCCTGCTCGGGTCGAGGAAGTTCTGGTCGACGAAACTGCGGCTGCGGGCCCGGCTCAGCTACATCTCCGGCTTCTGTTACTACCTGCACACCGGGCTGTTCACCTTCGTCGCGCCGGTCATCCCGGTGCTGATGCTGACCGTGTTCGCGCACCAGATCGCGATCGCGAACTACCTGCTGATCCTGCCCAGCGTGGTCTACAACCTGATCATCTTCCCGTTCTGGCACCGCAACCGGTACGGCCTGGAGAGCTGGACGGTCAAGATGATCTACGGCTGGGCGCACGCCTTCGCCATCATCGACATCGTCCGGGGCCGGCGGATGGGCTGGCAGCCCACCGGCGGCACCGCCAAGAAGAGCAAGACCCGGCGGCTGTGGACCGGCATGAGGGTCTGGACCGCCGGTACCGGCCTGGTCTGGGTCGGCGTCGCCGGCTGGCGGATGCTCGTCGAACCCGAACCGTGGATCTTCGTGCCGGCCCTGCTCAGTGCGGTCTTCTACCTGGCCGTCGTCGGGCAGGCGCTGCTTGTCGATCCGGAGCGCGACGTCGAGGTCGTCCGGTGAGGACGAAATACCTGATCACCTTCCTGCTGGTGGTCGCGCTGGCGTTCACCGAGTTCGCCGTGCTGCGCCGGGTCGACATCAAGGTCGCCGGGTCCGCCGGCGGGCCGGGCGGGGTCGCCGCTGCCGAGGAACAGGTTCCGGCGTACGACGTCACCGCGCTGAAGTCACCCAAGGGCAGGTACCTCGGCGTCACCGTTACCGGCGGCGCCGAGATGGAGCGGGTCCGCAAGTTCGCCGGGGAGACCGGCAAGACGCCCAACCTGGTGGCGATCTTCGAGAGCTTCGACGACAAATTCGCCGCCAGCGAGGTCCGCGAGCTGCACAACTACGGTGCGCTCGCGGTGATCCGCTGGGAGCCGTACGACGTGCCGCTGCGGGACATCGCCGCCGGCAGGCACGACGCGTACGTCAAGGAGTTCGCCGCGGCCGTGCGCACCCTGAACCTGCCGATCGCCCTCACCTTCGCCCACGAGATGAACGGGCACTGGTACTCCTGGGGGACGAAGCAGACCAGGGCCACCGAGTACGTCGCCGCCTGGCGGCACCTGCACGACATCTTCACCCAGCAGGGCGCCACCAACGTGATCTGGACGTGGACCCCGAACGTCGTCAACTACCTGCGCAAGGTCAGCATCAGGGCGCTGTACCCCGGGGACGCCTACGTCGACTGGGTCGGCATGGACGGCTACTACACCAACCGGGGGCCCAAGACGTTCCAGGACCTCTTCGTCCCCACCATCACCGAGATCCGCACCTTCACCAGGCGTCCGCTGCTGATCGTGGAGACCGGGGCGGAACCGAGCAGCCGGCGACCGGCCCAGATCACCGACCTGCTCACCAACGTGGCCAAGCGCAGGGACCTCCTCGGGGTGGCGTACTTCAACATCAACGGCTCCGGGAAGTGGAACATCGACCGGGACGACGCCGCGCTGCGCGCGTTCCGCCGGGCCGCCGCGAAGGACACCTTCGGCTTCGACATCAGGACCGTGAAGTGACCGCGCCGACGGTGCAGTGGACCGGGCAGGCCGACCCGGCGGAGGTCACCGGTCACGCCGTACCCCGGCGGGCGGCGGGCCGGGGCGGCGGCTGGTGGGCGCTGCTGCCGACCGTCGTCGCGCTCGGCCTCGGCTGGTGGCGGCTGGACGCCCGCGACCTGTGGAACGACGAGCTGGTCACCTGGCACGTCACGTCGCTGTCGGTCGAGCAGTTCCGGATGCTGGTCGGCAACATCGACCTGGTGCACGCCGGCTACTACGTGATCATGTCGGTGCTGACCACGCTGACCGGGGACTCGACGACCGCCCTGCGGCTGCCGTCGGTGCTCGCGATCGGGCTCACCGCCGGGCTGGTCGCCCTGATCGGGCGGCGACTCTTCGACACCCCGGTCGGGGTGCTGGCCGGCCTGGTCTTCGCCCTGCTGCCCACCGTCTCCCGGTACGCCCAGGAGGCCCGGTCGTACGCCCTGGTCACCCTGGCGGCGGTGGCGGCCACCTGGCTCTTCCTGCGTGCGGTGGACCGGCCGACCCGGGGCCGCTGGTGGGCGTACGGCGTGCTGCTGGTGCTGGTCGGCTGGCTGCACTTCGTCGCGCTGCTGGTGGTGCCCGCGCACCTGTTCCACCTGTGGCGGTCGGTACCCGGCGAGGAACCGAGATGGCGGTGGGCGGCGACCACCGGCATCGCCGGGCTGTTCGTCCTCCCGGTGCTGATCCTCGGCAGCCGGCAGTCCGGGCAGATCTCCTGGGTCGAGAACGACGGCGACGCCGTGCTCCGTTTCGTCGCGAACCTGACCGGCACGACGGCCGCGTTGGCGCTGGTCGCGGCGCTCTCCGTCCTCGCGGTGGCGGTGGCCGGCCCACGCTGGTGGGCCACGGTGCTGATGCTGCTGATCTGGGCCGTGCTGCCCCCGGTCGCCGGTTACCTGACGTTCAGCGTGGTGCACCTGTTCCTGGCCCGGTACTTCCTGTTCACCGTCCCGGCGTGGGCGCTGCTCGCCGCGTTCGCGGTCTGCCGCACCGCGCGGCTGGCCACCCGGGAGCGGTTGCCGGCGGCCTGGCTGGCCGGGGCGCTGGTGCTCCTGCCGGTGCTGGCCTGGCAGACCCTGCCGGCGCAGGAGCGGGTGCGCTCCAACGAGGCCGACGGGCAGCCCCGCTACCTCGACGCGGTCCGTTACCTGGGCAAGCAGGTCAAGCCGGGCGACGGGGTCGCGTACAACGACGGGTTCGGTGGCTCCAGCGACGTGGCCCGCAAGGCCACCGACTACGGCCTGCGCGACCAGCTGCACCCCCGGGACGTCTTCGTGGCCGTCCCGGCCCGGCAGACCGGCTGGCTGACCGCCCGCGAGTGCCGGGAGCCGCTGCCCTGCCTCGGGGACACCAGGCGGATCTGGCTGGTGGAGACCGGCCACCTCAACGACCCGCTGGCCGGGTTGCCGCCGGCCCGGGAGGCGCTGCTGCGGCAGCGCTTCCTGATCCGGCACGTCGAACGGTTCGACCGGGTCCGGGTGGTCCTGCTGGAACGCAAGCCGGCCTGACCGGGCGACGGCACCGGCCCGGCGGCGGACCGTCGGCGGCACCGGCCCGGCCGGGCACCGGTGGGGGAAGGTCGCGGGTCAGCGCCGGCGCGCGAGCAGCGCCACCGTCACCCCTGGCCGGGGGTGGACCTGCTCGACGGTGAACCCGGCCCGCAGCGCGTCGCCCTTGCCGCCCGGGACCGTGGCGAGCGGGTCGTCGTGCCGCCCGGCGACCACCAGCCAGACCCGGTCCACGCCGGCCAGGCAGCCGGCGGGCCGGTCGCACTCGCGGACCCACAGGTCGGCCCGGTCCCGCCGCCCCTGGGCGACCAGCACGTCGCGGGGCCGGGGCCCGTCGGCAGCCCGGTCACCGGCGATCCGGGGCAGGTGGTAGTCGATGCCGAGGTCGAGGAAGAGCCATCCGTCACGGGGCGCGTAGAGCACCGCGTCGCCGGGCCGCTGGCCGGCGGCGATCACCGCCGCCGCCCCCCGGTAGTCGACGGTCGCGCTGCGCGGCCAGCCGTGGCTGTGCCGTACCGCCGCCTGGTCGGGCAGCCCGAGCAGCGCGGCGAGCGCCACCACCGCCAACCCCGCCCCCACCGGGCGGATAAACGTGCGCGCCGGTCGGGGCCACGCCCGTCGGGTCAGCTCCCGGGCCGCCGGCGGTGCGGGGCCGGCCAGGGCGGCACCGGCGAGCAGGCAGGCGAAGGGGACCGTGAAGAACAGGTAGCGCGGCACCCAGAGGGGCACGGCCAGCGCGGCGACGAAGACCAGGAGCACCGGCAGCAGCGCGCAGAGACCGGGCAGCAGGGCCCGCCGCCCCGAGCGGGCCGCCCCGAGCGCGGCGAGCCCGACGAGCACGCCACCCACCACGCCACTGTGCGCCAGCGCGCCCGGCAGGGCCGCCAGATCCGCCAGCCGGGCCGGAGCCACCCAGTCGAGCTGGTGGGACCGCTGCCGCTGTGCCGTCACCAGCAGCGGCACCAGCACCACCACGGCCACCGACACGGCCGGCACCCACCCCCGCAGCCGGCGTCCCCACCATCTCCCGTCGCCCGGTTCGCCGGCCCCCGGTGGGCGGTCGGCCGCTGCCGGGCGGGTGACGCCGGTGGTGGGTGGGCAGGTGACGCCGGTGGTGGACGGGCCCCAGGCGGCGAACGTCAGCACCGCCACGGCATGCCCGGCGAGCAGGCTCAGGGCGAGCAGGTGGGCCAGGCCGAGCCCGGCGACGGCCGCGGCGTAGCCGGCCCAGCGCAGCCGGCCGGGACGGTCCAGGGCCCCGACCAGCAGCACGGTGGCCAGCACGGCGAGCAGGGTCACCAGCGCGTACGGCCGGGCCTCCTGCGCGTACCGGGAGGTGCCGGGCAGGACCGCGAAGAGCAGGCCGGCGAGCAGGCCGGCAGGTGCCCCGAACAATCGCCGCCCGAGGACGGCCGTGAGGCCGGCCGCCCCCGCCATCGCCAGCACCGAGGGCAACCGCAGCGCCGCCACCGAGTCGCCGAACACGCCGGTCCAGCCGTGCACCACCAGGTAGTACGCCCCGGTCGTCGCGTCGACGGTGCCGGTGAGCCGGAACAGGTCCCCGACCGGTCGGGTGGCCGCGCTCCAGGTGGCCAGCTCGTCCCGCCAGGGTTGGGCCCGGCTGATCCCCCAGCCACCGGCGACCAGGGTGACCAGCAGCGGAACCGCCCAGACCAGCGACCCCGCCGGTGATGGTGCCCGGGAACGCGGGTGCGCATCCGAACGCCCACCCGAATGCCCTTTTCCGGACATCGCACCC
Organism: Micromonospora sp. WMMD730; assembly: GCF_049178955.1. Taxonomy (NCBI): domain Bacteria; kingdom Bacillati; phylum Actinomycetota; class Actinomycetes; order Micromonosporales; family Micromonosporaceae; genus Micromonospora; species Micromonospora sp. WMMD730. The sequence continues at coordinate 866,522 of NZ_JBMHML010000002.1, forward strand.
ACGAGTCGAGGGTCCCACACCGGCGTCGTCGATACGGCCGGAGCCGGAGGTGACCATGATCGACGCATGTGGGCCGATGGCGCGGTGTCCGTCCGGCCGGATGCCCCTCTTCGCACCCATTGGCGGCCGGCTATCCCTCGGTCGCCCCGCCGCACCACCCCGGTGACGGTGGAGATGCGGCCCGTGATGTGGGATGCCGCACGCGGTTCTTGGCCGGTTTCCGCAGGGTGTGGGAGCATGGCTGCATGACCGCCGCTGTCGTCCGCCGCTTCGTGGCACGCCGCCACGTCGACTACGGCCGCGTGCGCAGCGCGATCTGTCCGGCCCACTGACGACGCCCGACCCATCCGTCTCGGGCGCGTATTCTGCGCCGGCCGTTCCGACACCGTTGTCCTCGGCCCTTCCAGGGCCGGCCGCCGCCGCGTCCGCGCTCCCCCCGAGGCACCGCAGAGACAACGGAGGACGCCGCGATGGCGGTCAGCAGCACCCCGGCCCGTCCCGGGACCCCGACGGCCACCGCCGTTCCCGCCACCCGCGCCCCCCGCCGTCCCCGTGGCGAGGGACAGTGGGCCCTCGGCCACCGCGAGCCGCTCAACCCCAACGAGCGGATCAAGAAGGACGACGACCCGCTGAACGTCCGGGCCCGGATCGAGAACATCTACGCCCACGGCGGGTTCGCCTCGATCGACCCGCAGGACCTGCGCGGACGGTTCCGCTGGTGGGGCCTCTACACCCAGCGTAAGGCCGGCATCGACGGCGGGCGCACCGCCGTGCTGGAGCCGCACGAGCTGGAGGACGAGTTCTTCATGCTCCGGGTCCGTGTCGACGGCGGCCAGCTCTCCCTGGCCCAGCTCCGGGTGATCGCCGACATCTCCCGGGAGTTCGCCCGGGACACCGCCGACATCACCGACCGGCAGAACATCCAGTACCACTGGATCCGGGTCGAGGACATGCCGGAGATCTGGCGTCGGCTGGAGTCGGTCGGCCTGCAGACCACCGAGGCGTGCGGCGACTGCCCCCGGATCGTGCTGGGCAGCCCGGTCGCCGGGGTGGCCGAGGACGAGGTGCTCGACCCGACCCCCGCGCTCGACGAGATCGTCAGCCGCTACGTCGGCGACAAGGCGTACTCGAACCTGCCCCGCAAGTTCAAGACCACCATCTCGTGGCTGGTCGACACCCCGTACGAGGCGAACGACATCGCGTTCCTCGGGGTCGAGCACCCGGAGCACGGGCCCGGCTTCGACGTCTGGGTCGGCGGTGGCCTGTCCACCAACCCGATGCTGGCCAAGCGGCTCGGCGTCTGGGTGCCGCTGGCGGAGGTGCCGGACGTCTGGGCGGGCGTGGTCGGCATCTTCCGCGACTACGGCTACCGCCGGCTGCGTAACCGGGCCCGGCTGAAGTTCCTGGTGGCCGACTGGGGCGTGGAGAAGTTCCGCGAGGTGCTGGAGAAGGAGTACCTGGGCCGCACCCTGCTCGACGGCCCGGCCCCGCAGCTGCCCGACAAGCCCGTCGACCACATCGGCGTGCACCGGCAGCGCGACGGGCGCAACTACGTCGGGGCCGCCCCGGTGGTCGGGCGGGTCTCCGGCGGGCAGTTGGCCAAGCTCGCCGACGTGGTCGAGGCGCACGGCAGCGACCGGGTGCGGCTCACGCCGTACCAGAAGCTGCTGGTGCTGGACGTGCCGCCGGCGCGGACCGAGTCCCTGGTCGACGAGCTGCGCGGGATCGGGCTGGAGGCCCGGCCGTCGGCCTGGCGGCGCGGCACGATGGCCTGCACCGGCATCGAGTTCTGCAAGCTGGCCATCGTCGAGACCAAGGCGCGCGGCGAGGAACTGGTGGCCCGGCTGGAGGAGCGGCTGCGCGACTTCGACGCGGACATCTCCATCCACCTCAACGGCTGCCCGAACGCCTGCGCCCGCACCCAGGTCGCCGACATCGGCCTCAAGGGGCAGCTGGTGGTCGGCCCCGACGGCCGGCAGGTGGAGGGCTTCCAGGTGCACCTCGGCGGCGGGCTGGGCATGGCCCAGGGTCAGACCGCCGGGTTCGGCCGCAAGCTGCGCGGCCTGAAGACCACCGCCGACGAGCTTCCCGAGTACGTGGAACGACTGGCCCGCCGCTACCTGGCCGGCCGGACCGAGGGCGAGACGTTCGCCAACTGGGTGATCAGGGTCGACGAGGAGGAACTCCGATGAGCGAAACCCGATCCGCGCCGCTGCACTGCCCGTACTGCGGCGAAGAGGACCTGCGGCCGAACGAGGCCGGACACGGCGCCTGGGAGTGCCACGCCTGCGCCCGGGTCTTCACCGTCAAGTTCAACGGCCTGCTGAGCCGGGCGGTGACCCGGTGACCGGGCTGCTCTCCGCCACCGGCCTGGGCCTGGTCGGCCCCGGTGGCCCGAGGACGGCCGACCCGGCCCGTCGTGACCCGGCCGAGCTGCGGGCGCTGGCCGAGCGGGCCGGCCGCGAGCTGGAGGGCGCCCCGGCGCTGGAGATCGCCCGGTGGGCGGCCGACACCTTCGGCGACCGGTTCTGCGTGACCAGCTCGATGGCCGACGCCGTGCTGGCCCACCTGGTGTCCCGGGTCGCCCCCGGGGTGGACGTGATCTTCCTGGACACCGGGCTGCACTTCCCGGAGACGCTGCGGGTCCGTGACGAGGTGGCCCGCCGCCTGCCGGTGAACGTGCGCTCGATCCGGCCCCGGCAGACCGTCGGCCAGCAGGACGGCGAGTACGGCCCCCGGCTGTTCAACCGCTCCCCGGACGACTGCTGCCAGCTACGCAAGGTCGAGCCGTTGGAGCGGGCCCTGTCCGGGTACGACGCCTGGGCCGCCGGGCTGCGCCGGGACGAGTCGCCGACCCGGGCGAACACGCCTGTGGTGACGTTCGACCCCCGACGCGGCAAGGTGAAGGTGAACCCGATCGCCGCCTGGTCCCAGGCCGACGTGGACTCCTACATCTCCCGCTACGACATCCCGGTCAACGAGCTGCTCAACCGGGGCTACGGCTCGGTCGGCTGCTGGCCGTGCACCCGCCGGACCAGGGCGGGGGAGGACCCCCGGGCCGGCCGCTGGGCCATGTTCGAGAAGACCGAGTGCGGTCTGCACGTCTGACCGGGCCGGCGCACGCCCCGACTCCGGGCACGGCGCGGCCGGGACGGGCCGGCGCGGGTGTGCCGGTGGTGCTGGTGGCGCACGGCAGCCGGGACCCCCGGGCGGCGGCGGCGACCCGGGCGCTTGCCCGTGCCGTCGAGACCGCCCGTCCCGGTACGCCGGTGCTGCCCAGTTGGCTCGACCACACCGAGCCGGGGCCGACGGAGGTGCTGCGTGCCCTGGCGGCCGACGGGCACCGGACGGCGGTCGTGGTGCCCCTGCTGCTGACCGCCGCGTACCACCGGCGGGTGGACGTCCCGGCGGCGGTGGCGGCGGCCCGGGAGGCCGCTCCCGGTCTGACGGTACGGGTCACCGACGTGCTCGGGCCGGCCGACGGGACGGTGGACGCGGGCTTGCTGGCCGGGTTGGGCCACCGGCTGGCGCAGGCGTGGCCGGGGCCGGTGGACGCGTTGGTGCTGGCGGCGGCGGGCACCCGGGACGCGCGGGCCCGGGGGTCGGTGGGGCGGGTCGCCGCCGCCCTCGCCACCGGGTACGGGGTGCCCTGCACGGTGGCGTACGCCTCGGCGGCCCCGCCGACCGCCGATGTGACGGTGGCCCGGCTACGGGCGACCGGTGCGCGCCGGGTGGCGGTGGTGGCGTACTTCCTCGCGCCGGGGCTGTTCCACGATGCGGTGGTGGCGGCGGCGGAGCGGGCCGGGGCGGTGGCCGTCAGCGCCCCGCTGAACGACTCCCCGGAACTGGTGGATCTGGTGCTGCGTCGGGTCGACACGGCGGGTGACGGGTGACCGGAGTCACTCACGCGCTCATTACCGTCGGTAATTGTCTCGCGACAATGCATTGACGAATTTTGATCACGGGGAGTGCGGGCAGCAGAACGCCCCGGCGGGCGGACCCGGCCGGGGCGGACAGCGTGTGTGATCGGTTTTTTTCAGGCGGAGTGAGCGCGCAGCACCCGGAGACCGCCACGGCGCTTGACCGCGCGGCGCTCCTCTTCGCTCATCCCGCCCCAGACGCCGGCGTCCTGACCGGACTCCAGTGCCCACTGGAGGCACTGATCGGTCACGGAGCAGCGCCGGCAGACGGCCTTGGCCTGCTCGACCTGCAGGACAGCAGGGCCGGACGTCCCGATCGGGAAGAACAGCTCCGGGTCCTCGTCGCGGCAGACGGCATTGTGACGCCAGTCCATGGCGGCAACACTCCTCATTCTGGATGGATGGCAGTAACGCTGGTGCTTTTCTTATATCCGTCCGCAGTGCCGGTCGTCACGGTTCGCATACGACTATTCGGCAATGCGTGAGCAGACTCGTTTTCAGCGCCTGGGCCTGCTGGAACTGCTCAACCGGCCGAGCATATCCAGGCAATGTCCCGGTAACTCAAGTTCGCTTGTGAATACTTTCACGAACGAACGCGATGTCAAGGGGTGACACTCGGAAAAACTCCGCTCGGTGAGCAAGCTCACGACCCTTTTGTCCGGTTTCCGGGCTTCCCCGTCACCCGGCGTACCACAGTCGAGGATCAATATAGTACAGTCCGCGTGACATTGCTGACATTTCCGACACTCCTCCTCGGTGTGGCGGCCACCGCGCCGCGCGGCGTTCCAACCGCTCGACCTAGGGCGTTACCCGAGACCTAGCAGATTACTCTCAGTGCGCCGGAAACGGAGGTGAATCTGACTTTGTGTCGCTCGCCGAGGTAGTCCCCGTCCAGCTGGAAGGCCTGCGGGCGGGCCGAGACCAGCGTGAACTCCTCCAGATCGTGCAATCGGAGCACCTGCTTGCCGCGCGGATCGGGGTGTCGGGAGAGGAACTGCGTCACCGTACGTGTCGTGCTGGCGACGCGGAGCTGACGCAGCGCCATCACGTCCAGCCCGAGATCGAACGACGCCGCCGGGTTCGGGTTGACCTCCCGGTCGCCGAGGTACGTCCACGGCGCGGTGTTCTGGATGATCACGGTCGCCAGCTCGGCCTCGGCCGGCTCGCCCGGCCGCTCCAGGCTGATCGCCGGATGCCGCCGGTCCGAGCCGAGGAAGTAGTGACTCAGGGTGGAACGGAAGTAGAGCGCGGGGGAGGAGACCCGCCCCCGCCGCCGGGCCTGCTCCACCCGGTGGATCACGGCCGCGTCCAGGCCGAAGCCGGCGCAGAAGGTGAAGTAGCGGTCGTCCGCCCGGCCCAGCCCGATCGTGCGGGACCGGCCCAGCCGCAACCCCTCCAGGATCATGCTGGTGCCGTCCGCCCACTCCCGGGGCAGCCCGAGGGCGCGGGCGAAGACGTTGGTCGAGCCGCCCGGCACGGTGGCCAGCGCCGGCAGCCGCTCCGCCGGGGAGCCGCCGGTGCGGATCGTCGGGGGATCGGCGGTCATCAGGCCGTTGACCACCTCGTTGACCGTGCCGTCCCCACCCAGGGTGACCACCAGGTCGACCCCCTCCTGGGCGGCCTCCCGGGCCAGGTCGGTGGCGTGGCCCCGGCGTCGGGTGTACCGCACCGACAGGTCTACTTGGCTGCGCAGCGCCCGGACCAGCACGTCCCGGCTGCGTTCGCTGGTGGTGGTGGCCTTCGGATTGACCACCAGGACGGCCCGCATGGCCGGCACTTTACGTGATGGGGCAGGGGTATCGTGGCCCGCGTGACGATCGACTCCGCGCCGGTTCCCGACACCCTGCGCTGGGCGGTACGCCTGCTGCGGGCCGAGGCCGTCGCCCTGGCGCTGCTCGCCGGCTGGCTCGTCTGGGCCGACCTCACCGCCACCAAGACCGATCTGGTCTCGGCACTCTTCGTGACCGGGTTCGCCATCGCCGGTGCGGTCGCGCTCTGGGCGTTGGCCGGGGCGCTGGCCCGCCGCCGGGCCGGTGCCCGCGCCCCGGCGATGGTGCTGGAGCTGATGCTGGTGCCGGTCGGCTGGTTCATGATCTCCGGCGGGCTGGGCTGGCTCGGCGCACCGCTGATCGTGCTCGGGGTGGGCGTCTGCGCGCTGCTGGTCAGCCCACCGACCACCCGGGCCCTGGGCTTCGGCTGACCCGCGCCGCCGGACGCGGCGCGACGTCGCCGGCCGGCCCGGTCAGTAGCCGGCGGAGCGGCGGGTCAGCAGCGAGATGGTGGCCCGGCCCTGGGTGGACTCCGCCGCCGCCGCAGTGGTCAGCGCGGTGAGCACCTTCCAGGCGAACGAGGACTCCCCCGGCAGGGTTGCCCCGCGCACGGTCGGCACCGTCACCTCGACGGTCAGCGCGTCCTCGGTGACCGAGAACCGGCACTCCAACTCGGCGTCGCGGGTGGCGATCGCGAGCAGCATCGCGCACGCCTCGTCGACCGCGATCCGCAGATCCTCGATCTCGTCGAGCGCGAACTGGAGGCGGGCCGCGAGCCCCGCCGTGGCGGTGCGCAGCACGCCCAGGTAGCCGCCGTCGGCGGGCACGGTGAGGTGCACGACGTCGTCGTCGGTCGCTGGCTGGCCGGTCAGTTGAGTCACGCCTCATCCCCCCGGTCCGGGACTCTACCCGGCCGGGCGGACAGCCGCGTGGCCGACGTCACCCCTTCGGCGGCGAGGCCGTGCAGGGCCCGCCCGTCGAGCCGGTAGGGCACCCACTCGGTCATCGGCTCGGCCCCGATCGAGGCGTAGAACCGGGCGGCCGGGTTCCAGTCGAGCATCCACCACTCCAGCCGCCGGTAGCCGCGCTCCACGCAGATCCCGGCGAGGGTGGCCAGCAGCGCCCGGCCGGCCCCGGTGCCCCGCCACGCCGGGCGGACGTACAGGTCCTCCAGGTAGATGCCGTGCACGCCGGCCCAGGTGGAGAAGTTGAGGAACCACAGCGCGAAGCCGACCGGCTGGTCGGCGTCGTCCACCGCGACGTGCCCGAACAGCGCCGGGGCCGGCCCGAACAGGGCGGTGTCGAGCTGTGCCGGGGTCAGCCCGCAGCGGTCGGCGGCCTGCTCGTAGTCGGCCAACTCGTGCACCATCGCGACGATGGCCGGCACGTCCCCAGGACGCGCCGGCCGGATCGTCGGTGCCGTGGTGGGCAGGCTCACGCCTGCTTGGTCTCCCAGAAGATCTTGGAGATTTCGTCGATCTTCTGGAGCAGCTCGTCGGCCTTGGCCGGGTCGGTCGCACCCTTGGCGCCGGCCGCGCCCGCCGCCTTGGTGGCCTCGTTGAACAGCTGGTGCAGGTGCGGGTACTTCTCGAAGTGCGGCGGCTTGAAGTAGTCGGTCCAGAGCACCCACAGGTGGTGCTTGACCAGGTCGGCGCGCTGCTCCTTGATCAGGATCGCCCGGGTGCGGAACTCGGGGTCCGTGTTCGCCTGGTACTTCTCGCAGATCATTTTGACCGACTCGGCCTCGATCCGGGCCTGCGCCGGGTCGTAGACGCCGCAGGGCAGGTCACAGTGTGCGCTGGCGGTCACACGGGGCGAAAGGATGCGGGGAAGTCGCATCAGGTTCCTCCATGGGATGTTTGCGATGATCCGAGCCGACATTACTCCTGACGACGTCCCCGGCAGGGGCGGAGGGGAAACCTCGTGACGGTCGGCGGCTCCGGTCCCACCCTTCGGTCGCGCGCCCCGTTCACCGCCGTCGGCGTGACCGGGCCGTCCATGTCACCCACCCTGCGCCACGGCGACGCGCTGCTGGTCCGCCGGGGTGGCCGGCCCGTCCGCCCCGGCGACGTGGTGGTGGCCGTGTTCCGCAGCCGCCCGGACCTGCTGGTGGTCAAGCGCGCCGTACGCCCGCAGGACGGCGGATGGTGGCTGCACGGTGACAACGCGCTGGTCACCGACGACTCCCGGGCGTACGGGGTGGCCGACGTGCTGGGTCGGGTGGTGTTCCGCTACTGGCCCCACCCCGGTCGGCCGGCCACCGCACCGATATGACCCTCCTCACAACCCGGTGCCGGTGGCCTGACTATGCTCGGGAGGTGCCCGGGTGACCCCCGTACCGCGTGTCGCCGCTCCGCCTCACCTCGCGCCCTCGCGCCGGCCGCTCCGTCTGCTCGACAGATCCTGGAGTCACCATGTCTGCGTCCACCGTGGATCCCGCTGATCCCGTCTTCCGACTGCACCTCGGCGGCAAGCTCGCCGTCGCCTCGACCGTCCCGCTGACCAGCCGCGAGGACCTCTCGCTTGCGTACACCCCGGGGGTGGCCCGGGTGTGCGAGGCGATCGCCGCCGACCCCGCGCTGGTCGACGACTACACCTGGGTGTCGCACACCGTCGCCGTCGTCACCGACGGCTCCGCCGTGCTCGGCCTCGGCAACATCGGCCCCCGCGCGGCGCTGCCGGTGATGGAGGGCAAGGCGGTGCTGTTCAAGCAGTTCGCCGGCGTCGACGCGGTGCCGGTCTGTCTGGACACCCAGGACGTCGACGAGATCGTGGCGACGGTCCGTGCCCTCGCCCCCTCGTTCGGCGGGATCAACCTGGAGGACATCAGCGCCCCGCGCTGCTTCGAGGTGGAACGGCGACTCGACGAGGCGCTGCCCATCCCGGTCTTCCACGACGACCAGCACGGCACCGCGATCGTGGTGCTGGCCGCGCTGCGCAACGCGGCGTCCCTGCTGAACCGCAAGCTCGGCGACCTGCGGGTGACGGTCAGCGGGGCCGGCGCGGCCGGCGTCGCGGTCACCCACATGCTCGTCGCCGGGGGAGTGGACCCCGAACAGGTGGTGGTCTGCGACTCCCGGGGGGTGATCGGCCGGCACCGCGACGACCTGACCGAGACCAAGGCGTACCTCGCCGAGACCACCAACGCGCAGGGGCGGCGCGGTGACGTCACCGAGGCGCTGCGCGGCGCGGACGTGCTGATCGGTGTCTCCGGCGGGCGGATCCCCGAGGCGGCGGTCGCCGGGATGGCCCCGGGCGGCATCGTCTTCGCGCTGGCCAACCCCACCCCCGAAGTGGACCCGGAGGTCGCCGCCCGGCACGTGGCGGTGGTCGCCACCGGACGCAGCGACTACCCCAACCAGATCAACAACGTGCTCGCCTTCCCCGGGGTGTTCCGGGGCGCGCTGGACGCCCGGGCCACCCGGATCACCGACGGGATGAAGGTGGCCGCCGCCGACGCGATCGCCGCGGTGGTCGACGGGTCGCTCAGCGCGGACGCCATCGTGCCGTCCCCGCTCGACCCCCGGGTCGCCCCGGCGGTGGCGGCGGCGGTGGCCCAGGCGGCCCGCCACGACGGCGTCGCCCGCGCCTGAGCGACAGGCGCCGGGCGCACGACGCGCCCGGCGAGCAGGTGCGAAGGGTCCGGGTCGGCCGGCCCGGACCCTTCGTGAACGATCGTCGCGCTGTTACGGTGCGGATCATGCGTGCCGCCTATGCCTCCCGGTTCGACGCCGACAACCCGCTCGCCGCCCTCACCGTCGGCGACCGTCCCGAGCCCGCCCGCCTCGACGACGACTGGGTGACGGTGCAGGTGCGGGCCAGCTCGCTCAACCACCACGACCTGTGGTCGCTGCGCGGGGTCGGGCTCGCCGACGGTCAACTGCCGATGATCCTGGGCTGTGACGCGGTCGGCACCGACCCGGACGGCAACGAGGTGGTGATCTACCCGGTGCTGCCCACCCCCGGCGACCCACGGGGTGTCTCCATCCTCTCCGAGCACTACCAGGGCACCCTGGCCGAGCGGGTGGCCGTACCCCGGATGAACCTGCTGCCGCTGCCGACCGGCCTGTCGGCGACCGACGCAGCCTGCCTGCCGACGGCCTGGCTCACCGCGTGGCGGATGCTCACCACCCGGGGCCGGATCGCCGACGGCGAGGCGGTGCTGGTGCAGGGGGCCGGCGGCGGGGTCGCCACCGCCGCCGTCGCGCTCGGCCTGGCGCTGGGCAAGCGGGTGTACGCCACCAGCGGCGACGCCGCCAAGCGGGACCGCGTCGCCGCGCTGGGGGCGACCGCGCTGGAACCCGGCGCCCGGCTGCCGGAGCGGGTCGACGTGGTGATCGAGACGGTCGGCGCGGCCACCTTCGACCACTCGTTGAAGTCGGCCGCCCCGATGGCCCGGATCGTGGTCGCCGGGGCGACCTCGGGTCACCTGCCGCCGGTGAACCTGCGCCGGGTCTTCGCCATGCAGCTGGAGATCCTCGGCACCTCGATGGGCACCCCCGACGAGCTGACCGAACTGCTCGCCTTCTGCGCCGAGCACGAGGTACGCCCGGTGGTCGACAGCGTGGTCCCGTTCAGCCGGGTGGCCGACGCCTTCGCCCGGCTGCACTCCGGTGAGGTCTTCGGCAAGGTCGTGGTCGACCACACCGCCTGACCCGTGGCTCAGAGGCGGTCGTCGAGGGTGGCGATGTCGCCCCGGGTGGCCGAGGCGGGCAGCCGGTCCCGGGCGGCCGCGTCGCCGTAGAGCGTCCAGCGGAGGAACTCGACGATGGTGTCGGAGACCACCCGCAGGGCCGTGTCGTCACCGAGCAGGACCCGGCCGTGGTCGCCCCGGGTCAGGCTGAGCATCGCCTTGGGCCACGGCACCGCGTCGTAGACGGCCTTGCCGGCGGCGTAGTCGACCACCTCGTCGGCCCGGCCGTGCACGAAGAGCTGCGGGGCGGCGGCCCCGGCGAAGGCGGTGCCCACGCCCAGCCCGGTCCCGGCGAGGACCACCCCGGCGCGCAGCCGCTCGTCCCGGCCGGTGGTGAACAGGCCGATGGTGGTCACCCCGCCGGCCGAGTGCCCGGCGGCGGCCACCCGGTCGGTGGCCAGCCGGCCGCGCAGCGGGTCACCGGCCTTCGCGTCCAGCGCCAGCACCTTGTCCAGCACGTACGACACGTCGGCGGGCTGGTTGAGCACGTCCAGGACGCTGCCGTCGGTGCCCTTGCCGGTGTGCGGGAACATCGGCGCGGCCACCACGAAACCGGCCGCCGTCCAGCGGGTCGTCAACGCCCGGTAGTCGGTCGGCCGCCCGTCGAGGCCGTGACTGAACGCCACCACCGGGAACCGTCCGGCCGCCACCGGGGCGTCGCGCTGTGCCGCCCCACCGGCGGTGCCCCGGGCCGGATACCAGAGGGTCACCGGCAGCGGGCGGTCGCCGCCCCGGTTCAGCCTCAGCTCCCGTACGCCGACCGCGAACGCCCGCGTCGGCGCGGTCCCGGCGGGAACACCCGACGCCTGCGGGGTGGCCTGCGGCGCGGTCGCCTCCGGCGTCGGCGACGGGGCGGCGGGGGGCGCGGACGGCGACGCCGAGCAGCCGACGAGGCCGGCGGCGAGCAGCGCGGCGGTCAGCAGGACCGGGATACGACGACGGGACATGAGAACGATTGTGCCTGCCCGTCGCGGCTGCCCGGCGGGCTACGGTCCGGCGTCGGCCAACCGGTCGTCGAGGGTGGTGACGCCGGGGCGGGTGGCGTCGGTGCGCAGCCGCCGGCCGGCGTCCCGGTCGTCGTAGAGGGTCCAGCGCAGGAAGTCGGTGACGGTGGCGAGCACCTGCTCGAAGCCCGGACGCCCCGGGGTGAGGTATTCGCCGTGACCCTGCCCGAGCACGCTGAGGAACGCCTTCGGGCCGCCCGCCCGCCGGTAGCCGGCCCGGCCGACGGCCAGCGGCACCACCGGGTCGGCGGTGCCGTGCACGAACAACAGCGGTGCGCTCGGCCCGGCGAAGGCGCCGGCCAGTCCACCCCCGGCGATGATCACGCCGGAGCGCAGCCGGGCCGGATGGCCGGAGGTGAACATGCCGGCCGTGGTGAAGCCGCCCGCCGAGTGCCCGGTCGCCGCGAACCGGCCCACGTCCAGGTGCCCGGCGAGCGGGTCACCGGCGCGGGCGTCCAACCGGACCAGGTGCCGGATCACCCGCCAGCCGTCGGCGGGCTGGTTACGGACGTCGGCGCGGCTGAACCGGGCCGCCCGCCGGTTGGTGTACGGGTAGGTCGGCGCGGCCACCACGAAACCGGCGGCGGCCCACCTGACGGCCAACGCGGCGTGCAGCTCGGGGAGGCTGTGCAGGCCGTGGCTGTGCAGCACCACCGGGAACCGGCCCGGGGCGACCCGGCCACCCACGCTCGGGTACCAGAGCGTCACCGGCAGCGGGCGCGGCCCGGCCGGGTCGACGGTGAACGTGCGCACCGCGACCGGCAGGGCGTGGTCCGGGGCGTGCCGGGCCGGCGGCGGTGGCGGCGGGTCGGTGGCGGCGGCGGCCGGGCCGCAGCCGGCGAGCAGCGCGGCCAGCACCACGGCGCACAGCCGCCTCACCCCCATGCCTGCACGGTAGGCGGTCGACGGACCGGTCCGGCCCGGCCGTCCGGACGACGGTGGTCACCGCCCCGGTCGGTCCGGCTCCACCGCTCGGTCCGCCCCGGCCAGCACCGCGCGGGTCTGCCGGGCGATCTCCCGCTCCTCGTCGGTGCCGACCACGCAGACGCTGACCGGCGCGCCGGCTGGGGAGATCACCCGGTCGCCGGTGCCGGCGTTGCGGTCGGGGTCGACGGCGATGCCGAGCCGGTCCAGTCCGGCCAGGGCGGCGGCCCGTACCTCGGGGGAGTGCTCGCCAACCCCGGCGGTGAAGGTGATCGCGTCCGCCCCGCCCAGCAGCGCGTGGTAGGCCCCGACGTAGCCGGTGATCCGCCGGCAGTAGACGTCGAAGGCGAGGACCGCGGCGGGATCTCCGGCGGCCCGACGGGACTGCACCTCCCGCATGTCGTTGGCCCCGGTCAGCCCGAGCAGCCCGCTGCGGTGGTTGAGCAGGTCGTCGATCTCGTCGACCCCCATCCCGCCCTCGCGGCGCAGGTGGAAGATCACCGTCGGGTCGAGGTCTCCGCTGCGGGTGCCCATCACCAGCCCCTCCAGCGGTGACATCCCCATCGAGGTGGCCACGCTGCGTCCGCCGTCCACCGCGCAGGCGCTCGCCCCGTTGCCCAGGTGCAGGCTGATCGTGCGCAGCCGGTCGTACGGCCGGTCGAGCAGCTCGGCGGTGCGCCGTGACACGTACGCGTGGGAGGTGCCGTGGAAGCCGTACCGGCGGATGTCGTGGCGGCGGGCGGTGTCCAGGTCGATGGCGTACGTGGCGGCGGACTCGGGCAGGGTGTGGTGGAACGCGGTGTCGAAGACCGCCGCCTGGGCGACGTCCGGCAGGAGTTCCCGGGTGACCTCGATGCCGGCCAGGTTGGCCGGGTTGTGCAGGGGTGCCAGCGGCACCAGCTCCCCGATCGCGGCGACGACCGCGTCGTCGATCCGCACCGGCGCGCTGAACCGTCGGCCGCCGTGCACCACCCGGTGCCCGACGGCGGTCAGCCCGGTCAGGTCGAGCCGGCCGAGGACGTCCCGGACGGCGGTGGCGTGGTCGGGCGGGCCGCCGCCCGGCTCGCCGATCCGCTCCACGGTGCCGGAGTCGACGGTCGACTCCCCGGCGTAGAGCCGGTACTTCACCGACGACGACCCGCAGTTGAGCACCAGCACCCGGTCGGTCACGACCCCTCCTCCGACGATCCGGCCGCCTGGATGGCGGTGATCGCCACGGTGTTGACGATGTCGGCGACCTTCGCGCCCCGGGACAGGTCGTTGACGGGTCGGCGCAGGCCCTGCATCACCGGGCCGACGGCCACCGCCCCCGCCGACCGCTGCACCGCCTTGTACGTGTTGTTGCCGGTGTTGAGGTCCGGGAAGATGAACACGGTGGCCCGCCCGGCGACGGTGCTGCTCGGCAGCTTCGTCGCCGCGACCTGCGGGTCGATCGCCGCGTCGTACTGGATCGGCCCCTCGACCAGCAGGTCGGGCCGGCGCTCGCGGACCAGCCTGGTGGCGGCGGCGACCTTCTCCACGTCGGCTCCCGCGCCGGAGTCCCCGGTCGAGTACGACAGCATCGCCACCCGGGGTTCGATGCCGAACCGGGCCGCCGTGTCGGCCGAGGAGATGGCGATGTCGGCGAGCTGGGCGGCGTCCGGATCGGGGTTGACCGCACAGTCGCCGTAGACCAGCACCCGGTCGGCGAGCAGCATGAAGAACACGCTCGACGCCACCGAGACGCCCGGCACGGTACGGACGATCTCGAAGGCGGGACGGATGGTGGCGGCGGTGGTGTGGGTGGCCCCGGAGACCATCCCGTCGGCGTGCCCGGTGGCCACCATCATGGTGCCGAAGTAGTTGGGTTGGGCCACGATGTCGTGCGCGATCTCGGCGGTGACGCCCCGGTGGGCGCGCAGCGCCGCGTACCGGGTGGCGAACTCGTCCCGCCAGGCGCTGCCGGCCGGGTCGACCACCTGCGCGCCGGTCAGGTCGATGCCCAGCTCGCGGGTGCGGCGGGCCACCTCGTCGGGGCGGCCGAGCAGGGTCAGGTCGGCGACCCCCCGGCGGAGCAGGATCTCGGTGGCCCGCAGGATGCGCTCGTCGGTGCCCTCGGGCAGCACCAGCCGGCGGCGGTCGGCGCGGGCCCGGTCGATCAGGTCGTACTCGAACATCAGCGGGGTGACCCGCTCGGAGCGGCTGACCCGCAGCCGGCGGGCCAGGTCGACGGTGTCGACGTGACCCTCGAACGCGCCGAGCGCGGCCTCCACCTTGCGCGGGTTGGCCGGGCCGGGCCGGCCCTCGATGTGACTGGACGCCTCGACCGTGTCGTAGCTGTCGCTGGTCACCGAGAGCACAGCGAAGCCGGTGTTGAGCCGTTCGACCAGGCGCATCGCCCGGGGGTCGGGCTGTTCGCCGAGGGTGAGCACCACGCCGGCCAGCGAGACCTGCCCGGCGACGTGCGCGGTGGCCGCCGCGACCAGCAGGTCGGCCCGGTCGCCCGGGGTGATCACCAGGGCCCCCTCGGTGAGGTGGTCGAGCAGGGTCGGCACGTGCGCCGCGCCGACCACGTAGTCGAGCACGTCCCGGCCGAGGGCGGCGTCGTCGCCGGCCAGCAGGGTCGCGTCGAGCGCCGCCGCCACCTCGGCCACCGTCGGCGCCGACACGCTCGGCACCTCCGGGATGGCGTACGCGGGGACGGGCAGCTCCGGCAGGGTCAGCGCCCCGGTCACCCGGTTGGCGATCACCGCCAGCACCGTCGCGCCCAGGTCGGCCAGATCGTGGTACGCCCCGCGTGCCGCCGCCGTGACCGCCTCCGGCTGCTGCCCGAAGCCGTCGACCACGGGCACCACCACGCTGCCGAACTCGGTGGCCAGCCGGGCGTTGAAGGCCAGTTCCCGGGGGCCGGCGGTGTCCCCGCCGTCGGTGAAGTCGCTGCCCACCACGATCACCGCCGGGCAGCGCCGTTCCACCGCCCGGTACCGCTCGACGATCCGGGAGATCAGCTCCTCCCGCCGGCCGTCGGCGACCAGGGCCGCCGCCTCGGTGTACGTGGTGCCGGTCAGGTCGGCCTGGGGCAGGTCGATCCGGTAGCGGTCGTGCAGCAGGGCGAGGATCGGGTCGTCGCCGGTGTCGGAGACCAGCGGCCGGAACACGCCGATCCGTTCGACCTGCCGGGAGAGGAGTTCCGCGAGGCCGAGGGCGATGGTCGACTTACCCCCGCCGGACCCCACGCTGGTCAGGTAGACGCTGCGGGCCACGGCACCACCCTAGGAGATCACGTCGTGTCCCGCCCGGGACCTTCGCCCTGAACCGTCGCCGGCAGGTGCCCGCAGGTGCGACCCGAGTCTCATTAGTGGGACGGGCTGGAAGCTGAGTGATCCTCGTGCCTAAACTCGCATCCCATGACTGCCGACCGCCTGAGCAGGAAGAATGCGCCATCCAAAGGATCGAAGCCCATGGGCGCGCTCGGTGGTTGGTCGGCTGTCGATCCACATCGTACCGATGACGTGACGGTAGTCGATGGGCCGACCGTGGTGCTCGACCGCACCGCCGGCCCGACCGACGGCCCCACCGCGTTGATCGCCGCCGTACCCCCGCCCGTCCCCGTCTTCGTCGACCCCAGCGGCCGACGCCACTCCCGGCTGCGCTGGCTCGCGTACGCCCTGGGGCTGGTGGTCCTGATCTACTCCGGGCTGGTCGGGATCAGCTTCGCCGGGGGCATCGCCCCGCACGCGGTGCTCCCCTTCGTCGACGAGGTCGCGCAGCCCGAGCGGTCGTCGCCGCCGGCCCCGACGGCCACCACCACCCCGGCCACCCCCGCCACGACCACCGGCGCCGTGGCACCGAGCGTCGCCCCCCGGGCGCCCCGGGGGAGCGGGCCGGCCGTCGCCCCGGTCACCCCGTCCGCCACCGGCGGCACCGTCAGCCCCTCGCCGTCGCCGAGCGCCAGCCGGTCGCCGAGCCGCAGCCCGGCCACCTCCACGGCGTCGCCCCGACCGACCCGGTCGACGCCGCAGGCCACGACGCCGAACCCGCCGACGCCCACCGACGAGCCGCCCGCCCTGCCCGATCCGCTCCCCGGCGGTGCCGAGGGCGTCCGCGTCGATGGCTGAGCCCGCTGCGCCGACCACCCGCCGGCGCTCACCCGGGCCGACCCGTCGCCGCGCACCCGGCCCGGCCCGACGACGCCGGCCGGTGCCGCAGCCGAGCGGAATCCTGCTGGGCACGGTGCTCGCGCTGCTGGCCGGTGTGCTGCTGGTCGGCGCGTACGCCAACGCCTCCTTCGCCCCCGACCGCCGGGACAGCGTCGCCGGGCAGCGGGAGGTGCCCACCTCGGTGGTGACCGGCGGGCCGATCATCAGCGCCAGCAGCGAGCTGGTCCGCTCCTACCGGCTGCCGCCGCGCACCATCGCGTTGACCTTCGACGACGGCCCCCACCCGGTCTGGACCCGCGAGGTGCTCAAGGTCCTGGCCGCCCACCAGGTCAAGGGCACGTTCTTCGTACTGGGCTCGCAGGTCGCCCGGCACCCCGAGGTGGCCCGCGAGCTGACCGACGGCGGGCACCAGCTCGGCGTGCACACCTTCACCCACCCTGACCTCGCCGAACTGCCGGCGTGGCGGCAACGCCTGGAGTACGCCCAGACCCAGCTCGCCGTGGCCGGGGCCACCGGCATGCGGACCTCGCTGGTGCGCTTCCCGTACTCCTCGCATCCGGGGGCGATCGACAACCGGGACTGGCCGGTGGTCACCGCCGCCGGTGACCTGGGCTACCTCACCTTCCTCAACGACACCGACAGCCAGGACTGGTCGCTGCCCGGAGTGGACCGGATCGTCGAGAACGCCGCCCCCGACGGGGACTCCGGTGCGGTCACCCTCTGGCACGACGCCGGCGGTGACCGGTCGCAGACCGTCGCCGCCCTCGACCGGTTCATTCCGATGATGAAGGAACGGGGGTACCGGTTCGTCACCGCGACCGAGGGGCTGAACCTCGCCTTCGCCGCCGCCGGGGTCGACCACCGGATGGACGCCGCCACCCCCGCCGGCACCGGGGAACGGTGGCGTGGCCGGACGCTGATCTGGGCGGTGCAGGGCGCCGACCGCATGCTGACCGTGTTCGGTGTGCTCTTCGTCGTCGTCGGCGTGCTCACCGTGGGCCGTACCCTCGTGTTGTTCGTGCTGGCCGGACGGCACGCCCGACGGCGGCGGGCCAGGGACTGGAGCTGGGGGCCGCCGGTCACCGCGCCGGTCTCGGTGATCGTCCCGGCGTACAACGAGAAGGAGGGGATCGCGGCGGCGGTCCGCTCCCTGGCCGGCGGCGACCATCCGGGCGGGATCGAGGTGATCGTCGTCGACGACGGCTCCACCGACGGCACCGCCGACATCGTCGACGCGCTCGGCCTGCCCAACGTCCGGGTGGTCCGCAAGCCCAACGGCGGCAAGCCCAGCGCCCTGAACACCGGCCTGGCGCTGGCCCGGCACGACCTGATCGTGATGGTCGACGGGGACACCGTCTTCGAGCCCGACGCGGTCCGCCGGCTGGTGCAGCCCTTCGCCGACCCACAGGTCGGCGCGGTGGCCGGCAACGTCAAGGTCGGCAACCGGCGCAGCCTGATCGCCAAGTGGCAGCACATCGAGTACGTCATCGGGTTCAACCTCGACCGGCGGCTCTACGAGACGCTGCGCTGCATGTCCACCGTGCCGGGCGCGATCGGCGGGTTCCGGCGGGAGGCGCTGCGCTACGCCGGGGGGATGACCGACGACACCCTCGCCGAGGACACCGACATCACCATCGCCCTGGGCCGGGCCGGCTGGAAGGTGGTCTACGAGGAGACCGCCCGCGCCTGGACGGAGGCCCCGGCGACCATGGGACAGCTCTGGAAACAGCGCTACCGGTGGAGCTACGGCACCATGCAGGCGATGTGGAAGCACCGGCGCTCGGTGCTCGACCGGGGCGCGTCCGGCCGGTTCACCAGGCGCTGCCTGTTCTTCCTCAGCCTCTTCGGGGTGCTGCTGCCGCTGCTCGCGCCGGTGATCGACCTGCTGGCCCTGTACGGCCTGTTCTTCCTCGACCGCCGGGCCACGGCGGTGGCCTGGCTGGTCATGCTCGGCGTGCAGACCCTCACCGCCGTGGTGGCGTTCCGGCTGGACCGGGAGAAGCTCGGGGTGCTGTGGGTGCTGCCCCTGCAACAGTTCGTCTACCGGCAGCTGATGTACCTGGTGATGGTGCAGGCGGTGGTCACCGCGCTGACCGGCGGGCGGCTGGGCTGGCAGAAGCTGCGGCGTACCGGCCTGGAGCCGGCGGTGCGCAACGGCTGACCGCCCCCGGGTCCGGTGCGGGGCCCGGGGTGCGCGCCCGCGTTCCGCCCGTCCCGGGGGGCCGCCGCCGGGATCAGTCCTCGTCGAGGTCGTCGAGGCGGGCCAGCCAGGTGGCGAAGCGCTCGATCGGCGTCTCGAACTCGGGGTTGAGGTCGACGAAGTCGCGCAGCCGCTCGCCCAGCCACTCCAGGGTGACCTGCTCGTCGCCCCGGCGCTGCACCAGCTCCTCGATCCCACGATCGGTGAAGTACACCGTGTTCCTCGTTCCTCGCTGACGGGCCCGGCCCGCCCCCTGACAGGGGGGCGGGCCGGGTGGGTCGGAATGGATCAGGGGCGGGGCAGCGCGGCGTCGATCAGCGCGGTCTGCTCCACCTCGTGCATCTTGGCCGAGCCGACCGCCGGGGCGGCGGCGGCGGGCCGGGAGATGCGACGCAGCCGGACGTCGGCCAGGTGCTCCAGCAGGTTGAGCGCGACGAAGCTCCACGCCCCCTGGTTGGCCGGCTCCTCCTGCACCCAGGCGAAGTCCTCCGCGTTCGGGTACGCCGCCAGCGCGTCCCGGATCGCCTGCACCGGCAGCGGGTAGAGCTGCTCGATCCGGATGATCGCGGTGTCGGTGACACCCCGTTCCTGCCGTGCCTGGAACAGGTCGTAGTAGACCTTGCCCGAGCAGAGCAGCACCCGCTTGACCTGCTCGGCCGCGGGCGCGGCGGTGTCGGCCAGCACCGGGGCGAAGGTGCCGGTGGTGAAGTCCTCCACCGGGCTGACGCAGAGCTTGTGCCGCAGCAGCGACTTCGGCGTGAACACCACCAGCGGCTTGCGCTTGGGCGACAGGGCCTGCCGTCGCAGCAGGTGGAAGTAGTTCGCCGGGGTGGTCGGGATGGCCACCCGCATGTTGTCCTCGGCGCACATCTGCAGGAACCGCTCGGGACGGCCGGAGGTGTGGTCCGGGCCCTGCCCCTCGTGGCCGTGCGGCAGCAGCAGGGTGACCGCGGAACGCTGGCCCCACTTCACCTCGCCGGAGGAGATGAACTCGTCGATCACCGACTGGGCGCCGTTGACGAAGTCACCGAACTGCGCCTCCCAGCAGACCAGCGCGTTGACGTTCTCCACCGAGTAGCCGTACTCGAAGCCCATCGCCGCGTACTCGCTCAGCAGCGAGTCGTGCACGAAGAACCGGGACCGCTCGCCGTCGGCGGTGAGCGACTTCAGCGGCAGGTGGTCCTCGCCGGTCTTGGCGTCGACGATCGAGGCGTGCCGCTGGACGAAGGTGCCCCGGCGGGAGTCCTGCCCGGCGAGCCGGACGGTGACCCCGTCGTGCAGCAGCGCGCCGAACGCGATGATCTCGCCGTACCCCCAGTCGATGTTGCCCTCGGCGGACATCCTGGCCCGCCGGTCGAGCAACTGCTGGATGCGCTTGTGCGGGGTGAAGCCCTCGGGCAGGTTGACGTGCGCCTCGCCGACGGCCTTGACCACGGCGGCGTCGGTGGCGGTCTGCACCTGCGGCTCCGGCTCCTCGGCGCGGCTGGGCCGGCTGACCTGGCGCGGGGTGGTGGCGGCGTCCCGGGTCGCCTTGAAGACCCGCTCCAGCTGCGCCTGGTAGTCGCGCAGCAGCTCCTCGGCGTCCTCGACGGTGATGTCGCCCCGGCCGATCAGCTCCTCGGTGTAGAGCTTGCGGACCGACCGCTTCGAGTCGATGATCTTGTACATCTGGGGGTTGGACATCGACGGGTCGTCGCCCTCGTTGTGCCCGCGCCGCCGGTAGCAGACCATGTCGATCACGACGTCCTTGTTGAACGCCTGCCGGTACTCGAACGCCAGCCGGGCCACCCGGACCACGGTCTCCGGGTCGTCGCCGTTGACGTGGAAGATCGGCGCCTGGATCATCCGGGCCACGTCGGTGCTGTAGAGGCTGGACCGGCTGTACTCCGGGGCGGTGGTGAAGCCGACCTGGTTGTTGACCACCACGTGCACGGTGCCGCCGGTGCGGTAACCACGCAGCTGGGACAGGTTGAGCGTCTCGGCGACGACCCCCTGGCCGGCGAACGCGGCGTCACCGTGCACCGCCAGCGGCAGCACGGTGTAACCCTCCAGCTTGAGGTCGATGCGGTCCTGCTTGGCCCGGACGATGCCCTCCAGCACCGGGTCCACCGCCTCCAGGTGCGACGGGTTCGCCACCACCGACACCTTGACCGAGTGGTCGCCGTCCGGCGTGGTGAACTTGCCGTTCTGACCCAGGTGGTACTTCACGTCGCCGGAGCCCTGGGTGGAGCGCGGGTCGAGGTGCCCCTCGAACTCCGAGAAGATCTTCTCGTACGGCTTGCCGACGATGTTGGCCAGCACGTTGAGCCGGCCCCGGTGCGCCATGCCGATGACGACCTCGTCCAAGCCGTCCTCGGCGGACGCCTCCAGCACCTCGCCGAGCAGCGGGATCAGCGACTCGCCACCCTCCAGCGAGAACCGCTTCTGGCCCACGTACTTGGTCTGTAGGAAGGTCTCGAACGCCTCGGCGGCGTTGAGCCGGTTGAGCACGTGCTTCTGCTCGTCGGCGGCCGGCTTCTCGTAGCGGCGCTCGATCCGCTCCTGGATCCAGCGGCGCTCCTCCGGGTCCTGGATGTGCATGTACTCGATGCCGAGCCGACGGCAGTACGAGTCGCGCAGCACGCCGAGGATCTCGCGCAGCTTCATCCGCTGCTTGCCGGCGAAGCCGTTGACCGGGAACGTGCGGTCGAGGTCCCACAGGGTCAGCCCGTGCTGGAGGACGTCCAGGTCGGGGTGCTTGCGGATGGTGAACTCCAGCGGGTCGGTGTCGGCCATCAGGTGGCCCCGGACCCGGTAGGCGTGGATCAGCTCGTGCACCCGCGCGGTCTTGTTGATCTGGCCCTCGGAGTCGACGGCCACGTCCCGCATCCAGCGCACCGGCTCGTACGGGATGCGCAGCGAGGTGAAGACCTCGTCGTAGAACCCGTGCTCACCGAGCAGCAGCTCGTGCATGACCTTGAGGAACTCGCCGGACTGCGCGCCCTGGATGATCCGGTGGTCGTACGTGCTGGTCAGCGTGATGATCTTGCTGACCGCCAGTTCGGCCAGGGTCGCCTCGCTCATCCCCTGGTACGGCGCGGGGTACTCCATCGCGCCGACCCCGATGATCGCGCTCTGCCCCTGCATCAGCCGGGGGATCGAGTGCACCGTGCCGATGCCGCCCGGGTTGGTCAGCGAGATCGTGGTGCCGCCGTGGTCCTCCATGGTCAGCTCGTTGCGGCGGGCGCGCCGGACCACGTCCTCGTACGCCTGCCAGAACTGCCGGAAGTCCATCTGCTCGCAGCCCTTGATGGACGGCACCACCAGGTTGCGGGAGCCGTCGGGCTTGGTCAGGTCGATGGCGATGCCCAGGTTGACGTGCTCCGGGCGGACCATCGCCGGCTTGCCGTCCACCTCGGCGAAGGAGTTGTTCAGCTCCGGGTGCGCGACCACGGCCCGGACCAGCGCGTATCCGATCAGGTGGGTGAAGCTGACCTTGCCGCCGCGCCCCCGGGCGAGGTGGTTGTTGATCACGATGCGGTTGTCGACCAGCAGCTTGGCCGGGACCGCGCGCACGCTGGTGGCGGTCGGCACGGACAGTGAGGCGTCCATGTTCTGCACGATCCGCGCGGCCACCCCGCGCAGCGGCGTGGTGCCGGGGGCGCTGGCCGTCGACGCCTTCGCCGCCGGCTTGGCCGGGGCGGCCTTCCCGGTGGTCGCCGGCTTCGCGGCGGACCCGGGGGCGGTCTTCGCGGTGGCCGGCTTCGGGGCGGTGGCCGGCTCGGCGGTGGCGGTCGGCTTGGTGGCGGCCGGCCTGGTGGCTGGCGGCTTGGTGGCGGGGGCCGGCCTGGTGCTGGCGGCCGGCTTGGCGTCGGCCGTCGCCGCCTTCGCGGCGGGCCCGGTCGCGACGGTGGCGACCGGCTCCTGCTGCTCGGCCGGCTCCGGCGTCGCCGCAGCGCCGTCAGCCGGGCGCGGGGTCGCCGCGCCCGGGGCGGGTCGGTAGTCGGCGAAGAAGTCGTGCCAGGCCGAGTCGACGCTCGACGGGTCGGCGAGGTAGCGCTGGTACATCTCCTCGACGATCCACTCGTTCGGACCGAAACCCGCCAGTGGGTTCTCCTGCGAAGTCTGCTGGGTCGACACGGCCGGTAATCGCCTCTTTCACGCGGGTCTGTGTGTCACGCGGTGTCCGCCGTCGTCCGTACGTGCATGTGGACGGGCGACGGCTCCCAGGCTACGCCGCAGAAATACCATAGGCATTTCCGCCTCCAAGGGGTGTGCGGTTTCACAGAAGAAACCGAAAGTCAATCAGCTCTTCGTGTTCCGATGACTCCTTACCGCAGTGGCGCCGGGTGGTGCGTCACCCGGCCGCACCAACGGGGCCGCCCGAAAAGACGCCGGCCCGGCGCGACGGGTCGTCGCGCCGGGCCGGCCGGGAACGGGTCGGGTCAGGAGATGTCCCGCCGCCGCATGGTGAGCGTGCCGATCGCGCCGGCCACCACCGCGTACCCGATGAGGACCACCGCACCCGCCCAACGCGGCGGGTTGCCCGGGATCTCGGTCCCGCTGACCATCAGCGACGACGCCAGCGACGGCACCAGCACCTGGAGGTCGTTGATCCAGTCGCCCCAGCGGGCGGCCAGGATGCTGATCGCGATGGCCGCGCCGACCGCGCCACCCAGGTAGAGCAGGATGCCGGTGACCGTGGCACCGATCTGGCTGCGGATCAGCACCCCGATCCCGACGCCGAGCACCGACCAGAGCAGGTACGCCAGGCCGTTGAGCGCGGTGGCCCGCCAGACCGCGCCGCTGCCGAGCTGCGAGCCCAGGTCGACGCTGTTCATCACCAGTGCCCCGAAGGCCAGGTTGAACACGGTGGTGACCAGCCAGAACAGCACGGCCAGAATGGCCGCGGCGGCCAGCTTGGCCAGCATCACCGCCGTGCGGTGCGGCACGGTGAGGAAGGTGGTGGTGACCGTCTGGTGGAAGAACTCGCTGGTCACCACGATGATGCCGAGCAGCATCACGATCATCAGGCCGAAGAACTGCCCGTTGGTGTAGACGTTGGCGGCCAGGCTGTCCACCGACTGCGCCGCCTGGATCTGGTCGGCCTGGTCGGCCGGCACGTCGCCGAAGTTGTTGTTGGCCAGCGCGTCGGTCTGCAACCAGTTGATCAGGGCGGTGAGCGCCCACAGCGGCACCGTGATCAGCCCGAAGATCCACCAGGTGCTGGTGGTACGGATCTTCAACAGCTCGGATCGGACGAGGTTCATCGGATGCCCGCCTTCCCGGCCGTCAGCTCCAGGAACACCCGCTCCAGGTCGGGTCGTTCCGGGGTCAGTTCGTGCAGCTCGACCTTGGCGGCCAGCGCGGCCCGGCCGATCGCCGGGGCGTCCACGCCGCTGACCAGCAGCACGCCGTGCTCGTCGGTCTCCACCGTGGCGGACTGCTCACGCAGCGCCACGGTCAGCTCCTCGGCCTGCGGGGTGCGCACCCGCACCCGGCCGCCCTGCGACATCGAGCCGAGCACCTGCTCGACCGGACCCTGCCGGATCAGCTTGCCGGCCGCGATGATCACCACGTCGTCGGCGAGGAGCTGCATCTCGGACAGCAGGTGGCTGGAGACCAGCACGGTCCGCCCCTCGTGGGCCAGCCCCTTGAGGAAGCCACGCATCCAACGGATGCCCTCCGGGTCGAGACCGTTGGCCGGCTCGTCGAGGATCAGCACCTGGGGGTTGCCGAGCATCGCGGCGGCGATGCCGAGCCGCTGCTTCATGCCCAACGAGTAGCCCTTGAACTTGCGCTTCGCCGCCGGGGTGAGCCCGACCAGGGCCAGCGCCTCGTCGGCCCGGCTCTTCGGCAGGCCGGCCGCCGCGCAGATCACCCGCAGGTGGTTGATGCCGGTACGGCCCTTGTGCGCGCTGGAGGCCTCCAGCACCGCGCCCACGTGCCGCAGCGGATCGGTCAGGTCGGCGTACCGCCGGCCCCCGATCGTCGCCGTGCCACCGGTCGGGGTGACCAGGTTCAGCAGCATCCGCAGGGTGGTCGTCTTACCCGCCCCGTTCGGGCCGAGGAAGCCGGTCACCCGACCGGGCTCGACCGTGAAGGACAAGTTGTCGACCGCCCGGACGTTCTTGTACTGCTTGGTCAAACCGGACACGACGATCTGGCCGGTGCTGGGGCTCCACTGCCCGTCGGACATCGTTCTCCTCCCGTGCGGCGGCGCGCGGGGCACCGCGTTCTGCGACGCCGTTGCGGAATGCGCCGCTGCCAGCCTTGCTGGTCAGGTCAAGTTACGCCATCAGCCCCGGTCGGTAGGCCCTGCTCCGACTCAGGCAGGAGCGGAGTCGTCCTCAGGGACGAGGCTCGGCGGGCAGCGCGACCCAGGTGGCGCGGGCCCGGCCCAGCAGCCCACCGGCACCGTCGTAGAGGCTGGTACGCACCACCGCCAGGCGTCCCTCGACGGTGTCCACCGCCCCGGTGACCACGTACTCCCCGCCCGGCGCGGGCAGCGCGTCCACCGTCACGGCGAGCCGGCCCAGCACGTACGGCCGGCCCGGGGCGATCACCGCCCAGCCCCCGGGGCAGTCCAGCGCCGCCCACACCGTCGGCGCGCTCACCCGGGCAGGCGTCCGCCACGGCGCGGCGGTCCGGCCGTCGGGCAGCCGCCCGGGGTATATCCGCAGGCCGTCCGGGTGCTCCGGGCCGCAGACGTAGCAGCCGGGGAAGGGGTGGTCCACCAGCCCCGGGTACGTCGCCGAGGCGGCCCGCGCGGTCGCCGGGTCCACCGGGGGAACCGGGGCGGGCGGATCACCGGCCGGGCGTACCTCGGCGACCAGGTGCCCCCCGGGGTCGCGCACGTCGCCGTCGGCGAGGGTGAGCGGGGCGTCCAGCGGCGGCGGGCGACGCAACGTCACCTCGACCGGCCCGTCCGCGCCGTACGCCCCGGCGAAGATCCCCGCGCTCCAGCCGCCGTTGCCCGTGCCGGGAGGCCCCTGGTACCGCGCCTCGATGATCATCGACCCTCCTCCACCGTGTCGTCGGCCCGGCCGGCCGGGCCCCCGCAGCAGCCTCGCACGCGCCGGCCACGCCTCCCGCCCGCCCCACCGACCCCGTGCGCCACCCTGGTCACGCCGGGGACCGGTCCCGCCGACAGGCGTTCACCGGATCGACACCCGTCCCCGGCCGACCGGCAACCCGGGGCACCTACACAGGTCCCATGGCTGTTCTGCATGCCGCTGGCGCACCCCTGACGACCAGTGGATACACCCTGCTGATCGCCGACGACCCGACCCAGGTCGCGGCCGCGCAACGCCTGCGCCACGAGGTGTTCGCCACCGAACTCGGCGCCACCCTGCGTCCGGGTGCCGCCGGGCTGGACACCGACGACCTCGACGTCCACTGCGACCACCTGATCGTCCGCGAGGAGCGCACCGGGGCGGTGGTCGGCACCTACCGGCTGCTGCCCCCCGGCCGCACCGACCGCCGGTACGCCGCCGGCGAGTTCGACCTGACCCCGCTCGAACCGCTGCGCGACCTGCTGGTCGAGACCGGCCGCTCCTGCGTCCACCCGGACCACCGCTCCGGCGCGGTGCTCAACCTGATGTGGGCGGGACTGACCCGCTACCTGCACCTGCGCGGGATGAACTGGCTGGGCGGCTGCGCCTCGGTGCCGGTCGACGACGACGGCTGGGCCGTCGCCGAGACGTGGGCGCTGGGCCGGACGGGGCACCTCGCGCCCCCGCTGATGCGGGTCCGTCCGCTGCGGCCGTGGTTCGCCGAGCCGGGTTCGGCGACACCGGCCTCGGCCACCGGGGACCCCGCCGGGCGGGCGTTGATCCCTCCGCTGGTCCGTGGCTACCTGCGGCTCGGCGCGTGGATCGCCGGGGAACCGGCGTACGACCCGGACTTCCGCTGTGCCGACTTCTACCTGCTGTTCTCGTTGGACCGGATGAACCCGCGCTACCGCCGGCACTTCCTCGGCGGGGTGACCCGGTGAGCGCCGAGTTGTGGCGCCCGACCGCCGGCTGCGGGCCGGACTGCCTGCCGGGGGAGGGCCGGGCCGGGGTGTCGCCCGGCCGGCAGGTGGCACGGCTGGTGGGCGTACTCGGGATGCTGCTGGCCGGGGCCGGCCTGACCGTACTGCTGCCGGTGCTGCCGGCGGCGCGGCGGGCGGCGGTGCTGCGGGCCTGGGCCCGGCGGACCGCCGGGGTGCTCGGGGTGCGGCTGGTGGTGCGCGGGCGGCTGCCCCGACGACGGGCACTGCTGGTCGCCAACCACGTCTCCTGGCTGGACGTGTTCGCGGTGCTGGCGGTCGCGCCGGCCCGGCTGCTGGCCAAGCGGGAGGTGCGGAGCTGGCCGGTGCTGGGACTGCTGGCCCGCGCCGGTGGCACGGTCTTCGTCGACCGGTCCCGGCCCCGGGACCTGCCGCGCACGGTGGCCCGGCTCGCGGCGATCCTGCGCGCCGGTCACCCGGTCACGGTCTTTCCCGAGGGTACGACCTGGTGCGGCATCGTCCCCCCGGCCGCCTGCCGGCCGCGCCGGGGCTTCCGGCCGGCGGTCTTCCAGGCGGCGGTCGACGCCGGCGCCCCCGTGGTGCCGCTACGGATCAGCTACCGCTGCGCTGCCACCGGGGCGACGACCACCACCGCGGCCTTCCTCGGCGACGACACGCTCTGGCGCTCGGTACGCCGGGTGCTGGCCGCCCGGGACCTGGTGGTCGACGTCGCGGTGACCGCCGCCCTGCACCCGGTCCCCGGGGCGGACCGTCGGGTGCTGGCCCGGGCCGCCGAGTCGGCCGTGCACCTGCTGCCGCCCCGACCGGCCGCCGGCCGCCCCACCCTGGCCGTCCTCGACCCGGTGGCCCCGCCCGGTTCGGTGGCCGCGTCGGGTTCGATGTCCGCGCCCGGTTCGGTGGCCGCGCCGGCTGTCGGGGCGGGCCTCGGCCTGGCCGCCTGACCCGAGGGCCGCGATCAGCCTGCGTGATCGACTCGTGGGGGCCGATGTTGCGGTGATCCAACCGCGGGATACCGCTGGATCGGCCCAGATGAGTTGATCATCCCGACCGGACGTGGGCCGGATGGGACGGTAACTCGCGACAGTCTTGTTCTATCGCGATGTATCGCGTTATGCTTCCTCCGTGCAGTGGCGCGGCCGTCGGCCGTGACCCCGGAGGGAGACGCCATGACCAACTGGAAGGTCGACAGACCACAACGGATCACCATCGACGAGCCGGTCACCCGGCTCGACGTCCGCCTGGTCACCGGGCGGCTCAACGTGGTCGGCACCGACGGGCCGGCGCGGGTCGACGTCACCCGGGTCAGCAGCCGGCCGGTCCTCGTCGAGCACCACGACGGCGTCCTGCGGATCGAACACGAACGTCCACCCCGCTGGCCCGGGTTCCTCTGGTGGCTCGGTCAGCTCGGTCGCCGGTTCCGGGCCGAGGTGTCCGTCGCCGTCCCGGCCGGCACCCTGGCCGACCTGCACCTGGTCGACGGCACGCTGGTCGCCTCCGGGCTGTCCCACGACACCACCGTGGACGTCACCTCCGGGCAGATCACCCTGATGGGGCTGGCCGGGCGCACCAACGCGCGGATCGTCTCCGGCCCGGTCGAGGCGCTCGGCGTCACCGGCGACCTCGTCCTGAACACGGTCTCCGGTGAGGTGACCCTCGCCGACAGCGCCGCCGGCCGGGTGCACGCCAACACCGTCTCCGGGGCGATCACCTGTGACCTGGACAATCCCCGGCGCAGCGACATCCGGCTCACCACCATCTCCGGGCCGATCACCGTCCGGGTCCGCGAGGACAGCGACCTCGCCGTCCACCTGCACACCACCTCGGGCCGGATCACCAGCGGTTTCCCCCAGGTCGGCGGCGGGTCCGGCGTCGGCTCGGTCAAGGACAGCCACGGGGTGCTCGGCGCGGGCGCGGGTAAGCTCTGGGCGTCCGCGACGTCCGGCAGCATCGCGCTGCTCGCCCGGCCGGTGGACGCCGACCAGGAGGAGCTGCCGTGACCGCCGTGTTCAGCCACGGCCGGCTGCGGCTCTACCTGCTGCGGCTGCTCGACGACGGCCCCAAGCACGGCTACGAGCTGATCCGGCTGCTGGAGGAGCGTTTCCTCGGCCTGTACGCCCCGAGTGCCGGCACCATCTATCCCCGGCTGCAACGGCTGGAGGCCGACGGCCTGGTCACCCACACCGCCGCCGGTGGCCGCAAGGTCTACGAGATCACCGAGGACGGCCGGGCCGAGCTGCGCCAGCGCGCCGACGAGCTGACCACCCTGGAGTCCGACATCTCCGCCTCGGTGGAGGATCTGTCCGCACTGGCCGGCGAGATCCAGACCGAGGTACGCGGCTCGGTGCGCGACCTCAAGCGGGAGCTGCGCGAGGCCACCCGGCAGACCCGGCAGACCCGCTGGGACCGGCCGGCTCCCGGCCCCACCCCCCGCCCGGCGACCCCCACCACCGACGGCTCCCCCCTGCTGGTCGAGTTCGACAGGCGGCTGGCCGAGTTCACCGTCGAGGTGGGTGCGCTGGTGCGCGCCGGGCGGCTCAGCGACACCCAGTTGCGGACCGCGATCCGGGTCCTCGACGGCGCGTTGGACGGGCTGCGCCGGCTGCTGCGGTGACCGCCGGCTCGCAGGGTGCGGGCCGGCAGAGGGCGGGGAGCCGGCGTCGGCGCGGCTTCACAGGGTTTTTGCAGGAAGCGTCCAGCACCGACGCAGCGACGTCACGGATGATGGCCAGCATGGCCGCTACCCAGACCGAGGCGCGACTGCTCGTCGTCGAGGACGATCCCAACATCCTCGAACTGCTCTCCGCCAGCCTCCGCTTCGCGGGGTTCGACGTGGCGACCGCCACCAACGGCAGCGCGGCCCTGCACGCGGCCAAGGACCACCGCCCCGACCTGGTGGTGCTCGACGTGATGCTGCCCGACCTGGACGGCTTCGAGGTCATCCGGATGCTCCGCGAGGGCGGCACGCGTACCCCGGTGGTGTTCCTGACCGCCCGGGACGCCACCGACGACAAGATCCGTGGGCTCACCCTGGGCGGCGACGACTACGTCACCAAGCCGTTCAGCCTGGAGGAGCTGACCGCCCGGATCCGGGCGGTGCTGCGGCGTACGGCCACCGGCGAGCACGCCCCCTCCCGGCTCACCTTCGCCGACCTGGAGCTGGACGAGGAGACCCACGAGGTGCACCGGGCCGGTCAGCGGGTGCAGCTCTCGCCGACCGAGTTCAAGCTGCTGCGGTACCTGATGCTCAACGCCAACCGGGTGCTGTCCAAGGCGCAGATCCTCGACCACGTGTGGAACTACGACTTCCGGGGTGACGACAACATCGTCGAGTCGTACATCTCGTACCTGCGCCGCAAGGTCGACAACACCCAGCCCCGCCTGATCCACACCCTGCGCGGCGTGGGCTACGTCCTGCGCAAGCCGGCGGCGTGAACCCGCTCGACGAGGCGAAGGGGCGGCTCCGGAGCATCCCGCTGCGGGTCAAGCTGGTCGCGGCGGTCCTCACCCTCGTCGCCATCGCCCTCGTGGTGATCAGCTCGCTGACCACGTACTTCCTGCGGGAGTACCTGATCGGCCAGGTCGACGACCAGTTGCGCGGTGACACCAACGGGGTGGCGCGGGCGCTCGGCCAGGGACGGGGCCCGCTCCTGGTGGGCATCCCCACCGACTACGTGGCCGCGCAGGCCAGCCGGACCGAGGTGGAGGGGCCGTCGCGCTACTCCGGCCTGCGTCCCGAGGAACTACCGGAGTTCCCGACCGACTTCGCCGGTTTCTCGGCCCTGGTCGGCGACCCGTTCACCGTGCAGTCCATGGACGGCCGCACCCGGTGGCGGATGCTCTACACCGACCTCGGCGACGGCCGGGTCCTCGCCTTCGGCCAGCACATGACCGACGTCGACCTGGCGGTCAAGCGGCTGATCTGGATAGACATGCTGGTCGGCGGGGCGGTGCTGATCCTGCTCGCCTCGATCGGCGCGGCCATCGTGCGGACCAGCCTGAAACCGCTGGTGGAGATCGAACGGACGGCTGCGGCGATCGCCGGTGGTGACCTGAGCCGTCGGGTGCCCGACCCGGAGGAGGGTCAGGAGTGCGCCACCTCCGAGCTGGGCCGGCTCTCCCGGGCGTTGAACGCGATGCTGGCGCAGATCGAGGCCGCCTTCACCGCCCGCGCCGCCTCGGAGATGGCGGCCCGTACGGCGGAGGCCGGTGCCCGGGACGCGGCGCACGCCGCGCTGGCGTCGGAGGCCCGCGCCCGGCGTTCGGAGGAGCGGATGCGGCAGTTCGTCGCGGACGCCTCGCACGAGCTGCGGACCCCGTTGACCACCATCCGGGGCTTCGCCGAGCTGTACCGGCAGGGGGCGGCCCGCGCCCCCGAGCAGACCGCCGACCTGCTGCGCCGCATCGAGGACGAGGCGGCCCGGATGGGGCTGCTGGTGGAGGACCTGCTGCTGCTCGCCCGGCTGGACCGGGAACGCCCGCTGTCGCTCGCCCCGGTGGAGTTGCCGGTGCTCGCCTCCGAGGCGGTCGAGGCGGCCCGGGTGGTCGCCCCCGAACGGCACATCGAGCTGGAGATCGCCCCGGACTCGGGCCCGCTGGTGGTGCACGCCGACGACGCCCGGCTGCGGCAGGTGATCGGCAACCTGATGACCAACGCGTTGACGCACACCCCGCCGGAGGCGTCGGTGACCCTGCGGTTGTGTTCCGAGGACGGGAACATGGCCGTGGTGGAGGTGATGGACACCGGGCCGGGGCTCGCCCCGGAGCAGGCCGAGCGGGTCTTCGAGCGGTTCTACCGCGCCGACGCGGCCCGGACCCGCCGGGCCAGCGGGATCACCAGCACCGGACTGGGGCTGGCCATCGTCGCGGCGCTGGTCAGCGCCCACCAGGGCACCGTCGAGGTGGACGAGACGCCGGGCGGCGGGGCGACGTTCCGGGTCCGGCTGCCCCTGCTGCCCGACGCGGACGGCGACGCGGAGTGACGCCCCGCCGGCCCCGCTGTGACTTTCAGAAAACTTCCAGGCGGGTTCCAGGTGGGTGACAGTGCGACGGGGAAAGCTAGGGGCATGACCGAGTTCGAGACCGACCCGCAGCGTCGGCCGGCTGCCCCCGACGCCGAGCCGTCGCACCCCTCCGCCGAGCCTGCCCGCGCCGTGCGCGGCGAGTCCGACACCCCCAACACCCCCGGTCAGGCCGCCGGCACCGCGGGGGAGCCGGCCGGCACGGCCAACCCCGGACCGGGGTACGCGCCGCCCGCGTCGCCGTACGCGCCGCCCGCCGCCACGCCGTACCCGCAGTCGTCGTACCCGTCCGGTGGCGGCGACCAGCAGTACCGGCCCGGCTATCCCGCGTCCACCGGCTACCCGGCGGGCCACTCCCCGGCGGGGCAGTACCCGTCGGCGGGCTACCAGCCCGGCCAGCAGCAGCCCGGGTGGGCCGGTGGCTACCCCGGTCAGCACCGTCCCGGTCAGCCGGGCGCGGGCACCGGGTCGGCCGGCTACCCCGGTCAGTCCGGTGTCGGCTACGGCCAGCCCGGTGTGGGCCAGCCGTCCGCCGGCTACCCGGGGCAGGGCGGGCCGCAGCACCCCGGCCAGCCGACTCCGCCGTGGGCGCCGGCCCCGGCCCCGCAGGCCGGCAAGGTGGCCAAGTTCGTCGGCGCCGGGGTCGCGGTCTTCGCCCTGATGCTCGGCTCCGGCGTGGCCGGTGGCGCGCTCGCCCTGGCGGTGGACGGCGACCGGGGCGGGATCACCCGCAACTACTCGGCCGCCCCCGTGATCAACAGCGCCGACCTGCCGAAGATCGCCGCCTCGGTGCAGGACAGCGTGGTCTCGATCATGACCGACAGCGGCGAGGGATCGGGCGTGGTCCTCAGCTCCGACGGCTTCGTGCTGACCAACAACCACGTGGTCGCCTCCGCCTCCGGCGACGCCGTCCGGGTGGTCTTCGCCAACGGCAAGACCGCCCCCGCCAAGATCGTCGGCACCGACCCGAAGACCGACCTCGCGGTGGTCCAGACCAGCGGCATCGACAACCTCAAGGCGGCGAAGTTCGGCGACAGCGACGCCATGCAGGTGGGCGACCAGGTGCTCGCCCTGGGTAGTCCGCTCGGCCTGCAGGGTTCGGTGACCGCCGGCATCCTCAGCGCCCGCGACCGCACCATCCAGGCCGGCAGCGGCAACGGCCCGCAGCAGTCCCCGCAGGGCGGTGCCAGCTCGATCTCCGGCCTGCTCCAGACCGACGCCCCGATCAACCCGGGTAACTCCGGTGGCGCGCTGGTCAACACCCGGGGTGAGGTGATCGGCATCAACACCGCCATCGCCACCGCCGGGCAGGGCAGCACCGGCAACATCGGCGTCGGCTTCGCCATCCCGAGCAACAAGGCCAAGGACGTCGCCGAGAAGCTCCAGCGGGGCGAGAAGGTCAGCCACCCGTCCCTGGGGGTCAGCGTCAACGCGGCCGAGGACGGCGGGGCGCTGGTCGCCTCCGTCGCCGGCGGCAGCGCCGCCGAGAAGGCCGGCATCCAGCGCGGCGACGTGATCACCAAGTTCGGGGACAAGGTGATCAACGACTCCAATGATCTGGTCGGCGCGGTGCAGGCCGGCAAGGTCGGCGACCGGGTCCAGGTGACCTACAAGCGAAATGGTGCCGAGTCGACCGCAACCGTGACGCTCGCCGAGACGTCGTAACCACAGACCTGCCTCCTCCGGGCGGCGGGCGGCGGAGCCAAGGGGGTTGGCTCCACCGCCCGCCGCCGCACGCGCCCCGGACGGGCCCCACCCGCCCGGGGCGCGTTTGCCTGTCCGGCCAGGGGGAAATCGCCGCCGATCCCGCCGGACACACCTGCCGGACCGGGACAACGGGGGAGGATTCGTGGCAGTGACCCACCGTCCGTCGGAACGTCCGCCGTCCGGGCCGCCACTGCGGGTCGCGATGCTCGTGCCACCCTGGCTGTCGGTGCCACCACCGGGGTACGGCGGGCTGGAGCAGGTGGTGCACGGGCTGGTGGACGCGCTGGTCGGGCACGGGCACCGGGTGACCCTCTTCGGGGCCGGACGGCAGCACGGCACCACCGCCGACTTCGTCTCCACGATCGACGAGTTGCAGTACGACCGGCTGGGCGAGTCGCTGCCGGAACTGGCCCACCTGGCCCGGATCAACCGGCTGGTCTCCGCCGTCGACTTCGACGTGATCCACGACCACACCACGATCGGGCCGCTGGTGGCCGCCCGCCGTGCGGTGCCCACCGTGGCCACCGTGCACGGCAACCCGGTCGGCGAGTACGGGGCGGTGCTCGGCGACACCGACCACGGGGTGGGTCTGGTGGCCATCTCGCACGCCCAGCGCCGGTCCAACCCCACCCTGCCCTGGGTGGGTACGGTGCACAACGCGCTCGACGGCCGGGACGTGCCGGTCAAGCGGGAACCCGGCCGGGGCCCGGTGCTCTGGCTGGCCCGGTTCAGCCCGGACAAGGGCCCCGACACGGCGATCCGGGCCTGCCGGGCGGCCGGCCTCCCGCTCACCCTGGCCGGCAAGTGCAACGAGCCCGCCGAGCGCCGGTACTTCGCCGAGGTCGTCCAGCCGATGCTGGGCCACGACGTCGACGTGGTCATGAACGCCGACCGGGAGGCGACCCTGCGGCTGCTGGTCGACGCCCGTTGCCTGATCATGCCGATCCAGTGGGAGGAACCGTTCGGCATGGTGATGGTGGAGGCCATGGCGACCGGCACGCCGGTGGTGGCGCTGCGCCGGGGCGCGGTGCCCGAGGTGGTGGTCGACGGCGTGACCGGGCTGGTCCGCGACGACGCCCGGGAGCTGCCGGCGGCCCTGCGGGAGGTGGTCCGGCTCGACCCGGCGGCCTGCACCGCGCACGTGGCTGAGCACTTCTCCACCGAACGGATGGCCCACGGCTACGAGGCGGTCTACCGGGCCGTCGCGTTCGGCACGGCCCCACCGCTGCGCCGGCCCGTCGGGCTGCGCACCCGGTGACAGGTACGCGGCGGGTCGGCGCGGGCGCTCAGACGGTGGTCGCGGCCAGGTCCCGGACGGCGGCGTCGAGCTGCCGGCCGTACGCCGGGGTGATGCCCCCCTCGTCGATGCGGCGGGTGACCTTCTCGCGCAGCGCGGTCACCTGAGCGGGCACGTCGGAGCGGCCCTCGGCGGCGGACCGGGTCAGGTTGGCCAGCACGTTGCGCAGGTCCAGGCCGACGTCCTCGCGGACCTCGCCGGTGCGGACCCCGTCGTCGATCAGCCGGCGCATCCGGTCGGCGGCCTCGGTCAGCCCGCCGCCGCCCTGCCCCCCGCTCGGCGTGGTGGCCGGCGGGCGCGACGGCGCGGGTGCGCTGGTGGCCCGCCGGGGGGCCGGCGGCGCGGTGGGGTCCGTCGCCGGCTGGGTACGTGACGGGGACGGTTCGGTCACCGGGGTCTCGCTGCGCCCGGCGACCGGCGGGGTGTGGGTGCCGGGTTCCAGCAGCGGGGCGAGCAGGAGGACCGCCGCCGCGGTCAGCACCACCAGCACCCCCACCGCCACCAGCGGGCGGCGCGACGGCGGCAGCAGCTCCGGCTCGGCGGTCGCGTCCCCCGGGCCGGCCCGCCGGGCGTCCGGGGTGCCGGTGTCCGTCGTCGCCACGGCCCCGGCCCGGCCACCGACCGCGGCCCCGCCGGCCGGCGCGGTGCCGTCACCGGGGCCCGCCGTGACACCGCCCGCCGATCCGGCACCGCCCGCCGCTGCCGCACCGATGCCCGCTGCCGCGCCGACGGCGACCGGCCTACCGGGCCGGTCGCCCGGGGCGTCGCTCCCGGGGACGGCGGGCAGGGTGACCGTCGGGGAGAGCATCGTGGCCGCCTGCGGATCACCCGGCAGCAACTGGTCGCGCAGCGCGGTGGCGACCTGGTGCGCGGTCGGCCGTTCGTGCGGGTCCCGGGCCAGGCAGCGCAGGCAGACGTCGACCACCACCGGGGGCAGCCCCGGTACGCCGTCAAGCGACGGCGGTCGCTCGTCGGCGATCGCGGCGGCGAGCTGCTCCCAGGTCTCGGCCGGGTACGGCGGCTGGCCGGTCAGCGTCTCGTAGAGCAGCACGCCGAGGGAGTAGACGTCGGTCGACGGCTGGGCCGGTGCACCGTCCAACCGCTCCGGCGCGACGTACGCCGGGGTGCCGAAGGTGCCGCCGTCCTCGTCGTCGTCGGGGGTGCCGGCCTGGGTGGCGATGCCGAAGTCGAGCACCTTCGCGCCGACCCGGGTCATCATCACGTTCGCCGGGGTGATGTCCCGGTGCACGATGCCGAGCCGGTGTGCCGCCGCCAGCGCCTCGGCCACCTGGGCACCGATCTCGACCGCCTCCGGCCAGGGCAGCGGACCCTCGCTGAGCCGGTGCTCCAGCTCCTCTCCGGTGAGCAGCTCCATCACCACGAACGAGGTGATCTCGCCGTCCGGGGCGAGCGCCTCGCCGTAGTCGTGCACCGCGGTCACGTGCGGATGGACCAGCTGGGCGGCCGAGCGTGCCTCCTCGCGCACCATGTCGCGGAACCGGGCGTCGGCGGCCAGCGACGGCGCGAGCACCTTGACCGCGACGACCCGGTCGAGCACCTCGTCGCGGGCCCGCCAGATCACCGACATCCCGCCGGCCCCGATCCTGTCGAGAAGCCGGTACCTGCGGGCCAGCAACCTACCGGCGTTCAGGGCTGCCATCAGTGTTCGCACCTGCCTGGGGTTCGGGGTGGTGTCAGGTTGCGCGAATGTGTCCCCCCTGTCAACGGTTGTCCACTTGCCCGATGACCCTCCGCAGTGGCGGTTTCGCCCACCGCCACCGGTTGCCGGGCGCGTGCGGCGGTGACCAGCGGCTGCACCACGGTCACGGGCGGTGGCGTGCCAGGATGAACGGCATGAGTGGCGGTCCGGTGGCGTTCGTGCTCGGCGGCGGGGGAGTGCTCGGCGCGGTCGAGGTGGGAATGCTGCGCGCCCTGTTCCGGGCCCGGATCCGCCCCGACGTCGTGCTCGGCACCTCGATCGGCGCGGTCAACGGCGCGCTGGTCGCTGCCGACCCGTCCGAGGCGGTCACCGACCGGCTGGTCCGGCTGTGGGCGTCCCCGGAGGCGAGCGAGGTGTACGGCGACTCGGTCGCCCGGCAACTGCGCCGCTTCGCCGCCCGTACCCACCTGCACTCGCCCCGGCCGCTGCGCAAGCTGCTGGAGGGGGAACTGGGCGCGGACACCACCTTCGCCGACCTGAAGGTGCCGTTCCGCTGCTGCGCGGCCAACATCGAGCGGGCCGCCGAACACTGGTTCCACACCGGACCACTGGTGTCGGCGGTGCTCGCCTCCGCCTCCGTGCCGGGGCTGCTGCCGCCGGCACAGATCGACGGCCAGCACTACATAGACGGCGGGATCGTCAACTCGATCCCGATCGGCGAGGCGGTCGCCGTCGGCGCGACGCAGATCTTCGTCCTCCAGGTGGGGCGGATCGAACGGGAGCTGACGCCGCCCCGCCGGCCGTGGGAGATCGCCCAGGTCGCGTTCGAGATCGCCCGCCGGCACCGGTTCGCCCGGGAGATGGCCGCCCTGCCCGACGGGGTACGGGTGCACGTCCTGCCGACCGGCGGGCTGGAGCCGCGCGACGACAGCCCGTGGGCGTACCGGGACATGGCGGCGGTGGGGCGGCGGATCAGCCGCGCGTACACCGCGTCCCGGCACTACCTGGCGACCCTGGACCGCTGATGCCGCTGCCCCCTCGGTGGGTACGCCGGCTGCTGTTCGCGCCCGGGGTGATCCTGCTCGCGGTCACGGTGCTGACCACGGTGCCGGTCTGGGCGCTGCTCGCGCTGGCCGCGTCGCCGTTCGTGCCGGGCCGGTTGCGCCCGCTGCGGCTGCTCTGGATCGGCTGCGTCTACCTGGTCTGGGACGCCGCCGCGCTGGTCGCCCTCTTCGTGCTCTGGCTGGCCTCCGGGCTCGGCAGGTGGAAGCGCACGCCGGCCTTCCAGCGGGCGCACTACGTGCTCGCCGGCTGGTTCCTGCGGGTGCTGTTCTGGC
Organism: Micromonospora sp. WMMD730; assembly: GCF_049178955.1. Taxonomy (NCBI): domain Bacteria; kingdom Bacillati; phylum Actinomycetota; class Actinomycetes; order Micromonosporales; family Micromonosporaceae; genus Micromonospora; species Micromonospora sp. WMMD730. The sequence continues at coordinate 904,183 of NZ_JBMHML010000002.1, forward strand.
AGGCCCGGTGGACGCTGCGGCTGAGCATCGACGTGGTCGGCACCGACCCGGACACCGCCCTGCCCGGCCGGCCGGAACTGGTGCTGTGCCGGCACGCCGGCCCGGGTGACTCGTTCATCCTGATCCACTCCCTGGTCAACTGGTTCCAGCGGGAGCCCCGGATCGTGCTCAAGGAGACGCTCCAGTGGGACCCGGCGATCGACGTGCTGCTCAACCGTCTGCCCAACCGGTTCATCGCCGCCGGTGACGGCCGAAACGAGGCGGTCCGGCAGATCGGCCACCTGGCCACCGGGCTGGACGACGACGACGCCTTCGTGATCTTCCCGGAGGGTGGCAACTTCACCCCCGGCCGACGCGTACGGGCCATCTCCAAGCTGCGTGCGCTCGGGCTGGAGCGGATGGCGGTGCGCGCCGAACGGATGCAGCACGTGCTCGCCCCGCAGCCCGGCGGGGTGCTCGCCGCCCTGGACGCCGCCCCGGAGGCCGGCGTGATCTTCGTGGCGCACACCGGCCTGGACCGGATGCTCACCGTCGCCGACGTGTGGCGCGAACTGCCGATGGACAAACGGATCGTGATGCGGTTCTGGTCCGTACCGCCCGAGGACGTCCCGACCGGCCGGCAGGAGCGGATCGACTGGCTCTTCGACTGGTGGGACCGGATCGACAGGTGGATCGCCGACAACCGGGACAGCGTGACGGCACGGTGAACGCACCGTCACGGTCGACCGGTTCGCCGCCGTTCCCGCGTAAGGTGCGCAGGTGGACCAGATCTGCGTGGTGACGACGGTGGTGGACTCGCGCTCCGTCGCGGACCTGATGGCGGCCGCCGCGGTGGCCGGGCGACTGGCGGCCTGCGCCCAGGTCGGCGGCCAGGTCGACAGCACGTACTGGTGGCGGGCCGGGGTGGAGACCAGCACCGAGTGGTCGGTGCAGTTCAAGACCGCCCCCGACCGGGCCACGGCGCTGGTCGCCCAGATCCGGTCCAACCATCCGTACGAGGTGCCCGAGATCCTGGTCACCTACGCCGAGAGCGGCGACCGGGCATACGCCACCTGGGTGCACGAGAACACCCGTACCTAGGTACGGGCACTCTGGCCTCCGGTTGCGGCCCACCGGCAGGATGGCCGGGTGCAGAACACCGGTTACCCCTGCCCCCGCTGCGGAGCACCCGCCGAGCTGACCCGTGGGTGCGCCGGCTGCGGGCTCGGGCCGTACCCGCCCGCCGCCGAGGTGGTCCGGTTGGACCGGGAGATCGTCGCCCTCGGCCGGGAGGTCGAGCGGGCCCGGCAGGCGTACCAGGGGCTCGGTGGCCGACTGCTCGCGGCGCAGCGCCGGCGGGCGGAGCTGGCGGCCCGCATCCGCCGGGAGATCCCCGCCCCGGTCCCGGTCGGCGCGGCGGTCCGTCCGCCCGCGCCGGCGGCCCGCCCCGCCGCGCCGGCCGGCACCCCGGTCGCCGCGCCGGCCGGACCCCCGACCGCTCCGGTCGCGCCGCCGGTGCGCCCGGGGACGCCGGTACCGCCGGAGGTGCCCGCCCGTGCCGTGCCACCGACCGGGCCGGTGCCCCCGCCGGCCGCGCTGGACACTCCGGGTCGCCCGGAGACGTCCACCCGGACGATCCAGTGGCTGCTGTTCGTCCTCGGCGGCCTGCTGCTGGGCACGGCGGCGGTGGTCTTCACCGCCGTCGCCTGGGCCACCGTGGGGGTGGCCGGACGCGCGCTGATCCTGGCCGCGTTCACCGCGCTCGCCCTGACGGTGCCGCTGGTGGCCAAGTGGCGTGGCCTACGCGGCACCGCCGAGACGTTCGCCGCCGTCGGCCTGCTGCTGGTGGTCCTCGACGGGTACGCCGCCTGGTCGGTGAACCTGCTCGGCACCGCCGACTGGCCGGGCACCCGCTACGCCGCCGTGGTCGCCGGGGCCAGCGCGGCCGTCGCCGCCGGGTACGCCCTGCTCAGCCGGCTCACCGTGCCGTGGTTCGCGGCACTGTTCGTGGTCCAGCCGGTGCTGCCGCTCGCGGTGGCGCAGTCCCGTCCGGGAGCCACCGGCTGGACGCTGACCTTCCTCGGGGTGGCGCTGCTCGATCTCGCGGTGGTGGTCGCGCTGCGCCACCGCTCCCCGGCTCCGGCCGGGTCTGATCCCGCCGCCGCGGTGCCGGCCGCGACGGTGCCACCCGCGGCGGCCACGGCCGTCGCGGGTCCGGGGGGAGGGGTGGTGGTGCCCGCCGGGGGGTCGGGCACCACCACCGCCCCGGCGGACGGGGGTCCGGCGGCCGGCGGGGGGCCGGTCGCCGGGCCGTCCGGTTCCGTGCTCGCCGGCCGGGTGCTCGGTTGGCTCGGCTTCGGTGCCGCGCTGACCGTCGCCGCGAGTTGCGCCCTGGTGCCGCTGGCGCTGGGTCGGGCCGGCGGTCAGCCGCTGCTCGCCGGTCTGCCGTTGCTCCTCGTCGGCCTGGTGCTGGCCGGTGCGGCCCGGGTCGCCGCAGCGACGGTGTTCCGGCAGATCACCGCCGGGCTGCTGGTGCCGCTGCTGGCCGTGGCGGTGCTGCGGCCGGTGGCGGAACTGCGGGCCGGGTTCCTGCTGCTCGCCGTCGGCCTGGTGGCCGCCGCCCTGGCCGGTGCCGTCCGGCTGCTGCCGCAGCGGCACCGCACCGGTCCCCGGGTCGGCGCACTGCTGGTCGCGGGCGGTGCCGCCCAGGTCGTCGTGCTCGCCACCGGGGCGGTGGCGGTGCTCGCGGTGGACCGGTCGCTGCCCGCCTGGCAGGGTGCCGCCGCCGGGCCCGATCTCGCCTGGGGCTGGCAGCTGCCGCTCGTCGTCCTACTCACCGCCGGTGCCGGTCTCCTGCTGCTGCCGAGGGCGGCCCGCCCGGTGACCGTACTGCTGGCGGTGGTGCTCACGGCGGCGGCGCTGCCGGCGGTCACGGTCACCCCGTGGCCGGCCACCCTCGCGGTCGACCTGGTCGTCGGCGCGGCGCTGCTGCCGGTCGCGGTGCTGCGCGGCCGGCGCGCCCCGACCGTGCTGGTCGGCGCAGCGGGGGCCGCGGTGCTGCTCGGGCACGGCCTGCTGGTGGCCTCGGCCGCCCCGGTCGGGATGCTGGTGGCGCTCGGGGTGGTGCTGGTTGTCGGACTGTCGGTGGCGCTGCCCGGCCGGCCGGCGAGCGCCGTCGCGGGCCGGGTCGCCGGGGTCGCGCTGGCGGTCGCGCTGCTCACCGTGCCGGCCGGCGCGTCGGTCGCGTCGCGGGCCGTCGGGGCGCCGCCCTGGTGGCAGTTGCGGGCCGGGTTCGTCGCCGCCGTGCTGCTGCTGGTCCCGCTGCTCGCGCTGCGTCGCCGCCGCCCCGACCTCGACGGGTACGCCGGCACCGCGCTCGCCCTGGCGCTCGCCGCCGTGGTCGTGCCGACCGTCGTACCCGGTGGGGAGCCGTTCGCGCTCTATGCGGCGCTGGCGGTAGTCGCGCTGGTACCGGCCGACCGGCGGACCGCACCGGTGACCCCGGGCCGGGTGGTCGGCGCGGTGCTGGCCGGTCTCGCGCTGGTCGCCGCCGCGCCGGTGGCCCTGGCCGCGCTCGTCGCCCCCTACGGCGGGCCGGTGCGGCCCTGGTCGGGCGTGCCGGTGGGGGACGGGCCGCCCGGTGCCCTCGTGGTCGGGGCGGCGCTGCTGGTCCTCGCCGGTACGGCCGCGCTGGTCGTCCACCGGCACACCGGTGACCGGTCCGGGGCGGCCGTCGCCGCGCTGCCGTTCGGGGCGGCGGCGCTGCCCGTGCTCCTGCTCGGCGCGGACGCCCCCTGGCCGGTGGTGCCGGCGGCGGTGCTGCTCGTCGGGATCGCCGCCCTGCTCACCGCCACGCTCACCGGCCCGGCCCGGCCCGCCGCCCCGGGCGCGGCCGTTCCCCCCGGGACCGCGCCGGTTGCTACCGGGACCCCCTCGGGCGTTCCCGGCATCGCGCCGGGCGTTCCCGGAGCCGTCGAGCCGGCCCCGGCCCCCGGCCGTGGCCGGGCGTTGCTGGTGCCGGTGACCACCCCGATCGGTCTGCTGTGGACGGCCGCCGGCCTGGTCGGGCTGCTCGCCACCCGGGCCGGCACGCTGGCCGGGCTCGCCCTGCTGGTGGTCGCGGCGGCGGTGGTCGGCGCGATCGGCCGGCGGGCCGAGGTACGGCTGCTCGGCTTCCTGACCGCCGTCGCGGCGGCCACCGGGTTCGCGCTCACCGCGCCGCTGGCCGCCGACCTGCCGCTGCGCACCGCCGGTTTCCCGGTGCTCGGGGTGGCGGTGGCGGTGCTCCTCGGCGCACCCGCGCTGGCCCGGCGCGGCTCGTTCACCGTACGGGCGCTGGAGGTTGCCGCGCAGGCGGTGGCCGTGCTCGCCCTGCTGCTCACCGTCGGCGCGATCCGGTACGCGGCGGTGATCTGCGTGCTCTGGGGAGCCGCCGCAGCACTGCGGGTGCTGTACCCGGGCCAGTCGGCCGGCCGGCGGTGGGCCTTCGGGGCGGTGGCCGGCGGCAGTGAGCTGCTCGGCGCGTGGCTGCTGCTGATCAGCGGCGAGGTGGTGCTGCTGGAGGCGTACACCCTGCCGGCGGCCGGGCTGACCCTGGTGGCCGGGCTGCTCGCGCTGCGCGCCCGACCCGGGTTGACCAGCTGGCTCGCCCTCGGCCCCGCACTGGCCACCGGGCTGCTGCCCAGCCTGGTGTCGGTGCTGGTGGCCGCCGACCCGCAGCCGTGGCGGCGGCTGCTGCTGGGCGGTGCCGCGCTGGCCGTGGTGCTGGTCGGCGCGGTGCGGCGCTGGCAGGCGCCGGTGGTGCTCGGCGGGGGTGCCCTCGTCCTGCTCGCGGTGCACGAACTGGTCCGGGGGTGGGACCTGCTGCCGCGCTGGATCTACCTGGCCGTCGGCGGGCTGGCGTTGATCACCCTCGCCGCCACCTACGAGCGGCGTCGGCGTGACGTGGCCCGGTTGCGCGCGGCGGTGGGCCGGATGGGTTGACCCGGGCACCGGTAGGGTCGTGCCAGGGCAGCGCCTGTTCACCCCGGCGGGCAGGTGCCGACCGGGCCCGGCGGTGGCGGCCCGGCCGATCGACGACATCCTCCGGAGCGCGCGATGAGATTCGAGATCAGCAAGGTGCTGGACGCCATCGAGGGACGGGTCTGCACCGATCCGTCCCTGGCCCGAGCGGTACTCGACCTGGCCGAGGTGATCCGCTACCAGGATCTCGACGGCGGTCGCCCGGCGAGCCTGCTGCGGCTCGGCATGGTGATCGACGCGCTCTCCCGCGAGCTGGCCGAGGACAGCGTCCCGGTCTACGCGATCGTGCACCGGGCGCTGCTCTCCGACGCGGACCTCACCTCCAACGAGCGGATGGTGGTCCGCCGCTGGGCCGACGACGGCCTGGTCGAGGTGCTCGACAACCCGGGTGACCGGATGCTGGAGGTGGCCGACCTGCTCGGCCTGCCCGTGGTCAGCCGGGTCCGGTTCGACGGCCTGCGCGGCCGGTTCCCGTGGCTGGTGGAGCAGCCGGGGCGGGTCGTCGCCCCGGTGCCCGGCGCGGGCGGCCCGGCCTTCGTCGCGCACGTCGGGGGCGGGCACACCCCGGTCGAGGGTGACCGGTCCCCGGTCGGCGGGCAGTTGCTGGCCCGCACGTGGCGCTGCCCGGAGCCGGGCTGCGCGCTGTTCGGCGGCGGCGGGGGCGGCGGGGCGTTCGCCGACCTGGCCCGGGTGGACCGGGCCCCGGCGGGTCAGCCGCCGCCCGCCCTGCGCAACGGCGTGCCGACCTGCCCCCGGCACGGTGCCCGGCTCTCCGACGCCGGGCCGCGCCCACGCAGCGAGGTGCTGGCGATCCGGATCGGTGGCCTGATCCGCCGCCGGTTCGTGCTCACCGAGGACGAACCGGTGACTGTCGGTCGGGCCCCCGAGGAGACCGGGGGCGTGATGCTCGGGCAGTGGCTCAACGACGAGGCGCGGCGCTGGATCAGCCGGGCGCACGTCCGCTTCGAGCTGCGCGTCGGCGAGGTCATCGTCACCGACGTCAGCACCAACGGCTCCGGCATCCGGCCCAACGGTTCGATGGCCGAGGCCGACCGCGTCCCGCTGACCCCGAAGCAGTCCCGGGTGCTGGGCGGCGCGGACATGGTGGAGCTGTACCCCGGGGTGCAGGTCGGCCGGGCCCGGGAGCTGCCCACCGGTGCGGCGTTCACCCCGACGTCGGTGATGGCCGAGGCACCCACCATGGCGATGCGGCTGCCACGCAACTGACCCGGCGGCGGGGCGGGCGTCGGGACCGGACGCCCGCCCCGCCGCAGGAGGTCAGCCGGCCAGTACGGCGGCGAGCTGCGCCACCGCGTGGTCGATCTCGTCGGAGGTGATGACCAGCGGCGGGGCCAACCGGATGGTCGAACCGTGGGTGTCCTTGGCCAGCACGCCCCGGTCCATCAGCCGCTCGCACGCCTGCCGGCCGGTCATCAGCGCCGGGTCGATGTCCACCCCGGCCCACAGCCCGCGCACCCGCACCGCCACCAGCCCGCTGCCGAGCAGCCCTTCCAGCCCGGCGCGCAGCCGCTCGCCCAGCTCGGCGGAGCGGCGCTGGAACTCCCCGGTGGCCAGCAGCCGGACCACCTCGGTGGCGACCGCACAGGCCAGCGGGTTGCCACCGAACGTGGAGCCGTGCTGGCCCGGCCGGAGCACGCCGAGCACGTCGGCGTCCGCGGCGACGGCGGAGACCGGCACGATGCCGCCGCCGAGCGCCTTGCCCAGCAGGTACATGTCCGGTACGACGCCCTCGTGGTCGCAGGCGAAGGTGCGCCCGGTCCGCCCCAGCCCGGACTGGATCTCGTCGGCGATGAACAGCACGTTGCGGTCGGTGCAGGCCCGGCGTACGCCCGGCAGGTAACCCTCCGGCGGCAGCACCACGCCCTGCTCGCCCTGGATCGGCTCCAGCAGCACGGCGACGGTGTTCTCGTCGATCGCCGCCTCCAGCGCCGCCAGGTCGCCGTAGGGCACCACGGTGAACCCCGGGGTGTACGGCCCGAAGTCGGCGCGGGCGTCGGCGTCGGTGGAGAAGCTGACGATGGTGGTGGTCCGGCCGTGGAAGTTGCCGTCGGCGACGATGATGTTCGCCTGCCCCGGGGCGACCCTCTTGACCTGGTAGCCCCACTTGCGGGCCACCTTGATGCCGGTCTCGACCGCCTCCGCGCCGGTGTTCATCGGCAGCACCAGGTCCTTGCCGCAGAGCGCGGCCAACTCCCGGCAGAAGTCGGCGAACTGGTCGTGGATGAACGCCCGGCTGGTCAGGGTGAGCCGGTCGAGCTGTTCGTGGGCGGCCTGGATCAGGGCCGGGTGCCGGTGGCCGAAGTTCAACGCCGAGTAGCCGGCCAGGCAGTCCAGGTAGCGCCGACCGTCCACGTCGGTGAGCCAGGCGCCCTCGGCGGAGGAGATCACCACCGGCAGCGGGTGGTAGTTGTGCGCGGTGTACCGTTCCGCGTCCCGGACGGCGGACGGGGTCCGCAGCATGTCCTCGATCACTGGCTCGCCTTTCCCTGACGGAGTCGCAACGTGCAGCACTTCGGTCCGCCGCCGGCCTTGCGCAGCTCGGACAGGTCGACACCGATGGTCTGGTAGCCCCGGTCGCGCAGCTGCGCGGCCAGCCCGGTGGCCTGCGCGGGCAGCACCACGTGCCGGCCGTCGCCGACCGCGTTGAGGCCCAGCACCTCCGCGTCGGCCATGGTGGCGTGGACGGCGTCCGGGAAGAGCCGGCGCAGCACCGCCCGGCTGCCGGGGGAGAACGCCTCCGGCAGGTACGCCACGGTCCGCTCGTCGAGCACGGTCAGCGCGGTGTCCAGGTGGTAGAAGCGCGGGTCGACCAGTTGCAGGGTGACGACCGGGTAGCCGAAGACCTCCTGCAACTGGGCGTGCGAGGGGTGCGCGGTGCGGAACCCGGTGCCGGCGAGCAGGTGGTCGCCGACCAGCAGCACGTCCCCCTCGCCCTCGTTGACGTGCTTCGGGTCGTACACCTCGAAGCCGGCGGCCTCGAACCAGGCCCGGTAGGCGGGGGCCTCGTCGGCGCGCTGCGGGTCGCGGAACTGCACGGCCATCGCCCGGTCGCCGATGACCGTGCCGCCGTTGGCGGCGAAGACCATGTCCGGCAGGCCGGGGACCGGGTCGATCAGCTCGACGGTGTGGCCGAGGTCGAGGTAGGTGCGGCGGAGCTGCTCCCACTGCCGGACCGCCAGCGCGGCGTCGACCGGCGCGGTCGGATCCATCCACGGGTTGATGGCGTAGTCGACGGCGAAGTACGTCGGCCGGCACATCAGGAAGCGCTGGCTGGTGGCGTCCATCGTCATTGTCCTGCTCCCGGGGTCGGGCGCGCCCGGCCTCCGTGGCCCACGGGCTGGCGCCGTGGCTCAACGGTATGCGGCCCGGCCGTACGACAACCACCGCCGAACCGTGCGTCCGGCGGTGGTTCGTTGCGTGTGACCCGAACGCGACGGCGATCCGTTGCGTGAGGGCGAACCGCGAAGGGGCCGCCACCCCGGCGGGAGTGACGGCCCCTGTGCGCATCGGTGGCGGCGAACCGCTGCCCCCGAACGAGTGGGTGCCCGGCTGGTGAACCACCAGACTGGTCGGGCGGTGCCGGCGAGCCGGCTGGTCCAACGTCGCCGGCGAACCGCCGGCGAGATCAAATGTGCCCTCAGAACCGGTCCACAAACTGTGAGTCAAGCCACTCCCGGAACCGGGCCACCCAGTCGCCGTCGGTGGTCGGCCAGTCGAACTGGCCGGTGAAGGCGAGCACGCCCAGCACCACCGCGGCCAGGCCGACCAGGATGCCGGCCAGCGCGTCCGTGGTGCCGGCCACGTGCCGACGGCGGGTCGCGATCAGGCCCAGCACCGAGCAGACCGCGCCGAGCGCGCCGAGGGCGATGCCGTACCCGGCCAGGGTGCCGGTGAGCACGAACGCCGCGCCCACCACCGAGACGATCAGACCGAGGGTGGCGAGCAGGCTGGTCCTCGGCTTCGGCCCGGCCACCACCGGCGGCTGCGGGTCGGCCCCGTCGGTGTCCACCCGGTCCCGGTCGACGGGGCGGGCGTCGACGGGCGGGGGCGGCGCGACGGGCGTCCGGTCCCGGTCGACCGGCCGGTCGGCGTCCACCGGGCGCGGTGCGGTGCGGACCGGACCGGTGTCGGCGACCCGGATCGGGTCGGTCGGCGTGCGCGGCTCGTCGTCGACCGGAGCGGGCCGGGCGGCGGCAGCGGCGCTGCGGGTGCCGTCGACGGCGCTGCGGGCGGTCGCCGCCCGCGCCAGCGCGGCGCGCTCCGCCGCCCGCTGCTCCGCGTCGCCGTCGGTGGCAGCTCGGCCCTCGACGGTGCGCCGCGCCACGTCGGCGTCGCGCTGGCCGTCGGCGGTCGGCGACCCGCTGCGGTACGTCGTCCGGTCGCCGTCCCGGTCCGTCACCACCGGCTGGCCGTCACGCGCGTCGACCACCCCGTCGCCGTTGCTGTCCTGCGCCGTCCGGCGGCGCAGGAGGGAAGGAACGTTCACCATCACACCTCCTCGTCGATGCGTGCAGCCCTCGGAAGGGTCGGTGGCCGCCACGCGGGAACACCCACGATGTACCCCGTCCGTCGATCGACCACACTCCGGGCGACCCGGACGGCACCGTCGCCGGCGGGACCGGGGCGTCGGGCTACCCTTGGCACCCGTGCCAGAGGGACACACCATCCACCGCCTCGCGACCCGCCACGCCGAGCTGTTCGCCGGCGACAAGGTCACCGTCAGCAGCCCACAGGGCCGCTTCACCGAGGGTGCCGCGCTGATCTCCGGCACCGTCCTGCACGGCACCGAGGCGTACGGCAAGCACCTGCTGCACCACTACGCCGACGAGCGCACCCTGCACGTCCACCTGGGCCTGTACGGCAGGTTCACCGACGGGGACGGCGAGCCGCCCGTACCGGTGGGGCAGGTCCGGCTGCGGCTGGCCAGCGACCGGCACTGGCTGGAGCTGCGCGGACCCACCGCCTGCGAACTGCTCACCCCGCCCGAGGTGGCGGCGTTGCGCGACCGGCTCGGCCCGGACCCGCTGCGCGCCGACGCCGACCCCGACCGCGCGTACGCCCGGATCGGGCGTAGCCCCACCCCGCTCGCCGCGCTGCTGCTCGACCAGTCGGTGGTGGCCGGCACCGGGCTGATCTTCGTGACCGAGGTGCTGTTCCGGGCCGGCCTGCGGCCGACGCTGCCCGGCCGGCAGCTCACCCCGGCGGGCTGGACGGCGCTCTGGGCCGACCTGGTGGCGCTGATGACCCTGGCGGTGGTGCGCGGCCGGATCGACACCGTCCGCGACGCCCACCTGCCCGAGGCGATGGGCCGCCCCGCCCGGGTCGACCGGCACGGCGGCGAGGTGTACGTCTACCGCCGTGCCGGCGCGCCCTGCCACGTCTGCGGCAGCCCGGTCAGCCGGGGCGAGCTGGCCGGCCGCAACCTCTACTGGTGCCCCACCTGCCAACGCTGACCCCGTCCGGCGGGCGGCTACGGGCCGTCGACGAGCCAGCGGGCCACCTCGACCTGGTTGGTGAAGACCGTGTCGCCGTCCAGGCTCCACGCCAGGCAGTGCGCGATCGTCCAGCCGACCACCCGGTCCCGGTCGAGGCCGAGCGCAGCGGTGACCCGGTCCAGCCGACGCCGTACCGCCTCGGGGGAGTGCCCCAGCTCGACCCCGCGCACGATCGGCACCACCGCGAACTCCCGCTCGCCCAGCAGCGGCTTCGGGTCGATCACCAGCCACGGCTCCCGGGTGGCCCGCAGCACGTTGCCGGCGTGCAGGTCCTGGTTGACCAGCACCTGCTCGCCCTGGGTGTCGACCAGCCGGTCGAGCTGGTCGAGCGCCGCGTCGACCAGCCGCCGCCCGTACGGCCGGCCGGCCCGGTCCCACCGCTCGGGTAACCGGTGCCGCCAGCCCGTCGCCTCCTCGGCGAGCGGGATGAACGGCCCGGCCGGTCGCCGCCACAGCCGGGGCAGCAGGCCGGCCACCACGTCCACGGCCTCGTCGGCGGGCAACTCGTGCAGCGGTGAGCCGGGCCGGCACCGCTCCACCAGCAGCGCCCGCCGCTGCGGGTCGTGGGCGAGCAGCCGGACCGCCGCCTCGCCGTCCCAGTGCGCCAACGCGTCCGCCTCGTGCCGGCTGTCCGGGGCCGGGTACTGCAACTTCAACACCGCCGGGGTGCCGTCGGGCAGGTCGGCGGGCATCGCCAGCGAGGCGAACGCGTACGGGAAGGGCGGCCCGAGCCGCAGCGACCACTGCTGCGCGCACTCGTCCCGCCACCGGGCCAGCGTGGCCAGCCACTCCCGCCCCTCCGGCGTCTGCCGCACCCACGACAACCCCGCCGGAATCTCCATCGGCCCATTGTGCGGATCGGGGAGAGTCGTTGTCGCCCCGGCGACAACAACTCTCCACGATGCGCGCCGCGCCGCGTGACGGGGGCGGGGTGGTCGGCGTGGGTGCGGTAGGCGGGGGGCTTCAGCGGTCGAGGGCGTCGACGGCCTTGCGGGCGGCGATCAGCACCGGGTCCCAGACCGGCGCGTACGGCGGGGCGTAGCCGAGGTCGAGGGCGGTCATCTCGTCCACCGTCATCTCGTTCCACAGCGCCACGGCCAGCGCGTCGATCCGCTTCGCCGCCTCGGAACGGCCGACGATCTGCGCGCCGAGCAGCCGACCGGTGGGCCGTTCGGCGATCAGCTTGACCGTCATCGCCTGGGCCCCCGGGTAGTAGCCAGCCCGGTTCGTCGACTCGGCGATCACCGAGACGAACTCGAACCCGGCCGCCGTGGCGTCCCGCTCCCGCAGCCCGGTACGCCCCACCTCCAGGTCGCACACCTTCGTCACGGCGGTGCCGATCACCCCGGGGAAGGTGGCGTACCCGCCGCCGATGTTGATCCCGGCGACCCGGCCCTGCTTGTTGGCGTGGGTGCCGAGCGGGATGTGCACCGACATGCCGGTGACCCGGTGCAGGGTCTCCACGCAGTCGCCGGCCGCCCAGACGCCGGGCACCCCGGGCACCCGCATCCGGCGGTCGACGCGGACCCCGCCGGTCTGGCCGAGCGGGAGGCCGGCGGCGGCGGCGAGCGCGGTGTTGGGGCGTACGCCCAGGCCGAGGACCACGACGTCGGCCGGCACCGGCCCGGCGGAGGTGACCACCGCGGACACCCGGCCGTCGCGCTGCTCGACCCCGCTGACCGTGACACCGGTACGGATCTCGACGCCCAGCCCGCGCATCGCCTCGGCGACCAGGCGGGCCATGTCCTCGTCGACGGTGGCCATCGGCTGCTCGCCCCGCTCGACCAGGGTGACGGCGAGCCCGCGCTGGATCAGCGCCTCGGCCATCTCCACCCCGATGTAGCCGCCGCCGACCACCACCGCCCGGGTCGGCGTCGGGTCGGCGTCCAGCCAGGCCCGCAGCGCCGCCGCGTCGTCCAGGGTCTGGATGCCGAAGATGCCGTCGACGTCCTCGTCGGCCCAGTCGGGCTGGTTGGGCACCGAACCGGTGGCGTACACCAGGGTGTCGAAGCGTTCGCGGACCTCGCCGCCGTCGTCGAGCCGGCGGGCGGTGACCTCGCGGCGGTCGAGGTCGATGCCGGTGACCTCGGTACGCAGCCGTACGTCGATGGCGAAGTCGTCCCGGAAGGTGGCCGGGTCGCGGGCGATCAACGCGTCCCGATCCTCGACCAGACCGCTGATCCAGTACGGGATGCCGCACGCCGAGTACGACGTGAAGTGTCCCCGCTCGAACGCCACGATCTCCAGGTCGTCGACGCCCCGGCGGCGACGGGCCTGGGACGCCGCCGCCATGCCGGCGGCGTCCCCACCGACCACGACCAGCCGCTCTGTCACGACGCCCAGTCTTCCACGCACGCCTCGCCCCCGGGCCGGTCAGCCACGGGTCTGCCGGGCGACCTCGGCGACCACGTCCTCCAGCCGGCCCGAGCGGGCGAACACGGCCCGCTGCCGGGCCGCCCCGGTGCCGTGCCGGCGCAGCGTGGCCAGCAGCTCGGTCACCTCGGCCAGGTCGTCGTGCGCCGTAAGCGCCGGGCGGACCCGCTCGACCAGCCGGTCGACCAGTTCCCAGGCCGGGCACAACTCGCCGTTGGTCAGGTCGACGCCGTCGCCCTCCAACCCGTCGTGGGCGGCCCGCCAGTGCGCGGCCACCAGCAGGTGGTGGTCGGTGTTCACCGGCGGACGGCCCGCCGCCACGTCGTCCATGGCGGTGGCGACCAGCGCCCGCACCAGCCCCGCCACCAGCACCGCGTCGTCCACCGACGGGCAGACGTCACCGATGCGGACCTCCACCGTCGGGTACTTCGCCGACAGCCGGGCGTACCAGTAGAGCATCCCCTCGTCGAGCATCACCCCGCTGGCGATCAACTGCCTGATCAGCCGCTCGTAGTGCTCGTACGACTCCAGGTAGGGGGTGGGCGCGACCGACGGCCAGCGTTCCCACTCGACGGAACGCCAGCTCGCGTACCCGGTGTCGACCCCCTCGGAGAAGGGCGAGTTGGTGGTCATCGCGTGCAGCACCGGCAGCCACGGCCGGATGTGGTTGAGCACCTGCACCCCGGTGTCCGGGTCGGGCACGCCCACGTGCACGTGCATACCGTTGTTGCCGGGGCCGGGCACGAGCAGCCGGAACCGTTCGATCATCCGGTCGAAGCGGGGCTTGTCCACCACCGGCGGCACCGGTCCCGCCACCGGGCCGGTGCCGATGGCCAGCACCCGGACGCCGGCCCGCTCGGCGGCGTCGGCCAGCGCGCCGCGCAGCACGCCCAGCGAGTGCCGGATCGAGCCCAGGTCCAACCCCGGCGGGCTGCCGATCTCGATCTGGCTGGTCTGGAACTCCCGCTCCACCTGCCCGCGCAGCTCCGCCGGCACCTGCGCCATGACCAGGTCGACGGCGGGCACCGCGGCACCGGTGTGCGGATCGACCAGGAGGAACTCCTCCTCCACGCCCACCGTGAGCCGGTCGGGCCCGGTCCGCTCCGGGGCCATCGCCCCGGCCGCCACCCCACTGGTCATCGCCATCACCGTCCGTCCCGTCCCGCCGCGGCGGGTCCGCCGCGGTGCTGCCCGCCCATTACCCGCGGTGTCCGGCGGAGAAAACGCGACACGGCGCGTCGTCGCGTCGGATGCTTACCATGACCCGGTCCCGCCGACCGGTGCCGTGCCGCACCCCCGCCCCGACCTGGAGCGGGCCGGGGCGGGAACGTGAGGGAGGTCAGGTGACCCCGACGACGGTGCCCCAGTCGGCGCCCCCGGCCCCGGCGCGGCGGCCCGGCCACCCGCCCCGGCCGGCCGGGCGCGACTGGCGGCGGCAGGTGCCCCGGACGTTCGCGGCGCTGCTGTGGTTCATCGCCGCGATCTGCGCGCTGGCGGCGGTCAGCAGCGCGGCCAACGCCGAGTTCCAGCCGATCCGGACCACCATCGACACGCTGCTGGTGCCGGCCCCGGCCAACCTGGCGTACGCGGTGTTCCTCGGCACCCTCGCCGCGGCGGTGCTGCGCCACAAGCGGCTGGCGTACTGGGTGCTTGTCGTCTACTTCATCCTCAGCCTGGTCGTCGGCGTGCTGACCGGCCTGCTGCTGGTGACCGTCGGCGCGGACCAGCTCACCGACGACGCCGGCCGGCGGCTGTTCACCCTCGTCGAGACCGTCGGCGTCTGGGTGGGCATCGGCTTCGCCGTCGCCGCGCTCGCCCTGCTGCGAGCCGCCCGGCGGGAGTTCTACGCCCGGGTCCGCAGCGGCAGCACCCGGCGTGCCCTCGGGGTGTTCTTCGGCCTCGCCGCGGCGGCCGTCGGGCTGGGCTACCTGCTGCTCACCGCCGTGCCCGGCAGCCTGCACAGCTGGCTGGACCGCATCGGGTACGCCATCGAGAAGGTCTTCGGCGGCGCGATCACCCTGGACGTCACCCGGCAGGGCCAGGCCCCCGGCTGGGTCAACCTGCTGCTCGGCGGGATGGGCGCGGTCGCCTTCCTGGCCGGCCTGTTCACCCTGCTGCGCTCGCAGCGCGCCGCCGCCGTGCTGCACCCCGACGAGGAGCAGCGGATCCGGGAACTGCTGGCCCGCTACGGCGACCGGGACTCGCTCGGCTACTTCGCCACCCGGCGGGACAAGGCGGCGATCTTCTCGGCCAGCGGGAAGGCGGCGCTGACCTACCGGGTGGTCAACGGGGTGAGCCTGGCCAGCGGCGACCCGGTCGGCGACCCGGAGGCATGGGGCCCGGCGATCACCGCCTGGCTGGACCAGGCCCGGGAGTACGCCTGGACCCCGGCGGTGATGGGGGCCAGCGAGGCCGGCGCGCGGGCCTACCACCGGCACGGGCTGAAGGTGCTGCAACTGGGTGACGAGGCGATCCTGCTGGCCCGGGAGTTCGACCTGGGCGGGCGGGACATGCGCCCGGTCCGGCAGGCGGTGCACCGGGTCGAGCGGGCCGGCTACACCGCCGCCGTACGCCGGCACGCCGACATCCCGCCGGCCGAGTTGGCCGACCTCGCCGCCCTGGCCACCCGCTGGCGGGACACCGAGCACGAGCGTGGCTTCTCGATGGCGCTGGGCCGCCTCGGCGACCCGGCCGACGGTGACTGCGTGCTGGTCGAGGCCCGCGACGGCGACGGCCGGGTACGGGCGCTGCTGTCGCTGAGCCCGTGGGGTGGCAACGGGCTGTCGCTGGACCTGATGCGTCGGGACCGCACCGCCGAGAACGGGGTCACCGAGTTCATGGTGGCCGCGCTGCTCGGCACGGCCCCCCGGCTGGGCGTCGAGCGGGTGTCGCTGAACTTCGCCGTGTTCCGGTCGGTGTTCGAGCAGGGCGCCCGGATCGGCGCCGGCCCGGTGATCCGGCTGTGGCGGCGTACGCTGCTGTTCTTCTCCCGCTGGTGGCAGTTGGAGTCGCTGTACCTGTCCAACGCCAAGTACCAGCCGCACTGGACGCCCCGCTACCTGTGCTTCGGCGAGCGGCGGGAACTGGCCCGGGTCGGGTTGGCCGCCGCCGTCGCGGAGGGCTTCGTCGCGTTGCCCGGCGGCCGTCCGTCCCCGCTCTACGGTGCGCCGCCGGCCGGTGGCGCGGTGGGGTTCGTGCCGCCGGACGCGGCCACGGTGCACGCGGTCAGCCCGGAGCCGGCGCACGGGCAGCAGCCCGAGCAGGTGCGGGTCCGGCGGGCGAAGCTGGACCGGCTGCGGGCGCAGGGCGTCGATCCGTACCCGGTGGGGTGGCCGCGTACCGACGGGTGTGCGGCGGTGCGGGCGCGGCACGCCGGGCTGGCCCCGGACACCGGCACCGGGGAGACCGTCTCGGTGGCCGGGCGGGTGCTGCTGGTCCGCGACCACGGCCGGGTCTGCTTCGTCACCATCCGCGACGGCGGCGGCGACCTGCAACTGGTGCTGGAGAAGGAACTGGACCGGTGGCGGGCCACCGTCGACATCGGCGACCACGTCGGCGCTACCGGCGAGGTGTACGCCACCCGGCGCGGCGAGGTGTCGGTCCGGGTGGCCGACTGGCGGCTCACCGCCAAGTGCCTGCGTCCGCTGCCGGACAAGCACCACGGCCTGGCCGACCCGGAGGCGCGGGTGCGCCGCCGCTACCTCGACCTGGCGACCAGCCCACAGGCCCGGGACCTGCTGCGGGCCCGCAGCGCCACCCTCACCAGCCTGCGCCGGACCCTGGTGGACCGGGACTTCCTGGAGGTGGAGACGCCGATCCTGCAACGGGTGCACGGCGGGGCCAACGCCCGCCCGTTCGTCACCCACAGCAACGCCTACGACCTGCGGTTGACCCTGCGGATCGCCCCCGAGCTGTACCTCAAGCGGCTCGCCGTGGGCGGCGTCGAGCGGGTGTACGAGCTGGGCCGGGTGTTCCGCAACGAGGGCGTCGACTTCAGCCACAACCCGGAGTTCACCGTGCTGGAGGCGTACCAGGCGTACGCCGACTACCACGACATGCGGGAGCTGGCCCGGGAGTTGATCGTCGCGGCGGCGGTGGCGGTGCACGGGGCACCACTGGCCCGCCGACCGGGCACCGGTGAGCTGGTGGACATCGGCGGTCCGTGGCCGGTGCGCACGGTGCACGAGGCGGTCTCCGAGGCGCTGGGCGAGGAGGTGACCGTCGACACCGACGCCGCCGCCCTGCGCCGCCTCGCCGACGCGGCCCGGGTGCCGTACGACCCGGGCTGGCAGCGCGCCGAGCTGCTGCTGGAGCTGTACGAGCGGCTCGTCGAGGCGCGCACCGACGTGCCCACGTTCTACCTGGACTTCCCGACCGACGTCTCGCCGTTGACCCGGCAGCACCGGTCCGATCCCCGGTTGGCCGAGCGGTGGGACCTGGTGGCGTTCGGGATGGAGCTGGGCACCGCGTACTCGGAGCTGGTCGACCCGACCGAGCAGCGGCGACGGCTGACCGCCCAGTCGCTGAAGGCGGCCGGCGGTGACCCGGAGGCGATGGAGCTGGACGAGGACTTCCTCACCGCGCTGGAGTACGCGATGCCGCCGACCGGCGGCCTGGGGCTGGGGGTCGACCGGTTGGTGATGCTGCTGACCGGCCGGTCCATCCGGGAGACCCTGCCGTTCCCGATGGTCCGCGAGTCGTCGTGAACCGCCCGCACCGTGACCCGGATCCGGCGGCCCGCCGTGGGGGTGACGGGCACCGGGCCGCCCGGACCGGGGCGGCGGTGGCGCTGGCGCTGGCGGCGGTCTGTTACGCCTCCTGGCTGCTCGCCCCGGTGCTCAACCCGGGGCTGCTGCCGGTGGAGAGCTACCTGAGTGAGCTGGCCGCCCGGGACCAGCCGTACCACCTGGTCTTCCAGCTCGGCGACGTGACGACCGGGCTGTGCGCGACGCTGGCCGGGCTGCTGCTGGCCCGGCGGGCCCGGGAGATGCCCCGACCGGCCTGGTGGGGGCTGCTGGTGTTCGGCGTGGCCACCGCCGTCGACGGCGGGTTCACCTCGATGGACTGCGCCCCCTCGATCGATGACCGCTGCGCCCGGCTGGAGGAGCTGGGCGAGCTGTCCTGGCGGCACCAGGCGCACACGGTCACCTCGTCGCTGGCGGTGGCCGGCGCGCTGCTCAGCGCGGTGGCGGTCCTCGCCGTGCTGCGCGGCCCGGCCCCCCGCCGGGCGGGGCTTTCGGTGGCGGTGGTGCTGGCGCTCGGCACGGTCGGCACGCTGGTCGCCACCCTGCACCCCGAGTGGGGGCTGGGCCTGTGGCAGCGGGTCCAGCTCGCCGGGCTGTCCGGTTGGCTGCTGCTCACCGCCGCCGTCGCCCGGTGGGGCCCCGGCCCGGAGCGCCCCCGGTGACCGGCCCGACCACCCCCGACCGGCCTGCCCCCGACCGGCCTGCCCCCGACCGGCCTGCCCCCGACCGGCCTGCCCTCGACCGGCCTGCCCTCGACCGGCCTGCCCTCGACCGGCCTGCCCTCGACCGGCCTGCCCTCGACCGGCCTGCCCTCGACCGGCCTGCCCTCGACCGGCCTGCCCTCGACCGGCCTGCCCTCGACCGGCCTGCCCTCGACCGGCCTGCCCTCGACCGGCCTGCCCCCGACCGGCCTGCCCCCGACCGGCCTGCCGCCGACGACCCGGCGGCTACCGGTCGCGCCGCCGGACCGGGGGTGCTGCTCTGCCCGGGGATGGGGGAGGGGGCGGCGACCTGGGACCGGCTGGTGCCGCCGCTGACCGCCGCCGGGTACCTGGTGCGCCGGCTGGACCGGCCGGACGACACCCGGGTGCCCACCCTCACCGCCGAACTGGCCCGCGTCGACACGGCGCTGACCGGGCTGGACCGGCCGGTGCTGGTGGCGCACTCGGCGGCGGCGCTGCCCGCCGAGGCGTACGCCCGGCGGCATCCGGGGCGGCTCGCCGGGCTGGTGCTGGTGGACCCGAGCCTGGTGGAC
Organism: Micromonospora sp. WMMD730; assembly: GCF_049178955.1. Lineage (NCBI taxonomy): Bacteria > Bacillati > Actinomycetota > Actinomycetes > Micromonosporales > Micromonosporaceae > Micromonospora > Micromonospora sp. WMMD730. Next base: position 923,073 of record NZ_JBMHML010000002.1, read on the forward strand.
CCGGCCGGGGCGGCCCGGTGGCGGTGGTGGTCGGCGTGGACGGCCGGCACGGTGGCGGCCGGGGCGCCGGTGCTGGCCGGGGCGCTCGACCGGTCCGGTCTGGCCCGCCGGTACGGCCCGGGGGCGTGGCGTCGGGCGGTGCGCCGGATGAGCGTCCGCCCGCCCGACCCGGCCGCCGCGGCGGCGTACGGCTGCGGATCGGTGCTGGTCGGGGCGCTGGTGCAGTGGCTGGCGCACCCGGCGGTGGCGGCGGAGCTGGTGGCGTTGCGGGCGGTGACGGCGGCACCGACGCTGCCGGTGCGGGTGCTGACCGCGCTCGGCGACGTGCCCACCCCGGCCGGTCGGGCGGCGTGGCGGGCCGGACACGCCGCGCTGGCGGCGAGCTTCCCCGCCGGCCGGCAGGAGGTGTTCCGGGACGCCCGGCACCTGCTGCACGTGGACCGGCCGGAGACGGTGGTCGAGGCCGTCGCGGCCCTCCGACGTGACAGCGGGTCCTAGGCTGGCGGGCGTGTCGGGGCTGCGGGTGGTGACGGGTCTGTGGGCGTACGCGCTCGTCGGGCTGACCCTGCTCGCGGACCGGCCGGGTGACCTGCTGGCCGGTGCGGCGGTGGCGGCCGCGTTGCTGCTCGTCGCCCTGCTGGCGGCCCGTCCCCGGGCGGCGTCCGGCCCCGGCTTCGGGCGGCGGCGGGCGGTCGGGTTGCGCGAGCGGGCCCGGCGTCGACGAGTACCCCGGCAGGTCGATCCGGACGCGGCGGGCCGACCCCGCCCCCGGGCACCCGGGGGTCCCCTCCCGGTCGGCTGGTCCCCGGCCGCGGGCTGATCCCGCGCGCCGTCGACCCCGACCGGTTCCGTCGTCATTCGTCCCACGGTGGACCGCCGACCGCCCTGACGGGCGGCCGGTGAGCGTCCCGTGCGGACCTCCGGAATCGGACCGAGGGGTTCCCCCATGCTCGCCTTCTCACCTGTGCACGACGCGGCCACCGCCGCGGGTTCCGTCGTCGGCTGGCTCGCCGGGCTGCTGACGCCGCTGGCCGGCGGGGTCGCCACCGCCGCCGCGATCGTGTTGTTCACCATCGCCGTCAGGCTGTTGATCTCACCGCTCACCGTCGCCCAGGTCCGTGCGGAGCGGCGTCGCGCGGCGCTCGCCCCGCAGTTGCGCCAGCTCCAGCAGCGGTACGCGGACGATCCCGCGACGTTGCAGTCGGAGATGTTCGCGCTCTACCGCCGGGCCGGGGCGTCGCCGGTGGCGGGCTGCCTGCCGGCGCTGCTCCAGGCCCCGTTCTTCCTGGTCATGTACCGCCTGTTCGGCACCGGGGACGGTGCCGGCGGGCTGCTCGACGCGCGGCTGGCCGGGGTGCCGCTGGGTTGGCACCTGGGCGACGGGCTGACCCCGCCGGTGCTGCTGGTGTTCGGGGTGCTGCTGGCGGCCCTGGCCGGCCTGGCCACGGTGCTGTCCCGGCGGGCGGCGGCGTCGGCCGCCGTCCCGGCCGACCAGCCGGGGGCGGCGCTGCTGGCCCGGCTGCTGCCGCTGCTGCCGTACGGCACGGTGCTGCTGGCGTTGGTGGTGCCGCTGGCGGCGGTGCTCTACCTGGTCACCACCACCGCCTGGACGGTGGCCGAGCACGTGCTGCTGCGTCGACCGCGACCGGTGCCGGTCGGAGCCATCGACGAGCGTTGACAAGTGGTGGGCGGGAGCGTAGAAAACCGCTCAGAGAGCGCTCTCTTGCTCCCGTCCCCCAGAGAGGCATCCCGATGAACGCTGTCCCGGCGGCTCCGGTCGCCCCCACCGCCCCGCGCCGGTCCCGCCGCCGGCTCGCCCTGGCGGTCACGCTCGCCGCCGCCACCGCGCTGACCGGCGTCTCGGTCGCCGCGCAGGCCGCCGTCCCGACGCCGCCGTCGGGGTGGAGCCTGATGTGGAGCGACGACTTCACCGGCGCGGCCGGCACCCTGCCGTCCTCGGCCAACTGGATCGTGGACACCGGCACCAGCTACCCGGGCGGCCCGGCCAACTGGGGCACCGGCGAGATCCAGACGTACACCGGCAGCACCGCCAACCTGGCCCACGACGGGTCCGGCAATCTGCGGATCACCCCGCTGCGCGATTCCGGTGGCCGGTGGACCTCGGCCCGGATCGAGACCGTGCGCACCGACTTCAAGCCCCCGTCGGGCGGGGTGCTGGCGATCGAGGGACGGATCCAGATGCCCAACGTCACCGGCGCGCAGGCGGCCGGCTACTGGCCGGCGTTCTGGGCGCTCGGCGCGCCCTACCGGGGCAACTACCAGAACTGGCCGGGCATCGGCGAGATCGACGTGATGGAGAACGTCAACGGGCTCAACCAGGTCTGGGGCGCGCTGCACTGCGGGGTGGCCCCCGGCGGCCCGTGCAACGAGTTCAGCGGGCTGGGCGCGACCCGGGTCTGCCCCGGCAGCGCCTGTCAGGCAGCCTTCCACACCTACCGCACCGAGTGGGACACCTCGGTCAGCCCGCAGCAGCTGCGCTGGTACGTCGACGGGCAGTTGTTCCACACCGTCACCCAGACCCAGGTCGGGGCCAGCTACTGGGCGCAGATGACCGGCCACGGCGGCTACTTCCTGCTGCTCAACGTGGCGATGGGCGGCTCCTTCCCAGACGGGGTGGCCGGTGCCGTCACGCCGACCGGCTCGACCGTCTCCGGTCGGCCGATGCTCGTCGACTACGTGGCGGTCTACCGCCGGGGTGGTGGCTCCACCCCGACGCCGACCCCCACCACGCCGGGCCCGACCACGCCGCCGCCGTCGGGCACCATGGACGCGTACTCGACGATCCAGGCCGAGGCGTTCTCCGGGCAGAACGGGGTGGCCGTCGAGACCTGTGCCGAGGGTGGGCAGAACATCGCCGCCCTGCGCAACGGTGACTGGGCCCGCTACGACAACGTGGACTTCGGCGGCAGCGGCCCCCGCGACTTCCTGGCCCGGGTGGCCTCCGGCGCGGCGGGCGGGGTGAGCGGTCTGGTCGAGGTGCGGGTGGACAGCCCGACCGCCACCCCGATCGGCAGCTTCGCCGTCGCCAACACCGGCGGCTGGCAGAGCTGGCGGTCGGTGCCGGGCAACGTGTCGGCGGTGACCGGGCGGCACACCGTCTACCTCACCTTCAGCAGCGGTCAGCCGTCCGACTTCGTCAACGTCAACTGGTTCACCTTCCGCCGCTGACCGGGCCGCGAGGGGGTTCGCGCCACACCGGCGCGGACCCCCTCGTCGGTAGGCTCTGGACATTAACAGTTAAGAGTCTTAATAATAGGCGCGGACGTGGACGACCGTGGATGTCGTCCCGGCGGTCCCACCCCCGGACCGTGTCCACCGGCCCGCTCACCGGGCCGGTCGCACCCCTGACGCCCCCGCCCCGGTCCACTGGAGGCCACCCGTGAGACTCCGCACCCCCCGCGCGGCCACCCTCGCCGTCGCACTCGCCGCCGCCCTGGTCACCGGCACGCTCGTGGCCCCGCCGGCCGCGTCCGCCGCCACCGCCGCCTTCGTCCGCACCGCCAGCTGGGGCAGCGGGTACGAGGCCAAGTTCACCGTCACCAACGACACCTCGACCGCGATCAGCTCGTGGACCGTCGCGTTCGACCTGCCCTCGGGCAGCACCGTCGGCTCGTTCTGGGACGCCCGGCTGAGCAGCTCCGGCCAGCGGGTCACCGCCCTCAACCAGAGCTGGAACGGCAGCCTCGCCCCCGGCGCCAGCACCACCTTCGGCTTCGTCGTCGCCGGCACCGGCGACCCGACGAACTGCACGGTCAACGGCGGGGCCTGCACCGGCGGCGGCCCCGGCAACCCGACCGGCCCGGCCACCCCGGGCGGGCTGCGGGTCACCGGCACCACCGCCTCGTCGGCGACGCTGGCCTGGAACGCCGTCTCCGGCACGGTCACCGGCTACCGGATCTACGAGGGCGGCACGGTGAAGGCCACCGTCACCGGCACCTCGACCACCGTCTCCGGGCTGGCCGCCTGCTCCACCCACAGCTGGACCGTCACGGCGTACAACTCCGCAGGGGAGTCGGCGAAGTCGGCAGCGGTGTCGGCCACCACCACCGGTTGCACCGGCGGCAACGGCACGATGGCCGCCGCCCCCTACCTCTACCCCGGCTGGGGCGACCCGCCCGCGCCGGCGACGGTGATGGGGGCGACCGGGGTGAAGTGGTTCACCATCGCGTTCGTGCTCTCCGGCGGTGGCTGCACCCCGGCCTGGGACGGCTCCGGGCCACTCACCGGGGGCGCGCACGCCAACACCATCGCCGCGATCCGGGCGGCCGGTGGCGACGTCATCCCGTCGTTCGGCGGCTGGAGCGGCAACAAGCTCGGCCCGAACTGCGCGTCGGCCAGCGCCCTCGCCGGGGCGTACCAGCAGGTGATCAACGCGTACGGGTTGAAGGCGATCGACATCGACATCGAGAACAGCGACGAGTTCGAGAACGAGGTGGTGCAGGACCGCATCCTCGGCGCGTTGAAGATCGTCAAGCAGAACAACCCGGGGATCAAGACGATCGTCACCTTCGGCACCTCGACCACCGGGCCGTCGTACTACGGCACCCGGCTGATCAACCAGGCCGCCGCGCTCGGCGCGAACATCGACACCTTCACCATCATGCCGTTCGACTTCGGCGGCGGGGCGAACATGTACCAGAACACCGTCAACGCCGCCGAGGGGCTGAAGACCACGCTGAAGTCGGCGTTCGGCTGGTCCGACGCCACCGCGTACGCGCACATGGGCATCAGCGGCATGAACGGTCTGTCCGACCAGCGGGAGCTGACCTCGCCGGCCACCTGGACGCAGATCCGGGACTGGGCCAAGGCGCGGGGGCTGTCCCGGTTCACCTTCTGGTCGGTCAACCGGGACCGCGCCTGCCCGGACGGGGGAGTGGTCGCCAACTGCTCCGGCATCGCCCAGAACCTCTGGGAGTTCACCTCGATCACCGCGAGGTTCTGAACACCGCCCGGTGGGGCCGGCCGGTCCGACGGTCCGGCTCCACCGGCGGGGCGGCTGCCCGGCCGGCCGGGCGGTCTCCAGGCCTCGCGGCGCCTCGGGCGGGGCGGTGGCCCGGTCAGTGGTCGGCGGTCACCGACCGTCGGTCGTCCCGGTCACGCCGGGAGCGGATCTTCTTGCCCGCCCAGCTCACGAGCATGACGGCGAAGACCGCGAAGATGGCGTAGTTGAACCAGTCGCTGTACTTCTCCACGTCCTGCCAGCGCGAGCCCAGCGTGTAGCCGAGGCCGACGACCAGCGCGTTCCACACCCCGCTGCCCAGCGTGGTGAGCAGCACGAACTCGCCCATCGGCATCCGGTTCGCGCCGGCCGGGACGGAGACCAGGCTGCGTACCACCGGCACCAGCCGGCCGATCAGCACCGCCCACCGGCCGTGCCGCTCGAACCAGCGGTCGGCCTTCTCCAGGTCGTCCCGGTCGACCAGCGGGATGCGGTCCAGCCAGTGCTTGAGCCGTTCCTCGCCGATCGCCGCGCCGAGCCAGTAGAGCACCAGCGCGCCGACCAGCGAACCGACAGTCGCGGCGACGATGATCAGCACCAGGCTGAACCGGCCCTCGGCGGCGAGGTAGCCGGCCATCGCCAGCACGATCTCGCTCGGGATCGGCGGGATGATGCTCTCCACCGCCACCAGGAAGGCGACGCCGACCGCGCCGAGGGAGTCGATGACGCTCGCCACCCATCCGGTCAGCCCGGTGAACTGGTTCGGGTCGACGTTCTCGGCGAGAGCCATGGGCGTCCTTCCAGCGGGCCGGCGGGATCGGACAGTGGTACCCAGCCGGCCACCACTTACACCCTGCGGTGAGTGAGCCCACCCCGTCCGGGCCCGGCCGGGCGCTGCGACCTGCGCCGTCGTGCCGACCGGGCGGCCCCGCCGGCTGAGCCGGGGATCAGTCCGAGGGGTGCAGTCCCCGGTCCGCCGGCCCCTGCCGCCAGCCGGTGAACCGGACGGTCAGCCCGCCCCGGGTGGGCGCACAGCAGAACGGCCCGGCCAGCGCCACCGCGTCCGGGGCGAGCGGGGCGAGCCGCACCAGCCGCCACGGCTCGTCGGCGACCCGCGCCCGGACCGTCAGCGCGTCGCCGGCGCGGCTGGCCCGTACGGTCACCTCCCGGCCCTGCCAGTCCGGCACCGGGGCCACCGACCAGTCGGAGAACTCCCGGGTCACCACCGCGCCGACCTGTGGCAGGCCGTCGCTGACCTCCACGCCGGCCTTGATCCAGTTCCGCTCGTCCACCCGGACCAGCACCCCGGCCTGGTCGAACTGCTCCGTGTAGTCGAGCAGGAAGTCCACCTCGACCGCGCCGCCGGCCGGCAGCGGGGCGAGCAGCGCCGGCCCGTCGTCGTGGACGAAGCCGTAGCTGGTGTGCCGCCACAGGTCGCTGTTGGCGGCCGGCTCCACCAGCAGCGCGCCGTCACCGGCCCGGTCCACCCGTACCGGTGGGTGCAGCCACCGGCCCTCGTCCCAGTCGAGCGTGCGGGAGCCGTCCGTCGGATGCGCAGCCATGCCCGGACCGTACCCCGCACCGGCCCGCCCCGGGTCGGTGCGGCGGTCGCCGACGGACAGTGGAGCGGGCTTCGCGTTTGCGGCGTCGGCGCACCGGAGACATTAGGCCGGCATGGGTGACAGGTGGTATTCCGAGGCCGTCGTCTACTGCCTCGACGTCGACACGTACGCGGACTCCGACGGTGACGGGGTCGGTGACTTCCGGGGCCTGATCGGCCGGCTCGACTACCTGGCGCGGCTGGGGGTGACCTGCCTCTGGCTCAACCCGATCCATCCCTCGCCCAACCAGGACGACGGATACGACGCGACCGACTTCTACAACGTCGACCCGCGCCTGGGGACCCTCGGCGACTTCGCCGAGCTGCTGCACCAGGCGCAGAACCGGGGCATCCGGGTCATCATCGACCTGGTGGTCAACCACACCTCCGACCAGCACCCGTGGTTCCAATCCGCCCGGTCCTCGCCCGACTCGCCGTACCGTGACTGGTACGTCTGGGCCGACCACGAGCCGGCGGACCGGCACCAGGGCATGGTGTTCCCAGGCGAGCAGCACGAGACCTGGAGCTACGACCGGACCGCCAAGGCGTGGTACTACCACCGCTTCTACAAGTTCCAGCCGGATCTCAACATCGAGAACCCCAGGGTCCGCGCCGAGATCAAGAAGATCACCTCGTTCTGGCTCCAACTCGGCGTCTCCGGTTTCCGGATGGACGCCGTGCCGTTCATCATCGAGCAGACCGAGCCGGGCAACCCGGACGCGCCGAAGGACTTCGACTTCCTCACCGACCTACGCCAGCACGTGCAGTGGCGACGTGGCGACGCGGTGCTGCTGGCCGAGGCGAACGTCGAACCCGACCAGCTCCCGGTCTACTTCGGCGACGGCAGCGGCTCGGGCAACCGCATCCACATGCTCTTCGACTTCATGCTCAACGGCCGGCTGATGCTCGCCCTCGCCCGGGAGGACCCGGAGACGATCATCGACGCGCTGCGGGACACCCCGAAGCTGCCCACCGGCGGCCAGTGGGCGACCTTCCTGCGTAACCACGACGAGATCGACCTGTCCCGGCTCACCGCCGACCAGCGCAACGACGTGCTGGCGAAGTTCGGGCCGGACGAGAACATGCAGCTCTACGGCCGGGGCATCCGGCGGCGGCTCGCCCCGATGCTCGGCAACGACCGCCGGCACATCGAGCTGGCGTACGCGCTCCAGTTCTCGTTGCGCGGCACGCCGGTGCTGCGCTACGGCGAGGAGATCGGGATGGGGGAGAACCTCGCGCTGGACGGGCGGGACGCGATCCGTACCCCGATGCAGTGGTCGTACAAGGAGAACGGCGGTTTCTCCACGGCGGACCCGGAGAAGCTGATCCGCCCGGTGATCGACAAGGGTGACTTCGGCTACCAGCAGGTCAACGTCACCGCCCAACGGGGCGACTCGACGTCGCTGCTGGCCTGGTTCGAGCGGATGATCCGGACGCTGCGGGAGGCCCCGGAGATCGGCTCCGGCTCGACCACGCACATCGACGTACCGATGCCGGCCGGGGTGCTCGCGCACCGCGCCGACGGCACCACCGGCACCATGGTCTTCCTGCACAACCTCGGCACCGAGGACGTGGAGGTGGACCTGAGCACCCTGGCCGCCGAGGCGGACCTGCCGATAGACGTCCTCACCGACCGGGGGTACGGCGACGTGGGCAAGCTGGACAGCCTGAAGCTGGGCGGGCACGGCTACCGCTGGATCCGGCTCTGCCGCTCCACCACCTACTGACCGGCGCGTCCGTCGACGTCCCTGCCCGGCAGGGACGTCGACGGACATCGGGGCGGGTACGCTCCTCCGATCGAGCCAGAAGTTACCGGGAGGTAGTCATGTCGGAGGAGTCCCGCGTCGCCATCGTCACCGGAGCCGCGCGCGGTATCGGCGCGGCCACCGCCCGGCGGCTGGCCGCCGACGGGATGGCCGTCGCCGTGGTCGACATCGACGAGGCGGCGACCGGGCCGACCGTGGACGCGATCACCGCCGCCGGTGGCCGGGCCCTCGGCGTCGGCGCGGACGTCGCCGACCGGGAGCAGGTCGAGGCCGCCGTCGACCGGGTCGCCACCGAACTGGGCGGGCCGACCGTGCTGGTCAACAACGCCGGGGTGCTGCGGGACAACCTGCTGTTCAAGATGACCGACGCCGACTGGGACACCGTGCTGGGGGTGCACCTGCGCGGCGCGTTCCTGTTCAGCCAGGCCGCCCAGCGGCACATGGTCGAGCGGAAGTACGGCCGGATCGTCAACCTGTCCAGCACCTCGGCGCTGGGCAACCGGGGCCAGGCCAACTACGCGGCGGCCAAGGCCGGCCTGCAGGGCTTCACCAAGACCCTCGCCATCGAGCTGGGGCCGTTCGGGGTGACGGTCAACGCGGTCGCCCCCGGCTTCATCGTCACCGACATGACGGCCGCCACCGCCGCCCGGATGAAGGTCGACTTCGACGACCTCCAGAAGCACGCCGCCGCCGAGATCCCGGTCCGCCGTCCGGGTCGGCCGGAGGACGTCGCGCACACCATCTCGTTCCTGGTCAGCGAGGGCGCGTCCTTCGTCTCCGGCCAGGTCATCTATGTCGCGGGCGGCCCGAAGGACTGACCGGGGCCGGGGCACCCGCGTCGGGAGCCGGCGTCAGGCGTCGGCGGCGGTGCGGGTGCGCCACAGCCAGAGCAGGCCCAGCACGGGCAGCACCAGCGGGATGTAGCCGTACCCGCTGCCGAAGCCGGACCAGACCGTCTCGTCGGGGAACAGCTCGGGGTCGACCAGGCTGAGCACGCCGACCCCGACCACCCCGACCAGCTCCACCGAGCAGCAGGCCAGCGCGACCCGCCGGCCGGCGTGCCCGGCGCGGGCCAGCCCGACCGCCGCCACGATGTAGATCAGCGCGGCCACCGCCGAGAGCAGGTACGCCACCGGCGCCTCGTCGAACTTCGTGGCGATCTGGAGCGCGGCCCGGGAGGTGGCGGCGATGGCGAACAGGATGTAGACGGCGATCAGCAGTCGTCCCGGCCCCGCGTTGGTGGCGCGCCGCGCCGTCCGGGTGTCAGCCACCGACGACCTCCCAGGTCTGTTGCAGCCGGACCACGACCACCGGCAGGACCAGGCAGACCGCGCAGACGATCGCCGACCCCCACCGGGTCGGTTCCATCCGGGCCAGCACCCAGGCCAGCGGGGGCAGGCAGACCAGCGTCACCAGGTAGCCGAAGAACGCGCCCGGCTCGCCCGCCCGCTCACCCCCGACGACGGCGACCAGGGCCAGCACGGTCAGCGCGAGCAGCGCCACCTCCAGCAGGCCCAGCCCGACCGACTGCACCAGGTCCGGCGGGCGGTGCCGGACCGCCGCCACCAGCGCCCACAACGCGAGTATGAGCGACAGCCCGATCGTCACGGTGGCGAGCACCCCGTCCACCGGCGAACCGGCCGACGCCGCGCCGGTCATCGCCGCCATCCGATCGGTGTCTCGGTCACCGGCACAGCCTACTAACCGGCGTAGTAATCACCGTCGTCCCGGTCCCGGGTCGGCGGCCCGGGTCTCCGGGCGGCGGCCCGCCGGTGCGGGTAGGTGGCCCTCGGCTGCGGAAACAGGGGCGGGTGACTAGCGTGGATCACGGCCGCGACGGGCGTGGCCGACGACGAGACCGGGGGTACCCCGTGCTGCGGTTCGGCCTGTTCGGCACCGGTCACTGGGCGGCGCGCACGCACGCCGCCGGGCTGGACGCCCATCCCCGCGCCGAACTGGTGGGGGTCTGGGGACGCAACCCCGAACGGGCCGCCGCGCTGGCCACCCGGCACGGCGTCCCGGCCTTCGACGACGTCGACGCGCTGCTCGACGCCTGCGACGCGGTGGCCGTGGCGCTGCCCCCGGACGTGCAGGCCGGATCGCCGTCCGGGCCGCCACCGCCGGCCGGCACCTGCTGCTGGACAAGCCCCTCGCGCTGAGCCTCGACGAGGCCGACGGGGTGGTCGCCGCCGCGCGGTCCGCCGGGGTGGCCTCGGTGGTCTTCTTCACCCAACGCTTCCACCCCAACGTCGACGGCTTCCTCACCGCCACCGCCGCGGCCGGCGGCTGGCAGCACGCCCGGGTCACCCAGTTCGCCTCGATCTACGCCCCCGGCAGCCCGTACGGCGGCTCCCGGTGGCGGCGGGAGCAGGGCGCGCTGTGGGACATCGGCCCGCACGCGCTGTCGATCGTGCTGCCGGTGCTCGGCCGGGTCACCCGGGTCGCCGCGATGGACGGCCCCGGCGGGCTGGTGCACCTGCTGCTCACCCACGACGGGGGTGCGACAAGTGCGCTGTCGCTGACCCTGGACGCCCCGTCGACTGCGGTGACCCGGGACGTCGTCTTCTACGGCGACAACGGCGTCGAGGCCGTACCGCCGGGCGACGGCAACGCGCTGACCGCGTTCGGCACGGCCGTCGACCAACTGCTGGGGCAGGTCGACTCGGGTGACCGGGACCACCGGTGTGACGTCCGGTTCGGCCGGGAGGTGGTGGCGGTCCTGGCGGCTGCGGAGACCGCCCGCGCCGAGGCCCGCACGGTCGACCTCCAGCCCTGACCCCTGCCCCTTGCCGCCCCCCGGCGGCATGACGGTGGGCGGGCGAGAGTTGTCCTGTCGAGGTGACCATGGGTCACTGGTTGCCGACACCGGTATCGCGCGCCGACGGAACGGCTGCTCCCGACCCGCTCACCCGGCCAGGTGTGCGGGCCACTCGGGGCGCGGCGGGGGCTGGCCGGATCGGCGGCCGGCGGGGTCGTGGTGGAACGCCGGAAAAACGCGTTGCGCACCGTGGGGTGTGCGCTAGCGTGGCCGCCATGTGTATGCACGCCCTGATCACCGTGGCCGTCACGTCGGCCGCGCGGGGCCCCCTCCTGGTGGCCCGCCCGCGAGTCCGGCGTCCGGCCCTGGCCGGCCGGGACGCCCACCGCGCCTGACCCGAAGCACCATCCCGGCCTGACCGCCACCGTGGTCTGACCGTCACTGGGGCCTGACCGCCTCCGTTGTCTGACCGCCTCCGTGGTCTGACCGCCATCGTGGCCGGTCACGGTCCGCGTCGCCCGTCCGACCCGCCCGGTCCTACCGGCGACGTCGGCCCCGACCGCGCCCGGTGGCCGTCGGGCCGGGCCACCGGCTGCGCTCTCTTCGCGTCGCGTCCCCGCCGATCTCTCCAGGGCCGTCCGAGTCCCGATCCACTCGGACAGGCCCGGCAGCGTGCTGTGCCTGTCCGTACCGTCGCCGAGCGGCGACAGACAGGACGAGCCCCGTGGCGCCCCGCCCCGACCGCACCACCGCACGCGACCGGTCCCGTCGCGTACTGTCCCAGAACTTCCTCGCCGACCCGGCCGCCGTGACCCGGATGGTCCGGGCGGCCCGGAGCGGCCCGGACGACCTGCTGCTGGAGGTGGGTGCCGGCCGTGGCCAGCTCACCCGGCCACTGGCGCAGCGGTGCGGCCGGCTGATCGCCTACGAGGTCGACCCGGCCGTCATCCCCGCCCTGGCGGCGGTGTGCGCGACGCTGCCGCACGTGCGGCACCGGCAGGCCGACTTCCTGACCGCCGCGCCACCCGACGAACCGTTCGCCGTCGTCGGCAACGTTCCCTGGTCGCTGACCGCCGCGGTGGTCCGCTGGTGCCTCGCCGCGCCCCGGTTGCGCGCGGCCACCCTGCTCACCCAGTGGGAGTACGCCCGCAAGCGGACCGGTGACCTCGGCCGGTGGAGCCGGCTGACCGTGCTGACCTGGCCGGAGTACCACTGGCGGCTGTCCGGCCGGGTGGCCCGCACCGCGTTCCGCCCGGTGCCCGCCGTCGACGGGGGCATCCTGCGGATCGAACGCCGGCCGGCGGCGCTGCTGGACCCGGCCGGGCTGCCCGCGTACCGGAAGATGGTGGAGCTGGGGTTCGGCGGGGCGGGCGGGTCGCTCGCGGCCTCGCTGCGCGCGGCGCATCCGGGCCGGCGGGTGGACGGCGCGCTGCGGGCGGCGCGGCTCGACCCGGCGACCCCGGTCGGCCTGGTCTGGCCGGAACAGTGGCTGGTGCTGTTCCGGTTGCTGCACGCTCCCACGGGCCGCGCCGGTGGCCGGCGGTGGTGACCGGTCGGTGGGGCCAGGCGGACGGCTCAGGCGAGCGTGCCGAGGGCCTCGTTCAGCTCGGCCGGGTCGTCGAACTGCCCGGCGGGCAGCGCCCGCAGCATCTGGAGCAGTTCGGTGCTGGCGCCGTTCTCCTGACCCCAGCGGACCAGGTCCTCGCGGGAGACCGGGTAGTCGAGCCCGGCCAGGTACTCCTGCAACTGCATCCCGGTGACGGTCATGCCGCCGGCTACCCGTTCCACCCGCCGGCACACCGCCCACCGCGCACCGGCCGGCGGTTTGTCGGCCGACCCTGCCGGGTAGCCCCGCCCATGCTGGTACAGCGGCTCGGTACGCCGAGCGACTTCGACCCGCTGCTGGAGCGCGCCCGGGACGCCCGGGTGGTGATGATCGGCGAGGCGACGCACGGCAGTCACGACTACTACCGGTTGCGTGAGCAGCTCACCCGACGGCTCATCGCCGAGCAGGGGTTCGACTTCGTGGCGGTGGAGGGCGACTGGCCGGACTGCGACCGGGTGCACCGCTCGGTGGTGGGCGCGCCCGGCGGCGCGCAGGACCCGCGTACCGCGCTGGGCCGGTTCACCCGCTGGCCGACCTGGATGTGGGCCAACGCCGAGGTGGACCGGTTCTGCCGCTGGCTGCGGGCGTGGAACCTGGAGCGCCCGGAGCGGGAGCGGGCCGGTTTCCACGGGCTAGACGTCTACAGCCTGTGGGAGTCCATGCAGGCCATCTTCGACTACCTGGGCGAGGAGGACCCGAAGTCGATGGAGGCGGCGCAGGACGCCTACCGGTGCTTCGAGCCGTACGGCCGCCGGGTCGAGGAGTACGGCGCGGCCAGCCGGTTCGTCTCGGCCCGCTGCGAGGAGGAGGTGATCCGGCTGTTGGCGCGTACCCGGGCACACGTCGCCTCGGACGGCCCGGACGCCTTCGCGGCCTGGCAGAACGCGGAGGTGGTGGCCGGCGCGGAGCGGTACTACCGGGCGATGGTGCACGGCGGGCCGGATTCCTGGAACGTGCGCGACATCCACATGGCCGACACCCTGGACCGGCTGCTCACCCGGTACGGCCCGGGGTCACGGGGGATCGTCTGGGCGCACAACACCCACATCGGGGACGCCCGCGCCACCGACATGGCCGGCGACGGGATGGTCAACATCGGTCAGCTCGCCCGGGAACGCCTCGGCCGGGACGCGGTGACGCTGATCGGCTTCGGCGGCTACCGGGGCACCGTGGTCGCCGCCCCGCACTGGGGTTCACCGGCCGAGGTGATGGCGGTGCCGCCGGCCCGGGAGGGCTCGGTGGAGTGGCGGCTGCACGAGTTGCTGCCGGAGCGGGCGGTGCTCGTCTTCGGTGGCCCCGACCAGCCCGACTGGGTCACCGGCACCGTCGAGCACCGGGCCATCGGGGTGGTCTACGACCCGACCTTCGAGCGCTGGGGCAACTACGTGCCGAGCCGGCTGGCCGACCGCTACGACGCCCTCGTCTGGTGCGACGAGTCCACCGCCCTGCACCCCCTACCCACCCACACCACCACCGGCGAACTGGAAACCTACCCCGCCGGCGTCTGACCCCGTCCCTCCCGTCTCCTGCGTGGATCATGGAGTTGTGGTGCCCGGTCCGGGGGTGTTCCTCCTGTTCCGTCCGGCACCACAACTCCATGATCGGCAGGGTCAGGCGTTGACCGGCTCCTTGTCGAGGTGGGCGCGGAGGCCTTCGCCCTCGATGTCGACGTTGGGCAGGGCCCGGTCGAGCCAGCGGGGGAGCCACCACGCCCTGGCGTTCAGCAGGGACATCACGGCGGGGACGATGGTCATCCGCACCACGAAGGCGTCGATGGCGACCCCGACGGCGAGCGCGAAGCCCATCGACTTGATCACCGGGTCGTCGAGGAAGACGAAGCCGCCGAAGACCGACATCATGATCAGCGCGGCTGCGGTGACCACCCGGGCCCCGTGCCCCATCCCGTTGATGGTGGCCTGCCGGGCCGTGTCCCCGTGCACGAAGTCCTCCCGCATCCGGGAGACCAGGAAGACCTCGTAGTCCATGGCCAGGCCGAACAGGATGCCGATCAGCAGGATCGGCAGGAAGCTGATCAGCGGGGCCGGGCTGTCCAGGCCGACCAGGCTGGCGAGGTGACCCTGCTGGAACACCGCGACGGTGATACCGAAGGTGGCGGCCACCGTGAGCAGGAAGCCCAGCGCGGCCTTCACCGGCACCAGGATCGACCGGAAGACCAGCATCAGTAGCAGGATCGACAGCCCCACCACGAGCAGCAGGTAGACCGGCATCGCGTCGGACAGCTTCTCGGACACGTCGATGCCGATCGCGGTGACGCCGGTCAGCAGCACCTCGGCGTTGCCGATCGAGCCCACCCGGTCCCGGATGTCGTGCACCAGCGTCTCGGTGGCCGCGTCGGTCGGCCCGCTCTTCGGGATCACCCCGATCAGCGCGGTCCGCCCGGAGGGGTCGAGCTGCGGCGGGGCCACCGCCAACACCCCGTCCGTACGCTGGACCAGCGCGGCGACCTGCGGCACGGCCGCGGCGGTGTCCTGCGGGGAGTCCGAGGTGACCACCACGGCGAGCCGGCCGGTGAAGCCCGGACCGAAGCCCTCCCGGATCAGGTCGGCGCTGGTGCGGGCCGGACTGCCCACCGGGGCGGTGCTGGCGTCCGGCAGGGCGATCCGCATGTCCTGCGCCGGCAGGGCGAGCAGCCCGAGACCGAGCAGGCCGACCAGGATCACCGGGATGCGCAGCCGGGTCACCCACTGCGCCCAGCGGAACCCGAAGCCGGAACGGTCCTCGGCGGCCGGCACGGCGTCGACGGCGTCGGTGGCCTCGGCCGCCGGGGTGACGTTGCGCAGCTTGCGGGGCAGCACCCGGCGGCCGGCGAAGCCGAGCAGCGCCGGGGCGAGGGTGATCGCCACCAGCACCGCCACGCTGACCGTGCCGGCGGCGGCCAGACCCATCACGGTGAGGAACGGGATACCGACCACGGCGAGGCCGGCGAGCGCGATGACCACGGTGGCGCCGGCGAAGAGCACGGCGGAACCGGCGGTGCCGACGGCCCGGCCGACCGCCTCCTCCGGGGTGAGCCCTTCGAGCAGGTGCTGCCGGTGCCGGGAGGTGATGAACAGCGAGTAGTCGATGCCGACCGCCAGGCCGAGCATCAGGGCCAGGATGGGCGCGGTGCTGGTCAGCTCGACCACGCTGCTGAGCGCGAACAGGCCGGCCATGCCGACCCCGACGCCGATCAGCGCGTTCAGCATGGTCATCCCGGCCGCGACCAGCGACCCGAACGTGATGATCAGGACGATCGCGGCGACGAGCACGCCGAGCGCCTCGGTCGACCCGACCTCCGGCTCCGCGTTGAGCACCTCACCGCCGGGGGCGATCTGCCACCCCTGGGCCTCGGCCTGCGCGCCGACCTTCTCGTACGCCGCCCGCTGGTCGTCGGTGACGTCGTCCGCGCCGGTGGCGAACTGCACCTGGATCAGCGCGTAGCGGCCGTTGGGGGTGATCGCCTGGGACTGGTACGGGTCGACCGCGCCGATGACGCCGGGCAGGGTGGCCGCCTCCTGGACGACCCCCTTCACCACGGCCTGCCCGTCCGGGGTGGTCAACTGGCCGTCGGCGGGTGCCTTCACCGCGATGGTGCCGGTGGCGCCGCTGGCTGCCGGGAACCGCTCGGCGAGCAGGTCCAACGCCTGCTGCGACTCGGTGCCGGGCATGGTGAAGTTGCTGGCCGTCGGGCCCTTCAGGGTGGCGGCGGCGATGCCGAGGCCGACGAGTACGACGAGCCATACGGCGACGACGAGTCGCCGGCGGCGCAACGATGCCCGGCCTAGCCGGTACAGCAGGGTCGCCATCAGATCCTTGTCCTCAATCCTGGTGTTGGTGGTCGAGAGGTGGCCGTGGTGGCGGCGGTGTGGGGGTGACGAGCACCCGCTGGGCGACGGCCAGCAGGGCGGGACGCAGTTCCTCGTCGGAGATGTCGGCGAACGCGCCGCACCCCTCGGCGATGCCGGCGAGCAGCACCAGCGCGGCGACCCGCGCGTCCTGCCCGCCGTCGGGGCCGGTCATCGCCTCGATCAGCCGCTCGGAGATCCGCTGGATGTGGGCGAAGGCCGGTTGGGCGAGCAGTTCCGGGAACTCCCCGCGCAGCAGCGCGATCTCACCCCGGAACCGCACCGCGAGGTCGACGAAGCCCTCCGCCGCCACGCGTTGCGCGGCCGCGCCGGTCAGCGCCGAGATCCGCTCGTCCAGCTCACAGAGGACCGCGATCGGTCCTGCCATCAGCTCGGCGAGCAGGGCTTCCTTGCCCGCGAAGTGGTAGAGCACCGCCGCCTTGGAACAGCCCACCTCGCGGGCGATGTCCTGCAACGAGGTGCCCTTGTAGCCGGTCACCGCGAACCGCCGGGCCGCTGCGGCGAGGATCTCGCCGTGCGTGCGGGGGGTACGTCGGATCATGCGTTCCAGCATGCCTGACCGATCGGTCAGACCCTGACCGATCGGTCAGAGCAAGTCGGTGGCGTTCGCCACAGCGCGGTGTCGCTCACCCCCGGCCGTGCTCCCGGTCGTACGCCGCCCGCGCCTCGCTGATCGCCGCCCGGTGCCGGTCCGCCCAGGCGGTCAGCGCCCGCAGCGGCTCGTACAGCTCCAACGCCATCGGGGTGGCCCGGTACTCGACCCTCGGCGGCACGCCCGGATGCACCCGACGGTGCAACAGGCCATCCCGTTCCAGGTTACGCAGGGTCAACGTGAGCATCCGGCGGCTGATCCCCTCGACCTGCCGGGTCAACTCCGAGAAGCGGACCGGGCCGGGGGAGGCGGCCAGCAGGATGCCGATCGCCCACTTGCCGCCCACCCGGTCCAGCGCCTCCCGCAGGGTGCAGTCGCCGTCCCGCCCACCACCGGCGCACTCGGCGTCGTCCTGCTGCCCGCCGGTGCGGCCGTCGCTGTGTTCCCGGGACACGAGGGCTCTCCTTCCGCCGGTGTCATGGTCACAGACGGACACCTCGACGACGGGACCGGCCGTCGACCGTGTCGGGGTTGCGCCGGGCCGGCACGGCCGGGAGGGTGGGCGGATGGGTGGGGCGGAGGAGACGCGGGACGGGGTCGACCTGACCAACCTGGGCCAACCCTTGCTCGCCGGGAGCGACCTGACCAAGCGGGACCTGGTCGACTACCTCGACGCCGTACACGAGCGCATCCTGCCCGGCCTGCGCGCTGTCGGTGGTCCGGCTGCTGCGTGGGCAGGAGCCGTTCATGCAGAAGAACCTGCCGAAATACACCCCCGACTGGGTACGCCGCACCGCGATCTGGGCCGAGACCTCGCACCGCCAGGTGTCGTACGCGCTCTGCGACGACCGGCGCACCCTGCTCTGGTTCGCCAACCAGCGGGCGATCGAGTACCACCCGGCGCTGGTCACCGCGACCCGCCCCGAGCAGCCCACCCACCTCGTGCTCGACCTCGACCCGCCCGAGGGGGACGCCTTCCCCACGGTGGCCCGGGTCGCCGGGGCGGTCCGCCGCGCGCTGGCCGACGTCGGGCTGGCCGGAGCGGTGAAGACCAGCGGGGCCAAGGGGCTGCACGTCTTCGTACCGGTGCACCCGGACAGCACCGCCGAGGAGGTGGCCGCCGCGACCCGGGCGCTGGCCGTGCACACCGAGCGTCTCGACCCGCAGGCGGCGACCACCGCCTTCATCCGGGAGGACCGGGGCGGCCGGGTCTTCGTCGACCCCACCCGGGCCGGTGGGGCGACGGTGGTCGCCGCGTACAGCCCCCGGATGCGCCCCGGGCTGCCGGTCTCCTTCCCGGTGGCCTGGGACGACCTCGACCGGGTCACCCCCGGCGACTTCACCGTGCGGACCGTCCCGGCGATGCTCGGCGACCGCGACCCGTGGGCCGGGGCGATGCCCGCGCCGCAGCGCCTCCCCGCCGACCTGGTGGCCGAGGGGCGGACCATCCCGGTGCCCCGGGTGCAGGCCATGCACGAGGGAAAACGCCGCGCCAGAGCCCGCCGCCTGCCTCAGGATGGGCGGTGATCGACTCCCGTGGGCCGGTGTAGCGGCATCGCCGAGCCGAGACAGCGCCACGGGGGCGACTTTGAGTTGATCATCGCGGTGGCACAGACGGCCGCCACGGGCCGCCGACGGCCGGACATGGCCGGACACACGACGAAGGCCGCTGATCGGGTTTCCCCTGGTCAGCGGCCTTCTTGTGCTGGTCGTCCGTGGTGCCCCCGGCAGGATTCGAACCTGCGCCCCCGCCTCCGGAGGGCGGTGCTCTATCCCCTGAGCTACGGGGGCTCAGCGACCTGAGAAGAGTAGCAAACCCCCTCCGGGATCACCGAATCGCCACCCGGCACCCCTCGGCGCATCACGCTGACCTGCGTGATCATGAGGGGCGGGCCGGTGTCGACCGCGACGGCCGTCACCGGCGGCCGAGCGGATCGGCCGCCGGCCGGGCTGACCGCCACCGCCACCAGCCGGGCGGATCGAGGCCGGTGGCGGTGGCCGGGCCGGTCAGGCGGCGGCCAGGGTGCGCCCGCAGCTCGGCAGCGGGTGCAGGACGATGCGCCGGGGCAGCCGCCGGGGCCACTCGTTGCGGGGCCAGGAGCCGTCCACGATCAGGTGCACCGGGTGCTGGTCGGCGCCGCTGAGCCGGAGCACGAAATCGCGGGGCAGCGGCGGGTCCACGCTCGGCGTGGTGACCATGAACCGGACCCGGCCCCGGGAGGACACCGCCGAGATCACCTCTGCGGCGGGCATGGTGCCGAGCAGGCGTACCCGGCCGATCCAGTAGACCTCCGCGTCGTGTTCCTGGGCGGCCCGGGTGATAGTCGGGTACTCGCCGCGCACCCAGCGTTCGACCGCACCGACGCAGAGCCCGCAGGCCCGCTCGCGCGGTTCCCGGGGACCCAGCCCCCAGGCCCGCAGGTACGCCCCGACGGTGCCGGTGTCCATGGTGAGGTCGAAGCGGCGCTGGATCAGCGCGGCGAGGCTCTGGCGTGTCCAGAGTTCCTCGTCCAGCCCGAACCCGTCGGGGTGGACGCCGCGCAGTACGTCGATCAGTTCGAGTTCCTGTTGCCGGCTGAGCGCTCCCGACTCGCCCTGCCGGTGTCCGCGACGGGCGGCTGCCACCGCTCCGTCACCGCCGATGGTGTGGCGTCGGCACCAGCTGGTGACCGAGCGCCGCGCGTCTCTGAGTGCAACCCCCACGTCCTACGCAACGAGCACTAATCGCAACTGGTCACGATATGTGGGTAGAAACCTCTCGTAGGGCCTCAAAGGTGCGCAGCTCGCTAAAGATGCAAATCACCCATAACCTGCCATCGGGGTCGAAGAGCGCGTGGAGGCCCGCGTCCGCCGGGGCGGTACGCGGGCCTCCAGGAAGGTCGGGCGGGTCAGCCGCCCAGGCGCTTCAACGCGTTCTGCAGGTTGGTCAGGTCGGTCTGCTGGGTGTTCTTCATGATCTGCGCGACCTTGAGGACGTCGTCGTCGCTGCCGGCGTCGAGGATGCCCTGGATCATGTGGATGCCGCCGAGGTGATGCTTGATCATCATCTGGAGGAAGAGGACGTCCAGCTCGCGCCCCTGGGCGACACGCAGCTTGGCCATCTCCTCCGGCGTCGCCATGCCGGGCATCAGGCCGTTCTCGACCGTGGCCCCGTCGGGCATCCAGGCCATCCGGGGCTCGCTGCCGGTCGGGTCGAGCCCCCACGACCGCAGCCAGGTCTGCATAGTGCCGATCTCGCCCTGCTGGCCGGTGGCGATGTCGCCGCCGATCTGCCGTACCTCGGGGTCGGTGCCCCGGTCGAAGGCGATCAGCCCCATCTCGACCGCCTGGGCGTGGTGGGTGCTCATGTCCCGGGCGAAGCCGGCCTCCGCCGAGCTGTCGCCCGGCCGGGTCAACGTCGGGGTGAGCAGTCCGCCGGCGTACCCGAGGAGGAGGCCGACCACGACGGCGGCGGCCAGCGCGAGCACGCCGTAACGGCCGGCGGGCCGCCGGTCACCTGAGGAGGTGACCGGGGGCTCGACGGGCGGCGTGTCGGTCGTCGCGGGAGCGGTCATCGCCACGTCCTCACTGGGTGGGCTGCTGCTGTTGCTGCGGGAGGTTGTCGCGCGGGGCGGTGCCGGTGGCCGTGATGCCCTGACCGCAGTTGGCGTTCGGGCCCTCGACCGAGGCGTTCACCCGCAGCGTCTTGATGAACTCGTCGATCCGGCTGTCGTCGGCGTTGTCGACCTTGAGCTGGTAGCCCCACGCCTGGAGCGAGATCGGCTTGTCCAGCCCCTCGAACGGGCTGAGCATGGCCTTCTCGACACCCTGCACCTTGCTGCGGAGCTTGCTGACCTGGTCGGCCGGCAGGTCGGGGCGGTAGGTGATCCACACCGTGCCGTGCTCCAGGCTGTGCACCGCGTGCTCGTTGGCGATCGGGGCGTCGTAGACGTCACCCATGCAGTTCTGCCAGGCCGGGTTGTGCGGGCCGGCCACCGGCGGGAGCACGTCGTACTTGATCGCGCCCTGCTGGTGCTGGCCACCCTGGACGAGCTTGGGGTCCTTGTCCCGGAAGTCGACGATGCCGTCGATGTCGGCGGCCCGCTGCTCCCACGACTTCGAACCCTGGAAGGCCGCGTACGCGCCGTAGCCGATGATCGAGACGGCGAGCACGCCCACGGCGACGAACAGGGCGATCGGGCCCCAGGACCGGCCCTGGCTCACCTTCACCGGCGTGATCGGCTTGCGGGGGCCCTTACCGCCCGAGGTCTGCCGGGGCGCGCCCGCGGACTTGCCGCCCCCGGGCTTGGCGTCGGCCGCGGGCCGGCCGGCCGCCGGCTTCTTACCGGTGCTGACCACGGTCGGACGGCGCTGCGGGCCGCCCGGGGTGCTGATGCTCATCGTGCCTCGTCAGGTCGGTCGGTCAGGGGATCTGGCGGGCCGGGTGACGCTCAGGGTCGCCGCCGAGTGCCCGAGTCTACCCCCGATAACATGGTTCGGTGACTCCCGCAGAACTGGCCGAGGTCGTCCTCTCCGCAGCCCACGCCGTTTTCACCGAGCGTGGGCTCGACCCCGCCGCGCTCCCGGCGCACACGGCGGTGGAGCGACCGCGCAATCCCGACCACGGCGACTACGCCTCGACGCTGGCGCTCCAGCTCAGCAAGAAGGTGGGCGTCCCGCCCCGGGAGCTGGCCGCCGCGCTGGCCGACCAGCTCGGCCGGGCGGCCGGGATCAAGTCGGTGGAGATCGCCGGCCCCGGGTTCCTCAACATCCGGCTCGACGCCGCCGCCGCCGGCCAGCTCGCCCGGGTGATCGTCGAGGCCGGCGCGGAGTACGGCCGCAGCGACCGGCTCGCCGGCCAGCGGATCAACCTGGAGTTCGTCTCGGCGAACCCGACCGGCCCGGTGCACATCGGCGGGGTCCGCTGGGCGGCCGTCGGCGACGCGCTCAGCCGGCTGCTGCGGGCGACCGGCGCCGACGTCGGCACCGAGTACTACTTCAACGACGCCGGGTCGCAGATCGACCGGTTCGCCCGGTCGCTGCTCTGCGCGGCCAAGGGCGAGCCGGCCCCCGAGGACGGCTACGGCGGGGCGTACATCGCCGAGATCGCCGAGCAGGTCCGGGCGGTCCGGCCGGACGTGCTCGACCTGCCCGACGGCGAGGCCCAGGAGGTGTTCCGGGTCGAGGGCGTCACGCTGATGTTCGCCGAGATCAGGTCCTCGCTGCGCGGCTTCGGGGTGGAGTTCGACACCTACTTCAACGAGAAGGACCTGCACGACCGGGGCGAGCTGGACCTCGCCCTGGACCGGCTGCGCGCACAGGGCCACCTGTACGAGGCCGACGGGGCGACCTGGCTGCGCACCACCGACTTCGGCGACGACAAGGACCGGGTGCTGCGCAAGTCCAACGGCGAGTGGACCTACTTCGCCGCCGACTGCGCCTACTACCTGGACAAGCGGGAGCGCGGCTTCGAGCGGGTCGTGATCATGCTGGGTGCGGACCACCACGGCTACCTCGGGCGGATGAAGGCGATGTCCGCCTGCTTCGGCGACGACCCGGCGGTCAACCTGGAGATCCTCATCGGCCAGCTGGTCAACCTCGTCCGGGACGGCGTGCCGCTGCGGATGAGCAAGCGCGCCGGCACCGTGGTCACCCTGGAGGACCTGGTCGACGCGATCGGGGTGGACGCGTCCCGCTACGCGCTGGCCCGCTACTCCAGCGACTCGCCGATCGACATCGACGTCGAGCTGTGGACCCGGGCCACCCGGGACAACCCGGTCTACTACGTGCAGTACGTCGCCGCCCGGACGGCGAGCGTCGGCCGTAACGCCGCCGAGGTCGGCCTGAGTCGGGGCGACGGGGCCGGGTTCCACCCCGAGCTGCTCGACCACGACAAGGAGAACGAGCTGCTCAAGGCGCTCGCCGAGTTCCCCGCCGTGGTCGCCGCCGCAGCCGAGCTGCGCGAGCCGCACCGGGTCGCCCGCTACCTGGAGGACCTCGCCGGGGCGTACCACCGGTTCTACGACAACTGCCGGGTCCTGCCGCGCGGCGACGAGGAGGTCACCGACCTGCACCGGGCCCGGCTCTGGCTCAACGACGCCACCCGCACGGTGATCGCCAACGGGCTGCGCCTGCTCGGCGTCTCCGCCCCGGAGAGGATGTAGCCCTGATGCGTGCCCACGAAGCCGGTGCGATGCACGGCGACATCGGGGACCGGGGGCCGGGCTGGCTGCGTCCCCCGGCCGACGTCAACGCCCTGGTGCCGCAGCTCTGGCCGCGCCAGGTCGAGCGCGGCGCGGGCGGCGCGCTGACCGTCGCGGGTCTCGACGTCCGCGAGCTGGCCGCCGGGTACGGCACCCCGGCGTACGTCCTCGACGAGGACGACCTGCGCTCGCGCGCCCGGGACTTCCGGGACGCCTTCCCCGACGTGGACGTCTACTACGCCGGCAAGGCGTTCCTCTGCCGGGCGGTGGTCCGCATGATCGCCGAGGAGGGCCTGCACCTGGACGTCTGCTCCGGCGGCGAGCTGGCGACCGCGTTGTCGGCCGGGATGCCGGCGGAGCGGATCGGTTTCCACGGCAACAACAAGTCCGTCGCCGAGCTGACCCGGGCGCTGGACGCCGGGGTGGGGCGGATCATCCTCGACTCGTTCACCGAGATCGACCGGCTCACCGCGCTGGCCCGGGAGCGCGGGGTCCGCCCCGGCGTGCTGATCCGGGTCACCGTCGGGGTGGAGGCGCACACCCACGAGTTCATCGCCACCGCCCACGAGGACCAGAAGTTCGGTTTCTCGCTGGCCGGCGGGGCCGCCGCCGCAGCCGCCTTCAAGGTCATCGACGAGGGCGTGCTGGACCTGCGCGGGCTGCACTCGCACATCGGTTCGCAGATCTTCGACACCAGCGGCTTCGAGGTCTCCGCCCGCCGGGTGCTCGCCCTGCAGGCGCAGATCCGCGACGCCCGGGGGGTGGAGCTGCCCGAGCTGGACCTGGGCGGCGGCTTCGGCATCGCGTACACCACGCAGGACGACCCGTCGACCCCGGCGGAGCTGGCCAAGCGGCTCCGCAAGATCGTCGACTCGGAGTGCGCGGCGGAGAACCTGGCCGTCCCGCACCTGTCGATCGAGCCGGGCCGGGCCATCGTCGGCCCCGCCGTGTTCACCCTCTACGAGGTCGGCACCGTCAAGGACGTCGACGGGCTGCGCACGTACGTGAGCGTGGACGGCGGGATGAGCGACAACATCCGGACCGCGCTCTACGACGCGTCGTACTCGGCGACGCTGGCCGGCCGGGCCTCGACCGCCGAGCCGCTGCTGGCCCGCGTGGTGGGAAAGCACTGTGAGTCCGGGGACATCGTGGTGAAGGATGAATTCCTGCCCGCCGACGTGCAGCCCGGAGATCTTGTCGCGGTCCCCGGCACGGGGGCGTACTGCCGGAGCATGGCCAGTAACTACAACCATGTGCCCCGCCCCCCGGTGGTAGCGGTGCGTGACGGCCGAGCCCGGCTGATCGTACGGCGGGAGACCGAAGAAGACCTGCTCGCTTTGGATGTGGGATGACGTCACCTGTGCGCTTGGCCCTGCTCGGCTGCGGAACGGTCGGTAGCGAGGTGGTCCGGCTGCTGCACGAGCAGGCCGCCGACCTGGCCGCCCGGATCGGCGCTCCGCTGGAGATCGCCGGTATCGCCGTGCGCCGGCTCGGCCGGGACCGGGGTGACCTCCCCGTCGACCCGGCGCTGTTCACCACCGACCCGCTCGGCCTGATCAAACGCGACGACGTGGACGTCGTCGTCGAGGTGGTCGGCGGCATCGAGCCGGCGCGGAGCTGGCTGGTGGAGGCGCTGCGCGCCGGCAAGAGCGTGGTCACCGCCAACAAGGCGCTGCTCGCCGAGGACGGTGCCTCTCTGCACGACGCGGCGGCCGAGGGCGGGGCCGACCTCTACTACGAGGCGTCCGTCGCCGGGGCGATCCCGCTGCTGCGCCCGCTGCGCGAGTCGCTGCACGGCGACCGGATCAACCGGGTCACCGGCATCGTCAACGGCACCACCAACTTCATCCTCTCCGCGATGGACGCCACCGGCGCCGGCTTCGCCGAGGCGCTGGACGAGGCGACCGAGCTGGGGTATGCCGAGGCCGACCCGACCGCCGACGTGGAGGGCTTCGACGCCGCCGCGAAGGCCGCCATCCTGGCGTCGCTGGCCTTCCACACCCGGGTCACCGCCGCCGACGTGCACCGCGAGGGCATCACCGAGGTCACCGTCGCCGACATGGCCAGCGCCAAGGCGATGGGCTGCACCATCAAGCTGCTCTGCATCGCCGCCCGGGGCACCGACGCCGCCGGCCGGGAGACGGTCAGCGTCCGGGTGCACCCCGCGATGATCCCGCTGACCCACCCGCTGGCCAGCGTCGGCGACGCGTTCAACGCGGTCTTCGTCGAGGCCGAGGCGGCCGGGCAGCTGATGTTCTACGGCCGGGGGGCCGGTGGCGCGCCGACGGCCAGCGCGGTCCTCGGCGACGTGGTCGCGGTGTCCCGCAACCGGCTCGCCGGTGCCCACGCGGCCAGCGAGTCCGCCTACGCCGACCTGGCGGTCCGGCCGATGGGCGAGGCGCTGACCCGCTACCACATCAGTCTCGACGTGGTCGACCGGCCGGGGGTGCTCCAGGCGGTGGCCGGGGTGTTCGCCCGGCACGACGTGTCCATCGCCACCGTCCGGCAGGGGCCGGCCGGCGGCGGCCCGGCCGGCCGTGGCGAGGACGCCGACCTGGTCATCGTCACCCACGTCGCCCCGGACGCCGCGCTCGCCGCGACGGTGGGGGAGCTGCGCGGGCTGGACATCGTCCGGTCGGTGGCCAGTGTGCTGCGGGTCGAGGGCGGGGCATGACCGGGCGTCTCGCCTGATGGTTATCGACGGGTGTGCCGGGGCCCGGTCGACGAGGCTGGTCCAGGCTGGCAGGGGCCCCGGCACGACCGGGGCGGCAGAGGCGAGGAGAGCGACATGTGGCGGGGCCTGATCGAGACGTACCGGGACCGGCTGCCGGTCACCGACGCCACGCCCGTGGTCACCCTGCACGAGGGGAACACCCCGCTGCTGCCCGCGCCGGCGCTCTCGGCCCGGCTCGGCGCGGACGTCTACCTCAAGGTCGAGGGGGCCAACCCGACCGGCTCGTTCAAGGACCGCGGCATGACCGTCGCCGTCTCCAAGGCCGTCGAGGCCGGCGACAAGGCGATCATCTGCGCCTCCACCGGCAACACCAGCGCCTCCGCCGCCGCGTACGCGGCCCGCGCCGGGATCACCTGCGCGGTGCTGGTGCCGCAGGGCAAGATCGCGCTGGGCAAGCTGGCCCAGGCGCTCGTGCACGGGGCCAAGCTGCTCCAGGTGCAGGGCAACTTCGACGACTGCCTGGCGTTGGCCTCCAAGCTCGCCCAGGACTTCCCGGTGGCCCTGGTCAACTCGGTCAACCCGGACCGGCTGCACGGCCAGAAGACGGCCGCCTTCGAGATCGTCGAGGCGCTCGGTGACGCCCCCGACATCCACTGCCTGCCGGTCGGCAACGCCGGCAACATCTCCGCCTACTGGATGGGCTACTCGGAGGACCTGCGGGACGGCAACGCCACCCGCGCCCCGAAGATGTACGGCTTCCAGGCCGCCGGGGCGGCCCCGATCGTCAACGGCCAGGTGGTGCCGGAGCCGTCGACGATCGCCACCGCCATCCGGATCGGCAACCCGGCGAGCTGGACCAAGGCGCTCGACGCCCGGGACGCCTCGCAGGGCCTGATCGCCGCGGTGACCGACCGGGAGATCCTGGCGGCGTACCGGCTGCTGGCCCGGGAGGTGGGGGTCTTCGTCGAGCTGGGCAGCGCGGCCAGCGTGGCGGGTCTGCTCCAGCAGGGGGCCGAGGGTCGGGTGCCGGCCGGGGCGACGGTGGTCTGCACGGTCACCGGCCACGGCCTGAAGGACCCGGAGTGGGCGATCTCCACCGCGCCCGCCCCGATCACCATCGCCAACGACGCCCTGACCGCCGCCCGCTCGCTCGACCTGGCCTGATCCCGACCCCGCCCCGGGCGGCGGTGCCGGCCCCGTGCCGTCCCCGTCGACCCGGCCGGCGGTGCCGGCGCCCCGTGCCGTCCCCGTCCCCGTCGACTCGGCCGGCGGGTGACCACCCCGTTACGGGTAGGGAATACCGGGTCGGGCAGACTTTCCCCACGCCCATCCCCTCTCCCAGGAGTGAGCCACGCCGATGTCGCTGCTCGCCAGATCCAGCCTCGCCAACCGGGGGCTCGTCGCCCTGATCGCGGTGGTGACCGCGGCGTTCGGGGCGTTCACCGTCCCCTCGCTCAAGCAGCAGTTGCTGCCCTCGCTGGAGTTCCCCGGCGCGTTCGTCGTCGCGGTCTACCCGGGCGCCTCGCCGGAGATCGTCGAGGCGCAGGTGACCGAGCCGATCGAGAACAGCCTCCAGAGCATCCCCGGGCTGGAGAAGGTCACCTCCACCTCGCGGGAGGGGTCGGCGACGATCGCCGTGGAGTTCGTCTTCGGCACCGACGTCGACGACGTGGCCAACAAGATGCAGACCGCGCTGAGCCGGGTCGACGCACAGCTGCCCGACGACGTGGACCCGCAGGTCATCACCGGCAGCACCGACGACCTGCCGGCCGTGGTGCTGGCCGCCACCGGCGGCGGTGACGAGCAGGCGCTCGCCGCCAAGCTGCGCGACACGGTGGTCCCCGAGCTGGAGGGGATCGACGGGGTCCGCACGGTCGCTGTCACCGGCACCCGCGAGCAGGTCGTGACGATCGTGCCGGACCCGGCGAAGTTCGCCGCCGCCAAGCTGAGCCCGACCGCGATCGCCACCGCGCTGAAGTCCAACGGCGTCGCCGTCCCGGCCGGCGCGGTCGTCGACGGCACCACCGCGCTGCCGGTGCAGGTGGGCGCCCCGGTCACCACCCTCGACCAGTTGCGGGGCATCGCCCTCACCCCGACCGCCCCGAAGGCCGCCCCGGTCCGGCTCGGTGACGTGGCGACCGTCGAGCAGCAGCTCGCCCCGGCCACCGCCATCACCCGCACCAACGGCAAGGAGAGCATCGGGGTCCAGATCACGGCCGCGCAGGACGGCAACGCCGTACGGATCTCGCACGACATCCGGGACCGGCTGGACGACCTGCGGTCCGCCTCGGGCGCCGAGCTGACCATCGTGTTCGACCAGGCCCCGTTCGTCGAGAAGTCGATCGAGAGCCTGACCACCGAGGGGCTGCTCGGCCTGCTGATGGCGGTCGTGGTGATCCTGGTGTTCCTGCTGTCGGTCCGGTCCACCCTGGTCACCGCGGTGTCCATCCCGCTGTCGGTGGTGGTGGCGCTGCTCGCCCTCTGGGCCGGCGACTACTCGCTCAACCTGCTCACCCTGGGCGCGCTCACCATCGCGGTCGGGCGGGTGGTCGACGACTCGATCGTGGTGTTGGAGAACATCAAACGCCACCTGGAGTACGGCGAACCCAAGCGGGACGCGATCGTCACCGCCGTCCGCGAGGTGGCCGGGGCGGTGACCGCGTCGACGCTCACCACGGTCGCGGTGTTCGCGCCGATCGCGCTGGTGGGCGGGTTCGTCGGGCAGCTCTTCGCCCCGTTCGCGATCACCGTGACGGTGGCCCTGCTCGCCTCGTTGCTGGTGTCGCTGACGGTGATCCCGGTGCTGGCGTACTGGTTCCTCAAGCCGCCGCGTGACGGGGCGGACGAGGCGGTGCGTCGGGCCGCCGAGGCCAAGGAGTTGCGCAGCCCGTTGCAGCGGGCGTACCTGCCGGCGATCGGGTTCGCCACCCGGACCCGTGGGACCCGGTGGATCACCGTGGCGGTGGGCATCCTGCTGCTGTTCGGCACCTTCGGGCTGGCCCAGAAGCTGGAGACCAACTTCCTCGACGACTCGGGCCAGGACACCCTGAGCATCAGCCAGAAGCTGCCGGCCGGGTCCGGGCTGGCCGCCACCGACGAGGCCGCCCGCCTGGTCGAGGGGGTGCTGGCGCGTACCGACGGGGTCGAGACCTACCAGGTGAGCGCGGGCGGCAACGACCAGCCGTGGCTGGCCGGCGGCGGCAACAACACCGCCCGCTGGTCGGTGGCGCTCGGTGGCGACACCGACGCCAAGGAGATGAAGGAGGTCCTGCGCCGCGAGTTCGACCGGCTCGGTGCCGGGGCCGGCGAGTTGAGCTTCGACAACGGGCAGGGCGGCACCTCGGGCAGTCAGTTGGAGGTGGTCGTCCAGGCTGCCGACACCGACACCCTGAACCGGGCCGCCGACCAGGTCCGGGCCGCGATGGCCGGCACCCCCGGCGTCGAGGACGTCGCCACCAGCCTGGCCGACCGGGTGCCCCGGGTCGACGTGACCGTCGACCGGCTGGCCGCGGCCCGGGTGGGGCTCAGCGAGGCGGCGGTCGGGCAGTTGGTGTCGCAGGCGTACCGGGGCAGCCCGCTGGGTCGGGTCACCCTCGACGGCGGGCAGCAGGACGTGGTGCTGCGGACGACGGCGGCCCCGCCGCTGACCGAGGAGCAGTTGCGGGCGCTGCCGGTGGGCCCGGTGAAGCTGGACGACATCGCCGACGTCACCCGGGGCGAGGGGCCGCAGCAGATCACCCGGATCGACGGTGAGCGCAGCGTCTCGGTGACCGGCACGGCCACCGGCTCCAACCTCGGCGCGACCACGACCGAGCTGAAGAAGCGGTTGGACGACGTGGACGTGCCGGGGGCGACGATCGCCGTGGGTGGCGCGAGCGCCCAGCAGGAGGACGCCTTCGGTGATCTGGGCCTGGCCGTGCTGGCGGCGATCGCGATCGTCTTCCTGATCATGGTGGCGACGTTCCGGAGCATCACCCAGGCGCTGATCCTGCTGATCTCCATCCCGTTCGCGGCGACCGGCGCGATCGGCCTGCTGCTGGTCACCGGGACCCCGCTGGGTGTGCCGGCGCTGATCGGCGTGCTCATGCTGGTCGGCATCGTGGTGACCAACGCGATCGTGCTGCTGGATCTGATCAACCAGTACCGGGCGCAGGGGATGGGCATCACCGAGGCGGTGGTCGAGGGCGGCCGGCGTCGGCTCCGGCCGATCCTGATGACGGCGGTGGCGACGATCTTCGCGCTGCTGCCGATGGCCTTCGGGCTGACCGGCGAGGGCGGCTTCATCTCTCAGCCGCTCGCGGTGGTGGTGATCGGTGGCCTGCTCAGCTCGACCCTGCTCACCCTGGTCCTGGTGCCGACCCTCTACACGATGGTGGAACGCACCAAGGAGTCGCTGCGCGAGCGGCGGGCCGGTCGGCGGGGGCGGACCTCCGACGGGGACGGCTCCACCGCGACGCCCGCCGAGCCGGACGCCGAGGTGCCGGTGCCGGTGGGTGCCCCGGCGGCCGACGCGTCGGGCGAACCACCGTCCCGGCCGGCCCCGTCGGCCGCGCTGGTGGACGGCACCGACCAGTTCGAGGTGCTGCGGCTGCCCAAGAGCCGCCGGTCGCCGCTGCCGCCGAGCGAGTAGGCCCTCCCGGCCGCGTACGCAGTGGCCACCCCCGACCCGCCGCGACCGGGTCGGGGGAGGGCCGCCGTCGTGCCACGACGCGCCCCCGGTCCGGGGTCACCGGGCCGGGGGCGCGTCGCGTCGCACCCGGGACAGCGGGCCGAACACCGGGTACGGTCACCCCGTGGTCCTCTACCGTCGGTCATCGTCGATCCACCCTGGGTGATGGGCATCGATCGGGCTGAGCCGGCCGAACCGGGCGGCAGGCGGTGGGACCGGCGGCGCGTGCTGGGCGGTGGGGCGCTGCTGGCCGGGGGTGTCGCGCTGGGGGCCGCCGGCATGTCCCAGGGCACCCGGCTGGCCGACCGGCACCTGCCGCTGTCCGGCGGCCCGGCCAGCGCCACCGTCGGCAACCGGCGGCAGGACGTCGGCTCGGGCGGGCTCCAGGTGGTCTGGCACGTCCCGACCACGCGACCGCTGGTGGCGTTGACCTTCGACGACGGCCCGCTGCCGCGGTGGACGCCGAGCGTCCTGGACACTCTGGACAGGCACGCGGTGCCGGCGACCTTCTTCCTGGTCGGGGAGCGGGTGCGCCGGCACGCCGGGCTGATCCGGGGGCGGCTGGCCCGGCACGAGGTGGGCAACCACAGTTGGCGGCACCGGGACCTGGCGCGGTCGGCCGCCGAGGCCGTGCACGACGACCTGCGGCGGTCGCACGAGGCCATCGCCGAGGTCACCGGGACGCCACCCCGGCTGCTCCGCCCCCCGTACGGGCACCTGGGCGGCGGGGTGCTGCACGCCGCCGTACGCCTCGACTACCGGGTCGTGCTCTGGTCGTTGCAGATGGTGGAGGGGGAGTACCCGGACGACCCGGCGGGGCACGCCCGGCGGATCGTGTCCGACGTGGTGCCGGGCACCATCCTGCTCGCCCACGACGCGGGCCCGGAGAACCGTCAGGTGGCGCTGCGCGGGCTGGACACGATGATCACCGGCCTGCGGGTCCGGGGCTACACCTTCGTCACGGTCTCCGAGCTGCTGGCCCACCCGACCGGCTCCCGCACCGGGGGGTAGGGTCCGGGCACGTGTCCTCTCCGCTCTCCGTCCTCGCCCGCAACCGGGACTTCCGCAATCTCTTTCTCGCCGAGCTGGTGGTCTTCGGTGCCGACTGGTTCGTCATGGTGCCGCTGCTGGTGCTGCTGCCGGAGCTGACCGGCAGCGGGGTGTGGGGCGCCCTGGTGCTGGCGCTGGACACCGGGGTGCTGGCGCTGCTGCTGCCGTACACCGGGACCATCGCCGACCGGTTCGACCGCCGGAAGGTCATGATGGCCGCGAACGGCGTGACGCTGCTCGGCGTGCTGCTGCTGCTCGGTGTCCGCGACGCCGGGACGGCCTGGCTGGCCATGGTGGCGATCACGGCGGTGGCGGTCGGCAAGGCGTTCTACTCGCCGGCCGCGCAGGCCGCCCTGCCCAACGTGCTCGATCCGGCCGACCTGGCCGTCGGCAACGCCGTCGCCGGCTCCGCCTGGGGGACGATGACCGTGGTCGGGGCGTCCCTCGGTGGCGTGCTGACCGCGGCCGTCGGGCCGTACGCCTGCTTCTGGGTGGGGGTGGTCGGCCTGGTGGCGGCGGCGGGCCTGGCGGCGCTGATCCGCCGGCCGTTGCAGGCGGCCCGGGAGGCCGACCGGTCGACGCCGCGCACCTGGACGGCGATCCGCGAGGCGTTGGGCCACATCCGGCACCGGCCCCGGGTGCTGGCGCTGGTGACGGTGAAGTCGGCGGTGGGGCTGGGCAACGGCGTGTTGACCGTCTTCCCCCTGCTGGCCGCCGTGTACGGGGCGGGGCCGGTCGGCACCGGTCTGCTGTTCGCGGCACGCGGGGCGGGGGCGCTGGTGGGGCCGATCCTGATGAGCCGGGTGCTGACCAACCGGGCCTGGCTGCTGCCCGGCCTGGCCCTGTCGATGTCGCTGTACGGGCTGGCCTACCTGGGCGCGGCGGTGGCGAGCTGGTTCCCGCTGGTGCTGCTGCTGGTCTTCGTGGCGCACTTCGGCGGCGGCAGCAACTGGGTGCTGTCGAACTTCGCCCTGCAGGGCGAGGTGCCCGACCGGCTGCGCGGGCGGGTGTTCGCCACCGACATGATGCTGGCGACCCTGGCGATCTCGGTCAGTCAGCTGGTGGTGGCCGGCGTGGTCGACCTGGTCGACGAGCGGGTGGTGCTGGCCGGCTGCGGCCTGGTCACCGTCGTGTACGCGGTGGGCTGGCGGATCGCCACCCGCCGGCTCTCGCTCACCGACCCGGCCACCAGGGGCGACCCGCTGACCGCCCGCTGACGACGGCGGGCGGGGCGGCTCAGTCGGCGCGGTCACCCTGCGGCGGAGCGGCCGGCGGGGGGTCGGCCTGCGGCGGGGCGGCCGGCGGGTGGTCGCTCCCGCCCCACGCGCCCCGACCCGGGTGCTCCGCGGCCTGACCGGCGGCGTAGCCGGGCGGCGGGCCACCGGGGTGCCCGGTCGGGGGGCCACCGGCCGGCGGCGTCCAGGTGCCCCACGGCTGACCGGGCGCGGGGGCCGGGGGCGCGGCGCGGCGGCCGACGAAGACGGCGGCGACGATGAGGCCCAGGCCGATCGGGTAGCCGATCCAGCCGACCGCGCTGACGGCGAGGCTCCACAACTGGTACTGGCGGATCCCGCCGGAGCGGATCAGGTCCGGCAGGGCCGCGACCCAGGCGGTGGTGAGCAGTTCCAGCAGCAGCAGGACGACGGCTCCGGCGAGCAGGAACGACCGGGACCGGCCGGGCAGCCGGCGGCCGGCGGTGGCGGCGAGCACCAGGACGGTGAGCAGGGTCAGCAGGATGGGCAGGTGCCCCAGCACCTGGGTGAGCCGGTAACCGAGCATTGCCACGTCGCCTCCCGACCGGTCGATGGATCGGCGTCAGGCTAGCCGAGCTGATCCAGTTCCACCGTCCGGGCGAGGCGGTCCCCGTCGGTCCCGGGCCCTAGCATGATCCCGTGCCGACGACTTTCACCTCCGGGCCGGTGCGGGTGCGGGTGCCCGCGACCAGCGCCAACCTGGGCCCCGGGTTCGACGCCCTCGGGCTCGCCCTCGCCCTGCACGACGACGTGGCCGCCGAGGTGACCCCGGACGGCGTCCGGGTGGCGGTGACCGGCGAGGGTGCCGGCGACCTGCCGCCGGACGACCGGCACCTGGTGGTCGTGGCCATGCGGGCGGCCTTCGACCTGCTCGGCGCGCAGCCGCCGGGGCTGGCCCTGGAGTGCGTGAACCGGATTCCGCAGGCCCGGGGCCTGGGTTCCTCCTCGGCGGCGATCGTGGCGGGGGTGCTGCTGGCCCGGGGGCTGGTCACCGACGGCGCGCAGCGGCTCGACGACGCCGCGGTGCTGCGGCTGGCCGCCGAGATCGAGGGGCATCCGGACAATGTCGCGCCGTGCCTGCTCGGCGGGTTCACCGTCGCCTGGACGGAGCCGACCGGTGGCCGGGCGGTTTCGCTGCCGGTCGCGGCCGGGGTCTCGCCCACCGTCTTCGTGCCGGCCGTGCGGGGGCTGACGGCCACCGCGCGGGCGGCGTTGCCGGCGACGGTGCCGCACGGGGACGCGGCGTTGAACGCGGGCCGGTCGGCGTTGCTGGTGCACGCGTTGACCGCCGCTCCGGAGCTGCTGCTGCCGGCAACGGTCGACCGGCTGCACCAGGACTACCGCGCGGCGGGGATGCCAACGACCGCCGCCCTGGTCAGCGAGTTGCGTGCGGCCGGTGTGGCGGCCGTGGTCAGTGGGGCGGGCCCGACGGTGCTGGCGTTCACCGCGCCGCCCGACGGGTTCGACCCGGGAACAGAATGGGAAGTCTGGCGGTTGCCGGTAGAGGCGCGCGGAGCGACGCTCGCACAGGGTAGACTTGGACACGCCGAGCGGGACCCTGTTGCCGCAGGTCGGAAGAGTTGATTACGCTCTAGACTCAGCACAGCCGCGAAGCACGCGATCTCTCTGCGGGTCGGCGCACCCCGAAGCTCTCGGCGGTCAGCCCGTCACCCCTGCCAAGGCCCACGCCGCACCGCAGTTTCCGCAGGTCGCCGCAGACGGCGAGACCTGCTCACCGACGTTGGTGAGTTGGGAAACCGCCCGGCTGCTGTGCCACAGACTCCCGCGACGCGTCATGCGAGGCGGGTGCACCGAGGCCGCCCGGCCACCTTGCTTGTCGATCCCGGGCAGTCCCGGCCTATCGAGGGAAGGAATCCATTGAGCGACACCACCGACGTGACGTCGGATGTTTCCAACGTCGCTGGCGATGCCACCACCGCCGCCCCCGCCCGCCGTCGGCGCAGCGGTACCGGTCTGTCGGCGATGCTGCTGCCGGAGCTGCAGAGCCTGGCCGCGTCGCTCGGCATCTCCGGGACTGCTCGCATGCGCAAGGGCGAGCTGATCAGCGCGATCTCCGAGCGGCAGCAGGGCGGCGCCGCGACCGGCACCCCTCGACCGCGGGCCGAGGTGGCGGCTGCGGCCGCTCCCGTCCGGGAGGAGGTGCACGCCGAGGTGACCCCGGAGCGTGCCGCGGAGCCGGTGCCGGCCACCCCTGCCGCCACCACCGAGCCCGAGACCCGGACCCGGACCCGGCGCAGCCGGGCCAGCACCGCCGAGTCGCGGCCGGCCGCCGAGGCACGGGCCGTCGAGCCCCGCACCGAGGAGCCGCCGGCCGAGGCCGCCGAGCGTCCCGAGCGGGCCGAGGGTCGTACCGGCCGGGACCGTGGCGAGCGCACCGGGACCGAGCGGGCCGCCAACGAGCGGACCGGCGGTGACCGGGCCGAGCGGGCCGGTAACGACCGGGCCGAGCGGACGGACAACGACCGTACCGGCCGCAACGACCGGGCCGAGCGCGCCGACCGGGGCGAGCGCGCCGACCGGGCCGGTAACGACCGGGCGGAGCGGGCGGGCAACGACCGGGGTGAGCGGGCCGACCGGGCCGGTAACGACCGGGCGGAGCGGACGGACCGTAACGACCGGGCCGACCGCAACGACCGGGGTGAGCGGGCCGACCGCAACGACCGGGGCGACCGCTCGGGCGAGCGCGGTCAGCGAGACAACCGCGACAACCGGGACGACTCCGACGACGACGACAACGGTGGCCGGCGGGGCCGGCGCAGCCGGTTCCGGGACCGTCGGCGGGGCCGGGGCGACCGGGCCGAGGGCGGCAACGACACCGGCGGTGGCCGGGAGCCGCAGGTCGGCGACGACGAGGTCCTGGTTCCGGTGGCCGGCATCATCGACGTGCTCGACAACTACGCCTTCGTACGGACCACCGGCTATCTGGCCGGCCCGAACGACGTCTACGTCTCCATGTCGCAGATCAAGAAGTACGGCCTGCGCCGGGGCGACGCGATCACCGGTGCCGTCCGGGCCGCCCGGGACAACAGCGCCAGCGGCGACCAGCGGCGGGACAAGTACAACCCGCTGGTGCGGCTGGACACCATCAACGGCATGGAGCCGGACGAGGCCCGCCGTCGTCCCGAGTTCTACAAGCTCACCCCGCTGTACCCGCAGGAGCGGTTGCGGCTGGAGACCGAGCCGCACATCCTGACCACCCGGGTGATCGACCTGGTGATGCCGTTGGGCAAGGGGCAGCGGGCGCTGATCGTGTCGCCGCCCAAGGCCGGTAAGACCATGGTGCTCCAGGCGATCGCGAACGCGATCACGCACAACAACCCGGAGTGCCACCTGATGGTGGTGCTGGTCGACGAGCGGCCCGAAGAGGTCACCGACATGCAGCGGTCGGTGAAGGGCGAGGTCATCGCGGCCACGTTCGACCGTCCGCCGCAGGACCACACCACGGTCGCCGAGTTGGCGATCGAGCGGGCCAAGCGCCTGGTCGAGCTGGGGCACGACGTGGTCGTGCTGCTCGACTCGGTGACCCGGCTCGGCCGGTCGTACAACCTGGCGGCGCCGGCCTCCGGCCGGATCATGTCCGGTGGTATCGACTCGACGGCGCTCTACCCGCCGAAGCGGTTCCTGGGTGCGGCCCGCAACATCGAGAACGGTGGCTCGCTGACCATCCTCGCCACCGCGCTGGTGGAGACCGGCTCGATGGCGGACACGGTCATCTTCGAGGAGTTCAAGGGCACCGGCAACGCGGAGTTGAAGCTCGACCGGAAGATCGCCGACAAGCGCACCTTCCCGGCCGTGGACGTCAGCGCCTCGGGCACCCGCAAGGAGGAGATCCTGCTCGCGCCGGAGGAGCTGGCCATCATCCACAAGCTCCGCAAGGTGCTGCACTCGCTGGACTCTCAGGCGGCGCTGGACCTGCTGCTCGACCGGCTCAAGCAGTCCCGCACCAACATCGAGTTCCTGATGCAGATCGCCAAGTCGACACCGGGGGAGTGACCCGCTCCGGGTGAGACCGCCACGAAGGGCACGGCCGCAGCGGCCGTGCCCTTCGTCGTACCCGGGAAATGCGGTTCTGGACTTTTCTTTCGATGGGCCGGGCAGCTCTTGAAAATTCTGTGCGTGTCCGGGTTGACTGGGGGTGAGCGGGTCCCGGCCGAGCGGGCCGGGGCCGGCCACCGACGGGCGGCGGAGGAAACCTGGGGAGGCGTCCGCCGCCCGGCGGACCCGCCGGGTGGGCTTCTGAACCTGGGGGAGGAGCCCGCCCGGTCCGGTCCGTCCGCCGGGCGAGGAATGCGGGCCGTGAGCGGCGGGAATGCGGGTGCCGGGACGGGCGTTACCACTGCCGGACCGATCGTGCGGCCCGCCCGTCGGGTCGGCTCACGCCCATGGCACACTGGTCAATCGGCCACCGGTTCCGGTTCACGCCCGAGTCCGTCGCGCACCAGGCGGCGGGGGATCAGCGGCGACCCGGCGACCACCTGACGAAAGGACCGAGGCGACATGAAGCCCAACATCCACCCGGAGTACACGACGACCGAGGTCAAGTGCTCCTGCGGCAACTCCTTCACGACCCGCAGCACCGCCAAGGGCGGCTCGATCAGCGTCGAGACCTGCAGCGCCTGCCACCCGTTCTACACCGGCAAGCAGCGCGTCCTCGACACCGCGGGCCGGGTCGCCAAGTTCCAGCAGAAGTACGCCAAGGTCCAGGCGAAGAAGGCCAAGTAGCTCCACCGACGACGCCCGTGTCCGGCCCCGTGCCGGACGCGGGCGTCGTCCGTTGCGCCCCCCTGTGACCTCCGTGTCCCGTTCCACCGTCGCCGGACCCGTCGAAGGAGCATTCCCCGCATGAGCAGCGAGCGCCTGGCCGCCCTCCTCGACGAGTACGCCGAGCTGGAGAAGCGGCTGGCCGATCCGGCCATCCACGCCGACCAGAACACCGCCCGCCGGGTCGGTCGCCGCTACGCCGAGCTGGTCCCGCTGCACAAGGCCGCCGGTGAGCTGGAGCAGACCCGCGCCGACCTGGTCGCGGCCCGGGAGCTGGCCGCCGAGGACCCGGCGTTCGGCGAGGAGGCGGACTCGATCGCGGCGACCCTGCCGGCGCTGGAGGAGCGGCTGGCCGAGCTGCTGATCCCCCGCGACCCGCACGACGCCAAGGACGTGATCATCGAGATCAAGGCCGGCGAGGGCGGCGAGGAGTCCGCGCTGTTCGCCGGGGACCTGCTGCGGATGTACACCAGGTACGCCGAGCGGCACGGCTGGCTGACCGAGGTGATCGACGCGCAGGACTCCGACCTCGGCGGGGTCAAGGACGTCTCGCTGGCCATCAAGACCAAGGGGGTCCCGGACGGCGGCAACGGCGTCTGGTCCCGGTTGAAGTGGGAGGGCGGGGTGCACCGGGTGCAGCGGGTCCCGGTCACCGAGTCGCAGGGCCGCATCCACACCAGCGCGGCCGGTGTCCTGGTGCTGCCCGAGGCCGAGGACGTCGACGTCACCATCGACCCGAACGAGCTGCGGATCGACGTGTTCCGCTCGTCGGGGCCGGGCGGCCAGTCGGTGAACACCACCGACTCGGCGGTGCGCATCACCCACCTGCCCACCGGCGTGGTGGTCTCCTGCCAGAACGAGAAGTCCCAGTTGCAGAACCGGGAGCAGGCGATGCGCATCCTGCGGGCCCGGCTGCTGGCGGTGGCCCAGGAGCAGGCCGACGCCGCCGCCTCGGACGCCCGCAGGGCGCAGGTGCGCACCGTGGACCGTTCGGAGCGCATCCGCACCTACAACTTCCCGCAGAACCGGATCACCGACCACCGGATCGGCTACACCGCGTACAACCTCGACCTGGCGCTCGCCGGGGAGCTGGACGGTGTGCTGGACGCCCTCGCCGAGGCGGACCGGGCCGCCCGCCTCGCCGGCGACACCGAGCTGACCCGCCGCTGACCCGGTCGCGCGGTCGGGCCCGGCACACAGCGCCGGCGTGCGCCCGGCGGGCCGGTGGGAAACCCGGGGACGGGGTGGTGTCTCAGGAGGCGCGGGAGCGGGCCTTGGCGCGCAGCATCTCCCGGTCGGCGATCTCGAACGCGAGACCGAGGGCGTCGCGCAGCGCGGTGCCGGTGCCGGCGACCTCGGCGAAACCGATGCTCACCCCGACCGGGGTGCCGGGCACCAGCGACTCCCAGTCCTCGGTGCGCACCGCCGCGTCGATCCGGCGGGCCACCTCGGCCGCCTCGGTCATGCCGGCGCCGGAGAGCACCACCACGAACTCGTCGCCGCCGTAGCGGGCCACGAAGTCGCCCCGCCGCATCACCCGGTTGATCACCCCGGCGATGCGTTGCAGCACCAGGTCGCCGGAGTGGTGGCCGTGGTGGGTGTTGACCGCCTTGAAACCGTCGAGGTCGCAGACGCCGATCACCACCCGCTCGCCCCGGGACACCACCGAGCCGATGTAGCGCTCCAGCCGTCGCCGGTTGGGCAGCCCGGTCAACGGGTCGGTGAGCGCCTCACCCTCGAAGCGGGCGGCCTCCCGGCGCATCTCCTCGTGGTCGATGCGGGCCGCGATGCCGTCGATGTAGACGTCGCGCAGCCGGTCGTTGCGCTGCGCGGCCAGCCGGAACGCCATCCGGTCGGCGCGGTGCGCGGCGGCGTGGTCACCGGCCCGGGAGAAGGCGATGCTGCGCAGCCGGGACAGTTCCGCCGCGCCGAGCGTCTCGGCCGACACCCGGGCCGAGTCCAGGCGGGTGATCGCCTCGATCGGGCGGCCGTCGGCGACCGCCAGGCAGACGTGGCCGAGCTGGCGCATGTCCCGGGCGCGGGCGCTGTCCCCGCCGTGGTCGAGCAGCCGGGCCGGCTCCGGGCCGACCGGGGTCGCGTCGCCGAGCGCCGCCCGACGGACCGCCGCGTAGCCGTACGCGGCGAGGCTGCTCGGCCGCAGCCGGTCGGCCCGCCCGTCGTCGACGAACCGGGCCAGGTCGGCCGCGATGTCGCGGAGCACCCGCAGGCAGCCGTCGCTGTCGCCGTTGTGGTCCAGCGCGACGGCGTTGCGCAGCCGGATGCCGGGGGCGGCGAAGGTCTCCTCGGGGATGCCGGCGGCGGCGCCGTGCTGGCGGGCCCGCTCGATCGCGCCCAGCGCGTAGCCGTGGAAGCTGAGGTAGGAGTAGGCCATCGCCAGGTCGTGCCAGCCCCAGGCGGTGTCCCGGTCCCGGTCCTCCGCCGCGCCCAGCGCCCGCGCCGCCCGGACCAGGTGGGTGACGCAGCGGTCCAGCGCGCCCTGGTGGTGCGCGGCGAGCGCGGCCAGCGCGTTGAGGTGCCCGTGCAGGTAGGGCTCGGGGAGGTCGCGTACCGCCCCGGAGGCCTCCTCGATGGCCCGGGTGAACTCGGCCGTCCGGCCCAGGTTGATCAACGCGCAGAGCCGCTGCACCAGCGCGTCCGCCCGGGTGTACGGGTCGGCGGTGGTGCGCAGCACCCGGTCGAGGACGCCGACCGCCTCGGCCGAGCGGCTCGACTCCTGGAGGCTGCGGGCATGCGTGAGGGCGTCAACCTGGTCATCGACCCGGTCGAGCCACCCCACCTGGCGAACCTCCCGTCGGTGTGCGCCCGGCCGCACCCACTCGTGGCGGGACCGGCGACGCCTCATGATTATGGCGTGACCTCACTCCCACGCCACCCGTCCGAAGGGACAGAACACGAGCGGACCTCGCCCGTGGTGGCCCGCGCCGCCCGTACCCTCGCCGCCGCCGGGGTGGCCTCGGCCCGGTCCGAGGCGGAGCAGCTCGCCGCCTACGTGCTGGACGTGCCCCGGGGCCGGCTCGCCCTGACCGACGGCTTCACCCCCGCGCAACGGGCCCGGTACGACGCGCTGGTGGCCCGGCGGGCCGACCGGGAGCCGTTGCAGCACCTGACCGGCCGGGCCGGCTTCCGGCACCTGGAGCTGGCGGTCGGGCCGGGGGTCTTCGTGCCCCGCCCGGAGACGGAGCTGCTGGCCGGCTGGGGCGTCGAGCGGGCGCTGACCCGGCCGGAACCGGTGGTGGTCGACCTGTGCAGCGGTTCCGGGGCGATCGCGCTGGCGGTCGCCCAGGAGGTGCCGGCGGCCCGGGTGGTGGCGGTGGAACGGTCCCCGGCCGCGTTGACGTGGCTGCGCCGCAACGCCGCCGGGCGGGCCGCCGCCGGGGACCGGCCGGTCGAGGTGGTGGCCGCCGACGTCACCGACCCGGGGCTGCTGGCCGACCTGGTCGGCGCGGTGGACGTGCTGCTGTGCAACCCGCCGTACGTGCCACGGTCGGTGCCGGTTCCGCCGGAGGTGGCCGGGCACGACCCCGACGAGGCGGTGTTCGGCGGGGCGGACGGGCTGGCGGTGCTGCGGCCGGTGCTGCGCCGGGCGGCCGAGCTGCTGCGACCCGACGGCGAGCTGGGCGTCGAGCACGACGACACACACGGCGGGGCGGTGCCGGCGCTGCTGACCGCCGACGGCCGCTACACGGCGGTGCGGGCGCACCGGGACCTCGCCGGACGCCCCCGGTTCACCACCGCGTCCCGCCGGTCGGACGGCCCGCACGCCGTCGGGGCGTCGGCGTGGCAGACTGGCTCCTCGTGATGCTCTACGACTGTCGGTCACCCGCCGACCGGGACCGCGGCATCGCCGCGGCGATCGAGGCGGTCAAGAACGGCGAGCTGGTCGTTCTCCCCACCGACACGGTTTACGGGATCGGCGCGGACGCGTTCACCCCGTACGCGGTCAAGGCCCTCTCCGACGCCCGGGGCGGCAGCCAGGCGGCGCCGCCGGTGCTGATCGGCTCCCGGCACACCCTCGACGGCCTGGTCTTCTCGCTGCCCCGCGCGGCCCGTGACCTGGTCGAGGCGTTCTGGCCCGGTGCGTTGACCATCGTGGTGGAGCACTCGCCGAGCCTCGCCTGGGACCTGGGCGGCGACGCCGACGGCACGGTGGCGGTCCGGATGCCGCTGCACCCGGTGGCGCTGGAGGTGCTGCGGGAGACCGGTCCGATGGCGGTGGCCGCGGCCAACAAGGTGGGCCAGTCGCCGGCGTTGACCGCGGAGGAGGCCCGCGACCAGCTCAGCTACTCGGTGCGGGTCTACCTGGAGGCCGGGGCCTGCCCCGACCCGGTGCCGAGCACGATCGTCGACCTGACCGGGGAGACGCCCCGGCTGCTGCGGGCCGGCGCGATCACCCTCGACCAGCTCCGCGACGTCGCGCCGGACATTCTCGACGAGCGGGGAGCCTGAGTGCCGCCGTTCACCGTCCTGCACGTCTGCATGGGCAACATCTGCCGGTCCCCGATGGCCGAACGGCTGCTGGTGCTCGCCGTCCGCGAGCGGCTGGAGCGGCTCGGCGTCGACCCGGCCGACGCGGACGCGCTGCTGCACAGCCACAGCGCCGGCACCGGCGGGTGGCACGCGGGGGAGGAGATGAACCCGCCGGCCGCCCGGCAGGTGCTCGGTCGCGGTGGTGACGTCGAGGGTTTCGCCGCCCGCAAGCTGCGCTCCGACCTGATCGACGCCGCCGACCTGGTCCTCACCGCCACCGCCGACCAGCAGGAGTACGTGGTGGCGCTGCGCCCGGACGCGGCGTCGCGGACCTTCGTGCTGGGCGAGTTCGGCAGGCTGCTCGGTGCGCTGGACACCGCCGCCCTGCCGCCGGCCGACGCCACCCCGGACGCCGTGTACGCCCGGGGGGTGGCCCTGGTGGCGGCGGTCGACGCGGCCCGGCAGGGGGCGACCGCGCTGCACTCCGACGACCTGGACGACCCGTGGGGCCGGGGCGACCAGTGCTTCAGCCGGGTGGCCGACGAGATCGAGGAGACGGTGCACCCGCTCACCTCGGCGCTGCTGCCGTAAGCGTCGCCGGCTGAGGGACGCCCCGTCCGGGTGACCGGCGCGGCGTGTCCCGTCCCGCGCGCCGTGTCCGTCCCGCGAACTTCCTCCGGTTTCGGGGAAAGATGAGAGTTCGGGCGGTTTTGCGGGTCATGCTGAGCGGGTCCTGACGACTCCTGCGGGGAGTACTGATGATCCGGGCCCTCCACAAGGCGTTCACCGTGCTGCTCGCCGGCGTCCTCGCCGGCCTGGTGCTGGCCGGGGCGGCGCTCCCGCTCGCCCTGGTGTTCGGCCTCGGTTTCGGCGGCATCGCCTCGTCCTACGCCGAACTGCCCAACACCCTGCGCACCCCACCCACCGCCCAGCGGTCCACCCTCTACGCCGCCGACGGCGTCACCCTGATCACGTCCTTCTACACCGAGGACCGGGTGGACGTGCCGCTGGCCAAGGTCGCGCCGGTGATGCGCCAGGCCATCGTGGCCGCCGAGGACGCCCGGTTCTACCAGCACCGGGGTGTCGACGTGCGGGGCGTGGTGCGGGCGTTCACCGTCAACCAGCGCGACGGCCGGGCCCGGCAGGGCGCGTCCACGCTGACCATGCAGTACGTCCGCAACGTGCTCAGCAACGACCCCCGGCTGACCAA
Source organism: Micromonospora sp. WMMD730 (assembly GCF_049178955.1). NCBI lineage: Bacteria > Bacillati > Actinomycetota > Actinomycetes > Micromonosporales > Micromonosporaceae > Micromonospora > Micromonospora sp. WMMD730. The sequence goes on from NZ_JBMHML010000002.1 coordinate 966,529, forward strand.
GGAACAGCGCAGGAAGGCGACCGAGATCAGCACCGCCCGCAAGCTCCAGGAGATGCGGTACGCCCTGGCGCTGGAGCGCGAGCTGACCAAGGACGAGATCCTCACCCGCTACCTGAACATCGCCTACTTCGGCGCCGGGGCGTACGGGATCGCCGCCGCCACCAAGCGCTACTTCTCCACCACCCCGGCCCGGCTGACCCTGGCCCAGGCGTCGCTGCTGGCCGGGCTGGTCCGCTCCCCGGACACCGACGACCCGATCAACGGCGACGCCGACGCGGCGCTGACCCGGCGCTCGTACGTGCTGGACCGGATGGTGGCGCTGGCCCAGGTCGGGCCGGTCGACGCGGCGCAGGCCCGCGAGGAACCGCTCGATCTACGGCCCAGCCGGACGCCCAACGACTGCACCGCCGTGCCCGAGCAGCGCAACGACTGGGGCTTCTTCTGCGACTGGTTCACCCAGTGGTGGAGCGACCAGCCCGCCTTCGGCGCGACCGCCGCCGAACGGCAGGACACCCTGCGCCGGGGCGGCTTCCGGATCGTCGCCTCGCTCGACCCGGCGGTGCAGCGGGCCGCCGTACGCCAGGTGACCGGCATCTACGACGTGGACGATCCCCGGGCGGCGCCGGTGGCGGTGGTCCAGCCCGGCACCGGGCGGGTGCTGGCCCTGGCGGTGAACCGCCACTACAGCGTCGCCCCCAACCCGGCCGGGCAGCGGAACTACCCGAACACGGTCAACCAGCTCGTCGCCGGTGGCAACGGCATCGAGGGCTACCAGGCCGGCTCGACGTTCAAACTGTTCACCCTGCTGGCGGCCCTGGAGTCCGGGCTGCCGCTGGAGACCCCCTTCGTCGCGCCGAGCCGGATCGTGACCCGGTTCCCGACCGACGACCCCCGGTCGAGCTGTGGCGGCCGGTGGTGCCCGGTCAACGCCACCCCCGAGTGGATGGATGGCTACCGCACCATGTGGACCGCGTTCGGCCGCTCGGTGAACACCTACTTCGCCTGGCTCACCGAGAAGGTCGGCGCGGAGCGGGTGGTCGAGATGGCCGAGCGGCTGGGCATCCGGTTCCGCGCCCCCGACGACGCCGAGCTGGCCCGGTCCGGGGCGCGCGACTGGGGGGCGTTCACCCTCGGTGTCTCCTCCACCACCCCGCTCGACCTTGCCAACGCGTACGCCACGGTGGCCGCCGAGGGGACCTGGTGCGCGCCGTCACCCGTCGTGTCGATCACCGACAGCGCCGGGAAGGAGGTGGCCGCCGGCCGGCCCGACTGCCGGCAGGTGATCGACACCGAGGTGGCCCGGGCCGCCGCCGACGCGGCCCGCTGCCCGGTCGGTGACCAGTCGATGTACCGTCGCTGCGACGGCGGCACGGCCGAGCAGCTCCGCCCGGGGCTGGGTCGCCCGGTGGCCGGCAAGACCGGCAGTTCGGAACGGAACGAGACCGAGTCGGTGGTGGCGTTCACCCCGCAGCTCGCGGTGGCCCAGATCGCCGCCAATCCCGACGACCCACGGGACGCGGTCGGGGCCGCCGTGCAGTCCCGGATGGTCGACGCGGTGGGCCGCATCCTCGCCGCCGCCCTGGCTGACAGCCCGGTCCGCGACTTCGTCCCGCCCGGCGAGTCGGTCACCTACCGGCTCGCCCCCGGCCCCCGCGACGGCAACTGAGCCGGCCCGGGCCCGTCCCCGCCCCGTCGATCATGGAGTTGTGCTGCTCGCAGAACGGGTCAGAACGGTCTGATACGTCCACCGTAACTCCATGATCGACAGGGGTCGGGTGTGGGGTGGGGATCAGGGGGTGGGGGTGTGCCGGGCGATGTTGCGGGCCATCCCGCCGAAGATGATCGTGTGGAACGGGGCGACCGAGAGCCAGTAGAGGTGGCCGGGCAGGCCCCGGGGGAGGAAGACGGCGCGTTGCACGTACCGGCTGCGGCCGTCTCCGGCCGGCTCGGCGCGCAGCTCCAGCCAGGCCCGGCCGGGCAGCCGCATCTCGGCGCGCAGCCGCAGCAGTTCCCCGGGGACGATCTCCTCCACCCGCCAGAAGTCCAGCGCCTCGCCGACCTGGAGGCGGTGCGGATCGCGCCGGCCCCGGCGCAGCCCCACCCCGCCGACCAGCCGGTCCAGCCAGCCGCGCACCGACCAGGCGAGCGGGAACGAGTACCAGCCGTGCTCGCCGCCGACGCCCTCGATGACCCGCCAGAGCGCGGCCGGCGGGGCGGCCACCTCCTGCTCCCGGATGTCGGTGTAGGCGGTCCCGCCGGACCAGTCCGGGTCCGACGGCAGGGGTTCGGCCGGGGCGTCCGGGCCGCTCGCGTTCGACCAGCGGGTCTCCACCTGGGCGTCGCGCACCTTGGTCAGGGCCAGCGCCACGGCGTCGTCGAAGCCGGTCAGCCCGCCCGGCGGGTCGGGCAGCCACCTGGCGATGTCGTGCTCGTGCGCGACCGCCTCGTGGATCAGGCTCTCCACCAGCGGGCGGGCGATGGCGTTCGGCACCGGGGTGATCAGCCCCACCCAGTGCGAGGACAGCGCCGGGGTCAGCGGGCGGACCGGCACGATGATCCGGCGGCGCAGCCCGGCCACCCGCGCGTACCGCTGCATCATCTCCCGGAAGGTGAGCACGTCAGGTCCGCCGATGTCGAAGGCCCGGTCCACCTCCGGCGGCAGGCCGGCGCAGCCGACCAGGTAGCGCAGCACGTCCCGGACGGCGATCGGCTGGATCCGGTTGCGGACCCAGCGGGGGGTGACCATGGCCGGCAGCCGCTCGGTGAGGTAGCGCAGCATCTCGAACGAGGCCGACCCGGAACCGATGATCACGGCGGCCCGCAGCACCACCGTGGGCACCTCGCCGGCCAGCAGGATCCGGGCCACCTCGGCCCGGGACCGCAGGTGCGGCGAGGTCGAGCCGCCGGCGGCCGGCTCCGGCCCGCCCAGGTAGACGATCCGGCGTACGCCGGCCGCGGCGGCGGCCTCGGCGAAGTTGGTGGCGGCCTCCCGGTCGGCCGCCTCGAAGTCGGCCCGCCCGAGCGAGTGCACCAGGTAGTACGCGACGTCGACGTCGGCGAAGGCGGCCGGGAGGGTCTCCGGCCGGCGCAGGTCCCCCTCGGCGATCTCGGCCTGCGCCGCCCAGGGCACGTCGCGCAGCCGACCGGCCTTGCGGGCCAGGCAGCGCACCTGGTGCCCCTCGGCCAGCAGGCGGGGCGCGAGCCGGCCGCCGATGTACCCGGTCGCGCCGGTGACGAGGCATCTCACGGACACCAGTGTGCGGCTCCGTACACTCTTTCGCTGTGGAGAACGTGAAGCGCACCTGGTGGGGGCCGGACCGGGGGCGGCCCGTCGTGGCCGCGCCGCACGGCGACGGCCCGGAAGACCCGCGTGGCTGAGCCCGGGGCACGTGGCCCGGCGGTGGCCGACGACCAGGGGTGGCGGCTGCGCCACCTGCCGGTGCTGCTGGCCGCCTCGGCGGTGCTGGGGGTGGTCGCCGCGCTGGTCGGTGCGGTGACCGGGGGCGGCGTGGCGGCGCTCGGCGCGGCGGCCGGGGTGGCGGTGACGGCGGTCAGCTACAGCCTGACCACGGTGGTGCTGGCCAGGGCCGACGCGGTCAACCCGCAACTGGTGCTGCCCGTCGGGCTGGGCCTCTACATCGCCAAGTTCACCCTGCTGGGGGTGGTCATGGTGGCGGTGGCATCGACCGGCTGGGGTGGGCTGGTTCCACTGTGTGTCGGCATCGCCGCCGGCGTGTTGGTCTGGACCGGAGTGCACATCTGGTGGTTGACCAGGGTGTATTCCCGTCGACAGGTGTCCTGACTGTCCCACATGGTGGGCAGGCGGGCAACTGTCCGCGTGCGGTCGTTCTCTCCCTTGCGGAAGGGGAGTAGCGTGCCCCCAGACGATGGAGCCCGCCAGACGCCCACACAACGACGGTTGTGCGGGGGGTGAGGCACAGCCTCGTCTCCCCGGCTGATATCGTTCGCCCCGTCATGGCTGATGACCAAACCCCCCAACCCACCGGTGGTCCGGGCGACGTTCCGACCGGCGCCGGTCAGGGTTGGACTGCGCTCTCGTACCTCATCGGGGGCATGCTCGTCTGGGGTTTCATCGGCTGGCTGGTCGACCAGTGGCTCGACTCCGGCGGCATCGCCACCGGGATCGGTGTCGTGCTCGGCATGGCCGGGGGAATCATCCTGGTCGTCCGCCGGCTCGGCACGCCTACTTAGGAAGGGACGCGGTGTTCGGACAGGCGAACGTCCTGGCAGCGGGCCAGGCGGCATTCCCACCCAGCGTGGAGGACTTCTACCTGCCCAGCATCCTGCCCTGGGGTGCGCACGACTCGTACTGGTTCACCAAGATCACGTTGATGGTGTGGGTCGCCGTCGGCATCCTGATCATCTTCTTCCTGGCGACCTACCGGAAGCCGCAGCTGGTCCCGACCAAGAAGCAGTGGCTCGCCGAGTCGATCTACGGCTTCGTGCGCAACAACATCGCGGTCGACATGCTCGGGCACCGGGGGGTGCGGTTCGCGCCGTACTTCACCACGCTCTTCTGCTTCGTGCTGCTGACCAACTTCTTCGCGATCGTGCCGCTGTTCCAGATCTCGCCGAACTCGCACATCGCCTTCCCGGCGATCCTCGCGGTGATCAGCTATGTGCTGTTCAACTACATCGGCATCCGGCAGCACGGCTTCGTGAAGTACTTCAAGAACTCTCTGGTTCCGCCGGCGCCCTGGTTCATCCTGCCGCTGCTGATCCCGATCGAGCTCTTCTCGACCTTCATCGTCCGGCCGTTCTCGCTGGCCGTGCGTCTGTTCGCCAACATGTTCGCCGGGCACATGCTGCTGCTGGTCTTCACCCTCGGCGGCTTCGCGATGCTCAGCGCCAACGCCTGGCTGGCGCCGGTCTCGGTGCTGTCCTGGGTGATGACCATCGCGCTCACCTTCCTCGAATTCCTGGTCATCTGCCTGCAGGCCTACGTCTTCACCGTCCTCACCGCAAGCTACGTGCAGGGCGCGCTCGCCGACGAGCACTGATCCACCGGGCGGGGGCTCGCTCGCGAGCACTGGTCCACCGGGCGGGGGCTCGCCAGCGAGCACTGGTCCACCGCATCAACCCGTTGTCGTCCCGCGTGAGAGTCACGCGAGATACCCAGGAGGAACCACACCCATGGACGCTAGCGTTCTCGCCGAGGTCACCGGCAGCACCGCCGCCATCGGCTACGGCCTCGCCGCCATCGGCCCGGGCATCGGCGTCGGCCTGGTCTTCGCCGCCTACATCCAGTCGACGGCCCGCCAGCCGGAGTCGTCCCGGATGACCCTGCCGTACGTCTGGATCGGCTTCGCCGTCATCGAGGCGCTCGCGCTGCTGGGCATCGCCTTCGGCTTCATCTGGGCCGGCTGACCCAGTCCCGCAGACCAGGAGGTCATCCATGTACTTCCTCGCCGCTGAGGGTGGTGAGTCGACGCACAACCCGATCATCCCGATCTGGCAGGAGATCGTGGTTGGCAGCGTCGCCTTCGCCGTGCTCTGCTTCGTGCTGATGAAGTTCGTCTTCCCCCGCATGGAACAGACGTTCCAGGCCCGGGTCGACGCGATCGAGGGCGGCATCAAGCGTGCCGAGGCCGCCCAGGCCGAGGCCAACCAGCTCCTCGAGCAGTACCGCGCGCAGCTCGCCGAGGCGCGTACCGACGCCGCCAAGATCCGGGACGACGCCCGGGCCGACGCGGAGGGCATCCGGCAGGACATCCTCGGCAAGGCGCGGGAGGAGTCCGACCGGATCATCGCGGCCGGCAAGGAGCAGCTCGCCGCCGAGCGGGCCACCATCGTGCGTGAGCTGCGGGCCGAGGTCGGCACCATCGCGGTGGACCTGGCCAGCAAGATCGTCGGTGAGTCGCTTGCCGACGAGGCGCGCCGCAAGGGCACCGTCGACCGGTTCCTGAGCAACCTCGAGAGCACGGGGGCCCGCTGATGCAGGCCGCCAGCCGGGAGTCGTACGCGGTCGCGGCCGAGCGCCTCGACGCGTACGTCCGCGGGGCGGAGCCGTCGGCGGTGGCGACCACCGCCGACGACATCCTCTCCGTCGCCGCCCTGTTGCGGGGCGAGCCGCGGCTGCGCCGGGCGCTGTCCGACCCGGCCCGCAGCGGTGACGACCGTGCGGCGCTGCTCACCGGCATCCTGACCGGCAAGATCGGCGCGGACGCGCTCGACCTGCTGTCCGGCCTGGTCGCCGGGCGCTGGTCGACGCCGTCGGAGCTGCTCGACGGCACCGAGCGGCTCGGGGTGGAGGCGCTGCTGGCCAGTGCCGACGCCGCGGGTGACCTCGGTGAGGTCGAGGACGAGCTGTTCCGCTTCGGTCAGGTGGTCGCCGGCCAGTCCGCGCTCTCCGCGGCGCTGGCCGACCCGATCGCCCCGGCCGGGCAGCGGGCCGGACTGGCCCGTGAGCTGCTCGCCGGCAAGGCCCGGCCGGTCACCGTCCGCCTCGTCGAGGTGGCCCTCGGCGGGTTCGGGGGACGCTCCTTCACCGGGGCGCTCACCCGGCTGGTCGAGCTGGCCGCCGACCGGCGGGACCGTCAGGTCGCGTACGTGACCGTGGCGGCTCCGTTGAGTGAGTCCGACGAGCGACGGCTCGGTGCCCGCCTCTCCGCGATGTACGGTCGAGAGGTTTCCGTCAAGCAGACGGTCGACCCGGAGGTGCTCGGTGGGGTGAGCGTGCGGGTCGGTTCCGACCTGTACGACGGCACCGTCCTGCGCCGCCTCAACGAGACCCGCAACGCGCTCGTGCAGCGCTGACCAGCGGCCTCGCCGCCCTTTGATCGACGCCATTCGGACCGGTCGGTACTAGGTATCCCGGGCCCCTGATACTTAAGGAAGCAGAGGATGGCCGAGCTGACCATCTCGACGGAGGAGATCCGCGGCGCCCTGGAGCGCTACGTCTCCTCCTACTCGACCGACGTCTCCCGCGAGGAGGTCGGCACCGTCGCCGACACCGGTGACGGCATCGCCCACGTCGAGGGCCTGCCCTCGACCATGACCAACGAACTCCTGGAGTTTGAGGACGGCACGCTCGGCGTGGCGTTGAACCTCGACGTGCGGGAGATCGGTGTCGTCGTTCTCGGTGACTCCGCCAAGCTGGAGGAGGGGCAGCGCGTCAAGCGCACCGGCCGGGTGCTCTCCGTACCGGTCGGCGACGCCTTCCTCGGCCGCGTGGTCAACGCGCTCGGCCAGCCGATCGACGGCCTCGGCGACATCGCCGACGAGGGCTACCGCGAGCTGGAGCTCCAGGCCCCCAACGTGATGTCCCGGCAGTCGGTCGACGAGCCGCTGCAGACCGGTATCAAGGCGATCGACGCGATGACCCCGATCGGTCGGGGCCAGCGGCAGCTGATCATCGGCGACCGGAAGACCGGCAAGACCACCGTCGCGCTGGACACCATCCTCAACCAGCGGGACAACTGGCGTTCCGGCGACCCGAAGAAGCAGGTCCGCTGCATCTACGTCGCCATCGGCCAGAAGGCCTCCACGATCGCCTCGATCAAGGGCATCCTGGAGGACGCGGGCGCGCTGGAGTACACCACCATCGTGGCCTCCCCGGCGTCCGACCCGGCCGGCTTCAAGTACCTCGCCCCCTACACCGGCTCGTCCATCGGGCAGCACTGGATGTACGGCGGCAAGCACGTCCTGATCGTCTTCGACGACCTGAGCAAGCAGGCCGAGGCGTACCGGGCCGTGTCGCTGCTGCTGCGCCGTCCGCCGGGCCGTGAGGCGTACCCGGGTGACGTCTTCTACCTGCACTCCCGCCTGCTGGAGCGCTGCGCGAAGCTCTCCGACGAGCTGGGTGGCGGCTCGATGACCGGCCTGCCGATCATCGAGACGAAGGCCAACGACATCTCGGCCTTCATCCCGACCAACGTCATCTCCATCACCGACGGCCAGATCTTCCTGGAGTCCGACCTGTTCAACCAGGGCGTCCGGCCGGCCATCAACGTCGGCACCTCGGTCTCCCGGGTCGGTGGCGCCGCGCAGATGAAGCCGATGAAGAAGGTCTCCGGCTCGCTGCGGCTCAACCTGGCCCAGTTCCGTGAGCTGGAGGCGTTCGCCGCCTTCGCCTCCGACCTGGACAAGGCCTCGCAGGCCCAGCTGAACCGGGGTTCCCGGCTGGTCGAGCTGCTCAAGCAGCCGAACTACTCGCCGTACCCGGTGCAGGAGCAGGTCGTCTCGGTCTGGGCCGGCGTCGAGGGCAAGCTCGACGACGTCCCGGTCGGCGAGGTGCGTCGCTTCGAGTCGGAGTTTCTCCAGTACCTGCGGCACAAGCACGAGGGTGTGCTGGCCTCGATCGCGGACGGCAAGTGGGGCGACGACATCGCCGCCTCGCTCGACTCGGCCGTCACCGAGTTCAAGCAGGTCTTCCTCGGCAAGGCCGACGAGCGCCGGGTCAACGACGCGCCGGCCAAGCCGCTGGAGGGCGAGTCCGACCGGGAGACGGTCACCCGCTACGCCGGCGGCGACGCCGAGAAGCAGTAGGGCTGACTCATGGCGGCCCAGGTACGCGTTCTTCGCCAGCGGATCCGTTCGGCGAAGGGGATGAAGAAGATCACCAAGGCGATGGAGCTCGTGGCGACGAGCCGCATCGCCAAGGCCCAGGCCCGGGTCACGGCGTCCCTGCCGTACGCCCAGGCGATCACCGGCGTGCTCACCGCGCTGGCCTCGAACGCCCGGATCGACCACCCGCTGCTCACCCCGCGCGAGCAGGTGCGGCGGGCGGGCGTCCTGCTGGTCACCTCCGACCGGGGCCTGGCCGGCGGGTACAGCTCCAACGCGATCAGGACCGCCGAGTCGCTGATCGCCCGGCTCACCGCCGAAGGCAAGGAGCCGGTGCTCTACGTCATCGGACGCAAGGGTCTGACGTTCTACCGGTTCCGCAACCGGCAGATCGCGGCGAACTGGACCGGCTTCTCGGAGCAGCCCACCTTCGCCGACGCCCGTGAGGTCGGCGAGACGCTGATCGCGGCGTTCACCGCCGGTGCCGACGACACCGACGACGACGCCGGGCCGGACGGCGTGCTCGGTATCGACGAGTTGCACATCGTCTACACCGAGTTCCACAGCCTGATGACCCAGAACCCGGTCACGAAGATCATCGGTCCGATGCAGGTCGAGGACCGGCCGCGCTCCGAGGGGCTGCTGCCGGCGTACGAGTTCGAGCCGGAGGCGGAGTCGCTGCTCGACGCGCTGTTGCCGAGGTACATCAACACGCGGATCTACGCGGCGTTGCTGGAGTCGGCGGCGAGCGAGTCGGCGGCCCGGCGGCGGGCGATGAAGAGCGCCACCGACAACGCCGAAGAGATGATCGAGAAGTACACGCGTGAGATGAACTCGGCCCGCCAGGCCGGGATCACCCAGGAGATCAGTGAGATCGTCGGCGGCGCGAACGCGCTGGCCGCGTCGGGAAGTGAAGTGTGATGACTGTATCCGCAGTTGCCGGGGGACCGGCAGAGACCAGTACGGCCACCGGTCGCGTGGTTCGGGTCATCGGCCCGGTCGTCGACGCCGAGTTCCCGCGCGACGCCATGCCGGCCCTGTTCAACGCCCTGCACGTGGAGGTGAACCTCTCCGGCGGCGCGAAGACGCTCACCCTGGAGGTCGCCCAGCACCTGGGTGACAACCTGATCCGCGCCATCTCGATGCAGCCGACCGACGGTCTGGTCCGGGGCGCCGAGGTGGTCGACACCGGTTCGCCGATCACCGTGCCGGTGGGCGACGCGGTCAAGGGCCACGTCTTCAACGCCATCGGCGAGTGCCTCAACCTCACCGAGGGCGAGACGCTCGACGCGGACGACCGGTGGGGCATCCACCGCAAGGCCCCGGCCTTCGCGGACCTGGAGCCGAAGACCGAGATGCTGGAGACCGGCATCAAGGTCATCGACCTGCTCGCCCCGTACGTCAAGGGCGGCAAGATCGGCCTGTTCGGCGGCGCGGGCGTGGGCAAGACGGTGCTCATCCAGGAGATGATCACCCGTGTGGCCCGGAACTTCGGTGGTACGTCGGTCTTCGCCGGCGTGGGTGAGCGCACCCGTGAGGGCAACGACCTCATCGCCGAGATGACCGAGTCCGGCGTCATCGACAAGACCGCGCTGGTCTACGGCCAGATGGACGAGCCGCCGGGCACCCGGCTGCGGGTGGCGCTGTCGGCGCTGACCATGGCCGAGTACTTCCGGGACGTCAAGAAGCAGGAGGTGCTGCTCTTCATCGACAACATCTTCCGCTTCACCCAGGCCGGTTCCGAGGTCTCCACCCTGCTCGGCCGGATGCCGAGCGCGGTGGGTTACCAGCCGACCCTGGCCGACGAGATGGGCGAGCTCCAGGAGCGGATCACCTCCGTCCGGGGCCAGGCCATCACCTCGCTCCAGGCGATCTACGTGCCCGCCGACGACTACACCGACCCGGCGCCGGCGACCACCTTCGCCCACCTGGACGCGACCACCAACCTGGAGCGGTCGATCTCCGACAAGGGCATCTACCCGGCCGTGGACCCGCTGGCGTCCTCGTCCCGGATCCTCGCCCCGGAGTTCGTCGGCGAGGCGCACTTCGCGGTGGCCACCGAGGTCAAGCGCATCCTCCAGCGCTACAAGGACCTCCAGGACATCATCGCCATCCTCGGTATCGAGGAGCTCTCGGAAGAGGACAAGCTCACCGTCGGCCGGGCCCGTCGGATCGAGCGTTTCCTCTCCCAGAACACCTACGCCGCCGAGCAGTTCACCGGCGTGCCGGGCTCGACGGTCCCGATCGAGGAGACCATCGACGCGTTCCGGAAGATCAGCGAGGGCGAGTACGACCACTTCCCCGAGCAGGCCTTCTTCATGTGCGGCGGTCTGGAGGACCTGGAGCGCAAGGCGAAGGAGCTGATGTCGGAGGGCTGAGCCCCCCGACAGCCGAGCCTCCGACAGCTGAGCCCTCGGACAGCGGTTCTGCGAAGGCCACCCCGGTCGCCCGGGGTGGCCTTCGACCGTTCCTGCCTGGTGGGGGCCGGTGTCCGGTTACCGGGCGAGCGGTCGCCACAGGGGCGGGGTACCGTTTCGAGAACGACGCTCGGATCCGGGCGTCGATATGGTGCAACTTTTCGACCGGGTACGCCCGTCTCCTCTTCGTGGGCGTGACGAATCCTCGTGACGAGTCCCCGTGCGCGACGAATGGAGCTGCTGGTGGGTAAGGCCGGCGAGAGCGGCAGGGCCGGCAAGGCCGGCAAGAGCGGCAGGGACGGCAAGGGCGGCGGGATCGGTAAGGCCGGCACGGTTGGTAAGGCCGGCAGGAGCGGCAGACGGTCGATCTGGTCCGGGGTGCCCCGCTGGGCGCGTGCGTGCACCATCTTCGGGGTCGTGCTGCTGATGCTCAGCGGCGCGGTCCTGGTGGGCTACGAGACGCTGCTGTCGCGCTACGAGGGTTCGGTGGGCAAGGCCGACCTGTTCGGCGACAAGGCGGCCGGGGCGCAGGAGCGCAAGAGCAACGTCAAGGGCCCGCTGAACATCCTGCTGGTGGGCATCGACCCGCGGGACGCCAAGACCCCACCGCTGGCCGACTCGATCATGGTGCTGCACGTGCCCGAGTCGCTGGACCGGGCGTACATCTTCTCGGTGCCGCGTGACCTCTACGTCGACATCCCCAAGTTCGACAAGGCCGGCTACCGGGGCGGCTCCGGCAAGATCAACGGTGCGATGTCGCACGGCAGCATCGTCGAGGGTAAGAACCCCAGTGCGGCGCAGGGCTTCGAACTGCTCGCCAAGACCGTGCAGAAGGCGACCGGGATCAGCCGGTTCGACGCCGGGGCGATCATCAACTTCAGCGGTTTCCAGAAGATCGTCGACGCGATGGGCGGCGTCGACATGTACATCGAGCGCGAGGTCAAGTCCGAGCACCGCGAGCCGAACGGCAAGCACCGCAAGGGCAACCCGTACGGCGAGGGGTACATCGGGCCGCAGGCGGTCTACAAGAAGGGCAACCAGCACCTCAGCGGCTGGCAGGCGCTCGACTACGTCCGGCAGCGCTATCCGAAGAACGGCGTCCCGGACGCCGACTACGGTCGGCAGCGGCACCAGCAGCAGTTCATCAAGGCGATGATCAGCCAGGCGTTCAGCGCCGACGTGGTGACCAACCCGATCAAGCTGGACCGGGTGATCCGGGCCGCCGGCCAGTCGCTGACCTTCAACGGCCGGGGCAACAGCGTGGTCGACTTCGCCATCGCGCTCAAGGGCATCCGCTCGGAGAACGTCGAGCTGATCAAGCTGCCCGGTGAGGGGATCGGCACCGGCAACGGCTACCGCGGGGAGCGGTTGCTGCCCGCCGCCGACGACTTCTTCGCCGCCCTCAAGAACGAGCAGCTGGACGCCTTCATGCTGGAGCACCCGGAGTTCCGTAACAAGGTCAAGTGACCCCTGCGCGGTGCCGACAACCACCGTCCGGCCAGTCGACACGCCGGACGGTGGCGCAGGTCTCGGCACCCGCGTTGGGTCGGCGACGACGGTCCGACTAGACTTTCGGCAATCCGTCGCCGCAGCAAGGAGACAGCGTGGCACAGCAGCTTCACGTCGACCTCGTAGCCGTCGAGGAGAAGGTCTGGTCCGGCGAGGCCGAAATGGTCGTCGCCCGCACGACCGAAGGCGAGCTGGGTGTGCTGCCGGGGCACGCGCCGCTGCTCGGCCAGCTCGCCGAGCCCAGCCAGGTCCGGATCAAGCAGGCCGGCGGCCAACAGGTCGCCTACGACGTCACCGGCGGGTTCCTGTCGGTCGGTGCCGAGAGCGTCACGGTGCTCGCCGAGAGCGCCACCCCGGCCACTCCGGCCCGCTGAGTCCACCCGCCGATGGAGATCGTCGAAGGGATCGGAATCGGCATCGCGGTGATCCTCGCCGCGCTCCTGATCCTCTTCGTCCGGCGGGCCCTGGTCACCCGCAGCGGCGGCATCATCCGGCTGAGCGTCCGGGTCACCACCGTCCTGGACGGCCGGGGCTGGTCACCGGGCTTCGCGCGGTTCGTCGGCGACCAGCTCCGCTGGTACCGGATGTTCAGCTTCGCCCTGCGGCCCAAGCGGGTGCTCTCCCGCAAGGAGCTGGTGGTGGAGCGGCGGCGGCTGCCCGAGGGTCAGGAACGGCTCTCCATGCCGTCCGACTGGGTGATCCTCCGCTGTACCAGTCAACACGCGCCGGTCGAGATCGCCATGGCCCGCTCCACGGTGACCGGTTTCTCCTCCTGGCTCGAGGCCGCCCCGCCCGGGGCGGCCTCGCCGCGTATGGCCTCCCAGGACTGGCCCGCCGCCTGACCCGGCCCGGCCGCCGGCCCGGCACCGCCCCCGGTCGCCCGGCCGCCGACGGTCACGGTGCCGCGACGGCGGCCACCAGCTCGACCTCGTAGCCCTGCCGGTCGGTGAGGTAGGCGGCGTAGCTGTCCGGGCCACCGGCGTGCGGGTGGCGGTCGGCGAACAGCAGCGCCCACCCGTGGGCCCCGGCGTCGGCCACCAGCCGGTCCACCGCGTGCGGCGGACCGGCGTGGAAGGCCAGATGGTTGAGGCCCGGGGCGAGCCGGTCGTGGGTCCGCCCGGTCAGTGCCGGGGACTCCTCGACGACCAGGTACGTCGGGCCGTGCCGCCAGGAGCAGCCGGCCGGCCAGTCCTGGTACGGCGTCCAACCCAGTTCACCGAGCAGCCAGCCCCAGCTCCGCCTCGCGGCGGCCAGGTCGGGCACCCAGACCTCGACGTGGTGCAGTCCGCCCGTGCTCAGCGCTTGCCGCCCGGCACCCATAGCACATCGCCGCCCGGATTGGCCGTTCTTGACAGGATGAACAGCAGGTCGGAGAGGCGGTTGAGATACTTTGCCGGAAGGGAGCTGGTGCGATCCGGATCGTGGGCGACCAGGGCCCAGGCCGCCCGTTCGGCGCGCCGGGCGATCGTCCGTGCCACGTGCAGCAGCGCCGCGCCAGCGGTGCCGCCGGGGAGGATGAAGGAGTCGAGCTTGCCCAGTCGCCCGTTGTACTCGTCGCACCAGCCTTCGAGGCGTTCGACGTACTCCTCGGTGACCCGCAGCGGCGGGTACGCCGGGTCCGGCTCGACGGGGGTGGCCAGGTCGGCGCCGACGTCGAACATGTCGTTCTGGATCGACTCCAGCACGGCCCGCAGCTCGTCGTCGAGCTGCCCCAGGGCGAGCGCCACGCCGAGCGCGGCGTTGCACTCGTCGACGTCCGCGTACGCGGCGATCCGGGGATCGGTCTTCGGCACCTGCTCGTTGTTGCTCAGCCTGGTCATGCCGGCGTCGCCGGCCTTGGTGTAGATGCGCGTGAGGTGGACGGCCATGACGCACAGCCTACGGATACCGGACCTGACGATCCCGGCACGGCCCACCGCGGCCGGTTGGCAGGTGGAGGCGGGGCCGGGTGATCCGGCCGTCGACGCGGTCGATGTCATCCGGGTCGGCGGCGACGCCCGGCTGGCCGGCACGGTGCACGTCGTCGGGGCGAAGAACTCGGCGCTGAAGCTGATGGCGGCGGCGCTGCTGGCCCCGGGGCGTACGGTGATCACGAACGTGCCCCGGATCACCGACATCGCCATCATGGGCGAGGTGCTGCGCCGGCTCGGCTGCGCGGTGCACTTCGCGGCGGACGACCCGGTGGACCCGATGGTCGCCTACGACGGGCAGACCCGCTCCCGGTCGGTCGTCATCGACGTGCCCGAGCAGCCCGGCGCGGACGCCGACTACGACCTGGTGCGTCGGCTGCGGGCGTCGATCTGCGTGTTGGGTCCGCTGCTTGCCCGCCGGGGGTACGTGCGGGTGGCCCACCCGGGCGGGGACGCGATCGGCTCCCGGGGCCTGGACATGCACATCGCCGGGCTGGCCCGGATGGGCGCGGAGGTCTCCGGCGAGCACGGCTTCGTCATCGCCGCCGCCCCGGACGGGCTGCGGGGCGCCGAGATCGTGCTGGACTTCCCCAGCGTGGGCGCCACCGAGAACCTGGTGATGGCGGCGGTGCTGGCCCGGGGCGTGACGACGATCGACAACGCGGCCCGGGAACCGGAGATCGTCGACCTCTGCACGATGCTCAACCGGATGGGCGCCCGGATCTCCGGCTGCGGCAGCTCCACCCTGCGTATCGCCGGGGTGCCCGCGCTGCGCCCGGTGCGGCACGCCACGGTGGGGGACCGGATCGTCGCCGGGACGTGGGCGTTCGGCGCGGCGATGACCCGGGGGGACGTGACGGTCACCGGGATCGACCCGGCCTACCTGGAGGTCGCGCTGGACAAGTTGGTGTCGGCCGGCGCGCTGGTGGAGACCCGGGGCGACGCCTTCCGGGTCCGCGCCGACGACCGCCCCGCCGCCGTGGACGTGGTGACGCTGCCGTACCCGGGGTTCGCCACCGACCTGCTGCCGATGGCGATCGGCCTGGCGGCGGTCAGCGAGGGGGCGTCACTGATCACCGAGAACATCTTCGACGGCCGGTTCATGTTTGCCAACGAGATGGTGCGGCTCGGCGCCGACATCAAGACCGACGGGCACCACGCCGTGGTCCGGGGCCGGGACCGGCTCTCCGGCGCCCCGGTCCGGGCCACCGACATCCGGGCCGGTGCCGGGCTGATCATCGCGGGGCTCTGCGCGGACGGCGTCACCGAGGTCTCCCACGTGCACCACGTGGACCGGGGCTACCCGGACTTCGTGGCCGACCTGCGGGCGCTCGGTGTGGAGGTGGAACGGGGCACCGCCCCGGAGACCCCCGAGCTGACCATCTGACCCGCCCGCCGCCGCCCCCGGCCGCCCGCCGCCGGTCCGGCCGTCCGGGGCTTAGCGGTCGTTCAGGCTCGCCGACTAGGGTGCTGGCAGACACTCAATCTCTAGGCGAGGGAGAAGCAGATGGCGGGTCGACTCGCGGTCGTCGGGGCCGGGCTGATGGGTTCCGGCATCGCCCAGGTGGCGGCGCAGGCGGGCTGGCAGGTGACGCTGCGCGACATCGACGACGCGGCCACGACGCGCGGTGTGGACGGCATCCGCAGGTCGCTGACGAAGTTCGCCGAGAAGGGCAGGATCGAGGCGTCCGACGTCGAGGCCACGCTGGGCCGGATCACCCCGACCACCGAGCTGGAGGCGGCGGCCGACGCGGACATCGTGGTCGAGGCGGTCTTCGAGAAGATCGAGATCAAGCACGAGGTGTTCCGCGCGCTGGACAAGATCTGCAAGGCGGACGCGGTGCTGGCGACCAACACGTCGGCCATCCCGGTGACCCAGATCGCCACCGCCACGCAGCGCCCGGAGTCGGTCGTCGGCACCCACTTCTTCTCCCCGGTACCGATGATGAAGCTGTGCGAGCTGGTGCGCGGCTACAAGACCAGCGACGCGACCCTGACCACCGCCAGGGCGTTCGCCGAGGAGATCGGCAAGACCGTGGTGGTGGTCAACCGGGACATCGCCGGTTTCGTCACCACCCGGCTGATCTGCGCGCTGGCCATGGAGGCGGTCAAGCTGGTCGAGTCCGGGGTGATGTCGGCCGAGGACCTGGACACCGCCTGCAAGCTGGGCTTCGGTCACGCGATGGGTCCGCTGGCCACGGTCGACCTGACCGGCGTGGACGTCCTGCTGAACGCCACGAGGAACATCTACACCGACACGGCCGACGAGAAGTTCTTCCCGCCGGAGCTGCTCCAGCGGATGGCCACCGCCGGTGACCTGGGCCGCAAGACCGGCCAGGGCTTCTACTCGTACTGAGCGCCGGCCCCGGTCTCGGCCCCGGCCCCGGCCAGCAACGTCGCCGATACTGCGGTGTCCCCGTCAGCGGACACCGCAGTATCGGCACAACCGCGTCGACCGCGCCCGGCGGTCAGCCGTCGCGCTTGGTGGTCCAGCGGAAGGTGGTCAGGCAGAGGGCCAGACCGATCAGGCACCACAGGGCGAGGACCAGGGCGACCCGGCCCAGCTCGAAGGAGCCGCCGGGTTCCTGCGCGCCGAAGCTCTCCGGCAGGAAGACCGCGCGCAGGCCCTGGCACATCCACTTCAGCGGGAAGAACGCCGCCACCTGCTGCATCCAGGTGGGCAGGTCGGTGAAGACGAAGAACACCCCGGAGATGAACTGGAGCACCAGGGAGACCGGGGTGACCACGGCGGAGCCGCTGCGTGCGGTGCGGGCCAGCGACGAGATGGCGATCCCGCACAGGGTGCAGGCGGTCACCCCGAGCACGGCGACCCAGCCGAAGGTGAACCACTTGGCGGCGGTGGCCGGCAGGTCGAGGTCGAACAGCGCCACGGCGACCGCCAGCAGCAGCGCGGTCTCGGCGATGCCGATCGCCACCACCATGATCACTTTGCCGGCGAACCAGACCCACTTCGGCATCGGGGTGCCCCGGTAGCGCTTGAGCACGCCCCGGTCCCGCTCGATCGGGATCCAGATGCCGAGGTTCTGGAAGCTCACCGTCATCAGCCCGGTCGCGATCATGCCGGTGATGAAGTACTGGGTGAACTTCACCCCGCCACCGATCGTCCCGTCGAAGATCGACGCGAAGATCAGGATCATGATGATCGGGAAGCCCATCGTGAACACGACGGACTCCCGGCTGCGCAGGAACTGGGTGATCTCCAGCCGGCCCTGGCGCAGGGCGAGCGTGCCCGGCCCGACCCGCCGGCGGCCAGTGGTGGCGGGCGGGGTCGCCGGCCTCGTGGTGGTGGTCATCAGTGTCCGATCATGCTCAGGTAGACGTCTTCCAGGGTCGGCCGGGTCACCGTGAGACCGGGCACCTCGCCGCCGAAACGCGCGGCCAGCTCCGCCACCAGCGCCGTCGGCGTCGCGCTCTGCGCCGTCTCCGGCGTCCCCTCGGGGGTACGCCAGGACACCGTCGCCAGGGCGTCCTGGCGGTTGCCGAGCAGGTTGGGCGGGGCCACCTCGATCACCCGGCCGGCGGCGATCACCCCGACCCGGTCGGCGAGCGACTCGGCCTCGTCCAGGTAGTGGGTGGTGAGCACGATGGTGGTGCCGGCGGCGGCGAGGTCCCGGATCAGCTCCCAGAACTCGCGCCGCGCCTCCGGGTCGAACCCGGTGGTGGGCTCGTCGAGGAAGAGCAGCTCGGGGCGGCCGATGATGCCCAGCGCCACGTCGAGCCGGCGCTTCTGCCCACCGGAGAGGGTGTGCGTACGGGCGTTGGCCTTGGCACCCAGCCCGACCCGCTCGACGACCTTGTCCGGGTCGTCCGCCTCGGGATAGAACCCGGAGAAGTGCCGGACCACCTCGGCGACGGTCAGCTCGTCGAACTCGCCGGTGCCCTGGAGCACGATGCCGACCCGGGACCGCCAGTCGGCCGCCTGCCCCCGGGAGGTACGTGGTGCGCCCGCCCGTTGGCCGCGCGGGCGGGAGCCGAGGACGAGACCGGGGTCGGTACCGAGCACGCTGACCTGGCCGGCGTCGCGCTGCCGGTAGCCCTCCAGGATCTCCACCGTGGTCGTCTTGCCCGCGCCGTTCGGTCCGAGCAGGGCGAACACCTCGCCCCGGCGGACGTCGAGGTCCACCCCCGCCACCGCGACGTTGTCGCCGTACGCCTTACGCAGTCCCCGTACGGAGATCGCGAGCTCGTCATCCATGCCGTCCAGTGTGCGACCAGGCCGTCCGGCGCGGCGGTCCGGGGTGTGCCGGTGTCGGCCGGGTCGCGTCGAGGCGGCCCGCTCGTCCCCGACGGGGGCCTGTGAGGTGCTGCACACCCGGGGCGGCCGACGGGGCCGGGGACGTCCGGCGGTTCCGGGCATGGTCGTCGGGGTCGGGCATGGTCGTCGGGGTTCGGGTTCGGGTTCGGGGCGGGGACCGGGGTCGGGGAAGGCCGGCGGGGCCGGGGCGCTTGGCCCCGGCCCCGTGCTGGCCGGCCGGTCAGCGGCTCTGGTCGGTCGGCGCTTCGGTCGGTCAGCGCTCTGGTTTGTCGGCGCTCTGGTCGGTCAGCGGCTCTGGTAGGTCATGCAGTCGGCCAGGTCGTTGTCGGGGCCGACGGTGATCGCCGGGGCACGACACTCCAGTTCGGCGTTGTGCCGGCAGTCGGCCCGGCTGCACGCGCCGACCTGGGCGATGAGCCGGTCGAGGCCACCGCGTACCGGCAGCTCCACGAAGGTGTGGCAGTGCGCGTGGTCGGTGCTGCCGATGGTGATGGCGAACGCGTGGCAGTCGTTGGTGTGGTTGTAGGCGCAGGACGAGGCCGCGCACTCCTGAACCCGGGGCATTTCCATCGCTGCGGTCATGACAACCTCACTTTCGGTAGATATGCCACAAATAGTAGGTGCCGGCTGGGTGGGTGCGGGCCGTTCCAGCGCTGATCACCCCGTAGGAAGCCCGCCACCACGGCGACCGAGCCCGAACGACCCCGTCCCCGCCCCTCCCACCCCCACCCCACCCCTCGACCCGCGTCGGTGATCAAGAGAATTGCGGGCCGGGAGAGCGCTCTCGCTGACACAAACCTCTTGATCGCCGGCGCGGGCCAGGTGGGCCTGGCGGAGGCGGCCGGGGTGGGCGGGGGTGGTTGGGGCGGGTGGGCCGGTGGGGCGCGGGCCCGTGTGTGTCGACCCGGCCGGCGGGCGAGATTTAGGCCGAGCGGGTGGCCGGTTCGGCTCCGGCTGTCGGTGAGGCGCCTCGCCCGACGGTCAACGGCGTCACTTGTGCCCGATATGGTCGGTTCCGTGCGGTCGGACCGTCGCCGGTGTCCGGTACGGGGTCGACCCGGCGGGGCGTCCCGTGACCGGCGGCACCCCGACGGCGGAATCCCGGCCGGCCCGCAGTCGTTACACCCTCTGTACGACCGCAGCAGCACCCCGCCCGGCCAGCCCGGCGGCGGGCAGCTCCCCGGAATGACGCGGGGCCCCCGGTCGTTACATCTGGTTCCGGCGCGAGCGGCAGGGCCCGCCGGAGACCTGAGAACTCTCCCTCATGAGCGCCTCGTCGTGGTGCTTACGCCCCCACCGCCGGCTCCGCCGGTGGCCCGGTCCCCCGACCGGTCGGGTGGCGTCGACCCCCTCGAAGGAGCATCCCCCATGAAGACCACCATTCTGCGTAAGAGCGTCCTCGGTATCGCCGGTCTGGCCGTCGCCGGTGGTCTGGCCGCCGGCCCGCTGAACCACGGCACCGCCGAGTCGACCGCCACCGACCACACCGTGGCCGTGGTGCAGGCCGACAAGCCGGCCGTGGACACCGACAAGCTGATCCCGCACGGCGTGCAGGGCACCCAGTCCCGCATCGACCTGAACGACGAGCAGACCGACAACGCCAAGGCGATCATCGCGGCGACGAAGAAGGCCGGCATGGACGAGCGCGCCGCGGTGGTGTCGATCGCGACCAGCCTGCAGGAGTCGAAGCTGGAGAACCTCGGCCACCTCGGCGACCGCAACGACCACGACTCGCAGGGCCTGTTCCAGCAGCGCCCCTCCAGCGGCTGGGGCACCGTCGAGCAGATCACCGACCCCGAATACGCCACCCTGGCCTTCCTCAAGGGCCTCAAGCAGGTCGACGGCTGGCAGGACATGCCCCTGACCAAGGCCGCCCAGACCGTCCAGGTCTCCGCCTACCCCGACCACTACGCCCAGTGGGAACAGCAGGCCGCCGACCTCGTCGCCAAGCACTGGAACAGCTGACCCCGTACGACACGATGGCCGGCACCCCACCCGGGGTGCCGGCCATCGGCGTGTGTGGCGGCGGGTCAGACCCGGTAGCCGGCGGCGCGGGCCGCCTCGCGGTCCCGGCGGCGTTCCCGGCGTCGGCGCAGGAACCAGACCACGAACGCCACCATGCCCAGCAGGAACGCCAGCACCAGCACCGGCAGGATGATCGCCACCAGGGACATCAGCACGCTCGTCGCGTCCTCGGCGGTGCTGGCCACGGGTGCGCCGAAACCGGCGGTGGTCGCGTTGACCACCGGTCGGGCCGCCGCCTTGAACAGGTGCACCCCGAGCGCGATGGCGACACCGGCGGCCACCGGCACCCACTGGTGGGACGAGAAGAACCCGCCCGGGTCGCTCACCGTCACCGTCTCCGAGCCCGACCCCGCGCCGAACGCGAGGCCACCGGCGGTGGGGCGGACCACCGTCTGCACGACGTCGTTGACGTGGTCGACCACGGGCACCTTGTCGGCGACGACCTCGACCGCGAGCAACGCCGCGAGGATCGCCAGCACCCAGCCGTTGCCCAGCCACTGCCAGCCGCTGGGCAGGTCGATCAGGCTGGTGTAGCGGGCGAGCAGACCCATGGTGAGCAGGGGGATGTAGGCGTTCAGACCCGCCGAGGCGGCGAGCCCGGTACCAGTGAGGACTTCGAACACCATCTCAGCATCGCACCGGCGCGCCAGTGCCGCGCGACGGCGACGGGTCGGTCCTCGGCTACCCTCGTCGGGTGCGTCTGGTGATTGCGAAGTGCTCGGTGGACTACGTCGGACGGCTCTCGGCGCACCTGCCGCTGGCCACCCGCCTGCTCATGGTGAAGGCGGACGGGTCGGTGTCGATCCACGCCGACGACCGTGCGTACAAGCCGTTGAACTGGATGAGCCCGCCCTGCCGGCTGGAGGAGGCCCCCGGCGTGTGGCGGGTGGTCAACAAGGCCGGCGAGGAGCTGCGGATCACCCTGGAGGAGGTCTTCCAGGACACCTCGTACGAGCTGGGCGTCGACCCGGGCCTGCGCAAGGACGGCGTCGAGGCGCACCTGCAGGAGCTGCTGGCCGCCAACCCGGAGACGCTGGGGGAGGGCTTCACTCTGGTCCGGCGGGAGTACATGACGGCGATCGGCCCGGTCGACCTGCTCTGCCGGGACGCCAACGCCGGCGCGGTCGCCGTCGAGGTGAAGCGGCGCGGCGAGATCGACGGCGTCGAGCAGCTCACCCGCTACCTCGAACTGATGAACCGGGACCCGCTGCTCGCCCCGGTGACCGGCGTGTTCGCCGCCCAGGAGATCAAGCCGCAGGCCCGGGTCCTCGCCACCGACCGGGGCATCCGCTGCGTCGTGGTCGACTACGACCGGCTGCGCGGCATCGTGCGCGACGAGCTGACCCTGTTCTGACCGCCGGCCGGCCGGGCGGGGAACCACCCGCCGGGCGGGTCAGCGGCGGCCGTACAGGGCCTTGGTGATCTTGACGATCCGGGCCACGTCGGTCGGGGTCCGCTCGAAGGTCATCGCGGGCAGCAGCGACCGGGCCCGCCGGCGGGTGACCGACTTGGCCCGGCCGAACTCGCGCAGCCCGTCCTCACCGTGGATGCGGCCGAAGCCGGAGTCGCCCACCCCGCCGAACGGCAGCGTGGACATCCCGGCGAAGGTGAGCGCCGAGTTGACCGACGCCATCCCCGAGCGCAGCCGGCGGGCGATCGCCACCGCGTCGCGTCGCCCGAACACCGAACCCCCCAGGCCGTACGGCAGGGCGTTTGCCCGGCGTACGGCCTCGTCGGCGTCGGCGACCCGGGTGATGGTCACGGTCGGGCCGAAGGTCTCCTCGCGGATCGCCGACGCGGATTCCGGGACGTCCACCAGCACCGTCGGGTGCACGTACGGCGGCTGTACGGCGGCGGGACCGCCCACCACCGCCCGCCCCCCGGCGGCGATGGCCTCGTCGATGTGCCGGCGGATCACGTCGAGCTGGCTCGGCATGGTGATCGGGCCGAGGTCGGCGGAGTCCGCGCCGACGGTCAGCCGCTCGGCGCGGGCGACCACCTTGCCGACGAACTCGTCGTAGACCGGTGCCACCGCGTAGACCCGTTCGATGCCGATGCAGGTCTGCCCGGCGTTGGTGAGCGCGCCCCAGACACACGCCTCGGCCGCGGCGTCCAGGTCGGCGTCGGCGTCGACGATCATCGCGTCCTTGCCGCCGGCCTCCAGCAGCACCGGGGTCAGCGACTCGGCGCAGGCGGCCATCACCGCGCGGGCGGTCGCCGTGGAACCGGTGAAGGCCACCTTGTCGACGCCCGAGCGGCACAGCGCCGCGCCGACGTCGCCCAGGCCGTGCACCGCCGTGAACACCGGCTGCTCCGGCACCACCTCGGCGAACCTGTCGACCAGCCACTGCCCGACGACCGGGGTGTACTCGCTGGGCTTGAGGACGACCGCGTTGCCGGCGGCCAGCGCGTAGGCGGCGGAACCGACCGGGGTGAACACCGGGTAGTTCCACGGGCCGATCACCCCGACCACGCCGTGCGGCTGGTATTCGAGGTGACCGGAGAACTCGGCGAGGATCAGCCGGGAGCGGACCCGGCGCGGCCCCAGCACCCGGCGGGCGTTGCGGGCCGCCCAGTCGATGTGTTCGATGGCGGTGAGCACCTCGACGACGGCGTCCCCGACCGGCTTGCCGCCCTCGACGTGGATCAGCTCGGCCAGCTCCTCGACCCGCTGGGCGAGCAGGGCCCGCCAGCGCAGCAGCCGGGTGCGGCGGCCGGTGAAGCCGAGCCCGGCCCACCACTGCCCGGCCGTGCGGGCGCGGGCGACCGCGTGGCCGACCTCCCCGGCGGTGGCGACCGGCACGCTGCCGGCCTCGTCGCCGGTGGCCGG
This sequence comes from Micromonospora sp. WMMD730, assembly GCF_049178955.1. Classification (NCBI taxonomy): domain Bacteria; kingdom Bacillati; phylum Actinomycetota; class Actinomycetes; order Micromonosporales; family Micromonosporaceae; genus Micromonospora; species Micromonospora sp. WMMD730. The sequence goes on from NZ_JBMHML010000002.1 coordinate 990,022, forward strand.
GCTCGTCGAGACCAGCCGCCCGTCGGAGATGACCGGGGTACCCGGGACCTGCACAGCCGTCATGGCGGAAGTCTAGCCCCGGAAGCTACCCGCTGGTAGTTGTGAATGCCGCTCAGCTATCGCTCCGTCGCCGCCTGTTCGGTGGACACCGGATGTCCGCCAGGGGTCGTGGAGATGACCGGGCGGGTGGTGAGCTGGTCACGCGAAGCTGGCAGGCTGACCGCGGGGCGACGGTGGGTGGGGAGCTGACTGTCCATGCAGGATCATCCGGAACTGAGGCCACTGCTGACGGTGGCCGCTGGCCCGATGCGCGGGGCGAGCTTCCGCGTCCGGCCCCAGCCGCAGGTGATCGGCCGGGCACCGACCGCCGACATCGCGGTCGCCGACGCGCACCTGAGCCGGCGGCACGCCGAGGTACGGCTGACCGACGACGGGGTGGTCCTCGTCGACCTGGGATCGACCAACGGCACCTGGCTCAACGACCGGCGGATCACCGACGCCGAACCGCTCACCGACGGCGACGTGATCCGGCTCGGCCGTACCGAACTGCGCTACTTCGACCCCGGACTGGCCACCACCGATCCGGTCGGCCTGCGCTTCGCCGGGGGGTCCCTCGGCCGCCGGGACCACCGGCCCACGCTGCCGCTGCCGCCGCGCCCTCCCGGCTCCACCGACGCCCTGCCGGCCGCCCCGGCCCCCGCGCCCAGCGCCGTCGACGCCTGAGGCGGACGGGGACCGGCCGCCCCCGCCCCGGCCCCGACGGATAGCCTTAGCGTTCGTTCAAGTCGGCAACGGCGGAATCAACCAGGGAGGCCGGTCGTGGCGCGGGAGTTCACCAGGGTGGGCGTGGTGGGTCTGGGCACCATGGGTGCCGGCATCGTCGAGGTGTTCGCCCGCAACGGTGTCGACGTCGTCGCGGTGGAGATCTCCCCGGACGCCCTGGCCCGGGGCCGGGCCACCCTCACCCGGTCGACCGACCGGGCGGTGGCGCGCGGCAGGCTGGCCGTGGCCGACCGGGACGCCCTGCACGCCCGGGTCGACTTCCAGGTCGGGCTGGACGCGCTGCACGCGGTCGACCTGGTGGTCGAGGCGGTCCCCGAGCGCCTCGACCTCAAGCGGCGGATCTTCGCCGAACTGGACCGGATCTGCCGGCCCGACACCATCCTCGCCACCAACACCTCCTCGCTGGGCGTCACCGACATCGCCGTCGCCACCGGTCGCCCCCAGCAGGTCGTCGGCCTGCACTTCTTCAACCCGGCACCGGTGATGAAACTGGTCGAGGTCGTCCGCACCGTGGTCACCGCCGCCGACGTGGTCGACGACGTCGAGGCGCTCTGCACCCGGCTCGGCAAGGTCGGCGTGACGATCGGCGACCGGGCCGGATTCATCGCCAACGCCCTGCTGTTCGGCTACCTCAACCAGGCGGTGAGCCTGTTCGAGGCGCGCCACGTCACCCGCGAGGACCTCGACGCGGCGATGACCCTGGGCTGCGGCCTGCCGATGGGTCCGCTCGCCCTGCTGGACCTGATCGGCCTGGACACCGCGTACGAGATCCTGAACACCATGTACCGGCACGGCGGGCGTAACCGCCGGCACGCCCCGGCGCCGCTGATCCGGCAGATGGTCACGGCGGGACTGCTCGGCCGCAAGACCGGACGCGGCTTCTACACCTATGACAAGCCGGGCTCGGCGCAGGTCGTACCCGATCCGGCGACCCCGACCGCCGTCGACGACGCGCCGGGCACCACGGCCGTGACCAGGGTCGGTGTCGTCGGCTCGGGGACGACGGCGGCCGATCTCGCCGCGGTGTTCGCCGCCGCCGGCCACCAGGTGGTCGCCGTCGGCGCGGACGGGCCCGCCGGGACCGCCGGGGCGGTCCGGACCGCGCTCGACGAGGGCGTCACCCGGGACGATCCCGACCCGTCCGGCCGGGACGCCGCCCTGGCCCGGGTCACCTGGGCGGACGCGCTGGAGCAACTCGCCGACGTCGACCTGGTGCTCGAGGCGACGGCGGGGGAGCCGGACACCACCCGGACGCTGTTCGCCCGCCTCGACGAGGTCTGCAAGCCGGGCGTGGTGCTCGCCACCACCACCTCCACACTGCCGGTGATCGAGCTGGCGATGGCCACCCGCCGTCCCGCCGACGTGCTCGGCCTGCACTTCTGCACCCCGGTGCGGGCACGCACGCTGGTCGAGGTGGTGACCACCGTCCGGACGTCGCCGGAGGCCACCGCCACCGCCCGCGCGGTCTGCGCCGCCCTCGGCCGGACCACGCTGGTCTGCGACGACCGGGCCGGCTTCGTGGTCGACGCGCTGCTCTTCCCGTACCTCAACGACGCGGTGCAGATGCTGGCGGCCGGTTATGCCGGCGTCGACGACATCGACCACGCGATGACGCTCGGCTGCGGCTACCCGACGGGCCCCTTCGCGCTGCTCGACGCGATCGGCCTGGACGTGGCGCTGGCCGTGCAGCGGGCGCTGTACCGGGAATCGCGCGAACCGGGCCTGGCCCCCGCGCCGCTGCTGCACCACCTGGTCACCGCAGGTCACCTGGGTCGCGCCGCCGGCCGGGGCTTCCGCGAGCACACCGGGCGCTGATCCGGGTCAACGGTGGACGCCGGTGACGGCGTCTGACGGGTGTGACCTTCGAGGAGTACGTCAGCAGCCGGGGGCCGGCGCTCGTCCGGCTGGCCCGGCTGCTGACCGGCGACCCGCACCGGGCCGAGGACCTCACCCAGGACGTGCTGGCCCGGGCGTACGTGCACTGGCGGCGGATCGTCCGCACCGACCGCCCCGACGTGTACGTACGCCGGATGCTGGTCAACGCCAACCGGTCCTGGTGGCGGCGGCGGTCCAACCGTGAGCTGGTGGTCGACGGCTTCGTCGAGCGGGCGGGGCGGGCGGACGTCGGTGGAGAGGCGGCCGACCGGGACGAGTTGTGGCGACTGATCCGCCGACTGCCCGACCGTCAGGGGGCCGTGCTGGTGCTGCGCTACTACGAGGACCTCGACGACGCGACGATCGCCCAGATCCTGGACTGCTCGCCGGGCACCGTCCGGACCCACGCGCTGCGGGCGCTCACCCACCTGCGGGCACGCCTCGGTGTCCCCACGACGAACGGGAGCCGGTCGTGACCGAGCTGGACCAGCGGATCAGCGAAACCCTGCGGGAGCGGGCCGAGGGGCTGGTGGACATCGACCGGCTGACCGTCCGGGCGGTGGTCGGGGGCCGCGCCCGGCGTCGTCGTCGGCGGGTCGGGGTGGGTGTCGCCCTGGGCCTGGTGGTGGTGCTCAGTCTCGGCGTACCCACCGTGGCGGACCACTCGGGGAGACTGCCCTGGACGTCCGCCGAGCCGTCGCCGGCGACTGTCGTGCCGCCTCGGGCACCGACGGCGGCGACGGCCGCCCTCCGGCCGGACCTGGTGGGTACGGACCCGACCCTGCTGCACTTCGGCATCGACCCGGCGCGGGCCGGCTATCTCGGCTGGGAGGCCGGGCAGGGGGTGGAGAGCGTCCGGTTGGCCGTCAGCGGGGGCCGGCAGGTCGTCCTCGACCTCGGTCGTACGCCGGCGGACGTGGAACAGGCGCTGCACGAGGGAATGAGCTACGGCACGGCGCCGGACGCGGAGTCCGAACTGGTGACCGCGGCAGACTTCGACGGCACCGTCCGGACGGTCGCCCCGGCCGGTTCCGGCGGCGAGCCCGGGTGGATCCTGCGCTGGCAGCCCGTGGCGGGCCTCTACGCCCGGGTGACCACCGTCGGTCCGAACGACCGTGACCTGCGGACGGTGGCGCAGGCGTTGCGGCTGGACGAGGCGTACCGGTGTGCCACGCCGCTGCGGCTCACCGCGCTGCCGCCGGATGCCCGGCTCGCCCGCTGCGCGGTGAACCTCGTCGACCTGCCCGACTCGGTGGACGTCCTGCTCACCGTGCTGCGTGGCGAGGACCAGCGGCTCGACGTCCGCCTGGAGTACCACGCGGAGTTCGTCGGCCGCCGTACCGAAGGGAACCGGACGATCGGTGACAGGGCCGGCTACCTGCATCCGAGGGGCGACGAACTGGAACTGCTCGGACTGACCGGGGCCAGGCTCGCGGTCCGCTTCGGCCCGCCCCGCCGGGGTTTCACCGAAGCGGACGCGGCGACGGTCCTCGGCGGGGCGGTGCTGGCGGACGACCTCACCCGTCCGGCGACCTGGGACTGACCGTAACCTTGGCAAGGTGAGCCCCCGTCGCAACCGTCCCCGCCGCGAGGACACCGGCCAGTTGGACGCCGAACGGGCCCGGCACGGCGTGGAGTCGGTGCAGCAGTGGCGCGACGGCGAGTGGCAGGTACGCGGGATCAGCGGCGGGGCGTCCGTCAAGACGTACCGCTGCCCCGGATGTGACCAGGAGATCCGGCCCGGGGTGGCGCACCTGGTGGCCTGGCCGGCCGACGGCGCGGGTGACCTCACCGACCGGCGGCACTGGCACAACGGCTGCTGGCGGGCCCGGGACCGGCGGGGACCGAACCTGCTACGCGGCCGGGGCGCTCCCCGCTACGGCTGACCGGTCCGGCCGGGTGGGCGATCTTGATCACCCCGGTTGTGCCCCGGGCGAGCGACGGCGGCGGGTTCGGGTCAGACTGGGGCGGTGAGCACACCGATCCGCGCGTCGTCGATCCTGCCCGGCCACCGGGAGGACATCGAGCTGCACACCGCCGACGGCCTGCGGCTCGTCGGGGAGCTGGCCCGCCCGGTCGACCGGACGCCGGCGGGCACCCTGGTCTGCCTGCACCCGCTGCCCACCCACGGCGGGATGATGGACAGCCACGTCTTCCGCAAGGCGGCCTGGCGGCTGCCCGCCCTGGCCGACCTGGCGGTGCTCCGGTTCAACACCCGGGGCACCGGCAGCGTGCGGGGCACCAGCGAGGGCGCCTTCGACAACGCGGTGGGCGAACGGTTCGACGTCGCCGCCGCCATCGAGTACGCCGAGTTCCACGAGCTGCCGAACATCTGGCTGGTGGGCTGGTCGTTCGGCACCGACCTGACCCTGAAGTACGGCTGCGACCCGGCGGTGGCCGGGGCGATCCTGCTCTCCCCGCCATTGCGTTTCTCGCAGCCCGGCGACCTGGCCGTCTGGGCGGAGTCGGGTCGGCCGCTGACCGCGCTGGTGCCCGAGTTCGACGACTACCTGCGCCCCGATGAGGCCCGGCGGCGCTTCGCGGCGGTGCCGCAGGCCGAGGTCGTCGGCGTGCCGGGGGCCAAGCACCTCTGGGTGGGCGACGCCGAGCGGGTGCTCGACGAGATCGTCAGGCGGGTGAACCCGGCGGTGCCGCTGCCACTGCCGACGAGCTGGGACGGCCCGATGGAGACCGGCGACGTCAGCGCGTACGCCGACCGGACGGTGGCCGCGTTCGCCGACACCCCCGTGCCGGGGCCCGCCGCCGACTGAGCCCCTTCCGGTCGGCTCAGCGGCGGTCCTGGCGGGGGAGCACCACCTCGCGCAGGATGAGCTGGAGGGCGGCGACGACCGGGATGGCGATCAGCGCGCCGACCACCCCCATCAGCGCCACCCCGAGCAGGGCGGCGAGCAGCGCGGCCACCTCGTTGACCTCCACCGACCGCCGCATGATCTTCGGGTAGATGAGGTAGTTCTCCACCTGCTGGTAGAGCACGAAGAAGACCGCGCAGGCGATGCCGATCGGCAGCGCGGTGGCGAAGCCGACCAGACTGACGACCACCGCGCCGAGGGTGGCCCCGATCTGCGGGATCAGGTCGGTCACCGCCACCACCACGGCCAGCGCGAACGGATAGGGCAGCCCCACGACCAGGGCGAAGACGAAGCTGGTCGCGCCGGCCAGCACCGCGATGCTCAGCGCCCCCACCATGTACGCGCCGACCTTGGTGAGGATCTCGTCGCCGATCAGGCTGACCCGCTGCCGGCGTGACCTCGGCACCAACGCGTACCCGAGATCGCGCAGCCGGTCGAAGTAGGCCAGGAAGTAGATCGTCAGCACCAGCACGGTGAGTACCCGGAAGATCGTGCCGAAGATCAACTGGGCGCCGCCGAGGACCCCGCCGAGCGCCCGGCCCACGGTGTCCGCGTTCGCCAGCTCCTGCACCCGCCGCATCACGTCGTACCGGACCACCAGGTCGTTGACCGTGCGGTTGCGGCGCAGCTCCTCGACATAGCTGGGAAGCTGCTCGATGAACTGCCCGGTCTGGGTCACCACCGGCGGCACCAGCGCCACCAGCCCGGCGACGATCAGCAGCACCAGGGTCAGCGCCACCACCGTCACCGCCAGCCCGTGCGGCAACCCCCAGCGGCGCAGCCGGACCACCGCCGGGTTGAGCCCCACCGCCAGGAAGAGCGCGATCACCACCAGGACCAGGATGCCGCCGGCATTGCGGATGCCCAGGAACACGGTGTACGCCAGCAGCACGCCGAGCGCCCCGGTGAAGCCGACCAGGAAACTGCTGCGGCGCAGTGGCCGACCGGGTCGACCGAACCGCCCCGACCCGGTGGCGACCGACCCGGCGTCGTCGTCCCCGGGGGCGTCCCGCGCTGGCTCGTCCCGTGCCGGTTCGTCCCGCGCCGGCTCGTCCCGTGCCGTGGGGCGGGGGATGGGGGCGTCGGCGTCCGTCGGTACGACTTCAGGGGTGCTGTCCCGGGTCGCGTCGTCGCGTGCCGGGCCGTGCTGTACCACCGGACCTCCCCAGTTCCGCCCCGACGCGGCACACCGGAGCGGATCAGCCGACCCACCCGGCGGGCACCTACCGTACGGGCTCCTGCCCGCAGGGTAGTGGGACGGGTGCTGCGCCGGCCACCCCGGGGCACCCCACCGTGATCACTCGGACTCGACGGTCACCGTGCTCGGCTTGGCACTGCGCTCGTCCGTGGTCGGCTTGCTGGGCCGCTTGCCGTTCTCCCCGGTACTGGTGATCTTCGTCGGGGTGGCACCCCGGCCGGCGGCACCCGGAACCGCGGCGACCGTCGGTTCACCGTCCACTCCGGCGCTCGCCGTCCCGCCGTCCACCGTGGTCACCGGCTCGGCCTTCGGCTTCGCGGCACCGTCCGTACCGCCGGTCGGCTTCGTGCCGTTGGCGCCCGGACCGCCGGCCGGCCTGGTGACGGCCACGACCGAGTCCGCACCGGCGACGACCGGCTTCTTCCCGGCATCGCCGTCGGCGGAGGGCTTCGCGCTGTCGACCGCACCGGAGCCCACCGGCTGCGGTGCCGGGGCGTCGGCGGTGCGCGTCGGCTTCGGCTTCCTGCCGTTGCCGAGCGGACCCGTCCCCGGCCGGTCGCCGTCCGGGGACGGCACCACCGCGTCGACGCCCACCGGCGTCGCGGCGCTCGTCCGCAGGGCGGTGACGTCCCGTTGCAGATCGTCGTGCTCCTGCCGCGCCTGCCAGGTCTCCTGACGCAGGTCGGCGAGCTGCTGCTGGGCCTGGGCGATCTCCAGCATCACCCGGGCGAGCTGCTGCCGGCCGGCCGCCGCCTCCTGCTGGGTGGCGGCGAGGTGCTGCTGGGTGGTCGCCAGGTGCTGCTGGGTCGTGGCCGCGTACTCGTCGAACTGCCGGCGGGAGGCGGCGACGTGCTCGTCGGCCTGGCGACGCTTCTCGGCGGTCTCCCGCTCGACCCGGTCGAGCAGCTCGGTGGTCTCCTGCTCCACCCGCCGACGCAGCTCGGTGGTCTCCTGCTCGGCCGTGCGTCGCAGCGTCGCCGCGTCCGCCTCGGCGGCCCGGCGGATCTCGGCCGCACCCTGCTCGATCTCGTCCCGCCGGGCGGCCCACTCCCGCTCCAGCTCGGCCTGCCGCGTGCCGTGCTGCTGTTCCAGCTCGTCGTGCCGGGCCCGGTGCTTGCGGTCCAGCTCGTCGCGGCGCTTGGCGAACTCCTGCTCGGCGGCGGCCCGGCGCTGGACCAGCTCCCGGTCGGCGGCCTCCCGCCGGCCGTTGACCTCCTGCTCCACCCCCGCGCGCCAGGCCCCCAGCTCCTGCTGCGTCTGGGCGCGGGACTGCTGCACGTACGCCTCGGTCTCGGTGCGCATCCGCTGCACGTACGCCTCGGCCTCGGCCCGGCTGCGTTGGGCCGTCTCGGTCGCCTCGGTGGTCAGCCGCTGCGCCTCCTGCCGGGCGCGTTCCCGGGTCGCCTTGGCCGCGCCGTCGGCGTCGTCGGTGACCTGCTTGGCCTGCTGGAGCGCCTTGGCGTGGGTGGCGCGGCTGGTCTCCGTCGCCGAATCGACGAGCCGCCGGGCCTCCTGCTGCGCCTTGAGGTGCACCTCCTTGGCGGCCTCGCGCAGGTCGGTGGCCTCCTTCTGGGCCTTGGCCAGCGCCGCCTTCGCCGTCTCGCGGAGCTTGGTGGCCTCCTGCTGGGCCCGGGTGTGGATCTCCTTGGCGGTGTCGCGGAGCTGGGTGGCCTCCTGCTGGGCCCGGTTCAGGGCCTCCTGGGCGGCGGTCCGCAACCGGTTGGACTCGTCCTCGGCGGTGGCGCGCAGCAGGGTCGCCTCGTCCTTGGCGGTGCTGCGCAGCCGAGCGGCCTCCTGCTTGGCGGTACGCACGGCGGCGTCCGCCTCGGCCTTGCGGGCCGTGGTGTGCCGTTCCTCCTCGGCACGCCGGGCGGCGAGCGCGATCTCGAAGTCCTTGAGGGCCCTTGCGGCCTGCTCACGGGCCTCGTCGATGATGTGCTCGGCGGCGGCCCGGCGGGCCTCGATCTCCTCGTTGGCGGCGACCAGGATGGCGTCCGCCTGCTCCTCGGCGAGGGCGAGGATCTGCTCGACCCGGGGGCCGAGATGCTTGAAGGAGGCCCGGTCCACCACCCCGACCTGCTTGCGCACCTGGGCGAGATCCCGCTGCAGGTGCTCGACCTGACCGGCCAACTTGTGGATCTGGGTGTACGCCTGTTCCCGCTCACCCGTCAGCGTGGCGATCTCGTGCTCCGCACGAGCGACGTACCGGTCGACCTGTCGTTTGTCATATCCCCGCAGAGCGGACTCGAAGCTGGGCTCCGTCGTCACATCCCCGCCGAGAGCGAACAGTTCCTCGCCGTGCGACATGCCCCCATCCTCACACGCATCCGGCCCTCCGGGGGCGATACGGACGCCGCTGTGGGGAGCTGTTTCAGTGCTGTCCCGCGACAGGGTGTCACAGGGCGGGAACGGGCGCGGCGCGGGGGTGCACCGGTATCCGGTGTCCCTCCGCGCCGCGACTCATGCCCCGTCGATGCGTTCGGTCAGCTGGCGGTCTCCGCAGTCGCCCGGGACTCGGCGTCGGCCTTGGCCGGCTCCGCCTTGGCCGGCGTGGCGGCCTGCTGCTGGGCCGGAACGCCCGGCACGATCCCGGCCAGGCCGGAGAGCATCTGGCCGAGCTGCGAGGTGACCGCGTCCTTCTGGCGGGTGAGGTCCTCCACCTCGCGGCGGGCCGCCTGGGTGGTCAGGTCCGCCTCGGTGCGCGCCTCGGTGAGCAGCCGCTTCGCCTCGGCCTTGGCCTCGTTGAGGGTCTTCTCGGCCAACGCCTTGGCCTTGTCGACGGTGTCGTTGGCGGTGCGCTCGGACTCGACCCGGCGGGCCTCGGCGCGCTGCTCGATCTCCTTGGCCCGCTCCTGGGCGGCCCGCGCCCGCTGCTCGGCCTCGCCGACCAGCTTCTGGGTCTGCGCCACCTGGGCGGCGTGCCGCTCCGACTCCTCGCGCTCGGCCTTCTCCCGCCGCTCGGCGAGCTGGAGCTCCAGCGCCTGGAGGTCCTTGTCCCGCTTGTCGCGGGCGTCGGTGAGCAGCTTGGTGGCCTCGGCGCGCTTCTCCTCGGCCTCCCGCGCGGCCTTCGCCCGCTGCTGGGTGATCTCCCGCTCGGCGGTGGCGCGCAGGGTGGCGACCTCCCGCTCGACGGTGGACTTCAGCTCCGCCACCTCGTGCGCGGTGACCGTACGCAGCTGCTTGGTCTCCCGGTCGGCGTCGGCGCGCAGCGTGTCGGCCTCCCGACGGGCCTGCACCCGGGCCTCGGCGGCCTCCCGCTCGGCGGCGGTGCGGACGGTGCCGGCCTCCCGCTCGGCGGTGGCCTTCATCGCGGCGGCCTCGGCGCGCGCCTTGTCGGTGATCTCCCGCGCCTCCAGCCGGGCAGCGGAGAGGATCCCTTCCGACTCGCGCTTGGCCTCGTTGCGGTGGTCGTTGGCCTGCTCCTCGGCCAGCCGCAGGATCTGCTCGACCCGGGTGCCGAGACCCGAGAGGGTCGGCCGGCTGTTCTCCTCGAGCTGCTTGTTGGTGTCGGTGAGCTTCTGCTCGAGCGCGGCCTGCCGCTGCTCGGCCTGGCGGAGCCGACGCTGGGCGTCGTTCATCCGCTGCTCGGCCTCGGCGCGGGCCTGCTCCGACTGGGTCAGCGCGGCCGTCATCCGACCGAGGAAGTCGTCGACCTGGTGGGTGTTGTATCCACGCAGGCCCACCGTGAAGTCGGGCTGCGAGTTCGCGTTATCGAAGAACGCGAGAGGGGAGGACTGCTGCTGGGGCATTGGGACATACTTGCAGACCCCCCGGGGTCGTTCGCAAGAGCGGTGCCGAGCTTTCGTGTCCTCTTTACATGGTCCACCGGGTCGTACCGGCGGCCGGCACCAAACGGCGATCTTGGCAGGTCCGGGCGGCCCCACCGCCGCTACCGCCCGCTATCCCGGCAGTGTCCGCCTCTTTCCCGCCGCCCCCCGAAATGCCACCCCCACACAATGCCCCCACCACCCCCCGGAAACGCCAATCCGACCCCCGCCCTCCCTCGCCCCGCTCCCACCCGCGCCCCGCCCCGGTGATCAAGAGGTTTGCGTCAGGTCTGGAGATCGAGATGACGCAAACCTCTTGATCAACACGGAAGGGGTGGGGGTGGGGACGCGGGGAGAGGACAGTGTCAGTGGGGGGTGTCGGCGGGTTGGACGAGTTCGATGAGGACGCCGCCGGCGGCCTTGGGGTGGACGAAGTTGACCCGGGAGTTGGCGGTGCCGCGCTTCGGGGTGTCGTAGAGCAGCCGTACGCCGCGCTCGCGCAGGATCGCGCAGGCCGCGTCGATGTCGGCGACCGTGTACGCCACCTGCTGCACCCCGGGGCCGTTGCGGTCGAGGAACTTGGCGATGGTCGACTCCGGCGACAACGGGGCGAGCAGCTGCACGCAGCCGCCCTCGGCGGTCGGGCCCACGGCCATCATCGCCTCGCGTACGCCCTGCTCGGTGTTGGTCTCCTCGTGTATGCAGCGCATCCCGAAGGTGCGCTGATAGAAGTCGATCGCGGCGTCCAGGTCGGCGACCGCGACCCCGACGTGGTCGATACGGCGCAGCCCGATGTCTGTGACGTAGTCGGCAGCGGGCTCGACGGGGGAGTTCTCAGCCATGACGCTAGTCTGGCCGAACAGCCGTTAAGGCGTACAGCTCGGTACCCCCCTCGGAGGCAGACAGTGGCATCGGTCATCGTCAGCGGCGCGCGGACCCCGATGGGCCGGCTGCTGGGCAACCTGAAGGACCTGCCGGCGACGAAACTCGGCGGCATCGCGATCAAGGCGGCGCTGGAGCGCGCCGGGGTCGCCCCGGACCAGGTGCAGTACGTGATCATGGGCCAGGTGCTCCAGGCCGGTGCCGGGCAGATCCCCGCCCGGCAGGCGGCGGTGGAGGCGGGCGTCCCGATGTCGGTGCCGGCGCTGACCATCAACAAGGTGTGCCTCTCCGGCCTGGACGCGATCGCCCTGGCCGACCAGCTCATCCGGGCCGGCGAGTTCGACATCGTGGTGGCCGGTGGCATGGAGTCGATGACCAACGCCCCGCACCTGCTGCTCGGCCAGCGCGCCGGTTACAAGTACGGCGACGTGACGATCAAGGACCACATGGCCCACGACGGGCTCAGTGACGCCTGGGACTGCTGCTCGATGGGCGAGTCCACCGAGCGGCTCGGCGTACGGCACGGCATCACCCGCGAGGAGCAGGACGCGTTCGCGGCGGCCAGCCACCAGCGGGCCGCCGCCGCCCAGAAGAACGGCCACTTCGCCGACGAGATCACCCCGGTGGTCATCCCGCAGCGCAAGGGCGACCCGCTGGTGATCAGCGAGGACGAGGGCATCCGGCCGGACACCACCGCCGAGTCGCTGGCCAAGCTGCGCCCGGCGTTCGCCAAGGACGGCACGATCACCGCCGGCACCTCGTCGCCGATCTCGGACGGCGCGGCGGCCGTGGTCGTGATGAGCAAGGCCAAGGCGAACGAGCTGGGCCTGGCCTGGCTGGCCGAGGTCGGCGCGCACGGCAACGTGGCGGGCCCGGACAATTCCCTGCACTCGCAGCCGTCCAACGCCATCCAGCACGCCCTGAAGAAGGGCGGCCTGAGCATCGACGACCTCGACCTCATCGAGATCAACGAGGCGTTCGCCCAGGTCGGCATCCAGTCCGCGCGGGACCTCGGGGTCGGCGCCGACAAGATCAACGTCAACGGCGGCGCCATCGCGCTGGGGCACCCGATCGGCATGTCCGGTGCCCGGCTGGTGCTCACCCTCGCGCTGGAGCTGAAGCGGCGCGGCGGCGGTACCGGCGCGGCGGCACTCTGCGGCGGTGGCGGCCAGGGCGACGCCCTGATCATCCACGTGCCGGCCGACGCCCAGGGCTGACCCGCGCCCCGGGTCTGCGAGCGTGGGGAGCGACAGGGGTTGGCGAGCCCCGTAGTCGTGACCGAAGGTGGCTCGGTGGTGAGCGCGAGGAGTGAGCGGGGTTTGCGAGCCGCGTAGTCGCGGGGCGAAGGTGGCTCGGTGGTGAGCGCGAGGAGTGAGCGGGGTTTGCGAGCCGCGTGGTCGTGGGGCGAAGGTGGCTCGGTGGTGAGCGCGAGGAGTGAGCGGGGTTTGCGAGCCCCGCAGTCGTGAGCGAAGGTGGCCCAGTGACTGTCGAGAACGCCCCCGCCCCGGCCGCTGTCCCGGTTCGTCGCAGTCGGGACGTACCGATGCTGGTGGCCCGGGCGCGCGAGGGTGACCCCCGGGCGGTGGCCCGGCTGATCACCCTGGTGGAGTCCGGTGACGAGGTGCTGCCGCAGGTGGCGGCGGCGCTCGCGCCGTACGCCGGGCAGGCCCAGGTGGTCGGGTTGACCGGTTCCCCGGGGGTGGGCAAGTCGACCACCACCAACGAGCTGGTGCGGGCGTTGCGGGCGGGCGGGCACCGGGTCGGGGTGCTGGCCATCGACCCGTCCAGCCCGTTCACCGGCGGGGCGATCCTCGGCGACCGGGTGCGGATGCAGGATCACGCCACCGACCCGGGCGTCTACATCAGGTCGATGTCCAGCCGGGGTCACCTCGGCGGGCTGTCCGCGGCGACCCCGCAGGCGGTCCGGGTGCTGGAGGGTGCCGGCTGCGACGTGGTGCTGGTGGAGACGGTCGGGGTCGGCCAGGCCGAGGTGGAGGTGGCGTCGCTCGCCGACACCACGCTGGTGCTGCTCGCCCCGGGGATGGGCGACGCGATCCAGGCGGTCAAGGCCGGCATCCTGGAGATCGCCGACGTCTTCGTGGTCAACAAGGCCGATCGGGACGGCGCGGACAACACCGTCCGCGACATCCAGGGCATGATCGCGCTGGGCGAGCGCGGGCCGGGGCAGTGGCGTCCGCAGGTGGTCCGGTCGGTCGCCGCGCGCGGCGAGGGGATCGACGACATCGCCGCTGCGATCGACAAGCACCGGGCCTGGCTGGAGCAGCACGACGAGCTGCGCCGCCGCCGGGAGAAGCGGGCCGCCGCCGAGATCGAGGCGATCGCGCTGGGCATCCTGCGTGCCCGCATCGGTTCCCTGCGCGACGGTACGGAGCTGCCGGCGCTCGCCGCGAAGGTCGCCGAGGGGGCGCTGGACCCGTACGCGGCGGCGGACGAGCTGTTGGCCCAGATCAGCTCCTGACCGGGCCTGCGGGCCGGACACCACCCGCCCCTTTTCGGGGGACGTATTGCTGCTCTTGAATGCCGTGATGTACGCGTGTATACAGGAACGGTGAAACTGATCTCGGGCCCGGGCACATTCTGTGCGCCCGGGGCGCGGTCTCCGAACCGAGGAAGGGAAGGAACACCGTGACCAGGATCGGAACAATGGCCACCCGGCTCGGCGTCTCCGGCGCGCTCGTCGTCGGCGCCGTGTCGCTGACGTTGGCGACGACGGCGGCCGCCGCGAGCGCCGGCTCGGTGAGCGGCGGGTGGTTCACCAACAGCACCGCCTGTTACCAGGCCGGCAGCAATGCGGTCGAGCTGCCGAATTCGCGGTACCGCGACTATGCCTGCAACTATTCCGCCAGCCACAACCCGCACTGGCACCTGGTCCTCTACACCTGATCCGGACCGCGCCGTCGCGGAATGGGAACGACCATTGCGCCGGCCGCCGCCGGTGGTGTGGTCAGTCGGTCGGTTGCCGCAGGTACGGCTCCAGCAGCCCGCGCGCGAGCGAACGGGCCTTGGCCTCCCCGACACCGTTCTCGATCATGTGGGAGGCGGTGTAGACGATCGCCTGGATGAGTTCGGCGGTGCCGGCCGGGTCGGGCGCGCCGTGCTCGGCGAGGGCCTCCACGAGCGGGGCGCGTAACTGTTCGTGGAGGCGACGGCTGGGTTCGGCGAGCGCTTCCGGGGAGGCGATCGCCGACAGCCCGCGGAAGACCGCGTGTTCGCCCTTGGCGACCAGATGGAGGTTGGCCGCCACGTAGGCGAGGACCCGGTCGCCGGGGGTGCTGGCCCGGCGCATCCGCTGCGTCACGTAGGTCGACCAGCGGGGGAGCAGGTCCACGATGACCGCGTCGAGCAGGTCGGTGCGGGATCTGAAGTACTGGTAGACGCTCGGACGCGCCAGGCCTGTCCGCGCGGCGACCGCGGCCAGGCTCGGCGCTTCCGACCCACCTTCGGCGAGGATCGACCGGGCGGCGTCCAGGATCGCCGCGCGTTGCCGGGCACGGTGCTCGGCGACGGTGGCTGCCTGGATCTTCGGCACCGGCGGATCCTTCGGTCAGGCTGGCGTGAGTTTCCCGTCAATCATCTCGTACACCGTGTCGCAGTGCCGCAGGACGTCCTGGTCGTGGGTGACCATGACGGTCGCGACGCTGTGCTCCCGGGTCTCCCGGGCGAGCAGTTCGACGACCTCGTGGCTGCGTACCCGGTCCAGTGCGGCGGTGGGCTCGTCGACCAGCAGCAGCCGGGGGTTGGTGACCAGGGCGCGGGCGATGCCCACCCGCTGACGCTCGCCACCGGAGAGCTGGTGGGGTCGCCGGTCGGCCTTGCCGGCCATGCCCACCTCGGCCAGCAGGGTGCGCGGGTCGCGTGGGGTGCCGTTCGTCACCGGGCCGAACCGGGTCGGCAGCCGGAGCTGGTCCACGGCGGTCAGCGCCGGGAGCAGGTTGCCCGACTGGAACACGAAGCCGACGCTTTCGCGCCGCAGCGTCGTGCGGGCCCGGCGGTTGGCCACCGCCATGTCCCGCCCGGCCACCCGGACCGAGCCGGACGTCGGCACGCTCAACCCGCCGGCGACGGCCAGCAGGCTCGACTTGCCGGCACCTGAGGGGCCGACCACGGCGACGAACTCGCCGGGCGCGACGGTGAGCGAGACCCCGTCCAGCGCGAGCACGGTGTCCTCACCGTCGCCGAAGCGCAGGCAGACGTCCCGCATGTGCAGCCCGTCGAGCTGACGCGCGGCCGGGTCACCCGTGCCGGCCGCCGATCCGGGGTTGTCGGTGTGCGTGCTCATCGGTTCGCTCCCAACGCCGTCAACGGGTCCACCGCGGTGATCCGGATGATCGCCGCGACCGCTCCCAGCAGACCGAGCACGATCAACAGCAGGCTCGCCCCGGCGACCGCGGACGCCTCCAGGGCGAACGGGACACCGCCGCCGCCGATCAGGCTGCCCAGCCCGACACCGGCGGCGACGCCGACACCGGCGGAGAGGAGCAGCAGGATCAGCGCCTGGGTCAGCCCGTCCCGCAGCAGGAACCGGGTCGGTGCGCCCATCGCCCGCATCACGGCGATCTCGTGCTTGCGCTGGATCGTCCAGACGGTGAAGAACGCCCCCACGACCAGCGCGGAGATCGCGTACAGGAAGTACTGGATCAGCTTGAGCGTGGAGGTCTCCGCGGTGTACCCGGGTGAGGCGCCGAACGACTCGTCGAGCGTCATGCTCCGGGTGCCCGCCGCCTGGTCGCCGCCCGCGAGGTCGACGTCCGCGCCCGGCCTGGCCTGCACCGCGACCGCCGTGATCTCGGTGTGGACGTGCGCCGGGACCGGGTCGTCCGGTCCGAGCCCGGCGCGGATCTCCTGCCAGGTACGCAGCGGGACGTAGCCCACGTCGACGTGCCCGAACGTGTGCTGGCCGGGCAGGACGCCGATGACCGTGAGGGTGGTGCCGACCCGGTCGACCGTGAGGGTGTCACCGACCCGCAGTCCGGCGTCGACGGCGGTCCGGCTGACCACGATCCCGCCCGGCGCGCCGAGCCGGTCGCCCTCGCTGACCTGGGGGGAGAGGAACGATTCGGGCTGTACCCCGAAGAGCGCCAGGTCGATCTCGACGCCCGATCCGCTCTTGGCGTTGGCCAGCGTGTTGCCGTACGCGGTGGCCCGCGCCACGTCGGGCCGGCCGGCCCAGGTGTCGACCGCCTTCATGTCGATCACGCTGCGGGAGAACGCCGAGTCGCGTTGGACGCCGTCGGCGAACGCGAACGAGGTCACCGGCAGGCGTTGCAGGCCGGACACCCCGTCGTTGACCAGCCCCACGGAGAGCCCGGACAGCAGCACCACCAGTACGGCGATGAGCGCGATCACCGCCCCCATCAGCCCGAACCGGGCACGGGCGAACCGAAGCTCGCGGACAGCTAGGAACATGAGCCCCACCCGGACCCGAATCTTATCGACATCATGTCAGCATGTTAGCAACACCATGTCGGCATGCTCGCGCATCCTCGCTGCCCACCCCCCTCCACCCCGCGCCCACCCCGCCCCTTCTCCCTTCCGCCTGCCCCGGTGATCAAGAGGTTTGCGTCACGATCGGCCGGCGGATTGACGCGAACCTCTTGATCACCGGGGCGAGGGGGTGGGGGGAAGGGGGTGGGCGGGGCGGGTGAGCTTCCTTAGCGATCGTTCAGGCTTCGTTCTACACTCGGGGTTCGGTCGAGGACTCGAGGAGGAGCCCCGCGGATGAACGCCGACGAGATCGCCGCCGGACGGGCACGCTGGCAGGCCCGGTACGACGCCGCGCGCAAGCGGGACGCGGACTTCACCACCCTGTCCGGCACCACCGTGCAACCGGTGTACGGGCCGCCCGAGGGCACCGCGTACCCCGGGTTCGAACGGATCGGCTGGCCGGGCGAGTTCCCGTACACCCGGGGGTTGTACCCGACCGGCTACCGGGGTCGGGCCTGGACGATCCGGCAGTTCGCCGGCTTCGGCAACGCCCAGCAGACCAACGAGCGGTACAAGATGATCCTCGGCGCGGGCGGCGGTGGGCTCTCCGTCGCCTTCGACATGCCGACCCTGATGGGGCGCGACTCCGACGACCCGCAGGCGCTGGGCGAGGTCGGGCACTGCGGGGTCGCGGTGGACTCCGCCGCCGACATGGAGGTGCTCTTCGACGGCATCGACCTGGCCGGCGTCACCACCTCGATGACGATCTCCGGCCCGGCGGTGCCGGTGTTCTGCATGTACCTGGTCGCCGCCGAGCGGCAGGGCATCGACCTGTCCCGGCTCGACGGCACGTTGCAGACCGACATCTTCAAGGAGTACATCGCGCAGAAGGAGTGGCTGTTCGACCCCGAGCCGCACCTGCGCCTGATCGGCGACCTGATGGAGTACTGCGCCGCCGAGATCCCGCGCTACAAGCCGCTGTCGGTCTCCGGCTACCACATCCGCGAGGCCGGCTCCACCGCCGCGCAGGAGCTGGCGTACACCCTGGCCGACGGGTTCGGCTACGTCGAGCTGGGGCTCTCGCGTGGGCTCGACGTCAACGTCTTCGCCCCCGGGCTGAGCTTCTTCTTCGACGCGCACCTGGACTTCTTCGAGGAGATCGCCAAGTTCCGGGCCGCCCGCCGGATCTGGGCCCGCTGGCTGCGCGACGTCTACGGCGCGACCAGTGAGAAGGCCCTCTGGCTGCGGTTCCACACCCAGACCGCCGGGGTGTCGCTGACCGCGCAGCAGCCGGTCAACAACGTGGTACGCACCGCCGTGGAGGCCCTGGCGGCGGTGCTGGGCGGCACCAACTCGCTGCACACCAACGCCCTGGACGAGACCCTCGCCCTGCCCACCGACGAATCCGCCGAGATCGCCCTGCGTACCCAGCAGGTGCTGATGGAGGAGATCGGGGTGACCAACGTGGCCGACCCGCTCGGCGGCTCCTGGTACGTCGAGGCGCTCACCGACGCCATCGAGGCCGAGGCGGAGGAGATCTTCGCCCGGATCCGGCAGCTCGGCGGCGACGGCCCGCACCGGATCGGCCCGATGACCTCCGGCATCCTGCGCGGCATCGAGGACGGCTGGTTCACCGGCCACATCGCCGAGTCGGCCTTCACCTACCAGCAGGCCCTCGAAAAGGGCGACAAGAAGATCGTCGGGGTCAACTGCCACACCGGCACGACCGCCAAGGAGCTGGAGATCCTGCGCATCTCGCACGAGGTGGAGCTGGAGCAGCGTCGGGTCCTCGCCGAGCGCAAGGCCGCCCGCGACGACGCCGCGGTGACGGCGGCGGTGACCCGCATGGTCGAGGTCAGCCGCACCGGCGGCAACATGATCCCGCCCATGCTCGACGCCGTCCGCGCCGAAGCCACCCTCGGCGAGATCTGCGACGCCCTGCGCGCCGAATGGGGCACCTACCGCGAACCCGCCCGCTTCTGACCCCCACCCCCACCCCCTACCCCCACCCTCGGTCGATCATGGAGTTGTGGTGGTGGCAGAGCCTCACCAAAGGGGCGCTACGCCCACCACGACTCCATGATCGACGGGGTGGGGGGCGGGGACGGGGGGTGGGGGGCGGGAGGGGGAGAAGGGGAGGTGAGAGTGGCAACTGTGGGCGTTGCGGCTGAGCCGACAACGGTGGGGATCGTGCGAGACTAGGTAACCATGAGCGACCCACGGATCACCTCGTCGATCTTCACCCGCGGCGCGGTCGACCTCAGCGCGCTGCGCGGCACCGCCCCGGCCAGTTCCCGTCCCGCCACACCGAGCCAGACCGGCGCACCCACCGGCGCACCGGGCGGTCCCGCCACAGCAGGCGGCGCCGCCGTGCTCGACGTGACCGAGGCGAACATCCAGTCCGGGGTGCTCGAACGGTCGATGACCACCCCCGTGGTGGTCTTCTTCGGCGCGGCCGGCTACCCGGACAGCGACCAGTTCGCCCCGGTGCTGGAGCGGCTGGCGGCCGAGGGGGCCGGCCAGTGGGTCCTGGCCCGGGTCGACGTCCAGGAGAACCCGCGGATCGCGCAGATGTTCCAGATCCAGGCGATCCCCACCGTCTACGCGGTGGTCGGCGGGCGGCCGATCGACGCCTTCCCCGGGGTGATCCCCGAGCCGCAGCTCCGGCAGTGGCTCGCCGCCGTGCTCAAGGCCGGTGGCGTCGCCGTCGCCGAACCGGAGGACCCGCGCCTCGACGAGGCCGACGACGCGTTGATGAGCGGCGACCTCGACGCCGCCGAGCAGGCGTACCGCAAGATCCTCGCCGAGTCCCCGGCGGACGCCGCCGCCGAGGCCGGCCTGGCCCAGGTCGGGGTGGCCCGGCGGGTCGCCGGCGCCGACCCGCAGGCCGCCCTCGCCGCCGCGCAGGCCAACCCCGACGACGTCGAGGCCCAGCTCCTCGCCGCCGACATCGAGGTGCTCAGCGGGATGGCCGAGCAGGCGTACGAACGACTGGTCGGGCTGGTCCGGCGGACCGCCGGTGACGACCGGGACCGGGCCCGCCAACACCTCGTCTCGCTGTTCAGCATCGCCGGCCCGGACGACCCCGCCGTGGCCTCCGCCCGTCGCGCCCTGGCCAGCGCCCTGTTCTGATCCTTTGACACCCCGCGCGGGCCGGCCACCCGGCCGGCCCGCCGACCATCGAGGACGGGAGCCCGTGATGCGCCGAATCGCCGTCCTCGACGCGCCGACCAACCTGGGTCTGCGCCCACCCACCTCCACCTCCGTCCCCGGCTGCGGCAAGGCCCCCGGGGCGCTGCGGGACCACGATCTGCTCGCCCGGCTCGGGGCCCGCGACGCCGGCTGCCTCACCGCCCCCCGGTACGACCCGGGCGACTGGCGGCCCGGCGACGGGGTCTGCCACGCCCGGGAGATCTCCGGGTACTCGACGGCGCTGGCCGACCGGATCGGCGCGATCATCGACCGGGGCGAGTTCCCGCTGGTCCTCGGCGGGGACTGCTCGGTGCTGCTCGGCTCGGCGCTGGCCATGCACCGGCTCGGCGAGGCGGTCGGCGGGCGGATCGGGCTCGTCTTCGTCGACGGCCACTCCGACTTCCGGCACCCCGGCAACGCCTCCTACGTCGGTGCGGCGGCCGGTGAGGACCTCGCCCTGGTGACCGGGCGCGGGCAGGCCGACCTGGCCGCCATCGAGGGACGTCGACCGTACTTCCGGGACATCGACGTGGTGGTGCTCGGCATCCGGGCGCAGGACGAGTACCGGCTCGACCTCCAGGCCGCCGGGATCATCACCCGGCCGGTGCCGGCCCTGCGCGCCGAGGGGGCCGCCCGCAGCGCACAGTGGGCGCACGAGCAGTTGGCCGACTGCGCCGGCTACTGGGTGCACATCGACGTGGACGTGCTCGACCCGGCGGTGATGCCGGCCGTGGACGCCCCCGACCCGGGCGGGATCGCCTTCGCCGAGCTGGAGATCCTGCTCGCCGGGCTGGTGGACACCCCGCACTGCCTCGGCGTCGAGCTGACCGTCTTCGACCCCGACTACGACCCGGACGGCGCGTACGCCGCCGAGATCGTCAACACGGTCGTCGCCGGGCTGGCCCCGGTCGTCGCCCCGGACGCCGTCGCGCCCCGACTGCTGCCACCCCAGCCGTACCCCGCCGACCCCGACCCGGCCGACGCGCCGGGCCGCGCCGAGGAGCCGGTCGCCTGACCGAGCCCCGGCCCGCCTGACCCGGCCCGCCTGACCCGGCCCGCCTGACTCGGCAACGGGGCCGATGTGGCGTTGTCCCGCGACCCGGATGCCGCTACGTCGCCCCCGTCGAGCGCGAGACCGGGCCCGAGGGGCCGAGGCCGGGAATCGGGTGGGGGAGAGGCGTCAGCGGAGGGCGCGGAGGAAGCGTTCGGCGATCGGGACGGCGCTGGCCGTACTCGATCCGCCCTGCTCGACGAAGACGGCGAACGCGACGTCGCCCCGCCACCCGACGAACCAGGCGTGGGTGTGCGCCGGGTCGTCGTCGTACTCGGCGGTGCCGGTCTTGCCGTACACCGGGCCACCCGGCACGTCGGCCAGCGCCTTGGCGGTGCCGGCGGTGACCACCTCGCGCATCATCGTCTTCAGCGCCGCCACCGACTCGGCCCGCAGCGGCGGGCCGGCCGCTGCGGGCGCGGCGGGGGCCGGGTCGAGCACCAGTTTCGGCTGCTCGAAGCGGCCCCGGGCGACGGCTGCGGTCACCCCCGCCATGGCCAGTGGGCTGACCACGGTGGTGCCCTGACCGATCGCGGCGGCGGCCTGCTCGGTCGGCCCGCCGCCGGTGGAGACCTTGCCGGTGAAGACGTCGGCGCCGAGGTCCCACGAGCCCTCCAACCCGAGGGTACGACCGGTGGCGGCCAGCCCGTCCGGACCGAGCTGCGGGGCCAGCGCCACGAACGCGGTGTTGCAGGACTTCGCGAAGTCGGTACGGAACGGCACCTTGCCCAGCACGAAGTCGTCGGAGTTCTTGAACGGGCGGCCGTCCACCACGCGGGTCTTCGGGCAGTCGACGGTGGTCTGCGGGGTCACCGCGCCCTTGTCCAGCAGGGCCAGGGCGCTGACCGTCTTGAACGTGGAGCCCGGTGGCACCTGGGCGGTGAAGGCCAGGTTCTCCCCGGCCGCCCCGGGGCCGTTGGCGGCGGCGAGCACCGCACCGTCGCTGACCCGTATCGCCACCAGGGCGGAGCGTCGCTTCTCGCCCCGCAACGCGCCGTCGGCGGCGTTCTGGGTGGCCACGTCGAGGCTGGTGCGGACCGGCTGGCCGGGGCCCGGCTCCTGCCGGAACGCCTCGGTGACGACGGTGCTGCCGCCCTCGGGCGCGGGCCGGCGGATCTCCACGGTGGTGCCGGGAGCACCGCGCAGCCGCTCGTCGTAGCGGCCCTGGAGGCCGCCGTGGCCGACCAGGTCGCCCTTGGCGTACCGGTCGGGGTGGGCGGCAAGGTCGTCGGCCTGCGCCGGGTCGACCGTGCCGAGCAGGGCACGGGCGAACTCCCGGGTCGGTGCCAGGTCGAGCTTCTCGGACCGGAACTTCGTCCCCGGCAGGTCGTAGATCCGGGAACGGATCTGCCGGTACGCCTCGTCCCGCAACGTCACCACCTCGACGAACGCGTCCGGGTCGGCGTCGCGGAGCCGCTGCGGCAGGTCGGCGAGGTCGACCGGGGGGCTGATCGGCGGCCGGACCGCCCGGAACGCCGCGTCGAGCCGCCCCACCAGCGCCGCGACGTCCGGGATCTCGCCGGGTTGCAGTCCGATCCGGACCACCGGCCGGGGCGTCACGATCGGCTGTCCCGCGCCGTCCAGCAACCCGGCCCGGGGTGCGGCGGTCCGCCGCAGCGTCAACCGGTCGCCCTTGGTCAGTTGCTCGTGCAGCACCTGCGGTTCCCAGATCACCTGCCACTTGTCGTCGCCGGAGTTCTGCCGCAACCGCAGCGGACGCTGGTAGGCCCAGGCCGCCCCGCCCGGCAGCGTCCACCGGATGTCGACGGTGGTGGTGGCGAGGTTCTTGGTGACCTCGGCCTCCCCGACGCGCCGCAGGGCGGGTGGGGTGGCGGCGAGGTCGCCGGAGAGGGCCTTGATCTCCTCGACGACGGTGCCGGCGGGCACTCTCGCCCCGGTCGGGTCGACGAAGCCCACGGTGTCCAGTTTGCCGGAACGCCAGCCGGCGAGGAACGCGTCCGCGCTGCCCGTCAGCCCGTCGTCGGCGGAGCAGCCGACGAGGGCGCCGGCCGCCAGCACGGTGGCGGTCAGGGCCGCGAGCCCCCGTCGCAGGGGCGTGCCGGGGCGGCGGTAGGGGTACGACAGGGGCATGGAGCTGCACCTTCCGGACGGCGGGCTGCCCTGCACGCTAGTACGCCGTCGCCGCCCGTACCGCCCCGTGCGGTCGCCGGGGCCGTCCGGCCAGGCCGTACGTCGGCGTGGCCCGGTCGCCGGCCGGGGTCGGTCGGGCCCGGCGGGCCGCCCGAAGTGGTGCACCCGGAGGTGTGATGAACATCCCGAGGCGGGGTACTCGACACCCGGCCGATCGTGCATCTGCCACGGATGCCAGGCCAGAGTCCCGAACCGGACGTCCCACCGGTGGTCCACCGGCCGAGGCACGAAGCGGCAGGGCCTAAGGTGGGGCGGCAGAGTGACCCACAACGCGGTGGGTCGTCGAGGGGAGTGGCACCGATGGACCGGCGTCCGGCGATCAAACCGGTACCCGACCTCCGGCAGAGCGACACCGGCCGGGACGACAGCTTCGATTCGGCGACCGACGGGGACAGCCCGCCGATCGACGGGGACGGCTACGGCCGACTCGACAGCGGCGTGACCGGGATGACCGGTTCGAGCATCGACACCCTCTACGACCTGGGCCTTCCGGTGGAGGCGCTCGGTGAGGACGTGGAGGACGCCGAGCTCGACGAGCCGGTGCCCAACGCGGAGCGCCTGGTGGCGCAGGCGGTGGCGCTGGCCGGTGACGACCACGACGCGGCGACCCTGGTGGGCCGGTTCTGGCGGTTCGCGCCGGACGAGGAGCTGATCGGGTTCACCGCCGAGGAAATGCTCGACGCGGCGCGGGCGCACCGGGACCTGGCCCAGCAGCGGGTGCCGGGCGAGCTGAAGTTGCGCATCCTGCCCCCCGACGCCGACCAGCACCACACCGTCGTCGAGATCGTCACCGACGACATGCCGTTCCTGGTCGACTCGGTGACCGCCCTGCTCAACGCCCACCACCTCGACGTACACCTGCTGGTGCACCCGCTGGTGGTGGTCCGGCGGGAGCCGCTGGGCCGGCTGACCGAGGTCTCCGCCGACGTGGAGCCGGACGACGCGATCGCCGGTGACCTGGTGGAGAGCTGGATGCGGATCGAGATCGATCCGGTCCGCGACGCCGACCAGCGGGACCAGTTGCGCCGCGAGTTGCAGCGGGTGCTCACCGACGTGCGGGAGGCCGTCGAGGACTGGCCGAAGATGCGCCAGCGGGCCCTGGCGCTCGCCGACGAGTTGGCCTCGGCCCGGACGGCGGACGACCGCCCGCCGGTGCCGGAGAAGGACATCACCGACTCGGTGGAGCTGCTGCGGTGGCTCGCCCACGACCACTTCACCTTCCTCGGCTACCGGGAGTACCGGCTGGTCGACTCCGGGGGCCAGGGCGGCCCGGCGTTGGAGGCGGTGCTCGGCACCGGGCTGGGCATCCTGCGGTCGGATTCGCCTGAGGCGCGGGCGCTGTCGTCGATGACGCCCGAGGCGCACGAGAAGGTGATGGAGAAGCGGCTGCTGATCATCACCAAGGCGAACTCGCGGGCCACCGTGCACCGCTCGGCCTACCTGGACTACATCGGCTTCAAGATCTTCGACTCGACCGGTGCGGTGGTCGGCGAACGGCGGTTCCTCGGCCTGTTCTCCACCGCGGCGTACCGGACCAGCGTGCGGGAGCTGCCGGTGGTCCGCCGCAAGGTGGCCGAGGTGCTGGACCGCTCCGGGTTGAGCCAGCGCAGCCACTCCGGCAAGGACCTGCTCCAGATCCTGGAGACCTATCCGCGCGACGAGCTGTTCCAGATCAAGACCGACGACCTGTACCACGCGGTGACCGGCGTACTGCGGATGGCCGGCCGGCGGCAGCTGCGGGTGTTCCTGCGCCGCGACGCGTACGGGCGGTTCATCTCGTGCCTGATCTACCTGCCCCGCGACCGGTTCACCACCCAGAACCGGCTGCGCATGCAGGACATCCTGCTGCGGGAGCTGAACGGGGTCGGGGTGGACTACACCACCCGGGTCACCGAGTCGATGCTGGCCCGGGTGCACTTCATCGTCCGGACCGACCCGAACAACCCGCCCGGTGACATCGACGCCGACCTGCTCGCCGAGGAGTTGGCCGACGCCACCCGGCTCTGGGACGACGACTACCGGCTGGTGCTCGAACGCAAGCTCGGCGACGAACAGTCCAAGCGCCTGTTCACCAGGTACGCCGACGCGTTCCCGGAGGGCTACAAGGACACCCACACGCCGTACGAGGCGATGAAGGACCTCGCCAAGCTGGAGCTGCTGGAGGAACCCGGCCAGCTGGAGATGCACCTGTTCCGCAAGCAGTGGGCGCCCCGGGCCGGGCAGCCGGCCGACGAGGCGATGGACGTCCGGTTCAAGGTCTACCGCTACGGCGAGCCGATGATGCTCTCCGCCGTGCTGCCGGTGCTGCACTCGCTGGGCGTCCGGGTGGTCGACGAGCACCCGTACGAGGTGGACCGGATCGACGGACGGGTCTTCCTGTACGACTTCGGGCTGCGCCTGCCGGAGGGCCACCAGGAGCTGGCCGAGGTGCGCCCGCACGTGGAGAACGCGTTCGCCGCCGCCTGGCGGGGCGAGGCCGAGGTGGACGGCTTCAACGAGCTGGTCCTGCGCGGCGGCCTCACCTGGCGGCAGGTGGTGGTGCTGCGGGCGTACGCGAAGTACCTGCGGCAGACCGGGGCGGTCTTCTCCCAGGAGTACATGGAGCAGACCTTCATCGCGTACCCGCGGATCGCGGCGCTGCTGGTGGAACTGTTCGAGGCGCGGTTCGCCCCGGACGGGCGCGAGGCGGAGCAGCGCCGGGAACGCAGCGGCGAACTGGTCGACGCGATCGGTGTCGCCCTGGACGACGTGGCCAGCCTCGACCAGGACCGCATCCTGCGCGCCTACCTGACGCTGATCCAGGCCACCCTGCGGACCAGCTTCTACCAGAAGCGCACCGACGGGCGGCCCAAGCCGTACGTGGCGTTCAAGCTGGACCCGCAGGCCATCCCGGACCTGCCGGCGCCCCGGCCCAAGTTCGAGATCTTCGTGTACTCGCCCCGGTTCGAGGGCGTGCACCTGCGCTACGGGCCGGTGGCCCGGGGCGGGCTGCGCTGGTCCGACCGGCGGGAGGACTTCCGCACCGAGGTGCTCGGCCTGGTCAAGGCGCAGATGGTGAAGAACGCCGTGATCGTGCCGGTCGGCGCCAAGGGCGGCTTCGTGCTCAAGCAGAAGCCGGGGGACCGGGACGAGGCCGTCGCCTGCTACCAGGAGTTCGTGGGGGCGATGCTCGACGTCACCGACAACATCGTCTCCGGTGACATCGTGCCGCCGGTGGACGTGGTGCGGCACGACCCCGACGACCCGTACCTGGTGGTCGCGGCGGACAAGGGCACCGCCACGTTCTCCGACATCGCCAACCAGATCTCGGCGGCGCACGGCTTCTGGCTGGGCGACGCGTTCGCCTCCGGCGGCTCCGCCGGCTACGACCACAAGAAGATGGGCATCACCGCCCGGGGCGCCTGGGAGTCGGTCAAGCGGCACTTCCGCGAGCTGGGCCACGACACCCAGACGGCCGACTTCACCGTGGTCGGCGTCGGCGACATGTCCGGCGACGTGTTCGGCAACGGGATGCTGCTCTCCGAACACATCCGGCTGGTGGCCGCGTTCGACCACCGGCACATCTTCCTCGACCCGGACCCGGACGCCGCCACCTCCTTCCGGGAACGTCAGCGGCTGTTCGGGCTGCCCCGGTCGTCCTGGGAGGACTACGACCCGAAGCTGATCTCCGAAGGCGGCGGGATCTTCCCGCGCGGGGCCAAGTCGATCCCGATCACCCCGCAGGTGCGGGCGGCCATCGGCCTGGCCGACGACGTCACCCAGCTCAGCCCGCCGGAGCTGATGAAGGCGATCCTCACCGCACCGGTGGACCTGTTCTGGAACGGCGGCATCGGCACCTACGTGAAGGCGTCCAGCCAGACCAACGCCGAGGTCGGCGACAAGTCCAACGACGCGATCCGGGTGGACGGCAAGAACCTGCGCTGCCGGGTCGTCGGCGAGGGCGGCAACCTGGGTTGCACCCAGCTCGGCCGGATCGAGTACGCGCAGACCGGCGGCCGGATCTACACCGACTTCATCGACAACGCGGCCGGGGTGGACTGCTCCGACCACGAGGTGAACATCAAGATCCTGCTGAACACGGCGGTCGCCGACGGCGCGCTGGACGTGCCGGCCCGCGACGAACTGCTCGCCCAGATGACCGACGAGGTAGCCGAGCTGGTGCTGCGGGACAACTACGACCAGGCACGGGCGATCAACAACTCGCAGGCCCAGGCCGCCTCGCTGCTGCCGGTGCACCGTCGGATGATCAGCGAACTGGAGCGGGCCGGCCAGCTCGACCGGGCGCTGGAGGCGCTGCCCCCGGACGAGGAGCTGGCGGTACGCACCGAGTCCGGGCTCACCGCGCCGGAGTTCGCGGTGCTGCTCGCGTACGTCAAGATCGTGCTGGAGCGGGAGATCCTGGCCGAGGGGCTCGCGGACGAGGAGTGGACGACCGACGTCCTGGTCAACTACTTCCCGACGCCGATGCGCGAGCGGTTCGCCGACCGGATGGCCCGGCACCGGCTGCGCCGGGACATCGTCACCACGGTCCTGGTCAACGAGGCGATCAACCGGGGCGGCATCTCGTTCGTCTTCCGGGTCGTCGAGGAGACGGCCGCGTCGGCGGCCGACGTGATCCGGGCGTACGTGGTGGTCCGGGAGGTCTTCGGGCTGCGCGAGCTGTGGGACGCGGTCGAGGCGCTGGACAACCAGGTTCCGCCGGAGTTGCAGACCAGCGTCTACCTGGACACCCGCCGGCTGCTCGACCGGGCCGTCCGGTGGCTGGTGACCAACCGGCGGTCCCCGATCGACGTGCCGGCCGAGATCGAGCGGCTCCGCGACGGGGTGGCCCGGCTGCTGCCCGACCTGCAGGACCGGTTCCACGGCAGCGAGCGGGAGTCGTTGCAGGAGCACATCGACGCGATGACCGCCCGGGGGCTGCCGGCCGAGCTGGCCGGGCGGGCGACCCGGCTGATGTACAGCTTCGGTCTGCTGGACGTGGTGGAGACGGCGCGGACCAGTGGCCGCGACGTCGGCGAGGTGGCCTCGGTCTACTTCGTGCTCTCCGACCGGTTCCGGGTCGACTCGCTGCTGTCGAAGATTTCCCTGCTGCCGCGCGAGGACCGCTGGCAGACGCTGGCCCGGATGGCGCTGCGCTACGACCTGTACGCCGCGCTGGCCGCGCTGACCGGGGAGGTGCTCGAATCCACCTCGGGTGACCTGCCGCCGCAGGAACGGGTGCTGCAGTGGGAGCAGTCGAACGCCACCTCGATCCACCGGGCGCACCGGGCGATGGGGGAGTTCGACGAGTCGCGGGCGGATCTCGCCTCGCTCTCGGTGCTGCTGCGGCAGATCCGTACCCTGGTGCGGACGTCCGCCGCCGCCTGACCGAACGCCGACCGCGCCCGGGGCGGGACTTCCGCCACGGGCGCGGTCGTGCGGTGACCGGGCCGGCTCAGGACGTCAGCGTGGCGAAGACGATCACGTTGTCCTGGTAGCTGCCGGCGGCCTGGTCGAACTGGCCGCCGCAGGTCACCACCCGCAGCCCGGGACGGTCGTTCGGGCCGTACACCAGGTCGGTGGGGAACTGCGTCTTCGGGTAGGACCGCACCTCGTCGACGGTGAACGTGGCGGTGCTGCCGTCGGCCCGCGCCACCGCGACGGTGTCGCCGGGCAGGAGCGAGCCGAGCTGGAAGAAGACCGCCGGTCCGAGCTGCGCCGAGTCGACGTGCCCGACGATCACCGCGTTGCCGGTCTCGCCGGGGCTGACGCCCGGCTCGTACCAGCCGGCCTGTTGGGCCTGGTCCAGCGGGGGCACCTGGACCGTGCCGTCCGGGTTGGTGCCCAGCGGCATGATCCCCGCGTTGACCCCGATCCTGGGGATCACGATCGAGGTGGGGGCGGAGCGGGGCAGCGGGTCGGGGCCCGGCGGCACGCTCGCGTCGGCGGGGACCTGCGCGTCCGGGTCGTCGACCGGCCCGGTGTCCCCGGCCGGGGTGTCCGTGGGGGCGTTCTGCGGCGCGGCCTGGGCCGCCGGCTGCGGCGGACGGGGCGGGGGCGTGGTCCGGATGGAGGCGCCGATCATGCCGGAGCCGGCCATGGCGAGGAGGACGACGACGGCCGCGCCGGCGGCGCGCCACGGTCTCCCGTGACGGCCGCCGGCCCGTGTCGCCGTCGGGTCAGCCGAGCTCATCGGCCCGACGCCGGCGCATCAGCACGATGCCGCCGAGGGCGGCCGCGCCGATCATGCCGGCCCCGCCGGCGACCATGCCCCGGTCGGCACCGGTGGTGGTCATCCCACCGTCACCGCCGTCGACGTGGCCCTTCGGCAGGACGACCAGTTCGCCCTCGCCGCACGAGCCGTTCAGCTCGTACCGGCCCGGACGGGCGTCCCGGGACACCTCGGCCTCGCCGTAGTAGACGAAGTCCTTCTTGTGCTCCCAGCCGCCCTCGTCCTTGCCGTAACCGGACTCCTCGTCGTGGCCGTAGCCGGACTCGTCGTCCTGGCCGTAGCCCTCGTGGCCCTGCCAGTCGCCCTCGTCGGACTCCTCGTCCCAGCCGGGCTTGCCGTGCTCGCCGGACTCCTCGCCGGGCTTGCCGTGTTCCTCGCCCTTGCCTTCGTCGGGCTTGCCGTGCTCGTCGCCCTTGCCTTCCTCGGGCTTGCCGTGTTCCTCGCCCTTGCCTTCCTCGGGCTTGCCGTGGCCTTCGCCCTTGCCCTCCTCGGGCTTGCCGTGTTCCTCGCCCTTGCCCTCGTCAGGCTTGCCGTGCTCGTCGCCCTTGCCCTCGTCGGGCTTGCCGCCGTGGTCCGGGCCCTGGTCGGCGGCCATGAAGCCACCGCCCTGGCCGCCCGCCGGGGGCTGCCCGCCGTCCGCCGGGGGCTGTCCACCCTCGGCCGGGGGCTGCGGCTTGGGGCCGTTGTCGTCGGGACCCTTGCCGTGGTCCTCGCCCTTGCCCTCCTCGGGCTTGCCGTGCTCGTCGCCCTTGCCCTCTTCGCCCTTGCCGTGGTCCTCGCCCCTGCCCTCGTCGTCCTTCCAGCCGCCGTGTTCCTCGCCGCGGCCCTCGGCGGGCTTGAGTTTGACCTTGCCGGTGACCTTGGACCAGACGAAGGCGTGTTCCTGCGCCTCCGGGCAGATCTCGATGAGCTTGACCTTGTCGCCGGGCTTGACGACATGCGGCTTGGCGATGACCTTGCCGTCCCGGCTCTCGCCGTCGTGGTGACCGTCCGCGAACGCGATCCCCGGCGTGAACACCAGAAGGGACGCGCCACCGAGAGCGGCACCCGCGACAACCTTCCCGAGCATCTTGTTAGCCATGACCTGCGTCACTCCATCCCCTGTTGTCCTGAGCCCGACGACAGTCGAGCTATGACCGACGTTAGACGGTTTCATGACTTATTCGGGGAAATATTCGTGTTTTCGGCTTTACCGATGATGCGCGCCTTACGCCCCCTGAGCCGCTTGTGTCGGTGTTACCACCCGGCTGCGCGGTCGGGGCGCTGCCGGCCGGGCTGGGCGGAGATAGGCTCGTAGCGGCCCGGATGCCGGTGCGGGCGTTGCGGCCAGGTTGCCGCGAAGTATCGAGCCATTGCCATGGAAGCGCTCCCATGCAAGAATCGCTGCACGCGGTTCGGGGAGCCACACCGCGCACGGCAGAGGTCGAGGGCAACCGGTGCACCGGACGACATCGCCGCCGACCGGTCCGTGCGGGCCGGTGAAGCTCACCACCACCATGCCCGTCCTCCGGGTCGGGCAACCCCCCGAGATGTCCCGTTGGCGCCGGGCTCGTCCGTACCCCAGGACGCTCACGCGCCACTTGCCGGTCCCCTCGTGGTGCCGGTCTCGCCCAAGGAGTGCAAAAGGCATGAATCTGTGGAGAAGTCTGTCCGCCCGACGCCGGGCGTTCGCCCTCACCGGGGCGAGCGTGCTGGTCGCGGGCGGGCTGGTGACCCTCCCGGTCACCGCGGCGCAGGCCGCCACCCAGTGCAGCATCGACTACACCACCAACGACTGGTCCGGTGGCTTCACCGCGAACGTCACCATCCGCAACGTGGGTGACCCGATCAGCAACTGGACCCTCGGCTTCACCTTCCCCAACAGCAGCCAGCGGGTGACCCAGGGCTGGTCGGCCAAGTGGTCCCAGAGCGGCCAGAACGTGACCGCCACCAACGAGTCCTACAACGGCTCGCTGGGTCGCGGCGGCAGCACCACCCTCGGCTTCAACGGCTCGTGGAGCGGCAGCAACCCCAAGCCGACCTCGTTCACCCTGAACGGGGTGGTCTGCGGCGGCGTCACGCCCACCACCCCGCCGCCGACCACCACCCCGCCGCCCACCACGCCCCCGCCGACCACGCCGCCGCCCACCACCCCGCCGCCCACGACGCCCCCGCCCACCACGCCCCCGCCGGGGCAGAAGGTGGACAACCCCTACGCCGGGGTCAAGGGCTACGTGAACCCGGAGTGGAAGGCCCACGCGGACGCCGAGGCCGGTGGCAGCCGGATCTCCAACAACCCGACCGCGGTGTGGCTGGACCGGATCGCCGCGATCAACGGCACCACCGACAGCAGCTCCAACGGCGCGATGGGCGTCAAGGACCACCTGGACGCCGCCCTCGCCCAGGGTGCCGGCTACATCCAGTTCGTGATCTACAACCTGCCCGGCCGGGACTGCTCGGCGCTCGCCTCCAACGGTGAGCTGGCCGCCGACGAGCTGCCGCGCTACAAGTCGGAGTACATCGACCCGATCGCCGCGATCCAGAGCCAGGCCAAGTACGCCAGCCTGCGGATCATCAACATCGTCGAGATCGACTCGCTGCCGAACCTGGTGACCAACACCTCCGGCAACGCCGGTGGCACCGTGCAGTGTGACGTGGTCAAGGCCAACGGCGCGTACGTCAACGGCGTCGGCTACGCCCTGTCCAAGCTGGGCCCGATCGGCAACGTCTACAACTACATCGACGCCGGTCACCACGGCTGGCTGGGCTGGGACACCAACTTCGGCCCGACCGCCGACATCCTGAAGACCGCCGCCGTCGCCTCCGGCAGCAACGTGAACTACGTGCACGGCTTCATCACCAACACGGCGAACTACTCCGCCCTGAAGGAGCCGTACATCAAGATCACCGACTCGGTGAACGGCCAGACCGTCCGCCAGTCCAAGTGGATCGACTGGAACTACTACGTCGACGAGCTGTCGTTCGCCCAGGCGTTCCGCGACAAGCTGGTCTCGGTCGGCTTCAACAGCAACATCGGCATGCTGATCGACACCTCCCGTAACGGTTGGGGCGGCACCGCCCGGCCCACCGGCCCGGGCGCGACGACCAGCGTCGACACCTACGTCAACGGTGGCCGTGTCGACCGTCGGCTCCACGCCGGCAACTGGTGCAACCAGGCCGGTGCGGGTCTCGGCGAGCGGCCGAAGGCCAACCCCGAGCCGGGCATCGACGCCTACGTCTGGGTGAAGCCCCCGGGTGAGTCCGACGGCTCCAGCTCCCTCATCCCGAACAACGAGGGCAAGGGCTTCGACCGGATGTGCGACCCGACCTACACCGGTAACGCCCGCAACGGCAACAGCATGAGCGGCGCGCTGCCCAACGCTCCGATCTCCGGCGCCTGGTTCTCCGCGCAGTTCCAGGAGCTCATGAAGAACGCCTACCCGGCGCTCTGACGAACCAGCCCGCCGCGGCTGGAGTGAGGCACTGACGCGGCGGGCGCACCCGGGCCCCCGGTCCGACCGAGAGGTCGGGCCGGGGGCCCACCCGTGTCCGCCGGACGGACCGGGTCCGCCCGGCCGGGGCTCAGGGGACGGTACGTTCCACCGCGGCCCGACCCATCTCGGCCAGGTCACGCCGGGCCCGCTCCAGGTTCTCCGGGGTCAGGTCCTGCCCGCGTGCCATGACCAGGTCCTCCGGTTCCCAGGGCTGCTCCGCCCCGGTACGGATGTTGTCCCCACCGGCCCCGGTGCCGGTACCGGTGGCTCCGGTCCCGGCGGCGTACGGGTCACCGATCAGCTCCTCGGTCGCAGCACCGGGCTGGTCACCCGGCGCGACGAACGCCGGGTCGGCGGGACCGGCGCCGCCCCGGGAGAACCGCGGCACGGTGGAGTCGTCGTCCACCGCGGCGGCCACCTCCGGGCGCTCCTCCAGCGGTCGGTTCGGGTCACGGTCGGTCATGGTGCCGCCCTCCTGTCCCAGACGCTTCCCGCGTCCCGGGTACCCCCTCCGGGCGACCCCATGCCGGGCGGCTCAGACCTCCCGGGCCTCCTCGGCGCTGGGCGGCACCACCGGGCGCAGCCACTGCCAGGCCAGCATGAACAGCCCGAAGGCCAGCATCGCCAGCCCGGCCCAGAGGTTGATCCGGACGCCCTGCGCCTTGTCGATCTCGGCAGCCGAGTCGAAGAGACCGACGAGGCCGACGATCACCCCGTACACCACGAAGAGACCACCGATGACCCGGCGGATGTCGAACAGCCGGGCGGCGGCGGACCGCTTGCGTTCGTTCTCGGTCTCGGCGACCTGCGGGTCGTTCGCGCGTTCGCTGTGCTGGTCCACGCCTGCGCCTCCCTCTCGTGACGGACCGGGCTCAGAAGACCGGGATGTAGAAGAGCACGGCCAGCACCAGCGCGATCGCGCCGAGCAGCACCGGCGACCGCCACCAGACCTGGTCCCCGGCGAGCACGTCGCCCTTCAGGTCGACCCCACCCATCCCGTAG
Source organism: Micromonospora sp. WMMD730 (assembly GCF_049178955.1). NCBI lineage: Bacteria > Bacillati > Actinomycetota > Actinomycetes > Micromonosporales > Micromonosporaceae > Micromonospora > Micromonospora sp. WMMD730. Next base: position 1,023,922 of record NZ_JBMHML010000002.1, read on the forward strand.
ACCAGACCCTGCAACTCCTCGGCCCGCTTGGGGCGGGTCAGCGGGGTGACCACCGCCGCGACCACGGCGACCGTGACGAAGGCGATGCCCGCGCCCCAGAAGCTCTCCTCCAGGTCGGAGTTGAAGTGCACCACGCCGGCCTTGTAGAGCAGGTAGGTCGCCAGCGCGGCCAGGGTGCCCGCCAGCAGCGACCAGAAACCGGCGAGCGCGCTCATCCGCTTCCAGAACATGCCGATGATGAAGGTGGCGAACAGCGGGGCGTTGAACAGGGAGAACAGCGCCTGGATGTAGTTCATGATGTTGCTGAACCCGGCGGCGATGAACGCGGTGCCGATGCCCACCACGACCCCGCCCACGGTGGCGATCCGCCCGATCCGGATGTAGTACTCGTCGGACCGTTCCTTGCGGACGTACGCCTGCCAGATGTCGTAGGTGAAGACGGTGTTGAAGCCGCTGACGTTGGCCGCCATGCCGGCCATGAACGAGGCGACCAGGCCGGTGACCGCGATCCCGAGCACCCCGTTGGGCAGCAGGTCGCGCATCAGCAGCGGAATCGCGTTGTTGTAGACCAGGTCACCGGACTCGGCCCCCAGCCCCTTGACGGTGACCAGCGCGATCAGGCCCGGGATCACGGTCACCGCCGGGATGACCAGCTTCGGGTACGCGGCGATGATCGGCGTACGCCGGGCGGCGCTCATGTTCTTGGCCGACAGGGCCCGCTGCACCTCGGCGAAGTTGGTGGTCCAGTAGCCGAAGGAGAGCACGAAACCGAGCCCGAACACGATGCCCAGCCAGTGCGCGCCGAGCGGGTTCGCGGTGCTGCCGGTGCCCTCCCAGGCGTGCAGCCCGGCCTCGCCCAGCTTCGTGTCGCGCACCGAGTCCATCAGGCCGGACCAGCCGCCCACCTTGACCAGGCCGATGACGGTGATCGGCACCAGCCCGGCGATGATGACGAAGAACTGGAGCACCTCGTTGTAGATCGCGCCGGAGAGCCCGCCGACGGTGATGTAGGCCAGCACGATCGCCGCGCCGACGACGATCGCCAGCCAGAGCGGCCAGCCGAGCAGCGCCTGCATGATCAGCGCCAGCGCGTACAGGTTGACCCCGGCGATCAGCACCTGGGCGACCGCGAAGCTGATCGCGTTCAGCAGGTGGGTCGGGCGGTTGAACCGCAGCCGCAGGTACTCCGGGACGCTGCGCACCCGGGAGCCGTAGTAGAACGGCATCATCACGATGCCCAGGAAGATCATCGCCGGTACGGCGCCGATCCAGTAGTAGTGGACGGTCATGATGCCGTACTGCGCGCCGTTGGCGGCCATCCCGATGATCTCCAGGGCACCCAGGTTGGCCGAGACGAAGGCCAGGCCGGTCACCCAGGCGGGCAGCGAACGCCCGGAGAGGAAGAAGTCGACGCTGGTGCGGATCGCCCGGCGGGCGGCGAAACCGACCCCGAGCACGGTGACGAAGTAGAGCGCGAGGATTCCGTAATCCAGCACGTTCATGTTCAGTCTGAGCCCGGCACCGTCCATCGTCCGCCACCCTTCGATGCGCCGTCCACGCTCGCCGGGCGCGCTATTACCCCTCCTGCGGGCTTTCATGCCGGACGTCCGGGTTGATTCGGCGGGCGGACCGTCGACGCCCCGGCCGGGAGTGTCCCGGCCGGGGCGTCGATGGAGGTGGAGCACCGGCGCTGGGCCGTCCGGTGCGGTGCCGGAGCCGTCCGCCCGGCGGTTCGGTGAAGGTTCAGCGGCCCAGCACGCGGTCCAGGAAGTCGCGGTACCGCCGGACGGCCACCCGGAGCTGTTCGGTGTCGGCCTCGTCGGCACCCTGCCAGCCGCCCAGCTTCTCCTTCTGCGCGGCGAGCGCCTCGGAGAGCGCCGCGATCGCCTCCTCGACGAGCGACTGCGCCTCGCCGGCCGCGCCCCGGGGGTCGTCGACGAACCGGAGCTGCACGTCGCGCCACCGGTCCCGGAAGCCCTGCGCGGCGTCCGCCTCGAACAGGGTCGCGGCGTCGCTGGGCACGTTCGCGTCCGTCGACCGGTCGGCGGCACCGGCCACCGCAGCGGCGGCACCGGCCGCGCCGACGCCGGCCGCCGTCGACCCGTCACCGTCGGGCGTCGCGTCCGGGTCGACCATCGCCGGGGTGGCGCTGCCGTAGCCGGCGGCGTCGGTCACCGGTGCCGGCCGGTCGGTGTCCCGGTCCGGATCGGTGGCGTTGACGTCCCCGGTGTCGATGTCGTCGTCGGCGGTGCGGTCGGCCGACCAGCGGTCCCGGTCGTGGATGCGGTCCGCCGCGGTCGGGTCGGCCCGCTCGTCGTCGAAGGGCCCGGTCCGCCCCGGCGCCCCGTCACCGGGCACGGCGAGGTCCTCGTCCCGGGCGTCCCGCTCGTCCTGCGGTCGTCCGCCGGCCAGCGCCGACGCGGCCACCGCGTCGCCCACACTGGTCGCCCCGAAGGCGGTGGGCAGCGGCGCGGGCTCGTGGAACTCCGGCCGCCGGTCCCCGTCCGGGTCGCTACCGGCCGGCGTCTCCCGGTCGGTCGCCAGGTCGGCGTCGTCACCGGAGCGCGGGCGGGTGAGGGGCAACCCGTCGTCGTTCCGCGGGCCGTGGTAGCCGTCGTGGTTGTCGAAGCCGTCCCGGTCGTCGAAGCCGTCACCGTCGGTGCCGTCGTCGTCGTGGTCGATGGCGTCCCGGTCGTCGACGCCGTCGCGGTCCCGGTCGTCGCGGGCCGTGGCGTGCCGGCCGACGGGGTCGGCGTCCACCGCGTCCGGCGGCGGCACCGCCACCGGGGTGGACCTGACGACCTCGGGGTGGTCGGTGGTCGACTGCTGCTCGTCCTGGCGCATGGCGGTTCTCCTCAGCGGGTGGTGGCGTCCTGCGGGCTGTCCGGGTGCTGCTGCTCCGGGAGGCGGTGCCCGACCGGCTCCTCGCCGAGCAGGTCGGCGACGAGAGTGCGGTAGTGGACGACGGCCTGCCGGAGATCCTCGGTGCCGGCCTCGCCACGCTCGTTGCGCAGCCGGATCTCGTGCGCCTCCCGGTAGTGGGTCAGGGTGCGGGCGTGCTCCACCGACAGGTGCGCGGCCTGCTCGGCGAACTCCCCGGTCGGGTAGCCCCGGTCGGCGATCAGGCGGCTGACCAGCTCGTCGGCGTCACCGACGGCCTCGGCCGGCGAGTCTACGAAGCGGACCTGGAGTTCCTCCCAGGCGGCGGCGTACCGGGCCCGGTCGGTCGGGCTGAGCGGGGTGAGCGTCAACTCCGCGTGGCGACGCTCCCGCTCGCGCAGTTCCCGTTCGGCGGCACCGCGGCTGTCCTGCTCCGCGACCACCCGGTCGTACTCGGGGCCGAACCGGGACCGCAGGGCGCGTCGGCGGTTGGCCACCACGGCCACGGCGACCAGCGCCGCCACCACCAGTACGGCGAGAACCAGTAGGACTATCTGCGTGGGCGACATGGCTCCTCCTTCGCCCTGCGGTATTCCCTCCCCACACTGATCACCAATCCCGATCCGGCGAAATTCCTCCGCACATGCCGATCCTGACCGGGACGAAGCGGCCACGGTGTGCGTCCGGGCCCGATCGGGTGGAAATCCGATCACATTTTTCCATCGGTCCCGCCGGCCGGCGGGGAGTCGGCGCGGGTGCCCGCCGGCCGGAGCCGATGCCTGATCAACCCGGTTACGGCCTGGTCGGATGCCGGTCGGCCAGGGGCGGCCCGGCGGACGGTGGGGCGGCGACGCAGCGGTGACGCCGCAAGACGCACGGTAGTGCTGAGCGTCAGGATTACGTATCCTGCCCAAGGTGCCGTGCCGGTGCCCGGCATCGATGCCGGAACCGCCCGGTCGGTGCCGGCGCCACCGCCGACACTCCCGCCCGGGCGAGGACTCATGGACACCCGCGACTGGCCGATCCGCGCCAAGCTGACCGCCCTGGTCGTCACCCCGGTGGCCGCCCTCCTGGCGCTCTGGATCTTCGCCACGACGTTGACCTTCGGGCCGGCGCTCGACCTGCTCGCCGCCCGGACCCTGCTCGCGGACTTCGGCCGTCCCGGCGAACGGGTGGTGGCCGAGCTGCAACGGGAGCGGCGGGCCTCGGTGATCCAACTGGCCGGCACCGGCACCCTGCCCGCCCTCGCCGACCAGCGGCGACGCACCGACGAGGCGATCGTCGAGCTGCGCCGGAGGATGGACGGCGACGCGCTGCGGGACGCCGCCGGTGACCTGCTCGACGCCCGGCTCGACGCGCTCGGCGCCGCCCTGGAGGCGTTGCCTGCCGGCCGGGGGTTCATCGACCGCCGGCAGGTCGACCGGGCCGGCGCCATCGGCCTGTACAGCGGCATGATCTCCTCGGCCTTCCAGGCGTTCGCCGCGACGGCGGCGCTGCCCGACGCCGAGTTGAACCGGCAGGCGCTCGCCCTGACCGCGGTCGGCCGCTCCCGCGAACTGCTCGGCCAGACCGACGCGATCCTCGCCGGGGCGTTCGTCGCCGGCCGGTTCACCGAGGGCGAGCACCTGCGGCTGGTGCAGACCATCGCCAACGAACGGTTCCTCGCCGAGTCGGCGGTGGCCGACCTGCCGGCCGCCGACCGGGCCGCCTACCAGCGGCTGGTGGAGGGGGAGGTGTTCGTCCGGCTCCGCACCATGCAGGAGCAGCTGCTCAGCGCGGGGCCGTCCGGCCTCCCGCCGATCGACCCGCGTACCTGGCAGGTCAGCCAGGAGGCCGTCCAGCAGGAGCTGCGCGACTTCGAACTCAGCCAGGCCGACGGGCTGGCCGAACGGTCCGTGCCGGTCGCCGTCACGATCCTGCTGCGCCTCGGCGTCGCCGGGGTGCTGGGCCTCGTCGCGATCGGGGTGTCGCTGCTGGTCGCCTTCCGGGTCGGGCGGACGCTGGCCCGCCGGTTGTCCGCCGTGCGCAACGCGGCGCTGGAACTGGCCGGGCACCGGCTGCCCGACGTGGTGGCCCGGCTGCGCCGGGGAGAGCAGGTCGACGTGGCCCGGGAGGCCCCGCCGCTGTCCTACGGTGCCGACGAGATCGGCGATGTCGGCCGGGCGTTCACCGAGGTCTCCCGGGTGGCGGTGCGCTCGGCGATCGACGAGGTGACGCTGCGTCGGGGGTTGAACGAGGTCTTCCTCAACCTCGCCCGGCGCAGCCAGGGCCTGGTGCACCGGCAGCTCGCCGTGCTCGACCGGATGGAGCGCCGCGCCGAGGACCCGGACGAGCTGGCCGAGCTGTTCCGTGTCGACCACCTGGCGACCCGGCTGCGTCGGCACGCCGAGGACCTGGTCATCCTGGCCGGGGCGGCGCCGGGCCGGGGTTGGCGGCAGCCGGTCGCCCTGCTGGACGTGCTGCGTGGCGCGATCTCCGAGGTCGAGGCGTACGACCGGGTGGACATCAGCCGGGTCGAGCCGGCCGGGCTGCTCGGCCGGGCCGTCGCCGACGTCATCCACCTGCTCGCCGAGCTGATCGAGAACGCGACCGCCTTCTCCCCGCCCGAGCGTCGGGTCGAGGTGGCCGGAGCACCGGCCGTCGACGGCTACCTCGTCGAGATCACCGACCACGGGCTCGGGATGACGCCGCAGGCGGTCGAGGACGCCAACAAGCGGCTGGCCAGCCCGCCCGAGTTCGACCCGGCCGACAGCGCCCGGCTCGGCCTGTTCGTGGTCTCCCGGCTGGCCGCCCGGCACGGCGTGCGGGTCACCCTGCGGGCCGGGACGCCGGTCGGGCTCACCGCGCTGGTGAGCCTCCCGGCCGACCTGATCACCGAGGAGCCGCCGATCGCCCCGCCGACCCGGGACCGCCCGGCGGCGTCGGTGACCCGGCTGACCACCCTGCCCCGACCGCGGACCACCCGGACCACCCGGGAACGGCCGGACCAGACGGTGCTGCCGTTCGCGCCGGCCCGTACCTCGGCCGTGGAGGCCGCCGACGGCGACGGTCTGCCCCGCCGGGTCCGTCGCCGGGGTCCGGTGGCCCGCCCCCCGCGCCCGACGGCCGGCCCCGACCCGACCACCACCCGCTCTCCCGAGGAGGTGCGGCGGCAGATGTCGGCCCTGCAGGCCGGCACCGCCCGGGGGCGGCTGGACAGCAGCGGCGTCCACCCGGTCGCGCCGGCCGGGCCCGCCCCGACCGCGGGCGGCGACCCGGGGCGGTCCGACGCCGGGGCATCCCCGTCGCCGGCCGGCCCGGTGGCGACGCCCGATTCGACCGCGACTGAGAGGGACGCCTAGTGGTGCACACGACACGGCAGAACGCCGATCTCGGCTGGTTGCTCGACGAACTGGTGGAGCGGGTGCCGGCGGCCCAGCAGGCGGTGGTCCTCTCCGCCGACGGCCTGCTGCTCGGTGCGTCCGCCGGGCTGGAGCGGTCCGACGCCGAACACCTCTGCGCGCTGGCCTCGGGCTTCTCCAGCCTGGCCAAGGGGGCCAGCCGACAGTTGGCCGCCGGTGGCGTCCGGCAGACGGTGGTGGAGATGGAGGAGGCGTACCTCTTCGTCACAGCCGCCGGGCAGGGTGCCTGCCTGGCGGTGGCCTGCGCGGCGGACGCCGACATCGGCCTGGTGGCCTACGAGATGGCGATGCTGGTCGTCCGGGTCGGCGAGAACCTGACCGCGCCGGCCAGGGCGGCGGCGGGGATCGCCGATGCGGGCTGAGCAGCCGGGTCACCAGCACGAGTGGCTGGACGGCGCGGCCGGTCCGGTGGTGCGCCCGTACACCCTCACCGGTGGCCGGGTGCGGCCCGCCGTCGGCGGCTTCGACCTGGTGGCGTACGTGCTGGCCGCAGCGGGTGTCGACCCGTACGGCCAGCCGGGGCTGCAACCCGAGCACCGTCGGCTGGTGGAGTACGCCCGGCAGCCGGTGGCGGTGGTGGATCTCGCGGCCGACCTGGATCTCGCCCTCGGGGTGGTCCAGGTACTCCTCGGTGACCTGCTCGCCCGTGGGCTGGTCACCGTGCACGAACCGCCGGCCGCCGCCGGCCTTCCCGACGACGACATCCTCAAGGCGGTGGTCAGTGGACTACGTGCGCTCTGATCGCGACTCCTCAGCGGGCCGGCTGCCGCTGGCTCTCAAGATCCTCATTGCCGGTGGCTTCGGCGCCGGCAAGACGACGCTGGTGAGCGCGCTCAGCGAGGTCCGGCCGTTGCAGACCGAGGAGGTGCTGACCGACGCCGGCATCGGCACCGACGACCTGTCCGGGGTGGAGGGCAAGTCGACCACCACCGTGGCGATGGACTTCGGCCGGATCACCATCACCGACGATCTCCAGGTCTATCTGTTCGGCACCCCCGGGCAGGACCGGTTCTGGTTCCTCTGGGACGAGTTGGCCTTCGGCGCGCTCGGCGCGGTGGTGCTGGCCGACACCCGCCGGCTGGCCGACTGTTTCCCGTCGATCGACTACTTCGAGCAGCGCGGTATCCCGTTCGTGGTGGGGGTCAACTGTTTCGAGGACACCCGCCGGTTCGGCGTCGACGCGGTGCGACAGGCGTTGGACATCGAACCGGAGGTGCCGGTGATGCTCTGCGACGCCCGGGACCGGCAGTCCGGCAAGCTGGTGCTGATCTCGCTGGTCGAGCACGTGGCCCGGCAGCGCGGCGAACCGGTCCCGGTAGGCTGACCGGCCCCGCGCCCCGCCGGGGTGGGAAACCCGGGAAACCGGGGATGGCGGCGGGTGATTGCGGGAAGCCTGGGCAGCGACGGCGGGATTTCGGCGAAGGGGTGGTCCGGTGACGGGAACGATCGTCCACATCGGCGGTTACACGGCGGAGACGGGCGGGCGCGGGGAGGGCATCGTCGCCGCCCGGCGGGACCCGGAGTCGGGGAGGCTGACCCCGCTCGGCACGGTCGCGGTGACCCCGGCGCCGTCCTTCCTCGTCCGGCACCCGTCCCTGCCGGTGCTCTACGCGGTCAACGAGCTGCCCGAGGGCCAGGTGAGCGCCTTCGCGGTCGGTCCCGACGGCGGGCTGACCCCGCTGGGGGTCCGGTCGACCGGTGGTGCCGAGCCGGCGCACCTGGCGGTCGCCCCGGACGGCGGGCACCTCTTCGTCGCCAACTACGGCGGGGGCAGCGTCGCCGTCCTGCCGCTGGACGGGCAGGGGGTACCCGGGGACCGTACCGATCTGGTGGTCCACCAGGGGCACGGCCCGGACCCGCAGCGGCAGGAGCAGGCGCACTGCCACATGGTGTCGCCCGATCCCGGCACCGGCCCGCTGCTCGCCGTCGACCTGGGCACCGACTCGGTCTACCGGTACGACCTGGACGCCGCCACCGGCCGGCTGACCCCGCGCGCCCCCCGGGTGCACACGGTCGCGGGCACCGGCCCCCGGCACCTGGCCCGGCATCCCGACGGGCGGCGCTGCTGGCTCTCCGGTGAGCTGGACGCGACGGTGACCGCCTACGAGCTGACCGTCGACGGGGCGCTGCACCAGCTCGGCCGGGTGGACGCCAGCGGCCGGTCCGGTCACGTCCAGCCGTCGGAGATCACGGTCGGCCCGGACGGCCGGTTCCTCTACCTGGGCAACCGGGGGGTCGGCACGGTGGCGGTCTTCGCCCTCGACGGGGAGCTGCCCCGGTTGGTCGACGAGGTCGACACCGGCGGGGAGTGGCCCCGGCACTTCGCGTTCTCCGGCCGGCACCTGTATGTCGCCGACGAGCGGGCCGACATGGTCCGGGTGTTTTGGGTCGACCCCGAGTCGGGCGTGCCGTCGCCGGTGGGCGAGCCGGTGCCCACCGGGAGTCCGACCTGCGTACTGCCCTGACGTACGTCCGTCCGGGGTGGAGGGGTGCCACGTCACGAGACGATTTAGTTACTCACGGTGTCGAAATAGTGATCAACTGTTTCTCCTGCGTAACTTTCGTCCGAACGGTCATGGCAGAAAGCGAACGAGATACGCAAGATGGTCAGCGTGTCTGGCCGCCATCGCATGCGTTCAAGTATCCGTGGAGCGGGCGCCGCCCTGGCGGCGACCGCACTCGTCGTCGTGGTCGGCGGCTCCTGGGTCGGTTACCAGCAGTTGGCCGGACCGTCCTGCTCAGGGGAGATCCAGCTCGCCGTGGCCGCCGCGCCCGAGGTCGCGCCGGCCGTCGAGGCGGCGGCGGCCCAGTGGACGACCGACGGGGCCGCGGTCGGTGGCACCTGCATCAAGGTGAACGTCACCGCCTCCGAACCGGTGGAGGTGGCCGCCGCGGTGGCCAGCAAACACGGGGCCAGCCTCGCCGGGGTGGGGCAGGCCAGCGGCACCGCGGTCACGCCCGACGTGTGGATTCCGGACTCGTCGACCTGGCTGCTGCGCCTCAAGAGCGGCGGCGCCACCGCGTTCGCCCCCGGCAACGGCGCCTCGATCGCCCGCAGCCCCATCGTGGTGGCCATGCCGCAGCCGGTGGCCAGCACCAAGTTCGGCTGGCCGGAGAAGAAGCTCACCTGGAACGACATGCTGCGTGCCGTCCGCAGCGACAAGCCGCTGCGGGCCGGCATCGTCGAGCCGACCCAGGACGCCGCCGGGCTCTCCGGCCTGCTCTCCCTGACCGCCGCGGCCAGCGGCGGGGGCGGCGACGCCCAGCAGGCGACCACGGCCGCCCTGCGGGCGCTGGCCACCGGCCGCTCGGCGCTGCGGCAGGACCTGCTGGCCCGGTTCCCGCGCTCCAACGACCCGACCTCCATCGCCAGCGCGCTCGGTGCCGCCGCGCTGTCGGAGGAGGACGTCATCGCCTACAACAACACCAAGCCGCCGATCCCGCTGGCCGCGCTCTACCTGGAGCCGTCGCCGATGCCGCTGGACTACCCGTACGCGGTGCTCCCGGGGATCGACCAGAGCAAGGCGTCGGCGGCGAAGGTGCTCTTCGAACTGCTCACCACGCAGAGCTTCAAGAACCGGCTGGCCGTGCAGTCGCTGCGGGCCCCGGACGGCAACTGGGGCGACGGCTTCAAGGCGCCGCAGGGCGCGCCGAGCCCGGCCGGCGGCGGTACCGCCGTGCCCCCGTCCGGCGGGACCGCCGCCGGTGGCCTGGACCCGGTGGCCATAGACCGTGCGGTCTCCGGCTGGTCGATCGCCACCCAGTCCGGGCGGATGCTCTGCGTCATCGACGTCTCCGGTTCGATGAAGACCCCCGTCCCGTCGGCCAACAACGCCAGCCGGGAACAGGTGACCGTGGCGGCGGCCAGCCGGGGCCTGAACCTGTTCGACGACTCCTGGTCGATCGGGCTGTGGACCTTCTCCACCGAGCTGGTCGGCTCGCGGGACTGGCGGGAGATCGAGCCGATCAACCCGCTGTCCGGCAACCGGGGCAAGCTGGAGCAGGGGCTCGCCGGTATCCGCCCGTCCAGCGGCGACACCGGCCTGTACGACACCATGCTGGCGGCGTACAAGAACGTCCAGGACGGGTGGGAGCCCGGCCGGGTCAACTCGGTGGTGCTGTTCACCGACGGTAAGAACGAGGACAAGAACGGTATTTCGCAGAGCTCGCTGATCAGCCGGCTCAAGCAGCTCAACGACCCGGAGCGCCCGGTGCAGGTGGTCATCATCGGCATCGGCAGCGAGGTCTCCAAGGCCGAACTCCAGTCCATCACCAACGTCACCGGTGGCGGCGCCTTCGTCACCGAGGACCCGTCCAAGATCGGTGACATCTTCCTGAAGGCCATCGCGTTGCGCCCGAACGCACCGCGCTGAGCCCTCGCACAGTGCACAGGGGCCACTGCATTCGGTGAGAATCGGTTGCGGTGGTGGGATTCCTCCGTCTCGGCGGCGAAAGAAAACTGACAGTAATGCGTCCGAAGCAATAGGTGAGCATCATTGTGGGGCAGGATGTCGGGAGCGCTCCGGCCGGCCACCCCCTCCAGAGGTGAGCACCGGGCTCGGAGCCGACCAGTGTGATGTGGGGGAGGTTGGGTGACCTCGGCGACGCTGTCCACGCCCGTCCGTACCCCGCCGTCGGCGCCCGGTGGCCGATCGGCGGGTACTCGATCCCGGACCAGTCAGCGGGGCTACGTCCGGACGCTCGTGGTGCTGGACACCGCTGTGCTGTCGCTGGCGGTCCTCGCCGGCTACGCCACCCGCTTCGGTGATGCCGTGCCACGCGGCTCGGAGATCCCGTACGTGCTGGTCGCGCCGGCCCTGGTGCTGGTCTGGCTGGTCTCGCTCAAGGCGCTGCGCTGCTACGACGACCGGGTGCTCGGCTACGGTGCGGACGAGTACCGGCGGGTCAGCGGGGCGAGCCTGCGACTGGCCGGCGGGGTCGCGATCGCCGGCTACATCTTCGACGCCGGGGTGTCCCGGGGCTTCCTCGGCATCTCCTTCGCCGTCGGCACCGTCGGGCTGGTCGCCACCCGGTTCGCCGCCCGCAAGGCACTGCACCGGGCCCGCTGCCGGGGCGACGGCTGGTCCCGCCGGGTCCTCGTCGTCGGGGACACCGCGCACGTGCTGGAGCTGGTGCACACCCTGCGCCGGGAGCCGTACGCCGGCTACCACGTGGTCGGCGCGTGCATCCCCGACGCGCTGCTCGCACCCGTACCGCAGCGGCTCAGCGACGTGCCGGTGGTGGGTTCCCTGCGGGGCATCCCCGAGGCCGCCGCCGCGATCGGCGCGGACACCGTCGCGGTCACCGCGTCCGGCGAGCTGACCGCGACCCGGCTGCGCCGGCTGGGCTGGCAGCTGGAGGGCACCGGGATCGACCTGGTCGTCGCCCCCGCCCTCACCGACGTCGCCGGCCCGCGCATCCACACCCGCCCGGTGGCCGGCCTGCCGCTGATCCACGTCGAGGCACCGGAGTTCCGGGGGGCCCGCAAGCTGGTCAAGGAGTTCGTCGACCGGTCCGCCGCAGCGGTGGCGCTGGCGCTGCTGCTGCCCCTGGTGGCGCTGATCGCGCTGGCCGTCCGGCTGGACAGCCGGGGGCCGGTGCTGTTCCGGCAGACCCGGGTCGGGCAGGGCGGCCGGGAGTTCGGGGTGCTGAAGTTCCGCACCATGGTGGTCAACGCCGACGCGATGCTGGCCGAGCTGGTCGCCCGTAACGAGACCAACGGCCTGATGTTCAAGATGCGCGACGACCCGCGGGTCACCCGGATCGGGCGGCTGCTGCGCAAGTGGTCGCTCGACGAACTGCCTCAACTGGTCAACGTGCTGCTCGGCCAGATGAGCCTGGTCGGCCCGCGCCCGCCGCTGCCGTCCGAGGTGGCCCGCTACGACGGCGACGTGGCCCGCCGCCTGCTGGTCAAGCCGGGCATGACCGGCCTCTGGCAGGTCAGCGGCCGATCCGACCTGAGCTGGGAGGACGGCATCCGGCTGGACCTCTACTACGTGGAGAACTGGTCGCTCGCCGCCGACCTGACCATCCTGTGGAAGACCTTCGGCGCGGTGCTGCGCGGGCGCGGAGCGTACTGACCGCCGGGCCCGGCGCCGTACGCGCCGGGCCCACCGGTCTCACTCCTGCGGGCCGGTCCAGTCCAGGCAGACCACCACCGCGTCGTCGACCAGATCACCGGCGACGAAGGCGCGCAGGTCGCCGATGAGCGAGCGGACCGCGTCCAGCGGCGTCATCGGTCCGGTACGCCGCAGGAAACGGTCCAGCGCCGTCTCGCCGTACCGGACGTGCTGCCCGGTCGCGTCGATCACGCCGTCGCTGAGCACGAACAGCCGGTCGCCACGGCGCAGCTCGAAGCTCTGGTGCCGGTAGTCGGTGCCCTCGAACATGCCCAGCGGGAACTGCTTGTCGAGCACCTGCTCGCTGACCTCCCCGTCGCGCAGCAGCACCAGCCGGGGCGACCCGGCGTCCACCGCCGTCAGCACCCCGGTGGCCAGATCCAGCTCCATCACCAGGGCGGACAGGTGCTGTTCGCCCCGGTGCAGGGCGTAGACCGCCTGGTCGGCGAGGGCGACCTGGTCGGCGAGGGCCAGTCCGCCCCGGCGCGCGTTGCGCAACGCGTGGGTGGCAAGCGCGGTGAGCATCGAGGCGGCCACCCCCTCACCGGTGCCGTTGATGGCCGACAGCCACAGCCGGGTGCCGTCGTCGGACCAGTCGAAGCTGTCCCCGCGCACCGCGTAGGCCGGTTCGAGCTGGCCGGCGAGGCGGAACGACGGCCGGTCCCGGCTGCGCCCCGGCAGCAGTTCCCACTGCATCTCGGCGGCGAGGGTGAGCCGGCGGGCCCGGCGGGAGGCCCGGTAGACGTCGGTGCCGGCGGTGACCGCGGCCAACTCGTGCCCCAGGGCGGTGGCGATGCGGGTCAGCTCCTCGACCGCCGTCCGGTCGTCGGGCACCGGGGTCAACCGCAGCACCCCGCGCCGCTCACCCCGCATGCCGACGGGGAACCAGCCGATCCCGTCGGCGAGCACCGGCTGCTGGTGGTCGTAGCAGCGCCAGGCCGGGTGACCGGGCCCGGTCAGCGGGTCGCCGCCGCCCAGCGGCAGCAGCACCGACAGCCGGTAGTCGACCTGGAACAGCTCCACGTCGGTGATCCGGTACGTCCGCCCCAGCTCGTCGGCGAGCCGTGCCAGCAGCAGGTCCGCGGGTGACTCGGTCAGCACCCGTCGGACCCGGCACTCGGCTCCGCTTGTCATGTACGCCTCCTGACAGCGCAGATCCCCTGGTACGGGGGGTAGTCTCGGGCCCACCATGGCCGAAGAAAGCGGTCCTAGCGGACCAGACGTGAGTATGGCCGCCGAGCTGGACGCCGCGACAGGGGCCCTGCTCTCCGTGTGGGAGGCGGCCCGGGAGAGCACCACCAGCCGGCTGTCCAGCGCGCAGTTACGTGCCGTCATGGTGGTCGAACGGCACGACGGGATCAACCTGCGCCGGCTCGCCACCCTGCTCAACATGCTGCTCTCCTCGGCGAGCCGGCTCTGCGACCGGCTGGTCGCCGCCGGCATGCTGGAGCGGGAGCCGGGCCGGTCGGACCGGCGGGAGATCGCCCTGCACCTGACCCCGGAGGCGACCCGCCTCCTGGCCGAGCTGCGCCGGGACCGCCGGCAGCGGCTCGCCGCCGTGCTGGCCGGGATGAGCGGGGAGGGCCGGGGGGCGTTGCTGCGCGGGCTGGTGGAGTTCGACCGGGTGGCGCGGGCCCGGGAGAGGGAGGGCGGGCCAGTGGTCGAGTTACCGTCCGCGCCGTCCGCGCCGTCCCCGCCGCGGAGCCGGCCCGGCGACGGCACCCCGGCGGCCCGTTCGGCCTGACCCGGCGGTCACGGGCTGGTGGTCAACAGCGTCCGGGCCCGACGCAGGTACTCCCCGGCACGGGGGTGCTCGGTCAGCGCGGTGGCGCACACCCGGAGCGTGGTGTCCACCAGTGGGGAGCCGTCCCGGGCGTCGGGCAGCTCCGTCTGCCAGCGGACGAACTCGACCAGCAGCCCCGGGTCGCCGATCCGGATCGCCGCGGCCAGCGCGTCGACCAGCTGCGCGACCGCCCCCGCGACCTCCTCGACCCGGTCGGGCGCGGGGGTCACCTCGCGGAGCACGAGCTGCACGAGGTCGCGGCGGTGGCGCAGCACCGCGACGTACTCGTCGGTGCCGGTCGCCGGCCCGGAACCGGCGTGCGGTGCCGGGCACAGCGGGCCGGCCAGCAGCCGGGCCGCGTCCCGGGCGGTCGCCCCCCAGGCGGCGGCGCCGACGGCGGCGGCCCAGCGGCCGTCCGGGCCGAAACCCGGGCCACCTGCCACCACCGGCACCCCGGCCGCCCGGCACGCCTCGATCATCCGCCCCGCCCGGATCAGCCGGCTCGGCTGCACGCAGCTCAGCAGCACCGCGTCCGGGCCGGTCTGGTGCAGGTAGGAGACCAGGTGCCGGACCGGCACGCTGGCACCGAGGAAGGTGACCCGCCAGCCGGCGGCGCGGACCACCTCGACGACGATCCGGGCGGCCAACGCGTGCCACTCGCCCTCGACGCAGGCCATCACCACGTGCCCCCGCTCGCCCGTGGGGCCGCTGCGGGCGGCGACCGCCTCGACCACCTGCTCGCTGACGTGGGTGGCGGCGTGCTCCTGGGCGATGCTCCACCGGCCGGTCAGCCAGCGCAGCCCCACCTCGCGCTGGGTCACGGCGACCAGGTCCACCAGGACGTCGGCCACCGACGAGCCGGCGTCCAGCAACCCGGTCGCGATCCGGGTGGCGGCGGGCAGGTCGGCCCGGTCCAGACAGTCGAGGTACGCCGCGACGACCTCCGGGCCCACCACGGCCAGCCCGGCCGGCGGGCCCGCAGCCGTAGCGGCCGGCCCGTCCGGTCGGCTCACGCCGGGTCCGCCGCGCGGACGGCCAGCAGCGCGATGTCATCGTGGCTCTCCCCGTCCAGCCACTCGTCGACGAGTTGGAGCAGCCAGTCGATCACGGCGGCGGGCGGCAGGCCGGCCACCGCGGCGAGCGCCTGCCGTAGCCGCTGCTCGCCGAACATCTCGACGGCCGCCGCGCCGCCGCGCGCCTCGGTCACCCCGTCGGTGTACGCCAGCAGCAGCTCACCCGGGGCGAGGCGCACCTCCACCTCGACGAAGGTGGCCGAGGCGAACGCACCGATCGGCATCCCGCCCACCCGGGCCTCGACGATGCTGCCGTCGGCGCGTACCACCAGTGGGGACGGGTGCCCGCCGCCGGCGATGCGGACCCGCAGGCCGCCGTCGGCCTCCGGTTCGGTGGTGCCCAGCAGCAGGGTGGTGAACTGGCTGCGCCGGGCGGCGTCGGGGGAGTCGAACAACGCCCGGTTGAGCAGGGTGACGAGTTCCCGGGGACGCTGCTCGACCAGCCGCAGGGTCTGCAACGACTGGCGTACCCGGCCGGTGAGCACGGCCGCGCCGACCCCCTTGCCGCAGACGTCGCCGAGGGCGAACAGGGCGCCGGTGGCGGTGCGGAAGACCTCGTAGAAGTCGCCGCCGATGCGCAGGCTGTCCCCGGCGGAACGGTAACCGCCGGCGAGGGTGACGCCGGGCACCTGGGGCAGTTCCGGGGGGAGCAGGCTGTGCTGGAGCACCCGGGCCAGGTGGGCCTGCTCGCCGTACAGTTCGGCGGCGGCGACCGCGGAGCCGGCGCGGGCGGCGAACTCCCGGGCCAGCTCGATGTCGCGCTGGTCGAAGCCGGGTCGGCCGACCCGCCGGACCAGGATCAACGCGCCGGCCGGCCCGCCGGCGCTGGGCATCGGGCTGATCAGCACGGTGCCGGGGCGGCCGAAGTCCGGCGGCAGGACGGCGCCCAGGTCGGCCAGTTCGGCGTCGAGCCAGGGGCTGGGGTCGGTGGTCGCGCCGCTGAGCGCCTCGACGAGCCCGGGGACCGCGCCGGTCAGCTCCGGGCCGGCGACCCCACCGACCGGGGCGGGGTCGCCGTCGGCGTACCGCAGCCAGTGCGGGACGTCCTCGCCGGGTTGCGGGGGCCGGTGCACGACCAGTGCCGCGTCGGCCAGGTAGGGCACGGGCAGGGTGACGGCGCTGCGGAGGGTCTGCTCGCGGTGCAGCGAGAGCCCGAGCCGGCTGCCGGCCCGGGCCAGGAACGCGGTGCGGGACCGCTCGGCGAGCAACGCGTCGGTGCGGGCGTGCTCGTCGGTGACGTCCCGCACGTACCAGGCGCAGCCCCCGCCGGCCAGCGGGCGGCAGACCCCGCGCAGCCGGCGTCCCCGGTGCTCGGCGTCGAACGTCGCGGCGTCCCCGGTGACCGCGTGGGCCAGCGCCGGCACGGTGCCCGACGTCAGGTCGGTGCCGGGGACCAGCTCGGGCAGGAGTTGCCCGGCCATCGCGTTGACCAGGGTGACCCGCCCGGCCCGGTCGGTGGTGACCACCGCCTCGGCGAGCCCGTCGAGCAGTTCCCGGGCGAGCTGCGGGTCGGCCGGCAGCGGGCCGTCCGGCGACGGGTGGGCCGGTGCGCGGGACACCCGTCCGCCCCCGCTCACCGGGCCGGCGTGCCCGCCCCGGTGGGTCGTCGTCACCGCCGGTCGCCGGGCGCGTCGGTCTGTCGACCTCTGCGCATGCTGGGAGTGCTCTCCTCGGTAGGAAATCCTTGCCTCAGGTAAAGCGTACCGAGGTGGGCCGACAATCGGCCAGCGAGGAACCGGGGGTCATCCCGGGCGGGAGAGCCAGCCGGACGGCCGGGCGATGATCCGGCGTACCACCGCACCGGCCCCGCCGACGGCGGCGGACTCGGCCCCGAGCGCCGCCGGACGGACCGTCACCGGGGACCACCCGCTGGTGAGTACCCGGGCGTCGAGTTCGGCCAGCACCGGCGGGCACAGCCACTGCGCGAGGGTCGCGTATCCGCCGCCGAGCACCACGGTGTCCAGATCGAGCAGGTTCACCACCCCGGAGACGGCCACCCCGAGCGCGGTGCCGGCGGCGTGCAGCGCGTCGAGCGCGGCCGGGTCGCCGGAGCAGGCCAGGTCGGCCAGCCGGCGGGCGGCGGTGTCGGCGGGCAGGTCCGCGCCCGCCAGCCCGGCCGCGGCCAGCACGGCCTCCTGCCCGGCGTACGTCTCCAGGCAGCCGCGTGCCCCGCAGCGGCAGGTGGGGCCGTCCGGGTCGACAGGTACGTGACCCAGTTCGCCGCTCCACCCCCGGGAGCCCCGGAACAGCGCCCCGTCGAGCACGATCCCGGCGCCGATGCCGATCTCGCCGGAGACGTGCAGGAAGCTCTGCGGGCCGCCGGGGCGGGCGTGCAGCTCGCCCAGCGCGGCGAGGTTCGCCTCGTTCTCCACCACCAGCGGCGGCACCCCGTCGACCGGGTCGGTGAGGGCGGGGTGACCGGCGAGCAGGGCCGGCACGTCGACGTCGCGCCAGCCGAGGTTGGGGGCGAGCCGGACCAGGCCGCGCGCGTCGACCAGCCCCGGCACGGCCAGGGCCGCCCCGGCCAGGCCGAGCCCGGCGGCGTCGGCGGCGGTACGCGCCCGACGGGCCAGGGCGACCAGGTCGGTGAGCGCGTCGGCGGGGGAGAGCGGGCGCAGGTCGACCCGGCGCACCTCGTGGTGCCGGACGGCACCGGTGAGGTCGACCACGCAGGCGGCGAGGTAGTCGACGTTGACCTCCAGGCCGAGCCCCGCCGGCCCGGTGTCGCCGAGCAGCAGTCCCCGGGCGGGGCGGCCGGCGCCGGTGCGGGGCGCGGGGTCGGCCTCGGTGACCAGCCGGCCGGCGATCAGGTCGTCGACGACGGCCGACACGGTGGCCCGGGTCAGGCCGGTGTCGGCGGCGATCTCGGCCCGCGACGGCGGCCGGCCGGTGCTGGCGATCCGTCGCAGCACCACGGCGAGGTTGAGTTCGCGCAGGCTTCCCTGGCGGACCGCGCCGACGGTCCGGGTCTCGGTCACCCCTTGACAGTGCCACAGCACGGCCATTTAATTCAACCACTGAACAAATTGCGGGTCACCCACCCACCGCCACCATCATCCCCACCGGAGGTCTGCCATGGCACCCCGTCCCACCCCCGCCGACAAGTTCTCCTTCGGGCTCTGGACGGTGGGCTGGCAGGCCCGTGACCCGTTCGGCGACGCCACCCGCCCCGAGCTGGACGCCGTCGAGGCCGTGCACCGGCTCGCCGAGCTGGGCGCGTACGGCATCACGTTCCACGACGACGACCTGATCCCGTTCGGCGCCGACAACGCCGCCCGGGAGGCGCAGCTCGCCCGGTTCCGCAAGGCCCTCGACGAGACCGGCCTGGTCGTGCCGATGGTCACCACCAACCTCTTCACCCACCCGGTGTTCAAGGACGGCGGCTTCACCAGCAACGACCGTGACGTCCGCCGCTACGCGCTGCGCAAGGTGCTGCGCAACGTCGACCTCGCCGCCGACCTGGGCGCCAAGACCTTCGTCATGTGGGGTGGCCGGGAAGGCTCCGAGTACGACGTCGCCAAGGACATCCGGGCCGCGCTGGACCGCTACCGCGAGGCCGTCGACGTGCTCTGCCAGTACGTCGTCGACCAGGGCTACGACCTGCGGTTCGCCATCGAGCCCAAGCCGAACGAGCCGCGCGGCGACATCCTGCTCCCCACCGTCGGGCACGCCCTGGCGTTCATCTCCGAGCTGGCCCGGCCCGAGATGGTCGGCCTCAACCCGGAGGTCGGGCACGAGCAGATGGCCGGCCTCAACTACGCCCACGGCATCGCCCAGGCGCTCTGGCAGGGCAAGCTGTTCCACCTCGACCTCAACGGCCAGCGCGGCATCAAGTACGACCAGGACCTGGTCTTCGGCCACGGCGACCTGATGAACGCGTTCGCCCTGGTGGACCTGCTGGAGAACGGCGGCCCCAACGGTGGCCCGGCGTACGACGGCCCGCGTCACTTCGACTACAAGCCCTCCCGCACCGAGGACATCGCCGGGGTGTGGGCGTCGGCCGAGGCCAACATGGCGACCTACCTGCTGCTCAAGGAGCGGGCGGCGGCGTTCCGGGCCGACCCGGAGGTGGTCGAGGCGCTCGCCGCCAGCAAGGTCGGCGAGCTGGCCAGCCCGACGCTGGGCGACGGTGAGGGCTACGCCGGGCTGCTCGCCGACCGGTCCGCGTTCGAGGAGTTCGACGTGGACGCGACGGCGGCGAAGGGCTTCGCCTTCGTCCGGCTCAACCAGCTCGCCGTCGAGCACCTGCTCGGCGCACGCTGAGGCGGGCCGGCATGCCGCTCGTCGCCGGGGTGGACTCGTCCACCCAGTCCTGCAAGGTGGTGATCCGGGACGCGGAGACCGGCGCGCTGGTCCGGCAGGGCCGCGCGCCGCACCCGGACGGCACCGAGGTCGACCCACGGGCCTGGTGGGATGCCCTGCTGGCCGCCGTCGAGGCGGCCGGCGGGCTGGCCGACGTGGCGGCCGTGTCGGTCGCCGGTCAGCAGCACGGCATGGTCTGCCTCGACGAGGCGGGCGAGGTCGTCCGGCCGGCGCTGCTGTGGAACGACACCCGGTCCGCCGACGCGGCCCGGGACCTGATCGCCGAGGCCGGCGGCGGGGAGACCGGCCGCCGGTTCTGGGCCGACGCGGTGGGGCTGGTCCCGGTGGCCAGCTTCACCGCCACCAAGCTGCGCTGGCTGGCCCGGCACGAGCCGGAGCGGGCCGCCCGGGTCGCCGCCGTCTGCCTGCCGCACGACTGGCTGACCTGGCGGTTGGCGGGTGCTCCCGACCTGGCGGCGCTGCGCACCGACCGGGGTGACGCCAGCGGCACCGGCTACTGGTCGCCGGTGACCGGGCAGTACCGCCCCGACCTGCTGGAGAAGGCGTTCGGTCGGGTCGTCGAGGTGCCCACGGTGCTCGGTCCGGCCGCGCAGGCCGGCGTGCTCGACCCGGCCGTGCTCGGCGACGGCCGGGCGGTGCCGGGCGGGGACGTCCTGCTCGGCCCCGGCACCGGGGACAATGCCGCAGCCGCGCTCGGGGTCGGTGCCGGTCCGGGCGACGTGGTCGTCTCGATCGGCACCTCGGGCACGGTCTTCGCGGTGGCGGACACGCCGGCCGCCGACGCCGGTGGCGCGGTGGCCGGGTTCGCCGACGCGACCGGCCGGTTCCTGCCGCTGGTCTGCACGCTCAACGCGGCCCGGGTGCTCGACTCGGCGGCGACGCTGCTCGGCGTCGACCTCGACACCCTGTCCGAGCTGGCGTTGAGCGCCCCACCCGGGGCCGACGGCCTGGTCATGGTGCCCTACCTGGAGGGGGAGCGGACCCCGGACCGCCCCACCGCCACCGGCTCGGTGCACGGCCTCACCCTGCGCACCGCCACCCCGGCGCACCTGGCCCGGGCGGCGGTGGAGGGGATGCTCTGCGCGCTGGCCGACGGCCTCGACGCGCTGGTCGCCCAGGGCGCGACGGTCGAGCGGGTGATCCTGGTCGGCGGCGGGGCCCGCTCGGCGGCGGTCCGCCGGATCGCACCGCAGGTCTTCGGCCGTCCCGTGGTGGTGCCCCCGCCCGGGGAGTACGTCGCCGACGGCGCGGCCCGCCAGGCCGCCTGGGTCGCCCTGGGTGGCGCGACGCCACCGGACTGGGCACCGAAGGACACCGAGGAGTACGCGGCGGAGCCCGTCCCCGCCATCCGCCAGCGGTACGCCGAGGCCCGCGACCACACCCTCGACCGGGTGGCCGTGCCGGGGGAGTGACCACCCACCCGACCGACGACGTCGGCCGGTGACCGGCGCACGGGGGGCCGGTCACCGGCCGTCGGCCGGTCCGGCCCCGAGTGGACCGGCCCGGCGGGGGTGCCCGTCGGGCCGGGAGGCGTACCTGGTTGGCTGCCGCATATGACCGGCAGCAGGATCTCCCGGCGCGGGAACGCGGCGCACCGCCTCTACAGCGTCGTGGTGTTCGTGGTGCTCGCCTCCCTGGACAACGTGGCGATCGGCCTGGTGCCCCCGCTGTACGGGCCGATCTCCGGGGCGCTGGGCGTGCCGCAGCGGATGCTCGGCCTGGTCACGGCGGTGAGCTTCCTGGTCAGTGCGGTCGCGGCGGTGGCCTGGGCGTACGTCGGTGACCGGACCAACCGCAAGCCGCTGCTGATGGTCGGCACGCTGGTCTGGGCGGCCGGCACCGGTGGCAGCGCGTTCGCCACCGGCTTCCCGACGTTCCTCGCCGCGCAACTGGTGGCCGCGGTCGGGTTGGGCGCGGTCGGCTCGGTCGGGTTCTCCGTGGTCACCGACCTGATCTCCCCGCGCCGCCGGGGGCTGGTGATGAGCTTCTGGGGGCTGTCCCAGGGGGTCGGCACCCTGGCCGGGACGCTCACCGGCGGGCTGCTCGGCGCGACCGACTGGCGACGCCCGTTCCTGCTGCTCACCGTGGTCGGCCTGGGCGCGACGGTGGCCTACCTGCTGACCTACGACATCCGGCGCGGGCAGAGCGAACCGGAGCTGGCCGCGGCGATCGAGGCCGGCGTCGAGTACGACTACCGGATCACCCGCTCCGACCTGCCGCGCATCCTGGGGCGACGGACCAACCGGTGGCTGATCCTGCAGGGCCTCACCGCGCAGGCGGCGTTCGGGTCGCTGGTGTGGCTGCCGGTGCTGTTCGCCGAGCGGGCGCAGGAGCAGGGCTACTCGACGGCGACGGCGGTCGTGGTGGGCAGCGTCTTCGCCACCCTGTTCCAGCTCGGTGGGGTGTTCTCCATCGTCGGCGGGCTGGTCGGGGACGCGCTGCAACGGCGTACCCCCCGGGGCAGGGCGCTGGTCGCGGCGGTCGGCGTGCTCGCGGCGCTGCCGTTCTACCTGGTGTTGTTCTTCGTGCCGATCCGGATCGACGTGCCCGACGGCGGCGGCACCGGCGCGGTGGTGGGTGCCGTGCTGGCCAGCGTGGTGACCGAGCCGACGGTCGGGCTGAGCCTGCTCACCGCCGTCGTCGCGCTGGCGTTGACGTCGGCGAACTCGCCGAACTGGTTCGCCCTGATCGCCGACGTCAACCCGCCGGAGCACCGGGGCACCGTCTACAGCCTGGGCAACCTGGTCAACGGGGTCGGCCGGGCCGCCGGCAACGGACTGGTCGGCGCGGCCTTCCACGCGCTGCGGGCGGCCTTCCCGCCGCCGCTCAACTACGCCGTCGGGCTGGCCGCGTTCCAGCTCCTCTTCATCCCCACCGGGCTGATGTACTGGCTGGCATCCCGCACGTCACCCGGCGACATCGCCGCCGTGGGTGACCTGCTGCACGACCGCGCCGACCGCCGCTGACCTGCTGGTGCCGGCCCCGCCCCGGGGAGACGGCTCGCCGCAGATCCGGGCCACCGGTGACCTCAACCCGTGAATCGTTAACGCCATCAGCTCGAAAGGACGCGAAGAGCATCACCAAGGTCGCCGTGTCCCTCCGGGGGCCTGCCGCCAGCCTCGCACCGGTCCCCGGCACGCCCCCGGCATCAGCATCAGGCCCCCGCACCAGGGCACCCCGCCACCAGGGGTCGAACCCACTCCGGTCCGGGGCCGAACTCCGGCCCCGGACCGGCTGAGCGCCGGGGCCGGAGTTCAGGACCGGGGGTGGGTCAGGAGTGCCGGACCCAGACCGTGACGTCGGTGGGGACCCGACCGTCGGCGTCCAGCGGCGCGCTGCTGTGCAGCAGTTCCCCGGCCGGTGGCGGCACCGCGGCCGTGCCGAAGTTGGTCAGCACGGTCAGCCCGCCGTTGCGGAAGCTCAGCACCTCGTCGCCGGAGGAGAGCCACTGCAACGTCCCTCGCCCCAGGGCGTGCTCGCGGCGCAGCCGCAACGCGGTCCGGTACGTCTCGTACGTCGAGCCGGCCACCCCCCGCTGCCGGTCCAGGGCGTACTCGGCCCACAGCGGCGGCTGCGGCAGCCAACTGGCGTCGGTCGGGCCGAAGCCGTACGACGGGGCGTCGGCCTCCCACGGGATCGGCACCCGGCAGCCGTCCCGACCGCGCTGGGTGTGGCCGCTGCGCTCCCAGGTCGGATCCTGCCGGGACTCGTCGGGCAGCGTGGTGTGCTCCGGCAGCCCCAACTCCTCGCCCTGGTAGAGGTAGGCCGAGCCGGGCAGGGCGAGCATCAGCAGGGTGGCCGCCCGGCCCCGGCGCAGGCCCAGCGCGGCGTCCGGCTGGGGGTCGCCGATGCCGATGCCGTTGGGCCGGCCGCCCTTGGCCGACAGGCCCAGCCGGGAGGCGTGCCGGATGACGTCGTGGTTGGACAGCACCCAGGTGGTCGGGGCGCCGACCGCGTCGGTGGCCTCCAGCGAGCGGGTGATCACCGCGTACTGGGCGGGAGCCGTCCAGGCGGCGAGCAGGTACTCGAAGTTGAACGCCTGGTGCATCTCGTCGGGGCGGACGTAGCGGGCGATCCGCTCGGCCGGCTCCACCCACGCCTCGGCGACGAGGATCCGCTCGCCGTCGTAGGAGTCCAGCACCCGCCGCCACTCGCGGTAGACCTCGTGGACGCCGTCCTGGTCCCACATCGGCGGGCGTGGCTTGTCCGCCTCGTTGCCGGAGAGGATCTCCTGCGGCTCCTCCCAGTTGGCCAGGTCGGCCTGCTTGATCAGGCCGTGCGCCACGTCCACCCGGAAACCGTCGACGCCCCGGTCCAGCCAGAACCGGAGCACGTCGAGGAACTCGGCGCGGATCTCCGGGTTGTCCCAGTTGAGGTCCGGCTGGGCGGTGTCGAACAGGTGCAGGTACCACTGGCCGGGCCGGCCGTCCGGCTCGACGAGCCGGGTCCAGGCGGGGCCGCCGAAGACGCTCTGCCAGTCGTTGGGGGGCTCGGCACCGTCCGGGCCGAGCCCGTCGCGGAAGATGTACCGGCCCCGTTCGGGGCTGCCGGGGGCGGCGGCGACGGCGGCCCGGAACCACCGGTGCGCCGACGAGGTGTGGTTGGGGACCAGGTCGACGATGACCTTGAGACCCTTCGCGCGGGCCTCGGCGATCAACCTGTCGGCGTCGGCCAGGCTGCCGAACAGCGGGTCGACGTCGCGGTAGTCGGCGACGTCGTAGCCCGCGTCGGCCTGCGGCGACGGGTAGAACGGCGACAGCCAGACGGCGTCGACACCCAACTCGGCCAGGTGCCCGAGTCGGGCGGTGATGCCGGGCAGGTCACCGATGCCGTCACCGTCGGAGTCGGCGAAGGAACGCGGATAGATCTGGTAGATGACGGCCTCGGTCCACCATCCGGGGGCCACGCCCACGGACTGTTCCTGCTGCCTCGCGTCGGTGTTCAGAGCCTTCTCCCTGTGTCGAGCCGGTCGAGCCGTGCGGTCGAATCCGTTCAGTTTGCCCGGGGCGGGCCGGTCGATTCCCGTACCACCAGGCGAGTGGGCAGGATCACCGGCGGATGCGGCGCGGGGCCGTGCGGGCCGGGCCCGCGCGGGGCCGGCACCCGGTCGGCGTCCGGCTCGGCGGCGGCGGCACCCAGCGGGTCGAGCAGCATCCGGGCGGCGAGCCGGCCCTGCTCGGCGGCGGGCTGGGCGATGGTGGTCAACCCGAGCACGGCGGACAGGTCGTGGTCGTCCACGCCGATCACGCTGACGTCCTGCGGGACGCGCAGCCCGGCGTCGCGCAGCGCGGTCATCGCGCCCATCGCGATCTCGTCGCAGGCGGCGAAGATCGCCGTCGGTGGTTCGCCCCGGGCCAGCAGCTCGACGGTGGCCTGGTTGCCGCCGTCGATGGTGAACTGCGACTCCATGTCCAGGCGGGGGTCGGGGTGCAGCCCGGCGCGGCGCAGCGCCTCCTGGTAGCCCCGGCGACGGTCGGTGTGGGTGGTGAAGGCCAGCTCGTCGTCGGGGTCGCCGGAGATGTGGGCGATCCGCCGGTGGCCCAGGTCGAGCAGGTGCCGGGTGGCCGTCCGGGCGGCGGCCACGTCGTCGATCCGCACGCAGGGCCAGCCGGGGACGGTGCTGCCGGAGCTGATCGTGATGCCGGGCAGGTCCAGTTCGGCCAGGGCCGTCAGGTCGGCCGGGCGCAGCGGGGTGGCGACCAGCATGATCGCGTCCACCCGCTTGTGCAGGTTGGCGGTGCGCAGCACCCGTTGCCGCACCTGCTCGCGCCCGCCGAGGTTGTAGAGCAGCAGGTCGTAGCCGGAGTGGTGGAGGAACTCCTCGACCGCCTCGACGACGGTGCCGAAGAACCACCTGGTGATCCGGGGCACCACCACGGCGACCGTGCCGGTGCGGCCACCGGCCAGCCGGGAGGCGCTCGGCGAGACCGCGTACTGGAGTTGTTCGGCGGCGGCGAGCACCCGGCGGCGGGTCGCGGCCGACACCGTCGGCAGGCCGCGCAACGCCCGGGAGACCGTGGCCGTGGAGACCCCGGCCAGCCGGGCCACGTCGTCGATTCTCGTCACCCTGTCGTTCCCCCGCTCCGGCCGACCCCCGTCGCCGCCCGGCAACACCGGGCGGCGACGGACGGCCGTCAACCCTTGACGCTCCCGGCGAGCAGGCCGCGCACGAAGAAGCGCTGCAACGACAGGAACACCACCAGCGGTACGACGATCGAGACGAACGCGCCGGCGGTGAGCCGCTGCCACTCGTTGCCCCGGGTGCCGGC
Source organism: Micromonospora sp. WMMD730 (assembly GCF_049178955.1). Classification (NCBI taxonomy): domain Bacteria; kingdom Bacillati; phylum Actinomycetota; class Actinomycetes; order Micromonosporales; family Micromonosporaceae; genus Micromonospora; species Micromonospora sp. WMMD730. The sequence continues at coordinate 1,049,770 of NZ_JBMHML010000002.1, forward strand.
CATCTCGGCCAGGCGCACGGTGAGCGGGGCGGTCTCGTTGCCGCCACCGGCGAAGATCAGCGCGACCAGCAGGTCGTTCCAGACCCAGAGGAACTGGAAGATGCCGAACGCCGCCAGCGCCGGGGTGATCAGCGGCAGCACGATGGTGCGGAAGATCTTGGGGTGGGTGGCCCCGTCGACCCGGGCCGCCTCCATTAGGTCCCGGGGGAGCTGGGAGATGAAGTTGTGCAGCAGGAACACCGCGAAGGGCAGGGCGAAGCAGGTGTGCGCGAACCACACCTGGGCGAACTTCTGCTCGTCGACCAGGTTCCAGGCCGGCATCAGCTGGACGCCGGCGAGGGTGACCCCGGTGGAGAAGAACTTCAGCAGCGGCACCAGGGCCATCTGCAACGGCACGATCTGCATCGCGAAGATCGCGATGTAGAGCCAGTCCCGTCCCCGGAAGTTGATCCAGGCCAGCGCGTACGCGGCGAGTGAGGCGAACGCCAGCGGGAAGAGCACCGACGGGATGGTGATGGCCAGCGAGTTGATGAAGTAGCTGGCCAGCTGACCCGACGACGAGGAGGAGCCGAACAGGACGTCCTGGTAGTTCTCCAGGGTGAACTGCGGGTCGGTGAAGAAGGTCCACCACCCGGTGGACTTGATCTCGGCCTCGGGCCGGAACGAGGAGACGAACAGGCCGAACGTCGGGATCGTCCAGAGCAGCGCGATGACGATCGAGACCAGGGTGGCCGTACGGCTGTTGAGCCGGCTACGGACCCGGCCGGCGGTGCTTGTCGGCTTCCCGGTGGCCTGGGCCCCGGCTCCGACGGTGGGCGTGGCGGTGGTCATCTCAGCCCTCCCGCTGTTGACGCAGGTTGCGGATCTGGTAGATCACGATCGGGATCACCAGGATGAAGAGGAAGACCGCCAGGGCGGAGCCCTGCCCGTTCTCGCCGTACCGGAACGCCTGGTTGTACATCTCGTTGGCGATCACGCTGGTGTCGTAGTTGCCGTTGGTGGCGGTCCGGACGATGTCGAAGACCTTCAGGGTGGCGATCGACAGGGTCACCACGACCACGATCAGCGCCGGTCGGATGCTCGGCATGGTGATCTGCCAGAACATCTGCCACGGGCTGACCCCGTCGAGGCGGGCCGCCTCGACGATGTCCGCCGGGATCGCCTTGATCGCGGCGGAGAGCACGACCATGGCGAAACCGGCCTGGATCCACACCATGATCACGATGAGCAGGAAGGTGTTCAGCGGTGAGTCGAGCAGCCACTGCCGGGGTTCGCCGCCGAGGCTGACCACGATCTGGTTGAGCAGGCCGATCTGGTCCTGCTCCTCGCTGCGGTAGGCGTAGACGAACTTCCAGATGATGCTGGCCCCTACGAACGAGATCGCCATCGGCAGGAAGATCAGTGACTTGGCGATGGACTCGAACCGGGCCTTGTCCACCATCACGGCGTAGAGCAGGCCGAACGTGGTGGCCACCAGCGGCACCAGCAGCACCCAGATCAGGGTGTTGAGCAGCACCCGGACGATCGAGTCCTCGGAGAACATCCAGCCGTAGTTGCGCAGCCCCACCCAGTTGTCGCTGCCGGCGTCCATGAAGGAGAGCAGCACGGTGCGCAGCGCCGGCACCACCAGCCCGACGGAGAGCAGCAGCAGCGTCGGCAGCAGGAAGAAGAGCGCGAACAGGCCCTCCCTCGGCTTGCGTCGGCGGGGCAGGGGGCCGCCACCGGTCGAGGCGGCGACCAGCTGCGCCTCCCGACGGCGGGCGAACCAGGCCGGCACCACGTCGAGGAGCAGGAGCAGACCGCCCACCACCGCGACGAAAGCGATCAGCCCATACATCAGCATGAGGAACTTCGGCTGTTCCTCAGCGAAGTCGAACTCCATCGACCCTCCCTCTCAAGGGTTCGTATCCGACGGGTGGCCCGGTCCGCACCGTGCGGACCGGGCCACCCGTCTCAGATCACTTCCAGCTGTTCTCGATGCCGTTCAGCACCGTGGTGGTGTCCTTGCCGTTGATCCAGTCGACCATGCCCTTCCAGAAGGTGCCGTTGCCGACCGCGGCCGGCATCAGGTCGGAGCCGTCGAAGCGGAAGACGGTCTTCGGGTCCTGGAGGATGCCCACGGAGAGCTTGTCCACCGGGTTCGGGACGTTGGCCAGGTCGAGCTTCTTGTTCGCCGACACCCAGTCACCGATCTTGGCGCGGCTGTTGGCGTACTCGCCGGAGGCGAGGTAGGTCTGCACCGCCTGGACCTCGGGACGGTCGGTGAAGGCCGCGACGAACTCGCCGCCACCCAGCACCGGCTTGCCCTTGGCCGCGTCGATCGACGGGAAGTAGAACGCGAAGACGTCGCCGTCCTCGGCCACCTTGGTGCCCTCGGGCCACTGGTTGGCGTAGAAGGACGCCTGCCGGTGCAGGGCGCACTTGCCGGTGGTGATCGGCACGCCGGCCTCCTGGAAGGAGGTGGTGGCGATGCTCTTCACGCCGCCGAAGCCGCCGTTGACGTACTTGTCGTTCTTGAGGATGGTGCCGGCCCGGTTGAGGGCGTCGGCGACCTGCGGGCTGTTGAACGGGATGCCGTGGGTGGTCCACTGGTCGTAGACCTCGGGCCCGGCCGTACGCAGCAGCACGTCCTCGATCCAGTCGGTGGCCGGCCAGCCGGTGGCGTCACCGGACTCGATGCCGGCGCACCACGGCTTGGTGCCGCTGGCCGCGATCGTGTCGGAGAGCTTGATCAGCTCGTCCCAGGTGGTGGGGACCGCCCAGCCCTTCTCCTTGAAGGTCTTCGGCGAGTACCAGACGAACGACTTGACGTTCGAGCCCAGCGGGGCGCCGTAGAACTGGCCGTTGATGGTGGTGTACTTCAGCCAGTCGGGGGAGAAGTTCGCCTCGGCCTCGGTCTTGGTGGCGGCGGCGACGGGCTTGAGGTTGCCGCCGTCGACGAACCGCTTGACCAGGCCCGGCTGCGGGATGAAGGCCAGGTCGGGCGCGTTGCCGCCCTGCACCCGGACGGGGAGCTGGGCCTCGAACTCGCCGGAGCCCTCGTGGTCGATCTCGATGCCGGTGCAGTCCTCGAACTGCTTCCAGGACTGGGCCAGCCGGTCGGCCTCGATGTCCCGGATCGACGAGTAGATCGTGACCTTCTTGCCGTCGTTGTCACCGTACTTCTCGTATGCGGCGCATTCGGCCGAACCCGCGTTGCTGCTCTTCTTGTCGTTGCCGGTGCCACAGGCGGCGGCGCCGAGCGCCAGCCCCAGCACGCCGGCGATCGCGAGAGCCTGGCGTGATCTGGCAAACGCCATGCCGTTCTCCTTCCTTGCCGGCGCGCCCACAGGTGGGGGAAACCCGACGCCGGTCCGATGAGTCGTCCTCACATGTAAGCGCTTGCATCCCGATCGGTCCACCCCCTGGCGGACACGGCCCGGTAACAATCCCGAAACCCCCCGCCGCAGGTGGATGCGCTCCCACCCGTGCTCACCGAGTAGGGGTCGACAGGGGTCGGCGCGGGTTGGCATCGATGGCGATATCTGCCACCCTCGACGCAAGACATTGAAGGATCTCGACATCGGAGGTGTGCGGTGCGCAGACGGTGGAGCCTGCTGGCGGCGGCCCTGTTGGTCACCGGGACCCTGGTCCCGGCCGGCCCGGCCTGGGCCGCGCCCACGTTCAAGGTGCCCTTCCCCTGCAACCAGTCCTGGTCGGGCCAGACCCGGTCGGACCACAGCCCGGCGAACGCGATCGACTTCAACCGCACCGACGACCTCGGCGACCCGGTGGTCGCCAGCGCCCCGGGCACCGTCGACCGGGTCACCGACCTCGGTGGCACGAGTTACGGCAAGTACGTCCGGATCGACCACGGCGGCGGCTACACGACCTACTACGCCCACCTCAACGGCTTCAACGTCTCGGTCGGCCAGCAGGTCGGTTACGGCAAGGTGATCGGCTGGGTCGGCAGCACCGGCGGCTCCACCGGCCCGCACCTGCACTACGAGCAGCGCCTCAACGGCGACGACATCAAGGTCAAGTTCAACGGCACGCTCGCGTTGTACTGGGGCACCAAGACGTACACCAGCGGGAACGGCTGCTCCAGCGGCACCGGGTCGGGCACGGTCGACACCGCCGGCTCCCCGCTGACCGTGCGGTCCGGGCCGGGCACCGGCTACGCGTCGGTCGGCACGGTCGCCGACGGCGCCAAGGTCACCATCGGCTGCCAGACCAGTGGCACCACGGTCACCGGCACCTTCGGCACCAGCGCGATCTGGGACCGGATCGGCTCCGGCCGGTTCATCGCCGACGCCTACGTCTACACCGGCCACGACGGCTACATCCCCAACGTGCCCCGCTGCTGAGCCCGCCGGGCACCGGGCCGCCGGGCCCCGGTGCCCGGTCAGCTGTTGAGCTGCCAGATCGAGAAGTTCAACGCGGCGGCGAAGGTGACCCAGGCCCAGTAGGGCAGTAGCAGGGCCGCCGCCGGCCGGGAGACCCGCCAGAAGGCGACCACCGTCACCGCGATCGCCAGCCACATCAGCACGATCTCGGCGAAGGCCAGGCCGTAGCGTCCCGCGCCGAAGAACAGCGGGGTCCAGATCGCGTTGAGTACCAGCTGGACCGTCCACGCCCACAGCGCCGGGCCGAAGCCGACCCGCCGCCAGACCAGCCAGCCGGCGACCGCGATCAGCGCGTACAACACGGTCCAGACCGGGCCGAACAGCCAACCCGGCGGGGCCCAGGCCGGCTGCTGGAGCGAGGCGTACTTGTCGCGGGTGCCGGCCACCCCCAACCCGCCGATCGCGGCGGCGACCGCGACGGCCGCGCCGAAGCCGAGCAGCACCCACCAGGTTCGCGCCGTGCCGGTCCGCCGGTCGCTCCGGGTTATCTCCATGGTCAAGATATTTCCCGGGTACGCACTCCCAAACCCCGGTGCGGCACCCCGGACAGCACAGCGCCGGGGCCGTCGGTGCCGGACGCTCCTGTCTGGGAGGACGGAGCTTCCGGGGGCGACGACCCCGGCGGGTCAGGTGCGGGTACCGGCGTCAATTGAAGATGCTGACACCACCCGGGCCGACCAGAAGGCCGACCACGATGAGGACGATGCCCCACAGGATCTGCCGGCGGAACAGCGCGAGGATGCCGGCGACCACGAGTACGACTGCGAGAATCCAGAGAATCAGCTCCATGGCTGCTGAATACCCGGCGCCCCGATTCCGAAAACCTGGTTCTCAGTCGATCTGATCACCGCCCAGGTGGAAGACGCTGTACGCCTGTTTGATCACCGGATGGGCGACGTTGCGTACGCGTACCCCGCCCGGGGTGACGCCGCGCTCGCTGCCGGCGTGCGCGTGCCCGTGCAGGGCGAGCGCGGTCGGCGCCGAGTCGATCGCCTGGCCGAGCTGGTACGACCCGAGGAACGGGTAGATCTCCAGCGGCTCGCCGGCCAGGGTGTCCGGCACCGGGGCGTAGTGGGTCAGCGCGACGAGCAGGTCGCAGTCCAGCCCGCGCAGCGCCTCGCCCAACGCCGCCGCGCTCTCGTTGCTGGTCCGGACGAACGACTTCATCTCCGGCTCGCCGAAGTCGCTGGCGCACCGCCCGGCGAACCCGCCGCCGAAGCCCTTGACGCCGGCCACCCCGAGCCGGCCGCCGGGGCACTCCAGCACCGTCCCGGTCCCCTCCAGCACGGTGATCCCGGCATCCTCCAGCACCTTGACCACCTGCGGCACCTGGTCGCACTGGTGGTCGTGGTTGCCCAGCACGGTGACCACCGGCACCCCGAGCCCGCCGAACTCCTCGGCGACGCAGCGTGCCTCGGCCTCGGTGCCGTGCCGGGTCAGGTCGCCGGCGAGCAGCAGCACGTCGGCGCAGTCGGGCAACTCCTCCAGGGCCGGGCGGAACCGGCCCAGCACGTCGGCGTCCAGGTGCACGTCGCCGACCGCGGCGATCCGGATCATCGGGTCCTCCTCACGGCAGCTCCTCGACCTGCACCGGCGCCTGGGTGCGGATCACCCCGATGTCGCTGGTGATCGCCTCGTCGGGGAACCGTTCGGCCACCCGGCGCAGGATCTCCGCCCGGCGTTGCGGGCTCTCCACCTCGCCGGTGAGGACCAGTCCCGGTTCCCGGCGGACCACGGTGATGCCCTGCTCGGCGACGTCCGGGTCCTCGGTCAGCAGCCGTTGGATCTCCGCCTCGACGTAGGCGTCCGGCGGGCCGGCGCTGTGCTCGGTCACGGGGTCTCCCTTCCCTCGGGGATGCGGGCGTACGGCACCGGCGTGCCCCCGTACGGGACGACGTCGAGCCGGTCCAGCAGCATCAGGAACGCTTCGGCGTACGGCGAGTGCTGGGTCTCCTTGCGTACCCGCTCCCAGTCGATCTGTTCGCGCAGCGACCGGGCCAGCGGCAGCCCCCGGGCGAAGTCGCAGTAGTGCTGGGAGAAGCTGAGCAGCTTGTGCACCATCAGCCGGGTCGCCGAGAGCACCGGCATGCGGATGGCGTCCACCGGGCGGACCACCGTGTCGGCGAGGGTCTCGTGGGTCACCGGGGTCTCCACCGGCCGGTGGATCAGGTCCACCATCCGCCCGTCGTCGTAGACCTTGACCAGCCAGTCCTCCGGCGGGCGCTCGGCGGTGAAGCCCTCGTCGGTCAGCGCCTGCAGGGCCCGCTCGACGTCCGCCTCCTGGAGCAGGAAGTCCACGTCGTGCTCGCTGGAGTGGCCGCCGTGGGCGTAGACGGCGAAGCTGCCGCCGAGGGCGAAGGGGATCTCGTTCTGCTTGAGCACGGCGGCGACCCGCTTGAGGGTGTGCAGGAGGCTGACGTCCCCGCGCTCGGCCATCTGGTCTCTCCCGTCGTGAACGGTCGGTGGGAAATGACGTTGCGTACCCGGCGGTCCGCCCGCCCACACCTGCCGGGAGTGCCGGTCCGGTCATCGCGCCCGTGCGGGCATCGACCGGACGGGAGGGATGCGCCGGTCGGATATCCTGTGCAGGGTGGCCAGATCGCGGCGCGCGACCGACGGTGGGACCCGACTGCGGCGCGTCGCGCTGATCGGCATCGACGGTTCCGGCAAGACCACCCAGGCGTACCGGCTCGCCGCCGCCCTCACCTCGGCCGGGCGACCCGCCACCTACCACCGCAACGCGGGCGGTCGGCGCTGGCTGGGCCGGCTCGCCGCCCGGTTCGGCCGGGCCGACGCGCAGCTGCTGGTGGGCCGGGACGGGATGCTCGCGGTGGAGTCCGTGCTGCGCTGGCTGGCGATCGCCGCCGCGCTGCTCAGTTGCCTGGTGACCGGCCGGACCGCCGTGATGGACCGCTACTCCGCCTGCCAGTACGCCAGCATCCGGGCGCACGGTGGGCAGCGGTGGGAACGGCTGGCCCGGGCCGGCTACCGGGTCTTCCCCGCACCGCAGGTCACCTTCCTGCTCACCGTCGACCCGGTCGAGGCGTACCGGCGGATCGAGCGGCGGGGCGAGGACCACGAGACGATGGGTTGGCTGACCGCCGCCGACGCGGCCTACCGGTCGCTGCCCGAGTACCCGGGTTTCGTGGTGGTCGATGCCGGCGGCGGGCCCGACGAGGTGTCCCGGCGGATCCGCGCGCACCTGGCGCGCTGGTTGCCGCCGGAGGAGGCCGGGCCGGTGGTCGATGATCCGCCGGACGGCACCGGGCCGTCCGCCCCGCAGGCCGAAGGCGGGCCCCGGGAGCCGGTCGCCGCGCAGACCCGCCCGTAGACCGAGCCGATTCCACCGGACCGGCCGAGGCGCGCCAGGCTGCGCAAATGGGAGTCTGGGCCGGCACGCCCCCGGGTCGGGGGATACTTCCTGTCGGATACGCGCGGTCGTGGTTGACGCTCGCGGCTCATGAAAGTAAGTTTCATCCGTGGCGAAAAGTCCGAAGATTTCCGCGAGTCACGAGCCGGGTGGACTGATCGTCCACATCAGTGGCCTGCTCCCGTCGCTGTCCCCCGCCGAGCAGCGGGTCGCCCGACTGGTCGTCGCCGACCCGGCCGATGCCGCCCGACGGACCATCACCGACCTCGCCACCGCCGCCGAGACCTCCGAGGCCACCGTCATCCGGTTCTGCCGGTCCGTCGGCATGGACGGCTACCCGCAGTTGCGGATCCGGCTCGCCGCCGAGGCCGCGCGCCGGATCGAGCCGCCGGACGCCCGGGTGGTCGGTGGGGACATCCCGCCCGGCGCCGACCTGGCCCAGATCATCGCCACCATCTCCTTCAACGACGCGCGGGCCGTCGAGGAGACCGCCGAGCAGCTCGACCCGGCCGTCTGCGAGCAGGTCGTCGAGGCGATCGTCAGCGCCGGCCGGATCGAGGTCTACGGTGCCGGCGCGAGCGGGTTCGTCGCCTCGGACTTCCAGCAGAAGCTGCACCGCATCGGTCGGGTCGCGTTCTCCTTCCCCGACGTGCACACCGCGCTGACCTCCGCCGCCCTGCTCGGCAGGGGCGACGTGGCGATCGGCATCTCGCACAGCGGCACCACCTCCGACGTGATCGAGGTGCTCGAACAGGCCCGCTCCCGGGGTGCGGTCACCGTCGCGCTGACCAACTTCCCCCGCTCGCCGATCACCGAACGGGCCGACTTCGTCCTCACCACCGCCGCCCGCGAGACGACCTACCGGTCCGGGGCGATGGCCAGCCGGCTCGCCCAGCTCACCGTGGTGGACTGCCTCTTCGTCGGGGTGGCCGCCCGGAACCGGACCCGGACCCGGCGGGCGCTGGAGGTCACCGCCGAGGCGGTGCGAACACGCCGGGTCGGCGGCGGTCGGAGGCGCTCGTGACCGCCGGTCGGGTCGGGCCGGACGACGTGGTGGGGCAGCGGGGCGGCGAGGGCGTGGTCGACCTGCGGCCGGTGGTCCGCGTCGGCGCTCCGACCGAACAGCGCAACCCGCACAGCACCGACCTCGACCTGATGTCGACCCGGGACGTACTCACCGTGATCAACGACGCCGACCGGCGGGTGCCGGCGGCGGTGGCCGCCGTCCTGGACGAGATCGCGGTGACCGTCGACCTCGCGGTGACCGCACTGCGCGGCGGGCACCGGGTGCACTACTTCGGGGCCGGCACCTCCGGCCGCCTCGGGGTGATCGACGCCGCCGAACTGGCCCCCACCTTCAACTCCCCACGCGGCTGGTTCTGCGCCCACATGGCCGGCGGGCCGGACGCGATGTGGCAGGCCGTGGAGGACGCCGAGGACGACCTGGCCGGCGGGGCCGGCGAGGCCGCCGGGTGCGTCACCGCCGGGGACCTGGTGGTGGGGCTGGCGGCGAGCGGACGCACCCCGTACGTCCTGGGCGCACTCGACGCGGCCCGGCAGCGGGGGGCTGCGACCGTGCTGCTGTGCGCCAATCCGGAGGTCCGGGCGGCGGCCGGGGTCGACGTGGTCATCGGGGTCGACACCGGCCCCGAGGTGGTGACCGGCTCGACCCGGATGAAGGCGGGCACCGCGCAGAAGCTGGTGCTGAACACCTTCTCCACGGCGGTGATGGTGCGGCTGGGTCGGGTCTACTCCAACCTCATGATCGACATGGTGGCCACCAACGCCAAGCTGCGGGGCCGGATGATCTCCATCCTGGTCGAGGCGACCGGCTGCTCCGAGGAGGTCTCCCGCCGGGCCCTGCACGAGGCCGACGGCGACCTGAAGACGGCCCTGGTCTCGCTGCTGTCCGGGGCCGAGATCGACGCGGCCCGCGCCGCGCTGGCCCGGACCGCGCACCAGGTCCGGGGTGCCATCGCCCTGCTCGCCTCCTGACCGCCCCGCCGGCCGACCCTGCCGGGGGTGCGCGGGGGTGCCACCCTGCGGGGGTGACACAGAACACCGTGTCGCCGGGACGTCGGCCACGCCACGGATTGTTGTTCCGGGCGTGGGGTAATCCAGGACCGTCTGGTGAACCGACCGGTCCACCGGCCCGTATCTGGCAGTGACTCCGGTCGCAGCCGGGCGGTGACGAGGGTCGCGGTTTACCGGGGCGCCGCAACGACGCGGGGCCCGGCGTACGGCCGCCGACACCCGTGCCGACCAGCGGCGATCGCGCAGCCGGCAGCCGGCCCCACGGGGCCGCTGACAGCAAACGTGGACCGGGCTTTCAGCTGGTACTCAGGCATTCGTGACACTTTCGACTCACGACATGGAATCCCCGACCCGTCTCGACTGTTGTGCAGGTGTCAGCACCGGCGGGCAGCAGGGGCGTTGCACGGGGGAGGGCTGATGGACGTGGGGATGGCAAGGAACCGGGCAACCGGCGCGAGCGAGGGGACCGTGGACACCGTGGACAAGAACATCGGCATGCGAACCGACGAGGTCGCCGAGGAGCGTGACCTGGTCGGCGTCTACCTTCACGAGATCTCCCGGACGCCACTGCTGGACGCCGCCAAGGAGGTCGACCTCTCCAAGGCGATCGAGGCGGGCCTCTACGCCGAGCACCTGCTCGGCGAGGACCGCGTCCCCGCCGGGGCCGACCGGGACGACCTGGAGCGGCTGGTCGTCGAGGGGGAGCGGGCGAAGGATCTCTTCATCCGGGCCAACCTGCGGCTGGTCGTGTCGATCGCCCGCCGGTACGTGCGCTCCGGGATGCCCATGCTGGACCTGATCCAGGAGGGCAACACCGGTCTGGTGCGCGCGGTCGAGAAGTTCGACTACGAGCGGGGCTACAAGTTCTCCACCTACGCCACCTGGTGGATCCGGCAGGCGATCAGCCGGGCCATCGCGCAGCAGGAGCGCACCGTCCGGCTGCCCGTGCACCTGGTCGAGGACGTCAACCGGATGCGCAACGTGGCCCGGCAGCTCACCCGTGAGCTGGGTGGCGACCCGGAGCCGGAGCAGATCGCGGCCGCCCTCGGCGTCACCGTCGAGCGGGTCAACGAGCTGGTCCGCTGGTCGCAGGACACGGTGTCGCTGGACACCCCGGTCGGCGACGACGGCGACACCAACCTCGGTGACCTGGTCGCCGACAGCGACGCCCCGTCCCCGGAGGACATCGTCCTCACCGGGTTGGAGCGGCAGCGCATCGAGGGCCTGCTCAACCACCTCGACGACCGGTCCGCCGGCATCATGCGGGCCCGGTACGGCCTGGAGGACGGGCGGGAGCACTCGCTCACCGAGGTCGCGTCCCGCTTCTCGCTCTCCCGGGAGCGTATCCGCCAGCTGGAGATCCAGGCGCTCGGCCGGCTGCGTGAGCTGGCCCGCGCGGAGGGGCTCCAGGCGGCCTGAGCTGGTAGTAATGACGGCGAACGGCCGGCGTCCGATAGGGGGACGCCGGCCGTTCGCCGTTGTCGTGCCGGTCAGCGGACCCGGCCGTAGCCGGCGATGCTCATCATGTTCATCTTCCGCTTGAGCACGTTGCGCCCGGCGCTCGGCGCGTCGATCACCTGACCGTCGCCGACGTAGAGCGCGACGTGCCCCAGCCCCGAATAGAAGACCAGGTCACCGGGGCGTAGCTCGCCACGGCTGACCCGGGAGGTGGCGTTCCACTGCATCGCCGCGTTGTGCGGCAGCCGCTTGCCGGCGGACCGCCAGGCGGCGAGCGTCAGCCCGGAGCAGTCGTACCCGCCGGGCCCCTCGGCCCCCCAGACGTACGGCTTGCCGATCGCCCCGTAGGCGTACCGGACGGCGGCCCCGGCGCCACCGGAGACCGAAGGCGTGTCGGAGGTGTCGGGTGGCGCGGCGCTCTTCGGCTTCTTCGCCGGCGCCTCGGTGGCCCGGCCGTACGCCGCCCGCCGCATCTCGTAGAGCTTCGCCAGATCCTGCTCGATCCGCTTCTTCGTCTTGGTGAGCGCCTTCGACTGGGCGGCCTGCCTGGCGAGCGTCGCGTCCAGCTTGGCCTTCTGGTCGAGCAGCGCCCGCTGGTCGGCGGTGTACCCGTCGATCTGCTGTTGCCGGTGCCGGGTGAGCTGGTCGAGGGTGCCGAGCCGGTCGACCAGCGAGCCACCGGCCGGGTCGAGGATCGCCTCGGCCGTCCGCAACCCACCGGTCTTGTACGCGGTGGCCGCGATCTCGCCCACCGCCGCCCGGCTCTGGGCGGCCTGGACCTCCAGCGGGCCGATCCGCGCGTGCAGTCCGGCCGCGGTGGCCTGGTTCGTCTTTATCTCCTCGTTGAGCTTGTTGTACGACTCGACGATCCGTTCCAGCTCGGCCGAGGACCGCTCGATCCGGGCGGTGAGGTCGGCGACCGAGGGCTCGGCCCGGACCGGGGCCGACGGGGCGATCAACGCGGCCGACAGGCCGGCGACCACCAGGGTGCGCAGCAGCATCCGTAAGGACGACAAGAGCGGAAGACTCCTCTCCCACCGGTCACCGGAGGATGCTGAGCCCCCGGCGACACCGGCCCGGGCCCGTCCGGATGGACGGCCGTGTACCGAGCCGGCCCGATCAACCTAACCTGTGGCGGGAGTGACGCGCAGACAAAGCAGCGGCGAATGTTGGCCGAGCGCTCCGGCGGGTCGTTGTGGCAGGTGACACCGCTGATGCGGGGCGGACGGCCGGCAACCGGGTTCTGCGAGGTTGGCGAGGAAGGTCTGATTCGTCGTTCCAGACGGATACCGGTGTGGATCGCGCGGTAATAGTCGGATAAAACCGGAATGGTGGTCAGATGCCGGCGACGCGGGGACGTCGCGCTCGCCGGATGTGTCGGAAATCGGAGAGCGGCCCGGGCGGGTCGGCAACAGAATGGAGCCCCGGCCGGGAATCCCGCCGTACGCAGGTGGCGTGGTGGTGGGCGACCGGCTCCGTCGGCCCCCGGGAGGACGCCGTGCAGGCAGACCGCGCCAGCACCCGACCACCACACTGGTCCCGACCGACCACCCTGCTCTACGCCCGGCCCGGCATCGTGGTGACCACCGAACGGTTCACCGCCGGCCGAAGCAGCTACGCCGTCGCCGACCTCACCCACCTGCGTACCGGCCGCGGGCCGCACGACCGGCTCGCCGTCCGGGTCGTCACCTGCGCCGCCGTCGGGGCGGGCACCGTCGGCGTCCTGCTCGGCTTCACCGGCGGGCTGGAACGACTCACCGCCGGGGCCTACCTGGCGCTGGGCGTGGTGTGCCTGCTGCCGGTGCTGCTGGTGCTGCTCGGCGACCGCTGGCGGCCACCGGCGCACGAGTTGTACGGCCACTGCCAGGGCATCGAGATGCTGCTGTTCAGCAGCGACGACCGGGAGCAGTTCGAGCAGGTGGTCGACGCCCTGCACCAGGCCCGGGAGCAGCACCGCTACCCCGACGCGGACGACCCGTCACCCACGGCAACCTACTGGCGGCCGGCCCGCTGAGGCCGCCAGTCCGCGCCGCCCTCGGTGCGGCCGGGCCGCCGCCGGACACCCCTGCGTCAGCGCGGTCCGGTCGGCGGCGGCCGGTTCCTGGTCAGCGACCGACCGGCTCCGGCGTACGGGTCGGCGCGCCGGCGGCCAGTTCGCGGGTCACCTTGCGCTCCGCGACGAACGACACGAACGGCACCGTGCCGGCGAGCATCACCAGCAGCATCCGCTTGAGCGGCCAGTCCACCCGCCGGCCCAGGTCGAAGGTGGCGGCCAGGTAGAGCAGGTAGAGCCAACCGTGCGCGGTGCCGACGACGGCCACCACGATCGGCTCGTCGAACACGTACTTCAGTGGCATGCCGATCAGCACCAGCACGGCCAGCGCCACGCCCACGATCCAGGCGATCACGCGGTACCGGGTAAGGGCTCCGCCCACTGTCGTCCGTCCTTCCGACCGGCCTCAGCCGGGATAGTCGCCGGGCCTCGCGCCCGGATTGTCGTTCAACCAGGTCAGGTAGCGGTTGTACGCGGTCAGGTCGGCGTCGTCCGCGCCGTCGACCGGGGTCGCCGGCACCCGGGCGACCCGCACCGGACGCCGTACCACCGGGGTGCCCGGCCCGGGGGTGGCCGGCTCGGCCGGTGCAGCCCCGGCCGGCGGGGGTGCGGCGGTGGGGGCGCGCAGCGCGTGCCGGACCTCCCGCCACCAGACGAAGACCACGAAACCGGCGAAGATCGGCCACTCCACCGCGTACGCCCAGCTCAGCGTGTTACCGGAAGCGGCCCGGCTGATCTGCCACCACCCCAGCGCCAGGAAGCCCGTGACCAGGACGACCAGGGCCACGTGGCGGACGATCCACGCCGGGGTCCAGAGCCGCTTCATGCCGTCGAGGGTACCGGGAGGACCCGGCGTCTCCGACGCGACGTCGTAGTCGCCGCGCCGCCGGGCGGTTCGCCGCCGCCGCGCCGCTGGTTTGGTGCCAGCCCGGCTGGGCAACCGTCTAGACAGCCAGACCGGTCGAACCCGAGGGGGACGACATGACCGACTCAGCACACCGCTCCGACGACTCCAGCACCGAACAGCGAATGCCGGAATGGGACGGTGACCACGTCCACCGGGCCGCCACCGTGGTCACCGAGACCGACGGCGAGCTGCTCGGGGTGGACCCGGCAGACCTCGCCGACGACGACCTGATCCGCGAGTTGCAGAGCCTGCACCGCACCCGCCTCGACACGCTGCGGCACGCCGCCGACTCGGCGCTCGCCAACCACCTGCGCCGCACCGCCGAGCTGGAGACCGAGTACCTGGCCCGGCACCCCGGCCGCGAGGTGGACCCGCACCGGCTGCGGGACGCCTGATGGGCACCCGCGCCGAGCGCGGCATGTCCGCGCCGCCGGAGGTGGTGTTCAGCACCGCCACCGACCCCGAACGGGTCGGCGCCTGGCTGCCCGGGGCGCTGCGGGCCGACGGCCCGGCCCCGAGCAGCCGCTCCGACGACGAACTGCACGCCCGCTGGGACGGCCCGGACGGCACGGCCGAGCTGCGGGTCGCCCCGGCCGACGCCGGTGGGGCCCGGGTCCGGCTGGACCTGCCCGCGGGCGCGGACGCCGGACTGGCCGACGAATCGCTTGCCAACCTCGAACGTGAGGTCGCCGAGAACCTGACCGCGGGTTGACCCCACCCGCCCCACCCCGACGCGCCGTACCCGACGGTGCGGCCCACGAACGAGGAGACCCGGTGACCGACGGTGGTCTGAAGCAGAAGGTGGCGCGGCTGCGCCAGGCGTACGCGCCGCACGAGCACCGGCCGCTGGGCGGCTACCTGGCGGCGATGGGCACGTACGCCGGGGTGACCGCCTCCATCGCGGCGCTGGTGAAGGCGACCGGCCGGCCGGTGCCCGAACGGCCCTCCCCGGGTGACGTGGTGCTGCTCGCCGTCGCCACCCACAAGCTGAGCCGGCTGCTGTCCAAGGACGCGGTGACCAGCCCGCTGCGGGCCCCGTTCACCCGCTACGACCGCCCGATCGGCAGCGGCGAGGTGATGGAGCAGGTCCGCGACCAGGGCAGCTCCACCCGACACGCGATCGGTGAGCTGCTGAGCTGCCCGTTCTGCCTGGCCGTCTGGGTGGCCACCGGGCTCACCGGCGGCCTGGTGCTGGCCCCCCGGCTGACCCGGCTGGTGGCGACCGCGCTGACCGCCGTCGCCGGGTCCGACTTCCTCCAGATGGGGTACGCGGTGGCGCAGCAGGCCGCCGAGGGCGGGCGGCACGACGAGCGGTGACCACACGGAAGGGGCCGGCGGATCGTGTCCGCCGGCCCCTTTCCCGTCATCCGTCGCCGCCCGCTCAGGTGGGGGTGGTGCCGTGGTCCTCGCCGGCCCAGCCGCGCGACGCCTCCGGCTCCCGCTCGTCGGCGTCCGCGCCGGTGATCACGTCGCGGTCGACCGCCGTCCTGTCGTGCTCGTTGGCGAAGTCCGGTTCGGGCAGGGTGTCCAGCCCTTCGGGGGGTTGGCCGAGGGCGGGCACCCGCTCGTGGTGTTCGGTCTGGTCGGACATCTCGATCTCCTCTCGCCGGCGTCGCCGGTCAGCCCGCCGACCCGCCCAGCAGGTCGGCCACCTCGTCGGCCGCGTACTCCCCCTCGGGGAGGGCGGCGACCCGGGTGAGCAGCTCCGCCGGCAGGTCCGCGCTGACCGCCGAGCGGTAGATGTCGGCCTGGCTGAGCCGTTCCTGGCCGTGGTAGATCTCGTCCAGCAGCTCGTCGAGCTGCCGGAGGTCCGGCTGGGCGGTCCCGGGCAGGTCGTCGGGCGCGGCTGCGTCGTCGGTCACCCCGCCCTGCTACCCGGGGCCGAAACGGTCAAACCCGTCAGGCCGGGGTGGGCAGGGTGGCCCGGCGGGCCCGCACCGCGACGGCGAGCCGCTCCAGCACCTCGGCCGTGGTGTCCCAGCCGATGCAGGCGTCGGTGACCGACCGGCCGTAGGTCAGCTCCCGGGTCGGGTCGAGATCCTGGCGGCCCTCCAGCAGGAAGCTCTCCAGCATGATGCCGACGATGCCGCGCTGCCCGGCGGCGAGCTGGGCGGCCACGTCGTCGGCCACCTTCGGCTGGTTGCGGTGGTCCTTGCCGCTGTTGGCGTGGCTGGCGTCGACCACCAGCCGCTCCGGCAGCCCGGCCGCCCGCAGCAGGTCCAACGCCCCGGCCACCGATTCGGCGTCGTAGTTGGGTCGGCCCCCGCCGCCGCGCAGCACCAGGTGCCCGTCGGCGTTGCCCCGGGTGTGCATGATCGCCGGGGTGCCCGAGACGTCGATGCCGGGGAAGACGTGCGGCACCTCGGCGGCCCGGATCGCGTCCACGGCGGTGCCGATGCTGCCGTCGGGGCGGTTCTTCATGCCGATCGGCATGGACAGGCCGGAGGCGAGCTGCCGGTGCACCTGGCTCTCCACCGTCCGGGCGCCGATCGCGCCCCAGGCCACCGTGTCGGCGATGTACTGCGGGGTGATCGGGTCGAGGAACTCGCAGCCCACCGGGAGCCCCAGCCGGACCACGTCGCGCAGCAGCGCCCGCGCGGTGCGCAGGCCGGTGTTCACGTCGCCGGAACCGTCAAGCGCCGGATCGTTGATCAGGCCCTTCCAGCCGACCGTGGAGCGCGGCTTCTCGAAGTAGACCCGCATCACCACCAGCAGGTCGTCGGCGTGCCGGTCGGCGGCCTCACGCAGCAGGTGCGCGTACTCCAGTGCCGCCGCCGGGTCGTGCACCGAGCACGGGCCGACCACCACCAGCAGACGGTCGTCGGCGCGGTCGAGCACCCGGCCGACGTCGCGCCGACCGGCCAGCACGGCCGAGGCCAGCGGCGGGTCCAGGGGCAGCTCGTGCAGGAGCAGGGCGGGGGTGGTCAGCGGCACGACACGGTCGATCCGTTGGTCGATGACCGCGCCGTTGTGCGGGGTGGGCCCGTTGTCCGGGGTCGTCACGGTGGGAATCCTTCCGCCGACCGTGCCCGGGGCCGGTGCCCGGGTCGAGCCGGCTGCTCGTAAACAGAAGGGCAGGAAGCTCGAAGCTCCTGCCCGGCCGGCTCGAAACGCGGTGACGTCAGCTCATGGTGAGGTCACCGGCTCCGCAGCCGGCTGCCTAAACCATGGATACGTACGCGTCACGCCGGTAAGCGTACCCGACCAGAGGCAAGGACTCATCCGCCCGTCGGCCAACCCTCGCCTGACGTTCACCTCCGTCACTGCCACCGTCGGTAACTTCGGCGGCACCGCTCGCATCCCCCGGAGGTATCCGATGGACCGTCGTACCGTCCTGCGCGCCACCGTCGCCGGTGGGGCCGCCGCCTTCGCCGGCAGCCTCTGGTCCGGCGTCGCGTCGGCCGCACCGGCCCAACCCGGCACCGGTCCCTACGGGCCGCTCGGCAGCGCCGACGGCAACGGCATCCAGCTTCCCGCCGGCTTCACCAGCCGGGTGGTCGCCCGCTCCCGGCAGACGGTGCCGGGCACCTCGTACACCTGGCATCCCGCGCCCGACGGCGGGGCCTGCTTCGCCGCCGGCACCGGCTGGATCTACGTCTCCAACTCGGAGGTCACCCCCAGCGGCGGCGCGTCGGCGCTGCGGTTCGCCGCCGACGGCACGGTTACCTCGGCGTACCGCATCCTGTCCGGCACCAACCAGAACTGCGCCGGTGGCGCGATGCCGTGGGGCACCTGGCTGTCCTGCGAGGAGGCCAGCCGGGGCTTCGTCTACGAGACCTACCCGCAGGGCGGCACCGCCGCGGTACAGCGCCCGGCGCTGGGCCGGTTCAAGCACGAGGCGGCGGCGGCCGACCCGGTCCGCCAGGTGGTCTACCTGACCGAGGACGAGACCGACGGCTGCTTCTACCGGTTCCGCCCCACCGTCTGGGGCGACCTCTCCGCCGGCACCCTGGAGGTGCTGGTCGCCGGCACCGCCACCAGCGGCGCGGTGAGCTGGGCCCGGGTGCCCGACCCGGACGGCTCGCCGACGGCGACCCGCAACCAGGTCGCCGGGGCGAAGCGGTTCACCGGCGGCGAGGGCTGCTGGTACGCCGACGGCACCTGCTGGTTCACCACCAAGGGCGACAACCGGGTCTGGGCGTACGACGCGGTCGGCCAGCGCATCGACCTGGCGTACGACGACTCGCTGGTGACCGGCGGCACCGCCCCGCTGACCGGGGTGGACAACATCACCGGCACCCGCTCCGGTGACCTCTACGTCGCCGAGGACGGCGGCAACATGGAGATCAACCTGATCACCCCGACCGGGGTGGTGACGCCGTTCCTGCGGATCACCGGGCAGTCCTCGTCGGAGATCACCGGCCCGGCGTTCTCCCCGGACGGCAGCCGGCTCTACTTCTCCTCCCAGCGCGGCACGGCCGGGATCTCCGCCGGGGGCATCACCTACGAGGTGCGCGGCCCGTTCCGCTGACCCGGTGGGTCGGCGGCGGTGGGTCGGCGTGACGGGCGGGGCGGCTGGGTAACAGGATGCCCATGACCCACGAGCAGAGCGATCAGGACCGGGTGGAGTCCCGGGCCCACCTGCTGCCCGAGGAGGCAGCGGTCGGCAGCGACGACCCGCAGGCCCAGGCCGAGGCGATCCTCGCCGAGTCGGACCTCCGCGAGGCCGACCAGGGGGCCGCCCCCGACACGGTGCTGGAGCACCGCACCTCCGAGCAGACAGTCCCCCCGATCGAACCCCCCGACTGACCCGTCCCGACCGCTGACCCGCAGGCCCCGGTGGCGACACGTCGCCACCGGGGCGTGGAGATCGGATAGCGTCGGGTCATGCCCGACAGCGGTTACCCCTGGCCCATCGAGACGACCCGACTGGACAACGGCCTGCGCGTGGTGGTGAGCGAGGACCGCACCGCCCCGGCGGTCGCGGTCAACCTCTGGTACGACGTGGGCTCCCGGCACGAGCCGACGGGACAGACCGGCTTCGCCCACCTCTTCGAGCACCTGATGTTCGAGGGCTCGGTCAACGTCGCCAAGACCGAACACATGAAACTGATCCAGGGCTCCGGTGGCTCGCTGAACGCCACCACCAACCCGGACCGGACGAACTACTTCGAGACCGTCCCGGCCGAACATCTGGAACTGGCCCTGTGGCTGGAGGCCGACCGGATGGGCGGGCTGGTCCCCGCGCTCACCCAGGAGACGCTGGACAACCAGCGGGACGTGGTCAAGAACGAGCGGCGGCAACGCTACGAGAACGTCCCGTACGGCGACGCCTGGCTGCGGCTGCTCCCGCTGCTCTACCCGCCGGGGCACCCGTACCACCACGCGACGATCGGGTCGATGGCCGACCTGAACGCCGCCGACCTGGCCACCTTCCAGGCGTTCCACCAGACGTACTACGCGCCCGACAACGCCGTGCTGACCGTGGTCGGCGACGCCACCGCCGCCGAGGTGTTCACGCTGGCGCAGCGGTACTTCGGGGCGATCCCGGCCCGCGGTGACATCCCCGCCGCGCCGGACGGGCACACCGTCGCCGGCACCGGCCGACCCGTCGTCGAGACGGTCACCGGCGACGTGCCGGCCGCCCGGGTCTACGTCGCGCACCGCACCCACCCGTTCGGCAGCCCCGGCTACGACGTGGCCACGGTGGCCGTCACGGTGCTCGGCAGCGGCCGGGGCAGCCGGCTCTACCAGCGTCTCGCCGACGGCGAACGGCTCGCCCAACCCGACCTGGTCGGGGCGTACGGGGTGGATCTGGCGCACGCCCCGGCACCGGTGATCGCCACCGCCACCGCCCGCCCCGGGGTGAGCGCCGAACAGCTCGCCGCCGGGGTCGCCGAGGTGGTCGACGAACTCACCACCGTGCCGGTCACCGCCGCCGAACTCGACCGGGCCAAGGCGCTGCTCAGCACCGCCTGGTGGCGGCAGATGTCCACGGTGGACGGCCGGGCCGACGCGCTCGGCCGGTACGCCACCCAGTTCGGCGACCCGGCGAGGACCGCCGACCGGCTGCCCGGCTGGCTGTCGGTGACCGCCGGGCAGATCGCCGAGCTGGCCGCCGACCTGCTCACCCCGGCCGACCGGGTGACCCTGACCTACCTGCCGGAGGAGACCCGATGACGCTGATCACCACCCGGCCGGGTCCGGGCACCGCCCGCCCGTACCGGTTCCCGACCGTGGTCCGGCGGGACGTCGCCGGTGGCCGGGTGGTCGCCGCGCACCTGCCCGGCCAGAACCTCGCCGTCGCGCTGCTGCTGCTCGACGCGGGCGCCGGCCGGGAGCCGGTCGGCAAGGAGGGCCTCGGCGCGGTGCTGGCCAAGGCGTTGGAGGAGGGCACCGCGCAGCGGGACGCCACCGCGTTCGCACTCGCCGTCGAGGGCCTCGGCACCGAACTGGCCACCGGGCTGGACTGGGACAGCTTCCAGGTCAGCGTCCAGGTGCCGGTGGACCGGCTCGGCGCGGCCGTGCAACTGCTCGCCGAGGCGGTACGCACGCCCCGGCTCGACCCCGACGACGTGCGCCGCGTCCGCGACGACGAGGCGACCGCGCTGCGGATGGACTGGGCCAACCCCGGCCCGCGCGCCGACGCGGTGCTGCGCGCCGACCTGTTCGGCGCGGACAACAGGTGGGGCCGCCCGCTCTACGGCGACCCCGGCTCGGTGGCCGGGCTCGACGTGGAGGACGTCACCGTCTTCCACTCCGAGTGGTTCCTGCGTCCCGGCACCCTGATCGTCGCCGGTGACCTGGACCGCCTCGACCTCGACGCGTTGGGTGCGGCGGCGTTCGCCGGCACCGGCGGCGGCCCCGCCGAGCAGGGTGGCCCGATCGAGGTGCCGCTGCCCGCCGGCCGGCGGATCATCCTGGTGGACCGGCCCGGGTCGGTGCAGTCCACGCTGCGGCTGGGTCACCCGGCACCGCACCGCGCCCACCCCGACCACGTGCCGACGACGCTCGCCGGCACCGTGCTGGGCGGGGCGTTCACCTCCCGGCTCAACCACCTGATCCGCGAGGTACGCGGCTACACGTACGGCATCCGGGGCGACTTCGCCTCGTCCCGCCGGTTCGGCCGGTTCGCGGTCAGCTCCGGGGTGCAGACGGCGGTGACCGCGCCGGCCCTGGTCGAGGCGGTCGGTGAGATCAGCCGTACCCGGGCCGGCGGGGTGACCGAGGACGAGCTGGCGGTGGCCCGGTCCTGGCGGGCCGGGCAGCTCTCGGTCGAGCTGCAGAGCCCCCGGGCGATCGCCTCGGCGTTGACGACCCTGGTCGTGCACGACCTGCCCGACGACTACCACGCCCGGCTGCGGGAGGCGCTGCTCGCCGCCGACGTCGAGCAGGTGTCGGCCGCTGCCGCCACCCACCTGCACCCGGAGGCGTTGACCCTGGTCATCGAGGGCGACGCGGCGGCGATCCGGGACGAGCTGGTCGCCTCCGGGCTCGGCGAGGTGACCGACCACGTCGGCTGACCGGCGTCGGCGCGACCGGGGCGGTGTGATTCCGGTCGCGCCGCCCCGGGAGCGCCGGGTCGGACCGGCGGTGCGGATGCTGCGGCCGGACGGCCCGGCCACGGCCGATCTTCCGGGGCGTCGGGGCGTACCGTCGGGTGGTTTCCGGTACGGCGACCGGTACGGGCGGTGACCGGACGGGCGGGCGGCGACCCGGGCGGTGGGAAAGGCTTCCCGGTGTGGGCCTGCGGCTGGGTAGCCTCGCGGGCATGAGGATCGGCATTGTGGGAGCCACCGGCCAGGTCGGTGGGGTCATGCGGCAGGTGCTGGCGGAACGCGAGTTCCCGGCGGAGCAGGTGCGGTTGTTCGCCTCGGCCCGGTCGGCCGGGCGCACCCTGGCCTGGCGGGACGGCGAGGTCACCGTGGAGGACGCGGCCACGGCCGACTACTCCGGGCTGGACATCGTGCTGTTCTCCGCCGGCAAGGGCACCGCGAAGGAGTTGGCCCCCCGGGTCGCCGCGACCGGCGCGGTGGTGATCGACAACTCGTCGGCGTTCCGCACCGACCCGCAGGTGCCGCTGGTCGTCGCCGAGGTCAACCCGCACGCCCTGGCCGACCGGCCGAAGGGCATCGTCGCCAACCCGAACTGCACCACGATGGCCGCGATGCCGGTGCTGCGCCCGCTGCACGACGAGGCCGGCCTGGTCAGCCTGGTCGTCGCCACCTACCAGGCGGTCTCCGGGGCCGGCCTGGCCGGGGTCGCCGAGCTGGACGAGCAGGTCCGCAAGGTCGTCGAGGGGGCCACCGCGCTGACCCACGACGGGTCGGCCGTCGAGTTCCCCGCGCCGCGCTCGTTCGCCCGGCCGATCGCCTTCAACGTGCTCCCGCTGGCCGGTTCGATCGTCGACGACGGCTCGTTCGAGACCGACGAGGAGCAGAAGCTGCGCAACGAGAGCCGCAAGATCCTGGAGATCCCCGAGCTGAAGGTCTCCGGTACCTGCGTCCGGGTGCCCGTGTTCACCGGCCACTCGTTGCAGATCAACGCCCGGTTCGCCAGGCCGATCACCCCGCAGCGGGCCCGGGAACTGCTCGACGGCGCGCCCGGGGTGGCGCTGTCGGACGTCCCGACGCCGTTGCAGGCGGCCGGCCAGGACCCGACGTACGTCGGTCGGCTGCGCGCCGACGAGACCGTCGAGCACGGCCTCGCGCTGTTCTGCGCCAACGACAACCTGCGTAAGGGTGCCGCGCTGAACGCGGTGCAGCTCGCCGAGCTGGTCGCCGCCGAACTGCGCTGAGCGGGGTGTTACCTGCTCGGGGCCGGCGGGTAGACCGCCGTGCCGACACCGAGAGGGGAGCACCATGACAACGGTCGGAGAGTTCATGACGACCCGGTTGGTGACGATGGACGGCAACGACACCCTCGCCGCCGCCGCGCAGGAGATGCGGGACAGCGCGATCGGCGACGTGGTGGTGACCAACGGCGACGACGTCGTCGGAATCGTGACGGACCGGGACATCACCGTCCGGGGCGTCGCCGAGGACCGCGACCCGAGCCGCACCCGGCTCCAGGAGATCATCAGCCGGGACGTGATCACGATCAGCCAGTACGACGACGCGGTCGCCGCCGCCGAGTTGATGCGCACCTACGCCGTACGCCGGCTGCCGGTGGTCGACGACGGCCGGCTGGTGGGCCTGGTGTCGGTGGGTGACCTCGCGGTGGAGCGGGAACCCCAGTCGGTGCTCGCCGACATCAGCGCCGACGACCCCAACAACTGACGTCCGCCCCACCGACGCCGGCCCCCGGACTGCGGGGGCCGGCGTCGTCGTGCGCGCCGGCCGGGCTCACCCGATCCGGGCGAGGTTGACGCCGGGCCGGGCGGGGACCCCGTGCGGGTACCGGCAGGTCGATGCGATGACGGGGGAGAGGGCCCGATGGTGGACGCGACCACGAGGTTCTTCGAGAGCCTGAACCGGCGGGATCACGAGCCGCTGTTGGACAAGGCGGTCGGGACACTGCGTTTCGATCTGCACGAGGGGGCACAGACCACCCACTGGCTGCTGCGGGTGGACCGGGGGAAGCTCACGGTCAGCCAGGAGGACCGGGAGGCCGACACGGTCGTCGGCACCACGCCGGCGCTGTTCGAGGAGATGGCCGCGGGGCGGGAGAACGGCCTGGCGGCGGTGCTGCGGGGCGACATGACGGTGACCGGTGACGCCCGGCTGGTGGTGCAGGTCGAACGGATCTTCCCCGGTTCCGCGGACGCGCAGGGGCCGCGCCGGCTCCACCAGCGGGAGGTGCGGTGATGGGACAGAGCAACACGATCCGGATCCTGGACGGCAACACGTTCGTCGTCTCCGAGGAGACCGGTGACATCGAGGCCACCCCGACCGAGCCGACCGGGCTGTTCTCCCTGGACATGCGGTTCCTGTCCCGCTGGGTGCTGACCATCAACGGGGAACGGCTCAACGCGCTGTCCTACGACGACCTCCAGTACTACGAGGCGCGGTTCTTCCTGGTGCCCGGGATGGCCACCCACTACGTCGACGCCAAGCTGTCGATCATCCGGGAGCGCGCGGTCGGCGGCAGCTTCCGCGAGAAACTGACCATCCTCAACCACGACGAGAGGGCGGTCGACCTGGAGATCCGGATGGACGCCGGAGCCGACTTCGCCGACCTCTTCCAGGTCAAGGACGAGATCCTGAACAAGAAGGGCGAGCTGTACGCCGAGGCGGAGTCCGACCGGCTGCGGCTGGGCTACCGGCGGGGCAACTTCGTGCGGGAGACGGTCATCTCCTCGTCCCGACCGGCCCGCTACGACCGCAACGGGTTCGCGTACTCGGTGCACCTGGAGCCCAACGAGCAGTGGAACGCCGAGATCGACGTGCAGACCTTCGCGGTCGGCCCCGGGGGGCGTGACCTGCGGCTCGGGGTGACCGCGCACGGCCACGAACGGCTGGCCCTCCAGCACGACCTCCAGGAGTGGATCGCCAAGGCCCCCAAGGTCAACAGCGAGCACGACCGGGTGGCCGCCACCTACCGGCGCAGCCTGATCGACCTGGCGGCGCTGCGGTTCGCGCCGCTGTCGCTCGGTGGCCAGACCCTGCCCGCCGCCGGCCTGCCCTGGTTCATGACCATGTTCGGCCGGGACAGCATCCTGACCTGCCTACAGGTGTTGCCGTTCGCCCCGGAGCTGTCCAAGACCACACTGCGCATCCTGGCGTCGTTGCAGGGCAGCCGGTTCGACGACTTCCGCGACGAGGACCCGGGCCGCATCCTGCACGAGATGCGCTACGGCGAGACGGCCGCGTTCGAGGAGCAGCCGCACTCGCCGTACTACGGGTCGGTGGACGCCACCCCGCTGTTCGTCGTCCTGCTCGACGAGTACGAGCGGTGGAGCGGTGACGTCGCCCTGGTCAAGGAGTTGGAACGGGAGTGCCGGGCCGCGCTGAAGTGGATCGACGACTACGCCGACCTGGCCGGCAACGGCTACATCTGGTACGAGCGGCGCAACACCGAGACCGGCCTGGAGAACCAGTGCTGGAAGGACTCCTGGGACTCCATCTCGTACGCCGACGGCAGCCTGCCGCCGTTCCCCCGGGCCACCTGCGAGGTGCAGGGGTACGCGTACGACGCCAAGCTGCGGGCGGCCCGGATGGCCCGGGAGTTCTGGGGTGACCCGGCGTTCGCCGACCGGCTGGAGCAGGAGGCGGCGGCGCTGAAGGAGCGCTTCAACCGGGACTGGTGGGTGGCCGACGGGGAGTTCTACGCGTTGGCCCTGGACCCGGACGGCCGGCAGTGCGACGTGCTCAGCTCCAACATCGGGCACCTGTTGTGGAGCGGGATCGTCGACCACGACCGGGCCGAGAAGATCGCCCAGCACATGGTCGGGCCCCGGTTGTTCACCGGTTGGGGCGTGCGCACCCTCGCCGAGGGGGAGGTGCGGTACAACCCGATCGGCTACCACAACGGCACGATCTGGCCGTTCGACAACTCGTTCATCGCCTGGGGGCTGCGGCGGTACGGCTTCGCCGAGGAGGCCGCCACCATCGCCAGCGGCATCCTCGACGCGGCGACCTACTTCGACGGGCGGCTGCCCGAGGCGTTCGGCGGCTATCCCCGGGAGCAGACCAAGTTCCCGGTCGAGTACCCGACGGCGTGCAGCCCGCAGGCCTGGTCGACGGGGGCGCCGTTGCTGCTGCTGCGCACCATGCTCGGGTTGGAGCCGCACGAGGGGCACCTGGCGGTGGAGCCGGTGCTGCCGGTCGGGATGGGACGGATCGAGGTGTTGGACATCCCGGGCCGCTGGGGACGGGTGGACGCCTTCGCCCGGGGTCGTCTCGATCTGCACAAACTGGCCGACTGACGGTGCGTCGGGTGGTCGCCACGGTGGGTCCAATCCGCCCTACGGTCGCGTAACCTACGCGGGGTAAAGTACCCGGATGCCGGAACTCGTGTACCCGCCCGTGATCGCCACCGCCAAGACGCTGTTCCGGGTCCTCGACCTGCGCCTGACCGTCGACGGTGACCACCACGTCCCACGTACCGGCGGGGCGGTGCTGGCCAGCAACCACGTCAGCTACCTCGATTTCATCTTCTGCGGGTACGGGGCGCACGCGTCCCGGCGGCTGGTGCGGTTCATGGCCAAGCACGACGTCTTCGCGCACAAGGTGTCCGGCCCGCTGATGCGCGGCATGAAGCACATCCCGGTGAACCGCGCGGCGGGGGTCGGTTCGTACAACACGGCGGTGGACGCGCTGCGGCGCGGCGAGGTGGTGGGCGTCTTCCCCGAGGCGACGATCAGTCGCTCGTTCACGGTGAAGGAGCTGAAGAGCGGGGCGGCCCGGATGGCGCAGTCGGCGGAGGTGCCGCTGGTCCCGGTGGCGCTGTGGGGGACGCAGCGGCTCTGGACGAAGGGCCGGCCGAAGACGCTGACCCGGCGGCACACCCCGATCACCATTCTGCTGGGCGAGCCGCTGGACCCGGCGGCCTACCCGGACGCCAACACCATGACGGCGGAGCTGAAGACCCGGCTGACCGCGCTCGTCGACCGGGCCCAGCAGGAGTATCCCGACAAGCCGGCCGGCCCGGACGACTCCTGGTGGCAGCCGGCGCACCTGGGCGGCACCGCGCCCACCCTCCAGGAGGCCGCCGAGCTGGACCGCCGCCCCCGCCGCTCGACCGCATCCTGACGTTCGTTCCCGTCGTCCCGCCTGCTGCCTGCTGCCTGCTGCCTGCTGCCTGCTGCCCGCTGCCCGCTGCCCGCTGCGTGCTCGGCTGCCGGTCGGGGGCGGAGCGGGCATTTCTGGAATTTCTGGAACTTCGGGCGTGGCTGGAGTGTCGGGCGGCCTGGTGCTCCTGCCCGGCGGCGGGGACAGGATGGTGGGTTCGCGTCCTTTCGACCTGATGACGTGAGCGATTCAGGGGTGCCCGGTCCGACGTCGGCCCGCGGGGAACAGCCGTCCTGAGGAACGGCCGTCCCGGGGCGGTCTCAGCTACCGACCGCGTCCCGACTACTACCGGGCTCGGGAACCCGGTAGTAGTCGTCGCGGGAGAGGAACTCCACCGGCAGCGACCCCGGCAGGGTCACCCGCGTCTCACCGGTCAGCGGCGGGGCGGTCGCCCGGCGGATGAGCACGTCCCGCTCCGGCGGTGCCAGCTCGACCAGCTCGGGGTGGGTGACCCGGAAGCAGGCCACCGTCCGGCGGATCAGCCGGGCCAGCTCGGTCACCGGGCCCACCGCGCCGCCCAGCGCCAGGGCCGGCTGCTGGATCGTCCGCAGCGCGTCGCAGACCACCAGCAGTTCCGCCTCGGCGGTGCCCTGGGCTGTGGGCCGGCCGGTGGTACGCAGCTCCAACCGGGACGGCCACTGCCAGCGGACCTGCCCGCTGACCAGGCGCGGCAGCCGGACGTTGCGCCGGTGCCGGACCCCCGTCGCGTCGATCTTCCCGGCGACGAGGGCCAGGTCACCGGCGAGGCAGACGTAGGCGAGCCGGCGGTCGGTGACGGTGATCGAGGCGGGACCGGGCAGCACCCAGTGCCGCCGGGCCCCGGTCGGGCTGATCAGGCAGCCGGCCACCGACGTCGGATACCGGCCGAGCACCCGTTCGCCGGGCTCCGGGACGAGTTCGTAACGCCTGTCGAGCACGGGAGCGGAATCGTTCTCCGGCGCATCGAACCGGTGCGGTGCGATGAAGAACGGGGACATGTTCTCGCGCATTGTCACGACCTCCCCCGCGCAGTGGTCTCCTGGCGTTCCAGCCTCGCCGAGGCGTGACGGGCTGTCATGACACCCGTTAGGGGGTCGGCCGGTCGTACGACGCCTGCGACCGGTAGATGCCGATCTCCTCCGGCCGGATGAGACCGTCCTCGATCGCCCGGGCCAGTAACGCCGCCTTCGTGGCGGCCGGTCTACCCGCCCGGGTGTACTTGATCCGGGCGCGGTCCACATATTGTTTGACGGTGTGCTCGCTGATCTGCATCCGGCGGGCCACCGACGCCTTCGACATCGACTGGAACCACAGCAGCAGCGCTTCCCGCTCCTTGTCCGACAGGGCCGGACGGTCCGGGCGCGGATCGCCCACCATCGCCCCGGCCAGGGCCGGCGGCACGTACGGGCGGTCGCTGGCGGCGGCGAGCACCGTGGCCACGCAGTGTTCCCGCCCCTCGTGCTTGGCCAGGAACGCGGTCGCCCCGGCGTCGAGCGCGGTGAGTATGGTCGCCGGGTCGGTGTGCTCGGAGTAGACCACCACCCGCCGGCCGTCGGTGCTCAGCTCGGCCAGCTTGTCCAGCACCATCCGCCCGCGTAGCCGCAGATCCAGCAGGATCACGTCGGCCTCCGGGGCGGCCCGCAGCACCAGTTCCGGATCGTCACCGGTGGCGAGCACCCGCAGCCGGGGCTCGGTGGACAGCCAGGCCCGCACACCGTCGATCACCACCGGATGGTCGTCGACTATCGACACACCGACCGGGCGCTCCCCGCTCATGGCCTGCGCCATCGGGTCTGCGTCCACCTGATCTCCCCGTCCCGCTCATGTACGTGTTCCACCTGGTTGTCGTCGCCGGCCCGGGCGGTCGGCGGATCAGCCGCCCCCGGGCCCTGCCCGTCCGGGGTGACCAGACTGACCGCCACCTCGTCGGGGCCGGCCACCACGGTCAGCCGGGCCCAACCAGTGGCATCGGCCAGGGCGGCGGCCAGCGGATCGGCCAGCCGTCGACGGACCTCCACGGGCAGGGGAGGCGGCGTGCCGATGGCGATCAGCTCGATCGGCAGCCCGTTGCGTTCGGCGAGGTCGGCGGCGGCCCGCAACTCGTGCAGCAGCGGGTCCGGCACGTCGTCGGACTCGGCGATCAGGCGACGCAGCCGGGTCGCGGCGAGCACGCACCGCCGTTGCACGAACGGGTCGCCCGG
This sequence comes from Micromonospora sp. WMMD730, assembly GCF_049178955.1. Taxonomy (NCBI): domain Bacteria; kingdom Bacillati; phylum Actinomycetota; class Actinomycetes; order Micromonosporales; family Micromonosporaceae; genus Micromonospora; species Micromonospora sp. WMMD730. Next base: position 1,078,828 of record NZ_JBMHML010000002.1, read on the forward strand.
GTCGGCGCGACCGTCGGCCAGTTCCGCCAACACCTGCTCGGCGGCCCCGCCGACCAGCGCCAGCCGGGCCCGCCGGTCCGCCCAGGCCCGTTCGGCGGCGTCCCGTTCGGCGCGGACGGCGAGGGTCGCCGTGGCGGTGTCGGCGCGTTCCCGGGCGAGGGTGGCGATCACCGCCGCACCGGTGAAGACCGCCACCGGCAGCGACGAGGTGCCGTAGACGTACATCGTGAAGCGGGTCAGGTCGGCGGGGGCGGTCGCCCCGTCACCGACCAGCGCGGCGAGCGCGATCGCCGCGTGCCCGGCCAGTAGGACGATCATCCAGCGGATCGGGCGACCCCAGAGCACCACCACGAAGAACCAGGCCAGCCCCGTCCACGCCCAGTTCGCGGCGGCGAAGAGCTGCTCCCGGCCGGCCGCCGCGAAGACCGCCGCGTCGACCGTCAGCAGGGCCGCCGCCAGTGGCAGCGCCGGTGGCGGCACGCCGTGCAGCAGCCGGTGTGCGGCGTACCCGCCGAGGGCGCAGGCGGCCAGCCAGCCGGCCGCGACCACCGTGGGGGCGGCCAGCGTCGACCAGGCGCCGAGCACCGCCGGCAGCCCGATCGCGAGGTGCCACACCAGGGCGATGGCCACCGCCGCGATCCGGGCCCCCCGGTCCGAGGCCCGGCCCACGTCCGCCGCCGGGCCGTCCGCCGCCGGGCCGTCCGCCGCCGGGCCGTCCGCCGCCGGGCCGTCCGCCGCCGCAGAGTCCGCCGCCCTCTGTGCCGGCCGGGGTACGTGGGCCGACGCGGTCGCGCCGAGGTCGGTCGTGCCCAGGTCGGTCGTGCCGAGGTCAGTCGACATGCGGCCACTCCAGCCTGATCCGGGTGCCCACGCCAGGGGCGGAAGTCACCACCGCCCGGCCGCCGACCTCGGCCATCCGGCCCCGGATCGACTCGCGTACCCCGTACCGGTGCAGGGGGACGGTGGCCGGGTCGAAACCGGGACCGTCGTCGACCACCTCGACCACGATGCCGCCGTGGTCGTGGCTCAGCCGCAGGCTCACGGCGGCGTCCGGCGCGTGCCGGGCCACGTTGGCCAGCGCGGCGGCGGTGGCGTCGACCAGGGCGGCGGTCACCCCCGACGGTGCCGCGCAGGGCGGCAGCGTGGCCGTCACCCGCAACTGCGGGTGGGTGGCGAGCAGCGCGCGCAGGCCGGCGTCGACGTCGACCGGGCCGGCGTCGGCCGGATCGCCCGCCGGGGCGGACCGGGCGTGCGCGAGGCGGACCAGGGTACGCAGGTCGGCGGCGGCCCGGTCCCGCAACGCCGCCGAGCCGGCCGGCAGGGCACCCAGCCCGACCATGGTGAGCGTGGCCAGGACGGTGTCGTGCAGGTCCCGGTTCTGCCGCCGTTCCACCTCGCGGGCCGTGCGGGCCAGCACCGCGTCCCGGCGCAGGCGCTGGAAGTCGGCGAAGGAGGTGTCGGCCCGGCCTATCCAGCGGCGCATCACCGCCGCCATCATCGCCGCGCAGGCCGTCTGCATGAGCAGGGTCGCCGCGTGCGCGCCGGCCTCGACGGTGTTGCCGGCGGCCGAAGTGCCGACCGCGTACCCGGCGGTGACCAGCAGGCCCGCCGGCACCGACCAGCGGGCCGGCGCGGTGGCCTGCGCGTTGATCACGGTGGTGCTGGCCAGCACCGCGAGCCAGCTACCCTCGCCGGGCAGCACCTCCGGGGCGACCAGCACCGGGGCCAGCAGGCTCGCCGCGACGGTGACCGTGAGGTCCCCGGCGACGAGCCCCGGGCCGATGCCGACCCGCAGGGCGCGTGCCGCGTACCACAGCGACCAGGCGGTGAGTGCGGCCACGGCGGCCAGCAGCAGCGGCACCCGCACCGGTGGGGTACGCACCGCGAGCGCGGTCACCGCACCGAACAGCCCGCAGGTCAGCCGCAGCAGTGCCGGCAGGGTGGTGAAGATGAGTTGGAGCGCGCCACCGGCCGGCCGCTCCAGTAACGACGGTGACGAGGTCGGAGCGGGTAGGGCCGACATCGGGGGGAGTGCGTCCTTCGGGCGGTGACCCGTCCGGGTCTGCTCGGCGGTGCATCGAAGCCGGAGAATAACATGAGCTGCCCTAACTGTTCACCTTTGGTGTGCGGCGTGTCGCGTTGCGTTCGGTGAACGTGTCGGGCAGCATCCGGCGTCGATCAGCGGCGGAGCCACTCCAGGGCGGCAGGTGCGCCGCCGAGCACCGACAGGTGCCCGTCGTCGTCGGTGATCCGCAGTTCGGCCGCCGGGCAGACCCCGGCCAACCAGCGGCTGTGGCTGGCGGGCACCACCCGGTCGCGCCCGCCGTGCAGCAGCAGCACCGGGACGGTCACCCGGGCCGGGTCGAAACCCCACGGGGTGACGTAGGCGAGGTCGTCGTCGACCAGGCCGTCCGGGCCGCCCCGCACCGCCGGACCCACCACCTCCTCGAGCCAGGCCCACGGACCGGCCAGGGTGGCCAGGTCGGCCGGGGTGAACTCCGGGTCGTAGTCGGTGTCGGACGCGGCGTGCCGCTCCTTGACCGCCCGGCCCTGGGTGGCGGCCCGCAGCGACTCCTGCCCGGACGGCGTCATCCCGGCGAACCAGTCGAGCCCGGCCGCGTCGTAGGGGGCGAGGCCGGCGACGGCGACGACGGCGACCACCCGGTCGGGGTGCAACGCGCCGCTGGCCAGCGCGTGCGGTGCACCGCCGGAGTGACCCATCGTGGCGTACCGGTCCAGGCCCAGCGCGTCGGCGACCCGGGCGACGTCACCGGCGGCCGAGGCCACGTCCCGCCCGGGGCGTCGGGTGGAACCGCCGTACCCGGGCCGGTCGTAGGACACCCACCGCAGGCCGAGCCGGTCGGCGGCGGCGAACAGCGGGGCCGGCGGTGCGCCGATGTTGGGGGTGCCGTGGTGCCAGACGACCGGCAACCGGCCGGTGCCGTCGTCGCCGGTGTCGTAGACGTGCAGGGTGCCGCCGTCGGGCAGCGGCACGTCGCGCTCGCTCGGCACGGTCGGGCGGCTCACTGGCCGACCCAGCCCGCCGGGTTGCTGAACGACTCGCGGGAGATGCCGGAGCCGGTGCGGGGCCAGTCGCCGAACCGCTTGTCGTGCAGGTGGGCGAAGAAGTAGCAGATGCCCTGGAGGTGGGCGTCGGGCACCGCCCGGGTCGGGTCGGCCCGGACCGCCTCGTAGAACTCCCGACCGAGCGCCACCACGTGCCCACGGGCGTAGAGGAAACCGTCGTCGGAGCCGTCGACCACCGCGTGCACGTCGGCCCGGTCGATGTCGTACAGCTTGCGTTCGACGACCCGGTCGAGGGCGGTCAGCTCGGGGCTGGACAGGTCGGCGCAGAGCTGGCCCAACTGGTCGAGGAAGGCGTCCCGCCAGCCGTCGAACGCGTACGCGTCGTCGTCGGAGGCGGACCGGTCGCGGGCGAGCAGCGCCCGGCGCAGCGCGGCCGGCTCGGGGCCGAGCCGCTCCCAGGCGGCCTCCAGCAGGGCCCAGAACCGGGCCTCCTCCTCGGCCGTGGGCAGCCGGTTCGCGGTTTCCGTGTCGCTCATGGGCAGCACCGTAGCGGGACGCCCCGACGTTCTCGGGGCACCCCGCGCCGCAGGTGCTGCGGACGTCGGGGCCGCCCACCCCGGCGGGCGGCCCCGACGGGGTTCAGCGCGGCCGGCGAGGTACCGCGCGGACGAAGGTGGACCAGGCGGCCGGGGCGAACCGTAACGCCGGGCCGGCCTGGTCCTTGCTGTCCCGTACGCCGATCAGGCCGGGCAGGTTGTCGGCCACCTCGACGCAGTCGCCGCCGCTCCCGCCGCTGCGGGTGCTCTTGCGCCAGACGGCCCCGGCCAGGTCAGTCATGCTCGCTCCTCGATGATCGCCCGGATGATCTTTTCTGTCGCCGCCTCGTCCGCCGCGAGCGTCTCCAGATCGGCCCAGACGCGGTCGTAGGCGGCGACCTCCGCCGGCTTGTCCAGATAGAGCGCGCCGGTGATGTTCTCCAGGTAGACGGTAGTCGGCTCCGTCGATGCCCGCCCGAACGCCTGCGGGAAGTCCAGCAGGACGAACGTGCCCGTCTCGCTGGCCAGCGGCGGGCCGGCGGTGAACGGCAGGACGCGCAGGCTCACGTTGGGCAGGGTGGCCATGTCGAGCAGGTGGCGGAGCTGCCCGGCCATCGCCTGCCGGTCGGGGAGGGTGCGCCGCAGCACCGCCTCGCTCAGCACCACCCTGAGGGTGGGCGCGCTGGGCAGCCGGCGGGTCAGGACGTGCTGGCGCTGCATCCGTACCTCGACGAGCTTTTCGCGATCCACCGGGCTCATGGTGGGATTCTTGCGAAGAAACAATTCTGCCGCGTACTCGCGGGTCTGGAGCAGGCCCGGGATCAGTTCCGAATCGTATCGGCGCATGAGAGCGGCCGACGATTCGAGGCCGACGTAGAGCGAGAACCAGGACGGGACCACGTCGCCGTAGGAATGCCACCAGCCCTTGGCGCGGGTCTCCCGGGCGAGCCCGGTGACGATGGACGTCATCTCCTCGGGCACCCCGTACATCGCACACATGGCGCGGGCGTCCACCACCCGCACCGGCACCAGGCCCTTCTCGATGCGCCACACCTTCTGCCGGGAGCAGTCCAGCCCCTCGGCCGCACTGTCCAGGGAGACCGAGGCGTCCTCACGGAGCTGGGTGAGCAGCCGGCCGAGCTGCCGCCGGGGGACGGTGGAACCGCTTGTTTCCTCCGTCATGCAACATCACCGCACCCCTGGTGCAACAACAATTGTTTCCCCTGCGCCATTTCTGTCCTCCGTCCCTCGCGCGTCAAATCGACACGACATTAGGGGGAGGGGGAGTTGTTGCGCAAGGTGTCGGTCGTGTCGCAGGGTGTGAATCACCGGACGGTGATCCGGGGCGTCAACAATGGCGTCGACAATAGCCCGCTGTCCCGCTCGTAGCGAATAGCGCGCGGGCGGGGCGGCGCTATTTCCGGAAAGGACACCCGATGTGTGCCAGCGACGAGCGCGGTGCCCGGCCCGGGGCGGCGTCGTGACCGCCCACCGCGAGGTGCCGCTGCTGGTCCGGCTGGCGTGGGACTGCCTGGACCAGCACCGGCACCGGCGGTGCGGGAGGTGCGCCGAGGCCGGGTTCTGCCCGGTGGTGGAGGCCGCCCGGCACCGGATCAGGCAGTGGCGCAGGTTCCGGCACGTCTGGGGCTGGCGGTGAGCGCGCCGCTGCCGAAGGCGGGTGACCTGGTGGACGTGGGCCGGGCGGCCAGTGTGCAGTTCGTCAGGCCGATCAGGTGCCGGGTGATCCGGGTGCTCGACTGGATCACCTACGACGGATGGTGCTGGCTCGACGTCTACCAGCTCGACGCCAAGGGGGACGCGGTGCTCCGGCGCTCGATCTTCGTACGGCCGGCGGGGTTGGTGATGGTGCGGCCCGCGCCGGTGCCGCGCGCGCCGAGCCGGGCGGGGGTGACGCCGAACATGCGGCGGGGGCCCCGCCCGGCGGGGATTCCGCCGGCGGCCGGTGCGTCGCCCGCCCGCCGCCCGCCGGCCGGCGGGCGGTGAGCGGGGTGCGGCGGGTGCGTGGCCGAGCGCCGGCCGGCGGGCGGACGGGGTGCGGCCGGTGCCGGGTGACGGGAGTCAGGGCGTCGTCGTGGCGGCGAAGTAGGGCTCGGCGGCCTCCAGCCGGGGCACCCGCACGCCCAGCCGGCGGGCCTCCGCCAGGGTGTCGCGGCAGACCGCGCGCAGTTCCTCGGGGTTGGCGTGCGCTGCTGTCACCCGGCGCATCGGCGGGAAGCGGTTGATCAGCAGAGACATTGCCGGTGCCGCCAGCCAGGTGGGCGCGGTGAAGGGGAGTAGCTCGGCGCGGTGCCGCCGCAGGTCGACGCCCCGGGCCTCGATCAGCGGCAGTAGCTCGCGGGTGGCGAGGATCGCCTCGCGGAGGTCCCCGGTGGTCAGCCCGGACAGGGTGCCCCGCCGCAGGCTCTGGGTGTGCAGGCCGGCGTTCTGGGCGAAGTGGACCGACAGCCAGCCACGGAAGTCGGCGTTCTCCCGGACCCGGAACCCGGCCGCCCGGAACACCTGGCGCACGGTCTGCTCGCGCTCGGTCGGCGGCCGGTCGAGCGTGCCGAGGAAGACCACGGGCAGCAGGGACGCGTGCAGCACGCCGTCGTCGCCGAACCCGCCGCCGGCCCCGGGAAAGCCCCAGGCCACCTGGTCGACGGGCAGGTCGGCGGTCGCGGTCAGCGGCTCCACCCACAGGTTGTTGAAGACGAGCACGGTGGCTCCGCCCACCCGGGGCCCCAGGAAGGCCGCCGCCTCGGCGAAGTTGTAGTGCTGCACGCTCAGCACGATCAGGTCGAAGTCGTGGTCGGGCTCCAACGTCTCGCGGTAGCGCACCGGCCACGTCTCGACGACCGGCCGACCCCAGGGCCGCCGCCGGGCGTCGAGCAGGTCGAGGTCGATCGCCTCCCCGTACGCCGCCGCCCGCCCCGGGCGGACGTAGAACTCCACGTGGTGGCCCGCCCGTTCCAGGGCCCATCCGTAGGTCGCGCTGATCACGCCCCGGCCGAACATCAAGATCTTCACGCGCACCTCAGGAGCTATAATCGGAGACCATCTCCACTTCCAAAATATGGAGACAGTCTCCACTTGTCAACGCGAGGCCCCCACATGACCGACCCCAAGCCGCTGCGCGCCGACGCCCGCCGCAACCGCGACGCCCTGCTCGCCAAGGCCCGCGAACTGTTCGCCGAGGGTCGCTACGACCTGCGCTTCGACGACTTCGCCAAGCTGGCCGGGGTCGGCGTCGGCACGCTCTACCGGCACTTCCCCACCCGGGAAGCCCTGGCCGAGGCGGTCTACCGGGAAGAACTCGCCGCCATGTGCGACCGGGCCCGCGAGGCGCAGAGCACCCTGCCCGCCGACGAGGCGCTGGAGTCGTTCCTGCGGGGATTCGTGGCCCACCTGCACGACCACGAGGGCCTCGCCCGCACCCTGTCCACACTGATGGCCGCCCGCTCGGGTGCGCTGGCCGAGGGCGCCGAGGCCCTCGGTCGGGCCGTCACCGACCTGCTGGCCGCCGCCGTCCGGGCCGGGAAGATCCGCGACGACGTGGGAGCCGGCGCGGTCATGATGGCCCTGCAGGGCATCTGCGCGGCCTTCGGCCACCCGGCCTACCGGCCCGACGCGGACGGGGTGATCACCCTCGTCCTCGCCGGACTGCGCCGACCGGCGCGATGAGCGCGGCCCGCGCCCCTACCGCTGGTGGCGGGGGAACGCGGGCCGGGCAGGAGGCCGGGGCGGGGTACGGGCCGCTCGTGGCCGCCCATACCCCGCCGATGGCTCAGGTGTCGTAGCGGCAGGTGCCGCCGGTGTTCGCCGTGCAGTCGTTGAGCTGGAGGCTGTCCAGGTTGATGGCCTGGTTGCCGGTGGTGGACTGCGGCGGGACGTTCACGGTGATCCGCACGCTGGCGGCGTTCGCCGGGGCGGTGGCGGTCGTCCGGTACTCCAGCCAGTTGCTGGCGAGCGTGTCGGTCGCTCCGGTGCTGGTCGACAGCAGGGTGCCACCCGAGTTGTACCAGGCGAGCTGGAGCTGCGTGTTCACCGCCGTGCCGCTGCGCAACCGGGTGAACAGCTTGTACGTCCGGCCGGCGGTGACCGTCGCCCGGTTCGTCAGCGAGATCGACGACGTGTTGGACGGCCCGGTGTACGTGTTGAGCTGGACCGACCGACGACCGTCGAAGTAGGTGCAGGAGTTCGTCGAGATGCCGCAGGCGGGCGTCACCTGGTGCCAGCCGCCCGACGTGGTGAACGTCGACGTGCTGCTGCTCGGGGTGGCGGCCTCGACCGTACGCTGCTCGGCGGTGAGCAGGTCGTTGTTCGCGCCCACGTCGCAGCAGACCGGGGCGGTCAGCATCGGGTGGTTCGCGACGTTCACCTTCGCCGTCGACGGGCTCGGGTCGATGTAGAAGCTGGCCGACAGCTCACTCGGGTCGTAGTAGCTGCGGAACCCCGGATCGGTGTTCCAGTTGTCCCACCAGCCGTACATGATGTCCGGCACGTAGGAGGCCCCCGTCTCGGCCATCCAGGCGTGCCCCGCGCCGAGCACGTGCAGCAACTCGTGCCCGGCCACACCGGTCGTCCACGACTCGGTCACCGCCGAGCAGTGCACGCCGCTGGAGTTCCCGCCGGACGGGCACTGGTAGGCGTCGGAGTTCGACGCGAAATCGGTGAAGACCAGGTAGATCCGGTTGCTGTCCTGGTATCCGGCGGAGATCAGGTCACTGCGGACGGTGCTGGCGGGGGTGTTCGGGTTCGCCCCGGCGTCGATCTTCTCGGGCACGACCAGGGACCGGGCGTAGCCGGCGTACGTGCTGGTGTCGTAGCCCGTACGGCAGCTGAAGTTGTAGTGCTGGTCGTAGTTGGTCGACTCGTCGAGCGCCCAGTCGATCCGGTCCACCACCTTGGCGATGTACTCGACGTTGGCCTCGTAGTTGTTGCCGACGCCGTCGTGCCAGGCATAGATCACCTGGACGGCGGGGGTCGCGCCGGTCGGTGCGGCCGGGTTGGCGACGGTGGACTGGCAGCCGCGCTTGGGCACCGTGGGCATGCTCGGCTGCGCGTACGGCTGGGCCGGCTCGGTGCCGGGCCCCCAGGCCAGGGCGGCGGTCGGGGCGGAGAGCACCGCGAGAGCGGTGGCCAGGGTGGCGGCGGCGACGGCGGTCAGGGTGCGCGGTCGTCGGGTCCGGAACGGGGACCGGGGCAAGGATGCTCCTCGGTTGGTGGTGGACACCGCCGGTTGACGGTGCGTGTCCATCCAAACGAGCTGCGTGACATCCATCAATGTTGATGGATGGTGAAGAAGGTCTCTCCCAGGACCTGGATAAACGCTTGCCCTGCGACGAGTAACCTGTAGTGACCGATCCGTCACCTGTGGTGGGGTGGGTTGGTGTGGAGGTCGGCGTGGGTGCGCCCGGCAGGATTCGAACCTGCGGCCTTGGGATTAGAAATGGTATTCACATCATGATCCCTGGTTCCAGTAGCTTCTCTAGCTGCGGAAATGCCTTCACGGGGGTGCTTGACTTTCTGCAGTCGACTCGATTTCGCACCACGAATAGCTCCATGCCCATCGGGACGACGGGGTCGGAGGTGACCGAAGCGTGGTAACTCTCCGTGCCATGTTGGAGGTCTCAGCCTGCGACGATGCCTCACCAGAATCCAGTTCGAACTTCTGTTCTTTCTCAAGACGGCCTGCAGCGGGCCGCCCGCACCGCCTGGGCGCGCGCTGGCCGCTGCCGTTCTGCGGCCTTCACGCCTCATGCCCGGCGGCTGGCGAGGAGAGCGGGAGTCCGGTGGGCCGCCGCAAAACGAGAGATTGGCAATGAGGCTAGGGAAGTTATCCGGCATCCGAGTTGGATACTTCATCATTTGCGCCTTCGGGCTTGGGTGCGCCGCTGGCAGGGTGCAAGGCGGTTGACGGCCGGATTTGCGATAGTGGAGTGCCGTGAACTAGTTTCCAGCCGGAGGGCAAAATGCTTCTATTGGTAGGATCCTGGTTCAAGATCGTAGAACCCTTGAGTTCGACTCGACGCACGAATTTCGCTGAAGGAAATCGGGCCGCGGCAGCGAACTGAACGCGCGAAAATCTAGCGATTTTCTCGAAGGTTGCCCCCGTGAAGGAAACGCTAGCCTGAAAGATGGCCTTATCGAATCGCGTGGTTTCATTGAACGTCGTTCCAATGAACGATGTGCCGCTGCCGAACTTCGCCTCTTGTAATCTAGCTATGCCCTTGAATGTGGCGTTGTCAAATCGTGCCCCTTCTCTAAACCTTGCCCCCTGGCACCAGAAGCCGCCGAGTAGGGTGCAGCGTCGAAAGTCTGCCCTAATCACGTCCGCATCGTTAATTCCGAAGGCCAAAAGGGTGGCCCCTCTGAGATCGAGATGCATGTGTTCCCAGAAGCTAGGGTGATGTTTCTGGTCATCGGGGTTTTCGGTGCGGCGAAGGTGTCGTGCCAGGATCCTCTGGGCGGTCAGGCGTACTTGCAACTCACCGAGCGCTAATTGCCGTCTTGACAAGTCTTCTGGCGAGTCGGAACCTGATTGATCTCCCTCGTGCGTAGGTGCGTCGTCATACGGCATGCGCAGGTAGGCGCATAGAACATTCACGACGGTCTGCTGTCGCCCTTGATCATTCTGGCCGACGCGTTCCAGTGCGTACAGCCCTCCAAGTCGCACGGCGGCATCTGAGTGGCCGAGTTGTTCGACAGCTTTGGTGTATAGCTCAGTGACGCGACGCTCGGCAGCATCAGTCTCAGTGTGCTTCTGCGCCTTCAAGGCGAGCTGGTGAGTTCGCTCAGATAGCCGTTGGGTTTCCAAGGCGAGCTGGTGGGTGTGTTCAGCGAGCATTTGCCGTCGAACCCCGAGCAGCAATGCTGCAACTGCGCCAGCTGCGGCGAAGAAGCCGAGGCCGTACTTCAATGCCTCAATCTGTAGCCTGGCTCTTTCGATTCCAGCCTCTCCAGCAGCAATGGCCAACATTGTGCCAAGCAGGGCAGCGCCGATCACAGCCACCAACACCGCGCTGGCAAGTACCCCTCGGTTCGACAGAAGCCACGGAAACTGCACCGCAGGCTTGTCCTCTTCGCCGCGTGCAACATGGAAGGGTCGATGGGACCAAGCGCCCGCCGCCAGGAGGATGAGTGCAGGCACACCCGCTGCGAGTAGGACGACATGCCCGGACGCGACTGTCCACATTGTCTGCCAAATCGTCCAGTGCCAGGCTCGGGCGTCGACCAACACTGCCGCTGCGAACAGCGTCGCACCGCCGACGACGAGCACCCTTGCCGCTGTCCGTGTAGTCATCACGTCTCGTATCCTGACCGACCTTGCCAAGCTTGGCAGCCCTCAATCTGCCTTGACTGAAGCACCTGCCGTTCTACTTCCGAGCCCGGTAGAGCGGCAAACAAGGGGTGTACAGGGCAATACGTAGGACGGGGTAGGCCAGGTACACCGCATGGTCGCGCTCGTGGCGTGCCTCCCTCTGGCCCGATCTACCTGGTTCTCAAGCTGATTTTGCACGGGTAGCCCATAGACTGAGGCGGATCACTGCCGGAGCCTGGATCTATGGGAGGGGTTCGTTTTGGCAGCTCAGCGACGTAAGCCCTGGTTTCCAATCGCCTGGTCGGTGCTCGCTCTCCTCTGCCTATCGCTGACAGTCGCTTCGGCGGCGGACCCGGACGGGCCGTGGTGGGTGCCCGTGACCTTCGGAGCCTGCACGCTGGTCGCAGCGGGCAGTGTTATCGCCTGGCTGCGGGAGGGACGCAAGGGGAACCGCCCAACCTAGCGTTGTCGTCCATCCGATCTGGCCGGAGACCAGCGGGACGACGAGAAGGGCCGCCGCTCGCAGCAGTGGGCGGGCGCGGCGGCAGCAATCGGTCGCTGGTCAAAATGGCGAGAATGGCAGAAACCCCGACTCAGCGGGGTTTCTGCCATTGCGGCCATTTAGACCAGCGGGTTACGCGGGTCTGCGGCTGACCGTCGCGGGTAGGGCGTGGATGGTGCCGGTGGTCTGGTGTACGTCGGGGTGGACGAGGAACGCGGGCGACGGTGGCAGTCCGGCACCGGTCCGGGCCGGCAGGTCGAGCTGGCGCACGTACCCGTGGATTTCCAGTAGGGAGAGCACGGGGTCGAGGTCGGCGGCGGTGGGGATCTGGCTGCGGACGGCCCGGTACAGCTCCTTCTTGGTGAACGTGGTCGAGCCGGTGCGTTCGATCCAGGCGAGCGCGAGTCGGGCGTACCGGGTGCTCTTGTCGGTGCCCATGTCGTCGAAGGCGGCCAGGGCGTGAGCGGCGAAGTAGTCGCGGAGCAGTGCGGCCCGCTCGACCGTCTCAGCCGTGACCGGCTTGCCCCATCCGTCGCGCAGATGTTCGGCGAGGTGGATCAGCCCGGCAAGGCGGACCACTGCGCCGGTGTACTTGCTGCCCCAGTCCACAATGTGTCCCCACGCCCCGCCGGGGGCGAGGCGCGGCTCTACGGCGCGTTCGATGTCCAACACGCGATCGTTGGCTTCCGGGGTGAGTGGAAGTGCGGCGGGGTCGGTCCATTCGGCGAGGGTGGCGACCAGCGCGCCGAGGTTGGCGGCGTAGGCGGCGGCGATGGGTTCGGGTACCGGGTCGGCACCGACCTTTCGACGGCCGACCGTGTTTTCCGGCAGGCTGAACAGGATTCGGGCCAACAGCCCTTTGCCCCGGAAGCCGGGCATGTCGGCGATGTCGCGCAGCACGTCGGGTTGTACGGCCAGGCCGAGGGTAAGCGCGGGGTGCTCGACGTGCTCCGGGGCGCGGGAGCGACGGTTGACGCGCAGCATGTCCCCAGCGTGGCCCTTCAAGAACACTTCCAAGTTGGGGGTGCCGGAGTAACGGCCGGCGATGGTGGCGAAGATGCCGCCTTCCGGGGAGAGCACGGCGAGGCGTCCGCCCTGCTCGGCGAGCAGGGATGCGGCTTCCTCGCTGGTGACGTCGTCGGCAATCAGTTGCGGCAGGACAGGGACGGTGACGGCGTCGGCGTTCATCGCGGCGGCGGTCGCTTCGGCGAGCAGGGTGTCTCGGCCGGAGGTGTCGGCGTTCGCGGCGATGGCGGCCTTCTCGGCCGTCTTGCCGGCGACGCGGGCGGCCAGCTTGGCTTCCACGATCGCCGGTTAGTGCCCAGTCGCAGGGTCGAGGCGCAGGGATTTGGGCCCCTGTGCTTCCGGACGGGCAGGCCCCGCTAGACCGCCGGCTAACCGGCTGGTTTGTGCCGGTGTCGTCCGGTGGCCCCCTAGGCCTGCGTCCATTGCAGACGGGTATCAGACTGCACGGCATGGAACCAGTGGCCGGAGGAGTCGTCCTCAAGGCGGCGATCAGTGCGGCTATCAAACAGCTCCCGAAGTTGGCCCAAGGTGGCCGCCTACCGCCCACGATTCGTACTGCGGCTTATGAACACTTCACAGCATCCGTCTGGTCGATCGTCACCGGCATGATCTCAGTGCGGGCGATCGAACCGTTTGCGCGTCCCAGGATCAACTACTACCACAAGATGTTCCAGCGACTGCTTGAGTCGTCGATGGCTTCGCAGGCTGATTTCTTGGGTGCCTTCGGATCTCTTCGACTTGTCGCGCCGACCCGCGTGGCTGATGCGGCGGAGCGAGTTGCGGTTTGCGTCGGCGACCTAGCTGAGGTCGAAGTGGGTGACGATGCGTCATGGGCCGAACGACAATCAGCTCTTGGTGCTGCAATGCTCGACTTCACTCTCTTGTGCCGAATAGACCTCGGAGTCGCAAGGCACCCGATCGAGCCGAAGATGCATTGGTACCGTCCGGCGTCATGGATTCGTTCCGTCCATTGGTGGTGGTCGCGCTCACGTCGCGGCGAGTGGCCTGCCCTGCCAGAAGGCACGCATGCGGCAGGTTCACCCAAATCCACGACATTAGAGGCCAAGGCGCACGATCAGCGGAGGTGACCGGCTGTCTCCTGCCGCTGCGGCGCGAAAGTTATCCGTATAGACCCTTACGCGGAGTGACCCTCTGGGGAGCTTCGTGATCTCGCCGCGTTGCCGCTTCATGCCTGGCAGAGGGCCGACAGTAGCTCGATGGCTCCCCGAGTGGCCCCAAGCGAGCTGATCAGAAGGGGAACGTAGCGGTGCGCCCGGCAGGATTCGAACCTGCGGCCTTGGGATTAGAAGTCCCCTGCTCTATCCGCTGAGCTACGGGCGCGCGGCGTACGTGTCGCGCCAAGAGGGTACCGCCGACCCCCCGCCGTACGGCGGAACGGGTCGCATCCGGACACGCGTGATCAGCGTCGCACGGCACCCCCGATCCGGGCACCCCTCTTCCGCCCGGCGCGGCGGGCCGTACCCTCGGGTCCGTGCTACTGGAACCCGACGCCGAAGACGAGGTCGCCTACGAGCTGTGCCAGCTCCTGGGCCGTGCCATCCTGCCGGTCGACACGGCCGGCGACCCGGGCACCGCCTTCTTCCTCGGCCATCCGGCCGGCGAGTTCCTGCTCACCGCCGACGTGGTCGCCGGGCAGGCGCAGCGGCTCGGCCTGCGGTCCAGTGTCACCGAGCCGGCCGGCGTGGCGGGCGCGTCGCTGCCGCTGGCGGATCTGCCGGCGGGTTGGAACCGGGACGCGCGGCTCGGCGTGGCGGCCCTGCCCACCGGCGAGCTGCACGGGTACGCCGCCGGGCAGGGCTGGCGGTGGCGGGTGCAGCCGGTGCCCGCCGCGGTCGCCGTGACGGCGGACGATCTCGACGCGTTCGGTGCCGGGCCGGTCACCGCGATCGTGCTGGCCCTCGGCGTCGGCGGCGACGGCAGCCGACCGCTGGAGGTCGCCGTCGAGCGGGCCGTCCGCGACGGCGACCGGCTGCGGATCACCGCCGCGCTCCCCGCCGGCTACGTCGGCGCTCCAGTCTTCGGGGTACGTTCCGACGCTGCCGGGGAGGTCGGCCTGCGCTGCCTCGGCGTGCTCCTACCCGCCGACGAAGCGCCCGCCGACGACGCGCCCAACGGCGAAGCGCCCAGCCGCGAAGCGTCCAGCGACGAAGTGCCCGGAGGCGGCCACCCGGTGGCGACGCTCGACCGCGTGCTCGCCGCCCTGCCCACCTCCTGACCGCCGCCCGCCCTGCCTGTCCAGGCGGCTTGATCGACTCAAGTGGGCCGATGTGGCGTCATCCCGCCTGACGGTTAGCGCTGCATCGGCTCAGATGAGTCGATCATCGACCCGGAGGCCCCGGGCTCAGGGCCGGAGGAGGTAGCGGGCGCGGCCGGGGGGTGATCGGCGTCCGGCAGGGTGGGGCCGGCATCGAGGAACGCGTCGGCCCACCGGCCGACCTCGGCGAAGACCCGTTCGCGTACGGCGGGGCCGGAGAGGACCAGGTCGTGCTTGCCGCCGTCGAAGCGGGCCACGGTCACGTGCCGGCCGAGCCGGGGCGCCCAGCGGACCATGTGCTCCACGTCCAGCACCGCGTCGGCCAGGGCCGCCGAGTCGTGCCAGCGGGTGCCCCGGAAACTCCGGGTCGAGCAGGCCACCAGCACGGGGACGGGAATGTCCAGCCCGGCGCGGAGCTGCCGCTGGGCGGCGCGGATCGCGGTCAGCCAGCCGGCCCGGACGGGGAACCCGGCGAGCGGCTTCCAGGCCAGGTCGTACGTCCACTCGCCGCGATGCTCGGCGTGCAGGCTCTCGCCGTACACGGTGCCCAGGCCGAAGGGGAGGATGCGGTGCGGCGCGCGACGGCCCAGCCGGGAGACGGCGGCCGCGAGGGGTCGACGGACCAGCCAGGGGGCGTTGAGGTCGAAGAAGGGGCTGTTGAGGACGAGCCCGTCGACCGCTGCGGCGTCGCGGCGGGCGTGTGCCCACAGCGAGATGATCAGGCCGCCGGTGGAGTGGCCCATGGCGAGCAGGGTGTCGTGCCCGTCCTCGTCGCGGATGATCTTCGCGGCGGCGTCCAGCTCGGGGAAGTAGTCGCTCAGGTCGCGGCAGAAGTTCGGGGTCTGGTGGGGTAACAGACTACGGCCGTACTTGCGCAGGTCGAGGGCGTAGAAGTCCCAGCCGCGCTCGGCGTAGAAGTCGGCCAGGTGGGTCTGGAAGAAGTAGTCGACGAAGCCGTGCACGTAGAGCACCGCCCGGCCGGTCGGGCGGTCGGCGCGCCGCCGGACCAGGGTCGCGACCACCGGACCCTCGTCGTCGGTGCCCAGGTCGATCGTCTGCCGCTCGTACGGCGGCCCCAGCACGTCCTGTTCCACGACCGCGACGCTACGCCCGCAGGCTACCCGGCGGTAGCCCCGGGTCGGACGTCGTGGGGACGGCGTCGGCGCAGCCCGCTCAACCGCTGTCCGGACGCTGGCGGGCAGTCCGAGCCGGGCCGTTCCCCTCCGGCGGGAGAGGGGAACGGCCCGGTGTCCGGTCAGGCGGTCTCGGCGTCCACCCGGTCGAGGTTCCCGTCGGCGTCGAGATCCGGCGCGGGGGTGGGCTGGGCCATCTCCCGGATGTGCTTGTTGTGCCGGGGCTCCTGCCTGGTCTTGGCGTCGTTGAGCTTGCGGCGCAGGTCGTCCCGGGCGTCGTTGAGGGCGGCCCGCAGGTCCTCCTCGCTCGACGTGGTGACGATCTTCTGGCGGCCGGCGATCCAGCACTCCAGGGTGACCTTCTGCCCGCGCGCCTCCCGGTCCTTGACCGACACCTCCAGCTCGGTGGCGTCGGCGTGGAAGGCGGCCAGCCGGGCGTCCAGGGTGCCGAACTGCTCGACGATCCAGTTCCGGTCGCCCTGGGAGAAGCCCGCGCCCATCCGTAGGCACTCGGCCACGGTCGCCGGGTTCGCCACCGCGCTCATCGCCGCACCTCCCGCTCGGTGCGGACGGAGCCGGTCGTACGCAACGGGGTCCGAATCATCAGCGTTGCCTTTCTCGTCGGACGTCGTGCCTGGTGGTGCCTGGGTGATCAACTCTTTACCCAGCCGGGGTCGACCTCACTCCGGGTGACGCCACCTTCCCCTGTCGTCGTGACCCGAGGGGTGGGATCGGCTCCGCCCCCTGATCCTCGTCCCGGCCGGTCGGGCCATCCCAGGGCCTGATGGCCTAGCACATCGGGACCTTGATCAGGTGGTCGTCCACAGGCGCTCCGGTTGTCCACAGGACGGGGTCGGGGCCTCGCGTCGCCGTGTCGTACCGGCCAGGCTCGGTCCCGAGTCGACTCGCCACCGCATCCACAGGCCCCTGGGAGGGGACGATGTTCGATACCTACGTCACGATCGTCGGCAACGTGCTGACCGCGCCGGAATGGCGTCGTACGGCGCAGAGCAACACCCTGGTCGCCAACTTCAAGGTGGCCTCGACCGCCCGCCGCCTCAACCGGGACAGCGGTCGGTGGGTGGACGGCAACAGTCTGCGCGTCCGGGTCAACTGCTGGCGCAAGCTGGCCGAGGGGGTGGCCGCCTCGGTCATGGTCGGCGACCCGGTGGTGGTCGCGGGACGGCTCTACACCCGCGACTGGACCGACGACGCCGGCAACCACCGGGTGCTCTACGAGCTGGAGGCGGTCGCGGTCGGGCACGACCTGTCCCGGGGCCGGTCCCGCTTCCTGCGCAACCGGCCGAGCATGGCCACCAGCACGGTGGAGGACGCGGCGGCGGCCCAGCGGGTGCACGGCGAGCCGACCGAGCCGGTGCCGGCCGACCAGGTGCCCGCCGCGCCGGACGACCGCCCCCTCGACGACGACTTCGACCTGTCCGGATTCGGTCTCCCGCGCGCCGGCCACGACCTGCCGGGCAGCGGGTACGTCCCGCCGGCCGACCCGTTCGACGACGAACCCGACGACGACCTGGCCCCGCTGCCCGACGACGAACCGGCGATGCGGTCCGGCGGCGGGGACCGGCCGGGCGACGAGGGCGGCCCAGGCGACGGGGGCGCTCCGAGTGGTGAGGGCGGTCCGGGCGGTGAGGACGGTCCGGGCGGCGGGAACCGGCCGGAGGGGGAGAACGGCCCCGGCGACGAGGGGCCGGCCGGTGCGCAGGGCACGGTCGTCCCGACCCCGGGCGAGGTGGCCCTCGGTCCGGCGGGCCGGGGCCGGCGTGGCCGGGGGCGGGTGCCGGTTCCGGCCTGAGAAACACCCCACGGGTGCCCGCACCGGGTGTGGGCGCGCCCCGGAACCCGTGCCGGGGAAGGGGCACGGGTTCCGGTTCGTACGGAACGGGGGCGGGGTGGCGACGGCGACGTGGTCACCCCGCCGTACGACTAGGCTGGCCGGCCGGAGGTGGTGACGGGTGGGGCGACGCACGGCGACGGCGGACACGGTCGGGCTGGTGGCCGGGTACGCGCTGGACAGCCTGCTCGGCGATCCACGGCGTTGGCATCCGGTGGCCGGCTTCGGCCGGGCCGCCGGTGCCCTGGAACGGCGGGTCTACCGCGCCGACCGCCGGGCGGGGGTGCTCTTCACCGCCGTCGCGGTGGGCGGGCCGGTGCTGCTCGGGGCGGCGGTCAGCCGGGCCACCCGGCGACACCCGGTGGCCCGCGCCCTGGCCGTGGCCGCCGGCACCTGGACGGTGCTCGGCGGGCGGACCCTGCGCCACGAGGCGACCGTGATGGGCACGGCCCTGCGCGCCGGTGACCTGCCGGCGGCCCGGCACCGGCTCGGACACCTCTGCGGTCGGGACCCGTCCCGGCTCGACGAGGGCGAGCTGGCCCGCGCCACCGTCGAGTCGGTGGCCGAGAACACCTCCGACGCCGTCGTCGCGCCGCTGGTCTGGGGCGCCCTCGCCGGGCTGCCCGGCCTGCTCGGCTACCGGGCGGCCAACACCCTCGACGCGATGGTCGGGCACCGGTCACCGCGCTACGCCCGGTTCGGCACCCCGGCCGCCCGGCTCGACGACCTGCTCAACCTGGTGCCGGCCCGACTGACCGGGCTGCTCACCGTGGCCGCCGCGTCCACCGTGCACGGCGACCGGGAGCGGGCCTGGCAGGTCTGGCGTCGGGACCGCAACGACCACCCCAGCCCCAACGCCGGGCAGTGCGAGGCGGCCATGGCCGGTGCGCTGGGCGTCCGGCTCGGCGGCCGGAACGTCTACTTCGGGCGGTCCGAGGTACGCCCGTTCCTCGGCGACGGCCCACGCCCCGAGGCCCGGCACCTGAAGCGGGCCGCCCGGCTCTCCGGCACGGTCGGGTTGGCCGCCCTCGCGCTGGCGGCGGCCTGGCCGACGACCGGGGGCCGGCTGGTCGCCGCCGCCGGTGGCGCGCTGTGGGGTCGCCCACTGCGTCGGCTCACCGGATGGTCGGCAGCGGCGGTCGGACGTGGTCGGGCCGCCGGGGTGCGGCGGCCCGCGTGGGCCTCCGGGGCGTCCGGGGCCGTCGGCGTACCGGCCGTGGCCGGGGTCGACGACCGGGGGCGTGGGCGGTGAGCGGCGGGCTGCTCGTCGCGGGCACCACCTCCGACGCGGGCAAGAGCGTGCTCACCGCCGGCATCTGCCGGTGGCTGCACCGGGCCGGCGTCGCCGTGGCCCCGTTCAAGGCACAGAACATGTCCAACAACTCCGCAGTGGTGGTCGGTCCGGACGGGCGGGGCGGCGAGATCGGGCGGGCCCAGGCGATGCAGGCCGCCGCCTGCGGGCTCGTTCCCGACCTGCGGTTCAACCCGGTGCTGCTCAAGCCCGGCAGTGACCTGGCCAGTCAGGTGGTGCTGCTCGGCGAGGCCGTCGACACGGTCACCGCCGGCAACTTCCGGGCCCTGCGTCCGAAACTCGCCGAGACGGCGTACGCGGCCCTGGCCGAGCTGCGGACGACCTACGACGTGGTGATCTGCGAGGGCGCGGGCAGCCCCGCCGAGATCAACCTGCGGGCCGGCGACTACGTCAACATGGGGCTCGCCCGGCACGCCGGTCTCCCCACGATCGTGGTCGGCGACATCGACCGGGGCGGCGTGTTCGCCTCGATGTTCGGCACGGTGGCCCTGCTCGACCCCGCCGACCAGGCGCTGATCGCCGGCTTCGTGATCAACAAGTTCCGGGGTGATCTCGGCCTGCTCCGCCCCGGGCTCGACATGCTGCACCGGGTGACCGGCCGGCCCACCTACGGGGTGCTGCCCTGGCACCTGGACCTGTGGCTCGACGCGGAGGACTCGCTCGCCTACGGCCGGGTGCTCGGCCGGCCCGCCGCCCCGCGCGGCACCGACTGGCTCGACATCGCCGTGGTCCGACTGCCCCGGATCAGCAACGCCACCGACGTGGAGGCCCTCGCCACCGAACCGGGCGTCCGGGTCCGGCTCACCGTCGAGCCCGCCGAGCTGGCCGCCGCCGACCTGGTCGTCCTGCCCGGCTCGAAGTCCACCGTCGCCGACCTGGCCTGGCTGCGGGAGACCGGGCTCGCCGAGGCGGTCACCGCGCACGCCGCCGCCGGCCGGCCGTTACTGGGCATCTGCGGCGGCTTCCAGATGCTGGCCACCGCCATCCACGATCCGGTGGAGAGCCGCCGGGGCAGCGTCCCCGGGCTGGGCCTGCTCCCCATCGAGATCACCTTCGACCCGGTCAAGACCGTCCGCCCCGCCGTCGGCACCGCCGCGCCGGACGTCCCGGTACGCGGCTACGAGATCCACCACGGGTACGTCTCCACCGCCGACGCGGACCTGCCGCCGCTGCTGCACCACGCCGACGGCCGGCCCGAGGGCGCGCGGCTCGGCGCGGTGCACGGCACCCACTGGCACGGCGCGTTCGAGTCCGACGAGTTCCGCCGTCGGTTCCTGACCGAGGTGGCCCGGTCGGCCGGGCGGCATGGCTTCACCGTCGCACCGGGCACCAGCTTCGACGCCGCCCGCGAACGCTCCCTCGACCTGCTCGGCGACCTGGTCGAGGAACACCTCGACACCGCCGCGCTGTGGCGGCTCATCGAGAGCGGCGCTCCCGCCGACCTGCCGTTCATCCCACCCGGCGCACCACCGACGACCTGACCATCCCGCCCGCACCGGCCGGAAACCCGGTCAGTGCCCGCAGCGGTTGGGCCGCGGCTCCGTGCCCGCATCGGCCGGGCAGCCGGTCCGGGGCCAGGCAGGTCGGTCGGGCCGTCGTCGTACCGGGGCCGGTCGTCAGCGGCGCACGTCGGCGGGCTGGTCGGACAGCGGCAACCCGGCCTCCAGCCACCCCTGCACGCCGCCGGTCATGTCGGTGGCGTTGCGCAGGCCCAACGCCTGCAGGCTCGCCGCCGCCAGGCTGGAGCTGTAACCGTGCCGGCAGGCCACCACGATCTCCCGGTCGTAGCCGGTCGCCTCGGGGATACGCCACTCGCTGGCCGGGTCCAGCCGCCACTCCAGCACCGTCCGGTCGATGACGATCGCGCCGGGCAGGTCCCCCTGCTCCCGGCGTTGCCCCTCGGTACGCGTGTCGACCAGCAGCGCACCCGCCCGTACCGCCTCGACCGTCTGGTGAGGACTCAACCGGCGCAGCCCGGCCCGGGCCTGTTCCAGCAGAGCGTCCACGCCGGGACTCATCACGTCATTGAGCACGTCCAGATCATGCCCCGGCGTCCACCGCGCCGCCCGACGAACCTCACTCCCCACGGCGGAACCAGGCTCACGGGGGACACCCACTAGCGTCACCTGTGTGACGGTGGCGCTGGTCGAGGCGTACGCGACGCTGGCCCGGCGGGTGCTCGCCGGGCCGGCGCGGTTGGGGCGTACCCGACTGGTGGCCGTCGACGGACCCAGCGGCGCGGGCAAGAGCGTCTTCACCGCGCGCCTCGCGGACGCCCTGGCCGGCCTGCCCGACGGCGGACGGCCACCGGTGGTGCACACCGACGACCTGCTCGACGGCTGGGACGACCAGTTCACCTTCTGGACCCGGCTGGAGGAACGGGTGCTCACCCCGCTGCGGGACGGGCGACCGGGTTCCTACCGGCGGTACAGCTGGGTGCGCCGGGCGTTCCTGCCCCGCGAGGTGCCGGTGCCGGTCGCGCCGGTGCTGCTGCTGGAGGGGGTGAGCGCCGCGCGGGCGGCGATCCGCCCGGAGCTGACCCTGTCGGTGCAGGTCACCGCGCCGGGTCCGGTGCGGTTGCGGCGCGCGCTGGACCGCGACGGCGCGCACCTGCTGGCGGAGCTGCGGCGCTGGCACGCGGGGGAGGAGGCCCACTTCGCCGTCGACCGGACCGCCGACGCGGTCGACCTGGTGGTCGACGGCGCGCCGACCCTGCCGCACGACCCGGACCACTACTACGTCCGCCGCCCGACTCCCGCCGGTGCGCCCGGCCCGGCCGTCGGGCCGGCGGCCGCGGTCGGTCGCCGGCCCGGCCCGACCGCGGGTTCCGGCTCGCCGGGTGGCTCGCGGTAAGGCCGGCATACGATGCCGGTCATGACCTCACCGATCATGTCCGAGTCCGAGGTACGGGCCGCCGTCGCGCGGGAACTGCCCGGGGTCCGTGCCGACCTGGAACGTCTCGTCCGCATCCCCGGCATCGCGTTCGAGGGGTTCGACCACTCGCACGTCGAGCGCTCCGCCGAGGCGGTCGCCGAGTTGCTGCGCGGCTGCGGTCTCGACGTGCGGATCGTGCGGTCGGGCGGTCAGCCCGCCGTGATCGGGACGAAGGCCGCCCCGCCCGGCGCACCCACCGTGCTCATGTACGCCCACCACGACGTGCAGCCCGTCGGCGACCTGTCGCTGTGGGAGTCCGAGCCGTTCGAGCCGGTCGAGCGGGACGGCCGTCTCTACGGGCGCGGCGCGGCCGACGACAAGGCCGGCATCATGGCGCACGTCGCCGCCCTGCGCGCCTTCGGCGACCAGCTTCCGGTCGGCGTGGTGCTGTTCATCGAGGGCGAGGAGGAGTACGGCTCGGACTCGCTGGAGCGGCTGCTCGCCGAGCACCGCGAGGAGATCGCCTCGGACGTCATCGTGATCGCCGACTCCACCAACTGGGACGTGGGCGTGCCGGCCCTGACCACCTCGCTGCGCGGCGTGGTCAACCTGTTCGTCGAGCTGCGCACCCTGGACCACGCGGTGCACAGCGGCATGTTCGGTGGGGCCGTGCCGGACGCGTTGACCGCGCTGGTCCGCCTGCTGGCGACCCTGCACGACGACGCCGGGGACGTGGCCGTCGAGGGCCTGACCGGCCGGGCGGGGGCCGCCGTCGACTACCCGGAGGACCGGTTCCGGGCCGAGGCCGGGCTGGTCGAGGGGGTCGCGCTGATCGGCACCGGCCGGATCACCGAGCGGCTCTGGACCCGGCCGGCGGTGGCGGTGCTCGGCATCGACGCGCCGGCCACCGGCGAGGCGCCCAACGCGCTGGTCCCGGCGGCGAAGGCCAAGCTGAGCGTACGGCTGGCGCCGGGCGACGACCCCAAGCGGGCGTACGACGCGGTGCGTACCCACCTGGAACGGCACGCGCCGTGGGGTGCCCGGGTGACGGTGACCCTGGAGCACGACGGCGACCCGTGTGTCATCGACGCGTCGGGGCCGATGTTCGACGCCGCCCGCGCCGCCTTCCGGGCCGCCTGGGACGGCACCGAGCCGGTGGACATCGGCGTCGGGGGTTCGATCCCGTTCATCGCCACCTTCCAGGAGATGTTCCCGCAGGCGGCGATCCTGGTGACCGGGGTGGAGGACCCGCACGCGCGGGCACACGGCCCCAACGAGAGCCTGCACCTCGGCGAGTTCGCCCGGGTCTGCCTGGCCGAGGCGTTGCTGCTGGCGAACGTGGCCGGGCAGGGGCGACGGGCCGGTTAGGTCGCGGAACCATAACGTCGGGGTCGATGTCGCGGTTTGCGGCGTGTCGTTCGCGCACCTGGTATAGCCTTTCGAACATGCGTACGAACGACGTGATGACGCGGCTGGAAGCCGCCGTGAGCGCTCTGGGGGACGTCGACGTCTCCGCGTGGCCCGAGGACACGCTCAAGGAACAGCTCGGCGAGCTCTCGGCCGTGCTGGTCGCCCTGGACGGCGTGCTGTCCCGGGTCGCCGACGGCGTCCGCGCCCGTGGGCTGCGCATAGAGGAACCCGTCTCGGTCTGAGCCGTGGCACCGGGTGGTCACACCCGGTGCCACTGGGGAGGACGGCCGGATCGGGACGGCCCGGGTACGGCAATACCCGGGCGATGTCGGGGGTGGCTGGCAGGATGAGGTGCGTGCGGTTCCTCGACCTGGCAGCCACCTCCGCGGCCGTCGCGGCCACCACCGGCCGGCGGGCCAAGGTGGAGCTGCTGGCCGGCGCGCTGCGGGCGCTCGACCTGTCCGAGGTGTCGGTCGGCTCCGGCTACCTCGCCGGTGAGCTGCGTCAGCGGCAGACCGGTGTGGGCTGGGCAAGTCTGCGCGACCTGCCGCCGCCGGCCGCCGAGCCGACCCTGACCGTGGCCGCCGTCGACGCGGCGATCGACGAGATCGCCGCCGTGCACGGACCGGGTTCCCAGGCCCGCCGCCGGCACCTGCTCGCCGCCCTCCTCGGTGCCGCCACCGTCGACGAGCAGCGGCTGCTGGTCGCACTCTTCCGTGGCGAGCTGCGTCAGGGCGCCCAGGCGGGCCTGCTCGCCGACGCCATCGCCAAGGCCGCCGAGGTCCCCGTGACGGCGGTCCGTCGCGCCCTGCTGCTCGCCGGTGACCTGCGGGCCGTCGCGCTGGCCGCCCGCACCGGTGGGGCCGCCGCGCTGGCCGGATTCGGGCTCCAGGTGGGCCGCCCGCTCGCGCCGATGCTGGCCCAGAGCGCCCCCTCGGTCGACGCCGCGCTCCAGGCGACCGGGGTGCCGGCCGTGGTCGACGTCAAACTCGACGGCATCCGCATCCAGGTGCACCGCTCCGGCGACGACGTCGCGGTCTTCACCCGCAGCCTCGACGAGATCACCGCCCGGCTGCCCGGGGTGGTCGCCGCCGTACGCGCCCTGCCGGTCCGCGACGTGGTGCTCGACGGCGAGGCGATCGGGCTGGACACCGCCGGCCGCCCGCTGCCGTTCCCGCAGACCTCCAGCCGGGCGGCCCGGCGGGCCACCGCCACCGGGGTCACCTCCGCCAGCGGTGCGACCGGCGCGGCCGACGTGGCCCCGCTGGCCGAGGCGACCGCGCTCACGCCGTACTTCTTCGACCTGCTGCACCTCGACGGCGACGACCTGATCGACCTGCCGGGCCGGCAGCGGTGGGCCCGGCTCGCCGATGTGGTCGACGGGTCGTTGCTGGTCGGTCGGGCCGAGGTGGCCGACCCCGAGCAGGCCGGTGCGGTGTTCGCCGCCGCGCTCGACGCCGGTCAGGAGGGGGTGGTGATCAAGTCGCCGGACGCGCCCTACGACGCCGGTCGACGGGGCACCGCCTGGGTCAAGGTCAAGCCCCGGCACACCCTCGACCTGGTCGTGCTGGCGGTCGAGTGGGGCAGCGGACGGCGGGAGGGGTGGCTGTCCAACCTCCACCTCGGTGCCCGGGACCCGCGCACCGGCGAGTTCGTGATGCTCGGCAAGACCTTCAAGGGCCTCACCGACGACCTGCTGCGCTGGCAGACCGAACGCTTCCTCGGGCTGGCCGTGGAGCGCGGGGACTGGGTGGTGCGGGTCCGCCCCGAGCAGGTGGTCGAGATCGCCTTCGACGGGGTGCTCGCGAGCACCCGCTATCCGGGCGGGGTGGCGCTCCGGTTCGCCCGGGTGCTGCGCTACCGCGACGACAAGTCGGCCGCCGAGGCGGACACCATCGACACGGTCCGGGCGCTGCACGCCGGGCGACCGACCGACTGAGCCACCCCGGCGGGACGATCGTTCAGAGCGTGGACAGCGAACGGGCGTAGTTGACCTGGTTGTTGATCTGCTGCACCTGCCCCTGGTCGACCACCGGGATACGGGCCACGTACTGGTGGCCGCCGCTGGTCACCGTCACCTGCACCATGCCGTGGTACCGGGTCTCCTTGATCAGCAGGAAGAGCAGGCTGAAGATGGTGAGGCAGAAGAAGCCGAGGATGGCGCAGACGATCGCCCAACTGGCGATCTTCTCCTCCCGCTGCCAGTGGTCGGTGACGTACCAGGTGGCACCGGCCAGGGGCATCGCGCCCGCCGGGGTGTGGATCACCGGCGGACTCACCATGATCTCGCCGATCTGCACCGCCGCCGCCTGCTGACCACCCGCCATCCCCGGCGGCGGGGTGAACTGCGGCGGGTACGGCCCCGGCTGGCCCATCGGCGCGGCGTACGGGTCGACCCCGGCCGGCGCCGGGAACCCCGCCGGCGGCGTCGAGAACTGCGCCGGTGGTGCGGAGAAGTTCGCGGGCGGTGCGGAGAACTGTGCGGGCGGTGCGGAGAACTGCGCCGGTGGTGCGGAGAACTGGGCCGGCGGTCCCGGGTACGGCTCGGCGGTCGACGGGGTGGAGGGGTCGACCGGTACCGCCGGGGGAGGTGTGGTCGGGAACGGGGCCGTGGGAGGCGTCTGCTGCGCCGGTGCCGGGGGGAACACCGCCGGGGGCGCGGGGAACGCCGTCGACGCCGGTGGCGCGTCCGGCGACGGGGCCCAGGGATCGTAGGCGGGGCTCGCCTGCGTGGGCGGGTCGGACGGGGTGGGCGGACCGGACGGGGCGGGCGGGTCGGACGGGTACGACGGGGCGGGGTCGGAGGTCACCACGACACCTCACGCGCGTTGGACATCCTGCGGACCATACAGCGTCCGGCGTCGCCCCGCGTTCCGGCGCGGAACCGGCCCGCAGCACGCCGGCCCGCCGAGGGTTCGCCCGGTGCCGCTCCCGCCAGCCCGTCTGCCCGGCCGGGCAGGTGCCTGTCGTGGGTCCTGTCGAGGTGATGACGACAACGAGTCACTGCCGACCGGGAGTGGTGGGCCGAGCCCGCGCGGTCCCGGCAGCACCGCCTGATGCCGTGACGTCATCAGCTCGAAAGGACGCGCACCCATGATGCGACGCTGACCCGGTACCCGCCCGCACCCGCTCGCCGCCCGGGGGTGCCAGGGCGGCGCGCACGGGCCAGCCGGGCCGGGCGGTCAGGCGGAGGCGGCCGGTTCGGCGGCCCGGTCCACGGGAGGCTTCGGCGCGTCCAGGCCGGCGGCCCGTCGGGCCTCCCGCCGGGCCACCCAGCCGTAGCCGAAGAGCGTCATCGCGGCGAACAACCACCACTGGACGACGTAGCCGAAGTTCTGCCAGTTGTTCGTGTGCCCGATCGGCACCGCCCGGAACGCCGGGTCGTTCGCCGGGGTCTGCTCGTCGAGCAGCAGGTACGCCCCGTGCAGCGGGTACGGCAGTTCCCGGGCCAGCTTGTCCACGGTCACCCGCCGGGTCTCCAACCGGCCGTCGCGCCGGTCCACGCCGTTGCCGCCGCTCTCGGTGGGGTGCACCCGGCCGACGACGGTCACCTGACCGGTCGGCAGCGCCGGCACCTCGGGCATGGCCAGCGCGCCGCCGGGTGCCGGGGGGACCCAGCCCCGGTCGACCAGCACGGCCGTGTCGTCGTCGAGCACCAGCGGGACGAGGACCTCGAAGCCGACCCTGCTCTCCACCGTCCGGCCCCGGACCAGGATGACGTTCGTGGCGTCGTACCGGCCGGTGGCGGTGACCCGGCTCCACTCGGCCTGCGCGGCGGGGGCCGCGCCGACGGTGCCCGCGCCGCCGGTGGGGGCCGGCAGCGTCGACCGCAGCGGCGCGGGGGTGCCGGCGGTACCGGCGTCGATCCGCTCGTTGACGGCGGTACGTTCCCGGTAGCGGTCCAGCTGCCAGTTGCCGAGCAGCACCATGACGGCGGCGGCGACCAGGGTCAGCGCGAGGATGCCCAGCCAGCGTGGGGTCAGCAGGAACCGGTACACAGCACGAGGCTACCCGTATGACCGACGCCACCCTGCGCGACGGCCCGGCACCGGCCCGTACGGTGTGCGGATCGGCGGTCTCCACCTGTCGCCAGGGGCGGGTATGGTCACGCCTGCGGATCGCCGCCGGTGTTCCTCCCGGCCGTCCGCGAGCCACCGCCCGTCGCCACCGAGGAGTCGATGATGACCGCCGTGCCGCGCCTCGTGTTCAGCGCGCCGTCCTCCGGTCACGGCACCAACGCGCTGTCCGTCGGTCTGCTCGCCGCGCTCGCCGAACGGGGGCTCGACGTCGCCGGGTTCAAGGTCGGTCCGGACCACGTCGACGCCGCCTACCTCGGCCTGGCCGCCGGCCGCCCCGGCCGTACCCTCGACCCCCGGCTGATCGGTGGCGACCGGCTCGGGCCCCTCTTCGCGTACGGTGCGCAGGGTGCCGCGTTGGCCCTGGTCCAGGGCACCATGGGGCTGTACGACTCGGTCGGGGGCCGCCCCGAGGCGGAGTCCACGGCCGCCGTGGCGACCGCGCTGCGCAGCCCCGTCGTGCTGGTGATCGACGTGGCGGCGATGGGCCAGTCGGTGGCCGCCCTGGTGCACGGATTCCGCTCGTACGACGAGCAGCTCTGGTTGGGTGGGGTGATCCTCACCCAGGTCGCCTCCGGCCGGCACGAGGCCATGCTCCGGGAGGCGCTCGACGACGTCGGGATGCCCGTCTACGGCGCGTTGCGCCGGCACGAACTGCCCCCGGTGCTGCCCGCCCGCCGGCACGGCGTGGCGCCGGTCCTCGGTCGCGACGCCGAGGCGTCCCGGGCGGTGCGCCGGCTCGGCGAGGCGGTCGCCGGGACGGTCGACCTGGAACGCCTGCTCGGGTTGGCCCGTTCCGCCCCGGCGCTGTCCGTCCCGGCCTGGTCGCCGGTGTCCGACGCCCCGGCGGTGGACGCGCCGGTGGTGGCGCTCGCCGGTGGCCCCGGCGGCAGCTACAGCCACCCGGAGACCGCCGAGCTGCTGCGGGCCGCCGGGGCCCAGGTGGTCACCGTCGACCCGCTGCGCGACGAGGCGCTGCCCGCCGGCACCCGCGCGCTGGTCGTCGGGGGCGCGCTGCCCGAGTCGTACGCGCGGGACCTGTCGGCCAACCGGCGGCTCTGCATCGCGGTGGCCGAGCTGGCCCGCACCGGCCGTCCGGTGATCGCCGAGGGCACCGGCCTGCTGTGGCTGGCCCGGGAGCTGGACGGGCTGCCGATGTGCGGGGTGCTGGACGCGATCGGTGTGAGCCGGGACGGTCTGGTGGTCGGTTACCGGGAGGCGACCGCCCTGTCCGACAGCGCGGTCGCCCGTACCGGTGCGACGGTGGTGGGCTACAAGCAGCACGGCGCGGTGCTCACCCCCCGGGCCGGGCAGCGGGCCGCCTGGGGTTGGGAGGGCGGCACGCCCGAGGGCTTCGTCTGGCGGGGCGTGCACGCCTCCCAACTCGGCCTGCACTGGGCGGCGTACCCGGAGATCGCGACCCGGCTGGTGACGGCGGCGGCGCTGCCCTCGCCGGTCGAGGGCGTCGCCGCGCCGGCCTGACCGGCCCCGGGTGACCGGCCCGGCGGCCACCGGCCCCGCGTCAGCCGACGATGGCGTCCGACGGTGGGGTGAACTGGCGGGTCGGGGTGCCCTTGAGGCCGTCGCGCAGGGTCTGGGCGACCGCGTTGACCGGGACCTGGGACTGCCCGTCACCGACGGCGTTGAAGGGGTTGTCCGGGTCGGCGATGAAGCTCGCCGCCGCCAGTTCCGGGGTGTAGCCGACGAACCAGGCCGACCGGGTGCTGTCCGTGGTGCCGGTCTTGCCGGCGACCGGGCGGCCCACCGTGCCCCGGACGCTGTCCGCCGTCGACCAGCCGCCGCAACTGCCCTTGGCCGGGGTGTCGCCGGTGGGGCAGCGGGCGGCGTCGGTGGCGGCACGGGCCGCGTCGGCGTTGACCACCTGCCGGCAGCGGGGCTTGGCGACCTCCCGTTCGATGCCACCGGCGGTCCTGTACGTGGCCGGAGTCCCGTCCCGGTTGGTGATCGAGTTGACCGGCATCGCCTCGCAGTACCGCCCGTCGGCGGCGATCGCGGCGTACGCGTTGGCCATCTCCAGCGGGGTGGCGTCGGAGACGCCCAGGGTGAACGCGCCCCACTTCTTCGCCTTCGCGGGTGACGCCTGCTCCTTGTCGACGTCGGTACGCCAGCGCAGGCCCAGCTGCTCGGCGAGGTGCACCCCCCGGTCCGCGCCGATCTTCTCCTCCAGTTGGACGAAGTAGGTGTTCACCGACTTGCCGAACCCGGACCACATGGTCTGCCGGCCGGTCATCGCCCCGCTGGCGTTGGACGGCGCCCACCCGTCGTAGACGGCCGACTTGTACCGGTACGGCGAGTCGAACGCGGTGGACAGCGGCATCCCGGCGTCCAGGGCGGCCAGCATCGGGAACATCTTGAACGTCGAGCCGGCCTGGTAGCCCGGGAGGGTGCCGCCGCCGAGCAGCGGGGCGACCGTGTTCGGGTAGTTCGCCTTCATCTTCGGATCGGCCTCGGGGTTCGAGCTGGGTCCGTTCTCGCTGACGTCCAGGGAGTACGTCCGGTTCACCGCCATCGCCTTGATCCGTCCGGTGCCCGGTTCGGCGACCACGATCCCGTTGGCGAAGGGACTGTCGACGCGGTCCTTCGCACCGACGTTCTTCTCGGCGGCGGCCTGCACCTTGGGGTCGAGGCTCAGCACGATCCGGTAGCCGCCCCGGCGCAGCTTGTCCATCCGCTCCAGCCGGTTCTCCCCGAACGCGGGCTGCGCGCTCCACCAGTTCTTCACGTAGTCGCAGGCGAAGCCCCAGGTGTTGTACTTGTTGGGGATCGCGGCGCAGTCGTTGGCGGGGGTGGTGGGCCGGGTCCGGATGGGTTCGCTCTTGGCCACCGCGGCGGCGTCCGGGGACAGGTAGCCGAGTTGGGTCATCTTGTCGAGCACGTAGTTGCGCCGGCCGGTGGCCTCCTTCTGGTCGGAGCTGAGCGGGTCGTACTCGGAGGGGGACTTGACCAGGCCGGCGAGGGTGGCCGCCTCGACCGGGGTGAGCGTGGCGGGGGTCTTGGAGAAGAAGATCTGCGCCGCGGCGTAGATGCCGTACGCCCGGTGACCGAAGTACGCCGAGTTGAGGTAACGCTCCAGGATCTGGTCCTTGGTCAGCTCCTTCTCGATGTCCAGCGCCATCCGCATCTCCTTGACCTTGCGCAGGCTGGTCTGCTGGATGGCCTCCTGGACCTCCTGCGGCGTCTGCGCGCTGTCCCGCAGCGCCATCCGGACGTACTGCATGGTCAGGGTGGAGGCGCCCTGGGAGACGCCGCTGGAACGGGTGTTGGCCACGAAGGCGCGGGCGACGCCCTTCGGGTCGACGCCCCGGTGCTGGTAGAAGCGGTTGTCTTCGGCGGCGACGATGGCCTGCTGGATGTTCGGCGACATGTCCGACAACTTGGTGTACTGCCGGTACTCCTCGTAGAACATCGTCAGGATCGTCGTGCCGTCTGGTGCGTAGAGGTAGGACGTCTCGGCGGGCAGGGCGGTGCGCAGGATGTTCGTCTTGTGCTCCACGGCGTGCGCGGTGGCCTTGGCGCCCAGGCCGGTCACGGCGGCCAGCGGGTACGCCACGGCGGCGAGCACGATGCCGGCGATCAGCCCGGCACGCAGGAGAGGAACGGAACGACCAGCGGCAGCAAGGGGTCGATTACTCACGTGGTCAAGTTATGACATTTCCGATTCGTCCATGAGAAGAATTCATGAACGCTCGGGCGTTCCCCGGCCGGGACCGGCGGCCGTGGGTGAAGCGTCCGGTGTGCCGTGATGTGGACCACCTCGGGATCGGCTGTCCTCTGCGCCGGCTTCCCGGCAGGATCGCGGACATGCATGGGCAACTGACCGGCGTCGAGCCGTCGACCGGCCCGGGAGCCACCGCCGCGCCGGCGACCGCACCCGGGGCGACCGACGACGCCGAACCGGATCTCGCCCACCACGGGGACGCCGAGGCCACGCCCGGCCTGGTCGACCTGGCCGTCAACGTCCGCCGCGACCCGATGCCGGACTGGCTGGCCGACCCGCTCACCGCCGCCCTCGCCGACCTGGCCGGCTACCCCGACCCCCGGCCGGCCCGCGCCGCCGTCGCCGCCCGGCACGGCCGCCCGGAGGCGGAGGTGCTGCTCACCGCCGGTGCCGCCGAGGGCTTCGTGCTGCTCGCCCGCGCCCTGGCCGGGGTACGCCGCCCGCTGGTGGTGCACCCGCAGTTCACCGAACCGGAGGCCGCGCTGCGGGCCGCCGGCCACCGGGTCGAACGACTCCTGCTCGACCCGGACGACGACTTCCGGCTCGACCCCGCGCGGGTGCCGGCCGACGCCGACCTGGTCATGATCGGCAACCCGACCAACCCGACCTCGGTGCTGCACCCCGCCGCCGACCTGGCCGCCCTGGCCCGGCCCGGCCGGGTGCTCGTCGTCGACGAGGCGTTCGCCGACACCACAGGCGTCCCCGGCGTCGACGGCGAGCCCGAGTCGCTCGCCGCCCGCCGGGACCTGCCCGGCCTGGTGGTGGTGCGCAGCCTCACCAAGACCTGGGGCCTGGCCGGGCTGCGGATCGGCTACCTGCTCGGTGAGGCCGCCCTCCTGGAGCGGCTGGCCGCCGCCCAGCCGCTGTGGGCCGTGTCCACCCCGGCGCTGGCCGCCGCCACCGCCGTCGCGTCACCGACCGGCGTCGCCGCCGAGCGCGCCATCGCCGCCCGGCTCGCCGCCGACCGCGACCACCTGGTGCGCCGCCTGTCGGCCCTGCCCGGGGTACGCGTCGCGGGCCGCCCGGCCAGCGCCTTCGTCCTGGTCCACCGGCCCGGCGCCGACCGGGTACGCCAGGCGTTGCGCGACCGGGGCTGGGCCGTACGACGTGGCGACACCTTCCCCGGGCTCGGGCCGGACTGGCTGCGGATCGCCGTCCGCGACCCGGCCACCACGGACGCGTTCATCGAGGTAATGGCGGAGATCCTGGAGGCATGATGCTGGAGACGACGATCGCGGAGATCGGTCCGCCCGACCCGATGGCGATGACGGCCGCCCGGGACCTCCAGGCCCGGCTGACCAAGCCGGCCGGCTCGCTTGGCGCGCTGGAGGAACTGTCCGTACGCCTGGCCGGCCTGGCCGGGGCCTGCCCGCCGCCGCTGCCCGAACCGGCGGCGGTGGCGATCTTCGCCGGTGACCACGGCGTGCACGCCCAGCGGGTCACCCCGTGGCCGCAGGAGGTGACCGCCCAGATGATCGGGAACTTCCTGGCCGGCGGGGCGGTCGTCAACGCGTTCGCCCGGCAGGCCGGCGCCTCGGTCACCGTGGTCGACGTCGGCGTGGCCGCGCCGCTGCCGTTCCCGCCCGCCGACGCCGCGCCCGCCACCGCGTCCACCGACGCCCTGTCCGCCGAAGCCCTCTCCACCGAAGCCCCGTCCGACGACGCCGTGCCCGCCCCGACCGGCACCAGCCTGGCACCGCCGCGCCTGCTCGACGCGAACGTGCGGCGCGGCACCCGGGACATGACGGTCACCGCCGCACTCACCCGGGACGAGGCGCGGGCGGCGGTCGAGACCGGCATCCGGGTCGCCGGCGAGCTGATCGACGCCGGGGCGGGTGTGCTGCTCACCGGCGACATGGGGATCGCCAACACCACGCCGGCCGCCGCGCTGGTCGCCGCGTTCACCGGGGTCGACCCGGAGGCGGCCACCGGCCGGGGCACCGGGGTGGACGACGAGACGTACCGGCACAAGGTCGACGTGGTTCGCACGGCGCTGGACCGGCACCGCCCCGACCCGGCCGATCCGCTGGGGGTGCTGGCCGCCGTCGGTGGCCTGGAGCACGCGGCGCTGGCCGGCCTGATCCTCGGCGCGGCGGCCCGCCGGGTGCCGGTGCTGCTCGACGGGGTGATCGCGGTCAGCGCGGCGCTGGCCGCCGCCGCCCTCGCCCCCGACGCGGTCGGTGCGATGGTCGCCGGGCACCGCTCCGCCGAGCCGGGGGCCACCGTGGCGTTGCGGCACCTCGGCCTCGACCCGCTCGTCGACCTCGGCCTGCGCCTCGGTGAGGGCACCGGGGCGCTGCTGGCCCTGCCGGTGGTCGTCGGCGCGGTCCGGGTGCTGCACGAGGTGGCCACCTTCGACGCGGCGGGGGTCTCCGAGAAGTGAGCACCAGCCCGTACCCTCTCGGACTGCGGCTCGCCGGACGGCGGGTGGTCGTGGTGGGCGGCGGCGCCGTGGCCAGCCGGCGGGTGCCCGCCCTGCTGGACGCCGGTGCCGACGTGCTGCTGGTCGCCCCCGAGGTGACCCCCGCGCTACGCGCGCACGTCGACGCCGGACGGCTGCACTGGCGACCCCGCCGGTTCGCCCCCGACGACCTCGACGGGGCGTGGCTGGTCCAGGTCGCGGTGGACGATCCGGTCGCCGCCGCCTCGGTCAGCGCCGTCGCCGCCGAACGGCGGATCTTCTGCGTCCG
Organism: Micromonospora sp. WMMD730; assembly: GCF_049178955.1. Classification (NCBI taxonomy): domain Bacteria; kingdom Bacillati; phylum Actinomycetota; class Actinomycetes; order Micromonosporales; family Micromonosporaceae; genus Micromonospora; species Micromonospora sp. WMMD730. The sequence goes on from NZ_JBMHML010000002.1 coordinate 1,112,601, forward strand.
GGCCGACGACCGGACGGCGGCCACCGCGTGGACCCCGGCGGTGACCCGGCACGGGCCGGTGACCGTGGCCGTGCTGGGCGGGGGAGACCCGAAACGGGCGATGGGTGTCCGGGACGCCGTCCGGGAGCTGCTCGCCGCCCGGACGGGCCCGCTCGTCGACCCGGGGGAGGTCGACCCGGGCGAACCGGTGGCGGACGCCCCCCTCGCGGGCCCGCCGGAGCCGACGCCGACCGGGGCCGGCGACGCCGCGACCCGTGCGGGTGGCCCGGTCGGTCGGGTGTCGCTGGTCGGCGCGGGGCCGGGCGACCCGGAGCTGATCACGGTGAAGGGGTGGCGGCTGCTCACCGAGGCGGAGGTGGTGGTCGCCGACCGGCTGGTGCCCGGGTTGCTCCTGGACGAGCTGCACCCCGACGTCGAGCTGGTCGACGCCGCGAAGATCCCCTACGGGCCGTCCCGCGCCCAGGAGGAGATCAACCGGATTCTGGTCGACCGGGCGCTCGCCGGCAAGGTCGTGGTACGTCTCAAGGGCGGCGACCCGTACGTCTTCGGGCGTGGCGGGGAGGAGTTGCTGGCCTGCGCGGCGGCCGGCGTACCGGTGACCGTGGTGCCCGGGGTGACCAGCGCCGTGGCCGTGCCGGCGTCGGCCGGTGTCCCGGTCACCCATCGGGCGGTGGCCCACGAGTTCACCGTGGTCTCCGGCCACGTCGCCCCGGACTCGCCGGTCTCCCTGGTGCGCTGGGAGGCCCTGGCCGGCCTGCGGGGCACCCTGGTGGTGCTGATGGGGCTCAAGAACCTGGCCGCCATTGCCGACACCCTGACCCGGCACGGCCGGGACGCGGCCACCCCGGTCGCGGTGATCCAGGAGGGCACCACGGGTGGTCAGCGCAGCCTGCGGTCGACGCTGGGCGCGGTGGCGGCCGACGTGGTCGCGGCGGGGCTGCGGCCCCCGGCCATCGTGGTGATCGGCGACGTGGTCGACGCCCTGACGCCCTCACCTTGATCCACCCTTGTGGGCCGATGTAGCGGTATCCCGTGTCGCGGATGCCGCTACATCGGCCCAACTGAGTCGATCGTGTGGGGCGCTACTGCTTGAGCATGTTGTCCAGCAGCAGGGCACAGCGGATCAGGCCGAGGTGGCTGTACGCCTGCGGGTGGTTGCCCAGCCCGCGCTCGGCCAGCGGGTCGTACTGCTCGGGGAGCAGCCCGGTCGGGCCGGCGGTGTCGACCATCTGGGCGAACAGCTCCTCGGCGTCGGTACGCCGACCGGTGCGCAGGTACGCCTCGATCAGCCACGCCGTGCAGATGTGGAAGCCACCCTCCCGACCCGGCAGACCGTCGTCCCAGTGGTAGCGGTAGACGACCGGGCCGCTGCGCAGATCCGCCTCGATCTTGAGCACGGTGGAGAGGAAGCGCGGGTCGTCGCCCGGGAGCAGGCCGGACAGCCCGATCCAGAGCGAGGAGGCGTCCATGTCCTCGTCGCCGTACGCGACGCTGTACGCCTCGACCTCCTCGTGCCAGCCGTTCTCCAGCACGTTGGCGCCGATCCGGTCGCGCAGCTCCACCCACTCCGGCCGGTCCTCGCCGTCGTGCTGACGCACCACGTGCAGGGCCCGGTCGACGGTCATCCAGCACATCACCTTGGAGAAGATGTGGTGCCGGGGTGGGAGGCGGGCCTCCCAGATGCCGTGGTCGGGCTCGTGCCAGCGGCGGCGGACCGCCTCGACCATGTTGTCCAGCACCCGCCACTCGTCGTCGCGGACCGAACCCCGGGCGTCGGCGACGGCCGCGATCAGGTCGGCGATCGGGCCGAAGACGTCCAGTTGGAGCTGGTGGTTGGCGAGGTTGCCGACCCGGACCGGCCGGGAGCCGGCGTACCCGGGCAGGGTGTCGATGACCGCCTCGGCGCCCAGCTCGTAGCCGTCGACCGTGTAGAGCGGGTGCAGCCGCTCGGGGTGCCCGCCGGTGCGCTCGATGCAGCCGTCCACCCAGCGCAGCAGCGCCTCGGCCTCCTCGATCGAGCCGAGGTCGACCAGGGCCCGCGCGGTCATCGCCGCGTCCCGCAGCCAGCAGTACCGGTAGTCCCAGTTGCGGACGCCGCCCAGCTCCTCCGGCAGCGAGGTGGTCGCCGCCGCCAGGATCGAGCCGGTCGCCTCGTGGCAGAGCCCACGCAGGGTGAGCGCGCTGCGGGCGACCAGGTCCCGGGCGGTGGCGGGCAGCCGCAGCGAGGCCACCCACTCCTTCCAGGGCTGCTCGGCGCTGGCCTGCCGGTCGTGGATGGCGACCGCGTGGTCCTCCAGGCTGTGCGTGCCGAAGCGCAGCTCCAGCACCACCTGGCCGCCGGTGGCGGAGAGGTCGACCACGGCGTGCGCGGTCTCGTACCCGCCGTCGTTGCGGACCTGCCAGGTCACCCCGGGGGAGTAGAGCGCGACGGGCTCGTTGGAGCCGAGCACCAGCAGGCCGTTGTCCATCGGCTGGAGCTGGGTGGCGACCTGACCGAACTCGGGGCGCGGGGCGAACTCGATCCGGGCCCGGCCGGAGCCGGTGAGCACCCGGACCAGCGTGGAGTCGCCGGTGATGACGGCCGGGCCGTCCGGGGTGGTCTCCCGGGCCGGCAGGTCCAGCCAGTCGGTGACGGTGAGCCCCGACCAGCGGGTCTCCACGGTCATCGTGCCGTTGCGGTAGCGCTGGCCCAGCGGGATGCCGCCGCGCTCCGGCCCGACGGTGAAGTGCCCGGCCGGGCTGCCGCCGACCAGGTCGGCGAAGATCGCCGCCGAGTCGGGCTTGGGGTGGCAGAGCCAGCTCACCTTGGCCTCGGGGGTGAGCAGCGCGACGGTACGCCCGTTGGCCAGCATCGAGTGCCGTTCGATCGGCACCGCCCGCTCGCCGAAGAGCCAGTGCCGGCGGGTCTCCAGCAGCAGGCCCAGCGCGCGGGCCGCCTCGATCGGCTCGGCCACCCGGTAGTGCGCCTGGGTGTCCCCGGGGCCGATCTTGATGCCCAGGTCGGGGCCGCGCAGGGTGCCGAAGGCGTTCTCGTCGGTGACGTCGTCGCCGATGAAGAGCACCGCGCTGGCCGAGAGCTGGGTGCGGAGCTGGTCGACCGCGGTGCCCTTGTGGGTGGCGACCACCGACAGCTCGATGACCTCCTTGCCCTGGGTGACGGTGACGTCGTCCCACTTCGCCGGTCCGTTGCGGACGGCCTCGACGGCGGCGGCGGCGACCTGCGGGTCGACCCCGCGGGTGTGCACCGCGACGCTGGCCGGCTTGCGTTCCAGCCGTACCCCCGGGTGGGCCTGGGCGATCTCGCGCAGCGCGTCGCGCAGCCGGGTGCGCACGGCGACCAGCTCGGGGGAGAGCCGCTCGACGAAGCCGATGTCGAACTCGGAGCCGTGGCTGCCGACGAGGTGGATCTCGTTGGGCAGCCGGGACAACGCGGCCAGGTCGCGCAGCGCCCGTCCGGAGACCACCGCGACGGTGGTCTGCGGCAGCGAGGCCAGCGCCCGGACGGCGGCGACCGACTCGGGCAGCGGCACGGCCTTGCTCGGGTCCGCCACGATCGGCGCGAGGGTGCCGTCGTAGTCGCAGGCGACCAGGAGCTGTGGTACGCGGGCGATGCGTCCGATCGCGGCGAGCAGTTCCGGGTCCATCGTCCCGGCGGCGGGGGTGATGATCTCGGCGGTGGGGGCGTTCACTCGGCCTCCGTCCCCGGTGCGCCCAACTCGGTCAGAAAGGACTTCGCCCAGTGCCCCACATCGTGGGTGCGCAGATGACGTTGCATGATCCGCATGCGTCGACGGGCCTCCGGCTTCTCTACGTGTACAGCCCGCAGGAGGGCGTCCTTGACGGCGTCGGGGTCGTGCGGATTGCACAGGAACGCCTGGCGCAGCTCGGTGGCCGCGCCGGCGAATTCGCTGAGCACGAGCGCACCGCCCTGGTCGGCGCGCGATGCGACGTACTCCTTGGCCACCAGGTTCATTCCGTCTCGCAGCGGGGTCACCATCATCACGTCGGCCGCGACGTACATCGCGGCCAGTTCGCTGCGACTGTACGACTGATGCAGATAATGCACCGCCGGCACGCCGACCCTGCCGAATTCGCCGTTAATCCGACCAACCTCGCGTTCCACCTTGACCCGAAGTGCCTGGTAGTGCTCCACGCGCTCCCGGCTGGGGGTGGCCACCTGCACCATAACCGCGTCCGGAACTGTCAACTTTCCGTCAGCAAGGAGTTCCCGGAAGGCCTTGAGTCGAAGTTCGATGCCCTTCGTGTAGTCCAGCCGGTCGACGCCCAGGATGATCGTCTTCGGGTTGCCCAGCTCCTCGCGGATCTGCTTGGCCCGGGCCTGGATCGCCGGGTCCTCGGCCAGCCGCTCCATCTCCTTGGTCTCGATGGAGATCGGGAACGCACCGGCCTTCACCTGCCGCCCGTCGACCTGGATCATCTGCCCCTCGTAGCGCAGCCCGAGCAGGTGCCGGGCCAGCCGGACGAAGTTCTGCGCGGCCAGCCGCTGCTGGAAGCCGACCAGGTCGCTGCCGAGCAGGCCGCGCAGGATCTCGGTGCGGAACGGCATCTGCATGAACAGCTCGATCGGCGGGAACGGGATGTGCAGGAAGAAGCCGATCTTCAGATCCGGCCGCAGCTCGCGCAGCATCGCCGGGACGAGCTGGAGCTGGTAATCCTGCACCCAGACCGTCGCGCCCTCGGCCGCGACGTCCGCCGCGGCCTCCGCGAACCGGGCGTTGACCAGCCGGTACGCCTCCCGCCAGCGGCGCTTGTAGGCGGGGGTCTCGACCGCGTCGTGGTAGAGCGGCCAGATGGTCGCGTTGGACTGGCCCTCGTAGTAGCGTTCCAACTCCTCGGCGCTCAACGGCACCGGGTGCAGCCGGATGCCCTCCAGGTCGAACGGCTCCGGGGCGGCGCCGGTGCCACCGGCCCAGCCGACCCAGGTGCCCCGGTGCTCGGCGAGGACGGGGTGCAGCGCGGTGACCAGCCCGCCGGGGCTGCGCCGCCACTGTCGTCCCTCGGGTGTGCTCACCTCGTCGACCGGCAGTCGGTTGGCCACAACGACAAAGGAGCTACGGACGGTCACGATCGGCCACCTCCGGGTGCTGACGGGTCCACCGCGATGAGCGTACTGAGCGTAGCTGCGGCGTCTGGGACCCCGTGCCGGACTTACCTACCCGTCCCACGGCCGCTTCACCCGTACCGTGATCTTGTCAACATCACCAGCTCAGCGGTGGCGGAAGTGACGTGGAGCCGACCGGGCGGGGTGATGTGGGCGTGGCGGGCCGTACCTGTCAGGATTGACGGTGGCGTGCGCGTGGCCGGCTCCCGGCCGGCGGCGGCGGGCGAAGGTCGCAGCCCGTGCCGCGCCGCCGTCCAAGGCGACAGCAACCGACGGAGGTAGCCCGCACCGTGGCCCAGTTCATCTACGTCCTGGAAAAGGCGCGCAAGGCGCACGGCGACAAGGTCGTGCTCGACAACGTGACGCTGAACTTCCTGCCGGGGGCCAAGATCGGTGTGGTCGGCCCGAACGGCGCCGGTAAGTCCAGCCTGCTGAAGATCATGGCGGGGCTGGACAAGCCGAGCAACGGCGAGGCCCGGCTGATGCCCGGCTACACCGTCGGGATGCTCGCCCAGGAGCCCCCGCTCAACGACAGCAAGACCGTGCTCGGCAACGTCGAGGAGGCGGTCGCCGAGACCAAGGCCAAGCTGGACCGGTTCAACGCCATCGCCGAACAGATGGCCACCGACTACTCCGACGAGCTGATGGAGGAGATGGGCAAGCTCCAGGAGGAGCTGGACCACCTCGACGCCTGGGACATCGACTCCAAGCTCGAACTGGCCATGGACGCGCTGCGCTGCCCGCCGCCGGACGCCGACGTCACCCAGCTCTCCGGTGGGGAGCGACGCCGGGTCGCCCTGTGCAAGCTGCTGCTGGAGGCGCCCGACCTGCTGCTGCTCGACGAGCCCACCAACCACCTCGACGCGGAGAGCGTCTCCTGGCTGGAGCAGCACCTGGCCAAGTACGCGGGCACCGTCATGGCGATCACCCACGACCGGTACTTCCTCGACAACGTGGCCAACTGGATCCTGGAGCTGGACCGCGGCCGGACGTACCCGTACGAGGGCAACTACTCCACCTACCTGGAGAAGAAGGCCGCCCGGCTCGCCGTCGAGGGTCGCCGCGACGCCAAGATGAAGAAGCGGCTCACCGAGGAACTGGAGTGGGTCCGCTCCAACGCCAAGGCCCGGCAGACCAAGTCCAAGGCCCGGCTGGACCGCTACGACGAGATGGCCGCCGAGGCGGAGAAGACCCGCAAGTTGGACTTCGAGGAGATCCAGATCCCGCCGGGTCCGCGCCTGGGCAACACCGTCATCGAGGCCAACCACCTCAGCAAGGGCTTCGGTGACCGGCTGCTCATCGACGACCTGTCGTTCTCGCTGCCGCGCAACGGCATCGTCGGCATCATCGGCCCGAACGGCGTCGGCAAGACCACCCTGTTCAAGACCATCGTCGGGCTGGAGCAGCCGACCGACGGCCAGGTCCGGGTCGGTGAGACGGTCTCCCTGTCGTACGTCGACCAGAACCGTGAGGGCCTCAACGGCGACAAGACGGTCTGGGAGGTCGTCTCCGACGGGCTGGACCACCTCATGGTCGGCAAGGTCGAGATGCCGTCGCGGGCGTACATCGCCGCGTTCGGCTTCAAGGGCCCGGACCAGCAGAAGCCGACCAAGGTGCTCTCCGGTGGCGAGCGCAACCGGCTCAACCTGGCGCTGACCCTCAAGATCGGCGGCAACGTGATCCTGCTCGACGAGCCGACCAACGACCTCGACGTCGAGACGCTGTCCAGCCTGGAGAACGCCCTGCTGGAGTTCCCCGGCTGCGCCGTGGTCATCTCCCACGACCGGATGTTCCTTGACCGGGTCGCCACCCACATCCTGGCCTGGGAGGGCGACGACGAGAACCCGGCGAAGTGGTTCTGGTTCGAGGGCAACTTCGACGCGTACGAGAAGAACAAGATCGACCGGCTCGGGGCGGAGGCGGCCCGCCCGCACCGGGTGACCTACCGCAAGCTGACCCGCGACTGAGCATGGCGGACCGTTTCGTCTACCACTGCACCCTGCGCTGGTCCGACCTGGACGCGTACGGCCACGTCAACAACTCGCGCTTCCTCACCCTGTACGAGGAGGCGCGGGTGGCGTTGATGTTCGCCGGCGGCAAGGCGTGGGGGGTCGGCTCGTTCGCCGACGGGGTCGTCATCCGCCGGCACGAGGTCGACTACCTGCGCCCGGTCGACTACGCGCTCGGCCGGGCCACCGCCGAGGCCGCGCCGACCGTCCGGATCGAACTGTGGGTGGAGCGCATCCGGGCCGCCTCGTTCACCGTCGCCTACGAGCTGTACGACGGTGAGGTGCTGGCCAGCACCGCCCGCTCGGTGCTGGTCCCGTTCGATCTGGTGGAGAAGCGACCCCGGCGGATCAGCGACGCCGAACGGGCCTTCCTGGAGTCGTGGGCACCGACCGGCGGGGTGGCGTGAACGGCGGGGCCACCGTCCGGCCGGAGCACGGGTTGGTGGGGGCGGACGACGCGGGGGCCTTCCTGGCCCGGCTGGTCCGCCTCGACCCGGCCACGGTGGTCCGGCTACGCCCGCTGCCCGGCGTCGGCCGTACCGCGCTCTGGGCCCGGCTGCCGTGGGACGTGCTGGTGGTCCGGACGGTGGCCGGGACCGCCCCGGCCGACGTCACCGTGGACGCGGCCGCGCTGCTGGCCCGGCTGGCCGACGCCGACACCGCGCTGCCGCCCGGCCGCGACGAGCGGTGGCGGTGGCCGCTGCCCCCGGTGGTGAGCCGCCCGGTCGAGGTGCTGCCCGCCGCCGAGCTGCGGCGCATCGCCGAGGCCGCGGCGGGCACCCTGCGCGCCGCCGCCACCGAGGGGGTACGCGGGCGCGCGGTGGGGCAGCGGATGCTGCGGGAGGCGCTGCTCGACCACGTGGCGGTGACCGTCACTCCCGACGCCGATCCGGCCGACCCGGTGGAGATCACCCAACGGCTGGTGCAGGGGCTCGTCCGGATGGGGTTCCTCGGCCCGGCCGAGGTCACCGCGGCGGGGGAGGTCCAGGTCCGGGTGGCCGGCCGGTGGGTCGGTCTGGTGGGACCATACGGAACCGCCTGGTCGCGGAAAGTTTCCGATCTCGCAATTCGTCCGGCGCGGGATCAGCCGAAAGTATGACCCCGGCTCATTCTTCCGGGCTGGGGCTGCCGTTGGGGGGGTGTCTCAACCCGGCTGTCCGGGTACCGTCCATCCTCGGATCCAACGCACCGTAGGCGATTGGATCCGCTGGGGAGTGAGGTGCGCGAGCGATGCCGTGGTGGTCATGGCGCCCTGGTCCCGCCGCTGGCGGCGAACCGGAAACTCGAAGCGGAGTCTCGGTGGACAGCATCCGGGTGGGGCCACCGCCGCCCCGGCAGCCGGCGGAGGACTGCCCCGGCACCGATCGGCCCGTCGTGACCGACCGGCCGGCCTCCGTGGCACCGGTCACCCTGGCCCGGGTGTGCGACGCGCTCGACCTGCTCGACGTGCGTTACCTGGCCGACGGTGACGGCAACCTGCTGGCCATGTGGGAACGGCACGCGGTGCTGGTGACCCTCGAAGGCCCCGAGGACGAGATCCTGGTCATGCGGGCCCGCCCGCACGCCACCGTCCCGCCGGACTGGGCCGACCGGGCCTACCGGGTGGTCAACGAGTGGAACCACACCCGCCGGTTCTGCAAGGCGTACATCGGCGACCCGACCGAGCGCGGCCAGTTGCCCATCTACGCCGAGTTGCAGGTGCCGCTCGGCGCCGGGGCGCACGACGCGCTGCTGGTGGAGATGCTCGACTGCGGCGCGGCCGTGGCGACCACCTTCGTCGACTGGCTGCACGACGAGGGTGCCCTGCTCTGAGCGGCCCGACGCCCCGCCCGCGCCGTCGCGGCGGCCGGGTCAGCCGGCGGCCGGGTCCTCCATCACGTTGACCATGAAGTAGGCCGACCGCTCCAGGTAGTCCCAGAGGGTGGCCGCCAGCTCCGGCGGCAGGCCCAGGTCGTCCACCGCCCGGCGCATGTGGCGCAGCCAGGCGTCCCGCTCGGCCGCGCCGATCCGGAACGGCGCGTGCCGCATCCGCAGCCGGGGATGCCCCCGCTGGGCCGAATAGGTGTTCGGGCCGCCCCAGTACTGCATCAGGAACAGCGTCATCCGCTCGGTGGCCGGCCCGAGGTCGTCCTCCGGGTACATCGGGCGCAGCAGTGGATCGTCGGCGATGCCGGCGTAGAACCGGTCGACGAGCCGCCGGAAGGTGGGCTCACCACCGACCGCGTCGAAGAAGGTCGTCGACGGAACGGGCCGGAGGTCGCCTGCGGAATCCACCGTTCCATCCTGCCAGGTACGGCGACGCCACGACCGCCGCCCAGCGGCCGATCACATCACAGCGTGCCGCCGAGGGGTCCGCCGTCCGGGCCGGGGCGGCGTCGAACCGGGCCGGTCGCCCGCCGGTGACCCGGCGTTGGCCAGGTCGGCGGCCTTCACGGCGGCGTCCACGGTGGCCCGGTCCGGCCAGCGCAACGCGGTGGCCAGCATCAGCAGCACCCCGGCGGCGCTCCACACCCCGACCACCACCGGCACCGAGAAACGGTCGGCGAGCATGCCGGTGACCAGCACCGCACCGCCCTGGATCACCTGGATGCCGGTGGCCATCACGCCGAAAGCACGGGCCCGGTAGCCGTTGGGCAGGGCCCGGACGAACAGACCGTTCGCCGTCGGGATCAGACCGGCGACCGCGAAGCCGCAGGCCGCCGCGAGCAGGGCGACCACCAGGGGGGGCGGGTTCAGCAGCGCCGGCACCAGGGCCAGCGGGGCGAGCACCGCCAGCGGTCGCATCAGGGTGAGCCGGCCGGCGGGCGACACCAGCCGGCCGACCAGCAGGCCGCCGACGATGTACCCGACCGGGTTGGCCGCCATGATGACGGCCTGGGCGGCACCCGAGTCCAGGCCGTTGCCGGAGCGTTCACCGGCCCACGCGGCGGCCAGTCCCTCCGGGACGATCGAGAAGAGCATGGCGCTGAACACCAGCAGGCTGATCGCCCGCAGCACGGGGGTGCCGAAGACGATCCGGAAGCCCTCGCCGGTCTCCCGCAGCAGGTGGGTCCGGTGCGCCGCGCTCAACGTCGGCTCCCGGTCGTGCACGCCGAGCTGGACGAACAGGGCGGACAACCCGAAGGTGGCCGCGTTGAGCAGCAGTGCCGCCGTCGGGCTGACCGCCGCGACCGCCGCGCCGGCCAGGTAGCCGACCACCTGCGCGGCCTGGCTGGCGCTGGCGTTGAGCGACAGCCCGAGCACCAGCCGGTCGCCGGTGAGGATCGCCGGCAGCAACGCCGAGCGGGCCGCCTGGCTCGGCGGGTTGGCCAGGGTGGCGGCGAAGAGCAACGCGAGGATCGCCCAGACCGGCAGGCCGGGCAGCACGATCAGGACGGTCAGCAGCATCCGGATGACGTCGCAGGTCACCATCACCCGCCGGTGCCGGTACCGCTCGGCGAGCGCGGCGAGCAGCGGGCCGCCGACCAGCCACGGCAGGTAGCTCACCGCGAACGCGGCGGCGGACAGGGCGACGGAGCGGCTCTCCTGGTAGACCAGCACGGTGACGGCGGCCTTGGCGACGTAGTCACCGACCCAGGACAGGACACTGGCGGCGAAGACCGCCCGGAACTCCCCCTGCCCGAACACCTCGCCGAAGGTGGCCGGCCGGTCCGGGGCGGGTCGCTGGTCGGACACCGTCGCCTCCATCGTGCCCCGGCACCGGCCACTTGTGATGGCCCGGCGGGGCCCCGTCGTCAGATTCGCGGATCAGCGATGACGTGATCACGCTCCCGGGAACGCGTGCACCGGATTCTGCCCGATCGTCTGACAACTGACTAGGGCGAACGGATTGATCGTCGCATCCCCGACTGAACGAACGGACGATACCGGAGGGGCCGCCCGGCGCGCGAGCCCCGACCATCGGACCACATCGGACAGGTGGTGAGCTGCGGTTTCAGCTACCCCCGGCCCGCCCGGCACCCGTGCCGCCGGTGCCCGCCGGGGTCCCCGGGGCCGTCGGACCGTTCGTGCCCGCCGGATCGTCCGTGCCCGTCGGGGTGGCCGGACCCGTCGTAGCCGCCGGGCCGGAGGCGGCGGAGGTGCCGGCGGCCGACGGGGCGGTCGGACCCGACAGGCCGGCGGCGGCTGTCGGGGCGGCGGTGCCGGTGGCCATGCCGACCGGCGGCAGCCCCGGATAGAGCCGGGCCGCCGCGATCCGTGCGGTGATGCCGGAGTTCTCCAACGCCTCGGCGAGCCGGCGACGCAGCTCCCGGCCGACCGCGAACTGGCCGTCCGCCGTGGTCTTCACCACCGTCCGGATCACCGCGCCGTCGACGGTCATCTGCTCCACCCCGAGCACCTCGGGCGGCTCGACGATGTCGGCGGACAGCTCCGGGTCCACCGCCACCGAGGCGGCGGCCGTGCGCAGCACCGCGTTGGCCTCCTCGGTGCCGGCGAACCCGATCGGCAGGTCCACCACGACCAACGCCCAGCCCTGGCTCTTGTTGCCCACCCGGATGATCTCGCCGTTGCGGATGTACCAGAGCACCCCGCGACCGTCGCGGACCGTGGTGACCCGCAGCCCCACCGACTCGACCACCCCGGTCGCCTCGCCCAGGTCGACCGTGTCGCCGACGCCGTACTGGTCCTCGATCAGCATGAACAGCCCGGCGATCAGGTCCTTCACCAGGCTCTGCGCGCCGAAGCCGAGCGCCACCCCGGCGATGCCTGCGCTGGCCAGCAGCGGGGCCAGGTCGAAGCTGAACTCGCGCAGGATCATCAGCAGCGCGATGCCGAAGACGAACGCGGTGACCATGCTGCGCAGCACCGAGCCGATCGCCTCGGCACGCTGGCGACGCCGCTCGGGGACGAACTCGGTCGGGTCGAGCGTGGCGGTGGGCACCCGCTCGCGCAGCGGACGCAGCAGGGTGGGCACCGCCCCGTCGGTGGTGGTCCGGACCAGCCGGTTGATCGTCCGGTGCAGCGCCCAGCGGGCCACGAACGCCAGCAGCAGGATCAGCACCACCCGCAGCGGCTTGAGCAGGATCCAGTAGCTGCCCTCGGCGAACCAGGCCGACCCGGTCACCCGGTAGAGGTACTCGCAAGAGGTGCTGCCCAGACAGTCGGCACCCGAGCCGTCCCCGGCACCCGGGCTGCCACTCGGGGCCGGGCTCGGTGCGGCGGACAGGACGACGGTCGACAGGCTGAGGGCGCTCACCCTGTCTTAGTACCGCAGCGGACGCGGGGGCCGTCGGCCGGCCCACCGGAGAGTCCCGGCCCATGATCGTACGGCGCCGAACCGGACATCTTCCTACATCGTGCGGAGGGTTCCGCGGGTACCCCGGATTAGTACGTGCATTACGCGGTCCGATCAGGGACGATTGGCGTCAACGGACGACGGTGATCCCGCCGGAGTCGGTCGTGGCCCTCGGCTGCCCGGGGCTCGGCCGGCGCTGCCAGCGGTGGGAGCGGCTGGACCGGGAGGGTGAGCACGATGCCTGACATACGACCCACGGTGGGCTCCGGCGCGCTGGTCCTCAACGCCACCTACGAGCCGCTGTGTGTCGTGTCCGTGCGTCGCGCCGCGATCCTGGTGCTCTCCGCCAAGGCCGTCTGCGTCGCCGACGGCGACGGCATCCTGCACAGCGCCCACGACGCGCTCCCCGTCCCCTCGGTCGTGCGGCTGACCCGGTTCGTCCGGGTGCCCTACCGCACCCACGTCGGGCTCTCCCGCCGGGCGATCTTCGCCCGCGACGGCAACCGCTGCGCCTACTGCCGGGGGCCGGCCGAGACCATCGACCACGTCTTCCCGCGCAGCCGTGGCGGCCGGCACGCCTGGGAGAACGTGGTCGCGGCGTGCGCCCGGTGCAACCACACCAAGGGCGACAAGACCCCGGCCGAGCTGGGCTGGCGGTTGCACTGCCTGCCGGCGGCCCCGAAGGGCAACGCCTGGCGGGTGCTCGGCCACCGCGCGCCCGACCCACGCTGGGCGGACTGGCTCGACCTGCGGGAGCCGCTGCGCGAGGCCGAAGCCGCCTGACCGCCGCGCGGGGCCGAGCCGCCTGACCGCCGGGCGGGGCTGAAGCCGCCTGACCGCTGCGCCCGCCTGACCGCCGCGTCGCCGTCGGGTGCTCCCGGGGCGGCCGGAACGACCGCGGGTCAGCGGGCCCGGACCAGGGTGGCGTACACGACGACGTTGTCGGCGTAGCCGGTCCCGCCGCCGACCCAGCGCCCGCCGCAGGTGATCAACCGCAGGTTGGGGCGGCTGAAGTCGCCGAAGATCTCGTCTACCGGCAACCGTTCCTTGCCGTACCGCTGCACCTGGTCGACCTCGAAGACGGCCACCCGGTGATCGGCCCGGGTCACCTCGATCTCGTCGCCGTCACGCAGTTCCCGCAGCCCGTGGAAGACCGCCGGGCCGGTGGTGGTGTCCACGTGCCCGACGATCACCGCCGGGCCGTACTGGCCGGGAGTGGGGCCCTGGTCGTACCAGCCGGCCTCCTGGGCGCGGGCGGCGGCCGGGACGTCGATGCTGCCGTCCGGGGCGATGCCGACCTGGTGCACCGGGGCCCGCACGTCGATCCGGGAGATGGCGATCTGGGTCGGCGGGCTGCCCGCCAGCACCGGGAACCGCTTCGGTGGCGGGCGCAGGCCGGCGACGAACCGGTCCGGCAGGACGTTGAGCCCGGTGACCCGCTCCACCCCGAGCATCGCCACGATCAGCAGCATCACCGCGGCGATCGCCAGCACCGGCAGGCCCGGCCCGGACCCGGCGAACCGGCCGCCGAACGCCGGGACCCGGGGCACCGGGCGTACCGGACGGGCCTGGGTGACCGGGTCGGCGGTGGTCACGCTGGCGGAGAAGGCCTGGCCGGCGACCCGGCGGAAACGCCGGGCGGCGCGGCGGGTGCGGGCGGCGATCCGGTGGGCGGCGCGCCGGCTGCCGGCGGCGACCCGGACGGTGCGCCGGGCCGCCGCCCGCAGCCGGTGGCCGGCCGGCCGCGAACGGGTACGGGCCATGGCGACAGGCGGTCAGGCACCGGGCCGGGGCCGTCGGCGGTTGCCGCCGAAGACGCCGAGCCCGGCCGCCACGGCCACCACGGCCAGGCCACCGACCAGCAGCAGCGAACCGCTGCCCCGGTCACCCGCCGTCCCGCCGCCGCCGGTCGCCGGGCCCTTGCTCGGCTGGGCCATGTTCAGCACGGTCAGCATGGTCGAGGCGGTGTTGCCGTTGGCGCACCGCAGGTCGACCGGGTAGTCCCCGGGCTGCTTGTTGCCCGGGACGGTGACCGCACCGGTGAGGAAGCCGTTGTCGGGCCGCAGCACCACCCGCCCGAAGGCGTCCGAGTGCACGGTGGCCTGCTGGTTGTTGGCGTTGTCGCAACTCGCCCGGACGTTGACCCGGGTGCCGGCCTGCGCGGTGTTCGGCGTGACCTCGACGAAGGTGTTCTCCCCGGCGCGCGCCGGGGTGGCCGCGGCCAGGACGAACACCCCGACCAGGGTGAGCATCGCCAGTACGGCGTGGACGGCACGACGGTGCAGAGTGAGCCCCCGCATGATTCCCCCCTCCCGGCGACAGTTCGCCGGAATCCTGCGACGGGTGTGCGGGGCTGCATTCCCGCTGGCCCGGGGGCAAACCCGGACTCGGGTCCGCCCGGGGTCAGGCGGGTGGCAGCGGGGTGACCGGATGCCACTGCAACGGGCTGGAGAGCACCATCGTGCTGGACGGCTGCCCGTACGGGGCGAGCCGGTCGATCACCGCCTCGAACTGCCCGATCGAGCCGGCGGCGACCTTGAGCATGCTGCACGCGTCCCCGGTGATCCGGTGGATCTCCTGGATCTCCGGCCAGTCGACGACGTTCGGGTCGTGCAGGATGCACCGTGGGCCGTAACAGGACATCCGGATCAGCGCCACCACTCCACGGCCGGCGCGGGCCAGGTCGACGTGCGCGTGGTAGCCGGTGATCACCCCGGACTCCTCCAGCCGGCGGACCCGTTCGGCGACCGCCGGCGGGGACAGGTGCACCCGCCGGGACAGCTCGCTGTACGACAGCCGCGCGTCGGCCTGCAACTCGCGCAGCAGGGCCCAGTCCATCTCGTCCACGTACCGACCTTATCTTCGGCAGGCCGATCGGCCGAAGTGCCTTTCGTTCGTGAAGTGAGAGCCGCTCAGCTCCATCGAAGCGGCATTCCGCCACGGGTACGTGACGGGAGATCATGTTCGGACAGCCGAACCGGAGGAGGCGAGACGGTGGAACAGACGGACCAGCGGGCGTACGCCCCGAACCCGGTCGTACGCCCGTCCACCCCGCAGCAGCGGCGGGCCCGCGCCGCCCGCAACGGCGGTGAGCCCACCCTGGATTTCGCCGACCGGACGCCCTACGACGCGTACGTGCACGCCAGCACCCTGCACACCCTCCAACAGCCGCTGAGCAGCGACCCGGGTGAGATGTCCTTCCTGATGGTCAGCCAGATCATGGAGCTGTACTTCGGGCTGACCTGCCACGAGCTGCGCCAGGCCCAGCGTGACCTGCGGGCCGACCGGGTGTGGGCGGCGCTCGCCCCGCTGCGCCGGGCCGCCCTGCACCTGGAGGGGCTCAACGCCGCCTGGCGCGGGTTGCGCTGGATGACCCCGGCCGACTTCAACCGGTTCCGCAACCTGCTCGGCGAGGGCTCCGGCTTCCAGTCCGCGATGTACCGCCAGCTGGAGTTCCTGCTCGGGCTGCGCGACCCGGCGTTGATCCGCCCCTTCCGCCGCCAACCCGGGGTGTACGACGACCTGCGCGCCGCGCTGGCCACGCCGAGCCTCTGGGACGACGTGGTCGCCCTGCTCGGCCGGCACGGGCACGAACTGCCCGCCGAGCTGCGGGACCGGGACGTCGCCGACGAGCACCTGCCGCACCCCCGGGTCGAGGCGGCCTGGGTGGCGGTCTACGACGACGACGGGCCGGACAACCACCTGCGGCAGCTCGGCGACGCGCTGGCCGACGTGGCCGAGCAGTTCGGCGACTGGCGCTGGAACCACGTCAAGGCCGTGCAGCGCACCATGGGCGCCAAGGTGGGCAGCGGCGGCTCGGCCGGGCTGGCCTGGTTGCAGCGCAGCATGTCCCGGGTGGTCTTCCCCGAGCTGTGGTCGGCCCGCACCGCGATGTGACCCCGGCGGTGAGCGCCTGCGGTGGGTGACGCCCCGGCACGCTGCCCGGTCCACGGGTGGCCGGCCCCGCCGCCGGGCGGGGCGACGGGACCGGCCGGTACGCGGTCAGGAGTGCGGGCAGGTGTCCCGGTACTCCTCGATGGCGCTGCCCCGGGGTGCCGGGCAGAGGAACTGCTCGTAGCGGGTGTCGTCGTCGACGAACCGCTTCAGCCAGGAGATGCTGTACTTCGCCACGGTGACGTTCGGCGAGGTAGGCGCGGAGTGACCGGCCGCGTTCAACTCCAGGTACGCCTTGTCCAGGCTCGCCGGCAGGCTGGTGTAGAACGGCTCCGAGTGCGAGGCCACTGGGGCGGTCGAGTCGTTCTCCGCGCCGATCACCAGCGTCGGCACCCGTACCGACGACCAGTTCTTGACGGTGTGCCAGCCGGTCAGCGGGATGGCGGCCTGCAACGCGGGCCGGGTGTTCGCCGCCGACAGGCTGCCACCGCCGCCCATCGAGTGCCCCATCACCGCGAGCCGGGTGCGGTCGATCCGGGTCCGCACCGCGCTGCTGCCGGTCAGGTAGTCCAACGCGGCCAGCAGTTGGGTGCCCCGGGAGGCCGGCTGGTCGTACACGGAGAGGGTGTCGATGGTGATGACCACGAAGCCCTGCGAGGCCAGCCGGGGGCCGAGCCAGGCGACGCTGGACTGGCTGGCGGTGTACCCGGGGGAGATCGCCACCGCGCCGAAGGTGCCCTCGGCGGTGCTGGTCGGGTAGTAGATCGTGCCACCCCGGAACCCGCTCACGGCGGACGCCGCGACGGTGCTCTGGGCGATGGCGAACGGCCCCCGGGTGGCCTCGATGCTGGCGGTCGTCGGGGCGGGGCCCCGCTCGTACGGGTTGGCGGCGACCGCCGCGACCGTCCGGCCGTCGACGGGCGCGGCGCTCGCCGAGGGTGCGGCGAGCGCGCTGCCGCCGACCAGGGCGAGCGCGAGCAGCGGACGGGTGACCAGCCGGGGCCAGGGCCGGCGGGACCGGGTGGGGTGGGGGTGGAGGGCGGGCACGGGTTGCACGGGGGCTCCCTGCGGGTGGGTGGACCGGAATCGATCGAGAACGTCCGATCGGTACGGGCCATCCTCCGGGTCCCGGCGTCGAGACCGGCAATCCCGGCCGGGTCATGTCAGCGGAATATGGGGCGGACGCCACACCCGTGCCGGTCGTGTCGTCCCGGCGCGATCGGATACCGAACCGGCAGGATGGGACCGGGTGACCCGACTCGTCCCCGCCGCAGGGCCGCTGGAACACTTGAGTGACAGGCGGGATCGGCACCCCGCAGGCTCGCGGGGCGTCGGCTCCGCTAACGTGAATGGCAGCGGAGTCGGGAGCCGGTGTCACGATCGTCCACCCGACCCGGAAGCTCTGGTCTCTCTTACCGCCTGGGGGCGTTGGGATTGTCTGTCACTGACACGTTGCTGATCTTCGTCGGCATCCCGGCGGCGGTGGTGCTGGTGATCGTCGGGCTGGTATTCGCCGCCAACCACGGCAGCGGCGGCGGCGCCAAGCGCTACCGGCCGGGCCGACGCTTCGACTTCACGCCGGTCTGGTTCCTGGGCCGCCCGGAGCAGTTGGCCGACTCGGCCGGCACCGCCCTGGCCGCCGGTGCCCAGGCGCCGGCGCTGACCAGCCACAAGCAGCAGCAGGCCGGCATCGAGGCGCCGGCCGGTGGAACCGGAGGCGCAAGTGACCGTTGGTGAGCAGGTCGACCAGGCCGGCACGGGCACCCCGCCCGAGGTGCTGGACGGGCCGTTCTCGACCCGGCAACTGCTGCGCATCGACGAGGCGCTGCGCCTGGCCGACCAGGGCAGCGGCCTGGTCTTCTCGGTCTACGTCGGCGGCCTCGACGAGCCGGTCCGGGAGCACGCCGAGCGGCTGCACCGCCAGCTCGCCGAGCCGGACAGGTCGGTGCTGATCGCCGTGTCGCCCAACCAGCGCCAGCTGGAGGTCGTCACCGGCCGGTACGCCCGCAAGCGCATCCCCGACACGTACGTCAAGCTGGCCGCGCTGTCCATGGTGGCGTCCTTCGGCGGCGGCGACCTGGCCGGCGGCATCATCCAGGGCCTCGACCAGCTCGCCAGCCACGCCGGTCGGGCCTGAGCCCCACCCGCACGTCCCGAACACTCCGGAGCCCGGCCCGCACCACGCGGACCGGGCTCCGTCGCGTCCATGGAGTCCCGTCCCGGGTGGCGCGTACCGGTACTGCCCGTGCCAGGCCGGCACCGCGGAACGACCGGGGCCGGCGTGGGCTCGCACCCGCGCCGGCCCCGGGCCGTGCCACCTCGACGTCAGCTGCTGCGGGCGTCCCGCGCGCGGGCCTTCAGCGCCCGGACCACCCCGTCGCGTCCCTCGGCCACCAGCCGGCGCAGCGGCGCCGGCTGGCCGTCGCCGGCCAGCCACGCGTCGGTCGCCGCCACCGTCTCCTCCTCGACCAGGTACGCCGGGTACGCAAGCTGCACGAACTCCTGCGCCGGCTCGCTGTCACGCTGCGCCCACACCTGCGCCACCGTGGCGAAGTACCGCTCCCGGTACGGCGCGGTCAGCGCGACCTGCGTCGGGTGGGTGAGGCCCTGCAACAGCGCCCGGTTACGCCAGTTCGGCAGCGCGTCCGGGCCGGTCAGCAGGGACCACACCGTCGCCTTGTTCTCCGCGGTCGGCACCAGCGCGTGCGCGTAGGCGGCCTCCCGCTCGCCGGAGGCCGTCCGGTCGCCGGCCAGCTCCGCCTCGATCTCGGCGGTGCCGGCCGCCCCCTTGGCCACCAGCGACTGCAGCACCGTCCACCGCAGCTCGGTGTCGATGGTGAGGCCCGCCGGCACGTCGGTGCCGGCCAGCCACCCGCGCAGCGTCGCCAGGTCCTCGTCGGCGCGGGCCGCCGAGGCGTACGCGCGGGCCCAGGCGAGCTGGAAGCCGCTGCCCGGCTCGGCCGCCGCCAGCGTGTCCCGGGCGGTGCGGGACAGTTCGGCCCAGCCGGTCGGCGCCCAGGCCGGGTCGGCGTAGAAGATCAGCGCGGTGCTGGCCTGCCGCAGGGTGGCGGTGACCAGGTTGATGTCGGTCTCGGCGGGCAGCCCGGCCAGCACCAGCGCGACGTAGTCGCGGGTGGACAGTTCCGCGTCGCGGACCATGTCCCAGGCGGCCGTCCAGCACAGCGCGCGGGCCAGCGACGAGTCGAAGCCGGCGATGTGCTGCACGACGGTCGCCATGGACCGCTCGTCGAGCCGCAGCTTGGTGTAGGTCAGGTCGTCGTCGTTGAGCAGCAGCACGTCGGCGGCCGGCCGTCCGTGCAGCACCGACAGCTCGGTCACCTCGCCGGTGACGTCCACCTCGACGCGTTCGCGGCGGACCAGCCGGCCGTCGGTCAGGTCGTACAGGCCGACGCCGATGCGGTGGGTGCGCAGCGTCGGGTGACCGGCCGGGGCCTCCTGCCGGACCAGCACCCGCTCGTAGCCGCCGTCGGCGCCGATGGTCACCTCGGGGCGCAGGGTGTTGACCTGGGCGGTCTCCAGCCACTGGGCGGCGAACTTGCGCAACTCCCGGCCGGAGGCCGTCTCCAGCTCCGACAGCAGGTCGTCGAAGGTGGCGTTGCCCCACGCGTGCTTGCCGAAGTACGCCCGCAGCCCCGCCAGGAACGGCTCCTCACCGACGTACGCCACGAGCTGCTTGAGCACGCTGGCGCCCTTGGCGTACGTGATGCCGTCGAAGTTGACCTCGACCGCCTCCAGGTCCGGCATCTCGCAGTAGACCGGGTGGGTGGAGGAGAGCTGGTCCTGCCGGTAGCCCCAGTTCTTGCGGATCGACAGGAACGTCGTCCACGCCTCGGAGAACCGGGTGGCGTGGGTGTTGCACCAGTGGCTCGCCCACTCGGCGAACGACTCGTTGAGCCACAGGTCGTTCCACCAGCGCATGGTGACCAGGTCGCCGAACCACATGTGGGCCAGCTCGTGCAGGATCGTGTTGGCCCGCTGCTCGTACTCGAAGTCGGTGACCTGCGAGCGGAACAGGTAGTGCGACTCGGCGTGGGTGACGCAGCCGAAGTTCTCCATCGCGCCGGCGTTGAAGTCGGGCACCCAGAGCTGGTCGTACTTGGGCAGCGGGTACCGCACCCCGAACTGCTCGTGGAAGAAGTCGAAGCCCTGCTTGGTGATCAGGAACAGGTCGTCGGCGTCCAGGTGCGGGGCCATCGAGGCCCGGCAGAAGACGCCCAGGTCGATGCCGTCGTGACTGTCCCGCACCTCGTGGTACGGCCCGGCGCACAGCGCGGTGATGTAGGTGCTCATCCGTGCCGAGGTGGCGAAGTGGACGGTCTTGAGTCCCTCGCCGGCCGGTTCCTCCCGCTCGACGGGCATGTTGGACACCACCCGCCAGTGCGCCGGGACGGTGGCGTGCCAGGTGTAGACGCTCTTCAGGTCGGGCTGGTCGAAGCAGGCGAAGACCTTCTGCGCGTCGGCCGTCTCGAACTGGCTGTAGAGGTACGTCTCGCCGTCTACCGGGTCGACGGTGCGGTGCAGGCCCTGACCGCTGTTGGAGTAGCCGAAGTCGGCGTCCACCACGAGCACGTTCTCGGCGGCCAGCCCGGTCAGCGCCAGGCCCTTCTCGGCCGACCAGCCGGCGAGGTCCACCGGCTCGCCGTTGAGCGTGGCCGCGCGCACCGACTCGGCGGCCGTCTCGATGAAGGTGCCGGCACCGGGTTCGGCACAGCGGAACCTGACCTCGGTCACCGACCGGAACGTGCGGCCCTCGGCCTGCACCGCCGTTGACAGGTCGAGGTTGATGTCGTACCCGGTGACCTCCAGCAGGCGGGCCCGCTCGGTGGCCTCGACCTGGGTCAGGTTGCGCACTCCTGGCACTTTCGTCTCCATCCCACTCTCGCCGCCTTCCGGCTGCGCCAGCCCCTGCCGGCCGCTCGTGGCGGCGACCCGAGCCGAGTCTTCCATGCACCGGCCCTGCGGTGGTCGACGTCACGCTCTCATTCCGCTACCGATCGATGCCGTGGGGGGTGAGGATCGAGGGAAACCGCGCCGGGTCCGCCGGCGTGTCTGACGTCACGAAGGGACTCCACCGTGACCGAACGTGTCGCCGTCGACATGTGGTTCGACCCGCTGTGCCCGTGGGCCTGGATCACCTCCCGTTGGCTCCTGGAGGTCGAGCAGGTCCGGGATGTGGACATCAGTTACCACGTGATGAGTCTCTCCGTCCTCAACGAGGGCCGGGAGCTGCCCGAGCAGTACCAGGAGATGATGAAGCTGGGCTGGGGGCCGGTGCGGGTCTGCATCGCCGTGGAGCAGGCGCACGGCGGCGCGACGCTGGCGAAGCTCTACACCGCCATGGGCACCCGCATCCACCTCGGCAAGGAGCCGCTGGGTCGGGAGATGATCACCGCGGCGCTGGCCGACGTCGGGCTGGACCCGTCGTTCGCCGACGCCGCCGACTCCACCGAGTACGACGAGGCGCTGCGGGCCAGCCACGAGGCCGGGATGCGCCCGGTGGGCACCGACGTCGGCACCCCCGTGGTGCACGCCCCCGGCCCGGACGGCGAGAAGATCGCCTTCTTCGGCCCGGTCATCACCCCGTCGCCCAAGGGTGAGGCCGCCGGCCGGCTCTGGGACGGCGTCCTGCTGGTCGCCGGCACCCCCGGCTTCTACGAGCTGAAGCGGTCCCGCGAGCTGGGCCCGATCTTCGACTGACCGCCACCCCGGTGGGGTCCGGCCCGATCGGGCCCCGCCGGGGGACGGTTCATCTGGTGGACCCGGCGCGGGGTCGGCGTCGCGCGGGCCGTCGTCGCCGGTAGCGTCAACCCCCATGACGGTCGTGCATCCGATCGCCCGGGCCTGGATCACCACTGGCGGCACCGGCGCGCAGAACTACGACGAGTTCGCCGACGACGCGGAGATCACCGCGATCATCGAGGCGAACCCGCACAGTGCCCTCGGCATCGAGATGCCCCACCGGGCGCCGGAGAGCCTGGGGAAGTCCTTCTCCGACGCGCTCGGCGACGCGGTGGCCCGGCTCACCGAGGCCAAGGCCGACGGCAGCTACACCCCCGCCGAGCAGGTGGTGGTCCTCTACCGGATCAGCGCGCCGGGGGAGGAGCCGGCGTACGGGCTGTTCGCCATGGTCGACACCGACCAGATCTCCACCAGCGCCGACGAGCCCGGCCTGGTGATCCGCAACGAGGACGTCTTCATCGCCAAGGTGCGGGAGCGGGTCGCCCTGGCCGAGGCGCTGGGGCACCTGCTCTCCCCCGTACTCCTGCTCCAGACCGGGCGCGGTGACGAGCTGCACGCCGCGCTCGCGACGGCGACCGACACGGCGGGCGCGCCGGCCGCCACCGACACCGACCAGGCCGGCCGCACGCACGCCATCTGGCTGCTCGGCCCCGGCCCCGAGCAGGACGCGCTGACCGCGTTGGCCGGCGGCGGCGAACTGGTGGTGGCCGACGGCAACCACCGCAGCCTGGCCGCGCAGACCGGCGGTTTCCCGCGCTTCCTCGCGGTGGTCACCACCCCCGCGTCGGTCGCCATCCAGCCCTACAACCGGCTGGTCAGCGAGCTGCCCTGCACCCCCGACGAGCTGCTCGACCGGCTGCGCGCCGCGGGCGCGCGGATCAGCCCGGTCGACGGCCCGGTCGAGGTCCCGGCGGCCGGCGGCACCGTGCACCTGCGGCTCGCCGGCCAGGGGTACGCGGTGACCATGCCGCACGACGCGGACGCCGCCCGCCTGGAGAACCTCGACCACGCCCTGGTGGAGCGGCTGCTGCTGCGCGACGCGCTCGGCCTCGACCCGGGCGACAAGCGGATCACCTACGTCGGCGGCGACTACCCGGCGAGCTGGCTCACCGGCGAGGTCGACGCCGGCCGGGCCGAGCTCGCCGTCCTGATCGCCCCGGTGACGGTGGACGACTTCGTCGCGGTGAACCTGGCCCGGGAGAAGATGCCCCGCAAGAGCACCTGGTTCACCCCGAAGGCGCGCGGCGGCCTGGTCGTCGCCGAGCTGCCCCGCTAGATCCTGTGACGAATCCGCCCCGGCACGCCGCCCCCACGGCGGGCCGGGGCGCGGCCCTGACAGACTGCCCGGTATGCGCGTCTACCTGGGATCCGATCACGCCGGTTTCGAGTTGAAGGTGCACCTGGCCAATCACCTGGCCAAGCAGGGCTACGAGCTGGTCGACGTCGGCCCGCACGCCTTCGACCCCGACGACGACTACCCGACCTTCTGCCTGCACACCGGCGACCGGGTGGTGGCCGACCCGGGCAGCCTGGGCGTGGTCATCGGCGGCTCCGGCAACGGCGAGCAGATCGCCGCCAACAAGGTCGCCGGCGTCCGGGCGGCGCTGGCCTGGAGCATCGAGACCGCCCAGCTCGGCCGGCAGCACAACGACGCCAACGTGGTGGCCGTCGGTGCCCGCCAGCACACCCTCGACGAGGCCGCCGCCATCGTCGAGGCGTTCCTTACCACCCCGTTCTCGGGCAACGAGCGGCACGCCCGGCGGATCGCCCAGGTGGCCGAGTACGAGCGCACCCGCGAGCTGCCCGAGCTGCCCGCCCCCGCCGACCTGTCCTGACCGCCGCCCGCGCCGGGCTGCTGCCGGCGATCCGTCGACCGGGCCGGTCACCGGCCGGCCCGGTCACCGACCCGAACGGGGCAGGTCCTCCCGGGGCACCCAGTTCCGCCGGATGATCACCAGGCGTTCCTCGGCCTCGGCCAGGTCCTGCTCGGTGGGGCGGGCCGCGTCCCGGGCCCGTAGCGCCGCCCGGACGCTGACCTGCGACGAGCCGGAACCGACCAGCCCGCGTAGCCCCCGCTCGCCGTCCTCGCCGCCCGGGGCCCGGCGGGCCCGTGGCGGTGGGGCCCCGTCGTGCACCTCGGCCGTCGCCGCCGTCGGCGGCTCACCGCCGCCGGTCGTGGGCTCCGGCTGGTGCCGTAGCCGGCGTCGCCGCCGCTCCGCATCCACCATGTCCCGACCGTACCGTCCGGTGGCCTCCGCCGGGCCGGGCCGGGCGCGGCAGTTTGTCCGCTCGCTACCCTCGAAGACGGTGGACCGGTCGACGGCCGGCACCGGTCATGGGGAGGAAACAAGATGGCAGACCAGACACAGCCGTGGGCCGAGCGGACCGTCGAGGTGCCACCCCAGCCCGGTGTCGGGGTGCCACCGCAGCGGGAACCGTTCCGCCGGGGCGTGGCCTCGGTGGGGCAGCCCCGGGCTCCGCGCACCGAGCCGTTCCCGGTGGTCGGGCACGAGCACGACCAGTCCGGCTGGTCCGAGCCCGCCGCGCCGCGCCGGCCGATGAGCTGGCACGTGGAGCAGTTGCGCCGGGGTAGCGAGTGGAGCGCGGCCGGTGCCCTCTTCGCCTTCGTCTGCTGGGGCATCTGGGCCATCTCCGGCCGGGGCGACCTCGGCGCTCCGCTGCTGACCTTCCTGCTCAGCCTGCTGGTGGCGGCCGGCCTGTTCGCGCTGTCCCGGCTACTCGGCCGGGTCATCCTGGAACGCCAGCTCGGCCGGGTCCGCCGCAGCGCCCGGGGCGCGCACCTGGTGACCGGGATCTTCCTGGCCGGGGTGGGCATCGCCTACCTGCAGCAGACCCAGTGGGTGATGGACGCCTGGAACTTCGTCACCGGCAACTGAGCCACCCGACCTCCGGTACGGCGGGCGGGCCGGGTGGTGACCCGGTCCGCCCGCGTCCGGTCGCGGGGTTGCCCGCGACACCGGTCGACTCCTCCAGGCCGGGCGCTGGCATACCCCGCCGCCCCGGCTTCATCCCCGCCCGGCCGGGTGATCCCGCGCGCCGCGCCGCACCGCCGGGCCGCGATCGTATGACCCCAACAGGATGTTGATTCACGTCGATTCGCCGCTCTAGGCTCCCGCCATCGAACCGGCGCCCCCACGAGGCGCGCCGCCGAGGGTTGGAGGCCCCCGTGAACCGTTGGCGCAGTCTCACCGGCCGGATGGCCGCCACGATCGTGGCGATCACCGCCGGGTCGCTCGTCCTGACCGCCCCGGCCACCGCCGCGCCCACCCCCGACGCGGCCCCGTCCGTCGTCGGCGGCACCCGGGCCGCGCAGGGCGAGTTCCCGTTCATGGTCCGGCTCTCCATGGGCTGCGGCGGGGCGCTCTACAGCCCCCGGCTGGTGCTCACCGCCGCCCACTGCGTGAACCGCACCGGCACGAACACCAGCATCACCGCGACCCTCGGCGCGGTCGACCTCCAGTCGAGCAGCCGTATCCAGGTCAAGTCCAACTACGTCTACCGGGCCCCCGGCTACAACGGCAGCGGCAAGGACTGGGCGCTCATCCGGCTCGCCACCCCCGTCACCTCGCAGGCCACCCTGCCCATCGCCACCACCACCGCGTACGACAACGGCACCTTCACCGTCGCCGGCTGGGGTGCCGCCCGGGAGGGTGGCGCGCAGCAGCGGTACCTGCTCAAGGCCACCGTGCCGTTCGTCAGCGACGCGAGCTGCTCGTCCTCCTACCCCGGCGAGCTGATCCCCGCCGAGGAGATCTGCGCCGGCTACGCCAGCGGTGGCACCGACACCTGCCAGGGTGACTCCGGCGGCCCGATGTTCCGCCGCGACGCCGCCAACGCCTGGATCCAGGTCGGCATCGTCAGCTGGGGCGACGGCTGCGCCCGGCCCAACGCCCCCGGCGTCTACACCCAGGTCAGCACGTTCGCCGCATCGATCGCCTCGGCCGCCGCCAGCCTCGGCGGCTGACCCACCGACCGCCCCCCGGGCCGCTGCGCCACCGACCGCCCCCGTGGCAGCCGGTGGCGCAGTGGTGTCCGGCCGTTCAGCCGTCCCCGGCCCTCAGCCGTCCCCGGCGAACCGGTACAGCACGAAGTCCCGCTCCGCCCCGCAGACGATCACCGACGTGTTCCACGCGCACGACTCGCTGCGGACGCCCTGCAGCTGCCCCATCTCGGTCAGCCCGCCGGACTTCGACACCCCGGCCAGGCTCCGGTCGTCCTCGACGCTGCTCGGCGTCTCGGCGAAGACCAGCAGGTTGCCGGCGTCGACCCGGGCCGCGACGCCCTTGCGGTCGGTCAGCACCGCCTTCCCGGCCGGGTCGAACAGGCTCACCGAGGTCTTCGGCAGCTCCCGCCGTACGAGCAGGTGCTCACCCACCGGCACCAGGCCCTGTCCGCCGGGCGCCGCCCAGCGGCGACTGCCCTTGCCCTCGGTGGCCGCGACCACCTCCGTGCGGTCGGCGTCGCCCTCCGGCACCTCCAGCAGGCAGGCCCGGTGCTCGCCGCAGGCCACCAGCGCGGTGACCCGCCGCTGCTCACCGGCGCTGTAGAGCACCGTCGGCTCGGCGAAGCTGCCCAGGTCGTAACCGAGCAGCTTGTATCCCCGGTCCTCCGCCACCACGTACAACCGGTCCCCGGACGCGACCATCCGGTCGCTGACGTCGGCGACCCCGTCGCGGCGACGCACCACCTCGCCGCTGTCCATGTCGAGCACCCGCACCGACCGGTCGGCACCCACCTGCACCAGCCGGTCGGCGTCGCCGAGCCAGGGGGTGTCGGACGTGCCGTCGAACCCGGCGGGACCGACCACGCTCTGCGCGGTGCCCACCCGCAGCACCGTGGTGCGGGTGTCGCCGTACTCGCTGCGGGGGTTGTCCAGGGTCCACTCCTGCCGGCCGTCGCGCAGCCGCAGCCCGACCAGGCGGCTGCCGGCGCGGTCCACCCAGACCAGCCGCTCCGGGGTGACGTGCACCGCATCGTCGCCCTGCACCGGCAACCGCCACCGTTCCCTGCCGTCGCCGGCGTCGAGCACCACCACGTCGCGGGGGGTGCTGTCGCCGGCCGCGTCCGCGACGACCAGCACCGCCCCCGGCACCGCCCGGACCCCCTTCCACCGCTCACTACCGGCTGCGATCGTGTTCCGCCATGCCTGCTTCCCGGTGCCGGCGTCGACCGCCACCACGGTCAACCGGTTGTCGGAAAGCTCGTAGGCCAGGTAGGCGCGGTCACCGAGCACGGCGGTGAACATCGCCGTCGGCCGGTCCCCACCGGCGGCGGGCCGGGCCACCTCGGTGAGCGTGTGGAACTCCAACGCCGGGTAGCGGTCCCGGGTGAACCAGAGGGCCGCCGCGCCGAGCACGCCGAGCAGCGCCAGCCCCGCACCGAGCCCGATCCACAGCCGGCGACGCCCGCGCCGCACCGGCGTCGAGGGGCCGGCACCGGTCCCCGGTGGTGGCACCGCCCCCGGTGGTACGCCCGGCCAGCCCGTCGGATACCCGCCCTGGGCCGGTACGCCGCCCGGCACGGTCCCGTCCGGCGGCATCCCACCCGGGGTCGGCACGGGCGTCGCGCCTGATCCGACCACCGGTGTCCCACCGAACGCAGTGCCCGCCCCGGCCACCAGGGTCGCGCCGGGTCCCGCCGGCAGGGTCGCGTTCGGTTCCTGCGGGAGGGTGTGGCCCGGACCCGACGGGAGGATGTGGCCCGGGCCGGCGGGCGCTGCGCCCCCCGGCAGGGTGGCGGCCGCGTTGGCAGGTCGGCCGTCACCCGGACCGACCGGGGCGGACGCGGCGTCGGGTGCCCCCGGCGCGGCGTAGTGCGTCCCAGCGGCCGACGCCTGTGCCGCAGTGGCCGACGCCTGCGCCGGGGCGGGCGACGCCTGTGCCAGTTCGGCCGACGGCTGTGCCGGGGTGGGCGACGGCTGTGCCGGGGCGGGCCCGGCCGCGCCGGCCGACCCGGGACGCCGGCCCGGCCGGGGTAGCGGCAGGTCGGTGAGCGCCCCCTCGGCCACCGGCAGCTCGGGTTGCTCCAGCACGGTCGGCGCGACCCCCAGCTCGGCGTGCAGCAGCCGGGCCACCAGCGGCACCCGGGACGAGCCGCCGACGAGGAACAACCCGGCCAGCCGGTCCGGGGTGAGGCCCGCCTCGGCGACCACCTCCCGGGTCCGGGCGACCGCCCGGGTCAGCAGGGGAGTCGCGAGCTGCTCCAGCTCGGCCCGGCCGAGCGGGACGGCGGTCTCCAGGCCGGGCACCGCGACCGGGGCCACGGCGACCCGGGACAGCATCTCCTTCGCGCCGCGCACGTTGTCCCAGAGCTGCTGCCGGTCCCGCCACTGCCCGGTCGTCTCCGGTCGGGTCAGCCGGGCCCAGAGCGCCGCCTGCCCGTCACCGACCAGCTCGCCGACCCGGGCGAGCAGGGCCGCGTCGAGGTCCAGCCCGCCGAGATCGGCCATCCCGCCGGTGGCGATCACCGTGAAACCCGAGTCGCCCCACGGGTCGGCGCCCTCGTTACGGACGACCGCCACGTCCAGGGTGCCGCCGCCGAAGTCGAACACCGCCACCGACTCGCCCACCGGCACCGGCCGCCGCAGCACCTCCGTGTAGTAGCGGGCCGCCGCCACCGGTTCCCGCAGCAGCCGGGTGCCCACCGGCACCGGACCGGACATGGTGTGCTCGGCGGCCGACGGCCAACCGGCCAGCGCCAACGCGTCGTGCAGCACCTGCCGCCGGGGAGCCTCCCAGGCGGCAGGATAGGTGAGCACCGCCGGGGGCAGGAACCCCACCGTCGCCACCGCCTGTTCGGCGACCGTCCACAGGGTCGCGGCGAGCAGCTCCGCCGGGGCGTACGACCGGTCGCCGAGGAGGACCGTCGGCTCGTCCACCCGGCGTTTCGGGTTCGGCTCGTACCGGGTCGGGTCCGCCTGGGCCAGCCGCTGGGCGTCCCGGCCGACGTGCAACCGGCCCTCGGTGTCGGCGTAGACCCCGGAGGGGAGGATCGGCTGCCCGTCGACCAGCAGCGGTCGGGTCCGCCCGTCCGGCCAGCGCAGCACGGCCACCGTGTTGGACGTGCCCAGGTCGACGCCGAGGGCGTATCCGTCCTGCTGGCCTGCCATCCGTCGCTACCTCCACCGGACGAGGGGATGCCCGGTCCCGCATGGTACGCAGCCCCCGCCGCCCCCGGCCGGTCCGGCCGCTGCGCCCTCGCTCCGACGCCTCCCGGGGTCCGTCGCAGCCCTGGCGCAGCCGCGGGGTGCGGCCCGGCGGCCGTCAGGCCCGGCGGCCCGGCTCGGGTGGGGGGACCCGGTCGGCGTACGCGCCGGGCGGCCCGGAGTAGCGCCTACCGTCCCGGTACGGCGAGGCGTTGGCGGTGCACCCGTGCAGGCCCAGCGTCTGCTGCTGCATCACCGGGGCCGGCCGGCCCCGCCCCGGGCACCGCTCGTGGCCGTGGCCGAGCCGGTGCCCGACCTCGTGGTTGACCACGTACCGCCGGTAGACGGCCAGGTCCGCGCCGTACCCCGGCACCCCCTTCACCCAGCGGGCCACGTTGATCACCACCCGGTCGCCGTTGCGGCACGAGGTGTACCCGTCCGCCGCGTCCCCGCACAGCTCGTCGCGGGTGCCCGGGGTGGCCAGGTGGACGGTGAAGTCGGCCGGCCCGCCGGGGCCGACCCGCCACAGCCGCAGCGTCCCGCCCGTGGTCCACCCCTGCGGGGCGGTCAACGTCGCGCTGACCTCGGCGGCGAACTCCGCCACCGGCAGCCCCCGGATGTCGCGCTCCACCGCCACCCGGTACCGCAGCAACCGGCCGGTGCCCCGGGGTGCCGCCGGTTCGCCGGCCGCGACCTGCCAGCGGTTGGTCCCGTCCGCCGGGTAGCCGACCGGGGCGGGCCCGGACCGGGCGGGCGTCCCGGCGACCGATCCGACCGGTTGGGCGGACCCGTCCGCCCGGTCGGACCCCGCCGGGGCGGGTGTCGCCGTCGACCCGGCCGGGGAGGGCGGTGCCGCCGCCGGCATCCCGCAGCCGCTCAGCCAGGCCGCCATCAGCAGCGCCGTCACCGGCCGTCCGCGCCGGGCGCTACCCTTCGTCGCCATGGTGCCTCCTCCGCCCGCCGCCGGGCGGCGTCGGGCAGCGGGAAGGACGGGCGGCCCGCCGGAACAGTTGATCCCGTCGGGACTCAACCTTTCGGTGCCCCCGCCCGTCCTGTCCGGCGTGGCAATGGGGAAGAGCGGGCATGGCCCGGGGTGACGCCGAGTTCGTCGAGTTCGCCCGGTCCGCCTCCGGGCGGCTCAGACACGCCGCGTTCCTGATGACCGGCAACCACCACCAGGCCGAGGACGCCGCGCAGACCGCCCTGGTCCGCACGTACGCGTCCTGGTCGCGGATCCGCGACCAGGACGCCTACGGGTACGCCCGCACGGTGCTGGTCAACCACCTCGTCGACGGGTGGCGGCGGCCGATCCGGGAGTACCCCACCGACGACCTGCCCGAGCAGCGGCGGGGCGACGTCGCCGACGACGTGGCCACCCGCCGCTGGCTGCTCGACATCCTCGGCGCGCTCAGCGCCCGCGAGCGGGCCATCGTGGTGCTCCGCTACTACTTCGACCTACCGGAGGCGCAGGTGGCCCGCGAACTGGGGGTATCGCTCGGCACGGTGAAGAGCACCGGTTCCCGGGCGTTGCAGAAGCTGCGCGCCACCGGGATCCCGGCGGCCCAGGGGACCGGCCGATGACCGAGCTGGAGCAGTTGCGCCGGGCGATGCGGGCGACCGAACGGCCGTACCCCGAGGATCTCGACCTGACCGTGATCATGCGGGACGGCCGGCGGCTGCGCCGACGCCGCCGGCTCGTCGGCGCGGGCGCGACGGCGCTGGCCACCGTGCTGGTGGCCGGCGGCGTCGGACTCGGCGTGCGGTGGGCCGGGCCGCCGGCGGCGGACCGCCCACCCGCCCGCGCCGCCACCGTGCCCGACGCGACGCCCCCGGCGACCGCGTCGCCGACCCCCGGACCCACCCGGTGGGAGCCGCCCCGGAAGCCGATCGGCGAGGTGATCGACACCGGCATCCGGTACGGCGTCGAGCAGCGGGTGTACTACCTGGTGGCGGTCGACGTGCCCGAGGCGCCCCGGGTGCGGGTCGGGTTGATGGCCGGCCGCCGTACCCCCGCCGGCGAACTGACCGACGACATCGTCCTCAACGACGTGCGGGGCAGCGACCGGCGACCGGGCTTCCACGAGATCGGGTACGACGACGCGACCCCCTCGGACGACCGCCCACCGGTGCCGACGTTCGGCTACTTCGTCGGGCCGGCGAGCCGGATCGTCGGCACCGCCGGGGGCCGGCAGGTCGACGCCCGGCTGGCCCGGTGGAGCACCGACCCGGAACTGGTGATCTTCTGGTTCGATCCGGTCGACCTCACCCCCGGCGTACGACTCGACGGCATCGTCGCCCGCGACCGCTCCGGCCGCCTGCTCTGACCGGCGACGGGGCGGCCGGGTGCCCCGGTCCGGGCGGCGTGGGCGGTGCGTACCCCGTGGGCGCGGACCTCGTGCCGGGCTCCGGTCCGTCGGGTGGCCGCCTCCCGACGTGCTTGTATCGTGCCGGGCGTGACGCGCACCGACTGGTCGGACATCCGTGGACGGCTCGCCCGGTTGGCCGCGACGCCGGACTCCGGTGCGGTGTTCGGTGCCGGCGACCACGGGTGGGAGCTCGAACCACCACTGACCGCCGAGGAGTTGGCCGAGGTGGGGGAGCAGTTGCGGGTGGAGCTGCCCGCCGAGTACCTGTCGTTCCTGCGGGAGGCGGGTCGGGGCGGCGCGGGGCCGGCCTACGGGCTGTTCCCGATGCGCCGGCGCGACGGACGGTGGCAGTGGGAGGGCGACGGCGCGGACCTCACCACACTGGCGGCGCTCGGGCGTCCCTTCGCCCACGTCGAGGCGTTCAACCCGGCCGACGGCCTACCCGCCGAACCCGAGGAGGACGACTACGACTCCCCCGAGGCGTTCACCGCCGCGCAGGACGCCCACTGGGAGCGGTACGAGCAGGTCGTCTACACGCCGGAGAACTCGGTCGGCCTGCTCTACCTGTGCCATCTCGGCTGCGCGTTACGGGAGGCACTCGTCGTCAGCGGTCCCGCCCGGGGACAGATGTGGGCGGACGACATCGCCGAGGGCGGTGGGTTCCGGCCGCTGTACGACGACGACGGGACACCGCTGGGCTTCGCCCGTTGGTACCGGCGCTGGCTGGAGGCGGCCGAGCGCGAGGTCGCACCCGGCTAGCCGTCCTGGTCGACGGCGAACGGGCAAGCCGCGAAGCGGCGCAACAGTCGAGCGCCCCGGCATCGACGACGAGCGGCCACGCTGGCGCTCGTCACGGCCCAACCTATCGGTCACGACCAGTCCGACGCGTGGCGCGATACTCAAGGAACCAGTAGGTGGCCATGAGGACCGATGCGGCCAGCAACAACCCCGCACCGATCCACCGGCCCTGAGCGCGCCAAGCGCTGGGCGTGACCTCCGTGAGATTCCCTACCCCCAGGAGAGCGTAGAAGCCAATGCACGCCGCCCCTGCGGCCCACACGCGGGGGTAACGCAGGGTCCGCCCGAGCAGCTGAACCGTTGGCGTGCGCCGGCTGCGAACAACCACCCAAGCAGCGCACCCGATCAGGGCGACAGCAGCGCCGGCAAGCAGAGTGTCGGCAACCAGGAGGTCCATGACCGTTTCACCCGACTCATAGGTCGTCACGGCAGTCACGGTAGCGGTACCACACAGCTGCCGACCGCAGACATATGGGCAGCCGTCGTCTGGTGCGGCGGGCGTCGGGTGACCCGATCATGGCATCGGTGTTGGTCATGCCCGGCAGCCGCCACGAGATCGAAGACACCTACGTGTGGTCCTGACCTGGTCAGGACCACACGTCGCCGTAGAAGTCCTCGTCATCGTCGGCTTGCGGCAGCGGGGTCCGCCACCACAGCTCGATGAGGAACTCCTGGGTGTCGGCCCGCCTGCGGTGGACCCGAACCCCGTAGACGCCGGCTCCCTGCGAAGGGGTGACCTCCATTGCTGCTCCGGAGGTGATCACCTCGACGACCAGCTCTCCGGTCGGGCAGTGCAGCTCAAGCTGTCGAGATTCGTCCCACGGGCCGCTGTCCGGCGCGGGCTCACTGGCCCACGTCCGGAGTTCAAGGCCCACCTTCGATGCGTCCGAGAGAACTCGAACGCAGATTTCGTACGTGGACGCGCCGGCTACCTGGTCCTCCGCGTCCTGGAGTGACTCGCCTTCGTCGCCGGCATCACACCACACGTCCCGCAGGACAAAGTGGCCATAGTGGGGGCTGAAGGTGGTGCGGTGCATCATGAGCGGCTTCATGGGTCCGGAGGCTGGCACCACCGTCCGACATTCGGGTACGAGAACGGCCCAGGCTCGGCGAGTGTGCCGCTGACCTGGGCCGGAGGGTGTGGAGCGGGCGACGGGAATCGAACCCGCACCGTCAGTTTGGAAGACTGAAGCTCTGCCATTGAGCTACGCCCGCGTACGCCCGGAAACCGGACGCGCCGCAAGCCTACCCCCACCCCCTCCCCCCGGCATTTCCTCCCCCCGACCTCGTGTCCTCGGTGATCAAGAGGTTTGCGTCACCCTCGACGCTCCCCCCTGACGCAAACCTCTTGATCACCGAGACCGTGCCGAGGTCGCGCCGAGACCGTGCAGCGGACATGTCGAGGACACGTCGAGTGCGCACCGGGGACACGCCGGGTGAACGCCGGGGGCGTACGGCACACACGTCGAACGCGAGTGGGGGACGGGCCGGTGGGGGACGCCCCGGCATACCGGGCAGGGCGCGACGGCATACACTTCTTTCGCCACGGGGTGTGGCGCAGCTTGGTAGCGCACTCGCTTTGGGAGCGAGGGGCCGTGGGTTCAAATCCCGCCACCCCGACTGCGTGCGCATCCCGGGATCATCCCCGGGAGGCGACGCCGATCCGTGCGGTTCGCCGGGCGCTGCCGGAGCAGCGTCCCGGCTCGCCTACACTCGATGCGCGCAATCACGCCCAGACCCAGACCCACCACTGAGATCCGTCAAGGAGTACGCCTGTGAAGAGCACCGTCGAGACTCTGAGCCCGACGCGCGTGCGGCTCGCCATCGAGGTGCCGTTCGTCGAGCTCGAGCCGAGCCTCAAGAAGGCGTACCGGGAGATCGGCCAGCAGGTCCAGGTTCCCGGCTTCCGTCGGGGCAAGATCCCGGCCGCCGTGATCGACCAGCGGGTGGGCCGGGGCACCGTGCTCAACGAGGCGGTGCAGGAGGCGATCCCGCAGAACATCCTCGCCGCCGTACGTGAGCACGACCTCAAGACGCTCGGCCGTCCCGAGGTCGAGATCACCGAGTTCAACGACGGTGACTCGCTCAACTTCACCGCCGAGGTCGACGTCCGGCCCGAGCTGACCCTGCCGGACCCGGCCACCGTCGAGGTGACCGTCGACGAGCTCCAGATCGACGAGAGCGAGATCGACGAGCAGGTCAAGAACCTGCGCGAGCGGTTCGCCACGCTCAAGACCGTCGAGCGGGCCGCCGCCGAGGGTGACTACGTGCAGATCGACCTGAACGCGACCGTCGACGGCGAGGACGTGCCGGGCGGCTCGGCGAGCAACATCTCGCACGAGGTCGGCAGCAAGCAGCTCCTGCCGGGTCTGGACGAGGCCCTGGTCGGTCTCGCCGCCGGCGACGACACCACCTTCACGACCCAGCTCGTGGGCGGCGACTTCGCCGGCCGGGACGCCGAGGTGGCGGTGACCGTCCGCACGGTCAAGGAGAAGGAGCTGCCGGAGCTGGACGACGACTTCGCCCAGATGGCCAGCGAGTTCGACACCATCGAGGAGCTGCGCGCCGACCTGCGGGAGAAGGTCACCCGGGGCAAGCGGGTCGAGCAGATCTACGCCGCCCGGGACAAGGCCCTGGAGCAGTTGGTCGCCGCCGCCGAGGTGCCGGCGCCGGAGGGTGTCGTCCGCGAGGAGGTCGAGAGCCGTAAGCAGGCGATGGTCGACCAGCTGGAGCGGATCGGCGCCTCGATGGAGGAGTACCTCGCCGCCGAGGAGAAGACCGAGGAGCAGATCGACACCGAGCTGACCGAGGCGGCGACCGAGGGCGTCAAGATCCAGCTGCTGCTGGACACCCTGGCCGACGCCGAGGACACCCAGGTCTCCGACGACGAGTTCGGCCACGAGATCGTCCACCGGGCGCAGCGCGCCGGGATGGCCCCGCAGCAGTACTACGACCAGCTGGTCCGCTCCGGTGCCGCCGCCGCCGTCTTCGGTGACGTGCGGCGCGGCAAGGCGCTCGCCTCCGTGATGGAGAAGATCAAGATCAAGGACTCGGCCGGCAACGAGGTCACCCTCGACGCGCTGCGGGCCGAGAGCGAGCAGGCGCACGACCACGACCACGAGCACTGATCCGACCCGGTAGGCCGCCGTGCGCCCGTTGCGGCGCACGGCGGCCGAACCCCTTTTCCGGGTACGTCCCGAGCCTGCTGCGCTGAGAGCGAACAGTGCCGCGAGCGGGAGTCGATCACCCGGTGGAGCGGTTAATGTCGGGTACGACGGTACGGAGAGCGAAGGGCTGCCATGACCGACATGCACATCCCAGCGAAGCCGCTCCGGGCGATCGAAGCCCGAGGTGGCGACACCATTGGCAACCTCGACGACTCGGTCTACAACCGGTTGCTCAAGGAGCGCATCATCTTCCTCGGCAGCGAGGTGAACGACCAGGTCGCCAACCGCATCTGCGCCCAGCTGCTGCTGCTCGCGGCGGAGGACCCGGACCGCGACATCTTCCTCTGGATCAACTCGCCGGGCGGCTCGGTCTACTCCGGCATGGCGATCTACGACACCATGCAGTACATCGACAACGACGTGTCGACCGTGGCGATGGGCATGGCCGCCTCGATGGGTCAGCTGCTGCTCTGCGCGGGCACCAAGGGCAAGCGGTACGCCCTGCCGCACGCGCGGATCATGATGCACCAGCCGTCCGGTGGCCTTGGCGGCACCGCGTCGGACATCGCGATCCAGGCCGAGCAGATGCTCTACACCAAGCGGATGTTCCAGGAGCGGGTCGCCCACCACACCGGGCAGAGCCAGGCGCAGATCGAGGCCGACTCGGACCGCGACCGCTGGTTCACCGCCCAGGAGGCCATGGACTACGGCTTCATCGACAAGGTGATCATCGGAGCCACCCAGGTTCCGGATGGCGCCGGGACCCTGAGCTGAGGAGCTGACGATGACCGATCTGAGCCTGCCGCCCCAGTTCGCGGCCGTGCACAACCGTTACGTCCTGCCGTCGTTCGTCGAGCGCACCTCGTACGGGGTCAAGGAGTCCAACCCGTACAACAAGCTCTTCGAGGACCGGATCATCTTCCTCGGCGTCCAGGTCGACGACGCGTCGGCAAACGACGTGATGGCGCAGCTGCTGACCCTCGAGGGCACCGACCCGGACCGCGACATCATCATGTACATCAACTCGCCCGGTGGTTCGTTCACCGCCATGACGGCGATCTACGACACCATGCAGTACGTCCGGCCGGACATCTCCACCGTCTGCCTGGGCCAGGCGGCCAGCGCGGCGGCGGTGCTGCTGTCGGCGGGCACCCCGGGCAAGCGGATGGCGCTGCCGAACTCGCGGATCATCATCCACCAGCCGGCCACCGAGGGCGGCTACGGGCAGGGCTCGGACATCGAGATCCAGGCCCGGGAGATCCTGCGGATGCGCACCCAGCTGGAGGACATGCTCTCCCGGCACTGCAACCGGCCGATCGAGCAGGTCCGCAAGGACATCGACCGTGACAAGATCATGACGGCCGAGGAGTCCAAGGAGTACGGGCTGGTCGACACGATCCTGACCAGCCGCAAGAAGGGCCTGCTGGCCGCCAACGCGGCCCGCTGAGCACCATCGTTCGGAGGTCGGTCGGGGCGAGCAGTTCCCGGCCGACCTCTGACACACCCGTTTTGGGGGTCGGAGAAACCCTCGCCAGCGGGTAACGTCGGGGCCGTACGGCGTGGCCGGGTCGGACCGGCGGAACGGATTTCACCACGGACGGGCGTTCCGGCGCCCGCGGTTCAGGGCCGGTCTCCGGTCGACGAGTGCAGGGAGAACGTAGGTGGCACGGATCGGTGACGGCGGCGACCTACTGAAGTGCTCGTTCTGCGGCAAGTCGCAGAAGCAGGTCAAGAAGCTCATCGCGGGCCCAGGGGTCTACATCTGCGACGAGTGCATCGACCTCTGCAACGAGATCATCGAAGAGGAGCTGGCCGAGTCCGGCGAGGTGAAGTGGGAAGAGCTTCCCAAGCCGATGGAGATCTGCCAGTTCCTCGACAACTACGTCGTCGGTCAGGACCAGGCCAAGAAGGCGCTCGCGGTGGCGGTCTACAACCACTACAAGCGCATCCAGGCCGAGGCGGCCAACGCCCCCGGCTCCGGTAGCGACGCCGTCGAGCTGGCCAAGTCCAACATCCTGCTGCTGGGCCCGACCGGATGCGGCAAGACGCACCTCGCGCAGACCCTGGCCCGGATGCTCAACGTGCCCTTCGCGATCGCGGACGCCACCGCGCTGACCGAGGCGGGCTACGTCGGCGAGGATGTGGAGAACATCCTCCTCAAGCTGATCCAGGCCGCCGACTACGACATCAAGCGCGCCGAGACGGGCATCATCTACATCGACGAGGTCGACAAGATCGCCCGTAAGTCGGAGAACCCGTCGATCACCCGGGACGTCTCCGGCGAGGGGGTGCAGCAGGCCCTGCTCAAGATGCTTGAGGGCACGGTGTCGAACGTGCCGCCGCAGGGCGGGCGCAAACACCCGCACCAGGAGTTCATCCAGATCGACACCACCAACGTGCTGTTCATCTGCGGTGGCGCCTTCGCCGGCCTCGACCAGATCATCGAGGCCCGCACCGGCTCCGGCGGCACCGGCTTCGGCGCCCGGCTCCGGTCGGTCTCCGAGCGTTCCACCGACGACATCTTCAGCCAGGTGATGCCGGAGGACATGCTCAAGTTCGGGCTGATCCCCGAGTTCATCGGCCGACTGCCGGTGATCACCAACGTGCGCAGCCTGGACCGTTCCGCCCTGGTGCGCATCCTCACCGAGCCGCGCAACGCCCTGGTCCGGCAGTACCAGCGGCTCTTCGAGCTGGACGGCGTCGAGCTGGAGTTCGAGCCGGCCGCGCTGGAGGCGATCGCCGACCAGGCGATGCTCCGGGGCACCGGTGCCCGTGGTCTGCGCGCCATCATGGAAGAGGTCCTCCTCTCCGTCATGTACGAGGTGCCGAGCAACCCGGACGCCGCCCGGGTGCTGATCACCCGCGAGGTCGTGCTGGAGAACGTCAACCCGACCATCGTGCCGCGCGAGTTCACCGGTCGCCGGGCCCGTCGCGACCGCGAGGAGAAGTCGGCCTGACCGACACCCCGACCACCGTCGGAAGCACGGCCCCCGCCCGGGGCCGTGCTTCCGCGCGTACGGCGCTTCTGCCCTGAGCGCCGTCTGAACGGGCCCGTCCCTCCCGATCCACACCCCCGGCTCGCGATCGGCTCTCGGCCGCGCTCGGGGCGTCCACGTGGTGCCCGGTGGTCGACGACGGGCGGCCGAGCGCCCGGCGTCCGGGGACGAAGCCCGGGCGGGGGTCCGCGTTCCGGCCCCGTCGGGCCGCGCACTGTCCCGGGTCGCCGTCCGCCCGTACCCTGGGCAGCATGCGCGTCGCCGTCTGCCAGCTCAACGCCCGCGACGACCGGTCGGCCAACCTGGCCGCCGCCGAGGCTCTGCTCGTGCGGGCCGCGGCGGCCGGTGCCGACCTGGCGGTCCTTCCCGAGTACGTCGACTATCTCGGCCCGGCCGACGGGATGCCGCCGGCCGAGGGGGTGGACGGGACGGTGGGCACCTTCTTCGCCGAGGTGACCAGCCGGTTGGGGATCTGGCTGGTCGCCGGCTCCTTCCACGAGATCGGGCCGGATCCGGCGCACACCTGGAACACCTCGCTGGTCTTCGACCGGTCCGGCACCCTCGCCGCCAGCTACCGGAAGATCCACCTGTACGACGTGGAGATCCCCGGACGGGTGTCCTACCGCGAGTCCGCCACGGTGGCCCCCGGAGCGGAACCGGTGGTGGTCGACGTGGAGGGCCTGCGGGTGGGCCTGACCATCTGCTACGACCTGCGCTTCCCGGAGCTGTACCGGCGACTCGCCACGGACGGGGGAGCGCACCTGCTCGTCGTGCCGGCGGCGTTCATGATGCACACCGGGCGGGACCACTGGGAGGTTCTGCTGCGGGCCCGGGCGATCGAGAACCAGTGTTTCGTGGCCGCCGCCGGGCAGACCGGTGACCACGACCCGGGCCGGACGTGCTTCGGCCGCAGCATGGTGGTCGACCCGTGGGGCACGGTGCTCGGCCAGGTGCCGGACGGACCGGGTCTCACCGTGGTCGACCTCGACCTGGACCGGCTGCGCACGATCCGCGCCGAACTGCCCAGCCTGGCCAACCGCCGCCTCTGACGCACCCGCGGGCGGGGCCGGGCGCGGTCAGCTCAGCAGCACCCCCACGACTGCCAGCGTGATGATCGCCGCCGCCGTCACCAGCAGGGCCGTTCCCATCCTGGAGGGCCCGCGCCGGGCCAGCCGCACGACCGACAGTACGACGACGACGAGCACGACCGCTGCGATCACCAGTTGCCAGAATGGCATCAGGAGTCCCAGTAGTGCGTCGTCGGCGAGGGTGACCGTGGGGGAGCGGGACGCCTCATCCATGGCAGCCACTCTGGCACGGATCGGCCACCTCGGCGTTGTTTCGGTGCGCGGGCGCAACACCGGCAGGGGTGCACGCCGGCGGGTGATGCCCGCCGACGAAGGTAGTGACGATCGTTGATTTGCCTTCCGTGGGGCGTCCGCGTAACTTTCTCTCTGCACGCGGGAGGCCGGACGAACTGGCCGAAAGCGGGCACCAGGATCGTGGCGGAGACGCCGAGCGATGCTGAGGATCGGGCGGTGCGGGACTCCTCGGAAAGTCGGGGTTGCGAACGCGAAGCCGACCGGGTAAGGTTCTGAAGCCGGCAGGGAGCCGGGCGGGCACCGCGAAAGCGGATGCCGGCCGGTCTGCTGATTCCCACGATCGCAACGACCACCGGAAACGGTGTGCGTGACAACGTGGATAAGGCTGAACCAGGCTGACAGATCGCGACAGCGAATTTGACAGCGGAATTCAGTCCAAGTAACTTAGAGAAGTTGCCCCGGTCGGGTTGCCGTTGGTGCGGTGGTTTGGCTGGTGTGTGGTTGTTCTTTGAGAACTCAACAGGGTGCTTGTAAAGCCAGTGCCAATTGTTTTATACCCCGGGCTGGCCGAATCTTCGGGTTTGGTTGGCTGGGATTCCTTTGGCAACACTTTTGTTGTCAGGATGCTGTTCAACAGGTTTTTGTTGGAGAGTTTGATCCTGGCTCAGGACGAACGCTGGCGGCGTGCTTAACACATGCAAGTCGAGCGGAAAGGCCCTTCGGGGTACTCGAGCGGCGAACGGGTGAGTAACACGTGAGTAACCTGCCCTAGGCTTTGGGATAACCCTCGGAAACGGGGGCTAATACCGGATATGACCTTGCCCTGCATGGGGTTTGGTGGAAAGTTTTTCGGCCTGGGATGGGCTCGCGGCCTATCAGCTTGTTGGTGGGGTGATGGCCTACCAAGGCGACGACGGGTAGCCGGCCTGAGAGGGCGACCGGCCACACTGGGACTGAGACACGGCCCAGACTCCTACGGGAGGCAGCAGTGGGGAATATTGCACAATGGGCGGAAGCCTGATGCAGCGACGCCGCGTGAGGGATGACGGCCTTCGGGTTGTAAACCTCTTTCAGCAGGGACGAAGCGCAAGTGACGGTACCTGCAGAAGAAGCACCGGCCAACTACGTGCCAGCAGCCGCGGTAAGACGTAGGGTGCGAGCGTTGTCCGGATTTATTGGGCGTAAAGAGCTCGTAGGCGGCTTGTCGCGTCGACCGTGAAAACTTGGGGCTCAACCCCAAGCCTGCGGTCGATACGGGCAGGCTAGAGTTCGGTAGGGGAGACTGGAATTCCTGGTGTAGCGGTGAAATGCGCAGATATCAGGAGGAACACCGGTGGCGAAGGCGGGTCTCTGGGCCGATACTGACGCTGAGGAGCGAAAGCGTGGGGAGCGAACAGGATTAGATACCCTGGTAGTCCACGCTGTAAACGTTGGGCGCTAGGTGTGGGGGGCCTCTCCGGTTCCCTGTGCCGCAGCTAACGCATTAAGCGCCCCGCCTGGGGAGTACGGCCGCAAGGCTAAAACTCAAAGGAATTGACGGGGGCCCGCACAAGCGGCGGAGCATGCGGATTAATTCGATGCAACGCGAAGAACCTTACCTGGGTTTGACATGGCCGCAAAACTTCCAGAGATGGGAGGTCCTTCGGGGGCGGTCACAGGTGGTGCATGGCTGTCGTCAGCTCGTGTCGTGAGATGTTGGGTTAAGTCCCGCAACGAGCGCAACCCTCGTTCGATGTTGCCAGCGCGTTATGGCGGGGACTCATCGAAGACTGCCGGGGTCAACTCGGAGGAAGGTGGGGATGACGTCAAGTCATCATGCCCCTTATGTCCAGGGCTTCACGCATGCTACAATGGCCGGTACAATGGGTTGCGATGCCGTGAGGTGGAGCGAATCCCAAAAAGCCGGTCTCAGTTCGGATCGGGGTCTGCAACTCGACCCCGTGAAGTCGGAGTCGCTAGTAATCGCAGATCAGCAACGCTGCGGTGAATACGTTCCCGGGCCTTGTACACACCGCCCGTCACGTCACGAAAGTCGGCAACACCCGAAGCCGGTGGCCCAACCCTTGTGGAGGGAGCCGTCGAAGGTGGGGCTGGCGATTGGGACGAAGTCGTAACAAGGTAGCCGTACCGGAAGGTGCGGCTGGATCACCTCCTTTCTAAGGAGCACCATCCGGTGAAAGCCGGTATGGAGCCCGCGGCCTGCGAATGTCGGGTCGGGGTGCTCAGATGGCGGAGACACTGGCAAGTTTTTCCCTGGCAACGGCCGGGATACCTAGTACAGCTGCTTCGGTGGTGGGAACGGGGTCCTGGTGCGGCTGGTGGAGGGATGTGAGCACCCTGTTGGGTCCTGAAGGAACAACCTGAGGTTGTTTTTTCGGAGGACTGTTCTGGAGCGTGAGCTTCGGTGGTCTGCCAGGCATGGCCTGGTCTCGCATACCGGATTCTGTTCTGCCTTGTGGGGTGGGGTGGGGTTGCTGGTGTGGGGCTTTCGGGTTGTGGGTTGGTTGTTTGTTGAGAATTGCACAGTGGACGCGAGCATCTTTGTGGTCAAGTTGTCAAGGGCGAACGGTGGATGCCTTGGCACCAGGAGCCGATGAAGGACGTGGGAGGCCGCGATAGGCCTGGGGGAGCTGTCAACCAAGCTGTGATCCCAGGGTGTCCGAATGGGGAAACCTGGCACCAGTCATGTGGTGTCACCCGCACCTGAACACATAGGGTGTGTGGGGGGAACGCGGGGAAGTGAAACATCTCAGTACCCGTAGGAAGAGAAAACAATGTAGTGATTCCGTGAGTAGTGGCGAGCGAAAGCGGATTGAGGCTAAACCGGTTGCGTGTGATACCTGTCAGGGGTTGCGTGGTCGGGGTTGTGGGACCCTGCTGAGTGTACTGACATGCATTCGAGGAGTTATAAAATCAGTGGCTAGCCGAATGGTGTGGAAAAGCCAACCGTAGTCGGTGAGAGTCCGGTAGGTGAAAGTTGCTGATCTTCTGTGGGTGTTCCCGAGTAGCGGCGGACTCCTGAAATCTGCCGTGAATCTGCCAGGACCACCTGGTAAGCCTAAATACTTCCTGGTGACCGATAGCGGACGAGTACCGTGAGGGAATGGTGAAAAGTACCCCGGGAGGGGAGTGAAATAGTACCTGAAACCGTTCGCCTACAATCCGTCGGAGCCTTGCGGGGTGACGGCGTGCCTTTTGAAGAATGAGCCTGCGAGTTAGTGGCATGTGGCGAGGTTAACCCGTGTGGGGGAGCCGTAGCGAAAGCGAGTCTGAATAGGGCGTCGTAGTCGCATGTTCTAGACCCGAAGCGGAGTGATCTAGCCATGGGCAGGCTGAAGCGCGGGTAAGACCGCGTGGAGGGCCGAACCCACCAACGTTGAAAAGTTGGGGGATGACCTGTGGTTAGGGGTGAAAGGCCAATCAAACTCCGTGATAGCTGGTTCTCCCCGAAATGCATTTAGGTGCAGCGTCGTGTGTTTCTTGCCGGAGGTAGAGCACTGGATGGTCTAGGGGGCCTACAAGCTTACCGAAATCAGCCAAACTCCGAATGCCGGTAAGTGAGAGCGCGGCAGTGAGACTGCGGGGGATAAGCTTCGTAGTCGAGAGGGAAACAGCCCAGATCACCAGCTAAGGCCCCTAAGCGTGTGCTAAGTGGAAAAGGATGTGGGGTCGCATAGACAACCAGGAGGTTGGCTTAGAAGCAGCCACCCTTTAAAGAGTGCGTAATAGCTCACTGGTCAAGTGGTTCCGCGCCGACAATGTAGCGGGGCTCAAGCACACCGCCGAAGCTGTGGCATTCACATTTTAATCTCGCTTGGACTTGATTCCTTGTGCAGGTGTGTGGATGGGTAGGGGAGCGTCGTGCCGGGGGTGAAGCAGCGGGGTGACCCAGTTGTGGACGCGGCACGAGTGAGAATGCAGGCATGAGTAGCGAAAGAAGGGTGAGAAACCCTTCCGCCGGATGACCAAGGGTTCCAGGGCCAGGCTAATCCGCCCTGGGTGAGTCGGGACCTAAGGCGAGGCCGAGAGGCGTAGTCGATGGACAACGGGTTGATATTCCCGTACCCGCGAAAGAGCGTCCCTGATGAACCTCGTTGTGCTAACCACCCGAGCTGGCTGATGTCTTCGGACGGATGTTGGGGAGCGTGGGAACCTGGCGGGTAGTAGTCAAGCGATGGGGTGACGCAGGAAGGTAGCTGAGCCCGGCCGGTGGTTGTGCCGGGGTAAGCGTGTAGGCCGACATGTAGGCAAATCCGCATGTCATGGGGCTGAGACGTGATGCCGAGCCGATTCAGGTGAAGTCAGTGATCCTATGCTGCCGAGAAAAGCCTCTAGCGAGTTCTGAGCGGCCCGTACCCCAAACCGACACAGGTGGTCAGGTAGAGAATACCGAGGCGATCGGGCGAACTGTGGTTAAGGAACTCGGCAAATTGCCCCCG
This sequence comes from Micromonospora sp. WMMD730, assembly GCF_049178955.1. NCBI lineage: Bacteria > Bacillati > Actinomycetota > Actinomycetes > Micromonosporales > Micromonosporaceae > Micromonospora > Micromonospora sp. WMMD730. The sequence goes on from NZ_JBMHML010000002.1 coordinate 1,156,875, forward strand.
TAACTTAGGGAGAAGGGGGGCCGGAGACGTGAAGCCCCGTGCGGGTGGAGCGTTGTATGGCCGCAGAGAGCAGGGGGAAGCGACTGTTTACTAAAAACACAGGTCCATGCGAAGAAGTAATTCGATGTATATGGACTGACGCCTGCCCGGTGCTGGAACGTTAAGGGGACCTGTTAGCTCCTTTTGGGGGCGAAGCGGAGAACTTAAGCGCCAGTAAACGGCGGTGGTAACTATAACCATCCTAAGGTAGCGAAATTCCTTGTCGGGTAAGTTCCGACCTGCACGAATGGCGTAACGACTTCCCCACTGTCTCAACCACAGGCCCGGCGAAATTGCAGTACGAGTAAAGATGCTCGTTACGCGCGGCAGGACGGAAAGACCCCGGGACCTTTACTATAGCTTGACATTGGTATCTGAATGGACTTGTGTAGGATAGGTGGGAGCCGGTGAAACCTGTACGCCAGTATGGGTGGAGGCAATCTTGAAATACCACTCTGGTTGATTTGGGTATCTAACTTCGGACCGTTATCCGGTTCAGGGACAGTGTCTGGTGGGTAGTTTAACTGGGGCGGTTGCCTCCTAAAGGGTAACGGAGGCGCCCAAAGGTTCCCTCAGCCTGGTTGGCAATCAGGTGTTGAGTGCAAGTGCACAAGGGAGCTTGACTGTGAGACTGACAGGTCGAGCAGGGACGAAAGTCGGGACTAGTGATCCGGCACTTGCGTGTGGAAGCGGTGTCGCTCAACGGATAAAAGGTACCCCGGGGATAACAGGCTGATCTTCCCCAAGAGTCCATATCGACGGGATGGTTTGGCACCTCGATGTCGGCTCGTCGCATCCTGGGGCTGTAGCAGGTCCCAAGGGTTGGGCTGTTCGCCCATTAAAGCGGTACGCGAGCTGGGTTTAGAACGTCGTGAGACAGTTCGGTCCCTATCCGCCGTGCGCGTAGGATACTTGAGAAGGGCTGTCCCTAGTACGAGAGGACCGGGACGGACGAACCTCTGGTGTGCCAGTTGTCCCGCCAGGGGCACGGCTGGTTAGCTACGTTCGGAAGGGATAACCGCTGAAAGCATCTAAGCGGGAAGCCTGCTTCAAGATGAGGTATCCCACCCCACTTTGTGGGGGTAAGGCCCCCAGCTAGACGACTGGGTTGATAGGCCGGAAATGTAAGCTCGGTAACGGGTTGAGTTGACCGGTACTAATAGGCCGAGGACTTGATAACAAGGCTGCTACGCGTCCACTGTGCAACTCTGAACAAACACCAAACAACCCCCCACAGTGTGTGGGTGTGTGTGTTGTTTGATATGTTCATAGTGTTACGGCGGTCATGGCGGAGGGGAAACGCCCGGTCACATTCCGAACCCGGAAGCTAAGCCCTCCAGCGCCGATGGTACTGCACTCGGGAGGGTGTGGGAGAGTAGGACACCGCCGGACAACCTTTCAGTTGAGGCCAACCCCGAACAGGGGTTGGCCTCAACTGCATTCCACACCATATCTCTCCCCCCGGAACTGCTCCCCACCATCCATTTCCCCCCGGAACTGCTCCCCGCCATCGGTGGGAGAACCCTCGCCACCGAAGTCGGAAACTCAAGCCGCCCCGGACGCGGAAAGGTCACGCCCCCGGAACCCCTCGCCCCGGCCCAAGGACCCCAAGGCTGAGCGCTGGTGGGTTGAGGGCTGGTGGGCGGAAGAAGCGGCCATCCCGACACGGGATACCCCTACCTCCCCGACATGGGCGGTAGGCAACCAGACACAAAGCGGCGCCCAGCCCCAGCCCAACACGGAATACCCCCACTCCCCGATACAGGCGGCACCGTCCCAGACATAGACCACACCCGCCCCCGACCCAGAACGGGATGCCCCACATCCCCGACCTCGGAGTAATCAACAACCGCTGAAGCAACCGACCATGACACGCCACGACAGCGCCAAGCGCCAAGCCAAGCTGACCCAACCACTAACACCCATCAGCAGGCAGCCCCGCACGGCCACCACCAGCCGGCGACATCACGATGACCCTGACCGCCCCAGTACCGGCGCGGTCAGCTCGACCCCGTGGACAGGGATCGCTTGGGTGGCAACGTTGCGGTAATGCTCGGCTGGGAAAGCGCAACGTCGCCGACATGGCACGGTCAGCGCAAGGGCCCCGAGGGAGACAGGGGCGGCGAGGGCAACCGGGGGTCGAGGAGGCGGAGGGCGTCCTGGTGGCGAGCGGGGAGCTGGGCGAACGGCGAACTGGGCCAGCGGCGAACGGGGCCAGGGGCGAGCGGGGAGCTGGGCCAGGGGCGAGCCGGGCGAGGGGAGGCCCGGCGGCGGTCAGTCCCGGGTCTGGATGCCTTCGCGGAGTTGGCGGAAGAGGCTGGCCGAGTCGTCGACGGAACGGTTGGCGAACATGCCCATCGCCACGCTGCCGTGGTCGGCCCAGCCGCAGATCGCGAAGTCGCCACCGTCACCGCTGGTCCGACCACACTTCATCACGCCGCCGTACTTCCCGGCGGGCACCGTACGGAGGTCGGTCACCTTGCCGGTCTCGTCGGCCATCAACCGGAACAGGCTGTCCAGGTCGCGTTCCGGCTGCCAGAGCAGCGTGGTGCCACCGAAGAACAGCACCGTCCGCTTCTCGTCGGCGGGGTCGCGGTAGACCGTACCGATGCTTCGGTCCAGGTCGATGTCGGCGGCGAATCCGGCGCGCAGGTAGTCGGCGGTGCTGCGGGCCCGGTCGGAGTCGTCGCGGGTGAGACCGGCGAGGTGGCCGGGCGGGTCCAGCCGGACGTCCTTCTGCTGGGCGATGCGCCAGCCCGCGGTGCCGAGCGCGGCGGCGCCGACGAGGCCGACCACGAGCGCGACGGTGAGCGCGATCCGCCGGCGTCGGGACACCGGGCCCCGCCCCTGCGGGCTCTGCTCCGGGTCGTGGGTGCTCAACCGGATCGGCTCGTCGGTCAGCTCGACCGGTTCGGGACCCTCGATGAGCTGACGCTCGGTGAGATGTGCGTCGGACATGTTCGCCACCGTACGCGAATGACCGGTGGCGCACGTCGGGTCCGCCGAAGCGCTCCGTAGACTTTCACAGGTGACCGAGAGACTGGATGCCCGACGCCCCGACGCCCCGACCCTTGCCGGCCAGTACCAGCCCGGCGAGGTAGAGCAGCGACGGTACGAGCAGTGGGTAGCCGCCGGCCACTTCCGGGCGTCGGCGCAGAGTGACAAGCCCCCGTTCACCATCGTGATCCCCCCGCCGAACGTCACCGGTGTGCTGCACATGGGCCACGCCCTGGACCACACCGTCCAGGACTCGCTGGTGCGCCGTAAGCGGATGCAGGGGTACGAGGCGCTCTGGCTGCCCGGCACGGACCACGCCGGTATCGCCACCCAGAACGTGGTGGAGCGGCAGCTCGCGGGTGAGGGGCTGTCCCGGCACGACCTCGGTCGGGACAAGTTCGTCGAGCGGGTCTGGCAGTGGAAGGCCGAGTCCGGCGGGGCGATCCTCGGCCAGATGCGCCGGCTCGGCGACTCGGTCGACTGGGACCGGGAACGCTTCACCATGGACGAGGGCCTGTCCCGGGCCGTGCAGACCATGTTCAAGAAGCTCTACGACGAGGGTCTGATCTACCGGGCCAACCGGATCATCAACTGGTGCCCGCGCTGCCTGACCGCCCTGTCGGACATCGAGGTGGAGCACACCGACGACGAGGGTGAGCTGGTCTCGATCCGGTACAGCGACGACGTGGTGGTCGCCACCACCCGGGCCGAGACCATGCTCGGGGACACCGCCGTGGCCGTGCACCCCGACGACGAGCGTTACCGGCACCTGGTCGGCACCGAGGTCGAGGTGCCGTTGACCGGCCGGCGTATCCCGATCGTCGCCGACGAGCACGTCGATCCGGCGTTCGGCACCGGCATGGTCAAGGTGACCCCGGCGCACGACCCCAACGACTTCGAGATCGGCCAGCGGCACGACCTGCCCGCCCTGACGATCATGGACGAGCGGGGCGTCATCACCGCGCCCGGTCCGTTCCAGGGCCTGGACCGGTACGAGGCCCGCCCGGCGATCGTGGCGGCGCTGCGCGAGCAGGGCCGGGTCGTGGCCGAGAAGCGGCCGTACGTGCACGCGGTGGGGCACTGCTCGCGGTGTCGTACCACGGTCGAGCCGCGGCTGTCGTTGCAGTGGTTCGTCAACACCACCCCGCTGGCGAAGGCGGCCGGCGACGCGGTGCGCGACGGCCGGGTGAAGATCGAGCCGGCCGAGCTGGCCAAGCGCTACTTCGCCTGGGTCGACAACATGCACGACTGGTGCATCTCCCGGCAGCTGTGGTGGGGCCACCGCATCCCGGTCTGGTACGGCCCGGCGGGCGAGATCGTCTGCGTCGGCCCGGACGAGACGCCCCCCACCGGCGAGGGCTGGGTCCAGGACGAGGACGTCCTGGACACCTGGTTCTCCAGCGGCCTGTGGCCGTTCTCCACCCTCGGCTGGCCGGAGCAGACCCCGGACCTGGCGAAGTTCTACCCGACCAGTGTGCTGGTCACCGGCTACGACATCCTCTTCTTCTGGGTCGCCCGGATGATGATGTTCGGCCTGTACGCGATGGACGGCCGGCAGCCGTTCGACACGGTCGCCCTGCACGGCATGGTCCGCGACCAGTACGGCAAGAAGATGTCGAAGTCGTTCGGCAACGTGGTCGACCCGTTGGACTGGGTCGACCGGTACGGGGCCGACGCGACCCGGTTCACCCTGGCCCGGGGCGCGAACCCGGGCGGGGACGTCCCGGTCAGCGAGGAGTGGTGCCAGGGCTCCCGCAACTTCTGCAACAAGCTGTGGAACGCGACCCGGTTCGCGCTGCTCAACGGCGCGCACACCACCGGCCCGCTGCCGGCCGCCGACGGGCTCTCCACCGTCGACCGGTGGATCCTGTCCCGGCTGGCGCACGTCACCGCCGAGGTGGACGAGCAGTTCGAGGCGTACGAGTTCGCGAAGGTGTGCGACCTGCTCTACCACTTCGCCTGGGACGACGTCTGCGACTGGTACGTGGAGCTGGCCAAGCCGGTGCTCGCCGAGGGCGGGCCGGCCGCCGACGCCACCCGCCGGGTGCTCGGGCACGTGCTGGACCAGTTGCTGCGGCTGCTGCACCCGGTGATCCCGTTCGTCACCGAGGAGCTGTGGACGGCACTGACCGGCGGCGAGACCGTCATGACGGCAGCCTGGCCGACCGCCGACCGTGCGCTGGTGGACGACGCCGCGGAGCGCGAGGTCGGCACCGTTCAGCGGGTGGTGACCGAGATCCGGCGGTTCCGCTCCGACCAGGGGCTGCGGCCCACCCAGCGGGTGGCCGCCCGGCTGGACGGGCTGGCCGGGGTCCAGATCGCCGCGCACGAGCCGCTGATCCGTTCGCTGGCCCGGCTGGACGCCCCGGCCGACGACTTCCAGGCCAGCGCCACCCTCGCCATGCCCGGTGAGGTCAGCGTGGCGCTGGACACCCGGGGGTCGATCGACGTGGCCGCCGAGCGGGCCCGGCTCACCAAGGACCGGGCGGCGGCTGAGAAGGAGGTCGCGCAGGCCCGGGCGAAGCTCGACAACCCGGCGTTCGTCGGGAAGGCGCCCGAGCCGGTGGTCGCGAAGATCCGCGACCGGCTGGCGGTGGCCGAGGCCGACCTGGTCCGCATCGACGCCGCTCTGGAGGCGCTTCCCTCGTGACCGACCGCACCGATCAGACCAGCCGGCCCGGGGCCGGGCGCGGCGAGTTCGCCGCCGTCGACGCCGAGCTGGCCGCGCGCGGGTTCACCCGGATGCACTTCGAGCTGGACCGCATCGAGATGCTGCTCGACCTGCTGGGGAGCCCGCAGCGGGCGTACCCGTCGATCCACCTCACCGGGACGAACGGCAAGACGTCCACGGCCCGGATGATCGACTCGCTGCTGCGGGCCTTCGGCCTGCACACCGGCCGCTACACCAGCCCGCACCTGGAGACCGTCCGGGAACGGATCAGCCTGGACGGGGAGCCCGTCGACGAGGCCCGCTTCGTCGCCACGTACCGCGAGGTGAAGCCGCTGGCCGACCTGGTCGACCAGCGGTCGGCCGAGCCGCTCACCTACTTCGACCTGACCACCGCGTTGGCGTTCGCCACGTTCGCCGACGCGCCTGTCGACGTGGCGGTGGTGGAGGTGGGGCTGGGCGGTGCCGAGGACGCCACCAACGTGCTCCAGGCCGGGGTGGCGGTGCTCACCCCGATCGGGTTGGACCACACCGAGTGGCTCGGTGACACCCTGGAGGACATCGCCCTGCACAAGGCCGGCATCATCCACTCCGGGGCGACGGTCATCGCCGCCGCGCAGGAGGAGGAGGCGGCCCGGCCGATCCTGGAACGGTGCGCCGAGGTCGGTGCCACGGTCGCCCGGGAGGGCGCGGAGTTCGGGGTGCTGCGCCGGGCGGTCGCCGTCGGCGGCCAGGTGCTGACCCTCCAGGGCCTCGGCGGGGTGTACGACGAGGTGTTCCTCCCGCTGCACGGGGCGCACCAGGCGCAGAACGCGGCGGTGGCGCTGGCCGCCGTCGAGGCGTTCCTCGGGGCCGGGGCGAAGCGGCAGCTCGACGTCGAGGCCGTCCGGGAGGGTTTCGCCGCGACCAGCTCCCCGGGCCGGCTGGAGAAGGTGCGCAACGCCCCGACGGTGCTGCTCGACGGGGCGCACAATCCGCACGGGATGGCCGCCACGGTCACCGCGCTGCAGGAGGAGTTCGCGTTCAGCAAGCTGGTCGGGGTGCTCGCCGTGCTCGGCGACAAGGACGCCGCCGGCCTGCTGGAGCTGCTGGAACCGGTGCTCGACTCGCTCGTCGTCACCCGCAACTCCTCGCCCCGGGCGATGCCGGCCGAGGAACTGGCCGAGCTGGCCCGGGAGGTCTTCGGGCCGGACCGGGTCCAGGTGGCCGACTCGATGCCGGATGCCATCGAGGCGGCCGTCGCCGAGGCCGAGTACGACGTGCCCGGCGAGTTGGCCGGGGTGGGGGTGCTGGTCACCGGCTCGGTGGTGACGGTGGCCGACGCCCGACGGCTGCTGAAGCGATGACCGGCCCGACCCCGGGCCGCCCGCACCCGGACCGCCGCCCTGCCGACCCCCCGGAGCCGGCCCGAAGCGCCGGCCCGGCCGGAAGTGCCGGAAGTGCCGACCGCACCGCCCCGACCGCAGGCACCGGCCCGGCCGCAGGCAGTGCAACGTCCGACCGCACCGGCCCGGCCGAGGGCACCGGCCCGGCCGGGCGGCGCTCGGGGCTGCGTAACCCCGAGGCGGCCGTCCGGGGTCTCGGGGCCGGGACGCTCGGCCTGGAAGCGCTGGTGCTGCTGCTGGCCATCCAGCCGATCCGGCTGGTCGGCGGGCACTTCGGCGGGGCGGCGATCGCGGCCACGGTGGCGCTGGCCGTGGCGGCGGTGCTGCTGGCCGGCCTGATGCGACGCCCGTGGGCCTGGTCGGCGGGCACCGTGTTGCAGGGGCTGCTGCTGCTCGCCGGCCTGCTGCACTGGTCGCTGTTCGGGCTCGGGGTCATCTTCGCCCTGGTCTGGGCGTACGCGTTGCACGTGCGGCGGGTCATCCTCGGCTGAGCGGGGTCACGCCTCGGCGCGTTCCCGCCACTGGGTCAGCGCGATGCCGTGCCCGTCCGGGTCCCGGAAGGCGGCGGCCCACACCTCCAGTTTGGTGCCCCGGTTGACCACCCGGGGCGCGTAGGTGAACCGGACGCCGGTGTCCTTGAGCCGCCGGTACGCCGCCTCGATGTCGTCCACCTCCAGGTTGACGTGGACCAGCCGGCGGCTGATCGGGGCGGCCCCGGTCACCTCGCGCAGCACCAGCCGGGTCTGCCCGGAGGCGAGCACCGCGTTGCCGGTGCCCCGGTCGAACTCCTCGAAGCCGAGGTCCCGGTAGAAGTCCAGCGAGCGGGACAGGTCGGTGACCAGCAGGGTCAGCCCGACGCCGCTGATCGGGCCGGCCGCGTCGTCGCCCCCGGCGGTCGCGGCAGCCGGGTCGTACCCGAAGATCGCCTCGTCCAGGTCGGGGTCGAGCCGGCCGTCACCGGTGGTGGGCCCGTCCAGCGGTACGTCGACCGGGTCGAGGATCGGCGCGTCGAACCGTTCCTCGGCGGGCGGCCGGGGGGCGGGCGCAGCGGTGGCCGGGCCGGCGGCGGCACCGGTGGGGGTGGTGCCGGCAGGGCCGGTGGCGGCAGTGGACGCGGCGGCGGTCGAAGCGGCGGCGGTGGGGGCGGTGGCTCGGCGGGGGAGTTGGCCGGTCGCCGGCTGCTCGACCAGGGTGCCCTCCAGCACCACCGGGCCGCCCGGCCGCTGGTGCACCACCACCCGCTCCCGCTCGTCGGTCAGCACCTCCACGTCGTCGCGCAGCGGCTCGGACCGGACCGGGTCCGGGTGCGGCGGCTCCGGACGCAGCGGATCGGCCCGGACCGGGTCGGCGGGCGGCGGGTCGCGCAGGTCGTCCCGGAACTCGTCGTGGAAGTCGTCGTCGGCCGTGCGGCCCGCCCACGGCGGGGCCTCCTGCTGGATCAGCAGGTCGTCGAGCGGCTCGGCGTCGGCGTACTCCGGGGGCAGGTCGGTCACGCCCGCGGCGGCCTCGGTGTGGGTCGGCACCTCGTCCCACAGGACGCGGACGTGCCGCTGGTCGTCCAGGGCCACCCGGATCGGCAGGGTCTGCCCCAGCGACGGCCACTTCGCCACCGGCACCCGAGGCTCGATGATCTTCTTGGACCGGGGCGGCAGGCCCGGCGCGTCGATCACCAACTGGAGCTCGCACCGGCCGAAGGAGTACTGGGTGGGGGGTTCGGAAGCGCTGTGCACGTGCCCGACGCCGACCACCCAGGTGCGTCCGCCGCCGCGTACGGTGCCCAGGGCGACGGCGAGCACGACCAGGGCCACGCCGAGCGCGACGATGGCCCAGCTGGTCATGCCCAGCCCGAACAGGACGACGAAGACCGCCACGGTGCCGAGCACCGCGGCGATCAGCTTGCGTACCGGCGCGATGGTGCGGTTCCCGCCATTCGCCACAGTGGACCTCCCAGGGGTCAGAGCCAGGCTAGGCCGCGCGGCGACCGAGGGAAAGAGCAGCCGCCGCGCCGGTGCCGGTACCGGGTCGCTAGGCTGACCGTACCCAGCCGAACCGCCTTGTGCGCACAGGAGGAACCCAGCGTGTCCAGCAGCAGCCCGGATGAGCGCACCCTCGTACTGATCAAGCCCGACGCGGTGCGTCGTGGCCTGGTCGGCGAGATCATCTCCCGTTTCGAGCGCAAGGGCCTGCGGATCGACGCGCTGGAGATCCGGACGCTCGACGGCGGGTTCGCCGACCAGCACTACGCCGAGCACGTGGACAAGCCGTTCTACCCGCCGCTGAAGACGTTCATGACCAGCGGGCCGCTGGTGTCGCTGGTGCTCTCCGGCGACCAGGTGATCGAGGTGGTCCGGGCGATGATCGGCAGCACCGACGGGCGTAAGGCCGCCGCCGGCACGATCCGGGGTGACCTGTCGCTGTCCAACCGGGAGAACCTGGTGCACGCCTCGGACTCCACCGACAGCGCCAAGCGCGAGATCGCGCTCTGGTTCCCCGCCCTGGGCTGACCCCGGGACACCCTGCTGGCGGCCCAGGGGCGCGGAGCCGCGTCAGGTGGCCGGGCGGTCGCGGAACGGGCGACCCCGGCCGAGCGCGTCGGCGTACCCCCAGCGGCCCCTGATGTCGAGCAGCTCGATCTGGCCCAGTTCCTCGGGGACCGCGGCGTCGACGGCGAGATGGTCCTCGTACGGTTCCAGCCCGAGCAGCACGCGCAGCAGCATCAGGGGCGCTCCGGCCGACGGCGCGTACGGGCTGTCGGTGAAGCCGTGCGGGACGGGGACGTGGGTGGTGGCCCGGTCGTAGCCGGTGAGGTACGCCGGCAGCCGGCCCTGGAAGTGCCGGGCGGCGTCGAGCAGCCCGGTGGCGACCCGGGCGGCCTGCGCCCGGAACCCGGCCCGGCGCAGCCCCCAGGCGATCAGCGAGTTCTCCCAGGGCCAGACCGCGCCGGTGTGGTGGCCCAGCGGGTTGTAGTCGGCTGCCGTGCTGGCCAGGGTGCGGATGCCCCAGCCGGAGTACAGCGCCGGGGACATCAGGTGCGCCACCAACTGCTCGGCGCGGTGCGGGGCGACGATGCCGGTGCACAGCAGCTGCCCCATGTTGGACGTGAGGGAGTCCAGCGGGACGCCGTCGAGCTGCACCGCCACCGCGTAGTGGCCCTGGTCGGGCAGCCAGAAGTCCCGGTCGAACCGGTCCCGCAGCCGGGCGGCGTCGCGGTCGAGCTGGTCGGCCCAGGCGGGATCGTCCCAGAACCGGCGGGCCATCCGGGCGGCCCGGCGGCGGGCCTCGAAGGCGTACCCCTGGATCTCGCAGATCGCCAGGGGGTAGGTGGCCGGTCGGCCGTCGGCGAAGCAGATCGCGTCGGCGGAGTTGCGCCAGCTCTCGTTCTGCGGTCCGGTGCGGGTCGGGCGTCGGGTGGACCAGACGTAGCCGCTGTCGGCCCGGTCCGCGTCGTGGTCGAGCCAGCCGATGGCGGCCCGGATCTCGAACTCGAACCGGCGTACCAGTTCCGCGTCGCCGGTCCAGCGTTCGTACTCGTCGAGCAGGATGACGAAGGCGGCCGTGGTGTCGGCGGCGCTGAAGCTGGCCGACTCCGGGGTGTCGTTGAACGCGCCGGAGTCGCCGTACCGGCTCTCCTGGACGATCTTGCCGGGTTGTTCGCCGCGGAACGGGTCCTGCCGGACGCCCTGGCTCAGCGCCAGGATGCGCAGCGTGTTGACCGCCCGTTCGGGCATGAACGGCAGCGCCTGGAAGCTGCTGACCAGGCTCTCCCGGCCGAGCAGCGCCATCGACCAGGGCAGCCCGGTGGCGGGCAGCGCGGTCTGGAAGTTCAGCCCGGGGTAGTGCAGCGCGGCCAGGTCCCGCACGCCGTACTCGTACGCCTGCTGCAGGGGTTTGTGGTCGGCGCGCAGCCGGGGCACCCCGGCGGTGCGGGCGCTGATGTCCCGGCCCCGCTGGTGCTGGCTGCGCCCCACCGAACTGGTCAGCCGTTCCCGCAGGTCACGGCGGTGCAGGTCGCGCAGGAGGGCGAGCACCCGCAGCCGGGTGGACCAGGTGCCGTGGGGGTCGACGGTGAACGTCCAGGTCAGGCCGTGCTCGTCGAGCGCGGCCGGCGTGCTGGAAGTGATCACGGTTTCCCGGTGCAGGCCGGCCCGCTTGTAGTGCAGCCGTAGCGCGTCGTCGGCGATGGTGACGGTCACCGGCCGGGCCCTGCGGAAGCCGTCGCGGACCTCCAGCACCTCGGCGAAGTCCGCGCCCGCGTCGAGCCGGACGACGTAGCGCACCGGTTCCGGCGCGTAGTTGAACAGGGTGATCTCCTCCTCGTACTCCGGACCGACCCAGCGGTGCCGCAGCACGGAGGTGGTGGCGTTGACGTAGTGGGTGGGTTCGCCGGGGACCAGTCCGAACTTCGCCTCGTAGGTGGCGACGTCGTCGACGGAGAGCACCGAGAGGGACTCGGTGTTGATGGTCAGCGCCCAGGTGGACAGGAACCGGGTGTCGAAGGAGAAGAGCCCGAGCGGGGAGGTCGGGGTGGCCCGCACGTCCCCGTTCTTCTCGCTGATCATGAACATGTTGCCGGCGAAGACGCTGGTGACCTCGTGCAGCCCGATGACACCGGAGGCGGTGTGCGGGACCAGTTCGGCGGCGGGTTCGGTGCCGACGCTGTCGGCGGCGACCGGGAGCAGCCGCCGGAAGGTGAACAGCAGCGCCAGGTCGCCGGCGACCGAGGCGTCGCCGCGCAGCAGCATCGACACCATGTTGTCCCGGCCGGCCAGCAGCCGGACGAACGCCTCGGGTCGGACCTCGACCGTGCAGTCGGGGTGTTTGCCGGTGCGGGCGACCCGGATCTGTGCGCCGTCGAGCCGGACGAACCAGGTGGCGGTCTCGCCGCCCTCGGCGACGACGTCGAACCGGAGCAGTCCGCTGGGGGCGACGGGCAACCGGCCCCGGCCGTCGGCGACCAGGGCGGCGAAGAACTCGTCGATCCGCCCGTCCACGGCCCGCTCCCGTTCCACCGCTGCGCCACCCGAAAAAGGTCCAGGTGTGCCAAAAGGAACAATACGCCGTGCCCGAACCGACCGGGCGCGCTTAAGTGGAAGAACGCCACTACCTGCGAAAACGCCGGGGAGGGTTCGACGATGGACGGGCAGACTGCCGCCGGGATGCGGTACTGGACGTACGGGCACGGCAGGCGCGGCACCTTCCTGCTGGTGCACGGCTGGTGCTGCGACCACGACTTCATGGCACCCCTGGCCCGGCACCTGGCCACCCGCCAGGACCGGGTGATCGCCGTCGACATGCCGGGCCACGGGGCCAGCCCGCCCCCAGCCGACGGCTACGGGGTCACCGCGATGGCCGGTCACCTGCGGGCCTTCGTCGCCGCGCTCGACCTGCGCCGGGTCTTCGTGATCGGGCACAGCCTGGGCGGGGTCTGGTCACTGCAGGCCGCCGCCGGGGACCGGGACCGGTTCGCCGGGCTGGGACTGCTCGACTCCGCGGTGGCCGGGGCACCCGGTTCCGCCGCCGCGATCGCCCAGGTGGCGGCGTCGCTGCGGGAGGACACCTCGGGCGCGGTCCGGGAGTCGATCGTCAGGTCGTACTTCCCGCCGTACTCCGACCCGCGCCTGGTGGAGCGGGTGGTGGCGGCCACCGCCCGCCCGTCGACCGAGGTGGCGTACGCGCCGATCGCCGGGCTGGCCGACTGGATCGCGGCCGAGCAGGACGTGGCCGCCCTGCGCCGCTGGGACCGCCCGCTGCTCTTCGTGGGCAGCAACGCCCCGTTCGCCGACTACGCCCGGCTGGCCGAACTCGCCCCGCAGGCGTTCATCGGGCAGACCGTGGGTTCCGGGCACTTCGTGCAGCTCCAGGTGCCGGCGCAGGTCGACGCGATGGTCGACCGCTACCTGGAGGTCACCGACTAGCGTCGCCCGCACCGCCTCAGAGGGTGTCCAGCGAGGCGCGGCGACGGGACTCCGCCTCGAAGATCGTCAACAGACCGGCGGCCAGCACGGCGTAGCCGACCCCGACGGCCAGTTCGAGGCCGATCGCCGGCAGGACGTCGCCGAGCGGGGCGCCGCCGGCCAGCCGCCGGGCCGCGTCGGCGGCGTGGGTGATCGGCAGCACCGCGCCGACCGCACGGATGCCCGCCGGCAGGCTGTCGGCCGGCACGTTGACGCCGGTGAACAACAGCAGCAGCGCCACCGCCACGTTCGAGATCAGGAAGACGTCCCGGAAGCGCAACCCCAGCGCGCCCAGGGTCAGCCCGAAGAAACCGCAGGCCAGCGCGGCGGTGGCCAGTGCCAGCAGCAGGCCGGGCAGGGCGGTGGCCGGGACCCGCAGGCCGAGCAGGAGCGCGGCCACGGTGAGCGTGCTCGCCGCGATCAGCAGGCCGTTGCCGGCGTACGGCAGCACCCGGCCGAGGAAGATGGCGGTGCGGCTGCGCGGGGAGAGCAGCACGTGCCCCAGGGTGCCGAAACGCCGCTCGTTGGCCACCGCCATGGTGCCGCCGTAGACGCAGGCCAGCGCGGCGGTGAGCACCGCGTTGCCGACGACGTAGAACCGGTCGTCGGCGACCCCGAACTCCCGCCCCAGGTAGGCGAAGAAGAAGAGTTGGAACAGCGGGCCCACCAGCAGGGTGCCCACGAAGATCGACGGGGTGGTCCAGTTGAACAGGGCCCGGTAGGCGATGACCCCGCCCACCCCGACCAGCCGCAGCAGCGCGCCCACCGGTGCCTCCTCAGGCCAGGGCCAGGGTCGCGGTGACCCGGGCCCGGCGCTCGACGTACGTCATCAGGGCCCAGCCGGCGGCCAGGCAGGTCAGGCTGATCGCCAGGCAGACGGCCAGCGCCGGCCAGACCGGCCCGCCGGACGCGGCCTCGTGCACCGCGCGGGCACCCCAGGTGGTCGGCAGCACCGCGGCGACCGGCCCGGTCCAGCCGGGCAGCGCGGTGACCGGCACGAGCATCCCGGAGACCAACCAGATCGGGTACTCCAGCGTGTTCGCCAGCGCGTTGGCGTGCCGCAGCAGCACGAAGCCGGACGCCAGCAGCAGCCCGAACATGCCCAGCCCGGCGATGCAGCCGGCGACGGCCACCGGGAAGGCCACCGGGTGGGCGAAATCGAGCGGGATGCCGTACAGCAGCCGGCCCCAGGCCAGCGTGGCGAGCATCGCGTACGTGCCGGTGATGCCGGTGGCCAGGGTGACCGGCAGCAGCACCAACGCCGGCGACCGGGGTGCTAGCATGATCATCTCCAGGGTGCCCTGCCAGCGCTGGTTCTGGATCGCCCCGCCGGAGCCGAACAGCACCGTCGACCAGACCCCCATCAGGCCCGCGCCGACCGCCGCCTCCAGTAGCCGGTCCGGCTCACCGCCGGCCCGGAACAGGTAGACCGCCAGGGTCGCCTGCACCACCGGGACGATCAACGCGATGGCGATCTCGAACGGGGAACGGCTGAGCTGCTTGACGTGCAGCAGCGCACCGACCGCGATCATCCGCAGGGTGTTCACGCCGGCACCGGCCCGGCCACCGGCGTCGGCGCCGCCGCCCGGTTGACGATCGCCACGTACGCGTCCTCCAGGGTGGGCTGCCGGGCGGTCACCCGGCCCAGCCGTACCCCGTCCAGCTCCCGCAGCACGTCGGCCTGCACGTCCACCCCCGCGTCGGACTGCACCCCGAGGACCTGCGCCGCCCCGTGCACCGCCAGGCTCACCTCGCGGACGCCCGGCCGGGCCCGGATCGCGGCCAGCTGCCCGTCGGTCACCCCGTACGCCTCCACCTCCAGCACCCGCCGGCCGTCGGCGTGGTGGCGCAGCTCGGCGGGGGTGCCCAGGGCCTGGATCCGGCCGCCCGCGATCACCGCCATCCGGCCGCACAACTCGTCGGCCTCGGCCATGTAGTGCGTGGTCAGCAGCACGGTGGTGCCGGTGGCGGCCAGGTCGGCGACGGTCTGTCGCAGCTCCCGGGCGGCCACCGGGTCGACCCCGATCGACGGTTCGTCGAGGAACAGCACCCGGGGCCGGTGCAGCAGCCCCCGGGCGATGTGCAGCCGTTGGCGCATCCCCCGGGAGTAGCCCTCGACCCGGTCGTCCTCCCGGCCGGTCAACCGGACCAGCTCGAACAGTTCGGCGATCCGGCGCTTCTGCTCCCGGCCCGGCACGCCGTACAGCTCGGCGAAGTAGCGCAGGTTGTCCCGGGCGGAGAGCCGGTCGTAGAGCCCCCGGTCGCCGCCGAAGACGTACCCGATGCGACGGCGCACCTCCCGGGTGTGCCGGACCACGTCGAAGCCGCATATCCTCGCCGTGCCCGCCGTCGGGACGAGCAGGGTGTTGAGCAGCTTGATGGTGGTGGTCTTGCCGGCGCCGTTCGGGCCGAGCAGGCCGAACAGCTCACCGTGGCCGACCGCGAGGTCCACCCCGGCGACGGCGTGCACCTCCCGGCGCTGTGGTCGTAACCATCCGGTCCGGCTGCGGTAGCTGCGGTGCAGCCCGACCGCCTCGATCGCGTGCTCACCCATGGCCGCGAATCTATGGGCCGGCCCGGCCGCCCGCACCCCCGTTACTCGGCGGCGGCGACCCGGACAGGTCGAGTATCCTTGCCGGTACAGGCGACGACCCGGCCATCACCGGTGAGCCTCCGGAAGAAAGGGCCCGCAGGGTCCGACTAGAACCGGACGGGGCGGCCCGTCACAGCCGGCCAACGAGCGGGCGGTCGATCCTGACCGTCAAGCGGGGTGGTACCGCGGGCCAGGCCCGGAGCGTCGACGACGGCGTACCGGACAGGGCTCGTCCTCGCAGACCACGACTGAGTGAGCTGCCAGAGGAGAGCGACCCCCGATGGGCTATCCGCTGCACGACCCGACCGCCGCCGGCGTCCCGGCGAGCCCGGACCTGCCCGACGTCGAGCGCCGCGTCCTGGAGCACTGGCGCACCGACCAGACCTTCGAGGCGTCGGTGACGGCCCGGCCGGCCGGCGACGACGGCAAGAACGAGTACGTCTTCTACGACGGCCCGCCGTTCGCCAACGGCCTGCCGCACTACGGACACCTGTTCACCGGGTACGTCAAGGACGTGGTGCCGCGCTACCAGACCATGCGCGGCCGGCACGTCGAGCGGCGCTTCGGCTGGGACTGCCACGGCCTGCCCGCCGAGGTGGTGGCCGAGAAGCAGCTCGGCATCACCAGCAAGGCGGAGATCCTCGACCTCGGGGTGGCCCGGTTCAACGACGCGTGCCGCTCCTCGGTGCTGGAGTTCACCCAGGACTGGGAGCGGTACGTCACCCGGCAGGCCCGCTGGGTCGACTTCACCAACGACTACAAGACCCTCGACCTGGACTACATGGAAAGCGTCATGTGGGCCTTCAAGACCCTGCACGACAAGGGCCTGGTCTACGAGGGCTTCCGGGTGCTGGCGTACTGCTGGCGGTGCGAGACGCCGCTGTCGAACACCGAGACCCGGATGGACGACGTCTACCGCGACCGGCACGACCCGACGCTGACCGTGTGGTTCGGGCTGACCGCCGACGAGTCCGCCCCGGAGCTGCTGCGTGGGCCGGTCAGGCTGGGCGTCTGGACCACCACGCCGTGGACCCTGCCGTCCAACCTCGCGCTCGCCGTCGGCCCCGACATCGAGTACGCGGTGCTCGACCGCGACGGGGAACGGTTCGTCGTCGGCGCGGCCCGGCTCGGCGCGTACGCCAAGGAGCTGGAGGGCTACCAGCAGGTCGGCACCGTGTACGGCCGGGACCTGGTCGGGCGGCGGTACACCCCGCTCTACGACTTCCTCGTCGAGCAGGCCGGCGAGAACGCCTACCAGGTGCTCGGCGCGGACTTCGTCACCACCGAGGACGGCACCGGGATCGTGCACCTCGCCCCGGCCTTCGGTGAGGACGACCAGAACGTCTGCAACGCCGCCGGCATCCCCACCATCGTCACCGTGGACGACCACACCCGGTTCACCGCGTTGGTCCCGCCGTACTCCGGTGAGCAGGTCTTCGACGTCAACAAGCCGGTGATCCGGGAGCTGAAGGAGCGGGGGGTGGTGCTGCGGCAGGACACCTACACCCACTCGTACCCGCACTGCTGGCGCTGCGACACCCCGCTGGTCTACAAGGCGGTGTCGTCGTGGTTCGTCGCGGTGACGCAGTTCCGGGACCGGATGGTCGAGCTGAACCAGCAGATCAACTGGACGCCCGGGCACATCAAGGACGGCTCGTTCGGCAAGTGGCTGGCCAACGCCCGGGACTGGTCGATCAGCCGCAACCGGTTCTGGGGCTCGCCGATCCCGGCCTGGAAGTCCGACGACCCCACCTATCCCCGGGTGGACGTCTACGGTTCGCTGGCCGAGATCGAACGGGACTTCGGCGTACGCCTGACCGACCTGCACCGGCCGGCCGTCGACGACCTGACCCGCCCCAACCCGGACGACCCGACCGGCAGGTCGACGATGCGCCGGGTGCCGGAGGTGCTGGACTGCTGGTTCGAGTCCGGTTCGATGCCGTTCGCCCAGGTGCACTACCCGTTCGAGAACGCGGACTGGTTCGAGCACCACTACCCGGGCGACTTCATCGTCGAGTACATCGGGCAGACCCGGGGCTGGTTCTACACCATGCACGTGCTGGCCACCGCGCTGTTCGACAGGCCGGCGTTCCGTAACTGCCTCAGCCACGGCATCCTGCTCGGCTCCGACGGGCGCAAGATGTCCAAGAGCCTGCGCAACTACCCGGACGTCTACCACGTCTTCGACGCGTACGGCTCGGACGCGATGCGCTGGATGCTGATGTCCTCGCCGGTGCTGCGCGGCGGCGACATGGCGGTCACCGAACCGGCGATCCGCGACGCCGTCCGGCAGGTGCTGCTGCCGCTGTGGAACGTCTGGTACTTCTTCTCGCTCTACGCCAACGCCGCCGGGCACACCGCCCGGCGCCGGACCGACTCGACGCACCTGCTCGACAGGTACGTGCTGGCCAAGACCCGGGAACTGGTGGAGACCGTCGGCGCGCAGATGGACGCGTACGACATCTCCGGGGCGTGCGGCACCGTCCGGTCCTACCTGGACGCGCTGACCAACTGGTACGTGCGTCGCTCCCGGGACCGGTTCTGGTCGGGTGACGCCGACGCGTTCGACACGCTGTGGACGGTGCTGGAGACGCTCTGCCGGGTGGTGGCGCCGCTGGCCCCGCTGACCGCCGAGGAGATCTGGCGCGGGCTGACCGGCGAGCGGTCGGTGCACCTGACCGACTGGCCGTCGGCGCAGGACCTGCCCGCCGACCACGACCTGGTCGCGGCGATGGACGCCACCCGGGACGTCTGCTCGGCGGCGCTGTCGCTGCGCAAGGCCAAGGGGCTGCGGGTCCGGCTGCCGCTGCCGAAGCTGACCGTGGCCTCGCCGGTCGCCGACCAGCTCCGGCCGTTCGCCGACCTGGTCGCCGACGAGGTCAACGTCAAGGAGGTGGCGTTCTCGGCGGAGGTCGCCAGCTACTGCCAGCAGGTGCTGACGGTGGTGCCCCGGGCGCTCGGCCCCCGCGTCGGCAAGCAGGTGCAGCAGGTGATCAGGGCGGTCAAGGCGGGGGAGTGGGAGCTGCGCGACGGCGCTCCGGTCGCCGCCGGGGTCACCCTCGCCGAGGGTGAGTACGAGCTGCGCCTGGTCGCCGCCGACGCCGAGCACTCCGCGCCGCTGCCCGGTGGTGAGGGCGTGGTGGTGCTCGACACCGAGGTCACCCCGGAGTTGGCCGCCGAGGGGCTGGCCCGGGACGTGGTCCGGGTCGTGCAGCAGGCCCGGCGGGACGCCGACCTGGACATCTCCGACCGGATCGTGGTGTCGGTGTCGGCCTCCGAGCAGGTCCGGGCGGCGGTGTCGGCGTACACGGGGTTCGTGGCCCGGGAGGTGCTCGCCGACACGGTGGACTTCGCCGACGGCGTCGACGGCTTCGCCGGTGAGGTCGGCGACGGCGAGCGGGTGACGGTGACCGTCCGCCCGGTGTGAGGACGTCGGTGGGTCCCGGCCCGACGGGCCGGGACCCACCGACCACCCGCGCCATCCAGCAGGCGGACGCGCGTGCACCCGTTGGGTCCTACGGGCGTCCGTCCGCTACCGTGACACCGCCTGTTTCACCGTACGACCGCCGGAGGACCCGTGCCGCTGCTCTACACCATCGGCAAGCTCACCGTGGGACCCGCGATGCGGCTCGCGTTCCGCCCGGTCGTGGAGGGGCTGGAGCACATTCCGGCGAGCGGCGGCGCGATCTTCGCGGGCAACCACCTCTCCGTCGCCGACGAGTTGCTGCTCGGCACCGTCGTTCCCCGGCACCTCGCCTTCTGGGCCAAGTCGGAGTACTTCACCGGCACCGGCCCGAAGGGCGCGCTGTCCAAGTTCGTGCTCACCGGCCTGGGGGCCATCCCGGTCGAGCGGGCCGGTGGCCGGGCCGCGCTGTCCGCGTTCGACGCGGCCATCCCCGCGCTGCGCGGCGGTGACCTGGTCGCCGTCTATCCCGAGGGGACCCGGTCGCCCGACGGCCGGCTCTACCGGGGACGGACCGGCACCGCCCGGCTGGCGGTGGCGGCCGGGGTGCCGGTGATCCCGGTCGGGGTGACCGGCACCGACAAGGTCCAGCCGATCGGCACCCGGATTCCCCGCCCCGGCAAGGCGAAGATCGTCATCCGGTTCGGCAAGCCGCTGGACTTCACCGGCCGCTCCGACGACCGCACCTCGCTGCGGGAGATGACCGACGAGCTGATGGCCGAGATCCAGAAGCTCACCGGCCAGGAGTACGTCCCCCGGTACGCCCCCCGCCGCGCCGAACCCACCTCGGGCGGTACGCCCACCGCCGGCAGCGCCCCGGCCTGACCGCCGCGCCCGCACCCGACCGGCGCGGGCCGGTGTGACCGGCACCGCCGCCTGACCCACCTGCGGGGCTGACCGCAGGACCAGCCCGGCCTCCGTACGGTGGCCGGGCTCAGCCCTGCTTCGGGATGACGATCTGGGCGCGCATGGTGGCGAGCAGTCGGGCGCTGTCGTCCACCGAGAGCCGGGTGAACACACCCGTGGCGCTGCTGCCGTGGTCCACCGAGGTGCAGACCACCACGTCGGTGCCGTCGGACGAGCCGGTGGCGCAGCGTTCGTACCGGCCCCGCACGCCGCTGTCGACAGGTTGGGGGGTATCCAGCTTGAAGGTGTCGGTCAGCCGCACCATCGCGTCGTCCGCGTCGGACTCCGGCCGGAGCCGGAAGCCGGTGTCACCGAAGACGATCACCCGTTTGCCGTCGGAGGTGCTGTAGACCCCGGCGTAGACGTCCTCGGCGAGCAGGTTCGCCTTGCGCACCTCGGTCTTGAGCTTGTCGACCTCGCTGCCGGAGTCCGAACGCAGGGTCAGGTCGGCCACCTGAGCGGGCAGGGCGGCGTCGGCCGGGTACTGCTGCCAGGCCGGCTTGCCGAACCAGGCGGGGCAGCCGCAGCAGCAGACCAGGCTGAGCAGCAGCACCCAGGGCCAGCGTCGCCGCTTGCGGCGGACGTACCCCTTGGGCGGCCGGTTGGGCGGTGGCTGCGGCGGCGGGGCGGGCGGCTGCGGGCGGACCCGCCGCTGCTTCGGCGGGCGGGGCGGCGTGGGCGGCGGCTGCGGTGGCGGTGACGCCGGGCGGGCCGGGGGTGGCGACACCGGGCGCGCCGGTGGCAGGGGCGCCGGCCGCGCGGCGGGCACCGGCGTGACCGGGTACGGCCGGGTCGGCGAGGGTGTGACCGGCCCGGCCGGTGCCGCCGACTGGTACGGTGCCGCCGGGCTGTGCTGGCGTGGCGGGGTCGGCGTGTGCTGGTGCGGCGGGGTGGGGGTGTGCTGGTGGGGCGGGACCGCCGCGGCGGCGGGTGGCGGCTGGTCGACGGCCGCCGGGTAGGGGTGGGTCGGCGGTGGCGCGTACGGCAGCGGCACCGGCTCCGGATGGTGTACGTCCCAGCCACCGGTGTCGACACCCGCCCACGGGTCGACCGGCGTGCGGTGTTCGGGCAGCTCCGGCGGGGGCGGTGGAGGTGGCGGAAGCGGCACGAACTGGACCGACTCACCCCACGCGGGGCGACGCGGCGGCGGTGGGGGCACGGCGGCGGAACCGCTCCACCGGGGTACCGCGGGCTCCTCCAGCGTCTGGTCGGGACGCTGCCCGCCCGGGTGCTCGACCCGGGTGGCGTCCGGCCGCTGCTCCACGCGGGTGGCGTCGGGACGCTGCGCCACCGGCGTGTCGTCGGGATGCCGCTCGATCCGCGTGGGGTCGGGACGCTGCTCCGGCCATCCGGCGTCGGGCTGCTCCACCCGGGTGGCGTCGGGCCGGTGCGGTGCGCCGGGCGGGGCGATCCGGCCCGGAACGGCGGCCGACCCCCGGGCCGGGGTGACCGGGCCGGGTGCGACCCCCCGCGCCGGCCCCGCCGACTCCACCGGATCGGCGGACGCGACCGGGCTGACCTGACCCGCTGGGCTGGTCGGCTCCGGCGGGCTGGTCGGCTCCGGCGGGTCGGATTGAGCGGCAGGGCCGGTAGGTGCCGGCGGGCCGCCCTGCGTCGCGGTGCCGCCCTGCGCGGTGGGGTCGTCCTCCGTGACCGTGTCGCCCTGCGCGGTCGGGTCGTCCTCCGTGACCGGGTCGCCCTGCGCGGTCGGGTCGTCCTCCGTGACCGGGTCGTGCTGGTCGGTCGGGGCTTCCGGTGCGGTCGGGGTGCGCCGCTCGGCCGGGTCGTCCTGCGCGGTCGGGTCGGCGGGCCGCGGTGAGGTGTCGGGGGCCGGCGGTGGTTCCGACTCCGTGTCGGGTCCGGGGGAGTTGCCGGCGGGCGGCGACGGGGCGGGCCCTGGTGCAGTGGGGACGGCGACCGGCTCTGCGGGGGCGGTGGCGTCACCGGCCGGGTCGGCCGGCGGAACCGGAGCGGGTGCGGCGGCCGGCGTCGCCGGGTCGGTGGGGTCGCTGGGCGGCGGTACGGGGAGGTCGGCCGGACCGGTGGCGACCACCGGATCCTGCTGCCGACCCGGGACGGGGTCGTCCCCGTCGGCCGGCCGGTCTGCTCCCGGCTGCGGCTCCGGCATCGCGGCAATCTCCTCTCGCACCGGTTGCGAGGTTAGTACCGGGCCGCCACCTCGACCAATCGGCCGCCCTCGGCCCCCGCCGACCGGGAAGCCTCGCACAGCCGGCCCGGGGCCCGCCGGTGCGGTCCCCGTCGGCCGGCCGACCGGTGACGGTGGGACGGCTGACGGGAGCGGGCAGGTCGGCGGTGCGGCGAGCCGTCCGCCGGTGGACGCGTACCCTTGGGCTCCATGAGTGCTCCGTCCACGACCCCGCGCCCCGCCGCGGCCCCGACCGACGACGCGGCGGTCGCGTCGCCGCACCACGACGCCACGTTGTCGGTGTGGCCCCGGCTGGAGGCGCTGCTGCCCCAGGTGACCAAGCCCATCCAGTACGTCGGTGGCGAGCTGGGCGCGGTGGTCAAGGACTGGGACGCCGCGACCGTACGGTGGGCGCTGATGTACCCCGACGCGTACGAGGTGGGGCTGCCCAACCAGGGCGTGCAGATCCTCTACGAGGTGCTCAACGAGCTGCCCGACGTGCTGGCCGAGCGGACGTACGCGGTCTGGCCGGACCTGGAACGGCTGATGCGCGAGCACGACGTGCCGCAGTTCACCGTCGACGCGCACCGCTCGGTGCGCCGGTTCGACGTGTTCGGGGTCTCGTTCTCCACCGAGCTGGGCTACACCAACCTGCTCACCGCGATCGACCTGGCCGGCATTCCGATGCTGGCGGCCGACCGCACCGACGCCGACCCGGTGATCGTGGCCGGCGGGCACGCCGCGTTCAACCCGGAGCCGATCGCCGACTTCATCGACGCCGCCGTGCTCGGCGACGGCGAGGAGGCGGTCCTGGAGATCACCACGATCGTCCGGGAGTGGAAGGCGGAGGGCTCCCCGGGCGGCCGGGACGAGCTGCTGCTGCGGCTGGCCCGCACCGAGAGCGTCTACGTGCCGCGCTTCTACGACGTGGACTACCTGCCCGACGGCCGGATCCAGCGGGTGGTGCCGAACCGCCCGGACGTGCCGTTCCGGGTGCACAAGCGCACGACGATGGACCTGGACGCCTGGCCGTATCCGAAGAAGCCGCTGGTGCCGCTGGCCGAGACGGTGCACGAGCGGTACGCGGTGGAGATCTTCCGGGGCTGCACCCGGGGCTGCCGGTTCTGCCAGGCCGGCATGATCACCCGTCCGGTGCGGGAGCGGTCGATCACCACCGTGGGGCAGATGGTGCAGCAGGGGCTGGAGTTCTCCGGCTTCCACGAGGTGGGGCTGCTGTCGCTGTCGTCGGCCGACCACTCCGAGATCGGCGACATGTGCTCCGGCCTGGCCGAGCAGTACGCCGGCACCAACGTGTCGCTGTCGCTGCCGTCGACCCGGGTGGACGCGTTCAACATCGACCTGGCGCAGGAGTTGTCCCGCAACGGCCGGCGTACCGGGCTGACCTTCGCCCCGGAGGGCGGGTCGGAGCGGATCCGCAAGGTCATCAACAAGATGGTGTCGAAGGACGACCTGATCCGTACGGTGGTCACCGCGTACACCAACGGCTGGCGGCAGGTGAAGCTGTACTTCATGTGCGGCCTGCCCACCGAGACCGACGCCGACGTCCTGGAGATCGCCGACATGGCGCACGAGGTGATCCGGGCCGGGCGGGCGGCCACCGGCTCCAAGGACATCCGCTGCACCGTCTCGATCGGCGGGTTCGTGCCCAAGCCGCACACCCCGTTCCAGTGGGCGTCGATGGAGCGGCCCGAGGTCATCGACGGCCGGCTCAAGCTGCTCAAGCAGGCCATCAACGCGGACCGCTCGCTCGGCCGGGCCATCGGTTTCCGCTACCACGACGGTGAGCCGTCGCTGATCGAGGGCCTGCTCAGCCGGGGTGACCGCCGGGTCGGCGCGGTGATCCACGAGGTGTGGCGCAACGGTGGCCGGTTCGACGGCTGGAGCGAGCACTTCTCGTACCAGCGCTGGGTGGACGCCGCCGCAGCGGTGCTGCCGGGCTTCGGTGTCGACCTGGACTGGTACACCACCCGCGAGCGCGACGAACTGGAGGTGCTCCCCTGGGACCACCTCGACTCGGGCCTGGACAAGGACTGGCTCTGGCAGGACTGGCAGGACTCGCTGGGCGAGTACGAACAGGACGACTGCCGGTGGACCCCGTGCTTCGACTGCGGCGTCTGCCCGTCGATGGACACCGAGATCCAGATCGGGCCCACCGGCCGCAAGCTCCTACCGCTCACCCCGGTGACCGCGTTGAAGGTGCCCACCGGCGCCCAGCAGTGACAGGCGACGGGACGGGGCGGCGCGCCACGGCGGGCCGCCCGTCCCGTTGCGGCGGGTGTGCGGCTATCGTCACCGGCAGCCCGCGCCACGGGGACCGGTGACCAGACCGAGGAGTACGACGATCAGCAGGAAACCACAGCCGGAGGGCGGGCAGGCGCCCGTCGTCCAGCGTGTCCGCATCCGGTACGCCAAGCGCGGGCCGTTGCGGTTCACCTCCCACCGGGACTTCGCCCGCGCCTTCGAGCGCGCCCTACGCCGTGCCGCCGTGCCGGTGGCCTTCTCCCAGGGCTTCACCCCGCACCCGAAGATCTCCTACGCCAGCGCCGCCCCCACCGGCGTGGCCAGCGAGGCGGAGTACCTGGAGGTCGGCCTCCAGGCGGCGGTGGACCCGGAGCAGCTACGGGTGGCCCTCGACGCGGCGCTCTCGCCCGGCCTCGACGTGCTGGACGTGGTGGTCGCGACCGGGGGCAGCCTGGCGGAACGGATCGAGGCGTCGTACTGGCGCATCGAGCTGCCCGGGGTCGAGCAGGCGGTGGCGCAACGGGCGGTCGCCGCCTTCGTGGCCGCCGAGGAGGTGCAGGTCGAGCGGATGACCAAGCAGGGCCGGCGGACGTTCGACGCGCGGAACGCGGTGACCCGCATCGATGTGTTGCCCCCGGTGCAGACGCCTTCCGGGGCAGCGGAGCCGTCATGTGCGATACTCGAACTGGTCGTACGGCAGGTCACCCCGTCCGTACGACCCGATGACGTCCTTTCCGGCCTCCGCGTGGTGGCCGCCCTGGAGCCGCCGGTCTCCCCGAGGGTGATCCGGCTGGCGCAGGGCGTGTTGACCGCGCAGGGCGCGATCGTGGATCCGTTGGACGCGGATCGCGGCGGGGCAGCCATCGGAGAACGCTGACCGTCGGTCGGCGTTCTGGCAGGCAGACTTCGGCGGTCGCGCACGTCGCGCGCCCGGCGGAAACACTTTTGCGGCGATCCTGCGTGGCAGCGCTCACCCGCGCCCGGGGCCGCCAGAACTGGAGAACGTCCATGCTCGAGAACGAGCCCGAGGGCGGCGAACGGACCGGTTCCCAGCCGGCCGGGGACACCGCCGACAGCACCATCGGCACCGGCGCGGGAGCCGCCGCCACGCCACCGGAGGGCGCTGCGGCGTCCACGGACGGCACGGCGGCACCGACCCGGCGGCGGGCCACCCGGCGACGGGTCGCGCCGCTGAGCCAGCCGGAACTGACCGGGGGAGCGCCCGCCGAGGCGTCCGGCAGCGCCCCGTCGGCCACCGACGAGTCACAGCAGGCCGAGGTGATCGTCCCGGTCGCCGGTGAGCTGGACTCCGCGCCGAAGACCACCCGCCGCCGTCGCAAGGCCACCCCGGCCAAGGCCGCCGAGGAGCCGGTGGTCGTCGACGGGGTCGAGGAGGGCAGCGCGGAACTGGTGCCGCCGGTGAAGGTGACCCGGACCCGGCGGAAGAAGGCCGTCGCCCCGGCGGCGACCGAGCCGCCCGTCGAGGCCCCGGCGTCTCCGCCGGCCGCCGAGGTGGTGACCGGCCAGGCGTCGGTGGGTGAGGTTTCCGCAGCTCAGAGTGATTCTCCCGAGGAGGAGCCCGCCGTGGAGGCGGCTGCCCCGGCCGAGCCGACCGTCGCCGACGAGGCCGAGGAGCCCGCAGCCGACCAGGCCGTGGTCGCGGAGCCCGTGGCGCAGGAGCCCGCGACCGACCGGCCGGCCGCCGGGTCGACGTCGCCGGCCGCCGGCGCACAGACCGGGGAGGTGTCGCCGGGCGTCGCCGTGCCGGCCGCCGACGAGCCGGCGGAGCCGGCCGAGCCGCAGCCGCGTACCCGCCGGCGGCGGGCCGCGATCGCCGCGCCGACCGTCCTGTTCATGGCCCCGCTGCCGGAGGAGCCGCCCACCTTCCGGGTGGTCGAGCCCGGCCCGGTCGCCGAGGAGCCCGTCGAGGAACCGGTCGAGACCGGGCGGCGGCGTCGCCGTGGCCGCCGTGAGGCCGAGCCGGTGGAGGCCGTCGAGCCGGTCGAGGTCGTCGCGGAGGAGCCCACCGGCGAGGCCGAGGAGGGCGTCGACGACGAGGACGAGGACGACGACGAGTCGGCCGCCGCGCGTCGCCGTCGCCGCCGGGGCCGCCGGGGACGGGGCCGGGGCAAGGGCGGTGCGGACGACACCGACGAGGACGAGACCGAGGAACCGGCCCAGGCCGAGGCCGAGGGTGAGGGCGACGACGCCGAGGACGAGGGCGACGGGGACGGGCTGACCCGTCGTCGTCGGCGGCGTCGCCGTCGGGGTGCCGGTGACGTCGAGGGTGGCGCCGACGACGGCGTGCCCACGGTGGTCAAGATCCGGGAGCCCCGCAAGGCCGTCGACGAGGTGCAGGGCGTCTCCGGTTCGACCCGGCTGGAGGCCAAGCGCCAGCGCCGCCGGGACGGTCGGGAGCAGCGCCGGACCCGCCCGCCGATCCTGAGCGAGTCGGAGTTCCTGGCCCGCCGGGAGGCGGTCGACCGGGTGATGGCGGTACGCCAGCGGGGCGACCGTACCCAGATCGCGGTCCTGGAGGACGGCGTCCTGGTCGAGCACTACGTCACCCGTAACTCGTCGGGCACCATGGCCGGCAACGTCTACCTGGGCAAGGTGCAGAACGTCCTGCCCAGCATGGAGGCGGCCTTCGTCGACGTCGGGCGGGGACGTAACGCCGTCCTGTACGCCGGTGAGGTCAACTGGGACAGCACCGGCCTGGAGGGGCGCTCCCGCTCGATCGAGCAGGCGCTGCGCTCCGGGGACTCGGTGCTGGTCCAGGTCACCAAGGACCCGATCGGGCACAAGGGTGCCCGGCTGACCAGCCACGTCGCGCTCTCCGGCCGGCACCTGGTCTACGTGCCCAACGGCAACGCCTCCGGGATCAGCCGCAAGCTGCCCGACACCGAGCGCAAGCGGCTGCGGGACGTGCTCAAGAAGCTGGTCCCCGACGGCGCGGGCGTGATCGTGCGGACCGCCGCCGAGGGCGCCAGCGAGGACGAGCTGGCCCGGGACGTCAAGCGGTTGCAGGCCCAGTGGGAGGACATCCAGGCCAAGGCGACCGCCGGTGGCGCCCCGGTGCTGCTCTACGAGGAGCCCGACCTGGTCATCCGGGTGGTCCGGGACCTGTTCAACGAGGACTTCCGCGAGCTGGTCATCGAGGGCGAGCAGTCGTACGGCATGGTCGAGTCGTACCTGTCGCACGTCTCGCCGGACCTGGTCGACCGGGTACGCCGGTACGTCGGCACCGCCGACGTGTTCGCCGAGTACCGCATCGACGAGCAGATCATCAAGGGGTTGGACCGGAAGGTCTTCCTGCCCTCCGGCGGCTCGCTGGTGATCGACCGCACCGAGGCGATGACCGTCATCGACGTCAACACCGGCAAGTACACCGGCTCCGGGGGCAACCTGGAGGAGACGGTCACCCGCAACAACCTGGAGGCGGCCGAGGAGATCGTCCGCCAGCTGCGGCTGCGGGACATCGGCGGCATCGTGGTGATCGACTTCATCGACATGGTGCTGGAGTCCAACCGGGAACTGGTGCTGCGCCGGCTCACCGAGTGCCTGGGCCGGGACCGCACCAAGCACCAGGTGACCGAGATCACCTCGCTCGGTCTGGTGCAGATGACCCGTAAGCGGATCGGGGCCGGTCTGCTGGAGGCGTTCAGCGAGCCCTGCGAGTGCTGCAAGGGTCGGGGCCTGGTGATCCACACCGAGCCGGTGCCGGAGAAGCCGCGTACCGGTGGCGGCGCGGGCGAACGGGTCAAGGCCGTCGCCTCGGCGGTGACCACCCCGGCGGCCGAGCCGACGGCCACCGCCACCACCCCCTCCGCACGGCGGCGCGCCCGCAAGGCGGCGACGGTGGAGCGGACCGTGGTGGAGACCACCGAGACCCCCGAGGTCGAGGTTGCCGCCCCGGCGGCCGACAACGGCTACCACGACACCATGGGCTACGACCTGTCCCGGTACGAGTCGCAGACCCCGGCCGCGGCCGACGCTCAGACCGGCGAGTCGGCCCGGCTCGCCGGGGCGGACGACCCGGACGCGCTGGGCGACTCCGACTCCGAGGGCGATGACGACGGGGAGGCCGGCACGGGCCGGCGGCGCTCCCGCCGGGGCGGTGCCCGTCGCCGTACCCGGCCGTGACCTGTTGCCGTACCCGGCCGTGACCGGCTGAGCCGTACCTGACGGCAGTGGGCCCCTTCCCCGGCGTACCGCCGGTGGGAGGGGTCCCGCCGTGCCGTGGGTACGGCGATACCATCGGTCACCCCCGGCTAGGAGAAGACCATGCGCCGCCTGCCCGCCGCCCTCGTGGTGACCGCCGTCCTGCTGGCCGGCGTCGGCTGTTCCGGTGACCGGGCCGACGCGCCGACGGCCTCCGGCCGGCCGTCCGGTGCCGCCACCCCCGCCTCCGTGGTCCCGTCGGCGGCGGTGAGCGGCTCCCCGGCCGGCGGCAACGGGCCGCAGGTCTGCGCCGACGCCGAGGCGGCGTCGACGACGGCGGTGCGCACCTACGTCGAGGAACTGGGCAAGATGATCGCGGCGGTCGGCGCGAACGACAGCGCGGCGGCGGAGACCGCCCGCAAGCGGGCGGAGACGGCGCTGACCACCTGGCGGACGGCGCTGCGGCAGCAGTCCGGCCGGGCCACCGATCCGCAGCTGAAGACCCTGCTCACCGACCTGGCCACCGAGATCGGCCGGCTCGGCACCGACGTCGACTCGATCGACGAGACCGAGCTGGACCGGCTCCAGCAGCGGCTGGACCAGCTCTGCGCCCGCTGACCGAGGGCCCGGCCGGCGGGGGGTCGGTTTGGGCGGCGGGCGGGTGATGGCGTACTCTTTCCTGCGGCGCACTTTGGTGTGCCGAGTTCCCGCGTGCCCGCGCTGCCGGTGTCACAGCTACCCGGCGAGTTGCCATGGGAACGACCGCCAGCAGCCTCAACGACAGGGAGTCCGCCTCCGATGTACGCGATCGTCAAGACCGGCGGCAAGCAGTACAAGGTCGCCGAGGGCGACGTGATCGAGGTCGAGAAGCTCACCGGTGCCCCCGGTGACGCGGTGAAGCTCACCGCGGTGCTCCTCGTCGACGGTGACGACCTGGTGACCGACGCGGCGAAGCTTGCCAAGGTCGCGGTGTCCGGCGAGATCGCCGCGCACACCAAGGGCCCGAAGATCCGGATCCACAAGTTCAAGAACAAGACCGGCTACCACAAGCGCCAGGGTCACCGCCAGCCGCTGACCCAGGTCAAGGTGACCGGCATCTCCAGCGGGAAGTAGGTCGTCGGACAATGGCTCACAAAAAGGGTGCGTCCAGCTCGCGTAACGGTCGTGACTCCGCGGCCCAGCGACTCGGCGTGAAGCGCTTCGGTGGTCAGGTCGTCAGCGCGGGTGAGATCCTCATCCGTCAGCGTGGCACCAAGTTCCACCCCGGTGACCTGGTCGGCCGCGGTGGCGACGACACGCTCTTCGCGCTGGCCGCCGGTTCGGTCCTGTTCGGCACCAAGCGGGGTCGCAAGACCGTCAGCATCGTGCCGCAGTAACACGCAGGCGAAGCGGGCCGCGGACCTGGGGGTCCCGGCCCGCTTCGCCGTTTCAGGTGGGGGTTGCTCCCACCGCCGGGTGCCCGCCGCCGTCGCGGCGGGGCCCGGGGGGGTGCTTTTCAGGTGCGGGGCCGGACCCCGCTGGAAGGATTGGCGTCGTGACGACGTTCGTTGACCGGGTCGTCCTGCACATGCAGGCCGGCGACGGCGGGCACGGCTGTGTCTCCATCCACCGGGAGAAGTTCAAGCCCTTCGGCGGCCCGGACGGGGGTAACGGCGGGCACGGCGGCAGCGTCTCGCTGGTGGTCGACCCGCAGGTCACCACCCTGCTGGACTTCCACTTCCGCCCGCACCTGAAGGCCGACAACGGCAAGGGGGGCGCGGGCTCGAACCGGGACGGCGCCAACGGCCACGACCTGCTGATCAAGGTGCCGAACGGCACCGTCGTGCAGACCCTCGACGGCACGGTGCTGGCCGACCTGGTCGGCGCGGGCACCACCTTCGAGGCGGCCCGGGGCGGGCGCGGCGGCCGGGGCAACGCCTCGCTGGCCAACGCCCGACGCAAGGCCCCCGGCTTCGCCGAGTTGGGCGAGCCCGGCGACCGGCTCGACGTGGTGCTGGAACTCAAGAGCGTCGCCGACGTCGGCCTGGTGGGTTTCCCGTCGGCGGGCAAGTCGTCGCTGATCTCGGTGATCTCCGCCGCCAAGCCGAAGATCGCCGACTACCCGTTCACCACCCTGGTGCCCAACCTGGGCGTGGTCCGGGTGGACAACCACACGTTCACCGTCGCCGACGTGCCGGGGCTGATCCCCGGGGCGGCCACCGGCAAGGGTCTGGGCCTGGAGTTCCTGCGCCACGTCGAGCGGTGCGCCGTGCTCGTGCACGTGGTCGACACGGCGACCCTGGAACCGGGGCGGGACCCGCTGGCCGACATCGACACCATCGAGGCGGAGCTGGCCGAGTACGGCGGGCTGGCCGACCGGCCCCGACTGGTGGCGCTGAACAAGGTCGACGTGCCGGACGGGCAGGACCTCGCCGACATCGTCCGTCCCGACCTGCAGGCGCGCGGGTTCCGGGTGTTCGACGTCTCCGCGGCGACCCGGGAAGGGCTCAAGGAGCTGACGTACGCGATGGCGGAGCTGGTGGACCAGGCCCGCCGGGCCGCCCCGCCGGCCGAGCCGACCCGGGTCGTGATCCGGCCGAAGGCGGTCGACGACGCCGGGTTCACCATCGAGGCGCAGGCCGACGGCTCGTTCACCGTGCGGGGCGTACGACCCGAACGCTGGGTCCGGCAGACGAACTTCGACAACGACGAGGCGGTCGGTTTCCTCGCCGACCGGCTGGCCCGGCTGGGCGTGGAGGAGAAGCTGGCCAAGGCCGGCGCCAACCCCGGGGACCTGGTCCGCATCGGTGAGCGGGAGTTCGACTGGCAGCCGACCCTGTACGCGGGCGTCGACTTCATCCCCGGCAACCGGGGTACCGACGTCCGGCTGGAGGAGAAGTCGACGCGTCCCGCGGCGGCCGAGCGGTTGGCCGCCCGCAAGGCGCGTCGGCAGCGCCCGGAGGACGAGCTGGACCCGGCCCCGGAACCGGCGGACGACGACGAGGACGGCGACGGGGACGAGGAATAGCCCGGTACCGGTCGGGTCCGGGTCGTTTCCTGGAAACCTTCGTGAAACGGACCCGTCCTACCGTGGGCTGATGCTGATCGAGTCCCGTCCCGCCACCGACCCGGAGGTCGACGCGCTGGTCGCCGCCCAGCAGCGGGAGCTGCGCGAGGCCGACGGCGGGCTGGACGGGCAGGCCACCGTGGTGCACGACGACGTCCGCTACCTGGTGGTGGTCGACGGCGGCCGGGTGGTCGCCTGCGGTGGCCTGCAGTCCCTCGACGCCGGGACCGGCGAGCTGAAGCGGATGTACGTGCGGCCGGCGTACCGGGGGCGGGGCATCGCCCGGCAGTTGCTCAGCGCGCTGGAGGAGATCGCGTTCCAGCAGGGCCACTCGGTGCTCTGCCTGGAGACGGGCAGTTACCTGCCGGCCGCGATCGGCCTCTACACCTCCTGCGGCTACCAGCCGATCCCGGTCTACGGCGAGTACGTGCACAACCCGTACAGCGTGTGTTTCGCCAAGCGGCTGCCGGTGGCGGCCTGACCTGAGCCGGCGGGCCGGCCGGGTGCCTGCCTGAACCGGGCCGGCGGGCCGGTCACGCACCGGTCTGGGCGTGGGCGGCGGCCACCGGCTTCGACTCCGGCGACGACGCCTGCCGCAGCACGATGCTCAGCAGGATCAGCGCCCCGACGGCGAGAAACTCGCTCTGCCAGTTCTGCATCGACTGGAACCAGAAGTCGCTGGTGTGCAGGAACTGCCAGACGCTGATCGGGGCCGTGCCGCTCTGCAGCGCCTGCTCCTCGTTGTAGGCGGCCACCCCGCCGAACAGGTGCCCGACGAAGGACCCGGCGAAGATCAGCAGCAGGACCAGCGGGAGGCTGTGCCGGTACACGGCGAGCGGGAACCCGCCGGCCCGCACCGGCCACGGCGCGTCCGGTCCGGCCTCCCGTTCGTCGTCGGCGGCCCGGTCGGTGGTGTCGTCGGTCTTCGACTCGGCCGACCCCTTCTGCACCAGGTACGCGGTGAGCAGGACGTGGCCGCCCATCTGGAGGAACTCCGACTCCCAGTTCTCGAAGACGGACTCGACGAAGTGCCCGCTGCCGAGATAGGCCCACCAGCTCAGCGTGGGTGCGCCGTACCCGGTCAGCTCCTCGTTGTGGGTCTGCCAACCGGTGACGCTCTGCAGCACCAGGAACACGGCGAACGCGCCCAGCATGGCCAGGCTCAGGGCGTTGTTCCGTAGCCAGCGCGCCATGACGACCTCCTCGTCCGTCGATCCCGTGCCCCGGGTGTGCGGCGGGCAAACGCCGCCGTGGCGCGCCGGGATCGGGAACCACCCGCTCGGGTGACGGGGGTCAGCCCCGGTCGAGGGGGACGTCCAGCCGGCCGCCGGTGCCGGCGTCGTTGGACAGCAGCAGGCCGACGGCGAGCATGCCGAGGCCGAGTCCCAGGTGCAGCCAGCTGTCCGCGCCGTTGACCGGGACGATGTTGGCCGGGGCGTCCCGGGAGACGGCGAAGCCGTACAGCCAGAGCGCCAGGTAGACCGCCCCGCCGACGGTGAGGTAGAGCCGGGCGCCACCGAGCCGGCGGGCCAGCACCAGGCCGGCCAGCCCGAAGATCAGGTGCAGCAGGTTGTGCAGGACCGACACCTGGAACACCCCGAGCAGCTTCGCCCCGGAGTGGTGGCCGGCGAAGGCCAGCTCGTCGTAGCCGGTGGTGACGCCGGGGACGAAGCCGAGGACGCCGAGCAGCAGGAAGACGACCGCGACGGCGGCGGCGACCGTCTGCACCCGGGGCTTCGGGGCGGCCGGGGCGGGCCGTCGTACGGCGTGGGCCATCGCTGTCACCTCCACGGGAGCCAACTGCGCGGCACAGTCGGACGATCCTCACATTCTGGGCCGACCGGCGACTTTCGGCGGGGAAAACGCGAATTGTGCATGGACCCGCAAAGCGGGGGTAGGTCGAAAGCACCGGCCGACGAGCTCGGCACATCCCCCCCCCGCAACCACCGCGACGAGTATCCGAGCGGAAGGACCATCATGACGCACGATCTTTCGTCCACCACGTCATACGGACAGCAGAGCAACGGCACCGGCGTCCGGGAGCAGGCCCGCCAGGTCGGCACGGACGCCGCCCACGCCGGCGGGGCGGTCGCCCAGACCGCCCGTGAACAGGGCCACGAGGTGGTCGGCGAGGCCCGCCGCCAGGTGCGCAACCTCTACGGTGAGGCCCGTGACCAGCTCACCGCCCAGGGCGGCGAGCAGCAGCGCAAGGCGGCCGGTGGACTGCGGTCGCTGGCCGAGGAGATGCGCTCGATGGCGCAGAACGGCGGGCAGGGCGGCCCGGTCACCGAACTCGCCCACCAGGCCGCCGACCGGGTCCACGGAGTGGCCGGCTGGCTGGAGGAGCGCGAGCCGGGTGACCTGCTCAACGAGGTCAAGACGTACGCCCGCCGTAATCCCGGCACGTTCCTGATCGGCGCGGCGGTGCTCGGTGTGCTCGCCGGCCGGCTCGCCAAGGGCCTCACCGCCGACAGCGGCCCCGACCGGCACGGCGCGACGGGCGGCTACGACCCGGAGCAGACCGCCGTCATCCCGACCCAGGCCCCGCCGACCCCGCCGGTCGGCTACCTCGACCCGACGCCCGGCACCTACGCCGAGCCCGACCCGGGATACCCGGCCCAGGGCACGGCCCGACCCGACGGCGCGACCGGCCGCGCCGGTTACCCCGACGACGGCACCGGCACCGGCTACGCCGACCCGGCCGGCGGCATCGGCCAGCCCCTGCCGCCGGTGACCCAGACCGACCCGCTGCCCGGTGTGCCGGCCAGCGGCGTGACCCGTCCGTGAGCCGCGCGACCAGCCGAAGGGAGGCGACGGCATGACCGTGCCGACGCAGGGGTCCGGACTGGACTCCGGATACCACCCCGCGGGTGCGCCGCACTCCGCGGACGAGGTCAGGAACAGCTCACTGGGCGACCTGATGCGGTCGGTCACCACCGACCTGTCCACCCTGATGCGCCAGGAGGTGGAGCTGGCCAAGGCCGAGATCCGCCAGGAGGGCCGTAAGGCGGGCAAGGCCGCCGGGTTGTACGGCGGAGCCGGCTTCGGCGGCTACATGGTCGCCCTCTTCCTCTCCATCGCGCTCTGGGCCGGGCTGTCCAACGTGCTGGACGCCGGGTGGGCGGGCCTGATCGTCGCCGTCGTCTGGGCGGGCATCGCCGCCGTCCTCTACTCGATGGCCAAGAAGAACGCC
Source organism: Micromonospora sp. WMMD730 (assembly GCF_049178955.1). NCBI lineage: Bacteria > Bacillati > Actinomycetota > Actinomycetes > Micromonosporales > Micromonosporaceae > Micromonospora > Micromonospora sp. WMMD730. Next base: position 1,191,688 of record NZ_JBMHML010000002.1, read on the forward strand.
GCACACGTGCGGGGCCTCAGGCAGACCAATGACAGCGTGCAGCGCATCCCCGACGCGCTGAAGCCGCACCCGGAGGGAGTCACCCGATGAGCACCGATCCCGACCAGATCCGCCGGGAGATCGAGGCCACCCGCAACAGCCTCAGCACCGACGTGGACGCGCTGGCGTACAAGGTCAGCCCCGGCCGCATCGTCGACGACCGCAAGCAACGGGCGCGCAACGCGTTCCAGAATGTGAGGGACAGGGTGATGGGTACCGCTTCCGACCTGGGCCACGGCACCAGCCACGCCGCGCACTCCGTCGGCGACCGCGCCTCCGCGGCGGCCTCCGCCGTCGGCGACGGCGCCCACGCGGCGGCCTCGACCGTCGGCGACGCCGCCCACCGGGCCCCACAGGTGATCCGGCAGAAGTCCGAGGGCAACCCGATCGCCGCCGGCCTGATCGCCTTCGGGGTCGGCATGCTGGTCTCCTCGCTGATCCCGGCCAGCCGGCGCGAGCAGGAACTGGCCGCGCAGGTCAGGGAGAAGGCCGGCGAGCACGGCGGAGCCGTCAAGGAGAAGCTGGGCGCGGTGGCCGGCGAACTCACCGAGGAGCTGCGCGAGCCGGCCCGGCAGGCCACCGAGTCGCTGCGCGGCACCGCCGAGGAGGCCGTGCACGCCGTCCGGGACGACACCCGGTCGGCCGCCCAGGAGGTGAAGGACTCCGCACAGCAGTCCCGCGAACAGGTACGCCACTGAAGCAGCACCGGCACCGGCCCGCGGCCACCCCCGGCATCCGCCGGTGGAGGGCCACGGGTCGCCTCCGGTCAGCGGCCCCGGGCGGCCGGGTCGGCCCGGACCCACCGGGTCAGCTCGCCCGGCTCCACCGGGGCCATCCGGCGCCGTAGCGTCCGCACCGAGTGGGCCGGGCGGCGCACCCGCCGACCGGCGTAGCGCACCCCGCCACGGCCGACCCGACGGGCCACCGCGAGCCAGCCGCAGAGCCCGCGTTCGAGCAGCCAGAACGGCGCGGCCAGGGCGGTGCCCGGGGGGAACACCGCTGTTCCGCCGGCCCGCCGCCGGCCGATCTCCGCCAGCGCCACCGCACCGGCCGCCCCGGCGGCCAGCAGCCCCGGTCGGCGGGCCACCGACGCGGCCACCACCGCAGGCAGCACCGCCAGCGCCACCAGCAACCGCGCCGGTCGGGCCAGGTCGTCGTACGCCTGGCGGACCCGCTGGCCCCGGAAGTGCGCCGGGGTCGGCGGCAGCCGGCGGACGTAGAGCCAGGCGGGGCTGGCCTCGGTGCCGCCGTACGCGCGCACCGTGCGGACCAGTTCCAGGTTCTCGAAGAGCACGTCCGGGTCGTAGCCGCCCATCGCCCGGAAGGTGCTGCGCCGCACCGCCAGGGTGCCCGGCCAGTCGACGCCGAACGCCCGGTTGAGCAGGGTCCGGCCGGTGTCCCACCAGGCGTGCCAGGGCAGCGGGTGGAAGTAGTTCTGCGGGCGGACCAGGTCGACGGTGTCCAGCAGCCGGTGCACCACCCGCAGCTCCGCCTCGGTGTACCGGACGTCGTCGTCGGCGATCACCACGTGCTCGTGCCGGGCCGCCGCCACCCCGGTCAGCACCCCGCGTACCTTGCCGTTGAGCCCGTGCACCGCCGGATCGGGGGGCAGGTGCCGCAGCAGGCCGTGCCAGTGGGCGGCGTGCCGGGCGAACACCGGCGGCGGCGACCCGTCGACCACGGTCACCTCGACCAGCCGGCACAGGGTGCGCAGGTAGCCGGTCAGCTCGTCCAGGTCGTCGTCGTCGGTCCGGTGCAGGGGCAGGACGTACTCGACGGGGAGCCGGGGCGGGCGTGGCGGGCCGCCCGGCGCGGCGGCCGGGCGGGACCCGACCGGGGCCGGACGCGCCGACCCGGCGGGGGCGCTCACCCGCGAGCCCCGTGCCGCCGGGCGGCCGGCATGCCGCGGACGTCGGCGAGCACCAGGCCGCTGGGCGGCAGGGTCGGCACCTTGGCCAGGTCCAGGGCGAGGTCCTGCGGCGGGAGCCGGTAGTCCATCGCCCCGGTGAGCAGGCCGACCGCCTGCTTCATCAGCTCGATGGTGATCCACTCCCCGGCGCAGCGGTGGCCGGCCAGGTGGCTGCCCCCGCCCTGCGGCACGAAACCGTACGGGTCGTCCCGCCAGCCGGCGAACCGCTCCGGGCGGAACCGCTCCGGCTCGGACCAGATCCCGGGGTGGTGGTTGGTGCCGTACAGGTCGAGCAGCACCCGGCGGTCCTTCGGGAAGTGGTGCCCCTGCCACTCGAAGGGGTGCCGCACCCGGGCGAAGGCGACCGGGAAGAACGGGTAGTAGCGGCGGACCTCCTGGACGAACCACTCGGTCGGCTCGTCGCCGGCGCGCACCCGGTCCCGCCAGTCCGGATGGTCGTGCAGGGCCAGGGCGGCGAACAGGACGTACCGGTCGACGGCGACGGTGGGACGCAGCACGTTGATCAGTTCCACGGCGGCGACCCGGCGGGGGAGCAGCCGCCCCTCGGCGTCGCGGTGCTCGGCGATCACCGCGAGCGCGCTGCCCTCGGGCGCGGCAACGGTGCCGACCCGTACCCGTTCCACCAGGTCGGCGATCCAGCGTTCGGCCCGCAGGCGACCGCGCAACCCGCGCCAGTGCCGGGGGCCGAGCGCGGCCGGTCCGTCGATCATGGCCTGCATCTGGGCGTTGCGCCGGCCGACCTCGCTCTCCGGCAGCGGTACGCCCGCCCAGGCGCAGACCGCCCGCAGCAGCATCGGGCCCACCTCGTCGCGGAGCACCACGGGACCGCCGCCACCCCAGGCCGCCAGCCGGATCCGCCACTCGTCGGCGAAGAGCCGGCCGATCCGCTCGACCGCCGAGGGCGTCATGATCGACATGAACATGGCCTTGCGGTCGGCGTGGGCCGGACCGTCCAACCCCTGCACCCCACCCTGCCCGGTCAGCGTCCGCTGGCCCCGCTTGGGTGCCGCACCGGCACGCCGGAAGCGCTCCGGGTCGTAGAACAGTTCCGCCGCGGCCCGCCCCCGCAGGAAGATCGTCGGCTCCAGGAGAAACCGGGCGGTGAAGATGTCCGTGTCGTAGCGCTCACACCTGTTGCTGATGAACCGGTAGCCCTCGCGAAAGAACGCCAGCGTGCTCTCCGGGCTGCGGTCGGCCGGTGTGGTGGCCATCGGGCTCTCCTGACGCGGTGACGGTCGGCGGACCCGGCTGGTCGGCCGCGGGTCGTCTACCCCGGTTCGGGGCCCTGAATCCCGCCGTGCCGCCGGACGGTGACCGGGTGCCCGCTGGCCCCTCCCGGGCCGCCGTGAACCTGGTTGGCTCGACACCGGGCCACCACGGGCGGCCGTGGGGCGTTCGACGACGGGGAGGACCGGATGCGGGAGAACACGCCGCCGTACTGGCGTCAGCGACAGGTGGTCGACGTGCTCGGCCGGGCCGGCGGGGACCACCCGCCGGGGCGGCCGCTGCTCGCCCGGCCGCGCCGGCCGTCCCGGCGGTTCACCGTGCACCTCGGGTTCACCGCCGACGGGCCGGAGCACGCCCGGGAGCTGGCGGTGGCGTACGCGGAGGCGCTGAGCCTGCTACGCCCGGAGCTGGTGCTGGCCTCGGTCGCGCTGTCCCCGGCCGATGCCTGGCGGGACGCGGAGCGGCTGTTCTGTTCCGCCGTCGGCCCGGACGGCGACCGCTGCGCCGACGTCGCCGGCCACCCCGGGTTCCACCATGCCCCGGGGCCGGGCGGGCTGGGCTGGGGCGAGGGGGACGGGTGAGCCGTCGTCCGGGCACCGCCGCGCCGGCCCGCGTCGGGGCGGGGCGGCGGTCGCCCGACGGGCCGGTGCCCCCGGGCGTGGGGCGGGTCGCCGCGTACCGCCCGGGGGTCGCCGCCCGGCGGTCAGTCCAGGTCGAACTCGCCGTCCTGGGCACCGGCGACGAACGCGTCCCACTCGGCCTGGGTGAACACCAGCACCGGGCCGTCCGGCTCGGCCGAGTTGCGCATCCCGATCAGGTCGTCCACGAAGGCCACCTCGACCGCGCTGTCGGAGGTGTCGCCCTCGGCTCGCTGCCAGACCGCCCGGGACAGGTCGAAGTCGCCCTTGGGGTGCTGACCCATTGTTGATCCTCCATTGCCGCGCGTATCGGGGAGCCCGGCCGGCTCCCCGTCGGGCAGGATAAGCGGATGCCGAGCCTGACCCGTGTAGAGGCGACCGCGCGTCGCGCACTGATCGATGTCGAGTCCTATCAGGTGGACCTCGATCTCACCGGTGGCGACGAGCGTTTCCGCTCGACGACCACCATCCGGTTCCGCGCCGCCACCCCCGACGCCGAGACGTTCGTCGAGGTCAAACCCGCAGTCCTGGAGGCGGTCCGGCTCAACGACCGGAAGCTCGACCCGGCGGCCCTCGCCGACGGCCGGTTCCCGCTCACCGGGCTGGCGGCGGAGAACACCCTCACGGTCACCGCCGAGATGGCCTACACCAACACCGGCGAGGGGATGCACCGCTTCGTCGACCCGGCCGACGGCGCGACGTACCTCTACGCGATGTCCTTCCTGGACGAGGCGCCACGCATCTTCGCCGCCTTCGACCAGCCCGACCTCAAGGCCCCGGTGACCCTCGCCGTGACCGCTCCGCCGCAGTGGACGGTCGCCGCCAACGGCCCGCTCACCGCCAACCCGGCCCCGGGACGCTGGGAGTTCGCCCCCACCGCGCCACTGGCCAGCTACTTCGTCACGCTGATCGCCGGCCCCTGGCACGTACGGCGGGACAGCCACGGCGACATCCCGCTGGGCGTCTACTGCCGGCAGTCGTTGGCCGCGCACCTCGACGCCGACCTCGACGAGATCCTCACCGTCACCAAGCAGTGCCTGGACCGGTTCCACCAGCTCTTCGCCGAGCCGTACCCGTTCGTCAAGTACGACCAGGCGTTCGTGCCGGAGTTCAACGCCGGGGCGATGGAGAACCCGGGCCTGGTCACCATCCGCGACGACGACGTGTTCCGCTCGGCGGTCACCGACAGCGAGCGGGAGCAGCGGGCCACCACCATCGCCCACGAGATGGCCCACATGTGGTTCGGTGACCTGGTCACGATGCGTTGGTGGGACGACCTGTGGCTGAACGAGTCCTTCGCCGAGTACCTGGGCACCCGGGTCACCGCCGAGGCGACCCGGTTCGACCGGGCCTGGACGACCTTCGCGATCCGCCGCAAGGCGTGGGGGTACGCCGCCGACCAGCGCCCGTCCACCCATCCGGTCGCCCCGGAGGAGGTCGCCGACGCCGCCCAGGCCCTGCTCAACTTCGACGGCATCTCGTACGCCAAGGGCGCCAGCGTGCTCCGCCAGCTCGTCGCCTGGCTCGGCGACGACGCCTTCCTGGCCGGGCTCAACCAGCACTTCGCCGCTCACCGGTTCGGCAACGCCACCCTGGCCGACCTGCTGGCCAGCCTCAGCGCCGCCAGCGGGCGGGACCTCACCGACTGGGCCGACCGCTGGCTGCGTCAACCGCAGGTCAACACGCTGCGGACGGAGACCTCGGTGGACGCCGACGGCCGGTGGTCCTCGGTGGCGGTGGTGCAGACCGCGCCGTCGGAGCACCCGGTGCTGCGCCCACACCGCATCGCGGTCGGCCGGTACGCCTGCGACGGCGCGGTGGAACGGGTCGAGGTCGATCTCGACCCGGCCGCCGACGACGGACGCACCGCGCTTCCCGCGCTGACCGGGCGGGCCGCCGGGCTGCTCCTGCCCAACGACGGTGACCTCACCTTCGCCAAGATCCGGCTCGATCCGGCGTCGGTGGACGCGGTCGCCACGGTGCTGCCCACGCTCACCGACCCGCTGGCCCGTGCGCTGCTGTGGGAGGAGACGCTGGACGCCGCCACCGACGGCGAACGGCCGGTGTCGGCGGTGGTGGCGCTGCTGACGGCGGCCCTGCCCACCGAGACCGAGGTGGCCGTCGCGGAGAGCGTGCTCGTCCGCAGCCGCAACCTGGTCGACCGCTATCTCGACCCGCTCGCCCGGGACGCCGCGCTGCTGCGTACGGCCGACGCCTGCGCCACGCTGCTCGCCACCGCCCCGGCCGGCGGGTCGCTGCAACTGGCCGCCGTGCGGGGGCTGCTCTCCGCCACCGCCGACGCCGACCTGCTCGCCGGGTGGCTGGTCGGCCGGGGCGTGCCCGACGGGCTGGCCGTCGACGCCGAGCTGCGCTGGGCGCTGCTGCACCGGCTGGTGGTGCTGGGCGCGGCCGGCGAGACCGAGATCGCGGCCGAGGCGGCGACCGACCGCAGCGCCACCGGTGCGGAACGGGCGGCCCGGTGCCGGGCGGCCCTGCCGGAGGTGGCCGCGAAGGAGGCCGCCTGGGAGATCGTCACCCGGGACACCACCCGCTCCAACCGGCTCGTCGAGGCGGCGGCCGAGGGGTTCTGGCAGCCGGACCAGGCGGAGCTGACCGGTACGTACGTCGACCGGTACTTCACCGAGATGCCGGCGGCGGCGCGGCGGCGTACCCCGTGGGTGGCCGAACGGGTCGCCCGGCTGGCCTTCCCCCGCTACGCCGTGGCGCAGCCCACGCTGGATTCGGCCGCGACCCTGCTCATCCGGGACGACCTGACCCCGGGGTTGCGCCGCAGCGTCGTCGACGCCGCCGACGACCTGCGTCGGGCCCTGGTCGCCCGGACGGCGGTCGCGGCGGCCGCCGCCTGAGGGTCGGTCCGCGCCGGGCCCCGGCGGGCCCGGCGCGGGGCGGCCTACGATCATGGGGTGGAGGACGACATCCGACGGATCGGCATCATGGGCGGCACCTTCGACCCGATCCATCACGGTCACCTGGTGGCGGCCAGCGAGGTGGCCGACCGGTTCGCCCTGGACGAGGTGGTCTTCGTGCCGACGGGGCAGCCGTGGCAGAAGGCGGACACCCCGGTCAGCCCGGCCGAGGACCGCTACCTGATGACGGTGATCGCCACCGCCTCCAACCCCCGGTTCCAGGTCAGCCGGGTCGACATCGACCGCGGCGGCCCCACCTACACCGTCGACACCCTGCGGGACCTGCACCACGAGTACGGCCCGAAGGCGCAACTGCACTTCATCACCGGCGCCGACGCGTTGGAGCGGATCCTGTCCTGGAAGGATCTGGACGAGATCTTCGCGCTGGCCCATTTCATCGGGGTGACCCGGCCCGGGTTCGAGCTGACCGACAAGCACCTGCCCGCCGACACCGTCAGCCTGGTGCAGGTGCCCGCGATGGCGATCTCCTCGACCGACTGCCGGGAACGGGTCGGCCGGGGGGAGCCGGTCTGGTACCTGGTGCCCGACGGTGTGGTGCAGTACATCGCGAAACGACGGCTCTACCAGCGGTGATTACGCCCGGTTACAGCTACTTCGTCCCGGTAAGCGGCCAGAACTGACAAGTCGTCTCCGCTCCGGGTGTGAGACGCTTGACGGGTCGCACTGTTGATCGAAGGAGAACGGTGACAGTTTCCGAACGCGCTCACGAGCTGGCGATGGCCGCCGCCCAGGCCGCGGCCGACAAGAAGGCGCAGGACATCGTCATCATCGACGTGGGTGACCAGCTCGCCATCACCGACGCGTTCCTGGTGGCCTCGGCGCCCAACGAGCGTCAGGTGATGGCCATCGTCGACGCCGTCGAGGAGCGTCTGCTGGAGCTGCCCGAGAAGGCCAAGCCGATTCGCCGCGAGGGTGAGCGGGGTGGCCGCTGGGTGCTGCTCGACTACGTCGACATCGTGGTCCACGTCCAGCACACCGAGGAACGCGAGTTCTACGCCCTCGACCGGCTCTGGAAGGACTGCCCCCAGCTCCCGTTCGTCGACCGCGACCTGGTCGAGGCCGACGCCGCGGGTGCCGCCGCCGAATGACCCGCCTGATCATCTGGCGGCACGGCAACACCGACTGGAACGCCGCCGGTCGGGTGCAGGGGCAGATCGACGTACCCCTCAACGACCTCGGCCGGGAGCAGGCCAGCGCCGCCGCCCCGCTGCTCGCGGCGCTGCGCCCGGCCGTCGTCGTCGCCTCCGACCTGAGCCGCGCCGCCGACACCGCCGCCACGCTCACCCGGCTCACCGGCCAGCCGGTCCGCCCCGACGCCCGGCTGCGGGAACGGCACTTCGGCCAGTGGCAGGGCCTCGCCCTCACCGACGCCGCCGCCCGGTTCCCCACCGAGCACGCCCGGTGGCGGGCCGGCGACCCGGACCCGGGAGCGGGCATCGAACCCCTCGACGACCTCGGCAAGCGGGTCGGCGAGGCGTTGCTCGCCGCCGTCGAGCTGGCCGACGGGGCCACCGTCGTGGTCGCCACCCACGGTGGCGCCGCCCGGCAGGGCGTCGGTCAGCTCCTCGGCTGGGACCACACCGTGCTGCGCAGCATCGGCTCGCTGGCCAACTGCCACTGGACCGAACTACGCCACAACGACCTGCGGGGCTGGCACCTGCGCGCGCACAACGTCGGCCCGCTCACCCCGCCGCCACCGGCCGAGCCGGTCTGAACCGACCGGTCCGCACCGCCCCGGGTCGACCGGTCCGGGAGGTCCGTGCCGGCCGGCCGGGGCGGGCGGTCCCGGCATCGGCTAGCGTGCCGGGCATGTCCGTCGCGGTCGTCACCGACTCCACCGCCTACCTTCCACCCGGGCCGGTGCGGGCGCACCGGTTGACCGTGGTGCCGCTGACCGTCGTACTCAACGGCGCGGAGGGGCTGGAGGGGGTGGAGACCCACCCTGCCGACGCCACCCGGGCCCTCGGCGGCCGGCGGGTCTCGGTGAGCACGTCCCGGCCGTCCCCGGCGCAGTTCGCCGCCACGTACCGGCGGCTGCTGGCCGACGGCGCGGACGGCGTGCTGTCGGTGCACCTGTCGGCCGAGCTGTCCGGCACGGTCGAGGCGGCCCGGCTCGCCGCCGCCGAGGTCGGCGACCGCGTCGAGGTGGTCGACAGCCGGTCCACCGGCATGGGACTGGGCTTCCCGGCGCTGGCCGCCGCCGGCGCCGCCGAGGCGGGCGTCGACCTGCCCGGGGTACGCGCGGCGGCGCTGGCCGCCGTCGACCGCACCACCATCTTCTTCTACGTCGACACGCTGGAGTTCCTGCGCCGGGGTGGCCGGATCAACGCGGCGGAGGCGCTGCTCGGCACCGCCCTGTCGGTCAAGCCGATCATGCACATGCCGGACGGCGCGATCGTGGTGCGCGACAAGGTGCGTACCGCCAGCCGGGGGATGGCCCGCCTGATCGACCTGGCGGTCGAGGCCGCCGCCGACGCCGAGGTGGACCTCGGGGTGCACCACCTCGCCGCCCCGCACCGTGCCGAGCACCTCGTCGAGGCGCTCACCGCCCGGCTCGGCGACCGCCTGCACGACACGTACGTCTCCGAGGCCGGTGCGGTGGTCGCCGCCCACGCCGGGCCGGGCCTGGCCGGTGTCGTGATCCACCGCCGGCAGGCCTGAACGGGTCGGCCGCCGTGCCCGTCGGTCGGGTCCGCATAGCAGATCCGGCCATGATCAGGCGGTTGTCCACAGCCGCCGTCGCCGTCCACAGCCGACCTCCGCCGGCCGGAACGGGTGCCGCCCACCGGCCTAACCTCGCGCCGTGTCGGAGGACGAGGAAACCAGGGTGCGGGGACGGCTGTACCGGCTGACCGCAGGGGTGTCGGCGGTGGCACGGGCGGCGGACCCGCCGCAGCCGCCACCCCGCCCGTACCGGCCGGCGGCGTCGCGCATACCGGGTGCGGGTGGGGCGTCGCCGCCGGAGGCGGGCACGGCCGGGACGTCGGCCCGCCGCCGTCCCCGGCCGGCCACCGACGCCGGTTTCCGCGACGCCGGCTCCCTCGACCTCGGCGACTACCTCGACGGTGTTCCACGCGGTCCCGGGCCGCATGACGACGGCCCTTCCGACGCCGCTCCACGCCGGTATGACGACGACTCTTCCGACGCCGGTCCACGTAGCCACGACGACGGCCCTCGTGACGCCGGTGCACGCCGCCACGACGAGGGCCTTCGTGACGCCGGTGCACGGCGTCGTGCGGGGGACGATCCGGCCGTGTTCCGCCCCGGCGACCCGGACCACCGGCATCCCGCCGACGGTGACGACCTGGCGCCGGCCGCCCGGTTGCCCGGTCCCGGTGTCTTCGATCCCGGCCGGCGCGGGGTCCGGGCACTGGCGGTCGTGGCGGTGGCCGTGGTGCTCGGCGCGGGATTCTGGGCCTGGCGGTCCCGCCCGCAGCCGGAACCGGTGCGCCCGGCGACGACCCTGGCCGGGCCGGAGTCCTCCGGCGGGCCCGCGTCCGGCGCGGCCGTCGCGCCGACCGGCGAGCTGGTGGTGGCGGTGGCCGGCCGGGTCCGCCGCCCCGGTCTGGTCCGGGTACCGGCCGGGGCGCGGGTCGCCGACGCGGTCGAGGCGGCCGGCGGGGCGCTGCCCGGCACCGACGTGGCACTGCTCAACCCGGCCCGGAAGGTGGCCGACGGGGAGCTGATCCTGGTCGGCGTCACCGCCCCACCCGACGCGGCAGGCTCCGGTGCGGCCCCGGCCGGGCCGGCGGCGGCACCCGGCGGGGCGGTGCCGGGTGGCCGGGTCAACCTGAACACCGCCACGGTGGCCCAGCTCGACGCGTTGCCCGGGGTTGGCCCGGTGCTCGCCCAACGCATCCTCACCCACCGTGACCAGCACGGCGGCTTCCGCAGCGTGGGCGACCTGCGTCAGGTCGACGGCATCGGCGACGCCCGGTACGAACAGCTCAAGGACCTGGTGACGGTGTGACCGCCGACCGGGCACCCGACCTGCGGTTGGCCGGGCTGGCGGTGGCGGCCTGGTTGGCGGCGCTGGCCTGCCTGCACCTCACCACCCGCACGGCGGTCCTGCTCGCCGCAGGTGCCGCCGTCCTCGCCGCCCTGCTCACCGCGCACCTGCTCGCGGTGCTGGGCACCCCGGCCGCCCCGGTCCGCCGGTACGGCTGGATCGCCGTCGCCGTGCTGCTCGGCGTGGTCTGCGGCGGCACCGCCACCGCGGCCCGGCTGCACGTGCGCGACGCCGCACCACTGCGCCCACTGGTCGACGACCGGGCCCGGGTCACCGTCGACCTGGTGCTCCGCGACGATCCCCGGCCGGTACGCGGGGCGCCCGGCCGTCCGGCGACCCTGCTCGTCACCGCGCAGTCGAGCACCATCACCGATCCGCAGGGCCACCGCCTCCGGGTCCCGGTACGCCTGCTCGTGCTCGCCACCGATCCGGCCTGGCGGGGTCTGCTGCCGGGGCAGCGGCTGACCGTCGAGGGCAGGCTCGCCGCGCCCCGGGGCGGCGACCTCACCGCCGCCGTGCTGACCGTGTCCGGCCCACCGGTCCGGGACGGGCCACCGCCGTGGCTCCAACGCGCCGCCGGCACCCTGCGGGCCGGTCTGCACCGGGCCTGCGCCCCGCTCCCGTCCGAGCAGGGTGGTCTGCTGCCCGGCCTGGTCGTCGGGGACACCAGCCGGTTGCCGGCCACCGTGGAGGAGGACTTCCGGGCCACCGGGATGACCCACCTCAACGCGGTCTCCGGGTCGAACGTGGCGATCGTGGTCGGTGCGGTGCTGCTGGCGGCCCGGTGGGCCCGCGCCGGCCCCCGGCTGGCGGCGGTCCTCTGCGGGCTCGCCCTGATCGGTTTCGTCGTCCTGGTCCGTCCCTCGCCCAGCGTGGTACGGGCGGCCACCATGGGGGCGATCGGGCTGGCCGCGTTGGCGGTCGGGCGGCCCCGGGCCACACTGCCGGCGTTGGCCGCGGCGGTGACCGTGCTGGTGCTCGTCGACCCGGACCTGGCCGGGGACGCCGGCTTCGCGCTGTCGGTCCTGGCGACCGGCGGGTTGCTGCTGCTCGCCCCGGGCTGGCGCGACGGGCTGCGGCGGCGGGGCGTACCTGCCGGGTTGGCGGAGGCCCTCGCCGTCCCGGCGGCGGCCCAGCTCGCCTGCGGGCCGGTGGTGGCCGGCATCTCCGGCACGGTGAGCCTGGTGGCGGTGCCGGCCAACCTGCTCGTGGTGCCGGCGATCGCCCCGGCCACGGTGCTGGGGGTGACGGCGGCGGTGATCTCGCCGGCGTGGCCGGCCGGGGCGGAGTTCGCCGCCTGGCTGGCGAGCTGGCCGGCCTGGTGGCTGGTCACCGTCGCCTGGGTGGGGGCCCGGCTGCCCGCCGGCACCCTGCCCTGGCCGGGCGGGCTGCCGGGCGCGTTGCTGCTGGCCGGGCTGACCCTGGGGCTGCTGCTGGCCGTCCGCCGGCCGCTGGTGCGCCGACTGGTGGCGGTCGGCGCGGCGGCGGTGGTGCTGGGCACCCTGCCGGTCCGGCTGGTGGCGAGCGGATGGCCGCCGGACGGTTGGGTGGTGGTGGCGTGTGCGGTCGGTCAGGGGGACGCCGTCGTGCTGCCGGTGGCGGCCGGCCGGGCGGTGGTGGTGGACGCCGGTCCGGAGCCGTCGGCGGTGGACGGTTGCCTGCGGCGGCTCGGGGTGCGCGAGGTCTCCCTGCTGGTGGTGAGCCACTTCCACGCCGACCACGTCGGTGGCGTGGCCGGGGTGACCCGGGGGCGGCGGGTGGCCACGGTGCTCACCCCGACCCTGACCGAGCCGGCGGCGGGGCGGGAACTGGTGGCGGTCGCCGTCGGGCCGGCGCGTCAGGTGGTGCCGGCGGCCGGCTGGTCGTACCGGTCGCAGGGGGTGGAGGTGGTCGTTCTCGGGCCGCCCTACCCGCTGCGGGCCACCCGGTCCGACCCGAACAACAACTCGCTGGTGCTACGGGCCACGGTGGCCGGCGTACGCGTCGTGCTGCCCGGGGACGCGGAGACCGAGGAGCAACGGGCACTGCTGGACCGGGTGCCGCCGCACGCGTTGCGGGCCGAGGTGCTCAAGGTGGCCCACCACGGCAGTGCCTACCAGGACCCGGCCTTCCTCGACGCGGTCCGGCCGGCGGTGGCGCTGGTGCCGGTGGGCATCGACAACGACTACGGGCATCCGAGCCCGGTGATCCTCGACCGGCTCGCCCGCTCCGGTGTGCGGGTGTTGCGGACCGACACCGACGGGGACGTGGCGGTGGTGGTGCGTTCCGGCCGGCTCGCGGTGGTCAACCGGGGACTGCCGCCGGGCCGCCGATGACCTGCCGGGCCGCCGATGACCTGCCGGATCGTCGATGACCTTCCGGGTCGCCCGATGACCCGGCGGGTCGCCGGTGATCCGCCGGACCGGCGTCCCGGTGGAACCGGGTGGACAGACGTCGCGGTGACCCGGCGGTGGGGCCTGTCGAGCCGGCACCCGAGGGGGCAGAGGCGAGAGAAAATCCGGACTGGAAGGGATATTGCGTGCACTAGCTGGCAATCGAGGTAAATGTCTATATTTGCGCTGAGTGCGGGGTGGGCCGTCGCAGCCGTCGATGAGCAGGCGCGATCCTCCGCCCAGCCGTGCCAAGATGAGCGACGTGACCGGCGTCGACCTTGCTCCTATTCTGCTCGTCCTCGGCGACGAGGAGCTGCTCGCCACGCGCGCGGTGACCGAAGCCGTGGCGAAAGCCCGCAGCGTCGACCCGCAGGTCGACGTCCGGGAGTACCAGGCCGGGGTGTTGGCCGTGGGCGAGATCGCCGAGATGCTCAGCCCCTCGTTGTTCGGTGGCCGGCGGGTGCTGGTGCTCCGCTCCGCCCAGGACGCCCGAAAGGACCTGGTCACCGCGCTGCTCGACTACGCCCGCAATCCCGACCCGGACGTCCAACTGGTGGCCCTGCACCTGGGCGGCGGCAAGGGCAAGGCGTTCGCCGACGGGCTGCGGGCCGCCGGTGCCACGGTCGTCCCGGCCGCGAAGCTCAAGGGGCACCGCGAGCGGGTGGCGTTCGTCCGCGACGAGATCCGCCGGGGCGGGGGCAGGTGCACCGACGACGCGGCCGAGGCGCTGATCGCCGCCGTCGGCACCGACCTGCGGGAGTTGGCCGCCGCCTGCTCGCAACTGCTCGCCGACACCGACGGGCGGATCGGCGCGGACATGGTGGCCCGCTACTACCGGGGTCGGGTCGAGGTGAGCGGCTTCACCGTCGCTGACGCCACCATGATCGGCGACGTGCCGGCCGCCCTGGAGGCGTTGCGTTGGGCCCTGCACGTCGGGGTCGATCCGGTCCCGATCGCCGACGCCCTCGCCGACGGGGTCCGCACGGTGGCCCGGGTCGCCGCCGCCGGCCGGGGCGACCCCTACCAGCTGGCGAGCACCCTCGGCATGCCGGCCTGGAAGATCAAGAATGCCCAGCAGCGGGCCCGGGGTTGGACCCCGGAGGGCCTGGTCGAGGCGATGCGGGCGGCGGCCGAGTGCAACGCGGCGGTCAAGGGCGGCGCCGACGACCGGGGATACGCACTGGAGAAGGCGGTCTTCTCGGTCGCCGCCGCCCGGCGGGGCAGCGCCCGGTGACCGGCCCCTCCCACCCGGTGGCGGGGCACGGTGGGCGGGTGACCGGCCCTCCCCGCCCGGTGGCGGGGCGCGGCGGACCCGGATGGTCGGTCGTACCGGCGGACGACCACCGCTACCGGCCGCTCTACGCCCGGCTGCTCGGCCTGCGCATCATCAACCCCGGCGGGGTGCTCTGTTTCCTCTTCTTCGAGGGGGCGGTGGCGTTCGCGGTGCTCCTCGCCCTGGCCGAGCTGGTGAGCTGGTGGGCGGTGGCGGTGCTGCCGCTGGCGGTGGCGATCATGGTCAAACTCAACGACGAGGTCGCCGGGCGGGTGGTCCACTCGGCGGCACTGGTGCCGGAGCAGGAGCGCGACCGGTTCCGGCGGGAACTCGAACCGGTCGTCGGGCGGGCCCCGGTGCCCTACCCGCTGCCCGGCACGGTGGTCACCGACGCGCCCGTACCGGGGAGGCCGACCGGGCCGCCGCTGCGCTCCCGGCGGTATCACGGCTAGCCCGACCACGGTCGTCGTCGTGCCACGACGCACCCGGGACGGGGCACGGGCTGCCGTCGCAGCGCACCACCGCCAGGGAGATGGCAGCACACCGTCGCCAGGGAAGAACACAGCCGAGAGCCCCGGGGTGGTGCCCCGGGGCTCTCGGTCAGGTGTGGGTCGCTCGGTCAGGCCGAGAACGAGTCGACGCGCTTCGCGATGGCCGACTTCCGGTTGGCCGCCTGGTTGGCGTGGATGACGCCCTTGCTGGCGGCCTTGTCGAGCTTGCGGGCGGCGTCACGCATCAGGGTGGTGGCCTTCTCGGTGTCACCAGCCTCCGCAGCCTCGTGGAACTTCCGGATGGCGGTCTTCAGCGACGACTTGACCGACTTGTTACGCAGCCGGCGCTTCTCGTTCTGCCGGTTGCGCTTGATCTGGGACTTGATGTTCGCCACGCGACAGCCTCGTCTTGATAGCTCGGTTTGGTCTGCAATCCGCGTGCGACGAGCATGCGCCATCGCCACGCGAAAAGCCAGGCTACCAGGTCGGCCGGGACGAGCCAAAACGCCCTGCCCGCACGAGACCGGGCCGGCCCGCCGCCGGTGGCCGACCGGTCCGGGCCGGTAGGTGTCAGCGCCAGCCCTGCCGGGCGGCGAGCCAGCGGAGCGCCTGCTCCCCGCTGAACCGCCGGTGCGCCCCGAGCAGCGCGGACGTGCCCGCCGGGTTCCCACCGGCCGGCCCGGCAGCCGGCTCGACCGTCCCCACGCCCGAGGCGGGATCGGCCGTCGCCGGTGGGCCGGCGGCGGTGAGGTAGTAGCCGGCGAGCGCGGCCAGGGTCACGTCCAGGGCGTCGGGCGGGGCGTCGACCGCTGCCGGATGGGCGGCGAAGACGGCGTCCAGCCCGGCCCCGTCGGCGTACCCGGTGATCAACAGGCCGGCCAGGTCGAACCACGCGGGGCCGTGGCACAGCCAGTTCCAGTCGCAGAACCAGGCCCGGCCGGCGGGGTCCAGCAGCACGTTGTCCACCCGCAGGTCGCCGTGGGCCAGACCGGGCGCGGCTGCCGCGTACCCGGGCAGGCGGGACTCCAGCGCGACGAGTTCGGGCAACCGGTCGCGGGCCGGCGGGATCAGCGGGGGCACCGGCTCCCGTCCGGCGGCCACCTCCTCCCACCACAGGATGTCGGAGCGGGCCAGGTCGGCCAGCCGGGGCAGGCCGAGTGCGGTCAGCCCGGCGGGTGGGTCGGCCAGCGCGGCGGTGACCCCGGCGTACCCGGCGAGCACGGCGTCCAGTTCGGCCGGGTCCCAGGGCAGGCGGGGTGTCCGCCCGTCGACGGCGTCCAGGCCGACCGCGTACCAGCCGGCCGCGTCGAGCGCCCAGTGCGGGCGGGGCACCGGCAGGCCGGCCGGCAACCGGGCGAGGACGGCCAGTTCCCGGGCGTACCAGTCGGCCAGGTGACGCTGGCGGGCCAGGTCGGCGGCCTTGACGAAGACCCGCGCGCCGGTGGCCGTGGTGAGCACGGCGGCGAAGCCGCCGGTGAAGCCCGCGGTCGCGGTCCGGGCCGCGACCACCGGCGCGCCGAGCCGGCCGCCGACGGCCTCCCGCAGGCCGTCGGGCAGGTCCCGCCAGTCGGGTCGCACGGCGGTCTGGTGGTACGGCGGCGGCGTCGCGGACACCCCACCATCGTGCCCGGTCCGGCCGGGCCCGGTGACCGGCCCCCGGCCGGGTGCGGCGGGGGCCGGCGCGGGTCTGGGAGACTCCGAGCCATGAGGACCGACGACTTCTGGCAGTTGATCGACCAGGCCCGCGCCGGGGCCGGGGGAGAGGCCGACGCGGTCGCCGCGCGGGCGGTCGCGCTGCTCGCCGGGCGCACCCCGGAGGACATCGTCGGGTACGCGTACCACCAGCAGCGGGTGCTGGCCGCCTCGTACCGGGTCGATCTGTGGGGTGCGGCGTACCTGATCAACGGAGGTGCCTCCGACGACGGGTTCGAGTACTTCCGGGGCTGGCTGATGACCCAGGGTCGGGCGGTCTTCGCCGCCGCGGTGACCGACCCGGATTCGCTGGCGGGGCTGCCCCGGGTGCGGTCGGCGGCGCTCAGCGGCGAGGAGTTCGAGTGCGAGGACATGCTGGCGGTGCCGTGGGACGCGTACCGCAAGGCGACCGCGGCTGAGCTGCCGGCGCAGCGGGACCCGGTGCGGATGCCGGACCTGAACGACTTCTGGGACTTCGACGACGAGGCGGAGGCCCGACGCCGGCTGCCGAAGCTCGCCGCCCTCTTCGTCGAGCCGCCCGAGGAGTGAGCCGCCGGTGGGGCCGCCGCCGGGTACCCGAGGAGTGATCGGACCGGGTTCGGAGCGACGTGGGAGCATAGAGGGGGCCGGCGGCGTGTCGGCCCGCTCACGTCAGCCGACCAGAACGGACCGCTGTGCCACCGACGCTCGATCCCGGCGCGAACGCTCCTGGTGCCACCGACCCGGCGCGCATCCGGAACTTCTGCATCATCGCCCACATCGATCACGGGAAGTCGACCCTGGCCGACCGGATGTTGCAGCTCACCGGCGTGGTCGATCCCCGGCAGATGCGCGCGCAGTACCTCGACCGGATGGACATCGAGCGCGAACGCGGCATCACCATCAAGAGCCAGGCCGTCCGGATGCCGTGGACCATCCGCGAGGGCGAGCGGGCCGGTGAGCAGGCCGTCCTGAACATGATCGACACCCCGGGCCACGTGGACTTCACCTACGAGGTGTCCCGGTCGCTCGCCGCCTGCGAGGGGGCGCTGCTGCTGGTCGACGCGGCCCAGGGCATCGAGGCGCAGACGCTGGCGAACCTCTACCTGGCGCTGGAGAACGATCTCAAGATCATTCCGGTGCTCAACAAGATCGACCTGCCGGCCGCCCAGCCCGAAAAGTACGCCGAGGAGCTGGCCCACCTGATCGGCGGCGACCCGGCCGACTGCATCAGGGTCTCCGGCAAGACCGGTGACGGGGTGCCGTACCTGCTCGACGAGATCGTCAGGCAGTTCGTCCCGCCGGTCGGCGATGCCGACGCCCCCGCCCGCGCGATGATCTTCGACTCGGTGTACGACGTCTACCGGGGCGTGGTCACCTACGTCCGGGTCATCGACGGCCGGATCAGCGCCCGGGACCGGATCAAGATGATGTCCACCGCCGCCGTGCACGAGCTGCTGGAGATCGGCGTCATCTCCCCCGAGATGGTCAAGGCCGACGCGCTCGGCGTCGGCGAGGTGGGCTACCTGATCACCGGGGTGAAGGACGTCCGCCAGTCCCGGGTCGGTGACACCGTCACCATCAACGCCCGGCCGGCCACCGAGGCGCTCGGCGGTTACAAGGACCCGAAGCCGATGGTCTACTCCGGCCTCTATCCGATCGACGGCTCGGACTACCCCAACCTGCGCGAGGCGCTGGACAAGCTCAAGCTCAACGACGCCGCGCTCGACTACGAGCCGGAGACGTCGGGGGCGCTCGGCTTCGGCTTCCGCTGCGGCTTCCTCGGCCTGCTGCACCTGGAGATCATCCGGGAGCGGCTGGAGCGGGAGTACAACCTCGACCTGATCTCCACCGCGCCGAACGTGGTCTACCGGGCCATCACCGACGACGGTGAGGAGATCGTGGTGACCAACCCGAGCGAGTACCCCACCGGCAAGATCGCCGAGGTGTACGAGCCGGTGGTGCGGGCCACCGTGCTCACCCCGAACGACTACGTGGGCGCGGTGATGGAGCTGTGCCAGGGGCGGCGGGGCAGCCTGCTCGGCATGGACTACCTCTCCGCCGACCGGGTGGAACTGCGCTACACCCTCCCGCTCGCCGAGATCATCTTTGACTTCTTCGACCAGCTCAAGAGCCGTACCAAGGGGTATGCCTCGCTGGACTACGAGCCCTCCGGCGAGCAGGCGTCCGACCTGGTCAAGGTGGACATCCTGCTGCACGGCGAGCCGGTGGACGCGTTCAGCGCGATCGTGCACAAGGACAAGGCGTACAACTACGGCACGACGATCGCTGCGAAGCTGCGCAACCTGATCCCGCGCCAGCAGTTCGAGGTGCCGATCCAGGCGGCCATCGGCAGCCGGGTGATCGCCCGGGAGACCATCCGTGCCATCCGCAAGGACGTCCTCGCCAAGTGCTACGGCGGTGACATCAGCCGTAAGCGCAAGCTGCTGGAGAAGCAGAAGGAGGGCAAGAAGCGGATGAAGATGGTGGGCCGGGTCGAGGTCCCCCAGGAGGCCTTCATCGCCGCGCTCTCCTCGGACTCCGCCGACGCCAAGCCGGCCGGCAAGAAGTAGCCGGGCGCGCACGCCCGATCGGGTCGGCCGCGCCCCGCGCGGCCCGGCCGGTCCCGGTACCCACGACGGCCGGCGGCCCCGGTGTTCCGACCGGGCCGCCGGCCGTCGGCGTGCGCGCCCCCGGTGTCGTACGGACGAATTTTTCCGCCCCGGCGTCGCCGCCGGATGGGCTGGCGCGTGTGTCCTGAGCTGCGCGGACATCGACGGCCGGCAAACCGACGCAGCGGCGTCGGATCGACGTGCGGCGACATGTGTGGTGGTGAGTCGGTTTGGTTTTCCGGCGGCTCGGGAATCTAGCTGTCACGACAGGAACCACACATACCGTGTGACTCAATCTTCAGGAGGAGGGCGACCGTGGAGTTCACCGTCTGGGGCATCATCACCGCGCTCGTTGTTGGTCTCATCGTCGGCGCTCTGGGCCGTCTGGTCGTGCCGGGCCGCCAGAACATGCCGATCTGGCTGCACATGCTGATCGGTGTGGGCGCCGCGCTGCTGGGCACCGTGCTGGCCCGCGCCATGGGCATCGCGACGGAAACCGCCGGCATCGACTGGACCGAGCTGCTGGTGCAGGTCGTCCTCGCCGCCATCGCCGTGGCCCTGGTGGCCGGTGTGGGTCGTCGCCGCAGCGTCACCCACCGGTAAGTCAAGCGGCACCGCTGAGCGGGCGCCCGACCCCACGGGGTCGGGCGCCCGCTGGCGTGTGGGGGGCCGGGCGGCGCGGGCCGTCGCCGGTGACGGGCGGTCTAGACCAGATCGTTACCGGAGTCGGTTTGGAAATTATCCGCTTCGGGAACCTATCGATCACCACAGCAACAAACACCTCACCAATGACATATCTACTGAAGGAGGACGGCCGTGGAGTTCACCGTCTGGGGCATCATCACCGCGCTCGTTGTTGGTCTCATCGTCGGCGCTCTGGGCCGTCTGGTCGTGCCGGGCCGCCAGAACATGCCGATCTGGCTGCACATGCTGATCGGTGTGGGCGCCGCGCTGCTGGGCACCGTGCTGGCCCGGGCGATGGGCATCGCGACGGAAACCGCCGGCATCGACTGGGCCGAGCTGCTGGTGCAGGTCGTCCTCGCCGCCATCGCCGTGGCCCTGGTGGCCGGTGTGGGTCGTCGTCGGGGCGTCAGCCACCGGTGACCCCGCCCGCCGGTCGGTGCCCGGCCGGCACATATCAACTCAGCGGATGCCCGCCCCCGGTTCGGGGGCGGGCATCCGCTCGTCCGGATGGTGACCATCGATCCCGCCGGGTCGTCGCGGGGCCTGCCAGAGCGGCCCCCGCCTGCGATACGGTCGCCTCGCCGAACGCCCCGCCGCCGGCCGCCGCACCGTCGACGGTCCGCCCGTGCGGGGCGGCACCCGCCCCCTGTCGTAAAGGAAATTTTCCTACTAGGGTGCGGCAGAGAAGGTTAGTGCCGGACGGCGCGAGGGAGAAGTGGCGTGAACAGGTGGAAACGGCTGGCCCCGGTCACCGCCGTCGTGGCCTCGGCCGCGATGGTGCTCGCCGGTTGCGGCGGTTCCGGCGACGACGAAGCCGCCGACGACAGCAAGCTGACGGTCTGGATGATGGGCGAGGGGAGCGACGCCCAGACGGCGTTCCTCGACGGCGTCGAGACCGAGTTCCGGCAGCGGCACCCCGACACCGACGTGGTGGTCCAGTACATACCCTGGCTGGAGGCGCCGAAGAAGTTCCAGGCGGCGCTCGCCGGCGGCGAGGGCCCGGACGTCACCGAGCTGGGCAACACCGAGACCCAGGGCTGGGCAGCCCAGGAGGCGCTCGCCGACATCTCCGGCCGCTTCGGCGGCTGGGCCGACGGCAAGGACGTCCTGCCCGACCTGGTGCGCAACGCGCAACTCGACGGCAAGCAGTACGGCGTCCCCTGGTACGCCGGGGTCCGCGCGATCTACTACCGCACCGACTGGTTCGCCGAGGCCGGCGTGCAGCCGCCGAGGACCTGGGACGAGCTGGTCTCGGTCGCCAAGGCGGTGCAGGCCAAGAAGCCCGGCAGCTACGGCATCGCCCTGCCGGGCAACTCCGAACTGCCCTTCTACTCCTTCCTCTGGGGTGCCGGCGGCGAGATCGCCACCGACCAGGGCGGCACCTGGAAGTCCGGTTACACCAGCCCGCAGGCCCAGCGGGCGGTGAAGTTCTGGACCGACCTGGTGACCGTGCACAAGGTCGCCCCGCCGGCCGCCGCCGGGTGGAACGAGATCGACGCCCGTACCCAGTTCGCCACGGGCAAGGCGGCGATGGCCTTCGCCGGCAGTTGGCAGGCCGGCGCGATCAAGAAGGACAACCCCGACATCGAGAAGGTCTGGGGGACCTTCCCGATCCCCGGCCCGGACGGCGGCCCGGCCCCCGCCTTCGCCGGTGGCTCCGACGTCGCCCTCTGGCAGGACAGCGAGCGGCAGGATCTGGCCTGGGACTACCTGACCGTGCTGCTGAGCAAGAAGAACGCGAAGACCTTCGCCGGCAGCCTCGGCTTCTTCCCGGTCTACTCCGACCTCGTACAGGGCGGCGACTACGCCGACGACAAGCTGATGGCGGCGTTCGCCAGCACCATGCAGCGCACCCGGGTGACCCCACTGACCCCGAAGTGGGTGGAGGTCAGCCGGACGAAGACGGTCACCCAGGCGATGAACAGCTCGGTCATCAAGGGCCAGAAGTCGGTGCAGCAGGCCACCGCCGACGCCGCCGCCGAGATGGAAAGCATCCTCAACGCCAAGTGAGCACCCGGACCGAGCACCCTGCGACGGCCGCCGCCCGGGACACCCCCACGCGGCGGCGGCCCCGGGTGGACCGCCTGCCGTACCTGCTCCTGCTGCCCTGCCTGGTCGTGATCGGGGTGCTGCTGCTGTGGCCGCTGGGCCAGGTGGTGGCGATGTCGTTCTTCCGGCTCAACAGCGTCCGGCAGCTGCGCGGGGACCGGGAGTGGCCGTTCGTCGGGCTGGCCAACTACACCCAGATCCTCGGCGACCCGTTCTTCCGTACGGTGCTGCGCAACACCGTGCTCTTCGCGGCGGCGAACGTGCTGCTGACGATGGTGCTGGGCACCCTGGTCGGGCTGCTGCTGCACCGGCTCGGCCGGAAGATGGCCACCTTCGTGGCCAGTTGCGTGATGCTGGCCTGGGCCACCCCGGCGCTGACCGGCACGATCGTCTGGAAATGGATCTTCGATGACACCTCCGGCCTGGTCACCTGGGCGTTCAACGCCCTGCCGGACGGGCTGTCGCAGGCGCTCTTCGGCCGCACCGACTGGTCGGGTTACGGCTGGTTCAACTCGCCGCTGCTGTTCTTCGCGATCCTGACCCTGGTGGTGGTCTGGCACTCGTTCCCGTTCATCGCGGTCAGCGTGCTCGCCGGGCTCAAGAGCGTGCCGAGCGAGCTGCACGAGGCGGCCCGGGTCGACGGGGCCGGCCCGTGGACGGTGTTCTGGAAGATCACCTTTCCGCTGCTGCGGCCGGTCTTCGGCATCCTGGTGGTGCTCTCCACCATCTGGGACTTCAAGGTCTTCACCCAACAGTTCGTGCTGGCCGGTGGCACCCAGGACCGGCCGACGTTCATGCTGTCGATCTACTCGTACGCCGAGGCGTTCTCCCCGCCGCCCAAGTACGGCGTGGGCTCGGCCATCGCGGTCATCCTCACGCTGATCCTGCTGGTGGTGACCGGCATGTACGTCCGGATGGTGCTCAGACAGGAGGACGCGTCGTGAAGAAGGTCGCCCTCAACGGCGCGGGCCTGCTGGTGGCGCTCTTCGCCGCCTTCCCGGTCTACTGGATGATCGCCACCTCGCTGAAACCGAACCGGGAGATCTTCTCGGCCACCCCCCGGCCGGTCCCGGCCCACCCCACCCTGGAGCACTACCGGGAGATCCTCACCGGCAACCTGATCCCGGGCGTGACCTTCGGCGACTTCCTGCTCAACAGCGTGCTGGTGGCCGTCAGCACGGTCGTGCTCAGCGGGCTGGTGGCGCTGCTGGCCGCGACGGCGGTGGCCCGGTTCCGGTTCCGGCTGCGGACCACCTTCCTGATCATGCTGCTGGTGGTGCAGATGATCCCGCTGGAGGCGCTGGTCATCCCGCTGTTCCTGATGATCCAGCGACTCGGCCTCTACAACACCCTGCCCAGCCTGATCCTCACCTACCTGGGCTTCTCGCTGCCGTTCGCGGTGTGGATGCTGCGCGGCTTCGTGGCGGCCGTGCCGAAGGAACTGGAGGAGGCCGCCGCCATCGACGGCGCCAGCCGCGTCCAGACCTTCCGCAAGGTCCTCTTCCCGCTGGTCGCGCCCGGCCTGGTGGCCACCAGCATCTTCTCCTTCATCACCGCCTGGAACGAGCTGATCTTCGCGTTGACCTTCGTCAACGACCAGAGCCGTTACACCCTGCCGGTGGCGATGACCTTCTTCTTCGGCCGCGACGACACCGCCTGGGGGTCGGTGATGGCCGCCTCCACCCTGTTCACCCTCCCCGTGATCGTCTTCTTCCTGCTGGTGCAGCGCCGGATGGTCTCCGGTCTGGTGGCGGGCGCCGTCAAGGGCTGAGCCGGGACGCCGACCACCCGCGCCCGGCCGTACCCTGGGGCCATGACGGGCAGGGTGGCGGCGGTGAACCTCGGCGTGGTGACGCAGGCGCGGTGGGCGGGTGACGCGAGCGGGCGCAGCGGCATCGACAAGCGGCCGGTCGACGGCCCGGTGCTGCTGCGCGCCGACGGGGTGGCCGGCGACTTCATCGGCGAACGGCCCCAGCACGGCGGCCCCGAGCAGGCGGTCTACGCCTACGCGCAGGAGGACGCCGGCTGGTGGTCGGCCGAACTGGGCCGCGACATCAGCCCCGGCGGCTTCGGTGAGAACCTGACCACCTGGGCGGTGGACGTGACCGGCGCGGTGATCGGCGAACGCTGGGCGGTCGGCTCGGCGCTGCTCCAGGTCACCAAGCCGCGCACCCCGTGCACGACCTTCGCCGGTTTCTGGGGGGTGCCCGACCTGATCAAGCGGTTCACCGTCCGGGCCGCCCCCGGGGCCTACCTGCGGGTGCTGCGCGACGGCGAGGTGAGCGCGGGCGACCCGGTGGCGGTGGTGGACCGGCCGGCGCACGGCGTCACCATCGGTGAGGTGTTCCGGGCCACCAGCCTGGAGCCGGAGCTGCTGCCCCGGCTGCTCGACGTCCCCGAACTGCCCGCCTCGACCAGGGAGAAGGTCCGCCGCCGGTTGAACGTCGCCGACTGACCACACCGGCCCGCCGGCCGGTCAGGCGGGGTCGGCGAAGACCTCGGCCAGCACCCGGGGCCCGGTCGCCCGGCCGTCGGCGACCTTCGCCCACCGGCCGTTGTCGGCGTTCCACTCCAGCCCGTCGAAGCGCACCCGCTTCACCCCGTGGTCGGGGGCGTGCGAGACCAGCCAGTGCGCGTACCGCCAGCCGTCCCGGGCATCCGAGGCGGGCACCGTCACGTCGGTCAGCTCGGCCACCGCACCGGCGTCGGGCAACCCCCAGTCGAGGGTCAGGCCACGGGTCAGCTCGGCCACCGCGGCCTGCCCGCGCATCACCGGGGTACGCCCCACCGTGCAGGCCACCGCGCCGGTCGCCTCGCCGAGCAGGGCCCGCGCCAGCACCTGGGACTCGTCGGCCCACTTCTGGTACGCCTTCGGGTACGCCGAACGCTGCACCGCCTGGGCCGCGTCGGTGACCTCCATCCGCTCCCAGCCGCGCACCTTCTTCAGCGCCTTGTAGAACCGGTTCGCCGCGTACCGCTGGTCGCGGATCTGCTCCGGGGTGCCCCAACCCTGGCTGGGGCGCTGCTGGAACAGGCCGAGCGAGTCTCGGTCACCGTGGGCGAGGTTACGCAGCCCCGACTCCTGGTACGCGGTGGCCAGGGCGACCACCACGGCCTGCTCGGGCATCTGCCGCTGCATGCCGATGGCGGCGATGGTGGCCGCGTTGGCCATCTGGTCGGCGTCGAGCTTGACGGTGCCGTCGGCCTGCACGGTGCAACTGCGGCCGGCGACGGGAAGCCGGAACTCCCCGTCGAGTTGACGGACTCCCCAGCCCCCGACGATGGCGAACAACGCCACCACGACCCCGGCTGCCACGAATGTCCGTGTCCGCACCCGCACCTCCCGTTTCAACGTTCGCCAAGCGTACGTCGCCAACCGTCGGCCCCGGGTCGGTCGACCGGTTCACGTTCCCGTGCAGAATCGGAAGAAACCAGGTCAATCCCGGGGCACCCAGGCCGCGTCCCGCTTCTGTCGGAACGCCTCCACGCCCTCGCGGCCCTCGGCGGACAGGAAGTAGCCGGTGGACCGGGCGGACAGGTCGGCGATCTCCGCCCGCAGGTCGGTGGCGGCCGGGCGGCGCAGCAGCTCCTTCGTCCCGGCCAGCGCCCCCGGCGCGCCCCGCACCAGCGACGCGCAGTACCGGGCCACCGCCGCGTCCAGCTCGCCGGCCGGCACGGCGGCGGTCACCAGCCCCACCTCGGCGGCCCGCCGGCCGTCGAAGGTGTCGCCGGTCAGGTACAGCTCGGCGGCGGCCCGGGGGTGCAGCCGGGGTAGCACGGTCGCCGAGATCACCGCCGGGATCACCCCGATCCGCACCTCGGTGAAGGCGAACGTCGCCTCCTGCGCGCAGACCGCCAGGTCGGCCGCCGCGATCAGGCCCAACCCGCCGGCCCGCGCCGGCCCGGCCACCCGCGCCAGCACCGGCTTCGGGCACTGGCGCACCGCCACCAGCACGTCACCGAGCATCCCGGCCGGCACCGACCCGCTGGCGTACGCCGCCGCCGTCTCCTTGAGGTCCGCGCCGGAGCAGAAGACCGGGCCGGTGTGGTCCAGCACGACCACCCGGACCGCGTCGTCGGCGACCGCCCCGGCGATCCCGGCCAGCAGCTCGGTCATCAACGGGGTGGACAGCGCGTTGCGGTTGTGCGGGCTGTCCAGGGTGAGGGTGGTCACCCCACGGGCCGTGGCGACCCGCACGAGTCGGTCGGGAGAGGTCATGCCGGGCACACTAGTGGCCATGCCCGGCGTCCTTCCAGATGGTGAGACCGTTCCCGTCGACGGCGCGCTGCCCGGCACCGCCCTGCGCGGGGTCGGCGCGCGCGGGTTCGGTGTCTACCTGCACGTGCCGTTCTGCGCCAGCCGGTGCGGATACTGCGACTTCAACACCTACACCGCCGCCGAGCTGGGCGGGGGCGTCGGCCGGGAGTCGTACGCCGACACCGTGCTGACCGAGTTGGCGCTCGCCGCCCGGGTGCTCGCCGACGCCCCACCGCCCCGGGTCGACACGGTCTTCGTCGGCGGCGGCACCCCCACCCTGCTGCCCGCCGACGACCTGGCCCGGCTGCTCGACGGCATCGACCGCACCTGGGGGCTGGCCGCCGACGCCGAGGTCACCACCGAGGCCAACCCCGAGTCGGTGACCCCCGGATCGCTGAAGACCCTGCGCGCCGCCGGCTACACCCGGATCTCGCTGGGCATGCAGTCCGCCGCCGCCGGGGTGCTGGCCGTCCTCGACCGCACCCACCGCCCGGGACGCGCCGTCGAGGCCGCCCGGGAGGCCCGCGACGCCGGGTTCGACCACGTCAACCTCGACCTGATCTACGGCACGCCGGGGGAGCGCCCGGAGGACTTCGCCGCCTCGCTGGAGCAGGTGGTCGCCGCCGGGGTCGACCACGTCAGCGCGTACGCCCTGATCGTGGAGGACGGCACCCGGCTGGCGGCCCGGATGCGGCGCGGCGAGCTGCCGTACCCCTCCGACGACGTCGCGGCGGACCGCTACCTGGCCGCCGAGGCCGCCCTCGACGCGGCCGGTTTCTCCTGGTACGAGGTCTCCAACTGGGCGCGCGGCGGGGCGGCCCGGTGCCGGCACAACCTGCTCTACTGGACCGGCGGCGACTGGTGGGGCCTCGGCCCGGGGGCGCACAGCCACGTCGGCGGGGTGCGCTGGTGGAACGTCAAACACCCCACGACGTACGCGCAGCGGCTCGCCGCCGGGCACTCACCCGGCCTGGCCCGGGAGATCCTCACCCCGGCCGAGACGCACACGGAGGACGTGATGCTGCGGCTGCGGCTCGCCTCCGGGCTGCCGCTGGACGTGCTGGACGACGCGGGTCGGGCCGCCGCCGCCCGCGCGCTCGCCGACGGGCTGCTGGACCCGGTGGCCTATCCGCAGGGACAGGCGGTGCTCACCCTGCGGGGCCGGCTGCTGGCCGACGCGGTGGTCCGCGACCTGCTGCCCTGAGCGTGGCCGCGCCGGCCCGCCGCGCACCCTGCCGGGGCGCGCCGGGGCCGGCGGTGGTGCCCGACCGGCCGGGGGAGCGGCCGGTCGGGACTCACTTGATGAAGCTGGTGGACATCGGGTAGCGGTAGGCCTGACCCTCGTTGGCCTTCATGCCGGCGATGATCCCGAACAGGATCTGGATCACCACGACCGCGATGCTGGGCAGGAAGAGCAGGCACCAGCTCACGAAGAGCAGCACGAACGCGATGATCGACCAGAGGATCTGGAAGTTCAGCGCGGCCAGGGCCTGCGCCCGGACGGCCGGCGACTGCTGCCCGCGTACCAGGTAGGCGATCAGCGGGGCGACGAAGCCGAGCGGGCCGAAGCTGATCAGCGCGCCGGCGGCACCGCCGAAGTGCGCGACCAGCGCCCAGGTCTTGTCCTCGCTGTTGGCGTAGCCGCCGCTCGGCGCACCGTAGGCGCCGCCGGTCGGATATCCGCCACCGGGCGGGGGGTAGCCACCCGGCGGGGGGTAGCCGCCCGCGGGCGGCTGGTCACCGGTGGGCGGCGGATACCCGCCGGGCGGGGGGTACCCGCCCGCACCCGGCGCGCCGGACAGTGGTGCGGTGGGCGGCTCGTATGGCGAGCCCTGGGGCGCGGTCGGGTCCGGCGGGAACCCGTCGCCCGCGCCGGGAGGGCGAGGTGGTTCAGTCATGCCCGCCACGGTAGGGGCTGTCGGCAAGGGTGCACCAGAGCGACACTGGTGAGGTTGGCCTCGACCGTGCGTCAACGCCCCCGCCGGCTTGGTCCGTCTTGATCATATCGGCGGCGGTACTGCCGACGTAGACTGGCACTCGCTACAGTCGAGTGCCAGAGTGCTCGCCCGGGTGCGGCAGCGCCCGCAACGACGTGCGTCAGGAGGTGGGAGATGGGTCTCGACGACCGCAAACTCGCCGTGCTGCGGGCGATCGTCGAGGACTACGTCGCCACGCAGGAGCCCGTCGGCAGCAAGACGCTCGTCGAGCGGCACCAGCTCGGGGTCTCCCCGGCGACCGTCCGCAACGACATGGCGGTGCTGGAGGAGGAAGGCTACATCCGGCAGCCGCACACCAGCGCCGGCCGGGTCCCCACCGACCGGGGCTACCGTCTCTTCGTCGACCGGCTCTCCCGGGTCAAGCCGCTCAGCCCGGCCGAACGCCGGGCCATCGAGCGCTTCCTGGTCGGCGCGGTCGACCTCGACGACGTGGTGCACCGCACCGTACGCCTGCTGGCGCAGCTCACCCGACAGGTCGCCGTGGTGCAGTACCCGTCGCTGGCCCGCTCGTCGGTGCGCCACCTGGAACTGGTGCCGATCTCCACCACCCGGCTGATGCTGGTCATGATCGCCGACACCGGGCGGGTCGAGCAGCGGCTGGTCGAGCTGGCCGCGCCGGTCCCCGCCGACGACGTCCTCGACCTGCGCCGGCTGGTCAACGAGAAACTGGTCGGGAGTCGGTTGTCCGACACTCCGCCGTTGGTGCAGGCGCTTGTCGACGAGAGCGCGCCGCATCTGCGCGGCGCGATGACCACCCTGTCCACCGTGCTGCTGGAAACCCTGGTGGAGCGCACCGAGGAACGGCTCGCGCTGGCCGGCACCGCCAACCTCACCCGGGGTGGCCTGCTCGACTTCCAGGGCTCGCTGCGACCCATCCTGGAGGCGCTCGAAGAGGAGGTCGTGCTGCTCAAGCTGATCGGCGAGGCGGAGCCGAGCACCACCCGGGTGCTGATCGGCGACGAGAACGAGGTCGACAATCTCCGTGCCGCCTCGGTGGTCAGCACCGGGTACGGCCCGGGCAGCACCATCGTGGGCGGGCTGGGCGTGCTCGGCCCGACCCGGATGGACTACCCCGGCACCATCGCCACGGTGCGGGCCGTGGCACGCTACGTGGGCGAGCTGCTGGCCCAGAACTGACCAGTCAGGGCCGGCGGCCGGCTCCGGCCGCCGACCGGCGCAAACGCGAGACGAACATGAGGACACGGAACGCAGTGGCCAGGGACTACTACGGCATTCTCGGCGTGAGCCGGGAAGCCTCCGACGACGAGATCAAGCGCGCCTACCGCAAGCTGGCGCGGCAGTTCCACCCGGACGTCAATCCGGACCCGGAGGCACAGGAGAAGTTCAAGGACATCAACGCCGCGTACGAGGTCCTCTCGGACGACCGGAAGCGGCAGATCGTCGACCTGGGTGGCGACCCGCTCGCCCCGGGCGGCGGGGGCGCCGGCGGCCCGGGTGGCCCCGGCGGGGCCGGTCCGTTCGTCGGCTTCCAGGACATCATGGACGCCTTCTTCGGCGGCGCGGCCGGTGGCGCCCGTGGCCCACGGCCGCGGACCCGGCCCGGGGCCGACGCGATCCTGCGGCTGGAACTGGATCTGCACGAGACCGCCTTCGGCGTCGAGGCCCCGATCACGGTCGACACCGCCGTGCTCTGCACCACCTGCTCCGGGGCCGGCACCGCGGCCGGCACCCACCTGGCGACCTGCGAGGCGTGCGGCGGCCGGGGCGAGGTGCAGTCGGTACAGCGCACCTTCCTCGGCCAGGTCGTCTCGGCCCGGCCGTGCACCGTCTGCCAGGGCTACGGCACCACCATCCCGCACCCCTGCCCGACCTGCGCCGGCGACGGGCGGGTACGGACCCGCCGCTCGCTGACCGTCAAGATCCCGGCGGGCGTCGAGGACGGCATGCGCATCCGGCTCGCCCAGCAGGGCGAGGTCGGCCCGGGTGGCGGCACCGCCGGTGACCTCTACGTCGAGATCCACGAGCGGCCGCACGACGTCTACTCCCGCAAGGGCGACGACCTGCACTGCCGGGTCACCGTGCCGATGACCGCCGCCGCGCTGGGCACCCGGCTCACCATCAAGACGCTGGACAGCGACGAGACCGTCGACGTCAAGGCCGGCACCCAGCCGGGCAGCACGCTGCGGCTGCGCGCCCGGGGCGTACCGCACCTGCGCGGCACCGGCCGGGGCGACCTCTACGTCCACCTCGACGTGCGTACCCCCACCAAGCTCGACGCCGACCAGGAGAAGATGCTGCGGGACTTCGCCAAGACCCGGGGCGAGGAGGTCGCCGAGCTGAGCAAGCAGGGCGGCTTCTTCTCCCGGATGCGCGACGCCTTCAACGGCCACGCCTGACCGGTCGGGCTTGTCTCGGTCGGCCTGTCCCGTTCGATCTTGATCCGGTCGGTCTCGTGCCGGTCGGCTCGTCCCGGTTGGGGCGTGCCGGTCGGGCCGGCGTCCCGGGTGGCTTCCCGGCCGGCCCGGCCGGTTAGCCTGATCGGCGTGTCCGCGCCACTGTTCCTGGTCGAGTCGCTGCCCCCTGCCGACCAGTTCACCCTGGACGGCCCCGAGGGGCACCACGCCGCCACCGTGCAACGGCTGCGCGTCGGCGAGGAACTGCTGCTCGCCGACGGGCGGGGCGGCACCGCCACCGCCGTGGTCACCGCCGTCGGTCGGGGTGCCCTCGACCTCACCGTCACCTCCCGGGGGTACGTCGACGCGGACGTCCCCCGGCTGGTCGTGGTGCAGGGCATCGCCAAGGGCGACCGGGGCGAGCTGGCCGTACAGGCGATGACCGAGGTCGGGGTGGACGAGATCGTGCCCTGGGCGGCATCCCGCTCGGTGGCGCAGTGGCGCGGCGACCGGGGCGTACGGGCCCGGGACAAGTGGGTGGCGACGGCCCGGGAGGCAGCCAAACAGGCCCGCCGGGCGTGGCTGCCGGTGGTGGCCGGTACCCCGGACGAGTCCACCGCCGCGGTGGCCCGCCGGATCGCCGGGGCGGGCACGGCGTTCGTCCTGCACGAGGAGGCCGACGACCGGCTCACCACTGTCGACCTGCCGAGCACCGGCGAGATCGTCCTGGTCGTCGGGCCCGAGGGCGGCGTCGCCCCGACCGAGCTGACCACCTTCACCGACGCGGGCGCCCGCGCGGTACGTCTGGGCCCCTCGGTCCTACGCACCTCCACCGCCGGCCCCGCCGCCCTGGCCGTCCTCGCCACCCGCCTCTCCCGCTGGTAACCACCCCACCCATCCCTCCCCGCCTGCCCCCGCCCTGCCCCGGTGATCAAGAGGTTTGCGTCATCCTCCGGCTCGATCCCCGCCCCGAACCTCTTGATCACCGCCCCTCAACGCCGCCTCGTACCACCGTCTCCCGGCGGTGTCCCCTCGTGATCAAGAGGTTT
The DNA here is from genome assembly GCF_049178955.1 of Micromonospora sp. WMMD730. Classification (NCBI taxonomy): domain Bacteria; kingdom Bacillati; phylum Actinomycetota; class Actinomycetes; order Micromonosporales; family Micromonosporaceae; genus Micromonospora; species Micromonospora sp. WMMD730. Next base: position 1,223,289 of record NZ_JBMHML010000002.1, read on the forward strand.
GCGTCATCGGCGGGCCCGGGATTGACGCAAACCTCTTGATCACCGGGGCAGGGGCGGAAGGGGCGGTGTGGGAGGGGCGGGCGGGGGAGTGGGGGAGGGGTGGTCTTTAGAGTGGGGGGATGGGAGCCGACTGTCTGTTCTGCCGCATCGTCGCCGGGGAGATTCCGGCCACCATCGTCAAGGAGACCGCCACCACCCTGGCCTTCCGTGACATCGGGCCGAAGGCGCCGGTGCACGTGCTGATCATCCCCAAGGAGCACTACGCCGATGTGGCGACGCTCGGTCAGGGTGACCCGGGGCTGGCCGGCGAGGTCCTGGCCACGGCGGCGGCGGTGGCCGAGGACGAGGGGCTGACCGGTGACGGCTTCCGGCTGATGTTCAACACCGGCCCGTACGGCGGCCAGGAGGTCTTCCACGTGCACGCCCACCTGCTCGGCGGCGCGCCCCTGGGCCCGATGCTGGCCCGGGACCTGGTGTGACGTCGACGGCCGACCCGGAACCCGACCCGGACGGCCAGGGGGCACCCACCCGGCGTCGGCTGGAACGGATGGTCCGTGGCACCCAGGCGCAGGCACGGGTGCCGGCCCTGGCGGTGGCGCTGCACCGGGCCGACGGTCCGCTCTGGAGCTTCCAGGTCGGCACCACCGGTAACGACACCGTCCTCGGCCCGGCGAGCCGGTTCCGGATCGGCTCGGTCACCAAGACCTTCACCGCCGTGCTGGCGTTGCAGTGCCGCGACGACGGGCTGCTCGACCTGGACGACCCGCTGGGCCGGCACCTGGACCTGCCCGCGCACGGCGAGTTGACCGTACGCCGGTTGCTCTCGCACACCGCCGGGCTGCAACGCGAACCGTACGGCGACGTCTGGGACACGCTGCGCGCGCCGCAGGTGGACGAGTTGGTCGCCGACCTGGTCCGGGCCGAGCGGGTGCTGCCCACCGGCCGCCGTTACCACTACTCCAACCTGGGCATGGCGCTGCTCGGCCGGCTGGTCGGCGCGCTGCGCGGCGGCACCTGGGCCGAGGTGCTCGCCGACCGGGTGCTCACCCCGTTGGCGCTGGCCGGCACCTCGGTCGACCCGGGGCCGCAGGCGGTGACCGGGTTCCTGGTCGACGCGTACTCCGACGAGGCACATCCGGAGCCGCCGACCGACTTCGGGGCGGTCGGGCCGGCCGGCCAGCTGTGGAGCACCGCGACGGACATGGCCCGGTGGGCGGCGTTCCTCGCCGATCCGGCCGCGCTGGACCCGACCGGGGCGGTGCTCGCCCCGACGACGCTGGACGAGATGCGCTGGCCGGTGACCACCACCGACGAGACGGCCTGGAGGGCCGGCTTCGGGCTCGGGCTGATCCTGGTCCCGTACCCGGACCGGGTGGTGCACGTGGGGCACGACGGCGCGATGCCTGGCTTCCTGGCCGGCGTCTACGGCCGGCGCGGCGGGGACGGCACCCCCGGCGCGATGGGCTGCGCGGTGCTCGCCTCCTGCGGCACCGCCGCCGAGGTGCTGGAACTGCCGCACCGGCTGCTCGCCGCCTCGGCCGAGCACGACCCGGCGGAGATCGTGCCGTGGCGGCCGGGCCCGGGTGCGCCCGGCCCGCTGCGGGGGGTGCTGGGCCGCTGGTGGGGCGAGGGGTTCGAGTACGTCTTCTCCTGGCACGACGGGGCGCTGCGGGCCCGGGGCGCGGACGATCCGGCGGGGCGGCCCCCGGCGGTGTTCGCGCCGACGCCGCAGTCACCTGACGTGTTCCGGACGGTCTCCGGGCGGGAGGTCGGGGAGCTGCTGCGGCTCACCCGCGACGCCGACGGGACGGTGGTCGCGATGCACTGGGCCACCTACCGTTTCACCCGCCACCAGGAGACCTTCGACCGGTACGACTTCCGGGCCTGACCGGCCGGCCCTCGACCTCGGCCGCCAGCCGCCGGCCCGATCCGGCTCCCGGGCCTGACCCGCCGGCTCCCGGGCCCTGACATGCCAGCTGCCGGCCCGGTGCCGGCCGCCGGACGGGCCGGGAGGCGGGTACGACCGCCCGGCCCCGCCGGGCGGGAAAAGTGGCGCGGTGCCGCCGGGCCCGAGCGGATACGATGGGAGTATCGTCCGCACGCCGTGCCAGCAGGGCACGGCGCGAGATGGAAGCAGGTGGCGCAGGGCCCCACGGCCCGACCTATGACCGGCACCCCACCTCCCGGCCCGCCCCGGGTGCAGACCAGGATCACGGTTCCCGACGCCAAGATCATGGTCAACCTGCTCGGCGCGGGCGACGAGATCCTGCGACTCGTCGAACGTTCGGTCACCAGCGACGTGCACGTTCGCGGCAACGAGATCACCATCACCGGCGCGCCCGCGGACAATGCTCTCGCCGAGCGCCTCTTCAGCGAGCTGCTCGAACTGATCGAGAAAGGCGAGACCCTGACCACTGACGCTGTCCGGCGTACCGTCGGCATGCTCGAACAGGGCGGCACCGAGCGACCCGCCGAGGTGCTCACCCTCAACATCCTCTCCCGGCGCGGGCGCACCATCCGCCCCAAGACGCTCGGGCAGAAGACGTACGTCGACTCGATCGACGCCAACACGATCGTGTTCGGCATCGGCCCGGCCGGCACCGGCAAGACGTACCTGGCGATGGCGAAGGCCGTCCAGGCGCTCCAGGCCAAGCAGGTCAGCCGGATCATCCTGACCCGTCCGGCGGTCGAGGCGGGCGAGCGACTGGGCTTCCTGCCGGGCACCCTGAACGAGAAGATCGACCCGTACCTGCGCCCGCTCTACGACGCGCTGCACGACATGCTCGACCCGGAGTCCATCCCGAAGCTGATGGCCGCCGGTACCATCGAGGTGGCGCCGCTGGCGTACATGCGGGGTAGGGCGCAGCCCTACGACGCGAAGGTGCTGACTCCGGAGGGTTTCCGACCGTTCGGGTCGCTGCGGGTCGGTGACCTGGTCATCGGCGCGAACGGGACGCCCACGCCGGTGATCGGCATCTACCCGCAGGGGCCCAAGCAGGTATACCGGGTCACCACGCAGGACGGGGCCTCGACCCTCTGCTGCGGTGAACACCTCTGGACGGTGGCCACCCCGGAGGACAAGCGGCGCGGCGGTCGGCGCACCCTCGAGACGCACGAGATGATCGGCAAGGAACGGCGGGGTCACATCCGCCGGTACGAGCTTCCGGTCGTGGCACCGGTGCAGCTCGAGTCGCAGGACGTTCCGCTCGACCCGTACGCCCTCGGTCTGCTGCTCGGCGACGGCAGCATCTCGTTGCGGACCACCCCGGCCTTCAGCACCGCCGACCCGGAGCTGGCCGACGCGCTCGACGCGGCGCTGCCCGACATCGAGCTGGTGCGCAAGAACAACTACGACTACGTGCTCCGGCACGTCAACGGTCACCGGGGCGGGGTGATCGTCGCCAACCCGGTGACGCTCGCGCTCCGCGAACTGGGCCTTGCCGGTGCGAAGTCGGGGACCAAGTTCGTGCCCGACGTCTACCTGCAGAACAGTCTCGGCGTCCGGCTGGCCGTTCTGCAGGGGCTGCTGGACACCGACGGGGGGCCGGTCGTCCAGGCGGGGCGCACCTGTCGGGTGCAGTACTCGACGACCTCGACCCGGCTGCGGGACGACGTCGTCCACCTGGTCCAGTCGCTCGGCGGAGTGGCGACCTGGCGGGTACGGGAGGTCGAGGGACGCAAGCCCGGTCTGGCCAACGGGCGTCCGGTCCCGTATCGCGCCGACGCCTACGTCGTGGAGATCCGGCTACCGGCCGGTGTCCCGCCGTTCCGCCTGGCCCGCAAGCGCCAGCGGTACGACGAGCACGGCGGCGGGCGGCCGATGCGGTTCATCGACTCGATCATCCCGGCCGGGGTGCAGGAGACGATGTGCATCCAGGTCGCGGCGGAGGACTCGTTGTACGTGACCGACGACTTCCTGGTCACCCACAACACCCTGAACGACGCTTTCATCATCCTGGACGAGGCGCAGAACACCACGCCCGAGCAGATGAAGATGTTCCTCACCCGACTGGGCTTCGGTTCCAAGATCGTGGTGACCGGTGACGTCACCCAGGTGGACCTTCCCGGCGGGACGGCCAGCGGGCTGCGGGTGGTCCGGGAGATCCTGGGCCATGTCGAGGACGTGCACTTCGCGCAGCTCTCCAGCGCGGATGTGGTCCGGCACCGGCTGGTCGGTGAGATCGTCGACGCGTACGCCCGCTGGGACGAGCGGGAGAACCAGCAGGCGCAGGGCGTGCACGCCGTGCCGGGGCGGACCGCCCAGGGCGGCCGAGCCGGCCGACGCCGCTAACCAATCAGAGGAAGACAGTTGTCCATCGAGATCGCCAACGAGTCCGGTGCCGAGGTCGACACCGACGCGGTGCTCGCCGTGGCCCGGCACGCCCTCGACGAGATGGGGGTCAACCCGCTCGCCGAGCTGTCCGTGCTGCTTGTCGACATCGGCTACATGACCGAGCTGAACCATCGTTGGATGGGCGGCGACGGCCCCACCGACGTGCTCGCCTTCCCCATGGACGAGGGCAGCGTCGACCACGGCCCGGGGGAGAGCGCCCCGGCCGGCGGTGAACCGGCACTGCTCGGCGACATCGTGCTCTGCCCGGAGGTGGCGGCCAAGCAGGCGGCCACCGCCGGGCACAGCGCCGCCGACGAGCTGCACCTGCTCACCGTGCACGGGGTGCTGCACCTGCTCGGCTACGACCACGCCGAGCCGGAGGAGGAGCGGGAGATGTTCGCCCTCCAGGCCCGGCTGCTGGCCAGCTGGCGGTCGACCCGGTCCCGGTGATGGACATAGTCGCGGCCGGTCCGACCGCCGGCCTTCCCGATCTTCAGCTGATCTTCTTCGCGGCCGGGCTGGTGGTGCTCGCCGGCCTGATCGCGATGACCGAGGCCGCGCTGGCCGCGGTCTCCCCGGCCCGCGCCGCGGAGCTGGCCCGCGACGGGGCGCGGGGCGCGCGTACCCTCCAGGCCGTCGCCGGTGACGTGGTCCGCCACCTCAACCTGTTGTTGCTGCTGCGGCTGCTCGCCGAGCTGACCGCCACCACCCTGGTCGCCCTGGTCGCGGTGGACAGCTTCGGCGCGGGCTGGCGGGCGGCGCTGGTGACCGCCGGGGCGATGACCGTGGTCAGTTTCGTGGTGGTGGGGGTGGCCCCGCGCACGCTGGGCCGGCAGCACGCGTACGCGGTGGGCCGGGCGGTGGCGCCGCTGGTGCGCTGGCTGGGTCGGGCACTGAACCCGCTGGCCTCGTTGCTGATCCTGATCGGCAACGCGGTCACCCCGGGGCGTGGCTTCCGGGAGGGGCCGTTCGCCACCCAGGTCGAGCTGCGGGAGCTGGTCGACCTGGCCGAGCAGCGGGGGGTGGTGGAGCACGGCGAACGCCAGATGATCCACTCGGTCTTCGCGCTCGGCGACACCATCGCCCGGGAGGTGATGGTGCCGCGCACCGAGATGGTGTGGATCGAGGAGGGCAAGACCCTCTCCCAGGCGCTGGCGCTGTTCCTGCGCTCCGGGTTCTCCCGCATCCCGGTGATCGGGGAGAGCGTCGACGACGTGCTCGGCGTGCTCTACCTCAAGGACCTCATCCGGCGTACCCGGGGCGGCGACCTGCGGGCCCACCAGACGCCGGTGGCCGAGCTGATGCGGCCGGCGACGTTCGTGCCGGAGTCCAAGCCGGTCGACGACCTGCTGTCGGAGATGCAGGCCGCCCGCAACCACCTGGTCATCGTCGTCGACGAGTACGGCGGCACCGGCGGGCTGGTCACCATCGAGGACATCCTGGAGGAGATCGTCGGCGAGATCACCGACGAGTACGATGTCGAGCGCCCGCCGGTGGAGCACCTGGCCGACGGCGCGGTGCGGGTCACCGCCCGGCTGCCGGTGGAGAACCTGGGCGAGTTGTTCGACACCGAGCTGCCCACCGACGAGGTGGAGACGGTCGGTGGCCTGTTGGCGCAGGCCCTGGGGCGGGTGCCGATCCCGGGTGCCGACGCCGAGGTGGCCGGCCTCAAACTGGTCGCCGAGGGCACCACCGGCCGACGTAACCGGATAGACAGCGTGCTGGTCAGCCGGGTGCCGTCGGACGGACCCGATTCCCCTGACAGTCAGCACAGCACCGAGGAGAGGCAACCCGCCGATGCCTGAGACACCCGTCGAGCCGGCCGCCCGGCCCACCCCGTCCGATCCGGCCGAGTTGAGTGCCGAGGACGGCAAGCTGGTCGTGCTGGCCCGTGGTGCCCGTGCCCGGGTGGCCGCGGTGGAGGGCGCGGCGGTCCGCGACCAGGACGGCCGGACGTACGCGGCGGCGAGCGTCGCGCTGCCCTCGTTGACGGTCACGGCGTTGCAGCTCGCGGTGGCGTCGGCGGTGGCGGCCGGGGCGAGTCGGCTGGAGGCGGCGGTGGTGGTGACCGAGGCGTCGACGCTGGACGGGGCGGGTCACGCCGCGGTGCGGGACCTGTCCGCCGACGCGCCGATCCACGTGGCCGCGCCGGACGGCACGGTGCTCGGCACGGTGATCGAGTGACCGGCGTGGAGCAGCGGCCGTACCGGGCGGGTTTCGGGTGTTTCGTCGGGCGGCCGAACGCCGGCAAGTCGACCCTGACCAACGCCATCGTCGGCACCAAGATCGCGATCACCTCCAACAAGCCGCAGACCACCCGGCACGTCATCCGGGCCGTGCTGCACCGGCCGGATTCGCAGCTGGTCCTGGTGGACACCCCGGGCCTGCACCGGCCGCGCACCCTGCTCGGCGAGCGCCTCAACGACCTGGTGCGCACCACCTGGACGGAGGTCGACGTGATCGGCCTGTGCATTCCGGCCGACGAGCCGGTGGGCCGGGGTGACCGGTTCATCAGCGGCGAGCTGAGCGAGTTGAAGGCCACCGTCCTCGCCGTGGTCACCAAGACCGACCTGGTCGACAAGCGGCGGCTGGCCGAGCAGTTGCTCGCGGTCAGCGAGCTGGCTGACTTCGCCGCCGTGGTGCCGGTCAGCGCGGTCTCCGGGCACCAGGTGGACACCCTGGTCGACGTGATGACCGGTTACCTGCCGCCGTCGCCGCAGCTCTACCCGGACGACATGCTCACCGACGAGCCGGAGCAGGTGCTGGTCGCCGAGCTGATCCGGGAGGCGGCGCTGGAGGGGGTCCGCGACGAGCTGCCGCACTCGATCGCCGTGGTGGTGGAGGAGATGATCCCCGAGGGTCAGCTCATGAAGATCTACGCCGACGTCTACGTCGAGCGGCCCAGCCAGAAGGCGATCGTGCTCGGCCACCGGGCCAGCCGGCTCAAGGAGGTCGGCACCACCGCCCGCAAGCAGATCGAGGAGCTGCTCGGCACCCGGGTCTACCTGGACCTGCACGTCCGGGTCGCCAAGGAGTGGCAGCGCGATCCGAAGCAGTTGCGCAAGCTGGGTTTCTGATCCCGTACGCCGGGTGGAATTCGGACACTGATATGGGAAGTTTCACGTCAGGCACCGATTAGCAGCGGTTTCACAGGTCGGGTGCGCAGGGTAGGGGACGTCCATCCCGCCCCCGACATAGATGCAGCCTGATGCGTAACCGATATCTGGATCTGCTCCGGTTCCTGGCCATCATCCGGGTCGTGGTCTACCACGTCACCGGGCTGGCCTCGCTGACGCTTGTCTTCCCGGCCATGTCGGTCATGTTCGCCCTGGCCGGGTCGCTGATGGCCGCGTCGCTGGACCGCTGCGGCGTGCCCGCGGTCGGGCGTCGGCTGCGCCGGCTGCTGCCCTCGCTGTGGGTGGTGGCGGCGGTCTTCGTCCCGGCGATGCTGCTGACCGGGCTGGTGTTCACCCCCCGGGTGGTGCTGTGGCTGTTTCCCATCACCGACCCGCCCGCGAACTACTGGGGTGGGCTCGCGCTCAGCCCGATCTGGTACCTGCGGGACTACCTGTGGTTCGTGCTCGCCTCCCCGGTGGCGCTGTGGCTGTTCCGCCGGGCCCCGCTGCCCACCCTGGCCGTCCCCTACCTGCTGTTGATCGCGATCGAGGCGGGTCTGCTGACCACCACCTCGACGGTGTTGCAGCACTTCGGCCTGTACTTCGGCGCCTGGCTGCTCGGCTTCGCCCACCACGACGGGTTGCTGCGCCGGCTGGCCGGCCGGGTGCTGGTGCCGGCGGCGCTGCTGCTGGCCGGGGCCGGCGCCGGCTGGATCCTCACCCACCCCGGGCCGCGCGGCTACGACCTCAACGACATCCCGCTGGGCAACGCCCTGTGGTCGGCGGCGTTCATCCTGGTCGTCATCGGCCGGGCCCCGGCCACCGCCGCCTGGGTGGACCGCAACCGGATCGTCAGCCGGCTGGTGACGATCGCGAACCGGCGCGCGTTGACCATCTACCTGTGGCACATGCCCTTCGTGGTGGCGCTCACCCCGCTGGTCGGGCTGGTCGGCTGGTCGACCCGCGACCCGTGGGGGCTGGCGATCCGGGTGGTGCTGGTCTTCCTCCTGGTGGGCGTGGTGACCCTGCTGGTCGGCTGGGTCGAGGACGTGGCGGCCCGCCGCCGCCCCGAGCTGGTCCCGGGCCGGCGGCCGGCCCGACCGGTGCCGGCGACGCCCGTCGTCCCGGCCCCCCGGACGGCCGGGGCCGACGCCGCCGGGACCAGGGCCCGCTGAGGTACGCCGGGACGCCTCAACGCTGCACGACCGTCACGTTCCCGCTGCCGGTCTCGAGGTCGAGCACCAGCGACGCCGTCGGATCGTTGGTCACCCCGATCTCGGCCTCCCCCGAGTCGACGTTCGACTTCACCCGGTAGCGGCCCGCCGGCACCGTCAGCTCGACGTCCCCGCTGCCGGCGTGGGCCCGCGCCGAGGCCGCGGTGCTCAGCAGGAGCGTGATGTTGCCGGAGTCGGTCTCGGCGAAGACGTCGCCACCGAGCCGGGTGCCCGTGACGTCACCGGAGGACGCCCGCAGGTCGACCGGGCCGGTGACGTTGAGCACCTCGATGTTGCCCGAGCCGGTCTCGGCCCGCACCGGGCCGCTGGCGTCGGCGATCCGCAGGTTGCCCGAGCCCAGGGAGAAGTCGACCGATCCGATCTTGGCCAGCTCGACGTCGCCGGAGCCGGTCTCGCCCTGCACCCGCACCCCGGGCGGGGCGGTCACCTCGTACGACACCGAGCAGCGGGGGCCGCAGCCGGTGTCCAGCACCAGTTCGTCGCCGGTGATCTGGTACGTGGTGTCGGGCTGGTCACCCTGGTAGCGGAGCACCCGCTTGACGCGTACCCCGGTGGCCGGGCCGGTGGCCCGCACCACGACGTCCCCGGAACCGGGCCGGACGGTGATCCGGGCGATCGTCGCCGTCTCGGTGGTGTCGAAGTCCAGCCGCCGGAACGCCAGTGTGTCGCACCCGGTGGCGAGGATGAGGGCGGCGGTCGCGCCCAGGGCGACCACGCTGCGGGGAAGTGCCATGACCAGCAACCTACGACCGCCGCACCCCGGCGCACATCCGGGGCGCGGCACCCACCCACCCCGATCCGACCCTGATTTCCCACCCCGAGAGAGAATGACCCGATGGCCGGGTACCGCCGACAGCTCTACCGCGACGACGCGGTGGTGCTGCGTGTGCAGAAGCTGGGCGAGTCCGACCGGATCATCACGCTGCTGACCCGCCGGCACGGCCGGCTGCGGGCGGTGGCCCGGGGGGTACGCCGTACCACCAGCAAGTTCGGTGCCCGGCTGGAACCGTTCGGGCACATCGACCTCCAACTCGCCGGGGACCCGAAGGGCAACACCGGCAGCTCGCTGCACAGCGTCAGCCAGGTCGAGGGCATCGACCTGTACGGCCGGCGCTTCCTCGGGGACTACCCCCGGTACACGGCGGCGAGCGCGATCGCGGAGACGGCCGAACGCCTCACCCCCGTCGAGCGGGAACCGTCGCTGCGGCTGTTCCAGCTCACCCTCGGCGCGCTCAAGGCGCTGTCGCTGGGGGAGCACGCCACCACGCTGGTGCTCGACGCCTACCTGCTGCGCGGGATGAGCCTCGCCGGGTGGGCGCCGGCACTGACCGCCTGTGCGGTCTGCGGCACCCCGGGGCGGCACCGGGCGTTCTCCGTACCGGCGGGTGGCGCGGTCTGCCCGGACTGCCGGCCGCCCGGCGCGGCCCACCCCGCGCCGGCCACCATCGACCTGATGTCCGCCCTCACCAGCGGCGACTGGCAGGTCGCCGACGCCACCGCCACCGGGGTACGCCGGGAGTGCAGCGGCCTGGTCGCGGCGCACCTGCAGTGGCACCTGGAACGCGCGCTACGCTCGCTGCCGCTGGTCGACCGGGGCGGTGCGCCGGACACCGGCCCGGTGGGCGGTGTACCGGTGGGTGGTGGCGGGCCGGCCGGGGACGACGGCGGTGCGCCGGGTGGCCGGGTGGTGCCGCCCCGGGTCGGTGTGGAGGGTGTGGACAGGGAGATGACCGAGTGATCCGATCGTTGAGGTCCGGCCGGCGGGAGCCGGTGCCACCGACCCCGCACCCGTCGGGGGCACGTCCACCGGCGTTGCCCGCCGAGGCGCTGCCGAAGCACGTCGCGGTGGTGATGGACGGCAACGGCCGCTGGGCCAAGGAGCGCGGTCTGCCCCGCACCAAGGGCCACGAGCAGGGCGAGTTCAGCCTCTTCGACACCGTGGAGGGGGCGATCGAGCTGGGCGTGCCCTACCTGTCGGCGTACGCCTTCTCCACCGAGAACTGGCGGCGCTCGCCGGACGAGGTCCGCTTCCTGATGGGCTTCAACCGGGACGTCATCCGCCGCCGCCGCGACCAACTGGTCGACCTGGGGGTGCGGGTGGTCTGGTCGGGGCGGGCGGGCCGGCTGTGGAAGAGCGTCATCTCCGAGTTGCAGACCGCCGAGGAGATGTCCCGGGGCAACTCGACGCTGACCCTCCAGTTCTGCGTCAACTACGGCGGCCAGGCCGAGATCGCCGACGCCGCCGCCGCGATCGCCCGGGAGGTGGCCGCCGGTCGGCTCGACCCGGACAAGGTCACCGAGAAGACCGTGGCGAAGTACCTCTACCACCCGGAGGTCCCCGAGGTCGACCTCTTCCTGCGCCCCTCCGGCGAGGAACGGATCTCCAACTTCATGCTCTGGCAGTCGGCGTACGCGGAGCTGGTGTTCCTGGACACCCTCTGGCCGGACTTCGACCGCCGCCACCTGTGGTACGCCTGCGAGCTGTACGCCCAGCGGGACCGCCGGTTCGGTGGCGCGCTGCCCAACCCGGTCGCCCCGCCGCGCTGACCGGACCACGGTTGGTGATCTCACCGTCGGGGTATCCCCTGGTGAGCAGCCAATCGCGGAGGTGAGCACTCATGATTCAGAAGCGGATCGCACAGTGGGCGGTCATGGCGGTCGCCGTGCCGCTGGCCGCGGCGGGCGCCCGCCGGCTGAGCCACACCCTGGAGGCCCGTCGCGGCCCCAGCGGGGTGAGCCGGATGCTGAGCCGGGGCGCCGACGTGCTGCGCCCGCAGAAGGCCCGCCGTCGGCGGTTCTGGTGACCGCCGCCCGGCCGGCCGCACACCGCTGACCACCCCCCGGCAACGGGCCGACGGATGCCGCGCCCCAGCCGGTCACCTGTCGGCCCGGATCGCCGTGGACCGGCGCCCGGGCCCAGGCGTGAGAATGCCCCGCCGTCGCGGCACGTGCCGCAACAGCGGGGCATTCGTCATGTCCTCCCGGCCCCGGGCGGACGGGCCGCCCCGGTGCCGGTGCGGTGTGGACACCGCACCGACGTCGGCGGGCTGGTCAGCCGGCCACTTCGGAGCGGTCGGCGGTCGCCCACAGGGTGTGGAACGCGCCCTCCCGGTCGATCCGGTGGTAGGTGTGCGCGCCGAAGTTGTCCCGCAGGCCCTGGATCAGGGCCGCCGGCAACCGCTCCGCGCGCAGCGCGTCGAAGTAGGCGAGCGACGAGGAGAAGGCCGGGGTGGGCACACCTGCCCGCGCCGAGTCCGCCACCACCCGACGCCAGCTCGGCACGCCGTCGCTCACCGCGTCGGCGAAGTACGGCGCGACCAGCAGCGTCGGCAGCTCCGGCTGCGAGTCGTACGCCTCCCGGATGCGGTCGAGGAAGCGCGCCCGGATGATGCAGCCGCCCCGCCAGATGGTGGCGGTGCCACCCAGGTCGATGTCCCAGTGGTACTCGCGGCTGCCGGCCCGGATCTGGTCGAAGCCCTGCGCGTACGCGACGATCTTGCTGGCCAGCAGTGCCCGGCGGACGTCCTCGACGAACGCGTCCCGGTCCTCGACCTGCCACTTCTCGCCCGCGTCGCCGAACGTGCGGCGGGCCGCCTCGCGCTGACCGGCGTGCCCGGACAGCGACCTGGCGAAGGTCGCCTCGGCGATGCCGGTGATCGGGATGCCCAGGTCGAGGGCGATCTGCACCGTCCAGCGGCCGGTGCCCTTCTGCTCGGCCTGGTCGAGCACCACGTCGACGAACGCCTTGCCGGTGGCGGCGTCGGTGTGCGCCAGCACGTCGGCGGTGATCTCGATGAGGAACGACTCCAGCTCGCCGGTGTTCCACTCCCGGAAGATCTCCGCGATCTCCGCCGGGGTCGCCCCCAGCCCGGCCCGCAGCAGGTCGTACGCCTCGGCGATGAGCTGCATGTCGGCGTACTCGATGCCGTTGTGGACCATCTTGACGAAGTGGCCCGCGCCGTCGGGGCCGACGTGCTGGCAGCAGGGGACGCCGTCCACCTGCGCGGCGATCTTCTCGAACATCGGGCCGAGCTTCTGGTAGGACTCCGCCGAGCCGCCCGGCATGATGCTCGGCCCGAGCAACGCGCCCTCCTCGCCACCGGAGACACCGGTGCCGACGAAGTGCAGCCCGTGCTCGCGCAGCGTCTCCTCCCGGCGGCGGGTGTCGGCGAAGTGGGCGTTGCCGGCGTCGACGACGATGTCGCCCTCCTCCAGCAGCGGCACCAGCTCGTCGATGACGGCGTCGGTGGGGGCGCCCGCCTTGACCATGACGATCACCGCGCGGGGCCGCTCCAGCGAGCCGACGAAGTCGGCCAGGGACTCCGACGGCACGAAGGTGCCCTCGTCGCCGTGCTCGGCGACCAGGCTGCGGGTGCGCTCCGGGGAGCGGTTGTGCACCGCCACGGTGAACCCGTTCCGGGCCAGGTTGCGGGCCAGGTTGCGACCCATCACCGCCAGCCCGGTCACGCCGATCTGCGCCGTCGCCTGTTGCGTCATGTCGTACCCGCCACCTCTCACGTCACCTGTGTGCTGTGAACCTATCGCGCGCCCGCGAGGGCCGGCAGCCGCCGTCCACCCAGTGTCACAGGGTGGTCGCGTACGCCCGGCGGGGGTCGCCGCCGTCGGCGCGACGGGGTCGGAAAAGCGGGTGCGCCGGGTGCGGGGGTGGGTTAGCGTGACGGCATGCGCATCTGACGCCCTTCTCTCCAGAGCCGACCCGCCGCCGTGGCCGTGGGTCCGCGTGCTCGGGCGTCCGCGTTTCCCACTCCTCCCCGCAGGGGGATGACCCGTGGCCGGTCGTCCGGAGCCGATCCCGTCCGTCGACCGCCCGCCCGCCGTCCGCGTGGCAGGGTGGCCCTCCGCACCTCGTCAGGAGGCAGCGTATGCCCGCCAAGCGCAGTCCGAAGAAGTCCCGTCGTCCCGTACCGTCCCCGGTGGAGGTGGACCCGACGGCGCTCGCGGCACTCACCGTGACGCCCGCGCACCCGGTTCCCCTCGCCGTCGCGTCGTCCCACCCGGACGCCGCCGCGCGGCAAACTCCGCCCCCTCCGCCGTCGCGGTCGGGCCGGCCGGTCCGGGCCGGCTCCACCACCGCCCAGGGCCAGAACCGGCGGTACGCCTTCCGCCGCAGCTGACCCGCCCGGCGGGGGCCCCCTCGGCCGGGGGCCCGTTACGCCAGATCGCCGAAACAGCGGTATCCGAGCCCTCGGATACCGCTGTTTCGGCTCAATGGCGCCGGCGGCCTGCCGCTCGGCGGGCCGGGTGGGTCAGCCGATCAGGGGGCGGAAGGTGCCGAGGGCGACGCTGACCGCGAGGGCGCTGCCGGCCAGGGCGGCCGCTCCGGCGACGAGCAGCCAGTCGGCCGGGCGGAACACCTGCCGGCGGGCCACCGTACGCGGGGTGCCGGCGTCGAAGCCCCGGGCGTCCATCGCCACCGCCAGCCGGGTGCCGCGCCGGATCGCCCCCACCAGCAGGGCGAACGCCGTGGCGGCGAAGAGCCGCAGCCGGGCCAGCGGGTTACGGCCGGCGTCCACCCCCCGGGCCCGGCGCGCCATGGTCAGCATCTGCCACTCCTGACCGAGCAGCGGCACCAGCCGGAACGCGGCCAGGGCGCCGATGGCGAAGCGGGCCGGGGCCTTCGCGTTCTGTACCAGCGCGTCGGCCAGGTCGGTCGGGTCGGTGGTCGCGAAGACGATCACCCCGGGCAGGGCGACCGCGAGCATCCGCAACACCAGTCCCAACGCGGTGACCAGCACTCCCGAGGTGACCAGCAGCGGTCCGGCCTCCCCGAGCACCCGGCCGGAACGGTCGGCGGCGAACAGCACCAGGGTGACCAGGATGCCGACGGCACCGGCCAGCAGGGGCAGGGCCCGCCGGGCCAGCACCCGGTAGCGGATGCCGAACAGTGGCAGCAGCGCCAGTTCCATGGCGATCGCCACCGCGGGCGCGACCGGGTCGAGGCTGGCCACCAGCAGGAAAGAGAAGACCAGACCGGCCGCGAGCTTCGCCACCGGGTTGCGTCGGGCCAGCGGCGCACCGGGCGTCGCGACGGGTTCCAGACCGATCACGACCGCCCCCACGCCCGTGGACGGGCGGTGGTGCGGGGGCGCGGTGCGGGGGCGGTCACGGCTGCTCCCGGGCGGGGCGCAGGGTGACCGCCCGGTCGGCGAGCGCGGCGACGAAGTCCCCGTCGTGGGTGACGGTGACCACGCCGTGTCCGGCGTCGCGCAGGTCGGCGAAGAGGTCGACCAGCTCACCCCAGGTGCGGCGGTCCTGGCCGAAGGTGGGTTCGTCGCAGATCAGCAGCCGGGGCGCGGTGGCCAGGGCGGTCGCCACGCTGAGCCGCCGGGCCTCCCCACCCGAGAGGGTGTACGGGTTGGCCCCGGCGAGCCGGGTCAGCCGCAGCCGCTCCAGCAACTCGTCCACGGTGGCCCGGACGGACGGTTCGGGGCGACCCGTCCGGCGCGGACCGAGGGCCAGTTCGTCGCGGACGGTACGGGTGACGAACTGGTGCTCCGGGTCCTGGAAGACCGAACCGATCCGACCGGCCAGGGCGGGGGCCCGCCACCGGTGCGGGGGCGTACGGGTGTCCCCGTCGGCCAGGGCGGCGGTGGCGGTCAGCCGGCCGGCCCCGGGGCGGAGCAGGCCGCCGAGCAGCAGCGCGAGGGTGGACTTGCCGGCCCCGTTCGGGCCGAGGACGGCGAGCGCCTCGCCGGCGCGTACGGCCAGGTCGGTGGGGGCCAGCCGGGGCGGCAGGCCGAGCCGGTCGGCGGTGAGCAACTCCGCGCCTTTCGGTCCGGCGGCCCGCCGGGTCACCGTGGGGTGACCGGGCACCCACACCCCCTCGGCGGCGAGCGCGGCCCCGTGCGCGGCGAAGACCGCCTCCGGGGTCCCGTCGGCCCGGACCCCGCCACCGGGAGCCAGCACCACCACCCGGTCGACCAGGGGCAGGGCGTCGGCGACCCGGTGTTCGACCAGGACCAGGGTGGTGTCGGGGTCCAACGCGCCGGCCACCGCCGTGCGGACCAGGTCCGCGCCGGCCGGATCGAGGTTGGCGGTCGGCTCGTCGAGCAGCAGCAGCCCCGGCCGCAGCGCCAGCACCCCGGCCAGGGCGAGCCGCTGCTGCTCGCCGCCGGACAACGCCGCGGTGGGCCGGTCCCGGTGGTACGGGAAACCGACCCGGCGCAGCGCCTCGTCCACCCGGGGCCAGATCTCGTCGCCGGGTACCCCCCGGTTCTCCAGGCCGAACGCGACGTCGTCGCCGCAGCGGGCCATCACGAGCTGGGACTGCGGGTCCTGGAAGACGGTGCCGACCCGTTCGCGGGCCTTGGCCGGGTCGAGGCCGTCGATCTCGACGGTGCCCTCCCGCTCGCCGGAGTCCGCCGGCAGCAGCCCGGCCAGCGCGGCGAGCAGGGTGCTCTTGCCGGCCCCGGACGGCCCCAGCAGCAGCACCCGTTCCCCGTGGTCGATGCGCAGGTCGACCCCGCGTACCGCCCAGGCCCGCCGCCCGGCGTGCCGCCAGCCGAAGCCGACCAGCCTCACCCCGGCCACACCGCCGACCCTTCCCCGCTCGCCACGGCAGCCTCAGACGAGGGTGCGGTCGCGGGCGGCGGGGAACCGGTCGAGCACCCCGGTCTCGGCGAGCGCCCGGGTCAGGTACCAGCCGCCGACACCGGCGACGACGGCGGCGCTGAGCACGGTCAGCGCCGCGTACGGCAGGCGGTAGCTGGTCAGGGCGTACTCGGCGTTCCAGACGAAGAAGTCGAACAGGGCGGCGCTCAGCCCGGTCATCGCCCCGGCGAGCACCGCCACCGGCAGCCGGTACGCCCGGTAGCGGAACGCGGCGAAGGCCAGCTCCGCGCCGAGACCCTGAATCAGGCCCTGGACGATGGTGACGCCGCCCCACTCCGCACCGAGCAGTGCGGAGACGGTGGCGGCGACGGCCTCGCAGAACAGGGCCGCCCCCGGCTTGCGGATCACCAGGCCGCCGAGCACGGCCGGGACGAGCCACACCCCGTACATCACGGCCTGGCTGGCCGGTGCGGCGGCGAAGACCGGGTCGGCGGCCTTCCAGACCAGGCCCCAGGCCCAGAAGATGACCCCGAAGGCCACGGCGATCACGGCGGCGACCACGATGTCGATCGTGCGCCACCGGTTGGTGGTGGTGTGCTGCATGTCGGTGCTCCCAGTCCAGAAGATCGAACCAGGAGAAGACGCACGCCGCGCCCGGCGGCAGCCGGACGGCGGCGCGGCTGGAGGTCGACCGAACTCCCTGCGCTGGCATTACCCAGATCAGGTTCGAGGGTCTGCGGGCGGTGCCCGCACTCTCAGCGCTGTGCGCTCCCCTGTCGGATGTGAAGTTGTCTCGGCAGACGCTAGCACCGACCTGCGGCAACGGCCCAGCAGGTCATGGTTCCCGGCATTCGACGCCCGGTCGGGGCCCGGGTCGCTGGGTAGTCTGACGATCATGCGGGTAGCGGCGCGGGGACTGACGTTCGACGTACGGGCCGGTGGCCCGGAGGGCGGCCACGTGGTGCTGCTGCTGCACGGCTTCCCCCAGCACGGTGGGGAGTGGGACGCGGTGGTGCCGGCCCTGCACGCCGCCGGGCTGCGCACGTACGCACCCGACCAGCGGGGTTACTCGCCCGGTGCCCGTCCCACCGAGGTGGCCGACTACCGGCTGCCGGAGCTGGTCGCCGACGCGGTGGCGGTGCTGGACGCGCTGGGCGTCGACACCGCGCACGTGGTGGGGCACGACTGGGGCGCGGTCGTCGCCTGGGCGTTGGCCGCGCGGCATCCGGAGCGGGTGCGTACCCTCACCGCGGTCTCGGTGCCGCATCCGGCCGCCTTCGGGTACGCGCTGGCCACCGACCGCCGGCAGCGGGCGCGCTCGTCGTACATGGCGTTGTTCCGCCGGGCCGGCCTGGCGGAGAAGGTGCTGCTGGCCGGGCGGGGGGTGGTGCTGCGCCGGCTGCTGTCCGGCGTCGGCGACCCGGCCCGGGTGGCCGGGTACGCCGGGCCGCTGCGGACGCCCGGCGCGTTGACCGGGGCGTTGAACTGGTACCGGGCGATGTCGGGTCGGGACATGAAGGCGGTCGGTCCGGTGGGCGTGCCGACCAGCTACGTGTGGAGCGACCGGGACGTGGCGATCGGACGGGCCGCCGCGCAGGCGTGCGTCCGGCACGTGTCGGGGGACTACCGGTTCGTGGTGCTCTCCGGGGTGACCCACTGGATTCCCGACGAGGCGCCGGGCCCGCTGGCCGAGGCGATCCTGGCCCGGGTGCGCGGGTCGGCCCGATGATGTCGGCGCAGCGGCCCGATCGGGGTTCGTGAATCGGTTTCGGGCGGTTGCGGATCGGGCACAGGCGTTGCTGCCGACGGGGGGTGCCCCCGTCGGTCGTACCGTCTGAACCGGAGGTAACGCGTGTCGAAGGAATCCGAGAAGCAGCGATGGCAACGCAACTTCGCCGATCTGCTCCAGGAACTGCGGGTCGCCCAGACCGGCGTGCAGATCCTCTTCGCCTTCCTGCTGACCCTGCCGTTCAGTAACGGGTTCACCCGGACCAGCGAGTTCCAGCGGGACGTCTACATCCTGGCCCTGCTGTCCGCCGCCGCGGCCACCGCGATGATCATTTCGCCGGTCGCCTTCCACCGGGCGCTGTTCCGCCAGGGCCGCAAGCCGGAACTGGTCCGCTTCGCGCACCGGATGGCCTCCGCTGGCCTGGCCTTCATGCTGGTCGCGATGGTGAGCGCGGTCCTGCTGATCGCCGACTTCGTGCTCGACACCGGCATCGCCGTGGTGCTCACCGTGATCACCGGCCTGTGGTTCCTGACCTTCTGGGTGATCCTGCCGTTCGCCCGGCGCAACTGGGGCGACGACGACATCGACGACGACGATGACGACCCGGTGGTGCTGAACGGCGACTGATCCCGACCGCGGGTGGTGCGACGAGTGCGGTGGGCCGGGGGCCCACCCGGGCGACGGCGGCCCGGGTGGGCCCCCGGCCCCGCTGCCGGCCGGTGGGTCAGCGGGCGATGGCCCAGGCCAGCACGGCCGCCAGGATGAGCCCGTTGAGCAGCGCCAACACCAGGTACGCCTGCGGCGGGATCTTGCGTCCGCGCCGGACGAAGCTGACCAGCACGGCGGCGTACGCCAGCAGCAGCACGGCGATCACGATCAGGAAGTAGAGCACCGCACCACCCTAGACGAGCCGGTCGTGGTGCCCGACGACCGAGCGCGACCGCCCGCGGCCCGGTGCGGCGTCGCCTGGCGTGCCGGCCCGACCGGGCGGAGGTGGGAGAGCAGATTAATATCGAGTAACATCGATTTTTGCCTCCTCTCGTCCCGGGCTGCGGCCATCGTCGCGGGGCTCGGGCGGCCGTCCAGATGGGGGCGGGCGACGCCGGCCCGGCACCGGCGACTAGGAGCAGATGATGAGAGCAGCGCGGCGACGTATCGCCGGACTCGGCGCGATCACACTGGCGGTCCTCGCGGGCGGTGTGGCGGTCGCGGCGGGCAACGCCACCGCGGCGGCCACCGGCTGCCGGGTCGACTACAAGGTCACCAGCGAGTGGCAGGGCGGCTTCGGCGCGGACGTCACCATCACCAACCTCGGCGATCCGGTCAACGGCTGGACGCTCACCTGGGCGTTCGCCAGCGGGCAGCGGGTCAGCCAGGCGTGGAACGCCACCGTCACCCAGAACGGGACGGCGGTCAGCGCCACGGACGTCGGCTACAACGGCACCATCGGGACCGGGGCCGCCGTCAGCTTCGGGTTCAACGGCGCGTGGACCACCGCCAACCCGGTGCCCACCGCGTTCGCGCTCAACGGGGTCTCCTGCACCGGCGCGACCCCGACCGTCACCCCCTGCCCGCCACCGTCCACCCCGCCCACCCCCACCCCGACCCTCACTCCCACGCCGCCCCCGACCCGGACGCCGACCCCCACCCCGACGCCCACGACGCAGCCGCGGGTCACCGTGTGGCTGGCGGGGGACTCCACGGTCGCCAACCCGTCGTCGAGCGGGGCCTGCCCGGTGGGCTGGGGCAACCAGTTCGGCCAGTACCTCAACGGCAACGCCACCGTGGTCAACAGCGCGGTCGGCGGGCGCAGCATCCAGACCTGGCTGTACGACCCGAACGTCACCACCACGATGAACGCGGCCGGCGAGTGCGTGATCAACCCGCAGACCTACTCGACCCGCTGGCAGGCGATGCTCAACGCCAACGGCGGGATGAAGGCCGGCGACTACCTGTTCATCCAGTTCGGCATCAACGACGGCAGCACCACCTGCAACCGGCACGTCGGCTCGGCCCGCTACAAGGAACTGCTCGGCGTGATGGCCCGCGCGGCCCAGCAGCGGGGCGCGTACCCGGTCTTCCTCACCCCGGCCGCCGCGATCACCTGCTCGGGTAGCACCGCCGTGGGCAACCGGGGCTTCCTCACCGAGACCTTCGACGCGGGTCGGGCCAACAACGTCCCCGTCATCGACCTGCACAAGCTGAGCTACACGCTCTACAACACGCTGAAGCTGTGCCCGAACAACGGTGACTACAACTCGGGCGCGGTGGGCGCGTTCTTCTGCGCCGACCACACCCACTTCGAGACGGCCGGGGCCCGGCAGATCGCCGGCGTGGTCGCCACCGCCCTGCGTAACCAGCAGCTCGGCCTCGCGGCCTACCTGCGCTGACGGCGTGTGGTCGGGCGGCCCCGGAACCGGGGCCGCCCGACCGGGGTCAGGACAGCGTGCAGGCGGTGCCGTTGAGGGTGAAGCCGGCGGGCCGGTTGTTCGCACCGGTGGCGTCGGCGAGGAAACCGAAGCTCGCCGTCGCGCCGGCCGCGATCGTGCCGTTCCAGCCGGCGTTGGTCGCGCGGACGGTGCCGCCGCTCTGCGTGTAGCTCGCGTTCCAGGCCTGGCTGATCCGCTGGCCGTCGGCGAAGCTCCACTGCAGCGTCCAGCCGTCGACCGGGGCCGTGCCGGTGTTGCGGATCGTCACCTCGCCCTGGAACCCGCCCTGCCACTGCCCGGTGACCGCGTATCCGACGGCGCATCCGGTCCCGCCGGGCGGCGGCGTGGTCACCGGCGGCGCGGTGGTCGGGGGTGCGGTGGTCGGCGGTGCGGTGGTCGGGGGTGCCGTGGTCGGGGGTGCGGTGGTCGGCGGTGCCGTGGTGGGGGTGGGCGTCGGCGTGGTGGTCAGCTTCGCCGCGATGACCGGGGCGAGCCGGGCCGTGATCGCCCGGTGCCCGGCGTCGTTCGGGTGCACCGAGTCGCTCAGCCCGTCGGCCGGCAGCCAGCCGGTGGTGTCCACGTAGAACACGTTGCGGTCGCCGCCGCCGGTGACCGTGCTGACGGCGGCGGCGGTCTCCGCGGCGTACCGGCCGCTGAAGGTGCGCAGCGCGAAGATCGCCGCGCGCGGGTACTTGCCCCGCACGGTACGGATGAACGTGGCGTACTGGTTCTGGAAGTCCGTGCCGCTCACCCCGTGACTGCGGTCGTTGGTGCCCAGGTTGATCACCACGGCGTCGGCCTGGTAGCGGCTGAAGTCCCAGGCCGGACTGTTCGCCGCGTACCCGGTGCGGAGGAACTGGCTGGCGACGCTGACGCAGCCGTCGGCGGTGGCGACCAGGCAGCCCCCGCCGTAGCCGAGTTGGGTGTGTTCGGTGCCGAGCTGCTCGCCGGTCAGCCAGCCGTACGCGGTCAGCGCCGTGCGGGACGAGGTGGTGCCGAGGGTGATGGAGTCGCCGACGAACTCGATCAGCTGGGGCCGGACCGCCGCCGGCAGGGTACGCGCGCCCGAGTCGAGGGTGAGCCCCTGGAACACCGCGTCCCCGGTGTACGAGCCGGCGACCACCCGGTACGACACCACAAGCGTGTGGTTGCCGGCGCGCAGCGGGGTCGGGGTCAGGTTGACCGTGCCGCTGACGTTGGTCAGGTAGCGGAAGTCGGCCCCGTCGATGCTGTAGTAGAGGTCGATGGTGCGGCGCTGCCGCAGCTTGACAGTGGTGCCGGTGAACCCGGTCTTGAGGTAGGCGCCCGCCCAGTTCGGCACGTACGCGCTGCTGTTGCTGCGGTCCCAACGGCCGACGAAGGCGATGTTCGCGTCGGTGGGGGAGCCGTCGCCGGTGGCGGCGCTGGCCGGGGGCAGGCCGATGAGGGTGGCGGCCAGCACCGCCACCACCCCGGCGGCTCCCGCCGCGAGGATCGACCGACTGCGGGACACGGGCATGGGGACGCTCCCTCTCCGGGCCGTCCGTGCCGACGCACGACGACGGCTTTGCAGACCTAAGACATTCACCATCATCTAAGCCTGCGGGCCGGGGGGACACAACAGGTGACGGTGCCTACCGACCACCGCGCAGGCCGAGTCGGCGCAGCTCCAGGGCGGCGAGCGCGTCGACGGTGGCGTCGTCGCCCCGCCGCCACGCCTGCGCCACGTCGGGGTCGATCCGGGTCAGCCTGCGCAGCGGCTGACTGGTCAGCGCGCGCAGCGCCAGCAGGTCCCGGCCGGCCGGCCCGGCGGCGAGGGCCTTCGCCGACGCGGCCCGGCGCATCCAGCGCAGCCGCAGCGGCAGCCAGCCGAACAGCACCAGCCCGAGCGGGAAGACCAGCACCGCGATGCTCAACGCCCACGCGAGCTGACCGACCAGGTCCTGCTGGTCGCGGCCGGCCTCGGCCACCGCGCGGGCGGCGTCGGCGGCCTTGGTGAACGGGCCGGTCAGCTCGTCGCCGACCAGCGGCACCCGGCCCACCTTGCCACCGGCCTCGGCCAGGTTGTCGGCGAGGCCGCCGCCGGCCCCCTCCAGCTTCCGCCCCGGTACGGCAAGCTTCTCCACCAGGTCGTACAGCCACATCGCGAAGCGGATCGCCGCATAGACCCAGGCGACGACGAGGAGATCGGTGAGGAACTGACGGAGGGCGACCGGAAAACGGTCAGCGTAGATCTTCACGGCCGACAGCGTGCCACGACGCGGGCCGCCCGGCACCCCCCGCGCGCCCGGCGGCCGGCTCACCGGGGGCGGACGGCCCCTCCCCGGCATGGCTGACCGCGTCGGCGACGATGTGCGCGACGTGCTCGTCGACCAGGGCGTAGGCGATCTCCCGGCCGCGCCGGGAACCCCGCACCACCCCCGCGCCGCGCAGCACCCGCAGGTGCTGGGAGACCAGCGGCTGCGGTGCGCCGAGCTGCTCGACCAGCTCGTGCACGCACCGCTCGCCCTGGGCCAGCTCGCTCACGATCGCCAGCCGGATCGGCGCGGACAGCGCCCGGAGCAGCTCGCCCGCGCCCTCGAAGGCGTCGTAGCCGTGGGTGCCGGTCACCCCGTAACGGTAACCAATACCAGTGACGGTTCGTCGGTCGGCGTCACCGCAGCACCACCTCGTGCGGCTCCGGCGCGCTGACCACGGCCGGGGTGGCCCGGCGGCGCAGCACCCGCCGGGCGGCCGCGGCCAGCGCCACCACGAGGAACGACGCGATCGCCAGCAGCACCACCGAGGCGCCGGGGGCGGTGTCGGCGGTGGCCGCCACCCACACCCCCGCCCCGGCGGCGAACAGGCCGAGCGCCATGGCCGCCGTCATGGTGCTGCGGAAGCCCCGGGTGACCTGCTGCGCGGTGGCCACCGGCACCACCATCAGCGCGCTGATCAGCAGGACGCCGACGGCCCGCATGGCGATGGTGACGGTGACCGCGGTGGCGACCGCCAGCAGCATGTTCAACGCCCGCACGGGCAACCCGGCGACCCGGGCGTACTCCTCGTCGTGGCAGACCGCGAACAGCGCCGGGCGCAGCGCCAGCATGAGCACCGCGATGCTCGCGCCGAGCACCGCGATGGTGGTCAGGTCGGCGGGGGAGGTGGTGGTGAGCGAGCCGAACAGGTAGGCGTTGAGGTTGGCGCTGCTGGCGTCGGAGAGACCGACCAGCATCACCCCACCGGCGATGCCGCCGTAGAACAGCAGCGCCAGCGCCAGGTCGCCGGAGGTGCGGCCCCGGGCCCGCACCAGCTCGATGGTGACCGCACCGAGGATCGCGGCGACCACCGCCACCAGCACCGGGGACCGGTTGAGCAGCAGGCCCGCCCCGACGCCGGTGAGCGCGACGTGGCCGATGCCGTCACCGATCAGGGCCAGCCGCCGCTGCACCAGATAGATGCCGAGAGCCGGGGCGGCCAGCCCGATCACCAGGGCACCGACCAGCGCCCGCTGCATGAAGTCGTACTGGAAGAGGTCCATCGTTCAGCTGCTCCACAGCCCGGCGGGCTCCTCGGGACCGTGCGGGTGCACGTGGTCGTGGTCGGGCTCGGCGTGGTGCCCGGCCGGTTCGGGCACCGGGCCGTCGTGGCAGACGCCACCCTGGTGCACCACCACCGCCCGGCTGATCAGCGGGCGCAGCGGCCCCAGCTCGTGGGCGACCAGCAGCACGGTGCCCCCGGTGCCGACGAAGTCGTGCAGCGCCCCGGCGAACGCCTCCTGGCTGGCCGCGTCGACCCCGGCGGTCGGCTCGTCGAGCACCAGCAGCTCCGGCTCACCGGCCAGGGCGCGGGCGATCAGGGTGCGCTGCTGCTGGCCGCCGGAGAGGGTGGCCACCGGGTCGCGGGCCCGGTCGGCGAGCCCCACCGCGCGCAGCGCCGCGTCCACCGCGGCCCGGTCGGCCCGGCCCGGCGGGCGCAGCACGCCCCGGCGGGCCAGCCGCCCCGAGGCCACCACCTCACGGACAGTTGCCGGCACGCCGCTGCCGGCCCCGAGGCGCTGCGGGACGTACCCGATCCGGTGCCACTGCCGGAACCGGCGCTGCGGGACGCCGAACAGCTCGACGGTGCCGGCACCCAGCGGGACCAGCCCGAGCACCGCCCGGATCAGGGTGGACTTGCCGGAGCCGTTGGCGCCGAGCACCGCCACCACCTCGCCGGCGGTGACGGTCAGCGAGACGTCCCGCAGCACCGGGCGGCCGTCGTAGCCGGCGGTGGCGTGCGAGACCTGGATGACGGGAGCGGTCACGAGCACCCCAGGGCGGTACGGAGCGTGGTCAGGTTGGTGCGCATCACCGAAAGGTAGTCCCCACCCCCGTCAGCGGAGAGCCCTTCGATCGGGTCGAGCACCGCGGTCTTCGCGCCGACCTCGGCGGCGATGGTCTCGGCGACCTTCGGGCTGACCAGCGTCTCGAAGAAGATCGTGGTGGCGCGGTGCTCGCGGGCCTCGCGGGCGACCTCGGCCAGCCGCTGCGGGGCGGGCTCGGTGTCGGGGGTGAGCCCGGTGAGGCCGATCTGCTCCAGCTGGTAACGCTCGGCGAGGTAGCCGAACGCGGCGTGGCTGACCACGATCTCCCGGCGCTGGCAGGTCTTCAGGCCGGCGGCGTACTCGGTGTCGAGCTTCTCCAGCTCGCCGCGCAGCGTCCGGGCCCGGGTCGTGTAGTCGGCGGCCCGGTCCGGGTCGACGGCGCCGAGCCGTTCGGCGAGCCTGTCGGCGACGGTGGCCAGCCGGGTCGGGTCGAGCCAGAGGTGCGGGTCCTTGCCGCCGCTCTCCTCGGCGTGACCGTCCTCACCCTCGTGGTCGTGCCCGTCGGCTGTCGCGTCGCGCAGCGGTGCGACGGTCGTCACGTCGAAGGCCCGGTCGGCGGCGTTCTGCGCGACGGCCTCGTCCACCGCCGGCTGGAAGCCCTTGAGATAGAAGACCAGCTCGGCCTCGCTGACCTGGCCGACCTGGCGCGGGTTGAGTTCCAGGTCGTGCGGCTCCGCGCCCGGCTTGGCCAGGTTGGTGACGGTGACCGCGTTCCCGCCGACCCGCTCGGCGACGAACTGGAGGGGATAGAAGGCGGCGACCACGTCCACCCGGTCCGGGTCGGCCCCGGCGCCCTCGGTCGAGCAGGCGGTGCCGCCGGTCAGGACGAGCAGGGCGGTGGCGGCGGCGGTCAGGGCGCGGAGCGGGGTGCGGGAGGTCATGTCGGCAACTGTCCGTGAAAACGAGAATGATTGTCAAAAACGCATGGGTGCATGTCAGAAGAGCTTGACCAGGGCCACTGCCACCAGCAGCGTCAGCATCACCAGCCGGATCAGCCGGGTCTGCGGCGCCTGCACCGGCCAGGTGACCGTCAGCAGGTAGGCCAGCCCCGCGGCCAGCGCCAGCAGGAGCAGCCCACCGACCGGGCCGGGTGCGAAGAGCGCCACCAGCACCAGCGCCAGGGTGGCGAGGAACACCGACGTCGGGTTCGCCCGGGCCAACCGGGCCAGCAGAGGGCGCTGCGTAGGCTGCATCCCACAGACTCTACGAGGAGGAACCCGGTGCTGGTCACCAACCGGTTCGTGGTCGCCGTCGAGGCGTCGGACGACTTCACCGCCCGGGCGCACGCCGCGCTGGCCGCGCTCGCCGCCCGCCCCGGCTACCTACGCGGTGAACTCCTGCGTGCCCTCGACGACCCCCGGCACTGGTGCCTGCTCACCGAGTGGGAGTCGGTCGGGACGTACCGGCGGGCGCTGGGCGGGTTCGACGTCAAGATCACCGCCGTGCCGCTGCTCGCCGAGTCGGTCGACGAACCCTCGGCGTACGAGACGCTGGCCGGCGCGGCCCCCGACGGCGAGGTGGTGGTCGTCGACAGCGACCGGGCCGCGCGTCCGCACCGCTGAACCACATCCGGCTGCGTGTCCGGTAGCAGCGAGTCCGATCGGGCCGCGCGTCCGCAGCGTCGGGCCCGGGGGCACTACCCTGCTCCTATGACCGCTCCCGGCCCGGCAGCCCCACCGCCGTACCCCGCGACACCCGGCCCGGACGGCGCACCGCCGCCCGCCGCCCCGGGTGGCCCGGGAACCCCCACCCCGCCGGGTGTCCCGGGCGTGCCCACCCCGCCGTCGGACCCGGGGGTCCCCCCGCCGCCCCCGGGGCCCGGGGTCGCCCCGCCGTTCGCCGCCCCGCCCACCGAGGGCAGCCGCAAGCGGCTCTGGCTGGGCCTCGGCGTCGGCGCGCTGGCCCTGCTGATCTGCTGCGGCGGCGGTGGCGCGGCAGCCGTCGGGCTGGTGGTCAGCAACGTGCAGGCCATCGAGGAGCAGGGCCAGGCGGTCACCGACGACTACTACCGCGCCCTGGTCGCCAAGGAGTACGGCAAGGCCTACGACACCCTCTGCGAGGACGCGCGGCGGCGGGAGTCGCGGGGCGAGTTCACCCGCCGGGTCGCCGAGGAGCCGGCGGTCGCCAGCTACCGGGTGGGCGACGTCGACCCGCAGACCCTGACCGTGCCGGTCGACGTCACCTTCAGCGGCGGCGGCCAAGACACCCAGCAGGTCACCCTCGCCGCCGACCAGCAGAGCGGCGGCATGGAGGTCTGCGGGGTCAGCTGAGCCGTCCCCGGTATTCTGCTGGGCCCGGGGCGCTGCTGGTCGTACCGTTGTCCCGGGCCGTCCGGTCCCACCCGTCTTCATGGCCACGCCGACCGCCAGCCGGCGTAGGAGGAAACATGCCAGCCGACCGTATCGACGCCGTCGTCAGCCTCGCCAAGCGCCGAGGCTTCGTCTTCCCCTCCAGCGAGATCTACGGAGGCACCCGGTCGGCGTGGGACTACGGTCCGCTCGGCGTGGAGCTGAAGGAGAACGTCCGCCGGCAGTGGTGGAAGGCGATGGTCCAGCAGCGCGACGACGTCGTCGGCCTCGACTCGGCGGTCATCCTCGCCCGCAAGGTCTGGGAGGCCAGCGGCCACCTCGCCGAGTTCGTCGACCCGCTGACCGAGTGCCAGTCCTGCCACAAGCGGTTCCGCGCCGACCACCTGGAGGAGGCGTACGCCGAGAAGCACGGCAAGCCGCTGACCTCGTTGCAGGAGCTGAACTGCCCCAACTGCGGCAACAAGGGCACCTTCACCGAGCCGAAGATGTTCAACGGCCTGATGAAGACCTACCTCGGCCCGGTGGAGAGCGACGAGGGCCTGCACTACCTGCGCCCGGAGACCGCCCAGGGCATCTTCGTCAACTACAACAACGTGGCGACCGCCGCCCGCAAGAAGCCGCCGTTCGGCATCGCGCAGACCGGCAAGTCGTTCCGCAACGAGATCACCCCGGGCAACTTCATCTTCCGTACCCGCGAGTTCGAGCAGATGGAGATGGAGTTCTTCGTCGAGCCCGGCTCCGACGAGCAATGGCACGAGTACTGGTTGCAGGAGCGCTGGAACTGGTACCTCGACCTGGGTCTGTCGGAGGAGAACCTGCGCTTCTACGAGCACCCCAAGGAGAAGCTCTCCCACTACTCGAAGCGCACCGTCGACATCGAGTACCGGTTCCGGTTCGGCGGCACCGAGTTCGCCGAGCTGGAGGGCGTCGCCAACCGTACCGACTTCGACCTGGCCACGCACAGCAAGCACTCCGGGGTGGACCTGTCGTACTTCGACCAGACCCGCAACGAGCGCTGGGTGCCGTACGTCATCGAGCCGGCCGCCGGCCTCACCCGCGCGGTGCTGGCGTTCCTGCTGGAGGCGTACGACGAGGACGAGGCCCCGAACACCAAGGGCGGCGTCGACAAGCGCACCGTGATGCGCTTCGACCCCCGGTTGGCCCCGGTCAAGGTGGCGGTGCTGCCGCTGTCGCGCAACGAGGCGCTCTCGCCGAAGGCCAAGGGGCTCGCCGCCCAGCTCCGTAAGCGCTGGGTGGTCGAGTTCGACGACTCGCAGGCGATCGGCCGCCGCTACCGCCGGCAGGACGAGATCGGCACCCCGTTCTGCGTCACCGTCGACTTCGACACCCTCGACGACGACGCGGTGACCGTGCGGAACCGGGACACCATGGCCCAGGAGCGGGTCGCCCTCGACCAGGTCGAGCGCTACCTGATCGAGCGCCTGCCCGGCTGCTGACCGGCGAGCACCGCCGGACGGCCCCGCCCCGCTGACCGGGGGCGGGGCCGGTCCGTTCTCCGGCATCGGTGGAGAGCCCTGTCCGTCCGGTCCTTGAGCCGGTGGGTGGGTCGTGCCAGCATTCCCCGTGCTGAATGTCGACACGGGGGTGGGAATGACGCACGAGCCGCAACCTGACCATGATCATGTTCCGGAGCGCCGCCGCCTCCTGCGCCGGGCCGCCGCGGTCGCCGTCACCACGGCCGGCGCGGGTGTCGCCGCCACCGTCGGCCTGCCCGGCACCGCCCGCGCCGCCCCGGGCGACCACCTCACCATGGGTACGACCAACGATGCCGGTCCGGCGACCACCACGCTCAGCCTCGGCTACGCCGGACTCACCCTGAGGAACACCGCGGGTGCGCCGTTGCGACTGGTACCCGGCGAGCAGGTCTACCCGCAGGTGCTGGACTCGCCGACCGGCACCGTCGCGGTGGACCCGCTCGGCGACGTGTTCGTCCAGGCCGGCCGGCCCGGCGACGAGGTCAACAGTTGGCTGTGGACGAGCGAGTGGGCGACCACCTCGGTCCCGGTGCGGCCGACCCGGGTGCTGGACAGCCGGGACCCGGACCTGCGCCGCACCATCGTCGCGGGCGCCTCGACGCTCGACCCGACGGGACGGCTCACCCCCGGTAACCCCATCGTGCTGAGCCTGGACCACCTGGTCCGCGACGGCTACGCCCTCAAGGGCAACGTGACAGTGGTCGGCATGACCGGTCCGGGCTTCCTGACGGCCTGGGGCAGTGGTACCAGGCCGACCGTGTCGACGGTGAACTGGTCGGCCGCCGGTCAGATCCTGTCGAACTTCCTCTTCGCCGAGCTGGGCACCCTCGGCGGGTACCGCAGCGTGCTGACGGTGCAGGTCTCCGCGCCGACCCACGTGATCGTCGACCTGACCAGCCTGCTGGTCGGCCACCCGAGCCAGATCGTCGCGGTCGGCGGCGGTGCCGCCCCGGCGAGCGCCGCCGAGGCCGCGCCCCCGGTGGAGCCCGCCCCGGCGGCGGCCGCCCCCGGTGAGCCGGTCATCCTCGGCCAGCGGAACAGCCCCGGCGTCACCACCGTGACCAGCGCCGCCCCGGACGGTGCCGCCACCCTGGCGCTGCGGAACCCGAACGGGGCGACGCTGGAGCTGACCCACAGCGACCTGCACGTGGCAAGCGATCTCGCCGTGGGCACCCTCGGAGTCGGCGTGTACGGGCTGGAGGTCGGCAACGGCACTTCCGTGGGACGAATCTCGGACGCGGCGTTCAGCACGTCGAACGCGACCATGCTGGTGCCGGTCCCGCCGACCCGGCTCCTCGACACCCGCAGCGCCGCCGGCTGGGCCCGGCTGCTGGAGGGCGGCGGCCGGATCGACGGCCGGGGGCGGGTGCTGGCCGAGACACTGCTGATCGTGCACCTGCGCGACATCGTCGAGTACGGCGACGGGATGTTGGGCAACATCACCGTGGCCGACACCACCCAGGGCGGCTTCGCCACGGTGTGGGGCACCGGCAGCCTGCCCACCGCCTCCACCATCAACTGGTGGACCGCCGGCCAACTGCTCTCCAACGGGGTGATCACGCAGCTCGGCGGTTACGAGACGGTCGGCGGCGACTACTACCCGGACGTGGTCGCCATCTACCTGCAAAAGAGCGCGGCGGCGGTGATCCTCGACGCGACCGGCCTGCTGGTGCGCCATCCGGATTCCGCGGTCGTCAATGCCCCGACGTCGACCCGTACCGCCGCCGGCTCCGCCGGCCGTCGGGCCCGGGCCCGGGCGATCAGGCAGGCCGCCGAGCGCGGCGACCGGGCGGTGCGGGCCGATGCGTGACCACGGAACCGGGAAGAGGGACATGAGCGCCGACGAGACCCCGTCCACCACCCGCCGTACGGTCATCCGGGCCGGGGTGGCCCTCGGCGTCGGTGTCGGCGCGACCGCGCTGGCCGGCACGCCGGCCGACGCCGCGCCCGGTGCGCCGGTGATCGGCGGGCAGCTCAACGACGCGGGCGAGGCCGGGACGGTGCTGGTCGGTGGCTCGTCGGCGAACCCGACGCTGGCGCTGGCCGGCACCGACCCGATGCTGCGGCTGTTCCCGACGCCGGACGACGCCATCCCGGCGGAGCTGCCGACCGGCTCGCTCGCCGTCACCCCCACCGCCGAGCTGGTGGTCGGCGGTCGGGACGGTCGTCGGGCGTACGTCAACACGTCGCGCTGGTCCAACCGCATCGTCGCCGTCCCGCCGGTGCGGCTGCTGGACACCCGGGCGCTGGCCAGCTATTCCGCCAACGTCCTCGCCGGTGCCGACGGGGTGGTGTCGGGCCGGTTGCAGGCGGGCCGGACGCTGTACCTGACCGTAAGTCGGGTCCCGGCGGGGTCCTACTACGCGCCGGTCGGTGCCTACCTCAACATCACGGTGGCGAACACGGTCTCCGGCGGAGTGCTCACCGCCTTTGCGGCCGGGGCCGCCAGGCCGGACACCTCCTCAATGAACTGGTGGGGGCCGAACCAGATCCTCTCCAACCTGGTGGAGGTGCCGTTGGGCGCCCACGAGCGTGGCGCGGCCGCGTTCGCCCTGCACGTCCGCGCCGCCGCCACGGTGGTGGTGGACGTCTCGGCCCTGATCCTGAGCCTGCCGGGTTAGGGCAGCCGCCCACCGCGGTGGGCGGGCCGCCGCCGGCATGGGATTCTGGGGTACGTGACCTCTCCCGCTGCGGTCCTGCGCCCGCTCACCATCGGCCCCCACCAGGTGTGGCCGCCGGTGGTGCTCGCCCCGATGGCCGGCATCACCAACGTCGGTTTCCGGCAACTCTGCCGGGAGCAGGGCGGTGGCATCTACGTCTGCGAGATGATCACCACGGTCGCGCTGGTGCAGCGGAACCCGAAGACCCTGCGCATGATCGCCTTCGGCGCCGACGAGCGGCCGCGCAGCCTCCAGCTCTACGGCACCGACCCCGAGATCACCGCCCAGGCGGTGCGGATCGTGGTGGAACGGGACCTGGCCGACCACATCGACCTGAACTTCGGCTGCCCGGTGCCCAAGGTGACCCGCCGGGGCGGCGGGTCGGCCCTGCCGTGGCGGCGGCGGCTGTTCGCCCGGCTGGTGCGGGCGGCGGTGGACGCCGCGTCACCCGCCGGGGTGCCGGTCACCGTCAAGATGCGCAAGGGCATCGACGACGACCACCTGACGTACGTCGAGGCGGGGCTGGCCGCCCAGGACGCCGGGGTGGCGGCGGTGGCCCTGCACGGGCGGACGGCCGCGCAGCGGTACTCCGGCACCGCCGACTGGGACGCCATCGCCACCCTCAAGCAGGCGCTCGACGTGCCGGTGCTCGGCAACGGCGACATCTGGGAGGCCGACGACGCGCTGCGGATGGTGGCCCACACCGGGGTGGACGGGGTGGTGGTCGGCCGGGGTTGCCTGGGGCGGCCGTGGCTCTTCGCCGACCTGCAGGCCGCGTTCGAGGGCCGGCCGGAGCGTCGGCTGCCGACCCTCGGCGAGGTGGCGGTGACCATGCGGCGGCACGCCGAACTGCTTGTCGACCAGTTCACCGCCGGCTCGCGTACCCCGGCCCGGGGCGAGCGGGACGGCTGCACCGACTTCCGTAAGCACGTCGCCTGGTATCTGAAGGGCTTCCCGGTCGGCAGCGAGCTGCGCCGGGAACTCGCCATGATCGAGAGCCTGGCCCAGCTCGACGACCTGCTCGGCAAGCTCGACGTGGCCGAACCGTTCCCGGTGGCCGCCCTCGGTCAGCCGCGCGGCCGGACGAACTCTCCCGGCAAGGTCTTCCTGCCCGAGGGCTGGCTGGACAGCCGGGACGACGACACCGTCCCCGAGGGCGCCGAGCTGGACGACTCGGGCGGCTGAGGCCGGCCCGCCCCGCCGTCGGAGCGCGGACCGGGGGTGACGACGAAGGGCCGACCCCCTCGGGGGGTCGGCCCTTGCGGTTCGGTACGGGTCAGGAGGCGTAGCCGCGGCTGGCGATCCAGTGGGCCAGCTCGCCGACGTCGATCCGGTAGGAGGCGGTGTCCGGGTTGGCGGAGTCCGCGATCGTCACGACCCGCCCGCCGTCGCGGTAGCCGACGACGCTGATGTAGTGCCCGCCCTCGAAGGAGTGGGTGTTGCCGTCGGTGTCGGTGGCGGTGCCGGCGATGTTGGCGACCACGGCGCGGCCGTCGTCCACCGCACGGACGATGTCCGCGCGCAGCTTGTCGATCCGCTTGCCGTCGACCTTGCCGGCCGGGATCTCGGTGCTGCGGTACGCGTCCTTGCGGCCGATCTCCTTGTTCAGGATCGGGGTGATGTCGTTGATGCTGTCGGTGCCGTCCTCGGTGGTGCCCATCTCCCTGGCCATCGCGTCCACGTCGATGTTCTTGCCCTGCACGCTCAGCGCGTTGCGGGCGGCGGCCGGGCCGCAGTAGTAGAAGTTGGGCTGGGCGGCGTAGTCGACCTTCAGTTCACGCTCGCCGGCGGGCTTGCGGTCGGTCTGCACGACGGCGGCGGGCCGGGTGGTCTCGGCGGCCTGTGCGGCCAGCGCGGGGCCGGCGATGCCACCGGCGGTGACGGCCAGGCCGGCGGCGGTCAGCACGGTCTTACGCAGGATGTCGGTACGCATGATGGGGTGCTCCTCTGCATCTCGGGGGTGCCACGGCGCGTCCCGCAGGGGGTGCGGTGACGCGGTGGTGCGGCATCGGCAGGTGAAGAGGAAGTCGTGACCCCGGCCGGGTGACGTGCGTTCCGGCAAGGCCGCCCTGCTGGGCGGGGCCGGGCCGGGGACTGGCCGGGGCGATCGCGGATACCAGGTGTAACGACCCCGGCGGGCCGACGATTCCGCCCGGCGGGTGGCCCCCGTCACCCGCCGCCGGGCCGATCCGTCAGCGCCTCGTCACCACCGACGACACCCGTCGGCAAACCCACCATCCGGTCACTGAAAGTCATAATCCGCCCACCGACCCCAGCGCCCCTCCGCACCCTTTGCTCTGCTGCCCTCCCCGCGACAGTCACCCTTTGTACCTGGCGCGTATGGAGCAGCAGAGCAAAGCGTGCGAGAGAGGTATGTGGTGGTTGCTGGCGGGAGATGAGAATTCGCAGCTCAGGGCGGTTTGATGGTGGAGGGGGTGCCGGGGCGCGCTGATCATCGCCGGAGGTGGTCACTGTGTGTGATACGCGTGGCTTCCCGTGGCGGATGTGACTGGCTGTGATCGGAGAGGTGGTGGGCGGAGGTCCGGGGAGTCCGCCGGGCCGGGAGGTCCGCCGGGTCGGGAGGTCCGCCGGGTCGGGGCGCCCGCTGTGCGGGGAGGCCGAGCGGGTCCGGGGCGACGGTGGTCACCGCACGTCGGGTGTGGTGGCGGTGTCTCGGGCGGATGAGGGCTGCCCGGGGGCGGGATTCCGGTGCGTTTCCGCAGCGTCGGGGAGGTGCCGCCCGGCCGGTGCGGCGGGCCAGGGGATCTCCGGGGACGGGTGGAAGGCGATGCCGGCGGCGTGCCAGCGCGGGCCGTGGCCGGCCAGCCGCTCCCGGAATCCGGTCCAGCTCCGGGTGGACGGCGCGGACCAGGCCACCTCGGCGAGGGCGGGCAGGCGCGGGAAGACCATGAACTCGATCTCGGCCAGCGAGGTCACCGACTCGGTCCAGAGCGGGGCCTCCACGCCCAGCACCGCCTCGGCGGGGACGCCGGTCAGGTGGGTCGCGGGATCCCAGTGGTACGCCCGGTGCACGTCGATCAGGCCGGCCCAGTCGTGCCCGATGGGGGTGTCCGGGGCGTACTTCATGTCCAGGTACGCGTGGTTGCCGGGGGAGAGGATCACCCGGGCGCCCCGGCGTACCGCCTCGGCCACCGTGGGGTCGTCCCCGTCGGTGCCCCACCACTGCAGCACCCGGCCGTCGACCTGCCCGGCGGGGGCGATCTGGTGCCAACCGACCACGGTCCGGCCGAGCCCGGCGACGATCCGCTGCGCCCGCTCCACGAAACCGGTGTACGCCGCCCCCTTGACCTTGTACGCCTCGTCCCCGCCGATGTGCAGCCACGGCCCGGGGGTCAGCGCGGCCACCTCGCCGAGCACGTCGGCGACGAAGTCGTACGTGCGCTCGTCGGTGGGGTCGACGTAGCTGAAGCCGACCTCGGTGCCGGTGTACGGCGGCGGCGCGATCTTGCCCGGGGCCAGTTCGGGGTACGCGACCAGGGCCGCGTTGGTGTGGCCGGGCAGGTCCACCTCGGGGACGACGCTGACGTGCCGCCGCGCGGCGTAGGCGACGATGCGCCGGTAGTCGGCGGCGGTGTACCAGCCACCGGGGTCGCCGCCCACCGCGGTGCGCCCGCCGACCGTCGCCAGCCGGGGCCAGGAGTCGACGGCGATCCGCCAGCCCTGGTCGTCGGTGAGGTGCAGATGCAGGTGGTTGAGCTTGTACCGGGCCAGGTGGTCGATCACCCGGCAGACGTCCTCGACGCCGAAGAAGTGCCGTGCCACGTCGAGCATCGCCCCCCGGTAGGCGAAGCGGGGCCGGTCGACGATCGTGCCGCCCGGCACCACCCAGTGCTGCGCCACCGGGGTCCGGCTCTCCACGGCCGCCGGCAGCAGTTGCCGCAGCGTCTGCACGCCGTGGAACAGGCCGGTGGCGGTGCCGGCGGTGATCCGTACCGCGTCGGCGTCGACGTCGAGCCGGTAGCCCTCCGCGTCAGCGGACACCGTCGCTGCCGGGCCGTGCGGCGTGGCGGCGGCGAGGGTGAGCTGGAGCGGGCCCGGGGCGGGCGGCAGGTCGGCGACCGGGAGCGGGTAGCCGGTGGCGGGGCGGAGCAGTTCGGCGAGGTGTCCGGCGACCTCCCGGGCGCCCGCGTCGGCGCTGACCCGTACCGCCGCGTCGGCGGGGAGGACGAAGTCGGCGGTCGGCCGCGGCCGGACCGACGCGGGCGCCGGCACCACGTCACCCAGGCCGACGGTAGGCCGGGTGAGCAGCCGCCCGGCGGCCTGCGCGGCGCTGCGTGCCAGCGTGCCCGCGGTCGGCGTGCCCGTGGCCGGGGTGACCGTGGGCGGGGCGGCGTCGGGGCGCGACGGCTGCTCGGGGACGGGTGCGACGCCGGTACGTGG
Organism: Micromonospora sp. WMMD730; assembly: GCF_049178955.1. Lineage (NCBI taxonomy): Bacteria > Bacillati > Actinomycetota > Actinomycetes > Micromonosporales > Micromonosporaceae > Micromonospora > Micromonospora sp. WMMD730. The sequence continues at coordinate 1,258,893 of NZ_JBMHML010000002.1, forward strand.
GGTGCGCGACACGGGGCGGCTCCGGAGGGTGTATTCGCGAGGGATATGGCAAAGGTCAGGTTTGGCGCGACGGGTGACGTCAAGAGTACGAGGAGGAACCGGAATTGCGTGATCGTGCGCGTGGAAGCGTTCCCAGAAACCGGCGTGAACGCGGATAGTCGTGATGGCTGTGCCTATTGTCACCGAACGGTCCCAGGCCGCCCGATGTTCGCTTAACCTTCGCCCACCGAACGCTGACCAGGCCGGATTCCCGGTGGTCGGCCCCGGGGTAAGTCAGAACTGAACCTTCGTTAAGTGTCAATTCCGGCGCGCGTGGGAGGCTTCTGGTGACAACGCACGAGACGGACAAGTACGTCTACGACTTCGCCGAGGGCAACAAGGATCTCAAGGACCTGCTCGGTGGAAAGGGTGCCAATCTCGCCGAGATGACCAATCTCGGCCTGCCGGTGCCACCGGGCTTCACCATCACCACCGGCGCGTGCCAGGCGTACCTGGCGACCGGGCGGGAGCCGGACGGGCTGGCCGGGCAGATCGAGGCCCACCTGGAGGCGTTGGAACGCGCGATGGGCCGACGCCTCGGCGATCCGCAGGACCCGCTGCTGGTCTCGGTTCGCTCCGGCGCCCGGTTCTCGATGCCCGGCATGATGGAGACCGTCCTCAACGTCGGGCTCAACGACCGCAGCGTCGTAGGGCTGAGCGAGCAGGCGGGGCAGAACGACCGGTTCGCCTGGGACTCCTACCGCCGGCTGATCCAGATGTTCGGCAAGACCGTCTGCGAGGTGCCGGGCGAGGAGTTCGAACACGCCCTCGACGAGGCCAAGCGGGCCAAGGGCACCCACGACGACCTCGACCTTGACGCCGACGACCTGCGTGGGCTGGTGGAGACGTACAAGAAGATCTTCGCCAAGCACACCGGGCGGGAGTTCCCGCAGGAGCCGCGCGAACAGCTCGACCTGGCCATCCGGGCGGTCTTCGAGTCGTGGAACGCCGAGCGGGCGATCCTCTACCGCCGCCAGGAACGCATCCCCGCCGACCTGGGCACCGCCGTCAACGTGGTGGCGATGGTCTTCGGCAACCTCGGCCCCGACTCGGGCACCGGCGTCGCCTTCACCCGCGACCCGGGCAGCGGCGCACAGGGCATCTACGGTGACTACCTGGCCAACGCCCAGGGCGAGGACGTCGTCGCGGGCATCCGCAACACCGTGCCGTTGCAGGAACTGGAACGGCTCGACAAGACCTCCTACGACCAGCTGCTCGACATCATGGCCCGGCTGGAAGGGCACTACCAGGACCTCTGCGACATCGAGTTCACCATCGAGCGCGGCAAGCTCTGGATGCTCCAGACCCGGGTGGGCAAGCGCACCGCCGCCGCCGCGTTCGTCATCGCCGGTCAGCTCGTCGACGAGGGCCTGATCGATCTGGACGAGGCGCTGCACCGGGTCAACGGCGCGCAGCTCGCCCAGCTCATGTTCCCCCGCTTCCAGCTCGACCACGAGTTCGAGGCGGTCGCCCGGGGCATCGGGGCCTCCCCGGGAGCCGCCTCCGGGGCGGTGGTCTTCACCTCCGCCCGCGCGGTCGAGCTGGCCGCCGAGGGGAAGTCGGTGATCCTGGTCCGCCGGGAGACCAACCCCGACGACCTCAACGGCATGATCGCCGCCCAGGGCATCCTCACCTCGCGTGGCGGCAAGACCAGCCACGCCGCCGTGGTGGCCCGGGGAATGGGCAAGACCTGCGTCTCCGGGGCCGACGAGATCGAGGTCAACGTGCCGGCCAAGCGGTTCACCGTCGGCGGGCGCACCGTCTCCGAGGGCGACGTCGTCTCCATCGACGGCACCACCGGCAAGGTCTACCTGGGCGAGGTGCCGGTCACGCTGTCGGAGGTGGTGCAGTACTTCGAGGGCAGCCTCGACCCGGAGCGGACCGACGACGCGCTCGTCCGGGCCGTACACCGGATCATGACGCACGCCGACGCGCGGCGGCGGCTGGCCGTGCGGACGAACGCCGACACCGGGGCGGACGCGGCGCGGGCCCGGCGTTTCGGCGCCGAGGGCATCGGCCTGTGCCGCACCGAGCACATGTTCCTCGGCGACCGGCGGGAACTCGTCGAACGCCTGATCCTCGCCGCCAGCGACGCCGAGCGCACCGACGCGCTCGCCGCTCTGCTGCCCCTGCAACGCCAGGACTTCGTGGAGATCTTCCGCGAGATGGCCGGGCTGCCGGTCACCGTCCGGTTGATCGACCCGCCGCTGCACGAGTTCCTGCCCCCGCTGGAGCAGCTCGCGGTCAACGTCGCCGTCGCCCAGGAACGCGGCGAGGACGTCGCCAAGGAGGAGGCGCTGCTCGCCGCCGTCCGGCGGATGCACGAGGAGAACCCGATGCTCGGCCTGCGCGGCGTCCGCCTCGGCCTGGTCATCCCCGGCCTGTTCGCGATGCAGGTCCGCGCCATCGCCGAGGCCGCCGTCGCGGTCACCCGCGACGGCGGCGCGGCCTGCCCGGAGATCATGGTCCCGCTGGTCGGCGCGGTCCAGGAACTGGAGACGGTACGCGCCGAAGCCGAGAAGATCATCGCTGAGGTGGTCGGGGACAGCGGGGTCGAGGTGCTGATCGGCACGATGATCGAGGTACCCCGGGCGGCGCTGACCGCCGGGCAGATCGCCGAGGCGGCGCAGTTCTTCTCCTTCGGCACTAACGACCTCACCCAGATGGGCTGGGGCTTCTCCCGCGACGACGTCGAGGGCGCGTTCTTCTGGCGCTACCTGGAACTGGGCATCTTCGGCATCTCCCCGTTCGAGTCGATCGACCGTGACGGGGTCGGCCGGCTGATCCGGATCGCCGCCGAGGAGGGCCGGGCCGCCCGCCCCGGGCTGAAACTCGGCGTCTGCGGCGAACACGGCGGCGACCCCGACTCGGTGCACTTCTTCCACGAGGTGGGGCTGGACTACGTCTCCTGCTCGCCGTTCCGGGTGCCGGTCGCCCGGCTGGAGGCCGGCCGGGCCGCCATCGAGACCACCGGCTCCGACAGCCGCTGACCGCCCGCGACGCCCACCGGCCCGCCGCCGGTGGGCGTCGCGCGGCGTCGGTGCCCGGCCGGGTCGTGGGATTCCCGGTGCGCGCGCCCACCCGCGCGGTGCGGCGTAACCTGGGCTCCCCGACCCTGGGGGACGAGCGTGAAGGGGAGGCCGGATGGTGGCACCGCCCGCCCGACCACCCGGCGTCGACGGCGACCCGGCCGACGCGCAACGGTGGGTCGAGGAGACGCCCAAGGACACCGGCCACGGCCGGTCCCCGTACGAGCGGGACCGGGCCCGGGTGCTGCACTCGGCGGCGTTCCGCCGGCTCGCCGCGAAGACCCAGGTGCACGTCGCCGGCACCGACGACTTCCTGCGTACCCGGCTCACCCACTCGCTGGAGGTGGCCCAGATCGCCCGGGAGATGGGGGCCCGGCTCGGCTGCGACCCCGACCTGGTGGACACCGCCGGGCTGGCCCACGACCTCGGGCACCCGCCGTTCGGGCACAACGGCGAGGACACCCTCGACGGGCTCGCCGCGTCCTGCGGCGGCTTCGAGGGCAACGCGCAGACGCTGCGGGTGCTCACCCGGCTGGAGGCGAAGGTGCTCGCCCCGGACGGCAGCCCGGCCGGGCTCAACCTCACCCGGGCCGCGCTCGACGCGGTCAGCAAGTACCCGTGGCCCCGCCGCCCCGGGCTGCGCAAGTTCGGCGTGTACGGCGACGACCGCCCGGTCTTCGACTGGTTGCGCGCCGGCAGCCCGGCCGCCCTCGCCCAACCTGCGGCCGACCGGCCCGCCGCCGACCCGTCCGGTGGTGCCCGCCGCTGCCTGGAGGCGCAGGTGATGGACTGGGCCGACGACGTGGCGTACTCGGTGCACGACGTCGAGGACGGCATCCACGGCGGGTACGTCTCGTTGCGCCCCCTCCTGAGCGACCCGGACGAACGCGCCGCGCTCTGCGTCGACGTGGCCGCCGTCTACTCCGGGGAGTCCCCGGACGACCTCGGCGGGGTGCTCGTCGAGTTGCTCGCCGACCCGGTGCTCACCCCGCTGGCCGGGTACGACGGCAGCCACCGGGCGCAGGTCGCCCTCAAGGCCACCACCAGCGTGCTCACCGGCCGGTTCGTGGCGACCGTGGTCGGGGCGACCAGGGACCGCTTCGGCCCCGGCCCGCACCGCCGCTACGCCGCCGACCTGGTCGTGCCGCGCCGGATCAGGGCGCAGTGTGCCCTGCTCAAGGGCATCGCCTGGCGGTACGTGATGTGCCGCCCGGACGCCCGCACCCGTTACGACCGTCAGCGGGAGGTGCTCACCGAACTGGTCACCGTGCTCGCCGACCGCGCCCCGGACGCCCTCGACCCGGTCTTCGCCCCGCTGTGGCGGCAGGCCGGAGACGACTCCGCCCGGCTGCGCGTCATCATCGACCAGGTCGCCTCCCTCACCGACCCCGCCGCCCTGACCTGGCACACCCACCTCACCTGAAACCCGCTCCCCCCACCCCCACCCCCGCCCTCCGCCCCCACCCCCGCTCCCGCCCTCCGCCTCCGCCCCCGCCCCTCGATCCGGTGATCAAGAGGTTTGCGTCAGTTGATCAAGAGGTTTGCGTCAAAGTTGATCACTGAATTGACGCAAACCTCTTGATCACCGGGGAGGGTGACGCAAACCTCTTGATCACCGGGGCGGGGGCGGGGCGGGGTGGAGGGGTGGGGGAGTTAGGGTAGCCTTAGTTCTATGGCGGAGCGCTCCAAGATGGTTACTGCGGCGCGGGTGGTGCGGACCGAACGGCCCACCCCGCACCTGGTCCGACTCGTTCTCGGTGGGGAGGAGTTGACCGGGCTGCCGGTGGGGGAGTTCACCGACCACTACGTCAAGCTGGTCTTTCCGCCCGAGGGGGTGGAGCTGCCGAGGCCGTTGGACCTGACGGCGGTCAAGCGGGAGCTGCCCCGGGAGCAGTGGCCCCGACTGCGCGCGTACACCGTGCGGGCCTGGGATGCGGCGGCCGGTGAGATGACCATCGACGTGGTGCACCACGGGGACGAGGGGTTGGCCGGGCCCTGGGCGGCGCGGCTGCGTCCCGGCGACGAGGTGCTGTTCGTCGGCCCCGGTGGGGCGTACGCGCCGGACCCGACGGCGGACTGGCACCTGCTGGTGGGTGACGAGAGCGCCCTGCCGGCGATCGGCGCCGCGTTGGAGCGGCTGCCCCAGGGCGCCCCGGCGGTCGTCCTGGTCGAGATCGCCGACCCGGCCGACGAGCAGTCGTTGCCCAGCCCCGGCGCGGTGGCGTTGACCTGGCTGCACCGGGCCGGCCGACCGGTCGGCGAGGCCCTGGTCGCGGCGGTGCGGGAGCTGGAGTTCCCGCCCGGCCGGGTGCACGCCTTCGTGCACGGCGAGGCCACCTTCGTCAAGGAGCTGCGCCGGCTGCTGCGGGTCGAGCGGTCGGTGCCCCGGGAGGCGCTGTCGATCTCCGGATACTGGCGGCTGGGCATGGACGACGAGGGCTGGCGCTCCACCAAGCCCGACTGGAACCGCCAGGTGGAGGCCGAGGAGGCCGAAGTCCTGACCTGATCACCACCGTCCACGGCCGTGGCAATGGGCGCAATCGTCCGCTGCCGGGGTCACCGGGCGGGACGATGTGACCATGGCTGAGCAGGCGCGGGACGTAGATGCGCGGGTGGGTGGCAGGCCCGACCCGGTGGTGCTCACCCTGGGCGTCGGCGGGGTGCTGGCGGTGGTGCTCTGGGGGGTGTCCGCGCGCGGTTCGCTGGCCGACTTCGGCGAGTCCGGGCTGGCCTGGGTGATCGGCACCTTCGGCTGGTTCTTCGTCGTCGCGGCGGACGCCTTCCTGGTGCTCGCGGTGGTCGTCGCGGCCTCCCGCTACGGCCGGATCCGGCTGGGCGCCGACGACGACCAGCCGGAGTTCAACACGCTGGCCTGGGTCGCCATGATGTTCAGCGCGGGGATGGGCATCGGTCTGGTCTTCTTCGCGGTGGCCGAGCCGATCCAGCACTACGCCGCCCCGCCACCGGCCACCGGCGTCGCGGCACAGACCCCGGCCGCAGGGGCGGCGGCCATGCAGTACACGCTCTTCCACTGGACGCTGCACCCGTGGGCGATCTACGCCGTCACCGCGTTGGCGCTGGCGTACTCGACCTTCCGTCGGGGGCGGGACAACCGGATCTCGGCCGCGTTCCGCCCGTTGCTCGGCGCGCGGGCCGACGGGGTGGCCGGTCGGGCCATCGACCTGCTCGCCGTCTTCGCCACGGTCTTCGGTTCGGCCACCAGCCTCGGTCTCGGCGCGCTCCAGGTGGCCGCCGGTCTGGACCTGGTGGCCGGCGTACCGGACACCCGGTCGGTGGAACTGACCGTGATCGGCGCGCTCACCCTGGCCTTCGTCGTCTCGGCCTTCTCCGGCCTGCACCGGGGGGTCAAGTGGCTGTCCACCACCAACGTCCTGCTGGCCGTGGCGCTGATGATCTTCGTGTTCGTGGTGGGGCCGACGATCTACACGCTGGAGGTGCTGCCCGCCTCGGTCGGTGACTACCTCAGCCGCCTGGTGTTCATGTCCACCCGTACCGGCGCGTTCTCCGACCCGGCGTGGCTCGGGTCCTGGACGATCTTCTACTGGGCCTGGTGGATCTCCTGGGCACCGTTCGTCGGCACCTTCATCGCGCGGATCTCGCGTGGGCGGACCGTGCGTCAGTTCCTGGTCGGGGTACTGCTGGTGCCCAGCGGGGCCAGCGCGATCTGGTTCGCGATCATGGGCGGCAGCGCCCTGCGTACCCAGGCCAGCGGCACCCGCGATCTGGTGGCGGACGTCGGGGCGGGCAGTGAGCAGGCGCTGTTCGGGCTGCTGGACGCGCTCCCGCTGGGGACCGTCACCAGCGTGCTGGCCATGGTGCTCATCGCGCTCTACTTCGTGACCAGCGCCGACTCGGCGTCGCTGGTGCTGGGGGCGCTCACCTCGGGCGGCGCACTGCGCCCGCACCGCGTACTCGTGGTGCTCTGGGGGGTGCTGATCGGGGCGGTCGCCGCCGCGCTGCTGCTCGCCGGGGGCCTGGCCGCCCTGCAACAGGCGACCATCATGGTGGCGCTGCCGTTCGTGGTGGTGATGCTCGGGCTCGCCGTGGCGCTGCTGCGTGACATGGCCCGGGACCCGGCGGTCAACCCGCACCCGGACCGGGGACGCCGGTCCGGCCTGTCCGCCGCTGTGCGGGCCGCCCGGTCGTACGACGAGGAGAACCCGCCCCCGGTCACCCGCTGGCTGCACCGTCCTCCCCGCTGAGCCGGGCGTTCGCCACCCGCCATCCCCCGCCCGACGGATCGTCGGTCCGGCAGGGCAGGATGGAGGGCCGAGGGGGTGGCACCGCATGGCTGGGCGGATCAGGGACGAGGACATCGCGTTGGTCCGCGAGCGCACCTCCATCGCCGAGGTGATCTCGGACACGGTGACCCTGAAGTCGGCAGGTGGCGGCAACCTCAAGGGCCTGTGCCCGTTCCACGACGAGAAGAGCCCGTCGTTCAACGTCTCACCGGCCCGTAACGTCTTCTACTGCTTCGGGTGCGGTGTCGGTGGCGACGCGATCAAGTTCCTGATGGACGCCGAGCATCTCACCTTCGTCGAGTCCGTCGAGCGGCTCGCCGACCGGGCCGGCATCCAGCTCCGCTACGTCGAGGGTGACCAGGCTGCGCCCCGGGCCCGTCCGCAGCAGGGGCAGAAGCAGCGGCTGGTGGCCGCGCACGCCGCCGCCGTGGAGTTCTATCAGGCGCAGCTCACCACGGCCGGCGCCCGCCCGGCCCGGGAGTTCCTGGCCCGGCGCGGTTTCGACCGGGCCGCCGCGCAGCGGTACGGCTGCGGCTTCGCCCCGGACGCCTGGGACCTGCTCACCAAGCACCTGCGCCAGCAGGGGTTCAGCCACGACGAGCTGGTCACCGGCGGGTTGTCCCGGCCGTCGCGCTCGGGCACCCTGATCGACCGGTTCCGCCGCCGGCTGATGTGGCCGATCCGGGACATTGCCGGTGACGTGATCGGGTTCGGGGCGCGGAAGCTCTTCGACGACGACGACGGCCCGAAATACCTCAACACCCCCGAGACGCCGATCTACAAGAAGTCGCACGTGCTCTACGGCATCGACCAGGCCAAACGGGAGATCGCCAAGCAGGGCCGGGTGGTCGTCGTCGAGGGTTACACCGACGTGATGGCCTGCCACCTGGCCGGTGTCCCCACCGCCGTGGCGACCTGCGGCACCGCCTTCGGCGCGGACCACATCGGCGTGCTGCGCCGGCTGCTGCTCGACACCGACGCGGTGGCCGGTGAGGTGATCTTCACGTTCGACGGGGACGCCGCCGGGCAGAAGGCCGCGCTGCGTGCCTTCGAGGACGACCAGCGCTTCGTCGGGCGTACCTTCATCGCGGTCAGCCCGGACAACATGGACCCGTGCGACCTGCGGTTGGCAAAGGGCGACCTGGCGATCCGTGACCTGGTGGCCCGCCGCGAGCCGCTCGTCGACTTCGCCCTCCGGCACGTGATCAACCGCTACGACCTGGACACGGTGGACGGCCGGGTGGAGGCGATGCGCCGGGCCGCGCCCCTGGTTGCCAAGATCAAGGACCTGGAGAAGCGTCCCGAGTACGTCCGCAAGCTCGCCGGTGACCTCGGCATGGAGATCGAGCCGGTGCAGCGGGCGGTGCTGGCCGCCGCGCACGCCCCCGGTGAGCGGGAGGCCACCGCCCCGCCCCGGGGTCGGACCCGTCCGGCCGCGCCCGCCGTGGACAGTCCGGAGTCGATGGTCGAGCGGGAGGCGTTGAAACTCGCCCTCCAGGAGCCGGTCCTCGCCGGGCCCATGTTCGACGCGGTCGAGGCCGCCGAGTACCGGCACCCGGTGCACGTCGCGGTCCGTACGGCGATCGCGGCGGCCGGCGGGGTGGCGGTGGCGGCCGGCGGCGCGGTGTGGATCGGTGCCGTGCGGGACGCCTGCGAGGACCTGGCCGCCCAGGCGCTCGTCGGTGAGCTGGCGGTGGAGCCGCTGCGGATCGACGGCGAACCCGATCCGAGGTACGTCTCCAGCACCCTCGCCCAGTTGCAGTGGGGCTCGGTGACCGCCCGGATCAGGGACCTCAAGTCCAAGATCCAGCGGATCAACCCGGTCAACCAGAAGGACGAGTACTTCGCCCTCTTCGGGGAACTGCTCTCGCTGGAACAGCATGCGCGGGCCCTGCGCGAGCAGGCCGCGGGAGGACTCTGATGGGACTGTTCGGCCGCAAGCGCAAGGTGCCGTCCGCCGTCCGCCCACCGCTGGTCGCCGGTGAACGCGTCCTGGCCTGGGCCGCCACGGGCAACGGCAGCAGTAACGACGCGCCGCCCGCCGACCGGATGTCCGCCGTCGACGGGGCGTCGGCCGTTGGCGGTGCGTCGGTGGGTGCCGGTGGCGGTGCTGCCGGCGGCGGGGTGCTGGTGGCCACGAACCTCGGGCTCTGGCTGCCGGGCCGCGGGGAGCGGTTGGGCTGGCACGACATCCTCAAGGCCGTCTGGTCCGGGCGGGAACTGACGGTCACCCCGGCGGCGACGGCCGCCGAGCGGGACGGCTACCTGGTGGTCGCCGACGGTCCCGCCGAGACGTATCTGCTGCTCGATCCGGGGGACCTGCCGCACCAGGTGCGGGCCCGGGTGACCCGCTCGGTGGCGTACACCCAGCAGCACCCGGTGCCCGGCGGCTCGGGGCGGATCGCGGCCCGGCGGGTGGCCGGGGCGGACGGTCTGACCTGGACGGTCCGCTACGACCCCGGTACCCCGGTCGACGCCGACGAGGTACGCGCCGAAACCGACCAGCTCGTCGCCGCCGCCCGCGCCGCCACCGCCCCCGCCGACCTCTGAGCCTCCGCCGGGCGGGGGGATCGACCGCAACGTCGGCGATGGAGCGGTATCGCCGCGACCTGATGCCGCTGTATCGGCCCCAGTGAGTCGATCATGACCCGGCGCGACGGGATCTTGGAAGATTCCGGCCCTCCCGGGGGCCGAAATCTTCCAAGATCCCCGCGAACCGTGCGTCACCGGGCGGCCAGCGAGGTGTGCCAGGGTGGTCGGGTTACCGGGACCGTGCCCAGGTGACGATGCGGTCGGTGAGGCCGGGTGGTGCGACGCCGTGGTGCAGGGCGGCGAGGTCGTCCATGGCTTTGCCCAGCAGGAGGCCCAGGTAGACGAGCAGGGCGGTGCGGTCCTCGCGGTACTCGCCGAGCAGTGCCAGCCGGGCCGGCGAGCACGGCCAGGCCGCCCCGCACACCCGGCACCGCCAGGAGGGGCGGGCGGCCACATGGGGACGGTACCGGGGCATCAGCGCCGACCCGCCCGCACGTTCCCACCCGGCCCGACCCGGGTGCAGTGGCCGCCTCCCGAGCTGCCCCGGCCGGGATCACCGCAGGTCGGGCGGCCGCGCCCCGGCCCGTCGTGGCCCGGCTCGGGCCGATCCGGTCGACCCGCACGGGGGCCGCCGGGGCGCCCCGGAAATCCGCAGCGCGATCCGAGAACCTGTCGCATGGTCGAGCCTCCGTCGATGGTGGAGGGGAGCGCCCGCCGACGACACCGACGGACGCTCCCGGCCTGGTTCCGCCCACCGTCCGATCCCGGGAGCGGTCCCGCTGGGTGACAGTCTGTTGATGTTCCGGCTACGGTGGGAGGTCCGCCCTGCCGACGACCGGGGCGTGGGCCGGCCGCTTCCGGGCGGTACGAACATGTACGGAGGCTGTCTGGTGGAGCGCTCGTCGATGCTGGACCACTTCGCGGAGGAGATACGGCTCGCGCGGGCCGCGCACGGGATGTCCCAGGCGACGCTGGCCGAGGCGCTGAGCTATTCGGGCGCACTCGTCGCCAAGGTGGAAACCTGCGAACGCCGGCCGAGCCTCGACTTCGCCCGCCGGTGCGACACCGTGTTCGGCGCCGACGGCCGGTTCGAGCGCATCCAACGCCGAATCAGCCGGGAAACCGTGGTGCCCTGGGCTCGGGACTGGACGGGAGTGGAGGCGGAAGCACGGGCCTTGCGCTGGTTCGAACCGCTCTATGTGCCCGGCCTGCTCCAGACCGAGGAATACGCCCGTGCCATTCTGGTCGGTGCCGGGCTGTTCGGCGACGATGAGATCGAACAGCAGGTTGCCACGCGAATCGAGCGTCAGGTCGTACTCAACCGGGACCGGCCGCCGCTGCTCACTGCTGTCATCGACGAGTACGTGTTGCGCCGCAATGTCGGTCAGCCGGAGGTCATGTGTCAGCAGTTGCAGCACTTGGTGAAGCTCGGCACGACGTTGCCGCGAGTCCGTATCCAGGTGGTGCCACTGTCCGCCGGTGCCTATCCCGGCCTTGACGGCCCTTTCGTCATTGCTACCTCGCCCACTGGTGAGGACGTCGTCTACCTGGAGGGACAGCGCCACGGGCAGGTGGTCGACCGCACCGACTACCTGCGTGAAGTGGTTGAGGTATGGGAGTCGATCCGTGGTGAGACACTTTCGCAGCAGCAGTCCATCGAGTTGATATCGGAGGTGGCGGAAACATGGATCTGACCGGTGCCCGGTGGCGCAAGAGCACCCGTAGCAATGGCGGCGGTGGAGCCTGTGTCGAGGTGGCGGACGAGCTTTCCGGCGTGGTGATGGTGCGGGATTCCAAGGACCCGGGTGGACCGGTGCTGGCCTTCGAGTCGTACGCCTGGCGGGCATTCGTCGCCGGAACGGCAAGGAAGGCTTAGCGGGACTGCGGGAAACGGCGGCCCGGAGATCGGGTCGATGCCGGCACGCCCGCCGGTGGGGGAGTGCCCCTCGTCACCTCTGCCGCTGCTCGGGGGTTAGGCGGCGGCTACGGCGGGGCAAGTCGGAGGGCGACACCCGCAGATCCCCGAGGAGGGGCGATGGCCTCCGACGAGACCCACGCCGACCGCGACGACGCGGCCACCGTGACCGCAGCCCGGCACGACCGTGACCGGCGGTCCGGTGAGCCCGGGTCCGGCGGGCCGGTGTCCGGTGACCGGCGGCGCGGCGGCCGGCGGGAGGCCGACGTGGGCACCCGGCCGGTCGGCCCCGACGACGGCCCGGACAGCCCCGCCGACCTGCACCGGGCGGACTGGAAGGCGGCGCTCAAGCGCACCGGGCGGGAGTTCCAGGAGGACAGCCTGACCGACTGGGCCGCCGCGCTGACCTACTACGGGGTGCTGTCGATCTTCCCCGGGATGCTGGTGCTGATCTCGATCCTCGGCCTGCTCGGCGAGCGGGCCACCAGCGGGGTCCGGGACACGGTCGGGCAGGTGGTGCCGGAGGAGAACATCCGCACCATCATCGAGACCGCGATCGACCAGGCCGGCCAGTCGGGTGGGTTGGCCAGCGTCGCCGCGATCATCGGTCTGGTCGCCGCGTTCTGGTCGGCCTCCGGCTACGTGGGCGCGTTCATGCGGGCCTCGAACAGCATCTACGACGTGCCGGAGGGGCGGCCGGTGTGGAAGACCCTGCCCATCCGGCTCGGGGTGACCGCCCTGGTGGGGGTGCTGCTGCTCGCCGCCGCGGTGATCGTGGTCTTCACCGGCGGTCTCGCCGAGCAGGCCGGCAACGCGATCGGGCTCGGTTCCACGGCGCTGACGGTGTGGAACATCGCCAAGTGGCCGGTGCTGCTGGTGCTGGTCAGCCTGATGTTCGCGATCCTCTACTGGGCGTCGCCGAACGCCCGGCACGGCGGGTTCCGCTGGGTCAGCCCGGGTGGCGTGCTGGCGGTGCTGCTGTGGCTGCTGGTCTCGGGCCTCTTCGCCCTGTACGTCAGCAACTTCGGGTCCTACAACAAGACCTACGGGGCGCTGGCCGGCGTGATCATCTTCCTGGTCTGGCTCTGGCTGAGCAACATCGCGATCCTGCTCGGTGCCGAGTTCGACGCCGAGCTGGAGCGGGGCCGGGCCATCTCCGCCGGCCACGACCCGGACGAGGAGCCGTACGTCGAGCTGCGCGACGACCGCAAGCTGCGCAAGAAGCGCAACGCCGCCCCCGGCCGCTGACCCCGCCTCCGGGGGCCTCCGGGAGGCCCGCCGGACCCACCGACCCCGCCCCGCCGCGTCGACCGTGGCGGGGCGGGGTCTTGTCATGTCCGGGGGCGATCGGGTAATGCTTCCTCCGCCCGTTCCGGGCCCGCCGGGCGGCACCCACCCGGCCTCGGTAGCAGGTCGTTGCGGAGATTTCTCGGTCTGTCAACCTTTTCTTGATCCACTAGTAGCTTTTGTTCGTTCGGACAAAAGTTGTCGGAGGAACGACCGAAGCTATGGACACGTGCCACGGAAGTCTCCTACTGTGTCGACCACAACACAACGGCGTGACGTCAATGTGAACCCTGAGGCGGAGGTGAGTCCCGTGCGGACGGCAGATCCCCTGCACGTGCAGCTGTTACGGCTGCTCCGTGACGAGGGGCCAGCGTCCCGGGCCGAGCTGGGTGACCGGTTGCAGATGCCCCGGCCCCGGCTCCTCGCCGAGTTGGAACGGCTGGTCGGCCTGGGCCTGGTGGCCGAGGCCGGACTGGCCGCCTCCCGGGGCGGCCGCCGGTCGACCCTGGTCGAGCTGAACCCCCACCTGCGGTTCGCCGGCATCGACATGGGTGCCAGTTCGATCGACGTCGAGGTGGTCAACGGGCGGCTCGAACCGGTCGCCGCGTACGCCGAGCCGGCCGACATCCGCTCCGGCCCGAAGGCCATCCTGCACCGGGTCAACGACCTGCTGCACAAGGCCCGGGTGGACGGGGCGTACGAGCGGCTCAACGGCGTCGGCATCGGCCTGCCCGGCCCGGTCAGCTTCCGCGACGGGGTGCCGGTCTCGCCGCCGATCATGCCGGGCTGGGACCGCTACCCGGTACGCGAGCTGATCAGCCGCGAGCACGGATGCCCGGCGGTGGTCGACAACGACGTGAACATCATGGCGATCGGCGAGCGGCACGGCGGGGTGGCCCACTCGGTCGACGACTTCCTCTTCGTCAAGATCGGCACCGGGATAGGGTGCGGGATCTACCTCAGCGGCGAGGTCTACCGGGGCACCGACGGCTGCGCCGGCGACATCGGGCACATCCAGGCCGAGGCCGGTGGACCGGCCTGCACCTGCGGAAACGCCGGTTGCCTGGAGGCCGTGTTCAGCGGGGCGGCGCTGGCCCGGGAAGCCTCCATCGCGGCGCGTACCGGCACCTCGCCGGCGCTGGCCGAGCGGCTCGCCGCCCGGGGTGCGGTCTCCGCCCGCGACGTCGCCGAGGCCGCGGTCGAGGGCGACGTCACCTGCATCCAGCTCATCCGCGACGGGGGCCGCCGGGTCGGGCAGGTGCTCGCCGGCCTGGTCAGCTTCACCAACCCGTCGATGATCGTCATCGGTGGCGGGCTGGCCCACCTCGGGCACATCCTGCTCGCCGAGATCCGCAGCGTGGTCTACCGCCGTTCGCTGCCGCTGGCCACCGGCAACCTGCCGGTCGTCCTGTCCGAGCTGGGACCGCGCGCCGGAGTGGCCGGCGCGGCCGTCCTCGCCAGCGACGTCGCCTTCGGGGAGGCATCGTGAGCGCGAGGAGTGAGCCGGTTTTGCGAGCCCCGCAGTCGCGAACGAAGGAGACGCGGGTGAGCGCGAGGAGTGAGCCGGGTTTGCGAGCCCCGCAGTCGCGAATGGAGGACCCGCGATGAGCACCGAGTCGCATTCCGCCGCCGGGGACAAGGCCCCGCTGGTCGAGGCGCCCGCCGACACCGTCGCCGGTGAGGTGGTGCTCCGGCTGACCGACGTGGTCAAGACCTTCCCCGGCGTCCGCGCCCTCGACGGCGTGCAGCTCGAGGTGCGGGCCGGTGAGGTGCACTGCCTGCTCGGGCAGAACGGTGCCGGTAAGTCCACCCTGATCAAGGTGCTCGCCGGGGTGCACCGCCCCGACTCCGGCCAGGTGGAGTGGCGCGGCGAGCCGGCGCACTTCGCCAACCCGCAGGCCGCCATGCGCGCCGGCATCGCCACCATCTACCAGGAACTCGACCTGGTCGAGGACCTGTCGGTCGCCGAGAACGCCTTCCTCGGCCACGAGCCGAAGGTCGCCGGGTTCGTCAGGCGCGGGCTGATGGCCCGGCGTACCCGGGAGATCCTGAGCCGGCTCGGCCACGGCGAGATCCCGCCCGGCCGGATGGTGCGGGCGCTGCCGGCGGCCGGCAAGCAGGTGGTCAGCATGGCCCGCGCGCTGTCCCACGAGGCCCGACTGATCATCATGGACGAGCCGAGCGCGGTGCTGGCGCACGACGAGGTGGACAACCTCTTCCGGATCATCCGGGAACTCACCGCCCAGGGCATCGCGGTCATCTACATCTCGCACCGGATGGAGGAGATCCGCGAGATCGGCGACCGGGTCACCGTACTCAAGGACGGTCGGACCACGGCGGCGAACCTGCCGGCCCGCGACACCCCGACCCGCGACCTGGTCGCCCGGATGACCGGCCGGACCATCGAGTACGTCTTCCCGGACCGCCCGACCGCGCCGGCCACCGGCGACGAGCTGCTGCGGGTCGAGCGGCTGAGCCGGACCGGCGAGTTCGCCGACGTCTCGCTCAGCGTCCGTCCCGGCGAGATCGTCGGCATCGCCGGGCTGGTCGGCTCCGGCCGCTCGGAACTGCTGGAGACGATCTACGGTGCCCGACGCGCCGAGTCCGGCACCATCCGGATGGGCGGTCGGACCCTGCGGCCGGGCAGTGTCGGCGCGGCCGTCCGGGCCGGCATGGGCATGGCCCCCGAGGAACGTAAGAGTCAGGCGTTGCTGCTCGGCGAGCCGATCCACCGCAACGTCACCCTGGCGACCTTCACCCGGTACGCCCGCCTCGGCTTCACCAATGCCGGGCGGGAGCGGGCCGAGGCGGAGCGGATCGCCGACGACCTCCAGCTCCGGCCCAACGACGTGCGCCGGGCGGTACGCACCCTCTCCGGCGGCAACCAGCAGAAGGTGGTGGTCGGGCGCTGGCTGCTCGGCGACACCCGGTTGCTGCTGCTCGACGAGCCGACCCGGGGGGTGGACGTGGGGGCCCGTGCCGAGCTGTACCGGGTGATCCGCGGCCTGGCCGCCCAGGGGGTCGGCGTGCTGCTGGTCTCCAGCGAGGTCCCCGAGGTGCTCGGCCTGGCCGATCGGGTGCTGGTGATGCGGGAGGGCCGGATGGTGCGCGAGGCGCCCGCCGGCGAACTGGACGAGAACACCGTGCTCGACCTCGTCATGGCGGGGTCTCTGATGGAAGGCGCGCCGGCATGAGCGAGCGCAGTGGACATAACGAGGTGACGGCATGAGTGAGTCGACCGGGACCGCGACACCGGACCGGCCGGCGGACCTGCCGGCGCAGTCCCCGCCGGTAGACCCGGCGGTGACGGCGTCGCTCAAGGAGAAGCCCCGGACGGGCGGGTTGTCCTTCTGGCAGGGCGACGGGGGTGAGGGCGCGAAGCGTAACCTCGGCCTGATCGGCGTGCTGGTGGTGCTGGTCGTGATCGGCGCCGCGACCCGCTGGGATCTCTACTCCAACCCGGACTGGGTGTGGGGCAACACGCTGACCATCCTCAAGCTCGCCTCGGTGGTCGGGGTGGTCACCGTCGGGATGACCTTCGTGATCATCGGCGGTGGCATCGACCTGTCGGTCGGCGCGATCGTCGCCCTCGCCGGGGTGTGGTCGACCACGGTCGCGACCCAGAGCTACGGCGCGGGCGGCATGATCTTCACGGCGATCGTGGTCGGTGCGGCGGTCGGCCTGGTCAACGGGATCCTCATCTCCTACGGCCGGCTGGTGGCGTTCATCGCCACGCTGGCCATGATGGTCGCCGCCCGGGGTCTGGCCGCCCAGATCTCCGGCAAGCAGACCCAGGTGTCGAACAACTCCTTCATCAACGGCATCGCCAGCACCGACCTGCTGGGCATCCCGCTGCTGGTCTACATCCTCGCCGCCGTGGTCGCCGCCGGGTGGGTGCTGCTCAACCGCACCACCTTCGGCCGACGTACGGTCGCCGTGGGTGGCAACCCGGAGGCGGCCCGGCTCGCCGGGATCAACGTCCGGCGGCACACCCTGCTGCTCTACGCGCTGTCCGGCCTGTGCTGCGGCATCGCCGCGATCATGCTGACCGCGCAGGCCAACTCCGCCCAGGCGGCCATGGCCAACCTGTACGAGCTGGACGCGATCGCCGCAGCCATCATCGGCGGCACGCTGCTCAGCGGTGGCCGGGGCACCATCATCGGGTCCCTGCTCGGCGTGCTGATCTTCTCCACCATCACGAACCTCTTCGCCATCAACGGCCTGTCCACCGAGGCCCAGAACATGGTCAAGGGCGGCATCATCGTCGGCGCCGTCCTGATCCAGCAGGTGCAGTTCCGCAGCGTCACCCAGTTCCTCAGCCGCAACAAGCTGACCACCCCCGCCTGACCCGGACGCGTCGCCCCACCGGGCGCGTCCCGACCCTCCGCATCACCGCATTCCGGCGGCCACCGACGGTGGCCGGGATCAGCACAACCTTTTTCACCCCCACCATCCGTCATTTCCTGGAGGTCGTCATGACCCAGCCCCGTGACCTGTCCCGTCGCCGGTTGCTCTTCGGCGGCGCGGCGGTCGGCGCCGGTGTGCTCCTCGCCGGTTGCACCAGCAACGAGTCCACACCGACCGCGGCGCAGACCAAGGCGGCCGACAACGCCGAGGGCGGCAACAGCGCCCCCGGCAAGAAGGTCACCATCGGCTTCTCCGCCCCCGCCGCCGACCACGGCTGGATCGCCGCCATCACCAACAACGCCAAGGCGCAGGCCGGCGCGTACTCGGACGTGGACTTCAAGACCGTCGAGGCCGGCGCGGACGCCGCGGCCCAGCGGGCGGCGCTGTCCACCCTGGTCGCCCAGAAGCCGGACGTCATCGTGGTGCTGCCGCACGACGGCAAGGAGCTCAACGCGTTCGGCCTGGAGTCGATGAAGGCCGGCATCCCGGTGGTCAACCTGGACCGGGCGTTCCCCGACGCGCTGGCCTACCGGCTGCAGATCATGGGCGACAACTACGGCATGGGCGTGGCCGCCGCGAACTTCATCGTGGAGCAGCTCAAGGCCAAGGGCGTCAGCAACCCGATCATCGGTGAGATCCCCGGCATCGACTCGCTGGAGCTGACCCAGCAGCGGTCCAAGGGCTTCGCCGACACCCTGGCCACGGCCGGGTTCAAGGTGGCCAACCGGCGGCCGGCGGAGTTCACCGCCGACTCCGGCCAGCAGGCGGCCACCGGGCTGTTCCAGGCCCTGCCGAAGATCGACGCGGTCTGGAACCACGACGACGACCAGGGCATCGGTGTGCTGGCCGCGGTCAACCAGGCCAACCGCAAGGAGTTCTTCATGGTCGGCGGCGCCGGCTCGAAGAAGGCCATGGAGGACATCCAGGCCGACAACACGGTGCTCAAGGCGACCGTGACCTACAGCCCGTCGATGGCCTCCTCGGCCATCTCCCTGGCGCGTCTCATCGCCCAGGGCAAGGGCATGTCCGACCTGGTGGAACTCCAGGTGCCCAAGGAGATCGTGCTCGCCTCGGAGACGATCACCAAGGAGAACGCGAGCAACTACCTCAAGCTCGGGTTCTGATACACGGGGGGAGACCCACCTTGTCCACTCACGACAGCGAACTCCGGATCGGGATGATCGGGTATTCGTTCATGGGCGCCGCGCACTCACAGGCGTGGCGCACCGTGAACCGGGTGTACGACCTGCCCGCCCGGGTTCGGATGGCGAAGATCTGCGGCCGGGACGCCGCGAAGGTCGCCGAGGCAGCCGACCGGCTGGGCTGGGACGCGCACACCACCGACTGGCGTGCCCTGGTCACCTCGGACGACATCGACGTGGTCGACATCTGCACACCAGGTGACAGCCACGCCGAGATCGCCCTCGCCGCGCTCGCCGCCGGCAAGCACGTGATCTGCGAGAAACCGCTGGCCAACACGGTGGACGAGGCGCGGGCGATGACCGCCGCCGCGACCACCGCGGCAGCCGCCGGGGTCCGGTCCATGTGCGGGTTCAACTACCGCCGGGTGCCCGCCGTCGCCCTGATGCGACAGCTCGTCGCCGAAGGACGGCTGGGGACGATCCGGCACGTCCGGGCGACGTACCTGCAGGACTGGATCGTCGATCCGCAGTTCCCCCTGGTCTGGAGGCTGGAGAAGGACAAGGCGGGCTCCGGTGCCCTCGGTGACATCGGGGCGCACATCATCGACCTGACCCAGTTCGTGACCGGGCAGCGGATCACCGGGGTCAGCGCGGTGACCGAGACGTTCGTCAAGGAGCGTCCGCTGCCGGGCGCGTCGAGCGGCCTGGCCGCCGAGGTCGACGGCACCGCCACGGCGACCGGCACGGTCACCGTCGACGACGCCGCGATCTTCGTGGCCCGGCTGGACGACGGGGCACTGGCCACGTACGAGGCGACCCGGTTCGCCACCGGCCGCAAGAACGCCCTCCGGGTGGAGATCAACGGTTCGCTTGGTTCGGTGGTGTTCGACCTCGAACGCCTCAACGAACTGGAGTTCTACGACGCCACCCGGCCGACGGCCGAGCAGGGGTTCGCCCGCATCCTGGTCACCGAGGCCGAGCACCCGTACATGGCGGCCTGGTGGCCGCCGGGTCACATCATCGGCTACGAGCACTCCTTCACGCACGAGATGCGCGACTTCGTCGAGGCGGTCGCCACCGGCGTCGACCCGACCCCGTCGTTCGCCGACGCGTTGCAGGTCCAGCTCGTGCTGGATGCGGTGACCCGCTCGGCGGAACTCGGTTCCCAGTGGACCGACGTCGAGCCGGCCCTGGCCGCGCTCGCCGTCTGACCAGCCACCTCCGCCGCCGACCGGCGAGGGACCGGCCGCGGTTGCGCCCCGCGGCCGGGCCGGGGTCGGTGTCGGAGGGCGTGCGCCGGGCCGTCGGCCCGGGGCACGCGCACGTCGGCCGTCCGGTGCGGCCGGACCGGGATTCCCCGGTCGCACCGGAGGGCCGCCTGTTAGAACATTGATGAACGTGATCCGATAAACCGGATCACCAACCACAGTCGTCCGGCCGGAGGCGCGCCGCCGCCGTCGGCCGGATGCGGGGAGGCAGGGCCGAGACGCCGAACCGGCCCTGCCTGCCAGCCCCGTCCGCACGCCGTACGGGAACCGGATGCGGTGACGATGCCGCCGACATCGTCGCCGCGCCCGGTGCCATCCCGCACGACGGGCGGGCGGGGCCACCCCGCGCCCCACCCGTACGACTCGACCGACGCGATGTTTCCACCCGACGGAAGGAGCACCATGAGAACGGGTGTCTGGCTGGTGGGAGCGCGCGGTTCCGTCGCGACCACCGCCATCGTCGGGGGCCTCGCCCTGCGGGCCGGTCTCACCGGCCCCACCGGCTGCGTCACCGAACTGCCCGACCTGCGCGGGCCCGCCCTGCCCACCTTCGCCGACCTGGTCTTCGGCGGTCACGACGTGGCCACCACCCCGCTTACCAAGCGGGCCGAGGCGCTCGCCGCCGCCGGGGTGCTGCCCGGCCGGCTGGCCACCGCGCTCACCGCCGACCTGGCCGCCGTCGAGGAGGACCTGCGGCCCGCGCCCACCGCCGGCAGCCAGGCCGACCGGGCCGCCGCCGTCGCCGCCGAGCTGACCGCGTTCCGCGACCGGCACCGGCTGGACCGGGTGGTGGTGGTCAACGTCTCCGCCACCGAACCCGCCCCCGCCACGCACCCCGGCCACGCCGACCCGGACGCCCTGCGGGCCGCCCTCGCCGGCACCGACGAGGTGCTGCCGCCCAGCTCGCTCTACGCGTACGCGGCCGTCGAGGCGGGCTGCCCGTACGTCGACTTCACCCCCTCCACCGGGCTGCGCCTGCCGGCGCTCGCGGCGCTGGCCGCCCAGCGCGGCCTGCCGTACGCCGGGCACGACGGCAAGACCGGGGAGACCCTGGTCAAGTCGGTGCTCGCCCCGATGTTCGCGATGCGGAACCTCGCGGTGCGCTCCTGGTCCGGGGTCAACCTGCTCGGCGGCGGCGACGGGGCGACCCTGGCCGAGCCGGGCGCCAACGCCGCCAAGGTGGACAGCAAGCAGCGGGTCCTCGGCGAGACCCTCGGCTACGTGCCGCAGGGCGGCACCCGGATCGACTACGTCGAGGACCTCGGCGACTTCAAGACCGCCTGGGATCTGATCACCTTCGCCGGGTTCCTCGGCACCGGGATGCGGATGGAGTTCACCTGGCACGGCTGCGACTCCGCGCTGGCCGCCCCGCTGGTGCTCGACCTGGCCCGGCTCACCGCCGCCGCGCACGCCGCCGGCCGGGTCGGACCCCTGCCCGAGCTGGCGTTCTTCTTCAAGGACCCGATCGACTCGCCCACCCACTCGCTGAGCACGCAGTGGCAGCGGCTCGTCGACTTCGCCCGGGAGCTGCACGCCGGCGGTGCCGGGTGACCAGCCTGGCCGACCTGGCCGAGCTGGTCCGGGCACCGGCCGCGCTGTCCGTACCGGGGGACCTGGTGGCCGGGGCGGCGGCGGCCGGCGTGCTCGGCCCGCGTACCGCCGGGCTGGCCGGCGCGTCGGTGCTGCTCTACTGGGCCGGGATGGCCGCCAACGACTGGGCCGACCGGGGGCTGGACGCCGAGGAACGCCCGGAACGGCCCATCCCGAGCGGCCGGATCACCCCGGCCGCCGCCGCCGGGGTCGCCGCCGGGCTCACCGCCGCCGGCCTGGGCCTGGCCGCCGCCGTGGGCGGTCGCCGCGCCGCCGCCGTCGCGCTCCCCCTCGCCGCCACCATCTGGGGGTACGACCTCGCGGCGAAGAACACCGCCGCCGGTCCCGTCGTGATGGCCGCCTGCCGGGGGCTGGACGTGCTGCTCGGCGCGTCCCCCGGCCGGCCGGTGCGGGCGCTGCCGGCGGCGCTCACCGTCGCCGCGCACACCTGGACGGTCACCGCCCTGTCCCGACGCGAGGTCAGCGGCGCCGACGCGGCGCTGCCCCGGCGTACCCTCGCCGGCACCGCCCTGGTCGCGCTGGCCGCCACCACCCTGCCCCGCCGTGCCACCGCGACGCCGGCCCCGGGCCCCCGGGCCGGGGCGGTCGCCGCCGCGTTGCCGGTCGGCCTGGCCGGCTGGTACGTCGCCCGGTACGGCGGCGCGCAGGCCCGGGTCGCCGCCGACCCCACCGCCGGCCGGGTCCGGGCCGCCGTCGGGGCCGGCATCACCGGGCTGCCCTCGTTGCAGGGTGCGCTCACCGCGCGGGCCGGTGCCGGGCTGGTCGGCGCGCTGGTCGCGCTCGCCGCGCCGCTGGGCGGCCGGTTGGCCCGGAAGCTCTCCCCGACATGACCACCCCACCGCCCACCACCCCCGCCGACCCGCCAGCCGTCGAGCGGCTGCGGTTCGGTTACGGCACCAACGGGTTCGCCAACCACCGGCTCGACGACGCCCTGACGGTGCTGGCCGACCTCGGCTACGAGGGGGTCGCGCTCACCCTCGACCACGACCACCTCGACCCGTACGCGCCGGGGCTGGCCCGTCGGGTCGACGCGGTCGCGCACCGGCTGGCCGCGCTGGGCCTCGGCGTGGTGGTCGAGACCGGCGCCCGCTACCTGCTCGACCCGTGGCGCAAGCACGCCCCGACGCTGCTGCACGACGAGGCGGCCGGCCGGATCGACTTCCTGGAACGGGCGGTGCGGGTCGGCGCGGACCTCGGTGCGGAGGCGGTCTCGTTCTGGGCCGGGGTCCGGCCCGGCCACGTCCCGGTGGAGGTGGCCCGGGACCGGCTGGTCGCCGGCTGCGCCACGGTGGTGGCCGCCGCCGACCGGGCCGGGGTGACCCTGGGCTTCGAGCCGGAGCCGGGGATGCTGGTCGAGGACATCGCCGGCTGGCGGTGGCTGCACCGGGCCCTCGGCGAGCCGGCGTGCTTCGGCATCACCCTCGACATCGGACACTGCCGCTGCCTGGAGTCGGCGACCGTGCCGGACTGCGTCCGCCAGGTGGCCGGCCACCTGGTCAACGTGCAGATCGACGACATGCGCCGGGGCGTGCACGAACACCTGGAGTTCGGAACCGGCGAGATCGACTTCCCGCCGGTGCTGCGTGCCCTGGCCGACGGCGGCTACCGGGGACTCGTCGCCGTGGAGCTGCCCCGGCACTCGCACGCCGCGCCCACCGTGGCCGCCCGGTCGCTGGACTTCCTGCGTACCGCCGCCCGGCAGGCCGGTCTCGCGGTGGGCGCACCACCCGTGCCCGCCGGCACCACCGGGGCGGCCTGACCACCGCCGACCGTACTCACCTGGGGAGGGAAGACGGATGACACCGGATCGACTGCGGGCCGCGCTCGGGGGCGCACCCGATCCCGACTGGCTGGACACCGCGCTGCGGCACGTCGCGGCCGAGCCCGACACGGTCGCGCGGTACTTCCCGGCGGCCGCCCGCCGGTGCGGCCGGCACGAGCTGCCCGACGCACCCGGCTGGAGCGCCGACGAGGCGGCCCGCGCGCTGCTGCTGGCCGCCCTGCCCGCCGGCCGGGCCGCCGGGCAGGTCGAGCAGGTCTACCGGTACGGCGACGCCGCCGAGAAGCGGGCCGTGCTCAAGGCCCTGCCGCTGCTGCCGATCGGCGACGCCGGGGTGCCGCTGCTGCACGACGCGATCCGCACCAACGACACCCGGCTGGTCGCCGCGGCCCTCGGCCCGTACGCCCGGCACCTGACCGCCGACGCCTGGCGGCAGGCGGTGCTCAAGTGCGTCTTCATCGGGGTGCCGCTGGCCGTCGTCGCCGACCTGGACGACCGGGCCGACGGGGAACTGGCCACCATGCTCGCCGCGCTCGCCGCGGAACGGCACGCCGCCGGTCGGCAGCTCCCCGCCGACGCCACCGCACTGCTCGACCGGCTCACCATCAGGGAGGCGTGAATGCGCATCTTCGACCCCCACATCCACATGACGTCGCGGACCACCGACGACTACGAGCGGATGGCCGCCGCCGGGGTCCGCGCCGTGGTCGAGCCGGCCTTCTGGCTGGGGCAGCCGCGCACCAGCGCCGCCTCCTTCGCCGACTACTTCGACTCGCTGATCGGCTGGGAACCGTTCCGGGCCGGCCAGTTCGGCGTCCGGCACCACGCCACCGTGGCGCTGAACCCGAAGGAGGCCAACGACCCCCGCTGCCGTCCGGTGCTCGACCTGCTGCCCCGCTACCTGGAGAAGGACGCCGTGGTAGCGGTCGGCGAGATCGGCTACGACGACATGACCCCGGCCGAGGACGAGGCGTTCGCCACCCAGCTCGCGCTGGCCGTCGACCACGACCTGCCGGCCCTGGTGCACACCCCGCACCGGGACAAGGCGCGCGGCGTCGAACGCAGCCTCGCGGTGATCGCCGAGAGCGGCATCGCACCCGGCCGGGTGGCGCTGGACCACCTCAACGAGGTGACCGTGAAGCTGGCCCGGGACAGCGGCTGCTGGCTGGGCTTCTCCATCTACCCCGACACCAAGATGTCGCCGCCGCGGATGGTGGAGCTGCTGCGCACGTACGGCACCGAGCGGATGCTGGTCAACTCGGCCGCCGACTGGGGCCGCTCCGACCCGCTGCTCACCCGGGTCACCGGCGAGGCGATGCTGGCCGCCGGGTTCACCGACGACGACGTCGACCTGGTGCTCTGGCGCAACCCGGTGGAGTTCTACGGGCAGTCCGGCCGGCTCGACCTGACCGACCTGGACACCCCGACCAGCGGCACCTTCGAGGGCAACTCCATCCTGCGCGGCGGCGACTGATGCGGCTGCGGCACGCCGACGGCAGCACCGTCCACCTCGGCTACTGCACGAACGTGCACCCCGCCGAGGACGCCGCCGGCATCCTCGCCCAACTCGACACGTACGCCCTGCCGGTGCGGGAGGCGCTCGGCTCCGACCTGCTCGGCCTGGGGCTGTGGCTGGCCGCCCCGGTCGCCGCCGAGCTGGCCGCCGACCCGGCCGCCCGCCGCCGGCTGCGCGCCGAACTGACCCACCGGGGGCTGGAGGTGGTCACCCTCAACGGCTTCCCGTACGCGGCCTTCCAGGCCCCGGTGGTCAAGGGCGCGGTGTACCACCCGGACTGGACCACCGGGCAGCGGCTGCGCTACACCCTCGACCTGGCCCGGATCCTGGCCGACCTGCTCCCCGACGACGCGGCCCGGGGCTCCATCTCCACCCTGCCGCTGGCCTGGCGGGAGCCCTGGGACGCGGCCCACGCCGACACCGCCCGTCGCCGGCTCGACGCGCTCACCGCCGGCCTGGCCGAGGTGGAGCGGGACACCGGCCGGGTGGTGCGGGTGGCCTTCGAACCGGAACCGGGCTGCGTGGTGGAGAGCAGCGGGCAGGCCGCCGCCCTGCTGGGCGGCCTGGACCCGGACCGGCTCGGGATCTGTCTCGACCTGGCCCACCTCGCCTGCGCCTGGGAGGAACCCGTCGCGGCGCTGGCCCGGCTGCGCGCCGCCGGGCTGCCGGTGGTCAAGGTGCAGGTGTCCGCCGCGCTGGAGTCGGCCGACCCGGTCGCCGACGCCGAGGCGCTGGGCCGCTGGGTGGAGCCGAGGTTCCTGCACCAGACCCGCACCGCCGGCTGCGCCCACGCCGCCGATCCGGCCGATCCGGCGTACGCGGCCGACGACCTGGACGCGGCGCTGGCCGCGCGGCTGCCCGGGGCGTGGCGGGTGCACTACCACGTGCCGCTGCACGCCCCGCCCGAGCCGCCGCTGACCTCCACCGTGCCGGTGCTGCGCGCCGCGTTGGCCGCGCTGCTCGCCGGCCCCACCGCCGGCTGCGACCACCTGGACGTCGAGACGTACACGTGGGGGGTGCTGCCGGCGGCGCGGCGGCCACGCACCGACGCGGAGCTGGCCGTGGGCATCGCCGCCGAGCTGGCCTTCGCCCGCGACGAACTGGTCACCCTCGGCCTCACCCCGGCCGAACGAGCCGTCCCGACGACCCTGGGAGTACGACGATGAGCGAGCGTCACCGACCCGGTACGACGAGGTGCCACCGCCGCGTCGGACGCAGCGGGGTGTCGGCATGAGCCGCCGGCTGGTGGTGCTGGACGTGGTCGGGCTGACCCCCCGGCTGCTGGCCCACATGCCCCGGCTGCGCGCCGTCGCCGAACAGGGTTTCTCCGCCGAGCTGGGTACCGTGCTGCCGGCGGTGACCTGCTCGGCGCAGGCCACCCTGCTGACCGGTGAGCAGCCGTCCGGGCACGGCATCGTCGGCAACGGCTGGTACTTCCGCGACCTCGGTGAGGTGCTGCTGTGGCGGCAGCACCACGCGCTGGTCGGCGGGGAGAAGGTGTGGCAGGCGGCCCGCCGGGTCGAGCCCGGCTACACGGTGGCCAACGTCTGCTGGTGGTACGCGATGGGCGCGGACGTCAACTGGACCGTCACGCCCCGCCCGATCTACTACGCCGACGGGCGCAAGGAACCGGACTGCTGGACCGACCCGCCGGAGCTGCACGACACGCTCACCGACGCGCTGGGCACCTTCCCGCTGTTCACCTACTGGGGGCCGGGCGCCGGGCTGCCGTCGTCCCGGTGGATCTGCCGGGCGGCCGAGCGCATCCTCGCCGACCAGGCCCCCGACCTGACCCTGGTCTACGTCCCGCACCTCGACTACGACCTGCAACGCTTCGGGCCGTCCTCGCCCCGGGCCGCCGCCGCGGCGGCGGAGCTGGACGCGGTGCTCGCCCCGCTGCTGGACGCCGCACGGGCCGCCGACGCGACGGTGGTGGCGCTGTCCGAGTACGGCATCACCGACGTCTCCCGCCCGGTGGACGTCAACCGGCTGCTGCGCGCCGAGGGGCTGCTGCGGGTCTACACCCAGGACGGCATGGAGTACCTGGACCCGTGGACGTCGCGGGCGTTCGCCGTCGCCGACCACCAGATCGCCCACGTCTACGTGAAGGACCCGGCGGACGTGGCGGCGGTGGCGAAGCTCTGCGCCGGGTTGCCCGGGGTGGCCGAGGTGCTGGACGCCGAGGGCAAGGCGGCGGCCGGGCTGGACCACGAGCGGGCCGGCGAACTGGTGCTGGTGGCCGAGCCGGACTCCTGGTTCACCTACTACTACTGGCTCGACGACGCCCGCGCCCCGGACTTCGCCCGGAACGTGGAGATCCACCGCAAGCCCGGGTACGACCCGGCGGAGCTGTTCTTCGACCCGGCCGCGCCGGGTGCGGCGAAGCGGCGGGCGGGGGTGGCGCTGGCCCGTAAGAAGCTCGGCATGCGCTACCTGATGAGCGTGGTGGGTCTGGACGCGGGGGCGCGGGCGGTGCGCGGTTCGCACGGCCGGTTGCCGGCCGACCCGGCGGACGGTCCGGTGCTGCTCTGCTCCGACCCGTCGCTGGCCCGGGACACCTTCGCCGCGACGGAGGTCAAGGCCCTGCTGCTGGAGCTGGCCGGGTTGGGAGCGGGTGCCGGTGCCGACGGGGCGTCGGCGGCCCCGACCGGCCCGCCGGGCGCGGGGGAGCGGCGGTGACGCTCACCGCCGCCCCGACCGACGCCAGTGAGCTGCGCACCCGTTTCGACGCCGAGCTGGTGGCGTTCCTCGACCGGCAGGGCCCGGACTGGCCGGACGGTGCCCCGCGCGGCATCTTCTCCGCCCTGCACCGGTTCGTGCTGGCCGGCGGGAAGCGGCTGCGGCCGTTGTTCTGCTACTGGGGTTGGCGGGGGGCCGGCGGCGTGGACGACCGCCCGATCGTGGTGGCGGCGGCGGCGTTGGAGCTGTTCCACGCGTTCGCGCTGATCCACGACGACATCCTTGACGGCAGCGACCACCGTCGGGGCGCGCCGTCGGTGCACCGGGTCTTCGCCGAGCTGCACACCCGTTCGGCGTGGCGGGGCGACCCGGAGACGTACGGCCGCAACACCGCGCTGCTCTGCGGGGATCTCTGCGCGGCCTGGTCGGACCAGATGTTCCACGAGTGCGGGATGACCTCCGCGCAGATCTGGCAGGGGTACCGGGTCTTCGCCCGGATGCGTACCGAGGTGATCGCGGGGGAGTACCTGGACCTGGTCTCCGGGGTCGGGGACGGGTCGGTGGCCAGCGCGCTCACCGTGATCCGGATGAAGGCGGCCCGGTACACGGTGACCCGGCCGTTGCAGATCGGTGCGGCGCTGGCCGGGGCCCCGGCGGAGCTGATCGCCGCGCTCGTCGACTTCGGTGACCCGCTGGGTGACGCGTTCCAGCTCCGCGACGACGTGCTGGGGGTCTTCGGTGATCCGGCGGTGACCGGCAAGTCGATCCTGGACGACCTGCGGGAGGGCAAGCCGACGGTGATGATGGCGATGGCCCGCGACGCCGCCGACCGGGCCCAGGCCGCCCGGCTGCGGGACCTGTTCGGCAATCCCGAGCTGGACGCGGCGGGTGCCGCCGAACTGCGGACGATCATCGAGGCGACCGGGGCGCGGGAGAAGATCGAGCGGTTGATCCGGGTCCGGGCCGACGCCGCCCGGGTGGCGCTCGCCCAGGTGCCGCTGGCGGAGCCGGCCCGTACCGCGCTGGCCGCCCTGGCCGACCAGGCCGTGCACCGGCAGCACTGAGCCGTCGCCGCCCCGGCCCGCTGCGGCGGTGCGGGGTGTGCACCCCGGCGTGGCGGGACCGGCACGGCGGCCGGTCTTTCATCAGATGTATGTGGGTTCCCGTGCGGGTTTCGGGTGGCCGGGGTGCGGGCTTCATCTGATGAAAACCCACAACGGTGGGCAGAGGGTATGGACATTGATATAGGTCACCATTAATGTTTGTGGCATCACGGGCATGTTTCGTCAAGGTGAACCGGCGGCGCGGTAACCCCTCGACGAGAGACCTTCCGCCGGGCGCTTCGCGCCCCGGCCGAGGGTGCTGACCGGCCGACCGGGACACCCCCCGGCCGCGCGGCCTGCCCTGCCACACCCCACCACTCCACCCCACCACCCCGGCATCCGGCGCGGCGGCACGCGTCCCGCCCTGGCCGTGATCCGTCAGGAAGGGACAGCCCTCCAATGTCCATAAAGGACCCAACCGGTCACCGTTCCCGACGGTGGCTACCCTCCGCCGCCGCACTGCTGCTGGCCGTCACCGCCGGCACGGTCGCCGCCACCGCCGGCCCGACCGCCCCGGCCGCCGCCCACACCATCAACGCCAGCGACTTCCAGCAGGTCGAGCTGGCCCGGGGCGTCAACGAGATGGGCGAGCCCATGTCGCTGGCCGTGCTGCCGGACCGGTCCGTGCTGCACACCGCCCGCAACGGCACGGTGCGACGCACCGACGCCGCCGGCACCACCCGGACCATCGGCACGATCCCCGTCTACACCCACGACGAGGACGGGATGCAGAGCCTCGGGGTCGACCCGAACTTCGCCACCAACCGGTTCATCTACCTCTACTACGCGCCGCCGCTGTCCACCCCCGGTGGCGACGCGCCCGCCACCGGCAGCAACTGGTCGGCCTGGCAGGGCGTGAACCGGCTGTCCCGGTTCACCCTGAACGCCGACTTCACCATCAACATGTCCAGCAAGGTCGACATCCTCGACATCGGCACCGACCGGGGCATCTGCTGCCACGTCGGCAGCGACATGGACTTCGACGCCGCCGGCAACCTCTACCTGTCCACCGGCGACGACAGCAACCCGTTCGACTCCGCCGGCTACTCGCCGCTGGACGAGCGCACCAACCGCAACCCGGCGTACGACTCCCAGCGCAGCGCCGGCAACACCAACGACCTGCGGGGCAAGCTCCTGCGGATCAAGGTGAACGCCGACGGGACGTACTCGATCCCGAGTGGGAACCTGTTCCCCCCGGGCACCGCGAAGACCCGCCCCGAGATCTACGCGATGGGCTTCCGCAACCCGTTCCGGATCAGCGTCGACAAGGCCACCGGCGTCGTCTACGTCGGCGACTACGGGCCGGACGCCGGCAGCACCAACGCCAACCGGGGCCCCTCCGGCCAGGTCGAGTTCAACCGGGTCACCGGCCCCGGCAACTACGGCTGGCCGTACTGCACCGGTACCAACACCACGTCCGAGACGTACAACGAGTGGAACTTCGCCACCAACTCGACCGGCCCGAAGTTCAACTGCACCGGCGGGCCGACCAACAACTCGTTCCGCAACACCGGTCTGACCACCCTCCCGCCGGCCAAGCCCTCCTGGATCAAGTACGGCGGCGACTCCGGCAGCCCGGCCGCGTTCGGCAGCGGCTCCGAGTCGCCGGCCGCCGGCCCGGTCTACCGGTACGACCCGAACAACCCCTCGGCGACGAAGTTCCCGCAGAGCTTCGACGGGCTGTTCTTCGCCACCGAGTTCGGCCGGGGCTGGGTCAAGCCGATCCACGTCAACGCCGACGGGTCGCCCGGCACCATCGACAGCTTCCCCTGGGTGGGCAAGCAGGTGATGGACTCCGCGTTCGGTCCCGACGGGGCGTACTACCTGCTCGACTACGGCACCGGCTACTACAACGGTGACGCCAACTCGGCCCTGTACCGCTTCGACTACGTCGGCGTCGGCAACCGGGCGCCGGCCGCCCGGGCGAGCGCCGACCGGACCTCCGGTCCCGCGCCGCTGACCGTGAACTTCTCCTCGGCCGGCTCCGCCGACCCCGAGGGCGGCGCGTTGACCTACTCGTGGGCGTTCGGCGACGGCACCACCTCCACGGCGGCCAACCCGACGAAGACGTACACCACGGACGGCTCGTACACCGCGACGCTCACCGTGCGGGACCCGCAGGGGGCGACCGGCACGAACAGCGTGACGGTCAACGTCGGCAACACCGCCCCGACGGTCACCATCACCGGCCCGGTCGACGGCTCGCTGTTCTCCTTCGGGGACACGGTGCCGTTCAGCATCACCGTCACCGACCCCGAGGACGGCACGGTCGACTGCACCAAGGTCAAGATGACCTACGTGCTCGGCCACGACCAGCACGGTCACCAGATCTCCTCGGTCGACGGCTGCTCCGGCACGATCACCATCCCGGTCGACGGCGAGCACGACGACGCGGCGAACATCTTCGCCATCTTCGACGCCGAGTACACCGACGCCGGTGGCCTCACCACGCACACCCAGCACACCCTCCAGCCCCGGCACCGGCAGGCCGAGCACTTCAAGACCTCGTCCGGCGTGACCCTCTACGACAAGACCCCGGCCGAGGGCGGCAAGACCGTCGGCAACATCGAGAACGGGGAGTGGATCGGGTTCTCCCCGTACCAGATCGGCAACGTCACCTCGTTCACCGCGCGGGTCTCCTCGGCCGGCGCCGGCGGCACCCTCCAGATCCGCGCCGGCTCGCCCACCGGCACCGTGCTCGGGCAGGCCAGCGTGCCGGTCACCGGCGGCTGGGAAACCTTCACCACCGTCACCGGCACGGTGTCCGGCGCACCCACCGGCACCACCACGCTCTACCTGACCTTCGCCGGTGGCACCGGGCTGCTCTACGACCTGGACGCGTTCACCCTGAACACCGGCACCGTCCCACCGCCGACCAACGGCACCGGGCCGATCAAGGGGCTGGGCGGCAAATGCCTGGACGTGCGTAACGCGGCCACCGCCGACGGCACCCAGGTGCAGATCCTCACCTGCAACGGTGGGGCCGGGCAGACCTGGACGGTCACCCCGAACGGCCCGATCAAGGCGCTCGGCAAGTGCCTGGACGTCAACGGCGGCGGCACCGCCAACGGCACCAAGATCCAGCTCTGGAGCTGCACCGGTGGCAGCCCGCAGGTCTGGTCGGCGCAGTCCGACGGCACCCTGCGCAACCCCGCCTCGGGCAAGTGCCTGGACGTCTCCGGCAACAACTCGGCCGACGGCACCGTGGTCCTCCTGTGGACCTGCAGCTCGTCCGCGGCCAACCAGAAGTGGACCCTGCCCTGACCTGACGGGCGCGGGACCGGCGGTGTCCGGTCCCGCGCCCCCGGCGTACTGGAGCACGACATGAGACTCTTCCGACCGATTCTCGGCGCGGCCACCGCCGTCCTCGCCGCCCTCGCCTGCACCGCCCCGGCCACCTCGGCATCCGCCGCCGACGCCGCCTACGACGTGCTCGTCTTCTCCAAGACCGCCGGTTTCCGGCACGACTCCATCGCGGTCGGCACCCAGGCCATCCGCGACCTGGGCGCGGCCAACAACTTCACCGTCACCGCCACCGAGGACGGCGGCCAGTTCACCACCGCCAACCTCTCCCGGTTCGAGGCGGTGATCTTCCTCAACACCACAGGCGACGTGCTCAACGCCAGCCAGCAGAGCGCCTTCGAGTCGTACATCGGCGCGGGTGGCGGGTACGTGGGCGTGCACTCCGCCGCCGACACCGAGTACGACTGGCCGTTCTACGGCAACCTGGTCGGGGCGTGGTTCGCCTCCCACCCGGCCATCCAGCAGGCCACCGTACGGGTGGAGGACCGCGCGCACGCGGCCACCGCCCACCTCGGCCAGACCTGGCAGCGCACCGACGAGTGGTACAACTTCCGCACCAACGCCCGCTCCACCGCGCACGTGCTGGCCAACCTCGACGAGTCGTCGTACTCGGGGGGTGGGATGGGGGCCGACCACCCGCACGTGTGGTGCAAGACGTACAACGGCGGCCGGTCGTTCTACACCGGTGCCGGGCACAACCAGTCGGCGTACTCCGAGCCGGCGTTCCGGGCCCACCTGCTCGGCGGCATCCGGTACGCGGCCGGCCGGACGAAGGCCGACTGCCGGCCGGAGACCGGTTACACCGCGCTCTACAACGGCTCCACCAACGGCTGGTCGCAGGCCGGGCCGGGCAGCTTCACCAACTCCAACGCCACCCTCAGCTCCGTCGGCGGGCTGGGCATGCTCTGGTACAGCGCGAAGCAGTTCACCAACTACTCGCTCAAGCTGGACTGGAAGGTCGACGGGGACGACAACTCCGGCGTCCTGATCGGTTTCCCGCCGTCGAGCGACCCGAACTCGGCGATGGACAACGGCTACGAGGTGCAGATCGACGCCACCGACACCGTCGACCGGACCACCGGCTCGGTCTACTCGTTCCAGGCCGCCGACCAGGCAGCCCGGGACGCGGCGCTGAACCCGCCGGGGGAGTGGAACACCTACGAGCTGCTGGTCGAGGGGGAACGGCTCCAGGTCTTCCTCAACGGCACGAGGATCAACGACTTCACCAACACCAACCCGGTGCGCTCGCTCGCCGGCCACATCGGCATCCAGAACCACGGCACCGGTGACGACGCCTCGTTCCGCAACATCCGGATCAAGGAACTGGGTGGCACTCCGCCGCCGACCAACGGCACCGGCCCGATCAAGGGTCTGGCCGGCAAGTGCCTGGACGTCCGCAACGGTGCCACCGCCGACGGCACGCAGATCCAGATCTTCACCTGCAACGGCAGCGCCCGCCAGACCTGGACGGTCACCCCGAACGGCCCGATCAAGGCGCTGGGCAAGTGCCTGGACGTCTCGGGTGGCGGCACCGCCAACGGCACGAAGATCCAGCTCTGGACCTGCACCGGTGGCAGCCCGCAGGTCTGGTCGTCGCAGTCCGACGGCACCCTGCGCAACCCGGCGTCGGGCAAGTGCTTGGACGTCTCCGGCAACAACTCCGCCGACAACACCGTGGTCCTGCTCTGGACGTGCAGTTCCTCCGCCCCCAACCAGAAGTGGACCCTCCCCCAGTAACCCCACCCAGCCCCGTCCCACCCACCCACCCGGCCGTGCCGCCCCCCGCCCGGCCCTCGGCCGGGCCCCGGCGGGCCCTCCGGCCGGGCTGAGCATCGGTGATCAAGAGGTTTGCGTCACGACGGGGTGACCCGCGTGACGCAAACCTCTTGATCGTCGTGGGCGTGTGGGCGTGTGGGCGGGGGAGTTGGTGGGCAGGGAGCGGGGGTCGGTGGGTGGGTGGGGGAGAGGGGTTTCGTGGGGGGTGGGGTGGGCTTAGAGTGGTGGGCGGCGACCTGCGGGTGGCCGGTGACCCGACGGGAGGCGCAACCCGTTGGGCCCAGGTGCGTGTGCACCCACCGGTGACCCGGCACGGCCGTCGACGTACCGGCCCGGCCCGGTCACCCTCGCCCCGGTCAGCTCAGGAATCCCCACCACAACAGGGGAGACAGACGATGGCGCGACCGATCACGCTCTTCACCGGCCAGTGGGCCGACCTGCCGTTCGACGAGGTCTGTCGACTCGCCTCCGAATGGGGCTACGACGGGCTGGAGATCGCCTGCTGGGGCGACCACTTCGAGGTCGACAAGGCGCTCGCCGACGACTCGTACGTCGAGCGCAAGCGGGAGACGCTGGCCAAGCACAACCTGAAGGTCTTCACGATCTCCAACCACCTGGTGGGCCAGGCCGTCTGCGACCACCCGATCGACGAGCGGCACCAGGACATCCTGCCCGCCCGGATCTGGGGCGACGGCGAACCCGAGGGGGTACGCCAGCGGGCCGCCGAGGAGATCAAGGACACCGCCCGTGCGGCGGCGAAGCTCGGCGTGGACACGGTGGTCGGCTTCACCGGGTCGTCGATCTGGCACACGCTGGCGATGTTCCCGCCGGTGCCGCCGGCGATGATCGAGCGCGGCTACCAGGACTTCGCCGACCGGTGGAACCCGATCCTCGACGTCTTCGACGAGGTGGGGGTGCGGTTCGCCCACGAGGTGCACCCCAGCGAGATCGCGTACGACTACTACACCACCAAGCGGACGCTGGAGGCGATCGACCACCGGCCCGCGTTCGGGCTCAACTGGGACCCGTCGCACTTCGTGTGGCAGGAGCTGGACCCGGTGAACTTCATCTTCGACTTCGCCGACCGGATCTACCACGTCGACTGCAAGGACGCGAAGGTGCGCACCGGGGACGGTCGGCGTGGCCGGCTCGCCTCCCACCTGCCCTGGGCCGACCTGCGGCGCGGCTGGGACTTCGTCTCCACCGGCCACGGTGACGTGCCGTGGGAGGACTGCTTCCGGGCGTTGAACGCCATCGGGTACACCGGGCCGATCTCGGTGGAGTGGGAGGACGCCGGGATGGACCGGCTGGTCGGCGCGCCGGAGGCGCTGGAGTTCGTCCGCCGGCTGGCGTTCGACGCCCCGACGGCGGCGTTCGACGCGGCGTTCAGCAGCGGCAAGGACTGACACGTACTTCGGGCCGGTCGCCACCTGGCGACCGGCCCGACGACGTACGGACGATCAGAGGGTGCTGCCGTTGGTGCCGGTGCCCGGCGCCTTGGGCTTCGGGGTGGTGGTGGTCGAGCCGGTCGAGCTGGTCGGGCTGACACCCGACTTGGCGCCGACGGTGGCCGGGGTGCCCGCGAAGGCGTCGTCGGCCGGGGTCAACTCCGGCTTGCCACCGTTGCCGGTGTGCAGCTTCTCGCCGAGCTTGGACTGGCCGAGCTTGTCCTTGCCCTCGCTGTACAGGCGGGTGGCCTGAGCCTGGGCGACTCCGGCGGCCTCCTGAACGGTCGGGTGGTCGAGCACCTTGCGGCCCCGCACGACCAGCTCCTCGTACTTCTCCCGGCCGGCACGGGCGCCCAGGACGAAGCCCGCAGCCAGCCCGCCAAGAAACATGATCTTTCCGCGCATGGCGGCTCCTTCCGTACCTGACGCTCCCGTCGCTCCCGCCGGTGGTGCCCGGTCGGGACCGACCATCGTCGCGCCCCACGTTCTTCCTCGGTCGACAGCTAACTACCCATCC
This sequence comes from Micromonospora sp. WMMD730, assembly GCF_049178955.1. Classification (NCBI taxonomy): domain Bacteria; kingdom Bacillati; phylum Actinomycetota; class Actinomycetes; order Micromonosporales; family Micromonosporaceae; genus Micromonospora; species Micromonospora sp. WMMD730. Next base: position 1,294,507 of record NZ_JBMHML010000002.1, read on the forward strand.
TGCTCCGCAGTCATACCTGGTTGTGCCGGGATGACGAATTGTCCGCATTGTGAGCGTAGATCATTCCGGGCGGTAGCGCGGTGGTCGAATGCGGTAACCCCCTGGACCGAACCCCCCCGAAGTCCTGTACTCTTGTGCCGTCGCCGAGCGCCGGAGAGATCCGGTACGACGCGGCGCAGCAGTCCCCCGTAGCTCAATTGGCAGAGCAGCCGGCTGTTAACCGGCAGGTTTTTGGTTCGAGTCCAAACGGGGGAGCCCAGTCTTCCACTCCCGCCCGTCGGCCCCGCCGACGGGCTTTTTCGCGTATCTCCTTCCCCGCCGCCGACGATCCGCGCTGACCGCGAAGAGGGTGCGCCGGATGGGCGGTTTCGACCCCGCACGACGTACCCGGGCGGCAGGATGACGGATGTCGACCTGGACTCGCGCCGCGTCGACCGGTGCGTCGACTGAGGGGTGGACCGGGATGGCCGGTGGACGGGGCCGCGGCGCGGCCACGCTGACCGCCGTGGCGGTCGTCCTGGCCTGGCTGGTCGTCGGCGGCATCGCCGGACCGTACGCCGGCAGGCTGAGCGACGTCGCCACCAACGACAACGCCGCCTTCCTGCCGGCCGACGCCGAGGCGACCCAGGCCCAGGACCTGGCCGCCGACTTCGTCGCCCGACCCACCACCCCCGCCCTGGTGGTGTACGCGCGCAGCACCGGCATCACCGGTGCCGACAAGGAACGGGCGGCCGCCGACAGTGCCCGCTTCGCCCAGGTCAAAGGGGTGGCAGGGCCGCTGCCCCCACCGATCCCCAGCCAGGACGGGCAGGCCCTGCAGGTGGTGGTGCCGATCGACGACGCCGAGGGCGAACAGATCGGCCGGGTGGTCGACGAGTTGCGGAGCATCGCCGGGGGCGACCGGGACGGGCTCACCGTGGACGTCGCCGGCCCGGCCGGCCTGCTCGCCGACCTGATCGAGGTCTTCTCCGCCATCGACGGGCCACTGCTGCTGGTCACCCTGGTCGTGGTCCTGATCATCCTGCTGGTCGTCTACCGCAGCCCGGTGCTGTGGGTGTTCCCGCTGTTGGCGGCGGGGATGTCGTACGCGCTGGCGTCGGTCTTCGTCTACCAGCTGGCCGAGCACGACGTGATCAAGCTGAACGGGCAGGCACAGGGCATCCTCACGGTGCTCGTCTTCGGCGCCGGCACCGACTACGCGCTGCTGCTGATCGCCCGCTACCGGGAGGAACTGCACCGGCACGAGCGCCCCTGGGACGCGATGCGTACCGCCTGGCGGGGTGCCGCCCCGGCCATCGCCGCCTCCGGGGCCACCGTCATCGTGAGCCTGCTCTGCCTGCTGCTGTCCAGCCTCAACTCCAACCGGGCGCTCGGTCCGGTGGCCGCCATCGGCATCGCCGCCACCCTGCTGGTGATGCTGACGTTCCTGCCCGCGCTGCTGGTGCTCGGCGGCAGGTGGGCGTTCTGGCCGCGTACCCCCAGGGTCGACCTTGCCGACCCGCAGGCCGAACACGGGCTGTGGGCCCGGATCGCCCGCTTCGTCGCCCGGCGGGCCCGGGTGGTCTGGCTGACCACCGCCGTGGTGCTGGCGCTGCTCACCCTCGGCCTCACCCAGCTCGGTGCGACCTCGCTCGGCCAGTCCGAGCTGTTCACCAACCGTACCGACTCGGTCGCCGGGCAGGAGGTGATCGCCCGGCACTACCCGGCGGGCACCGGCAGCCCGGCGACCATCTTCACCCGGGAGCAGACCGCCGGGGAGGTCGCCCGGGTGGCGCAGGGCGTCGCCGGGGTGTCGACCGTCCGCCCGGTCACCCAGCGGGACCAGGCCGGCCCGCCCAACCCGGACGCCCCGCCCCTGGTGGTCGACGGGCGGGTGCAGCTGGAGGCGACCCTCACCGACCCGCCGGACGGCGACGCGGCCGAACAGACCATCCGTGACCTGCGCGAGGCGGTGCACCGGGTGCCGGCCGCCGACGCCGTGGTCGGCGGGTTCACCGCGATCGACGTGGACACCTCCGACGCGTCCACCCGGGACCGCAACGTGATCATCCCGGTGGTCCTGGTGGTCATCGCGGTGATCCTGGCCGTGCTGCTGCGGGCGCTGGTCGCGCCGGTGCTGCTGATCGCGACGGTGGTGCTGTCCTTCCTGGCCACCCTCGGGCTCTGCGCGTTGATCTTCACGTACCTGTTGGACTTCCCCGGGGTCGACGCGTCCTTCCCGTTGTTCGCGTTCGTCTTCCTGGTCGCGCTGGGTATCGACTACAACATCTTCCTGATGAGCCGGGTACGCGAGGAATCCGCCCGGCGGGGCACCCGGGCCGGGGTGCTGGCCGGGCTCACCGTCACCGGCGGGGTGATCACCTCGGCCGGTATCGTGCTCGCCGCCACCTTCTCGGCGCTCGCCGTGCTCCCGCTGGTGGTGCTCGTCGAGTTGGGTGTGGCGGTCGCCGTCGGGGTACTGCTGGACACCATCGTGGTCCGCTCGCTGCTGGTGCCCGCCCTGTCGTACGACATCGGGCCCGCGGTGTGGTGGCCGAGCCGACTGTCCCGGTCGGCGCGCGACGACGCGGAGGTGGCACATGGTCGCTGAGACGGACGTGGTGATCGTCGGCGGTGGTCTCGCCGGGCTGGCGGTGGCCCGCCGGCTGCACCGGGCGGGGGTGCCCTGGCGGCTGCTGGAGGCCGGCGACCGGATCGGCGGCCGGGTCGCCACCGACGCGGTCGACGGCTACCTGCTCGACCGGGGCTTCCAGGTGCTCAACACCGCCTACCCGAGGCTCGGCACCCTGCTCGACCTGGGCACCCTCGACCTGGGCTGGTTCACCTCCGGGGTGCTGGTCCGCCGCGGCGACCGGCTCGACCGGCTGGTCCACCCGGTACGCGAACCCGGCGGCACGCCCGCCACCGTGCTCGCCGGCGTCGGCTCACTGGCCGACCGGCTGCGCTTCGCCGCCCTCGCCACCGGCTGCGCCACCCTGCCGGCACACCGGCTGCTCGGCGCGCCGGAGACCACCAGCGAGACCGCCCTGCGCCGGGCCGGGCTGTCCGACACCATCATCGAGGAGCTGATCCGGCCGTTCCTGTCCGGCGTGCTCATCGACCGGGAACTGGAAACCTCCAGCCACGTGCTGGCGATGATCCTGCGCTCCTTCGTCCGGGGCCGGATCGGCCTGCCCGCCCGGGGGATGGCCGCGCTGCCGCAGGCCGTGGCCGCCCCGCTGCCCGCCGACCTGATCACCTGCGACACCCCGGTCACCTCGGTCGCCCCCGGCCGGGTCCGCACCCCGGCCGGTGAGATCACCTGCCGCGCCGTCGTGGTCGCCGCCGACCCGACGGCGGCGACCACGCTGCTGCCCACCCTGCCCCGGGTACGCACCCACAGCTACACCACCTACTACCACAGCGCCTCCGAGCCGCCGCTCGACGAACCGATCCTGCTCGTCGACGGCGACCGGCGGGAACTCGTCGCCAACACGGTGGTGGTCAGCCGGGCCGTCCCGTCGTACGCTCCGCCCGGCCGGCACCTCGTGGCGACCTCCGTGGTCGGCCCCGCCGCCCCGCCCGAGCCGACGATCCGGGCCGAACTGGACCGCCTCTACGGACGCTCCACAGCGGACTGGGACCACCTGACGACGGTGTCGGTCCCCGAGGCGCTGCCGGCCGCGCCACCCCCGCAGGGGCGGCTGCGCAAGCCGGTGGCGCTCGGCGGAGGGATCTTCGTGGCCGGTGACCACCGGGACAGTCCGTCCATCCAGGGGGCTCTGGCCAGCGGCTGGCGTACGGCCGGTTCGGTGCTCGCGGAACTGCGCGCGGCGGGCTGATTCGGGTGCCACCGCAGCCGCTGCTGACTGTTATCCTCGCGTAGCCCATCGTGCCGAGGCGGTGCCGACGGGTGGCACCGTTTCGGCGGTGGCCGGTGGTTCGTCGGGCGGGTTACGATCCGGCGCGGTACGGGGGCGGTAGCTCAGCCGGTTAGAGCAGGGGACTCATAATCCCTCGGTCGCGGGTTCGAACCCCGCCCGCCCCACCAGCGAACGGATGTCCGGACCGGCGGGGCGTAGGGGTGCGGAAGCGCAGGCCGCGACCGGTATTCCCGTGCCCGGTGCTGGTCAGTCCTGGCCGCCGCGGTACTCGTACAGGCCGTCGATCATCCTGCGTTTGAGCGCCGGCACCCGGTCGACCACGCGCAGATAGCCGCGCATGCCGGCCAGCGCGACGCGACCCAGCACCGGCTTGTGGACCAGGGCGTCGGCGGTCATCTGCTCCCGGGAGTCGCGGACGGCCTGGAAGCCGTACTCGATCATGCGGGTCTCGTAGTCGTGGACGGCCTCGACCAGCCCCTTGCGCCCGTCGCGGACGAGCGTCAGCTCGTCGGTCAGGCGCTGCGCGTCGCGCAGCGCGGTGTTGGCACCGACGCCCCGGCCCGGCGTCATGGTGTGGATGGCGTCGCCGAGCAGGGTGACGTTCGTGCTGGGCCAGGCCGGGATCGGCACCGAGGTGCGGATGGTGATGGCGAACGCGGTGCTCGGGTCGCCGAGGGCGAACAGTTGGCGCAGCCGGGGGCTCCACGTCGGGGTCATCCGCAGGGCGGCACGGATGAGGTCGTCGCCGCCGTAGGTCGCGATGTCCGCCGGGAACGTGTCGGCCGCTGCCGCGATGCCCCAGTTGAGGTAGTCGCGGGTGTTGTCGAACAGCAGGCCGGGCCAGCGCGCCAGCAGTTCGTCGTCGTTCCTCGGCCGGCCCTGCTGGTCCCAGGGGAACTCCATCCAGTGCAGGATGCAGGATTTGCCGCCGGGCGCGAGGACCATGCCGATGCCGGGGAAGAACCGCGTCGGCAGCAGCGCCGTGGTCCGGGGTGTCATCGGCACCTTGGCGGCGATCGCGATGATGCCCGTGTCCTCGGTGCGGGCGTGGGGGAGGTACTGGCGGCGTACCGCCGAGTTGACACCGTCCGCCGCCACCAGCAGGTCGCCGGTCGCGGTGGTCCCGTCGGCGAAGTGTGCGGTGACGCGACCGTCGGCCTCGTGCTGGTAGCGGACGAAGGTCTTGTCGAAGTGGATGACGTCCTGCATGCCGGTGAAGAGCACCTGGCGCAGGGTCATCCGGCTCACCGACTTCTCGCTGTCGACGTCGTCGGTGGCCGGGCGCAGGGGCAGCGCCAGCGTCGGCCGGAGCTGCTCGTCGAAGAACACGAAGTGTTCCGGCGCGCGGGCGCAGGTCGCCACGAACGTGCGGTAGAGCTGGTCGGGCAGGCACGCCTTGAGCGCCCGGCTGCCGTGCGGGTCGATGCCGACCCGGTAGCCGTGCAGGCCGTCGCTGCGGGTGCGGTCCCGCTCGTAGACGGCGACGTTGATGCCGGCTTGTCGCAGGCCGTGTGCCAGGCACATCCCGCCGGTCCCGGCGCCGATCACGAGTACGTCCATGTCCCCGCTCCTCTAGAAACTCTGATTACTAGATTCTCTAGATACCTTACGACGGTTCGCTAGAATTTCCCACCATGGGTCTGGCGGAGCAGCTCGGCGAGGCGATGCAGGCGTACCAGCGCGCGGTCGACGTGCTCGACCAGCGCGCCGCCGACCTGCTCGGCCTGAACCGCACGGACATGCGCTGCCTCGAGCTGCTGTTCGCGCCGGAGCCCCCGAGCCCCGGCGAGCTGGCCGTCGCGGCCGGGATGACGACCGGGGGCGTCACCACCGCGATCGACCGGCTGGAACGCGCCGGGTACGCGACCCGGGAACGCGACACCGCCGACCGTCGCCGGGTGACCGTCCGCCCCACCGAGGCGGCCAACCGGAAGATCGGCGCGATCTACGGGCCGATCGTGACCGACGGACAGGCGTTCCTGCGGCGGTACGACGACGAGACGCTGGCGCACATCCTCGAATTCGTCAGGCACGCCACGCAGAGCTGTCACGAGCACGCCGAGCGGCTGGGCCGGTAGCGGGTTGCCGCCGTGATGTGCGGCGTCACGCACGCGGGGGAACGGGGGCTGCCCGGTGGCCGGGGCGGACCTGGCGGCCCCGGCAGGGGCAACAGCAAAGGCAGGGAGTCAGACCCTCCCTGCCACTTCTAACATATATCGCACCCCGGGTCTTGTGGCAAGACCCCGGTGCCGGTGCAGAATCTCCAGTCGACGCCGGAACCTGGCGAAATCCGAGATTCGCGAAGCATGCGTTGGTTTCGACGCATCAGGCAACGCGAGCAGTCGAACGGGGAATCCATGATCGATGTGACCATCGTGGGCGGTGGGCCGACCGGCCTGATGCTGGCCACCGAGCTGCGGCTGCACGACGTACGGGTGGTGGTGCTGGAGCGCGACGCCGAGCCGACCAGCGTGGTGCGCTCGCTCGGCATGCACGTGCGCAGCATCGAACTGCTGGACCAGCGGGGCCTGCTGGAGCGGTTCCTCGCGCACGGCAAACAGTTCCGGATCGGCGGCTACTTCGCCGGAATCGTCAAGGACTGGCCGTCGGGGATGGACACCGCGCACGGCTACATCCTCGGCATCCCGCAGCCGGTCACCGAACGGCTGCTGGCCGAGCACGCCACCGCAGTCGGCGTCGAGATCCGGCGGGGCACGGAACTGGTCGGGCTGAGCCAGGACGGGGACGCGGTGACCGCCGAGCTGGCCGACGGCACCCGCCTGCGTACCCGCTATCTCGTCGGCTGCGACGGCGGCCGCAGCACGGTGCGCAAGCTGCTGGGTGTCGGCTTTCCCGGTGAGCCCACCAGGAACGAGACGCTGCTGGGCGTGATGGAGCTGACCGCGCCGCAGGACGAGGTCGTCGCGGTGATGACCCGGGTGCGCAAGACGCAGCTACGGTTCGGGGTCGGCCCGGTCGGGGACGGCGAGGGGTTGTACCGCGTCGTCGTACCGGCTGCCGGGGTGAGTGAGGACCGGGCGGTCCCGCCGACCATCGAGGACTTCCGGCAGCAGTTGCGGGCGACCGCCGGCACGGACTTCGGGGTGCACTCGCCCCGCTGGCTGTCCCGCTTCGGCGACGCCACCCGGCTGGCCGAGCAGTACCGGGTCGGCCGGGTGCTGCTGGCCGGCGACGCGGCACACGTGCACCCGCCGTTGGGCGGGCAGGGGCTCAACCTCGGTCTCCAGGACGCGTTCAACCTGGGCTGGAAGCTGGCCGCGCAGGTCGCCGGCTGGGCACCGGCGGACCTGCTGGACACCTACCAGGCGGAGCGCCGGCCGGTGGCGGCGGACGTGCTGGACAACACCCGCGCACAGACGGAGCTGATGTCGCTCGCCCCCGGTCCGCAGGCGGTGCGTCGGCTGCTGACCGAGCTGATGGACTTCGAACAGGTGAACCGGTACCTGATCGAGAAGATCACCGCGATCTCGGTCCGCTACGACCTCGGTGCCGATCACGACCTGGTCGGCCGGCGGCTGCGGGACGTGGAACTGAAGCGGGGACGCCTCTACGGGCTGATGCACCGGGGCCGGGGGTTGCTGCTGGACCAGACCGGGGAACTCTCGGTGGAGGGCTGGACCGACCGGGTCGACCGCGTCGTCGACGTCGGTGGGGAACTGGAGGTGCCCGCGCTGCTGCTGCGCCCCGACGGGCACGTGGCGTGGGTCGGTGACGACCAGGGAGAGTTGCGTGACCGGCTGTCCCGGTGGTTCGGCGTCGCCACCGCGTGATCCCGGGGACTGTCCGGGTTCAGCCGTTCCGGCCGGTAGGGCCGGCGTCGGGGTGCGTCGGGTCGGGCCGGGTCGTGCCGTCGCCGCCGTTGCGCTGGGCGGCCCGCAGCGCGGCGTGCATCTCCCAGGGTGCCTGGGGCAGCGTGCGGCCGGTTTCGAGCAGTGACTTCAGGTTGGCCATGACCGCGGGCCAGCCGGCGGAGACCGCGTCGAAGTCCTCGTCGGACGGCAGGTTCACGTGCGTGACGGTCAGCCGGACGATGTCCCGGTGCGGTTCGATGAGGAAGGTGACCGTGGAGGCGTCCGGCCCGGCCTCGGCGTCGACGTCGCCGAAGGTCATCACCAGCCGGGTCGGCGGGGTCGCGTCGAGGACCGTACCGCCGCCGTCGGCGACGCCCGAGCCGTCGGTGCGTCGGTGTTCCCACCGGGAGCCGGGTCGCCAGTCGGAGACGTTGTGGTGACCCCAGTAGGCGCCGGTCAGGTCGGCGTCGGTCAACGCCTCCCAGACCCGTTCCGGGGTGGCGTGGATGTAGGTCACGTACACGAAGGTGGGTTTGGTGACGGTCATCTGCGGCTCCTCTGCCTGTCGGCGGATCGCGTCGAGCACCCGTAGCCGGGGTTCCTCGAACGCGGCGATCCAACGCTGCGGCAACTCGTGGATGGGGACCGGGTTGAGGTAGTGCCACCTCTCCCGGCCGCGGCGGACGGCGTTGACCAGATTGGCCTCCTGCAACACGCCGAGGTGTTGCGTCACCGACTGCCGGGTGATGGCCAGTTGGGCACAGAGTTGGCCCAGGGTCTGACCGTCCTGGCGGCGGAGGCTGTCGAGCAACCGGCGACGTGTCGGGTCGGCGAGCGCCTTGAACACCTTGTCCATGTCACCGGCCATGACCAGCATTATGCAGGCATTTGACTGCCTAATGTCAAGCGAGGTCCCGCTGGCGGCGAGGAGGGTGGGCGGCCCGGGCGCCGGACGCGGAAAGCTCCCCCGCCCGGTGACGGGCGGGGGAGCGGACCATCCGGTACGGGCCGGGTGGCCCGTACCGGATGACGGGTCACACCCGGAGGCGGACCGGGTCGGTCAGGCGACCGTGCAGGCCGCGCCGTTGAGGGTGAACGAGGAGGGTTTGGCGGTGTTGCCGGTGTGGTTGGCCTGGAAGCCGATGTCGATCGAGCCGCCGGCCGGGATGGTGCCGTTGTAGCTGGCGTTGCGCGCCGTCACCTGCCCCGACGAGGGGGAGTAGGTGGCGTTCCAGCCGGAGGTGATGCTCTGCCCGCCGGGCAGCGTGAACACCAGGGACCAGCCGTTCACGGCGCTGGAACCGGTGTTGGTGACGGTCAGGTTCTCGGTCAGGCCGCTGTTCCACGCGTTGACGCTGGCGGTGACCCGGCAGGCCCCGGAGCTGGGCGGCGGGGTGGTGGTCGGCGGGGGCGTCGTCGGCGGCGGGGTGGTCGGCGGGGGAGTGGTGGGCGGAGGCGTGGTCGGCGGCGGAGTGGTGGGCGGGGGAGTGGTGGGCGGCGGGGTGGTCGGGGTCGGGTTGGTCAGGCCGAAGAACTGGAGGGCGACGGCGGCCATCCCGCCGGAGGGCAGGCTGTGCCCCGCCCCCTGGACGCTGTACGCCTCGACGAGCACGTTGCCGCTGGCGTCGGCGTAGCGGCGGCGGTTCCAGTTGGCCTGGGGGGTGTCGGTGGAGGTGGGCGTCTGGCTGAGCCCGAACACGTTCGTCCACTGCTCGATGGTCTCCTGGAGCAGCGAGTACGGCACCAGGGTGTCGGCGGTGCCGTGCCACAGCTGCACCTTCGGCCGGGGGCCGGTGTAGCCGGGGTACGCCTGCTGGCGGACCGCGTCGCCCCACTGCTGCGGGGTGCGGTTCATGTTCCCGCCGGTGCACTGGCTGGCGCCGGGCGGGTAGTCGGCCGCGTTGGCGAAGCAGTTGTAGGGCACCCCCATGAAGGCGGCCCCGGCGGCGAACACGTCCGGATAGACGGCCAGCATGTGGTTGGTCATCATGCCGCCGGACGAGCTGCCGGTGGCGAACACCCGGCGGGGGTCGCCGCCGTACTGCCGCTCGGTGTAGTTGATCATCGAAACGATCGACACGGGGTCGCTGCCGCCGCCCCGGCGCTTCGCGGCGTCCGACCAGGTGTCGAAGCAGTTGCCGAAACCGGCCTGCTGGGTCGCCGACGGGTAGATCACGATGTAGCCGTACCGGTCGGCGAGCGAGGCGAACTCGCTGCTGGAGTAGAAGCCGGGGCCGGTGCCGCCGCAGCCGTGCATGGCCACCACGATCGCCGGGTTGGTCGGGCGGGTGTTCGGCACGTAGATGTGCATCCGCATCCGACCGGGGTTGTCGCCGAAGTTGGTCACCTCGACCAGCGACGCGGCGTACGCCGGCTGGAGCGTCGGGACCACCAGGGCGGCTGCCGCCACGGTGGCGACCAGCGGCGCCGCCAGGGCGAGCAACAGTCTCCGTCTGATTCTCATGGGCGTGACTCCCTCACAGGTTGAGATCGGCCGCGCGACCGTGCGGCACGGGTACGCCCGGATGCCCGTGTCGTCCGCGCCGGCCCACTACGTCCGGCATGCCCTGCCCCGGCCCTAGGGCATTGCATGGCACTTAGTGTTCTCCTCGGTCCCACAAGTGTCAATCGAATGGCCTCGATACACTTGACGGTCACCGGTTCCGCACCCGGGTCCACCCCGGACCGCGTTCGGTAGGCGGGCACCGGTGCGCCGTCTACAGTCGGTGCCACCGTCGCCCAGCCGAGCCCGGAGCGTCCCAGTGCCACACCCGTTCGACATCGAGGAGATCTTCCCCGACGACGGGGACCACCCGGTGCGGCTGCCCCGACGGCAGGCCGGCAACTCGCCCCAGGGCGTCGCGGTGACCCTGCTGGCCGACTACACGCTGCGTACCCGGGCGTGGCTGCCGTCCGCCGCCATCGTCGCGCTGCTCGCCGAGTCCGACGTCAGCCTCGCCGGCGCGCGGACCGTGATCAGCCGGCTGGCCCGCCGGGGCGTACTGGAGGGCAGCCGGCAGGGGCGGCGCAGCTCGTACCGGCTCAGCCGGTCCGCCGCCGTCAGCCTCTCCGTCGGCGGCAGCTGGGTGATGGCCGCGACCACCACCACCCAACCGTGGGACGAGTGCTGGACCCTGGTCGCGTTCTCCCTGCCCCAGGAGCGCAGCGCGCAACGACGCGCCCTGCGCGGCCAACTCCGGTGGCTGGGCTACGCGCCGCTGTACGACGGACTGTGGATCTCGCCGCACGAGCTGACCCCGAAGGCACGGGCCCAGCTCACCCAGCTCCACCTCGGCGCGGTCACCGTGTTCCGGGGCCGTCGGATCGACCTCGACGCGGTCGCCGGCCGCGACCCGCTCGACGCCTGGGACGTCGCGGCGGTCGCCGAACAGTACGAGAGCTTCCTGCGGCGCTGGCGGCCCCTGCTGCCACGGATCGCCGCCGGCCGGGTCGACGGCGCCGAGGCGGTCCGGGCCCGCACCGAGGTGATGGACACCTTCCGGCGGTTCCCCACCCTCGACCCGCAGCTACCGCTGCGGCTGCTGCCCGCCGGCTGGCTGCGCGGCCCCGCCCGGGAGACCTTCGCCGCCGTCTACGACGGGCTCGCCGACACCGCCGAGCGGCACGTCCGGGCCGTCGTCGCCCGGTTCGCCGACGGCGCGCAGGCCGCCGACGTGCGGGCGCACAGCACCGCCGACCTCCTCGCCGGGGTGTGCGCCACCGATGCCCGCAGTTCCGCCCCACCCGCAGCCGCCACCGACCTGGCGGAGTCGTCCCCGTCGCACTGACCCGGCCGGCCCCGGCGCTAGAGTTTCAACCCCTCGACGGTGCCCAGGTCGTACCAGGTGAGGGAGAAGAGGTCGTCGCCGGACGGCACGACCGGGAACACGCCCCAGCTCTCCAGGACCGCCCCGGGCCGCAGGGTGAAATCCGTGCCGGGCCGCTGCGACGCGCAGTACGTGTCGACCGGGAAGACCTGCCGCCCGTCGGCCATCGTCAGATGCGACGACTGGAGATCCGCCGTCCGGGCCGGGCAGCTGAGCACCCAGCCGCCGGGGGACCGGGTCGCATAGCGCAGCTGCACCCGCAACGTTCCCGCCGTCACCTCCAGACCCGTGACGGTCGCCGTGTTCTGCCCGTCGTCGTAGAGCAGGCGACTCATCTGCCGTGGGCCGGCCTCCGGCGACGCCGAAGCGGCCGCCCCGGGCACGGCGGTCGACGGGGCGGGGCTGCCGGATGCCGGCTGCGTGGGCCCGGAGGGGGTGGCCCCGGCCGGTGCCGCCGCGTCCGGACCCGACCCGGTCGACTCCGGCTTGTTGAGCGTGAGCCAGACCACGGCGGCGGCCCCCAGCCCGACTATGACGACGACGCCGACGATCAACCCGACCAGATGCTTGCGCAACATCGATGATCCTTACTGCCGGTGAACAGGCTCCTTCCACGCTAGATCCCGGTGGCAAGATCCGCAGGTCGGCGGCCGTCGGCTCACGGGCGACGGGCCCGGTCCAGCACCTCCTCGGCGGTCAGCGGACTACGCGGGTGATGGGTCAGACACAGCGGCGCCTGGACCTTGGTGAACTCGCTCCCCTCGAGCGTCGCGTAGAACTGCCCTGTCCGTAGCCGTGCGACATCGCTGATCTCGCTGCCCTTGGCCCGGGCCAGTTCCTTCGCCGCGTCGATCTGGGCAGGGCTGTTCAGCAGGCCGAAGAACTGGGTCGCCGCGTTTCCGGGGATCTGGTTGTGTAGACCCTTCGGTGCCTGGGTTGCGAAGACTAGGCCGAGCCCGTACTTGCGGGCCTGCGATGCCAGCGCGAGCGTGCTCTGGGTGCAGGCGGTCAACGCCCCGGACGGGGCCAGGGTCTGCGCCTCGTCCATCACGAACAGCCCGCCGAGCGGCCGGTCCCCCGCCGGATTCCGCTTGATCCAGGCGAAGAGCGACAGTTGGAGTTGATTGACGAAACTCTGCCGTTGTTGGTCATCAGGTAGGCCGACGAAGCTGATGACCGACACCCGAGCCCGTCGGCCTGGCGGAGGAGTCAGGAGCACACCCGGGTCCACCGGTGCGCCGTTGCCGCCGAAGAGTGGGTCATTGACCATAGCCGCAGTCAGTAACTGAGCCATGTTCGCGCCCAGCCGAGGCGCATCGTCCAACAGGCTGACACCATCCGGGAGCGCGTTGAGCAAGCCGATGAAAGCCCGCAACTCGCTGCCTCCGGTCCGCGCGTAGCTCATGAGCGCTTCGCGGAGCACGGCACGGCCCAGTCTGGCCTTGTCCGTTCCGCCGTCCACTCTCGCATGCGGAGCGAGGGAGACCACGGCGGCGTCCACGCCGGCGGCGAACGCGTCCGGGTCGTCAAGAATGTCGGCGAAGTTCGGCAGCGGCTGGAAGGTCAGTGGCCGGCCACCTGTCAGGCGGGGAGTCCACACGGTCACCTCGGTCTGCGCGAGGTAGGCCGCTGCCCGATCGGTGTCCGTGTCCTCCCACGCGCCAGGTGGAGTGGGCCATCGGTCGCCAAGTCGGGCGAGGTCATTGTTCGGGTCGAGCACGATCGAGGAGACCCCTCGCAGGGCGCACTCCTCGACCAACCGCCGGATCAGAACTGTCTTGCCCGAGCCTGACCCGGCGAATATGGCGACGTGTCGTCGCAGCGCCTCCAGATCAATGCCCACGGGCGAGCCGTCTCTGACCATCCGCCCGATCGGCAGGGCCGCACCTGGAGTCGGGGCGACAGCCGATGCTGGAACGCCATCGCCCTCGGAACGCAGCGCCTCGGGCGGCATCGTCGTCTCGGACCGCCCGGCCGCCTCGGACGGTCCCACCACCGCTGGGGGACCGACCGGTTCGACGTGGGCGGCTGCCTCTGACGAGGTGGTGTCGGATGGGAGGGTGACATCGGCGAACGCTTGGCGGAAGATGACCACCTCATCGGCCGGGCAGCGGGTGATGAACCACTCCCGGAGACTCTCCAGCCCGAACTCGCCGATCAGATCACGCAGCGCCATGAGTCGGACCACATCCGGTTCATCGAAGGGCAGCGTTCTTCCCCCGGCGTCCTGGAACGCCTTGATGACCTCCTGGGTGCGGGTTCCCGGCGACCAGGCAGGCGTGCGGAGCAGGAAGAGCCGGCGTTCCGCCACCCCGGCGGTGAGCCCTGCGGTGGTGACGGCGTTCCGAATCCGGTTCAGGGCGGCGATGTGGTGCGGTGCGCGGACAGCCCGGAACGACCAGTGCTCCTGGCGTTCGGTCTCCTCGTCGACGTTGCGTCGCATCCGCGCATGGAGTGCGGGTTTGCCGCCGGCGCGAGGGTCGATGCTGAACGGTCGTGTAGTCGTGCCCTGCGCGGCGATCCAAGCAGTGAGACCGGCCGTGAGCAGTTCGGGTACCACCGCGTCCTCGGTCTCCGGCCGCAGCGCCGAGGAAGGATCCACCTGCGCGAGCAACTCGGCGAACCGGCTGTCGATCAGGCCTGGGTTTCCTTGACCCGCTGCCGGCCCGGAGGTCTCGTCAACCGTCCTGACCAGCACCCGTGCTGCGTGCGCGGACTGCGTCAGGTGTGCCATCTCGTGGACCTCGCCGACGGACAGGCAGGTCCGGATGTGTGCATCGACCGTGCGGAGCAACTCACGCGGGGTGAAGTCTACCGCCTCGTCGAAGGCAGCCGGCAACACCGGCCAGGTGTCGTACGGCGGAGTGAAGTCCACCTCCGCGAAACAGCGGGCGAATCGCCGAGCGACCAGATCCCGGGCGACCTCGGCGTTGGGCAGGCCGTTGAGCTGGATGGCCTCCCGGAAGCGGTCCTGGACCGTGTCCGTCGCCTCATTCTTGATCTTTGCCCACACCTGAGGAAGGCAGGAGACCACCGACAGCGACCGACGGGTGTGCTCCCGCAGGGCCATCAGCCCACCGGCGATCTGCTCCAGCAACAACGTGGCCTGCCAGCGGGCCTGCTCGTCGTGGGCCTGCATCTTCTCGGACTGGTTGACCAAGATGTCGATCTGGTCGACTGCGACAACTGTCGGTCCGGTCAGGGCCAGGAGGCGAGACACATCGCGAACGACCTCCTGGGCGGACCGCTTCCCTCGTCGCATACCCCAGGCGGCCCGCTGACCGGCCTCCTCCTCGTCGTTCGAGCAGAGGAACTCGTAACCGATGTCCTGAAGCCGCGGATCCTCCGCGGCCTGGAGGACGAGGGCACGTATGGTGTCCTGGCACTCCATTCCAACCTGGCGGTTGAGCTTACGAGTCAGGTCAACGAAGGCGTCGAGATTCGGGCGGGTTAACTCGGTGTCCCCGATCACCGCCCGACGGACCGCCCGAGGTGCGCTGACCTGCTCTGCGAGTCGGCGCAGGAAGGTCCTGAGTTGGGTCTCCCCGCTGGGTAGCTCGCGGAAGAAGCCATCGAGGATGGACAGAGCCGTGCTGCGCCAGAACGCGCTTGCCTCTAGCAGGCTCACCAGGAAGAAGTAGCCTCCCTCGGCATGGACCTGCTCCCTGACCGCGCCCAACAGGTGGGTCTTGCCGGTGCCGCGGATACCGAGGATGGCGAAGCCGATCGGGCTGGAGTCGCCGGACTTCCTCGCCTCGGCGACCCCGTCGAGCACCTGGCGCAGAATGCTGTCATGCAGCGCCGGAACATGCACGTCGGTCAGTGGTTGCCAGACATCGTCCGGGGTGGGAGCCCAATCGAAGCGGAGCGCTGTCAACGCGCGCTGGTGTGCCTCGTCCATCACGAGGTGATGGAGATTAGGTGCCGGTCCTGGTTTCCGATGCGGACTGCTGCGGCGCGGTCCTCGGCCGTGAGATCTCCCTGCTGGGAGTTGGGGATGATCTGTACGTCCGGTTCACGGTTCATCCGAATGAGGGCGGCATCGATCTGGGCCTTGAGCGCGGTGCGCAGTTGGGTAAGAGGGAGCAGATCCCCGCTCTGTGCCACCGTCCCGTACGCCTCGCGGATGGCGGATGCCACGTCGAGTTGCGAGGTAGGGGGCTCAGCCTGGGCCGGAGTGAGGGTAGCTTCGTGGATGGCGAACCGTAGCGTGAACAACTCGGATGGCGCGACCTTCAAGTGATCAAGGAGACCTCGGAGGAAGCCCAGGGCGATGTAGAGCGCACCGCCGGCCGCGCCGGCCCGTGGCGGAACGCTTCCGCTCAACTCTTCAATCGCCTGACCCCACCCTTTCTCGGTGAGTTCCAGAACGAGCGGCTTCTCGGCGACGGTGATGAATCCACGATCGCGCAGATCATCGCGGTGTGGTCGACTCAGACTGATGCCGGCGGTGTTTCGCAAATAGGTGTTCGGCACAGCGCTGCCTTTGATCATCAGGGTGATCAGAACGAACCGCTGGACGGATGACAGCTCTGCGCCGGCCATGCGGACGCTCCTTCGGGCAGGGAACACGGATTTTGTCGAAGCCGACAAGCCGAGGGTTACTCGGCACCTCGCCGATTCTGCACACGGTGTGCGGACCGCGCAAGCTCCACGAATAGCTGCCGATATCCGACAGCTGATCGCTACCCGGTCAGGAAAACCGCTGCTCACCAGGGGTTTGGTAAGTCGAGAGGGGTGTGTGGTCGGGGCTCGTGGTCGGGTCCTGTGCGCTATGGTCGGCGACCTGTCCTGGTTGCTGCGGCCAGAGCCCGGCGCGCTGCCGACTGCCTGCCGATCCACCCACTTCGAGGCTGCGTGCGGATGAGCGACGAGAGGTGACGTAGGTGTCCTCAGAGGTTGTCAGTTACGAGTTGACCGACACGTCGACGGTACGGTTCGAGATCGAGCCGGTCGCTGGTTTCCAGCCCGCTGGAGTAGGGGACATCGCCGGCTGTGTGAAGGACGCCGCAGGCCCGGCGATCGAGGCTGCCCGCGAAGTGCTCGAGCAGGTCAGATCCCTCGCCCCCGATGGAGTCGACGTCAAGTTCGGTATCAAGGTGACCGGCACCACGAACTGGTTGGTGGCCAAAGCCGCCACCGAGGGAAACTTCGAGATCACCCTCTCCTGGCGGCCGGGAAACCCGTTGGCCGGTGTCGATCGGGCGGAGGGCTGAGAGCGGTGCCGCGATGACCGCGCCGGTGGACCCCTGGGCCGTCGCCCTCCACATCGGCGGGCGGAGCGTGAAGCCGCCGATCGGCTCCGGAGTGGTGATTGACACCAATCTTGTGCTGGCCTGCGAACACGTGGTGTTCCACAACGGCGCGCTGCGAGACGATCTGTGGGTGTCGTTCCCCAGGGCCGCAGGAGTCGGCTACTGGGACCGGCGACAGGTGGGGCAGTGTCTGCACAACGGCCGAGTGGATAAAAACGTCGATCTGGTCTTGCTGGAACTCGTCGAACCGGTGCCCGCATCGGTCATCCCCGCCAGGCTGCGCTGCCTCACGTCAAAGGAACTGGTGGAGAAGCCGTGGTGGGCGTACGGCTTCCCGGCGCACACCGAGGGTGGTCGTTCCGCCCAGGGGACGATCCGCTCCGAAGGGGGATGGGGTCGGGTCCACCTGGTGCCCGACTCCGGCACCGAGGTGGTCGGCGGCTTCAGCGGGGCGGGACTCTGGTCCCCCGACTACCAGGCGGTCGTCGGCATCGTCATCGAGGCCGCCGGCCAGACGGGTGACGGGCACGCGCTCACCCTTGCCCACGCCGAGGAACAACTACCAGAGTTCAAGCTCTCCGCGTTGGCCGCATGGCGTGCCGAGGACGCGGGTGACTCCGCCCTTGCTGCCTGGGGCTGGTCGCTCAGCAGTGACGAGGAGGCAGGGCGACACTGGTCGCCCCGGGCGCGTGGAGTGGCGTCCAACACCGAGGGAGGATCGCGCTTCCGCGGTCGTACTGCGGCGCTGCGCCGGGTGATCGACTGGCTCGACCAGCCGCTTGCCGCCGGCCGTCCCCTGGTCGTCACGGGGTCACCCGGGGTCGGGAAGTCAGCGGTGCTGGGTCGGATCGTGACCACGGCGGACTCCAATTTTCGCGCCATGTCCCCCGCCGACGACACAGCGGAGCAGGCGACCGTCGGCTCGGTCTCCTGCGCCGTACACGTCAAGGGCAAGACGGCCTTGGAGGTGGCGACGGAGATTGCCCGGGCCGCCGCCGTGGCGCTCCCGGCAGCCCCGGTGGACCTCGTACCCGCTCTGCGGGACCGGTTGGCATCCCATCGGGACCGCTTCACCCTGGTGATCGACGCGCTCGACGAGGCGGTCGCGCCGCAACACGCGCGGACCCTGATCAACGACGTGCTCGCTCCGCTCGCCCGGGCGGTCGGCGTGCAGGTCGTCGTCGGGATGCGGCGGGCCGACGGCCGCGGGGACCTGCTTACCGAGTTCGGGAGCGACGTGGAGATCGTCGACCTAGACGCGTCCGAGTTCTTCGCCGAGACGGACCTTGCCGACTACGCCCAAGCCACGCTTCAACTACTCGGGGCGGAACGTCCTGACAACCCATACCGGGATGCCGAGGTCGCAGCGCCAGTCGCCCGCCGGATCGCCAGCCTGGCCAACGGGAACTTCCTTGTTGCCGGACTGATCGCCCGTGCCCGTGCTCTGCGGGACACCGAGGCCGTCGCGCCGCACCGGGTCGACTTCACCGCCACGGTTGCGGATGCCCTTGACACCTACGTGGCGGGGCTGCCACCGATCGGTGTGTTGCCGGCCCGGTTGGCGCTCACCGTGCTCGCCTACGCCGAGACGCCGGGTCTGCCGATCGCTCTCTGGCAGGCGGGGACCGAGGCGCTCGGTGGGATAGTGAGTGGACCTCAGCTAACCGAGTTCGCCCGGACGTCGGCGGCGAACTTTCTGGTTGAGTCGGGCGGTGCAGGCAACCCGACCTACCGCCTGTTCCACCAGGCCCTCAACGAGGCCCTACTGGCCAACCGGGAGGAGGTGGGCGTTCGGTTGTCCGACGAACGACAGCTCGTGCGGACCTGGATGACACTGGGTTGTTCGGTTGGTTGGGAGGCTGCCCCTGAATACCTGCTCCGCTCGTTGCCCCAGCACGCCGCGCATACCGGCCTGGTGGACGAACTGCTGACCGACGACGGCTACCTGCGGCACACCCACCTCGACCGACTGATGCCGGTCGCCGAATCCGCAACCGGGCCGGTGGCGCGAGCCCGCGCCCAACTGCTGCTGCGTACCCCGGCCGCACTGGCCGCCCGTCCCACAGAGCGGGTCGCCCTCTGGTCGGTGGTCGATCGGCTCGACCAGCTCGGTGGGGAGGTACCCGCCGACGATGCCCCGTACTTCGCCCGCTGGGCGAACACCCCCGCCCGCACCGAGCGTACCGTGCTCGAAGGGCACTCCCAAGCGGTACACGACGTGTGCGCGGTGCCGGTAGGCGGCCGTCACCTGTTGGCCTCGGCGGGGGAGGACGGCACCGTTCGGCTCTGGGATCCACTGACAAACCAGAGTGAGTACGCCTTCGACTGCCATGACGACTGCGTCCGAGCCGTTCATGCGGTGCACCTCGGCAACGAAGCACTTGTAGCCACGGGAAGCCACGATGGCACCGTCGCCCTCTGGGACCCGCTCACCGGGCTGCGGATGCACGAACTGCGCGGACACCAGGACTGGGTCCGCAACCTGTGCACCGTGCGGACAGCGGACGGCCCACTGCTGGCCTCGGCAAGTGATGACCGCACCGTCCGTCTGTGGGACCCCGTCACTGGAACGTTGCGTCACCTCCTGACCGGCCACCGGGGGTGGGTGACCGCTGTGACGGAGGTGCCAGTGGCGACAGGGTCGCTCCTCGCCTCCACCGGATTCGACGGAACGATCCGGCTCTGGAACCCGTTAAATGGCCGGCAGATGCGGGTATTGGGCGGCCATGGAGGCTGGGTGACCACCCTGTGTTCGGTGCGCTCCTCTGGGCGGGTGCTGCTGGCCTCCGCCGGCTACGACGGGGTGGTACGGCTGTGGAATCCGCTCGACGGTGAGCTGGTCAACGAGTTCTCGGTCGGCGGCAGACCTCTCACCGACCTCTGTGCTGTCGACGGTGACGACACGTGCCTGCTCGTTGCTACGGGTGAGGACGGCGTGATCCGGCTCTGGGACGCCAGCACCGGCCAGCACCAGAACAGCCTGCGCGGACAATCCGACTGGATCCGGGCGGTCTGCGAGATTCCGATGGCGGATCGGAAGCTGATCGCGACGGCCGGTGATGACGGGATGGTGCGACTGTGGGATCCCCGCAGCCTGACCGCCGCCCCGGTGGTCAGCGGCGGGTGGTCCGGACCGGTCACCGCCGTCTGCGCGGTACCGACGGAAGGTGCGGAAGGTGCGACGCTCGTCGCGTCGGCCGGTCTGGACGGCTCGGTGCGGCTCTGGTCACCGATCGACGGTAGCTCTCGGGGGGAACTGCCGCCTGTGGGTATCGACGGCGCGATTCATGACCTGAGCATCATCGACGACGAACCGCGCCAACTGGCTGCCGCCCATGAGAACTACTCCGTGCAGCTCTGGGAGGTCGACTCGGGTCAGGCTGGCTGCCGAATGGCGGAGCACTACGGTGCGGTCAACGCGGTTCGGGCCATCCGGACGGCGGCCGGGGTGACCATGGCCTCGGCCGGGGAAGACGTGACCATCCGTCTGTGGCATCCGTTGCGGGGCAGCATCCGCAATCGACTCACCGGGCACAGCGACTGGGTGACAGCGCTGGCGGTCGTTGAGTCGGCGGAGGGCGAGGTGCTCGTCTCCGGCGACAAGAGCGGCGTCATACGGCTCTGGAACGACGACGGGAGCCAGCGGTGGCAGCAACTCGCCCACCACGACGCGATCACCGCACTGGGCGCGGTGCCACTCGAAGGTCAGGTGTGCCTTGCGTCGGCCAGCGCTGACCGGACCGTCGGGCTCTGGGACTGCGCAGATGGCCGTCGGCTGCATGTTCTGGCCGGACACACCGGCCAGGTAACCGGTGTGTGCGTGGTTCGGGTCGGCCAGCGGACCCTGCTGGCGTCCACCAGCCGCGACCGGACGGTCCGGCTCTGGGATCCGCTTACCGGGCGGGCTCTGCTGACAATTCCGGTTCATCACCCTGCGCTGACCTGCTGTCACGTTGACGGCACCCTGGTGGTGGGGCTCGATCGAGGGCTGCTGGCCCTGACCATCCGGCTTTGAAGCACTCCAAGCCCGACCCGGGTCGGTGCGACGGGCTACCCGGACCTGCCGGGTTTTCCGTCGGCGAGCGACTGCGCCCGGCGGCTCAGCGACTCGACGTGGGTGGTCAGCTCCCGTACCGCCGGCTCGTCGGCGTCGTCCAGGGTCGACAGCCGGTCGAGCAGGGCGGTGTGGTCGGCGGTCAACTGCCGGTAGCGTCGGACGAAGCTGCTGTCGTCGCCGTCGGGGCGGCTGCTCAGCAGGGCGTACGTCGGGTCGAGGTCGATGATCTGCTGGGCCAGGCCGGCGGTGGCGGCGCTGAGCGCGCTGCGGCTGTCGGTGCGTTCGTCGCGGCGGACCCGCCGGGCCGCCGCCAGCCGCCCGGCCCGCCGGCCGCCGAGGTAGAGCACCGACGCTCCGGCGACGACCCCGGTCACCGCCGCGGCGGCGAGCAGGAACCGGGGCAGCGACGGGCTGATCGTCCGCGCCCCGTCGGGCACGGTGCCGGCCTTGACCAGCCGGTCGTAGTTGACGGCGATGACCTTCACGGCCTCCAGCGGGCGGTCGACGAACGTGTCGATGCCCCGACCGATGATCATCTCTGCGGCGGCGGCCTTGCCCAGGTTCTTCTTCTCGTAGCCGGGCACCAGGGCGCAGCCGTAGGTGTCGTAGTCGTCGCCGTCGCGGCTGAGCACCAGCACGACGGTCCCGTCGGCGGCCCGGTGCACCTGCTTGCAGGTGTCCCGCAGGTCGGCCCCGGGCGAGCGCAGGATCACCACCAGCCGGCGGTTGCCGATGACCCGTTCCGCCTCGGCCCGGTCCACGTCGAGCCCGGGGTCGGCGTAGAACGACGTGGTGCGCACGTGGCTGGCGATCGGGCCGTCCAGCGCCCCGCCGCTCCACACCGCCCAGCCGGCCAGCACCAGGCAGGCCAGCACGGCCAGGCCGAACGGGGTGCCGAGCAGACCGGCGACGCGTCCCCGTCCCGGACGGGCGGTGGCGGTCTGCGGGGACGGTGAACGTGTCATGACAGCCTGCCCCGCAGGTAGTTGTCCGGTCGGTAACTGGCGATGCCGACCTGGCGCGCGGTGTCGTCCAGCTCGGCCGCCGCCTCGTCGAGCAGGGTGCGGACGTGCCGGGCGGGCAGCTTCTCCTCCCACGCCGACCGGGCGGCCTGGAGTTTGACGATGCCCCGGGTCAGCGCCGGGTTGCTGCGGGCGTCGGTCAGCAGGGACACCTCGACGGCCAGCGCGGTCAACCCGGCAAGCCGGGTCGGCGCGGTGTCCCGCCGGCTGCCCAGCCGGCGGTCGGGCCGGCGCAGCGACCGGGCCGACAGCACCATGAACGCCGCCACGCAGCCCGCGAAGAGCCACGGCAACGCCGGCAGCGCCACCCGCAGCGGGTCGGCCGGCCGGTACGGCAGGGGCCGCTCGAACAGGCCCGCGTAGCGGATGTCGGTCACCCGGTTGAGGTAGACGCCCAGCACGTTGCGCTGCGGATAGTCGGAGCGGCTGAGCACACCGGCGAACTGACCGTAGAAGCTCGCCCCGGCCAGCTCCGCGAAGTCCGCCGCGCCGGGCCCGTGGTATTCGATCCAGAGCCCGTACATCAGCACGATCGGCTGGTCGGGGAACCGGGCGCTCAGGGCGGGGCCGTACCGGGGCAGGGGTTCGCCGTAGCGTTGCACGGGCAGCGCGACGTACCAGGCGCCGTCGGGGAAGGCGTTGCGGGCGGCGGTCTCGGGCACGTCGGTGAGGGTCGCGCCGGGCGCGATGTGCCGGCCGGTCGCCCGCAGGTCGGTCAGGACGGTGGTCAGCTCCGGCCCGCTCGGCTCGCGCCAGCGCAGCTCGTCCCGGTCGGCCGGGGTGGACTCCTTGCGCAGCGCGGTGATCAGGGCGATCAGCAGGTCGGTCACGTCCCCGGTGGCGAACTGCGCCCGCCAGGCGGGCAGCCGGTCGGAGCTGGCCTGGTAGAAGCCGCCGCTGACCTCGGTGCCGATCACCCGGATCGTAGCGTTCTCCACGTCCCGGACCCGCTCCCGTTCATCTTTGTCCAGGCCCGGAGGGGCGACCAGGATCCGGGTGTCGCCGGCCACCTCCCGCACCCGCTGCTCGTTCCAGTACGCCACCGAGCCCGGCAGGCGGACCACCGGCGCGGCGGCCACCAGCGCGGTCATCTCGTCCACCGACGGCACGGTGGCCCGGTCGGAGGTGCCGGCGCCGCCCGTCTCGACGCCGGCCGTCGACGCCGGTGACCGGCCGTAGCTGACGTCGATGCTCTGCTGCCGCTGGGCGAGCAGGAAGACCACCAGGACGAGCACGGCGAGCCCGAGCAGCGTCCAGCGCAACGGCTCGGCCAGGCGGCGGTACCTGCCGGCGTTCACCGGTGCTCCCGCCACAGCCGGTCGGCCTGCCGGGCGTGCTCGGCCGCCGCCCGCGCCGCGTCCACCCCGCCGCGTGCACCCGCGAGCGACTCGGCGCGGGTCAGCAACCGTTCCGCCTCGGGCACCCGGTCGGGGGCCGCGTCCCGGCTGACGGCCGCGCTGTCGATCGCCGCCCGCGCGGCCGACCAGGCGGTCCGTCGCTGCTCGGCGCGGGCCCGCCGGTGGGGCAGCAGGGTGGTCGCCACGCCTGCGGCCACCAGCAGCACCGCGCCGGCCAGCCAGAGCAGGGAGGGGTCTGCCATGGGCTCCAACCGTTCGCCGGGGTCCGGGGGACGGCCCCCGGGGGTGGTCCGACCGAGTCTCGCCGATCGGGTCAACCCGCGCCACACGGGCCCCGACCAGGGCGGTTGTCGCTGCTAAGGGTGGTGCGACGGTGATCGTGAGTACGGGTGCTCATCCGGTGGCCGACCCCGCCGACGATGATCGGGGCGTGCAGATGACGCGTACCCGTACCCTCCTCGCCGGTGTGCTGCTCGCGGCCGCGACGATCGGCACCTGGGTGGCCTGGCTGGGGTGGGAGAGCGGCTACTCGACCGACCCCCGCACCGGCGCGACCACCGGCCCGTACGCGGTCTGGCAGGTGGTCGGCGCGGTGCTCACCCTGGTCGTGGTCGCCGCCGTCGCCGGCTGGCTGCTCAGCCCGGTGCTGGTGGCGCCGGTGATGACGGTTGCGTTCACGGCCGCCTGGTCGGGCCACGCGGCGGCCACCGACGATTCCGGGCTGTGGGTGGTGGGGGCGGTGCTGGTGCTGTTCGGCACCGGCGTCGGCAGCACCCTGGTCAGCCTCGGCACCCATCTGCTCCGCCGCCGCACCCGGTGACCGCACCGCCGGCCCTGCTGGCGGATTGCCGACAGGACGCCCGGGGCCGGTAGGGGGCACTGTTGACGCAGGTGGATGGGGGTGTGGCCGGGGAGGCGCGGCGCACCCGCCCGGCCGGCCGGTGGTGACCGCGCCCGGCCGCCACCGCCCGGTCCGGACAACGACGTCACCATCTCCGGCCGGCGGGCGTCGCGTCCGTCGACCGGGCCAGCAAGGAAGGAGGGGCCGGGATGGCCGCTCCCACCGTGACCGCCAGCCTCGACGCCTCGACCTACTCCCCGGGTGAGCCGATGACGCTCACCGTCGGCTACGCCGACCCGGACACCCGCCCCGTGACCGTCACCATCGTGCTGACCGACGCGGACGGCAACAGCAGCGCCCCGGTGCGGGTCACCGCGGTGATCGACCCGCTCGGCGTCGAGGTCGCCGACGATGCCGGCCGGGCCTGGACGAGGGTCTCGGACACCGGGACGACCGCCGTGTACCGGGCGGTGGCCTGATGCCCCGGGTCACCGTGACGGTACGTGACCAGGGTGGACGTACCGCCAGCGCGGCGGTCGACTACGCCCTGGCGCCCCCGGTGTGGGGTGGCTACTACCTGGCCGGCAACGCCGACCCGACGGGGGACATGGTGGGCGGGAACTTCCGTTCGCTGACCCAGTACCGCAGCCTCGCCGACGCCTACGTCTTCCCCGGCTACGGCATGTCCTGGCTGCGTGATCTCGGTCGGGCCGGGGTCGCGCCGAACATGGTGCTGGAGTTGAAGCACTACGGCGCGGGTAGCCCCGGCGCGCAGACGTTCACCGTCGACGGGGTGAACTGGACCGTTCCCGCGCCGGCGATGACCATCCAGCAGCGTCCGGGCACCACCTGGCCCCGGGCGTACGGGTACGGGCAGGTGCTCGCCGGTCAGTGCGACGGGCTGCTCGCCCGCGCCCTGTCGCAGTACCGGACGCTGGGGTTCCCGGTGAACCTGCAACTCGCCTCGGAGTTGGACACCGACCACGAGTTCGGCACCACCGAGTCGGGGGTGTCGTTCACCTGGGCCGAGTCGGACGCCCGCGCGGTGCAGGCGCTGACCTACGTGGTGAACTGGCTGCGGGCCCGGGGCCTGCCCGCCGGCACCACCTTCTCGGTCGGCTCGGGCGGCTTCGACCGGGCCGCCTTCCGGCGTACCCATCCGGAGGCGTTGATGTCCCGGGTGGATTTCCTCCAGTGGAACGTCTACGCGACCGACCCGACCCACACCGCGCTGGGCCGGTTCCGCCGGACGCGGGACTGGGCGGTGGCGGACCTCGGGCCGGTGGCGCTCTCCCGACCGGTGATCATCGCCGAGTGGGGGGTGCAGGCGTCCGCCCTTCCCGACCAGGCGGCCTGGATCGCCACCGTGCCACCGGCCCTGGCCCGGCTCAACGCGGAGCGGGGGCCCCGGATCGTGCGGGCGAACTACTTCAACTCCGGCTGGGGCACCCTGACGCCGAAGCAGCCGGGCCTGGCCGCCCTGCGCGCCGCGTACGCGACCAGGCCGTTCGGCTGAGGCGCGGGGCGCGGGTCAGCCGTCGCCGAGCCGGCGGGCCGGGGCGGAACGCGCGGCATATGCCTGTCACGGTATATGAGCTGCCGGTGGAGCCCGGGCGGGTGCCCGCCCGGCTCCCTATGCTCGGGGCATGGAACTGCGGATCTTCACCGAGCCCCAGCAGGGCGCCACCTACGACCAACTGCTCACGGTGGCCCGCGCCGCCGAGGACGCCGGCTACGGCGCGTTCTTCCGCTCCGACCACTACGTGGCGATGGGGTCGTCCACCGGCGAACCCGGCCCCACCGACGCCTGGACCACCCTGGCCGGGCTGGCCCGGGACACCACCCGGATCCGGCTCGGCACGCTGGTCACGGCGGCCACCTTCCGGCTGCCCGGCCCGCTGGCGATCACCGTCGCCCAGGTCGACCAGATGAGCGGCGGCCGGGTCGAGCTGGGCATCGGCGCCGGCTGGTTCGCCGAGGAGCACACCGCCTACGGCATCCCGTTCCCGCCGGTGGGGGAGCGCTTCGACCGGCTGGAGGAGCAGCTCGCCGTCATCACCGGGCTGTGGGCGACCCCGGCCGGCGAGCGGTTCGACCACGCCGGGAAGCACTACCCGGTCAGCAACTCCCCGGCACTGCCCAAGCCGGTGCAGCAGCCCCGCCCGCCGATCCTGCTCGGCGGCAAGGGACCCAAGCGCACCCCGCGCCTGGCCGCCCGCTACGCCGACGAGTTCAACCTGCCCTTCGTCTCGGTCGAGGAGACGGTGGCCCAGTTCGGCCGGGTCCGCGCCGCCTGCGCCGAGGCCGGCCGCGACCCGGGAACCCTGCGCTGGTCCAACGCGCTGGTGCTCTGCTGCGGCCGGGACGACGCCGAGGTGGCCCGCCGGGCCGCCGTGATCGGTCGGGAACCGGCCGAGCTGCGGCAGAACGGCGTCGCCGGCACCCCCGCCGAGGTGGTCGACACGATCGGCCGGTACGCCGAGGCGGGCAGCGAGCGGATCTACCTCCAGGTGCTCGACCTGGCCGACCTGGACCAGCTGGAACTGGTCGCCGCCGAGGTGATGCCCCAGCTGTGACCCCGGCGGCCACCCACCGGTGGCGGTCGGCCGGGACGGTCAGTGGCGGCGGGCGCCCGGCTCGCGCAGCACCGTGTCCAACCGGCCGTCCCGGTCGCTGTCCAGGTAGGTGATGTCCGGTACGCCGTCGCCGTCCAGGTCGAACTGGACCACGTCGGCGATCCCGTCCCCGTCCAGGTCGGTCACCACCTGCGTCGAGCCGTCCAGGTGGTGGGTGACGATCGAGTGCGCCCCGCCCGGTGCCACCGGGGGCGCCGGCGTCGTCGTCGGTCCCGTCCGGTCCGGGTACGCCGACGGCGGGGCGCTCGCCGGCTCCAGGCCGACCCCGGTCGGGTCGATCTCCTCCTCGGACGGGTAGACGTCGCCGTGCAGGATCGGGTCGCGGTAGCTGCTCATCGCGCCATGGTTCCCCGTGGACGCCGCCGACAACCGTGCCGGATGATGCACCGGACCGCGCTCATCGACGGGGAGACGACGTGGAGCTGCACCGGGAACGGGGCCGGCAGGTGTTGCCGGCGGTGTGCGTACTGGCCGGGACGGTGCTGTTGGCCACCGGCGGCGGGCTGCTACGGACGGCCACCGCCCTCGGGGGCGTCGCGCTGGGCGGGGTGGGGCTGGCCAACGGCCTGCGACCGTTCCGGTTCGTCATCGACGCCGACGGGCTGACCGTACGCCGACGGGGGCTGCGGCGTCGGCTGCCCTGGGCCGAGCTGGCCCTCGTCGTGCTCGACCGCCGGGCACCCGGCACCGGCGGGGTGCGGCTGCTCGGCGTACCCGTCGAGGGCGTCGGGTTGCCGCCCGACGCCCGGGTCGACGGCCGGCCGGCGACCGAACTGCTCGACCTGGGCCAGGTGCGGGAGAACCCCGACGAGATCGCGGCGGCCCTGGCCCGGTACGCCGGCGACCGGTTCCGCGACGACCGCGACGTCGCGGTCCGTTCCGGCACCGAGTTCGGCGTCGGACTGCGCGGGTACAGTTCCGACGTGGTCGACACACTGGTGGGACACGCCCGCGCGGCACTGGACTCGGACGACCCGGCGCGCCGTCGGGCGGCCCGCGACGAGCTGGCCGCCGCCCGGGCGCAGGGCCTGCCGGTCGCCCTGCGCGGCTACGACGTACGGCAGGTCGACGCGGCGCTGGACGACCTGCACGCGGCGCTGGCCGAGGGCGGCGACGCGTGAGCGGGGTGCCCCGGCACAACTGGGCCGGCAACGTGCACTACGCCGCCCGTGCCTTCCACCGGCCGACCACCCTCGACGAGCTGCGCCGGCTGGTCGCCGGCAGTGACCGGGTGCGGGCGGTCGGCAGCGGCCACTCGTTCAACCGGATCGGCGACACCCCCGGCGACCTGGTCTCGCTGGCCGGGTTGCCGCCCACCGTCGAGGTCGACCGGGAACGCGGCACCGTCACCGTCGCCGCCGGGCTGCGCTACGGGGACGTGGCGACCCGGCTGCACGAGCAGGGGCTGGCCCTGGCCAACCTCGCCTCGCTGCCGCACATCTCGGTGGCCGGGGCGGTCGCCACCGGCACCCACGGCTCCGGCGACGGCAACCGCAACCTGGCCGCCGCCGTGGCCGGTCTCGAACTGGTCACCGCCGACGGGGACGTGCTCACCGTGGACCGGTCCGCCGGTGACCGGTTCGCCGGCATGGTCGTGTCGCTCGGCGCGCTGGGCGTGGTCACCCGGGTCACCCTGGACGTGCTGCCCACCTTCACCGTCCGCCAGTACGTCCGCGAGGGCCTGCCCGTCGGCGCGCTGGACGCGGCGCTCGCCTCGGCGTACAGCGTCAGCGGGTTCACCACCTGGCGCTCGACGGACATCGACCAGCTCTGGCGCAAGCAGCTCGCCGACGCCCCGCCGCCGGAGCCGGACTGGCTCGGCACCACCCCGGCCGACCGGCCGGCGCACCCGGTGCCCGGGATGGACCCGGTGAGCTGCACCCCGCAGTTCGGCGAGCCCGGCCCGTGGCACGAGCGGCTGCCGCACTTCCGGCTCGGCTTCCTGCCGAGCAGCGGCGACGAACTCCAGTCCGAGTACCACCTGCCCCGCTCGGCCGGGGCCGGGGCGCTCGCCGCGCTGGCCGGGATGCGGGAGCGGATCGCGCCGGTGTTGCAGATCTGCGAGCTGCGCACCGTCGCCGCCGACGAGCTGTGGCTCAGCCCCAACCAGGGGCGCGACACGCTTGCCGTGCACTTCACCTGGGTCGACGACGCGGCGGCGGTGCAGCCGGTGCTGGCCGAGGTCGAGTCCCGGCTCGCCCCGTTCGACCCCCGGCCGCACTGGGGGAAGGTCTTCACCCTCGACCCGGCCGTCGTCGCCGCGACCTTCCCCCGGTACGCCGACTTCGCCGCCCTGCTCACCGAGCTGGACCCGGCCGGGGTGTTCCGCACCGACCTGCTCGACCACTACTTCCCCCGCGCCTGACGGGTCGGCCGTCGGGGTCGACCCGGGTGGGGGCCGGTCCGGGGTGGGGGTGTCCCGAACCCCGTCGCGGCACGGGCCGGCCCGGCGTCACGGACTCGCGGCCGGTCGACGTGCCGCTCAGACGACAGCCAGGTAGCACCCCGCCGCGAGGAGCACGCCGGTGACCGCTCCGGCGAACACCTGGGCGACGGTGTGCGCACCGAGATGCACCCGGGACCAACCGATCAGCACCACGACCAGCATCCCGACGGCCGCCACCCCGACTGCCGACGCCGGCCCGACCAGCAGGACCAGCACGGTGCAGGCACCGGCGGAGACGGCCGTGTGGGCGCTCATCTTCCACACCTGATTGACGGCGGTGGTGCCGGCCAGCACGACCAGCATCACCGCGATCACGGCGACCAGCGGCCGGGGGGCGTCCAGGGCCACGAACAGCACCAGCCCTGCGGCGACCGAGGCGACACCGACCAGCAGGACGCCCCGGCGCTGCTCGCGGCGGCTGAGGTGATGGTCGGTGACCCGGCCGGTGTGCTTGGCGTAGAGGATCGCCCCGAACGGCACCACGGCGGTGAACAGCGCCGCGAGCGCTCCCCACCCGAGGCCGGCGGGGACGGTCCGGGCGGCGACCACCGCGACGACGACGGGCATGGCAGCCGCCCACACGGCGGGCTGGAGCACCTCGGTGACGGCCCGGGCGATCCGCGTCGCGGTGCGGGTGACACCGGTGGTGGCGTGTTCTGTCACAGGCTCCCCCCCCTCGTTCAATAGTCGTCATTCTGTCGTCGTCGACGGTGCCGGAGATTCGTCGGGGTCATTCGGAGACCATGTCATCGGTCCCGGGACCCGTGAGCGGAAGGAGATCAGGTGCTGGAGCGGCTGAACGAGGCCCTGGCGTACGTGGAACGGCACCTCGACGCACCGGTCGAGGTGGCCGACCTGGCGCGGATCACCCTCACCTCGGAGTACCACTTCCGGCGGATGTTCTCGGCGTTGGCCGGGATGTCCCTGTCGGAGTACGTCCGCAGGCGGCGGCTCACCGTCGCGGCGGCCGAGGTGCTGGCGGGTGAGCGGACGTTGCTCGACGTCGCGGTCCGCCACGGGTACGGCTCGACCGAGGCGTTCACCCGCGCGTTCCGGGCGATGCACGGCATCGGGCCGGGTGAGGCGCGGCGTACGGGGGCCGTGCTGCACTCCCAGCAACGGTTGTCCTTCCGGCTCGTCGTCGAGGGGAGTGGCAGCATGCGGTACCGGGTGGTGGAGAAGCCGGCGTTGCGGCTGGTGGGTCGGCGGGCCCGGGTACCCCTGGTGCACGAGGGGATGAACCCGGCGATCGTGGCGTTCGTCAAGGGCATCCCGGCGGAGACGACGGCCCGGATCGAGGCCCTGTCCGACCAGGAGCCGGCGGGCATCGTCAACGTCAGCGACCTGCTCGGCGAGGACCGGTCCGAGGGTGTCGAGCTGGACTACTGGTATGGCGCGGTGACCGGTGCGGACGTGCCGGACGACCTGGAGGCGCTCGACGTGCCGGCGGGGACCTGGGCGGTCTTCGCGACCTCCGGGGAGTTCCCGGCGGCCGTGCAGCACCTGTGGCGGGACGTGTTCACCCAGTGGTTCCCGTCGAACCCGTACCGGAGCCGGCCGGGCCCGGAGATCTCCAGTGTCCGCATCGCGGCCGGTGGCACCCACGCCGACGCCGAGCTGTGGATCCCGGTGGAGCGGGCCGGCACTCCCTGATCGACACCATTGTCGGCGATGTTGCGGGGTCCGCGCGCTGCGGATGCCGCAACATCGGCCCAGTTGCGGCCCGCCTGGCGGCCGGTGGTCACCTGGTGGGGTGGGGGTGCAGGGTGCTGCGTTGGACGGCGCGGCTGATGTCGCTGGGGGAGACGATGCCGACGAGTTGGTCGCCGGTCACCACCAGGGCGCGGCCGTCGGAGCACTCGCTGAGGCGGGGGAGCAGGTCGTTGAGCTGCTCCTCCGGCCGGGCCAACACCAGGTCGTCGGCCCGGCAGGCGACCTCGGCCAGCGTGGTGGCGGCCCGCCGGTCGGGCGGGACGCCGCGTACCCGGTCCAGGGTGACCAGGCCGACCGGTCGGCCGTCCTCGGTCAACGGCAGCGCCGTGTGCCGGTAGGCGAACAGGTAGTGGTCGACGAAGTCGGCGACGGTCATCTCCGCCGACGCGGTCTGCGGCTGCGGGGTCATCACCTCACCGACCCGCACGCCGGTCAGCGCGCTGCCCAGCCGGGCCTGGCGCTCCTCCATCCCGGCCGCGCCGATCAGGAACCAGCCGATCAGCGCCAGCCACAGCCCGCCCACCCCGTAGCCGGCCAGGAACTGCCAGATGCCCAGGCCGATCAGCAGCACGCCGAGCACCCAGCCGGCGCGGGCGGCCACCACCGACGCCCTGGCCCGGTCGCCGGTGGCCTTCCACACGGCGGCGCGCAGCAACCGACCCCCGTCCAGCGGGGCCGCCGGCAGGATGTTGAACACCGCCAGCAGCACGTTGATCCCGGCCAGCCAGGACACCGAGCCGAGCAGCAGCCCCTCCTGCCCGGCCAGCGCCAGCAGCACCGCGATCGCCCCGAAGAACACCCCGAGGAGCAGGCTGACCAGCGGGCCGACCCCGGAGATGCGCAGCTCCGCGCCCGGGTCGGCGGGCTCGCCGCGCAGCTCCGCGACGCCGCCGAACAACCACAGCGTGATCCCCTCCACCTGGAGGCCGTTGCGTTTCGCCACCACCGCGTGCGACACCTCGTGGGCCAGCAGGCCGACGAAGAAGACCACCGCCGCCGCGAGCCCGGCCAGCAGGTACGCCCAGCCGGGCCGGTCGGGGTACGAACGGGGGAACTGGTTGGCCGACAGCACCCACGCGATCAGCACGAAGATGAACAGGACGCTCCAGTTGACCCCGACGGGTACCCCCGCGATCCGGCCAAGCCGGAAGCTCGCCCTCATGCCCCGCTCATACCCGGCGCTGCCGCGCCCATGCCAGGCCGGCGCGACGGGTCCCCGCGTCCGGGCCCGGCCAGGGTCAGGGTCGAGGGCGGGTTGACC
The DNA here is from genome assembly GCF_049178955.1 of Micromonospora sp. WMMD730. Lineage (NCBI taxonomy): Bacteria > Bacillati > Actinomycetota > Actinomycetes > Micromonosporales > Micromonosporaceae > Micromonospora > Micromonospora sp. WMMD730. The sequence goes on from NZ_JBMHML010000002.1 coordinate 1,326,598, forward strand.
GGTCGGGAATACTGGACGGGGTGACGCTGATCGATGAGGGCGACGACCCGTACCGCTGGTTGGAGGAGCTGGACTCGGAGCCGGCCGCCGGCTGGGTCCGCGAGCGCAACGCGGCGACCGTCGCGGCGCTGACCGGCGACGACGCGTTCGCCGCGATGCAGGCCGAGATCCGGCAGGTGCTCGACGCCGACGACCGCATCCCGTACCCGGGCTGGCGTGGCGACGGGTACTACTACGACTACTGGCGGGACGCGGCGCACCCCCGGGGGCTGTGGCGGCGTACCACGCTGGCGGAGTACCGGCGGCCCGAGCCGGCCTGGGACGTGCTGCTCGACCTGGACGCGCTGGCCGCCGCCGAGGACGAGAACTGGGTCTGGGACGGGGTGACGGTGCTGCGGCCCGGCCACCGCCGCTGCCTGGTCAGCCTGTCGCGGGGCGGCAAGGACGCGGTGGTGGTCCGCGAGTACGACCTCGACACCCGCGCCTTCGTGCCCGACGGGTTCACCCTCGCCGAGGCGAAGAGCGACGTCACCTGGATCGACGTCGACCGGATCTACGTCGGCACCGACCTCGGCCCCGGCTCGCTGACCGTCTCCGGCTACCCGAGGGTGATCCGCCGGTGGCGGCGGGGCACCCCGGTGAGCGAGGCCGAGATCGTCTACGAGGGGCAGGCCGACGACGTCTCCGCGTACGCCTCGCACGACCCGACACCCGGGTACGAACGGGACTTCGTCGGCCGCAGCCTGGACTTCTACCGGACCCGCAGTTTCCTGCTGACCCCCGACGGCGGGCAGGTCCCGGTGCCGGTGCCCGAGGACGCCCAGTGGGACGTGCACCGGGAGTGGCTGCTGGTCCGGCTGCGTACCCCGTGGGAGGTCGCCGGGGTCACCCACCCGGCCGGGGCGCTGCTGGTGACCCGGTTCGACGACTTCGTCGCCGGGGGCCGCGACCTCACCGTGCTGTTCGAGCCCGACGAGCGGACCGCGCTGAGCTACCACGTCTGGACCCGGCACCACCTGATCCTGGCCACCCTGGTCGACGTACACCGACGGTTGGAGGTGCTGACCCCCGACGGCGCGTCGGGTTGGCGGCGGACGCCGCTGGCCGGGGTGCCGGAGGGCGACGAGCCCTGGATCGTGGACACCGACCCGGACCTCGGCGACGACTACCTGATCGCCTCCACCGGCTACCTGCGGCCGGCGTCCCTGCGGCTGGGCCGCGTCGGCGGACCGGTCGAGACCCTCAAGCGGGAGCCGGCGTTCTTCGACGCCACCGGCCTGACCGTGCGCCAGTTCTTCGCCACCTCGGCCGACGGCACCCGGGTGCCGTACTCCGTGGTCGGCGACCCGACGGCCGCCGCCGGGCCGACCCTGCTCACCGGGTACGGCGGGTTCGAGGTCTCGCTGACGCCGCACTACGACGGGGTGCTCGGCCGGGGCTGGCTGGCCCGGGGCGGCACCTACGTGGTGGCGAACATCCGGGGCGGCGGGGAGTACGGCCCGCGCTGGCACCGGGCGGCGCTGCGCGAGAACCGCCCCCGGGCGTACGAGGACTTCGCCGCCGTCGCCACCGACCTGGTGGCCCGGGGGATCACCACCGCGCCGCAGCTCGGCATCGAGGGCGGCAGCAACGGCGGGCTGCTGATGGGGGCGGTGCTGACCCGCTACCCGACCCTGGTCGGCGCAGTGGTGGCGAACGTGCCGCTGCTGGACATGCGGCGCTACCACCTGCTGCTCGCCGGGGCCTCCTGGACGGCCGAGTACGGCGACCCGGACGACCCGGCCGACTGGGCGTTCCTGCGCGGGTACTCGCCGTACCACAACGTGCGGGACGGGGTGACGTACCCGCCGGTCCTGTTCGTCACCTCGACCCGGGACGACCGGGTGCACCCGGGGCACGCCCGGAAGATGGCCGCGCTGCTGAGCGCGCACGGCCAGGACGTGTCGTACTACGAGAACGTCGAGGGCGGGCACGGTGCGGCGAGCAACAACGAGCAGCGGGCGTTCCTGTCGGCGTTGACGCTGCGTTTTTTGTGGCAGCGGTTGGGCGGCGGTGACGCCGGGTCGTGAGGGCGACAGGACCGACGTCAGTGCGTGTCACGCCCAGCCGAGCCTGATCATGATTCGCCACCACCGCTGAGGTCGATGTCCGGCGGACGCCTGCTCTCCCTCAGGTAGTCCCTGCGGGCACCGGGATCGTCCGGCCAGCGTGTCTTTGCGTAGTTGATCTGACGGGTGATGATCGAGTTCGCTATTGCGAACGTCGACACCAGCCAGGCCAGCATCAACACCGCGCACAGCAGGATGCGGAAGCCGCCTGCCCATTCGGTCGTGGATCTCCACACCTGCACAGGAATCCCGACGCACCCGAAGACCATCAGGGCGGCAGCACCGTAGCGGAGGTGTCCCAGGCTGCTGCCGCCCCTGCCCAGGTCATCATCTGCCATGTCTTGAAAGTAGCGACACGGATCAATCGAAGAACCTGGCTGTACGGCAATTCGGGCGACCCGGGTTCCGGACGACCGTGGCCGGGGTTCGTCTGAGGTCAGCGGCGGGACGGGCCGCCCGCCGTCGCCGGGGCCTGCGTCATGCGTACCGCCCAGTCCAGGGCGTAGTCGGCGACCGCCTCCCAGCCCGGCTCACCCACGGTGAAGTGCGAGCGGCCGGGGAACTCGTGGTACGCGGTCACCGCCCGCGACTTCTGGTAGAGCCCGGCGTTCGCCTTCACCAGCGACGGCGGGGCCACGTGGTCCTCGCCACCGGCGATCAGCAGCAGCGGCGGCCGGTCGTCGCGGCCGGTGTCGACGGTCGCGGCGGAGTGCGGGTCGAGGTTGGCGAACGCCCCCTCGAACAGCACGTGCCCGGCGGCCGGGACGGCGTAGCGCCGCCAGGCCCGGTCGGAGTCGTCCGGCTGGAGGGTGTTGCCGAAGGCGTACCGGAACTCGTCCGGGCTGATCTGCACCCCCCGGTGCCGGTTGACCGGGCTGCGCAGCACCGGGTACGACGCCCGCAGCGTGCTGATCGGCAGCCGGAGCACTCCCTTGACCGGTGCGGACGCGACCGCCACGACGGCCGCACCGAGCCCCCGGTCGGCCAGCACCTGGGCGACCAGGCCGCCGAACGAGTGGCCGATCACGATCGGTGCGCCGGGCAGCTCGCGGATCACCGCCGCGTAGTGGTCGATGATCTGCCGCAGGGTGGTGCCGGCGATCGTCCCGGGGTCGGCGCGCAGCGCGGTCACCTCCCGGTCGAAGCCCGGCCAGGCGGGGGCGAGGACCCGCAACCCGCGTGCCGCGTACCGCTCGGCCCACCCCTCCCAACTGCGCGACGTCATCCACAGCCCGTGCACGAGCACCACCGTGTCGACCTGCCCGTTCGACGCGTTCCCCATGCGGTCCTCCCCGACCTCGCCCCGACCGCGGCGGCATACCCACCTTCCACCGCCCGATGCCCCACGCCGGGACCCACCTGTCCGCCCGGGATGAGGGGCGAACGGTGCCGGGCGCGGAACGCCGGATGGTGGGAGACCGACATTCCTGTCAGGCATGAAAATGCCCAGCAGGCATACGACTCCCGTGCGGAACGGACACCGGGTGCGACACCGCTGACATTTGTCACGGGTGGAAGGTGACGGGCGGGCCGGGAAGGAGCCGGCCGGCGGGCGCACGCTCGTTGGCATGACCAGTGAGTGTCCGGCCGTCGCACTGCGCGGCCTGCGGAAGAGCTTCGGGCCGGTGACCGCCGTCGACGGGCTCGACCTGACCATCCACCCGGGCGAGGTGGTGGCCTTTCTCGGCCCCAACGGCGCCGGCAAGACCACCACGATCGACATGCTGCTCGGCCTGGCCCGCCCCGACGCCGGGGAGGTCCGGCTGCTGGGCGGCACCCCCGCCGAGGCCGTCCGCTACGGCCGGGTCGCCGCCGTCATGCAGAGCGGCGGCCTGCTCAAGGATCTCACCGTCGCCGAGACGGTACGGATGACCGCGTCCTTCTTCGGCCGGACCCGGCCGGTCACCGAGGTGCTGACCCGGGCCGGGATCGCCGACCTGGCCGACCGGCTCGTCGGGAAGTGCTCCGGGGGCCAGCAGCAGCGGCTGCGGTTCGCGTTGGCCCTGCTCTCCGATCCGGACGTGATGGTCCTCGACGAGCCGACCACCGGTATGGACGTCGAGGGGCGACGCGACTTCTGGCAGGCGATCCGGGCCGACGCCCGGTCCGGCCGGACGATCATCTTCGCCACCCACTACCTCGACGAGGCCGACGCGTACGCCGACCGGATCGTGCTGGTCCGGCAGGGCCGGGTGGTCGCCGACGGCACCACCGCCGAGATCAAGAACCTGGCCGCCGGCCGGATCGTCCGGGCCACCCTGCCCGACGCCGACCAGTCCGGCCTGGCCGCGCTGCCCGGCGTGGAGGCCGTCGAGGTACGCGGCGACGCCGTGCTGATCCGTACCGGTGACTCGGACGCCGTCGCCCGGCACCTGCTCACCCGTACCGCCGCCCGGGACCTGGAGATCACCTCCCGCAACCTGGAGGACGCCTTCCTGGCCCTGACCGCCACCGATGCCACCCCGCCCGAAGCCAACCCCGCCGAAGCCGCCCCCACCGCGACCGTTGGAGCCTGAGATGACCACCTCCGCCCTGACCACCCCCACCGCGGACCGCCGGCCGCCCGCCCTCGGCGGCTTCTCCCCGGCGGTGCTGCTGATCGAGATGCGCCGGGTGCTGCGCAACCGGCGGACCCTGCTGTTCACCATGGTCATGCCGGCGGTGTTCTTCCTGCTGTTCGGGCTGCCGCAGCGGGACGAGACACTCCCCAACGGCCGGCAGGTGCTCGCCTGGATCATGGTCAGCCTCGCCGTCTACGGGGCGATGGTGGCCACCACCAGCGCGGGCGCGGCGGTCGCCACGGAACGGGCCCTGGGCTGGAGCCGTCAGCTCCGGCTCACCCCGCTGCACCCGGCCGCGTACGTCGCCACGAAGGTCGCCACCGCGATGGTGCTCGGGCTGGTCGCGGTGGTGATCGAGTTCGCGGTCGGAGCCGCCGCCGGGGTCCGGCTGCCGGTGTCCGTCTGGCTGCTGGCCGGGTCGGCGGCCTGGCTCGGCTCGCTGGTCTTCGCCGCGCTGGGGCTGCTCATCGGCTACCTCGGCCCGGCCGAGAACGTCATGCAGTTCATGGGGCCGGTGCTCGCCCTGCTCGCCATGTTCGGCGGCCTGTTCCTGCCGGTGGAGATGCTGCCCGACGTGATGCAGCGGATCGCCCAGTTCACCCCCGTGTGGGGGGTGGGTCAACTGGCCCGCGCGCCGCTGACCGGTGACCCGGTGAGCGTCGGGGTGCTCGTCAACGTGCTCGGCTGGACGGCGGGCTTCGCCCTCGGCGCGGCCCGGCTGTTCCGCCGCGACACCCAGCGGGTCTGAGCGGTGGCCCGGCACCGGCGGGCCCGGACACCGGCCGGCGGGGACTAGCGTGGACCCGATGGACCTCCCGTTCGACAGGCCGTCGCCGGTGACCCGCCGCTGGCGGATCACCGGCTGGCTGCTCGCCGGGGTCTGGCTGTTCTTCCTCAACATCCCGCTGTTCACCGCCGTACACCAGGAACAACCCTGGCGGCGGGCGGTGGGGGTGGGCACCCTGGTCGTGTTCGGCGTGCTCTACGTGCTGATCTTCCAGTGGGCGCGCGGCCTGCGTCAGGCGCACCGGCCGATCCCGGTCGGCCGGGCGCGGGCGTCCGTGGGGCTGCTGCTCGCGTTCGGCCTGGCCGGCATCCCCGGCACCGCGGGGGACTGGCTGACCACCCTGGTCTTCGTCGCGGCGGCGGCGGTGTTCCTGCTGCCCCCGGTGGACGCCCTGGTGGTGGTCGTGCTGTGCGCGCTGACCCCACCTGTCGCCGCCGCGCTGGTGCCCGGCTGGGAGGCGGAGAGCACCGTCGTCTTCGCGGTGCTGCTCGCCTCGTTCGCGATGTTCGGGGTGAGCCGGCTGGCGCAGCGCAACGGCGAGCTGCGGGCCGCCCAGGCCGAGATCCGCCGGCTCGCGGTCGCCGAGGAACGCGCCCGCACCGCCCGCGACCTGCACGACATCCTCGGGCACTCGCTGACCGTGGTGGCGGTCAAGGCGGAGCTGGCCGGGCGGCTGCTGGAGCTGGACCCGGTCCGCGCCGGCACCGAGATCGCCGACGTCGAGCGGCTGGCCCGGCAGGCGCTGGCCGACGTACGGCGTACCGTCGGGGCGTACCGGGAGATCAGCCTGACCGGCGAGCTGGCCGGCGCGCGGACGGCGCTGGCGGCGGCGGGCATCGTCGGTGACCTGCCGGACGACCTGCCGGCGCTGCCGGCGGCGCGGGAGGAACTGTTCGGCTGGGCGGTCCGGGAGGGAGTGACCAACGTGGTGCGGCACAGCGGCGCGCGGCGGTGCGTGATCCGGGTCCACCCGGACCGGGTGGAGATCGCCGACGACGGGCGCGGCCCGGCCGGCGACGGCGGGCCCGGCCCGCAGCCGGCCGGCGACGGCGGGCACGGGCTGCTCGGCCTGCGGGAACGCGTCCGACGGCTCGACGGCACCGTGACGGTCGGCCGGCGGCCGGACGGTACCGGGTTCCTGCTGCGGGTCACCGTGCCGGTGGAGCAGCGGTGAGCGACCCGATCCGGCTGCTGCTCGCCGACGACCAGGCGCTGGTCCGGGGCGCGCTCGCCGCGCTGCTGTCGCTGGAACCGGACCTCGACGTGGTGGCCGAGGTGGGTCGGGGCGACGAGGTGGTGGACGCGGCCCGCCGTACCGGCCCGGACGTGGCGCTGCTCGACGTGGAGATGCCGGGGCTGGACGGGATCGCCGCGACCGCCGCGCTGCGGGCCGCGCTGCCCGGCTGCCGGGTGCTGGTGGTCACCACCTTCGGCCGGCCCGGCTACCTGCGGCGGGCGATGGAGGCCGGGGCGGGTGGCTTCGTGGTCAAGGACACCCCGGCCCGGCAGCTCGCCGACGCGGTCCGCCGGGTGCACGCCGGGCTGCGGGTGGTCGACCCGGCGCTGGCGGCGGAGACCCTCGCGGCGGGGACGAGCCCGTTGACCGAGCGGGAGACGGCGGTGCTGCGGGCGGCCCGGGGCGGTGGCACGGTGGCCGACCTGGCGGCGGCGCTGCACCTGTCCGAGGGGACGGTCCGCAACCACCTGTCGGCGGCGATCGGCAAGACCGGCGCCCGCAACCGGGCCACCGCGGTCCGGCTCGCCGAACAGAACGGCTGGCTGCTCGGCGACTGACCGGTTCCGGTGTGGGGTGGGGCGGCCGGGCTCAGGACGTGGTCAGGGCGTCGACGACGACCAGTTCGGTGCCGGGGCGTACCTCGTCGAGGAGGGTCCGCTGGGCGCTGCGGGTCAACCGGATGCAGCCGTTGGTGACGTCCTCGCCGAGGGTGTCGTCGTCCTGCCAGGTGTGCAGGCCGATGTGTGCGCCCCGCAGCCCGGTGGGCACCGCCTCCGGGTCGTCGGGGACGGCGCCGAGGGCGAAGACGTCCACCCCGCCGTAGACCGGTTCGGGGGGCGGTGTGGTGCCGAGGATGAAGGTGCGGCCGAGGGGGGTCTCCTGGCCGGGCTGACCGAGGCTGACCGGCCAGGTGTGCACCGGCTGGCCGTGCCGGTACCAGGTGAGCTGGTGGGTGCGGCGCTGCACCACGATCTGGTCGCGCAGGACGACCGGACTCCAGCCCCCGTCGGGCAGCCAGGCCAGTCGACGGCTCGCCGAGGGCAGCAGGACCGCCGTCCAGCCGGTGCGCCGCTGCACCACCGGCATGGTCAGCTCCACCCCGCTGATGGTGGGGGCGAGCAGGGCGCGGGGGCGTCCGCCCGGTGCGTCGTACGCGGCGATGTTCCGGGTCGGGGTGACGCCCTCGGTCAACGGGGTGACGTCGAGCGGGTGCGGGTCGGCCGGGAAACCGGCGGGGGCCGGGTCGTAGTCGATCACGGGTAGGCCGGGCGGGGCCGGCGCGGCGGGCGGCACGGTCTCGTCCTCGTGCGGGACGGCCACGGTCGGTGGCGGGGCCGCCGCCCGCCGGGTCGGGGCGGGTGCGTCCGCGCGCAGCGCCACGCCGACGAGCAGGGCCAGCACCAGCAGGGCCGGTACGCCGACGACGGCGACGAGCGGCCCCCGGCCCCATCGTTCGATCATCCGGTCAAAAGCCACGAAACCACTCTAAGGGGCAGGTAGCTCCACCCGGCGCGAATCGTCCCGACGGGCCCCCGATCCCCGGCCGTCCACGCGACGGGACGCCGTACGCCGGGCCTTACACGCGTCCCGGACCGGGGTGGTTCGACGATCCGCCGAGAATTTTCGGCGGCGGCGGTGATCCGTACGCGCCGGAGGTCCGTACTGGAGGTGGGAGCAGGGTCGGCCGGTGGTGGCGCCGCCGTTAGACGATCGAGGAGCAGATGGCCCGGGCACAGCAGAACGAGAAGGCGGCGACCGTCCGGACCTCCACCAGCAGCCGTGGTGTCCGGACAGTGTCGAAGGGCACGATGGCGCTGATGGTGGCGTCCGCGCTGGGGTTGCTGTGGGCCGGGGTCGAGATGACCGGCAACGGCGCGGCGATGTACGCGTACGGCTTCTTCTTCACCGAGTTCTTCGCCGGGGTGGTCGCCCTGGTGTCGCTCAGCCTCACCGTGATGATGGGCCTGCTCGCCACCGACCGGCTGGTTCTCATGATCCGGCACCGGGTGCTCCTGCAGTCCGCGCACCGGGCCACCGGCATCCTCGGCGTCGTCGGCCTGGTCTTCCACGTCATCACCAAGATCGCCATCGGTCGGGCCGGACCCACCGACGCCGTGGTGCCGTTCATCGGTGGCAGCGGACTCTACGTCGGGCTCGGCACGGTGGCCGCCTTCCTCATGGTGAGCGTGCTGTGGACCGGCATCATCCGGGTCCGTTTCGCCGGGGTCGGACCCAAGTGGTTCTGGCGCAGCCTGCACTCCCTGGCGTACCTGTCCTGGCCGTTCGCCCTGTTCCACGGCCTCAACGCCGGCCGCGCCGCCAAGTCCTGGGTGGTGCTGAGCTACCTGGCCTGCGTCCTGCTGGTGGTGGTGGCGCTGATGGTGCGGCTGTCGGTCTACCTCGGCAAGCGCAGCCGCGAACAGCAGCAGGCCGCCGCGCTGAACAAGGCCATGACGGGCAAGGGCGTCGACGAGGGCAAGGGCCGGACGCTGCTCACCGGGCTCGGCCGCAAGAAGGAGGAGGAGAAGGAGACCCGGAGCAGTTGGGCCGAGGCCGCCCTCGCCCCGTCCTGGAACGCGCCGACCGGCAGCGCCCGGCGTCGGGACCCCGAGCGGTTCACCGTCCCGGTCGTCCCCGAACCGGGCACCCTGCGTGAGCCCGTCCGGGGTGGCCGGGGTCGTACCAGCCAGGAGACCGCGCCGGCCCCCCGCCGCGAGCGCGACCTGGAACCGGCCGCGCGCCGCCGGACCGCCGAACGGGACGACCGCGACGAGCGGCCCCGCCGCCGCGACGAGGACGTCGCCCCGGTGTCCGGCGGTCGCCGCTCCCGCTACGAGGAGGACGTGGCCCCGGTGTCGGGTGGTCGGCGTGCGCGCTACGAGGAGGACGTGGCCCCCGTCTCCGGTGGTCGTCGTTCCCGCTACGACGAGGACGTCGCGCCCGTCTCCGGCAGCCGCCGCCGCGACCGCGACGAGGACGTGGCCCCCGTCTCCGGTGGTCGGCGTACCCGCTACGAGGAGGACGTGGCGCCGGTGTCGGGTAATCGGCGTGCGCGCTACGAGGAGGACGTGGCTCCCGTCTCCGGTGGTCGCCGCTCCCGCTACGAGGAGGACAACGCCCCCGTCTCCACCGGTCGCCGGGCCCGGCGCGACGACGACGTGGCCGCCCGCTACTCGGCCCCGCCCCGGCGGCGCACCGAGGAGCCGGAGGAGCCGTGGGACAGCCCGCGCCGCTGGGAGGAGTCCAGCCGGCCCGTCTCGGCGGAGCCGATCTCCGCCGCCCCGCGCAGCGGTTCCGGGCGGCACAGCGTCGAGGCGGACGTCCCGGAGGAGCCGGACTACTGGCGTCCGCCGGCCCGCTACGTCGCCGACGACATCCCCGTCGACGACACCCCGACCCTGGTCGACCTGGCCTCCCGGCGGGCCCGCAAGGCCACCGGCGACAGCCGCAGCCGGCGCAAGGGCAAGGCCAACGCGGACGCCGTCGACGGGGCGTACTGGGCCGGGCTGCGCGGTGAGGCCAAGTGATGCGCACGAAGGTCCCACCGGTCGCCTGCATCGGCGAGCCCCGGCTCACCGCCGGCTTCGCCGAGTTCGGCCGGCTCGACCTGATGGCCCACGAGATGGAGCACGGGCCGATCGGCCCGATGGAACCGGCCAACCTGCTCCGGCTGGCCGAGGCCATCCAGCTCAAGGGCAAGGGCGGGGCGGGTTTCCCGTTCTACCGCAAGTTCAAGGCGGTGCTGGAGTCCTGCGAACGGCAGGACCTGCCCGCCGTGGTGGTGGTCAACGCCACCGAGGGGGAACCGGCGAGCTGGAAGGACAAGGTGCTGCTCACCCGGGCCCCGCACCTCATCCTCGACGGCGCCGCCCTGGCCGCGTACGCGCTGGACGCCGAGGAGATCGTGCTCTGCGTCGCCGACGACCTGATCGGCCGGGACTCGCTCACCGACGCCCTCGCCGAACGCCGGATGCCGGTGCCCACCAGCATCGTCACCGTGCCGCACCGGTTCATCTCGGGCGAGGGCGGTGCACTGGTCAACGGGATCAACGGACTGCCGCACATCCCGCCGGGCACCAAGAAACGGTCCAGCGACTCGGGCGTACGCAACCTGCCCACCCTGCTGTCCAACGCCGAGACGTACGCCCAGGTGGCGATCGCCGCCCGGCTCGGCCCGTACGAGTACGCCGCGCTCGGCACCGACGACGAGCCCGGCACCGTGCTGCTCACCGTCACCGGCCAGGCCAAGCGCGCCGCCGTGGTGGAGTGCGCCGCCGGCACCCCGCTGCGGGACATCCTCGACCTGTGCGAGGTGCCGGAGGGGCCGGGCATCCTGATGGGCGGCTACCACGGCCGCTGGATCACCTGGGAGGCGGCGCAGCGGGCCGAGATCACCCGCAAGAGCCTCACCAGCGTCGGCGGCACCCTCGGCGCCGGCATCATCATCCCGCTCGGCCGGGACACCTGCCCGCTGGGCGAGGCCGCCCAGGTGGTCCGCTACCTGGCCGGGGAGTCCGCCGGCCAGTGCGGGCCGTGCAAGCGCGGCCTGCCCGACCTGGCCCGCGCCGTCGACCTGGCGGTGTCCGGCAGCGCGCCGGTGGAGGTGGTCCGGGCCGCCGCCGGTGACGTGAAGGGCCGGGGCGCGTGCAGCCACCCCGACGGCACCTCCCGCTTCGCCCTCTCCGCAATGGAGGTGTTCGCCGACGACCTGCGGCAACACACCACCGGTGAGGGGTGCGGCAAGCGGGTCAAGGGCGTGATGGGGCTGCCCGGCGCGCCCGACGCCAACCCCCGCAAGCTCACCCTGGACTGGTCCCGCTGTGACGGGCACGGGCTGTGCGCCCACGTCGTACCGGACTTCATCCGGCTCGACGGCAACGGTTACCCCGCCTTCCCGTCCACCCCTGTGCCGACCTGGCTGAAGGAAGGTGCGATGAAGGCGGTCAAGGTCTGTCCCGAACTCGCGCTGCGGCTGGTCGAGGCCGAGTAGCACCACCGAGAGGAGCACCGGATGCGGTCGTCGTCGTCACCCAGCAACGGGCCGGAGGGTCGACCGGCCGCCCGGCTCGCCCTCGCCGCCACCCTCGCCGGCACCCTGCTGGCCGCCTCGGCCTGCGCCGTCGGGCCGACGTCGGCGCAGCCGGCCGCCGAGGTCGCCGTCCCGGTCGCAGCGCCGTCGTCCGCAGCGCCGTCGTCCGCCGCACCCACCCCGACCGGCGCACCCGCCGTGGTGCCCGACGCGCTGCGCTTCACCGCCAAGACCCTCGACGGTACGGCGTTCTCCGCCGCCGGGCTGGCCGGCCGCCCGGTGGTGCTGTGGTTCTGGGCACCGTGGTGCGCCACCTGCGCCAGCCAGGCGTGGACGGTCGCCGAGATCGCCCCGAAGTACCGGGACACCGTGCCGATCGTCGGGGTCGCCGGCCTCGGCGAGCAGAAGGCGATGCGCAGCTTCGTCACCGAGTTCGAACTCGGCGGCACCACCCAGATCGACGACCGGGCCGGCGCGCTGTGGCGGCGCTTCGAGATCGTCGAACAGAGTACCTTCCTGATCATCGACCGGCAGGGGAAGGTCGTCCACCAGGGCTTCCTCGACGGCGAGGACCTCACCCGCCGGGTCGCCGCCCTGGCCGGCTGATGACCGGCCCGCTGCTGCTCGCGCTGACCGCCGGGATGCTCGGCGCGGTCAACCCGTGCGGCTTCGCGATGCTGCCGGCGTACCTGTCGCTGCTGGTCGCCGGGCCGGCGGACGGTCGGGGCGCGGTCGGCCGGGCACTCACCGCTGCGGCCGGACTGACCTGCGGGTACGTCGTGGTGTTCGGGGCCTTCGGGCTGGCCGTCGCACCGTTTGCCGACTGGCTGCGCCCCCGGCTGCCCTGGCTGACCGTGACCCTCGGGCTGGGCCTGCTGGCGCTCGGGTTGTGGCTGCTCGCCGGTCGCCGGCTGCCCACCCCGCGCCCGTCGGTCCGCGCCCCCCGGCTGACCCGTTCACTGCCGTCCATGGCGCTGTTCGGCATGGCGTACGCGCTGGCGTCGCTGAGCTGCTCCATCGCCCCGTTCCTGGCGATCGTGGTGACCAGCCTCCAGGCAGGCTCGACCCTGCGCGGGCTGGCACTGTTCGTCGCGTACGCGATCGGGATGGGCCTGGTGGTGGCGGTGGCGGCGCTCGGCGTGGCGCTGCTGCGCGGCCGGGTGGTGCGTGGGCTGCGCGGCGTCGGCGCGTGGGTGCCCCGGCTCAGCGGCCTGGTGCTGCTCGTCGCCGGCGGCTACGTCGCCTGGTACGGCTGGTACGAGGTCCGCCTCGCCCAGGGCCGGCACGACGCCTTCGGTGATCCGGTGGTGGTCGGCGCGGCCCGGATCCAACGGGTGCTGGTGACGGCGCTGGACACGGCCGGGCCGGCGGTGCTCGCCGGGCTGCTGGTCGGGCTGCTCGCGGTGGCGGCGCTGCTGCACCGCGGCCGCACCCGGACCGGTGACACCGAACGGGTGTGAACGCGGCGGGCCGGTCGTCGCCAGGATGGTGGGTGCGGTGAGGGGCGGGAGCCCGCAGGCCCCGCCCCTCACCGGACGCCTCAGCGCAGCGGGGTGAGCCGGTCGGTGCCGAGCCGGTCGCGGAGCACCTCGGGCACCAGCACCGAACCGTCGGGCTGCTGGAACTGCTCCAGGATGGCCGGGAAGAGCCGGCTGGTGGCCAGCGCCGAACCGTTGAGCGTGTGCACGAAGCGGGTCTGCTTGCCGCCCGGCTCGCGGTAGCGGATGGCGGCCCGGCGGGCCTGGTAGTCACCGGCCCAGGAGACCGACGACACCTCCTTGTACTTGCCGGTGCTCGGCATCCACACCTCGATGTCGAGGGTCTTCTTCATCGAGGCGCTGGCGTCACCGGCGGACAGCAGGCTGCGCTGGTAGTGCAGGCCCAGCTTCTCGACCAGGCTCTCCGCGTGGGCGAGCATCTCCTCCAGCGCCGCGTCGGCCTGCTCGGGCAGGGTGAACTGGAAGATCTCCACCTTGTTGAACTGGTGCCCGCGTACGGTGCCGCGCTCGTCGGAGTGCGAACCGGCCGCCTCCCGCCGGTAGCAGGGGGTGTAGGCGAACGCCTTCAGCGGCAGCTTCGACGTCTCCAGGATCTCGTCCTGGTAGGCGCCGAGGATCGCCGTCTCCGAGGTGGGCAGCAGGAACTGCCCGCGCGGGGCGGACTCCCGGTCCAGGTGGTAGACGTCGTCGTAGAACTTGGGGAACTGGCCGGCGGCGAAACCGGCGGTGTCGAGCAGCAGGTGCGGCGGGAGCAGGAACTCGTAGCCGGCCCGCACGTGCTCGTCGATGAACCAGTTGATCAGGGCCCACTCCAGCCGGGCGCCCAGGCCGGTGTACATCCAGAAGCCCGAACCGCCGAGCTTGACGCCCCGCTCGTGGTCGACCAGGCCGAGTGCCCGGCTCAGCTCCACGTGGTCGCGGATCTTCTCGATGACCGGTGGCGCACCGAAGGTCTTCACCACCCGGTTGGCCTCCTTGCCGCCGGGCACCACGTCGTCGGCGGGCAGGTTGGGCAGCTCGCTCATCGTGCCGCGCAGCCGGGACTGCACCTCGTCGAGCTGGGACTCCAGCTCGGCGAGCTGCTTACGCTCGACCTCCGGCGCGACGGACTCCGGCGTGGTGCCGGCCCGCTTCGCCTGCGCGTACGCCCGGGCCTCGGCCTTGCGGCGCTGCCGCTCGGCGTCGATCTCCGTGATCAGGGCGCGGCGTTCCTGGTCGAGTCGCTGGATGTCGTCCAGGACCCGGTTGACCTCGGCGGGATCCAGTCGCTTCGCGAGCGCGGTCGCCACCGCCTCGCGATCCTTCCGGATCAACTCCATGTCGAGCATGCTGCTCCGTAGCTCCGTCCAGGCGGTCAGGGTGGGACCCTCCGATGCTACCGTCGCGCCCGCCGGCCCCCGGGCCCCGGTCTGAGCCTGCGAACGCGCCGCCGCACCCCGGGCCCGGCCCGGCCGAGTGCTGCCACCCCTGCCGTTACCCAAGGTGATGGGGCTGGTTCAACTCCTGTTCTCACTCTCGGTGACCGGTATCGGGGCCGTTTTTCCTGCCCTGAGCGAGGCGCCCTCGTGCTGGAGCTTATGAGCAGGGAAAACTCCTCAGGGAGCGGCGACCCCTGGATAACCTCCTTCGCACGCTTTGCTCTGCTGCTCTCGACGCGACAGTCACCTGCCGTGGTTGTCGCGGTCATGGCAGCAGAGCAAAGCGTCCGAAACACTAAGGGCGGGGAGCAGGAGAGGTCACCATGTGTGACCGCACGGCGGGCAGCGGTGCCCGGCGCGCCCGCACGGGAGGCAGCGCACCGGAGCGGTCAGAACAGGCGGCCACCGTCCCGAAAGGCCAGAGGTCAGAGCCGGATCGGCATCAGGATCGAGAAGGTGTCCTCATCGTCGGGACGGCGCACGGCCAGCGGGGCGATCGGGCCGTCGAGTTCCAGCACCAGTTGCGGGCCACCGGCGGCGTCCAGCGCGTCGAGCAGGAAGTCCCCGTTCACCCCGACCAGCAGGTCGGCCGGGTTCGGCCCGGCCAGTTCGGCGGCGTCGACCAGGCGCAGCCCGTCGCGGTCGTCCACCCCCAGCACCGTCACCGGCAGCGCCACCCCCTCGTGCTCCCGGGTCACCGTGGAGGCGGCCGACCGTAGCGCGCTGCGCAGGGTCGCCACGTCGACCGGAACCCGCCGGGCCGTGGCGTCCGCCGGCCGGCGCAGCAGCCGCCGGTAGTCGGTGAACTCGTACGGCAGCACCGCCGAGCGGGCCTCGACCCCGGCGACGGCGACCGTGACCTCCCCGTCGGCGACGGTCATCCGCACCTGTCCGCCGGTGTCCAGCAGCGCCCGGAACTCGTCGACGGCCGCTGCCGGCAGCAGCGCCCGCACCGGCGGGCCGTCCACCCGGCCGTCGGCCCGGGCCAGCGCCATCCGGTACCGGTCGGTCGCCACCAGCCGTACGCCGTCGGACTCCACGTCCAGCAGCACCCCACCGAGCACCGGCAGGTCGGGGTCGGTGCCGACGGCGAACCGGACGGCGTCGACGGCGGCGGCCAGGGCGGCGGGGGACAGGGTGATTCGGGTGGTCATCCAAGACTCCTCGGGATCGATCAGGGCACGGACCCGGGAGAGTTCGCGGCGGGCGTCGGCGAGACCGTCCTCCAACCGGCGCAGGTGCGCGTCGAGCAGCCGCCCGACCCGCACCGGATCGTCGCGCAGCCGCAACGCGGCGGTGATCCCGGCCAACGGCATGCCGACCCGGCGCAGGCCGGCCACCAGCCGGGCCGGCGTCACCTGCGCGGCGGTGTACCAGCGGTACCCGTTCACCGGGTCGACGAGCGTCGGGGTCAGCACCCCGCACCGGTCGTAGAACCGCAGCGCGCTGACCGTCAGGCCACTGGCCCGGGCCAGCTCGCCGATGCTCAGCAGCTCGCTCTCCACGCCCATGATGCTGTCGCCTCAACCAGGTCGAGGGTCAAGCCCGCACCGGCCACCGCCGGCTACGGGAGCACCCGGAACGTGATCCCCGCCCGCACCAGCCGGTCCAGCAGCGCGTCCCCCATCGCCGCCACCGGGGTGAGCTGCCCGGACGTGGCGGGCAGCTCGTCGTACGCCAGGCAGAGGGCCGACTCGGCGAGCATCTTGGCGGTCTCGTCGTAGCCGGGATCGCCGCCGGCCACCTCGGTGCGGACGGTCCGGCCGCCGCCCTCGCCGACGAACCGCAACCGGAACCACGACCGGGCCCGCTGCTGCGCGCTCGGCCCCTGCCCGGAGGCGACCCGGCCGAGCAGCCAGCGCCGGGTCGGCGGCAGCTTCACCAGCCCTACCAGTCCGGCCATCCCCACCCCGGCCAGCAGCACCGTCGGCAGCCGCTTGACGGCGGCGAAGTGCCGGTAACGGAAGTCCGGGCCGTACTCCGGGCGGGCGGCGGCGGAGCGGCGCACCACCTGCGGGTCGATGGTGGGCAGCGGCACCGCCCACATGCCGACCGCCGCCGACCGGCCCAGCTTCCCGGCCACCGCCCGGACCCGGCGTCCGTCCGGTCGGGGCTCGACCGCCCGCCGGGCCCGCGCCGCCCGCTGCGTCTGCGCGGTACGCGAGAACGCGGTGAGCGCCGAATGGTACGTCCCGGCGGAGAACCTCCCCCCGGCCCGGACGAACCCGTCGACGGTGACCGGCCCGTCCGCCGCCAACTGCCGGACGGTGTACCAGACGCCCAGGTCGTGCGGAACCGAGTCGAAACCGCACGCGTGCACCAGCCGGGCCCCGGTGCGCACCGCCTCGGCGTGGTGCCGCACGTACATCAGGTCCACGAACTCCGGCTCGCCGGTGATGTCGAGATAGTCGGTGCCGGCGGCGGCACACGCGGCGACCAGCGGTTCCCCGTGGTGCACGTACGGCCCGACGGTGGTGGCGAGCACCCGGGTGCCCGCCACCACCGGACGCAGCGACCCGGCATCGGTGACGTCGGCGGTCAACAGCGGCAGGGTGGCCAGGGCCGGGTCGATGGCGGCGAGCCGGTCCCGTACGGCCGACAGCTTCGCCGGGTTGCGGCCGGCCAGCGCCCAGCGCAGCCCCGCCGGGGCGTGCCGGGCCAGGTACTCGGCGGTCAGCCCGCCGGTGAAGCCGGTCGCGCCGAACAGGACGAGGTCGTACGGGCGGTCGGGGCGCATCCGCCGAGTGTGCCACCCGGGCCCGACCCGCACCGGCTGGGCGGGCCACCCGGCGGCTCAGCCGTGCGGGGTGAACACCGCCCGCACACAACCGTCGGCGCGGTCCCGGAACAGCGCGTACCCGGTCGGGCCCCCGTCCAGGTCGAACCGGTGCGTCGCCAGGTGCTCGGTACGCAGCTCGTCGCGGGCCATCCGGTCCAGCAGCATCGGAATCCACCGTTGGCCGTGCTGCCGGGCGCTGCGCAGGGTGAGCCCCTTGTGCATCACCGCGCCCAGCGGGAAGGCGTCCACGAAGCCGCCGAAGGTGCCCGAGACGAAGACGGTGCCGCCCTTACGGCAGGCGTGCACCGCCTCCCGCACCGCCAACGGGTCCTCGACCGGGCCGCCCCGGCCGGTGAACCGGTCTGCCAGCGACGGTGGACGGCCACCGCCGTCGGCCGCCCCGACCGCCTCCACGCACACGTCGGGGCCCCGGCCCCCGCTGCGTTCCCGCAGCTCGGCGGGGACGTCGGTGTGCTCGTAGTGCAGCGTCTCGGCACCGGTGTGCCGTTCGGCCATCCGCAGCCGCTCCGGATACCTGTCGATCACGATCACCCGGTCCGCGCCGAGCACCGTCGCCGCCTGCGCGGTGAGCTGACCCACCGCACCCGCCCCCCACACCGCCACCACGTCACCGGGGCGGACCGCACCCAGTTCGGCACCCATCCATCCGGCGGGAGCGGCGTCCGAGGCGAAGACCGCCCGGTCGTCGCTGACCGGGTCGGGCACGGTGAACGCCCCCACGTCGGCGTACGGCACCCGGACGTACTCGGCGTGGCTGCCGGCGAACCCGCCCGCCGTACGGGGATGGCCGTAGCAGCCGCCGGCGGGCTGCCCCCAGGTCGCCTCGGTGACCGCCGCGCCGATCGCGCCGTTGTCGCAGCAGGAGTACAACCCCTGCCGGCAGTACCAGCAGTTCCCGCAGGCCACGGCGGCGCAGACCACCACCCGGTCGCCGACGCGGTGCCGGCGCACCGCCGGGCCGACCTCGGCCACCTCGCCCAGGAACTCGTGTCCGAGCACGTCACCGGCGGCCAGGCCCGGCACCCGACCGGCGAGCAACGGCAGGTCGGTCCCGCAGGTGGCACTGCGCCGGACCCGCACGATCATGTCGTGGGCGTTGCGCAGCTCCGGGTCGGGCACCTGGCGTACCGCGAGCCGGTCGACGCCCTCCCAGCACAGCGCCCTCATCCGGGCACCACCGGCCGGTCGGGGGCGGGCCGCTCGACGGCCGGCCGGTCGGCGCGCAGCACCTCACCGGTCTCGACGAGCTGCCGCACCGCGCGCAACACCTGCCGCAGGTATCCGTCAGGGTCGTCGCCGACCAGGTGGGCGGCCATCCCGGGCAGGGCGGCGAGCCCACCGAGCGGCCGGACGGCCAGTTCGGTGCCGCGCCCGCCGGGGGCCGGCCGCAGTTCCAGTTCCACGGCACCGGCCAGCGGTCGCAGCGGCTCCGGCCACCGCCCGTCGGGCAGCAGCTCCGCCGCCGGGACGCCGACCGTCACCACCTGCCAACGTCCCGACCCGGCCGCCGTGGCGGCGAGGATGACCGTGCCCCGGGTCAGCCGTCCCATCCGTACCACCCGCCTCTCCTGCCGGGGATCTGCCCGGTGGCCCTCCGGTGCGCCCATCGTCGGCGCGTCCCGGGTGAACCGGGCTCGTCCCGAAGGGGTGAACCGGGCCGCGCCGGGTAACCGCCGCCGACCGGGGGAGGAACGCGCCGAGTGGGGGTGGGGTGCAATGCCGCAGCAGCCCGTACGGGCGGTCGACCCGACACCCCACCCCGGCGACGCCGCGACCACCCCGGCGTCCGTCGAGCCGCCGCTGCTGGCCTCCCGGCTCGCCCCGCCCGCCCCGCCTGAGCCGATGCTGCTGCGGCCCCGGCTGCTGGCCCGCCTCGACGACGGGGCCGCCGGCATCCTCACCGTGGTCCGCGCGCCCGCCGGCTGGGGCAAGACGACACTGCTCACCGCCGGGGCGCAGGCCGCGGCGTCGACCGGGCACCCGGTGGCCTGGGTGCAGGTCGAGGCCGGCGACAGCGGACAGCGACTGTGGGCGTACCTGACCCGGGCCCTGTGCGGTGCGCTCCGGGCCGAACCGGACGAGCCTCCGCCCGCCCCGGCCGGTCCGTGGCGGCCCGACGGGCTGGAGGCGCTGGCCGCCGCACTGGCCGCCCGGGAACGCCCCACCCGGCTGATCCTCGACGACCTGCACCGGGTGACCGATCCGGACGTCCTCACCGGGCTGGAGTTCCTGCTCCGGCACGCCGACGGGCGGCTGCGTCTCCTCGCCGCCGGCCGGACGGGCCTGCCGCCGGCCCTGCACCGGCTGCGGTTGGCCGGGGAGCCGACCGAGATCGGCCCCGACGACCTGGCCTTCACCACCGACGAGGTGGCCGACCTGCTGGTGGCGCACGGGGTGCCGTTGCCGGCGGCGGCGGTCGCCCGGCTCCGGGAACGCACCGGCGGCTGGCCGGCGGGCCTGCGCTTCGCCGCGCTGGCCGCCCGGGGCCAGGCCGACCCGCAACGCTGGGTACGACGGTTCGGCGGCGACCACCCGGACGTCGCCGCCTACCTGCGCGCCGAGGTGCTCACCCCGTTGCCGGTGCCGGCCCGGGAGACGCTGCTCCGTTGCGCCGTCGGCGGGGCGGTCCGCGCCGACCTGGCCGACGCGTTGACCGGACGCCCCGACGCCGGTCAGCTCCTGGCCGGACTGGCCCGCGACGGTGGTTTCCTGCACCGCGACGACAGCGACCCACCCTGGTACCGGCCGCACCCCATGCTGGCCGACCTGCTGCGTGAGGAACTCGCCGGCCTCGACGGGCGGGAACGCGACGAACTGCACCGGCGGGCCGCCGACTGGCACGCCGACCACGACCGGCCGGCCGACGCGCTGCACCACGCCCTGACCGCCGGGCAGTGGGACCGCGCCACCGAACTGCTGCTGGCCCACTGGCCGGAGCTGGCCCCGTACGAGCGGGAGCCACCGCACCTGCCGCCGCCCCCGCCGCCGCCCGCCGGGGCGGTGCGCCGCGACCCGGAGCTGGCGCTGGCCGCCGGCACCGAGCGGGCGTACGCCGGGGACGTGGCGGCGGCTACCGCCCGGCTGCGGGACGCGGTGCAGGCCGCCTACACGCTGCCGGTGCCGCGCCGGGACCGGTTCCGGCGGCTCGCCGTGGCGCTGGAACTCACCCTGGCCCGGCTGTCCGGCGACCCTGCGTCGGTACGCGCTGCCGCCGCCCGCCTGCTCGCCACCGCTTCGGCGCTACCTGCGGGTTCGGCTTCCGTCGCCCACGTTTCTGCTGGCCCGCCGGCCGGCGCCGCTGCGTGCGACCCGCCGGTCGGTGCTGACCTCTCAGCCGGCGATGGTGCGGTGACCGGTGATGCCCCCGCCACCGGCGGTGATCCCCGGACCGGAAGGGATGACGCCGATGTCCGGGCGGTGGCCGGCACCGCGCTCGGCCTGACCGACCTGGCCGAGGGGGAACTGGGACGGGCCGGAGCGTGGTTCCGGGCTGCGCTGGCGGCGGCCCGGCGGGCCGGCCGCCCCCGGACCGAGCTGGTCGGCGCGAGCCGGGCGGCACTGCTGCTCGCCCTCGCCGGTGAGCTGACGCCGGCCGAGGAGACCGCGCGGGCGGCCCTGGCCATGCCCTGCTGCCAGGGCTGGTCGGGTCGGGTCGACTGCGGTCACGCACACCTGGCGCTGGCGCTGGTGGCGGTGTACCGGGACCAGCCCGCCGAGGCGACCGCCGAGCTGGCGGCGGCCGGCGCGGTCACCGGGACGGCCCCGGCCGGGGCGGTGGCGGCGCTGTGCCGGGCCGCCCTGCTCCGCGACGCGGGCGAGCCGGCGGCGGCGACGACGGCTGTGCTGAGCGCCCGCGACGAGCTGACCGCCGGCAGATCGACGTCCCCCGGCGGCCCGGCACTGCCCGGCGGTGCGGGGGCGGCCGAAGCCTCTGGAGTCTTCGGCGATGCGGTGGTGGCCGGCAGTGCTGCGGGGTTCGGCGGTGCGGTGGGGTTCGGCGGTGCCGGGGAGTTGGCCGACCGGTTGCTGGCGCTGGAGGCGGACCTGCGCGGCGAACAGGGTGACGTGGACACGGCCCGGCGGTTGCTCGGTGAGCGGGCCCTCGGGCCGGACCCGGTGCTGGCGTTGGCGCTGGCCCGGGTCGAGTTGCGGGCCGGTGACCTACGGGCCGCCCGGCACGCCCTGCCCGACTGGGACGCCCCGGGCGCTGCCGACTGGCCGTTGCCGGTACGGCTCGCCGCCGGGGTCCTGGACGCGTTGCTGAACCGACGGGCCGGTGACGAACGCCGGGCCGGGCGGCTGCTGGAGCGGGTGCTGGATCTGGCCGGGCGGCACGGCCACCGACGGGTCTTCACCCGGGCCGAGCCGGAGGTCCGGGAACTGCTCGCGGCCCACCTGGATTCCGGTACGGCGTACTGGCCGCAGGTCAGCGACCTGGTGCGGGACGCCACGCCGCCGCCCGGCCAGGGGGCGTACGGCACCCGGGGCGGACCGGCCGACTCCCGGCAGGGCGACCCGGAGCGCCCCCTGGACGAGCCGCTCACCGAGCGGGAGCTGACCATCCTGCGGTACCTGCAGAGCATCCTGTCCAACGTGGAGATCGCCAGCGAACTGTCCCTGTCGGTCAACACCGTCAAGACCCACGTCCGCAACATCTACCGCAAGCTCGACGCCACCCGCCGCCGCGAAGCCGTCCGCCGAGCCCGCGACCTCCACCTCCTCTGACCCCACCCCACCCACCCCAGCCCGCCCCGCCCGTCTACCCAGCCCCGCCCCGCCCGTCTGCCCCGCCCCGCCCGGGTCGGCTGGGGTCAGGCGGTGGCGGCGTCCACTGTGGCGAGGAGGGTGGGGAGGTCGAGTGGGCCGTCGTGGCGGTCGTCGCCGACGAAGAGCGTGGGTGTGCCGTTGACGCCGCTGCGGATGCCGCCGGTGAAGTCGTGTCGTACCCGGTCGGCGTGCACGTGCCGGTCGACCTCGGCGTCGACCTCGTCCGGCGGGAGCCCCACCTGTGCCATGCCGAGCGACAGGTGCACCGGGTCCAGTTGGTCCTGGTGTTCGTAGAGCCAGTCGTGCATCTCCCAGAACCGGTCCCGTTGGGCGGCCGCCTCGGCCACCTCGGCGGCCCGCTCGGCGTACGGGTGCAGGTTGGTGATCGGGAAGTGCCGGTAGACCAGCCGGACGGTGTCCCGCCGCTGCCGCAGCACCTCGGCCAGGTTCGGGTACGCCGCCCCGCAGTACGGGCACTGGAAGTCGCCGTACTGCACGAGGGTGACCGGGGCGTCGAGCGGCCCACGGACATGGTCGGTATCGGTCACCGGCACCCGGAGTCGGGCGGTGACCTGCAACGGGGTGCTCATCGGGTCACCACCTGCCGTCCGGTGCCGAGCTGCTCCAACGCGTCGAGGACGCCGTCGGCGCCGGGGTTGACCTCGGCGGGGGACAGGTAGCTCCAGGCCACCGTCGCGGCCGGGTCGAGCACCACCAGGGCCCGGCCGGCCTGCCCCTGCGGCGTGTACGCCCCGTAGCCCCGGGCCACCTCGCCCTTGGGTTCGAAGTCGGACAGCAGCGGGAACCGGACGCCCTTTGCCTCGGCGAACGCCCGGTGCGACCAGAGGCTGTCCACCGAGATGCCCAGCACCACCGCGTCGTACCGCTCGAACTCCGGCATCGCGGCCTGGTAGAGCGCCATCTGGTCACCGCAGACCGGGGACCAGTCGGCGGGGTAGAAGGCGAGCACCACCGGCCGCCCCCGGAACTGCGCGGGTCCGGTCCGTCGCCCGTCCGGGGTGGCCGGCAGGGTGAATTCGGGGGCCGGTGTCCCGGGTCGGATCAGCCCGTCGGATCCAGTCATGTCGCCCACCGTCCCCCCGGGTCGGGTGAGGGCGGCTCACCCGACCCGGGTGGTCCTGCCCCGTCCGCGTCGTCAGATCGGATTCGGGCCGTCGGAGGGGCGCCGGTGGCGAAATTCGGGCGGTCGCGGTGTCGACAACCGGTTCGGACTCGGGCAGTCTGACGGACGGCGAAGGACGGGGTGGAGAGATGGACGTCGATCAGATGCGGGTCTTCGGTCGCCGGCTGGCGGGCGTGTCGTGGCGGGTGGCCCGGCACGAGTGGACCCTGGCGGCGCTCGCCGCGCTGCTGCTGGCCGTGGTGCTGACCTGGCCGACCCTGCGCGATCCGGCGAGCACCATCCCGCAGGACACCGGCGACCCGACGTTGCAGGCATGGCAGGTGGCCTGGGGCGGGCACGCCCTGCTCACCAACCCGTTGCAGGTCTGGCACTCCAACACGTTCTATCCCGAGCCGTACACCTACGCCTACTCCGACACCCTGCTCGGGTACGCCCCGTTCGGCATGATCGGGGACGGTCCGGTGGCCGCCGTGATCCGCTACAACCTGCTCTACATGCTGACCCACGCCCTCGCCCTGTTCGGGGCGTACGCGCTGGCCCGGCAGGTGGGGGCCGGCCGGGCCGGTGCGGCGGTGGCCGGGGTGGCCTTCGCCTACGCCCCGTGGAAGCTCGCCCAGGCCGGGCACCTGCACGTGATCAGCATCGGCGGGATCGCCCTCGCGCTGGCCATGCTGGCCCGGGGGCACGGCTGGTCGCTGCGGCACGGCCACCGCCCCGACCGGGTCCGTCCCGGCTGGGTGGTCGCCGGGTGGGCGGTCGCCGCCTGGCAGGTCACCCTCGGCTTCGGCATCGGCCTGCCCTTCGCGTATGTGCTGGGGCTGCTCTGCCTCGGCGCGGTGGTCACGTACGGCGTGGTGTGGCTGCGGCGGCGGACCCGGCCGGTGGTGCCTCGCCGCCTGCTCCTGGCCGACCTGGCCGGCGGGATCGGGTTCGCCGGGGTGACCCTGGCGATGGCGGCGCCGTACTTCGAGGTGGTGGCCCGCAACCCGTCCGGCCGGCGGACGGTGGCCCAGATCGAGATGTTCTCCCCGCCGTGGCGGGGGTTCGTCACCGCGCCCCCGGAGTCCTGGCTGTGGGGGGAGCGGCACGAGGCCGCCCGCGCCACGCTCGGTTTCCCGGGCGAGATGACCCTGCTGCCCGGGGTGGTGCTGCTGTCGCTGGCGGTGGCGGGGCTGTTCTTCTCCGCGTGGCGGCTGCGGCACCGGCTGATGCTGGCCGGCGCGGCGCTGGTCAGCGTGGCGCTGGCGGCGGGCACCACGTTCGGTGGCGACGGCAACCCCGGGTACGTGACGCTCGTCGAGCACGCGCCGGGCTGGGACGGGGTGCGCACCCCGGGCCGGCTGGTGCTGTGGACGACCCTGCTGCTCGGCCTGCTCGCCGCCGGGGCGTTGACGGTGCGCGAGCCGGCGCGGCAGACCACCCCCGGCGCGGAGCCGCCCCCGGGACCGGACGCGGAGCGCGAAGCGGTGCCGGCCGGGGATCAGTCGCCGGGACCGGACGTGGAACCCGGGGCAGTGTCGGTAGGGGAGCAGCGGCCCGTGCCGGCCGGGGATCCGTCGCCGGGACCGGACGCGGAACCCGGGACGGAGCCGGCCGCGCCGGCGCTCCGACCGGCGGGGGTACCCGTGCTGGTGGAGGCGTCCGCACCGGCGCAGGTGGGAGCGGGACCACGGCCGGCGCTGCGGTCGGCGGCGTGGTCCGGGTCGGCGGCCGAGCAGGCGGCCCCCCGGCAACCCGCCCCGAAGCGCGGTGGCGGGCAGTGGCGGCTGGCCCGGTTGGCGCTGCTGGTGCCGCTACTGCTGGTGCTGGTGGAGGGGGTCAACCGCACCCCGCACGTGCCCGCGCCGGAGCAGCCGGCCGTACTGCGCGGGCTGACCGGCCCGGCGCTGGTGCTGCCCAGCGACGGCATCCGGGAACTGCACGTGATGCTCTGGTCCACCGACGGGTTCCCCAAGGTGGTCAACGGGCTCGCCTCGTTCACCCCGCAGTCCCAGGAGCGGATCAGGGCGGCGAGCATGACCTTCCCGGACGCCACCTCGGTGGCGTACCTGCGGCAGGTCGGGGTGCGCACGGTGGTGCTGCTGCCCGGCTGGGCGGCCGGCACGCCGTGGGCGGACGTGGCCGCCCGACCGGTGGACGGGTTGGGCATCAGTCGCGAAATGGTCGGCGAGGACGTCATCTACCGGCTCTGATGGCCGAGTTAGTTGGGAGCGCTTCCTAATTCGGCGGCGTACCGGTTACTGTTGGGTTCTTCTTCGGCAGCGGGAGCCAAGCGTGCCGGCGGGGAGCCAGGGCAGCTCTTCGCACCCGTCGACGTCCCCACGGGGCGTCGCACCCTGACCCTGGCATCCCGAGAGGAACCGCAGATGCGGAGAAGTCTCGTCGGCGCGGTCACCACCGTGCTGGCCGCCGCGACGGCCGTCGTGGCCGTACAGTTCACCGTCGCACCGTCCACATCGGCCGCCGCGGCGGCGGCCGAGCCGTACAGCTGGAAGAACGTCCGGATCGACGGCGGCGGCTTCGTCCCCGGCATCGTCTTCAACCAGACCGAGAAGAACCTGATCTACGCGCGCACCGACATCGGCGGCGCGTACCGCTGGGAGCAGGCCAGCCAGTCCTGGACGCCGCTGCTCGACTGGGTCGGCGCGGACAAGTGGGGCTACAACGGCGTGGTCAGCCTGGCCACCGACCCGGTGCAGACCAACCGGGTGTACGCGGCCGTCGGCATGTACACCAACGACTGGGACCCGAACAACGGCGCGATCCTGCGCTCGTCGGACAAGGGCGCCACCTGGCAGGCCACCGCGTTGCCGTTCAAGAACGGCGGCAACATGCCCGGCCGGGGCATGGGGGAGCGGCTCGCCGTCGACCCCAACAAGAACAGCATCCTCTACTACGGTGCCGAGGGCGGCAACGGCCTGTGGCGCAGCACCGACTTCGGGGTCACCTGGGCCAAGGTGGCGAACTTCCCCAACGTCGGCAACTACCGGGCCGACCCCAACGACACCACCGGCTACCAGAGCCAGAACCAGGGTCTGACCTGGGTCACCTTCGACAAGAGCACCGGTACGGCCGGCAACGCCACGCAGACCATCTACGTCGGCGTGGCGGACAAGGCGAACCCGGTGTACCGCTCGACGAACGGCGGCACGAGCTGGGAGCGGATCGCCGGGCAGCCCACCGGCTACCTGGCCCACAAGGGCGTGGTCGACCCGGTCGGCGGCTTCCTCTACATCGCCACCAGCGACACCGGCGGCCCGTACGACGGGGGCAAGGGTGACGTGTGGAAGTTCAACCGGGCCACCGGCGCGTGGACGCAGATCAGCCCGATCCCGTCGTCCAGCAGCGACGCCTACTTCGGCTACTCGGGGCTGACCATCGACCGGCAGAAGCCGAACACCCTCATGGTCGCCACCCAGATCTCCTGGTGGCCGGACGCGATCTTCTGGCGCAGCACCGACGGCGGCGCGACCTGGAGCCGGATCTGGGAGTTCGGCAGCTACCCGGAGCGCACCAAGAAGTTCAAGATGGACATCAGCTCGGTGCCGTGGCTGACCTTCGGGGCCAACCCGGCCCCGCCGGAGGAGTCCCCGAAGCTGGGCTGGATGAACGAGTCGGTGGAGATCGACCCGTTCGACTCCAACCGCTTCATGTACGGCACCGGCGCGACCATCTACGGCAGCACCGACCTCACCAAGTGGGACACCGGCGGCCAGCTCACCATCAAGCCGATGGTCAAGGGCCTGGAGGAGACCGCCGTGCAGGACCTGATCAGCCCGCCCACCGGGGCACCGCTGATCAGCGGGCTCGGTGACATCGGCGGGTTCCGGCACACCGACCTGGACGCGGTGCCGCCGATGCTGTTCACCCAGCCGGTCTTCACCACCACCACGAGCCTCGACTACGCCGAGGCGAACCCGGCGACGATGGTCCGGGCCGGTAACTTCACCGACGCCGACCGCCCCAACGACAGCCACGTCGCGTTCTCCACCGACGGCGGGGCGAACTGGTTCCAGGGCAGCGAGCCGGGCGGGATCAACAACGGCGGCACGGTCGCCGCCGCCGCCGACGGCAGCCAGTTCGTCTGGGCCCCCGGCGACGCCGGGCAGCAGGTGATCCGTTCCGTCGGGTTCGGCAACTCGTGGACCGCCGCCACCGGCATCCCGGCCAATGCCGTGGTCGAGTCCGACCGGGTCAACAAGAACAAGTTCTACGGCTTCAGCGCCGGCAAGTTCTACGTCAGCACCAACGGTGGGGCCAGCTTCACCGCGTCCGCCGCCACCGGCCTGCCGGCCACCGGGAACGTCAAGTTCAAGGCGGTGCCCGGCAAGGAGGGCGACATCTGGCTGGCCGGTGAGGGCGGGCTGTGGCGCTCCACCGACTCCGGGGCCAGCTTCACCAAGCTGGCCGGTGTGTCGGCGGCGGTGAACGTCGGCTTCGGCAAGGCCGCCCCCGGGCAGACGTATCCGGCGGTGTTCACCTTCGGCACCGTCGACGGCAAGGCCGGCGTCTACCGCTCCGACAACACCGGCGCGGCCTGGGTGCGGATCAACGACGACCAGCACCAGTACGGCAACGCGGGCGAGGCGCTGACCGGTGACCCCCGGGTCTACGGCCGGGTCTACCTGGGCACCAACGGCCGGGGCATCCTGGTCGCCGACCGGCTCGGTGGCACTCCCACCCCGACGCCGACCACCCCCGGCCCGACCACGCCGCCGCCGACGACCCCGCCTCCCACCACGCCGCCGCCCACCACGCCTCCGCCGACCACTCCGCCCCCCACGACGCCTCCGCCCACCACGCCGCCGCCGACGACCCCGCCGCCCACCGGTGGGTGCGCGGCGACGTACAAGGTGACCGGGTCGTGGCCGGGTGGCTTCCAGGGTGAGGTGACCGTGCGTAACACCGGCACCAGCGCGATCGCCGGCTGGACGGTGAACTGGACGTTCGCCAACGGTCAGACGGTCAACTCGCTCTGGGGCGGCACCTTCACCCAGACCGGGGCGAACGTCTCGGTGCGCGACGCCGGGTGGAACGGTGCGCTCGGGGGTGGCGCGAGCACCAGCATCGGCTTCACCGCCAACGTGACAGGCACCAATGCGGTTCCGGCGGTGACCTGCACCAGCCGCTGACAACTATCAACTATCCGACACCTGCCGGCTCCGCTCCCCGACCGGGGAGCGGAGCCGGCGGCATGTCCGGGCTGAGAGTGGTCGACTCAGCGGTGGCGAAGTCGCGGCATCCACCCCGGGTCTTTACCGCAACATCGCCCCAGCGGGGGTGGATTGAAGACGGCGCAGGCCCCGGTCGACGCCGAGAAGCGTGACCGGGGCCTGTACGTGCCGCGTGGAGCGGTCAGTCGTCCAGCCCGACGGGGGAGTTCGGCCGGTCCACGTCGACGAACTCGATGTCGTCGACGGCCCGGTCACCCCGGCTGCCGGCGGCCCGCGCGGCGGTGCCGGCGGCCCAGCCGATCGCCGCGCCGACCAGCGCCGCGCCGATCAGCAGGGTCCAGGGCAGGGCCGGACGCCGGCCGGCGAGCGCGTCGAAGGCGAGCGTCGCCCGACGACGGGCCTCGTCGGCGGTCGAGCCGACCAGGTCACCGGCGTCGGCCAGCCCCGAGTCCCGGACCGACCGGGCGGCGTCCCGGACGCTGTCACCGGCGGAGTCCACCGCCGAGAGCAGGTGGTGCCAGGCCTGGTCGGCGATCCGCTCGGGCTTGCTGCGGCGCTCCAGAAGGTTGCTGCCGATCATCGTGTTACCTCCTCGAATGCCGAAATCTGCGGCCACTTCGGAGGTGGTCTCCGCGCCGCAGCGGTCCTCGCGCCGACCGGTCACCCGGCCGGTGTCCGAGCAGTGCCCCGCCCGGCCGGGTCGCAAACCCGTGCGTACGGGTGACCGTCACCGCTCAGCGCACCGAGACCACGGTGGTGGCGCGGGCGAAATCGTCCCCGTCGTCGTCATCGTCGTCGTCCCCGCCGCCGAAGCCGCAGGCCAGGACGAGAGCGAGTAGTGCGCCGACCCCGGCCAGCCCGAGCAGTCTCCTGAGCATCGATCCGTCTCCTCGATCGTGGTGACCCATCTCTCGCCCACGGTAGGCACCCCGCACAACCTGCACCGGGGGAGTCGGCGGGCCGCGTCGGGGAGCCGGCGGGGCTCGCCCGGCGCACCGCATCCGGGTGTCGGTGGACCGGGGCCGCTACTCTGGGACGGTTGGAACGGCCGAGCTGGGCCGTTCGTCTGAGGAGAACAGGACCAGCAACGGTGCGGAGAGGGACGGTCCGGTCCGTCCGGATCCGCGAATTGCTCATCCCGAGGGGTGGCGACCGAGGCCATCGGAGGAATACTCTCGGTCGCGGCCCGCGTACTGATGAGGCGCCCGGGGACGGGCGAGTGGAGGTGCTCGCGTGAGCCTGTCGATCGTGAAGTCGGTCCTGCCGGCCGGTGTCATCGAGATCGCCCCCCGTGGTGAGATCGACGTCGACACCGCCTACGAGGTACGTGAGGCGATCGCCGAGGTGCTGGCCAAGGGTCGGCCCGCGCGGATCGAGCTGAACATGCGACTCGTCACCTTCATCGACTCCGTCGGGATCAGCGCCATGGTCGCCGGCTTCCAGACCGCCGAGGTCAGCGGCGTCAAACTGATCGTCACCGAGCCGAGCCGGTTCGTGCACCGACAGCTCTGGGTCACCGGCCTGCTCGGGCTCTTCGGTGCCCCGGAGCCGTACTTCGCCGGTGCCGCCACCCCGGAGGTCCTGCCCGGCGCCTGACCGGGCCCCGGTCGGCGTCGACGCCACTGACCAGGGACGTTGCCAGTCCGTCTCCGGTACGGCACGATCGTGCGACCGACGACGGTCAGGAGGCCCGGTGGTCCGGCGGGAGAGCTTCAGCTACACGGTGCAGGCGCGCTGCTCACCGGCGGACGCGATGGCGCTGCTGAGCGACCTGTCCCGGCAGGAGGAGCTGCATCCCCTGATCGTCCGGGTGCGCCGGCTGCCCGCCCGGCCGGGTGCCCTGGCCAGCTACGCGATCACCGACCGGCTGGAGCTGGGGCCGCTGCGGTTCCCCGTCACCTACCAGGCCGACGTGCTGCTGGCCGGCGACGACGAGATCGTGACGATGGCCCGCCAGCAGCCCGGCACCACCGTACGCAACCACACCCGGCTGCGGATGGAGGGTGACCTGCTGCGGATCGACGTGGAGATCACCCTCGCCGCGCCGGCCCCGCTGTTCGGCTACGCCTTCCGGCAGGCCCGCGCCGCCCACCTGGGGTTGGCCAGCCGCCTCGGCGCGGTCCTGGACAGCCGGGCCGGCGACCCACCCCCCGCCGGCTGACGACCGCCGGCACCCGCCCGGACGGTCGCGCCGCGGTGGCCCGCCCTGAGCGGACGGGCCACCGCGCCGGGATCAGATCATCGACAGGTGCACGTGGTTGGTGTGGTCGCTGGACGGGTCCCCGTTGCCCCCGCTGTACGCCTTCCACCCGCTGCTCGGCAGCCAGATCCGCTTGAACCAGATCACGTAGAGCACACCGAGCCGGTCGGCGTTGCGGATGAAGTACGCGGCGAGGTTGTTGCCGTACGTCCGGTCGCCGCCACTGGCCACCCCGCCGAAGCCGCCCTTCTGGGCGGCGAAGTCGCACGCCCGGCCCTTGGGGTGCTCGCCGGAGCCGCTGGGCCGGTAGCAGGAGACGTACCTGGTGAAACCGGCCGCCTTGGCCTGGTTCAGGGCGTTGAGCGTACGCGGGGTGATACAGCCGTTGGCCGGCGTCGGGTCGTTGACGCTGCACGACTCGGACGGCCAGGAGCCGTCGGAGTTGCGGGGCGCCCCCTTGGCGTTGCTGGTGGACGTGCCGTCCGAGCTGCCGGAGTCGCGGGAGGTGGGGGCCGGCTTGTCGGCGGCGGCCACCGCCAGCGCCCGCTCGGCCTGCTCCTTGCGCTTGCCCATGGTGGCGACCTGCTTGCGCTGTTCGGTGATCTCCTGGGTGACCGCCGCCCGGGTCCGGGTGGCCTGGTCCCGGGTCTCGATCATCGTGCGCAGTTCCTGGTCCTCCCGGGTGGCGACCGTCTCCAGCGCCGCCGCGCGGTCCAGGAAACCGCTCGGGGTGTTGCTGTTGAGCAGGGCGGACATCGGCCCGAGCCGGCCGGTGCGGTAGGCCGCGCCGGCGATCTCGCCGACCTTGGCGGTCTGCGTGACCAGCTGCCCCTCGATGGTCTTGAGCTGCCCGTCGAGTTCCTGCTGGCGCTTGGTGGAGCGCTCCAGGGCGGCCTTGGCCTCCAGCCAGCCCTTGCTGGCGGCGTCGAGCTGGTCGCGCAGCGCCGGGGTGCCGCCCTCGTCGTCGCCGGGGGCGGCGAGCCGGGTGGCGGGCGCGGCGGCGGCCGGGGTGAACGGCGCGGCCGACACGCCCAGGGCCAACGCCGTGACGACTGCGGCCAGCAGCCGCGTGGTGGTGCGTACGTGCATGCGGATGTCCTTCCGTCAGCCGCCGACCGGGTTAGCTGACGGGTTCGGGACGGAAGATCCCTACCGCTGACGCGGATGCACCCCAGGAACGTGGTTCCCCGGTTCGCCCGGGCGGGCGATTAGGCGGCGGCCTCTGCCTGGCGGAGACCGGGGCCGAGCCTACCGGTACGCGTGTGACGCCTGCCTACCTCGTGACTGAGGGTACGAGAGTGAATACCCTCAAAAGGTTCAAACGACGCAAATTTCCGCGATCTCTGTGCGGGAGTACCCGGCGGGGCTGACCGTCCGGCCCGGGGCGGGGTCACCAGTGGGCGGGGCCGCATGCGCCGGGGCTCGCCCCGGGCTCGACCTGGAGGGTGGCGTGCTCGATGTGGAAGTCCTCCCGCAGGGCGCCCCGGGCGGCCGCCAGCACCGCGCCGACCTCGGCGTCACCGGCCAGGGTGAGGTGGGCCGAGGCGACGTCCATGCCGGAGGTGAGCGTCCAGACGTGCAGGTCGTGCACCTCGGCGACACCGGGCACGGCGGTCAGCCGGTCGTGCACGGCGGTCACCGGCAGGTGCTCCGGGGCGGCCTGGACCAGGATGCGCACCGCCGCCCGGCCGAGCCGCCAGGTGCGGGGCAGGATGAACACGCCGATCGCCACGGCGACCAGTGGGTCGGCCCACCACCAGCCGGTGCCGGCGATCAGCAGCGCCGCCACGATCACCCCGACCGAACCGAGCAGGTCGCCGAGCACCTCCAGGTACGCCCCGCGCAGGTTGATGCTCTCCTTGGCGCCCTCCCGCAGCAGGCCGAACGCGACGATGTTGGCGAGCAGGCCGAGCACCGCCACCACCAGCATCGGGCCGGCCAGCACCTCGGGTGGCTCGCCGAACCGGCGGACCGCCTCGATCAGCACGTAGACCGCGACCCCGCTGAGCAGGACGGCGTTGGCCAGGGCGGCGAGCACCTCCAGCCGGTAGAGGCCGAAGGTGCGCTGCGGGTCCCGGGCGGCCCGCCGGGTGGCGGTGATCGCGGCCAGCGCCATCCCGATGCCGAGCACGTCGGTGAACATGTGCCCCGCGTCGGAGAGCAGGGCCAGCGAGCCGGTGCCGAAGGCGGCCACCGCCTCGACCACCATGAGCACGGCGAGCAGCCCGAACGCCGCCCAGAGCCGACCCCGGTGCCGGTGCGCGGCGTTGCTCACCGTCGCGCTGTGGTCATGACCTGCGCCCACGTCCACACCCTCCGTCGCCGCTGCGGACCCGCTCCAATCTATGCTCACATCGCTATGTATGCAAGTGATGGTCGGACGTCCGGCCAGGTGGGCCGGGTCCCGGTCGGTCAGCCGGTCGGCTCGACGGTGGTGAGGCGCTGGGTCGCCCGGGACAACGCCACGTAGAGCGTCCGCACCCCGGAGCCCGGATCGGCCCGGATCTCGCCGGGGCAGACCAGCACCACCCCGTCGTACTCCATGCCCTTGGCCTGGAGGCTGGTCACCACCTGCAGGCGCGCCCCACCCCGGTCGCCCAACCAGCCGGCGACCTCGTCGCGGCGGGGCACCGGGGTGATCACGCCGACCGTCCCCGCCACCTCGGCCAGCAGCGTGTCCACCGCGTCGGCCGTCGTCCGGGCCAGCTCCGCCGCCGGCACGTGCAGCGCCACCGGGTCCACCCCGGTGGAGCGCACCGCGCTCGGCAACTCCAGGTCCGGGTAGAGCCGGCGGATCTCCGCCGCCGCCACCGCGAAGATCTCCGCCGAGTTGCGGTAGTTGGTGGAGAGCGTGAACCGGTGCCGCCGCCGCCGGCCCAGCGCCTGGTCCCGGGCCCGGTCCAGCTCCGCCTGGTCACCCGTCCAGGCGGTCTGCGCCGGATCACCCACCACCGTCCAGGAGGCGAGCCGACCGCGCCGGCCGATCATCCGCCACTGCATCGGCGAGACGTCCTGCGACTCGTCGACCACCACGTGCGCGTAGTCCCGGTAGTCCTCCGGCCGCTCCCGGGCCGCCGCCCGCGCGGCACGCTGCCGCTCCCCGAAGGTGCTCAGCTCCCGGACGCCACCGGCGAGCTGGAACGGGTCCCGCCGGGCCTTCTTCGGACGGACCGGCTGGCCCAGCAGCGCGTCCAGCTCGTCGAGGAGGGCGATGTCGGCCACCGTCAGCCCCTCGGTGTCCAGCGACCGGTACGCCTCCACCAGCAACCCGACCTCCGCCCGGGACAGGACGCCGGCCGCGTACCGGTGCAGCCGCTCCGGCCGGGCCAACCAGCCCAGCACGTGCCGGGGATGCAGCCGGGGCCACCACGCCTTGAGGAACTCCCGGAACTCCGGCCGCTCGATGATCTCGTCCTCGAAGGCGGGCTGCTCGGGCAGGCCGGCGACGGCCGACCGCCGGGCCTGCGCGTACAACGCGGCGAGCACCCCGTCGAAGCCGACCCGGCGGACCTCGTTGCGGCGGGCCCCCCGGTGCAACGCCCGGTCCCGGATGCCGTCCAGCTCGCGCCGTTCCAGGCGCAGCAGCGCACCCCGGTAGAGCAGCCGCAACTCCTGCGGGCCGTCCGGCACCGCGTCCCGGGCCGCCCGCTCCAGCACCCGCCGCATCCGCAGCGAACCCTTCACCGCCGCCACCTCGGGCCCGTCCGTGCGGGTCGCCGACAGGCCGGGGAACAGCGACCCCAGCGAGTGCAGGGTGGCGGTCTCCTCGCCCAGCGAGGGCAGCACCGAGGCGATGTACTCCACGAACACCGCCGACGGGCCGACCACCAGGATGCCGCCGCCGGCGTACCGGCTGCGGTCGGCATAGAGCAGGTACGCCGCCCGGTGCAGGGCCACCGCCGTCTTCCCGGTGCCCGGCCCGCCGGAGACGATGGTGACCCCCGAGCCGGGGGACCGGATCGCCTCGTCCTGCTCCCGCTGGATGGTGGCGATGATGTCCCGCATCCCCCGGCCGGTCGCCCGGGACAGGGTCGCCAGCAGGGCCCCGTCACCCACCACCGGCATGTCCGGCGGGGCGGCCTCCGGGTCGAGCAGGTCGTCCTCGATCCGGGTGACCTTCTCGTCCGACGAGCTGATCGTGCGCCGCCGCACCACCCCCAGCGGCTCCGCCGGGGTGGCCCGGTAGAAGGCGGCGGCGGCCGGGGCCCGCCAGTCGACCACCAGCGTCTCGGCGTCGTCACCGCGCACCCCGAGCCGCCCGACGTGCAGCACCTGCCGGTCGCGCAGGTCCAGCCGGCCGAAGACCAGCCCCTCGTGCTCGGCGTCCAACAGGTGCCGGCGCTGGGCGGCGTGGAAGACCATCGCGTCCCGCTCCACCAGCGCACCGAAGGTGCCGACCCCGGCCATCCGGTAGCCGTCCCGCTCGGCGCGGGCGGCCGAGCGGCGCAGTTCGGCGAGCCGGGCGTACACCCGGTCGAGATGCCGTTGCTCGGCGGCGATCTCCTGCTCCAGGGTGGTCTGGTCGGTCAACGTACCGGCTCCTGTGCGACGGCGACGCCGGGCGCGGGTGCACGCCAGGCGGAATGAGGGTACGGGCAGCCGCCCACCCCCCGGCGGGCCGATACCCGTACCGCGACCTCCACCACCACCGCGCCGCCTGCCCGGGGTGGAGGTCGTCCGCCCCCACGCACGGGCCGACCCGCCGGGGCGCGGCCGCGCGGGGCGACGGCGGGTCGGCTCAGCGCGTCGTCCGCCCGGCGGACGCCGGGTCGCCCGGGACGTCGGCGCACGCCCGGCCGGCCGGGACGTCGGCAGGACGACGGGGCCCCGGTGGCGTAGCCCCGGCGGTGGACAGCACCCGGTCGAGCACCCCGGCGACGGCGGCGTTCACCTCGTCCGGACGCTCCATCATCAACATGTGCCCGGCACCGGGGCAGACGGTCAGCTCGGTGGCCGGCAGCGCCGCCGCGATCGATTCCGCACACGGCGGCGGGGTCAGCCGGTCCCGGTCCCCGACCAGCGCCGCCGCCGGCAGGTGCGCCAACGCCGCGAGCGTCGCCAGCCGGTGCTGGGCGCCGATCGAGGCGCGGAAACCACCGATCGAGCGCAGCGAGGCGCGGGCCACCGCCGAGGTGACCAGCCGGATGTCGGCGCCGGAGCAGCGGTCGCCGAAGAGCATCCACCTGATGCTCGGGGCCAGGGCGCGCAGCAGCGGGCGGGGTGGCCGCCAGGAGCCGCACCGGGCCAGCACCCCGGCCCCGGTGGTCTCGGCGAGCCGGATCAGCCGGGCGATCCGCGGCGACAGGCCGTACACCGTGTGGGTGTGGCCCTCGGCGGTGGTGGAGACGAAAACCAGCCCGGCCGTACGGGCGGCGAAGTGGGACGGGTGCCGGTGGGCGTACTCCATCACGCTCATCCCGCCCATCGAGTGCCCGACGAGCAGCACCGGCCCCGCCGGGGCGACCTCGTCCAGCACCGCCGCGAGGTCGTCGCCGAGCTGGGCCAGGGTCGCCGTGCGCAGCGCCATGCAGCTGGACCGGCCGTGCCCCCGGGCGTCGTAGGTGACCACCCGGATCCGGTCGCCGAAGCGGGTGCGCAGGTCGGTGAGCTGCCGGTGCCAGGCCCGACCGTCGAGCGTCCAGCCGTGCAGCAGGACCACGGTCACCTCGGCCCCGACCGGGCCGGTCACCTCGACGTGCAGGCGTACCCCGTCGGGCAGCCGCAACTCCCGTTGCTCCGGCATCGCCACCTCCCAGGCACCCGGGACACATTCACCGGCGTAACCCGGCGGTAACACCGGCTACCCGACATCAGACCACGCCAACCGTGTCGGTGAGAAGATTCCCGACCCGCCCGCACGAGGTCGGCCCGGCGGTCAGTCTGTAGCCATGCCGAGTCCGCCCACCGGGGCCGCCCGGACCCCCGACCGGCCGTCCGTCGACGCCGGGCCACCCCGGGCCGCGCGCACCCCCCGGGCGGCGCTGGCCGAGCTGCTCACCGGCAACCGGCGCTTCGTCAGCGGCCGACCGGTCCACGGGCACGACGTGACCGCCGCCGCGGCCGTGGCCTCCGGCGACCAGCAGCCGTACGCGGTGCTGCTCGGCTGCATCGACTCACGGGTGCCGCTGGAGGCGATCTTCGACCAGACCTTCGGGTCGATCTGCGTGATCCGTACCGGGGGACACGTGCTCGACCGGGCCGTGCGGGGCTCGATCGAGTACGTGGTGGCGCAGCTCGGGGTCACCCTGGTGATGGTGCTGGGGCACGAACGGTGCGGCGCGGTCGCCGCGACGGTGGACAGCGTGCGGACGGGCCGGCGTCCGGACGGTGACCTGGGCTACCTGGTCGAGCGGATCACCCCGGCGGTGACCGAGGCGGGGCCGCACGACCCGGCCGTGCACCCGCTGGCCGTACGCCGGCACGTCCGCCGTACGGTGCGGGCGCTGCGCGCCGACGACATGCTGGCCGGCCCGGTCGCGGCGGGTGGGGTGGACGTCGTCGGCGCCCTGTACGACCTGGACACCGGCGAGGTCACCCTGCTCGACGACGGAGCCTGACCCGGCCGGCGCAGACGCGCAACCGCCCGCCGGGGTGACCCGACGGGCGGTTGCGGTCGTGCTGGGGGAGGGCTCAGCCCTCGAAGACGCCGGCCTCGACGAGACGCTTCTCGGTCTTGTCCCACCCGTGGTCGGGGTGGGTGGCGGCGAGGTTGCTGATCTCGGCGCGGATCTTGGCGGCGTGACCGGCGGTGGCCAGCGTCCGGATCTCCTCGACGAAGGCGTCGGAGTCGGTACGCAGGTGCGCGGTCTTGCCGTTGGTCAGGTTCCGCACGTAGGCGTGCTTGCCGCCGTTGAGCGGGATGAGGTACTTGAACTCGCCCAGCACGCTGAGGGCGCCACCCTGGCCAGCCTGGCCGGCCCGGACTGACGCGCGCGCGGTCTTCGAGGTGTTGCTCGCCACGGAGATGCTCCTTGCAAGACGTACGGGAGGACGGGGAACGTCCGGGGGCTGTAGCGGGTGACGCCCGGTGGTCGTCTGACGCTCGGTGGTCGTCGGACGCCCGGGTGGGTCGTCGGCCCGCGAAGTGGTGCGACGGCACAGAACCGCCCAGAGAAATATACACGACCACGGTGCCTGGCAGCTCACCGTGCCCGTCGGAGTGCACAACCCCGGTCACCGGTCCGGGTATTTCCCGCCGGCGAATTTTCCGATTCCCTGGCGCACCATCCGTCACAGCAGTCATCATGTGTGGCAACAGCCACTCGGGTGTCGAGGTCGTAGGGGAAGACGCACCTCGCCCTCCGGGAGGTCACCGTGCCAACGCGTGGCGTCGTATACGTCCACTCGACCCCGCTCGCCGTGTGCTCGCACGTCGAGTGGGCGATCGCGCGCGTCCTCGCCGCGCCGGTCAACCTGCACTGGACGGCTCAGCCCGTCGATCCCGGCGCCCGCCGGGCCGAGTGCGGATGGACCGGCCGGCCGGGGACGGGTGCCGAGCTGGCTGCTGCCCTGAGGCAGTGGCCCATGATCCGTTTCGAGGTGACCGAGGAACCCAGCACCGGCGCGGACGGCGAACGCTTCATGCACGTGCCCGGCCGGGGCCTGTTCCGGGCCGCGGTGGGTGCCGCCGGCGATATCCAGCTCGGCGAGGACCGGCTGCGCAGCATCATGGCGTCGGTCCGCCCGGAGGCCCTGGCGCACGCCCTGGACAAGGCGATGGGCACCGCCTGGGACGCCGAGCTGGAGCCCTACCGCTACGCCGGGGACGGCGCGCCGGTGACCCTACTGACCCGGGTCGGCTGACCGCAGCCCGCCCGCGCGCCGTCGCATGTGCCGATGCGGTCGGCGTGGCTGTCCGGGTGTCGGCACCTGCCGGCCTGTCTCCGTGCGATGCCTGATGCCCACCGGTCTCGTCTCCGGGCACCCGCGCCGACGACCCCGTGTCGGCTACTCCCGGAGCCACGTCCCGCAGAGAGCTGTATGCCTGTCCGTCACAAATGTGACGGACAGGCATAAGGCTCTCGGAGGTTGTCCCCACCCGAGGCGCACGACCGGGCCGGCCCGTTTTGGCTGGATTTCACGGCGAGCGGCCAGCCAGGGGTAGCCGCCCGCCGGGCGGTGGCGCCGGGTGAATCCGCTCACCCGGACCGGCCGCGTCCCGCCCGGGACCCGCCGGTGAGCCGGACACCCGGTCGGGGAGGGGCACTCCGCGCCCACCGCCTGACCTGGTCGGGTTGCCGCTGATCTCCGGCGGGGGTTGGATGGGCCGGGTGCCGATCTCCCCGCGACGTGCCGGCGTCGCCGTCACCGCCCTGACCGCGCTGCTCGCCTCCGGATGCGCGGGGGAGGGACAGGCTCCCGCGCCGGTCCGCCCCGAAGCCACCCCGACGTCCACCGCGTCCGTCGCCGCCGACGACCCCGCCGGCCGGGCCGCCGCGCTGGCCGGCACCCTCGGCGACGAGGACCTGGTGGGCCAGGTGCTGATGCCGTACGCGTACGGCAGTTCGGCGACGACGGTGACCCCCGGCTCGGCCGCCGGCAACCAGGCCCTCGCCGGGGTCGACACCCCCGCCCAGATGATCGCGAAGTACCGGCTCGGCGGGCTGATCCTGGTCGGGTTCAGCGCCGACGACCCCACCTCCGGCAACCAGTCCACCACCAACGTCGACAATCCGGCCCAGGTGAAGAAGCTGACCGCCGGGCTGCGCGAGGCCGCCGGGAAGCTGGCGGCCGGCCCGGCGCCCTTCCTGGTCGGCACCGACCAGGAGTACGGGGTGGTCACCCGGATCACCGACGGGGTGACCACGCTGCCCAGCGCGCTGGCCGCCGGGGCGGCCGACGACCCGGCCCGGACCGAGGCCGCCTGGAAGGCCGCCGGCACCGAGCTGGCCGCGATGGGGGTGAACCTGGACTTCGCCCCGGTCGCCGACGTCCTGGCCACCCGCAGCACGGTCATCGGCTCGCGGTCCTTCGGCGCGGACCCGAAGCGGGCCGCCGCGCAGGTCGCGGGCGCGGTCCAAGGGTTGCAGAGCGCCGGGGTGGCGGCCAGCGTCAAGCACTTCCCCGGGCACGGGCTCAGCGCCGCCGACTCGCACCAGGAGGTCCCGGTGGTCGGCCAGCCCCGGGCCGAGCTGGACGCCACGGCCTTCCCGCCGTTCCGGGCCGGCATCGACGCCGGGGCGATGGCGGTGATGTCGGCGCACCTCGACGTCACCGCCGTGGACCCGGGCACCCCGGCCACCTTCTCCCGCAAGCTGCTCACCGACGTGCTGCGCGGCGAGCTGGGCTTCCAGGGGGTGGTGATCACCGACGGGATGAACATGCCGCCGGCCAAGCGCTACCCGCCGGGCGAGGCGGCGGTGAAGGCCCTGCTCGCCGGCAACGACCTGATCCTGATGACCCCGAACGTCGGCCAGGCGTACGACGGGTTGCTGGCCGCGCTGCGCGACGGCTCGCTGCCCCGGGACCGGCTGGTGGCGGCGGTCACCCGGGTGTTGACCATGAAGTTCCGGCTCGCCGACCGGCCGACGCCGGCGATGTCCACGCTCGACAGCGCCCCGCACCGGGCCGCCGCCACCGCGCTGGCCGCCGCGGCGGTCACCCAGCTGCGCGGGAAGTGCGGCGTCGCGGTGTCCGGCCCGGTCACCGTCACCACCTCCGACGGGCGGGACAAGACCCGGGCGACGCTCACCGCGGCGTTGACCGCTGCGGGCGTGCGGGTGGTGGCCAAGGGCGGCACCCGGGTGCACCTGGTCGGCTACGGCGACGGCCCGAAGGATCTCGCCGCCGACGCGGCGGTCACCGTGGCGATGGACACCCCGTACGTGCTGGAGAAGGCGACCTCGCCGACCCTGCTGGCGACCTACTCGTCCAGCCGGGCTTCGATGACGGCGCTCGCCGGGGTGCTGGCCGGCAAGGCCCGCCCCACCGGTCGTTCCCCGATGCCGCTGACCGGGCTGCCCGCCACCAGTTGCACCGGCTGACCCCTGACACCGGCGTGGCCGGCCGCCGACGGAGTCGACGACCGGCCACGGGTCACGCGGTGGCGGATCAGTTCAGCGGGACCTGCTGCGCCACTGCCGCGCCACCGGACTCGAAGGCGGCCAGCAGCGACGTCGGGGTGCCCCCGCTGACCGGGACCGTCACGGTGACCCGGTCACCGGCGGCCAGCCGTACGGTGTGCTCGCCCCGGGCCGTGTCGCCGTCCCAGGCGTACAGGTAGGCGGTTCCGGCCCGGTCGGCACGCAGGGTGACCTGCACGCCGTCGGTGACCCGGTGGGCCGAGGTCAGCCGCAGCGCCGAGTTCTTCAGCCTCGGCACGGCGGCCGGGGCCACCCCGTCCACGGCCGACTGGGCGATGGTCTGCGGGCTGTGCACGCTGCGCGCCGAGGTGTCCGGGAACACCGGCGTGCTGGGCTGCCGGGCCGCCGGCTGGTAGCCGGGCAGGGTGGCCAGGCCGTAGCGGTACGGGTCGGCCCGGACGCCGGTGAAGGTGGACCAGCCCAGCCGGGACTGCGAGCTGAGGTCCTGGGTGTCCGAGTCGTAGACCAGCACGTTGAAGCCCATCCGGGCCGGGTCCACCGCGTCGGGCAGCACCGCGAACGGGATCATCGTCTCGATGGTGTAGCCGGTGTACGGGGAGCTGACCTTGCTGACCACGGTCATCCCCGGTGCGGTGGTCGCCCCCGGGCCCTGCCGGTTGTCGGCGTCACGCTGCCAGCACGGCGGGTTGCCGTTGGCCGGGTCGTCGGTGATCGGGAAGATGCCCGCCTTGAACACGGTCGAGGTGTCCGTCGAGTTCCCCTTCGGGTCGACGATGATCTCCACGCTGTCGGTACGGCGCTGCCGCTTGCAGTCCTGCGGGACCACCTTCTTGCCCAGCACGTCGTCGGTGACCTGGACGATCACCTTCAGCCCGTCGGCGGTCCAGGCGATCCGACCGGTCGCCGAGGCGTCCTGCGGGGTCGTGGCCTGACCCTCCCAGATGCGGGAGAAGTCCAGCTCCGGGCCGGGGTACTCGCCGGGCGAGGCGACCCCGTCGACGGTGCCGGCCCCGGCGGCCGGAACCTCGGTGGTCGGCACGATCTCCAGTGCGCCGGTCTCCACGGTGCTGCCGGCGGCGCTGGTGGTGGTGATGGTGATGCCGTAGTCGCCGTCCGTGCCGCCCTCGTTGGCGGTCGGCAGGGTGGCGTCGGTGTTGGTGACGGTGAAGGTGACCGCCCCGGTCGCGCCGGGGGCCAGCGCGGGGTAGCTCTTGGTGGCCGCGTCGGCGGTGAAGCCGGCCGGCAGGCCGAGGGTGACGGTGCCGGAGCGGCTGA
The DNA here is from genome assembly GCF_049178955.1 of Micromonospora sp. WMMD730. Classification (NCBI taxonomy): domain Bacteria; kingdom Bacillati; phylum Actinomycetota; class Actinomycetes; order Micromonosporales; family Micromonosporaceae; genus Micromonospora; species Micromonospora sp. WMMD730. Next base: position 1,368,640 of record NZ_JBMHML010000002.1, read on the forward strand.
CCCGGCCGTGGTTGCGCAGGTCGATGCGGACCGACCGCTGCTTGCCGGAGCCGATGGTGAGCACCGGCTTGATCAGGGTGTCCAACTGCGGGTATCCGCCGTCACCGGCCCAGGTGCGGAACGTGCCCACCTCGGGCAGCGGCTCCAGGGTGCCCCGGACGTCGGCGACCACCCGGACGGCCCGGTCGGTGCGCCCGGCACCCTGGCGGGTGGTCAGGGTGGCCCCGATGAGCTGCTGCTGGTTCGTGTCGGCGTCGGCCGGAACGGTGACGGTGAACTTGCGGGTCCGCTCCTTGCCCGACGGCACGTCGTTGGCGAGCACGCCGGAGCCCTTGGCCTTCCAGCCGGCCGGCAGCCGCAGGTCGATCCGGGGCTTGACCAGGGCGCGGTTGTGCGGGGCGCGCAGGTGCGCGGTGACCTCGACGGTCGCGCCGGGGGCCAGGTCGAACCGGTCGGTGGTGAGGTACAGCTCGGTGCCCTTGGGCAGGCCACCGGTCACCGGCGGCAGCACCGAGCCGCGCAGGATCGCCTCCGGGGAGGTGTCCGCCGGGTCGTACGGGACGCGGCTGTCGATCAGGGTGTAGAAGTCGCACCGGATCTTCGTCGGGTCGGTGGGGGCGGCGGCGGTGCCGGCCCAGCCCTGGGTGACGTACTCCCGGCGGGCGTCGACCTCGATCTCGGCCCAGGTCTTCCCGTTGGCGCTTTCGGTGCCCTCCCAGACGCCGAAGACCTGGTCGGTCGGGACGGTGGGGGTGAAGCTGGTCGCGCACTGCGGGCCGGCGGCGGAGGTGCCGGTGCCGCCGCTGCGCAGGAACTTCGCGGCCCGGAACGGGCTCAACCCCTCGGCGCTGAGCTGCTCGGGGAAGGCGTTCGGGTCGGCGGCGGCGGCGAACGCCTCGGCGGCGAACCGGGCGGCCTGCTGGTGGTTGCCGTGGTTGCCCGGGGTCGGCGACGGGTTCATCGTCATGATGATCTCGGGCCGGGTGGTCCGGATGACCCGGACGATCTGGCCGAGGGTGTCGTCGTGGCCCCAGATCTGCTCGGACAGCGGGGCGGACGCGGTGTACCAGAAGTCGACCCGGTCGAGGTTGTAGAGGTTCTCCACGCCGGCCTTGCCGATCGCGGTGCGTTCCTCGCGTTCGCGGATGATGCCCAGCGGCGGACCCTCTTCGAGGCCGACGGCGTTGCCGCCGCCCTCGCCCCGGGTGATGGTGACGACGCCGGCCTTGGCGCCGTACTTCTCCTTCCACTGGCCGAGGGTGGCGAGGCTGCCGGCTTCGTCGTCGGGGTGGGCGCTGACGAAGAGCACGTCGAGGTCGACGGCCTTGGGCGGGCGGACGTCGGCCGGGGCGGCGACGGCGGTGGCGGGCGCCCCGGCCACGGCCAGGGCGAGTGCGGTGGGTAGCAGGAAACCCTTGATGCGCATGCGGATCCTTCCGGGACCACGGTGTCCGGGCAGCGACCGTCCGCGTCGGACGCGGGGCGTCCGACGCGGGGTCGTCGGTGGACGGTGAGGCGGCGGGAACGGGAACGGTGGGCGTCGTCGGACGCGGTGCACCGGGTACGGCAGCGGTACGGGTTCCGTACACACTGGAAGGCCTTCGCCCGGTGACGCTAGGGACCACCGCAGCGGCACGTCAATGCTTTGGAAGGTATTTCTTTCTTTGCAGAAGAAATAAAGAGGGCGATGTCCGGGATGTCCTGCGGTGCGCCGGAACGGTGCCCCGAACCCGCCCATCGCTTCCAATTGCGGACGTTTTCGCTGCTCCGGTGGTCCGAGGTGAGCCGGCTGAGACGGACTTGTTACTTGACTCTTTAATTCGTTCGCCGTAGGAAGGAAGTGTGACAGACGTGGTGACGCCACCAACGAGCCCGGTGAGCCGGGAGCGGTCGAAGGAGATCAAGCGGCTTTCCGTGATCTCCACCGCCCGCCAGGTCCGGGTGCTCTCCCGGGCCGAGCTGACCGAGCTCACCGGCCTCAGCCCTGCCACGCTCACCCCGTTGGTGCGGGACCTGATCGCCGAGGGTTACCTGATCGAACGCGGTCCGGGTGCCTCCCGGGCCGGCCGTCCCCGGGCGATGCTGGAGTTCAACCCCCGCGCCGAACTGGTCGCCGCCGTCTCGCTGGAACCGTCCCGGATCAGTTGCGAGATCGCCGACAGCGACGGCGCGGTGGTCGCCCACCGCACGGTCCGGCTGACCGGCGACATCGTCGACACCATCTGCCGGTCGGTGCCCGAACTGGCCGGCGACGGGCTGCCGGCGCTGCGCGGGGTGGCCATCGCCGCGCCCGGCGTCATCTCCGGCGGCGCGGTCCGGCTCGCCCCCTCGGTCGGCCAGATCGAGGGCCGTCCGATAGGGGAGTCGGTCCAGCGGACGCTCGGCGTACCCGTGGTGGTGGACAACGACGTCAACCTGATGGCGGCCGGCGAACACGCCGCCGGCGCCGGCACCGACGTCGCCGACCTGCTGCTGCTGCACGTCGCCGACGGCATCGGCGCGGGCCTGGTGCTCGACGGCCAGGTCCGGCGGGGGGCCCGGGGCGCGGCCGGCGAGGTCGGTTTCCTGCCGCTGGACCCGGCCGGCCGGGGACACGACGGCATCGGCCCGTTCGAGGCGCGCTGGTCGGAGAACGCGATCGCCGAACGGGTGGTCGCGCTGGCCCCCGGCCGCCGCCCCGAGTCGCCGGTACGCGCGCTGGTCGAGCTGGCCGCCGACGACCCGGACGCCGCCGGCTACCTCGACGAACTCCTGAACGCCTGGTCCCGGCTCATCGTCTCCTGCGTCTGCGTGATCGACCCGGGACGGGTGCTGCTCAGCGGCGCCGCCGCCGACCTCGACGACGCCGCCGTCGGCCGGCTCCAGGACCTGGTCGCCGCCGCCGCGCCCAGCACCACCGAGGTACGCCGGGCCGTGCTCGGCGACCGCGCGGTGCTGCACGGCGCGGTCAGCTACGCCCTCTCGGCCGCCGCCGCCGGGCTACCCACCCTGTTACCAGCCCCTTGACCTGCTCAAACCGCTGATTCTTCCGCCCACACCCCTCGGAGGTACCCCATGAGACGTCGACTTCTGCTCGCCGGAGCGCTCGCCACCGTCCTCGCCGCCGGCACCGCCTGCGGCGGCGGCTCGGACGACACCGCCGCCGGTGAGACGGAGAAGCTGACGATCTACACCGCCCGCGACAAGAAGGTCTCCACCTTCGTCGTGGACAAGTTCACCGCCAAGTACCCCGAGTACAAGGGGAAGGTGGAGATCCTCAACCTGGGCGCCCAGGAGATCCTGGAGCGGGTCCGGGCCGAGAAGGCCAACCCGCAGGCCGACGTCTGGTGGGGCGGCACCCAGCAGGGGCTGGCCGCCGGTGCCGGTGAGGACCTGCTCGCCGCCTGGCAGCCCGCGTTCGCCGGCAAGATGGACGCCAAGTACAAGGACGCCGAGGGTCGCTGGTTCGGGGAGATCCTGCTGCCCGAGGTCATCATGTACAACAACAAGGCGCTCACCCCGGAGCAGGCCCCGAAGGACTGGGACGACCTGCTGAAGCCGGAGTGGAAAGACAAGATCGTCATCCGCGACGTGGCCGCCTCGGGCACCATGCGGTCGATCTACGCCGCGATGATCATGCGGCAGTCGCCGGACGGCAGCAACCCGCAGCCCGGCTACGACTGGCTCAAGAAGCTCGACGCCAACACGGGCGCGTACGCGGCCAACCCGGCCGACCTCTACCTCAAGCTGTCCCGCCAGCAGGGCACCCTGAGCGCCTGGAACCTGCAGGACATCCTGCTGCAAGCCAACCAGTCCAACATGCCGTTCGGCTACGTGATGCCGGCCTCCGGCGCCCCGGTGCTGGTCGACGGGCTCGCCGCGGTCAAGGGCGGCAACAGCACCGGCGCGCAGAAGTTCATCGAGTTCCTCTTCGACGACACGCTGCGCGCCGACCTGGCCAAGGACTACTACCAGATCCCGGCCGTGGAGATCGCCCAGCAGCCGGAGTGGCTGGCCCAGCTCAACCTCAAGCCGCTCGACGTCAACTGGGACATCATCGGCAAGAACGAGACCGAGTGGATCAACCACTGGAACAGCCAGATCAAGAACAAGGGCTGACCTGTACGGGTGCCGGGGGCCGTCCCGCCCCCGGCACCGCCCGTCCCGCCACCCCGCCCGGCCAGGTCCGGTACCGCATGAAGGAGAAGACATCATGATCGATGTCACGCTGGAGTCGGTGAGCAAGCGCTTCGCGCGTGCCGGCGACACCGCTGCCGTCGACGACGTCGACATCAGCATCGCCGCCGGGGAGTTCTTCACCCTGCTCGGGCCGAGCGGCTGCGGCAAGACCACCACCCTGCGGATGGTGGCCGGGTTCTACTTCCCCACCTCGGGGCGGATCAGGTTCGGCACGGAGGACGTCACCCACCGGCCGCCGAACAAGCGCGACACCGGCATGGTGTTCCAGAACTACGCCCTCTTCCCGCACATGTCCGTCGCGCAGAACGTCGCGTACGGGCTGAAGATCCGCAAGGTGGGGCGGGCCGAGTCCGCCCGGCGGATCACCGAGGCCCTCGGCCAGGTGCACCTCGCCGGCTACGGCGACCGCCGGATCGACCAGCTCTCCGGCGGCCAGCAGCAGCGGGTGGCGCTCGCCCGCGCGCTGGTCATCCGGCCGCGTACCCTGCTGCTCGACGAGCCGCTGTCCAACCTCGACGCCAAGCTGCGCGAGGAGACCCGGGTGGAGATCCGGCGCATCCAGCAGGAGGCCGGCACCACCGCCATCTACGTCACCCACGACCAGTCCGAGGCGATGGCGATGTCCGACCGGATCGCCGTGATGGAGTCCGGCCGGGTCCGCCAGATCGGTGCCCCGCAGGAGATCTACCACCGGCCGGCGACCGCCTTCGTGGCCCGGTTCATCGGCCGCAGCAACGTGCTCAGCCTGCCGGTGGTCACCGCCGCCGCCGACACGGTCACCGTGGGCCTGCCCGACGGCAGCGAGACCGCCGTCGCCGCCCCCGCCGACCACGGCCTGCGCGCCGGGGACACCGCCCTGGTCTCGGTACGCCCCGAGCACCTCGGCCTGACCTCGGCCACCGAGCCCGGCGCGCTCACCGGCCGGGTGACCGAGGTGGAGTTCACCGGCATGGCCACCAACCTCGTGGTCGAGGTGGCCGGCGAGCCGGTGCAGGTCGCCGCGATCGACGTCCCGGCCGGCATCGCCGTCGGCGACCAGGTCGGCCTGCGCCTCAACCGGGACCGCATGTGGGTGGTGCGCCCGTGAGCGCGAGGAGTGAGCCGGTTTTGCGAGCCCCGCAGTCGCGAACTGAGGTGACGCCGTGAGTACCATTCCCGCCACGCCGAGCCCGGCCACCGTGCCGCCGGTCACCCAGGACCCCGTCGGGCCGAAGGCCGCCCGGCCCCGGCGCGGCCTCAACGCCAACTCGCCGTGGTTCCCGTACCTGCTGGTGTTCCCGCTGGCGCTGATCCTCTTCGGCTACGTGGTGCAGCCGATGTTCGCCACCTTCGCCGAGAGCGTCGGGGTGGACGGGGTGGCCAACTACACCGAGTTCGTCACCGGCACCGGGGTCGCCCGGTCGGCGTTGCTCACCTCGCTGGGGATCTCGGCGGCCAGCGTGCTGCTCTGCGGGATCGTCGGGGTGGCGATGGCCTTCCTGCTCAAGCGCTTCTCGTTTCCCGGCCGGCGGCTGATCGAGGCGATCATCCTGGTGCCGGCGGCGCTGCCGCCGCTGATCGGGGCGATCTCGTTCCAGCTGCTCTACAGCGAGACCGGCATCCTGCCGCGCGGTCTGCAACAGCTGCTCGGCACCGAGAACCCGGTGCTGCCGTTCACCGGTATCGCCGGGGTGCTGGTGGTGCACACCTTCACCATGTACCCGTTCTTCTACCTCGCCGCCTCGGCCGCCCTGGTGGGGATGGACCCGTCGGTGGAGGAGGCGGCCTACAACCTGGGCGCGAGCCGGGTCCGGGTGTGGCGCACCGTGCTGCTGCCGATGCTCACCCCGGCGCTGGTCTCGGCGTCGCTGCTGGTCTTCATGACGTCGCTGGCGTCGTACACCGCGCCGTTGCTGTTCGGCGTGGACCGGACGATGACCATGCAGATCTACATCAACCGCACCAACGGCGACCTGCCGATGGCCTCGACCTACGCGTCGGTGCTGGCGGTGGCGTCGGTGCTGTTCCTGCTCGGGATGCGCTGGTACGAGGGGCGGCGCAGCTACCGTTCCCAGTCCAAGGGCGTCGCCTCGCACCGCCGGGAGATCACCAACCCGTTCGGCAAGTGGCTGGCGCTGCTGGCCTCGGTGCTGGCCACCATGGTGCTGCTCGCCCCGGTGGCGACGATCGCCCTGGTCGCCTTCTCCCGGGACGGCTCGTGGACCACCGAGGTGATCCCGTCGGAGTACACGATGCAGAACTTCGTCACGATCTTCTCGGACCCGGGGGCGTACCGGCCGATCCTCAACTCGTTGCAGATGAGCCTGCTCGCCACGGTCGGCTGCGTGGTGGTCGGTGTGCTGATCGCGTACGCGGTGCGCCGGCTCGACTTCCGGGGCCGGGGGCTGCTCGACGTGGCGGTCATGCTGGCCTGGGCGCTGCCCGGCACGGTGGTGGCGATCAACCTGATCTCCGCGTTCAGCACGGGCAACGCGTTCAGCTTCGGTCAGGTGCTGATCGGCACCTTCTGGATCATGCCGTTGGCGTACTTCGTGCGGTTCCTGCCGCTGGTGTTCCGGTCGAGTTCGGCGACGCTGGCCCAGATCGACCCGTCGCTGGAGGAAGCCGCCCGAAACCTCGGCGCGCCCTGGTGGCGGGCGTTCGGCACGGTCACCCTGCGGCTGATGCTGCCCGGCGTGCTGGCCGGCGCGCTGCTGGCGTTCGTCAACGGGGTGGGCGAGTTCGTCGCCTCGGTGCTGATCTACACCTCGGAGACGGCACCCATCTCGGTCGAGATCAACAACCGGATGTACTCGTTCGAGGTCGGCACCGCCGCCGCGTACGGCATGCTCCAGGTGGTGTTGATCTTCATGGTGATGGTGTTCTCCGGCCGCCTGCAGAACGGCGGCCGGGCCACCCGGGAGGCGGCGAAGTGGACGGCGTGACCTGGCCGGCCGGGGGCGGGCTGCTGCCCGCCACCCGGATTCCCGGCGGTGAGCTGGCCGCCGTCGCGGCGGCGGCCGACTACGCGGTGCTGCCCGTCGGCGCCGTCGAGTGGCACGGCCCGCACCTGCCGCTCGGCACCGACCTGATCCTCGCCGAGGGCTTCGCCGCCGAGGCCGGCGGCGCGTCGGACCGGGTCGCCGAGGCCGGCGGCGCGTCGGACCGGGTCGCCGAGGCCGGCGGCGCGTCGGACCGGGTCGCCGAGGCCGGCGGCGCGTCGGACCGGGTCGCCGAGGCCGGCGGCGCGTCGGACGGGGTCGCCGAGGCCGGCGGCGCTGCCGGGCCGCGCGGGGTGCTCTTCCCGGCGGTGCCGTACGCGGCCTGCCCGGGGCAGACCCGGCCCTGGCCGGGGACGGTGTCGATCCGGCCGGAGATCGCCGTCGGCTACCTCGCCGACGTGATCGAGGGGATCGTCGCCGCCGGTTTCCCCCGGCTGCTGATCGTCAACGGCCACGACGCCAACATGTCCACCGTCCGGGCCGCGATGGAGTGGGTCTCCGGCCGGCGTACCGCCAGCCTGCTGCTGGTCAACTGGTTCCAGCTGGTGACCCCGGCGGAGACCACCGAGTTGTACGGGCCGCTGACAGCCCGGGGGCACGGCGGCGCGTACGAGACCTCCGGGGTGCTCGGCTTCGATCCCGGCGCGGTCCGCCTCGACGCAGTGACCGACCTGCCGCCGAAGCCGAAGCTGCCGGTGGGCCATCCGTACGTGCTGGTCGAGTCCCGGCCGGACCCGTGGCAGGGCTGGTCGGGGCACATCTCGCTGGCCTCCGAGGCGGCCGGCCGGCAGGTGCGGGCCACGGCCGGCGCGCGGCTGCGGGAGATCGTCGCCGCCTGGGTGGCCGCCCCACCGCCCGCCCCACCCACCGCCGACCCGCTGCCGACGCCCGCCGACCCGGCCCCGGCGGCCGGTGACCCGGCGGTCGGGCCGACCCCGACGGCGGCGGACGGGGCGACCGGGGGAGACCGATGAGCGTGGACCGGGGACTCGACATCGTCGACTTCCACCTGCACTTCCGCATCGGCACCGACGAGACGATCCACGCCTGCGAGGACGCCGCGGGGATGCACCCGGGCGGGGAACACGAGCGGGCCGTGCGGGCCGCCGGCTCCGCCCCGTACGCGAAGGCGTGGCGGCAGGCGTGGAGCTTCCCCGACCCGGAACCACCCGCCCCACGCTGGCAGGACGAGGCCGACCGGTGGGCCGACGAACTGCGCGCGGTGCGGGTCCGCCGGGCCGTCTTCGTCACCGGCGGCGGCAACGACACCGTCGCCGACGTGGTCGACCGGCACCCGGACCTGCTGCTCGGCTTCGCCCACCACGACCCGTACGCGCCGGGGGCCGCCGCCGAGCTGGAGCGCGCGGTGACCGAACGGGGTCTGCGCGGGTTGAAGCTGTTCGCCCCGCTGCTGCGCGGCCCGCTGGACCACGCCGACCTGGACCCGCTGTGGTCCACCGCCCAGCGCCTCGGCGTGCCGGTGCTGATCCACATCGGCCACTACGGCAGCGCCGGTGGCCTGTCCTTCGGCCGGTACGGCGGCCCCGACGAGCTGGCCCGGATGGCCCGCCGCTTCCCCGAGCTGGCCGTGGTGGTGCCGCACTTCGGCGTCCAGCACGTGCAGGATCTGCTCTTCGCCGCCTGGGGCTGCCCCAACATCCACGTCGACACGTCCGGCTCCAACCAGTGGGTGCGCTGGATGCCGTACAGGCTGATGCTGGAGGACCTGTTCCGCCGCTGCTACGAGACGATCGGCCCGCAGCGCATCGTGTACGGCAGCGACTCGTCGTGGTTCCCGCGCGGCTACGTCACCCGCTACCTCGACGACCAGCTGCGGGTCTGCCGTGAGCTGGGGATGCCCGACGACCACCTCCGCGCGATCTTTGCCGGTAACGCCGAACGGCTGCTGGGCCTGACCGACCGACCAGCCGAGAACCCGGGACCCGGCCCCCACGCCGCGTCCCGGCCCGGAAGGAAGTAAGGAACCGCCATGAGCGAGCTGACCACCTACCAGCGGCACCACCTGGCCCCGACCTACGAGCACCACGTCGGCCACCTGTACCCGGCGATGGTGCGCGCCAGCCAGGCGCACGTGGTGATGCTGACCGAGCAGGGCCTCATCCCGGCCGAGCGGGGGGCCCGGCTGCTGCGCGGGCTGGCCACGCTGCGCGCCGACGGCAGCCCCGCCCCGGCGTTCGACGGCAGCTTCGAGGACACCTACTACCTGCTGGAGAAGACCCTCGCGCAGGCGTGCGGCCTGCCCGCGTCCGAACTGGACGTGCAGATGGCCCGCAGCCGCAACGACCTGGACGCCGGGGTGTTCCGGATGCTCCTGCGCGACCAGTTGCTCGGGGTGCTGGAGAGGGTGCTGGCCACCGGAACGACCGCGCTGGACGTCGCCGACCGGTACGCCGACGTGGTGATCACCGGTTACACCCACCGCCGGCCCGCCCAGCCCACCACCATCGGGCACGCGCTGGCCGGTTACGCCGAGGCGCTGGCCGGTGAGGCCGTCGCGTACGCCGACGTGATCGACCAGCTCAACGTCTCGCCGCTGGGCTCCTGCGCGTTCGCCGGCACCGACCTGGACATCGCCCCGGCCCGGGTGGCCGAGCTGCTCGGCTTCGACGGCCTGGTCACCAACTCCTACGAGGCGGTGGCCGGGGCCGACCACCTGGTCCGGGTGGGCACCCTCAACGCGCAGGCCCTGGCCACCGGCGCCCGGCTCGCCCGAACCCTGATGGACTGGCTGACCTGGCAGTGGGTGGCCACCCCCGGCGACTTCACCCAGGGCAGCAGCATCATGCCGCAGAAGCGCAACCCGGTGGTGCTGGAGCACCTGGTGTCGATGGCCGGCGCGAGCGCCGCCGACGCCGCGTCGGTGCTCAACAACGTCGGGGCGGCCTGGTGGGAGGACTCCAACAACGCCACCACCGACGTGCAGGTCCGGCTCTGGGACAGCAACGACCGGGCGGAACGGTTCTTCGCCCTGGTCGGCGGCTTCCTCGCTGAGCTGGAGCCGCTGCACCCGCCGACCCGGGAGGAGATCGTCGCGTCCGGGGCGACCACCACCGCGGCGGCCGACGCGCTGACCCGGCACGGGGTGCCGTTCCGGGCCGCCCACTCGGTCGTCGGCCGGCTGGTGCGCGCGGGCGCGCCGGACAGCTGGACCGCCGACGGGGTCCGGACCGCCGCCGCCGGCCTGGCCGACGGGCTCACCGACGACGCCGTGGCCGACCTGATCGCCGCCGCCGTCGACCCCGAGCTGGTGCTCGCCCGGGCGCAGGTGGACGGGCCGGGTGCCGCCGCCGTCCGTGCCCAGGTCGGCACCCTGCGGAGCGCGTTCGACGGCGTCGCCGACCGGCTCGCCGCGACCCGGGACCGGCTGGCCCGCGCCGACGAGGCGCTGGACACGGTCGCCGCCGAGGTGGCCGGCCGGTGAGCGCGTCGATCCGACGATCCGGTTCCGGTCCGGCCCGGCTGCCCGGCGGGGCACCGCCACGACCGCGGTCGACGGTGGTGACCGGGCGGTGGACCAGGTGAGCATGCGACTGGCCGGCCGGGCCGTCGCCGGCACCCGCACCGACGAACTGCTGCTGGGCATCGACTTCGGCGGAACGAAGATGGCCGTCGGGGTGGCCGACGGCACCGGCCGGTTGCTGGCCCACCGGCGGATCGCCACGCACGCCGAGCGGGGTGCCCCGCAGGCGTTGGACCGGGCGCTGGAACTGGCGGCCACGCTGGTCGCCGAGGTCGGCGGGCCGCTGGTGGCGGCCGGGGTGGCCTCGCCCGGGGTGGTCCGCCCCGACGGCATCGACCTGGCCCCGAACGTACCCGGCTGGGAGCGGTTGCGCCTGGCCGACGCCGTCTCCGACGCCCTCGGGGTGACCCGGGTGGCGGTGGACAACGACCTGAACGCCGCCGCCCTGGCCGAGCTGCGGCTCGGTGCGCTGCGCGACGCCGACCCCGGTCTGGTGGTGGGGATCGGCACCGGCGTGGCGGCGGCGGTCACCGTCGGCGGCCGGGTCCTCGCCGGGCACCGGGGCGCGGCCGGCGAGATCGGGTACGCGGTGGCCGGCGGCCCGTGGCCCGGCACCATGCTGGAGCTGGACTTCTCCGGCCGGGCGCTGGACCGGTTGGCCGACGAGCTGGGGGTGGCCGGGCACGCGGCCGGGCTGGCCGCCGCGGCCGAGCTGCCCGGTGCGGCCCGTGACGCGCTCACCGCCCGGGTCGGCGAGCTGGCCCGGCACCTGGTCACCTGCTGCCTGCTGCTCGATCCGCAGCGGGTGGTGCTGGTGGGCGGGGTGGCCGGCAGCGCGCTGATCCGGGGACTGCTGGTCGACCGGCTGGCCGAGGTGCTCCCGCACCGTCCCGACGTGGTGCTGTCCCGGTTCGCCGACGACGCGGCGCTGCTGGGCGCGGTCACCCTCGCCCGGGAAGCGGTGCCGGCCCCCCGCTGACCTGACGATCCGTGCGTCCGGGCCGTGAGGGGCGGACCGGTCGAACCGGGTGTCCGGCCCGCGAAGGGGGCGGGCCGGACGCCCGGTGCGTCACTCCGGCAGGTTGGCGCTCGACTTCGCCAGCTGGTACGCCGGCAGCATCGCCTCGAACTCCTCGGTGTCCAGGCCGCCGAGGGTGATCATCAACTTGCCGTACAGGGTGGACACCAGGATCGCCCGCTTACGCTCGCCGTCCTCGGTCCAGGTGGCCTCGAAGGCGTCCAGCGGGCCGGCCTTGGTCCGCCGGTACTGCTGCTCCTTCGGACCGTCGAACTCGGCGAGGTACTTGTCCACCGTGTCCTGCGGGTTCAGTGGCGTGCCCCCGGTGATCTGCCAGACCCGCAGGAAGCCGATGTTCCCGGCCGGCTTCGCGTCGATCTCGCACAGCGGCACCGCCGGGCCGAGTTTGAAGTCGGCCCCGCCCTTCACCGCCTTGGCCTTCCACTTCGCCGGCACCGAGAAGGTCATCGACAGCGTGCAGGCGCTGCCCTTCGGGCCGATCGTGGTGGCGGCGGCGGCTGGGGCGACGTCGTCGTACCACGGCGGGCCGGCGACGACGGGCGAGGCGGTGGGGCTGGCCGGCGGGGCGGGCGTCGTCGCCGGTTCCGGGGTGGCCCGGGCGCAGCCGGTGGCGAGGGTGACGGTGAGGGCGGCCAGTGCGGTCGTACGTCGGATCATCGTCGTTTTCCCCGTGAAGAGTTCCCGCCGTCGATCACGGCGGCCGACGGATGCTAGCTGACGGCGCGGGGCCGTGCTGCCCCCCGACCGGCGGCCGGCGGGCCGCCCGGACGCACACCGGCCCGGCACCGTCGCGGTGCCGGGCCGGTGTGCCGGTGCCGTCAGGGGCGGGTGAAGACCAGGGCGACGTTGTGACCGCCGAAGCCGAACGAGTTGTTCAACGCGGCGGGCACGTCCAGGTGGCGGACCTTGTTCGCGGCCACGTCCATGTCGAGACCGTCGTCCGGGTCGTCCAGGTTGATCGTCGGCGGGATGACGCCGTCGCGGATGGTCAGGATGGTGGCGATCGACTCCAACGCACCGGCCGCGCCGAGCAGGTGCCCGGTCATCGACTTGGTGGCGGTCAGCACCGGGTGGTCGCCGAGCGCCCGGTGCAGCGCCTTGATCTCGGCGAGGTCACCCACCGGGGTCGAGGTGGCGTGCGCGTTGACGTGCACGATGTCGGCCTTGGCCACGTCGGCGTCGGCGATCGCCTTGGCGATGGCCCGGATCGCGCCGGCCCCCTCCGGGTGCGGCTGCACGATGTCGTACCCGTCGGAGGTGATGCCGGCGCCGGCGAGTCGGGCGTAGACGTGCGCACCCCGGGCGGCGGCGTGGTCGGCCCGCTCCAGCACCAGGATGCCGGCGCCCTCGCCGAGGACGAAGCCGTCGCGGCCCTTGTCCCACGGGCGGGAGGCCTGCTCCGGCTCGTCGTTGCGGGTCGACATGGCCCGCATGGAGCTGAACCCGGCGATCGGCAGCGGGTGGATGACCGCCTCGGTGCCGCCGGCCACCACCACGTCGGCCCGCCCGGACCGGATCATGTCCAGGCCGAGTGCGATCGCCTCCGCACCGGTCGCGCAGGCGCTCGCCACCGAGTGCACCCCGGCCTGCGCGCCCAGCTCCAGCCCCACCCAGGCGGCGGGACCGTTGGGCATCAGCATCGGGATGGTGTGCGGGGAGACCCGGCGCGGGCCGGACGCCTCCAGGATGTCGTCCTGGGCGAGCAGGGTCAGTGCGCCACCGATGCCGGAGCCGACGCTGGCGCCCAACCGCTCCGGGTCCAGCCCGGAGTCGGCGAGCCCCGAGTCCGCCCAGGCCTGCTGGGCCGCGATCAGCGCGATCGCCTCGGAACGGTCCAGTCGGCGCAGCTTGACCCGGTCCAGCACCTCGCTCGGTTCGACCGCGAGCTGGGCGGCGATCCGGACCGGGAGCTGGCCGGCCCACTCCTGGGTGAGCGGACCCACCCCGGAGTGGCCGGCGAGCATGGCGTCCCAGGTCGACGCGACGTCCCCGCCCAGCGGGGTGGTCGCGCCGAGCCCGGTGACGACGACGTCGACGTGACTCATCTCAGGACTGCGCCTCGATGAAGCTGACGGCGTCCCCGACGGTCTTCAGGTTCTGCACCTCGTTGTCCGGGATCTTGACGCCGAACTTCTCCTCGGCGGCGACCACGACCTCCACCATGGAGAGCGAGTCGACGTCGAGGTCGTCGGTGAAGGACTTCCCCTCGGCCACGTCGTCCGGGTTCACCCCGGCAACCTCTTCGAGGATCTCGGCGAGGCCGGAGGTGATCTCGTCACGGGTCATTACGGTGGGTTCCTCTCATCGGGGTTGGTTCTCCGCCGGATGGCGGCGCGCCGCGGTCGCCGACCGCGTCGGGTCTTCAGGGGCAGCGGACGACCTGACCGGCGTAGGTCAGCCCGCCGCCGAAGCCGAACAGCAGCACCGGCGCGCCCGAGGGCACCTCCCGGCGCTCGACCAGCTTGGACAGGGCCAGCGGCACGCTCGCCGCCGAGGTGTTGCCGGACTCGACGATGTCCTTGGCGATGATCGCCTGCGGGATGTTCAGCCGCTTGGCGATGCCGTCGATGATCCGCGAGTTGGCCTGGTGCGGCACGAACGCGGCCAGCTCGGACGGGTCGACACCGGCCTTCTCGCACGCCTGCAGCGCCAGCGGGGCCAGTGCGGTGGTGGCCCAGCGGAACACCGACTGCCCCTCCTGCGCGATGTACGGCCGCCAGCCCTCGATGCGTACCGCGTCGCTCTTGTCCGGCGCGGAGCCCCACACCACCGGACCGATCCCGGTCGGCTCGTCGCCGGTGGTGGCAGTGACCACCGCCGCGCCCGCGCCGTCGGCGAAGATGATGCAGGTCGAACGGTCGGTCCAGTCGGTGAAGTCGGAGAGCTTCTCGGCGCCGATGACCAGCGCGTTGCGGGACGCGCCGGCCCGGATGGCGTGGTCGACGGTGCCCAGCGCGTAGGCGAAGCCGGAGCAGGCGGTGTTCAGGTCGAACGCGCCCGGGGCGGTGATGCCCAGCTTGGCGGCGACCCGGCAGGCCACGTTCGGGCTGCGGTCGATCGAGGTGCAGGTGGCCACGACGACCAGGTCGATGTCGGCGGCGGTGAGGCCCGAGTTGGCAAGCGCCTTGTCGGCGGCGGCGGTGGCCATGTCGGCGACCGTCTCGCCGTCGGCGATGCGCCGGCTGGCGATGCCGACCCGGTCCCTGATCCACTCGTCGTTGGTGTCGACGAACTGGGCGATGTCGTTGTTGGTCACCACCCGCGAGGGTTGGTAGTGCCCGAGGGCGACGATCCGACTGCCGCTCATGCCTGGCCTCCGATGCGGGCGATGGGTCGGCCCGGCGCGACCGGGTCGGCGGGGTGGGCGAGCCACTCGGTGAGCGGGCCGCTGTCGTGGGCGGTGACCTCGACCGGCCCCTGCCGGGTGGTCACCTGGCCGAGCACCTGGCCGGCGCTCAGTTCGGCGCCCTCCGCGAGGCCCTCGGCGGGGGTGAAGGTGCCGACGGCGGGGGCGACGACCACCCGGGCGCGGGGGGTCGGCCGGTGACCGGGCGGGCCGCTGTGCCGGGCGATGAGGTCGCGGGCGGCGGGCAGGTCGGCGGGGGTG
Source organism: Micromonospora sp. WMMD730 (assembly GCF_049178955.1). Classification (NCBI taxonomy): domain Bacteria; kingdom Bacillati; phylum Actinomycetota; class Actinomycetes; order Micromonosporales; family Micromonosporaceae; genus Micromonospora; species Micromonospora sp. WMMD730. The sequence goes on from NZ_JBMHML010000002.1 coordinate 1,383,927, forward strand.
TTCAGGGTGACGATCTCCGGCACGCCGGTGGCCTTGAGTTCCCGCTTGACCAGCCCGGCGAGGGTGCCGGCCGGGGGGAGTTCGAGCACGCCGGTGACCCCCAGCCCGACGAGCGTCCGCATGCACAGGTCCCAGCGCACCGGGGCGGTGACCTGCCGGACCAGCCGGTGCACCAGCTCCCGGCCGTGTGCCACCGCGGCGCCGTCGAGGTCGGAGAGCAGGAGCCGGGCCGGGGTGGACGGGGTGATCCCGGCGGCGACGGCGGCCAGCGCCTGCTCGGCGGGGCCCATGTACGGGGTGTGGAACGCCCCGGCGACCTGGAGCCGGACGATCCGGGCCTTGGCCGGCGGTTCGGCGGCCAGCTTGTCCAGGGCGTCGAGTGTGCCGGCGGCGACCACCTGACCGCCACCGTTGCGGTTGGCCGGGTGTAGCCCGTGGGTCTCCAGCGCGGCGAGCACCTCGTCCGGGTCGCCGCCGAGCACGGCGGCCATCCCGGTGGGGGCGAGGGCGCAGGCGGCGGCCATCTCCCGGCCGCGTACCCCGGCGAGGGTGACCGCCGTCTCGGCGGAGAACACCCCGGCGAGCGCGGCGGCGGCCAGCTCGCCGACGCTGTGCCCGGCGACCAGGTTCACGTCGTGCAGGGGGAGCTGCTCGGCCGCGAGCAGGGCCGAGGCCACCAGCAGCGGCTGGGTGCGGGCGGTGTCCCTGATCTCGTCGGCGTCCGCCTCGGTGCCGAGCCGGACCAGGTCGACCCCGGCCGGCACCGACCACCAGCGCAGCCGCGACTCGACGCCGCGCAGGGCGAGCCACGGTGTCAGGAAGCCGGGCTTCTGGGAACCCTGGCCGGGAGAGAGGACGGCGAGCACGTCTATGACTCTTCCCGATACCCCGGGGTAAGCGCTGTGCGGGCTGACACCAAACCGCACTAGAACTCTTGGAGGGTTCCTACAAACATCGGCCGTGATCGTCGCCTAGCGGCCCTGCTCACCGGTCACCCGGTGTCATTTCTGGCTCGGGCCGGGCGCGCCCGCCGGGACGATCGGGTCCAGCCGGCCCACCGTCAGCGCCACCTGGAGCGCGAACGCGTCCCGGGGGGTCAGCGGGGAGAACCCGGTCACCTCGGCGATCCGACGCAGTCGGTAACGCACCGTGTTGGGATGGACGAACAGGGCGCGGGCGGCGCTCTCCAGCGTCCCGCCGGCGGCGAAGAAGGCGTCCAACGTCTCCAGCAGCTCACCGCCCGCGCGGACCAGGGCGGCGTACACGTCGTGGCGCAGCCGGCGGCGGGCCTCGGCGTCACCGGCGAGGGCCCGCTCGGGCAGCAGGTCGGCCGCCGGCACCGGCCGGGGCGCGGTCGGCCAGGCCGGCGCCGCCCGGTAGCCGGCCAGCGCCGCCCGCGCCGAGTCCGTCGCCTCGTCCAGACTGGGTACGGCGGGACCGACCACCACCGGGCCGTCGCCGAACCCGGGGAGCAGCTTCTCGGTGGCGGCCATCGGGTCGGCCGCACCGCCGAGCACGATGACCAGCCGGTCGCCGTGCACGCCCCCGATCACCTCCACCCCGATCCGACGGGCGTACCGGTAGACGGTGTGCAGCACGGCGGACACCTCCCCGCCCGGGGAGCGGCCCACCGCCACCGCCACCGGTGGGGCGTCCGCCCAGCCCAGCGCGGCGGCCCGGCTGGCCAGCACGTCGGGGGAGTCCCCGCGTAGCAGGGCGTCGACCAGTAGCGCCTGCAACCGGGCGTCCCAGGAGCCCCGGGACTCGGCGGCGCGGGCGTACACCCGGGCGGCGGCGAAGGCGATCTCCCGGGAGAACCGCAGCACCGCCTCGCGGAGCTGCTGCTCCTCGCCGGGCGCGGCCAGGTGCGACACCTGCTCCTCGACCACGTCGATGGTCACCTTGATCAGCGCCACCGTCTGCTGGAGGCTGATCGACCGGGCCAGGGCCAGCGGCGCGGTGGCGAAGACCTCGTCGGACACCTCCTGGGTGCTGTCGGTGGTGCCGCCGCCGGAACCCAGCCACTCGACCAGCGACCGGGCGCCTGCCTGCGCCACCAGCATCACCCAGGAGCGCTGCTCGGCCGGCAGCTCACGGAACCAGGGCAGGCTCTCGTCCATCCGGACCACGCTGGCCGTGGCCAGCGCCCCCGCCGCCCGTTCGATCCGGCGCAGGGTGGCCGTCAGTTCCATCCCGTCCGGCTCGCTCACCGCTCCAGCGTGACATGCCCTGAGCAGGGGCTCGACGTCGGCTCCGGGGCGACCCGCCGGGGGCGGGCCGCCGGGCGTCGGGGCGCAGGTCGGCGGCGTGCCGGGTCAGTTGGTGACGGTGACGTGCACCACCCAGCGCACCTGGGGGGACGGGCAGGGGGTCGGCTGGTGCCGGCAGAGGTTGTCGGTGATGGTGGAGACGTCGACCCGGCCGGGCGCGGTCGCCACGTAGCGGGCGACGAGCGGCTGGCCGCTCGGGTAGCCACCGGTCACCTCGCCCGCCACGACGACCCCGGCGGGGGAGAGCGTCGGGGGCAGGTAGTTGCTGGCCAGGCTCACCACGAGCGTGTCACCGACGCGCAGCGTGAGGTCGCGCTGGTTGTCGGGCGCGGAGACGACGACGGTCTGCCCGCCGTCGGTCGGCGGCAGCTCGATGACCGCGACGTGCACCGTCCACAGCACGGTCGGCAGGGCGCACGGCGGGGTGGTGTGCCGGCAGGCGTGGTCGGTGCTGGTGGTCAGCTCGGCGGTGCCCGGGGCCACGGCCCGCAGCGTCGCCACGAGGGGCTGCCCGGTCGGGTAGCCGCCGCTGGTCGACACGGGGGTCAGTGCGCTCCCGGTGGTGGTGACCGGCAGGTAGTCGGCCGCCAGGGTCACGCCCAGCGTCTGCCCGACGAACAGGGTGACGGTGCGCTGGTTGTCGGCCTCGCCGACGGTGACGTCGGCGCCGCTCGGCGGGCTGGCGGTGGTCGGCGGGGCGGCGTCGTTGGTGCAGCTCGGCGTCGGTGCGGTGGTGGGGCCGGCGAGCTGCACGCCGAAGGTGGTCGACGCGCCAGGAGTGAGCACCCCGTTGTACGACGCGTTGGTCGCGGTCGCGGTGCCACCCGTCGCGCTGATCGAGGTGTTCCAGGACGACACGATCCGCTGGCCGTCGGCGAGCGGCCAGGTGACCGTCCACCGGCTGGCGGTCGCCGACGCGGTGTTGGCGACGGTGAAGGTGACGATCTGGCCGCCGCTCGCGCCGCTGCCCCAGCGGGAGTCGACCCGGACCGTGGCGGTGCAGCCGCCGGCCGGGGTGGCCGTGGCGGGTGCGCCACCGGCGACCGTGGTCATGCCGAGGGCGACGATGGTGGTGGCGGCGAGGATGCCGCCGGCAGTCAGGACGGACCGCCTGGACGCGATCATGACGATTCCTCCGATCCCCGTCGGAGCTCCGATCGGGGGGCGGCGTCGGACCGGCCGCCGGCCGGGGAGCCCATGGTTCCGCTCGCACCCTACGGCCAGCAATGGGTCGTGGTCAATATAGATAGAGACCTATGTCATGGTGGCGGCGCGGGCAGCGCCAGCTCCTGCGCCAGGATCGCCGCCTGCACCCGGCTGCGCAGCGCCAACTTCGCCAACACCCGGCTCACGTGGGTCTTCGCGGTGCTCTCCGCCACCGCCAGCCGGTCGGCGATCTCCCGGTTGGACAGGCCGACGCCCAGGCAGGCCAGCACGTCACGCTCCCGGGGGGTCAACCCGGCCACGGCGGCGCGGTCCGCCCCGTCGACGCCGGGCGCGGTCGCCGCGAACGCCGCGATCAGCCGCCGGGTCAGCGTCGGGGCGATCACCCCCTCGCCCCGGGCCACCGTCCGCACCGCCGCCACCAGACCGGCCGCGTCGGTGTCCTTGAGCAGGAAACCGGCCGCCCCGGCGCGCAGCGCGCCGAAGACGTACTCGTCGAGGTCGAAGGTGGTCAGCACCAGCACGTCGGCGGTGCCGGCGGCGACGATCTCCCGGGTCGCCGACACCCCGTCCAGTCGGGGCATCCGGATGTCCAGCACCGCCACGTCGGGACGCAGCTCCCGGCACAGCCGTACCGCCGCCTCCCCGTCGGCCGCCTCGCCCACCACCTCGATCTCCGGCGCGCCGGCCAGGATCAGCACCAGACCGGCCCGGACCGCCGCCTGGTCGTCGGCCAGCACGACCCGGACCGGGGCGGTCACGGCCGCTCCCCGGCCGGCAGCGTCGCCCGCACCCGAAAGCAGCCGTCCCGGGGACCGGCGGTGAACTCGCCGTCGAGCAGCGCGGCCCGCTCCCGCATCCCGATCAGGCCCGCACCCCCGGCCGGCAGTCCCGCACCGGCACCGGGCCCGCCGGAGCGAACCGGATTCTCCACCGTCACCGCCACCTCCGTCGGCAGGTACGCCACGGTCAGCTCCGCCGTGCCCGTGCCGTGGCGCAACGCGTTGGTCAACGACTCCTGCACGATCCGGTACGCCGCCAGGTCGACCCCCACCGGCAGCTCCCGGGGCGACCCCCGCACCGTCGTGCGGACCCGCAGGCCGGCGCCGGCCATCCGGGCCAGCAGCCGGTCCAACTCGTCCAGCCGGACCCGGGTCGCCTCCTGCACCGGGTCCACGGACGGCTCCCGCAGCAGCCCGATGAGCTGCCGCATCTCGGCCATGCCCTGCACGCTGCTCTCCCGGATCACCCGCAGCGCCGCGTCGATGCGGGGCCGGTCCAGCCCGGGGGCGGCGAGTACGGCGGTGGCGTGCAGGGCCACCGCGCTGAGCTGGTTGGCCACCACGTCGTGCAGCTCCCGGGCCATCCGGGCCCGTTCGGCCAGCACCGCCTGCCGCCGGTCCAGCTCGACCAGCCGGGCGGTCTGCTCGGCGCGGGCCCGTTCGGTCGCCGCCTGGTCCCGGTACTGCCGCACGCTGATCCCGGTGACCACCGGCAGCACCCCGAGCAGCGCGAACGGCATTCCGACGGCGGCACCCCGCCAACCCCAGCAGAGCAGGCCCAGCACCGTGCCGCCGACGCTGAGCCCGACGGTGACCCGCAGCAGCCAGCGCCACCACCGGGGCGGGCCGTACACGCACGTGTCGTACAACACCTGGGTGTAGATCACCGTGCAGCCCACCGACACGCCGAGCGCGGCGTCGGCGAGCACCGCCACCGTGCCCACCGCCAGGCCGGTCCGGGTGGCCACCCGTCGCAGCCCGACCGCCACGCTCACCGCCAGCAGCGGCAGCAGGAAGGACACCCGCGGCACGTCCGGCGCCCAGGGGAACTGGGGTTGCAGGCCGACGCCGTAGGCCGCCAGGCCGCCGACCAGGGACACCCCGGCCAGGGCCAGGTCGCGTCCCGGCCGGCCGGAGCCGACCCAGCCCGGCATCCGCATGGTCCCGATCCCACCACATCCCGGGTCGGCACCCCTCCCACCTGCGGAGGAGGCCGCCCGGTCGGCCGTCCGCCGAAGGGGGTACGCCGGGCCGCCGCTCCGCCGAAGGAGGGACCCGCAACTCGTCCCCGCCGGTGAGGTGACCACCTCCCCGCCCCGGCACGCTGGACCGGGACGGGGAGGTGGACATGCTGCTGGCGGTCATCGTCGGGTGTGAGATCGGGTTCTGGGTGCTGCTCGTGGCCGGGCTGGTCGCCCGGTACCCGCTGCGCCGGCCCCGGCTGGGCGCGGCGCTGCTGGTCTGCGTCCCGCTGGTGGACCTGGTGCTGCTGGGCGCGGCGGCGGTGGACCTGCGCCGGGGGGCCACCGCGGACGCCACCCACGGGCTGGCCGCCGTCTACCTCGGGTTCTCGGTGGCGTTCGGGCACTCCATGATCCGGTGGGCCGACCAGCGCTTCGCGCACCGTTTCGCCGGCGGCCCGCCGCCGGTGAAACCACCCCGGTACGGCTGGGCGCGGGCCCGCCACGAGTGGCGGGAGTGGGGCAAGGCACTGCTCGGCTGGGCGGTCGCCTGCGCCCTGCTGGCCGCCGCGATCGTCGTCGTCGGTGACGCCGAGCGCACCCGGGAGCTGGCGAACTGGATCCGCACCCTCACCGTCGCGCTGCTGATCTGGCTGGTCGCGTTCCCGGTCTGGGAGACGATCTTCCCGCGTCGGCCGAGGTCCTGACCCCGGGGGTACGCGCTGCACGGCGCGTCGGTGCCGGCCAGTACGGTGGCACTGCCGCGCCGGGGTGTCGTCCCGGCGGGCGACGCGAGTGTGAGGAGACCGGGATGGCGCACGGGGAGGCCGACCACGGCTGCGCCCAGGGCGAGCCCTGCCGGCCGGGCCACCACGACCAGCCCGGGGCGGCCCGACCGCACCGCCGGCTGGCGACGGAGCAGGTCTGTCGGGCGGCCGAACGGGCCGACGACGAGCTGGCGCTGCCCCGCCAACGCGGCGTCGAGACGGTCGACGGCGCGGCGGCCCGACCGGCGGCGGTGGAACCCGGCCCGACCGGCCAACCGGACCCGCCGACCCGGGCCTGCCGCAGCGACCTGGCCGGCTGGGCGGGCGGGCACCGGCACGGCCCGGTCCGCCCCGGCCGGCGTCGGCAGCGCGTGCAACGCCCGCCACACCGTTGGTGCTGATCACCTGACGGCCCGTCGACCGTTAGCGTGGGTGACGTGCAGGCGATCGCGATCGACGGGTGGGGTACGGCCGACCGGCTGACCCTGCGGGAACTGCCCGACCCCCCGGTGGGTCCGGACACGGTGCTGGTGCGGGTCCGCGCCGCCGGAGTGAACCCGGTCGACGCGAAGATCCGTGAGGGGTTGCTGGCCGACGCGATTCCCGCGCACTTCCCCCTGGTGCCCGGCTGGGACGCGGCGGGCGTGGTGGTGGCGGCCGGCCCGGCGGTGACCGGGTTCGCCGTCGGCGACGAGGTGATCGGGTACGTCCGCCGCGACCACCTCCAGTACGGCAGCTATGCCGAACTGGTCCCCGCCCCGCAACGCTGCCTGGCGATCCGGCCGTCCCAGGCGTCCTGGGTCGAGGCGGCCGGCCTGCCGCTGGCCGGGTTGACCGCCTACCAGGCGTTGCGGCGGGCCGGCACCGGCGCGGGGGACACCGTGCTGGTGCACGGGGCGTCGGGCGGGGTGGGGCACCTGGCGGTGCAGGTGGCGCGGGCGTTGGGGGCGACCCGGGTGATCGGCACGGCGGGTCCGGCCAATCACGACTTCGTCCGGTCTTTGGGTGCCGAACCGGTCGCCCACGGCGACGGCCTGGCCGACCGGCTCCGCGCGCTCGCGCCCGACGGGGTGGACGTGGCGCTCGACCTGTTCGGCGGGGCGGCGCTGGACGTCTCGGCGGTGCTGTTGTCCCGGCCGTCCCGGCTGGTCTCCGTCGCCGACCCGGAGCACGTCACCCGGCTCGGCGGCAGCTACCTGTTCGTGCAGCCGTCCACGGCGGACCTGGGGTTGCTGGCCGCGCTGGTCGACGCGGGCCGGCTCACCGTCCACATCGAGCGGGTGCTCCCGCTGGCCCAGGCCGCGGACGCGCACCGGCTGGTCGAGGCCGGGCACGTCCGGGGCAAGGTGGTGCTGGCGGTGTGGTCGGCGGCGGGTACGGCGGCCGACCGGGCACCGGCGTGACCCGCACCGGGGCGCGGCGGCGTCCCGGCCGGCCGGGCGGGGCCGGTACCGGCGGCCGGCCCGTGGTCAGCGGGTGCGGCGGCGGACCAGCAGGGCGATGCCCGCCAGGCCGAGCGTGATCACCAGCATCACGCCCACGTTGAGCAGCAGCAACCGCTGAAGTTCGGAGATCGCGTCGTCGATGTCGCGACCCGGGTTGAGGGCGTCGTCCGGAAGGGCCCGTTCGCCGCCACCCACGCCGCCGCTGACCGTGTCGAGCTGCGGCTCCAGCGGCACCCCGGCGGCGCGCAGCGTCTCGGACATGGTGAGCCGGCCGAGGAACCAGCCGGCGGTGGTCTTGCGCGCGTCGGGCTGCTTGGCCGGCCGGAAGGCCCGGGGACCGCCCTTGGCCAGCGGGTAGAGGTCGAACGTCTGCGTGGCGGTGTCCCCGGCGAGCACCACGATGGTGTACTTCGGACCGAGGTCGGCGGCCGTGGGGCCCTTGGCCTGGCCGGTGCGGCCGAACCAGCTGACCTGGTCGATGACCGCGACCACGTGGGTCGGGGCGGTGTCGCTGCGCAGGCGCAGCGGTTCGGTCAGCCCCACCCCTGTGATGTCCACCCCGGCGGGTGGCGTCTTCGGTGCCGCCCGGTGCGCCCCGGCCGCCTGCGCCGCCGGCCCGGTGCCGAGCACCACCGCCGCCGCCACGCCCACCGCGACCGCTGCCAGCAGCCGCCTCACCCTGTCGACCATCGCCGCCTCCTCGCCCCGTTCGATGGATGGCTGTGCTGCGGGTCACGCGCGGGCCGGTCGGCATCGGTGCGTGACCGGGCAGCGCCGGCCCCACCGCACAGACTTCCTGGAACATCGCTCGGATGCAGCTCTGGGAACAATATGTGGAACTATCTGCGATCCTGGAACGACCAATTTCTCAGCCGCGTGATCAGCGGGCGGATCGTACCTTTGCGGAGGGCTTCATGGGGGGCAGGGTCCCACGGCTGGTGCGGGCGGTGCCAGTGCTCGTCGGCGTGGCGCTCGGCGTGGCGTTGTTGCCGGCGTCGCCGGCGCTGGCACACAACTCGCTGACCGGGAGCAATCCGGCCAACGGGGCCAAGGTCGCCACCGCGCCGGCCGCCGTCGAGCTGCGTTTCCTGGCCAAACTCGATCCGGACAGGACGAAGATCACAGTGACCGGGCCGGACAACATCCCGGCCGCCGGTGGCGAGCCGACCTTTTCCGGCAGCCGGGTCAGGGTGCCGTTCGCCCCGGGCGCGGCCGGTCTCTACATCGTCGACTATCAATTGCCGTCCAGCGACGGCCACCCCGTCAAGGGGGAGGTGCGGTTCACCCTCACCACCGGCACCGCCGCCGCGCCCCCGTCGCCGTCGGTCAGCCCGTCGGCCAGTCCCACCCCGTCGCCGACGCCGAGCAGCGCGGCACCCGGCTCCCCGTCGACCACCCCGGTCGCCGCCGGCACCGACGACAACGGCCGGGGTTGGCTCTGGGCGGCGGCCGGTGGCCTGGTGCTGCTCGCCGCGCTCGCCGCGGGCCTGTTCCTGCGCCGCCGCTCCACCCGGTCCTGACCGGACACCGACGCGGGGCCCGCCGGTCACCGGCGGGCCCCGCGTCGATGTCGTGGTAGAGCTAGACCAGGCGGAGCCGGGCGGCGCGCAGCCGGGTCAGGGTGCGCTCCCGACCGAGCACCTCCAGCGACTCGAACAGCGGCAGCCCGACGGTACGGCCGGTGACCGCCACCCGGACCGGGGCCTGCGCCTTGCCCAGCTTGAGGCCGCGCTGGGCACCGACCGCCTCCAGTGTCGACTTCAGCGACTCCGCGTCCCAGGACTCCAGCGCCGTGTAGCCGGCGACGGCCGCGTCGAGCAGGTCGGCCGCCCCCTCCTTCATCGCCTTGGCCCAGGCCGCCTCGTCGATCGACGGCTCGGCGAGGAAGAGGAAGTCGACGTTGGGCACGATCTCGCTGAGCACCGCGATCCGGGTCTGCGCCAGCGGCGCCACCGCGGCGAACGCGTCGGCGTCGAACTCCTCCGGCAGCCACGGCGGCGGGGCGATGGTGCCGGTGCCGGTCAGCCACGGCTGGCAGGCGGCCACGAACTCGTCGACCGGCAGCGCCCGGATGTACTCGCCGTTGAACGCGCGCAGCTTCTTCTCGTCGAAGAAGGCGGGGGAGGGGTTGACCTCGGTCAACCGGAACTCCTCCTCGATCACCGACCAGGGCACGATCTCCCGGTCGCCCGACGGCGCCCAGCCGAGCAGCATCAGGTAGTTGCGCATCGCGGCGGCGAGGTAACCCTCGTCCCGGTACGCCTCCAGGGCCACCTTGTCGCGGCGCTTGGAGAGCTTCTGCCGCTTCTCGTTGACCACCACCGGCACGTGCGCCCAGATCGGCGGCTTGACGCCCAGGGCGTCCCAGAGGAGCTGCTGCTTCGGGGTGTTCGGCAGGTGCTCCTCGGCCCGGATCACGTGGGTGATGCCCATCGTCATGTCGTCCACGACGTTGGCGAGCAGGAACACCGGGGAGCCGTCGCCGCGGGCGATGACGAAGTCCTCGATCAGCTTGTTCTCGAACGTCGGCTCGCCCCGGATCAGGTCGACCACCACGGTCGCGCCCTCGTCGGGGGTACGGAAGCGCAGCGCCCGCCCCTCGCCGGGTGGCAGGCCCCGGTCCCGGCAGAAGCCGTCGTAGCCCTGGTACTGCGAGCCGGTACGGGCCTGCACCGCCTCCCGGGTGCAGTCGCAGTAGTAGGCCCGCCCGGCGTCGTGCAACCGCTGGGCGGCGGCCCGGTGCTCACCGGCGTACGCCGACTGGAAGTAGGGGCCCTCGTAGGTGTCGCGGGCGATGCCGATCCACTCCAGCGCGGACAGGATGCCCTCGGTCCACTCGGGCTTGTTACGGGCGGCGTCGGTGTCCTCGACGCGCAGCACGAACACCCCACCCTGCTGCTTGGCGAAGATCCAGTTCTGCAGCGCCGAGCGGGCACCGCCGACGTGGAACATACCGGTCGGGGAGGGGGCGAAGCGCACACGTACCGTCACGCCGTCCAGCCTACGGCCGGCCGCGACCCGGTTTCGCCAGGGGGCCCGTCAGCGCACGCCCCGGATCTTGAGGACCAGGGCGCTGCCGAGCAGGGTCACCACGGCGGTCACCGCGTACAGCGTGGGGTAGCCGCCCAGGTGGACCACGATCGGGGCGGACAGCGCCGGGCCGAGCACCTGGGGTGCCGAGTTCGCGATGTTGATCACGCCGAGGTCCTTGGCCCGGTCGGTGGCGCGCGGCAGCACCTCGGTGATCAGCGCCGCGTCGACCGACAGGTAGACGCCGTAACCGGCACCGAGCAGCACCGCGGCGACCAGCGCCATCGACCAGGTCGGCGCGACCGCCAGCAGCAGCGCGGCCACCGCCATCACCACCCCGGAGACGATCACGTAGACCTTGCGCCGGCCGGACCGGTCGGACAGCATCCCGGCGACCACGGCGGTGAGCATCATGCCGAGGGTGTAGAGCAGGATCAGCACCAGCAGGCCACCCTCGGGGTCGGGGTAGCGCACCCCGTCGGTGAGGAAGTACAGCAGGTAGAGGGTGCCCAGGGCGTTGCCGATCTGCACCAGGAACCGGGTGATCCAGGCCCAGGCGAAGTCCGGGTGCCGGCGCGGGTCGATCCACATCGAGGCGACCAGCGCGCGCAGCCGCAGCGGCGGGCGGTGCTGCCGGGGCAGCGGGTCGTCGGGGGTGAGGAACGCGAACGGCAACGACAGCAGCAGCACCGCCAGCGCCATCGCGGTGTAGCCGGGCACGGTGCCGCTGACCAGGGCGGTGACCAGCACCGCGCCGAGCACCAGGCCCAGCGCCTGCGGGATGCCCACCCAGCCGGAGACCCCGCCGCGCTGCACCACCGGCACCCGGTCGGGGATGCCGGCGGTGAGGCTGGCCAGCATCGCGTTGAAGCAGACCTGGGCGGCGACCCAGCCCAGCGCCACCCCGGCGATGGTCTGCTGCCGGGCCAGCAGCACCAGCGCCAGCGCGCCGAGCACCGCGCCGCCGGCCGTCCAGACGTGCCGGCGGCCGAACTCCCGCCCGCCGATGCGCAGGCAGGTGCGGTCCGACAGCGCCCCGGCGAGCGGGTTGGCCAGCACCGCCGCGAGCGCGCCCAGCCCGGTGACGACGGCCAGCATCGCCTCCTTGTGGTCCGGCGAGATCCGTTCCACCTGCTGCGGTAGCAGCACCTGGATGGGGGTGAAGAAGGCCATCCACACCCCGAGGTTGGCCGCGAAGATCAACGCGATCCAGCTCCGCCGGACCGGGACGACCGGGTCGGCGAGCGCCGCCGGCAGCGAGGCCGGCGTCGGGTCGACGGTGGTCACCCCCGGCCGACCTGGGCCCGGTACCAGGCGTACGAGGACTTGGGCGTGCGGGTGCCGGTGTCGAAGTCGACGTGCACCAGGCCGAAGCGCTTGGTGAAGCCCTCGGCCCACTCCCAGTTGTCCAGCAGCGACCAGACGAAGTACCCGGTCACGTCGACGCCCTCGTCGATGGCGGCCCGCAGGGCGCGCAGGTGCCCGTCGAGGTAGCCGATCCGGTCCGGGTCGTGCACCATGCCGTCGGCGTCCGGGACGTCGTCGAAGGCGCAGCCGCCCTCGGTGATCTGGATCGGCGGCAGCGCGTCGCCGTACCGGTCGCGCAGGCCGACGAGCAGGGTACGCAGCCCGTCCGGGACCACCGGCCAGTCGAACGCGGTACGCGGGTAGCCCTCCAGCGGGACCAGTTCGAACGGCAGCGGGGAGTCCTCCTCGGGGGCGCGTACCCCGGTCGGGTTGTAGTAGTTGACCCCGAGCACGTCCAGCGGCGCGGCGATCACCGCGAGGTCGCCGTCGCGGACCACGCCCGGGTCGAAGCCCTCGGGGTAGCCCCGGCCCAGCAGCGGGTCGGTGAACAGGTGGTTGTGCAGGGCGTCGTACGCCGCCGCGGCGGCATGGTCGGCGTCGGTGTCGCCGTGCCGGACGACAGGCGAGTAGTTGTTGGCGATGGCCACCGGTGCGGTGCTGTGGGCGCGCAGCGCGGTCACCGCCAGCCCGTGCCCGAGCAGTTGGTGGTGGGCGGCGGGGAAGGAGTCGAAGAGCAGGGTCTGGCCGGGGGCGTGTTCCCCGGTGCCGTGGCCGAGGCTCAGGTGGATGAACGGCTCGTTGAGGGTGATCCAGAGTTTCACCCGGTCGCCGAGGCGGGCGGCGGTCACGTCGGCGTACTCGGCGAAGTGGGCGGCGGTGTCCCGGTTGAGCCAGCCGCCGGCGTCCTGGAGCGGCTGGGGCAGGTCCCAGTGGAACAGGGTGGCGACCGGGTCGATGCCGGCGGCGAGCAGGTCGTCGACGAGCCGGTCGTAGAAGTCCAGGCCGGCGGTGTTGACCGGGCCGGTGCCGCCGGGCCGCACCCGGGGCCAGGCGATCGAGAACCGGTACGCCGACACCCCGAGCCCGGCCAGCAGCGCGACGTCCTCCCGGTGCCGGTGGTAGTGGTCGCAGGCCACGTCGCCGGTGCTGCCGTCGATGATCCGGCCGGAGGTGTGGGCGAAGGTGTCCCAGATGGACGGTCCCCGGCCGTCGGCGTCGGCGCCCCCCTCGATCTGGTACGCCGAGGTGGACACCCCCCAACGGAAACCGGCGGGGAAACCGGGGATCGGTGCGGTCGTCATCCACCCTCCCAGAACGCGAAACGTGTTCGCACTCTAGGGCGCGAAGTCCGCGAGCGCCATAGGTGCGAGGCAATGCGGGCGCAAGGGTTGTCGGCGTGTCTTTTTCCGAACACGTCCCGGTAAGTCCGATTTAGCGCATAGAGTGCGGAATATCGCGGATGTCCTCAGTGGGGGAAGAACAGAATGATCCTCGTCGAACGCAGTGCGCACGTGACGGCGCCGGTGGAAGCGGTCTGGGAAGTTGTCCAACGGGCCGAGCAGTTGCCCGCCTGGTTGGCCGGGGTCCGGGCCGCCGAGGTCCTCTCGGGGGAGGGCTTCGGCCGTCGACAACTCGTCCAGGCCGGGCGCGGCTCGGCGCACGAGGCCGAGGTGATCGCCTACCAGGAACCCACCCTGATCGGCTGGCGGGAACGCGCCCGGGGTGCCGGGGCCCGCGCCGAGGCGCGCACCGAGATCTACGTGCAGCTCACCGCCGACGAGGAGGAGGGCGGCACCATCGTCCGGCTGATCGTGGTCCGCTGGCCGGCCGGCCCGGTCAAGGGCGCCCTGCTGCGCCTCGGGCTGCGCCGGGTCGGTGCCGACCTGGAGGAGTCGCTGGCCCGGCTCACCGACCTGGCCGCCGTCGGCTGACCCGACCCGACGACGCGAAAGGGCCCGGCGCACCGCGCCGGGCCCTTCGTCGTACCTCGGGGACTAGCTGTCCCCGCCGGTCTCGCCGACCGGGGCGGCGTTGACGTCGTCGATCGCGTACTTCTTGGCGGCCTCGGCCGGAACACCGGCCGGCACCACGCCGCGCAGGGCGAGCTGCCGCAGCGTCGCCACCGCCACCGACTCGGCGTCGACGTGGAAGTGCCGCCGCAGCGCGTGCCGGGTGTCCGACATGCCGAAGCCGTCGGTGCCGAGCGAGGTGTAGTCGCCGGGTACCCAGCGGGCGATCAGGTCCGGTACCGCGCGCATCCAGTCGCTGACCGCGACCTTCGGCCCGTCGGCGTCGGCCAGCTTCTGCTGGATGTACGGCACCCGCTGCTCCGCGCCCGGGTTGAGCAGGTTGTGCTCCTCACAGAGCACCGCGTCGCGGCGCAGCTCCGTCCAGGAGGTCACCGACCAGACGTCGGCGGCCACCCCCCAGTCCTGGGCGAGGAGCTGCTGCGCCTTGAGCGCCCACTGCATGCCGGTCCCGGAGGCCAGGATGTTCGCCTTCGGGCCGTCGACCTGCGGGGCCGGCGCGTAGCGGTAGATGCCCTTGAGCAGCCCCTCGACGTCCAGCTCGGACGGCTCGACCGGCTGGTGGATCGGCTCGTTGTAGACGGTGAGGTAGTAGAAGACGTTCTCCTGGTCCTCGCCGTACATCCGGTGCAGGCCGCGCTCCACGATGTGCGCCAGCTCGAACCCGAACGCCGCGTCGTAGGCGACCACCGCCGGGTTGGTGGCGGCCAGCAGCAGCGAGTGGCCGTCCTCGTGCTGGAGGCCCTCACCGTTGAGCGTGGTCCGCCCGGCGGTCGCGCCGAGGACGAAGCCCCGGGCCATCTGGTCGGCCGCCGCCCAGAAGCCGTCACCGGTGCGCTGGAACCCGAACATCGAGTAGAAGATGTACATCGGGATCATCGGCTCGTCGTGGGTCGCGTACGCGGTGCCGGCGGCGGTGAACGAGGCGACCGAACCGGCCTCGTTGATCCCCTCGTGCAGGATCTGCCCGGTCGTCGACTCCTTGTAGGACAGGAACAGGTCCCGGTCGACCGAGGTGTACCGCTGGCCGTGCGGCGAGTAGATCTTCGCGGTCGGGAAGATCGAGTCCAGGCCGAAGGTGCGCGCCTCGTCCGGGATGATCGGCACCCAGCGCTTGCCGAACTCCTTGTCCTTCATGATGTCCTTGAGCAGGCGGACGAAGGCCATCGTGGTGGCCACCTTCTGCTTGCCCGAGCCGCGCTTGACGTCGGCGAACCGCTCCGGCCCCGGGATCGCCAGCTTCTTGTGGCTGGTCCGCCGGGACGGCAGGTAGCCGCCGAGCTGCTCGCGCCGCTCCCGCAGGTAGGCCATCTCGTCCGAGGACTCACCCGGGGTGTAGTACGGCGGCAGGTAGGGGTTGTCCTCCAGCGCCTTGTCCGGGATGTCCAGGTAGAGGCGGTCGCGGAACAGCTTGAGGTCGTCAAGCGTCAGCTTCTTCATCTGGTGCGTGGCGTTGCGGCCCTCGAAGTGCGAGCCCAGCGTCCAGCCCTTGATGGTCTTGGCCAGGATGACGGTCGGCTGCCCGGTGTGCTCGGTGGCCGCCTTGTAGGCCGCGTAGAGCTTGCGGTAGTCGTGCCCGCCCCGCTTGAGGTTCCAGATCTCGTCGTCGGACAGGTGCTCGACCATCTTGCGGGTCCGCTGGTCACGGCCGAAGAAGTGCTCCCGCACGTACGCCCCGGACTCCGCCTTGTAGGTCTGGTAGTCACCGTCGGGGGTGGTGTTCATCAGGTTGACCAGCGCGCCGTCGGTGTCCGCGGCGAGCAGCGGGTCCCACTCCCGGCCCCAGACCACCTTGATCACGTTCCAGCCGGCACCCCGGAAGAACGCCTCCAGCTCCTGCATCACCTTGCCGTTGCCCCGGACCGGGCCGTCCAGCCGCTGGAGGTTGCAGTTGATCACGAAGGTGAGGTTGTCCAGCTCCTCGCGCGCGGCCACGCCGATCGCGCCGAGCGACTCGACCTCGTCCATCTCACCGTCGCCGAGGAACGCCCAGACGTGCTGCTGGGAGGTGTCCTTGATGCCCCGGTGCTGCAGGTAGCGGTTGAACCGGGCCTGGTAGATCGCGTTCAGCGGACCCAGACCCATCGAGACCGTGGGGAACTCCCAGAAGTCCGGCATCAGCCGCGGGTGCGGGTACGACGGCAGCCCGCCGCCCGGGTGCGACAGCTCCTGCCGGAACCCGTCGAGCTGGTCCTCCGAGAGCCGGCCCTCCAGGAACGCCCGCCCGTACATGCCGGGGGAGGCGTGGCCCTGGTAGAAGATGTGGTCGCCGCCGCCCGGGTGGTTCTTGCCCCGGAAGAAGTGGTTGAAGCCCACCTCGTAGAGGGAGGCGGAGCTGGCGAAGGTGGAGATGTGCCCACCGACGCCGATCTCCGGCCGCTGCGCGCGGTGCACCAGCATCGCCGCGTTCCACCTGACGTACGCCCGGATCCGCCGCTCGATGTGCTCGTCGCCCGGGAACCAGGGTTCCTGCTCCGGGGCGATGGTGTTGATGTAGTCGGTGGTGGTCAGGGACGGCACCCCGACCTGCCGCTCGCGGGCCCGCTCCAGCAGGCTGAGCATGACGTACCGGGCGCGTTTGGTTCCGCGCTCGTCGATGACACCGTCGAGCGACTCGACCCACTCGCTGGTCTCTTCGGGGTCGATGTCCGGAAGCTGGCTCGGCAGACCAGCGGTGATCACCGGGCGCTTGCGTTCCGTAGCCACAGGCGTTCCCTCGGTTGTGTGTGGGATAGGTCTCTCCGCCATCCTGCCCTCTGGTGGCACCCGTCGTCACGTGTAGCTCCCCCAGACGCGACGCTGAACACAGGTACCCGCCGGTAACTTTGCGTGGGTGGCCACCCGGCCGCACTCCCGGCCGCCCGGACACGGCACCGTCCGGCGGCCGGCCGTGCCCGGCACCCCGAACCGGCCGTCCCGGCCCCCGGGCCGGGGGCGGTGGCGCGACGGATGCGGCAGAATGCGCCGTATGCGCAGTGAGGTGATCACCGTCCGGACCGGTTCCCGACCCACCGTCGTCGACGTCACGGCCGAGGCGGAACGGTTCGTCGCCGGGCAGGGCGACGGCCTGCTGCACGTCTTCGTGCCGCACGCCACCGCCGGGGTGGCGATCATCGAGACCGGCGCCGGCTCCGACGACGACCTGCTGCGGGCCCTCGACGACCTGCTGCCCACCGACGACCGCTGGCGGCACCGGCACGGCTCACCCGGCCACGGCCGCGACCACGTGCTGCCCGCCTTCGTCCCGCCGTACGCGACGCTGCCGGTGCTCGGGGGCCGGCTCCAGCTCGGCACCTGGCAGTCGGTCTGCCTGGTCGACCCCAACGGCGACAACCCGTCGCGTCAGGTCCGCTTCTCCTTCCTCCCCGGCTGACCCGCACCCGGCCGAACCGTCCCGGCCGACCCGGGCGCGGGCCGCTCAGCGCAGCCCGGTCTCCGTCTCGACCGTGTACCGGTCCCGGTCCACCGGCCGGGCGCGGGCGGTGGACGGCGGCCGGTCGTACGTCTGGTGCAGGCCGGGCACCCGGTCCTCGACCACGAACGACGCCCGGGGGTACGCCGGCGCGCCCGCCCGGCTCACGTACGGCAGCACCATGAAGTCCGCGCTGAGCTGTGCCGGGGTGATCGTGGTCCGGACGAAACCGCGCAGGTCGTTCTGGAACCGCAGGTGCGGGTTGGTGCGCAGCCAGGGGTGCGAGCCGCTGGCCGAGTCGAAGCCGTCGCCGCCCGAGGTGACCGAGGAACAGACCAGCTCGGTGCCGACCGTCCGCGCCGCCGGGTCGAGGTAGTCGAGCTTCAGGTCGGCCGCCCAGTGCGCGTGCACGTCGCCGGTGAGCACCACCGGGTTGCGGACCCCGGCGGCCACCCAGCCCCGGGTGATCCGGTCCCGGGAGGCCAGGTAGCCGTCCCAGGCGTCCATGCTGGTCAGCCGGGTCGGCCCCGGGTCACGGTCGCGGGCGGCGAAGAACACCTGCTGGGCGAGCAGGTCCCAGCGGGTGTCGGAGCGGCGGAACCCGTCCAGCAGCCACTGCTCCTGCGCCGTGCCGGTGATGGTGCGGCCCGGGTCGGCCGCCGCCGGGCAGTCCCGGTAGCCGTCCCCGCACGCCTGGTCGTCCCGGTACTGCCGGGTGTCGAGCAGGTGGAAGGTGGCCAGCCGCCCCCAGCGCAACCGCCGGTACAGCGCGATGTCCGGACCGCGCGGCACCGAGGCCCGCCGCAACGGCATGTTCTCGTGGTACGCCTGGAAGGCGGCGGCCCGCCGGGCCAGGAAGTCTGGGTCCGGCTCCTCCGGCACCGCGCCGGCCCAGTTGTTCTCCACCTCGTGGTCGTCGAAGACCACCGCCCAGGGGGCCACCGCGTGCGCCGCCTGCAGGTCCGGGTCGGTCTTGTACTGGGCGTGCCGCTGCCGGTAGTTGGCAAGCGTCCGGGTCTCCGGCCCCTCGTGCCCGCGCGGCCGGTCCGGGCCGTACTCCCGGGCGTACTCGTACTGGTAGTCGCCGAGGTGCAGGATCAGCTCCGGCGCGCTCTCGGCCAGCCGCCGGTAGGCGGTGAAGTACCCCTGCTCGTAGTGGGAGCAGGAGACGAAACCCATCGCCAGCGCGGCGGGCAGGGACGCCGGGTCGGGTGCGGTGCGGGTGCGCGCGGTGGGGGAGAGGTGCCCCTCGGCCCGGAACCGGTAGAAGTACTCCCGGCCGGGCAGTAGCCCGGTCAGCTCGACGTGCACGCTGTGCGCCGACTCGGGCCGGGCGGTCTCCGTGCCCCGCTGGACGACGTGCCGGAACAGTTCGTCGGCGGCCACCTCCCACTGCACCTCGACCGTCCGTCCGGGCATGCCGCCCAGGCCGTCCTCGGCCAGCGGCTGCGGCGCCAGCCGGGTCCACAGCACGACCCCCTGGTGGTCGGGGTCGCCGGAGGCCACCCCGAGGGTGAACGGCCAGAGCAGCGGCCGGTGCCGGGCGGGGACCGCCGGCCGGGCGGGACGCCCGTCGGCGGCGTCGGCGGGCGTGGGCAGGCCGGCGGTCGCGCCGGCCGCCCCCAGCGCCGCGCCGGAGAGCAGGACGGTGCGTCGGGACAGTGCCATGGGAGCCTCCCCGGGGTCCGGTGCGTTCCTGACCCCGGCAGCGTCGCGACCCACGGTGGCCGTCAGGTGACCACCGGAGACCGTCGCCCCCTCCGGCAGCCGAACAGCGCCCGGCGAACGGGTGCCCGGCAGCCGATGCCGCTGCGCGAACCGGTCGGGTCGGTGTCCTGCCGGGACCGTCCACAGCGGGTGTGGTGGACCGCCGTATCCCGGTCGGGTCGTGTCTGAGTGGGCGAGCGTGGCCTCCGTCGGTAATGCTGATCGCGTGACCACCCCGCAAGATCTCGACGACCGGTTCCGGGAGACCCTGGGCGCGTTGCCCGAGCCCGAGCGGCGGCGTGACCCCGGGCGACCCGTCCGGCCCGGTGCCGCGCTGACCGGGCGGCAGCTGCTCGCCCTGTTCGACGCGCAGGTGACCAGCCGCCAGCTCGACCTGGCCGCGCGTTGGCTGCGCAGCTTCGACGAGGGCTTCTACACGATCGGCTCGGCCGGGCACGAGGCCAACGCGGCGGTGGCCGCCGCACTGCGCCCCACCGACCCGGCCCTGCTGCACTACCGCTCCGGCGCCTTCTACTGCCTGCGTGCCGCCCAGGCCGTCGGCGACTTCCCCGGCGGCGACGTCGGGGCCGGCGGGGATCCCGCGGCGGTGACCGGATACCCGGACGCCGACGACCACCCGCCGGCCGGTGACCCCGACGGCGTCCATGATCCGGCCGACACCCCTGACGGCGACAGTCGGCCGGCCGACGCCCCCACCGACGGCGGCCGCTCGGCGGTCGACGACGTCCCCGCGCCCACCGGAGCGCACCACAGCAGCCCACCCGCCGCAGGTCCGGACACCGGCTCCCGGCCGGGTCACCCGGACGTGCCCGTTTCCCCGCAGGCCACGGGCCCATCGGTCGGGGCGTCGCACACCGTCGCCCCGCCGCCCGCAGCCCCGGACGCCGGCGGCTTGTCGACCGGCCTGCCGGACACCGTGGCCGCGTCGCCGGGAACCCCGGACACCGTGGCCGCGTCGCCGGGAACCCCGGACGCCGTGGCCGCGCCGCACCGGGCTCCGGACGCCGCCGGTCTGCCACCCGTGGCCCCGGACGCCGCCGGCCCGCCGGTCGGGTCGGCCGCCGGTGCCGGGTGGGGCGGGGAGACCAGCCCCGGCTCCCCGGTCCACGACCCGCACCCCGCGTCGGTGCGCCCGACGGACGCGCTCGACGGCGTCGCCGTGCCACCACCCCCGGCCGGAGCGGTCGCCTACCGGGTGGGTGCCGACGGCACCGCCGAGCCGGTGCCCCGCCAGCGGCCCGCCCCGGTAGCCGTCCCCACCGGCCAGGCCGTCACGTCCGCCGCCGGTGCGCCCGGCCCGGCGGGCGACCCGGCCGACGCCGGACCCGTCGTACCCGCCGGCCCCCGCCCCGAGCCGGCGGTGGCCGATTCGGCGGGCGGCCCGGACCTGGACGGGTGGCAGGAGGCGTACGCCGAGGCGGCCCGGGACGTGCTGCGGGGCATCGTCGCCTCGACCCGGGACCCGATCGCCGGGGGCCGGCACAAGGTGTTCGGCCGTGCCGACCTGGCCGTGGTGCCGACCACGTCGACCATCGCCTCGCACCTGCCCCGGGCGGTCGGGCTGGGGCTGGCCGTGGAGCGGCTGCGCCGGATGGACACCGCCGGCCGGCGCGACGACCCGGACGGCCCGCCGCGCTCGCCGTGGCCCCGGGACGCCATCGTGGTCTGCTCGTTCGGCGACGCCTCGGTCAACCACGCCAGCGCCACCGCCGCCTTCAACACCGCCGGCTGGTACGACCACACCGGCCTGCGGATTCCGGTGCTCTTCGTCTGCGAGGACAACGGCCTGGGCATCAGCGTCCGGTCGCCGGAGGGCTGGGTGGAGCGGACCCTGCGGGCCCGGCCGGGGGTGCGGTACTTCGCCGCCGACGGCACCGATCCGGTGGCCGTGCACGCGGTGGCCGCCGAGGCCGCCGGCTGGGTGCGTCGGCACCGTCGCCCGGCGGTGCTGCACCTGCGTACCGTGCGGCTGTTGGGCCATGCCGGTGCCGACGCCGAGCAGGCGTACCGCAGCACCGCCGAGATCGCCGCCGACGAGGCACGCGACCCGGTGCTGGCCACCGCCCGGCTGCTCGTCGAGGCCGGGGTGGCCACCGGGGAGGAGCTGCTGGCCCGCTACGACGAGCGGGGCTGGCAGGTGCGCCGGACCGCCGAGGAGGTGCTCGACGAGCCGAAGCTGTCGGCCGTGGCCGAGGTGGTGGCCCCGCTGTCGCCCCGCCGGCCGTCGCGGGTCGCCGCCGCCGTGGCACAGTCCGCCCAGCGGGCCGCCGGGCCGGACGCGGCCGGCCGGGCGGAGGCGTTCGCGGGCAGGCCGCCGGAGCTGGCCGGCCCGCTGACCCTCGCGCAGAGCATCAACGCGGCGCTCGCCGACGGGATGCTCAGCCACCCGCAGCTGGCGGTGTTCGGCGAGGACGTCGCCGCCAAGGGCGGGGTGTACGGGGTCACCAAGGGGCTGCGGGAGCGGTTCGGGGCGGCCCGGGTCTTCGACACCCTGCTGGACGAGACGTCGGTGCTGGGGTTGGGGCTGGGCGCGGGGCTGGCCGGGATGCTGCCGGTGCCGGAGATCCAGTACCTGGCGTACCTGCACAACGCCGAGGACCAGTTGCGGGGCGAGGCGGCCACCCTGCAGTTCTTCTCCCAGGGGGCGTTCCGCAACCCGATGGTGGTGCGGGTGCCGGGGCTTGCGTACCAGGAGGGGTTCGGGGGGCACTTCCACAACGACAACTCGGTGGCCGTACTGCGGGACGTGCCCGGTCTGGTGGTCGCGGTGCCGGCGCGGCCGGACGACGCCGGCCCGCTGCTGCGGACCTGCCTGGCCGCCGCGGTCGTGGACGGCACGGTCTCGGTCTTCCTGGAGCCGATCGCGCTCTACCACACCCGGGACCTGTACGAGCCGGGTGACGGTGAGTGGCTGGCTTCCTACGCTGAGCCGTCCGCCTGGGCCGCCGGCCACGCCCCGATCGGCCGGGCCCGGGTGTACGGCGTCGGCTCGGCCGAGGACGTCACGATCGTCACGTTCGGTAACGGGGTGCGGATGTCGCTGCGGGCGGCGTCGACCCTGGCCGACGAGGGGATCGGCTGCCGGGTGGTGGACCTGCGGTGGCTGGCCCCGCTGCCGGTGGCGGACCTGATCCGGGAGGCGTCGGCGACCGGGCGGGTGCTGGTGGTCGACGAGACGCGGCGCTCCGGCGGGGTGGGGGAGGGCATTCTCGCGGCGCTGGTCGACGCCGGATACGTGGGGGCGGCGCGGCGGGTGGCGGCAGTTGACTCGTTTGTACCATTAGGTCCGGCTGCCCGTCAGGTGCTGGTCTCCGAGGATGCCATTACCCAGGGTGCCCGTACGCTGCTGGCACGGTAAATTCCGTTCCACCCGGTGCGCCACTTGCGCGACGGACCACAACTGTGTGGACTCTGCCTGACGGCGTCACCGCGACGCCGCCGGGCAGGGACGAGATGAGGAGGCACGCGACAGTGAGCGCGACCGCTGGTCAGGCCGCCGACGGGGTACGTCTCCTGGCGGACCGGTTCGGGATCGAACCGGGCATGGTCGTCATGGAGATGGGGTACGACGAGGACGTCGACCAGGATCTCCGGGACGCCCTGACCGACCGCTGTGGAGAACTGGTCGACGAGGACACCGACGAGGTGGTCGACGCGGTGCTCGTCTGGTACCGCGACGGTGACGGTGACCTCTTCGAGCTCCTCGTCGACGCCCTCGGTCCGCTGGCCGACGCCGGAGTCGTGTGGCTGTTGACCCCGAAGGCCGGCCGCGACGGCCACGTCGAGCCGAGCGAGGTCGCCGAGTCGGCGCAGACCGCCGGGCTCCAGCAGACCTCGACCCTCAACGCCGGCAAGGACTGGAGCGGCGCCCGGCTGGTGCTGCGCCGCGGGTCCAAGGGCCGCAAGTAGGCCGTACGCGACTGAGCAGTCCCACACCCCGGGCGTCGCCCGCGGGTGTGGCAGGCTGAACCCACCTCAGACTCGACCCACCAAGGAGTTCGCATGCCGATCGAGGTTGGTGCCGAGGCACCCGACTTCCTGCTGAAGGACCAGAACAACCAGGAGGTACGGCTCTCGGACTACCGGGGCAACCGCACCGTGCTGCTGGTCTTCTACCCGCTCGCCTTCACCGGCATCTGCCAGGGTGAGCTGTGCGAGGTGCGGGACAACCTCAACGACTACGTCAACGACGACGTGCAGGTGCTCACCGTCAGCGTCGACTCGGTCTACGCCCACAAGATCTGGGCCGAGAAGGAGGGCTACCAGTTCCCGCTGCTGTCCGACTTCTGGCCGCACGGGGCGGTCGCCCAGGCGTACGGCGTCTTCAACGACCTCGCCGGCATCGCCAACCGGGGCACCTTCGTCATCGACAAGGCCGGGATCGTCCGGTTCGCCGAGATGAACATGCCGGGTGAGGCGCGTGACCAGCAGGGCTGGCGCAAGGCCCTCGCCGACACGGTCGCCGCCTGACCGGTCACCGGGCACACCGTTGCGACGGGCCGGTGGCCGGCAGGTAAGCTTGCCAGCCACCGGCCCGCTCGTACGGGCGTTCCGGGCGCGTAGCTCAGTGGGAGAGCACTCGCCTTACAAGCGAGGGGTCGCAGGTTCGAAACCTGCCGCGCCCACCCTCCGACCAGCAACGACAACGGTCGTCGATCATCGGCGGCCGGATCGTTGAGCCGATGGGACACCGCCGGCAGGTCCGCCGGGGGCGTCGCCGTGGCGGCTTCCGGCGGCCCGCGTCCCGACGCCGGTCGGAGGTGAAATCGTGAGCTACGCGCACGTCAACGGGCTGCGGCTGTGGTACGAGGAACACGGCGACGGCCCACCGCTGGTGCTGCTGCACGGCGGCTACGGCGCGGCGGAGATGTTCGCCCCGATCCTGCCGGCGCTGGCCCGCCGCCGCCGGGTGATCGCAGTCGACCTCCAGGGCCACGGTCGCACCGCCGACGTGGATCGTCCACTGCGCTACGAGTCGATGGCCGACGACGTCGCCGCGCTGCTGCGGCACCTCGACCTGCCCGGGGCGCAGCTACTGGGGTACTCCCTCGGCGGTGGCGTGGCGCTGCGGACCGCCATCCAGCATCCGGACCTGGTACGCCGGCTGGTGCTGGTCTCCACCCCGTTCCGGCGGCAGGGTTGGTATCCCGAGGTGCTGGCCGCCATGTCCAGCCAGGACGAGCGGGCCGGCGAACGGATGCGCGGCACGCCCCCGCACCAGCTCTACACGCGGATCGCCCCCCGACCGCAGGACTGGCCGGTGCTCTGGGCCAAGACCGGTGACCTGCTGCGCCGCGAGTACGACTGGACACCGCAGGTGGCGGCGCTCGCCGTACCGACCCTGCTGGTCTTCGCCGACGCGGACGCGATCCCGGTCGCCCACATGGCCGAGTTCTACGGGCTGCTCGGCGGCGGCCACCGCGACCCGGGCGGCGACGGCACCGCCCGCCCGACCTCCCGCCTCGCGATCCTCCCCGGCCTCACCCACCAGGACATCCCCACCACCCCCCTGTTACCCCACCTCGCCCTCCCCTTCCTCACCCACCAACTCCACTGACCCCCGCCCCCTCTCTCCCCCCGCCCCCCCGCCGCCCGCCTTCCGCCCGCGTGATCAAGAGGTTTGCGTCACGGAATCCGCGGTCGGTGACGCCAACCTCTTGGTCAACCGGCGGTCTGCGGGTGGTCGAGGCGGTGGCGCAGCCAGGGCAGCAGAGCGTCGGCCTGGGCCTGCTGGAAAGCGCGAACGGTGGGAATGTTGGGCGGCGGTGGGCGGCGCGCGCTGTCGGTGAAGAAGCCGGCCAGCCCGGCGTAGAAGCCGGTCAGGGCGGCCGGGTCGGCCCCGGCGGTGAGCGGCAGCCGGCGCAGCAGTGCCTCGGTGTCGTGCCCGCCGTGCAACCGTACGTTGACCAGCAGCAGCGCCGTGTCCAGCCAGGCGGGACCCCGGCAGGCCCACGGCCAGTCCACCACGGTGACCGTGCCGTCCGGACCGATCAGCAGGTTGTCGGCCCGCACGTCCAGGTGGCACAGGGTGTCCCCGGTCAGCCCGGCCAGCCCCCGGTCGGCCGCCGCGCACAGCTCGTCCAGGTGCCCGGCGACCCACGGGTCGAGCCGGGGTGGCGGGTCGGCGGCGATCCGCCGCCAGCCGCCGAAATCGTGGGCCAACCGTTCGGCCGCCCTCGGCGTGCCCGGCACCGGGTTCGGCGTGAGTGTCCCGGCCAGGGCTTCCAACGTACGCAGCGTCGCGTCGAGTTCGGCGTTCCGCCAGGGGGTGTACGGGTGCCGTCCGTCGACGTCGGTCAGCACGAGCGCCACCCAGTCGCCGTCGTCGTGGCAACCGAGCAGCCGGGGCGTCGGCGCCGACGGGGGCAGCGCGGCGGTGTGCCGGGCCTCGGCGCGGTGCATCCGGGGACTGTCCGGGTTCTGCGCCGGGCTGACCGCCTTGACGAACGCCCGTCGACCACCGGCGGTCCGCACCCGGTCGGCGGTGCCCGGGGAGTACCCGCCACTCTGGGAGACCGCCTCGACCACCCGGTCCCCGATGATCCGCTCCACCGCCTGCCGGACATGCCCAGGCAGCTCGTCCCACCCGATCCTGCCCGCACCCGCGCTCACACCCGCCATCTCCCCACCCTGGCGAGCACCCCGCACCCCAGGCAACCCGATTACCCCACCCACCCCACGCCCCGCCCTCCCGCTCCTGCCCCCTGCCCCTGCTCCTGCCCCGGCTCCCGCTTCTGCCCCGCCCTCCCGCTCCGGTGATCAAGAGCTTTGCGTCAACAGCCCGGCCCAACCCGACGTGAACCTCTTGGTCACCCCTCCACCCCCGTCGATGTCCCTGTTGACCAAGAGCTTTGCGTCAGCCAGGCGGGGTGGCCTGACGCAAACCTCTTGATCACCCGCCCACCCTCACCGCTGTGCCTGTTGACCAAGAGGTTTGGGCCAGCAAGACGGGGGTGGGTTGACGCAAACCTCTTGATCACCACCCCGCTCCCGTAGGTGTCCCCGGTGACCAAGAGGTTTGGGTCGGGAAGAGCGGGGTGTGGTGACGCAAACCTCTTGATCACCGGGGCGGGAGAGCCGGGTGGGCCGGGTGGGCGGGGCGGGAGCTGGGCGGGGGTGGAGGGCGGGAGAGGGAGGGGAGGGCGGAGGTGGGGGCATGGGTGGGGTGGGAGGGGGAATGCGCGCCGGGACGTTCCTGGGGAGGAGTGACGGATGAGGGGTCCCACCGGATTGACCATCGGTGTGCTCGGCTCGTACGGCGGTCGGAACCTGGGAGACGAGGCGATTCTCACCGGTCTGCTGGCCGACCTGCGGGAGCAGGAGCCGAATGCGCGGATCATCGTGTTCTCCCGCAACCCGGCGCACACCGCGCTCGCCCATCCCGACGTCGAGGCGGTGCCCTGGGAGGGCGTGAGCCGGGTCGACTCCGCCGAGGTGCTCAGCCAGCTTGACCTGCTGATCCTCGGCGGCGGCGGCATCCTGTACGACAAGGAGGCCCGCCGCTACCTGCGGGTCGTGCGGGTCGCCCAGGAACGCGGCCTGCCCCTGCTGACGTACGCGGTGGGTGTCGGCCCGCTCAGCGACGGGGTGGACACCGGCATGGTCCGGGAGACGCTGGCCGGGGCGACCGAGGTGACCGTCCGCGACCAGGAGTCCCGGATGGTGCTGGAGGAGGCCGGGCTGCTCAACCCGATCACCGTCACCGCCGACCCGGCGTTCCTGCTGGAACCGGAGGACTTCCCGGCCCGGCTGCTGCGCGAGGAGGGGGTGCCCGCCGGCAAGCGCCTGGTCGGGCTGAGTGTCCGGGAGCCGGGGCGGGCGGCCGAGCGGCTCGACGTCGACGGGTACCACCGGTTGCTCGCCCAGATCGGCGACTTCCTGGTGCAGCGGATCGACGCGCACGTGCTGTTCGTGCCGATGGAACGCGACGACATCAGGCACTCGCACGGGGTGCTGTCCCACATGATCGCCGCCGACCGGGGGCGCATCCTGCACGGCGACTACTCGCCCCGGCAGGTGCTCGGCCTGATGAAGCACTTCGACCTGGCGGTCGGCATGCGGCTGCACTTCCTGATCTTCGCGGCGATGGTCGGCACCCCGTTCCTGCCGCTGCCGTACGCCGGGAAGGTCTTCGACCTGGCCCAGCGGCTCGGGGTGCCGGCGCTGCGCGGCGTGGAACGCGAGGTGGAGGGTCCGCTGCTGGCGGAGGTCGACCGGCTCTGGGACGAACGGGATTCCCGCCGCGAGGCCACCGCCCGCCGGGTCGCCGAGGTGTGCGACCAGGCCCGGGGCACCTCCCAGGTCACCCGCGCCGTGTTGGACGGCCTGCGCTCGCGCACCCTGGCCCGGATGGCCGCCTGACCGGCGGCCTGACGGCCGGGATCGCGACGACGCCGGCGGTCCGACGGCCGGGTCGCCACCACCGGCGACCCACCCGACCGGCGACCTACACGACCAGAAGTGGTCGTGCCGGCCCCGGCTGTCGGGTCGGCACCCGACCGGAAGCGGTCGTGCCGGCCGGGTCAGACGGCCGGGCCGCGCCAGCGGTAGCGCCACTGGTCGCCGGCGGACTCCAACTCGTAGATCTGGGCGTCGACCAGACCCTGCGGGCCGAGGTGATGGTGGGTCAGCGGGGGACGCTCGTTGCTGTCCAGCTCGACGTCGACCGCCTCGCCGTCAGCCGGGCCGTCCGCCAGGGGAATCCGTACCGTCGCAGCCATGCGCCCATCCTGCCAAGCCGGCCGCCGGAGCGCAGGGTTTGCCGGCGACAGCGGGTTCGCGGGGGGACAGCGGGACGACACGGTCGCCGCTACCGTCCGGTGATGACGGAAATCCGGATCGATCCGACGCTCGCCCCGGTGCTGGCGCGCACCGGCGACGAGCGGGCGGTGCTCGACGCGTTCCTCGACTTCCACCGGGCGACCGTGCTGCGCAAGGCACGGGGCCTGAGTGACGCCGAGGCGACCCGCCGGCTGGTGCCGTCGGCCACCACCGTGGCGGGCATCCTGCAGCATCTCGCCCTGGTCGAGCGAAACTGGTTCCCGTTCCTGCTCGATCCGACCCCCGGCGACGTCTTCCCGACCTCCGAGGAGGACGCGGCGGCCAGCTTCGCCCTGGCCGAGGGGAAGACCCTCGACCAGCTCGCCGACGCCTACGAGCGGGCCTGCGCCCGGTCCCGTGAGCTGGCCGCCCGGTTCCCGCTGGACCATGTCGTGGCGCAGCCGCAGCTCGGCGAGGTGTCCCTGCGTTGGATCATGGTGCACATGATCGAGGAGACCGCCCGGCACGCCGGCCACGCCGACATCCTCCGTGAGCTGACCGACGGCAGCACCGGCGCGATCTGAGCGGCAGGGTCCGACCCTCGCCGCCTATCCTGACCCCTGGGCGTCGACGAGGGGGAACGAGTGCTGGTCGTCCACGGGGTGTGGCTGGTGGGGGCCGGTCTGGCGGTGTGGGCGGAGGATTCGGCCCGGCCGACGCAGGTGCCACGTCGCCCCGGCCGGGCCCCGCGCGAACGCCCCCACCCCTTCGCCGCCGACCCGGGCACCCTGGCCGCGCTGCTCGGTGACCGCCCGGCCGGCACCGTGCCGCTCACCCTCCCCACCCGGGCGGGCGCGCCCCTGCACTCGCCGGAGCTGGTCCCGGCCACCGTCGCGGAACCGGCCCGTGGCCCGGTCACCCTCGCCGCCTGGCGCACCCCCGTCCTGCGGTACGCCCCGGACGACGCGTTCGACCTGCTGCGTACCCTCGACGGGCTCGACGCCGTGGTGGGGGCCGGCCTGCGGCACCTCGCCGAGCTGGCGGGTTTCGCGGTCGACCTGGTGGCCCGGGGTCGGCTGCTGCCCGGTGTGGCCGACCTCCCGCCCGGGGACGTGCCAGCGGACCGGCGCCCGACCGACCGCCCGGAAGAGGACGGGCCGCCGGACCGGAGGCCGGAAGCGGACGGGCCGGTGGACCGGCGGCCGGGCGGCGACGCGCCGGTGGACCGGCGGCCGGGCGGCGACGCGCCGGTGGACCGGCGGGCGTCCGGCCGGTCGACGGGCAAGGCGGTCGGGTGGGCGGTGTGGCGGCCCCTGCTGACCGGCGCGGACGCCGCCTGGGCCCGGTCGCTGGCCCTCGCCCTGCCCCCGGCGGTCCGCGCCGCCGTCGACCCCGGACCGCCCCCCGCCCGCCCGCGTCCCGGTGCCGGCCGGACGGCCGGGAAGCGGCCCGGCCCCGAGGGGGCGTCCGCCTCGGCGCTGCGCGAGGGAGCCGCACCGCCCGCCGGTGCCGGCCCGGCCGGTGGACCCGGCGTGCCCGCCGGTGCCACCGGCGTCGACGGGCTCGGCGGGCTGGTCGCCGACGTGCTGGACCTGCTCACCGATGCCGCCGCCCGCCGGGCGCTGACCGACGTCGACCTGCTCCGGGGCGGTCGACGCGACGGGGTGACCGCCGGGTGGCTGGCGGCGCTGACCGGCCCGCAGCGGCGGTTCACCGCCGAACCGGACGGGTTGGCCACCCTCCGCGCCGAGCTGCACGCCTGGCAGCGCGATGCCGTCGGCGGCCCGGTCCGGGCGAGTTTCCGGCTGGTGGAGCCGGCCGACGACGAGATCGTCGACGCCCTGACCGTGGTGCCGGCCGACCCGTCGACGGTCGTCGGGCAGGGCGGCCGGTGGCGCATCGAGTTCGGTCTCCAGGCCGCCGACGAGCCGGGCCTGCACGTCGCCGCCGGTGACGTCTGGCGGCACCCGGAGCGGCTACCGGCGCTCGCCGGCCGCTGCGGTGACCCGCAGGAGACCCTGCTGGCCGAGCTGGGCCGGGCCGGGCGGCTCTGGCCGGAGCTGGACGGCGCGCTGCGCACTCCCGCCCCGGAGCTGCTGGAGCTGGACGTCGAGGGGGCGCACCGGTTCCTGCGCGAGGGCGCGCCGGTGCTGCACGCCGCCGGGTTCGGGGTGCTGCTGCCGTCCTGGTGGCGGCGGCCGGCGGCGCGACTCGGCGCCCGGTTGCAGGCCCGCAGCCGCACCGCCCCGGGCACGGTCGCCGCGACCGGGGCGCTCGGGCTGGACGCGCTCGTCGACTACCGCTGGGAGGTGGCGCTCGGCGACGAGACGGTCGACGCCGACGAGTTGGCCGCTCTGGCCGCGTTGAAGACCCCACTGGTGCGGCTGCGCGGCCGGTGGGTGGAGCTGGACCCGAAACGGCTGGCCGCCGGCCTGCGGCTGCTGCGCAACTCCGGCGAGCTGACCGTCGCCGACCTGTTGCGGATGGGCTTGGCCGGGGCGGAGACGCCCGACGCCCTGCCGGTGCTTGCGGTGACCGCCGACGGCCCGCTCGGTGACCTGCTGGCCGGGCAGGCCGAACGGCGGCTCGTCCCGCTGGACCCGCCGCCGGCCTTCAAGGGCACCCTGCGGCCCTACCAGCGACGTGGCCTGGCCTGGCTGGTGTTCCTCCAGTCGCTCGGGCTCGGCGGGGTGCTCGCCGACGACATGGGGTTGGGCAAGACCGTGCAGTTGCTGGCCCTGCTCGCCGGGGACCCGCCGGACGCCGGGCCGACCCTGCTGGTCTGTCCGATGTCGCTGGTCGGCAACTGGCAGCGGGAGGCGGCCCGGTTCACCCCCGGCCTGCGGGTGCACGTGCACCACGGCGCGGACCGGGCCCGGGACGACACGTTCGACCAGGCCGTGCACGCCGCCGACCTGGTGCTCACCACCTACGCGGTGGCCGCGCGGGACGCGGTCGCGCTGGCGTCGGTCGGCTGGCACCGGGTGGTGGTCGACGAGGCCCAGGCGATCAAGAACGCGGCCACCCGGCAGGCCGAGGCGGTCCGGGCGTTGCCCGCCCGACACCGGATCGCCGTCACCGGCACGCCGGTGGAGAACCGGCTGGCCGACCTCTGGTCGATCATGCAGTTCGCCAATCCCGGCCTGCTCGGCCCGGCCAGCAGCTTCCGGCAGTCGTACGCGGTGCCGATCGAGCGGCACGGTGACACCGAGGCGGCGGCCCGGCTGCGCCGGGTCACCGGCCCGTTCGTGCTGCGGCGACTCAAGACCGACTCCTCGATCATCAGCGATCTGCCGGAGAAGCTGGAGATGGAGGTGGTCTGCAACCTCACCGCCGAGCAGGCGTCGCTCTACCGGGCGATCGTCGACGAGATGCTGGCGAGGATCGAGACGAGCGACGGGATGGAGCGCCGGGGCCTGGTGCTGGCCACGATGACCCGGCTCAAGCAGGTCTGCAACCATCCCGCCCAACTGCTGCACGACTCCTCGCCGCTGGCCGGCCGCTCCGGCAAGCTGCAACGGCTGGAGGAGATCGTCGACGAGGTGCTCGCGGCCGGCGAGAAGGCCCTGCTGTTCACCCAGTACGCCGAGTTCGGCGCGCTGCTGCGCGGGCACCTGTCGGCGCGCTTCGGCCGGGAGGTGCTCTACCTGCACGGCGGGGTCGGCAAGGCCGACCGGGACGACCTGGTCACCCGGTTCCAGTCCCCGGACGGTCCGGCGCTGTTCGTGCTCTCCCTCAAGGCCGGCGGCACCGGGTTGACCCTGACCGCCGCCAACCACGTGGTGCACGTCGACAGGTGGTGGAACCCGGCGGTGGAGGACCAGGCCACCGACCGGGCGTTCCGGATCGGCCAGCGGCGGCGGGTGCAGGTCCGCAAGTTCGTCTGCGCCGGCACCGTCGAGGAGAAGGTGGCCGCGATGATCGCCGACAAGCGGGGGCTGGCCGCGTCCGTGGTGGGCAGCGGCGAGCAGTGGGTGACCGAGCTGTCCACCGGGCAGCTGCGGGAGCTGTTCTCCCTGGAAGCCGGGGCGGTGGTCGAGTGAGCCCCGGGGGTGCCGGGGCGGAGGGCCCGTTCGCCGGGTTCGGGCCGCCGCGCCGGGTCGACGGCGGGCTGAGGGCACGCAGCACCCGGGGTGCGATCGGGGTCTCCTGGTGGTCCCGGCGTTTCCTGGAGGTGCTGGAGTCGTTCGCGCTGGGCACCCGGCTCACCCGGGGCCGGGCGTACGCGCGCCGGGGTCAGGTGCTCCGGCTCGACGTGTCACCCGGGCGGGTCGAGGCGAGCGTGCAGGGGTCCCGGCCCCGGCCCTACCCGGTGACCATCGCCCTGCCGCCGTTCCCGGACGCGCTCTGGGGCCGGATCGAACGGGAGCTGGCCGGGCAGGCGTTCTTCAGCGCCCGGCTGCTCGCCGGTGACCTGCCCGCCGAGCTGGAGGAGCTGTTCGCCGCCGCGGGCGCGCCCCTGTTCCCCCGGTCGGTGGGGGAGCTGACCCAGCGCTGCGGCTGCCCCGACGTCGCGGTGCCGTGCAAGCATCTCGCGGCGACGTTCTACCTGCTCGCCGAGGCGTTCGACGCCGACCCGTTCCAGTTGCTGCACTGGCGGGGTCGCAGCCGCGACGCGTTGCTGGGCCGGTTGCGCGTCCTGCGCGCCGACGCGGTCGGGTCGGCGCACGACACCGACGGCACGCCGGGGTTCTCCGCCGGCGGGCAGGTCACCGGCCCACCCTCCGCCGCCGGGCAGGTCACCGGCCCGTCCGACCGGGCACCCTCCGGTGCCGGGCCGGTTGCCGGCCCGTCCGACCGGGCACCGGCCCGCGTACCGTCGGTCGTGGACGGTGCGCAGGCCGCTGCGGCGGGGGCGGGCCGGGTGCTCGCCGACCTGCCCGACGTGCCGCTCACCGGGGCGGTGGACCGGTTCTGGGTGGCGCCGGTGCCGCTGCCTGACCGGCCGAGCGTCCTGGCCACCGGCCCGGAGCTGCTGCTGCGGCAGCTCGGCTCACCCGCGGCGGCGATCGGCGGGCCCGGCCTGCTGGAACGCCTGCGTCGGGCCTACCGGGCGTTCGACCCGGGCTGACCCGGCGCGCGGGTCATGATCGACACCAGTGGGGCGATGTCGGGGTGTCCCGTCGCTGCGATGCCGCACCATCGCGCCCCTGGTGTCGATCATGGCCGTGCGGCTCAGCGCCAACGGTGCCGGAAGTGCCACATCAGGCCGGTGTTGGCCGCCAGGACGACGACGCACGCCGCGCCGGCCGTCCGTCCGGCCAGGACGGTCATCGCGGGCAGCGACGCCCACAGGATGACCGTCAGCAGCATCAGCCAGCGCCCGCGTCGGGCCCGGATCCGATGGTCGAGTCGCGCGAAGAACTTCGGGTCGCTCTCCCGGAGCTGCCGGGTGATCTGTTCGAACCTGCGCTGATCCTCTTTGCTGAGCATGGCGGTGCCTTCCCCTCAGGCTTCAGCGGTTCGGCGGCTTACCCGCTGCGGCGGCCGGTCACGCCCTGCTCCTGCTGCTACTTTCGCCCCCGGGCGCCGCCTGCGGGGCGGAGCCGGGAACAGCCGGGGACGGGCCGCCCAAACCGGGCCGGGCGGGCGCGGAGCACCTCAGCGTCGGCTTACCGGGGGCTTAAGTTTCGCTGTGCCGGTGAACGCCGCGCGCCGGGACACGTACCGCCAAAACGTTACGGCCGGCGCGCGGCCGGACACGTCGTCCCTGCTGGGGACGGTGCGGCCCGGCCGGGGCGGAACCACCCGCCCGGCGACGCCGCACAGCGGCACCTTAAGTGCCCCCGCCGACGGCCGTGACCTGCCTTGTCGGCAGCTCAGCGCTTGACTACCTTCCCGTGGCAACTCCTCCGGCAGCCGCCGCCGCACCCTCCGCCCCCGGTCGCAGCGGTACGGCGCATCGAAAGAAAACGGGACCGGTACATGGCCGACCAGAATGTGCCACCGCATCGACCGCACACCCCCGGCGGGCACACCCCGACGTACGAGGTTCCCGCCGCGCCGTACGGGCCGCCGCCGGTGTCCCGGGGCCCACAGTGGGTGGGGCCCGAGGGGTTGGGTCGGCAGGCGTTCCACCAGCCGGCCGGCACCGGACTGCCCCACCTGGACGACGACGGCGACGACCGCGACCGGGTCGGCCGGCGGCGCGCCCTGGTCGCGTTGGGCGGCACCGCCGCCGTGGTGGCCGGCGGCGCGGCGCTGGCGATGAGCCCCCAGGTGCGCGGCCTGTTCGGCGACGCCGCCGCCGGGGACGCCACCGGCGCGACCGCCACCGACGGCACGCCGGCCCGCCCCAGCGGCCAGCAGCCCAGCACCGTACGCACCTACACCGAGCAGAACGAGAGCTACATGGGCTCCCGGGCCGGTGCGGCGCTGAAGAAGAACTCGCCCAGCGGCGGGCGTACCTTCTCCGGCCCGGCCGACGCGGCGGCGCGGACCCCGGTGACGGTGAAGACGGTGCTGGCCAAGGACCCCGTCCGGCACCTGGCCAGCCGGGCCACCTTCGGGGCCACCCCGACGGTGCTCGCCGACATCAGGCGGATGGGCATCGACGCCTGGGTGCGTCAGCAGCTCGACCCGGAGAAGATCGCGCCGAGCGCCGCCGAGCTGAAGCTCGCCGAGCTGCCCACCCTCAAGCTGACCAGCCAGCAGGTACGCGACCAGCGGGAGCAGCTCAACGAGCGGGGCGCGCAGCCGGAGAAGGAGATGGTCGACGGCACGCTGGCCCGGCAGATCTGGTCGCAGCGGCAGCTCTACGAGGTGATGGTCGACTTCTGGAACGACTTCCTGCACGTCGCGGCGGACTTCGACGGCGGTGAGGCGTACCGGAACTCGTTCGACCGGGACGTGGTCCGCAAGCACGCCATGGGCAGCTACCCGGACATGCTGGTGGCGGCGAACAGGCACCCGGCGCTGCTGCTCTACCTCAACCAGAACGACTCCCGGGCCGACGCGGTCAACGAGAACCTGGCCCGGGAGAACCTGGAGCTGTACTCGGTCGGGGTCGACGGCGGCTACACCGAGAAGGACGTCCGGCAGGCCGCCCTGCTCCAGACCGGCCGGGGCGTCGACGACGGGAGGTACGTCTTCCGCCACGACCGGCACTACCGGGGCAAGGTGAAGATCCTCGACTTCAGCCACCCCAACGACTCGACCGACCCGAAGAAGGCCGACCAGGTCATCGACGCGTACATCACGTACCTCGCGCTGCACCCGTCGACCGCCCGGTACGTGGCCCGCAGCCTGGCCACCCGGTTCGTCTCGGACACCCCGCCGAAGTCCCTGGTGGACCGGCTCACCCAGATCTACGTCGTCAACAAGGGCTCGGTGAAGCCGCTGCTGATGTCGCTGTTCAGCTCCTCGGAGTTCTGGGCGGCGGTCGGGCAGAAGGTGCGCCGGCCGATGGAGTACCTGGTCGCCACCTACCGGACGCTGGGCGTCGCGCCGCAGGCCGGGCCGGGCTTCCGGCAGGGCGACAGCAAACGCACCGCGTTCGCCCAGGGGCTGCGCCAGATCCACGACAAGCTGCGCGAGCTGGGCCAGTACCCGATGGGCCAGCCCACCCCCGACGGCTACCCGGACGTCTACGTCGCCTGGACGTCGGCCGGCACGATGGTCAACGGCTGGAACGAGGCCGCCGACCTGATCGCCGGCAACCGCACCCAGTTCACCTACACCCGGCCGGAGAAACTGGTGGCCAAGCCGCCGACCACCGCCGGGGCGTACGTGGACGCGTTGGCCCTGCGGCTGGTGCACCAGAAGTTGTCGACGCGGGAGCGGAACCTGATCCTCGGGGTGGCCGGGGTGTCCGCCACCGCCCGGGTCGACGCCACGTTCAACGGGGCGATCGCCGCCGTCGCGCGGGCGATCCTCGCGTCCCCCCAGCACCACCTGCGGTGAGGCAGACGATGGAGAAGCCGGTGACGCACCCGATGGAGAAGACCGTGCCCGCGTTCCCCCTGCACCCCGAGTGCCCCGACCTGCGCCGGCTCGCCGACGACCCGGCGCAGGCGCTGCTGCGCGCCGAGGCCGACCTGGTCGCCGCCGAGAACGCCGCCGAGGCCGACCGGTACCGCCGGCTGGAGGACCTGGAGGAGGCGCAGCAGGACGGGCGCGGGGTGACCCGGCGGACGTTCGTCGCCGGTGCCGCCGCCACCGCCACCGCGCTGGCCACCGCCCAGTTCGTCACCACCTCCGCGTCGTTCGCGGCGACGAGGACCGGCACCCTGATCCACGTCTTCCTCTACGGCGGGCTGGACGGGCTGAGCCTGGTCGCCCCGGCCGACGACGCGGTGCTCGCCAAGGCCCGCCCCGATCTGCTGCTCGGCGGCGACTCGCTCGCCCTGGGCCGGGGCTTCGCGCTGACCAGCGCCTTCGCCCCGCTGGAGAAGTGGCTCAGGGCGGGTCAGCTCGGGTTCGTCCCGGCGGTCTCCGACGAGCGGCTGTCCCGCAGCCACTTCCAGGCCGCCGACGCCTGCAACCTCGGCGGCCTGCCCAGCGAGACCGGCGGCCGGGGCTGGCTGGACAGCCTCGTCGACTCCCTCGGCAAGGGCACCGCGTTCCGCAGCGTCGGCATCGGCAGCACCCTGCCCCGCTCGCTGGTCGGCACCAACGGCGCGCTGTCGCTCAACAGCGTCGGCTCGCTGCGGCTCAACGGCGACGACCGCTACCGGGCGGCCACCGAGAAGGCGATCCGGGGCCTGTTCACCGGGATCAACCACCCCGTCGAGGAGGCGGTGATCGAGGGGATGGGCGCGCTGTCCACCGCCCAGCAGCTCGCCGCCAAGCCGTACCAGCCGGCCGAGGGCGTGACGTACGAGGGCGTCGGGTACGCCTTCGGGCAGCTCGCCCAGCTCATCAAGGGCGGGGCGAACGTCCGGGTCGCCACGGTCGGGATGGGCGGCTACGACACCCACGAGAACCAGGGCACCCGCTCCGGCGGCCAGCTCCACCGCCGGCTCGGCGAGCTGGCGAAGGCGATGGCGGCCTTCTTCACCGACCTGGGCGACCGGGCCGCCGACGTCACCGTCATGGTGTCCAGCGAGTTCGGCCGTCGGGTCGCCTCCAACGGCGGCGGCACCGACCACGGCCACGGCGGGGTGGTCACCATCCTGTCCGGGCGTAAGCTCGCCGGTTCGCTGCTGGGCCGCTGGGACGGGCTGAGCGATCTGGACTCGGGGGACGTCCCCGAGTACAACAACATGTTCGACGTCTACGGCGCGGTGGCGCAGGGCCGGTTCGGGCTGACCACCGCCCAGGTCGACAAGATCTTCCCGCGTCGGAAGTACACCCCGATGAAGCTCTACGCGTGACCTATCAGGACCTGCCCGCCGCCGGTCGTCGTACCCGGGACCCGTCCCGGTACGGCGGCCGGCCGGCTGCGTCCGTACCCCCGCCGCCGGCCCGGCCCCGGCGTGGGTCCGCCGGCCGACGGGTGCTGTCCGGGCTGTTCTGGGTCGGCCTGGTGGCCGCGGTGCTGCCGTGGTGGCTCGACACCCCGGCCGGTTCGCTGACCGGCACCGCCGACGTGCTCACCGCCGCCGGCCGGGTCACCGGCCTGGTCGCCGGCTACCTGCTGCTGGTGCAGGTGCTGATGATGAGCCGCCTCGGCGTGCTGGAACGCGGGGTCGGCGGCGAGCGGCTGTCCCGGGTGCACCGGGACCTCGGCGCGACCCTGCTGGTGGCGGTGCTGGCGCACCTGTCGCTGCTGGTGGTCGGTTACGCGCGCACCCGGGGCAACCCGGTCACCGCACAGGTGGGGCTGCTGCTGCGCGACTTCGACGACATGGTGTCCGCCTTCGCCGCGGCCGGCATCCTGGTGCTCGTCGGCGGCACCGGCATCCGGGCGGTCCGCCGGGCGCTGCCCTACGAACTCTGGTACCACCTGCACCTGACCAGCTACCTGGCGCTGCTGCTCGGCTTCGGCCACCAGTTCAGCAACGGCGCGCAGCTCTTCCCGCCCGGCCCGGTGCGCACCGGCTGGACCGCCGGCTACCTGCTGGTCGCCGCCGCCCTGGGGTGGGGTCGGCTGGTCGCGCCGCTGCTGCTCAACCTGCGGCACCGGCTGCGGGTGGCCGACGTGGTGGCCGAGAGCCCGGACACCGTCTCGATCTACCTGACCGGCCGCCGGCTGCACCAGCTCGACCCGCTCGGCGGGCAGTACCTGCGCTGGCGGTTCCTGGCCCGGGGCTGCTGGTGGCAGTCGCACCCGTTCTCGCTGTCCGCCGCCGCGAACGGCCGCTGGCTGCGGCTGACCGTGAAGGTGGTCGGCGGGCACACCCGGGACCTGCGTGACCTCGACCCGGGCACCCGGGTCTGGGTGGAGGGGCCGTCCGGCACGTTCACCGCCGCGCACCGCACCCGGGAGCGGGCCCTGCTGATCGCCGGTGGCAGCGGCATCGGCCCGCTGCGGGCGATGCTTGAGGAACTGCCCGCCGGAGCGGCCCTGATCTACCGGGCCCGCACCCCGGCCGACGTGCTGTTGCAGCACGAGCTGGACTGGCTGGCCCAGGCCCGGCAGACCTCCGTCTGGTACGTCATCGGCTCCCGCGACGACGCCGGCCCCCGCCAGGTGATGAGCCCGGACGGGTTGCGCCGGCTGGTGCCCGACCTGACCCGCCGCGACGTCTACCTGTGCGGCCCGCAGGGGCTGGTCGACTCCTCGGTGCGGGTGCTCCGGCAGGCCGGCGTGCCCCGCCGGCAGATCCACCTCGCCCCGTTCGAGCTGTAGGAGGGCACCTGACATGCGTCGCGCGTTGCTCGCGATCACCGGGCTGGCCGCCGGCACCACCGCCCTGGTGGTGCTCAAGGGCGCACCGCAGGACCGCCAGGTCGCCGTGGACCTGCCGGCCGGCGTACCGGTCGGCACGCCGGACCGTACCGGACCCGCCACCCCCGGCGCGACGCCGCAGCGGACCACCGCGACACCCCGGCCGACCGGCCGGCCCGACCCCACCGCCGGCCGCACCCCGGCCGCACGGCGCACCACCCCCGGCGGGGACACCGGCACCCGCCGCACCCCGGCCGCCGGCCGGACCACCGCGCCGAAGCCCACCACCCGTACGGTCACCGGCCCGGTGGTCTCCACCGAGTTCGGCAACGTGCAGGTGCGGATCACCGTCGCCGGCACGCGGATCGTCGACGCGGTGGCGCTGGAACTGCCCCAGGGCGGCCAGTCCGACCTGCGCAGCGACCGGGTCGATGCCGCCTACAGCGGCACCAGCGGCGACGTGGTGCGTCAGCAGGGCGCGAACCTGGACACGGTCTCCCAGGCGACCGCCACCAGCGACGGCTACCGGCGGTCGTTGCAGGCCGCCCTCGACCAGGCCCGCTAGGTGGGCGCGGCGTCGACCCGGCCCGGCCTGCGCCGGGTCGAGCAGGTCATGGGTACGGCGATCAGCCTGGACCTCGCCACCGACCTGCCCGCCGCCAGCCTGCGGGAGTTGGCCGACGACACGTTCCGCTGGCTGCGTGAGGTCGACGCCCGGTTCACCACCTACCGCGAGGACAGCGAGGTGCGCCGCGTCGACCGGGGGGACCTGCCGCTGTCCGGGGCGTCGGCGGACCTGCGCGCGGTGCTGGCCCGCTGCGCCGACCTGTGGGGCGACACCGACGGCTTCTTCGACGCGTACGCCACCGGTCGGCTGGACCCCTCCGGCTACGTGAAGGGCTGGGCCGCCCAGGTCGCCTCGGACCGGCTGGTGGCCGCCGGGGCGGTCGACCACTGCCTCAACGCCGGCGGCGACGTCCGGGTACGCGGGCACTCGTCGTCGGGGCGGCCGTGGCGGATCGGCGTGCGGCACCCGTGGGACGCGGACGCCACCTGCCTGGTGCTCACCGGCACCGACCTGGCCGTCGCCACCTCGGGCGTCTACGAACGGGGGCACCACGTGCTCGACCCGCGCCGGGGCGTACCGGCCCGGGGGTTGCGTTCGGTCACCGTGGTCGGCCCGGACCTGGGTGTCGCCGACGCGTACGCCACGGCGGCGGTGGCGATGGGCGTGGCCGGCGTCGGCTGGCTCGACCGGCTCCCCGGCCACCTGCACGCGGTGGTCACCGACGACGGTCGGCTGCTGCGTTCCACCGCCCTGCCGCTGGCCGACTGAGGCGTCGACGTGGTGGCGGGGTCACCTGCCGGTGGGGGAGTTCACCGGGTCGGACGGTGGGTGCCGGCCGGGCGGGAGCCGTTCGGCCGGGGGCGACCGGGGCGGGAGCCGGCCGGTCGGGTGTCCGACCAGCGGCGGGGCCGTCGCCGGTACGGCGGTTCGGTACCGCCGGTGTGCCGCATCTCGTCCCTGGCCATGTCGTACCCCCGCTCCGGTGGCGCGTGCGCGCCGTCGTGGTGTGCAACGAGTCCGGTGGCGGCGGGGACGCTGGCGGGAACCCGACCCGGCCACGTCCCGCCCCGCCGCTGCCGGCCGGTCAGCGACCGGCGGGTCGGTGGCCGGCGGGTCAGTGGCCGCGTCGGGGCAGCGGGAGCTGGCCGGGCAGCAGCTCCGGGGTCAGCGTCACCCCGTCGGCCCGTAACGTCTCGATCAGGGTGTTCTGCAACAGGTACGAGTCGGGCAGCCGCCAGCGGGCCTGCTCCGGGGCGACCGCCCAGCGCACCGGGCCCTCGGGCAACCGGGTGGGGGGTGCCGGAATCCACGAGCCGGTGCCGTGCCGGACGACGTGGAAGCAGTGTTCCAGCTCGGGGCGCAGCGGGTCGCCGGGGCGGACCAGGAACATCCAGCGTCCGGTCGGGGTCACCACCACCGGGCCCCGGACGCCCGGACCGGCGGGGTGCCCGGGTACGGCGTCGAGCAGTCGCCGGCCCAGGTGTGCCGAGACCTCCAGCACGTCGAAGGCGCGGCCGGTGGGCAGCAGTACCCCGTGCGGGCGGCTGCGCCACCAGGTGGCCACCCGGGCCGGGTCGGTGCTCGCCCCCCGCTCCCAGTTCTCCAGCGCGGGATGGCAGCCGACGGTGGGACAACCGGCCCGGCCGCACACGAACCGGCTGCGCGCCAGGCAGGCGCCGGGGGTCACCTCCCAGCCGTGCACCGCGTACCGCACGGCGATCCGGCGCAGCCGGACCCGTTCGATCGGGGCCAGCTGGGCGACCCGTGGCCCGACGTTCCCCCACATGTCCCGTGCTCTCCTCTGGCCTCGACCGGTCACCGCCACCCCTCACGTCGAGCGCCGTCACTGTCGTGATCCGGGCTCGTTGACACCTGACGAACGACTCGTGCAACTTGCACGAAGGTATGAGAACTGGCTGTACGTGTGACGTACACGCTGTGCGACCAGCGGCAACCTGGGCGGACGGATCGAAGGCGCCCGGTGTGGTCGGCCGGAGCCCGGCCGGACGACCCGGCAGGGGGAGGAACAGGAGAAGATGGACGAGCTTCCGATCGGGCGACGGGTGGCCTACTGGCGCGGGCGACGAAAGATGTCCCAGCAGGTCTTCGCCGACCGACTCGGCAAGTCCAAGAGCTGGGTCGACAAGGTCGAACGCGGGGTCCGCCGGCTGGACAAGTTCTCGGTGCTGTACGAGATCGCCGTGATCCTGCGGATCGACGTGCAACTGCTGCTCGGCAAGGACCCGGAACGGCGTACCGACGCGTTGAGCTGCATCGACCAGTTCGAGGTGCAGGAGATCCGGGCCGCCCTGGAGCAGTACTCCTCGATGACCGCGTACTTCGACGGGGTGTCGTACCCGCCGCCCCTGGCCGACCTGCGCAAGGCCGTCACCCATGCCTGGCTCACCTACCAGTACGGCCGCTACGCGATGCTCACCCGGGCGCTGCCGAAACTGCTGCGCGACGCCCAGGCCGCCGACGCCGGCTACGGCGGCGAGTCGGGGCGGGAGGCCGCCCACCTGCTCGGGCAGGTCTACCAGATCGCCTCCTCGGTGCTGC
The DNA here is from genome assembly GCF_049178955.1 of Micromonospora sp. WMMD730. Taxonomy (NCBI): domain Bacteria; kingdom Bacillati; phylum Actinomycetota; class Actinomycetes; order Micromonosporales; family Micromonosporaceae; genus Micromonospora; species Micromonospora sp. WMMD730. The sequence goes on from NZ_JBMHML010000002.1 coordinate 1,425,699, forward strand.
GCAAGCTGGGCGAGTGCGAGCTGGCCTGGCTGGCCGCCGACCGGTCGATGGCGGTCGCCCAGCGCGCCGACGACCAGCTCCTGGCCGGTGTCGCCACGGCCCGGGTCTGCAACGCGCTGGTGGCGATGGGTCGGGCCCGACCCGCCCTGGAGCTGAACCTCAGCATCGCCAACCAGCTCGCCCCCGGCGGCATGAACGACAGCACGCCGGACCGGCTCTCCGTCTACGGCATGCTGCTGTTGCAGGGGGCGATGGCCGCCGCCCGGTTCGGCGACTCCGACGCCGTCGAGGATCTGCTGTACGGGGCGAACGAGGCGGCGCTGATGCTCGGCAGCGACCAGAACCACTACTGGACCTCGTTCGGCCCGACCAACCTGGAACTGCACCGGGCCGCCGCCGCCGTGGAGCTGGGCGACGGCGGGCGGGCGGTGGAGATCCACCAGCGCATCCCCGAGCCGAGCTTCAACGGGCTGCTGCCCGAGCGGCGGGCCCACCACCTGCTCGACCTGGCCCGGGGCTACACCCAGCTCGGTGACGTCGCGATGGCGGGGGAGATGCTGCTGCGCGGCGACCGGCTCGCCCCGTCCGAGATCCGCTGCCGACCCATCGCCCACGAAGTGATGACCGACGTGCTGCGTCGCACACGGGGTGCGTTGCCCGCGCCGATTGCGGAGTTGGCTGAGCAGATGGGAGTCGGAGTATGAACACGGCGGCGGCCGGATGAGCGGCAGCCCCCACCAGAGCAGTGAGCACCGCGGAGTGCTCTACGTCATCGCCTGCGGTTCGCCGCTGGCCCGTCACCTCGATCGGCTCGTCGGCCTGGCCCAGGACGACGGCTGGGAGGTCTGCGTCGTCACCACCCCCGACGGGGCGAAGTTCGTCGACCGGGCCGCGCTGGCCCGGCAGACCGGGCACCCGGTGCGCACCCACTACAAGAACCCGGGCGACCCGGACCTGCTGCCCGCCGCCGACGCGATGCTGGTCTGCCCGGCCACCGTCAACACGGTCAACAAGTGGGCGGCCGGGATCACCGACACGCTGGCGCTGGGCCTGCTCGTCGAGGGGCAGGGCCGGGGTGTGCCGGTGGTGGTGGTGCCGTTCACCAACGTGGCGATGGCCGCGCACCCGGCGTTCCAGACCGGCCTGCGACGGCTGGGCGAATGGGGTGCCACGGTGCTCTTCGGCGACGACGTCTACCCGCTGCACCCACCCGGTACGGGGGAACGGCACCTGCACGCCTTCCCCTGGGAGGCGGCGGTGGCGGCCCTGCCCGGCCGCTCCCGGGCCACCTCGGCCGCCTGACCCGTCGACGGGCGTGGGCGTGACCGCCACCGTGCGCCGGTAAGCTGACCGGCCGTGAGCACAACCGCGTCCCCGCCGTCCGTCGCCGATGTGGTTGCCGAGCTGGATCGGCGTTACCCGCCCGCCTGGGCCGAGGAGTGGGACCGGGTCGGTCTGGTGCTCGGCGAGCCCACCGACCCGGTCCGCCGCGTCTACGGCACGGTGGACGTCGTCCCCGAGACGGTCGCCGAGGCGCTCGCCGCCGGTGCCGACCTGATCGTCGCGCACCACCCGCTGCTGCTGCGCGGCGTCTCCTCGGTCGCCCCGACCACCTGGAAGGGGCGGATCGTGCACGACCTGATCCGCGCCGGGGTGGCCCTGTACGTCGCGCACACCAACGCCGACATCGCCGCGCCGGGCGTCTCCGACGCGCTGGCCGCCCGGTTCGGGTTGACCGGCCTGCGCCCGCTGCAACCCTCCGCGCCGGGTTCGGCGTCGGCCGGCGGTGGCCGGGGCATCGGCCGGGTCGGTGAGCTGCCCGCCCCGCTGACGCTCGCCGCGTTGACCGAACGCGCCGCCGCCGTCCTACCGGCCACGGTCTGGGGGGTTCGCGCCGGGGGCGATCCCGCGCGTATCGTGCGTACCCTCGCGGTCAGCGGCGGCTCCGGCGACGGCTTCCTGGCCGCGGCGACCGCCGCCGGTGCGGACGCGTTCCTCACCTCCGACCTGCGGCACCATCCCGCCGGTGAGCACCTCGCCGCCGGTGGGCCCGCCCTGCTGGACGCCGCACACTGGGCGACCGAACGACCCTGGCTGGACGACGTGGCCGCCCACCTGCGGGCCGGCTTCGGCGTCGAGACCGTGGTGTCCGACCTGGACACCGACCCGTGGACCGTGCACGCCGCCGCACCCACGACGGACGACAAGGAGCCCCGACCGTGAAGGCTGAACCCCAGGTCCAGCGCCGCCTGCTCGACCTCCAGGCGATCGACACCACCCTCGCCCAGCTCGCCCACCGCCGCCGGTCGCTGCCCGAGCGGGCCGAGCTGGAGGGCCTGGCCCGGGAGCTGTCCGCCCTGGAGGACGAGCGGGTCCGCGCCCAGGTCGCCGTGGACGACCTGGACCGGGACATCGCCCGCCTGGAGAAGGACATCGACCAGGTGCGGGCCCGCAAGAGCAAGGACGAGGCCCGGCTGGCCAGCGGCAGCGGACCGGCCCGGGAACTGGAGGCGCTCCAGCACGAGCTGGTCTCGCTCAACCGCCGCCAGGGTGACCTGGAGGACGCCGAGCTGGAGCTGATGGAGCAGCGGGAGACGGCGCAGGCCACCCTCGACGGGATCGAGGCCCGTCTCACCGAGGCCCGGGACCGGCGGGCCGCCGTCGAGCAGCGCCGCGACGAGAACCTGGCCGCGATCGCCAAGGAGGAGGAGTTCAAGCAGGGCGCCCGCAAGCCGCTCGCCGCCGACCTCCCCGCCGACCTGGTCACCCTCTACGACAAGATCCGCGAGGACACCGGCCTCGGTGCGGCGCTGCTCACCGCGGGGCGCTGCGGCGGCTGCCGGTTGGAGCTGTCCGGCGCCGACCTGGCCCGGATCCGCCGCTCGGACCCGGACGAGGTGGTCCGCTGCGAGGACTGCCGCCGGATCATGGTGCGTACCAACGAGTCGGGGCTGTAGCCCGGTGGCGGTGCGCGCGGTCGTCATCGAGGCCGACGGCGGGTCCCGGGGCAACCCCGGGCCGGCCGGTTACGGTGCCGTCGTCCGGGACCCGGCCACCGGTGAGGTGCTGGCCGAACGGGCCGAGTCGATCGGGACGGCCACCAACAACGTCGCCGAGTACCGGGGTCTCATCGCCGGGCTGGAGGCCGCCGCCGAGCTGGGCGCGGCCGAGGTCGACGCCCGGATGGACTCGAAGCTGGTGGTCGAGCAGATGTGCGGCCGGTGGCAGATCAAGCACCCCGGTCTGCGTCCGCTCGCCGCCCGGGCCGCCGCGCTGGTCGACCGCTTCGAGTCGGTCCGGTTCAGTTGGATCCCCCGGGACCGCAACCGGCACGCCGACGCCCTCGCCAACGCCGCGATGGACACCGCCGCCGGCAGGCCCTCCCGGTCGGCGGCGGGTTCGGCCGGTGGTGAGCCGCCCCGGGAGGTGGCGGGCGCCGACTCGCCCGGCCGGGCGCAGGCCCGCGAGGTCGCCGCCCGGGCCGCCACCCGGTCCACCGGCACCGACCCGGCGACCGCCAAGGCGTCCTGGGAACCGAGGCCGAGTTTCACCGCCACCCGGCTGATCCTGGTCCGGCACGGGGAGACCGAGTGGACCGTGCAGCACCGCTACGCCGGCCGCGCCGACGTGCCGCTGTCCGAGTCCGGTCAGGCCCAGGCACGGGCCACCGCCACCCGGGTGGCCGCGCTGGCCCCGTCCGTCGCGGCCGTGCTCAGCTCCCCGCTGTCCCGGTGTACGGCCACCGCCGAGGCGATCGCCACCGCGCTCGGCGGTCTGCCGGTACGCCCGCAGGACGACTGGATCGAGTGCGACTTCGGCGACTGGGACGGGCACACCTTCGCCGAGGTCCGCGACCGGTGGCCCGGCGAACTGGACGCCTGGCTCGCCTCGACCCGGGTCGCCCCGCCGGGTGGTGAGTCGTTCACCGAGGTCGGGCAGCGGGTCGACCGGGCGATGGTGGCGCTGCGGGAGGCGTACCCCGGGGAGACCGTGGTGGTCGTCTCGCACGTCTCGCCGATCAAGCTGGCCCTGCGCGACGCCCTCGCGGCCGGCGACGCCCTCCTGCACCGGCTCTACCTGGACGCGGCCGGCATCTCGGTGCTCGACATGTGGCCCGACGGGGGCGTCGCGGTCCGTTCCGTCAACGACACCGCCCACCTCCCGGTCCGCTGATTCCGGATCGTCCCCCGAACCGGCCCGGGATTCCCGGGCCGGTTCGTCGTCGGTCGATGCGTCAGGCCCCTCGTCATGCCGTTCGGCGCAGCCGGAACGCCGTTCGGCGCATCGTCAAGCGCCAATTGATCGTGACCGGCCGCACCGGGTCGTAGCGTCCGGCCGTTACTGGCCGGAACGACTACCGGAGGTAGGTCAGATGACCGCTGGCGAACCGGAGACGCCGGGTACGGCGTCGTCCAGGGCGAAGGACCACAGCCCCTGGAACTGGTTGCTCTTCGTACCGATCGTGGTGCCGCTGATCCCGGCGCTGTTCAACGCGGACTCGCCCCGGATCTTCGGCTTCCCGCGCTTCTACTGGCTGCAACTGGTCTGGATCCTGCTCGGGGTGGCCACCACCACGCTGGTCTACCAGATGACCAAGAAGCGGGGAACCCGCTGATGTGGCGTGATCATCTGACCGAGATCATCGTATTCTCGGCGCTCTTTCTGCTGGTCAGCGCGATGGGTTTCGTGGCGGCCCGGTGGCGGGCGCCGAAGGACATGGCGCACCTCGACGAGTGGGGGCTGGGCGGGCGCAGCTTCGGCGGCTGGATCACCTGGTTCCTGGTCGGCGGTGACCTCTACACGGCGTACACGTTCGTGGCGGTGCCGGCGCTGATGTTCGGGGCGGGCGCGGCCGGGTTCTTCGCCGTGCCCTACACGATCGTCATCTATCCACTGGTGTTCCTGGTGCTCTGCCGGCTCTGGTCGGTGTCGCACCGGCACGGGTTCGTCACCCCGGCCGACTTCGTCCGCCGCCGGTTCGACTCGCCGGTGCTGGCGCTGCTGATCGCGATCACCGGCATCGTGGCGACCATGCCGTACATCGCGTTGCAGCTGGTGGGCATCGAGGCGGTGCTCAAGACGATGGGGGTCACCGGGGACAGCGCGGTGGCGCGGCACCTGCCGATCATCATCGCCTTCGCGATCCTGGCCGCCTACACCTACCAGTCCGGGTTGCGCGCCCCGGCGCTGATCGCGTTCGTCAAGGACAGCCTGATCTACATCGTGATCCTGGTGGCGGTGATCTACCTGCCGTACAAGCTGGGGGGTTGGGGTTCGATCTTCGACGCGGCGGACGCGAAGTTCGCGGCCTCGCCGAACCCGAACGACGGCATCCTGCTCAACGCCAACAACCAGCTCCAGTACGTCACCCTGGCGTTCGGTTCGGCGCTGGCGCTGTTCCTCTACCCGCACAGCATCACCGGTGTGCTGGCCAGCCGGAACCGGGACGTGATCAAGCGGAACATGTCGGCGTTGCCGGCGTACAGCCTGCTGCTCGGCCTGATCGCGCTGCTCGGCTTCATGGCGATCGCGGCCGGGGTGAAGCCGCTGCCGGGGGCGAAGGAGGGCACCGTCGACAGCAACACGGTGGTGCCGGTGTTGTTCGACCAGCAGTTCCCGGACTGGTTCGCCGGGGTGGCGTACGCGGCGATCGGCATCGGCGCGCTGGTGCCGGCGGCGATCATGTCGATCGCGGCGGCGAACCTGTTCACCCGCAACATCTACAAGGAGTACCTGAAGCGGGACGCCAGCCCGGCGCAGGAGGCGAACGTCTCGAAGATCACCTCGCTGGTGGTGAAGGTCGGCGCGGTGGCCTGCATCGTCTTCCTCGACCCGCAGTTCTCCATCGACCTCCAGCTCATCGGCGGTGTGATCATCCTCCAGACGCTGCCGGCGGTGGCGCTGGGCCTCTACACCCGCTGGTTCCACCGGGGCGCGCTGATCGCCGGCTGGGCGGCCGGCATGGGGCTGGGCATGTGGATGCTCTACCAGATCCCCAACCCGGCGTCGAAGCGCGCGCACTTCGGCGGGTCGGCGTTCCCGCTGTCCGACTTCGGCTTCGACACCAAGAAGACGATCTACGTGGGCATCGTCGCCGTGCTGGTGAACCTGGTGGTGGCGGCGCTGGTCACGCTGGTGCTGCGGGCGGCGAAGGTGGCCGAGGGCGTGGACGGCACCACCCCCGACGACTACTTCGCCGACGAGGGCGACCCCCGCGTCACCCCCGGCCCCGACCGCGACGCCGACTCGGCCCGCGAACCGGTCGCCTGACCCCGCCGGCCCCCCACCCTCCCCGCTGCGCCCCCGCCCCGCCCCGCTCCACCCCGCCCCGTCCCGCTCCACCCCGTCCCGCCCACCCCGGTGATCAAGAGGTTCGCGTCAACATTCCGCTGGAAACTGACGCGAACCTCTTGATCACGCGACCGACCCGGCCGTCAGGCCACCCGCCGGCCGGTGGGAGGCGGTGGGGGTCGGTGATCAAGAGGTTCGCGTCACCTATCGGGTGTGCAGGTGACGCAAACCTCTTGATCACCGGGGCGGGGAGGGGGAGCCGGAGCGGGTGAGGGTGGGGGAGCCGGGGCGGGTGGGAGGGGGACCGGGGCGAGGGAGTGGCGGGGCGGGTGGGCGGGGTCAGCGGCGGCGGGTGCGGGAGTCGAGGGCCTGGTTGAGCCGGCCCAGCAGGGTGGCCAGGGTGTCCCGGTCGGTGGAGGACCAGTCGGCCAGGATGTCGCCGTAGAGCCGGGTCCGGGCGGCCTGGACGGCGGCCATCCGGTGCAGGCCGGCGGGGGTGGGGGAGATCACCGTGCCCCGGCCGTCCGCCGGGTCGGGGGCGCGGGCGATCAGGCCGTCGCGTTGCAGCGCCGAGACCTGCCGGGTGACCGTGGAGCCGTCCAGGTTGAGCCGGGCGGCCAGCGCCGAGACGTTCTGCGGGCCGGTGGCGTCCAGGTGGCGCAGGATCACGTACGCCGCCCGGTCGAGGACCCGGTGCTCGGCGCTGCCGGTGGCTCGGCGGGTGGCCTCGCCCAGCCGCATCAACAGGGCGACCTCGGTCTCGATCCGGCCGAGGGTGGCCTCGCCCGACTCCGTTCGCTTCGCCTGGTCGTCGCTCATAGCTGTATGATACAACAGAATTACCTGTACGATACAGCTATATGTGGCTTCGGCCCGACAGGAGGCGGAGTGGACCGGCGAACCGAGCCCCACCGCAGTGCCATCTACGCCACCACGCTGGTGGCCTTCCTCGCCATCGCCGGCATCGCCGTGGTGGACCCCATCCTGCCCGTCATCGGCACCGCCATCGGCGTCACCGCCTGGCAGGTCGAACTGCTGTTCACCGCGTACATCGCGGTGATGGCCGTCGGGATGATCCCGGCGACCCTGGCCAGCGGACGCTTCGGCTTCAAGCCGGTGCTCGTCACCGGCGTCTCGGTGGTCGGCCTCGCCGCCATCGCCGCCTCGTTCAGCAACGACATCGTGCAACTGTCGGTGCTGCGCGGCGTGTGGGGGCTGGGCAACGCGATGTTCTTCGCCACCGCCATGGTGGTCCTGGTCAACCTCGCCAACGACCGGGAATGGGTGGTCGGCCTCTTCGAGACCGCGCTCGGCCTCGGCTTCGCCGTCGGCCCGCTGATCGGTGGCCTGCTCGGCGAGATCAGCTGGCGACTGCCGTTCTTCGTCTGTGGCGTGTTCATGGTGTTCGCCCTGCTGGTGGCCGCCCGCAAGCTCCGTGAGCCGACCCACCGGCAGCCGCCCGTACGACTGGGGCAGATCTTCGCCACCTACCGCCGGCCGGCGTTCATCACCCTCTGCGTGGTCACCGCCGCCTACAACTTCGTCTTCTTCGTGGTGCTCGGCTACACGCCGCTCTTCCTCGGCCTCGACGTCATCCCCCTCGGCCTCGCCTTCACCGGCTGGGGCCTCGGGCTGGCCGCCGGCATCCTGCTCATCGGCCACCGGCTCGCCCACCGGATCGGCGCGGTGCAGACCGTCGGGGTGGCCCTGGTCGGCCTGCTGGCCTGCATGGTCCTCTTCGCCACCTCGGCCGGCACCGTCGAGTCGCTGGTGGTGCTCGTCGTCGCCGGCCTGTGTATGGGCATGGCCAACGCCAACCTCACCGACCTGGCCCTCGGCCTCGGCTCCGCCGACCGGCGGGTCGCCACCGGCGCGTTCAACCTGGTCCGCTGGGGTGCCGCCGCACCCGCCCCGATCCTCGCCGGCAAGCTCGCCGAACACGGGCTGGCGCTGCCGTTCTGGGTCGGCGCCGGGGTACTCGCCGCCGGCCTGCTGGTCTACCTGGCCTGCGCGCACCTGATGGCCGCCGGCTACGGCGAACGGCTGCTCTGGTCCCGCTGGAACCGGGCCGCCCGGCAGGCCGAGCACGAACCCGTCGGGGAGGCGTACTGAGCGGCCCCGGGATCGCTCAGCCCAGCGCCCGCCAGAGCAGGTAGAGGCCGATCGCCGTACCGAAGCAGACGATCAGCGTCCGGAGCACCACCGGTGGCAGGCGGCGGGTCACCCGCGCCCCCACGTACCCGCCGAGCATCGTGGCCGGCGCGACCACCGCGACCGCCGCCCAGTTGACCGGACCGAACAGGGCGAACACCACGAGCGTGGTCAACCCCACCACGGCCGACAGCAGGTTCTTCACCGCCGACACCCGGGCCAGCGTCGCGTCCAGCACCAGGGCCAGGCCGGCCACCAGCATCACCCCGAGCGCCGCGCCGAAATAGCCGCCGTACACCGTGCCGACCGCGACCATCGCCTGCACCGTGAGGGTACGGCGGCGCGGGCCCAACTCGGCCGGATGCCCGACCAGCCGACGCAGCGGCCCCTGGAAGGCCAACACCGCGGTCGCCCCGAGCACCAGGAACGGCACCACCAGGTCGAACGCCCGCGCCGGGGTCGCCAGCAGCAGCACGCAACCGACCCCCGTGCCGAGCACCGCCGTCGGCAGCAACGGCCACAGCGTCCGCCGGGGCGGCAGATCCATCCGGCTGCCCGCCACACTCGCCGCGTAGCCGGGGAAGACCGACACCGAGTTGCTGACGTTCGCCGCCACCGGCGGGATGCCCACCGCGATCATCGCCGGGAAGGTGATCAGCGAACCACCGCCGGCCGCCGCGTTCACCGTGCCCGCGGCGAGACCGGCGATGACCAGCAGAAAAACGTCCGAGAGCCCCATGGTGCCCAGAGGCTAGTACCACGGACGTACGGCGGGATCAGGCGGACCGCCGCACACCGCCCCGTGGGACCGACGCAGGTCCGCGCGGTCATCTGTCAAGGATCAGGCAGTTCGTGGTGCCGACAGTCGGCAGAGCCTAATGTCGATGCCTCCCGGGGCGGTCGCGCCGGCCGGACAGCAGCTGCGGAGGAACCTTGCTCGGGAGATTCATCGCGTTGGCCGGCGCCGTCGTCAAGAACGCCATGCTCTACATCCTCATCGCGGGCCTGTGCCTCTACGTCCTGGGCATGTTCCTCTGGCGCGAGCTCGGCGCCCTGCAGAAGTACCAGGTGCCGTTCCTGGCCACCACGCTCTTCTTCATCCTCGTCTTCGTGGTGGCGCAGACGGCGGTGCTGGACCGGCACCGTCAGTCGCTGGCCTCGATCGAGCTGAACGTGTCCGGCCTGGCCCTGCTCGCCGAGCAGGCCGGTCGCGCCGTCGACGTGCAGGTGTACGAGGACGACCAGGTCTACGAGGCCACCCGGCAGGCCGTGCAGAACGCCCGCGAACGGGTCTGCGTCAGCTACCTGCGCAGCCACGGGCCGAACCCGGTGGGCGCGGCGGCCCGCCACATCCAGGCATGCCGGGAGTGGGCGCTCAGCTCGCCGCACCACCGCTTCCGCCGGGTCATCCTGCACAGCGACGAGGAGGCCATGGCCGAATTCCTGGCCACCGAACTCGCAGCCGTGCGGGCGGCCAAAGCCAAGGGCCACCGGTACGGGGTCAAGCTGCTGACCGAGTCCCGGCACGCGGCGGAGGCGTTCAGCATCGGCATCTACGACGACGATCTGGTCATCATCACGTACTCCACCGACTCCCACCGGCACGTCGCCTTCAGTATCCGCAGCCAGGACGTGGTGAACCGCTGCTTCCGCTTCTACTTCGAAAGCCTCTGGGGGTCCGCCACCGACATCGAGAAGTGCATCGGTACCCCCTCCGCAGCCGAGCTGCCCGCCCCAGCCGAGGCCGACCGGTAGCCACCGCTACGACGCGTCCCGCCGGCACCTCGTTAGGATGGGAGCGCGACGGACGAGTCGACCGGGCGGTCGCGTCGGCGGGCTGCGGCCCGCCGCCGAGGAACGTCCGGACTCCACAGGGCAGGGTGGTTGCTAACGGCAACCCGGGGCGACCCGCGGGACAGTGCCACAGAAAACAGACCGCCGACCCCACCCGGGGACGGTAAGGGTGAAACGGTGGGGTAAGAGCCCACCAGCACCCCGGGTGACCGGGGTGGCTCGGTAAACCCCACCCGGAGCAAGGCCAAGCAAGGGCCGTCACCGCAAGCTGACGACCCGGCGCAGACGCTTGAGGGCTGCCCGCCCGATGTCTGCGGGTAGGCCGCAGGAGCCTGTCGGCGACGGCAGGCCGAGATGGATGGCCGCCGCCGGTGCGGGCCCCGCGAGGGGTACGCACCGCGCACAGAATCCGGCGTACAGGTCGACTCGTCCGTCGCCCACCAGCTCAGAGCCGTGATTATGGCTCTGAGCTGGTTCTATGTTCGGGCATCGATGGTCTACCCCGGCTTCACCCCTCCGGTCTGCACCCACCTGCTGCCCACCAGCGGGGAACGCGCCCGGCGTGCGACCGACAATCTCACCCAAGAACCCCGGCCGACGACCTGACCTCCGACCTGTTGTGATCGGTAGCGAAATTCGCTGTTCGGTCGTCGGAACCCAGTGATACAAAGCCCGGTGCACAAAGTTCTCACGTTCCCTGACCATCTGCGGCTGATCGACGAACGGTCGACCGCCTTCCGCGCTGCGGTCGCCGCAGCACCCAGCCTCGACATGCAGGTGCCGACCCATCCCGGGCGGACGCTGTTCGATCTCGTGCAGCACGTGGGCATGAGCCGCCGCAAGTCAGCCGCCATCGTCGCCGCTGGGCCCGCAGACGCGCCTCCGGAGAAGTCGGCCTGGGACGACGGCACGGGTGCGCCTCGTGAACGCGATGCACTGCTGGTCTGGTGGACGGAGTCCGTCGAGTTGCTGACGAGCGTGCTACGTGAGGCTGGCCCGGACCGCAGGTGTTGGACGTGGTGGGATGACTCGCCGTCACCGCAAACCTCTGGTGCGTGGGCCCGGCGTCAGGTGCCGGAGATCGCGGTGCACACCTACGACGTCCAGCTCACCCTGGGTGCCCCGCAGCCGCTACCGGAGGAGGTCGCCCTCGACGGTTTCGACGACTGCCAGTTCACCCTTTGCGCGACGACGATCGCCTGGCCGCATGCCGCAGCCGTCGTCGACTACCACGCCACCGAGGGCCGTTCCTGGCGCCTTCGGCTCTCCCAGGCAGGCGCGGACGTCGCCCGCCTCACGCCCGGTGCCGGAGGGGGCATCGGTACGCCCGACGCCTCCGCCGAGGGCACGGCCAGTGACCTGGTCCTGTTCTTCTACGGCCGGATACCGCTGGAGTCGCTGAAGTTCGAAGGCGACCGTCGTGTCTTCGATCAGCTCGCGGCCTGGGACCCATCTGTGTGACAACCAACGACACGGTGTGATGATCTTGAGCCGGCATCCAGGTCGACTCGTTCGTCGCCCACCAGATGCGCATCGGCTCCGCTCACCGCACGACCGTCCGTTCATCGATGCTGTGATGTGGCTCGGTGAGGAAGACGTCGAGGGAAACGGGGCCGTGGGCGATGTTCCACGTGTCCAGACGGTAGAGCCAGTCTCCCGTGCAGTGACCGGTGAAGCGGTAGTTGATCTGCCAGCGCAGCCAGCGGCCCCGGGCGAGGCGTACGGCCGGCGGGCGACGGTGTCGGCGGGGCATGCCCCGGGCCGACGGGATCACCTCGACGCGGATGTGGTCCCCGCTGTGACGAAGCTGGACGGCATCGCGGGCTGGCACGCGTCGTGCAGTCGGGCATGCGGTTGAAACCCGTCCCGCTCGTGCATGGTGACTTCATGGGTGTGGCGGGCGTGGATCTGCGGTAGCGCGAACGCCGAGGGAGCGGCGTTGCGGCGGGCAGCGTGGTGACCTCCCCGTGACTGCTTGGTCCAGCAGACGCGTACCCACTGAGCCACGATGTCCACCCGATCGATGCTGCCTGCTCCCTGGTCGCCGGACAATCCGATACCACTCCCGTGGGCGTGCAGACAGCGACGCAGGGGCTCGCTGGTCGCGAGGTGCCGACGGTGTGACAAGTCTGAGCCGTACTTGCCTCGGCTCAGACTTGTCACACCGGTGCCCCGCCTATCCTGAAATGCGATGCCGGGACACCCGTCGGAGAATGGTCAGCTGCGTGCTTCCAGCCAGCGGTAGCTCAGGATGACACCGATGGCGGGGCATTCCCTGCGGGAGATGCGGGTCGCCGACGTTCCCGTGTTCTTCCATTCCCCGTAGTAGTCCTGGCCGTTCGAGCAGTGGATGCCCACCCGATGTGTTCCGGTACCCGACGTGCACTTCGTCGTGCCACCGATCCCCACACCGTCCTCGTAGATGGTCGCGACCTCGCAGTTGCTCGGGAATGCGTGTGCCGGCGTTGCTCCCACCAGTCCGGCCGCACCGACCATGGCGACCACCGCGACTCGGCCGAGTTGACGGCGAACGCCCTTAGTCACGAAACTCTCCATTTGCTATCTCCTCGCCTGCGGGAAAGGACTCGGCGGACGCCGAGGCTCCACATTGAGGATCCCCGTGTATCGTCGTACGACTGCCTGTGACCTTAGCAATCGGTTCGGTTGGCGACCAGCCCCGGGCGCGCACAATTCTTGTCGGATCGTCGCGACAGCGTTTCTGGCGCTGAAAGACAACGCAGAATGGCATGCACGGACAACGTCGACCGTTGACTGCGGGACTTTCGTGCCATTCCGACCTGCGGCACCGCCAGCACGTTCCTGTCAGTCGTGGTCGCGGCAGCCGACCTGGTCGCCGATCTCCTTCGGGATGCCGTACGGGCTGCACTCCAGCGCGCTGCCCTCACCGATCTTCTTCCACCCGCTCGCCGAGTGCTCGAACACCAGCACCCCGTCCCCCTGCTGCGACGGGTCGACGGCGAGCACCCCGGCGGTCGCCCACTGCCGGGCGCATTTGATGTGGTCGGGGTCGATCCGGTGGGTCTTCCTGTCCAGCCCGGACACCTGCTGGAGGGTCGCGGCACCGACCGGGCAGGCCGCTCGGGTGGCCGCCGGGGCGGCGGACGCCGTGCCGCGCGTCGGCGACGGGCTGCCGGCGGACGAGGGAGCGGCGGTGCCGCCGGGTGGGGACGACGCGGCGTCCGAACCGGTCACCGGGCCGGGGGAGCCGGAGCCGGCCACCGGACCGGCCGGCGCGGGGTCGCAGGCGGCCAGTGCCGCCAGCAGGGCGAGGGGTACGAGGGCACGCAGGGCGTTCAGGGACATCGTTCCTCCAGATCGGACGTCTCCGGGACTCTGTGGAGTACACCCCTGGGCGGTGGTGCAGGTTTACCGCTGTCGGGCATCCGATCGGCGTGTGGTCGCGGTGCAACGACAGGGTCGTCCGGGCGTTGACGAGGCCCGGACGACCCGTCTGTTCAGCTCAGGTGGTGCACACGCGACCCCCGTCGGCGGCCAGGCTGGCGAGGGAGCACACCTTCAGCAGCGGATAGTGCGGCCCCATCACGGTGGCGGCCGTCTCCGCCGTGCTGTCCACCGGCACGTTCTGGGTGGCGTGCGGGAACCCGGCCACCGGCAGCAGGTTCCGCAGCAGCACCATGTGTGGGGCCAGCGGGTACGAGACGGAGAACGGCAGGAAGGTCGCGTCGGCCACCGCCTCGATGGCCGCCCGCTGCTGCTCCCGGCCGAGCACGTACGTGTAGTAGCCGTGCCGGTCGAGGCGGGTGTCGTCGTCGTAGCGGCAGCCGAGACTCGCCGGCGCGTCGGTGAACCGGTTGATCACGACGGGCTTGACCTGGCCGCCGAGGTTGGTGCACATCGAGAAGTAGCGCAGGTCGGCGTGCCGGCGCGGCCAGATGTCCGGATGGTTGCCGGTGACCGCCCGCGGTGCCCGACCCCGGATCACCAGCACCTGGTCCGCCGCGGGCGGGGTGACCCAGGTCCCGAGGTAGGCGTTGTCGGGGTTGGGGGCGAGGTTCTCCACCTCCGACGTCCGGGTGAAGAGCTTCTGCCCGGTCTCCTCCGGATGCCCCGGCCCGCCCGGCCCGCCCGGCCCGCCCGGCCCGCCCGGCCCGCCGGGTCCACCTGGCCCGCCGGGTCCACCTGGCCCGCTGGGTCCGCCGGGTCCGCCCGGCCCACCGGGATGACCAGGGCCGCCGGGGTGGCCGGGTCCACCAGGGCCAGGTCCGCCGGGGTGACCGGGGCCGCCGGGTCCACCGGGGCCGGGGCCGCCGGGATGGCTGGGTCCGCCGGGATGCCCCGGCCCGTCCCCGGGACCGCCTGCGCCGGACAGCCCCGCCTCCCGGGCGTTGGTGGTCGCCGGGGTGGTGGGGGTGCCGCCTCCTCCCGGCGGGCAGGGCGGCAGGGTCTGCGACACCCCGTCGAGGGTGAGGGTCATGGTGGGCAGGACGACGGTCGCGTCGCCACCGGCGGGCAGGTAGACCCGGAAGATGACCGATGCCTTCGCGCCGGGCAGTGCGTCCTCCCGCGCCAGGGGCATCCGGTTGGTCTGCCCGAAGGCCACGTCGTGGGCGATGGTGAGGGTGAACCGACCGCCCGGCGCGGCGCCGGTCTGCCACGGATTCCTGCTGCCCGCGTCCGGCGTGATGAGGTAATCGGGCATGCTGGAGCTGACGCCATTGCGGGTGAAGTAGGTGGGCTTGTCGTCGTACACGTTGAAAGACACGTACCTGGCGTCGGGGAAGGTTCCGGAGAGCGTGATTTCCAGGCCCGGCGTGACCGGATAGACGGTCGACCAGTAGGTGGCGGCGGTGTCCGGCCAGTAGGCGTTCAGGCTCGTCGCCCCGTACTTCGACGGCCAGGCGCAGGTGGGCATGGTGACGCCGGAGCCGACGGCACGGTCTGCCTCGGCGGGGGCGGCTACCAGGGGGACGGTCAGCGCGAGCAGCCCTGACAGCAACAGAAACTGCCGACGCGTGGCCCGCGTCGCAGGTGCGGATACGGAGAGTCGCATGCGTCGACTTGATCAGAAACATGTGTCGACGTAGTTACTTTCACGGTCAATTATCGTTGCTGTGTCGCGCGTTTTCGGCCAATCTGTGATTACTATTTCCCGGCAGTGGAGATTATTTCGGACAAGCCAGTTCCAGGGGGTCTGGTCGGCTGCTGCGGTGGAGTGTGGACAGAGGTCGGGATTCACCCGTTAGATCGGGTCTTCCGTCCCTTCCGGCGGGGGAGCGGCGTGCACGGCCGCGCCCCCGCCGTGCGGGTCAGGCCTCCGTCGGGACCGGGGTCAGCAGCGCCGCGATCCGGCCGGCCACCCCCGGGGCGTTCAGGTGCAGCCGGGCGACGTTGACGGTGTCCGTGCCGATCACGGCGAGCAGGGCCTGCTCGCTGACCGCGTAGACGCTCAGGTAGCCGCCCTGGTTGCGGACCGTCGACTGTTGGAAGTCGCCCTGGCCGAGCCGCATGCCGACCTGCCGGCCGAGGCCGAAGGTGGTCGCGGCGAGCGCGGCCAGGTCGTTCGGGTCCACCTCGTTCTGCAGATTGTGCGTGATGAGCAGGCCGTCGACGCCACCCAGGACGCAGCCCTGAACCCCGGGGATCTCGTGCCTGAGCTCCGCCAACTCACGACTGATCGCCGGGTACGGCAGCGAGCGGTCCCCGGCCAGCGACGGCGGGAGCGGCCGGGCGGCAGGCGGGGCGGCGGCGCGGGACGCGCGGGCCGAGCGGCGGGGCAGGGCGGTCTCGGTCTTGTCTGCGGTCACAGTTCCAGGCTCTCCTCGATGGTGCGCAGCTGGTGCCGGGCCATCGCCAGGTTGGCCCGGCTCTTGCTCACCATCAGGTAGAGGAAGAGGCCCTTGCCGGTGCGGCCGGTCAGCGGGCGGATCAGATGGTACTGGCTGCCGAGGGTGATCAGGATGTCCTCGATCTCGTCCTCGATCTTGAGCATCTCCAGGGTGCGCATCTTGGCGCGGACGACGTCGGTGTTGCCGGCGGCGGCGACGGTCAGATCGATCTCGCCGGTGCCGCCGGCCACGCCGAGGGTCATGCCGCTGCTGTAGTCGACGAGCGCCACCCCGATCGCTCCGTCGATATTCATCGCGTTCTTCAGGGCGACGTCCAGGCTAGCCACGGTGGTGTTCTCCCGGTTCGGCAGGGCGGCGCCGTCGACATCGTCGTCGTCCCGCCCAGGTGGCGGGCGATGGCAGCGCCGCAAGAGGTCTGACGAGGCTCGCACACACCCCGGGTCGGTCGCACCCGGGGCCGCCGCATCGGGGCTGTCCGGCCGACCCGGGTCGGCCGGCGGTCCCGTCGAGGGGACCAGGTGAGGGATGGTCCGTCTCGGCGGTGAGCTGATAGCAGGTACCTGGTCCGGATGGTAGGGCCGGAAGTCCCCGACCCGTCGGCCACCGCGCGCCACGGCGGCTGTCCCGACCGTGGACACCACGGACGACGGTTCAGCCGGACCAGGCGACGGTCCGGGCCGTCCGGTCGAAGTGCCGGCCCAACTCCGCGTCGAGACGCTCCATCCGGCTGTCGTCCAGCGTCACCGTCGGCTCCTGCGGGGTGCGGGCGGTGAGCATCCGGTGGCGCAGCCCGGCCGGCGGGTGCGGGCGTCCGGTGTCGTACCACCGGCTTTTCGGCCCACCCCGCGCGGCGTCGCGGCGGCCCCGCAACCCGGGCCGACCCGGTGTGGCGGGGGCCGGTTCCGACGACGTCCGGGCAGGTCGGGGGCGATTTCGCGGTTTCGCCTCCGGGACCGTCGAGCACGTCTACTGTGGATGTGGTCGCGACCAATTGCGGCGATCCGGTGGCGGTCGGGCTGCGCCCGGTGCACAGTGATCTCATGAACGACAGCGGAAGTGGTGGGCACTACTACTGGTGCACCCGACACCACCGGGTCGAGACCGATGCCGACGTGTGCCCTGCCAAGCACGTTCTCGGACCGTATCCCTCGGCTGCCGACGCGGAGAACGCCCTGCAGAAGGTGCAGGAGCGTAACGAGGCGTGGGAGGCCGAAGACGCCCGCTGGGCCGGGGAGGGCAACTGAACGGCGCGGGACGGCCCGCGTCGAGGACTCCGTGCCTCCGTGAGGAGGCACGCGGGAGCATGTCCCCAAGGAGGGAACCGAGATGGCCGAAGCAGCACAGGCCACCACCCGCCCGGCCGCGACGAAGACCGCCGCCGCGCAACGAACCGCAGGCGCGACCCGGAGCACCGCGGCCCGCCGCTCGACCACGACCACGGCTGCCGCCCGCAAGGCGTCGGCCGGCCGGGCCACGGCGAGCGCGGCGGGCGCCGGCTCGGGCCGGACCCCGTCCACCGGCACCGCCAGGAAGACGGCGACGAAGGCCCCGGCCGCCAGGAGCACCGCGTCGAAGGCCCCCGCCTCGAAGTCGACGGCGAAGAAGGCGCCGGCGGCCCGCAGCGCCGCGTCGAAGGCCCCCGCGTCGAGGTCCACGGCGACGAAGGCCCCGGCGAAGAAGACCGCCAACAAGACCACCGCCGCCGCCCGTAAGACCGCCGGGGCGGCGAAGAAGACCACTGCCGCCGCCCGGAGCACCGCGGCGAAGAAGACCACCACGGCGAAGCGGACGACCGCGGCGGCGGCGAAGAAGACCACCGCGACCGCCCGGACGGCAGCCAAGAAGGCGACGGCCGTGAAGAAGACGTCACCCGGCAGGAAGACGACACCCGCCGCGAAGAGCACGGCCGCCAGGAAGACCACGGCCGTGAAGAAGACGACGCCCGCGAAGACGACGGCGGCCCGCAAGACCACGCCCGCGAAGAGGGCCACGCCCGCGAAGAAGACCACGGTGGCGAAGAGGACCACGGCGGCGAAGAAGGCCACGCCCGCGAAGAAGGCCGCCGCCACGAAGGCCCCGGCCCGCAAGTCGACCGCCAGGACCGCCCCCGCGTCGAAGTCGACCGCGAAGGCGGCGCCGGCCCGGAAGACGAGCGCGACGACCGCCCGCAAGGCGGCGGCGACGAAGACCACGGGCACGACCGCCCGCAAGGCCACCGCCCGCAAGGCCACCGCCCGTAAGGCGCCCGCGCGGACGGCGGCGGCGCGGGCCACCGCACCGGCGCGCGCCCGCAGGACCACCGGCTGACCGTACGGGGCCTGCGGCCCGATCGCCGGCGAGCGGATCACGCGGCACGCTGCCAGGATTGACCCGTGGTCATCCGACGTGTGCTCGCGCCCCGCATCGACTTCGGCGCGCTGCGCCGTGAGCTGGGACTGCCTGACGGCTTCCCGGCCGCGGCGCAGCGCGAGGCGGACGAGGCGGCCGACGCCCCACCGCCCGCCGTGGCCGACCGTACCGACGTCCCGTTCGTCACGGTCGACCCCGCCACCTCCCGCGACCTGGACCAGGCGATGCACCTCAGCCGTCGACCCGGCGGCTACCGGGTGCGGTACGCCATCGCCGACGTCGCCACCCACGTACGCCCGGGTGGGCCGCTGGAGGAGGAGACCTGGCGGCGTGGGCAGACCGTCTACCTGCCCGACGGCAACGTGCCGCTGCACCCGCACACCCTCAGCGAGGGTGCCGCCAGTCTGCTGCCCGACGTCGACCGGGCGGCCGTGCTGTGGACCATCGACCTCGACGCCGACGGGGCCACCGTCGCCGTCGGACTGGAACGCGCCCTGGTACGCAGCCGCGCCAAGCTGGACTACCCGGGCGTGCAGGTGGCCGCCGACGCCGGCCGGCTGCCCGACCCGATCGCGTTGCTACCCGAGATCGGTGCCCTGCTCACCGCCCGTGGCCTGCGCCGGGGCGCGGTCAACCTGCCCCTGCCCGAGCAGGACGTCGAGCCCGACGGGGACGGGTGGCGGCTGGTGCTGCGCGGTCCCGGCCCGATGGAGGACCACAACGCCCAGATCTCCCTGCTCACCGGGATGGCGGCGGCGGACATCATGCTGGCCGGCCGGATCGGGCTGCTGCGCACCATGCCGGCCCCGAAACCGGAGGCGGTGGCCCGGCTGCGCGCGGCGGCGGCCCCGTTGGGCGTGCACTGGCCCGACGGGGTACGGGTCGGCGAGGTGCTGGCCGGGTTGGACGCCTCCCAGCCCCGGGCCGCCGCCTTCGTCGACCAGGCGGCCGAGCTGATGCGCGGCGCGGCGTACACGGCGTTCGACGGTGAGCTGCCGGAGCAGCCGGAACACGGCGGGGTGGCCGCCGCGTACGCCCATGTCACCGCCCCGCTGCGCCGGTTGGCCGACCGGTACGCCACGGAGGTGTGCCTGGCCCTGCACGAGGGCCGCGAGGTGCCGGACTGGGCCCGGTCGGCGCTGCCCCGGCTGCCGGAGGTGATGGCCTCGACCGACCGGACGGCGGGGGCGGCCACCCGGGGCGCGATCGACCTGGCCGAGGCGGTGCTGCTGGAGCACCGGGTGGGGGAGACGTTCTCGGCGGCGGTGCTGGACACCGACGCGCCCCCGAACGGCCCGGCGAAGCCCGGCCGGGTTCCCGGCGGGACGGTGGCGTTGGACGATCCGCCGGTACGGGCCCGCTGCACCGGTGAGCTGCCGCGGGGTGAGCGGGTCACCGTACGCCTGGTCACCGCCGACCCGGTCGGCCGCAAGGTGCTCTTCGAGCGGGCCTGAACCCGGCCCCGGCGGCCCGGCCCTGCCCGGCGGGTCCGGTCGCGGCCTGGCTCTGCCGGACGGTCCGGTTCCGCCGCCGGGGTGGCGTGGCGGGCGGTCAGCGTCACAGTGCCTTGCGCTGCTGGTGGCGTGGCGGTTTGCGAGGATGACGCCATGGCATACGACGCGAGCACCCTCCCCGACGTGTCCGGGCTGACCGTCGGCATCATCGGCGGCACCGGCGACCAGGGACGGGGGCTGGCCTACCGGTTCGCCCGCGCCGGCCAGCGGGTGCTGATCGGGTCCCGCTCCGCCGACCGGGCGGCCGAGGCGGCGGCCGAGATCGCCGCGCTGCCCCGGCTGCCCGCCGGGGTCGACGTGACCGGCGCGGACAACGACGAGGTGGCCCGCCGCAGCGACGTGGTGGTCGTCGCGGTGCCCTGGGACGGGCACGCGGCCACCGTCAGCGCGCTGGCCGGGCCACTGGCCGGCAAGATCGTCGTGGACTGCGTGAATCCGCTCGGCTTCGACAAGCAGGGCCCGTACGCGCTGCCGGTCGCCGAGGGCAGCGCGGTGCAGCAGGCGGCGGCCCTGCTGCCCGACTCCCGGGTCTGCGCGGCGTTCAACCACGTCAGCGCGCCGCTGCTGGCCGACCCGGAGATCGACCGGATCGACCTCGACGTGTTGATCTGCACCGAGGAACGGGAACTGGTCGACATCGTCGGCGCGTTGGCCGCCCGGATCCCCGGCATGCGCGGCATCTACGCCGGCCGGCTGCGCAACGCCCACCAGATCGAGGCGTTCACCGCCAACCTGATCGCCATCAACAAGCGCTACAAGGCCCACGCCGGCGTCCGGGTCACCGACCTCTGAGACCCAACCGCTTCCTGCCGCGATCTTGAAGGGGAAGTGCTCCCAGGGGGCCGGTGCCCTCCAAGATCGCGGCGGGTGGGGCGGTACTCAGAAGTTGGTGTCGACGCCGGCCTTCTTGCAGGCGGAGTTCGCCATCGCGCTGGTCTTCTGGAACTCGGGGGCGTCGGCGGCGGTGTCCAGGTTCGCCGCCGTCGCCACCCGGCCGGACGCGACCCCGAACGCGGCCAGCGCGGTGACCGCCTCGCTGGCGGGGGCACCGGCGGTGGCCTTCGCCAACTCCTGCGCCATCTCCGTGTAGGCCTTGCGGATCGTCGGCGTGGGGTCGCCACCGGACGTCGCGGCCTTCATCACGTCGGCCTTCGTCGTGTCGGCGATCTTCTTGGCCGCCGTGCAGAGCTTCTTGTCGGCCGCCGGGTCGGCGGCGGCGGTCGGGCCGCCGGTGCTCGGGTCGGTGGTGGCCGGGTCGGTGGTGGCCGACGGGGCGGCAGTGGTGGCCGACGCGCTGGCGGACGTCGACGGCGCGGCAGTGGTCGACGGTTCCGCCTCGCTGCACGCCGCGAGGGCCAGCACGGAGACACAGGTCAGGACGACTGTTGACAAGCGAACATGATCCACGGGCGGAACCCTAGCCGCTCCCGCCGCACCAGGGGACCCCCGGCCTGCGGTGGCTCGTTCCGCGACGGTGGGGCGGGGGCACCGCCCCACCGTCCGTACTCAGAAGGTGTGCTCGGTGGCGGGGAAGTCGCCGCCGCGTACCTCGTCGGCGAACCGGCGGGTCGCCTCGGTCAGCGCCCCGGCCAGGTCGGCGTAGCGCTTGACGAACCGGGGGGCCTTCCCGGTACGCAGCCCGGCCATGTCCTGCCAGACCAGCACCTGGGCGTCGGTGTCGGGGCCGGCGCCGATGCCGACGGTGGGGATCGCCAGTTCGGCGGTGACCCGCTTGGCGACCTCGCCCGGCACCATCTCCAGCACCACCGCGAACGCGCCCGCTTCGGCCACCGCCCGCGCGTCGGCGAGCACCTCGTCGGCGGTGTCGCCGCGCCCCTGCACCCGGTAGCCGCCCAGGGTGTGCTCGCTCTGCGGGGTGAAACCGATGTGTGCCATCACCGGGATGCCCGCCCCGGTGATCGCCGCGATCTGGTCGGCGCAGCGCCGGCCGCCCTCCAGCTTCACCGCGTGGCAGCCGCCCTCCTTCATGAACCGCACCGCCGTCCGCAACGCCTGCGTCGGCCCCTCCTCGTACGAGCCGAACGGCAGGTCGCCGACGACCAGGGTGTGCCGGGTCGCCCGGACCACGGCGCGGACCAGCGGCAGCAACTCGTCGACCGTCACCGGCAGGGTGGTCTCGTAGCCGAACACGTTGTTCGCCGCCGAGTCGCCGACCAGCAGCGCGGGGATCCCCGCCTGGTCGAAGATCCCGGCCGTGTACTGGTCGTACGAGGTGAGCATGGCCCACCGGTCGCCGCGTTCCTTGGCGGCGATCAGGTCGCGGGTGCGGACCCGGCGGGTGGCCGGCCCGCCGTACAGGGCGGTCACCTCGGTCGGGGTGGACTCCACCATGACTGTCTCCTTTCCTCGAGGCCGCTGTCGCGGTCCCCGGGTTCTGCCGCGATCGTCGCACCGCGCGACCGGCCGACGGCAGGGAACAGTGCAGGATTTCACTCCGCCGGGGCGACGCCGACCGACCGGGGCCGGCCGACGCCGGATGCTCAGCCGACCGAAGGCCGGCCGGCCTGGATGCTCAGCCGTCCTCGCGCCAGCGGTTGGTGATCGGCAGCCGACGGTCGCGGCCGAACGCCTTCATCGAGATCTTCGTGCCCGGCGCGGACTGCCGACGCTTGTACTCGGCGGTGTCCACCAGCCGCAGCACCTTGTCGACCACCGCCGGGTCGTGGCCGGACTCGACCAGGCCGGCCCGGCCCAGGTCGCCGTCGACGTAGCCGATCAGGATCGGGTCCAGCACGTCGTAGTCGGGCAGGCTGTCGCTGTCGAGCTGGCCGGGGCTCAGCTCGGCCGACGGGGGCTTGCCGATGGAGTTCTCCGGGATCGGCGGGGTCTCGCCCCGGCGGGCCGCGTCGGCGTTGCGCCACTTCGCCAGCCGCCAGATCAGCGTCTTCCAGACGTCCTTGACCGGGTTGAACCCGCCGACCGAGTCGCCGTAGAGGGTCGAGTAGCCGACCGCCAGCTCGCTCTTGTTGCCGGTGGTGAGGACCAGGTGGCCCTCCTGGTTCGACAGTGCCATCAGGATCACCCCGCGCACCCGGGCCTGGAGGTTCTCCACCGCCACCCCCGACAGTGAGATGTTCGCCAGGAAGGTGTCCACCATCGGCTGGATCGGCTCGACCCGGTAGTCCAGGCCGGTGCGCTTGGCGAGGTCCTCCGCGTCGGCCCGGGAGTGCTCCGAGGAGTGCTGGCTGGGCAGCGAGACGCCGACCACCCGCCGGGGTCCGAGCGCGTCGACGGCCAGCGCGGCCACCACCGCCGAGTCGATGCCGCCGGACAGGCCCAGCACCACCGAGGGGAACCGGTTCTTGTTGACGTAGTCGCGCAGACCCAGCACCAGCGCCTGCCACACCTCGGCCTCGTCGGCCACCGGCGCCAGCGTGCCGCCGTCGGCCGCCGGCCCGGTCGGGGCCGCCGGCACCACCTCGACGGTACGGCGGACCACCCGCATCCCGTCGGCGAGATCCTCGGTGTCGGCGGCGTGCGGGCCCGCCCCGGCCAGGTCCACGTCGTGCACGAGCAGGTGCTCGACGAACTGCGGCGCGCGGGTGAGCAGGTCGCCGTCGGGGGTGACGATCATCGAGTCGCCCTCGAAGACCAGCTCGTCCTGGCCGCCGACCATGTTGACGTACGCGATAGGCGCACCGGCCTCGGCGGCCCGGCGACGCACCAGCGGCAGCCGGACGTCGTCCTTGTTCAGCTCGTACGGCGAGCCGTTGATGTTGACCACCAGACCGACGCCGGCCTGCCGGGCCACCGCGAACGGGCCGCCGGCCTGCCAGAGGTCCTCGCAGATGGTCAGCGCCACGTCCACCCCGCCCACCCGGACCACGGTCAGGGTGTCGCCGGGCACGAAGTAGCGGTCCTCGTCGAAGACGCCGTAGTTGGGCAGGTGGTGCTTGAAGTAGTGGGCCACCACCCCGCCCCGGTGCAGCAGCGCGGCGGCGTTGCGGGCCCCCCGGCCCGGCTGGGCGTCCCCGCTGACCTGCGGCGGCCCGTCGGCGTCCAGGTAGCCGACCACGACCGGCAGGTCGCCGAGGCCGTCGGCGGCCAGGTCGGCGGCGAGCTGCCGCAGCGCGGCCTGCGAGGCGGCGACGAAGGAACGACGGAAGACCAGGTCCTCGACCGGGTAACCGGTGAGCACCATCTCCGGGAAGGCGACCAGCTGGGCGCCGGCGTCGGCGGCCCGCCGGGTCCAGGCGCGGATCAGCTCGGCGTTGCCGGCCGTGTCGCCGACGGTCGGGTTGACCTGGCACAGGGCCAGACGCAGGGTGGGCATGCCCTCATCTTGCCCCAGCCGCAGCCGGTCGACCCGGCGGCTGCGACGAGACGCCGGCCACCCTTTCACCGCGCCCGCCCGGCCCGCCGCTGGTGGCGGGGCCGCCCGTCGATCCGGCCGTCGGGACACCGCAGGACGAGCGGCGGCAGGTCGCGTAACGTCTGCTTAACCAGGCCGGTGAAGACTGGGCGGTCAGGACGGACCGGCCGACCGGTGCCGGACGTACGTGGCGAGGGGTTGGGGAAGTGGACCGTCAGCAGGAGTTCGTCCTCCGTACGCTGGAAGAGCGGGACATCCGGTTCGTCCGGCTGTGGTTCACCGATGTGCTGGGCACGCTCAAGAGCGTCTCAGTGGCCCCGGCGGAGCTGGAGGCGGCCTTCGAGGAGGGCATCGGGTTCGACGGCTCGGCCATCGAGGGCTTCGCCCGGGTCTTCGAGTCCGACATGGTCGCCATGCCGGATCCGACGACCTTCCAGGTGTTCCCGTTCGAGGGCGGGGTCAGCGGCGAGAGCGCCCGGATGTTCTGCGACATCCTGCTGCCCGACGGCGGCCCGTCCTGGGCCGACCCGCGGCACGTGCTGCGCCGGATGCTGTCCAAGGCGGCCGAGAAGGGCTTCACCTTCTACACCCACCCGGAGATCGAGTTCTTCCTGCTGGAGAACGGCCCGCAGGACGGCTCGGTGCCCACCGCCGTGGACACCGGCGGCTACTTCGAGCACACCACGCACGCCGTGGCGCGGGACTTCCGCCGCCAGGCCGTGCTGGCGCTGGAGCGGATCGGCATCTCGGTGGAGTTCAGCCACCACGAGGTCGCCCCCGGCCAGCAGGAGATCGACCTGCGGTACGCCGACGCGCTGACCACCGCCGACAACATCATGACCTTCCGGCACGTGGTCAAGGAGGTGGCGCTCTCCACCGGCGTGCAGGCCAGCTTCATGCCGAAGCCGTTCACCGACCAGCCGGGCAGCGGCATGCACACCCACCTGTCGCTGTTCGAGGGGGAGCGCAACGCGTTCCACGACTCCGGCGACCCGATGAAACTGTCGAAGGTGGCGAAGTCGTTCATCGCCGGCCTGCTGATGCACGCCCGGGAGTACACCGCCGTCACCAACCAGTGGGTCAACTCGTACAAGCGGCTGTTCCCGCAGGCGTTGCCGGACCGGATCACCGAGAGCCCGGCGTACGTCTGCTGGGGGCACCTGAACCGGTCCGCGCTGGTCCGGGTGCCGGCGTACGGCAAGCCGAACTCGGCCCGGGTGGAGGTCCGGTCGCTGGACTCGGCGACCAACCCGTACCTGGCGTTCGCCGTCATGCTCGGCGCCGGCCTCAAGGGCATCGAGGAGGGCTACGAGCTGCCGCCGGGCGCGGAAGACGACGTGTGGTCGCTGAGCAGCGCCGAACGGCGGGCGATGGGCTACGAGGCGCTGCCGGAGAACCTGTCCGAGGCGATCGACGTGATGGCCGGCTCCGAACTGGTCGCCGAGGTGCTCGGCGAGCACGTCTTCGACTTCTTCCTGCGTAACAAGCGGGCCGAGTGGGAGCAGTACCGCCGCGAGGTCACCCCGTACGAGCGGCAGCGTTACCTGTCGCTGTAGCGCGTACCGCCGCCGGCCCGGGTCGTCCGCACCCGGGCCGGCGGCGGGCCCGGTCGCACCGACGGCCCGCGTATCCGCCGCTGCGGGGGTGTCGGGGGTTGCGTGGTGCCGCTATCGTCTCGATCACCGTGCCGGCACCTCCGCCGGGCGCAGGAGGTCGGGAGGCCGTCGGTGCTGGAAGATCTGCTCACCGGAGCATGGCAGAGCGTCGTGTTCGGTGTCGTCGGGGTGGCGCTGATGGCGGCCGGCTTCGTGCTGGTCGACGTGCTCACCCCCGGCAAGCTGCGCGAGCTGATCTGGGTGCAGCGCAACGCCAACGCCGGGCTGCTGCTGGCCGCCAACCAGCTCGGTGTCGCCGGCATCGTCTTCACCGCCATCGTCACCAGCTACGACGACTTCGCCAAGGGGCTCGCCTCGACGGTGGTCTTCGGCCTGATCGGGCTGGCCGTCATGGCGCTCGCCTTCGGTGTGCTGGACATGCTCACCCCGGGCAAGCTCGGCGAGGTCATCTGCTCCGACCAGCCGCACCCGGCGGCCCGGGTCAGCGCCGCCACCCACTTCGGCGCGGCCCTGATCGTCTGCGCCTGCATCGCCTGACCCCCGCCGCCCGCGCGGCCCGTACCACCTGAGCCAGGCCCGTGGTCTGAGCTGTCCCTGCGGGGACGGTCCAGACCACGGGCCTGGCGTCGTCTGCGCCCGGTCCCGCCGGCCCACCGGATGCCCGGTGACGTGCCCCGCCTCCACCGGCCGACGGGACGGGAAGAAATTTCCGTTGGTGAAAGCTACTGCGGGCGGGTCGCGAAATGTCCTCCACACTTCACCGGGATGAACCTCTGGTTTCGGCGTATCGAAGCTGCTAACTTCCTGGCACCGCGTTCGCAACTTCTTGCAACGCCTTCAGTAGCTTGCACCCGTCGGTCGGGTGCGGGTGTCAGGAGAGCCATCATGAGGCGGACCACTACCACCACCCACCGCCGACGGGCCGGCGCACTCGCGCTCGTCGTCGGCGTGGCCGCGAGCCTGTTGCCGCTCACCGCGGCGGCAGCGGCCAACACCGTCACCGTCTACTACCAACCCCCGGCGGCCTGGGGCACGTCGGTCAACATCCACTACGGCGTCGACGGCGGCAGCTGGACCGCCGTGCCCGGCGTCGCCATGGAGGCCGCCTGCGCCGGCTGGCGACGCCGGACCATCGACCTGGGCGCCGCCACCGGCCTCCAGGTGGTCTTCAACAACAACGCCGGCACCTGGGACAACAACAACGGCGGCAACTACCGGCTCGGCACCGGCGCGGTCACCGTCGCCGGGGGCCGGACCGGCGTCGGCGACCCGTGCACCACCACCCCGACGCCCACCCCGACCGCGACCGCCACCCCGACCCCGACCGCCGCCCCGGGCGGTGCCACCGCCGAGGTCTGGTACCACCTCGCCAGCCGGGGATGGCCCGGCGCGAACCTGCACTACCGGCCGACCGGCGGCAGCTGGACCGTCGCGCCGGGGGTGGCGATGCAGGCCGCCTGCGCCGGCTGGGCGCGCCGCACCGTCGACCTCGGCACCGCCACCGGACTCACCGCCGCGTTCAACAACAACGCCGGCACCTGGGACAACAACAACGGGGCCGACTACACCCTGCGCGCCGGGCGCAGCACCGTACGCGGCGGGGTGGTCACCCCGGACGCCGCCGACCCGTGCCTGCCCGCCACCCCGGACACCACACCCCCGTCCACCCCCGCCGGGCTCGCCGCCGCCGCCGACGGGTTGTCCGTCACGCTGTCCTGGACGGCTGCCACCGACGACCGGGCGGTCACCGGGTACGAACTGACCCGTACCGGCGGCACCGGTGGGACCACCACCGTCACCACCACGGCGACCCGGTACGTGGCGTACGACCTCGCCGCGGGCACCGCGTACAGCTGGACGGTGCGGGCCCTCGACGCGGCCGGCAACCGGTCGGCGGCGAGTGCGCCCGCCAGCGCGACCACCGGGACCACCCCGCCGGTGGGTGGTTCGCCGCTCGGCGGCGACCCGCGCGAGGACAGCATCTACTTCGTGATGACCGCCCGCTTCGCCGACGGTGACGTCACCAACAACCGGGGCGGCAGCCAGCACGTCAGGTCCGGCAACGCGGCGAACGACGACCCGATGTTCCGGGGGGACTTCAAGGGCCTGGTCGACAAGCTGGACTACATCAAGGGGCTGGGCTTCTCGGCCATCTGGGTCACCCCGGTGGTGCTCAACCGCTCCGACTACGACTTTCACGGCTACCACGGTTGGGACTTCTACCGGGTGGACCCCCGGTTGGAGAGCCCCGGGGCCAGCTACCAGCAGCTGATCAACGCGGCCCACGCCAAGGGCATGAAGATCTTCCAGGATGTGGTCTACAACCACAGCTCCCGCTGGGGCGCGAAGGGGCTCTTCGTCCCCACCGTCTACGGCGTCCGCGACGAGCAGTGGAAGTGGTACTACGACCAACCGCAGGCCGGCCGCGAGTACGACCCGATGGTCGAGCACGACGGCAACGACCCGACCCTGACCGCCGCGCAGAACGCCAAGGCCAAGGGCCGCCCCTACAACGGCGACCTCTGGTCGGGCACCGCCCCCACCGCCAACCGCTGCCTCAACTGGGGCACCCCCAACGGCGCGTACAGCCAGGAGGGCTACACCGTCTACCACTGCCAGTGGCCGGTGCCGACCGGCAGGCTCTTCCCCGCCGACCTCTACCACCAGTGCTGGATCGGCAACTGGGAGGGCGAGGACGCCCGGAGCTGCTGGCTGCACGAGGACCTGGCCGACTTCAACACCGAGAACGCCACCGTCCAGCAGTACCTGATCGACGCGTACAACAGGTACATCGACATGGGGGTGGACGGCTTCCGGATCGACACCGCCGTGCACATCCCCCGGGTCACCTGGAACCGGCGCTTCCTGCCGGCGATCCAGCAGCACGCCGTCGCCCGGCACGGCGCGAAGGGCCGGGACTTCTACGTCTTCGGTGAGGTGGCCGCGTTCGTCAACGACAAGTGGAACCGGGGTTCGGTCAACCACTCCGCGCAGTTCTTCACCTGGAAGGAGCGCAGGGAGTACAGCCCGGACGACGTGAAGGCCGCCATCGAGCAGTACGACTACGAGCAGCTGATCGGCACCGGCGGGCAGCCGACCAGCGACAACGCGTTCCTGCGGGGCAACACCTACCACGCGCCGGACCACTCGAAGTTCTCCGGCATGAACGTGATCGACATGCGGATGCACATGAACTTCGGCGACGCCGGCAACGCCTTCGGCAACGGCCGGGACTCCGACGACAGCTACAACGACGCCACCTACAACGTCGTCTACGTCGACAGCCACGACTACGGGCCGAACAAGTCGAACACCCGCTACGCCGGGGGCACCGACGCCTGGGCCGAGAACATGAGCCTGATGTGGACCTTCCGCGGCATCCCGACGCTCTACTACGGCTCCGAGATCGAGTTCCAGAAGGGTGCGAAGATCGACTGCGGGCCGACCTGCCCGTTGGCGACCACCGGTCGGGCGTACTACGGCGACCACCTCGCCGGCAGCGTCACCGCCACCGACTTCGGGGTGGTCAGCAGCGCCAGTGGGGCGGTGGCGACCACGCTCAGCGCGCCGCTGGTCAAGCACGTACAGCGGCTCAACCGCATCCGGCGGGCCATCCCGGCCCTCCAGAAGGGCCAGTACTCGACCGAGGGGGTCAGCGGCAACCAGATGGCCTACAAGCGCCGGTTCACCGAGGGCGGGGTGGACAGCTTCGCCCTGGTCACCGTCTCGGGCACGGCCACCTTCGCCGGGGTGCCGAACGGGACGTACCGGGACGCGGTGACCGGGGACGTCCGGACCGTCACGAACGGCACCCTCACCGCTGCGGTCAGCGGCCGGAGCAACCTGCGGGTGTACGTGCTGGACCTGCCCGGCAACCCGGCCCCCGGCAGGATCGGCACCGATGGTCCCTACCTG
This sequence comes from Micromonospora sp. WMMD730, assembly GCF_049178955.1. Classification (NCBI taxonomy): domain Bacteria; kingdom Bacillati; phylum Actinomycetota; class Actinomycetes; order Micromonosporales; family Micromonosporaceae; genus Micromonospora; species Micromonospora sp. WMMD730. Next base: position 1,455,490 of record NZ_JBMHML010000002.1, read on the forward strand.
AGGTGACCACCTGCCCCCGTCCGCCCCGCCGGGGTGGACGGGGGCGGTGCGTCGTACCCCCGTCGTAGCGTGCGGGGGTGAACCGCACGGATCGTCTCTATGCCCTGGTGGAGGAGCTGCGGGCGGTGTCGCCCCGGCCGCGCAGCGCCCGCTGGCTGGCCGACCGGTTCGAGGTGAGCACCCGCACCGTCGAACGCGACATCGCCGCCCTCCAGGGCTCCGGCGTGCCGATCTGGGCCGAGCCCGGCCGCACCGGCGGCTACGTGGTCGACCGGTCGCACACCCTGCCGCCGGTCAACCTGACCGCCACCGAGGCGGTGGCGATGGCGGTGGCCCTGCACCGGCTCGCCGGCACCCCGTTCGCCGTGGCCGGCGGCACGGCGCTACGCAAACTGCTCGCGGTGCTGCCGGCCGCCGACGCCGCCGACGCGCGCCTGCTCGCCGGCCGGGTGCTGCTGGTCGGCACCGGGCCGACCACGTCCGTCCCGGCCGTCGTCGCCGACGCGGTCGCCGCCCGCCGGGTGCTGCGCCTGCGGTACGCCGACCGCTGCGGCGTGGCCTCCTCGCGCGAGGTCGAGCCGCTGGGCTACCTCGGCAACGACCGGCACTGGTACCTGCTCGCCTGGTGCCGGCTGCGCGCCGGGCTGCGCTGCTTCCGTACCGACCGGATCGTCGGGGTCGAGGCGTTGCCGGAGCGGGTGACCCGGGAGTTCTCCCCGGCCGACCTGGACGTCCCGGCCGAGCGGGTACGCCGGCTGACCCTGGTCTGACCCGGCATGCCGGCCGCCCGGGTCGGCCGGCGCGTGGGCTTCCCAGGCCGGCCGCGTTGGCTGCCCAGGCCGGTCGGTGCGGGGCTGTCCGGCCGGATCGGTGGGGGGCTGCCCGGACGGATCGGTGCGACGTGGCCGGGTGGACCGGGCGGTAAACACCGACAGGACGGTGTCGCGGACACCCGGGAGGCTGGCTGCCGAGCCCGCCGGCCGCCCGGTCGGCGGGGGAACAGGAGGCAACGCGTGACCAGCACACCCGTCACCTGGTTCGAGATCGGCACCGACCGGCCGGACGAGGCGCAGAGCTTCTACGCGGAGTTGTTCGGCTGGACCTTCACCGAGGAGGGCACGGCCGAGGGCGGTTCCTACCGGACGACCACGGCGGGGGAGTCGACCGGCATCGGCGGCGGCATCCGGGCTCTCGCCGAGGGCGCACCCGGCTACGCGATCCTCTACGCCGAGGTGGCCGACGTGGCGCAGACCTGCGGGCGGGCCGAGGCGGCGGGCGGCACGGTGCTGACCCCGCCCCGGACCACGCCGAGCGGCCTGACCCTCGCCCTGGTGCGCGACCCGGTGGGCACCCACCTCGGTCTCTTCTCCTCGGGCGGCGGTGCCTGACACCAGGGGGCCGACGTTGCGGTGTCCCAGTGCGTCGGACACCGCAACGTCGGCCCTGGTGTGTCGATCATCGGCCCTGCTGTGTCGACCGTCGGCCCGCCGGGGCGGGCGGGCCGCAGCGGGTCACCTGCCGGGCGTACCCTCCGGGCCGCCGTGGTGGCCGCGACCGGCCGGGCCCGGGAAGACCCCGGCCTCGACGGCCTTGGTGATCGCGTCGGCCTGCTCCTGGGTGAGCTTGCCGTCCTTGACCGCCTGGGCCAGCCGCTCCGCCAGCTTCTCCTGCCGGTCCTCGGCCGACGGACGCTCCGGCCGGTCACCCTTGGCGCGGTCCTTGTGCTGCTCGCGCACCTTCTCCAGGGCGGCGGTCACCTTGTCGGTGTCCACCCCCAGCTCCTTGGCGAGCGCCTCGGTGAACTCGTTCTGCCGGTCGGCGCGCTGCTGCTGCCGGTCGGTGCCCGGGTCGGCCTCGCTGCTGACGCCGGCGGTCGGGGTGGCCGACTCCTCGGCGAAGGCCACCGTCGGAGCGGCGATCCCCACCCCGAGCACGCCGGCGGCGGCGAGGCCGACCAGCAGTTGCTTCTTCGACATCGTGCGGGACATCGGTCCTCCATGGGTCGGTGGTGCTGTTGACGTCACCGACAGTGACCACCGAACCTGGAAAACCCCCGTCCCGACCCTGTCCGCCAGCTGAAAGTTCCACCCTCCACCCCCGGTGATCAAGAGGTTTCGGTCAGGAAGGCGCTTTCCTCTGACGCAAACCTCTTGATCACCGAGGCGGGGCGGGGCACGGCGAGGCGAGGCACGGCGAGGCAGGGCGCGGCCGGGCCGGATCAGGCGGGTGGGGCGGGTTACCGGACGGCGGGGGCGACGGTGAGGGTGCCGGCGGTGGCGTCGAGGGTGGCGCTGGTGCCCACGGGGACGGAGAGCTGGCCGGGGCCGTGGCCGATCGGCAGGCCGCCGAGGACCGGCACGCCGAGGTCGCCCAGCCGGTCGGTCAGCACGTCCACGACGGTGGTGTCCCAACCGTCCGCGCAGTCGGTAAACTGGCCCACCGCCACCCCGGCCAGGCCGTCGAGCACCCCGGCGCGGCGCAGGTGGGTGAGCATCCGGTCGACCTTGTACGGCGGCTCCTGCACCTCCTCGACCAGCAGCACCGCCCCGGTCAGGTCCGGCATGTCCGGGGTGCCGAGGGTGGCGGTGATCAGGCAGAGGTTCCCGCCGAGCAGCCGACCCACCGCCCGGCCGGGGACCCGGACCGGATACGTCTCCTCCCCGGGCACCGCCTCGACGGTGACCGGCGCGGTGGTCATCAGCGCGGTGTGCAGCGACTCCGCCGAGCGCAGCGGGGTCCGCTCGTCCACCCAGGCCGCTCCGGGGCCGTGCACCCCGGCCAGCCGGGCACCCCGCCAGAGCGCGAACTGCAGGGCGGTGATGTCGGAGAACCCGGCCACCACCTTCGGGTCCCGCCGCACGGCGGCCATGTCGATCAGGTCCACCACCCGCTGCGCGCCGTACCCGCCCCGGGTGCAGATCACCCCGCGCACCCGAGGGTCGGCGAAGGCGGCGTTCAGGTCCGCGGCGCGTAGCGCGTCGTCACCGGCGAGGTAACCCCGCCTGGCGTACGCGTTCGGCGCCACCTGCGGGCGCAGCCCCCAGCCGGTCAGCAGCTCGATGCCCCGGGCCACCCGCTCCGGCCTGGTCGGCCCGGACGGCGAGACCAGCAGCACCGTGTCCCCCTCCCGCAGCACGGGTGGGCGCAGGACGGACGGGTCGTCGGCGGTCACAGCGGCCGAGCATAGCCGCCCCGCCGGGCGGACCGAGGCGTTCCCGGCGGCGGTCGACGCACCCGCTAGCCTCGACGGCGTGGGAACCGCACTGGTGATCGAGAACGACCCGACCGACGACCCCCGACGGCTGGGGGAGTGGCTGGTGGAGGGGGGCCTTGAGCTGCGGGTGCTGCGTCCGCACGCCGGCGACGAGCTTCCCGACGACCTCGACGGGTACGTGGCGCTGGTGGTGCTCGGCGGTGACCAGCACGCCTACCCGGCCCCCGACGGCACCCCCGGCGCACCCTGGTTCCCGAAGCTCGAAGGGTTGCTGCGCAAGGCCGTGCGGCACCGGGTGCCGACCCTCGGCGTCTGCCTCGGCGCGCAACTGCTCGCCACCGCGCACGCCGGCCTGGTCGAGCGCAGCCCGTCCGGCCCCGAGGTGGGCCCGGGGGTGGTCGGCCGGCGCGACGCCGCCGAGAGCGACCTGCTGTTCCGGTACGTGCCGCTGATCCCGGACGTGCTCCAGTGGCACACCGACGAGATCACCGAGCTGCCCCGGGCCGCCACCCTGCTGGCCGCCTCGACCCGCTACCCGCACCAGGCGTTCCGGCTCGGCGACCGGGCCTGGGGCCTGCAGTTCCACATCGAGTGCGACACCGCCATGATCGCCGAATGGGCGCACGGCTCCGAACTGCTCGCCGAGCTGGGCTACGACGAGGACCTGGTGGTGGCCGCCTGCGACCGGGTGATGGCCGACGTCGAGGAGGTGTGGCAGCCGTTCGCCGTCCGGTTCGCCGCCCTCGCCCTCGGCGAGTTGGACGACGACACCCGCCGCAGCCTGCCCCTGCTCGGGCACTGAGATGAGCAGACCGACCAGGGGACGGCTGGCCCGCTACGGGTTCGCCGAGGGTGACGGTGGGGTCCGCGCCGCCGATCTGCTCGGCGCGGACGGGCTCGGGCTGTGGCAGGCCGACGAGCAGGAACCCACCGACAGGTCGGCGGCCGACCTGCTGGCCGCGCTCTCCCGGGCCGCCGACCCGGATCTGGCGCTGCGCCAGCTGCACCGGATGGTGGAGACCGAACGCCGCACCGCCGACGACGCGACCGGGTCGGAGCTGCTGGCCGCGCTCGCCGCCGACCCGGGGCTGCGCCGCCGGCTGGTCGCCGTGCTCGGCGCGTCCGCCGCCCTGGGCGACCACCTGGTCGCCAACCCCGGTCAGTGGACGGTGCTCGGCACCGCCCCGGACGGGCTGGCCCCCACCGCCGACGGGCGGCTCGACCTGGCGCTCGCCGGGCGGCTGACGGCCGCCACCGCGCCGGTGGCGGTGCTGCGGCAGGCGTACCGGCTGGCGCTGCTGCGGATCGCGGCGGCCGACCTGACCGGCGGACGCGGCCTGGAGCAGGTGATGTCCGCGCTGTCCGCGCTGGCCGACGCCACCCTCGCGGCGGCGTACGAGATCGCGGTGGGTGAGCTGCCGGCGGGCACGGCCCGGCCCCGGCTCGCCGTGGTGGCGATGGGCAAGTGCGGCGGCGACGAGCTGAACTACGTCTCCGACGTCGACGTGATCTTCGTGGCCGCCACCGACGAGGACCTGCCCGCCGCGACCACCGTCGCCGCCCGGCTGATCCACGTCTGCGGGCTGGTCGCCTGGCCGGTGGACGCCGCGCTGCGCCCCGAGGGCAACCGGGGGCCGCTGGTGCGCACCCTCGCCAGCCACCTCGCCTACTACCAGCGGTGGGCCCGCACCTGGGAGTTCCAGGCGCTGCTCAAGGCCCGCCCGGCCGCCGGTGACCTGGCGTTGGCCGGCGAGTGGATCGACGCGCTCGCCCCGCTGGTCTGGCGGGCGTCCGAGCGTCCCGAGGCGGTCTCCGACGTACGCGCCATGCGCCGCCGGATCATCGACAACGTCCCGCCGAAGGAGTTGGAGCGCGAGATCAAGCGGGGTCCGGGCGGGCTGCGGGACATCGAGTTCGCCGTCCAACTGCTGCAACTGGTGCACGGCCGGGGTGACGAGTCGCTGCGGGTGCCGGGCACCGTGCCGGCGCTGCGCGCGCTGGTGACCGGCGGCTACGTCGGGCGGGCCGACGGTGAGGCGCTGCTGCGCGGATACCGCTTCCTGCGCGGTGTCGAACACCGGCTCCAGCTCCAGGCGCTGCGGCGGACCCACACCGTGCCGACCGAGCCGGCCGCGCTGCGCTGGCTGGCCGCCGCGCTCGGCTACGCCGCCATCCCCGGCCGCAGCGCCGTGGAGAGCTTCCGCGCCGACTGGGTCGCCCACGCCACCGAGGTACGCCGGCTGCACGCCAAGCTGCTCTACCGGCCGCTGCTGGAGTCGGTGGCCCGGGTGCCCGCCGACGGGCTGCGGCTCACCCCGGAGGCGGCCCGGCACCGGCTGGAGGTGCTCGGCTTCGCCGACCCGGCCGGGGCGCTGCGGCACCTCCAGGCCCTCACCGGCGGGGTGAGCCGGACGGCGGCGATCCAGCGCACCCTGCTGCCGGTGCTGCTCAGCGAGTTCGCCGACGCGCCCGAACCGGACCGGGGGCTGCTCAACTACCGCCAGGTCTCCGACAAGCTCGGCAGCACCCCGTGGTATCTGCGGCTGCTGCGCGACTCCGGCCCGGTGGCCCGCCGGCTGGCCCGGGTGCTGTCCTCCTCCCGGTACGCGGCCGACCTGCTGGCCCGGGAACCGGAGGCGCTGCGGCTGCTGGCCGAGGAGAACGAGCTGACCCCCCGGCCCCGGGAGGTGCTCTGCGACGGGTTCGCCGCCGCTGCGGCCCGGCACGCCGACCCGGTCGAGGCGACCCGGGCGGTACGCGCGCTGCGCCGCCGGGAACTCGTCCGGATCGCCTGCGCCGACGTGCTCAGCCGGGCCGACGGGTTGGCCCCGCGACCCGAGCGCGGCGCGCCGGCCGGCCCGCTGGCCGACGTCACCCGGGTCGGCACCGGCCTGTCGTACGTCACCGACGCCACCCTGTCCGCCGCGCTGCGCGCCGTCCGGGCCGCCCAGCCGGAGCTGCCCGGCCTGCGGTTCGCGGTGATCGGTCTGGGCCGCCTCGGCGGGTACGAGTCGAACTACCTCTCCGACGCCGACGTGCTCTTCGTCTACGACCCGCCGGCCGGGACGGCGGAGAGCGCGGCCAGCGCCGCCGCGCACGCGATCGCCGAGGAGCTGCGCCGGCTGCTCGGTGCGCCCGCCCCCGACCCGGCGCTCGGCGTCGACGCCGACCTGCGCCCCGAGGGACGGCAGGGGCCGCTGGTGCGTAGCCTCGCCGCGTACGCCCAGTACTACGCCCGCTGGTCGCGGGTGTGGGAGGCGCAGGCGCTGCTGCGGGCCCGGTTCGTCTGCGGCGACGCCGACCTGGGCACCGAGTTCGAGACGATGATCGACCCGGTCCGCTACCCGGCCGACGGGTTGACCCGGGAACAGGTGGTCGAGATCCGGCGGATCAAGGCCCGGGTGGAGAACGAACGGCTGCCCCGGGGCGCCGACCCGGCCACCCACACCAAGCTCGGCCGGGGTGGCCTCGCCGACGTCGAGTGGGCGGTGCAGCTGCTCCAGCTCCGGTACGCCGGGGCGTACCCGCAACTGCGCGGCACGCGTACCCTCGACGCGCTCGCGGCGGCCCGGGACGCCAAGCTGGTCGACCCGGCGGACGCCGTCGCGATGACCGCCGGGTGGACCCTCGCCGCGCAGGTCCGCAACGCGTTGATGCTGGTCCGGGGACGCGCCGGTGACCAGCTTCCCCGGCACGGGGTGGAGTTGGCCGGCGTGGTGCGGCTGCTCGGCGCGGACGACCCGGGGGAGTTCCTCGACGACTACCTGCGCACCGCCCGGAGGTCCCGGGCCGCGATGCAACGCGTCCTCGACGCCGGGGTCTGAGCCCCGGCGTCGAGGACGGCTGAGGGTACGCCGAATTGACGCGTCATCCGACGGTGACGGCTCGGTGAATGGTTGTGGGACGCATTTTCCGCGCTATTTTCAAGCTACGGAGAAAGGCGTTCCGATTGGCTCGGGGTCAGCACCAGATCTGCGCGTAGCTGATCGAGTCGTTCCACTGTAGACCCCAGAACGTCCCGAGGTTGGAGATCTCGGTGCGCGGGCCGACGGTGATGGGGCTGTCGGAACGGTCGCCGTTGCGGTAGAGCTTGTAGGCGCAGTTGCCCCGGTTGCGGACCGAGGTGACCGCGTTGTCGGCGTTGGTGTTGACCAGGCTGGCGCTGCCGTTGAGCACGTCCAGGATGTTGAGGAAGCCGGCGTCCTTGTAGAGGCAGAGCGCGCCGGTGGAGGGGCAGCTCAGGGCCAGTGCGTCCGTCGCGGAGGGCGCCGCGGCCTGGGCCGGGGCGCCGGCGAGGACGGTGGTGCCGACGAGGGCGAGGCCCGCGAGTGCGGTCCCGATGTGTCGCATGGTTCCTCCCGTGAAGTGGTGGCGGGGGGCATGGCGCGACGCGGCACGTGGCCGGTCAGCGAGCGACCTCCGACCGAGACGTCGACTGTCAATGCTGAGAATTGCGGGTACCCGCATGTGCGGCGGCAGGGCGTGCCTGCGCCGTCGTTCAACAGTTCTCCCAGAGGCCCCCGTGGCCTGTTGTCGGTCCTTAACCTACGTGAAGGGAAATGGGGCGTCAATACTTCTCGATTTCTTTGATGGTCGTCCGGTGATTCCTTCAAGCATGCGGATCTCCGGTCGACCGGTCCATGGTGGACGGAAATCGGGGCGACCTACCGGCGGCGTGCCAACACCAGATGGTCGATCAGGGTGCCGGTCTGGCCGTCAGGGCCGGTCGCCTGCCGCTGCGGGGCGTCCAGCCGTTCGACGTCCCAGCCGTCCGGGTCGAGGTCGAGGTCGGCCAGGGTCTCCTGCGGGGTGGGGAACCGGGTGTGGTGGTGCGCGGCGTTGCCCCACGGCGGCACCGCCCCGTGCTCGACCACCAGCAGTCGGCCGCCCGGTGCGACCGCCCGCGCCGCCGCCCGCAGCACCTCGGCCCGGGGGAACTCCAACGGCGACTGGAGGAACTGCGCGGAGACCAGGTCGAACTCCCCGGCCGGGAAGGTCCGGGCCAGGTCGTGCCGCTGGAAGTCGACAAGGGCCGCCACTCCGGCGGCGGTCACGGCGGCGGCCGACCGCTGCAGGGCGGCGGTGGAGACGTCGACGGCCGTCACCCGCCAGCCCTGCCGGGCCAGCCACACCGCGTCACCGCCCTCGCCGCATCCCAGGTCCAGCGCGGTGCCCGGCGGCAGCGTCCCGGCCACGTCCACCAGGTGCGGATTGGGCCGCCCGCTCCAGTACCGCTCCCGACCCCGGTACAGCTCGTCCCAGTGTCGGGCGGTCGCCTCGTCCACCGCCCCGGCCTGCCCGCCGTCCGTCCCGGCCTGCTCGACCACGGCCCCGGCCTGGTCGTGCCCTGCTCCGGCCTGGTCGTGCCCGGCCCCGGCCTGGTCGTCCACCGACCCGGTCCGCTCGGGCGCGGGCCCGGTCTGCCCCCGTGCGGCCGTGCGTCGCGCGGCGACGGCCCGGTCGGTTTCCTCGGCGATCAGGTCGGCGTTGAGGGCGGCGGCGGCCTTCAGCCCCGCCGCCGCGGCGGCGATGACGGTGGCCTGCGGATCCGTGACGTTGCCGGCCACCCAGACCCCGGGCACCCCGGTCGCACCGGAGGCGTCGGCGGCGACCCGGTCACCGAAGGCGTGCCCGCCGACGATGAAATCCTCCGGGGTCAACCCGAGCCCGGCGAGGAAGGCGGCCCGTGCGGCGAACCGGGGCGCGACCACCAGTGCCTCCCGGGGGACCACCCGCCCGGACCGCAGCCGTACGCCGGTGAGTCGGTCGGCGGTGACCTCCAGCTCCGCCACCTCGCCGTCGACGACGGCGACCCCCCGGGCGGCCAGCCGCTCCGCGTCGTCGGCCGGCAACGGCCCGGCGGTGTGGGTGAAGACCACCAGGTCATCGGTGAGCTGCCGGAACAGCAGCGCCTGGTGGGCGGCCATCGGGCCGGTGGCGAGCACCCCGACGGCCTGGTCGCGCACTTCCCACCCGTGGCAGTACGGGCAGTGCAGCACGTCGCGGCCCCACCGCCCGGCCAGCCCCGGCACGTCGGGCAGCTCGTCGACCAGGCCGGTGGTGACCAGCATCCGCCGGGCGTGCAGCACCTGACCGTCGGCCAGCGTCACCGCGAACCGCGCCGGTCCGACGCTGCCGGCCGGGCGGGGGTTCTCTCCCGCGCCTCCGGCCGGGTTCGCACCGGTGGTCCCGGGTAGGCCGTCGAGCGGGTGGGCGGCGGTGACGGTGGCGTCGAGCAGGGTCACGCCGTACCGGGCCACCTCGGCCCGGCCCGTCGCGTACAGGGTGGCGGGTGGGACACCCTCGTTGGTCAGGAAGTTGTGCACGTGGTCGGCCGGGGCGTTGCGCGGGGCGCCGCCGTCGACCACCACCACGTCGCGGCGGAACCGGCCCAGGGCGAGCGCACCGCTGAGCCCGGCCGCGCCGCCGCCCACCACGACCACGTCGTGCACCATCGGGTACGTCATGACCACTGCCTCCCTACGGGCGGGTCCGTCCCGCCGGTGCTCCGGATCGTCCGCCCGGCTCACCGTACTGCCAAATTTTGTTGCCGGAATGGCAAACTGGTGCGGTGACCGACGATCACAGCGACCAGCTGGCTGCACCCCGACGAGCCGGCCCACCCCCGGCGCGCGACGAACCCGGGCGGGCCGTGGCGGGCCAGGGGCCCGGCCCGGGGCAGTGGACGGTGCCGGGCGACACCGGCGTCACCACCGAGGAGGAGGTGCTCACCACCGTCGGGCCGCGGCTGCGGGCGTTACGGCAGCAGCGCGGCGTGACGCTGAGTCAGCTCGGCGCGGCGACCGGGATCTCGGTCAGCACCCTGTCCCGGCTGGAGTCCGGTGGCCGGCGGCCCACGCTGGAACTCCTGCTCGCCCTGGCCCGTTTCCACCGGGTGCCGCTGGACGACCTGGTCGGTACGCCGATGATCGGGGATCCCCGGGTCCACCGCCGTCCGGTCGTCCGGCACGGCGTCACCATCGTGCCGCTGACCCGCCGCCCGGGTGGCGTCCAGGCGTACAAGATGACGTATCCGCCGCAGGTGCCGACGGGGGAGCCGACCCCGCAGGTGCACGAGGGGTACGAGTGGCTCTACGTGCTCTCCGGCCGGATCCGGCTGCTGCTCGGCAGGCACGACCTCACCCTCGACGCCGGTGAGGTCGCCGAGTTCGACACCCGCACCCCGCACTGGTTCGGCAACCCGTTCGACGTGCCGGCTGAGATCCTCAGCCTCTTCGGCCCCCAGGGCGAGCGCCTGCACGTCCGCGCCCGCCCCACCGCCCCCTCCGCCACCCCCACCCCCACCACCCGACCGAGTTGATCAAGAGGTTTGCGTCAGGTGAACCGTGGCGGATGACGCAAACCTCTTGATCACTCGACCCGGACGGGGTGGTCTGCGGTGATCAAGAGGTTTGCGTCAATTCCAGGCGGCGGGGTGACGCAAACCTCTTGATCAACCCGAGCAGGTGCGGGACGGGGCGCGGGGGTGGGGTGGGGGCGGGTCAGGTGTGGAGGGTCCAGGTGCCGGCGCGGGGGACGGTGACCAGGGTCCAGGGGCCGTCGGGGGTGACGGTGGCACCGGGTGAGACGGTCAGCCAGCGGGAGTGACGGACCCGGACCGGCACCTGGCCGGCGGCGGTGGTCCGGAACGTCAGCGTGGCGGCGTCCTGCCCGACCAGCACCCCGGGCGCGGCGACCAGGGGCGTCGGGTCGGTCACCGCGTACAACCGCCAGTGCCGGTCCGACCAGACCTCGGTCAGGTACGGCAACCCCGCCCCGACCAGTTCCGCCTCGGCCCGGCCCACCCAGGACAGCGGCGCGTCGGCGACGGCGACGTACTGCACGGCGTACTCGTCCAGCCAGGCCCGGTAGCTGTCGGCGGTCAACGGCACACCGGTGCCCCCGGCCCCCGGCACGGTGGTGAAGAACAGCGGGTTACGCCCGATGTCGACCTGGCGCAGCCAGCCCCGGGCCAGCGGCACCTCGCCGAGCTGCGCGGCCTCCCAGTAGTTACGGGTCGGCGGCACCTCCACCCGCCCGGTGAGCCCGCGCCGGCCCAGCTCGGCGGCGAGCGGGGCGAAGTAGCTCCGGTCGGCGGTCGGATCGTCGGCGCTGCGGACGTCGGCGGCGACCACCGGCGGCAACCACCAGCACACCACCGCCAGCAGCACGGCCAACGCCACCGCGCCGGTCCCGACGGACAAACTGACCGGCGGGACCGGTCGGGTGGCCCCGCCGGACCCCGGGGCGGCCCGGCGGCGGGACAGCCGCGCGGTGAGCCGGGCGGGTGGCCGGGCGGCGGCGGCCAGCACCGGCAGCGCGAACATCGTCACCAGGCGGGTCGCGTTCAGCCCGACCGGGGTGTGCACCAGCGCCGCCGCCAGCACCCCGCCCGCCGACAGCAACGCCCCCACCCGCACCGGCCGGTACGCCACCACCGCCGCCACCAGCAGGCTGACCGTGACCGACCGCAGGGTGTCGGAGCCGCTGATGTTCATCCAGCCGCCCTCGCCGAACAGCAGCCCGGTGACCCCCAGCGGCACCGCCGCCGCGACCCCGAGCAACAGGCCGTCGGCCCATCGGCGGGTGACCAGCAGCGCCACCCCGACCAGGCCGACGAACAGACCCGCCACCGGGCTGCTCGCCGACGCCAGCGCCGCGCCGGCCACCGCCAGGACCGGCCGGCCCCAGCGCCCGCCCCGTGCCCAGCGCCCACCCCGGCCGCCCGCCCCGCCCTGGTCGCCCGCCCTGTCCTGGTCGCCCGCCCCGTTCCGGCTGGCTGGCGCGGAACTCGGCCCGTCCGGGCCGCGCCGGTCGGCCGGCAGGGTCAGGGCGAGCAGGGCGGCCAGCCCGAACGCCACCCCGAGGGCGTAGGTGACCCGGCCGGAGACCAGGTTGCCGGTGATCGTCAGCACCCCGACCAGGCTGCCGAGCAGCGGCCGGGGCACCCGGGTACGCACCAGCAGGGCGGCGAACGCGGCTGCCGAGCCGACCAGCGCCAACGCCCCGGTCAGGCGCACCCCGAGGGTCGCCATCAGCGGCGGCGAGACCAGGCTGTAGCCGAGCGGCGTGATGCCGGCGTACCAGCGCAGGTCGACCAGGGCCCAGCCGTGCCCGGCGAAGAAGTCGGCGCGGGCCACCTGGGCCGACAGGTCCGACCCGAGCGGGGGCAACGCCAGCCACACCCCGGCGAGCACGGCGGCGATCACGGTGGCCGACCCCACCACCCTGCTGCCCCGCATGCCCACCTCCGGTCCGCGCCCACGCTACTGGCAGCATGACGGACGTGCCTCACCACCTGTCCCGCTGGCTCGGTCTGTCCGGTTCGGTGCTGCTCGCCATCGCCGCGTACCTCGGGGGCGCGCTGCCGGGGTCGGAGCTGCGGCCCACCCCGGTCAGCATCTGGCAGAGCCGGCACGGGCCACTGATCATCGTGCTCTGGCTGGTCGGCACCGGGCTGCTGGCCTGGGCGTGGTGGACCCTGCGCGACCGGGTGCCGTCGACCCGGTGGGCGCTGGTCACCGCCGGGCTGTGGGTGCTGCCGCTGCTGGTCGCGCCGCCGCTGGCCAGCCGCGACGTGTACGCGTACTCCTGCCAGGGCGCGAGTTACGCGGCCGGGATCAACCCGTACGAGCAGGGGGTGTCGGCGCTGCCCTGCCCGTGGATCGACACCATCTCCTACATCTGGCGGGACACCCCCGCCCCGTACGGGCCGCTGTTCGTGATGATCGCCGGGGCGGTGGTACGGCTCACCGGTGGCCTCGACCCGGACACCGCGCTGACCGTCAACATCGCCCTGTTCCGGCTGCTCGCCGTGGCCGGGGTGGCGCTGACCGCCGCCTGCCTGCCGACGCTGGCCCGGCGCTGCGGCGTGCCGGTGCCCCGGGCGCTGTGGCTGGCGCTGGCCTCGCCGCTGGTCGGCGTACACCTGGTCTCGGGGGCGCACAACGACGCGCTGATGATCGGCCTGCTGGTCGCCGGCCTGGCCGTGGTGGCGGCCAACCCGGGCCGGCGCTGGCCGCTGCTGGCCGGTGGGGTGCTGCTCGGGCTGGCCGGCGCGGTGAAGGTGACCGCGCTGGTGGTGGTGCCGTTCGCGGTGCTGGCCGCGCTGGTCGGGCCGTACCGGATCAGGGCGCTGTTGCGCGACGGCCTGCCGGTCGCCGTCGGCGCGCTGGTCGCGGTGGCCGGCGCGACCCTGGCGGCGGGCCTGGACTTCGGGTGGATCGCCGGCCTGGAACAGGGCGGCCTGGTGATCGCCTGGACCTCGCCGCCGACCGCCGTCGGGCAGACCGCCGGCTACGTGGCGGCCCTGTTCGGCGCGGACGTCGACGCGCTGCCGGTGACCCGGACGATCGGCATGCTGGTGCTGGCGGTGCTGCTGGTCTGGCTGTGGTGGCGGGCCCGCACCCGCGACCCGCTGTGGCACGCCGGCCTGGCGCTGGCCGCGACGGTGGCCCTCGCGCCGCTGTTCCACCCCTGGTACTGGCTGTGGCCGATGGCCGTGCTCGCCGCGACGACCCACCTGTCGACCCGGTGGTTCGCGCTGGTGGCGTTGGTCTCGTCGTTCCTGGTGCTACCGGACGGCACCGGGCTGCCCCGGTTCACCAAGATGCCCGGCGCCCCGCTGATGACGCTGTTGGTGATCGTGGTGGCCGTGCGGTTGGTACGGTCGGCTCGGGCGGGACGGCGACCCGCCACCGTGGATTCGTCCGCCGACTGAGGAGAGGTGGCCGGTGACCGAGGCCGGCGCACCGACCGGGCGGGCCCGCGCGGCGCGCCACCTCGGGCTGACCGGGGCGGTGCTGCTCGCCGTGGCCGGTTGGCTGGGTGGGGTGCTGCCCGAGGTGCCGCCGACCGGCCCGTGGCGCGCGCCGTACGGCCCGGCCGCCGTGAGCTGCTGGCTGGTCGGTACGGCGCTGATGGTGGGCGCCTGGTGGGCGTTGCGTGCCGGTGCCCCGTCGACCGGGTGGGCGTACCGCACCGCCGGGCTGTGGTCGTTGCCGCTGCTGCTCACCCCGCCCCTGGCCAGCCGGGACGTCTACTCGTACGCCTGCCAGGGCTGGTCGTACGCGGCCGGGCACGACCCGTACCGGGTGGGGGTGGCGGCGGCCGGCTGCCCGTGGGTGGACGCGGTCGCGCCGATCTGGCGGGACACCCCGGCCCCGTACGGCCCGGTCTTCGTGCTGTTGGCCGCCCTGGCTGCCGCCGCCGGCGGTTCCCTGCTCGGCACCCTGGTGGTGCTGCGGCTGTACGCGGTGGCCGGGGTGCTGCTGGCGGCGCTGTGCCTGCCCGGCCTGGCCCGTGCCGCCGGGGTGCCCACCCGCCGGGCGGTGTGGCTGGGGCTGGCCTCGCCGCTGGTCGGGGTGCATCTGGTGGCCGGCGCGCACAACGACGCGGTGCTGCTCGGCCTGCTCGCGCCGGGTCTGCTGGTGCTGGTGCGCGCGCCCGGCCGGACCCGGGGGCTGCTCGTCGCCGGGGTGCTGCTCGGGCTGGCGGTGGCGGTGAAGGCGACCGCGCTGGTGGTGCTGCCGTTCGCGGCGTTGACGGCGGTGCACGGCCGCTACACCCTGCGGGCCCTGCTGCGCGACGGCGGTCGGCTCGCCGGGGCGGTCCTGGTCACCCTGGCGGCGGTCTCGGCGCTGTTCGGGTTGGGGCTGGGCTGGGTGGCCGGGCTGGCCCGCAGCGGGGACTCGCAGCAGTGGACGTCGGCGCCGACGGCGGTCGGCTTCGTCGTCGACTACGTCGGTGAGCTGGCCGGTCGCCGGCCGGACGCGGTGCCGGTGACGAGGGCGGTGGGCCTGCTGGCGCTGGTGGTGCTGCTCGCGGTGCTGTGGTGGCGGGCGTGGACGGCGCTGCGCCGGCTCAACGACGTCCGGCAGCGGGTGCACCGGCTGGCGGCGGCCCGACCCCGGGTCACCCTGGGCGCGGCGGGTGCGGCGCTGGCCGCGACGGTGCTGCTCGCCCCGGTCCTGCACCCGTGGTACGTGACCTGGCCGCTGCTGCTGCTCGCGGTGTCGGCGACCCGGACCACCTGGTTCGTGGTGCCCGCGGCGGTGGCGGCCTTCCTCACCCTGCCGGACGGCACCACTGTCGCCCGCTACACCAAGGCGCCCGGCGCGATCGTGATGACCGCGCTGCTGGTGGTGCTGCTGGTCGGTGTGGTGCGGAGCCGGCGCAACGGAACGGGCCGGCCCCGCGGAAGCGGAGCCGGCCCGGCCGGTGGAGCGTGACCGTCGAGGGGGGACCTCAGCAGTCGAAGTACATCGCGAACTCGTGCGGGGTCGGGCGCAGGCGCACCGGGTCGACCTCGTTGGCCCGCTTCCACCCGATCCAGGTGGAGATCAGGTCGGGGGTGAACACGCCACCGTCGAGCAGGTAGTCGTGGTCGGCCTCCAGGGCGTCGAGCACCTCCGGCAGCGAGCCCGGCACCTGCTTGACGTCGCCCCACTCCTCCGGCGGGAGGTCGTAGAGGTCCTTGTCGATCGGGGCCGGCGGCTCCATCTTGCTCTTGATGCCGTCCAGGCCGGCCATCATCATGGCCGAGAACGCGAGGTACGGGTTGCTGGACGGGTCCGGCACCCGGAACTCGACCCGCTTGGCCTTGGCGTTGCTGCCGGTGACCGGGATGCGGGTGCAGGCGGAGCGGTTGCGCTGCGAGTAGACCAGGTTGACCGGGGCCTCGTAGCCGGGCACCAGCCGGCGGTACGAGTTGACCGTCGGGTTGGTGAACGCCAGCAGCGACGGGGCGTGGTGCAGCAGGCCACCGATGTACCAGCGGGCGGTGTCCGACAGGCCGGCGTAGCCGGTCTCGTCGTAGAACAGCGGCTCGCCGTTGAGCCAGAGGCTCTGGTGGGTGTGCATGCCGGAGCCGTTGTCGCCGAAGAGCGGCTTGGGCATGAAGGTGGCGGTCTTGCCGTTGGCCCAGGCCTCGTTCTTCACGATGTACTTGAAGAGCTGGAGCTGGTCGCCGGCGTGCAGCAGGGTGGAGAACTTGTAGTTGATCTCCGACTGGCCGGCGGTGCCGACCTCGTGGTGCGAACGCTCCACGGTGAAGCCGCCGTCGACCAGCCGACGCACGATCGAGTCGCGCAGGTCGGCGTAGTGGTCCACCGGCGGCACCGGGAAGTAGCCGCCCTTGTACGCGGTCTTGTAGCCGCGGTTGCCGCCGGCCTCCTCACGCCCCGTGTTCCACGCGCCCTCGACCGAGTCGATGTAGTAGAACGACTGGTGCGCCGAGGTCTCGTGGCGGATCGAGTCGAAGATGTAGAACTCCGCCTCGGCACCGAAGTACGCGGTGTCGGCGATGCCGCTGGCGGCCAGGTAGGCCTCGGCCTTCTTGGCCACGTTGCGCGGGTCCCGGGAGTAGGCCTCACGGGTGAACGGGTCGTGGATGAAGAAGTTGAGCGCGAGGGTCTTCTGCGCGCGGAACGGGTCGATGAAGGCGGTCGCGACGTCCGGGAGCAGGAGCATGTCCGACTCGTGGATCGCCTGGAAACCGCGGATCGACGAACCGTCGAACGCGAGACCGTCGGTGAAGACGCTGTCGTCGAAGGACTCCACCGGCAGGTTGAAGTGCTGCATCACGCCGGGCAGGTCACAAAAACGTACGTCGACGAACTTTACGTCCTCGTTCTTGAGGTATCGCAGGAGTTCCTCGGGATTGGCAAACACACGTCCTCCTGGCACGTCCACTCCGGTGGCTGGGCTCTGGCGACGCTATGACCGCGGGGTTGCTCGCCCGTGTCTCCAATGTTTCTGCCGTGTTACGCCGCTCGCGGAGCGTCATCTGCGCCGCTCAGTACCCGCCGGGTTGTCCGTTCGGACGATACCGGCTGAAGCACTGTATCGCTTTTCGGGGTGATAAGACCGAATTTGCACAGACTGCGGGAACGCCCCTGCAGTCCACCTGCTGGTCCGCCCCCGAGCCGCCCCGGGGCCGGCGGTGGGCTGCGGGGCGGCCCCGAGACGGTGCTGACTACCCTGGACCACCGTGACGAGTCCGCCCGCCGCGGCACCGGTGCCGCCCGCCACCGACCCCACCTTCGACCCGCCGGGCCTCGGCCGACGGTTCGGCGCCCTGGTGATCGACTGGGTGCTCTGCCTGCTGGTGTCGAACTTCTTCGCCGACCCGGTCCGCGACGGCTGGGCCCCGGTGGTGGTGCTCATCGTCGAGTACGGCTTCTTCCTCGGCCTCTTCGCCCAGACCCCCGGCATGTGGATCACCCGGCTGCGCTGCCTCGACTGGTCCGACGGCGGGCGGCTCGGGATACCCCGGGCGCTCCTGCGTGGCCTGCTCCTGGCCCTGGTGGTACCGCCCCTGATCATGGACGCCCAGCGTCGCGGCCTGCACGACCGGCTCACCGGGGCGGTCGTCGCCGACGCCCCCCGCCCCGCCCGCTGACTCCGGCTCACCCGCCGGCCCCGGCCTGCCCGCCGACCCCGGACACGCCGCGAGCCGGGCCCGACGGACGGGCCCGGCTCGCGGAGGCGTACCAGAGGGGGTCAGCGGCCCCGGGTCTGGCGGAACGCGCGGCCCGGCGGCCGCATGTTCTTGGGAATCGCACCCTTGGGCATCTGCGGGCGGGCGGTGAGCGCCTTGAGCCGCTTGTCGAGGGAGTTGACGTCCTTGCCGTTGAGCGTGCGCGGCAGCCGCATCAGGGTCATCCGCAGCTTGCGGATCGGCAGCTCACCCTCGCCCTGGCCGATCACGTAGTCGTGCAGCGGCGCGGAGCCGATCACCTTGGCCAGCCGGCGCTTCTCCTGGCCCAGCAGGCCCCGGACCCGCTGCGGGTGCCCCTCGGCCAGCAGGATCACGCCGGGCCGGCCGATCACCAGGTGCACCATGTCCATCTGGGTGGTGGAGCTGACCGCCGGGGTGACCCGCCAGTCACCACGCATGCTCTCCATGATCTGCGCCGCCGCGCCGGGCTGCCCCTCGGCGGCGTTCATCATCGCCTTGTTGGACCGCAGGTTGAGCACGACCAGCAGGGCGAGCAGGGCGAGCAGGATGCCGATCGGCAACCAGAGCCAGCCCCAGAGGATCACCGCGACCACGGTCAGCGCGAGCGGGATCAGCACCGCCCCGGCGGCCAGTGGCGCGAACCACCTGTCCTGCTTGGCGGTGAACTTGAACACCATCCCGATCTGCTTCAGCCGTTGGCCGAACGAGACCTTCTCCTGGGGCTTTGCCATGCCGCCGAGTCTAGTGGTCGCCGCCAGGACGGATGATCCCCGGCCGGTGGGCGGCCGGGGCCCGTCCGTGACGGTGGTCAGCCGGTGGGTGAACGGTCCCCGACCGGCGCGGTACGGGGGCGGGGCACCACCGGTGCGGCGCGGCCGGTGCCGGCCTCGCCGCGACCGGCGTGGGCGCCACTGTCGGTGCCGCCCTCCTCGTGGTAATCCTCCTCGACGTTGACCGCCCAGACGTCGTGGTCGGTGCCGTCGAGGATGTTCTCCGCGGCAAGCATCGCGGTGAGCATCGAGTGGTCCTGGTTGTTGTACCGGTGCATGCCGTTGCGACCCACCGGGTGCACGTTCGGCACCGCCTCGGCCAGCCAGCGGCGGATCACCTCGACGGCCTCGGCGTACCCCTCGTCGTAGACCGGGTACGCCTTCGGCATCCGCACCACGTACCCGGTGGTGACCGAGCCGGGGCGGACCAGGCCGAGCCGCTCCAGTTCGGCGGTGCCGAAGGCGACCAGCTCCGGGTCGGGGGTCGACCACAGCTCGTCGCCCTCGTTGACGAAGTACTCCAGGCCCAGGCAGGTGCCGCCGGCCCGGACCATCTCCGGTGACCAGGCGCCGTAGTTCTGGATCCGCCCGACCTGCACCCCGGGGGTGTGCACGTAGATCCAGTTGTCGGGGAAACCGGCCTCGGCCGGCACCACCAGCGCCACGGTCAGGAAGTCCCGGTGCCGCAGCGCGTCGGCGGCCTCGCGTACCTCGGTCGGCGCGGGCGGGTCCATCGCCCGGACCAGGGCCGAGATCGGCATGCTGGAGACCACGTGGTCGGCGGCGATCCGCCGCTCACCGGACGGGCCGTCGACGGTCACCGCGACCGCCCGGCCCTCCTCGCGGTGCACGGTGCGTACCGCCGTCTCCAGCTCCACCGTCCCACCGCCCTTGACCACCAGCTCGGCGCAGCGTTCCCACATCATCCCCGGGCCGAGCCGGGGGTAGCGGAACTCCTCGATCAGGCTGGTCACCTCGGTGCCGCCGCGCTGGGGCAGCAGCGCGCCGCGGATCGCGGCGCCGAGGGAGAGGTTGCGGATGCGCTGGGCCGCCCAGTCCGCCTGCAGCTCCGTCGCGGGGATGCCCCAGACCTTCTCGGTGTACGTCTTGAAGAACATCCGGTACAGCCGGGCCCCGAACCGGGCCGACACCCAGCCCTCGAAGTGGCTCTGGTCGGCCGGCGGACGCACCCGCGCCCACAGGTACGACCCGACGCACCGGCAGGCCTCCCACACGCCGAGGTTGCGCAGCGCGTTGCCGGCCCGCAGCGGGTAGTCGAAGAGCCGACCCTGGTAGTGGATGCGGCTCATCCGGGGCCGCAGCAGGAAGTCGTCGTCGGAGAGCAGCTCGTGCCAGAACGCCTCGACCCGCGACACCTTGGTGAAGAACCGGTGCCCGCCGATGTCGAACCGCCAGCCCTCCCGCTCCACGGTGCGGCTGATCCCGCCCACCACGTCGTCGGCCTCCACCACGTCGACCGGGGCGTGTCGCCGGGTCAACTCGTACGCGGCTGTGAGGCCGGCAGGGCCGGCGCCGATGACAACCGTGTGCGGCTGCGCCATCAAAGACACCACCATCGATGAGTTGCGGGTCAGGGCTGGCGGAATCTAACACGATCCCGGCCTGCCCGGACAGCGCCGTCGAATCGACGCCGAGCTGCGGCCGGACACCTCTTGCGGGTGCGGCCGAGGTCTGGGAAGATCGACACATTCGAATGCCCGGCGGTCGTCGCCGTGGCCGGTGGTTCTCCGCAGGCGTGCCCGGTGGCGTCCCGGGGTCAGCCGACAGTGACCGAGGCGTCCCGGCGGGCCGTCAACGCCTGCTGGTAGAGCCGCCCCGCCCGGTACGACGACCGCACCAGCGGCCCGCTCATCACCCCGGCGAAGCCGATCTCCTCGGCCTCCTCGCGCAGCTCGACGAACTCCTCCGGCTTGACCCAGCGGGTCACCGGGTGGTGCCGGGGGGTGGGGCGCAGGTACTGGGTGATGGTGATCAGCTCGCAGCCGGCCTCATGCAGGTCGCGCAGCGCCTGGGAGACCTCGGCCCGCTCCTCGCCCATGCCCAGGATCAGGTTGCTCTTGGTGACCAGCCCGGCGGCGCGGGCCTGCCGGATCACGTCGAGCGAACGCTCGTAGCGGAACGCCGGACGGATCCGCTTGAAGATCCGCGGCACCGTCTCGACGTTGTGCGCGAGCACCTCGGGCCGGGCGCCGAACACCTCGGCGAGCTGCTCGGGGACGGCGTTGAAGTCGGGGATCAGCAGCTCGACACCGCAGCCGGAACGCAGCGCGTGGATCTGCCGGACCGTCTCGGCGTAGAGCCAGGCACCGCCGTCGGGCAGGTCGTCGCGGGCCACCCCGGTGATGGTGGCGTAGCGCAGGCCCATCGTGGCCACCGACTCGGCCACCCGACGCGGCTCGTCGGCGTCGAACTCGGCCGGCTTGCCGGTGTCGATCTGGCAGAAGTCGCAGCGCCTGGTGCACTGGTCGCCACCGATGAGGAAGGTGGCCTCCCGGTCCTCCCAGCACTCGTAGATGTTGGGGCAGCCGGCCTCCTGGCAGACGGTGTGCAACCCCTCGCGGGAGACCAGCCCGCGCAGCTCGGTGTACTCCGGCCCCATCTTGGCCTTGACCTTGATCCACGGCGGTTTGCGCTCGATCGGCGTCTCGGCGTTGCGCGCCTCGATCCGCAGCATCCGTCGCCCCTCGGGGGCGACCGTCGCGGAGCGCGCTGCCTGCTGGGTCGTCGGCGCGGAGTGCTCGATCGTCACAAAACCGAGCCTACGCCCGACGGCGGCGATCGATGCACGTCGGGCGACCGGCGTCACGTCACGGGTCTTGTGACACCGGCCACCCGGCGGCCGGAAAAGCCCGTTACAGCCCGGTGGGACGGGTGCTAGCGTGCCGGCAGAGCTGTGACGGAGCCGAGTAACGCCCCGATCCGCCAGTGCAGAGAGCCGCCGGTTGCTGGAAGGCGGTCTGACGCCGGGGCGCGAAGACCCTCCCGAGCCGCGGGAAGAACAGCGCGTCCGCGCGCCCAGTAGAGCCCGCCCGGCTGGCCCCGGTGAAAAGGCGACGAATGAGGCTCCCGCCACGGCGGGGGCGAAGGTGTGGTGGCACCGCGAGGTTCCCGCTCGCCCACACCTCCCGGGGATCGCGTTGCGATTGATCGAGGAGGTAACCGCCGTGCAACGCATCCTTTCCGCCCACCTGTCCACCCGCACCGGCACGACCGTGCGGATCGCCGGCTGGGTGCACCGCCGCCGACTGCTCAAGTCGGTGGCCTTCCTGATCGTCCGGGACGCCACCGGCCTGACCCAGGTGGTGGTCACCGACCCGGACGTGCGAGCCGCCGTGACGGCGCTGCCCGAGGAGACGGTGGTCGAGGTGGTCGGCACGGTCACCGCCAACGGCACCGCGCCCGCCGGGGTCGAGCTGACCCACCCGACGGTACGACCGCTCGGCCCGCCCGCCGTGCCGCCCCCGTTCGACCTCTACCGGCCGACGCTCACCGCGACCCTACCCACCCAGCTCGACCACGCGCCGGTGGCGCTGCGGCACCCGACCCGCGCGGCGGCCCTGCGCATCGCGGCGGCGGCGGTGGCCGGCTTCCGGGCCACCCTGGACGCCCGCGACTTCGTGGAGGTGCACACCCCGAAGGTGGTCGCGACGTCCACCGAGAGCGGGGCGAACGTCTTCGCCCTCGACTGGTTCGGCCGGCCCGCGTACCTGGCCCAATCGCCGCAGTTCTACAAGCAGCTCATGGTGGGCGTCTTCGAACGGGTCTACGAGGTGGGGCCGGTGTTCCGGGCCGAACCGCACGACACCGTCCGGCATCTGGCCCAGTACACCTCGCTCGACGTCGAGTTGGGCTTCGTCGAGGACCACCGGGACGTGATGGCGGTGCTGCGGGACACCCTCGCGGGGATGCTCACCGAGGTGGCCCGGCGGGCCGGCGGCGCGGTGGCGGCCCTGGGGCTGACCCTGCCCGACGTGCCGGTCGAGATCCCGGCCGTGCACTTCACCGAGGCGCTGCGGATCGCCGGTGCACCCGCCGACGAACCCGACCTGGCCCCCGCCCACGAACGGGCGCTGGGGGAGTGGGCCCGCGCCACCCACGGGTCGGACTTCCTCTTCGTCACCGGGTACCCGATGGCGAAGCGGCCCTTCTACACCCACCCCGACCCGGCCCGGCCCGCGTACTCGAACGGTTTCGACCTGCTCTTTCGGGGTCTGGAGCTGGTCACCGGCGGGCAGCGGCTGCACCGCCACGCCGACTACCTGGCGGCCCTCGCGGCGCGCGGCGAGCCGGTCGAGCCGTACGCCGGGTACGTGGACGCGTTCCGGCACGGGATGCCGCCGCACGGCGGCTTCGCGATCGGCCTGGAGCGGTTCGTGGCCCGACTGGTCGGCGCGGCAAACGTCCGGGAGGTGACCGCCTTCCCGCGCGACCTGCACCGGCTGACCCCCTGAGCTGCGGTGCGCTACCCGGTGGCCCATCGGTGCCGGCCTTGCGGGGCCGGCCTTGCGGTGGCGGCCCTTGCGGTGGCGGCCCTTGCGGTGCCGGCCCTTGCCGGGGTCACCCGCATGTCGGTCGACGCTGCCGCCTTGGGCGGGTCGAGCACCCTGGGTGACGAATCGGGCTGAGGTCGCCCGCGATCACCCTGGGTGATCGATTTTGGGGGGTGCCGGCGCTGCCCTGCGTCCGAAATTCGCACTCACCCCGCTGAGCAGGACTTCCGCCCCCATCTCCGGCTGCCCCACCTACCTGCCCCTCCACGCTTTGCTCTGCTGCCACCGACGCGACGGTTACCTTCCGCGCTCGGTGCGCCCAGGGCAGCAGAGCAAAGCGTGTGGGGAAGGGTGGGTGGCAGGGGGAGATAAGTGACGCTACGTAGTGAAGGTGAGGTTGTGGGTGCGGTCGCGCACTGTTGCGCTGACCGGTTCAGACCCAAGCTGATGCTTGGTGGCAGCGGGGTCAGGCCGTGCCGAGCAGATCCCAGCGGTTGCCGGCGATGTCCCGGAACACCGCCACCCGGCCGTACGGTTCGGTGCGCGGTGGCCTCACGAACTCAACGCCGGCGTCGACCAGCCGCCGGTGGACGGCGTCGAAGTCGTCCACCTGGAGGAAGAACCCGACCCGGCCGGCCACCTGGTCACCGACCACCGCCTCCTGCCGCTCACCGTCGGCGCGGGCCAGCAGGATGCCGGTCTGCCCACCGGGCGGGCGGACCACCACCCACCGCTTCGGGCGGCCGTCGTTGGTCAGCGACGGCGCGTCCTCGACCAGCTCGAAGCCGAGAATCCCGGTGAAGAACGCGATGGCCGGGTCGTAGTCGGCGACGACGAGGGTGACGAGGTCGATCCGCATCGGCTCAGCCGAGCAGGGTGGGCAGGTGCCGTTCCACCACGGGCAGCACCTCGGCCACCGTCACGGGGCGGCCCAGCTCGGCGGTGAGCGAGGTGGTGCCGGCGTCGGCGATGCCGCACGGCACGATCCGGTCGTAGTACGACAGGTCGCAGTCGCAGTTGATCGCGAAGCCGTGCTGGGTGACGCCCCGGGCGACCCGGATGCCGATGGCGGCCACCTTGCGGGCCGGGCCCCGGTCGTCGTCGGGCACCCAGACGCCGCTGCGTCCCTCGACCCGGCCGGCGGTCAGCCCGAACTCGGCGCAGACGTCGATCAGTAGCTGCTCGGTGCGGCGGACGTAGGCGACCACGTCGACCGGGTCGGGCAGCCGGACGATCGGGTAGCCGACGAGCTGCCCCGGACCGTGCCAGGTGATCTTGCCGCCCCGGTCCACGTCGACGACGGGGGTGCCGTCCATCGGCCGGTCCCAGGGCTCGGTGCGCTTGCCTGCGGTGTAGACGCTCGGGTGTTCCAGCAGCAGCACGGTGTCGCCGCGCTGGCCGGCCACCACCGCCTCGTGCAGCCGCCGTTGCTCGTCCCATGCGGCCGAGTAGTCGACCACACCCGCCCGGACGGCGGTCACCCCGGAAGTCGTCACGCTCACCCTGCCACCCTAGCCCCGCCGGTCTCCGCCGTGCCCCGTGAGCCTCGTCGCGCCACCCTGCGTGACCCCCCTACAGGTCGCGGACCCGTCAGGTGGTGGACCCGTCAGGTGGTGGGGACCGTCCAGAGCCACACGTCGTCCACCCGGCGGGGCTCGCCGAGCAGGGCGGTGGCGGTGCGGCGCAGGGCGTCCTCGTCGAGGTCGTACTTGGCCCCGTGCACCTCGTCGGGGAGCACGACCGCCTCGACCCCCCAGTACCGCAGGTCGGCCCGGGACAGGCGGATGCTGCCCTCGGTGACGATCGGCACCAGCCCGGTCCGCCCGGCCTGGTCCATCAGCGTGTCGAAGGTGCGCGGCGGCGGCCCGATCCGACCCCGCCCGTCCGGGCCGCCGGGGCCGAGGAAGAAGCCGGCGGGCAACCGGAACTCGCCCTGCCGGTGGGACAGGGCGTACGCCTGCCAGCGCTGCCCGTCCGGGGTCACGTCCAGGGTCAGCGGGATCGGGGTGAGCACGCCGCCCGGTGAGACGTACTCCCGCCAGGTGCCGGCGGTGACGAACTCCGGCACCGGCGGGCGGACGCTGGTCAGCAGCGGGGTCGGCAGCAGCGGCAGCAGCGCCGCCGCGAAACCCACCCCCCACACCCAGGCGGCCGTGCGGCCCGGCGGTGTCGCCCGCAACCGGTCGATCGTGTACGCCAGCAGCACCCCGATCACCGGGGCCACCACCAGGGCCAGCCGGGACGGCAGGGCGGCGTTGACCACCGGCAGGTTGTCCAGCACCCCGAAGGGCAGCAGTTGACCGGTGCGCTGACCGTTCCACTTCGCCAGCGGCCCCCAGGACAGCACCGCGAACACCACGGCGGTCACCCCGAGCGCTGTCAGCGTGGCCTGCCGGCCCGGACCGGCCCGACGCCACAGCCACCCGAAGCAGACCACGGTGAGCAGCAGCAGCGGCACCCCGAAGAAGCTGTTCTCCTCGGTGGGGTTGGGCGCCAGCGTGGTGTCCCAGCCCAGCGCCCCGGCCAGCGACCGGCTCGGGTACGCCCCGAACGCGGCGATGTCCTCGGCGTGGATGACCGGGTCGAAGCCGGTGCCGTGGAACCGTTGCGGCCCGGCGAAGTGCAACCACAGCGGGTACGCCAGCAGCACCCCGGCGACCAGCGCGGTCACCCCCAGCCCGCGTAGGAAGTCCGGCAGCGCGGCGCGGGCCTGCGCCCGGCGGGCCGGGTGCACCGCCCAGACGGCGAGGAAGACGACGACCGCCAGGGCGGTGAAGAACAACCCCTCGGCGGCGATCGAGAAGGCCACCGCGACCAGCACCCCGAGCACCAGCCCGCCCCGCAGCCAGCGCCCCGGCCGGCGCAGCGCGAACACCCCGGCCGCCAGCAGCGGCACCAGCCAGCCGGCGGTCCAGTTCAGGTGGGCGTTGGCGTGCGCGACCATGCCGGGGGAGAAGGCCACGAACAGCGCCCCGACGCCCGCCGCGAGCCGACTGGCGACCAGGTGCCGGGAGAGCAGCCAGTACCAGGCCAGCGCGGTGGCGGCGAGGTTGAGGGTGAGGATCACCAGGAACGTCGCCGGCGGCCCGATCAGGTACGTCAACGGCGCGAAGACCACCGCGTACACGGTGATCGAGGTGTTGACGGCGAGGTTCACCCCGTCCGGCACGTTGAGCAGGTGGGTGAAGAGCGGGTTCTCCCCGTGCGTGACGGCGTGCCCGCCGAAGGCGAGCAGCCACTCGAAGAGCGCCTGGTCGCTGGAGTTCACGGTGATCGCCCGCTGGTTCGGGTCGCGCCACAGCCCGCTGGTCACCCAGACCGCCAGCGCCACCGCGACGACCAGCACGGTCAGGTCGGCCCGCCGACCCCGGGCGGCGTCCGGGGCGGCGGTGGGCGGCGGGTCGGCGGCCAGGGTCGGGGAAGTCGGCACGGAGCGGACGTTACCAACCGGAACTGGACCGACCGGTCGGACCCGCGACCCCGGCCACTCCCGGTTCGACCGGGCCGCCGCGCCGGCCCACCCGCAGCGCCGCCCGGGTCGGTCGTCGGCCGGCGGGCCGCCCGGGTCAGTCGTGCAGGGCGGCGTGCAGCGCGGCGGGCAGCTCGGGGTGGGTCCAGGGGAAACCGGCCCGGGTGAGCACGGCGGGCAGGACCCTCGCGCTGGTCAGCGCCTCCTGGGCGAAGCCGCCCAGGGCGACCTTCAGGGCGACCGCGGGAATCGGGACGATCGCCGGCCGGTGCAGTTGGCGGGCGAACTCCCGGGTGAACTCGGCGTTGGTGACCGGGTTCGGGCCGACCACGTTGACCGCGCCGGCGACCTCCCCGGCGGTCAGCAGGAACACCGTCGCGTCCAGCCAGTCCCGCAGCGAGATCCACGGCAGCCACTGCCGCCCGCTGCCGAGCCGGCCGGCGATGCCCAGCTTGAACGGCAGCAGCTGCGGCTTGAGCAGCCCTCCGTCGCGGTGCAGCGGCAGGCCCGTCCGCAGCCGTACCACCCGGACCCCGGCGTCCTCGGCGGGTCGGGTCGCCGCCTCCCAGACCCGGCACACGTCGGCGAGGAACCCCTCACCCGCCGGGGCGTCCTCCTCGACCACCCGGTCGCCGGTGTTGCCGTACCAGCCGACCGCCGAGGAGTTGAGCAGCACCGGGGGCCGGTCCGCCGCCGGCATCCCGGCGATCGTGACGGCCAGCGTGGTGGTGGTGTCCACCCGGCTGGACCGGATCACCCGGCGGTAGTCGTCGGTCCACCGCTTGTCGCCCACCCCGGCCCCGGCCAGGTTGACCACCGCGTCGGCCCCGGCCACCACGGCCGGGTCGAGCTGCCCGGCGGTCGGGTCCCACCGCCGCTCGTCGGGGGTACGCGGTGACCGCCGGACCAGCCGGGTGACCTGGTGCCCGTCGTCGGTGAGGCGGTCGACCAGCCGGCTGCCGAGGAAGCCGGACACGCCGGCCATCAGGATCCGCATACCCCTATCTTCGGGCACGCGCCCCCGATCGGATGCGCCGACCACCAACCCCCACCCAACCCCACCCCCCGACGTCCACCCCCGGCCGGCTCGTTCCGGTGATCAAGAGGTTCGCGTCAAGTTGAAGATCAATCTTGACACGAACCTCTTGATCAACTGACGCGAACCTCTTGATCACCGGGGACGGGGCGGCGACCCGCCGAGGCGGGGCGGGGGAGTCGGGGGCGAGTGGTCGGGCGGGAGGGCGGGGGCGGGAGGATCGGAGCTCGCGGTGGCGGGGACCTACCGGGTGGTCGCGTTGCCGGCCGGGGTCGGGCGCAGGTCGGTCAGGAGGCGCTCCACCTCGGCGAACGCGTCCGCCGGGAGCGGGCCGAGGGTGAGGGCGGCGAAGTTCTCCCGGGCCTGCGCGACCGTCCGGCACCCGGGGATCGGCAGCGTCCGGGGGCTGCGGGCCAGCAGCCAGCCCAGCGCCCCCTGGGTGAGGGTACGGCCGTCCACGGTCAACGCCGCCCGGATCGCCGCCACCCGGGCCGACCACTCGGGGGTGGGCCGGCCGTCGCGGAACCAGACCAGCCACTCCGGCGCCCGGCCCCGCACGTCGTCCGCGCCCAGCGTGCGGGTGGCCCCGGTGAGCAGGCCCATCGCCAGTGGCCCCCGGTTGAGGCTGGCCAGGTCGAAGGCGTCGCAGACGGCGAGCACTTCCGGGTTGTCGTTCAGCACCGACTCGTCGTGTTCGACGGCGACGCAGTGCGGCCCCGCCCCGGCGAGCGCCCGAGCCGAGTCCGGGTTGTCGGTGCTCCAGCCGTACCCCCGGATCTTGCCCTGGGTGACCAGACCCTCCAGGGTGTCGACCAGGTCGAGCGCGGCGGACGCCGGCAGGTCGTTGATGTGCAGCAGGTAGAGATCGACGTGGTCGGTGCCGAGCCGGCGCAGCGATCCCTCCAGGCTGGCCACCGCGTACGCTGGGCTGGCGTCCACGCCCAGCGCCCGCCGGGTCGCCTCGTCGCTGCGGTTGCCGAACTTGGTGACGATCACCGCCCGGTCCCGCCGGCCGGCGAGCGCCCGGCCGAGCACCCGCTCGCTGTGCCCTGCCCCGTAGTTGCTGGCCGTGTCGAAGAGGGTGACGCCCAGGTCGAGGGCCTGGTGGATGGTGGCGACCGACTCGTCGTCGTCCACCTCACCCCAGCCGTACGGCTGACCGTCGTCGCCCCACAGCGGGCCGCCGATCGCCCAGCACCCCATGCCGATCGCGCCGACCTCGATTCCACTGCGGCCCAGAGTCCGTGTCGTCGTCATGCCGACCAGTTTTCAACCTGGAGTGCGCTCCAGGTCAAGCGGTAACATCCGGCCCATGTACCCGCCCTCGGAGGCCGCCCGGCGCAGTGGGTTCAGCCTCGACACCCTGCGCTACTACGAGAAGATCGGCCTGCTCAGCGGCGTCGGCCGCACCTCGGGTGGCCGTCGGGTGTTCACCGACGACGACCTGAGCTGGCTGGTGATCTTCCGCTGCCTGCGCGACACCGGCATGCCGATCGCCGAGATGTGCCGCTACGCCGAGCTGTCCCGCGAGGGGGAACACACCGTCGCCGCCCGGCAGGAGCTGCTGGAACAGCACGCCGCCCGGGTCGAGGAACAGTTGACCCTGCTGCAGCGCCAGTACGCCCACCTGCGCGAGAAGATCCGCTTCTACCAGGGCCTCACCGGGGCGACCCCCACCCCCTGAGCGCCCGGCCGGCCGGTCACGGTCGGGCGGACCCCGACCCGTCCGGAGCGGATGGGGCACCGGGCAGCCGGGCCAGCACCGGGACGAGCGGTTCGAGGGCGTCCCGGCGTACCACGAAGCGGGTGACACCCCAGCGACGCCGGTGGGCCGCGACCGCCGCGACGATCTCGTCCACCGTGCCGATCAGCACGAACGGGGTGGCCAGCAGTTCGGTGACGGTCAGCCCGATCCGTTCGGCCTGCTCGGCGGCGGCGGCCCCGGCGTCGTCGGTGACCACGACCGTCTGCACCAGCGCCTCCAGCGCGGGCGGGGTGTCCCGGCCGGCCGCCCCGGCGGCCACGTGCGCGAGCTGCGCCTCGATCTGGTCGACCCGCCAACGCGCCTCGTGCCGGTGGCCGTCGGCGAGGGTACGCCCGAAACCGGTCAACCCGACCACGTCGGCGTGCGCGCCGGCCCAACGCAGCAACGTCGAGTTGGCGGTGCCCATGGTCAACGGGATGCGGTCCTGCACCGGCCGGGGCGAGGTCAGCCGGGCCTCCCGCGCCGCCAGGTCGGGGGAGTCGACCGTCACCGGGGAGCCGTCGAGCAGGGCGCGGACCGCCTCGGCGACGGCCACGCAGCGGCGTACCCGACCGGCCACGTCGGGGCGTACCCGGCCGACGGCGGCCCACTCGGCGGGGGTGTGGCCGGCGCCGACACCGAGCCGGGCCCGTCCACCGGAGACCAGGTCGAGGGTGGCCACGTCGGCGGCGAGCAGGATCGGTTCCCGCACCCCCAGATTCGACACGTACGAGCCGAGCCCGATCGTGGTGGTCACCGACGCGGCGGCGGCGAGCGCGACGAACGGGGACGTCACGTCGCCCGGGTGGTCGGCGGCGAGCAGGGCGTCGAAGCCGACCGACTCCGCCCGGCGGGCGAGGTCGACCCAGCCCGCCGCGTCGGTCGGAGTGGCCTGGAGCGAGAAGACGGTCACCGGCCCAGCTTCGCCGTCGCGGGTCGTCCCGGCCATCCCGCAGGCCCGGATTCTGCCAACCGGAGAATCGCCCGCCGCCCTCGCCTCGGGGTCCGCCGGGGCCGGCGCGCAACCGTCGGCGCGGAATCCGGCGGCCCGGCTCACCAGTCCGGTGGTGGGGTCACCCCGAGCAGTGCCGTGGTGTCGCCGGCCCGCTGGCCGAGCGCGTCGAGGGCGGCGGTGAGGGTGCGTTCCTCGTAGCGGAAGTGCGAGGCGAGGATCGCGGACAGGCCCTCCAGCTCGACGCGTACCCGGTCGACGGCCGCGGGGTCGTCCGCCGGTGGAGCGGTGACCAGCGCCTCGATCCGGCGGACGATCCAGTCGACCATGCGGTGGTCCCGGCTGAGCTTGTCGAGCACCGGCCGCAGCTCGGGTGCCTCGTCGGCGAGCACCCGGAACGCACCGGCGTCCTCGCCGGTGTGGTGCCGGGTGAGCGCCGAGCAGAAGCTGAGGCAGTGGGTACGCAGACCGCGCAACCGTTCCGCGCCGGGTGACCCGTCGGGACCGGCGGCGAGGCCGGCCCGGAGCTGGTCGAGCAGCCAGAGATGGATCTCTACCAGTTGGTGGCCGAGCGCGGTCAGGCGGTCGGCGGAGGTGGAATCGGGGTGCACAGGTGTCCCTGCTGTCCGGCGCCTCCGTGCCCTCGGCGGTCTGTGTGCCGGGTACACCGCGACGCTGACGACGATTCTACGGCCCCCCGGCGTCGGCGCGGCCCACGCCTGACGGGCCGGGTGCGGCCCGTCGTCAGGGTCGGCGCAGCCCTGCCATGAGCAGGTCGAGCAGGCGACCGGCGAGGTCCCGTTGCTCCGGCCCCTGCGCCGCAAGCGACATCCCGCCCAGCCCGGCCAGCACGTCCCCCGGGTCGACGTCCGGGCGGATCGTGCCGGCGGCGACACCGGCCGCGAGCAGCCGGGTCAACGCGGCGACCAGCAGGTCCCGGCTCTGCGCGTACGGGTTGGTGCCGGCGGCGATCACCAGGCGCAGGGCGTCGGCCATGCCCTGCTTGGTGGCGAGGTAGTCGACGAAGCGGTCCATCCAGGCCCGGGTGGCCTCGGCGGGCGGTAGGCGGGTCAGCAGCTCGTCGGCGGCGTCGCAGAGTTTGGCCAGCTCGTTGCGGTAGGCGGCCTCCACCAGCGCCTCCCGGGTGGGGAAGTGCCGGTAGAGGGTGCCGATGCCGACCCCGGCCTCCCGGGCGATCGACTCCAGGGTCACCTCCGGCCCCTGCCGGGAGAACGCCCGGACGGCGGTGTCGAGCAGTCGCTGACGGTTGCGCAGCGCGTCGGCGCGCAGCGGCCGGGCACCGGGCTGCGGCGCGCCGCCGCTCGGGCCGGTCTGCCCCGTGTGACGACTCGGCCGGGTCTGCGGCGCGTCGCGGTCCGGGCCGGTCTGCGGCGTGTCACGGCTCGGCCGGGTCTGCGGCGCGTCGCCGCCGGGGCTGGTGGGCGGCACGTCGCCTCCTGACATCGGGTGCGGCGGGGCCACCGCACGGGTGCGTGCCGGCGGCCGTCGGCCGCCCCGTTGCGGGGTGACGACGGCGACCCGGACCGGACCGGCCCGGCGACCGGTTGGCAAACGGAGGAACCTCCGGTTAGTCTCGGAAGTCGTAACGGAGGGCCCTCCACTTCTCATCGTACCGGCCGGGCCGCCCGGCCCGCGCCGCACCGACAAGGACGGATCATGACCACCGACACACCGGTCCACACCCCCTTCGACGCCCGCACCACCGCCCTGGAGGTGGTCCGCGACGTCGACCTCACCGGCCGACGCGCCGTGGTCACCGGCGGCGCCTCGGGCATCGGCGTGGAGACCGCCCGCGCCCTCGCCGCCGCCGGAGCCGACGTCACCCTGGCCGTACGCGACCTCGACGCCGGTCGGCGCGCCGCGACGGACATCACCGACAGCACCGGCAACGACCGGCTGCTGGTCGCCCCGCTCGACCTCGCCGACCGGGCGTCGGTGGCCGCCTTCGTGGCCACCTGGGACGGGCCGCTGCACCTGCTGGTGAACAACGCCGGCATCATGGCCTCGCCCGAACGGCGTACCCCCGAGGGCTGGGAGTTGCAGTTCGCCACCAACCACCTCGGGCACTTCGCCCTCGCCACCGGGCTGCACCGCGCCCTCGCCGCCGCCGAGGGGGCCCGCGTCGTCGCGGTCAGCTCCGCGGCGCACCTGCGCTCCCCGGTGGTCTTCGACGACATCCACTTCCGGCAGCGCCCGTACGACCCGTGGGAGGCGTACGGGCAGTCGAAGACCGCGAACGTGCTGTTCGCCGTCGAGGCGACCCGGCGCTGGGCCGACGACGGCATCGTCAGCAACGCGCTGATGCCCGGCGCGATCCACACCAACCTCCAGCGGTACGTCAGCGCCGAGGAACTGGAGCGGATGCGGGCCGCCAGCGGGGGCGGCGCGGCCACCTGGAAGACCGTCGAGCAGGGTGCCGCCACCTCGGTGCTGGTCGCCACCTCGCCGCTGCTCGACGGGATCGGCGGCCGGTACTTCGAGGACTGCCAGCAGGCCGCCCCGAACCAGCCCGGCACCCGCACCGGCGTCGCCGCGTACGCCCTCGACCCGGCCGCCGCCGAGCGGCTCTGGACGGTCTCCGAGCAGACCCTGCGCGGCTGAGCCGCCGGCCGCCGGGAGGTACCGTGCCGGCGTGCCCGGCGGTGCCGTGACGACGAAGGGCGCCCCGGTCGACGACCGGGGCGCCCTTCGCGCAGGCGGGTGTTACAGGCCCAGCTCGGCCTCGAAGTTGCCGCCCTCCAGCCGCTCCTTGACCGCGACCAGGAACCGGGCCGCGTCGGCGCCGTCGATCAGCCGGTGGTCGTAGGACAGGGCCAGGTAGACCATCGACCGGACCGCGATGACCTCGCCAAGGTCCGGGTCGTTGACGACGACCGGACGCTTCACCACGGCACCCGTGCCGAGCATCGCCGACTGGGGCGACGGCACGATCGGGGTGTCGAACAGCGCGCCCCGGCTGCCGGTGTTGGTCAGCGTGAAGGTCGCCCCGGCGATCTCGTCCGGGCTGATCTTGTTGGTCCGGGTGCGCTCGGCCAGGTCGGCGACGCGCTTGGCGATGCCGCCCAGGTTGAGGTCACCGGCGTTGTGGATGACCGGCGTCAGCAGGCCCCGCTCGGTGTCCACCGCGATGCCGAGGTTCTCGGCGTCCGGGTAGGTGATGGTGCCCGCGTCGAGGTCCATCCGGGCGTTCACGATCGGGTACGTCTGCAGGGCCTCGATGGCGGCCAGCGCGAAGAACGGCAGGAACGACAGCTTCACGCCGTGCCGCTGCTGGAACGAGTCCTTCGCCTGCGCCCGCAGCTTGGCGATCCGGGTGACGTCCACCTCGATCACCGTGGTGAGCTGCGCCATCTCGTGCAGCGACTCCTGCAGGCGGTTGGCGATGGCCTTGCGGATGCGGGTCAGCTTCTCGGTGGTGCCCCGCTTGCCGCTCGGCTGCGGCTTCGCCGCCGGTGCGGCCGGGGTCGCCGCGGCGGCCGGCTGCGCGGCGGGGGCCGGAGCCGCCTTGGCCGCCTTCGCCTTCTCCGCCGCCTCCAGCACGTCCTGCTTGCGGATCCGGCCACCCACGCCGGTGCCGTTGACCGACGCCAGGTCGACACCGTGCTCGCCGGCCAGCTTGCGGACCAGCGGGGTCACGTAACCGGGGGCGTCGCCGCCACCCTGGGCGGGCGCGGCCGGTGCCGCCGGGGCGGCCGGCTGGGCGGCCCGCTCGGCCTGCACCGGCTGGGCCGCCGACTCGGCCTCGGCGGCCGGCTCGCTGTAGCCCGCGCCCGGCGTCGGCTCGGTTACCTGCGGCTCCGGCTTCGCCTCGGCCTTGGGCTGCTCCGCCTTCGGGGCCTGCGCCTTCGGGGCCGGCTCCGGCTCCGGCTTCGACTCGGCCGGGGCCGCGCCCGCCGCGCCGATGATCGCCAGGTCCGCGCCGACGGCGGCGGTCTCGTCCTCGGGGACCTTGATCTCCAGGACGGTGCCGGCGACGGGCGACGGGATCTCGGTGTCGACCTTGTCGGTGGAGACCTCCAGCAGCGGCTCGTCGACCTCGACGGTCTCGCCGACCTGCTTGAGCCAGCGGGTGACCGTACCCTCGGTGACGCTCTCGCCCAGGGCCGGCATCTTCACCGGGGTGCCCTCGCCCGACGACGCCGGGGCGGCCTGCGCCGCCGGCTGCTCCCGGGCCGGCTCGTCCTGCTCCGGCTCCGGGCCGGTGCCCTCGGCGGCGGCCGTCGGCTCGGGGGCCGGCGCGGCCTGCTCCTGCCCGTCGGCCTCACCGTCGGCCTGCGGGGCGTCCCCGCCGGCCGACTCGCCCTCACCCGAGATGACGGCCAGCTCGCTGCCCACCTCGGCGGTCTCGTCCTCGCCGACCACGATCCGGCTCAGCACCCCCGCGGCGGGGGAGGGGATCTCGGTGTCGACCTTGTCGGTGGAGACCTCCAGCAGCGGCTCGTCGACCTCGACGGTCTCGCCCTCCTGCTTGAGCCAGCGGGTGACGGTGCCCTCGGTGACGCTCTCGCCGAGCCGAGGCATGGTGACCGATACCGGCATGTTCTGAAACTCCTTCGTGGCCTGGTGCGATCCTCGCCCGCTTGCCGCCGGCGTCGCGGAATGAGTGTGGGTCAGGCGTGCGCGTGCAGCGGCTTGCCGGCCAGGGCCAGGTGCGCCTCGCCCAGCGCCTCGTTCTGGGTCGGGTGGGCGTGCACGAGCTGCGCCACCTCCGCCGGGTAGGCCTCCCAGTTGTAGATGAGCTGCGCCTCGCCGATCAGCTCACCGACCCGGGCACCGACCATGTGGACGCCGACCACCGGGCCGTCCTCGACCCGGACCAGCTTCACGAAACCGGCGGTCTTGAGGATCTGGCTCTTGCCGTTGCCGCCGAGGTTGTAGTTGTAGACCTTGACCTTGTCGCCGTACTGCTCCTTGGCCTTCGCCTCGGTCAGGCCCACCGACGCAAGCTCCGGGTCGGAGTAGGTGACGCGCGGGATGCCGGCCTCGTCGATCACGGCCGGGTTCAGGCCGGCGATCTCCTCGGCGACGAAGATGCCCTGGGCGAAACCCCGGTGGGCGAGCTGGAGGCCGGGCACGATGTCGCCGACCGCGTAGACGTTCGGCACGCCGGTGCGCAGCCGCTCGTCGGTCAGCACGTACCCCCGGTCGAGCTTGACGCCCTGCTCGGCGTAGCCGAGGTCGGCGGTGTTCGGGCCCCGGCCGACGGCGACCAGCAGCAGCTCGGCCTCGACGGTCTCGCCGCCGGCGATGGTCAGCTTCACGCCCTTCTCGGTCTTCTCGACCTTCTCGAACGGCTTGCCGACCTTGAAGTTGATCTTCCGCTTGCGGAACGCCCGCTCCAGCGCCTTCGACGACTCCTCGTCCTCGGCGGCCACCAGCCGGGGCAGCGCCTCGACGATGGTGACGTCCACCCCGAAGGACTTCCACACGCTGGCGAACTCGACGCCGATCACGCCGCCACCCAGCACGATCACCGACGCCGGCACCCGGTCCAGGGTCAGCGCGTGGTCGCTGGTGATGATCCGCTCGCCGTCGACCTCCAGGCCGGGCAGGCTCTTCGCGTACGAGCCGGAGGCCAGGATCACGTTGCGGCCGGTGTACCGCTTGCCGTCGACCTCGACGACGTTCGGGCCGACCAGCCGGCCGTGGCCCTCGACGACGGTGATCGCCTTGTTGCCCTTGATCATCCCCTGGAGGCCCTTGTAGAGGCGGGCGATCACCCCGTCCTTGTACGAGTTGACCCCGGCCATGTCGATGCCGACCAGCTCGGCCTTGACGCCGAACTGCGCCGACTCGCGGGTCTGGTCGGCGATCTCCGCCGCGTGCAGCAGCGCCTTGGTCGGGATGCAGCCGTTGTGCAGGCAGGTGCCGCCGAGCTTGCCCTTCTCGACCAGCGCGACGGAGAGGTCAAGCTGGGCGGCACGCAGCGCCGCCGCGTAGCCGCCGCTGCCACCTCCGAGAATGACGATGTCGAAGGTTGCGTCGTTCGGCTCGCTCACGTCCAACTCCCTGGTCGCTTCGCTGCATCGGGGGGTCACGGTGGGGCGCCACGGGCAGACCCCACCTCGGTCATCTTGTCACTAGCGCGTCCGCAGCGCGTACCGAGGTGCCCAACGACACGTCCCCGACACGTACTCTTGGCACCGGTTCCCGACGACGGACGGGGGAGAGGAGTGCCCGGTGGCGCTGTTCCGGCGACGCAAACCGCCGACCCCGGCCAACCGTGACCGGCCGGCCGACCGGGCCGACCTGGATCACCTGGCCAACTTCGCCCGCACCCGCCGGGGGGTCGAGGCGTTCGTCGAACCCCGGACCACGATGACCGACACCACCGTCATCATGATCGCCGACGACGGCGAGTGGACCCGGCGACGCATCGACGGCCCGGACGCCGCCCGTCGTTTCGCCCATGCCCTGGGCATCCCGATCTACGACGTCCGGCTGATGGGCTACCCGCAGCGGATGCGCGACTACAACGAACGCCGCAAGCGCCGCCCCGAGCGGTACTGACGGCGACCCCGGGCCCGACGACCCGGGAAACACGGACGGGACGCCCGCAGGCGTCCCGTCGTCGTGTCGCGAATCCGTCAGCCGTTGGCGGCGACGTCCTCGACCAGCTGCACCAGGGTACGCACCGGCACGCCCGTGCCGCCCTTGGTCCAGTAGCCGGTCGGCTCCCCCGAGTGGTAGCCGGGACCGGCGATGTCGATGTGCGCCCAGGCCACGTCGTCGGTGACGAACTCGCGCAGGAACACCCCGCCCTGCAACATGTGGCCGGCCCGGTCCATGCCCGCGTTGACCTGCGAGATGTCCGCGACGTCGGAATCCATGCCCTTGCGGACGTCGTCCGGCAGCGGCATCGGCCAGGCCGGCTCGCCGACCGTGTCACCGGCCACCTTCACCCGCTCGCACAGCTCGGGGGTGCCCATCACCCCGGAGATCCGCTTGCCCAGCGCGATCACCTGCCCGCCGGTGAGGGTGGACGTCTCGAACAGGTAGTCGGTGCCGTCGGCGCAGGCGCGGGCCATCGCGTCGCCGAGGATCATCCGGCCCTCGGCGTCGGTGTTGAGCACCTCGACCCGCTTGCCGTTGAACATGGTGACCACGTCACCCGGCCGGTAGCTGGTGCCCGACGGCATGTTCTCCGCCATCGGCAGGTAACCGGTCACCGCCACGGCCGGCCTGAGCGCCGCGATCGCCAGCATCGCCGCGCCGACCGCCGCCGCGCCGGCCATGTCGGACTTCATCTCCCACATGCCCTGCGCCGGCTTGATCGAGATGCCGCCGGTGTCGAAGGTGATGCCCTTGCCGACCAGCGCCACCCGCTTGCCGTTCGTCTGGCCCTGCGGGGTCCAGGTCAGCTTGACCAGCCGCGGCGGGGCCTCCGAGCCCTGCCCGACGGCGGTGATCCCGCCGTACCCGCCGGCCCGCAGCTGCTCCTCGTCGAGCACCTCGACGTCGAGCCCGGCGGCCCGGGCGGCGGTGGCGACGGCCTCGGCGAAGGCCGGCGGACGCAGCTCGTTCGGAGCGGTGTTGACCCAGTCGCGGCTGGCACGCACCGCGCCGGCCACGGCGGTGGCCCGGTCGACCTCGGCCCGCGCGGTCGCGTCGGCGGCGTCCGGCACGGCGATCAGCACCTCGGCCACCGGCTCCCGCCGGGACGGCTGCGGCTTGGTCTTGTAACCGGCGAACCGGTAGCCGCCGAGCAGCGCCCCCTCGGCCACCGCGCGCAGCGCGGCCGGGGCGTCGGCGTCGTCGGGCAGCGGTAGGCTCAGCGCCACCCGGGGCGCCCCGGCCAGCGCCCGGACCGCCGCGCCGGCGGCCCGGCGCAGGGTCTCCGGGGCGGGGGCGGCACCGGTCGGCTCCGGACCCAACCCGACCGCCACGACCAGCGGGGCGGTGACCGTGCCCAGCGTGGCCAGCTTGATCACCTCACCGGGGCCACCGGTCGCGCCGAGCAGGGCCAGCGTCGCGGTCAGCTTGCCGTCGAAGGCGGCGGCGATGCTCTCCGCGCCGTCGGCGAGCAGCAGGGTGCCGGCGGGACCGCTCGTGGCGTCCGGGCCGGTGGTCTGGCTGTGCACGCCGATCACGATCGCGTCGACCGCGAGCTCGGCGGGGTCGGTGTCGACCAGGCTGAGGGTGGTGCTGGACGATGTCACTGAAGCTACTCCGGGCGGGCCGGGCCGGCCGCGGCGTCGCGTACCGGCGGTGATGGTCTCCGGCGGCAACCTACCCGCCGGAGCGCGGGTGCGTCCCGCCGAAGTGCCGACGGGTCCCGCCGATGCTAACCAGCGGGACACCCGGCGGTAAGTTGCCACCCATGACGGACGTGACCTCCGACGCCGCCGCGACCCGGCTGCGCCGTTCCCCGCTGCACGCGCGACACACCGCGCTCGGTGCCAAGTTCGCCCCCTTCGGGGGTTGGGAGATGCCCCTGGAGTACGCCGGTGGCGGCGTGCTCAGGGAACACGCGGCGGTCCGGACGGCGGTCGGGGTCTTCGACGTCTCGCACCTGGGCAAGGCGCGGGTCACCGGCCCCGGCGCCGCCCGGTTCGTCAACTCCTGCCTGACCAACGACCTGGACCGGATCGGGGCGGGCCGGGCGCAGTACACGCTGTGCTGCGACGACGCCACCGGCGGGGTGGTCGACGACATCATCGCCTACCGGTACGCCGACGACCACGTCTTCCTCATCCCCAACGCGGCGAACACCGCCGAGGTGGTCCGTCGGCTGCGCGCCGCCGCCCCGGCCGACGTCGAGGTCACCGACGAGCACGACCGGTACGCCGTGCTGGCCGTGCAGGGCCCCCGCTCGGCCGAGCTGCTCGACGCGCTGGACCTGCCCACCGGGCACGAGTACATGAGCTTCTCCCCGGCGACGCTGGCCGGTGCCGAGCTGACCGTCTGCCGTACCGGCTACACCGGTGAGCTGGGCTACGAGCTGGTGGTGCCGGCCGACCACGCCGTCGCCGTCTGGGACGCGCTGTTCGCCGCCGGGGAGCGGGTCGAGCTGCGGGCCTGCGGGCTGGGCGCCCGGGACACCCTGCGCACCGAGATGGGCTACCCGCTGCACGGGCAGGACCTCTCCCTGGACATCACCCCCGTGCAGGGGCGCTCCGGCTGGGCCGTGGGCTGGGACAAGCCGGCCTTCTGGGGCCGCGACGCGCTGCGCGCCGAGAAGGCTGCCGGCCCCCGCCGGACGCTGCGCGGCCTGGAGGCCGTCGACCGGGCCATCCCACGTGCCGGAATGACCGTGTACGCCGGTGACGCCCCGGTCGGCACGGTCACCAGCGGCACCTTCAGCCCCACCCGCAAGCAGGGCATCGCCCTCGCCCTGCTGGACACCACCCCGAAACTCGCCGACGGCGACCTCGTCGAGGTCGACATCCGGGGCCGCCGCGCCCAGATGCGGGTCACCCGTCCACCCTTCGTCACCCCCTCCGTCCGCTGACCCCACCCCCACCCCCGTCGCCCCGCCCCGGCCCTCCGGTTCGCCCCGGCTCGGTTCGCCCGGTTCCGGTTCGCCCGGGTGATCAAGAGGTTTGCGTCATCCCGCCCCTGGATTTCTGACGCAAACCTCTTGATCACCGGGGTGGGTGAGTGCCGGGGGGTGGAGGAGTGCCCGAGGGCGGGGTCAGTGGGTGGGGTGGGGGCGTTCGCCGGCGTCGAGGACGGCCTGGGTCCAGCCGCCCTCGATGACGCCGGTGCCGTCCAGGACCGCCCAGTCGACGACCTCGGTGACCGCCACCACGACCGGGGAACCGATCTGCACGGTGGGGTCGGTGTTGGCGTCGCTGGCGCTGGCCCCGACGATCCGCTCCGGGGCGTCCCAGGAGCTGACCCCGGCCCACACGTACTCGGGGCCGTCGTCGCCGGGCAGGCCGTACTTGACCACCAGTTGCGCCTCCGGCGGCAGCCCGTCGGCGAGGAACCGGGCCCGGATGTCGTCCAGCCCGGCGCGGGCGGTGGCGACGGCCCGGCTCATCGCGTCGCCGGACCGGGCGTACCGGACGTCCGGCTCGATGCCGGAGAACAGGGTCGCGCAGGCCGCCGCGAAGTAGCGGCCGTCCGGGCCGGGATGACCGGGCGGCGGGCGCAGGCTCAGGAACGAGTCGGCGTCCGGGTCGGTCGCCGGGTCCAGCTCCAACCGCAGCAGCACCGGGGCCGTCGCGCCGTGCTGCTCCGGATTGCCGTACGCCACCGCGATGTCGTGCCCGGTCACCGTGGCCAGCACCGGTAGCTGCACGAACGCCGGCACCTCCTCGCCGGCCAGCCCGTCGGTCCAGTCCCGCAGCAGCCGGCGGGCGGCACCGGTCAGCACCGCGCCCCAGGCCCGGGTGAGATGGTCGGGCACCCCCTGGGTCTGCAACTCCAGCAGCCCGAAGCGGCGCAGCCCCTTGGTGGTGAACCACAGCCCCTCGGTGTCCGAGGAGTACGGCACGAGCACCCAGTCGACCAGCCGGATCCGGCCCTGCGCGTCCGGCAGCGACTTCAACGCCGTCGCCGGGTCGAGGAACTGCAACCCGAACACGTCCACCACGTCACCGCCGACGGACTCGGCCACCGCGGCGGCCACCGCGCGGGCCGCCCACTCGTGCGCCGGTGGCCAACCCGGCCGGTACTCGGCCTGCACCACCACCAGGTGACTGGCGGCGGCGAGCCGGCCCAGCTGGGCCTCGGTCGCGCCGAACGCGGTGAGCAGGTCCGGCGGCAGTTGCGGGAACTCGTCGATCGACCGGGTGTCCACCGACATCAGCGGACTGTCCAGCATCTGCGTGGCCAGGCCGTACACCGGGTCGGCGAGGCGGCCGGCGAGACCCCGTACCGCCGTTTTCGGGCTCACCGGTGGCAACCCCGCCACCGGTACCAGGTAGGTCGCGCTGAGCGACTCCGGGACCGGTACGGGCAGGAAGTCGTCCGTGATGAGCAAGTCGTCCCCCGGAAGGCCGTGCCGGTGCTGTCGGGGCAAACGCTACCCGGCGCGCCGCGTCGTCCTCAGCCGGACAGCACCAAGCCCAGGTAGACCAGCGTGGTCACCACCTCCACGACGGCCCCCAGCACGTCGCCGGTGATGCCGCCGAGCCGGCGTACCAGATGGCGCAGCAGGCCGGTGGCGACGGCGAGCGCGGCGAGCACGGCCAGCGGCCCCTGCCACGGCCGGCCCGGCACGGCCGGCACCGCCACCAGCGCGACGGCGACCGCGCCGACGACCGGCGCGACCGGCCCGACCGTCCCGGCGACCAGCGCGCCCAGCCCGTCGGGGCGGGCGGCCGGCACCCCCCGGCGGCAGGCCAGGGTCACCCCGAGCCGGCCGGCGGCGGTACCGGCCAGCACCGCCGCGAGCACCGCCGGCCAGGACCGTCCGGCCAGCTCGGCCAGCGTCGCGGTCTGCAGCAGCAGGACGACCACCAGCGCGACCACGCCGAACGGGCCGACGTCCGGCTTCTTCATGATCTCCAGTGCGGCCGTGCCCCGCCGGTAGGAGCCCAGCGCGTCCACGGTGTCGGCCAGCCCGTCCAGGTGCAGCCCCCGGGTGAGCAGGGCCGCCGCCGCGACGGTCACCCCGGCGGCCACCAGGGGCGGGGCGAGCGCGGCCAGACCGAGCAGCAGCGCGCCCAGCACCGCCCCGAGCAGCAGCCCGACCAGGGGAGCGAGCGCCATCGCGGTGCCCGCCGTCGCCCGGTCGATCCGGCCGGCCCGGACCGGGACGGTGGTGAGGGTGGTCAGCGCCAGCCGGAGCCCGTCGCCGCGCCCCGACTCAGCCGGCACGCCGGCCGGACGGGTCGGGCTCCGGCCCGGTGTCGGTGGGTGCGGTGGTGGTCGGCCCCGGACCGGCCGGCGTCGGCTCGGCGAACTCCGGGATGACGTCGGGCTGCGCCGCCTCGTCCCCGGCGGCCACCGGCGCTGAGGGTTCCGGCGCGGCGGGCTCCGGCTCGGCGTCGGGGGTGGTCGCGGCGGCACCGGAGGCCTCGTCGTCGGGGCCGCCGTGGTGCGGGTGCACCGGCAGCGACCCGGCCAGCGCCAGCACCGAGCGCAGCAGCGGCAGGGCGGCCAGCGCGTTCGCCCCCTCGCCCAGGTCGAGCCGCAGGTCCAGCAGCGGGGTGAGGCCGAGCACGTCGGCGGCGAGCCGCACCGCCGGGTGACCGCCGTGGTCGACCAGCAGGCACCAGTGCCGGGCCTGACCGGCCAGATCCCGGGCGACCATGCCGGCGGCCAGCCCGACCGGCCCGTCGAGCAGCACCGGCACCCGGCGGGCGGTCGCCCCGAGCAGCACGCCGCAGGCCACCGCCACGTCACCGCCGCCCAGCTCGGCCAGGATGTCCTTGGCGTCGCGGGGGGAGCGGCGGGTGCGGTGCAGCGCGTCGCGGACCGTCGCGCACCGCACCATCCAGGCCGCGTCGTCGATCTCGCCGTCGGCGGTGTGCACCCGGCCGAGCACCGTCGGGGCCTCCGCGCCGGCCGTCGCGACCAGCACCGCCGCGGCGGCGGCCTCCGCGCCCGCGCCGCACGCCCCCAGCACCAGCAGTCGTACGCCCGCCTCGGCGGCCTCCTCGGCCAACCGCCAGCCGTAGCGCAGCGCCGACTCGACGGTGTCGGCGTCCAGCGCCGGCCCGTGCTCGATCGGCGCGGCCGGCGGGGCGTCCACCACCTGCAGGCCGGCCCCGTTCTCGGCGGCCAGCCGGGCCAGCGCCCCCCGGCCGGCGCGGGCCTGCCGGGCCAGCCGGGTCGACTCCCCGACCGGTGCCCCGGCCGCCACGCCACCGGCGTGGTCGCCGTGCAGCAGCAGCACCCGGACGTCCGTCCACGGCGTCGGGGTGGAGGTGCCCTGGGTGGCGGCGGCGAACTCGACCACCCGTTCCAGCACACCCAGCCCGGCCCCCGGCAGGTCCAGGGTGCCGAGCCGCTGCACCGCCTGCGGGCCGGCGTACTCGTCGGGCATCGGCAGTTCCATGCCGGGCTGGATGACCAGCCCGGTGGCGACCACCGGCAGCGCCATGGTCGGCGTGGTCCAGGTCGTGCCGGTCGGGGTCTGCGGGGCCGGCGGCACGGTGGGGGTGAGCACCTCCGGCAGCGGCCCGTCGGCCGGGACCGTGGCGACGGCGGCCGGGGCGCTGCCGTCCAGCCCGTCTGCCGGGGCGGCGGCCCGGGTGGGTACGCCGGCCGGCGGGACCGGTGCCGACGGCTTCAGCCAGGCCGGCTGGCCGGCGACCACCAGCGCGACCGCGTCGCAGGCGTCCGCGACGGCCCGGTTGGCGGCGCCCAGCGCGTCGGCGAACGCCCGCCCCAGCGGGGTGGTCGGCACCAGTGACAGCCCCACCTCGGGGCTGACCAGCACGATCCGTGCCTCGCTGGCGCGTACGGCGTCGGCCAGTTCGGTGATGGTGGCGACGTCGTCGGCCGGCTGGTGGGCCGGGTCGAGCAGCACGGTCACCCAACCGCCCAGGTCGTCCACGAGCAGCGTCTCGTTCGGCCCGGCCGAGGCGAGCACGTCGGCCAGCCGGCGCGGGTCCTCGGCGGTCTCCTCGGTGGTCCAGCTGCCCGGCCGGCGGGCCCGGTGGGCGGCCAGCCGGGCGGCCCACTCGGTGTCGTCCGGGTCGGCGGCGGCCGAGGTCGCCACATAGCGCACCGTGGGCGCGTCGGCCACCAGGGACTCGGCGAACTCCGACTTGCCCGAACGGATACCGCCGAGCACCAGGACCGTGTTCCACCCCTCAACCGACATGCCCGTACCTTAAAGCCGCCCGACCCGGCCCCGCCCGCCGGCCCGGACCCGTCACGCTGGGCGGAACCCGGGTGCGGTGGCGTGCGTGCGGTGCGCGGCGGTGCCGGCCGACTACGCTTGCGGGGGTCCGTCCCCCGGGGACGGTTGAGCGGCGAGGGGAGACGCGGCATGGCGTGGAGCTGGCGGTACGAGGGCACGGACGGCGCAGCGGTCGACGGGCCGGCGGAGACGTTCAGCAGCCAGGCGGACGCCGAGTCCTGGATCGGGCAGACCTGGCGGGAGCTCGCGTCGTCCGGCGTCACCGCGGTCACGCTCGTCGAGGACGACCGGGTCGACTACCGGATGAGCCTGCTGCCGACGGCGGAGTGATGGCGGGCGACCGCCCGGGGGGCGAGCCGCTGGTGCTCGGTGTGCCCCGGGCGGCGTT
Source organism: Micromonospora sp. WMMD730 (assembly GCF_049178955.1). Taxonomy (NCBI): domain Bacteria; kingdom Bacillati; phylum Actinomycetota; class Actinomycetes; order Micromonosporales; family Micromonosporaceae; genus Micromonospora; species Micromonospora sp. WMMD730. Next base: position 1,499,818 of record NZ_JBMHML010000002.1, read on the forward strand.
CCGGCCCAGCCCGGTCTTCCTCGCCCTGGTCGCGCTCTTCGTCACCAGTGGCGTGCTCACCTGGAACGGGGTGGGCAACGTCCGGTTCGACGTGTTCCTCTTCGTCGTCTCCGGCTGGCTGGTCTCGCTGTGCCTGCACGAGTACGCGCACGCCGTGGTCGCCTACCGGGCCGGCGACCGGGACATCGCCCACCGGGGCTACCTGACGTTGAACCCGCTGAAGTACACCCACCCGCTGCTGTCGATCGTGCTGCCGGTGGTGGTGGTGCTGCTCGGCGGCATCGGCCTGCCCGGCGGGGCGGTCTGGGTGGACCGGCACGCCATCCCGGGCCGGCTGCGGCACACCCTGGTCAGCCTCGCCGGCCCGGCCACCAACGTGCTGTTCACCCTGCTGCTGGTGGTGATACTGCGGGTGGGCCTCGACGCGGGCGGCCCGATCGAGTTCTGGGCCGGGGTGGCGCTGCTGGGGTTCCTCCAGCTCACCGCGAGCGTGCTGAACCTGCTGCCGGTGCCCGGCCTGGACGGCGGCAACATGATCCAGCCGTGGCTGAGCCCGCAGTACCGCCGGATGTACGACATCTTCGCGCCGTTCGGGTTCATCCTGCTGTTCGCGCTGCTGTGGAACCCGCGCATCGGCGGCTGGTTCTTCAGCGCCGTGTTCTGGCTCAGCGACCTGCTGGGGCTGCCGCCGTGGCTCTACGGCACCGCGTTGTCCCTGATCCGCTTCTGGCAGAGCTGACCGCACCCCACCCCGAACCGACCGGGGGTGGGGTGCGGCCGGTGCCGGTCAGGGCCGCTTGGCCGGGCTCTCCGTCTTGCCCGGGTCGCGCTCGGTTACCGGGGCGACGATGTCGTCGATGGCCTTGAGCAGGTCGGCCTCCAGGGTCACCCCGGCGGCCTTGACGTTGTCGTGCACCTGGTCCGGGCGGGACGCGCCGATGATCGCCGAGGCGACGTTGGGGTTCTGCAACACCCAGGCGACGGCGAGCTGCGGCATGGTCAGCCCGGCCTGCTCGGCGAGCGGCTTGAGCTGCTGCACCCGGGTCAGCACCTCGTCATTGAGCCACTGGGCGATGAAGTTCGCCCCGGACTTCTCGTCGGTGGCGCGGGAACCGGCGGGCGGCGGCTGGCCCGGCAGGTACTTGCCGGACAGCACGCCCTGCGCCATCGGCGACCAGACGATCTGCGAGATGCCCAGCTCCTCGCTGGCGGGCACGACCTCGGCCTCGATGACCCGCCACAGCATCGAGTACTGCGGCTGGTTGGACACCAGCGGGATGCGCAGCTCCCGGGCGAGGGCGTGCGCCTCACGCAGCTGTGACGCCTTCCACTCCGAGACGCCGATGTAGTGCGCCTTGCCGGCGTGCACGACGTCGGCGAACGCCTCCATCGTCTCCTCCAGCGGCGTGCTGTAGTCGTACCGGTGGGCCTGGTAGACGTCCACGTAGTCGGTCTGGAGGCGACGCAGCGAGCCGTTGATCGACTCCATGATGTGCTTGCGGGACAGGCCCCGGTCGTTGCGGCCGGGACCGGTCGGCCAGAAGACCTTCGTGAAGATCTCCAGCCCCTCCCGGCGCTCCCCGGCCAGCGCCTTGCCGAGCACCGTCTCGGCCCGCGTGCCGGCATAGACGTCGGCGGTGTCGAAGGTGGTGATGCCGGTGTCCAGGGCGGCCCGGACACACGCCAGCGCCGCCTCCTCCTCGACCTGCGAACCGTGGGTGATCCAGTTGCCGTACGAGATCTCACTGACCATGAGGCCCGAGCGGCCAAGGTGTCGGAATTCCATGCTCCGACCCTAGCCCCGTCCGGTGCCGGGCACCCGCCGGCGCAACCGGCGTCAGAGCACGGGGTGGGCGTCGGCGAGCAGCCGGTCGATCTCCGCCACCACCGTGTCCCAGTCGGGGTGCACCGGGGGGATCAGCGGTTCGCCCCGCCGGTCCAGCGCTCCCCAGTGGTTCATCCCGTCGCCGACGAGGAACGCCACCGGGTGCACCACCAGCGCCGGGTGCACCGGCCGGACCAGCACGGCGCCGGTGCGGTCGAGCACCCCCCGCCGGCCGGCCAGCTCCACCACGGCCAGCCCCTCGTCGGTGAACCCGTCGAGCCGGCGGCCGTCGGACAGCGTCGTGTCGATCCCGTGGTAACGCGGCGGGACGACCAGCCGACCGTGCCGGTCCACCGCCCCCCAACCGCCCCGGCGCACCACCGCCACCCCGGCCCGGAACGGCCTGACCTCCTCGAACCCCGCCGGCACCACCACCGTCCCGTCCGGCTCGATCGCCGACCAGTCCGCGTCGCCGCCCTGCGACACCCAGGCCAGGCCGTCGGAGAAGGCCAGCACCCGGGCGTACGCGGGACCGAGCAGGGTGCCGCCCGTCTCGTCGATCAGCTCCCACCCGGCCTGGTCGGGGTGGCGTACCCAGGCCATCCGCTCGTGGAACGGCTGCGCCTCGACGTACCGGTAGTCGACGACCAGCTCGCCGTCGGTGTCGGCGTACCCCCAGCGACCCCGGCCGTCGTGGGTGGGGCGCGGGGACCGGCGGCCGTGCCGCACCTCGTCCCGACTACGCGGGTACGGCCCGAAGCCGCCCCGGGCCGCCGCGCGGGCGTGCACCGCGTCCAGGCACACCGCGATCCGGTCGGTCAGCTCCTCGTCCTCGGCCCGGTACAGGTCCAGGGCCCGTTCGAAGTGTCCACACGCCTCGATCAAGCGGCCCTGGTCGTAGCAGGACCGGCCGGCGTGCTCGTGCAGCGCCGAGCGCAGCCGGTCCGGCAGTTCCGTCGAGTTGGCCTCGGTGAACAGCCGGTCGGCCTCGGTGAACTCACCCTTCCACCGCAGCGCCTCGGCCAGCCGTGCCCGGGCCAGTGCGGTACGCCGCAGCTCACCGGTCGCCTCCGCGTAGGTCAGCGCGAGCCGGCCGTCGGCCACCGCGTCGTCCAGGTCGTCGACCAGCCGGGACAGCACCGCCCGCAGGCTGAGCAGCCGGGCGCGGGCCCGGTTGTCCAGGGCCGAGGCGAGCTTCTCGGTCAACCGGCGGCGGATGCCGCGTAGCTCCGCCGGGTCGTCGACCACCTCGCGCAGGGTCTCCGGGTCCAACCGCCACCGGTAGCCGGCGAGCACCTGCTCCGGGTCGGCCTGCCGGAGCGTCGTCGCGGCGTCCCCGGCCGCCGGGGTGCCCGCGTTCGGGCCCGCAGCGGTGGCCCGGTCCCCGTGCCGCGTGGTGCTGACGTGGTCCCCGGTGGCCCCCCGTTCCGTGGTGCCGGCCCGGTCCGCGCCTGCCGGCCGGTCCGCGAGGGCGGCCTGGTCGTCGGGCGCGGTCCGGTCCGGGGCGGTGGTCCGGTCGGTGCCTGTCGGGCGGTCCGTGGTGCCGGCCCGGTCCCCGGTCGCCAGCGGGTCGGTGGCGGTGGGTCGGTCCGGGGTCGCCGGCCGGTGCGCGGTCGCGGCCGGGCTCGCCGGGACGGCCCGGTCCGGCGACGCCGGTCCGTGCGGGTCGCCGACCGGCACCGGGGCCGCCGGATCGCCGCCGCCCGTCCCGGCGCCGTCCGGTCCGGTGCCGCCGGTCGGGGCGCTGTCCGGTCCGGTGCCGCCGGTCGGGGCGCTGTCCGGTCCGGTGGCGACGGCCACGGTGCTGTCCGGGCCGGTGCCGACGGCCACGGTGCTGTCCGGGCCGGTGCCGACCTGACAGGTGCGGCGCGGTTCGTCGTCTCCCGTGCCGGTGCCGACCGGACCGGCTTCGGTCGATGCGGTGTCGCCCGGACCGGTGCGGGCCGCTCCGTCGTCCTTCGTGGGGGTGCCGCCCGGTCCGGGGCCCGTCGGCCGGGCGCGGGCCAGGTCGTCGCGTCCCACGGCGCTGCCGGCCGGACCGGCCCCGGTCGATGCGGTGCCGGTCGGTGCGCTGTGGGGCAGGGTGGTGTCGGGTAGGGCGGTGTCAGGTGTGGCGGTGTCGACCGGATCGGTGACGGTGCTGCCGGTGGCGGGTGCGGGGGACACCGGGGCGGTGCGGTCGGGGACGACCGCCGGGACGGCGTAATCGTCGGCCGGGTCGCGGCCGGTGGTGGCGACCGGGGTGGACTCCCGCGTCGGGCCGACGTCGACCGCGCCGGACCGGTTCTCCGGGCCGTCCCCGCCCGGCACGTCCAGCGGGGTGGCCGGGTCCGGCGTCGCGGAAGGACCACTCCCGGCGGTTCGGCGGGGGTCACCGACCGGATCGGGGGCGTCGGGCAGGGCGTCGGGGGTCGCCGGGACGGGACGCCCGGTACCGGGCTGCCGGGTGGCGGCTCCGACGTCGGCCGGGCCACCGTGCACGGGGTGCGCCCCGGTTGCGGCGGAGGCCCGGACACCGGGGTCGGCGGGGCCGTCGACCGGGGTGGTCGACCGGCCCGGGTCGCCGGTGGTCGGTGGGGGCGGGCCCGGGTCGGCGGGGTGCGACGGGGGTGCCGGCGAGCGGGGCACGGGAACGTCAGTGCCACCGGTCGGTGCCCCGTCGGGCGTGGCCGGGCGGCCGGGCGTGGCCGGGTCCGGCGCGGCACCGCCCGTCGGCCGGCCGGCCGCCGTCGTGCCGTCGGGCGGGGTGGCCGGCGTGGGGGTCGACCGGCCGGGCCGGAACCAGGCCGTCGAGCCTCCCGGCGTGGTCGGGGCGGTGCTGACGGGACGGCCGGTGCCGCCGGACTCCGGTGCCGGCGGAACGTACCGGCGGGGCCGGTCGGGGGTGATCTCCAGGGCGGGCCGGTCGGTGGCGGCTGCCGCCGGTGGGCGTCCGGCGGTGCCCGGGTCGGTCGGCCGTTCGGTCCCGGTGGTGGGTGCGGCGGAGGAGCGCCGGAAGCCATCCGGGTCGGTCGGCCGGTCGGCCCCGGGTGCGGTCGGGGAGTGTCCGGCGGGCCGGTCGACCGGTGGCGCGTTCTCCGACGGCTGGCGGAACTCGACGTGCAACCGGGCGGCCGGCGGCGCGGAGACCGGGGCGGCCTGGTCCGGGGCGGGGATGGGCGGCCGGCCGGCGGCGTGACGCCTGCGGGTGGGCAGCTCGGTGGGGGACGCGGGGGCGTCCGGTGGTAGGGGGGTCGGCCGGCTGGCCGTCGGTGCCGGTGCATCGGCGTCACCCGGCCGGGCGTCGGCCGGCGGTGGGGGAGGACCGGGCCGGGGACCCCACGGACCGGTCGCGGGCCGGCCCGCCGTGGTCGTGCCGGGTGGCGACGACACCGGAGCCGGTGACACCGGAGCCGGTGACACCGGGAGCCCGGAGACCGGTGCCCCGGACACCGGACGGCCGGGCGGTGGGCCGAGGGGCGGCACGACGCCGCCGGGACGGGTGTCGCCGGGCTGCCCCGGCGCGGTCCAGGCCGCCGGACGGTCCTCGTGGCGGGTGGGTGGCTCGTGCCGGGTGGGGTACGCCGGCCGCCCGTCGCGGCCCTGGTCCGGTTCCCGTGTCGGGCGGGGCCCGGTGCCGGTACGACCCCACGGCTCGCGGTACGGCTCGTCCTGCGGACGCAGGTCGGGGTACGCCACCTGGCGGGCCGCCGGCTCGTACGGCTGAGCCGGCCGACGCTCGCCGTGGCCACGCGGATGCTGCCACCGCTCCTCGGGGATGGCCGGCGTCGTGCCCGGGGCGTCGTGGCGCGGCGGGCGGCCGGGCGGGGTGTCGTCGCGCGGGCGGACCGGCGGGGTGTCGTGGAGCGGGCGCTGCCACCGGTCCGCGTGCCCGTGCGCGGCGGGCCGCCGGTCGGCGTCCCGACGGGGCGGGTCGTCCTCCCGGAACCGGGCCGGCAGGTCCCCGCCCGGTGCGGGTCCGCCCGGGTACGGGTCGTACCGGTCGGGGGCGCGGTGGAGCGGCTCGTCGTCGCCCCGGTGACCGGGTCCGCCGGTGGGGCGTTCGCTGGTGGTGCGCCGCCGGGGCGGGCCCTCGTCGGGTTCGCGCCGCCGGTCCGGCCCGGTGAACCGGTCGGGACGGTCGCGGGGCGGCTCGTGGCGGGGCGCGGGGGACACGGGTGGGCCGCCGGGGGAGACCGGCGTGATCCCGGGGGCGCTGCGCTCCTGCCGGGGCGGGCTGTCGTACCGGTCGGTGTCGGCCCGGTCGCGGTGCCAACCGGTCGGTGCCGGTTCGGCGCCGCCCCGCCGACGGTCCGACCAGCTGACCCGGTCGGCCGGCCGGTCGTCGTGCCGCTCGGCTGCGGGCTGCCGGCGTTCCCGCTGCCAGACCGACTCGTCCGACGGCCGCCGGTACGCCTCGTCGGTGGGCCCCCGGTACGTCTCGTCGGCCAGCCGGCGGTACGGGTCGTGGGCGTGCCGCTCGTCGCGGGGGTCGTCCCGGCGGGGCGGCCCGTCGTCCAGGTCGGACCAGGACCGGCCGAGGTACGTGCCGTCGGAGCGGGTCGGGGCGAGCGGGGGCACCTCGGCGCGGCCGGTGGCGGTGACCCGCCCCCGGGGGTCGGCGTACTGGGAGCCGAGGTCGCCGGGATAGCGCTGCCCGGGGAACTGCGGGTGCCACTCGCTGGTCGGCTCGATCACCCAGGACGGTTCCGCGGGGGCGTCCCAACGGTCGGACCAGCCCGTCACCGGGGGGCTCCGGGTCCACGCGTGCGGCGCGGCCCGATGCCTGGCTCGCGTCGCTCGCTCACGGCGGTGTCACCTCGTTGCAAATTGTCGTGCAGGGCGCCCCGGGATGCCGGTAGAGTCCCCCGTCCGGCACGGCGGGGCTGCGGAAGGAGGGTAACGGCGTGGGCTCGGTCACCGCCACTGCGGCTCCGTCCACGAGCGCAAACGTTACCCGATGGTTCCGGACATTCGGGGCTTTATCCCGGGCCGGCTTCCGTCGCTACTCCACCTACCGGCAGGCGGCCGTGGCCGGTGCCGTGACCAACACCGTGTTCGGCTTCCTGCACTGCGCGGTGCTGCTGGCCGCGGCCGGTTCCGGGACGGTCGGCGGGTACGACCGGACCCAGCTCGCGACCTTCGTCTGGATGGGTCAGGGGCTGCTCGCCGTGGTGCTGCTCTGGGGCTGGAGCGACCTGGCCGACCGGATCCGCACCGGCGACGTGGCCGCCGACCTGCTCCGCCCGGTGCACCCGGTGACCAGCTACCTCGCCACCGACCTGGGTCGGGCCGGGTACGCGGCTCTGGCCCGGCTGCTGCCGCCGGTCCTGGTCGGGCCGCTCTTCTTCGACGTCTACCTGCCGTCGCGGTGGCCCACCGGCGGGCTCTTCGTGGTCTCCGTGGTGACCGCCGTGGTGCTCTGCTTCGGTTGCCGGTTCCTGGTCAACGCCGCCGCCTACTGGTGGCAGGACGCGCGGGGTCCGCTGCTGCTGTGGACCCTCGGCTCGGGGGTGCTGGCCGGGCTCTACTTCCCGCTGCGGTTCCTGCCGCAGTGGCTGCAACTGGTGCTGTGGTGCGGCACCCCGTTCCCGAGCCTGATGCAGACCCCGCTCGACGTGCTGGTGGAGCGGGACCCACCGGCGGTCCAGGTCGGCCTGGTCGCGCTCCAGCTCGGCTGGGCGGTGCTGGTGCTGGCCGCCTGTCGGCTGGTGCAGCGGCGGGCCGAACGCCGCCTGGTGGTGCAGGGTGGTTGAGCACCGGGCGGCGGTGACCGCAGCGGACCGTCCGCTCCGGCCGGGTGGGACGTTCGGGGCGTACCGGGCGCTGCTCGGGGCGCAGGCCCGCGCGCAGACCACCTACCGGGCGTCGTTCCTGCTGGACCTGGTGGGCAACGTGGGGGCCACCGTGTTCGACGTGGTCACCGTCCTGGTGATCTACGGGGTGACCCGGGAGCTGGGCGGGTTCACGCTGCGCGAGACGCTGGTGATGGTGGGGTTGTCGTCAAGCGCCTTCGCGGTGGCGGACCTGCTGGTCGGCAACATCGAGCGGCTGCCCACCCACGTGCGGACCGGCCTGTTCGACGCGGTGCTGCTGCGCCCGCTCGGCGCGCTGCCCCAACTGCTGCTGATGAACCTGCCGCTGCGCAAGGTGTCCCGGGGCGTGTTCGGGGTGGGCGTGCTGGTGGTGGCGCTGACCTCGGCCGGGATCGACTGGACGCCGGCCCGGGTGGCGTTGGCGGTGGTCGCCCCGCTGGCCGGGGTGGTGTTCTTCGGGTCGCTCTTCGTGGCGACCGCCACCGTGTCGTTCTGGTGGGTGGACTCCGGTGAGCTGGCCAACTCGGTCACCTACGGCGGGCGGGACTTCACCACGTACCCGGTGACCATCTTCGACGGGTGGTTCCGGGCCGCCTTCGCGTACGGCCTGGGGTTCGCCTTCGTCAGTTACCAGCCGGCGCTGGCGCTGCTGGGCCGCGCCGACCCGCTCGGCCTGCCGTCGTGGGCCGGCTGGGCCGCGCCGGGGGTGGCCCTGGTCGCCGTCGCGGGCGCGGCGGCGGCCTGGCGCACCGGCATCCGCCACTACCGGAGTACGGGGTCATGAGCGTCATCGAGCTGGACGGGCTGCGCAAGGAGTTCACGGTACGGGTGAAGGCGGGCCGGCTGCGTCGGCAGAAGCGGACCGTCACCGCCGTGGACGGCATCGACCTGCGGGTGGAGCGCGGCGAGATGCTCGGCTACATCGGCCCGAACGGGGCGGGCAAGTCGACCACCCTGAAGATGCTCACCGGGGTGCTGAGCCCGTCGGCGGGTCGGGCCCGGGTGTGCGGGCTGCGTCCGGTCGCCGACCGGACCCGGCTGGCGCTACGGATCGGGGTGGTCTTCGGCCAGCGTTCCCAGCTCTGGTGGGACCTGCCGCTGGCCGACTCGTTCGACCTGCTGCGCCACCTCTACCGGGTGCCGGCCGCCGCGCACGCCGCCCGGCTGCGCCGCTGCCGCGACCTGCTCGACCTGGACGACTTCCTGGCCACCCCGGTCCGCCAGCTCTCGCTGGGGCAGCGGATGCGGGGCGAGTTGACCGCCGCGCTGCTGCACGACCCGCAGGTGCTCTTCCTCGACGAACCGACCATCGGGCTGGACGTGGTGAGCAGGCAGGCCGTCCGGGGCTTCCTCGCCGAGCTGGGCCGTACCGGCGACACCACCCTGGTGCTCACCACGCACGACCTGGCCGACATCGAGCGGCTCTGCGCCCGGCTGGTGGTGGTCGACCACGGCCGGGTGGTGCACGACGGGACGATCGCCGCCCTGCACGCCCGGTACGGCTCCCGCCGGCTCGTCGTCGCCGACCTGGACGCCCCGCTGGCGGTCCCGCCGCGACCGGCGGGGGCGGCGCTGCACCGGGTCGAGGCGGACGGCCACCGGCTGGTCTACGCGTTGGAGTCGGCGGGGGTGACGGAGGTGGTCGCCGCGCTGGCCGGGTTGGTCGCGCTGCGTGACCTCTCGATCGTCGAACCGGACATCGAGGACGTGGTGGCCCGGCTCTACCGCAGCCCGGCCCCCGACCCGCGCCGCCCGTCCTGACCGCCTGTCAGATCGGGTCGCCGATGTTCACCCGGGGGGCCGGGGCGCGCATCCGACGGAAGGTGATCGACCGCATGATCGCGTAGAGGTACAGCGACCCCATCCGCTCGCCGCTGTTGGGGTGGCGTTCCCGCACCAGCTTCTTGATCCGCCGGGAGATCAGCACCGAGTCGATCACCACGCCGAGCGCGAGCGCACCCCACACCACGTTGGAGGCGAGCCGGATCGCCTGCGGCATCGCCGCGTTCGAGCCGATCAGCACGATCAACGCGCCGCCGAAGAACCAGGTGCCGATGGTCCGCCGGGAGTCGACCACGTTGCGGGCGAGCAGCCGTTCCGGCCCCCGGTCCCGGGGGCCACCCTCGCGGCGGAACTCGGCGGCGGCCTCGGTGCGCGCCTTGCGACGCTGCTCCCGGGCCTCCTCCTTGGTCAGCGGCCGGGTCGGGCCGGCCGGCCGGCGGCCGGCGACCGGCCGCTTCGGGGTCTCGACGCCCAGTTCCTTCTTGCTCGGGGTGTAGCCCCGGGGGCGCGCGGCGGGTGGCTCCTCGGTCACCACCGGGGCGGTGGCGGAGGAGTCGGAGTCGGCGGACTTGCGGCGAAACAGCGACGGCACGAGGTGAAGGGTAGCCATACGACGGCGCCCGGTGCACATCACGGGTGCACCGGGCGCTCGATGGAGCGGGTCGGCCGGGCCGACGGCAGGGGTCGGGGCCGGTCGGGGGACGCGGCTGGTTACGGCCGCTCGACGTGCGCGCCGAGGTTGGCCAGCTTGGCCTCGAAGTCCTCGTAGCCCCGGTTGATCAGGTCGACGCCGTACACCCGGGAGGTGCCCTCGGCGGCGAGCGCCGCGATCAGGTGGCTGAACCCGGCCCGCAGGTCCGGGATGACCAGGTCGGCGGCGTGCAGCTTGCTCGGCCCGGCGATCACCGCGGAGTGCTTGAAGTTGCGTCGGCCGAACCGGCAGGGGGTGCCGCCGAGGCAGTCGCGGTAGACCTGGATGTTGGCGCCCATGGTGTTCAGCGCCTCGGTGTAGCCCAGGCGCTGCTCGTAGACCGTCTCGTGGACGATCGACAGCCCCCGGGCCTGGGTCAGCGCCACCACGAGGGGCTGCTGCCAGTCGGTCATGAAACCGGGGTGCACGTCGGTCTCCAGGGCCACCGCGTTCAGTTCGCCGCCCGGGTGCCAGAAGCGGATGCCACCCTCCTGGCCCGGGTCGCCGAGCTTCGGCGGGCGGGCGTCGGTGACCTCGTACTCGCCGCCGACGGAGCGGAAGACGTTCAGGAAGGTCATCATGTCGGCCTGCTGCGCGCCGAGCACCTCGACGTGGCCCCGGGTGGCCAGCGCCGCCGCCGCCCAGCTCGCCGCCTCGATCCGGTCGGGGATCGGCCGGTGGGTGTAGCCGTGCAGCTTCTTGACGCCCTGGATCTCGATCACCCGGTCGGTGTGCACCTTGATGATCGCGCCCATCTTCTGCAGGATGCAGATCAGGTCGATGATCTCGGGCTCGACGGCGGCGTTGCGCAGCTCGGTGACGCCCTCGGCCATCACCGCGGTCAGCAGCACCTGCTCGGTCGCGCCGACGCTCGGGTACGGCAGGGCGAACTTGGTGCCGTGCAGCCCGTTCGGCGCGGACAGGTGCAGACCCTCGGGGGTCTTGTCGACCGTCGCGCCGAACTCGCGCAGCGCCTGCAGGTGGAAGTCGATCGGGCGGGGGCCGATGTGGCAGCCGCCCAGGTCGGGGATGAAGGCGTGGCCGAGGCGGTGCAGCAGCGGGCCGCAGAACAGGATCGGGATCCGGCTGGACCCGGCGTGCACGTTGATCTGGTCGGTGCTGGCGCTCTCGACGTTGGACGGGTCGAAGACCAGCTCGCCGTCCTCGGTGCCGTCGGTCACCTTCACGCCGTGCAGGCCGAGCAGCCCGCGGACCACCTCGACGTCACGGATCTTGGGGACGTCGAACAGCCGGCTGGGCGAGTCGCCCAGCAGGGCCGCGACCATCGCCTTGGAGACCAGGTTCTTCGCGCCGCGCACGCGGATCCGCCCTTCGAGCGGGGTACCTCCGTGTACGACCAGGACGTCGTCCGTCAACGCAAACCTCCAGCGCGCGTCGGGTGGTGCGGGGTGAGTCGATGATGGGGCATGCTGTCCAGCTGTCCGGTACGAGCTGTCCAGGTACCCGGAGCGGGGCCGGCCCAAAACGGTCCCCGCGGTACGTCGCCCCGGCAGCATAGCCCTCCGTGACGAAATGCAAATTGGTCACCGCGCCGGTACGGGAACGAACCGGTGAATCCGGTACGTTCCCGTACCTCGGCGGTGACTTCGGGTAATCAGGCGGTGGCGGGTGGCGGGGTGTCGGCCCCCGGCAGCGCGAGCATCTGGTCCAGCGCCACCCGGGCGTGGTGCGCGGTGTCCGCGTCGACCGTGATCTGGTTGACCACCCGGCCGGCTACCAGCTCCTCCAGCGCCCAGACCAGGTGCGGCAGGTCGATCCGGTTCATCGTGGAGCAGTAGCAGACCGCCTTGTCCAGGAACATGATCTGCTTGTCCGGGTGGGCCAGCGCCAGCCGGCGTACCAGGTTCAGCTCGGTGCCGACCGCCCACGCCGAGCCGGCCGGGGCCGCCTCGATCGCCTTGATGATGTATTCCGTCGAACCGACCTGGTCGGCGGCGGTGACCACCTCGTGCCGGCACTCCGGGTGCACCAGCACGGTCACCCCGGGCACCCGGGCCCGGACGTCCTGCACGCTGTCCAGCGTGAACCGGCCGTGCACCGAGCAGTGCCCCCGCCAGAGGATCATCTTCGCGTCGCGGACCTGCTCGGCGGTGAGCCCGCCGTTCGGCTTGTGCGGGTCGTAGAGCACACAGTCGTCGAGCGAGTAGCCCAGCTCCAGCACGGCGGTGTTGCGGCCGAGGTGCTGGTCGGGGAGGAACAGCACCTTCGAACCCTGCGCGTACGCCCAGTCCAGCGCCCGCTTCGCGTTCGACGAGGTGCAGACCACGCCGCCGTTGCGGCCGACGAAGCCCTTGATGTCGGCCGAGGAGTTCATGTACGTCACCGGGACGGTGTCCGCCGCGACACCCAGGTCGGTCAGCACCTCCCAGGCCCGCTCGACCTGCGACAGCACCGCCATGTCGGCCATCGAACAACCGGCCGCCAGGTCGGGCAGGATGACCCGCTGCGCGTCGGTGGTGAGGATGTCGGCGCTCTCGGCCATGAAGTGCACGCCGCAGAAGACGATGTACTCCGCGTCCGGGCGGGCCGCCGCCTCCCGGGCCAGCTTGAACGAGTCGCCGGTGACGTCGGCGAACTGGATCACCTCGTCGCGCTGGTAGTGGTGGCCGAGGACGAACACCTTCGTGCCCAGCGCGGCCTTCGCCGCCGTCGCCCGGGCCACCAGGTCCGGGTCGCTCGGCGCCGGCAGGTCTCCCGGACACTCCACGCCACGCTCGGTGGCGGGGTCGCTGCCGCGGCCGAGGAGCAGCAGCGCGGTCGCCGTGTTGGAGGGTTCCACCCAGGTCGAAGTCACGTCCTCATGGTCCCACAACGGGGCGTTCGCACGACCGCTGCCGGTGTGGGCTGCCACACTGCCGCCGCGCCGATGTGGCCTGCCACACTCGGGGCATGCGCGTGCTGCTCTGCCCGGACAAGTTCGCCGGAACCCTGGAGGCCCCGGAGGTGGCCGCCGCCGTCGCCGCCGGGTGGCGCGAGGTCGACGACGCCGTCGAGCTGCTCATCCGTCCCCTCGCCGACGGGGGGCCGGGCTTCGTCACGGTGCTCGCGGGCGCGCTCGACGGCCGCCGGGTGGCGGTCCCGACGGTCGACCCGCTGGGCAGGCCCGTCACCGGTGAGATCCTGCTCACCGCCGACGGCGTCGGCTACCTGGAGAGCGCCCAGGCGTGCGGGCTGCACCTGCTGTCCGCCGCCGAACGCGACCCGAAGGCCACCACCTCGTACGGCCTCGGCGCGCTGGTCGCCGCCGCCGTCGAGCACGGAGCCCGCACGGTGGTGGTCGGGCTGGGCGGTTCCGGCACCAACGACGGCGGGGCCGGCCTGTTCGCCGCGCTCGGCGCGGCCCCGCTCGACGACGCCGGCCGGGCCCTGCCGTACGGCGGGGCGGCGCTGAGGGCCGTCGCGGCCCTCGACGGGGTGCCCCGGCTGCGCGACGCCACCCTGGTCGCCGCCACCGACGTGGACAACCCGCTGCTCGGCCTGCACGGCGCGAGCAGCGTCTACGGCCCGCAGAAGGGCGCCGACCGGGCCGACGTGCTGCTGCTCGACGCCGCACTGGAGCGCTGGGCGGCGGTGCTGGAACGGGACCTGCCCGGCTGCCCGCCCGGCCTGGGCACGCTGCCCGGGGGCGGAGCGGCCGGCGGCCTCGGCGCGGCGATCCTCGCCCTCGGCGGGCGCTGCGAATCCGGCATCGACCTGGTCGGCCGGGCGATCGGGCTGGAGGCCGTACTTGACGACTGCGATCTGGTGATCACCGGGGAGGGCTCGTTCGACCACCAGTCGCTGCGCGGCAAGGTGGTCGCCGGGGTGGCCGGGGCGGCCCGCGACCGGGGGGTGCCCTGCGTGGTGCTGGCGGGACGGGTGAGCACCGGCCGGCGGGAGGCCGCCTCCGCCGGGGTGACCGAGGCGTACAGCCTGGTGGAGCACTTCGGCGGTGAGGAACGCGGCGGGGTGGCGGCGGCGATGGGCCGGCCCGCCGAGGGGCTGCGGGCGCTCGGCGCGCGGCTGGCCCGGCAGTGGAGCCGCTGAGCTGTCGGGGCGGCTCCGCCGGTGGCCCGGTGGCCGGGCCACCGCGGGCGGCCGGCGGTGGCGATCGCGCCGGCCGGGTGGGTTCCGCCGGGGCGGCGTACCATCGGAGCTGGACCACACCGGGAATCACTGGGCGACGCGTGCTGTTGGCCAGGGTGTCCGGACCCATACCGCGCAGGGAGATTTCCACGTGACCACGCCAGCGCAGACCGACTCGACCGAGGCCCAGGCCCCTACTTCCGTCGTCCTCACCGACGTCGCGGCGCAGAAGGTCAAGGCCCTGATCGAGCAGGAAGGCCGCGACGACCTGCGGCTCCGGGTCGCGGTGCAGCCGGGTGGCTGCTCCGGCCTGCGGTACCAGCTCTTCTTCGACGAGCGCTCGCTCGACGGTGACGTCGTCACCGACTTCGACGGCGTCGGCGTCGTCGTCGACCGGATGAGCGCCCCCTACCTGGCCGGGGCGACCATCGATTTCGCCGACCGGATCGACGCCCAGGGCTTCACCATCGACAACCCCAACGCGGGCAGCTCCTGCGCCTGCGGCGACTCGTTCAGCTGAGTCCCGGTCCGTCCGAGGGGGCCGTCCCGCGCCGGGACGGCCCCCTCGTCGTTCCGCCCGGACCGGTAGGCTGACCCGCGCCGTGCTCCCGACCCCGAGGGTTGACATGAAGATCGCCGTGACCGGCTCGATCGCGACCGACCACCTGATGAGCTTCCCGGGTCGCTTCGCCGACCAGCTCATCGCCGACCAGCTGCACAAGGTGTCGCTCTCCTTCCTGGTGGACGACCTGGTGCTGCGTCGGGGCGGGGTGGCCGCCAACATCGCCTTCGGCATGGGGCAGCTCGGGCTGAGTCCGATCCTGCTCGGCGCGGTCGGCGCCGACTTCGCCGACTACCGCTCCTGGCTGGAGCGGCACGGCGTCGACTGTGACTCGGTGCACGTCAGTGAGGTGGCGCACACCGCCCGCTTCGTCTGCACCACCGACACCGACATGTGCCAGATCGCCTCGTTCTACGCGGGCGCGATGAGTGAGGCCCGCAACATCGAGCTGGGCCCCGTCGCGGACCGGCTCGGCGGCCTCGACCTGGTCCTGGTCAGCGCGAACGACCCGGAGGCGATGATCCGGCACTCGGCCGAGTGCCGGGACCGGGGCTACGCCTTCGTCGCCGACCCGTCCCAGCAGCTCGCCCGGATGGACGGCGCGGACGTGGTCTCGCTGATCGACGGCGCCGAGTACCTGATGACCAACGACTACGAGAAGTCACTGCTGCAGAGCAAGGCCGGCCTGACCGACGCCCAGCTCCTGGAGCGGGTGAAGGTCCGGGTCACCACCCTCGGCAAGGACGGTGTCGAGATCGCCACCCGGGACGCGGAGCCGTTCCGGGTGCCGATCGCCCGGGAGATCCGGGCCGTCGACCCGACCGGGGTCGGCGACGGCTTCCGGGCCGGTTTCTTCGCCGCCCTGTCCTGGGGTCTCGGCCTGGAACGCGCCGCCCAGGTCGGCTCGCTGCTGGCCACCCTGGTGCTGGAGACCGTCGGCACCCAGGAGTACGACGTGCGCCGCGACCTGTTCGTCAAGCGGCTGGCCGAGTCGTACGGGGACGCCGCCGCCGAGGACGTTCGGCCGCACCTGGTGCCATGACGCAGCTCCTGGTCGTCTTCGCCGGCCTGCCGGGGGTGGGCAAGAGCACCCTCGCCGGGCAGGTCGGCGTGGCGCTGGGCGCGGCGGTGCTGGCGGTCGACCCGATCGAGCGGGCGCTGGCCCGGCACGGGCTGACCGGCCCCGGGTCGGGCCCGGCCGGCTACGACGCGCTGGCCGGGCTGGCCGAGGTGCAGCTGGGGCTGGGCACCAGCGTGGTGGTCGACGCGGCCAACCCGGCAGCCGGCACCCGGGGGCTCTGGTTCGAGCTGGCCGAGCGGGCCGGGGTGCCGCTGCGGCTGATCGAGGTGTACTGCGGCGACGAGGCGGAACTGCGCCGCCGGGTCGAGGCTCGGCATGCCGCCGACCCGCTCGCCCCGACCTGGGAGCAGACCCGGCAGCGCGGCACGGGGTACGAACCGCTGATCGGCCCCCGCCTGGTGGTCGACACCACCATCCCGATCGACCCGCTCCCGGCGATCCTGCGGTACCTCACCTGACCCCGGCCCGACTGGCTGTTCCGGTCCGGGCACCTGGCTGTCCTGGTCCGGGCACCTGGCTGTCCCGGTCCTGGTCCGCACCTGGCGTGCGGCCGGTTCGGCTGGCGGCCGGTTTCGGAGAAGGCGGCCCGCGTCGGGCGGGGTCAGCCGGCCTGACCGGGGGAGCGGGCCGGGGTGGCGGCGACGAACGCCGCCCACTGACGGGCGGGGAAGATCAGCACCGGGCCGGCGGGGTCCTTGCTGTCCCGCACCGCCACCCCGTCGGGCAGGACGGCACACTCGACACAGTCGCCGTTGTTGGCGCTGCGGCTGCTGGTGAACCAGC
Source organism: Micromonospora sp. WMMD730 (assembly GCF_049178955.1). Taxonomy (NCBI): domain Bacteria; kingdom Bacillati; phylum Actinomycetota; class Actinomycetes; order Micromonosporales; family Micromonosporaceae; genus Micromonospora; species Micromonospora sp. WMMD730. Next base: position 1,516,423 of record NZ_JBMHML010000002.1, read on the forward strand.
GGGCGGTGGTGAGGTCGGGGGTGCGCACGGTGGCCTCCGAGGGGCGCTAGGCCGCGCCGGCCAACTCCCTGATCAACGCGCGCGACTCGGCGGGCGAGAGGGCGACCTGGCGCAGGTTGTCTGCCACCATGCTATAGGTGCGTACCCCGTCCGGGTCCTGCACGTACATCGCCCCGTCGAGCACCTCGGTGTAGGCGATCGGGCGGACGTTGGCGAAGTCCAGCAGGACGAACTTTCCCAGTGGCGTCGCGGCGTGCGGGCCGTCCTCGGGGCGGAGCACCTGCACGGTGACGTTCGGCAGCTCGGACATGGTGGCCAGGTGGGCGAGCTGGGCCCGCCGGGTCTCGTCGCCGTTGACCCGTAGCCGCAGCGCCGCCTCGCCGATCACCGCGTGCAGGGTGAGCGGGTCGTCGTCGGTGAGCCGCCGGGCCCGGGTCTGCCGGAACGACACGAAACGTTCGGCGTGGTCGGGGCGGACGAATCCGGTGCCCAGGGTCAGCGCCTGGGCGTACTCCTCGGTCTGGAGCAGACCGGGGATGACCATCGACTCGAACACGAACGCCCCGTCGGCCAGCCCTTCCAGCCCGACGTACGTCTTGAACCAGTCCGGCATCACCGCGGCCCAGGGTGCCCACCAGGTCTTGGCGTCGGAGCGGCCGGCCAGCGTGGTCAGCCGGTCGATCGCGGGCTGGTCGGCCCCGCAGGCGCGGAGCACGGCCGCGATGTCCTCGGGAAACTGCTGGTAACGGCCGGTCTCCATGTGGCCGAGCTTCGGCTTGCCGATGCCGGTGCGGGCCGACAGCTCGGTCAGCGTCATCGGTGCCTCGCGGCGATACCGACCCAGCTCGGCACCGATCAGCCAGCGCAGCGCCGAAGGATCTGTTCGCCTGCCCATGTATCGCCTCCACGACTCGTACCGACGAAGAACATCATGCCGTCGAGTCTTCCGAAGAGCAAGGATAGGAGCTATACGTATAGCAACGACTCTTGGAGGTGGTCATGCCTGACCCCGCGCCGCTCGGCACGCCCGAGGAGTTCCACCTGATGCTCGTCGACCTTGCGAACGAGTTCGCCCCACGCCGGTTCGCGCTCTGCGAGGAGTACGGCGACCGCCTCGACGGCGGGGTCTTTGCCTGGGGCCTGGCCTTCCCCGACAGCGCCCTGCTGCGCCACGACGGAAGAACGTCGACCGGGCACTTCGCCACCGCCGAGAGCGCGCTGCGGCTCTTCGCCCGCACCGGCCGCCGCCTCCACCTGATCTGGATCGACACCCCCACCCCCACCCCCGCCCCTGTCGATCATGGAGTTGTGGTGCCTTCGAACCGGCAGTAATGCCGCAGATCGACCACCACAACTCCATGATCGACGGAGTGGGGCAGGGTGGGGCGGAGCGGGGTGGGGTGGGTCAGTGGGTGCGGCGGATGTCGTAGCCCGGGCCCTCGGGGGTGGTGGCGACGAACTCCTGGGCGCGCATCCGGCACCAGGCGGGGATGTCGACGGCGGCGGCTGGGTCGTCGGCGAGGACCCGCAGGACCGTGCCGACGGGCAGCTCGGGCAGCCGGCGGGCCAGCGCGATCACCGGCAGCGGGCAGCGCTGCCCCCGACAGTCCAGCACCTCCACCGGCCCGGTCCCGTCGCCGCCCGCCCCGGTCGGTCGGGCCCCGTCGCCGCTGGCCCCGGTCCGGGGGCCCACCGGTCCCGCCTCGCCGCCGCCCGGCCCGGTCGGGAGGCCGTCCGCGCCGGTTCGGCGGCCGTCCGGCCCGGGTGGGGTGGTCACAGGCCGACCACGCCGGCGTCGGCGCGCAGCTCGGCGACGATCCCGGGCAGCTCGGCGAGGAACCGATGCACGTCCGCCTCGGTGGTCTCCCGGTGCAGCGACACCCGGACGTTGCCGTGCGACAGCACCCCCATCGCCTCCAGCACGTGCGACGGGCGCAGGGTGGAGGAGGTGCAGGAGGAGCCGGAGGAGACGGCGAAGCCACGCCGGTCCAGCGCGTGCAGCAGCACCTCGCCGTCGACGTACAGGCAGGAGAACGTCACCAGGTGGGGGAGCCGGTCGACCGGGTCGCCGACCACCTCCACGTCCGGCACCTCGGCGGCGACCCGGGACCGGATCAGGTCCACCAGGGGCGTCAGCCGGGCCGCCTCGGCCGCCGCGTCGGCCGCCGCCGCGCGCAGGCTCGCCGCCGCCGCCACCGCCGCCGGCAGGTTCACCACCCCGGGGGTACGCCCGAACTCCCGCTCGTCGGCCGGCCACGGCGACTCCCAGCGGGTGCCCTTGCGGACCACCAGCAGCCCGACCCCCGGCGGACCGCCCCACTTGTGCGCGCTGGCGGTCAGCACCGACCAGCCGGCGGGCACCGGCACCCGGCCGACGAGCTGGGCCGCGTCGACGTACAGCGGCACCCCGACGGCGGCGCAGGCGTCGGCCGCCCCGGCGACCGGCTGCACGGTGCCCACCTCGTGACTGGCCCCGATCAGCGTCGCCAGCGCCACCCCGGGGGAGCGCACCGCCGCCGACCACGCATCCAGGTCGAGGCGTCCGAGCCGGTCCACCGGTACGGAGGTGGCGGCCCCGCCGGCCGCGACGTGCCGCTGCGCGGCGTGCAGCACCGCGGAGTGCTCGATCGCCGAGTGCACCAGCGTCGCCCCGGCCCGCTGTCGTCCGACCAGGCCACCGAGTACGGCGGAGTGCGCGGCGTGCGTACCGCTGGGGGTGAAGGAGACCTCGTCGGGGCGGACGCCGAGGGTGGCGGCGGTGGCCTCGCGGGCGGCGTCGAGGAGCTGCCCGGCCCGGCGGGCCCGGCTGTAGAGGCGGGCGGGGTCGGCCCAGCCGTCGTCGAGGGCGGCCAGCAGCGCCTGCCGGGCCACCGGGTGCAGCGGCGCGGCGGTGGCCGCGTCCAGGTAGACCGGGTGGGCACTCACGACCGCAGACGCTATCGCGTCGAAGGCGGACGGCACCCCCCGATGGGGGCGGACACTGACCCCAAGACCGTCGAGCCCGCCATGGTCGAGTAATCTGCGACCGTCGGTGACGCCTTTGCCGTCGGTGCTGATGGAATACCCCACCGCGGCGCGCTAGGGAGGCAGGACCAGGTGGTCGCAAGGAGTTCGGAGGTACGGCCGTCGGCCGTACGGCACGGTGCTTCCCCCGGAGCCGGTGTGCGTCGGCGGCGTGGTGCTGGCCGGCTCGCCGGGCTCGGTCTCGGCGGAGCTGCGCTGCTGGTTCTGCTCACCGGGTGTGACGTCGGCCGCTCGGTCGACGGCTTCGGCTGGCCGCAGGGCGGCATCACCCCCGAGTCGCACCGGATGTACGACCTGTGGATCGCCTCCTGCATCGCCGCCCTGGCGGTCGGTGTCTTCGTCTGGGGCCTGATCTTCTGGTGCGTCGTGCGTTACCGCAAGCGCGGCAACGAGCTGCCGGTGCAGACCCGCTACAACCTGCCGATGGAGTTCCTCTACACCATCGCGCCGATCCTGATCGTCTCCGTGCTCTTCTACTACACGGCCGTGGTCCAGACCGACGTGGTGCGCACGACGAAGAACCCCGACGTCACCGTCGAGGTCGTCGCCTTCAAGTGGAACTGGCAGTTCAACTACCGCGACGGCCAGGGCACCGAGGCCAACACCGTGGCGTCGGTGCTGGGCACCAGCGAGGTCATCCCGGTGCTGGTGCTGCCGACCAACCGGTCCATCCGGTTCGAGGAGACCAGCCGCGACGTCATCCACTCCTTCTGGGTGCCGGAGCTGCTGTTCAAGCGCGACGTGATGCCCGGCAAGATCCGTAACGTGTTCGAGGTCTCCAAGCTGGAGTCCGAGGGCGCGTACGTGGGTCGCTGCGCCGAGCTGTGCGGCAGCTACCACGCCTTCATGAACTTCGAGCTGCGGGTGGTCTCCCCGGAGGCGTACGACCAGTTCCTCGCGGCCAAGCGGGACGGCAAGTCGACGCAGGAGGCGCTGACCGCCATCGGTCAGGACCCCTACGCGAAGACCACGCAGCCCTTCGACACCCGTCGTACGAAGGACAACTTCAACCCGGACGACGCGTCCGCGAGCGCGGGAAACTGAGGTATCCGGCATGAAGACCGAGTGGCGTATCTTCCTGATCATCGCCGTGTTCCTGCTCGGCGCGACGGCCCTCTACGGCGCGTGGACGTACGGCGACTCCGGCGGCCAGGTCGAGTGGGTCGGCACGGTGGCCCTGCTGCTGTCCTTCCTGCTCTGCGCGATGTGCGGCGGCTTCTTCTGGTTCGTCTCCCGCCGCATCGACCTGCGTCCGGAGGACCGGCCGGACGGTGAGATCGCCGACGGCGCGGGCGAGATCGGCTTCTTCAGCCCCGGCAGCTACTGGCCGTTCGGGCTGGCGCTGGCCGCCGCGGTCGCCGGTCTCGGCCTGGTGTTCTGGCAGTTCTGGCTGCTCGGCCTGGGCCTGGTGATGGTCATCTTCGCCGCCTGCGGCCTGCTCTTCGAGTACTACTCCGGCACCCGGCGTACCGCCGAGCACTGATCCGACGACGACGGGCCTGTCTCCCCACCCGGGAGGCGGGCCCGTCGTCGTCGGGTGATCGACTCCAGCGGGCCGAAGTAGCGGTATCGCCGCGACCTGATACCGCTGTTTCGGCTCAATAGTGTGGATCAACCATGCTGTGGATCAGGCTGGCTCGGGCCAGACGGGCCCCTGGTCGGTCCAGGTGACACCCCGGTTGCGGCAGAGGCAGAAGGGGTGGCCGACGGGGTCGGTGTAGACCCGCCATCCGTAGCCTTCGGGGCCGACGAAGTCCTGCGCCAGGGTCGCGCCGAGGGCCAGGACGCGGTGCTGTTCGGCCTCGATGTCGTCGACCTCGAAGTCGAGGTGGAACTGCTTGGGGTGCTCGCCGTCGGGCCACCGTGGGGCGCGGTAATCCGCCACCCTGATGAAGGCCAACTCGATGTCGCCGAACCGGATGCCGGCCCACTCCTCGTCGCTGCCCTCCTTGACCGGGCGACCCGTCACCTCGGCGTAGAAGGCCGCCAGCCGCATCGTGTCCGGGCAGTCGATGATGAAATCCGTGAGTCGGAGCATCAGGTGATCCTGTCATGCCGCTCAGCAGACCGGATTGCGCGACGGGGCCTCCGGGCGGACCCCGCGACGGGACCTCCGGGCGGCGTCCCGCAGGGGTCAGGCCGCGTGGCGGCCGGGTGACGGGCGGCGGCGACGGTCGGCCAGGCGGGTGGGCTGGAAGGCGAAGGTGGCGATCAGCACCGCCGCGCCGCAGCCGGTGCAGAGCAGCTCGGGGCAGTCGGCACCGTGGCCGTCGGCGCACGGTGGCGCCTCGAACGGCTGAACGCCCTCGCAGGTGTCGCAGTAGAGCTCGCGGTCCGACACGGGCGTCTCCTCTCGCTCCGGAACCCGCCGATGGACATCGCCGCCATCGTCGGAAACGGAAGAACTACTCCCGTGTAGTTTCCCACGCCCCTCCGACACCTCCCCGCCAGCCCCGCCAGTCCACCAGCCCCGTCAGTCCATGCCCGGCACACCGCTCGGCCCGGGGGAGCGGGTCAGAGCGGGCCAGGCGGAACGGCGGGTCAGAGGGAGCGGGCTACGTCGACCCAGCGGTCCAGGACGGCCGCCGCCGCCCCCGAGTCGACGGACTCGGCGGCCCGGGCCATGCCGGCGCGCACTGCCTCGGTGAGGTCACCGTCCAGCGGGGTCTGGGTGGCCAGTGCGACGGCCGCGTTGACCAGGACGGCGTCGCGGACCGGACCGGTCTCGCCGGCCAGCAGCCGGTGGGCCACGGCGGCGTTGTGGGCCGCGTCGCCGCCCCGCAGGTCGGCCAGGGTGGACCGGGGTACCCCGAGGTCGGCTGCGTCCAGCAGCGCCTCCCGTACGGTGCCCTGCTGGGCCACCCAGACCCGGGTCGGCGCGGCGGTGGTGAACTCGTCCAGGCCGTCCTCGCCGCGCATCACGATCACCGAGTCGCCCCGACGGGCGAAGACCTCGGCCATCACGGAGGCCATCCGGGCGTCGAAGCAGCCGACCGCGCCGGCGTGCGGCCGGGCCGGGTTGGTCAGCGGGCCGAGGAAGTTGAACGCGGTCGGCACGCCGATCTCCCGGCGGACCGGGCCGGCGTGGCGCATCCCCGGGTGGAACCGGGGCGCGAAGCAGAAGCCGATCCCCGCCTCGGCCACGCACCGGGCCACCTGCTCCGGGCCGAGATCCAGCGGTACGCCGAAGAACTCCAGCAGGTCGGCGGTGCCGCACAGCGAGGACGCGGCCCGGTTGCCGTGCTTGACCACCCGGACACCGGCACCGGCCACCACCAGGGCGGTCATCGTGGAGATGTTGACCGTGTGGGCGAGGTCACCCCCGGTGCCCACCACGTCGACCGCGGTGCGCCGCAGCTCCTCCGGCAGGGTCACCGGCACCGCGTTGCCGAGCATCGCCTCGACCAGGCCGGCCAGCTCGGCCGGGGTCTCGCCCTTGGCGCGCAGCGCGACCGCGAAGCCGGCGATCTGCGCCGGGCCGGCGGCACCCGCCATGATCTCGTTCATCGCCCAGGCGGTGTCGGCGGTGGACAGCTCGTCGCCGCGCAGCAGCGCGTTGAGCAGGTGCGGCCAGGTCCGTTCGCCCATGGTGGGCCTCCCGAGCGGGCGTGGGGGTGCGGGTGGACGGGTGCGCCCGTCACCCCGGGCGCCTGGGCGCCGCCGAGTGCGTCTGACTCAGGCGGCGGCGTGCGTACGCAGCAGCTCGGCGACCGTGGTTCCGGTGGTCACCGGGTCGAGCGGGTGCATCAGCACGCCGTCGACCTGTGCGTACGAGGCGAGCCATCGGTCGGCGGCCCGGGCGATGACCACGCAGGTGGGTGGGGCGTCGTCCCGGTCGTCCTTGATCTGGCGGGCGATGCCGAGGCCGCCGCCGGGGCTGGCCTCGCCGTCGAGCAGCATCAGGTCGATCTCGTAGTCGTCGACCAGCCGGACGCAGCCGAAGTAGTCGGACGCCTCGACGAACTCGATCTGGATGCCCGGCGCGGGACGGGTGCCGACGGCCAGTCGCATCCGGTCCCGGACCTGCTGGTCGTCGCTGTAGAGCAGGACGGTGCAAAGACGCTCGCTCATGCCGGCACTCCGCTTCGCTCCGTGCCGTGATGAGGCACCGTCGCACTGAGCCTGACTCGCTCGCTGCGCTCACTCATGGGCTGTACTCCTCGTTGCTGCCCGTTGATCGTACCGGGCGGTGTGGCGTACCCGACATCCCGCCCGCCGGCCCCCGTCAGGGCGGGTGTCGCGGCAGCTCAGGACGGGGTTCCGGGGGCCGCGGCGGGGGTGGCGGGCGGACCTGCGGGGGCGGTGGTCGCGGCGTCGGAGGCGGGGACGGCGGCGGCCTCGGCGGCGCGGTCGCGGGCCTCCTGCCGGTCCAGCTCGCGGTCCACCCGGCGGGCCTCCCGCTCGGACTGCTTGATCCACTGGACCACCAGTACCGCGATCATCGTCACGCTGACGAACTCGCCACCGGCCCACAGGATGCCGCCGGCGACCACCTGGTCGTTCCACGGGTCGGACCAGGCCAGGTTGAGCGAGGGGTACCAGTCGCCGCCGAACAGCGTGGTGCTCTGCATGATGGTGAGCCCGAGCACGGTGTGGAACGGCACCGACAGCAGCATCAGCAGCGCCCGCGCCGGGTACGGCCAGCGGCCGGGCAGCGGGTCGAGCCCGAGCAGCGGCCAGAAGAACACGCAGCCGGTCATGATGAAGTGCGCGTGCACCAGCTCGTGCGCCCAGGCGTGTTCGAGGGTGTAGCGGTACAGGTCGGTGAAGTAGAGCGCGAACGGGTTGACCACGAAGATGGCGAACGCCACCAGCGGGAAGCCGTAGATCCGGGCGATCCGGCTGTGCACCACCGCCAGCAGCCGCTTGCGCGGGCCGACCGGCAGGGTGCGCAGCGCCAGGGTGACCGGCGCGCCCAGGGCCAGGAAGATCGGGGAGATCATCGACAGCACCATGTGCTGCACCATGTGCACCGAGAGCAGGGCGGTGTCGTAGGCGTGCAGGCCGCTGACCGTGACCGCGGCGATACCGCCCAGGCCGGGCCCGAGGAAGCAGACCGTACGGATCACCGGCCAGCGGTCCCCGCGCAGCCGCAGCCGGTGGACCCCGTAGAGGTAGAGGCCGGCGGCGAGGACCAGGCCCAGGGCGAGCCAGCTGTCCAGCCGGGTCTCGGTGAAGACCCGGGTGATGTCGAACGGCGGCGGTACCTCGACGCCGCCGGCCGCGAGGCCGGCGGGCGGGGCCCCCGAGGTGGCGGCGAAGATCGAATCGACGTGCAGCACGCTTTTCAGGCTAGGCCAGGCGAACCGGACCGCCACGATCGGGCCATCCCCGCCCCGGGTTTGGCACCCCGCTGATCGCCCGCCCCGGTCAAGGGCAATAATGACCGCGTGACTGCGGCCCCAGCCATTGACAAGAGCCGGATCCACTCTCTGACGCGGCCCAACATGGTCAGCGTCGGGACGATCGTGTGGCTCTCCAGCGAACTCATGTTCTTCGCGGCGCTGTTCGCGATGTACTTCTCGATCCGCGCGGCGGCGCCGGAGCAGTGGGAGAAGCACACCGAGGTCCTCAACATCCCCTATGCGACCACCTTCACGGTGATCCTGGTGCTGTCCTCGGTGACCTGCCAGCTCGGTGTGTTCGCGGCCGAGAAGGGTGACGTCCACGCCCTGCGGCGCTGGTTCACGATCACCTTCGTGATGGGCCTGATCTTCGTGCTCGGCCAGGCGAACGAGTACCTGACCCTGGTGCACGAGGGCGTGAAGATCAACGAAGACGGTTACGGGTCGATGTTCTACCTGACCACCGGCTTCCACGGCCTGCACGTGACCGGCGGTCTCATCGCCTTCATCATCTTCATGATCCGCACCACCATGGGTCGGTTCACCCCGGCCCAGGCCACGTCGGCGATCGTCGTGTCGTACTACTGGCACTTCGTCGACGTCGTGTGGATCGGGCTGTACGGCATGATCTACTGGCTTCAGTGATCTTGGCGTGTCAGGTTCCGCGCCGCTGCTCCGTCCCCTGAGACAAGGTCCAACCGGTTAAGGACACAGGTCATGACTTCTGACAACGACCGCCGACGCGGTCTGCTCGCGCGCCTGCGCGGGCGGCCCGCGGCGCGCAGCAGGGGCCGCCGCCGGCTGGGCGCGGCGTTCCGGCTGATCGCCGCGTTGACGCTGGCCGGCGGCGCCTACACCGTCTTCGCCCCCGGCGTGCAGGCGCAGGAAAACCCGCCGCTCACCGGCGCTGCGGCCGAGGGCAGGGTGCTGTTCGACGTGAGCTGCGTGACCTGCCACGGACGCAACGCCCAGGGTGTCGAGGGTCGTGGCCCGAGCCTGATCGGGGTGGGCTCCGCGTCGGTCGAGTTCCAGGTCGGCAGCGGTCGGATGCCGATGGCCCGGCAGGAGGCGCAGGCCATGCGCAAGCCGCCGGTCTTCACCGACGAGCAGGTGCGCCAGCTCGGCCAGTACATCCAGGAGCTCGGCGGGGGCCCGCAGGTCCCGCAGGGCAACCTCCGCGAGGGCGCCAACCTGGCCACCGGTGGCGAGCTGTTCCGGATCAACTGCTCGCAGTGCCACGCCTTCGGCGGTGGTGGCGGCGCGCTCTCCTCCGGCAAGTACGCCCCGAGCCTGAACCCGGCCAGCGACGCGCAGATCTACGCCGCGATGCTCAGCGGCCCGCAGAACATGCCGGTGTTCGGCGACAACCAGATCACCCCGGAGCAGAAGGCGGACATCATCGCCTACATCCAGGAGACCCTGAAGGCCGACCAGGACCAGGGCGGCTTCAACCTCGGTCGGTACGGCCCGTCCACCGAGGGCCTGGCGATCTTCCTGGTGGGCATCGTCGCACTGGTCTTCGCGAGCCTGTGGATTGCGGGCAAGTCGTGACCGGGCGGATCGTCAACACCATTGCCGTGGTGCCGTGCGCCGGCACCGCCCGTAGCGAGGTGACGGCATGAGCACCAAGACCGAGCAGCACGCCCCGCAGGACCGGGAGCCGCTCGACGTCCACGACCCCCGGCTCTCCCGGTTCGACATCGTCACCGAGGGCGCCCGCCGGGACGACATCGAGATCGTCCACTACGAGGAGCAGGTCGTCCCGGGCAGCAAGGCCGAGCGCCGGCTGACCCGTACGGTCGCGGCGATGTTCCTGCTCACCGGCCTGGCCGCCACCGCGTTCCTGGTCGTCTACATCTGGTGGCCCTGGGAGTACGAGCCGGGTCGCGGCGGCGACAAGTGGTACACCCCGCTGCTCGGCCTCACCCTGGGCATCGCCCTGCTCGGCATCGGCTTCGGCATCCTCACCTGGGGCAAGAAGCTGCTGCCCAAGGAGGTCTCGATCCAGGACCGGCACGACGGTCCCGGTTCGGCGGAGGACCGGAAGATCACCGGCGAGACCATGCTCTACCTCGCCGACGAGATGGGGGTACGGCGTCGTCCGCTGCTCGGCGTCTCGCTGGTCGCCGGCCTGCTGCCGGTCGGCGCGGTCGCCGCGGCCCCGCTGGTCGGCGGGCTGATCTCCAACCCGCACAAGAACAACCAGATGTTCACCACCGGCTTCGCCCCGCAGGACGGGAAGAAGATCCGGCTGGTCCGCGAGGACGGCCGGCCGATCCGCCCGGCCGACGTCAGCGCCGGTGGCCAGCTCACCGTGTTCCCGGGCATCGAGCACGGGGTGAGCAACAAGCACGCCGACTCGCCGACCCTGCTGATCCACCTGCGGGAGACCGACGCGGAGAAGTCCCGGCAGGCCAACTCGCGGGTCGGCCACGGTGACTACATGTGGGGCAACTACGCGGCGTACTCCAAGATCTGCACCCACGCCGGCTGCCCGGCGAGCCTGTACGAGCAGCAGACCAACCGGCTGCTCTGCCCGTGTCACCAGAGCCAGTTCCTGATCACCGACAACGCCCGGCCGGTCTTCGGCCCGGCGAGCCGGCGGCTGCCCCAGCTGCCGATCGAGGTGGACGAGGACGGCTTCTTCGTGGCGAAGTCCGACTACACCGAAACCGTCGGCCCCGACTTCTGGGAGCGGCCATGAAGCGCCGAAAGTTTGACGTAGCAGCGGTGCCGGGCAAGGCCGCCGGGGGAGTGGACGACCGCTTCCAGGTAGCCACCCCGCTGCGCAAGCTGCTCAACAAGGTCTTCCCGGACCACTGGTCGTTCCTGCTCGGCGAGATCGCGCTCTTCTCGTTCGTCGTGCTGCTGCTCACCGGGGTCTTCCTGACCTTCTTCTACGAGCCGGCGATGACCGAGGTGGTCTACAACGGCAGCTACGCCCCGCTGCGGGGCACCCCGATGTCGGCCGCGTACGCCTCCAGCCTGGACATCTCGTTCGATGTCCGGGGTGGCCTGATCATGCGGCAGATGCACCACTGGTCCGCGCTGCTGTTCATGGCCGCGATCGTGGTGCACATGATGCGGGTCTTCTTCACCGGCGCGTTCCGCAAGCCGCGGGAGACCAACTGGATCATCGGCTCGCTGCTGTTCTGGGTCGGCTTCCTGGCCGGCTTCACCGGCTACTCGCTGCCGGACGACGGCCTGTCCGGCACCGGTCTGCGGATCGCCTCCGGCATCATGCTGTCGATCCCGGTGATCGGCTCCTGGGTCACCTCGTCGGTCTTCGGCGGCGAGTTCCCCGGCGAGATCATCATCAGCCGGTTCTTCATCGCCCACGTGCTGCTGATCCCGGGCCTGCTGGTCGCGCTGATCAGCGCCCACCTGGGCCTGGTGTTCAAGCAGAAGCACACCCAGTGGCCCGGCCCCGGCCGGACCAACGAGAACGTGGTCGGCGAGCGGATGTTCCCGCGCTACGCGCTCAAGCAGGGCGGCTTCTTCATGGTCGTCTTCGGCGTGATCGCGCTGATGGGTGGCCTGTTCCAGATCAACCCGATCTGGTACTTCGGCCCGTACGAGGCGTGGGTGGTCTCGGCGGCCAGCCAGCCCGACTGGTACGTCATGTTCCTCGACGGCTCGACCCGCCTGATGCCCGCCTGGGAGATCAACATCCCGATCGGCAACGGGTACGTCATCCCGCCGCTGTTCTGGCCGACGGTCGTGCTGCCGGGCATCCTGGTCGGGCTCTCCACGCTCTACCCGTTCGTGGAGGCCCGGCAGCTCAAGGACTACCGGCACCACAACCTGCTGCAGCGCCCCCGGGACGTCCCGGCCCGGACCGCGGTGGGCGCGATGGCCGTCGCCTTCTACATCGTGCTGACCCTCTCCGGCGCCAACGACGTGATCGCCGACAAGTTCCACATCAGCCTGAACGCGATGACCTGGGCGGGCCGGATCGGGCTGCTGTTCATCCCGCCGCTGGCGTACTACGTCACGTACCGGATCTGCCTGGGTCTGCAGCAGCACGACCGGGAGGTGCTGGCCCACGGCGTGGAGACCGGCATCATCCGGCGGCTGCCCGACGGCCGGTTCGAGGAGGTCCACCAGCCGCTCAGCGCCGGTGACGGCCACGGGCACGGGCACGGCGAACTGGACTACGTCGGCTGGGTGGTGCCGAAGAAGATGAACCGGCTCGGGGCGCTCGGCCCGGCGATCCGGGGCTTCTTCTACCCGATCGAGAAGCCGGTCGAGGCGCCGGTCTCGCCGGGGCACCCGCCGGTGGAACCCCGCCCCGAGCGGGAGGAGATCGGCAGCGGGGATTCCCGCCGCTGACCTCCCCGTAGCACTGCACCGAAGCGCCCGCCGGAGTCCTCCGGCGGGCGCTTCGTCCGTTCCGGTGGCTGTCCGCCGGGCGGCCGGTGGGCGGCGTGACCGGCCCCCAACGGGTGGAAAGCGCAGGAATAACCCGCGCCAGCCGGGTATCCGTGCGGTCCAACGAAAACGGGGAGGGAACATGGTGGGTATCAAACGCCTGGGACTGCTGGCCACGCTGGTGGTGGTCGGCCTGGCCCCCGCGGCTGCCGCGCAGGCCGCCGCGCAGCCGTCGGCGCAGGACACCCAGTACCTGCAGGCGGTGCACCAGGTCAACCTGGCGGAGATCGTCACCGGCAACCTGGCCCAGAAGAAGGGTCAGAACGAGCAGGTCAAGCAGTTGGGACAGCAGTTCGTCACCGATCACACCCAGCTCGACCAGACGGTGAAGAGCACCGCCCAGCAGCTGAACGTGACCCTGCCGAACGCGCCGACGGCCGACCAGCAGAAGGTGATCGACAAGCTCAACGGTCTCAACGGCGCCGCGTTCGACAAGGCGTGGGTGACCGCTGAGCTGGCCGGTCACGTGCAGGCCATCCAGGCCACCCAGACCGAGATCTCGCAGGGCTCCGAGCAGTCGGTGGTCCAGCTCGCGCAGGACGCGCTGCCGGTGTTGCAGGCGCACTACGACGCGCTGGTCGCCCTGGCCCAGGAGTTGGGCATCCCGGTCCCGCAGACCAGCGCCAGCGGCACCGCGAGCCCGGGTGGCAGCGGTACGCCGGCACCGGGTGGCACGACCGAGTCCCCGGCCCCGGGCGGCACCACGGAGTCGCCGGAACCGGGTGGCACCACCGAGACGCCGGCTCCGGGTAACAGCTGACGTCCCGCACCACCTGACGGTGGCCGGTCCCCGACGGGGCCGGCCATCGTCGCCTGTCCGGCGCGGCGGTCAGTCGGCGCTGGCCAGGCCGATCGCGAACGCCTCCTCCAGGTCGTGTTGCGAGTAGGCGCGGAAGGCGATGTGCGACTCGGTGTTGAGCACGCCGGGGACCTTGGAGATGCTGCCGGCGATGACCTTGGCGATCTGCTCGAACTCCCGGACCCGGACGATGGCGATCAGGTCGACATGCCCGGCCACCGAGTAGACCTCGCTGACCCCGGGCAGGTTGGCCAGGTTCTCGGCCACCTCGGGGATCGAGTCGGTGGCGCAGTCGATCAGGACGATCGCGGTGATCACTGACGATTCTCCGTTCGTCGTGCCGGGCGCGACGCCGGCCTGGCGTCGCTGACCATGCTAGTGCCGCACGGCGTGGGTCAGAGCAGCATGGTGCGGGGGTCGGCGGCCATGGCGCGCAGCCAGGCGGCTGCCTCCGGGGCCCCCGGGCAGCGGGCGGTGTCCAGCGCGGCGGCCAGGGCGTACATCTCGGGCGGCGGGATGAGCAGGCTCTCCTTGCTGCGCAGCCCCAGCTTGACCGTGCCGGTGTCGGTGGTGACGGTGAGCACCGGGGTCCGGGTGACCGCGCCGGTGGCGACCACCGAGCCGTCGCTGGCGACGCCGGTGTGCGCGACGGCCGTGGCCTGCAACGTCACCGACCGGGCGGCCCGCAGGTCGACGCTCTTCGTGGTGAGCCTGACCACGGTGAGCCGGGAGCCCTCCAACCAGGCGTTCGTCCGCACGACGCTCGTGACCAGCAGACCGACGAAGACGATGACCAGCCCGGCCGACAGCAGCGCGACGACGGCCGGCACCGCCCCGCTGCCCGAGGTGCCCTGACCGGTCGTCGCGTTCAGGACGGTCCCGAGGATGGCACCGACACAGCCGCAGGTCACCGTGAGGAGGACACCCAGCACCACCAACGAGACGACCCGACCGGTACGGCTCGACCGGTAGCCGATCGACAGGGGGATCCGGGGCACGGAGGGCTGCATGCTGGTGATTCTGACACCGACGATCAACGTCCGCCCGGTACGGCCGCCACGGTGAGCCCGTCCGCGGCCCGGATCACGTCGCGGAGCCGTTCGTGGCGGCCGACCGTCGCGCCGGGCCAGACCACCACGCGCTCCACGTCACCGCGTACCACCGCGCCCGCGCCGACCACCGCGTGCCGGGCCCGGCCGGTGACGGTGGCGTCCGGGGCGACCAGCGTGCCGTCGCCGGCGGCGTGCAGGTTGGCCGCCAGGTAGTCGGCGGGCGTGCCGGTGTCGAAGAACGTGCCCGGGTACGGCACCACGGTCAGCTCGCCGGCCGCCTCCGCCGGCCGCCACACCGTGCGGACCAGGTCACCGAAGCTCGCCGGCAGCTCCCGCACCCGGTGCCAGGGCAGCAGCGAGAAACCGGTGAAGACGTGCCCGTCGAAGGTGCCGGGGGCGCGCGGGTCGGGTGCCGGCCGGCCCAGCAGGCGTACGGACCGGAAATCCCACCCGGCCAGCAGCGCCGCGACGTCCGGGCCGGGGGCGGCACCCGGATCGGCCAGGTACGCGTCGGCGTTGCCGACCAGCACCCCCCGCCCGGCGATCCAGTCCCGCAGGTTGCCCAGGCCGCCGGCGGTGCCCAACGGGTCACCCGGCTCCACCGACAGGTGCGCCCGGTCGCCGACGTGCGTCACCACCTGGTCGGCCAGGTAGCAGGCGTTCACCGCCACCCGCCGCGGCCCGGTCAGACCCAGCCCGGCCAGCCGGTGCAGGGCCCGGTCCAGCAGCGGCACGTTGCCGACCGGGCAGAGCGCCTTGGGCACCCGGGCGGTCAGCGGGCGCAGCCGGGTGCCCTCACCGGCGGCGAGCACCACCGCGCACACGCCGTCCGGGGCGGTCACGTCGTCGGCTGGCCGGCCTGCGGCCCGATGCCGTAGTGGCCGAGCAGATTGGCGGTGGCCCGGCTCAACCGGGGCAGGTCGTCCAGCGGGTGCCAGGCCGCCTCGAAGACCTCCGCGCCGTCCACCTTCAGCGGCGTGGTGGCGGCGGGCACCTCCGCCTCGAAGACCATGTCCACCCAGCCCCGGGTGTGCACCACCGCGTTCGGCACGGCCGGGCGGAGCTGTTCCGGGGCGAGCCGGACGCCGGACTCCTCGTACAGCTCGCGGGCCGCGCCGACGACCGGGGCCTCCCCGCGCTGGAGCAGGCCGGCGGGCAGCGTCCAACTGTGCCCGGGGGGCTGGCGCAGCAGCAGGAGCCGGCCGGCCCCGTCGGCCCCGCTGTCCCGGACCAGGGTCACCGCGCCGACGACGTACTTCGGGCCGGCGAGCCGGACCAGGCGACGACGCACCGAGACCGGCAGCCGGTAGAAGACCTTGTACGCGACGGCCCGGCCGGTGGCGCGGGAACGGAGGATCATGGCCTCCAGGCTAGGCCGTCGGTGCGCTGCCGTGGGGTGCGGGGCGACCGGTCACCCGGCCAGGGCCTCACTGTCGATGGTCGACCAGGTCGATGAGCTGGCGGACCACGGTGTCCGGTTCGACGGCCCGGTCGAAGACCGCGACCAGCAGGGTCTCCAGGTCGGGATAGCCGAGTTCCTCCGACAGCCGCAGCAGCGGCAGGTCGCTGGCCAGGCCCCGGTCGTGCTTGCGCAGCGCCAGGCCGATGGTGGCCCGCCCGAGGCGGACCTTGTCGGCGATGGAGATGCCGGGCTCGGTGTGCTCGGTGAACCAGCGGCTGATCTGCATCTGCGCGTGCGGCGACTTGACGAAGTCGAGCCACTCGCGGCGGGGCCCGCGGGGGGCGACGTCCGCCTCGAAGCCGCTCTCCGTGTCGCTCTCGGTGTAGATCTCCACCACGTCGCCCTCGTCCAGTTCGGACGCCAGCGGGGCGAGCCGGCCGTTGATCCGCGCCGCGAGACAGTGGTCGCCCCGCTCGGTGCCCAGCTCGTAGGCGAGGTCGACCGGGGTCGCCCCGGCCGGGAGCACCACCTGCCGGCCGTCGGCGACCACCTGGATCTGCGCCTCGGCGAGGTCGCACCGCAGCGACTGGAGGAACTGGGCCGGGTCGGGCGCCTCCTGCTCCCAGTCGAGCACCCGGCGCAGCCAGGAGAGCTGGTCGGTGTTGCTGGACCCGGTGGCGGCCCGGGGGAAACGGAAGTCGGCGGCCACCCCGTACTCGGCGCAGCGGTGCATCTCCCGGGTGCGGATCAGCACCTCGACCGTGCGCTCCTGCGGGCCGCAGACGCTGGTGTGCAGGGAACGGTAGAGGTTGTTCTTGGGGGAGGCGATGAAGTCCTTGAACCGGCCGGGGATCGGCCGCCAACGGCCGTGCACCGCGCCGAGGGCGGCGTAACAGTCGGTGGCCGGGCCGTCCACCACGATCACGATCCGGGGCAGGTCGTACGGCACGGCGTGCCCGCCGGCCACGGTGTCCTTCCAGATCGAGTAGAGGTGCCGGGGGCGGACGCTCACCTCGGCGTCGACCCGGCTGCGGCGCAGCGCCACCCTGGCCTGGGCCACCACGTCGTCGAGGTAGGCGTCCCAGCCGGGCCGGTCGTGCACGTGCCGGGCCAGCCGGGCGTGCTCGTCGGGTTCCAGGTGCAGCAGCACCACGTCGTCCAGGTCGCGCTTGAGGGTCTGGATGCCGAGCCGGTCGCAGAGCGGGACCAGCACCTCCTGGGTCTTGCGGGCGATCCGCTCCCGGGAGGCGGCCGAGCGGACCCCGAGGGTACGCATGTTGTGCAGCCGGTCGGCCAGCTTGATGATCAGCACCCGGACGTCCTTGCCGGCCGCGATGATCATCTTGCGGATCGTCTCCGCCTCGGCGGCCTTGCCGTAGAACGCCTTGTCGAACTTCGTCACCCCGTCGACCAGGTGCGCCACCTCGGGCCCGAAGTCCTCGCTGAGCGCCTGGAGGGTGTAGCGGGTGTCCTCCACCGTGTCGTGCAGCAGCGCCGCGACCAGGGTGGTGGTGTCCATCCCGAGGTCGGCGCAGATCTGGGCGACCGCCAGCGGGTGGGTGATGTACGGCTCGCCGCTCTTGCGGAACTGGCCGCGGTGCATGTTCTCGGCGATCGTGTACGCCCGACGCAGCACCGAGGCGTCCGCGCTCGAATGGATGCCCCGGTGGGTGCGGACGAGCTGGGTCACCGGGTCGGCGTCGTTGGCCGGCCAGCTCAACAGGGACCGGAGCCGCCGGGTCAGGGGCAACTCACCCGGCTGGGCCGGGAGCGCACCCCCCAGGGCGGCGCCGTGTCCGGCGTCGACGTCCACGAGGGACACCTCCTCACCCCGGCTCCACGGTCACCGTCGCCGGCAACCGGAAGCAGGCCCACGAAACGGGCAGGACTGCACTCCCTTAACAGACTAAGCGAGGCGGGGTCGTCCGATCGGACACTTGCTCATGAGCGTTCGGTCGAGAGTTGGTGGGACCCGCCGCCCTCGGCCTTCTCCAGCAGGTCACGGAACCGTCCCGCGCCGGCCACCGGGGACGACCAAACGGAGGTCATCTCCACCAGCCGGGTCTCCGGTCGTTCCAACCAGGACAGGATGCGTTCGGTCTCCTCGGCGGTGGCCCGGGGCACGGGCCCGTGCCCGCCCGGCTCCACCGTCTCCGCGGTGGCCCGGATCGCGGTGATCGTCGGTCGGGGGTGGACGCCCGGCGGGGACACCCCCGCCCCGGCGAGCCGCCCGTACCGGACCAGCGCCAGCTCCCAGCCGCCCCCGGCGGCGGGCCGGGCGGCGGCCAGCTCGGCGATCCGGGTCAGCCCGGCCAGCCGCTGCATCCGGACGGTGGCCCGCAGCACCGCCGCCAGCCGGGAGCGCACCACCGCCGCCTCCTCGTAGCGCTGCGCGGACGCCAACGCCTCGATCCGGGCCAGCAGGGCGTCCACCACCACCTGCGGGTCGCTGGTGGTGGCGGTGCGGAACGGGGCGACCGCGCGGTCGTCGTACTCCTGCGGGGTGATCCGGTGCTCGCAGGGCGCCGGGCAGCGGCCCAGCTCGGCCAGCGCGCAGGCCGGCGTGACCGTGCGCAGCGACAGCCGGTGGGTGCACTGGCGCAGCGGCACCGCGTCGTGGAACCCGGCGGCGGCCAGCTCGGCGGCCCGGGTGGAGCGGAACGGGCCGAGGTAGGCGGTGTCACCGGGGGCCAGGCCGCGCACCACCGACAACCGGGGGTACGGCCCGCCGGTGAGCTTGAGCCACACCATCCGCTCCGGATACTTCGACCGCCTGTTGTACGGCGGCGCGTGCGCGGCGATCAACCGCAGCTCCCGGACCTCCGCTTCCAGCGGGTGGGCGCACTCCACCGCCTCCACCCGCTCGGCGGCGGCCAGCATCTCCGACATCCGGGCCCGCTTCTCGGCGGCGGTGAAGTAGCTGCGGACCCGGGTGGCGATGTCGCCGGACGTGCCGACGTAGAGCGGCCGGTCGTCGGCGGCCCGGAAGATGTAGACCCCGGGCCCCCGGGGCAGCCCGTCGGCGAGGTGCCGCTTGCGCCGCTGGGTGGGGCTGACCGCGCGGGAGAACTCGATCGCCTCGCCGACGGTGTCGACCCGGTGCCCGCCGAGCCGGGCGATCAGGCCGTGCAGCACGTCCACCGTGGCCTTGGCGTCGTCGAGCGCCCGGTGGGTGGGCTGGGTGGTGGTGCGGAAGTAGGCGGCCAGGGTGCCCAGCTTGCGGTTGGGCACCTCGTCGCGGGTGAGCACCCGCCGGGCCAGCGCCGCCGTGTCCAGCACCCGGGGGTTGGGCCAGCGGTAGCCGTGCTTCGCGCAGGCGGCCTTGAGGAAACCCACGTCGTACGGGGCGTTGTGGGCCACCAGCACGGCGTCGGCGACGAACTCCAGGAAGCTCGGCAGCACCTGCTCGATCGGCGGGGCGGGCAGCAGCATGGCCTGGGTGATGCCGGTCAGCACGGTGATGAACGGCGGAACCGGCACCCCCGGGTTGACCAGGGTGGCGAGCACCCCCAGCTCCTCGCCGCCGCGCACCTTCACCGCGCCGATCTCGGTGATGCCCCCGCCGTCGGGTGAGCCGCCGGTGGTCTCCAGGTCGACCACCACGAACGTCGTCGCGTACAGCGGCAGGGCCGGATCGACGCCGCCGGCCGACCGGTCCAGACCGGCCAGGGTCTGCTGGACGTACTCCCCAGGTGCCACGGGCGGCAGGCTAACCGTTCGGTCCGACACTCCCGTCACCGCAGCCCCAGGGGCCCCTGGCGGCGTAGGATGAGAGATCGGCTCACTCATCCGGCGGTGGGCCCGGTCGCGGTGGGAGACTTGCCCCATGCCCCTCACCGACCCGCACGACGACCACCTCCCGCTGGAGGGGTCGTCCACCGCCGCGCCCGGGGCCGGCGGGGACCTGGGTGCGGGGGCACCCGAGCCCGGGGCCACCCCTCCCACGAGCGACGGATCCGACGCCGGTGAGCCGGTGGACGGGCTGCCGGAGCCGGAGCCCGTCCTGCCCGAGCCGGTCCGGCAGCGGATCGTGGCGCTCACCGCGGCGGTCCTGCCCGGCCTGCCCGCCGACGAGGTGCCGGTGCCGCTGCGCCGGGTGGCCAAGTTCGCCCCCAACCGGCGGGCCCGGCTGGGTGGCTCGGTGATCGCCGCCCAGCTCACCGCCGACCCGCTGTTCCGGCAGCGGGTCACCGCCCGGGTGCTGACCGACGCCGGTGACCTCGGCGCGGCCGTGGTCGAGGGCACCGCGCCGGCCGCCGCCGACCCGGTCGAGGTGGCCGCCCTGGCCTACCTGGTCCGCCCCCGGGGCTGGCGGGAGCTGATCGACGCCAGCGGCGCGGCGGTCCGCGCCGAGGTGGACAGCGCGGTCGTCGCCGAGCTGGTCCGCGAGGCCGAGCAGCGGGCCACCCGGGCCGAGCACGACCGGGCGGTGGCCCGGGTCGAGGCGGACAAGCTCCGCGACGAGCTGGCCCGCGTCCGCGAGGAACTCGGCCAGCTCCGGGAGGAGAACCGCCAGCTCCAGCGCGGCCTGCGGGAGACCCAGGCCCGGGAACGCCGGGCCACCGAACTGCTCGCCACCGAGCGTGGCCGGGCCGCCCGCGCCGCCGCCGACAGCGACGCCGAGCTGCGTCGGGCGCGGGCCCGGCTGGCCGAGGCCGAGGCGGCGGCCGGCGTGGCCAAGGCCAGCGCCAAGGAGGCCCGTTCGGTCGACGACGCCCGGCTGTGGCTGCTGCTGGAGACGATCGGTCAGGCCGCCGTGGGGCTGCGCCGTGAACTGGCCCTGGACCCGGTGGACAAACTCCCCGCCGACTTCGTGGCCGACGCCTTCACCGACGCCCCGGCCGCCGCCCAGGGCGGGCCGGCCGCCCGCGCCCGGGACACCGACGACCCGGCCCGGCTGGACCAGCTCCTCGCCCTGCCGAGGGCGCACCTGGTGGTGGACGGCTACAACGTCACCAAGCGCGGGTTCGGCGAGATGTCCCTGGAACAGCAGCGCAAGCGGCTGATCACCGGGCTGGGTGGGATCGCCGCGCAGACCGGCGACGAGGTGACCGTGGTCTTCGACGGGGCGGAACGGATGCACGGCCTGCCGCCCACCCCGCGCGGGGTGCGGGTGCTCTTCTCCCGCAAGGGCGAGACCGCCGACGAGCTGATCCGCCGGCTGGTCCGGGCCGAGCCGCCCGGCCGCCCGGTGGTGGTGGTCTCCTCCGACCGGGAGGTCGCCGACGGGGTACGCCGGCACGGGGCGTACCCGCTGGGTGCCGACTCGCTGCTGCGCCGGCTGGCCCGCTCCTGAGCCGGGCGGCGCGCGGCGGTGGTCAGGTCGTCGGGGACGGGCTGAGTACCGCGCAGGCGGCCAACGCCTCGCGGGTCTTCGGATCGGTGTCGACGAGCCGGTCCGGATCCTGGCCCCGGTCGGTGAGGCAGGTGCGGTAGGCGGTGGACCGCCCGTCGCCCGGTCCACCCGGCCGTGCGCCCGGTGCGCCGGATGCGCCGGGGCCGCCCGGCCGACCGCTGGGCCGCACCGACGCACACGCCTGCT
Organism: Micromonospora sp. WMMD730; assembly: GCF_049178955.1. Lineage (NCBI taxonomy): Bacteria > Bacillati > Actinomycetota > Actinomycetes > Micromonosporales > Micromonosporaceae > Micromonospora > Micromonospora sp. WMMD730. The sequence goes on from NZ_JBMHML010000002.1 coordinate 1,538,018, forward strand.
GCGCCTTCTGCCAGGTCTGTTCGTCGACCCCCTCGGGTCGGCCGCCGCCCGGGAAGCCGCGCCCCGGGCGCCGCGACGGGTCGGCGCTGCCGGTCGGGAAGCCCGACGGTCGGGCGGTCGGACGGTCGGTCGGGAAGCCCGACGGGCGTGCGCCGCGGGGGCCGCGTGACGGGTCCATCGTCGGCAGCGCCACGCCGTTGTTCCGCAGGCACTCCTGGTAGGCCGCGAAGGCGTTCCCGGCCCCACCCGCGTCCCCCGGCCCGTCGTCGTCGGACCCACCACCGCAGGCGGCCAGCAGCAACGCGGCCGAGGCGGCGGTCATCACGGTCGCCAACCGACGGCACCTCTTGGTCAACGGCACGGGCACTCCTCAGGCTTCGTCCGGTAGCTGTTCAGCGAACCGGTCGTACCTCGTCGGCGGCTCAGACCCGGCTCGGAGTTCCCTCGGAGCGCGCCCCGGGGCGCCCGCCCACCGGTTTCCCGCCCTGCGGCCGGGCGGGCACCCGGGCCGGGGCGCGGTTCCGAGCGAACTCTGAGGTGCGGTCGAGCCGACCGCGAGGCGGGCTGCGCAGACTGCCCGACCATGGGGATCGGTCTGAGACGACGCTGGCGTACCCGGCGGACCCGGTGGTGGGCGGCCGGTGCCGCCGGTCTGCTGCTGCTCGGCGCGGTCGGCGTACGCGCCTGGACGGCGGACACCTCGGACGCGTCGACCCGACCGGTGACGGTGGCCGTCGACCGGGGGCCGGTGGTCGTCGAGGTGGCCACCACGGGCACCGTCCAGCCGGCCACCACCCGCAGTCTCAGCTTCACCGTCGCCGGCACGGTGCAGACGGTCAGCGTGCGGCCGGGCAGCGTGGTCACGGTCGGCCAGCGGCTCGCCACGCTCGCCGAGGCCGACATGGCCGACGTGGCGGACACCGTCCAGGATGCCAGGACCGAGCTGGCCGAGGCGCGGGACGCGCTGACCGCGGCGTGGGACGCGGCCGACGACCCGGCACCGGACTGCCCCACCGGCACCGGGTCCGGCTCCGGGGCACGACCGGTGCTCTGGCGCTCGCCGGAGCCCACCGGCACGACCGGGGCGACGCCGACCGCCGGCCCGCCCACCACCGGCAGCAGTCCCACGCCCCGACCCACCGCGGGTTCGGCCTCGCCGAGCCGTACGCCAGGTGGCCCCGTGCCGACCGCCACCGGTGGACCGGGCGCGGCCCCGGCACCGGCAGGCCCCGGGGGCGGTGGCGCGAACTGCGGCGCGGACGCCGGAAACGCTGCCCGGGGCACCGACCCGATCCTGGCCGCCCAGCGCCGGGTCAACCGGGCCGAGGCCGCCCTCACACAGGCGCAGGAGGCCCTCGACGGTGCCACCATCAGCGCGCCGATGGCCGGCACCGTGCTCTCCGTGGCCGGGCCGGTGGGCAGCCGGGTGAACCGGGACAGCACCTTCATCACCCTGGCCGACACGTACGCCATGCAGGTGGTGGCGAAGTTCCCGGAGGCCGACGCCGGGGCGCTCGCGGTCGGCCAGAGCGCGACACTCGCCCTGGCCGGCCGGCCGGAGCAGCCGTTCGAGGCGAGCGTGGTGCAGGTCGACCCGGTCGGCACCTCCGACGGCACGATGGTCCGCTACGGCGTCGTGTTGTCCTTCACCACCGCCCCGGAGGACCTGCTGGTCGGGCAGAGCGCCGCCGTGACGGTGCAGACCGGTGCGGTGCGGGACGCGCTGCGTGTGCCGTCCACCGCCGTGCACGACGGGGCCGACCGTACCGGCCGGGTGCTGCCGGCGGACGGCGGGCCGGCCCGCACCGTCACCGTCGGGCTGCGCGGCGACCGGTACACCGAGATCACCTCCGGGATCGACGCCGGTGAACTGGTGCGGCGCTCCTGGTGACAGCCGGCGCACAGGTCCGGCACAGCAGGCGTGGAGGCTCGTCCGGTACGCAGTTCGGGTGCACACCGACATCCTCCGGCCGCCCACGGCCGGTCCGACCCCGAGCGTCGAGGGCGAACCCGCCCGTGCCCGCCTGCTGGTGGTCGACGACGAGCCGAACATCTGCACCCTGCTGGCCGCCACCCTGCGGCTGGTCGCGTACGACGTGCGGGTGGCGGGATCCGGGCGGGCCGCGCTGGCCGGTGTGGAGGAGTTCGCCCCGGACCTGGTGATCCTCGACGTGATGCTGCCCGACCTGGACGGCTTCGAGGTGGCCCGGCGGCTGCGCGCCGCCGGCCGGCCGGTGCCGGTGCTCTTCCTGACCGCCCGGGACACCGTCGAGGACCGGGTCGCCGGGTTGGTGGCCGGTGCGGACGACTACGTGGCCAAGCCCTTCAGCCTGGAGGAGGTGGTGCTGCGGATCCGGGCGATCCTGCGGCGTACCCGGGCGGAGCTGCCGCCGACCCCGGGCAGTCGGCTGCTGCGCTACGCCGACCTGGAGCTGGACGACGACGCCCACGAGGTACGCCGGGCCGGGCGGCCGGTCGACCTGTCGCCCACCGAGTTCCGGCTGCTGCGCTACCTGCTGATCAACGCCGGGCGGGTGGTGAGCAAGGCGCAGATCCTGGAGCAGGTCTGGAACTACGACTTCGGGGGCGACGGGCGGATCGTCGAGTCGTACGTCTACTACCTGCGGCGCAAGGTCGACCGCTCCGATCCACCGTTGATCCACACGGTGCGCGGTGTGGGCTACACCCTGCGGCTGCCGCGCGGCAACGAGTGAGGCGGCTGGCCCGGGTGCGCCCCTGGTCGCACTGGACGCTGCGGTCCCGACTGGTCCTGGTCGTCGGGGCGCTCGCCACGCTGGCCCTGCTCGGGGCGAACACCGCCGGCCTGCTACTGCTGCGTAGCTACCTGGTGGACCGGGTCGACGCCCGACTCGCCGGACAGGTCCGCCCGTTCACCGGCGAGCCCCGCCCGGTCCCCGGGTCACCGGGCAGCGGGTCGGCGGGTGCGCCGGCCGGACGGCTCGCCCGGCTCGGGCCCGACCAACTCGTGCTGTTCTACCGCGCCGACGGCACCCGCGACGCCGCGCACAGCAGCACCCCCAGCGAGACGGCACCGGACCCGGGCACGCTGGCCGAGGTGACCGCGCGGGCCCGTACCGGCCGGCCGTACACCGTTGCGGGTCGCCACGGCGGCGCCGACTGGCGGCTGTTCGCGGTGCCGGCGGGCGGAACCGGCGCGGTCGTGGTGGTCGGCGCCTCGTTGGCCGAGGTGAGCCGGACCACCGACCGGCTGCTGCTCATCGACGTCGCGGTCACCGGCGGGGTGCTGCTCGGCCTCGGGCTGCTGGCCGCTTCGGTGGTGCGGCTCGGGCTGCGCCCACTGACCAGGATGGAGCGGGTCGTCGCCGGCATCACCGGCGGCGACCTGACACACCGGGTGGACGACACCGACCCGCACACCGAGCCCGGTCGGCTCGGTGCCGCGGTCAACCTGATGCTGGACCGGATCGGCACCGAGATGAGCGCCCGCGCCGCCTCCGAACGCCGGCTGCGGCAGTTCGTCGCGGACGCGTCGCACGAGCTGCGGACGCCGCTGACCTCGATCCGCGGCTTCGCCGAGCTGTACCGGCGCGGGGGTGCCCCACCCGGTGCCGCGCTGGACGAGACGATGGGCCGGATCGAGAGCGAGGCGGCCCGGATGGGTGTGCTGGTGGAGGACCTGCTCCTGCTCGCCCGACTGGACCGGCAGCGCACCCCCGCGCGGCGTCCGGTGGACCTGCTGGGGATCGCCGCCGACACCATCCGCGACGCGCACGCCCGGACGCCGGGCCGGCCCGTGCGGCTGAGCACCCTCGCCGAGCACGACCCGACCTTCGAGACACCGACCGTGCTCGGCGACGAGCACCGGCTGCGCCAGGTCGCCGCGAACCTGGTCGGCAACGCGGTGCAGCACACCGGGCCGACGGTCCAGGTGACCGTCCGCGTCGGTCGGCTCGCCGCCCCGCCGGCCGGGCCGGTCGTCCGCTCGGGGCCGGTGCCCGCGTCGGACGCGGACGGATTCGCCGTGCTGGAGGTGCACGACGACGGGCCGGGCATCCCCGCCGGGCACGCCGGTCGGGTCTTCGAGCGGCTGTACCGGGCCGACCCGAGCCGCGGCCGGGCCGGCGGGGGCGGCTCCGGCCTGGGACTGTCCATCGCCGCGTCGATCGTGCACGCACACGGCGGCTGGATCGAGCTGGACACCGGTCCGGGCGCGGGGACGACCTTCCGGGTGCTGCTGCCCGCCGTACCCCCGCAGTCGACCTCGTCGCGCGACGACCCGGCGGCGTCGATTCCGAGCCAGCTCTGAGCTTGCGCCGAAGCTCCTCCCAGCCGTGCCGGCGAAGCTGACCGCCATGCGAGTGCGCCTGCCGGCCGTCCTGCGCCGGCCCCCCGTCGCGGTCAACGCCGCCCTGGTGCTGCTGTTGGCCGGCGGCGGCTGCTGGGCGTGGCTGTCGGTGCGCGGCGACGCGGCGGCGGACGCCCGGCCGACCGGCACCCGGACCGTCAGTGTGTCCAGGGGCACGGTGACCGCCACCGTCACCGCCGACGGCTCGGTGCGCAGCGCCGCGACGGCCAGTGCCAGCTTCGCCACCGCCGGCACCGTCACCGCCGTCCGGGTACGGGTGGGCGACCGGGTGAAGAAGGGCCAACTGCTGGCCACCGTCGACCCGGCCGCCGCGCAACGCGACCTCGACGTGGCCACGGCGGACCTGACCGCCGCGCAGGACGCCCTGGACCGCGCCGAGGATGCCGGTTCGGACACCTCGTCGGCACAGACCTCGGTCACCCAGGCCGAGCTGGCGGTGTCCGAGGCCGAGGCCGCGGTGGCCGGCACCCGGCTGACCGCGCCGATGGCCGGTACGGTCGTCGCGGTCAACGGCACCGTGGGCAGTTCCTCCGGCGGGTCGGCCACCGGCGGTGGCTCGACCGGTCAGCAGGGTGGCAGCGGTTCGACGGGTGCCGCCGGCTCCGGGTCCACCTCCTCCAGCGGGTTCGTCGAGCTGGCCGACCTGACGAAGCTCCAGGTCACCGCCGGCTTCGCCGAGGCGGACGCGACCCGGCTCAAGGACGGTCAGGCGGCCACCATCACCTGGAACGCGCTGCCGGGAGCCCGGGCCGGCGGGCAGGTCGTCGCCATCGACCCGCAGGCCACCACCACCAACAACGTGGTCACCTACGGCGTCACGGTCAGCGTCGACGAGCTGCCCGCCGAGGCCAGGCCGGGGCAGACCGTACGGGTCTCGGTGGTCACCGGCACCGCCGCGGACGTCCTCACGGTCAGCTCGGCGGCGATCAGCGGCACCGGCGACCGGCGCACCGCCACCGTGCTCACCGAGACGGGGCAGGAGAGCCGGCGGGTCACCGTGGGTCTCGCCGGCGACCAGGCGTACGAGGTCACCTCGGGGCTGACCGAGGGGGAGCGGGTGGTGCTGCCGCAGAGCACCGGCACGGGCGGCACCAACGGCGGAGTCCCCGGCGGCGGTCGCCTTCCCGGCGGGGGTGGCTTCCCGGGCGGTGGCCTGCCCGGCGGGGGTGCCGGCCCCGGCGGCGGCACCCGGGGCGGGAACGGAACCCGGTGATGACCCCGGCAACCGCACGCCGGCCGGTCCTGGACGTCCGGATGCTGACCAAGGTGTACGGCGATGGCCCGTCCGCCGTGCACGCCCTGCGCGGGGTCTCGCTGGCCGTCAACGCCGGTGACTACGTGGCCATCATGGGCTCCTCCGGTTCCGGCAAGTCCACCCTGATGAACATCCTCGGCTGCCTCGACGTGCCCTCCGACGGGCAGTACCTGCTGGACGGGGTGGACGTGGGCAGCCTCGCCGACCGTCAGCTCGCCCTGGTCCGCAACCGCCTCATCGGCTTCGTCTTCCAGGCGTTCAACCTGATTCCCCGGACCAGTGCGCTGGCCAACGTCGAGCTGCCGCTGGCGTACGCCGGGGTGCGGGCCGGCCGGCGGCGGCAGCGGGCGCTCGCCGCGCTGGACGCCGTGGGGCTGGCCGATCGCGCCGACCACCAGCCCAACCAGCTCTCCGGTGGTCAGCAGCAGCGGGTCGCGGTGGCCCGGGCGCTGGTCACCGAGCCGGCCCTGGTGCTCGCCGACGAGCCGACCGGCAACCTCGACAGCACGTCCACCGAGGACATCCTGGCCGTCTTCGACCAGCTCAACGCGGCCGGGCGGACGATCGTGCTGATCACCCACGAGCCGGAGGTGGGTGCCCGCGCCGGGCGGCTGATCCGGCTGCTCGACGGTCAGGTCCGCTCGGACGTCCGCCAGGGCGGGCGGCACGCGGTGCCGGGGGCGGGCCGGTGAGCCTCACCGAGACCGTCCGGTTCGCGCTGCGCGGCGTGGCCGCCAACAAGCTGCGCTCGGCGCTGACCATGCTCGGCATCCTGATCGGTGTCGCCGCGGTGATCCTGCTGGTCGCGGTCGGCAACGGCTCGGCCCAGGCGGTCAACGACCGGATCGAGGCGCTGGGCACCAACACGCTGACCGTCACCGGCACCAACCGGAGCGGCAGCGGCGGCGGGCTGACCATCGAGGTCGCCGACGCGCTCGCCGATCCGGTGCTCGCGCCCGACGTACGGTCGGTCTCCCCGCTGGCCACCACGAGCGCCACCCTGACCTTCGAGGGGGCCGACCACGAGGTGCCGCAGTTCGTGGGCACCCGGCCGAGCTGGTTCGCCGCGTCGAACTCGCCGCTGGCCAGTGGCACGGCGTTCAGCGCCGACGACGAGGCGCAGGGCCGCCGGGTGGTGGTCCTCGGCCGGACCGTGGCCGACGAGCTGTTCGCCGGGGTGGACCCGGTGGGTCGGCAGGTCACCGCGGGCGGCGCGCTGTTCACCGTGGTCGGGGTGTTGGCGGCGAAGTCCTCGACCGGCTTCCAGGACGCCAACGACACCGCGGTCGCGCCACTGCGGGCGGTACGCGAGGTGCTCACCGGGTACGGGTCGCTGAGCTCGATCCTGGTGGAGGCGGCTGATCCGGCCCGCGTGCCGGCGGCGCAGGGGCAGATCTCCACGGTGCTCGCCCAGCGCCTGCCGACGTCGGCCTCGGGCGGCACCCCGTACCGGATCCAGAACGCCGCGCAGCTGTTGCAGACCCAGTCCGAGACGGCCGACACCTTCACCGTGCTGCTGGGCGCGGTGGCCGCGATCAGCCTGCTGGTCGGCGGCATCGGCATCACCAACATCATGCTGGTGACGGTGACCGAACGGACCCGGGAGATCGGCATCCGCAAGGCGCTGGGTGCCCGTCGGCGTACCGTGCTGACCCAGTTCCTGGTGGAGGCGACCCTGCTGAGCCTGCTCGGCGGGGCGCTCGGGGTGGCGGCGGCCCTGATCGGCGCCCGGTTCACCATCGTCGGGGTCCACCCGGTGATCGTGCCCAGTTCGGTGGGGCTGGCCCTCGGGGTCTCGGTCGCGATCGGCCTGTTCTTCGGCGGTCTTCCGGCGGCCCGGGCGGCCCGGCTGCGCCCCATCGACGCCCTGCGCTACGAGTAGGCCGACATGCGAGGAACCGACATGGACAGCAGCGACACCGTCAGCTTCGACCGGGTCGACGAGCCACCACCGGCCCCGGCGGACGCTCCGGACCGTGAGCTGACCGCCGCGCTCGCCGCAGCGGCACCGCGCCGCTGGTGGGACCGGACCACCCTGGCGCTCGGTGTGCTGGTCCTGGTGCTGGCCGGCTTCCTGGCCGGGGTTCACGTGCAGCAGCGCTGGGGTGGTGAGGAGTCGAGCACCGCCGGGGCGGGGCGGGCCGGGTTCCCCGGTGGTGTGCCCACCGCCTTCCCCGGTGCCGGCGGGCGTGGCCAGGGCGGCGTCGGGCCGGGCGGGGCAGGTCAGCCCGGTGGCGCGACCGCTGCGGCGACGACCAGCGGCACGGTGAAGTTGGTCGACGGCGCAACGCTCTACGTGGAGACCGCCGACGGCACCGTGCTCACCGTGCGTACCACCGACACCACCGCGGTCCGTACCGCCAAGGCCAGCAGGCTGAGCGCGCTCAAGGCCGGGCAGAGCGTCACCGTGCAGGGCGGCCCGGCGACCGACGGCACGGTCACCGCCACCGCGGTCACCGCCGGGGGCTGATCCCGGTGCACGTCGAGCCCGGTCCGTCACCGGGGAGTCGCCGATGCCCCGTGTGACGCTCTGCACGCTTCGACGCCACTCTCCACCGGTTCGACCCTGGTTGATCACCGGTTGTCCGATTGTGTCGTACCCGATGGTTAGTGTCCGACCTGACCGACGGTGCTCGGGTGGTGACGAGGGTTTCCGCCCGACGCCGCACTGCGTCAGGAGGCACGATGCTCATCGACTGCGACGGCTGCCGGGTCCGGGGCGCGGGCTGCGCCGGCTGCCTGGTGACGGCCCTGCTCGACACCGACTCCCCGGCCGCCGGCCTGGGTGCCGCCGAGCACCGGGCGATCGAGGTGCTCACCCGCTCCGGCTTCGAGGTGGAGGTCCTGGCCCACGAGACCGCCCGCCCCGCCCGCCGCCGGGTCGCCTGACCGCCGCCGCGCCGCAGCGGCGGCTGGTGGACACCACGGCGGGGCCGCGCCGGCGGGCCATAGGATGGGCGCTCACGGCGGGAGGAGCGGCGGCATGACACGGGTACGACGCCACGCCCGCAGACCCGTACCCGGGGTGCCCCGGTGAGCCCGCGCGGCTGGGCGGTGCTCACCCTGGCGGCGCTGGTGCTGGCCCTGGTCGTCCTGGGTGCCCTGCTGGTCCCGTGGAGCCGGCCCCCGGCCCCCCGCGCCGACCAGCTCGCCGCCCTGCGTGACCTGCCCGCCGACCAGGTCGCCCGGGGGCGCGCGTTGCAGGCGGCCCTGCGCCCCGGCCGCTACACCGGGCTCGCCGTCGGCCTGCTGGTGGCCCTGCTGCTCGGGCTGACCCCGCTCGGGGCGCGGCTGGTCGAGCTGGCCGGCCGGCCGTTCGGCGACCACTGGATCGCCCGCGCGGTGCTCGGCGGGATCGCCGTGGTGCTCGTCGCCGACCTGCTCACCCTCCCGTTCGCCGCCTGGCGGCAGTCGGTGCTGACCCGGTACGGGCTCGCCACCCAGGGCTGGGGCGGCTGGACGGTCGACCTGCTCAAGTCGTACGCCCTCAGCGCGGTGCTCGCCGCGACCGTGCTGCTCGGCTTCTACACCGTCACCCGGCTCGCCCCGCGCTGGTGGTGGGCGTTCGGGGCGGCCGGCGCGGCCGGCTTGGTGGTGCTGCTGTCCTTCGTGCTGCCGGTGCTGGTGGAGCCGGTGTTCAACCGGTTCACCCCGATGGAGCAGGGGCCGCTGCGCACCGAACTGACCGCCCTGGCCGCGCGGGACGGCGTACCGGTGCGGGACGTGCTGGTCGCCGACGCCTCCCGCCGCACCCGGGCGGTCAACGCGTACGTCTCCGGTCTGGGGCCGACCCGGCGGGTGGTGGTCTACGACACCCTGCTGCGCGAGGCCACCCCGGCCGAGGTGACCAGCGTGGTGGCGCACGAGCTGGGCCACGCCAAGGACCGTGACGTCTGGACCGGCACGCTGACCGGTGCGCTCGGGGCCGCCGCCGCGGTCGTCGCGCTCTACCTGGCCGGCTCCTGGACGCCGCTGCTGCGCCGGGCCGGCGTCGACTCGATCGCCGAGCCCCGGGCGTTCGCGCTGCTGATCGCCCTGGTGACGGTCGTCGGGCTGGTCGCCGGCCCGGTGCAGGCGCTGGTGTCGCGCCGGATCGAGGCACGGGCCGACGCGCACGCCCTAGCGCTCACCGGTGACCCGGCCACCTTCGAGGCGATGCAACGCCGGCTCGCCGGGGTCAACCTGGCCGATCCCGACCCGCCCCGGGCGGAGTACCTCTGGTTCGCCTCGCACCCGTCCACGGTGGAGCGGATGGCCGCCGCCCGCGCGTACGCCCGGGAGGCCGGCCGGTGACCCGGACCCTGCTGATCACCAACGACTTCCCGCCCCGCCCCGGCGGCATCCAGTCGTTCGTGCACCACCTGGCGGTCCGCCAGCCGCCCGGCTCGGTGGTGGTCTACGCCTCCAGTTGGCGCGACACCGCCGGGTTCGACGCCGCGCAACCCTTCCCGGTGGTCCGGGACGCGACCCGGGTGCTGCTGCCCACCCCGCGGGTCGCCCGCCGGGCCGCCCGGCTGGCCCGGGAGCACGACTGCGACACGGTGTGGTTCGGTGCCGCCGCGCCGCTGGGCCTGCTCGCCGGCGGACTGCGCCGCCGGGCCGGCATCCGCCGCGCGGTGGCGCTGACCCACGGTCACGAGGCCGGCTGGGCGACCCTGCCGGGGGCCCGCGCCGCGCTGCGCCGGATCGGTCGGGACACCGACGTGGTCACCTACCTCGGCGACTACACCCGGGTACGGCTGGAGCGCGCCCTGCGCGGCGTCACCGAGCTGCACCGGCTCGCCCCCGGGGTCGACGTGGACACCTACCACCCCGGGGTGGACGGCGCGCCGGTGCGGGCCCGGCTCGGGCTGGCCGACCGGCCGGTGGTGGTCTGCGTCTCCCGGCTGGTCGCCCGCAAGGGCCAGGACATGCTGATCCGGGCCCTGCCGGCGATCCGCCGCCGGGTGCCCGACGCGGCGCTGCTGGTGGTCGGGGGCGGGCCCTACCGGGCGACGCTGGAGAAGCTGGCCCGGTCCACCGGCGTGGAACGTGACGTGGTGTTCACGGGCTCGGTGCCGTGGGAGGCGCTGCCCGCCCACTACGCGGCCGGTGACGTCTACGCGATGCCCTGCCGTACCCGCAACCGGGGGCTGGACGTCGAGGGGCTCGGCATCGTCTACCTGGAGGCGTCGGCGACCGGACTGCCGGTGGTGGCCGGTGACTCCGGCGGCGCACCGGACGCGGTCCGCGAGGGCGAGACCGGGTACGTCGTCCCGGGGCGTGACGTCGCCGTGCTCGCCGACCGGGTGGCCACCCTGCTCGCCGACCGGGACCTGGCCCGGCAGCTCGGCACGGCCGGGCGGGCCTGGGTGGAGAAGGAGTGGCGCTGGGAGACCCAGGCCCGTCGCCTGACGGACCTGCTCACCGGCACCGCCGCACCCGGCTGAACCGCCGACCGACCCGTCTACCGACCCGTCGCCGAACAGGGTGGCGGGGTGGGCCGCCGGCGGTGGGTCAGCGGATCTGTTCGAGGATGCGGGCGGCGGGGGCGGGCTTGCCGAAGTGCCAGCCCTGGCCGGTGTCGCAGCCGATGGAGCGCAGCAGGTCGGCCTGGTCGGCGGTCTCCACCCCCTCGGCGGTGACCGTCAGGTCCAGCGCGTGGGCCAGCGACACCAGCGAGGCCAGGATCTGCTCGTCGTTGCGGCTGGCCGGGTCGACCTGCGGGCTGCGCAACCTGGTCACGAACTCGCCGGCCACCTTCAGCTCGGTGACCGGCAGGTCCCGCAGGTAGACCAGGTTGCTGTAGCCGGTGCCGAAGTCGTCGATGGCGATCCGGACACCCAGGTCGTTGAGCATCCGCAGGGCCCGGACCGGGTCCTCCCCGCCGGTGCTCATCATGGTGCTCTCGGTGATCTCCAACTGGAGTCGTTGCGGCGGCAGGCCGGTCTGCGCCAGCAGCCCGCGCACCTCCTGCACCAGGCCGGGGCGGTGGACCTGCCGGACGGCGAGGTTGACGCTGACGAACGGTGCCGGCCCGCCGCCGGCGGCCCAGCTCTCCGCCTCCCGGCACGCCTCGGCGAGCACCCAGCCACCGAGCCGGACGATCAGCCCGGTCTCCTCGGCCAGCCCGATGAAGCTGTCCGGGCCCAGCACCCCCAGCTCGGGGTGCCGCCAGCGGACCAGCGCCTCCACCCCGACCACGGTGCCGTCCCGCAGCGACGTCAGCGGCTGGTAGTCCAGGAAGAACTCGCCCCGGTCCAGGGCGGCGGGGATGGCCGCCGACAGGGCGTACCGGGCCAGCTCGGTGCGGTGCCGGGCCGGGTCGAACAGCGCCCAGCGGGCACCGCCGGCCGCCTTGGCCCAGTGCAGGGTGCTGTCGGCGGCCCGCATCAACTCACCCGGGGTGGTGCCGGCCACCGGCCGTTCCACGATGCCCGCGCTGGCGGTGACGGTCAGCTCGTGCCCCTCGACCAGGGCCGGCTCGGCGACCGCGGCGAGCGCCGACTCCGCCACCTTCACCACGTCGTCGGTGCCGTCGGTGCGCTCGACGAGGATGACGAACTCGTCACCGCCGAGGCGGGCCACCAGGTGCTCGCCGAGGGCCCGGCTCAGCCGCTGCGCCACCTGCACCAGCAGGGCGTCGCCGAGCTGGTGACCGAGGGAGTCGTTGACCACCTTGAACCGGTCGAGGTCGAGGAAACACACCCCCACCCGGGCGGAACCCCGCCCCGGGACGGTGAGGGCGGTGGCGAGCCGTTCGGTGAACAGGGTGCGGTTGGGCAGGTCGGTGAGCGGGTCGTGGGTCGCCTGGTGGCGGAAGCGGGACTCACTGTCGCGCAGCGCCCGTTCGGCCTGGGCGCGGGCCACCATCGCCGCCCGCCGGATGGACTCCTGCTCGTCGAGGGTCCGGTCGCGCAGCGCGCGGGCGTACCCGGTGGTGATGGTGGCGAGCAACCGGGCCAGCCGGTCGGAGATGTCGTCGCCGACCAGGCCGAGGTCGCGCAGCAGGCGGAGCTGGACGACCTCGACGGTCCGCCCCAGCCCCTCCGCCGAGGCGATGTGCGCGGCCACCAGCTCCGCGCCCACCTGGTGACCGACCCGCGGGTCGAACGGCTCGGCCCGCAGCGCGGCCGCCAGTCGTACGGTGAGCCGTTGCAGCAGCTCCTCCAACTGGGCCTGGGTCATCGGCAGGTAGCTGGTGCCGGAGACCGCCTTGGCCCAGGCGCGGGCGAACGTACCCGGGCAGGACGCCCGGGGGCCTGTCGGCTCACCCATCGAGACGCCCGACGCCGCCGAGGAAGACGGCCTGTTCGGCGTTCTCGGCGCTCTCCGGCGTCTCGGGCCGCCACTGCGGCACCCAGACCACCCCGGGGTCGACGATCGTGAAGCCGTCGAAGAACGCGGTCAGCTCGGCCCGGCTGCGGATGCACAGCGGGTTGTCGGTACGCCGGTAGACCCGTTCCGCCTCGGTCCGCTCGGCCCCGCCCCGGGTGTCGTCGCTGGCCTGGGAGAGGACCAGGTAACTGCCCGGGGCGAGCGCCGCGCGCAACGTCCGCAGGATGTCCTCGGGATGGTCGGCGTGCGGGATGAAGTGCAGCACCGCCACGATCATCACGGCCACCGGCTGGGAGAAGTCGATCAGCCGGGTCACCTCGGGGTGCGCCAGGATCGCCTCGGGCCGGCGCAGGTCCTCCTGCACGACGGCGGCGGCGGGGTTGCCGGCGAGGATCTCCTGGCTGTGCGCGACGGCGACCGGGTCGACGTCGACGTAGACCACCCGGGCCCGCGGGTCGGCCCGCTGGGCGATCTCGTGCACGTTGCCGACGGTGGGGATGCCGGAGCCGATGTCGAGGAACTGGCGGATGCCGGAGTCGACCAGGTGCTGCACCACCCGGCGCAGGAAGGCCCGGTTGGCCTGGGCCATCAGCGGCGCGTCGGGAACCGCCTCCACCATCGCGCGGGCGGCGACCCGGTCGGCGGCGAAGTTGTGCGAGCCGCCGAGGTAGTAGTCGTACATGCGGGCGACGCTGGGGCGTTCGATGTCGATGTCGTCGGGTGCCCAGTTCGGTCGCTGCATCCCCAACCCCTTTGTCGAGTACCACCGCAAACATGGTCGACCGTGCGGTTCACCCGGGTATTCTGCCTGTCCACCGCCCACGTGCAAAGACCGCGATCAGTGCGCGACCGGTCGCTCACCGGGCGCAGTCGAACCGGTGGTGTGCCGACGGCAGGCCCGGGTCCGGGGTGGACCCGGGCCTGCCGGCCCGGCGGGGTGGCCCCGCCTCAGAACTTCGGGGCGTCCGGCGCCTCGAGCAGACCCAGCCGCAGGGCGGTCATCAGCGCCTGCGCCCGGTTGGCCGCGCCCAGCTTCTCGTAGAGCTTCGAGATGTGGGTCTTGGCGGTGGACTCGCTGACGAACAGCTGCTTGGCGATGCCGGCCACGCTCATGCCGTCGGCGAGCAGCCGCAGCACCTGACCCTCGCGGGGGGAGAGCTGCGGGCCGGACGGGGCCAGCCGGCGCTTCATCGCCTCGGCCAGGTCGGCGGCGGTGAACGCGCTGGGCGAGGAGGCGGCGTGCCGGGCGGCGGCCACCACCTCGTCGGCCGGCGCGGTCTTCGGCACGAAGGCGCTCGCCCCCGCCTCCAACGCACCGAAGAGCTGGTCGTCACCGGCGTACATGGTGAGCACCACGATGCCCATCGACGCGCTGGACTTGCGCAGCGCCCGGGTGGCCTCCAGGCCGCTGCCGTCGGGAAGCCGCAGATCCATGATCACGACGTCCGGTTGCAGCGCGCCGGCCTGGCGCACGCCCTCCGCCGCCGTGGCGGCCTCGCCGACGACCTCGAACTGACGGTCCCGCTCGAAGGCGTGCCGCAGCCCCTTGCGGATCAGATCGTGATCGTCGACAAGGAGGACCTTGGTACGGGTGGCCGGTGTCGGGCTTGTGGTCATCCTCGAATTACTCCACTTCTGCTGCTGCGCTGCCACGCACGTTATCGCGCCGGGGCGACGAACCCACCACCACCGCCACGGTCGTACCACTGGGTTGCCGGGGACTGATCTCCAACCGGCCCCGGATACGTTCCGCCCTCTCCGCCATGATCGCAAGGCCGTAGTGACCGTCGGTGCGCTGGTCACCGATGCCGTGACCGTCATCCGACACTTCAATTTGCGCGTACGGGGGGTCCACCTCGCAGGTGACCCAGAGATTCGACGCCCCGGCGTGCTTGCGGGCGTTGGTCACCGCCTCCTGGGCGATGCGCAGCAACTCGGCCTCGGTGGCGGCCGGCAGCCGGGCGGTCGACTCGTCGAGCGACAGGTGCACCCGCAGGCCCCCCGACGCGCCGACGGTGCGGGCGTACTCGGCGATCGCCGCCGCCAGGCCGCCGTGCCGGTCGACCTCGCTGCGCAGCTCGAACAGGCTCAGCCGCAGCTCGGTGATCACCCGGGTCACCTCACCGCGCAGGGTGCGCAGCGCCTCGGCGGTCTCCTTCGGGTCCTCGTCGACGTAGGCCAGCGCGTTGTCGATGCCGTAGCCGACCATCACCAGTTCCTGCGCCACCCCGTCGTGGATCTCCCGGGCCAGCCGCTGCCGCTCCTCGTTGGTGGCCAGCGACCGCACCTCGTCGAAGAGCAGCGCCGCCTCCAGGCGCAGCGCCGCCGGGCCGGTCAGCGCGGTCACCCGGGACACCACCGGCGGCGGGTAGGCGTGCGCCGCGTCCGCCTCCAGCACCACCAGGCCGACCGTACGCACCCCGGCGACCAGCGGCACGATCAGCGCCGAGACGTCCCCGCCGCTGTGCGAGCGGGCCTGCGACCGGGCCGAGGTCTGCGGCTGCTGGCTGGCCCAGGCGTCGGCGATCGCCGAGTCGGCGTCCAACGTCGTCTCCCAGTCGACCCGGTCGACGCCGACCTGGGCGAGGACCACGAGCCGCCCGCCGCCGCTTGCCGACAGCACCGCGCCCCGGTTGCCGGGGGCGACGGTACGCAGCTCCTCCAGCAGGTGTTCGGAGATGCCGCCCGGGTCGAGGGTGGCCCCGGGCAGCTGCCGGGCGACCGTCCGCAGCTGGGTCAGCAGCCGGGTCGCCTCGGCGTACGGCTGGGGCTTGCCGTCGGCCCGGACCCGCATCACCTGGTGCAGCGTGCCGGCGGCGTAGAGGCCGAGCCCGGCGAGGATCAGCCACTGCGCGCAGACCGCCAGGTAACCGGCCTGGCCGAGCTGCCGCCCACCGGCGACCTCGGTGAAGGCGCCCGCCACCAGCAGGGTGGCCGCGGTGACGCCGAGCAGCACCGCGCCCTCGCGGAACTGCCGGCGCAGCGCGGTGACGGTCACCGGCACCGCCAGGTAGGGCAGCACCGCCGAGGCGCCCAGCCCGCCGACCGACGAGCCGAGGGCGGAGGAGACGGCGACCTGGCTGGCGGCCAGCCCGATCACCACCGCCTCGGCGAGCCGGCTCAGCGGGCCGATCAGCCGGTGCTCGGGGGCGAGCAGGGCGGGCGCTCCGGCGACCGCCAGCAGGGCGATCCACCAGAGCTGGGCGGGATCGCGGGTGGCGACCAGGGTCAGGACGCCGACCAGCGCGAGCATCACCGCTCGCGCGGCGGCGGCGACGGGACGCGTCTGGGGGCGGGCGGCTGTGGAGGCGGGCACGTGACGGATCGTAGTCAGCCTTGGTAGATGTCCGCGATCTCGGCCGCGTACGTCTTGTGGACGACCTGCCGCTTGACCTTGAGTGAGGGGGTCAACTCGCCGGTCGCCTCGGTGAAGTCGCGGGGCAGGATGCGGAACACCTTGATCGCCTCGGCCTTGGAGACGGCCAGGTTGGCGGTGTCCACCGCACCCTGGATCTCGGCCCGCAGCGCGTCGTGCGCCACGAGCTGCGCGACCGGGGTGTCCTCGGGCATCCCGTGGGCGGCCAGCCACTTCGGCAGCGCCTCCTCGTCGACGGTGACCAGGGCGGCGATGAACGGCTGCCGGTCGCCCACCACCACGCACTGGCTGACCAGCGGGTGCGCCCGGACCTGGTCCTCCAGCACCGCCGGGGCGACGTTCTTGCCGGCGGCCGTCACGATGATCTCCTTCTTGCGGCCGGTGATGCTGAGGAAACCGTCGTCGTCGAGGTGCCCCAGGTCGCCGGTGCGGAACCAGCCGTCGGCGAGCGCCTCGGCGGTGGCCGCCTCGTTCTTCCAGTAGCCCTGGAAGATCAGGTCACCGGCGATCAGGATCTCGCCGTCGTCGGCGATCCGGATCGTCACGCCGGGCAGCGGCCGGCCGACCGTGCCGATCTTCGTGCCGGTGGGCAGGTTGGCCGCGGCGGCGGGGGAGGTCTCGGTGAGGCCGTACCCCTCGCAGATGGTCACCCCGATGCCCCGGAAGAAGTGCCCGAGCCGGGCGCCGAGCGGGGCGCCTCCGGAGATCGCGTCCCGGCACCGGCCACCGAGGGCGGCCCGCAGCTTGCGGTAGACCAGCCGGTCGAAGACCGCGTGCTGGGCACGCAGCGCGAACCCGGGACCGCCCGGGGTCTCCTGCGCCTCGCTCCAGGCGATGGCGACCTTCTCGGCCCGGTCGAAGATCGCGCCCTTGCCGTCGGCCTCGGCCTTCTGCCGGGCGCCGTTGTAGACCTTCTCGAAGACCCGCGGCACCGAGAGCACGAACGTCGGCCGGAACTCCTGGAGCTGGGCGACCAGGTCCCGGGTGTCGGCGCAGTGCGCCATCGTGGCCCGCGCCTGCACCACCCCGATCTGGATGAGCCGGGCGAAGGCGTGCGCCAGCGGCAGGAAGAGCAGGGTCGAGGCGCCCGGGCGGAACAGGTTCGGCAGCACCGGCACCGCGTTGGCGATGTCGGCGTACATGTTGCGGTGGGTCAGCACGCAGCCCTTGGGGCGGCCGGTGGTGCCGCTGGTGTAGATGATCGTGGCGACGTCGGCGGCGCGGACCGAGGTGCGGCGGCGCTCGATCTCCTCCGGGTCGACCGAGGTGCCGGCGGCGACGATCTCGTCGACCCCGCCCAGCTCGATCTGCCAGACGTCGCGCAGCTCGGGCAGCCGGTCGCGGACCCCGGCGACCAGGGTGGCGTGGCTGTTGGTCTCCACCACCACGGCGACCGCGCCCGAGTCGGCGAGGATCCAGGCGGCCTGTTCGGCGCTGGAGGTCTCGTAGATCGGTACGGTGACCGCGCCGGCCGCCCAGATGGCGTAGTCGAGCAGGGTCCACTCGTAGCGGGTGCGGCTCATCAGGGCGACCCGGTCGCCGGGGGAGACCCCCGCGCCGGCCAGCCCCCGGGCCACCGCGACCACCTCGTCGCGGAACTGCCGGCAGGTGACGTCGACCCCGGCGCGGCCCTCGACGGCGGGCCGGACGAACTGCACCGCGTCCGGCGCGGCCTCGGCGTTGTCCCAGACCGGGTCGGTCAGGTTTGCCGCGTCGCCGATGGTGACGATCGGCGGGACGGAGAACTCGCGCACCTGCACTCCCTCGTGCTCGCACTGGCCGGGCCGACCACGGGCCGGCATGGTCGAAACCTACCCGGCCGGCCGGGCGGACGCCCCAGCCAGGTTGCCCGGCCCCTGCCCGGGGGGGTGGAGCGGGGCATCCGTCGGGCGCGCCGGGTAGCCTCCCCCCATGGCGGACTCCTCCACCCAGTCGATCGTCATCGGCGCGTCACCGGACCGGGTCGCGGCGGTCGTGTGCGACTTCGCGCGCTACCCCGAGTGGACCGAGGCGGTGCGCCGGACCGAGGTCGTCGAGGAATACGAGGACGGCTACGCCAGCCAGGTCCGGTTCACCATCGACGCCGGGGTGATGGCCGACGAGTACGTGCTGGCCTACGAGTACGCCGAGGACCTGTCCCGCATCGAGTGGCACCTGGTGTCGCCCTCGACGATGCAGAAGTCCCAGCGTGGCTCGTACGACCTGGTCGGCAACCCGGACGGCACCTGCACGGTGACCTACACGCTGGAGGTCGAGTTGTCGGTGGGCATGCTCGGCATGTTTCGCCGCAAGGCCGAGAAAATGATCATGGATACGGCGTTGAAGCAGCTCAAGCGCCGGGTAGAAGCAACCGGTGCGGCGTAGCGACGCGACGGCCGGCGACACGACGGAGGAGCCGACCATGGGCGCAACGGAACCGGGCTCGGCCCGGGAGGAAGCGGAACGGCTGGTCGCCACGCTGCTCGCGACGGCCCGGCTGGCCTCCGCCGGCTCCGGGTCGGCGTCGGGGCCGTGGGGTCCGCTCGGTGGGATCGTCTCGGGTGTCCTCGGTCACAGTGCCACCCCGTCCCGGTCTGCCGGCGGCGGCCACCGCGCGCAGGGTTTCGCCACCGGATCGGCCGAGTGCTGCGTCTGTCCGATCTGCCGGGCGGTCGCCGCCCTACGCGATCCCAGTCCCGAATTCGCCGAGCGGCTCGCCACCGGCGCGGGGGATCTGGCGGCCGGCGTCGCCAGCCTGATGCGCGCGTTCGCCCCGCCCGGAGCCGGGGAAGCACCCCCCGGGGACGCCGGTGACGCCACCGCCCCGACCGGCCCGTCCGATTCCGGAGCCGATCATGTGTGGCGCGAGGCCACCCGCACCGGGCATGATTCTGCGTCGGCGCCGGAGCGGGACGTCTGGTCCGCCGCCACCCGGGCGGAGGACGCGGTCGAACCGGCCGCCGCCGCACCGCCCGTCGACGACGCCGGGCCGGCCGCGCCGGCCCAGCAGGTCCGGCCCGCGGCCGACGGTCCCGTGGTGCCCGCCTCGCGTGCGCCGGCCGGCGCGGACGGGGACGCACCAGGCGACGGGGCCTGACCACCGGACATCCCGGCAGCGTACGGCCGGTTTCGGCCGATGTCGGGCAGCACAGCAGAGGGGAGTGGCCGCGGTGACGCTGACCATCGGAGTCGACGTCGGTGGCACGAAGGTGGCCGGCGGTGTCGTGGACGACACCGGCAGGGTGCTCGTGCAGGCCCGGCGGGACACCCCCGCGGACGACGTCGGCAAGACCCGCGACGTCATCATCGAACTGGTCACCCAGCTCGCCACCGGCCACCAGGTCGACGCGGTGGGGATCGGCGCGGCCGGCTGGATCGACGCGTCCCGCTCCACCGTGCTGTTCGCCCCCAACCTGGCCTGGCGCGACGAACCGCTGCGCGACTACGTCAGCGCCGCCACCGGCCTCCCGGTGATCGTCGAGAACGACGGCAACGTGGCGGCCTGGGCCGAGTTCCGGCACGGCGCGGCCCGCGACGCCGACGACTCCATGGTCATGTTCACCATCGGCACCGGTGTCGGCGGCGGCATCGTCCTCGGCGGCGAGCTGGTCCGCGGCGCCCACGGCATCGCCGCCGAGCTGGGACACATGCTCACCGTCCCCGACGGCCACCAGTGCGGCTGCGGCCGGCTCGGCTGCATCGAGCAGTACGCCAGCGGCAGCGCCCTGGTCCGGTTCGCCCGCGCCGGGGCCCGGCAGGAACCGCAGCGCGCCACCGCCCTGCTGGAGCTGGCCGGCGGCGAGGCCGAGGCGATCACCGGCCCGATGGTCACCACCGCCGCCCAGGCCGGCGACCCGATCTCGGCCGAGGCGTTCGCCCAGATCGGCCGCTGGCTCGGCACCAGCCTCGCCGACATGGCCCAGATCCTCGACCCGCAGGTGCTGGTGGTCGGCGGCGGCGTGGTGGATGCCGGTGACCTGCTGCTCGGCCCGACCCGGCGGTCCTTCGCCGATGCGTTGGCCCAGCGCAGCCGGCTCCCGGTGGCCGAGGTGCGGCCCGCCGAGCTGGGCAACAGCGCCGGCGTCATCGGTGCCGCCGACCTGGCCCGCCGCCGATGAGCGCCGCGCCGACGGGGCCGCGCCCGGACGCCCCCGCGCCCGCCGACACCGCCCCCGCGCCCGCCGACACCGCCGCCGCGCCGCCGGCACCGGCACCGACGGGAGCGGCCGGGTCCAGCCCGACCGACGCCCGGCGGGTGCCGCTGCGGGTGGTGTCGTACAACATCCACAGCCAGCGCGACGACACGGCGGCGCTGGCCAGCGTGGTCCGCGAGGCCGCCCCCGACGTGGTGATCGTGCAGGAGGCGCCGCGCCGGTTGCGGTGGCGACAGAAGTCCGCCACACTGGCCGACTCGTTCGGCCTGGTGGTGGCCGCCGGTGGGCTGCCGTCGCTGGGCAACCTGCTGCTGACCAGCCTGCGGGTCCGGGTGACCGGGACGCACTGCCAGCGGTTCCCGCTGACCCCGGGCCGGCACCTGCGCGGCGCGGCGTACGCCCGCTGCCAGGTCGGCGGGGCCCGGTTCCTGCTGGCCGGCTCGCACCTGTCCACCGACCCGGCCGAGCGGCCCGGCCAGGCGACGCTGCTGCGGCGGGAGCTGTCCGCGAGCGACCTGCCGGTGGTCTTCGGGGCCGACCTCAACGAGGGCCCGGACGGCCCGGCCTGGGGCACCGTGGCGGCCGGCCTGACCGACGCCGCGATCGCCGCCGACGCGGCCGACCGGCACACCTACTCGTGCACCAACCCGCGCCGCCGCATCGACGCCCTCTTCGTCGACCCCCGGGTCGAGGTGGTCGGCTACGACGTCGTGGACACCCCGACCACCCGCCGGGCCAGCGACCACTTCCCGGTCCTGGTCGACCTGCTGCTGCCGGTCACCGACTGACCGGCCGGCAGCGTCCCCGGGCCGGCCGCTGCGGCCGCCCGGGGGTCGTCCCGCGACGCGTCACGACACCTCCGCGAGCCGGGCTGGACAACGGGTCGGGGGCCCGGAAGGATGCCGGTCGAACCGGCGTACCTGGCCGCACATAAGGAGAATCCCGGTGTCCCCCTCCACCGAGCACGGCCGGCCCGAACCGGAGCCCACGACGCTCCCTGCGAACCGGGACGGCCGCCCGGTCTCCGACCGGGGCGACACGGTCTGCGTGATCGGGGCCGGGGCCAGCGGCCTCACCGCCGTCAAGAACCTCACCGAACACGGCTTCGGCGTCGACTGCTACGAACGGGAGACCGGCGTCGGCGGCGGCTGGAACTGGCGGCACGACCGCAGCCCGGTGTACGCCAGCACCCACCTCATCTCGTCGCGGCCGTTCACCCAGTTCCCCGACTTCCCGATGCCGGACTCCTGGCCGGACTACCCGCACCACAGCCAGCTGCTGTCCTACTTCGAGCGGTACGCCGACCACTTCGACCTGCGCCGGCACATCTGGTTCGGCACCGAGGTGGTACGGGTGGAACCCGTCGACGGCGACCGGTGGGACGTGACCACCCGCAGCACCGGCGGGTACGGCCCGGAACGCACCTCCCGGTACGCCGCCGTGCTGGTCGCCAACGGGCACAACTGGTCGCCGAAGCTGCCCCGCTACGAGGGGCTGGAGGAGTTCCGGGGCGAGGTCATGCACGCCTCGTCCTACAAGGACCCCGCCCAGCTGCGCGGCAAGCGGGTGCTGGTGGTCGGGGCCGGCAACACCGGCTGCGACCTGGCGGTCGAGGCGGCCCAGCAGGCGTCCCGCTGCTGGCACTCCACCCGCCGCGGCTACTGGTACGCCCCGAAGTACGTCCTCGGCCGTCCCGCCGACCAGGTCAACGACGCGCTGCTGGCGCTGCGGGTGCCGCTGCGGCTGCGGCAGTGGCTCTACCACTGGACGCTGCGGCTGACCGTGGGTGACCTCACCCGGTTCGGGCTGCCGAAGCCGGACCACCGGGTCTACGAGACGCACCCGATCGCCAACAGCCAACTGGTCTACTACGTCGGCCACGGCGAGATCACCCCCGTGCCGGAGCTGGCCCGGTTCCATCCCGGCGGGGTGACCCTCACCGACGGCCGGGAGATCGACCCGGAGCTGGTCGTCTTCGCCACCGGCTACCTGCCCCGCTTCGAGTTCCTCGACCCGGGCGTCCTCGGCGACGCCGACGGCTCGGGCCGCCCCCGGCTGTGGCTGCACGCGTTCCCGCCGGGCCACCCGACGCTGGCGGTGGCCGGGCTGTTGCAGCCCGACTCGGGGCTGTTCCCCCTGGCGCACTGGCAGACCGTGCTCTTCGCCCGGTCGCTGCGGCTGCGCCGGGAGCAGCCACAGCGGGCCGCCGCGTTCGCCTCGCGGGCGGCGGCCGGCGCGGGCGAGCGGTACGCGGGGAAGGTCAAGGACAGCAGCCGGCACTGGTTCGAGGTGGGCCACGTCGACTACCTGCGCGCGGTGCAGCGCGCCCTCGACGAGCTGGAGGGCAAGTGACCGGCACGACCGATCAGCGGGTCCGGATCATGCGGGGCCGGGAGTGGGCCCACCCGGTCCGTCCGGCCCGCCGCGAGGTGCTCGGCGTCGACCCGGAGCTGGAGGAGGGGCGTCCGCCGCTGCTGTTCGTCCCCGGGTTCGGGCACGGGGCGTGGGCGTTCGCCGAACACTGGCTGGAGCACGCCGCGTCGCGCGGTTTCCCCGCGTACGCGATGAGCCTGCGCGGGCACGGCGGCAGCGAACCGGCGCCGGGGGCGACGCTGCGGGCGTACACCCACGACGTGGTCCAGGTGGCGGCGGGGCTGTCCCGGCAGGCGGTGCTGGTGGGGCACGGCGCGGGCGCCCTGGTGGTGTCGCACGCGTTGGCGCGGTACCCGGCCCGCGCGGCGGTGCTGGTCGCGCCGGTGCTCGGCGGTGCGGCCACGGCCGGCGCGGCGCTGCGGGCCAACCCGCTCGGCACCCTGCCCGCCCTGTTCGGTGGCGCGTTGCGGCTGCACCGTCGGCAACTGTTCAGCCGGGAGCTGCCCGAGGCGGACGCCCGCCGGCACCTGGCCCGGCTGGGTCGGGCCGGCCGGCGGGCGCAGTGGCAGCTGCTCGCCGGCCGGCCGGCGGAGCCGGCGGTGGGCCGCCCGCCGGTGCTGGTGCTGGGCAGCCCGGACGACCGGGTCGTCCCGCCGGCCGCGCTGACCCGGGCGGCCCGCCGCTACGGCGCGGCTCCGTTGCTCTTCCCCGGCATGGGGCACGACCTGATGCTCGACACCCGCTGGCAGGAGCCGCTGGACGCGCTCCTGGACTGGCTGGTCAAGGAGCCGGGCCGCGGCTGACCACCCACCGTACGGGCCGGGTGGACATCGGCCCGTACGGTGCCCGCCGTCTGCCGCAGCCCGGCCAGCCGGTCCCGCAGCCCGTCCCGCCGTCCGGCCGTGGCCCGGCCGTCGGTCCCGCCGTCCGCCGGGGCCGGGTGCGGTCAGCCGCTGCTGCTGAGCCGGGTGAGCAGCGAGCCGGTGTCGTCCAGCGCGCTGAGGTAGGAGCGCGCCCAGGCCCGGATGTCGTGCCGGTGCAGGTGGTGGCGCATCGCCCGCATCCGGTCGCCGAGGTCGGTGGGCCCGGCCCGCAGCGCCGACAACAGCCCCTGCTTGAGCCCCTCCAGGTCGTGCGGATTGACCAGGTACGCCCGGTCCAGCTCGGCCGCCGCCCCGGCGAACTCGCTGAGCAGCAACGCGCCGGTGTCGTCGACCCGGGCGGCCACGTACTCCTTGGCGACCAGGTTCATCCCGTCGCGCAGCGGGGTGACCGCCATGACGTCGGCGACCCGGTAGAGCGCCGCGAGTTCGGCCCGGTCGAAGGGCTGGGTGAGGTAGTGGATGGCCGGTTCGCCGACCCGGCCGAACTCGCCGTTGATCCGGCCCACCTCGCGTTCGATCCGCTCCCGCAGGATCTGGTACTGGCCGACGCGTTCCCGGCTCGGCATGGCGACCTGCACCAGCACCGTGTCCCGGACCTTGACGTCACCGCTGGCGAGCAGCTCGCTGTAGGCCTTCAGCCGCTGCTCGATGCCCTTGGTGTAGTCCATCCGGTCCAGGCTGAGGATTACCCGCTCCGGGTCACCCAGGTCGTGCCGGAGCCGGCGGGCCCGCGCGGTGACGTCCGGCCGGGCGGCCAGCGCCGCCATCTCGGCCGTGTCGATCGAGACGGGGTACGCCCCGATCCGCACCACCCGGTCCTGCACGCCGATCCGCCGGTCGGTGGCCGGCAGGCCGAGCACCTTGGTGGCGAGCTGGGCGAAGTTGTGCGCCGCCTGGGCCCGCTGGAACCCGATCAGGTCGGCGCCGAGCATCCCGCGCAGCAGTTCGGCCCGGCGGGGGAGCTGCATGAACAGCTCCGGCGGCGGGAACGGCACGTGCAGGAAGAAGCCGATCCGCAGGTCGGGCCGCAGCTCGCGGAGCAGGGCGGGGACCAGTTGCAGGTGGTAGTCCTGCACCCAGACCACCGCGCCCGGGTCGGCCACCTCGGCGGTCGCCTCGGCGAACCGCTGGTTGACCCGCTGGTACGCCTCCCACCAGCGGCGGTGGTACTCGGGCTGCTCCACCGCGTCGTGGTAGAGCGGCCAGAGCGTCGCGTTGGCGAAGCCCTCGTAGTGGTCGCGCAGGTCGTCGGCGCTGAGCGGGACGGTCCGCATGTGCACGCCGTCGACGTCGGGCAGCACGGGCGCGGGCCCGGTGCCGCCGGCCCAGCCGACCCAGGTGGCCGGGGTCTGCCGGAGCAGGGGGTGCAGGGCGCTGACCAGCCCGCCGGGGCTGCGCCGCCACTCACAGGCGCCGTCGGGCGCCACGCTGTCGTCGATGGGGAGCCGGTTGGCCACCACCACCAGTGAACTCTGTCGCATCTCGGGCATTCCGATCGGCAGGGGACCGACCACGCGAGCAAGGAACAACCGGGCAGTCGGTGGGGGAAGTGACCTACAGCGGTATTCCTACTGACCGTAAGTTACACCACTGTTACGCCCGGCGTGAGGGCTGTGGTGTCCCGGGATGCGGGCGGGATGACCGCCGGCCCCGGCGGGGTGCCGCAGGGCTCAGACGACCGCGCCGTCGTCGGGGTCGTGATCCTCCTCGTCACCGGGACGCAGCCGCCAGATCAGCGTGACGAACCCGGCGAGGATGCCGGTGAAGCCGAGCAGGGTGACCACCGAGGCGTCCACGGGCAGTAACGACGGGTTGAGGAAGAGCACGAAACCGAGCACGATCCCCAGCACCCCGACCACCGCGTACTTCGAGATCCGGGGCAGCGGCGGAGGCGGCGGCGGGGTGTAGCCCTCCTCCGGGTCGTCCGGCAGGTCGGCCCCGAAGGTGTCCAGGCCGTCCAGCAGCGACGGCTCGTCCTGCTGCCGGCCCCGGGGGGTCACCGAGATGCCGGAGATGTCGGCCGCGTACGGCAACCGGCGTACGTCGGTGGCGGTCGGACCCGTCGGCTCGTCCGCCCTGGTGGTCGGGCCACCCGCGCGGGCGGCCGGATCGGCCCCGTCGTCGATGTCCTCGGACGCGGGCCAGGGATGGCTGCCGGCGGCGGGCGCGGTGTGGAAGGCGGCGACGAGACGTTCCCACTCGGCGTCGACGTCCGGCTCGGCGCGGGCCGGCTCCGGCATCGCCTCGTCGGCGAGCTGGGTCAGGTAGTCCCGGGCGGTGGTCAGGTGCGAACGGTCCACGTAGAGCCGATCGACCGGCCGGGACGGCACGGTGGTGGTCCGGGTGATCGGGTTCAGGTCGGCGGAGGGCTGGAGGTAGGCGGCGATCCCGCCCGCGGCGAGCACGTCGAGCAGGTGCTCACCGACGCGCGGGTCGACGTCGCCCGCGACGGCGTACTCGCTCGCGTCGAGCCCGTTGTCCCGCCGTCCCCGGCGGGCGCCACCCGCTGACACCGGACATCCTCCTCCGCGCACCTGCCGGTGCGGTCGTGTCGGCGCCCCGTACGCCGTGCTCTGAATCGTGACACGTCGGCACCCGGTTCCGGGAGTGCGTTGTGGCGCGCCGCTCGTGGTTCGTCGGCTCCGCCGTCGGTGGGCGGGCCCGACGGCAGCCCTCCGAGTGACCCACCCATCACCGTCGCGACCTGCCCGGACGACCCCGGCCCGGGGTCGCCGACGGTGGGCGGGACGGGAATCCGGTGCCGTACCGGCTGGTAGTGCCGCTGATCGGCGGTCCGCCGCACCCGGCGGGCGCACCGGTTCCGCAACGCGGGGTGCCCAAGCTGCCCGCCGACGGGCCGGTGCCCCGGGCCGGCGGCCGGCCCGGTCGCCGTCGCCCGCCGCACACTCGCCCCTCACCCGCAAGAAGTCACATTCCACGCGAAAGCGGAATACCTCCCCGGACCCCGCCGGGGACGTCGTCTGGGGTGATCGACTCCGGTGAGCCCGAACAGCGCCTTCAGATCTCCCGGACACCGCATCGTCGGCCCAGGGAGTCGATCATCGATCCCCGTCAGCTCCGATCGGCCCCGCCCGGGGTCGATCTCGGCCCCGGTCAGCTCCCGGGCGTCACCCGGGTGGCCAGCCGGAGCAGACCGGGCATCGCGTTACGGTCGGCGAAGTCACGGACCCGGTCGAGGGTGGCCGCTGCCTGCGCGGGGTCGGCCACGGTCAGGGCCGGCACCGACAGCGCCGTGGTGAGCATCTGGTCGGTGGTGTCGGGCATCCGGGAGTAGCGCTCCGCCGCCGCCGCGAACAACCGGGCCGCCCGCCGGGCGTCCCCGTCGCCGAGGGCCAGGGTGGCGTCGGCGGCCTGCCCGGCCGCCTCCACCCAGGGGGTCGTCCGGGGTGACCGGGCGAGGATGTCGTGCACCAGCCGGGCGGCGTCCGGGCCGAGCACCGCGGCGACGTGCCCCACCGCCGGCACCCACTCGGCGAACGGGATCACCCGGGTCCGGCTCCAGTCCCCGTCCAGCTCCACCAGCAGCCGCATCGCCTCCTCCCGGCGGCCCCGGACCGCCCGGCAGAGCGCCGCGTGCGCCAGCGTCGACTGCAACACCCGGTGGAAACCACTGCGCCGCGCGGCGACCACCGCCTGGGTCACCAGATCGTGATCCCCGCCGGCCTCTCCCGACCCAGCCCCCGGTGCGGAGTCGGCGCGCAGGGCCCGCATCCAGCCGGAGACCGCCACGATGTGCAGGTCCCACTCGGCGGTCGGCAGTCGGGTCGACTCGGTGCCCAGCTCCAGCGCCGCCACCCAGTCACCGGCGTAGTACGCCCGCGCCCACTGGTCGGCGAAGCTGGTCGCCAGGCTGTGCCCGCCACCCGGGTCGAGCGAACGCTGCTCGTCGACCAGCCGGGCCGACCGGGCCAGGTCACCCTCCTCCTGCGCCGCCCAGGCGAGGTTGTGCACCGCCCGGCGTCGACTGACCAGCCGGTCCACCCGGCACTGCTCGGCCACCTCGGCCAGTTCCGCGTACGCCTGCTTCTCGCCGGCCATGTAGCGGGCCACCGCCAGGGTGATCCGGGCGTTGGCCCGCACCTCGGGCAGCCGCAGCCGCTCGGCCAGCTCGGCTGCCGCGGACGCCGCCACGCAGGCCGGCTCGGTCTCGGCGTTGAGCATCCGGACCCGGGCCAGCTCCAGCAGCGCCTCCGCCTTCTCCTCGGACTCCGGCAGCTCGGCGTAGATCGCGTTGGCCCGGTGCAGGCAGCGCAGCGTCTCGGACCGGTCGGCCCGGCTCCAGGCGGCGGTGGCGAGCAGGGTCCAGGCGCGGGCCGCGCCGGACCGGTCCCCGACGGCGGCCAGCCGTTCGGTGAGCCCGGTCAACGCCTCGGTCCCCCCGTCGACCAGGAACGCGTCGCCGTCCCGGAACAGGGCCAGTTGGGCGGCGAACAGCTCCAGCCCCGGGTCGGGTGCCCCGCCGACCTGCAGCGCCCTGCCCACCAGCCCGGCCGCGTTCTCCAGCGCGTGCAGCTCGTACGCCCGGCGGGCGGCCCGGTGCAGCGCGGTGCGGGCCGCCACCGCGTACGGCATGGGGTCGAGTCCGACCGTGCGGGCGATCTCGTGGGCGGTCCAGCGGTGGTTGGCCAGCACCTCGGCCAGGTCCTGCTGGCCGGCCTGGGTGAGCTGGGCCAACCAGTCGGCGGTGCGCTGGTGGCGCAGGACCCGTTCGGCGCGGGGCAGCCGCTGGTAGCACACGTCACGCACCAGGATGTGCCGGAAGCGGTACTCCGGCTGACCGACCATGGTGGAAGTGGGCAGCTCGAAGACCATGTCCCGGCGCTGCAGGCGGTCCAGCGCCCGCTCCACCCACTCGACCGTCCGGCCGAGGGCGGCGGCCACGGGCGCCGGCCAGAACTGGACCCCGACCACGGCGGCGGCCTGGAGGACCGCCCGGTCTGCCGGGTCGAGCAGGTCGAGCCGGTTGGCGATGACCGCCTGGACGGTACGCGGCATGTCGGTGGTGCCGGCCGGATCGAAGGCGGCACTGGGCTCCAGCAGCCCGCCGTCCATCAGCATCCGGGCGTACTCCTGGGCGTAGAGCGGGTTGCCGTCGGCGAACTCGATGAGCGGTGCCCGCGACGCCGCCGGCAGGGTGGCCTGACCGAGCAGCAGGGAGTAGAGGGTGTCGATGTCGGCGTCGTGCATCGGCGGCACCGAGATGGACATCGCGCCGCTGATCGTGCCCGTCCAGGCCGGCTGCCGCTCCCGCAGCTCGGGCCGCGCGGTCGCCACCACCAGCAGCGGTACGCCCCGGGCCGCCGCCCCGAGCTGTTCGACGAAGGTGAGCATCGCCTGGTCGGCCCAGTGCATGTCCTCGAAGACCAGCACCGTCGGGCCCCGCCCGGCGAGGGTGAGCAGGAACCGCCGCCAGGCCGCCTCGGTCTCACCCGGGTTGAGTCGTTCCCCGGTCATCCCCAGCAGCGGCCCGAGCGCGCCGGCCAACCGCATGGCGTGCGGGTCGTCGAGCTGACGCAGCCGGTCGCGGAGCCGGTCGCGCAGCGGTTCCGGGTCGTCGGTGTCCGGCGCGCCCAGCCACCCCTTGACGATGTCCGCCAGCGCGGCGTAGGTGACGTTCTCGCCGAACGGCGGGCACTGCCCGACCAGCCAGGTGACCCGGTGGCCGGGCAGGTTGGCGGCGTGCCGGGACAGCTCGCGCAGCAGCCGGCTCTTGCCCACCCCGGCCGGGCCGAAGACGGTCACCAGCTGGGAGGTGCGTTCGGTGACCGTCCGGTGCAGGGCGCTGACCAGCAGGCCCCGTTCGTGTTCCCGGTCGACCATCGGGGTCAGTTCGGCGGCCTGCGGGTCGGTCCGGGGCCGGGCCCGCACGGCGAGCCAGATCCGGCTCACCGTGGAACGTCCCCGCAGGGTGACCGGCGGCCGGTCGACGTAGTCCAGCTCGTGTCGGGTGGCCGACCAGGTGCTCTCGTCGACGACGACTCCGCCGGTGGGGGCCAGCGCCTGCAACCGGGAGGCGGTGTTCACCACGTCGCCGGTGACGAACGCCTGACCGCCGTCGCGGGTGGCGGAGAGGTCGACGAGCGCCTCACCGGTGGCCACGCCGACCCGGAAACCCAGCGGCGGGTGCGGGCCGGCGGCCTGCCGGGCCAGGTTGCGTTGCAGCTCCAGGCCGGCCCGTACGCAGCGCAGCGCGTCGTTGTCGGTGGCGACCGGGGCGCCGAACAGCGCCATCACCGCGTCCCCGATGTACTTCTCCACCACCCCGCCGTACTGGTGGACCAGCTTGCGGACGGTGGCGAAGTACGCCTGCTGGAGGCTGCGCGCCTGCTCCGGGTCGGCGCGTTCGGCGTACGTGGTGAAGTCGACGATGTCGATGAACAGCACGCTGACCTGGCGGCGGTCCTCCTGCACGGTGACCGCGTGGTCGCGCAGCGGCTGCCCGCAGCTGGTGCAGAAGTTGGCCTCGGGACTGTTGCCGTGCCCGCAGGAGGCACAGTTGAGCG
The DNA here is from genome assembly GCF_049178955.1 of Micromonospora sp. WMMD730. Lineage (NCBI taxonomy): Bacteria > Bacillati > Actinomycetota > Actinomycetes > Micromonosporales > Micromonosporaceae > Micromonospora > Micromonospora sp. WMMD730. Next base: position 1,568,228 of record NZ_JBMHML010000002.1, read on the forward strand.
TCAGCGCCTGTCCGCAGCCGCCGCAGAAGCGGTCGTCCGGTCCCGCCGCCCGTGAGCAGTGTCCACACTTGAGGTCGATGACGAACTCCGTACGTGAGGAGATCCCATTATCGCGCCGCGGAGGGCCAGTCGGGTACCCGACGTGCGGGCGGACCCTGCGGCTGGTCGGCCGCCACTAGTGTTCCTCACGAGGAAAACTCACTGTCAGGAGAGTGCCGTGCAGGTGCGATTGTCCGCCTACTGGACCGACCCGGACGGTACCGTCCGGTCCCCCGGGGAGACGGTCGACGTCGACGCGGTCACTCTCGCCAGAATGGAGGAGCAGGGCATGGTGGAGAATCCCGACAGCAAGACCACCTCGGACGCCGGCACGACCACGACCACGACGCCGAAGCCACAGAAGATCGGGCCCGGGCCGGGTACACCGCCGGACCAGATCGGACCCGGGCCGGGCGCCCCGCCGGCCGACGACAGCGGCAAGTGAACGACCGGCGCGGCCGGCGGACCGAGGTCCGCCGGCCGCGCCGCTGTGGCGTTCCCGCTCACCCGCCGGGCGTCACCGCCCGGGAAAGTCCCTGGTCAGCGGTCGCTCATGCCGGCGCGTCGGCGCAGCGCCGCCACGTCGGTGACCACGATCCGACGACCTTCGGTACGCAGCCAGCCGCGGCTGGCGAAGGAACCGATCGCCTGGTTGACGCTCTGCCGGGAGCCACCCGCCATCTCGGCGAGCTGGCTCTGGTTCAGCTCGATGGTGATCATCGGGGCCTGGCTCTCACCGGCCAGCCGGACCAGCGTCTTGGCCACCCGACCGGGCAGGTCGAGGAAGACGTGGTCGGCGTTCTGCTCGGTGAGCCGCCGGATCAGGCCACCCAGCGAGCGCATCACCGCGTCCAGGATGCGCGGGTTGGAGTGCACCAGCTCCATGAAGGCCGGGCGGGACAGGGCGAGCGCCGCACAGTCCTCGATCGCCTCGGCCGAGGCGGAACGGGTGGAGGCGTCCAGCAGGGACACCTCGCCCAGCACGTCCGGTGGTCGGATGACCGACAGCACCGCGCGTTCCCCGGTCGGCGCGGTGCGGAACACCGCCACCGCCCCCCGGCGGAGCACGATCAGCGACTCGCCGGGATCGTTCTCGACGAAAAGCAACTGACCTTTGCGATAGGTGCGCGGCACGGCCGCGGCGATCACCCGCTGGCGCACCTCCGGCTCCAGCCCGGCGAACATCTCCACCCCCGTGAGGGCGTCACCCGGCTCCGGCAGGCGCATTTCCACAGCCCCACCCCTCCCCGGTCACGGACCACAATTTTCGCTCACCGGGTGAACCCTGACGGCCCCGCAAGAGGTGAACTGACACCGCTTCGGCGTCCGGTAGCGGTACACATCAGATCATGACGGCCCAGTCGCTTGCTGTACACCCCTGTAAACCTTTCCGTGACCCTCCGCGAGCTGCGACGGACCACCGGGTCGGGGTCGGCGGGGGTCCGCGCGGCCGACGGCGCCGGTGCCCGCCCCGCCCGTCGACGGTCACCGACGGTGGGTGAGGATGGACGGCGATGGTCTACCGCTATTTCTACGACTGTGAATTCATCGAGGACGGCCGGCTGGTCGACCTCGTGTCGATCGGCGTCGTCGACGAGTACGGCCGCGAGTTCTACGCGGTCTCCACCGAGTTCGACGACTCCCGCGCCGTACCCTGGGTCCGCCGCAACGTGCTGGACAAGCTCCCCTCGCCGGCCGACCGGGCCTGGCGTTCCCGGGCCCGTATCCGCGACGACCTGCACGAGTTCCTGCTGGAGCCGATCCGGGACCGGCCGGGCGAGCAGCTGGAGCTGTGGGCCTGGTACGCCGCGTACGACCACGTGGTGCTGGCCCAGCTCTGGGGGGCGATGCCGGCGCTGCCCCGGGAGATCCCCCGGTTCACCAAGGAGCTGCGGCAGCTCTGGGACGACCTCGGCCGGCCCCGGCTGCCCGAGGCGGCGGCCGACCGGCACGACGCGCTGGTCGACGCCCGGCACAACCTTGCCCGCTGGCAGGCGATGACGGCCCGTCGGGGCTGATCCCGGCCTCGGCGACCCGTCCGGGCTGGTCCCGGCGTCGGCGGCCCGTCGGGGCTGGTCCCGGTGTCGGCGGCCCGTCGGGGCTGGTCCCGGTGTCGGCGGCCCGTCGGGGCTGGTCCCGGTGTCGGCGGCGCGGTGTCGGCGGGGGCCGGCCGGTGGTGACGACAGCCCGTGACGATCGGCAGGTTTGACCGGTCCCGTCGGGGGCACCGGATCCGGGCGAGCCGATCCGAGGGAGTGCGCCATGGCCGACGACGCGACCACCATCACCGACGCCCGGCGGCGGGTGACCGAGCTGATCCGGGACGCCCGGATCTGCATGTTGACCACCATCGGGGTCGACGGCCGGATGCTCAGCCGGCCGATGGGGCTGCAGGCGGCCGAGTTCGACGGGGACCTGTGGTTCTTCGCCTACGCCGACTCGGCCAAGATGCGTCAGGTCCGGGTCAACCCGGAGGTCAACGTCGCCTTTTCCGACCAGCGTCACCACGCCTGGGTGTCGATCTCCGGCACCGCCCAGGAGGCGTACGACCGGGCGCGGGCCGAGCAGCTGTGGAACCCGGTGCTCACGGCGTGGTTCCCGGACGGGCTGGACACCCCCGGGCTGACCCTGCTCAAGGTGCACGCCAGCTCGGCCGAGTACTGGGACTCCCCGGGCGGCACGGTGGTCAACCTGCTCGGGTTCGCCAAGGCGGCGGTGACCGGGACGCCGCCGAAGCTGGGGGAGAACCACGAGGTGAGCTACTGACCGGTAGCCGCCCGGGTGGGCGGGACCGGCCGGGGCGCGGTGTCGGCGTGCACCTGAGCCGACTACAGTGCGCACTGACGGCCCGCCCCGGGCCGGCAACGACGCCGATGGTCTGAGCGGACACATATCCTGGGGCTTATCCGGGCTTCACCTGACGTTCCAGGAGGATGAGCAGATCATGCGTATCGGCGTGCTCACCGGCGGCGGCGACTGCCCAGGTCTCAACGCGGTCATTCGGGCGGTGGTCCGTAAGGGCGTCGCTACTTACGGTCACGAGTTCGTGGGTTTCCGGGACGGGTGGAAGGGTCCGCTGGAGGGCCTGTCCAAGCCGCTCGGCATCCCCGAGGTGCGGGGCATCCTCCCGCGCGGTGGCACCATCCTCGGCTCGTCCCGCACCAACCCGTTCAAGATCGAGAACGGCGTGGAGCGGATCAAGGAGAACCTCGCCGCGCAGGGCGTGGACGCGCTGATCGCGATCGGCGGCGAGGACACCCTGGGCGTCGCCACCAAGCTGCACGAGCTGGGCGTCAACGTGGTCGGCGTACCGAAGACGATCGACAACGACCTGGGCGCCACCGACTACACCTTCGGCTTCGACACCGCCGTCAACATCGCCATGGAGGCGATCGACCGGCTGCACACCACCGCGGAGAGCCACCACCGCACCCTCGTCGTCGAGGTGATGGGCCGGCACGCCGGCTGGATCGCCCTGCACGCCGGCCTCGCCGGTGGCGCCAACGTGATCCTGCTGCCCGAGCGCAAGTTCGACGTCGACCAGGTCGCCGGCTACGTCGAGAAGCGCTTCCAGCACCAGTACGCCCCGATCGTCGTGGTCGCCGAGGGCGCCCAGCCGCTGGACGGCCAGATGGTCCTGCACAACCAGGAGCTGGACGCCTTCGGGCACGTCCGGCTCGGCGGCATCGGCCAGTGGCTGGCCGAGCAGCTGGAGGCCAAGACCGGCAAGGAGGCCCGCACCGTCGTGCTCGGGCACATCCAGCGCGGCGGCACCCCGACCGCGTTCGACCGGGTGCTCGCCACCCGGCTCGGCCTGCAGGCCATCGACGCCGCCCACGAGGGCGACTGGGGCAAGATGGTCGCGATGCAGAGCACCGACATCGTCCGGGTGCCGCTGGCCGAGGCCACCCGCGAGCTGAAGACCGTCCCGATCGAGCGCTACGACGAGGCCGAGGTCTTCTTCGGCAGCTGATCGCAGCCCACCCCCTTCCCCTCCGCCCTGTCGGAGGGGAAGGGGCGCGGGACCGGACGAACGGGACGGAAGGGTGACATGGGGTCGGCGAGACACACCGTCGCGGTGATCGGGGCGGGAAAGATCGGCGAGCTGATGCTCTCCGGGTTGTTGCGGTCCGGCTGGCCGGCGCAGCGGCTGCTGGCGACCGCCCGCCGCCCCGTCCGGGCCGAGGAACTGGCCACCCGGTACGGCGTACGGGTGGTCGACAACCTGACCGCCGTCGACGAGGCGGCGGTGCTGGCGATCGCGGTGAAGCCGCAGGACGCGGGCGTCCTGCTGGACGAGATCGGCCCCAAGGTGCCGGCCGACAAGCTGGTCGTCTCGCTCTGCGCCGGACTGCCCACCAGCTTCTTCAGCCGCCGGCTGCCCGAGGGCACCCCGGTGGTGCGGGTGATGACCAACACCCCGGCCCTGGTCGACCAGGCGATGAGCGCCATCTCGGCCGGCGCGCACGCCACCGGCGAACACCTGGCCCTGGCCGAGGAGATGTTCGCCCCGCTCGGGTCGACCCTGCGGGTGCCCGAGTCGCAGCAGGACGCGGTCACCGCCCTCTCCGGCTCCGGCCCGGCCTACTTCTACCTGCTGGTCGAGGCCATGATCGACGCCGGCATCCTGCTCGGCCTGCCCCGGCAGGTGGCGCACGAGCTGATCGTGCAGACCGCGATCGGCTCGGCCATGATGCTGCGCGACTCCGGCGAACACCCGGTCAAGCTCCGCGAGGCCGTCACCTCCCCGGCCGGCACCACCATCTCCGCCGTCCGCGAGCTGGAGAAGCACGGGGTACGCGCGGCGCTGCTGGCGGCGCTGGAAGCGGCCCGCGACCGCGCCCGCGAACTCGCCGCCCAGGCCGACTGACCCGGCCCGCCGTGTCAGGGGCCGGGGCCGACGGCACCGCGGATCTCGGCCCGCCGCCCGAACGCGTCGTCGTCGACGTGGAGCAGGTACGCCGCCTCGTCGCCACCCAGTTCCCGCACTGGGCCGAACTGCCGGTCGAGCCGGTGGCCAACGGCGGCTGGGACAACTGGACCTTCCACTTCGGCCCCGGCATGTCGGTACGCCTGCCGAGCGCCGCCGAGTACGCCGAGGCGGTCGACAAGGAACACCGGTGGCTTCCCCTGCTCGCCCGCCACCTCCCGGTGCCCGTCCCCACCCCGCTGGCGAAGGGCGGGCCCGGCGAGGGCTACCCGTACACCTGGTCGGTCTACCGGTGGCTCGACGGAGAAACCGCGCGGTTCGAGCGGATCGCCGATCCGGTCCGGTTCGCGCTCGACCTGGCCGGGTTCGTCGCGGCACTGCACGAGATCGACACCACCGGTGGCCCCCGACCCGGTCGACACAACTGGTACCGGGGTGGCCCGCTGCGCACCTACCACCGGCAGGCCCGCCGAGCGATCAGGGCTCTCGACGGCCGTATCGACGCCGTCCGCGCCGACGAGATCTGGGAATGCGCCCTGGACGCGCGCTGGGACGGTACCGAGCGCTGGTTCCACGGTGATCTGGCGCAGGGGAACCTCCTGCTCGACGGGGGACACCTCGCCGGGGTCATCGACTTCGGCACCTGCGGCGTAGGCGATCCCTCCTGCGACCTGGCGGTCGCCTGGACACTGTTGACCGCCGACGGTCGGCGGGCGTTGCGGGAGCGGCTGCCGGTCGACGACGCGACCTGGGCGCGTGGGCGCGGGTGGGCGCTCTGGAAGACGCTTGTCAGCTACGTCCACGCGCCGGACGACGGCGTGGCCGCGGTGAACTCACGGAGGATCCTCGCAGAGATCTTCGGCGAGTACACCGACGGCGGACGGTCGACCGGGGGAGATCAGCCCTGATCAGGGTGAGGAGTGTCGTCCTGTCGGCGTCGCCTGGTCTCCAGCGGCCACTCCAGGCCGACCGTCTCGGCGATGCCCCGCCTGTCGAAGTACTCCTGGAGTTTCCGCTTCTGTGCGGCGTACCAGGTGATCTGCGCCCGGTGGAGGTCGTCGGGGAGCATCCGGGCGATGCGCTCGTGCCGGGCCGCGATCGACACCGCCATCCCGACGGCGGCGTGGGCGTCGTTCGTGGCGTCGTGGGCGGAGCCGAGGGGCACCTCGTAGTACCTGCACAGGTCACCGAGTTTCTGGCTGCCGTACCAGCGAGGTTCGACCTCCTGGTGCAGGATCGAGGGGTCGATGACGACGGCGCGGTCCCAGTCCAGCGACGGCAGGGCGTGCCGGGCCAGCTCGGCGTGCAACGTCGTGACGTCGAAGTGGGCGCAGAAGGCGACGAGCGGCGTACCGTCGGCGATCACCTTTCCGACGGCCGTGCCCAGCTCGGCCAGCGCCGTCCCGGCCGGAGTCCCGGCACTGCGGACCAGCTCGTCGGTGATTCCGTGGATCTCGGTGGTGCGGGGCGGGATCGGCACTCCCGGGTTGACCAGCCACCGCCTGGTCGTGCCGTCGGAGTAGACCAGCGCGGCGGAGACGATGCGGGCGTCCAACGGCTCCCTGCCGGTGGTCTCGATGTCGAAGCCCACCACCGGCAGGTGGTGCCACCCACGGTGGGTGCCCGGCGGCGGCGCCGTCTCCACCGGCGCGCAGTCGTCGTGGTACACGGTCCAGCCGGCGCCGAGCCGGAGCGCCTGTCCGGCCCCGGCCTCCACCCGGCCTCGACAGGTGCCACAGGTGCCGGCGTACTTGTTGATCACGATGGGACTCCTGGTTCGGTCGTGCGCCGCACTGGTGCGTGCGGCGGGAGGGGGAGGCGACGGACCGCGCGCCTGAAGATCATGATCCATCGGCCGCGTCCTCGGCACCCGCCGGCCGGGCCACCCCGCGACCTATGTGGACGGTCCGTGGTGACCCTTCATCCACCGTCCCCGCCCGGACCCCCCGTCCCGTTCCGGGCACCCCCGGTGCGGGCGAAGCCGGCGGACGGGTCGGTGTGGATCACGCGGGTGCCCCATACTGGCCCCGTGTTCACTCTCGCCCAGGCGCGGTACCTGGTCGCCACCCTGCACCCCCGCATCGACGAGCTGATCGGCATCCGGGCCGACCTGGCCGAGCTGCGGGCCGACCTGGCCGGCCCGGGGATGTCGGCGCTGGGCGGCCGGGCCGAGGTCAAGGCCCTGGAGGCCCGGCTGCACGGCGTGCTGGAGGAGCTGAACTCGCACGACATCCAGGTCAAGGGGATCGCCCCGGTGCTACTCGACTTCCCCGGCGAGCACGAGGGCCGGGCGGTGCTCTGGTGCTGGCTGGAGGGTGACCCCGACGTGCGCTGGTACCACCGCGTCGAGTGCGGCTTCGCCGGCCGCCGCCCCATCCGCTAACCCCACCCCACCCGCCACCACCCCTCCGCGTCGATCATGGAGTTGTGGTGGGCGCGAAAGGGTATACATCCCCGCGAATGTGGCACCACAACTCCAAGATCGCGCGCGCGATGGAGCGGGGCGAGCGCAGGGCGGGGCGGGGTCAGCGCATGGTGGCGAGCATGGTGGGGGAGATGTTGCCGCCGCTGAGGACCAGGATCGTCCGGGTGCCGGGGGCGGCGGTGACCCGGCCGGTGCGCAGTGCGGCGAGGGTGACCGCCGCCGCCGGTTCGAGCAGCAGCCTGGTGGCGGCCATCAGGTCCCACCAGGCGGCCCGGATGTCCGCCTCGGTGACCTCCACCAGGTCGTCCACCAGCTCCCGGACGTGGGCCAGGGTGAGCCGGCCGGCGAACGGGGCGGCCAGCCCGTCGGCCATCGAGACCGGCCGGGTCGCCGGGGCATCGCCGCCGGTGCGCAGCGCGTGGCCGACGACGTTGGCGGTGGCCGGCTCGACACCGACGATCCGGGCGGTCGGCACGGCATCGCGTACGGCGGCTGCCACCCCGCTGATCAGTCCGCCGCCGCCGACCGGGACCAGCACCAGGCCCGGCGGTGGACCGTCGGCCAGCAGTTCCCGTCCCAGGGTGGCCTGGCCGGCGATGACGTCCGGGTCGTCGAACGGCGGCAGCAGGTGGTAGCCGCGTTCGGCGGTGATCTCCTCGCAGGTGGCGAGCAGGTCGTCGGTGAGCACGACCTCCCCACCCCACCGGCGGACCGCTTCGATCTTGGTGGGTACCGCGTGCGGGGGCATGCAGACGACGGTGGGCAGGCCGAACGCACGTCCGGCGAAGGCCACCGCCATGGCGTGGTTGCCGGCCGAGAAGGCGGTCAGCCCGGTGGGCGTCGCCTGCCGTTCGGCCAGGGCGAGCAGCGCGTTCAGCGCGCCCCGGACCTTGAAGCTGCCGGTGTGCTGGAGGTTCTCCGCCTTCACCGCGACGTCGAGCGCGAACTCGTCGCCGAGTTGCGGGCAGGGCAGGAGCGGGGTCCGGACGATCCGCCCGGCGAGCCGGCGTTCGGCGGCCGTGACGTCGTCCACGCTGGTCAGTCGCACTGCCGGAGCCTAGCGGGCGGGGCGTGCGGGGCCGTGCCGGTGGGCGGGTCAGCCGGCCGCGGAGCGGGGGAGGGGGTCGACCGGCGGGTCGGCGACGGCGAAGACCACCACGTTGTCCCGGTAGTGGCCGACGCGCCTGTCGAAGTCGCCCCCGCAGGTGATCAGCCGCAGTTCCGGGCCGGGCGTCGGGCCGTACACGGTGGCGGTGGGGAAGGCGTCCTTGGGCGTCCGCAACGTGCCGGTGACCCGGAACGTCACCCGGCGGTCGTCCCGCCACACCTCGATCCGGTCGCCGGGGCGCAACTCGCCGAGCCGGGCGAAGACGGCCGGGCCGCGCCGCGAGTCCAGGTGACCGGCGATCACCGCCGGTCCCGGGTCACCCGGCGCCGGGCCGCCGCCGTACCAGCCGGCCCGGGTGAAGTCCGCCGGGGGGACCAGGGTGCCGGCCCCGTCCAGCCCGAGGGCGGTGAGCGGGGAGTCGACGCCGATCCGCGCGACGCGTACCCGGGTGGGGAGGGCCGGGGTGGCGCGGGGGGTGCCGGCCCCGGTGGCGCAACCGGTCCCGCAGCCGGGCTGCCAGGCCCCGGCCACCGCGACCGGCCGGGGTGCTCCGCCCGGCCCGCCGAGGCCGGTGGCGGCGGCCAGCGCGACGCCGGCACCGGCGGCGAGGCAGCACGCCGCGCCGGCCGCGACCAGGACGGTGGCCGGCGCGGGCCGGGCGCGGTGCCGGCGGATCGCGAAGCCGGGCCGGCTCACCAGACCGGCCGCCGCCGACGCCGCACCAGCACCGTCGTGCCTACCACCACGGCCCCCGCGAGCACCCCGCCGGCCATCATCGGGTACGCCCCGAGCCCACTCGTGGCCAGCCCGCCGGCCCCCGCCGGCACCCCGCCCGCCGGTGCGGTCCCGCCGCCCCGGGCGTCCTCGCGCAACTCGACCGTCAACCCGCCCCGCTTGCCGTCGAGCACCAGCAGCGAGTAGACCCGTCCCCCGGTGAGGGTCACCTCGACGTCGGTGCCCGGCCCGCCGCCGCCACCGAGGCGCAGCCGCCAACGCCCCGGCTCGACCTGCCGGTAGTCGGTGGTGGTGGCGAACCGGACGGCGTCGGCGATGGTCGGCCCGTCGTCGGCGGCCACGTCGACCACCGGGGCGCGTACGGACGCCTGGACGACCCGCACCTTCGCCCGGCCGGCCGCCGGGGCGCTCAGGTCGTCGGCGAGCACCCGCAGGCCGAGGTCGGCGTACCGGCCCACCCCGGCCACCGTGTACGCCTCACCCGCGCGCAGGGCCACCTCGGTGGTGAGCACCGGTGGCTCGCTGGCCGGGGCGCCGGCCTGCCGCATCGCCACCGCGTACCGGCCGACGGCCAGCGGCAGGTAACGGGAGACGACGCCGTAGCCGACGGCGGGGAAGACCTGCGGCGTCGCCGCGCCCGGGGCGGAGAGGTAGACGTCCACGGCCGGGGTGTCGGGGGAGAGGTGGGCGAGCCGGACGTAGCCGACGTCGCCGGCCGCCGCCCCGGCCGGCGTGCCGCCGAGCGGGGCCAGTGCGGTGCCGAGCAGGAGCGTGCCGGCGGCGGCGAGCAGCCGGCGCGGCGCGGTACGGAGCTGGGGCATCTCGCCTCCGGAGGTGGTGTCGGTGCCGACCCCCAGCGTCCCGTGGACGGGACCCGGCCGCAAGTTGGTCGATCGTCGTGTACCCGTCGTTCCCGATCACCGTGGTGCGGTCCGGAGGCCGGTGCCCGCCATCCGGTACCGTCCGTTCGTGATCAACGTTCGACGGGCCGTGGTCGCCGACGCCGGTGAGATCGTCCGCCTGCGTGGGGTGATGCTGGCCGACATCGACCAGATGGCCCCCGCGCCGGGGCCCTGGCAGCAGGCGGCCCGGGAGGTGCTGCACCGGCGGCTGGCCGAGCCGGCCGACCTGATGGCGGTCTTCGTCGTCGACGCCCCCGACCGGCCCGGTGCCCTGGCGGCCTGCGCGACCGGGACCATCGAGCAGCGCCTCGGCGGCCCCGGCAACCCCGACGGCCTGACCGGGTACGTGTTCAACGTGGTCACCGAGCCGGTGCACCGTCGGCGCGGCTACTCCCGGGCCTGCCTGGAGGCGTTGCTCGACTGGTACCGGCAGCGCGGGGTCGGCAAGATCGACCTGCGGGCCTCGCCCCAGGGTGAACCGCTCTACCGGTCGCTGGGGTTCGTGCCCACCATCGGGCCGACGCTGCGGCTGAGCCTGCCCGTCGCACACCGGAGGAACTGAAACGATGTTCGCGCTGCCGTTGACCGGGGACGCCGAGCTCCGCCCGCTCCCACCGTGGCAGGCCGAGGAGTTCCTGGCCCACCTGGACCGGGCCCGGGAACACATCGCCCCGTGGGTGGGTGCGTCCTTCGTGGCCACCGACCTGGAGTCGGCCCGCCGGGTGCTGCGTCGTTCCGCCGACAAGTGGGCCGACGACGCCGGGGGCATCTGGGGGATCTGGCTCGACGGCACCCTGGTCGGCGGGGTGCTGTTCGTGTCGTTCAGCACCGCGACCGGGGTGGCCGAGGCCGGCTGCTGGCTGGAGCCGGCCGCCGAGGGCCGGGGACTGGTCACCCGGGCGGCGACCCGGATCGTGGACTGGGCGATCCGGGAACGCGGCATCCACCGCGTCGAGTGGCGGACCAGCGTCGGCAACGTCCGCAGCATCGCGGTGGCCCGGCGGCTCGGCATGCGGCACGAGGGCACGCTGCGTCAGGTCGCCCGGGGGCCGGCCGGCCGGGTGGACATGGAGGTGTGGGCGGTACTGGCCGACGAGTGGCAGGCTCCTCGCTGAGCACGGCGTCCCGCCCGCCGGGCGGGACGGGCCTCACGGCTGCCGTCCCGCCCGGCGCGGTGGGGCGTCGGTCAGGCGTCGGCGTAGCGGCGGGCGGCGGCCAGGGCGTCCCGCAGCCGCTGCGCGTCGGTCGGCAGGCCCGGCTGCTCGAAGCCCGCCGCCGGATCGGCCGTGTAGAAGACGCCGTACGCGGTGGTGTCCCGCTGGAACCGCCAGCCCTCGGCCAGCGGCCCCACGTCGACCGCGTCGTACCCGACGGAGTCGATGAACGCGGTGACCTCGGCCTTGGCCGCCTCGTCGTCCCCGGCGACCGGCAGCGAGGTGCGGTCGGCGGCCCCCGCCGGGCGGGCCAGGGCGAGCAGGTGCTTGAAGTAGATGTTGTTGAAGGCCTTGACCACCCGCGACTCCGGCAGGTGCCGCTGGAGCAGTTCGCTGGTGGTGGTCGACTCGTCGTCCAGCTCCGGGAAGCTGCCGTCGCGCTCCGGGTAGTAGTTGTTGGTGTCGATGACGGTCTTGCCGGCGAGCGGCGCGGCCGGCACGTCCCGGTAGGCCCGCAGCGGGATGGTGACCACCACCAGGTCACCCGCTGCCGCCGCCTCGTCCGGGGTGGCCGCCCGGGCCCGTATGCCCAGCTCGTCGACCAGGTCCTTGAGCGTCTCCGGACCGCGCGAGTTGCTGAGCACCACGTCGTGGCCGGCGGTGACCGCCAGCCGGGCCAGGGTGCTGCCGATGTTGCCGCTGCCGATGAGTCCCACAGTTGTCATGCCGGTGACCAACCGTCCTGGTTGGATGCGTATTCCCGACCTGATCGACGGGTTATGCGGGTGGATGTCGACCGTCCACGTCGGCCGGACGGGTCGGCCGCGCGTCGGGGACGTCGCGCGTCGGTGAACCCCTAGTCACCCCTGTTGCCCATCGATAATCTTCCGTAAACACGTGATAGAGTGATATCTATCTCCCACCACCACTTCCTCACCCCCAGGAGTGCGACGTGCGGAGATCCCGACTCGTGACCCTCGCCGTGAGTCTCGCGGCGTCCATCGGCGTGACCCTCGGCGCGGCGGTGCCCGTCCAGGCCGCCCCCACCGACCGGTACGTGGCCCTCGGCGACTCGTACGCCTCCGGTGTCGGCGCCGGCAGTTACACCTCCGAGAGCGGATCCTGTCAGCGCAGCACCAACGCGTACCCGGCGCTGTACAACACCAACATCAAGCCGGCGTCGTACAAGTCGGTGGCCTGCTCCGGCGCGACCACCACCGACGTGGTCAACAACCAGCTCTCCGCGCTGACCTCGACCACCACCCTGGTCAGCGTCACCATCGGCGGCAACGACGTCGGGTTCACCACGATCATGTCGACCTGCGTGCTGCAGGGGGAGACCCAGTGCGTCGCGGCCGTGCAGGCCGCCGAGAACAAGGCCCGCGCGGAACTGCCCGCCAAGCTCGCCACCGTCTACAACGGGATCAAGACCCGCGCCCCGTCGGCCCGGGTGGTGGTCGTCGGCTACCCGGTCTTCTACCAGCTCGGCACGGTCTGCGTGGGGCTCAGCGCGAACTCCCGCGCGAAGATCAACGAAGGCATCAACCTGATCGACGACATCACCCGCACCGCCGCGACCTCCGCCGGCTTCACGTTCGCCGACGTACGGTCCATCTTCGTCGGTCACCAGCTGTGCAGCTACGGCGAGAAGTGGCTGCACGCGTTGAACTTCGCCAACCTCGGCGTCTCGTACCACCCGACGGCGGCCGGCCAGTCCGGCGGCTACTACCCGGTCTTCCGGTCCGCCGCCGGCTGACCTGAACCGCGTCCCGCCGGCTCCACCGTGACCGCGTCGCCCCGCCCGGGTCGGCGCGGTCACGGCCGTCGGGCGGGTCTGCGGCCTGCTGTCCGGCCGGGTCGGGTCCGCAGGTGTCCCTGTTGCGGGCTGCTCCCCGGACGCAGGTGCGCCGGCTTCCGAGCGTGGGTGGGCTGCCCGGTCGAGTGCCGCACGCCGGCCCACGTGCCGGTGTCGGTGCGGGTGCTTTCGAGCTGATGACGTTGACGACTCGCAGCCCGGTCCCCGGTCCCCGACGCCCGTCCGGGCCGGGTGGGTCGTCGTGATCGGTAGGCGATCACGTGGCGTGGGTGGTGGCGGGGCGGTCCACGTCGTGGGCGGGGCTCGGCGGGTGGGGCGCACCGGCCGAGGGTGGCTCAGCCGGGCACCGTCCCTCGGGACGGTGCCCGGCTCCGGAGGGTGGGGGCGCGCCGTCAGGCGGGGAGAACCTTCTCGACGGCGGCGCGCAGCTCGGCCGAGTCCGGCGTGACCGTCGGCGCGAACCGGGCGGCGACCGTGCCGTCCGGGGCGACCAGGAACTTCTCGAAGTTCCACCGGACGTCGCCGGTGTGCCCCTCGGCGTCGGGGGTGTCGACCAGCGCCGCGTAGAGGGGGTGGCGGGCCGGGCCGTTGACGTCGACCTTCTCGGTCAGCGGAAAGGTGACGCGATAGTTGACCTGGCAGAACTCGCCGATCTCGGCGGCCGTGCCGGGTTCCTGCCCGGCGAACTGGTTGCACGGTACGCCGAGCACCACCAGGCCCCGGTCGGCGTACTCGGCGGCCAGCTCCTGGAGGCCGGCGTACTGCGGGGTGAGGCCGCAGCGGGAGGCCACGTTGACCACCAGTAGCGCCCGACCCCGGTAGTCGGCCAGACCCACGGGTCCGCCGGTCAGCGCGTCGATCTCGATGTCGAAGACGGTCATCCCCTGAGGCTACGCGTGGTGCACGTCGCCCAAGCCGCCCCCGGGCCGTCCCCTGGGCCGCCCCCGCCTCGGGCCGCCGTCGCCCTAGGCCACCCCCCGCCCTGGGCCGCCAACCGTGCCGTCCGGGGGATGGAGGCCGGATGGGCTGGGTCGGGGCTGGCGGGGGTGACGGCCCGCACCTCGGAAGCCTGCCGTGGAGCTTCAAGATCACATTGCGATTTGAAGCACTCTCTCCAGCGTGTCGTCTGCATTTCGGCAATCTGATCATGGGGTGGGGTGGGTGGGGGTGCGCAGTCGGTCGAGCCGTCCCTCCCGCTCCGGGTCGGTGATGAATCGACGGATGCGCATCTTGACGAAGTGATGACGGTGTGAGTAGCGTCTCCCCATCGATTTGGAAAGTTTCCTAACTGTTTGAGGAGGCGCCTCATGAAGAGATCGCTCCGCCGCGCCCTCTGGGCCGGCGCCGTCATGGCGCTGACCGTGGCGGCGGTACCGGTGACCTCGGCGTTCGGCGCCGGAAGCGTCACCGCGACATTCGCCTCGGCCCAGGACTGGGGGACCGGCCACGAAGGGCGGGTCACCGTGGCCAACGGCTCCAGCGCCAGCGTCAGCACCTGGCGTATCGAGTTCGACCTGCCGTCCGGCACCACCATCAGCAGCTTCTGGGACGCCGACGTCACCAGCAGCGGCAACCACTACGTGGCGGTGAAGAAGAGCTGGGCCGGGCCGCTCGCCCCGGGGGCCAGCTTCAGCTGGGGCTACAACGGCACCGGGCCGTACAAGGCGCCGCTGAACTGCACGATCAACGGCGCGTCGTGCGGCGGCGGCACCCCGCCGCCCACCACGAAGCCGCCGACGACCCCGCCACCCACCACCGCCCCGCCGACGACCCCGCCCCCGACGACCCCGCCGCCCACCACCCCGCCGCCCAGCGGGGACAAGAAGGTCGTCGGCTACTTCGCCGAGTGGGGCGTCTACGGCCGCAACTACCACGTCAAGAACATCGCCACCAGCGGCTCCGCCGCCAAGCTCACCCACATCCTGTACGCCTTCGGCAACACCACCGGCGGCCGGTGCACGATCGGGGACAGCTACGCCGACTACGACAAGGCGTACACCGCGGCCGACAGCGTGGACGGCGTCGCCGACACCTGGGACCAGCCGCTGCGCGGCAGCTTCAACCAGCTGCGCAAGCTCAAGAAGATGTACCCGCACCTCAAGGTGATCTGGTCCTTCGGCGGCTGGACCTGGTCGGGTGGCTTCACCCAGGCCGCGCAGAACCCGGCCGCCTTCGCCGAGAGCTGCTACAACCTGGTCGAGGACCCGCGCTGGGCGGACGTCTTCGACGGCATCGACGTCGACTGGGAGTACCCCAACGCCTGCGGTCTGAGCTGCGACAGCAGCGGCCCGAACGCGTTCAAGAACGTGATCTCCGCGCTGCGGGCCAAGTTCGGCTCGTCGGCCCTGGTCACGGCCGCGATCACGGCCGACGGCAGCAACGGCGGCAAGATCGACGCCACCGACTACGCCGGTGCGGTGGGCAACCTCAACTGGCTGATGCCGATGACGTACGACTACTTCGGCGCGTTCAACGCCCAGGGTCCCACCGCCCCGCACTCGCCGCTCACCTCGTACACCGGGATTCCGCAGCAGGGCTTCAACTCCGACGCGGCGATCCAGAAGCTCAAGTCCAAGGGCGTACCGGCCAGCAAGCTGCTGCTCGGCATCGGCTTCTACGGTCGCGGCTGGACCGGGGTGACCCAGGCCGCCCCGGGTGGCACCGCCACCGGCGCGGCCCCCGGCACCTACGAGGCGGGCATCGAGGACTACAAGGTGCTGAAGAACACCTGCCCGGCCACCGGCACGATCGCCGGCACGGCGTACGCCAAGTGCGGCAGCAACTGGTGGAGCTACGACACGCCGGCCACCATCGGCGGCAAGATGACCTACGCGAAGAACCAGGGCCTCGGCGGCGCGTTCTTCTGGGAACTCTCCGGCGACACCGGCAACGGTGAGCTGATCGGCGCCATCAAGGGCGGCCTCGGCTGAGCCGAGCGCCCGACGCACCACCCGCGCGGGGAGGGACCGGCCACCGGTCCCTCCCCGTCCGGCTGTCCGGCCCGGTCGGCGGCGGCCCCACCGGGCGAAACGCCGACCGGCCGGGCCGGCGCGGCCGTGACGGGTTGCCACCGGACGGGTGCGGTGTGGCAGACTCGCCGCTCGGCATCCGTACCCAGGGAGGACGCATGGGCCGCAGGCTCCGCACCGCCGGCGTCGTACCGCTGGCCCTGTTGCCGTTCGCCCTACTGGGCTGCGGCCAGAACGGCGACGGCGAGGCCGACGGCGGGCCCAGCCGGGTGCCCGCCCAGGAGGCGTCGGCCAAGGCCCGGGAGCGGGTCCAGGCGTACCTCGACGCGATGGCCGCCAAGGACCCGGCCGCCGGCCGCAACCAGCTCTGCGCGACGATGCAGGAGGGTTTCGACGCCGCCGCGACCGGGCCGAACGGTGATTTCGCCGACCACTTCCAGGTGCCCGGGGCGACCATCACCGACATCCGCACCGGTGCCCGGGGGCAGGAGGTCAGCACCTCGGTGACCGTTTCGGTGGGGTCGAAGAAGGTCACCCGACCGCTGCTGTTCACCGTCACCCGCGATGGCGCGGACTGGTGCATCGCGGGCGAGGAACCCGGCGGGCACAGCCCCGCGCCCTCGCCGACCCCCTGACTCCCACCTTCCGGAACCCCGTACCTCGGGGGCGCGGCGTCCGGACCGTCGCCGTACGCTTTCTCCCATGCGCCATGAGTGGCATCAGCTGAGCTACCCCGCCGTGAGCAGCCCCGGGCTGCAGACCAGCCGCCCCACCGTCGACTCGGCCGAGGACGCCGCTCTCGGCCTCGACCGGTGGCGTGACCTGCCCCGTCAGCAGATCCCGCCGTGGTCCGACCCGGCCCAGGTCGCCGAGGTGTGCAAGGTGCTCGACACCGTGCCGTCGGTGGTCGCCCCCTACGAGGTGGACCAGCTCCGACGCAAGCTCGCCCTGGTCTGCGAGGGCAAGGCGTTCCTGCTCCAGGGCGGTGACTGCGCCGAGACCTTCGCCGACAACACCGAGAGCCACCTGCTGGCCAACGCCCGCACCCTGCTCCAGATGGCGATCGTGCTCACCTACGGCGCGTCCCTGCCGGTGGTGAAGGTGGCCCGGGTCGCCGGCCAGTACACCAAGCCCCGCTCGCTGCCGACCGACGCCCGGGGCCTGCCCGCCTACCGCGGCGACATGATCAACGCGCTGGAGGCCGACCCGGCCGCCCGGGTCGCCGACCCGCAGCGCATGATCCGGGCGTACGCGAACTCGGCCGCCGCGATGAACATGCTGCGCGCCTACCTGGCCGGCGGGCTGGCCGACCTGCACGCGGTGCACGACTGGAACAAGGGCTTCGTCAAGAACTCCCCGGCGGGGGAGCGCTACGAGGCGATCGCCCGGGAGATCGACCGGGCCATCGCGTTCATCCGGGCCTGCGGGATGACCGAGGACGACGCGTTGCGTACGGTCACCCTCTACTGCTCCCACGAGGCGCTGGCCCTGGAGTACGACCGGGCGCTGACCCGGGTCTCCGACCGCCGGGCGTACGGCCTGTCCGGGCACTTCCTGTGGGTCGGCGAGCGGACCCGGCAGCTCGACGGCGCGCACATCGACTTCATCTCCCGCATCGCCAACCCGATCGGGGTGAAGCTCGGCCCGACCACCAGCCCGGACGAGGCGATCGAGCTGTGCGAGAAGCTCAACCCGGACAACATCCCCGGCCGGCTGACCCTGATCAGCCGGATGGGCAACCACAAGGTCCGCGACGCGTTGCCGCCGATCGTGGCCAAGGTCACCGCCGCCGGGGCGAAGGTGGTGTGGCAGTGCGACCCGATGCACGGCAACACCCACGAATCCTCCAACGGTTACAAGACCCGGCACTTCGACCGGATCGTCGACGAGGTCCTCGGCTACTTCGAGGTGCACCGGGGGCTGGACACCCACCCGGGCGGCATCCACGTCGAGCTGACCGGCGAGGACGTCACCGAGTGCCTCGGCGGCGCCCAGGGCATCGAGGACCTCGACCTGCCCGGCCGGTACGAGACCGCCTGCGACCCCCGGCTGAACACCCAGCAGTCGCTGGAGCTGGCCTTCCTGGTGGCGGAGATGCTCCGTGGCTGACCCCACGGCGGGCGTCGGTCCGGTGGCCGACCTGCGTTCCGACACGGTGACCCGACCGACCGCCGGGATGCGGGAGGCGATGGCCGCCGCCGAGGTCGGCGACGACGTCTACGCCGAGGACCCGACGGTCAACGCGCTGGAGGCCGAGGTCGCCGCGCTGTTCGGGCACGAGGCGGCGCTCTTCGCCCCGACCGGGACGATGGCCAACCAGATCGCCCTGCAACTGGTCGTCCCGCCCGGTGACGAGCTGCTCTGCGACGCCGACGCGCACGTGGTGACGTACGAGGTCGGCGCGGCTGCGGCGTACGGTGCGATCTCCACGCGGACCTGGCCGACCCTCGGCGCCGACCTGGACCCGGGCGTGGTGGAGGCGATGATCCGGCCGGACGGCTACTTCGCGGTGCCGACCCGGGCGATCGCCGTGGAACAGACCCACAACCGGGGCGGTGGTGGGGTGATCCCGCTGGCGACCCTGCGGGAGCTACGTCGCGTCGCCGACACCGCCGGCCTCGCCCTGCACTGCGACGGCGCCCGGATCTGGCACGCGCACGTCGCCGACGGGGTGCCGCTGCACGATTACGGCGCGCTGTTCGACACCCTGTCGGTCTGTCTCTCCAAGGGTCTCGGCGCGCCGGTCGGCTCGCTGGTCGTGGGCAGTGCCGCGCGGATCGACCGGGCCCGGTTCCTGCGCAAGCGGATGGGCGGCGGGATGCGGCAGGTCGGGGTGCTCGCCGCCGCCGGCCGGTACGCCCTGGCCCACCACCTAGACCGGCTCGCCGACGACCACGTCCGGGCCGCCCGGCTCGCCGAGGCGCTCGCCCCGTGTGGGGTGCTCGCCGGCCCGGTACGCACCAACATCGTGCCGTTGGACCTGACCGGGCACCGGCTCGACGCGCGGGCCCTGGCCACCGCCGCCCGCGCCGAGGGGGTGCTGCTGTCGGTGCTCGGCCCCCGCACCGCCCGCCTGGTCACCCACCTCGACGTCGACGACGCCGCCATCGACCACGCCGCCAAGATCCTCCCTGACCTCCTCACCCCCTGACCCCCCACCGGCACCGCCCGCGCCCTCCGCGCCTTCCCCGCCTTCCGGTGTTGATCAAGAGATTCGCGTCAGCCTGGAGATCACATCTGACGCGAACCTCTTGATCACCGCGCGAACCTCTTGATCAGCGGGGGCGTCGAGCCAGGGCGTCGAGCGGGCGGCGTCGAGTGGGGGAGGGGTGCCGGCGGAGAGGACGGCCGTCAGGGGTGAAGGCGGGTGAGGGTGGCTATGTCGGCGGCGTGGCCCTCGTGCTTCTCGGTGGGGGTTTCCACGACGACGGGGATGCCGGCGGTCGCCGGGTGGGCCATCAACTCGGCGAAGGCCGGCTCGCCGATGTTGCCCTTGCCGATGTTCTCGTGCCGGTCCCGGGTCGAACCGCACAGGTCCTTGGAGTCGTTGGCGTGGATCAGCTTGAGCCGGTCCGCCCCGACCGTGGCGACCAGGGTGTCCAGGGTCGCCGTCATGCCGCCCGCCACGGCCAGGTCGTGCCCGGCCGCCCAGGCGTGGCACGTGTCGAAGCAGACGCCCAGCCCCGGGTGCCTGTCGACCGCGTCCAGGTAGGGGCCGAGGTGCTCCACCCGCGAGGCCAGTGACCGGCCGCCACCGGCGCTCGGCTCCACCAGCAGCAACGGACCGCCGCTGGCCGTGGTCTCGTCGAGCAGCGGCAGCAGCGCCTCGCGTACCTGTCGCATGGCGGTCTCGGCGTAGCCGGCGTCGACCGCGCTGCCGGCGTGGAACACCACGCCCCGCGCCCCGATCGCCCGCCCCCGGCGCAGCGCGTGCGCCAGCGTCTGCGTCGACTTCTCCACCGTCGCCGCCGTGGGCGAACCGAGGTTGACCAGCAGCGACGCGTGGATGTAGACCGGTACGCCCCGGGCGGCGCAGCCCTCGGCGAACAGCGCGTCCTGGGCGGGGTCGCCGGGCGGCAGCGCCCAGCCCCGCGAGTTGGAGACGTAGACCTGCACCACCCGGGAGCCGGTCGCGTCCACGTACGGCAGGGCCGCCCTGGCCAGCCCACCCGAGGTCGGGGTGTGCGAGCCGACCGGCCGGTGGCCGCTCACAGGCAGCCCAGGGTGACCGGGGTGCCCGGTGGCACCTGCGAATTCTCGCCCGGGTTCTGGAACCGGACGATGCCGTTGGGGTTGAACTGCACGTTCACCGTGAACCCGGCCCCCTCCAACTGCTGCTTGGCCTGCTGGCAGGGCAGGTCGACCACCCGGGGTACGGTCACCTGCGGCGGGCCCTTGCTGACATCCAGCTTGACCTTGGTGCCCTTCTCCACACCCGCGCCGTCGGCCGGGCTCTGCCCGAGGACCTCGTCGCGCGGCTTGTCGGACTCCTTGTACGTCTCGACCAGCTCCAGGCCGAGCCGGGACAGGGCGGTGCGGGCGTCGGTGAGGCTCTTGCCGACCAGGTCGGGCACCGTGATCGGGGCGCGGCCCCGGCTCAGGATGACCGTCACCTTGGTGCCCGGCTTCACCTCGGTGCCCACCTTCGGGTTGGTGTCCACCACCACCCCGGCCGGCAGGTTGTCGTCGTAGCGGGGCGTGCCCTTGGCGACCACCAGTTTCGCGCTGGTCAGGTCGGCCTCGGCCAGGTCGAACTCCTTGCCGACGACGTCCGGCAGCGGAAACCGCTCCGGGCCCAGGGAGAGGGTCAGCGTGATGGTGCCACCCTTGAGGATCTTGGCAGCCGAGCCCGGGTCCTGGGTGATCACCCCGTCGCGGGGCACCTTCTCGTCGTAGCGCGGCGTGGCGAAGGCGACCTGGAAACCCGCCCGGTCCGCCTGCGCCTGCGCGTCGGCCCGGCTCAGGTTCACCAGCTGCGGCGCGACCGTGTACCGGCCCACCCCCACCCACCAGCCGCCCATCGCGGCGAGCAGGCCGACCACCACCACGGCCGCCGCGACCGACAGCCGCCCGCGCGGGGTGCCCATCACCCGGGTACGCAGCTCCGCCAGGCGGGATCCCAGGCCGGCGCTCTCGGCGGCCCGCCGCCGGTGCGGGCGCTGCGGGGCGGCCGGCTCGGGCAGCCGGGCCCAGGTCGGCCGGGTCGCCGGGCTGACCGCCGCGACCACCATCGTCGGCTCGGCCACCACCGGCAGCTCCCCGGCCACCCGGCCCAGCACGGCGGTGTGCGCGTTCGGGTTGCCCAGGTCGTCCCGGGCCACCTGCACCTCGGCCAGCAGGGCGCCCGCGTCGGCCGGCCGGGCGCCCGGGTCCCGCCGGGTCGCCCGCGCGACCAGTTCGTCGAGCACCCGGGGCAGGCCGGGCACCAGGACCGAGGGAGCCGGGACGTCCTTGTCGACGTGCTGCCAGGCCACGTCGACCGGGCGGTCCCCGTCGTACGGCACCCGGCCGGTGAGCATCTCGAACAGCACGATGCCCGCCGAGTAGACGTCGGTGCGCGGGTCGGCGCGTCCGTCGGTGACCAGCTCCGGCGCCACGTACGCGACGGTCGCCATCAGCTGGTTGCCGTCGCCCTCCTCGGCGCTTGCCTCCACCGCCCGGGCCAGGCCGAAGTCGGCGACCTTGACCACACTGTCGACCAGGTTGGCCACCCCGCCGGTGGGCGCCTCGGCCACCAGCACGTTCTCCGGCTTGACGTCGCGGTGGACCAGCCCGGCCCGGTGCGCGGCGGCGATCGCGGCGAGCATCTGCTCCATGATCGCCAGTGCCTCGTCGGGGTTGAGCCGGCGGCGTTCGGCCAGCACCTCGCGCAGGGTGCGGCCCCGGACGTACTCCATCACCAGGTAGGGCAGCCCCTGGTGGGTGCCCTGGTCGTAGACGGCGACCACGTTGGGGTGGGTCAGCCGGGCGATGGCCTTGGCCTCGTCGGTGAACCGGTCCGGGAAGCCCGCCAGCCGGGACCGCGCCTCCGCGGCCTGGGACGGGTGGATGATCTTCACCGCGACGGTACGCTCCAGGCGCTCGTCGGTGGCGGTGTACACGGTCGCCATGCCGCCACGGGCCACGCGACCGCGTATGCGGTAGCGCCCGTCGAGCAGCGAGCCCAGCAACGTGTCGGCGACCTGTATGTCCATCGGCAGGGAGTCTATGTGTCCTGAGGGTGAAGGTTGAACAGGATGCTACAGCCGGGGTCGGTGCCGGTCGGTCCCGCCGCGCTCGCCCCGGCCCGACGGGGTGCCGCTGCACGGGCGGCCGGGCGACGTGGCAGGGTGGTCCGGTGACCGAACCCGTACCCGCCGACCAGTCCGCCGGCAGCGACCTCGGCGGCCCCAGCGACCCGGCCGCGTGGCTCACCCTCCCGGACGTCGCCGAGCGGCTCGACCTGTCGATCAGCAAGGTCCACCAGATGATCCGGGACCGCGAACTGCTCGCCGTCCGCCGCGACGGGGTGCGCCGGATCCCCGCCGACCTGGTCGCCAACAAGACGGTGCTCAAGCACCTGCCCGGCGTGCTCACCCTGCTCGCCGACGCCGGCTACGACGACGAGGCCGCCCTGCGCTGGCTCTACGAGCCCGACGACACCCTCTCCGGCGGCACGGGCGCGGCCACCCTCGGCGGCGACCACGCCCGCGAGGTCAAACGCCGCGCCCAGGCCCTGGGCTTCTGACCCCACTGCCACTCCTGCTCCCGCCGGCCCCCACCGTGCCGGCGGTCCGCCGCACCGCGTTGATCAAGAGGTTTCGGTCATCCCCGGGGACATCCGTGACGCAAACCTCTTGATCAACGCGCCCCAGCGACGGGCTCAAGCGACGCGCCCCCAGCGACGCGCCCCAGCGACGGGCTCGAGCGGAGGGCTCCAGCGGGGTGGGCGGGTCAGTCGGCGCGACGGGTGGCGGCGATGGCGAGGTCCACCAGGGCCTGCCGGGCCTCGGTGTCGAGGTCGACGCCGGCCAGGGCGGCCAGCGCGGCGTCGGTCAGGGTGACGATGCGCTGTTCGGTACGGGCCAGCGCGCCGGTGCCGGAGATCAGCTCA
Source organism: Micromonospora sp. WMMD730 (assembly GCF_049178955.1). Lineage (NCBI taxonomy): Bacteria > Bacillati > Actinomycetota > Actinomycetes > Micromonosporales > Micromonosporaceae > Micromonospora > Micromonospora sp. WMMD730. Next base: position 1,591,399 of record NZ_JBMHML010000002.1, read on the forward strand.
CGGAGCCGGGTCACCCCGTCCCCGTCCAGCTCCGGATCGCCGAGCCGGCCGAGCAGCAGCTCCCGGCCGGCCTCGTCGGCGGCCTCCACCGCCGCCGCGACCAGGTAGGTGCGCTTGCCCTCGCGCAGGTCGTCCCCGGCCGGCTTGCCGGTCTGCGCCGGGTCGCCGAACACCCCGAGCACGTCATCGCGGAGCTGGAACGCCTCACCGAGCGGCAACCCGTACGCCGAGTAGGCGGTGCACACGTCGGCGGACGCGGCGGCGAGCGCGCCACCGAGCAGCAACGGCCGCTCGACGGTGTACTTGGCCGACTTGTACCGGGCCACCTTGCCCGCCCGGTCCAGCGACACCTCCCCGGTGGCCTGGGTCAGCACGTCCAGGTACTGCCCGACGGTGACCTCGCCGCGCATCTCGTCGAAGACCGGCCGGGCCCGCGCCACCGTGTGCGGGTCCAGCCCGGCGGAGTGCAGCAGCTCGTCGGACCAGACCAGGCAGAGGTCGCCGAGCAGGATCGCCGCCGCGTCGCCGAAGGCGTCCGGGTCGCCGCCCCACCCGTGGGCGCGGTGCCGGGTGGCGAACCGCCGGTGCACGGCGGGCTCACCGCGCCGGGTGTCGGAGCGATCCATCAGATCGTCGTGGATCAGGGCGCTGGCCTGGAAGAACTCCAGCGCCGCCAGGGCGGTCACCACCTGGTCGGCGTCCACCCCGCCGGCCCCCCGGAACCCCCAGTACGCGAACGCCGGGCGCAGCCGTTTGCCGCCGCCGAGCACGAACCCCTCGATGGTCTCGGCGATCGGCGTCAGGGCGTCGTCGATGCCGGCCATCCAGCTACGCCGGCCGGCCAGGAACTCGGTCAGCGCCTTGTCGACACGCTGCCGTAGGCCGGCACGGTCGACGGGGGAGACGGGAGCAGCGTGGGTCACGCCACGACGCTAGCCGGTCCCCACCTCCACCGCCTCACCAGCGCCTCGGCGCGTCACCCGGCCCGCTGCCCGCCCCGGGCGGACCGGACGGTCGGGGCGGGCAGCCGGACGGGACGGAGCGCGTCCGACGCCGGGCCGCCCCGACACCGCGCCGGCCCGGCGTCGCTCCGGTGGCGGGCCGGCCCCTGCGGACGCCGTTCGGCTCGGCCGCAGGCCGTTCGGCCCGGCGGCCCCGGTGCGGCGGTTCCGGCCCGGACCGGCCCGCCGGGCGCGGGACGACCCGGCGGACGGCGGCCCGATCGGGGCGTCGAGCACGACGGCGAGCTGCCGCCGCCAGCGGTCGCCCGGCACGCGTACCGAGCGTTCCCAGCGGGACACCTCGTGCCGGGTGAGGGTGGCCGTGCCGGCGGCGGCGCAGAGTTCGTCGGCGAGCCGCCGCTGGCTCCAGCCCCGGGCCAGCCGGAGCTGCGTGATCAGCGGCCCGAGCGGGCGGGGGTCGGACGGGGTCATCGGTCCTCCGGGGGATGTCGGCGCGGCCCGCCCGCCCGCGGGGCGGCCGACGTGCCACGGTCGCGTGCTGCCGACCCCCGCGCGTGACCCCGGGCGTCGGCCCCCACCGACGCCACCCGCGCACCCTCGTTCTACCCCCGGGGTACGACGTCGTCCGCAGCGGCGGCCGACGCCGGTTTCGGCGGGTGTCGATGCTCCGGTGGGAAGTGTGTGAGGGCGGGCGGCGTCGCCCGCTAGAGTCGTCACGTGGCGCTCGGTCTTCCCTCCGTCCTTCCCAATCCCCAGCCGGCGATCGGGGAGCTGATCCGCGACCGCCAGCCGACGTTCTCCTTCGAGTTCTTCCCGCCCAAGACGGCGCAGGGGGAGCGGCTGCTCTGGCAGGCGATCCGGGAGCTGGAGTCGTTGCGCCCGTCGTTCGTGTCGATCACCTACGGGGCCGGCGGCTCGACCCGGGACACCACGGTCGCGGTGACCGAACGGATCGCCACCGAGACCACCCTGCTGCCGATGGCCCACCTGACCGCCGTCAACCACTCCGTCGCCGAGCTGCGCAACGTGATCGGGCGGCTGGCCGGCGTGGGGGTGCGCAACGTGCTCGCCGTCCGGGGTGACCCGCCCGGCGATCCGGGTGGCGAGTGGGTCCGTCACCCCGAGGGCGTCGACTACGCCGAGGACCTGGTCCGGCTGGTCCGCGAGGCCGGCGACTTCAGCGTCGGGGTGGCCGCCTTCCCCTACAAGCACCCCCGCTCGGCCGACGTGGCCAGCGACACCGCGCACTTCGTCCGCAAGTGCCGGGCGGGTGCGGAGTTCGCCATCACCCAGATGTTCTTCGACGCCGACGACTACCTGCGGCTGCGCGACCGGGTGGCGGCGGCCGGCTGCGACACCCCGATCCTGGCCGGGGTGATGCCGGTGACCCAGATCGGCACCATCGAACGCTCGGTGCAGCTGTCCGGCGCGCCGTTCCCACCCGCGCTGGCCGCGCGGTTCGAACGGGTCGCCGACGACCCGGAGGCGGTCCGCCGGCTCGGCATCGAACAGGCCAGCGAGATGTGCGCCCGGCTGCTCGACGAGGGGGTGCCCGGCATCCACTTCATCACCCTCAACCGTTCTCCCGCGACCCGGGAGGTGTGGCGCAGCCTGCGGGCCGACGCCCGGGTGTGAACGCGCAGGCCCCGACACCTCGACCGCGCCGCGACGGTTGACCGATGGTGGGCACACAGCTGAAGTGGGACGAGTACGCGACCGCGTGGGCGCGGTTGCACGGCGGCTTCGACCCCCGGGTCGCCGCGCCGGTGGTCCGTGCCTGGCTGCGTTTCGCGTACCACGTCGGTTACGTGCTGGGTCGGCTGCGGGTGACCCCGACCGCGGTGACCGTCGGTGGGGTGCTGCTCTGCCTGTGCGTGCCGTTGTTCAGCGCCCGGTCGGGGCAGGGGCCGATCGTCGGCGCGCTGTTCGTGCTGCTCGCCTCGGTCGCCGACAGCGTCGACGGGGCGGTCGCGGTCGCCACCGGCCGGACCACCCGGCTCGGCTACGTCTACGACTCGGTCGCCGACCGGCTCGGTGAGATCGCCTGGCTGGCGGCGTTCTGGCTGGTCGGAGCGCCGGGTGCGCTGGTGGTCGCGGCCGGCGCGCTGTCCTGGCTGCACGAGTACGTGCGGGCCCGCGCGGTGGCCGCCGGGATGCGGGAGATCGGCGCGGTCACCGTGGGGGAGCGGCCCACCCGGGTCTGCGTCGCCCTGGTCGGGCTGCTGCTGGCCGGGCTGACCGGGCTGATCGACCTCGACCTGGCCGCCGGCACCATCACCATGGCCACCGCCGTCTGGGTGCTGCTGGCCGGCTTCGGCCTGGGGCAGTTGCTGTCCACCGTCCGCCGCGCCCTGCTCGACGCCGGCTGACCCGCCCGCCCCCGCCGCGGGCTCCCGCTCCCGCTCCCGCCCCCGCCTCCCGGCTCCTCGACGCCGGACCCGCCGCCACACTCCCGCCGCCTGGCCGGCGACGCGGCCGGGCGATGATCAACTCAATGTCGGCGAAACAGCGGCTTCCGAGACGCGGGACACCGCTGTTTCGCCGCAACAGCGGCCACCCGCCCTGGCCACCCGGCCACCCGGCCCGGCCCGGCGGGCCAGGCAGGGCTGGGTCTACCAGGCGGGGCCGATCTCGTCGGCGACGATCTGCGCCGACAGGGTGACCATGGGCAGGCCGCCGCCGGGGTGGGTGGAGCCGCCGACCAGCCACAACCCGCGTGCCGGGCCCCGGTTGGCCGGGCGGAGCAACCCACCGGCCGTGCCGTAGATCGACCCGCCGGGCGCGGCGGTCGCGGCGTCCAGGTCGGCGGGGGTGCGGGTCTCGCGGAACACCAGCCGGTCCCGCACGTCGACCCCGCGTGCGGCGAGCACGTCGAGGATCCGGTCGGCGTACGCGTCGGCGAGCCCCGGCCGACGCCAGTCGACGGCATCCGGGGCGGTGCCGTGGCGGGCGGCGTTGACCAGTACGAACCACGCCTCGTGCCCGGCCGGGCGGACCATCGGGTCGTCGGCCACGGTCACGAAGACCGTCGGGTCGGTCGCCGGTCGGGCCCGGATCCCCCGCCCGGGGTCGCCGAAGACGGCGTCGAACTCGGCGTCGTAGTCCTCGGGGAAGAAGACGTTGTGGTGGGCCAGCCCGGAGTCCCCGCGTACCCCGAGCAGCAGCACGAAACCGGCCAGGCTGCGGTCGGTGAGCGCGGCCAGCCGGCCCGGGTGCGGCAGCAGGTCCCGGTAGACGGTGAGCGCGTCGGCGTTGGCGACGACCACGTCGGCGGGGACGGGCGCGTGGACCCCGGCGAGGCGTACCCCGTGCACCCGGCCCCCGGCGGCGTCGATCCGGGTGACGGTCTCCCCGGTGCGGACCGTCACGCCCAGGTCCAGGCAGCGGGACAGCAGCGCGTCGGCCAGGGTGCCCAGCCCGCCGCGCAGGTACCAGCCACCGAAGGTCAGCTCGGCGTAGGGGACGGCGACCAGCGCGGCCGGGGCGCGGCGCGGGTCCGCGCCGGTGTAGGTGGCGTACCGGTCGAGCAGCATCCGCAGCCGGGGGTCGGACAGGTGGCTGCGGCCCAGCCCGCGCAGGGTGCGACCGGGCCCGATCGCGGCCAGGTCACCCAGCCGCCAGGCCAGCGCCGCCAGGTCGCGCGGCGAGTCGACGGCACGCCGCAGGATGTCCCGGTGCGACGCGGTCCACACCCGGGCGGCCCGCCGCCACAGCCGCCGCCAGTCGGCGGCGGCCCGGTCGCCGAGGGCGGCGCCGATGCGGGCGGCGAACTCGTCCGGGTCGGCACACGAGTCGAGGGCCGGCCCGCCGCCGGGGAAGACGTGCCGCACGATCGGGTCCAGCGGGGTCAGGTCGAGGTACTCGTCGAGCTTCGCGCCGGTGGCCTCGAACAGCTCGTGGAAGACCTGCGGCAGGGTGAGCAGGCTCGGCCCGGTGTCGAAGTGGAAGCTGCCCGCCGGGGTGTCGTGGACGTGCCGGCCGAGTTTGCCGCCGACGGTGTCGGACCGTTCGAAGACGGTCACCTCGTGCCCGCTGACGGCGAGCCGGGCGGCGGTGGCCAGCCCGCCCACGCCGGCGCCGATGACCACGATCCGCGCCATGCCGCCCTCCTAGCTGACCGGGCGGCCACGCCAGGACAGGCGACGCCGCTTCCGCAGATGGTACGACCGCAGGGTCAGCCAACCGAGCACCACGACCGAGCCGGGGTGGGCCAGCGCGTCGGGCCAGGCCCGGCCGCCGGTGGCGCGGGCGGCGACCACCCGCCCGGCGACTCCCGCCGCGTACCCGGTCAGGGCCAGCCCGGCGGCCGGCGGTGAACCCGCCACCAGCGCCGCCACCGCCAGCAGTGGCGGCGCGGTGTAGAGCAGCAGCAGCGCGGCGACCACGGCGGCTGCGGCACCCGGGTGGCCGAAGGTGGCCCAGAGCGACTTGGTGTAGCCGTCACGCAGCTGCGGCCAGGTCTCGTACATCCGGCAGGCGGCCAGCCGGGAGCCGTCGGCAAGCGCGATCCGGCCACCGGAGCGTTTCACCGCCCGGGCCAGCTCGATGTCCTCCAGCACCCGGTCGGCGACCGCGGCGTGCCCGCCGGCCCGCTCGTAGCCGGCCCGGTCCACCAGCAGGAACTGCCCACCGGCGGCGGCCAGCGACGGCCGCGGCGAGCGTTCCATCGCGCGCAGCGGCAGGAAGGTCAACCACAACCACTGCAACAGCGGCTGCACCAGCCGGTCACCCACCGTCCGCACCAGAATTTTCGGGTACGCCGACAGCAGCGTCGCCCGCGCGGCGCGTAGCTCGGTCACCGCAGCCGCGACCGCGTACGGGGTGAGCACCACGTCCGCGTCGACGAAGGCGTACACGGCGGCGTTCGGCCCGGCGTGCCCGGCGAGCTGGTGGCAGGCGTACGGCTTGCCCAGCCAGCCCGGTGGCGGGGTGACCCCGGTGCGCAGGGTGACCCGGGGGTCGTCGCCGGCGACCGCGCGGACCACCTCGGCGGTGCCGTCGGTCGAGCCGTCGTCGAGCACCACGATCCGTAGGTCGGGCACCCCCTGCTGGGCGAGCAGCGCGCGCAGGCACGGGGTGACCCGGTCGGCCTCGTCGCGCAGCGGCAGCAGCACCGCCACCGTCTCGTCGACCCCGACCGCCCCGTCGGCGGGCCGGCGCAGCCAGTACCGGGCGTTGACCCAGGTGTGCGCGGTCAGCGCGGTCACCGCGACGGCCAGCACGACCGCGACGACGGTCACCGCCACGCCCTGACCGACCCGGCCGGGCGCGGTCGTCGTCCCGGTGTCGGGTGCCGGCGCGGTGGCGGGGCGGGTCGACCGGGTCGGGTGCCGCTCATGCCGGTGTGTCGACGCCGGTGCGGGCCGGTGCCGGCCGGTCGGTGGGCCGGCGACGGGCACGCAGCAGGGTCACCGCCAGCGGCACCGCCACCACCGCCATGCCCACCGCGCCCCAGATCGCCGAGGCGGGCAGCCGGAGGAAGACGGCGTGCGCCAGCACGCTGGAGAAGTACGTCCACAGGTAGAGGGCGGACATCGGGGCGTCGCGGGAGTCGGTGACCGCGACGGCCGGCCCGGCCAGCGGGCGCAGCGCGCTCATCAGCAACACCGCGAAGAGCAGCCAGCCCAGGTAGTTGCTGACCGGGATGCCGGGCAGTCCGGGCAGCGCCGGGGTGGCGTCGCGCCACACCCAGTAGCCCTCGGCCACCATCTGCGGGTCGAGGAAGAGGTCCCAGCCGGCCAGCCCGACGGTGGCCAACGCCACCCGCCCGACGTGCCCTCCCGGGGTCAGGGTGCCGGGCGTCCGACCGCCGGGGGGCACGGTGCCGGGCGTCCGGCCGGCGGGCGTGGTCAGCCGGACGGCGGCCAGCCAGGCGGGCCAGGCCATCCAGGTCCAGGCCAGCGGGATGATCAACGGCACCCCGGCCAGCTTCGGCCCCAACTCCCCCGAGTAGTCGTAGCTGCCGAACGGGAAGCCCGTCGCCACCCCCAACGCCTCGATGGCGAACCCGCCGCCGGTGGCCACCGCGACCAGCGCCGCCGCCGTGCGGGGACCCCGGGTGAGCAGCGCATGCCCCACCGACAGCAGGTAGCCCAGCACGACCGTGGCGACGGTGAGCCGGGCCCGGGTGGCCCCGGTGGTGAGCGGGTAGCAGATCTGGATCAGCACCAGCAGGGCCAGCAGCAGCCACGGGACGTGCCGGCGGGTCACGACGCGGCCGGCCCGGACGTGTCGGGCCGGGGCAGCGGCAGGTCCCGGCCGAGCACCCCGAACGGTCGTTCGTCGCCGGGGAACCGGAAGTGCCGCAGCACGTCGACGAAGCCGAACCGCCGGTAGAGCCGCCAGGCCCGCGACGCCTGCTCGTCGGCCTCCGGGGTGGACAGCAGGGTGGTGCCGCCCTCGGCGATGCTGAGCAGGGCGGTGAGCTGCCGGGCGCCCAGTCCGTGCCCCTGCGCGGGCGGCCGGACGTGCAACTCGACCACCTCGAAGCAGTGGGTCAGCCAGCGCTGCCGGGCGTCCGGGTCCAGCGCCCGGTAGACCTGGTCGTGCCACCACTGTCCACCCGCGCCGAGGTAGCCGTATCCGAAGCCGGCCAGGTGGCCCTCGCTGGTGAGGCTGGCGACGGCGCGGAACCCGGGCCGGCGGGCGTGGGTGGCGATGTAGCCGCGTCGGGCCTCCAGCAGGTCGCTGCGGTAGCCCATCGCCTCCCCGTACACCGCGACCACGTCGTAGAGCCGCCGGACGAGATCCTCCGGCGTCCACCGCACCAACCTCATGCGCGTCCTCTCACGGTTGCGGATCACCGTCGGCGACCCAACCCAGCACCGACCGGTCACCGACCACTGCGCGCACCTCGAAGCGCGCGAACAACTCCTCCGCGTACCACCCCTCGGTGGGGGTGCGGGTGATCGCCGCGCGGTGCTCCGGGTGACGGTACGCGAAGGCCACGAGGTCCGTCGGGTCGCGCCACACGCTGACCGTGCCCTGCCAACCCAGCGGGGCCTCACCGACACCGAACCGGGCGAGCAGCCCCGGCGCGGCGTGCAGCGCGGCGGCGACCGGCGGGACGGCCCGCCAGAAGGTGAGCGCCCGGCGGGGACGCAACCGGGCCCGGGTCAGCGCCAGCACCGGCCCGTCGACCCGGCCGCCCGCCGGTTCGCCGAACGGCCGCCGGCCCGACCACTCGCCCCGGCTGGTCACCGGGCGCAGCTCCAGCCGGGCCGAGGCATGGGCGATCCGGGCCCAGGAGCGGCCGACCGGGGAGGCGTCGAAGCCGGCCGCCGCGGCGGGGGAGTCCCACACCACCAGCGCCGCCCACCGGGTCAGGTCGGCGTCCCCCGGGCCGAAGCCGGTGCCGGTCCCGGTGCCGAGCAGCTTGCCGAACCGTACGCCGGGGGTGTGCCGCAGCCGCCACGGATGCCGGGCCATCCGGGCCAACGCCCGCCCGACGGCGACCCGGGGCACCCGCCACACGTGCAGGGTGACCAGCTCCGGGGTGGTGTTCACGCCACCTCGGCGGGGGTGCCGCCGGTGATCCGCAGCAGCTCCGGGTAGGTGGTGGGGAAGACCGCCTGCGGTACGCCCCCGGCGGCCCACACCTGCGGGTGCCCGGCCAGGGCGGTGTCGACCAGGGTGCGCAGCGGCCCGGGGTGGCCGACCGGGGCGACCCCGCCGATCACCTGGCCGGTGTGCTCCCGGACGAAGTCGGGGGTGGCCCGGCGCAGGTGGGTCACCCCGAGCCAGGCGGCCAGGCCGGCGGTGTCGACCCGGTGCGCGCCGGAGGTGAGCACCAGCAGCGGCGTGCCGTCGGCGTCGAAGACCAGCGAGTTGGCGATCGCGCCGACGGTGACGCCGAGCGCGTCGGCCGCCGCGACGGCGGTGTGCGCCGCCGCGGGCAGCAGGCGGACCCGGCTGGCCGCACCGGAACCGTCCCGCGCGCCCGCCTCGTCGAGCGCCCGCTGCACCGCCTGCACGTTCGGGTGTGACTGCATGCGGCCCATTCTCCCCGGTACGCCCCGACGCCCCGCACCCGGCCGCCCACCGTGGCGGGTCAGCGGGCGGGTGGCGACCCGGGACGGGTGCCGGGCCAGTGCCCGGTGGCCCGGATCCGGCCGTCGGCGGTCACCAGCAGCGCCTCGTGGTCGGCCAGGCCGGTCAGCCAGGTCAGCGCGTCATCGGCGTCGCGGGTCATCGCCGCGGTGGCGTACACGTCGGCCCAGAGCAGTTCCGGCCCGACCACGGTGACCGACCGCAGCGCGGTCGCCGGTCGGCCGGTACGCGGGTCCACGATGTGCGCGCCGCGCCGGGCGGTGCCCGAGGTGGCGACCGCGCCGTCGCGCCGGTCCAGCACGTCCAACAGGTGGCCGGGGCGGTCCGGGTCCTCGATGCCGACCCGCCAGGCCGGCCGGTCCGCCCCGGCGTGCAGCACCACGTCCCCACCGGCGTTGAGACAGAGGTCGTGCCCGGCCAGATCGGCCAGCCACCCGGCCGCCCGCTGCACCGCCCATCCCTTGACCAGCCCGGACGGGTCGTAGCCGGCACCGCCGGTGGGCAGCGGCAGCCGCCGGGCGTCGAACCGGCCGCCGGTGCGCGTCCGGGCCAGTTCGCACAGCTCCGCCACCTCCCGCACCAGTGGGCTCGCGGTGGCCGGATCGGGTTCCCGCCCGGCCAGCCGTCCGATCTCGCTCTCCGGCCGGTAGGCGCTGAACGTCGCGTCGATCGCGCCCAGCCAGGTGAAGAACCGTTCCACCCGGGCGGCGACCGCGTCGTCGTGCACGTCCGGGCCGCGCAGGTGCACGCTGACCGGCAGCCCCATCACCTGCACCACCCAGGCCCGCCGGTCCAGCTCCGCCGTCAGGCCCGTCGGCGTGCTCATCTCAGGTGCGCCGCGTCGATGGCGGCCTGGAGGGACTCGCGGTAACCGTCGCTGGTGACGGTCGCCCCGGACACGGTGTCGATCCGGGCGCTCTGCGCGGTGAGCGCCGCCTGCCGCAGGATCGGCACCGCGTAGTCGTTGATCTGCTGGTCCCGGAAGTTGCCGTCGGGCACCTGGAGGGTCGTGACGTCGGTGATCCGCCCGCCCGCCACGGTGATCCGGACCTGCACCGGCCCCCACCGGGTCTGCGCCACCGACCCGTCGTGGCTTCCGTCGCCGCCCTCGCCGGTGTCTGCGCCGTCGCCGGTGTTTGCGCCCGGCGCGCCCGAGCCCGGGTCGGTGCCGGTGGGCGTGTCCCCGGAGCCGGGGGTGGTGCCGCCGCGGTCGACGGCGACGGCGCTGGTACCCCCGCCGACGCCCATGGTGCTGGTCCGGTAGCTGAACAGCAGCACCAGGGCGGTCACCGTGGAGAGCAGCCAGATGGTGATCCGTCGCACGGTTCCCCCTTCCCGCCCGTCACCAGGCGAAGCGTTCGTGATGGACGTGCCGCTCGGGCACCCCGGCGGCCCGGGTCGCGGCCTGTACCGCGTCGACCCAGCCGTCCGGGCCGCACAGGTAGACGTCGTGGTCGGCGATGTCGGGGGAGAGCCGACGCAGCGCCTCGGCGTCCGGGAGCCCGGCCGCGTAGCCGGGCAGCCAGGCGGGCTGCCGGCCGCGCGGACCGACCAGGTAGTGGACCGACACCCCGCGTTCGACCGCGAGCCGCTCCAGCTCCGCCCGGAAGGCCAGCTCCTGCGGGGTACGCACGCGGTAGAGCAGCACCGCCTGCCCGGGTGCGTACGGCAGCTCCCGGAGCAGGGCCAGCAGCGGGGTGACGCCGATCCCGCAGGCGAGCATGGTGATCCCGCCGCCGCGCCAGTGTTCACCGGTCAGCCGCCCGTACGGGCCCTCCAGCAGCACCCGGGTGCCCGGTCGCAGGGCGGCCACCCGGGAGCTGTCGTCGCCGAGGTCCTTGACGGTGATCCGCATCAGGTCGCCCGTCGGCGGGGCGGACAGCGAGTACGGGTGCGCCCGGGACCAGCCGGGGCCGGTCAGGAAGCGCCAGCCGAAGAACTGCCCGGCCCGGACCGGCAGCCGGTCCAGGTCCCGCCCGCGCAACCAGACCGAGGTGACGCCGGGTGCCTCGGGGACCACCGCGGCCACCTCGACCCGGTGCCGCAGCGAGCGGTACGCCGGCAGCCCGAGCCGGAACATCAGCACGCTGCCCAGCGCCCCCAGGTACACCGTCCACCAGTACGCCCGCGCGGCGGCCGAGGCGACGAAGTCCGCGCCGGTCCACAACTGGTGCGGCAGCGCCAACCCGATCCCCAGGTACGCGTACAGGTGCAGCAGGTGCCAGGACTCGTAGCGCAGCCGACGGCGGGCCGCCCGGACGGAGGTGACCACCACCAGCACCAGCAGTGCCAGTGCGGCGGTGGCCAGCAGCATCCCCGGGTAGCCGGTGACCAGCAGCCAGAGCTGCGTCACGGGGTTCTCCCGGGCGGTGCCGGCGTACCCCAGGGTGGTCAGCAGCACGTGGGCCAGCAGCAGGTGGAACGAGGTGAAGCCGGCCAGCCGGTGCCAACGGGCGATCCGGTCCTGGCCGAAGCGCCGTTCGACGAGCGGCACCCGGGCCATCAGCACCACCTGGACGAGCATCAGGTCGGCGCTGAGCAGGCCGGTGAGCCGGCCGGCGGAGGTGAGGCCGGTGGCCACCCCGGAGACCAGTTCCTGCACCCCCCGGTCGGCGGTCCAGAGCGCGACGACGACCAGCAGGCTGAGCACCGCCGCGCTGCCGGCCAGGTCGGCCCACCAGCCGGGGGCGGTGGGCAACGGCCGGCGCGGGGTACCCCGGTCCAGGACGGTGGCGCTCATCCGCGGGTCGTTCCGGCGGGTCCTTCACTCATGCGTTCCACCCTGCGGCGGTGACCTCGGGCCAGGCTTTGCCGTCGCTGTGCGCGGGCTGGGAATCGTCGCTGGCACGCCGTACGCCAGACGTTGCGTTTTCGTCGGGGGCAGGGTGTACTGTCAGAGCAGTTAGAACGAGTGTTCGATTCACTCGCACACCCGTTCCAACGCCCCCGGGCGGTGTTTCGCGGCGTCGACCCGGGCAGGTGCGGTTTCGCGGACCGCACCGGGTTCCGGGCAGTCGCGAGCCCGGTCCCGTCAAGGCAGGTCGTCGCCCGCCGCCCACGACCCCCGGGCGGCGGGCGACGAACCCGCCGGTTCGCCGGCCGGGTGTGGTGTGGGGAAGCATCCGCACCCGGCCGGCCCTCAGCGGTGCGTCTTCCTCCGCACCACCCGCACCACCCGCCCCGGGCGTCACGTCGGTGGACCTCCTCCACCGGGCGTCCCGCCCGATCCGGTCACGCGGAGGAGACAGTCATGCCGACCAACCCGGCCCAGGCGCCGACGGTGCCCGCGCACGTGCTGCCGCACCGCACCCCGACCCAACTCCTCACGGCGGCCCGACACGGGCTGGCCGAGGCCGCCCAGACCCGCCCCGACGGGCTGCGCTACGCCGCCGCCCACCTGGCCGCGCTCCGTGCCGCCGCCGCCCTGCTGGCCGCCCGGGCCCGGCCCGCGCCCGCCCGCCGCCGCCGGATCACCAGCGTCTGGGTGCTGCTCGCCGGGGTCGCCCCCGAACTGGACGAATGGTCCCGCTACTTCGCCGCCGCCGCCGGCAAGCGGGCCGCCGCCGAGGCCGGCATACCCCGGGTGGTGAACGCCCGGGAGGCCGACGACCTGCTCCGGGCCGCCGAACAGTTCGTGACGGTGGTGGAGCAGGCGCTCGGAGTGACCCACCAGCCCGCCCTCGACGGTCTCGCCGCCTGACCCGGGGCGTGCCCGGGTCCCCGCCGGGCACCTGAACCGGCCGGCACCGGGCCCGCCGCAGCACCTCGACGCAGCGTCCCACCGCGTCCGGGGTGAGCACGCAGTGCACCTGATCCACGCAACGACACGACGGGGGGTTGGTCCGATGGCGGGCCGCATGGTGGTCGGTTCCGCCGCACTGGCCGATCTGGTCCGCCCGGCGAGCGCCCCGGACCCGGCCGGCAGCCACCGGGTGCTCCCGGTGGCACCCGAGTTGACCGGCCTGCTGCCGCACCGGGGGCTGCGCCGGGGCAGTACGGTCGCCGTCACCGTCGGCCAACCCCGGCGCAGCGGCGGCACCTCCCTGGTGCTGGCGTTGCTCGCCGAGGCGTCCCGGGCCGGGTCGTGGTGCGCGGTGGTCGGGGTGCCCACCTTCGGCGCCGGTGCTGCCGCCGAGCTCGGCATCGCCCTGGACCGGCTGGCCCTCGTCCCGCATCCCGGTCCGGAGTGGCCGACCGTGGTCGCCGCCCTGATCGACGGGGTCGACGTGGTGGTGACCGCCGTACCGCACACCGTCTCCGCCCCGGTGGCCGACCGGCTGGCCGCCCGGGCCCGGCAACGCGGCTGCGTGCTCGTCCCGTACGGCCGGTGGACCGGTGCGGACGTGACGCTCCAGGTGGTCCGGGGGGTCTGGGAGGGGCTCGGGTCGGGGCGGGGCCGGCTGCGCCGACGCGAGGTCACCGTGTCGGCACGCGGACGCGGAGCGGCAGCCCGTCCGAAGGAGATCACGATGTGGCTGCCCGGCGACGCGCTCACCCGGGTCGTGCCCCCCGCCGCGCCGGCCGTCCCCGCCGCAACCGTCGGGCCCCGGCCGGGCGGATTCACCGTGGTCGGGTCCGGGTGACCGGCGCGCCCGTGCGCACCCTGCTGCTCTGGTGCCCGGACTGGCCGGTGCTCGCCGCCGAGATCGTCGACGGGGTGCCCGCCACCGGCCCGGTGGCCGTGCTGCACGCCAACCGGGTGGTGGCCTGCTCCGCACCGGCCCGTGCCGCCGGGGTACGCCGGGGCCTGCGCCGCCGGGAGGCGCAGGGGCGCTGCCCCACGTTGACCGTCGTCGACCACGACCCCGGTCGGGACGCCCGCGCCTTCGAACCGGTCGTCGCCGCCGTGGAGGAGGTCGCCGCCGGGGTCGAGGTGGTCCGCCCCGGCGTCTGCGCGCTCGCCGCCCGGGGGCCCGCCCGCTACCTCGGCGGTGAGGAGGCCGCCGCCGAGCGGATCATCGAACAGGTCGCCGAGTCCTGCGCGGTGGAGAGCCAGGTCGGGATCGCCGACGGGGTCTTCGCCGCCGGTCTCGCCGCGCGCACCGGTCAGGTGGTGCCGCCGGGCGGGACACCGGGCTTCCTGGCCGGGCTGCCCGTCGAGGCGATCGGCCGGCCGGCCCTGGCCGACCTGCTGCGCCGGCTCGGCGTACGCACGCTCGGCGAGTTCGCGGCGCTGCCCGCCGGTGACGTGCTGGCCCGGTTCGGCTTCGACGGCGCCCTCGCCCACCGGCTCGCCGCCGGGCACGACCACCGGCCGCTCGCCGTCCGGCAGCCCCCGGTCGACCTGACCGTCACCGCCCACCACGACGAGCCCCTCGACCGGGTCGACGCGGCGGCCTTCGCCGCCCGGATGCTCGCCGAACGGCTGCACGACCGGTTGGCCGGGCACGGGCTGGCCTGCACCCGGCTCGGCATCGAGGCGGTCACCGCACACGGCCAGGAACTGCACCGGGTGTGGCGGCACGACGGGCTGCTCACCGCCGCCGCCATCGCCGACCGGGTGCGCTGGCAGCTCGACGGCTGGCTCTCCGGCAGCACCGGTCGGGCCGGTGCCCGGCCGGCCCGGCCGACCGCCGGGATCGTCCGGCTGCGGCTGGTGCCCGACGGGCTGCTGGCCCAAGGCGGGCTGCAACCCGGCCTGTGGGGGGAGGCCGGCGAGGAACGGGACCGGGCGCACCGGGCGTTGAGCCGGGTGCAGGGCATCCTCGGCCCGGAGGCGGTGGTCACCGCCGTGCTGGGCGGTGGTCGCTCCCCGGCCGACCAGACCCGCCTGGTCCCCTGGGGCGACGAACGCCTCCCCGCCCGCCCCGGCCCGCCCCCGCTGCCGGGCGTCGTCGAGGCGTCGCCGGATGCCGCCGGGCGGGCGGTGACGCAGCCCGGTGGTGCCGGGCGGGGCCGGCCACGGCGGCCGGGTCCCGTACCGCCGTGGCCGGGGCGGCTACCGCCACCCGCGCCGGCCGTGGTGCTGCCCGTTCCGCTCACCGCGACCGTGCACGACGTCACCGGGGAACCGGTGCTGGTCAGCGCCCGGCTGGCGGTCAGCGCCGCGCCCGCCCGGCTGGCCGTCGGCGGTGCCACCCCGACGGAGATCGTCGGCTGGACCGGCCCGTGGCCGGTGGACGAGCGGTGGTGGGCCCCCGCCGAGGCCCGTCGCCGGGCCCGGTTCCAGGTCTGCCTGGCCGACGGTGCCGCCCTGCTGCTGGCCGTCGAGGCGGGCCGGTGGCTGGTGGAGGCGATCTATGACTGACCGGTGGGCGGTCCGGTCCGGGCTGGTCCGGTCCGCGCCGGTCCGGTCCGGCCGGTGGTGCTTGCGCTGCCGGTCGGTGCGGCGTTCCGTCCGGGGCCACCTCGCGTCCGGACGATGCTTCCGGGTGAGCGGTATGCCTGGCGGTCATGAATATGACTCAGCGGCATACCGCTCACCGAGCGGACCATTCCCGGCCGCGACGCCCCGGCCGCGCCACGCAGCCGGTCGCCGGAAGACAGCCGGATGAGCTTCCACAATCCGAAGCTGCCCTGGTCGGAGCTGGAGCGGGTGCTGTCCGGACGGTCCACCACCGACGGCGGCGGGCCCCGGACCGGCGGACCCCAGGGTGCCGGGCGGCGGCGCGCGGAACGGCACCTACACGTGGTGGACCCGCTCGCCGAGGCCGACGGCGGCGACTCACCGGCCTGGACCCGGCACCGTGAGCGGTACGCACCGCCGGAGCTGGACCGCCCGGACGACCCGGTGCCCTACGCCGAGCTGCACGCGCACACCAACTTCAGTTTCCTCGATGGGGCGAGCCACCCGGAGGAGCTGGCCGAGGAGGCCGCCCGGCTGGGGTTGACCGCGCTCGCCGTGACCGACCACGACGGGTTCTACGGGGTGGTCCGGTTCGCCGAGGCGGCCCGTACGTTGCACCTGCCCACGGTCTTCGGTGCGGAACTGTCGTTGGGGCTGCCCGGCCCGCAGCAGGGCGAGCCCGACCCGCTGGGCCGGCACCTGCTGGTGCTCGCCCACGGCCACGAGGGGTACGCCCGGCTCGCGTCGGTCATCTCCCGGGCCCAGCTACGCGGCGGCGAGAAGGGCCGGCCGGTCTACGGCGAACTGGAGGAGGTCGCCGCCGAGCTGCGCGACCACGTGCTGGTGCTGACCGGCTGCCGCAAGGGGCACGTGCCGGCGGCGCTGCTCACCGAGGGGGTGGACGCGGCGGCCCGGGAGCTGGACCGGCTCACCGCGCTGTTCGGCGCGGAGACGGTGGCGGTGGAGCTGACCGACCACGGGCACCCGGTCGACGCCGACCGCAACGACGCGCTCGCCGAGCTGGCCGCCGCCGCCGGGCTGCCCACCGTGGCCAGCAACAACGTGCACTACGCCAGCCCGGGGCGACGGCGGCTGGCGACCACCCTGGCCGCCGTACGGGCCCGACGCAGCCTGGACGAGGTCGACGGCTGGCTGCCCGCCGCCGCCACCGCCCACCTGCGCAGCGGCGCGGAGATGGCGGCCCGGTTCGCCGGGTACCCGGGCGCGGTGTCCCGGGCCGCCGAGTTCGGCGCGGAACTCGCCTTCGACCTGCACCTGGTCGCGCCCCGGCTGCCGGCGTACCCGGTGCCGGCGGGGCACACCGAGATGAGCCGGCTGCGCCACCTGACGATGGCCGGGGCGCACGAGCGCTACGGGCCGCCCGGGGCGCACCCGGAGGCGTACGCGCAGCTGGAGCACGAGCTGCGGATGATCGACGAGCTGGGCTTCCCCGGCTACTTCCTGGTGGTCTACGACATCGTGGCGTTCTGCCGCGCACAGGACATCTACTGCCAGGGCCGGGGTTCGGCGGCCAACTCGGCGGTCTGCTACGCGCTGCGGATCACCAACGTGGACGCGGTACGGCACCGGCTGCTGTTCGAGCGGTTCCTCGCCCCGGAACGCGACGGCCCGCCCGACATCGACGTGGACATCGAGTCCGACCGACGGGAGGAGGTGATCCAGCACGTCTACGCCCGCTACGGCCGGGAGCACACCGCCCAGGTCGCCAACGTCATCTCGTACCGGCCCCGGTCGGCGGTGCGGGACGTGGCGAAGGCGTTCGGCTACTCGCCCGGCCAGCAGGACGCCTGGAGCAAGCAGATCGACCGCTGGGGTTCCGTCGCGGCGGTCGACGTCGAGGGCATCCCCGAGCAGGTGGTGGCGTACGCCGACGAGTTGCAGACCTTCCCCCGGCACCTGGGCATCCACTCCGGCGGCATGGTGATCTGCGACCGGCCGGTGATCGAGGTGTGCCCGGTGGAGTGGGGGCGGATGCCCGGCCGCAGCGTGCTCCAGTGGGACAAGGACGACTGCGCGGCCGTCGGGCTGGTCAAGTTCGACCTGCTCGGGCTGGGCATGCTGTCGGCCCTGCACTACGGCTACGACCTGATCGGGTCCAGGCTGGACCTGGGTGACATGACGTTGGACGACCCGGAGGTCTACGACATGCTCTGCCGGGCCGACTCGGTAGGGGTGTTCCAGGTGGAGAGCCGCGCCCAGATGGCCACCCTGCCCCGGCTGAAACCCCGCGAGTTCTACGACCTGGTGGTGGAGGTGGCGCTGATCCGGCCCGGCCCGATCCAGGGCGGCTCGGTGCACCCGTACATCAGGCGCAAGAACGGCCAGGAGCCGGTGACGTACCCGCACCCGCTGATGCGCAACGCGCTGGAGAAGACCCTCGGCGTGCCGCTGTTCCAGGAGCAGTTGATGCAGCTCGCCATCGACCTGGCCGGTTTCGACGCTGCCGGGGCCGACCAGTTGCGTCGGGCGATGGGGGCGAAACGGTCGGTGCAGCGGATGGCGCAGCTCGCCGACCGGCTCTACGCCGGGATGGCCGAGCGGGGCATCACCGGCGAGCTGGCCGACGACGTCTACCGCAAGCTCACCGCGTTCGCCAGCTACGGCTTCCCGGAGAGTCACGCGATGAGTTTCGCCTACCTGGTGTACGCCAGCTCCTGGCTCAAGCGGCACCACCCGGCGGCGTTCCTGGCCGCCCTGCTCAACGCCCAACCGATGGGCTTCTACGCGCCGCAGACCCTGGTCGACGACGCCCGGCGGCACGGGGTCGAGGTCCGCCGGCCGGACGTCAACGCCAGCGGGGCCGGTGCGGTGCTGGAGTCCACCCCGCAGACCCGCTGGGGGAGCGTGCCGGGGGAACCGCCGCACGCCTGGGGGCTGGGCGGTCCGGCGGTCCGGCTCGGGCTGGGTGGCGTCCGTACCCTCGGCGACGACCTGGCGGGGCGGATCGTGGCGGAGCGGACGGCGCACGGGGCGTACCGGGACATGCCGGATCTGGCCCGGCGGGTCGGTCTCACCGCGGGTCAACTGGAGGCGCTGGCCACCGCGGACGCCTTCGCCTGTTTCGGGCTGACCCGGCGGGAGGCGCTCTGGGCGGCCGGGGCGGCGGCCCAGGACCGGCCGGGCCGGCTGCCCGGCACGGTGACCGGCGCGGCGGCCCCCGCCCTGCCCGGGATGGAGGCGGTGGACCGGCTCGTCGCCGACGTCTGGGCCACCGGGCTGTCCCCGGAGACCCACCCGGCCCGGTTCGTCCGGGACCGGCTCGACGAGCTGGGCGCGGTGCCGATCGCCCGGCTGGGGCGGGTGGAGCCGGGTCGGCGGGTCCGGGTCGGCGGGATCGTCACCCACCGGCAACGGCCGGCGACCGCCGGTGGGGTCACCTTCCTCAACCTGGAGGACGAGACGGGGATGCTGAATGTCACGTGCTCCCCGGGGCTGTGGCAGCGCTATCGTCGAATCGCCCGCACCAGCAGCGCCCTCGTGGTCCGTGGTCGGTTGCAGCGGCACGAGGGGGTCACCAACCTCACCGCCGACCGGCTGGACCCGATCACGCCGCCGGTGGAACCCGCCTCCCGCGACTTCCGGTGAAGTGATCCACATTACGGTTTTCCCGGCCGGGAGACAGGAGAATTCCGGCACGCGCGGGCAGAGCGGCCCGCGCGCGGCAAGGGGGAAGACCAGTGACGATGGACAGTACGTACACCGGTGGACTGGCGAACGCCCGGCGCACCCGGCTGGGTGCCGGTTGGACGCCCGCCCAGGACGCCGAGCCGCGGGAGTACCAGGTGACCGAGGGGCCGGTGGCGAACACCCGCCGGTCCCGCGCCGAGGAGGACCCGGCCGGCGGCGGGGAGATCTGAGCCGGCGACGGCCCCGCCGACGGGGGGTCGGGTGGCGCGGGTGACTAGGCTCGACCGGGTGGAACAGAGCACCCGCAGCCGGTTCGCCGAGCCGCCGTTGACCCCCCGTACCGCCGTCATCTGGTCGGTGCTCGCCGCCGAGTTGCGGCGGCGGGCCGACGACACGTTGACCGTGCTCGACGTGGGCGGTGGCACCGGTGGGTTCGCCGTGCCGCTCGCCCAGGCCGGCCACCGGGTGACCGTGGTCGACGCCAGCCCCGACGCGCTCGCCGCCCTCACCCGCCGGGCCGCCGAGGCCGGGGTCGCCGACCGGGTGCGCGCCGTGCAGGGCGACGGGGACGCGTTGACCGGGCTGGTCGAACCGGCCACCGTCGACCTGGTGCTGTGCCACGCGGTGCTGGAGGTGGTCGACGACCCGACGCCGGTGGTGACCGCGCTGGCCGCCGCGCTGCGTCCCGGTGGCGCGGCGAGTGTGCTGGTCGCCGGCCGGGCCGCCGCCGTGCTGGGGCGGGCCGTGAACGGCCACCTGGACGTCGCCGCCGCGCTGGCCGCCGCCCCCGACGGGGCCGCCGGCCCCCGGGACACCCTGCGCCGCCGCTTCGACGCCGAGGAGGCCGCCGCCCTGTTGCGCGCCGCCGGCCTCACCGTCGAGGAGATCCACGGGGTACGCGTCCTGGCCGACCTGCTGCCCGCCACCGTCGCCGACGGTCAGCCGGGTGCCCTGGTCGAGCTGGAGAAGGCGCTGGCCGGGCGTCCGCCGTACCGGGATCTCGCCGCCCAACTGCACCTGTTCGCCCGCCGCCCGGCATGACCGACCTGCCCCCGGCCGGGACGACCGGGCCCCCGGCCGCTGTGCCGGTGGACCGGGCGTCGGGGCCGGTGCCTGCGGCGGACCCGCTCGCGGTGGTGCCGCCGTGCTACGGCGGGGGCAGCCTGGCCGACGTGCTGCCCAGCGCGCTGGCCGTGCTCGGCGTGCCGGGCGCGGTCGACCTGCTCGGGCTCGCCCCCGGCCTGGCCGGGGTACGTCGGGTCGCCGTGCTGCTCGTCGACGGCCTCGGCTGGTACCAGCTGCCCACCGCCGCCCGGTACGCCCCGACCCTGACCGGGCTGGCCGCGACGGTGGGCCGCCCGTTGACCTCCGGCTTCCCCTCGACCACCCCGACCAGCCTGGTGACCCTGGGGGCTGGGGCGGCCCCCGGCGCGCACGGCGTGCTCGGCTTCACCGTCCGGGTGCCCGGCACCGACCGGGTGCTCAACCACATCGACTGGCACGGCGACCCGGACCCGCTGCACTGGCAGCCGGTACGCACCCAGTGGCAGCGCGCCCGGGCCGCCGGGGTCGCGGTGAGCGTGGTGAGCCGCCCCGAGTACGCCGGCAGCGGGCTCACCCTGGCCGCGAACCGGGGCGGCGACTACCGGGGCGTCGGCGGGGTGGACGCGCTGGCCCGGACGATGCTGGCGGCGCTGTCCGCCGGGGCCGGCCCCACCCTGGTCTCCGGCTACCACCCCGACCTGGACCGGCACGGTCACCTCAGCGGGGTCGACTCGGCCCCGTGGCGGATCGCCGCCGCCGAGGTGGACGCCCTGCTCGCCCGCCTCGTCGACGGGTTGCCGGCCGACGCCGCGCTGCTGGTCACCGCCGACCACGGCCAGCTCGACGTGCCGGCGGGGCACCGGTTCGACCTGGACACCGACCCACGGCTGCGGGCCGGCATCCGGGTGGTCGCCGGTGAGCCCCGGGTGCGGTACCTGCACGTCGACCCGGGGGCGGTGGACGACGTGGTGGCCACCTGGTTGGCGGTGCTCGGGCCGGCCGCCCGGGTGTGCACCCGGGCGGAGATGGTGGCCGAGGGGTGGTTCGGCCCGGTCGCCGAGGAACACCTGTCCCGGGTCGGCGACGTGGTGGTGACCTGCCGCGACACGTACGCGGTGCTGGCCACCCGGTCGGAGCCGCCGGCGGTGTCCCGGCTGGTGGCGTACCACGGGGCGGACACCGCGGCGGAGATGACCGTGCCGCTGCTGGTGGTCCGGGGCTGACCGGGGCCGTCGCCCGTGGGGCGGGCGGGCCGGTTGTCGTACCGGGCGGTTAGCCTGCCGCAATGGGTCGGAGCCAGTCGTTGCCGCGCGGTGGTGACCCGCGTTTCGGGCCCGACGCCGACGACTCGGCCAGCCCGATCCTGCACGTCGACATGGACGCCTTCTTCGCCTCGGTCGAGGTGCGCCACCGGCCCGAGCTGCGGGGCCTTCCGGTGGTGGTCGGCGGGGTCGGGCCGCGCGGCGTGGTCAGCTCCGCCAGTTACGAGGCCCGCCGTTTCGGCGTGCGCAGCGCCATGCCCACCGCGCGGGCCCGCGCGCTCTGCCCCGGCGCGGTCTACCTGCCCCCCGACTTCGCCCGCTACCGGGCGGCCTCCGACGCGGTGATGCGGATCTTCCGGGACGTCACCCCGCTGGTCGAGCCGCTCTCCCTCGACGAGGCGTTCCTCGACGTGGCGGGTGCCCGTCGGCTGTTCGGCCCGCCCGCCGCCATCGCCCGGCGGATCCGGGAGCGGGTGACGGCCGAGCAGGGGCTGACCTGTTCGGTCGGGGTGGGCCCGAGCAAGTTCGTGGCCAAGCTCGGCTCCACCCGGGCCAAGCCGGACGGCGTGCTCGTGGTGCCGGCCGACCGGGTGCTGGAGTTCCTCCACCCGCTGCCGGTCGACGCGTTGTGGGGGGTGGGGGAGCGGTCCGCCGAGACGCTGCGCCGGCTCGGCCTGCGGACCATCGGCGATCTGGCCGAGGCGCCGGTCGGGATGCTGCGCAAGGCGCTCGGCGCGGCGTCCGCGACCCACCTGCACGAGCTGGCCCGGGGGCGGGACCCGCGTCCGGTCAGCCCGGAGCACGTGGAGAAGTCGATCGGGGCCGAGGTGACCTTCGACGTCGACGTCGTCGACCCGCAGCAGATCCGGCGGGCGCTGCTGGCCCTCAGCGAGAAGGTGGGCAGCCGGCTGCGCGGGGCCGGTCAGGTGGGCCGGACGGTCTCGCTGAAGGTGCGGCTGTCCGATTTCCGCACCGTCAACCGGTCCCGGACGCTCGGCGTGGCCACCGACGTGGCCCGGGAGATCTTCGACACGTCCTGGGACCTCTGGACGGTTCTCGACCCGGGTGAGCCGGTCCGGCTGGTCGGTGTGCGGGTGGAGAGTCTGGCCGGGGCGGTCGACACGCCGCGACAGCTCACCCTCGGCGCACCCGAGCGTGGTTGGCGGGAAGCGGAAACCGCCGCCGACGCCGCGGCTGCCCGTTTCGGGCGGTCCGTCATAGGTCCGGCCAGTCTGCTCGGCAGGCGTGACGCCGGCCCCGGCGAAAATAGCAGTCGGCCATAGGTCGTCCCGCTTTCCGACGCGCGACCCCCCTCGTAGACTTGGCGGCAAGCAGCCGGTTGGCTGCCACGGTCTGTCGGCCCGACCGGGCCGACCAACGTGACCGGGGAGGAGTGCCGTGCCGCTCTCGGAGCACGAGCAGCGGCTGTTCGAGCAGATCGAGCGGTCGCTTGCCGAGGACCCCAAATTCGCCTCGGCCGTGCGCGCCAGCGACCCGCGTTTCCACACGCGGCGTCGCCTGCTCGTCGCTGCCGGCGTGGTGGTCGTCGGCCTGGCCCTGTTGGTCTACGGCGCGGTGATCAAGACGCCGCCACTGGCAGTGGCGGGCTTCGTCGTCATGCTGGCCGCGCTGGGCTATGCGGTGCAGTCGCACCGGCGGGGGCAGTCACCTGACCTGCACGTGGTGGGCGGCACGACGAGTCGTCGTCGCCCGCGTGGCCGCGGCGGCCGGCGGCCGTCGCTGCTGGACCGCATGGAGGACCGGTGGCGTCAGCGCCCGGAGGGACATCGTTGAACCCCGCCCACCCCTGAGGTGGACGGGCGACACCGACGACGGTAGGTGCCGGACCTGGTCCGGCCACCTCCGTCGCATCTTCCTGTCCGGCGACAGCTCGCGCAGGTGGCGAGGTAGCTACGCATGTGGGGCGAGGTAGCGGTATCAGTCGTTTCGGATACCGCTACCTCGCCCCACATGCGCCTACCCCACCCCCGGCCCGCCCGACCAGCCCCGCGGTCAGGCGCGGCGGGTGGCCAGCAGGCGGCGGGGGTTCCAGCGCAGCAGCAGGCGACGCAGCCGCCCGGAGGCCGTCACCAGCCGCGCCGAGCTGTCGCCCAGCGAGGCACGCCAGCGCAGCAGCACCGACGGCGGCAGCACGGCGGCCAGCAGCCGGGTACGCCGGTCGGCCCGCGCGGCGAGGGTGTCCCGTACCGTCCGCAGCGCCGGGTGCAGGGGCTCGCCGGTGAGCGGGTCCCGGGCGTACCGGGCGCGTTCCTCGGCCCGGCCGAGCAGCCGTACCGCCGTGGCGGAGCCGGCGTCCTCGCCGACCGCCTCCCGGGCCAGGCGCTCGGCGGTC
This sequence comes from Micromonospora sp. WMMD730, assembly GCF_049178955.1. Lineage (NCBI taxonomy): Bacteria > Bacillati > Actinomycetota > Actinomycetes > Micromonosporales > Micromonosporaceae > Micromonospora > Micromonospora sp. WMMD730. The sequence continues at coordinate 1,615,003 of NZ_JBMHML010000002.1, forward strand.
GCCCGGGGCGTCTCCGTCCGGTCGACCCGGACCCGGTAGTCGACCAGGGTGTCCAGCAACTCGTCCCAGGCGGCGTGGGCGTCCGCGCGGGCCCGCTCGGCGTCCGCGCCCAGCACCGTCATCGGGATGCTCGCGCCCGCCCCGTCGTCGGGGGCGGCGCCGGCCGCCACCGGAACGGGCCGACGGTGCCGCTGCCGGCGTAGCGCGCGCCGCCGCAGCGCCGGCAGCGCCAGCAGCGCCGCCAACGCCAGCAGCGCGCCCAGAGTCCACCAGGGCCAGGTCGGGGCCCGCTCGACGGGGGCGCCGGTGGTCGGGTCGAACCCGGCGTCGGTGTCCTTGTCGATGGCCTCGTCACGCTGCGGCCCGGCCGTGGCGCCCGGGTCCTCCGGCGCGGCCGGCGCGGCCGTGTCCGACGGCTCCGGGTCCGGGGCGTCGGAGTCCGGCGCCCACGCCGACCGGGTCGACCCCTGGACGCCGTACGCCGGGGTGGCGTCGAACGGCACCCAGCCGAACCGGTCGAAGTAGACCTCCGTCCAGGCGTGCAGGTTGCGGTTGGTCAGGACGGCGGTGTCCCCGTCGACGCTGCTGCCGTTGGTGAAGCCGAACGCCACCCGGGCCGGGATGCCGGCCTCCCGCACCAGCCAGGCCAGTGCCGCCGCGTACTGCTGGCAGTAGCCGACCTTGTTGGTGAGGAAGTCGACGATCTCCTGGCCGCTGGTGCCGCCCTTGGTGCTCAGCGAGTAGCTGAACCCGTTCTCCCGGGAGAAGTAGTCGTAGAGCGCCCGGACCCGGTCGTAGTCGGTGGACTTCCCCTCCACGAGCCGGTTGACCAGCACGCTGACCTCGCGGACCTCCGGGGTGCGGGTCTGTTGCAGCCGGATCGGGTGATCGGCCGGCAGCGGGCGGGCCCGGCGCAGCGCCGCCGGGGTGTACGTCGAGCGCACGTACTCGAAGGAGTAGCGCTTGCCCCGGGAGTTGTCCCGGTTGGAGAAGACCACCCCGAGGTTCTGGTCGTACGACCAGTTGCCGTTGAGCCCGTCGAAGCTGACCGGGTCGGTGTAGACCGGCACGAAGGGCATGTTCAGCGACCGGTTCACCTCGACGGTCGCCCGGTAGGTCTGCTGCTCCACCCCCGCCTGGGCCCGGTCGGCCGGGTCGGGCAGGTCCCGGTTCACCGGCCGGCCGTTGGGCGGGCGCACCCGGAAGCCGTCCGGGCGCAGCTCGTCGGCGACGCCGAAGCGCAGGTAGAACGGGTTCTGCTCGGTGGTGGTGACGGTGACCATGTCGGCCACCTCGGACTGGTTGAGCTGCCCGCTGAGGGCGGCGAACAGGTCGATCCGGCCGGGGCCGCCGCCCTGCCCGAGGCGTCCGTTGCCGGTGCCGTTGCCGGCGGTGTTGAACTGGTCCAGCAGCCCGCCGGACATCCCCGGTACGGCCAGCGGCAGCACCACGGCCAGCACCACCCCGACCACCGCCAGCCGGCGACCGGCGGCGGCCAGCGGGGACGACTCCCAGACGTCCACGTCGCGGCCCTCGCCGGTGAACCGGCGGCCGAACCGGCGGACCCGGTCGACGTTGTCGGTGACCAGCAGCCAGAGGTAGCCGGCGGCGCCGACCACGAACGGCAGCGCGGGGACGCTGTCGACGTAGACCGCCACCGGCACCGAGTAGATGGCCAGCATGGGCAGCCCGGCCAGGGCCGGTCGGCGCAGCCCGACGGCGAGCACGTCGACCACGATCGCCACCGAGCCCACCCCGAGCACGCTGATGAACAGCAGCGGGGTGGTGTCGGGCACCTTCACGCCGTAGGAGCGCATGTCCTGCAACGAGCCCTGCGCCAGCTCACCGAAGTGGGCCAGCGTCGCCGGCGTGGGCAGGAAGGCGACCAGCTCGCCACCGCCCGGGAAGAGCCAGGTCAGGGCGAGCAGCAGGCCGGCGAGCATGCCCAGCACCTGGCCCCACAGCGGGGCCCGGACCAGCCGGGTGAGCGCCGCCGCGCCGGCCACCACGGCGACCGCGATGGCCGACTGGATCAGCCAGGTCCACTGTTGGAAGATCGACGACAGCGGGGCTGCGGCGAGCAGGGTCGCCGTGGCGGCCACGAAGCCGATGTTCCGGGACGCGTTCACGACGTCACCCTCTCTGTCGTCGGGCGTCGGTGGCGGGGCCGACCGCACGGCGGCCGACGACGGCGGTACGCCCGTCGGCGGCGCGGCGGACCGGCCGGTGGTGCCGGTGCGGGGCCGGTCGACGGCTCACCGGACGGCCCCGGCGACCGTCTCGGCGAGCGCCGCACGCAGCGCGAAGCCCTGTGAACCGCGGCCGGCCTGCGGCCAGAGCGCCGGGAGTTGGCCGTCGTGGTCGACCCCGATGACCCGCCAGCCGCCCTGCAACAGGGACAGCGCGGCGGCGGCGTGGGCCTGCTCGGACTCGAACCGGGCCCGCTCGGGCAGGCTGAGCCAGGTGGAGCTGTGCAGCACGAAACCGACGCAGGTCGCCCCGTTGCCGCGCAGCCCGCCGAGCAGTTCCGCCTCACTGGTGGTCAGCGACCCGAACAACGCGATGATCAGGCCACCGTCGGCGCGCTGGCGGACCCGCTGCACCAGCGTCGCCACGTCGCCGCGCTGGTCGAGCCGGACGTCGGAGAGGTGGTCGAGGAGCAGGCCGTCCCCGGTGGCCTCGTTGGCGTCGACGTCGACCCCGTCGCCGGTGACCAGGCGCAGCTTGTATCCGGCCTGGCGCAGGTGCACGGCGATGCTGGCGGCGGCGGAGACCGCCCACTCGAAACTGGCCGTCGGGCCGTCACCCCGGTGCCCGTGCGCCCGGGTGTCCAGCACCACCGTGGCGCGGCTCTCCCAGGGCTGCTCCTCGCGGCGCACCATCAGCTCACCGGTGCGGGCGGTCGACTTCCAGTGCACCCGGCGCAGGTCGTCGCCCCTGCGGTACTCCCGGGTGGCGGCGTCGTCCTCGCCGTGCACCGCCACCGACCGGGCCCGGCTGTCGCCGCTGCCGGCGTACTCGCCGGGCAGCCGTACCGAGGGCAGCGGGGTGACCTGCGGGATCACGGTGAGCTGTTCGGTGCTGGGGAACGCCCGGCTCAGCTCGCACAACCCGAACGGGTCGGTCATCCGGATCACCAGCGGACCCACCTCGTACCGGCCGCGCACGTCGGCGCGCACGGTGTACGCCACCGAGCTGGCCTGGTGCGCGCCGAGCCGTTCCAGCACCACCCGGGGCCGGCTGCCCAGCGCGTACGGCAGCCGGTCCTCCAGCAGCAGGGTGCCGGTGGGCAGCCGGGACATGTTCTGCAACCGCAGCACCACCCGGGAGCTGGCCCCGACCGGCACCCGGTGCGGGTCCAGCGAGCGGTTGCAGGCCAGCTTGTACCGGGTCCGGCCGACGTAGAGCGCGGCGAGCAGCGGCAGGACGGCGAGCAGCACCGCCACCCGGAGCAGGTCCCGTTCGCCGAGGATGCCGGCCGAGATCGCGGCGGCGATGGCCGCCGCCAGGAACGAACGGCCCCGGGTGGTCAGGCCACGCAGCCCGTCCCGCACGTCACGGCCTCCGCGGCTCGAACGGCGGGCGGCCGTTGCCGGCGGCGGGGCGGGGCGTGTCGTACCCGGTGGGGCGCTTGCGGTCCGGCGGCAGGGCGAGCCGGTGCACCAGCTCGGCGACGATCGCGTCGGTGGTGCGGCGGGCGAGCTGGGCGTCGGCCGTGGGGATGATCCGGTGGGCCAGCACCGGCACCGCGAGCGCCTGGAGGTCGTCGGGGAGCACGTAGTCGCGGCCCTCCAGGGCGGCCACCGCGCGGGCGGTGCGCAGCAGCTGGAGGGTGGCCCGGGGGGACGCGCCCAGCCGCAGGTCGGGGGCCTCCCGGGTGGCGGTGACCAGGTCGACGGCGTACTGCTTGACGGCGTCGGCGACGTGGACGTTGCGCACGGTGGCGATCAGCCGGCGTACCGTGTCGGCGTCGGAGACCGGGCGCAGCTCCTGGAGCGGGTCGGCGGCGCCGTGCCCGTCCAGCATGGCCAGCTCGGCCTCCGGGCCGGGGTAGCCCATCGCGATCCGGGCGGTGAACCGGTCGCGCTGCGCCTCCGGCAGCGGGTACGTCCCCTCCATCTCGATCGGGTTCTGGGTGGCGATCACCATGAACGGGGTCTGTAGCTGGTAGGTGACGCCGTCGACGGTGACCTGCCGTTCCTCCATGCACTCCAGCAGCGCGGACTGCGTCTTCGGCGAGGCCCGGTTGATCTCGTCGCCGACCACCAGGTTGGCGAAGACCGCGCCGGGGCGGAACTCGAAGTCGTGCGTCTCCTGGTTGTAGACGCTGACCCCGGTGACGTCGCTGGGCAGCAGGTCGGGGGTGAACTGGATGCGCCGCACCGAACAGTCGATGGACCGGGCGAGCGCCTTGGCCAGTTTGGTCTTGCCGACGCCCGGGACGTCCTCGATCAGCAGGTGCCCCTCGGCCAGCAGGACGGCCAGGGCGAGCCGTACGGTCGCCGTCTTGCCCTCGATGACCTGCTCGATGTTGGCCACGATGGCCTCGCTGGCGGCGCGGAACTCGTCGTGCGGCAGCACGCCGCCCACCTCGTCCCAGGTCTGTTGTGTCACGGGCCTTCTCCTCGTCGCGACGGCAGCTCGGTAAAGAGCACCTGGACCCGTCGTTCGGTTCGCAACGGGAAGCCTCGTCTGCCGCAGGAATCGCACTGGTCTCTCAGGCTAACCATGTTTACGGTGAACGCCGAACCCTGCCGGAAGTCGGCCGGTCACCCGGCGGATATTCGTCAGGTCGGGGGACCGGACGCGGCCGGGCGACCACGGAAGGTGACGGTCGCGGGGTGGATGTGCCGGGCGGTCGCCCGACGCCACGGGGTACACTGCGGAACATGACCGGAGTCTTCCTGCTTCTTACCGGGCCGTGCTGATGCGCTGACGCGCGACAGCACGGCGGCCCCTCCTGTGCGAGGGGCTTTTTCGTGCCCGCGGCGGGGTCCTGCGGGCCCGACGCTCCCCAGACCCGACACGACCGCGCCAAGGAGCCAAGGAGAAGGCATGAGCGAGGCAGCCGCACCGGCGGGCGACATCCCCCCGTACCGGTACACCGCGGCCATGGCCGACGAGATCGAGCGTCGGTGGCAGGACACCTGGGAGCGGGAGGGCACCTTCCACGCGCCGAACCCGACCGGCCCGCTGGCCGACCCGGGCCACCCCCGGGCGGGCGCGGAGAAGCTGTACGTGCTGGACATGTTCCCGTACCCGTCCGGGGCGGGGCTGCACGTCGGGCACCCGCTGGGCTACATCGGCACCGACTGCTTCGCCCGCTACCAGCGGATGGCCGGGCGCAACGTGCTGCACGCGATGGGCTTCGACGCGTTCGGCCTGCCCGCCGAGCAGTACGCGGTGCAGACCGGCACCCACCCCCGCACGACCACGGTGGCCAACATCGAGCGGTACAAGGCGCAGCTGCGCCGGCTGGGGCTGGCCCACGACGAGCGGCGCTCGGTGGCCACCATCGACACCGACTTCTACCGGTGGACCCAGTGGATCTTCCTGCAGGTCTACAACTCCTGGTACGACCCGCAGGCGCGGCGGGCCCGTCCGGTCGCCGAGCTGATCGCCGAGTTCGCCGCCGGTGACCGGCCCACCCCCGACGGTCGGGCCTGGGCCGAGCTGAGCCCGGCCGAGCAGCGGCGGATCGTCGACGACCACCGGCTGGCGTACGTCTCGCAGGCGCCGGTGAACTGGTGCCCGGGGCTGGGCACCGTGCTGGCCAACGAGGAGGTCACCCCGGACGGCCGCTCCGACCGGGGCAACTTCCCCGTCTTCAAGCGCAACCTGAAGCAGTGGATGATGCGGATCACCGCGTACGGTGACCGGCTGCTGGACGACCTGGACACGCTGGACTGGCCCGAGTCGATCAAGCTGCAGCAGCGCAACTGGATCGGCCGGTCCACCGGCGCGCACATCGACTTCCCGACCGGGACCACTGATTCCGGTGTCGCGGGCGGAGCCCGCATCAGAGTTTTCACCACCCGGCCGGACACCATCTTCGGGGCCACCTACCTGGTGCTGGCCCCCGAGCACGAGCTGGTCGACGCGCTGACCCCGGCGGCCTGGCCGGCCGGGACGCGGGACGCCTGGACCGGTGGGCACGCCGGCCCCCGGGAGGCCGTCGAGGCGTACCGGAAGGCGGCGGCGGCCAAGACCGACGTGGAGCGGCAGGCCGACACCAAGGAGAAGACCGGCGTCTTCGTCGGCGCGTACGCCACCCACCCGGTCACCGGCGGCCAGATCCCGATCTTCATCGCCGACTACGTGCTGGCCGGCTACGGCACCGGCGCGATCATGGCGGTGCCCGCCCAGGACGAGCGGGACTGGGCCTTCGCCGAGGTGTTCGACCTGCCGATCGTGCGGACCGTGCAGCCGGCCGACGGGTTCGACGGGAAGGCGTGGACCGGGGACGGGCCGGCGATCAACAGCGCCGCCCCCGAGCGTGGCCTGGACCTGAACGGGCTGGGGGTGGCCGACGCCAAGGCGGCGATCATCGCCTGGCTGGAGGCCAACGGCCACGGTGTCGGCGCGGTCACCTGGCGGCTGCGGGACTGGCTGTTCTCCCGGCAGCGCTACTGGGGCGAGCCGTTCCCGATCGTCTACGACGCCACCGGCGCGGCGATCGCGCTGCCCGAGGAGATGCTGCCGGTCGAGCTGCCCGAGGTGGACGACTTCTCCCCGAAGACGTTCGACCCCGACGACGCCGACAGCAACCCGGAGACCCCGCTGTCGCGGCGGCGCGACTGGGTCGAGGTGGAGCTGGACCTGGGCGACGGGCCGAAGCGGTACACCCGGGAGACCAACGTGATGCCGCAGTGGGCCGGCTCCTGCTGGTACGAGCTGCGCTACCTGGACCCGACGAACTCCGGGCGGTTCGTCGACCCGGAGAACGAGGCGTACTGGATGGGCCCGCGCGCCGAGGGCGACTGCGGGGGCACCGACCTGTACGTCGGCGGTGCCGAGCACGCCGTGCTGCACCTGCTGTACGCCCGGTTCTGGCACAAGGTGCTGTACGACCTGGGCCACGTGTCGTCGTTCGAGCCGTTCCGCAAGCTGTTCAACCAGGGCATGATCCAGGCGTACGCCTTCCGCGACTCCCGGGGCACGCCGGTGCCGGCCGAGGAGGTCGTCGAGGTCGACGGGCGCTGGTTCCACGGTGAGCACGAGGTGACCCGCGAGTACGGCAAGATGGGCAAGTCGCTGCGCAACGTGGTCACCCCCGACGACATGTGTGCGGCCTACGGCGCGGACACCTTTCGGGTGTACGAGATGTCGATGGGCCCGCTGGAGGTGTCCCGCCCCTGGGAGACCCGGGCGGTGGTCGGGTCGTACCGGTTCCTGCAACGGGTGTGGCGGGCCGTGGTCGACGAGCAGACCGGCACGCTGCGGGTCACCGACGCGCCGGCCGACGAGGCCACCCGACGGCTGCTGCACCGGGTGATCGACGGGGTCCGGACCGACATGGAGGGCATCCGGTTCAACACCGCGATCGCCAAGCTGATCGAGCTGACCAACGCGGTGACCCGGCTGGAACAGACGCCGCGCGAGGTGGCCGAGCCGCTGGTGCTGATGCTGGCCCCGTTCGCCCCGCATGTGGCCGAGGAGTTGTGGCGGATGCTGGGCCACGGCACCTCGCTGGCGTACGCCGACTTCCCGGCCGCCGACCCGGCGCTGCTGGTCGCCGACACGGTCACCTACCCGGTGCAGGTCAACGGCAAGGTCCGGGGCCGGATCGAGGTGCCCGCCGACGCCGCGGAGGAGGCCGTCCGGGCGGCGGCCCTGGAGGCGGTCGCGTCCGCGCTGGCCGGCAAGGAGCCGCGCAAGGTCATCGTGGTGCCGGGCCGGCTGGTCTCGGTCGTCGCCTGACGTGAAAGGGCCCCTCGTCGACGCTTCACGCGGCGCGAGGGGCCCTTCCCGACGGCCCGCCCGGCGTGCTGCCGCCGGCCCGTGGGGCGGGTCAGGGTTCGCGGTGGTGCACGACCAGCGCGGCGACCAGGGTGGCGACGACCGGCCAGGCGGCGAGCGCCACCCAGGAACCCGGGACCGTGGCGAGGTGCTCGTTGAACTGGATGTACGGGTTCGCGACGAGCCGTTCCCAGGCCGGTACCGGCAGGGCGTTGTGGATCGCGGCCGTCCACCGGTTCTCCAGGTCGAAGGCCAGCGGCAGCAGGAGCAGCAGCCCCGTGGTCGCGACGATCGCCGGGGCGGTGTGCCGCAGCAACGCGCCGAAGCCCAGGCCGATGAGCGCGCAGACCGGTAGCAGCAGCGCCGAGGCGACCACCGCCCGCAACGCCTGCGGCTCGCCGAGCGACGCGCCGGCCCCCCGGTCGGCGAGGATGGCCTGCGACAACCCGAACGACACACCTGCGGTCAGCACCCCGACGACCAGCATGACCGTCGCCAACACCAGCACCTTGGCGGCGGCGACGGCGGATCGGGCCGGTACGGCGGCGAACGTCGTACGGATCTGGCCGCTGGCGTACTCACCGGCGATCGTCACCGCGCCGACCGCCCCGGCGGCGAGGATGACGAACAACCACCCCTCCTCGGGGAAGGCGTCGTGGATCGGGTCGAACGCGGCCTGCCGCTCCGCCGAGTAGCCAGGCCAGTTGTGGTGGTCGGCCAGGGCCGCCCGCACGCTGAACAGCATGGCCGACACCGCGATCAGCGCCAGCGACCCGTAGGTGGACCGCAGCGACCACAGCTTGAGCCACTCGGCGGCGAGCAGGTCACGGAAGCGGGCGGCGGGCTCGACGGCCCGGCGGCCGGCGCCCCGGGCGGCCTCGGTCGGTGCGGTCACCGGTGTTCTCCCGCCCGGTAGTCGACGCGGTCGGCGGTGAGGTTCATGAACGCCTCCTCCAACGAGGTGGACCGGGTGATCAACTCGTGCACCGGGATGCCCCGGGTGAATGCCAGGTCGCCGAGCGCCGTCGGGCTCAGGCCGGTCACCGTGAGCGCCCCGTCGGGGGCCGTCCCGACGTCCGCGCCCACCTCGCGCACCGCGACGGTCAGCGCCGTCGGGTCGGGCGTACGGACCACGACCTGCGTCCGGACGCTGCGGGCGGCGAACTCGGCCAGGCTCTCGTCGGCGATCAACTCGCCCCGGCCGATCACCACCAGGTGCTGGGCGGTCTGTTCCATCTCGCTCATCAGATGGCTGGAGACGAGGACGGTCCGGCCCTCGGCGGCGAGCCGCCGGAACAGTTCGCGCACCCACCGCACCCCCGCCGGGTCGAGGCCGTTGAACGGCTCGTCGAACAGCAGCGTCGGCGGATCGCCCAGCAGCGCGGCGGCGATACCGAGCCGCTGCTTCATGCCGAGCGAGAAACCACCGATCCGGCGTCCGGCGACCCCGCTCAGGCCCACCTCGCCCAGCACCTCGTCGACCCGCGACCGGCCGATGGCGTTGCTGGCGGCCAGCGCCCGAAGGTGCGACCGGGCGCTGCGCCCGCCGTGCACGTCGCCCGCGTCGAGCAGCGCGCCGACGTGCCGCAACCCGCGCCGGCGTGCGGCGAACGGCTGCCCGTCGATCAGGGTGCTGCCGCTGGTCGGGCGGTGCAGGCCGAGCAGCAGCCGGAGGGTGGTGGACTTGCCGGCGCCGTTGGGCCCGAGGAATCCGGTCACGTGCCCGGACCGGACGGTGAGGGTGAGCCGGTCGACGGCCGTGGTCCGGCCGTACCGCTTGGTGAGGTCACGTATCTCTATCACGGGTTCGACGCTGCCGGACGGTGCGCTGCCGGGCGTCGTACCGCCGGCCGCTTCCGGCCCCGCGGGGTAGGCCCCGGGGCGTACGCCCGCCGGCCGATGACCACCCGGCCGCCCACTGGCTACGGTGTCCCCATGCGTGCCGTCGCCGCCCGTCCGGCTCCCGTCGCCCGCCGGGTGCGGACGGTCCTGATCTGGGCCGGGGTGGGCCTGTTCCCACTCGTGGTGCTGCTCGCGTCGACCGTCGGCATCGGTGGTCCGCTCCTGCCGGTCCCCACCCCCGACGGGAGCGTGCCGGGAATTCCGCTGCGCTACCTCGCGCCGGCGCTGGTGGTGCTGCTGCCCGCCGCCCTGCTGGGGCGTCGCCCGCTGCTCGCGCTGGGGCTGGCGCTCGCCGGGGCCTGCACGGTGACCGTGGCGACGAGTGCCTGGGAGAACGGCTACCTGTCCGCCGTCTGGTACCTGCAGTTCCTCGTCGTCGATGCGATGGTGGGGCTGGTCGCGGCACGCTTCCCGGGCCGGATCGCGGTCCCCGCCGCCGCCGTGGTGCTCGTGCTGCAGGTCACGGCGGGTTTCGTCAACTCAGCCACCGGCCCGGTCGACCGGGCCACCAGTTCGGTGCTGCTGGTGGTCGCCGCCGTGGTGGCCGGCGGCGCGGCACGGGCCCGCCGTCGGCACGCCGAGGAGTCACGCGCGCACGCCGCCGTCGAGGCGGTCACCGCGGAGCGGCTGCGGATCGCCCGGGAGGTGCACGACATGGTGGCGCACAGCATCGGTGTCATCGCCATCCAGGCGGGTGTCGGTGCCCGGGTCATCGACACCCAGCCGGGACAGGCCCGGGCCGCACTCGCCGCCATCGAGCAGACCAGCCGGGACACGCTGGCCGGGCTGCGGCGTACCGTCGGAGCGCTGCGTCACCCGCAGCAGGCGGCGGCGTCCCTGGATCCGCCGCCGGGTCTCGCGGACCTGGGCCGGCTGGTCGACGTCGCCGCCGACGCGGGGGTCCGGGTGACGGTACGCCGGGAGGGCCCGCCCCGACCCCTGCCCGGGGAGGTCGACCTCGCCGCCTACCGGATCGTGCAGGAGGCGCTGACGAACGTGGTCCGGCACGCGGGCGTCGACCAGTGCCGGGTCACCCTCGGCTATCTGCCGGACGGGCTGCGTGTCGAGGTGGTCGACGCGGGCCGGGGCACTCCGCCCTGCGGCGCGGGCGTCGGACACGGGATCGTCGGCATGCGGGAACGGGTGACGCTGCTCGGGGGCCGGTTCGCCGCCGGGCCGCGCCCGGAGGGCGGCTTCCGGGTCGCCGCCCGCCTGCCGGTCGACGGCGGACGGGTCCCCGCCGGGGCCGACGGGTGAGCATCCGGGTGCTGCTCGTCGACGACCAGCCGCTGGTCCGCGCCGGTCTGCGGGTGCTGATCGCCGACGCGCCCGACATCGAGGTGGTCGGTGAGGCCGGCACCGGCGCGGAGGCGGTCCGGCTGGCCCGGGACGTGCTGCCCGACGTGGTGCTGATGGACCTGCGGATGCCCGGGACCGACGGCATCACCGCCACCCGGGCGATCACCGCCGCCGGTGGCCCGACCCGGGTGCTGGTGCTGACCACGTTCGACGACGACGCGCACGTGCACGGCGCACTGCGTGCCGGGGCGAGCGGATTCCTGGTCAAGGACATGGCCCTGGACGACATCCTCGGCGCGGTCCGGGTCGTCGCCGCCGGCGACGCCCTCATCGCGCCGGCGGTGACCCGTCGGCTGATCGCCGAGTTCGCCCGCCGCCCCGACCGGGTGCCCCACCAGCGCCCCCTGCCGGGGGTGACCGGGCGGGAACGCGAGGTGCTGACCCTGGTGGGTCGGGGACTGTCCAACGCGGAGATCGCCGCGCACCTGTTCATCAGCGCGGCCACCGCCAAGGCCCACGTGGCCCGGCTGTTCACCAAGCTCGGCGCACGGGACCGGGTGCACCTGGTCATCGCCGCCTACGAGGCCGGACTGGTCGACCCCGCACACCGGGACGCGGAACGGGGGTCCTGATCCACCGGGGCGGTGGCACGTCACCTGACGGTCCGGCCGGGGTCAGCCCGGGTCGAGACGGCGGGCGCGCTCCGCCCGCCACCACTGGTACGCCAGCACCGCGCTGGCGATCAGCCCGAGGCTGGCCGGGGCGGCGGCGTACCAGTTGATGCTGCCGGGGGAGCTGGCCGCCGCGCCGATGGCGGCGTAGCCGAAGGCGGTCGGGGCGGAGGCCAGCACGCTGCCGACCAGGAACGGCAGCACCCGCGCGCCGGTGGTGCCGTAGCCGTAGCTGACCAGCCCGAACCCGGCGACCGGCAGCATCCGTACGGTGATCACGCCGAGCACGCTCTGCCGGGCGAACCAGCCGTCGAGCCGGGCCAGCCGGCCGCGTACCCGCTCGGCGACGAACTCCCGGCCCAGCACCCGGCCGACGGCGAAGCCGAGCGCGGCGGCCAGCAGTGCCGCGCCGAGCGCGTACGCCGCGCCCTCCAACGGGCCGAACACCGCTCCCGCCGCCAGCGTGACGAAGGTCCGGGGGACCAGGGCCACCAGCAGCAGCGCCCCGACCACCACGCCCAGCACCGGGGCGTACCCGCCGAGCGAGTCGGCCAGCCGGGGCAGCTCGGCGACGTCCGGGTGCGGCGTGACCAGCAGCAGCACCAGGAACCCCGCGAGCATGACCAGCAGCAGGGCGAACCGACGTGCCGACGGCTGGCGAAGCAGCCGCCGGACGGCGGTGGTCACGGGCGGGCGGCGGGCGTCACGGGCGGGCGGCGGCGGCCACGGCGGCGCGGCGTTCGGTGCGCAGCCGCTCGGCCCAGGTGTCGTCCAGCGGCGGGAGCTGGTGCGCGCCGGTGGCCCAGCGCAGCAGCAGGTCGGCCAGGGCGGGGTTGCGGGCCAGCGCCGGCCCGTGCGAATACGTGCCCAGCAGCTTGCCCCGCCACGCGCCCTCGGTGACGCCGTCGTTGCCGACCCCGGCACTGACCCGGGCCAGCGGCGACACGCCGGGGCCGAGGTGGGTCCGGCCGCCGTGGTTCTCGAACCCGGACAGCGGCGGCACGCCCAGCCGGGGGTCGATCTCGCCGGCCAGCTCGCCGACCGCCCGGGTCGGACCCCGGTCGGAGGAGAGGTCGAGCAGCTCCAGCCCGGCGCACCGGGTGCCCTTGGCGAAGAAGGAGGTGCCGAGGAGTTGGTAGCCGGCGCAGACGCCGAAGACCACCGAGCCCTGGGCGACGGCCCGGTGCAGGCCGCCGTCGGCGAGCAGCCGCTGCGCGCCGAGCGCCTGCGGGCCGTCCTCGCCGCCGCCGAGCAGGTAGATGTCGGCGGTGGCGGGCAGCCGCTGGTCGGAGCGGACCTCCAGCACCTCGACCGGCATCCCGCGCTGCTGCGCCCGGCGGGCCAGGATCAGCAGGTTGCCCCGGTCGCCGTAGGTGGAGAGCAGGTCGGGGTAGATCCAGACGATACGCAGGCTCTCAGTTGACACGGTCCAACTCCGCTCGGATGTCCTGGAAGGCGGTGTAGTTCGCGATGACCTCCAGCCGGCCCGGCGGGACCGCCCGGACCGCCTCGCCGAACGCCCGGACGTGCTGGAACGGCACCCCGTTGACGTCGAGCCGGACCGCCAGGTCGTACGCGCGGTCGCCGGTGATCAGCACCTGCCGGCCGCGCAGCGGGGCGAAGTCGACGTCGAACAGCCAGGAGGTGTCCAGCCCGTCGGGGTCACGGGCGTTGATGGACAGCAGGGTGGGCGCCTCGTCGGCCATGTCGAACGCCTCCAGCCAGCTGGCCGGGTTCTTGGCCAGCAGCAGCCGGATGTTGCGCCCGTCCCGGTCGACCTGGGCGTACCGGCCGGCGACCGAGGTGACCGTGTGCAGCCGGGAGACGGCGTCGACGGGGCGTACCCCGAACTCGGCGGCGACGGCCAGCGCGGTGGCGGCGTTGCCGAGGTTGACCTTGCCGGGGAGCTGGAGGGTCACCTTGTGCCAGGCCCCGGTGGGGTCGAGCACGCCGTCGTCCTCCACCGTCCACTGGGCGTCCGGGCGGCGCAGCGGGCAGCCGGAGCACCACCACTGCTCGCCGGAGCGCTGGATGGTGGAGCCGCACTCGGGGCAGACCCAGGAGTCGTCGTGCCAGCGCTGGCCGGCGCTGAACCAGGTGACGTGCGGCGGGCGGATGCCCTGCGCGGGGTCGGCGGGCGGGGTGGCCGCCCAGACCACCATCGGGTCGTCGGCGTTGGCCACCACCCGTACGTCGGTGTGCCGGACCAGCGCCGCGCGCCAGAGCTGCGCCATCATGGCGACCTCCTTGGCCCGGTCGAGCTGGTCGCGGGAGAGGTTGAGCAGGGCCACCACGTGCGGCTCGGTGGCCTCCAGCACCTGCGCGAGGTAGTGCTCGTCGACCTCGAGCACCGCGTACGGGGTGCTGCCGGCCTTGGCCAGCGCCGAGGTGTGCCCGGTGGGCATGTTGGCGCCGAACGAGTTGGTCGCGACCCGGCCGAGCACGCCGACGGCGGCGGCGCTGAGCCGGGTGGTGGTGGTCTTGCCGTTGGTGCCGGAGACCAGCGCGATGGCGCGTCCGGCCGAGAGGTGGGCCAGCAGGTCGGGGTCGATCTTCAGGCCGATCCATCCGCCGATCACCGAGCCGTCGCCCCGGCCGGCGGCGCGCGACAGCGCCGCGGCGGTCCTCGACACGGAGCTGGCCACCTTCGCCCGCAGGGGCATCTTCGCGTCCGTCACGCGAGCGAGGTTACCGGACCCCCGCGCCCGCCAGATCGCCGCCGACGGCGAACCGTTCGGTCGGGGCGGGCCGGGCATCCGGTCGGCGGACGCTCCACCGGATGGAGTCGATCTATGTCGGGTAGCGGACGCGGCTGCGGCCCGGCGCGCCCCTCCACTCCGCTCCACCCGCTCTGACGTGCGGTTTTAGCCGCGACGGCGACGGGCCGGGGCGGCGATTCTGGTTGCAGGTGGAGGGAAGTGGAGTAGAGTGGGGCGCAATGGTGAGGCCGGGAGGGCCCACCGGCCCAGGGGGTCAGCGGCGCCGCGAACGCCGCTCAGGGCAAGGGGGTTGGGCCGATGTTCCTCGGCACCCACACTCCGCGCCTGGACGAAAAGGGCCGTTTGATCCTTCCGGCCAAGTTCCGGGACGAGCTGGCGGGGGGTGTCGTGATCACCAAAGGGCAGGATCGCTGCCTTTACGTCTTCCCCACGCCCGAGTTCCACCGGATCGCCGACCAGTTGCGCGCGCAACCGATGACGAACAAGGCGGCCCGGGCCTACAGCCGGGTCTTCTTCGCCAGCGCGCACGACGAGGTCCCCGACAAGCAGGGCCGGGTCACCATCCCGTCCCACCTGCGGTCCTACGCCGCGCTCGACCGGGACCTGGTGGTGATCGGGGCGTCCACCCGGGTGGAGATCTGGGACCGGACGGCCTGGGAGAGCTACCTCGCCGACAGCGAAGACGACTTCGCCGACATCGAGGAGGGGGTGCTGCCCGGCGGTCTGTAGGGCGCGGCGACGCCCGACGTACTGCGAGATCTCCAGCCGCTTTCGAGTTCCTGGCGCCCCTTCCCCGGTGCCAGGGGCACGATCTCCACTCCGGGCGTCGGCCCGGGGCCGGGGCGGGAGCGGATGGGGATCTGGCGGTACGACGGCACGGCGTCGTCCGACGGGCAGAGCGCGACACGACGAGACATATTCCACAGTGGGGGTCGACATGGGGGAGCTTCGCGGCACGCACGTGCCGGTGCTGCTTGAGCGGTGCCTCGAGCTGCTGGCCCCCGCGCTGGACCGGGGCGGCCGTACGGTCCACGTCGATGCCACGCTGGGGCTGGCCGGTCACGCCGAGGCGGTGCTGCAACGGCATCCGCACACGGTGCTGATCGGCCTGGACCGGGACACCGAGGCGCTGGCGCACGCCCGGGTCCGGCTGGCCCGGTTCGCCGACCGGATCCACCTGGAGCACGCCGTCTACGACGAGCTGCCCGAGGTGGTGGACCGGCTGGGCTACCCGGGCATCGACGGGGTGCTGTTCGACCTGGGCGTCTCGTCGTTGCAACTCGACGCGCCCGACCGCGGGTTCGCCTACGCCCAGGACGCGCCGCTGGACATGCGGATGGACCAGACCTGGGGGGTGACCGCCGAAGAGGTGGTCAACAGCTACTCCCACCCGGACCTGGCCCGGGTGTTGCGGGTCTACGGCGAGGAGAAGTTCGCCGGCCGGATCGCCTCGGCGATCCTGCGGGAGCGGGAGCGGGGTCGGATCACCTCCTCGGCCCGGCTGGCGGAGCTGGTCAGGGAGAGCATTCCGGCACCAGCGCGACGAACCGGGGGACACCCGGCCAAGAGAACGTTTCAGGCTTTACGCATCGAGGTAAACAGGGAACTGGCGGTGCTGGAGACGGCGCTGCCGGCCGCCCTCGACAAGCTCCACGTGGGCGGTCGCATGGTGGTCCTGTCCTACCACTCGCTGGAGGACCGGCTCACCAAGCAGGCGCTCGCCGACCGGGTCCGCAGTAAGGGCCCGGTCGACCTCCCGGTGGAACTCCCCGGGTCGGGTCCGACGTTCCGGCTGCTCAGCCGGGGTGCCGAGCTCGCCGGGGAGGCCGAGGTCGCCGCGAACCCGCGGGCCGCGTCCGTGCGGCTGCGGGCGGCGGAGCGACTCGACCCGGCCACCGGTCACCAGGGGCGGACCGACCGCGAACGGTCCGGCCGACGGGTCAGGGCGATGCACCAACCGGGCACGGGGTCGACACGGGGTTCCACAGTGGACCTGGAGGCGATCCCGGGGGACGGCAGGACGGACGAACAGGGGGAGGGGACATGAACGTCAACAAGCGTGACGGCCGCGACGCGGTCGTCGGGCAGCGCGCACCGCGGTCGGGGGGCCGGACCACGGCGCAGCGCACGGCCCGTACCACGACGCCGGCGGACCTCACCGGTCGAGCGGGGGAGGCGCGCCGGGGGGCGCGCGAGTTCCCCACCCAGGGCAGTGCCGCATTGCGGCCGGCGGAGCAGCCGGCCACCCGTACCGCCGCCACCGCCGCCGGGTCGCCCCGGCTGCGGGTGGCGCCGCCGCCGCCGGTCCGGGTGCCCCGGGCGCCGTTCGCGGCACTGATCGTGGTGCTGGTCGTCGGCGGGGTGCTGGGCATCCTCGCGGTCAACACCAAGATCAACGAGAACGCGTTCAAGCTCCAGCAGCTCCAGCAGCAGCAGGCCCGCCTCGACGTCGACCAGCAGCAGCTGGAGAAGGAGATCGAGGAGGCCAAGGAGCCGGGCAACCTGACCGCCGAGGCCCGCAAGCTGGGCCTGGTCGAGGCGGGCGAACCGGCGTACATCCGGCTGCCGGACGGTCGGCTGATCGGCGTGCCGCAGCCGGCCGACGGGCAGCCGGCGATCACCAGCCAGCAGGGCAACGGGGGGTAACGCCCGTGCCACCGAGATCCGACGATCCGCGCCGGGACCCCACGGGCTCCCGGCGCGGATCGGTTCGTGGCGGGGCCGCCCGGAGCGGCGGGCCCCGGACGCCGGAACCCCGCACCCCGGAACCCCGCACCCCGGAGCCGCGCGGCGGAGAATCCCCGGCCGCCGGACCCCGCGCCGGTGAGCCCCGGGGACAGGGCCGCGCCGGTGAGCCCCGCACCGGGCAGCCCCGGACCGGGGACGTCGGGGGGATCTCCGACGCGCGGGCGTACACCCCCCGGGGCCGAACCATCCGGGAGAGCAGCGAGGACCGGGGCGGACAGCGGCGTACCCCCCGGGCCGGCCGCTCCGGCGACCCGTTCCGGCCCGCGTTGCAGGTGCTCGACGGCGGCCGGGCCGCCGCCGGTCGCGCCGCGGCCAACCGGGCGGGCCGGCGGGAGGCCGCCCCGACCGGGCGCACCGGCGTCATCCGGACCGTGCCGCCGCGCGCCGTCCCCGACGACGACGAGTTCGCCGAGCCGCCCGCGCCCCGCCGCCGCCCCGGCCGCCGCACCGACACCCCCGGCCGGGGCGCACCGCGCCGGACCGAGGCACCCCGGCGCACCGACCGGCCCGCCGGGCGTAGGCCGGTGCGCAAGCCGCGCCGCCCGCCGAAGCTCGCCGAGCCGCGTCGCCGGCTGCGCCTGGGCACCATGCTGGTGCTCGCGGTCTTCGCCGTGATCGGCATCCGGCTGGTCGTCCTGCAGGCCGTGGACACCCCGGCGTACGCCGGCGGCGGCGTCGACAACCGGCTCGCCCGCATCGACCTGCCCGCCCCGCGCGGCTCGATCCAGGACCGCACCGGCGCACCGCTGGCCCGCAGCATCGAGGCCCGTTACGTCTTCGCCGACCCCACCATGATCAAGGACCGTACGGAGACCGCGAAGCTGCTCTCCCCGCTGCTCGGCGTCCCGGCCTCCGAACTGGCCGAGAAGATGAAGCGCAAGGGCAAGCTCCAGTTCCGCTACCTGGCCCGGGGCGTCGACATCGCCCGGGCCAAGCAGATCGAGGCGCTCGACCTGGCCGGCATCGGCACCCACCGCGACGAACGCCGCGAGGTGCCCGGCGGCGACCTGGCCGCCAACCTGGTCGGCTTCACCAGCCAGGACATGGACGGACTGGAGGGTCTGGAGGCCCGCTACGACGACGTGCTGCGCGGGCAGGACGGCCGCCGGGTGTACGAGGCCGGCCTCGGCGACCTCAACGCGCCCATCCCCGGCGGCTACAGCCAGACCACCGACCCCAAACCGGGCAGCTCGCTGGTGCTCACCATCGACCGGGACCTCCAGTTCCAGGTGCAGCAGATCCTCAGCCGGCAGATGGCACAGACCCGGGGCGCGATCGGCGCGGCGGTGGTGCTCGACGTCAAGACCGGTGACGTGCTGGCCCAGGCCAGCAACCCGACCTACAACGCGGCCACCCCGGAGCAGAGCCGGCCCACCGACCGGGAGGACGCGGCCACCAGCTTCGTGGTCGACCCGGGCTCGGTGCACAAGGCGATCACCTATGGCGCGGCCCTGCAGGAGGGCATCATCACCCCGGACAGCGCCTGGCCGGTCGCCAACACCATCACCCGGGGCGACGTCACCTTTCGCGACACCCACCCGGCCGACGGCAAGAAGCTCAGCGTGGCCGGGATGCTGGCCTACTCGTCCAACGTCGGCACCATCGAGATCGGCGACCGGCTCGGCCCCGACCGGCTGATCGACTACCAGAAGCGGTTCGGGCTGGGGCAGCCCACCGGCGAGGGGATGCCCGGCGAGGCGTCCGGGCGGCTGCTCCCTTCCGACCAGTGGAGCGGCTCGTCGTACGGGTCGGTGCCGATCGGGCACAGCGTCGACGCCACCCCGTTGCAGATGGCCGCCGCGTACGCCACCATCGCCAACGACGGCACCTACGTCCAGCCGCACCTGATCAAGGAGGTGGTCGGGGCGGACGGGACACGCACCCCGTCCGCCGCCCCGGTCACCCGCCCGGTGCTCAGCCCGCAGAACGCGGCCGCCCTGCGTACCCTGCTGGAGGCCGTGACCACCGTCGACGGCGCGACCGGACTGGCCGCCGCGGTGCCCGGCTACCGGGTGGCCGGTAAGACCGGCACCGGGCTGCGCTACGTCGACGGCAAGCAGCAGCCCGGCGAGGTCGGTTCGTTCATCGGGATGGCGCCCGCCGAGGCGCCCCGGTACGTGGTGGCGGTCTTCGTGTGGAACCCCGAGGGCGGTGGCGGCGCGGTCGTCGCCCCGGCGTTCCGCGAGATGATGGGATTCACGCTGCGTCACTACCGGGTTCCGCCGTCGCGCGGGAAATCCCCCAACTTCGAGGTCTTTCCGCGCTGACCGGGAACGGCGGGACATCATCGGTGAGTGCCGACGAACCACCGGGGCGGCTGTGCGGCCGGAACCGGACGACCGGGTAGGGTCTGACGCCGTGCCCGGCAATCCACGCCCCCGTACCGTGCCCGGAGTCCGGCTCGGCGACCTCGCCGACCGGCTCGCCGTGACGCCGCCGGCCGACGCCGCCGCGCTGGTCGTGACCGGGGTGACCCACGCCAGCCAGGAGGTCCGCCCCGGCGACCTGTACGCCGCGCTGCCCGGCGCCCGCCGGCACGGCGCGGAGTTCGCCGCCGCCGCCGCCACGGCCGGCGCGGTGGCCGTGCTGACCGACCCGGCCGGCGCCGTGGCGGCCGGCGCGACCGGGCTGCCCGTCCTGGTGACCGCCGACCCCCGGGCGGTGCTGGGCGAGCTGGCCGCCGCCGTCTACGGCGACCCGACCGACGGACTCACCGTGATCGGGGTGACCGGCACCGCCGGCAAGACCTCGACGGCCTACCTGATCGAGTCCGGGTTGCGCGCCGCCGGCCACGTCACCGGCCTGATCGGCACCGTGGAGACCCGGCTGGGTGACCTGGTGACCGACAGCGTCCGGACCACCCCGGAGGCCACCGACCTGCACGCCCTGCTCGCCGCCGCGCGGGAACACGGGGTGACCGCGGTGGTCATGGAGGTGTCCAGCCACGCCCTGGCGATGGGGCGGGTCGGCGGGGTCCGGTTCACCGTCGGCGGCTACACCAACTTCGGCTCCGACCACCTCGACTTCCACGCCGACTCGGCCGACTACTTCGCGGCGAAGGCGAAGCTGTTCGACGGGCGCTGCCGGGTCGAGGTGCTCAACCACGACGACCCGGCGCTGCGTCCGCTGTACCGGTCGGCCACGGTCAGCTACTCGGCGGCCGGTGACCCGACCGCCACCTGGTGGGCCGACCGGGTCGGCGGCGAGGGCTACGCCCAGCGGTTCACCGCCCACGGCCCGGACGGGCTCGACCTGCCCGCCGGGGTGGCGCTGCCCGGCCGGCACAACGTGGCCAACGCGCTGCTCGCGATCGCCTGCCTGGTCGCCGCCGGGGTCGACCCGACGACGGCCGCCGCCGGGGTGGCCGCCTGCGGCGGGGTGCCCGGCCGGCTGGAACTGGTCAGCGGGGACGCGCCGGTGCGCGGCGTGGTCGACTACGCGCACAAGACCGACGCCGTGGTGGCCGCCCTGGCCGCGCTGCGTGACTCCGGCACCGGCCGGCTGATCTGCGTCATCGGCGCCGGCGGCGACCGGGACCGGGGCAAGCGTCCGGCGATGGGCGCCGCCGCCGCCCGGGGCGCCGACGTGGTGCTGGTGACCGACGACAACCCGCGCACCGAGGACCCGGCGACGATCCGGGCCGAGGTGCTGGCCGGGGCGTACGGGGCCGAGGCGGCCGCCCGGATCGTCGAGGTGCCGGGCCGGCGGGAGGCGATCGCCGAGGCGGTCCGGCTGGCCGGGCCGGGTGACGTGGTGGCGCTGCTCGGCAAGGGGCACGAACGCGGTCAGGAGATCGCCGGCGAGGTGCACCCGTTCGACGACCGGACCGAGCTGGCGGAGGCGCTGCGCGTCCGCTTCGGTGACCTGGCGGGTCGACGGTGATCCCGCTGAGCCTGGCCGAGGTGGCCTCGGCGGTCGACGGCCGGCTGCACGCCGCCGACCCGGACACCCGGGTCACCGGCCCGGTCGAGTTCGACTCCCGCAAGGTCGTCACCGGGGCGCTGTTCGTGGCGTTCCCCGGCGAGCGGGTGGACGGGCACGACTACGCCGCCGGTGCGGTCGCCGCCGGCGCGGTGGCGGTGCTCGGCACCCGGGAGCTGCCCGGGGTGCCGATGGTGCTGGTGGACGACGCGCTGGCCGCGCTGGGCCGGCTGGCCCGGGCCGTGGTGGACCGGCTGCCCGGGCTCACCGTGATCGGGCTGACCGGGTCGTCGGGCAAGACCACCACCAAGGACCTGATCGCGCAGCTCGCCGTCCGGCTCGGCCCGACGGTCGCCCCGCCCGGATCGTTCAACAACGAGCTGGGGCACCCGTACACCGCGTTGCAGGCCACCGCGCAGACCCGGTACCTGGTGATGGAGAAGGGGGCGCGGGGCGTCGGGCACGTCCGCTACCTCTGCGACGTGGTGCCGCCGCGGATCTCGGTGGTGCTCAACGTCGGGGTGGCGCACCTGGGCGAGTTCGGCTCGGTGGAGAACATCGCCCTGGCCAAGGGGGAGCTGGTGGAGGCGCTGCCGGCCGACGGGCTGGCGGTGCTCAACGCCGACGACCCGCTGGTCGCCGCGATGGCGTCGCGCACCGCCGCCCGGGTGGTCCGCTACGGCGAGTCCGCCGACGCCGACGTGCGCGCGGTGGACGTCACCCTGGACGGGCGGGGCCGCCCGGCGTACACCCTGGTCACCCCGGAGGGGACGGCCCCGGTGCGGCTCGGGCTGACCGGCCGGCACCAGGTCTCCAACTCGCTCGCCGCGGCGGCGGTGGCCCGGGAGCTGGGTATGCCGCTGGCCGAGCTGGCGGCGGCCCTGGGTGACCTGGGGCTGGTCTCCACCCGCCGGATGGACGTGTTCACCCGTCCCGACGGGGTGACCGTGATCGACGACTCGTACAACGCCAACCCGGCCTCGACGGCGGTGGCGCTGCGCGCGCTGGCCGGGATGCACCGGGGCGGGCGGACGTTCGCCGCGCTGGGCTACATGGCCGAGCTGGGCGCGTACGAGGACGAGGGGCACCGGGAGGTCGGCCGGCTCGCGGCCGAACTCGGTGTCGACCGGCTGCTCGTGGTGGGTGAGCCGGCCGCGCCGATCCACGAGGGCGCGACAGCGGTAAGTGACTGGGGAGGAGAGTCGGTGCTGCTCACCGATCAGGCGGCGGCAGTCGAGGTGCTGCGCAGCGAGCTACGACCGGGCGACGTCGTCCTGGTGAAGGGCTCCCGGTACCGCACCTGGGAGGTCGCCGACGCGCTGCGGGTCGACGCCTCCGGGGCCGGCGCGGGCGCGGGGGGTGCCGCGTGAGGGCGGTCATCGTCGCCATCGGCGTGGCGTTCCTGGTGTCGTTGCTGGCCACCCCGCTGGCGATCAAGGTGTTCGCCCGGCTCAAGGCCGGCCAGCCGATCCGGTCGAACCTCGGGCTGGCCAGCAACGAGGGCAAGAAGGGCACGCCGACGATGGGCGGCGTGGTGTTCATCCTGGCCACGGTGATCGCGTACGTCGCCGGCCACCTCGCCCTGACCACCCTGCCGGACGCGCAGATCGCCCAGGTCGAGCCGACCATCACCGCCCTGGTGCTGCTGGGGCTGATGGTCTTCTCCGGCGCGGTCGGCTTCATCGACGACTTCCTCAAGGTGCGCAAGCGGCACAGCGGCGGGCTCAACAAGCGCGGCAAGCTGTTCGGGCAGATCCTGGTCGGCGCGGTCTTCGGGGTGGTCGCGCTGTACTTCCCGAGCAGCATGACCGACGCCAGCGGCGCGACGACCAACACCGAGACCGTGGGTAGCACCACGCTGAGCTTCATCCGGGACATCCCGGCCCTGGAGATCGGCAAGGTCGCCTCGGTGATCGTGATCATCATGGTGGTGATGGCGGCGACCAACGGGGTCAACCTCACCGACGGGCTGGACGGGCTGGCCACCGGCGCCTCGGTGATGGTGCTGGCGGCGTACGCGCTGATCGCGTTCTGGCAGTACCGGCACTGGTGCGCCGACCCGACGTACACCGCCAACCCGAACAACTACTGCTACGCCGTCCGGGACCCGCTGGAGATCGCGCTGATCGCCGGGGCGGCGGCCGGGGCCTGCGTGGGCTTCCTGTGGTGGAACACCTCCCCGGCCCGGATCTTCATGGGCGACACCGGCGCGCTGGGCCTCGGCGGGCTGATCGCCGGGATGGCGATGTCCACCCGGACGGTGCTGCTGCTGCCGATCCTCGGCGGGCTGTTCGTGATCATCACGATGTCCGTGGTGATCCAGATCATCTCGTTCCGCACCACCGGCAAGCGGGTGTTCCGGATGTCCCCGCTGCAGCACCACTTCGAGTTGGCCGGCTGGAGCGAGGTCAACATCGTGGTCCGCTTCTGGATCATCGCGGGCATCGGGGTGGCCATCGCGCTGGGCCTGTTCTACAGCGACTTCCTGGCCAGCATGGGCTGACCGACCGGGTGTGCCGGACGGGGGTTCCTCCTACCGGAGGGCCCCCGTTTCGTATTTCGACACGCCGACCGGGGGGAACGGCCGGAACGGGCCGCCCGCAGCGGCGATGATGGGCGGGTGGGGGAGGACCGAGGCACGAGCACCGGGACGACGACGGAGACCCAGCCGCGGCGGGCCGCGGGGACGGGACGTACCGCCGACCCGCCCGGCGGGCTGTCCGGGCTGGGCCCGGCCAGCGGCCTGGCGGCGCTGCGCGGCCTGCTGGCCCGCCCGCTGACCTCCTACTACCTGTTGCTGTCCAGCGCCGGCCTGCTGCTGCTGATCGGCCTGACCATGGTCTTCTCGGCCACCAGCGTGCGCGACTACGCCGAGGCCGGCGACGCCGCCGCCTCGGTGACCAAGCAGGCCATCTTCGCGGTGATCGGCATCGTCGCGTTCTGGGCCTGCCAGCGGCTGCCGGCCACCACCTTCCGTTCGCTGGGCCGGCCGCTGCTCGGCGGGGCCGTGGTGCTGCTGCTGGTGCTCAACCTGCTGGTCGCCCTGGAAGCGCTGTTCGGGGTGACCTCGGTGGGGCCGCTGCGGGCCCACCTGCTCTGGCTCTACCTGGGGCCGATCCAGGTGCAGCCCGCCGAGCTGACCAAGCTGGCGCTGGTGCTGTGGGGCGCGCACGTGATCGCCCGCAAGGGCGCGGCACTGGGCTGGTGGCGGGAGCTGGCCACCCCGCTGTTCCCGGTGGTCGGCCTGCTGTTCGTCCTGGTCGGCTACAACGACCTGGGCAGCATGCTCTGCCTGCTGGCCATCGTGGTCGGGCTGCTGTGGGCGGCCGGGGTGCGGCTGCGGGTCTTCGCCGCGCTGTCCGCGGTCGGCCTGGTCGGGGTCGGCCTGCTGATCGCGGTGGCCTCGCTCGGGGCCGGCTCCGGGGCGCGCGGCCAGGAGAACTACCGGCTGGCCCGGCTCACCTCGTTCCTCGACACGCCCGACCCCAAGGTCTGCGCCGAGCAGGCGCTGGAGGGCTGCTGGCAGATGGTCCAGGCGCGCAACGCCATCGAGCACGGCGGCTGGTTCGGCGTCGGCCTGGGTAAGAGCAGCATCAAGTTCGGCTGGCTGCCGGAGGCCCACAACGACTTCATCTTCGCCGTCATCGCCGAGGAACTGGGCGTGGTCGGCTGCACCGTCATCCTGGTGCTGTTCGCCGTGCTGGCCTACACCGGGCTGCGGATCGCCCGCCGGGTCGCCGACCCGTTCCGCCGGCTCGCCGCCACCGCCGTCACCGCGTGGCTGGTCGGCCAGGCCGTGATCAACATCGGTGGGGTGACCAAGCTGCTGCCGCTGACCGGCGTACCGCTGCCGTTCATCTCCGACGGGGGCAGCGCCCTGGTCGTCACCCTGGCCGCGGTGGGCATGCTCGCCTCCTTCGCCCGCGCCGAGCCCGACGCGGCCCGAGCCCTGCACGCCCGTCCGCCCGCCCGATGGGTCCGACTAGTCTGGGCCCCGTTGCCGCCGCTTCCCGGTGCGCGGAGCCGACCGGCGTCGCCACCGGCTGCCCCGGGGTCCGTACCCCGGGCGCGCGGGCGGCGACCCGACGATCAGGCCGTACCGCGCGGCGTCCGGCAGGACCGGACCCGGGGCGGGCCGGCGAGCGAGAGGAGACGCTGATGGGTCCGCTGCGTTCGGTGGTGCTCTGTGGAGGGGGCACCGGTGGGCACATCTACCCGCTGCTCGCCTTCGCCGACTGCCTGCGCCGACACGACCCGGGCGTCCGGATCACCTGCCTCGGCACCCCCAAGGGCCTGGAGAACGAGCTGATCCCGCCGGCCGGCTACGACCTGCGGCAGATCCCCGCCTACCAGCTGCCCCGCTCGGTCAACATGGGCCTGGTCCGCACCCCGGACCGGATGTGGAAGGCGGCCCGCGCCGCCGGCAAGGTGATCGACGAGGTCGCCGCCGACGTGGTCGTCGGCTTCGGCGGGTACGTCTCCGTCCCCGGCTACCTGGCCGCCTGGCGGCGCGAGATGCCGATCGTCATCCACGAGGTGAACGTCCCGCCGGGGGTGGCCAACCGGCTCGGGATGAAGTTCACCAAGAACATCGCCGTCGGTTTCCCGCACCAGCCGGCCCAGGCCGAGGCGCTGCGCGACGCCCGGGTGGTCGGGGTGCCGCTGCGCCGGGGCATCGCCGGGCTGGACCGCAACGCCGTGCGGGCCGCCGCCCGCGCCCACTTCGGACTCCGCCCCGACCTGCCGGTGCTCTTCGTCGCCGGCGGCTCGCAGGGTGCCCGGTCGATCAACCTGGCGGTCTCCGGCGCGGCCAAGGAGCTGGCCCGCAACGGCGTGCAGGTGCTGCACGTGATGGGCGCCCGCAACGAGCCGGTGCCGATCCCCACCGACCTGCCGGTGCCGTACGTGGCGCTGCCCTACCTGTCCGAGATGGAACTGGGCTACGCCGCCGCCGACCTGATGCTGGCCCGGGGCGGGGCGATGACCTGCGCCGAGGTCGCCGCCATCGGACTGCCCACCATCTACGTGCCGTACCCGCACTCCAACCAGGAGCAGAAGCGCAACGCGCTGCCCGTGGTGGAGGCCGGCGGCGGGCTGCTCGTCGACGACGCCGAACTGACCCCGGCGTGGCTGGAGCGCACCGTGCTGCCCCTGCTGCGCGACCCGCAGCGGCTGTACGCGATGGGTGCCGCCGCCGCCGCGTACGGGCGACGCGACGGCGACGTGGCCCTGCTCAACTTCGTCTACGAGGCGGTGGCCCGGTGAGCCGGTCCAGCGCGACGGGAAGGTACCTGGCATGAACACCGCGCAGTTCACCCCGGCCGGCACGCTCACCGCGGAGGACCTGGGCCGGATCCACCTGATCGGGGTGGGCGGGGTCGGCATGAGCGGCCTGGCCCGGCTCTTCCTCACCCGGGGCCTGCCGGTCTCCGGCAGCGAGCTGCGCGAGTGGCCGTCGCTGGCCGGGATGCGGGCGCTGGGCGGCACCATCCACATGAGCCACGAGGCGACCAACCTCGACGGGGTGGACACCGTGGTCTACTCCTCGGCCATCCCGCAGGACCACCTGGAGATGGTTGAGGCGCGGCGGCGCGGGCTGCGGGTGCTGCACCGCTCCGAGGCGCTGGCGGCGGCGATGACCGGCCGGCGGACGGTGGCGGTGGCCGGCACCCACGGCAAGACCACCACCACCTCGATGGTGACCATGGTGCTCCAGCAGGCCGGGGTCGACCCGTCCTTCGTCATCGGCGGGGAGATCTCCGAGGTGGGCTCCGGGGCGCACCACGGCACCGGCGAGCACTTCGTGGTCGAGGCCGACGAGAGCGACAGGTCGTTCCTGATCTACCGCCCGTTCGTCTCGATCATCACCAACATCGAGGCCGACCACCTGAACACCTACGGCGACCTGGCCACCCTGGAGGCGACCTTCGCCGAGTTCGCCCGGCTCACCGACCCGGCCGGGTTCGTCATCACCTGCGCCGACGACCCGGGCGGGCGGCGGCTGGCCGAGACGCTGCGCGCCGAGGGGCGGCGGGTCTGGACGTACGGCGAGGCGGCCGACGCCGACCTGCGGCTGTCCGAGATGGCCTCGTCGGCCCAGGGGGTTCGCTACCTGGCGGCGCTGGACGGCCGGTCGCTGGGCGAGATCCGGCTGCCGGTGCCGGGGCGGCACATGGGGCTCAACAGCGCCTCGGCGGTGCTCGCCGCCCACCTGCTCGGCCTGCCGGTGGCGGCGGCCGAGGCGGCGCTGGCCGCGTTCCCCGGGGTACGCCGACGCTTCGAGCGTAAGGGCGTCGCCGACGGGGTGCTGGTCTACGACGAGTACGCCTACCACCCGACCTCGATGACGCTGGCCCTGCAGACGCTGCGGGAGGTGGCCGGCGACGGCCGGCTGATCGTGGTGTTCCAGCCGTACCGGCTCTACCGCACCCGCGACCTCCAGGCGGAGATCGCCGCCGCCCTGGGCATCGCCGACGAGCTGGTGCTGCTGGAGGTCTTCGGCCCCGGTGAGCTGCGCCAGCCGGGCGAGGGGTCGGCGGCGTTGCTGGCGGCGGTACCGCTGGACGCGGCGCACAAGGTCTTCGTGGACTCGTTCGACGACGCGCCGGTGGAGGTGGCCCGCCGGGCCCGCCCGGGCGACGTGGTGGTGACCATGGGCGCTCCGCCGAGCTCGCTGCTGGGTGACCAGCTGCTCGACGCGCTGACCGCCCGGGTGACCGGGCCGGCGACCGGGTCGGGCCGGGACGGCACGGCCTTCACCACCGGATGAGTCCCGGCCCGGCCCGGGGCCGGACCGGCCGTGCCACGGGCGCGGACGGCGGCCCCCGACGTGGTCCGGTGCGGCGCTGGCAGCTCGTGCGGGCCGGCAGCGACGCCGTCCCGCCGTCCACCCGGCGGTTCATGGCGCGGGCCCGGCAGCGGCGGATGCGGGCCGCCCTGCCCTGGGCGGTGCTGGCCGGGGTGCTGGTTCTCGTCGCCCTGGTGGCCTGGACGGTGCTCGGCTCCGGCCTGTTCGGGGTGCGCGAGGTCCGGGTGGAGGGGGCCCGGCTGGTCACCCCGGTCGAGGTGCGCGACGCGGCGGCGGTGCCGGACGGGGTGCCGCTGGCCCGGGTGGACCTGGCGGCGACGGCCCGGCGGATCGGCGCGCTGCCCCCGGTACAGCGGGCCTCGGTCCGCCGCGACTGGCCGGACACCCTGGTGGTGACGGTGGTGGAGCGCACCGGGGTGGCGGCGGTGCCCCGCGACGACCGGTTCGTGGTGCTCGACGCCAGCGGGGTGGTGTTCCGCGAGCTGCCCCGCGCCCCGCAGGGACTGCCGCTGGTGCGGTTGGCCACGCCGGGGCCGGACGACCCGGGTACCCGGGCGGCGTTGCAGGTGCTGGCCGTCCTCACCCCGCAGCTGCGGGCCGTGCTGGTCGAGGTGGGCGTCGAGGGGCTGGCCCGGATCGGGTTGCGGCTGCGCGACGGGCGGACGGTGGTGTGGGGCGACGCGACCCGCAGCGAGGACAAGGCGCGGGTGGCGACGGCGTTGCTCGGTCGGAAGGCCGACACGATCGACGTCAGCGCGCCGGACGTGGTCACGTTCCGGTGAGGTCCGCAGCGAACGTGAGTCGTTACGCTCCCGGCGGCGACACGCCGGTGAGGTCCTTGGCTCTCGGCGTGGGGGCGCTTACGTTGCCCCGAAGAGGATCAGTGGTTGACATAACTGTAAGCCTCTAGTAGAGGGTTAGGGTTCACCACTGATCCTCGCTGGTGACAGCTCGTCGACCACCGGTCTGGGCCACGCCGTACCGGGGCGCTGCGAGCCAATCTCGAAGGGAAAGGACCGGAGATGACACCTCCGCACAACTACCTGGCGGTCATCAAGGTCGTCGGCATCGGCGGCGGCGGCGTCAACGCCGTCAACCGCATGATCGAGGTTGGGCTCAAGGGCGTCGAGTTCATCGCGATCAACACCGACGCGCAGGCGCTGTTGATGAGTGACGCCGACGTCAAGCTCGACGTCGGCCGGGAGCTGACCCGGGGGCTCGGCGCGGGCGCCAACCCCGACGTCGGCAAGAACGCCGCCGAGGACCACCGCGACGAGATCGAGGAGGTGCTCAAGGGCGCCGACATGGTCTTCGTCACCTGCGGCGAGGGCGGCGGCACGGGCACCGGCGGCGCGCCGGTGGTCGCCAACATCGCCCGCAAGCTCGGCGCGCTGACCATCGGCGTGGTGACCCGGCCGTTCTCCTTCGAGGGCAAGCGCCGCCAGGTGCAGGCCGAGGCGGGAATAGACGAGCTGCGCAACCAGTGCGACACGCTGATCGTCATCCCGAACGACCGGTTGCTCGCGCTGGGCGACCGGGGGATCAGCATGATGGACGCCTTCCGCACCGCCGACCAGGTGCTGCTCTCCGGTGTCCAGGGCATCACCGACCTGATCACCACGCCCGGCCTGATCAACCTCGACTTCGCCGACGTCAAGAGCGTGATGAGTGGGGCGGGCAGCGCGCTGATGGGCATCGGCAGCGCCCGGGGCGAGAACCGGGCGGTCGAGGCGGCCGAGGCGGCCATTTCCAGCCCGCTGCTGGAGCAGAGCATGGACGGCGCGCGGGGGGTACTGCTGTCCATCGCCGGCGGCTCCGACCTGGGCCTGTTCGAGATCAACGACGCCGCGCAGCTGGTCACCGACGCGGCCCACCCGGACGCGAACATCATCTTCGGCGCGGTCATCGACGACGCGCTCGGCGACGAGGTGCGGGTCACCGTGATCGCCGCCGGCTTCGACGGGGGCACGCCCGCGTACAAGGCGTCCGAGTCGCCGCGCAAGAGCAACCAGAACCAGCCCACGCCGCAGGCTCCGGCGGTCACCGCACCGGCCGTCATGCCGCCGCCGCAGCAGTCGCCGCGCCGGGTGCTCTTCGACGACGTCGACGTGCCCGACTTCCTCAAGAACGGTTCCTGATCCCGCCGATGACGGACAACCACGTCGGCGACCACGCCACCCCGCCCCCGGCGGGCACGTCCCCGGTGGGTCGCGCCACCGCGTCGCCGACCGGGCGGCCCGGCCGATGACCGCTGCGCCGGATCCGGTGGGTGCCGACCGTCGCGCCGCGCTCGCGGCCGGGCTGGCCGCGGTGCGGGCCCGGATCGCCGACGCCTGCGCCGCCGCCGGCCGGGACCCGTCCGAGGTGACGATGATCGCGGTGACCAAGACGTACCCGGCCGGCGACGCGGTCGCGCTGGCCGGGCTCGGGGTCACCGACCTGGGGGAGAACCGGGACCAGGAGGCGGCCCCGAAGGCGGCCGAGGTGGCGGCGGCCGGCGCGGCCGTCCGCTGGCACTTCATCGGTCAGTTGCAACGTAACAAGGCCCGCTCGGTGGTGCGCTACGCCGACGTGGTGCACTCGGTGGACAGTGTGCGGCTGGCCCGCGCGCTGGGCACCGCCGCCGAGTCCGGACGGGACCGTCCGTTGACGACGTTGGTGCAGGTCAGCCTGGACGGTGACCCGGCGCGTGGCGGCGCCCTGCCGGACGCGGCCGACCCCGACCGGGGGCTGCGCCCGGTGGCCGAGGCACTGGCCGGCGCGGCGGCGCTGCGGCTGGCCGGGCTGATGGCGGTGGCGCCGCTGGGCTGGGAACCGGAACGGGCGTTCGCCCGGCTGGCCGAGGTGGCGGCGGCGTTCCGGGTCGGGTATCCGACGGCCACCGTGCTCTCCGCCGGGATGAGCGGCGACCTGGAAACGGCCATCGGATACGGCGCGACACATGTCCGCGTCGGCAGCGCGTTGCTCGGAATGCGTTCCACGCTGCGGTAGCCTGACCGCGGTAGAAGCAAATTACATCAGTGTTGTTCAGGGGTGGCGCCCCCGGTCGGGGGCCACGACGGGCGAGCCGCGAATCGCACGTCGGGGATTGCCGCTCTGATCCGGTGGGCATGGAGTCCACTCGCGATCATGGCGACACGGCACGGGGGTGCGTGCCGCACGGCGGACGGAAGGGCGCGGGATGGGTGCACTGCGCAAGGCGGGGGTCTGGCTCGGTCTCGTCGAGGAGGACGACGAGCGGGGCTACGACGAGGGCTACGACAAGCCCGGCTACCGCGAGTCGCGGTACCGGTCGAGCCGGTACGCCGAGGAGTTCGCCGACGACGACGAGGACGACGCGGAGGAGCCGCCGGCGCCGCGTCCGCGCCTCGGTGACCGGGGCCGGCTGAGCGAGCGGTCGAGCCGGCTGGCCGACGCCGACCGGGCCGACGACGAGCGGTCGGAGCGTGCCGAGCGGCCGGAGCGCCCGGAGCGGGCCAGCGTCCGGTCGATCACCCGGTCCGGGGGTACGGACACCTCGGGCGCGCTGAGCTACCACACCCGGGACAATCTCGCGCTGGCGCCGCAGGCGTCGCCCCGGGAGCGGCCGGTGGTGGCCGAGGAGGAGCAGCGCTACCAGATCACCACCCTGCACCCGACCACCTACCGCGAGGCGCGGACCATCGGCGAGCACTTCCGCGACGGTGTCCCGGTGATCATCAACCTCACCGAGATGGACGAGGCCGACGCCCGCCGGCTGGTGGACTTCGCCGCCGGGCTGGCGTTCGGGCTGCGCGGTACGATCGAGCGCGTGACCAACCGGGTGTTCCTGCTCTCACCGGCCAACGTCCAGGTCACCGCGGAGGACAAAGCCAAGATCGCTGAGGGCGGCTTTTTCTCCCTGAGCTAAGTCCACCCGACCGAGGGACGTCGCTGCCGTGTTGTCGATCATGTTCCAGCTGCTCTACCTGATCTTGTACGTCTTCCTTATCGTGCTGCTGGCCCGATTCGTTCTCGGTGCCGTCCTCCAGTACGGTCGTCGGTGGCAACCGGGGCGTGGCGCGTCCGCCGGACTCGAGTCCGTGTGGAGCGTCACTGATCCGCCTCTGAAGGCGTTGAGGCGGGTGATCCCCCCACTGCGAATTGGTACCGTGAGCATCGACCTGGCCTCCCTTGTGCTCCTGGTTATCCTGTTCGTGCTGATGAGGTTTGTGTTAGATCCGCTGATCAGGAACTTCTCCTGACCAGCGCGCGCTTTCGCGGCCGCAACTGACCCGAGGAGTTTCGATGCCGCTGACACCGGCCGACGTGCACAACGTCGCCTTCAAAAAGCCGCCGATCGGCAAGCGGGGGTACGACGAGGAGGAGGTCGACGCCTTCCTGGACGAGGTCGAGCGTGAGCTTGCCCGTCTGATCGAGGAGAACAACGAGCTGCGCGCCCAGGTGGAGCGCGGCGGTCGTGGCGGGGCCCCTGCCGGCCCCGGTGGCGATGCCCGGCTGGCGGCTGAGCTCAACGACGTCAAGGCCCAGCTCGACCGGGTGCAGCGCGACAAGGCCGCCGCCGAGCAGGCCGCCCGCGCCATGCAGGCCGAGCTGGAGCAGGTCCGCACCACCGGTGGCCCGGCCGTCGGCGGCGACGGCGAGCAGCAGGCGCTGCGGGTGCTGATGATGGCCCAGCGCACCGCCGACGACCACGTCTCCGACGCCCGTCGGGAGGCCGACCAGCTGCTCTCCGAGGCGCGCTCCAAGGCCGAGGAGGTCACCCGCGAGGCGCGGGCCAAGGCCGACGCGCTGGAGCGTGACGCCCGTCAGCGGCACCAGGAGGCCATGGGCGGCCTGGACGCCAAGCGGACCGCGCTGCAGAAGCACATCGAGGAACTCAAGCAGTTCGAGCGCGAGTACCGCACCCGGCTCAAGGCGTACCTGGAGAGCCAGCTGCGGGACCTCGACGGTCGGGGCCAGGGCCTCGAGGCCGAGATGACCCGCGCCGAGGGCACCCGTGCCGTCGGCGGCAACGGCCTCGCCGCGGCCGGCCTCGCCGGCTCGTACGGCGGCGGTCGCTCCGGCGCCCTCGAAGCAGGTCGCTGATCCACGGTCGGCGACCGTCCCCCGACGGTCGCCGACCCAGCCGACGACCCACGACGCGGCGGGGGTGAGCTGTGCTAGTCGCCAGTCTGCTGCTCATCCTCGTCGCGGTCGTCCTGCTGGCGTTCGGTCTCGTCGACGGCTCCAGCACGTTGTTGACCAGTTCCATCGCGGCCAGTCTGCTGGCCGCCGTCGCGTTGGTGGCCGGTGCCCGCCAGGCAGCCGTCACCCGGGCGAGGGCGGCGGACCAGGCGCGGGGTCGGGGCGCGACGGAGTCCCGCCCGACCACCCCGCCGGCCGCGACCACGCCGTCGGACGAACCGACGACGTACCCTGCGACGACGTTCGGCACCGGTGACGCCGGGTGGCGGCAACCACCCGGCGCGCCGGTGGCCGGCGACCCCGTCGACGTTTCCACCCGCCCCGACGCCGGCGCCTGGGAGCCCGACGCGGAGGCACCCTGGGAGCCCGTCGTCGTGTCCGCCGCGCCGGACCGGACGAGCTCGGGCCGCACCGAACCGGCGACCGACCGTGCCCCCGATCCCGATCCCGACCGGCTCGACCCGGACGACCCCCGGTGGGACCCGGTCACCGACCCCGACCGGCCCGACCCGGACGACCCGGCCTGGGCGGCCGGGGACGATCTCGCGCCGCCCTGGGAGCACTCGGACGACGCCGCGTCGCCGTGGGACCCACCGGCCCAGCGGGTCCCGCCCGCCGACGCCGCCCGGGTCGCCCAGCTCGACGCCGAGGTGCGGGTGGTCGACGGGCACCCTCGCTACCACCTGCTCTCCTGCGCCCACCTGATCGAACGGGAGCACGAGCCGCTGCCGGTGCACGAGGCGGTCTCCCTCGGGTTCACCCCGTGCGGCCTGTGCAACCCGGACACCGCCCTGCTCGCCGACACCTACCCCCGCTGAGGCCGGCGTCGATGCCCACGGACGACACGGTGACCGTCGCGGTGCGGGTCAAGCCTGGGGCGTCCCGGCCCCGGGTCGGCGGCTGCTTCACCGGACCGCACGGGCCCGCCCTGGTGGTCGCGGTGTCCGCGCCGGCCGTGGACGGCCGGGCCACCGAGGCGGCCCGCCGGGCGCTGGCCGACGCCCTGGGCGTCCGCCCGGCGGCGGTGGCGCTGCGCACCGGCGCGGCCAGCCGGGACAAGCTCTTCCTGGTGGACGGGGCGACGCCGGAGGTCACCGCGCTGGTGCGGCGGCTGCGCGACGGATCGGCCGGGTGAGGACGCCCCGGGTGGGGCGCCCGTGACGCCGGGACTGGATCTGGCCCTGCTCCTCGGGGCGGCCGTGCTGCTGGTGGCGATCGGCGCGGTGCGGTTCTCCACCCGACTGGGTGTGCCGAGTCTGCTGGTCTATCTCGCGCTCGGGGTGGCGATCGGCGAGGCCGGGCTGGGCATCCGGTTCGACGACGCCGAGCTGACCCGGATGCTGGGGTTCTGCGCGCTCATCGTGATCATCGCCGAGGGTGGGCTCACCGCGCGGTGGAGCACCCTGCGCCCGGTGCTCGGGCTGGCCGGCGCGCTGTCCACCGTCGGGGTGCTGGTCAGCATCGTCGTCGTCGGCCTGGTGGTGCACCTGCTGCTCGGGCTGGACTGGCGGTTGGCGCTGCTCTACGGCGCGGTGCTCTCCTCCACCGACGCGGCGGCGGTGTTCGCCACGCTGCGCCGGTTGCGGCTGCCGCCCCGGCTGGTGGCCGCCCTGGAGGCCGAGTCGGGCATGAACGACGCCCCGGTGGTGATCCTGGTGGTGCTGCTGTCGCGCACCGGGCCGGTGGAGCACCCGTGGTGGTTCGAGGTCTTCCTGGTCGGCTACGAGCTGGGGGTGGGCGCGGCGGTGGGGTTGGCCGCCGGGCTGGCCGGCCGGTTCGCGCTGCGTCGGGCGGCGCTGCCGTCGTCCGGCCTGTACCCGATCGCCGCCGTCGGGTTCACCGTGCTGGCGTACGCCGCCGGTGCGGTGCTGCACGCCTCCGGGTTCCTCGCCGTCTACGTGGCCGGGGTGCTGCTCGGCAACGCCCGACTGCCGCACCGGCAGGCGATCCTGGGGTTCGCCGACGGGCTGGCCTGGCTGGCCCAGATCGGGTTGTTCGTGCTGCTCGGGCTGTTGGCCACGCCGGAGCGGCTGCACACCGCGCTGGTGCCGGCGGTGGTCACCGGGCTGGCCCTGCTGCTGCTGGCCCGGCCGCTGTCGGTGCTGGTGTCGGCGTTGCCGTTCCGGGTGGGCCTGCGCGAGCAGCTCTTCCTGTCCTGGGCGGGGTTGCGCGGCGCGGTGCCGATCGTGCTGGCCACCATCCCGCTGTCGGCCCGGGTGCCCGGGGCGGACCGGCTGTTCGACGCGGTGTTCGTACTGGTGGTGATCTTCACGGTGCTCCAGGCGGGCACGCTCGCGCCGGCCGCCCGCCGGTTGCGGGTGACCGCCCCCGCCGAGCCGGCCGAGATCCGGGTGGAGACCGCCCCGCTGGAGCGGATGCGGGCGGACCTGCTCCAGTTGGAGGTGCCGGCGGGGTCGCGGCTGGCCGGGGTGCACGTGGACGAGCTCCGGTTGCCGGTGGGCGCGTCGGTGACCCTGGTGCTGCGCGACGGGGTGGGGTTCGTGCCGGGCGCGGACACCCGGCTCAAGACCGGCGACAGCATGTTGATCGTGGCGACCGCCGGGGTGCGGGACGAGGCGGAGCGGCGGCTGCGGGCGGTCAGCCGGCGGGGTCGCCTGGCGCGGTGGTTCGGCGAGTACGGCGAGGACCGGGACGGCTGATCTGCTAGTCTTCGTTTTGCCCCAATTAGCGGTTATTAGGGGCTGAATAGCGGTACGACAGTGCGGCACGTTGTCGGACGCCTGTACGTTCCGTATTCTTGCCAACCTCCGGAGTGCGCGGCCACCGTTGCCGTGCGCCCGTTTTGTTACCCGGGGACGCCACGTCGGCGGACCCTGTCCGGGCACCGCCGAGCGCCGCGTCCCGCGGCTGAGGGAGCTGACGATGGCGAAGCCAGCCGACACCAGGACGGCCGGTCGCAAACCTGCGGCGAAGGCCACCGCGCAGGCCACCCGCAGCACGGCGGAGACCGAGAAGATCCGGGCGGCCCTGGCGGCCCGCCGCGACGAGCTGCGCGCCGAGTACGATCAGACGCTGAGCGAGATCACCGAGCTGCAGCGCGACCGGCTGACCGACTCGGCCGGGGACGACCAGGCCGACACCGGCACCAAGACGTTCGAGCGTGAGCAGGAGATCTCTCTCGCCAACAGCATCCGGGAACGGATCACCCAGGTCGAGCGTGCCCTGGAGCGGCTCGACGAGGGCGGCTACGGATGGTGCGAGCGGTGCGGGAACCCGATCCCGGTGGAGCGGCTCGCGGCCTTCCCGTCGGCGACCCTCTGCGTGACCTGCAAGCAGCTGGAGGAGCGGCGCTGACATCCGCTCCCCGGTGACCTCGCGAGACGGCGGACCTGCGTCGTCGGGACAGTCGATGGGGAGTCGATGACCACAGCACCGACCGCCGGACCCGGCACCACCGAGCCGGCCGGCCGTACGCCCCGCCGCAGGGCGGTCGTGCTCCTCGTCGGCATCGCGCTGCTCGCGCTGCTGACGGATCTGCTCACCAAGCACCTCGCCCTGCAACAACTCGACGACCGCCCGCCGGTCCGCCTGCTC
The DNA here is from genome assembly GCF_049178955.1 of Micromonospora sp. WMMD730. Lineage (NCBI taxonomy): Bacteria > Bacillati > Actinomycetota > Actinomycetes > Micromonosporales > Micromonosporaceae > Micromonospora > Micromonospora sp. WMMD730. The sequence continues at coordinate 1,651,752 of NZ_JBMHML010000002.1, forward strand.
GGCGGGGCGGTCTACCTCACCCTGACCCGCAACAGCGGCGCGGCGTGGAGCATCGGCGCCGACCACACCTGGGTGTTCCCGCTGATCACCATCGGGGTGGTCGGCTGGATCACCTGGATGGCGCTGCGGCTGCGCTCGCTGCCCTGGGCGGTCTCCCTGGGGCTGGTGCTGGGCGGGGCGCTGGGTAACCTCGCCGACCGGATCTTCCGGGCACCCGGTCACTTCGTCGGGCACGTGGTGGACATGGTCAGCCTCTTCGACCCGTACGGCCAGGTCTGGCCGGTGTTCAACCTGGCCGACAGCTGCCTGGTCGCCGGGGTGCTGCTGGCCGTCCTGCTGGAACTGACCGGCCGGCAGCGCGACGGGCGACGGATCGGGGCCAGGGGCGACACCGCCCCGGAGGCGGCCGGGCCGTCCACCGGGCCGGTGTCCGCCGAGACCGCGCCGACCGACGCCGAACCCCGGGAGCGGGCATGACCTCCACCGCCACCGGTGGCGACCACCGGTCCCTGCCCGTCCCGGACGGCCTCGACGGCATGCGGCTCGACCAGGCGGTGTCCCGGCTGTTCGGGCTCTCCCGCACCGCCGCCGCCGCACTCGTCGACGCGGGGGACGCGCTGGTCGACGGCGCGGCCCGGCAGAACTCGCACAAGGTCAGGGCCGGCTCCTGGCTGGAGGTGACGCTGCCCGCCCCGGTCGCGCCGCCGACCGTGGTCCCGCAGGCGGTCCCCGGGCTGACCGTGGTCTACGCCGACGACGACATCGTCGTGGTGGACAAGCCGGTCGGGGTGGCCGCCCACCCCAGTCCCGGCTGGACCGGCCCGACCGTCATCGGTGGCCTGGCCGCGATCGGGCACCGGATCTCCACCAGCGGGGCCGCCGAGCGGCAGGGCGTGGTGCACCGCCTCGACGTGGGCACCACCGGGATCATGGCGGTGGCCAAGAGCGAGCAGGCGTACACCGCGCTCAAGCGGGCGTTCAAGTACCGCGAGGTGGAGAAGCGCTACCACGCGGTGGTCCAGGGGCACCCCGACCCGTCGCGCGGCACCATCGACGCCCCGATCGACAGGCATCCGCACCACGACTACCGCTGGGCGGTGGTCTCCGACGGCAAGCCGAGCGTCACCCACTACGACACCATCGAGGCGTTCCCGGCGGCCAGCCTGCTCGACGTCCGGCTGGAGACGGGGCGTACCCACCAGATCCGGGTGCACTTCTCGACCCTGCGGCACCCCTGCGTCGGCGACCTCACCTACGGCGCCGACCCGACCCTGTCGGCCCGGCTCGAACTGCGCCGGCAGTGGCTGCACGCCAGGTCGTTGACCTTCGCCCACCCGCGCACCGGCGACGACGTGACCTTCGTCAGCGAGTACCCGGACGACCTGGCCCGCGCGCTGACCATCCTGCGCGACTGACCGTGCGGCACGACCCGTCGGCCGGCCCGGGGCCGGACGGCGACGACACCCCGGCGACCGGCGTCCCGGCCGCCGGGACGTCCCGGCCGGCCCGCTGGCTGGTCACCACGGCGGTGTTCGCCGTCGGCGCGGTGCTGCTCGCCGCCGGCTGGTCGGCCCGCCGGCCGGCCCCCGTCGGTGACCGTACGGTCGGGCAGGTCACCCGGGTCGGGGTGCTGCCCGGGGACTCGCTGCCCGGCTACGCCACCGCCAGCCGGGCCGAACTGGCCGCGCTGACCGCCGGGGCGTACGCGCTGGTGAGTTTCGACAGGTACGTCGCGCCGGACGAGCTGCCGGCGCTGCTGGCCGGCGTCGAGGTCACGGCGGTGGTGGTCCGGGTGCCGCTGCCCGACCGGCAGACCGAGGTGGTCCGGCTGCCGGCGCAGCGGCTGCCGCAGGACGTGACCGCCGGCATGGCCGGCCTCGCCGACCGCAAGGACCGGGAGGCCGCCGACCAGCGCACCCGGGCCGCCGCCGGCACCGACCCGACGACCCGCCGGGGGTACGAGACCGGGGCGCAGGTCGCGGCGCGGGAGGCGGCCGGTTACCGGTCGGCGTGCGCCTGCGTCTACGCGGCGGTGGTCCGGGCCGAGCCGCCCGCCCTGCGCGCCACGGCCGGGCGGGACGGGGTCCGCGCGGTCGACCCCGCCCCGGAGGTGACCCGGCTGGACCGGACGGTGTTCCTGCCGCCGCTGCCGGAGCAGCGGGACGTGGCCCGGCCCCCCGCCGACACCGCCACGTCACCCGGCTGACCCGCTCCCGACCGCCCGGCCCGGCCCGGCCACCGACCGTGGGGCCGTCTGTCCGAGCGGGCCGTCCTGCCCGAGCGGCCCGGCGAAGCGGTCCGGGACGTCCCACCGCAGCGGGTGGACGTCCCGTCGACCGGCCAGGACGTCCGGTGGCGGGTTCCGGTGGGGGCGCGGGGATGGGCGATTCGTCGGAAGGAGCACCCGCTGTGATCGGTCCGGTACCGTCGCCGACCGGGGCGGGGTGGGGCCGGCCGGCGCCGACCCCCGCCCCACCTCCCCGGACGCCCGTCGCGGTGCGTCTCGCGTCCGATCGCGGTAAGTATTGTCCCCGGCAGATGTGTGCAGACCGGTGTGGTCCGAATAGGGTTTCGTTCGTAGCCTGTCAGGCGGAGATCGACGGCGCGGGAGGGCGAGCCTTGGACGGCACCGAGACCGGCTGGGGCCGGTCGGCCGAACCGGCACCGCGATGGCGGACGCTCTTCGAGCGCGCCCGCCTCGGCGGGCGCGCCGCCGAACCGGCGGAGCCGGACCGCCGGGGCGAGGACGCGACCCGGGAGCCGCTGCCCGGCCGGATGCCCGGCGGTGGCTGGTCCGGCCGGGGATCGGCCGCCGTGCCGCCACCGCCCGACCCGGGCTACGGCCCCGATCCCGGCTACGGCCCCGACCCGGGCTACCGCGCCGGCGCCGCCTACCGGGCGGACCCGGGCCACCGCGCCGACCCCGGCTATCCGGTCGACCAGGGTTACCGGGCCGACCCGGGGTATCCGGCCGATCCCGGCTACCGCGCCCCCGGCGGCTACCCGGCCGACCCCGGATACCTGCCGGAGCCGGCCCGGCCGCCGGAGCCGCCGGTCGTCCCGTCCCGCTACGCGCTGCTCGACAACGGCTACCGGGCCGAGCCGCCGCCCCCCGAGTCCCGCTACGCGCTGCTCGACAACGGCTACCGCGCACCCGGCTACGCACCCCCCGAGCCGACCTACCAGCCGCCGCAACCCGCCTACCCCGAGCCGGCGGCGTATCCCGAGCCCGGCTACCCGGCGACGCCGACGTACCAGCCGGAGCCGGTCTACCAGCCCGAACCGACGTACCAGCCGGAGCCGACCTACCAACCGGAACCGACGTACCAGCCCGAGCCGGCGGCGTATCCGCCGGCGGTGACCGCCGACCGGGGCTACCCGGCCCGGATCGAGCCCGCCCGCATCGAGTGGCGTCAGCAGGGCCCCCAGGACGAGCAGGAACGGGCCGCCGGCATCCTCCGCCGCGACCTCGGCACCCCCCGGGTGCTGGCGTTCGCCAACCCCAAGGGCGGGGTGCACAAGACCACCGCCACGGTGCTCGCCGCCGCCACCGTCGGCAGCGTCCGGGGCCGGGGCGTGCTCGCCTGGGACGACAACGAGCTGCGCGGCACCCTCGGCCTGCGCGCCGGCAGCGCCCGGCACGCCCGGACGATCCGGCACCTGATCAGCGACCTGGCGCACATCGAGATCCGCGACGGCGCGGAGCTGCTGGAATCCCTCGACGACTACCTGCGGCACGCCTCCGACGGCTCGTACGACGTGCTGGCCGGGGAGGAGAGCCCCCGGTTCGCCCAGCGGCTCGACCAGTTCACCGTCAAGCGGGTGCTGGAGCTGCTGCGCCGTACCCACGACGTGGTCTGCGTGGACACCGGCAACAACGTGGAGAGCCCCAACTGGCGGACGGTCATGCACGCCGCCGACCAGCTCGTGGTGACCACCGTGCCCCGCGAGGACGCCGCGTTCAGCGCCGACTGGATGCTCGACCTGCTGCACGAGGAGGGCATGGGTGAGCTGGCCGACAACGCGGTCACCCTGATCTCCTGCCCCACCCCCGGCCGGTCGACGCTCCAGGACGACCTGGAGCGGCACTTCGCCACCCGCACCCGGGCCGTCGCCGTCGTGCCGTACGACCCGGTGCTGGAGACCGGCTCGTCGATCGAGTACCACCAGCTCCAGGCGGAGACCCGGGCCGCGTGGCTGCGGGCGGCCTCGGTGATGCTGGAACCGTTCGCCCGGTGAGGGGTGGTACGGGCTCCGCCGCCCCGCCGTACCGCCCGGCCTGAGAGGATCATCGGGTGAGCCCGGACACCCCCGATCCGCACCGCCCCGCCGACACCCCGGCGGGTGCCGCGCCCACCCCGCACGCCGTCCCGACCGGGACAACGGCCGACGGACCGCCCGCTGACGGGCCACCGGCCGGGCCCGGGTACGCCCCGACCCCGCCGGGACCCGAACCGACCGCGCCCGGCCACGCCGCGACCGGACCCGAACCGACCGCGCCCGGCCACGACCCGGGTGGGTCGTACCTGCCGTGGCCGCCGCCGTCCGGCTGGCCGGTGCAGCCGGTGCAGCAGCGGCCCCGGCACACCCGGGCGGTGGCGGCCGGCCTGGTGCTGGGCCTGACCGCGTTGGGGGTGCCGCTGGGGCTGCTCTGGGCGGCGCTGGCCCCGGACACCCCCGTGCTCAAGACCGCAGAGGGGGCCGTCTACGCCCAACCCCAGCCGGAACAGCCGATCGCCGCCGACGGCTGGTTCAGCCTGCTCGGGATCGGGTTCGGGGTGCTCGCCGCGATCGCGGTGTGGACGCTGCTGCGCCGCCGCCGGGGTCCGGTGAACCTGGTCGCGCTGACCGTCGGCGCGCTCGGTGCCGCCCTGGTCGCCTGGCAGGTGGGCCGCCGGGTCGGGCTGGACGGCTACCAGCGGCTGCTCGACACCGCCCCCGCCGGCACGTCCTTCGGCAAGCCGGCCGACCTGCGGGCCGGGGGCATCGACCGGCTCTTCGGCGTGCTGCCCGTGCCGTACGGCAACCTGCTGCTGGCCGCGTTCGCCGCCGCCGTCACGTACACCCTGCTGGCCGGCTGGTCGCGGTGGCCGTCGCTGCGCCCGGAGCCGGAGCCCGGCGGCCCCGGCTGGCCGGACGCGCCGGGCACGGTCGGTGCGCCCGACGGGGGCGGCCCGCCGGGGGCGGCCGGTACGCCGGGCGAGGTCGGCCCGGCGGGCGGGGTCAGTTGGGGGCCGGCGGGGACGCCAGCTCCGACAGCGGCACCGGAACCGCCCGCACCTGGCGCAGCAGGGCCGACTCGCGGTTGAGTAGCCGCAGCTCGGCGCGGAGCCGGGCGGCGGTGTCGTCGATGGCGAGTAGCCGTTGCCGGTCGGTCAGGGTCAGCACGGCGGTGGCCGCCACCAGGTGCGACAGCACCGTCGGGTCCTCCGGGAGCTGCTCGGACAGCTCCTGCGGGTCGTCCCGGATCAGGCCCAGGTACTGCCGGAACACCGCGATCACCCGGGCCGCCAGCAGCTCGGCGGCCTCGTCCGGGCCGGCCGGCTCGGGCAGCCACTCGACGTCGGCGGTCAGGTAGGGGGCGGCCTCCCGGTCGACCCCGGCGACCCGGAACCGCCGCCGGCCCACCGTGACGATGTCGAAGCCACCGTCGTCCAGCTCGGTGACCTGCCGCAGCTCGGCGGTGCAGCCTACCTCGTGCAGGGTCACCTCGCCGCCGCCCGGGGTGGCCCGGCCCGCGCCCGGGGCGACCTCCCAGCCGGAGCGGATGGCCACCACACCGAACTCGCGGGGCACCCCCTCGGGCCGCCCGACCAGGTCCCGCACCAGGTGGCGGTACCGCTCCTCGAAGATGTGCAACGGCAGCACCAGACCCGGGAAGAGCACCGTTGCGAGGGGAAACACCGGCAGCCGTGCGGTCACGCGTCCGAGCGTAGCCCGATCCGGCGCGGTCGGCGTGTCCCGGCTCACCGTCCCGCGGTGCGGGCGGCGCGGGTCGCCCTGCGGGCCGCCGCCTAGACTCGGGGGCGTGTTGAAACGGATCGACCTGCGCGGCGGGGTTTCCGACCCGCGTCGCCTGCTGCCCCGTGCCCAGCTCGACGTCTCCGTGGCGGTCGAGCGGATCCGCCCGCTCGTCGAGGCGGTCCGGGACCATGGGTACCCGGCGATCCGGGAGGCCAGCGAACGGTTCGACGGCGTCTGCCCGCCGGTGCTGCGGGTCCCGACCGAGGCGATCACCGCGGCCGAGGGGGTGCTCGACCCCGACGTGCGGGCCGCGCTGCTGGAGTCGATCGCCCGCGCCCGTCGGGTGCACGACGACCAGCGGCGCACCGACCACACCACCCAGGTCGTGCCGGGCGGCACGGTCACCGAGCGCTGGGTGCCGGTCGACCGGGTCGGCCTCTACGTCCCCGGCGGGCTGGCGATGTACCCGTCGACCGTGGTGATGAACGTGGTGCCGGCCCAGGCGGCCGGGGTCCGCTCGCTGGTGGTGGCCAGCCCGCCGCAGCAGGACAACGGCGGCCTGCCGGACGCCCGGGTCCTCGCCGCCTGCGCGCTGCTCGGCGTCGACGAGGTGTACGCCGTCGGCGGCGCCCAGGCGGTCGCCATGCTGGCGTACGGGTCGACCGTCGACGCCGAGGGCACCCGGCGCTGCGCGCCGGTCGACATGATCACCGGGCCGGGCAACATCTGGGTGACCGCCGCCAAGCGGCTGCTGCGCGGCGTGGTCGGCATCGACGCCGAGGCCGGACCGACCGAGATCGCCGTGCTGGCCGACGACACCGCCGACCCGGCGCACGTCGCCGCCGACCTGATCAGCCAGGCCGAGCACGACCCGTTGGCGGCCAGCGTGCTGGTCACCCCGTCGGTCGAGCTGGCCGACGCGGTCGACCGGGAGCTGGCCCGGCAGGTGCCGGCGACCAAGCACGCCGAGCGGGTCGGCACCGCGCTCGGCGGGGAGCAGAGCGGCGTCGTGCTGGTCGACGACCTGGCCGACGGGCTGCGGGTGGTCGACGCGTACGCCGCCGAGCACCTGGAGATCCAGACCCGGGACGCCCGCGACTGGGCGCTGCGGGTGCGCAACGCCGGGGCGATCTTCATCGGGCCGTGGGCGCCGGTGTCCCTCGGCGACTACTGCGCCGGCTCCAACCACGTGCTGCCCACCGGGGGCTGCGCCCGGCACTCGTCGGGGCTGTCCGTGCAGTCCTTCCTGCGCGGGGTGCACCTGGTGGAGTACACCCGCGAGGCGCTGCGCGACGTCGCGCCGCACGTGGTGACCCTGGCCACCGTGGAGGACCTGCCGGCGCACGGGCAGGCGGTCGCCGTGCGGTTCGCCGGGGAGGCGTCGTGACCACCCTGGACGACCTGCCGATCCGCGACGACCTGCGGGGCCGGTCGCCGTACGGGGCACCGCAGCTCGACGTGGCGGTCCGGTTGAACACCAACGAGAACTCCTACGCCGTGCCCGAGCCGGTGGTGGAGGCGATCGGCAAGGCGCTCGCCGCCGAGCTGCGCGACCTCAACCGCTACCCGGACCGCGAGGCGGTGGCGCTGCGCGCCGACCTGGCCGGCTACCTCGGGCACGGGATCACCGCCGACCAGGTCTGGGCGGCCAACGGCTCCAACGAGATCCAGCAGCAGCTCCTGCAGGCGTTCGGCGGGCCGGGGCGCAGCGCGTTGGGCTTCGTGCCGGCGTACTCGATGCACCCGTTGCTGTCCCTGGGCACCGGCACCCGGTGGGTGCCGGCGCAGCGGGGGGTGGACTTCGGGCTGACCGCCGACGAGGCGGTCGCCGAGGTCCGGGCGCACCGCCCCGACGTGGTCTTCCTCTGCTCGCCGAACAACCCGACCGGCACCGCGCTCGACCCGGCGGTGGTCGCCGCCGTTCTCGACGTCGCCCCCGGCATGGTGGTCCTCGACGAGGCGTACGCCGAGTTCGCCCGGCCCGGCACGGTCAGCGCCCTGACCCTGCTCACCGGGCACCCGCGGCTGGTGGTGACCCGGACGATGAGCAAGGCGTTCGGGTTCGCCGGTGGCCGGCTGGGTTACCTGGTCGCCGACCCGGCGGTGGTGGCGGCGGTGCAGCTCGTCCGGCTGCCGTACCACCTCTCGTCGCTCACCCAGGCCGCCGCCCGCGCGGCGCTGGCCCACCGCGACGTCCTGCTGGGCACCGTCGACGCGATCAAGGAGCAGCGGGACCGGATCGTGACCACCCTGCGGGCCCGGGGGCACCGGGTGGCCGACAGCGACGCCAACTTCGTGCTGTTCGCCGTCGGCGACGACCAGTCGGCGGCCTGGCGGACCCTGCTCGACGCCGGGGTGCTGGTGCGCGACGTGGGCCTGCCCGGCTGGCTGCGGGTCACCGCCGGCACCCCCGCCGAGACCGACGCCTTCCTCACCGCGATGGAGAAACTGTCATGAGCCGCACCGCCCGGGTGGAACGGATCACCAAGGAGACCAAGGTCCTCGTCGAGATCGACCTCGACGGCACCGGCCGGGCCGAGATCAGCACCGGGGTCGGCTTCTACGACCACATGCTCCACCAGATCGCCCGGCACGGCGGTTTCGACCTGACCGTGCGCACCGTCGGTGACCTGGAGATCGACGCCCACCACACGATGGAGGACACCGCGCTGGCGCTGGGCGCCGCGTTCGACCAGGCGCTGGGGGACAAGGCCGGCATCCGGCGGTACGGCTCGGCCACCGTCCCGATGGACGAGGTGCTCGTCCGGGCCGCCGTCGACCTGTCCGGCCGCCCGTACGTGGTGCACGACGAGCCGGCGCTGTCGCCGTACATCGGGCCGGTCTACCCGACCAGCATGACCCGGCACATCTGGGAGTCCTTCGGCCAGGCGGCCCGGGTCACCCTGCACGTGGACGTGCTGCGCGCGGCCCGGCCGGGTGGTCACCCGGACGCCCACCACGTGGTGGAGGCCCAGTTCAAGGCGGTCTCCCGGGCGCTGCGGGAGGCCACCGCGCTCGACCCGCGCACCGCAGGTGTGGTGCCCAGCACCAAGGGCGCGCTGTGAGCGGCCCGCTCGGGGTCGGAGGGCGGCGCTGATGGGCCCGGTGCTGCCGACCCTGCTGCTGATCCTCGCCGGCATCCTGGTCGGTGGGGCCTGGTCGTTGTACCGGCAGGACGCGCCGCGCGGTGCGATCGTGGTCACCGGGCTGCTCGCCGTGCTGGCCACCGTCGGCGGGGTGCTCTGGCTGCTACCCGGGGAGGGCTGATGGGCGCGCACGTCGCCGGTGCCGGCAAGCGGATCGTGGTGCTCGACTACGGCTCGGGCAACCTGCGTTCGGCCGAGCGGGCCCTGGCCCACGCCGGGGCGGACGTGACGGTCACCGCCGACCTGTCCGCCGCCGCCCGGGCCGACGGCCTGGTGGTGCCGGGTGTCGGGGCGTACGCGGCCTGCATGGCCGGGATCGAGGCGTCGGGTGCCGGCCCGGTGATCGCCGAACGGGTCGCCGCGGGCCGCCCGGTGCTCGGCATCTGCGTCGGCATGCAGGTGCTCTTCGCCCACGGCGACGAGCACGGTGTGGTGACCAAGGGGCTGGGGCTGCTGCCGGGCGGGGTGACCCGGCTGCCCGCCGACCGGCTGCCGCACATGGGCTGGAACACGGTGACCCCACCGGACGGGTCGGTGCTCTTCGCCGGGCTGCCCGCCGACAGCCGGTTCTACTTCGTGCACTCCTACGGGGTGCTCGACCAGGCGTCGTTGCGCGAGGCGGGCGCCCGGGTGACCACCGCCCACCACGGCGCGGACTTCGTCGCGGCGGTGGAGTGGGGTCCGCTGTCGGCGGCCCAGTTCCACCCGGAGAAGTCGGCCGAGACCGGTGCCGTGCTGCTGCGCAACTGGCTGGCCACGGTTGACTGAGACGCGCGGCCGCACCGGACCGGGTGCGCGGTGAGTAAGGAGCGGGCCCGTCGGCGGGCCGTCCGGGAGGCGGAGGCGGCCCGCGACCGCGTCGTACGTCAGCGCAAGTTGGCCCGTCGGCAGCGTCGCCGCGCCCTGGTCCGCCGGGCCACCCCGCAGTGGCGGCGGGGCCGGACGGGCCGGCTGGCCCGCCGCACCCGGGGTGAGCGGGCCGCCATCATCGGGTTGACCGCGGCGGCGCTGGCGCTGATCTGGGTGTTCGTCGACGATCTCGCGCTGCGGGTGGTGCTGGTCGTGCTGTTGCTTCTGGTCCTGCCGGCGATCGTGGTGATCGCCCTGGACCGTCGGATCTGAACGAGGAGTAGGAAACGTGACCCTGACCCTGTTGCCTGCCGTGGACGTCGCCGACGGCCAGGCCGTCCGGCTGGTGCAGGGCGCCGCCGGCAGCGAGACCGCCTACGGCGACCCGCTCGACGCGGCGTTGGCCTGGCAGAACGACGGCGCGGAGTGGATCCACCTGGTCGACCTGGACGCCGCCTTCGGCCGGGGCTCCAACGCCGCCCTGCTGGCCGAGGTGGTCGGCAAGCTGGACGTGCGGGTGGAACTCTCCGGTGGCATCCGCGACGACGCGTCGCTGCGCGCCGCGCTGGGCACCGGCGCGGCGCGGGTGAACATCGGCACCGCCGCGTTGGAGGACCCGCAGTGGTGCGACCGGATCTGCGCCGAGTACGGCGACCGGGTGGCGATCGGTCTGGACGTGCGGGGTCGTACCCTCTCGGCGCGGGGCTGGACCCGCGACGGCGGTGACCTGTGGGAGGTGCTGGCCCGGCTGGACGCCGCCGGTGCGTCCCGGTACGTGGTGACCGACATCACCAAGGACGGCACGATGCGCGGGCCGAACCTGGACCTGCTGCGCGAGGTCTGTGCCCGTACCGACGCCCCGGTGATCGCCTCGGGTGGTGTGTCGACCCTGGAGGACCTGCGGGCCCTGGCGACCCTGGAGGAGGCCGGCGTGGAGGGTGTGATCGCCGGTAAGGCGCTGTACGCGGGCGCGTTCACGGTGGCCGAGGCGTTGGCGACGCTGCGGGCCGCGGGGTGACCGACGCGGCGGACCCGGACGACGGGACCGTCACCCGGCTCGGCTCGGGCGGCCCGTGGGAGGCCCGGTACGGCTACTCCCGGGTGGTCCGGGCCGGCCGCTCGGCCTGGACGTCGGGCTGCACGTCGACTGTCGACGGGGTGGTGACGCACGTCGGTGACGCGGCGGCGCAGACCGCCCAGGCGTTGCGCATCGGTCTGTCCGCGCTGGCCGAGGTGGGCGCGGGCCCGACCGACGTGGTGCGGACCCGGATGTACGTGACCGACCGGCTCTTCGTCGACGAGGTGGGCCGGGCGCACCAGGCGGTCTTCGGCGCGGTCCGGCCGGCCGCCACGATGGTGGTGGTGGCCGGCCTGCTCGATCCGGACCATCTGGTCGAGATCGAGTTGGAGGCGCACCTCCCGCCGTCCTGACCGGCCCGGCCGGTCGGTCGGTTCGGGAGACGGGTGTCACTCCCGGCCCAGATAAGTTGTGCGCAATTGAATTGTGGGCTACCTTTGCCGGGTGAGTGACCATCTGGTGTTGCGCGATCAGGTCTGCTTCGCGCTCTATGCGGCCTCCCGGGCGCTCACCGACGTGTACCGGCCCATCCTCGACGAGTTCGGGCTCACCTACCCGCAGTACCTGGTGCTGCTGGTGCTCTGGGAGCGCGGCGACGACCCGCCCACGGTCTCCGAGCTGGGCGCCGCGCTCCGGCTCGACTCCGGCACCCTCTCCCCGCTGCTCAAGCGGCTGGCGGCGGCGGGCCTGGTGGTCCGCACCCGCTCCGCGCTCGACGAGCGGCGGGTGGAGGTGGGGCTGACCGCCGAGGGCGCGGCCCTGCGCCAGCGGATGACCGACGTGCCGCTGCGGGTGGCCTGTTCCACCGGCCTCGACGAGACCGAGCTGGTCGCGTTGCGCGACACCCTCACCCGGGTCACCGAGACGATCCACCGACAGAAGGAGCAGTGATCCCCATGCAGGTGCTCTACACCGCCTCCGCGACGGCCACCGGCGACGGGCGCGACGGCCACGTCCGCACCTCCGACTCCACCCTCGACCTGGACCTGGCCGTGCCGAAGGAGATGGGCGGCGCCGGTGGCGCGGCCAACCCCGAGCAGCTCTTCGCCGCCGGCTACGCGGCCTGCTTCCACTCCGCGCTGCGCGTGGTCGCCCGCCGGGCCAAGGCCGACGTCACCGGCTCGGTCGTCGAGGCCGAGGTCGGTATCGGCGCGAACGGCAGCGGCGGCTTCGGTCTGGCCGTCACCCTGGTGGTGGACCTGCCGGCCGTCGAGCGCGCGGCCGCCCAGCAGCTCGTCGAGGCGGCCCACCAGGTCTGCCCCTACTCCAACGCCACCCGGGGCAACATCGAGGTGACCCTCACCGTGCGCGAGGCCGCTGCGGCCTGACCACCGCACCGGGCCACCACCATCGGGTACGAGAGGACGACACCGTATGACCAGCAACCGTGAGATCCACCTGGCCTCCCGCCCACAGGGCTGGCCGACCGCCGACAACTTCCGCCTCGTCGAGACCGGGGTGCCCACCCCGGGGCCGGGGCAGATCGTGGTCCGCAACCGGTTCATCTCGGTCGACCCGTACATGCGGGGACGGATGAACGACGTGAAGTCCTACGTGCCGCCGTTCGCCCTCGACGCACCGCTCGACGGTGGCGCGGTCGGCGAGGTGGTGGCCGGCGGCGGCGACGGGATCAGCGTCGGCGACACCGTGCTGCACGGGCTCGGCTGGCGGGAGTACGCGCTGCTCGACGCCGGCTCCGCCCGCCGGGTCGACCCCGACCTCGCCCCGGTCACCGCCTACCTGAGCGTGCTCGGGATGACCGGGCTGACCGCGTACGCCGGGTTGCTCGACGTGGCGGCGATGCGGCCGGGGGAGACGGTGTTCGTCTCCGGCGCGGCCGGCGCGGTGGGCAGCATGGTCGGCCAGATCGCCAAGCTCAAGGGGGCTGGCCGGGTGGTCGGCAGCGCCGGCTCGCCGGCCAAGGTGGCCCGGTTGACGGAACTCGGCTTCGACGCCGCCTTCGACTACCACGACGGTCCGGTCCGCGACGCGCTGAAGGCCGCCGCCCCGGACGGGATCGACGTCTACTTCGACAACGTGGGCGGCGAGCACCTGGAGGCGGCGATCGGCGCGATGAACCTGCACGGCCGGGCCGCCATCTGCGGAATGATCGCGCAGTACAACGCGGCCGAGCCGCCGGCCGCGCCGCGCAACCTGGCGCTGGTCATCGGCAAGCGGCTCACCCTGCGCGGTTTCCTGGTCGGCGACCACGGCGGCCTGCGCGAGCAGTTCGTCACCGAGGTCGCCGGCTGGCTGCGCGAGGGGAAGCTCTCCTACGACGAGACGATCGTCGACGGCATCGAGAACGCCCCCGACGCGTTCCTCGGCCTGCTGCGCGGCGAAAACCTCGGCAAAATGCTCGTCCGCCTCTAACCCCCCCCGCCCCCGCCCCCGGCCCCCTGGCCGTGGTGATCAAGAGGTTCGCGTCACGCTTCGAGATCGAACTGACGCAAACCTCTTGATCACCGGCGGGGTGGCGGGTTTGGCGCGCGGGCGGGGCAGGGCGGGTGCGGGGGCGTTGGATAGGCTCGGGGCATGACGGTGGCGGTGCGGGTGATCCCGTGTCTGGACGTGGACGCCGGTCGGGTGGTCAAGGGGGTCAACTTCCTCGACCTGCGCGACGCCGGTGACCCGGTGGAGCTGGCGGCCGCGTACGACCGGGCCGGCGCGGACGAGTTGACCTTCCTGGACGTCACCGCCTCCTCCAGCGACCGGGGCACCATGCTCGACGTGGTACGCCGCACCGCCGAGTCGGTGTTCATCCCGCTCACCGTCGGCGGTGGGGTACGCCAGGTCGCCGACGTGGACACCCTGCTGCGCGCCGGGGCCGACAAGGTGGGGGTGAACACCGCCGCCATCGCCCGCCCCGAGCTGATCGCCGAGATCGCCGACCGGTTCGGCCGGCAGGTGCTGGTGCTCTCGCTGGACGTCCGACGGGCGCCCGCCGGCACCACCCCCAGCGGTTTCGAGGTCACCACCCACGGTGGCCGCCGGGGCACCGGGCTCGACGCGGTCGAGTGGGCGGCGCGCGTGGCCGAGCTGGGCGCGGGGGAGATCCTGCTCAACTCGATGGATGCCGACGGCACCAAGGCCGGCTTCGACCTGACCCTGATCGAGGCGGTCCGGGCGGTGGTCGACGTGCCGGTGATCGCCAGCGGCGGCGCCGGCCGGGTGGCGCACTTCCCGCCCGCGATCGGCGCGGGCGCCGACGCGGTGCTGGCCGCCAGCGTCTTCCACTTCGGCGAGCTGACCGTCGGCGAGGTCAAGGACGCCCTGCGCGACGCGGGCCACCCCGTCCGCTGACCCGCGCCCGCCCGGGCCACACCGCCCGTGCCGACCCGGGTGGGCGGCTCAGCGGCGGCGCGGGCCGGCTCAGCGCCCGCTCTGCCCCTCGGGCGAGCGGCGGGGGGCCGGGATCGAGCGGACCACGTACTCCTGGACGGCGGCGGCGTGCTCCTCCTCGGCCAGTTGCCAGTCGGCGCTGCCCGGGGCGTGCCGCCGGACGAGCACCCCCTGCATGCTGTCGACCGTGCCCCCCACCCCGGCCCGGGGTCGGGTACGCCAGAGCTGCTCACCGTCCGGGGTGATCCGGAACCAGCCGTCGGAGACGGTGACCAGCCCCGCGCCGACCAGCCGCCGGACCGCTGTCTCCACGTCCTGTCGTTCGGGTATCGCCTGGTTGAGGTGGTCGGCGGTGGACAGCACGTCGGTGAGCCGTACCCCTTCCGGGCGGCGGGAATCCGCCGCCCGCCGGTGCCGTCCGGCCCCGCTGGCGATCACCAGTGACACGAAGATCCAGGCGTCCGTCCAGCGCCACGCGTTCTCCCCCATGCACGAATGATGCCCGTAGGTGTCCGTTGAGGAAACACCTACTTTCCCCCTGTCCTGTCAGCGCAGCTCAGCGTGCCCACGTGCGGACGCAGCGCCGCACGGCGGGGTGGGAACCGGTGCCGGGGCACCGGATCGCGGGGCGGTGGGGGCCGCCGCCGGCGGGTCGGGAAGCGCGAGGCGGGGGATGAAGAACTGGGCCAGCGGGCCGATGCCGAGCGCGTACGCGACGGTGCCCACGCCGACCGTGCCGCCGAGCAGCCAGCCCAGGGCCAGCACGGTGACCTCGATCACGGTGCGGACGAACCGGACCGAGCGGCCCGGCCGGCGGGCGACGTACCCGGTCATCAGGCCGTCGCGGGGGCCGGGGCCGAGCCGGGCACCGAGGTAGAGGCCGGTGGCGGCGCCGTTGGCGACGATGCCGCCGATCAGCAGGGCGATCCGGGCGGGCAGCGGCCACCCGGCCGGCAGCAGGGCCACCGTGGCGTCCACCACCAATCCGATCACCAGCACGTTGCTCACCGTGCCGAGCCCGGGTCGTTGCCGCAGCGGGATCCAGAGCAGCAGCACCACCGCGCCGACCGCGATGGTCACGGTGCCGAACGACAGGCCGGTCTGCCGGGACAACCCCTGGTGGAAGACGTCCCACGGGTCCAGCCCGAGCCCGGAACGGATCATCATGGCCATGCTGACCCCGTAGAGGACCAGCCCGGCGTAGAGCTGGGTGAGCCGGCGGCCGGGCCGGTGCCGGAGATTGCCAATCGGAGCCATGCATGCCACCCTAGGGTCCAATATCGCCCACTGAAGAGCCAATTCCGAAGGGGTGGCCGTGACCAGCCAGGTGCGAGGGGTCCAATTGGCGCGGTTGCTCGGGCAGTGGCATGCGCTGCCCGGTCGCCGTCGCAGCCCCGACTACGCCGCGCTCGCCGCCGCCGTCCGGGGTCTGCTCGCCGACGGCCGGCTCCCCCTGGGGGTACGCCTGCCGGCCGAACGGGAGTTGGCCGAGGCGCTGCGGATCAGCCGTACCACGGTCACCGCCGCGTACCGGCAGCTGCGGGAGACCGGCCACCTGGCCAGCCGGCGCGGTGCGGGGAGCTGGACCATGCTGCCCGGCACCCACCGGGTCGCCAGCACCGGCCTGTGGACCCCGCTGGACGACCGCGACATGATCGACCTCGGGGTGGCCGCGTTGGCCGCCCCACCCGAACTGGTCCCGGCCGCCCGCGCCGCGGTGGAGGACCTGCCCCGGTACCTGTCCGGCGCGGGCTACCACCCGACCGGCATCATCGAGCTGCGCGAGGCGGTCGCCCGGGCGTACACCGAGCGGGGGCTGCCCACCAGCGCCGAGCAGATCATGGTGACCAGCGGCACCCAGCACGCGTTGGACCTGGTGCTGCGGCTGGCCCTGGTGCCCGGCGGGAACGTCCTGGTCGAATCGCCCACCTACCCGAACGCGCTCGCCGCGCTGGCCGCCCGGCGGGCCCGGATCACCACCCACGGCCTCGCCGTCGACGGGATCGGGTGGGACGCCGACCTGCTGCTGGGCAGCGTCCGGCAGACCCGGCCGAAACTGGCCTACCTGATCCCCGAGTTCCACAACCCGACCGGGCACCTGATGGCCGCCGAGCTGCGGGAGCGGCTGGTCGCCACCGCCCACGCCGCCGGCACCGACCTGGTCGTCGACGAGTCCTTCGTGGACCTGCCGCTGGACGGCACGCCGCTGCCCCCGCCGATGGCCGTGTTCGACAGGCACTCCCGGGTGATCTCCATCGGCGGGATGAGCAAGCCCTACTGGGGTGGCCTGCGGATCGGCTGGGTCCGCGCCTCGGCCCCGCAGGTGCAGCGGCTCGCCGCCGCGCGGGTCGGGGTGGACATGGCCAGTCCGGTGCTCGACCAACTGGTGGCGGTGCACCTGCTCGCCCAGGCCCCGGCCATCGTCGCGGCCCGCCGGGCGCAACTGGTCACCCAGCGCGACGCGCTGCTCGCCGTGCTGGCCGAACGGCTGCCGGACTGGCGCTTCGACGTCCCCCGGGGCGGCGTCACGCTCTGGGTCGAGCTGGACGGCCCGATCTCCAGCGCGCTGGCCCGCGCGGCCGAGGAGGTCGGCGTACGGCTGGCGCCCGGTCCCCGGTTCGGCCTGGACGGCACCCTGGAACGGTTCCTGCGGCTGCCCTTCACGCTGCCCGTCGCCGACCTGGTGGAGGCGGTCGGCCGGCTGGCCGCGATCCGCTACGACCTCGACCGGGGCGCGGGTCGCCCGCGCTGGCGGGAACCGGCCGTCATCGCCTGACCGGCCGCCCGCGACGTTCCGCCGACCCGGGCCTCGACCGCACCGGGCGGGCCATCCGTCGCCGTCGGTCGGCCGGGTCGCCGGTCGGGGCGAACCGGCCTGACCGGGCGGCCCCGGCTGGGAGACTGCCGGTGTGGGTGGCCCGGGACGGTGGCACGGGATCCGGCCCGGTGCGCCCGGCTCCCGGACCACCCGGCTGGAGCTCTTCTACGACCTGGTCTTCGTCTTCGCGTTCTTCACCGTCACCGCGCTGACCTCACAGGAGCCCACCGGGGCCAACCTGCTGCGCTGCCTGCTGGTGCTGGGCCTGCTGTGGTGGTGCTGGACCGGTTTCGCGGGCCTGGGCAACGCGGTCCGCGCCGACCAGGGACCGCTGCCGCTGCTCGGCTTCCTCACCGTCACCGCCACCTTCCTGCTGGCGCTGAGCATGCCGGGGGCGTTCGTCGACGAGCCGGGCGGGCTGAACGGCCCACTGGTCTTCGCCGGCTGCTACTTCCTCGTCCGGGCCTGCCAACTGGGGGTCTTCGGGGTGCTGGCCCGGGGCGACCCGGCCCGGTGGCGGCAGTGGACCCGGCTCGCGCTGCTGCCGGTGGCCGCCACGGCGCTGCTGGTCGCCTCCGCGCTGCTGCCCCACCGGGTCGCCGCCGACGGCACCGCGACCGTCCTGCAACTCACCCTCTGGACGCTGGCCCTGCTGGTGGAGTACGTGGCCGGGATCCGCCTCGGCGGGACCTACTGGGCGGTGCTCTCCGCCGGGCACTGGGCCGAACGGCACGCCCTGATGGTGCTGATCGCGCTCGGCGAGTCGATCATCGCGCTCGGCGTCGGCCCGAAGTTCGTCACCGGCCTGCCGCTGACCTGGCCGGTGGTGATCGCCGCGGTGTTCGGCATCGCCGTCGCGTCGGTGCTGTGGTGGGCCTACTTCGACACCCTGGCGCTCGCCCTGGAGCAGGCGTTGCACGGCAGCCGCGATCCGGTGGGCAGGGCCCGGTTGGCCCGCGACGTCTACACCTACCTGCACCTGCCGATCATCGCCGGGGTGATCTTCTTCGCCCTCGGCCTCAAGGACCTGCTGGCCGAGGTGGCCGACCCGGACACCCCGACCTGGGGGGTGCCGCTGGGCGGCTTCTGGGTGCTGGTGCTCTGGGGCGGGGTGGGCCTCTACCTGCTCAGCCTCGTGGCCTGCGAGCTGCGGGCGACCCGGGTGCTGCGCTGGCCGCCGGTGCTGGCGGTGCTGGCCCTGGCGGCGCTCGCCCCGGCCGGGGCCTGGGTGCCCGAGGTGGGCGCGTTGGCCCTGCTGGCGCTGGTCTGTGTGGTGCTGGCCGCGGTGCAGACCCGCAGCCAGGGCCGCCGTCGGCGGCGGGTGCGCCGGCTGGCCCTGGCGCAGGAGGAGGCCGTCGAGGAGGCACAGAGCCGGTGGCGTCACGAGCACCTGTGACCGGCCGGCGGCCGTGTCCCGGGACGGGGGGACACGGCCGCCGGCCGGTCGGCGGGGCTCAGATCTCGGCCAGGCTGCCCTCGTACATCCGGTCGATCTCGGCGGCGAAGTTGCTCTCCACACCGCGCCGCTTGATCTTCAGCGAGGGGGTCATCTCGCCGTCCTCGATGGTCAGGTCGCGGGGCAGGACGGTCACCTTCTTGATCGTCTCCCAGCGGTTGAGCCTGGTGTTGAGCTGGGCGACGTGCTCCTCGACCATCGCGCGGGCCTCGGGCGAGGCGACGATCTCGGCGTAGTCGCGCCCCTGGAGCGGACCGCCCGCCGCCCAGCCCCGGATCGCGTCCGGGTCCAGGCTGACCAGCATGGTGCAGTAGTTGCGGGCCTGGCCGATGACGATCGCCTGCGAGGTGTACGGGCAGATGGCCTTGAACATGCCCTCGATGTGCGACGGCGCGACGTACTTGCCGCCGGAGGTCTTGACCAGGTCCTTCTTACGGTCGGTGATGCGCAGGTAGCCGTCGTCGTCGAGGCTGCCGATGTCACCGGTACGGAAGAAGCCGTCCTCGGTGAACGCGGCGGCCGTCTCCTCGGGCAGGTTGTGGTAGCCGCGCATGACCGGCCGGCCGCGTACCAGGATCTCCCCGTCGGTGTCGATCCGGCACTCCAGGTCGCCCATCGCCCGGCCGACCGTGCCGATCCGCAGCCCGTCGGGCGGGTTGACGAAGTTGCCGGCGCTGGTCTCGGTCAGGCCGTACCCCTCGGAGATCGGCAGGTTGGCCGCGGCGAAGAAGGTGGCGATCTCGGCGCTCAGCGGGGCCGCGCCCGAGACGAGCACCCGGATCCGGCCGCCGAGGCGGGCCTGAAGCTTGCTGAACACCAGCTTCTCGGCCACCGCGTACTTGGCCTTCAGCATGCCCGGCACCGGCCGGCCGGCCTGCTCCAGGGCGACCTTCCGCTTGCCGACCTCGACCCCCCAGGCGAAGATCTTCGCCTTGGCGCCCCCGGCGTCCTGCGCGGTGGTGACCGCCTTGTTGTAGACCTTCTCGTAGACCCGGGGCGCCCCGCACATCAGCGTCGGCCGGATCACCCCGAGCAGCTCGACGAGCTTGTCCACCCGGCCGTCGACGTAGGTGGGCAGGCCGACGTGCGTCGAGCCGCAGAGCAGCGTCTTGCCGAACGAGTGCGACAGCGGCAACCACAGGTACTGCACGTCGTCGTCGCGCAGCAGGCCCGTCTCCGCCTGCACCACCCCCTCCCAGCACCAGCCACCGTGCAGCAGCTCGACCCCCTTCGGCCGGCCGGTGGTGCCCGAGGTGTAGATCAGCGTGGCCAGGTGCTCGGGGCCGACCGGGGCGATCAGCCGGTCCACCAGGCCCGGGTCCGCGGCGAGCGCCCGCGCGCCCTGCTCCTCCAGCTCGGCCAGGGTGAGCTGGGGCACGGCGGCGGTCGGGTCGGGGGTGCCGTCGAAGAGGACCACGTGGGTCAGCGCGGGCAGCTGCGCGCCGGACACCTTGGCCGCCTGGGCCGGGTTCTCGGCGAACAGCACCCGCGAGCCGGAGTCGGCGATGATGTACGTCGCGTCCTGCGGCTCGGTGGTGGGGTAGACGGTGGTGGTCGCGCCGCCCGCGCACATGATGCCGAAGTCGGCGATGATCCAGTCCAGCCGGGTGTTGGCCAGGATCGCCACCGGGTCCTCCAGCCCGACCCCGAGCCCGTGCAGGCCGGCGGCGACCGCGTCGGCCCGCTGGCCGACCTGCGCCCAGGTCAACCAGACCGGCCCCGAGTCGTCCGCCGCCGGGTGGGCGAAGGCGCGCTGGTCGGGGGTGGCGGCCACCCGCTTGCGGAACATATCGGGGATGGAACGGTAAGGGACATCGAGAGCCATCGAGGTTGCCGCCTTCGGGGGTGGGTGACGTGACGGGGGTCACGTCGCTCTGCGGTTACCGAAGGGTATTGCCTGCACCCGGGCATCGGCTAGCCCTCGAACCTGTGAGGCGGCTGAGTCCCGCCGGACGGCCCGGCGTACCGGTCCGCCCGCATCGACCAGTCGTAGGTGGCGCGTAGCCAGGCGCGGCGGGCCGCCAGATAGGGCGTCACCGCCGGCCCGGCATGCGCGACCAGGGCCGCCTCCCGCACCAGGTAGCCGGCCAGCCCGTCGTTGAACCAGCCGGCGGCCAGTTGGAAGGCCGCCGCCTCGTCCCGCCCGTGCTGCACGGCCAGGACGGTCACCAGGTTGTGCGGGTCGGCCGCCGCGTCCCGTTCCTTGCGGTAGGAGAACAGGTCGTTGCACCAGCAGACCAGGTCGACGGCGAGGTCGTCCAGGGCGAGCAGCGCCGGATCGACCCGCCGGGCCGGGGCGGGCGGGTGGCCGTACGCCAGGTCGGTGAGGGTGAGACTGGGGCGTACGCCACCGGTGTGCCGGCGCATCTGGCGGTACTCGGCCAGCCCGGGGACCCGGCGGCGCTCCCGGTTGGTGGCCTCCCACAGCAGTGCCAGCAGGTACTCCCGCAGTTGGCTCACCAGGCGCAGCAGCAGGGTGGGGCGGCGCTGGTCGACCACCCGCCGGCACAGGTCGGCCAGCGCGACGCCGAGTGCCCCGGCCGGCGTGTCCCGGTCGCCCGGGGGAACACCGTCGCCGACCGATCCGCCCCGGCCGGTCGACGCCCCGGCCGATCCGCTCTGGCGGGTCGACGTCCCGGCCGATCCGCCCTGGCTGGTCGACGCCCCGGCTGATCCGCCCCGGCCGGGCCACGCGCCGGCGTCGGTCGGCCCGCCGTGCCGGTCGAGCACGTCCAGCAGTGCGGCGACCGTCGGCGCGAGGGTGGCCGGCGCGCTGCCCAGGCCGTCGTCGTCGCAGACGTCGTCCATCACGAACAGCCAGGAGAACAGGTCGGTGAGCAGTCGCAGCCGGGTGACCGGGGCCTGCGGGCAGGCCCGTCCGGCCAGTTCGGCCGCGCCGGCCCGGTGCAGCCGGGAGGTCGACGGTCCGGCCCCGACCAGGCCCTGCCCCCGGGCCCACTCCAGGCTCTCCGCCGCCACCCGGTCGGTGGCGACGTGCCGGCGGCTGACGAACGGTGGCTCGTACAGGGCCGAGACGTCGAAGCTTCGCATGGCGTCCCCAGTCGGCCGCCCTCCACGGGCGACGTCGCCGGAGAGTACGGCAAAGAGATCGACATCAGTCGTTGTCAGGGCGGTCGGGGTGACCGATTCCACCCCTGTTGCGAACAGCGACGCTCCTCACTGCGCCAGGTGATCAACCGGCCGCACAGGGTGTCCGCCGCAGTGGTCCCGCCGGACGGCCCGACGGAGGCGACGCGGGGCTCACAACCCCAGCGCGGCCGTCCGCAGCCGCTCGGTCAGCGCCGGTGGGCCGTCGAGCTGGACCCGGGCCACCCGCTGCCGGCCGGACAGGAAGAGCACCAGCTCACCGGGGGGCCCGACCAGCCGTACCCGGTCACTGCCCCGGCCGGCGGTCAGCTCGCCGTGGCCGGGGGCCTGCACCAGCAGGTGCGCCGGGAAACGTCGGGCCCGGGTCCGGGTCAGCAGGGACACCGGCTTCCACAGCCGGGCGGCCAGCCCCGCCGGGACGTCCCGGGGGTGCCAACCCGGGCGGGCCCGCCGGACGTCCTCGTGGTGGATGAAGAACTCCATCGTGTTGGCCAGCTCGTCGGTCAGCGGATTGCTGACCGGGCTCCACACCGGGGGCCGGCGCACCTGGTCGACCAGTTCCGGCCAGGGGCGGGCGGCGACCCGCAGCCGCACCCGCTCGGCGTACCCGTGCAGGGGCGGCAGCAGGATGCCGCCGGCGGCGTCGGGGCGGCGCTCCCGCACCACCAGGTGGGCGGCGAGGTCCCGGGCGGTCCACCCCTCGTTGAGGGTGGGGGCGTCCGGGCCCACTTCCAGCATCAGGTCGGCGAGCGCCTCGCGCTCCGCTCGGGCGTACCGCGGCATGCAGCGATCGTAGGTCGGCGGGCCGCCGTCGGCGCGGCGGAGACCCGCCGCGACGGGCGCGGGCGGGACGTGACGGTGGACATACGTCGCCGGGCGGCGGCGGTGGCCGGGACCGGTAAGGATAAGGGAGATAATTGCGGCTTACGGCGGGGGAGAGCGTGGCGAGCGGGACGAGTCGGGACGTGATCCGCCGAGGGTTGTGGGTCCTCGGCCGGGCGATCCGGGAACAACCGCGCATCTTCGCGGTGGCGGTGGCCGGCAGCGTGCTCTTCGGCGGGTTGGTGATCGCCAGCGCGTACGTGGTCGGCGCGGTCGTCGGCGACGTGGTGGTGCCGGCGGTCGAGGCCGGCGAGGTCGGCACCGGCACGGTGGCCCTGGCCGCCGTGGCGCTGTTCGGGATCAGCGTGCTGCGGGTGGTCGGCATCTTCGGCCGGCGGCTCGGGGCCGGCTACATGCAGTTCCGCCTCCAGGCCGCCTACCGTCGCCGGGTCACCCGCCGCTACCTCGACCTGCCGCTGGCCTGGCACCACCGCAACGCCACCGGCACGTTGCTGTCCAACGCCAACTCCGACGTCGAGGCGGCCTGGTACCCGATCGCGCCGCTGCCGTTCGCGGTTGGCACGCTGGTGATGCTGGTCGGCGCGGTCGGCTCGCTGTTCGTCACCGACTGGGCGCTCGCCCTGGTCGGGCTGGCCGTGTTCCCCGCCCTGTTCGCGCTCAACGTGGTCTACTCCCGCCGGATGGCCCCCCGCCAGGCCCGCGCCCAGCGGCTGCGGGCCGAGGTCAGCGGCATCGCCCACGAGAGCTTCGACGGCGCGCTGGTGGTCAAGACCATGGGCCGGGAGGCCCAGGAGACCGCCCGCTTCGCCGAGCGGGCCCGGGAGCTGCGGGACTCGCTGATCGCGGTCGGCCGGTTGCGCGGCGTCTTCGACCCGCTGCTGGAGACGCTGCCCAGCCTCGGCACCCTGGCTGTGCTGGTGGTCGGCACGGTCCGGCTGCGGCAGGGCGCGATCACCGTCACCGAACTCGTCAGCGTCGCCTTCCTGTTCACCGTGCTGGCGTTCCCGGTGCGGGCGATCGGCTGGGTGCTCGCCGAGCTGCCGCGCAGCGTGGCCGGGTGGGACCGGGTCAGCCGGGTGCTCGACGCCACCGGCGAGATGCCCTACGGCGAGGTCACCCTCGACGACGCCGGCCCGGCGACCCTCTCCTTCGACGGCGTCCACTTCGGCTACGAGCCCGCCGAGGCGCACCTGCCCGGCACGTCTGTGCTCAGCGAGGTCGCCTTCACCGTGCCCGCCGGGCGGACGGTGGCGCTGGTCGGGCCGACCGGCGCCGGCAAGTCCACCATCGCCTCGCTGGCGGTCCGGCTGGTCGACCCGGACGCCGGCACGGTCACCCTCGACGGGGTGGACGTGCGCCGGCTCACCGCCGCGTCGCTCGCCTCGACCGCCGCCCTGGTCGCCCAGGTGCCGTTCGTCTTCGACGACACCGTCCGGGCCAACATCAGCCTGGACCGTCCGGGCATCGACGACGAGGACGTCTGGGCGGCGCTGCGGCTGGCCGAGGCGGACGGTTTCGTCGCCGCCCTCCCCGACGGGCTGGACACCATGGTCGGTGAGCGGGGCACCTCGCTCTCCGGCGGCCAGCGGCAGCGGCTCACCCTGGCCCGCGCCCTGGCCGGCCGGCCCCGGCTGCTGGTGCTCGACGACGCCACCAGCGCGGTCGACCCCCGGGTCGAGGCCGCCATCCTGGCCGGGTTGCGCGCCCCGGCGCCCGGACAGCCGGCCGCCGCGTCGATCCTGGTGGTGGCGTACCGGCGGGCCACCATCGCGCTCGCCGACGAGGTGATCTACCTGGAGCACGGCCGGGTGCTGGCCCGGGGCACCCACGCCGAGCTGCTGGCCACCGTGCCCGGCTACGTCGACCTGGTCACCGCCTACGAGCAGGCCGAACAGGAACGCGCCGAGAACCGGACGTACGACGAGGTCGCCCCGCTGCCGACGGGCCTGGAGATCGAGGTGGACCGGTGAGCGCGAGGAGTGCAGCGCAGCGGAGCCCCGCAGTCGCGAGCGGAGAGGCAGTTCGGTGAGCGCGAGGAGTGCAGCGCAGCGGAGCCCCGCAGTCGCGAGCGGAGAGGTAGTCCGGTGAGCGCGAGGAGTGCAGCGCAGCGGAGCCCCGCAGTCGCGAGCGGAGAGGTAGTCCGGTGAGCGTGAGGAGTGCGGTGCGGGGTCGGGTGGTCGCGAGCGGAAGGTCGACGGCGGTGGGCGAGGGTGGCGGGGACGAGCCGGTCGAGCGGACCGAGGGGACCTGGCAGACGTTGCGGCGGGGGTTGGCGCTCTCGCCGGAGCTGCGCACCGGACTGGCCGGCACGTTGGCGCTGGCGCTTGTCTACATGGTCGGCCGGGTGGCCGTGCCGGTGGCGGTGCAGCGCGGCATCGACCAGGGGATCGCCGTTCCCGGCGGGCCGAATCTCGGGGTGATCGTCACGGTGGTCACCGCGACGGCGGCGGTGCTGGTGCTCACCACCGTCTGCGGTTACCTGATGATGCGGCGGCTGTTCACCGTCAGCGAGACCGCGCTGGCCAACGTCCGGACGAGGGCGTTCCGGCACGTGCACGACCTGTCGATGCTGCACCAGCAGTCGGAGCGGCGCGGATCGCTGGTCTCGCGGGTGACCAGCGACGTCGACCAGATCACCCAGTTCCTCCAGTGGGGCGGGGTCATCCTCATCGTCAACCTGGGTCAGCTCGCGGTCACCACGGCGGTGATGCTGGCGTACTCCTGGCAGTTGACGCTCGTGGTGCTGGTCGCCTTCGCGCCGGCGGTGCTGATCATCCGGTTGTTGCAGCGCCGGTTGGCCGGGGCCTACGGGGTGGTCCGGCAGCGGATGGGCGTCCTGCTCGGCACGGTCGCCGAGAGCGTGGTGGGGGCGCCGGTGATCCGGGCGTACGGCGTCTCGGGGCGCACGGCCCGGCGGTTGGACGCGGCGATCGAGGGGCAGCGGCTGGCCCAGCAGCGGGCCATCCGGATCAGCATCATGGGCAGCTCGGTGGGGGAGTTGGCGGCCGGGGTGGCGCTGGCCGGGGTGGTGGTGGTCGGGGTGTCGCTGGGGGTGGACCGGACGCTGTCGGTCGGCCAGCTCACCGCGTTCCTGTTCCTGGTCACCCTGTTCATCCAGCCGGTGCAGATCGCCACCGAGGTGCTCAACGAGGCGCAGAACGCCATCGCCGGCTGGCGGCGGGTGCTCGACGTGCTGGACATCGCGCCGGACGTGGCCGATCCGGGGGAGCAGGGCCGGGACCTGCCGGCCGGCCCGTTGGACATCCGCTTCGCCGACGTGACGTTCGCCTATCCGGGTGGGCCGCCGGTGCTGCACGGCGTCACCCTGGACATCGCCGCGAAGAGCCGGGTGGCGGTGGTCGGTGAGACCGGCAGCGGCAAGACCACCTTCGCCAAGCTGCTCACCCGGCTGATGGACCCGACGCAGGGGCGGGTGCTGCTGTCCGGGGTGCCGCTTCACGACGTGCGGTTCGACTCGCTGCGGTCCCGGGTGGTGATGGTGCCGCAGGACGGGTTCCTGTTCGACGCCACGGTCGGGGAGAACGTCCGCTTCGCCCGTCCCGAGCTGACCGATGCGGAGTTGACGGCGGCCTTCACCGAGCTGGGCCTGGCCGACTGGCTGGACGGCCTGCCGGCCGGACTGGCCACCCCGGTGGGGGAGCGGGGGGAGGCGTTGAGCGTGGGGGAGCGGCAGCTGGTGGCGCTGGCCAGGGCGTACGTGGCGGATCCGGACCTGCTGGTGCTGGACGAGGCGACAAGCGCGGTCGATCCGGCCACCGAGGTACGTCTGCAACGCACCCTGGACGCGGTGACCCGGGGGCGTACGACGCTGGCCATCGCGCACCGGTTGTCCACCGCGCAGGCCGCCGACGAGGTGGTGGTGGTGGACCGGGGCAGGATCGTCCAGCGGGGTCCGCACGAGGAACTGCTGCGTGATCCGGACTCGGTGTACGCCCTGCTCTACGCGTCCTGGTTGGAGCAGACCCGCTGATCCACGTGCTGCCCACCGGTGGGAATGCCGTCCGGTGGACGTGGTCGCCCCGGTGCTCTACTCTGCGGGTTAGGTAAGGCTAACCTTTTTCGGAGGTGCCCGTGGCTCCGACCCCTGCTGAGCTGATCCGTACCCTGGTGGCCGGTCGGTTACCCGGCCTGGTGCACCTCGCCCACCGCCCCGGTCCGTTCCACGTCCGGCACGCCACCGACGCGGAGGGGCGGGTGCTGCTGCTCGTCCCGGTCTTCAGTGACCTCGCCGCCGAGCTGGACCCGGCCGCCGCGCGGGAGGTCGCCCTGGTGCTCGACGTGCTCGACCTGCCCCCGGCCGCCGGTGCGCCGTCGACCGGCCGGGCCTGGGTGTCCGGCTGGGCGGCGCCGCTGACCGGCGACCCGGCCCGTCGGGCGGCCGTCGAGTTCGCCGCCGTGGACCCGACCGGCGACCTGCTCGACGTCGGGAGCCGGTTCCGGCTGCACCGCTTCGAGGTGGCCGAGGCCCGGCTGGAGACCGCCGGTGCGGTGCACCGGGTCGATCCGGGCGACTACGCCGCCGCCGAACCGGACCCGCTGCACGCCGACGAGGCCGCCCTGCTGGCCGACCTCGCCGACCACCACGGGCCGCAGGTGACGGCGTACCTGTGCCGCCGGCTCGGCCTGACCGGCGGCGAGCCCCGGGTGGTCCGACTCGACCGGTACGGACTGGTCGTGGCGCTCGGCGGCCCCGGCGACAGGCGTCGTGCCCGCCTGCCGTTCCCGCAGCCGGTGACCGACCTGTCGGAGCTGTCCCGGGTGCTGCACCCGCTGCTCTGCACCCGTTCCACCGCGCACCCCCGCACCCCCCGTCACCCCGCCAACACCCGAACCGACCGCGACTAGCCCCGCCACAGCCCGTGGCCCTCCAGCCACGGGCTGTCGCGCGCCCGGCCCCGCGCGTCCCCGCCCCGCCCCGGCCCCGCGCGTCCCCGCCCCGCCCCGGTGATCAAGAGGTTTGCGTCAGGGCAGCCGACCGGCGTGACGCAAACCTCTTGATCACCGAGCCGGAGTGGCGGGCGGCGGAGTGGCGGGCGGCGGGGCGGCGGGTGGTGGGGCGGTGGGTGGGTGGGGGAGGGGGGCGGTGAGGTAGCGGTGGATGGTGGGCCCGAGGGTTGCGGCCAGGGTGTCGGGGGTGGCGGAGGCGACCGGTTCGAGGCGGATGACGTAGCGCATCATGGCCAGCCCGATCATCTGGGTGGCCACCAGTGCGCCGCGCAGCGGCCGTTCCGCCGGGTCGAGGTCGAGCTGGTCGAGCACCCGGCGCAGCACCTGGGTGGTCAGGAACTCGCGCATCAGCCGGGCCGTCCACTCGCTGTTGGCCGCCGAACGCAGCAGCGCCGCCGCCGCCCCACCGGCCGGCGAGTCCCACACCCCGAGGAACGTGCGGACGAGCCGCTCGCCGATCCCGTCCGGGTCGCCGGCCAGCACGGCGGGCAGCAGCGCGGCCGGGTCGACGGGGATGTCGACGGTGGCCCGGAACAGCTCCTCCTTGCTGCCGAAGTAGTGGTGCACCAGGGCCGGATCGACCCCGGCGGCGGTAGCGATCTGCCGGATCGGGGCCGCGTCGAAGCCGCGTTCGGCGAACGCCGACCGGGCGGCGGCGAGGATCGCCTCCCGGGTGTCCTGGTTGCCGGGGCGGCGGCCGGTGCGTCGGGCCACCGGGCTCACCCGCTGCGCCGGCGCAGGGTCGCCGCCGCCAGCACCAGGGCCAGCACCGCCGCGCCGGCCACGATCGACACGTCCCGCCACATCAGGCCGGTCGGTGCGGAGTGCGCGCCGACCTCCTGGAGGGCCTCCACCGCGTACGACAGGGGCAGCGCGTCGCTGACCGCCTGGAGCCAGCCGGCCATCTGGTCGCGGGGCACGAACAACCCGCACAGCAGCAGTTGCGGGGCGACCACGACCGGCATGAACTGCACCGCCTGGAACTCGGTGCGGGCGAAGGCGCTGCAGAAAAGCCCGAGCGCGACGGCCAGCACCGCGTTGACCGCGGCGATCAGCACGACCAGCCCGGCGGAGCCGGCGGTGGTCAGCCCGAGCAGCCGGTACGCCGCCGCGGCGGCGACGGTCGACTGCACCACCCCGGCCAGCCCGAACGCGATGCCGTAGCCGAACAGCAGGTCGAGTTTGCCCAGCGGGGTGGTGAGCAGCCGCTCCAGCGTTCCGCTGGTGCGTTCCCGCAGCATCGCGATGCTCGTCACCAGGAACATGATGATGAACGGGAAGAAGCCCAGCATCACCAGGGCCACCCGGTCGAAGGGGGACGGCCCACCGGGCGGGGCCGGCTGGTCGGCGTACATGAAGTAGACCAGGGTGAGCAGCACCGTCGGCACCACCACCAGCAGCGCCACCGTACGCCGGTCGTGCCGTAGCTGACGCAGGATGCGCCCGGTGGTGGCGGCCAGGATCGTCGGGTTCACGCCGCCTCCCCGGTGCCCGTCGGCTCCGTCCCGGCGGCCCGGATCAGCCGCAGGAACGCCTCCTCCAGGTCGTCCACCCCGGTGGCGGCGCGGACCGCGTCGGGGGTGTCGTCGGCGATCAGCCGGCCGTGGCGGATCAGCAGCAGCCGGTCGCAGCGGGCCGCCTCGTCCATCACGTGGCTGGACACCAGCAGGGTGGTGCCGGCGGCGGCCAGGGCGTGGAACCGGGCCCACAGGTCGGCCCGCAGCACCGGGTCCTGCCCGACGGTGGGTTCGTCGAGGACGACCAGTTCCGGCTCGCCGACCAGCGCGCAGGCCAGCGAGGCACGGCTGCGTTGCCCGCCGGAGAGGGTGCCGACCAGTTGGCCGGCGGCGGCGGACAGGCCGACGTCGGTGACCGCCGCGTCGGCGTCGGCGGCGCTGCGCCCCTGGAGGGTGGCGAAGTAGCGGGCGTTCTCCCGGACGGTCAGGTCGGCGTAGACGCTGGGCGCCTGGGTCAGGTAGCCGACCCGGTGGCGCAGCTCGGCCGCGCCGGCCGGATGGCCGAGCACGGTGACCGTGCCGGAGCTGATCGTCTGCACCCCGACGACGGCCCGCATCAGGGTGGTCTTGCCGCTGCCGCTCGGGCCGAGCAGCCCGGTGACCGTGCCGCGCGGCACCGTGCAACCGATGCCGTCCAGCACCCGTCGTCGACCCCGGTCGACGACGAGGTCGCGGACGGCGATGGCGTCGTCCATCGCACCTCCCTAAAACTCATCGCTTGTTGAAATCAACGCTAGTTGAATTACCCGGTGGTGCGCAACGGTTGACTTCGAGCGCGCTCGAACTGAGAACCTGGGGCACGTGGACATCAGCACGCGGGAGAGAGGCCTGTCGGTCGGCGAGGCGGCGGCCCGGGTCGGCCTGACCACCTACACGCTGCGCTGGTACGAACAGGAGGGGCTGGTCGCTCCGGTCGGCCGCGACTCGGCCGGCCGCCGCCGCTACACCGAGGCCGACCTGAACTGGCTGGTGCTGATCACCCGGCTGCGCCGCACCGGGATGCCGGTGCGCGACATGCGCCGGTACGCCGAACTGGCCCGCCAGGGCGACCGGACGCGGGCCGCCCGACGGGCGCTGTTCGAGGCCCACCGGGTCCGGGTACTGACCCGGATGGCCGAACTGGAGGAGGACCTCAAGGTGCTCAACTACAAGATCGAAACCTACGGCTGCACGGAGGAGGGACGATGATCCGTCGACGGATCGGGGTGGACGGTCCGGAGGTCTCCGCCATCGGACTGGGCTGCATGGGCATGAGCTTCGCCTACGGCGGGCAGGACGACGCCGAGTCGACGCGTACCCTGCACCGCGCCCTCGACCTCGGCGTCAACCACCTCGACACCGCCGACATGTACGGCTTCGGCGCCAACGAGCGGCTGCTCGCCCCGGTGGTACAGGCCCGCCGCGACGAGGTCTTCCTGGCCACCAAGTTCGGCAACCGGCCCCACGCCGACGGCTCCGGGGCGTACGTCGACAGCAGCGCCGCCTGGGCCCGCGAGGCCTGCGACGCCTCCCTCGGCCGGCTCGGCGTGGACACCGTCGACCTGTACTACCTGCACCGCCGCGACCCGGGCACCCCGATCGAGGAGACCGTCACGGCGATGGCCGACCTGGTCGCGGCGGGCAAGGTACGCCTGCTCGGCCTGTCGGAGGTCAGCCCGGCGACACTGCGCGCGGCCCACGCGGTGCACCCGATCGCGGCCGTCCAGATGGAGTACTCCCTGTTCACCCGGGACGTCGAGGGGGAGATGCTGGACACCTGCCGGGAGCTTCAGGTGGCGCTGGTGGCGTACTCGCCGGTCGGGCGGGGGCTGCTCACCGGGGCGATCACCGGCCGGGACCAGCTCACCGAGGGTGACTGGCGGGCGGCGGCACCCCGCTTCGCGGCGGACAGCCTCGACGCCAACCTGCGGCTGGTGGCCGCCGTGCGGGCGGTGGCCGAGGAGATCGGCTGCACCCCGGCCCAGGCCGCCCTGGCCTGGCTGCTCGCCCAGGGCGAGGACGTGCTGCCGATCCCCGGCACCAAGCGGGTCCGCTACCTGGAGGAGAACGCCGCCGCCGCCGACCTGCGGCTCACCGCCGAGCAGCAGGCCCGGCTGCGGGAGGCGGTCCCCGTCGACGCGGTGGCCGGCGAACGGTATCCGGCGGCCGGGATGCGGACGGTCGGGCACTAGCCGATCGATCGACATCTTCGGACACTTGGCTTCGGACCGGGCGCTAGCCTTCGGACCGGACAGGAAGTCCGCCTTCGGGCATTGCGCCCCGATCGGACCTACGGCACGATGGCGCGGTGGATCACGCTCCGTTGCCGGAGGCCGCTTTCCTGGCCGACTGGACCGACCGGCTGCGCGCGTCCGCCGAGCACCCGGTGGTCGGGATCCTGCTGCGTGGCAGCCACGCCCGGCGGGCCGCCACCGCGTACAGCGACGTCGACCTCGACGTCCTGGTGAGCACGACCGGGCCCACCCCGGCGACACCGCCGGACGGGCCCGGTCCGGGCTGCACGTCGACCGCGCCCGTCGCACCCGGGCAGCCCCGTGCGGCGGGCCGGTCCGCGCCGGCCGACCCACCGGGCCGGGCGGGTGGCACGCGGCGCGGCGCGGCGACCGACCCGGTCGACCCACCGGGCGGGTCCGCGCGTGGCCGGTGGCCGACCGGGACGCCGTACGACGCCCGCCGGGCCTACCTCGCCGAGGTCGACGGGCGGATCGTGCACGTGTCGGTGGCCGCCCGGGACGTCCGCACCTGGGTCGACCGGCTCGGCGAACCCGCCGACTGGGCGTTCGGGCTGCCGGTGACCACCCCCACCCGGCTGCTCTGGGCCGACCCGACCTGGCGTCGCCGCATCGACCTGCCGGTGCTCTGCCAGCCCGCCGACCAGCCCCGCCTGGAGGAGCTGGTGGCCACCCTCGGCAAGGTGGCCGGGGCGCTGGCCGCCGACGACCCGCCCGGCGTCCGGCTGGCCGCCGCCGACCTGGCCCGGCTCTGCCCGTCCGTGCTGCGCCCGGCCAACCCGGGGGTACGGGTTGCGTCCCGAAGGGCCGCCTTCGCCGCCGCCCTGGACCTGCCGGTCGCACCGCCCGGCTACCGCGACGACATGCTGCTCTGCCTGGGGGTACGCCCCGCCGGCACCGTCGAGGTCGGGCTCGCCGCCGCCCGCCTGGTCAGCGGGGTGCTCCCGCTGGTGCGCCCGTACGCGGAACGGGTCGCCGAGACCGCCGGCCCGGACCTCGCCCGCGCCCTGTGCGACGGCCGGCTGGAGCGGTACGTCGCCCAGCTGTCCCGGGCGGTCGGGGACGGCCCGCAGGTGCCCGCGCCGCGTGCGGGACAATCGGTAACTGTGCCCGTACCTGACTCTTCC
Organism: Micromonospora sp. WMMD730; assembly: GCF_049178955.1. Lineage (NCBI taxonomy): Bacteria > Bacillati > Actinomycetota > Actinomycetes > Micromonosporales > Micromonosporaceae > Micromonospora > Micromonospora sp. WMMD730. Next base: position 1,684,199 of record NZ_JBMHML010000002.1, read on the forward strand.
CCCCGCGACGGCGGACCCGGTGGCGCGGTCCGCCCCTCCCGTCTCGACCCGGCCGTCGCCGCCCGGCTGCGCCGCACCCCGGACGGCCTGGTCGCCGCGGTCGTGCGCCAGCACGACACCGGCGAGGTGCTGATGGTCGCCTGGATGGACGACGAGGCGCTGCACCGCACCCTCACCACCGGCCGGGCCACCTACTGGTCGCGCAGCCGGCAGGAGTACTGGGTCAAGGGCGCCACCTCCGGCCACCACCAGTACGTCCGCTCGGTGGCGCTGGACTGCGACGGCGACGCGCTGCTGGTCGGCGTGGACCAGGTCGGCGCGGCCTGCCACACCGGTGAGCGCACCTGCTTCTTCACCGAACTCCCGGTCACCTCCGAGCGGGGAGCGTCCTGATGACCGACGGCGCGCTCAGTCCCGACCTGGCGGGCTTCGTCGAGGCGGCGGCCCGGTGGCGGGTGGTGCCGGTGACCCGTCGGCTGCTGGCCGACGCGGAGACCCCGGTGGGGGTCTACCGCAAGCTGGCCGGCGGGCCGGGCACCTTCCTGCTGGAGTCCGCCGAGCAGGGCGTCGGCTCGGCCGGCATGGCCTGGTCGCGCTACTCGTTCATCGGGGTGCGCAGCAGCGCCACCCTGGTCGAACGGGACGGCGTCGCGCAGTGGACCGGCACCCCGCCGCCCGGCGTGCCGGTCTCCGGCGACCCGGTGCACGTGCTGCGGGAGACCGTCGCGGCGCTCGCCGGTGGGACCCCGGACCCGGCCGCCGGTCTGCCGCCGCTGACCGGCGGCATGGTGGGCTACCTGGGGTACGACCTGATCCGCCGGTTCGAGCGGCTGCCCGAGCTGACCGGGGACGACCTCGGCCTGCCGGAGCTGGGCATGATGCTCGCCACCGACCTGGTGGTGCTGGACCACTACGACGGGTCGGCGATCCTGGTCGCCAACGCGGTGCTGCCGCCGCTGGATGACCCGGACCGGGCCGAGCGGGTCACCGCCGCCTACCACCACGCGGTGGGACGGCTCGACGCGATGACCACCGCGCTGTCCCGACCGATTCCGCCCATGATCTCGACGGTGGGCCGGCCGCCGTCCGGTGACGTGGTCAGCCGGACCCCGGACGGCGGGTACCCGAAGGCGGTCGAGGCGGCGAAGGAGGCGATCCGGGCCGGCGAGTGCTTCCAGATCGTGCTGGCCCAGCGCTTCGAACGGGCCACCGACGCCGACCCGCTGGACGTCTACCGGGTGCTGCGGACCACCAACCCGAGCCCGTACATGTACCTGCTGCGCTTCGACGGGTTCGACATCGTCGGCTCGTCCCCGGAGGCGCACCTCAAGGTCAACGCCGACACCGACGGGCAGCGCCGGGCGATGCTGCACCCGATCGCCGGGACCCGGCCGCGCGGGGCCACCCCGGTGGCCGACGCCCGGCTCGCCACCGAGCTGCTGGCCGACCCGAAGGAACGCGCCGAGCACGTGATGCTGGTCGACCTGGGCCGCAACGACCTGGGTCGGGTGTGCCGGCCGGGCACCGTGCAGGTGCCGGAGTTCGCCACCATCGAGCGGTACAGCCACGTGATGCACATCGTCTCGACGGTGGTGGGCACCCTGCGCGAGGACCGGACGGCGTTCGACGCGTTGGCCGCCACCTTCCCCGCCGGCACCCTGTCCGGGGCGCCGAAGGTGCGGGCCATGGAGATCATCGAAGGGTTGGAGCCGGTGCGCCGGGGCCTCTACGGCGGCACCGTGGGCTACTTCGGGTTCGGTGGCGACCTCGACATGGCGATCGCGATCCGGACCGCGCTGATCCGCGACGGCCGGGCGTACGTGCAGGCCGGGGCGGGGGTGGTGGCCGATTCCGATCCGGCCGCCGAGGACCAGGAGACCCGGAACAAGGCCGCCGCCGTGCTGGCCGCCATCGCCGCCGCCGAGACCCTGCGACCGGCGCGGTGAACGGCACCGGGGCCACCGCGACGACGACGGCCGACGGCCCGTCGACCGGCCGGCGCGAGCTGACGTACGCGGTGCTGCTCTGCCTGGCCGGCGCGGGCCTGGCGGCCTGGGCGGCGACCCGGACCTGGTCGGTGGAGGTGCTCGCCCGGGGGACGCTGCCGCCGAGCCGGCAGGAGCGTTCCGGGGCGGACCTGCTGCCGTGGCTGTCGGCGTTGGCGCTCGTCGCGTTGGCCGGCGGCGGCGCGGTGCTGGCCACCCGGGGGCGGGTGCGACGGCTGCTGGGTGGCCTGGTCGCCCTGCTCGGCCTGGCGGTGGCGGCCGGTGGCGGTTACGGGCTGGTCGCCACCGGCGGCGTCGAGGTGCACCGGCAGTGGCCGGCGCTCTGCCTGCTCGGCGGGCTGGTGGCGGCCGGCGGAGGGCTGCTCACCGCGCGGCGCGGCGCGGCCTGGCCGGCGATGGGCGCGCGTTACGAGCGGACGGTCCGCGCCGAAGGGCCGGCCCGGTCGGGTGGCCGGTCGATCGCCGAGGGCGGCAACCGGGAGGCGTGGGACGCGCTCGACCGGGGTGAGGACCCGACGGTCAGCTGACCGGCTGCGGCGCGCGGGCGGCCTGCCGGTCCCGGGTCGCGGCCCGGCTCGCGGCCAGCTCGGCGACCAGGCGGTCCAGGGCGGCGCGCTGGTCGGCGCGGGCCCGGTCGGCGCAGACCGCCTCCCAGGCGTTGCCCCGCGCGGTACGCACCCGGCCCTCGCCCACCACGACGCGTTCGACGGTGTGCACCACCTCGACGGCCAGCGCGGCGACGGTCCGGGAGATGGTGGTGAGTCCGATGCCGGCGTTCGGCCCCGCAGTGCTCATAGGTCACCCCGCACGATGAGATCCGATGGTGGGCAGGCGCATCGTCGAGTCTGCCCGACACCGATGCTGCCGGGCTCACGTTTCGCCCGGGTGACGGCCCGGTCAACGGCCCCCACCTGCGTTGCGGGGCCCTCCTTGAGCTTGGTCACAGCCGTCGGGCCGGACCGGTCGAGCTGCGCGCCGGGCCCGGACGTGATCTCATAGCGTATGGGCATCGATCGATGGTCCGGGGCGGCCCGGACGACGGGTGTCGATGACACCCACCGACGGGCCTGGTGGCGCTGCGTGACATTCCGTTCACCGGAGGTCCGGCATCATGCCACAGCCCATCTCGTGAGGAGCGCCATACCCCCGGCGTCTGTCGCCAGGTGGCGCCCCCTAGCATCGGCCCATGACACCCGGAGAGGGGAGTCCGTTGGTGACTGCTGAGCATGCGCACGCAGAGGGGGACGGGGCCGGTTCGGCGGCGTCCGCAAGCGTGCTCGACGAGATCCTGGCCGGCGTCCGCGAGGACGTGGCCCGGCGGCAGGAGCAGCTTCCGCTGGAGCGGCTGCGCGAACTGGCCGCCGCCGCGCCGCCACCGCTGGACGCGTACGCGGCCCTGCGCAAGCCGGGCGTGGCCGTGATCGCCGAGGTGAAGCGTTCCTCGCCGAGCCGGGGACGGCTGGCCGAGATCGCCGACCCGGCCGAGCTGGCCGGCGAGTACGCCTCCGGCGGCGCCCGGGCGATCAGTGTGCTGACCGAGGGGCGCTGGTTCGGCGGTTCCCTCGACGACCTGGCGGCCGTGCGGGCCGCCGTGCAGGTGCCGGTCCTGCGCAAGGACTTCGTGGTCTCCAGCTACCAGGTGCACGAGGCGCGCGCGCACGGTGCCGACCTGGTGCTGCTGATCGTCGCCGCGCTGGAGCAGAACGCCCTGGTCGGGCTGCTGGAGCGGATCGAGTCGCTGGGCATGTGCGCGCTGGTCGAGGTGCACACCGAGGAGGAGGCCGACCGGGCCCTGGAGGCCGGCGCGCAGGTGATCGGGGTCAACGCCCGTGACCTGCGTACCCTGGAGGTCGACCGGTCGGTGTTCGAGCGGATCGCCCCCGGCCTGCCCAGCAGCGTCGTCAAGATCGCCGAGTCGGGGGTGCGGGGCCCGCACGACCTGATCCGGTACGCCTCGGCCGGCGCCGACGCCGTCCTGGTGGGCGAGGGGCTGGTCACCCAGAAGAGCCCCCGCGAGGCGGTCGCCGAGCTGGTCAACGCCGGGAACCACCCGGCCACGCCCCGCCCGGCGCGCTGACCCCGACGGGCAGATCCGCGCAGCGAGAGGACATCGCGATGAGCGAGCGATTCGTCACCGGCGACGCGACGGTGCGTCGGCGCTCGACCGGCCGGGGAGCGGCGGCATGAGCGCCGACGAGGCGGTCGAGCGGTTCCCCGACTCCGCCGGTCACTTCGGCCGTTTCGGTGGCCGGTTCGTCCCCGAGGCGCTGGTCGCGGCGCTCGACGAGCTGGACGCCGCGTACCGCAAGGCGATGACCGACGAGGAGTTCCGCGCCGAGTTCGACGCCCTGCTGCGCGACTACGCCGGCACCCCCTCGCTGCTCTACCCCGCCGAGCGGTTCTCCGCCAAGGTCGGCGCCCGGGTGCTGCTCAAGCGGGAGGACCTCAACCACACCGGCGCGCACAAGGTGCGCAACGTGCTGGGCCAGGCGCTGCTCACCCGGCGGATGGGCAAGCGCCGGGTGATCGCCGAGACCGGCGCCGGCCAGCATGGGGTGGCCACCGCCACCGCAGCCGCCCTGTTCGACCTCGAGTGCGTGGTCTACATGGGCGAGGTGGACACCGAGCGGCAGGCGCTCAACGTGGCCCGGATGCGGATGCTGGGGGCCACCGTGATCCCGGTGACCACCGGCTCGCGCACCCTCAAGGACGCGATGAACGAGGCGATGCGGGACTGGGTCGCCAACGTCGACGACACCCACTACCTGATCGGCACCGCCGCCGGGCCGCACCCGTTCCCGGAGCTGGTCCGGGACTTCGTGCGCGGCATCGGCGACGAGGCCCGCCGGCAGTGCCTCGACCTGACCGGCGCGCTGCCCGACGCGGTGCTGGCCTGCGTCGGCGGCGGCTCCAACGCGCTGGGCATCTTCCACGCGTTCGTCCCCGACACCGAGGTGCGGCTGTACGGCTTCGAGGCCGGCGGCGAGGGCGTGGAGACCGGCCGGCACGCGGCCAGCATCACCGGCGGCACCTCCGGGGTGCTGCACGGCACCCGCACCTACGTGCTGCAGAACGCCGACGGCCAGACCATCGAGTCGCACTCCATCTCCGCCGGCCTGGACTACCCCGGGGTCGGCCCGGAGCACGCCTGGCTGCACGACACCGGCCGGGCCCGCTACCAGCCGGTGACCGACGCCGAGGCGATGGCCGCGTTCGAGCTGCTCTGCCGTACCGAGGGGATCATCCCGGCGATCGAGAGCGCGCACGCCCTGGCCGGCGCGGTGCAGATCGCCCCGCAGCTCGCCGCCGAACTGGGCCGGGAGCCGGTCCTCGTGGTCAACCTCTCCGGCCGGGGCGACAAGGACGTGCACACCGCCGGTGAATACTTCGGCATCCTCGACAAGGAGCAGTGAGACCGTGAGCCGGATCGGGGTGGCCTTCGACAAGGCCCGCGCCGACGGGCGGGCCGTCCTGGTCGGCTGCATGCCGGCCGGGTTCCCCACCGTCGAGGGCAGCATCGCCGCGATGACCGCGATGGTCGAGGCCGGGGTGGACGTCATCGAGGTGGAGATCCCCTACTCCGACCCGGTGATGGACGGCCCGGTGATCCAGAAGGCCAGCGACATCGCCCTGGCCGGTGGCGTCCGCACCGCCGACACGCTGCGCATCATCGAGGCGGTCGCGGCCACCGGCGCCCCGGTGGTCACCATGACCTACTGGAACCCGATCGAGCAGTACGGGGTGGACGCGTTCGCCCGTGACCTGGCCGCCGCCGGGGGCACCGGCCTGATCACCCCGGACCTGATCCCCGAGGAGGCCGGCGAGTGGCTGGCCGCCTCGGACGCGTACGGCCTGGACCGGACGTTCCTGGTCTCCCCGTCGTCGACCGACGCGCGGCTGCGGATGACCGTCGAGCACTGCCGGGGCTTCGTCTACGCCACCGCCATCATGGGGGTCACCGGGGCCCGGTCGCAGACCTCCGACGCCGCACCGGTGCTGGTCTCCCGGGTGCGGGAGGCCAGCGAGCTGCCCGTCGGGGTGGGGCTCGGCGTCGGCACCGGCGCGCAGGCGGCCACCGTCGCCGGGTACGCCGACGGGGTGATCGTGGGCAGCGCGCTGATCCGCCGGCTGCTGGACGCGCCGGACCTCGACGCGGGGCTGGCCGCCCTGCGTGCCCTCTCCGCCGAACTCGCCGAGGGCGTCCGCAACCCGGCCCGCTGACCCGCCCGGCCCCGGTCCGGGGGCGATCGCACGGGCGCGCCGGTGGCCCGACCGGTCTCCCGACGACGGCGCACCGCCGTGCCACGGGCCGGGCCGACGCGCGCGGATCACCGGGCCGGACCGCCGCGCGGCCGGTCGGGCCGGGGCTCTGACCGGACCGGGGTGCCACGGCGGGCGTCCGCAGCGGTAGCCTGTGCACCCGTGACCCTCGTCTCGATGACGCCCCTGGCGGCGCTGCCCAGCCCGACCACCGCCGTCTGGCAGCTCGGGCCGGTCCCGCTGCGGGCGTACGCCCTCTGCATCGTCGCCGGCATCGTGGTCGCCTGCCTGGTGACCGAGCACCGGCTGCGCCAGCGGGGCGTCGCCCCCGGCGCGGTGCTCGACATCGCGGTGTGGGCGGTCCCGACCGGCATCATCGGCGCCCGGATCTACCACGTCGTCACCTCACCCGAGAAGTACTTCGGCACCGGCGGTGACCCGTGGAAGGCGTTCGCCATCTGGGAGGGCGGTCTCGGCATCTGGGGGGCGGTGGCCGGTGGCGCGGTCGGCGCCTGGATCGCCGCCCGGCAGCTCGGCATCCCGCTGACGGTGGTGGCCGACGCGCTGGCCCCGGGCCTGCCGCTGGCCCAGGCGGTGGGTCGGCTCGGCAACTGGTTCAACAACGAGCTGTACGGCGGGCGGACCACCCTGCCGTGGGGCCTGGAGATCCACCGGATGGACCCGGACAACCCCGGGCACGCGCTGCGCGACGACGCCAACCAGCCCATCCTGGAACCCGGCCTCTACCATCCGACGTTCGCCTACGAGGCGCTGTGGAACCTCGGTGTCGCCGGCCTGGTGTTCGCCCTGGACCGGCGGTTCAAGCTGGGACGCGGCCGGGCCTTCGCGCTCTACGTGATGGGTTACACCGCCGGCCGGTTCTGGATCGAGCTGATGCGCACCGACGAGGCGAACCGCATCCTCGGCCTGCGGCTCAACGTGTGGACCGCCGGGTTGGTCTTCGTCGGCGCGTTGATCTACTTCCTGCGGGTACGGGGGCCCCGCGAGTACCTGATCCCGCTCCCCACCCCCGCCTCCGGACCCGCCGGTGACGGTGGCGACGTCTCCCAGGTCGACCTCTCCGCCACCGGGAAGGGGTCCCCGACGGCTCCGCCGGCGGGGTACCGGGTGGTCGACGAGGAACAGTTCACCGCGTACCGGGAACGCGGGGAGCTGCCCGAAGCGCCGGGCGATCCGGCAGCCGACGACCGGTCAGCCGGGCCGCGGGACGGTGACCCTGACACCGACGACCGGCCCACCGACGCCGACGCCGACGACCGGCCTTCCGGGGCCGACAGCGGCGACGGGCCCGCCGGAGCCGACCGGTCCGCCGGTGCCGGTGGCCGGTCCACCGACCGGGACAGCTGAGCGGGCGCGGCGTGCGCAGCGCGGTGGTGGTCGGCGCGGGCCTCGGCGGTCTGGCGGTGGCCGGCGCGCTCGCCCGCTCCGGATGGCGGGTCACCCTGCTGGAACGGGCCGACCGGGTGCGCCCCGAACCCACCGCCGTGGTGCTGTGGCCCAACGGGGTACGCGCGTTGCAGGTGCTCGGCGTCGGTGCCGGCCTGGACGCCATCGCGACCCCGCTGCCCGACGGCGGTATCCGCCGCCCCGACGGCCACTGGCTGGTGCAGCCCCGGCCCACCCCGGCCGACCGGATGCCGGTGGTGGTGCACCGGGAGGACCTGCACGACGCGCTGATCGCCGGCCTCGGTGACCGGGTCGAACTGCGTACCGGGGTCGCCGTGGACCACGTCCGGGCCGATGCCGCCGAGCGGCCCGGGGTGGGATGCAACGGCCAGTTCGTCGAGGCGGACCTGGTGGTCGCCGCCGACGGCACGGACAGCGTGCTGCGCCGCCAGCTCGCCCCCGAGGCCGCCGTGGTCAGCTCCGGCTGTGCCTCCTGGCGGGCGGTGATCCCCTGGTACCGGGCACCCGTGCCGGCCGACCAGCCGGTCGGGGGTGAGGTGCTGGGCGCCGGCTACCGGTTCGTGGCCGCCTCGCTGGGGGAACGCGGCTCCTCCGGGGCGTCCCGCCGGGGTGGCGTCTACTGGGTGGCCACCGCCGCCGGTGCGCCCCGGCCGGAGCCACCGCAGACCCAGCTCGCCCTGCTGCAACGCTGGTACGCCGGCTGGCCCGCGCCGATCGGTGAGCTGCTGGCCGCCACCGAACCCGCCGACCTGGTGCAGCAGGAGATCCGGGAGCTGCGCCCGCTGCCCCGCGCGTACGGCTTCCCGGCCGGGCCGGGCGGGGTGGTGCTGCTCGGCGACGCCGCCCACGCCATGCCGCCGCACCTGGGGCAGGGCGCCTGCCTGGCGTTCGAGGACGCGGCCACCCTGTCGTCGTTGCTGCGCGAGTCCCGGCTCCCCGACGCCGTGCTGGCGTACGACCGGGTGCGGCGTCCCCGCGCGGCCACCGTGGTCCGGCAGACCCGGCGGATGTCGGCGGTGCTCCAGACCCGGGGTCGGCTGGCCCTGCGCGCCCGTGACGCGGCCCTCGGCACGATCACCCCCCGCCTGCTCTCCGGCGCCGCCGCCACCGCCGCCACCTGGCGTCCCCCCACCCCCTGAACCGCTGCCTCCCGCGCCCGCCCCGACCCCTTCGGGCGGTGGTCGCCCTTCGGACGGCGGCCCCCTTCGGGCGGTGATCAAGAGGTTTGCGTCACGGTGAGCGCCCGAGGTGACGCAAACCTCTTGATCAACCCGCAAACCTCTTGATCACCGGGGGCAGCGCGGGGTGGGGGCAGTGCGGGGGTGGGGGTCAGATGAGGGCGGTGGGTTCGGCTATGCAGGCGGTGCCGATACGGCGGAAGCCGACGCGCAGGTAGATCCGGGCGACGTCCTCGCTGCCGGCGGAGAGGAAGACCAGGTCGGTGCCGGCGGCCCGCAGGGTGCGGGCCAGGGTGGCGGTGACCGCGGCGGCGAGCCCCCGGCGGCGGGCGGCCGGCAGGGTGGCCACCCCGGCGATCTCGGCGACGTCGTCGACCCGCATCGCCATCCCGCTGGCCAGCGCGCCGTCGTCCGGCGTCCCGGCGACCGCCGACAGTCGCCGGCCGGCGGCGATCGCGGCCCGCTCCTCGTCCAGCGCGGCCACGTCCAGTTCGGTCATCGCGGCGTCCCGTTCGGCCGGGCCGGCGTCGCCGGGGACGGTGCCGGCGGCGGAGAACCCGACCGCGGCGACCGCGCGCCGGGCCGCCACGTCGAGCGCGAAGCCGGGCGCGTCCGGGTCCAGCACCCGCACCGGTACGTCGGTGAGCGTCGCCGGGTCGGACGGTTCGGCCTGCGGGTCGAGGACCATCAGCGGGGCCTCCAGCACGCTCAGGCCGGCGGCCCGGGCGGTGGCGAGCAGGTCCGGGGTGGTCTCGTGCACCCACTCGAACGCCTCGGGCAGGCCCAGCTCACGCTGCCGTTCCCGGACGGTGTGCAGGTCGGCCAGCGACGGTGGCGTGTCGGCGTCGAGGCGGGGGCGGGCATAGAACGGCCAACCGGCCCCTTCCCGCGCGAACAGCACCAGACCACCGTGTTCCTCGGCGCGGGCGGCGTCCCGGGGCACCGCGTCGTAGAAGCGTTCCAACCGGTCGAACAGGTCGCGGTGCGCAGGATCCACCGCGCGAGACTACACGTCCCAGAGTCTGGAAGGTGTGATCAATCCGCACTGGCCCTGCCCGGGTCGCCCTAACGTAGACTCAACAGACCGCCCAGGGCCGACGTCGTCCCGACCATGAAACAACCTGAGTGACGACAGGAGACCCGGTGGCCCTTCCGTACCCGCACAGCCCGCAGCCGGTCCCTTCCGCGACCGGTCTGTACGACCCGGCGCACGAGCACGACGCGTGCGGGGTGGCCTTCGTGGCCGACCTCTACGGGCGGCGCTCCCACGCGGTGGTGGCGAACGGCCTCGGCGCGCTCTGCCGGCTCGACCATCGCGGCGCCCGGGGCGCCGAGCAGAACACCGGCGACGGCGCGGGCATCATGATCCAGGTGCCGGACGCGTTCCTGCGCGCGGTGGTGGACTTCCCGCTGCCCCCGGCCGGCCAGTACGCCACCGGCCTGGTCTTCCTGCCCGACGACGACGGCGGTGAGGCCCGCGCCCGTCAGGTGGTGGAGAAGTACGCCCTCGTCGAGGGGGCCGAGGTGCTCGGCTGGCGCGACGTGCCGACCGACCCGAGCGGGCTGGGTGAGACCGCGCTGGCGGCGATGCCCCGCATCCGGCAGCTCTTCCTGGCCGCGCACCGGCTCACCGACACCCCGGCCGGCCCGGCCGGCTCCCCGCTGTCCGGCATCGACCTGGACCGGGTGGCGTTCTGCGTGCGCAAGCAGGCCGAGCGGGAGACCGCCGAGCGGGGGGTGACCGCCTACTTCCCGTCGCTGTCGGCGCGGACGATGACCTGGAAGGGCATGCTCACCCCCGACCAGCTGCCGGAGTACTTCCCGGAGCTGACCGACGAGCGGGTCGACAGCGCGATCGCGCTGGTGCACTCCCGGTTCTCCACCAACACGTTCCCGTCCTGGCCGCTGGCCCACCCGTACCGGTTCATCGCGCACAACGGCGAGATCAACACGATCCGCGGCAACCGGAACTGGATGCAGGCCCGCGAGGCGCTGCTGCGCAGCCCGCACCTGCCCGGCAACATCCGCCGGGTGTTCCCGGTCTGCACCCCGGCCGCCTCCGACTCGGCCAACTTCGACGAGGTGCTGGAGCTGCTGCACCTGGCCGGCCGGAGCCTGCCGCACGCGGTGCTGATGATGATCCCGGAGGCCTGGGAGAACGACCCGGCGATGCGCCCGGACAAGCGCGCGTTCTACCGGTTCCACGCCAGCCTGATGGAGCCGTGGGACGGACCGGCGTCGGTCGCCTTCACCGACGGCGAGATCGTCGGGGCGGTGCTGGACCGCAACGGCCTGCGGCCGGGCCGCTGGTGGCGGACCGCCGACGGGCTGGTGGTGCTGGGCAGCGAGGCGGGCGTGCTCGACCTCGACCCGGCCACGGTGGTCGCCAAGGGCCGCCTCCAGCCGGGCCGGATGTTCCTGGTCGACACGGTCAACGGCCGGATCGTCTCGGACGACGAGATCAAGACCGAGCTGGCCGCCGCCCAGCCGTACGACGAGTGGCTGCACGCCGGCCTGATCGATCTCGGTGACCTGCCCGCCCGGGAGCACGTGGTCTACACCCACGACTCGGTGCGTCGCCGGCAGCAGACCTTCGGCTACACCGAGGAGGAGCTGAAGATCCTGCTCGCCCCGATGGCCCGGACCGGGGCGGAGCCACTGGGCTCGATGGGCACCGACACCCCGATCGCGCCGCTGTCGACCCGGCCCCGGCTGCTCTACGACTACTTCCACCAGCTTTTCGCCCAGGTCACCAACCCGCCGCTGGACGCGATCCGGGAGGAGCTGGTGACCAGTCTGGCGTCGACCATCGGCCCGGAGGGCAACCTGCTGGACCCGGGTGCGGCGAGCTGCCGGCAGATCGTGCTGCCCTACCCGGTGATCGACAACGACGAGCTGGCGAAGATCCTCTCCGTCGACGAGGACGGCGACCTGCCCGGCTTCAAGGCGGTCCGGGTCTCCGGCCTCTACCGCCTCCGCGACGGCGGGGCCGGCATCAAGGCCCGGCTGACCGAGATCTGCCGGCACGTCTCCGAGGCGATCGAGGACGGCGTCCGCATCCTGGTGCTGTCCGACCGGGACTCCAACGCCGACCTGGCGCCGATTCCGTCGCTGCTGCTGACCGCGGCGGTGCACCAGCACCTGGTGCGGGAGCAGACCCGGACCCAGGTCGCGCTGGTCGTGGAGTCCGGTGACTGCCGCGAGGTGCACCACGCGGCGGTGCTCATCGGGTACGGCGCGGCGGCGGTGAACCCCTACCTGGCCTTCGAGTCGGTGGAGGACATGATCGCCACCGGGGCGCTGGTCGGGGTGGAGCCGGGCAAGGCGGTCCGCAACTACGTCAAGGCGCTCGGCAAGGGCGTCCTCAAGATCATGTCCAAGATGGGCATCTCGACGGTGTCGTCGTACTGCGGCGCGCAGGTCTTCGAGGCCGTCGGCCTGGACACCCGGCTGGTCGACCGCTACTTCCGGGGCACCCCCAGCACCATCGGCGGGATCGGGCTGGCCGGGATCCACACCGAGGTCGCCGCCCGGCACGCGCAGGCCTGGCCGAAGCCCGGCACCGTCGGCTCCACCCGGCTGGAGGTGGGCGGCGAGTACCAGTGGCGGCGCGAGGGTGAGCTGCACCTGTTCAACCCGGAGACGGTCTTCCTGCTCCAGCACGCCACCCGCAGCCGGCAGTACGACGTGTTCCGCCAGTACACCGCCAAGGTCGACGAGTTGGCCGCGCAGGCCGGTTCCCTGCGCGGGCTGTTCACCCTGCGGACCGGGCTGCGCCCGGCGGTGCCGATCGAGGAGGTCGAGCCGGCCACCGAGATCGTCAAGCGGTTCGCCACCGGCGCCATGTCGTACGGGTCGATCTCGGCGGAGGCGCACGAGACGCTGGCCATCGCGATGAACCGCCTCGGCGGCAAGTCCAACACCGGCGAGGGCGGCGAGGACGTCGACCGGCTGCACGACCCGGCCCGCCGCTCGGCGGTCAAGCAGATCGCCAGCGGACGCTTCGGGGTGACCAGCGAATACCTGGTCAACGCCGACGACCTCCAGATCAAGATGGCGCAGGGCGCGAAGCCCGGCGAGGGTGGGCAGCTACCCGGCAACAAGGTGTGGCCGTGGATCGCCCGCACCCGGCACGCCACCCCCGGCGTCGGCCTGATCTCCCCGCCGCCGCACCACGACATCTACTCCATCGAGGACCTCGCCCAGCTCGTGCACGACCTCAAGTGCGTCAACCCGGCCGCCCGGGTGCACGTCAAGCTGGTCAGCGAGGTCGGTGTGGGCACCGTCGCGGCCGGGGTCGCCAAGCTCAAGGCCGACGTCATCCTGATCTCCGGGCACGACGGCGGCACCGGTGCGTCCCCGCTCAACTCGCTCAAGCACGCCGGCACCCCGTGGGAGCTGGGCCTGGCCGAGGCGCAGCAGACGCTGCTGCTCAACAAGCTGCGCGACCGGGTCACCGTGCAGGTCGACGGGCAGCTCAAGACCGGCCGGGACGTCCTGGTCGCGGCGCTGCTCGGCGCGGAGGAGTTCGGCTTCGCCACCGCTCCGCTGATCGTCGAGGGCTGCGTGATGATGCGGGTCTGTCACCTCGACACCTGCCCGGTCGGCATCGCCACCCAGAACCCGGTGCTGCGCGAGCGCTTCACCGGCCGGCCGGAGTTCGTGGAGAACTTCTTCCTCTTCCTCGCCGAGGAGGTCCGCGGCTACCTGGCCGAGTTGGGCTTCCGCAGCATCGAAGAGGCGATCGGGCAGACCGAGGTGCTCGACGTCGTACCGGCGATCGACCACTGGAAGGGCCACGGCCTCGACCTGGCCCGCGTGCTGCACACCCCCCAGCTGCCGGAGGGAGCTGCCCGGCGCGGCATCCGCGCCCAGGACCACGGTCTGGAGCAGGCCCTGGACAACGAGCTGATCGCGCTGGCCGAGCCGGCGCTGCGCGACGGCAGCCCGGTCCGGGTGGAGGTGGCGGTGCGCAACGAGCACCGCAGCGTCGGCGCGATGCTCGGCGGCGAGGTGACCCGCCGGCACGGCGGCGCCGGCCTGCCCGACGACACCGTCGAGTTCGTGCTGCGCGGCACCGCCGGGCAGTCCTTCGGCGCGTTCCTGCCGCGCGGGGTGACCCTGCGGCTGCACGGCGACGCCAACGACTACGTCGGCAAGGGGCTCTCCGGCGGCCGGATCGTGGTCCGCCCGGACGCCGCCGCGCCGTTCGTCGACCCCGAGGCCGCCACCGGGCAGCGCGCCGAGGACCAGATCATCGCCGGCAACACCATCCTGTACGGGGCCACCGGCGGCGAGCTGTTCCTGCGCGGCCGGGTGGGGGAGCGGTTCGCGGTCCGCAACTCCGGCGCGGTGACCGTCGTCGAGGGCGTCGGCGACCACGGCTGCGAGTACATGACCGGTGGCACGGTGGTGGTGCTCGGCGAGACCGGTCGCAACTTCGCCGCCGGCATGTCCGGCGGTACGGCGTACGTGCACCGGCTCGACACCGGGCGGGTCAACACGGAGCTGGTCGACCTGTCCCCGCTGCGTGACGCCGAGCGGGAGCTGCTGCACGACCTGGTGCAGCGGCACGTCGCCGAGACCGACTCGGCGATCGGCGCGGAGCTGCTCAAGCGCTGGCCGGATGCGGTACAGGAGTTCACGGCCGTGGTCCCGAGGGACTACCGCCGGGTGATGGAGATCATGAAGGCCGCCGAAGCCGCCGGCCGCGACGTCGACGACGCGGTCATGTCTGCGCTGACCGCGTCGGTGCCGCCCGTCCCGCGGGTGGTCGCCCAGGAGGTGGCTCGTGCCTGACCCGAACGGTTTCCTGCGCTACGAGCGGCGGCTGCCGGCCCGTCGACCGGTGGCGGTGCGGATCACCGACTGGCGGGAGGTCTATCCGCCCGCCGGGGAGGAGCTGATCCGCGAGCAGGCCACCCGGTGCATGGACTGCGGCATCCCGTTCTGCCACGACGGCTGTCCGTTGGGCAACCGCATCCCGGACTGGAACGACCTGGTCCGCACCGGCAGTTGGGACGCCGCGGTCGAGTCGCTGCACGCCACCAACAACTTCCCCGAGTTCACCGGCCGGCTCTGCCCGGCTCCGTGCGAGGCGGCCTGCGTGCTGGGCCTGGGCGGCCAGCAGCCGGTCACCATCAAGCAGGTCGAGGTGGAGATCGCCGACGCGGCGGTGGCCCGGGGCGGGCTGAACCCCCGCCCGGTGCCGGCGTCGACCGGGCGGTCGGTCGCCGTGGTCGGCTCCGGGCCCGCCGGGCTCGCCGCCGCCCAGCAACTCGCCCGCGCCGGTCACGCCGTCACCGTGTACGAGCGGGACGACGCGATCGGTGGTCTGCTCCGCTACGGCATCCCCGACTTCAAGCTGGAGAAGCAGCACATCGACAGGCGGCTGGCCCAGCTCGCCGCCGAGGGCGTGCAGTTCCGCACCGGGGTGAACGTCGGTGTCGACGTGACCGCCGAGGAGCTGCGGGCCCGGCACGACGCGGTGCTGTTGGCGTGTGGCGCGCTGCAGGGGCGGGACACCCCGGAGACGCCCGGTCGGCCGCTGCGCGGCGTGCACCAGGCGATGACCCACCTGGTCGCGGCGAACCGGGTGGTGGCGGCGGCCGGGGAGGGCCGGCCCGCCCCGGCGGTGCTGCCCGACGGCACGCCGATCGACGCGGCCGGCAAGCACGTGGTGATCATCGGTGGTGGCGACACTGCCGCCGACTGCCTGGGCGTGGCCCACCGGCAGGGCGCGGCCGGTGTCCACCAGCTCGACCTCTACCCCGAGCCGCCGCACGGCCGCGACGCCGAGCGGGACCCGTGGCCGACCTGGCCGTGGGTGCTGCGCAACTACCCGGCGCACGAGGAGGGCGGTGAGCGGGTCTTCGCGGTGGCGGTGCAGGAGTTCGTGGACGACGGTGCCGGCCAGGTCAAGGGCGTCCGGATCGCCGAGGTGACCGTGGAGCGGCGCGACGGTCGACGGATCGTCACCGCGCTGCCCGGCTCCGAGCGGGAGTTGCCGGCCGACCTGGTGCTGCTGGCCATCGGCTTCGAGGGCACCGAGGAGCAGCCGCTGCTGGCCCAGTTCGGGGTGACCCGCAACGCCCGGGGCGCGGTCGACGCCCGCCCCGACTGGCAGACCGACGCCGACGGCGTCTTCGTTGCCGGTGACATGCACCGGGGCGCGTCGCTCATCGTCTGGGCGATCGCCGAGGGCCGGGCCGCCGCCGCGGCGATCCACTCCTACCTGGGTGGGGTGGGTGACCTGCCGGCCCCGGTCGACCCGGCCCGCCAGCCCCTCGCCGCCCGCTGACCCGCCCGCTGCCCTTCGCCAGGCCCGGACCCTTCCCACTGGCTGGTTCGTCCGGCCTGCTGGTCTGTCGGGCCTGCCGGCAGACGGTGTCGGGCAGGCTGATCGGTGGTCGTCAGCCGACCTGGAAACCAGGTCGGCTGACGACCCGGCCCGGCGAGCCCGCCGCCGTTTCGCCCTCCGTGCCCAGCCGGCCCGCGGCCGCTTCTGCGGCACGACCTGTCCGGGCTCTGCCGTGTTGTGCCATGGGGCTGTCGGAGCCTGCCCTCCGCGGGGCACATGTCCCCACGGAGCGCGTTATGCCTGACAGGCATGTTTATGACTCTCCGGAATACTGCTCTCCGGGACCACCGTTTCCGGCCGGCCTCGACGCAGCCCCCGAGCGGCATCGACTGCCGGGCCGGGCTGGTTGCGGGCCGAGTCGGAGTCAAATCGGAGTCAAACCGGAACCAGCCCGGGGCCGGGGTCACGGGTCTGGCCGGCCTGCGCGGTCTGGGCCGGTCCGGGCTGCCCGCGCCGGTGCCGGGGGCGGGCAGCCCGAACCGGGGTCGGTCAGCGCGCCAGCAACTGGTGCGCCGCCCGGATCTGGGTCCACGACTTCGGCTGGGCCGGGGCGGTCGTGGTGCGGGTGGCGGCGGCCGGAGCCGGCCGGCCGGGGGTGAACAGCCAGGTGGTGAAGACCGGGTCCAGGTCGAGGCCGGAGATCTGCTCGGCGAGGGCCTGGAAATCGGCGATGGTGCCGTTGCCGTACCGGTGGGCGGCGGTCCAGGCGGGCAGGATGCGGAAGAACGCGTCGTCGCCGACGGCCAGCCGGAGCTGGTGCAGCGCCATCGCGCCCCGGTCGTAGACCGCGCCGTCGAACACCGCGCCGGCACCCGGGTTGCCGGGCAGCACCTGCCAGAACGGGTCGTCGGCCGGGTAGTCGGCGTAGGTGAAGTCGAACAGTTCCTGCGCGGTGCCCTCACCCTGCGCCTCCGACCAGAGCCACTCGGCGTACGAGGCGAAGCCCTCGTTCAGCCAGATGTTGCTCCAGTTCGCCACCGAGACCGAGTCGCCGAACCACTGGTGGGCGTTCTCGTGCACCACCACGTACGGGTTGCTGCCGCGTCGCCAGAAGCCGGGCCCGTACACCGGGCGGGTCTGCGTCTCCAGGGCGAAGCCGAGACTGTCGAGCGGCGCGGCCACGCCCCCCTGCGCCTCGAACGGGTACGGCCCGAAGATGCCGCTGGCCCAGTCGACGATCTCGGCGGTGCGTTCGATGCTGGCCCGGGCGGCCGGCTTCCGGTCGCCCAGGGTGGTGCTGTAGGCGTTGATCACCGGCTGCCCGTTCGGGGCGGTGTCGGTGACGATGTCGTACTGGCCGATCGCCAGGAACGCCAGGTAGGTGGCGCCGGGCTTGGTGCTGCGCCAACCCCACCGCATCCGGTTGCCGGCCTCGGCCAGCGGGGGTCGGGGCTGCACGCCGTTGCTGATCACCTCGACGCCGTCGGGCACCGACACCGAGATGTCCCAGGTGGCCTTGTCCAGCGGGTGGTCGTTGGAGGGGAACCACCACCAGGCCGACTCGGGCTCGTTGACGGCGAGCGCGCCGTCGACGGTGCGGGTCCACCCGGAGTAACCGTTCACCAGGGTCTCCGACGGCACACCGGCGTAGGTGACCACGACGGTCATCGCCTGACCGGTGGTGAGGCCGCGCGGCGCGGTCACCACCAGCTCGTGGTCGCCCTCCCGGTCGAACCGGGCGGTCCACCCGTTGACCCGCACCGACTCCACGTCGAGCAGGAAGTCGAGGTTGAACCGGGAGAGGTCCTGGGTGGCGGTGGCCAGGATGGTGGTGGTGCCGCTGAGCCGGTCGGTGGCCGGCTCGTAGCGCAGCCGGACGTCGTAGTGCTCGACGTCGTAGCCGCCGTTGCCGTAGTCGGGGAAGTAGGGGTCGCCGAGGCCGGGGCTGCCGGGTTTCGGGGCGGCCGAGACCGCGACCGACCGGCTCTTGCCCGGTCGGGCGTCGGCCTGGCCGGGGGCACCGGTCACCAGGGTGCCGGCGGTGGTGACGGTCAGGGCGGCGATGGCCGCCGTGAAAACACGTCGCACGGGGTGGACTCCCTCCATCGGGGTGTTCGCACCGACAACCTAATCGACGACGGTGGAAACGTGCGCCCCGGATGGTGGGGATCGACTGTTCTCATCCTGTCGATGTTTCGCTAGCATTACCGACTAGTAACAACGCCTCACCCCCCTGGCCACGCGCGCGGTCCAGAGGCTTCCCCCGTTGCTGCCCCTGGAGGATCCGTCATGCCCCACCGCGCCCTGCCGCGCCGCGCTCTGGCCCGGGCCGTCACCGCCCTGGCCGCCGTCCTCGCCACCGTCACCGGTGTCCTGCTCGTCCCGACCGCCGCCCAGGCCGCCACCGTCCACTACGTCGCGTTGGGCGACTCGTACTCCTCCGGTGTCGGCGCCGGGCCGTACGACCTGTCCACCTGCCTGCGCAGCCAGAAGTCGTACGCCCCGCTGTGGGCCGCCGCCAACGCGGTGACCAGTTTCGCCTTCCCCGCCTGCGGCGGCGCGGTCACCGCCGACGTGATCAACAAGCAGGTCGGCTCGCTGAGCGCCACCACCACCCTGGTCACCATCACCATCGGCGGCAACGACGCCGGCTTCGCCGACGTCATCACCAGCTGCCGGTTCGGCAGCACGGCGACCTGCACCGCCGCCGTGGACAAGGCCAAGAGCTTCGCCACCGCGACGCTGCCCGGCCGGCTCGACGCCACCTACGCCGCGATCCGTGACCGGGCCCCGAACGCCCGGCTGGTGGTGCTCGGCTACCCCCGGCTGTTCGAGACCGGCTCCTGCGGGGTGCTGGCGATGAGCAGCTACAAGCGGACCATCCTCAACGAGGCCGCCGACGTGCTCGCCACGGTCACCGCCGCCCGGGCCGCCGCGGCCGGGGCCACCTTCGCCGACGCCCGCCCGTTCTTCACCGGGCACGGCGTCTGCGCCGCCACCCCGTGGATCCGCGACGTCAGCGGCGTCATCGAGGCGTACCACCCGAACGCCGACGGCTACCGGTACGGCTACCTGCCGACGCTGACCGCCGCGCTGCGCTGACCGGCCCGGCCGGGTGACCGGCAGCAGCCCACCGGACACCCTCGGTTGCCTCCGTCGTCGACAATGGGAGCCCTTCCTGGTTCCCTGTCGGCGGCGGAGGTGCCCGTATGCGTGAACCGGTGACCCCGCCGCTGCCCCGGCCACCCACCGTGGACGGCCCCCCGGTCGGCGGCACCGAACTGCTCGCCCTGCTCACCCGGCTGCTGCGCCGCCCGCGTCGGGGCGACCGACGGCTGCCGGTGCTCTGGCTGGTCCGGGCCGCCACCGGTGGCGACCCGGCGGCCCTGTTGCGCCGCTTCGTCGGGCGGGGCGCGGGGCGTCGGGTCCCGCACGCCGTGCTCGACCTGGCCGCCCGCCCCGACCTCGTCGACGTCCCGGCGGTGCTGCGGGAACTGCACCGGCAGTTGTCGCTGGAGGCGTTCGGGACGGCCCGGCTGCGGTTCCGCCACCACCCGCTGGCCGACTGGCTGATGCAGCAGACCCTCGACGTGGGCGTCGACGCCGCCGACAGCGGACGGGCCACCCTGGTCCGCCGGCTGCGCGACTGGCGGGGCCGCCGTCCCGTCGAGGAGCCGCAGGTCAGTGGGGAGTCGGGGGTCGGCACGGCGCTGCAGGTGCTGCTCTGGCTGCTGCGCCGGGCGGTGCCCAGCGCGGTGTTCCGGATCGCCGTCTCCGGCCGGGTGCCCGGTGTCGGCGGCCACTACCGGTGGTTCATGCGGCAGCAGTACCTGGCCCCCCGCCAGTCGGTGACCTTCCTCGGGTTCGCCGAACGGCTCACCGCCGGCTGGCGCGACGGCGAACAACCCGCCCAGGTGGACAAGCTGCTGCTGCACGCGTTCCTGGAGGACCTGCGGCAGGCGTACCGGCGACGGGTGTGGCGGCCCGGGGACTGGCGGCGCACCGCGTACCCGGTGCTGCTGCTCGACGGCGTGGAGGTCGACGGCGTCGGGCACACCCTGGTCCGGCTGCTCACCGACGTGCGCAACGAGACCGGCCGCAACGACCCGCTGCTGGTGGTGGCCCTGGCCACCGCGCCGCCGCCGGAACTGCCCGGCACCCGACCGCTGCGCGAGGCGGACGACGCCTACGACGAGTGGGCCGAGGCGTTGCCCGAGACCCGGCGGCTGCGCCGCTCCGCCGCCTGGCTGGTGGCGCTGCGCCCCGACGACGAGGACGCCACCCCGCCACCGGGGGTCGTCCCGCCCGCGCTGGTCGCCCCGGACCCGCCGTGGTGGGCACGGCGGTTCCTGCCGGCGGCGGTGGCGGTGGTCCTGCTGGCCGGGATGCTCGTGTGGGCGGACAGCCGGTGGACACTGGACTGCCATCCGACGCCGACCGGTCAGGTGCGGGTGCAGGTGCTCGCCGGGGAGTGCGTCGGCTACAGCGACACCGCCGCGCAGGTGTTCAACAGCGAACCCGGCCAGGAACGGCTGCGCGCGGTGCAGCGGCGGATCTTCGCGCAGAACCGGGCCGCCGAGGAGGTGTGGCGGCGCAGCGACCAGCGCCGGCCCTACCTCACCCTGGTCTACCTGGGCACCCTCACCGGCAACCGGACCCGGATCGACGAGGAGTCCTATGTCTCCGAACGCGAGGAACTGGAGGGCCTGGCCACCGCCCAGTACGCCCTGCTCAAGGAGTCCGCGGCGGCCGACGGGGCGGCCCTGCTGCACGTGGTGGTCGCCAACGGGGGCCGGCAGATGCGCCACGCCGGGCCGGCGGTGGCCATGCTGGAACGGTTGGCCCACGACGACCCGACCGTGCTCGGGGTGGTCGGGCTGGTGGAGAGCCGCACCAGCACCGCCGCGGCGTTGCGGGAACTCAACCGGGTCGGCCTGCCGGTGCTCGCCCCCACCCTGTCGGCCGACCGGATGGACGGGAACTCCAGCCTCTACCTGCAGATCTCCGCGCCGAACTCGGCGCAGGCCGCGATGATCGAGACGTACGCCCGCCAGGTGCTGCGGGTGACCGAGGCGCACGCCTACTTCACCACCGGCGAGGGCAGCTCGCTCACCGAGGATCTCTACGTCGGCACGCTGGTCGACGGGCTGCGCCAGCGGTTCGGCAGCCGGCTCACCCGGCTCGACGAGTGGAGTACCGGGCGTCGGTTGACCGCCGAGTGCGGCTACCGGGGGGTGCTGGTGTTCGCCGGGCGCTGGTCGGAGTTCGACGGGTTCCTGCGGGCGTTGAAGGAGTGCGGCAACGATCCGCCCCGGCACCTCGTCGCCGACGACTCGGTCAACCGCTACATGGCCAACCCGGGGCTGCGGGCCAGCGCCCCGGGCAACCTGCCGGTGACGTACGTGTCGAAGGCTGCGCTGGCCACCTGCGCCGCGCTACGGGCCGCTCAGGCCGCCCGGGACGACGTCCGGGGCAGCTTCCTGACCTGGGTCGGCGCCGACGACCTGCTCGACCCGCCGCGCTGCCGCGACGGTGCCGGCGCGCCCGTCGGTGAGCGGGTCAGCCTCGCCTACGACGCGGCGATGATGATGGTGCGGGCGCTGGAGAGCCTCGCCGCCCGGCTGCGCCACGCCGACACCGGCCGGCGCTGGGAGCCCCGCTCGGTCAACCCGGTCGGCGTGCACGCCGAGGTGCTGCGGCAGAACGCCGCCGCCGGCTACCCGGGGGTCGCCGGGGTGATCCGGTACGCCCCCGACTCGGGCGAGCCGGTCGCCAAGCGACTGGCGTTGCTGCGAGTGGCCCGGGTGCCGGACGTGGCCGCCGAGCCGGTCGAGGTGTTCCACTGTGGGGCGGCCGACAGCGGACCGGACCCGGGCTGCCGACCCGCCTGACCCGTGGGCGGGTCGTGCGTCCCGACCCGCCGGGGCGCTAGGGTTCCCTCGATTCGTCCGCACGTGGGTGGGGAGCAGTGGGTGGGCAGGCTCGCATCGGCGTACGGGCAGGCGGTCGCCGCGCACCGGCAGGCCCGGCAGCGGTGGTCGGTGGCCCGTGCCCTGCTGGACCGGCTGGCCGGGCAGCCCGTCCCGGAGCGCACCGCCGACCTGGTCGCCCGGCTGGCCCGGCTGGCCGACGCGCTGGCCGCGCCGCCGCCCGGCAGCACCGACCGGACCGACCCGACCGCCCCCGCCGGCCCGCCCCCCGGCCCCACCGCCGGGGCACCCGGTGGCCCGCCGCCGGGGCACGTCGTCGTGTCGCCGGGCGGCCCGGCCCGTGGTCACCGGGCGACGCCCTCCGGCGACGAACCGGCGGCGGTGCGCATCGGCGAGGCGTCCACGGCGGACGGCCGGTTTCCGCTGCTGCTGCCGCTGGGCGCCGGCCGGCACCTGGCGGTCGACGGCGACGCCCGCGATCCCCGGGTGGCGGTGCTGCTGCGGGTGCTGGTGCTGCGGCTGCTCACCACGGCCGCCCCGGGCAGCGTGCGGGTGGTCGGCATCGACCCGGCCGCCTGGGGGGCCACCTTCATCCCGCTGCGTCCGCTGCGCGACGCCGGGGTGCTCGGTGGGGTCGCCACCACCGAGGCCGAGATCGGCGCGCTGCTGGACGCCGCCGAGGCGCACGCCCGCGCGGGGGAGGCCGAACTGCTGCTGGTGGTGGCCGCCTCCGCGCCCGGCCCGCGCGAACTGGCCCGGCTCGCCGCGCTCACCCACGCCGGGCCGTCCGCCGGGGTGTGCGTACTGTTCGCCGGGCGCGCGGTGACCACGCCCGGCCAGGCCCCACCCGTGCTGGGCGGCACCACCGAGGTACGTCTCGACGAACGGTACGCCCGGGTCGGCGACCCGCCGGGGTACCCGTTCAGCGCCGACGGCACCGGCCTGCCCGTGCCGGTGCTGCTCGACGGTGACCCGCCCGTCGGGGCCGTCCAGGCGCTGGCCGACCGGCTGGGCGCGCAGGTGCGCCGGGACACCGCCCTGCACCTGGCCGACCTGCTGCCCGAGCGACGCTGGACCGGCTCCGCCCGGGGCGGTCTGTCGACGGTGGTCGGCCGCTGCGGGCGTACCCCGGTCAGTCTTGCCTTCGACGACGCGACGCCGCACTGGCTGGTCGGTGGCCGCACCGGCGCGGGCAAGACGGTCTTCCTGCTCGACGTGCTCTACGGCCTGGCGGCCCGCTACTCCCCGGCCGAGCTGCACCTGTGGCTGCTCGACTTCAAGGAGGGGGTGAGCTTCACCGAGTTCGTCCCCACCGATCGGGACCCGTCGTTCCTGCCGCACGCGCGGGCCGTCGGCGTCGAGTCCGACCGGGAGTACGGCCTGGCCGTGCTCCGTGAACTGCGCCGGGAGCTGGGCCGGCGGGCCGGGCTGTTCAAGCGGCACGGGGTGAGCAAACTCGCCGACCTGCCGGACACCGAACCGGTGCCCCGCACGGTCGCCGTGATCGACGAGTTCCACGTGCTGTTCGCCGGCAACGACCGGCTGGCCCGGGAGGCCGTCGACCTGCTGGAGGAGTTGGCCCGCAAGGGCCGCTCGTACGGTGTGCACCTGGTGCTGGCCAGCCAGAGCACCAGCGGCGTGGAAGCCCTGTACGGCCGGGCCGAGTCGTTGTTCGGGCAGTTCGCGTTGCGGGTGGCGCTGCCCGGCGGTGAGGCGGTGCTCGGCCCCCGGGCGACCGTCGCCGGCCCGACCCGGATCGGCACGGCGCTGGTCAACACCGCCGCCGGGGCCGCCGGCGCGGACATCCTGCTGCGGTTCCCCGACGCGCACGCCGACACCCGCCAGCTCGCCCGGCTGCGCTACGAGCTGTGGGACGCCCGCCCCGACGACACCGGCCCGCCCGAGGTCTTCCGGGGGTACGCCACCGCCCATCTGGAGGACGAGCCGTCCCCTGCCGCCACCCGCCGCCCGGCGGTGCTGGTGGGCCGGACGGTCGACGTGGTCGGCAGCACCGCGCGGTTCGACCTGGACGCCTCCCCGGGCCGGCACCTGGCCGTGGTGGGCACCTCGACCACCGGCGCGCACGTGCTGCGGGCCGCCGCGCTGAGCCTGGCCGGGCAGCACCGGCCCGGGGAGGCCGAGTTCGTGCTGGCCGCGCTGGTGGCCACCGCCGACGAACTGGCCGACGACACGGCCGCCGGGCTGAAGGCCGCCGGGCACCCGGTGACCCAGGTCGACGCGGCCGGGCTGCGGGCCCGCATCGCCGGGCTGGCCGCCGACCCCGGGGAGCGCGGCCGGACGTACCTGGTGGTCTTCGGGGTGGACGCGGCCCACGCGGTGCTGGCCGCCGCCGACCCCGACACCTACCGCACCGGCCACGACGACCTGCGGGCGCTGCTGCGGGCGGGGCCGGGGCACGGGGTGCACCTGCTCGGCTGGTGGCGGGGCCTGCGCCGGCTCGCCGACGACCTCGGCGGCAGCCAGAACCGCGACGACGTGGCCTGCCTGGTGGCGCTGAACGTGCCCGCCGACGATCTCGGGCTGCACCTCGGGGTGACCGACCTGGTGTGGACCCCCCGCCCCAACCGGGCCCTGCTCGTCGACCGGCACGTCCCGCGCACCGCGCTGATCGTGCCGTTCGTCCGCCCCGGGTACCACCCCGACGAGGAGCACTGAGTGGCCGGCTACGACGAGTACGCGGCGGCGGTCCGGCAGCTCTCCGCCCGGATCAGGGAGGGGGAGCGGGGTGCCGTCGCCGAGGCGGAACGCCGCCGTACCCTGCACGCCGGGGTGACCCAGCTCGGTCAGCGGCTGGCCGCCCAGGAACAGCGTCTCGCCCAGCTCGCCGCAGCCGCCGGCCTACCTGCCGTGGCCGACCCGGCCCTCGGCCCGCCCGCCGTGCCCGAGCTGGCTCCCGGCCCGGGGGCCTTGCCGGGGTCGGTCACGGGTCCCGGGCCGGGGGCCTTGCCGGGGTCGGTCACGGGTCCCGGGCCGGGAGCCGCGCCGGGGTCGGTCACGGGTCCCGGCGGGTCCGGGGTGGACGGCGATCCGGCGGTGGTGCTGGCGGAGACCGGGCGGCTGGTCGACGAGGTCGACCGGCTGGGCCAGCAGGCCGAGGCCCTGGCCCAGCGGCCCGCTCTGCTGCCCACCTGGTCGCCGACCGCCCGCGCGGTCGCCGTCTACGCCGGCTGCGCCGCCGTCGGGGCGCTGATCATGCTGGTGCTGGTGGTCGCCAACGGCATCGGCGTGGTCGACGGCGTCACACTGGGCGCGCTGACCTGCGCCGGGCTGCCGCTGATCTCCTTCGTGGCCGGTTGGCTGGTCCTCGGCCGGTGGGGGCGGCCGGCCCTGGCCACCACCGACCCGCCCCGCTACGCCCCGCTCGGCTTCTTCATCTGCGCCCTGCTGGTGCCCCTCGCGTACTGCGTCACCCTGGTCCTGTTCCGCCTCGTCCGCTGACCGTGATCGACCCGCATGATCGACCCGTTCGCATGATCGACTCATGTGGGCCGATGATGCGGGGTCCGGCCCGTTCCAATGCCGCTACGTCGGCCCACATGAGGCGGACGCGGGGTGGCTGCGTCCGGGCCGCGTCGTGAGCGGAGCCGGGCGCACCCAAGCAGGGGATACCAACGGCGTGATCGACGTATGTCTGCGCCGGTTGCCCGGCTGACCCGGTCCGACACCGCGCCGGCGGCCCCGACCACCCGGGGGCCGCTGGCGCCCCGGACCGCGCCGTCGTCGCCCGACCCCTTTGCCGCACCCTCTATCGTGGACGGCGCACCACGCGGTGTTGCCAGTGACCGTCCGATCCGGGTGGTGTCGATGGGGTGTCAGCGTGATTGATGGCGGTCGGCGCGAGAAGCTCCTCCGGGAGTTGTCGATATCGCTGGTCAGTGGGCTGATCCTCGCCATCGCGGGGAAGGCGTACGCGTCGTGGGCGGCCACCGCGTGGGCCAGGTCGGCCTGGCTGGTGCTGCCGGCGGTCGTCGCGGCCGCGGGGACCGCGTTCGCCGTCACCCGCTACCGCCATCACGCCGGCCGGCGACAGGTGTTCCTCCTGGTTTCGGCATTCGTGCAGAAACACTGGGTCGCCGAGTTGGTGGAGAACCTGGTCCGGTCGCTGGACCGGCACGGTATCGACCTCGTCCTCAAGATCCCGCCGTACGACTACGGCGGGCACGGCCAGCTACAGCAGCTCGCTGAACTCAAGCGGAACTCCCGGGCCTTCCTCGGTGGCTTCGTCATGGCCGCCGACAGCGCGGCCAACCGGATCGAGTTCGAACGGTTCTGCCGGAGCCTGCGCATCCCGATCGTGTTCATCGACTCGTCGCCGTTCGAGCACGTGCGCGACTTCCCGCCGAACGCCGCCTTCGTCGGGTGCGAGGATGCCGAGATCGGCACCCGGTCGGCCGAGTCGGTGGCCCGGATTCTGAAGGACCGGGGTGTGCCGTCCCCGAACGTGCTGGTGGTCGGCAGCAACGAGCACTCCGGCCGACAGGACGCCTTCGCCGCCCGGCTCCGGGCAGAGGTGGCGACCGCCGAGATCACCATCAACGGCCAGGGCCGGTTCGATCGCGGGCGGGCCGCCGGGATAGTCGGCCAGACGTTGCAGGAGGCCCACCGCAGAGGCACCGCCGTGGACGTCGTGTTCTGCACCAACGACGAGATGGCTCTCGGTGCCGTGGACGCGGTGCAGAAGCGGGCCGCCGCTGGCGAAAGCGTCGGGGATCCGGTCATCGTCGGGGTGGACGGCACCCGTGAGGCGATCGCGACGATCGACGCGGGCGGCACCCGGTTCCGGTCGACCGTCGTCCAGGAGTCCGGCCGGGTGGCCGAGGTAGCGGTGAGCAACCTGCTCAGGCTCCGGGAACACGAGCCACTTGACGTCAGGACGTACATCCCGACGATGATCTATCCGCTCGGCGACGCCTCCACGGCGGTGTCCGGCCCGAGGGGTGCCAGGCAGAGCGACGCGTCCTGAGCGGCGTACCGACCGGACAGGGTGGAGGAGATGCTGTGATGGGGATGACCGTGCCGGGTGGGCGCGACGGTGGCGAGCTGGACGGGTTCCACGTCGGGTGGGTGCCGGCCGCGACGGGCGACATGGTGTCGGATTTCGCGTCCGAGTGGGAGGACGTCACCTTCGCAAGCCGGGTCTGGGAACGGGCGGTCGAGACCGGCTACCAGGTCGACCTGCGGGTGCACGTGCTACGCGGGGACCGGCTGGCCAACCTGGCGGAGCTGCGCGACTACCTGGCCGAATACCACGAACGCGATCCCGCCGACTGGCCGCTGACCGGGTTCGACCACGCTCAGGGGAGCGGATTCGTCGGTGGCGGTGAGGCGTTCTGGCTGGTGGGGCCGGGTCTGGCGGTCGACGTACTGGTGGATGTGGAGCGGTTCGGCGCGGACGCCGCACGTGCCGTCGCCGAATCGGTCGTCACCGCCGGCTGAGGGGCGAGCGTGGCGGTGGCCCTCCGGGTACGGTCACCAACGCACCCTGGCGGCCGGCCGGTGCGCGGTAGCCGTCACCTGCCGTCTTCCAGTACCAGCTCGCCGCCCTTCCGAAGTCGTCGTGCTCAGCAGGAGCCGGAGGTCCCCACCATGGCCGAAAAGACCTATCAGGTCATCGTGCGCGGTAGGTTCGCGCCACTCGGCGACGTGCAGCGGGCAGCGCTGCTCGCCAGGGCGGATGAGCACGAGGTGTTCGGAGCGAAGTTCACCGAAGAGGGCACGGTGACCTACGAGCGGTCCCTGCTCGCGTTCACCTTCCGCTGCCTGATCCCGGCCACAGAGGACGACGGGGAAGCGGTCGTGATCGGTCGGGCGGAAGCGATGGCCGCAGCCGCCGTCGCCGAACTCGGTGCCGACCACCGTGACCTCCGGTCGGTGGCGACCGACCTCGACGACATCAAGATCCGCCGCCGGGCACGCCCGTAAGGGGCGCTCCCGTCACCGGCAAGCGTTGGCCTTGGCGCTGATCCAATCCACCCTTCTTCGGGGAGAGTTGTTGTCGTCCTGGGCGCAACAGATCTCCACGAACATGGCCTTTCTATCGATGCGGGTGCCGGCGAAGCTGACTCACGAGCAGAATGCCGACCGCCGGGTGTGGCATGGGTGCGCATCTCACGCGTCGGCCGAGGCAAACTCTCTACATTCATGATTCGCGCTACGGCCTCGCTGGGCACGGTCAGCACGTGTCGTCGTGACGTCCTCGCCCGCGACGCCGCCGCGCTCGTGGTACGCAGGTCTGTGGACCGGTTCGGGGCTTCGCAGCGCTCCAGCGGGGCGGCCGGTTACTCCGGGGTGTCGTCCTCGGTGGGGCGCGGGGGCCGGTGCTTCGTGATCCACTCTTCGACGTCCACGGCCAGCCACACCTTCATGCCGCGCAGCTCCTGGTGGGGGCGCGGGAAGGTGGGATGCCGGGTGAGCTGCTGGAACCGCTGCCGCGAGACACCCATCCGCTGGGCGATCTCGTACGGACCCATCAGCAGCACCGGGTCGCGACTCATGTCGCCGAGCGTAGTTACTCGCTGACTTTCCGATCGGCTATTGCCAACTGACCAAACCTCCACCGGGGACCGTGTCGGTATGTCACGACGAGTGTCCTACCACGAGTATCTGCTCGCCACGGCGATGACGTTGGCGCGGCGGCACCGGCCGGCGTGGTCGTGGCGGCGGTGGCGGTTCGTCTGCCGGTGCGGCAGCGAACTGCCCTGCCGCCACCGGCACCGCATCCCGGTCAACCAGCTCCACTGGCCGAGCCAGGACGAGCCGCGATGATCGAGCTACGGGCCGGGGTGCTGGTCCAGGTGACGCGGAAGGCGAGCCCGCAGTTC
The DNA here is from genome assembly GCF_049178955.1 of Micromonospora sp. WMMD730. Classification (NCBI taxonomy): domain Bacteria; kingdom Bacillati; phylum Actinomycetota; class Actinomycetes; order Micromonosporales; family Micromonosporaceae; genus Micromonospora; species Micromonospora sp. WMMD730. The sequence continues at coordinate 1,713,143 of NZ_JBMHML010000002.1, forward strand.
GTCAGGCCGATCCTGTTCCGCCTGATCCGGGTCCGCACCGAGTGGATCACTTACGACGGGTGGGCCTGGCTCGACGGCTACCAGATCGACGCCAGGGGCGACGCGGTGGCCCGCCGGTCGATCTACGTCCAGCCCGGCGAACTCCTGCCGCCCGAGCCCGCCCCGCAAGCCACTCCGACCCGCCGGCCCGTCCCCGCCTCCCGTGCCGCCACCTCCCGGCGCGCCCCGTCGACCCGACCGCCCCGCCCGTAGTGACTCGGAGCCGATGACCGAGGCGATCATCCCTCCGCGTCGGGGAGAGATTCGTTCACCTCGGTTCCGCCAGCCGCACGGTGCAACTCGTCCAGGGTGCGTCGGGCTGCTTGACGGCGTTTCTCGAACGCTGCCGGATCCGCCGCCGTGAGTTCGTCGAAATAGCGGACACCTTCGGCGGTCAAAGCAATGACCTCTTCGGTCACGCTGCCGACCATGAGCCCGACGTATCCGACGTTCCACAGTGACATCGCGAGTTTGGGCAGATGAGCGTCGCGGTTGGTGGTGGTGAGTTCTTGGTAGAGGTTGACGGCTTCGTGGCTGGTGGTGAGGGCTTCGGTGTGTTGTCCGGCTTCGGTGAGTCGGCCCGCGTGGTTGTAGAGCGTCATGGCGAGGCCGGGGAGGTGGGTGTCGCGGTTGGTGGTGGTGAGTTCTTGGTAGAGGTTGACGGCTTCGTGGCTGGTGGTGAGGGCTTCGGTGTGTTGTCCGGCTTCAGCGAGTCGGATTGCGTGGTTGTTGAGCGTCATGGCGAGGTCGGGGAGGTGGGTGTCGCGGTTGGTGGTGGTGAGTTCTTGGTAGAGGTTGACGGCTTCGTGGCTGGTGGTGAGGGCTTCGGTGTGTTGTCCGGCTTCAGCGAGTCGGTTCGCGTGGTTGTTGAGCGTCATGGCGAGGTCGGGGAGGTGGGTGTCGCGGTTGGTGGTGGTGAGTTCTTGGTAGAGGTTGACGGCTTCGTGGCTGGTGGTGAGGGCTTCGGTGTGTTGTCCGGCTTCAGCGAGTCGGTTCGCGTGGTTGTTGAGGGATGCGGCGAGGTTGGGAAGGTAGGCGTCGCGGTTGGTGGTCGAGAGTTCTTGGTAGAGGTTGACGGCTTCCTGGCCGTTGATCAGTGCTTCGCTTCGTCGCCCGATTTCGGCGAGTCGTATTGCGTGCTCGTCCATCCATAGCGCCCGAACGTGGGGCGGAGTGTCCGGGGCGAAGCCGGCGACGATGCGGGTCGTCAGCGCCAGCGCCAATCGCCCCAACTCGATCGACGGATACGGCACGCGAGCGGCGACCGGTCGCGCCCACTCCAGCTCGATGTCCGCGTCCGCCAGCAGCCGCACCGCGCCCGGCGTGAACACCCCCGGGAACTGCACCCCGACCTGGACCACCGCCTCGACCATCCGGGGCACGTCCACCGCCAACGCCACCTCGATCAGCGCCACCGCGTCGGTCTGGTGGGTGCGTGCTCGGCCGAGCACCGTCAACGCCCGTACCGCCTGCGCCACCGTCAGGCCGGTGAACACCCGCGCCCGGTCGGCCGCCGGGTAGTCCCGCAGCACCCGCACCGCCAGTGCCTCCGCCAGCAGGTCGGGCTGCACCACGCCGAGCCCGGTGCCGTCGGCGGTGGGGTACAGGTCGGCCAGCCACGCCGCGTACCGGGCCACCCGCTCCGGCTCGGCGGCCACCAGCGCGGGCACCCGCCGGACCAGGCCGGCGACCTCGTCCGGGGCGTCCGCGCCGAGCAGCGCGGCGACCCCGGCGACCTGCCGCAGCAGCGCGTCCGACGCCGGGTCGTCGGCGGCCAGCAGGCCCGCCCGGCGGGCCGCCGACCGCCAGTAGCGGGCCTCGTGCCCCAGCACCTCGGTCAGCACGTCGTACCGGCCGTGCCGGGGCTTGCCGTCCAGGACGGTCAGCAGCGCCTCGGCGTGCAGGCGCAGCACCGGCGTGTCGGCCGGGCGGTCCCGCGCCTCGACCGCCGGCACCGGCAGCCCCAGGTGGGCGGCGAAGTCCCGGGCCGCGAGGGCGACGATCTCGTCGGGTTCGCTCTCCTCGATCCGGGCCGGCAGCTCCACCACCTGCGACCGGCCGGTCAGCGCGTCGAGCAGTTGCGCCTGCTGCGGGTACGCCGCCGACAGCGTCTCCCACCACAGCCCGGCACCCCGGGCGATGAGCAGCACCCGCACCCCGGCGGCCCGCTGCGCCGCGCAGACCAACGCCGCCACGCCGGCCCGGTCCCGCGTCTCGGCGTAGTCGACCACCACCAGCAACCGCGACGGTACGCCGCCCGAGGTGATCAGGGCGGCCGTCTGCTCCTCCGCCCCGGCGTGGATCCACTCGCACCGCCAACCGGGCAGCCGGCCGGCGAACTCCCGGGCCAACCGGGTCTTGCCCACCCCGCCCGCGCCGGTCAGCAGGCGTACCGTCACCGCGTCGGGGTCGGTCGCCCAGGATTCCAGTTGGCGCAGCACCCAGCCGCGACCGATGAAGTCGACCACCGCCTGTCCGGGGTGCAGCAGCCAGGCCACCGACGCCGGCAGCTCGGCCGACGTCACCCCGTGTAGCGCGTCCTCCTGTCGCCGCCGGGCCTCCCGCTTCGCCGCCAGTCGGTCGGCCACCGTCGGCCCGAAGCCCCCGACCACCCCGGCGGCGGCAGCGGAGACGACCGTCCAGCCGGTCTTGTCGTCGGCGACCGCCGCCCAGGCGCCGAACCCGGCGACCACGCTCGGGATGCCCGCCCACCACGCATGCCGCCGCCAGGCACCCCGATTCATGCGCGACACCCTACCGAGGGTCACCAACAGGACACGAAACGATCTTCACGGATGTCGGGGCGGACGCGTCGCTCGGCCGGGAGTCGACGGCATGCTATCGAGAAGCATCGATTGACAGAAGTTTGTCCGATCGGGACACTCGATGAAACATAACCGTGCGTGCAAGGCGTGGCGCTGCCGCTCCGGGAGGACCAGATGAGGCTCGTACACCGGCGGCCCCTGTTCGCGGGAGCGCTCGCCGCCGCCACCCTGGTCAGCGTCGTCGGGGTCGCGACGGCGGCCTCCGCCGCCACCGGCTGCCGGGTGACCTACACCGTCTCCAGCCAGTGGAGCGGCGGCTTCGGGGCCAACGTCGCGATCACCAACCTCGGTGACCCGATCAACGGCTGGCAGCTCACCTGGTCGTTCACCGCCGGCCAGCAGGTCACCCAGTACTGGAACGGCACCGCCAGCCAGAACGGCGGCCGGGTCACCGTCGGCAACACCACCTGGAACGCGGCGCTCGGCACCGGGGCGAGCACGTCGTTCGGGTTCAACGGCTCGTGGAACAACGTCAGCAACCCGGCACCTACCGACTTCGCGCTCAACGGCACCCCCTGCACCGGCAGCACCACGCCCACGACACCGACCACGCCCACCCCGGGCACCCCGCCCCCGACCACGCCGCCACCCACCCCGACCACCCCGCCGCCGACCACCCCGGCACCGACCACCCCACCACCACCCACCCCGAGCACCACCCCGAGCGGCGCGGAGGCGACCATCGTGCCCGACCCGTCCTGGACCTGCGGCCGGTCCACCGGCCTCGTGCCCCCGACCCGTGGCCGGCTGGTGTTCCGGGCGACCGCCCAACTCGGCGCGATCCGCGACGTCGGCGTCACCCAGTACGGCCACCGCCGCATCCTCGACATCCGGGGCGGCACGGTCACCGGCGACCGGATCAACGGCAGCATCCTCACCGGCGGCCTCGACCTCGAACTCACCCTCGGCACCGGCGCGACCGAGCTGGAACAGGTCGCCATCCTGCGCACCGGCGACGGCACCCCGATCTACCTGCGCACCTGCGGGGTCGCGCCGGCCGGCGACTCCACCGTGCGGATCGTGCCCGACTTCGAGGCCCCGAACTCCAGCGCGTACGCCTGGTTGAACACCGGCACCTACGTCGGCACCCGGACCGTCGACACCGCGACGAACACCCTGAACCTGGCCGTGTACGACGTCTCCGGGGTGTCCTCGGCCGACCCGCGCGTGCAGCTACGGGACCCTGCCGGGACGGCCAACCAGTCGTGGGACTGCCTGACCGGCAGCGGCACCCGGGGCGCGGCGGTGTTCACCGAGACCGTCACGCTCGGGGCCAGTGTCTCGGTCGGGGCCAGCAAGCGCGGCACCCGCAACATCATCCCCATCACCGGCGGCACCGTGACCGGCCGGGTGACCGGGACCGTCCTGCCCGGCGGGGCTGACTACCAGCTCATCGGCGCGACCAGCACGCTCGACGCCCGGTACGTGCTGTCCACCAACGACCGGGAGCTGATCCTGGTCCGCAACTGCGGGGCGTTCGGTCGGCTGGTGCCGACGTTCGAGGCCCGCGCCGCCGGCCCGTACGCCTTCCTCAACGCCAACACCTGGCTCAGTTCCGACCCGGGTTCCGCCCCGGGCGGCGTGAGCATCACCTTCTACGAACGCCGATGACGTGGGGGAGGGGGCCCGCCCTCCACCCCGGCACCCGGCCCCGCCCCACGGTCCCGAGGGGCGGGGCCGGGGTGCGTCCGGCCCGGCCGGTCAGCCGGACAGTGCCAGCCCGGCCACCTCGTCGGCGCAGCCCCAGGACAGGGTCACCCCGGCGCCCCCGTGGCCGTAGGCGTGCACCAGCCGCTGCCCCGGGGCCGGCCCGGCCTGCACCGCGACCCGGGGGCCGCCGTGCCGGGCCGGCCGCAACCCGACCCGTACCCCGAGCACGGGGGCGTCGGCCAACTCCGGCACCAGCGCCACGCACCGGGCCCGGACCGCCGTCGCGGTGGCCGGGTCGGGGTCGGTGTCCCACCGGTCCGGTTCGGCGGTGCCGCCGAGCACCACGTCGTGCCGGCGCGGGTGCACGTAGGTGATGCCGGCCGGGTTCTCCTCGTCGCGTACCGAGGTGGTCAGGCCCGGGTTCGCTACCAGCACCAGCAGTCCGCGTACCGGGTGCACCGCCGGGTCGCAGGCGAGCCGCCCGGCGGCCAGTCCGGTGGCGTTGACCACCGTCGGGGCCAGCGCGAAGCCGTCGTCGAGCCGCGCCAGCCGGCCGGTCACGATCCGGCCGCCGGCCGCCGTGAACCGGGCGACCAGCCAGTCCAGGTACGGCGACATCTCCACCGTCGGCGCCGTGAACCGCAACTCGGTGGCGTACGGTCCGGAGCCGGGGTGGGCGGCCAGGTCACCGGCCGCCGCCGCCCACCACGGCGGGCCGGTCCACGGACGGCGCAGCAGCATCCGCGTCGGCCGGGCCACCACCCCGGGCACCCCGGCCTCGGCCTGCCGGCCCAGTTCCGTGTACGTCCCGGCGGCCCAGCGCAGCACCCGGGGGTCGGCGTCGGTGTGGCTGGGGTACCAGACGGCGGCGGCGACCGCCGACACCGTGTCGCCGGGCGGGTCGGCGGTCAGCAGGGTCACCCGCGCGCCGCGCTCCCGCAGCCGTACCGCCGCCGTCAGCCCGATGATCCCGCCCCCGACCACCAGCACGTCCGTGTCCATCGTCGACCTCCCCGCCGGTGCCGCCCGCAGGTAGGGGTGGCCGGACCCGGATCGTCTCTCCGACCGGCCCGACGGGTCCACGACGGAAATGGCACCGGAGCCGTCGGCGGACAGATATCCGACAGTTATTCGGAAAGCCGATCTCCGGTGGGAAATGGGATCGCGGACGGTATTCGTCATCGGTAATGTCCAGCGGCGTCGAATTCCGCCACCTGCGGAGTCGACCGACAGCATTGGTGTCATTCGCCGCCGGTGGCGACCGGTCAGGCGGTCCTGTCGATCTGCCGACCCGTTCGGCCTGCGGGCCGTCGGGTCCGCCGACCGACCGGTCCGCCGGTGGCCCGGTCCGCCGGGCCCGCGCCACGGCCGGCGACATCCGTAGTCGAGGAGCCTCCCGTGCCCGACCTGGAACCCCAGCCGCAGCCCGATCCCTACGCGGCCCAGCCCGGCCCGACCACCGACCGGCAGCCCGACCCGCCGGCCGGCACACCCCTGCGACCTGCGGGCGACCCGGCGTCGCCCGGCGGACCGGCGTGGCCTGGCGGACCGGCGTGGCCTGGCGGACCGGTGTCGCCCGGCGGACCGGCGTCGCCTGGCGGACCGGCGTCGCCCGGCGGCGACCCGCCGGCCGGTGCGACGGCGTCGGGCGGTGCCGCGCAGGCGCAGGAGTCCCCGGCCGCCGGGGACCGGTTCGCCCACCGCCCGCCCGGCTACCCGAGCGCCCTGGTCTGGCTGCGCGCCGGCATCGTGCGGGACTGGCGGGGCGCGCTCGGCGCCTTCCTCGCCACCTGGTTCTACGTGCCGTTGGCGCTGGTCGCGGCGGTCTGGGGTGGCCTCGCCCTCGGCCTGTACGGGCTGGTCGCCGGGGGCACCCAGTCCGACGAGACGGTGCCCGCGCTGCTGCGGGACGCCCCGCTGGTCGGGCCGCTGCTGGAGGCCTTCGTGGCGCGTTCCGGCGGGGTGGTCGGCGGGTTCGCCGGGTTCGCGCTCGGCGCGCTGGTCGGTTTCCTGGCCGTGCTGGTGCTGCCCTGGCGCAACGCCTTCGACGAACCGGCGAACCTGTTCACCGGCCTGGCCGGCATGGTGGTCGCCGCCGGCCTCGTCGGGTTGCTCTACACCGTCGGGCGGGTGCTGCTGGAGCCGTGGCTGCTGGGCGTCTCGGGGGCACGGCCGCTCAGCAGGCGGGAGGCCGAACGGCTGCGTCCGCTGCTGAGCGACTGCGCGGCCCGGCTCGGCCTGCCCGGGGAACCCCGGCTGCTGATCGAGGACGACCCGGTGCTCGCCAACGCCCGCGCGTACGCCCGGCACGTCGTGGTGAGCACCGCCGTGCTCGACTGCACCGACGAGGAGATCGCCGCGCTGCTCAGCCACGAACTGGTGCACTGGCGCACCGGCGACGAGGTGACCAGCGCGTTCATCCGGGGTGTCGGCCTGCCGCTGGTGCTGGTGCACGCCCTGCCGGCCTGGCTGATGCGCCGGTTCCCGCACCCGGCCACCGACTTCGTGGTGTTCCTGTTCTTCTGGCCGGTGCTGCTCACCATGCGGTACGTGGTCCTGCCCTGCCACCGCCGGGACGTCCGGGCCGCCGAGTACCGGGCCGACGCGGGTGCGGTGCTCGCCGGGCACCGGGACGGGATGCGGTCCATGTTGGAGCGGCGACGCTCCTTCGAGACCGGGCGCAGCGGCTGGGACGAGGCGGTCTGCGCCACCCACCCCCCGTCCGAGCTGCGCCTGGACCGGCTGGACCGGCCCGTTCCCGACCCGATGACCGACCGTGCGGCCACCGCACGCGGCCTCGACGAGCTGTTCGGCGGTACGACGACGACGGCGGTCGGCTCCCGTCGCGCCCTGCTGCTCGTCGGCGCGCTGGTGCTGGTGAGCTGCCTGGGCGGTGGGCTGACCACGGCCCAGTGGGCGTTCTTCCGCCCCCAGGCGGCCGTCGGCGACTACTTCGCGGCCCTGGCCGACCACGACGGCCCGGAGGCGCTCGACCAGCTCACCCCCGACGTGCGGGCGACGCTGGGCGACACCGGGCAACTCGCCCGGATGGTGGCGGCGAAGGACTACCGCCCGCCCACCGACGTGTCCGTGACGGAGGTGGAACGCGACGGCGACGAGGCGGTCGCCACGGTCGCCTACACCCTCGCCGGGCGGAAGCTGACCGCCGAGCTGCCGTTGCGCCGCGACGACTCCGCCGTGCTCGGGCTGTTCCACCGCTGGCACATCGACGCCGCCCCGGCGACCCTGACCCTGCCCGGCGGCCCGGCCCCGCTGACCGTCAACGGGGTGCCCGCGCCCACCGGCGCGCAGGAGACGGGGGTGGCGGTGCCGCTGCTGCCGGGGGCGTACACGGTGGCGGGGGAGAGCACCGCGCTCAGCGAGACGGCGCCCCGGGTGGTCTACGTCGTACCCGGGCAGCAGAGCGTGAGCGGCGCGGAGCTGACGCCCACCCTGCGGCCCGAGGCGCAGGCGGCGGCGGAACAGAGCGTACGGTCCTATCTGGACGGCTGCGCGGCGCAGGCGGTGGCCACCCCGCAGGGGTGCCCGTTCCGCTACTACACCGGCGGCTCGCCGGTGAAGAAGATCGCCTGGAAGATCACCCGGTACCCGACCATCGAACTGACCCTGACCGGCCCGGCCACCGCACGGGTCTCCACCTCGTACGAGTCGCAGGGGTCGGCGCAGGCCACCGGCAGCACCGTCGGCTACTTCGGGACCACCCCGTTCACCGAGAACGAGACGTTCGGGGTCAGCGGCGTGCTGTCGGTGGTCGACGGCACGCTGACCTTCCAACCCGGTGACGACTGAGCCGCCGTCGGCCGGACCGCATGACTGAGAGGCAGACCGAGATGACCGCGCCCCGCTCCACCGCACCGGCCCGGCTGGTGCTGGCCCCCCGTGCCGCCGGCCCGCAGCGCACGACGCTGCTGGCCTGGCTGCACCGCGACCCGCGCTACCGGGCCCTGGTCCGCGACGCCGGGCCGGGGGGCGGGGCCGGTGGCCGGGCCGGCTTCAGCGACGCGGTGATCATCGCGGTGGTCGCCCAGGGGCTGCTGCCCGGTCTGTTCAACCTGGTGCAGAGCTGGGTGGACCAGCAGCGGACCGAGGTGAGCATCCGGCTGCAGGTCGGCGACTCCGAGGTGGAGATCCAGGTCAACGGCCGCACCGACGCGGCGAAGCTGTTCGACGAGGCCCAGCGGGCGCTGCGCCCGACCGACCCCGGCAACGAGATCACCCCCGACGGCTGACCCACCTCCGACGGCCCTCGCGCCCGCTGGGCGGCGCTCGGCCCGGCGGCGCTCAGCAACGGGGGTGATGTAGCGGTATCCGCAGCTTGGGATGGCGCTACATCGCCCCCGTTGTGTGCCGGGCGCCCGGGGCGGCGGGGTGGGACGGTCAGGCGGCCTTGGCCAGGGAGTCGTACTCCTCGTCGGTGAGCTGCACCTGGGCGGCGGCGACGTTCTCCTCCAGGTGACCGACCGAGGACGTGCCCGGGATGGGCAGCATGACCGGCGAGCGGCGCAGCAGCCAGGCGAGCGCGAGCTGCGCGGGCGTCGCGTCGTGGCCGGTGGAGATGGCGTCCAGCGGGCCGCCCGGCTTGGCCAGGTTGCCGGTGGCGATCGGGAACCACGGGATGAACGCCAGGTCGTTGCGCTCGCAGTGGTCCAGGACGTCCTCGGCGCTGCGGTCGGCCAGGTTGTAGAGGTTCTGCACCGACACGATCGGGGTGATCTTCTGGGCCGCCTCGATCTGCGCGACGGTCACCTCGGACAACCCGATGTGCCGGATCTTGCCCTCCTGCTTGAGCAGGGCCAGCTCGCCGAGCTGATCTTCCAGCGGCACCTTCGCGTCGATCCGGTGCAGCTGGTAGAGGCCGATCGACTCCAGGCCCAGGTGCCGCAGGCTCAGCTCGCACTGCTGGCGCAGGTATTCCGGCCGCCCCACCGGCCGCCAGTCACCCGGCCCGGAGCGGGTCAGGCCGGCCTTGGTCGCGATGACCAGGTCGTCGGCGTACGGGTGCAGCGCCTCCCTGATCAGCAGCTCCGAGACGAACGGCCCGTACGAGTCGGCGGTGTCGATGAACGTGACGCCCAGCTCGTACGCCCGGCGCAGCACCCGGACCGCCTCGGCCGGGTCCTTCGGGTCGCCCCACACCCCCGGCCCGGTGATCTGCATGGCCCCGTAACCGAGCCGGTCGACCTGCAGGTCGCCGCCGATCCGGTAGGTGCCTGACGCCTTCGCGGGCTGACTGCTGGACCCCATGTGCCGTACCCCGATCCTGTCGTTGTCGTCGGTGGCAAATCTAGCCACCCACCCCGACGGCTTTCCCGAAGATCGCGGTCGGCAACACCCCCGGACCGAATGTGGGCACCGACACTCAGCCGGCGTGCCGGATGATCACCAGCGCCTGGTCGTCGTCGGAGCCGGAGAGCTTGGTCAGCAGGGTGTCCGCGATGACCTCCACGGGCTGGTCCCGCACCGGTACGAGCACCTCGTGCAGGGCCGTCACCCCGGCGTCGTACGCCTGGTCGCGCCGCTCCACCAGCCCGTCGGTGTACGCCACCAGCAGGTCACCCGGGCCGAACGCCACGGTCGTCACCGGCACCGGGTCACGGACCAGCCCGAGCGGCAGCGAGTGCCCCGTCCAGACCGTCTCCGGCGGCCGACCCGGCCGCAGCAGCACCGGATGCGGATGCCCCACCCGGGCGACCTGCGCCTGCCCGGCCACCGGGTCGACCACCATCGCCAGACAGGTGCCGAGGAACCCGACCCCGAGCAGCCCGGTCAACCGGGGGAACACCTCGGCCAGCGGCACCCCGGAGCGGATCAGCGTGTTCACCACCGTCCGCAGCTGCGCCATGTCGGCCGCCGCCTCGACCTGGTGGCCCACCACGTCCCCGACGACCACGGCCAGCCGGCCGTCGTCCAGGTCGACCAGGTCGTACCAGTCGCCGCCCAGGTGCAGGCCGCTCATCGCCGGTTGGTAGCGGGTCGCCAGCTCCAGGCCGGGTGGCCCGATCGTCGCCGAGGTACGCAGCCGGCCCGCCAGCCGGGTCACCAGGTTGTGTTCGGCGGCGGCCAGCCGGACCCGCTCCAGGGTCTGCTCGCACAGGTCGGCGACGGTGTCCAACAGGGCCAGGTCGTCGTCGTGCAGCGCCCGTTCCCGGGGCCAGCCGAAACCCAGCGCGGCGATGGGCCGCCGGGAGGCGTCCAGCAGCGGGAGCACGACCGTGGTCACCATCCCGTACTCGCCGGCCGGGTCCGGCAGGCCGGGATGCCGGGCGGCGAACTCGGCCCGGTTGCGCAGGATGATCCGTTCCCCGGTGCGCAGCGCGTGGGCGATCGGCCGGGGGTCGTCGATGGTCAGGTCGTCGAAGGTGGCGACCAGCCCGCTGGGCAGCTCCGCGTGCCACAGCCGGACCCGCCGGCCCTCGTCGCGCATCGCCAGGCCGGGCAGCGCCGCGCCGAGCGCCGTCGGGGCGGCGTCCAGGATCACGTCGATCGCCTCACCGGTGGAGCGGGTGACGCTGAGCCGGGCGGCGAACTCCGCCATCGCCCGCGCCGACGCGGTCAGCTCGGCCCGCCGCAACGCCTGGCTGCACAGCCCCGCCACCGCGTCGAGCAGGATGCGGCGGGCCTCCTCGTCGGCGGCCGGCCCGTCCCAGCGCACCTCCAGCGCTCCGAGCACCGCGCCGCCACCGTCGCGCAGCGGCAGGCAGAGCCCGTCCGGCAGTGGCACGGTGGTCTCCTCACGTACCGCGCGGGCCAGCGGCTCGTCGTCGGTGACCCGCAGTTCGCCGGTGCCGGTGTCGTCGGTCACCGTCAGCTCCCAGGCGCCCGCCGTGGCCGCCGCGACCCGGACCCCGTCCGCGCCGACCAGACCGGGGGTGACCGCGCCGACCACGTCCATCACCGCCTCCCGGCTGTCGGCGGCGCTGAGCGCCCCGGCGAGCCGGGCCAACCCCTTGGCCTGCCGCAACGCCCGCCGCCGGTCCCCGTCGGCGGCGACGACCGGGCCGCCGTGCGTGGCGGCGTCGGCGGTGCCGCCGGGCGCGGCGGTGACGGTGGTGAGGACGCCCTGCGGATGGCCGGCGGCGTCGACCACCGGGCCCGACGAGAAGACCGGCCCGGCTCCGTCGTCGCCGTGCCGGCAGCTGACCCGGGCGGCGGTGAGCACCCCGGTCAGCGCGGGCACCGCGTCGGGCCAGACCGCCGAGGCGGGCCGGCCCAGCGCCCGCGTGCCGGCCGGGCCCAGCAGGGCCAGGTAGCCGTCGTTGGCGAGCAGCACCAGCTCCGGCCCCCACCACAGGGCGGCCGGCGTCGGGCTGTGCAGGCAGAGGACCAGGGCGGTACGCAGGCTGGGCGGCCAGTCGGCCGGCGGGCCGAGCGGGGTGCCGGCCCAGTCGTGGTCGACGATCCACCGGCCGGCCGGGCCGGCGTGGGAGAGCAGTTCGCGCCAGCGGGAGTCGTCCGGCGGCCGGGGGGCGTCGGACGAGCGAGCCATGTCGGGACCTCCGCTCCGCGGATCGAGCGCCTTCCCCATCAGTCGGACCGTACCAGCGTCGGCTGACGGGCACGTCTGCCGATCTGTCGGCGTGGGCCGGCCGAAAGGCCGGCCACGCCGCCCGCCGCACCCGGTGTCCGACCGGGGAGGGCCCCGTCCGGCCCGCAGTTGTCCCGACCGGCGGTCAGGGGCGTCCCCACCGTGGGACGCTGGCCGGGTCCGGGGGACGCCACCGGCGCGGTGTGGCGCCGACGCGGGGAGGGGACGCGATGACGGGTACGCCGCAGCTGGACTTCGCACTCGACACGTACGAGTGCATCGTGCTCTATCCGGGTCCGGCCGGTCGGGTGCTGCCGAAGGAGACCGTGCAGCGCCTCCAGGCCGAGCACACCGCGCACATGCGGGCCCTGCAACGGCGGGGTTTGGTGCTGGTGGCCGGTTCGATCGACGGCCCGGCCCGGGAGCCCGCCCCGCCGATCGGCATCGGCCTGGCCCGCACCGGTTCGGTCGAGGACGTACGCAGCGTGATGGAGGCGGACCCGGCGGTGCAGGCCGGCCTCTACATGGTCGACGTGCTGACGTTTCTCTGCCCGGCGGGCTCGCTGGAGTTTCCGCTGGTCAAGACCGACAGCTGAGCGCCGGGTCGACGGGCGTGGCGCGGCGGTGACCGACGGTGGCGGCGTCGGCGCACGGGAGCACGGGAGCGCGCGGACGGCGATTGCCGTCGGGCGGTACGATTCCCGGCGCGCGGTCGCCGATGCCCGCCACTTTCCGACGTGCCCCCGGCGTGGCCCGCGTCCCGCCGGCCACGCGCCCACCCCGCGCGTCGTCGGACCCTGTTCCTCAGTCCGCAAGGGGTCGGCCCGCAGGTCGACCCGGAGGAGAGACTAGCCTGATGGGCGTGAACCGCCGCGCGAAGATCGTCTGCACTCTTGGCCCCGCCACCTCGTCCCCGGAGCGGCTCCGGGGCCTCATCGAGGCGGGCATGAACGTGGCCAGGCTGAACTTCAGCCACGGTAGTCACGCCGACCACGAGTCGGTGTACCGGATGGTCCGCGAGGCAGCCGAGGCGGTCGGCGTGCCGGTCGCCATCCTGGCCGACCTCCAGGGCCCGAAGATCCGGCTCGGCAAGTTCGCCGACGGGCCGCACGAGTGGCGCACCGGCGACTCGGTGGTGATCACCGGTGACGACATCCTCGGCACCCGGGACCGGGTCTCCTGCACCTACCGCAAGCTGCCCCAGGAGGTGAAGCCGGGCGACCGGCTGCTGATCGACGACGGCCGGGTCGCCGTCGAGGTCAGCGACGTCACCGGCAACGACATCCGGTGCCTGGTCACCGAGGGTGGCCCGGTCTCCAACAACAAGGGCGTCTCGCTGCCGAACGTGGCGGTCAGCGTCCCGGCGATGTCGGACAAGGACGCCGAGGACCTGCGCTTCGCCCTCGGCCTGGGTGTCGACCTGATCGCCCTCTCCTTCGTCCGTACGGCGGAGGACATCAAGCTCGTCCACGGCATCATGGACGAGGAGGGTGTGCGCCGGCCGGTGCTGGCCAAGGTCGAGAAGCCCGAGGCGGTCGACCACCTGGAGGCGATCGTGCTCGCCTTCGACGGCGTCATGGTGGCCCGGGGCGACCTCGGCGTCGAGATGCCGCTGGACCAGGTGCCGCTGGTGCAGAAGCGGGCCGTGCAGCTGTGCCGGGAGAACGCCAAGCCGGTCATCGTGGCCACCCAGATGCTCGACTCCATGATCGAGAACTCCCGGCCGACCCGCGCCGAGGCCTCCGACGTGGCCAACGCGGTGCTCGACGGCGCGGACGCGGTGATGCTCTCCGGCGAGACCAGCGTCGGCAAGTACCCGGTGCTCACCGTCAGCACCATGGCCAAGATCATCACCACCACCGAGGCCGGTTCGATCGGGGTGCCCCGGCTCCAGCACGACCCGCGTACCCACGGCGGCGCGCTGACCGTGGCCGCGTCCTCGATCGCCCGCGCCATCGGGGCGAAGGCGCTGGTGGCCTTCTCGCAGACCGGTGACACCGTCAAGCGGCTCAGCCGGCTGCACTGCGACCTGCCGCTGCTGGCGTTCACCCCGGTCCCCGAGGTGCGCAGCCAGCTCGCGCTGTGCTGGGGCGTGGAGACCTTCCTGATGCCGTTCGTGCAGCACACCGACGACATGTTCCGCCAGGTCGACCAGGCGTTGCTGGGTCTCAACCAGGCCACCCCCGGCGACTACGTGGTGATCGTCGCGGGCAGCCCGCCCGGCACCCCCGGCTCCACCAACACCCTGCGCGTGCACCAGCTCGGCTCCCTGGTCGACGCCGCCAGCGCCCGGGCGCTCCAGTGAGCACAGCGGCAGTTCCGGTGAGCGCGAGGAGCGCGCCGGGTTTGCGCGCCCCGCAGTCGCGAGCAGCGGCAGTTTCGGTGAGCGCGAGGAGCGCGCCGGGTTTGCGCGCCCCGCAGTCGCGAACAGAGCAAGCTCGGTGAACGGGCGTCCGGCGGCGACCGGCCAGGCCGCGGTCGACCAGCTCCTCGAGGTCCTCGACCTCGACCACACCGGCGCGACGTCCTTCCGTGGGGTCAGCCCCTCGGTCGGCCCGCAGCGGGTGTTCGGGGGGCAGGTCGCCGGGCAGGCTCTGGTCGCCGCCGGGCGCACGGTCGACCCGGAGCGGTTCGTGCACTCGCTGCACGGCTACTTCGTCCGGCCCGGCGATCCGGCCGAGCCGATCGACTACCAGGTGGAGAACGTCCGGGACGGACGCTCCTTCTCGGTCCGCCGCTCGGTGGCGTTGCAGCACGACAAGCCGATCTTCTTCATGTCGGCGTCCTTCCAGCGGCAGGAACAGGCCCTGGAACACCAGGCTCCGACCCCGCCGGACGTGCCCGGTCCGGACGACGTCCCGACGATGTCCGACCGGTTGGCCCGCTATCCGGAGCGGCTGGGCATCTGGGGGCAGATTCCCCGTCCGATCGACGTCCGCTACGTCGGCGAGCCCGGCTGGGTACGCCCCGGCGACCGGCCCGCCGACCCGTACCAGCGGGTCTGGATGCGCATCGACGGCAAGCTGCCCGACGATCCGCTGCTGCACGCCTGCGCGCTGACGTACGCCTCGGATCTGACCCTGCTGGATTCGGTCCTGTCGGTGCACGGCGAGGTCTGGGGGCCGGGCGGCCTGGTCGGGGCGAGCCTGGACCACGCCCTGTGGTTCCACAGGTCGTTCCGGGCCGACGAGTGGTTCCTCTACGACTGCTGGAGCCCGTCGGCCTCGGGCGCGCGGGGGCTGGCCACCGGCCGGATGTTCACCCTCGACGGTCGGCACATCGCCAGCGCCGTCCAGGAGGGCCTGCTGCGTCGCGTCGGCGACTGAACACCCCCGCCGCCGGGGTGCGGCGGGGGCCGGCCGGGCTCAGAAGCTGCTGACCACCTTCACCAACGCCTCGTCGATGGTGGTCGGGTTCTTGGCGTCGAACGCCTTGCCGGCCGACGCCTTGGCGATCCGGTCCAGCGCGGCCAGGTCGGAGTCCTGGTCGAAGGCCACGCAGAAGACCTTCACCGGCTTGTTCGGGTCCAGCGCGATGTCGCGCAGCAGCCGGTCGAGGTCGCTGTCCTTCTGGTATTCGTTCTTGCCGTCGGTGAGCACCACCACCGCGTTGATCCGGTTCGGGTCGTACCTGTCGAGCAGCGTGCGGTGCGCCGCGCGGACGGTGGCGTACAGGGCGGTGTTGCCGCCGATGCGCAGCCCGGCGAGTTTCCGGTTGAACGCGTCCCGGTTCAGCGGCGCGAGCCGTACCTCCTCGCTGTACGGCCGCTTCGGTCGTTGCGGGGTCTCGCTGGAGAACGACCAGAGCGCCACCTGGTCGGCGGCGTTGAGCAGCCCGATCGCCTTGCTGGCGGCGTCGGTGGCCACCTGGAACCGGGTCCGGTCGCCGACGCTTGCCTTCATCGAGCCGGAGGTGTCCACGGCGAGCAGGATGTTGGCCTTCTTGCGCAGGGTGTCCCAGCTGCCGAGGATCGCGCCGACCACCTCCGGGGTGGGCGGGTCGAAGTAGGTGAGCCGGTCGCCACCCGGCCCGGCCACCGTGGCCAGCAGCGTCTCGGCGGGCCGGCGTTCGTCGTCGCGGAAGCCGAGCGCGGCGAAGCTGCGCTGTTGCGGGCCGTCGCGGAGGAAGGTGAGGAAGTCCTCGGCGGCCTCGCGTTGCGCCGGGTCGGCCGACGGCAGCACCACGTACGGGTGGTCGAGGTTGAAGGTGCCCTCCTTGGGGTGCACCGCCACCAGCGGCACCCGGGGCTTGCTGCCGGTGGGGCTGAGCTGGCCCTGGTTGTAGAGGTAGACCAGCTCCTCCTGGAGGACGATCGCGCTCATGTCGGTCGCCGGGGCGTCCCCGGTGGCGGCGGCGTCGGCCTCGGCGAGACCGCGCAGCAGGTCCACCGAGTCGTCGCTGTAGTGCGAGACGTTGGCCTCGATCCGCCTGACGAACTGGGTCACCGCCGGCTGGGCGAGGTCCTCGCTGGTCAGGTCGCTGGCCCGGTTGACCGCCGCGTAGTAGGTGGCGATGGTGGCGGCCAGACCGGAGGTGGACAGGTGCGGGTTGTCCTTGCCGAAGGTGAACCGGCCCCACTCGGGCTTGCCGAACGCCGCCCAGCCGGTGCCGCCGGAGAGGCCGAGCACGTCGGCCCAGCCGAGCGGGCCGCGCTGCTGCACCAGCTCGCCCCGGTCCTTCGGCATCGCGATGACCAGCGGACTGTTGGCGATCGACGGGTACTGCCCGGGGGTCTGCGCGGGCCGGCCCGCCGCCTTGTCGAGCAGACGCAGCTGCCCGGTCCACAGTGACGAGGTGGGCAGCCACACCTGTGGCTCGGCGACCTTCGGCTGGGTGAGCGCCCACCCGCCGGCCAGCGCCTCCATCGCCTCGCCCGAGTTGAGGCCGTGCACGGTCACCTGCGCGCACCGCCCGCCGAAGCGCCGGTCGGCGGTGTTGTACCGCTCGGCGAGCTGGGCGACCAGCGCGCTCTTCTCGGTGGAGGAGCTGACCTCCAGCGGTACGCAGTCGGCCCGGTCGGTGCCGGGCGTCGGCCGGACGTACAGGTACGCCCCGGCGATCACCGCGAGCCCCGCGACGACGGCCACCGCGTGCGGCAGCCACGGTCGGGCGGGACGCTGACCGGCGGCCATCGGCTCCTCCAGGGGTTCGTTCGGTGGGTCAGGCGTCGGTGCGGGTTGCCGGCGCGGGCCGGGTGCCGGGCTGCGCCACCTGGCCGTCCGGCGGGCCGGACGGGGTCAGCGCGGCGGCGACGAGCAGACGGACACCGTAGACCACGACGAGGGCGAGCAGACCGACGGCGGCGGCGGTGCCCATGTCGGTGCTGGCGACGTACCCGGTGGCGAAGCCGACCGCGCCGAGGAGGAACGCAAGGGACATCCCCCACGGGTCGGCCCACTGTCGACGCAGCCGCCGGCCGAAGCCGTCCCGGGCCGCTGCTGTCGGGGTGGCCGGCCGGTCCGTGGCGGCGTACGGGGTGGGGGCCGCCGGGGCGGACCAGGCCGTCGCCGGTGGGGCGCTCGGCGTCGGCGGCGCGGGGTGGGCGGTCGACGTGGTGGGCCACGGCGTCGGCACCGGGTCGTCGGTCGGCTGCGGGGCGGCCGGGATGCCCGGCGGGGCCTGCGCCACCCCGGCGGTCGGCCAGGGGTCCGCCGCCGCCGTCGTCGGCCACGGGTCGGCCGCCGCGACGACCGGTGCGGCCGGCGGGGTGGCGGCCACGGTACGCGGAACGTGCTGGGTGGCCGCGGCGTCGGTGCCGGCCCGCAGCACGCTCTGCAACGGCACCTCGCCGCTCGGGTGGGCGTCGCGCCCGAGCAGCCGCAGCAGCACCTCCTGGGCGGTGGGCCGGACCCGGTGGTCCTTGTCCAGGCACTGCCCGATCAGGGTGGCGAGCGGACCGGTGAGCCCGGTCAGGTCCGGCGGCTCGTGCAGGACCCGGTGCATCACCGCGACGACCGGGCCGGTACCGAACGGCGGCTGACCACCCGCCGCGAAGGCGATCGTCCCGGCCCAGGCGAACACGTCGCTGGCCGGGCCGACCTCGTCGTCGCGGAACCGTTCGGGGGCCATGTAGGTGGCGGTGCCCATGATCCGGCTGGTCATCGTCTCGGTGACGTCCAGCGCGCGGGCGATGCCGAAGTCGATCACCCGGGGGCCGTCCGCCGCGAGGATCACGTTGTCCGGCTTCAGGTCGCAGTGCACCACGTCGGACTGGTGGATCGCGGCGAGCGCGGTGGCGGTGCCGACGGCCAGCCGGTGCAGTGCGTTGCCGGCGACCGGCCCCTGCTCGCGGACGTGCCGTTGCAGGGTGACGCCCTCGATGAACTCGCTGACTACGTAGGGCAGCTCACCGTCCACGTCGGCGAAGAGGATCTGGGCGGTGCAGAACGGCGCGACCCGGCGGGCGGCGGCGATCTCCTTGACGAACTGGGCCTTCGCCCGGGGATGCTGGTGCAGGTCCACGTTGATGACTTTGACCGCGACCCACTTGCCCTGCTCGTCGCGGCCCAGGTAGACCACACCCTGACCGCCCGCGCCGAGCCGACCGATCAGCTCGTACGGCCCGGCCTGGCGCGGGTCCCGCGGGTTCAGCGGCGTCACGTCCGGCATCGCTGTCGCTGCCCCTATCGGCCTATGCTCCGGTGCGCTGGTGTCCGCCACCGGCGACCCTGCCGGCGACACGGGTATGGTGCCATGCCCACGCCACCGGGACAGCCCACCCTGGCCGTTCGGTGGAGGGTGGCGGTCCGGCCGGCGGGGCCGGCGACTAACCTTGCGGCCATGCGCCTCTCCGCCCGGGTCGACTACGCACTGCGTGCGGCGGCCGAACTCGCGTCGGTCGCCGATGGCGCGGACTCCGGCCGGTCCCGTCCGGTCACCGCCGAGCAGATCGCCCGGTCGCAGGACATCCCGCCGAAGTTCCTGGAGAGCATCCTGCTCCAGCTGCGCCGGGGTGGCATCGTGCACGCCCAGCGGGGCCCGGAGGGCGGCTACTGGCTGGCCCGGCCGGCGGCGGAGATCTCCCTCGCCGAGGTGATCCGGGTGATCGACGGTCCGTTGGCCCACGTGCGGGGGCAGCGTCCCGAGCAGCTCGGCTACCACGGCGCGGCCCGCGCGTTGCAGGAGGTCTGGATCGCGCTGCGGGCCAGCGAACGGGAGATCCTGGAGCAGGTCACCATCGCCGACGTGGCGGCCGGGGTGCTGCCGGGCCGGATCACCGAGTTGGCCGCCGACCCGCGCGCCTGGAGCTGACACCCCCGGGCCGTACCCGGCCCGCCGGACCTGCCTGCCGCACCGGGCCCGCAGGACCTGCCCACCGCACCCGGTCTGCTGGCGTCTGACCTGGTCTGCGGGGTTCAGGCCGGGGCGTCCCGCTGCGCCGGGCCCGTCCCACCCACCGATCTGGGGGTTGACCGGGGAGCGTCCCGTGCCGCATTCTCGACCAAGTCGATAGGAGATGCCGAAAAGTTCGGAGGGCTCGTGCGCAAGCTTCTGATCCTCGCTCTGGTCGGGTTGGCCGCGCAGCTCGTCGACGGCGCGCTCGGCATGGCGTACGGGCTGACCTCGTCGACCCTGCTGCTCTTCGTCGGGGTCGCCCCGGCCGCCGCCTCGGCGTCGGTGCACCTCGCCGAGATCGGCACCACGCTCGCCGCCGGTGTCGCCCACTGGCGGTTCGGCAACGTCGACTGGCGGGTGGTGACCCGGATCGCCCTGCCCGGCGCGGTCGGCGCGTTCGTCGGGGCCACCTTCCTCAGCTCCATCTCCACCGAGAACGCCGCCCCGTGGATGGCCGGCATCCTGTTCACCCTCGGCGCGTACCTGCTGGTGCGCTTCTCCCGGCCGCTGCGCCAGCGTTCCGGCGCCGGGCGGCTGCGCGGCCGGTTCCTCGGCCCGCTGGGCCTGGTCGCCGGGTTCGTCGACGCCACCGGCGGCGGGGGATGGGGCCCGGTGGCCACCCCGGCACTGCTGGTCTCCGGCCGGATGGAGCCCCGCAAGGTGATCGGTTCGGTGGACACCGCCGAGTTCGTGGTGGCCGGGGCGGCCAGCATCGGCTTCCTGATCGGCCTGGGCAGCGAGGGCTTCCTGCTGCCGACCGTCGCGGCGCTGCTGATCGGCGGCCTGATCGCCGCGCCGGTGGCCGCCTGGCTGGTGCGGATCGTCCCCGCCCAACTGCTGGGCGCGACCATCGGCGGGGTGATCGTGCTGACCAACGCCCGCATCCTGCTCAAGGCCGGTGACGCCGGCTCGACCGTCCGCCCGGTGGTCTACGTGCTGCTCGCCGTGGGCTGGGTGGTCGCCCTGACGTTCGCCGTCCGGGCGCTGCGCCGCACCCGCCGGGCCCGCGCCATCGTCGACGCCGCCGCCACCGCCACCGCCACCACTGCCGTCGCCACCGCCGACACGCCCGCCGTCGGTGCGACGCCGTCGCCGGACACCGCGGCTGCCGTCGTCGGGGCCGGCGCCGTCGCCGGGTCCGCCCCGGCCGGGGCCGACGACGACCGGCTGGCCGTCGTCGAGCGCTGAACCCCGGCAGGGGTACGCCGCCCGCCCCGCTGACCGTCGTACCCCACCGGTGATCCGGCACGGGGGCGGCGACGGTCACCCGGGAAGCGTGCCGCCCGGGGCGGGTCCGGCCGGGGCCGGGTGCCCGGCGAGCAGGTCGGTCGCCGCCGCCGACAGCAGCGCCCAGGCCCGGTCCACGTGCTCCGGCCCGGTCAACGGCGAGCCGACGGCCAGGCGCAGGGTGTACCGCCCGTTGACCCGGGTGTGGGTCAGGTAGACCTGCCCGCTGTCGTTGACCCGGGCCAGCAGCGCCGCGCCGGCCTCGTCACCGGCCCGCAGCCGGAATGTGACCAGGGAGAACGGGTGCGGGGCGGCGAGGGCGAACCGGTCGTCGGCGCGGACCAGGGCGGCGAACCTGTCGGCCAGGGCGATCCCTGCGCGCAGGTGCGCACGCAGTCCCTCGACGCCGTACCAGCGCAGGACGAACCAGAGTTTCAGCGCCCGGAACCGGCGGCCCAGTGGCACCTGCCAGTCCCGGTAGTCGATCACCGCGCCGGATTCGCTCGCCGCGTTGCGCAGGAACTCCGGCATGACGGTCAGCGCCTCGATCAGCTCGCCCCGGTCGGCCACCCAGAAGGCGTCGCAGTCGAATCCGGTGAGCAGCCACTTGTGCGGGTCGAAGCAGTACGAGTCGGCGTGCTCCACCCCGGCGTGCGTCCAGCGCAGCTCGGGGCAGACCGCCGCCGCCCCGGCGTAGGCTGCGTCGACGTGCAGCCACACGCCGTACCGGGCGCAGATCGTGCCGATCTCCGGCAGCGGGTCGACGGCGGTGGTGGAGGTGGTCCCGATGGTCGCCACCACGATGGCGGGCACCACGCCTTCGGCCAGGTCCGCCTCGATCGCCGCGCGTAGCGCCGCCGGCCGCATCGCCTGGGTCGTCGGGTCCACCGCGATGGTCCGGACGCCCGCCTCGCCGAGACCGGCGATGCGGGCCGCCTTCTCGATCGAGGAGTGCCCGTGCGCCGAGGTGTACGCCCGGTAGCGGCGGTCGACGCCGACGTCGCGCCAGCGTCCGCCGCTGGCCCGGTGCAGGGCGGCCAGGGTGGCGACCAGGGTCGCCGAGGAGGCGGAGTCCTGGATGACGCCGCCGCCGGTGCCGGTGGAGCGGAACCGGGCGGGCAGGTCCATCAGGTCGGCCAGCCAGTCCAGCACGACCGTCTCCAGTTCGGTGCCGGCCGGGTTGGTGGCCCAGAGCATGCCCTGGCTGCCCAGACCCGAGCTGACCAGGTCGGCCAGCACGCTGGGACCGCTGGTGTTGGCCGGGAAGTAGCCGAAGAAGCCGGGGTGCTGCCAGTGGGTGACCCGGGGCGCGATGATCGCGTCCAGGTCGGCCAGCATCGCCGCGACCGGCTCGCCGTGCACGGGCGGGCCGGCCGGCAGGGCGGCGGTGACCGTGCCGGGCGGGTCCTGCGGGGTGACCGGGCGTCGGTCCAGCGTCCGCCAGTAGTCGGCGACCCAGTCGACCACCGCGTACCCGGCGCGGCGGAACTCCTCGGGGTCCATGTGCTCAGCCATCCGCCGAGTCGATCAGGTGGGCCGGCCGGGAGCAAGAGCGGGTACGGCTTGTGCGGGCGGAAAGCGTTGTCCTACGATCCGACTGCGCGGAGTCGAACTATGGATGTCGATGCAAAGGCGTCCGTCACCACCGTCAGCGCGGCGTCATCCCGCCGGCCCGGGCAGGCCGGCTTCGCCACCGTGCGCTGACCTCCGCGAAAGGCGTTTTCCGTGCACCTGAGCCCCACCCGTCGTCGCGCCGCGCTGCTCGCCGCCGCCGCGGCCACCACCCTCGCCGCCGGCACCCTCACCGCCGTGACGGCCTCGGCCGCCGCCGCCGGCTGCCGGGTCGACTACAAGATCAGTAGCCAGTGGGGCGGCGGCTTCGGCGCCGACGTCCTCGTCACCAACCTCGGTGACCCGATCAACGGCTGGACGTTGACCTGGTCCTACACCGCCGGCCAGCAGGTCACCCAGGCGTGGAACGCCACTGTCACCCAGTCCGGGGCGCAGGTCAGTGCCAAGGACGCCGGTTACAACGCGGCGCTGGGCACCAACGGCACCGCGAACTTCGGCTTCAACGCGTCGTGGAACAACGCCGGCAACCCGACGCCTGACAGCTTCGCCCTCAACGGCACGACCTGCACCGGCGGCACCGCGCCGACCACCGTGCCCGGAACGACCGCGCCGCCGACCACGCCCCCACCCACCACGCCGCCACCGACCACACCACCCCCGACGACACCGCCGCCGACCACGCCCCCGCCGACCGACCCGCCGGCCGGGGCCAAGCAGATGGAGGATCTCGACCGGGGGCTGATCAGCGTCCGCTCCGGCAACGGGAACCTGGTCTCCTGGCGGCTGCTGGGCACCGAGACCGCCGGGGTGTCGTTCAACCTCTACCGGGGCTCCACCAGGGTCAACGCCGCACCGATCACCGGCGCCACCAACTACCTGGACAGCGGGGCGGCGGCCGGCTCGGCGTACACCGTGCGGGCCGTGGTGGGCGGTGCCGAGCAGGCGGCGTCCGCGCCCGCCCTCCAGTTCGCCAACGGCTACCTGGACGTGCCGATCCAGCCGCCGGCCGGCGGCACCACCCCGGCCGGGGAGGCGTACAGCTACTCGGCCAACGACGCCAGCGTCGGTGACCTCGACGGCGACGGCGACTACGAGATCGTGCTCAAGTGGGACCCGTCCAACGCCAAGGACAACAGCCAGTCCGGCTACACCGGCAACGTCTACGTCGACGCGTACACCCTCACCGGCAGCCGGTTGTGGCGCATCGACCTGGGCCGCAACATCCGTGCCGGGGCCCACTACACCCAGTTCCAGGTGTACGACTACGACGGCGACGGCAAGGCCGAGGTGGCCATGAAGACCGCCGACGGCACCCGCTCCGGCACCGGTCAGCTGATCGGCTCGTCGTCGGCGGACTACCGCAACTCCAGCGGCTACGTGCTGTCCGGCCCCGAGTACCTGACCATGTTCAACGGGCAGACCGGCGCGATCGCCTCCACCGTCAACTACGACCCGCCGCGCGGCACCGTCTCCTCCTGGGGCGACTCGTACGGCAACCGGGTCGACCGGTTCCTCGCCGGCACCGCCTACCTGGACGGTCAGCGGCCGTCCCTGATCATGGCGCGCGGCTACTACACCCGCGCGGTCATCGCCGCCTGGGACTTCCGCAACGGCACGCTGACCAAGCGGTGGACGTTCGACTCCAACGCCTCCGGCAACTCCGCCGCCGCCGGCCAGGGCAACCACCAGCTCTCGGTGGCCGACGTCGACGCCGACGGCCGCCAGGAGATCGTGTACGGCGCGGCCACCATCGACGACAACGGCCGGTTGCTCTACTCGACCGGCAACGGTCACGGCGACGCCCTGCACGTCGGTGACCTGGACCCGAGCCGTTCCGGCCTGGAGGTCTTCAAGGTCGACGAGGACGCCAGCAAGCCCAGCTCCTGGTTCGCCGACGCGCGCACCGGCCAGATCATCTGGAAGACCGCGGCCAACGGCGACAACGGCCGGGGCGTCTCGGCGGACATCTGGGCCGGCAGCCCCGGTGCCGAGTCGTGGTCGTCGGCGGTCGACGGGCTGGCCAACACCCGGGGGCAGAACATCGGCCGCAAGCCGTCGTCGGCGAACTTCCTCGCCTGGTGGGACGGCGACCCGGTACGGGAACTCCTCGACGCCACCAAGATCGACAAGTACGGCACCGGCGGCGAGACCCGGCTGCTCACCGGCAGCGACGTGGCCTCCAACAACGGCACCAAGTCGACCCCGGCGCTGTCCGGCGACATCCTCGGCGACTGGCGCGAGGAGGTGATCTGGCGCACCAGCGACAGCCGGGCGCTGCGGATCTACAGCACGCCCACGCCGACCAGCACCCGGATCTACACGCTGATGCACGACGCCCAGTACCGCGCGGCGATCGCCTGGCAGAACACCGCCTACAACCAGCCGCCGCACCCGGGCTTCTTCATCGGTGACGGCATGTCCACCCCGCCCACGCCCAACATCTACCTGCGTTGACGGTGCGGGCCCGGCGCTGGCCGGGCCCCACAAAGCAGGCACCGGGTCGCCAGCCGCGGAATCCGCTCAGCTGGCGACCCGGTGCACCACACCGCAGCACCCCCGACCCGTCCCGACCGGGAGTGCCGTACCACCACCGGTAATAAAGTTAGAGGTCGTCCGCAACGGTGGGGTGACGTCGCTATGAAGAGCGTGTTTCAGACGCCCCGGGAGAGCCCGCCGACCACCTTCTCGGCCACCAGCTCGAACGAGCGCACCCGGTCGGCCACGTCGTACACCATGGTGGTGAGCATCAGCTCGTTCGCGCCGGTGCGGGCCAGCAGCTCGGTGAGCTGCCGGCGGACCGTCTCCGGCGAGCCCATCGCCTGCCCGTCGCGGCGCTGCAGCACGAACTCCCGCTCCAACTCCGTGTACGGGTACCGGGCGGCGTCCTCGGGGCTGGACAGCGGCTCCGGCCGCCCCGAGCGCAGCTTGAGGAACGACAGGCCGGCCGGCCCGGACAGCCACTCGGCCCGCTCGTCGGTGTCGGCGCAGACCACGTTCACCGCCACCATCGCGTACGGCTCGGTCAGCCAGCGCGACGGCCGGAAACTCTGCCGGTAGAGCTGGAGCGCGGGCAGCGTGTGCTGGGAGCTGAAGTGGTGCGCGAACGAGAACGGCAATCCGAGCAGCCCGGCGAGCTGGGCGCTGAACCCGCTGGAGCCGAGCAGCCAGACGGCGGGGGACTGGCCCAGCCCCGGGCTGGCGGTGATCGCGCCCGGGTCGTCGCCGCTGAAGTAGTTCATCAGGTCGGCCAGCTCCCGGGGGAAGCCCTCCGCCGACAGCCCCTCCATGGTCCGCCGCAGCGCCAGCGCGGTGCGCTGGTCGGTGCCGGGGGCCCGGCCGATGCCCAGGTCGATCCGGCCCGGGTGCAGCGCCTCCAGGGTGCCGAACTGTTCGGCGACCACCAGCGGCGCGTGGTTGGGCAGCATCACCCCGCCCGAGCCCAGGCGGATCGTGGTGGTGTGCGCCGCCAGGTGGGCGAGCAGCACCGCCGGCGCGGAGCTGGCGATCGCCGGCATGTTGTGGTGCTCGGCCACCCAGAACCGGCGGTAGCCCAGTTCCTCGGTCCGCCGGGCCAGCTCGGTGGTGTGCCCGAGTGCCTCGGAGGCGGTGGCCCCGGCGGCGACCGGAGCAAGATCAAGAACAGACAACGGTACGTCGATCACGCCTGTTCCCAACCCGCCCCGGCCCGGACTTGTTCCCTGGTCGGGCCCGGTCCGTGGTCCGGGGGCCATGCCCGGCCCGGCCGGCCCGGGTTCAGGGGAGTCGCACACCGCACCATCAGCGATGTCGCGGCATCCGGCTCTGCGGATACCGCAACACCGCTGCCATTGAGTCGATCTCGGCGGGCGGGCGGACCGTTGGCCGGCCGGCCAACGGGCGGTGGCCGGTGGGCGACGGGCGTCAGCCCCGGCCGCGGGCCTGCTCGAAGATCAGGCTGGTCTGGGTGTGCTGCACCGCCGGGTCCACCGCCAACTGGTCCAGGACGAAGTCGCGCAGCGCGTCACCCGACGCCGCCCGGACGTGCAGCACGTAGTCCTCCGCGCCCGCCACGTGGAACACCGACACCACCCCGGGCAGCCGTACCGAACGGGCCCGGAAGGCGTCCACCGCGGCCCGCTCGTGCGCGGTCAGCCGGACCGACACCAGCGCCTGCAACGGCAACCCCACCGCCGCCGGGTCCACCTCGGCGTGGAAGCCCCGGATCGCCCCGCAGTCCCGCAGCGCCCGGGTCCGGGTCAGGCAGGTCGACGGGGCCACCCCCACCCGTTCGGCGAGAGCGTTGTTCGGCAGCCGGCCGTCGGCGGCCAGTTCGGCCAGGATCGCGCGGTCGACGTCGTCCAGGGTGGCGAAGGGTCGTACATCGTTCGGTGCGGAGGGCATCCCCGCATCCTTCCGCGAATCCGAGCACAGGAAAAGTTGCCTCGCCAGAATATCGTTCGAAAGTCTTGCCTGTCGTCATGCTGATGTTCGAGGCTTCCGGCATGACGGCGGCTACGGCATGAATCCCACCACCAGCGTCGGAACGACCCTCGACGACACGTCCGTGGACACCCGGGCCGTGCATGCCGGCCGGGAGGAACTCGCCGCCCTCGGGGTGCACGTACCGCCGATCGACCTGTCCACCACCAACCCGCTGCCGTCGGTCGAGGCCGGCGGCGCGGCCTACGAACTGCTCGCCACCGGCGGCACCCTCCCGCCCGGCGACAGCGCCGTCTACCAGCGGCTGTGGAATCCCACCGTGGCCCGCTTCGAGACCGCGCTGGCCGCCCTCGAAGGCACTCCGGCGGCGGTCGCCTTCGCCAGCGGCATGGCCGCGCTCACCGCGGCCCTGCTCGCGGCCACCCGGGACGGTCGCCGGCACGTCGTCGCCGTCCGTCCCCTCTACGGGGGCACCGACCACGTGCTCGCCACCGGCCTGCTCGGCACCGAGGTCAGTTGGGCCCGTCCCGACGAGGTCGCCGACGCCGTACGGGCCGACACCGGCCTGGTCGTCGTGGAGACCCCGGCCAACCCCACCCTCGACCTCGTCGACATCGCCGCCCTGGCCGCAGCCGTGGGCGACGTCCCGCTGCTGGTCGACAACACCGTCGCCACCCCCGTGCTCCAACAGCCGGCCCGGCACGGCGCCGCGCTCGTCCTGCACAGCGCCACCAAGAGCATCGGCGGGCACGGCGACGTACTCGCCGGGGTGGTGGCCTGCGACGCCGGCTGGGCCGCCCGGTTGCGCCAGGTGCGCGCGGTCACCGGCGCGGTGCTGCACCCGCTCGGCGCGTACCTGCTGCACCGGGGCCTGCAGACGTTGCCGCTGCGGGTCCGCGCACAGCAGGCCGGCGCGGAGAAGCTGGCCCTGCGGCTCGCCGGGCATCCCGCCGTCGCGCGGGTCCACCACCCCTCGGTGCACGACCCGGCCGGGCTGGTCGGCCGGCAGCTCGCCGGCACCGGAAGCCTGCTCGCCTTCGAGGTACGCGGTGGCGCGGCGGCCGCCGCCCGGGTCGCCGGGGCCTGCCGGCTGATCACCCACGCGGTGTCGCTGGGCGGGGTGGACACCCTGATCCAGCATCCCGCCTCGCTGACCCACCGGCCGGTGGCCGGGGAGGCGAAGCCGGGCGACGGGCTGCTGCGGATCTCGGTCGGCCTGGAGGACCCCGAAGACCTGTGGACCGACCTGGCCCGCGCGCTCGCGGCGGGGTGAGCGTCCGTTACGGCGGCCGGCCCCGCTGGCGAGTCAGTGCTTGGGGCCGACGTGGCCGTCCAGGGTGGCGACCGCCGTCCGCCGTGCCACCGACAGGCAGTTGCGGCGGTTCATCGTCCAGGCGACACCGAGCAGGTCGAGCGCCCACCGGCAGAGGCCCATGATGTGGGTGGACTCGTTGCTGAAGTGGTAGCGCGGGTAGACGTACGGTCGACCCCGCACGGTCACCCGGTTGTCCACCCGGCAGCCGTCGGAGTGGAACAGACCCCGCAGGAAGTCGCCCGGCCGGCGCTGGACGATCTCGCGTTGCCAGTCGGCCAGGCCGATCCGGCGTTCGTGCTTGCGGCCGGGCCCGTGCTGGGGAAACAGGCACGGCCAGTGCCGGCCGTAGCTCTGCACGCCCACGCAGCCCTGTTTGCGCACCCGCTGCACCGTCGTGGCGAGCACGGCCCGCATGGCCAGGTCGCACGCGTCGACCAGCCCCGGCCAGGCGGCGGCACAGTAGATCCGCAGCACGGGCACCCGGGCCGTCGTCACCAGGTGGCCGTCGCCGAGGTACAGGCCGAGGAGATAGGCGTACGCCGCCGGGTCGGCGGGACCGTCGAGCCCGTCCCGGCACCGGAAGCACCGCAGCTCGGTGCCCTGCTGCCGCGCCTCGGGACGGTCGTTGCACCAGTGCCAGACGGTGCGGTAGGGAAGGCCGACGGCACGTGCCGCGTCGGCGACCGAACCGCCGGCGCGGTGCACCTGCCGGGCGCGGGCCCGGATCTCTGGGGGATGCACCGGGGCATCATCGAACAGGTGTGTGACAAGGTGCCGGGAGCGGGACTCGAACCCGCACGCCTGTTAAGGCAAATGCTTTTGAGGCATTCATGTCTGCCGATTCCATCATCCCGGCGTCACCCCGAGGGGCGCGTGGCTCACTGTACCCGACTAGGCTCATGCGGGAGCATGGGTGGTAGCCGGTGTGGGATCGATGGTGGGGGTAGGGCTGGTGGCCGAGACGCAGACGGATGCCGAGCGCAGGCGGGTGCTGATCGCCGAGGACGAGGCGCTCATCCGACTGGACCTGGCCGAGATGCTGGTCGAGGAGGGTTACGAGGTCGTCGGCGAGGCCGGTGACGGCGAGACCGCCGTCCGGTTGGCCGAGGAGCTCAAGCCTGACCTCGTCATCCTCGACATCAAGATGCCGATCATGGACGGCCTGGCCGCCGCCGAGCGGATCGCCGGCGCCCGGATCGCCCCGGTGATCATCCTGACCGCGTTCAGCCAGCGTGACCTGGTGGAACGGGCGCGGGCCGCCGGTGCGATGGCCTACCTGGTCAAGCCGTTCCAGAAGAGCGACCTGGTGCCGGCGGTGGAGATCGCGCTGTCCCGCTACTCCGAGATCGCCGCCCTGGAGTCCGAGGTGGCCGGCCTCACCGACCGGCTGGAGATCCGCAAGACCGTCGAACGCGCCAAGGGCGCGCTGATGACGACGTACGGGATGACCGAGCCGCAGGCGTTCAAGTGGATCCAGCGCACCGCGATGGACCACCGGATGACCATGAAGGAGGTCGCCGAGCGGATCCTCGCCGAGACCGCCGGTGGCGAGATCGCCGAGCAGCCCACCTCCTGACCCGTCGGCGCACCGGTCGCCGATCGGTCCGTCTTTCCTCCCCGCCCGGCGGCCCACCCTGTCCGGTCGACGCGGCGGCCCGCTCCGAACCGGCGGACGAATCCGCCCCGACGGTCGTCCGGCTCCGTCCTGACGTCGACCGGTGAAGGCGCGGTCCGTCACATACCGGTGACCACCGGGAGCAACAGGGCGCACCACGGCGTACCGGTCGGCCGGTGGCCGCCGCCCCCGATCGCCCGGCTCCCGTCTCCGGACCGGTCGGGCCGGCCGCCGGTCGGGCGGCCCGACCCGCCCCCCACGGCGGGGGTCCGCTGCCTAGCATCGATGCATGTCTGCCCGGCGCGTGCTCGTGGTGTGCGCTCTGTTGGTCCTGCTGGTCGCCGGCTGCGACCGGCCCGGAACCGGAAACGACGAGGCTGGCCCGGGTGGCGGCCGGTCGGCGCCGGTCGAGCCGGCCTGGCGGGAGGCGACCCTGCCGGTGCCGCCCGGTCCGGCCGGCCGGCTGGTGCTGCGCGACGCGGTCTCCTGCGCCGGGGTCTGGTTCCTGGTCGGCGGGGTCGTCGACGCCGTCGGTGGGAGCCGCCCGGCTGCCTGGTCCAGCGCGGACGGTGCCACCTGGGTGCCGGTGCCGGTCGCGGCCAGCACGTTCTACGGCCGGCAGCACGTGCTCTACGCGGCGGCCTGCGCCGGGGACCGGGTGGCGGCGCTGGGTGCCAAGAACGGTGGGGTGCACGGCAACCCGCGTACCGGGACCTGGGTCCGCGACGGTGCCGGCCCGTTGCGGGAGGTGCCGGCGGCGTTCGAGCTGTTCGGCGGCCCCCGCGCGGTCAGCGTGGCCGGGCTGGCGGCCGGTGCCGGGGGCTGGTTGATCGCGGGTGCCCGGGCCGACGGCGCGGCGGTCTGGACGTCGCCGGACGCGGGCGGGTTCACCCTGGCCGAGGGGCTGCCGGAGCTGGCCGGCGACGCCCGGGGGCGGACGGCGGCGTACGACGCGGTGGCGCTGCCGGCGGGTTGGCTGGTGGTCGGGTCGCTGCTGCCGGCGGCT
Source organism: Micromonospora sp. WMMD730 (assembly GCF_049178955.1). Taxonomy (NCBI): domain Bacteria; kingdom Bacillati; phylum Actinomycetota; class Actinomycetes; order Micromonosporales; family Micromonosporaceae; genus Micromonospora; species Micromonospora sp. WMMD730. Next base: position 1,743,692 of record NZ_JBMHML010000002.1, read on the forward strand.
GGGTCGGCGCTGCGGCCGATGGCGTGGACCTCGGTCGACGGGCGCTCCTTTCGGCGGGCGGAGCTGCCGGTGCAGGACGGTCGGGGGCGGGCGGAGCGGGTGGTGCTGCGCGACGGCGTACCGGTGGTGGTGGGGGCGGTTTCCGACGGTTTCGCCGTGTGGCGGGCCGACGACGGGGTGCGGTGGCGGCGGGTCGGCGGGTTCGGGGCGACCGGGCCGGGCGTGCTGTCGGTGGTGGGGCTGACCGTGGTGGGTGGCGCGCTGGTGGCGGTCACCGGTGACGGTGCCGGTCGCGCTGCGTGGGTGTCGACCGACGGTGGGGTGTCGTGGCGCTCCGTCCTGGTGCCGCTGACGGTGGTCGATGGCGGTGACACCGCCCTGACGGTGGCCGGCGGCGATGATCGACTGCTGTTGCTGGCCGACGACGGCAGGGGCTCCCATGCCTGGTGGGGGCGGGTTTGAGTGGCTATAGGCGGGGGTGGTTGCCGGCGGCGTCCCGCACCTTCGAATAGAAAGTGAAGATCTCTCGGAACTGACGGTTCTTACAGCGATCGTTTCGAATCCGCCACGGCGTGTAACGGTTCGATCAACCCCGCTTGCTGGGGCTTACGTCGCAGCTTCCTGGTGGGATAACGTCCCGGCCCAGACCGGCGACGACGGTCTGGTTCGTCCGCCCCCGCAAGGGCCAATAGGCAGCGGGTGGTTCGGACCATGCGACGGAGGAGGGTTCCGGCCTTGAGGCAGAAGCTCGCACGCGTGATCGGTGGAGTCGCCATGCTGGCGCTCGTCGCCGGCGGCACCGCTTGCTCCAGCGGCAGCGACGACGAGGCGTCCGGTGGAGACGGCTGCGGCAGCAAGATCGCGTTCTTCGGCGCGCTGACCGGCAGCTCGGCGGCGCTGGGCATCAACGAGAAGAACGGCGTCAAGCTCGCCGTCGAGAAATACAACAAGGAGAACGCCGACTGCAAGGTCGAGCTGTCCGAGCTCGACTCGCAGGGCAGCCCGGACCAGGCCCCCGGTCTGGCCCAGAAGGCCATCGACGACACCAAGCTCCTGGGCATCGTCGGCCCGGCCTACTCGGGTGAGTCCGAGGCCGCCGGCCCGCTGTTCAACGAGGCCGGCCTGGTCACCATCACCCCCTCCGCCACCCGTCCCAGCCTCGCCCAGCAGGGCTGGAAGACCTTCTTCCGCGCGGTCGGCAACGACCTGAGCCAGGGCCCGGCGGCCGGCACCTACATCAAGAACGTGATGAAGGCCGACAAGGTCTACGTCATCGACGACCAGTCCGCCTACGGCGCGGGCCTGGCCGACGAGGTCAAGAAGGTCCTCGGCAGCGCGGTCGTCGGCTCGGACAAGGTCCAGGGCGAGGGCAAGCAGACCGAGTTCTCCGGCGTGGTCACCAAGGTCAAGGCGGCCGGCGTCAAGGCCGTCTTCTTCGGCGGTTACTACCAGGAGGCCGGTCTGATCCGCAAGCAGCTCACCGCTGCCGGCGTCACCGCCCCGCTGGTCGTCGGTGACGGCTCCAACGACCCGGCGTACATCACCACCGCCGGTGCCGCCGCCGCCGAGGGCACCATCCTCACCTGCCCGTGCGCGCCGGCCGCCGAGGCCCGTGGCACGTTCGTCGAGGAGTTCAAGGCGCTCAACGGGGCCGACCCGGGCACCTACAGCGACACCGCCTACGACGCCGCGAACATCCTGCTCGCCGGCATCAAGGCCAAGAAGACCACCCGGGCCGACCTGCTGGAGTTCGTGAAGAGCTACAACGGCGAGGGTGTCGCGTCGAGCTACAAGTTCGTCGAGGGTGGCGAGCTGGACCCGGCGCAGGTCAAGGTGTGGGCGTTCAAGGTGCAGGGCGGCAAGGTCGTCCCCGACCAGGAGATCCCGAAGTCCTGACCACGGTCGCCGAGAGCGATTGACGACAGATCGCGGGTGCGGCCGGGAGCTCGCTCCCGGCCGCACCTTCTCTTTCTCCACACCTGACGGAGCGGCCCTCCCGTGAACTTCGACGGACTGTTCTCCAACTTCGGGGAACTCACCACGACCGGCCTGACACAGGGTGCGATCTACGCCCTGGTCGCGCTCGGCTACACGCTGGTCTACGGCGTACTCAGACTCATCAACTTCGCCCACTCCGAGGTCTTCATCGCCGGCGCGTTCGCGGCCATCTGGACCTGGAACGGCTTCGGCCTCAACCAGGACTCCCAGGTCAGCGGGGTCGGCTCGATCCTGTTCTACCTGCTCGTCGCGATGATCGTCGCGGCCATCGCGTCGGCCGGCACGGCGACCGTGATCGAGCGGGTGGCGTACCGGCCGCTGCGCAAGCGCAACGCGCCGCCGTTGGCCTTCCTGATCACCGCGATCGGCGCGTCCATCGCGATCTCGGAGGCGTTCGGCATCTGGACCCGTCGGCGTCCCGAGGGGGCACCGATCCTGATCAGCCAGAAGCCGCTCTTCCACATCTTCGGGGTGCCGATCGACGGGGTGCAGTTGCTCACCCTCGGTGCCGCGCTGGTGATGATGGTCGCGCTGGACCAGTTCATCAACCGCAGCCGGGTCGGCCGGGGCATCCGGGCGGTCGCCCAGGACGCCAACACCGCCGCGCTGATGGGGGTGAACAAGGACCGGATCATCCTGATGGTCTTCATCGCCGGTGGCACCATGGCCGGCGTCGCCGGCCTGCTCTACGACGTGCGGATCCAGAGCCTGACCTACAGCGTCGGCTTCCTGCTCGGTCTCAAGGCGTTCACCGCCGCCGTACTCGGCGGCATCGGCAACCTGCGGGGCGCGCTGGTCGGCGGCCTGCTGCTGGGTGTGGTGGAGAACTACGCATCGGGGCTGTTCGGCAGCGAGTGGAAGGACTTCGCCGCCTTCGCCGTGCTGGTGGTGCTGCTGATGTTCCGGCCGACCGGTCTGCTGGGCGAATCGCTGGGAAGGGCACGGGCATGACGACGACGGTTAATCCGCCGACCCCCGAGCAGCAGCAGGGGATCGGGACACGGCTGCGGCACGGCCGCGAGGCCATCGGGCAGCGGTGGCACGACGCCCCGCGCTGGGTGCGCTGGGCGGCGCTGGTGGCGCTGATCGCGTTCTTCTACGCGCTGCCCAACAAGGAGTTCTACCAGTACCTGGGCCCGATCCCGACCACGGGCTCCAACTTCACCCAGGTGCTCTTCACCGTCTCGATCTACGTGTTGCTGGCGGTCGGGCTGAACATCGTGGTCGGCTTCGCCGGCCTGCTCGACCTCGGCTACTTCGGCTTCTTCGCCGTCGGCGCGTACACCGTGGCGGTGTTGACCTCGCCGAGCAGCAACCTCAAGACGCTCTGGCCGTGGCTGCTGGTGGTGCCGATCGCGATCGCCCTCACCATGGTCTCCGGCGTCATGCTCGGCACCCCGACCCTGCGGCTGCGCGGTGACTACCTGGCGCTGGTGACGCTCGGCTTCGCCGAGATGATCCGGATCGCGGCGGTCAGCTCCGACTTCCTCAAGGGCCAGCGGGGCTTCAACCAGATCCCGCACCCGCCCGGCAAGTACGCCGACGGCAAGCCGTTCTTCGGGGTGCTCGACGCCCGCCCGTACTACTGGCTGGTGCTCACGCTGATCATCCTGGTGGTGATCGGGGTGCGGAACCTGACCCACAGCCGGGTCGGCCGGGCCTGGATCTCGATCCGTGAGGACGAGGACGCCGCGCAGCTGATGGGCGTGCCGACGTTCAAGTTCAAGCTCTGGGCGTTCGCCTCGGGCGCGGCGATCGCCGGCCTGGCCGGTGCGCTCTTCGCCGGCAAGCAGAACTTCGTCAACTCGCAGAACTTCGAGCTGCTCAACTCGATCATCATCCTGGCCGCGGTCATCCTGGGCGGCTCGGGCAACATCGTCGGCGCGATCGTCGGCGGCGGCCTGGTGGCGTACATGATCGAGCGGTTCCGCGGCATCGAGCTGTTCGGCGTGGAGCTGTACGAGTACCGGTTCCTCTTCTTCGGCCTGGTGCTCGTGGTGATGATGATCTTCCGGCCGCAGGGCCTCATCCCGAACCGACGACGGGCGGCGGAGTTCAAGGACCGTCGCAAGGAGGTGATCGTCGGTGAGTGACACCGAACAGACCCCGGCCGTTCCGGCCCAGGCGGGCGCGCCCGCCGTCGAGACCATCCCCGGGCGGGAACCGCTGCTGGAGGTCGACCACGTCACGCTGCGCTTCGGCGGTGTGGTGGCGCTCAACGACGTCGACTTCACCCTCTACAAGGGGGAGATCCTCGGGCTGATCGGCCCGAACGGCGCCGGCAAGACCACCTGCTTCAACGCGATGACCGGTATCTACCAGCCCAGCGAGGGGCAGATCCGATTCCGTGGCGAGAAGATCAGCGGCAAGAAGCGGCACCAGATCACCAAGATGGGCATGGCGCGGACGTTCCAGAACATCCGCCTCTTCCCGGAGATGACCGCGCTGGAGAACGTGCAGGTCGGTGCCGACGCGCACCACAAGACCAGCGTGGTCTCGGCGCTGCTGCGGCTGCCCCGGCACTGGCGCGAGGAGCGCGAGGGCCGGGAGAAGGCGGAGCGGCTGCTGGAGTTCGTCGGCATCCGGCCCCGGATGCACGAGTTCGCCCGCAACCTGTCCTACGGCGAGCAGCGCCGGTTGGAGATCGCCCGGGCCCTGGCCACCGACCCGGTGCTGCTCTGCCTGGACGAGCCGGCCGCCGGCTTCAACCCGGCGGAGAAGGAGGAGCTGCTCCAGCTCATCCGGCAGATCCGCGACACCGGCGTGACCGTGCTGCTGATCGAGCACGACATGCGCCTGGTCATGGGTGTCACCGACCGGATCGTGGTGCTGGAGTTCGGGAAGAAGATCGCCGAGGGGCTGCCCGCCGAGGTGCGGGACAACCCGAAGGTGGTCGCGGCGTACCTGGGGGTACCGGACGATGCTGCTTGAGATTGACGACGTCAGCCTGCTGTACGGGCGCATCCAGGCGCTGCACGGGATCAGCCTGACCGTGGGGGAGGGCGAGATCGTCGCCCTGATCGGCGCGAACGGCGCCGGCAAGTCCACCACCATGCGGGCGGTCTCCGGCATCCGGCCGATCGCCTCCGGAGCGATCCGCTTCGAGGGCGAGGACATCTCCAAGCTCCGGGCGGACCTGCGGGTCCGGCGGGGGCTGTGCCAGGCCCCCGAGGGTCGCGGCATCTTCCCCGGCATGACCGTGCTGGAGAACCTCGACATGGGCGCGTACACCCGGCGGGACCGGGCGGGCATCGCCCAGGATCTCAACCGGGTGCTGGAGCTGTTCCCCCGGCTGGCCGAGCGGCGCAAGCAGGCCGGCGGCACCCTCTCCGGCGGCGAGCAGCAGATGCTGGCCGTCGGCCGGGCGCTGATGAGCCGACCCAAGCTGCTGCTGCTCGACGAGCCCTCGATGGGGCTGGCCCCGATGCTGATCCAGCAGATCTTCTCCATCATCACCGAGATCAACGAGCAGGGCACCACGATCCTGCTGGTGGAGCAGAACGCGCAGCAGGCGCTCGCCCGGGCCCACCGGGCGTACGTGCTGGAGACCGGCCGCATCGTCAAGAGCGGCACCGGCGCGGAGCTGCTGCACGACCCGTCGGTCAAAGAGGCCTACCTCGGCGTGGCCTGACCGTCGCCCCCCTCGCAAAGGAGTACTGCCATGTTCCACCTCACCCCTGGTCGGCGGGCGGCGTTCGGCGTCGCCGGCGCGACCGCCCTGCTGCTCTCCCTCGCCGCCTGCGGCGAGGAGGAGAGCACCGAGCAGCCCGGCGGCGGCCCGTCGGTCAGCGCGTCGGCCGACACCTCGCTGGCCGACAAGGTCCCCGCGGCCATCAAGGCCGACGGCAAGATCGTCGTGGGCACCGACTCGACGTACGCCCCGGCGGAGTTCCTCGACGCCGACGGCAAGACGGTCATCGGCTTCGACGTCGAACTGTTCACCGCCGTGGCGGCCAAGCTCGGCCTCAAGGCGGAGTTCGTCTCCGCGCCGTTCGGCGACATCATCTCCGGCGTTGGCAGCGGCAAGTACGAGGTCGGCGTCTCGTCGTTCACCATCAACGACGAGCGCAAGCAGCAGGCCAACATGGTCAGCTACTTCCAGGTCGGCACCCAGTGGGTGACCAAGAAGGGCAACCCGGCCGGCGTCAAGATCGACGACGCCTGCGGCAAGAAGATCGCCGTGCAGAAGGACACCGTCCAGGTCGAGGACATCCAGAAGCGCTCCAAGACCTGCACCGACGCCGGCAAGCCGGCGATCACCGTCGAGCAGTTCCCCGGTCAGGACGCCGCGACCGCCGCGGTGGTCTCCGGCAAGGACGACGCGATGCTGGCCGACTACCCGGTCGGGGTGTACGCGGTGACCCAGTCCAACGACGCCCTGGAACTGCTCGACAAGCAGTACGAGGCGGCCCCGTACGGCTACGTGGTCGGCAAGGACCAGGCGGCGTTCGCCGAGGCGGTGCGGGACGCGACCAAGGCGCTGATCGCCGACGGGTCGTACAAGGCCGTGCTGGACAAGTGGAAGGTGGCGGACGGCGCGATCACGGACCCCGCGATCAACCCGTAACAGGTCATGGAATCCCACGACACTTCCACCGTACGGGCGCGGCCGGAGCCTCTCCGCGCCGTGCCCGTACGGCACCCGGGGCGGTGGGTCGCGGTCGCCGTGCTGGCCGTGCTCGTCGCCATGTTCGTCCACCTGCTGGTCACCAACGACGCCTTCAACTGGTCGTTCATGGTGGACAAGATGTTCCGTCCGCCGATCATCGAGGGGCTGCTGCGCGGCACGGTGCTGATGACGGTGAGCGCGATGCTCATCGGTGTCACGCTGGGCGTGGTGGTCGCGGTGATGCGGCTGTCGGACAATCCGATCCTGCGCGGGGTCGCCTGGCTCTACACCTGGTTCTTCCGGGCGGTGCCCCGGCTGGTGCTGTTGGCGGTCTTCGGCAACATCGGCATCCTGTGGAGCCGGATCGAGTTCGGGGTGCCGTTCGACACCCAGCTCGGTCAGCTCTTCGGCATCGACAACCTGCAACTTCGGCTGTTCGGTTTCTCCTCCCGGGACATCCTCACCGGCTTCATGGCCGGTCTGCTGGGGTTGGCGCTGTCCGAGGCGGCCTACATGGCCGAGATCGTCCGGGCCGGCATCCAGTCGGTCGACGAGGGGCAGACCGAGGCCGCCCAGGCGCTGGGCATGAGCCGGGGTCAGTTGCTGCGTCGGGTGGTGCTGCCGCAGGCGATGCGGGTGATCATCCCGCCGACCGGCAACGAGACCATCGCGATGCTCAAGGACACCTCGCTGCTGCTCTACGTGCCGGTGAGCGTGGAGCTGTTCTTCCAGCTCGACGCGGTCGGCAAGCGGACCTTCCAGATCTTCCCGATGTACGTGGCCGCCTGCCTGTGGTACCTCTTCCTGACCAGCATCCTGCTGGTCGGGCAGTACTTTTTGGAGCGGCACTTCGGCAAGGGCTACGGTCCGGCCGGCCGGGCGCGGCTGCGGTTGCGCGCGATGGCGGCGGAGACCGGTGGTGGCGGCAACTCGTCGGGGACGGTGGGTCAGGCATGAGCGAGCTGATTCCCGGCCAGCCGGGCGCGCCGGCCGCCGAGTCGCGGGCCGGTGCGCCGGCCGACGGGTCCGGGCTGATGGTCCGGGCCGAGCAGGTGCACAAGTCGTTCGGGTCGCTGGAGGTGCTCAAGGGCATCGACCTTCAGGTCCGGTCGGGCGAGGTGTGCTGCCTGCTGGGGCCGTCCGGTTCCGGCAAGTCGACCTTCCTGCGCTGCATCAACCACCTGGAGAAGATCAACGCCGGGTCGATCCGGGTGGACGGCGAGCTGATCGGCTACCGGGAGCGCGGCGGCCGGCTGCACGAGATGCGGGAGAAGGAGGTGGCCGCGCAGCGCCGTTCGATAGGCATGGTGTTCCAGCGGTTCAACCTCTTCCCGCACATGACGGTGCTGGGCAACGTGACCGAGGCCCCGGTGCTGCTGGGCCGGGAGAAGAAGGCGGCGGCCCGGGAACGGGCCGCGCAGCTGCTGGAGCGGGTGGGGTTGGGCGACAAGCTCGGGGCGTACCCGGGTCAGCTCTCCGGCGGGCAGCAGCAGCGGGTGGCGATCGCCCGCGCGCTGGCCATGCGGCCGAAGCTGATGCTCTTCGACGAGCCGACGAGCGCGCTCGACCCGGAGCTGGTGGGCGAGGTCCTGGACGTGATGAAGGACCTGGCCCGGGACGGGATGACCATGATCGTGGTGACCCACGAGATCGGTTTCGCCCGGGAGGTCGGCGACACGCTGGTCTTCATGGACGGCGGGGTGGTCGTCGAGTCCGGCGACCCGCGCGAGGTGATCGCCAACCCGCGGCACGAGCGGACCAGGACGTTCCTCGCCAAGGTGCTCTGAGACCCGGGCCACCCCCGGCGTCGGCCGTGCCGCCGCCGGGGGTTGTCGGGGGTACGGACTAGAGTCGCTGCCGTGACAGCTACGACGCCGCGCCTGCTTCTCGTCGACGGACATTCCCTGGCATACCGGGCGTTCTTCGCCCTGCCGGTGGAGAACTTCTCCACCACGACCGGGCAGCCGACCAACGCGGTCTACGGCTTCACCTCGATGCTGATCAACGTGCTCCGCGACGAGCAGCCCACCCACATCGTGGTCGCCTTCGACGTCTCCCGCCGCTCCTTCCGCACCGAGAAGTACGCGGAGTACAAGGCCGGCCGCAGCGAGACCCCGGCCGACTTCAAGGGCCAGGTCAGTCTGGTCAAGGAGGTCCTTGACGCGCTGCGCATCCCGGTCGTCGAGCGGGAGGGCTACGAGGCCGACGACGTCATCGCCACCCTCGCCTGCCAGGCCCGCGACCAGGGCATGCAGGTGCTGATCAGCACCGGCGACCGGGACGCCTTCCAGCTCGTCGGCGAGGCCGTGACCGTGCTCTACCCGCGCAAGGGCGTCTCCGACCTGGCCCGGATGGACCCGGCGGCGATCGAGGCGAAGTACGGCGTCGGCCCGCAGCGCTACCGCGACCTGGCCGCCCTGGTCGGTGAGACCAGCGACAACCTGCCCGGCATCCCCGGCGTCGGCCCGAAGACGGCCGCCAAGTGGATCAACACCTACGGCGGGGTCGAGGGCGTGATCGCCCACGCCGACGAGATCAAGGGCAAGGCCGGCGACAGCCTGCGCGAGCGGCTCGCCGACGTGATCCGTAACTACGAGATCAACTGCCTGGTCTCCGACCTGGAGCTGCCGGTCCGCCCCGAGGACGCCCGCTGGCAGGGCTGGGACCGCGAGGCCGTGCACCAGGTCTTCGACACCCTCCAGTTCCGCATCCTGCGCGACCGGCTGTATCAATACCTGGAGGCGGTGGAGCCGGAGGCCGAGGCCGGCTTCGACCTGGCCGGCGAACGGCTCACCGAGTCCGGCGCGCTTGTCGACTGGCTGGCCGCGCACGTCTCCGCCGGCACCCAGGTCGGCGTCGCGGTGAAGACGCCGGCCAAGCCGAAGGATCCCCGCGAGCGCTACGAGCCGCAGCTCGAAGCGCTGGCCCTCGCGCTGGCCAGCGGCCCGGCCGCGTGGCTCGACCCGGCGTCGCTGGCCGAGGCCGACGAACGCGCCCTGGCCGACTGGCTGGCCGACCCCGGGCAGCCCAAGGTGCTGCACGACAGCAAGCACGCCCGGCTGGCGTTCGCCGCGCGGGGCTGGTCCCTGGCCGGCGTCGCCCGGGACACCGAGCTGGCCGCCTACCTGGCCCGTCCCGACCAGCGCTCCTACGACCTGACCGACCTGGCGCTGCGCTACCTGCACCGCGAGCTGCGGGTCGACGCGCCGGAGACCGGTCAGCTCACCTTCGACGGGCTCGGCGACGACGGCGAGGCGGAACAGAACCTGATGCTCCAGGCGCGGGCCACCCTCGACCTGGCCGACGCGATCGACGCCGAGCTGTCCCGCGACGGCGAGCAGTCCGCCCGGCTGATGGCCGAGGTGGAGCTGCCCCTGTCCGAGGTGCTGGCCGGGATGCAGCGTGTCGGCATCGGCGCCGACCTGGACTACCTCCAGGAGCTGGAGGCGCACTTCGCGGGCGAGGTGAAGTCCGCCGCCCAGGGCGCGTACGCCGCCGTGGGGCGGGAGTTCAACCTCGGCTCGCCCAAGCAGCTCCAGGAGCTGCTCTTCGGGGAGCTGGGGCTGCCCAAGACCAAGAAGATCAAGACCGGTTACACCACCGACGCCGACGCGCTCCAGTGGCTCTACGCCCAGAACCCGCACCCGGTGCTGGAGCACCTGCTGCGCCACCGGGACGTGGCGAAGCTCAAGACCACGGTCGACGGCCTGCTCAAGTCGGTCGCCGACGACGGGCGCATCCACACCACGTTCAAGCAGACCGTGGCGGCCACCGGTCGGCTCTCCTCCACCGACCCCAACCTCCAGAACATCCCGATCCGCACCGAGGAGGGCCGGCGCATCCGCCGGGCGTTCGTGGTGGGCGACGGCTACCAGACCCTGCTCACCGCCGACTACAGCCAGATCGAGATGCGGATCATGGCGCACCTGTCGTTGGACGAGGCGCTGATCGAGGCGTTCAACTCCGGCCACGACTTCCACGCCGCGACCGCGTCGTCGGTCTTCGCGGTCGGGGTCGGCGAGGTCACCGCCGACCAGCGTCGCAAGATCAAGGCGATGAACTACGGCCTGGCGTACGGCCTGAGTGCCTTCGGCCTGTCCCAGCAGCTCGGCATCACCGCCGACGAGGCCCGGGGGCTGATGGAGAACTACTTCGCCGGCTTCGGCGGGGTGCGCGACTACCTGCACGAGGTGGTGGCCCGCGCCCGCCAGGACGGCTACACCTCCACCGTCCTGGGTCGCCGCCGCTACCTGCCCGACCTGGTCAGCGACAACCGGCAGCGCCGGGACATGGCCGAGCGGATGGCGCTCAACGCCCCCATCCAGGGCTCGGCGGCCGACATCATCAAGGTCGCCATGCTGCGCGTCGACACCGCGCTGCGCGACGCCGGGCTGCGGTCCCGGATGCTGCTCCAGGTGCACGACGAGCTGGTCTTCGAGGTCGCCCCCGACGAGCGGGAGGCGTTGGAGACGCTGGTCCGGCAGGAGATGGGGGCGGCGTACCCGCTGTCGGTGCCGCTGGAGGTCTCCGTCGGCGTCGGCCGGGACTGGAACAGCGCCGACCACTAGCCAGCCTCCGCACTCCACCGCACCGGCCCGACCAGGGGGAGACATGAGCACACTCGCCGACCGCCCGCACACCGCACTGCTCGTCGTCGACGTGCAGAACGGGGTCGTCGCCGGGGCGTACCGGCGTGACGACGTGGTCGCCAACGTGGCCGACCTGGTGCGGCGGGCCCGCCAGGAGGGGGTGCCCGTCGTCTGGGTGCAGCACTCCGACGCCCGCCTCGTCCGGGGCGGGGACGACTGGCGGATCGTCCCCGAGCTGGTTGCGGCCGACGCCGAACCACTTGTCGAGAAGCTCTACGGCGACTCCTTCGAGGACACCGAGCTGGAGTCGGTGCTGGCCGGGCTGCGCGTCGGGCGGCTCCTGGTGGTCGGTGCGCAGACCGACGCCTGCGTCCGGTCGACCCTGCACGGCGCGTTCGTCCGGGGCTACGACACCACGCTGGTCAGCGACGCCCACACCACCCAGGACCACACGCGGTGGGGCGCGCCGCCACCCGAGCAGGTCGTCGCGCACACCAACCTCTACTGGACGCACCAGGAGGCCCCGGGGCGCACGGCGGGCACGGTCGCGACGAAGGACGTCGACTTCGCCACGACGGCCTGAGGCCACCCTGCGGCTGTCGCGGCCGGCCCGCCTGACCCGGGCGGCACCTGGCCCGGCGGCAGGCCCGGCCCGCTCGGTGCCGGGCCTGCGGCGGTCAGCGCAGCGGGTCGTGGCCCCAGTTCATCAGCGACCAGCGCCACTTCGTGTCCCGCACGTCGCCGGCCGGTCGCTGCGCCAGGTGCCGGTGCACGTAGCCGATCACCGTGCGCATGTGCCGGTAGTCGGCGGCGGACAGCTCGGCCCGCTTGCGACGCAGCAGGTCGACGATCCGCCGGCCCGACGAGTGCCCCACCGACTCGCCGCCACCGGCCCGGCCCCCCTTGTGCCAGCCGACCTGTTTGGATTCCGGCGTCTGCAACCAGGACGCCAGCTCCCCGGGTTTCATGTTCACCGCCTCGGTGAACTCCCGGTAGGTCTGCTGCGGGTCGTCAGCTCGGCTCACGGCGCAACGCCTCAGGCCGGTGGGCGACGTCGCGCCCCGAGTCGTCGTTGCGGATGCGGTACCGCGGGTCGTCCGGGGTGGCGTTCACCGCGCGCCCCCGCACGTGCGTACGTTCGGTCAGCTCCTCCTGCACCACTCCGTGGGCGCGACCGCTGTGGCTGGCCCAGGAGACGTGGTCACCCTGCTGGAACCGGTGCTCGGCCATGGCCGGCGGGTACCCGACGGCACCGCCCCGAAACAACGCGCCCGGCCGGCCGGCGATGCCGGCGGGCCCGTGCGGGGCCGGTCAGGTGCCGGTCCGGTCAGGTGGCGGCCGGTTTCTCGGTGACGAAGATGGCGGTGCCGGGGAAGAGCCGCCCGCGTAGCGGGCTCCACTGCCCCCAGGTCTCCCGGTGGCCGGCCGGCCACTCCGGCTCCACCAGGTCGACCAGGCGGAAGCCGGCACCGACCAGTTCGCGGATCCGGTCGCCGAGGGTCCGGTGCTGCTCCACGTAGCTGGCCACCCCCCGCTCGTCCTGCTCGACGTAGGGGGAGCGGTCGAAGTACGAGTGCACGGCGGTCAGTCCGCCCTCGCCGGGGTCGTCGAGGAAGACCCAGCGCATCGGGTGGGTCACCGAGAACACCCAGCGCCCGCCGGGGCGCAGCACCCGGTGTACCTCGGCCATCAGGGCGGCCGAGTCGGCGACGAACGGGATCGCCCCGAACGCCGTGCAGGCGATGTCGAACGACGCCCCGGCGAACGGCAGGGCCAGCGCGTCGGCCTGCACCAGCGGCACGCGTACCCCGCTGGTGCCGGCGGCGCGGGCGGCGTGCCGCAGCATGCCGGCGGAGAGGTCGAAGGCGACCGGCTCGGCCCCCTGGGTGGCCAGCCAGCGGGCGCAGGACGCCGCGCCGCAGCCGACCTCCAGCACCCGCCGCCCGGCCAGCTCGCCGAGCAGCCGCGCCTCGGACTCGCGCAGCCCCTCCGGGCACCAGCGGAAGTCCACCTCGCCCAGGAATGCGCCGTGCTCGGCCTGGTAGTCGTCGGCATCGGCGTCCCACCAGCCGCGGTTGGCCCGTCGTGCCTCGGTGTCGCCCACCCGGCGTCGGATCACCCGCTCGTCGTCGTCCACCCGTTCACGCTAGGCCCTGCGGTGGCGTCGTCCGCCGGACCCCGCCGTGCGCGGCGCGGCGCGCGGCCGTACGCTGTCGGTCCCGTGGGGTGGATGTGACGGATGAGACACCGGAGGTGCTTTCCCACCGAAATCTCCGCTTTCGCAGCAGACGAGGTCGTGAGGACCCGGGAGGGCTTGCACGCTGTGGTAATGCAGCGGGTAGGCTAGACGATGCGCTCGTGGATCGTGTACCTCGGCAGGGAGCAGGTGCGCGGTCACCGGAGCACCGATGATCCTCTTCTGGCGATCGTCAGGTGGGGACGGTGGCGGATCCGCTGGCGCGAACGGGTCACTGCGACACCACGCCTGCTGTGACAACCCATCCGACCGGAGCAACCGCCCACATGACGAGCAGCATCGAGGCCCCCTCGAGCGCCACCCGGGTCACCCACGACGATCTCGGTTCCGAGGAGGCTTTCCTCGCCGCGATCGACGAGACCATCAAGTACTTCAACGACGGCGACATTGTCGAAGGCACCGTCGTCAAGGTCGATCGGGACGAGGTCCTGCTCGACATCGGCTACAAGACCGAGGGTGTCATCCCCTCGCGGGAGTTGTCGATCAAGCACGACGTGGACCCCGCCGAGGTCGTCTCGGTCGGTGACCACATCGAGGCCCTGGTCCTCCAGAAGGAGGACAAGGAGGGTCGGCTGATCCTCTCCAAGAAGCGGGCGCAGTACGAGCGGGCCTGGGGCACGATCGAGAAGATCAAGGACGAGGACGGTGTCGTCCGCGGCTCGGTCATCGAGGTCGTCAAGGGTGGTCTCATCCTCGACATCGGCCTGCGCGGCTTCCTGCCCGCGTCGCTGGTCGAGATGCGGCGGGTGCGTGACCTGCAGCCGTACGTCGGCCGCGAGCTCGAAGCCAAGATCATCGAGCTGGACAAGAACCGCAACAACGTGGTCCTGTCCCGCCGGGCCTGGCTGGAGCAGACGCAGTCCGAGGTGCGCACCGAGTTCCTCAACAAGCTCCAGAAGGGGCAGGTCCGCAAGGGCGTCGTCTCCTCGATCGTCAACTTCGGCGCGTTCGTCGACCTGGGCGGCGTGGACGGCCTGGTGCACGTCTCCGAGCTGTCCTGGAAGCACATCGACCACCCGTCCGAGGTCGTCGAGGTGGGCCAGGAGGTCGAGGTCGAGGTCCTGGACGTCGACCTGGACCGCGAGCGGGTCTCGCTGTCGCTGAAGGCGACCCAGGAGGACCCGTGGCGGCAGTTCGCCCGCACCCACGCGATCCAGCAGATCGTGCCGGGTAAGGTCACCAAGCTGGTGCCGTTCGGCGCGTTCGTCCGGGTCGACGACGGCATCGAGGGCCTGGTCCACATCTCCGAGCTGGCCGAGCGCCACGTGGAGATCCCGGAGCAGGTCGTCCAGGTCGGCTCCGAGGTCATGGTCAAGGTCATCGACATCGACCTGGAGCGTCGCCGGATCTCGCTGTCGCTCAAGCAGGCCAACGAGGGCTTCGTCGAGGGCGAGGAGCACTTCGACCCGACCCTCTACGGTATGGCTGCGACGTACGACAACGAGGGCAACTACATCTACCCGGAGGGCTTCGACCCGGAGACGGGCGAGTGGCTCGAGGGGTACGACAAGCAGCGCGAGACCTGGGAGAACCAGTACGCCGAGGCGCGTCAGCGCTGGGAGGCCCACACCAAGCAGGTGCAGACCTCCCGGGCCGCCGACGCCGAGGCCGCTGCGAACCCGGCCCCGCCGGTCGCCACCGGTGGCACCACCACCTCGACCAGCTCGTCGGCCCCGAGCCGGCAGGCCGAGGAGCCGGCCGGCACCCTGGCCACCGACGAGGCGCTCGCCGCGCTGCGGGAGAAGCTCGCCGGCGGCAAGTGAGCCGGAGGCTGGCTCCCACCGGGTACGACGTCTGACGTCGTACCCGGGCGCGGGTAGCCGCTGACACACCGGAGCCCCGTCCCCGATCCGCCACGCGGACCGGGGACGGGGCTCCGTGCTGTCCGGGTGTCTCCGCTCCCGTCCCGCGACGGGAATGATCGACTCAGGGGTGGCGATGTTGCGGTCTCACCGGCGCCGGATACCGCTACCTGGCCGACTGTGCGCGACGTCCCGGGCGGGGCGACCCCGGGCGCCCCGGGCCGGTTCGGCGTGGCGGTGTCGGGTGGGGCGGTGTGGTGGGGTGGGCGGCGATCCGGTTGACTGGGTCGGTGCTGAGGGTGGGGTTGACCGGTGGCATCGGGTCCGGCAAGAGCGCCGTGGCGGCCCGGCTGGCCGAGCGGGGCGCGGTGATCGTCGACTCCGACCGGATAGCCCGGGAGGTGGTGGCACCGGGCACCGAGGGGTTGGCCGCGATCGTCGCCGCCTTCTCCGACCGGGTGCTGACCGCCGACGGGGCACTGGACCGGGCGGCGCTGGGCGCGCTGGTCTTCGCCGACGCGACCGCCCGTCGCCGGCTTGAGGAGATCATCCACCCCCGGGTACGCGCCCGGTCCGCCGAGCTGTTCGCCGCGGCACCCGCCGACGCGGTGGTGGTCAACGACGTACCGCTGCTGGTGGAGGTGGGGCTCGCGCCGACGTACCACCTGGTGGTGGTGGTGCGGACGGCCGTGGCCACCCGGCTGGAGCGGTTGACGCGGACCCGGGGGATGAGCCGTGCGGAGGCCGAGCGGCGGATCGCCGCGCAGGCCGACGACGCCCGTCGTGGCGCGGCGGCCGACGTGGTGCTCGACAACGACGGCGGCCTCGACGAGCTGCACGCCGCCGTGGACGCCCTCTGGTCGGCACGCCTGGTGCCCTACGAACGCAACGTGCGGGAACGGCGGGTCGCCCCGGGCCGGCCGGTGGTGCCGACCGCGCCTGACCCGACCTGGCCGCAGCAGTACGCCCGGCTCGCCGCCCGGATCCGGCACGCGCTGGCCCCCGACGACCTGCGGATCGACCATGTCGGTCCCACCGCTGTCCCCGGGCTGGCCGGGCCGGACGTCATCGACGTGCAGGTGACCGTGCCGTCGATGGCCGAGGCGGACGGTCCGTTGGCGGGCCGGCTCGCCGACGCCGGCTTCCCGAGGGTGCCCGGCGTACGGGGGGACCGCCCCCGCTGGCTGGGTCGCGACGCCGGGACGGGTGGGGGCGGTGACGAGGGCTGGGAGCAGCGGCTGCACGGCAGCGCCGACCCGGGCCGGCCGGTCGCCGTGCACCTGCGGGTGGCGGGCTCGGCCGGCTGGCGGCACGCCCTGCTGATGCGTGACCACCTGCGTGCCGATCCCGATCGACGGGCGGCGTACCCGGCGGTGCAGCGGGAGCTGGCGGCGTCGGCACCGGACGGCGGAGGGTCCGGCATCGCCGACGCCCCGTGGTTCGCCGAGGAACACCTGCGGGCGCAGGACTGGGCGGCGCGGAGCGGCTGGCGGCCCTGACCGTCCTGCCAGGTCAACCGCGCGGCGTGGGCGGGGACGGCTTCCGGTGCGCGGGGACGATCCCCGCCGGCAGCGGGCCGGGGGTCAGCTCCAGTTGTGCCCACAGCCCGCCGGTGGTGCGCAGCTCCAACCGGTGCAGGAAGCCGGAACGGTCCAGCCAGTACCGCAGCCGCTGGCCCTGGCGGCGTACCTCGAACACGTCCACCGGGCGGCCGGCCCGTCGGTCGCTGCGGACGTGGACCGTGGTGGTGGCGTCCGGGGCCGGTCCTGCGGCCCGCACCGCCGCGTCGAGCAGTGCGTCCAACTCGTCGACCGGCTGGCCCGCGAGCCGCCAGCCGGCCCCGGTCGGCAGCGGCAGCGGCGGCGTCGCCGACGGGCCGGCGGCCGCGGTGTGCGGTCCGACCGGTACGTCCGCCCGGGCGAAGCCGGCCCGGTCCCGACGCCGCAGCGTCCGGCGGCCGAGGGTGTCCAGTTCGGCGACGGACAGGTAGGCGACGCCGGCCGACCAGCTCAGCCAGCCGCCGCCGCGCAGGTTGGCGGCGCTGCCGAGGGGTGCGGACACGGTGACTGCCGCGCTTCCGGTCCCGGCGCGCAGCCGGGTGGCGAGCCGGCCCAGCCGGGCGGTCTCCTCGTCGGTGGCGGCGCGGGGCAGTCCGGGCCGACCGCCGAGCGCGTCGACGGGCCAGGGTGTCGGCCGGTCGACCCGGTCCAGGTCCACCGTGACCGGGGTGCCGTCGGCGAGCCGACCCGACCAGCGGCGCAGCCGCGCGTCGCGGTCCACCCACCAGCGGGGGTCGGCGTCGTCGGCCGGCCGCCCGTCCGGCGCGGCGGCGGATGCGGTGGTGACGGGTGTGGTGGTGGGTGCGGTGGCGGCGGGTGCCGGGGGCGGCCACAGCGCCGCCTGGAGGATGTCGACCGGGTCGCCGCCGAGGGTCTCCCGGCCGAGCCACCGGCCGGCACCGGCACGTAGCGGTGCGGCGGGTGCGGGCCGGTCCGCGGCGAGCGCGAAGAGCACGGTGAGCGCCCCGGCGAGCCCCCGCCCGGGTGGCGGGTTCCGCAGCCGCCAGCGGTCACCGGGCGGCACCAGGGGTGGCCGGGCCGGGGTCACGATCGCGGCGGGGTCGGGGCGCTGCACCACCGCCGACGGGGTGGCCTGCACCAGGCCCCGGTCCTGGCCGGCTCCCGGGCCGCCGACGTCGAGGTAGGCCAGCGGACGGGACCAGTCGACCCAGCCGACCAGGTCGGTGCGGCCGGCCCCGGTGCCGACGGCCACCCGTACCCCGGCCCGGACGTCCCGGTAGGTGCCGACCCGGACGGCGGCGAGCCGCTCGGCCTCCTCGTCGGTGAGCGCCCGCGTCGTGGCGGTCGGGGCCTGTGTGTCGGCGAGCAGGCCGGCCACGAGGGTGGCGGCGGCGGTGACGGCGACCACGACCAGGGCGACCAGGGTGATCCGCCGCCGGCCCGACGGGCCCTCCGCCGCGGCGTGGCGGTGGTGGCCGGCACGGCGGCGGCCCGGACCGGCTCCCGGTGGGCGTGGTGGCTGGTCGGGCGAGGTGTCCACGTGTGGTTGAACGGGCCGGCCGGGGCGGAGTGACGCCGGCGGGGGTGCCGGGACGCGGCCCGGGGGTGCCGGCGGCCGGGGGAGACAGGTGCAGGGGCGCTCGCGGCGGCCGGTCTGCGCCAGGGGCGCGACCACGCGGGATGCGCACGCCGGTGATGTCCGGGTGCTGCGACCCCAGGTGCCGGGCGGTGGGAGCCTGTCGAGGGCCCGGCCACCGCCGCGGTCGGCCGCCGCGAGCGGCCTACGGTGTCCAGGCTAGCCGGCTGCGATGTGGGCCACAATGGCAATATCGAAGCTGATCACCGGCTGTCCGGCGATCGCGGGGAAGTGTCGGACCTGCGGCGTACCGTGGGGACCATGGCGCTCGACATTCCCCGGCTCGATGGTCGCTTCCAGGTCGTCAGTGAGTTCCAACCGGCCGGCGACCAACCGGCCGCCATCGATGATCTTGAGCGTCGGGTCCGGCGCGGCGATCGTAACACCGTGCTGCTCGGGGCCACCGGCACCGGCAAGAGCGCCACCACGGCGTGGCTGGTCGAGCGGCTGCAACGGCCGACCCTGGTGCTCGCCCCCAACAAGACCCTCGCCGCCCAGCTCGCCAAGGAGTTCAGCGAGCTGCTCCCGCACAACTCGGTCGAGTATTTCGTCTCCTACTACGACTACTACCAGCCCGAGGCGTACATCCCGCAGACCGACACCTACATCGAGAAGGACTCCTCGATCAACGAGGAGGTCGAGCGGCTGCGGCACAAGGCGACCATGTCGCTGCTCACCCGGCGGGACACGATCGTGGTGGCGACCGTCTCGGCCATCTACGGCCTGGGCACCCCGGAGGAGTACCTCGACCGGGCCGTGCGGGTCGTCGTCGGGCAGGAACTCGACCGCGACCAGTTGCTGCGCCGCCTGGTCGACATCCAGTACACCCGCAACGACATGGCCTTCCAGCGGGGCACGTTCCGGGTCCGGGGCGACACGCTGGAGATCATCCCGGCATACGAGGAGCTGGCCGTCCGGATCGAGCTGTTCGGTGACGAGGTGGAGAAGCTCTACTACCTCAACCCGCTCACCGGCGACGTGGTCAAGGAGGTCGACAATCTGTTGATCTTCCCGGCCACCCACTACGCGGCCGGCCCGCAGCGGATGGAGCGGGCCACCCGGGACATCGAGGCCGAGCTGGGGGAGCGGCTGGCCGAGCTGGAACGGCAGGGCAAGCTGCTGGAGGCGCAGCGGCTGCGGATGCGCACCACCTACGACCTGGAGATGATGCGGCAGGTCGGCTTCTGCTCCGGCATCGAGAACTACTCGATGCACATCGACGGCCGGTTGCCCGGCAGTCCGCCGCACTGCCTGCTCGACTACTTCCCCGACGACTTCCTCACCGTGGTCGACGAGTCGCACGTCACCATCCCGCAGATCGGCGGCATGTTCGAGGGCGACGCCTCGCGCAAGCGGATGCTCATCGACCACGGGTTCCGGCTGCCCAGCGCCGCCGACAACCGGCCGCTGCGCTTCGACGAGTTCCTGGAGCGGGTCGGCCAGATGGTCTTCCTCTCCGCCACCCCCGGCCCGTGGGAGCTGGAGCAGGCCCAGGGCGAGTTCGTCGAGCAGGTCATCCGCCCCACCGGTCTGATCGACCCGGAGGTCGTGATCAAACCGACCAAGGGGCAGATCGACGACCTGATGCACGAGATCAAGCTGCGCACCGAGCGCGACGAGCGGGTGCTGGTCACCACGCTGACCAAGAAGATGGCCGAGGACCTGTCCGACTACCTGCTGGAGAACGGCATCCGGGTGCGTTACCTGCACTCCGAGGTCGACACCCTGCGCCGGGTGGAGCTGCTGCGCGAGCTGCGCAAGGGCGACTACGACGTGCTGGTCGGCATCAACCTGCTGCGGGAGGGTCTCGACCTGCCCGAGGTCTCCCTGGTGGCGATCCTCGACGCCGACAAGGAGGGCTTCCTGCGCAGCGGCCGGTCGCTGATCCAGACCATCGGCCGGGCCGCCCGTAACGTCTCGGGTCAGGTCCACATGTACGCCGACAAGATCACCCCCTCGATGGCGTTGGCGATCGACGAGACCAACCGTCGCCGGGCCAAGCAGATCGCGCACAACGAGGCGCACGGGATCAGCCCCGAGCCGCTGCGCAAGAAGATCCACGACATCCTCGACGACATCTACCGGGAGGCGGAGGACACCGAGAGCGCCCGGGTCGGCGGGGCCGCCCGGCAACTGTCCCGGGGCAAGGCCCCGGTCAAGGAGACCCGCAGTCGCGGTCGGGCCACCGCCGGCACGCCCTCCCGGGAGGGGATGGCCCGGGCCGACCTGGCACAGCTCATCCAGGAGCTCAACGACCAGATGCTCGCCGCCGCCCGGGAGTTGCAGTTCGAGCTGGCCGCGCGGATCCGCGACGAGGTCGCCGACCTCAAGAAGGAACTGCGGGGGATGGACGCCGCCGGGGTGAAGTGACGGGCGGGCCGGTGCTGGACGAGGTGTGTGTCGGGGTGCCGGCGGCACGGCTGGGTCCCGTCGTGGGTCGGTACCTGGGCTACCGGGAGGGTGTTCCGGTCGGTACGGCGTCCGGACGGGGCGCACCGCCGCCACTGGTCCGGCACGAGGCGGCCGGCGCGTTCGTGGTCCTCATCCTCGGCTGGGGCGCCCCGCTCGACGTGCTGAACCCGCGCTCGGCGGCACACAGCGCGTACCGGGTGGACTCGTTCGTGGCCGGGCCGTACGACGGCTACTGCACGACCTCGACGGCCGGGGCCGGTGCGGGGGTGCAGTTGATGCTCACCCCGCTGGCGGCCCGCCGGGTCCTCGGGATGCCGCTGGGGGAGTTGGCCAACCGGGCGGTGGCGGTCGACGGGCTGCCCGACCCGTGGCTCGACCGGTTGCGGGCCCGGCTGGCCGGGGCACCGGACTGGCCCCACCGGTTCGCCCTGCTCGACGCGGCGCTCGACGCCCGGATGGCGGACGCCGAACCGGTCGATCCGCACCTCGGCCGGGCCTGGGAGCTGCTCGCCGGCTCGGCCGGCCACATCGGCATCGGCGCGTTGGCCGGCGAACTCGGGTGGAGCCGCCGGCACCTGGCCGCGCGGTTCCGCCGGGAGCTGGGGCTGGGCCCGAAGACGACCGCCCGCCTGCTGCGTTTCCAGCGGGCGTACGCGACGCTGGGCCGGCAGGACGCGGTGTCCGCCCCGCCGGACCCCGCCGGGCCGGCGGACGACCGGACGGGGCCGGCGGACGGCTGGGCCGAGCTGGCGGCGCGCTGGGGGTACTACGACCAGTCGCACCTGATCCGGGAGTTCCGGGAGTTCACCGGGACGACCCCGGCGGCACTGGGTCGGCCGGGTTCCCATTCGTCCAATCCGGGTTGAGCGCCGGCCGGCACACTCGACGCATGACGAGCATCTACCCCACCTTCCGGTACCCCGACGCGCGGGCGGCGATCGACTGGCTCTGCGCCGCGTTCGGGTTCCGGGTCCACGCGGTGCACGACGGTCCGGACCAGACGGTGGCGCACGCCGAACTGGCGCTCGGCGACGGCATCGTCATGCTCGGCACCGGCCGGGGTCGACCGGACCGGCCGGCCGACGACGACTACGCCGTCTACGTGGCGGTCGACGACCTGGACGCCCACCACGACCGTGCGCGGGCGGCCGGGGCGGAGATCATCCGGGAGCCGTTCGACACCGACTACGGTTCCCGGGACTACGCGGCCCGGGACCTCGCCGGCAACGTCTGGTCGTTCGGCACCTACCGGCCCTGACCGGGCTGCCCCGAACGGCCGCCGTGGAGACGGGGGGGCTGCCGTTCGGGGCCGCCCGGCGGCGGCGTCATCCGAGGGCGGCTCAGATAAGCATTGCGGTGTGCAAGCAAACTGTTGCCCTGGGTGATGATCCTGCGTACCCTCCCTCGTGGGGAGGCTGGGATGCCATTGTCATCGAGTCCTGTCATTCGACGCGCGAGGCTCGGCGCCGAACTGCGCCAGTTGCGCAGGCGGGAGGCGCTGACCCTGGAACAGGTCTGCGCCCGGCTGGGCTGGGCCTCCACCTCCAAGCTGTCCCGCATCGAGCTGGGGCAGAGCCGGCCCGACCTCGCCGACGTGCTCGACCTGCTCGACATCTACGAGGTCCCGTCGCCGCAGCGGGAGGCGCTGATCGTCATCGCCCGCGACGCGGCGACCGGGCGCGGCTGGTGGAAGGCGCTCGGCGAGATGAGCGAGCGGCAGCGCACCTACGCCGAGTTGGAGGCGGGCGCGGCGACCATCGTGGAGTACCAGCCGGCGGTGCTGCCCGGCCTGCTCCAGGCACCCGGCTACGCCCGGCTGCGGATCGCGGCCGGCCGGCTGCTGCACCCGGACGTCGACGTCGAGGCCGACCTGCGGGCCCGGCTCACCCGGCAGGGGCTGCTGCGTCGCCCCGACCCGCCGCACTACACGGCCCTGCTCGACGAGCGGGTCTGCGACCCCGCCGGCCTGCCCGCCGACGTCTGGCACGAGCAGTTGGCGCACCTGCTGGCCCTGGCCGAGCTGCCGCACGTGACGATCCGGGTGGTGCCGGGGACGGCGGCCCCGCGCGGTGGGGCGTACCCGTTGACGGCCTTCTCGTGTTACTCGTTCCCCGACCCGGCCGACCCGCGCACGGTGATGCTGGAGGCGTTGACCACCGACGTGCGGCTGGCCTCCGAGGTCGACGTCGGGCGCTACGACCGGATGACCGGCTGGCTGTCCGCCGCCGCGCTCAGCGCGGTGGAGACGGCGGAGCTGCTCCGCCGCCGGGTCGCCGCCCTCACCACCGGTACGGCCGGTCCGGCGGCGGACGACGTGGCCGGGTGGGACGGTCGGGAGACCACCGGTACGCCGTCCCCCGCCCCAGAGGGCGCCGGTCGGGCGGACTCACCGGTAGCGGTTGAAACCACCCTCGGAGTCGATGACCTGGCCGGTGATCCAGTCCGCCTCCCGTGAGCAGAGGAAACGCACGAGCCGGGCGGCCTCCTGCGGGGTGCCCCAGCGGCCGGACGGGAAGAGTGCCGCCACCGCGGCGTGCGCCTCGGGTGGGGCGTAGCCGGTGTCGGTCGGCCCGGGGTTGAGGCAGTTGACGGTGATCCCGCGGGGCATCAGCAGCGGGGCGAGCTGCGCGGCGAGGTTCTCCACCCCGGCCTTGCTGGCCGCGTAGGCCAACTCGTCGGGCATCGGGCCGAGGCGCTGGCCGCTGGAGAAGAGCACCAGCCGGCCGCCCGACCCGGCGGTGAAGGCGGTGGCGAACGCGTCGGCCAGGAGCAGCGTGGCCCGGACGTTCACCACCAGGTGCCTGTCGATCTCGGTGGCGTCCAACCCGCCGAGGCTGGTGCGGGTGGAGTAGGCGTGGGTCGCCACCACACCGTCGAGCCGGCCGTGCCGGCGTACCGCCTCGGCGACCAGCGCGGCCGGGGCGGCCGGGTCGAGCAGGTCGGCGGCGGTGTGGGCGGCGGCCCCGCCCAGTTCGGCCAGCAGCGCCGGTACGCCCTGCGGGTCGCCGCCGTAGGGCTGTGCCTCGTCGTAGCCGGGCAGCCCGGTCAGCAGCAGCCGGTGCCCGTCGGCGGCGAGGGTGCGGGCGACCGCCGCGCCGATGCCGATCCGGCGGCTCACCCCGGTCATCAGGAACACCCGTGCGGTCATCCGGGCAGTCAACCGGACCGTCGTTGCGGACGCCACGGATTAACCCCGCACGACAACCACCGGCGGTGCGCCCACGGGCCGGCGGCGGTGCGCCGAGGCCGCCCCGGTGCGCCGAGGCCGCCCCGGTGGCGCCCAGGCCGCCGGTGGCGGCGGTGCGCCGAGGCGGCGGCGGGGCCGGCCGGTCACCGGGGTCGGCCCGGCGGCCGGCGGCCACGACGGTTCACCGCGTGACCACCGGACCCGGCACCCCCGAACGTGTCGGGACCGGTCGCCGCGCGTGCGCCGCACGGTAACCCGGGGGTACGACAAAATCCGATCGACCGGAGTGAATTTTTTCGGGAAGTTGTCGGAGGCTGTCGGGACGCCGGTCGGATCGCGGCCCCGACCCGGCTCAGGCCGGTACGTCGACGAAGTGCTCGACCCGGGGTGGACCGGCGAAGTGCGGGCCGATCAGCGCCCGCCACTTGCCGAACGCCTCGGTGGCCCGGAAGTTCTCCTCGTGGGCCTGCACCGAGTCCCACTCGACCAGCAGCACGAACCGGGAGGGGGACTCGACGCCCCGGGTCATCCGGACCGAGCGGCATCCCTCGGCGGCGACGATGATGGCGTGCGCCTGCGCGTAGGCGGCGGCGAAATCGTCCTCGTGTCCGGGCAGTACGTCGATGAGCGCGACCTCAAGCACCATGCCGACAGCCTGCCACGCCGCGCCCCACCCGTGGTGCGCCGGGGCGACTCCATCCCCCCACCCCGCAGAACGCCATCAATCGCGCGTATACCGCTACACCTAGCCTCCTAGGATGGTTAGGCGGGGTGACCGGGAGGGCAGCCGACAACCAGGTCGGTTGAGGTCGGAACGTGATGCTGCCGGCAATGCACGCCGCAGGAGATGCGCCCGCAGCCCTCGATGGTGAACAATGGCGGCCGAGGAGGGGAGTATTCCCCCGCGACGGAGTCGTCAGCACGGTCGAGCGTCACCCGACAGCTCGACCCGGCTCCGCCGGTCAGCGCCCCGCCCGCGGGTCGCTGGCGGAAGAGACCTCCGACAGTCACCAGTGTGTGCGTCGTCGCCCACCTCGCCGTCACGCGGCGTACGGTGTGCCCGACGCCGCGTGTCTGCCGGAGGAATGGATTGAACGTGTCCGGAATGGTGTGGGCGGGAACCCTCGTCGCACTGACGGCGGTGCTCCTCGCCGATCTCTTCATCATCGGCCGCCGGCCGCACGAGCCCAGCGTCCGTGAGTCGAGCCTCTGGGTCAGCTTCTACGTCGGCCTGGCGCTGCTGTTCGGGGCGGGGCTGTGGGTCACCGCCGGTGGCGACGTGGCCGGCCAGTTCTACACCGGCTGGCTCACCGAGTACAGCCTCTCGGTGGACAACCTCTTCGTCTTCGTGATCATCATGGCCCGGTTCCGGGTGCCCCGGAAATACCAGCAGAAGGTGCTGCTCATCGGCATCGTGCTGGCCCTGGTCATGCGCGGTGGTTTCATCGCCGCCGGTGCGGCGCTGATCTCCCAGTTCTCCTGGGTGTTCTACATCTTCGGCGCGTTCCTCATCTACACGGCCGTCAACCTGGCCCGACAGGGCGAGCCGGAGGAGGACGAGTTCAAGGAGAACATCCTGATCCGGTGGAGCCGCAAGGCGCTGCCGCTGTCGCGGGACTACGACGGCGCGAAGCTCACCACGTACGAGGCGGGCCGGCGGCTGTTCACCCCGATGCTGGTGGTGATGATCGCGATCGGCACCACCGACCTGATCTTCGCGCTGGACTCGATCCCGGCGATCTTCGGGATCACCAAGGAGCCGTACCTGGTCTTCACCGCGAACGTCTTCGCGCTGATGGGCCTGCGACAGCTCTACTTCCTGGTCGGCGGGCTGCTCGACCGGCTGGTCTACCTCAGCTACGGCCTGTCGGTGGTGCTCGGCTTCATCGGCGTCAAGCTGGTGCTGGAGGCGCTGGCCGACAACAACCTGCCGTTCCTCAACGACGGTGAGCCGATCGGCTGGGCCCCGCACATCCCGATCTGGCTGTCGTTGACGGTCATCATCGGCTGTCTCGCCGTGGCGACGGTGGCCAGCCTGGTCAAGTCGTCCCGGGACCGGCGGCGCGAGCTGATCGAGGCGCGCCGCTGACCGTAGTGGCACCGATGGGCGTCACCGCACTGCGGTGACGCCCATTTCCCGGTCAGACCCGGTGCGCGCCGACCAGGGTGGCGACCCGGTCCGGTGGCAGCGGCTCGGTCAGCACCCGCCGCTGCCGATAGCAGGCGTGCAGCATCCGTGGCCCCCGGCCGGCGGTCACCAGGCCGACGTGGTGGATGCCCCGCCCCGGTCGGGCGAAGAAGTACAGGTCGCCGGGGCGTTCCTCACCGGCCGGCACGGGCGTGGTGGCCGCCGCCTGGTCGTCGGCGTCGCGGGGCAGCGTCACGCCGAGCCGTCGCCACACCAGGTGGACCAGGCCGGAACAGTCGATCCCGTGCCCGGAGAGCCCACCCCAGACGTACGCGACGTCGCGCAGCCGGGCGGCGACGGCGAGCACGTCGTCGGCCGTCGGCGGGGTGGCCGGTAGCTCGGTGACGTCGGCCTCGGGAACCCACAGTGGGTCGGGCCGTCCGGGCACCCGGACCGGCCGCCACCCGTCGACGGCGGGACCGGCCGGGTGCAGCCGGGTGCCCAGGACGACCCCGGGCAGGGCGACCGGGCCGGCGGGGGTGACCCGCAGCCCGGTGCTGACCGCGTCGACGACGAGCGGGTCGGCCGGGCCGCCGGCGGGGGTGGCCGGGGTGAGTTGGGCGGCGGGCAGCCAGCCGGGGTAGCCGCGCGCATCGAGCCGGGGTGCGGCCTGCTGCACGGCGACGACCCGGGCCCAGCCGTCGGGGTGCAACGCGGTCACCAGCACCCGTTCGCCGAGCAGTAGTTGACTGAGCACACAGTCACCGACCCGCTGGCTGGCGTCCATCCCGGTGATCCAGCCGCCGGTGTCCGAGGGCACCGCCAGGGCGGGCCGGTCGACCGGGCGGGTCGCGCCGGGGTCGGTCCAGAGGGTGGCGACGGCCACCCGGACGAGGGCCTCCCGGCCCGGCTCCAACTCCACGTCGACCTCCGGCTCACGTGTCGGTGCCCCATCCGGACCATAGGAAGAAAAGCTGCGATCATCAACCTCGGTGTTGAATCTTTGTTTCGGTCACGGCGGTGATGCCGAGCCCCGGCGCGTCCGGCAGCACCACGGTGGCGCCCTCGTAACGCGGCCCTCCGTGCACCGGCGACCAGGCCAGCCACCAGGCCGCGTCCAGGTCGGACACGGCGTTGGTCCGGTAGGCGGCGGCCAGGCTGGCCGCCGCGCCGACCCCCACCTGACTTTCCATCATGGACCCGACGAGGGTGCCCATGCCATGTTCCCGGGCCAGCTCCAGCAGGGTGCGCGCCGGGCGCAGACCACCGCACTTGGCGAGCTTGACGTTGACCAGGTCGGCCGCCCGCCGCCGGATCACCGCGACCAGGTCCCGCACCCCGAACACCGCCTCGTCGGCGAGGATCGGCACGTCCACCCGGTCGGCGACCCAGGCCATGCCGTCCAGGTCCCACCGGGCCACCGGCTGTTCGACCAGCTCCACGTCGAGCCCGGCGTCCTCGACACCCCGGATCACCCGGACCGCCTCCCGGGGCGTCCACCCCTGGTTGGCGTCCAACCGCAGGCGCACCTGCGGGCCGACGGCCGCCCGGACCGCGCGGACCCGTTCCAGGTCGCCCGCCGCGTCGGTGCCGACCTTCAGCTTCAGCACGTCGAAGCCCTCGTCGCACCGCTGCCGGGCGGCCACGGCCAGGTCCGCGCCGGTCCCGGCGGCCAGCGTGACGTCCGTCGGCACCCGCAGCGCCGTCCCCCCGAGCAACCGCACCAGGGGTACGCCGAGCCGCCGTGCCGCCAGGTCGTGCAGCGCCACGTCCAGCGCGGCCCGGGCCGCCTCGTTGCCGGCGACCGCCGCCGCGACCTCGGCGCAGCGGGCCAACACGTCGTCGGCGTCCCGGCCGACCACCGCCGGGGCGAGCACGTCCCGGACGCAGGACTCCGCGCCGGCCACCGACGCCCCGGTGACCTGCCACACCTGCGGGGCCTCGCCGAAGCCGGACCGCCCGTCGGCGTCGGTCACCTCCACCACCAGGGTCTCCACGGTGGTGGTACGCCGCAGCGCGGTGACGAACGGGGTGTGCAGCGGCGCGGACAGCCGGTGGGTGCGTACCACGGCGATCGTCATGTGCGGCACCCTATACGCACGCCGTCACCGAAGGAGCGCGCCGATGACCGTGGGAAGCTGGACGCTGGCGGGTGCCCCGAACGCCCGTGACCTGGGCGGACTGCCCACCCGTGACGGCCGGCGGGTACGCCCCGGCCGACTGATCCGCACCCCGGCGCTGGGTCGGTTGACCGAGGCCGACCTGACGGTGCTGGGTCGGCTCGCCCCGGCCTGCGTGGTGGACCTGCGGGACGACACCGAGACGGCGTCCGCCCCGCCGAACCGGCTGGTCGGTGACCACAACCTGGTGCGGCTGCCGGTGCTCGACCCGGCGCACCCCGGGTTCGGCTACCTGTCGGCGGTGCTGCTCGGTCACGACCTCACCGGCCACGACGAGGCGGCCCGGCGGGGTGCGGCGGCGGCGATGGCGGAGCTGTACCGGTGGTTCGTCAGCGGTGCGGTGGCCCGGGAGGGGTTCGCCCGCGCGGTGCGGCTGGCGGCCGACCCGGTCAACCTGCCGCTGCTGTTCCACTGTTCGGCGGGCAAGGACCGTACCGGGTGGTTGGCGGTGGTGCTGCTCACCGCCCTCGGCGTCGACGAGGAGACGGTCCGGGCCGACTACCTGCGGCACAACGCGTTGACGGTGGAGCTGCGTGGGGAGGCGTCGGCGGCGATGCTGCGGCGGCGTCCGGAGCTGGACCCGGAGACGGTCCGGGCGGTGCTGGAGGTGCGCCCCGAGTACCTGGACGCCGGCTTCGACGAGGTGCGCCGCCGGCACGGGTCGTTCGACGCGTACCTGGCCGACGGGTTGGGGGTGACCCCGCAGCTCCGCGCCGCCCTGCGGACCCACCTGCTGGACTGATCTGCCGGTCAGCCGGTGAGGTCGTGCCGGGCGGCCCAGGCCGTCGCCGAGACCTCCGCCAGCAGCCGGCAGGCGTCGAGGTCGTCGGGCGCGGTGGCGGGGTCGGTGGTGGTGCAGACGGCGATCACGTACGCCGGGGCGTCGTCGGGCAGGACCACGCCGGCGCTGTGCCGTACGCCGCGTACCCAGCCGTTCTTGTGGGCGATCCGGGTGCCGGCGGGCAGCCCGGCGGCGAGATCGTCGCGGTGGCGCTGGTCCAGCAGCACGTCGATCATGGCGGTGCAGGCCGCCGGGGAGGCCAGCGGGCCGGGCCGGTGTGCGCCGACGGCCAGCCCGCCGAGCAGGGCCGCCAGATCGGCGGCGGTGACCAGGTTGGTGATGCCGGCCTCCCGGGCGGCGGCGTCCTCGATGCCCCGGCCGGTGACGCTGTGCCGGGCCCCGGCGAGCCGCCACGCCTCGGCGACGGCGGGCAGGCCGAGGAGTTCGATGATCAGGTTGGTGGCGAGGTTGCCGGACCGGGTGATCATCCGGTTGGCGAGCCAGCGCGGGGTGGCCCGCCCGCCGAGCCGCTGCCAGACGGCGTCGTCGTTGTCGTAGGGCCGGGCGCAGGTGAACCGGGGTGCGTCCGGCCTGGCCGAGGTGAAGTCGTTGACCACCGGCACCGGGGTGTCCAGGTCGAGGGTGCCGGCTTCGGCGGCCCGGTGCAGGGCCAGCAGCACCGCGACCTTCATGGTGCTGGCCGCGTAGTGGGTGGCGTCGGGGTTGCGGGTCCAGGTGGGTGGGGCGTCGGGCCGGCCCAGGTACGCCGAGACGGTGCCGGGCCGCCGGTCCAGTCGGGCGTCGAGGTCATCCCAGGTCATGCCCGTGACGCTAGCCGAATCCGGCCCGCCGGGACGGCCCGGCGGCATTCGGGGGAGGGTGCCGGGGCGGGCTGGCGGCACCGGGGAGGGTGCCGGGGCGGCCCGGCGGGCACCCGGGGTGGGGTCGGCCGCGCCCGGGGTGGGGGACGGGCGGAGCCCCGGTCCGGGTGAGGCGGACCGGGGCTCCGGGTGAGGCGGGGTGTGGCGACGGGTGCGACCCGGGTGGGTCAGCCGGCGTGCTTGCGGCGGGCGGCCATCCGGCCGCGCTGGGTCTGGTCCAGCACCACCTTGCGGATGCGTACGGCGACCGGGGTCACCTCGACGCACTCGTCCTCGCGGCAGAACTCCAGCGCCTGCTCCAGGGAGAGCTTGCGCGGGGGGATCAGCTTCTCGGTCTCGTCGGAGGTCGAGGCCCGCATGTTGGTGAGCTTCTTCTCCTTGGTGATGTTGACGTCCATGTCGTCGGAGCGGGAGTTCTCCCCGACGATCATGCCCTCGTACACCTCGGTGGTGGGCTCGACGAAGAGCTGGCCGCGCTCCTGGAGGTTGATCATCGCGAACGGGGTGACCACGCCGGAGCGGTCGGCCACCAGCGACCCGTTGTTGCGGGTACGCAGCTCACCGAACCACGGCTCGTAGGACTCGAAGACGTGGTGCAGGATGCCGGTGCCCCGGGTGTCGGTGAGGAACTCGGTACGGAAGCCGATCAGGCCCCGCGCCGGCACCAGCCACTCCATCCGGATCCAGCCGGTGCCGTGGTTGACCAGCTGCTCCATTCGGCCCTTGCGGGTGGCCAGGAGCTGGGTGATCGCGCCGAGATACTCCTCCGGGGCGTCGATGGTCAGCCGCTCGACGGGCTCGCAGGTCTTGCCGTCGATCTCCTTGGTGACCACCTGCGGCTTGCCGACGGTCAGCTCGTAGGACTCGCGGCGCATCTGCTCGACCAGAATGGCCAGGGCCAGCTCACCACGGCCCTGCACCTCCCAGGCGTCCGGCCGCTCGGTGGGCAGCACCCGCAGCGACACGTTGCCGACCAGCTCCTTGTCGAGCCGGTCCTTGACCATCCGCGCGGTGACCTTGGCGCCCTTGACCCGGCCGACCAGCGGCGAGGTGTTGGTGCCGATGGTCATCGAGATGGCCGGCTCGTCCACGGTGATCAGCGGCAGCGGGACCGGGTTCTCCGCGTCGGCGAGGGTCTCGCCGATCATGATCTCGGGGATGCCGGCGACGGCGATGATGTCGCCCGGCCCGGCCGACTCGGCCGGCTTGCGCTCCAGGCCCTCGGTCATCAGCATCTCGGAGATGCGGACCCGCTGGGTGCTGCCGTCGGTGCGGCACCAGGCCACCGTCTGGCCCTTGCTGATGGTGCCCTGGCGTACCCGGCACAGCGCCAACCGGCCCAGGAACGGCGAGGCGTCCAGGTTGGTGACGTGCGCCTGCAACGGCGCGCCCTCGTCGTAGGAGGGCGGCGGGATGGTGTCGAGCAGGGTCCGGAACAGCGGCTCCAGGCTGGTGCTGTCGTCGGGCACCGAGCCGTCGGCGGGCTGGGTCAGCGAGGCGATGCCGTCGCGGGCGCAGGCGTAGACGATCGGGAAGTCGATCTGCTCCTCGTCGGCGTCCAGGTCGAGGAAGAGTTCGTAGGTGTCGTCCACGACCTCCTTGATCCGGGCGTCCGGCCGGTCCACCTTGTTGATCACCAGGATGATCGGCATCCGCGCCTTGAGCGCCTTGCGGAGCACGAACCGGGTCTGCGGCAGCGGGCCCTCGCTGGCGTCGACCAGCAGCACCACCCCGTCGACCATGGTCAGGCCCCGCTCGACCTCGCCACCGAAGTCCGCGTGGCCGGGGGTGTCGATGATGTTGATGGTGACCGGGTCGGAGCCGTCCGCCGGGAGGTAGCGCACGCCGGTGTTCTTGGCCAGGATGGTGATGCCCTTTTCCCGTTCGAGATCCATCGAGTCCATGACGCGCTCGGTGTTCTCACCACGGGCCCCGTAGGCGCCGGCCTGCCGCAACATGGCGTCGACCAGGGTCGTCTTGCCGTGGTCGACGTGGGCGATGATGGCGACATTGCGGAGGTCGGTGCGAAGCTGCATACCCTCCATACTCCTGTCTGCGGTTGCCGGGGCAGGTGTCGGGGTCGTCCCGTCACCGCCCGGATCTGTGCCGGAACTGCTGTTCCGGCCGTGCCAGCGGCGGGTCTGCCGAGCCCACCGGCGGGCCGGCCGGCCCACCGGCCGGCCGGGCACCTGGTCGTCGCGACGGTCACCGCGGACGAGGCCACAGTGATCTTCGGTCTGTCGGTGCCGGGGGAGTCGACCCTGCTGGTCGGACTCCTAGCGTACGCGGGCCCGCGCGGGCCCGTCCGGGCACTGCTCCCGGTGACCGGACGGGCCCGTGACGGGCGACACATCCGCCGGGGTACGCCGACGGCCGGGGGCCCCCACTGGTGCAGGTGGGGACCCCCGGCCGGGCTGGACGGGCGGGTCAGTCCCGGGCGGCGACGGCCGGCGCGGGCGTGGCCGCCCCCGCGTCGTCGTCGGCCTCCCGGTCGATCCGCCCCGGCCACCAGAACCGGTCGCCGAGCAGGAACGCCAGCGCCGGCACCAGCACGGTGCGCACCAGCAGCGTGTCGAGCAGCACGCCGATGCACACGATGATGCCGATCTGGGTGAGCAGGATCAGCGGCAGCACGCCGAGGACGGCGAAGACCGCGGCGAGCAGGATGCCGGCGCTGGTGATCACTCCGCCGGTGACCCGCAGGGCGGAGAGCATGCCGTCGCGGGTGCCGGCGACGCGGGCGTCCTCGCGGGCCCGGGTGACCAGGAAGATGTTGTAGTCCACGCCGAGCGCGACGAGGAACACGAAGGCCAACAGGAGCACCCCGCTGTCGAGCGCGGGGAAGCCCAGCACGTGGTCGAAGAGCAGCCACGCCGCGCCGAGGCTGGCGAAGAAGGACGCGATCACGGTGAGCACCAGCAGCAGCGGGGCGAGCAGGCCGCGCAGCAGCACCACCAGCACGGCGAAGACGAGCACCAGGATGATCGGCAGGATCAGCCGCAGGTCCCGGGTGTTGGCCTCGTCGGAGTCGTAGGTGGCCGCGACGGTGCCGCCGACCAGCGCCCCCTCGGCCGGGTCGGCACCGCCGACGGTCGGCGGCGCGGAACCGGGCACGGCGGCCACCGCGTCGCGCAGCGCCTCGACGGCGCGGTCGGAGGCGGGGCTGCCCGGTTCGTCGGTGAGCACCACGTCGACCTGGGCGACGGCGGTGCCGGCCACGCCGGGCCGGGCGGAGGCCACCCCGGGCACGGCGGCGGCGGTGCGGGTGACCTCGGCGGCGGCGGCCGGGTTGGTGAGCACCGCCACCGGCTGGGTGGTGCCGGCGGGGAAGGCGCGGGCCAGCGTCTCGGCTCCGGCGACCGCCTCGGGCTTGACCCGGAACTGTTCGGTCTCGGACAGCCCGGTGCGCAGGGTGAGCCCGCCGAGGGCGAGGCCGGCGAGCAGCAGGGTGGACAGCGCGGCGACCGGCAGCGGGCGGCGGACCACGGCGGCACCGAGCCGGCCCCACAGCTTGCCCTCCCGGGCCGGGCCGCCGACCTTCGGCACGAACGGCCAGAACAGTCCCCGGCCGAAGATGACCAGCACGGCGGGCAGCACGAACAGTGCGGAGAGCATGGCGAACACGACGCCTGTGGCGCAGGCCACGGCGAGTGCCCGGTTGGTCTCCTGCTCGGACAGCAGCAGGGTGAGCACGCCGAGCACGACGGTGCCGCCGCTGGCGAGGATGGGTTCGGCGGTCCGGCGTACGGCGGCGCGCATGGCGGCGAACCGGTCCTCGTCGCGGCGCAGTTCCTCCCGGTAGCGGGCGATGAGCAGCAGGGCGTAGTCGGTGGCGGCGCCGAAGACCAGCACGCTGGCGATGCCGGTGACCGCGCCCTCCTGGAGGTTGATGCCGACGGCGGGGACGACGGTGTCGACGGCCCGCAGGGTGAGCTGTTCGGTGGCGGCGACGACGATCAGCGGCACGATCCACAGGAACGGGCTGCGGTAGGTCACCAGCAGCAGCAGGGCGACCACGCCGGCGGTGACGGCGAGCAGGGTGAGGTCGGCGCCCTCGAAGACCTTGGTCAGGTCGGCGGTGAACGCGGGTGCGCCGGTGACCGCGGCGGTGAGGCCGTCGGGCAGGCCGGTGAGGCTGTCGCGGACCTTCGCCACCTCGTCGGCGACGGCCTGCTGGCCGCCGGCGGTGTCCAGCGGGACGGCGAGCAGCGCGACGGTGCCGTCGGGGGAGACCTGCGGCGGGCTGACCTGGCCGCCGACGGCGAGCCGGCCCAACGCGCCGGAGCGGTCGGTGACGGCGGCCCGGTCGGTGTCGGTCAGCGGGCTGCCGTCGTCCCGGCTGACCACGACGATCGCCGGTTGGACGTCGTTGTCGGGTAGCTGTTCCTGGAGGCGTTCCACCTGGGTCGACTGCCACTGCACGGACAGGCCGGTGGCCGAGACGGGGGCGGGGTTGTCGGGCTTGGGGAGCCCGAAGACGACCGCGCCGACGACGATCGCGGCGGCCACGGTGAGCCAGGCGGCGAGCCGGCTGCGGGCGACGCGGGTGAACAGAGACATCGGAGGCCCTCGTGGTCTGTCGGTGGGAACGCGGACGGCAAGATAGCCCGTCCTTCGAGTATCTTGATAGCCGAGATTATCGGCCGCTGTTCTATGCTGCAACCGGACACAGCGACAGGGGGCAACGGCGGGCGTGGCAACGCACGGGATGTATCGGCGGCGGGACGACCCGCGCGGGCGGATGGTGGCCGACATCACCAACGACCTGCGGCGCTACTCGGTCGACGCGCAGCACATCGGGCACGCGTTCGCCAACCTGCACGGGCTCAACCCGACCGACCTGCACGCCCTGATCGCCGTCATGGACGCCGAACTGCTCGGCGACCCGATCACCCCCGGCCGGCTCGGCGAACAGCTCAACCTCTCCTCCGGGTCGGTGACCGCGCTCGTCGACCGGCTGGAACGCGCCGGGCACATCCGCCGCGACCGCGACACCGCCGACCGGCGCAAGGTGTTCCTGCACTACGCCGACCAGGGGGCCGCCCTGGCGATGAGCTTCTTCGGCCCGCTCGGGCGGCGCACCGACGAGGTGATGGCCCGGTTCACCGACGACGAGCTGGCGGTCGTGCACCGGTTCCTGGCCACCATGGTCGACTCGATGCGGGAGCACCGCGACGCGATGCGGGCCGCCCGCGCCGAGCCGTCCCGCCGGCCGGCGGACTGAGCGCCGTGCCGGACCTGTCGCTCGCCCGCCTCGCCGCCGCCGTGCTGCGCCTGCCGGCCGCCGCCACCCACCGGGTCGACGTCACCCGGGGCGTCACGGTCCGGGCCCGCGACGGGGCGCGGCTGCGCACCGACCACTACGCCCCCCGGCTGCCCGGCGCGCCGACCGTGCTGATCCGCACGCCGTACGGGCGGGGCGGGCCGATGCGGCTGCTCGGCCGGCTCGTCGCCGGTCGCGGCTTCCACCTGGTGATCCAGTCCTGCCGGGGCACCGACGGGTCCGACGGGCTGTTCGACCCGCTGGTGCACGAGCGCGACGACGGGCTCGACACCGTCGACTGGCTGCGCCGGCAACCCTGGTACACCGGCCGGTTCGGCATGTTCGGGGCCAGCTACCAGGGTTTCGTCCAGTGGGCGCTGGCCGCCGACGCGGGGGAGGAACTGGCCGCGATGGTCGCGGTGGTCACCGCCTCGGCCACCCGCGACTCGACGTACGCGGGGGAGTCCTTCGCCCTGGACACGGTGCTCACCTGGGCCGAGCTGCTCCAGGCGCAGACCGTGCCGTGGCTGGCCCGGCAGTGGGAACTCAAGCGCGGGCAGCCCCGGCTGGCCGCCGCCCTGGCCCACCTGCCGCTGGCCGAGGCCGACCGGGTGGCGACCGGGGTGACCGTGCCGTTCTTCCAGGAGTGGCTGCGCCACCACACCCCGGACGCCGACTACTGGCGGACCCGGGTCTTCGGCGCGCGGATCGCCGAGGTGCGCGCCCCGGTGACGATGGTCAGCGGCTGGCAGGACATCTTCCTCCCCGCCCAGCTCGCCGACCACGCCGCGCTGCGGGCGGCGGGCGTGCCCACCCGGCTCACCGTCGGCCCGTGGACACACGGCAGCCCCGGTCTGCTGGCCGAGGCGCTGCGGGAGGGGTTGGGCTGGCTCGACGCCCACCTGCACGGCCGGCCGCCGTCGCCGCGTGCCCCGGTGCGGGTGCACGTCGGCGGGGACGGCGGCGGCTGGCGGGATCTGCCCGAGTGGCCGCCGCCGGCCACCGCGATTTCCTGGCACCTGCACGCCGGGGGCCGGCTCGACCCGCAGCCGCCGGCCGCGTCGCCCCCCGACACCATCCGGTACGACCCGGCCGACCCCACCCCGTCGTTGGGCGGCCCGCTGCTGGTGGCCCAGCGCGCCGGCCCGGTCGACAACCGTCCCGTCGAGGCCCGGCCCGACGTGCTGGTCTACACCGGCGCGGTGCTGACCGAGCCGGTCGAGGTGGTCGGCCCGGTGCACGCCGAGATCCACGTCCGCAGCGAACTGTCGTACCTGGACGTGTTCGTGCGGTTGTGCGACGTGGACCGGCGCGGCCGGTCCTGGAACGTCTGCGACGGCCTGGTCCGGGTCGCCCCCGGCCGGTTCCCGGTCGACCCGGACGGGGTGACCCGGGTGCCGGTGCCGCTGTGGCCGGTGGCGCACCGGTTCGCGGTCGGGCACCGGCTGCGGGTGCAGGTGTCCGGCGGTGCCCATCCCCGCTACGCGCGCAACCCCGGCACCGGGGAACCACTCGGCGCGGCGATCACGCTCCGCGCTGGGGTTCGGCAGATCCTGCATGATCCATCGCATCCGTCGCGGCTCGTGCTGCCGGTGGTCCCAGCCGGTTCCCAGCTTCTACCTATCTGAAGACAACCCCTTTGAGCTGGGGTTTTTATCGCAACTGGGACTATCGTTTCTCGCAACGCTCGATGACGTGCACCAGTGGTCGGCTTGGTCTCCTGTGGGCGATGCATACGCGGAGTAGCGAAGATTCCCCGACCCTGGCCTGTTGCTGAAGCAGTCGGCACTTCGGTTCCGGCTGCGGAGAGGGGGCGTCATGACGACGGCTCCGGCCAATCTGCTGGCGGTCCGCCGGCTCCTGCTCGACACCATCAAGGGGCTCGATCCCGCCGCGGTGGGGATCGTCGGTGATCCGGCCCACCGGGGCGGCTACCACTGTGGCTCCGACCGGGTGGTCACCAACGACTACTCGGTGGTGGAGTCGCCCCGGGACTCTGGCGGCCTCACCCTCTACGCCTCCGGGCTGGACGTGGGCACGTTCACTGTCCGCTCCGGGGGCACCACGCACAACCTCCAGACGTTCTCCACCTGGTGCGTCGCCCAGTGCCGGGCGAACACGCCGGACAGCCGTGACCTGCGGGAGATCATCTACAGCCCGGACGGCAAGGTCGTCCGGCGGTGGGACCGGCTGGGCAAGCGCAGCTCCGGCGACGACTCGCACCTGTGGCACACCCACTTCAGCTTCTTCCGCGACTCGACCAAGGCCGGACGGGACCAGACCCCGCTGTTCCGGCGCTACCTGACCGGCATCGGACTACTGGAGGACACCGACATGACACCCGAAGAGCACGCCTGGCTGGAGACCGTCCACAAGAACCTGACCGTCCTCGACGGCCGCAACCCGGTGGGTCAGATCTACACCCGGATGGCGATGGGGGAGGACCACACCAACCCGGACTTCGTCGTCCCGCACCCGAGCCTGAAGTCGCTCGGCGCGCAGCTGGCCTCGTTGCAGACCGCGCTGACCGTACTGGCCAACAAGGACTTCACCGACGAGCAGGCGATCGTGGCCGGCGTCCTGGCCGGGCTCACCCCGGAGAAGATCGCCGCCGCCATCCCGCCCACCATCGCCAAGCAGGTCGCCGACGAGTTGGCCAAGCGGCTGGTGGCCTGACCCGGACCCCGTGGCACCCCTTCCGCCCCGCCTCCTGCGGAAGGGGTGCCCACGGCTGCCGGCGGTCATCCCCGGGCCCGGGCCCAGGTGAGGAAACGGTCGGTCAGCTCCGGGCGTCGCCCGGGGTGGAGCTGGCCGAGCTGATGATCAGCCTCGGTCATCAGGGCGGCGAGATAGACGAGCAGGGCGGTCCGGTCGTCCCGGTACTCGACCAGCAGGCCCAGCCGGGCCGGCTGGCAGGGCCACTCCGCGCCGCAGTTGCGGCAGCGCCACAGGGGACGCATGGCGACGTGCGGGACCACCCGGCGGGCCGACGTCGGGATCGCGCCGCGACGCCGTGCGGTGTCGTCGTCGACGCCGGTCACCGGTGACCTCCGGTCGGCCGGCGGGTTCGGTGCCACCTGGTCCTGGCGGGCACGGGCTACCTCCTCGGGACTGGAGGGGCCGCCCCCAGGGCAGGGGGCGGCCCGGCGGAGCCGGCCCGAGCCCCTCCGGCGTCGGGCAGGTCCGCCACAGGTGACAGTCTGGTGAGGATGCCGTTACCGTCGGAAGGCATTCGCGCTGCACCGCAGCGGGCGTGCAGCACCGTCGTCCTTCACGTACAGGAGTTGTGCAGATGGAGCCGCTGCCCATGCTGGAGCTGTTCGCCGGGGAGTTGCGTCGGCTGCGGACGCGGGCGGGGCTGTCCCAGGAGGGGCTGGGCGAGCAGGTCAACTACTCGGCCTCGCTGGTCGCCGCCGTCGAGCAGTGCCGCCGGCCGCCGCGCAGGGAGTTCGCCGAGCGCTGCGACACCGTGCTGGCAAGCGACGGCCTGTTGGCCCGGATCAGGGACGCCCAGGTGCGCGAGAGCCTGATGCCCTGGTTCCGCGAGTGGGTCACCATCGAGCAGGAGGCGACCGCGCTGTGCTCGTTCCAGCCCTTGGTGGTACCCGGCCTGTTCCAGACCGAGGACTACGCCCGCGCGCTGCACGAGGGGGCGAGCCAGCTCATCGGCGACGAGATGGAGCAGCAGGTCGCGGCGCGACTGGCCCGGCAGGAGATCCTGCACCGGGCGTCCCCGCCGCTGTTCGTGGCGGTGCTCGACCACACCGTGCTGGAACGCCCGGTCGGCGGGCCGAAGGTGATGCGGGAGCAGTTGCTGCACCTGCGGGAGATCGGCGACCGGCCGAGG
Organism: Micromonospora sp. WMMD730; assembly: GCF_049178955.1. Taxonomy (NCBI): domain Bacteria; kingdom Bacillati; phylum Actinomycetota; class Actinomycetes; order Micromonosporales; family Micromonosporaceae; genus Micromonospora; species Micromonospora sp. WMMD730. The sequence goes on from NZ_JBMHML010000002.1 coordinate 1,782,782, forward strand.
GTGCACCTGCACCTGGTGCCGAGGGACACCGGCGCCTACCCCGGGCTCAACGGCGCGTTCGTGATCGCCACGCCGCCGGAGGGCGACGACGTCGCCTACCTCGACAACCAGCTACAGGGCACCCTCGTCGAACGGACGGCGGACGTACAATCGCTGCGGCGATGCTGGGAGTCGGTGCGCGCAGAGGCGCTGTCCCACGGGGCCACCGTCAAGCTGATCTCGGAGGCGGCAGATTCATGGACCTGACCGGCGCGATCTGGCACAAGAGCACCCGCAGCAGCGGCAACTCCGGCGACTGCGTGGAGGTGGCCGCCAACCTGCCCGGCGTCGTCGGCGTCCGCGACAGCAAGGACCCGTCGGGCCCGGTGCTCACCTTCGCGCCGGCCGCCTGGCGGTCGTTCCTGCGCAACGCCAAGCGGCCCTGACCGGGGCTTGACGCGCGCCCGTCGGCGACGCGGCACCGACGGGCACACGGTCGGCTGGCCGACGGGGTATAGCCCGGCCCGGGAACACCCGGCCGGGTTTCAGTGGACCCGGCAGCGGAGTCGACGGCTGCCGGAAGCGCTCGGTGGCGGCGGCCCCGGGCCGCCGCCACCGGCACGGAGACTTACAGCGGGCGGACGTTCTCCGCCTGCGGACCCTTCTGCCCCTGGGTCACATCGAACTCGACCTTCTGGGCCTCCTGCAGTTCCCGGTAGCCGCTGGTGGCGATCGCCGAGTAGTGAACGAAGACGTCGGGGCCTCCGCCGTCCTGCTCGATGAAGCCGAAGCCCTTTTCCGAGTTGAACCACTTGACCGTGCCGGTTGCCATGCATCTCTCCCTGTTTACAACGGGTGATCCCGCCGCTGCGGCGGATGATCGCCCTGTACTGCCCCGACAGTAGCCGGCCGAGGCGGTTTTTGCCGGCTGAAAAGCCGCAGGATGCGGACGGAAACTCGCAGGTCGCCGGAATGCCGCCCGGCGGGAGGCCCGTTGCGGCACACTCGACCGGTGAACCGACCGCGCGTCGACGCGTTGACCGAGCTGGAACGCGAGATCGACGCGCCGGGCGACGGACTGGACCGGCTGCGGCTGGTGCCCACCCCCTTCGTGCCCGAGGTGCGGCTGCACCTCGCCGAGGACGCGATCGTCTGGTGGGCCCGGATGGAGGCCAGTGCCGGGCACACCCTGCCCCCGCCGTTCTGGGCGTCGGCCTGGGCCGGCGGGCAGGCCCTCGCCCGCCACCTGCTCGACCATCCCGACCTCGCCGCCGGCCGCCGGGTGCTCGACCTGGCCGCCGGCTCCGGGCTCGTCGCCATCGCCGCCGCCCTGGCCGGTGCCCGTCAGGTCGTCGCCAACGACGTCGACCCCTACGCGGTGGCGGCGGTCACCGTCAACGCGCGGGCCAACCGGGTCGACGTGCAGGCCAGCCACCAGGACCTGCTCGACGACGACGGCACCCAGGCCGACCTGCTGGTCGCCGGGGACGTCCTCTACGACCGGGACCTCGCCGTACGGGTGCTGCCGTACCTGCGGCGGGCCGCCGACGGCGGGGCACAGGTGCTGGTCGGCGACCCGGACCGGGGACACCTGCCGCCGGACGTGCTGGAGGTGGTGGCCAGCTACCCGGTGCCGACCACCGAACCCTCCGTCGACTCCCCGATCCGTCGGGTCCAGGTGCTCCGCCCCCGCTGAACCACCCTGCCGGGAGGCCCCCGGGCCACGCCGTCGCGCGGCCCGGGGGAAGCCCGTAGGAAAAGTCGGGGAGTGATCAGGGTCGCGACCCGATGCGCCGGGAGGCCCGGTGGCCGTAGCGTCATCTCGTGCTCGACGAATTGGCCCAGCTCGGAGACCTACCGACCGCCCTGTTGATGGCGGCACTCGGGCTGGTGATGCTCGCCGACGCCGTACCGCTGCTCGGGGTGCTCGTCCCCGGCGACGTGGCGATCCTCGCGGCGGTGGGGGTGGGTCGACCGGTCGCCGGGGTGGCGACCGTCGTCGCCGTGGTCGCCGGCTGCCTCACCGGTTGGTCGCTGAGCTTCCTCGCCGGGCGGATCTTCGGCGAGCGGCTGCGGCACAGCCGGGTCGGCGACTGGATCGGTGAGGGCCGCTGGTCGGCCGCCGAGCAGCTGCTGCGCTCCGGCGGTGGGCGGATGGTGCTCGTCGCACCCTTCCTGCCGGTGTTCAACACGCTGCTGCCGTTGGCGGCCGGGAGCCTGCGGATGTCGTACCGCCGGTTCGTCGTCTGCGCCGCGTTCGGCGCGGCGGCGTGGGCCGGCCTCTACCTGGCCCTGGGCGCGGCGTCGCGGGCACTGGCCGGGCTGCTGCCCGGCAACCCGCTGCTGGTCACCATGGCCGTCGGCCTGCTGCTGGCCGGCCTGGTGCTGCTGGGCACCAGGCGTCGGCTGCGCGCGGTGACCGGCGTCGGCCAGCCGGGCTGACCGACGCCGGTCACCGCCGGCCCGTCAGCGGCTCACCAGCCGCGCGCCCGCCACTGCGGCAGCGACGCCCGTTCCGCGCCGAGCGTGCTGTCCGCGCCGTGCCCCGGGTAGAACCAGGTCTCGTCGGGCAGCCGGTCGAACAGCTTGTGCTCGACGTCGTCGATGAGCTGGCCGAACCGCTCCGGGTCCCGGTCGGTGTTACCCACCCCACCGGGGAACAGCGAATCGCCGGTGAACAGGTGCGGGGTGCCGGCCGGGTCGCGGTAGAGCAGCGCGATCGACCCCGGGGTGTGCCCCTTGATGTGGATCACCTCCAGCGTCTGGTCACCCACCGCGACGGTGTCGCCCTCGGCCAGGGTCTGTGCCGCGATCGGCAGCCCCTCGGCGTCGTCGGCGTGCACCAGGGCGGACGCGCCGGTCGAGGCCACGACCTCCTCCAGGGCGACCCAGTGGTCCATGTGCCGGTGGGTGGTGACCACCGAGGTCAGCCCGGCGTCGCCGATCAGGTCGAGTAGCCGGGGCGCCTCGTTCGCGGCGTCGACGAGCACCTGCGCGCCCGTGTCACGGCAGCGCAGCAGGTAGGCGTTGTTGTCCATCGGGCCGACCGACATCTTGGTGACGGTGAGCCGGTCCAGTTCCCGCACGGCGGGTGGGCCGCCGTGGGTGACGTCTCCGGTGTAGCTCATACGCGGTCTATATCCATTCCGGTGGGGTCGGCAGGGCACCGTCCGGGGTGACGGTCAGCCCGTCGCCGCTGCTGCGGCCGATCAACCAGGCGGCCAGCGCGGCGCAACTGCCGGCGACCTGCGGGGCGTCCTGCGCGTCACCCAGCACCAGTTCCGGCCGGTTGCCGTCGGTGGGCCGCAGCACCAGCGCGGGCGCGTCGGGCCGCTCGGCGAGCCCACCGGCCACCTCGTGCAGCAGGTGCGGGGCGAACGCGGCCGGCCAGTCCACCGGCCGGTAGCCGGTGGCCAGGTCGACGTGGTGCACCTCCAACTCGCGCCACCGGCCCCAGAGCACCAGGGCGGCCGGCCACGGGCCACGTCGGGTCTGCACGGTGGCGCTCCACGCCGACGCCGTCATCGCGGCCACCGCCTCGGCGAACCGGTCGGTGCTGCGGCGCAGGTCGGCCAGCAGCTCGGCGGGCGGCCGGCCGGCACCGGCGGCGATGTCGGCGTCGCGGGCCGCGGCGCTTGCGTACATCGGAATGTCCTGCCCGGTGCGGGCGGCGGTGAGCAGGTTGACGAACCCGTCGGCGTTGCGTGCCAGGTGGGTGAGCACGTGGCCCCGGGTCCAGCCGGGCAACAGGCTGGGGGCCGCGACGGCCGCCGTGTCCAGCACGGTGGCGGTGTCCAGCAGGCGGGCGGCCGAGTCGGCCACCTCACCGGTAAACATCAGTGGATCCGTCGTCACGCCACGACCCTAACGGTCCGGACAGCGTTGCGCCGCCGGGGAATTCGCTTTCGGCGCGTCGGTGCGACGCCTACCGTCGGGCTACGACGCGGTACCGGGACGACGGACGGGGGTGGTGATCATGCCGGTCGCAGGACGCGTGTTCGGCCACGACCAGTTCCGACCTCGGTGAGGATGACATGACCATCGATCTGACCGCCCTCGGCCTGGACGCCGAGCGGGCGGCGTACGCGCGGCGGCGCCCGGACCGCCGGCCCGGCCGGGTGGCCCGGGTCGACCGGGGGGTGTGCACGGTGCTCGCCGCGGACGGACCGGTCCGGGCCAGCCTGGGCCCGGCGGTGCTGGCCGCCGCCGCCCGTGACCTGACCGCCCTGCCGTGCGCCGGTGACTGGGTGCTGCTGGCCCGCTGGCCGGACGGCCCGGTGACCGTCGACGCGGTGCTGCCCCGGCGGACCGCGCTGGTCCGCCGCACCGCCGGCAAGGACGCCAGCGGCCAGGTGCTCGCCGCCAACCTCGACACCGCCGCGGTGATCGAGCCGGTGCACCCGGAGCCGGACGCCGCCCGGATCGAACGGCTGCTCGCGTTGGCCCACGAGTCCGGGGCCACCCCGCTGGTGGTGCTCACCAAGGCCGACCTGGCCGCCGATCCGCAGGCGGTGGCCCGGCAGCTCGCCGCCCTCGCCCCCGGGGTGCCGGTGCTGCCCGTCAGCGCCGAGCGGGGGACCGGCCTGACGCCGCTGCGTCCGCTGGTCGCGGCGGGGCGCACGCTGGCCCTGCTCGGCCCGTCCGGGGCGGGCAAGTCGAGCCTGGTCAACGCCCTGGTGGGGGCGGAGGTCATGCCCACCCAGGCGATCCGGCGGGTCGACGGCAAGGGGCGGCACACCACCACCTGGCGGGCGCTGGTGCCGGTGCCCGGCGGCGGCGCGGTGCTGGACACCCCGGGGGTCCGGGCGGTGGGGCTGCTCGACGGGCACTCCGGGCTGGACCGGGCGTTCACCGACATCGCCGAGCTGGCCACCGGCTGCCGGTACGCCGACTGCGGGCACACCGCCGAGCCGGCCTGTGCGGTGCGCGAGGCGGTGGAGACCGGGGAGTTGCCGGGCCGGCGCTTCGAGAGCTGGCGTCGGCTCCAGCGGGAGCTGGCGTACGAGAGCGGTCGCCGGCAGAGCCGGCTGGCGGCCGAGCGGCGGGGTGGCTGGCGGGGTGGTCGTCGGCGGCCGGCCCGGCCGGCGACGCCGCCCCTGCCGGGCGGTTTCTGACCGCCCCGGTCCGGCCGGTCGTGGCCGGCCGGATCGGGGCGCGGGACGCGCACACCGGGTCGGCCGGCCCCCGGCAGGCGGGTCGGCCGACCTGGTGTGAGCTGGGGGAATGTTGGCGTGCGGGAAGTTGTCGTACCCCGGGGCTAGAGTTGCGCAGGCGTTCCTTCTGCGCCGCGTAAAACCGCTCGGATCACCCTCGGAGCGGACAGATCCGCCTCATATTCTTCTTCCGGGAGCACCCGCACCGTGTCCGACCGTCTGATCATCCGTGGCGCGCGCGAGCACAACCTGCGTGACGTCAGTCTCGACCTGCCCCGGGACGCCCTCATCGTCTTCACCGGGCTCTCCGGCTCCGGCAAGTCGAGCCTGGCCTTCGACACCATCTTCGCCGAGGGGCAGCGCCGCTACGTCGAGTCGCTGTCGTCGTACGCGCGGCAGTTCCTCGGCCAGATGGACAAGCCCGACGTCGACTTCATCGAGGGCCTGAGCCCGGCCGTCTCCATCGACCAGAAGTCCACCTCGCGTAACCCGCGGTCCACCGTCGGCACCATCACCGAGGTCTACGACTACCTGCGGCTGCTCTTCGCCCGCATCGGTGAGCCGCACTGCCCGGTCTGCGGCGAGCGGATCTCCCGGCAGAGCCCGCAGCAGATCGTCGACCGGGTCCTCGCCATGGCCGAGGGCACCAGGTTCATGGTGCTCGCCCCGGTGGTCCGGGGCCGCAAGGGCGAGTACGTCGACCTCTTCGCCGAACTCCAGGCCAAGGGCTACGCCCGCGCCCGGGTCGACGGGGTGGTGCACCCGCTGACCGAGCCGCCGAAGCTCAAGAAGCAGGAGAAGCACACCATCGAGGTGGTGATCGACCGGCTCAGCGTCAAGCCGGGCGCCAAGCAGCGGCTGACCGACTCGGTCGAGGCCGCGCTCGGTCTCTCCGACGGTCTGGTGCTGCTCGACTTCGTCGACCTGCCCGAGAACGACCCGGCCCGGGAACGCCGCTACTCCGAGCACCTGGCCTGCCCCAACGACCACCCGTTGGCGATCGAGGACCTGGAACCCCGGGTGTTCTCGTTCAACGCGCCCTACGGGGCCTGCCCGGAGTGCACCGGCCTGGGCACCAAGAAGGAGGTCGACCCGGAGCTGGTCGTCCCCGACCCGGAGCGCACCCTGCGCGAGGGCGCGCTGCAACCCTGGGCCACCGGGCACAACCTGGAATACTTCCTGCGCCTGCTGGAGGCGCTGGGCGAGAGCCAGCACTTCGACGTCGACACCCCGTGGCGGGCGCTGCCGGCACGGGCCCAGAAGATCATCCTGCACGGCTCCGACGACCAGGTGCACGTGCGCTACCGCAACAAGTACGGCCGCGAGCGCTCCTACTACACCGGCTTCGAGGGCGTGGTGCAGTGGATCGAGCGCCGGCACACCGACACCGAGAGCGACTGGTCGCGCGACAAGTACGAGGGCTACATGCGCGACGTGCCCTGCGCGGCCTGCGGCGGCACCCGGCTCAAGCCCGAGGTGCTGGCGGTCACCATCGCCGGCAAGAGCATCGCCGAGGTGTGCAACCTGTCGGTGGGTGAGGCGGCCGAGCTGCTCGCCGGCATCGCGCTGACCGACCGGCAGAAGATGATCGCCGAGCGGGTGCTCAAGGAGATCAACGCCCGGCTGCGGTTCCTGCTCGACGTCGGCCTGGACTACCTCTCCCTGGACCGGCCGGCGGGCACCCTGTCCGGTGGCGAGGCGCAGCGCATCCGGCTGGCCACCCAGATCGGCTCCGGCCTGGTCGGCGTGCTCTACGTGCTCGACGAGCCGTCGATCGGCCTGCACCAGCGGGACAACCACCGGCTGATCGAGACCCTGCTGCGGCTGCGCGGCCTGGGCAACACCCTGATCGTCGTCGAGCACGACGAGGACACCATCCGGGTGGCCGACTGGATCGTCGACATCGGCCCCGGCGCGGGCGAGCACGGCGGCCGGATCGTGCACAGCGGTTCGGTACCGGCGCTGCTGGACAATCCCGAGTCGGTGACCGGGGCGTACCTGTCGGGCCGGCGGGAGATCCCCACGCCGAAGCAGCGTCGGGCGCAGACGCCGGAGCGGGAACTGGTGGTGCACGGGGCGCGCGAGCACAACCTGCGCAACCTGACCGTGCCGTTCCCGCTGGGTCAGCTCATCGCGGTCACCGGGGTCTCCGGCTCGGGCAAGTCGACGCTGGTCAACGACATCCTGTACGCGGTGCTGGCCAACCAGATCAACGGGGCGCGGCTGGTGCCGGGCCGGCACACCCGGGTCTCCGGGCTGGAGCACGTCGACAAGGTGGTCGGCGTCGACCAGTCGCCGATCGGCCGTACCCCGCGCTCCAACCCGGCCACCTACACCGGGGTCTGGGACCACGTCCGCAAGCTGTTCGCCGAGACCACCGAGGCCAAGGTCCGGGGGTACGGCCCCGGCCGGTTCTCGTTCAACGTCAAGGGCGGCCGCTGCGAGGCGTGCTCCGGCGACGGCACCATCAAGATCGAGATGAACTTCCTGCCGGACGTCTACGTCCCGTGCGAGGTGTGCAAGGGTGCCCGCTACAACCGGGAGACCCTGGAGGTGCACTACAAGGGCAAGACCGTCTCCGACGTGCTGGAGATGCCGATCGAGGAGGCGGCCGAGTTCTTCTCCGCCATCCCGGCCATCCACCGGCACCTGCGCACGCTCAACGACGTGGGCCTGGGCTACGTCCGGCTGGGCCAGCCCGCGCCGACGCTGTCCGGCGGTGAGGCGCAGCGGGTCAAGCTGGCGTCGGAGTTGCAGAAGCGCTCCACCGGCCGCACGGTCTACGTGCTCGACGAGCCCACCACCGGCCTGCACTTCGAGGACATCCGCAAGCTGCTGATGGTGCTGGAGGGCCTGGTCGACAAGGGCAACACGGTGATCACCATCGAGCACAACCTCGACGTGATCAAGTCGGCCGACTGGCTGATCGACATGGGCCCCGAGGGCGGTCACCGGGGCGGCACCGTGCTCGCCACCGGCACCCCGGAAGAGGTCGCCGAGGTCGCCGAGAGCCACACCGGGCAGTTCCTGCGTTCGGTGCTCAAGCTCGACGGCCAGGCCCGGGGCGCGAAGGCGGCGGTGACCCGGGCGGCCCGCGCCAACGGCACGACGCCGAAGGCGCGTACCCGCAAGGTGCCGGCCAGGGCCAGCTGACCCGGCGGGTCGGGCTGCTCCGCCCGGTGTTCCCGGGCGGCCGGGGTGAACCGTCGGGCACAGTGGTGCGTGTGCTCCAGTGAGCCGCGCGGGTCGACGACCGGCGGCAGCAGTCGAGAGAAAGGCCGGAGATGACAGACGACCAGGTGCCGACCGGGCCCGGTACGCAGACCCGACGTGCCCTGCTGGCCGGGGCCGGCGCGGTGGGGGCAGCGGTCCTCCTGACCGCCTGCGGCGACGACTCCGGTGACGAACCGGCCACCCCGGCCACCGGCGGACCGGCCGCGACCTCCGGCGGGTCCGGCGCCGCCGCGATCGCCAGGACCGGTGACATCCCGGTCGGCGGCGGCCAGGTCTACGCGGCGCAGGGCGTGGTGATCACCCAGCCGACGGCGGGGCAGTTCAAGGGGTTCGACCCGATCTGCACCCACCAGGGTTGCCCGGTGTCGAACGTCGACGGCGGGACGATCAACTGCACCTGCCACAACAGCAAGTTCGCCATCGCCGACGGCGCGGTCAGGGAGGGGCCGGCGACCAAACCGCTGGCCGCCAAGGAACTCAAGATCGACGGCGATCAGATCTCGCTGGCCTGACCGGCACCGGCCGGCCCGGAGGACGTCCTCCGGGCCGGCCGGTCGGATTCACTGCGGGTAGACCGCCATCTCCCAGATCGAGTAGCCGTACGTGGTGGCCCGGGTCACCCCGTGCATCCGGACGTAGCGGGCGGTCGTGGTGGGGAAGGCCGCCACGTCGGTGCCGCCGTCGCCGGCCGTGGTCGACCACACCGTCCGCCACGTCGACCCGTCGGTCGACACCTCGATCCGGTACGACCGGGCGTACGCCGACTCCCAGGCCAGCGTCACCCGGCCCACCTGCCGGGCCGACCCGAGGTCCACGCTGAGCCACTGGTCGTCGGCCCAACTGCTCGCCCAGCGGGTGCCCAGGTCGGAGTCGACGGCCTTGGCCGCCCCGAAGAACAGCTCGCTGCCCGATGCGGTCGCCGTCCGGCCGGCGGCCAGGTTGGTCAGGTCGTCGCCCCGCCGGGCCGGGAACGACACCACCTGCTGGAAGGTGGGCCGGTTCTGCCAGGCGATGGTGGCGTGCTTGATCCCGCCCAGCGGCGACTGGATGATCGCGTCCGCGCACCACTGGTCACCGGCGGCGCAGCTCGCGTCGCCGGGGTACACCTGGGCCGCCGGGGTGGCCGCCGCGGTGCGCAACGTGTCCAGCAGCACCTGCCGGCAGCCGGCCAGGTTCCCGGCCCCGCAGTAGCCCCGGCCCAGCCCGCCGCGCACCGGGTCGCCGAGCACCGCGCGCAGGTCCTTGTCGACGTAGCCCCACCAGCCGTACTGGAAGGACGAGCCCTTGTGCGACTGGGCCTCGTTGGCCGAGGTCGGCAGGTTGGACTTGTCGCCCTGCTGGTACCCGGAGGGGGACTCGTTGATCTGGATCGCGTTGATCAGCGACTGGTAGAGGTCCGGGCCGAGTTGGTCGCGGAACATCCCCCGGACCAGTAGCGGCCACCAGGCGTCGAAGGTGCGGATCGCGTCGGCGTGCCGGTAGACCTTCGACCCCTTCGCCGTCTCCACCCGCAGCGCGCCGTCCTGCCGCCACGCCTTGAGCCGGCTGACCTCGGTGGCCAGCGCGGCGTCGGCGACGGGCTGGCTCTCCAGCACCCGGATCAGCTCGTCGAGCACCTCGGCCCCGCGCAGGTCGGTCACGCCGGCCTGCGCGACCAGCGCGGTCAGCGAGCCCCGGTCGAACTTCCGGCCGGCCGCAAGGCCCGCCTTGAGCGGGCGGTCCAGCAGGTCGGCCCGGTGCACCGCGCCGAAGCTGTAGTTGCCGTCCGCGCCGCCGAAGTCCTTGGCCTGCTTGTTGTTCCAGCTGACGTAGTAGTCCTGGTTGACCGACCGGGGGTGGGCGGCCAGCGGGGCGTAGTCGGCGGTGTTCGTCGCCGGGTCGAAGCCCTGCCACTCGTAGGCCGGCTCGGCCTTCATCGGCAGGTTCGGGTTGGACCCGGCGGCCCGCACCGGGTTCAGCCCGGAGTTGAAGTACGCCGACTCGGTGGAGTTGACGTAGAACCAGTTGAACGCGTACTCGACGTTGTTGGCCGAGGCGACGAAGGCGTCCGCCGAGCCCATCTGGGTCGGGTCGTTGAACATCTGGAAGCCGATCGCCGAGTCGGCCTCGTGCCGGTAGGTGGAGCGTAGCTGGGTGAACGCGTGCGGTTTGCCGCCCACCGTGCCCCGCCAGGACACCAGGCCGAGCCTCGTCCGCCAGGCCACCAGCTTGTACGACCCCTTGGCGGTGCCGTCGGCGAGGGTCGGGGTCCACTTGTTGACGTGCGCGAGCTGTTCCATCGCCACGCACTGCCCCCGGTAGAGGTAGTGGTCGGCGGCGAGGGTGGGGGCGCTGCCGTCGGTGGTGCACAGCGGCACCGCGTAGGTGTCGGTGATGTCGTGGATCGACGAGGTGGCGCTCCACGCGTAGTCCTGCCCCCGGCCGAGCAGCACGTAGAGGTTGAGACCGGCGAACGCCGCGCCCCGGGCGCTGATCCCCGGTCCCTGCAACTCCTGCACCATCAGCAGTTGCGGGGAGAAGTAGCCGGTCTGCGGGCCGAAGACCGCGACCGGGTGCCCGGTGGCCGAGTTCGCGGCCGAGACCACCGCCGCGTTGGACATGCCCCGGTGCGCCGGGCTGATGGTCAGCCCGGACAGCGCGGCGGCCAGCTCACCGGACGCGCCGACGCCGGTGGCACGGGCCGGGGCGGCGGTGCTGCCGGCGGAGCCGGTCGGGTCGGTGAAGATCGGCTCGACCCGGGCCGAGCCGGCGTCGGGCAGTGCCACGCTCGCCGCGTCCGGGGAGGCGTCGCCGTACGGGAAGCTCTGCCCGTCGTGCAGGGTCAGCACGGTCTCCGGGTCGTTCTGGTTGCGGAACGCCGTCCACACCCGGTCGCCCTCGGTGGCCCCGTACTTGGCGCGGGCGGCGATGCGGACCAGCGCGGACTGCATCTCGGTGCCGCCCCCGCCGCCGAACAGCCCGCCCACCACGCCGGCGATGGCGATCAGGTCGGTGAGCTGGAACGGCTCCGGGCCACCGGCGTTGGTGACCGCGTCCAGGTGGCCGGTCAGCACGTACTCGCCGGGGCAGTTGCGGGCGCCCATGCAGACGCCGATGTAGGCGTTGATGCCGGCGATGTACTCCTGCACGTCGGCGTAGAGCTGCTGGCCGCGCGGACCCTTCGTGCGCAGCGCCTCGACCTGCGCCTGGAGGTCCGCCTCGGTGTACGGCGAGTTGCGCCAGACGCTCTGCTCCAGCGCCCGGTTGCCGGGGGCGCCCCCGGCGAACGAGGTGAGGGTGCCCCGGCCGACGTGCCGCAGCAGGTCCATGGTGAACAGTCGGTCCTCGGCCCCGGCGTATCCCGCGCCGTACATCGTGCCGCCCCGGGTGGTGCCGGTGACGTGCGGGACGCCTGTCGCCTTGTCCCGCAGGATGCGGACGTCGGAACGGGGCGAGTAGTCGCGTTCGACCTGCCCCTGCGGCACCCCGAAGGAGGCGTCGTTGAAGAACGAGCCGATCTGTTCCTCACGTAGCCCGGCGTAGCCGTAGACCAGGTCGGCGTAGCGGCCGAGCTGGTCGGCGGAGTGCCGGGGCAGGGTGCCGAGGGTCTGGTTGCCCAGCACCTCGACGAGGGTGGCGTTGCCGTTCTGGCCGGGCGGCAGGATGTCGCCGCACTCGCCGAGGCAGTAGTCCTCGGGGGCGTAGGCGGTACGCGGCGCGGCGGCCTCGGCCGGTGTGGCGGGGGTCGCGGTGAGCAGGGCGGCGACGCTGATGCCGGCGGTCAGGCCGGCGAGCAGGCGGCGGACGGTGGGGGGACGGGGCATGCGATCCTCCGATGAGGATGGGGATCTTTACGTGAATAACATTCGGTTACCGGATGGTAATCTCCGTTCGTCGATATCGGAAGACGTCCATCGAGCCGCCGCCGGATCTTTACTCCGGAGTGTCGAGTCGGTCGGGGCGGGTGGATATCTTTCGATCCGGTACCGGGCCGACGCCCGCCGTCGCCCCGCCCCCGACCGGTGTCCCCCGCCGGTTCCGCCGCTCCAGATTGGATCGTCGATGAAGGTCGTCCGTCTGCTCGCGTCCGCGACGCTGCTCGCGGTCGCGCTCACCCCGTCCGGGGCGGCCGCCGCCTCGGCCGCCCCCGCCCCCGCCGGGACCGCCGCCGCCCCCACCTCGGGGGCGTTCTCCGTGCTCACCTACAACGTCGCCGGCCTGCCGGACATCATCTCCAGCGGCGACCCGGCGACGAACACCCGGCCGATCGGCGAACGGCTCGGTGGGTACGACATCGTGCACGTCCAGGAGGACTTCAACTACCACGCCGACCTGTACGCCACCGACCAGCACCCGTACCGGACGCCGACCAGCGGGGGTGTGCCGTTCGGCAGCGGCCTCAACACGCTGTCGAACTACCCGTACAGCGACTTCGCCCGGGTGAAGTGGAACTCCTGCAACGGCACCGACTGCCTCACCCCGAAGGGCTTCACCGCCAGCCGCATCCGGCTCGCCGAGGGCGTCTACGTCGACTTCTACAACGCCCACCCCAACGCCGGCACCACCGACGCCGACCTGGCCGCCCGCCGGTCCAACCTCAGCCAGCTCTCCGCGTACGTCGCCGCCAACTCGGCAGGCAACGCGGTGGTGCTGATGGGTGACCTGAACGTCCGTTACACCCGTACCGGTGACAACATCCGCGACCTGGTCGCGGCCAACGGGCTCACCGACGTCTGGGTGCAGCAGGAACGGGCCGGCCAGCCGCCGGCCGCCGGTGACCCGGCGCTGGTCTGCGACGAGGCCAACGTGACCGACTCCTGCGAGGTGGTCGACAAGATCCTCTACCGGGGCAACAAGCTGGTCCGGCTCGCCCTGAACCGCTACCACAACGAGCATGCCCGGTTCCTCACCCCGACCGGCGGGCCGCTGTCCGACCACTACCCGCACGCCGCCTGGTTCGACTGGACCCTCGACCCGACGCTGCAGGCCAGCGACACCTGGGGCGGCCCGCACGGCACCCCGTTCACCGACGCCGACCGGGTCGGCCCGGCGGTCACCCGGGTCACCCTGCGCGGCGGCTCCCGGCTCGACGCCGTCGGCGTCGACCTCGCCGATGGCGGCCAGCTGCGCCACGGCGGCACCGGCAGGACCGAGACCGGCCTCACCCTCGCCCCCGGCGAGCGGATCACCCAGGTCACCCTGACCCAGGGGCAGAAGGACGGCCGGACCAGGATCTTCTCGGCCCGGCTCAGCACCGACCAGGGTCGCGTCCTGGCCGCCGGTACGCCCACCTCGGCGGCGGTCACCTTCACCGCACCGCCTGGCGGTCGGCTGGCCGGATTCTTCGGTCGCAGCGGCACCGAGGTCGACCAGCTCGGCGTGATCTGGAGTGTCGGGGGCAACGGATAGTCTCGGTGCCGTGGCTGATCCCTCGACCTACCGCCCCGCGACCGGCACGATCCCCGAGTCCCCCGGGGTCTACCGGTTCCGCGACGGCACCGGCCGGGTGATCTACGTCGGCAAGGCCAAGAGCCTGCGCAGCAGGCTCAACTCCTACTTCGCCGACCCGTGGGGGCTGCACGAGCGCACCCGGCAGATGGTCACCACGGCCGAGTCGGTCGACTGGGTCACCGTGGGTACCGAGGTCGAGGCGCTCCAGCTCGAATACACCTGGATCAAGCAGTACGACCCCCGGTTCAACGTCCGGTACCGCGACGACAAGTCGTACCCGTACCTGGCGGTCACCCTCGACGAGGAATACCCGCGGCTGCAGGTCATGCGGGGCGCGAAGCGTAAGGGCGTGCGGTACTTCGGGCCGTACTCGCACGCCTGGGCGATCCGCGAGACGCTCGACCTGCTGCTGCGGGTCTTCCCCGCCCGCACCTGCTCCACCGGGGTGTTCAAGCGGGCCGGGCAGGTGGGCCGGCCCTGCCTGCTCGGCTACATCGGCAAGTGCTCCGCGCCCTGCGTGGGCACCGTCTCCGCCGACGCGCACCGGGCGATCGTCGACAACTTCTGCGAGTTCATGGCCGGCCGCACCGACAGCATGGTGCGTCGCCTCGAACGCGAGATGACCGAGGCCAGCGAGCAGTTGGAGTTCGAGCGGGCGGCCCGGCTGCGCGACGACGTGGCCGCCCTGCGCCGGGCCATGGAGAAGCAGACCGTGGTGCTGGGCGACGGCACCGACGCCGACGTGGTCGCCTTCGCCGACGACCCCCTCGAAGCCGCCGTGCAGGTCTTCCACGTCCGCGACGGCCGGGTACGCGGCCAGCGCGGCTGGGTGGTGGAAAAGACCGAGGAGCTGACCACCGGCGACCTGGTGCACCACTTCTGCACCCAGGTCTACGGCGGCGAGCAGGGCGAGGCGGACGTCCCCCGGGAGTTGCTCGTCCCCGAGCTGCCCGGTGACGCCGACGCGCTCGCCGACTGGCTCAGCGCCCGCCGGGGCAGCCGGGTGTCGCTGCGGGTGCCCCAGCGGGGCGACAAGAAGACCCTGCTGGAGACGGTGGGCCGCAACGCGAAGGACGCGCTGGCCCGGCACAAGCTCAAGCGGGCCGGCGACCTGACCACCCGGGGCAAGGCGCTCGACGAGATCAGCGAGGCGCTCGGCATGCGCACCTCGCCGCTGCGCATCGAGTGCTTCGACGTCTCCCAGATCCAGGGCACCGACGTGGTGGCCAGCATGGTCGTCTTCGAGGACGGGCTGCCCCGCAAGAGCGAGTACCGCCGGTTCATCGTCCGGGGCGCCACCGACGACCTGTCGGCGATGTCCGAGGTGCTGCGTCGGCGCTTCGCCCGCTACCTCGACGCCCGCGCCGAGACCGGCGAGCTGGGCGAGGAGACCGCGTCCGACCCCGACCGCCCCGGCATCGACCCGACCACCGGCCGGCCGCGCAAGTTCGCGTACCCGCCGCAGCTCGTGATCGTCGACGGTGGCGCCCCGCAGGTGGCGGCGGCGGCCCAGGCGCTGGCCGAGCTGGGCATCGACGACGTGGCACTGTGTGGGCTGGCCAAGCGGCTGGAGGAGGTCTGGCTGCCCGACGACGACTACCCGGTCATCCTGCCCCGCACCTCCGAGGGGCTCTACCTGCTGCAACGCGCCCGCGACGAGGCGCACCGGTTCGCCATCACCTTCCACCGGCAGCGGCGCTCCAAGCGGATGACCGAATCGGCCCTGGACACCGTCCCCGGGCTGGGCGAGGTACGCCGCAAGGCGCTGCTGCAACACTTCGGCTCACTCAAACGGCTCTCCGCCGCCACCGTGGAGGAGATCGTCGAGGTGCCCGGGGTGGGCCGCCGCACCGCCGAGGCGATCCTCGCCGCCCTCGACGGCGACCCGAAGACCACCGCCCCCACCCCGACCGACTGACCCCGTCGGGCCCTGGCCCGTCCCGGTCCGGGTCCGGGCGTCTGTCCCGGTCCGGGCGTCCGTCCCGGTCCCGGCGTCCGTCCCGGTCCGGGCGTCCGTTCCGGTCCGGGCGTCCGTTCCGGTCCGGGCGTCCGTTCCGGTCCGGGCGTCTGTCCCGGTCTCGGCGTCTGTCCAGGACCCCGTCCGGCCGAGCCTGACCGGGCCCGTTGAGCTTGGCGTGATCAACTCGACTGGGGCGAAGTTGCGGTGTCCGGGGGCGGGGATAGTGCAACATCGGCCCAGTCGAGTGGATCAACGGCGGTGGGGCCGCGAGTGGGTCGGTCAGGGGTGGGCCGGGGGTGATGTTGCGGTGTCCGGGGGCGGGGATAGTGCAACATCGGCCCAGGTGAGTCGATCAACGGCGGTGGGGCCGCGAGTGGGTCGGTCAGGGGTGGGCCGGGGGTGATGTTGCGGTGTCCGGGGGCGGGGATAGTGCAACATCGGCCCAGGTGAGTCGATCAATGGCGGTGGGGCCGCGAGTGGGTCGGTCAGGGGTGGGCCGGGGGTGATGTTGCGGTGTCCGGGGGCGGGGACAGTGCAACATCGGCCCAGGTGAGTCGATCAATGGCGGTGGGGCCGCGAGCGGCCGGTCAGGGGTGGGGCGGGGGGCGATGTTGCGGTATCCGACGGGCGGGATACCGCAACATCGACCCACGGGGGTGGATCAAGGAAGGCCGGTCAGGGCTGGTCGGCGAGGACGGCGAGGATGGACTCGCCGTACTTGGCCAGCTTGTTCTCGCCGACGCCGCTGATCCTCGACAGCTCGGCCAGCGAGGTGGGGGCGTCGGTGGCGATCTGCCGCAGCGTCGCGTCGTGGAAGATCACGTACGCGGGAACGCCCTGTTCCTTGGCGGTGGCTCCCCGCCAGGCCCGCAGCCGCTCGAAAAGCGACCCGGCCGCCGGGGACAGCTCGGCGACCACGGTGGCCGCGCCGCGTGGCTTCGCCGATCGGGCCGAGGCGACCTTCTCCGGCTCCCGGCGCATGGTCACCGTGCGGCGGCGGGCCAGCACCTCCGCGCTGGCCTCGGTGAGCGCCAGCGTGCCGTAGTCGCCCTCGACCGCCAACAGCCCCTCGGCGAGTAGTTGCCGGACCACCCCGCGCCACTCCGCCTCGCGCAGCTCGGTGCCGATGCCGAAGGTGCTCAGCGCGTCGTGGCCGTACTGGCTGATCTTGTCGTTCTGCTTGCCGAGCAGGATGTCGACGCAGTGCCCGGCCCCGAAGCGCTGGTTGCGTTCCCGGTCGAGCCGGTAGACGGTGGACAGCAGCTTCTGCGCGGCCACCGTGCCGTCCCAGGTCTCCGGCGGGGTCAGGCAGGTGTCGCAGTTGCCGCAGTCGGCCGTGCCGGATTGGCCGAAGTATTCGAGCAGCTGTACCCGGCGGCAGCGGACCGTCTCGCAGAGCGCCAGCATGGCGTCCAGGTGGGTGGCGAGGTTACGCCGGTGGGCCAGGTCGCCGTCCGACGTCTCGATCATCTTGCGCTGCTGCACCACGTCCTGCAGGCCGTAGGCGAGCCAGGCGGTCGACGGCAGCCCGTCCCGGCCGGCCCGCCCGGTCTCCTGGTAGTAGCCCTCGACCGACTTGGGCAGGTCGAGGTGGGCCACGAACCGGACGTCCGGCTTGTCGATGCCCATCCCGAAGGCGATCGTGGCGACCATGACCAGGCCGTCCTCACGCAGGAACCGCTGCTGGTTGGCGGCGCGGGTGCCCGCGTCCAGGCCGGCGTGGTAGGGCAGCGCGGCGACCCCGTTGGCGACCAGGAACTCGGCGGTCTTGTCCACCGAGGCCCGGGACAGGCAGTAGACGATGCCGGCGTCGCCCGGGTGCTCGTCGCGCAGCAGGGCCAGCAACTGCTTGCGGGGCTCCTTCTTGGGCACGATCCGGTACTGGATGTTGGGCCGGTCGAAGCTCGCCACGAAGTGCTTCGCCTCGGTGAGCTGGAGCCGGGTGGCGATCTCGGCCCGGGTGGCGCTGGTGGCGGTCGCGGTCAACGCGATCCGGGGCACCGCGGGCCACCGCTCGTGCAGCATCGACAGGGCCAGGTAGTCGGGGCGGAAGTCGTGCCCCCACTGGGACACGCAGTGCGCCTCGTCGATGGCGAACAGGCCGATCCGCCCCCGGTCGAGCAGTTGCTGCACGCCCCGGGTGCCCAACGCCTCCGGGGCGAGGTAGAGCAGGTCCAGCTCACCGGCGACGAACGCCTGCTCGACCGCGCGCCGGGCCGCGTAGTCCTGGGTGGAGTTGAGGAAGCCGGCGCGGACGCCGACCGCCGTCAGCGCGTCGACCTGGTCCTGCATGAGGGCGATCAGCGGGGAGACGACCACCGCGACGCCGTCGCGGACCAGCGCCGGGACCTGGTAGCACAGCGACTTGCCGCCACCGGTGGGCATCAGCACCAGCGCGTCCCCGCCGGCCACCACGTGGTCGATGACCTCCTGCTGGAAGCCCCGGAAGGCGTCGTAGCCGAAGACCCGGCGGAGCACGTCGAGGGCGTCGGAGGCGCGCAGCTCGGTGGGGGAGACCATCCGGGGAGTCTACGGACCCGCACCGACACCGCCGGCCACGACGCCCCCGCGCCGTGCCCCCCGCCGGGCACCGCCCTGACGTCACCGGCGTCGGTCCGTTGCGGTTGGATGGCCCGATGGCGGTACGCATCGACATCGACGCACTCCGGGACGCGGCCGGGGCCGACGTCTGCGCAGCGGCGGACGAGCTGACGGTCGCCGGCCAGCCGGCGGAGATCAACCCGGCCGGCGGCGGGGTGACCGGGGTGATCCGTACGGCGGGACAGCCGTCGTACGAGGTCTGGGTGGGGGTCACGGCGGACGGCTTCACCACCGAGTGTGACTGCGCCGCCGACACCGATCTGTGTGCGCACGCGGTGGCCCTCACCGCCGCCGCGCTGGCCGACGGCTTCGCGTGGTCCTCGACGGCCACCCCCTGGTCGGATGCGGCGGTCGATCCCCGGGTCGCGGAGCTGACCGCGCTCGCGCAGGCTCTGCCCGCGCGTCGGCTGGCGGCGTTGGTCGGCGAGTGGGCGGCCACGGACCCGGTGTGGGAGAGCGCGCTGCGGGCGCAGGCCGGCCACTCCGCCTCCCGCGCCGCCACCGAACACGACGACAGCTAGGCGACCGGGCCGCCACCGCCGGGGCAGGGAGGGCACACGGCGCTGGTCAGCTGCCGTGCCGGACCCATCGGGCAACCCGCCGTCGGGCGTGCCGGGATCGACGCCGCCCGCCGGGATAGAGTCGTCGACTGACCCTGTGCGGTACGGGGCCCGAGGGCCCGCCGCCACGAAGCGGGAGTGGTGGGATGGTCGAGGCGCGGACAACCGGCGGGTACGCCGAGGGCGGCACGGCGGAGTCGGACACCACGCTGGTGGTGGTCACCGGCCTGTCCGGCGGTGGCCGTAGCACCGTCGCCCGCGCCCTGGAGAACGTCGGCTACTACGTGGTGGACAACCTGCCGCAGGCGCTGATGCTGGACATGGCCGAGCTGGCGATGAAGGCCGGTGGGGCGGCCCGGCGTACCGCGATGGTGCTGGACGTCCGGTCGCGGGCCTTCTCCACCGACCTGGCCGGGGCGATCCGGGAGCTCAAGGAGCGCGGCTTCTCGCCCCGGGTGGTCTTCGTCGACGCCGACGACGAGGTGCTGATCCGACGGTTCGAGAGCGTCCGCCGCTCGCACCCGTTGCAGGGTGAGGGCCGGCTCGCCGACGGCATCGCCGTCGAGCGGGAGCTGCTGGAGGAGGCCCGGGACCAGGCCGATGTGATCATCGACACCAGCCACCTCAACGTCAACCAGCTCCGGCGCCGGGTCGAGGAGCTGTTCGGCGGGGAGGACGCCCGTCGGTTGCGGCTCACCGTGCTCTCCTTCGGCTTCAAGTACGGCCTGCCGCCGGACGCTGATTTCGTGCTCGACGCCCGGTTCCTCCCGAACCCGTACTGGGTGCCCGAGCTGCGGGAGCACACCGGGCGGGAGGCGGCGGTCAGCGCGTACGTGCTCGGCCAGGAGGGCGCGGACGCCTTCGTCGCCTCGTACGCCGAGCTGGTCAACGCCACCACCGCCGGGTTCGAACGCGAGGGCAAGCGGTACCTGACGGTCGCCGTCGGCTGCACCGGCGGCAAGCACCGCAGCGTGGCGATCGCCGAGGAGTTGGCCGAGCGGCTGCGCCAGTCGGGGCTGGCCGCCAACGCGCAGCACCGGGACCTGGGGCGGGAATGACGGCGATGTCGGTGGTCGCCTTCGGCGGGGGACACGGCCTGTCCGCCTCGCTGCGGGCGCTGCGGCACTGCGCCGGGGAACTCGAACTGGACATCACCGCCGTGGTCACCGTCGGCGACGACGGCGGCTCCAGCGGTCGGCTGCGCGCCGAGCGCGGCGGCCTGCCCCCGGGTGACCTGCGGCAGGCCCTGGTGGCACTGGCCGGCGACCATCCGGCCACCCGCCGCAGCGCCGGGCTGTTCCAGCACCGGTTCGCCGGTGACCCCCGCGACGGGCTGGCCGGTCACGCGGTGGGCAACCTGGTGCTCTGCGGCCTGATGGAGCAGCTCGGCGACCCGGTGGCCGCGCTCGCGCACGCCGGGGCGATGCTCGGCGCGGTCGGCCGGGTGCTGCCGATGTCCGCCGAGCCGCTGGACATCGAGGCCCGGGTCCGCGGGGTGGACCCGACCCGCCCCGACGAGGTCCGCACGGTGCACGGCCAGCGCCACGTGGCGGTGACCACCGGCACGGTGGAGGCGCTGCGGATCACCCCGGACGCGCCGGTGGCCTGTGCGGAGGCGGTGGCCGCGGTCGGCGGGGCGGACTGGCTGATCTTCGGGCCGGGGAGCTGGTACACCAGCGTCCTGCCGCACCTGCTGGTGCCGGGGTTGGCCGAGGCGATCGTGACCAGCCCGGCCCGCCGGCTGGTCACCCTGAACCTGGCCGCCGAGCAGGAGACCCTGGGGCTCTCGGTGGCCGACCACCTGGCCGCCCTGCGCTGGTACCTTCCGCAGCTCACCGTGGACTACGTGGTGGCCGACTCCAAGGCGGTGGGTGACCCCGAACCGGTCGGGCGTGCGGCAGAATCGCTTGGTGCCCGGTTGGTCCTCGCCCCGGTCGCCGTCGACGACGGCACACCCCGTCACGATCCGGCCGCCCTGGCTGCGGCACTGGTGCCTGTACTGGGCGCCGATCGTTAAGCACGTACGTAATCACCGGCGACACGCCGGTACCGGTCCGTGAGGGGGCGCACAATGGCGATGACGGCTGCGGTCAAGGACGAGCTGAGCCGGGTCGACGTGCCCAAGCCCTGCTGCCGGCGGGCGGAGATGGCCGCGCTGCTGCGGTTCGCCGGTGGGCTGCACATCGTCTCCGGTCGGGTGGTGGTGGAGGCCGAGTTGGACACCGGGGCGGTGGCCCGTCGGCTGCGCCGGGAGATCGCCGAGGTCTACGGCTATCCCAGCGAGATCCACGTGCTCGCCTCCGGGGGGCTGCGCAAGGGCAGCCACTTCATCGTCCGGGTGGTCAAGGACGGCGAGGCGCTGGCCCGGCAGACCGGCCTGCTCGACGTCCGGGGCCGGCCGGTACGCGGGCTGCCGCCGCACGTGGTGGCGGCGAACGTCTGCTGCGCGGTGTCGGCCTGGCGGGGCGCGTTCATGGCGCACGGCTCGCTGACCGAGCCGGGCCGCTCCAGCGCCCTGGAGATCACCTGCCCGGGTCCGGAGTCGGCGCTGGCCCTGGTCGGCGCGGCCCGCCGGATCGGCATCACCGCCAAGAACCGCGAGGTGCGCGGCGTGGACCGGGTGGTGGTCAAGGACGGTGACGCGATCGCCGCGCTGCTCACCCGGATCGGCGCCCATTCCAGCGTGCTGGCCTGGGAGGAGCGTCGGGTCCGCCGCGAGGTGCGGGCCACCGCCAACCGGCTGGCGAACTTCGACGACGCCAACCTGCGCCGCTCGGCGCGGGCCGCGGTGGCCGCCGCCGCCCGGGTCACCCGGGCGCTGGAGATCCTCGCCGACGACGCCCCGAACCACCTCACCTCGGCCGGTCAGCTCCGGCTGGAGCACCGGCAGGCGTCGCTGGAGGAGTTGGGCGCGCTGGCCGACCCGCCGTTGACCAAGGACGCGATCGCCGGGCGGATCCGCCGGCTGCTGGCGCTGGCCGACAAGCGGGCCCGTGACCTGGGCATCCCGGATACCGAAGCGGCAGTCACGCCGGACATGCTCGTGGTCTGATAGGACGGTGGGCCGCCATCCCGCGGGCGCGTGCGAGGCACGGGCCGGTGGGCGTGACGTGCCCCGGGTCGGGTGGGTGGGGCGTGCCGTGCCGTCGACCCGACGGGGTCACCACCCGCCGCATGGCGGCGGGGCACGCTCGGATAGGGTCGATGGGTACGGCAAGGGGGCCGGCACAGGCACTCCTCGCCGTGCACGCCGCCTCGGGCGGTCAGGTCCTCCCAGACCGTGGCGGGGTGGCCGAGACGAATCGTCAACGGCCGGCTCACCGGCCGGCGCACACACCTCCGCCGGCCCGTTCTGACGTCGGCGGACCAGAACGCGAGGAGATGGGACCTGTGACCATCCGGGTTGGCATCAACGGCTTCGGCCGCATCGGCCGTAACTTCTTCCGGGCCGTGCTGGCGTCCGGCGCCGACATCGAGGTCGTCGCCGTGAACGACCTGACCGACAACGCGACGCTCGCCCACCTGCTCAAGTACGACAGCATCCTCGGTCGCCTGCCGCACGAGGTCAAGGCCACCGCCGACGAGATCACCGTCGGTGGCAAGACCATCAAGGCGTTCGCCGAGAAGGACCCGGCGAAGCTGGCGTGGGGCGACGCCGGCGCGGACGTCGTCATCGAGTCCACCGGTTTCTTCACCGACGGCACCAAGGCCAAGGCGCACATCGACGGCGGGGCCAAGAAGGTCATCATCTCCGCCCCGGCGAAGAACGAGGACGTCACGGTCGTCATGGGCGTGAACCACGACCAGTACGACCCGGCCAAGCACACCATCATCTCGAACGCGTCGTGCACCACGAACTGCCTGGCCCCGATGGCGAAGGTCCTGCAGGACACCTTCGGTATCGAGAAGGGCCTGATGACCACGATCCACGCGTACACGCAGGACCAGAACCTCCAGGACGCGCCGCACAAGGACCTGCGTCGCGCCCGCGCCGCCGCGCTGAACATCGTCCCCACCTCGACCGGTGCCGCCAAGGCGATCGGGCTGGTGCTGCCGGTGCTCAAGGGCAAGCTGGACGGTTACGCGCTGCGGGTGCCGATCCCGACCGGCTCGGCCACCGACCTGACCGTCGAGGTCGGCCGGGAGACCACCGTGGACGAGGTCAACGCCGCGATCAAGGCTGCCGCGGACGGCCCGCTCAAGGGCATCCTGGTCTACAACGAGGACCCGATCGTCTCGTCCGACATCGTCACCGACCCGGCGTCGTGCATCTTCGACGCGCCGCTGACCAAGGTCATCGGCAACCAGGTGAAGGTCGTCGGCTGGTACGACAACGAGTGGGGCTACTCCAACCGGCTCGTCGACCTGGTCAAGCTGGTGGGTTCCTCGCTGTGAGTGCGAGGAGTGAGCTTGCGAGCCCCAGCCGCTGGCGCGAGGAGCGAGCGCAGCGAGCCCCGCAGTCGCGAGCTGAAGCCGGCGCAGTCACGAACGGAGAGTTAGCTCTGTGAGCATCCGCAACCTCGACGACCTGCTCGCCGAGGGGGTGTCGGGTCGGCGCGTGCTGGTGCGCGCCGACCTGAACGTCCCGCTCGACAAGCAGACCGGGGAGATCACCGACGACGGCCGGATCCGGGCCGTCCTGCCCACCCTGGGCGCGCTCGTGCAGGCCGGGGCGAAGGTCGTGGTCTGCTCGCACCTGGGTCGCCCGAAGGGTGCCCCGGACCCGCAGTACAGCCTCCGCCCGGTCGCCGGGCGGCTCGGTGAGCTGCTCGACGCGCCTGTGCACTTCGCCACCGACACCGTCGGCGAGTCCGCCCGCGCCACCGTGGACGCGCTGGCCGACGGCCAGGTGGCCCTGCTGGAGAACCTCCGCTTCAACAAGGGGGAGACCAGCAAGGACGACACCGAGCGGGGGGCCTTCGCCGACCAGCTCGCCGCGTTCGGCGAGGCGTACGTGGACGACGCGTTCGGCGCGGTGCACCGCAAGCACGCCAGCGTCCACGACGTACCGGCCCGGCTGCCGCACGTGGCGGGCCGGCTGGTGCTGCGTGAGGTGGAGGTGCTGTCCCGGCTGACCGGCGAGCCGGAGCGCCCGTACGTGGTGGTGCTCGGCGGTTCCAAGGTCTCCGACAAGCTGGCGGTCATCGAGGCGCTGCTGCCGACCGTCGACCGGCTGCTCATCGGCGGCGGGATGTGCTTCACCTTCCTCAAGGCCCAGGGCCACGAGGTGGGCACCTCGCTGCTGGAGGAGGAGATGGTCGAGACCTGCGGCAACCTCCTGGCCCGTGCCGACGGCAAGATCCTGCTCCCGGTGGACGTGGTGGCGGCCGACGCCTTCGCTCCGGACGCCGCGCACGACACGGTGCCGGCCGACGGCATCCCCAGCCACCGGCTCGGCCTGGACATCGGCCCGGAGACGGTGGCCGGCTTCACCGCCGCGCTCGCCGGGGCGAAGACGGTCTTCTGGAACGGCCCGATGGGCGTGTTCGAGATGCCGGCCTTCGCGGGCGGCACCCGGGGTGTGGCCGAGGCGATCACCAAGACCGACGCGTTCACCGTGGTCGGTGGCGGTGACTCGGCGGCGGCGGTCCGGGCCCTCGGCTTGGACGAGTCGTCGTTCGGGCACATCTCCACGGGTGGCGGCGCTTCCCTGGAGTACCTGGAGGGCAAGACCCTCCCCGGCATCGCGGCCCTGGAGAACTGATGGCGAGCGTCACCCGCCGGCCGCTGATGGCCGGCAACTGGAAGATGAACCTCAACCACCTCGAGGCCAACCTGCTGGTGCAGAAGCTGGCCGCGAGCCTCACCGAGCAGCAGCTCACCGCCGTCGAGACGGTGGTCCTGCCGCCCTTCACCGACCTGCGCACCGTGCAGACCGCGGTGGACGGCGACAAGCTGCTCATCGGCTACGGCGGGCAGGACCTGTCGCCGTACCAGTCCGGCGCGTACACCGGGGACATCTCCGGGGCGATGCTGGCCAAGCTGGGCTGCACCTACGTGGCGGTCGGGCACTCGGAGCGGCGGCAGTACCACTACGAGGACGACGCGATCGTCAACGCGAAGGTGGCCGCCGCGCTGGCCAACGGGCTCACCCCGATCCTCTGCATCGGTGAGGGCCTGGAGATCCGCGAGCAGCTGCGGCACGTCCCGCACTGCTGCGACCAGCTCGACGGCGCCCTCAAGGGGCTCACCGCCGAGCAGGTCACCAAGGTCGTGGTCGCGTACGAGCCGGTCTGGGCGATCGGCACCGGCAAGACGGCCACCCCCGAGGACGCCCAGGAGGTCTGCGGGGAGGTCCGCAAGCGGCTGGTCGAGACCTACGACCAGGGCACCGCCGACCAGGTCCGGATCCTCTACGGCGGCTCGGTGAAGTCGTCGAACGTCGCGTCGATCATGTCCCAGCCGGACGTGGACGGGGCGTTGGTGGGCGGGGCCAGCCTCGACGCCGAGGAGTTCGCGAAGATCTGCCGCTTCCCGGAGCACACGGTCGCCTGATCGCTCGCTATTCTTGACTCCGCCCGTCCACCGGTCGGTGCCGCCGTGCCCGATCTGTCCGGGCGAGGATCGTAACGAGAGGACTGACCCCAGCCATGCCGATCTGGTTCGCATACACGTTGATCGTGTTGCTGGTCATCACGAGCGTTCTGCTCACCATGCTCATCCTGCTGCACCGGGGTAAGGGCGGCGGGCTGTCGAGCATGTTCGGCGGTGGGGTCAGCTCCAGCCTGGCCGGCTCGTCGGTGGCCGAGAAGAACCTGGACCGCTACACCGTCCTGGTGAGCATCGTCTGGTTCGCCTGCATCGTCGGGCTCGGCCTCTGGCTCCGGCTCCAGCTCAACAGCGGGTCCTGAGCGACACGATCAGGTCGTACAATCTGCGCGCGGTCCGTCACGGACCGCGCGCAGTTGTTTTCTCCGCCACCGTCGCCCACCGCCAGCCTCAGGCGGTGGTCCCCTCCGACGACAGGAGCGAGTGTGCCCAGTGGCAACGTCATCCGCGGTTCCCGGATCGGTTCGGGGCCGGAACGCCCCACCGAACGGTACGAGCCGGCCCCCCGCCGCGCGGTCACCTACTGGTGCCGCAACGACCACGCCACCGAGATCCGGTTGGCGTTGGACGCCGAGGAGCCGGCCGTCTGGGACTGTCCGCGCTGCGGCCTGCCCGCCGGCCAGGACGCCCAGAACCCGCCCGGACGTACCCGTCCCGAGCCCTACAAGACCCACCTGGCGTACGTGAAGGAACGGCGTACCCCGGAGGAGGGGGAGGCACTGCTGGCCGAGGCGTTGGCCGCGCTGCGCCGCCGCCGCGGCCGGGAGTGACCACCGCGGCGGCGTGAGCCGACCGGCGGGCGGGCGGACCGCCCGGCGCTCAGCGCAGGCTGCGCAGCCGGGTCGGCACGTCGGCCGCCGCCGCCCGGTCGAGCAGCCACAGGGTCCGCGAGACGCCCTGCACCCCGGCCGCCGGGAGCTGCTTCGGGCCGGCCCCGGCCAGCGCCATCCCCACCGCCCGCGCCTTGTCGGCCCCGCTGGCGACCAGCCAGACCTCCTCGGCGGTGTTGATCGCCGGCAGGGTGAGGGTGGTCCGCACCGGCGGCGGCTTCGGGCTGCCCCGCACCGCGCTGACCGGCCGGGTGTCGTGGTGCACCGGGTGCTCGGGGAAGACCGACGCCACGTGCCCGTCCTCACCGACACCCAGCATCAGCACGTCGAAGTGGGGCAGCGCGGCATGGCCGGGCCGGGCCGCCCGGGCCAGCTCCTCGGCGTACGCGGCGGCACCGGCCTCCGGGTCGTCGCCGGTCGGGCCGTCGGTGGCCGGCATCGGGTGCACCCGGGCCGGGTCCAGCGGCATCGCGTCCAGCAGCGCGGCGCGGGCCTGCGTCTCGTTGCGCTCCGGGTCGCCCGCCGGCAGGAACCGCTCGTCGCCCCACCAGACGTCCACCCGGGACCAGTCGACGGCGTCGTGGGCGGGCAACGCGCCCACCGCCCGGTAGACCGCCGCGGCGATCCGCCCCCCGGTCAGCACGATCGACGCCGCGCCCCGCTCCGCCTGCGCGTCGAGCAGCTTCACCACCAGCCGGGCCGCCACCGCCTGCGCCAGCAGGTCGGCGTCGGCGTGCACGGCGACACTCGCCTCACTCATGTTGGCCTTTCCTGACCGCGCGACGCGGTCCTGGTCGTCGTGGCGGGAACCGGTCGGCCCGCCGGGTGCCGGTGGGGAACTCGTCGTGCCGGGCCGCCCGTGGGCGGGCAGGCACCGTACGCCGGTGGGCGGCCCCGCAGGACCGCCCACCGGCGTACGTCAGGATGCGCTGGTGCCGGCGTGTGTGCTGACGCCGGCCTCCGCCCGGCGCGCGGTGGCCGGGTCCTTCCAGACGTGCACCCGCTGCGCCGGGCGCTGTTCCAGGCCGGACAGGCCGGCCGCCGCGCCCAATGCCTCGGCGTACACCTGGTCGGTGTCGAGCCGGCGCAGCTCCTCGGCCAGCTCGTCACCGAGCGGCCGGCGCACCAGCGGCAGCACCCGGTCGTCCTGGCCGGTACGCCGGAACGTCGCCAGGCTGTCGTCCCGGGTCAGCGTCAGCTCGTCACCGTTTTCGCAGCGTAGCTGCACCTGACGCATCCTCGGGTGGTCGTCGGTGTGCTGCCACTGCGGGTCGATGCCGAGCCGGGCGGCCAGCCAACCCCGCATCAGCGCCGCCGTCGGGTCGGTACGCGGGGCGACCACCGTCGCCTCGGTGACCCGCGCCTCGGTGGTGTCGAACGCCCCGGCGACCAGGGTGCGCCACGGGGTGATCCGGGTCCACGCCAGGTCGGTGTCCCCGGGGGCGTAGTCCCGCGCCCGCTCCCGCAGCGCCTCGATCGGGTCGACGGCCTGCGCGCAGTCGGTGATCCGCCGGTCGGCGACCACCCCGAGGAAGTCGGTGGCGATCTCCGCCGGTGGTTCGCCGTGCCACCAGGTGACCACCGGCACGTCCGGCACCAGCAGCGGCATCACCACCGACTCGGCGTGCAGGGCGAGCCGGCCGTACATCCGGGTCACCACCGCCTCGCACGGGCCCAGCCGGCCGCCGACGACGATCTCCGCGTCCAACCGGTTGCGTTCCCGCTCCACGTCGGCGCGGACGACGACGAGCAGCCGGCACGGGTGCGCGGCGGCGGCGATGGTGGCCGCCGCCTCCGCGTCCCGGACCCGCTTCTCGTCGACCACGACGATCAGGGTGAGCGCCATCCCGCTGGCCACCCCGCCCGCGCTGCGCCGCTCGGCGGCGAGCGCCTTGACCACCTCGTTGCCGGTGGTGTCCCACAGCCCGATCACTGGTGCCTCCCGGTCCGCCCGCTGTGCCTGCTACCTACCTGCCCGTTCACGCCCGCCGCCAGGCGCGGCCCTCGCGGGCCAGCATCTCGTCGGCGGCCCGGGGACCCCACTCGCCGGAACGGTACGGCTCCGGCTTGGTGCCCTCCCAGGCGTGCTCCAGCGGGTCCACCACCGCCCAGCTCTGCTCCACCTCGGCGGCGTCCGGGAAGAGCGTCCGGTCGCCGATCAGCACGTCCAGCACCAGCCGCTCGTACGCCTCGGGGCTGGACTCGGTGAACGCCTCGCCGTACTGGAAGTCCATCGCGATGTCGCGGACCTCCATCGTGGTGCCGGGCACCTTCGACCCGAACTTCAGCACCACGCCCTCGTCCGGCTGCACCCGGATGACGAGCTGGTTGTTGCCCAGCGACTCCATGTCGGCCGTGTTGAACGGCAGGTGCGGCGCCTTCTTGAACATGATGGCCACCTCGGTGACCCGCCGGGGCAGCCGCTTGCCGGCCCGGATGTAGAACGGCACCCCGGCCCAGCGCCGGTTCTGGATGCCCAGCTCGACGGCCACGTACGTCTCGGTGGTCGAGTCGGCGGGGACGCCCTCCTCGTCGAGGTAGCCGACGGCCCGCTGGCCGCCCACCCAACCGGGCAGGTACTGGCCACGTACGGTGTCCCGGGCGACGTCCTTCGGCAGGGTGATCGCCTTGAGCACCTTCAGCTTCTCGGCCCGGATCTCGTCGGCGTCGAAGCTGGTGGGCTCCTCCATGGCGACCAGGGCGAGCAGTTGGAGCAGGTGGTTCTGGAGCACGTCGCGGGCGGTGCCGACCAAGTCGTAGAAGCCGGCCCGGGTGCCGATGCCGACGTCCTCGGCCATGGTGATCTGCACCGAGTCGACGTACTTGGAGTTCCACAGCGGCTCGAACAGGTTGTTGGCGAACCGCAGGGCGAGGATGTTCTGGACCGTCTCCTTGCCGAGGTAGTGGTCGATCCGGAAGACGTCCTGCCGGGTGAACACGTCGTCGACCAGGTCGTTGAGTTCCTTGGCCGAGGGCAGGTCGTTGCCGAACGGCTTCTCCACCACCACCCGCCGCCAGCCGCCGCACTTCTCGTTGTCGGCCATTCCGGTGCGGGCCAGTTGCTTGAGCACCACCGGGAAGGCCGTCGGGGGGATGGAGAAGTAGAACGCGGCGTTGCCGTGGATGCCGTGGCTGTCGCGCAGCTGGTTCAGCGTCGCGGCGAGCTTGTCGAAGGCGGCGTCGTCGTCGAACGAGCCACCGACGAACTTGATGTTGCCGGCCAGCCGGCCCCACACCTCCTCGCGCCACGGTGTCCGGGCGTGCTGCTTGGCCGACTCGTGGGCCAACGCCTCGAAGTCGCCGTCGCCCCAGTCGCGGCGGGCGAAGCCCAGCACCACGAAACCGGGGGGCAGCAGGCCCCGGTTGGCCAGGTCGTAAACCGCCGGCAGCAGCTTCTTGCGCGCCAGGTCACCGGTCACCCCGAAGATCACCAGGGCGCACGGCTCCGGGATCCGGGGGAGTCGTCGGTCCTGCGCGTCGCGCAGCGGATTCACGCCGCCTCCTCGCTCCGTGTGGTCCATGTCGTCCATCGTCACGCCCGCCATCGTCCGATCGCATCCAGCAGCCGGGCCGGCCCGGCCGGCCTGTCGGTCAGGTACGGCGGTGGCACCGGCCCGGGTCGGTCGGCCGGTGCCACCGGGCCGCCCCGCGCGTGCGGGGCGGCCCGTACGGCGGCGGGCGCGGTCGATGCGACCGCGTCCGCCCCGTGCACCGCGAGACCGGCGGCGGCATCGGCCGGGCCGGTCAACAGGTCAATCACCCGCGACACCCCGTCGGGGCGCCGGCGGCGTGGGGCGTCGCGGGGACCGGCCCCGCGACGCGTCCGACGCCGTTGGTCACGCGTTCCCGCCGGCCCGCTGGGCCGCCTCGGCGTTGCCCTTCGCGGCCTCGTTCGGGGCGCCGGCGCCCTGCGCCGCGGCGGCCAGCGACGTGCGGACGCCGTCGAGCAGCTCGCTCCAGCTCGCCTCGAACTTCTCCACGCCCTCCCGTTCCAGGGTGGCGATCACGTCGTCCACGTCGATGCCGACGGCGGCCAGGTCGGCGAAGACCTGCCGGGCCGCGTCGTACGCGCCGGTGATGGTGTCGCCCCGGGTCTCCCCGTGCTCGGCGTACGCCGTCACGACCGACTCCGGCATCGTGTTGACGGTGCCCGGCGCGATCAGCTCCTCGACGTAGATCACGTCGCGGTAGTCCGGGTTCTTGGTCGAGGTCGACGCCCACAGCGGGCGCTGCGGGTGCGCGCCGGCGTCGGCCAGGGCCTGCCACCGGTCGGAGGAGAAGACCTCGGTGTAGCGCTCGTAGGCGAGCTGGGCGTTGGCCACGGCGGCCTTTCCGCGCAGCGCCTTGGCCTCCTCGGAGCCGATCTTGTCCAGCCGCTTGTCGATCTCGGAGTCGACCCGGGAGACGAAGAACGAGGCCACCGAGCCGATGGTGGACAGGTCGTGGCCGTTGGCCTTGGCCTGCTCCAGGCCGGCGAGGAACGCCTCCATCACCGCCGAGTAGCGGTCCAGCCCGAAGATCAGCGTCACGTTGACGCTGATCCCCTCGGCCAGGGTCGCGGTGATCGCCGCCAGCCCCTCCTCGGTCGCCGGGATCTTGATGTACAGGTTCGGCCGGTCCACCAGCCACCACAGCGCCTTGGCCTCGGCGACCGTCTTGTCGCTGTCGTGGGCGACCCGGGGGTCGACCTCGATGGAGACCCGGCCGTCGACGCCGGCACTGCCGTCGTACGACGGGCGCATCACGTCGCACGCCCAGCGCACGTCGTAGGTGGTGAGCATCCGGACGGCCTCTTCGACCTCGATGCCCCGGGTGGCGAGGTCCTTGAGCTGCCAGTTGTACTCGTC
Organism: Micromonospora sp. WMMD730; assembly: GCF_049178955.1. NCBI lineage: Bacteria > Bacillati > Actinomycetota > Actinomycetes > Micromonosporales > Micromonosporaceae > Micromonospora > Micromonospora sp. WMMD730. The sequence continues at coordinate 1,813,925 of NZ_JBMHML010000002.1, forward strand.
GGCGTCGCTGAGCGCCTTGGCGAAGATGGTCGGGTTGGTGGTCACCCCGGCCACGTGCTGCTCGCGGCGGAGCTTGTCCAGCCCGCCGGAGCTCAGTCGTACCCGGGAAAGGTCGTCGAGCCAGACCGCCACTCCGGCGGCGGTGAGTTCACCCAGTCTGTCCGTCATGTCGTCCACGCTCCCCTCAGTTGCCGGTCGTGAAACCGGTGATGTCGCCCACCCGGGTCAGCGCCGCGTGCGCGGCGGCGACGATCCGGTCGGGGGTGAAGCCGAACTGCTCGAACAGCACGGTGTGCGGGGCGCTGGCCCCGTAGTGCTCCAGGCTGACGCTCTCGCCCAGGTCACCGACGATGCCCCGCCAGGACATCCCGATCCCGGCCTCGACGCTCACCCGGGCCTGCACCCCGCGCGGCAGTACCGACTCGCGGTACGCCTCGTCCTGCTCGTAGAACCACTCCTGGCAGGGCATCGAGACGACCCGGGTGGGGGTGCCGTCGGCCTCCAGCCGCTCCCGGGCGGTGAGGCAGAGCTGCACCTCGGAACCGGTGCCCACGATGATCACCTGCGGCTTGCCGTTCGACGCCTCGGCCAGCACGTAGCCGCCCTTGGCGGTGCCCTCGGCGCCGGCGTACTGCTCGCGGTCCAGGGTCGGCAACGCCTGCCGGCTCAGCGCCAGCGCGGTCGGCCGGTCGGTGTGCTCCAGGGCCTGCCGCCACGCCCAGGCGGTCTCGTTGGCGTCGGCGGGCCGGACCACGTCCAGGCCGGGGATGGCGCGCAGCGCGGTCAGGTGCTCCACCGGCTGGTGGGTCGGGCCGTCCTCGCCGAGACCGATCGAGTCGTGCGTCCAGACGTACGTCACCGGCAGCTTCATCAGGGCGGCGAGCCGCACCGAGGGGCGCATGTAGTCGCTGAACACCAGGAAGGTGCCGCCGTACGGGCGGGTGCCGCCGTGCAGGGCGATGCCGTTGAGGATCGCGCCCATCGCGTGCTCACGGATGCCGAAGTGCAGCGTGCGGCCGTACTCGTGGCCGGGGAAGTCCTTGGTGGCGTGGGCGGCCGGGATGAACGACGGCTCGCCCTTCATGGTGGTGTTGTTGCTCTCGGCCAGGTCGGCCGAGCCGCCCCACAGCTCCGGCAGCACCGGGGCGAGGGCCTCCAGCACCTTGCCGGAGGCGGCCCGGGTGGCCACGCCCTTGGCGTCGGCGGGGAAGGTCGGCAGCGCGTCCGTCCAGCCCTGCGGCAGCACCCGGCCGGCGATCCGGTCGTAGAGCGCCTTGCGCTCCGGGTTGGCCTGCGCCCAGCCGTCGAACTCGCCGGTCCACGCCTGCTCCGCCTCGCCGCCGCGGGTCAGCACCCCACGGGCGTGCGCGAGCACCTCCTCGTCGACCTGGAAGCTCTGCTGCGGGTCGAAGCCGAGGATCTCCTTGGTGGCCTTCACCTCGTCGCCGCCGAGCGCCGAACCGTGGATCTTGCCGGTGTTCTTCTTGTTGGGCGCGGGCCAGCCGATGATGGTGCGCAGCGCGATGAACGAGGGGCGGCCGGTCTCGGCCTTCGCCGCCAGCAGCGCCTGGTACAGCGCCTCGACGTCCTCGTGGTAGTCGCCCTGGTCGGCGTCGCCGGCCCGCCAGTCGACGGTCTGCACGTGCCAGCCGTACGCCGCGTAGCGGGCCGCCACGTCCTCGCTCTTGGCGATGCGGGTGTCGTCCTCGATGGAGATCTCGTTGTCGTCGTAGATCAGCGTGAGGTTGCCCAGCTGCTGGTGCCCGGCCAGCGCACTCGCCTCGTGGCTGATGCCCTCCTCGATGTCGCCGTCGGAGGCGATGCACCAGATCTGGTGGTCGAAGACCGACGTCCCCGGCTCGCTCTCCGGGTCGAACAGGCCCCGCTCGCGGCGGGCGGCCATCGCCATGCCCACCGCGTTGCCCAGGCCCTGCCCGAGCGGGCCGGTGGTGGTCTCCACCCCGGGGGTGTGGCCGTGCTCCGGGTGGCCCGGGGTGAGCGAGCCCCACTGCCGCAGCGACTTCAGGTCGTCCAGGCTCAGCGGGTAGCCGGCGAGGAAGAGCTGGATGTAGAGCGTGAGGCTGGAGTGCCCGGCGGACAGCACGAACCGGTCCCGGCCGGGCCAGTTCGGGTCGGCCGGATTGTGCCGCATCACCCGGTTGAACAGCAGGTACGCCGCGGGCGCGAGGCTCATCGCGGTGCCGGGGTGGCCGTTGCCGGATTTCTCCACGGCATCCATGGCCAGGACGCGGACGGTGTCGACGGCCCGGCGGTCGAGGTCGGTCCAGTTGAGTGCGGGTCGGTTGGCAGCCACTATGGTTGTGCTCCTCGGCAGATGGGCGGAACCCTCACTGGTGACCCTATCGAGCGGGTCTAAACGTCCGCCCGGGGATCTCAGCAGGCAGTTACGTACGGGCGGGCCGGATCGTTCGGTCACCCGTCAGGTGTGACGGCCCGCACCGTTGTCGGGTCGCCCGGGCAGCGAAAACGACGACGCGTAGTGTGTGGTGCGGTGTGTGGACCCCGACGGGGTCCCGCCGAACCGACTTCCCCTGCCGACGCCGGAAGGTGGCAATCCGTGAGCATGATCACCGAGCGCCCCGTCAGCAACTCTGCCGGGCAGCCGCCGGTGCGCACGGTGGGCGGGCGGCCGACGGCCCGTCGGCGGGACGTCCGGGCGGTGGTGTCGGCGTACGTGACGCTCACCAAGCCGCGCATCGTGGAGCTGCTGCTGGTGACCACGGTGCCGGCGATGATGCTCGCCGACGGCGGCCTGCCGTCGCTGTGGCTGATGGCGGTGGTGCTGGTCGGCGGCTCGCTGGCCGCGGGTGCGGCGAGCGTGATCAACTGCTACATCGACCGGGACATCGACCAGTTGATGCGGCGCACCAAGCGGCGTCCGCTGCCGACGCACACCGTGTCGCCGCGCAGCGCCCTGGTCTTCGGGCTGGTGCTGGCGGCGGTGTCGCTCGCGCTGATGGCGACGTTCACCAACCTGCTGGCCACCGCGCTGACGCTGGCCGCGATCGTCTACTACGACCTGGTCTACACGCTCTGGCTCAAGCGCACCACGACGGCGAACACCTTCTGGGGTGGGGCCTGCGGGGCGGCGCCGGTGCTGATCGGCTGGGCGGCGGTGACCGGGTCGCTGGCCCCGGCTGCCTGGGTGCTGTTCGCGGTGGTCTTCTTCTGGCAGATGCCGCACTTCTACCCGTTGGCGATGAAATACAAGGACGACTATGCCCGCGCCGGCATCCCGATGCTGCCGGTGGTGGCCTCGCCCCGGCGGGTCAACGCCGAGATCCTGATCTTCGCCTGGCTGACGGTGGTGACCTCGCTGGCGCTGTGGCCGCTGGGTATGAGCGCGGTCTACGGGGTGCCGACCGCCGTGGTGGGCGCCGTCTTCCTGGTCGAGGCGCACAGGCTCTGCCGGCGGGTGACCCGGGGTGAGCCGGTCAGGCCGATGCGGCTGTTCCACTGGTCGACGACCTACCTGACCATCGTGTTCGTCGCGGTGGCCCTCGACGCCCTGATCTGACCCGGCGTCCCGGTCGCCGCCCGCCGCGTCGACCGGCGCGGCCCGTCGGGCCGGGTGTGGTCGTCGCGTGGGGGAGCGTCGTGGGCGGTCCGGACGATCCGACCCGCCGGACGGGTCCGGAATCCTGCCCGGATGGTGGGATTTTCGGTGGGCGCGGCAAGCCGCCGCAAGCTGGACACATCGGGGCAATGTCGCTGGCGCTTTTTGCCCGCACTTATCCGACACGGTCGGACAATCCGCCCGCGCTTTCCGATAAACCCTCGGGTAATTGGTATCACAAATAGTTCATGATTCTCGCGCGTCGGGGTGGAAGTCTGCTTAGGCTTCGCGTCATGGCAGAAGGTTCCGATACGACGCTGACGGCCGAGCAGACCGCCGGAGCGGCCCCCACCGGGCTGGTCGCGGGCATCAGGTCCTTCGCCGCCGCCCACGGCGGCGCGAAGGCGGTCATCGAGTACGTCGGCAAGCGTGGTGCCCGGATCGTCCTGGTCGGCACCGACGGTGCGTGGGGCGACCAGTTCGCCGAGGACACCGTCACCGCCCGGGAGGCGTGCTCCCAGGCGGGAGTCGCCGTCGAGAACGCCTGGGAGCGCGAGCTGATGGACCAGATGCGGCCGAGCAACGACCTGTGGCGGTCGATGGCCCGGCGCACCATGTCCCGTTGATCCACGACCCGACCCACCACCAGTCGACCCGGGGGGAACCCCGGGTCGCTCTCGTCACCTGCTCCCGTTTCGCCGACCTCTACTCCGACGACCGGCTCGTGCTCGCCCCGCTTTCGGCCCGGGGCGTCACCGTCGAGGCGGCCGTCTGGGACGACCCCCGGGTCGACTGGGCCGGCTACGACCTGGTGGTGCTCCGCTCGCCCTGGGACTACGCCCCGCGCCGCGACGAGTTCGTCGCCTGGGCCGGCACGGTGCCCACCCTGGTCAACCCCGTCGACGTGGTGCGGTGGAACACCGACAAGCGCTACCTCGGCGAGCTCGCCGCCGCCGGGGTGCCCACCGTGCCGACCTCCTGGGTCGCGCCGGGCGACGACTGGGTCCCGCCGTCGACCCCCGGCTGGTACGTGGTGAAGCCGACGGTCAGCGCCGGCAGCCTCGACACCGGCCGGTACGACCCCGCCGACCCGACCCACCGGGACCTGGCCGTGGCGCACGTGCGCCGGCTGACGGCCGCCGGCCGGACCGCCATGGTCCAGCCGTACCTGGACGCGGTGGACACCGCCGGGGAGACCGCCCTGCTCTTCGTGGCCGGCCCGGACGGCCTGACGTTCAGCCACGCCATCCGCAAGGGTGCCATGCTCGACGGCCCCGACCTGGGCGTCGAGGGCCTGTACCGGCCGGAGCGGATCGACCCGCGCACCCCCACCGGGGAGCAGTTGGCCGTCGCCGACCGGGTGCTGGCCGAGGTCCCCGGCGGGTCGCAGCGGCTGCTCTACGCCCGGGTGGACCTGATCCCCGGGCCGGACGGCGCACCCGTGCTGATCGAGCTGGAGCTGACCGAGCCGTCGCTGTTCCTCGGCCACGCCGACGGCGCCGCCGAGCGGCTCGCCGACGCGGTGCTGGTCCACCTCGCCCGCCGCTGACCCGGCCCGGCCGCGCCCGGCCGGCCGCGCCGCCTCGGGGCCGGCGCGCGGCCGAGCCCGGTGACGCTCAGACGGTCGCCGGCACCCGCTGCTGCTCGGCCGGCGGCGTCGCCGGGTCGGCGGCGACCGGCCGGCGCTCCCGGGTCGACCAGAGCACCGCCAAGGTGGCCAGCAGCACCAGGCAGGAGCCGAGCATGTGCGCGGCGACCAGCACGCCCGGCAGGTGGGTGAAGTACTGCACGAAACCGATCAGGCCCTGCCCCAGCTCCACCGCCACCAGCACGAGCGCGGCGCGGGCCGGGCCGGTCGCGCCGACCGCCCGAAACGCCAGGACCAGCGCGACGGAGAGGCCGATCAGCAGGAACACCCCGTCGGCGTGCACCTGGGAGATCGTCTCCGGGTCCAGCCCGTTGCGGGCGGCCCCGTGGTCGCCGGCGTGCGGGCCGCTGCCCGTCACCCAGGTCCCGACCACCAGCACCGCGACGCTGACGGCGGTGGTGATCCGGGCGAGGGTACGCAGCGGCCCGGGCACCACCGGCACCACCGGCCCGTCCGGGTCGACGATCCGCCGCCAGAGGGCGTACGCGGCGGCGATGACCGCCATCGAGGCGAGGAAGTGCAGCCCGACCACCCACGGGTTCAGGTTGGTCAGCACGGTGATCCCGCCGATCACGGCCTGCGCGGGGATGCCGAGGAACACCGCCACCGAAAGCCCCGTCAGCCCGGCGCGTCGGGGCCGGTGGGCCAGTACGGCCAGCAGGGTGGCCAGCGCGATCGCCCCGACGGCGAAGGTGAGCAGCCGGTTGCCGAACTCGATCACCCCGTGCACGCCCATCTCGGCCGTGGTGGTGTACGACGCGTCGGTGCACCGGGGCCAGGTCGGGCAGCCGAGCCCCGACGCGGTGAGCCGGACCGCCCCGCCGGTCACCACGATGGCCACGTTGGCGACGATCGAGGCGTACGCGAGGCGGCGCAGCAGGGTGGTCGAGACCGGGAACCGGACGGATCGCTTCACGGAGCGAATCCTACGCACCGTAGTTGATCCCGATCGGGTGACTCGGCCGGCCCGGTGGGCCGGATCACCGGGGTCGGGTTTGCGACCCCCCGGCGAATTACGTAACGTTGGCGTTGTGAAAAACGCGGCGGCGCTCTCCGGGCACCCGCCGACGGCCGCCCCGGCCGTCGGCGTCGGCGCGCGGTCCCGCCGTGCCGTGCGGCGCGGACCCGACGCACCGCACCGCGGCGCGCCGGACCCGACGCCGGCCGCCGCCGACCTGTCCACCCGTGACCGGGTGACCCGGCTCCTGCTGGAGCAGGGGGCGGCCACCGCCGGCCAGCTCGGCTCGGCACTCGGTCTCAGCCCGGCCGCGATCCGCCGGCACCTCGACGCGATGCTCGCCGACGGCGACGTGGTCGCCCGGGAGCAGACCGTGCGGGGCAGCCGGGGGCGGGGCCGACCGGCGAGGGTCTTCCTGCTCACCGACGCGGCCCGGGGGCGCTGCGGCACCCACCACTACGACAACATGGCCACCGCCGCGCTGCGCTGGATCGCCCGCAACGGCGGCCCGGACGCGGTCGAGGCGTTCGCCGCCGACCAGGTCGCCGCGTTGGAGGCCCGCTGCCGGGCCGCCATGGAGGACGCCGGCGACGATCCGTTGGCCCGGTCCGAGGCACTTGCCGGTGCGCTCACCGCCGAGGGCTACGCTGCCAACGCGTCCACGATCGCCTCGGGCGGGCAGCTCTGCCAGCACCACTGCCCGGTGGCGCACGTGGCCGCCGAGTTCCCCCAGCTGTGCGAGGCCGAGACGGCGGTCATCTCCCGTCTGGTCGGCACCCACGTGCAGCGTCTGGCCACCATCGCGCATGGCGACGGGGTGTGCACCACGCACATTCCGACCCAGCCGCGCGCCCAGTCCGGTAACACCGTCACCACTGTGAGGACAGATAGATGACCGAGCAGATCGTCCAGCCCCTGACCCAGGAAGAGCAGCTCGCCGCGCTCGGTCGCTACGAGTACGGCTGGGCCGACCCCGACGTCGCCGGGGCGGCCGCCCAGCGCGGTCTCAACGAGGCGGTGGTGCGGGACATCTCGGCCAAGAAGAACGAGCCGGCCTGGATGCTCGACCTGCGGCTCAAGGGTCTGCGGCTGTTCGGCCGTAAGCCGATGCCGTCCTGGGGCGCCGACCTCACCGGGATCGACTTCGACAACATCAAGTACTTCGTGCGCTCCACCGAGAAGCAGGCCACCAGCTGGGAGGACCTGCCGGAGGACATCAAGAACACCTACGACCGGCTGGGCATCCCGGAGGCCGAGAAGCAGCGGCTGGTCGCCGGCGTCGCGGCCCAGTACGAGTCCGAGGTGGTCTACCACAAGATCCGCGAGGACCTGGAGGAGCAGGGTGTCCTCTTCCTGGACACCGACACCGCCCTCAAGGAGCACGAGGACGTCTTCAAGGAGTACTTCGGCACGGTGATCCCGGTCGGCGACAACAAGTTCGCCGCGCTGAACACCTCCGTGTGGTCCGGTGGCTCGTTCATCTACGTGCCGAAGGGCGTGCACGTGGAGATCCCGCTGCAGGCGTACTTCCGGATCAACACCGAGAACATGGGCCAGTTCGAGCGGACGCTGATCATCGTCGACGAGGGCGCGTACGTGCACTACGTCGAGGGTTGCACCGCGCCGCTCTACTCGTCCGACTCGCTGCACAGCGCGGTCGTCGAGATCATCGTCAAGAAGAACGCGCGCTGCCGCTACACGACCATCCAGAACTGGTCGAACAACGTCTACAACCTGGTCACCAAGCGGGCCGTCTGCCACGAGGGCGCGACCATGGAGTGGGTCGACGGCAACATCGGCTCCAAGGTGACCATGAAGTACCCGGCGGTCTACATGACCGGCGAGCACGCCAAGGGCGAGGTGCTCTCGGTGGCGATGGCCGGTGAGGGCCAGCACCAGGACGCCGGGGCCAAGATGGTGCACGCCGCGCCGCACACCAGCAGCACCATCGTGTCGAAGTCGATCGCCCGGGGCGGCGGCCGTACCTCGTACCGGGGGCTGGTGCAGGTGCTGGAGGGCTCGCACCACAGCCGCAGCACGGTCAAGTGCGACGCGCTGCTGGTCGACACCATCTCCCGCTCGGACACCTACCCCTACGTCGACATCCGCGAGGACGACGTGTCGATGGGGCACGAGGCGACCGTCTCCAAGATCAGCGACGACCAGCTCTTCTACCTGATGAGCCGGGGGCTGAGCGAGGACGAGGCGATGGCGATGATCGTGCGCGGCTTCATCGAGCCGATCGCCAAGGAACTCCCGATGGAGTACGCCCTGGAGCTCAACCGCCTGATCGAACTCCAGATGGAGGGCGCGGTCGGCTGACGCCGCCCCGCCGCCCCACGACACCGTCGTCCCGGACAGACAGACCAAGGAAGAGATGACTACCCAGGCTTCCGCGCCGCCCAGCACCAAGTCGCAGGCGCTCCGCTCGTACGACGTCGCCGACTTCCCGGCCCTGACCGGCCTCGAGGAGGAGTGGCGCTTCACCCCGCTCAAGCGGCTCCGTGGGCTGACCGACGGGGCGCAGGCCGCCACCGGCACGGTCCGCCACGAGTACGCCGACCTGCCGGCCGGCGTCACCGTCGGGCGGATCGGCCGGGACGACCCCCGGGTGGGCAGCGTGCTCACCCCGGTCGACCGGGTCAGCGCGCTGGCCTACGGCGGCGCCGGTGAGGCGCTGCTGGTCGAGGTCGCGGCCGAGGCCGTGGTCGACGCGCCGGTGAGCCTGCGGGTGGTCGGGGACGACGCCGCCGGGCTGGCCTTCGGGCACACGTTCGTCGACGTGGGCCGGTTCGCCGAGGTGGTGCTGGTGCTGGAGCACGTCGGCGCGGCGACGCTCGCCGACAACGTCGAGGTGGCGGTGGCCGACGGGGCGAAGCTGACCCTGGTCACGGTCGCCGACTGGGCCGCCGACGCGGTGCAGGCCCAGCACCTGAAGGTCCGCCTCGGCCGCGACGCCAAGGTGTCGCACATCCAGGTCAGCCTGGGTGGCGACCTGGTCCGCCAGTACACCACTGTCGAGTACACCGGCCGGGGCGGCGAGGCCGAGCTGTACGGCGTCTACTTCGCCGACGGCGGCCAGCACCTGGAGCACCGCCAGCTCGTCGACCACAACGTGCCCGACTGCCGCAGTCACGTCGGCTACCGGGGCGCGTTGCAGGGCGAGCAGGCGCACACCGTCTGGGTGGGCGACGTGCTGATCCGGGCCGAGGCGACCGGCACCGACACGTACGAGATCAACCGGAACCTGCTGCTCTCCGACGGCGCGCGGGCGGACTCCGTACCCAATCTGGAGATCGAGACCGGCGAGATCGCCGGTGCCGGCCACGCCAGCGCGACCGGCCGGTTCGACGACGAGCAGCTGTTCTACCTGATGGCCCGGGGCATCCCGGCGGACGAGGCGCGTCGCCTGGTGGTCCGGGGCTTCTTCGCCGAGGTGATCAACAAGATCCCGGTCGAGTCGCTGCGTGAGCGGCTCGGCGACGCGATCGAGGCCCGGCTCTCGAAGGCCGGGGCCTGACATGATCAGGATCTGCGCGACCGAGGACGTGCCGAAGGGCACCGTGATCAGCGCCGACGTGGACGGCCTCCAGGTCGCCGTCGTGCACGGCACCGACGGCGAGTTCTACGCGGTGCACGACGAGTGCTCGCACGCCTCGGTGGCCCTGTCCGAGGGTGAGGTCGAGGGCTGCACGCTGGAATGCTGGCTGCACGGTTCCCGGTTCGACCTGCGCACGGGTGAGCCCACCGGGCTGCCCGCCACCGAACCCGTTCCCGTCTACGCCGTCGAGGTCCGCGACGGCGACATCTACCTTCCCGTGGGCGCCGACGGCCGCCCGACGCCGAGCAATGGAGTGACCCGATAATGAGCACCCTGGAGATCCGCGACCTGAAGGTGTCGGTCAAGCTGCCCGAGGGTGAGCTCAAGCCGATCCTGTCCGGCGTCGACCTGACCGTCCGGTCGGGGGAGACCCACGCGATCATGGGCCCGAACGGCTCCGGCAAGTCGACCCTGGCGTACTCGGTCGCCGGTCACCCCAAGTACGAGATCACCGGCGGCTCGGTGACCCTCGACGGGGTCGACGTGCTGGAGATGACCGTCGACGAGCGGGCCCGCGCCGGCCTCTTCCTGGCCATGCAGTACCCGGTCGAGGTGCCCGGCGTCTCGGTGGCGAACTTCCTGCGTACCGCGAAGACCGCCATCGACGGCGCGGCCCCGAAGCTGCGTACCTGGGGCGGCGAGCTGCGCGGCGCGATGGAGAAGCTCCAGATGGACCCGGCGTTCGCCCAGCGCAACGTCAACGAGGGCTTCTCCGGCGGCGAGAAGAAGCGGCACGAGATCGTGCAGCTCGAACTGCTCAAGCCCAAGATCGCCATCCTCGACGAGACCGACTCCGGCCTCGACGTGGACGCGCTGCGGGTGGTCAGCGAGGGGGTCAACCGGGTTCGTGACACCGGCGACACCGGCCTGCTGCTGATCACCCACTACACCCGCATCCTGCGCTACATCAAGCCCGACTTCGTGCACGTCTTCGTGGCCGGCCGGATCGTCGAGCAGGGTGGGCCGGAACTGGCCGACAAGCTCGAGGACGAGGGCTACGAGCGGTACGTCGCCGGAGCCGGCGCGGCGCGGGCCTGACACACGGACGGGGACCGCTGAGATGACCACCATCGCCATCCCGGACGGGATGCCGCAGTACGACGACGTGCCGCGCTTCGACGTGGCCGCGGTGCGGGCCGACTTCCCGATCCTCGACCGGGAGGTCAACGGGCACCGGCTGGTCTACCTCGACAGCGCCAACACCTCGCACAAACCCCGCCAGGTGCTCGACGTGCTCGCCGGGCACTACGCGATGCACAACGCCAACGTGTCGCGCTCGGTGCACACCCTGGGCACCGAGGCGACCGAGGCGTACGAGGGGGCGCGGGCGAAGATCGCCGCGTTCGTCAACGCGCCGAGCGTCGACGAGGTGGTGTTCACCAAGAACTCCACCGAGGCGATCAACGTGGTGGCGTACGCCTTCTCCAACGCCTCGCTGCGCGCCGACGCCGACGAGCGGTTCCGGCTCGGCCCCGGCGACGAGATCGTGATCTCCGAGATGGAGCACCACTCGAACATCGTCCCGTGGCAGTTGCTGGCCGAGCGGACCGGCGCGACGCTGCGCTGGTTCCCGGTCACCGACACCGGCCGGCTGGACGAGTCGGGGCTGGCGGACCTGGTCACCGAGCGGACGAAGATCGTCGCGCTGGTGCACACCTCCAACATCCTCGGCACGGTCAACGCCACCGCCCGGATCACCGAACGGGTCCGCCAGGTGGGCGCGCTGCTGCTGCTCGACTGCTCGCAGTCGGTGCCGCACCAGCCGATCGACGTGGTCGACCTGGACGCCGACTTCATCGTGTTCACCGGGCACAAGATGTGCGGGCCGACCGGCATCGGCGTGCTGTGGGGGCGGGGCGAGCTGCTCGCCGCGATGCCCCCGGTCATGGGCGGCGGCTCGATGATCGAGACGGTGTCGATGGCCCGGTCCACGTTCGCCGCGCCGCCGGCCCGGTTCGAGGCGGGCACCCCGCCGATCGCCGAGGCCGTCGCGCTCGGCGCGGCGGTCGACTACCTCACCGGCGTCGGGATGCGGGCGATCCAGTGGCACGAGAAGGAGCTGACCGCGTACGCGCTGGACGCGCTCGCGACCGTGCCGGGCCTGCGGATCTTCGGCCCGACGGTGCCGGTGGGCCGGGGCGGCACCATCTCGTTCGCGCTCGGCGACGTGCACCCGCACGACGTCGGGCAGGTCCTCGACTCGCTCGGCGTGCAGGTGCGGGTGGGCCACCACTGCGCCAAGCCCGTCTGCACCCGGTTCGGGGTGCCGGCGATGACCCGGGCGTCGTTCTACCTGTACACCACCACGGAGGAGATCGACGCCCTGGTGGCGGGTCTCGAACAGGTGCGGAGGATCTTCGACTGATGCAGCTGGACCAGCTCTACCAGGAGATCATCCTGGACCACTACAAGCGCCCGCAGGGGCGTGGGCTGCGCGACGCCGACCGCCCCGACGCGGAGGTGGGCGAGGCGCACCACGTCAACCCGACCTGCGGCGACGAGGTCACCGTACGGGTGGCCGCCGTCGGCGACATCGTGGTGGACATCTCCTACGACGGTGCGGGCTGTTCGATCAGTCAGGCGTCGGCGAGCGTGCTGTACGACCGGCTCTCCGGCCGGTGCGCGGGGGAGATCGCCGCCGTGCACGCGGGGTTCGTGGCGTTGATGTCCGGCCGTGGCCAGGTCACGCCGGACGAGGAACTACTCGGTGACGGGGTGGCTTTCGCGGGTGTCGCCCGCTACCCGGCCCGGGTCAAGTGCGCGCTGCTGCCGTGGATGGCGTTCAAGGACGCCGCGGCACGCGCGGGGGTGGGCGTGAGCCCGACGGAGGTGGAGGCATGAGCGAGAACACCGCTACCGCGGCGACGCCGGAGACCGGCGACGCCAGCACGACGACCGACGCGGTGACGCCGCCGGCCACCAACGGTGCCGCCGGCCCGGCGGACGCCGCCGCGACCCCGGCGACCGACGGTGTCGCCGGCACCACGGCCGCCGACGGTGTCGCCGGGTCCCCGGCCGCCGACGGCCCGGCGGAGGCCGCGTCGAGCGGCAGCCGGGCGGCCCTCGCCGACATCGAGGAGGCGATGAAGGACGTCGTCGACCCCGAACTCGGCATCAACGTGGTCGACCTCGGCCTGGTGTACGGCGTGCACGTGGACGACCAGAACGTCGCCACCCTGGACATGACGCTGACCTCGGCGGCCTGCCCGCTCACCGACGTGATCGAGGACCAGGCCCGGCAGGCGTTGACCACCGGCCCCGGTGGGGGACTGGTCGACGACATCCGGATCAACTGGGTCTGGCTGCCGCCGTGGGGGCCGGACAAGATCACTGACGAGGGGCGGGACCAGCTCCGTTCCCTCGGCTTCAACGTCTGACCTGCGGTCCGACCTCACGGGCGCGGCACCCACACCGGGTGCCGCGCCCGCCGTCGTCCACCCGCCCTGCCCCACCCGCCCTGCCGTGCCCCGGCCCGGGTCCGGGTCCGGGCGGGGTGATCGACTCAACGGGGCCGATGTAGGGGTGTCCGGGCCGTCCGATACCGCTGGTTCGCCCCCGTTGAGTCGATCAGTACGGTGGCGGCGGACAATCCGGTGGCTGGGTGTCGGGTGCGGGGCCGATGATGGGCCGGTGATCGAGACGTACCCGGTGCAGGGCCCTGTCCGCGCCAGCACCACCGCGCGCCGACAGCAGACCCGTCAGGGGCGCGGCTCGGCCCGCCACCGCTCGTCGTGACCGCCGCCTTCCTGGCCGGGCTGGTGGCCGGCTACGGGGTCGCCGTCCCGGTCGGTGCGATCGCGGTGCTCATCCTCGGGCTCAGCGCCCGTACCTCGTTGCGGGTCGGTGCGGCTGCCGCGTTCGGCGTCGCCACCGCAGACGGGCTCTACGCCGCCGTGGCGGTACTCGGCGGCGCGGCGGTGGCCGCCGTGGTCGCCCCGGTCGCCGGGCCGCTGCGGGTGGCGGCGGCGGTGGTGCTGCTGGTGCTCGCCGTCCACGGCGGCTGGCGGACCTGGCGCTCCCGACCGCCGTCGGGCGGGTCGGCGTCGGCTGGACCGGAGCCGCTCGGTCCGGGATCGGGTGGGTTCAAGCCGGGTGGGCTGGAGTCGGGCGGGTCGGAGCCGGGCGGGTCGCAGCCGGGGCAGTCGGGTCGGGGCGGTCCCGGGCCGGAGTCGGGCGGGTCGGAGCCGGTTCGGGGGATGAACACGCCGGCGCGCGCGTTCGTCGGGGTGTTGGCGCTGACTCTGCTCAACCCGGCCACGGTGGTCTACTTCACGGCGCTGGTCCTCGGCCGTGCCGATGCGGCGCGGGCGGCACCGGCAGCCGCCGCGCTGTTCGTCCTCGGGGTCTTCGTCGCCTCGGCGAGCTGGCAGTTGCTGATCGCCGGGAGCGGCACCCTGGTCGGCCGGGTGCTGGCCGGCCCGCGTGGTCGACTGGTGACCGGCCTGCTGTCCAGCCTGATCATCGCCGCCCTCGCCGTCGCCATGCTGGTCGTGCGGTGAACGGCCCCCACACCGGCCGCGTCGTTCCCGCCGGCCCCGACGGCGTCCGCCCGCCGGGCTGCCGTCGTGCGGTGGGTCGTCCACCGGGCCGCCGTCCGGCGTGCCGTACGGTCGGGTGATGAGCAGCCGACCCGCGGCCGGTGGCGGCCGGTGGATCGAGGTCGATCCGACCCGCGTCGCCCGCTGGGTGGCGGGTTTCGCCGACCGGCACGGCCCGCCCGTCGCCTCCCCGCAGGGGTACGGCCTGCTGCTCACCGCCGCCGACGGGGCGACCGCCGAGCTGCACCTCCCGCCGGGCGGCGGCACCGGGGCGGCGGCCCGGCAGGTCGACGACGTGCCGGGGTTCGTCGACGCCGCCGTCGCGCCCCGCCGGCTCGGGCTGCTGCTGGCCCGCAAGGGCGCGGTGGCGGTCGGCGTGGCGCTCGGCACCGAGCTGCTGGTCTCCAAGGTGGACACCCGGTACGTGCAGGGCCGCACCGCCGCCGGGGGCTGGTCGCAGCAGCGGTTCGCCCGGCGGCGGGACAACCAGGCCAGGGCGGCCCTGGGCGACGCGGCGGAACTGGCCGTACGGCTGCTGCTGCCGGAGGCGGCGACGCTGGCGGCGGTGGTCTGCGGGGGTGACCGGCGGGCCGTCGACACGGTCCTGGCCGACCGGCGGTTGGCCCCGCTCGCCGGGCTGCGGGCCGATCGGCTGCTCGACGTGCCCGAGCCACGGCACGCGGTGCTGGTCGGCGCGATCACCGCTGCCCGCGCGGTGCACATCCTGGTCCGCGACCCCGCCTGACACCGGGCCACCCGCCCCCGGGAACGACGGCGGCGGCCGGGGGGCGTGCGCCCCGCCGACCGCCGCGACCTGCCGACCCGGTGTCGGTCAGAGGCTGCCGCCGAAGGTGTCGCAGGACTTCGGGTCACCGGTGGTGTAGCCCTTGGTGAACCACTGCTTGCGCTGCTCGGAGGAGCCGTGGGTGAACTCCTCCGGGTTGACCGGGCGGTTGGCCCGCTTGGAGATGGCGTCGTCGCCGATCTTCTCGGCGGTGTCGATCGCCTGCGCGATGTCCTGCTCGGTGATGCTCTTGAAGATCTTCTGCCCCTGCTCGTCGGCGGTGCCGGTGGCGTTCTTGGCCCACGCGCCGGCGTAGCAGTCGGCCTGGAGTTCCAGCTTGACCGAGAGCGCGTTGGCGCTGCCCGGGTCCCGCTGCTGCTGGCGGCGCATCTGCGCCTCGGTGCCGAGCAGGTCCTGCACGTGGTGGCCGTACTCGTGGGCCAGCACGTACGGCTGGGCGAACTCACCCTCGGCACCGAGCTGGTCGGCGAGGGTCTGGTAGAAGGTCAGGTCGATGTAGACCAGGTCGTCGGCGGGGCAGTAGAACGGCCCGACGCCGGAGTCGGCCTGGCCGCAGCCGGTGTTGACGCCCTGGCTGAAGAAGACCGTCTTGGACGGCTGGTACTGCTGGCCGAACCGCTCGGGCAGGGCGGTGCGCCAGTACGCCTGGATCGAGTTGACGTAGAGGGTGTTGCGGCAGTCCAGTTGCTTGAGCGCGTCGTCGGCGGAGCACTTCTGGGTGAGTTCCGTGTTGTCGCCGGTCTCGGACCCGCCGCCGGTCATGGCGTTCAGCCCGAAACCGCCGCCCACCAGGGCCACCAGCACGGCGATGATCAGCCCGACGATGCCGCCGCGTCCGCCGCCGCCCGGGATCGGGATCGGGATGCCCCCGCCACCCCCACCGGACCCTCGCCGGTCGTCCACCTGGCCGGTGTCGATCCGCGCGTTCTCGTTCAGCTCCATGTTGACCCCGATCACCGATTCGTCACGTCTGAGGGTTGCGGTACCGGACCGGGTCCGGACGGCATTTTCGGTACCCGATGATCTTGTACGGTAATCCGGGCGGTGCGCGTCGGGCCGCCCGGTACACTTGTCGGGTGCTGCGCTGCGAAGGCTGAACCGCCCCGCGCCGACGGGAACCACTGACCCGCCGGCGCTTTCGCGTGCCCTGAGTCAGCCCTTCCAGACCCCCCGAGAGCGAGTACCGGAAATGATCAGTGTCACCGGCCTGGAACTGCGCGCCGGCTCCCGGATCCTCCTGTCCGACACCACCCTGCGGGTGCAGCCCGGTGACCGGATCGGACTGGTCGGTCGCAACGGCGCCGGTAAGACCACGACCCTCAAGGTACTGGCCGGCGAGGGGCAGCCGTACGCCGGGCAGATCGACAGGCGCAGCGCCATCGGCTACCTGCCGCAGGACCCGCGTACCGGCGACCTGGAGGTCACCGGCCGGGACCGGGTGCTCTCCGCCCGGGGGCTGGACGTGCTGATGGCCCAGATGAAGGAGATCGAGCAGCAACTCGCCGACGGCGTCGACGACAAGCTCGTCCGCCGCTACGGCGTGCTGGAGGACCAGTTCGCCTCGCTGGGCGGGTACGCCGCCGAGGCCGAGGCCGCCCGGATCTGCGCCAACCTGGGGCTGCCCGACCGGGCTCTCGCGCAGACCATCGGCACCCTCTCCGGTGGTCAGCGACGCCGCATCGAACTGGCCCGCATCCTGTTCCGCGACGCGGGGGAGAACGGCGGCGGCATCCTGCTGCTCGACGAGCCCACCAACCACCTCGACGCCGACTCGATCACCTGGCTGCGCGGCTTCCTCGCCAACCACAAGGGTGGGCTGATCGTGATCTCCCACGACGGTTCGCTGCTGGAGTCGGTGGTCAACAAGGTCTGGTTCCTCGACGCCACCCGATCCGTGGTCGACGTCTACAACCTGGGCTGGAAGGCGTACCTGGCGGCGCGGGAGACCGACGAGCGTCGTCGCCGCCGGGAACGGGCCAACGCCGAGAAGAAGGCCGGCGCGCTGATGGCGCAGGCGGACAAGATGCGGGCCAAGGCCACCAAGACCGTCGCCGCGCAGAACATGGCCCGCCGGGCCGAGAAGCTGATCTCCGGCCTGGAGGAGGTACGGGTCTCCGACAAGGTGGCGAAGGTCCGGTTCCCCAACCCCGCGCCGTGCGGCAAGACCCCACTGACCGCGACCGGCCTGTCCAAGTCGTACGGCTCGCTGGAGATCTTCACCGACGTGAACGTCGCGGTGGACCGTGGTTCCCGGGTGGCGATCCTCGGGCTCAACGGCGCCGGCAAGACCACGCTGCTGCGGATGCTCGGCGGCCTGCTCCCGCCGGACACCGGCGAGGTGCACGCCGGGCACGGCCTGCGGCTGGGCTACTACGCCCAGGAGCACGAGACGCTGGACGTGGAACGCACGGTGCTGGAGAACATGCGGGCGGCGGCGATCGAGCAGTCCGACACCGACCTCCGCAAGATTCTCGGTGCCTTCCTGTTCTCCGGCGAGGACGTGAACAAGCCCGCCGGGGTGCTGTCCGGTGGCGAGAAGACCCGGCTCGCCCTGTCGACCCTGGTCTGCTCCGGCGCGAACGTGCTGTTGCTGGACGAGCCGACGAACAACCTCGACCCGGTCAGCCGTGAGCAGGTGCTCGACGCCATCGCCAACTACCCCGGCGCGATCGTGCTGGTCACCCACGACCCGGGCGCGGTGCTCGCGCTCAAGCCCGACCGGGCCATCCTGCTCCCCGACGGCGACGAGGACGCCTGGAGCGACGACCTCCTGGAACTGGTCGAGCTGGCCTGATCCGGCCCCGACCCCGCCCGCGACGGCCGGCGGGGTCGGCTGCCCGGCCAACGGCCCGTGGCCGGTCCGGCCGGTGGTCAGCGGGCGAGGTCGGCCAGCCGGCCGAGGACGCCCGAGCCGACCAGGATCACCAGGCCGATGGCGACGAAGACGACCGGGACCAGCCAGTGCCCGGCCCGGCCGACCAGGTGGACCACCCGGGGGTGCCCGCCGAGCAGCGCGGCGGCACCGCACCAGACGGCGACCAGGAGCGCGAAGACCAGCAGGTAGACCAGTCCGGTGGCCGGGTCGAGGGCGCGGAACACCGGGACGTAGACGGCGATGTTGTCGGCGCCGTTGGCGACCGTCACCCCGGCGACCCCGAGCAGTCCGCCGACCACGGCCGGCGGCGAGTCGTCGTCGGTGCGGGCCAGCAGCGCCCGGACCCCGAGCGCGACCGGCAGCAGCCCGAGCAGGCCGGTCCACGGATCGGGCACCACCAGCAGGCCGGCGGCGACCACCAGGGCGGCCGCGACGAGGGTGGCGATGCCCAGGTACTGACCGGTGACGATCTGCCACGGGCGGGGTCGTCCCGTACCGCGGGCGGCCACGAAGAGTACGGTCAGCACCACGATGTCGTCGAGGTTGGTGGCGGCGAAGACGGCCGCCGCGCCGCTCACGTCGCCCAGCAGGTCGGTCACGACCGGCAGGCTACGGGCCGCCGACCAGGGCCACCAGGGCGCGCTAGCAGCCGTCGACCGAGTGCAGGGTCACTCTATCGGGTTGACGACACTGCATAGCGTGTCGGTTGGCGAAGAGTTGATATCTGGCGCATGATCGTTCGAGACGGTCTAATAGGTGGGACCGTATCGAACCGCACAGTCTGGGACGTGAGGAATCAGCATGGCAGCCACTGGCACAGCCACCAGCACTGAGAAGGGTCGCCGGATCGTCGGAGCCGAGCGTCAGACGCTCGCCAAGGACCTGGTAAAGCGGTACACCGGCGGGGAGAGCATCCGCGCGCTCGCCGCCTCGACCGGGCGATCCTACGGGTTCATCCACCGTGTGCTCACCGAGTCCGGTGTGCAGCTGCGGCAGCGCGGCGGCGCCCGGCGTCGCAAGAAGGCGTGACCCGCCCACCAGCGTCGTCCGTCAGCACGCCCCGGGCGGTCCGGTGACCGCCGAGACGACCGGGGTGCTACTGCACTGCGACGGGCCGGTCGCGACGGTCACGTTGTGCCGGCCCGACGTGCTCAACGCCCAGACTCCGGCGATGTGGCGCGCGATGAGCGACTTCTCCCGGGACCTGCCGGGCGACGTGCGCGTCGTGGTGGTACGCGGCGAGGGGCGGTCGTTCTCCGCCGGCCTCGACCTGTCGGTGGCCGGTGCCCAGGGGCCGGGTTCCTTCGCCGAGCTGTCCACCCTGCCCGAGCAGGAGTGCGCCGACCGGATCGCCGGTTACCAGCAGGGCTTCACCTGGCTGCACCGCCCCGACGTGATCTCGGTGGCCGCCGTGCAGGGTCATGCCATCGGCGCGGGCTTCCAGCTCGCGCTCGCCTGCGACCTGCGGGTCCTCGCCGAGGACGCCAAGCTGTCGATGGCCGAGGTCACCCTCGGTCTGGTCCCCGACCTGGCCGGCACGAAGCGGCTGGTCGAGCTGGTCGGCTACGCCCGCGCCCTGGAGCTGTGCACTACCGGCCGGCGGATGGACGCCGCGGAGGCCGACCGGATCGGCCTGGCCAACCTGGTGGTGCCGAACGCCGAGCTGGACGCGGCGGTCGGTGACCTCACCGCCGGCCTGCTCGCCGGCAACCGGGACGCGGTGGTGGAGATCAAGGCGCTGCTCGCCGGCGCCGCCGGCCGCTCCCACACCGAGCAGCAGCGGGCCGAGCGTGAGGCGCAGACCCGCCGGCTGCGTGACCTGGCCGGCCGGGGCGAGTAGCCGGCCGGCGGTCGGTAAGGACTGCCCGGGAAGAGCCGGGTTACCGCCGAGGTTGTCGTAGGCGTGGGGAGAATCGACCCCGACGGTGCGTGCCGCCACGACACGGAGGTGACCGATGTCCAACCCGATGACGGGCGGCAACATGGCCGGCTGGAGCATGCTCCGGTCGATCCGCCACGGCGACGAGGTCTCCGCCCACCGGCTCAAGCGCGGCACCGCCAAGCGGATCATGGCGTTCGCCCACCCCTACCGGCGGGACATCGTCATCTTCCTGGTGACCGTGGTGATCGCCGCCGTGATCGGGGTGGCCACCCCGGTGCTCGCCGGGCACGTGATCAACGCGATCAGCCGCGGCGGGCCGGAGGCCGGTGCCACGGTCGTGCGGTTCGCCCTGGTCATCGGCGGGCTGGCCGTCGCCGACGCGATCTTCTCCCTGGTCCAACGCTGGTACTCGGCCCGTATCGGCGAGGGCATCATCCTCGACCTGCGCACCAGGGTCTACGACCACGTGCAGCGGATGCCGTTGCAGTTCTTCACCCGCACCCAGACCGGGGCCCTGGTCAGCCGGCTCAACAACGACGTGATGGGTGCCCAGCGGGCGTTCACCTCCACCCTGTCCGGGGTGGTGAGCAACGTGATCCAGCTGGTGCTCACCGCCGGGGTGATGTTCACCCTCTCCTGGCAGATCACCACGCTCTCGCTGATCCTGCTGCCGATCTTCGTGATCCCCGCCCGGCGGGTGGGCCGGCGGCTGGCCGAGATCACCCGGGAGTCGTACAACCTCGACGCCAAGATGAACGCCACCATGACCGAGCGGTTCGGGGTGGCCGGGGCGCTGCTGGTCAAGCTGTTCGGCTCGCCCGGCGTGGAGGCGGGTCGGTTCGCCGCGCGGGCCGAGCGGGTCCGCGACATCGGCATCCAGTCGGCGATGTACTCACGCACCTTCTTCGTGGCGATGCTGCTGGTCGCCTCGCTGGCCCAGGCGCTCACCTACGGGCTCGGCGGCTGGCTGGCGGTCACCGGCGCGGTCAGCGCCGGCACCGTGGTCACGCTCGCCCTGCTGCTCACCCGCCTCTACGGTCCGCTGACCGCGCTGTCCAACGTCCGGGTCGACGTGATGAGCGCGCTGGTCTCGTTCGACCGGGTCTTCGAGGTGCTCGACCTGCGCCCCGGCATCGAGGAGAAGCCCGAAGCGGTGCCGGTGCCCGCCGGTGCCGGGCGGGTCGAGTTCCGCGACGTCCGGTTCCGCTACCCGGCTGCCGCCGACGTCTCGCTGGCGTCGCTGGAGGAGGTCGCCACCCTCGACCGGACGGCCGGCGAGCCGGTGCTCAAGGGGGTGTCGTTCCGGGTCGAGCCGGGGCAGATGGTGGCCCTGGTCGGGCCGTCGGGGGCCGGCAAGTCGACCCTGTCCATGCTGATCTCCCGGATCTACGACGTCACCGACGGCGAGGTGCGGGTCGGTGGGGTCGACGTCCGGGACGCCACCCTCGCCTCGCTGCGCGACGAGATCGGCGTGGTCACCCAGGACTCCCACCTGTTCCACGAGACGATCGCCGAGAACCTGCGGTACGCCAAGCCGGACGCCACCGACGACGAGATCTGGGCGGCGCTGGCCGGCGCCCAGGTGGCCGATCTGGTGCGTGCCCTGCCCGACGGGTTGGACACGACCGTCGGTGAGCGCGGCTACCGCTTCTCCGGTGGGGAGAAACAACGCATCGCCATCGCCCGACTGCTGCTCAAGGCCCCGTCGATCGTGATCCTCGACGAGGCCACCGCCCACCTCGACTCGGAGAGTGAGGCGGCCGTGCAGCGGGCGCTGGCCGTGGCGCTGACCGGGCGGACGGCGCTGGTGATCGCGCACCGGCTCTCCACGGTCCGCGACGCCGACCAGATCCTCGTCCTCGACGACGGCCGGATCGTCGAGCGGGGCCGGCACGACGAGCTGGTCGCGGTGGGTGGGCTCTACGCCGAGCTGTACCGCACCCAGTTCGCGGTCGCCGAGTCGCCCACGTACCCGGATGCCGTCGAGCCGGCCGAGCCGATCGTCACCACCGTGCCCATGGGCACCTACGTCGCCCAGGAGGCGCGACCTCCGGCTGTGGCCAACTGACACGTCCCCGGTCAGGGGGCGGCCGGCGGTGTCCGTGCGGACCGCCGGGTGGTGGGCGCCGGTCGGCGGCGTGTTGTCGCCGGCGATACGGGATCAGGCCGGGGGGAGCGGCCCCGACCTGGTCCCCATTCTGACGCAATTCCCACGCCGGGCGCCGGAGGACGCGGGTCACCGGCTGGTTGAACCGATGGCCGTCAATTCGGTGCCCGTTTCGTCATGCCGCGCGTACCACTCAGAAGTAGATCGTGCGGGCCTTCGTGTACGTCGTGTACTGGTTGCCCGGGTAGAAGGTGGAACCGGACACCGTGACCTCGATGTTGGTGAATCCATAGGCGGAGACGAGGTCGCCGGTGAAGGTCTCGCAGTTCTGGTAGTAGACGGTGTGCGCGGCGCTGGCGGTGCCGCCCTTGATGGTCACCTGGGAACTCGGGTAGGTGCTCTGCCCGCACAGCGTCACCGAGTAGGTTGCCTGGTTACTGCCCGTACCCGTGATGGTTCCGGTGGCGGTGCCGAGGGACTGGCTGTTGTTGTAGCCACCCTTGACCGAGACGGTGAACGGTGAGGTGCCGGCCTGGGCGCTGACCGCGGGCAACACGGCCACCGCGGCGGCCCCGGCGGCGCCCGCAGCCAACAGGCGGACGAAGCGGGAAGAACGGACTTGTGGCATAACTGCTCCCGACGTGAGGGGAAATGCGTTAACGGCGTGTAGCCGATTGCGGTTCCAATGTTAGACCAACGTGAACTCGAAAGCACGCGCGAAATAAATCTACGTCAATTGCAGTGGGACCCGTCGTTCGCAATTTATTGCCTTGATGTCGGCATTTACACGACACATCGTGAACGCGCGACGCGGCCTACCGTGAGTGCGGGGACGGTCGTGGTCAGCCGGCGGGGGAGGGCGGCAGGCCGGTCACCGCGGCGCGCAGCTCGCCGAAGGCGTCCCCCAGGGTCTGCGGGGTGAAGTGGGCGTTCAGGCCGCTCGGGTTGGGCAGCACCCACAGCCGCGCGCCGGCCAGCGGTTCCGGCTGCGGGCCGAAGCCGGCCCGGGGCCGGGCGAACCCGATCCGGTAGGCGGTCACCCCGACCACGGCCACCCAGGTCGGCCGGTAGCGGGTCACCTTGTCGGTCAGTGTCCGCGCGCCCGCCAGCAGTTCCGCCGGGGTCAGCTCGTCGGCCCGGGCGCTGGCCCGCGCCACCATGTTGGTGATGCCCAGGCCGAACCCGGGCAGCATGTCCTGCTCGCTCGGGTGCAGTTGGCGTGGGGTGAAGCCGCCCCGGTGCAGGGCCGGCCAGAAGCGGTTGCCCGGCCGGGCGAAGTGCCAACCGGTGGCCGCCGACCACAGGCCCGGGTTGATCCCGACGAAGAGCACCGTCAGCCCGGGGCCGATCACGTCCGGGATGGTGCGGTCCGCCGCCGCGGCCAGTTCCGCCCGGTCCGGCCGCCGCACCGGTCCGGAGGTGGTGCGGGCCGGTGCGGGGGTGGCGACAGGTCCCGTCGAGCGGCGTTGCGGGGTCACAGGCTGCGCAGCGCGCCGCCGTCGACCGGCACGCTGACCCCGGTGACGTAGCCGGCGGCGGGGGAGAGCAGGAACGCGGCGACCCGCCCGAACTCGGCCGGATCGCCGATGCGGCGCAGCGGGATGCCGGCCTCCGCGGCGGCGCGGGCCGTCTCGTCGTCGCCGAGCAGTTCCCGGTTGCGGTCGGTCAGGAAGCGTCCGGGCAGCAGGCCCAGCACCCGTACGCCGCGCGGACCGTGCTCGTCGGCCAGGTCCTTGGCCACCCCGGCGAGGCCGGGCCGCAGCCCGTTGGAGATGCCGAGGCCGGTGATCGGGGTACGGGCCGAGGTGGACAGCACCAGCCCGATCGCGCCGCCCTCGGTGAGCGCGGCGGCCACCGTCCGGGCCGTCCGCACGGTGCCCAGGAAGACCGTCTCGAAGGACTCCCGCCACTGCGCGTCGCTCACCTGGGCGGCGGTGCCGGCGGGCGGCCCACCCACCGAGACGAGCGCCCCGTCGAGCCGGCCGAAGTGTTCCCGGGCGGCGATCACCAGCCGCTCGGGCAGGCTCGGGTCGGCCAGGTCGGCGACGAGGCCGATGGCGTGCCCGGGCCCACCCAGCAGGTCGACCGCCCCGGCGACCCGCTCCGGCGTCCGGGCCGACAGGACCACCCGCGCCCCGTCGGCGACCAGGCACCGTGCGGTCGCGAAGCCGAGCCCCCGGGACGCGCCGGTCAACACGTACACCCGATCGGTGAGTCCGAGATCCATGCCGCCGATCCTGCCGTATCCGGCGGTGGCCGGCGCGGCGGCCCGGTGGTCAGCGGCGGGTGGAGCGCAGCAGGCGTACCCGGCCGGCGAGCTGGAGGGCGACGGCGTCGCCGCTGCGGGCCAGGGCCGGCAACCGGCGGCGGCGGGGCGGATGCCGGCCGTCGTAGCGGTGGGTGGCCTCGCGGGCGGCCAGCTCCTGTGCGCCGAGCGGGGGGAGGGCGCCCTGGTCGCGCAGCGTGCGGGCGAGGTCCCAGCCGTCGCGCAGCGATCCGGCGGTGGGCCGGCCGGCCGCCCAGCCGGCGAAGGTGGCCGGCCAGGTGTCGCCGAGCCCGGCGGCGAGCAGCGGCCAGTGGCGGGCGACCTCCCCGGCCCGCTTGCGTAGCAGTGCCCGCCGGGCGGCGTCGACCCGGTCGGTGGCGAAGCCGGCGGGCAGCGGAGCCCCGGCGACCAGGGCGGCGACCAGCGCGGCCTGTCGGGCGGCCAGCCCTTCCGGTCCGGTGGCGTCGGGCAACGGGGCCGACCCGAGGGGGTGCGTCGGGCTCATGTGACGACCGGGTGGCCGGCGGCGGTGGCGAGGGCGTCCAGCTCGGCCCGCAGCACGTCGGCGGGCGGGTAGTGGCCGTCGCGTTCCAGCAGCAGGGGCGGCGGCCGGCGGCCGGCGGCCAGCGCGCCGACCAGCTCCAGCACCTCGGTGGGCACCGGATCGGTGTGCGTGTCGTGGTAGAGCCCGCCGTGCTCGGCCCCGCCGGCCACGTGCACGTAGGCGATCCGTTCCAGCGGCAGCCGGTCCAGCAGGGCCTGCGGGTCCTGGCCCCGGTTGCGGGCGTTGGCATAGACGTTGGCCACGTCGAGCAGCAGCTCCGCGTCGGTGGCGTCGAGGATCTCGGTGAGGAAGTCCGCCTCGTCCAGCTCGTCGTCGGGCCAGTCGAACAGCGCCGCGATCGGCTCCAACGCCAGCGGCACCGGCAGCTCCGCCCGGGCCCGCGCGACGTTCGCCGTCACCGCCGCCACCGCCTCCCGGGTCCGGGGCAGCGGCAGCAGGTGCCCGGCCTCCAGCCCGCCGGCCCGGACGAACGCGATGTGCTCGCTGACCAGTGGCGCGCCGACCAGCTCGGCCACCCGGGCCAGGTGCGTCACCCGGGCCGGGTCGACCGGCTCCGCGCCGCCGAGGGAGAGGCGCACCCCGTGCGGTACGACGGTGACATCGCGCTCCCGCAGCGCGGCCAGCCCCGGTGGGAGGGGGCCGTCGGGGGCGAGCGACTCCGCCACCACCTCGACGAAACGCAGGCCGGGCAGCTCGGCGACGAAACCGGCGATCTCCGGCCGCCAGCCGATGCCCACCCCCTGCGGCCGGGTCATCCGCCGCACCCGCCGCCACCGCCGCATCCTCCGCCGCCGCCGCAGGAGCTGCCGCCACCGCACGACGAGCCGCTGTCGCCCGACGAGGTGCTGCCGCCGCACGTGACACCCGTGGAACCGGTGTAGCCGCTGCCGCTGCCGGCGTTCAACGCCTGCCGCTGGATCTCCGCCTGTGCGGCGAAGCCGGGGTCGAGCGCGTAGAGGGAGACGGTGCCGAACAGGGCCACCCCCATCGCCGCGCCGGCCGGACCGTAGGTCGCGTAGGCCGGGGCCGAGTCCGGGGCGAGGTGGTGGTTGCTGCTGCGCAGGCGGCTCATCATCACGTTCGCCGTCCTGGTCCGCCGGGGCGTGCGGGCCACCAGGGCGAACGCCACCCCGAGCCCGGCCAGGGCGAGCAGCAGCCAGCCGACCGGCCGGCCGTTGACCAGCCCGGAGACCAGCCGCACCACACCCAGGCCCAGCAGCACCAGCAGCAGGTTCCGTCCGCGCCGCAGGGCCCGTACCCCGTCGGCGTCGATCAGCAGGCCGCGCTGCTCCAACCCCTGCCGCAGCTCCTGCAGGGCGCGGGACACCCCGGCGTCGCGGCGCAGCTCGCGGGCGGCGACCGACCGGCGGGCGGCGTGCCGGATCGCGTGGTCGAGCGGGGTGAGCCCGTGGGGTGCCGACTCGGTGGCGGTCAACCGGCCGTTCGCCCTGACGTCGATCGCGCCGGCGCCGCGCAGCCCACCCAGCGCCGCCCAGATGGCGAGCTGGTCGCCGCCGTTGAGGTAGGCGACCTGCTGCGGACCGAGCTGTTCGGCGCCGACCGCGTCGGGTCCGGCGGCCGTGCGCCGCCGGTGCACCAGCACGCCGATCACGGCGACGACGGCCACCAGGAGGTAGAGCTTCAGGAAGAGCGGGCCGGGGATGCCCCAGGTGTCGCCCGCTGCGGCAAGGGTGTTCATGGGCTGCTCCTGTCGCGCGAGGGGGATCGCGGCCCCATTGTGGGACAGCCCCGCCACGCGGGCACGGCGGCGGTGGGCGAGTTACCGAGCCGAGACCTGCCCGCTCCCACGGCTGCCGCCCCGGGGTGGGGTCAGCGGCGGCGGACGGCCTCCTCGACCAGGTCCAGCACCGGCCCGAGATCGCCGGCGGGCCGGCCCATCGCCAGGTGCAGCACCAGCCCGTCGTACGCCAGCTCCAGGAACTGGGCCAGCACGTCGATGTCGATGTCCTCGCGGAGCACCCCGGCCTCGCGTTGCCGCGCGAGCCGGTCCCGGGTCGCCTCGGCGATGGCGGCCGACCGTTGCGCCCACCGGCTGGCGAACGCCGGGTCGGTACGCAGCCGGCGGGACACCTCCAGTTGGCTGCCCAGCCAGCCGGTGGTGTCCGGGGAGACCGCGCGGGCGAGCAGGTCCCGCATCACCTGGACGAGGCCGTTGCGGGCCACCGTGGCGACCATCGCGGCGGCGTCGTCCTCGGCGACGGCGAGGAAGAGCGAGTCCTTGTCGCGGAAGTGGTGGAAGATGGCGCCCCGGGACAGCCCGGTGGCCTCCTCCAGCCGGCGCACGGTGGCTCCCTCGTAGCCGTGCCGGGCGAAACAGGCTCGGGCCGCGCCGAGGATCTCCTGGCGGCGCGCGTCGAGCTGGTCCTGACTTACTCTGGGCACGGGTCGATCGTCGCAGGTGACCGTGCGCAAGGCAAACCGTACGTACGGCTTGCTATTGGCCGTCACCTCGGCCTGCCGGACGCGCGTCCGGTTAGGATCGGCCGGTGGCGACAGCCCTGGTCACCTCCCCCCACCCGTGCCCCGCACCCGCCCGACCCCGGCCGCCCGACGGCCGACGACGGGTGGTTCGACCCTGTCGGCGGCGGTCCCCTCTCCCGTAAGGTGCCTCAGTGCCGTTGCTCCTGCTCGACCTGGACAACACCCTGCTCGACCGGGCCGGGCCGTTCCGCGCCTGGGCCGAGGGTTTCCTGGCCGAGATCGGCGCGCCGGCCACCGACATCGACTGGCTGCTGTCCATCGACGCCGACGGCCTGACCGACCGGTGGGACATCGCCGACGCCATCCGGGACCGGTACGCGCTGCGCATCCCCTCCATCGACCTGGTCGAGGAGCTGCACGACGGGGTGGTCGGCTACACCCGGCTGGATCCGCTGGTGGCCTGCGCGCTGCGGATCGCCGACGACGCGGGGTGGCTACCGGTGGTGGTCACCAACGGTTCGGTCCGGCTGGAGGACGCCAAGATCCGGCAGACCGGCCTGGACCGTTACGTCGCCGACTGGGTGATCTCCGAGGAGGCCGGTGTCAGCAAGCCCAACCCCCGGATCTTCGCGCTGGCCGCCCAGCGGGCCCGGCTGCCGCTGCGCGGCGCGTGGGTGGTGGGCGACAGCCCGGAGGCGGACATCGGCGGGGCCGCCGCGGTCGGCCTGCCCAGCGTCTGGCTGCACCGGGGTCGGAGCTGGACCGACACCCGGTTCGCCCCCACCCGTACCGTCGACTCGTTGATCGCGGCCGTCTCGGTGGTGCTCGCCGGCGGGTAAATCGGTTGTGTCCCGCGCGGGGCGTCGGCCAGCATGGGCCGGCGCGCACGCGCAGCCGGGCGGGGCCCGGTCGAGGAAAGGGGGTCGGTCATGGCCGTCTTCGCAGGGTCGTACCACCTGCCTCCATCAGCCTCGATCAAGGGATCACCAGCACCGTGCGCGAACACGACATCCCGGCGCCGCAGCGCCGTGGCCGCGGCAAGAGCCGCTTCGACGACGACGAGACACCCCTTCTGACGTACGGCCGGCAGCCGGCCGGCACCGCACCCGAGGACGAACCCGACCCCGAGCCGGAGGACCACTGGTCCTCCTGGGACCAGGCCGTGCACGGGCCCGAACCGCACCCGCGGTGGCTGGTCACCGAGCTGGCCGCCCGGGACACCGACCTCGGCGTGCTCAAGACCGGCAAGGAGGCGGACGTCCACCTCGTCCGCCGGGCGGTGCCCGACACCGACCGGTCCTGCCTGCTGGCGGTCAAGCGCTACCGCGACGCCCAGCACCGGCTCTTCCACCGTGACGCCGGCTACCTGGAGGGACGCCGGGTCCGCCGGTCCCGGGAGAACCGGGCGATGGCCGGCCGGACGGCGTTCGGCCGGCAGATGATCGCCGGTCAGTGGGCGGCGGCCGAGTTCGCCGCGCTGTCCCGGCTCTGGGAGGTCGGGGCGGAGTCCGGGCGGATCGCCGTGCCGTACCCGGTACAACTGCTCGGCACCGAGCTGATGCTGGAGTTCGTCGGCGACCCCGACGAGGGGACCGCCGCACCCCGGCTGGCCCAGGTACGCCCCGACCCGGACGAGCTGCGCTCCCTCTGGGAGCAACTGGTGGACGCCCTGATGGTGCTGGCCCGGGCCGGCTACGCCCACGGCGACCTGTCGCCGTACAACCTGCTGGTGCACGCGGGGCGGCTCGTCATGATCGACCTGCCGCAGGTGGTCGACGTGGTGGCCAACCCGCAGGGGCCGGAGTTCCTGGCCCGCGACGTGCGGGTGGTGGCGACCTGGTTCACCGCCCGGGGCCTGCCCGCCGCCGACACCGATCCGGCTGCCCTCACCGCGCTGCTGCTGCGGGAGGCGGGGATGCGCTGACGCGGCGACGCCCCGGACGGCCGACGGCCGTCCGGGGCGTCGGGGGCGTCACTGGAGGTAACGCTCGACCTCCGACACCGGCCGGGCCCCCTGTGCCTCCGGGTCGCCGTGCGCCTCCCGGGCCGCCCGGCGGCGGCGCAGCAGGTCCCAGCACTGGTCCAGGGACTCCTCCAGCGCGCGCAGTTGTTCCTTGGCCTCGTCGTCGGTGCCGGATTCGTGGGCCTGGGCCGCCGACCGGAGCCGGTGCTCCTCGTCGACCAGTTCCGAGATCCGGTGCAGGATGCTCTTGTCGTCCATGCCCCTGAGCCTGGCACAGCGGGGTCGGCCGCGCCCGCGATCGGGGTCGGTCGTCCCGGCGACGGTCCCGTCCGACCCGCCGCCGGCCCGGCACCGCCGTCGGGCCGCTACCATCCATGGTGGTCACCATCGCCTCCGACCTGCGGCACCGGCCCCGCCTCCATGATCAGCATGGCTTGAGCGATGGTGCTGCCGACTGCTAGCGTGCGCCGGGTTCAGGTGTGTCGTGACGCGTCGGGCGTCCGGCGGCCACGGTCCGGCCCGGGGGCGGTGTGATGGGTTCCGGCAGCACACGTCTGCGTACCAAAATCGTCGCCCTGCTCACCTCGCTCGTCGCGCTCTGGTCCTTCGCGGCCTGGGTGACCGTCCAGGACGGCTTCACCCTGCTGTTCGTGCAGACGCTCAACAGCCGGGTGGCCGACCCGGGCCAGGCGCTGCTCACCGCGTTGCAGGACGAGCGCCGGCTCGCCAACGCCTACCTGGGCGAACGCGGCCAGCCGCAACTCGACGCCCTGACCGCCCAGTGGCAGCGCACCGACCTGGTGTCGGACGACTTCGGCACGTCGGTGGGCAGTTGGCAGGCCGAGCTGGCCACCGGGGAGGACACCCGCCGCCGGGTGGACGAGGTGCTGACCGGGCTCAGTGGTCTCACCGGCGTGCGGGAGTCGGTGCGCGACGCGGGGGTGAACCGGGCCGAGGCGTCGGCCGCGTACACCGCCATCCTGGCCGCGGTGCTGCGGATGTACGGCTCGCTCGGCCAGCTCGACGATCCGCGGATCGCCGCCGAGAGCGAGACCCTGGTCGACCTCTACCAGGTGCGGGAACTGATCTCCCAGCAGGACGCCCTGATCACCGGGGTGCTCGCGGCGGGCCGGATGACCGGCGACGAGTACGCCCGCTTCGCCCAGCTGGTCGGCGCCCAGCGCTACCAGACCGCGGAGGCGGCCGGCGAGCTGTCCCCGGCCGACCGGGTCCGCTACGACCAGCTCGCCGGCTCCGACGCGGTGGCCCGGTTCCGGGTGCTGGAGGACCGGGTGATCCAGCAGGCCCGGTCGGGGGCCACCCTGCCGTTGACCGCGCAGGAGTGGCAGTCGACCGTCGGGCCGGCGATGCAGGCCCAGGTGGACTTCGGGGTGACCATCGGCGACGCACTGATCGACCGGGCCACCCCGGTCGCGGTGGGCGTCATCGTCCGGCTGGTGCTCGCCGCCGGCCTCGGCCTGATCGCCGTCGTCGCGTCCATCGTGGTGTCGATCAGCACCGCCCGGCACCTGGTCCGCCAGGTGGCCCGGCTGCGGGACGCCGCGCTGCGGCTGGCCCACGAGCGGCTGCCCGGGGTGGTGGACCGGCTCGGCCGGGGCGAGGACGTCGACGTGGCCCGCGAGGCCCCGCCCCTGGACTTCGGCGACGACGAGATCGGCCAGCTCGGGCGGGCGTTCAACGCCGTGCAGGAGACCGCCGTGCGGACGGCGGTGGAGCAGGCCGAGCTGCGTCGCAACGTCCGGGGGGTGTTCCTCAGCCTGGCCCGGCGGACCCAGGCGCTGGTGCACCGCCAGCTCACCCTGCTCGACGCGATGGAGCGGCGCGAACACGACGCCGAGGAACTGGAGGACCTGTTCCGGGTGGACCACCTGGCCACCCGGATGCGGCGCAACGCGGAGAACCTGATCGTGCTCTCCGGCGCCACCCCGGGCCGGGCCTGGCGGCGCAACGTGCCCATGGTGGACGTGGTGCGCGGCGCGGTCGCCGAGGTCGAGGACTACACCCGGGTGGACGTGCTGCCGCTCGGGCCGGTCGCGCTCGCCGGCCGGGCGGTCGGTGACGTGATCCACCTGCTCGCCGAGCTGATCGAGAACGGGCTGTCCTTCTCGCCGCCGAACACCACGGTGGAGGTGCGGGGTCGACTGGTGACCGCCGGGTACGCCATCGAGATCGAGGACCGTGGCCTGGGGCTGACCGGGGAGGAACTGGTCGCGGCGAACCGCCGGATCGTCGACCGTTCCGAGTTGAACCTGGCCGACGCCGCCCGCCTCGGCCTGTACGTGGTGAGCCGGCTGACCGAGCGGCACGGGGTGAAGGTGCAGCTCAAGGAGTCCGCCTACGGGGGCACGACCGCAGTGGTGCTGATCCCGTCGGAGCTGGTGGTGCCCGGTGACCCGAGCCCGTCCGGCGCCCAGCCGGTCCTCGCCGCCGGCCCGGTCACCGCCGCCGCGCCGCCGACCCTCGCGGCCCCGCCACCGGCCACCGCGCCGCCGGTCCCGGCCGCCGCGCCGCCGACCGCCGCGACAGCGCCGCCGGCCACCCCGTCGCCAGCCGGTACGACCACGTCGGCGGCCCCGTGGGCTGTCCCGCCGTCGGGCGCGGTGACCCCGGCCGGGCTGCCCGCCCGCTCCCGCAAGCGGCCCCCGCGCCCGCCGGGCCCGGCCGCCGCCCCGCCACCGGTCAGTGACGCGCTGCACGGGCCGACCGTCCCGACCGGCCTGCCGGTCACCGGTTTCCGACCGTCCACCCCGGAGCCTGCGGCCACCGACGCACCCCCACCCGGCGGGCGGTGGACGGCCATGTCGGCCGATCCCGGACCCGCCCCGGCGACCGCCGGCCCGGTGGACGCGGGCCTGGTCGACGCGGGTCCGGTGGACGCGGGTCCGGTCGACACCGGCACGGTCGACGACGCCGGACCGGTCGACACCGACCCGGCCACGAGCCGGTCGGGCGGCTCAGACCCGGCCGACCGGGCGACCGGGGACGGGCGGACGGCGGACGACGGTGTCGACCCGCCGTCGCCTACTGTGGAAGGGCCGGTGACCGACGCGGGACTGCCGGTGCGGGTGCGCCAGGCGAACCTGGCACCCGGGCTGCGGGCCTCGCCGAGCGCCGGGGAGACCGCGGCCGCAGGCACCCCGCGGCGTGCTCCCGAGCAGATACGCCAACTGATGAGCGCCTACCAGTCGGGCACCCGACGCGGTCGCAGCGACGCGGCCCGGCTGCTGGAGGGCACCCGCGCCGGCGACCGGCCGGACGCTGCGGACAACCCGGCGGGCTGACGGCGTCGCGACGGATGCGACGCCGCCGACGGGACGGCAACGAGCACGGCGTACGCGCCGGGGAAGAGGACGACGAGTGGGGCAGACGACGGCATCCGGTGCCGACCTGACGTGGTTGCTCGACGATCTGGTCAGCCGGGTCAAGCAGGCTGAGCACGCCGTCGCGCTCTCCACGGACGGCCTGCTGATGGCCGCGTCCGGGGGGATGGGACGGGACGACGGCGAACACCTCGCCGCGATGGCCGCCGGCATCCAGAGCCTGGCCCGGGGCGCCGGCAAGCGTTTCGGCGGCGGGCAGGTCCAGCAGACCATCATCGAGATGGAGTCCTCGTTCCTGTTCGTCACCGCGGCCGGGCCCAACGCCTGCCTGGCGGTGCTGGCCGGCACGGACGCCGACGTCGGCCTGATCGCGTACGAGATGGCGATGCTCGTCGCCCGGGTGGGCAAGTACGTGGCGTCCCCGGCCCGGGGCGTCGATCAGCCGTCCGGCGGGAACTGACCGCGATGGCCGGTGACGGCGACCCCGTGGACGAACAGTGGGTCGACGAGCACGCGGGCCCGGTGGTCCGTCCGTACGCGGTCACCCGGGGTCGGGCCCGCCCGGTCACCGGCTCCTTCGACCTGATCTCGCTGGTCACGGCGACCCGGACGAACGCGGTCGAGGAGGCCGGGCTGGGGCCGGAGCACGTGGCGATCGTGGCGCTGACCCAACGCATGCAGTCGGTGGCCGAGATCGCCGCCCGACTGGACCTGCCGGTGGGCACCGTACGGGTGCTCCTCGGTGACCTGGTGGCGCGGGACCTGGTCCGGGTACAGGAACCCCGGGAGCCGGCCGGTGTCAACGACGAGAGCATCTACGAGGCGGTGATCAATGGACTACGGGCACTCTGAACGTCCGGCGGGGGCGCGGGTGCTGCCCACCGCGCTCAAGGTTCTGGTGGCGGGCGGTTTCGGGGCCGGCAAGACGACCCTGGTCGGGGCGGTCAGCGAGAGCCGTCCACTGCGGACCGAGGAGGTGCTGACCGAGACCGGCATCGGCGTCGACGACCTGTCCGGTGTGGAACGCAAGAGCACCACCACGGTGGCGATGGACTTCGGCCGGATCACCATCAGCAACGACCTGGTGCTCTACGTCTTCGGCACCCCCGGGCAGGACCGGTTCTGGTTCCTGTGGGACGAGTTGGCGGTGGGGGCGCTCGGCGCGGTGGTGCTGGCCGACACCCGACGGTTGGCCGACTGTTTCCCGTCCATCGACTACTTCGAGGGGCGGGGCACCCCGTTCGTGGTGGCGGTGAACTGCTTCGAGGGCGCCCGCCGGTTCGGCGTCGACGAGATCCGCGCGGCGCTGGACCTGG
The DNA here is from genome assembly GCF_049178955.1 of Micromonospora sp. WMMD730. Classification (NCBI taxonomy): domain Bacteria; kingdom Bacillati; phylum Actinomycetota; class Actinomycetes; order Micromonosporales; family Micromonosporaceae; genus Micromonospora; species Micromonospora sp. WMMD730. Next base: position 1,847,809 of record NZ_JBMHML010000002.1, read on the forward strand.
ACCCGGAGGTGCCGTTGCTGCTCTGCGACGCCCGGCAGCGGGAGTCCGGCCGCAACGTGCTGATCACGCTGCTGGAGCACGCCATGAAGACCCGCGAGGCCCGCCGTCGGGCGGCCGGCGGCTGAGCACGACCGCACCGCGCGCCGACGCGACGGGCCCCCTCCGCCGGCGGAGGGGGCCCGTTCCGTGCACGGGGTACGTCAGCTCGCGATCATGCGGCGCAGCACGTACTGGAGGATGCCGCCGTGGCGGTAGTAGTCCGCCTCGCCCGGGGTGTCGATCCGGACCACCGCGTCGAACTCCACGCCGGTGTCGGTGTTGACCCGCACCGTACGCGGGGTGTCGCCGTCGTTGAGCGCGGTCACCCCGGTGATGGAGAAGGTCTCCGTGCCGGTGAGGCCGAGCGACTCGGCGGTGGTGTCCACCGGGAACTGCAACGGCAGCACACCCATGCCGATCAGGTTGGACCGGTGGATGCGCTCGTAGGACTCGGCGATGACCGCCCGGACGCCGAGCAGCATGGTCCCCTTGGCCGCCCAGTCCCGCGACGAGCCGGAGCCGTACTCCTTGCCGGCCAGGATGACCAGCGGCACGCCGGCCTCCTGGTAGGCGGTGGAGGCGTCGTAGATGGAGGTCTGCTCGCCGGTCAGGTGGTTGACGGTGAAGCCACCCTCCACTCCGGGGACCAGCTGGTTACGCAGCCGGATGTTGGCGAAGGTGCCCCGGATCATCACCTCGTGGTTGCCCCGGCGGGAGCCGTACGAGTTGAACTCGTGGCGCGGCACACCGTGCTCGGCGAGGTACCGGCCGGCGGGGGAGTCGGCCTTGATCGCGCCGGCCGGGGAGATGTGGTCGGTGGTGACCGAGTCGCCCAGCTTGGCCAGCACCCGGGCGTCGGCGATGTCGACGACCGGGCTGGGCTCCTGCTGCATCCCCTCGAAGTACGGGGGCTTGCGGACGTAGGTGGAGTCGTCGGCCCAGGCGAAGGTGTCGCCGGTCGGGGTGGGCAGCGACTGCCAGCGCTCGTCACCGGCGAACACGTCGGCGTAGGCGGCGCTGAACCCGGTCGCGCCGATCGCCTGGGCGATGACGTCCTGGATCTCGGCGGTGTTGGGCCAGATGTCGCGCAGGAACACCGGGTTGCCCTCGGTGTCCTCGCCGAGCGGCTCGTTGGCCAGGTCGATGTCCATCGTGCCGGCCAGCGCGTACGCCACCACCAGCGGCGGGGACGCCAGGTAGTTCATCTTGACGTCCGGGTTGATCCGGCCCTCGAAGTTCCGGTTGCCGGACAGCACCGACACGACGGCCAGGTCGCCGGAGTTGACGGCGGTGGAGACCTCCTCCGGCAGCGGGCCGGAGTTGCCGATGCAGGTGGTGCAGCCGTAGCCGACCAGGTTGAAGCCGAGCTTGTCGAGGTACGGCGTGAGACCGGCCCGCTCGTAGTAGTCCATGACGACCTTCGAGCCGGGCGCCAGCGTGGTCTTGACCCACGGCTTGCGGCTCAGGCCCTTGTCGACGGCGTTGCGGGCCAGCAGCGCGGCACCGATCATCACCTGCGGATTGGACGTGTTGGTGCAGGAGGTGATCGCGGCGATCACGACCGCGCCGTGGTCCAGCTCGTACTCCACGCCGTCGCTGCCGGTGACCCGGACCGGGTTGCTGGCCCGGCCCCCGGCGCCGACGGCGGCGGTCTCCAGGTCGCGCGGCTCGTCGGCCGGGTCGCTGAAGTCGTTGGCGGGCGGGTCGCTGGCCGGGAACGACTCGGCGCTGGCCTCGTCGGCCGGGCCGTTCGCGCCCCGGGGGAGCTGCTCGCGGGCCACGCCGGGCTTGAGGTCGCGCTCACCGGCGGAGTCGTCGGCGACGTAGTCGGTCAGCGCCGAGCGGAACAGCGTCTTGGCGACCCCGAGCGGGACCCGGTCCTGCGGGCGCTTCGGCCCGGCCAGGGACGGCTCGATGGTGCCCAGGTCCAGCTCCAGGCGCTCGGAGTACGCCGGCTCACGCTCCGGGTCGTGCCAGAGCCCCTGCTCCTTGGCGTACGCCTCGACCAGCGCCACCTGGGAGGCGTCCCGGCCGGTCAGTTCCAGGTAGCGGACGGTCTCGGCGTCGATCGGGAAGATCGCGACGGTGGAGCCGTACTCGGGGGACATGTTGCCGATGGTGGCCCGGTTGGCCAGCGGCACGGCGCTGACGCCGGGGCCGTAGAACTCGACGAACTTGCCGACGACGCCGTGCTTGCGCAGCATCTCGGTGATGGTGAGCACCAGGTCGGTGGCGGTGGTGCCGGCCGGCATCTCGCCTGCGAGCTTGAAGCCGACGACCCGGGGGATGAGCATGCTGACCGGCTGGCCGAGCATCGCGGCCTCGGCCTCGATGCCGCCGACGCCCCAGCCCAGCACGCCCAGGCCGTTGACCATGGTGGTGTGCGAGTCGGTGCCGACGACGGTGTCCGGGTACGCCTGGCCGTTCCGCTCCATGATCGTCCGGGCCAGGTACTCGATGTTGACCTGGTGCACGATGCCGGTGCCGGGCGGGACGACCTTGAACTCGTTGAACGCGGTCTGGCCCCAGCGCAGGAACTGGTAGCGCTCCCTGTTGCGCTCGTACTCCAGCTCGACGTTGCGGGCGAAGGCGTCCTCGCGGCCGAACAGGTCGGCGATGACCGAGTGGTCGATGACCAGCTCGGCCGGTGCGAGGGGGTTGACCTTGGTGGCGTCGCCGCCGAGGTCGCGGACCGCCTCGCGCATGGTGGCCAGGTCGACCACGCAGGGTACGCCGGTGAAGTCCTGCATCAGCACCCGCGCCGGGGTGAACTGGATCTCCACGCTCGGGTCGGCGGTGGGGTCCCAGGAGCCGAGCTGGGAGATGTGGTCGGCGGTGATGTTCGCGCCGTCCTCGGTCCGCAGCAGGTTCTCCAGCAGGATCTTCAAGCTGTAGGGCAGTCTGTCGTGCCCCGGCACCTGGCTGATCCTGAAAATCTCGTAGCTCGCGTCTCCGACGCGTAGCTGGGTCTTCGCACCGAAGGTGTCGAGGCTCGCCACGTCGTACTCCTTCACACCAGCGACCGTGAGTAGTCCTGAGCAGTCTGTCGCACCGGGCGGAACGTCGCCCAGGTTAGGTAACACTTACTGCCGATTCGTCGTCTTCCAACAAAACCGTACGTCCGTCTTGCTATCCACGCAACCTCGTGCCAGGGTTCGGGACGAGGAGGTGCCACCATGATCCACCATGTGCTGCTCGCCTGCCCGCCCGGTGCCGAGGCCTCGTCCCGGGCCTTCTACGTGGGCATCCTCGGCCTGACCGGGAAACCCAAACCCCCGGCCCTCGCCGCCCGTGGCGGCTGCTGGTTCACCGGGTACGACGCCGAACTGCACCTCGGCGTCGAGGCCGACTTCCGGCCCGCCCGCAAGGCGCACCCCGCCCTGCTGCGCCCCGATCTCGACGCCCTCGCCGACCGGCTGGCCCGCGCCGGCCACCCGGTCACCTGGGGTGACGACGACGAGCTGCCCGGGATGCGCCGCTTCCACACCGCCGACCCGCACGGCAACCGGCTGGAGTTCGTCGCCCCGCTGCCCGACCGGACGGCACCGCCGCCGGCCCCCGGTCGCTGAGCGCCACCGTGTCGGACCCCGCCGCTACGGTGTGCCGATGGCGTCGGTCAAGCAGGTCCAGATCACCTTCGACTGCGCGGAGCCCGAACGGGTCGCCCGCTTCTGGTGTGCGGTGCTCGGTTACGTCGTGCCGCCACCGCCGCCGGGGTTCGCCGACTGGGGCGCGTTCGACAGCGCCCTGCCGCCCGAGCGGCAGGGCTCCGCGTTCGCCTGCGTCGACCCTACCGGCGCGGGCCCGCGACTGTTCTTCCAGCGCGTGCCCGAGGGCAAGGTGGTCAAGAACCGGCTGCACCTCGACGTGCGGATCGGCCCCGGCCTGGTCGGCGAGGAGCGGTTGGCCGCGCTGGAGGCGGAGTGCGCCCGGCTGGTCGCTCTCGGCGCGACCCGGGTACGCCTGCTGACCGCCGACGGGTACGACGAGTCGTGCCTGGTGATGCAGGACGTCGAGGGCAACGAGTTCTGCCTCGACTGAGCCACCGCCGTCGGCCCGCACTATCGTTTCCGCGTGCACATCCGTTTCGACGTCCCCGCCGACCCCGCCTACCCGGGCCGGGTGGCCGCCGCGCTCAGCAGCGTCCGGTTGCGTCGGTTCACCCTGATCGGCGCGGCGCTGGCGGCGGCCGGGGCGGCCGGCCTGCTGGTCTCCCGGGGCGGCCGGCTCTCGTCGCTGTGGCTGGTGCTGCTCGTGGGCGGGCTGCTGTCGATGCTCTACGCGCCCTGGGTGCGCTGGCGGGCCCGACGCCGCTCCGACGACTACGCGGTCGAGGGCGGTTACGACATCACCGACGACAACATCATGATGCGCAGCGGCTCGGAGTCCGGCGGCATCGCCTGGGACGGGGTGGCCCAGGTACGGCAGGCCGGCGACTTCTGGATCGTGTACGTCGGTCGGATGCCGGCGACGGTGATCCCCCGCTGGTTGATGTCCCCCGGGGACGCCGAGACGTTGCGTGCCTTCATGGCCGCGCGCGGTCTGCTCCAGCCCCGGTGAACGGCCCTGTCGGACAGGTCGTCGCTCCCCGGCCGACCGGGGAGCCGAGGTGACGGGTAACCGGTCGCTGCTGCCGACCTTCGTCGAGGGCCTGGCCGCGCACCTGGCCGGGCACGGGTTCACCCGCGAGGGCGGCACCCGGATCTTCCGCCGCTACGCTCCGACCGGGGCCGCTCTGATCATGGAGGTGCAGTCCTCGGACCACTCCACCAGGACGACGAAAGCCTTCTACCTCAACGTGGCATTCGTGCTGGCCCCGCAATGGGAGAGCTGGCGTCGCCGGACCGGGCTGCCGGATTCCGCGCTGCCGAGCAGCGTCAACGGGATCTGGCGGCACCGGATCGGGCACCCGGTGCTGTCCGGGGGCGACCAGTGGCGCATCCACAGCACGACGGCCGCGACGGTGGCGCGGGAGGTGCGGCGACGTGTCGACGAAACGGTGCCGCAGCTCCTGCCGATGCTGGAGCGCGACCAGCTCTTCGTCGACGCTGCCCGGATCTTCGCTGCCCGCTCCTGGCAGGTGCGCGCCTGGCTGTTGGCGGTGCACGGGCCCTCGGAGGAACTCGACCGGATGTTGGCCCGGTGTCCACCGAATGCGGCCAGGATGATCCGCGACCACCTGGCCGGCTCCGGAGACGGATCGTCCGGGAAGCCACCGCTTGGCCGGCCATGGCCGACCCCCGGTCGGGACGACCACGCCCGGCCCGCCGCCGACGCGGCACCGGCCGTGCGGGGTTGGACCGCCGAGGAGGACCTCGTCCCCCTGCTGCGACGGATCAGCGGATGCATCGCCTACCCGTACGACGACCTTGACGAGGCGGCGCTCACCGGCGCGCTGGACGACCAGCCGGCCGACGGCGGGTTCTGCTACCCGCTCATGGGCATCCCCCCACTGACGGTGCGGTTGGCCCGCCCGCCCGGCGGCACCCGGATCAGCGTCGAGGTGGACGGACCCCTCGATCCGGTCCTGACCGACCGGCTCGGCACCCTGCTGACGGAGCGGTAGCGCGGACCCCACCGCGTGGGCCCGACCCGCAGCCGGAGTCCGCCCCGGGCCCGGACGGCCGGGCCCCCGAGTGCCCCGCCCGGCCCGTCCGGCGCGGGTAGGGTTCGAGGTCGGGTCGGAAGGGGTGCGCAGTGGTCGACGTTCAGCACTGGCTCGTAGCGCTTCCCCCGGGGGTGGTCTACCTGATCGTCGCCGGGGTGATCGGCGTCGAGAGCATGGGTGTCCCGTTGCCGGGCGAGATCGTGCTGGTCAGCTCCGCCCTGCTGGCCGCGACCGGGGTGGTCGAGCCGCACTGGGTCGCCACCGCCGCGGCGTTCGGCGCGATCGTCGGCGACTCCGTCGGCTACGCGGTGGGTCGCCGGGGCGGCCGTCCGCTGCTGGCCCGGCTGGGCCGGCGCTTCCCGAAGCACCTGGGGCCCGCACAGCTCGCCCGCGCCGAGCAGAGCTTCGCCCGGCACGGCGTCTGGGCGGTGTTCTTCGGCCGGTTCGTCGCCCTGCTGCGCATCCTGGCCGGGCCGCTGGCCGGCGCGCTGCACGTGCCGTACCGGCGGTTCCTGGTGGCCAACGCGGCCGGCGGCCTGGTCTGGGCCTTCGGCACGACCTACCTGCTCTACACCCTGGGCCGGGCGGCCGAGCACTGGCTCAAGGACATCTCCTGGGCCGGCCTGGTCCTGGCCGTGCTCGGCGGGGTGGCCAGCACCTGGTGGCTGCGCCGCCGGGCCCGCCGGCTGGAGTCGACGACGACCACCGACGAGGCCGAACCGGTGGCGGCCGGCACCGACCGCTGAGCCGCCACCGCTGCGGCCCCCGGGCACGGGAGCGAGCCGGCCGTACCGACGACAATCGGGCCGCCCCCGGGTGGGGGCGGCCCGATCGGTGTCCGGGGTCAGGACGGGCAGCGGGTCAGGACGAGTAGCCGCGGGTGGCGATCCAGTCGGCGAGGTTGTCCACGCTCATCCGGTAGGACGCGGTGTTCGGGTTGGCCGAGTCACCGATGGTCACGGTCTTCCCACCGTCGCGGTAGCCGATGACGCTGATGTAGTGGCCACCCTCGAAGGAGTGGGCGTTGCCGTCGGTGTCCACGGCGGTGCCGGCGATGTTGGCCACCACGGCCCGACCGTCGTCGACGGTACGCACGATGTCGGCGCGCAGCTCGTCGGTCTGCTTGTCGTCGGCCTTGGCGCTGCGGATCTCGGTGCTCTCGTACGCCTTGCGGCCGGTCTCCTTGTTCAGCACGGGGGTGATGTCGTTGATGCTGTCGGTGCCGGCCTCGGTGGTGCGCATCTCCTTGGCCATGGCGTCGACGTCAATCTTCTTGCCCTGGACGGACAGGGCGTTGCGGGTCGCGGCGGGGCCGCAGTAGTAGAAGTTCGGCTGCGCCTGGTAGTCCATCGTCAGCTCACGCTCGCCGGCGGGCCGGCGCTCGGCCTGCACGGAGGCGGGTGCGCCGGTGCGGGCCTCGGCGGCGTAGGCGGCGGTCAGCGGGCCGGCGATGGCACCGGTGGTGAAGGCGAGGCCGGCAGCGGTCAGGGCGGTCTTGCGGATCAGATCGGTACGCATGGTCGCGTGCTCCTCTGCATCGGGGGTGTGGCGTACGCCCACAGGGGGGTGGGGCGTGGCCGGAAGTTCGGGGGGATCGCCCGGCGATCGGGGGGACCTGCTCGGGCGTCCGGGGATTGTCAACCGACCCGGTGGCGACCGCATTCCGCGATCGGGGTTCCGGGGCCGTCCCCCTGGGGCGGGGGAGTGGCGGTGGTATGCCAGGTACAACGCCCCGCCCCCGGCGGCGATTCCGCCGTGCGGGTGGCCCCGGCCACGCGACGATCGGGCACGAACGGGTCTGTCCGGTGCGGGACCTCGCGCCCCGAACCGGACATCCGGCCCGTCACCGGACCCCGCGCGGTGGGCGGACGACCCGGCTCAGTCGGCCCGGATCAGGTCGACCACCGCGTCCCGGGCCGCCCGGACGGCCTCGCGGGACTGCTCGGTGTGGTCCAGGATGTCGAAGGCGTGCTGACCGTCCGGCACCTCCACCAGACGCACCGGTCGCCCGACCTGGGCGGCGGCGTCGAGGAACGCCGCGATGCCGGCCAGCAGCCCGGGGAGCTTGTCCTGCCCGGCCCGGGTCAGCACCACAGGCGTCGTCGAGCCGGCACCGAGGGCGTCGAGGGGGAGGAACCGTGCCGGCACCTCCCAGCCGGGCAGCGGGACGAGCAGCGGATAGGTCAACGCGATCCCCCGCACCCAGTCCGGTGCGGCGCGCAGCCAGTCGGCCGACAGCAGGCTCCCGCCGGAGAAGAACCAGAGCACCACCCGCTGCGGGTCGACCCGGGGGTCGGCCCGGACGGCCTCGACCAGGCCGGCGATCTCGTCGGCGGTGGCGGGCAGCCCGGCCAGGTCGGTCACCCGGTAGCTGATGACGGCGGCGACCAGGCCCTGCTCGGCGAGGAGCGCCCCGTAGCCCCGGTAGAGCAGCCAGTCCCGGGGGTCCGGCGCGCCCGGCGGAAGCGGGGCACCGTGCACCACGACCACCACGGGGTGCGGGCCGGGGCCGGCCGGCAGGTGCAGGTCGACCTGGCCGTGCCGCTCCACCGGCGCGGCGGGCGGCGCCAACACGAAGGGTTGCTGCTCGACCGCATCGTCCATGCCGGGGAGCCTAGCCCTCCACGGCCCGTCGAACCGTCCCGTCGGGACCACCGTGGACACCGCCCGTGGCCGAGCGGCCACGGGCGGCCGTGGGAACGGTCAGGCCGGGTCGTCGCCGGACGTCGCGGCCTGGGCGTGCCGCTCCCGCAGCCGGTCCCGGATCTCCTCCGGGGTGTACGCGCGACGCCGCCGCTCGGCGCGGGCGACGACCACCCCGGTCGCGGCGACCCCCGCGAGACCGGCCAACCCGAGGACCTTCCACCACTGCATCCGTTGCCGCATCGGCCTAGGGTAGACGCCCATGAGCATCAGCCTGGACGAGGCCGTCGACCTGACCCGTACCGGTGACGTCTGGGTGTTCCGGGGGCGCAGCGTGCCGGACCGGGCCATCCAGTTCACCACCAACAGTCCCGTCAACCACGTCGGTATGGCGGTGGTGCTGGACGACATGCCCCCGCTGATGTGGCACGCCGAGCTGGGCCGGTCGCTGCGGGACATGTGGACCGGCACCCACCAGCGGGGTGTGCAGCTGCACGACCTGCGCGACGCGGTCTGCGTCTGGGCCAACCGGTACGGCCAGCGGGCCTGGCTGCGTCAGCTCGAACCGTCGGCCGATCCGACCATGGAGCAGGCGGTGCTGCGGACGGTGGCCCGGCTCGACGGCACCCCGTTCCCGTCCACCGCCCAGTTGGCCTGGCGGTGGGCCCGGGGGCGGGTGCCGCAGCTGCGCCTGCCGCTGCCGGGCCGGCGGGACCGGGACGACGAGCCGGCCGACCGGGCGGCGGGTGACAGCGCCCTGGAGACCGCGTACTGCGCCGAGGTGGTGGCGGTGACCTACGAGGCGATGGGGCTGTTGCCGCCCGGCCGGCGGCCCAACTGGTACGACCCGGGCCGGTTCTGGAGCGGCGACGACCTGGATCTCGCCGGCGGCGCGCGGCTCGGCGCGGAGATCGAGGTGCGTATCCCGCCCCGGTGAGGTTTGCCGGCGGCCGGGGGCGGCAATTGGTGACGCCGTGAGAGCTTCCACCGACCTCGACACGTTGAGCGACTTCTTCGACAGGTACGGGGTGGCGCTCACCACCGGCGACGTGCCCACCATCGCCGGCTGCTACGCCCTGCCGGGGCTGGTGGTCGCCGACACCTACAGCTTCTCGTTCAGCACGATGGCGGCGGTCGCGCTCTCCTTCGTCGGTGCCGCGCCCGACTACCGGGAACGGGAACTGGTCGCGGCGCACGCGCTGATCGAGGAGGTGGAGCCGGTCTCCGCCCTGCTGACCATGGTGTCGGTGCGCTGGGAGTTCCTGGACAGCCAGGGCCGGGCGGTGCCCGGGGAACGCTACCGTTACCTGCTGCGCGGCACCGAGGACGGCCCGGCGATCTGCACCGTCATCCGGACCGGCTGACCGTTCGGTCGCCCCTGCCACGCCCCCGGTGATCATCCCTACCGGACGGTCGCTAATCTCTGCGTCCAGGGTCGACCGAGGAGGGCCATGCCGGGCACCCGTGGGACGCGGTGGACGTCCCGACTGCCCCAGGCGGTCGCCGCGACGCCCTGGCTGCTCGCCTCGGTCGGGGTGATCGTGCTGCTCCTGCTGCTGGTCAAGGCGCTGGTGGCGGTGCTGGGTCACGATCGGTACGCCGAGCACGGCGCCGGGTCACGCAGCGAGGCCGTGATGGTGCCCGGGGTGCCGGTGACGACCGCGCCGGCGTCGGCGACGCCGACGCCGTCGCCCACCCGCACCCGACGGACCAACGGCGGCGGGACCGGCGTGGTCCCACCGGCGGCCGGTCGGACGCCTGTCGCGTCCCGGTCGGCCAGTCCGTCGGCGTCGGTGTCGCCGACGACCGTGGCCCTGACGCCGACGCCGGTCACGCTGCTCAACGACGACGCCCCGGGCATCACCTACCGGGGGCGGTGGGCGGTCTCCCGGAACCGGCCGTACGGCGACCACCGCGACGACGTGCACTACACCATCCACGACGGGGATTCGTTCAGCTTCACCTTCACCGGCACCGGTCTGGACTACATCACCTCGCGGGACCCCGAGTACGGTGACGCCGACGTGTGGGTCGTCGACGCCGGTGGGCGACCGGTGAAGCAGCAACGGGTGAGCGCGCGGGCGCACCGTTACCAGCCGCAGCAGACCGTGTTCAGCGTGCAGGGGCTGCCGGTCGGGCAGTACACCATCTGGGCGGTCAAACGCGGCGGGGTCTACTTCCAGGTGGACGCGCTGCGGGTGCGCGGCTGACGGGACGAATCAAACTGTCCGGTTAGGACAAAGTCCGGACGTTGGGTACTTTCCGACAATCGCCTGAATCGTTACTCTTCTCGGACGGGGCCGACCAGGGAGGGTCATGTCCGGCATGCGTCGCGCGCAACCGCGGGCACACGGAGCGGGTGCGTTGGCGTCGTCGCCATGGGTCGTGGTCGCCACCGGGGTACTGGTGATGGTGGTGCTCCTGATCGTCGCGTTGGCGTCGTACCGCAGCCGGGGGCCGGCGTTCGAGGCCCGGCCGGCCGATCCGCTGCCGACGTACTCGCTGCCGGGCTCGGGGGCGACCAACCCGGCCCGGGTGGCGGCGAACCTCCCCGAACCGGTGGTCCCCGGGCTGACGCCCCGCCGCACCGACACGCCTCCGGTCGAGGTGCCCGTGGTGGTCGTACCGGGCGAGCCGTCGGGCGGGGACGACCTGTCCGACCCGCCGGCCGGTGGGGTCGAGTCACCGCCCGACGACCCGGGCGGTGAGCAGCCCCGGCCGACCACCCCCGCGCCACCGCCACCGCCCGCCGCGCCGCCGTCGTCGCCGGTCTCCGGCCGGTTCAGCGTGCGGGACAGTTGGAACAACGAGGCGTTCATCGGTGAGGTGCTGCTCTACAACCGCGACCGGGTGTCCCGGCCGTGGACGGTCCGGTTGGTGCCGCCACCGGGCAGCCGGCTGGTCACCTCGTGGGTCGAGGGCGCCCCGCAGGGCACTCCCCGGATGTCCGGCGGGGTGTTCACGTACACCAGCGGGGTGAACGTCGGGCCCGGTGCCTCGGTGCCGTTGCGGTTCCACTTCGAGAACACCGGCGGCAGCATCCGGCCGTCGCGGTGCACGGTCGACGGGGTGCCCTGCTCCGGCCTCTGACCCACCGGCTGCCGGTCCGCCGCGCCGACCACGCCGCCGTCCGGCCGTGGGCGCTGCCGCCGTCGGTGATCCCGAGTTCTGCAAGGTTACTGCCGTATTGCCGCAGTGTTTGCAAGGTATTGCAGATTTTTTCGGCAAGGGCTAGCGTGCGGGCGAATCAGCGACCATAGGAAGGCCGTCGATGACACCCCCGCTGCCGCGCAAGGCGCTGCTCGCTCTGGTCTCCACCCTCACCCTCGCTCTCGTCGGCGTCCCGGTCGCCGTCCGGCAACTCGGCGCCGACGCCACCGACCGGCCGTCCACCATCGACGCCCTCGCCGCGGCCGGCGCCGCCCAGTGGGGCGCCGAACCCTCCACCGACGCGCTGCTCGCCGCCGGCACCGGTGAGGGACGTAACGAACAGTTCTACTTTGTCCTGCCGGACCGCTTCGCCAACGGCGACCGCCGCAACGACACCGGCGGCCTGACCGGGGACCGGCTGCGTACCGGCCTCGACCCGACCGACAAGGGCTTCTACCACGGCGGCGACCTCAGGGGCGTCATCGACAAGCTCGACTACATCCAGGGGCTCGGCACCACCGCCATCTGGCTCGCACCGGTGTTCAAGAACCGGCCCGTGCAGGGCAGCGGCGCGGACGTCTCCGCCGGCTACCACGGCTACTGGATCACCGACTTCACCCAGGTCGACCCGCACTTCGGCACCAACGAGGAGATGAAGCGGCTGGTGAAGCTGGCCCACCAGCGGGGCATCAGGGTCTACCTCGACGTCATCGTCAACCACACCGCCGACGTCATCAAATATGCCGAGGACAGGTACGCGTACGTCGACAAGAAGACGTCGCCGTACACCGACGCGCAGGGACGCGAGTTCGAGGACCGCAACTACGCCGACGGCACCCGGGCCTTCCCGAAGGTGAACCGGGACTCCGGGGCGTACACGCCGACCTTCGCCAGCCCCGCCGACGCGAAGGTCAAGGTCCCGGCCTGGCTGAACGACCCGACGATGTACCACAACCGGGGCGACTCCACCTTCGCCGGTGAGAACAGCGAGTACGGCGACTTCTACGGCCTCGACGACCTGTGGACCGAGCGGCCCGAGGTGGTCCGGGGCCTGACCAAGGCGTACGGCGACTGGATCGCCAGCACCGACGTCGACGGGTTCCGGCTGGACACCGTCAAGCACGTCAACCTCGACTTCTGGCCGCAGTTCAGCCAGGGCATCAAGCGCGCCGCCGACAAGGCCGGTAAGAAGGACTTCTTCATGTTCGGCGAGGTCTACAGCGCCGACCAGGAGGTCACCTCCACCTACGTGCGGCGTGGCGGGCTGCCGGCCACCCTCGACTTCTCCTTCCAGGAGGCGGCGCGCGGTTACGTCACCGCCGACGGATCGGCGAAGGCGCTGGCCGACGTCTACGCCAAGGACCCGCTGTACGCCGCCCGGGACACCGACGCCGGCCGGCTGACCACCTTCCTCGGCAACCACGACATGGGCCGGATCGGCTCGTTCATCGCCGCCGCCGGAGGTGACGACGCCCGTCAGCTCGGCCGGGACCGCCTCGCCCACCAGCTGATGTTCCTCACCCGGGGGCAGCCGGTCGTCTACTCCGGCGACGAGCAGGGCTTCACCGGGCCGGGCGGGGACAAGGACGCCCGGCAGGACATGTTCGCCACCCGCACGGCGGACTACCTCGACGACGACCTGATCGGCACCACCCGCACCCACGCCAGCGACCAGTTCGACACCACCCACCCGCTGTACCGCACCATCGCCGAGCTGGGCCGGCTGCGGGCGGCGCACCCCGGCCTGCGCGACGGCGTGCAGGTCACCCGGTACGCCGCCGACGGGCCGGGTGTCTTCGCCTTCTCCCGGATCTCCCCGGCCGACCGCACCGAGTACCTCGCCGCGGTGAACAACGCCGGCACCCCGCAGACTGTCACCGTGCAGACCTGGTCACCCGGCACCACCTTCACCGGCATCTACGGCGGCACGGCCACCCCGACCGCCGGCACCGACGGAAAGCTGAACCTGACCGTGCCCGCCGGTTCGGCCGTGGTGCTCCGGGCCGGTCGGCCCGTGCCGCAGGCCACCACGAAGCCGACCGTCACCCTCACCGAGCCGGGCACCGACCCGGTCGCCACCCGGGCCGCCGTCACCGCGCAGGTGACAGGTGACCCGCTGGCCACCGTCACCGTCGCCGCCCGGGTCGCGGGTGGAAAGTGGACCCTGCTGGGCAGCGCGCACACCGCGCCGTACACCGTGCACCACGACCTGACCGGGCTCGCCGGGGGCACCCGGGTCGAATACAAGGCGGTGGTCCGCGACGGGAAGGGGCGGACGACCGCCACCCGGTCGACCGGGGTGGTCGGCACCCCCGCGCAGGGCGCGTCCCGGGACTGGGTGGTGGTGCACTACCAGCGCCCCGCCGGGGACTACGCCGACTGGGGGCTCTACGCCTGGGGTGACCTCGACCCGGCGTACGTCACGCAGTGGCCCGCCGGGCAGCCGTTCGCCGGGGAGGACCCGTACGGCCGGTTCGCCTGGGTGAAGCTCAAGCCCGGTGCGACGTCCGTCGGATTCCTCGTGGTCGACAAGGCCGGCACCAAGGACGTCGCCAACGACCGCACCATCGACGTGACCACCACCGGCGAGGTCTGGGTCAAGCAGGGCGACCCGGCGCTCTATCCCACCCGGCAGGCCGCCACCGGCGAACCCGACCCACCCGTCGACGCGGGCACCGCGATCATCCACTGGCGCAAGGCCGACAACGACTACGCCGGCTGGGGCCTGCACCTGTGGGACGGGGCGGCCAACCCGACCGACTGGGCCAGCCCGCTGCCGCCCGAGAAGGTCGACTCGTTCGGCGCGCTGTTCCGGGTGCCGCTGGCGGCCGGCGCGACCGGGCTCAACTACATCATCCACCGGGGCGACACCAAGGATCAGCCCGACGACCAGCGACTCGACCTGACCGGGGTCGGCCACGAGGTCTGGCTGCTGGGCGGGGTGCCCGGCCGGCTGCTCCCCGCCACCGCCACCGGCACGACGAAGGACCTCGACATCACGAAACAGCAGGCGCAGTGGATCGACAGGTCCACCGTCACCTGGGCCGTCGGCCCGACCGACGGCAGGGCGTACGCCCTGGTGGCGGCACCGGCGGGTGGGCTGGGTGTGGTCGACGGCGAGCTGTCCGGGACGTACACCTCGCTGCCGTTGCGGGCGCAGCGCAACGGGCTCACCGAGGCCCAGCGGGCGGCCTTCCCGCACCTGTGGGCCCACCAGGCGTTCCACCTCGACCGGGCCGACCTGGCGAAGGTGCCGGCGGCGCTGCGCGGGCAGCTCGTGGTGACCGAGCGGGACGCCCGGGGCGCGCTGCTGCGCGCGACCGGGGTGCAGATCCCCGGAGTGCTCGACGACGTCTACCGCGCCGCCACCGACGCGACGCTCGGGGTCACCTTCAGTGGCAAGGTGCCCACCCTCGCGGTCTGGGCGCCCACCGCCCGCACGGTCACCCTCGAACTGTCCGACACGCCGTCGGCGTCGCCACGCACGGTGGCGATGCGTCGTGACGACCGCACCGGCGTCTGGTCGGTACGCGGCAGCCGCGACTGGACCGGCCGCTACTACCGCTACCGGGTGCAAGCCTGGCAGCCGGCCGCCCAGAAGATCGTCACCGCGTCGGTCACCGACCCCTACTCGGTGTCGCTCGCGGCGGACTCCACGCACAGCCAGATCGTCGACCTGACCGACCCGGCGCTCGCCCCGCCCGGCTGGTCCGGGCTGCGTAAGCCGGCCGCGCCGCCCGCGTCGCAGGCGCAGATCTCCGAGCTGTCGGTACGCGACTTCTCCATCGCCGACACCACTGTGCCGGCCGACCGGCGGGGCACCTACCTGGCCTTCACCGACCCGGGCACGGCCGGCATGAAACACCTGAAGGCGCTCGGCGACGCCGGGGTCAACTACCTGCACCTGCTGCCGGTGTTCGACTTCGCCACCATCCCCGAGAAGCGGGCCGACCAGCGGCAGCCCGACTGCGACCTGGCGGCGCTGCCGCCGGACTCCGACCGGCAGCAGGCGTGCGTCGCGGCGGTCGCCGACACCGACGGCTACAACTGGGGGTACGACCCGCTGCACTACACCGTCCCCGAGGGCGGCTACGCCGTCGACCCGGACGGGGCGCGGCGGACCGCCGAGTTCCGCCGGATGGTCGCCGGGGTCAACGGCGCCGGCCTGCGGGTGGTGCTGGACGTGGTCTACAACCACACCTCCGCCGCCGGCACCGACGAGAAGTCGGTGCTGGACCAGGTGGTGCCCGGCTACTACCACCGGCTGCTCGACGACGGCACCGTCGCCAACTCGACCTGCTGCGCCAACACCGCCCCCGAGCACGCCATGATGGGCAAGCTGGTGGTCGACTCGCTGGTCACCTGGGCGAAGCAGTACAAGGTGGACGGCTTCCGGTTCGACCTGATGGGCCACCACCCGAAGGCGAACATCCTGGCCGTCCGGGCCGCGCTGGACAAGCTGACCCTCGCCCGCGACGGTGTCGACGGGAAGAAGATCCTGCTCTACGGCGAGGGCTGGAACTTCGGCGAGGTCGCCGACGACGCCCGGTTCGTGCAGGCCACCCAGGCCAACATGGCCGGCACCGGGATCGGCACCTTCAACGACCGGCTCCGCGACGCGGTCCGCGGTGGCGGCCCGTTCGACGGCAACCCGCGCGTGCAGGGCTTCGCCTCCGGCCTGTACACCGACCCCAACGGCGACGACGTCAACGGCACCGCCGCCGAGCAGAAGGCCCGGCTGCTGCGCCACCAGGACCTGATCAAGGTCGGGTTGACCGGCAACCTGCGCGACTACCGGTTCACCGACTCCGCCGGCCGGCAGGTCACCGGGGCGCAGGTCGACTACAACGGCTCCCCGGCCGGCTACACCGCCGCCCCCGGCGAGGCGGTCACCTACGTCGACGCGCACGACAACGAGATCCTGTACGACGCGCTGGCGTACAAGCTGCCGACCGGCACCTCGGCGACGGACCGGGCCCGGATGCAGGTGCTGGCCCTGGCCACCACCGCGCTCGGGCAGGGCACCGGGTTCGTGGCGGCCGGGTCCGAGCGGCTGCGCTCGAAGTCGCTGGACCGCAACTCCTACAACTCCGGTGACTGGTTCAACCAGATCCGGTGGGACTGCGCCCGGGGCAACGGGTTCGGTGCCGGGCTGCCCCCGGCGGCCGACAACCAGGACAAGTGGCCGTACGCCAAGCCGCTGCTGGCCGACCCGGCCCTGGTGCCCGGCTGCGCCGCGATCGACCTGGCCGACGCCCGGTACGCGGAGCTGCTGGAGATCCGGCGGTCGTCGCCGGTGTTCGGGCTGACCACCGCCGCGCAGGTGCAGCAGCGGGTCGCGTTCCCGCTGTCCGGGGCGAAGGAGACCCCGGGGGTGCTCACCATAACGCTTGACGCCCGGGGGCTCGGTGGCCGGTGGAAGACCGTGACCGTGGTCTTCAACGCCACCCCGGCGACGGCGAAGCAGACGGTGGCCGGGCTCCGGGGCACCGACACCGCCCTGCACCCGGTGCTGGCCGGCTCGGCCGACCCGGCGCTGCGGACCGCGTCGTTCGACCGGTCGGCGGGCACCTTCACCGTGCCGGCGCGCAGCGTGGCGGTCTTCGTGCAACGCTGACGCGGACGACGACCGGCCCCCCTCCGCGTGTCGCGGAGGGGGGCCGGTGCGTGTCCTGCCCGGTGTGCCGCCGTCACCGGCCGCACGTCACCCGAGGATGCTCAGCCGAAGCAGTTCGGAATGGTGTCGCCCGGGATGGCCAGGCAGTTGGTCGGACGGTTCGCGACGATCGCGGACTTGTCGTCCACGTTCACCACGCCCTCGAAGGTGAACACACCGCCGGGGGCGAGGGTGGCGAAGTTGTTGGCGACCTTCGTCCGGCTGAGGTTGACCTCGCCGAAGATGTTGAAGATGCCGCCGCCGACGCCGATCGGACCGAGGGCCCGGTTGGCGACGACCTCGGACTCGCGCACCGTGGTGACGCTGTCCGCGTTGAACAGCCCGCCGCCGAAGAAGCCGGCGGTGTTCTCCTTGAGGTGGCTCTTCTCGATGGTGACCGCGCTGTCGAACGCGACGGCCACGCCACCGCCGACACCGGCGGTGCTGTTCTTGGCCACCGTCGAGTGGTCGACGTTGACCTGGGCGTCCGCCACCGCGAGACCGCCACCGGCGAGCACCGCGGTGTTCGACAGCAGTTCGGAGTAGCGCACGGTGGTGTTGCCGCCGATGTCGAGCACGCCACCGCCGAAGCCGAGCGTCTCGTTGTCGGTGACCTTGGACTTCTCGATCAGGACGGTGCCGCCGTCGACGTCCTCGGTGAAGATCTCCGCGGCGCCGTTGGAGACACCGCCGCCACCGACGATGGCGGTGTTGTCGGTGATCGTGGACTCGTCGACCGTGAGCAGGCCGGCGTTGAAGATGCCCCCGCCGAAGAAGAAGGCGGTGTTGTGGGCGACCTCGGTGTGCCGCAGCGACGTGGTGCCGAAGTTGGCCAGCCCGCCGCCGTTGCCGCCGGACTGGTTCAGCACGACCGAGGTGTCGAACAGGTTGGCGGTGCCACCCGGCTGCACCAGGATCCCGGCGCCGTCGTTGACGCCCGGCTCCTCGATCAGCGTGCTGACCTTCCCCGGCTTGGCCTTCGGCGCGGCCTTCACCGCGGCCTTGCGGGCGGCCTTCGGCGCGGCCTTCAGGCCGGCCTTCGGGTTCGCCTTACGGGCGGCGAGCGCCTGGGCCAGCGGGGTGCCGGCCTTGACCTGGGCGGCGATCGCCTGGGAGTCCGAGTAGGCCCCCCACACCGCTGCCGGGGAGACCGGCTGCAACGCCTCGATGGTCTGCCCACCCTTGATGGTCAGCCCCTTGAGGTTCAGGTGACCGCCCGGACCCACGTTGAGGATCCGGAAGTAGTCGGCGGTGGCGTCCCGGGTGATCGTGGTGTGCTCACCCCGCAGGGTGATGTCCTGGGTGATCACCGGCAGGCCGTTGCCGTCCTGGTTGCGGGTCAGGTTGTAGGTGCAGCCCTTGGCCAGGTCCAGCACACCGCCGTCGCGGCTGTTGGCGAAGACGATCGCCTGGATGAGCCGGTCGGTGTCGCAGGGCACCTCCTTCCCACGTTCGTGGTCCTTGCCGTCGCGGTCGTCCTTGCCGCCACGGTCCGGACCCTCCTCGCCGCGGCCCTCGTCGCCGCGACCCTGGTCGCCGTCCTTGGTGACCTGCTGAGTGGTGTTCCACTTCAGTCCGCTCACCCCGACCGCCCCGGCGCTGCCGGCGACGCCCACCGCGGCGAGACTGACCACACCTGTCAACCCGGCGACGCCACTGGCGAGCCAGAGCTTGCGACGGCTCCTGCTCCCCGTCGCCCGCGCGGAGGCTTCGTTGTTCGTTAGGTAGTTGGACATCGGAGCTCTCTGCCCTCTCCTCGTACCAGACAGGGTCGCCGCGCCTGAGCGGACGTCCCCTGCTACAAATCGGTTGTAGCTCCCGAAACCCACGGTATGAGAAGGTTCCTCGCTATGAGGTCAAACCCGAGGAAAGCCCGCCTTATTTACACGTTCCGGCGGTCGGTGACCCTGGGGACGAGCAGGCCCTCCGTGGTGTGATCCGCGCGGGAGCGCCGGTGCGGTGTGGGCAGCAACGACGACGGCCCCGCTGCCGGAGGCGTCCGCCGAGGGGCGGGACGCGTCCGACGGCGGGGCCGTCGCGGTGGGTGCGGGGGTCAGCCGGGCAGGTGGGGACCCGCCTCACGCTGCTCGGCCAGCCAGGTCTCCACCTCGTCCGAGCGGCGGGGCAGACCCGCCGACAGGTTCACCGAGCCGGTCGCCGTGACCAGGATGTCGTCCTCGATCCGGACGCCGATGCCGCGCAGCTCCTCGGGGACCAGCTCGTCCTCCGGCTGGAAGTACAGCCCCGGCTCGACGGTGAGCACGTAGCCCTCACCCAGCGCTCCGTCGCGGTACTTCTCCTTGCGGGCGTTCGAGCAGTCGTGCACGTCGATGCCGAGCATGTGGCTGGTGCCGTGCAGGGTCCACCGCCGGTAGACCGTGGAGGCCGGGTCCATCGCCTCGTCGACGCTCACCGGGAGCAGACCGAGATCCTTCAACGCCTCGGCGAGCACCCGCATCGAGGTCAGGTGCACGTCACGGAAGCCGACCCCCGGGCGGATCGCGTCGATGCCGGCCTGCTGTGCCGCGTACACCGCGTCGTAGACCTGGCGTTGCAGCGGGGTGAACCGGCCGTCCACCGGCAGCACCCGGGTCACGTCGGCGGTGTAGAGGTTGCGGTTCTCCACACCCATGTCCATCAGCAGCAGCTCACCCGGGCGGGTCGCGCCGTGGTTGTGCACCCAGTGCAGGATCGTCGCGTGCTCGCCCGCGCCGACGATCGAGCCGTAGCCGACGTCGTTGCCGTCGTGCCGGGCCCGCAGCGCGAAGATCCCCTCCAGCAGCCGCTCGGAGACACCCCGGTCGGCCGGCAGCGCGCGGGCCACGTCCTCGAAGCCGCGTACGGTGGCGTCGACCGCCTCCTGGAGCTGGGCGACCTCCCACTCGTCCTTGACCAGCTTCAGCTCGGCGATCGCGACCGCCAGCTCCCGGTCCCGGCCCGGCTGCCCCTCCTCGCGGGGGCCGTCCCACGGGCGTACCGCCTCGTCGACCCGCCGGTCGAAGCCGCGCAGCACCCGGGTCCGCCCCGGCGCCATCCGGGCCAGCGCCCCGTCCAGCGCGGACAGGTCCTCGGTGGCCAGGCCCAGCTCGGTGGACTTCTCGGCCAGGGTGTGCCGGCGGCCCACCCACAGCTCGCCGTGCCGGCTGCGGAAGAACTCGTCGGTCTCCCGCGAGGAGCGGGGGCGCATGAACAGCGTCGCGTCGTGCCCCGAGCCGTTGGGTCGCAGCACCAGGACGCTGTCCGGTTCGTGGTCGCCGGTCAGGTAGGCGAAGTCGCTGCCCGGCCGGAACGGGTGGTCGGTGTCGTTGGCGCGTACCTTCTCGGTGCCGGTGGGGATGACCAGCGTCTCGCCCGGGAAGGCCGCGGACAGGGCTTCCCGCCGCTTGGCGTGGTGCGGAACCTCCGGCCGGGGACCGACCGGCAGGCTGGTGTCCCGCCAGCCCTGCCGCATGAAGGACAGGAACGCCTCCGGAAAGTCCGGATCGTGCGATTCGGTGCCGTCCGCCGGCTTGCCGTCCGTCCGTTCCTCGGCCATGTCGGCTCCCTTCGCCTCGTCGCTCGTCCAGACGGTACTCCGGCTCCGCCCGGACGGGGTGCCTGCGGTCCCGCACCCGACGCCCCGCCCGCACCCGACGCCGTCCGGGTGGCCCGACCCCGTCCGGGGCCCGGGGTCGGGGCCCGGCGGATCGTGCCGTGGGGAGGGGGACAGAGCCTGCGGTGCCGCGCGGACGGATTGCGCCGCGTGGAAAGATGTCGGCCATGTGCGGACTCCTGGCCTTCTTCAGCGCGAACGGCAACGCCGCCGCCCACCGCGACAACATCGCGGGGGCGTTGGAATGCCTGCACCACCGCGGACCGGACGAGACAGGGGTCGAGGTGGTCGGCGACGCCACCGGCCACTACGCGGACGGGGTGTTCGCCCACAAGCGGCTGGCCATCATCGACGTGGCGTCCAGCCACGAGCCGCTGCCCTATGCCAACGGTCGCTACCTGCTGACCTTCAACGGCGAGATCTACAACTACATCGAGCTGCGTGAGGAGCTGGCCCGCAGCTTCGGCGCCCAGTTCGCCACCGCCGGGGACGGCGAGGTGATCGTCGCCGGCTACCACTACTGGGGCGAGCAGGTGCTCACCCGGCTGCGCGGCATGTTCGCGTTCGTCATCTGGGACCGGCAGGAGCGCCGGGCGTTCGGCGCGCGGGACTACTTCGGCATCAAGCCGCTGCACTACCTGGAGACCGCCGACGGGCTCTACCTCGCCTCCGAGAAGAAGGCGCTGCTGCCCTTCGCGCACTCCTACTACCAGGGTGACGCCGGCATCGACACCGCCAACCTCAGCCACTACCTGACCCTCCAGTACGTCCCCGAGCCCGGCACCCTGCACCAGGGGATCAGCCGGATCGGCTCCGGGGAGTACCTGACCTGGTCGCCGGGGGGCCGGCTGGACGTGCGGCGCTGGTACCGGCCGGTGTTCCGGCCCGCCCCGGTCGCCGACGAGCAGCGGCTCTACCACGAGATCCGGGAGACGCTGCGGGAGAGCGTCCGGATGCACATGCGCTCCGACGTGCCGGTCGGCTCGTTCCTGTCCAGCGGCATCGACTCCACCGCCGTGGTGGCCCTGGCCCGCGAGTTCAACCCCAACATCCTCACCTTCACCGTCGGCTACGACGTGCCCGGCTACTCCGAGATCGACGTGGCCCAGGACTCGGCCCGGCACCTCGACGTGACCACCATCGCCACCAAGATCGGCCCGCAGGACATGATCGAGGCGCTGCCGAAGATCGTCTGGCACCTGGACGACCCGGTGGCCGACCCGGCGCTGGTCCCGCTCTACTTCGTGGCCAAGAAGGCCGCCGAGCACGTCACGGTGGTGCTCTCCGGCGAGGGCGCCGACGAGTTCTTCGGCGGCTACACCATCTACCGCGAGCCGCTCTCCCTCGGCACCGTCAACGGCCTGCCCGGCGGGGTGCAGAAGGGCCTGCGGGCGGTCTCCAAGGCGATCCCGCAGGGGGTCAAGGGCAAGAGCTTCCTGGAGCGCGGCACCACCCCGATCGAGCAGCGCTACTACGGCAACGCCCGGATGTTCACCGAGGAGGAGAAGCGGCACCTGCTGCGCCGCTACGACCCGTCGGTGCGCTACACCGACGTCACCGCCCCGATCTACGCCGAGTGCACCGAACTCGACGACGTCACCAAGATGCAGTACGTCGACCTGTACACCTGGCTGCGCGGCGACATCCTGGTCAAGGCGGACCGGATCTCCATGTCGCACTCCCTGGAGGTCCGGGTGCCGTTCCTGGACCGGATGGTCTTCGACGTGGCGTCGACCATCCCGGTCGACCTGAAGCTGCCGCCCCGCTCCGACGCCACCAAGTACGCCATGCGCCAGGCGTTGCAGGGCGTCGTGCCGCCGGCCATCGTCAACCGCAGGAAGCTGGGCTTTCCCACCCCGACCCGGGTCTGGCTGCGCGGCGAGATGTACGAGTGGGCCCGGCACGTGCTGTCCACCTCCGCCGCCGGCGACCTGATCGACCTGTCGTACGCGATGCGGCTGCTGGAGGAGCACAAGCGCGAGGAGGCGGACAACTCCCGCAAGGTGTGGACGGTGCTGATCTTCTGCATCTGGCACGCCATCTTCGTGGCCAAGACCCTCGACCCGGGCATCCAGCGCAACCAGTCGGCGCTGCTCACCAAGCCGGTGGTCGGCAGCATGGTCCGCTGACCCCGCCCCCGGTCCCGTCGGCACCGCCGCGACGGACACCGGGCCCGGACGGACCGGAGGCCCCCACCCGATCGGGTGGGGGCCTCCGGTGTGCGCGTTCAGCGTCGGGTCACCGGCCGGAGCAGGAGACCGTCGGCAGCCCGTTGGTGCCGGAGCTGCTCGCCGTGAAGCCGAACGTGGTCGTCTTCTCCGGCGCGATCGAGCCGTTGTACGCGGCGTTGGTGACGGTCACCGTCGACCCGCTGGTGCTCAGCGAGCCGTTCCAGACCTGCGAGATCACCTGCCCGTTGGGCCAGGTCCAGCTCGCCGCCCAGCCCCCGTAGGTACGGGTGCTGTGGTTCATGATGGTGACCTCACCCTGGAACCCGCCGGACCAGGCGCTGACCACCTTGTAGACCGCCATGCAGTCGCTGTTGCCCGGCGGCGGGGTGGTGGTCGGCGGCGGGGTCGTGGTCGGCGGCGGCGGGGTGGTGGTCGGCGGCGGGGTGGTCGGCGGGGGCGTGGTCGGCGGCGGGGTGGTGGTCGGCGGCGGCGTGGTCGGGTTGTTGCCGCTGCCGACCCCGGTCACCTGACCGTTGCCACCGTCGAAGGTGACGTCCGAGCAGCCGAAGAAGTTCTCCTGGCTGTCCGAGCGCACCCAGCGGGAGTAGATGATGTGCCGGCCGGACTTGCCCGACGGCAGGTTCCCGCTGAAGTAGTAGTGCCCCTCGTTGGTGCCCGACGCGCCCCGCTGGGGCGGGTTGGTCACCGTGAGGAAGGGCTCCTCCAGGTCACTCCAGGCCAGCGGCCGGGTCGGGCTCCAGCTGTCCTTCGTCACGTAGAAGTAGAAGGTGCCCGGGTGGTGGGCCCAGTTGCTGTACTTGAAGTCCAGCCGTGCGCCGGACGTCAGGTGGGTCAGCGGCCAGTCGGTGCGGGCCAGGTCGTACCCGGCGAAACCGGTGTTGCCGCCGCTGCACAGCTTGCCGTCGGGGATGAACCCGACGGTGCGGCCACCGGCGTCCGAGCGGAGCACGCTGAACCAGTTGTAGAGGGAGTTGGTGCCGCTCTGGGCGACGGCGGCGGAGCAGGCCGGGTTGTTCGGCCTGATCTCACCGGTCGGGCTCAGGCCGTCCTGCCAGCACAGGTAGGTCCGGCTGCCCGGCACGATCGGCGTGCCGTGGGCGGCAGCCGGTTCGGCCTGCACCGTCAGGGCCACGGCCCCGAAGGCGAGGGTGGCGGCCGCGGTGAACAACGCGGCCGTACGGGAACGGAGCACGAGCTTCTCCTGATCCGCGGGGTGGCGCGAGCGCCCGCCCCGCACAAGGGTGGGGGATGCGTCGGTCGCGGCTCTGGCCGGCGGCCCGACAGGGGCCGACGGACGCGCGCCGTCGGCGGTCCGTGCCCACGGACCGGTGCCTCTCGCGTCAGACCCCAGCTGATCGCCGAGCGGGTGCGGCAGCCCTCCGCGCCGGCCCGGCACCTCAATACCATCACGCCCGGATGAACCACGCAATAGTCGTTGCTCGATGGGTGGGATCTGGTTGCCCGGCCGGCCCCGATCGGCATGGACCGTTGTGCCAGCCTGGTAGCCGGACGACGACGCGCTGGGAGGCGACGTGGGGTACGCGGTGGTGCTCGGTGAGGCGCTGATCGACCTGTTGGACGCCGAGTCCGACGGGCAGCCGGTGTTCCGGCAGGCGATCGGGGGCGGCCCGCTCAACGTCGCCGTCGGGGTGGCCCGGCTCGGCGGCACCGCCGAGTTCGTCGGCTCCCTCGGCGACGACGTGCTCGCCGGCCGCATCCGCGGCTTCCTGGCCGACGCCGGGGTCGGGCTGACCGGCGCGGTCACCGTGCCCGCACCCACCACGCTGGCCGTCACCACCCACACCGGGGCGGAACCGGACTTCCGCTTCTACGGCGAACCACCGTCGTACGGCCTGCTCACCGCCGACGACCTGGACGTGGCGCTGGTCGAGGGCGCGGACGTGCTCTACTGCGGCTCGATCGTGCTGCTGCGCCCCCCGACGCTCGCCGCCGCCCGGCGGGCCTGGTCGCTCGCGCCCGGCCTGCGGGTCTTCGACCCCAACGTCCGGCCCCGGCTGCTGTCCGGCCCGGCGGAACTGGCCGGCCTGCGCCAGGTGGTGGTGGAGTTCGCTGCCTCGGCGCACCTGGTGAAGCTCAGCGGCGCCGACGCCGCCCTGCTCTGGCCCGACGAGCCGGTCGAGGGGGTCGCCGCGTACCTGCGGGAGCTGGGCGCGGGCACGGTGGTGGTGACCCTCGGCGCGGACGGTGCCCTGGTCGCCGCCGGTCCCGACCCGGTCCGGGTGCCCGCTCCGAAGGTACGCGCGGTGGACGCCACCGGCGCGGGCGACTCGGTGATGGCCGCGCTCGTCGCCGAACTGCTCGCCGACGGGGAACCGACCGCGCCGGCCGACTGGCACCGGCGGGTGGCGTTCGCGCTGCGGGTCGCCGGCCTGGTCTGCGAGTCACCCGGCGGCGCGGTCGCCATGCCCACCCGGGACGCGGTCCGCCGCCGCTTCGCCGAGTGAGCGCGGCCCACCCGGTCACCGCGGCGACCGGGTCGACGGTCGTGCGCGGCGCGGTGGCAGCCTGCCCGGACCGGCCGCTGCGGCCGGCGGCTCAGGGCGTGCCGTCGAGTTCCCGGTAACCCCGGCGGGCGGCGACGAGACCGGGACGCGCGCCGAACGGGGACTCGGCGGCCACCCGCTCCGGCGGGGCCCCGCCCGTGTGCGCGGCCCGGATCAGCCAGGCCAGCTCGACCAGCCGGGCGTGCTGGGCCCGGACGAACTCCACGTCCACCGGCGTGCCGTGGCCCGGCACCACCACCGTGTCGGGGGTGGTCATCCGCAGCAGGTCGGCCACCGCGTCCGGCCACTGCAACGGGTACGACTCCTCGAAGGCCGGCGGCCCGGACTGCTCCACCAGATCCCCGGCGACCAGCACGTCGGCGTCCGGCACGTGCACCACCAGATCCGCGTCGGTGTGCCCGTGCCCCGGGTGCCGCAGCACCACCCGCCGGCCCCCGACGTCCAGCACCGTCTCGGTGTGCACGGTGTGCGTCGGGGCCAGCAGGGGCGTCCCGGCCAGTTCGGCGGCGAGCGTGGGATGTTCCGCCCGCATCTCCTCGTACGCCGCCCGGCGCAGCTGCTCCGGTCGGTCGCGCAGGGCGGCGGCGGCCACCTCGTGGGCGTACACCGGGCGGGGCGGGTCGGCGGCGAGCGTCGCGTTGCCGAAGCAGTGGTCGAAGTGGTGGTGGGTGTTGACGAGCGTCCACGGGTACGGGGTGACCGCCCGCGCGGCGTCCGCCAGCGCGGCGGCCTGCCCGGCGGTGGACAGGGTGTCCACCAGCAGCGCCGCGCCGTCACCGACCACCAGCGTGACGTTGACGTCGAGCAGCGGCTCGCGCAGCACGTGGACCCCGTCGGCGACCGCCGTGAACCGGAACGTCACGACGCCCGCACCGCCCGTGCCACGAAGCGCTGCCGGTCGACGAGCGCCCGTTCCACCCGGCCCGAGGCCACGGTGGTGTCACCGTCGGTCACCGTCACCGCGAACAACAACCGCCGGCCGTCGGCCTCGACCAGCCGGGCGTGCGCCACCACCGTCCGCCCGACGGGGGTGGCGGCCAGGTGCGCGAGCTCCACCCGGACCCCGACCGTGGTGCTCCCGGCGGGCATCGCGGCGGCCGTCGCGGCCACCGTGGCCGCCTCGGCGAGGGCGAGCACCCGGGGGGTGGCCAGCACCGGCACGTCACCGGAGCCGACGGCTGCGGCGGTGTCGGCCCCGGTTACGGTCAGTTCGACCCGGGCGGTCAACCCCGGTGGGAACGGGGCGTCCGGTTGTTCCTGCATCCGCTCAGCCTAGTGGGGGTCACCGGGACCGACCGGACGACGGGCCGGCCGGGACACCCACCCGTCGACGCACCGGTGGTCGGCGGTGGTCGATGCGTCGCCCACCGTTAACCTTGACGGCGATGGCCGTTGTGACTGAGCCCCCGCCCCCCGTCCCGACCGACACCCCCGACCCGTCCGCCGGCGGGCGACGGCGGGTGACAGCGATGTCCGTCTGGGCCGTCGCCTTCGTCGTGACCTGGCTGGCCATCGGCCTGCCGACCGACCCGGCGTACGCCTTCCTGTGGATCTGGGCGGGCACCGTCGCCTGGAACTGGGGCCGGCCGTGGCGCAGTCACCTGCGCTTCGCCCGGGACTGGATCCCGGTGGTGCTGCTGCTTGCCGTCTACAACCTGTCCCGGGGCTTCGCCGACAACGGCCGGACCCCGCACGCCTACGAGCTGATCGTCGCCGACCGGGTGATGTTCGGCTGGGCCACCGGGGGCGAGGTGCCGACGGTCTGGCTCCAGCAGCACCTCTACCGGCCCGACGTGCGTTGGTGGGACGTGCTGGTGAGCTGGGTCTACTTCTCCCACTTCGTGGTGACGCTGGCCGCCGCCGCCGTGCTCTGGCTGCGCAGCCGCGAGCGCTGGGCGGCGTACATGCGGCGCTGGGGTTTCCTGTGCGCGGCGGGCCTGGTCACCTACTTCGCCTACCCGGCCGCGCCGCCCTGGTGGGCGGCGCAGAACGGTCTGCTGAGCGAGGTCGCCCGGATCTCCACCCGGGGGTGGAAGGAGTTCGGCATGCACGGCGCGGGCAACCTGCTCAACGCCGGGCAGATCGCCTCCAACCCGGTCGCCGCGATGCCGTCGCTGCACACCGCCTGGGCGCTGTTCGTGGTGCTGTTCTTCCTGCGTTCGACCCGTCGCCGGTGGTGGCCGCTGCTGCTCGCCTATCCGCTGGCGATGACCTTCACGTTGGTCTACAGCGGCGAGCACTACGTCATCGACGTCCTGGTCGGCTGGGCGTACGTGGGGATGACGTTCCTGGTCGTCGGGCTGGCCGAGCGGGCCTGGCGGGCCCGCCGCGCCCGGCGCGGTGCCCCCGACGACGGTCCGCCGCCCGGCGGATCCGCCCCCACCCCGGTCACCGTCAGCGGGAACGCCGGACGCTGATCAGCGGGCCCGGCGGGCGGCGTGCGCCCGCGCGGTCAGCTCCGCGGCGAGCGCCCACGCCTGCGCCAGGTCACGGTCGTGCGCGGCGGCCCCCGACCCGCCGGCCGTGTCGACGTGCACGGTGGCCAGCCGCAACCGGCGCTGCGCCGGCCCCTGCACCACCCGCACGCTCTGCATCCGGGCGTACGGCACCAGCGTCAACTGCCGGGTGAGCAGGCCGGAGCGGACGGCGAAGACCCGCTCGTGCAGGCCCGCGCCGAGCACCCGGGCGCTGAGCGGGCGCAACCAGCGGGCCCGGCCCGGCGGGGGCGTCAGCGGCAGCGCGGTCAGCGCCACCCCGGGCAGCACCTCGTCGACGATCGCCGCCCCGACGGTCAGGTCACCGACGGGCAGCAGCCGGTCGGGCCGGTTGCGGTCGTCGGCCTCGCCGCCGGAGTAGCCGGCGACCTCCAGCCGCAGCCGCAGCCACCCCTTCATCCGCCAGAGCAGCGGCCAGGTCACCCCGACGGTCTGCACCCGATCCAGCGGCACCGTCTGCACCCGGGTCTCCAGCAGGCCGTTGTGGATGCGTAGCCGGTCGGCCTCGCGGGCCAGCCGGAAGTTCCAGTCGTCGAGGACCCGGCGGACCGGTTGCAGCAGCACACCGGCCATCGCGGTCAGGGTGCTGGCCACCGCGATGAACGACCAGGAGCCCTCGGAGAGGAACTGCGCCACCACGAAGGCCACCCCGACCGGCAGCAGGAACGCCTGCGGGGTGAGCAGCTGGCTGACCAGCAGGTCGGTGTTGGTCACCGCGTGCAGCGGCCGGCCGGCCGGCTCCCGGTCGACCGGCGCGCCGGCGTCCCCGCCCGGCGGCACGACGGCTGTCGACTGCGGGCCGGGGCCGGTGGTCGCCCCGTCGGGCAGGCCGGCGGCCACGGCGAGCAGCCGTTGCCGTAGCCGGGCCGCGTCGGCGACCGACAGGTACGCCAGCGGCGCTTCGGTCTTGCCGCCGCCGACCACCTCCAGGCGCAGCTCGGCCAGGCCGGTGAGCTGCGCCAGCAGGGGGCGGACCACCTCCACGGCCTGCAACCGCTCCAGCGGGATCGCCCGGGTCCGCCGCCACAGCAGCCCCTCGTACACCCGCAGTTCCCGCCCGACGATGTGGTAGCCGGTGTTGTACCAGCTCACCACCGCCAGCACCGTCGCGCCCAGGGCGAGCACCGCCACCAGCACCGCGAACCAGCCGAAGCCGACCCGGGACAGTGTCGACCAGGAGAGCCCGGCGATCACCACGACCAGGGACTTCGCCCCCTGCAACACCGGGCTCAGCGGGTGCAGCCGCTGCCGTGGCTCGGCACCGGCCGGCCCGCCCGTCCCCACCGGCGGGGCAGCCGGAGCCGCCGGGACGTCGGGTGCCGTCGGGGCGTGCGGGGGCGTCGGGTGGGGTGCGCCGGGGCCGGGGGAACCGTCGGTCACAGTCCCTCCGCCCGGTCCTCACCGAGGGCGGTGAGGCGGTCGCGGAGCCGGGCCGCCTCCGCCGGCCGCAGGCCGGGCACCCGGGCGTCGGTGGCCGCCGCGGCGGTGTGCAGCTGCACGGTGGCGAGGTCGAAGGCGCGTTCCAGCGGGCCCGCGCTGACGTCGACGAACTGCATCCGCGAGTACGGCACGATGGACAACCGGCGGACCAGCAGCCCGTGCCGGACCAGCAGGTCGTCGGCGCGTTCGGCGTACCCCCAGGCGCGCACGGCGCGGACGATCGTCACCACCCGCCAGGCACCGCCGAGCAGCACCACGGCACAGCCGGCACCGAACAGCCAGTGCCCGGTGAACGCCCAGCCCAGCGCCAGCCCGACCAGCAGCACCGCCAGGCCCATCGCCAGGCGGAGCAGTTCGACCCAGATCAGGTCGGTCGAGATGGGCTGCCAGTGGACCGTGTCCGGCCAGGGTTCCAGGGCGCTCACCGGGGACTGGGGTGGCTCGGCAGCGTTCACGCTTCGAGGGTATGCGATCCGGGGAGCGCGGTGACGTCACGGAGGAAGCCGCGGGCGTCGAGGAAGTCGCCGAGGCTGCCCCGGTGGGCCGGGCAGGCGAGCCAGGTCTTGCGCCGCTCGGGCTCGTGCAACCGGGGATTGTTCCAGCGCAGTGCCCACGCGGCGGGCGCGCGGCAGCCCCGGGACGAACAGACGGGTGGCTCGCCTGCGGGGGTGGGATCGGTCACCAGGGGAGTGTAGGCGCGCGCCGGGGCCGGGGTCGTGCGCCGGGACCGGGGAGGTGCGCCGGGCCGGAGAAGCCGGGGCCGGAGAAGAGGTGAGCGCCGGGCGGCCACGGGGGGAGCCGCCCGGCGACGGGGTGAATCGTACACGTGGCAGGCCCCTTCGTGTCCAGCCTCGTTCAGCGATTCGGTGATCCGGACGGCGTACCCGAAATCGGGTTCTCCCCACCTCGGCTCTCAGCCGGGCATGCGAGTCTTGTTACCGCACCACGCCACGACGACCGAACATGCTGTGGAGGACCGGTGGCCCAGCCGACCACGCCCGACGCCCCGACCCCGAACGGGACGGCCCCCGAGACACCCGCGGCGGTGACCACCCCCGCCCAGGACGCCACCCTGCTGGAACGGGCCCTGTTCGAGATCAAACGGGTGATCGTCGGTCAGGACCGGATGGTGGAGCGGATGTTCGTGGCGCTCCTGGCCCGGGGGCACTGCCTGCTGGAGGGGGTGCCCGGGGTGGCCAAGACCCTCGCCGTGGAGACGATGGCCCGGGTGGTGGGCGGGCAGTTCGCCCGGGTGCAGTTCACCCCGGACCTGGTGCCGGCCGACATCATGGGCACCCGGATCTACCGGCAGTCGAGTGAGAAGTTCGACGTCGAGCTGGGCCCGGTCTTCGTGAACTTCCTGCTCGCCGACGAGATCAACCGGGCCCCGGCCAAGGTGCAGTCGGCGCTGCTGGAGGTGATGAGCGAGCGGCAGGTGTCGATCGGCGGGCAGAGCCACCGGGTGCCCGACCCGTTCCTGGTGATGGCGACCCAGAACCCGATCGAGCAGGAGGGCGTCTATCCGCTGCCGGAGGCGCAGCGGGACCGTTTCCTGATGAAGATCGTCGTCGGGTATCCGACCGACGCCGAGGAGCGGGAGATCGTCTACCGGATGGGGGTCGCCGCGCCCGAGCCGGCGCAGGTGTTCGACACCGACGACCTGCTCGCCCTGCAACGCAAGGCCGACCAGGTCTTCGTGCACAACGCCCTGGTCGACTACGCGGTACGGCTGGTGCTGGCCACCCGCAGCCCGGCCGAGCACGGGATGCCCGACGTGGCCCGGCTGATCCAGTACGGGGCCAGCCCGCGTGCCTCGCTCGGCCTGATCCGGGCCACCCGGGCGCTGGCCCTGCTGCGCGGCCGGGACTACGCGCTGCCCCAGGACGTCCAGGACATCGCGCCGGACATCCTGCGGCACCGGTTGGTGCTCAGCTATGACGCGCTCGCCGACGACGTGCCCGCCGACCACGTGGTGCACCGGGTGATGTCGACCATCCCGCCGCCCTCGGTCGCGCCCCGGCAGCAGGCGTCCGGGCCGCCGCCGGTCAGCGGCCCGCCGGCCGCCGGCTGGCCCGGGCAGCACCCGTGACCGCACCGGTACGCCCGGCCGACGCCAGTGGGGAGCGGACCGAGGCGGTGCTGTCCCGCCTGCAACTGCTGGTGACCCGCAAACTCGACGGGCTGCTCCAGGGCGACTACGCGGGCCTGCTGCCCGGTCCGGGCAGCGAGGCGGGGGAGTCCCGCGAGTACCGACCCGGCGACGACGTACGCCGGATGGACTGGCCGGTGACCGCCCGCACCACCACCCCGCACGTGCGGCGTACGGTGGCCGACCGGGAGTTGGAGACCTGGCTGGCGGTGGACCTGTCGGCGAGCCTGGACTTCGGCACCGGCCGGTGGCTCAAGCGGGACGTGGTGGTCGCCGCGACGGCCGCGTTGACCCACCTGACGGTGCGCGGCGGCAACCGGATCGGCGCGGTGATCGGCACCGGGGCCCCGCCGCCGGCCCCGCCCACCCGCCGGTGGCGCTCCGCCCCGCCACCGGCGCCCACCGGGCCCGGGGTGCTGACCCGGGTGCCGGCCCGGTCCGGCCGGCGGGAGGCGCAGGCGCTGCTGCGCGCGGTGGCGCACACCCCGCTGCGCCCCGGACGCGGCGACCTCGGCGCGCTGGTGGACCTGCTCAACCGGCCGCCGCGCCGCCGGGGCCTGGCGGTGGTGATCTCGGACTTCCTCGCGCCGCCCGTGCAGTGGGGCCGGCCGCTGCGTAAGCTGCGGGTCCGGCACGACGTGCTGGCCATCGAGGTGGTCGACCCGCGCGAGCTGGAGTTGCCCGACGTGGGGGTGCTGCCGGTGGTGGACCCGGAGACCGGGGAACTGCACGAGGTGCAGACCGCCGATCCGCGACTGCGCCGCCGCTACGCCGAGGCGGCCGCCGCCCAGCGCGGCGCGATCGCCACCGAGCTGCGGGCCGCCGGGGCCGGGCACCTGATGCTGCGTACCGACCGAGACTGGCTGCTGGACATGGTGCGATTCGTGGCCGCCCAGCGGCACGCCCGCACCCGGGGGACGACGCGATGATCCGTCTCATGCAACCGTGGTGGCTGCTGGCCCTGGTGCCGGTACTGGTCCTGGCCGCCGCCTACGTCTGGCGGCAGCGCCACCGCCGGGCGTACGCGATGCGGTTCACCAACGTGGACCTGCTGCGTACCCTCGCGCCGAAGGGGTTGGGGTGGCGACGGCACGCGGCGGCGACCGCGCTGCTGCTGGCGATGGTGGCGCTGGCCACCGGGATGGCCCGCCCGGCGATCGACACCGAGGAGCCGCTGGAGCGGGCCACCGTGATGCTCGCCATCGACGTGTCGTTGTCGATGCAGGCCGACGACGTGTCGCCGAACCGGTTGGAGGCGGCGCAGGAGGCGGCCAAGCAGTTCGTCGGCGAGCTGCCGGCCAGCTACAACCTGGGGCTGGTCTCCTTCGCCAAGGCGGCGAACGTGCTGGTGGCGCCCACCAAGGACCGGGCCGCGGTGACGGCGGCGATCGACGGGCTGACCCTGGCCGAGGCGACCGCCACCGGCGAGGCGGTCTTCACCTGCCTGGAGGCGATCCGGTCGGTGCCGGCCGACGGCGCGGCCGGTATCCCGCCGGCCCGGATCGTGCTGCTCTCCGACGGGTTCCGCACCTCGGGCCGGTCGGTGGAGGAGGCCGCGGCGGCGGCGCAGGCGGCGAACGTGCCGGTCTCGACCATCGCGTTCGGCACGGACTCTGGGCAGGTCGACATCGGCGGTCAGTTGCAGCGGGTGCCGGTGGACCGGCTGGCGTTGGCCCAGCTCGCCGAGACCACCGAGGGCTTCTTCTACGAGGCGGCCTCGGTGGCCGAGCTGAAGCAGGTCTACCAGGACATGGGTTCGTCGATCGGGTTCCGCACCGAGCCCCGCGAGATCACCCAGTGGTACGCGGGGGCGGCGCTGCTGCTGGCGCTCTGCGCGGGCGGGCTGAGCCTGCTCTGGACGTCCCGGATGCTCTGAGGTCGGCCGGGACGTCCCGGGGTGCGGTGCCCGTACCCCGGGACGTCCCGGCGGTGATCCGGGTCCGGGGCGTCCCGGCGGTGCTCGCGGGTGCGGGGCGCGCGGGTCGGCGCGGCGGTCTCAGTGACCGCCGCCGGCCAGCACGAACACGACGGCCACCCAGACGGCGGCGAGGGTGAAGCCCAACGGGGCGACGTAGCGGCTCATGAACGGCTCCGGTGGCGACTGGACGGTCCGCGGGGCGGGCGGGACCGCAGGGGTTGATCAGGGCGCGCACACGAAGTCGTGACCGGGGTGCTCCACGGGGGCGTCCCGGCGCGGGACGGCACCACCTACCGGTCTGTCGGCCGGGGCCGCAGGCGGGCGGTGACGGGGAGCGGGAGCTGGGTCAGCTCGACCGACTGAGTCGTGGCTCAGCGGGGCTGACGGACGGCCCGGCCACGACTGGGAGGATCGCTATCTCGCACAGCGATCACCTCCTGCGGTCGGCGGGGCCAGAAACGCGAGTCGCATTCGGCTCGCGGACGCTGATCATCGTACAACGGGGGCACCCGCGACGCGCATTCGGCCGACCCGGCCCCGGACGGTGGTCGCCTGCTCCCGGAGGGTGGTCGCCCCGCGATTCCTCCCGGCCGCCGCGCCGGGCCCGGTGGCGCACTGTTAGCGGTTACCTGCCGGTAACGCCTAGGCTCCGACCGGAATGATCAGCGGAACCGAAGGGGGACCCGTGGCCCGCACCGTGCTGGTGACCGGCGGCAACCGGGGAATCGGACTGGCCATCGCCCAGGCGTTCGCCAAGCAGGGCGACCGGGTCGCGGTCACGCACCGCAGCGGCGACGCGCCGGAGGGACTGTTCGGCGTCCGGTGCGACGTCACCGACAGCGCCTCGGTCGACGCCGCGTTCACCGCCGTCGAGGCCGAGCTGGGCCCGGTCGAGGTGCTGGTCGCCAACGCCGGAATCACCGACGACACGCTGCTGATGCGGATGTCCGAGGAGCAGTTCACCGGGGTGCTCGACACCAACCTCACCGGCGCGTTCCGCTGCGCCAAGCGGGCCTCGTCCAAGATGCTCCGGGCCAAGTTCGGCCGGATGATCTTCATCTCGTCGGTGATCGGGCTCTACGGCGGCGCCGGCCAGGTCAACTACGCGGCCAGCAAGGCCGGCCTGGTGGGGGTGGCCCGGTCGATCACCCGGGAGCTGGGCAGCCGCAACATCACCGCGAACGTGGTCGCACCGGGCTTCATCGACACCGAGATGACCGCCGCCCTGCCCGAGGAGCGCCGTACCGAGTACCGCAAGGTCATCCCGGCCGGGCGGTTCGCCGCGCCGGACGAGGTCGCCGGGGTGGTCACCTGGCTCGCCTCGGACGCCGCCGGCTACATCTCCGGTGCCGTCATCCCGGTCGACGGCGGCCTCGGCATGGGTCACTGAGAACGTACGGAGGAAGCCAACACATGTCAGGACTGCTCGCCGGTAAGCGGCTGCTCGTCACCGGCGTCATCACCGACGCCTCGATCGCCTTCTCGGTGGCGAAGCTCGCCCAGGACAACGGCGCCCAGGTCGTGCTCACCGGCTACGGTCGACTCTCGCTGGTCGAGCGGATCGCCCGGCGGCTGCCCCAGCCGGCGCCGATCATCGAGCTGGACGTGACCAGCCCGGAGCAGCTCGCCGGCCTGGCCGACCAGGTACGCGAGCACGTCGACGGCCTCGACGGGGTGGTCCACTCGATCGGCTTCGCCCCGCAGAGCTGCCTCGGCGGCGGCTTCCTCGACGCCTCCTGGGAGGACGTGGCGACCGCGCTGCACGTCTCCACGTACTCCTACAAGTCGCTGGCCATGGCGGCGCTGCCGCTGATGTCGCCGGGCGGCTCGGTGGTCGGGCTGACCTTCGACGCCACCAAGGCGTGGCCGGTCTACGACTGGATGGGGGTGGCCAAGGCCGGGCTGGAGTCCGCCTCCCGCTACCTCGCGCTGCACCTGGGCAAGAAGGGCATCCGCAGCAACCTGGTCGCCGCCGGGCCGCTGCGCACGATGGCCGCGAAGTCCATCCCCGGCTTCGAGCAGTTCGAGCAGGCGTGGACCGAGCGGGCCCCGCTCGGCTGGAGCCTCACCGACCAGGAGCCGGCCGCCCGCGCCTGCCTGGCCCTGATGTCGGACTGGTTCCCGGCCACCACCGGCGAGATCGTCCACGTCGACGGCGGTTACCACGCCCTGGGCGCCTGAGCCGCACGCGGGGGCCCCGGACCGGGGCCCCCACGTAACCTGCGGGACCAGGGGCCGTCGTCAGGCCGTCGCCGACCGCGGGGGAGAATGACCCCATGTCGTACGACGCATTGGTGCTGGTCTCCTTCGGTGGCCCGGAGCGGCCCGAGGACGTGCTGCCCTTCCTGGAGAACGTGACCCGGGGGCGGGGGGTGCCGCCCGAGCGGCTGGCCGAGGTCGCCGAGCACTACCTGCACTTCGGTGGGGTCTCCCCGATCAACCAGCAGTGCCGCGAGCTGCTCGCCGCGATCCGGGCCGACCTCGCCGCGCACGACGTCGACCTGCCCGTCTACTGGGGCAACCGGAACTGGGACCCGATGCTCGCCGACACCGTGGCGCAGATGCGCGACGACGGGATCACCCGGGCGCTGGCGTTCGTCACCAGCGCGTACGGCGGCTACTCGTCGTGCCGGCAGTACCAGGAGGACATCGCCGCCGCGCGGGCCGCCGTCGGCCCGGACGCCCCGGTGATCGACAAGCTGCGCCAGTTCTGGGACCACCCGGGCTTCGTCGAGCCGCACGCCGACGCGGTGCGCTCGGCGCTGGCCCAGCTCGACCCGGCCCGGCGGGACACCACCCGGCTGGTCTTCACCGCGCACTCCATCCCCACCTCGGCGGCGGCCACCGCCGGCCCGCACGGCGGCCGGTACACCGCGCAGCTGGCGGAGACCGCCCGCCTGGTGCACGCCGTCGCCGCACCCGACCTGCCCTACGACCTGGTCTGGCAGAGCCGCTCCGGCCCGCCGCAGGTGCCCTGGCTGGAGCCGGACGTCAACGACCACCTGACCGCCCTCGCCGGGCAGGGGGTGACCGGTGTGGTGGTCAGCCCGATCGGGTTCGTCTCGGACCACCTGGAGGTGGTCTGGGACCTCGACACCGAGGCGTCCGAGACGGCCAAGCAGCTCGGCCTGGACTTCGTCCGGGCGGGCACCCCCGGCACCGACCCGAGGTTCGTGGCGATGGTGCGCGAACTGGTGGCCGAACGCACCACGCCCGACGGGCCGGCGACCCGCCGCCGCCTCGGTGAGCTGCCGATGTGGGACACCTGCCCGACCCCGTGCTGCGTGCCGGCTGCCCGCCGCCCCTGATGCCGACGACCCGCCCTCCCCGACACCCCCTTGGGACGACAGATGCTTGACCGCAAGCCGGTGCAGAGCTGGCTCACCGACATGGACGGCGTGCTGGTGCACGAGGGCCAGCCGGTGCCCGGCGCGCCGGAGTTCATCAACCGGCTCCGGTCCTCCGGTAAGCCCTTCCTGGTGCTCACCAACAACTCCATCTACACCCCGCGCGACCTCCAGGCCCGGCTGACCCGGATGGGGTTCGAGGTGCCCGAGGAGGCGATCTGGACGGCGGCGCTGGCCACCGCCCAGTTCCTCGCCGACCAGCGGCCCGGCGGCACCGCGTACGTGATCGGGGAGGCGGGGCTGACCACCGCGCTGCACGCCGTCGGTTACGTGCTGACCGACTTCGCCCCGGACTACGTGGTGCTGGGGGAGACCCGCACCTACAGCTTCGAGGCGATCACCAAGGCGGTCCGGCTGATCAACGACGGGGCGCGGTTCATCTGCACCAACCCGGACGTCACCGGCCCGTCGGTGGAGGGCGCGCTGCCCGCCGCCGGGTCGGTCGCCGCGATGATCTCGAAGGCGACCGGGGTGGAGCCGTACTTCGTCGGCAAGCCGAACCCGATGATGATGCGCTCGGCGTTGAACACCATCAACGCCCACTCGGAGAGCACCGCGATGATCGGCGACCGGATGGACACCGACATCCTGTGCGGCCTGGAGGCGGGGCTGGAGACGATCCTGGTGCTCACCGGGATCAGCACCCGGGCCGAGACGGAGCGCTACCCGTACCGGCCGTCGCGCATCGTCGACTCGGTGCTCGACCTGATCGACGAGATCTGACCCGTACCGGCCCGCCCGACCGGGTGCGGGCGGGGGGCCCGGTGCGGGCGGGCGCGGTCAGGGACGAAGCGGGGCGTTGCAGGCGGCGACCAGCGCCTGCCGGCAGGCGGTGGTGAGTGGGCGCAGCGCCGCGTCGCGCTGCTGCGCCTCATGGTTGTTGATCGCCCCGCCGGGCGCGCTCTCCCCGGCCAGCGCGAGCACCCGGTCGAGCACGGCGGCGCGGGCGAACAGCCGCCGGGAACGCGGGTCGAACCCGGGGGGCAGGTCGGTCGCGCCGTCCGGGCGACGCAGCGCGGCGAGCGCCCCGGCCAGCTCGGGCCGCCACTGGGCCACGTCGAGCCGGGTCAACGCGGCGGTGGACTCGGCCAGCGCGGTGGCGAGTTCCGCCTCCGCCTCGGCGGCCCCCGGCGCGGTCAGCGACGCCCTCGCCGCGTCGGCCGGCAGCGGGTAGACCCGCCACAGCACCGTCTCCCAGGTCATCCCGGAGCCGGAGGTGTGGGTGCGCACCTCGGGGATCAGCCCGAGCGCACCGGCCACCACGGCCTCCCCGGCCAGCAGCGCCGCCCCGGCGAAGTCGCCCGGACCGGGCAGCCCCCGGGGGTCGCCCGGCGCGGGCAGCACCAACCGGATCTCGTCGGGGGAGAGCTTGGCCAGCGCCGGCAGGGCCTCACGCAGCGGCACGTCCCGCCAGGTGCCCGGCGCGTCGGCGACCAGGTGCTCCTCGTCGCCGGCGACCGACTCGGCGACCTCGTCGAAGGGCACGAGGCCGGCCCGCCAGGCGCGTACCCAGGCCACGAAACGGCTCGACCGGCGCGCGGCCATTGTGGCCGCGCCCGTTGCGGGGGAGGACATGCCGAAAAGGGTACGTGCTCCCCGCCGCCCCTGTCTCGACTGCCGGATCGTCGGCTGTCCGGTCCGCCCGCCGCCGCAGGTGGCGGGCCATGCGGGCACGGCCCGCTGCGGCGCGGACACGCGCCCGGCGGGGTGCGCGGCCGGGCGGGACGGTGGCCGGACGGCCGGCGTGTCGGATCGGGCGGGCGCGTCGGGAGGTGCCGGGGCGCGACGGAGACTAGCGTGCTCGACATGGCGGGGCGATACGGCGAGGACGTGCTGGCGGGCGACTGGCGGCGACGGAAGGTCACCCCCGAGGTCGACGCCGAACCGGAGCTCGTGG
Organism: Micromonospora sp. WMMD730; assembly: GCF_049178955.1. Taxonomy (NCBI): domain Bacteria; kingdom Bacillati; phylum Actinomycetota; class Actinomycetes; order Micromonosporales; family Micromonosporaceae; genus Micromonospora; species Micromonospora sp. WMMD730. The sequence goes on from NZ_JBMHML010000002.1 coordinate 1,886,520, forward strand.
TGGAGGACGCCGACTCGGGGTTCTGCGGCGCGGTGGTCGGGTTCGAGGCGTCGGCGGTGGTGCTGGAGGACCGGCACGGCCGGCGGCGGGTCTTCCCGCTGCTGCCCGCCGCGTTCCTGCTCGACGGGGAACCGGTGACCCTGCGCCGGCCGGCCCGTGCCCCGGTGCCCGCCGCCCGCCGCCGGACCGCCTCCGGGTCGATCGCCGTGGCCGACGTGCGGGCACGGGTGGCCAAGGCCAGCCGGATCTGGGTGGAGGGCGTGCACGACGCCGCCCTGGTGGAGCGGATCTGGGGCGACGACCTGCGGATCGAGGGCGTGGTGGTGGAGCCGCTGGACGGCATCGACGCCCTCGACGCCGAGGTACGCGACTTCGCTCCCGGCCCCGGCCGCCGGCTCGGGGTGCTCGTCGACCACCTGGTGCCCGGCTCCAAGGAGAGCCGGATCGTGGCCCGGGTGAACTCCCCGCACGTGCTGGTCACCGGTCACCCGTACGTGGACGTGTGGCAGGCGGTCAAGCCGACCGCGGTGGGCATCCGGGCCTGGCCGGTGGTGCCGCCGGGCCGGCCGTGGAAGGAGGGTGTCTGCGCGGCCCTCGGGGTGGCCGAGCCGGCCGACATGTGGCGGCGCATCCTGTCCCGGGTGGACAGCTTCGCCGACGTGGAGACCCCGTTGATCAACGCGATGGAACGCCTGATCGACTTCGTCACCGAACCCGACTGACACCCACGGCCGGCCCGGCCCCGGCGGGGCGGTCAGGGCTCCTGGTCGGGGGTACGGGTGAAGACGAAGGTGCCGATGTCCAGGCCCACCGCCCGCCCGTCCGGGTCGCGCAGCACGGCGAGGACCTCGCTGTCCTCCTCGCCGGAGCGGCCCCGCCAGCGGTCCGGTCCGGTCCGGGTGAACCGCAGCGTCGGCTCGCCGGGCCGGCCGGCCCACAGGTCGCCGGCCGGGTCGGCCCGGACCTCGTACTCGATGCCCATCCACCACCAGCGGCCGGTCAGCTCGGCCAGTTCCGCCGGGGGTGGGGCGGCGGCCGGACGCCAGGGCACGACCGGGGTCGGTTCGGCGTCCAGGACCAGGGTGAGCAGTTGCCGGGACAGCCCGCCGATGTGCCCGGTGCGAAAGCCGTACGAGTTGGCGAAGCCGACCACGGCGGTCCGGCTGGGCCGGTGCACGGTGAGGGCGGCCACGTAGCCGGGCATCGAGCCGCCGTGGCCCACGTACACCCGGTCGCCGTCGCGGTACAGCTCCAGCCCCAGCCCGTGCCCGCCGCGCCAGGAGTCCAGGTCGTTGATCATCACCGGGGTGCACATCTCGGTGAGGGTGTCGGCGGCCAGCACCTCGTCGGTGGGGTCGGCCAGGAACGCCGCCCAGCGGGCGAGGTCGGTGACCGTCGACCAGAGCTGCCCGGCCGGGGCCATCGCCCCGGTGTCGGTACGCGGCTCCTCCCGCAGGGTGTCGTGCCACGGGTGCACCACGTACCCCGGCGCGTAGGGCTCGGTGGCGCGGTAGGTGGTGCGGCGCAGCCCCAGCGGGTCGAGGACGCGCTCGGTGAGCAGCCGCGCCCAGGGCGTCCCGGTGACCCGCTCCAGCACCCCGCCGAGCAGCCCGTACGCCAGGTTGGAGTAGTGGTAGCCGCGCCAGGCGGGGTGGCCGATCTTGTCCGTGGTGAGGCCGGCGACCAGGGTGGCCAGGTCGGTGCCCTCGGTGCGTTCCCACCACGGGCCGTCGGGCTCGCGCTGCAGGCCGCTGGCGTGGCTGAGGAGTTGGCGCAGGGTGAGCGCGCCGACGGCGGTGCCCGGCAGGTGCCGCTCCAGCGGGTCGTCCAGGGTGAGTCGGCCGGCGTCGCGTTCCCGCATGACCAGCGTGGCGGTCATGGTCTTGGTGATCGAGCCGAGCCGGTACTGGAGGTCGGCGTCGGGGCGCGGGTGGTCGCCGGCGGTGGCCAGGTGGACCAGCGCGCCGTCCCGGACGATCCCGAGCGCCAGCGAGGGGGCGCGCCCGGCGGCCTGGGTCTGCGCCACGAGGGTGTCGATCCGGCGGGCGGTCTCGGCGAGCAGGGTCACCAGCAGCTCCTTCGCGGGGTCGGTTCGGGCCTGAACCGAGCTTACTGATCACCAGAAGTGGGTGGATTCGCGTGGACGTGTCACGATCGAGGGGTGGACGCCGTGGTGTGGATCGTGCTGGGTGTGCTGTTGGCCGTCGCCGAGATCTTCACGACGACGCTGTTTCTGATGATGTTCGCGGTCGGCGCGTTCGCCGCCGCCGGGGCCGCCGCGCTGGGTGCGCCCGTCGCCGTGCAGGCGGTGGTCTTCGCCGTGGTGTCGGCGCTGACGGTGGCGCTCGCCCGGCCGACCATCCGCCGGCACATGCGGCCGTCGATCGACAGTGGCGAGCAGCCGTTCGGGGTGCAGGCGCTGGAGGGCGCCACCGCCCTGGTGATCGAGCAGGTCGATACCGAGCGGGGCATGGTGAAGATCGACGGCGAGTTGTGGACGGCACGTCCGTACGACGCGACGCAGACCTTCGCACCAGGTGTGCGGGTGCAGGTGATAAAGGTCCAGGGCGCCACCGCCCTGGTGTGGCAGGACGACATTTCCTCCCCCGGCGAGCTGCCGGAAGCGAAAAGGTGACGGTATGGAATTTCTAGCGGTCCTGTTGGTGGCCGTGGCGTTGATCATGGTGGTGACGTTGGCGAAGGCGGTACGCATCGTGCCGCAGCAGCGTCAGGACGTGGTGGAGCGGCTCGGCAAGTACAAGCGCACCCTGAACCCGGGCCTGAACCTGCTGGTCCCGTTCGTCGACGCGGTGCGTACCAAGGTCGACATGCGCGAGCAGGTGGTCAGCTTCCCGCCGCAGCCGGTGATCACCTCCGACAACCTGGTGGTGTCGATCGACACCGTTCTCTACTACAAGGTGGTCGACGCGGTCCGGGCCACCTACGAGATCGCGAACTTCATCCAGGCGATCGAGCAGTTGACCGTCACCACGTTGCGTAACGTGATCGGTTCGCTGGACCTGGAGCGGGCGCTGACCAGCCGCGAGGAGATCAACCGGCACCTCTCCGGGGTGCTCGACGAGACCACCGGCCGGTGGGGCATCAAGGTGACCCGGGTGGAGATCAAGGCGATCGAGCCGCCGGCGAGCATCCGCGACTCGATGGAGAAGCAGATGCGCGCCGAGCGGGACCGCCGGGCGGCGATCCTGACCGCCGAGGGGCACAAGCAGTCGCAGATCCTCACCGCCGAGGGCGAGAAGCAGTCCGCGGTGCTGCGCGCCGACGGTGACCGGCAGGCCCGGATCCTCCAGGCCGAGGGTCAGGCCAAGGCGATCCGGACCGTCTTCGACGCGATCCACACCGCCAACCCGAGCCAGAAGGTGCTGGCCTACCAGTACCTCCAGGCGCTGCCGCAGATCGCCAACGGCACGGCCAACAAGGTCTGGATCGTCCCGGCCGAGCTGACCAAGGCGCTGGAGGGCATGGGCGGCGCGCTGGGCGGGCTGAGCCGGATGGTCGGCGACGAGCCGGCTCCCGAGGCGAAGCACACCGCCAGCGAGGTCGAGCGGGAGGCCGCCGAGGCGGCCGAGGCGGCGGCGAGCGCCGCCCAGCAGATCCACGACGAGGTACGCGTCGCCGAGGCGCAGGCCACCGGCGGCAACGTGCCGAAGGGGCTGCCGGCGCCCGAGCCGGTCTCCCCGGCCAGCCTGGTCAGCGACCCGGCCGACCAGCGCGAACGGGCCTGATCCCGCCGCCGCCCACCCCGGGCGGCAAATGTGAGAAACGCTCATCCGGCGCCCCGGCGCCTGCCACGATCGGTCCTGAGGGACGGGTGGTGGTCAGGCCCGGGGCGTCGACGCGTTCCGTGTCACCCGTCGCCGCAGACGGGTCGGCCCCGCGGCCCGCCCGTGCAGGTAGCCGGCGACGCCCGGCGGAGCGGACGAGGTGAGGCATGAAGGACCCGGCGCAGCGGCTGTTCTCCCGTACCCCTGTTCCCGGTGCACACGACCCGGCCGGGCCGCTGGGCACCCGGCGCACCGGCGGCGGCTTCGGGGTGCTGCCCTTCGTCGGCGACCCCGGACCGGCCGCGCCGGCCACCGACGCCAGTTGGGCCTGGTCGCTGCGCCGGCTCGCCCGCGCCGCGGTCTGGCTGCTGCCCGCCTATGCGGTGCTGACCGGCACGGTGGCGATGGCCAGCGACGGCGGGGTCGGCAACGACCCCTACCCGGCCGACGGTCAGCCGCTCTACCTGCTCGGCTGGGTGGCGGCGATCTGGCTGGGTCTGCTCGCCCTGCTCGCGCTCACCGGCCTGCTCGCGGCCACCCGCAGCCGGCGGGGCGCGGTGGCCGGGTTGCTGACCAGCATCGGCGGTACGGTGCTGATGCTGCCCTTCGCCGGCCTGGCCGCGTCGACCCCCGTCTTCGGCACCACCGCCCGGACGCTGGTGCTGCTCGGCGCCACCGGTTACACCGTGGGTTGGCTGCTCATCGGCTGGGCGGTGGCCCGGTCCGGGGCGTTCGCGATCGGCGACGGGGCGATGCTGATGATCGCCGCACCCCTGCTCGGCCTCGGCGGCGCGCTGTTCGGCCCGTTGCAGACCTTCGGGGCGATCTTCGTGCTGGTCGCCGGCATCGGCATCGGCTACCGCTCCGGCCGGCTCGTCCCGGCCACCGTCGCCCGCGACGCCGCCACCGCCAGCGTCACCACCCCCTGACCCTCCCTCCCCACCACCCTCCCGCCCCGGTGATCAAGAGCTTTCGGTCAGGAATCCGGACGGGACGCGCCCAAACCTCTTGATCACCGAGCCGGGGGAGAGACGGGATGGACCGGACGGACGGGGACGACAGGGCATCCGGACGGGGAGGTCGCTGGCAGGTCACGGTGAGTTACCTGACAATCGGGTGCCGGAGTGGGCTGCTGGTCCGCGCGGTGGCAATGCTTACCCGCATGTCCTCACCCCGGACGCCGCTGACGCGGCTGCTCACCGTGCTGCTCGCCGGCCTGCTGGCCGGCCTGGTCCTCGCGGTCGCCGCGCTGCCGGGCAACCTGCTCGCGGGACTCGCCACCAGGGCGGTGCTCGGGGCGTTCGACGACCTGCCGGCGGCGCTGCGCACCCCGGCCACCCCGCAGCGCTCCTACCTCTACGCCAACGACGGTAGGACGCTGCTCACCACGTTCTACGACGTCAACCGCACCGACGTGCCGCTGGCCGAGATCGCCCCGACGCTGCGGCAGGCGATCGTCGCCGCCGAGGACCGCCGCTTCTACTCCCACGGCGGGGCCGACCTGCGCGGCATGGCGCGGGCCCTGGTCGCCAACGTCACCGGCGGCGGCACTGCCCAGGGCGGCTCCACGCTGACCATGCAGTACGTGCGCAACGTGCTCAAGAGCGACCCCAGCCGGACCGCCGAGGAGCGGGAGGCGGCCACCGAGCAGACCGTCGGGCGCAAGCTCCAGGAGATCCGGTACGCGACCGAGCTGGAGAAGACGCTCAGCAAGGACGAGATCCTCAACCGCTACCTCAACATCGCCTACTTCGGCTCCGGCGCGTACGGGGTCGCCGCCGCCAGCCAGCGCTACTTCGGCAAGGCACCGGCCGACCTGACGCTCGCCGAGTCGGCGCTGCTCGCCGGCCTGGTCCAGTCGCCCGACGAGTACAGCCCGATCGACGGGGACCGGGACGCGGCCCTGAAGCGGCGCGGGTACGTGCTCGACTCGATGATCGCCACCGGCGCGATCACCGCCGCCCAGGCCGACGCGGCCCGCGCCGAGAAACTGACCCTGCACCCCACCGCCCAGCCCAACGGCTGCACCGCCACGGTCACCGCCGACGCGGGCTTCTTCTGCGACTACCTGCGCCGCTGGTGGCTGGAGCAGCCCGCCTTCGGGGCGACCGCGCAGGAGCGGGAGCAGGCGCTGCGCCGGGGCGGCTACCGGGTGGTCACCTCCCTCGACCCGGACGTCCAGGCCACCGCCGCCGCCGAGGCCCGCAAGGTCTACCCCGCCGACGACGCCCGCGCGCTGCCGATCGCCGCCGTCGAGCCCGGCACCGGCCGGGTGCTCGCCCTGGCCGTCAACCGGGAGTACGGGGTGGGCGACGGGCAGACCGTCAACCCGCTGGTCTCCGGCGGCGGCAGCATCACCGGCTACCAGGCCGGCTCGACGTTCAAGCTGTTCACGATGCTGGCCGCGCTGGAGAACGGTCGTACCCTGTCCACCGGGTTCGACTCGCCGAGCCGGCTGACCACCCGGTTCCCCGCCGAGGGGGAGGCCTCCTGCGGCGGCAGGTGGTGCCCGGCGAACGCCAACCCGGCGCGGATGGACGGCTACCGGATGATGTGGGACGGCTTCGGCCGCTCGGTGAACACCTACTTCGTCTGGCTGGAGGAGCAGGTCGGCCCGGCCAAGGTGGTGGAGATGGCGCAGCGTCTCGGGATCACCTTCCGGGCCCGGACCGACGCCGACCTCGCCGCGCACGACGCCGACAACTGGGGGGCGTTCACCCTCGGGGTGTCCGCGACCACCCCGCTCGACCTGGCCAACGCCTACGCGACGGTGGCCGCCGAGGGGACGTACTGCGCGCCGACGCCTGTGGTGTCGGTGACCGGCCCGGACGGTTCGACCGTGCCGGTCGGTCAGCCGGCCTGCCGGCAGGTGCTGTCGGCGGACGTGGCGCGGGCGGCCACCGACGCGGCCCGCTGCCCGGTCGGGCAGCAGTCGGCGTACGGGCAGTGCAACGGCAGCACCGCCGGTGGGGTGGACGGGATCGTGGGCCGCCCGGTGGCCGGCAAGACCGGCAGCTCGGAGCAGAACGCCACCGAGACCTTCGTCGGGTTCACCCCGCAGGTGGCGGTCGCGGGCATCGCCGCCAACCCCGACGACCCGAGCGACGCGGTCGGCGCGGCCGTGCAGGGTGAGGTGATCACCGCGGTGGCCCGGACCATCCGTACCGCGGTCGACGGCCTGCCGGTACGGGACTTCACCGCCCCCAGCCGGGAACTCGCGGGCAACCCGCAGCGTCCCGCGCCCCGCCCGACCCCCCGGGCCCCGGAGCGGGAGGACCAGAACCTCCCCCTGGACCTGCTCCGCTGGCTGCAGAACCGCCGGGGCTGACCCGCTGTCGCCCGACCCGGGCTGCATGATCGGGCCTGCGCCGCTCCGCTCGGAGAGCCCACCCGCGATGTCGCCGAAACAGCGGTGTCCCTCCCGCCGGATACCGCTGTTCCGGGCCACCGCCGGGCGGGCCTGCGCTGTTCCGCGTTAACGCCGGGCGGGCCTGTCTACCGCCGGGTGGTGACGGGGGTGACCGCCCGGTCCAGGGCGGCGGCCACCGTCGTCGGGTCGGCGTCGCCGTCGATCAGGGTGAAGTCGGCGAACCCGGCCAGCGCCCGGTAGCCGGCGTCCAGCGCGGTCAGGTGGGCCAACTCCTCGGTGTCGATGCCCCGGGTCAGCACCCGCTGCCGGGCCAGCTCCGGGGTGACCGCCAGGAAGCAGACCAGGTCGGGCTTCGGGAAGACGGCGTACGCGGCGCGGACCAGGCGGACGCCCCGGTCACCCCGGGCCCGCATGATCACGTACTGGCACCAGGTCCAACGGTCCATCACCCCGACCCGCCCGGTCAGCCGGGTGACCGCCACCGCGCGGGCCAGCGCCAGCCAGCGCACCGTCGCCTCCAGCAGCGGATAGCAGCGCCGGCCGAACAGGTGCACGCCGTCGCGGCGGCCCACCGCCTGCGCCAGCCGGTTCCACAGTGGCCGGCCGCCGGCGTTCTCCAGGTAGACCGCCGGCACGCCCGCCGAGGTCAGCCGCCGGGCCAGCGCCCTGGCCTGGGTCGACTTGCCGGACCCGTCCACGCCCACCAGCGCCACCATCGTCGATCGTCGCACCCCGGGCACGCTAGCCCTCCCGGGCAACAACTCCGGGCCCACCGCCGGGCCGGGCGAGCCATGATCGACACCGCGTCCCATGATCGCCCGACCCGACCGGGTGCGTGACGATCGACAGGGCGGCGGGCCCGGCCCATGATCGACCCATCATCGCCACACCAGCGGTGTCGGTCCCGCGCCGACCCCGCTGGTGTGGCGACATGGCGAGCGGCCCCGGCCCCGGCCCCGGCCCCGGTGGCGGGCCAGCGGCGGGGGTGGGTCAGCGGCGGCGGGGGCGGGTCAGTGGCGGCGGGGACGGTAGGTGGCCAGGGTGGCGGGGATGCCCCGGCGGACGATGCCGGCCCGGTCGGTGTCGCCGCGCAGCAGGGCCGCCGCCGTCTTGCGGGCCTGGTCGAGGGTGAAGTGCGGGGGCAGCATCAGCTCCGCCGGGTCGACCACCGCGTTCACCACCACCGGGCGGTCGGCGGTCAGCACCCGTCGCCACAGGCCGTCGACCTGGTCGGGGGAGTCGACCAGCACGCCGTCGAGGCCCAACACCTCGGCCCACCTGTGGTACGCGACGTCCGGCAGATCCTGGCTGGCCGGATAACGCGGGGTGCCCTCGGTGGAACGCTGTTCCCAGCTGACGAACGCCAGATCCCGGTTGTTGAGCACCAGCACCACGAAACGCGGGTCGGCCCACTGCCGCCAGTTCTTCGCCACGGTGATCAACTCGTTGACCCCGTTCATCTGCATCGCCCCGTCGCCGATCAACGCCACCACCGGACGGTCGGGGTGGGCGAACTTCGCCGCCAGGGCGTACGGCATGGCCCCACCCATCGACAGCAGGGTGCCGGAGAGGCTGGCCAGCATGCCGGGGCGGACCTGGAGGTGGCGGGCGTACCAGGCGGTGGCGGTGCCGCAGTCCACCGCGATCATCGCGTCGTCGGGCAGCACGTCGTTGAGGGTGTGGAACAGCAGTTGCGGGTTCACCGGGTGCGCGGGCTGCCCGGCCAGTTCCGCCTGGGCCTGCCGCCAACCCGAGGTGGCGTCGGCGATCGTCGCCCGCCAGGCCGTCGGCGCGGGCCCGTCGCCCAGCTCCCGCAGCAGCGCCCGCAGGGTCGGGCCGGCGTCGCCGGTCAGGTTGACCTCCGTCGGGTAACGCAGCCCCATCCGGGTGCCGTCCAGGTCGATCTGCACCGCACGGGCCTGCCCCTGCGGCGGATAGAACTCCGAGTACGGCATGTTGCTACCGACGATCAGCAGCCGGTCGCACTCCTGCATGAGCTGCCAGCTCGGCCGGGTGCCGAGCAACCCGATCGCCCCGGTCACCCACGGCTCGCGGTGGTCGACGGCGGTGAAGCCGAGCAGGGCGGTGGCCACCCCGGCACCCAGCCGGTCGGCGATCAGCCGTACCTCCGCCTCGGCGCCGAGCGCGCCCTGCCCGACCAGCATCGCCACCTTCTCGCCGCCGCGCAGCACCTCGGCGGCGCGGCGCAGTTCCGCCTCCGGTGGCACGGTCGGCATGCTGCTGGGGGCCGCGCTGGTGTGGTAATAGCCGTGCGCGTGCGGGGGGTCGGGCACCGCCGGCTCGTCCTGCACGTCCAGCGGGAGCACCAGCGCGGTCACCGTCCGGCGGGACAGCGCGGTCCGGCAGGCCCGGTCCACCAGGTGCCGCACCTGGGACGGGTCGTCGAGCTGGGCCAGGAAGTCCCCGGCCACGTCCTTGTAGAGGGCGAGCAGGTCGACCTCCTGGTAGTAGCCGCCGCCCTCGGCGGTGAGCGCGGTGTTGCCGACCAGGGCCACCACCGGCTGGTGGTCGAGCTTGGCGTCGTAGAGGCCGTTGAGCAGGTGGATCGCGCCGGGGCCGCTGGTCGCCAGGGCGCAGCCGAGCGGGCCGCCGCCGTACTTGACGTGGGCGCTGGCGGCGAAGCCGGCGGTCTCCTCGTGGCGTACCTGGACGAACTCCACCCGGTCGCCGGCCCGTTGCAGGGCGGAGGTCATCCCGTTGATGCCGTCACCCGGGTAGCCGAAGTAGCGGTGCACCCCCCACTCGGCGAGCCGGGCCACGATGTGATCGGCGACCGTGGCGTTTCTCGGCAACCGGCCGTCGGTGGTGCCCGCTGCGCTCATCGTGGTGGTCCCTCCGGTCGCGTCCGCTTCCCGCCCCCCTTCCCGCTTCCTTCCCGCGCTTTCGAACCGCAAACCCGAGCATTCGTGCCACCTGTCCGGGCGGGCGGCGGACCGGCCGTCTAACGGAGCTGATTTCCGCCAATGGTGGTGGCGTCGCCTTTCCGGTCACGGCCCCCCGCCGATCGGTCGTCGCGGTCGGCCGCACCTGGTGAGGCCAACAGTTTTTCCGCATGCCAATATTGGTGACCTCGTCGATGTCGATCACTGATATTTCGGAGTTCCTGCCGTGAATGAATTACCTCCGCTCACCGTGCTGCTCTGCGACAACGACCAGGCGGCGGCGGGTCGGCTCTATCGCGAGCTGGCCGCCAGCCCGATGGTGGACCGGGTGCTGGTCGCCGAAGATCTCGACGACGCGGCCCAGCGGATGGCGGGCGGCGGCTACGAGGTGGTGGTCGTGGATCCCCTCAACCTGGGGCTCGGTGCGACAAGCGACTTCGTCGCCCGGATCCGGGGCCGGGATCCGCTGGTGGCCTTCGTGCTGCATGTCGACGTGGCCGAGACGGAACGACCGGCGAGCGTCTTCTACCAGGGCGATCGGGCCCGTTTCCGGGAACTGTTCGTGCTCGACAAGCGCGTACCGGACGAGATGCTGCCGGCCGAGACCCGGACGGTGCTGGCCCGGTGCCAGGCGCACCGGTTGCTGGCCGAGGGGCAGCGCAACGCGACCAGGCTGCTCGACGAGGTGTACGGCATCGCCGAGGCCAACCAGGACCCCTCCCTGCGGCAGCTCGCCGAGTCCGTCGACACCGCCCGGATCCTGGACCGGGTGCCGGTCGAGCCGGCGCTGGTGCAGCCGGCGCCGGTGCCCAACACGGTCTTCCTCTCCTACCGTTTCGTCGAGGAACAGGGGTACGTCGAGGGGCTACGTGGTCTCCTCGAGGACAACGGGTTCCAGGTGGTCACCGGCCGGGCGGCCGAGGGTTACGTCGGCAAGGCGGTGCTCAACCGCATCCGCGAGTGCGAGGCGTTCCTGTCGGTGATGACCCGTCACCAGCGGCTGGCGGAACCGGCCGACAACTACACCACCAGCGCCTGGCTGATCGAGGAGAAGGGTGCGGCGCTCGCCTTCAACAAGTACATCGTGTTGTTGGTGGAGACGGGGGTGGGCGACATCGGCGGCCTCCAGGGGGACTGGCAGCGGCACGAGTTCACCCCGCAGACCTTCCTCACCGCGGCCCGCGCCGCGATCCGGCAGTTGAGGGCCCGATTCGACACCCGGGGGTGAGCGCGCCATCGGCCGATGCCGCACCGGTCCCTCGTCCGTTCGGCTACATTGGCAGGTACTAATGGGTCTGCTGTCTGGAACTAGTTCCTGATATAGCTGGTCCCCGGTATTGATCGAATTGCAGATCGCGCAACGACCTGCCGTGCAGGCATGGAAGGGATGCGCGACTGTTCTACTCTGAGGCTCGCGATGAAATCTGGCACAGTCGGAGGGTGTTGTGGCAGATGCATTCGATCCGGTCCGGTTCGACGGCGACCTCGCGATGCTCGATTCCTCGCCGCCATTGCATCGGTCCGGTCGATTGTCGGACACCCGACAATCCCCTTTCTTCGAAAACGATCGACACCGTCGGACGGCGATCGAGGCGATCCGGGCGGGTCGGATAGCGTTGAAATACGCCTACGCCGGCAGTGCCGCCTACACCCACGACGCGTACGCCCGGTCCGACGACTACCTGGCGATGCTCGTCTCGGCCCGGCAGGAGGCGGAGGCGTTGCTGGGCTCCGGCATCCTCGACCCGTCGGCGACCACGATCGCCGAGATCGGTCCGGGCAACGGCCGCCGCAGTGGTGCCTTCCTCGCCCGGCTGGCCGACGGCGGTCGCCCCTGCCGGCGCTACCTCGCGCTGGACTTCAGTGCCACCCTGCTCTCGCTGGCCTGTGCCCGGCTCACCCACTCCGCCGGAGCGGCGATGACCGTCGACGCGCGGCTGTGGGACATCGAGTGCGGCTCTTCCGACCAGGTCGAGCGCTGGCGTCCCGCGGACGGTCCGGTGGTGAGCTGCCTGCTTGGGCACACCCTCGGCAACGTCGACTCACCGGCCGCCGCGTTGGGCAACATCCATGCCGGGCTGCGCCCGGGTGACGTGCTCCTGGTCAGCGTCCTGCTCCGGTGCGACGAGGGGACGGCCACGACGCTGGCCCCGTACCGCGGCCCGGAGTTCCGGGCGGCGGCGCTGGAGCCGCTACTGGCCGCCGGCATCGCCGAGGCCGACCTGGAGTTCGACCTCTCCTTCCACGATGGCGTGGTGACCGGTGCGGCGGTGCTGGAGCGGGAGGTCGTCGTCGACGGCGCGTGCCTGCCCGCCGGGCACCGGATCCACTGCTTCCAGTCACGTCGATTCAGCTGCTCGGACGTCACAGGTGCCGTCGCCCAGGCGGGTTGGCACGTCCGCGACGTCGTCACGGAACCCGGAGGCGTCCATCTGGTCGTCACCGCGACTCGAGGATAGGGAGTGGGTATGCCGATGGGTGGTCAGGACGAGGGGCCGGGCCGCAGATCGCCGGCCGATCTGATCGAACGGGCACGGCGGGCGAGCCTGTTCTACCGGGCCTCCTACGAGGGCACCGACCCGCATCAGGTGCGGTTGCCGGCCGCGGCCGGCGACGAGCTGATCCAGGGCATCGCGGCGGGAGTCGACACCGAACTCTGCCAGATCGTCCCGTTCGCCGCGGCCGGTCAGTCTTCGCAGGCGCCGTTCTCGCGCGCCGTCTGGCGTCAGCTCGCCGCCCGTTGCGTCGTGCAGCGGCTGTATCTGGTGCCGACCGGCGGGGTGGACACCGACGAGGTCGACCGCCAGATCGTCGAGGACCGGCACCACAAGCTGCAGGCGTTCAGCGTCCCGATCTCCCTCGCCGGTGAGATGGCCACCGTGCCGATGAACGACATGTGGCTGATCGACCGGAGCGTGGTGGTGCGGCAGGAGACCGGCACCGACGGCCTCGCCTCCTGGGTGGTCACCGGGAACTCCGAGGAGGTCGACCGGGCCCGCCGGCTGTGGGAGGAGCTGATGGGGCGACGATGCGCCCCCACCGCCGTCGCCCGACAGTATCCGGCCGGTCCGGAACTGACCCGCTGGATCCTCCGGTCGGCCAGCATGCTCTACGCCATGGCGCCGATGTCGTGCACCGCCTCGCACTTCGACCGTAAGAGCTGCGTCTGGTACCACAGCGCCTGGCAGTACCTGCGCCTGTTCGACATGGTGAGCAGCCCCAACTGGCACGCCACCTTCTACGCCACCCAGCTGGTCGAGGCGGTGCGGGGCGGTGCCCGGCGGATCCTGATCAGTGGCGCGGCCGACTACACCATGCTGGCGTTCGTGCTGGACGCGGCCCGCGCCCTGACCGGCAGGCTGCCCGACGACCTGGACGTGCACGCCCTCGACCTCTGCGAGACCCCGCTGCTCGCCTGCCGCTGGTACGCCGCCCAGGTGGGTGCGGAGGTGACCGTTCACCGCCGGGACATCACCCGCCCCGACCAGGTCGACGAGCTCGCCGACGACGGCTTCGACCTGGTGGTGACGGACGCGTTCCTGACCCGCTTCGACCGGCGGGCGGTGGACACCGTGCTCCAGAGCTGGTCCCGGCTGTTGCGACCGGGCGGACGGGTGATCACCACGGTCCGGCTGCATCCGGAGAACGAGTGGCCGCGCCGGGGTCCGGAGCCGCTCGACGAGGACGGCGAGGCAACGGAGGAGGAGCCGCAACAGGGCGGCCAGCCACGGATGACCAACCTGGTCGACGACTTCGAGCTGCGGTTCCGGGAGCGGGCGGCCGGCTGGCGCACGCTGCTACCGGTGGAGCTGGAGGAGCTGTCCCGAGCCGCCCGACGCTACGCCGCCCAGATGACCAGCAACGACCTCGGTGACGCGGCCGAGGTGCAGGAAGCCTTCCGGCGCAGCGGTTTCCGACTGTCCACCTGCGACGTCGGGCGGGTCGGCGGCGAACTGGTCGGCACGGAGTACATCAGACTGACTGCCGACTCATCGAGCGACAGGACGGTTACCAGCGGCTAACATCGGAGTCCTGTTGAGGAGACTCGCAGGGTGCGGCGCCGAAAGGGGTGAGGCGTCATTGTCCGATGGTGTGTACGCGCGGTGGGAGGCGGTTGAGGCGCTGGCACCCGAGGCCGGTGCGTACGACGTGCTGCTGGCGGCACGGTCCGATCTGATCAGGCAGCGCGACGAACTACTTGCCGGCCGGGAGGCGGCACTGAGTTTCCGGAAGCCGTCGATCCAGTTCCGCGACCGGACGGACGAACTCGTGATCGAGGTGCAGGCCGTCGGTGGAGACGTCTACGTCCGGCTGACCCCGGAGGTGATCCGCGCGGCGGTCGACCACCGGGACACCACCCCGCTGGACCTGCTCGCCGCCGGCCTGCTGGCCAGGGGAACGCTGGAGCGTGGCTGGCGGCCCCAGCGGGTGGGGCAGGCGCACGCACCGGGGCCGGAGACCCGGGCCTACTACGAGCGCATGTACCGCAGCACGCCCGCCTCCGCGAGGGTGGAGGGGCATCTGGACGTGGGCAACGACGTGGTGGTCATCGGCGACCCTGGTTCCGGCAAGTCGGCCCTCGCTGCGATCGTCGCCGATCGTTGGCTTGGTGCCGGAGGCGGGATGGTCTGGCTCAACCTGACCGACCCGGCCGACGGCCCGGAGTCCATCCTCGGCGCGCTGCTGCGGCACCCGGCCAACCAGCGCCGGCACCATCTGCTCGTGCTGGAGAACCTGCACGCCAACCTGCTGATCCTCGACGAGGTCTTCGCCGTCCGCGCCCGGTTGCGCGGGGAGTTCGGTCTCACGGTGCAGGTGTTGGCCACCAGCTGGAAGTCGGCCGGGGCCCTCCTGCGCGGCAGTGACCCGACCCGGGACCTGCACCAGGTGCAGGCTGAGGGGCGTGACCTGGTCCGGCAGCTCCTCGCCGACAGCGGTATCGGCGAGGCCGACCAGCGCGCGATCCGGCTCCTGGCGGAGGAGGACGCGCACATCGCCCTCACCGCGATCGACCTGTACGGGCGGGACGGCCGGGTGCCGACAGAGGCGGACCTGCAGGAGCACTACACCAGGCAGGTCGACGCTCCGGGCGAGCGGCGGATGCTCTACGTGCTCTCCTGCCTCGGTGTGCTCGAACTCCCGCTGTCGACCCGCGAGGCCGCTCAGTTCGGCACCGTGCCACAGCGACTGCGGGGCCTCGATCTCATCCACCAGGTGGACGGTGCCTACCAGGTGGGGCCCCGCCGCCGGGCGAAACTGGTGATGAACCACGCCCGCCACCACTGGGACGCCGACCGGCTGTGGAAGCGGCCGGAGCAGATCGTCTGGTTGCACCTGCAGCGTGGGGGCGAGCGCATGATGAAGGCGATGCTGAGCCGGCTCGACCGGCTGGTCTCACCGGGCGAGGCCCGTCGTGACGAACTCTATCTGCTCACCACCTGGGACCATCTGAGCCAGCTCGGCAAGTGGCTACGACGGCAGACCGCCAACGACCGCACCTGGGGCGGCAATCTCGGTGCGGCCGTCTTCGCCGCCAGCGCCCTGGCCCAGCTCAACCACGTCGACTCGTGGCGACAGATCGCCGAGGTGGTCCGCGACACGTGGCGCTACGACGATCCCGACCAGGACCTTCCGGTGCCGGCCGGCGCCAACACCGAGGACCACCAGGACTTCGTCGAGATCAAGGCGGCGATGGCCGAGGAGGACGCCCTGCTCGGGCCGGCGCCGCACCTGGCCGGTCTGACCGCCGAAGACCTGGACACCGACCTGATGTACCGCAACTGGGTGCTCGGGCTGCTGCTCGGTTTCGAGGGCTCGGCACCCCCGGAGGCCCACGACGAACAGCGGATCACCCGGCTCGTGGAGATGGCCGAGCAGGCCGCGGAGGACGACGGGAACTTCTATCCGGCCCGGGTGCCGTGGGTGACCGCCCGGGTGGTGCTCGGGCTCTGCCAGGCCGGTCTGCGACTGGATACCCCGGTGGTTCACAAGGCGTGCCAGTGGCTGTTGCGCGGAGTCGACGAGGGCGGGCCGTTGGGCGGCTGGTGGCGCAGTGGCACCGGCACCTGGAACCGGGCCGAGGCCACCACGGCGATGTGTCTGTCGGCGCTGACCCGGGCCGGGGTGGCCCGGAATCCGTCGATCGAGACCGCCTACGCCTGGTTGATCGGCCGGGAGGCGGAGTGGACGATTCCCGGCCGGGAGATCGACCTGGCCCAGGTGCTGGAGGCGACCCTGCTCTGCACGGAGAGCACCACCGGCACGCACGAACACCTCAAGACCCTGTTCTCCCGGATGAAGCAGGAACTTCGTGGTACGCGGCGCCTGCCGGGCGGGCCCGAGGAGCGGCTGCGGCTGCCTTTCGTCGCCTCCCAACTCGCCGACACCCTCTGGCAAGTGGTGCAGATGGAGAGCCTGAAACTCTACGGTGACGTGTTCAACGACGGCTGGCCGCAGACGCCGGTCGAGCCGGTACCGGGAGCCGCCCCGGAACCCGACGGCCACCACCGGGGCAACACCCTGACCACGCGACAACTCGCCGAGTGGCAGCAGGGTGTCGAGCAGATCCGCCAGACCATCCGGGAACAGATCGCCAAGCGGGACGGCACGATCCGCACCCGCGCGGTGGTGCAGGTCATCGAGCGTTACCAGGAGTTCCGGGCCCAGATCGCCGCCCTACAGCGCCAGCTGCACGCCGACGTCGACCGCGACGTGTTGCGGCAGATCAACAAGCTGGGCCGGGATGTCTGCGGTGCGGCCTGGTATCCGCCATGGCCGTTCGACACCACCGGCGACGACCCGGACGACGAACCGGACGGTGACCGGTGACCACGGTCCTGCCCGCGCCGTCCACGCTGAACTTCCTGGCCGGCCTCTTCGCGGGCGCGGGCATCAACATGCTCACCTCGGTCTCCACCGGCCCGCCCGCCTCCACGGTGTCCACCGGCAAACTGGCCCTGGACAGCACGCTCTGGATGGTCGCCGCCGGCTTCCTGACCTGGGCGGCGCACCTGCTCCAGGCGGCCGAGCGGGAGGCTGACCTCTACATCGACCGCGACTTCAGCGAGGCCGAGAAACAGGAGATCCGTCAGGAGTACCTGCGCCGAGCGCTACGTCGTGCCCGACTGCCGCTCTGCCTGACCCTTCTGGCGTTCCTGGGCGCCGTGCTGCTGCTGCCGGGGTTGATCCGGTGGGAGCACCTCCTCGGGGTGCTCGTGAACTGAGTCCGTGGGGACGGGCAGAATCGGGCGGTGCCCGTTCACGAGATCACCGACCCCGACGACGCCCGGATCGCCGACTACCGGGCGTTGACCGACGTCGAGCTGCGTACCCGTTGGGAGCCCCCGCACGGGTTGTTCATCGCGGAGGGGGAGCTGGTGCTGCGCCGGGCGTTGCGGGCCGGCTATCCGGCCCGGTCGTACCTGGTCGACGCCAAGCGGGTCGACCAGCTCGCCGACCTGGACACCGGGGACGCCCCGGTCTACGCGGCCACCCCCGACGTGCTGGAGAAGGCGACCGGCTTCCACGTCCACCGGGGTGTGCTCGCCTCGTTCCACCGCAAGCCCCTGCCCACCGCCGCCGAGGTGCTGGCCGCCGCCCGTCGGGTGGTGATCCTGGAGGACATCAACAACCACACCAACCTCGGGGCGATCTTCCGGGGGGCCGCCGCGCTCGGCATCGACGCCGTGCTGCTCTCGCCGTCCTGCGCCGATCCGCTCTACCGGCGCAGCGTGCGGGTCAGCATGGGGGAGGTGTTCGCGGTGCCGTACGCGAAGCTGGACCGCTGGCCGGTCGGCCTGGACGAGGTACGCGCGGCGGGGTTCACCGTGCTCGCGATGACGCCGGCGGCGGACGCCGTACCGGTGCAGCGGTTGACCCCGGCGCAGCGGGCGCGGGCGGCGCTGCTGCTGGGGGCGGAGGGTCCCGGCCTGACCGGGGCGGCGCAGGCGGCCAGCGACGTGCGGGTGGTGATCCCGATGCGGCGCGGCGTGGACTCGTTGAACGTGGCCGCGGCGGCGGCGGTGGCGTTCTGGGAGTTGGGCCGGGACGACCCGGTCGACGGGTAGCCGCCACGACCCCCGACTCATTTGCATGAGAATGCGGGCAGGTGCATAATCTTCCTTGTGTCCAAGGTTCTCACCTCCCTGCCCATCGGCGAACGTGTCGGCATCGCCTTCTCCGGCGGCCTCGACACCTCGGTCGCGGTCGCGTGGATGCGCGACAAGGGCGCCGTCCCGTGCGCCTACACCGCCGACATCGGCCAGTACGACGAGCCCGACATCGACTCGGTGCCCGGACGTGCGCTCAGCTACGGCGCCGAGGTCGCCCGCCTGGTCGACTGCCGCGCCGCCCTGGTCGAGGAGGGGCTGGCCGCGCTGACCTGCGGCGCCTTCCACATCCGCTCCGGCGGCCGGGCCTACTTCAACACCACCCCGCTGGGCCGGGCGGTGACCGGGACCCTACTCGTTCGGGCGATGATCTCCGACGACGTGCAGATCTGGGGCGACGGCTCGACCTTCAAGGGCAACGACATCGAGCGGTTCTACCGCTACGGCCTGCTGGCCAACCCGCAGCTGCGGATCTACAAGCCGTGGCTCGACACCGACTTCGTCACCGAACTCGGCGGCCGCAAGGAGATGTCGGAGTGGCTGCTGGAACGCGGCCTGCCCTACCGGGACAGCACCGAGAAGGCGTACTCCACCGACGCCAACATCTGGGGCGCCACCCACGAGGCCAAGACCCTGGAACACCTCGACACCGGCATCGAGACGGTCAGCCCGATCATGGGGGTCCGGTTCTGGGACCCGTCCGTGGAGATCCCCACCGAGGACGTCACCATCGGCTTCGACCAGGGCCGCCCGGTGACGATCAACGGCAAGGAGTTCGGCAGCCCCGTCGACCTGGTGCTGGAGGCCAACGCCATCGGCGGCCGGCACGGCCTCGGCATGTCCGACCAGATCGAGAACCGGATCATCGAGGCCAAGAGCCGGGGCATCTACGAGGCCCCCGGCATGGCGCTGCTGCACGCCGCCTACGAGCGGCTGGTCAACGCCATCCACAACGAGGACACCCTGGCCAACTACCACCACGAGGGCCGCCGCCTCGGCCGGCTGATGTACGAGGGCCGCTGGCTCGACCCGCAGGCGCTGATGCTGCGCGAGTCGCTGCAACGCTGGGTGGGCACCGCCGTCACCGGCGAGGTGACCCTGCGGCTGCGCCGGGGCGAGGACTACTCGATCCTGGACACCACCGGCCCCGCGTTCAGCTACCACCCGGACAAGCTGTCGATGGAGCGTACCGAGGACTCGGCCTTCGGCCCGTCCGACCGGATCGGCCAGCTCACCATGCGTAACCTCGACATCGCCGACTCGCGGGCCAAGCTGGAGCAGTACGCCACCCTCGGCCTGGTCGGCGGGGCGACCCCGCAGCGTGCGGTCGGCGCGGCGCAGGCCGCCTCCACCGGGCTGATCGGGGCGATGCCGCAGGGCGGCGCGGAGGCCATCGCCTCGCGGGGCGTCGCCACGGCCGACGACGAGGCCCTCGACCGGGCCGCGATGGAGTTCGGCGTCGACTGACCGTCGCGCCACCGGCCGGGACGGTCACCGTCCCGGCCGGTGGGGCCGCCCCCGTCGTCGGGGCGGCGACGCACGGTGGATGGCCGGGCTCGGGGTCACGGAGGGTAGCGTGTCGCCCGTGTTCCCTACCGTCCGTGAGGTGCTCGCGCTGGACCCGGTCCGCCGCGGCGCGCCCCGGCTGGTCGCCGGGGAGGCCGGCCTGGACCGGCCGGTGCGCTGGGTGCACGTGGCGGAGGTGCCCGACATCGCCACCCTGCTCGGCGGGGGTGAACTCGTGCTCACCACCGGCATCGGACTGCCCGCCGACGACACCGGACTGCGTGCCTTCATCGGCGACCTCGCCGCGGTGGGCGTCTCCGGACTCGTGGTCGAGCTGGGCCGCCGCTACCCGACCGAGGTGCCCCGGGTGATGGCCGTGGCCGCCGCCCGACGCGGGCTGCCCCTGGTCGAGCTGCGCCGGGCCACCCCGTTCGTGCGGATCACCGAGGCGGTGCACGCCCTGATCGTCGACGCCCAACTGCACGAGCTGCGGGCCGCCGAGGAGATCCACCAACGCTTCACCGAACTGTCCGTCGAGGGCGCCGGGGCCGCCGAGGTCGTCCGGCAGGCCGCCGCGCTGGCCGGCTGCCCGGTGGTGCTGGAGAACCTGTCCCGGCAGGTGCTCGCCTACGACCCGGCCGGGGAGAACGCCGAACTGCTGCTGGACGGCTGGGAGCAGCACTCCCGACGACTGCGTCCCGCCGGCCGCACGGCGTACGACAGCGACAGCGGCTGGCTGGTCACGACCGTCGGCGCGCGCGGACAGGACTGGGGTCGGCTGCTGCTGCGCTGGCCGGCGCGGGCGGGCCTCGGCGACGGCCGGCCCGTCGGCACGCCGCCAACCCGGCTGACCATCCTGGTGGAGCGGGCCGCCTCGACCCTGGCGCTGGGCCGGCTGATCCGCCGCGACGCCGAAGGACTGGAACGGCAACTGCACCACACCCTGCTCACCGGCCTGCTCGACCACTCCCGGCCGGTGGACGAGATCGCCCTGCGGGCGCGGGCGCTGGGGGTGCCCCTGGAGCGTCGGCACCTGATCGGCGTCATGGTCCGGCTCCGCCGCGACACCCCGGCCGAGCACGCCGGACCGGGCGAGGGCGGCCCGGCCGACGCCGAGGCCGGCCCGGCCCGGCTACGTGACCTCGCCGAGGCGGTCGGCCAGGCGCTGCGGGAGGCGAAACTGACCGGGCTGACCAGCCCCGTCGACGACCAGGCGGTGGGGATCCTGCTCGCCCTGCCGGACGCCGCCGCCGAGGACCGCGCGCTGGCCGCGTTCGCCGCCGCGCTGCGCCGCCGCCACCCCGACCAGCCGGCGCGCGTGCTCGTCGCCGCCGGGTCCGGGGTGGCGAGCCTGCGGGAGGTACGCCGCTCGCTGGTCGAGGCCCGCCAGGTCGCCGAGGCCGCCCGCCGGGACAGCCGGGACCTGCCGGTCTTCCGGCTGCCGCACGTCGGGCTGGCCGGACTGCTGCACCTGTTACGCGACGAGCCCCGGTTGCAGACCTTCGTCGAACGGGAACTCGGCGCGCTGCTGGCCCACGACGCCCAGCACCCCCGGGAGCAACTGCTCGGTACCCTGCGTGCCTACCTGGAGCAGGGCCGGAACAAGTCGGCCGGCGCGGTCGCCGCGCACCTGTCCCGACCAGCCTTCTACGAACGGCTGGCCCGGATCGGCCGGATCCTCGGCGTCGACCTCGACTCGGTCGAAGCCTGCCTCTCCCTGCACGTCGCCCTGCTGGCCCTCGACGCCATCCGCACCCCCTGACGCACCTCCCCACCCCGCCGCCCTTCCGCCCCGCCGGCCCGTGCCCGCCCGGCCCGTGCCCGCCCGGCAGGTCTCCGGTGATCAAGAGAAATGCGTCAGATTCCGTCGGCGGGGTGACGCGAACCTCTTGATCACCGCCCGCGCGGCCTGCCCGTCGACCGCGATCAAGAGGTTCGCGTCAGATTTCGCTGGCCGGGTGACGCATTCCTCTTGATCACCGACCGTCCGGCCGTCCGACCGACCCTCCGGCCGGCGGGTTCGCCGTGATCAAGAGGAATGCGTCAGAATTCGCCGCCCCGGTGACGCGAACCTCTTGATCACCGGGGTGATGGGGGCCTGGCGAGGTGGGCGGGGTGGGCGCGGGGGAGTGGGGTCAGGTCAGGGTGTCCAGGGTCTTGGCGTAGGCGGCGGGGACGTGGTGGGGGCCGGCGGGGGTGAAGACGTCGGAGGTGGCCGCCGTCGACCAGGCGGCGGCGGGGACCGCGTCGACCAGGGCGCGGACCACCGGGGCGTCACGCCACTGGTCCTGGGCGGCCAGCAGGCTCAGCGCGACCACCGACTCCTCCACCTCGCCGACGCACTCGAACGGCTTGTGCCCGTCCACGCCGAGCAGTTCCCGGTAGCCGGGGATCTGCGTCTCGTCGGCCAGCAGGTCACCGCCGAAGATGCCGACCACCCGGTCCCGGGGCATGAACGGGGCCATGGCGAGGAAGACGAACCGGCACTTCGGGCAGTCGCGGCACCAGCGGGCGCTGGCGTCGCGCAGCTTGAACGCGGCGTTGCAGCTGGTCACCACCGCGTCGTACCGGTCGATGGTGGCGAACAGCCGGGCGATGTGCAGCTCCGACAACGGGCGCAGCAGCGAGAAGTACGGCTCGGTGAGCCCCGCGTGCCCGGCCAGCGCCGCCCGCAGCAGCCCCTCCGCCTCGACCCCCTTCGACCACTGGTGGTTGATCTCGTGACCGTTCCAGATCAGGTTCGGGTCGGACGCGGAGCGCTCGTTGGACATCACCACCGGCCCGAGCCCGTGCAGCACGGCGGTGGCGACCGCGATCAGCGAGTTGATCGCGGTGACCGGGATGTGCCCGTTGCGTGCCCCGGCCGCGTTCAGGTCGAACAGCACCGGGTCGAGCCGCCGGCGGGCGGCCAGCGCCGGCAACCCGGACGCCTCGTTCACCGCGACGATCACGTGGTTGGGGTTGACCGAGAACGGCACCGGGTCGAAGCCGCCCCGGCGCAGCGCCTCCAGGCTGACGATGGAGTCCTTGCCCCCGCCGACGGCCGACAGCGGACGCCTGTCGGAGTCGTCGTACACCCGGGGTGGCGGGACCTCGCCGGCCGGCACCTCGGGACGCAGCTCCAGCACGTGCGGGAGCTGGTTGCGGTAGGCGTACTCGGCGAGGCCCTTGGTGTAGACGGCGGTGACCAGCGCGGTGGCGGCCCCGCCCAACGGCGTCGGCAGCACCAGGCGCGGCGGGGCGGCGGCCTTGTAGTAGCTGACCCCGGCCACCACGTGCAGCAGTTCCAGGACCCGGCCCAGGGTGGCCAGCGTCTGCGCCGACGGCGGCGTGGCCGGCACCGGCAGCGTGATCACCTCGGTGAACCGCTGCTCGCCGTCGGGGCCGGTCAGGAGGTAGTCGAACGACGCCGCGCCGGTGGCGGGCTCGAACGAGTACGACGGGAAGGTGAAGGCGTCCATCCGCCGGAGCTGCTCGTTGGGCACACGCCATACTAGGCCCTGGTTCGTCCGGCCGGGTCCGCTGTGCCGGACCGGGCCACCGCACCACCGTCGACACCCGAGGGAGAGTTCGTGCGCCTGTCCGATCTGCGCGGCCGTACCGTCGCCGTCTGGGGGGCCGGCCGGGAGGGCCGCGCCGCCGTGACCGCCATCGCCGCGCACGGCCCGGCCGACCTGGTCGCCGTCGACGACAGCGCGAACTTCCTCACCGTGGCCTGGGAGGGCCCGCTCGCCGAGGCCGCGCCGCTGGTCACCGGGGAGGAGGGGTTCGCCCGGCTGGCCGCCGCCGAGATCGTCGTCCGCTCACCGGGGGTGCCCAACACCCACCCGTGGCTGGTCGAGCTGCGGGCGCGGGGGGCGACCGTGACGCAGGGCACCGCGCTGTGGATGGCCGACCACGCCGACCGGACGATCGGGGTCACCGGCAGCAAGGGCAAGTCGACCACGTCCAGCCTGATCAGCCACCTGCTCGCGGCGGTGGACCGGCCCAACGTGCTGGGCGGCAACATCGGCGTGCCCACCCTCGACCTGCCCGAGGCCGAGCTGTACGTGCTGGAGCTGTCCAGCTACCAGTGCAGCGACCTGGCCGACTCGCCCCGGGTGGCGGTGGTCACCGCGCTGTTCCCCGAACACCTGGACGCGCACGGCGGCGAGGCCGAGTACTACCGCGACAAGCTGAACCTGATCGCGTACGGCCCGCGCACCGTGGTGGTCAACGGTAACGACCCGCGCCTCGCCCTGGAACTGGGCGACCGGGCGGCGGTGCGCGCCGGCCTGCCCGACTCCGTGCACGTCGCCACCGGCCCGGACGGCACCGACTGGTTCCACCTCGGCGACCGGCCGCTGTTCGCCCGGGGGGTGCTGCCGTTGGTCGGCCGGCACAACGCGGGCAACCTCTGTGTGGCGCTCGCCGTGCTCGACGCGCTCGGGGTCGACGTCGTCGCCCACAGGGACACCCTGGCGGTGGCGGTCGCCGGGTTCCACGGGCTGGCCCACCGGCTCACCGAGATCGTCGACCCGTCCGGCCTGACCTTCGTCGACGACACCCTCGCCACCAGCCCGTACGCGGCGATGCACGCGATCGACGCGTACGACGGGCGGCCGTTGACGGTGATCGTCGGCGGCACCGACCGGGGGTTGGACTACACCCCGCTGGCCACCCACCTGGCCGAGCGGGAACTGACCGTGATCGGCATCCCGGACAGCGGTCCCCGGATCGTGGCGGCGCTGGCCGGACTGCCGAAGGTGCGTACCGAAACGGTGGACGACCTGGCGGACGCGGTCCGGTTGTCGCGGGCGGTGACCCCGACCGACGGGGTGGTGCTGTTGTCCCCGGCGGCGCCCAGCTACGGCCGGTTCCGCAACTTCGAGCACCGGTCCGAGGTGTTCGCCGAGGCGATCCGGGCCACCGCCGCCGGCTGAGCCCGCCCGCGCCGCCGGTGCCGTCCGGCCGCGCCGCCCGCCCGGCTGCCCACGCCGCCCGCCAGACCGTGCCGCCCGCGCCGGTCGGGTGACGTCGTGTCAGGCGGGGGCGGCGGTCGGGCGACACAGTGGCAGTTGTCGGCGGCCGGCCGGGGTGGCAGCGTGCGAGGCACGCGAACCCCGCCGCGGAAGGGTGTGCCGATGACCGCCGACGACCTGCTGGCCCGACACCGGGCCGTGCTCCCGTCCTGGATGCCGCTCTACTACGCCGAGCCGATCGAGCTGGTCGCCGGGTCCGGCCGCCGGGTCACCGACGCCCAGGGGCGCAGCTACCTGGACTTCTTCGGCGGCGTGCTGACCAACATGATCGGCTACGACATCCCGGAGATCCGCGAGGCGGTGGAGCGTCAGCTGCGGACCGGCCTGGTGCACACCTCCACCCTCTACCTGATCCGGCAGCAGGTGGAGCTGGCCGAGAAGATCGTCCAGGTCGCCGGTATCCCGGACGCCCGGGTCTTCTTCACCAACTCCGGCACCGAGGCGAACGAGGCCGCGCTGCTGGCCGCCACCAGCTACCGCCGCTCGCACCAGATCCTCGCCGTCCGCAACAGCTACCACGGCCGGTCGTACGCAACGATGGGGATCACCGGCAACCGGAGCTGGACGGCCAGCGCGCACAACCCGCTGCAGGTGGCCTGGCTGCACTCCGGGGAGCGGCTGCGCGGGCTGCTCGCCCGGCTGCCCGCCGACGACCGGATCGACGCCGCCGTGGAGGACCTGCGCGAGGTGCTCGCCACCCAGACCAGCGGCGACGTGGCCTGCCTGATCGCCGAGCCGGTCCAGGGGGTCGGCGGTTTCGTCGCCCCGCCCGACGGGCTGTTCGCCGGCTGGCGCAAGGTGCTCGACGAGCACGGCATCCTGCTCATCTCCGACGAGGTGCAGACCGGCTGGGGGCGCACCGGCGCGCACTTCTGGGGCTACCAGGCGCACGGGGTCACCCCGGACCTGCTCACCTTCGCCAAGGGCATCGGCAACGGCTTCGCGCTGGCCGGCGTGGTCGGCCGGGCCGAGATCATGGAGTCGGTGCCGGCGATCAGCTTCTCCACCTTCGGTGGCAACCCGCTCTGCACCGCCGCCGGCAACGCCGTCCTGGACTACCTGCGTGACCACGACCTCCAGGCCAACGCCGCCCGGGTGGGCGCGATCCTCGTCGACGGCCTGCGGGCCGCGGTCGCCGACCTCGACGGGGTGGCCGAGATCCGGGGCCGCGGGCTGATGCTCGCCGTGGAGTTCGTCCAGCCGGGTGGCACGGAGCCCGATCCGGCGCTGACCGGCCGGGTCGTCGAGGCGTGCCGGGCCGGCGGCCTGCTGGTCGGCAAGGGCGGCCTGCACGGCAACGTGGTGCGGATGGGTCCACCGTTGACCCTGACCGAGGCCGAGGCCCGGGAGGGGCTGGCCATCCTGGTCGAGGCGATCCGGTCGACGGTGGCGGCGGAGGCGGCGCGGTGAACGGGGCGACCCGGCGGACGTCACCCGGCCCGCAGGCCGCGCCCACCGTGGACGGTGCCCGGATCGGGCACTTCGTCGACGGTGCGCGGATCGACGGGACGTCCGGCCGGCA
The DNA here is from genome assembly GCF_049178955.1 of Micromonospora sp. WMMD730. Taxonomy (NCBI): domain Bacteria; kingdom Bacillati; phylum Actinomycetota; class Actinomycetes; order Micromonosporales; family Micromonosporaceae; genus Micromonospora; species Micromonospora sp. WMMD730. The sequence continues at coordinate 1,912,735 of NZ_JBMHML010000002.1, forward strand.
CGGGGACGTGTTCGACCCGGCGACCGGTCGGCGTACCGGACTCGTGGCGCTGGCCGACGCGGCGGACGTCGCGGTGGCGGTCGAGGCCGCCGGGCGGGCCGCCCGGAGCTGGCGGGACGCCTCGCTGGCCCGCCGCACGGCGGTGCTGTTCGCCTTCCGGGAGCTGGTCCACGCCCGCCGGGACCGGCTCGCCGAGGTGATCACCGCCGAGCACGGCAAGGTGCTCGCCGACGCCGCCGGCGAGGTGCAGCGCGGCCTCGAGGTGATCGAGTACGCCTGCGGTATCGCCTCGGCACTGCGCGGACGGTTCAGCGAGAACGTCTCCACCGGGGTCGACTCGTACAGCCTGCGGCAGCCGCTGGGGGTGGTGGCGGTGATCTCGCCGTTCAACTTCCCGGTGATGGTGCCGCTGTGGTTCGTGCCGGTGGCGGTGGCCTGCGGCAACGCGGTGGTGCTCAAGCCGAGCGAAAAGGACCCGGGTGCGGCGCTGCTGCTGGCCGAGTGGTTCGTCGAGGCGGGCCTGCCGGCCGGGGTGCTCAACGTGGTCAACGGCGACGCCGAGGCGGTCGACGCGCTGCTGGACCATCCCGACGTGCGGGCGGTGTCGTTCGTCGGTTCCACCCCGGTCGCCCGGCACGTGCACCGGCGCGCGACGCTCACCGGCAAGCGGGTGCAGGCCCTCGGCGGGGCGAAGAACCACCTGGTGGTGCTCCCGGACGCCGATCTGGACCTGGCCGCCGACGCGGCGGTCAACGCCGGGTTCGGCTCGGCGGGCGAGCGGTGCATGGCGATCTCCGCGCTGGTGGCCGTGGAGCCGGTCGCCGACGCCCTGGTGGCGCGGATCGCGGCGCGGATGACCGGGCTGCGTACCGGCGACGGGCGGCGCGGCTGCGACATGGGGCCGCTGGTGACCGCCGCGCACGCCGCCCGGGTACGCGGGTACGTCGAGGCCGGGGTGGCCGCCGGGGCGGTGCCGGTGGTCGACGGCCGGGACGTCGTGCCGGACGGGGACCCGAACGGGTTCTGGCTGGGCCCGACGCTCTTCGACCGGGTCACCCCGGACATGTCGATCTACACCGACGAGATCTTCGGCCCGGTGCTCGGTGTCGTCCGGGTCGACTCGTACGACGCGGCGGTCGCGCTGGTCAACGCCAACCCGTACGGCAACGGCACGGCGGTCTTCACCAACGACGGTGGGGCGGCCCGGCGCTTCCAGCATGAGGTGGAGGTCGGCATGGTCGGGATCAACGTGCCGATCCCGGTGCCGATGGCCTACTACTCGTTCGGCGGGTGGAAGGCGTCGCTCTTCGGTGACCTGCACGCCCACGGCGAGGACGGGGTGCGGTTCTTCACCCGGGGCAAGGTGGTCACCAGCCGGTGGCCGGACCCGCGCCACGGCGGGGTGAACCTCGGCTTCCCCACCCAGACCTGAGCAGCCATGGCACACCCGGCAGGCACGGGTGACCGTGTCCGGTGGCGGGGCCGTGCGGGCGTACGGTCAGAACGGTGCGGGTCCGCGGCCCGCCAGCGACATCAACACCTGCGTGGCGAGTAGTTTGCGTAAGCCGGTGACGGCGACCGTTCCGACGCGATCGTAGGGCAGTTCCAACTGCAGTCCCTCGACGGCGTTGCGAAGGTCCGTCGTGATCTCGTCCGGCCGGAAGGTGCCACCCCAGCCGTTGAGTCCACCGCGATGGTTGGTGCTGAGGGAAGCCATGCCGGTTATGCGTGCGCCGCCGGCCAGGATCAGCCTCGCCGGACCCGAGTAGGTCGTCGTCAAAGTCATCAGCCTTTCAGGGTGAACGCTGCGCACCTCGGCCCCCGGCCGCGGTCATCAGGAGCCGGGGCGTCGGGCTGTGCTGCACCGGGACCAGGGTCGTACGTGCCCCGACCGTCAGGGCGGCGGTGCTGTGGAACGTGGCGCGTAGCGGGAGGGGTCTGCGTCGGCTCACGCCTGGCCGGGGCGGCCCTGGTCGCTCAGCCGCGATCGCCGTGGTGAGCGGTGGAAACGCCGAACGGCGGCCCGCTGAACCAGTCGGGCCGCCGTGCGTGGAGTGTGGATCAGAGCGGGCGGATGTTCTCCGCCTGCGGGCCCTTCTGGCCCTGGGTGATGTCGAACTCCACCTTCTGGTTCTCGTCGAGGCTGCGGAAGCCGCTCGCCGAGATCGCGGAGAAGTGGGCGAACACGTCGGCACCGCCGTCGTCGGGGCTGATGAAGCCGAAGCCCTTGTCGGCGTTGAACCACTTCACGGTACCTGTGGTCATGTCTGCTCCTCTGCAGGCTGGGGAGAGACCGCACTGCGCGGACCCTTAGCCGCCGAGTTGATAACCCGCATCGAAACGACACGAAAAACGAAAAGCGCCCGGATGGGTTTCAGATAACCCATCAGGCGCCCGGAAACGTCTACGGAAATCAAAACTGCAACCCGCTCACCGTAGCACGCGATCCGTCGCGACTCCGGGGCGGGGGTGGGCCTGGACGTGATGTCGCGTACCCACCGGACCGCCGGTGGGTAGGCGGCAATCGCCATATCCATCGATGTTCGCCATCGTGCCGACCGCGTCCGGAGGCGTCCCGGTGAAAGACCCAGCCGGTCGGCGGCATCGGCGGAACTCGCTCACGAGCGACCCCGGGGAGAGTCGCCCTCCCCGTCGACGGGCGGGTCCGGCACGAACAGCGGGTGCAGAGCCGCTGGATCGGTGATCCCCGGCAGGTCGCGGACGGCGAGCCAGGCCGCCGCGCAGGCACCGTCGCCGGCCGGACGCAGCGGCGCGACCGGCCACCGCCGGGCCAGTTCCGCGGTGACGGCGACGGCCAGTGGGGTGCCACCGGTGAGCAGACCGCCGCCGAGGACCACCGGGTCCACCGCGCCGGCCGGTCGGATCCGCGCGACGCTGTCGGCCAGCAGCCCGGCGGCCCGCTCGATCAGCGTGACGGCGACCGGTTCGGTCTCGGCGGCGGCGACCACCAGCGGGGCGAGCCGGGCCAGCTCCACCGCCGGCCGGCGGGTGACCGCCTGCACCACCGCGTCCACGGTCTCCCGGGGCCGGTCGGCGACCCGATCGTCCCCCAGCAGGGTGGCGAGCACCCGGCGGCCCAGTGGCCCCGGCGTCCGGGCCGCGTCCAGGTCGGCGAGCAGACGCCGGACCGCCTCCCGGCCCAGCCAGAACCCGGAGCCGGCGTCGCCGAGCAGCCAGCCGTGCCCGTCGGCGACCCGGTCCAGTCGCCACCGGCACACCTGGGCGGCGATCGCCCCGGTCCCGGCGATCAGGATCGTGCCGTCGGCTGCGGCGGTGCCGGAGGCGTACCCGACGAGGGCGTCGCTGTGCACCGTGTACGGGCAGCGCAGGCCGGCGTCCGACCAGGCCCGGTCGAAGGCGGCCCGGCCGGCCGGGTCGGCGCGCAACCGGCCGGCCCCGGCCAGCCCGATCGCTCCGGCGCGGACCCGGGTCGGGTCGACGTCGCGCAGCGCCTCCCGCAGCGCGGTCGACAGTTCGGCGGCGGCCCGTTCGGCGCCGTGGCTGGTGGGGTTGCCGCCGCCGGCCCGGCCGGTGCCGAGGCGTTCGCCGGTGAGGGTCAGGGCGGTCGCCCGGGTGGACGTACCCCCGACGTCGAGGCCGACCACGACGGTGCCGGACATCCTCGCGGGCCTCCCGGGGGTGTGCTGGTTCGGGGGTGTCCATGCTGGTCGGTGCGGTGCCGCAGGGCAAGACCGGGGGGTGGGAGCGGGCCGCGCGCCAGGTAACAGTTTGAAAACTTCGCCCATGGTCTTGACAGGAAGGGGCCTTCAGTAAGAACTTTTACCACTAACAGTTAACACTCTTTTCCGAAAGGCGTGTCGATGGCCGAGCTCGAGACGGACACCACCGCGGCGACCGCGGTGGTCGATGCCGAGCCCGTCGACCGGCGCGGCGCGGACGGGGTGCTGGCCAGGGTCCGGGCCGGCACGGGAGAGTTGACGGGAGCGTTGCGCCGGGTCGCCGAGCAGGTGCTCAGCGACCCGGAGGCAGCGGCCCGCGCCACCATCGTCGAGCTGGCCGAACGCAGCGGCACCTCACCGGCGACCATCACCCGGTTCTGCCGGGCGATGGGCTTCGACGGCTACGCCGACCTGCGCCTGGGCATCGCCTCCGAGACCGGCCGGGCCCGCTCGGCCGGCTGGACCGTCGACATCGGCCGGGAGATCCAGCCCGGCGACCCGCTGGAACGGGTGCTCGACCAGATCATGGCCGCCGACACCCGGGCCATGCACGACACCGCCACCCTGCTCGACCTCGCCGAGGTCGAACGGGCCGCCGTCGCCATCGCCGGCGCCGCCCGGGTCAACATCTTCGGGGCCAGCGGCAGCGCGCTGGTCGGCGAGGAGATGCAGTTCAGCCTGCACCGCATCGGGGTCGCCGCGTGGGCCTGGAGCGACGTGCACGAGGGACTGGCCAGCGCCGCGCTGCTCGGCCCCGGCGACGTGGCGCTGGGCATCTCGCACACCGGACAGACCCGGGAGACCATCGAGATGCTGGCCGAGGCGGGCAGCCGGGGGGCCACCACCGTGGCGCTGACCGGGTTCCCGCGCTCGCCGCTCGCCGAACTGGCCGACACCGTCCTGCTCACCGCCAGCCAGGCCACCACCTTCCGGCCGGACGCGCTGTCCGCCCGGCACCCCCAACTCGTCGTGCTCGACCTGCTCTACATCGCCGTGGCGCAGCGCACCCACGACCGCGCCCACGCGGCCTTCCGGCGTACCGCCCAGGCCGTGCAGGGGCACAAGGCCGCGAAGGGGACCACCTCATGATCAGTGCCCAGGGGTACGCGCGGGCCGTCCGGCCCGTCCTCGACCGGCTGCTCGACACCCAGGCCGAGGCGATCGGCCGGGCCGCCGACCTGATCGCCACCAGCCTGCGGGCCGGCGGGGTGCTCCAGGCGTTCGGGGCCGGCCACTCCGAGGCGTTCGCCGCCGAACTGGTGGCCCGCGCCGGTGGCCTGGTCCCGACCAACCGGATCGGCCTGCACGACCTGGTGCTGCACGGCGACGCCCCGCGCGACGTGCTCACCGACCCCAAGCTGGAACGCGACCCGGCCGTGGCCCACCAGCTCTACCCGCTGGCCCGGCCGCAGCCGGCCGACGTCTTCCTGATCGCCTCGCAGTCCGGCATCAACGGCTCGGTGGTCGAGCTGGCGACACTGGTCACCGGGCACGGCCATCCGCTCATCGCGGTCACCTCGGTCGCGCACACCGCACGGGTCGCACCCCGCCACCCGTCCGGGCGTCGACTCGCCGAACTCGCCGACGTCGTGCTGGACAACGGCGCACCGTACGGCGACGCACTGCTGCCGCTGGAGGGCGGCGGCGCGGTCTGTGCGGTCTCCTCGGTCACCTCCGCGCTGCTGGCGCAACTGGTGACCGCGGAGGTCGTCCGACGGTTCCACCAGGCCGGAGAGGTACCCCCTATCTACCTCTCCGCCAACGTCCCCGGTGGGGACGCGCACAACCTCGCCCTCGAGTCGCGGTACGCCGGGCGTCTCCGGCGAACCGCCTGACCCGGACACCCAAGGAGAGACGACGATGTCGAATACCCCCGAGACCCCCGCCGCGCTGAGCCGGCGCACCCTGCTGGGCCGCACCGCCGCGGCGGGCCTGCTCGCCACCCCGGTGGTCAGCCTGCTGGGCGCCTGCGCCACCAGCGGCTCCGACGAGACCACCACCAAGGCCGAGGAGGGCACCAAGAGCGCCGCCAACCCGCTGGGTGTCGCCGAGGACGCCCCGCTGGAGGTGGTCATCTTCAACGGCGGCTACGGCGAGAAGTACGCCACCGACGTGCACGAGCCGCTGTACAAGAAGGCGTTCCCCAAGGCGGAGATCAAGCACCAGTCCACCCAGGCGGTCTCCACCGTGCTCCAGCCCCGGTTCGCCTCGGGCAACCCGCCGGAGTTCGTGAACAACTCGGGCGAGAAGCTGATCGACTTCGGGTCGCTGGTCGCCGACGGGCAGCTGATGGACCTCACCGAGCTGTGGGACGCCCCGTCGGTCGACGACCCGAACAAGAAGGTCCGCGACACCGTCGTGCCCGGCACGGTCGAGGCGGGCTCGTTCAACGGCAAGCCGTACGTCCTGTACTACGTCTCCACCGTCTTCGGCATCTGGTACTCGGGCAAGCTGTTCAAGGAGAACGGCTGGGCGCCCGCGAAGACCTGGTCGGAGTTCACCGCCCTGCTCGACGGCATCAAGTCCAAGGGCATCACCCCGTACGGCTACGCCGGGGCGAACGCGGCCTACTACCAGTGGAACGTCATCCTGACCCACGCCGCGAAGATCGGCGGCACCGACGTACTCAAGAACATCGACAACCTGGAGGACGGCGCCTGGCAGCAGGACGCGGTCAAGCAGGCGGCGCAGGCGTGGGAGGAGATCGGCGCCAAGTACGTCGACAAGAGCTTCGAGGGGCTCAAGCACACCGACGTGCAGCTGCGGCAGAACCAGTACAAGCTGGCCCTCTACCCCAGCGGCGACTGGCTGGAGGGCGAGCAGAAGAAGGACACCCCGGCCGGCTTCGACTACCAGCTCATGCCGGTGCCGAGCCTCACCGGCTCGGACAAGCTGCCGGCGACCGCCGTGCGGGCCACCGCCGGTGAGGGCTACTTCGTCTCGGCCAAGAGCAAGAACCCGCGCGGTGGTCTGGAGTACATGCGCCAGATGCTCTCGGTCGCCGGGGCGAAGGGCTTCACCGAGGTGGTCAAGGCCCCGACCGTGGTCACCGCCGGCAGCTCAGGCTTCGCCTTCCCGCCCGGCGTGGCCAGCTCCCAGGCCGCCCTCGCCGCCGCCGGCAAGGACGTGTTCAACCTGTACTTCGACGGCTGGTACAAGGAGCTGGACACCGAGGCGCGCACCGCCACCAACGAGCTGATGTTCGGCCGGATCAAGGCCGACGCCTTCGTGGAGCGGATCCAGAAGCGGGCCGACGCCATCAAGAAGGACAGCTCCGTCGCCAAGTTCACGCGCTGACCGATCGGAGTAGCGGGATCATGCGGCACGGCAAGTATCCGTTCGTGATCGGGTTCCTGTTCGCCCCGGTCACGCTGTACGTGGTCTTCGTCATCGCACCGTACGCGCAGGCGTTCCAGATCTCGATGACCAACTGGCGGGGGTTGTCCGCCCCGCAGTGGGTGGGCTTCGACAACTACCGGCGGCTGCTCGACGACGGGCGCTTCTGGCAGGCCGTCCAGCACCACGGCGTACTGCTGCTTGCCCTGCCGCTGATCACGATCGCCATCGCGTTGTTCTTCGCCTTCCTGCTCAACGTGGGCGGGCGCAGCGTGGGCGGCCAGCGGCAGGGGGTCCGGGGGTCGAAGTTCTACCGGGTGGTGTTCTTCTTCCCCCAGGTCCTGGCGGTGGCCATCATCGCGGTGCTGTTCCAGATGGTCTACCGGCCCAACGAGTCCGGCCTGATCAACGGCGTGCTGATGAAGCTCGGGCTGGACCCGGTGCTGTTCCTGGTCCGGCCGAACCTGGCCCTGTGGTCGATCATCGCGGTGCTGGTCTGGCAGGCCGTCGGCTTCTACGTGGTGCTCTTCTCGGCCGGGATGGCCTCGATCCCGGGTGAGATCTACGAGGCGGCCGAGATGGACGGGGCGAGCAAGGTGATGCTGTTCTTCCGGGTCACCCTGCCGCTGCTCTGGGACACCCTCCAGGTCGCCTGGGTGTACCTCGGCATCGCCGCGTTCGACGCGTTCGCCATCGTCGCGGTGCTCTCGGTGGACAGCGGCGGCCCGGACGGCGCGACGACGGTGCTGGCGGTGGAGATCTACCGCAACGCCTTCGTCTACTCGAAGTACGGCTACGCCTCGGCGATGGGTGTGGCGCTGTTCTTCCTCACCCTCACGTTCGCGGCGCTGACGCTGCGGTTGACCAAGCGGGAAAGCGTGGAGTACTGAGATGGCCGCACAGACGACGCTGCCGCCGGCCGCGGCGGACACCCCGCCCGGCCGGCCCGCCGCCCGCACCCGCAAGGGCCGGGGCGAACACCACGAGGTACGACTGTTCAGCGGGCTCGGTCAGCTGGCGCTCGCCGTCTGGGCGGTGATCGTCATCGTGCCGATCCTCTGGACGTTCCTGGCCGCGTTCAAGAACACCGGCGAGATCTTCAGCAGCCCGTGGACGCTGCCGGCGGAGCTGCGCTGGGAGAACTTCGGCCGGGCCTGGACCAAGGCGCACGTCGGCCGCTACTTCCTCAACAGCGTCTTCGTGGTGTCGTGCAGCACCTTCGGCACCATGCTGTTCGGTTCGATGGCCGCGTACGTGCTGGCCCGGTACAAGTTCCGGGGCAACCGGGCGATCTACTACCTGTTCGTCTCCGGGTTGGCCTTCCCGGTCTTCCTGGCGCTGGTGCCGCTGTTCTTCGTGGTCCGCAACCTGGGCCTGCTGGACACCCACACCGGCGTGATCCTGGTCTACATCGCCTACTCGCTGCCGTTCACCATCTTCTTCCTGGCCGCGTTCTTCCGGACGCTGCCGAACTCGGTGGCCGAGGCCGGCATGATCGACGGCTGCTCGCACACCCGGCTGTTCTTCCAGGTGATGCTGCCGATGGCGAAGCCGGGTCTGATCAGCGTGGCGATCTTCAACATCATCGGGCAGTGGGCGCAGTACCAGTTGCCCCTGGTGCTGCTCTCCAACGCCAAGGACAAGTGGGTGCTCACCCAGGGCATCGCCGACATCTCGGTCAACGCCGGTTACGAGGCCGACTGGTCCGGCCTGTTCGCGGCGCTGACCATCGCCATCCTCCCGATGATCATCGTGTACGCGATCTTCCAGCGGCAGATCCAGTCCGGTCTGACCTCCGGCGCGGTCAAATGACCGGTCGGGGTGGTGGGGCCGCCTCACCCCGCCACCCCGCCGGTGACCCGCAGCGCCCCGACGGGTGATCCGGGTCGGGGTGTCACAGGGGCGGGGCACAATCGGGCCGTGGCGGTGCTGGCAGTGGCGGCGGGGGAGCGGGGCGGCGGCGCCCTGCAGCCGCTGGACGCCGCCGGTCACCCGGCCGGGCCCGTCGAGCCGGTCGACGACCTGCCCGCCGCCGTGGCCGCCCGCGAGGCGGCCGAGCGCCCCCGCTGGGTCTGGGCGTCCGGTGCGACGCTCTACCCGGCCCTGCTGCGCGCCGGGGCGCGGGTCGAGCGCTGCCACGACATCGAGCTGACCGAGGGGCTGCTGCTGGGGCACGCCGGCCGGTGGGGTGAGCCCCGCTCGCTGGCCGCCGCGTACGCCCGGCTCACCGGGGCCGCCGTGCCACCCGACCCGCCGCCCCGGCCGGCCGCGCCGCCGGGGCACGGGCAGGCCGCGCTCTTCGAGGCCGTCGCCGGCCCGCCGGCCCCCGGCATCGACGCCCTGACCCGGGTGTACGCCGACCAGCTCACCCGGATCGCCGCCACCGCCCAGCCCGGCCGGTTCCGGCTGCTGGTGGCCGCCGAGTCGGCCGGTGCGCTGATCGCGGTGGAGATGGCCGCCGTCGGGCTGCCCTGGCGTGCCGACGTGCACGACGAGATCCTCGCCGAGCTGCTGGGTGAGGCGTCGCCGGTGGGTGGGCCGCCCCGGCGGCTGGCCGAGCTGGCCGCCCGGGTCGCCGAGGCGTTCGGCGTCCGGCAGGTGCACATCGACTCCTCGGCGGAGCTGCTGCGCGCCTTCGCCCGGGTCGGTGTGCAGCTACCCAACACCCGGGCGTGGGTGTTGCGCGGCGTCGACCATCCGGCCGTCCCGCTGGTGCTCGAATACAAGGAGCTGTACCGGATCTGGACGGCGCACGGCTGGGCCTGGCGGGACGCGTGGGTCCGCGACGGCCGGTTCCGCCCGGAGTACGTCCCCGCCGGGGTGGTCTCCGGCCGGTGGGCGACCCGGGGCGGCGGCGCGTTGCAGATCCCGAAGGTGATCCGGCGGGCGGTGGTGGCCGATCCGGGCTGGCGGCTGGTGGTGGCCGACGCCGGTCAGCTGGAGCCCCGGGTGCTCGCCGCGGTCTCCGGTGACGCCCGGCTGGCCACCGCCGGGGCGGCCGGGGACCTCTATGCGGCGCTGGCCCAGGACTCCTTCGGCGGTGACCGGGCCCGCGCCAAGCTCGCTCTGCTCGGCGCGATGTACGGGCAGACCGGGGGTGGGGCGCTGCCGGCCCTGGCGGTGCTCAAGCGCAGCTATCCGACCGCCTTCGGCTACCTGGAGGCGGCGGCGCGGACCGGGGAGGCCGGTGGCCTGGTCCGGTCCTGGCTGGGCCGGACCTGCCCGCCGGGGGCGGTCGGGTCCGGCGACGCCGACGACGCCCCGGTGGACCCGGACGCCGGGGCGGATCCGCGCTCGCCCCGGGCGCGGGCGGCCCGCTCCCGGGGCCGCTTCACCCGCAACTTCGTCATCCAGGCCACCGCCGCCGAGTGGGCCTCGACGCTGCTCGCCTCGCTCCGTGGTGAGCTGGCCGGGCTCGGTGGGGAGCTGGTCTTCTTCCAGCACGACGAGGTGATCGTGCACTGCCCGGCCGAGCTGGCCGACCCGGTGGCCGAGGCGGTCCGCCGCGCCGGGCAGCGCGCCTCGGCGCTGCTGTTCGGCCCCACCCCCGTGCGCTTCCCCCTCGACCTCTCCACCGTCACCACCTACGCCCAAGCCTGACCCCCCTCACCCCCTCGCCCGGCCCCGTTGCGGTGTCAGCGCCCGGTGATCAAGAGGTTCGCGTCAGATTCGCCGCCCGCGACGACGCAAACCTCTTGATCACCGGGGCGAGCCGGCGGGGCGAGCCCGGCGGGGCGAGCCGGGCGGCGGGCGTGGTTGGGTTCAGGGTATACGCGTGAAATATCCGTTTCGTGCCGACACTCATCCCTCGGGGGCTCGTTGCACCCGGTGTGCGTATCGCAGGAATGATCATCGCGGCGGGTGGGGGGCGCCGGCTCGGCAGCCCCGAGGCGTTGCTGTGTCGGGGGGACCGGCTGCTGGTCAGCTGCATGATCGACACGATGGTCGCGGCCGGCTGTGAGCAACTGGTGGTGGTGCTGGGGGCGGCGGCCGACGAGGTCCGGGCCGCGGCCGACCTGAGCCCCGCCACGGTGGTGGTCAACCGGGCCTCGGGAGCCGGGGTCGGCTCGTCCATCCGGGCCGGCCTGGCCGCGTTGGCCGACGAACGGGTCGAGGCGGTGGTGGTGGTGCCTGTCGACATGCCCGGTCTCACCCCGGAGGCGGTCCGGCGGGTGGCCGCGCTGCCGTACCCGGACGTGCTGGCCTGTGCCACCTACGACGGGCTGCGCGGGTACCCGATGCTGTTCGGCCGTCGGCACTGGGCCGGCATCGCGACCCTGGCCGGCGCCGACATCGGGGCCCGACCGTACCTGCTGGCGCACAAGGACCAGATCGTCGACATCGCCTGCGACTCGGTGGCCGACGGCAGCCGGGTGGACACCCCGGAGCTGATGGCGCTCTACGGCCTCACCGTGCCACCCCAGCGGGTCGGCGTCTGACCGCGCTCAGCCGCCGGGCGGGCGGCAGATGTCGACGGTGTGCCGGGGGCGTAGCCGCCCGTCGAACGCGACGGTGACCGCCGGCCGGTCGACCAGCGAGAACCGGACCGTCCGCTCGCCGACGAACTCGGCGTCGATCCGCTCCCGGGGGCGCTCGTGGCGGCAGGTGACCAGCTCCCGGTCGGCGTCGTGGCTGAGCAGCCCGGCGCGGGCGCGTACCCGCAGCTCGGTGTGCGGCAGGTCCTTCCAGTCGCGGGTGTCCAGCCGGACCACCGCGTACCGGCCGTCGGGGGAGACGGCCAACGTGGAGTCCCGCTCGACGGTCGAGGCGAAACCGGTGCGGTACATGCCCCACGCGCCGGTGCCCACGCCGAGCAGCACCGCGCACCCGAGCGCGGCCGACCGTAGCGCCGTCGCGGCGGGCGGTTGCCGGGCGGCCAGCCAGCCGGCGAGCACCAGCGTCAGCGCGGCCAGCGTGGCGAGCCCGAGCAGGGGCAGCGGCCGGTGCAGGGAGCGTGCCGCCGGATAGAGCCGGGCGTACCCGGCGTCCCAGAGCACGCCCGCGAAGAGGACCAACGACAGTAGCGTCAGCAGGCCGGCGAGGAGCCGCCCGCGACCGGAGCCGGCGAGGGGGCGGGTCCCGGGGCCGGCCGACATGCTACGCATCGTAGGCGTACGGAGCGCTCCCGGGCCGTCCCACGTTCGGCTGGTCCCCGTGCCACCCGCAGGTGGGCCGCGCCCGGTCAGACCTCGATGTTGAACCGTTGCAGCACCGACGGGGCGACCAGGCCGACGGCCGCGAGCACGGAGAGCACCGTCAACGCGGTCCGCAGCACCACCACCTCGGCCTTGCTGCCGGTACGCAACGCGATGCTGTTCGGTAGCCCGATCATCGTCCACATCCGGCGTTTGATCGGGATCGGCCAGAGGATGGGCACCCCCGCCTTGGTGATCATGTCGCCGAGGATGTGCACGAAACAGCCCACCCCGACGGCCAGCCCGATCATCGGATAGCCACGGTCACCTGGCAGGTTGGCGAAGGTGAACCAGGCGGCGGCGGCCGAGACGAGGGTGACGATCACCCAGCCGGCCCGCTCGGCCCACTGGTCGAACAACCCCCGCAACGCCAGCCCGATCATGAAGAACAGGATGCTCACCACCGCCCACTTGCCGTACGCGGTGCACAACGCGGTGGTGCCCCAGCCGACCAGCACGGTGAACGGGATGGTGTGGGTCAGGGTGCGGTGACCGTTGTTACGGCGCGGGTCACGGCTGAGCTTGGTGGCGTAGTAGACGCCGAGCGAGATCTTCTCCATCACCTCGGCGACGAACAGCGAGAACACCCCGAAGGTGCGGGCCACCGTCGCGCCGCCCTGGTTGCGGGTGACCTTGCCGGAGAGGTCGAGGTCGGGAAAGAGCGCCCCACCTGCGCAGACGGCGGTGCCGACGGCCAGGGCGAGCGGTGACTGGTGGTAGTCGGCGAAGTAGTCCAGTGCCCACGACCCGGTCAGCCACACCGCAGCGCCCGACAGCGCGTGGGACGGTCCCATCATGTCGCCTCGCCCCTCCCCGTTTTCTTGATCGACAACGCTACGCCACTGTGTCAGAACCGCCGTCGCCAGGGCAACAACCTGGTCGGTCCACAGGGGATGGTGTCACGCGGCAGGACGGAAGCTCTGCCGGATCATCAGGAAGTATGTCGCGTTGACCTGCCAGTCGAACTGGTCTGTCAGCCATGAGACGGTGTAGGCCCGCTGCGGGGCGACCCGGACCAGCAGCCGGGCGGTGTGCAGCCGGGCCCCGGTCGGGCCGGTCCACTCGCACTCCCACAGCGCGCCGCCACGGAACATGTCCAGCGCGGAGATGTCCACCCGCCGGTAACCGGTGAGCCGACCGTCGTCGGTGAGCCGGCGCTCCTCGGCCCGCCAGTGGGCGACCGGATCGGCCGGGGCGACGCCGGGGGCGATGCTGAGCACCCGGGGGCCACCGGGCTCGCGCAGACAGGTCACCGTGCCGTCGGTGTAGCGCAGCCAACCGGCCGGCGCGGCGATCCGGAAGCCGTCCGGGTCGGCGTACCAGGTCCAGCCCGTGACCAGGCCGAACCGCTCACCCGGCGGCGGCGGTGCGGACCGGACCGGTGTGGCGTCGGCCGGCGCGGGCGCGGCGCACGGGAAGGCCGCCGGTCCGGCCGTCCCGGTGCCGGCGTCACCGCCCGGCGTCGACGACGGGCCGGTGCCGTCGCGCAGCGCGACCACCGCCCCGACCCCGGCCAGCAGCGCGCCCGCGACGGCCACCGCGACCAGGGCGGTCCGCTGCCGCCGCCGACGCGGCGTACCGGCCGGCAGCGGCGGGGTGTCCCCGCCGGCCGGCACCGTGGGGGGTGGTGGGGTCGGGGTGGACGCCTGCGGCGCGGGCGGCGTGGTGGGCGTCGCCGCGAGCGCCGCGCCCAGCCGGGTCTGCGTCTCGTCGGCGGTGAACCGTCGTTCCGGTTCGCGGCGCAGCAGGCCCTCCAGCACCGGGCGCAGCGCCCCGGCCCGGCGCGTCGGGTCGGGCGGCTCGGTGGCCAGCGCGCTCAGCGTCGCCATCGCGCTGCCCCGGGCGTACGGCGCCCGCCCCTCCACCGCCGCGTAGAGGGTGGCCCCCAGCGACCACAGGTCGGTATGCGGGCTGGACACCCCGTCGCGGGCGCGCTCGGGGGCGACGAACTGCGGTGAGCCGAGCACCATCCCCGGCCCGGTCATCGCCCCGTCACCGCCGTCGAAGGTGGCCAGTCCGAAGTCGGTGAGCACCACCCGCCCGTCGTCGGCGACCAGGACGTTGTGCGGCTTGACGTCGCGGTGCAGCACTCCGGCGGCGTGGGCGGCGCGCAGGGCGGCCAGCACCGCCAACCCGATCCGGGCGACCCGGTGCGGGGGCAGCGGTCCCTCCTCGGTGAGCAGTTGTTGCAGCGAGCGGGACGGGACGTACTCCATCACGATCCAGGGGTTGTCACCGTCGTGCACCACGTCGTAGATCCGGACCACGTTGGGGTGGTTGAGCCGGGCCGCGGTGCGGGCCTCGCGCAACGTGCGCAGCCGTAGCTCCGCGCGTTCGTGCGCGGCGAGCCAGTGCGGCGGGACGACCTCCTTGACCGCGACGTCCCGGTGCAGCATCTCGTCACGGGCCAACCAGACCCGGCCCATCCCGCCGGTGCCGACCAGAACGAGTAGCCGGTACCGCCCGGCGACCCGCTGCTCGTGCACGACGTTTCCCCCTCGCTGCCCCGCCACCAGGATATCCGTGGTGGCCGGGGTGTTCGCGGCGACGGATTCGGGGGACGCAGCGCGGGAAGCCGGCCGTCGGCGGGCCGGGGCGGGTCAGGTGGGCGAGGTCACTTCCGTCGACCGGCCCCGGAAGCTCTGCCGGACCACCGTCAGCTCGTCGGTCGCGTCGTCCCAGTCGTCGTCCGCCGACGACCAGCTCAGCATGAATCCGGACAGGTCCCGGCCGGGGATCAGCCGGACCCCGTGCTCCCGGCCGCCGAACGGGGTGTCCCAGCGGCACTCCCACTGGGCGCCGTCACCGTCGAACGCCGCCAGCTTGATCTTGTCGTACCCGGGCAGGGCGCCGAAGCCGAGCTGGGTGCGTTCCTCGGCCCGGAGCCGTTCCAGCGCCCCGCCGCCGCCACCGGTCAGCGGTTCCACGCTCAGCGTCCGGCGGCTGCCCGGGTCGCGGAAGCAGGCCACCTGCCCCTCCTGGGTACGCAGCCAGCCGATCGGGACGGCGAGCCGGTAGCCGACGCCGTCGTACCAGGTCCAGCCGGACGGGGGACGGAAACCGTCGTCCACGGTCGCCGGTCGGCCGGTGACCTGCGTGCCGACCGGGTCGGGACGCAGGCACGGCAGCGGCGGCGGGGCGAGGTCCTGTGCGCCGGGTGGCGGACCCGGCCGGCCCGGACCACCGGCCGGCGGACCGTACGGGCGGGTCGAGGGGGTGCTGCTGGCCGGCACGTCGGTGTGCCCCGGTGCGGCCCGGTGCTCGTCGTCGTTGATCGCGGCGGTGGTGCCGATGCCGGCCGTCGCCCCCACCACGATGGTCACCCCGGCGAGGATCCAGCCCCGGGCGCTGCGGGGCAGCCGGGCGAGCATCCCGGCCGGGCCGCCCGTGCCGGCCGCCCGCCGTGACCCCGCGCCCGCGCCGGTGCGTCCCGGCCCGCGCCCGCCCGGCCCGGCTGCGCCCGGGCCGGGGCCGGCCACCTGACCTGCGGCCGGCTTCGCGCCGGAGGTGGTCGGATCGCCGGTCGGTGCGCCGCCGCGACCGTCGGTGTCGCCAGGCCCCGGCGGGTAGCCCCCCGGATCACCCGAGGCGGCCACGACCCGACCGGGCGGGGTCGCCTCGGCCGGCTCCCGCCCGGGGCCGCCGGGCCCGGCGGCCCCGGGAGCGCCCACCACCTGTGGGTGACCGGTCGGCTCGGGGCCGGGGGAACCGGAGGACGTGGGGGAGACGGGCCGGTCGGCCGCGTCGGCGGCGGCCCGGCGGCCCGGTGGTCCCCAGTCCCGCTCGGCGTCGAGGTCCGCGCGGGTACGCGGGGGCGTCGGCGGGTCGCCCGTGCCGGGCGGCGGGGCCGGCCGGGCCACGCCCATCGGCCGGGGGACGGGCAGCACCACCGTGGGCGGCTCGGGCCGGGGCGTCGCCCGGGTCACCTCCTCCAGGCGGCGGGCGGCCTCGTCGTGGCGGATCCGGTGCCGGGGGTCGCGGACCAGCAGCCCGTCGAGCACCGGACGCAGCGGCCCGGCGTGCGGGGCCGGGTCCGGTGGGGAGGTGGCCAGGGCGGCCAGGGTGGCCATCGCGGTGCTGCGGGCGTACGGGGAGCGGCCCTCGACGGCGGCGTGCAGGGTGGCGCCGAGCGACCACAGGTCGGCCTCCACGCTGGACACCCCGTCGGCGGCGCGTTCGGGGGCGACGAACTGCGGGGAACCGAGCACCATCCCGGGGCGGGTCATCAGCCCGTCACCGCCGTCGAAGGTGGCCAGCCCGAAGTCGGTGAGCATCACCCGCCCGTCGTCGGCGACCAGGACGTTCTGCGGTTTCACGTCGCGGTGCAGCACCCCGGCGGAGTGCGCGGCGCGTAACGCGGACAGCAGCGCCAGCCCGACCTCGGCGGCGCGGACCGGGTCGACCGGGCCGGTGGTGTCCAGCACCGTCTGCAACGACCGGGACAGGACGTACTCCATCACGATCCACGGCCGTTCCTCGACCTGCACCACGTCGTAGACCCGGACCACGTTGGGGTGGTTGAGCCGGGCCGCGGTGCGGGCCTCGCGCAGCGTCCGCAGCCGCACCTCGTCGCGTTCGTCGTCGGCCAGCCAGGCGGGGGGCACCACCTCCTTGACCGCCACCTCGCGGTGCAACACCTCGTCGCGCGCCAGCCAGACCCGGCCCATGCCACCCCGGCCCACCAAGTTCAACAGGCGGTACCGGCCGGCGATCACTACCTGCTGCACCGTTCTCCTCACCATCGGCCGAGGTACACCGTAGCCAATGGATCGGGGCGGACCTATCGGTTGTCAGGTCTCGATCCGGTCAGCAGGCCGCGCCGTCCCATTGCAGCAGGTTGCCCTCGGGGATGGTGATCCGTTGCCGACCACCGGCGAGCAGGCCCGCCGCCCGCCGGGCCTGGAAACCGTCGTGGTCGCGGCGGGCGGCGGCGTAGCTGCCCGCGGTACGCGCGGCGATGGCCGCCCAGCCGTACCGCTCGCCGACCATGGTGCGGGCCCGCCGGGCCACCCGACGGGCGAAGACCTCGTCGCCGACGAGCCGGTCGACCGCCCCGGCCAGCGCGCCCGGGTCGCTGTGCGGGAAGGTCACCCCGGTGACCCCGGGTTCGACGATCTCGGCCAGCCCGCCGGTGCTCGCCACGGCCAGCGGCGCGCCGGCCGCCGCCGCCTCCAGGGCGATCATGCCGAACGGCTCGTAGAGGCTCGGTACGACCGTCGCGTCGGTGGCGGCGAGCAACGCCGGGAGCTGCCCGGCGTCGAGGAAGCCGGTGAACCGGACGCTGTCGCCGACGTGCAGCCGGCGTACCTGGTCGACCAGCTCGTCCCTGTACGGGCCGTCCCCGGCGATCACCACCCGCAGCCCCGGGTGCCGGTCGCGCAGGTGGGGCACGGCGTCGACGAGGTGCTGCACGCCCTTCTCGTAGACCAGCCGACCGGCGTAGCCGACCAGCGGGCCGTCCCCGGCGAACCGGGCGCGGGCCGAGGCGACCGCCCGGGGCCGGGCCCGGAACGCCCGGTCGTCGACCCCGTTGGGCACCACGTCGACCCGCCCGGCCGGTACGTCGAACAGCCGGCTGACCTGGGCTCGCATGTAGCCGGAACAGGCGATCACCCGGGCCGAGGCGTTGCTGAGCCAGTGCTCGACGCCGTGGATGGTGCGGTTGAGTTCCCCGGGCAGCCAGCCCTGGTGCCGGCCGGCCTCGGTGGCGTGGATGGTGGTGACCAGCGGCAGGTCGAGGTGTTCGGCCAGGGTGACGGCGGTGTGCCCGACCAGCCAGTCGTGGGCGTGCACGACGTCGTAGTCGGCGGTGTCGGCGGCCCGCAGGGCGGTCCGGGTCAGGGTGTGGTTGAACGCCATCGTCCAGGCCAGCAGGGAGCCGGTGGCCAGCGGGAAGGTCACCGGGTCCTCGGGGGCGCGCAGGACGCGTACGCCGTCGGCGTACTCCTCCAGCGGCGCCCCCTCGGCGTGCCGGGTGACCACGGTGACCTCGTGCCCGGCGGCGGCCAGGGCGGTGGCCAGCGCGTGCACGTGCCGGCCGAGGCCGCCGACCAGCACCGGCGGGTACTCCCAGGACAGCATGAGCACCCGCTGGTGCCGGGCGGGGTGGATGTCGATCACGTCGGCGTCCGGTGACATGCGGCCCCCTTCGGGTGGTGTCCTGGGCGCGCGCCGGTAGGACACCATGAGGGTGTCCGTGCGCGGCCCGGGGTCGGGGCCCATCCTGCCGACTACTGGATAACCAGCGGAGACGCCACCGTTGCCGGTGTGTAACGGGTACCTATCGGGCCCGTCGGACGCGCAGCAGCTCGGCCACCGACCACGCCTGGAACGGGCATCCGGTGGCGGCGTGCGGGGCGGTGGCGTCCGCCGTCTCGCTCACCGAGCCCAGGCCGAATTCCCCCAGATGTCCGACCAGACCGACCAGCAGGTCGTCGGTGGGCAGTCCGGCCTTCCGGTACGCCTCGACGAACGGCCCGACCAGCCACGGCCAGACCGTGCCCTGGTGGTAGGCGCCGTCCCGCTCCGCCGGGCCACCCCGGTGCCGGGGCGCGAACTCCGGCGCGTCGGGGGCGAGGCTGCGCGGCCCGAGCGGGGTGAACAGCCCGGCCGCCACCCGACGCAGCGCCACCGGGTCCGGCTCCAACGGCGCGTACGGCAGCGACCAGGCGAGCAGCTGGTTGGGGCGCAGCAGGTCGTCGTCGTGGTGCGCAGCCCCACCCAGCGGGTACGCCGGGGCGGGCGCGTCCACCACGTCGTGCAGCCAGCCCGCCGGGGTGGGGAACCGCTTGCCGAACGACTCCCGGGCCCGGTCGTGCAGCCGCCACAGCTCGTCCGGGTCCTGCCCGGCCAGCTCGGTCAGCTCCGCCAACCCGGCCAACCCGTTGATCCACAACGCGTTCACCTCGACCGGCTTGCCGACCCGGGGGGTCACCGGCACCCCGTACACCCGGGCGTCCATCCAGGTCAGCGCAGTGCCCGGGGTGCCGCCCTGGGTGATCAGCCCGTCGTCCGGGTCGACGGCGATGCCGTACCGGGTGCCGGCCAGGTGCGCCCGCACCACCCGGTGCAGCGCCGGCAGCAGCTCGTCGCCCAGGTCGGTGTCGCCGGTGACGGTGACGTGCCGGCCCACCGCGTGCAGGAACCACAGCGTCGCGTCGACCGTGTTGTACTCCACCCGACCGGTGTCGGCGGTGTTCGCCAGCATCCCCTCCGACAGCGTCGCCGCGTACGCCCGCAGCAGCTCCCGCCCCTCGTCGGCCCGCCCGGTGCACAGGAACAACCCCTCGTACGAGGTCATCGTGTCCCGCGACCAGGCCCCGAACCAGGGGTACCCGGCCACCACGTCCGGCCCGGCGGGGGTACGCACCACGAACGCGTCGGCGGCCAGCGCCAGGGTCGCGTCCACCGCGTCGGCCGGCTTCGCCGCCGCCACCACCGCCCGGTGCCGCTGCCGGGCCGCCGCCACCACCTGCGTCGCCGGGGGCGGCTCCTCGGCCAGGTCACCGGCCCAGGCCAGCACCGACACGGTGTCCCCGGGGCGCTCCAGCGCGCCGGAGAACCGCCCGGCGCACCACAGGTCCTCGTCGGGGTGCAGCCCCCGGGCGGCCTCCTCGCGGTGGTGCACGCCCAGCCACCACTGCCCCTCGGGCGTCCAGTCCGGGCCGGCGAGGCGGAACGCGCCCTCGACCACCGCGCCGCCGTCGGCCGGCTCCACCCGGGGCGTGGGGCCGTCGGCCCGCCGCTCGCCGTGCGCGTCACGCCAGGTGCAGGCGGCCGAGAGGTCCAGCCGGACCGGGCCGCCGGCCACCAGCCGGTGCACCACCGCCACCGCGGACCGGCCGTGGGTCATGGCCAGCTCCCGCTCGATCACCACGTCGCCGATCCGCCACCGCCAGCGCGGCAGCCCGTCGACCAGGTCGAACCGTTCGAGGTATTCGTAGCCGCGCGGGTCGACCACCCCGGAGTTCCACTCGTGCGCGCCGAGCCGCACCCGGGCCCCGGACGGCAGGACCACCGCCGGGTCCAGGCTGACCAGTCCCACCCGGCGGGCGGCCGGAGTTTCCCCGGCGACCACCAGCAGAGCGTGGTAGCGGCGGGTCCGCAGCCCGCTCACCGTGCCCATGGCGTACCCGCCGAGACCGTCGGTGACCAGCCATTCCCGGGTCGCCCCGTCGGCCAGTTCACCGCAGACCCCCGGCCCGAAACCGAACTCGATCAACTTCTTTCCTCCTGTGGCGGCGAGGTGTAACACGCCACGACGACAATGGCCGCTGTGGTCAAGTACCCCGGCGGCGTCGAAAATGTGCAGGTGTTCACCGACAGATCGCCCTCCGACGCCCCGTCCCCCGACGCCGAGCGGCTCCGGCTCGCCCAGGCCGATGCCGGGGAGCAGGACTGGCGCGCATGGGGTCCCTATCTGTCCGAGCGGGCGTGGGGGACGGTACGGGAGGACTACAGCGAGCACGGCACGGCGTGGGACTACTTCCCCCACGACCACGCGCGGTCCAGAGCCTACCGGTGGAACGAGGACGGCATGGCGGGCGTCTGCGACGACCGGCAGACGTTCTGCTTCGCGCTGGCGCTGTGGAACGGGGTGGACCCGATCCTCAAGGAGCGGATGTTCGGCCTCGGCGGCGACGGCGGCAACCACGGCGAGGACGCCAAGGAATACTGGTGGTACCTCGACAGCACCCCCACCCACTCGTGGATGCGCTGGCGCTACCACTACCCGCAGGCCGCCTTCCCGTACGACGAGCTGGTCGCCGTCAACGCCCTGCGCGGCCGGGACGAGAACGAGTACGAGCTGGTCGACACCGGCATCTTCGACGACGACAGGTACTGGGCGGTCACCGTCGACTACGCCAAGGCGTCCCCGACCGACATGTGCATCCTGGTCACCGTCGCCAACCGGGCCGACGAGGCGGCCACCCTGCACGTGCTGCCCACGCTGTGGTTCCGCAACACCTGGGCCTGGGGCCCGCCCGGCGCTGACCGGGTGCCCCGGCTGACCGGTGACGGCGCCCGGCTGGTCGGCGAGCACTGGGTGCTGGGGCAGCTCCTGCTGGAGGGCGACGGCGAGCCGGTCCCGCTGCTCTGCGACAACGACACCAACGCCGAGCGGCTGTGGGGGCTGGCCGGCCGCTCGCCGTACCCGAAGGACGGGATCAACGACCACGTGGTGGCCGGCGCCGCCACCGTCAACCCGGACCGGGAGGGGACCAAGGGCGCCCTGCACTACGTGCTGGAGGTGCCGGCCGGCGGGCAGCGGCAGATCCGGCTGCGGCTGACCCGCACCGCCCCGCCGCCCGGGGCCGTCGCGCCGCCCCCGGCGGAGCTGGGCGCGGGGTTCGACGCGGTGGTGTGGGCCCGCCGGGCCGAGGCGAACCGGTTCTTCGCCGGGGTGATCCCGGCGGCGGCCAGCGCCGACGAGGCGCTGGTCGCCCGGCAGGCGATCGCCGGGCTGATGTGGGGCAAGCAGTTCTACCACTTCGACGTCAAACGGTGGCTGGAGGGTGATCCGGGGTCGACGCCGCCGGCCGGCCGCCGGCACGGGCGCAACAGCGCCTGGTGGCACATGACCAGCTTCGACGTGATCTCCATGCCGGACCCGTGGGAATATCCCTGGTACGCCGCCTGGGACCTGGCCTTCCACTGCGTCACCATCGCCCGGGTCGATCCGGGCTTCGCCAAGGCGCAGGTGCTGCTCCTGCTCCGCGAGTGGTACCTGCACCCCAACGGCCAGATCCCGGCGTACGAGTGGGCGTTCGGTGACGTGAACCCGCCGGTGCACGCCTGGGCGGCGTTGAAGGTGTTCGAGATCGACGGCGGGCGCGACCACGAGTTCCTCGCCCGGGTGATGCACAAGCTGCTGCTGAACTTCACCTGGTGGGTCAACCGTAAGGACACCGGCGGCAACAACCTGTTCGAGGGCGGTTTCCTCGGGCTGGACAACGTCGGCCCGTTCGACCGTTCGGCGGCGCTGCCGGTGGCCGGGGTGCTGGAGCAGTCCGACGGCACCGGCTGGATGGCGATGTACGCCCTCAACCTGCTGGACATGGCGATCGTGCTGGCCGAGCACGACCGGGCGTACGTGGACACCGCGACGAAGTTCTTCGAACACTTCGCGTACATCGCCGCCGCCGGCTACTCGCAGGGGCTGTGGGACGCCGAGGACGCGTTCTTCTACGACGTGCTGCGCCTCGCCGACGGCACCCAGGTGCCGTTGAAGGTCCGCTCGGTGGTGGGGCTGCTGCCGCTGGCGGCCACCACCCGGCTGAGCGCGCGGACCCTGCAACGCCTGCCCGAGCTGGGTGCCCGGCTGCGCTGGTTCCTCAGCCAACGCCCCGAGTACGCCGACGTGATCGGGGCGCGCCGGCTCGGCCCGGACGGCCGCCAGCAGCGGCTGCTGTCCATGGTCGGCCCGGAGCAGGTGGTCCGGCTGCTGGCCCGGATGCTCGACCCCGACGAGTTCCTCTCCGACTACGGCCTGCGCACGCTCAGCCGGGCCCACCTGGACAAGCCGTTCGCGGTCGACCTGGGCGGGCAGGAGTTCTGCGTCGGCTACGAGCCGGCCGAGTCGACGAGCGGATTGTTCGGCGGCAACTCCAACTGGCGCGGCCCGATCTGGATGCCGACGAACTTCCTGCTGATCAGCGCGTTGCGCGACTACGCGGCGTTCTTCGGCGACGATCTCCAGGTGGAGTACCCGACCCGGTCGGGACGCAAGTGCACCCTGGACGAGATCGCCGACGACCTGTCCGCCCGGCTGATCGCCCTGTTCACCCGGGACGACTGGGGCCGCCGACCGATCTACGGCGCGTGTCAGCTCTTCCAGACCCATCCCGACTGGCGGGACCTGATCGCGTTCCCCGAGTACTTCCACGGCGACAACGGCGCGGGCCTCGGGGCCTGGCACCAGACCGGCTGGACGGCGCTGGTGGCCGACCTGA
Source organism: Micromonospora sp. WMMD730 (assembly GCF_049178955.1). Lineage (NCBI taxonomy): Bacteria > Bacillati > Actinomycetota > Actinomycetes > Micromonosporales > Micromonosporaceae > Micromonospora > Micromonospora sp. WMMD730. Next base: position 1,935,919 of record NZ_JBMHML010000002.1, read on the forward strand.
TCCTGACCCTGCGCCGGGACAACCCGGATGTGCCGGGCGGGTCGGGCCGCTAGCGTGTCCGTCGGCCGCCGCCGTCCGGGCGGGGCGATCGGTCGGGAGGGGATCGGATGAGTGCGGGTGCGACCGGAACGGCCCCGGGGGCGGGCGCGACGACGTTGATCTTCGACGCCGACGACACGCTCTGGGAGAACAACGTCCTGTTCGAGCGGGTGATCGACGACTTCCTGGACTGGCTCGACCACCCGACGCTCGACCGGGCCCAGATCCGTACCGTGCTCGACGACATCGAGCGGGCCAACGCGGTGGCCCACGGCTACGGCAGCAAGGTCTTCCTGCGCAGCCTCGGCGAGTGCCTGGAGCGGCTGCGGGAGCGACCGGCCACCGACCGGGAACGCGCGGACATCGACCGGTTGGCCACCGCGCTGATCAACCACGAGGTCGAGCTGATGCCCGGGGTCGCCGACACCCTCGACGCCCTGGCCACCCGCTACGACCTGCTGCTGCTGACCAAGGGGGACCGGGCGGAGCAGCAGCGCAAGCTGGACGCCTGCGGCCTGCTGCACCACTTCGCGGCAGCGCACATCGTGCCCGAGAAGGACACCGGCACCTACCGGTGGCTGGCCCGGGAGCACGGCTTCGCCCCGGCCGACGCCTGGATGATCGGCAACTCCCCGAAGTCGGACATCCTGCCGGCACGGGCGGCGGGGATGCGGGCGGTGTTCATCCCCAACGAGAACACCTGGGTGCTGGAGGACGACGACCTCGACCCGGCCGACACCGGGGTGATCCGGCTGGCCGCCTTCCCCGATCTGCTCGCCCACTTCTGAGAGCCAACAGCGTCCGGCCGGCTGACCGTGTCACGTCGGGATGCCGCAATTGCGCCTCGGCGGCAATCACCTCCGTGACCCCGTCGGCCTGCTTGCCCGGTCATCCGGCGGCTGCCTAACCTGGGCCGGCGTTCACGACCGATCGGGGTGGTCGGGAACGCGCCGAAGTCCGGCACCGGGGCACCGGGGAGCTGAGTGCTGGCGGGCCTGGTCCGCGTGCCGGGCCCGACGGGACCGGCCTGACCCGACCGTCGCGCCCGCACCGGCGTGCACCGCTGCCGGGCCGGACGGCTGGCGGTCAGGGTCGGGGAGTTGCGGACCCGACCCTGACCCACCGATCCGCGCACCGACACCGCTGCGGCCCCTCGGCGACGCTCGCGCGGCAGCCCGCCCCGGGACGGTGGGGCGTCGGAAACCCGTCAGTGGTGCGATCATGGGCGGAATGCGGACCACACCCGGGACGGACGGGCGCGACACGGACCCGGCGGCGGGCCGGGGGCGGCCGGTCCCGCCACCGAACCGGGCCTCCCGGTTGACCACCCTGCCCGCCGCGACCCGGCAGGTCGTCATCGTCACCGGCAGCGGCTATTCGACCACCTACGCCACCCTGGAGACGTTCCACCGGGCGGGCGGCCACTGGGTTCCGGTCTCCGCCCCGCTGCCCGCCCGGGTGGGCGCGAAGGGCTTCAGCGACCACCACACCGAGGGGGTGGCGACCACCCCGACCGGCGTGTACGCGTTCGGCCCCACCATGTACGGCATCGCCGCCGACCCGGGCGTACGTTTCCCGTACCACCGGGTGGTCACGAACGACTGGTGGAACGAGAACCCCGACTCGGCTGCCTACAACACGTTCCAGCACAGCACCACGAACCCGGGCGGCTACAGCGAGGCGCTGTGGCGGGAGGTGCCGGCGTACACCCACCTCGCGGTGATCACCTACAACATGCCGCCGACCGTGCCGAAGCCGGTGCCGGACGCGGGCAGCGGCATCTTCCTGCACGAGTTCAGCACCCCCGCCGGCGGCCCGACCGCCGGCTGCGTCAGCCTGTCCCACGCCGACCTGGTGTCGGTGCTGCGCTGGCTGGACCCGCGGTACGCGCCGCGCATCGTGATCTGCCCGGCGGCCAACCTCGGCCGCTACTGACCGACCGGGCTCCAGTTCCGGCCGGGGCGGACGTCCGGGTGGTGGCGGGGCCGGCGGACGCCGACCCCGCCGGGGTTCAGGAGATCTCGTTGCGGACGATCGCCACCGCGACCCGGCAGAACTCGTCCATGTCGGGGCGGAAGCCGGCGGCGATGTCCGGGTGCAGCCCGGAACGGGTCTCGTCGAGCAGTTGTTGACAGACCTGCTCGACCGGTTCGCCCGCGTAGCTGGCGCGGACCCGGTCGGTGGCGGCCTGCAGCGCCGAGGTCAGCTGATCCTCCAGCGGGCCGCGCAGCTTCTGCTGCACCGGGTCGAGCCCGCGCGGGTCGAGCGTGACATGTGGCTCCGACATCGGTGCTCCCTTCGTCGGCGTCCGCGGTACCCCACCGCGGACGTCGGTCAAACCACGGTGGGCGCGGCGGCCACCCGGACCTGGTACGAGAGGTTCTCCGCCGGTTCCTCCCGGTACGACAACCGGCGGATCTGCCGGTCGTCGGCGTAGAGCGCGACGTCGACCAGGACCCCGAGGTGGGCCAACCCGATGTTGGCCACCCGCTTCTTGTCCTGGAGCACCGCGCACACCCCGCCCAGCAGGGTGCTGGCGTCGGAGGTGCGGTGCCCGGGTGGGCACCGCAGGATCAGGTCGACCTCGACCGGCCCGGCCAACGGCGTCCAGCCGGTCTGCTGGGCCGCGGCGCAGGCCGCCTCGAGCAGGGCGCGTACCCTCGTCGCCTGCCGATGGCCGGCGGCGAAGATGGACAGCGCCTCGGTTTTCACCGGTGGCAGGCCGCTCACCTCGAACGTCAGGGCGAGAGCGCGGGTGTCCTGCACCACGGGGCACCTCCTCGTTGAGGACGATCCTGCCCGGACCGGTGGGCGCGCAGTGGGAGTTCGCGGGAGAACCCTCCGAACGGGCAGGCTGATGTCGGCCGGAGGCGTATCGACTACGACGGCGACGCGCTGGCTTGGTGGAGTGAGTGCGTCAACGCTAGTGCACCCGGCACGCCCGGGGACAGCCCACCGCGCCCGCCATCCGGACAGTCGTCGACAGCCGACGGGACGCGCGACGCCCGCCGGGAGGCGCGCTGCGCGTCGGGACGCGGGCGACCCGGTTGATCGACTCCTCGGGGCCGATGCTGCGGTGTCCGTCGCACCTTGATACCGCTGTACCGCCCCAACCAAGTCGATCTTGCCGGCCGGCTGGGCGGTGCGGCCCGGGGCGGGGCGACCGGGGCTCCGTCCAGGCCGTACGGTCGAAGTGGAGGGTGCCGCCCTTGCAGTCCCTGGTGTCGCGCACCAGCACCCGGCCGGCCAGGTGTTCCGCACGCTCTCCCACGTTCTGGCCGTCGCCCAACTGCACCCCGGGCACCCGCCGGCCCGGATGACCGGACGTCTCCTGTCCCGGGCGAGAGTCCGCCGCTGAACCGGACGCCCGGCTTCGAACCGGACCGATCCGGCACGAACGGCGCAGGCTGGCCCGAACGGCGCGAGCCGTGCCCCTGCCGGTGCGGGTCGACTCAGCCGGTCCGCACTCCGGTTACCGACAGGTTTCACGACTTCGCAGGTCGGGCAGTGTAGGCCCACGGAACGGCCGGGGCGGCGCGTTTCCGCACTTCACCGGCCCGGTAACGGCTTGCCGTGCACCGGGGCACGGGTGACCTCCCCGGTTTTCGCCGAAGAGAGGGGAGGGGCGATGACGGATCCCGGAACGGCCCGACACCGGCGTCGGCCGGCGCTCCGGGCCGGGGCGGCCGCCGCCGCGCTGGCGCTGGTCGCGCCGCTGGCCGCGTGCGGTGCCGACGACGGTGGCGGTGGTACGCCCACGATCAACCTGTACTACCCGCCCGAGCAGAACCTGCAGAAGGTCGTCGACGACTGCAACACCCGGGCCGAGGGGCGCTACAAGATCGCCTACCGGGTGCTGCCCCGGCAGGCCGACGACCAGCGGGTGCAGCTCGTGCGCCGGCTGGCCGCCGAGGACAGCGGGATGGACGTGCTCGGCCTCGACGTCACCTGGACCCAGGAGTTCGCCAGCGCCAAGTGGATCCGCGAGTGGACCGGCCAGGACAAGAGCGAGGTCGAACAGGGCACCCTCGCCGGCCCGCTGGACACCGCCCGCTACGAGGACAAACTCTACGGGGCGCCGAAGAACACCAACGTGCAACTGCTCTGGTACCGCAGCGATCTCGTCCCGGAGGCCCCCAAGAGCTGGGACGACATGATCACCGTCGCCAAGGACCTCAAGGGGCAGGGCAAGCCGTACCAGGTGCTCACCATGGGCGCGCAGTACGAGGGCCTGGTGGTGCTCTACAACACCCTGGCCGAGAGCGCCGGCGGCAAGATCCTCAGCGACGACGGCAAGAAGGCCGTGATGGACGAGGGCACGGTGAAGGCCCTCGACCAGCTCCAGCGGTTCGCCACGTCGGGCGTGACGTCTCCGTCGTTCAGCAACTCCACCGAGGATCCGGTCCGGCTGGACTTCCAGTCGGGTAACGGCGCCTTCCAGGTCAACTGGCCCTTCGTCTACCCGGCGTTGCAGGAGGCCGACCCGGAGCTGGCCAAGAAGGTCAAGTGGGCCCGGGTGCCCGGCGTCGACGCGAACACCCCCAGCAAGGTCACCATCGGCGGGGTCAACATGGCGGTCAGCGCCTACTCCAAGCACCCGACGGAGTCCTTCGAGGCGGCGAAGTGCCTCCGGGACGCCAAGAACCAGAAGTTCTCCGCGATCAACGACGGGGTGCCCCCGACCATCGAGGCGGTCTACGACGACCCGGAGATGGACGAGGCGTACCCGATGAAGGAGACCATCCTGGAGGAGTTGAAGGAGCCGGCGGTCCGTCCGCTGACCCCCGCGTACCAGAGCATCTCCACGGTGATGTCGGCGATCCTGTCGCCGCCGTCGGCGATCAGGCCGGAGCAGACGGCCAAGGAGTTGCGCGACGCGATCTCCGACGCCCTGCAGTCCAAGGGGGTCCTGCCGTGAGCCGGCGCACCCCGTTGAGCGAGAACAAGAAGGCCGAACGAAAGCTGGGCTGGCTGCTCTGCGCCCCGGCCGCGCTGGTCATGGTGCTGGTCACCGCGTACCCGATCATCTATTCGGTCTGGCTGTCGTTGCAGCGCTTCGACCTGCGCTTTCCCGACCAGCGCGAGTTCATCGGGCTGGAGAACTACGTGACCGTGCTGAGCAACGAGTTCTGGTGGACCGCGTTCGGGGTGACCATGCTGATCACGGTGGTCACCGTCGCGGTGGAACTGGTGCTCGGCATGGGGCTGGCCCTGGTCATGCACCGCACCCTGGTCGGCCGGGGCATCGTCCGGACCGCCGCGCTGATCCCGTACGGCATCGTCACGGTCGTCGCCGCGTTCTCCTGGCGGTACGCCTGGACGCCCGGCACCGGCTACCTGGCCAACCTCTTCGACGGCAGCGCGCCGCTGACCGAGCGGGCCAGCTCGCTGGCGATCATCATGCTGGCGGAGATCTGGAAGACCACCCCGTTCATGGCCCTGCTGCTGATGGCCGGGCTGGCGCTGGTCCCCGAAGACCTGCTCAAGGCGGCCTCCACCGACGGGGCGACGGCCTGGCAGCGGTTCACCAAGGTGATGCTGCCGGTGATGAAGCCGGCCATCCTGGTCGCGCTGCTGTTCCGCACCCTGGACGCGTTCCGGGTCTTCGACAACATCTTCGTGCTCACCAACGGCGGCAACGAGACCTCGTCGGTGTCGATGCTCGCCTACAACAACCTGATCCGGGGGCTCAACCTCGGCATCGGCTCCACGATGTCCGTGCTGATCTTCATCACGGTGGCGATCATCGCGTTCGTCTTCGTGAAGCTGTTCGGCACCGCTGCCCCGGGCAGCGACGACGGGGAGAGGCGCTGACATGGCCGACACCACCACCCGGGCGAAGCTGCGCTGGGGCCTGATCGACGTCATCGTCGTCGTGTTCGCCCTGGTCCCGGTGCTCTGGATCGCCTCACTGTCGTTCAAGACCCCGGCCACCCTCACCGACGGCAAGTTCTGGCCCCGGGAGTGGACGCTGGACAACTACCGGAGCATCTTCGACACCGACCAGTTCGTCCGCGCCCTGATCAACTCGATCGGCATCGCCCTGATCGCCACGCTCATCGCGGTGGTCCTCGGCGCGATGGCCGCGTACGCGATCAGCCGGCTGGACTTCCCCGGCAAGCGGCTGCTGGTCGGGGTGTCCCTGCTGATCGCGATGTTCCCGCAGGTGTCGCTGGTGTCGCCGCTGTTCGAGATCGAACGGCAGCTCGGCCTCTTCGACACCTGGCCGGGGCTGATCCTGCCGTACATCACCTTCGCGCTGCCGCTGGCGATCTACACGCTGTCGGCGTTCTTCAAGCAGATCCCGTGGGACCTGGAGAAGGCGGCGAAGATGGACGGCGCCACCCAGGGGCAGGCGTTCCGCCGGGTCATCGCCCCGCTTGCCGCGCCGGGGCTGTTCACCACGGCGATCCTGGTCTTCATCTTCTGCTGGAACGACTTCCTGTTCGCCATCACGCTCACCTCCACCGAGCGGGCCCGGACGGTGCCGGTGGCGCTGTCGTTCTTCACCGGCGAGTCGCAGTTCGAGGACCCCACCGGGGCGATCTGCGCCGCCGCCGTGGTGATCACCATTCCGATCATCCTGTTCGTGCTCTTCTTCCAGCGCCGCATCGTCTCCGGTCTGACCTCCGGCGCCGTCAAGGGATAGGTGACAAAATGGCTGACATCGTGCTGGACAAGGTGAGCAAGAGCTTCCCCGACGGCACCGTCGCGGTGCAGGACGTCGACCTGGAGATCGCCGACGGCGAGTTCGTCATCCTGGTCGGCCCGTCCGGCTGCGGGAAGTCCACCACTCTCAACATGATCGCCGGGCTGGAGGACATCAGCTCCGGGGAACTGCGCATCGGCGGGGAACGGGTCAACGACAAGGCGCCCCGCGACCGGGACATCGCGATGGTGTTCCAGTCGTACGCGCTCTACCCGAACATGACCGTCCGGGAGAACATGGCGTTCCCGCTGCGGCTGGCCAAGCTCGACAAGGAGACCATCACCGCCAAGGTCGAGGAGGCGGCGAAGGTGCTGGAGCTGACCCCGCTGCTGGACCGCAAGCCGGCCAACCTCTCCGGCGGGCAGCGGCAGCGGGTGGCGATGGGCCGGGCGATCGTCCGGCAGCCCAAGGCGTTCCTGATGGACGAGCCGCTGTCCAACCTGGACGCCAAGCTGCGGGTGCAGATGCGCACGGTGGTCTCCCGGTTGCAGAAGAAGCTCGGCACCACCACCGTCTACGTGACCCACGACCAGACCGAGGCGATGACCCTCGGCGACCGCGTGGTCATCATGCGGGGTGGCGCGATCCAGCAGGTCGGCCCGCCCCAGGAGCTGTACGACCACCCCCGCAACCTGTTCGTCGCCGGGTTCATCGGCTCGCCGTCGATGAACTTCCTGCACGCCGCCGTGGAGGAGGGGAAGCTGCGCACCGCCCTGGGTGACGTGCCGATCGGCGAGCGCATCCGCCGGGAGCTGGAGGGGGCCGACGCGCCCCGGGAGCTGATCCTGGGCATCCGTCCGGAGCACTTCGAGGACGCCGAGCTGATCGACGACGAGGCGCGGGCCCGGGGCATGGAGTTCACCGCCCCCGCCGAGATCGTCGAGTCGATGGGCTCCGACAAGTACGTCTACTTCACCGTCGAGGGGCAGCGGGCCAGCGCCGCCGAGCTGGAGGAGTTGGCCGCCGACGCGGGGGCCGACTTCAGCGGCGGTGGCGGCAACCTGGTGACCCGGCTGTCGGCCGAGTCGCCGGTGCAGGAGGGCGAGGACCGGCGGATCTGGTTCAACCTGGAGAAGATCCACCTGTTCGACCCTGCTTCCGGTCGGAACCTGACCCTGCACGAGGGCCGGTCGGCCGGCGCCCTCGGCGACTGACCCACCCCCTCACCCCGGATCGGTGGCCGCACGCCCACCCGCCCCCGGCGGCGTGCGCCCACCGATCCCCCTGCCCCCCTGCCCTGCGGTCCCCGGCCCCCGGCGGCCCCCGATCCCTGCGGCTCGCGGTCCTGGCACCCGTAGCTCCGCCGCCCTGGCACCCGCGGCTCCGCGTCGCCGCTGCGTCGTGCCTCTCAGGTGTCCGGCGCCCCGCCCGCCCTGCCGGACCGCTCACCCTCCCGTCTCGTCCGCCCTGCCCGTCTGCCCGCGCGTTCGGCAGCCCGTGCCGATCGACACGCACAGTGACATGACATCGAGCGCACCACATCACCTCCGGACACTTTGCTCTGCTGCCTTCGACGCGACGGCTGCTCTCCGTGTCTGTCGCGTCTACGGCAGCAGAGCAAAGTGTCCGTGAGAGGTTGGTGTTGGTCGGCGGAGTGTTGTGGCGAAATTGCAGCTCAATGAGGATCCTCCCGCTCCGGCGGGCTGTTGACCCCAGCGGCGGCAGATGATCTGCGATCACTCTCGGTGATATCGGCCCTGATTGCGCAGGGTGACTGCCCGCCCTCGCCCCGGGCCGCGCGGAGCCGGATGCGGCACGCCGCCGTCCTGCGCCAGGCCGGTCGGGTTGTCGGGACCGGGGGACCAACGACGCGGCGGGCCGGGGGTGCCGGCGGGGCGGGAGCGCCGGCGGGCCGGGATCGTCGGCTGCCTGAGGGAGTGGGCGGGACCTACCAGGTCAGGTGCAGCGGCAGGCCGAGGAAGCGGGCGTAACCCTCCAGCGCCGCCTCGACCCGCTGCCGGGTCGGCCCGTCCAGCGGGACCAGCGGCTGCACCGTCACGGTGACCCTGGTCCGGGCGAGGCGGCGCTTCCAGGTGCCCACCACCCGGCCGCCGCGCACCACCGTGGACTGGAAGACACCGTTGCCGCCGGGGATCACCGCCTTCAGGTGCGCCGGCTCGACCATCAGGGTGCGGTCCTTGAAGCCGAGCAGATACTCGTCGAAGCCGGGCAGCACGTGTACGTCGTCCACCGGCAGCCGGGGCGCGTCCAGCAGCGCCGGGTCGAGGTACGACTCCACCCCGTCGACCCGGACGGCGGTCAGCGTGCCGGCGTCGGTGGCGACCGCGACAGCCCGTTTCGTGTCGGCGGCGGTCAGCCCCGTCCACCCGGTGAAGTCGCGCCGGGTCGTCGGCCCATGGCTGCGGAAGTACCGCCCGGCCAGGATGCCCAGCGCCTCGTCCCGCTCGGGCCGGTGCGGGTCGGGGACCCACTCGTCGAGCAGCGCGAAGGTCTGCTCGGTGCCCACGTGCGGGGCGATGCAGGTGACGCCCCGCTGGCTGGCATACCAGAGCAGGTGGTAGCCGCGTTGACCGCAGACGTCGACCCCGGCGGCGGTGAGGGCGTCCAGGCACTGCGCGCGGGTCAGCCGGCCGCCGCCGGCCAGCGCCGTGCCGAGCACGTCGGCGGCCCGGTCGGCCTCGGCCTCGGTCAGCCCGAGCGTGGCCCGTCGGGCCGGTGCCCCGGCCAGCGCCCGGACGCCGGTGAGGTCGAGCATCCAGCGGGCGTCCCGGCTGGGCACCAGGTGCACGGTGCCGCGCATCGGCCAGGTGCGCAGCGCCTCGCGGCGTTCCAGGGCGGCCCGGACGTCGGCCTCGGTGTGGCCGGGCAGCCGCAACCCCAGTGACCACAGGCCGCTCGCCGCGTCCTGGGCCTGCATCGCCCCGAACCACTCCACCACGTCGGCGACCCCCGACGGGCGGCCGGCCGGATGCTCCCGCAGGGCCAGCGCGGTCATCCGCAACGTCAACGCCTCGTCGCCGGTCAGCTCCACCACGCCGGTCAGCATAGGAGCAGGTACCGACACCGGGCGGACACCCCCGACCGCGCTACGCCGGTCGTCGAACCGGCGGAGCGCGATCCCCCGTGCAGGTCCCCCCGGGTCACCGGTGGTGACCCCTACCCCCCGGCATCCGTGCCCACCAGCATCCGCCTCCCGACCCCCGTGGGAGCCTTCTCGGCTGGAACTTGCGCAAATCTTGAGCCGCCGGGATCACCCGCCGGGGCGGCCGGCCGGGGCCGAGACGCCCCGTACCGCCGCGGATCAGTCGAGGCGGCGGTGCATCACCAGCAGGTCGACCGGGCCGAGACCGGGGTGGCGGAACCCCTCGGGCACCCGGCCGACCACCGTGAACCCCAACGACCGCCACAGCGCCACCGCCCGGGTGTTGCTGGCGACCACCGCGTTGAACTGCATCGCCCGGTAGCCGTCCCGCCGGGCCAGCTCCAGCACGTACGCCCCGAGCGCCCGACCGACGCCGCGACCCGCCGCGGCCGGCGCGACCATGAAACTCGCGTTCGCCACGTGGTCGCCCGGACCCTCCTGGTTGGCGACCAGCTTCGCCGTCCCCAGCACCGTCGCGTCGTCGTCCACCGCGACCACCGTGCGGCCGGGCGGGGCGACCAGCCAGCGGCGGCGGGCGTCGTCCTCACCCACGTCGCGCGGCCAGGTGTACGTCTCGCCGGCCGCCACGATCTCGCGCAGGAACGGCCAGATCGCCGGCCAGTCTTCGGGGGTGGCGGCGCGCAGCTGCATGTCCGGATCATGCCACGGGCGGATGTTTGACCCGGCAAGCACCGGGTAGTCGCCGGAGCTGACCCGAACCGAGGAGGACACAGACGATGGACGGCCAGGTCAAGGTAGCGGTCATCTACTACAGCGCGACCGGGATCACCTACCAGATGGCGCAGGCGGCCTGCGAGGCCGCCGGTGAGGCGGGGGCCGAGGTGCGCCTGCGCAAGGTACGGGAGTTGGCGCCCGACGAGGCGATCCGCTCCAACGCGGGCTGGCAGGCGCACCGGCTGGAGACCCAGGACGTGATGGAGGCCGAGATCGACGACCTGGCCTGGGCCGACGTGGTCATCTTCGGTTCCCCCACCCGGTACGGCATGATCGCCGCCCAGCTCAAGCAGTTCATCGACACCACCGGCCCGCTGTGGGCCAACGGTGCGCTGGCCGACAAGGTCTACAGCGGCTTCACCTCCACCGCCACCTCGCACGGCGGCCAGGAGGCGACCCTGCTGTCGCTGTTCACGGTCTTCTACCACTGGGGTGGCGTGGTGGTGACCCCCGGCTACACCGACCCGAGCCAGTTCGTCGCCGGCAACCCGTACGGCGCCTCGCACACCAGCAACAACGGTGAGGTCGCCCCGGACCACGTGGCGCTCGCGGCCACCGCGCTGACCGCCAAGCGGGCGGTCCGCATCGGCGGCGCTGTCAAGCGTGGCCTCGCCGGCTGAGTCGCCGGGTGGGCCCGGTGGGCCGGGCGCCGACCCGGCCCACCCGGTGGCCCGCCGCTACCCGCCCACCGGCCCGCCACCCGCCGTCAGTGCCGGTCGGGCCAGCACCTGCCCCAGCAGCTCGGCCAGCACGGCCAGACCGTCCCGGCTGAGCACCGACTCCGGGTGGAACTGCACCCCGGCGAAGGTCGCCCCGCGCAGCGCGTGCACCGACCCGTCGGCCGGGTCCCGGGCCAGCTCCACCGGCCCGTACGGCGACCCGATCCGGTCGGAGTCCGCCCGCGCGGTGAACGTCGAGTAGAAACCCACCCGGCGCGGCACCCCGAACAGCGACACCTCCCGTTGCAGGCCCTGGTAGGGCGCGGCGCGGCGGTGCAGTGGCAACCCCAGCAGCCCGCTGAGCAGCTGGTGCCCCAGGCACACCGCCAGGGTGGGTGACCCGGCGTCGAGCCGCGTGGTCAGCAGCGTGCGCAGGGCGGCCATCTTCGGGTCGTCGACCGCCCTCGGATCGCCCGGTCCGGGGCCGACCACCACCAGGTCGTACCCGGCGTCGGAGCCGGGGGCGTGCCAGGGCCGCACGTCCACCGTCAGGCCCAGGGCGCGCAACTGGTGGGCGAGCATCCCGGTGAAGGTGTCCTCCCCGTCGACCACCAGCGCCCGCCGGCCGGCCGCCCCGGGCAGCACCGTCGCGCCGGGGGCGCGCTGGTCGAGCCAGAACCGGGCCAGCGGGGTGTTGCGGGCGGCGAGCACCGCCCGTACCTCGGGGTCGTCGGCCCACCGCACCGGCGGGTACGGCCCCTCGGTCGACGCCTGCGGGCCGAGCCCCAGTGCGGCGAGCACCCCGGCGGCCTTGGTGTGCGTCTCGGCGACCTCACCGGCGGCGGTGGAGTGCCGCACCAGGGTCGCCCCGACGGGCACCCGCAGCCGCCCGGTGGGGGAGATCTCGGCGGTCCGGATCAGGATGGGCGCGTCCAACGTCTGTCGGCCCTGGGTGTCGCGGCCCAGCAGCGCCAGCACCCCGGAGTAGTAGCGCCGGCCGGTCCGTTCGTGCCGGGCGATCACCCGGCAGGCGTTCTGCATCGGGCTGCCGGTCACCGTGGGGGCGAACATGGTCTCCCGCAGCACCTCCCGGACGTCGCGGGTGCCCCGGCCGGCCAGCAGGTACTCGGTGTGCGCCAGGTGCGCCATCTCCTTGAGGTACGGCCCGACGACCTGCCCGCCGTGCTCGGCGACGCCGGCCATCATCTTCAGCTCCTCGTCGAGGACCATGTACAGCTCCTCGACCTCCTTCGGGTCGTGCAGGAACCGCAGCAGCGCGTCCCGCCCGGCGGTGGCCCCGGTGTGCCGGAAGGTGCCGCTGATCGGGTTCATCATGACCAGCCCGTCGTCGACGCTGACGTGCCGTTCCGGGCTCGCGCCGACAAGCGTCCGGGTGCCGGTGTGCACCAGGAACGTCCAGTACGCGCCCCGCTCGTCGCGCAGCAACCGGCCCAGCGCCGCCAGCGCGGCGCCCAACGGGCTGCCCTGCACGGTGGCGTACAGGGTGCGGTGGATGACGAAGTTCGCCCCCGCACCCCGACCGATCTCCTCGGCCAGCACCCGGTCGACGATCCGGGCGTACTCGTCGTCGTCGACGTCGAACGCGGCGTCGGCGCAGACCACCGGCCCGGCCGGGAGGGCGGCGAGCAGGTCGGCCAGGGGCAGCGTGGCGTGCCCGGTGACGGTCAGGTACTCCATCGGGACGCCGTCGTCCACGCAGGCGAAGCCCCGTTCGGCGATCTGCCGGTACGGCACCAGCGCCAGCGTGCGGGGGCCCGCAGCGTCGTCGGGCAGCGGCAGGTCGGCGAGCCGGTCGGCGACGTCGACCGGGCCGGTGAACAGGTCGACGTGGTCGACGCCGTCGCGGCGCAGCAGCGCGAACGGGCCCGGGTCGACGCCGTCGGCGACGGCGGCGAGCAGGTCGTAGAGGTGGTTCATCGGGTTTCTCCTCCGGGTCGGGTCGCCTCGTCGTCGGGCGGCCCCGGGTGCCGGGGGAGGACCGGCGGCCGCCTCGTGGGGCGGCCGCGTGGATAGCTACGCGCGGGGGATGGCCGCCGGGTCGGCGGGCCACCAGCAGGTCAGGTGCGCGGGCATACCGACACCCTAGGCGGCGGACGGGCGGCAGGGAAGGGCGTTCCCGTCCGCGCCGCCGGGTAGCGTGACCCGCGATGAACATTCTCGCTCTCGACCTGGGCACCTCCTCGGTCCGTGGTCTGGTGCTCGACGCCGACGCCGACCCGCTGCCGGGAGCGTTGGCCCGCCGCCGGGTGCACCTGACCGTGGCCGGGGACGGCACCGGCACCCTGGACGCCGCCGGCTACCTCGCCGGCCTCACCGAGTGCCTCGACGAGCTGGCCGCCGCCGGTCACCTGCGCGACGTCGGGCTGGTCGCGGTCTGCGCGCAGTGGCACTCGGTGCTGCCCCTGGACCGCTCCGGTGACCCGCTCGGCCCGGTGCTGACCTGGTTGGACACCCGGGCCGCACCGCCGTCGGGGGCGTCCGGTCCGGCCGACCCACAGGAGTTCCACGCGCGGACCGGGGCGTGGTGGCACCGCTGCTACTGGTCGGTGCGGCTGCCCTGGCTGCGGGACCGTACGGCCGGGGTGACCCGGTTCGCCGGCCTGGTCGAGTACGTCCTCGGTCGACTGCTCGACGACGCGCCCATGTCGGTGTCCATGGCCTCCGGCACCGGCCTGCTCGACCTGAGCCGGCTGGCCTGGGACGACGAGGCCGTCGCGGTGGCCGGGGTCCGGCCGGGTGAGCTGCCGGAGCTGGCCCCGATGGACTGGCAGGGCCGGCTGCGGGCCGAGCACGCCCGCCGGTGGCCGCAGCTCGCCGGGGCGCGCTGGGCCGCCCCGGTCGGCGACGGGGCCGCCTCCAACGTCGGCTCGGGCTGCGTCGACCCCCGCCGGGCGGCGGTCACGGTCGGCACCTCGGCCGCCGTACGCCTGGTCCAGCGGGTTCCGGCGGGGTCGCCGCTGCCAGCCCTGCCGGCCTCGCTGTGGCGTTACCGGGTGGACCACGAGTACGTGGTGACCGGGGCGGCCTACTCCAGCGGCGGGAACCTGTTCGCCTGGGCCGACCGGGAGCTGCGGCTGCCGCAGGGGCCCGATCTCGACGCCGCGCTGGCCCGGATCGCACCGGACGGCGTACTGCCGGCCAACCCCCGCCTCGGCGGGGACCGGCCCCCCGGCCTGGCCCCGGCCGGCTCGGGTGAGCTGCGCGGGCTCAGCTTCTCCAGCACCGGGGTGGACATCCTCGCCGGGCTGATGACCGGGCTGTGCCGGATGGTCGCCGACGACCTCGCCGTGCTGGAGTCCGGTGTCGACGCACCCGTCGAGGTGGTGCTCGGCGGGGGAGCGGTGACCGCCTCCGCGTGGTGGCGTACGGCGTTCGCCGCCGCGCTCGCGCCGCGTCCGGTCCGGCACCGCGCCGAGCGGGAGATCGGGGCCACCGGAGCCGCGCTGGTCGCGCTGGGTCGGGTGCCCGACGCGGACCGGCTCGCCGGCACCGGCCGTACGGAGGAGGACCCCTCGCCGACCTCGGCCGTCGGAGCAGGCACCTCCGCCCGGTCGGATGCGCCGTCGACCCGTTGACATGGGCGTCTGGCCTGGTTGGATGGACCCGGCCCCCCGTCGTGGGGACGGGGACCGAGGAGGCGAGACGTGGACGCAGGTCCCGACCCGACACCGAGCGCGGAGTCGCCGGGTCGGAACCGGTTCGACGAGCGGGTCGTGCCGCACCGGCGGCGTTCGCCGTTGCGGCTGCGGGACTGGCGGATGCGCACCAAACTCGCCACCGTCCTGGTCATCCCGTCGGTGGCGTTCCTGGTGCTGGCCGGGGTGCAGACCGCGGGGCTGGTGGGACGCACCACGGCGCTCAACGACTTCGCCCGGCAGGTCGGCATCGGGCAGCAGATCACCACGGCGGTGGACCGGCTCCAGCAGGAACGCGACCGTACCGCCGGTGAGCTGGCCGCGCTGAGACGGGCGGGCAGCGCCGCCGACCGGGACGCGGCGCTGGTCGCGCTCCGGCCGCTGCACGCCGCCACCGACACGGCCTTCGGGGCGTTGCGCGAGGCGGCCGGGCCGCTGGCCGACTCCGACGCCGCCTGGCAGGTCGCCTACGCCGAGGCGGTGGAGGCGTACGACCAGGTGGTCTACATCCGTTCGGCGGTGCCGCCGGCGGTGCTGAGCAGCGACACCATCCTGGGCAACTACCACCGGGCGGTGGAGGCGCTGCTCGGCCTGCTCGCCGAGCCGAGCCCGGGGCCGGACCGTCCGGAGTTGACCGACGCGGTGCTGCGCTACGTGCAGCTGGCCCGGGTCAAGGAGCTGTCCGCACGGATCAGGGGCCAGTTGTACGCCGCCTCCCGGGCCGGCCGCTACGGCCTGGAGGACCAGGTCAACCTCGCCGACCTGCGGGCGCAGCAGCTCGCCGCGCTGGGCGCGTTCCGGGTGGCCGCGACGACCGCCCAGATCCAGGCGTACGACCGGACCTCGCGGACGGGGGCGTTCGTGGACGCCACCCGGCTGGAGGAGCGGAGTATCAGCACCAGCGGCACCGCCCTGCCCGCGGTGCTGCCCGCCAACCAGTGGTGGACGGCCAGCGAGCAGCGGCAGGAGCTGCTGCGACAGCTGGAGGAACGGGTGCTCGACGACGCGGTGGCCCGGGCCGATGAGGTCAGCGGCGCCCAGTTGCGCACCACCCTGCTGGTGCTGGGCGGCATCGTGGTGGTGCTGGCCCTGGCGGTGCTGCTGGCCGTCCTGGTCGGCCGGTCGATCGCGAACTCGATGCAACGGCTGCGGGACCAGGCGTTGCGGATCGCCCAGGTGGAGTTGCCGCACGCCCTGAAGCGGCTGCGCGCGGTCGACGGCGGGGTGCCGGCGATCGACGTGCCGCCGGCCGTGGTCCGCTCGCTGGACGAGATCGGCGAGCTGGCCGAGGCGTTCGTGGCGGTGCACCGCAGCGCGGTCAGCGTCGCGGTGGAGCAGGCGGAGACCCGCCGGACGGTCAACGCGATGTTCGTCAACCTGGCCCGGCGCAGCCAGGTGCTGGTGGAGCGGCAACTGGAGCTGCTGGACGACCTGGAACGGGAGGAGGCCGACCCGGACCAGTTGGAGAACCTGTTCAAGCTGGACCACCTGGCCGCCCGGATGCGCCGTAACGACGAGAGCCTGCTGGTGCTCGCCGGCACCGAGTCGACCCGCCGGTGGAACCGGCCGGTGCGGTTGGGTGCGGTGCTGCTCGCGGCCAGCGCCGAGATCGAGCAGTACCAGCGGGTCCGCCACGAGTCGGTCGCCGACCTCTACGTGGTGGGGCACGCCGTCGGGGAGCTGGTGCACCTGGTGGCGGAGCTGCTGGAGAACGCGACGGCCTTCTCCCGGCCGGACACCCTGGTCCGGGTGACCGCGTGGGCCGAGGGCGGCGGGGCGGTGGTGGACATCGCCGACGCCGGCCTCGGCATGAGTCCGACGGCGTTGGCACAGGCCAACGCGGTGTTGGCGGAGCCGCCGGTGGCCGACGTGGCGGCGGTCGAGCGGATGGGTCACTTCGTGGTCAGCCACCTGGCCGCCCGGCACGGCGTCGGCGTGCGGCTGGTCGCGCAGGGGCAGGGGCTGGTCGCCCGGTTGACCCTGCCGGCGGCCCTGCTCGCCCCGGCGCCGGAGCTGGACGGGTCACCGCCGCACGCGTCCGCCGGGCCGCGGGCGCTGGCCCCGGTCGCCCCCGCCGTCCTGCCGGCCCGTCCGGCCGTGGGGTCGCCGTCCGGTCCGGTCGGGCCACCCTCGCGTCCGGCGCAGTGGCCCGGTCCCGGCGGGGTGGCCCCGGCGGAGCTGCCGGTGGCGGGCCGTCGCCCGGTTTCGTCGCCGCCGAACCAGCTCCCGGCCCGGGTCGTGGACGTGCGGACACCGGCTCCCCCGGCCGACGGCGGCTGGTGGTCCCGGCAGGGCCCGGCCCCGTCGTCGCCGGCCACCCTGGGCGGGGGCACCCCGGCGCCGCCGCTGGTCCCGGTCACCGGGGGCACCAACGACCGGGGGCTGCCGGTGCGGGTGCCGATGGCCCAGCTGACCGCGGTGACCGAGCCCGCCCGGCCGCCGTCGGCCCGGGTCCGCGAGGACCTGGACCCGGAGGCGGTGGGCGGGATGCTGTCCCGGCTCTACAGCGGCGTGCGCCGTGCCGAGGCCGAGGAGACCACCGAGTTAATCTTGCCGCCGGGTGTGCGCAGCGAAGGGGGACGACAGTGATGACACTGAGCCAGGAGGCGCGTGACCTGAACTGGTTGGTCAACGCGTTCGCCGAGCGGGTGCCCGGGGTGGCGCACGCGGTGGTGGTCTCCTCGGACGGTCTGCTGGTGGCGATCTCGGCGCAGTTGCCCCGCGACCACGCGGACAAGTTGGCCGCCGTGACGTCGGGGCTGATGAGCATCACCGCGGGCGCGGCCCAGATGTTCGACGGGGACGTGGTCAAGCAGACCGTGGTCGAGATGGGCCGGGGCTACTTCCTGGTGATGCAGATCCGGGACGGGTCGATCCTGGCCACCCTGGCCGGCGCGGACGCGGACATCGGCGTGGTGGGCTACGAGATGGCCCGGCTGGCCAAGCAGGCCGGCGAGATGCTGACCCCGGCGTTGCGCGCGGAACTCCAGCAGGCGTTGCCCCGCTGACCGGCCTCTGGTCGGCTGCCGGGCCTCTGGTCGGCTGCCGGGCCGGACCGCCCCCACGCGGTCCGGCCGTGCCGGTGCTGCTCCGGTCCCTGCGCCCGACCTACAGGCCGTTGTCCCGGATGACCTGGCGGTACCAGTGGGCGCTGCGCTTGAGGACACGCCGCTGGGTCGGATAGTCCACGTAGACCAGTCCCCAGCGCTGGTCGTAGCCCTCGGCCCACTCGAAGTTGTCGAGCAGCGACCAGACGTGGTAGCTCTCCAGCGGCACGCCGTCGGCGATGGCCCGGTGGGCGGCGGTGAAGTGGTCACGCAGGAAGGCGATCCGGCCGGCGTCGTCGACGGTGCCGTCCGGGCCGAGCGTGTCCGGGCAGGGCAGACCGTTCTCGGTGACGGTGATCGGGACCGGCCCGTAGTCGCGGGTGACCCGGGTCAGGATGTCGTACATGCCCTGCGGGTAGATCTGCTGCCAGTCCGCCTCGCTGGTGGGCCAGCGGGTGACGGTGTTGCCGTTGCCGGTCAGGTAGAGCGGGGTGTAGTACTGCACGGCGAGCAGGTCGATCGGGCTGGCGATGGTCGCCAGGTCGCCGTCGCGGATGCCCTTGGCCATCCGGCTGTCCGGGCCGAGGTCGGCCAGTACGTCGGCCGGGTAGGCACCGGTGAGGATGGAGTCCAGGTAGAGCCGGTTCTCGTACCCGTCGTGCAGCGTGGCGGCCGCGGCGGCGGCCGGGCTGTCGTCGGCGGGGTAGCACGGGTGCAGGTTCAGCGCCGGGCCGATCCGGGTGTCGAAGCCGGTGGCCCGCAGCGCGCGGACGGCGAGGCCGTGGGCGAGCTGGAGGTGGTGGGCGACGAGGTAGGCGGCGTCGGCGTCCTGCCGGCCGGGGGCGTGGTGTCCCCAGAGGTAGCCGTTCTGCACCACGGTCTTCGGCTCGTTGATGGTCAACCACACCGGCACCTGGTCGCCGATGCCCCGGAAGACCGCGTCGGCGTAGTCGGCGAACCGGTGGGCGGTGTCCCGGTTCTCCCAGCCGCCGTCGTCCTGCAACGCCTGCGGCAGGTCCCAGTGGAACAGGGTGACCATCGGGGCGATGCCGCGTTCGTGCAGGCCGCCGATGATCCGCTTGTAGAAGTCGAGCCCGCGCTGGTTGGGCTTGCCGGTGCCGTCGGCCTGGATCCGGGGCCAGGAGATGGAGAACCGGTAGCTGCGCAGCCCGAGGTCGCGCATCAGGTCGAGGTCGTCGGCCCAGCGGTGGTAGTGGTCGGCGGCCACGTCCCCGGTGTCGCCGTTGCGGGTGCGACCGGGGGTGTGGCTGAAGGTGTCCCAGACCGATTCGCCCCGGCCGTCCTCCTTGGCGGCGCCCTCGATCTGGTACGCCGAGGTGGCGGCGCCCCAGCCGAAGTCGTGGGGGAAACGCACCCGTTCCGCGGTGGGGTCGGCGGTCGGGTCGCCACCCTTCGGCGCGTCGCAGCCGGCGGCCAGCACGCCGGTGGCCGCGGCCAGGCCGGCGCCAGTGGCGGCGGAGAGCCCGGCGCCGGCGGTGGCGGTGGCGGAGAGCGCGGCGCGGCGCAGCAGGCGTCGCCGGGTGAGTATCGACATGGATGTTTCTCCTCAGGGTGCGGGCCACCCCGACGGCCGGGAGCGCTCCCAGCGCGGGCGTACGACGGCCCGGCCGCCTCGGGGCGGACCGCCAGCCTAGAGGGCCGCGCGTGGGCGGCCGGGATGGGGAATGGCGAGTGTGACGGGCGCCGTCGAGGGACGGTCGGCCGATCTGTCGAGGGGCAGATAGCGATCGAGGCCGGCCGGGCGGCGCGCACGCCTGACCCGTCGGCCTCTTTTCCCGTCGAGTACGGGGGTTTAGTGTGGGGACGGGGGAGGGCAACCCCCGTCCCCACCTGTGTTGCACACACGCACGCTCGAATTGGCGTCCGGCCGTGCGTGTCGCGCGGGAGCCGGGCCACGCGAGTGGCTCTGGTTCCACCTCCCTCCGTGATGGTGGGGTGTTGGCTGGCGACGGTGTCCGGGCTGGCCCGTCGTCAGCCGTTCGGGCTGAACCCCGTGGTCGGGCGACCACGGTTGTGACCTTCACTTGTTGCATCTCCGTCGATGGAAGCGCTCCCATCGGCGATGCTGCGACTGTAACGCCCGTCACGGCTTTGTGAAAGCCCCTAAACGAGATCGAAACATCGACCTGCGTTTCGACAGAGGTAGTTGTCGTGGGAGCGCTTCCATGGCACACTGTCGAATCAACGCAGCGGAGCCAGACACGCGCGAGTGATGGGTCGCCGAGGGCATCCGGGTCTCCCGGACGGCACCCGAAGGAACGGCACGACGGCCTGAGCCGTACCCCGTCCCTGCCCCGGCCCACCGGCCGGACCGACCACCATTCCGGCACCTCCGTCCCCCCGCGCACCCCTGTAGCAGCGCGTGGAGGTGCCCCCGCCGGGGCCCGCAGCCCCGGCCCGGTCCGAGGAGACACCGCGCACATGAGACTCATGGCAAGACGTCGCCGCACGGCGATGCTCGCCGCCACCGCACTCGCCATCGGCGGGGTGGGCCTGCCGGCCAGCGCGGCCCAGGCCGCGCCGGCCTGCGACGTGGTCTACGCCACCAACGACTGGGGCAGCGGCTTCACCGCGAACGTCACCATCAAGAACCTGGGCGACGCGCTCAGCAGCTGGTCGCTCAAGTGGACCTTCCCGAACAGCAGCCAGCGGGTCACCCAGGGCTGGTCGGCGAAGTGGAGCCAGAGCGGCAGCGAGGTCACCGCGACCAACGAGTCCTACAACGGCAACATCGCGACCGGCGGCTCCACCACCATCGGGTTCAACGGCTCCTACTCGGGCAGCAACCCGAAGCCGACGTCGTTCACCCTCAACGGCACCCCGTGCAACGGCACCCCGGCCAACCAGCCGCCGACGGTCTCCCTCGGCGTGCCCACCGGGCCGTTCACCGCGCCGGCCGACGTGCCGCTGACCGCCACCGCCAGCGACCCGGACGGGACGATCAGCAAGGTCGAGTTCTACCGCAACGGCCTGCTGGTCAACACCGACACCTCCGCGCCGTACGCGTACACGCTGACCTCGCTGCCGGCCGGCAGCTACACGGTCCAGGCCAAGGCGTACGACAACGCCAACGGCATCGGCGTGGCGGAGAAGTCGTTCACCGTCAGCCCCGCCACCGGCCCGGCGCTGGTCGCCACGCCCTCCGCGGTGAGCGTCAACGAGGGTGGCAGCAGCACCTTCAACCTCAAGCTCAGCGCCGCGCCCTCGGGCAACGTGCCGGTCACCCTCACCCGTGCCGGTGACACCGACATCACGGTCTCGCCGGCCAGCGTCACGCTGACCCCGAGCAACTGGAGCACCGGGGTCACCGTCACGGTCGCCGCGGCGGAGGACACCGACACCGCCGGTGGCACCGCCACCATCACCGCGGCCGGCACCGGAGTCTCCTCGGTGGTGGTCACCGCCACCGAGATCGACAACGACACCCCCGGTGGGGACAACGCCTACGTCGCGAAGTTCCTCGACCAGTACGGCAAGATCAAGAACTCGGGCTACTTCAGCCCCGAGGGCGTGCCGTACCACTCGATCGAGACGCTGATCGTCGAGGCCCCCGACCACGGCCACGAGACCACCTCCGAGGCGTTCAGCTACTGGCTGTGGCTGGAGGCCTACTACGGCCGGGTGACCCAGAACTGGGCGCCGTTCAACAACGCCTGGACGGTGATGGAGAAGTACATCATCCCGTCGCACGCCGACCAGCCCACCGCGGGCGTCGCCGGCACCCCGCAGTACGCCGCCGAGTACAACCTGCCCAGCCAGTACCCGTCGGCGCTGAACGCGAGCGTCCCGGTCGGCCAGGACCCGCTGCGCTCGGAGCTGCAGTCCACCTACGGCACCGGCGACATCTACGGCATGCACTGGCTGATGGACGTCGACAACACCTACGGCTTCGGTCGCTGCGGTGACGGCACCACCAAGCCGGCGTACATCAACACCTTCCAGCGCGGCACGCAGGAGTCGGTGTGGGAGACCATCCCGCAGCCGTCCTGCGACACCTTCAAGCACGGCGGCCAGTACGGCTACCTCGACCTGTTCGTCAAGGATTCGGGTGCCCCGGCCAAGCAGTGGAAGTACACCAACGCCCCGGACGCCGACGCCCGCGCCGTGCAGGCCGCGTACTGGGCGCTGACCTGGGCCAAGGCGCAGGGCAAGCAGGCCGACGTCGCGGCCACCGTGGCCAAGGCCGCCAAGATGGGCGACTACCTGCGGTACGCGATGTACGACAAGTACTTCAAGAAGATCGGCAACTGCGTCGGGGCCAGCACCTGCCCCGCCGGCACCGGCAAGGACTCGGCGCACTACCTGCTGTCCTGGTACTACGCCTGGGGCGGCGCGTACGACGCCAGCGCGGGCTGGTCCTGGCGGATCGGCTCCAGCCACAGCCACTTCGGTTACCAGAACCCGTTCGCGGCCTGGGCGATGACCAACGTGAACGAGCTCAAGCCGAAGTCCCCGACCGCGGTCGGCGACTGGCAGAAGAGCCTCGACCGGCAGCTGGAGTTCTACACCTGGCTCCAGTCCGCCGAGGGCGGCATCGCCGGTGGCGCCACCAACAGCTGGGACGGTAGCTACGCCCAGCCGCCGGCCGGCACCGCCACCTTCTACGGCATGTACTACGACGTCGACCCGGTCTACAACGACCCGCCGTCGAACCAGTGGTTCGGTATGCAGGTCTGGTCGATGCAGCGCATCGCCGAGCTGTACCTGGAGACCGGCAACACCAAGGCCAAGGCGCTGCTCGACAAGTGGGTGCCGTGGGCGATCGCCAACACCAAGCTGGGCACCAACTGGGCGGTTCCGTCCGAGCTGAAGTGGACGGGCCAGCCCGCCAACTGGAACCCGAGCAGCCCGGCGTCCAACACCGGCCTGCACGTCGAGGTCAGCTCCACGGGCCAGGACGTCGGCGTCACCGGCTCCCTCGCCCGGACCCTGATCGCGTACGCGGCCAAGTCCGGCAACACGCAGGCGAAGACCACCGCCAAGGGTCTGCTGGACGCGCTCTCGGCGGCCAGCGACAGCAAGGGTGTGTCGACGACCGAGACCCGCGGCGACTACAAGCGGTTCGACGACGTCTACAACGCCGCCGACGGCCAGGGCCTCTACGTGCCGCCGGGCTGGACCGGGAAGATGCCGAACGGTGACACCATCGCCGCCGGCAAGAGCTTCCTGGACATCCGGTCGTTCTACAAGAACGACCCGGACTGGCCGAAGGTCGACGCGTACCTCAAGGGCGGCCCCGAGCCGACCTTCAACTACCACCGGTTCTGGGCCCAGTCCGACATCGCCATGGCGTACGCGGACTACGGGATGCTCTTCCCGAACGGGTGAGTTGACCCTGCCGGGTGGGTGGCGCGGCGCCACCCACCCGGAGGCCGACCGGGCCCGGGGGAGCGGACAGCCCGGTCGGCGGGCGGCCTGATTCCCACGGTCAGGCCGGGGGTGGGTCGACCGTCCGGCCGACGCAGCGGAGCGGCCGGCCCACCCCGCCATCCCCCCTTCCCGCCCCGGCGGGAAAGCGGTGAAAAAAGAGCGCGCGCGGGATAACGCGACGCCCTATGACGGAGTACCGTGTTGATCGGAGAGGCCGCTCCCCCCGTGGCGGCCTCTCCTTCAACGTCTGTGCCCCCGGTGCCCCGCACCCCACGTCGGCAACGGGCGGTCCCGGCTCACCCGGGTTGCACCGGGTGCCGCAGCCCCGGATGACCGGCCGGCAGCGACCGGCGGATCACCACCCAGCTCACCGTCAGCGCCGCCGCCACCAGCGGCCAGGTCAACGCCACCCGGGCCACGGTCAACGCGACCACCTGCCCGCCCAGCCACAGCGGCAGGAACACCGCCACCCGCAGCACGTAGGTGGCCGCCCACACCCAGCTGCCCCGCCCGTACGCCCGCAACAGCGCCGGGTCGCGCCGCCACCGCCCCCGCTGCCGCAGCGCCGCCCCGACGACCACGCCGAGCAGCGGCCGGCGTACCACGATGCTCACCATCCAGACCAGCGCGCTGGCGAGGTTCGAGAAGACCTGCACCGCGAAGAAGTCGGCCGCCCGGCCGGTGCGCAGCGCCACCACGGCGGCCAGGCACACGGCCAGCAGCCCGATCAGCACCGCCCGGGGGCGGTCCCCGCGCCGCCACCGCCACAGCGCCACCGCCGTGCCGGCCAGCACCGCCACCGCCACCCCGCCGACGACCGACCGTCCGGTCGCCAGCCAGCCGACGGTGAACGCCACCGGCGGCAGGGTCGCGTCGATCGCGCCACCGCGCCCACCGAGCAGACCGGCCAACGACTCCACCGGGTCCGGTGGCCCGGCGTCTGCGGGCTGCCCGGGCGCTGGCTGCGGGGCCGGCCCGTGCGGTGTCAACGGGGTGCCGTCCGGCGGCTGCCGGGTCGGTCGTCCGTGTTGTGGTGTGCCGGTCACCGTCACCTCCCGTGGTCCCGTGTCAAGGTATCCGGACCGTCCCGGTGGGCCCACGCGCGACGTGCCGCGCGTGCCGCTACGGTGTGCGGGTGCGTGCGACGGCAAGGGGTTGGACCGCGGTCTGGTTGGTCGTGCTGGCATTGGCCCAGACGGCGGCCTTTCTGCTGGTGTGGCGGTTCGCCGTGCACACCGGGACCGGGCAGTGGCTCGACACCGTCGCGTTGACCGGCAACCGGATCGGCCAGGACCGCATCGACGGTCTGGTCAACCGGATCCTCAACGCCATGTCGGTGGTCTCCCTGCTGGCGGCCATGGTGGTGATCTTCTTCATCGCCCTGATCCGGGGCCGCAAGGCGCTCGCCATCTCGGCCACCCTGTTGATCGCCGGGGCGAACGTCACCACCCAGGTGCTCAAGTACGTCATCGACCGGCCCGCGCTCGGCATCGACCCGCAACGCGACGCGGTCGGCAACAGCCTGCCCAGTGGACACACCACCATCGCCGCCTCGGTGGCGCTGGCGCTGATCCTGGTGCTGCCGGCGAAGGTGCGCGTGCTCGGGGCGTTCCTCGGCGCCGCGTACGCCGCGGTCGCCGGGGTGGCCACCCTCTCCGCCGGCTGGCACCGGCCCAGCGACGCGGTCGCCGCCTTCCTGGTGGTCGGGGTGTGGGCGGCGCTGGCCGGCCTGCTGCTGCTGGTGTTCCAGCACGAGCAGGCGCAGGTCGCTCCCGACGACGCCCACAAGGTGGCCGCCAGTGTGCTCGGCATCGGTGGCCTGCTCGCCGTCCTCGGCTGCGGGTTGGCCCTGTCCGGCCTGCTCGACCAGCAGCAGACGCCGGTGGACGAGTTGACCCGCCGCACCCTATTCATCGGGTACGCCGGCAGCGCCGCCGGGATCGCCGGCACCATGGGGGTGGTGGCGGCGCTGGTGCTGCTGTCCGTGCACCGCCTGGTGCCCCGTTGGAAGGGCTGACCGGAGGCCGGGGTCGGCACCTGGTGCCCCTGGCCGGTACGGCGTTCCGTGCCGAGTGCGTCCGGCTGGCGGTGGTCCTGGCCACGCTGACCGACGCGGACCTGGACCGGCCCACCCCGTGCCCGCCCTGGGCGGTCCGGGACCTCGTCGCCCACGTCCGCACGGGTGCCGGACGCCTGGTCGACATGCTCGCCGCGCCCGCGCCGCCGCGCGCCGAGGTGGACGCCGCCGGCTACTTCGGCCCGGCGAAGTTCACCCCGCAGGTCGACGCCGACCGGATCGCCGACGCCCGGCGGGCGGCCCGCGGTCCTGCCACCCCGACCGGGTCCACGGAGGCGGCGGCGACCGCGGCGGCCTTCACCGCCGCCTGGCGGGCGACCGACGCGGCGGTGCGGACGCAGCCGGCTGACCGGGTCGTCCGCACCCGCCACGGTGACCCGATGACGGTGCACGAGTTCCTGGTGACCCGCGTGGTGGAGGTCGGCGTGCACGGGCTCGACCTGGCGGTGGCGCTGCACCGCGGGCCGTGGCTCACCCCCGCCGCCGCGCGGGTCGTCGCCGACCTGTTCACCGGGGGACGACCGGTTCCGGACGGGCTCGGCTGGGACCGCCTCACCCTGATCCGCAAGACCACCGGCCGCGCCCCGCTCACTCCCGCCGAGCAGCGGATCATCACCGCGCACCCCTGGCCCCACCTGTCCCTCACCACCCAGCGCTGACCCCCACCCCCAACCCCACCCCCATCGCGCGCGGTGATCAAGAGGTTTGCGCGCGGTGATCAAGAGGTTCGCGTCAGTTTGATGATCAGACTTGACGCAAACCTCTTGATCACCGGACTCAGGCGGGCGGCTGAGCACGGGGCGGGTGGGTGGGGCGGGGGTTAGAGGGGTGGGGTGGCCGGTTCCGGGGGGTGACCCCGGGCCCGGCGGGCGTCGGCTGCGGCGACCCCGCCGAGCACCAGCGCGGCCACCGTGGCGGAGACCAGCGGCACCACGTGCAGCAGCAGCGGGAAGAGCACGACCAGCAGCGCCGCCGCGAGCCACCGCGACGGCGACACCCGGCCGAAGACCTCGTACTCGAAGCGGGCGCGGGCGAGCAGGAACAGCACCGGACCGCCCACCAGCAGCACCACCCACGCCGCCTCCGGGGAGGTGAGCGGATGCTCGATGGTCAGCTCGTACCCGATCGCCGTGCCGACCAGCCCCACCACCATCGCCAGGTGGGTGTCCGCCGCCGAGCGGCCGGTGTCCGACGGGTGCCGGGACCGCACCACCGCCTCGGCGAGCACCTGCCCGGCCCGCTGCACGTAGATCCGCCACAGCAGCACCGAGGTCACCAGCGCCACCGCGAACGCGCCGGTCCGGGCCGGATCGAACGGGCCCGTGCTGTACGCCAGCCCGCCCACCAGGATCGTCTCGCCCAGCGCGACCAGGAAGAACTGCTGGTACCGCTCGGCCAGGTGCTCCCCGGCGACGTCCCAGCGGCTCGCCCTCGACCGGCCCAGCCCCGGCACCGGCCACCCGAACCGGGCGGCCAGGTACTCCACGACCAGCGCCAACGCCCAGAGCAGCCCCCGGGGGGTGGGCGACAGGAACGCCCCGGTCAGCCAGAGCACCCCGGTCGCGCCGAAGGTGATCAGCATGCGCAGCTTGAGCCGCCGGTACTCGTGGCTGCCGAGGGCCAGCAGCAGCAGACCCGGGCGGGACACCTGCGTCACCACGTACGCCACCGCGAACGCCAGGCCGGTGGAGGTGAATGCGCGGGTGATCGCCACCCCCATCACCATGCTGCCGACCAGGGCGGTGATCACCACGAGCTGGAGCCAGCTGTGGTGCGGGTCGTACCGGCTGGTCGTCCACGCGGTGCCCTGCCAGACGGCCCAGAGCGCGAGCAGCAGCAGCAGCGTCTTGACGCCCCCGGTGACCGGGGACCAGCCGGTGGTGCCGCCGGGTTCCAGGGCCAGGTCCTCGAAGGCGCGGAACGAGATCCGGGTGAGCGCGAAGACGTACACCAGGTCGAAGAAGAGTTCCAGGAACGTGGCCCGCTGGGCCGTTCCGGTACGCCGCAGCGGGGCGGCCCCGTCGCCGCCCGTCATGCTCGTCGGCAGTCGCCGTCGGCCCGGCCCACCAGGGGTTCGTAACATCCCGGGCGGCACCGGCGGCGGGTATCGCCGAATCCATCCCGGTTCCGGCCTTGTTCCGGCCGGGGCGAGCGGGCACGATCGACCGGATGACGAACCGATGGGGCTTCACCGTGCCGCTGACCGGCGTCCCGCTCGCCGAGCACGCCGCCGGCTACGCGGCCCTGGCGGAGGCGGGTTTCACCGACCTGTGGTCGTCGGAGGTCAACGGCACCGACGCGTTCACCCCGCTGGCGCTGGCCGCCGCCTGGCAACCCGGGCTGCGGCTGGGCACCGCGATCACCCCCGTCTTCACCCGGGGACCGGGCCTGCTGGCGATGAGCGCGGCGGCGCTGGCCGAGGCCGCCCCGGGCCGGTTCGCCCTCGGCATCGGCGCGTCGTCCCCGGTGGTGGTGGGGGACTGGAACGGCGTGCCGTACACCGAGCCGTTCCGGCGCACCCGCGACCTGCTGCGGTTCCTCAGGCCGGCGCTACGGGGCGAGACGGTCGACGGGGCGTTCGACACGTTCCGGGTGCGCCGGTTCACCCTGGAACGCCCGCCGGCCAGCCCACCACCGGTGCTGCTGGCCGCCCTGCGCCCGGGGATGCTGCGGCTGGCCGCCGCCGAGGCCGACGGGGTGATCCTCAACTGGCTGGCCGCCGACGACGTCGCGCAGGCCCTCGCCGAGCTGACCGGGCGCGGCCCCGGCTTCGAGGTGGTCGCCCGGGTCTTCGTCTGCCCCACCGAGGACGCCGGCTACGCCCGCACCCTCGGCCGGCGGCTGATCACCAGCTACCTCACCGTCCCCGCGTACGCCGAGTTCCACCGCTGGCTGGGGCGCGAGGACGTGCTCGGCCCGGTCTGGGCGGCCTGGGCGGCAGGTGACCGGCGGGCCGCCGCCGCGGCCGTGCCCGACGAGGTGGTCGACGCGCTGATCCTGCACGGCTCGCCCGAGCACTGCCGCGACCAGGTCCGCCGCTACGCCGACGCGGGCGTGGACGTGCCGGTGCTGGCCCTGCTGCCCACCCCGGAGGTGACCGCCGGTGGGGCCGCCGCCCTGGGTGAGCTGATCAGCCGGCTGGGCCCGCCGTCGGCGGTGGACGCCGGACGGCCGGCGGAGCGGGGCTGAGATGAACCTGACCGACCGGGTGGTGGTGATCACCGGGGGAGCGGGTGGCATCGGCGCGGCGCTGGCCCGCCGGTTCGCCGCCGAGGGGGCCGCCGCCGTCGTCCTGGCCGATCTCGACGCCCACGCGACCGCCGCCGTCGCCGAGTCGGTCGGCCCGGTCGCCCGGGGGGTCGCCGTCGACGCCGCCGACGAGGGCCAGGTCCGCGACCTGGTCGCCGACACCGAGCGACGGTACGGCCGGATCGACCTGTTCTGCGCCAACGCGGGGGTTGCCACCGGCTCCGGCATCGACGCCCCCGACGCCGACTGGGACCGTGCCTGGCGGGTCAACGTGCTCGCCCACGTGTACGCCGCCCGCGCCGTGCTGCCCGGCATGCTGGCCCGGGGCGGCGGCCACCTGATGCACACCTGCTCGGCGGCCGGGGTGCTCACCGCGGTCGGCGACGCCCCGTACACCGCCACCAAACACGCGGCGGTCGGGCTGGCCGAGTGGCTGGCGATCACCTACCGGGACCAGGGCATCCGGGTCAGCGCGCTGTGCCCGCAGGGGGTGGACACCCCGATGCTCGCCGACGGGCTGGCCACCGGCCACCTGGCCGCCCGGGTGATCGCCGCCTCCGGCCCGGTGCTCACCGGCGACCAGGTCGCCGACGCCGCGGTCGCCGGGCTCGCCGAGGAGCGTTTCCTCATCCTGCCCCACCCCGAGGTCGCAGGGTACGCGCTGCGCCGCGCCGAGGACCCGGACGGCTGGCAGGCCGGCCTGCGCAAACTGGTCCGCCGACTACGCGCCGCCGGCCCGCCCCCCGCGTAACCGGCCCGTCCCGGCACTCCACAGTGCTCCGGATCCGCGCCGGGGGCCGGTCAGCGGGGCCAGCGCAGCGGGCCAGGATGGACCGACCAGAGCAGCCGCCGCCAGCCGGGGCGGGCCGCCCGCAGCGCCGTCGCGTAGGCCACGGCGATGTCCCCGGCCCGGTCGGCCTGGGCGTCGGTCAGCGTGCCCGGGGCGAAGGCCGCCTGGTTGAGCAGCCCGGCCAACTCGGTCAGCCCCGGGTCCCCGGCGCGGGCGGTGTCCGGGACGGGAGGGGAACCCCCGGCGCGGGCGGTGTCCTCGGCGAGGGCGTGCCCGGCCCGGTCGGCGACCTCGGTGGCGGACAGGTCCCCGCCGACCGGCCGTCCCGACAGCCGCAGCGCGTCGGTGGTGTGCCGCCACGCGCCGCCGACCCGGGTCCCCGGGTCGCCCCGGCCCAACCGGGCGCGGGTCTGCGCCCGACGACGCCAGGCCAGCACCCCGAGGGCCACCCCGGGCAGCAGCAACCCGCCGGCACCGGCACCCAGCAGTAAGGGCGTCGACCCGCCGCGCTCACCGGTGGTGGTCCGGCCCGGTGCGGCCACCGCCGGCGGGGTGGCCGACGGGGTTCCGGTCGGCTCGGGCACCTCCGACGGCGGCGGGCTCGGCGGGGCCGGCCGGAAGTCGTCCTCCACCGGCCGGGGCGCGGTGTCCGGGCGGGGCCGGGGATCGAACGGCACCCACCCCACCCCGGCGAAGAGCACCTCCGGCCAGGCGTACGCGTCGGCGGCCCGCACCGGCCCGTCACCCCGGGCGGTGAACCCCACCACCACCCGGGTCGGCAGGCCGGTCAACCGGCCCAGCACCGCGAAGGCGGCGGCGAACTGCTCCGAGGTGCCCCGCTGGCCGCCGCCACCGCGCGGCCCGAACAGGAAGAACTCCAGGTTCGGGTACGCGTGCCCGCTCGGCGCGTCCGCCACCAGCCGGTAGTGCTCGGCGAGGAACTGCTCCACCGCCGCCGCCCGCGCGTACGGGGCGCCGTTCTCCTCGGCCAGGTGGGTGGCGAGCCGGCGCAACCGTTCCGGCGTCCCGTCGGGTACCCGCAGCACCCGGGCCACCTGCGCCCCGGCCGGTACGTCGGCGGTGGCGAGCAGGTTCGCGTCCAGCCGTTCCCGCGCCGAGGTGACCGTGTACGTCAACCCCGGGGTCAGCCCCTCCGGCCGGATCAACGTGCCGCTCTGCGGGTCGTACGCCACCCGGGCCCCGTCCACGGTGCGGGGGGTGGCCACCGCGGGCAGTAGCCGGCCGGTCAACCCGGCCACGGTGATCTCCTGCCGGACGGTGTCCGCCGCCTGCGGGTCACCGCCGGGCAGGACCCGACCGGCGGTGCGGTAGGTCGCCCCGACCCGCCAGGTCACCCCGTCGTAGTCGCTGAGCACGGCCAGCCGGATCGTGGTCGGCCCGTCGCCCGGGGCCCGGGTCGACACGTCCAGCAGCTCCTGCTGCGGCTCCAACGCCCAGCCGGAGATACGGATCAGCGGGTTCTCGTCCAACGACTCCACCCGGGGCGGCGGCACGTAGCGGCGCGGGTCGACCGGCCGGTCGTCGATCCGACCGGCGAGGGCCGGCCCGAGCAGCGCCGCCGACCCGACCACCACCGCCACCCCGGCGGCGGAGACCACCGTCGCCCGGACCCGCACCGGGCCGCGAACGGCCGGCGGCAGCCCGGCGACCGGGTCGTCACCCGGCGTCCGGCCGGCGGCCAGGGCGAGCGCGACCAGCCCGGCGAAGACCACCGACGCCCCGACCGCCGGTGGGGCGTTCGGGCCGACGACGTAGACGGCACCGGCGTACGACGCGGTGGCCGGGAGGAAACCGAGCAGTACCCGGCCGGCCCGCAGCGCCACCTCGGCACCGGCCAGCCCGGCCAACCAGGCGGCCACCACCGGCACCAGCACCGTGTCCGGGGCCGGCTCGACCGGGATCATCGCGGTGAGCAGCCGGGGCACCGCGTTGGCGGCGGCGTCCGCCGCCACGTCGAGGAAACCGCCCGGCAGGTCGGCGTGTGCGGCGGCGAGCCGCACCGACCAGGCCGTCGCGCCGAGCATGGCGGCCACCGACAGCGGCGCCACCTGCCAGGACGGCAACCGGCGGGCGGCCACGCTGACCAGCACCGCCCCCAGGGCCGCGCCGCACACCAGGCGGGTCAGCAGGTCACCGGCGTACACCCGGTCGAGCGCCACGCCGGCCAGGCCGATGGCGGCGACGAGCGTCGCCGGCACCACGGCCGCCCGCAGCACCCGGACGACGGCCCGGCCCGGCCCACCGCCGGCCGGGCCACCCGCCCGCGCCCGGTCCGGTCGGGCGGCGTCGGGCTGTTCGGTCACCGTCACCATCGGCCGGTCGCGTCCCACGCGGCGGCGAACGCCGCGCCGTCGACCGCGTCGAGCACCACCGGCCCGGCCGCCGTCGGCGTCGGCCCGGCCGCCCCCAACACCCCCACCACCACCGACGGGTACGCCCCACGCAGCGCGCCGACCCGCCCCACGTCGTCGCGGCCACCGGGGCCGGTGAGGAAGACCAGCGTGTCGCCCGGCCGGTCGGCGCGCAGCCGGGTCAGGGTCGCGTCCAGCGCCGCACCGTCGCGGTCCCCCGTCGTCGCGCCGACGGGCTGCCGGCCCGGCAGGTCGGTCAGGGTCACCGCGGCGAGCCGGTCCAGCGGCGGGTCGGCCGTCCGGTCGTCGGCCGGACACACCAGCAGCAGCACCACCGGCAGGTCCTGCCGGAACGCGGCCACCACCAGCGACGCCGCCGCCTCGCAGGCCGCCTCAAACGACGCGGCCACCCCGCCGGACCGGTCCGGGTGGGCGGCGGCCCGGTTGTCCAGCAGCACCACGATCCGGGGCAGGCTGGTGTCCACGTTCTCCCGCACCATCAGCTCACCCACCCGGGCGCTGGTCCGCCAGTGCACCCGGCGCAGCTCGTCGCCGACCACGTACTCCCGCAACGCGTCGAAGGTGATCGACCCGTGCGGCACCCCGTCGACCCGCCCGTCGAGGCTGCGTCCCGCCCCGGTCGGCACCGCCGTCAACGGGTGCACCCGGGGATGCACCCGGACCACCGCCGTCGGCCCGTACGCGCGGGTCGCGGCGTACAGGCCCAGCGGGTCGCGGCGGGTCACCCGCAGCGGCCCCACCGGCAGCACCCCGCGTCGACGGGTCGGCACGTCGTAGGAGAGGCCGGTGTCCCGGCCGGGACGCAGCCGCACCACCGGCACCGGCACCGGCCGGCCCGCGCACCGGTCCTCGGCCAGCAGGCTGCCCACCCGCAGCCGCCCGGCGTTGCGGACGGTCAGCGCCATCCGGGCCGGCTCGCCCACCGCCACCCGGTCCGGGTCGGCGGTGCGGGACACCACCAGCCGGGGCGTGCGGGCCGCCACCAGCACCGCCTGCCCGACCGCCACCGCGCCCGCCGCCCCCAGCACGGCAAGCTCCGGGTACGCGAACCGCAACCCCGCGCCGAGCAACGCGGTCGCGGCGACGAGCAGCCCGGTACCCCGGGCGGTGAGCCCCACGCCCGGCCCGCTCAGCCGTGCGTCGGGGTCGACTGGCCCGACGGCAGCGGCACCGGCACCGACGCCACCGCCTGCCGCAGCACGTCGGCGGCGGTCACCCCGCGCACCTGCGCGTCGGCGGTGAGCAGCAGCCGGTGGGCGAAGACCGGTTCGACGAGCGCCTTCAGGTCCTCCGGCATGATCCAACCCCGGCCGTCGATCAACGCGTACGCGCACGCCGCCCGGGTCAACGCGATCACCCCACGGGGGCTGACCCCCACCCGGACCTGCGGATGCGCCCGGGTGGCCGTGGCCAGCCGGACGGCGTACCCGTAGAGGGGTTCGGCGATGTGCACCCGGCGGGCCATCCGGACCATCTCCCCGACGGTGTCCGTGTCGGTGACCGGTTGCAGCGAGTCGGGGGAGCGGACCGTCGCCCCACGCAGCACCTCCACCTCGACGGCCTCGTCGGGGTACCCCACCGACAGCTTCACCAGGAACCGGTCCAGCTGCGCCTCGGGCAGCCGGTACGTGCCGTCCATCTCCACCGGGTTCTGCGTGGCGACCACCAGGAACGGCTGCGGCACCGGGTGCCGGACCCCGTCCACCGTGACCGTCCGCTCCTCCATCACCTCCAGCAGCGCCGACTGGGTCTTCGGCGAGGCCCGGTTGATCTCGTCGGCGATGACGATGTTGGCGAACACCGGCCCCGGATGGAACTCGAAGCCCCGGCTGGCCTGGTTGAAGATCGTCACCCCGGAGACGTCCGATGGGAGCAGGTCCGGGGTGAACTGGATGCGCCGCCACTGGCCCTGCACGGTCGCCGCCACCGCCCGCGCCAGGGTGGTCTTACCCACCCCCGGCACGTCCTCCAGCAGCACGTGCCCCTGGGCGAACAGGGCGGTCAACGCCAACCGCACCACCTCCGGCTTGCCCAGCACGACCGCGTTGACGTTCCCGGCCAGCCGGGCGGCCAGGGCGGCGAAACCCTGGACCTCCGACTGGCTCAGCGGTGCGGGGGTGTCGTTCACGACGGCGGGATGCTCCTCGGCTGCGGCGGCGCTGGTCAGCAGGTGGGCAGCACGGCGATGTCGTCACCGCCGGCCAGGTTGAGCCAGGCCCAGGGGATGTAGTTGCGTCCCTCGTAGTCGACCCGGACCCACCAGGTGGACTGCTTCTGGTCGTTGTAGATCCAGGAGTCGACGTTCTCGCCCTGCCGCCGACAGTACGCCCGCAGCCGGGTGCCCGGCTTCGCCCAACCGACCTGTTTGTCGTTGTCCTGCCGGGGCACCGAGAAGACCTCGTTGCCGTTGCGACCGTCCACATCGCGGTCGCAGTAGGTGCGCTGGTCGCCGTCCGGCCCGTTGACGCAGGTCGCCACCCCGTACAACGGATCGGTGCCCTGCGCCCGGGTGGCGGTGCCCCGACCGGCGGCGTTGACGGCCGTCACCGTCACCGTGTAGGCGGTGCCCGGGGTCAGACCGGTCACCCGCAGGCTGGCGCAGCTACCCGTGGCGCTCTTCCCGCCGGTGGCGGCGGTGCAGATCGACTCCCCGCCCCCGGCGTCCACGGTGAACGTCACCGTCACCGACGTCGCGTCCGCCGACGACCCGGTCAGCGTCACCCGGGGCGCGGCCACCGTCCGGGCGGTGACGCTCGCCTCCGGCCCCGACCCGGCCTCGTTGACCGCCCGCACCCGCACCAGCACGTTCTGCCCGTCGCCCAGCCCGGTGACCGTCGTCGCGGTGCCGGTCACCTCGCTGGTCCGCCCGCCCACGTCCACCTGGTAGCGGCTGACCGGGCGGCCGTTCGCCGCCGCCGCCGACCACTGCACCGCGACCGTGCCCGCCCGGTCGGCCACCGTCGCCGCCCGCAGGCCCGCCGGCTGCCCCGGAGCGGCGAACGGCACCACCGGCTCACTCGGCGGGGAGGCCACCGAGGCGGCCCCCCGGTCGCTGACCGCGATCACCGTGAACGCGTACTGGGTGCCGTAGGTCAACTCACCGGCCGGCACCACCAGCTCGGTGCGACGCGACTCGCCGACCGGGGCGTTCGCCCCGGCCGAGGTGGCGGTCACCGCGTACCGGGCGATCCGGTTGCCCTGCCCGTCGGCCGCCGGCCAGCGCACCAGCACCGTGCCGTCGGGGCGGGCCTGCGCGCTGACCCCGGCCGGTGGGGCCGGCACCGCCGAGGTCGGGGTCACCGGGTTGCTGCGCCGCGCCGGACCGTCGCCCCTGCCGTTCACCGCGTACACCGTGAACGTGTACGTCGACCCGTTGGTCAGCCCGGTGACCTCCAGCGACCGCTGGTTCGCCCCCACCTCGTGCCGACTCCCCGCGCCCTGCACCACGTACCGCAGCACTGCCGAGCCGTTCGCGGCGGCCGGCCGCCAGGCGACCCGGGCCCGCGCGTCCCCGGCGGTGGCGGTGACCTGACCCGGCGCGCCCGGCTTACCCACCCGGGGCTTCGGCGGCGGAGGCGGCGGGGGCGGGTCCGGCGGCGGGTCCCCGCCCAACACGTCGTTGGCGTACTTGTCGACGGTGCGCACCCGGTGCGCGTCGTCGACCACCCGGGCGCTGGCCGAACCCGGGGCGTTGATGAACAGGTGGTTCTCCCGCACCTCCAGCTCCAGCGGGCCGGTCGTCCGGCCCGGCCGGATCGTCTCCACCAACTGCCCGGCCCCGTCGAACGCGTAGATCGTGCCGGTGACCCCGTCGGCGCAGTAGAACCGGCCGGCCCAGGCCACGGCCGGCCCCACCCGGTCACCGCTGCCCGGCACGACGAACCGGGTGACCACCCGGCCGTCGTCGACGGCGAGCACCCGCCGTTCCCCGCCGATCGTCACCGGCACCACCGGGCCGCTGGTCCGCGCCGGCACCGCGCCACCCGCGGCGGCCTCCAGCACCGCACGCCGGGTCTGTCCGCCCCGGACCGTCACCAGCGTGCCCGTGGTGCGGTCCAGCACCGCCACCCCGTCGTCCAGGGTGGACAGCGTCAACTCGTGACTCGGCTCGGCCACCGGATGCGTCTGCACCCGTCGGGGACCCCCGACGTCGGCCCTCCCCGACGCCGGCCCGGACGGCAGCGCGGCGGCGGTGACCGCCGCGACGGTGCCCTCCGACGGCACCGCGATCCACAACCGGCCCCGACCGTCGAACGCGCCGGCGGTGATGCCCGGCGGGAACAGCACCGGGTCACCCACCGGCACCAGCGAACGGGGATCGAGCTGACGCACCACGCCGCGCACCGCGTCCACCACGAAGGCGGCGTCGTCGTGCAGCACCACGTTGACCCCGAGACCGGGCGTGGTGGGGGTGGTCGCGGTGATCTGGAGGGTCGCCAGGTCCAGCGCGCTCACCTGGCCGGTCTCCAGGTCGCGCAGGATGAGCAGCCGGTCGGTCTGGGTGACCTGCACCGGATGCTGCCGGGCCCCGGGAACCTCCTTGCGGGTGTCCACCCTGGCGGTGATCCCGTTGACCCGGGCCAACTCGCCCCGGGTGCTGCTCCACAGCCAACTGCTGGCGTCGAAGCTGGCCAACGCCTCCTCGGCGGCACCCCGACCCAGCAGGGTGAGGCCCAACGCCGCCACCAGCGCGGTCACCGTGCCGACGGTGACCAGCCCACCCCGCAACCGGGACCGTCGGCGGGACGCGCCGCCCCCGGCGCTCGCGGCATCGTCGATGCTGGCCACAGCGGGTCGACCTCCGTCCGGTGGCCTCAGACGGCGTGCCGGGTGCCGGACGCCCTCGCCTGAACCGTGGCACATCATAGGGGTCGATCCGGGACGAGGAAACCCGGACCGTTCCGCCGCGGACACCCAGCGTGCCGGTTCGGCGGGGCGTTCCACCGTCGCGGCGCAGGCCGGAGCCGCCGGTCAGCCGCCCCGCCCGGCCGCCCTGGCCCGGCCGTCGCGCTCAGCTGCTCGGCGACGGCCTGACCCGGTCGGTGCAGACCTGGCCGGAGGTGGCGAACGAGTCCGTCGAGTAGACCGCCAGCACGGTGAAGCAGTAGTCCACCTCGGCGTTCAGCCCGTTGACCGTAAAACTCGTCTGTCCCGGGTCGACGGTCGCCATCACCCCGAGCGCCCGCCCCGTGCGTCCACCCGCGACCATGAACGGCACCGAACCGCCGCTCGGGTCGGACCAGGTGACCGTGATGGTGGCCTCGTCGTCCCGCAACTTCAGGTCGGCCGGGGGCGGACCGGCCGTCTGCCGGGGGGCGGTGCCGGTCGACCGCTGCGGCCCGTCCGCGTCCCGACCCAGGGTCAGCGCCCCGGCCGTGCCCCCGGCGACCAGCACCAGGATCACCCCCGCCACCACGGCCACCGTCCGGCCCCGGCGGCGCGCACGCCCGTCCTGCACCGGGTACGACGGCGCAAGCTCCGGATATCCCGCCCCCTCCACCACCGGCGGTACGCCCCGGTCGGTGCCACGCTCCCCGCCCCCTGGGCCGGCTGCCCCGGGGACCGGTCCGGGCTCCACCGCTGCCTGTGGCGCGGACTCCGTGGGTGCCCGCAGCGCGGGCTCGTGGGCGGCGGTGGGTGCCCTGAACTCGTGCGTACTGTCCGGCGCCGGTGCAGGTGATCCGAAGCCCGTTCCCGGTGCCGGCGGGTGCCCCGCATCCGGCGGTGACCCGGGGGCCCGCCCCGGATCCGAGGGCCATCCCGGGGTCCGGCCCGCGGTCGGTGGCCATCCGGAGTCCTGCGCCACCACCGGCGGTGATCCGGCGGTCCGTCCCGGGTACGGCGGCGGGCCGGTGGTCTGTTCCATGGCTGCCGGCGGTTCGGTCATCGGTACCAGCGGCATGATGATCGACCGACCCGGCGCGACGTCGCCCCACGTCGGGTCGTCGGCGGGAGCCTCGTCGTCCCCGCCCGCGTCGCCGACCGTCCCGGTGGGGCCGGCGGTCCACACCGGGACGGGCGGGTTCCCGGCGTCCCCGCCAGGTGGGGCGTCGAGCGGTGCGGTGGTCACCGCCGGATACCCGGTCCGCCGGTCGGCATCTCCGGAGGCTGCGGGCGTCGGTGGCGGGATGGCTGTCTGCCCTGTCGTCGGTGCTGCTGCCGCCCGGATCGTCGTAGCCGCCGGCGGTGCGGCTGCCGACGGGGCGCTCGGAGGCAGCTCCGGCGGGACGGCGGACGACGGGGGCGCTGCCGGTGCCGCCTGCGGTGGTGCGGGGTACGCCTGCGACGCTGCGGAGGCCGTCGGGCGATCGGCGGGTGCGGCCAGGGCGGGCGGCGGAGCGGATTCGAAGGCGGACGCGGCCGTGGAGGCGGGACCAGCGGTGTCCCCGGACGCTGGGGCGGGAACCGGGTCGGCCGTACCGCCAGGTGCCGTGGTGGGTGCCGGGTCGGCGGCGGTACCGCCGGACGTCGCCCCGGGTACCGCGTCGGCCGGGTCGGCGGAGGACGCTGCGGGTGCCGTGCCGTCGGATGCGGTAGCCGCCGGGGTTCGGGCGGGGTCCGGGTGCTGGTCCTCCAGCAGGGGGCCGATCTGCTGGACCCGTACCGTCGGCCGGTCCCAGCCCGGCGCGGGTGGGGTCGCAGCCGGGCCCGGTGCGGGCGGGACTGCGGGAATCGCCGCCGAACCGGGCGCGGCCGGTGGTGCGGGAGTCGGCGCGTCGGCGGGTGCCGTGCCCGGTGCGGCACCGTCACCGGTCGGGGCGGGCGGGGCGGCGGTGGGGAGGGGGTGTGCCGGACCGGCCTCACCCGGCGCGGGCGCAAGGGCGGTCGGCTGCCCGTGCCGGATGGGCGCGCCGTCCGCTGGCCCGCTCGGCTGGCCGGGGCCGGCGGGCGGCACGGTGGGGATCGGCACCGGACGCCCGTGCTGGGCCGGCGGACCGGACGGCACCCCGGCCGACGGTGCGGGGTGCGGTGCGGCCGGGGGAGCAGCCGACCGGCCGGGTGCTCCCGGCGGGACGGCATCGTCCGCCGGGACCGGCGGGACAGCGGAGGGCTGCTGGAGGTGGGGCGGCGCCCAGGGCGAGGTGGGTGGTGCGCCACCGGAGACCGGAGCGGGTGACGCCGGGTACCGCTGCGCCGGGGTGGCATCCGGTGCCGGTGCAGCGGCGGGCGGTGGGCCCGGCGATGACGCCGGCGGCCCGGAGTGCGGTGCGGTGGAGGCCGGACGGGGCCGGGGCGCGCCGGGCCGGTGGGTGGGCTGGACGCCGTACATCTGCCGGGGCAGTGGCACCCGGGGCTCGGCGTCCGGAGCCGGGCCGGCCGGTGCGGGGCGGGCCGGTGCGGGGCCCGGTCGTGGTGCCGACGGGCGAACCGGCTGGCCCGGAGGGGGCGGGTGGCCGGCCGGCACCGGTGGGCCGGGTGCGGCGGGGGTGGGAGGCGCGGAGACAGGATGGGGCGACGGCGGGCCCGACCCGGGCCGGGGCGTCGGAAGGGGTCGGTGCCCCCGGTGGGGCGCCGTCGGGGCATGGTCGGGCGGGGTCTGCGGGGGAGTCGGCAACGGGGGCGCAGTCGCGGCACCGGGGGACGGCGACGGTGGCTGGCCGTCGGGGATTCCGAGGTACTGACGGGCGGCGCGTACGGCGGGATGCTGCTCGCCGAGTGCGGCGGGCCCGGCGGTGGCCACCCGGGTGTAGTTGCGGCGGGCCTCGTGCCGGTTGCCCAGTTCCTCGGCGACCCCGGCCAGGTCGAAGGCCAGGGCCAGCATCAGCGGGTCGGCCGGGTTCCACCGCCGCTCGCCGGCTGCGTACGCCTCCTCCAGCACCCGCCGGGCGGCGGCCGGATCGTCGGCCTCCCGGTGCAGCCTCGCGAGCAGGTGCGCGGTGCCCATGATCTCCGGGTGGTCCTCACCGTACGCGGGACGGGCCGAGGCGATCGTGTCGGTGAGCAGCCGGCGGGCCGCCGACAGATCACCGGCGGAACGCAGGGCGAGAGCCCGATGCTGGACTGCGGCGAGGGGTGAGGGTACGGACACGCAAGCAATGCTGCCGCCTGAGCGGGTCCGGACGCTACCCGCCCGCTCCAGCCGCGTCCTGACCTGCGATGATCCGGCTCCCGCCGGTAGGGCGGGCGGCGATGTGCATGATCCATACGGGCCGTGTACAGTAATGCCCCGTGCGGCCCACCAGGGCGGCTGACCGGGGGTGAGAGCCGCCGGAGCCGACACGGTAGGCTGGACGGGCAGGTCCGGGTGGCGGAATGGCAGACGCGCTAGCTTGAGGTGCTAGTGCCCGTATAGGGCGTGGGGGTTCAAGTCCCCCCTCGGACACACTTTTGCAGCATCCCTGCTGTCTACGACGTACGTGTGGTCAAGCGCTCTTGACCACACCAATCTGATCTCCGTGTTGACGTCGGCCGGTCCCGCTTCGGGCGGGGGTGGCCGGCGTGGCTGACGTGGTGATCGCTCCTGTCGTCCCGCCGGTCGTGCTGGCGGGCCGGGGTAAACCGGGTGGTCGGTCTGACGGGAGTCTTCGTCGTCGGCCGTTGCCGCTTCCGGATCTTCCGACTCCTCGTGTCGGCACCCTGGTCTATGGGGTCGCGGCGCTGGATGCCAGCGGTCGGATCGCCGACAGTGGGGTCGTTCGGGCGCTCGGTTGGGTGCCCGGTACCCGGCTGCACATCCATGCGGGTGCCGGTCTGGTGGTGCTCCGCGCGGATCGGCAGGGCGTGTTCACGGTGACCGGTCAGGGTCATCTGCGGCTGCCGGCGGCGGCGCGGCAGTGGTGCGGGTTGACGGCGGGTGACCGGGTGCTGCTGGCGGCCTGTCCTGCGGATCGGTTGTTGGTGGTGCATCCTCCGGCGGCCGTGGACGCGATGGTCGTTCCGGTGCACGCTGCTGTTCTCGGTGGTGGTCGGCCGTGACCGGTGGTGCGGTGGGGCGGGCGGAGCTGGACGCGGCCCGGTTGTTGTT
Organism: Micromonospora sp. WMMD730; assembly: GCF_049178955.1. NCBI lineage: Bacteria > Bacillati > Actinomycetota > Actinomycetes > Micromonosporales > Micromonosporaceae > Micromonospora > Micromonospora sp. WMMD730. Next base: position 1,976,732 of record NZ_JBMHML010000002.1, read on the forward strand.
GGCGCGGATGGGGATCTCGCCGGCTGATCTGGTGGAGGCGGCGGCGGTGCGGCCGGTGGCGCCGACGTTCGCGGAGTACGTGCCGGTGGTGTCGGCGGCGGTGACCGCGGGCACGCGGCGGGCGTACGGGTCGTACTGGAAGCGGGTGGTGGAGCACTGGGGGCAGCGGCGATTGGATGAGCCGAATCCGTCAGAGATCGAGTGGCTGGCGGAGTACGTCAGGACGCATGTGGTGGCGCGTCGCAATGCGCGGGGTGGGCGGAGCGCGGCGGAGCATCTGATCGCGGCGTTGCGGTGTCTGTACAAGCGGGCGGTGGCGGACGGGTTCATCGCGGCGGCGGACAATCCGGCGCTGAAGGTGGCCAAGCCGCGGCGGTTGGCGAGCACCAGGCGGGCGGTGGCCGATGCCCGGTTGGCGGAGATCAACGCGGTCGCGGCGGGTACGGGTGATGATCCGGTGTTGGACAGTCTGTTGTTGCGGTTGCACACCGAGACGGCGTGCCGGCGGGGTGGGGCGTTGGCGTTGCGTCCGGTGGATCTGGATCCGGATCAGTGTCTGATCCTGTTGCGGGAGAAGGGTGACACGGTGCGGTGGCAGCCGGTCTCACCGACGCTGATGCGGCATCTGCAGCGGCACGCGGAGGAGCGTCATGCCCCGGCGCGGGGCCAGTTGCTGCGGTACCGCAACGGGCAGCCGATCACGTACCGGCGGTACGACCATCTGTGGGTGCGTATCGGTGAGCATCTGCCGTGGGTGTACGTGCAGCAGATCAGCACCCACTGGTTGCGGCACACGACGTTGACGTGGGTGGAGCGGAACTTCGGCTACGCGGTGGCCCGTGCCTACGCCGGTCATGCCGACAGCGGCGGTGATGCCGGTACGACCACCACGTATGTCCGGGCGAGTCTGCAGGAGGTCGCCGCCGCGTTGGCGGCCCTGACGAACGAGCCCCATCCCCTGGCATGAGTGTCGGCAGTGGGCGTGTGGGGCCTGTTCTGCGGTCCTGAACGCCGCGGTTGCGCGGACATCGCCGGGCAGAGATGGCGAGCGGGGGTGCGGTGGTCACCGAAGGGCACGGACGGCGCGGTGATCCCGTACCCCGCATGGGCGGGAAGCAGCCCGCAACCGGGAAACTGGCGTGCCTGCTGCCGGACCACTCGCGCGGGCGCCTTGAAGAAGGCGGCGGCCAACGCTACCAGGCGAAATGGCTACCGCAATTTCGTGGTACGGGCGGCGCAATGGGACCGGACATCGTGAAGAACCTCGCGAGTCTCGGTAGCCGCGAGCCGAATGTAGTCGAGAATTCGATGGCGAAACGTAAAGATGCTGACATGGTCCAGAAGCGACGCGATGGTCGACAGCACCAGCGCGCGGTGCGGCAGCAGATCCGCTGGTCGGTCGTCGACGCTGCCTTGGCGCCGTTCACTGCGGTGTCCTTGCGCGCGGTCCTCGGTGCGGCGATGGACGCGCCCGGCGCGGCACCGTGGGCGGCGCACCTTGCCCCATTGTGGCTCCGGAGCCTGCGTCGGCCGCCTCGCGGCGACGTCATCGCCGCCGCTGAGCATGTGGATCAGCTCGCCGCAGCCGCGTTGCATGCCTTGCCGGACCGGCCAGTAATGGCATTACGGCTGCCGAATGATCCTCGCCGTCGCGTCGGCTTCAACGTCGGTGCTCGCCGCTGGCGCGTTCACCCCGGCGATCACGAGCACCCCACGCTGACGCTGCGACGCCTGGCTGTGACCGCCCGAGCAGTCGACGAGGACGTCCTTCAGACCTTTGGGTTCAGTTTCACCGACGCCATGGAGGTTATTCTCGCCTACAGCCACCGATCGATAGCGCGCCTCGCGCTGTCCTGGCCGGAGTCCGGGCAGGACAGTGTTGGGACGGTGTCGATACCGGTGATCAGCGCTGCGCAGATCGAAGCAGCCGCCGAGGTGCAGGCACTTGCGCCCGCCGAGATCACGCAGCAATGCAGCAACCCGCAACGCGCTGCGGCGGCACTCGCGTGGTTAACCTGCGACGCCCACAAGGTGCAGGTCCGGGTGTCGGCGTTCACCCCGCCGCTGGGAGCGGTGCTTTTCGTCCGTAGCGCGCAGGCCACGATCGGGGTCCCGACGACTCTGACACTGGATGCGCTGATCGCCGCTGGTGAGGCGATCCTGCGCCGCGCTGGCAGTCGACCTCTGGCACGGCATCGGATTCAAGCGCTGACCCTGGTGCATGCCACCGACCTCTTCTCGAGGAGGGTTGTGGACCGGTCCACGGAACTCCCGTCGCCGGGGATACCCTTCGTAGCGGGGCCACGGACGTTGTTCACGGTCACCAGCGCGCTTACCCCGCCCACCCTGAGCGAGGCCCTCGACGAGGCGGCCGGCCGGCTCCGCGAGTACGCAAACGGTCGCCAGGACCGGACCGACGCGGACACGGTGAAGGTGGTGGTATTCGGCGGGCCGCTGTCGCTCGGATTCCAAGCCGTGACCGACGCGGTCCTCGTCCACGTCGACGAGCTGGTGGAAATCCTTGCCGATACCGGCGGCGACTGGAGCACCGTGGAACACTTTCTCGAGGACCTCGGCCGTCATAACGGCTTCGAGCGGGTCGAGTTCGTCGATCTGCTCGACGTGTGGGCGGCGTGGCGGCGGCACGGCCGGCTCGGTCCCGTTCCGGCCGAGCACGGCACGGTCCTCCATGTGGTTCCCGATAATCATGACGTCACCTGGGACAACGCCGCCGCTTGGGAACCCGTCGACGCGGTCCTGACCGCGGTCGGGATGCCCCCGCACCACGATTGGCCGGTAGGCCGCCTCATACCGCCAGTCGGCGCGGACCTGTTCACCAAGTCGGACGCCGACATGGCTATAGTCGGGGTCGATCCGCCGGTCATCATCCAGCTCGATGCCTCCGACGGACAGGCGTTCGGCTTGGATCCGGACACGATGTTCGGGATGGCCGACGGCATCCGCCACAGCCTGTCCGGTCACCCGGATACTGCTGGGCATGCACGCCTTGCCGATGGTGTCCCGCTGCGGATCGTCCTGCGGCTCATTGGCAACGGCCCCAGCGGGAGCGAGAACGATCCTTGGGTCCGCGTCGCTTTCGCACCCAAGCATGCCGTGGTGGAGATCGGGTTCGGCGTGGGCGTGCTGGAGGAGTTTCTCGGCGATGGTGGGACCGGACACCACACCGTGGGAGCCGCCCTGCACGAGATCATCCGCCAAGTTCGCGTCGAGCGCGGCGAAAGCTCGGGCCCGTCAGCGGAGGTCTTCCTGCATGGATGGGAGACGACTGGCCCGATCATCACGTTCTTCATCCGCGCCGAAAGCCTGCCGCGGATGGCGCCCGTCGACACACTGCCTCGCACTGAGGCCGTGCGAGCGCGTGCTCTGCACCGCGTTTTTGACCTCATCCACCATCAGAGAATCGCGGGAACCTTCACGGGTGAAGAGGCTCACGAGCTGTGCCAGCACCAGCTAATTCCTACCATCGAACAGCAGCTGAGCGATCAGCTCACCAGCGTCGAACCCGGCCTGCTACGCCAGTTGGCGATCCGGCTCAACGCAGTGCACGCCAGCCACTTCCAGCTCACTCGCCAGGTCGCGTACGCGCTTACCCGCCCGTGGGCAGGGAACTGGCATCACCTGGCCCGCGACAATGAGGCCATGATGAGCGTCCGCGCAGCGGAAATCCTCTTCGAGTTCGCGCTGGCGCAGCGGCCCTGCGGTGAACGTCGCGCCGACGCGATGGCCGCCGCCGAACTCACAGCCCTGACTGAATTTCTGCTCACCGTGACCAGCCTCGACCACAGCTACGAACTGCAGTTGCACGACCTGCGCATCGACGTCTTGGCAGACGGAACGTTCGCCGTCCAGGCAACAGACGATCCCGAAGGTGACCGACAACTACCGGGCGTCGACATCGAGGCGTACCACCAAGCCCTGCGGGACGAGGAAATCGCCGCCGGCACCCGCGCACCGGCGCCCATCCCATCTGCAATCCCGGACGAGATCAGTAGGTCACCGTTTCGAGACAACCACCGGACGCCTGTCGACTACCGCCCGACCCGTGATGACCTGCCGCCCTCCCTGCGCACGGTCGACGATCACCTCGCCGCAGGCGTGGACGCTGTCCATGCCGTCCTTGGTGTCGCCGTGGACTGGCCGACCGACGACGACGGCATCGCGGTCACCAGCGTCACGGATCTCATCACTGAAGCGTTCTCCTGGTCGGGACTTCCCGAGGAGCAGATCCGGGCCGCACTCGACACCCTCACGCTCAACCCAGACGCTCTGCCGGGGTTGCGGGAACGCAAATACCTCGAGGTCGAGCGCCGCGAAAGCCGGATCCCGCTTCGACCACTACCTCTCATCGACCAGGAGGTATGGATCATGCCTTGGGTCGCCCTCGCAACACAGCGACTGCACGCCGCATACTTCGGTAGTTCTCGTCTTCCCTATCCCGATGCCTCGGTCGCCCCGCAGGCCACGCAAGCGATGGGGATGCACCGAAACGCGTCCAACATCGCGTTGGAGCACGAGGTTCGAGCGATCGTCGACTCTCTGGGGTTCCCGCACCGCTTCCAATTCACCCAGAACCAACTAACTGAGGCGGGCATCGCTGACCCTGTCGGCGAGATTGACCTTCTCATCGCCGATCCGGCCACGCGGCGGCTGTGGCTCTGCGAGGTCAAGGACCCGATCGCCGCCTTTAGCCCGGTGACCTTGCGCGTGCACGTCGGCAAGTTTTTGCGGCCCCGATCGGGCCATGTCGCCAAGCTAATCAAGAAGGCGGAGCAGCTCAGGCAGTATCCGAGCGAGGCTGCGGCAGCATGCGGAGTGGACGGAGACGGTGCCTGGAGGGTCGTTCCGCTGATGGTCACCAGAAGAGTCGAGCCCGCAGCCTACGCCACTGCGCCGCAAGTCGCTTTCGCACTGCCACACCAGCTCGACGCGACGCTCGCTAGCCCCCGCGACCCCCAGCCCGGGCCGCGCCCCTGACAAGCTCTACGGTGACGGGCTCCACCATGCGACGTAGTGGGCGCCTGCCGATCGATATGCTCCCGTGCGACTTGCCCTGGATCGAACCGAACAGACCGTTTCCGCATGAGGCGATCCGCCAGCCGCCAAACCTGAGGCAGACGACTTGCCGTCGGTGTCCTTGAAACGCCCGTGGCTCCTACCCTCGCGGGCGACGTCACCGGCAGAACGGGACCGGAGTCGGGTGCGACGATACGACGGAGAAGACCCGGACGGCGACGAGCGTGACACCACCGGGCGAGGCCCGGCTACCATCCAAGAGCCGGATAACCGTGGACCGCGTTGTCGGGTGCCTGCCTATCCGCTCAATGCTCTTCATGATCGCTGCGCCTTCAGTAGCTGGGCGTACGGACCGGGGCGAGGCTGATCAGGCCGCAGCCGTACGCTCTGCTATGGCCGATGCCTTGCCGCACTGCCTCTCGAAAGGTATCCGCGTCCGTGACGATCAGGTGCCCCTCGAACCGAACTGGCTCGATGGTGACTGGTCCTCGGTCGCCGGGGCGGAGCTGTCCGGTCTGGGTGAGGCACGGCGAGGGCGACACGTCCGGCTGTCCGTTGTACGCGGTTGGCACCACGAAGCCGTGCTGCCCGCCCTTGCGGATCAGCCACTCGATCTGCTCTTCGGGCTTGCGTCGGGCGATCCGCTTGCCGCGTGGTCGTTTGCCTTCCTCAGCGGGTGGCCTGTCCTGGCCCGCTTGGTTGATGATGCTGCGGGTTGGGTTGCCGACCAGCCGGAATGCGAAACGTCGTCCGGGAGTGATGGCGTCGAGCAGTGGTTGCAGGCTGCGTACCTGGGGCGGTTCGATGAGGTAGTCGCCGGACAGACGACTCCAGTCGGGTTTGACGCTGCTCTGAACGTACTGGGCAAAACCACGATGAACGCTGTCGAGTCGCCATAGGACGGACTGTGCTTGCCGGGCAGGAGTGTCATCGGGTAGGTCGGGATATCCGGACATTACCGTCCGGTGCATCTGCCGGAGGTCGGCGTGGTCGCGGCGGAAGTCGCGCGAGTACACGTTGACCGTCAGCTTGCTCAGGTACACGAGGCTTCCTTCGCGGTGATGATCAGTTCGTCGGTCAGCGGCACGGTTCCGGTCCGGACAGCGCGGGCGGAGTACCGGCGCTCGTGGGGTGCGAACGACAGGGGAACGTCCATCCGCAGCTCGGCAGCGGGCTCTGTCGGTTGACAGTCGACCGTGGTGCGCAACGGAACACGGGCTGTGTTCCGTTGCTCGGCAGTCCGGACTTCGGCCCGGTTCTCCAGCCACGGATGGGTGGTGAGGGCTTCCTCCAGGGACTGGTCGGTAAGTCCGAGGCCGGTATCGGCCTCCTCGTGACGGCCGTTGGTGACCAGTGGCCGGGCCGGCGGGAAGGCCCGGCGGCCGAGGAACAGCGGCCAGACCGGTGCCCGTAGGGCGTCCTGGATCTGGGCGAGCCGGGCGGAGTCCTGGCCTTCGAGCACGACCAGGAAGATCGCGTCGGCGAGGTAGTACCGGTGGCTGAGGGCGGTGCGGTGCCCGCTGCCCGTTGTCGTCGGCACGTTCTGGGTGACGTGATAGTCCCGTTCCAGGATGCCCTCCCGGTCGACCCGGACACCCATCCGCAGGTTGGCCAGCTCGACGAGGGACGACGTGTCGTCGCGGGGTATGCCGAGAGCGGCGGCGAGCAGGCCGACTACCCCGGACTTGGTGGGTTCCCGACCGGTGTCGCGGATGTTGTTGCGGGATCGGGTGCCCCAGGACTGCATAGGCGCGTCGAGGCAGAGTGCGAGGGAGTGAATCGGCACCGCCCTCACACCTTCGTCGCGGCCAGCACCCGGGACACCAGTTCGTGCCGGCTGGATGCTACCTCCCGGGCGTCTAGGCCGGTCACGTCCGCGCTGATCGAAGCGGCGACCACCGCCCGCAGGTCGTCCTCGCCGTAGAACCGGCGAAGGCGGTTGAAATGGCCGAACAACTCCTGCGTCGAGGTCACCATCAGGTCGTGGCCGGTGACCGGCTTGAGGAACGCGTTGGCCAGGTTCCAGGCGCCCTTGTCCCGGACCACCACCAGGAGGGTCTCGGGCGGGGTCAGCGCCGCCGTGGAGTTCTGCTTGCCGCTTGGTACGGCATCGATGAACGCCTCCAGCCAGGCCCGGGTCGCCCGTGCCACCAGGTCGGTGTCACCGCGCAGGTTGGTGCCGAGTTGGTCGAGGTGCAGGTTGGCGTACCGGTAGTAGCACGCGGAGTTGAAGTCGACCGTGCCGATCATGTCGGCACCGGACTCGTCCTGCGGCTGGAGGTCGTCGACGGCAGTGTAGTAGTCGTACTCGTTGACCACGGCGTGGGTCGAGATCGCGTGGGCGACCTGGGACGAGGCGTTGACGTTGAAGTCCTTGTTGTCGGCGATCATCCGCCCGAAGAGCGCGACGTCGACGACCCGGCTGGCGTCGAGGATCCGACCTGCCGCTTCCAGCGTCTGCTTGTCCGGCTTGATCTTGCTCTTTTTCTCGTCGGCGGCGTCCGTCTTCTTCTTCTTCTTCTTCTTCTCGGCTGCCTTGGCGCGCGCTGCCGCGTCGGCGGCGAGCCGGTTCCAGTCCCGGTCGCAGTAGTCGGCGAGGAGTTCCACCGCCTGGTTACCGACGAAGAGCAGGTACTCGGTGAGTGTGTTCCGCCGCTTGTCGAGGCCGAAGCCGAGGGCCAGCAGCGCCGATGAGGCGACCCCGACAGACTCGTCGTAGTCCCGTCCTCGCTCTTCCTTGAGCATGAGGGCGGTCTTGTCCACCAGCCGTTTGGTGCGCACCCCGGTCTCGGTAGCCGCCAGCCCGTAGCGCTGGAAGAGCAGACGTGCGGCCCGCTTGAGAGACTGGCTGGAGATGCGACCGCGCACCTGGCCGCCGAACGTGGCGGTCTTCGGCTGGCCCACGTCATCCCGGTTCAGGTTGCTGACCGGGAAGGACTGCAGCAGGTGCAATTCGATGATCATGGTTCTCCTGGCTAGGCGTCAACCGGTTCGGCAGGGACATCCTCTGCCGGTTCTGGATCGGTACTGGAGATGACCTTTGGCGTACGCTTCGGCCGGTGGTAGTCCCGCGCCCAGCGCAGCCGGACACGGTGGGTCTCTTCGGCGGAACCCTGCATGTCGACCAGGTCGGTGAGCATGCGGTGAAAGTCGATGGCGACGTCACCTGAGCGCAGAAGCTGGACGGCCTGCCGCAGGTAGTGCGGCAGCGCGGCCTCGTCGACAGAGAGCAGCTGGGTGAACCGCCGGGCTGCCGAGGGTCGCTTCTCGACAAGGTCACGCATGGCAGTGCCGAGCGACCTTCCCCGAACGGTGTTCCCGTGCGGGTGTAGCGCGAAGAGTCCGGCAATCAACAACCACACCCTTTGCTCCCGCTCCGGTGGCTCATAAGGAAAGACGACGTCGTACGCCTCGGCTTCCTGCTGGCCACCGGAGAAGGAACGCCGTAGTCGGGCCAGAGATCGCCGGGCGTCGCCAGACCTGCGCGGATTGTCCGAGGTGACGGCGTAGTGCAGCCCGTAGAGGCCACGCACGAAGGCATCGCGCCGCTGGGCCAGGGTCGTGCTGGGGTCCATGATGTGCTGTCCTCCTACTCGATGTAGCCGGCGAGGTGACCACGATAGGCATTGATCTCGCCGTTCAACTGGTCGATGAACTGGCCATAGCACTGGCCGGCGATCTCCAGGTTGCGGCCCTGTCGCGGAGAGCCCTCCGCCCAACGCACCGCGGCCTCGGTGGCAATCCGCCGTACCTCGCGGTCCCAGCCCCGGGCGGCGGGCACCGGGCTGGTCCCCGATTCGAGCGCTCGGGCCAGCGCCTCCAGAAGCGCATCGAACGGACGAGACAACAGCGGCCAGTACGCCAGGTCGAGTCCGTGCGCGGCGGGAGCCTTGAACTGCGCCCGGTGCTCCCGATCCATCTGATTCAGCGCACTGCCGACGAGGTTGGCCAACTCGATGCTGCGCCCGATTACCGGCCCCGCGACCGGGTGGTCAGCGCGCAGCAGCGCGACGGGCATGGCGACAGTCTCCTCCAGGGACTGCTGCACGACTGATCCCTTGCTGTCGAGCTGCTGCCCAAAGACCCGCAGGGTGTATACCGCGTGGCGAGGTATCACCCCGTCCATGACCATTCGGGCGACGTGGTCGAGGGTCAGCGGTCGTTGCCAGTGTCTTTCCTCCGACCCGATCGGAGCAAGGAGAAGTTCCTGGCTGAACCGCCAAATCCCGCGGTGTTCCTGGAGCCGTAACGGGTACCAGGGGCCATACGTGGGTTTGGTGGACCTGCCCTTGGTTGTACGTCCCTTCTTGCTCTTCGAGCGTCGGTGGGCCGCCATCCACTCCTGGTCCTGCGGCTCGCCGGCGAGTCTGGTGCCGGGAGTGATCACGACCCGGTCGACGTACGTGCTGCCATCGATCTGTCGAGGCACCAGCCATACCCGGCGAGCCGGCCAGGTGAGCAGGTCGGTCCAGCCCTCGGGGTGCCGTTGATCCGGCTCGGGGCCAGGTGGGGCGGCCTCCCACGCCGGCCGGTCGTCCACGCCGGTGCTCCTGGGCGCCTCGTCGTCGGGGCAGTACGGCATGAGGTTCAGCAGCAGCGTCTCCTTGAGAGTGCCGCCTTCGACCAGCACCATCCCCATCGCGTTGGCTGGCGCAGCCTGGGATGCCTTGTCTTTGCGGTACGGGGTCTTCATCCCGCCCGGGTCGTACGCCTGGAGGGTCACCAGCCACCGGGCCGCCTCGGCGGGTGTCAGACGCACCTCGGCCGATGCGGTCGTGTGGTCGAACAGCGTCGTGTTGTTGCCGACGGCTCGGTGCGGCACGAGTTTCGCCGCGCTGGAGGCGGCGACCCCCGCCACCGCCGGACACTGGAGGAACGGCCGCTCGGCATCGAACAGCTCGAAGCGGTCGGCGAGCACCTTCGGGGTGGGCAGCCGTTCCGCCCGCCACAACTCCGCCCACTCCACCTCGCTGGCCGGCCCGTACGCCCGGTGCATGAAGGCCAGGACGAGCCGGTGCAGCGCCGCCGTCATCGGTGGCGTCTGGCCCAGGATGCGCCGGAGGAGATGGGCGTCGGTCAACAGCTCGACGAGGTCGAGTTCGTCCCGGGTGCCGTCCATCCGCACCACCGGCAGCCATGGCTGCTCGGTCAGGTTGAAACGCACTGGGTTCACCCGTCCTGATCGTCGTGTTCGAGGTCCGTCTCCGGGCCACTGATCCGAAGGCCGGCGCTGTCGGAGTAGCGCACCGACAAGCTGCCGAGGGCACCGATTCCGTTCCGCACCACGACCGGCCGGGAGTCGACGAGCCAGGGTGATGCGGCGAAGACCGCCGGGACCGGGATCACGCGCAGGGTATCGAGCACCACCGACAGGTTTCCCTCGCCGGCGGCTACCCGGACCGTGGAGTCGAGCAACTCCGACAGCGACTCCGGGTGGGGCGGCTTCGTATCGGCAAGATCGACGGGAATCTGGCCCGTCACCGGTACTGTCCGACCGTTCTCGTCCCGGAGCACGACCACGTCGATCCAGTCGTCCAGCGACCAGCTTTCGCCCTGGTCATGCACTGCGGGGGCCCCGTCCGTCCGGCTTGCGGGTCTGGCCGGTGAAGCGCGGATGTGCGGTGAGTTCCATCAACGCGCGAGGATGGGTGGGGGGTGGCAGAAAGCGTCCCGCCGCGTTCTTCCGGTCGTCGTTCTGCGCTTTCTCCAGCTTGGCCTGGGCGAGTTGCCACCGTGCTTCCCACCCCGAGGGGTACGCGATCCCGTCCGGGTCCGAATAGACCGCGTCGACCAGTTCCGGAACCTCGTCCGGCATCCGCAGCTCTCGCCGCTCGCGCAGCAACGCCCAGGTGCGCAGCAGGACGACGTCCTGGTAGATGTGCGTGGTGTACGCCGGCCAGACCGGACCGGATACCTTTTCGGTCACGCCGACGAGGGCGAGGGTCGGCGGCGAGCCCGGATCTGCCTGGCGGAACCGGTGCAGCCGCCCGGCGCGCTGGATCAGGCTGTCGACGGGGGCCACATCGCTGGCCATCGCGTCGAAGTCCAGGTCCAGACTCTGCTCCAGCACCTGGGTTCCGACGACGACGTAGCCGCCTGCGGGAGCGCGGGTGCCTTCCGGGCCGAACAGTTCCCGAAGCTCCTGCTCGACCTGGGCGCGTACCGCCGCCGGGAGTTGGCCGGTGAGCGACACGATCCGCGGCCGCGCACCCGGGGGCAGCGCGGACACCGCCTTTTCGAGCAGTTCAACGGTGTAGTCGACCCGCCGTACGAGGTTGTGCACGACCGCCACCCCACAGCCGCGACGCGCCTGCGCCAGCACCCACCCGGTGAGCTCCTGGTCGGCGATGTGGGTCAGTGAGACTTGACGGTTGGCGTTGGTGCTGGATGCCGCTGCCTGTGCGACCTCGGGAACCCCCTGGTCGTCGAGCCAGACCGCGTGCGGATAGTCCAGCTCGGGCAACGACAGCCTCAACTCCTTCGGGCGAGACCGCCGGGCACCGGCGTACCAATGCCGGAGCAGTTCCTCCCTGCGCAACCGGGGCAGGGTTGCCGACAGCAGGATCACTGGCACCCCGAGCCGGCCCATCCACCACAGGATCCGGTCCAGGATCGTCGACATGTACACCTGGTAACCGTGCACTTCATCGATCACAAGGACCCGGTTGGAGAGTCCGACCAGGGGCACCGGCGCCCAGGGAGAACGGATTCCGCCCTGTAGCACCCGGTCGATGGTGCCCACAGCCAGCGGGGCGAGGAGCGCCCTGAGTTTGGTGAACCACTCCCGTGCGCCCTGCTCCTGGCCGCCGGCCGGGTCGTCGATGCCGACGTCCTCCGGGGTGACCGGCTCGATCCGCGCAGCCTGCGCCCGCCGGTCGGCCAGGTGTTCAGCGGCCGTGCCGTGCAGGAGCTTGACCGAGAGCGCTGGGTCGATGCCCGCTACCAACGGGTCGACCTCGTCGAACATCTGGTTGCTGGTGGCCCTGGTGGGCATGGCGATGAAAAATCCGGCCAGCCTCAGTCGATGCACCAGCCCGACGGTGCTCTGGAGAGCGAGGCGGGTCTTACCCTCGCCGGTGGGCGCTTCGACGATCAGAATTCCCGGCCGGGTCTTGGTAGCCATCAACTGCTCGACGGCCCGTTGCAGGGGTCTGGGCTGCTGACCGAACAGATGGTCGAAGCTCACGTCGTCCGGTGGCATCCACCCGGACCATCCGAGGCGATCGACGACCTGGTCCCGTGCGCGGCCCCGGGCGGTTCGGAGGTACTCCGTCAGTTCGACGCTGCTGCCCGCGTGGGTAGCCTTGTGGATCGAGCCGGAAGCGATCCAATCGCTCACCGTAGTCAGGCCGGCGAGGGTGACTGCACCGCCGGTCCCGACAGTCACCTCCGACCACGCAACGGTACGCGGATCGGGCAGCCCTAACAGTTCCGCTGTACGGCAGAACAACTCCTCAGCCCACCGCGCCCATCGCTCGCCGCCGTGGTCCACAACTGCCGATTCGGCGTTGCGCAGCGCCTCGTCCGAGAAGAAGCTGCCGTGATGCCCACCGAGAGCCTGTGCCAACGTTCGGACCGTCTCTGGCTTCGCGCCCCAGCTACTCAACAAACGGCGTAGGTGATAGGCCGTCAGGAGACCATGAAAGGTATCGGTTCGACGACCACCCGCCCGAATCCGGTTCAACCGGTCAGCCTGCACCGCAGCTTCTGGCGGTAGGAACTTAGCCGCGACATCAGCCCGTAACGCCTGGAAGGCCGGTGAGAGTTTTCCGAGATCGTGCAGACCGCAGAGCAGTCCGACCCAGGTATTGGCTGGGCCGCCGAGCGGATCGAAAGCGGTGTGGAGTTCCGCGCGGCAGGTCGAGCTGAGTAGCCGATCGAAAAGCAGTTCGGCGACGGTGGCGGTATCGATCGTGTGACAGATCAGCGGGTGTGGGACAGTCTCTTCTCCTTGCTTGGCAGTGCCCGCCTTACCCCAAAAGACCCTTACATCGACTCGCTCATCACGCGAAAGGCCAACGGCCACGCTGATCCGCCCTACGTCTGCCACCCATGCTGTTCGTGCGCATCGATGGACCGCTCGCCAGCCGCTTGAGCACGAAGGTACGAGGATGTGGTCCGAGAAGCGATCACGCAAGTTAACTGTCCGGAAGGCGTCATAAGGCGGTGGGCACGATTGGTCGCCATCTCCACGCTGAGGTCGATAGGCAGTGAGTATCCGGTGAAGGCTCCCAGTGCCGGCGTCGAGCTCCGTACCGAGGCTGAGTTGGTGGTCACAGTGAGGAACCCCCGGTCCGCGACATCGACTAACCCACCTCGGAGCCCTCGCCGGGCCTGTCTCGCCACACTCCCTTACTCGATGACGTTCAGTACGCTCTGCATGACGGTGAGGGGCTTGTCGATACTCCTGCCCGTAGTGTTCGGCGTAGAGGCTTGGAAGGGGTTGAGGGATGCTGGACGAGGCATTGACCGCGTTGGCGGTCGCGAGCGGGACTGCCGTGGTCCAGGCCGCAGGAACCGATGCCTGGTCCGGGCTGCGACGGGCGGTGGCCCGCTGGTTCGCTCGTGGCGATGTCGGCCGCGAGCAGGCTGAGTTGGAGCGCTTGGACCAAACTGCCGGTGCATTGCAGACCGCGACTAGCGAGGTAGCCGAGCAAAAGCGCATCGACCAGCAGGCGGTCTGGCGGACTCGCGTCGAAGTGATGCTGGAAGGTTTGAACAACGCCGAGCGCGCCCATTCCGCCGATCAGTTGGGCAGCCTGCTCGCCCAGCACACCTCCGGTGGGAGTGTGGGTATGTCGGCCGGCTATGGCGGGACCGCAGTCGGCCGGGACGTGAACATCGCCGCCGACCACGGATCCGTCGCCGCTTGGAGCGTGGGGGACGTGGGGGACGTGGGGGTAAACCCTACCCAGCCGGGATCGAATCAGGGCTGAGCGAGCCCGGCGCCCCTCCAGCCCTCACTTCGGGTACCTGGATCCAGGCCAGGGATGGCGGGATCGCTGCCAGGAGTATCAACAACGTCTACCAGCACTTCCACGAGCGCACGACGACCGTCCGCCTCGACCAGCCACAATCGGTCGAGAAGTGGACCGCGCAGCAACTCGGCGTCCATCCCGCCATCCCTGGCAGCAGCACCCCTGACGTTGATCAGGGGTTCGTGCTTCCGGCCTACCTTGAGCGCGACCACGACCAAAGGCTGCGCAACCACCTGCTCGCCGCAGCTCGGGGCGGGCAGACGATGCTCGTGCTGGTGCGGGGGGCATCCTGCACGGGCAAGACCCGTACCGCATTCGAGGCCGTCCGTACCTGCCTGGCGGGCTGGCAACTGGTCTACCCCAAGACCCCCCGAGGGCTGCGCGTCCTGCTCGACATTGGTGCTGTCGCCCCACGCACCGTCGTGTGGTTGAACGAGGCCCAGAACTACCTCACCGGGCTCGGCGGGGAGCAAACCGCCGCCACATTGCATACTCGCCTCGAAGCACCAGGACCAGTGGTCATCCTCGGCACCCTATGGCCCGAGTACCATCACGACCTCATCGCCACTCCCCAAGCCAACCACGGCCAGGGCAAGCACGACGCCCACCCCAATGCGCGCCTGCTGCTCAACCAGGCGATCCTCGTCGACGTCCCCGCATGTTTCACCGCCGAATCCCTCCAACAGCCAGTCGTGAGCCGCGACCCCTCACTTGCCACGGCCGTCCGCGCCAGCGCCGAAGGCCGGATCACCCAGACCCTCGCCGCCGGCCCCCAACTCGTCGACCACTACGAGCAGGCCATCGAACCCCACGGCCCCTACGGCAACGCCGTCATCACCGCCGCCATGGACGCCCGCCGCCTCGGCCACACCTCACCCCTGCCCGCCGAACTCCTCAAAGCCGCCGCCCCCGGGTACCTGACCGAGCAGCAGCGCGCCGCCGCCGACACCGACACGTGGTTCGACAGCGCTCTCGCCTACGCCAGACAGAAGGTCAGGGGCGTGGCCGCGGCCCTGGAACCCGTCGCCACCCCGAACGGCATAGGTGCCCTCCCCGATACTTATCGCCTCAGCGACTACCTCGACAACTACGCTCGCACCACCCGTCTCGACGTCTTCCCGCCCGGCTCCTTCTGGACCGCCGTCCAGGACCACGCGGCCAGAGCAGCAGACCTTCATTCGCTAGCAAATGCTGCTTATTCGCGGGCCCGTTACCGCATCACAGCAGACCTCTATGAGCGCGCCGCAGACGCCGGACACAGCCAGTTCTGGGCCTTGGATGAGGTGGCGCGGTGGTGCGAGAAGGCCGGGGACGTCAAGAGCGCGGAACGGCTGTACTGGCGGGCCGCCGACGCCGGAGACCGCCGTGCGCTGATGTCGCTGGCGTTGATCCGCGAGGACGCCGGGGACACTGAAGAGGCGGAACGACTCGCCCTGCGCGCCGCAGACGGAGGAAGCACCTACGCTCTGACATTGCTGGCGGAGCAGCGCAGGCAGGCCGGGAACACCGAAGGCGCGGAACGGCTGTACTGGCGGGCCGCCGACGCCGGAGACCGCCGTGCGCTGATGTCGCTGGCGTTGATCCGCGAGGACGCCGGGGACACCGAAGAGGCGGAACGTCTCGCCCTGCGCGCAGCAGACGCCGGAGAACGCGATGCCCTGGAAAAGTTGGCGAAGCAGCGCACGCAGGCCAATCGACGCGCAGGCTGGCGGGACAGCGAGGGCGTGGCACGGTTGTACCAGCGGGCCGCGGCCACAGGGAACCCCAGCGCCCTAGCGCACTTGGCACTACCGCTCGAATGGGCCGGAGATAGGGAAAGCGCGGAACAGTACGCTCTGCGCGCTGCAGACGCCAACTACACCTTTCCCTTGACCACCCTCGCACTGATACGCGAACGGGCCGGGGAGAGGGAGACCGCGGAACGACTCGCCCTGCACGCCGCTTGCGCGGGAGAAATCTACGCTGTGACGAAAATGGCCGACTGGCGTGAGCGGGCCGGAGACATCGAAGGAACAGAACGCCTCTACCAGCACGCCGCCGACACCGGAAACACTCGGGTTGTGGACATGCTGGTGGAAGCACGCGCGAACGCCGGGAGTGCCTCAGGCGCGGAGAGACTTGCGCTACGTGCCGCCGCGGCCGGAAACACCTCTGCCCTGACGTCGCTGGCACGGCGACGAGAGAAGGCCGGAGACATCGAAGGGGCAGAGCGCCTCTTCCATCGAGCTGCCAACACCGGAGACACCCCAGCCCTGATGTCGTTGGCGCGCCTGCGCGAGAAGGCTGGGGACATCGACGGGGCAGAACAGCTCTACCAGCGAGCCGCTGGCGCCGGCAACACTTGGGGTGCCTATGCCCTGACGCAGCTGGCGCGGCTACGCGAGGAGGATGCGGATGTCGACGGGGCGGAACAGCTATACCGGCAGGCCGCCAATATGGGAGAAACCAACGCTCTGACGTGGCTGGCCCTGCAGGCCGAGCAGGCAGGGAATGCCGAGCGCGCAGAACGGCTCGCTTTGCAGCTTGCCGTGGGCAGCGGAACCTCCACAACCCTGTGGGAGTTGGCGAGGCTGCGTAAGAAAGCCGGGGACGCCGAGGGGCTAGAACGGCTCTACCAGCGCGCCACCAACGCCGGAGTCAGAAATGCACTGGAAGATCTGGCACGGCTGCGCGAACAAGCCGGAGACGCGGAGGCTGCAGAACAGCTGAAGCGATTTGGTCTGGAAGCCGACGGTTCTCCACACCAACCCAAGAACCCTACGTAGAAATCGGGGTTGACGATACAGCCCCCGTCATACGGATCGGCTACGGACGGGTTTCCACCCCGCCACCAGAACACCAACGGGGCCGCGCGGTGCTGGTCCAGCCACTTCTGGGTGCGGCGGCTGGTATGGGTGGTGTCGTTGTCGCAGAGCACGACCACGGCAGGGCGTCGGGGAAGGCGTCGAGGAGTTGCTGCAGGAAGTAGCAGAACACCTCGGAGACGGCCTTGACGCAGGGGTGGTAGTGCCAGGTACCCGTGGTGAGGTTGACCGCGTCGAAAATGCTGCGACGCTGGTTGGCGTCCGGGGGTGTCCGCTTGGTGGGGGGACGTCGGCGGGCATCCAGCAGGCGCCAACCTTGGCCGCAGTTCTAGGTAGGTTTCGTCCTCGGCCAGCAGCACCGCTGCGGCAGGCAGCCGGCGGAGGCAGGCGCGGACACGGGCGCAGATGGCGTCGTGGTCGATGTCGGTCCTGGCAACCAGATGGGGTCGCCGCCAGGTGGCCTGTTCCCGGATGCGCCGGTACCTGGTGTGCAGGCTGATCGCGAGACGCCCCAGCCCTCGCCAGACCCGGATGGTGGTCCAGGCTTTCGGGTCGCCAGCAGGGCGTGGATCCGCCGGCCGAGGCCGGAGCTGCCGTGCCGGGGGGCGACCCGGACGGGGCCGGTCGGGTAGGCCGGTCAGGCCTCCGGTGTCGTGTCGGGCGATCCACCGCCGCACGGTGACCGGGTCGTAGGGCAGCAGGTCAGCGATCAAGGCCGGGCTCATGCCATCGCCGAGAGCAGGATCATCACCGCCCGCGCGGCGACGCGCCACCGCTGGTGCAATGCGGTGCGGAGGTCCTGGTAATGCTGGTCGGTCAGGTTGGCATAGGTCTGCGGGGGTCGCACACTGATCGTGGCCTCGCTGGTGTTTGCACGGTGTCCACGTACACGTGACGCTTGCTGGTGAGGACGTGACCTGGCCGGGCACTTGCACCAAGCTGTCATGCGGGACTTCTACTTCCTTTCTGCTGTTGTCGTCAGTCCTGTGTGGCCTGTCTGCCTTCGCGGGCTGCCTCCTCCACGCGGAGCAGGTTGTCGATGATGGTGGCGATCCCCTCCTGCGCTGCGGGGGAGAGCTTGGTGATGGAGCGGGCCATGACCCGTACCCGGCGGCTGTGCTCTTCGGGTTCTTCCTGGTCGCCGAGGAGGTAGCCAGCGGGTACGTCGAAGAACTGGGCCAGGGCACGGAGCGTGGATGCCTTCGGGTTGATCCGTGGGGCGCGTAGCAGGTTGCGGATGCCTTCGGCGGTGATGCGGTGACCTGCCTGGGTGAGCGCCCGCGCGACCTCGGCCTCGGTGTAGGGGGCGCGGCCATCCTGGCTGCCCTCGAAGAGGCTGCGGAGTCTTGTCTGGATCAGTGCGGAGGCGTGGTCCTCTGCCTGGTCGGCTGGGTTGTCGGTCATGGCGCCCCTCCCACTTCCAACTACAGTTGGCTGAACTGCGGACTGTAGTTGACGCCCCACTAAGACGCGTGTTTAGATCGCGTTGTCGTTCCAACAACTGTGGTTCGCTTCGAAGTGAACCACAGTTGTTGGAGCGTAGCGGATCGGACTGACCCTATCCAGGCCACGTCCGATCCACGGGAGGCGGCACCCGAGGGGGGTGTTGCTCCCGGGGCCGCTCGCCCGGACGACGTCCACGTCGGGGCGGGCAACGGGGGCCGGTCGCGTCGAGCCAAGTCGACCGGCCGGTGCCACGCAGCACGCCTTGAGGGCGGGGTCGTGCTGCGTTCGCTGGGTGAGCGGCCCCATCCCGCCCCCACTGCCGCCCGGGTGTAAGTGGCAGAAGGGGATCGACCGCAGGCAACGAGTCTGCTGGGCGGTCTTCCATCCCGACGAGGTCGTGGCCATGACCAATCCGCTATGAGGTGAGGTGAGTCCATCGTGAGTGCTCGCGAAATCCCGCGTGAATTCGGTGCGGGCACTCGAGTAGAAGCGCTCTGGAGCAGGGCGGCTTCCCTGCAGGCTGGCTGCCCGCTGGTCAGCGTCTCATCGGCCGACGGCGGGGTGGGGCGCTCCACGCTTGTGGTGGCGCTCGGTGGGTTGCTGGCGCTTGCGGTGCCTGGGCCGGTGGTCGCCGTTGATGCGACCGTTCGCGCCTGGGGCGGCGTGGAGCATCGGGTGGTACGGCGCAGCCCAGCAACCGTGTGGGACGCCGTGCTTGCCGGGACAGCGCTGGCCGACAGGGGGGTCGCGGAGCGCCTGATGCAGGGCGGCCCGACCGGACTGCGGGTGCTGGTGGGGGAGAGCAGGCTGACCACGCAACGGCGGCCGCCGAACTGGCCGGAGCTGCTCGGTGTGATCGGTCACCTCCGCATGACGTCGAAGCTGATGCTGCTGGATCTGCCCACCGCGGATACCGCGCCGACCTGGCGAGTCCTGAGCTGGGCGACGCTGCCTGTCCTGGTGTCCCGGGCAACGGTGGACGCCGTGCAGCACACCCTGCGGCTGCTGGCCCATATGCGGGCGGCGGGTGTGGAACGGGTGACCGATGGCGCGCTGGTGGTGGTCATGGCGACCTCGCCGAGCACCGCCCGGGAGGTGCGGGCGGTCGAACAGTTGGCGAAGCGGGCCGGCATCGACCTGGTGCGGGTGCCGTACGACCCGGTGCTCGCGCGTCCGGACGCACTCGATCCCCGCTCACTGAGCAAGGCCACCCGGTCGGCGTTGACCGAGGTGGCGGCGACGGTGATCGACCGGTGCCCGGTCACCGACTTGTCGGGCGCTTCCTTGACCTGATCTGTCGCATTCCACGGGGAGGACTAACGATGCTGGTGCATTGGCTGGCGGCCGCGATGACCGTTCGGGCGCCGGTGATGACGGCGCTGCTTGCGCCGTCACCCACGCCTACGCCTACACCGTCCGGTGAGGGCTTCGACTTCAGCCGGATCAGTCCGGACCCGGCGGCAGTGCCACGGTCCGACCTGTTCTACAAGTTGGCCAACGCCGCGCTCTTCCTCGGGGTGGTGTCTGCGGTGGCAGGGCTTGCCGCAGGCGCGATCGCGTTCGGCATCGGGCCGATCTTTGGCGCGCACATCATCAGTGACCGCGGCAAGTCGATGATGTGGAAGGCCGGGCTCGTGGCGATCGTGGTCGGCTCCGCCACCTCCATCGTCGCGTTCCTGCTTACCGAGATCTAGGGCTGCGGGCATGGAGGGGAGGACGTTCGCGCTGACGAACGGCGCGATGACGACCGTGCGTTTGCGGGTAGTGGCAGGCATTGCGGCGATGGCGATACTGCTCATCGGCCCGCTCCTCGTCCCGGGACAGGCGGTGGCCGCCCCGACTCCGGTGCCGGCCGCACCGGTGGTGCCATGTCCGGCACCCGAAGGCGGACAGCCCGGCGGTCCCAGGGAAGCCGAGACGCTGCCGCAGGTGGGTTGGTGCCTGCCGTGGGCGCGGTGGCAGGCCGGCGATGGCTGGGTGACCACCTGCAGCACGGCCACCACCGTCGTCGACCAGGAGCGTTGCGATGCGGTGTCGATGACGGTGCAGTCACCGCCTCCCGACGGAACCCCGTCAGTGCTGGACGAGGTGATACCGGCGTCCGGCGAACAGCCGGTGCGCTGTGAACGCTTCACCGCGCGCGCAACGGAGGACGAGACGAACGCCGCGCGCTGGCTGGCGAAGCGGGACCGCTGCGAGTCACTGAGGACGTCGCTGCTGCCGTACTCGTCGTTGCAGGCGGCTCAGGGCTGCCAGGTGCTGGATGTGGCCTGCCAGGTAGGCACCCAGGTCAAGGGGGCCGCGCGGAGCGGCTTCGAAGGGCTGGCCGACGTCGCGGTCGCCGGCTTCGCCTGGGCGCTGGGCAAGCTCGCCGAGATCGTGTTCGAGCAATCCACGACCGCCGTGGACGAGCCGTTCTACGGCGTCTACAACGACATCAGCGGCGTACTGATCGTCATGGTGCTGCTGGTGTTCGTCATCTCGACCGCCATCAACGGCCTGCGGATCGGTGGGCCAGGGCCGCTGTCCACGCTGGGCGGGCTGGTCCGGGCCATGTTCGGCATCGCCTTCGCCGGTGGCATCGCCTACCTGCTCATGGCGGCCTGGGACGAGGCGACGATCGCGTTGATCGACCGGAACCAGCAGCGGGACTGGCAGCCCGGGGTATGGGTGGACGCGCTCACCGCGCTCACCCTCGACACCGGCACGGTTCTGCTCGCCTTCCTGGTGGCGGTCATCGGCGTGATCGGCCTGGTGCTCGTGTTCGTGATGCTGCTGTTCCGGTCGCTCCTGGCCGCCGGGGCGGCCCTGTTCGGCGCGATGGCGATGACGGGGCAGGTGATGGCGGAGACGCGATCGTGGGGACGAAAGTGGTTCTGGACCTGCAACGCCCTGGCCAGCTCGAAGTTCTTCATCGCCGCGTTGTGGATCTACGGCACCCGCACCACGTATGAGAGCGACAACGTCCTCAACGTGCTGCGGGGACTGTTCATCATCATCCTGATGGTCCTCGCGCCGTGGATCCTGCTGCGGCTGACGAGCATGTGGGACGGCTACCTCGCCGACGTCGACGCCCGGGGTTTCCTGACGTCGACCGCCGCTGCAGTGGGAATGGATGCCGCCGCGCGCCGCCTGCCCGATCCGCTGAGTGGCGGTAACGGGGACGTGGATGCGGCGTCGCTGATGCATGGCAACTCCGACGCCATCCCGACCAGCCCGGGTGACGGCTCCAGCCCGGTCGGGAAGAGTGTCGATGCGACATCTGAGGCGGTGGAGGCGCTGCATGGTGTCGGCGACAGTGATCAGTTCGGTGATCCCGCTACCGACGTGGCTGCCGACCGCAGCGGCGGTGAGAACGCCGAGGAAGCCAACGGAGTGGAACGGGACTCCCGTACCGCCCAGGGGGACATGGCGCAGGGCCAACTCACCCTGCCGGGGGACACCACGGGTCAACAGGGCGCGCTGCCGCTGACACCGCAGGCGACCCCCTCAAAGCCAGCGATAGCCACCGGGGCGGGCGGTGCCGACACCCCAGCTGAGGGCGGGTCGCCGACGGGCAACCCGGTCGGTGCGCCAAGCCCGGCCGTTCCCGCGCTGCCCCCGGAGACCGGTCCCGGTGCTGCCGGTGCCCGTGGATCGGCCGGCGGCGAACCTTCGGGTGGCACCGGGGCATCGGGCGGAGCTGGCGGTGCCGCTGCGGCCGGTGGAGCCGCCGAGATCCCGATCGTGCCGGTGTAGACGAGGAGAGGACGACATGACGCAGTTCCATTTCCCGCCGCGTTCCACTCGCGGCTCGATCCTTGGTTTCAGCTGGGGCCAGATCGGCACCGCTGTGGCCGGCGTGATCTGCATGGTCGTCGCCGCGAACCTGCTGGCGGTGGGGCGGTCGGGTGCGGCGACCGGCCTGCTGTCGGCTGCGGTGTTGCTGCTGACGTGGGGTCTGCTGCGGGTCCGGGGTCGTCGACTCACCGAATGGACTCCCATCGTCATCGGGGCACTGCTACAACGAGCAGCCCGGCAGGACCGGTACCGCGGTGGGATGCTCACCGCCGCCCCGGGCACGCAGCACCTGCAACTGCCCGGTCCGGCCGCCGGCTACCGGTGGTTGCCGGCAGTGGCGGCGGACGGGTTGACCGAGGTAGGGCTGCTGCACCACCGGCGGGAGGGCACCGTGACCGCCGCGCTGGTCTGCGCGGGCGGCAACCTCGTCCTCGCCGACACCTCCGTGCAGCACCAACGGCTGACGTCGTGGGCCGACGTGTTGAATCTGCTGGGCACCGAGTACGCCGACAGCGGTCTGGCACGCTGGTCACTGACGGCCAGGGCGGTACCGGACGTCAGCAACCGGGCACAGCGGTTCCTGGCACGCCAGGGCACGGGCACCGACACGTCGGCGTACCGGTCGCTGGCGGAGTTGACTGCGGCGGCGGCTCCGGGAGCGCAACGGCACGAGGTGTTCCTGACGGTCGTCTTCGACGTCAGGAAGCTGTCGGCCGAGGTCTCGGATGCGGGCGGGACGGATGCGGCGATCGCCACGGTCGTGCTGGACCGGCTGACGGGCATCCGCGCCGCCGTCCGCGAAGCCGGGATCGCGACCAACGGGTGGCTGACGCCCCGGACGTACGCGGCGGTGTTACGCGGCCAGTTCGATCCCGACGACACCGAGGTGGAGGTCGCGCCGCACACGGCAGGGCCGATCGCCGCGCAGGCGGTCGGGTGGTCGTTGTACCGCCACGACTCCGGATACTCGCAGACCCTGTGGGTGTACGAGATGCCCCGCCAGCCGGTCCCGATGACGTGGATGACGCCGCTGTTCACCCGCACGGTCGGCCGGCGGGCGGTGACCACCGTCGCCGAGCCGGTGCCGGCGCAGCTCGCGCAGTTGGCGACGCGACGGGACAAGGTCGCCCGCGCCGGTGACGAGGTCACGAAACGGCGGATGCGGTTGGTGCGTACCGCCCGGGAGGACGAGGAGGCCCGCGCAGTCGAGCAGGTCGATCGGGAACAGGCCGCAGGTCACGTCCGGTACCGGTACGCGACCCTGGTGACCGTCACCGCGGACAGTGCGGAGCGGCTGCGCGATGACGTACGAGCCGTCCGGCGGGTGCTGGGTCGGTGCGGATGTCAGGCGGTCGTGCTCTACGGAGAGCAGGACCAGGCGTTCGTCGCCGGAGCGTTGCCGCTGGCTCGTGGTTTGAAGCCGCTGCGGGGGTGGTTCGCGTGACGCCCCGGGTGGAACGGGAAGGGTCGTGGTCGCAACGCCTCGGGCAGGCCGCTGGTCGGCGGGACCTCGCGACGGCTCAGACGGTGCTCGACCGTGAGCAGCGCACGACACGAAGACTGTCGGAGCGGCTGCTGGGGCCGCCACCGGTCGATGGGCGAGGCGCCTACGGTCGGGTCGCCGGGAGGGTGTTCTGGCGGCTGCGTCTCCCACCGTTGGTCACTACGAGCGCGCAGCTGTGCAGTGTCTTCCCGTTCGTGGCCGACCCGGGGCTGGGGGTGGATGGGCCGCTGATCGGGCAGGAGGTCTACTCGCGGGCGGCGTTCGTCTTTTCCATCCACGAGCTGTACCGGGCGGGGCTGCTCAGCGCCCCGAACATGGTAGTCACCGGGGAGATCGGCAGTGCGAAGTCGTCGCTTCTCAAGACCATCGCGTTCCGCGGTATCCCGTTTGGGGTCCGGTTCTACATCGTCGACGTCAAGGGCGAGTACGACACCCTCGCCGCGGCGGCGGGCATCCGGCCGGTCCGGGTCGGTCCCGGCTCCGGGGTGGTCATGAACCCGCTGGCGGGCATCCGCCGGCTGCCGGGGCAGGGTGAGGCGGAGTGGCTGCAGATTCAGCGGGCCCGTCGACTCCTGCTGCTGGAAGGACTGTTGGAGATCCAACTCGGTGGCCCGCTGACCGAGGCGGAACGGTCACTGGTCGAATACTCGCTCGACGCGGTTACGCGAAGCGACGACGGCACCGGCCCGCACCGCCAACCCACCCCGACCCTGTCCCGGGTGCTGGCGGCCATGGGCGACCCGCAGCGGTGGGCGCACCGGCTCGCCGGAGTGCACTACGACCTCGACCAGTTCACCGCCGACAGCCGTCGGGTGCGGTTGGCCCTGGAACGGCTGATTACCGGTGCGCTCGGTGGGATCTTCGACGCACCGGATGCGGCGACGCTGTCGGTGGACTTCGACCAACCGGGCGCGATCCTGGACCTCCGGGCGGTCCGCGCCTCGGACCAGATGACGGCGATGGCGATGACCTGCGCCCAGTCCTGGCTGGAGGCGGAACTGACCCGCCCCGACGCACCCCCACGGGTGTGCCTGTACGACGAGTTCGCACTGGTCAGTCGACATCTGGGCCTGATGCGGCGGATGCGGGAACAGGTGAAGCTGGCCCGGGCGCTCGGCACGGCGAACATCCTGGCGTTCCACCGGTTCTCCGACCTCGCGGCAAGCGGCGGTGCCGACTCCGAGCAGGTACGCATCGCCCGGGGCCTCATCGAGGACACCGGGGTACGGGTCTCGTACCGACAGGCACAGGGCTCCCTCGACGTGGCCCGCGAGTTCCTGGGCACGACCGACGTGGAGACCAACCTGCTCCTGCACCTCCGCCGGGGCGTAGGGCTGTGGAAGGTGGGACTGCGTTCCTACGTCGTCAAACACCAACTCTCTTCGGTCGAACGCGCCATGGTGGACACCGACAGCCGGATGCGGCGGGAAGCCGGGCCCGGTCGCGGAGAGCTGGCTGCGCCGGTGGGGCAGGTGCGGTGATGGGCGGCTCGCTCATGTCCCCCGGCCACCGGCTGCCCCGTCGGGGAGTGGCCCGCGCCGACATCGTGGCCCGGCTCGCGTTGCTGGGCATCACCGGACTGCTCGTCCTGCTGTTCACCGTCACGTTGTGGCTGGCCGGGCAGGTCGGCGGGCTGCTCACCCACGCGACCTGGCCGGACAGCACCCCCGCCGACGCGCCGGGCATCGCCGTGCGGATCGTCGCCCACCTGGGCGACCCCGCGCAGGCATGGCCGCCCGCGGCCCGGGACGCACTGCCGCCTACACCGGTGCTGTACGGGCTGTGGGCAGTCCTGTTCACCGCCGCCATGGTCGGCGTCGCCGCGCCCACACTGCGACTGGCGCGGCAACGGATACGCCGCCGGGGCTTCGCCCGCCGCAGGGATCTCGACCGGCTGGTGACCGCCGACGCGGTACTGCGCCGGGTGGACATCCTGCGCCCGGGCCTGACCCTCCGCGACGACGACCACCCCGAGACCGTACGGGCGAAGAACTGCCGCCGCTCGGACCCGCTGGAGGTGGCCCGGTTCCTCGGCAACGATGCGCTGACCGGTGAGCCGCTGTACCTCGCCAACGAGTACACCGAGCTGCTCGCCGGAGCGGCCCGGTTCGCGAACAAGACCTCCCGCTACATGATTCCCCGGGTGGCCGACGCCCGTGGCGCGGTCATCTCCACCTCCACCCGCCTCGACGTCGCCGCAGCCACCTACGAGCTGCGGGCCGAGATCGGCCCGACCTGGATCTTCGAGCCACAGGGCCAGGTGCCCGGGGTGCCCCGGTTGCGGTGGTCACCGATCGAGGGCGCCGAGGACCCGGACATCGCCGCGCTCCGCGCGAAGGGCTTCGCCGCCGGCGCCGGACTCAAGGGCGACGTCGAAAACGGCCAGTACTTCCAGGACCAGGCCGCAGCCATCATCCGTGGCCTGCTGCACGCCGCCGCCCTGGACGAGCACACGACGATGACGGACGTGGCGAGCTGGGCTGCCAACCCCAACGATCCTCGCGCCGAGCGGATCCTGCGCCACCATCAGCAGACAGTGTGGGCAGACCGGCTCGCCTTCCACCGGGAGTCCACCGGCCGCAGCCGCGACGCCATCCAGTCGGTGGTGTTCGGCGCCCTCGACCCGTTCAGCAACCCGCGCATCCTGCACGCCTGCTCCCCACCACGCGGTCAGCAGTTCCGGGTCGAGCAGTGGCTGGACGAGTGCGGCACGCTCTACCTCGTCGGGACGCGCAGCGGGCAGGCACTGATCGCGCCGTTGTTCGCCGCTGTCGCCGAGGACATCATCTACCGCACCCTGCAGCGGTCGTTCGTGGCGCAGGGCGGTCGGGTGGAGCCCTGCCTGTACCTCGTCGGCGACGAGATCACCAACATCGCGCCGCTGCCCTCGCTCCCTGCGCTCGCTTCCGAGGGTGGTGGCGCCGGCATCGCCCTGTCGATCTCGTGCCAGAACACCCACCAACTGGAGGAACGCTGGGGACGCACCGGCGGCCAGGCCCTCCGCGACGGCGCGAACGCCCGCTTCGTCATGGGCGGCACCCAGGACGTGTCGGCGCTCAAGGACGCGCAGTCGCTGCTCGGACAGGTACAGGAGCGGTCATCGGCGGCATCCTGGGGCGGCGGACGGGCATCAGTACAGGAGAACACCCGGCGGGAGAACCTCGTCGACCTCGCCGAGCTGCGCAACCTGCCCACCGGGCACGCCCTGGTGCTGCTGGGCAACATGCCGCCGGTCGAAGTGGTGCAACCGGCCTGGTGGGAGCGTCCGGACGCGGACCGGTTCCACCTCGGCCAGGCCACCTTTACCGCCCGGCTGAACGGAGCCCGCTGATGTCGGATCACACCTTCCTGTTCGAACTGCCGGAGCAGGCGTCGCCGCCGCAACGCGCAGTCGCCGAGCTGGCCGAACTGATCGACACCGTACGCGCTGCGGTGGACCGGCTCGCCGAGGCGCACGTGTCACTGAGCGAACGCGTCGACGTCCTCGACGCCCCCACCGGGTGGACGCCGGCCCGCTACTGCTGGCGGGACCTGAGCCCTGACGACGCCCGGGACCTGTGGACGTGGTTGACGGCCTGGACGACCTGGCTGGTCGACCGTTACGGCCTTGCCCAGGACCTCGGCCCCTGCTGGCCGGCGCACCCGTCGCTGGTGGAAGAGCTGACGGCGTTGTCGGTGTCCTGGCACCATGCCTACTCCCCGCGCGCCGACCCCGAGGGTCCGCTGCGCTGGCACGAAGCCCTGCACCGTGCCCGACACCGCTGGCAGCAGTGGGACACCACCCGATGTCGTCACGGCCAGCACACCCCACCCAACCCGGACAGCGTTTGGGTACAGCCCTGGCCCGAGGCAGCCGAACGCGCAGTCGATGACGACGTGAACGCACGGCACACGGAGGTCGACTCGAAACCGCGACAGGAGGCCAGCCAATGACACAACCCGCCGAGGTCACCAGCGTGTGGGACTGGCAACGGTTCGAGACCGCGATGGCCGGACTACGCGCCGGGGTCGACACCCTCGACGACTTCATCGCCGGCATCCACGAAGCACGCGACAACTGGCGTGCCGACCAGCAGGAAGAGAGGCAGCAATGGACGGACCTGGACGAGCTGACGCGGCGGGAGACGGAACTGGACTGGGCCAGCGACGGGTACCTCGACGGCGGCTACACCCGCGACGTCGACGAGTGACCACGGCGACCTCGTTCGACGGACCACTGGACTCGATCAGCGCCAACCTCACCCAGCTCCGCGGTGACATCGGTGTCCTCGTCGAGACCGCGACCCGGCATCCGACAGCACAGCGGCACGCCGTGCTGGTCGACGTCCACCACCAGCTACGTCTGCTCGGGCAGCGGGTGAACGCCGCGCTCGGTGCCCCGGACGAGGACCGGCCGAAGGAGGCGACGTGATACGACTCCCGACTCTCGGCAGCGTGATGGTGCTCGCCGCCGTCATGGCGGTCGGCTGCACCCGCTCCGCGCCAGCCCCCGCTTCTGCCCCGCCGACCCCCGCAGGCACGGCGACGCCCCAGATCGCCTCGCCGGCCGACCTGGACGGAGTCGGGCCGACGGGCCCGGCCGGTGCGGACCCGGAGGCGGTGGCTGCCGCCGTCGGCTTCGTCGCCCGGTGGGCACGTCCGCAACTGGACGCCTCCCGTTGGCTGGCCGCCCTGCACCCACGTGCCGTGCCCGAATATGCAGCGCTACTCGCTACGGTCGACCCGGCCAACGTCCCTGCCACCAAGGTCACCGGTCGCGGTCAGGTCGTCGCGGCAACCCCGACCCATGCGTCGGTGGACGTCCCCACCGACACCGAGGTTCTGCGGGTGATCTGCGTACGTGACGGCCGACGGTGGCTGGTCGCCACCTTGGGCGTACGCGAGGAGGCCACCGTACGGTGAACGGTCGACGGATCGGTGTCGGTGTCGTGGTGGTGCTACTGGCGTTGACGTGTGGCCTGCCGCTGGCGGCGGTGCTCATCGAAGCCCCGGCCGCCGCGTGCACCACGATGCTTTCGCCCACTCCGGTCGGTGCCGTGGGCACCCACGACGCCATGGGCCGCTGGACCGGGGAGCAGGTCGCCAACGCCGCTCGGATCGTGGCAGTCGGCCAGCAGCGGGGAGTGCCCGCTCGCGGTTGGGTCATCGCGGTCGCCACGGCGATGGTCGAGTCACGCCTACGGAACCTTCGCGGCGGAGACCGTGACTCGCTCGGGCTGTTCCAGCAGCGACCCAGCCAGGGATGGGGCACCCCCGCACAGATCCTCGACCCGGCATATGCCACAACCAGGTTCTACGACAAGCTGCTCCAGGTCGACGGATGGCAGCAACTCCCGTTGACCGTCACCGCGCAGCGGGTCCAGGTGTCCGCCTTTCCCGACCGGTATGGCGAGTTCGAGCGCGAGGCCGAACAGGTCGTCGCCGCAGTGGCCGGGGTCGCCTCGATCGGTGAACTACCCGGAGCGAGCCTCGCGCGCTGCGACGGCCCGGTCCTCGTCGCGCCATCGGGCTGGACCCCGCCCCTACGGGCCGAGGTCGGCAGCGGGTACGGGCCACGCAGTGGACGCCTGCACGCCGGAGTCGACCTGTCGGTGCCGCGCAACACCGTCATCCTCGCCGCGGCGACCGCCCGGGTCATCTGGGCCGGCTGCGACCCGAGCACCGGCAACTGCAACATCGACGGCAGTCCGAACACGCGCGGCTGTGGCTGGTACGTCGACCTGATCCACGCCGACGGCTACGGCACCCGATACTGCCACCTGGTCCGACGCCCCGATGTCGCCGAGGGCGAAACCGTACAGGCCGGCCAGCCGATCGGCCTGGTCGGTACCAGTGGCCACTCGTCCGGCCCGCACCTGCACTTCCAAACCCATGAACACGCCTGCACCGCCGATGGCGGCTGCGACCTGGACAACAGCAACTCGGTCGACCCGGTCCCGTTCATGGCGACGCGTGGCGCCCCATTGGGGAGCAAGACGACCTGACCTTTCGACGTCAACAACATGGGGGACACATGTGTGAGGAAACCGGGGAGCCACGGCGACCCGTACCGCAGCCACCGCCGCGCGATCGGGGCGGACACGTCGGCCGCCGCCGTCACCGCCTGCCGATCCGTCGGCCGAGGTGGCTGCGATGAGCGCCGACACCAACCGGCGGCCCCGCCGGGTCGCCGGCGTCTACCGACCCCCGGTCAACAGGGCACCAGGGCCACCACCACGGCCAGGACCACTGGCCCAACTGGTACGCGCGGCCAACACCATCCGCGCGCAGCTCGAACGCACCGTGCTGCGCGCCGACGGCATGACCTGGACCGCCTACGACGTGCTCGTGCTCGTCTGCGCCCGCCGCGCGGTGGACACCCGCACCACCGCCGCCGAGATCGGCATCGCCAAGGCCACGCTCACCAGCGTCCTGGTGACCCTGGTCGATCGCGGTCTGGTCCGTAGGGATCTCCACGAGCACGACCGACGCCGGGTGATCCTGCGCCCGACCCAGGCCGGCATGGATCTGGCGCGTCAGATCCAGCATCGGGTCGACGCCGAGCAGGCCCGACTGTTCGGCGGGCCCGGCCTGCCCCCGGGGGACAGCCTGGCACGGGTCCTGCGCACGGTAGCGGTCCGTTCCCAACAACGCACCGCCGCCGACACACCCCCGGCCAGCTGATCCGAACGCTCCCCGGGGCGTCGATCAAATCACCATGCAGGGCACGAAGTGCCCTCTACCCGGTCGCCCAGCCGGAGGCGATCGACGCACCCATCGCTGGGCACGGGCGGAGGACCGTGACCGTCGCCGTTCGCCGGCGCCTTCGCGGCCCGCCGCTCCGCACCCGCATGCCCATTCATCGACGAGGAGTTCGCGTGTCCGCGACCGTACGATGCACCGCACCGCCACTTCCTGCCTCGCCGATAGCCGGCTGGCGGCTCGGCCTCCTGTACGGTCCGGCTGTCTACGGGGTCAGCGCCGCCGCCGTCGCGCTGCCCGCCGCCGCCCAGGGCCTCCATGTCGACCCGGCAGCAGCCGTATGGATCCTGGCCATCCACGCCTTGGGGCTCGGGGTTGGTGCTGCGGTCGCCGGCCGCGCCACCGACATCTGGGGTACGCGCAGCGTGCTCGCGGTCGGCGCGGCACTCCTCGTCATCGGTACGGCGGTCTGTGCCGTCGCGCCCGCGCTGCTCGTGGTGATCAGCGGGCGGGCACTGTTGGCCATAGGTTCCGGGGCAATGACCGCGACCGCGCTCGCCCTTGCCGCCGGGGCACCAGACGCCATCCGGCCGAGGGTGCTCACCCACCTCGGTACGGTGATGACGCTGTTCTCCGCCACCGCCCCGCTCGCCGGGTCACTCGCCTTGGTCGCCGGATGGCGCGTCGCCCTGGTGCTACCAGCGCTGTCGGTGGTGGCGATTCCAATGTGCTGGATCCTCACCCGGTCAGGGGGGCCGCAGGGATCGGGTGACGTGGACTGGACGGGCGCGCTGCTGTTGGCGCTCGTCGCCTCTGGACTGCTGCTGGTGCTGGAGTCGACGACCGCTCCGATGGCCCGTCCGGTCATACCTATCCTGCTGGCGGCAACGTGCGCTGGCGGGTTGCTGCTCGTCGTCCACACCAAGCGGCATCCCACAGGGTTCCTCCCGGCGGTGGTGATCCGTGACCGGCGGTTCTGGCGCAGCGGGTTCGTCGGCGCGGGGGTGTACGGCGGCCTGTTCGCGGCCGTCTACGCGGTCCCGCAGCTACTGACCGGACTTGGACACACCGCGCAGGCCGTGGGTGTGCTGCTCCTACCCGGGGCTGTCGTGGGGGTGGTTGTCGCTCGTCTGGCCGCTGCGGTAGGCCGCCGCTTGCCGCCGCAGCAGGTTCTGGCTGCGGTAGCAGCTCTGTTCGGTGCCGCAGTACTGCTCGCGGCGACGGACCGGCGGCCGTTGACACTGGTCGGTGCCGCGAGCGTGGGCTTCGCGGCGTTCGCGGTCGC
The DNA here is from genome assembly GCF_049178955.1 of Micromonospora sp. WMMD730. Lineage (NCBI taxonomy): Bacteria > Bacillati > Actinomycetota > Actinomycetes > Micromonosporales > Micromonosporaceae > Micromonospora > Micromonospora sp. WMMD730. Next base: position 2,008,244 of record NZ_JBMHML010000002.1, read on the forward strand.
CCAGATGACCCTGACCACCGCCATCTCCCAGGTAGCCGACGTCAGTGTGCGTGGTGCTGCCCTGGGCTTGGCGAACCTGACCTTCTTCCTTGGTGGTGCACTCGGATCTGCGACCTGCGCAGCGCTCTGGGCCCCGTGGGGCCTGCCTGCCGCGTTCGCCGCGACCGCCGCCCTGCCGGCCTTGGCTGCCCTCGCCGCGTGGCAACTGCGCCCCTGAATTCTGACCGCCCGGCGAGCGGCCTGCTCATTGCGTTCTGCCGGCTCATCGAGGTTGCCGACCGAGAAGCACGGAACCTGGCCAAGCCCACTGGGTTGTGTCTGCGCCACCGGGAGTCCACCGTCTTCGACCAGCTCGCGTTCGACCCATCTCCACAGGGATCCGGACGGCCGGTCCGTCGGCTACAGGTCGTTCACAGCCTGCTCAATCTTCGTTGAGGCGGATGGCTTCACCTTCCCCGACACCCGCACCAGCACTCGCCCCTCGTCCGTCCGATAGTGGTACTCGGTGCCGAGGATTGGCATCGACTTCAACGACTCCTGAATGAACTGCGACCGCCGGTCGGCGTCGTCCTTCGTCGGGAAGACCTCGATAACCAGGCCCCGGTCGATGTCGAACCTTTCGCCGTCACGGTTGCCGCCCGGCAGATCGGCGGAGGCTCGGGAGGTGTAGCCGTTGGGGCGACCGAGCAGGTCGTTCGGGTCGGTGTCCTCGTTCTGCACAGCGCCACCGGTGAGGCCAATACTTGCCTCGGTCAGCTTGTCGAGGATCACCTTGGCGTCCTTCGGGGTGGCTGGTGGCGGAGGACTCGTGGACACGGCGGACTGGGGCGCGGGTGCACTGGTGGGCGCGTTGTCGCTGCTGCTACCGCTGCAGCCGGCGATAGCAAGGGTTGCGGCAGTGGCGGCCAACATGAGAACGCTGGTTCGGGTACGCATCCGAAAGATGATGCAGGCACGCGTAAGCGCAGGGCTGCAGCCGTTGCCGAGTGGCGGTGTCGCATGAACGACAGACGCGCCTCCGATCCACCGGTTCGCGTGGTCTGGCGCGGCGGTGATCGGCCTAGTCATAGCCGCGTGGTAGCCGCACCAGTAACAGAACTGAGATCTTGATCATCCAGCTTCGACGTTGTCATGGCAGGTCAGCAGGATGGAACGATCGATAACGAAATCCGGGGCTCCTGGGGTAGGCGTGTTGGACGGTCGGTCGATTTGTCTGCATGGGTTGCCTTGCCTGGGCCGGTGTCTGCCCTCACAAACTTACGGCCGGTGGGATCTAACTTCGAAAGCTCTTCCGAGCAGAACGGAGAACGATCATGGGTCCGACCACGAATGTCCCGCCTCCTGCGCCAGCCTCTTCGACGGCACCGTGCCCACCGCCGCGTTCGGTCTGGATCGCCTTGATCCTGCTCGCCGCAGTGAACGTTGGTGCGGGTGCCGCTCTGCTCGCATCTGTAGGAGGAGCTAACATCTCCACGGCTGTGCTCACTGGTGGCGGGGCTTTCGGGGGCGCGACACTGCTGCTGCTTGCTCTGCTGAACTTTGGCTTAAGTAAGCCATCGTAGCTGGGGCGCCGAGTCAGTCAGCGTCGGAGCAGACGTCACTGCTCGTGGAGGGCTGCCCCGCCCTCCTTCTCGTGTCCAGGGTCGCGTCGTCGCACCCGGGAAGGTAGACGGCTAAAAAATCTTGGCTGGCTTGCTCACATCCGCCGGCTCTGCGGGATCTATGTGGCAGCGCCGGCAGCAGGGTCTTCCGGCAACACTAGACGGATCGGAGGTGGCGCCCGAGTGGACGCCGACAATCCCCCATCACAACCGAGGGGCACTGCGTCGCCAGAGCTGGTCACATTTCTCAGAGGGAGTTACCGCCCGCTGATGAAGGTCGCGATGTATGCCGGTGCTAGCAAGGACGAGGCGCACGACGCGGTGCAGGATGCGTTTCTCAAGCTCGTAAAGCGCTGGGGCGCGATCAGCGACCCTATGCCCTACGCGCGAATGGTAATGATCAACAATCTAAAAAAGACCTGGCTATCGAGGCAACGCCGTGCGAATCGGCAGAAGGAGTATCAGGCGAAGAACTTCGAACGCCCGCGGGACGCGCCGAGTATCTGGGACAATCGCGCAGCGGTCGAGAAGATATTGAGCGAGCTTACCCCCAGTCAGCGGGACATTGCGTGCTGTCTTATGGAAGACCTTAGCCAGATCCAGATTGCAGCCCGGCTCGGACGCTCGTACGACGCTGTACGCACCGCGTTGACCGAGATACGAAAACGCCTGATAGCGGCCGGGTTGGCACCCACACCACCAGCCGAGAATTCCGATGACGCCGGTAGGTGCAGCAGCGAACCTTCAGAGAGGGAGGAGGACCGATGACCACCAACCAACCCGATCCGCCGCGGGACGAGCCCGATTCGCTCAGTAGCCTTTTGCGGGAGACGTTCGACTTGGTCGACGAGGTCGTCGCCGGCATCACCGACGAGGAGATCGACGACCGGCTGCGGATCATGCTCCGTAGCGCGGGTTACACCGACGTGGACGCCCCCGACGCTGAACAGCCACTGTCAGTGCCCGCGCAGCCCAAGGATCAACATGCGGATCCGAGGGGCGTTAGCGCCGGGAGTGGCAGCATAACTGAGCTGACCCTTGACGAAGTGGCGGCGTTGGCGACCAAGGCCCATGCTGGTCAGCTCGAGATGTACGGCGGACCGTACGACGGGCACCTTAGGACAGTAGCGAAGGCAATGAGACCCTTCGGTCGCCACATGGAGATGGCCGGTTGGTTGCATGACATCCTGGAGATGACTGACTGGACCGCCGATAAACTGCGGAGGGCCGGTGTCCCGGGCCCGGTGGTGAGTATCGTCGAGCGGGTGACCCCGATGCCTGACAGTGACTACCTGGACTCGATCCGCCGTATTGCTCAGGACCCAGAAGCCAGACTGGTGAAGATTGCCGACAACGCGGACAGCATCTATCCGGAGCGCACCGCCGTTCACCAGGATGCGGACAAACTGCTTGCGGAATTCGAACAGGCCCGCCCCATCCTCTGGTCGGCCGCGTCACGAGAGGACGTCATCGACATCGTCAGCCGAGTCAATCCACCTCTGCTTAGGCACTTGCCTGCTGCATGAGGGCGAGCAAGGTGAACTCCGAGCGACCCAAAGCCGTGAGGCATGTCAGCCAACGTCCGTCTCGACGTCGGGATGGGTGGTGATGCGCTGCTGCGCGTCGTGCGCGTGCTGACGGAGGTAGTCCGGCGCGGGCTTGCTGTGAGGCGCTGGACGGGTGTCGTGGACGGCCTGGACGCGGACCGTGGTGGCGGCTACTGCATCCGCGAGGTGACTGTTGCGGATGGCGGTACGCCGGGCTTGCTCAGTAGCGGCAGCAAGCCCGGCATACCGTGTCGGGAGGGCCGCGTCGTACCAGCGTTTCCATACGGAGCGGTCAGCCTCGACGCTGGCTACCCATCGGCTGAGGTCCAGGATCGGACGATCGGTAGCGGCAAGCTCCGCTTGCAGGTGACCTACCTGGATGGCGACCGTGGTGGCGTAGGCGCTCAGACTCCGCTGGGCCACCAGTCTTCGAGCACGCGGTGCGCCACGATGCCACCAGCGCGGCTGTAACCGCTGGAGGTGGCCGCCAGCGATGCGGTTGTCCTGCTCAGCGGTGACGAGGCGCTGCGCGAGGTCGTAGCGGTGGCGTTGGGCATCGATGAGCGCGCGGTGACTGGCCCGCAGTTCATCCCCGACGTAGGCCGGCGCCGCGCGGTCAGCGGCGTGCAGCGCCGTGACGAGACGGGCGAGTTCAGCGTCGGGCGCGGTGGTGAGTCGTCCGGCGAGGGTGGCGGCACCGAGGACGAGTCGGGCGCGGTGCCAGGCGTTCCATCGGGTGATGTCGTTGCTGGGCGGTTCGGGGCCGATGGGATGCGTGCAGCTGAGTCGGTAGGTGTCGCGGTAGGCGACGACGACGCCCACCCGGGTCAGCCATTGGCGTCGGCCGGCGTCGTCGGCGGGGATCTCGCCGAGGGCGCGACTCCAGGCGGGCCGGGTCTCGGCGGTGAGGTGGGCGAGAGCCTCAGCGCGGCGATCGCAGATCGCGGCCACCTGGCGTAGCGCATCGCCGACGTCGCCGGTGAGACCCTCCGGAAGCCGTTCGGTGTAGGTACGCCACTGGTCGGCGTGCTCGGCGATGGTGGGGTCGGCGGTGGTGTGCCGCATGAGCTGGTCGAGCCGCCAGCACAGGACGGCGGCGATGTCGTCGGCGGTGTCCAGCTCGCGCACACGCAGGACACGGCGGAGCAGTTCGTGAGGCTCGTGGCCGGCGGTGGCGTAGGTGGTGAGCTTACTGATGAGCGCCGGCAGCGCGAGGTCGCGGCTGAGCCGTTCGGCGAGCGCGGGCCCGTGGAGCTGCCGGACGGTGGCGAGGTACGCGGGTATGTGGGCCCGTGCGAGCAGGTCGTCGTAGACCGGGTTCCAGCTATGCAGCGCGTCGACGTCGGCCCAGAGCTGTTGTTCGGTCTCGGTGACGGAGCGGTCCGGAAGCACCCCGCGCATGATGTCGGCGAGCACGGCGACGCAGGCGGTCGGTGGGGCTGGTGGCGTTCCCTCGCGCGGTTCATCGTCGGTGACGACGTACGCCTCGTTGAGCGTGCGGGCGCGGGTGAGCATGACGTAAACCCGGGCCAGTGAGGTGTTGTTGTCGATGAGTGCGCGGGAGGTGTCCACGGTCTGTCCCTGTGCCGAGTCGGCGGTCTGGGCGTAGGCAAGGTGGGTGTGCCGGGCGGTGTACGCGGCGGGTAGTACGGCGGCGGTTCCGGTCAGGACGTTGGTGACGTGGAGCTGCCCGCCGACGGTGATGGCGTCGATCCGCCACTGGTCCCGGTTGGTGACGTAGTCGGGGCCGGCGTCGATCCGTCGGTCGTTGCGGCGGGTGACGATGAGGTCCCCGACGCTGGCGGCGACTCCGTCGCGGAGGCGGACCGACGGGCCGGGTTGGACGCGACCGGCAGCGATGAGCAGTGCACGGGCGCGCTCCGCGACGGCGACGGCCTCGTCGTTGGTGTCCACGAGGATCATGCTGCGGTGTCCGGCGGTGACGTCGGCGAGCCAGCGGGAGAGCATCTGGTCGATGAGGTCACTGCGGTGTCCGCCGACCAGGCGTCCGCGCTCGTCGTATTCGGCGAGGACGGTGGGGTCGCCGTGGCGTAGCCGCAGGGATGCCGGGCCTTCCCAGGGGTGGGTGAACCGGTGCACGTGGGTGAGGGAGCGGGTGACGCCGAGGGTGGCCAGGTAGCGCAGGAGTCCGCCGGGGCCGACGGCCGAGGTTTGCTGGGGGTCGCCGACGAGGATGAGCTTTCCGCGTGCCTGGTCGAGTTGGACCGTGAGGCGGGCTAGGTCGTGGCTGGAGACCTGCGACGCCTCGTCGATGATGACCCACTGTCCGGGGGCGAACCGCCAGTCGCGGGCCACCGATCCGGGTGGTGGCCGACGCTGGGCGTGGAACCACCGGGCGATGTTTTCCGTACGCAGGGTGTTGCCGTCGGGTTGGCGGGTGGCGTCGGCGAGGAGGTTCGCGGCGGACTGGCTGGTGGTGAGGCCGAGCACGGGTACGTCGGCGCTGGCTGCGGCGGCGACGACGGCCCGTTGCAGATGTGTCTTTCCGGTTCCGGCGGGGCCGATGACGCCGGTGACGCGGCGGTCGTCTCCGATGAGGAAGCGCAGGCTCTCTGCCTTGTCGTCGGTCAGTTCGGTCTGGTCGATGACGGCGTCGATGACCCTGGCCGGTGCGGGGCGTGCACCTCGTTGTCGGGCGTAGGTGATGACCTGTTGCTCGGCGGCGAGGACGCTGCGGGTGGTGATGTGCAGGTCCCGGTGTCGGGTGTATTCGCTGTGTCGGTCGCTGCCGCGTTGTAGGGCTGGCCCCCACTGCACGAGTGCCGGCGGGGTGAGGACACGTAGGCCGGCGCTCTGCTCGGTGATGGCGTCGACGGCGAGGCGCTGGACCCGCCGCCAGTCCTCGGCGGGTGACCCGCCGGCTGCGATGTCGAGGACCCGGCCGATGGCCAGTTCGAGGTGGTCGAGGGTGAAGACGGCACGCTTTCGGCTGAGGGTGTGCACGGCGCGGGCGACTGCCATTCGGTCGTCGGCGCGGACGGCGGCGGCGAGAACCCGCTCGCGGTGGTCGGGCGATACGCCCAGCCGTACGGCGGCATCGTGCAGCATCGCCTCGTCGACTGCGTCCGGATCGCCCGCGTTACGTCGGGCCAGGTGGAGGACGCGGGTAGCAGTCACGGTGGTCGTGTCGCGGGCCCGGCCAGCGAGCAGTCGACGGACCTGGCCGGTGGTGTCCAGGCCGTGCCTGCGGTCTTCAGCGCGCCACCGGCGTACGGCATCGTCGGTCGACTCTGCGCCCCTGTGCGGCCGACGGGTGCGCAGGGTGGCATCCTGCGCCCGGGCCCGCCAGCGGCGCGAGGACATCAGGTGCTGCGGGTTCGCCTGCCGGTGGATCGCCTGGGTGATGGCCGCGCGGCGCTTGGCATAGTGACGGATGGACTCGTCGCTGATGCCGACGATCTCCCGGATGCCGGAGTCGGGGCGGGTCGCGAAGGTGACCCCGCGTCGTCGGCGTAGCTCGACCTCGATCGCGCGTTCGTAGGCGACACGGGCGCCGATCGCTGCCCGGTAGAAGGCGCGGCCGTCGAGCGCGAGCCATTGGGGCGTCCCGTCGGGGGAGTGGGCGAGAACCTTCGCGCTGACCACGATGTGCGCGTGTAGTTGTGGGTCGCGTTCACGGCTGAGTCGGTGGTCGAAGACCATAGCGGCCAGGCCGGCGGTGTCGAGCTGGCGTACGCCACCAGCCCCGGCGCGGGCGTAGGCGCCGTGCCGTTGCAGGTGGTCGAGCGCGACGCGGACGCCGGCGTGGTGCGCCGCCATGACGTCCCGTTTGACTTCGGCGTCGCCGAAGGCCCAGAGCAGCGACACACTGTTGACCGGTGACACGGTGACGTCGAAGGCGGACACCGCCCGGCGTTCCGGCGCGGTCATGGCGTCGTGCCAGACCTTGTCGCGTTGTTCGATCGTCGCGTCGTCCGGGAGAGCCAGGAGCGCGCGCTGGGCGGCGGCAGCCCGGGTCGCGTCGGTCTGCGGTGCGTAGGTGCGCCACCGCTGCCCCAGTTGGTAGCCGGATCGAGGGTGACGGCCCTGACCGACGAGGAACCGCATCTGTTCTTCGGTAACCGGGCCGCTCATGCCCAGCACGGCGGCGCCGTCACCGGCCCACCAGCCGGGGCTCTCGCCGCGGGCGGTCGGGTCCACGTAGTAGGGGGTCGGACCGTTGTCGGTGGGGGCGCGCATGTCGTGCCGGCCGGCCGCGACCTGCTCCATCACGTACCGGTATCCGCTGCCGGGCGAGATTCTCGTGATGGACAACATGCTGAAACTGTAGAAGATCAACTTCATTGCTGCGGGGAAGAATGCAAGAGGGTGTATCGCCTTGAGAATTGCAAAGTGCGGTTGTTTGGCTGTTGTTGCAGGTGGTGGGCGGTACGGATTGTCCGAGCGGGAATCGAAGGTGGCTTCTGGGATTGCGGCTGCATTCGAACGAACTGGCAGATTCCCGTGGTGGAGGCTGTGTCGTTGACGGTGGATGGTCGTTACGGTCGCTGTATGGCGAGTAGAACGGGGAATGACGCGGTTCGTGCTCTTCGGGCGAGGCAGGAGGTGGAGCGGCGGGCGGTGCGGGCGGTCGAGCAGGCAGGGGCGGCGTTGGCGGACGTGGTGGAGCGGCGTCGTGAGCTGGTGGCGAGGCTCGACGGGGAGGTGCGGGAGGCGAGGGCGGCGCATGAGCTGTCGGTGGTGGTGTTGGCGACGGTGCTCCGTGACGACGGGTTGGCCGCTGAGTTGGCGGGTGTCGATGTGAGTAGGGTGCGGGCGTTGCGGCGTGGCTTTGACGGGAAGGTTGTGCGGGAGCGGATCGCGCAGACGGGGGTGGCGGTGTCGCGACGTCGGGGCCGGGCTCCGACGGAGGACGCTGCACCACGCGTGGGTCCGGTCGCAGGTGGGGAGTCCTCCGCCGGTGCGGCGGTTGGTGGGTGACTGGCGTTCGGTCAGGTCATGTCGAGTCCGCATCCGGTGCACACCAGGACGGTGCGGTGGGCGAGCCAGCGGCTGGCCGTTTCGTCGGCGGTGCACTGCTCGGGGATGGCGGCGGGCCAGGGTCCTTCGATGACCTGCCTTCCCGGGTAGACCCATAGCCGTTGGTGCGTCCCGTGGTAGGCGACGGGTGCGCCGGTGAGAGGGCTCGCGACGGTAAGCGTGTGCCGGTACCGCAGGTCGGTTCCGTCGGTGTGGGCGGTGACGATCGGCGGGAATTTGCGGTGGACGGTGGCCCGGTACTTGTCGAAGTCGGTGAACCGGGGCGAGCACATTTCTGCGCGGTCGATGAGTGCGAGGGCTTCGAAGGGGAGTTCCTGGCGGTGGTGGTGGCGGGCGGCGTCGAGGTGTGCGGCGGCGCGGGCGTCGCGTTCGGCTTGGCGCTGGTCGCGTTGTTGGGCGGTGGTGCGGGGCGCGGTCAGGGTGGCGGGGTGGTCCTGGAGGTGTGCCGCGACGGCCTGCCAGATGGCCTTCCGGCCGTGCCGCGCGCTGAGGTCTTCCAGGTGTCCGTCGCTGAGGTAGCGGACGGTGTCGTTGATGGTGAGCCTCAGCGGCCCGGAGTGGTACGTGGCTGCCCAGTCCTGGCAGACGTGGGCGATGATGACGCGTTCGGCGGGGCGGAGAGCGCTCACGGCGATGTCCTTTGCGTGTGAGGGAGAGCGGGATCGGCGGTGTCCGGCGCGGTGGCGCTGATCCGCGTTGCCCGGCCACATCGCGCGGCCGGGCAACGTCGGGTCGGCGGCTTATCGGAAGCGCCGCCGGTCGTTGTCGGTGCGCCTGCTGAGGTCGGTCAGGTCTGGGTGGTATTCGCGGACGCCTCCGCCTGCCTGCTTGGCCGCGTACATGGCGGCGTCTGCCTGTGCCAGGAGTTCGGTCGGGGTCCGGTGGCCGGGGCCGGTGGTGGCGAGGCCGATGCTGGCGTGGCAGTGGAATGGCTGCCAGCGCAGTGTGATCGTTGCGTTGGCGAGCGCGTTCGTGGCGGCCTGGGCGCACTTGCGGGCGGTGTCGGCGTCACCGTCGACGATGATGAGGAATTCGTCTCCGCTCATCCGGCCGACAACGGTCCGGAGTGGTGCGGTGCGGGTCAGGGTGACGGCGACGTGGCGGAGGACGGAATCTCCGGCGGCGTGGCCGTATTCGTCGTTGACTTCCTTGAAGTGGTCGAGGTCGAGTAGGAGCACGGCGACCCGGTGGGCGGGGTCGCGGAGCATGTGGTCGAGGTGGGCGAGCATGGCGCGGCGGTTGGGAAGGCCGGTCAGTTCGTCGTGGCGGGCTTCGTGGCGGGCGGCGACCAGATGGCCGCGTAGCCGGAGGCTGTACGCGATGAGCAGGAGGCAACAGCAGCTCGTACTGAACAGGAGTGCGAGAGTGGCCGATCTCGGCATGGACTACTCCCTTGGCTGGGGTGTGTGGTGTTGGTGCGGGGTTCGCCGTCCCGCAAAAAAGGTTGTTTCTATACAGCAACCTTGGCTGGTCGTTGGGCTGGATCCCAGCGGGTCGCTCGGCGGGGCCCGCGTCGTCGACCAGGTGTCACCGCGCGGGTGCCCGCTGCCGGGCCGGTGCGGTCGGCCAGTCACCCTGGACGACCTTTGTTGGCGACGCGACGTCCTCGGTGTGGAGGTTGGTCACCTGCGGGGCCCGGCGGCCGCAGTTGGTTCGCCGCCGGGCTCCGCAGGCGGTGGCTCAGGTGGTCGGCTCTGTTATGGGCCGGACGCGAAGGACGTCGCCGGGCGCGATCCGTGCGGCCGGCTGTTGCGTGCGTAGGTCGACGATTGGGCGGTACGTCTTCGCCCAGAGCAGGTGCCACGGGTGTGCCGGGTGCCCGGCGCGGGCGCTGTCCGGGCCGCCGGAGGTGGTGGGGTCGTCTGCCTGGTCATCGCGGTATCGGGGCATCCTGCCGGCGAGCATCGGGCAGGCGGTGGCGCTGTAGGTGGCGCACTCGGCGTGCATCGGCGGTTCGGGGGCGATGAGACGGGCGATGTCGACGTCGCGCATGGCGAACACGAACGGCGAGTGAGTCGGCCGACCGCAGATCTGGCAGCGTTGGTCGTGCAGGCATGCCATGAGGCGGTGGGTGTCGATTGCGCCGAACCGGTAGCGGCCGTCCGGCATCTGGACGGTGATCCACGGTACGACGAGTCCGCCGATCGTGGGCCTGTGCAGCAGGGCGAGCGGTTGCCGGGCGTCGGTGCCCTCGTGTGGGCTCGGTTCTGGCCGTTCGGGCAGGTTGCCGTGTTGCTGCGTCGGGCAGCGCGGCGGCGGGGCGGTGCTGGTGTCCTCCGGGGTGGCGAAGAAGACGTAGTGGTTCGAGTGTCCCAGGCCCTCCCGGTCGCGATCCGCCTGCAACGTGGCGTGCAGGTCGTCGGGGATGTGGGCGTACGGGCGGACGGCTTCGATGATCACAGCCGGGTCGGTGACCTGTTCGGCCGCTCCGAGGTGCAGGGGCGTTGCGCCTTCGGCGGTCTCGTCGTCGATGTCGGGGTCCGTGACGATGGCGAAGTACGTGCGCAGCGGCCGGTCCCAGCCGACGGCCACTTCGTGGCGCGCGAACTGCGGTAGGGGTGTGAGGTCGTGCCTGCTCATGAGCCCTCTTTCCTTGAGTTTGTGTGGTGTCCGGAGGGGGTTCGCCGTCCCCTCCTGAACAACTATTACTATACACCATTACGGGTTGGCTCGCCTCTGCCGGCGGGCTTTTTCAGACGGTCATGATGTGCGGGCCCGCCGGTTGCGCCTCGGACGGTGCGGGGGCCGGCAGCTGATGCACCCCCCACTTCTTTCGGCGGTGGGGGCGAGCTTGCTCGACCGTGGCGCGCGCAGGGGAGGTCAAGTTCGGGCGCGGGGTTTCGAGGAAAGATCATGCGGGGTGTGCATGATGTTTCCGAGCCGCGCCCGGACTTGACCGGAGCGAGCACGCCGCTAGCCTGTCCCGGCCCCACCGTTGGAAGGAGGGGTTTCGAACAGTGCGGCCGCAGGCCGCTTCCGGTTATGCGGCCCGCCAGGGCCGTGGCGGTGAGGCCGGATGGCTGCGGCGCGTACCGGCGGATGGGTTTGTGACGGCGGTGTGCTCAGGCGCCGCGTTCGTCGAGCATGGTCCACAGGGTTTTCCGCCGCCAGCGGAGCCGGCGGCGTCCACTCGGCCCGGTGCTCTGCTCGTCGGCGCGGTCCAAGGCCTGCGGTGGGAGGGCGTTGGGGTGGCTGTAGCCGAGCACCCGGGCGGCTTCGGCTCGTCCGACGAGTTCGTCCGGGTCGCCGGAGCGATCGGGGTGCCCGGCGGGGGTGCCGGTCGGACGGCCCGCAGTCGCTCTGGTGCCTCCTCTACCGATGCGGCTCTCGGCGATGGTCCAGACGGTGCTGCGCTTCCAGCGCCTGCGGCTGCGCCCTCCGGGGGTCAGCGAAACGTCGTCGGCGCATTCCTTCAGCCGCAGCCACACCGGGTTGTTGCCGTGCAGGGCGCTGCGTTCCCGGTAGCCGAGGATCTGGGCTGCCGTGGCGGCGTCCACCAGTTCGTCGGGGTCACCGGAGCGGTCGATGCTGGCCTGGGCGCTTCGGGTGACCTGCTCCGCCGGGGGCCGGTACCGGGTGATGTCGCTGCGGTGCCACGAGTGGCCGTCGTCCGCGCGGGACGGGAAGCCGGTGGTGGAGCGATCGTGGTACAGCCGGTCGAGGCGGCTGACGGAGATGCCGAGGATCGCTGCTGCTTCGGCCCGGTTGACGAGATCGGGGTCGGGGGAGCGGGTGGGCATGAGGTGATGATGCCGCACGCGCCGCGTGGTGGACCGGATGGCCGGGTGCCGGGTGGGTTGGCGGGTCACATTGAGCAAGCGTGTGCAGACGCTGTCGTACGATGGCGGGCACGTGTCCGGCGGTGATGGCTCTTGGGGCCTGTGTGGCGTCGGACGCCAGGCGGCCGGGGGGAGTTCGCCAAACTAACCCCCCGGTCGCCGCCTGGATCGTCGCTGTGTGACTTCACCTGTCCTACTCGCCGGACCTCGTGGGATGCCGCGCGTTCGGTAGGCACCGGCGAGCGGCGCGAGCCAGGACCCCGTACTGGGTGTCGCCGCTGGCGATCACCGTGCCGGCGGGCAGTCGGCGGGCGACGTACTCCTGGCGTTGGGTGTCCCAACCGCCGAGGCAGATCGGCGAGGGTTCGCCGACCAGTTCCCATCGTTCGCCGCTGGCGGTGGTGGCCCGGGTGTAGTGCTCCCGGGTGAGGCTCCATTGGCTTCCGTGGGCATCGAGCCGGAGGCCGTGCGGGTTGTTGTCTCGGAAGAGCCGCCAGCGGCCGTCGCGATCGAGTATCCGCGCGAGGTCGTCATCCGAGTCGAGCGGACATGGGGTTGCCGGTGCGGGTCTGATGTTCGGGCGGGTCGGCATGTGAACTCCTGTGTGGTTTGCTGCCGCCGGGGGTTCGCCATCCCCGTTAACGCAATTATTATACATCATTTTGTTGGCGGTGGGCGGAACGTGCATGGTCTGGTGGGCGCGGAGTTGGCAGGGCGGGCCGGCTGCGGGGAGTGCCGTGGCACCAGGCCGGCCGGCCCGGCCGATGACCGCGGGAGCAGCGGTCCGGAGTGCGACGAACCGAGGACAGCAGTGTCTTCCGGGTTGAGTGCGGTGCCCAGAGCGCAAGTCCGTGCCGGCGTGCGGGTGGGCCACCAGGAGCGGACCCGGATGGCTGTGGTGTCGCTACCGGCTGCGTTCTTGCGGCCCCCACCACGGTAGGAGTGGCGGTAGGTCCATCAGTGGTCGGGACGGCGGTTGCGGCGGTGACGATTCGCCGTCGTCGGCGTTCCAACGCCGCCCGTACTGATCGGGAAGGTCACCCCAGCCGAAGTACGGTATCGGTTCGGCGGGCAGGCCGCCGAACGTCTCCAGCGGGTCGATGCGGGACTCGGCGACCGTACACAGGTGCGCCCAGTCGTCACCGAAGTCGAAGACGTACGCGAACTGCTCGCCGTGACCCAGTCGACTCAACTTGGTCCTGGTGCTGTCGATGCTGTGCTCCGGGGCCTCGCCGTCCCACAGCTCAAGGGGAATGATGGAGGTCCCGTCGGCCAGCGTGAACATGTGCAGGTGTGCGAGGTCCCAGCGGGCGAACGCCATGTCGATCGCCTCGGCGAACTGAGCGAAGGTGTGCGATCGGCTCACCGCGAAAACCCTGCCGGGTCGAGGCCACAGGTCGATGCTACGCCCAGAGACCAACTCCACCCGTACGGACAGCCAGGTGCGCGCCACCGTTCCCCCTTCTATCGCCAGCCCCTCGTCGCTCCCTCCGAAGACTTCGCAACGTCAACGATGCCTCCCGGTCCAGGCCACGCTATGGACGAGTCGGGACGTGCCTGACTGGGCACCCCGGTCGAAAGCCCTCCGTACGTGGTCTACCCCGAACTGGCCACCGCCGGTAGGCGCACGGGATCACCATCCGCCAGCCGATCAACCCGTATGCGCGGGGAGCAGAGACCGGAAGGACATCGGGACACGCCCGGCCCGGGACCACCCCCGCGTGCGCGGGGAGCAGACGGGGATCGGGGCCCCGAACCACTCGATGCCGGGATCACCCCCGCATGCGCGGGGAGCAGTACGGCCACGCGCCCCCGACCCTCGACGACCTGGGATCACCCCCGCATGCGCGGGGAGCAGTCGTTGCGTCAACCACACGAATGGATGACCCAGGATTACCCCCGCATGCGCGGAGAGCAGCGGTCGCGCAGTGCGTCCACGAACCGCGGATCACCCCCGCATGCGCGGGGAGCAGGGCCTCCACGGGTAGTCGGATCAGACGGTGATGGGATCACCCCCGCATGCGCGGGGAGCAGAAGGTGCCGACCGGGAAGGAATTCGCGATCGGCGGATCACCCCCGCATGCGCGGGGAGCAGGGCAGGGGCACGGCCAGCGACCCCGACCCGTTGGGATCACCCCCGCATGCGCGGGGAGCAGGCCGCGCCGTCCTTGATCCCGGTCCACGCCCACGGATCACCCCCGCATGCGCGGGGAGCAGTGTCGGAGATGATGCGCGCCGAAGCTGATCCGGGGATCACCCCCGCATGCGCGGGGAGCAGGACGAGCACGCCCTGGAGCTGACGGTCCGGGCGGGATCACCCCCGCATGCGCGGGGAGCAGCCGGCCGTCGACGTACGCGGCCTGTACCGGGTGGGATCACCCCCGCATGCGCGGGGAGCAGCCCGTGACGGCGAGGGGTCGGACCCGCTGTGCAGGATCACCCCCGCATGCGCGGGGAGCAGGATTGGGACGACGACCGGTGAGCGGCGGCCGGGGGATCACCCCCGCATGCGCGGGGAGCAGGACCAGCTCCACGGCCGGGACGTGATCGGCCAGGGATCACCCCCGCATGCGCGGGGAGCAGCCCTTGCGGTGAGGCTGCGTCTGCGCGGCCATCGGATCACCCCCGCATGCGCGGGGAGCAGACCTGGACCAGGTCGGCGTACCGGGTGCGCTGGGGATCACCCCCGCATGCGCGGGGAGCAGTTGGTGAGCCGGGCGTGAGCCCGGGTGAGCCGCGGATCACCCCCGCATGCGCGGGGAGCAGGGCTACCAGGAAGCCGTCGACCAACTCGTCGACGGATCACCCCCGCATGCGCGGGGAGCAGTCCCGGCTCGGGCGGGTTGCGGGCGGGTTCGGGGGATCACCCCCGCATGCGCGGGGAGCAGTGGAGCCCGACGTACCTCATCACCACGCGGCTGGGATCACCCCCGCATGCGCGGGGAGCAGGTACGTCCACGAGGTGCCGAGGTTCGCGCCGAGGGATCACCCCCGCATGCGCGGGGAGCAGGTGGTGGAGGCGGCGCAGGCGTGGCGGGCGCAGGGATCACCCCCGCATGCGCGGGGAGCAGGCGTTCGCGGAGCCGGCGACCGGCGGGGAGGCGGGATCACCCCCGCATGCGCGGGGAGCAGCGCCGTGCTTCGGGTCGGACACCAACATGGATGGGATCACCCCGCATGCGCGGGGAGCAGGTTCGGGCAGCTCGGCGCTCTGCCCGAACGTGGGGATCACCCCCGCATGCGCGGGGAGCAGATCGTCAGCGAGACGTGCTCCGTGCCGGCCGCGGGATCACCCCCGCATGCGCGGGGAGCAGCCAGTCGGCGGGCGTGCCGGGCATGCGGTGCACGGATCACCCCCGCATGCGCGGGGAGCAGTTTGCGCCATTTGCCTGTCGGTACCAGTGCACCGGATCACCCCCGCATGCGCGGGGAGCAGCCGAATCGCGCCGTGAAGTGCGGAGACGTCGTCGGATCACCCCCGCATGCGCGGGGAGCAGACTTCTTGACCTGGGGCGCTAAAGATCAACTTTGCTGTTTTTGTTCACTTTGGCTGAGGGCTCGTTCATGTGGTCGGTCCTGCCTCCGCTGGTTGAGGTCCCCGCTGACGTACAGCATGGTAGTCAATGTGGACCCGCTGATGGCGTCGGTGCGGCGGGGCCAGCCGGGCCGAAGCCTGGCTGACCCCTGACCGACAGGATCAGACGACGGGAGCGGCGACGGGAGCCGAACCGACAGGCGCATCCGCATCGGCCCCAGGCGAGTCGTCGACCGTTGCGCTGCGTTCGACGGTGTCCGTCTTGGGCGTGCCCGGACGCGGCGCGGACTGCGATACGACGGCCGTGACGTCAGCGTGCTGCCCTGCGCGCCCGTCGACGGTGTCGAGGATGAGCTGTTCGACCTCGCTGAGTTGGAAGCCGTGGGTGACGCACCACCGCAGCCAGTTCGCGACTCCTGGGTCGGCCACCCGCCACGAGCTTCTGCTGATGCCGCTTTCGTTCGCGGCGGCGATGGCGGCGAGGGAGATCACCGCGTACCGTCCGTCGTTGCCTCGAGCGGGAACCCGCTTCATGCCGGCCCGCTTGGTCTTGCCCGGGTAGAGGAGTTCGTCGAGCATCTTCCGGCCGCCGTTGATCCACGTGGAGAGGATGTATCCGGAGTCGGCGAGGGCTTCGGCGAGTAGCTTCGCGGTGCCCTTGGGTGGGGTCTTGGCCGTCAGGAACGTGGTTAGCCACTCGCGACGTACCGTGTTGGCGATGTCCATGGCCTTGTTGTTCTCGATCACGCGGCGTCGTTCTGCCTTCTCCTGTTCGCTCATGGGTCCGCTGCGGGCCGATGGCGTGAGGTAGGCGGGCAGGGTGTGGCCGTTGGCGTGCCAGTTGGTGCAGTAGGCGGTTTCGGTCAGCTTGTCATGCTGGATCGACAGGAGGACGGCGTGACCGGGACATTCGAGGTGAGTTTCGGTGTCGATGCGCTGCCCATCGGCGTCGCGTAGATCGGTGACCTCCTTGACTGTGCTGTCGGTGTAGGTGGGGCAGGTGGCGAGGGTGGTGATCCCGGCTTCGGTGAGTGCGGTGTGGCGGCAGGACTGGGCGTCGAGGGCGGCGCGGGTACGGCGGGTGCGTTCCACTGCACGGGCGAAGGCGAAGGGGCCTTCTTCGGCTTGCTCCAGAAGGTGCTCGATCCAGTCGGACCGGTCGGCGAACTGGGCGAGGGCTGCCACCTGGGTCAGGTCGAGGCCGAGGGCATGGGTGCGGTCGGTGGTGTTCTTGTTCAGGGTGGCGACTTGCCGTCCGGCGCGTACCTGTTCGCGGTCGTAGCCGGTGCGGCGGGCGATGTCGTTGTCGTCCATGCCGTCGAGGGCGAGTTGTTGGATGCCCCGGGCCTGCTGAGTTGCCGTGGGGTCCTTGCGGTGGACCTGCCGCAGCATGCTGATGAGCTGCTCGCGGTTCTCCGCCAGGTCGTCGCGGATGATGGCGGGTACGTATTCCTGGTGGGCTTCGATGGCGGACCAGTAGCGCTGTTCACCGTCGACGATCAGGTAGGGGCCTTCGGGGTCCCCACCGATGGGTGTCACGGTGAGTGCGGACACCAGGCCGCGTACGCCGTCTTCTCGAAGGTTCTCGACGATGCCGGGCAGCGCCTGTGCGTCGTCGCGGACGTTGTCCGGGTTGGGGCGGAGGTCCGTCATCTTGACGAGGCGGTACCGGCCTGGCAGGGCCGGTGCGTTCTCGCCAGATTCATCGGCGGCGGTCACGGCCGGTTGGTCGGTGGGGCGGCCGTCCGCCTCGGCTGGGCCGTGATCCGGCGGGGTGGTCTGCGGTGCGGGTGTCGTTTCGGTCTGCACGGTTCGTGCCTTTCGTGTGGGTGTTGGTTCCGGTCGCGGCTGGGTTGCCGTCCAGCCCGCGCCGGTAGTCGTGGGGTTCACCGCCAGGTGCGGCCTGGCGGCGGTACGGCGTGGGGTGCCGTGGGGTTGCCGGTGCTGGTCAGGCTGCGGTGACGACGGCCGTGAGGTGGGGTCGGATCACCGGTGCCGGCATGGCGCAGTTGGTGCAGGCGTTGTCGCCCCAGCTGTGCGGTGTTTCGCCGTCGCCGGCTGGGCACGGCCGGCGTTGCAGCTCGGCGAGGTCTGCGCTGTTGAGGCAGACCGGGCAGAGTCCCCACGTTGCGGTGGGTGGGCCGGTGACTGGCGAGTCGCATTCGGCGCAGCGGAGCCCGGCCTGTCGTAGGGCCTGGCCGATGGTGTCGGCTGCGGTGACCGCACGGCGGGCGGTGCTCGCGAGGTTTCGCCAGGCGGCGGTCTGCCGGATGCGTTGCCAGTCTGCGTCGGTAAGCGTCAGGGTTGACGGATTGTCGGGGTGGTCATGCTGATCGTGCAGGTAAGCCTCCACTTCCGCCCGGCCGAAGAGGGGGCCGGTCCATTGGTAGGTGCGGGCGAGAACGGTGACGAGGTGCCGGGCGTCGGGTTCCGCGAGATTGCGGGGCAGCGATACGCCGTGGGGCAGCCCGATGAACATGGGCATGGTTACTCCAACGTGCGGGAGCGTGATGGTCTTGCTCGCGGAGCCGCGAGATGTGGGACTGATGAGTGACCGGAGTCGGTGCCTGCCGGGTGCCACCGTTGGTGGCTGGTGGCACCCGGCAGGTAGGTCACGCCGTGGCGGCGATCTCCAGTGCGCGTATCCCGACGCTTTCCATGTCGTACGCGGCGTCGGGGTCGGTGAGGGTCTGCGCGACGCTGGTCACCGCGTGCAGGATCCCTCCGGCGGTACGGTCCCCGCCGTCGATGAAGTGGTTCAGGATGAGCCGCTGCTCGTCTTCGGTGAAGCGCAGTCGCTGGCCGATGACCTTGATGGTGTGATCCGGGTCGGGGATGCGTCGCCCGGCCTTCTCCTCGATCTCTTCGATCTTGCGTTGCACATACCGGACGTCGAGGAAGCGGTGTACGGCGTCGCGAGCCTGCTTGCCGATGAGAGTCAGGTTGGCCTGCTGGGTGTCGTTGCTCCAGCGGATCGCGCCCTCGTCCATCTTGGCCCCGAGGTGCACGGCGCGAAGCGCGTCCCTGGTGATGGTGACGCCGTTGTTGCAGACCTGCACGACGATCCGGGGTACGACGCTGAACGCGCCGCCGCCCGTTTCGCTGTTGGTGAAGACGAGGCCGGCGAAGACGGTCGGGTTGTCGGCGCCGGTCGCCCCGGTGAAGGGGCTGCGGTAGTTGCCCAGGAGGGCAGGGGCCAGCGACTTGATGGCCTCGGAGTGCACGCGGACGACCATGCGGCGTTCGCTGAGGTCACACGAGAAGTGCACCTGCAGTCCGGAGTCCCGAATGCCCGACAGCACTGCCATGAGGACGTCGAGATTGTCGATGATTTTGTAACCGTCGCTGAGGAAGGCGCGCAGGATGCCACTGCCGTTGCCATCAGAGAGGCACCGTGCCAGGTAGCGCTTGCCCTGGTGCAGGTCGAGCCAGCCGTTGACGTTGGTGTCCCAGAGACTGGGTGCCTGGGTGCGGGTCTTGCGCAGGTAGCTGGCGGGGATTCCGAGCTTGTCGCCGATTCCCGCGTCACCGATCTCTGTGGGCAGGTAGAGGCCGTCTGCGGGGGTGACGCCGTACTCGCTGATCATGGGTTCTGCGCCGGTGATGCGCAGGTGGCATCCTTCGGCCTGGAGCATGGCGGTGCCGGCGACGATGTCCAGCTTGCATGCGTGTTGTTGTTGGAGAATGGCGTTTAGGTCGTGCAGATTGGCGTTTCGGGTGGTGAGTGGGATCGAATTGAGAGCGGTGGTCACGGGTGATTCCCTTCGGCTGGGTGTTGGTTGCGAGATTGGGGGTTGCCGTCCCCTCTCTCATGTATTTAATGATACAGCATTGTTCTTGTGGTCGCCGACCCGCCGACGGGCTGTTTTGAACGACTTTACGTACTTGCTGGACTGCGAAGAGTGGTGATGGTCGTCGTTTCATCTCATGGCGGGAGACTTCCCGGCGGCCTGATCATCGATCGATCATGGGGTGGGCTGGTTGTCCAGCTTGGGGTGTGGCTGGACAACCAGCCCACCCCATGATTGCCCTTGCGGCAGGTTGCCGGGAAGGCGCACGTCTCCCTTCCCGGAGCCTGCCTCGCCGGCGAGGCGCCGCGGTGCAGCGGCGGGACGCTGCCCTGGCCGGAGGCCATCGGCCGAAGGTCGATGCAGCTCGGGAGGTGGTATGCGCCAAGCGTCGACACCTGGGCTGAGGGGGTCGGACGAGGCGGCAGTTGCTACGCGCTGCCGTCGGGGGAGTGGGTGGGCGATTCCGGCGTGGCCAGGCCGGAGACTTTTCCCGGCCGGGAGTTGATCCATTCCTGCACGCGGCGACGACGCCAGTAGCGAACAACGCCCTGCACGGGCGCTGGCTCCTGCTTGTCCGGCATCGGGAGGTAGCCGTCTTCGCCGCGTTCCCAGGCGGCCTTGCTGAGCTCGACGTACTTTCCCCAACCCCAGTTCTGCTGGTCGATGATCCCCCGGAATTCGGTGGCGGAGACGAGCGCCTCTGGGTCGCCCTCGAGTGATACGTGGTGAACGCGGGCGCGGTGCAGCTCAGCGAGCCGGGGAATCACCACATCCCGGACGTGCTCCAGGTCGTCAACGGCAAACCATGCCTTCTTGCCCTGAAGGGTCGGCGCAGGCCAGCCGGAACCCTGGGCGCGAGCTTTGGGGGAGGTCTTGAGTCGTACGGTCTGCTGCGACCTGCCGGTCAGCTCTGCTGCCCCCGCGATGTCGGTGTGGGGGCGGCCGTCGATGTCGCGGATCTCCACGCCAACCCCCGCCTGCTGGTCACGGTTGACGGTTGAGGCGGCCGGGACATCGACGGCAAGCCGGCGATGCGGCAACCCCGGCCGCCGTTCTTCAACCAACACCTCACTCGCGCTGTACACCCCGATATGGCTTCGGGCGCGACCGAAGTTTCGGCGATCCTACCAGCGCAAGAGCGATGGGCCGTTCTCCGCTCACGGCAAGTCGCTGTTGAGTTGATCTCAACAGGGTTGCGAGGGGTGGTGGTGCTGAGTCATGGGATAGGCGGTGCGAAGTGAAGATCAGCGGTGACGAGGCGGTGGTCGGAAGGGTAGGGCTGGTGTAGCGGTACGTGGACGCGGTAGGTGTGGGGGACGACGTGAGCGAGCATGGCGCTGTTGACGAGGAGCCAGTCGATCAGGAGGCCTCCACCGGCGTCAACGTCATCGTTGACAGTGGGTAGGAGGGCGGCTGCGGGGTCGGCCCGCCAGGCGAGTTCAGCAACGGAGTGGAAGCCGCATCCGTCGGTGCGGGTTCGGGCATGGGGGTTCCAGCGGCCGACGAGATGGTCGACGGCGTCGGTATCGGCGACCCAGGTGCCCTCGGGCATCCGCTGGCCCTTCTGCCGGCGGGCGCGGTAGTTGGCGATGGTCCAGTCGCGCTGGGGCAGGTGGGGACCGGATGCGGTGGCGTTGAGGTCGCCTCCGCCTATGACGGGTAGAAGTGCATCGCCGTAGCGGTCGAGGAGTGCGGCCTGCTGCCGGCGGCGGATGCCACAGTGGACGTCCCAGTGCGCTATGAATGCGAGGAACTCGCTCCGGCTGTCATGGTGCTCGCCGGAGGATCGGATGGCGAAGCGGGCCACGTTGCGCTTGTCGTCGAAGGCGTTGCGGTCCGCTGGGTCGTACCAACTGCGGAGGGTGAGCAGAGTCGGGTCGTAGAGGATCGCCGGGGGCATGGGGCCGCGTGGGTCGTGGCCGAGAAGGCCGACGTACGGCGTGGCGAAACGATCGGCGAGTAGCTCCGCCGCATGGTGCAAGGGTTGGTTGCCGTTGGCCTGCCACTGTTTCGCTTCACAGAGCAGAATCAGAGCGGGAGGAGTGGTGACCTCGCGGAATGCGTCCACGAGTGGGTTTAGGTAGTGGTGGCCGCCGTGCAGCCCGCCGTTCTCGAAGTTGAAGAGCGCGATGCCGATCCTTGTCACGACTTCTCCTTGGGGTGGTTTGTCCAGTCCCACTGCATGCCGATGGTGTTGAGGGCGTGGATGCGGTCGGGTGGCATGCGGCCACTGCGGTGGACGCGGCGCTGTTCGATGAGCCACTGGGTGAGTTTGACGCCGTCCTCGATGTGACGCGGTGGTGGTCTGAGGTGCCCTTCCCGCTGGTAGAAGGCGGTAGCGGCGGCGTATTTCCGGGGCCACGGTTTCTCCGGGGCGTCCCATTGCATACCCATGGCGGTGAGGGTCTGGAACCGTTCGGGGGTGAGTCGTCCTTTCTGGTGGTCGACTCGTCGGGAAACGACCCAGAGGTAGACGTCGACGCCGTCGATGGTGGTGCCGGAGGGCACGCGGAGGTGTCCGTGGGTGTGGTGGAACTTGAGGACGGCTTGCCAGCATTCGTCGGGGGTGCGGGTTTTGCGTTTCCAGCTGATGCCGAGCTGGGTCAGGACTGCTGTGCGGTCGGTGGGGAGGCGTCCTTTTTGGTGGAGGTGGCGTTGGGTGGACAGCCAGGTGGTGAGGTTGACGCCGTCGACGGTGTGCCGGTGGGGCGGATTGAGGTGGCCGTGTTCGGCGTGGAACGCGGTGGCGGCGGCCAAGCCCCGTTCCCATGCGCTGGCCACGGGTGCCCAGTCGAAGCCGAGACGGTTGAGTGCGTCGACGCGGTCTTGGGATAGTCGTCCGGTCTTGTAGGTGAAGCGTTGTTGGCGGACCCAGTTGTCGAGGCGGATGCCATTGGTGGTGTGTCGGGGGGTGATCCTCAGGTGGCCGTGTTCACGGGCGTAGGTCTTGAGGGCCCCGTATCCGGCCCACCAGTCAGAGGTGGTTTCCTCCAGGACGCGGATGGTGATGTGGCGGAGCAGGTCGTCGGTGGCGTAGCCGTCGGGGAGTCGGATGATGACCCGCTGCGGCAAACCGCCACCACTCTCGCCTCCGCTGCTGGTGGTGAGGGTGGTGCGTCGGGTGTCGAGGTCGGTGGCGAGGTCGCCGTCGTGGGCACGCAGCGCCCGTAGCACTTTTAGCAGGGTGTCCCACTCGGCCAGATCGGTGGGCGCATCGTCAGGGTCGTCGGGAAGGAGCACCGGGACGAGGACGGTGGCGATCCCGGACCCGTCGGGGTTGCGGCGTAGCGCCCGGCCGACGGCTTGGGCGACGTCGACTTCGGATTCTTTAGGTGAGGTGAACACGACGGCGTCGACGGCGGGGACGTCGACGCCTTCGGACAGGCACCGCGCGTTGGAGATCACCGTCCACCCGTCCTGCGGTGGGTGAGCGAGACGTGCCAGGTGGATGTCACGTTGGGCCGCGTTCTGGGTGCCGTCGACATGCCCCGTCGTCAACAGCCCCTTCGGCCGAAGGTGTTCGGGGGTGGCAGCAAAAGTGCGGGGCAGGGTGGTGGCGAACGCCCGGGATTGGGCGATCCTGGACGTGAACACCAGGATCCGGCGGAGGCCGAATTCGGTGGCGGCGCGGATGAGGGCGGTCTGGATCGCGGTGGTCCGCAGCGGCGCGCCGTGCAGGTCGGTGACGGCGTGGGTGTCGGTGTCCCGCAGGAGCGCCAGGGCCTCGTGGGAGGTGACGCCGATGACGAGGATGCGGTAG
This sequence comes from Micromonospora sp. WMMD730, assembly GCF_049178955.1. NCBI lineage: Bacteria > Bacillati > Actinomycetota > Actinomycetes > Micromonosporales > Micromonosporaceae > Micromonospora > Micromonospora sp. WMMD730. The sequence goes on from NZ_JBMHML010000002.1 coordinate 2,031,258, forward strand.
TCATCGAGCCAGCCGTCGGCGATGGCGCGGGCGAACGGGTATTGGTAGCGCACCGGCCCGAACACCTGCGGGTCGTCCATCGACAGCAGGTCGTCGTCGCCGGGGCGGCGTCGGGTGAGCACCCGTGGGGTCGCGGACAGGTAGAGCCGCCGGCGGGCGGGTAGCCGGTCGTCGTCATGCAGGAGGCTGTTGTGTTTCCCGCCCCATCCGGCGGTGTGGTGGGCCTCGTCGACGATCAGCAGATCCGCGACAACCCCAGCCTGGGTGAGGCCGTCGCCGAGTAGCCCGGCGGAGGCGTGCGTGACCAGGATCAACCGTGGTTGTCCGGTCGGGGTGTCACGTAGCCACGCGCTGATCTCCGCCGGACGGGTCGTGACCGGACACGCCAGGGCACCGTCACCGCTGGTGGGGACGATCGAGTCGTCGCCGCAGACCGCGAGGATCCGGTTCACGGTGCCGGTCGCCGCCCACACCGTCAGCGTCTGCGCGAGCAGTGGCAGCGACGGGCACGCCACCACGACGAGGCCGTCGGGGCACAGCCGCCGGGCCGCGTGCAGGGACACGATCGTCTTGCCGGTGCCGCATGCCGCGCGGACCTGCCCGCGTCCGCCGTCGGCCTGGCCCTGCACGATCGCGTCGACCGCTTCCCGCTGGTACCCCCGCAGCGCCGGCAGCCCCCCGGTCGACGGGGACTCCGGTCCCGTGGTCTCCCGCCGCGACTCCGACGGCACCCGGCCCTCATCCGTCTCCGGGGCCGTCATGCCCGACGCCCAGTGGCAAACCCGACCAGGGTCGGGGAGGAAGCAGTCTGTAGGTGCCGCAGACGGTCGAGGTGGTCGACCATGCGGGCGGTGGCGGGATGCCCGGGGTGGGCGTGGCGGTGACGGCTGATGACGTCGACGAGCAGCGTCCGGGCCGCCTCGTGATGGCCCAGATCGTGCAGGACGAGGGCGCTGGTGGCCCGCACGGCGAGAGTCTGGTGGGCATCGGCTCCGACGGTGTCGGTCAGGTGGTCGGCGAGCTGCCGGTAGAGGCCGTATGCCCGCTGGTGGTGGCCGGCTTGGCGGTGGGCGGTGGCGAGGGTGTGTGCGGCGGTCAGTGTGGGCGGGGCGGTAGGGCCGTGGAGGTGGGTGAGGCTGCGATGGGCGTAGTCCGCCCAACGGACCGCCGTAATGCCGTGCAGGAGGGTGGCGAGCAGGTGGGCGGCTTCGGCGTGGAGGGTGCTGATGGCGGTGGTGGCGGGATCGACGCCGGCGAGGATGCTCTGCAGGAGGCGGTGAGCGCGCGCCGGGTCGGTGGTGGCGAGGTGGCGGGCGAGGCGAACCTCCTCGGTCAGGGCATGGCTGGGTCGGGCGGTGGCAGGCCAGGTGATACGCAGGTCGGCGGGATGCCCGCCGGCGGTGATCCGGGCGATGAGCCGGTGGGCGTGTAGAGCGGCGATAACCGCGCGCTTGGGGTGAGTGAGGGCGGGCACGAGACGGGCGGCGTGCTGCAGCACCACTTGCCCGACGGCCTCGGCGACGGCCACTGCGTTCAGTGGGGGACGGCGGCATGGTGGCGGGCAGTCGTAGACGAGCCCGACGGTGGTGAAGGTTGCGGTCATGGGGTGCTGGCAGAACAGGCAGTGGAGCAGGCCGTCCGGCAGCACAACCAGGTCATTGTCGACATCGGCGCGCGGCGTGGTGGGCGGTACCGCGGTGGCTGCTTGGGCGCGGGCTTTGGTCACCCAGCTTTGGAGTAGTCGGCGGTCGATGTGGAGTTCCCGGGCGACGGTGCTGATGGGGCCGCGTCGTCCCGTCGCGCGGGCAGCCTCAACCTGGCGTACTGCGTCGGCGATGACGTCGGAGGTGTACTTGCGGGGCTTGGCCACAGGAGGTTGGTCCTCGACAGGCTGGGGATCGGGGGGCGATGAGGTGTTGGCCCGCCAGAGCGATCGTCGGGGCGGTCGGAAGGGTTGCGGTGCCTCAGGTGTCGATCTCGGCGGTGGCGAGGTGACGGTCAGAGGCGTGCGGCGGCCCGTCGGGGATGCGAGGAGTCGCCAGCGGCTGAGGATCGGCCTGGCGCCTGTTACCGCTCACCGCGGCGAGGTGTTGCTCTGCGTCGGCCGGAGGGTGGGCCTGCTGGCAGCCAGCTGCCGGTGTGTGGGCGTTCGGGGTGCGGCGGCTGTCGACGTAGAGCCGGTAGTTGGCTGCCTCGGCGACGATCAGCGTCGGGAAGTCGGGTCCCAGGCGCGGATCCTGGGGCGGGATGGGGCCGGTGATAACGCTGCGGGCGGCGAGCAGGACGCCGCTGCGTGCGTCGATGGTGAGGATGTCGCGTCGCGGCACACCGGAGCGGTCGGTGTACGGGAGGATGAGGTCCGTGCCGGGCCGCTGGATGCGGTCGGTGACGCCGGCCTGCGCCAGGAGACCGGGCTGCTGCGCGAGGAGCCGCAGGACCGCGGCCCGGACCGGACGGGTGAGCGCGTGGCGTTCGTAGAGCATCGCGATCCCGCCGACGATGTCCTGCGGACGGTTTTCCCCAGGGCCGCCTGCGATGAGCAGGTGGGTGCGCAGGGCGTCGGGTTTTCTCGGTGGGGGTTGGTCGAACCGGTCCCCGGTCCGGCCAGCCCAGCTGCCGCTTTCGCCGTCGTCGGGGATGCAGCCGTGGGTTTCGAGGTGCACGCTGACCAGCCGGCCCTTGGCGGCATCGTCGGTGCGCCACAGTTGGTCGACGCGGATCCGTTCGGGCCACCCGGTGGGGCCGGGTGGTCCGATGAGGTCCCGATACCAGGTGCGGCGCTCGACGTACTGGTAACCACCACGGGTGGTGTCGGCGGGCGCGTCGGTGAGGGTGGCGGCCAGGCGGGTCAGGACCGGTCCTGCTGGCACCGGCGGTGCGGTACTCGGAGACGATGTCGGCGGCGGAGGGCCGGGGTTCTCGTCGGCAGACGGTCCGGTGCAGGCCGCGAGGAGAAGCGATGCGGCGAGCAGCGTCGTGCCGGTGCGGGTTCGGATCATCGTCGTCCGCGTCGTGTCATTCGTGGACCCCGGGGAGTAGCGGACGGTGTGGGTGGGTGAGCGCTGGTGTGGGGTTTCCTTGTTCAGGCTGGGCGGTGAGCCGGGGCAGTTGGTCTCGCGGGTGGGGAACCGGACCGTAGAGGCGGTGGGGATGAGGGGCATGGGTTGTCCAAGCGTCGCGTGGCACGTGTGGGCGGAAAGGAGGGATGAGGTGGTTGTGGAGCAGCGTCAGCGGGAGGCCTGACCTCGCTTGGTGTCGTGGTGGCAGGCGGCAGCCGCTGGGCCGATCAGGTGAGGAGGCTCAGGATGGTGGGGTGGGTTCGGGTTCTGGGCGTGCACGGTGGCGAACTGGTAGCTGGAGATGACGACGTAGGGGTCGGCCATCAGCTCGGTGAACCGGGCGAGGTCTTCGACGGTGAGGCCGGTGTCGATGAGCTGGTCGTGGAGCTGGTGGGCGTTGTTGGCGTAGAGGGCACAGCCCGGCCCGCCGCCGGTCCAGGTTTCGGTGAGGCCGCGGGCGTGAACGTGGTTCATGCCGGCGGCGAGCAGCAGCGCGGGAGTGTTCTCGCCCCAGTGCAGGTCGACGCCGCGATCGGCGAGGGTATCGAGGACGCCGTGTACGGCCCTGGTGATCAGGCTTGCGTCGGGTTCGGTGGGGGCGCGGTGAACCACGATCCGGGAGTAGACGATCTCTCCCAGGACCAGCCATCCGCCGGGGCGCAGCAGGTCGATCATCTGCCGGAGCAGGTCGACCCGGTTCGGTAGGTGTTCGAGTAGGCAGCGGGCGTTGATGACGTCGTAGCCGTCGGGGGTGGTGGGGATGGGCTGGGTGCGTAGGTCGCGCTGGTAGACGTCGATGATGCTGGTGGGGTTCAGGAGTTGGGTGTCGAGGTCGACGGCGGTGACGTTGCCGTCGGGTCCGACGAGGCCGGCGAGGTGGCGGGTGATGGAGCCGGCGCCGGCACCGAGGTCGAGGGCCCGCATGCCGGGTTTCACCCCGACCCGGGCCAACCCTCGGATGGTGTGCGGGTCGAGGACATCCTGGAGGGGGTGGAGTTGGTGGGGGCTGTTGCGGAACTGGTAACGCTGGCCGGTGGTGGTCATCGTGGGTTCGCTTCCGTGGTTAGGCAGGGCGGCATGGTGGTGCCATCCGTGGGATTGGGGGGGGCGTTGCTGGGCTAGCGGTCGCCGGCTTGGTGGTGTTCCCGCCGGGGATGGTCGGCGAAAGCACGACGGGCTGGGGAGGGGTGCGCATGGTGGCTACTCCCGGTGGGCGGTGCTGGGGGTGAGGTGGTCGCCCACCAGTAGGTCGACCTGCCCGTCGGGCGGGTCACTGAGCTGTCCGGCGTTCAGGGCGTAGACGCGGTCGGCGACGGCGGTCGCGGTGTGGGCTTGTGGGAGTGCGACGAGCACGGTGACGCCCCGGTCGGGAAGGCCCCGGAGGACGCAGGTGACCTGGCCGGCGATGCGGGGCGAGAGTCCTTCGGTGGGTTCGTCGGCCAGCAGCAGCTGCGGGTTGGTGCGGAGGGCGCGGGCGATGGTGAGCATCTGCTGCTCGCCACCGGAGAGTTGATGGCCGTGTTGGCGTCGTCGAGCGGCCAGTGGTGGGAACAGGTCGAACAGGTCGTCGACGCTGAAGCCGCCGCCGGTGGCAGGGCGGGTGACGGTGAGGTGGTCGCGGACGGTCAGTGACGGCCATAGGCGGCGTCCCTGTGGGGCGAGTGCGACGCCGGCGCGGGCGAGGTGGTGGGGGAGTAGTCCGGTGAGGTCTCGCCCGTCGAGCACGATCTGCCCGGTGGTGGCGCGCAGGTGGCCGGCGAGGGTGTGCAGCAGGGTGGTTTTTCCCGCGCCGTTGGGGCCGACGATCGCGTACACGCCGGGGGTGGGTAGGTGGAACGACACCGATCGGACGACCGGGGTGTCCGGGCGGTGGCCGGCGGTCAGGTCACGGACGTGCAGCATGGCCGGCCTCCGCGCTGGCGAGGTGGAGGGTGCGCACGGTGGGGTCGGCGCGGACGTGGTCTGCGGGGCCGTCGAGGTGTCGGCGGCCGTGGTGCAGCACGGTGATCCAGTCGGCGAGGGCGGCGACGACGTCCATGTGGTGTTCGACGAGGATCACCGCCATCCATCCGGGCAGGGTGCCGAGGATGTCGAGGAGTCGGGTGAGGTCGGTGTCGGTGAGGCCGGCGGCGGGTTCGTCGAGGAGCAGCACCCGGGGTTGTCCGGCGAGGGCGACGGCGAGGTCGAGCATGCGGCGGTGTCCGTGCGACAGGGTGGTGGCCGGGTGGTCGGCGTGGCCGGTGAGGCCGACGAGTTCGAGGAGTTCCAGGGGGATCCGGTCGGGGTTGCGTCGGTGGTGCCAGCCGCCCATGCGTACGCAGTCCAGGACGGTCAGGTCGGGGTAGACGGTGGGGTGTTGGAAGGTACGGCCGATGCCGGCGCGGGCCCGCCAGGCGCAGCCTCGGCGGGTGATGGTCTGCCCCTGGTAGGTGATGGTGCCGGTCTGTGCCCGGGTGCTGCCGGCGAGGAGGTTGAGCAGGGTGGACTTGCCGGCGCCGTTGGGGCCGATGACCGCGTGCCGGTCGCCTGGTGCGATGGCGAAGGAGTCGAGATCGAGGACGGTCAGCCGTTGGTGGGCGTGGTGCAGGCCGGTGGCGACCAGACCGGTGTCGTGAGCGCGTTGGATGTCGGCGGGGTCGCGGCGGGAGGGGATGTGGTCGACGGCGTCGACATGTCGAGTGGTCACGGGGTTCTCCCGGAGGCAGCGGGCAGCGGCTCGGGTCGCCGGGTCGCCTGGAGCCGGCGGATCTCGGCGCGGAGGCGGGTGGGGGCGGCGGTCAGGCCACCGGGGAGCAGGTAGACCGCGGCGACGAATAGGGCACCGAGGAGCAGTGGGGCGTGGCCGGGCCAGTCGGTGGCGGCCACGTCTCGCACGCCGAGGACGAGCACCGCGGCGACGGCGGCTCCGGGCGGGGAGTGTGTGCCGCCGATGACGGCGGCGAGCAGGGCCAGGGCGGCGGTGTCGAAGCCGACGTCGGCGGGGGTGATCCACCGGTGGGTGTGGATGAGCAGTGCCCCGGCGGTTCCGGCGATGGCCCCCGCGCCGGTGTGCACGAGCCACAGGTAGGTGGTGACGGGGTGTCCGCTGGCGGCGGCGCGGGATTCGTTGCCGCGTACGGCGGTGAGGAGCAGGTGGTGCCGGTGCAGCAGCAGCATCGTGGCGGCGGTAGCGGCGACGGTGACGGCGGTGGCGTAGAGCAGCACGGGCCGGTCGGCGGCCAGGGGTGGGGTGCCGGGTAGTAGGTGTGGGGCGGGGATGCCGGCGAGGCCGTCGGTGCCACCGCTGACCGTGCGCCACTGGGCGGCGGTGATCGTGGTCAGTTCCGCCACGGCGAGGCTGAGCATCAACACCACCGTGCCCCGGTGGCGGACCAGCAGCATGCCGAGCAGCCCGGCGGTGACCGCGCCGACCAGCGCGGCGGCGACGAGGTGCACGGGGGCGAGGGTGTGGCCGGCCAGGGCGAGGCGGGCGGTGGTGTAGGCACCGGCGGCGTAGGGGGCGACCTGCCCGAGGGTGGGCAGCCCGGCCGCGCCGGTGACGGTGGCGACGCTGACCGCGAGCAGTGCCAGAGGCAGCATCCGGGCGACGGTGGCGGGCCAGTAACCGTCCGACGCCGCAGCGAGGGTGGTGGCCGCGCCGAGGGGAAGCAGCCAGGGCACACCACGCCGCAGGTCGTCCCAGCTGTGGGGAAGCGGGAGGCGGGCGGTCATCCGGGCACTCCGGGCAGGGGCCGGCGGCGGGTGAGCAGGAGCAGGGCCATCGCGCCGAGCAGCAGGTACGGGGCGAGCGCGGGGATGGTGATCACGCCGATGGTCTGGACCAGGCCGACGCCGATCGCGGCGACCACCGCGCCGGGGACTGATCCGAGGCCGCCGCAGACGACGATGACCAGGGACAGCAGCAGTGTCGTGGGTGCGGTGGCGGGTCCGACGCCGAGGATCGGCGTGCAGAGGGCACCGGCGAGGCCGGCGAGGGCACCGGAGGCGACGAGGACGGTGGTGTCGACGGCGCGGGGGTCGACGCCGATGCCGGCGACCATGTGCCGGTCGTCGACGGTGGCACGGATGAGCCGCCCGGCGCGGGTGCGGTGCAGCACCGCGTACCCGATGGTGGTGATGATGACGGCGGCGGTGAGGGCCGCGAGTCGGTCGGCGGGGTAGGGGTGGCCGGCGATGGTCAGGGTGGTGTCCAGGGCGGCGGGTAGTCGGGGGCGTCGGATGTCCGCGCCGAAGACGGTGGTGAGCAGGTCTGCGCCGATGAGTGCGATACCGAAGGTGAGCAGCGCCTGGTCGAGGTGGCCTCGGCCGCGCAGCCGGGCGGTGGCGGCGGCGAGTACGCCGCCGCCGGCCGCGCCGAGGGCCGTGGCGGCGGTGACGGCGGCGGCGAGGCTGGGCCAGGTGCCGCTGCTGGTGGTGGCGGCGACGTAGCCGCCGGCGGCGATGAGGGTGCCGTGGGCGAGGTTGAGTACGCCGCCTGCGCCGAAGGCGAGGGTCAGTCCGGCGGCGGCGATGGCCAGGAGCAGCCCGTAGGCGATGCCGTCGAGGCCGGGGATCAGGTAGGTGTCCATGCGAACCATTGCCCTCAGGTGGCGGGCAGGGTGGTGAGGTCCTGCACGAGCACGTTGGACAGCACCGGGCCGTCGGCGCGGACCTCGCGCAGGTACCAGCGCTGCACCGGCCGGTGTTCGGTCGGTTCGAACTGCCAGTCCCCGCGTGGGCTGGTGACTCGTCCGACCTTCCCGATCGCCTCGTTGAGTTTCGGGCCGGTCACGTTCCCGGCGACTGCGGCGAGGGCGCGGTCGAGGACGGCGGCGGCGTCGTAGGAGGCCATCGCGAAGGTGGTCGGTGGGTTGGAGTTGCCGGCGGCGGACCAGGCGGCGATGAACGCCTGGTTGGCGGCGTTGGAGAGGGTGGGGCTGTAGTTGAGGACGTTGCGGATGCCGGTGGCGGCTGGGCCCTGGGCGGTGAGGACCGATCCTTCGGTGAGGAACCCGGCGGCGTAGAGCGGCACGTCCTTGAGGTCGGACTGGGCGTACTGCTTGACTAAGGCCACCGCCGCCGCCCCGGCGTAGAAGGTGTAAACGGCTTCCGGGTTCGTCTCGGCGGCCTTGTTGAGGTAGGGCAGGAAGTTCTCCGTGGCCGGGAACGGCGTGAACAGTGCCTTCCCGTCGGGGTTGGCGAGTTTCCCACCGAGGCGGGTGAACGTGTCGGTGAAGCCGCGCAGCTCGTCCCAGCCGCCCTGGTAGTCGGGGCCGATCGCGTAGACGGCACCGTCGCCGACCTGGGATTTGACGTGCTCGGCGATGGCGATGCCCGGCTCGTCGGAGTTGTAGGAGGTGTGCCAGGTGTAGGTCAGATCCCGGGGCTTGCTGCCTTCGGCGGTGAAGGCGGGGCGGGCATTCGCGCCGAGCAGGGGGATCTTCCGGGCGGTGGTGAGAACCTGCACCTTGTCGACGGTCGCCCCGCCCACGAGGCCGGTCAGGGCGACCACCCGGTCGCGTTCGAGGAGTTTTTGCGCGGCCGGGACGGCGGTGGCCGGGCCGTCACCCTCGTCGCCCACCACCAGGTCAATCTTCCGACCGCCGAGCCGACCACCGTGGGAGTCGAGGTAGAGGCGGAAGCCGGCCTGCATGTCCTGCCCGACGGTGGCGTAGGTGCCCGACAGCGACACCAGCAGTCCGATGCGCACGGCGCCCGGGTCGGTAGGGGTGCTGGCACAGGCGGTGGCGGTCAGCAGAGCGGCGGCGGCGGTCGCCGAGGCGAGTCCGCGTCGTAGCCGGCTACGGAGTCGGGTCATCGTGGTGCTCCTTGGGAAAGGACGGGCCGGGCGCGGGTCAGGATGTGTTCGATGAGGGTGATGAGCAGCCGGCGGACGCTGTCGCGGTCCCGGGCGTCGATGTCGACGATCGGCACATCCGGCCCGAGGGTCAGCGCCTCGCGGAGGGCGGCGGGCGGGTAGGTGTCGGCGTCGGTGAAGTCGTTGACGGCCACCACGAACGGCAGCCGGGCGTGTTCGAGGTAGTCGAGGTGGCGGAACGAGTCGGCCAGCCGGCGGGTGTCGACCAGGACCACCGACCCGGCGGCGCCTCGGACGATGGCGTCCCACATGAACCAGAACCGCTCCTGGCCGGGGGCGCCGTAGACGTAGACGGTCACCCCGTTGACGTCGAGGCGGCCGAAGTCCATCGCCACCGTCGTGGTGGTCTTGGCCGGGGTGTGGGAGACGTCCTCGGCGGCGGCTGCCGACATGCGGACCTCGGTGGTGACCGGGGCGATGTCGGACACCGCGCCGACCAGCGTCGTCTTGCCCACCCCGAACGGGCCGGTCAGCACGATCTTCACCCCCTGCGGCCGTGCTACCGCAGGGGCAGGGCGGGGGAGGGTGGGTGCGGGTGTCATCGGCGTCCCGCCCCGACCAGGGTGGTGTGGAAGCCGGGGTTGAGCTGGTCGCCGACCTGGTCGGCGAACCGGTGCAGCTCCTCGGTCACGAACGCCAGGTCCGCCTCGCGGGTGACCAGGGTCAGCAGCGACGCCCCGCCGCTGAGCGCGGTCAACAGCAGGTAGCCGTCGGCCAGGTCGACGATGGTGCCCTGCACCCCGCCCGCCCCGAAGTCCCGGGCCGCCCCGTTGAGCAGGCTACGCAGCCCGGCGGCCACCGCCGCGAGCCGTTCGGCGGCTGCCCGGTTGAGGCCCTCGGTGCAGGCCAGCAACAACCCGTCGACGGACACCGCCACGGCCTGGCTGACCCCGGGCACCCGGGGCAGGTTGTTCGACAACAGATAACTCAGATCACTCATCACTGGCCTTCCTTCGGCTGAGGAAATCGGTGGCCCAGGCCCCGCTGGTAGGCCCGCGCGGTACCCGCCAACCCGTCGGGGCGGCGACCCGGCGGCCCGACGGACACCGGGGGCGGGGCGAGGGGGGTGCGCATCGGCTGCCGCCTGGGCAACCCGTTCGCAGTCGTCGTGGCACCGCCGTAGGGGGCCGGCCCGGCGGGCGGGAGATGAACGGTGGCGCCCTCGACGAACCACGGCGACACGGGTGACTGCCGGGTCGTCTCCTCGTAGACCGGGGTCGACTGCCGATCCAGCGGCGGGCGCGGGGCCGGGATCAGCGGCAGCGCCTGCGTCGGGGCGTCCACGGCGTGGCCGCGCGGGCGGCGGGCCGGCAACGCCGGCACCACCACCGGTGGCGGTGCGGCGATCAGGACCGCGCTGGTGGGGATCTCCACCACCGCGACCGTCCCCTGCGGTTGGCCCGCCACCAGCCGCACCCGCAGCCCGTGTACGGCGGCCAGCATCGCCACCGTCGCCACGCCCTGCCGACGAATGTGCTCCACGGCGATCATCGGGGCCGGCGCGGCCAGCTCCGCGTTCAACCGGACCATCAGATCGGCGGTGATGCCCGCACCGGTGTCGATGACCTGCACGACCACCTGGTCACCCAGCAGATGCCCACTGATGACCGTCTCGCCGGGGCTGTAGCGGGTGGCGTTGTCCAGCAGCGACGCGAGCAAATGCACGAGGTCGTCAATCAACGCCGGTGGCACCGACACCCGCCCGTCGACCGACCCCACCACCACCCGCCGGTACTCCCGGATGCGGCTCAACGCGGCCTGCGCCACCGTCACCAACGCCACCGACTCCGGGTGCACCGAGCCGAGGGCGCGACCCGACAGCACCAGCAGGCTCTGCGTCGCGTGCAGCAACTGCGCGGCCAGGTTGTCCACCGCGAACAACGTCGCCAACGTCTTCTCATCGGCCTCGTTGCGTTCCGCCCGGTCGAGTTCCCGCATCAGCAGGTGTGCCATCCCCTGACAGCGGCGCCCCACCGCCTCCACTGCACCTGCGGCGACCAGCCGCTGCCGTGCCAGGTCGGTGGCCGTCTTGTACACGGTCAGGGCGAGGGCGTCGAACGCGGCGGTGACCTCGTCGATCTCGTCGCGGCTGCGACCGGTCGGGGCGAGTGCGGGCGGAGCCGCCGGCATCGCCGACGGGTCACCCGGATCGGTGGCGGAGATCCGCTGCACCAGGTCGGGCAGGTCACGCGACGCCACCCGGGTGACCGCGTCGCGTACCCGCCGCAACCGCCGTGCCAACGCCCGTCCCTGCCACAGCGTCAACACCCCCGCCACGACCACCAACGCCAGCGCGGCCCCGGTCAGCACCGCCGTCGTCGCCCACTGCGCGGCCCGCCGCCGGGCCACCTCGGCGGCGATGTCGGCGTCCACCCGGGTCTGCACACCGTGCAGCCGGTCCCGCCGCTGCACGGTGGCCCGCATCCAGTCGGCGGCGTCGACCCGCAACCGCGACCCCACCCGCGCCCGGGAAACCTCGTCGTCGAACCGCTGGGCAGCGAGTACGCCCGGCCCGGTCAACGCCTGGTCCAGCCACGACCGCCACCGCCCCGACGCCCCGTCGGCAACCGTCAGCAACGCTTCCTCGTAACCAGCACGGGCGGCGGCAAGCTCCCGCTGCGCCGCCTGCGTCACCACCACTCCATCGCCGGCCAGGACCGCGGTCTGCTGGACACCCGCGTACTCCGCCGCCCGCGACAACGCTGCCGCCACCCGGAGCTGCTCGGCGATCTGCGCGTCCGCGCCACCGACCTGTCCCACGGCCTCCCGTACGGCCAACCCCTGCGAGGCCGCCACCCGGTAGCGCACCAGCACCGTCGACAACGACACCGAACGGCCCCGCACCTGGTCCCGCAATGCCGGCAACTGCCCGAGCTGCCCATCGAAGGCCGCGAACAACCGGCTCGCCTCGACATCACCGGCACCGAACCGGCCACGCCGCTGCCGATAGTCGGCGACCACCCGATCGGTACGGGCCACCTGCGCCAACAGCGGATCGACGCTGGCGGACGAACCCGTGAGGAGTTGCGTCGCCACCAGGCGCTCCCGGCTCAGCTCATCGACCACCTCACCCGACACGGCCGACACCGCCACCAGCGCCTGAAGCCGATCAGCGGCACGTGCCCGCTGCCCGGTCGATGCCACCCCCCACGCCGCGAACAGGACGGTCGCCACAAGCGGCACCACCAGCAGCAACGCAAGCCGCCTGACAACGGGCACAGCGAATCCTCTCCAATCGTCTTGCGAAGCGATCCGTCGAAAACTCCAGCCGCCTCTGGGTCCATTTCAGGAAAGCGCCGGCCCAAGTAATTCCTGGTTACACATCTCGTTATGCCATCGGCATATACAGGTGCGCTGCATCTTGAACCTCGAAACGATTCCATTTTGCTGGTTACTGCAAGATGGAGTATCTCGTCGACTCCAGCGGAGCCCACCGAAACTCTCGTTGACGTCGTGTCGACCCAACCAGCATGATGGTCGAAAGGGATCATCGGCAGGCGTGCAGTGTGTGCACACCTGGCTGCACACACCATCGGGAGGCATAGTGGAGTCCTTCGGGCAGACGCTCAGGCGGCATCGGACGGCAGCAGGCTTATCCCTGAGAGATCTAGCCGCCCTTGTGAATTTTCAGTACAGCCACATCTCTCAGGTTGAACGCGGAGGCCGGCGTCCCACCAGGACGATGGCGGAAGCATGTGAACGTGCCTTGCATTCTGGAGGAGCGCTAACCGAAGCCTTCCTACGTGAACAGGCGGGAGACAGGGACATGCGTAGACGAACCGTCCTCCAAGCTATGGGCGCCCTGGCGGCCACGTCCACCGCTGATGGCCTTGTCGGCCTGGAAGCAATACGCCACGGGCTCGGTGCCGCTGTCGATGTCGATCACGACGAGTGGGACAGCATCGTTGCCGCCTACGGGCGCTGCTACTACCAACAATCACACGACCAGATCATGTCGCAGCTGGGTCGGGACATGATGGTCTTGCAGCATCAAGTTGCCGCCGATCGCGGAGACCGCCGCCCAGTACTCCTACAGGCCGCCGGACGGCTGTCAGTCATGATTGCGCTCGGCCTAGTGTCCTCCGGGCAGGGGTTGGCGGCCCGTCGCTGGTGGCAAACCGCACGCCGTGTTGCGGACGAATCTGCCGACTCGGATACGAAGGTGCTGGTGAGAGCATGGGACGTAGTTAATGGGTGCTACGACGGTCGCCCAGCTGATGAGGTGGTGAGGCTATCCGACGAGGTGCTTCCACTGGTGGAAGGAAAAGCAACCGCCGCCACATGTGGGCTGCTGGCTGGGCGGGCACAAGCTCTCTCGCTCACTGGACGACACCGGGAGGCGATCAGCACCGTAGAGCAACTCGCGAGACTGGCGGAGCAGCTACCGGATGAGGTGGCCAACAACGTCGAGAGTTTATGGGGGTGGCCCGAACATCGTCTGCGGCATACCGAGTCGTGGGTGTACACCCACGCGGGCAAGTACCGGAGGGCAGCCCAGGCCCAGGATCGAGCACTCACTCTTTACCCCCTCTCGCAGAAGCGGCTCCGCACACAGGTTCAGTTACATCGGGCGGCAGCATTGATTCGTGATGGGCATGTACCTGAAGGGCTAAGGCTGGCGGCTGATCTATTGGATGGCCTTCCAGTTGACCAACACAACGAGCTGGTCCGCAGCGTCACTAAGCAGGTTGCCTCGTCGGTTCCTGAAGGTGAGAAGAGTCGGTCAGCATATGGTGATCTGGTCGATCGATTGCGCTCGTAGTTCATAGTGCTTATACCCGCAGTCTGTCGTGATCGGTCCTTGCACGTAACATCCGGTCATGCTTGTCTACACCGCCGCGGTTGGCTCCTCGGCTGAGCGCTTCTTCACGGCTCTCGTCGACCTGTACGCCGTCGTGTATGCCGAGCTGCCCTACCGGGAGGGTCCGGAGCAGGTGGCGGGATTTCGCGAGAGTCTCCCTGGCGAGGCTGGCCGGCCCGGCTTCGGGATGATCGCTGCTGAGGACGACGGTCTGTTGGTCGGCGCCACGTATGGCTGGACCATGTCGGCCGGTACCTGGTGGTCGCGTAGTGATCAGGAGCCGCCGTCGGAGATCCGCGAGGTGGACAAGTTCGCGGTGTTGGAGTGGATGGTGCATCCACATTGGAGAGGACTCGGGATCGGTGCTGAGCTGTTGCGCCGCCTGCTGTCCCACCGACCGGAGCGATACGCAACCCTCGCAGCCAACCCCGCCTCGAACGCGCGACGGATCTACCGACGGACAGGTTGGCGGCAGGTCGCCACGTCCACGCTGCCATGGGGACCGCCCATGGATCTGCTCGTCACCCCAATGTCGGCGACCGACGAGCAGTGATGCGAAATCATGCGGAACGCATCCACCCTGCCCCTCGCCGCCGACGTGAGCGATGCAAAGTCCACGCTAGGCACCGCACTCGGGGCTGCCGGTTGGGGACTGGAGTGGTGGGCGCCCAACAGGGCATCCCATCAAGTCATTTAGGGAAATTGTCTAAATTTTGGCCGCTTTGAAGTGTATATTTGGAAAGCCCGAAATGCGCTATTTCGCGGCTTGTGTATAGGAGGCAAGAACCTGATAGGGATGACCTTTCGGGGGTTCGCACGTAAACCTACCTGGATTGCCTCCCTCTCTTCGGCAAGTACGGAGGCTGGCGACCAGTCGACCTCACTTACGGTGACGACCAGTTCGCCGTAGGTGAGCATGTTGAGCAAGTCAAGGGTAGTCCTCCATGCATGCGGGCAAGGTGCGATGAGCCAAGTTGACCGCCTCTTCGGTATCCTGAGCACCAACAACCACGGACTAAAGAAGGCGACTGAGTGTCAGAAACCGGAGTGGCCGCAACGGATGCCCTCGCGGCCTACGCAAGCAGGACTGATCTCCAAGTATTCGCGCCGAATGCACTGCTACTCTTTGCACTTGAGCTTCGGTTCGACATTGATGACATTGCTGCGGTCGCTGCTACTGCTATAACGGATGGCAAAAAGGACCGCAAGTGCGATCTCATGTATATCGACGAAGACAGCCGAGTAGCTGTAATCGCTCAGGGCTACGAAGCCGCTGACCCTAATAAGGCCGCCGCTCCCTCGAACAAGGCGTCCGACCTGGCGACAGCTGCCACTTGGATTATCGGCAACGAACGCCCGGCGGATTTGGAAGCGAGCCTCCAGACTGCTGCACAGGAGCTCCATGACGCAATTCAAGGGGGCGAGATTGACGCCATTGAGCTTTGGTTCAGTCACAACCTGGCGCCGTCGAAGAACGTAGAGGATGAGCTGGAGCGGGTTGCTAAGGCCGCAAAAGACATCTTAAGGTCTCGGTACGGCGACCCGGATATAGACGTTCGCGCCCAGGAGATCAGCCGGAAAACGCTCGACACGTGGTACCAAAGCGCTCGAAGCCCAATTCTCGTTACGGATTCAATCTCTGTTCCAGCGACGGATTGGTTCCATGAGGCCGGTGACGCCTGGGAAGCGGTGTGCACATCGGTTCCAGCGACCTGGCTTCATCAGCTCTACGAGATGTATGGCGACAGGCTCTTCTCGGCAAACGTGCGTGGCTATATGCCTTTGCGCCGCAGTGCTCAGAACATCAACTACGGTATCGAGCAGACCGCCAAGAGTAGCCCAAGGCGATTCTGGGCCTTCAATAATGGAGTAACCGCCTTGGTGCACGATATTCGTGCTGACCGGGACGCGCCAGAACTACAGCTCGGCGGTATCGCTGTTGTCAATGGCGCACAGACGACGGGCTCTCTAGGGCGGGTCGACCCGAATGCGCTGAGCGACGTTCGAGTTCTGATTCGATTTGTGAAAGCTACGAACTCTGAACTGATTCAGGACATTATTCGCTACAATAATAGCCAGAATCAAATTAAGCCGTCAGACTTCCGAAGTGGCGACATTCATCAATCGAGGCTTCGGAACGAGTTCAAGGGCATACCTGATTCCCTTTACTTGGGGGCGCGCAGAGGCGGCCCGGAAGACCGCGCCCGCAAACCCTCCAACCTCATACCATCGGACACTGCGGCGCAGGCATTAGCGGCCTTTCACCAAGAACCCGGAATTGCATACCACGATCTGCGCAGTATTTGGGAAAACAACGACGTCTATGCGCGCTTTTTCGGGGAACATACCACTGCCGAGCATGTCGTATTCTGCTATTCGCTTTGGCTGGCCGTGGCGTACGCCAAGTCATCATTGACTGCTACTCCGCAGGAGGATCAAACACAAGACATCCGCGATGCGCTAGAGTTCTTGCGCAAGCGAGGATCGCTATATCTGCTGGTTTCTGCCATCGCCGGGTCAGCGGAGATCTATCTGTCGAAAGCGTTGACGGATACCTTCGCTCTGTCGTTTGGTGCCAAGGTTAGCCCGGCTCAGGCCGTCGCGCTCTGGGAGCCCCTGGTCGATGCGCTTCTTCCGTTGGCGCCCGGACAGTTGAGTTCTGTATTCGGCAACGGCGGCCTCCGCCGTAAGGAGATTGTCGACAGTGCGTTGAAATCGTTTAGAGCGGTCGTCGCGGCAACAAAGAGGGGCAACGCCGAACTTTTTGAAGAATTTCGAAGTCACGTTGTTTAAACTCTCTCGTCCGAACCCGGTCGGGCTCACCGTCATCGGCAGATCCGGGCCGAGGACTGGCCGGGCTCGGCGAAACCCGTCACGCAAAGTTGCGGCCTATGACTACGGACAGCTGAGGGCCAGTCGCCGGGTCGAAGCCGATTTCGGCACCGGTGTGCAACTTGGAGCCGTACATACCTCTGTACTCTTACCTGTACGCCGACATGAGCTGTGCTGTCGGGCATCCAGGCGCAGGAGTTGGGGAGTTGGGCCGGTTCCGCAACCGTCCCAGGCGGAGCCGACACACCACCGCATGCGCTGGGAGTGGTCCGCCACCGCCTCGCTGGCCAGCGCGTACGGAGGGATCACTCCCGCGTGCGCGAGGAGCAGATGTCCCGCCGGCCGCACGCCGGGCACGCCGCCGGATCACCCCCGCGTGCGCGGGGAGCAGCCCTCTTGCACGTCGAGGATCATTGCGGCGACGGGATCACCCCCGCGTGCGCGGGGAGCAGAACAGGCCGCCGAACTCGGTGGAGTGCTTACCCGGATCACCCCCGCGTGCGCGGGGAGCAGCTTGAGGTGCCCGGTGTCGACCGGGCAGAACAGGGATCACCCCCGCGTGCGCGGGGAGCAGGCTTCTTGACCTGGGGCGCTAAAGATCAACTGTGCTGTTTCGTTCACTTTGGCTGGCGGCTCGTTCATGGGGTCGGTCCTGCTTCCGCTGCTTGGGGCCGACGGTTGACGTACAGCGGATGGTAGTCAATGCGGGTCCGGCGTCGGTGTCTCACGGGCCAGTCGGTTTCCAGGCCGGCTGGCCCGTGAGCGAGCCTTTGTTTCGTGGCGTTTGAGAGCGGTCCAGCGGCCGTCGTGGCCAGCACACATCGGAAGAGGCGGTGGGCAGCTTCGTCTGGCTCGCCGTACTCCGACCGTCGGCCCCGCCGCGCCGTGGTGGTCGCTCAGCGGCCTCAACGGGTGAGTTTTTCTGCGGATGCTGGTGTGGCACCGCACCGCCGGAGGGGGTCACCGACGGCGCTTCATGGAAGGACGTCGTCGAGGCCGTAGTTGTTCCACCAGGAGGACCGGTGCTTGTGGAGTGTTCCGGCTTTGCGGGTGAGTAGTAGCCAGTTGCCGTCCAGGGTCAGCGCGGCGTCTTCTGGTCGGTCGGCGAGGAGGTGGGTCACGGCGGTGACCATGTGAGGTGTCGCCATGCGGGACGGGTCGTCCTTCGGTAGGTGGAAGACGATGTTGACGAAGGTGTCGGGTTCCCACTCCCACTGTGAGCCGTCGTCGTCTTCGGCGTCGAAGTAGCCGTTGCTGCCGCCGTAGATGCTCAGCGTGTACCCGAGACTGTCTCGTAGGTCTGTGCTGAGCAGCCGGGGGTATCCGGGCAGTGCCGACTCCTGGACGCCTTCCGGCGCGACGAGTGCGGCGACGTGCTCCAGCGGGATGTCGCCCGCTAGAGTCAATCGGTACTCGATAGCCACCTGCTGCCTGCCCTCTCAGTCTCGCCGTACGATCTGAATGATCTCACCGCTGCGGGTCACCGCCGCGAGTTCTTTGAGCTGGTGGATTGGCCAGTCATCGAACTGCTTCTGTAGGGCACCGAGATCACCGCGCCAGTCCTGCAGATTCAGCACCACTCGTTGAGTTTGCTGACTGGCCACCTTGCCCGATACCTCCGTCCAGACTCCACGCACGGCCTTGCCGGCCGTGGGCGAGTAGCAGTCGAAGACGTGACGCTCGATAAGGTAGTCCGGTTCCTTGTCCGGGTTGCCGACGTCACCGCTGGTCCGCCGCGCCTCGGCAATCTCCTGCTTCGTCGGGTTCTGATGGACCCGATAGCCCCTGCTGGCGACCGTGTCGGCACACGCGTTCTCCAACTGCAGTGACCGCTGCACGCCGTCGTCCTCGCTCGCTGGAATCCGGGTTCGCCGGCCGGTCGGAGACCCGCCGAGAACACCGGACGGCTCTCTGGACCACGGGGTGAGGCCATGTCCCCCTGCGATGCCACCTTCGCAGACAGGAGTTGGTGTGGTTGAATCGCCGGCTTCGGAACGGGTCGGGCTGGCCGGCACATGACCGCCAGCCCCGATCAGTTTCCCGACGACCCCAACTGTCGAGCCTCGATGATCGCCGCTTCGATCTGCTGCCGGGTGGCGCCGGTACGCTGAATCATCAGCACCAGAACCTGCTTGATGCTCTCCAGCGCCTGCAACAGCGGTCCAGGCTGCCCACCGTGCAGGACCACGGTGACCAGTTGCTGTGCCTCGCCGACCTGACTGGCAATCCCGGTCGCTGCATCGCGGATGGTGTCAACGGCAGCTTGCACGGGTGCCAGCCCGGAGGTCGTCTCCTGTGGGGTCGCTCGGTCCGGGACGACCGCGGTGGCCTTCTTCGCCTCACCGATCGAGCCGGAAAGGCTACCGAGACCGCCCTGAACGCCCGTGATAGCGCTGCGGACCCGGACCATTCCCGCTGACACTGCGGCAAAGCCAGCCCCAGCAGCGCGTAGGGCGACCTCTTGCGCCTGGCGGTCCGCGGCGCCGGCCAGTCCCTGAGCGCGTTCGACCCCCGCCATCAGCGCACTCAGTTCACCGGTGATCCTCTCGATGTACGACATCTGGCCGACTTTCCGATCGAAGGTAGGTAGGCGAACTGAAGCTTGTGACGCGACTGCTGGACGAGCCGTCCGCAGGCCCGAACGGATACAGCTTGGGTGTCGCCTGCGTACCTGTCTGCTGGTAATCGAGCGGCAGCCTCGGCAATGCTGCCGATGACATTGGAGGGTTCGACACGATGTCTCGACTGTCGTGGATGATACTCGCGCTCAGAAGGGATGACTTTTCCGCGCCACACCTGCTTCAGTTCCATTAGTGCTGGCTCCGCCTCGATCAGCAGGACCGCCGCGTGGCCGAGAAGCAGGTCAGACGGGCTCACCCCCGCACGTGCGCGGGGAGCAGATCCGGCTGACCGCCGCCTCGGCCTGCGCGGTGGGATCACCCCCGCATGCGCGGGGAGCAGCTCATGGTCGGCCTGGCCGTGTGGACAGGGGACGGATCACCCCCGCATGCGCGGGGAGCAGAGCCGGTCACCACGGTCGAATGGCGCAGGGGTGGGATCACCCCCGCATGCGCGGGGAGCAGTTCCGGACGGCGGACTCCGCCCGGGAGGCGGCGGGATCACCCCCGCATGCGCGGGGAGCAGGCCGCAAGCGTCAACTCCGACGGCTACGGCACGGGATCACCCCCGCATGCGCGGGGAGCAGGGCTCGTCCGGACTCTACCGGCCGGCGGTCCGGGGATCACCCCCGCATGCGCGGGGAGCAGACTTCTTGACCTGGGGCGTTAAAGATCAACTGCGCTGTTTTTATTCACTTTGGCTGACAGCCCGTTCATGAGGGCCTCCCCTTCTGCTGGTGGGGGCTGCAGTTGATGTCACACAGCATGGTAGCCAACACGTACCCCGGCGATGGCGTCGTGAGCCACTGCTTCACGCGTGGAGTTCGGTCATGGTCCATCAAACCCGGTGCGGAACAGTCTGTTGAACGAGGAGATGGAACTGCGCGGTCTGGTGTTGAGGAGTTCGAGGGCGGTGGTGGCCTGGCGTTGGATCGCGTCGAGGGTCTCAGTGCTGGGGTTGTCGGTGGTGAGGGTGGTCTGGTGGAGCAGGGTTTCTGCTGCCCAAATTCGGTGCCAGGCGAGTGCCCAGGTTTCGGCGGGTAGGCCGGCGCGGTCGCGGAGGGCGTGCGGGTGGCCGCCGGCGTGGACGTAGTGGTTGAGGAGGCGGCGTAGTCGGGGTGGGTCGGGTGGGTTGCGGGTGCCGTGCCAGGTGGCGAGGTCGAGGATGCCGGGGCCGTTGAAGGCCTTGGCGACGTCGAGGAGGTGCCAGCCGTGGCGGGTGATGTGCAGCGAGGTGGGGTGTAGTTCGGAGTGGCAGATGCCGAACGGTGGGATTTCAGCATCTGCTGTTCGCTGTGCAGTGGCGTGGTCGAGGGCCTGGAACAGCGGGGCGAGGTGGTGTTTGTCGGTGAGTCGGCCGGTAGCAGTGAGGCGTTCTACGTGCGCCAGGCTTCGTGCTGGTAGGGCGCGTAGTGCGGTGTCGTCGAGGGTCGTGAGTCCTGGTGCGGGATCGAGGGTGTGCAGTCTGGCGGCGGCGATGGCGGCGTCGTTCTCGTTGGCGTCGCGGGTGGCCGGGCCGAGGTCCTTGATGAGCATGCCGAGGGTGTCGTCGATGGTGACGGAGTTGTGGACCTGCGGCACGGGGATGCTGTGGGCGGCCAGGTGTCGCAGTGTGTGGTCTTCGTTGGTGAACGGGCTGGTGGCGTACTTGAAGACGATGGTGGTGTCGTCGGCCAGGTGGAGGCGTTCGACGCCGCTGAGCTGCCAGATCCGTATCGGTTCGCGGCGGACGACCTCGATGCCGGCGGCATGGGTAAGGGCGGCCAGGAGCGCGCTGGTGACCTGATCGGTGATCACGGGCCGGGCTCCTGGAGCCGAGTCCGGGCGGTGGCCGTGTCTTGGTGGAGCAGGTCCAGGACGTGTCCGAGTTGGTCGGTCATGCTGGCGGGCACCCGTCCGGCTGCGGCCTGGTGAAGGTCCTGGAAGTGCGGCAGGAGCCGGAGGAGGCCGGGTCGGGCGGTGAAGAAGGCGTCCGGGTCGCCGCTGGAGTGGGCGCGTCGTCGTAGCGAGGCGAGGGCGACGATCTTGTCAGCGGTGGAGGCGAGCAGGACGGGTAGGTCGTCGGTGGTGATCGGTGGGTCGGGCTGGTCGAGGGCGTGGTGTTCGATCTGTAACGCGCGGATGATTCGTGGCACTTCTGGCCCGTATCTGGCGGTGAGGATGCCGTCGAGGTCCACGTCGGGCGGGGCGAATTCCGGGGCGTCGTGCAGGAGCGCGGCGGCGGTCAGCTCCGGGGATGCGTCCGGTAGGTGTCGGGTGAGGGTGACCGCGACCCGGACGGCGTGGACGAGGGCCGGTCGTTCGTCGATGGTCTGCCCGGCGCACCAGGTGCGGGCGTCGGTGAGGGCGTGGCGGACGAGTGGGTGCCGTGGCGCGGCGAGAGCGTTCACTGTCGGTGCCCTTCCTGGTCATAGCATGGATGGGTGGATGGTCCGCTGCCCGAGTGGTGTGAGCGCACCTGTGTGGTGTGTCCGGCGCAGGAGTTGGGTCCGGGCCGGTTCGACGTGGTCGACCGGCCGGGCCCTGATTTCGCGTACGACCGGGCGGTGGGTTGGCGGGTCGACCCGGACGGGCATCCGGTGTGTGTGCACCCGTATCGCGTCGGTATGCCGCCGGGCAGGTACGCCTCGGCCGGTGTGCCGTTGCCGGAGCCGAACGTGGCGGTCCCGACGCCGACCCCGGCGGCGTTGGAGTTGCCGACCGAGGTGGATGACCTGGAGGGCTGGTTGGTCGCCACGCTGCGGGTCGCGGCACCCGAGCAGCTGTTCACGGCGGTCGCGCGGGCGGAACGGCAGGCCGGGGAACGGTTCGCACCCGGCGTGGTCGTGCAGACCCTACGCCGGGTGCTCTCCATCGAACTCGCCAACCGGTAGCCGGCGGTCAGACCGCCGCAGGGAAGGGCTCGGTGTCGAAGGTGATGGTGTGGCTTCGCCCGCCCCGGCCGAACCCGGCGGGTCCGTAGTGGGCGTCGAGGATGCCCAGCCGTCGGGCGACCTCGGCCACGTCGAGCCAGTACCGCAGCGGCTGCTCACCCCACCCGGCCGCCGCGTAGTAGTCGTCAGTCACACATCCCCGGGTGTAGCCGAAGTCCTCCAGCTCGGTGGCGTGGGGGAACACCACCTGGAGGTCGGCCTGCATCCGGCTCATCAGGGTGAACTGCGCGAGCACGGCGTGGACCATCTCGTCCACCGGCGCCGCAACCAGCAGCTCCGCCTTCTCCTCGTCACCTCCGGTCAGCTCGTACACCGCCGCCTTCAGCGCGAGGACCCGCAGCGCCTCCACCAGCAGCGGCCCCGCGTCCCGCTCCAGCGACCACTCGCTCACCGTCGGGTAGCCGGTGAACGTGGCCCAGCAGGACGAGTACCGCATCGAGGAACCGTTGAGCCGCTCCCAGCCGGGGTGCTCCCGCATCGTGTCCAGGATCTGCGCCGCCCGTCGCCCGACCGCCTCCGGAGCCGGCATCCGCGTCGTCGTCACCGTCATGGCCTGTCCCTTCCCGTACGTTGGGGGTGAAGGGCGCGGGGGCCGAGCACTGCTTTGCGTCGACCCCCGCACCCGTTACCCACGACGGTATGGGCGCTGACGGGCGTCGATGGAGAGTGTGTTGTCGGGCGTAGACGCGCCGCGTTCACACCCCGTGTGAACGCGGCGAAACACTTCGATCGTCACCCGGTTGGCCATAGGCTGGCGGGGTGGCCGAGGCGAACATCCTGCTCGATGCCCTCCTCGAACGCGCCGGCCTGTCCCACGCCGGCCTGGCCAAGCAACTCAACACCCTCGACGGCCGACTGCGCTACGACCACGCATCCGTCGCCCGGTGGATCCGGGACCATGCGATCCCCCGGGACCCGGCGCCGGTGATGATCTGCCGCATCGTCGGCGGCCGGCTCGGCATCCCCCTGACCCTGGCCGACATCGGCATGACCCGAGGTGGCGACCATGCCGATCCGCCCCGCCTCCCGCAGGTGGTGGACCGGGCTGCCGCCCTGTGGCGCAGCGACCAGAAGGGTCACACACGAAGGTCGACCGTCACCGGGTCGCAGGCGATAGCGCCGGTATGGGAGTGGGAGAACCCACCCGAAGACGACGACGTGTCGCACCTCGGGCACCGGCGGATCGACCCCACCGACATCACCGGACTACGAAACGCGCGAGCCCGCTACCAGGAGATGTACCGGCGGGTCGGCGGCGTACCGGTCAAGGCCCGCGTCGTGGCAACCCTCACCGCCCAGGCCACACCCTTGCTGCGCGCGTCCTACGACAACGCCCGGGGGCGCGAGCTGTACCGGGCCGTGGGCGGACTCGCCGCCCTGGCCGGCGTCTGCGCCTACGATGCCGACCAACAACCCCTGGCACAACGGCACCTGCTGACCGCGCTGCGGCTGGCCAAAGCCTCCGGCGACCGGGCGTTCGGCGCCTACGTCGTGGCACTGATGGCCAACCAAGCGCTCTACCTGGACGAACATCGGCTCGTCGTGCAGTACGCCCAAGCAGCCCTCCGAGCGGCCGGCACCACCATCTCCCCGGCCCTGACCGCAGACCTGCACGCCCTCGCCGGCAAGGCCTACGCACGCATGGGCAACGCGACCGGCAGCCACCCACACCTCCGGCACGCCGAAACCCTCGCCGACCGCATCCCCCACGCAGGAAGCCCAGCCGAGGTGTCGTACGTGCAACCCGGCCTGGTCGAAACCCAGATCGCCGAGGCCCTCCGCCGGCTCGGCGACCTCACCGCCGCGCAGACCTACGCCGAGGAATCCGTTCGGACCAGTACCGCCACCCACCTACGCGGACAGGCCCACCGGTACGCGGGACTGTCACTCATCCTGACCGCGCGAGGCGACCTCGACCGCAGCGCGCACACCGCCGCCCACATGCTTGACCGGGTCACCGGCATGGAATCCGGACGCCTGCACGACCGGGTAACCCAGGTCATCACCGCCCTACGACCCCACGCCGCCCACCCTGCCGTAGCCGACCTCCTCGACCGTGCACACCCGCACCTACCACCGATAGGAACCTGATGCGCTGGACAGTTCACTCCGAACGCGACCTCTACCGCGACCAGTGGGTCCACGTCGCCAGCGCCGACGTCGAGCTACCCGACGGCCGGCACCTCGACCACCGGATCATCCGCACCGCAGCACCCGGAGCCGGCCTCGCCGTCGTCACCGACAACAAGGTGCTCCTCATCTGGCGGCACCGGTTCATCACCGACACCTGGGGCTGGGAAATCCCCCACGGCAGCATCCGCCCCGGAGAAGACCCCGCCGACGCGGCCGCCCGGGAAGCCGAGGAGGAAACCGGCTGGCGCCCCGAGCGACCGATCCGCCCACTCGTCTACAGCCAACCCTCACCCGGCCTCATGACCAGCGAACACCACATCTTCACCGCCAACACCGCAACCCACGTTGGCCCACCCAAGGACAGCTTCGAAAGCGACAAGGTGGAATGGGTTCCACTTGGCGACATCCCAGAACTCATCAACAAACGGCAGATCGTCGCGGGAACGACCCTCGTCGCACTGCTCTACCTGCTCGCTGGCCACCCCGCCACGGGCTGACACCGGCAACTTTGTGCGCGCAGGCAAAGGGGGGCGGCGTCAGCCGGGCCACCACCGTGCATGCGGGCGGGGGAAGCACTCCGGTGCTGGCCGCCACATTCCCACGAAATTACCCCGCATGTGCGAGGAGCAGCGGAAGCCGAGTCGGGTCGAGACGTCGCCCGTGGGATCACCCCCGCATGCGCGGGGAGCAGCCGGCACCGGCGGGCGTGCTGCCCGATGGGCCGGGATCACCCCCGCATGCGCGGGGAGCAGAGCGCCAGATCATCCGCCCACGCGGCGAGCGCGGGATCACCCCCGCATGCGCGGGGAGCAGACCGACCTCACCCCGTTCGGCACCCCGGCCGTCGGATCACCCCCGCATGCGCGGGGAGCAGGAGGGGCGAACGGTGCTCGCCGCGTGCCAGCCGGGATCACCCCCGCATGCGCGGGGAGCAGGGCACGCACTTGCGCAAGTCGGAGGTCTTGACGGGATCACCCCCGCATGCGCGGGGAGCAGAGCGTCAACACCAACGGCACGTTCCTGATGCTGGGATCACCCCCGCATGCGCGGGGAGCAGAGCGGGATGTAGCCAGGCTCGGTCCATGACGCCGGATCACCCCCGCATGCGCGGGGAGCAGAGCTGGATGCCCTGGACGCGGCGACCGGGCGGGGATCACCCCCGCATGCGCGGGGAGCAGATACTCGTGCTTGCGCAATTCCTGAATTCCCAAGGATCACCCCCGCATGCGCGGGGAGCAGACTTCTTGACCTGGGGCGCTAAAGATCAACTACGCTGTTTTTCTTCACTTTGACTGGCGGCCTATTCATGTGGTCGGTCCTTGTTCCGCTGGTTGAGGCTCGCGGCTCATGCACAGGGGATGGTAGCCAACGCGAAGTCGGCGGTGGCGGTGGCTATCGTGGACATACCGGTCAGAGTCCGTAGGGGCGTACGCGTTGTGATTTAGCTTTGCGGCTCTTCACGGGCATGCCATCCCACCGTCACTTCCATCGAAGATGATGGTTGTATCTGCTGTCGATGGTGACCTGGAGGCATGGCATGTCAGGACTGACCACGAAGACGTCCGGGCTGGCCCGACCCCGGGTGCGCGCCGTGACGCTGGCGCTCGCCACGTTCGTCGGCGCGGCCCTCTCGGTGGGCATCGCGGGGACGGCGGCGGCGACGCCGCCGGGGATCCCGTCGAAGGCGACGGCGCAGGCGCAGCTCAACGCCCTCACCGTCGCCGCCGAGGGTTCCACCAGTGGCTACTCCCGGGATCTGTTCCCGCACTGGATCACCGTCAGCGGCAGCTGCGACACCCGTGAACAGGTCCTCAAGCGTGACGGCACCTCGGTCGTGGTCAACTCTTCGTGCCAGGCCACGTCGGGGCGGTGGTACAGCCCGTACGACGGGGCGACCTGGACCGCTGCGTCGGACGTCGACATCGACCACGTGGTTCCCCTGGCGGAGGCGTGGCGCTCCGGGGCGAGTTCCTGGACGACCAGCCGGCGGCAGAGCTTCGCCAACGACCTGTCCGGCCCGCAGTTGATCGCGGTGACCGATAACGTCAACCAGTCCAAGGGCGACCAGGACCCGTCGACGTGGCAGCCGCCGCTGTCGTCGTACCGGTGCACCTACGGCAAGATGTGGATCACCGTGAAGTACACCTGGGGCCTACGGCTGCAGTCATCGGAGAAGTCCGCCCTGCAGAGCATGCTCAACACCTGCTCCTGAGTCTGCCAGCTGGATCGGCCGACCAAAGCTCGGCGGGCGTCAGCTGGCACCGGCCTGCCAGCGGGCACGTGGGCCGGCGGCCAGTTGACTCCGCAGATCTCCGGAATTTGTCCAACTCCATGGTGCTTACCCTGCGCGGGCCCGCATAGATGCCTCTGGTCGCGTCCAGGTGGAGCGGCGTGTGGGGATTGCTTCCTTGGTTTCGACGTCGAGGTCGAGGATGTCCAGTTCTGCAGAGTCGCCGAGTTTGAGCAGGGTCAAGATCCGGGTGATCAGGAATCGGCGAACCGCCCGTCGTCGGGGCGTGCCGTCGTGTGCGCGGAGGTGCTCACGCATTGTTTGCCAGGCGTCCGACTCGCTGCCGGGAGTGGCGACGCGGGCCGTGGCGACGAACCGTCGCCAGCGCTGTCGGGGCTGGGTCTCGACGGCGGCGATCTCTGTGACGATGTGCTGCAACAGCCGCATCTGCCTCTCGACCTCGGCGCGCTGCCGCGCAAGATCGTCGACCTCGTGCCGGGCGGCGTCGATGATCACCTTGACGTCGGCGCGGGCTTGGCGGAGCAGTGCGTTGGCCTGGCGTCGGGCGCTGCTGATGATCTCGTCGGTGCTCTCGACGCCGGCGGCGTGTTCGACTGCGGGGCAACAGTCGGCGGTCAGCGGTGACAGGGGAGCGGGGTCGCCGTCGTCGTGGGGGCGATAGCCGGCCTTCGCGGCGACTTGGTACCACCGGCGGGCCAGGGCCAGGTCGTCGTCGGGCCTCGGGGTGGTGTCGATGCTGGTGTTGGCGGTGAGCACGGAGCGGTATTCGAGCAGCATCGCCAGGCGTACGGCGGCGTCGGCGACATCGCGGACCGCGGCGATGTGGAGCCAGTGCTCGGCGAGGTCTCGTTGCCCATGGATTTGGTAGTGCACATCGAGCAGGTAGGCGGCATAGCCGAGTTCGACGTCGGCGATGGTGTCGTCCATCTGTCGGCGCTGCTTCGGGTTGGCCGCCCGGCGGGCGTGCAGATGCAGGACCCGCCGGGCCTCGATCGAGGTGTTGCGGGTTGACCGGGGACCCAGGCAGGTGTCTGCGGCATTTCTTAGGTCGTCGGCGATGCTCACGTGAGGTTCCCTCCGTCGAGGTCGGCTCTCGCGCCGGCCAGTCGTCCAGCCAGCCGCTCGTGCAGGGTGCGCAGTCCTCGGGCCTTATGGGTCATGAGGGCCGACACGCTGATACCGAGGATTTCCGCGGCGGTGGACTGGTCGAGGTCACAGACTTCAGTCAGCACCACGGCTTCCCGTTGTCGGGTCGGCAACCGACGCAACGCGGCGAGCAGGTCCAGCTGCTGATCAGGTCCCGGCCAGGACCAGCGGCGTGTTCCTCGGTGTCGTGGTGTTGTTCCAGTGAGTCCATCTGCACCGGTACGGCCTTGCGCCGGGCGAGCTGCTGGCGTGCCAACCGGTACATCAGGATCTCGGGCTGCGAGTAGCGTCCCCAGTATCATCGGCGAGTTCGTAGTGTGCGTGTCGGAGGTTTTGAGCGAAGGCATGGCCGGCGATGATCGTCTGGGCGGTGCGGTCGGAACGTAGTCCGCGCCGCCGCTCGTCGAGCCCGTGACGAGTGATTGGCAGGCTCGCGGCGGACCGCATTGCCGACGGACGGACCCCCGAGCGCTGGCCGTGGCGCTGGTTCGACATCCGCGCGAAGCTCCGGCCCACCACGCGCTTCCGCTGCACCTGCGACGGATGAGCCGTGGGAGTTCTTCGGCCTGTTTCTGGATGAGTTAGGCCAAGCATCGATACTGGGAGTGTGAATCCTAGTGGTGATCATGTGTGGATGCTCCGGCTAAGGGTGATCATGATGACCGTAGCGGTCGGGGTCGGTGCGGCCGTGATCGTCGTGGTGTTAGCAGGGCAGGGGTTGGACCGGGCGGAGAAGTGGGTGTCTGTGGTCGTGGGATCCGGGTCGGTGGTTCTTTCCGCAGCGGGGCTTGTGCTGGGCTGGCTCACCTGGCGTCAGAGCCAGACCGGGGCCGGGCTGCAGCCGGTAAACGCCAGCGGTTCCGGGGCGGTGGCGATCGGTGGCGACAGTCGTGGCGGGATAGAGGTCGATGTGTTGGATGTATCAGATGTTCCCCCAGTTGATCCGCTAGTTCCGTATGGGGTGCGCGCTAGTGGTACGGGGGCGGTGGCGATCGGCGGCGACAGCACCGCGCCGATCCGTACCTCTGTTACCGGCAGGGGCGATACCGCATGATCTTCGGCCGCCGAAAGCCCGACCAGCCCACAACGGTAAACGCCTCCGCTCCGGCCTCCATTGCCATCGGCGGCGACGCGCGCGGTCCAGTCAACGCGACGGTTCATTTCCATCAGCCACGACAGGTGACCTGGCCGCATCAGGTCGGTGTAGTACCACCGCTGGCTCACTGTCGGCAGGAACGAGCTGCTGACCAGGCTCTCGATGCTGCGGTAGTCGAGGGCGGTGTGGTGCTGTGTCAGGTGACGGCTGGGCTCGGCGGGGTCGGCAAGACACAACTCGCCGCAGCTCTGACGCACCGACTGTGGAACCGCAGGGAGCTGGATCTGCTGGTGTGGGTGTCGGCGACTTCCCGTTCGGCGGTGGTCACCGCTTTTGCTCAGGCCTCCCTGGACGTCACTGGCGTCGAGGACACCGACGCGGACCAGGCTTCCGGACGGTTCCTGGCCTGGCTCGCTACCACGACCCGACGTTGGCTGGTCGTCTTCGACGATGTGACCGACCCCAACGACCTGCAACGCCTGTGGCCGCCGGCGACTGGGACAGGGCGGACGGTGGTCACCACCCGCAGCACGGACAACGCCCTGATCGCGGGCAGGCAACGCATCAACGTAGGCGTATTCACCTCGGCCGAGTCGCTCGCCTACCTGACTGCGAAACTCGGTGGTGATCGGGACCGGCTAGACCAGGCCTCCGATCTGGCTGAGGATCTCGGGCATCTTCCTCTGGCATTGTCTCAAGCTGCCGCCTACATTCTCGACCGCGCGAACATGACATGCGCCAGCTACCGCCGCCGGTTGGCTGACCGGCGCCGGCAGCTGGCGGCCCTGGCTCCCCGGGTGCTGCCGGACGACTACCCGTACCCGGTCGCCGTGACCTGGTCGTTGTCCATCGACCGTGCCGACACGTTTCTCCCTGCGGGCTTGGCCCGGCCGGTACTGGAACTAGCCGCTCTGCTCGACCCAAACGGCATGCCTTTGACGGTGTTCACCACCCCTGCCGTCCTGTCGTACCTAGGCACCCGCACCGGCAGGCGTGTCGAAGACGACGATGTCACCGATGCACTGGACAACCTCGCCCGACTCAGTCTCGTCATCATCGACCCTGCCAGCGGCACCGTTGCGGTGCACGGCCTCCTGCAACGCGTGGTCCGGGAGGCCACTCCCACCGGCTACGCCTTCTGGCTTGCTATCACCGCCGCCGACGCACTGAACCACATCTGGCCACAGATCGAACGCGGCCAAGAACATGCCCAGGCTCTCCGCGCCAACACCGCCGTCCTGCGCTCCCATGCCGAACCACTGCTATGGAATCGCACCCTTGGTAACCACCGGGTCCTGTTCACCGCCGGTAACAGTCTCGGCGCAACCGGCCAGGTCACCGCAGCCATCGACTATTTCCACACCCTGCACACCACCGCTATCGAGCACGTCGGTCCCGACCACCCGTCCATCCTTAGTGTGGGCGACAGACTCGCCTACTGGCGTGGCGAGGCCGGGGACTACGCCGGCGCCGCTGACGCCTATGAAGAACTCCTCGTGGACGCCGTGCGAATCCTCGGCCCCGACCACCCTCAGACGCTGAGCATCCGCGGCAACCTCGCCATCTGGCGCCGCGAGGCCGGGGACGGAGCCCACACTGCCGCTGTCCTGGAGGAACTCCTCGCGGATTCGTTGGCGACCGTCGGCCTCGATGACCAAGCCCGCCTAGCCATCCGCAGCAACCTCGCCGCCGCACAGGGGGACGCCGGCGATCCGGCCGGTGCCGCCACAGCGTTCAAGGAACTCCTCGAGGACACGCAGCGGATCCTCGGCCCCGAGCACCCCCATACTCTCGGCACCCGCAACAACCTCGCCCACTGGCGCGGCGAGGCCGGGGACGTAATCGGTGCCGCCACCGCATTGAAGGACGCCCTCGGGGACATGCAGCGGATCCTCGGCCCCGAGCACCCCCTCACCCTGCAAACCCGCAACAACCTCGCCCTGCGGCGCGGCGAGGCCGGGGACGTAATCGGTGCCGCCACCGCATTGAAGGACGCCCTCGGGGACATTGAGCGGATCCTTGGCCCCGAGCACCCCGTTACTCTGCAAACCCGCAGCAACCTCGCCCACTGGCGCGATGAGGCCGGGGACATCCTGGCTACCCGTAGCAAAATTGCCCGCCGGCGCGGCGAGGCCGGCGATCCGGCCGGTGCCGCTGCCGCCTACGAAGAGCTCCTCGCGGACGCAGTGCGGATCCTCGGCCCCGACCACCGGAACACCTTGGGCACCCGCAACAATCTCGCCGTTTGGCGCGGCCTAGCCGGCGATCCGGCCGGTGCCGCTGCCGCCTGCGAGGAACTCCTCGTGGACTGTCTGCGGATCCTCGGTTCCGACCACCCGATCACTGCGGCCACCCGAATCAGTCTCGCCCATTGGCGGGGCGAGAGTAGGCGTCGTTCACGCTGATGCTCCTCGACGTCCGGGGCACAGCAGCGGTTTAACCTCTCGTACCGAGATGTGAAGGAACTGCTGGTCGAACGAAGTGTGGGCCGATCATGTGGTGGGTTACCAGTGTTCCTGTCTCACGGTCGGCGGTCACGGAAGATCCTGGCTCCTCGCCCTCCGCCGGGAGATAGGGGGTCGCTCCCGGCGCCGTCATCTACGCCAGGGCCCAGGCGGGCTGCGTCGAGTGAGGTGGCGGTCCTGAAGCGCGATGCGGTGACGGGCGCGTGGAGTGGTGCGTAGCGTCGGCGTCATGAGGGTGCTGCTGCGCGGTGGGCCCGGTGACGGGCAGGTAATGCCCGGCGGTGGAGAGACCGTGGTGTGGCAGGCTTGCCTGTACGAGCTGACGACCGAGCGTTCCTACCGGCAGGGGGCGGACCTGCGGGTGTACCGGCACCGCGCCGACTGCTGCGAGGTTCACGGCCGTGGCGCTGAGGATCGTTGCGAATGATCGGTTCTCCTGCTTCAAGGTTCAGCACGATTGGACGTGCTTACGACTCCGGTCGTGAACGAGGTGGTTGGGTGGTGGAACGGCGTCTGGGGGCACCTGGCGCGTCGCGACGTCTGGCTGGTTCGCAGACCCGCTGGAAGGTGGTCGCCCGGGTCGGCGGCGACAGCGACGCCGGCCGAGTCCTCCGCGGGGAGTTCGACTCTCGGTCTCAGGCTCAGGCGATGGTTGACCGTCTCCTCCGGGCACCCTCGCCCGGATGATGGCGCGAGCACTCGTCTCGTGATTGATGTTGGCTGCTTCTCGGTTTGTGTGCGGAGTGCCGTCCTCCGTGTCCAGCCTGGTGCCGGGTGGGGCTGCTGTGTAGTCGGCAAAGCGGCTACTCGTCGAGGCGAGGGAAGTGCCGTGGGTTGCTGTGTTGGCACATTCAGTCACTGGATGATTTCCAGTGGGTCATCGCTGCTGCGCGTGCACCTCTGTCATTCTTCTTGCGCCGCGTTCGCCTACGTTCGGTCATGGTGATGCGTCGCAGTGCGCACTGGAAGGCCAAAACGACACTTTATGGTTGATAGCCGACTATGCGCGGCAATAGGTTCGGCGTGATGTCGATACGTCGGGGAGGTGTCGCCATGCGCAAGGGCATCGAGTGGAACTGAATGATCGTTCTGGGCTGCTACTGTGGTCGATCTCTTCGGAAGGGCTGGAGCCGATGACAGCGGGGGCCTGATCAATGCCGATCCAGCGTGACAAATGGGCGCTGGGCCTGTTGACCTCCGTGATCTTCGCTGCGGCGCTGGCATGCCTGGTGTGGGCCGTGGTCCATGTCGGGCAGCCGGCGCCTCTCCACCCCGTGTATCCGTTGATGGGCGTGGCGCTCATGGCGCTGGGCGCAGTGCTTCCGGCGCCGCTGCCCTCTCGCATGCCGGTGCGGATCACGTTGACACCCACCGCCTGCCTGGTCTGCGCCTCCGCGTTGCCGGTGCCCTGGTTGATCCTCTGCACGGCGGTCGGAGTCACCCTGGCGCGGCTCGTGACGCGCTATCCACGCTCCTCGGGCCTACACAAGGCCGTTCACAACACGAGCATGGATGTCGTCACCTCGGCGGTGGCGGGGCTGGTGATGTTCGCGTTCGGTCTCCGGCCCGTCCTGACCGAGCCCGACCTGGACGGTCCGGGTCTGCTCCGACAGTTGGTCGCCTTCCTCCTGGCCGCGGTGACGGTGCTGGTTCTGGAGGAGTTGACGACCGCTGCAGCGGTGACCCTGGAGACGCGGCGACCGTTCAGCGTCGTAGCGCGATACCTGTGGCGTATCCGCCTGATCGTCGCTGGCGGGGAGATCGTCACTGCCGGAATCGTCGCGGTCATTGCCGTGATCGACAGGCGGGCGCTGATCGCCCTGCCCGTGGTGATGCTCATCCTGTACTTCACGGTGACGCACCGGTTGCGGATTCGGGAGGAACGGCGTGCCTGGGAGCACCTGGCAGCGCTCAGCGATGCCCTGTCCGCCCGCGACCTGGATGTAGTCCTGCGTACCGCTGCCGCCGGCGCGGTCGACCTGTTCAGTGCCCGCGCGGCGGACATCGAGATCGATGGTGGAAGGCGACTGGTGCGCGCAGTCGGCGCCGTCGGCGATACCCGGGTCGTCTACGACGGGCCGGCCGACGGTGTCGGCGATGCTGCCGGATCGCGGAGCGTGGTACGGCACGAGATCGGGGGAGACGCGGCCGGCCTGCAAGGCGTCATGCGGCTACACCTGGCCGGGAGGAGCGACGTCCTATCGGTACGGGAGCAGGCCACCTTACGGGCCTTTGCGGCGACGCTGTCGACGAGCGTCGACAACGCCCGCGCGTACGACCTGCTGGCGCAGGAGGCGCGGCGGCATCAGCTGGCGGCCACCCAGGACCCCGAGACCGGCCTGCGCAACCGACCCGCGCTGCTCTCGCACATCGTCGAGACGAACGACGACACGGTGTGCCACGTGGTCGCCATCCGCCTGGAGAACTACCACCTCGTAGCCGACTCCATCGGCCGGGACCACGCCCTGCTGCTGATCAACGAGCTCGCCGCCCGGCTCTGCCATGCCGCGAGGGACCGGGCCTCGGTGGTCGGACGCGTCGGCGACGCCGAATTCACCCTCGTCCTGCGGGGAGTCCTGAAGGAAACCGCCTATCAGCGGGCGTGCTGGGCGGTGGCGGCGCTACGCCGGCCGGTCACCGTCAACGGACAGGCTCTGGGCGTGCGGGCGAGCGCCGGAATGACCTCCGGAAGCGCTGACGACGTCGCGAATCTGCTCGCTGCTGCGGAGCGGGTGATGTGGCAGGCCATCCGGGGCGGTCACGACCGTCTGGTCTCCTACCGGCCCGCCCCCGTGCAGAGCAGCTCACTCGTCGACGAGCTGGTGGAAGCGCGGATGTCGATCTCGGTCGAGCCGATCGTGGACCTGACCACCGGCCAGATCATGATGATGCAGTCCGTCCCGCGCGTGCTGTACTCCCGACATGACGTGCTGGTTGCCGACGAGCATGTCTACCAGCTCGTGGCCGACCAGGGTGGCCTGGAGGCCCTCGCCCACAAGATCATTTCCCGATCATTGACGGCTGCGGCAACCTGGCGGGATGTGCTTCCCCGGGCCGGGCTGATCGTGCCGGTGCCCGGCCGCGCCATCACACCCGACTTCGTCGCGGCACTGCAGGACCTGCTGCGTACGCACGGGGTGCCAGGCTCGTCGTTGGTGCTGGGGATTGCAGAACCCACCGGCCTGCCCAGCCGGGGAACCACGGACGTGCTCCAGCAGCACGGCATACGCCTGCTACTGGACAACTACGGCAGCATCCAGGGCAGTATCGAATCGCTCAACGCCGCCAACTGGAGCTTCCTGCGCCTGCATCCGGCCTACGCGCTGGACGCGGGATGGCGACCGGCGCGATCGGTCATCCGCGCGGCGATCGACCTCGCCATCGACCTGGAGCTGTCGGTCATCGCCCCGGGCATCACCGTCGAGGACGAGCGACGGGAGTTGGCAGCCCTCGGCTGCGCGCTGGGTAGCGGCCCGCTGTTCGGCGGAGAGATGTTCCCCAGCCAGGTCCGTGGCCACGCCACGCTGTGGCAGCCGCACGCGCTGCCCACCCGGGCGCCGGTCCCGCGGTTACACCGCGCCGGCACGACTGCCGGCCCGCCCCGCTGATGACACGGTGGGCGGGCCACGGCAAGCCCTGCTGGCGGACGGGCTACCTGGTGTCGCCCACGACAGTGACGGGGACCCAGCGGGCGACCTCGGCGCGGACGAGGGGCGAGTCGTGGAGGGCACGGGAGATCCGGGCGAGGCGGCGGGTCTCTGCGCGCACGTCCGGCAGATCGGGGGACTGGGCTGCGTGTGGCGTCTCCTCCTCGGCGTGGAACAGGTTGGCCTGGCGGCGGCGTAGGGCGACGGCGACAGCGGCGGCCTCAGCGACGGCAGCCACCGAACCAGGATCGAGCCGATAGCGCACGGCCCGCTGCTCCGCGCTGGCGTACACCGGCTCGCTGTACCAGGGGCGTAACCGCCGCAGCGCATCGTGGACCTCGACGACCCGGCGGTGCCGGTGCCGGCGGCCACCGACCTCCACCGGCACCTGACCTCCGGCGTTGATGCTGACGATCTTCGCGTCGGGCATTCCCTCCCGCAGGGTCAGCCACAGCTGGTTGACGTGCCAGTCGGCGCTGCGATCCCTCCACCACATGTCCGACCGCCAGGTCGCCCTCGCCTCGGGTGCACCGCGGCTGGCGGAGGAGCCGCCGGCGGCGGCACGGTTCATCTGCTCGTACAGCAGGTCGGCGGCGAGCTCGGCCTCCGCCTCGATCGCGGCATCGACCTCGACGTCCTGGTGCAGCACGTCGCCGCTGTGATCGAGCACCAGGTGCGCGACCTCGTGCAGCACCGCCTGCGTGCGCGCCAGCGTCGGCAGGGCGGCGTCGACCATGATGAAGTCGGCCCACTCAGCCCGGACGAGCAGGCTGGGCGGCATCTCTGCCTCGAGCTGCACGTCGCGGATCTCCAGGGGAGTGCCTCGGCGTCGGCCGATCACGTCGCACCAGGCGTCTACGGTGTAGGGAGCGGGCGGCGGCGGCACACCGAGCTTGCGGAGCCGTCGCGCGAGACGAAGCCGAGCCCAGGGCATCCCCACCTCCGCGACACTACGGTCAGTGCCCAACCAAAGATCAGAGTGTAGCGTCCGAATGGTCAGCCGTGGATGCCCGAAATCCTGAATGGGCGTCCTGGCCGGCCTTGCGCGGATGCCGCGGGATCATAGGTGGGAGCGGTTGGCCTTGGACGAGTACGCCTTGTCAGCCAGCACGGTGTCGGGACGGTTCCGTGGCCGGCCGCCACCGAGGGGACGCGGATCCTGGCCAGTACCGGGATGACTGTCGCCGCGTTGTCCGGCGGTTACCACCCAGGCCATCAGGTTGCGGGGCCCTGCTCGCAGGCCAGACGGGGTGCTTCTGCCACCAGGCAGGCAGCCGCTCCACGAACAGTTGCGCCGCCAGACGTTCCCGTCGTCGCCGACAACCTCGTGGCGACCGAGGCTCAGCTGATCCGCTCCAGTTGGGCTACGTACCAGCTACTCGAGAGCACCATCGTGTTGTCGATGCATGTGTATCTTTCGACGCTGCTCAGTATCGGGAGTGCCGGATCGGTCATGGGTCTACCGTCGACGGCGACAGTCGTCGTAGCGCTCGCTCTCGGTTCCGCGTAGAGCAGGTACCCGCTGGCGGTGCGATATGTACGCCAGACAGAACCGGACGTGGTGAGCTCGATCCGGTGCCCGAAGTCAACGACCGCCTGATCGTCCGCTGATGTGACGAGGCCCCGCCCTGACGCGTGCACTCCGATGCCTTCGGTCCCGACGAAGGCGGTGGTCACCCTCCCCTCGGCGGAGAAGGTGTGCAGAGTTTGGCTGCTGTCGACCTCCAGCATGCCTACGTTCACCAGTGTGAGCCAGCTGCGTCGGGAGGTCTCGTGCCAGACCCCGGTGACGCAGGGGTCGAGGGCCGCGCCGTCCGTTGCCGCCCAAGTCGGTGGAGCATCGGCGTCAGGGCGCTCGGACGCGACCGGGTCCGCCCAACCTTGTAGTACCGTGGCGGCCTGCGCGATCGTCACCGCGCAGGCCACGGCGACCAACCCGCCGAGCACGAGCCGGAGCGACCATGGTGTCCGCACCGGTTCGGGCGATGCCGAGAACCGGGGTAGGCGGTACCGATGCGGCAGGGCGGCCCGCATCGCCGCAGCGACCAGCGCCGTGGGCACGGCCAGTACGGTGCCGGCAGTTAACGGTGCCACCAGGCCGGTCAGGGACGGGAGCGTCGGGGTCGGCGCGGGGCGCGGCGCGGCGACGAACAGATTGACCAGGATGGCGAACGGGACGGCCAGGAGATCCGCCGCCAGTTCGGCGAGCAGCACCGCCGCGAACACGGTGAGCGGCACGAGGACGGGTCGGTGACGGGGTGCGAGAACCGCCACCACCACAGCAGCCAGGACCCCACCGACCAGGACCGTGGCGGGCTTGATACCTGCACCGATCGCCATCAGGAACGGATGCCCAGCCCGGATGGTCGGGGGCACCGTGGCCCGGGCCACGGCCATGGCCACCAGCACGAGTACCACGGAGAACACGCCGCCAGCGACGGCGGCGAGCAGCGCGACCTTCAGCGGGTACCTGTGCGCCGCGACGGACGCATTTGACCCGCCGCTCGGTGCCTCGGACCCCGTCAATGGCGGCCCCTGCCGGTCGACCGGTCTGCTCGGTCGGCGTGGTCTTCGCGTGATGAGGAGTGGACCGAGCCACGGCAGTACCACGCCAATCATGACCAGCGGGTTCTTGTCGACCAGGACGGCCAGCGGCGCGTATTCGATTTGGGTCCAGTGCGCCACCGTCGTGTACCAACCCAGCGGAGCGTGCAGGTAGGGGCCAGGGCCAGAGTAGCGCTCGTCGAGGAACCACAGTTTAGCCAACGCCGGGGGAATGGCGTAGGCGGCGCCGATCCAGGCCGCGAGCCACGGAGCGACCACCAGGATGCCGACCACGATCGCCGTGGCCGGTGCCCCGGCGTTCCGTGGGCGGGCCTGCGGGCCGTCCTCGGCCTCCTGCGCCAGCCGGGTGCGGGCCGTGCTCGCGGACCACGCCGCGACGAGTAGCCCGCCGACGGCGAGCAGCCCCACTGCGAGCAGGGCCATCCGGTCCCCGGTCAGCACCGCGAGCAGCAACGGCGCGTGCCCGGAGACGCTGGCGACGAACGATGCTAGGTCACCGATCAGGAACCCGACCGTCAACAGCGCCGGGACACGGCTTACGGCGAGCCACACCCGAAGAGTGCCGGTTCGGCAGCCCGGTTCGGCCGCCGCAGCAACCGCCTGCCAGACCCCGACCGTCAGCGCGCCACCGAGCCAGACCGCGCCGATGAGGCCCGCCATGGTGCTCACCAGGGCAGTGCC
This sequence comes from Micromonospora sp. WMMD730, assembly GCF_049178955.1. Classification (NCBI taxonomy): domain Bacteria; kingdom Bacillati; phylum Actinomycetota; class Actinomycetes; order Micromonosporales; family Micromonosporaceae; genus Micromonospora; species Micromonospora sp. WMMD730. The sequence continues at coordinate 2,069,342 of NZ_JBMHML010000002.1, forward strand.
GCCGATACTCTGCAACGGAATGACGTGCAGCACGGTCACCGAGGTCATCGCCGCAGCGATTCCCGCGACGAGCAGATGCCAGACCCGAATCGGGAATCCCGCTTCGGGCGCCCGGATCGCATCGCGCCGCTGCCGTGGTGTGGGGTGACTGGAGAGCCAGGAACGCCAGCCGGCAGGCCGGTGCACCGAGAGCTTCTCGACGATACTGCCCAACGCCCCGTCCGGCCCGTCCCACGCGGCTGCGCGCGCATCGGCGTTCAGCTCCCTGCTCCGCAGGACCGCGGCGCGGACGAGGTACATCAGGGCGGTAAGTACGAGCAGGCCAGCAGCGGTCCGGGCACGTTCGCCCGGGTTCACCGTGACGATGTCGGAAAGCTGGACCGACCGCGGTGGCACGTAGAAGCTGAACAGCGTCGGAACGGCGAGCACCACAGCAGCCGGCGTGACCACGAGCACGCCGAACGCTTTCCACAACGCGATCGTCAGGTACGTGGGATCAACATCACGGTTGTGCAGATGGGCCAGCTCGTGCAGCACCACCGCACGGAACCGGCGCCGATCAGTGGTGAACCAGGTGACCAGGCCGGCATCGAGGCACACCCAGCGCTGACCGAGGTGCCCGAAGGCGCGACCCGTGGTTGTGTCGGCAAACGGATCGAGGAGAAACCCTGGAGGGGAGCGCAGCCTAGCCGTGGTGCACATCTCGTTCAGATACGTCCACAGCGCCGGATCGTCCTGCGGTGACAAGGGCTCGAGCCGGTGTCGGCGAATCGTCCACGTCGGGTACAGCCAGTACAGGGCCAGCGTGAGCCCCAGTAGCGCCCCGAAGCCGGTGACGAGCGCGACCGAGGCCTGCTGGATGAGCAACCTGCTCGCGCAGGCGATGGCACGCTCGTGTGCCGCCTTGACGACCTGCGGCTGGGTCACGGAGGTGACGTCGTCGGCGGGTAACCCCTCGGCGGCGTCACACGCCTGCCCGGCGACGGCGATCCGGTCGCCGGCGATCACCGCTGTCCAGATGTTGCCGAACACCGCCATCCCCATCGCGAGCACGGTGATCAGAAGGAGCGCGAACAGCGCAGCCGGACCGGCTCTCGCGGGAGCGGGCGGGTAACGGGCCGGCGGCTCGCACGACCCCCGCTCAAGCGCCGACGCAGGGACCCTCACCCCTCGTCCTGCTCTCGGCGGCCGGTGCCGACCACGGCGTCTGCGAGCAGCTGCGCCACGTCCTCGGTGTAGCCGGCACGGAGGACGACGCCGGCGACGAGTTCACTGATGTGGTTCCATTGTGCCGCGCTGAGCGTCAGCGCCGGTTCAGCATCCGGGCCTGACCGTTCCTCGATACCGAACAAGCGCCGGACGGCACGGGCGGCCGCCGCCCCGCCACGTGCCAGACCTCGACCGATGACGTCGCCCATCACGTACTGCACCAGTTCCTTGGCCACGCTGATCGCGATCGGAGTGAGCAGGAGGACTGCGGTTTCCGTACCGCCGAGCCCCAAGGGCTCGCCATCGGCGCGCTGGCGGCGTGCCCGGTTCGGATCGGCGAGGCAGGCGGCGCTCACCACTCGGAAGGTCGGCAGCTCCGCAGGAGCGACACTGGCCACCAAGACTCTCGCGACGTCGCTGACCAACGACTCGTCGACTGGCGGTCCCGCCGGTCCACCTCGTACCATCGAGTCCCCCCATCAACACGGCTCGCCACAGGTACGGCAACCCTACGTAGCTGCGTTGATGGACAGCCCTTTGTGTCACATACTTCTCAGACGTCGATCTCGGGCACCACGTCGATGATGCCTAGGTCGCGCGCGAGGTTGTCAGGTGAACCGTGGCGTCGAGCAGGTGACCGACCGCTCGCGGCTTCGGAAAGACTTAATCGAACTCGATGAATACCTGACCACTGTGGTCCCGCAGGACGGCCGAGGCTCGTGCACCACTGCCGACTCGTCCGCGACTACGAAACCCGCCCCGACAACTCCGCCTGCATGACCACCCTCGCCATGATCGACAACCTCACCGAACGCCTCACCATCGAAACCACCCCAACCCGGCGAGAAAACCTAAAACCACAAGATGCACAAGATATGTGAATCAGGCGTCCTCTTGAGGGCACCGTCGAAATGCCTGATCGATTAAGCTGCTTCTCTTCAATCGCTGGCAGTGCATCCACCGGGACGGGGGAGCAATGGTTGACCAGAAGCACGATCGGGACGGCGCAGGTGGAGGGCGCGCTACCGTCGCCCGGATCTATGACTACCTCCTCGGCGGCAAGCAGAACTTCCCCGCCGACCGCGAGGCCGCCCGGCAGCTCCTCCAGGTCGTGCCGGACGCCGCCAACGTGGCCTTGTCAAACCGCCTGTTCCTGCGTCGGGTGGTCCGAGTGCTCGCCGAAGCGGGCATCACGCAGTTCCTCGACCTCGGCTCCGGCATCCCCACCCAGGGCAACGTCCACGAGATCGCGCAGGCCATCAATCCCGCCACCAGGGTGCTCTACGTCGACATCGACCCCGTGGCGGTCGTCGCCTCCAACGAGATTCTCATGGGCAGCCCGGGGTGCCGGGCCATCGAGGGGGACTTCACCCGTCCCACGCAGATCCTCAGCGCGCTCGATGACAGCGACCTCGCCACGGTGATCGATCTCGACCAGCCCACCGCCCTGCTGTACTGCTCCGTCCTGCAACAGGTCCCCGACGAGCAGATCGACGCCGTCATCGCCCCCATCCGCGACCGACTCGCCCCCGGTAGCGCGATGGTCATCTCGCACCTGAGCACGACGGTCACCGAGGCCTACGGCGCGACCGGTGTTGCGAAGGCCAAGAACGTCTACCGCACCCAGGCCGCCACCGAGATCATCCCTCGCACCAGCGACCAGCTCACCGCCCTGTTCGGTGACCTCACACTGCTGCCACCGGGCCTCGTGCCGCTCACCCACTGGCGCGCGGAACTCAGCGAACCCGACCCTTACGCCATCGCCGGGACCAGCTCCCCGATGCTCGGCGGCGTGGCCACCCGTTGACGACGGCCGCAGCCCCGCGCACCCTGCCTCCGGTGGTTCGTGCCGGCGACCAGCTACACCGCGCGTCCCTATGGGCTGAGGACCTCCCGATCCCGGAGCGGAGCAGCAGCATCCTGCGCTTCGTCTGGCTGGCGCCTACCGCCGGCCTGCTGGTGATTCCCTGGCTGCCAGGTCTGCAGAGGGTTGCGGTACGACGGTTCTGGTAGATCCTGCTGAGGCGCAGCGGAGGCCACCGAGGCGGCCGAGGGTTGACGGCGTGCGCGGTTCGTCGTGTTCTGCGGGTCGTACTCATGGATGCCTGGCAGGACCCTGATGCCGGCCTCACGGGCGATCCTGCCTGCACTGCGACGTAGCTGGCTGGTGGCACTGAGAAGCTGAACGCCTCGGGGGCTGCCGGTGGTGGCCCTGATCCATCGTGACCGCCCGACGGCCGCGCTGGCATCGGCGAGTCGGTGGGACGTGGGCTCAAGGAGATCACCGCGGTGCAGGGCGGTCCTCGCGGCACGATGCACCAGAGTGACGAGATCCGGCAACCGTCCGGCAAGTTCGGCACCGATGCCCCGCCAGCGGTCGGCATCGGCGCTGATACGGAGTTGATGGGGATCACGCCAGCCGCCGTCGGGCCGGAGTTGGTCGCGGAGCCAGACTTCGGCCGCAGCGAGCACAGCCGGGCCCACCCCCGGTGCGGACGTGGTGAGGCTCTGCAGGTGGGTTGCTGCTCGCGAGGCGATCCGCCACCCTGCGGCGAGGGAATCGATCGCGCCGGCTGGCACATTCCGGCCGGCTGTCTGGGTGAGCAGGTATCCGGTCTCATAGGTCAGCGCCAGGCTGGTGCGGGTGAGCATCTTGAGATCTGTGGCGGTGAGGTCGCCTGGGTGTTGCACGAGCCAGGTGCGCGTGACGTCCAGGGCGATGACGCAGTCGATGGGTGAACTGATGGTGGTCCAGCGACCGGCACGGTCAGTGAGCGGCGGCGGCTCAAGATCATGCAGGGGGTTCTGCGCAAGCGGCCCGGCACTGACAGCACGCACGGCGGGATAGAGAACGGCGCGAGCGGTGCGCGCGTCCTCGATCGTCGTACGGACGACGGACTGCTGGCTGCCTTCGCTATATCCGACTGCCAGCCACCGGGCGAGCGGACGATCAACCTCGCCAGCCGCGCGGGCGAGCCGGGCGAGTTGCATGAGGTTCTGGGACCGGTCGACTCCGGCGAGGATCGCGTAACCCTGCGACGACCGGGGACGTCCGCTTGACGGGTCGAACTGGCTGTCCACGATCTCACCGGCAGCGCGGAGCGCATCGGCGGCCCGTCGTAACGCCACGGCGACGGTGTGGTGGGACGGTGGCGGCAGCGGAAGATCAGACGTGGTCTTCTCAGTGGCGCGTCCGAGCAGCCGATCCCACTCCTGATCGCTTCCACCGCCGAGCCGCGCCACCTGCCGCTGAAGTGCCCGGTAGAGATGCGTGCGCGCCACTGCCGCTGCAGCATGGTCGGTGATCCTGCCCGCCTCGGGCTGGCGGAGCGCGAGGTGCGCGGCGGCGAGCGCGGTAGCCGCCCGGGTGAGGTGGCGACCATAGGTCACGGCAGCTCCCGCAGGGCACGGTCCAGATGCTGTGTGACGGCAGCCCAAGCCAGTTGCCGCCACGGCGGCCCCCCGGGACGATCGGCGGCGGTGGCATAGAGGGCGGAAAGGCTCGTGAGAAGCGCCCGGAGCGGTTCGCGGACGGTAGCTTCGGTGACCTCCGCCAGATCCGGTGGGTCGGTGTCGGGTAACGGTTCGTCCGGAAGGCCCTCGGTGAGGCGGTCGATGCCCTCGGCGATGCTCACGCTGGCGAAGGTCCATCGGTCCTGATCAGCCGTCGCGTCATCGGCGGCGGCATCCGCCGTACGACAGGCGAGACGCAGAGCCGTACGGGCCTCGACGCCGTCCGGATCCGACTCCAGCGAGATGACCCGATGAGCGGCACGAAGAATGTCGTCGATCATGGCGGTTACCCTGCCTCGTCTTCAGCGGGCGGATCGGTCAACGGGCAGCGGCTGTGGACGTCGAACCGCTATCCACAGGCGGCTGTCAGGCTGGTGCGCTCAGTAGGGCAGCGGTTGACGCGCTGGGTCGCCTCAATCTCGCTGCCTCCAGAAGTCGCGCAGCGGCTCCCACGAGGAGCCCAGACCGTCGGACCAGTAGGCCAGGAATACCCCGGCGACAGGCTGGACGGGATCGCTATACCAGATGGCAGCGACGACCTGACCGGCCCGCTGACCACTCGGAACCACGTAGGCGTACTCCACATAGTGCCTACCAGCGGAGGCACCCGAGGCTTCCCCGTCGGGGGATGAGCCGGCTCCGGGCGTCAATCGCCATGCCGCGGCAGACTGCTGCCGGTAGCGAGCCAACGCGTGCTCGCGATCGGCGATGCTGCGGTACGAGATCCAGTAGGTGGTGATGATGCCGGCTGAGCAGCGGGTGCGGCTCGCCTCGCCCGCCCCGGGTCGCGGCCCGCCGACACCGGTGTCGGCGGTGCAGTCGCCGACGCGGCTTAACCAGGGCCCGGCGAACTCGCTGGCCGCCTGATCCCGGAACCGGGACCGGTTGGCGGCAGCCTGGCGCTGCCCGAACGCCCCGCCGGCCTTGGCGATGTGCTGTGTATTCGAAGAGATCGGAGCGGGTTCCGTCCGACGGGACGCTGAATCGCCCGGCCACGAGGCTCTGACGATCGCAGCACCAGCTGCGAGCGCGACAATCGCCGCCAGCGCAACGCCGAGGTAGGCCAAGCGAGGCCGTAGCCCCAACCTCCCCGCAACTCGCCCCGCACCGGATGAGAGCCCAGCAGGAGCCGACGACATCGGAGGCGCGGGTGCAACGGCGGGTACCCCGCCAGGTGGCACAGCCGGAACGTCGCCGCTCGTGATCGGCCATATCGCCTGGTTGGGGCGCTGCGTGGTCACTGGCAACTCCTCTGGCCCTTCAGTCCCGGTCCCTCCTCGGGTCAGCTGTCGCGCCGCCGTGCGATGCGCACCATGACGACGCCGATGAGCAATGCCGCAGAGCCCGCGACCAGCAGCGACCTGGGGGCTGTCTCACCGGTCACCGGCAGCCCCAGAGCCGAATGACCGGAGTCGCTGCCGCCGGTCGCGGAGTCGGTGCTGCTTCCGGCTGCTGACGACGATGGCCTGGGCGACGGTGTCGGCCGGCTGGACGGGGGCCTTGTCGACGGCGTTACCGGGGCAGGAGGCGGCGGTGCGGTGGTGGGTTCCGGCTCGGGTGGGCCCGTCGTCGGCTCTGGCTCAGGAGGCGGGTCGGTCGGCTCGGGCTGCGACGTCGCTGTGGGTTCCGGCTCGGGCGGATCGGTTTCGACCGTGGGTCGGTGCGGCACAGCCGTGAATGTCCTTCCCGGGTCCGCTACCGGGGTGGGGTCCGCCCCTGCCGAGGGCACTCCGACGACAACGGCCGCAGTCACGCTGGATGCCGACAGCGCCAGTATGCGCAATGTACGTGTGGAATAGCGGTGCACGAGTAATCCTCCCGCGATGATGGGAATCCGGCGCCGTGAAGTGGTTCCACTTCTGCCGTGCTGATTCGCGGCGACGCTATCCGCCCTCCCGATCCTGCGCTACAGGGTCGATCACAACTGCTACGCCAGATGGCCGCATCTGAGCAGCTCGAAGGCCATCTGAGGCCTTCAGGGGAAGTCGGAAGATGCGGCCAGGTGTGGTTGTACACGTAGACGACACACCTCTTCTGATGCTTAATCAATCAAGCCGATCGCGGGCCGGAAAAGGGAAGCATCGGCACTCGCGACTCGCCGAAGCCACTTACCTCGATATCGCCTTCTGCTTCCCAGATTGGTTCTCACGTGATGCGTAAGCTGGGCAACCTGTTGTATCAGTACCACCGGACTGCGGCCGGTGCGCGGCCGACGAGACATCGGTACCTGAGGGCCCTGGCCACGGCAGCCACGTGCGCTGCCCTGACGTTCGCGGCAGGCTGCTCCCACCCCGCAGACGGCCCGGACACCGTTGCTGAGTCGCCGGGTAGCTCGACAGCAACCCCGATCAGCACCCCACCCCCGACACCCGCAGCCACCTACCTGAAGGCCGACAAGCTGTGCGGAACGCTGGACCTCCGCCCTGCTGCGGAGACGTTCGGCCCTGCGGGTCTGCAGGAGGACGAAAAGCGGCGCTCCGCCGACAGCCTCCACCTGCAGTGCACCATCACCGTCGGTGACCTGCCCAACGGTGCGATTCTGTTGGTACAGGCCGACATCGGCGAACCCGACTCGGGGCGCACGATGTACGAAGGGCTGCGCCGGGTCCAGCGGAAGCTCGGACCCATCACCGAGATCGCCGAACTCGGCTCGGGCGCCTACAGCTACGTCGACGAGCAGGTCGGCACGAGCGTCGTGGCCTACGACGCCAACCTCTACCTCACGGTCACCGCCAGCCCGCTGCGCCTCGGCACCACGCTGCCAACCGATCTGCCGTCGCGCCTAGCTGGTATCGCCGCTTCGGCCATGCGCGGCCTACGCGCCTGACCAGCGTGTCGTCCACGGGAGTCACCCCACCAACCCGCGTCGATCACCACAACGGGAGCCCGATCGTGTCCACCAACATGCTTCCTGCCGTACTGCCCGGCACCGGGGCCACCGACTACGCCCGCTATCTGCGCACCGACGAACTTCTCGCCCTGCAACGCACCCCAGACCAGTGGGTCCACCCCGACGAACTCGTGTTTCAGATCGTCCACCAGAGCAGCGAGCTATGGCTCAAACTGGCCCGCGTCCACCTGGCACGAGCACGGGACCACATCACCACCGACCAGCCCAGCGCGGCCGAGCTGCTACTGCAGCGAGCAACACTGAGCCTGCACCTGATCACCGAGCAGCTACGCATTCTGCGCCAACTACACCCCGGACAGTTCGCGCTCATCCGCACCGTACTGGGCAACGGGTCCGGCTTCGAATCACCCGGCTGGCAGGACCTGCGTACGGCGACCACCGAACTCGACATCGCCTTCAGCCGCCTCCTGGCATCGCTGGACACCACCGCCCTGTCCGTGTATCAGGGGCCGCCGGCGAACCCACTCCATCGACTCGCCGAAGCTTTGGTCGGGCTGGACGAGCAGATCGCGCTGTGGCGGACCGAGCACTACAGCATCGCCACCCGACTCATCGGCCACGGCGTCCTCGGTACCCGCAACACCCCCGTCGACAGCCTCGCCAAACTGATCTCACACCGCCGGTTTCCCACCCTGTGGGAGGCGCGAACAGCGCTCACCGAGACCAGCACGCGGGGCCGCGCCACCCGCCGGACCAACCCATGACCGCCACGATGACTCGACCGACCGGGCTCCGGAGTCGGATGCCCGAACTGGCGCACACCATTCACTTGGCCGCCTGCAGCATCAGCCCACGCAGCCTCGACATGGACCACGCCCTGGCGGCCATGCTTGACGACCTTGCCCGACCGGGATTCTGGGCCGCCTGCGAGGAAAAGGTGCTGCAGGCACGACGACTCTTCGCCGATCTGATCGGCGCCGACGTCGACCAGATCACCGTCGTACCGAACGCACGCACCGCGGCGCACCAGGCCATCGCCGGCCGACGCTGGCGATGGAAACGGACCCTGCTGAGCAGCACTGCCGAGTTTCCCGGTGTCGCTCACGCCTGGCTCGGGGGGCAACAGGGCGGCGCCCGGGTCCGCTGGTGCGGCACGGACACGGGACAGGTCACCACCGCTGACTACCTGCGGGGGATCACCTCCCGGACCGCACTGGTATCGGTGCCCGCCGTGACCTACCGCGACGCGATCCGCCTGGACGTCACCCGGATAGCCGAGGCCGCGCATGCCGCCGGCGCGACAGTCTTCGTCGACGCCTACCAGGCCGCCGGAGTGCTGCCCGTCAACGTCGACGCCATGGGCTGCGACTACCTCGTCAGCGGCACCGGAAAGTACCTGCTGGGGTTACCCGGCATGGCGTTCCTCTACGAACGCCACCCCCACCCCGGACCCAGCCTCGCCGGCAGGCTCGACCGCACACACCCACACACCCTCGACCCGGAGCCTCCGCAGCGCGCAAGTTGGATGGGGACCGGCACCCCCGCCGTTGCTGCGGCCTACGCCGCCGTCGCCGGAATGTCTCTGATCGCAGTCCTCGACCTCAACGAGGTACGCCAACACACCCAGCGGCTACTCGACCACGCGACCGATTGTTTCGAGCAGATGGGGGAGACCGCCCGGGTGCACGCCGAACCCGACGAGCGCGGCGCGCACCTGGCCCTGATGGAGCCGCGCGCCGAGGACCTGGCGGCCTGGCTCGGACACCGGGGCATCATCGTGGCCCCACGCGGCGACGTCGTCCGCGTCGCCGTGCACGCCTACTCGACCGTCGACGACATCAACGCGCTCTGCGAAGCGATCAGGAAGTACCGGGCCCGCTCCACTCCCCGAGCACATGCCGGGGGATCGCGATGACCAGTCCTGAACTCCTGCAACAGTGGCTGCTCCAACGCCGGCCCACCGCAGCGCAGTTTCCCTACGCTGCCGTCGTCGATGCCTACCAGCACCACGGAAAGCACATGGTTCCTGACCAGTGGACCGGGCTGGTCGCCACGGCGCGGGATCGCCTGCCGGGAGTGCGAGACGTCCGGAACAGTCCTCTTGCCGCCTTCCTGACCAATGCCCTCGATAAGGTCGAGGGCCGGTACGACTACCGCACCTACCTGGGCTTGAACCTGCTGCCACTCGCCCACATCGACGGCTATCCGGCGTCAGCCGCCAGGCTCCTGGCCCGCCGCGACCGACTCCACGTCCAGCTGCTGACCGACATCATCCGCTTCGAGTTGCGTGCCCTTGACGGCACGACCGCGCCCCTGCCGCAGCTGCGTCCAGAGCCCCGACGCGTGGCCAAACGGATCCGCCATGCCCTCCGCGCTGCCCAGCCGGCGCTGCACCGGCTGAGACTCATCAAGGAAATGCCCCACGGCGACCATCAAGAGGTTGCCCGGCAGGTACTGGTCGCCGTCGCCCGCGATCTGACGACCGAGGAGCAACTCGTACTCACCCTTAGCATGCTGCCGGTCTGGACCGTCCACGACGAGTGGATGTTCATCCGCATCCTGCAGACCTTCGAAGCGACCTTCGCCCTGCTGGCGGTGGACCTACGCTCCATCATCGCGGCCGTGGACGCTGTCCTCCCACAACAGGCGGCAGCTCGGTTGTCCGCAGCGGCGACGCTGCTGCGCGAGAGCGCTCCGCTGTGGTCGCTGATGGCTACGTTGCAGCCCGAGGCATTCCAACGGTTTCGTCCCTACACCGAAGGGGCCAGCGCGATCCAGTCACGCAACTACAAACTCGTGGAGGCCCTGTGCCGTAGGCCGAGTGTCGATCGGCTCGACTCATCCGCGTACCTGTCCGTACCCGAGGTACGTGACCGCATCATCGACGGTCAACCCAGCCTCGACGACGCACTGGCCGCCGCACGAAACTGCAGCCGCACCGCCGGCACGTCGGCACTGACGATCGCGATGAAGGAGTTCGCCGGCGCGTTGCACCAGTGGCGGCACACCCACTACCGACTCGCCGTACGAATGCTGGGCAGCGGGAAAGCTGGTACCGGGTACACCGAAGGGACTCCCTATCTCGCGCGGACCCGTGTTCAACCCGTCTTCGAGGCAGGCGGACGCCCTCTTGCGAAGGGGATGTTAGTGGCTGACTGACGTCGAGAAGCGGCGAGGACCGCCTCGAACGGCACACCGAGTCCAGACGGGCAGGCAACTCGACGGATCGACGATGCAATCTGGTGTGAGAAGCCGAGACCGGTGAACTCCGGGCCAGAGATTCGGCAATGAATGGGGGTGGGGGCGTGGAATTTCGGGGAGGGGAGGAGGGCCCTCCTGTGGCGGATCGATGTAGCTGTGGCCGGAGGGTTTCGAGGCACGGATTGCCGCTGCCGCAGTTCGGGCAGAAGCTGCAGTCGGAGATGGCGATCGGCGCTATCACACCGCTGGACGTCAATGGCCGCCTGGCCGACCGGGCGCCTCTGCGAGCGCTCGGTTGGACGGCGGGTGACGCCTTGACCCTCGAGTATCGGAACGGGGTGGTTGTGGTGGAGAGGCAGCGCGGTGGGCAGCGGAGGCTCACACGCCAAGGCCACCTGCTGCTGCCGGTCCCGATACGGCGACGCTGTTGGTTGGCCCCTGGCGACCGCGTTCTCGTCTTGGCGTACCCCGACCGCGATTCACTGCTGGTGATCACGATGGAGGTGCTGGAGGCGATAGTTACCCGGCATGCCGATGAGCAACGACCTGGCGGGTGAGATGGGCTGGCGGGGGACCGAGGGTGAAGATATTCAGGCGGCGCGCATCCTCCTCGCTCGGTTAGGGGTGACCCCCGAGCAGCTGGTCACGGCGAAAAGCGAGATCAAAGGGATGCCTACCTTCGACGAGTACATCTGTCGGGTCCCGGAAGCTGTGTCGGCGGGTACCCGCCGCGTCTACGGCACCTACTGGAGGCGGGTACAAGATGTCTGGGGTGGTAGGCGGCTGGACGAAATAAGCCCACTCGACATCAGGCAGCTCGCCGAGCGGATGAAGGAACAGCGGGTGGTGCGGAGGAACTCGCGTGGTGGGCGGACGGCCGCTGAACACCTGATCTCTTCGCTGAGGTGCCTCTACCACCATGCGGTGGCCGACGGCATCATCGCTGAGAGCGGCAATCCGGCCAAGCGGGTGCCGAAGCCACGACGACTATCCAGCACGCGTCGTGCCCTGTCGGAGAGCCAGCTTGCCTCGATCAACGAGGCCGCAGCCTGCACGGGAAACGACCCCGAGTTGGACACTCTCCTGCTTCGGCTGCACATCGAGACCGCTTGCAGGCGTGGCGGCGGCCTCGCACTGCGTCGAGCAGACCTTGATACAGAGCAGTTCATGATCCAACTACGCGAGAAGGGAGAGGTGCGGTGGCAGCCCATCTCTCCGACGCTGACTCACCATCTCGCTCAGCATGTCGAGGACCGACCAGATGTTGAACCGAACCCCAGGCTACTCAGATACCGCACGGGCAGGCCTATCACCAACCGCCGCTACGACCATCTGTGGCAGCGCCTCGGACGGCACCTGTCCTGGGTGGAGACTCAGCAGATCAGCACGCATTGGTTACGCCACACGACCCTGACCTGGGTAGAGCGCAACTTCGGATACGCAGTAGCGCGCGCATATGCAGGCCACAACGGCAGAGCCGATGCGGGTACGACGAGCACCTACGTGCGAGCAGACGTCTACGAGGTCGCCCGGGCGCTGTCGATGTTGACCGGTGAGCAGCACCCGCTGTTGACGGTCTCAGCAACCACTGCTACCCCGCCGTGGCTGTCTTTCGACAATTCGGAGGCCGCCGGAGACCGTCTCGATGATGCCCGCCGAGGGCGTCCCGGGCCCGGCTCGGCGAGCTACCCGGTCGAGGAATCGAACCTCTGATCGGGCGCATCGAGCCAAGGAGGTTACCGCAGGCCAAGGGGCCATTGACGCATCTGATCACGATCCAGTACGGTGCGTGTTCGCGAAAGAGCCGAGCGTTCATCGGGGGAACATGAGCGGCCTCTCCGCAGACCCGGTCGGTTTGAACGGGCTGTGCAATGTGCTGCACCGGGCGTCAGGCGATGTTGCTGACATCCTCGGCTACGTCGAGCGGCACTGCGACCTCAGCTTTGGTGAGGAAGGTCTGCTGGTCATCTTCGCTAGCCCGCACAAGCTGGTCTACGACCGGATGACGCAGGGTCTGCACCGGTTGCAGGCAGTCGCCCAGGGTGCCGCTACCCAGGTCAACCTGGCTCAGCGTGCCTACACCAGCGCGGATGCGGAATCGGCAGGTCGGCTCGACCGGACCTACCCGGGTGCGAAGGACCCGGCTGCGATGTGGTCGACCCTCAGCACCGGTCGTCCTGACCTCTGGCCTACCGTGCCGCGGTCTGCCTTCGCCGACGTGGCGGAGCCGACCAACAAGCTGGTGTCGCCCAACTACGCGACTGCGGTGGAGATGTGGAAGATCAACCCGCTTGCGGATCTGATCAGTCCCGCCGCCTGGTTGCGTCAGGTGAGCGTGTGGCTGTTCGGGTACGACCCGTTCGAGGACTGGAGCAAGCAGCTCAGCGGTGACTGGGATGCCTACGTCCACTGCGCTGCGGCGTGGCGGATCATCGGTGACGCGCTGTTCGACGTGGGCCGGAACCTGGTCGCGGCCGCAGGGGACGTGCCGGAGGTATGGCGCGGCAACGCCGCCGAGGCCGAGCAGGAGTTCCAACTCAAGCTCGGCACTGCAGCCATGGCCCTGCAGCCGATCTGTGACCAGTACGCCGAGCTCTACACCAAGGCCGCCGAGGCGGCCAAGCAGCTCTTCGACGTGGTCAGCGGGTTGATCGCCAAACTGATCGATGTCCTGATCGTCATCAACCTAGCCTCCGCCGTGGGCACCGCGACGATCGAAACCGGGGTGGGACCGGTCATCGGCTACGGAGTGGCCGCCTACTACGCCTGGCAGGCGTACGACCTCTACGACGAGATCTCCACCTTCTACGGCAACGCCGAGGCCACCTTCAAGGGCATCGCCGGCACGATTGGCATGATTCAGGCGGGAGCCGCCGTCGCCGCCCTCCCCGACCTGAAGCCCTACCATCACCCCGGACAGCAGGGATAGGCCATGACCGACGAAGTCCACCGCCAGGCCCTGGCCCGGGCAGTCCTCACGACGGTCGCCAGGAGCCGCGGCAACGACGACCCCCTGGGCTCCCTGGCCGGCACCGTCCTCCGCGGTGAGGCGGACCTGCGCACGGCTCTCGGGGTCTCATGGCATGGCCGGGCCTTGGAGGATGCTTTCACCGCTTCGCTGGCCGAGCGCGATGCCATGAGCGCTGATGAGCGGGCCGAGTGGCAGCGGCAAGCGCAACGTCTCCGCGACTCGGGCCCTGCGTTGACCGCCGACGTCGATCCCTGCGACGGCAGCACGAACGATGGCAGGGAGGAGTGGCGGTGAACGCGGGCACACGATGGAAGCTGGCCGTCCCGCTCATCAGTCTGAGCCTGCTGATGACGGTCCCCGCCGTCTACGGCACCTGGGTGTTCTGGTCCGACTTCGGCAACATGTACCGGGCGCTCAGCGTCGTCATCTGCCTTGTGCTGCTGGGACAGCTTGGGTTGGCGGTCTCGATCGGCGTACGGCCGACCCGACACGTGCCCTGGTTCCGTATCGGATTGATGGCAGCCGCCTTCTTGATGGCTTGCGGTGTCGCAGCCGTACGGAGGTCGGTGTGAATCGCTGCAACGGTAGTTGCAGAACACAGAACTAGCCCTCGGGCCCTTGACATCCAGAGTGTCTGGCTGAAATTCTGTGCGGCTTTGCGCCGTCGCGGGGTCCGTCGACGCGCAGAGTGCCTTTCGACGAGTCTCGGAGGAGAGAACCTAGTGGCGGAACCCGCAATCGTCCGGCCGGATACCTTGGCGTCCCGGTCTCGGAGGGCACCCCGGCCCATGCCGGTGATCGTGTTGGCGGACATCAGCGGCAGCATGGAGGGCGACAAGATTATCCAGCTCAACCGGAGCATCGCGGCGATGTTCAACGCATTCGGCGCAGAGGATTCAGTCCGGGGTGAGATCCACGTGGCGGTGGTCGCCTTCGGCGGCGATGAGGCCATGCTGCACCAAGCGATGGTTCGCGCGTCGCGAGCTGTGTGGGTCGATCTGACTCCTCGCGGCCGCACGCCAATGGGCAGCGCCTTCACCAGGGTCCGCGAGTTGCTCGATGACGCCGAGGCGGTGCCGGAACGGGCGTTCCCGCCGGCCCTCGTGCTGGTCTCAGATGGCATGCCGACCGACGACTGGGAAGCGCCGTTGGATGACCTGTTGTCCTCGCGCTGGGGGAGCCGCGCGCTACGGGTGGCCGTCGGTATCGGCACCGACCGGACGGCCGAAGCTGACGAGGTATTGAGCACGTTCAGCATGCCCGGCGTGGACGTCCTACGGACCGACCAGATTCACGACATCAGCGGGCTGTTTCGGTGGGTGACGGCTACCGTCACGACCACTCTGCACGAGCGCACGGGTCAACAGGCGGTGCGGCTGGAGGAGTTCGACTAATGGTCGGTCAGCCAGCGGAAGACTGGCCATCGAGCGTGCGGACCGCGCGTAGCGGTCGACACCTGGAATTGGTTCTCGATCCACCGCTCGGCCAAGGCGGCGAGGGCGTGGTGTTCCGCACCCACCACGGCGGCCTGGCGGTGAAGATCTGCACCGGCGGCTCGGCGATGCGCCTGGAGGACCGCCTGGGCCGGCTGCGCTGGCTACCGCTTCACGGTGTTCCGATCTGCCGCCCGCTGGAGCCACTGGCCGCGCCCCACGTCGGTTACGTGATGGAGCTTCTGCAGGACATGGTCGCGTTCAGCGCGGTCTGCGGGCCTACAAGCGACGATGTTGCGGGCTGGTACGCGCAGGGTGGCGGGCTGCGCCGTCGGCTGCGGCTGCTCGCCCGGTGTGCCGCGATTCTCGGAACGCTGCACGATCGGGGCATTGTCTACGGCGACGTCTCGCCCGGCAATGTGCTCGTTTCCGCCCAGCCGGAGCACGATGAGGTATGGCTCGTTGATGCGGACAACCTTCAGACGGAGAGCGCTCCCGGTCCATACCGCCTCATCACGGCCTACTACGTGGCACCGGAGGTACTGCGGAACACATCCGGCAACACTGTATTTAGCGACGTTTACTCGTTCGCGGTCCTAGCTTACGAGACCCTCACTACGAATCACCCGCTTCTCGGGGATTATGTCGACCAGGGACCGGCTGAACTGGAAGATGACGCCCAGCGCGGCCTTCTGCCTTGGATCGAGCACAGCACAGACGACCGGAACCGGACCCCGTACGGCTACCCGGCCGAGCGGGTCCTGACCCGGCAGTTGATGGCCCTGTTCCGGCGGACCTTCGAAGAGGGAATGCACGACCCCCGCGCCCGGCCGGGCGCGGGCGAGTGGGCCGCCGCCCTCGACGGCGCGGCCGACCGGTGTGTGCAGTGTTCGAACTGCCCACACAGCTACATCGTCGCGAAGGACCGGTGCCCGTGGTGCGGCACCGTCCGCCCGGCGGTCGTCCCGGTGCTGCTACGAGAGCAGTTCCCGTGGCTCGGTGACCGGCGTCCGCTGACGCTGGAGGATAAGAGCCTGACCTTATTTGTCCAGGCGGACCGGCCGCTGCTCGTTACCGCCCGAACCGTGTATCGCGGGGCCGAGAATCCTTTAAGGGTGGTTGCTGAGGTTGGCTGGGACGGTGGGGATGCCCTGGTCGTGCGGAACCGGGGCACTGGTGTGATCCGCCGGGTGCCGCCGAAGGGCGGTCTGGGCCGGGCTCTGTTGCCAGGCGGCCGAGCCGACGAGCCGCTGTCCGCGGCCTGGACGTGGCATTTCGGCGACGACAGTCGACCGCACCGGATGCTGGTGCCGCAGTTGGCGGAGGTCACGTGTTTGCTGAGCAGTTGACGCCGGGCGAGATTCGCATCGTGTCGCTTCCCACCGGCCCGGCCACATCAGTCCCGCGGTGGCTAACTAAGCTCGCCGACAAATACACCAAGAACCGGGAGGTCGTGCTCCGTCATCGGACCGGCCGCGCGGAGTTCGAGGTGGCACCCGCAGTCGGCGGCGGCCAGCCGATCCGACTTTCGGTCACGGACCAGGAAACGGTGGACTGGCTCACCGCAGCTGGGCGAACGGTCGTGTCGTGGGTCGTTGACGTCACCGCGCAGCAGATCGGCTTGCAGTGCCATGCATTCGCCACTGCGGATATCGGAGCGAGTATGACCGTCGGCATCGATGACGGCGTCGCGGAGCAAGTGCGGATCGCCACTCAGCGGGCGGTGACGGGTTTCGACCCGATCCGGGACTGGCTGTGCGAGGAGTTCGCGCTTCCGGTGCTGCCGAGCCAGAACGCGGAGCGGTTCGTCCATAGCGGAGGCGCTAGCGGCGAGTTGGGGTCCGGCGTCCGCGCCCTCACCCTGCATGGTCGTCGATGGGTTGCCGACATTGCCCTCACCGACGACGCCCTACGCCTCGTGCGTCTCACCGACGCGTCCTCTCGGCAGTACGCTCGCTGGTTCCGGCTTAGCCCAATCGACCTGCGGTTCGTCGACCGGGGCGACGAAGCCACCGCCAGTGAGGTGATCCGGGCCGCGTTGCAGGGGCTCACCTCGGACGGGCGGACATACCTCGACCTTTGGCAGGCGTATAACGAGATCGAGCGCGAGTCCCTGGCCGACGAAGCCCGGCGTATGGGTTCTGGCCGGTACCGGTCGTGTCAGGTCACTGCGGATGGGCTCTGGCGCTTCGAGCTGCAGCCGGACGACCGCGCTGCAGCCTTCCTCCGGACGGCGGCGTCGTTCAGCGGAGTGCTGCAGCTAGAGGCGTCCGTCAATCTCCCGCCCGAGCTGCACGGCGGGCGCGGCCGGCCGGGTGCCGGCGTGCATGGCGAGGTGCGGTACGTGGTCAGGAGCAATTGGACCGTCGACCTCGCTGTTGACGGAGACGACGCGCCTCCGCCGACCGGCCACTTGTTCCGGTCGCTCTCCGGGGATCGGGTCCGCCTGCGCCGCCGAGACCTGGCCCGTGAACGAATTGAGACTGACCAGGCTGAGATGCCCGGGCTGCGGCTGCTTATCGAGGGGGTGCCGCGGCCGGGAGCGCATCCGCGCGCTGAGAGGGCCCACGAGAGGGCCATCGCCAAGGCTATCAATAGCTCTGACGGCCCGGCGCCCACCGACGTCCAGCGGGCTGCGCTGCGCATGGCGCTGCGAACCCCGGATGTCTTGCTCGTGCAAGGACCGCCGGGCACCGGCAAGACCCGCTTCATCGCGGACCTGCTGCGTTGCCTGGACGAGCTGGGCGAGCGCACAGTGTCGATGCAGCGGATCCTGCTTTCCAGCGTGCAGCACGACGCGGTCGACAACGTCGCCCGCAAGGCGCGCCGGCACGGCCTGCCACCGACCCGGGTCGGGGCGCGGCCGGGCCGCGACTGGGAGAGCTCACGCGAATGGCGCGACGGCGTGGTCGCGACGGTCGAGCGGTACTTGCAGGAGCACCGGCCTGCGTCCGCCCGCCACGACGCTGCGCGAAAGCTGCGGGAGCTCGCGTCGGCCTATGAGCGACACCCGATGAGCGGTCCAGACCTGATCGCGCTCCTCGGCACCGTCAAGGAGCTGGCGGGTACCCGATTGCCCGGGATGCTGCGGGACGAGGTCGACCACCTGCTGGCCGACCGGGCCGTGGTCGACCGGGTCGCCGTAACGCTGGCGAGCGACGAGCGGGAACGGCTGGCGCGGGAGGCGCGGTCGCTGCGCGTCACTGCGGAGGCGTTCGCCGACGATGGTCCGCAGCGCGCCGTCCGCGCGTTGCGCGAGCTGGACCGGCTGCTCGACAAGCCGGCCCGGCAGTTGCTGGAGGCCGCTGCAGAGGTCGGCGACAGCGGTGACGGACTGCTGGCCGACCTCGCCGCGCTACGCGTCGAGCTGCTCGGTCGGCTCGCTGCCGACACCGCCTTGCTCCACGCGCCGATGCACGATCCCGAAGTGGAGGCGCTGCTGCACCTCGTCGCGGACGCGGTGGCGGAGGAGGCCGCCGAGACTGCCGATAGCGCCGACGAAGTCCTGCTGGGCTACCGCGACGACCTGCGGGAAGACTTGGCCCTCGTGGAGTCGACGCTGGCTCGGTATAACGCTGTGCTCGCCTCGACCGTCCAGCAGTCGAACTCGGAGGAGATGTCGCGGTTGCTCGACGCGCCCCTGCCCATGTTCGATACCGTCGTCGTTGACGAGGCGGCGCGGGCGAACCCGCTCGACCTGATGATCCCGATGGCGTTCGCCCGCCGGCGAATCGTCCTCGTCGGCGACCATAAGCAGCTGCCGCACGTCTTGGAACAGAAGGTAGAGCGGGAGCTGCGGCGCAACCGTTCGCTCGACGGCTCGGAGCTGTCGCAAAGCCTGTTCGAGCGCTGGTTTGACCTGTTCGCCAACGAGAAGCCCGCAGCGCGAACGATCGTTCTGGACACGCAGTTCCGCATGCATCCCGCGCTCGGCAGGTTCGTGAGCGAGGTCTTCTACGGCGGGCCCGAAGTGATCAAGCCCGACCCGTCGACAGTGCGGCTGACCCACGAGCTGTCGACTTACGCCGGCAAGGTGGCGGCCTGGATCGACGTGCCGCGACGTGACGGAGACGAGAAGCGGTCCGGGACGAGCTGGACACGGCCCGCCGAGGCACGTCGACTTGTCCGGGAGCTGTCCGAGCTGTCCGAGCTGGACCGGGAGCGGCGACTGTCGTTCGGTGTAATCACGTTCTATAAGGCCCAGCAAGAGCTGCTGGAGGTTGAGTTGCAGCAGGCCGGCCTGGCCGTCGTCGACGATGACGGCACGTTAATGCCCGTGCCGGCGATGCAGTTCACGGACGAGGAGCGCCCGCGGCCGAGACTGCGGGTAGGCACCGTGGACGCTTTTCAGGGCATGGAGTTCGACGTCGTGCTGCTGTCGGTGACTCGCAGCAGTGAGGCCCCGCGGCACGTGGGCGGTCCGGCCGAGGCCGTGCAGAGGTACGGGCACCTGCTCAGCGACAGCCGCATGTGCGTGGCGATGAGCCGCCAACGCCGGTTGCTTATAGCCGTCGGAGACGTTGCCATGGCCGACCGGGTGGCCACGCCGGAGTTGCCAGGCCGGCCGGGCCGTTCCGTCGCCGAGGGTATTGTCGCGTTTCGCGAGTTCTGCGAGGGGGTGCACGGTGCCGGGATTCGGACCTGAGTGCCCGGTCGTCCGGCCCGAGTTCGCCGAGTTCCGGGGCCGGCGGCGGTGGCTGCTCTGGCCGGCGCTGCGGTACCGCGTCGTGTCGCCGCTGGTGCACGAGGACCGGCTCAACGTGTTTCAGACAGCGGTGCTAGGCCTGGCCCGCGCCGGCCTGCGTGAGGCGGCCGATATCGGCCGGCTCCTTGGACTCCAGGACGACCTCGTCGAGTTGGTCCGCTCCGACCTGCGCGCGCTGAAGTACCTCGACCAGTATGGCGTTATCACGACTAACGGCCGCCACGTCCTGCAGGGCGGATTCCCTGACCCCACGAGGGCCATCACGACCTACGTCTACCAGGACGTGACAACCGGTACGCTCTGGCCGGCCTCGACCGTGGAACCGAGTCACTGCCAATGCGACTGGCAGAGTCGGACGGGGGCGACGCTGCAGCTGCGCACCACGGGTGCGCCGCTGCGGGTGCACGCGTTCGCTGTTTATCCCGGCGGCTGGAATAGTACCGAGCCGCCGGCTCACGAGCAGGTCGTGGAAGCCGTTTCCCGCGGCGAAACCGCCAAACGGCAGGGCAGCGGACGGACGCGGCGGTGGCAGGCTGGCCCGCCCGAGCGGGTAGTTTCGCGCGTGTCGGTGATGACCGATGGGCAGCCGGTGTGGATCCCACTGCCACTGCTCGCCCGGACGCGCGACGAGGGTGGCGAAACCACGGTCACGTGGGACGCGATGAGCCCGTTCGGCGGCCACGCCAGCCCTTACCTTCGGCGGCTGGTGGCGACCCAAATCCAGCGATCGGCCCGGCTGCGCGATCACATCCAACAGTTCATTGGCCGCCGGACGGAGGGCCTCCTGGCCGAGTCCGACCTCATCGAGGTCAAGCTACGGCGCAGTATCGCCGAGACGCTCGAGCACCGGTTCACCGCCCGGGTACGCGACCACGATGCCGTGTTTGAACTGCTCACGCTGCTCGAGCGAGAGATCGACCGGGCCCGTCGGCGCGGCGACGGCAGCCCCGAGGTGGGCGACGTAGCGCGGTACTCTTGGCGGTTGCACGAGCTCGTGCTACGTGACCTCGTGGCTCGGCATCGGCCACCGCCGCGGGTCGTCGAACAGCTGCGGGATCCACTGGCCCGCCAGCTCGGCACATACTGCCAGCAGCTCGGGATGTCATTCGGCGAACACGCGCGGCTTGGCGTGGTGGAGGCCGAGAAGCTGCGGCGGGGAATCCGACAGCCGGACCGGACGACGACCCCCGTGCTGCTGGCCGCCTCACTCGTCAGCGCCGCCAACGGCACGCCCGACCATCCGTTCCGTCAGGTGGCCGCGGCCTGGCCGACGCTGCTCAGCGACCTCACGAATGTATCGAGGGACCGGAACACGGGCGGTGCGCACGCCGCCGCAGTGCCATTGAACCTCGACTACGGCGAGACCGCCTGGCGGCTCGCGCAAGACACCGCGGCGGCCTACATCGGCGTGCCGTTGCCCGATCTCCAGACGCCTAGCGAAAGGGACCGCTCCACCAATGGGTAGGCAAAGAAAGAAGCCGAACTGGGCACCGAATCAGCGCCGCTCGGCTCAGCAGGCCGCTGCTGACAAGATTGCCGACTTGGCGATGGCCGTAAAGCGGGCCGACGACGACACGGAGGTTACCGCTGCCCTCGCCGAGCAGGGGCTGGAGCCGACCACGAACGACGACGCGGTGCTGTCCGCATACGACGCCCTGCTACGCCAAGCCGCCGACTACGAGCGCGCATCGAATGCGGCTCGGGAACGGACGCAGGGGGCCTCGGATGCCGAGGCCGCCGCGCACGCCGCACGCCAGCGTCTCGACGCGGATCTCGCTGAGGCCGCCGCAGCCCGCGCCGCCGCCGAGGCGCTCCGGGCCGAGGCCACCACCGAACTGGCGCAGCTGCGCCTCCGGAGTGAGGAGGTGAGCGCCCGTGAGCAGGAGGCCCGGGACGGATTTACCGCACAAGCCCAGGCTGCCCACGCCGAGCTCGACGCCGAGCTGGAACGCCGCAGGCAGACGGCACAGATCGAAGAGGAGGAGCGTCGGCGCGGGCTCGCCGAGGAGCATGCGGAACAGGTCGCCCGGCTGCAGGAGGACAAAGCGGCGCTCCGCCGGTCCGAGGAGGAGCTGAATGACCAACTCAGGGCGGTACTGGGACAGCAGTTCCAGTTGCAGCGCAAGCTCAACGACTTGGAGGCGGAGATTGAGGCACGCGCCGCAGCGGACGTCGCCGCCCTCGACCGCGAGCTGCAGGTCCTACGGATCAAGTCCGACGCCCGGATCAAGACAATCGACGAGCTGCGCAAGCAGTTGGCCGAGCGGGAGCAGCAACTCCTGCGGATCGGCGGCACCGATCCGCAGTACCTTATCGACGAACGCGACCGGCTAGCCGCGGACAACGCCGAACTGCGCGGCAAGCTCGCCGAGCGGCTGGCCGACGACGACCTGCACCGGCTGCGCTGGCTGGAGCAGCAGCACCGGGAGGTGACGGGAGAGCGCGACCGCCTCGCCTATCGTGTACAGGAGCTGGAGGGTGCTGCTCTCGCGAGCCGCATCAACAACCTTCAGTTAAAGCAGCTTAGCGATGCCGAACGGCACTTCGAGGTAGTTACCCGCGGCTACGCGAGTCGGATCGCCGAGCTACATGGCGCCGTCGAGCAATTGACCCGAGACCGTCCCGACGCCGGCACGCCGATCTTCCCCCGCTGCATCGAAATGGACGACGACCCGCAGCTGAACGAACCCGGAGCCATCAGCGCCGAGCGGCCCAACCTCTCACAGTTGGCCCGGTCATTGCAGACGGTCATGTTCGCCGACAGCCGACGGGCCTACCGACTCAACGATGTGTGCGTCCTCCTCGGCGGACTTGCGATGAGCCGCCTCCACCTGCTGGAGGGCATGAGTGGAATCGGCAAGACGTCGTTGCCGGTAGCTCTCGCCAAGGCGCTCGGCACTGAGTGCACCGTCGTCGAGGTGCAAGCCGGCTGGCGCGATCGCACGGACCTCTTCGGACACCACAACACCTTTGAGCGTCGCTTCGAGGAGTCTGAGTTCCTCCAAGCCCTCTATCTGGCGCAGACGCCGAGGTACCGCGAGCGGCCGTTCTTCATCGTTCTCGACGAAATGAACCTGGCCCGACCGGAACAGTACTTCTCGATCCTGCTGTCGAAGCTCGAGCACGAGGGCGAGCCGATCCAGCTGGTCACTCGCGGCAACGGTCGGGCACCCCAGTGGTTTGTGGACGGCTGCCGGATCCGTCTGCCTAGCAACGTCTGGTTCATCGGCACCGCGAACCAGGACGAGTCTACGCTGGAATTTGCCGACAAGACCTACAATCGAGCGCATCTGATGGAGCTGCCAGCCCAGCGTCCCTGGCTGCCGCTTTCGGCAACGGTCCTGGAAATCGAGCCCTACGGAGTTGTCGCGCTGCGCAAGTCGTTCGAGCAGGCCAAGCAGGCGCACCGGACAGACACGACCGAGGTGCGCGGGTTCATAGAGGAGGTAGCCGACGATCTGCGTGAACACGGCCGGGTGGTTATGGGGCCGCGGCTCGAGCGCCAGATGGAGGCGTTCGTACCCGTCGTCGTCGCAGCCCACGCCGGCGACCCGGTCGCCGAACGGCCGGAGGGCGAAGACAACGGACAGGACGGCCGGTCGCTCGCCGCCGACCACTTTCTGGCCCGAAAGATCCTTCGTTCCCTGCACGGTCGGTATGACATTACCCCCGGTGGCCTCAACAAGATTCGGGACACCATCTGCGCTGCGTGGGAGCTGCGCGGGTTGCGCGGAGCCCCGGTTCGGTGCATGCGCCTCCTCGACGACGAGCAGCGGCGAAGGGAAGGGTGATGGCCGACCGGCCCGGAGCACCGGACCCGCTCGTCGTCAGCACCGTCATCGACGTCGCCCGTGCGCTGACCAGGAACACAACCCTCAGCGGGTGGTTAGCCGACAACATGTTCGTGCCCGACGCGTCGCATCACGCCGAGTTGAGCCGGTTCGAGCGAGCCATTCTTGACGGGCTCGGCGTCCTCGCCGACGTCTGCCTCCGACCCCACGACCGGCTCGACCGGGTGGACGAGTTGGTGCGAGCGGACCTGGCGCGTAGGGTGCCACCTGCCGGCCTCGCCCGCCTAGCCGGACACACCGAGGACTGGGCGGGCATGGAGCACGGGCGTATCCTTCCGCTGCGTGTGCTGTCGCAGCGGTTCGCCGAAGACGTCGACTTCTACGAAAACCGGGTGGCCGCGCAGCTCGTGGACCGGCTCGGCGAGCACCTAACCCGACGCATCCGCGAGCTGACCACGCTCGCCGACGGCCTGACCGACCTCGACGAGTACAACCGGGTGCTGAGACATGCGCGGTCGTGGCGCCGGCTCGACCGGGTCGCCCGCCTCGTCGCCAAGGTGCTCTCTGACACCACCGCGTCGACGTTTGCGGTCGCCGAGACCCTCGACGTATTCCGCCGCGCCCGGGCACGGCTCGCGGCGCTGCACGGATCGCCTGTGCTACGGCGGGCCAACCGCCGGGTGCCCGTGCCAATCCGGCTCATGCGCACAAACTTGTTTCTCGGCGACGGGCGGTACCGGCAGGTCGGTGCGCTCTGGGAGCTGTGGGCAGTCCACGAGTCCTCCGTTCTAGCCGGCGTGAGGTCGGCGGAGCGTACGTTCCCCGATGCGTATGCGCACTACGTCGCCGCGCTCTCCCTGCGTGCGCTGGCGATCCTCGGCTATCAGCCGGACGATCCCATCGATGCACTACCGGTCATCGATTCGACCGTGCGCCTGAGCGGTCCAGCCGGCAGTGTCACGTGGTCGGTGGCGGACGACGGAGCCCTGAATATCGCCGCCGACGGAAAGCACCTAGCTCGGCTGGTACCGATCGCCGACGACCTCGGCCAACCCGCCGCCGAACGGGCGCGCGCTGCCGCGCTCGGCATGCAGGCCAACCGCACAATCGTCGTGTATCCGGGCCTCCGCGGTGCCCGGACGGCATTGCCGTCCGCAGCCGGGTACCTCGTGCACCCGGCTGGCTTCGGCGCGCTGCCCTGTCTGGTTCCAGTGACACCGCTAGAGATCGAGGGAGAGGAGCGACTCGCCCGGGCGCTTCGGTGGGTGCTGCAAGGCCGCCGGTTCGTCGAAGAGTATCCGCCCGGTGTGGAGCTGTCCGCGAGTGTGCCGCAAGGCAGCGATG
The DNA here is from genome assembly GCF_049178955.1 of Micromonospora sp. WMMD730. NCBI lineage: Bacteria > Bacillati > Actinomycetota > Actinomycetes > Micromonosporales > Micromonosporaceae > Micromonospora > Micromonospora sp. WMMD730. The sequence goes on from NZ_JBMHML010000002.1 coordinate 2,094,360, forward strand.
GCTGGTGGTACTCGGCTGCTCCGGGGAAGATCTCGGTGACCCGCCGACCGTCAATGGACGAGGTAGAGGCACTGGTTCGTGCAACAGCCGGACGTGAACCGGACTCGCGGTCGATGGAGTCGTCGCTGGCACGGACTATGGCGGCGTCCCGGTTGTTCGACCTGTTCGAGGCGTGCCCCATCTGTCACGCCACTAAGAGCGAATTCGAGCCTCGGGACCGGAACACATTCCAATGCCGCTGTGATGCGTGCTCGACGGTCTGGGGCACCCGGATCTGCGGAGCATGCGGCGAGGTATATCCCGTTTTATGGATGCACAACGTTCTGCCTGACGGGAGTGGCGGCGATCGCCTGGACGTGACGGCGGGCGCTGACCTACTCGCCGTGCCTTGCGTTGACGACAGTCTCGCGCCAGGAGCTCGGTTCCGGTGTTCCTGGTGTAAGTCCTGCCCGGGCTGGCCTGGATGCGGTTGTCCGGCGGTACCTTCTACTGGCTAATGCAGGCCGGACTGCGCACTGTGGCTGCATCGTCGACGCAGCAAGCGACTGAGGTGCTTCTGTAACTATCACGGGTCGTTGCAGCCGCGTGGGCGACGAACGCGGCCTCGGAGGGGATGCGTCGGGACAGCCGGATGTGCTCGGCTCGGGGGACGGCCAAGGGCCCTGCGGTGAGCTGCTCGGTGAAGGCGGCTCCGTAGGGTCCGGCACCGCCGATGACGATCAGCGTTGTCGTGTCCTGGGTGTGACGCTGAATCCAGGGGGTGGCGCAGCCCGGCCGGGCTGGTTCGAGCTGGGCCTGCTGCTCGACCGCGCCGGTGCTCGAGTTAATCAGCGCGAGGGTGTATGAGGCGGCATGGGTGTCCACGCCGATGACGTAGTCGTAGTGATCTGCGCCGATGGTCATGGTGGCGTCCTGCCTTCCGGGAGAGGCGTCGTGGCGGTGCCTGGGCTGGACCAAGCCTCCACGGCTCCTTTTCTGTGAGTGCTCAGTGGGTGATCCGAGAGCTTTTGTCCACTGTGGGTATGTAGACGGTCTGAGGGCCCTCGCCGGCGGGTCGTGGGTGGAGTACGTGAAAGCTGAGTCCGTGTCGTAACCGGTGAGGTTCGTCGGCGTTGTGTTGGTCGTGGGCGGACGAGCGGCGTACCCGAGTGATCTCACCGATGAGCAGTGGGCGGTGGTCGGGCCGTTCCTGCAGGCGTGGAAGGCCCGGCATCCGTCGGTGTCGGGCCATCGGGGCCGTTACGAGTTGCGGGAGATCGTGAACGCGATCTTCTACCAGAATCGGACGGGCTGTCAGTGGGCGTATCTGCCGCATGACCTGCCGCCGAGGTCCGCGACGTACTACTACTTCGCCGTGTGGCGTGACGACGGGACCGACCAGGTAATCCATGACCTGCTGCGCTGTCAGGCGCGGGAGCGTGCCGGTCGGTCGGAGGACCCGAGCGCGGTGGTGTTGGACACCCAGTCGATCCGGGCCGCCAACCACGTCCCGGCGGTGACGACCGGCAAGGACGCGGCGAAGAAGGTGCCGGGTCGTAAGCGGGGCCTGGCCGTGGACGCTCTGGGGTTGATCATCGCGGTGGTGGTCACCGCGGCGTCGGTCACCGACAACGCCATCGGTGTGCAGCTCTTGGACAGAGTCCTGGCGCACACCCCGTCGGTGACCAAGGCATGGGTCGACGCCGGGTTCAAAGACGACGTGGCGATCCACGGCGCGGTACGCGGTGTCGATGTGGAGCAGGTCAAACGCTCCGACAGCAGAGCCGGGTTCGTGCCGGTGAAGCGGCGGTGGGTGGTGGAGCAGACCAACGGCACGCTGATGCTGCACCGCCGGCCGGTCCGCGAGTACGAGAGCAGGCCCGCCTCGGCGGTGTCACGCACCTGGTGGGCGTCTACGGCGAACCTCATCCGCCGGCTGACCGGCACCACCACCATGTCCTGGCGCGACCCACAACCCCGGCCATGACCACGCCGTCGCTGCTGGACCTGATCGCCGAACGGGAAGCCGCCGCCAGCGCCACCGTCGACCGGCTCCGCGAGCAGATCGCCACCCTCACCGACCAGCTCACCACAGCCGAGACCGGCCTGGCCGAACTCGCCATCACCCGCAAGACCCTGCTGAGCCTGACCGGCCACGCCAACCTGGCGGCACCCGCTGACGCGACGATCGCCAGCCCGGCCTACCAGCAGATCCTCACCGTGTTCCAATCCGCCACCACACCGATGCGCGCGAAGGACATCTGCCGCGCCCTCGGCACCGGCACCACCGCCAAGGACACCGAAAGTCTCCGCGCCAGACTCAAACGCCTCGTCGCCCGTCAGATCCTGACCGAGCCCGAACCCGGTCTCTTCACCCTCACCCCGCCACCGCCGCCCAGTTAGCCCACCGAGCAGACCCCAAAGCTCCGGCCACACTCTCGGCGGACGAAACCTCTCGAATCACCCTCTCAGCCGTCCTGTCGTCGAGAAGTCGACGACCAGCCGGCTCCGGGTCGCCGGCGGAGTCCCCGGCTTCGAGCCGGTGCTCAAGCGGACCTCCGGAACTTCACCGACACCTACTACCAGGCGCCACCGTCACCGGCATCACTCCCGCCAGTACCACGTCGCCGAGTCGCTAGTCCGGGTGGTAGCCGTACTGAGCGAGCCGGTCGCGGGCGATCTGTAGTTCCTCATGGGTGAAGAGCGCCGACCAGGGTTCGCGCAAGACGAATGCCTCAACGGTGAGGTCGAGGCGGCCCTTCTCCCAGAGGGTAGTGAATCCGCTGGAGACCGAGGACGCGTGCAGGAGTTGCCGGGCCGCGCCGAGCCCGCCTTGGACGGAGATCATGCGGATGTAGACGGTCGCGTTGTAGTTGATTTCGCGCTTCATAGTGCGGTAGCCGTTGACGAGAGCCTGGTGGAAGCGTTTCTCCAGTTCCTCGCTTTGCACCGCCGACGCGTTCGCCGGTGCTTCGGTGGTGGCGGGTGGCATGGCGTCCTCGGAAGTCATCGGCGTTTGGCCGGCTGCGTTCGGACCGAGCGCGATGTGGTCGGCGAGCCCGGTGCCGAGGTGCTGCGGACGAGGCATGCCACGCGCGTGTAGTCCACGGACCAGGGCCGTGTAGATCTCGCGTAGCGAGAGCAGGTCGTCTCCACCAGGGATGCCGTCGCGTAGGACCCGGAGCAGTTCGCCGGTGAAGGCAGTGAATCGTTCACCGGCTGGAGCGATGGCAGCCGAGTTCGCCGGTGCGGAGGTGAGGGTGTAAGTGCCGCTGATGTCGATGGCGGCGGTGACTGCTGATGAGATGGAGGTCATCGCGGTCGCCGCATGCCCGGAGAAGCAACAGTCCAGGATCAGGATCCGGTTCTTCGCCGGACTCTCGGCCAAGGCCATGCGCAGCCACTCTATGGGAACGGCGGTGTAGGCGACGCGGTATGGATCGGTGTCGGCTACGGCGAGGTGCAGTACTCCGCGAGGAGTAAGAAGCCCATGGCCTGCGTAGTAGACGATCACAGTGTCGTCAGCGGCGTTGACGGTTTCGTCGAGCGCCGTGCCGACCTCGTGCTGGGCGCGAGGATTGATCAGCTGGCGACATCGGGAAGGATCTACTACTCTGGCGGCTTGGTCGGCGAGCACCTCCGCCAGCGCGGTCACGTTGTTGGCGACGGACGGCAAGTCACTGAGCGCATCACTCGTGAATTGCGCTGTTCCGATCAGCAGGGCGTTGGAGAGCCTCGGGTCCGGCAAACGCGTACTCATGAGGGTCCGCCAGTCGTCTCATACGCTTCTCGCAGCAGCCGGGCCGCAGCCTCCGCATTCGCGGAGTCGATCTCGATGCGCCGGCTACTGTCGCCGTCGATGATCTCGACGCTGATCCTGGTGCGGCGGGCCGACAACCAGGCACTCAGTGTGCCGGCCAGCACGGCCACCGCCCCGCCGCTTCCGAGCGCCACGGTCAAGGTCTCCGTGACACCGCCCATGTCACCCGACTTCAACTCTGCGGCAACCGATCGGACTCGGCCACGCAACTCGTCGTCGCGTTGGAGCCAGGTGTAGAGCGACGCCAGTTGTTCGGCTGTGTCGTCAACGAGGGCGATGCTTGCGTGCACCTAACGATGATCCGCTACCTGCTGCAGGAGCGCCACATACCAGTAGTGTCGCGTAGGCGACCAATCCAGGTCCGCATTCAAAGTAGGGGTCTGCTGCACCTATAGGTGCAGCAGACCCTCTCGTGTTTTGACCGTCGGGGGGATCTGTGGTGGTGGGGGTCTAGCGGAATGGGGAGGACCCTGTCCATGATCTGGGTTCTCACACAAAGATCTCCAATGGGCAGGGTCCTCGATGAGGAGCGTAACGGCTACCGGTGTTGGTGACGGCGGGTTGGGCCGGATCTTGTTGGATGCGTGGCGGCGGGAGTTGTACGGGGGCGTCCTGGTGTCTCGGTCACGGACGTTGTTCACGCTGGTCGACGCGTTGGCCGCCGGTCAGGGCCGGTGTGGCTGTCCGGCGCATCTGTCGCTGGGCACGGTCACCGGGCACGCCGCGGCGTACCGGGCGTTGCGTGACGGCGAGGTGGACACCCGTCGGGCGTTGCGGGCGGCGTGCCGGATCGCCGCTCGGTCCGGCCTGCCCCGGGTGTATGCCGTCGACACCACCGCGTGGCCACGGCCGCACGCAGCTACCAGCCCGGACCGGCAGCCGCAGTACACCCCGGGCGGCCCGCGTGGCGCGGCGCTGATCAGGACTGGGTGGCGGTATCAGCACGTCGTCCGGTTGACGCTGACCCCGGACTCGTGGCCAGAGCGAGCATTTCATAGCGGCTATGCGAAAGATGATGCGAGCCGATCACGCCTCATCCGAGCACCGGTCATCTTCTAGTGCTTGATCAAGACGAGCAACCACTCGCGGCTCCTAGAGTTCGGGGCAATGTCGCCACCCAACCTCAAGCGTTCCTATCGCCATGCGCGACGCGGGGGTTTGCCGGTCGGTCTAGTCACCTGTAGATTAGACGCATGAGCACCCAACTGGTGCATGGATGCTGTGTCGAGGGGTTCAAGTCCCCCCTCGGACACGTACAGTTACCCCACAGTAATCAGCGTCAGGCTTAGCCTCGACGCTGATTTTGTTTTGCCCGGGGTTGTCGGTGAGGGCGAGGCGTAGCTTCCGGTAGGCGGGTGCTCTTGTCACTGCTCTGGGTGTCTCGCAGGGTGTTGCGGATGTCGTCGGAGCTGCCGACAAGGTGTCGGATGTCGTCCTCGGTGAGGCGACGGGGAATGGGTACTCGGGCTGCCGTTGCTGTGTCGCGTTGGGCGAGGGTGGCGATGCGCGGGTAGACGGCCGGAGATGTTCGTCCGGCAGGTGTCGATGACCGAGGGACAGTTGTCGCAGAAGATCACCCGGAGCGCGAAAGACCCGGTGAAGTTGCGGCGGGTGATCGTGGTACTGATGTTCACCCAGGGACAACCGGCACCGGAATCGCGCCCCTGACGCTCTGGAGCCAAATGGAGCGGGGGTACCGAGGCGACGAGGATCCCGACCCTGGACCCCCTGGGGTAGCCCGGACGAGACTGGGGATCGGCCTGGATACCATCCATTCATGGTAATGCCGGAGCGACAACAGCAGTCGATCTCACCGGCGCTGCGCCATGTACAGGACATCAGTGCCGTGGCTTTCGCCGAAAGCGACGTTATCGCGGCGCGTGACGGCACCACGCCGGTTCGGCTCAGTGGCGGTGCCTACGTAACCCGGGCGGTCGAGGGAAGGCTCCTCGAACGGCTGACCACACCCTCGATCACGGCGCTGGTGGGCGAGGCCGGTTACGGCAAAACCGCGCTGCTGAGCCAAATACACCGGCGGCTCACCGAGATCGGCCGGCTTCCCCTGCTGATCCCGGCAACCGCGCTTCTCGCCGAGGACGACACCGGCGCGGGTCTGACGACAGAAATCCTCGACGACGCCATACGCGACGCGGTACGCGCGCAGCTACCGGTCGTGCTGCTTGTCGACACCCTGGATCTGCTTCTGCAGCATCAGGGCACCCGGGGTCGGGTGAACGCGCTGCTCGGACTGGCTGCTCGACACAGCATACCGGCACTGGTGACAAGCCGACCCGTCGAGGCTCGCCAGCTGGAGGTCGACTACGGCGACAAGGAAGATGATCGTGGTCCGGAGAATTCGATATCGGGCGTCCGACTCGGACCCTTCGACCGGACCGAACAGCCCGCCGCGATTGAGGCCTACGCCCGAGCATTCTACGACGAAGAACGCGTTCCGGAGGTGGTTGCCTCGGTCAGCGACGCGTCCCTACGTGGCCTGCCCCTGCGCGAGGTGTGCCGGATTCCGCTGGCGCTGCGACTCATGTTCGAGTTGTACGCACCGGACGAGGTGCCACCTAACGACATCGACACAATCACCCTGTACGAACGGTACTGGTGGCGTCGGATCGAGGAGGATCACCGGGGTGCATCCGTACACGGCGACCAGCACGATCTGAGTCTGGAGGCAGAGGCCGTCGCTCTGGCCCTGCTGACTGCGGGGGTGGTTGAGTCGGAGACGACTCGACTGGTCGAGCGCGCACGCCAGCTCACCCAGGTTTCGGGCACCGCAACCGACGCCGCTGTTCAAGCACTGCACGCCCGCGGTGTGCTTCTCATGCCGGCGAACAGCCAGCGGGTGCGCTTCTTCCACCAGACGTTTTTCGAGCACGCCGCCGCGCGCGGCGTCGCCAGTAGAGGAACGGCGCTGCTCACGGCGCTGGCCGCCCAGGTCGTCGCCGACCCGCTCGACCTGTTCTACGGCGAGGTCGCCGCGCAGGTACTGCTCCTGGCCGGCCGTGATGCTCGGATTTCGACGGTGCTCGTCGAGCACCTCCTGCGCGACTGGCTCCGCACCGACGACACCAATCTGCTCACTCTGACGCTGCGCACGTACGCACGGATGCCGGCACCGGGTCGCTCCCTCCGTGCGGGGGCAGAGGTTGCCCTGCGTCGCGCCCCGATGGACGGGGTCCGTGACTACCTGCGACTCTTGCCGTCGGTCCACCACGTCGGATTCGAGCGGGTCGAGGCCGAACTGGCGCTGCTCTGGCACCGCGCGTGTCCGCAGGGCGACGCTCGGATCGACCAGGCGCTCGCCTTCGACGTGGTCGGGGCGCTGGCCCGGTTCTCTGCCCAGCAGCCCGAGGCGGTGCAGAGATTCCTGACGGATCACGGCTGCCTGGACTGGCTCACCGACCAGCCGCCGGACGAATGGCGCCGTCGGGACAACGTGCACCTCCAGTTGTTGGAGCCGCTGTCGCAGTACGCACCCCGTTGGTGCGCGAACCAGCTCATGCGCTGCCTCACCGCCTTCGCCTCGACTCGGAACGTAGAGGGCATGGCGGAGATACTCGAGCTGATGGGACGGCTCGCCGTTACCACTCCCCTTCCGACAGAGGTCGCGACGGAACTGGCCGAGATGGTGTGGACGGTGCAGAACGAGACCAACGCCGAACGACTGGAGTGCGCGTATTCGGTCCTGCGCGCCGGTCAGCTCACCGAGCGCAGCGGGGTGGGCCTGTTGGCGCACACCTGCTCCGCGCTCGGCCCGCGCCGAGGGGCTCCCTCGCGCTGGAGCAAGGCTGGTCGCCGAGCCGAGCTCCGCGCCTGTGCCGAGGCGGCCGGAGCGCTGGACTCTCGTGAGGCCGGTGCCTTTCTCGCCGCCCTGTTGGCCGAACGAGACCCGACGCGCCAGGAGGGCGTCTGTACGGTGCTGGGCCAGGCTTTGGCTGACGAACACCGACCGCCTTCGTCGCTGGCCGAGCACGCGCGCCGACGATGTCGGCAAGAGCTGAGCCGATTGCCTGCTGGCCGCCGTGCCGACCGCAGCCGAGCAGCGCCGACGCTCTTCGTCAACGCCTTGCACGGGGCGAATGTCCAAGGCCAGCAACTGCTGGTCGCGCTTCCCGATGAGGTGCCGGAGGAGAACTGGTACCGGCGTGACGCCCTCCTGCCGCTGCTGGTACACGCCGCCCTCGCCGGGCGACCGGACGCCATTCGAGCACTGCGGCGGGTCACCACCGTTGGAGCCGACGGGCTGCAACGCCAGGTGCTGCGAACATCCGTGCTGGCCCGCCTGCAGTACGCCGCCCGGGCTGGATCCCACGCCGCCTTCGGGTACCTGATCTCGGAGGCGGGACGCAGCGGTGACGTCGCCGACGTGTGCGCGGTGCTGCGGCGAACCACGACAGTGACCACCCAACTGCTCGCCGACCATCACGGCGAGCTTCGCCGGCTACGTGCCCGGCTCGTCGTGGCCGGCAACCATGACCAGCGGCGGCAGGGTTTCGTGCTGTGGCGGCTGTTGCTCGAACGCGGCGTCTACCGTGCCCCCGGACCTGCCCTGCTGGTCGACGTCCTGGAGCGGCGACCGAGCGCGTACCTGGTCATCTCGACCCTGGAGTTGCTCCTGGCGTCGATACGATCGGCGGACTGGGCTGGTGTGGACCCGGCGCCTTTCCTCGGCCCACTCCAGACGGTGATCGAGCGGGGTGCGACCCTTCGCAGCAGGGCGACGACGAGCCCCAGCGGGCCACGTGACCTCGGCACCGAGCAGGTGCGTACCCAGGAGATTCTTGCTCGGCGGGCCCTGCTGGCCGCGAATGCGCGGCTGGCCGCGCTGCCTCCCAGCGGGCCGCGCAGGCACTCCTTCGCCCGTCGGGTATTCGCGCTCGTCTGGGATGCCGGGTACCAACTGGATGACAAGTCCGACCGGATGGCGTTCACTGCCTGCTTCGCCGAACTCGGGCATCTGCTGAAGCGGGTCGGCCGCCCCACTTCCAGTCAGCTGGTGCTTGACACCGCCCAGCGGCTCAACAAACTGGCTCCCACCCCGACCCGATGGCGTGAGGAACTCGCCAGCTCGTGGTACAGCGCTATCGCAGACGCCATCGCGGGGATGCCCGCCGGCGAGCGGGAGCACTTCGTGACGCAACTGGTCGAGCACGACGTGGACTTGGCCGCCATCGCGGTACGCGCGTGCATCGACCGCGTCCGCCCGACCCCCCTCTGGCTGCGGGACCTGGAACCCGTCATGCCACAGAAGGTCCGCGAACATTACCAATCTGCCCTCCATCGCCAGGCTCGCGAAGGCAGCCAACGCCCGATCCCCGACCTGTTCGAGTTGGCCCTACGCCCGCCCGACCCGGCGGGCAACGAGATACCGGAGACGTCGATGCCCAACACCCGGACGGTCTTCGTCATCCAGGACCGCGACGTAGAGGCCCGCAAGGCCCTCTACGGATTTCTACGGGCTCTCGACCTGCGGCCGGTCGAATGGGAAGAGAACGTGCACAAGACGGGCAGTGCCGCGCCGTTCCTTGGCGACGTGCTCGCCCGTGCTTTCGAGGACATTCAGGCAGCGATCGTCCTGCTCACGCCGGACGACGTGGCGAGCCTGCACCCCAACCTGCACGGTGCGAACGAACCCGACTACGAAATCAGACCGACCGGGCAGCCGCGCGCGAACGTCATCTTCGAGGCGGGCATGGCGCTGGCCCTGCACCCGCAACGGACGATCATCATCGAGATCGGGCAGCTACGCCCGTTCTCCGACCTCGGGGGCCGCAACGTCATACGGTTCGACGGCTCGGTCGAGAAGTTGAAGAAGATCGCCCAGCGGCTGAAGAACGCCGGCTGCACGATCAACGACACCGGCACGGACTGGCTGGACACCACGAGGTTCACCGGGCTCGACGCGTACACCCGCCGCCCCTGACGGCGCTCCTGGCAGGTGGGGGTGCTACCGGCACCCGGCAGGCTGCTCAGAGGGAATCGAGGAACTCCTGTAGCTCCAGCCGGTCCAACTCGGCGAACTCCCCGGGAGGAACGATGATCGAGAGTTCACGGCTGATCACACGCTGCCGCGACGCAGCGACGAACGACAACAGGATCAGCTTGATCAGGGTCGGCCGTTGCACCGCGTCAACCCGGGCCAGCCCGGCCCCCACCACCGGCATGGCGATCCCGCCACGCTGCCCCCGGCGATGCGCCTCGGCCCACAGCCGGCCGAGGCTGTGCCACAACTCGTCGGGGCCGGACTGCGCCACCAGATCGGGCGACATGGCGCTGTATCCCACGCAGAAGAAGAGCCGCTGCGGGGTGCCGAGGGTGGCAACCGTGCCCACCGGATAGCGTGTCCTCTTGCCGAGCGGCTTCTCCTGACGTGTCAGGACGCCCACCGGAGAAACCCCTGCCAGGGCTGTGTCCAGATCCATGTCGAGCCGAGCGCGGTCGTCGTCGTAGATCCGGGTCAGGAACTGGCCCTGTACGCTGCCACGGTTGATGATGCGGTCGTCTCCGGTGTCAGTGTCGAACGTGTCGGTGAAACCCACCACGAGGTGCGACTGGGTCTGGTCGAACAGATCCCCTGCAATGATCCTGATGGAGCAGTCCGGGTGGGTCAGCCGCCGCCGCACCGGGCTGGGTGGCCACGCCCGCGCGACGCCGTACGCCACCGCGGCGACGACCACGACGAAGGCGACCATGAGCTCCCGCCGGGGATAGATGGAACGGTTCCAGATCGCCTGATAGGTCTGAAGCAGCAGTGCTGCGGAGGCGAACCCGGCGAACGCGTGGGCCGCGACTCGCCGCATTCCCCGCATCGTCAGTAGCCATCGCACGGCCCGATCCTTCCGAACCCGGTCAAGGATTGCCAGGGCGGTCCACTATGGCCTGGTGACCGAAGAGATCGACGGAGTTCTGCAGAAGGCATCGGCCTTCGTGGACAGTCATGATCTGCCGGCCGCCCGCCGTCTGCTCGAGCCGTTGGCAGCTCGGTCGGATCTGCCCCCGACGATCCGTGCCCGGGTGCTGCTCGACTGGGGTTGGGTGCTCAGCGCCGAGCAGCGCTACCGGGAGGCGGCCGTCGCGTACGCCGAGGTGATCAGGCTTGTCGACGTGCCCGAACTGGCTGACCTGCACAGCGAGGCACTGCTGGAAAGTGGGATCCTCGCCCGCTACCAGGGTCGGCTGGACGACGCCGACGGCCTGCTTGCCAGGGCCGGTGCGCTGGCCGCCTCGCGAGAGGACCACCTGAGAGCCGGGCAGGCCCTCGCGCAGCGGGCATCGGTGGCACACCTGCGACACCGGTTCGCCGAGGCACGCGAGCATCTGCACGCACTGGAAGAGCTGCTGCCCCGCTGCCCACTCCATCCACGGACCGAGCAGTTGCGCGCGGACCGGGCCCACATGGCAGCGGTTTCCGCACGGCTTGCCTACGACTTCGACCGGGCGCGGATTCTGCTGGCCGAGGCGAGCGACCGTTATACCGCACTGGGCCGACGGATCGGGTCGGCCAACATCGAACGCGAACTCGGTGCCGTCCTCGGTCAGCTCGGTGACACGGTGGGGGCGCGACAGGCGTTCGGCCGGGCTTTCACGCTCTACCTGCGGGCGGGTCGACGCCTCGGTGCCGCCCACGTGGCCCGCAGACTCGGCCAGATGCAGCTCCTCACCGCACGGGAGGATCCCACTGCCGAAACCTACGTCCGTCGCCGGTTCCACCAGGCGCTGCGCCTCGGTGCCGGCGAGCCCGGCAATCGACTCCTCAGTGAGCTGGGCCTGGCGCGCCTCGACCGACTCGTGGGAGATCTCGACGGGGCAGCGGCCCGGCTCGCGGCCCTGCCGTTCGGCGACGCCCCGGACGCACGGCATCTCTCCGAGGCCGCCCTCGAATGGGGGATGGTCGAGCGGGCGCGAGGCGACCGACCCGCTGCGATCGAGATGTTTCGCCAGGCACTGCTCCTACTGGAGATGGGGGGTGATCCCAGCGCGGCGTCCCTGGCGCACTACCAGTTGGCCCACGACCTGATCCTCGACGACCAGGTCACCGAGGCGAAGGAGCACGCGGTCAGGGCGTTCCATCTCAATGAGGAGGCTGGGCGGCGACTGCGTGATCCAGCCGACCGCGAGACGTTCTACCGCGAAAGCAGGCAGGCCTACATACTGGCTATGCACTGCGCCGCCCGCGACGAGGACGGGCCCACCGCGTTCACCGTCGCTACCGCGGCCCGCGCGGAGGCCGTGGCAGCGTTCATCCGAGCCGGAGCCAGGTTCTCCCCGGCGCTGCACGAGCTCGTCGCGGCGATCACCCTGGCCCGACGAGCACCCGACGAGGCCGCCCGCCTGCCCGAGCTGTACCGCCGACTCGACCGGCTCACCAACACCGAACTGCGACGCAGCGTCGTACCGGAGCCGGTCGACCTCGCCGCGACGCGGGCCGCAATGCCGGAAGGTGGGCACGCGCTGCTGGTCGACGTGCTGGAGGACGAGACCACCATCTGCAACCGGATCTGGCTGGCCCCCGACGGCACGACCAGGGTCGACGAGGTGCTGCTGCCGCCAGACGTACGCCGCTGGCTGGACCGCTACCACGCTGCGGAGGAGGGATTCGCAGCCGAGTTCCAGGACGACGCCCTGGCCGCACTGGGTGCGGCGATCATTCCCCCGGGTCTGGCCGCGGCGCTGGAGAGGGGTGAGGAACCGGCTTTGGTGATCTCCACCGGCGGGCTGCTGGGGCCGGTGCCGGTGGCCGCGATCCGGGTCGGCACGCGATACCTGGCGGAGCTGGCGCGCATCGCGGTCGTACCCGCGATCACCCTCTGGACGGCCCTGCGGTCGCGTCCGGTCCGCCGGGGGACGGGCCTGCTGGCGTACCTGGACGAGTCGGTGCCCGCCGTTCGCCGGGAACAGCCCGCCCTGAAGCTCGCGTTTCCGACGGTCACGGTGCTCACCCGCGACCAGGTGCGGTCCTCCCTGTCCGACGCGGCAGATCACGCGGCGGTCCTGCTCAGCGTGCACGGCACGGCCACCGGCGGGCTTGGCCAGGCCCTGGAGCTCGGCGACGGTGACGCCCTGACCGCTGCCGACCTGCTCGGGTGCCGCCTACCGGAGGCGGTGCTGATGCCCGCCTGCTGGGCGGGGCGGCTCGACCAGCGCGCGGCAGCCGAGCCGCTCGGCCTTCCGACTGCGGCACTGCTCGCCGGGGCCCGCTGGGTCCTCGCCGGCACGGTCGACATCCTTACGTCTCGGACCGCCACCCTGCTCGGCGCCTTCTACGCAAAGCTGGCGCAGGCCCGTTCCCCGGTCGATGCGCTGCGCCAGGTGCAGATCGACTACGTGCGTAGCGTCGGCCCCCGGCAGATCCCCCCGCACGCCTGGGCCGGCCTCTCCATTGTGGGTGACGGGTTCGACCGCTGGAGACCGCGCCGCACCCCGCCAGGGGCTGAGCGCCTTGCCGGTGTCCCGAGCCCCGAGCAGCGGTCGTGACTACGATCGGTTCATGGCCGATCACTCCCTCCCGGTCGACGTGCTCGACGACCTCCGCAACGTGCTCGACGACATGGCTGACTGGCAGTTCGATCCCGCAGGCTGGGCCGATATCGACACGCTGCTCGAACGGGTGGCGGCCTCCCTCGCGGCCGGGGCGACCGACGAGTTCCGGGATGCCGTGGCAGACCTGGAGTGGGCCGGCCCCACCAAGGTCAAGAGCGCCGACAGCGGCGCCACCGGCAGACAACCGCCGAAGATCCGCGAGAAGGTGACCCGGCTCAGGGACACACTCGAGAGCCCCAAGCAGCCCGGTCAGGGAAAGCCGAACGGTGAGTCCGGCGGCCGCTGACAGAGAACTGGTGGTTCACCTCTTCGCCCGGGGGGACGGGCCGCACGCTGAGGCTGCCTACGGCGAACTGAGGAAGATCTGGACGCGGTGCCAAGAGGTACTCGGCATGACCGCTCCGCTCAGGCGGTCGGGGCTACCCACCACCCTCCCGGTGACGCTCGGCGACCTACCCAGGGATCTCGGTGGAGGCGAGATGGTCGTGGCCGCATGCCAGCACCCGCACATGCTGTATCAGGCGATGCTGCGCCGGTTTCCCGCAACCGTCAACCTGTCGGCCGTACTTTCTCCTGGCGCCTTGTTCGACGGCGCGCCCGGATGGGGTGAACTCGACCGGTCGTGGCGTTCGATCACGGGGCCATGGTCGGGGCTACTGCTCGGGGCGGCATATCTGTTCCTGGGAAAGGCCGAGGTTTCCGGCTCGGCCGAGCCGAGCCTGGCTGAGGAGGTCGCCGAGGACCTACCGATCACCGGCCCTCACGGTTGGTGGCATGACGGGGTGTTGACCGCAGACGGCCTGGCCTTGTGGGAGCCCCGCCTACACGGGTCCGACGACCGCGCGGAGCGCTGGTTCCTGATTCTCGCCCGACCCGAGCACGACGACCAACTCAGCGACTGGACGTGGTCGAACGGGCTGCCGGTCCTGCCGCCGTTCGGCCACCATCTCCGACATGCTGCCATTGTCCGCCATCAGCTCAGGGTATGGCAGGAAGCCGGGGGACTGCGCCGAGTCCAGCAGCGATTGGACGCCGCCGGCCCGGATGACCTGACGAAGATCCGCACCGACCTCGCCTACTGGCGGGCAGCCCTGCGCGAGATGCGGCACAACATGAAGAACGCGGAAGTCGCCATACGCGAGATCCTGGGCCCCGACGCCTCCGGCGCTGCCGGTCCGCTCGCCGACGACCTGGCGCTGACCGGGTGGCTCCGTCGCAGCCTCAGAAACGAACTGACCACATTGGCTATAGCTGACGACCGAGCCCGTGCGCTGACCGAACTCCCACCCTCTCGGCGCTCCGAACCCACAGGAGAACTTATGCCTATACCCAACCCGCGCGACGTTTTCGTGATCCACGGCCGGGATGAACAGGCCCGCCAGGCCCTCTGGACCTTCCTGCAGGCCATCGACCTGCATCCGCTCGACTGGGAGGAGATCGTGCGGCAGACCGGAGAACCCTCCCCCTACATGGGGGAGGTCCTGCAGCGGGCCTTCCAGACCAACCAGGCCGCCGTCGTCCTGATGACCCCTGACGACGGCGCCATTCTGCACGAGAGCCTGCGCAACAAGGGCGATCTCGTGCACGAGAGCGAACTGACCGGGCAGGCTCGTCCCAACGTCTTCCTGGAGGCCGGCATGGCCTTGGCCCTGCAACGCAACCGGACGGTGATCATCGAGATCGGCAAACTACGCCCGATCTCCGACCTGGCGGGCATAAACACCATCCACTTCGATGGCACGCCGGCCAGCCTGCAGAAGATCGCCCAACGGCTCAGCGCCGCCGGCTGCGCCGTGAACATGATGGGGACGGACTGGCTGGACACCAGTCGCTTCAAGGATCTGTCCGCGTATGATCGGACGTTCTGGACGACCAGGTCAGCTCCGTAGGGTGCTCGTTCCAGTTCGTCAGCGAGCCGGACCACCGCGAGATCCGGCGGTCGCGACGGCCTCAGCCCGGCGGTCAGCACCCGCTGCGCCGATCCGTCAGTGTCATGGCGGCGTCAGAACCGGCTGTGGCCGCACATGCGGCTACGCTCCGCGCGCTCTCCTATGGCGTTAATCATCAACATGCATTTGGAAATCAGCTTTCGTGGGTGTTCGGGACTTCGGGCGGTGTGCAGAGCCGGAAGTGTGGCGAGGTCGGATGCGGATCCGATCAGGCGCGTCACCGGACTTTGGGTGGTTGGCTGGATGGCTGATCTACTGGCGGGCCAGGCGCTCCAGCAGTTCGTCGAGTAGTCCGCGTTCTCCGGGGGTGAGGTCGCCCGGGTCGTCGTCGACCAGCGCACGTAGCGTCAATGCGGCGCTTGCCCGGGTCGCGGGCGCGCCGGCGGACGGTGTGTGCAGGACTCCGGCCAGCGCGGCCTCGCGGACGCGTCCGGACAGCCCGAAGTCCGGCTCCGTCTGGGTGATCAGGGTGAGCGTGATGCCGACGTTGGCGGCGAACACCTGTTCGGCGGCGTCCGCCGCCGGCACCCTGAGCATGCCCTGGGTGGCTGCGGCGGTGAACCGCTCCCGCAACGCGGCGTGCGCGGGAGCGGTGACGGCGCAGGCTTTTCCCGGCTCGGCGCGGCCGTAGAGCAACCCGTAGAACGACGGGTGCTCCAGCCCGAACTGCACGTGCCGGTCCCAGCCCTTGCGTAGGTCGTCCAGCGGGTCGCCCGAGTTCTCGACCGCCGTGTACTGGGTGAAGCCGTGGTTGGCCACGGCGTCGATCAGGCCCTGCTTGCTGCCGAAGTGGTGGTAGAGCGTGGGGGCCTGCACCCCGGCGCGTTCGCACACCGCCCGCGTGGACACCGTGGCGCCGCTCTCCAGCATCTCCGCCGTGGCGAGCAGGAGACGATCCCGTGCGTTGGTCACGCTTGCTATGGTAGCCCATGTAGCGCTACATTGCGCTCTATAGCGAAAGGAGAAGCCCTTGAGAACCTGGTTCATCACCGGTGGGACCCCCGGAGGGTTCGGCCTGGTCTACGCCGAGGCAGCGCTGGCCCAGGGGGACCAGGTGGCGGTGACCACACGTCGACCCTCTGAACTGCGGGAATGGGCTGAGCCGTACGGCGACCGGGTCCTGGTCCTCCAGCTCGACGTCACCGATTCCGGCCAGGTGCGCAGAGCGGTCAGGGCGGCAGAGGACCGGTTCGGCGGAATCGACGTGCTCGTCAACAGCGCGGGCCGTGGCTGGTACGGCTCGATCGAGGGGGCTCCCGACGAGACGATCCGCCGCACGTTCGACCTCAACCTGTTCGCCGTCGTCGAGGTGATCCGCGCGGTCCTCCCGGGTATGCGGGCACGCGGCGACGGCTGGATCGTCAACATGTCCTCGGTGGCCGGCCTCGTCGGCGCACAGGGGTTCGGCTACTACACGGCAGCGAAGTTCGCGATCGAAGGACTCACCGCGACGCTGCGCCAGGAGGTCGAGCCGTTCGGTGTGCGCGTGCTCGCCGTAGCGCCGGGGGCCTTCCGTACCAGCGCCTTCTCCTACTTCCAGAACGAGCCCGTCACCGAGACCGTCGACGCCTACGTGCCGATGGTCGAGGCCGTCAAAGCGGCGTTCGTGGACGCCGACGGCAAGCAGGCCGGAGACCCTGTTCGTGGTGTGCAAGCCGTGATCAGCGCGATGAACGCACCCGTTCCACCGCACCGGATCGTGCTCGGCAACTCCGGCTACGACGCCGTGGTCGCGATGCACGAGAACGCACTCGCGGAGCTGCGCGCGAACGAGAAGCTGTCCCGCAGCGCGGACTTCTGAGCCTGCCGTCCCCGAGAAACCGGAGAGTGGACATGAACGACATCACGCTGCCCGACGTCGTCAAGAACTTCATCGCCGCCACCAACGCGCACGACGCGAACGCACTGGCCGCGGTCTTCGGCGACGGGGCCACCGTACGCGACGACGGAAGAACCTGGGCCGGCCGGACCGAGATCCGCGAGTGGATCCAGGGGCACCTGATCACCCCCAGGATCGTGCTCACGCCGACCTCGTTCACGGACGACCGGCTGGTGGCCTCCGGGGACGGCGACTTCCCCGGCGGACCGCTGTCCTTCTCGTTCGTCTTCACCATCGAGGACGACGAGGTCACCGACCTCACGATCGCCCCTGTCTGATCCGTCGCCGGCCGTGCCAGCCCAGGGGAGGCCGGCCTCCCGATCATCGGGAGCCGGCCACGCTGAGGTGCCGAGGTGCGACCGCGGCACGGTGACGGGCCCACCCGGCAGCCCGGCGCGACCGGACGAGGAAAGCCGCACCCGAGCCGTCTACCGCAGCCGGGTCACCGCGGGGCGCGCGAGGAGGGATCGTCCATCAGCTCTTGGACCACCGTCCACATGTGGCCGGCACCGGAGAACAGCGCGGGGTCGAGCACCTCGTCGCCGAAGTCGACACCGAACTCCTTCTCCAGGTCCGCCAGGAGCGCTGTCGCCCGCAACGAGTCCAGGCCCAGGTCGACGAGCGGCTCCGCCGGGATGTCCTCGTCCACGGAGAGCGCCGCCAGGTAACGGCGCAGGACCGCCTCGAACGACGCCGGCCAGGTGGTGGGTGACGACATCTAGGTCTCCGTTCCGGGCGGGGCCGCGTCGGCATGGTCGAGGAACCGTCGGGTCAGCGCCGGATAGTCGACCTTGCCGTTGCTGTTCGTGTCGATCGCCTCCACCGCAAGCCACCGCGTCGGCAGCATGTACGGGGGCAACGTCCGGGCCAGTGCGGACCGTACCGACGCGTGGTCCGGCGGACGGTCGCCGGCGGCCACGTAGGCGAGGCCGATCTCGCGCCCGGCGGCCTCGGGGGAGTCCACCGCTACGATCGCCACGTCGGCGAATTCCGGCAGCTGCCGCGCCACCCGGGCGATCTCGTCCAGTTCGATGCGGTACCCGCGGGACTTGATCTGCCGGTCACCGCGACCGTGGAAGTGGGCGAGCCCCTGCTCGTCGATGCTGGCCCGGTCCCCGGTGCGGTACCAGCGGGTGGTGTCGTCTCCCTCGACGGCGCCGAACGCCGCCGCCGTCTCCGCCGGGCTCCGCCAGTACCCCGGGCTGAGCCCGACCCCGGCGATGTGCAGGTCACCGACCACGCCGGTCGGCACCGGCCGCCGGTGTTCGTCGAACACCCCCAGGCGCTCACCGGGCAGCGCGGTGCCGATCGGCACCCCGGCACCCGACGCCGGCATCGACCCGACGTCGTGGTAGCTGCTCGCGACGGTGGTCTCGGTGGGCCCGTAGAGGTTGGTGAACCGGACGTGCGGCAGGTTCGCCATCCAGTGGCGCAGGCCGTCGACCGGAAAGACGTCCCCGCACCAGACCACCCGGCGCAGGTCCGGCATCTCCCGCACCACACCACGGTTGGCCATCGCCATGAGGACCGACGGCACGGACGACCACTGGGTCAGCCGCTGGTCACGGATGAACCGCGCCAGCAGGTCAGGTACGAGGTTGTAGTGCACCGGCACCAGGTGCAGCGACGCGCCGGCCGCCACCGCCGAATAGATGTCGAGCACGGAGAAGTCGAACGACAACGCCGAGTGGCAGGAGAACCGGTCCGTGCTGGTCAGTCGGAAGTGGTCCCGCGCCCAGGAGGCGAGACTCAGTACGCTCCCGTGGGTGATCGGCACTCCCTTCGGCGTCCCTGTCGAACCCGAGGTGAAGAGCAGGTACGCGAGGTCGGCGCGGTCCGGTTCGGTGGCCGGTGGCGTGGCCGGTGCGGCGGAGACCTCGGCCGCCAGGACGTCCTGTGGTCGCCGCGCGTCCGGCGGTGGGTCGGTGAGCCAGACCGTCACGGCCGACGGACCGTCCCAGCACTGCCGGAGCAGACGGCGGGTGGTGGCATCCCCGATCAGGAACCGGGGCTCGGCCGCGACGATCCGGGGCCGCAGCCGGGCCGGCGGGCTGGCGGTGTCCAGCGGAACGTAGACGCCACGGCATTTCAGGACCGCGAAGATGGCGCAGATCGCCGCGGCGGACCGGGGGAGCAGGAGGACGACCCGGTCGCCCGGCCGGAGCCCACGGGCCGCCAGGACGTGGGCGAGGCGGCTGCTCTCCCGCTCCAGGTCGCCGTAGGTCAGCACACCGCCCTCGTCGACCACCGCCACGCTCGACGCGTCACGGTCGGCCTGTTCCCGGACGAGATCGACGAGGCTGCCAGGTGCCACGGCCCGTATCCCCATGTCGGGCTTCCCCTCCGAAACCTCGTAGTCGGTGCCCCCCGACGAAAATTCCTGCCTTTCTACCACACGATCATTGCCGCGAGCGGACACAGTTTCACGGTGCAGGGGCACCGAACCCGGCGCTTACGCTCCTGTTCGGACGGTGCCCCATGCCGGCCGTTGCCGCCGGCACCACGGGGCCCGGGAACCCTGCTTGACACCCGGCACCCGCTCGCCGATTCTCTAGGTGATCACTGGTCGATGCCGTTCCTCCGGTCGATCCCACTACCGGCTGCCACCGGTGCGGCCCCGTGACGCAGGGCCGCCACGGGAAAGGAGTCCCACGGTGACGGCCATTCTCGACGAACAGCTCATCGACGACCGGGAAACCACTCCCGAGAGCCTGTACCTGCGCTGGGAGCGGCAGAACTGGTCCACCCAGGACCTGGCGATGGCCGCCGACCGACCGGCGTGGCAGGCGCTGCGGCCCTTCCTCTACCAGGAACTCAAGGCCGCCCTCGTCGAACTCGCCGTCGGCGAGGTCGCCGTCGCCCGGCTGCTGACCCCCCTGGTGTACGCGGCCCCCACCCAGGCCGCCCAGTTCTACCTCTCCAGCCAGCTCGTGGACGAGAGCCGACACAGCATCTTCTTCCTCGGCTACCTCCGGGCGGTGGAGGGGGCCACCGAACCACCCCACGCGTACGCGCTGCGGTGCCGCGCGGAGGCCTCCGCCGCCACCGTGGAACTGTTCGACGCGTACCTGCTGGAACAGACCGAACGGGTGCGGCGCGACCCGGACGACCGCGACGCCTGGTACGCCGCGGTGACCACCTACCACGTGGTGGCCGAGGGGGCGCTCGCGCTGGTCGTGCTCCGCTCGGTCGCCGAGGCGGTCCGCCGCTGCGGCCAGCTGCCCGTGCTGGCCGAGGGACTGCGCAACGTGATCCGCGACGAGTCCCGGCACGTCGGTTTCGGCGTGTGGGCGATGCGCCACGCCGTGGACAACGGCCGCCGGCAGCTCGTCGGCGACCAGGTCCTCGACGCCATCCCGTACGTGGTGCACGTGCTGGTCGGACCGGAGCGACGCAACCCGTCGGCGCTGCCGATGGTGGTCCGGGCCCGCGGCCGGCAACTGCGCGACCAGTGGGACACCGCCCGGGACGCGCTGCTGCGCCGCGTGCGCGCCGCCGGTCTCGACGACGTCGACGCACAGGTCACCGAGGTGTGGCGGGCCGCCGAGGAGCGGGCCGTCGCCGACTACGAGAACCGGCACGGCGTGCCACATCCGATCCGGAGCCTGAACTGAGGATACCGGAGCCCGAGCTGAGGAAACCGGAGCCCGAACTCAGGAAACCGGAGCCTGAACTGAGGAAGAAGGAGAAAGTCCGATGGCAGAGCCCGTCGAGGTGACGGTCCGCCAACTGGTGGCCAGCATGGCACCCCACCCGGCCGGGGACGTCACCGACGGCCAGCGACTCGTCGAGGACCTGCACTTCGACTCGCTCACGCTCATCGAACTGGCCGTCGCGTTGGAGCGGCGGTTCGACCTGCCACCGATCTCCGACGACGAGGCGATGGACGTCGTCACGGTCGCCGACGTGGTGGCGCTGGTCAGCCAGGCCGCCGGATGACGACGCCATGAGCCTGACCGGCTGGCTCACCGAGCCGCGCACCGGCCACGGGCTACGGGTGGCCACCGACGACGCCGGTTGGGCCCGGCACGACTTCCCCTCGCTCGCCGCCGCCGCACTGGACGTGGCCGGACTGCTGCGCGGCACGGGACTGCGCCGGGGTGAGGTGGTCTCGCTCCTGCTGGTGTCACCGGAGACGTTCCTGGCCGGCTTCTTCGGAACGCTGGCGGCCGGCGGGGTGGTCAACCCGATGCCGCCGCCCGCCGGGCTCGGCGCGGGTGCGGCGTACCCGGAGCAGTTGACCCACCTGATGCGGGTCGCCGGCACCCGTACCGTGCTCGTCGACCCGCACCTGGCCGGGACCGCCCGCAGCGCCGCAGCCGCCGCCGGTCTGGCGGTGACCGTGCTGACCGTCGCGGGCCCGGACCAGCCGGGCGACGCGGGGCCGGGCCAGCCCGTCGCGCCTGCCGCCGACGATCGGCGGCCGCCGGCTGGGGGCGAGGTGGCGCTGGTCCAGTTCACCTCCGGATCGTCGGGCCACCCCCGGGCGGTCGCCCTCCGCGCCGACAACCTCCTGGCCAACGTCACCGCCATCCGCCGCTGGCTCGACATGGGTGCAGCCGACGTGACCGCCACCTGGCTGCCGACCTACCACGACATGGGGCTGATCGGCTGCACCCTCGCTCCGGTGCTCAACCAGAGCGACATTCTCGCCATGCGGCCGGACCAGTTCATCCGCTCACCCCGACGCTGGCTGTCCTGCTTCGGCGAGCAGGGTGCGACGCTGACCGCCGCACCCACCTTCGGCTACGCCTACGCCGCCCGGCGGATCGGCCCGGACGAGCTGACCGGGATGGACTTCAGCGGCTGGCGGGCCGCGATCGTCGGAGCCGAACGGGTCAGCCGGCGCACCCTGGAGTCGTTCGCGGCGCTGCTCGGCCCGTACGGGTTCCGCACCCGCACCTTCCTCCCCGCGTACGGGCTGGCCGAGAACACCCTCGTGGCGACCGGCCTGCACCTGGCCCCACCACCGGTGGCGCTCCGGTTCGCCGGCGAGCTGCGCCCCGGGGAGCCGGTCGAGGTGACCGCCGTCGAGGAGGTCGGGACGGACCCGTCGGCCGACGACGACTGGTTGGTCGGCTGCGGCGATGCCCGCGACGGTGTCGCGGTGACCGTCGTCGACGACGAGGGCCGACCGCTGCCGCCCGACGTCGTCGGGGAGATCGCACTGACCGGCCGGTCGGTGGCCGCCGGATACCACGGGCCCGCCGCACCCGACGCCGCCTTCGCTGAGGGCCGGCTGCGCACCGGCGACCACGGCTTCCTCCACGACGGCCAACTGTTCGTCCTCGGCCGGGCCGGCGACAGCCTCAAGGTACGCGGACGCAACCTCTACGCGGAGGACCTGGAGGCCCGTCTCGCCGGCGTCGACGGCCTCTCCCCGGAACGGGTCGTGGTCCTGGCCGGGTCCGCCGGCCACACACCCGTACTGCATGCGCTGATCCGGCAGCGGCCGGGTCCGTGGGCCGCGGAGGTGGCGCGGATACTCGGCCGGGAGGGCGGCCCCGGCGTACGGATCCGGGTGCTCAGCGTGCCCGCGCCCGCGGTGGCGCGTACCACCAGCGGCAAACCACGACGGCGGCCCATGTTCCGGGCCGCCACGGACGGCTCCCTCCCCGGCGAGGTGCTCTACGACTCCGCCGAGCCCGCAGCGTGGCCGCGATGAGCGCCGTCACCGCGGCGCAGACCGACAGGTGGCTCGCCGCGCTGCGCCGGATCACCCTCGTCCCGCCGGCCCACCGCGAGGCCACCGTCGACCGGGCGGGCGCGCTGGGGCTGCTACGCTGCCCCGCCGAGACGCTGGAGCTACTGGTCGAGGCCGGGCTGCCGGTCACCGGCGCGGGCGACGAACGGCGATTCTGCCACTACGACCTCATCAATCTGGGTCTCTACTCGGGCACCGGGAACAGCCTGCCGGAGATCGGCTGGGAGTTCGCGTTCCGGTTCTCCCTGAAGCCCGCCGCCACCTGGACGGAACCGAGATCCTGGCGGATGACCGCGACGCTGCGGTGTCCGGACGGCGGATGCGGCACCGACCCCGGCTGGCTGCTGCACCGACCGGTGCCGGAGCTGACCGGTGGTGCGGCCTCCGGCTGGACCAGCGCCGCCGGTCCGGTGACCGTGACCGACGACGAGGTGCGGCTGCCGGCCGTACCCGACCTGGCCGCCGTCGAACTGGACCTGGTCACCGCGGGCCGGGCGGACCGGATCGTCTCCCCCCGGCTGGCCCGGCTCTTCGCCGGCATCCGGCACGGCGGGCCGCGTTTCCAGATGCTGCCGTCGAGTTGGCAGGTCGACCCGGACGACACCCTCGCCAACGGGGTGGTCAACTGCGTCTCCGCCAGCCTGTATCTCGAACGGGAGTGCCGGGCGATGGGGTACGAGGCGTACGCCCGAGGGGGTTGGCTGATCGGCATGATGGACCTCGACCACGCCTGGCTGGAGGTGCGCGACGACGACGGCCGGATCAAGGCGGTGGACCCGGTGATGGCGCTGCTGGCCCGGCTGCTTCCCGGCGACCGGACCGCCTTCGAGGAGTTCTGCATCGGCTCCAGCCTCAACCGGGTGTTGCCCTGCGCGTGCCGGGCGGAGGGTCCGATGGCGGTACACCACTGCGGGGGCCAAACCCGTCCGCTCACGGTGGGCACCACCATCAAACCGCTGCGGCCCGGCCGACCCCGGGCTGATGGACCACTGCCGTGACCGTCGGGTCCAGGGTGTACCGCACGGGCACCGAGGCCCGCTATCCGGCCATCACCCAACGGGGCACCCTGAAACCGACCCAGCTGGTGCACCTCCTCGACGAGGTCTCCGCCGGCTGGTGGCGAGAGACGGCCGGACTCGACCGCTGGTCCTACTTCGAACGGCACCGGGTCCGCGCCGTGGTGCGGTACGTGCAGGCGTACACCCCGCCGGTGCGGGTGCTGCCCGGAGCGCCGCTCGACGCCGAACTGGCCGTCACCCTCGGCGTCGACCGGCGTGGCTGGTACGGCGGGCACGACGAGCTGACCCTGCGCGACGCCGACGGCACCGTGGTGGCGGTGTGGACCAGCCGGTGGACCTGGTTGGACGCCGGCGCCGGGGCACGACCCACACCGCGCACCGAGGCGCCCCCGGGCTTCGGCGGCGACTCGCCGCTGCTGCCGGAGCTGCCGCGACGACCCCGCAGCGGCGGAACCGAGACGGCGGCTTTCACCTTCAGCGACCGGGAGACGGATCTGAACGACCACGTCTTCTTCGCGTGCTACCTGGAGCGCGGCGAGAACGCGCTGGCCGACGCGGGGGTGCCGCCCGGCCGCACCGACACCAGCCGGTGCTGGTACCTGCGACCGGCGCAGGCCGGTCAGTCGATCACACCGGCGGTCACCGAGACCGCCCATGGGCACGTCGTCGAGCTGCGCTTCGGCGCGGGCGGCTTCCCGGCGGCGGTCTGCGAGTACGCCAGCATCGAGCGGTGACCGACCCGAGCCGGGGGAGGCCGGTCGGGATCGGACCGATGTCAGCCGCTCACCGCCGCCGGGATCGCCGCCGCGCTCACTCGCGGAACGCCTCGGTCGCGGCGGTCCGCCGGTTCCACATCGCGACGGCCACCGGATCGCCCCAGCGCACGCAGAAGTCACGACACCGCAGGCACATCCGGACCATGGCCGCCTGCCGCTCGCCCCAGCCCGGACGCTCGCCGTAGCCGGTGAAGAGGTGATCGAGGTGATCGACCGCCAGGGGATGGTGCATCCGTACGATCCACTCGGTCCACGCGAGGTCCTCGACCGCCGGGCCGAGATGGCACAGCTCCCAGTCGATGACCGCCAGCACCTCGTCGACCGCCTCGTTCACCAGGATGTTCTGCGGGCCGAAGTCGCCGTGCACGATCACCTCGCCGGTGCCGGGAAGACCCGGCACCGTCGCGGGGTCGACGTCGGACAGCCGTCGCCGGGCCTGGCCGCACAGCCGCAGGACTGCAGCGGCGTGACCACCGTCCAGGGCGTCCTGCGCATGCCAACCGGCGACCTCCGCGACGGCAAGCTCGCCGTCGGGGGCCGCCCGGACCTCCGGGACGGGAAAGCTGCCGGCCAGCCCGGACAGTGCGGCCCGCTCGACCGTGAAGCGCTGTCCGGCATCGGGCCCCAGGTAGGACTTGCGCACCGTGCCGGCCACCCGGCTGGTCGCGTTGGTGTATCCGTGCGGCAGCCTCAGCTCCTCGTCGCCGGCCGTCTCGGTCATGCCGTTCTCCCTCTCCGTCGTTCGACGCGCCCGGACCGGACGGACCTCGCCGGCACCGGCTCGTACGGTCGCCGCGCCGCCGTCGCGGACCACGACATCACGTCCCGAAGCCACGGTCTCGAACACCGTGTCGCTGCGCAACGGGTCCGGCACCTCGACCCCGACGTGCTCCTCCCGCCGCACGGGAGTCCAGCGACCGAAGCGCGCCTCGTCGTAGGCCTGGCAGCCGGCCACCTCGGCGAGGACGTCGCACACCCCGGCGTCCACGTGGACGCCGGAACACGGGGACCCGCTGCGTGTGCTGTCGGGTCGGGCCGTGGCCGGCCGGCGTCGGTGGTGCGGGTTAGCATCGGCGACGGCATGATCGTGCGAGGTGCCCCGCGCATGCGGGGAGAATCGGGAAGCCGGTGTGATTCCGGCACGGGCCCGCCGCGGTGACCGGGGAGCGACCGTCCAGGCGCGAGGAGCGCAGCCACTGGCCCAAGGGCTGGGAAGGCGGACGGGTAGGCGTTGATCCGGGAGTCCGAAGACCGGCCTCGCGTCGAGCGCCCACCCGTCGGGGGTGGGCCGAGCGCAGCGGGAGCCTGCCTGTGGAACTCTACGACGCCATCCACCGCCGCCGGGACGTCCGGGCCGAGTTCACCGGGGAGCCGGTGCCGGCCGACACCCTGCACCGGATTCTCGACGCCGCGCACGCCGCGCCCAGCGTCGGCAACTCGCAGCCGTGGGATTTCGTCCTGGTCCGGGACCCGGCCGTCCGTCGCCGGTTCCATCGGCACGTGCAGGCCGAGCGGGCGACGTTCGCCGCCACTCTGGACGGTGCGGCGGCCGAGCGGTTCGCGCGTATCAAGATCGACGGGGTGCTGGAGTCGACGCTGTCGGTGGTCGTCACCTACGACCCGCAGCGCGGCGGCCCGGCGGTGCTCGGGCGGCACGCCATCGCCGACGCGGGCCTCTACTCGGTCTGCCTGGCCATCCAGAACCTCTGGCTCGCCGCCACCGCCGAAGGGCTGGGCGTCGGGTGGGTGTCCTTCTACCGGGAGCCGTTCCTGGCCGAGCTGCTGGGTGTGCCGGCCGGCATCCGGCCGGTGGCCTGGCTCTGCGTCGGGCCGGTCACCCACCTGGAGGCCGTGCCCGATCTGGAGCGGCACGGGTGGCGGCGGCGCAGGCCCCTCACCGAGGCGATCCACCACGACCGGTGGCTACGGCGGGGGACCGACCAACCGAACAGCTAATTCGGGTACGTCGATGCGACAGCTAGGCTGGCGTCGCACTGAGTCATCGCTCGGCTACGTTGGGAGGAGTTTCATGCGTACCACCGTCAAGGTGTTGGCGGCGTCCGCGCTCGCCGCCCTGAGCCTCGCCGCCGCCGGCGCCACGCCGGCTCTCGCCGCCGCCCCGGCTCCCTTCTGCGAGTCCGGCGCGTCGCAGTTCTACTGCGACGCCAGCAGCACCGGCACGACGACCTGGAGCATCACCTGGTACTCCGGCAGTGTCGGCACCTTCACGACCGCCGGGCCGACTCTCTTCGCCACCTGCCCGGCCAGCAACCTCGGCCACCCCGTGCGGGCCAGCTACAGCTACGTCGACGGCGGCACCACCCAGTACAGCGGCACCACCCAGTTCATCTGCCGCAGCGGCTCCTGGCAGTAGGGCCGTCCGGCGTCCGGCGTACGCGCGGGTGACGCGCGTACGCCGGACGGGCTCTGGTGTGACCACCACCCGGGCGTCGACGCCGGACTTTCCGGGACCACCGGCACCGACGACCGGACGCCGGTCACGTCGTGGTGATGGCCGCAGCTCGTGAGTAGCTGTACAGGATGTATCCCCGGTAGACGGCGGCGTGGAACAGGTAATGCGCGATGCCCACCATCTCACCGTCGCGCCGTGCGCAGATGCCCCGGATCTGTTCGCCGTCCACCAGGCGCTGCCACGTGCGTTCGTAGCCCTCGTCGTCGACCTCGGTCGCGGGTCGATCCGGCCGGCCCGCCCAGTGCGCGGGGAAACGCCGGGTCAAACCCTCCCACTCTTCGCGGTCACGTCCAGTCAACGAGTCGATGCTCACCACGGCCGTCATCCTCGCATCACCTCCCGCACTGCGGAGGGCGTCGGACGCGGTGTCCGGCGGACCGGACGCCACCTCGGTGCACCAACACTGCCGGGTGGGCAGGTATGGGTTTGTATGGGGATCCCCCGCACGGCCCGACGTCACGCGACGCTCGTCGGCGAGGCCCGCCCCGAGGGCGGGCGCCGAGCTATTCCACCTGCGGTGGGAGGGAACGATGATGAGATTGCTACCGCGAGGACACCGGTCACCATCCGGGCTGGTGGGCATCACGATCGCGGCGGTACTGCTGGGGATGGGGGTACATGCCAGCGGGGAGGGGAGACCCCCGGCTGCCCAGGGGGATCTTCAGGACTGGCATTCGACGATGGTGAAGGTGCCGCGGCCGTCGGCGCAGGGGTGCTTCACCGCAGCCTATCCCGAACTGGTGTGGCAGAAGACCGGGTGCGTGGCCCCGCCGTCGGCTCCGATGGCCCCGAACCTCGAACAGGCTCCCCGGCGGGACGTCGGGGGCGGGATCGGGATCGTGACGGGAAGGCCGACGGGTGCCGGTCCGATCACCCGCGCGTCCGGCAGTTTCGAGAAGGTCAACCAGCAGAACCTGAGCGTGACCAGCGTCCCGACCGACGGGCCGACCATGCCGGGCAGCTACTCGTTCCAGCTCAACACCAACCACCTCCGGGTCCAGGAGTGCAACGGTTCACCGACCGCCGGCCTGTGCCGGGGCTGGAAGCAGTTCGTGTTCGCCAACGACGGCACCAGGGGCGGCAATCCCAACCCGGATCCCAGCCCCAGCCGCCTCTACGTCGAGTACTGGCTGCTGCACTACAACCCGGACCCGGGCCAGCCGTGCCCACCGGGGTGGACCGAGGCACCGGACGACTCAGAGACCCACTGCTCGCGCAAGACCGACGCGATCCAGCTGCCCTACCTGCCGATCCAGAGCATGGCGAAGCCGGCCCTGCGACTGGACGGCTCGGTCGCGAAGACGGCCGATGGGCAGGAGACCGACACCGTCACCTTCAACGACGGGTCGGGGCGGATCTACTCGTCCACGGGAGCGGGCATCCTCCACGCTCTGCCACCGGATCCCCAGGAACCCGCCTCGGAGTGGACGCAGGTCGAGTTCAACGTGTTCGGCTACGGCCACGGCTCAACGGCGAAGTTCAATCCCGAGGCGAGCTTCAACGTCCGCACGACCGTCGAGGACGGCAGCCCGGTCAGGCCCGACTGTCAGAACTTCGGCTTCAGCAGTGAGCGGAACAACCTCAACTTCGGCCCCCCGGGTCCGGTCCCGTCGAGCCCGGCGCCGGCCGTCGTCATCAACGAGTCGGTCCAGGGTCCGGCGGCGGCGTCGGCCTGTCGCATCGCCGCGGTCATCGGCGACACCCACCAGTACACGTTCGGCGGTCTGTTCTACGACTTCCAGGCCACGGGCGACTTCGTCGAGGCCCAGGCCGGTTCGACGTTCGAGGTGCAGACCCGCAAGGCGCCCGGTGGCTCGACCTGGCCCAACACCTCGGTCAACCGGTCGGTCGCGCTGAGGATGGGCAACGCGAGGCTGGCACTGTGCGACGGGACACGGCTGGTGGTGAACGGCACCACCACCAGCCTGCCGACCGGCGGGTCACTGCTGCTGCCCAACGGGGTGGCGATCGACCGCGTCAACAACGTGTACACGTTCAAGGACCCGTCGGGTAACAGCGTCCGCGCCACCGCCAACACGGGGTACCTCGACCTGGGCATCGGCGTCGGACCCGGGACGCCGACGGTGCGCGGCCTCCTGGGCAACCCCGATGACGATCCGCACTACCTCGAGGTCAAGGGCGGCGGCGCCCTGCGCGTGCCGCTCTCCCATGCCGACCTCTACGACAGGTTCGGCAACAGTTGGCGGGTCAGCCCTTCCGCCACCCTGCTGCAACCCTGCACCGCCGTCGCCGTGGGTAACCCGACGGCACCGTTCTACGCCGGCAACCTCAACCAGAACACCAGGCTGTGGGCGCAGGAGCTCTGCCGCACCCGGCAGGTCGCCACGCTGTGGCTGGACACGTGCGCCCTGGACGTCGGCGTGCTCGGCGCGTCCGCCGCCACCGTCTACGTCGGACTGCAACGACCGGACGTCGACGCCAATCCCGTGCAGCCACCGGTCTGCGTACCCGGCACCACCCATCCGACCTGCCCCACCCCGACGTGTTCCCCGGCGGGATGTCGACGGGCCGGCGGGTGACCCCAGCCGCCACGCGTGCGGTCTCCGGAGATCAGGGCAGCTCCGGGGACCGCACGGTCAGCTCCGGGGGACCTGCGTCGTCGAGGGCGGCGAGGCAGGCGCGGATCTGGTCGGCTTCGGGGGTGCCGAGGTCCGTGTAGATGGTCAGGGCCTGCCGGTAGTGGTCGCGGGCCCGATCGTGCCGGTCGAGGGCGCGGTGGGCGCCGGCGAGCCCGGCCTGGGCACGGGCCCGCTGGTCCCGGGCGCCGATCTCGGCGGCGATGGTGTGGGCGGCACCCCGGTCGTCTGCAGGATCGTCAGGGCCTGCCGATGATGTCGGGCGGCCTCGGTGGCCTGTCCGAGGTGGCGGTGGAGGGTGCCGAGCCCGTCCAGGGCCCAGGCCTCGCCGTTGCGGTGACCGGCCTGACGGAACAGGACGAGCGCCCGGTCCAGGTTCTCCGCAGCCGCCCCGTACCGCCCCGACCGGGTGTCGACCTCCGCGAGGTTGGCCAGCGACACCGCCTCACCGGCGTGGTCTCCGCTCCGTCGGTACAGGGCGAGTGCCTGTCGGAGGTGCCGGGCGGCTCTGCGGTAGTGGCCCAGGCGCTGTTCGACGTCACCGAGGTTGCTCAACGCGCGGGCCTGGCCGGTCTGGTCGCCGGCCCGCAGGTGCGCGGTCCGGGCCTGCGCGAAGTGGGCGGCGGCCCTGCGGTAGTGGCCGAGCCGCTGTTCGGCGACGCCCAGGTTGGTGTGGGTCCGGGCCTGCCCGAACCCGTGTCCGGTCTGGCCGAACAGGTGCAGGGCCGTGGTGAGGTGCTCGACGGCGGACTCGTACCGGGCGACCCAGAGATAGGCGACGCCGAGATCGGTCAGGGCGTGGGCCTGTTCGGTGACGTCGCCGGTGTGCCGGGCCGCGTGGTGCGCGTGCTGGTGGACGGTGACGGCGTCGCTGCCGTGACCGCCGGCGAAGTAGCGGTACAGGATGCGCGAGAGGCGCGTCGTGTGGCTGGGCCAGCCGTGGCCGGCGGTGTGGGCCGCGACGGTGACCAGGGTGGGCCGTTCGATGTCGAGCCAGGCCAGAGCGCTGTCCGGGTTGGCCAGGTCGGGGGCGGGTGTGCCGGTCGGCGGAACGTGGGGACGAAGGTGCGCCTGGGCGGGGTGCAGGGCGTTCATCGCGGTGGCCGCCGTGGCGAGATAGTGGTCGAAAAGGCGGGTGAGGGCTTCCCGACGGTCGGCGGGACGTACCTCGTCGTGTGCGCGGGTGACGGCGAAGGCCCGGACGAGGTCGTGCAACGTGTAGCGGCCCGAGGCGGACTGCTGGAGGAGATGGTCGCGGCACAGGTGGTCCAGGTGCTTACGGGTGGTGTCCAGGCCGGTGCCGGTCAGGGCGGCGGCAGCGTAGGCGTCACTGTCCTGCCCGGGGTGCAGCGCCAGCAGCCGCAGCAGCCGTCGCTGGTCGGTGGGCAGATGGTGGTAGGAGAGGTCGAGGGCGAGTTCGACGCCGGTTTCCAGGCGTCGCTGGAGGTGGCGTTCGTCGAGCCGGTCGGCGTGGTCGGTGAGGGTCCAGCCGGGGGTGGCCCGCATGTGTCCGGCGGTCAGGTCGAGAGCCAGGGGGAGATGGCCGCATCGTCGGGTGATACGCGCCGCCGCGTCCGGGTCGTCACCCCTGGGGATCCGGCCGACGACCCGGGCGAGATAGTCGACGGCCTCGTCCTCGGTGAACACGTCGACCACCAGGCGCGTGGCCGGCCGCAGGTCGGACAGGATCCGCCGGCTGGTGATCAGGGCGAGACAGTCGGGAACCTCGGGGAGGAGCGGCCGGACCTGGTCGACGTCGGCAGCATTGTCCAGCACGATCAGGGTACGGGTGCCGGTGAGCCGGTCGCGGTAGGCCGCCGTGCGGGCGGACAGGTCGTGGGGGATCTGGTGGGCCGGTACGCCGAGCAGCCGCAGGAACCCGTCCAGGACGGCGGCCGGGTCCGCGGGAGGCCGGGCGGGGTCGGGGAAGAACCCGCGCAGATTGACGAAGAGCGTCCGGTCGAAGCGGGACTCCCGGATCAGGAGGTGTCCGGCGTGGACGGCGAGCTGGGTTTTGCCGACCCCGGCCATGCCCTCGATCGCCGCGACCGCCATCGCCCCGGTGGTGTCTCGGTGGTGGCCGAGGGTGTGCCGGAGCTGGTCGAGTTCGCTGGCGCGACCGGTGAACCCGGCGAGGTCGGGCGGCAGCCGGTCCTGGACCCGTACCACGGTGGCGGCCTGGGCCTCCCCGCCGAGCACCCGGAGCGCCTGACGCCACTGGTGTACGTATCCCTCGTCCGGGTGCAGGGCCCGCACGATCGCGGTGACGAGGTCGGCGTTCAGTCGTCGCCGGCCGGGCTTGAAACAGTCCACGACCGTGGGACGTTTGGTCCACTCGCCGGCCGGGCGGCCGGCGGCCCGCCAGGCGTGGTTGACCTGGTTGGTGATCCGTTCGTAGGACGGGCTTCCGGCCCAGAGCTTCAGGGACCTCAGCGCCGCGGTGAGCTCGTCGAGTGTGCGGGCCCGACCCGGGTCCGGCAGCAGGGCGGACGCGCCGTCCGCTCGGGTAGCGGTCATCGGTCGATCTCAAGCATTCATAGATGTGCGCGGATGTAGCTCATCGTATCGGAAAGGGCGCTTCCCGTGTCTCTGGCCGGTGGTGCCGGTCGTGTGCGGCGGGTGGTAGTTTTCGCTCCCGCGTGAGCAGTGTCGAGAAAGGACGTCCGGGTGACTGACGACCACTCCCGGGTCGGGCCCACCGCCGAGGTGCCGCGACGACGGCATCGATGGGTCATCCCGTCGGTGGCGGCCCTCGCGGTGCTCGCCCTGGGTGGCGGCGCGGTGGCGTACTGGCAGCTCGCTGACCGGGGGGACGAGGATCCGGGGGTGACGGCCTGCCGGTCGGCCGGGTTCGTGGTGCGGGCCGGGGAGGGCGAGGTCGCCCCTGACGACGAGGTGCAGCGGGTGGGGGAGTTGTTCCAACGCTCCGCGCACGAGGATCTGCGGTCTGCCGGGGTCTTCGCGGTGGGCATGGTGCAGCGGGTGCAACGGGCGCAGGATCCGCGCGATGCGCCGGAGACGGTGAAGCTACGGCAGGGCAACCTGGCCGCCGCAGTCCCCAGGTTGATCGCTGCCTGTGCGAAACACCAGGTCACCGTCAAGGGGTAGCCGTGGATGTGGGCGTGATAGCGGCCAGCAGCCCGGTCGCAGCGATGCCCGACCGATGAGCGGCACCCGGGCGGAGTCGGGTCGGTGACCGGCGTGCGGCCGTGCGGTGGGGCCGCCCGCCGGTGCCGCTCGCGCCGGTCTCACCCCTGCGAAGCACCCTGACCGTTCGGCAGCCCTTCCAGTTCGGCCCGCAGCGTCGCGAGTGCGGCGTCGATGATGTCGCCGAGCCGGCGACCGTCGTCGGTTTCGAGCCATGCGGCGACGGACACGTACATCAGGGTTCCCGCTGTCTCGGCGAGCAGGTCGGCCCGGAGCGGGTCGAGGCCGCGGGCGCGGAAGCCGTCCCGCATCACCTGGGCCAGCATCGCGCGCTTGTGCTGGTCGCGTTCGCCCAGCCCCGGGTCGGACGCCACGATGGCGCGCCGTTGCCGCAGGTCGTCCTTGCGGCCTTCGAAGTAGGTCTCGGCGACCGTGCGCAGGCCCGCGACGATGAACGTCAGCGGTTCGTCGGTGGGCGCCGTGGCCATGAGTTCCGTGGCGAAGGCGCTGATCTCGGCCTCGTCCGCGAAGAGCACCTCGCGCTTGTCGGCGAAGTGTCGGAAGAACGTGCGCGTCGTCAGGCCGGCCCGCGC
The DNA here is from genome assembly GCF_049178955.1 of Micromonospora sp. WMMD730. Classification (NCBI taxonomy): domain Bacteria; kingdom Bacillati; phylum Actinomycetota; class Actinomycetes; order Micromonosporales; family Micromonosporaceae; genus Micromonospora; species Micromonospora sp. WMMD730. The sequence goes on from NZ_JBMHML010000002.1 coordinate 2,127,848, forward strand.
GGTGATCGCCGGCACCGTGGTAGCGGCGAAGCCCTGCTCGGCGAAGAGTTCGAGCGCCGCCTGCCGCAGCCGCTCGCGGGCATCCGGTCGCCATCGGGCCATGATCCCAGTGTAGCCGTGATGACATGACGTGTCGTCGACGGTATGGTGATGACACGGCGTGTCGTCACTGGGGCGGCTGCCGCACCAGGGCGGAGCTGTGCCATGACCGACGTATGGATCCTCGGCGGCACCGGACGCAGCGGGCGCGCCATCGCGGCCGAACTGCGCCGACGGGGCATCGAGCCGGTGCTGGTCGGCCGGGACGCCGGACGGCTGAAGGCCGCCGCCGACGGGCTGCCGACGATCGTGGCCGGTTCGGTCCGCGAAACCGCGGCCGCGATCCGCCGGGAGCGGCCGGCCGTGGTGGTCAACACCGTCGGACCGTTCGTCGAGACGGCCCTGCCGCTGCTGGACGCGTGCCTCCCGGCCGGCCACTACCTCGACCTCGCCAACGATCTGGCCTCGGTGACGGCGATCCTCGGCCGGCACGGGGAGCTGACGGCCGCGGGGTGCACGGCCGTCACGGGAGCCGGGTTCGGCGTGACCGCCACCGAGAGCGTCGTGGTGAAGCTCTGCGAGGGACGGCCGACACCTCGGCGGGTCCGGGTCGACATGGTGCCCTCGTTGGCCGCCGAGGACGGTGTCGTCGGCGACGCCCTGGCCGCCACGATCGTGGAGGGCATCCCCGGGGTCGAGGGCGGCGGCCGGTTCCAGGGCCGCCGGTACCGCGACGGACGACTCACCCCGACCCCGCTCGCCGGCGACCCGATGAAACTGGTCCTGCCCGACGGTTCCACGGTGACCACCGCCAGCATGCCGCTGGGCGAACTGGTGGCCGCCCAACGGGCCAGCGGCGCCGCGGACGTGCTCGCCGCATCGAGCGAGGCCCCGTCCTCCCCGGTCGTGCGCGCGGTGCTGCCCGTCGCGACTGCCCTGCTCGCGATCGGCCCGGTGCGCGCCCTGCTGCGGCGACGGCTCGCCGCGGTACCGACCAGGGCCCGCCCGAAGCCCCGCGAGCACTCCTGGGGCCACGCGGTCGTCCAGTGGCCGGACGGCAGCATCCGGGAGGGCTGGCTACGGGTCGGCGAGGCCCAGTCCTGGACGGCGACGGTGCCTGCCGAGCTGGTTCGGCGGCTGCTGGCCGGGCAGGGGAAACCCGGCGCGTACACGCCTGCGGCGCTGTTCGGGTCGACCCTCGCCGAGGCGTGCGGCGGCGTGTACCAGGTGGCAGTGCACCGCTGACGGTCCCCGTGACCGGCCAGCCGCCGGCCGCGACGAGCCGCCGACCGGGCACGTGTTCGGCCGGAACGCTGCCGGGGCGAGGCCACGCCTGAGCGTGGCCGGCGGAAGGGGCGCGGCCCTGATGGGAAAACCGACACCGCCCCGACCACCCGCCGGTCCCACGGCGGTGCGGGGTCAGGGTCGGTCGGGAGGCGGGGCAGACCGGTGCGGCGGGTCGGCCTGACCGCCTGCGGCCGGCAGGCGAAGGGTGAACACCGCTCCCGTTCCGGCAGCGCCGGCGACCGCCGAGGTGCCACCGTGTGACTCGGCGATCTTGCGGACGATGGCGAGCCCGAGACCGCTGCCGCCCGTTCGCCGGCTGCGGGACTTCTCGGCCCGCCAGAACCGTTCGAAGACGAGCTCACGCTGCTCCTGCGGAATCCCCGGCCCGGTATCGGCCACGGCGATCTCGACGTACGCTGCCCGGTGCCGGGCGGAGAGCGTGACCTGGCCGTCGGCGGGGGTGTGCCGGATCGCGTTGGTGATCAGGTTGCCGATGGCCTGCCGGAGCCGGATCGGATCGGCATCGAGGGTGCCGGGTGCGGCATCGACGACCAGCGCGACCCCGGCGGACTCGGCGGCGGGAGCGAAGGCGTCCGCGATCTCGCGGAGCAGTTTGGGCAGCTCGACCTGTTGCCGGTGCAGTGTCAGCTCGCCCGCGTCGGCTGCGGCGAGATCCTGAAGGTCGTCGATGACGTGCTGGAGTAGCAGCGCCTCGTCCAGCAACGAGCTGACCAGGTCCACATCGAGTTCGACCACCCCGTCCTCGGCTGCCTCCAACCAGCCGCGGATGTTCGTCACCGGCGTACGCATCTCGTGGGCGATGTCGCCGACCATGTCGCGGCGCAGTTGCTCGACCCGGCACCGCTGTTCGGCCATCTCGTTGAACGCGGTGCCGAGCCGGGCGATCTCATCGCGTCCGGCGACCCGGACCCGTGCCGTGGTGTCGCCGTTGCGCATCCGCCCGGCCGCAGCGGTCAACGCGTGCAGTGGTCGGACCAGGCGTACCCCCACCAGCACCGTGACGCCGACCGCGACGAGCAGCACCACCCCGGCCACCCCGAAGATCCGCAACCGGTTGGCCGGGGTGAGGTCGAAGGCACCGACCGGCACCGGGGTACCCGGGTCGGTGACGAACAGCAGCACGGGCGGCGCGACGTGGTCGGCGATCTGGGTGCGTCGTGCCGTGGCGACACAACCGTCGACGTCGTCGCGTCGTTCGGTGGTGATCGGGCCGGACCCGGCCGGGGTCCACTGTCCGTCGAGGTCGGTTCGCACCGCCGGAATCCGCTGGCGGCCCAGGCAGGTGTTGACGAGGTCGTCGAGCTGGTCCAGCGCCTGTCGCTCGGTGGCGGTCGGCTCGGCCAACGCGTCGAACTCCCCGACGCACCGGGTGTCGGTGGTGACGATGGTGCCTCGGGACGCGATGCGGGGCCGTCCGCTGGGGGTGACGACGATCTCCGCATCGGTACGGACCGGAAGCAACCCTTCCGCCGCCGTCATCGGGGCCGGGTCGACCGGACCGTGCAGACAGTCCAGCGCCCTCACCGCCATTCTGCGTAGCGCGGTCCGTTCGGCGTCCGGTAGCTGGTACGGGCCGGTGGCCCGCGCGTCGATCCCGCCGGCTCCCGCCGTGCCCGCCAGATCGGTGTTGACGTCGAGCGGATCGACGGTGGCGGAGGCCCGTTGCGGCAGGGCCCCCGCACCGGACGCGGCGAGGGGGGTGCGGTTGCGGTCGGTCAGGACGATCCGTCGCTCGGTGTCCGCCGCGAGGGACCGCACCAGTGGCGAAACGCCCGTCCAGTCGTGGTGCGTCGCGGCGTGCCCGAGCAGGGCGTTGTAGATCCGCGCGTCGTCGGCGAGCGCCCGGCCGCGCTCCTGTTGCAGTGCCCGGGTCGTGTCGCGTACGGCGAGCCAGGCGGTCGCCGAGATCGAGAGTACGGAGATGACCACGCTGAGGGCGAGCAGCCGGACCAGGAGGCTGCCGCGTCCGCACCGCTCAGCCATCGGCGAGTTTGTATCCGATGCCGTACACGGTGAGCAGCCGTGCCGGGCGTCGCGGGTTCGTCTCGATCTTTCGGCGCAGGTTCATCACGTGCACGTCGACCGTGCGGGCGGTGACGTACGAGTCGAGCCCGTGCAGCCGGCGGAGCAGTTGGTCGCGGCTGAACGCTCTACCCGGCTCCGTCGCGAACGCACTCAACAGGGCGAACTCGCCCGGGGTGCACACCACCGGGGTGCCGGCGACGGTGACCTCGTGGCGTACCGGATCAAGGAGAAGGTCGCCCACCCGCAGGGGCGGCGCGACGGGCCGCGCAGCCGTGGACCGGGTCCGACGGAGCAGCGTGCGCACCCGCGCCGCCAGTTCCCGCGGGCTGTACGGCTTCGTCAGGTAGTCGTCGGCGCCCAGGTCCAGGCCCAACAGAAGGTCATCCTCGGTGCTGCGTGCGGTGACCATCAGCACCGGCACCTCGGAGTCCCGACGCAGGATGCGGCACACGTCGAGGCCGTCGACGCGCGGCATCATGACGTCCAGCACCAGCAGGTCCGGCGGGCGGTGGCGGATCTCGTCCAGCGCTGCCCGGCCATCGTGGACCACCGACACCCGGTGGCCCTCGTGCTCCAGATACCGCCGGAGCAGTTCGGCCTGCTTGGGGTCGTCCTCGGCGACGAGCACGTTCGCGTTCACGGCGGCGAGTCTAGGAGGCGTCAGAACATCGAAACAGGTAGAGAACGGGACCACTACCGGATCACCACAGGTTCCTGACAAGGGTTCGCCAGGATGTGGCACGTACCAGCCCCGGTCCCCGTGAAGGAGAAAAGGTTGTCATTGCTGAAGGGCCTGGCCGCAGTGGCGCTGGTCGCCGCCGGCCTCGTGCCTGCGTCACCCGCCCAGGCCAGGGACCGCACCTATCCGGTCAGGTCGCTCGACTACACCCTCGGCGACCGTGCGTTCACCGTCGCCGGCTTCCACACCGACGGCCCGGACTCGTCGACCCTGGCACCGATCGAGCTGACCGGCAACGTGCACTACCCGGCCGCCGGCAACGGGCCGTTTCCCCTGGTGGTGCTCTCGCACGGCTACTGGTCCACCTGCGCCGACCGGGCTGCCGACGCCGAGGCGGCCCGGATCGAGAAGGAGTCGCCGGACGACTACTACGACGACCCGCGCTGGTTGGACGCCATCCACCGGCTCTGGCAGTGGCCGTGCGCGCCCGGTGTCGCCGCACTACCCAGCTACCGGGGCTACGACTATCTTGCCCGACAGCTCGCCGCCCAGGGAATGGTCGTCGTCTCGATCAGCGCCAACGGAATCAACGCCGGTCAGATCGGCACCGAGGCCGACAACGCCCGCGCGAAGCTCATCAACAAGCATCTCTCGCTCTGGACCGAACTGGGCCGCACGGGCGGTGGCGCGCTGGCCGGCCACTTCAGCGGCCCGACCCCGAACCTCAAAGGCAGGATCGACTTCTCTCGTACGGGGACACTCGGCCACTCACGCGGCGGCCGTGCGGTGGCCTGGCACGCCGCGGACGTCCACCGCGTCGACCTTCCGGCAGGCGTACGCGTGGCCGGCGTCCTCGCCCTCGCCGCCGCCGGCTCGGGCACCGCCACCAATCCCGGTTCCCCGGATGCCAAGCTCTACCGGGTGACCTCGGCACCGCTCGCGGTGTGGGTCGGCGGCTGCGACAGCGAGCAGGGTCTCGACTATGCGAAGTTGGCAACCGGTCACACGCGTGAGCCGGTCTACACCTGGCATGTTCGTGGCGCGAACCACAACTTCCTCAACACCCAGTGGTCTCCCGGGAGCGGGCAGGTCGGCGCCATCGACGACCAGGGCTTCGGTCCGGCACCGGGCTGGTGCGGCACCCCGACGTTCCCGGACTGGGACCCGGACAGCGGCACCCCCGAACCGCCGATCGAGTGGTCGCACGTGACCCGCAAACTGACCGAGACCGAACAGCGCCAGGTCAGCGCCGGATATGTCACCGCATTCTTCCGTTCGGTGCTCCTGGGCGACCGGCAGGCCGAGGCGGTCGTCAGCGGTGGCGTCCACCCGTACGCCTCGTTCACCGTGGTCGACGCCGAGAAGATCGTTCCCCGACCCCGACGGGGCCTGCGGTAGCACCGTACGGCGGTGAAGCCCTCGTCGTCCACGGTCGGGCCGTGGCTGGCCGGTAGCGATGTCCGGGGCCTCCGTAGCCGATCGGCGCGGCTGTCAGGGTCGGACAGGTTCCGTCCGCCCCTGACAGGCCGGCCGTCGGCAGGACGGTCCGCTCATCCACCGGGCGCCACCGCTGGGCTGGTCGGGTGGGGGCGGGCGGACTCGGGGAACACCGCGGGAGTGCCCGTCACCGGATCGGGCACGATCCGGCAGCGCAACCCGAACACGTCGGCGACGAGGTCCGGGGTGAGCGCCGTCGACGGGTGACCGGTCGTGGCGACCTGGCCGTCGCGCAGCACCACCAGGTCGGTGGCGTAGCGGGCCGCCTGGTTGAGGTCGTGCAGGACGGCGACCACGGTCCGGCCGCCGGCGTGCAGGTCGGCGAGCAGGTCGAGGACCTCGTACTGGTGGGCGATGTCGAGGTAGGTGGTCGGTTCGTCGAGCAGCAGGATCGGGGTGTCCTGCGCCAGCAGCATGGCCAACCAGGCGCGTTGCCGTTGGCCTCCGGAGAGTTCCGCCAGTACCCGGTCGCCGAGGTCGGTGGTGCCGGTGGCGGCCAGCGCCGCGGTGACCGCCCGTTCGTCGTGCGACGTCCAGCGGCTCAGCGCCGAGCGGTGCGGGTGCCGCCCCCGCAGCACCAGATCGGTGACGGTCATCCCCGCCGGTGCCTCGATGCCCTGGGGGAGCAGCCCCACGGTGCGGGCGTACTGCCGCCGGCGGTAGCCGTGCACGTCGCGGCCGAGGACGGCCACCCGGCCCGCGCTGGGCCGCAACACCCGGGCGATGGTGCGCAGCAGGGTCGACTTGCCGCACCCGTTCGGCCCGATGAAGACGGTGAAGCTCCCCTCGGCGATCCGCAGGGAGACGTCCCGGCAGACGGTCCGACGGTCGTAGCCGACGGTGACCGAGTCCAGTTCGATCGCGGGCGGGGCGGTCATGGTTGCCTCCGGGGTGGGCGGTGCGGTGCGGGACGGGCGGCGGCTCACCCGGGCCTCCCTCGCCAGATCCAGGCCAGGACGAGAGCGAGGTAGCCGCCGCCGACGACGCCGGTGACCGCGCCGACGGGCAGTTGCTGCCCGGGGACGAGCCGTTGGGCGAGCTGGTCGGCGGCGAGCAGCAGCACGGCGCCGAACACCGCGCTCGTGGTCACCAGGGGAGCGGCGACGCGGGTGAGCCGGCGGGCCAGGTGGGGGGCGGCCAGGGCGACGAAGCCGACAGGTCCGGCGCCGGCGACCCCGACGGCGGTGAGCGCGACCGCCAGGGCCGTCGCGGTGAGGCGTTGCCGGCGTACGGGTACGCCGAGGCTCAGTGCCTTGTCCTCGCCGTTCTCGATGAGTCGCAGCCCCCGGGCCGCCAGCACGGCGGGTGGCAGCAGCGCGGCGAGCGCGCCGAGCAGCAGCGGCAGGTGCGGGCCGCTGCCGTTGAGGCTGCCGACGAGCCAGACGGCGGCGTTCTGCGCGTCGGTCACCTCGGCGCGGGTCAGCAGGTACGCGTTGACGGAGGTGAGCAGGGCGGACAGGCCGATCCCGACGAGGATGAGGCGTTGCCCGGTTCCGCCGAGCAGCAGGGCCGCCCCGGCGACGGCGGCACCGCCGAGCACCGCACCCACGGCGGGGGTGAGTCGGGTGTCGTGGAGAACCAGCAGGACGACGAGTGCGCCGGTGGCGGCACCGACGGTGAAGCCGACGATGTCGGGGCTGCCGAGGGGATTACGGCTGGCGCTCTGGAAGAGTGCGCCGGCCGCGCCGAGGGCGGCCCCGACGGCGAGTGCGGTGCCGATCCGGGGCAGCCGCAGCTCGAACAGGACGAACCGCAGGCCGGGGTCGCCGCCCCCGGTCAGCGCCGGCCACAGGTCGTGCGGCGGGGTGGCGTACCGGCCGCTGGCCAGGGCGACGACGGCCAGCCCGACGCCGAGGGCCAGGGCGAGGAGGCAGGCCAGGGTGGCGCGGCGGGTGTGCCGGCGGCGGGTGCGGCGGCCCGGACCGCTGGTCGCGGTGGTGGTCATGGGCGGGGAATCCTCCGGGCGCGGACCAGGGCGATGAACACGGGCGCGCCGATCGCGCCCATGATGATCGCGACCTCGATCTCTCCGGGTCGGGCCAGCAGCCGGCCGATCACGTCGGCGGTGATCAGCAGGATCGGGCCGAGCAGGCAGGCGTAGGCGACGATCCACCCGAGCCGGGGGCCGCAGATCGCCCGGGCGGCGTGGGGGACGGCGAGCCCGAGGAAGCCGATGGGGCCGGCCACGGCGGTCGCGCCGCCGCAGAGCAGGGTGGTGGCGACCAGCGCGAGCAGCCGGGTGCGGCCGGGGCTGACCCCCAGCGCGGTGCCGCCCTCGTCGCCGAAGCGCAGCACGTCCAGCGGTCGGATCACGCCGACGGTGACGACCAGGCCGGCGAGCAGCGCCGGTGCCGCCGTGAGCAGGGCGGACGGCGGCTGGTCGGCGAGGCTGCCGACGGCCCAGAAGCGGTATCTGTCGAATGCGGTCTGGTCGATCAGGGTGACACCGGCGACGGCCCCGGTCAGGCAGGCGCCGACGGCCGCGCCGGCCAGGACCAGCCGGCCGTCCTCGGCCCTGCCCGGCCCCCGGGTGCCGCCGATGATGGTGACCAGGCCGGCGGCGAGGCCCGCGCCGAGCAGGGCGAGCAGCAGGTGTCCGCGTTGGCTGCCCACCCCGGCGAGGATGCCGGCGACCACCGCGGCGGCGGCTCCGGCGTTGACGCCCAGCAGCCCGGGGTCGGCGAGGGGGTTGCGGGTGAGGGCCTGCATCAGGGTGCCGGCCAGCGCCAGGGCCGCGCCGACGCAGATCGCGATCACGGTACGGGGCAGCCGGACCTCCCAGACGATCAGGCCCGCCTCGCTGTCGCCGTGGGCGAGGAGTTCCCGCAGCACGACGCCGGTCGTCAGTGGCAGCGCGCCGACGGCGAGGCTGGCGGTGATGGCGGCCAGCAGAGCGAGCGCGCAGGCGAGCAGCCCGGCGGCGAGCAGGCGGGGGCGGCGTAAGCCGGTGGGGGTGGCGACCGACACTGTGACTCACTTCATGGTGGAACGTTCCATCACTGGCTAAGGTAAACCTACCCTAAGCCACTGGGAACGTCGTTCTCGCTGCCCCTCCTGAGGATCGAATGCCATGTCACACACCCGCCCACGCCGGCTGAGCACCATCCTGACCGCCGCCACACTGGCGCTCGTCGTGCTGGTGGCCGGCGGTTGCGCCACCGGTGAGGCGAAGCCCGCCGCCCCCGCGTCCGGATCGTCCGACGCCGCGTTCCCCACCACCCTCACCCACGCCTTCGGCGCGACCACCCTCACCGCCAAGCCCGAACGGATCGTGGTGGTGGGCCTCAAGGAACAGGACTACTTCCTCGCCCTCGGCGAGGTGCCGGTGGCGATCCGCGACTGGTACGGCAACCAGCCGAACGCGACCTGGCCGTGGGCCCGGGAACGACTCGGCACGGCCAAGCCGGAGGTGCTGGCCCGCGCCGAACTCGACTACGAACAGATCGCCGCACTGCGCCCCGACGTCATCGTCGGCCTCTCCTCCGGCATGTCCCGGCAGGAGTACGACCTGCTCACCAAGATCGCCCCCACCGTCGCCCAGCCGGCCGGCGACGGCAGCTGGGCGGTGACCTGGCAGCAGATGAGCAGGGCCGCCGGACAGATCACCGGCCACCGCGCCGAGGCCGAGAAACTCGTCGCCGACCTGGAACAGCGGATCGCCTCGGTCGCCGCCGCCCATCCCCGCCTCAAGGGCGCCCGCACCGTGTTCGCCTCCACCTACGAAGGCCAGTACTACCTGTTCAGCCCCGAGACCACCGCCTCGAAGGTGCTGCTCGACCTCGGACTGACCATGGCACCCGAGGTCACCACCCTCACCGCGAACGCCAACCAGTCCGCCACCATCAGCCGCGAACGGTTCGACCTGGTGGACGTGGACGTCGCCGTCTGGTCCGAGGCGGCCACCGACCCGGGCGTGACCATTCTGCTCGGCGACCCGCTCTACACCCGGCTGGACGTCCGCACCCAACGCCGCGACGTCTTCCTCGGCACCGAGGCCAACGGCGCGCTGGCGTTCGCCTCCGTGCTGAGCCTGCCCTACGTCCTGGACAGGATCGTCCCCGCGCTCACCGTCGCGGTCGACGGCGACCCGGCCACCAGTTCGGAGTACAGCGCGACATGACCGACACGCTCACCCGACCCGGCTTCTGGACCGCCACCGTGCACGAGGTCCGGCGGCTGACCCCGCACCTGCAACGGATCGTCCTCGGCGGTCCCGACCTCGCCCACTTTCCGTCCCTCGGCGCACCGGACGAGTCGGTGACGATCTACCTCCCCCGCCCCGGTGAGGCTGCCCCACCGCCGATGACCCTGCGCGGCGAGGTGTGGGGCTACCACGACGAGCAGCACCCGCCCATCGGCCGCAACTACTCCGTCCGCGCCGTCGACCCCGTCGGGGCGCGGCTGACCATCGACTTCGCCCTGCACGACCACGGCCCCGCCACGTCCTGGGCGCGGCAGGCCGGGACCGGCGCCGGTCTGCTGCTGTGGCGGTGCCGCGCCTGGTTCCGTCCCCCCGCCGACACCCGCTGGCTGGTGCTCGCCGCCGACCTGTCCGGGCTGCCCGCCGCGACCCGTGCCGTCGCGGAACGCACCCCCGGCCTCCCGGTGCGGGTGCTGGTGGACCTGCCGGACCTGGCCGACGCCCGGGACCTGCTCGCCGCCGCCGGCGACGACCCCACCGTGCACATCGACGTACGGGTCGGGGTCGGCAACGGCGACGGTCCGGGCAGCCTCGCCGACCGGCTGCGGGACACGACCCTGCCCGACGGCCCCGGCTACGTCTGGGTCGCCGGCGAGGCGGGGGAGTGCCGAACGGCCCGGTCCGTGCTGCGCACCGTGCACCGGCTGCCCCGCGACCGCGCCGTCTGCGTGGGCTACTGGCGCACCGACTCCGCCGACTGGGAACGCCGCTACACCCGCTTCCGCCCCCTGCTCGACCAGGTCTACCAGGACGGCCTCGCGGCCGGGCTCAACCCGGTGGAAGCGGGCGACCGGATGGAGGAGGCACTGGAACGGATGACCCGGTGACCGGCCCCCGGGTCGACTCCCGCCACCACAGGTGGACCGGATGCTCGTAGTCCCCACCCGGGCCGCCACCGATCAGGTCGTCGAGCAGGTCGGCGCAGCGGCGTCCGGCGTCCAACGGCGACAGGTCGAGCGCGGTGATCGGCGGTTGACCCAGGCGCAGGGCGCTCGACTCGGTGGCGCTGGCCAGCAGGACGTCCCGCCCGACCCGGCGGCCGAGCCCGTGCAGCACCTGCACGGCCGTCGGCGCGGTGTCCACCGAGGCGCACACCAGGGCGTCCACCCCCGGCGCGGCGAGCACCTGCTCGACCGCCCGGGACACCTCCGCCGGCGACGGCACCCACGGATGGTGCGCCACCACGGGGGCGACGCCGTGCCGGGCGCACCAGTCCCGGTGCGCCGCCGCCAACTGGGCCGCCCAGTCGCCCGTCTCCGGTGGCACCACCAGGGCGGGACGCCGGGCCCCGGCCCCGGCCATCCGGTCCAGCAGCCCGGTGAGCGCGCGGTGGTGGTCCGCCCAGAGCACGACGTCCGCGCGCATCCCGGCCGGGGGCCGTTCGAAACACACGACCGGCACGCCACCCTGCATCAGGACCGGCACGAACGCGTCGTCCCGGTGCGGATCGGCCACGATCACCCCGTCGAGCGCGCGGGGCGACCGGCGTTCCGAGGCGGTCAGGATCGAGACGTCCCGGTCGCGGGCGGCGGCACGTTCCATGACGCCGAAGACGAACCGCATGTAGAACTCCGACGTGGACGGCACGCCCGGAACGTAGACCCCGATGACGCCGGTCCGCCCGCCCCGCAACTGCCGGGCCGCCCGGTTGGGGACGTAACCCAGTTCCTCCATCGCCGCACGGACCCGTTCCCGGGTCGCCTCGGAGACCCGGCCGGAACACGACAGCACATTGGAAACGGTGGACTTGCCGACACCCGCCCGGCGCGCGACATCGTGCAGCGTGACGGGACGGGCCATCAGCCCAGTCTAGGTAACCGGGCGTCGGTCGGGACACGCCGCCACCACACCCCCCACGGAAGACGGTGATCCTCATGTCCGAGCACCATCCCGCCCCGCCGCGTACGACGGCACCCGTCGGCAACGACCACCGGCGACGACCCGCGGTGCTCGGTGCGGCGGGCGACGGGTGGGTCGACTTCGACCTGCCCGGCGTGGCGATCGGCACCGCCGAGTATCCCGACGGCCCGACCGGCGTCACCGTGCTCAGCGTCCCCGGCGGCGCGCGTACCGCCGTCGACAAGCGGGGCGGGGCCGTCGGGGTCAGCGGCGGCTTCCCGTACCACCACGCGTTGTGCTTCGCCGGCGGGTCGAGCTTCGGGCTCGCCGCGGCGTCAGGCGTCTACGACGAACTGCTCCGCCGCACCGGCTACGCGACCGACTTCGGCAGCCTGCCGGTGGTGTCCGGGGCCGTCGTCTACGACTTCACGCCCCGGGACAACGCCATCTACCCCGACGCCGGGCTCGGCGCCGACGGGCTGCGCGCGGTACGCGCCGACCGGGTGGCCGTCGGGAGGGTCGGTGCGGGTGTCGGCGCGACCGTCGGCAAGGTCGACAACGCCCGCGCCGAGTGGGGCGGGCAGGGTGCCGCCTTCGCCCGCGTCGGCGCGGCCCGGCTGCTGGTACTGACCGTGGTCAACGCGATGGGTGTGATCGTCGACCGCGACGGCGGGATCGTGCGCGGCAACCTCGACCCGGCTACCGGGCGGCGTCGCCACCCGGCCGAGGACTACGCCGAGCTGGTCGCGGCGGCCACCCCGGACCCCGCGCCCACCGGCGGGAACACCACCCTGACCGCCGTGGTCACCAACGTCCGGATGACCGACGCCGAACTCGCCCAGTTCGCCACCCAGGTGCACAGCTCCATGCACCGGGCGATCCAGCCCTTCCACACCATCGCCGACGGTGACACCCTGTTCGCCCTGACCACCGACGAGGTGACGATGCCCGCCCCGTCGCTGCGGCTGGGCACGGTCGCCGCCGAACTGGCCTGGGACGCCGTCCTCACCAGCGTCGACGCCGCCTGACGACGACCCCGCCCACGTCGCCCGGCCGATCAGACCGGGTTCAGTCGATTCCGTCGACCCCGCTGACGCTCTTGATCCAGCCGGCCAGGAAACCGGTGGGAACGGACAGCCCACCCAGTTCGTCGTCGGAGTGGGTGAACACGGCCTGGACGCGGTTGTTCTGCCAGACCGCCGCCCCGGAGTCACCGTCCAGGGGAACCCCGTCGAGTCCCTCCAACTCCAGCTCCGAGGCGATGGATCGCTCGACCCGCAGGCTGCACACCCGCAGGGTCGATGCCGGTGGCCCGTTCGTCTCGGTCTGCCCCCAGCCGCGGATGGCTACGGTGACCCCGGTCTTGAGTAGATCAGTGTCCCTGCTGTAAGGAACGACGAGATTGCTCTGGGTGACGTTCGACGCCAGATGCAGGACTGCCATGTCGTAGCCCTTCGGTGCCGCCGCCGTGCCGTCGACGATGATGCGCTGACCGCTGCCGAGACGCTTGTCGCCCGCCTTGACCACGAGGCGGCTGCTGTGGAGGCAGTGTGCCGCGGTGAGCACGTAGTGCACATGGATGAGCGAGCCGGTACAGCGGAAGTCGGCCCCTCCGTTGTTCCAGATCTGCACCTGCCCGTGCAGCGACGACGTGGTGGTGCCGCCGGCGATCGCCGATGCGGGGGTCTGCGGGCCGACCACCAGCACGGCTCCGCACAGTACGGCGAGAAAAGCTCTACAGAACGGTTTCACCGGCACTCCTCCGTGCATGTGGAAACAGCAGATTCGCGGCGGAAATCGGGAGAAGCGGATGGTGTGACGTGCGGTTACCTCACTCCATCAGGCACATCCTCGCCCGCCCGGCGCGGTCCGGGCGCTCGCTCTGCACCCCGATGAGCCGAACGGCCCGACCGCGGTGTCAGCATGCCCGGTCCAGGCACCATCCACAATCACCACTGCGAACCGACGAGCAACACGTCTACTCCCGTCGCCGGAACCAGGTCGCGAGTTCCCGGCCGTCATCGTCGCGACCGGCCGGTGACGAGGGCCTGCGAGACGCCTCTGCGGGACTACCGTTGTTCCGCATGACCCACCGGGAAGAGGAGATCACCGCGGAGCTGGTCCAGGAGTTGGTTCGGGACCAACACCCCGACCTCGCCGGTCTTCCCGTTCGGCTGGGCGCACGCGGGTGGGACAACCAGATGTGGCGGCTCGGTGACGAGCTGGCTGTCCGGCTCCCCTGGGCGACCGACCGCGCGGACGCGCTGCTGCGCAAGGAGGTCACCTGGCTGCCCACCCTGGCTCCGCACCTCCCACTGCCGGTCCCGGTACCGCAGCGCGTCGGCACACCGTCCGACCGGTTCCCCCGGTGCTGGCTCGTCACCACGTGGGTGCCGGGTGTCCCCGCCGACCGGCACCCCGTCACCCGGGCCACCGACGCGGCGCACTCCCTGGCCGCCTTCCTGACCGCACTGCACCAGCCTGCCCCCACCGGCGCTCCGACCGGCGGCAGTCGGGGCGGCCCGCTGACCGACCACACCGAGGGATTCACCGCAGCGCTCACCGACGCCACCGAACGGGGCCTGATCCCCGACCCGGACGCGGTGCGCGCCATCTGGCACGACGCCGTCACCGCCCCCGGCTGGACGGGCCTGTCGCTCTGGCTGCATGCCGACCTGCACCCGGCCAACGTCCTCACCACCGACGGCACCCTCTGCGGCGTGATCGACTTCGGCGACCTAGGCACGGGCGACCCCGCCTACGACCTCGCCGCCGGGTGGCTCCTGCTACCCGACGACGGCATCGACCACTTCCTCGCCGCCTACCGGCCGACACCCGACACCGCCACCATCCGCCGTGCCCGGGGGTGGGCCCTGGCACGCGCCCTCGGTGGCATCCTGATCGGCGACGCCGGCGTCCACGGCCGCCCTGGCGGCAAACCGTCCTGGGGTCCTCCCGCTCACGCCGCCATGCGACGCCTCACCGCCACCACCGGTACTCCGCCGTCGGACCAGCGTCACGGGACGAAGCTGGCGTGGTAGGACGCCGCCATGTCCTCGTCGCCGTGACCCTGCGCGGTCGCCCGCCGGAACCGTTGCGCACCGGCGGCCAGGACGTCGAGGCGTACCCCGTGGTCCTCGCCGGCCGCGACGATCAGCCGGGCGTCCTTCTCGGCGGTCTCCACCGCGAAGCTCGCCGGCGACAACCGGCCCTGCCGCACCAGGTCGGTCTTGGCGCGCAGGTAGCCCATGTCCAGCGGGCCGCCCTCGATCACCTCGAAGAAGCGGTCCGGGTCGACGCCGAGCGCCCCGGCCAACGCCAGCATCTCGACCGCGCCGTGGGTCACCGTCAGGACCCAACTGTTCGCCACCAGCTTCAACCGGGTGGCGTCGCCCCGCGCGCCGTCCTCAGCCAGCCACACCACCCGGGCCGCGATCGCGTCGAACACCGCGGTGAGCTTCTCCCGGCCGGTCTGCGGCCCGGCGGCGAGCACGGTCAACCGGCCGGCCTCGGCGGGCTGCCGGGTGCCGAGCACGGGCGAGTCGTAGAACGCCACCCGGTGCTCGGCGGCGATCTCGGCGAACCCGGCCGTGTCGGCCAGGCCCACGGTGGTGGTCTGCAGCCAGGCCGCGCTCGCCTTCAGCCCGGGTGCGGCCCGCCCGATCACCTCGCGGACGGTCGCCCCGTCGTACAGCATTGTGATGATCACGTCGGCGTCACGTACGGCGTCGGCCGGGGTCTGCGCCATGGTCGCGCCGGTCCCCGCCGCCTTCTCCGGGGACCGGTTCCACACGCGGACGACGTGCCCCGCCCGGACGAGGTTGCGGGCCATGGCGGCACCCATGATGCCCGCGCCCAGCACCGCCACGGTCGACTTCTCGGTCATCGGTCCATCCTCTCGCCCACCACCGTCGGCCTGAGCAGGCTGGTGGTGAGCTGGTAGCGGGCCCCTCCTACTGCCGGTAGGTGGACAGGAAGGTGCGGATGCGCCCGATCGCGTCGTCGAGGACGTCGGTCGGGGCCAGGAACACCATGCGCAGGTGGTCCGGGGTGTCGATGTTGAAGCCGCTGCCATGCGAGATCAGCAGATGCTGCTGCTCCAGCAGGTCGATCACGAGCTTCTCGTCGTCGTGGATCTTGTGGACGGCCGGATCGAGGCGGGCGAAGAGGTACAGCGCGCCCTCCGGCTTGACGCAGTCGACGCCGGGGATCGAGACGACCTCGCGCCAGGCGTGGTCGCGCTGTTCGAGCAGACGCCCGCCGGGCCGGATCAGCTCGTCGATGCTCTGGTAGCCGCCGAGCGCGGTCTGGATGGCGTGCTGGGCCGGCACGTTCGGGCATACCCGGAGGTTGGCCAGCAGTTGCAGCCCGTTCAGGTAGTCCGTGTCGGTGCCGGTGAAGCCGCTGGTGGCGAGCCAGCCGGAGCGGAAGCCGGCGGCCCGGTAGACCTTCGACAGGCCGCCCATGCTGACCACCGGCACGTCCGGGGCGAGCGCCGCGAGCGTGTGGTGGGTGGCGCCGTCGTACACGATCCGGTCGTAGATCTCGTCGGCGAAGATCATCAGGCCGTGCCGGCGGGCCAGTTCGATCATGCCGAGCAGGGTCTGCTCCGAGTACACCGCGCCGGTCGGGTTGTTCGGGTTGATCACCACGAGGGCGCGGGTACGTTCGGTGATCCGCGAGGCCAGGTGCTCCAGGTCGGGTTGCCAGCCGGCGCTCTCGTCGCAGCGGTAGTGCACGGCCTGCCCGCCGCACAGGTTGACCGCGGCGGTCCAGAGCGGGTAGTCCGGGCTGGGCACCAGCACCTCGTCGCCGGAGTCGAGCAGCGCCTGCAACACCATCATGATCAGCTCGGAGACCCCGTTGCCGAGCAGCACGTCGTCCGGCTGGACGTCGGTCACGCCCAGGTTCTGGTACCGCTGGGCGACGGCGACCCGCGCCGAGTAGATGCCCCGGGCGTCGCTGTAGCCCTGCGCCTCGACGAGGTTCTGCACCACGTCGGCGACGATCGGCCCGGGGGTGGCCAGCCCCCAGGGTGCCGGGTTGCCCAGGTTCAGCTTGAGGATCCGGTGGCCGGCGGCCTCCATCTCCTGTGCCCGCCGCAGCACCGGCCCGCGGATGTCGTACCGGACGCTCTTCAGCCGTTTGGCCTGCCGCATCGGACCTCCTTGCCCCACCCGGACACTTTGCCCCGGAAAGCACCCTAGTACGGCGGCGGACCAGCGGCGGCTCCGGTCCACCGCCGCAGCGTGCGGTCGACGAGCACGTCGACCGCTCCCGTACCCGTCCTGCGGCGTCACGGGCCGGCCGTGGTGCGGCCACGGTGGTGCCCGTGCGTCACGTGTCGACCGCCCGGTCGGCGAGGGCTGCGGGGAGCGGTCCAGAAAATCTGGTCTCTGGAGACTAGACATTCCCGGTGGCCCTGGTTAGTCTTTGTCCCGTTGACGACGAAGATCGGTTGAAGACGCCGACGTGACAGGCCGAGCGTCGGAGCAGAGCCGGAGGTTCTCGTGGCCCGCTCGGCAGCCGTGGTGGAACCACACTGTGGGAAACACCGCACGTGCACGACAAGACCTTGACGTAATTCCAGGTCAGGGCAATGCAGGCGGGGCCGGTGCACGGTTCGGGGCGCTGCCTGATGCAACAGGATCCGCCGCACATGTGCGGGGCCATGAAGTCGCGTGGGGCTCCGACATCGACGGATAGCACCGTAGCTGGTGAGAAGGAGAGGAAAGGGAGGGTTTGACGCCGTTGGATCGCCCGCCGTCAGGACGTAGTTCCCGTTCTGCGGTGGACACCGTAATCACTTTGAACGCGAGGTGGTCTCCGGTCACGCTTATGCGATCCTCGCACCACCTGCTGACAGCGGCAGGGTGCGGAGAAGAGAACCCGACGAACCTGTCGGTGAATGGTGTGTTCAACCCGTAACCCCGGGCCCCGGCGCGACGCGCGCCGGGGCCCTCGTTCTCGAAGAAGGAATGTATGGCCCAACCTGACGAACTGCTCGACGACGACCACTACCCCGCCTACACCATGGGCCGCGCCGCCGACATCGTCGGCGCCTCGCAGGACTTCCTGCGCCGCCTCGACGAGGCGAAGCTGATCATCCCGGTCCGTTCCGCCGGCGGGCACCGCCGCTACTCCCGCTACCAGCTGCGCCTGGCCGCCCGGGCCCGGGAGATGGTCGACCAGGGCACCGCCCTGGAGGCGGCCTGCCGGATCATCGTCCTCGAAGACCAGCTCGAGGAAGCCCTCCAGCACCAACGCGACCGCGAGCGCCGCCAGTAGGCCGACGCCGCCGCTCACGCGCTTTCCGTGGTGTCGTGTCAGTTCGGCGCGGGTGATCAACGCGGCGGCGTCGCGGGTGAATCGTGCGGCGCGACCCCCGTACTCCTTGGTCGCGCTGGTCGGCGCGTTCCGCTGCCGCCCGGATGGGCGCGGCCTTGCGACGGCCATCGCGGCGGCGTGTCCGCCCTGTGGTCGCACCTCGTGCGCGCGGCGGCGCTGTTCCGTGGAGCCGGCGGTGCCCGGTCAGAAATTCATGTACGATTGTCTATATCTTGCCGCGCGAGAAGGGCAATCGCCTGTGCTGCTTCGTTCGTCGTCGAGTCCGACCCGCCCGGCGCACGGTCGCCGATACGGGACTGACGGCCCACGCCTGCCTGGTCCGGCCCTGATCGGCGTCACTCCCTGATTCCGGCTGCGGCCCCGGTCGGCAGCCGTGGAAGACGCACTGCCGACACCCGGGACAGCCAGCGGTGACGGCTGGCCGAGCCGCAGCTCGACGTCGGGACAGACGTCGTCGTCACATCGTCGGTGCACCCATTCCCCATGGCTACGGCCGGAACGGCAAGGTGGCAGAGACATGAAGGTCCTCGTGATCGGTGGTGGCCCGGCCGGGAGCACCGCGGCAACGGCGATGGCCCAGGCCGGACTCGACGTGCGACTCGTCGAGAGCGCCCACTTCCCGCGGTACCACGTGGGCGAGTCGCTCACCCCGTCGTGCCGGGTGGTGCTGGACGTCATCGGCATGTCGAAGACTCTCGACGACCACGGCTTCGTCAAGAAGAACGGAGGCGTCATCCACTGGGACGACGACCAGTGGGCGTTCGACTGGCAGGCGCAGTCCGGGGTGCAGTCGTGGCAGGTCGACCGCAGCGAGTTCGACGCGCTGCTGCTGGAGCACGCCCGCCGCAACGGGGTCGCCGTCACCACCGGCGTCACCGGTCGGTCGGTGCGCTTCGCCGACGGCCGGCCGGTGGCCGTGGAATGCTCCCCGGACGACGGCGAACCGTTCACCATCGACGACTTCGACTTCCTGGTCGACGCCACCGGACGCAACGGGCTGCTCAGCACCCGGCACTTCGGCAACCGTGAGCCGCTGAACAACCTGCGCAACGTCGGCATCTGGGGCTACTGGACCGGGGCCACGCTGCTGCCCGACACGCCGTCCGGAGGGATCAACATCATCTCTTCGCCGGAGGGCTGGTACTGGGTGATCCCGATGGCCGGCGGGCGGATGAGCATCGGCTACGTCACCACCAAGGACGCCTTCGCGCGTGACCGTCACGAACACCCGTCGTCGGACGACCTGTACCGTCACCTCATCGCGGCCTCGCCGACCATCACGAAGCTGACGGCAGAGGCCGAGTTCCTCGGCGTGACGAGGGTCGAGACCGACTACTCGTACATCGCGGACCAGTTCTGCGGGCCCGGTTACGCGATCGTGGGCGACGCGGCGTGCTTCCTGGACCCGCTGCTGTCCACCGGCGTGCACCTCGCGCTCTACAGCGCGTTGACCGCCGCCGCATGCGTCGCCTCGGTCGACCGTGGCGAGGTCGACGAGGCGGAGGCGCTGAGGTTCTTCGAATTCGCCTACCGGCGCGCGTACATGCGGCTGTTCGCGCTGGTGACCATCATGTACGAGCGCTACCTGGGCAAGGACGGCTTCTTCCGCACCTCCGACCGGTTGATCGGCGACGAGCAGTCCGCACAGCCGGACGCCGACGTCTCCTCCCGGTCCTTCGCCGAGATCATCGGTGGTCTGTCCGACCTGCGGGAGGCGGCCGACTCGTCCACCCGCGTCATCACCGACCGCCTGCGGGAGGAAGCGGTGCGGGCGCAACTGCAGGTGGTGCACGCACCCGGCTCCGACGGACCCGACTTCACCCCGGTCCGGGGCGACCCCCTGTCCGACGCGGAGTCGGCCGACTACCGCCTCGTCACCAGTCCGCGACTCGGCCTCGAACGGGTCCGTGTGACACACCCCTGAACCCGGTCCGCCGCGACCCCGGCCGCACGGCACCGGCCGGGGTCGCGGCGACGGGGGTTGCCCTGGCCGTCCGGCCGGAGCAACCCTGCGGGAACCCGCTGACCTACCCGTCGAGCTGGCCGGTGGCGACCAGCCGGCGGTACCAGTGGGCGCTGTCCTTCCAGCGACGTTCCTGCGTGTCGTAGTCGACGTGGATGATGCCGAACCGACGGTCGTAGCCGTAACCCCACTCGAAGTTGTCCAGCAGCGACCAGACGAAGTAGCCCCGCACGTCCACGCCCTGCGCGCGGGCGTCGGCCACCGCACCGATGTGCCGGCGCAGGTAGTCGATCCGCCGGTCGTCGTGGATCCGCCCGTCGGCCGACACCACGTCGTCGAACGCCGCGCCGTTCTCGGTGATCATCAACGGCTGGCCCGGGTGGTCGCGCCCCAGCCGCACCAGCAGCTCGGTGAAGGCCGGCGGGTCGATGTTCCACCCCATCGCCGTGTACGGGCCGGGCTGCGGCAGGAAGTCGACGTCCTCGGCACCCACCCACGGCGAGTGCACCGACGCCCCGTGCCCGTCGGCGGCCGAGCGGGCCGAGTGCCCGTCCCAGGCGCGGACCAGGGTGCTGGAGTAGTAGTTGACCCCGAGCACGTCCAGCGGCACCGCGATCAGCTTCTCGTCACCGGGGCGCACGAACGACCAGTCGGTGACGGCGGCGGTGTCGGCCAGCAGGTCCGCCGGGTACGCCCCGTCCAGCATCGGGCCGAGGAACGCCCGGTTCGCCAGCGCGTCGATCCGCCGGACCGCGTCGGCGTCCGCGTCCGACCCGGACGCGCCCCGCACGACGTGCAGGTTCAACGTCACCGACAGCTCGGCGCTCGGCGTCAGCTCCCGCACCACCCGCCCGGCCAGGCCGTGCGCCAGGTTCAGGTGGTGCACCGCCGCCAACGCCGCCGCCGGTTCGGTGCGGCCGGGCGCGTGCACGCCGGAGCCGTACCCCAGGTACGCCGAGCACCACGGTTCGTTGAGCGTCGTCCAGGTGTGCACCCGGTCCCCGAGCGCGCCGACGATCCCCGCCGCGTACTCCTCGAAACGCAGCGCCGTTTCCCGCACCGGCCACCCGCCGGCGTCCTCCAACTGCTGCGGCAGGTCCCAGTGGTACATGGTCGCCACCGGCCGGATGCCGCGCTCCAGCAGTCCGTCGACCAGCCGGGCGTAGAAGTCCAGGCCGGCGGGGTTGAACCGGCCGGAACCGCCCGGCTGCACCCGGGGCCAGGAGATCGAGAAACGGTACGCGCCCAGCCCCAGCTCGGCGAGGTGGTCCAGATCCTGCGGCCACCGGTGGTAGTGGTCGGCGGCCACGTCACCGGTGTCGCCGTTCAACGTCCGCCCGGGGGTGTGGCTGTAGGTGTCCCAGATGGACGGACCCCGACCGTCCTCGGTGGCCGCGCCCTCGATCTGGTACGCCGCCGTCGCCGACCCCCAGAGGAAGCTCTCCGGGAAGTTGCGTGCCGTCATCGTCCCGCCCTCTCCGCGCCGACCACCACGCAGTGGTACGCCGACGACTCACCCGACACCAGCTCGGCGGTCGCCACCCCGCCCCGGAACCCCACCTCGAACTGCGCGCCCGGCCCCCCGTCGGGCGACGGGATGCGCACCCGCTGCCGTTGCCCCTCCGCCGGAGCGTAGAGCCGCAGCTCCACCCCGTCGGCCCAGGCGTAGTCGGGCCGGTCGCAGCGCGCCCCGAACCCGATGACCGCGCCGGGCCGGGCGAGCACCGGCAGGCTGTCGTACCCGTGCTTCTCGGTCACCCAGGCCGGGCCGGTGAGCTGCGCCCCGGTGACCAGGTGGGTCCAGGTGCCGGCGGGCACGTAGAAGGTGACCTGCCCGTCGGCGCTGAGCACCGGCGCGACGAGCACGTCCGGGCCGAGCATGTACTGCCGGTCGAGGTGCGCCACGGCCGGATCGTCCGGGAACTCCACGATCATCGGACGCATCATCGGGATGCCGTCGCGGTGCGCCTGTTCGGCGGTCGCCGCCAGGTACGGCATCAGACCGAGCTTGAGCCGGGTGAAGTGGCGCAGCACCTCCACGGCCTGCTCGTCGTACGCCCACGGCACCCGGTACGAGCCGGAGCCGTGCAACCGCGAGTGCGACGACAGCAGGCCGAAAGCGATCCACCGCTTGAACACCGCCGGGTCGGGGGTGCCCTCGAAACCGCCGATGTCGTGGCTCCAGTAGCCGAAGCCCGACGACGCCAGGGACAGCCCGCCGCGCAGCGACTCGGCCATCGCGACGAACGTCGACTCGCAGTCGCCGCCCCAGTGCACCGGGAACTGCTGGCCGCCGGTGGTGGCGGAGCGGGCGAACACCACCGCCTCACCCTCGCCGCGTTCGGTCTCCAGCAGCTCGAAGACCGCCTTGTTGTAGAGGTAGGAGTAGTAGTTGTGCATGCGCTGCGGGTCCGACCCGTCGTGCCACACCACGTCGGTCGGGATGCGCTCGCCGAAGTCGGTCTTGAAGCAGTCGACGCCCATGTCCAGCAGCGACTTGAGCTTGCCGGTGAACCAGGCCACCGCGTCGGGGTTGGTGAAGTCGACGAGCGCCATGCCGGCCTGCCACTTGTCCCACTGCCACACCGACCCGTCCGGGTTGCGTACCAGGTAGCCGGCCTCGCGGCCCTCCTCGAACAGGTACGACCGCTGGGCGATGTACGGGTTGATCCACACGCACACCTTCAGGCCCCGCTCGTGCAGCCGGTGCAGCATGCCCTCCGGGTCGGGGAAGGTCGCCGGGTCCCAGACGAAGTCGACCCAGTGGAACTGGCGCATCCAGAAGCAGTCGAAGTGGAACACCGACAGCGGCAGGTCCCGCTCGGCCATCCCGTCGACGAACTCGGTCACCGTCTTCTCGTCGTACGACGTGGTGAACGACGTGGACAGCCACAGCCCGTACGACCAGGCGGGCACCCGGGCCGGGCGGCCGGTCAGCGCGGTGTAGCGGCGCAGCACGTCCTTCGGGGTGGGCCCGTCGATGACGTGGTAGGTCAGCGACTGGCCCTCCACACTGAACTGGGTCTGCGCCACGACCTCCGAGCCCACCTCGAACGACACGTGCTCCGGGTGGTCCACGAACAACCCGTAGCCGGCGCTGCTCAGATAGAACGGCACGTTCTTGTACGCCTGCTCGCTGGCGGTGCCGCCGTCGGCGTTCCAGATGTCGACCGTCTGCCCGTTCTTCACGAACGGGCCGAACCGCTCGCCCAACCCGTACACCGTCTCGCCGACGCCGAGCGCGAGCCGTTCGTGCACGTACCGGCGTCCCTCGCCGTCGGTGACGATGCCGATGCTGCGGCCGGTGGACGCGGTGACCAGCCGGTCGCCGTGCTTGAACTCGACCCGCCAGCCGTCGACCAGCGCGACCCGCACGGTCAGCTCGCCGGTGGTCAGCGACGCGCTGATCCCGGTGATGTCGACGGTGACCGGGTGCGTGCCGTCGGTGTCCAGCCCGAAGCGGGGTTCGCGGGGCAGCCCGCCGCTGTGGTGGCCGATGGTCACCCCGACCACGCCGGGTGCGGGGGAGAAGAACCGGACGGTGACGACCGGCCGGTTGAGCGTGTCGCCCCGGCCGTTGATCTGACCGGCCGGTGCGAAGACGGTGAAACCGCGGTCGTCCGGCTCGACCGATTCGACAGTGCCGGGGCGCAGCACGCTGACCCCCGGGCGCAGTTGCCAGTACCCGTCGGTGAACTTCACTTCTCGGCTCCTGCCGTGATGCCGCGCGCCAGGGTGCGCTGGAAGATGAGGAAGAACAGGATGGCCGGCACCAGGCTGATCAGGGCGCCGGCGTTGGTGGTCGGGGCGTCCATCAGCCGGTCACCCTGCAACGACGCGAGGGCGACCGGGATGGTCTGGGTCTGGTTGTCGATCAGCATGACCAGCGGGATGAGGAACTCGTTCCAGGTCCAGATGAAGAAGAAGATGAGCAGCACGGCGAGGGTGGGCCGCAGGTTGGGAAAGACCACCCGCCACAGCACCGTCCACTTCCCGGCACCGTCGAGCGCGGCGGCCTCCAGCAGCGCCCGGGGGAACGTGCCCAGCACCGAGGCCAGCAGGTACGTGCCGAACGCGCTCTGGATGACGGTGAAGATGATGATCACCGACAGCCGGGTGTTGTAGAGACCGATCTCCTTGGCGACGTAGTACAGCGGATAGATCAACGCCTCCTGCGGCAGCATGTTGGCCAGCAGGAACACCCCGACGATCCACAGCCGCCCGCGGACCCGGCCGATACCCAGCGCGTACGCGTTGAGCAGCGACACGACGACACCGAGCACCGCCACCGACCCGGCGATGAGCGCCGAGTTCCACAGCTTGAGCGGGAAGTTCACCTCCGACCAGTACGTCCGCAGACCCGTGGTGTAGAACTCCGACGGCCAGCTCAGCGGGCCGCCCGACGAGTAGTCCCCGGGCGACTTGAACGCGTTGAGCAGCATGAACGCGAACGGCACCAGCATGACCAGCGCGCCCACGGTGACCAGTGCGAGCACCACCCAGCGGCTGACGCCCCGGTGGTGGCGGTCGCGCACCTTCTTGCGGTGGACCGGGACCTTGGCGATCGTCACGGTCATCTCAGATCCCCCGGTCCCGGCGTTCGCTGCGGGCCTGCACGGCGATGAAGACCACGGCCACCACCACGATTATCACGGTGAGTACGGTGGAGATCGCCGAGCCGTAGCCGACCTGGAGCTTCTTGAAGAACGTGTAGTACGCGAAGTACGACGGGACGTTGGTGGCGTTCTCCGGGCCGCCCCGGGTCAGCGCGAAGATCGGCCCGAACACCTTCAGAGCGGCGATCGTGCAGGTCAGGGCCACCACGAAGGTCTCCGGCCGGATCTGCGGCAGGGTGATCGCCCGGAACCGGCGCAGCCAGTTCGCCCCGTCGACCTCGGCCGCCTCGTACAGCTCCGGGTCGACCCGCTGCAACGCCGCCATGAACACGACCACCGGGTAGCCGATCTGCACCCAGATCATCACCGCCATCACCGCCGGCAGCGCGGTGTCCGGGTCGCCCAGCCAGTCGTGGCGCAGCGCGCCGAGACCGACCGCGTCGAGCACGCTGTTGAACGCGCCGTCGGGACGCAGGATCCAGCCCCACACGATGCCGGCCACCACCACGGGCAGCACCTGCGGCAGGTAGAACGCGGCCCGCAGGGCCGCCGCCGTCCGGGGCCGGAACCGCCGCCCGATGACGTCGAAGAGCACCGAGGCGAGCAGCAGCCCGAGCAGCGTCGGCACCACCACCATCGCGACGATCATCGCCACGGTGTTGCGGAACGACGCCCAGAACACGTCGTCGTCCAACAGCCGCCGGTAGTTGTCCAACCCGACGAAGGTGGGGTCGCCGACGCCCGACCACCGGGTCAGCGACAGGTAGCCGGTGCCGACCAGCGGCACGCCGATGACCAGGACGAACAGCACCGCCCCGGGGAGCAGGTAGAGCCAGTACGCCGCGTCGCGGCCGTCGCGTCGGCGGCGGCGCGGGGACGCGGGGGAGGGGGGCGGGGTCGTCGCCTGCGGTGTGCCGGCGACGGTGTCGGGGACTGTCATGGAGGATCCTTCCCGGCGGGGTGGGCGGGCGCGCCGGTCGTGCCGGTCGCGCCCGCCGCTCGCCGTGTCACTTGCCGGTGATCTCCTTGACGCCGTCGGCGTACGGCTTGGCGATCGTGTCGAGCACCTGGTCGGGGGACTTGGATCCGTTGATCAGCGCCTGGAACCCGCCGACCAGCACGTCGTAGTAGCCGGGCACCGGCCAGTCCGGGTAGAAGGCCAGACCGTCCTGCTTGCTGACCGTGTTGAAGTCCTCGATCAGCTTGCGGTCCTTCGGGTCGGTGATCTTCGCGGGGTCGCCGGCCACCGGGATGCCACCGTTGTTGCCGATCAGGTCCTGGATCTCCGGACGCAGGGTGATGTCGATGAAGTCGTACGCCAGGCTCTTGGCCTTGCTGTTGGTCGGGACGACCCAGAGGTTGCCGGACGAGCCGGCGTTGAGGGTGTTGCCCGGGAACAGGAAAGTGTCCCAGTTGGCCTTCATCTCGGCCTTGAACCGGCCGTACCACCAGCTCCCGGAGACGATCATCGGGGTCTTGCCCGCGATGAACGCCGTGCCCATGTCCTCGGCCTTGAGGCTCGCCGAGTCCTTGGCCACGTAGCCCTTGCGCACCCAGTCGGCGAAGGTGTCCGCGCCGTACTTCAGCGGGTCGGCGCGGAAGTCGACCGGGTTCTTGTAGAGCTGGTAGTTGTCGACGAACTGCCGGTCGGCCTTCGACAGGGCCAACTGGTAGAACAGCTGCCCGGCCGGGTACTCGGCGCCGGCCATGCCCAGCGGGGTGATGCCCTTGTCGACGAAGGTGTCCATCGCGGCGGTCAGCTCCGCCATGCTGGTGGGCACCGTGGCGCCGTTGCGGTCGAACAGGTCCTTGTTGTAGTAGACCGTGACGTACTCGCCGTAGTTCGGCACCCCGAACCAGTTGCCCGACCCCATCACGCCCTTGTCGCTGTACCGGGCGGTGGTCTGCAGGCTGGGGCTGAGCTTGCCGGCCCAGCCGCGCTTGTCCGCCTCGCCGCTGAGGTCGGTGAGCAGGCCCTGGGACGACAGCAGGCCGGCCGTCGCGTTGCCCTTGTTGTACTCCATGATGTCCGGGCCCTCGGACGAGTTGATGATCATGCCGGCGTTCTGCTGGATCTGCTCGAACGCCTTGCGCTCGAAGCGCACCTCGACGCCCGGGTGTTCGGTCTTGAAGATCTCGATGGCCCTGTCCCAGCCGACCCCCATCGCGCTGTTCTCGCCCTCGTAGTGCCAGAGCTTGAGGGTCTTGGCCCCGCTGTCGTCACCGCTGTCGTCGCCGCCGCACGCGGCCACGGTGGTCGTCGCGGTGGCCGCCAGGGCGATCGCGGCGACGATCCGGCGGAATCGCTGCATTGCTATCCTCCTCGTTGAGTATCGAGCCCGGTACTTCACTGGGTCCGTCGTCGCGTTGCCGCGCGGCGACGGGCCGTTTTACCTGGTCAGCCCCTATCGGGGTGACGGCTTCGTGGTGCTGCGGTCGATCCCCGGATCTCCAGCGCGCACGGCAGCAACTGCTGGTGGCGCTCGTTGCCGGCCCCGTCCAGGTGGCGCACCAGCGCCTCGATCGCGATCCGGCCCATCGCCGAGCCGGGCGACGTCATCGCGGTCAGCGCCGGGGTGGCCAGCTCGGCGACCTGCGGCGAGGTGACCATCGAGACCACCGACACGTCGTCGGGCACGCTCAGCCCCCGCGCGGTCAACTCGCCGAGGATGCCGAAGATCGCCGTCTCGTTCATGGCCAGCACGGCCGTCAGGCCCGGCGTCCGTGCGACGGCGGCGGCCAGCGCGGCCCGCCCACCGGCGGCGCTGTCCTGCGCCGGGATCATGACCGGCTCCAGGCCGTGGCCGGTCATCGCCGTGACGAACGCGTCCCGGGTCCGCAACGCCGGCCCGTAACCGCTGGCCAGGGTCTCGGCCGAGTGGTTGACGTAGACGATCTGCCGGTGCCCCAGGCCGACCAGGTGCGCCACCGCCTCCCGCACCGTCTGCTCGAAGTCGATGTCGACGTAGGAGAGGCCGTCGGTGTCCCCGGTGCGTCCGATCAGCACCAGCGGCACCCCGGCCTGCTGGAGCGCGTCGACCCGCTCGTCGGCGAGCTGCACCTCCATCAGCACCACACCGTCGAACATCCGCTGGCTGGCCAGCCGGCGCAGCTCGTCGAGGTCGCCGCCCCCACCGACGGGCGACAGCACCAGGTGGTAGCCGACGGCGCTGGCCGCCGCGGCGGCCCCGGTGACGAACGCCGCCTCGGTCGCGCCGAGCCCGCGCTCGTCCATCGGCAGCAGCAGGCCCAGGATCCGGCTGCGCCGGCTGGCCAGGCCCCGGGCCATCGCGTTGGGCTGGTAGTCGAGCTGCGTCATGGCGGCGAGCACCTTGGCCCGGGTCGCCTGGGAGATCGGCCGGGCCCCGGTGAGGACGTAGGACACGGTGCTGACCGAGACCTGCGCCAGGCGCGCGACGTCGTGCATGGTGGCCATCGCGCACCTCCTCCGGTCAGGCGGGGAACCGCACGTGAGTGATCGTCGAAGCGGTTCGACGAAGCGGTTCGACAGACGCTAAGCCCCCTGTTACGGCGACGTCAATAGCCGATGTCGAACGGGGGTCGCCGCCCGGGTGGGGTGGACCGTCGCCGGGGCCGGGGACTGGCGGAGGTTTCCGGCGTGATCCTGATCCGCTCCGCAGTAGGTGTCACTTCCTGTCACCTACTGCGGCGAGTCTTGTTCTCGAGCCGGTCGGGCACGCCGCCCCGGCGGGTGTGCGGCCTGGTCGCCCTACCCCCGTCCGGTGGCCCCTGCCGGCCGTCTGGCACCCGCCGACCCCATCGGGAACAACCACAAGGAGTCCTCATGGCCATCACCACGACCACGCACCTGAACTTCCGCGGCGAGGCCCGCGCGGCGCTGGAGTTCTACCGGTCCGTCTTCGGCGGTCACCTCACCGTCGTCGCCTACCGCGACTTCGGCATGCCCGGTGACCTGCCCGACGCCGACAGGGTCGTCTTCGGTCAGGTCACCGCCGACAACGGCTTCACGATCATGGCCTACGACGTCCCCGGCCCGGGGCCCGCCGCGGTGCCGGCCGTGGCCACCTCCCGCGAGCACGGCATGACCCTGACCGGTGAGCGGTTCTTCGTCTGCGTCCGCGGCGAAACCGCCGACGAGGTCAGCGCGCTGTGGGACGGGCTCGCCGACGGCGCCGAGATCATCGAGAGGTTCGGTCCCTCCCCGTGGACCCCGGGCTTCGGGATGCTGACCGACCGGTTCGGCGTCACCTGGATCCTCGACGTCGCCGTGGCCCACTCCCACTGACCCGACGCACCTCCCGCGGTCCGGGGCCGCCGAAGCAGGCAGCCCCGGACCGCAGGTCGTGACGCCAGTCGTTGCGGTGGACCCGGGACCCTACTCGGAACCCAACGCGGCGAAGCGGAAACCGACACCCCGTAACGTGACGATCCAGTCGTCGTGGCCGAGTTTGCGCCGGAGGCTGCCGACGTGCGTGTCGACCGTGCGGCTGCGCCGGTTCCACGGGTCGGCCCAGACCCGGGCCATGATCTCGTCGCGGCCGACGACCGTGCCGGCTCGGGCGACCAGAAGCTGCAGCAGGTCGAATTCCTTGCCGGTCAGGCCGAGGTCGCGGTCACCGACGCGTGCCTGCCGGGTCACCGGGTCGAGACGCAGCCGCTGATCGATCACGGTGATCGGGGCCGGTTCGGCCCCGCCGGCGGTGGCCCGGCGGACGATGGCCTCCACCCGGGCGACCAGCTCACGGAACCCGTACGGCTTGTCGATGCAGTCGTCGGCACCCGCGCGCAGCGCTCCGACGCGGGTGGCCTCGGTGCGGTCGCCGCTGAGCGCCAGCACGGGCACATCGCTGGTGGCCCGGATGTCCGCGCACAGCCGTAGGCCGTCCCGGTCCGGCAGGTCGAGGTCGAGCACGACGACGTCGGCCCGGCGTGAATCCCGTACGGTGTCGGTGCCGGTCGTGACGCGGTGTACGTCATAACCCTGCCGACGCAGGCCCTGGACCGTGCCGGCGACCTCGGCCCGCTCAGCGAGAAGCACCCGCATGCTCGCCCCCTTGTCTCATCGTGCGGTTTCGTCTCGGCGCAATATTGACATCGGAGCATCGGGGCAAAACCTACTTTGCAAAGGCCTGACACAAATTTGGACGAGGTGGCGTCTTCTTGACGGCATGCCCGAAGGTGAGCACCATAGGTGGCACCGCGAACCTTTTCTGATGCAATCATGCGCGCTTGTGCTGCGCCATCAACCGGTCGAACAAAGGCGCGGATCCCCCGAGAAAGGATGCTGCCGATGTTGCGGAAGATTCTTGTCGCGAATCGCGGTGAGATCGCCGTCCGGGTGCTGCGGGCCTGCCGGGACACCGGCCGTACGGGCGTCGCCGTCTACGCCGATCCCGACCGCGACGCGGTCCACGTGCGCTGTGCCGACGAGGCGTACGCACTGCGCGGTACCGTCCCCGCCACCACCTACCTGGACGCCGACAAGATCCTCGCGGTGGCTCGGGAGTGTGACGCCGACGCCGTCCATCCGGGATACGGGTTCCTGTCCGAGAACGCCGACTTCGCCCAGGCCGTGGTGGACGCCGGGCTGACCTGGATCGGTCCGCCGCCGGCGGCGATCCGCCGGCTGGGCGACAAGGTGACCGCCCGGCAGGTCGCGCAGCAGGTCGGGGCGCCGCTGGTGGTGGGCACCCCCGGTCCGGTGACCGGCGTCGCCGACGTGCTGCGGTTCGCCACCGAGCACGGACTGCCGATCGCGGTGAAGGCGGCCTTCGGCGGTGGCGGTCGGGGCCTCAAGGTGGCGCACACGCTGGACGAGATTCCCGAGTTGTACGAATCGGCGGTGCGCGAGGCCGTCGCGGCGTTCGGACGCGGGGAGTGCTTCGTCGAGCGTTATCTGCCCCGGCCCCGGCACGTCGAGACCCAGTGCCTGGCCGACCGGTACGGCAGCGTGGTCGTGGTGTCCACTCGCGACTGCTCGCTGCAGCGCCGCCACCAGAAGTTGGTCGAGGAGGCGCCGGCGCCGTTCCTCTCCGACGACCAGGTCACGCGACTGCGCGATTCGTCGAAGGCGATCCTGCGTGAGGCGGGCTACGTCGGCGCGGGCACTGTGGAGTTCCTCGTCGGTGCTGACGGTGCCGTGTCGTTCCTCGAAGTCAACACACGGCTGCAGGTGGAGCACCCGGTCACGGAGGAGGTGACGGGTATCGACCTGGTCTGCGAGCAGTTGCGGATCGCCGAGGGGGAACCGCTCGGCTACGACGACCCGGTGCCGCACGGACACGCCGTGGAGTTCCGGATCAACGGCGAGGACCCGGGCCGCAACTTCCTGCCCGCGCCGGGCACGATCACCCGCTTCGCCCCGCCTTCCGGTCCCGGCGTGCGCCTGGACAGCGGGGTGGAGAGCGGCACCGTGATCGGGCCGGCCTGGGACTCGCTGCTGGCCAAACTGGTCGTCACCGGGCGCACCCGGGCCGAGGCGCTGCAGCGGGCGGCGCGGGCGCTCGCCGAGTTCGAGGTGACGGGTCTACCCACGGTCATCCCGTTCCACCGTCGGGTCGTCACCGACCCGGCGTTCGCCCCCGAACTGACCGGCTCCGACCAGCCGTTCACCGTGCACACCCGGTGGATCGAGACCGACTTCGCGAACGACATCCCACCGTACTCGGGCGGTGTCGAGGCGGCCGAGCCGCCGGCCTTCGAGACGATGGTGGTCGAGGTGGCGGGTAAGCGGCTGGAGGTCACACTGCCGGCGGCGTCCGCCAGCGCCGCGGCCCCGGTCGTCGCACCGGCGGCCCGGGCCCGGCGGGGACCGGGGCGTCCCGCCGGCCCGGCGGCACTTGGTGACACGGTGACCGCTCCCATGCAGGGCACGGTCGTCAAGGTCGCGGTGGCCGACGGCGAGGCCGTCGCGGCGGGGGAGGTGCTGGTCGTCCTTGAGGCGATGAAGATGGAACAGCCGGTGACCGCGCACCGGGCCGGGGTCGTACGCGATCTGCGGGCCACCGTCGGGGACACACTTGCCACCGGCGCCGCGATCTGCCGCGTCGCGGACTGAGTTGTCCTGCGCAGTTTGCATTCGCCGACGCGGCCTTGCACTTATCTGCACATGTTCCTGTTGACCGACGAGGTCGTCCTGGTGACGATGGAATAGCGCCGAAATGATCGCGCCGACCATTGTTTCCGATATTCCCCAAGCGATGAGGGGGCATGTATGGATCCCGAAGTGATTGTCGTGGGCGCCGGTCCCGCAGGTCTGATGCTGGCCGGGGAACTGCGGCTGGCGGGGGTCTCGGTGACCGTCCTGGAACGGCTCGCGGCACGTACCGGGGAGTCGCGAGGGCTCGGATTCACCGCCCGTACGATGGAGGTGTTCGACCAGCGCGGCCTGCTGAGCCGCTTCGGCGAGGTCGAAATCAGCAACCAGGGCCACTTCGGCGGCCTCCCGGTCGACTTCGGGCTGCTCGACGGTGCGCACCAGGCCGCCAAGACCGTGCCGCAGTCGCACACCGAGACCGTGCTCGAGGAGTGGGCGGCCGGGCTCGGGGCGGACATCCGCCGGGGTCGGGAGGTCACCGCGATCACCGACGAGGGCGACACGGTCACGGTCGAGGTCCGCGGATCCGGATCGGAGCAGCGGCTGACGGCACGCTACCTGGTCGGTTGCGACGGTGGCCGCAGCATGGTCCGCAAGGCGGCCGGATTCGACTTCCCCGGCACGCCGGCGACGATGGAGATGTTCCTGGCCGACGTCAAGGGCCTCGACCTGGCCCCGCGCATGATCGGCGAGACGCTCCCGGGCGGGATGGTGATGGTCGGCCCACTGCCCGGTGGCATCACCCGGCTGATCGTCTGCGAGCGGGGCACGCCTGCACAGCGACGTACCACCCCGCCGGAGTACGACGAGGTCGCCTCGGCCTGGAAGCGGCTGACCGGCGACGACATCTCGCACGGCGAACCGGTGTGGGTCAGCGCGTTCGGCGACGCCACCCGGCAGGTCACGCAGTACCGCAAGGGGCGGGTCCTGCTGGCAGGCGACGCCGCGCACATCCACCTGCCGGCCGGCGGCCAGGGGATGAACGTCAGTATCCAGGACGCGGTGAACCTGGGCTGGAAGCTGGCTGCCGTGGTGCGTGGCCGCGCGCCCGAACGCCTGCTGGACACCTACCACGACGAGCGGCACCCGGTGGGCCAGCGGCTGCTGATGAACACCCGGGCGCAGGGACTGCTGTTCCTCACCGGTCCCGAGCTCCAGCCGCTGCGCGACGTCATCACCGAACTCATCCGCTACCCGCAGGTCAGCCGGCACCTGGCCGGAATGGTCAGTGGCCTCGAGATCCGCTACGACGTCGGTGGCGGCACCAACGCGTTGCTCGGTAGCCGGATGCCGCACGTGGCTCTCACCGGTGACGTGCCCAGCAGCACCACGGCACTGCACGCCGGCCGGGGCGTGTTGCTGGACACCGAGGACAACGCCGCGCTGCGTCGTCGCGCCGCGGGCTGGCGGGACCGGGTCGACATCGTCACCGCGGTGCCGGCCGGAGCGGCCGACCTGCGGCGGCTCGCCGGCAGCACGGCGGTGCTGGTCCGGCCGGACGGCTACGTCGCCTGGGCCGCACCCGGCAGCCACAGTGACCTGCCGACGGCCTTGGAGCGTTGGTTCGGCCCGTCGCGCTGACGCGCCGCGGCACCGCCAGCAGTGATCAGGAACAGCCAGGAGGAGACATGCACAGCACGCTCATCGTCGCCCGGATGGACCCGGGCAGCGCCGACGCCGTCGCCAAGGCGTTCGACGCGTTCGACCGGACCGAGATGCCACACCTGATGGGCACCCGGCGACGGCAGCTGTTCACCTACCGCGGGCTCTACTTCCATCTCCAGGACTTCGCGTCCGACGAAGGCGACCGGCGGATCGAGGATGCCAAGACTGACCCCCGGTTCGTCGCGATCAGCGACGACCTCAAGCCCTACATCCAGGCCTACGACCCGGCCACCTGGCGATCGCCGGCCGACGCGATGGCCACGCGTTTCTACCGATGGGAGGCCGCGTCATGAGCCAGCGGCGCGTAGTGATCACCGGCATCGGCGTGCTCGCGCCCGGTGGTCTCGGCAGGAAGAACTTCTGGAGCCTGCTCAGCGAGGGCCGCACGGCCACCCGCAGCATCACGTTCTTCGACCCGTCGCAGTTCCGCTCCCGGGTCGCGGCCGAGATCGACTTCGACCCGGAGGCACACGGCCTGAGCCCGCAGCAGATCCGCCGCACGGACCGGGCTGCCCAACTGGCCGTGGTGGCCGCACGGGAGGCCGTCGAGGACAGCGGATTGGAGTTCTCCGAACTCGACCCGCACCGGGTCGGCGTCACCGTGGGCAGCGCGGTCGGGGCCACCATGGGACTCGACAACGAGTACCGGGTGGTCAGCGACGGCGGGCGGCTGGACCTCGTCGAGCACGAGTACGCCGTGCCGCACCTCTACAACTACTTCGTGCCGAGCTCGTTCGCCGCCGAGGTGGCCTGGTCGGTGGGTGCCGAGGGACCCGGCACGGTGGTGTCCACGGGCTGCACGTCCGGACTGGACGCGGTCGCCTACGCCGCCGAGCTGATCCGGGAGGGCTCCGCCGACGTCATGATCGCGGGGGCGACCGACGCGCCGATCTCACCGATCACGCTGGCGTGCTTCGACGCGATCAAGGCCACCACGCCGCGCAACGACGATCCGGAGCACGCCTCCCGACCGTTCGACGGCACCCGCAACGGTTTCGTGCTGGGCGAGGGTTCGGCGATCTTCGTACTGGAGGAGCTGGACAGTGCCCGGCGGCGACGGGCGCACCTCTACGCCGAGATCGCCGGCTACGCCTCGCGGTGCAACGCGTTCCATATGACCGGTCTGCGGCCCGACGGCACCGAGATGGCCGAGGCGATCCGGGTGGCGCTCGACGAGGCACGGCTGGACCCCACCGCCGTCGACTACGTCAACGCCCACGGCTCCGGCACCAAACAGAACGACCGGCACGAGACCGCCGCCTTCAAGCGCAGCCTGGGCGAGCACGCCTACCGGACCCCGGTCAGCTCCATCAAGTCGATGGTCGGTCACTCCCTGGGCGCCATCGGCTCGATCGAGATCGCCGCGTCGGCTCTGGCAATGGAACACGACGTCGTCCCGCCGACGGCCAACCTGCGCACCCCCGACCCGGAGTGTGACCTCGACTACGTGCCCCTGAACGCCCGTGACCAGCGGATCGACACCGTCCTGACCGTCGGCAGCGGCTTCGGCGGCTTCCAGACCGCGATGGTGCTCGCCAGGCCGGACCGGAGGCGGGCATGAGTGCGACTGCGGTCATCACCGGGCTCGGCGTCGCCGCGCCCACCGGCCTCGGCGTCGAGCGGCACTGGGCCGCCACGCTGCGGGGCGAGAACGCCATCGGCACCATGACCCGGTTCGACGTACGCCGCTACCCGGCCCGGCTCGCCGGTCAGATCACCAGCTACACCGCCGAGGAGCACCTGCCCGGCCGACTGCTGCCGCAGACCGACCGGATGACCCGGATCGCCCTGACGGCCACGGACTGGGCGCTCGCGGACGCCGGCGTACGGCCGGAGGAACTCGACGACTACGACATGGGCGTGGTGACGGCGAGCTCGGCCGGCGGCTTCGAGTTCGGTCAGAACGAGCTCCAGAAGCTGTGGAGCAAGGGCAGCCAGCACGTCAGCGCGTACCAGTCCTTCGCCTGGTTCTATGCCGTCAACAGCGGTCAGATCTCGATCCGCAACGGCATGAAGGGTCCCAGCGGCGTGGTCGTCAGCGACCAGGCCGGCGGGCTGGACGCGGTGGCTCACGCCCGCCGGCAGATCCGCCGCGGTACCGCGCTCCTGGTCACCGGCAGCATCGACGCCTCACTGTGTCCGTGGGGGTGGGTGGCCCAGATCGCCGGTGGCCGGCTGAGCGCCGAGGCCGATCCCGCCCGTGCCTACCGGCCGTTCGACGCGGCCGCCTGCGGGCAGGTGCCCGGCGAGGGTGGGGCCGTGCTGATTCTCGAGGACCTTGACGCCGCCCGGCGGCGCGGCGCCCGGATCTACGGCGAGATCGCCGGGTACGGCGCCGCGCTCGACCCCCCGCCGGGCAGCGGTCGCGAGCCGAACCTGCGCCACGCGATCCACCTGGCGCTGGCCGACGCCGGGGCCGCTCCCGGGGACATCGACGTCGTCTTCGCCGACGCCTCCGGGCTACCGGCCGAGGACCGCGCCGAGGCGGACGCGATCACCGCCGTCTTCGGCCCCCGGGGGATCCCGGTCACCGCCCCCAAGACCATGACCGGGCGGCTCAACTCCGGCGCGGCGCCGCTCGACCTCGCGACCGCCGTCCTGGCCATCGCCGAGGGCCGCATCCCACCCACGATCAACGTCGTGCCGGCCGCGGAGTACCAGCTCGACCTGGTCACCGGGGAACCGCGCCCCGCGCCGGTGCGTGCCGCGTTGGTACTCGCCCGCGGCCACGGCGGCTTCAACGCCGCCATGGTCGTCCGGGCCGTCGCTTCCTGATTCTCTTCCCGCTCAGAGCCGGCCCGCCGGGCCAGCTCCCGCACGACGGAGGACACATCATGCAGATCAATCTCGACGACCTGCGGCGCATCCTGCGCGAGGCGGCCGGTGCCGACGCGAGCACCGACCTGGACACGGAGATCCTCGACCGCACCTTCGACGAACTCGGCTACGACTCGCTCGCGTTGCTCGAGACGGCCGGGCGCATCGAGCGCGAGTACCACGTTGCCCTCAGCGACGCCGTGGTGACCGAGGCCGAGACCCCCCGGGCGCTGCTCGACGTCGTCAACTCCCAGCTCGCCTGACCCGCTGACCTTCCCGCCCGCGCGAAAGGAACCACCATGTCGCAGCAGCAACGCGTCGTGCTCGTCTCGGGCGCGACAAGTGGTATCGGCCTCGCGATCGTGCGCACCCTGGCCGCGCAGGGGCACCGGGTCTACCTCGGCGCCCGCAACACGGAGAACGTCGCCACGACGGTCAAGCAGCTCACCGAGCAGGGCCACACCGTCGGTGGCAGCACGCTGGACGTGCGTTCCGGGGAATCGGTTTCGGCGTTCGTGCGAGCCGCGGTCGCCTCCTTCGGCCCGGTCGACGTGCTCGTCAACAACGCCGGCCGCAGCGGTGGCGGCGTGACCGCCGACATCACCGACGAGCTGTGGGAGGACGTCATGGAGACGAACCTCACCAGCGTCTTCCGGATGACCCGGGAGGTGCTCACCACCGGGGGACTGCGCGACCGGTCGTGGGGCCGCATCATCAACATCGCCTCGACCGCCGGCAAGCAGGGCGTGGTGCTCGGTGCGCCGTACTCGGCGTCCAAGCACGGTGTGGTCGGCTTCACCAAGGCGCTGGGCAACGAGCTGGCACCGACCGGCATCACGGTCAACGCGGTCTGCCCCGGCTACGTGGAGACGCCGATGGCCCAACGGGTGCGCCAAGGCTACGCGGCCGCGTACGACACCACCGAGGACGCGATTCTCAGCAGGTTCGAGGCGAAGATCCCGCTCGGGCGCTACTCCACCCCCGAGGAGGTCGCCGGACTGGTCGCCTACCTGGTCTCGGACACCGCTTCCTCGATCACCTCCCAGGCGCTCAACGTCTGCGGCGGCCTGGGCAACTTCTGAGCTACGGAGGACGAGGACATCATGACCACCCGTCAGGTAGAGCACGAGATCGTCGCCGAGGCGCCGGCCTCCACGGTCTACGAGCTGATCGCCCGGGTCGAGAACTGGCCGCAGATCTTTCCGCCGACGATCTACGCCGAGCAGGTGGAAGCCGGGGACGGTGCGGAGCGGATCCGGATCTGGGCGACCGCCAACGGCACGGCCAAGAGCTGGACCTCGCGTCGCACGCTGGACCCGCAACGGTGGACGATCGCGTTCCGCCAGGAGGTCTCGGCACCGCCGGTGGCCGCCATGGGCGGCACCTGGAAGATCGAGCCACTGTCGGCCAGCCGCTGCCGTATCCGGCTGCTGCACGACTACCGCGCGATCGACGACGACCCGGACGCGGTGCGCTGGATCGACGAGGCCGTCGACCGCAACTCGCGCTCCGAACTGGCCGCCCTGCGGGCCAACGTCGAGGCGGCGGTCGCCGACGACGGGCTCTCGTTCTCGTTCGAGGACACGGTCCGGGTCGACGGTTCGGCCAAGGACGTCTACGACTTCATCAACGAGGCCGGCGCGTGGGAGCAGCGGTTGCCGCACGTCGCCCGGGTCGCGCTCACCGAGTCCACGCCCGGACTGCAGGAGCTGGAGATGGAGACCCGGGCGCGGGACGGTTCCACCCACACCACCAGGTCGTACCGGGTGACGCTGCCTTACCACCGCATCGCGTACAAGCAGGTGACGCTGCCCGCACTGATGACGCTGCACACCGGGATGTGGACCTTCACCGACGACGACCACGGCGTGACCGCCACGTCGCAGCACACGGTCGTCCTCAATCCGGACGCCATCGCCCGGGTGCTCGGCGACGACGCGACGATCGACGACGCCCGCACGTACGTCCGTGGGGCGCTGAGCGCGAACAGTCGGGCGACCCTGGGGCACGCCAAGGATTACGCCGAGAAGAAGCGCTGAGCATGGTCACCCCCGGACGGGAGTGCGAGGTGCTCGTCGTCGGCGCCGGCCCGGTCGGGCTCATGCTGGCCGGCGAACTGCGGCTCGCCGGTGTGGAGGTGATGGTCGTCGACCGGCTGTCCGAGCCGACCAGCGAGTCGCGGGCCTCGACGCTGCACGCCCGCACGATGGAGCTGCTGGACAACCGGGGCCTGCTGGACCGCTTCGGCGCGTTGCCCAACGATGTCATGGGCCATCTCAGTGGCATACCGCTGAGCCTGGACCTGGACACGCCCTACCCGGGGCAGTGGAAGGTGCCGCAGAGCCGTACCGAGGCGATCCTCGGGGAGTGGGCCGGTGATCTCGGTGCGTACGTCGAACGGGGTTGTGAGCTCGTCGGGTTGACCGAGCGGGCCGGTGCGGTGGAAGCCGCCGTCACCGGCCCAGCCGGCACCGCGACCGTCCGCGCCGGGTACGTCGTCGGCTGCGACGGTGAGGACAGCACCGTACGCCGGCTGGCCGGGATCGACTTCCCCGGTCACGGCACCACGCGGCGAATGATCCGGGCCGACGTGACAGGCATCGACGTTCCGAACCGCCGGTTTCAACGGCTCCCGGCCGGACTGGCGATCGCGGCCCGCTCCGCCGCCGGGGTGACCCGGGTGATGGTGCACGTCTTCGGCCGCAGTGACACCGGCCGGGGAGAGCCGCCCGGCTTCGCCGACGTCTGCGCCGACTGGCAGGCGGTGACCGGCGAGGACATCAGCGGCGGCACACCGGTGTGGGTGAACGCCTTCGGCGACGCGTGCCGGTTGGCCGCCCGGTACCGCAAGGGCCGGGTGCTGCTCGCCGGGGACGCCGCCCACCAGCAGATGCCGATCGGCGGGCAGGCCTTGAACCTGGGTCTGCACGACGCTGTCAACCTCGGCTGGAAGCTGGGCGCGGTGGTGCGGGGCCGGGTCCCGGAGCACCTGCTGCAGACGTATCACGACGAGCGGCACGCGGTCGGCGTCCGGGTGCTCACCGGCATCGAGGCGCAGGCGACGCTGCTGCTCGGCGGTCCCGAGGTGGAGCCCCTGCGGGAGGTGCTCGCCGAGCTGTCCGCCTACGAGCCGGTCCGTCGGCACCTGGCGGCGACCATCTCCGGGCTGGACGTGCGCTACGGCGCAGGGGAGGACGACCAGGCGTTGCTCGGCACCCGCCTGCCCCCTGTCACCCTGCGGACCGCAGCCGGCGCCACCACCTCGGCCAAGCTGCTGCGCGACGGTCGGGCACTGCTGCTGGTTCCCGGAGCCGGACCCGACCGGCTGGCCCGGTTGCGCCGGGCCGCCCGCGGATGGCGGACCCGCGTGCGGGTGGTCGTCGCCGAGGCCGCCCCCGGACTGCCGGACCCGGTGCTCGTCCGGCCGGACGGCCATGTCGCCTGGACCGCACCGCAGGGCACCGCGGGCCTGACCGATGCCCTTGAACGCTGGTTCGGCCCACCCTCATCCGATCACCTCACGAAAGGAACCACCATGAACGGACTGGCCGGCAAGACGGCTCTGGTCACCGGCGCGAGCCGGGGAATCGGCCGCGCGATCGCGGTGCGCCTCGCCGCCGAGGGGGCGTTGGTCGCGGTGCACTACAGCACCCGGGCCGACGCCGCCGAGGAGGTTGTCGCGACCATCGAGAAGGACGGCGGTCGGGCGTTCGCCGTCCGCGCCGAACTCGGGGTCCCCGGCGACGTCCACGAACTGTTCCTCGCCCTCGAGGAGGGTCTCAAGGAGCGTACCGGCGAGACCCGGCTCGACATCCTGGTCAACAACGCAGGCCAGATGGGCGGGGTGGCACCGGAGGAGACGACGTCCGAGCAGTTCGACCGGCTGGTCGCGGTCAATGCCAAGGCGCCGTTCTTCCTCATCCAGCGCGCTCTGCGCAACCTCGTCGCCGGGGGCCGCATCATCAACATCTCCTCCGGGCTGACCCGGTTCGCCAATCCCTCGGAGATCGCGTACGCGATGACCAAGGGCGCCGTCGAGCAGCTCAGCCTGCACTTCGCGAAGCACCTGGCACCCCGTGGCATCACCGTGAACAGTGTTGCGCCGGGCATCACCCGTAACGGCAACCCGGTCTTCGACATTCCGGAGGCGGTGGAGCAGATGGCGCAGCTGTCGGCGTTCCAGCGGGTCGGGGAACCGGAGGACGTGGCGGACGTGGTGGCCTTCCTGGCATCGCCGGACAGCCGCTGGGTGACCGGTGCCTTCCTCGACGCGACCGGGGGCACGCTGCTCGGCTGAACCGCCCCCCGCCCCCGCTCCGCCCCCGCCCTCCGTTCCGGGAGCCTCCGATGCGAACCTCTGCCCGCTGGGCCCTGCTGCTGGTGCTGGCCGGCACCATGCTCCTCGACTCGATCGAGGTGTCGATGATGGTCGTGGCGGTGCCCTCGGCCGGCCGCTCCCTGGACCTGACGGTGACCCAGGCACAGGCGCTGGTCACCGGCTTCGCGCTCGGTTTCGGTGCGTTGGTGCCGTTCGGCGGCCGGGTCGTGGCCCGGTTCGGCCGACGTCGGGTGTACCTCGGCGCGCTGCTGCTGTTCGCCGTCGCCTCGGTGCTCGGCGCGATGTCCGCCAACTTCCCGCTCATCGTGGCCACCCGCGTGGTGAAAGGGTGCTGCGCGGCACTGACCGCACCGGCCGGGCTCACCATCATCGCCACGGCCTTCCCGGCCGGTCGGGAGCGCGACCGGGCCATCTCGGTCTACACGACGGTGGCCGCCGCCGGTTTCACCGGCGGGCTGGTGCTGGCCGGGGCGCTGACCACGACGGACTGGCGCTGGACGCTTATCGCACCGGCCCCGGCGGCGCTCCTGCTGGTTCTGCTCGGGCTGGCCGTCCTGCCCGACCTCGCCGAGCCCCCACCGGCACGCCTCGGCCCGGGTACCCCGCCGGGACTGCTGCGCGCGATGGCCGGTGCGGCCACGCTCAACGGCTCGTACCTGGGCCTACTGCTCCTGGCCACGGTGTGGCTGCAGACCAGGGCGGGCTGGTCCCCGCTGCGGACGGCACTGGCCTTCCTGCCCGTCAGCGTGCCGCTCGCCCTGGGCGCACCGTTCTCCGGCCGGGTGGTCAGCCGGTTCGGCACCAGGCGGCCGATCATGGCCGGGGCGGTCACCGTCTGCCTGGGCTACCTGCTGTTCGGACAGGTCCTACGGCCCGGACACGTCGAGCTCTCCGACGTGCTGCCCCCGCTGCTGCTCGTGGGCGTCGGTTTCGCCCTGAGCTTCACCGCCCTCAACGTCCAGGCGGCCACGGCGGTGCCGGTCGGACAGCGCGCTGCGGCCACGGGCCGGTACCAGACCGCCGTGCAGGCTGCGGCGGTGGCGGTGCCGCTGGCGGTGGCCGTCCTGCTGAGCCGGTCGGCCGAGTGGGCGCTGTGGCTGGTGACCGCCCTCGGTGCGCTCGGTGTGGCGGTGGCCGTCAGGGGCCAGCCGCAACCGGGCGGGGCCGCCGAACCCGTCGTGCCTACCCCCAGCCGTACCGACCACAGGAGTTAGTCATGACCTCCACCATCGATCCGGTCCGTCCGGGCATTGACGAGCTCACCCGGATGAAGGACCAGATCCGCCGTGGCCCGGACCCGGCGGCCACCCGACGTCAGCACGCCAAGGGGAAGCTGACGGTGTACGAACGGATCGACCTGCTGCTCGACCCCGGATCGTTCCACGAGGTGGAGGCGTTGCGCCGGCACCGGGCCACCGGTTTCGGTCTGGAGGACAAGCGCCCGCACACCGACGGTGTGGTGACCGGCTGGGGCACTGTGCACGGGCGTACGGTCTTCGTCTACGCGCACGACTTCCGCATCTTCGGCGGGGCGCTGGGTGAGGCACACGCCGCGAAGATCCACAAGATCATGGACATGGCGCTGGCTGCCGGCGCCCCGCTGGTGTCGCTCAACGACGGCGCGGGCGCCCGTATCCAGGAAGGGGTCACGGCGCTGGCCGGGTACGGCGGCATCTTCGAGCGCAACACCCGTGCCTCAGGCGTCATCCCGCAGCTCAGCGTCATACTGGGACCGTGCGCGGGGGGAGCGGCGTACTCGCCGGCGCTCACCGACTTCGTGCTCATGGTGCGCGGCACCGCGCAGATGTTCATCACCGGGCCCGACGTCGTGCAGGCGGTCACCGGAGAGGTCATCACCTACGACGGCCTCGGCGGTGCCGACGTGCACGCCGGGTCGTCGGGGGTGGCCCACCTGGCCTACGACGACGAGCGCGCCTGCCTGGCCGACGCCCGCTACCTGTTGTCGCTGCTGCCGTCCAACAACCGCATGCTGCCACCGTCGGTGTCGTGCACCGATCCCGAGGACCGTCCCGGCGAGGTCCTCCTGGACCTGGTGCCCGACGATCCCAGCCGCGGTTACGACATCCGCTCCGTCATCGAGGAGATCGCGGACGACGGCGAGTACTTCGAGGTGCATCCCGACTTCGCCGGCAACGTTGTCTGCGCCCTGACGCGGTTCGGTGGTGAGGTCGCCGGTGTCGTCGCCAACCAGCCGGCCGTGCTCGCCGGGGTGCTCGACATCCATGCCAGCGAGAAGGCGGCCCGGTTCGTGCAGTTCTGCGACGCGTTCAACATTCCGCTGGTCACGCTGGTCGACGTACCCGGCTTCCTGCCCGGCGTGGACCAGGAGCACGGTGGCATCATCCGGCACGGGGCGAAGTTGTTGTACGCCTACTGCAACGCCACCGTGCCACGCATCTCGATCGTGCTGCGCAAGGCCTACGGCGGCGCGTACATCGTCATGGACTCGCGCTCGCTCGGCGCGGACCTGGCCTTCGCCTGGCCCGGCAACGAGATCGCGGTGATGGGCGCCGAGGGGGCGGCCAGCGTCATCTTCCGACGGGAGATCCAGGCCGCCGACGACCCGGACGCGGTACGTCAGCAGAAGGTCAAGGAGTACCGGGCCCAACTCGTACACCCCTACTACGCCGCCGAACGCGGGCTGGTCGACGACGTGATCGACCCGCGTCAGACCCGGCAGACCATCGTGCGCGCGTTGACCATGCTGCGCGAGAAGCACCGCGACCGGCCGTCGCGCAAGCACGGCAACCCGCCGCAATGAGCAGCGAGCCGCCCCGTCTCCGCGTGCAGCGGGGGCGGCCGAGTGCCGAGGAACTCGCCGTCGTGGTCGCGGTCCTGCTGACGCGCCGCGTCCCGGCCCCGGCACCCCGAAGCCGGACCGCGGGCTGGCACCGGCGCGGGCCGATCACGGACCAGTACTGCCCGCGTAGCTGGCGCACCGCCACGCGGGCCTCGGACCGACAAGGAGAAGTGCGATGAACGATCAACGTACCGTGCTGGTGACGGGGGCGACCGGCAACGTCGGCCCGCACGCCGCCGCCGAACTGCTGGCAGCCGGCGCCCAGGTGCGGGCGCTGGTGCTCGCCGATGACCCGAATCTGGACCGCCTGCCCGCCGGCGTGCAACTGTGCACGGGCGATCTGGCCGATCCGGACAGCCTCGACGCGGCGCTCGACGGCGTGGACGGCGTCTTCTGGATGTGGCCGTTCTTCTCCCTCAGCACCGCCACCGCCCCGGCGGTGCTGAAGAAGCTGGAGCAGCGGGTGCACCGGGTCGCGCTGGTGTCCTCGGTCGGCGTCCACATCGGACTGGAGCCGGTC
The DNA here is from genome assembly GCF_049178955.1 of Micromonospora sp. WMMD730. Lineage (NCBI taxonomy): Bacteria > Bacillati > Actinomycetota > Actinomycetes > Micromonosporales > Micromonosporaceae > Micromonospora > Micromonospora sp. WMMD730. The sequence continues at coordinate 2,171,603 of NZ_JBMHML010000002.1, forward strand.
GACAACAACTGCCACGCCTACCTGGAGCACCTGCTCGAGCGGAGCACGCTGGCCTGGACGTTCCTGCGTACGACCGGATTCATGGCCAACGCGCTGGGCTTCGCGGCACAGACCCGCGACGGCGGACGGGTGGTCCGCTTCCCGTACGGGGACGCCGCCCGCACCTCGGTGCACGAGGCCGACCTGGCCGCGGTCGGAGTGCGGGCACTGCTCGCCGACGGGCACGAGTACCAGAGTTATCTGGTGTCCGGGCCGGAGCTACTCACCCAGCGTGAGCAGGTCCACATCATCGGCGAGGTCATCGGCCGGCCGCTCGAGTGGCAGGATGTGCACGCCGAGGAGGCCCGGCGGCAGATGGTGGCGACAGGCTGGCCCCCGTCGTACGCCGACGGCGCCCTCGACTACTTCGCCACCCTGACCAAGGAGCCGGAGGTCGGATCGACAGTGGTGGCCGAGGTGACCGGGCGGCCCGCCCGTACATTCCGCCAGTGGGCGCAAGAGCACGCAGCGGCATTCGACTGAGCCGCTGGTCATGGAATACTTCGCCGCCTTCGACATCTGCCGCCTCACCGAGCCGGTAGCCGCCGGGCGAGTCGCCGCCGCACTGGCCGGCGCGGTTGACGCCCGAGCCCCCGGGTTCCTGCTCTCCCGGGTGCATCTGACCCTCGACGGCGCGACACTGGTGCACCACACCAGGTGGAGCGACGAGCGCGACTACCGCCGCTGGCGTTCCGACGGCGACGCAGCCGGACGACCGGAGGACCCGCACCGGGATCCGGCGGTGGGTGCCGTCGTCACCGTGACCGGCGCTGCGGCCGGCGGGATCCGGGGTCCGGCTGTCGGGCAGCGGCCGGGGATGGTGGCGGTAGCGATCCGGCACTTCGCCGGCCCCGAACCGGCCGCCGCGGTGCTCCGCCTGCTGCACCGCTCGGGGAGGTGGAAAAGCGATCACCCCGGCTTCATCGCGGCCGACGTCTGCCTCAGCGCCGACGGCCGGACGTTCGTCAACTATCCCGCGTGGACAGGGCGTCGGGCGTACGAGGCGTGGATGGCGGATCCCCGCATCGGCGCCGGACAGGCCGAGGTCGCCCGGTTCGAGTCGGCGCCCCCGCAGTACCTCGTGTGCACGGTGGAGCACGACGTGGTGGGGGAGCACAGGTGGGAACGCTGATGTGGGCGACCGCCGGCCGGTGCGGACCTGTCCACCCGCACCTGCGGGCGACGCTCGAGGACTCCGAGGGCGCCTTACTCGATCTGCAGCCGGCGCGGTCCGGCACCCTGCCGGCCCAGCACGTCGTACGGGTTGACCAGGACACACCTCTCCAGGGTCAGGCAGCCGCAGCCGATGCAGTCGATCAACTCGTCGCGCAGCTTGAGCAGCTGGGTGATACGCCTGTCGAGGTCCGCCCGCCAGTTCTGCGACAACTGCACCCACTGCTCCTGGCTCGGTGCCCGGTCCGTCGGCAGGATGCTCAGCGCCTCGGCGATCTCGGTGAGCGGGATGCCGACCCGTTGGGACACCCGGATGAACGCCACCCGGCGCAGCGTGTCGCGCGAGTAGCGACGCTGATTACCGGTGGTGCGCCTGCTGCGGATCAACCCTTCGCGTTCGTAGAAGCGCAGCGCCGAGGTGGAGACGCCACTGCGTCGGGCCAGCTCGCCGACGGTCAGTTCCTTGGCGATGGGGGACATGTGCGTCATGCCGCCAGCGTATGCCCTGTCGTTTCTTTGCATTTCTTGACGTAGCCCTGGCGTCGGTGCCGTTGCTGGGACGGGTACCGGCTACCAGACTCGGTCCGAATGGTCTCGGAGGGACGGAAGAAAATGGATACCTTGCCTACGCCGCTGTTCAGCGCGACGTATTTCCAGGACCCGTATCCGACGTTCGCCTGGCTGCGCGACCGGTCACCGGTGCACGAATTCGCGTTCCCGGTCGGCGGCGTCCGAACGTGGATCGTGACCCGCTTCGACGACGTGCGGGCCCTGCTGGCCGACCAGCGGTTCAGCTCCGAGGGCGGCACCTGGGGCAGCCGGGAGTTCCAGGAGGCGGGCCTGGTCAGCGGGGCCGGCAGCGTACTGGAGAAGGCGGTCACGGTCGTGGATCCGCCGGCCCACACCCGCCTGCGGCGGCTGGTGATGAGCGCGTTCACGCCGAGTCGGATCGCCCAGTGGCAGACCGCGGTCGAGAAGGCCGTGGTAGCGACGCTCGACCGCTGCGAGGAGCGCGGCTCGTTCGACGTGATGGAGCACTACGCCGGACCCGTCTCGTCCACGGTGATGGGTGAGATCCTGGGTCTGCGCATCGACCGCCACGAGCAGCTCGTGCAGGCGCTCGCTCAGGCGTTCCCGTCCGACGACGCACAGATGCCCCAGGTGGCCGAGGGCTTCGCCCGGATCTGCGACTACGCCGCCGAGTTGGTCGCCGAGAAGCGTCGGCGGCCCGCCGACGATCTGACCACGGCGCTGCTGCAGGCCCGCGACGACGGCGACCGGCTGTCCGAGGAGGAACTCGTCGCCAACGTCGCGGCCATGATCCTGGCCGGCAGCGACACCATCCGGGCCTTCGTCGGCAACGCGGTACTCGCGCTGTTCGACCATCCGGACCAACGCGACCTGCTGATCGGACGGCCCGACATCGAGGAGTCGGCGGTCGAGGAACTGCTCCGGTACGAGGGCGCGCTCAGCACCGCCCTGTTCCGGGTCACGACCGAGGAGCTCACGTTCGGCGGCACGGTGCTGCCGGCCGGCGCCCCGGTGATCGCCGCCCTGCTCTCGGCCAACCGCGACCCGCGCCAGTTCGACGGGCCGGACCGCCTCGATCTGACCCGGACCCGGCTGCGCCACGTCGGGTTGGGTCACGGCCTGCACAACTGCCTCGGCGCGGCACTGGCCCGGCTCGAGGGGCGGATCGCGATCCCGGCGCTGTTCCGCCGGTTCCCCCGGCTGGAGCTCGCGGTGGCCCGGCAGGACCTGCGCTACATCGAGAACTGGGCGATGCGCCGCCTGGTCGCGCTGCCCACCCGGACGACGGGGACGCCGCGGTGATCTCCGGCGACCGGGAGACCGAGGTGACCGTGCGCGTGGACCCGCGGCTGTGCCGCGGTACCGGACTGTGCCAGGCGATGTCGCCTGCGCTGTTCCGGCTGACGATGATCGGGCATGCCGAGGCCGTCGAGGCCCGGCTGACCAGCCCGGAAGCACTCGAAACCGCCCGCTCCGTCGCGGACTGCTGCCCCATGGGAGCCATCGAGCTCACCGTCGGGCCGTCCACCGGCGGGTCGGACCGACCGGAGAGGTGAGCCATGACGTTGACCCAGCCGACGGCGCAGCAGGCCGAGGCCATCCTCGCGGCGTTGTGGGAGCGCAACTACGACCCCCTGACGACCGAGCTGATCAGCCAGTTGCCGCTCGGGGCCGGCAGCCGCTGTCTCGACATCGGTGCCGGTGCCGGCTCGATGTCGCGGTGGCTCGCGGAGCGGGTGCCGCAAGGGTCGGTGCTCGCCGTCGATGTCAGCACCGATCTCCTCGACGGTGGGCACGCCCCGGGGCTGACCGTACGGCAGGGCGACATCGAGGCCGAACGGTTCGCGCCCGGATCGTTCGACTTCATCCTGGCCCGCGGCGTGTTCTCGGTGCTCAAGAACCCCGACGACCTGCTCACCCGGGCCGTGCAGTGGCTAGCGCCGGGTGGCTGGATCCTGGTCGAGGACTTCTACTTCATGCCGGCCGACGATGCGGCCACCCCGGTCGGGCGGCGGGTCGTCGAGGCCTATCTTCGCGTGTTCCGGGCTCAGGGCGCCGACATGCGCTTCGCGCGCCGGGTGCCGGCCCGGTTGGCCGCCGAAGGGCTCACCGGGGTCGACTTCCACCTACGGCCGCTCGGCCCCGGTCAGGGGGAGTACGAGAACGAGCTGATGCGACGCCGGCTGGAGCTGCAGGGCCAGCCGCTGGTCGACAACGGCTGGGTCAGTGCGCAGGACCTCGCGGAATTCGTCGCCACTATTGAGGAACCGGCATCCCGGGACGTCACGACCCTGCTGTTCTCGGTGTGGGGGCAGCGGTCGTCGGCGTGACGGCGCTTGACTTCATCCTTGGTTCAACTTTTACGGTGTGAATGTCCGCGATTGCACTACGAAACCGAGGAAAGGAGCGTGACGTGCACCCTTCCGACAGCGCCAGCCGGACGACGGGACCGCCCCTGGGCGGTCAGGCCACAGTCTTGGTCCTCGCGGGCATGCTGACCATCATGGCGGGAGCGGTCGTATCACCGGCCATTCCCGGCATCCGGGCCGCGTTCGCCGACACCGCTGACGCCGACCTGCTGTCCCGCATGATCACCAGCACCCACGCGTTGGCGATCGTGGTGTTCGCCCCGTTCGCCGGCGCGTTGTCCGAGCGCATCGGGCGAAAGCGTGCCCTGGTCATCGGGATGTTCGCGTTCGCCGTAGGCGGCAGTTCCGGCTTCTACCTGCCCGGCCTCTACAGCATTCTGGCCGGCCGGATCGTGCTCGGCCTCGGGGTCGCCCTGGTGATGACCACCAGCATGGCCATGGTGGCCGACCTCTACGAGGGATCCGATCGGCAGCGGCTGCTTGGCCGGCAGACCTCCGCCGGAGCATTCGGTGGCGTGCTCCTGCTGGTCGGCGGTGGCGCACTGGCCGGGCTGGGCTGGCGCTCCGTCTTTCTGGTCTACCTGCTCGGCGCGGTGCTCGCCGTCGCCGCGCTGCGCTACCTGCCCGGCGGTGACCGCCAGCGCGGCTCAACTGACGGGGACACCGGCTCCAGCGTGTCCCCCCGGCGCTGGTGGCCGGTGGGCATCACCGCGGCGCTCGCGGCGATGTTGCTCGGTCAGGTCGCGTTCTACTCGGTGCCGATCCAGGTGCCCTTCCTGGTCGAGAACGACTTCCACGCCACCTCGATCGCCTCCGGGGCGGTCATCGCGGTGCAGACCCTGACCACCGGCCTGGTGTCACTGCGCTTCGCCGCGATCCGGCGACTGGCGGGTGAATACGTGCTCGTCGCCGTGGCCTTCGCCGCAGTCGGGGCGGGCTATCTGGTGCTGTTCGCCGCCCCGCACGTCGTCGTGCTGGGCGTGGGCACCCTGATCATGGGGGTCGGCCTGGGTATCCTGATGCCGACGTTGAACAACTGGGTGGTCAACGCGGCCCCGGAGGACTCCCGCGGCCGATACGCTGGCTTCCTGACCACGGCCCTGTTCCTGGGCCAGTTCCTGGCGCCCATCGTGACTCAGCCGGCCGTGAGTCGCCTCGGCATCCAGCCGCTGTTCCTGATCATCGCGGCAGGAGCGCTGGTCGTCGCCGTCAGCTATCTCGCCGCGTCCCGTCGCCGTGCCCGCGTGGACACCGAACCCGACGCCGACCGGCCCGGCACGCTCGCGTCCCGACTCGACCAAGGATCTCCCCATGTCCGCTGACACCGACCGACCCGTGCGGGTCGAGTTCGTCCTCGACCTCATCTGCGTGCACTCGTACCTGGCCTTCACCCGCTTCGAGAAGGCGGCGGCGCGCTGGCGCGCGGACGGCGGAACGATCGAGGTGACGTTCCAGCCGTTCCAGATCGATGCCCAGGCCCCCGAGGAGGGCGAACCGCTGACCGAGCGCCACCGCCGGGACTTCGGTGCCGATGCCGAGGAGATGTCGCACCGGATGACGGGCATCGCCGCCCGCGACGGCCTCAGCCTCGACTTCGGGCGGGCCATCTTCGTCAACACCTTCCGGGCCCACCAGCTACTGGGGGCGGGGCAGCGGCAGGGGCGGGGCGAGGCGATCACGGAACGGCTCTTCCGGGCCTACTTCAGCGAGGGCCGCAACATCGGGGACCCGAGCACGCTGAACGAAATCGCCGCCGACGCCGGGGTCACCCCCGTCGCGGTCGGCGGGGACGGCCCCGAACAGGACGAGCTTGCCGCCGCGCTGGCCGCGGTACGGCAGCGGGGCATCACCTCCGTGCCGTTGGTTCGGGTGGACAGCGGCCCGGAGTTGTCAGGCGCCCGCTCGGAAGAGGACTACCTGGACGCCCTGGCCGCGACCAGTTGACGCGCGTACCGCCACCAGTCACGACATCACCTGAGAGGAACACCCGCATCATGGCTTCCCTGCGGCTCGCAGTGATCTGCGGCAGCGTCCGCGACGGCCGGTTCGGTCCCACGGTCGCCCGGTGGATCGCCGACCAAGCCGGCCAGCGCGACGATCTCGAGGTCGACTACATCGACCTGGCCGATCATCCCTTGCCGGTGGCGCTGACCCAGTCGCCGGACCCGGATGTCGCCGAGACGCTCTCCCGGATCGGGTCCCGGCTGGCCGAGGCGGACGCGTTCGCGGTGGTGACGCCGGAGTACAACCACAGCTATCCGGCGTCGCTCAAGTCGGTCATCGACTGGCACTACACCCAGTGGCAGGCCAAGCCGGTCGCCCTGGTTTCCTACGGTGGAATGGCCGGTGGCCTCCGCGCCGCCGAGCACCTGCGGCTCGTCTTCGCGGAACTGCACGCGATGACGATCCGCGAGCAGGTGAGCTTTCACATGGCGTGGGAGAGGTTCGGCCCGGACGGCACCCCGGTCGATCCGGACGCGGTCGGTGCGGCCGTCAAGACCATGTTCGACCAGTTGGTGTGGTGGGGCGATGCGCTGCGCTCGGCGCGCGAGCGGCATCCGTACGGGAAGTAGCGCTCAGGTCTCAGCGCTGAAACCGCGACCGAGCTGGAAACCTACGCCCCGCACGGTGACGATCCACCTGGTGTCGCCCAGCTTGGCTCGCAGGCTGTTGACGTGCGTGTCGATGGTCCGACCGGTGGTCGTGGTGCTGTCGCACCACACCCGGGCGCGCAGTTCCCGACGGCTGAACACGACCCCGGGGCGGGCGGCCAACAGACTGAGCAGGTCGAATTCCTTACGGGTCAGGGCGAGCGCCCGGTTGTCGAGCCGGGCCTCGCGCCTGGCCACGTCGATGTGCAGGGGGCCGTGCGTGATGGTGTCGGCGTCCGGGGCCGGACGCAGTCGTCGTAGCACGGCATCGACCCGGGCCAGCAGTTCTTCGGCGCCGAACGGCTTGTCGAGGCAGTCGTCGCAGCCGGCCCAGAATGCCAGCACGCGGTCGACCTCGGTGCCGTGCCCGGTGAGCGCGATGATCGGCGTGTCCGACTCCTGGCGGATCGCGGCGCAGACCCGCAGGCCGTCGATGTCGGGTACGTCCATGTCGAGCACCACCAGATCCACCCGGTGGTGCTGTTGCAGGGCCGACCTGCCGGTGCCGGTACCCCATGCCTGATATCCGTGCTGTTCCAGCCGGTATACGAGGTGACGGCGGCCGGCGAGATCGTCCTGTACGACGAGGACGCGCATGGTGAAAACTCCCCCGATAGCAATAAGAGTCGATGCGTTGACTCTGAGTATGCCCGATTCGAAGAGGCCGGCATAGCAATGTGATCTGGTGACGGCGGGCATATTCGTTGATGTGCTCAAAGCAAAATGAGCGTCAACTGACTGCAAAGTTCACCAATTTGACTTGATTGATGAAGATGGCGCTCGTAGCGTTTCCCGTGGGCCGCTCGGTCGCGTTTTTTGGCGTGAACCGCTGTGACGGGGAGATGATGATGTTGAGTGTGCGGGACACACTGGGCCGGATGACGCAGGTCGTACCGCCTGGGCGGACGCCCGTCGGGGAGGAACTGGACAGACTTCGTCGGCTGACCGGGCAGTTGATGGCGGCGCAGGTGGACAGTCCCGCCGAACTGGCCCGCTACCTGTCGGTCCAGGATCGCGGCATTCCGGTGCCCGAGCAGCAGGTACGGGCCGCGATCCGCGGCCGGCGGGTGCTGGTGACCGGTGGTAGCGGGTGCATCGGCACCGAGCTTCTGCGCACTCTGGCGTTCCTGCAGCCGGCGGTGCTCATGAGCGCTGCCAACACACCGCCGTCCCACAGTGTCACCGGCGTCCGCTACCTGCACCTCGACGTCGGCGACCGTCGCAGGACCGAGGACTGCCTGCGGGAGGTGCGGCCGGACGTGGTTTTCCACCTGGCCGCCCAGCGTGACCCCGGCCGGGCCGAGACGGAGGCCGCTCTGACCGTTCGTACGAACGTGCTGGGCACGCGCAACGTCGCCGAGGCCGCCGAGCGCGCCGGTGTCCGCGACCTGGTCTACGCCTCCACCGGCAAGGCCCTGCGGCCGTGGACCGACGACGTCTACGCCGAGTCGAAGCGGATGGGCGAATACCTCCTGTGCCGGACGGCCGCGCGCGGTCGGGTGCGCTGCACGGGGGTCCGTTTCACGCACGTGGTGGACAACTCGATCGTGCTGAACCGCTTCCGCAGCGCCTGTCATCTCGGGCTGCCGCTGCGGCTGCATTCAGCCGAGACCGTGTTCTACGTCCAGTCAGCCAAGGAGTCGGCCCAGTTGATGCTGGTCGCCCTTGCCGAGTCGACGCACCGTCCGGCCAGCGAGCTGCGGATGTTCATGATCCGCGACCTCGGCTGGCCGGTGAGCCTGCTCGACCTGGCCCTCGGCATCATCCAGGAGTCCGGCAGCGACTCACCGCTGTACGTCGCCGGTTACGACCCCGGCTACGAGCAGGCGCCCTACCCGGGACTCTACGATCCGGCAGTCGCCGGCGACGTCAGTCCGCTGATCAACGCGATCGAGGCCCACGAGGCCGGGGAGAGCCTGTCGCCGGCGGTCGACATGATCCCGGTGCGCGCCGCCGACAGCCCAGCCTTCGACTCCTTCCTCGCCGAGGCGGAACGCCGGTGTGCCCCGCCCGACGACCACGCGGTGCGCGAGGTCTTCCAGTCGGCGGCGTGGGCGTTGCTGGAGGCGACCGCGCAGACGACCTCCCCGGCGGTCCTGCACCGCATCACCGGGCTGACCGCCGCACACCGACCGACGATGAACCCCAATCACCGCAGGATGGACGACATGCTCCGGCGCTTCGCGGGCTTGACCCAGCGGGTGCACTCCTCGTGACCGTCGACACCCGACAGCCTTCCCGAACCACGACACCGGTTCTGCTCTACGCGGCGCAGGCGGTGGCCGCGGTCGGCATGGCCGCAGGCGGCTCGGCCGGCGGGATACTCGCCACCGACCTCACCGGCTCGACCGCAGCGGCCACCCTGCCGCTGGGAGCCATCGCGCTGGGTGCCACGGTGGCGGTGCTGCCGGTCGGCGCGGCCATGCGCTGGCGCAGCCGGAAGGCCGGACTCCTGCTCGGGCTGCTGACGGCGGTCGTCGGTGCGGTCACCGTGGTGGGGGGCGCCCGGTTGGCCGACCTGCCCCTCATCCTGGCCGGCAACGCGCTGCTCGGCGGTGGCAACACGGCCGTCATGTTCGGTCGCTACGCCGCCGCCGACCTGGTCCCGCCCGAGGCACGAACCCGCGCGGTGGCCGCGGCGCTCACCGCGGCCTCGGTCGGCGCGGTGCTCGGCCCCAACCTGCTCGGACCTGCCGGCGGCCTCGCCTCGGCGGCCGGGCTACCCGCCTCGGCGGGTCTCTACCTGCTGGCCGTGCCCGCCTTCGGTGTCGCCGCCCTGCTCGTCGCCCGCCTCCCGGTGCCCACGACGCCGCCGGAGGAAGCCGAACCCCGGTCGACCCCCGCCGCCCGCATCGGGCTGCCACCCGTGCCGGTACTGGTGCTCGGCGGCGCGAACGCGACGATGGTGACGATGATGGCGGTCGCCCCACCGGCCATGCACCACCACGGCTGGGGCCTGGGCACCGTGGGCGCAGTGGTAAGTCTGCACGTGGCGGCGATGTTCGGCTTCTCTCCGGTCACCGCCCGGCTCTGCGAGGTCTTCCGGGCCGTCCCGGTGGCCGTGGCCGGAGCGGTCCTGTCCGCCGGTAGCGCGCTCGGTGCTGGTCTGACCGCCGGTCGGCCGCAGCTCGGCGTACCGGCGGCCGGGTTCCTGCTCATACTCGGGCTGGCATGGAACATGCAGCTGGTCAGCGGTACGGTGCTGCTGCTGGCCCGCACCCGGGAAGGGTCGCGGCGGTGGGCCGAGGACCTCGGTGAGATCATCATGGGGACCGCTGCCGTTCTCGGCACCTTTCTCGCCGCGCCCCTGCTCGACGTCGCCGGCTTGACCGGCGTGGCAGTCGCGGCATTCGCCCTCAACGCCGGCACCGCCCTGGCGGTCTCCCGCTCCCGGGACAACCGGCCGTGACCACCGACACCGTGCTGTTCGACTTCTCGGGCACACTGTTCGACCCGCTACGGGTCGTCGACGGTCCGGCCTTCGCCGCCAGCGCCGGGCGGCGGGGGCGCCGGCTCGCGGTGTCCCGGGCAGAGGTGCTGGGGCGCCGGATCCTCGCGTACGCCGAGAGTCCGGCCGGCCTGCGGACGCGGGTGCGGTGCGATCTGTCCACGACCGAGCACCGCGCCGGCTGGGTGGCGACCGCCGTCGAGGTGCCCGGTGTCGACCCGGTCCTGGCCGACGCGTTCCACGACTGCATCACCGACCCGGCGCGCTGGCTGCCGTATCACGACACCGGACCGGTCCTGCGGACGCTGCGCGACCACGGCGTACGGGTCGGTGTGGTCAGCAACTGCGGCTGGGACCTGCGCCGGGCGTTCCGTCGGGCCGGCCTCGCCGATCTCGTCGACGCCTACGCACTGTCCTGCGAACACGGGTGCGCCAAGCCTGGCCCCGAGCTGTTCCGCATCGCGCTCGACGCACTGGCCGCCGACCCCGCCCGCACGGTGATGGTCGGCGACGATCCACACGCCGACGCGGGGGCACTGTCGGTGGGCATCGCCGTACGCCTGCTGCCCGCAGCCTCGCCGCATCCGTCCCCCCGTGGCCTGAGCCAAGTCCTGTCGGCCGTGCCTCTTCCAAGGAAATGACCTACCCATGCCACACGCACTCGTCATCGCCTCCAACCGGGGCCCGGTCGACTTCCGCGCCGACCCGAACGGGATTATCAGCTACCACCGTGGCGAGGGCGGCCTGATCGCCGTGCTCACACCGGTGCTCGCCGGCGGTGAGGGCGTCTGGATCGCCGGTGCGCGTACCGACGGCGACCGGATCGTGGCCCGCCGCGCGGCGTCGACCGCCGAACCCACCGCGGTCGACCTGCCGGACGGGGTGGTGGCCGTCCGATATCTCGACCTCGACCCCCGGGCCTATGCCGCCTACTACGGCACGATCGGCACCGAGACGCTCTGGTTCCTGCACCATCACCTGCCCGTTGCGGGACCCGACCCCGCCTGGGAGGCCGCCTGGCGGGACTACGAGCGGGTCAACGACGAATTCGCCGCCGCCTGTGCCCGCGCCGCCGCGCCGGGTGCCGCCGTGCTTCTGCAGGACTACCACCTGGCGCTGGCACCGTCGCAGCTTCGGCAGCGGCGTCCGGACGTGCGGACCGCCCACTTCACCATGTGTCCGTGGGCCGACCTCGCCCACTTCCAGCGACTGCCGGAGCAGGCCGCCCGGTCGCTGATCCATGGCATGCTCGGCGCCGACCTGCTCGCCTTCCTGACGCCGCGCTGGGCCCGGGCGTTCCTCGACTCCTGCGCCGACCTCGGGTACGCCATCGACCCGGCCCGCAGCGAGGTGCACCTGCCCGGGCGTACGGTGTCGGTGCGTGTCTATCCGGTCGGGGTCGACGTCTCCCGGCTGCGGGAACGCACCGCGGGAAGCCCCGCCCGTGCCGAGGCGGCACGGCTCGACGAGATCGTCGCTGGCCGTACGCTGGTGGCCCGGGTCGAGCGGATGGAACCGGCCAAGAACGCGGTGCGCGGCATCGAAGCGTTCGGCGAGTTGCTACGGGCCCGCCCCGAGCTGGTCGACCGGGTGGTCCACTATGTCCTCGCCTACGAGTCGCGCAGCTCGCTTCCGGCCTACCGCGAGTACGCCGCCGACGTCGCCGCGGCGGTGACTGCGGTCAACGGGCGCTATCTGACTGCGGCCCGGCCACCGGTGGTCCTCGACGCGCGCAACAACCTCGACCGGGGGTTGGCGGTGCTGGCCCGCGCCGACGTCCTGGTGGTCAACTCCTGGCGGGACGGGATGAACCTCGTGGCGAAGGAGGGCGCCGCGGTCAACACCCGCGACGGAGTGCTGATCCTCTCCCGGGATGCCGGTGCCGCCGACGAGTTGTCGCCGTACGCGCTGACCGTCGACCCCGGCGACGTCGGGCAACTGACCCGGGCCCTCGCTACCGCGCTGAACCTGCCGTCGTCGCGTCGTCGGGAGTGGCTGCACGGCCTGCGCGAGGCGTCGGGCGCCATGCCGCCCCGGGGATGGCTCGACGCCGTACTCGCCGATCTGGCCGCGCTGCCCGGTCGGTCGGGCACGGGCGGCGCGGACTACGCCGGCGCGTCGGCGGGTTCGCCGTACGGGCCGTGACACGGCACCACCTGCCGGCGATGCTCCACAGCCCGCTGCGCCGGACCCGGGGGCATCCCGACCGGTGCCGTCGGAGACCGGGTCCGGCGCGACGTCCGCTCAGGCTGCCAGGTTCACCGACCGGCGGACGAGCCGGTCGTCACCTGCCGCCGCCAGCATGGCGGCGGCCAGGTCCGCGCGGCGCAGCGTCCAGGCACGGGGCAGTGGGGCATCGACGGCGAAGCGCCAGGTGCCGGTGGCCGGGCCGTCGCGCAGGTAGGGCGGACGGAACACCGTCCAGTCACTGTCGCTGGCATGCAGGACGGCCTCCATCCGGCGCATGTCCTCGTAGGCGCCGCCGAAGAACCGGTGCAGGAGCGGGTGAACCAGCCGGCGGTGCAGCAGGTCCTGCCCGGCGACGGGGGCGATCGGCAGGGCCGTGACGGCCACCAGCCGTCGGATGTGGAGGTCCCGCATCGCCGTCAGGATCGCGGTGGCCCCTGCCGAGTACACCCGCGTGGGGCGGCGGGCCTGCGCGGAGCCGAGTGCGGAGAGCACCACGTCCGCCCCGGCGAGGGCAGGCGGTAGTGATGCCGGGTCGAGCGCGTCCGCGACAGCCACCCGCAGCCGCCGGTGACGCGGACCGGGCCAGTCCCGTCGGACGACCGCGGTCACCGTGTGACCGCCGGCAAGCGCCTGCTCGACCACCAGCGTCCCGGTTCCTCCGGTCGCACCGAACACGGCCAGATGCATGCTTCACTCCCTGCGTTGAGGGTCAGGTACGGTGACGCGCGGCGAGGTCTGGATACCACTGCAACGCGTGGGCGAGGTCGTTCGGGAAGGCAGCGCCGGGTCTGCAGCCGGTCGCGGCCCACACCCGGTCCGAGGCGTACCAGTGGTCCATGGAGATCAGGTCGAGTTGCCGCCGTCGCAGGCCCGGCGGAAGCGCCAGGTTCGCGAGTTCGGCCGCCGACACGTCACCGGTGGGCAGTCGGGTCCCGAGGTGTCGGGCGAGCGCTTCACCAGCGGCGTGGACGGTGACCGGGTCGGGATGGTTGGCGTGGTAGACCCGCCCGCGCGGGGCGGGTGTGGTGGAGACCAACGCGACGACCAACCGTGCCAGGTCGTGCACGCCGATCATCGACAGCCGGGGCCGGCCCCCGTCTATCCAACCGGGCAGCCAGCGCAGCAGGGTCGCGAGCGTGGGCACGACCCATCGGTCGCCGGGACCGTAGACGAGGTGGGGGCGTAGCACGCTTCCCCCGTGGGCGAGAACCTCCCCCTCGGCGGCCGCCCGGCTGGCGCTGGTGGGGGAGCCCGGGGCCGGGGCAAGGACGCCCTCGGCCGGCCCCTGGTGCGGGCCGGTGCCGTAGACGGCCGCAGTGCTGATGTAGAGGACGTGCCGGACGTCGGCCCGTGCGGCCTCGGCGAGCAGGTGGCAGGTGCCCAGGTGGTTGACCTCCCGGTTGCGTCGTGGATCCGCACCGATGTAGGAGGCGGCGTGGACGACCACCTCGACGCCGTCGCAGATCCCGTGCAGTGAAGCGGGGTCGGTCAGATCGCCACGGACGGCCCGCGCCGGGTCGACCGGCGTGGCCGGGTCGTCCCTGCGCAGTAGCCGGCGGATGTCCGGTAGGCCGGCCAGGGTGAGGCCGCGGTGGATCGCCGAGCCGATGAACCCGGTGGCTCCGGTGAGGAGTACACGGCGTTTCGTGCCTTTCACCATGATGTTTCCTGTCGATTAAGGCTTGCGGTGCGAGGTGTGTGTCCGAGAAAATACCGAACGACCGGTTTCTTTCAGAGGGGGGTGTACCATGGCGAGGCAGGCACGTGCCGAGATGACGAGGTCCACCATCATCAAGGCTGCTGCGGACCTCTTCGACCGTTACGGGTACGGTGCCACCAGCCTTGGCGACATCATCGCCCACGCCGGGGTGACCAAGGGGTCACTCTACTTCCACTTCTCTTCCAAAGAGGAGTTGGCGCACGCGGTGGTGCAGGAGCAGCATGCCATCTGGACTGAACACGCCCGGTCCTTCGTCGATGACGACCCTGCCCTGGAGGCGCTGATCCGGATGTCGTTCAGCCTCTCCATCCAGCTCGTCGAACACCCACTGGTGCGCGGAGGCATCCGACTCACCCTGGAACAGGGCACCTTCCAGCGTCCACTGCCCGACCCGTACCTCGACTGGATCACGATCGTCGCCAGCCTGCTCGAGCGCGCGACGGCAGAGCGCGACGTCCGTACCAGCGTCGAGCTGGACCGGTTCGCGAAGTTCATCGTCAGCTCCTTCACGGGTCTCCAGCTGGTTGCCCAGGTCCTCAACGAGCGGCGCAACCTTCCCGACCGCATGGTAGATCTCTGGCAGATCGTCCTGCCCGGCCTGGTGTTGTCCAAGCGGCTGCACTACTACCTGAACTACCTGGTCGTGGTCCACAAGGAACTCATCGACGGCTGAACCGTTCAGTGGGAAGAGCCACCTCACCATGGACGGCGACGGCTCCATCCTGGATGAAGTGGAGGTTGACCAGCTGTCGGTCGGGTGCGGCGGTCACCGACCGCACCACCAGGGTGCATTCGCGGTCCAGCTCCAGGAAGGCGGGGAAGGTCGCGTCCGCGCCGACCACCAGGGCGCCCGGCCGACCGGTCGCCGCCAGCGCGGCCTGCCGCATCGCCTCGAACGCCAACATCCCGGGCACGTGGTCCAGGGGGTGGTCGAACAGGACCGGATGGTGCAGGGGAACCCGGAGTTGGCGGGTGCCCTGCGGGTCCGCCGGTCCGACCACCACATCGGCGGGGTGTTGACGCCCGACCGACGCGGGGTCCGCCGGGGTCACCACCGGCGGCGGGCCCACCGCTCTGGCCTGGCCACCCCAGCGCAGCCGCTCGTACGTCGCCGGCGAGACGCAGCGCAGCCATCCGCTGCCCTCGCCGACCAGGTCTCCGCCGTGTCGCAGCGTGACGTCGATACGCATGCCGCCGATCGTGCACGCCCGGCGGAGCACCGCGCCGACCTCGACGGTGAGGACCAGATCAAACGGTTCGTCCGCCGCGTGCAGCTGCTCGGGTACGCAGCCGAAGGCCAGTCGTTGCATGAGGAAGAAGCAGCTCTGCGGCACCTCGAAGCCGACGTGCGCCAGCAGGATCCCGGCTTGCCGGATCGTCTCGGCGGCCAGCAGCGGGTCGAACTGGCCGTCCCGTACGCCGTAGAAGGAGTGCCCTCGCGGCCACTGCGCGGCGAGGACGAACGTGGTTGCCCCCGTCTGCTGCCAGTCGGTGAGCAGGACCTCGGCGACGGCTGACCGGTGCACCAACTGACGGGGGACCGTGGAGTCGTAAGACAGCTTCATCGGATCGCCGCCGTGTCCCTGCGAAGCTCTGCAGCAGACGCATCGGTCATGACCGGACCCCCGTAGTCGGCCGACTGGCAGGAGAAAAAGATACCAGGCGGGCTGTTATGGTCGGTGTGACGTTTATCACCATCGATGTCTTTGGTTCGGTCTGCCGGTCGAGATTGACCCAATCTTTGCCTATTTATCCAGGCAAATTTGTCGACCGCTCGCTGACGCACCCCTTGTCGGCGGTGACGAGGAGTTATCAGCGATCCACAATTCCGGTTTGACGAAACGGGTCGGTCGGTTTCTTATGGAGAACCGGGGCGTCGTCCCCCGAGGTTCCATCAGTACGCCGTCCGGCGCGCCGACGTGCCGGTCGAGACCGCCGAGTTGTCGTTTCGCATGAACCGGGGGAGCCACATGCACGTACTTGCGGTTGAGCACGACGGTTTCGCGGCGGACCGGCTCGTCGGCTGTGCGCGCCGCCTGGGCTGTCGCGCCACACCGGTGCACAGCGGGCGGGAGGCGCTCTCCTCCTTCGAGGACAGCGACCTGATCCTGCTCGGCCTGGACCTGCCTGACATCGACGGACTCGACGTGTGCCGGCACATCCGTGCGGCGGGCGACATCCCGATAATCGCCTTCTCCACCGGCAACAGCGAGGCCGACCGGGTGCTGGGCCTACAGGCCGGGGCGGACGACTGCATGGGTAAGCCGTACGGGCTGCGCGAGCTGGCCGCCCGCATGGAGGCACTGCTCCGCCGCACCTATCCGGCCCGCGACGGCGGGATACTGCAGTACGGGGCGCTGCGGATCGACCCGGCCCTGCGCCAGGTCGCCGTGGGTCTGCACCCGCTCGCACTGACCCGCAAAGAGTTCGACCTGCTGTATCTGCTCGCCTCCAACCCTGACCGGGTGTTCACCCGGGAGGAGTTGATGGCCCGGGTCTGGCAGGACGGCGCCGCCGTGGCCCGGCGGTCGTCGCGGGCCAGTCGGACGCTGGACACCCATGTGGGCACCCTGCGCCAGAAGATCGGGACGGCTGGTTCGATCATCACCGTGCGGGGTGTCGGGTTCCGCTTCGGCTTCGGTGCGGCGCACGCCCTCGCCTCCTGAACGAACCGTCGCGCCGGGTGGCCGGGCCAGCCGGGGGAATGCCGTGCTCCCGCGTTCCCCCGCCGGCCACTGCCCACCCCGTCCGGGGCGGCCCGGAGACCGGTGGCGTCCCGCCGGGAGGTCCTCAGGGCATGATGACGAGCTTGCCGCGCACATGGCCCTGCTCGCTCACCCGCTGCGCCTCGACGGCCTCCCCGAGTCGGTAGGTGCCGGCGATCGCCAGACGTAGCAGGCCCTGCGCCGCGAGCGTCGCCGCGACGGCGATCCGCTCCGCGGCACCGGCGGAGCCGGTGGACATGAACCGGACGCCGTGTTGCTGTGCATCGGGATCGGCGATGGTGAGCACCCGCTGTGGGCCGCCGGCGGCCGCGACGAGGGTCGGCAGGCCGCCGCGTCCGGACGCGTCCAGCGCCGCGTCGACTCCTGCGGGTGCGATCGACCGGAGCCGTTCGGCCAGTCCTTCGCCGTAGGTGACCGGCTGGATCCCGAGCAGGCGCAGATACTCGTGGTTGGCCTCACTTGCCGTACCGATGACGTTGGCCCCGGCGCGGAGCGCGAGTTGGCCGGCCACGGTGCCCACACCGCCGGCCGCTGCGTCGATCAGGAGCGTCTCACCTGCGGTGAGGCCGAGTTCGCCGAGCGCGTACGCGGCGGTGTTGGACGCGATCGGCAGTCCGCCGGCGACGTCCCACGGGAGTCCGGCCGGCTTGGCGGCCATCGTGTCGGCGGGGGCGAGGACCTGCTCCGCGTACCCACCGACACCTGTGGTTCCGAGGACCTCGTCGCCGACGGCGAAGCGGGTCACGCCCGGCCCCACCGCGTCGACGACGCCGGCGACCTCCCCGCCGGGCACGACGGGGAAGTCGACCCGGATGAACGGAGCCTTCCCGCTGCGTAGTTTCCAGTCGAGCGGGTTCACCCCGGCCGCGCGGACAATGATGCGAACCTGGCCGTACGCAGGCGCTTCGACCGGCCGTTCGATCATCCGCAGCACCTCGGGCTCGCCGAACTCGAAGAACGCGACGGCCCGGTAGTGCTTCGTCACCGCGCTTCCTTCCCTGATCCCGCGACTGTCGACGCCACCACCATATGTCGCAGGGGGCGATCATGCGGGACCGGCGACCGTGGAGGTGCGGCCGGTGCGCTGTCAGGCGGTGGGCGGAGCGGTGCTGTGCCGTACCGCAAGCGTCGTGGCCAGCTCGATCCCGGTCTGCGCGGGCCGCTCGCCCCGGCTTAGCGCGAGCACCATCCCGGTGGCGGTGACCGCCATCTGGCCCAGCGGCCGGTGGACCGTGGTCAGCGGCGGGTCCAACTGGGCGGCGACGGGCAGGTCGTCGAAGCCGATGACGCTGAGATCCTCCGGGATGCGCAGGCCGGCTGCCCGCGCAGCCTGGTAGACGCCCACCGCCTGCAGGTCGTTGCCGGTGACGACCGCGGTCGGCCGGTCCGGACGGGCCAGCAGGTCGCGGGCGGCCGACCGGCCGCCCTCCCGGGTCAGGTCCTGCCGGGTCACGAGCGCCGGCTGCCCGGTGTGGCCGGCTTCCTCCAGCGCGGACCGGTGGCCGTCGAAGCGCGCCCGGCGGGACAGCACGTGGTCGGGTCCGGTGACCGCCGCGATGCGGCGGTGCCCCAGGCGGAGCAGGTGCCGAGTGGCCGCCCGACCACCCGACCAGTTCGTCGCCCCGACGAACGGCACGTCCTCGGACAGCTCGCCGCTGGGGTCGACGACCACGAAGGGGATCGCGTGCCGGCGGAGCCGGTCCCACGCGTCGGCGTCGAGCTGCCCGACGGCCACCACACCGAGGGAACGGCGCGACATCGCGTGGTCGAGCCAGTACCGCCCCGGGTCGTCGTCGGGGCCGGATCCGGACAGCACCACACCGAGCTGGCGCTCGCGGGCGACCTGCTGGACGCCCTGGATGATCTCGATGCCCGGCAGGTCCCCGCTCTGCTCGAAGACCAGCTCGATGGTGGTGCCGCCGGCCGGTGGACCGGACTTGCGGTAGCCGTACTCGCTGATCAACGACTCGACCCGGGCCCGGGTGCCCGGCGCCACCCCGGTCCGGCCGTTGATCACCTTCGACACGGTCGGCACGGACACGCCGGCCGTCCTGGCGATGTGGGAGATGGTCACCGGCCGCGGTGGGTCGGCTGCCGAGCGCCTCGACGACATGCCCGGTCCCCCTTCCTGCCGGTGCGCGGGTCCGGCCGGCGCAAGCCGCCCCGGGCGGACGCCGGCCGTCGGGGCGAGCGTATCGGGTCCGCCGCCCAGGCCGGCGGTCGGCGCGAGGGGGACAGGTGGCGGCGGTCGACAGTGGTTCACCTCGCGGGTCGGACCGGCGTCGCATCGGCGCGGTCGATGGAAAGTTTCAGAGTTTCGATCCGATAGTTTCCCATCAGAAACCTGCCTGTCATTGACGAACATCCATGTCAGGCGTAGCGTCCGCTGTGGAAATGTTTCTTGTCGGGGCCCGTTTCCTGCTCCGTGTCCCCGCTGCGAAGAAACCGGGCGCGCGGCGAACGACACGGAAGGGCCCGTCGGGACCGGAGCGGGTCCCGCCCCACGCCGGAGGTCGCGCGCCGACGCCGGTCCGCCTGTGGCAGGCGGTCGTCCGGGCGCACCCGGTCCATCCCCCGAGAAGGGTCCCCATGAAGAACAGACGCCTCGCGATCTGGGCAACGATCGCTCTCCTCGCCGTCGGTGGTGTCGCGACCGGCGCGGTGGTTGCACCGGTCCACGGTGCGACCGCGGCAGCCGCGAACGACTCGTCCGGTGCGGCCGCCGGCGGCTGCGTCGCCGATCCCGCCCTGCGCGGCGCGACGACGAGCACGCTCTACACCGTCACGGCGGACGCCACCCCGCTGTTCGTCGAGAAGATGACCAAGTACGCCCCGGAGATGCAGGTGCACTACGCGCACTGCTCGATGGCGGCGGCGGGGACCGCCCAGTTCTCGGTCACCGTCGCCGAGGGCTTCAGTTCGTACACCGTCAGCCCCAAGAGCCGGAAACTCGCCGTCGCCCGCAGCGGCAACACGATCAGCTTCACCAGCGGCCCCAACTACCTGATCGTCCAGTTCGACGCCAAGGAGCTGCTGTTCGTCCTGATCGACGCGCCCGAGGCGGACGCGCCGCAGGTGGGCGACGCCGACGTCAAGAACCTGGCCGACTACGGCGTCGACAACACCGGGGGGACGCTGGTCACCTCCAAGATCCAGAGTGCCATCAACGCCGCATCCGGGGCCACCCGCAACGTCCTGTACGTGCCGCCGGGCCGGTACCAGGTAGGTGAGCTGTGGATGAGGAGCAACATGACCCTCTACCTGGCCGCCGGTGCGGTCCTCTACGGCTCGAACCAGAAGGCGGACTTCAACACCGGCAGCGGCGGGGTGAACATCGAGGGCATGCAGCACGCCTCGCTGCGGATGTACCAGGTGCGCAACGCGAAACTGCTGGGCCGTGGGGTCATCGACGGCAACGGCAAGTACCTGCGGGCCCAGGGCATCAACCTGGCCGTGCTGAAGATCGAGGAGAGCTCCGACATCCTGGTCGACGGCGTCACCGTCCGCGACTCCAGCTACTGGAACACGCTCGTCTACCGCAGCGACAGGGTCACCATCCGGAACTACAAGCTGATCAACTGCCGGCCCACGTCGGGTTACAACAACACCGACGGCGTGGACTTCGACGAGTCGACCAACAGCCTGCTGTCGAACGCGTTCCTCTACACGGGCGACGACAACATGGCGACCAAGAACGAGTTCGCCAACAGCGGCACGGTCAACACCAGGAACGTCGTGCACGAGCACGTCGTCTGCTACAGCAACTCCGCCTGCGCGAAGATCGGCACCAAGACCGAGGGAACGTCGATGGACGGGATCGTCTTCCGCGACATCGACGTGGTGAAGGCGGGACGCTCGATGGTGATCGACGCGGTCGACACCGCCGTCGTGTCCAACACCCGGTGGGAGGACGTCCGGGTCGAACAGACCGACAGCCTGATCGACCTGCAGGAGGACCGTCCGCCGTCCTGGCGGACGGTGAAGAACACCTCGACGATCCGCAACGCCTACTTCACCAACATCTCATCGGACGTGAAGAAGGTCGTCAACCTGCACGGACGGTCCTCGACCGTCAACATCAGCGGCGTGCACTTCACCAACTTCACCGTCCAGGGTCGACCGGTCACCAGCCAGACCGACGCGGACGCGAGTTGGAACATCAACTCCTACGTCGCGAACATCACCTTCGCCACGGCGCCGCCGACCACCCCGCCCCCGACCACCCCGCCGCCCACCACCCCGCCGCCCACCACCCCGCCCCCGACGACGCCGCCCCCCACCACGCCGCCGCCGACCACGCCGCCGGGCCAGTCCGGCGACTGCGCGGTGGGCTACACGATGAACTCCTGGAACGACGGGTTCACCGCCAGCATCCGCATCACCAACCGTGGCACGTCGGCGATCAACGGGTGGACCCTGGCGTTCACCCTGCCCACCGGGCAGACGCTCACCAACGGCTGGAACGCCACCTACACCGGCGCCGGCGGCCAGGTCTCCGCCCGCAACGTCTCGTACAACGCGACGCTGGCGGCCGGCGAGTCCACCGACATCGGCTTCCAGGCCACCCACACCGGCAACACCGGTCGGCCCGACTCCTTCACCCTCAACGGGGTCAGCTGCGCCGTCTCCTGACGCGACCGTCGCACCGGCCGGTGTGACCGCCTCCCCTCGGAGCTGCGGTCACACCGGCCGTTCGTGCGTGCACGCCGGGCCCGGTCACCCCGACGGGCGGCCCGACCGGCGGCCGGACCCTGGACGCCCCGGTCGGTGACGGTTACCCGTTGCGCTCGGCCAACTACTCCACAAGATGCATCCCGTCAGATGGGACGATATTGCAAGCCTACTAATCCTATCGGCAGCATAGGAAATGTAGAGGCTGGCGTTGTCGTGCTGGTCACTGGCTTGCCAGCGTCGGGAGCGACGCGGCCCACGTACCGAAGGATGGGATGTCGATGACCGTCACGCACCCCGTCGGCGTCGAGGAGGTCGTGCTCGGCGGCGGGCGGTCGCCCGCACCGCCGGACCGCCCACCCGTCACCGGCGTCGCCGCGCGCCTCACCCGGCCCCTGCCCGCGCTGCTGCTCGTCGGCCTGCTCGCGGCCGGCTGGCAGCTCATGGCACGCGCCTCCGGCAGCGCCCTGATCCCCGGCCTCGGCGACATCGCCCGCAACCTGGTCGACATCGCCGCCAGCGGCGCGCTGTGGGAGAACGTCCGGGTCACCCTCACCCGCGTCGCGCTCGGCTTCGCGGCGGCGTTCGTCGTCTCCGTCGCCGCCGGTATCGCGATGGGCCGCAGCGAGTGGCTACGCCGCTTCCTGGAGCCTGCCGTCCTCATCGGACTGGCCACCCCCGGCCTGGTCAAGGCCCTGCTGTGCGTGATCTGGTTCGGGGTGAGCCTGCTCAACCCGATCCTCACCGTGGCCCTCGCGGCAGCCCCCGCGCTGACCATCAACGTCGCCCAGGGCGTCCGCTCGGTCGACCCGGCGCTGGGCGAGATGGCCCACGTCTACCGGTTCGACGCGCTGACCCGACTGCGCTACGTGTGGCTGCCCGCCATCGTCCCCGACCTGTTCACCGGGGCGCGGCTGGGCATCGCGATGGCCTGGAAGGTCATCGTGCTGGTGGAGATCTTCGGCCTCGCCGACGGCGTCGGCTACCAGCTCAACCTGGAGTTCTCCCAGCACAACGTGGCCGGGGTGCTCGCCTGGACCGTCGCCTTCGCCCTGGTCATGGCCGCCATCGAGTACGGGCTGCTGCAGACCCTGGAACGCCGGGCGGTGCGCTGGCGGCGGGTGGCGCTGCGATGAGCGTCCGGATCAGCCTCGACGGGGTCGACAAGGCGTTCACCAGCCGGCGCACCGGCGAACGGCAGCAGATCTTCCGCGACTTCTCCCTCACCCTCGCGCCCGACGAACTCGTCGCCGTGGTCGGCGGCTCCGGCACCGGCAAGACCACCCTGATGCACCTGATCGCCGGCCTGGAACGTGCCGACGCGGGCACCGTCTCCACCAGCGGCGGGCGACCCCGCCTCGGCATGGTGTTCCAGCAGCCCCGGCTGCTGGACTGGACGTCCGTCGAGACCAACGTGCGGCTCGCCGCGACGGCGGCCGGCGTCGACACCGCCGAGGTCGCCCCGATCCTCGACGCCGTCGGCCTGACCGACTACGCCAGGTCGTACCCGTCGGTGCTCTCCGGCGGGCAGCGCCAGCGCGTCGCCGTGGCCCGCGCGTTCGTCGTCCGCCCCGAGGTGCTGCTGCTCGACGAGCCGTTCAGCGCGCTGGACGAGCTGACCGCCCGCCGCCTGCGGCTGCTGCTGCAACAACTCTGGCTGCGGACCCCGCGCACCGGCCTGCTGGTCACCCACAACGCGCTGGAGGCCGCGTTCCTCGCCGACCGGGTGGTGGTGCTCGGCGGACGTCCCGCCGAGGTGGTCGGGGAGTACCGCATCGACCGCCCGCGCCCCCGGAGCCCCGAGGACCCGGACCTGTTCGACGTGCACCGCCGCATCGTCGCCGCCCTCACCTGAACCCGCCCCACCCGACGGCGCTGCCACCGGTCCGCCGCCCACACCCCGCGAGCCGGGGCACCCCTGAACCATCTGGAAGGAACCCCCGTGTCCACGACACCCCTCACCCGACGATCCCTGCTGCGTGCCGCCGGGCTCCTCGCCGGCGGCGCCGGCGCGGCCACCCTGCTGAGCGCCTGCGGCGCCGACGAACCGGCCGCCGCCGGCGGCACCCGCAGCGCCAAGGTGCAGCCCCGCAGCCCCGGCACGGCGGGGGCGATCCGCGACTCCGTGGCCGAGCAGTTCGGCCTGGAGGCCAAGCACGGCCTCCGCCTCGACCGCAGGGCCGGCGGCGGCCCCGGCGCGGGGCAGGAGCAGCTGCTCACCGGCGTGCTCGACATCTACGCCTTCGGCCCGCTGGGCGCGACCGAAGTGAACACCAGCGGCCACGACGTGGTCATCGTCGGGCCGTCGCTGTGGAACCACGGCCGCTGGATCGTCCCGGCCGACAGCCCCTACCAGAGCATCGCCGACCTCAAGGGCAGGAAGGTGGGCGTACAGCCACCCAGCAGCGACACCTACCGGGCGGCGGCGCTCGCCTCG
This sequence comes from Micromonospora sp. WMMD730, assembly GCF_049178955.1. Taxonomy (NCBI): domain Bacteria; kingdom Bacillati; phylum Actinomycetota; class Actinomycetes; order Micromonosporales; family Micromonosporaceae; genus Micromonospora; species Micromonospora sp. WMMD730. The sequence goes on from NZ_JBMHML010000002.1 coordinate 2,195,558, forward strand.
GCCGTCAACGGCATCCGCTTCGACAGGGAGTTCAAGCTGTTCACCGGGCAGCCCATCGCCAACCTCGCCCTGTACGAGCGCGGCGACCTCGACGCGATCATCGCCATCGAACCCAACGCCACCCGCCTGGTCGGCTCCGGCAACCGGCAGCTCGCCTCCGTCGACGAGCTGTGGCGCACCGGCACCGGCGACAGCAGCCCGCTGTTCCTCAACGGCACCGCCGTACGCCGCGACTGGCTGGCCGCCAACCGGGAGACCGCGAAGGCGTACGTCGACTTCACCCTGGAGGCCTGGCGGCTGATCAAGAAGGACCCGACCCTGATCGGGAAGTACCACGCCGACTACGGCGTCCCCGCCGAGGAGAAGAAGGCGATCGAACTGCTGCCGGAGCGGCTGGCCCCGGTCTACGCCGACGTGTGGGACGACACCGTCTTCGCCAACCTGGAGAAGCAGATCGACCTGGCGGTCGAGGTCGGCGTGCTGAAGAAGCGGGCCGCCAAGCCGGTGTACGAGAAGCTCTGACCCGGCGATGTCCCTGCCCTGGCGCAGCCGCGCCGCCCTGCTGGTGTGCTGCGGGACGCTGTTCCTCGGCGTCCTCGACGGCGCGGCGCTGAACCTGGCCCTGCCGTCGGTGCACCGCGAACTGCGGCTGAGCACGACCGGGTTGCAGTGGGTGGCGACGGGCAACGCGCTGGTCCGGGCCAGCCTCACCCTGCTCTGCGGTGCGGTCGCCGACCGGTACGGGCGGCGGCGGGTGTTCCGGGTCGGGCTGCTGGTGTTCGCGGCGGGATCGGTGCTGTGCGGGGTGGCCCCGCACGCGCCCGCCCTGATCGCCGCCCGGGGCGTGCAGGGGGTCGGGGGAGCGTTGATGGCCCCGCCCGCCCTCGCCCTCATCGCCAACCTGTTCCCCGACGCGGTACGGCGCGGCCGGGCGCTGGGCACCTGGAGCGCGACGGCCGGGGTGTCGGCCGCCTGCGGGCCCCTGGTCGGCGGGGTACTGGTGCAGGCCGCCGGCTGGCGCAGCCTGTTCGCCGTGAGCGTCGGCGGCGCGGCGCTGCTCTACCTGGGCACCCGGCTGCTGCCGCCGGGCGTGGTGGACGGCCCGCCCCGCCGCCTCGACGCGCTGGGCAACACCCTGGCCGCCCTGGTCCTGGTCGGCTTCACGTTCGCCCTGATCGACGGCCCCACCCGGGGCTGGTCGACCGGCCCGGTCCTGGTCGCCGTGGCCGTGGCGGTCGCCGCCGCCGTCGGCTACCTGCCGGCGGCCCGCCGCCGCCCCGACCCGGTGCTCGACCCGCGCCACCTGGCGATCCCCGCGCTGCGCGGCGCGGTGCTCACGGCGGTCGTGGCGTACCTGGTGCTGGGCGGGTTCACCTTCGTCAACACGTTCTACCTGCAACAGGTCCGCGGGTTCAGCCCGCTGGCCACCGGCCTGCTCACCCTGCCGACCACCCTCGGCACACTCGTGCTCGCCAACGTCTCCGGCCGGATCGTCGGCCGGCACGGCGGCCGGCTGCCCGCCACCGTCGGGCACCTGTCGTTCGTGGCGTCGATGACCCTGCTCGCCCTGACCGTCACCACCGACGCGGGCCTGGCCCCGCTGCTCGTCGGCTACCTCCTGCTCGGCGCCGGCATGGGCCTGGTCAACCCGCCGGCCACCAACACCGCCGTGAACAGCCTGCCCCGCGACCGGGCCGGGGTGGCCAGCGCCATCACCAGCGCCTCCCGGCAGATCGGCACCAACCTCGGCGTCGCCGTCCTCGGCGCGGTGGTGGTGTCCGTGCTGGCCCTGACCGGCCAGTCGACCGACGACGTCGCCCGGGTCGCCGCCGAGGCGGGCGACGACTTCACCATCGCCCTGCGCGTCGCGTACGGGCTCGTCGCGGCCACCGCCGCGTCCTGCGCGTACGCGACGTGGCGGCTGTTGCGACCGCCGTCCGACCCGACCCCGGGAGAGGAGGTGGTGGGGATCGAGGACGCCCCGACGGCAGCACCGACCGCCACACCCGCCCGATAACGCACAGCACGACACCAGTACGGAAAGGACCACCACGGTGGCACTCACCAAGGTCAGGAGCGTCCGCAGCGGCGCCATCTTCACCCTGCCGTACCTCGTCGGCCTGGAGCACGGCTACTTCGCCGAGGAGGGCATCGACCTGGAACTGGTCGCCCCCGGCTCGTACGACGCGGTGCTCAAGCCGATCGAGGAGCACGAACTCGTCAGCTCGTTCGGCGGCATCTCCACACCGTTCGAGAGCGGCGACGTCTCCCTCTACCGGGCCTGCGAGTGGGGGCAGATCCGCCGCTCCCACGACAGCGGGCGCGGCGGCCAGATCATCGCCAAGCGGGCCTCGGTGGCCAGCCAGGCGATCTTCGTACGGCCCGACTCCGGCATCAAGCACCCGCAGGGGCTGGCCGGCCGGACCGTCGGGGTCAACTTCCACCACGGCTCGCACTACCTGGCCATCCAGTCCCTGGAGGGCTTCCTGGACCCCGACGAGATCAAGGTGGTGCACGCCGGCGGACCGACCGAACGGTTCCGCAAACTGCGCGACGGCGAGATCGACGCGGTGGCGCTGATGGAGCCGTGGACCACCGCGGCCGAGAAGCTCGGCTACGTGCTGATCACCGAGGCGTTCTACGTCGGCTCGGAGATCGCCAGCGCCGACGTCGACCCGGCGACCTTCGCCGCCGTCGACCGGGCCGTCCGCCGGGCCGTTGCGAAGATCAACGAGGACATCCGGCCGTACCTGCACCACTTCGTCGCCGAGGTGCCCGAGGACCTGGTGAAGCTGGAGCCGGCGGACTTCCGGCTGGGCCGGTTGCGCTACGTCGACCCGCAGCCGTACCCGGAGGCCGAGTTCGAGCGCACCTACCGGTGGATGGTGAAGTGGGGTCTGATCACCCCCGAGTCGACGTTCACCTCCATCGTGGACAACCGGGTCGTCACGGTCTGACCGGGGTGTCGGGGGCCGGCCCGGCCGACGACGTCCGGGTCGGCCCGGCACCCGCTGGACGCGGCCGAGCCGTCGGTGGCCTGCCGGTCAGCCCGGCGGCAGGTCGACCAGGCGGTGCAGGAGGCGGCTGAGCCGGGCGCGTTCGGCCGGGGTGAATCCGCTGAGCAGTTCGTCCTGGGCCGCGTCGACCAGGTCGTCCAGCTCGCGCATCCGGGCGGTCCCGGCGGCGGTGATGTGGACGACGTTGCGACGTCGGTCCGCCGGGTCCGGCTCTCGGCGCAGCAGCCCCTCGGCCGCCATCGCGTTGAGCGTGTCGACGGCGTCGCCCCGGTCGATGCCGAGCCGGCGGCACAGGTCCGCCTGGCTGATGCCGCCGAACTCGTCGAGCGCGGCGAGGATGGCGTGCCGCATCCGGTCGGCGGGTCGGTCCAGGTGCCGGGTGACGACCCGATTGGCGCGGGCCGCCGCGTGGTGGAGCAGCCAGCTGGTCAGCCGCGGCAGCCGGGCCGGTGGCGCTCCCGGTGTCGGTTCGCTGCGCTCTGTCATCCGCCCAGTGTACCTAAACGTTGGACCTCCAACGATATCACTGATATCGTTGGAGGTCCAACAATTCTCGGGTCGGAGGTGGCGGCAGCCGGCGGGAACGCCGACCCGGCCTCCGCGACGGGACGTGTCCCCACCACGGCGGTGCCGGCCCCGGTGTGGTGGCTCGTGGTCGTCCTCGCCTCGGGCTCGGTGCTGACCGGCATCGACACCTCGCTGGTCAACGTCGGCATCGAGGTCATCGGGCGCGACCTGGGCGCATCGTTGACCGAGGCGCAATGGATCAACAGCGGCTACCTGCTGGCACTCGCCGCGACGCTGCCGGTCTGCGGCTGGCTCAGCCGGCGGATCGGGCCCGGCCGGCTCTGGCTATGGTCGCTGGCCGGGTTCACGCTCACCTCCGCACTGTGCGCACTCGCCCGCAGCGCCGACATGCTCGTCGTCGCCCGGGTGCTCCAGGGGCTCACCGGCGGACTGCTCATCCCCGCCGGAATGGCCATCCTCGGCCAAGCCGCCGGCCGGGAGCGGATGGGTCGGGTCATCGCCGTCGCCAGCGTCCCGTCGATCCTGGCCCCGGCCTTCGGGCCGATCATCGGCGCCCTGCTCATCGACAACCTCTCCTGGCACTGGATGTTCCTGGTCAACGTGCCGATCGGGATCGTCGGACTGCTGCTGGCCCTGCGGGTGGTCCCACGCGGCGAGGCCGGCCGGGCCGGCCGGCTCGACCTGCCGGCCCTGCTGCTGGTCGCACTCGGGCTGCCGTTGCTCACCTACGCCGTCACCCGGGCGATGGACCACGGCGAACTGCTCGCGCCGCCGGTGCTGGTGCCCCTGGTGGCCGCGCTCGTCGCGATGGCGCTCTTCGTCCACCGGTCGCTGCGCGCCGACGAGCCGTTGATGGACCTACGCCTGGCCCGGGACCCCGTCTACGCCGCCGCGGCGGGCACCATCGTCTTCTCCGGTGCCGCCCTGTTCGGTGGGCTGATCGTGATGCCGCTCTACTTCCAACTCGGGACGGGCCGGGACATCGTCGACACCGGGCTGCTGCTGATGGCGTTCAGCCTCGGTGCCGCGGTGACCTTTCCCCTCGCCGGCCGGTTGGCCGACGAGCACGGTGGCGGCGTCGTGGCCCTGGTCGGCCTGATGGTCGTCGTGGTCGGCACGATTCCGATGACGCTGCTGCCGGCCGACCCCGACCTGGTGCTCGTCGAGGCACTCCAGGTTGTCCGGGGTGTCGGTCTGGCGCTGGCCGGGTCACCCGTCGTCTCCGCCGCGCTGGCCCGGGTGCGGCCCGACCAGATGTCGGACGCCAGTTCGCAGGTGAACACCCTGTCCCGGGTCGGCGGTGCGCTCGGCAGCGCGCTGTGCGCGGTGGCGCTTGCCGGCGCGCTGGCCGACGCCGGCTCCGACGCCGAGGTCGCCGCGGCCTTCCGGGTCACCTTCCGGTGGCTGACCGGCATGGCGCTGGTCGCCCTCGTCCTCGCCGCCCGGCTGCACCGGGCGCAACGACGCGCCCGACGTGCACAGGCCCGGTGACCGGAACCCCACCGGGCACATCCCACCGATCAGGAGGTCATCTCATGCGTACCGCCATCATCATCGGCAGCACCCGACCGGGACGACGGGGCGCGGCGGTGGCCCGCTGGGTCCACCGGCTGGCCGCCGAGCGGGGCGACGCGGTCTACGAGGTCGTCGACCTGGCCGACCACGACCTGCCGCACCTCGACGAGCCGGTCCCGGCCGCCATGGGCCCCGAGCACTACACCGCCGCGCACACCCGCCGCTGGGCCGAGACCGTCGCGTCCTACGACGGGTACGTCTTCGTCACGCCGGAGTACAACCACTCCTATCCCGGCGTGCTGAAGAACGCGATCGACTACCTCTACACCGAGTGGCACCACAAGTCGGCGGGTTTCGTCGGGTACGGCCTCAACGGCGGTACCCGGGCCGTCGAGCACCTGCGGCTGGTGCTGGCCGAAGTGCACGTCGCCGACGTCCGCGACCAGGTCGGCCTGCACTGCTTCGCCGAGTTCGACGCCGACGGCGAGGTGCGGCCCACCGGCAACCAGGTGGACGTCCTGCACCGGATGCTCGACGAGGTGACGGCCTGGGGTGGTGCCCTGGCCACGGTGCGCCAGCGGTGACCGGCCGCCGGGGGGACGGCGGCACACCCGCAGATTCCCGCTACGCGAGAACCAGCTGTCCGAGTTCCTGGGTGCATCGGGTGAGCGCGACGTAGAGGCCGTTCCATCCGCGCGGCCCGGCGGCGATGCCCTGGGGGTCGACGAGGAGCGCCGCATCCCATTCCAGTCCCTTGGCCTGGACCGCGGTGAGCACCGGTACGTCACCCAGTACGGCGTGGAGTTCGGCGATGCGGTCGGCGGGGGCGATGACGCCCACCGTGCCGCCGTGCCACCGTTGCTGCAACTGCCGCACCGCCCGGGCAGCGGCGGCGGCAAGCTCCGCCGGGGCGACCGTGCGCACCCAGGGGTCGATGCCGCAGGAACGCACCGCCCGGGGCGGGGAGTTGTGGCTACCGGCCTGCTTCAGGACGGGCCCGGTGAGGTCCATGACCTCGCGCGGGGTGCGGTAACAGATGGTGAGTTCCGCCGCGGTCCACCGCTCGCCGAAAGCTGCCCGTACCGCCTGTGCCCAGGTGGTGTGCCGGTGCGCCGCCTCCGTCTGATCGATGTCGCCGGCCGCCGTGACGGATCGACTGGGACAACGCCGTAGCACCATCTGCCACTGCATCTCGGACAGCTCCTGCGCCTCGTCGATGACGACGTGGCCATACACCCAGCCGCGCTGCCGGCGGGCGTGGTCGGCGACGAAATCGCCCTGCGGTGGCGGGGCCTCGGTTTCGCCCAGCAGGTCGGCGACGGCGTCGAGCAGGGGGATGTCGCTCGAAGCCCACGGTGCGGCGGGCTCGGTCGATACGGCGGTGATCTCCGCTGCGGACAACTGGGGAACGAAGCGGGCGAGCAGGGCGGGGTCGGTCAGGAGATTCCTCACCAGCTCTTCGGCGTCGAGGGTGTGCCACCAGGCCTCGACGAACCGGGCAATGGTCGCGTTCTCCCCGATCCGACCCCGGAGAATGTCGATCTCCTCCTCGGAGAGCAGCCCGTCGACGTCACTGCCGGTGGGCCCACCTCCGGGCCGGTGGTCATGCTCCATGCTCCGGTCGACGCGGGCGAGGATGTCCTCGAAGCCCTCCTCCATCGCGTGCATCAGCGCCTCGCGTTGATCGACGACGGCTTCGGTCAGGAGGTGGTGCAGCTGTTCGGCGCACGCCTCGCGGGCCCGGTGATAGGGACGTCCCCGCACCGAGGCGAGTATCTGGGCGACCGTCCCGGCGGGGATGACGTAGAACTCGCCCTCCCAGCGTAGCTTCAGCTCACGGGGCCGGGGGAACAGCGAGCCGACGTAGTTCTCGAGCGCGGCCTGCCACAGGGCGCGGCCCTTGATCTCGGCGAGAGTGCGGCTCTCGTCGCGGCCCACGCGGATGTCGGGCAGCAGGGTGTCGCAGGTCGCCGAGACGACGGCGGTCTCACCGAGCGCGGGCAGCACCTGGGCGATGTACCGGAGGAACCGCGGGGAGGGACCGAGGACCAGGACCGCCTGCTCGGCCATTGTCGAGTGGGCGAACAGCAGATAGGCGACGCGGTGCAGGGCCACCACCGTCTTGCCGGTGCCGGGACCGCCCTGCACGATCAGCGGGCCGGTCGCCTCCGCCCGGATGATGTCGTCCTGTTCGCGTTGCAGCGTGGAGATCGCTGCCGACATGTGACCGGTGCGCCGCTGGTCCAGGGCGGCCAGCAGTGCGCCCTCACCGACGAGTTCCGCTGTCATGGTCCCGTCCAGCGGCTCGTCGTCCACCCCGACGACCACCGGTCCCGTCGTGCGGATGTGCCGACGCCGCGCCTGCCCCTGCGGGTCGACAGCCGTCGCGGTGTAGAACGGCCGGGCCGCTGGAGCGCGCCAGTCCAGCAGCAGCGGCTCACCGTCCTCGTCGTCGTTGCGCAGGCCGACCCGGCCCACGTGCCGCACGGTGCCGTCAAGACCGTCGAGGCGGCCGAAGACCAACCGTTCCTGCGCCTGCCGCAGCTGCTCGAACTGCTGGCGGAGCATGCGCAGCCGCGCCCGTTCCAACACGTCCAGGGCGGCTGAGGAAAGCTCGGCCTGCAGGTGGTCGACGAGGCTGTCGCGCCGGGCCATGGCCGAGTCGAGAAACTGCTGTTCCTCGGCGACCGCGGATCGGCGCGCGGTGTCCGCTGCGGGGAAGGTTGACGTTCCACTGCGGGTAATTGCCGTGGTGACGTCGGCGATGCCATTGTCCAGAGCAGATTTCCGACGCATTCGCAGATCCTCGGACTGGTGCTTTTCCTGCCACCCGACCGGCCGCAGGCATTCCGGCGACAAGCATAGGGTCGCTGTCTCCTCGTCGCGCCCCGATGCTGTCGGCGGAGATGAGCATCTCAATACCTGGCAGTTCCTTGCCGATTGTGGCCCTGTTCCATCCTGGCGGATCGTGCCGCCCTGTCCGGGGGCGGACGCCGGTGGCAAGATCCCTGCTTGGGCGGTTGTCGACACCGTGGTGCGGGGCCTGCCGGGCCGGTTCGTCCGGGAGCGTCGGCAGGCGGGGAGCGGCAGCGCTAGGCGTTGACATGCTTCGATGTCTGCGTTAACTTCGGGGAAAACACGAATGCAATGATCTCGACATTTTTGTCGACGTCTCGTCGCGTCGGCATCACGCTGCCCGACGCCCGACCCAGGGAACTGTCGTGACCACTTCGTTCGCCTCCGTACAGAATCCGTCCACCCTCCGCCGGCTGGCGTCGGTCTGCCTGTCGGTCGTGCTGGTGGCCGCCGGCATCGCCGGAGGATCACCGTCGGCGTCGACGGCCGCGCCCCGGGTGGCGGCGACCCCCACCACGCCGCCCGCGTCCTACCCCGGCCCGGGTCGGGTCACCGGCGACGTCGGGGTGCACGACCCGACGGTCGTGATCCGCCCCGGTGGCGGCTACCTGCTGGCGCACACCGGCGACAACATCGCGCTCAAGACCTCCACCGACCGGGTCGCGTTCCGCAACGCGGGAACGGTGTTCCCCGGCGGCGCGCCGTGGACGACGACGTACACCGGGGGCAGTCGCAACCTGTGGGCGCCGGACCTGACCTACCGCGACGGCCGGTACTGGCTGTACTACTCGGCCTCGACATTCGGCTCCAACCGGTCGGCGATCTTCCTGGCCACGAGCACCACCGGGGCGTCGGGCAGCTGGACCAACCAGGGTCTGGTGATCGAGTCGCGGACCTCGGACAACTTCAACGCGATCGACCCCAACCTGGTGGTCGACGCCACCGGCAGGTGGTGGCTCAGCTTCGGGTCGTTCTGGTCCGGCATCAAGATGGTGGCGCTGAACCCGGCCACCGGGAAACGCTCCGACACGACCGTGCTCAGCATCGCGGGCCGCAACGGGGGCGCCATCGAGGCCCCCGTGATCGTGCGGCACGGCAACTACTACTACCTGTGGGTGTCGTTCGACAGGTGCTGCCAGGGCGCGGCGAGCACCTACCGGATCATGGTGGGCAGGTCCACCTCGGTCACCGGCCCGTACGTCGACCGCAACGGGGTGGCGATGACCGCCGGCGGTGGCACCCAGGTGCTCGCCGGGCACGGCAGCATCCACGGGCCCGGGCACCAGGCGGTGTTCACCGACACCGACGCCGAGGTCCTCGTCTACCACTACTACGCCGACAACGGCACGTCGCTGCTCGGCATCAACCTGCTCGGCTACGACACCGCCGGCTGGCCTTTCGTCTACTGACCGGGGCGGGGTTCGTCCTCCGACCGCGCCGCCGCCGGTCCAGGGTCGTCGGCCACGGCGGCGGTGAGGCGGGCGGCGAGCGCGGCCACCGCGGCCCGCAGTTCGGGCCCCTCCTCCACGGTGAACCCGAACGGGACGGCGGCCAGCCACTCCCCGGCGTACATCCGGGTGTTGGTGGTGCTGCCGGTGAGCACGCAGCGCTCGCCGGCGGGCTCCAGCCGACCCATCGTCGGCCCGACCCAGGGGGCCACCCGCTCGTAGGGCTCGTGGAACACCACCCGGGTCGGGTACCTCCACCCGGAGCCCAGGTGCGCCTCCAGGGTGGCGACGGGGTCGAGGTCGGCGGGCGGAGTGAACGGCTGCGGCAGGTGCCGCACCGCCCCGATCCGGTCGATCCGGTACGTGCGGACGGCGTCCGCCCGGTGCGAGTGGCACAGCAGGTACCAGCGGCCGTGGCGCACCACCACCGCCCACGGGTCGACCTCGACCTCCCACGACGTGCCGCTCTCGGCGGTGTAGCCGACGGCCACCCGGCGACGGTCGGCCACGGCCGTGACCAGCGCGCTGGTCGTGATCGGGTCGGCGTGCACCGCCCGCCGGTCGGCGGCGGCCGCCGCGTACGTGCGCAGCGCCGCCGCCTGCCGTCCGACGTTGTCGGGCAGTGCCCGGATGAGTTTGCTCAACGCGGCGCCGACCAGCCCGTCGGCGTCGATCGCGGCCGGCTGTCCGTCGAGCACGGCCATCACCAGGCCGAGGACCTGCTCCTGGGTGAACACGACGGCCGGCAGCCGCGCACCCCGGCCGAGCCGGTAACCCCCGTACGGCCCCCGGACGGACTCGACCGGGATACCGGCCTCCCGGAGGACCTCGACGTAGCGGCGCGCGGCGCGCTCGGTCACGCCGAGGCCCGCGGCGAGCTGGGCGGCCGTCGTGCCGGGCCGGTCGCGCAGGATGTCGAGCGTCCGCAGGGCGCGGGCGGTGGGGCTGACGTTCTCCACGCCACGGACGGTACCGGAAGGAAAACGTCCGGAACCGGCTCTAGGTTGACCCGTATGACGGATGAACAAATCGTCCTCGTCGGTGGTCTCTGGCTCGACGCCCCGGTGTGGGACGGCGTGGTGGCCGAACTGGCGACGCGCGGCCGCCACGCGGTGGCGGTACGCCTGCCCGGCCAGGGGGACGGGAACACCACGGCGACGCTCGACGACCAGCTCGACGCGGTACTGGCCGCCGTCGACGCGGCACCGGGCGGGTCGGTGGTGGTGGGGCACTCGGCCGCCTGCTCCCTGGCCTGGCTGGCCGCCGACGCCCGGCCCTCCACGGTGAGCAGGGTCGTGCTGATCGGCGGGTTCCCACCGGCGGACGGGGACTCCTATGCCGACTTCTTCCCGATCGAGGAAGGCGTGATGCCCTTCCCCGGCTGGGCGCCCTTCGAGGGCCCGGACGCGGCCGACCTCGACGACCGGGCCCGGCGGGAGTTCGCCGCCGCCGCCGTCCCGGTGCCCGAGCAGGTCGCCCGGGGGACCGTCCGGCTGACCGACACCCGGCGGTACGAGGTGCCGGTCGCGCTGGTCTGCCCCGAGTTCTCCCCGGCCCAGGCGCAGGCCCTGATCGACGCCGGTGACCTGCCGGAACTCGCCAAGGCCCGGCGCGTCGACCTGGTCGACATCGACTCCGGGCACTGGCCGATGCTCAGCCGGCCGGTCGAACTGGCCGGCATCCTGGCCGACCTCTGACGGGTCCGGCGCGCACCCGGCGGACCCTGCCGGCGCGACGGTGACCCGGCGGCACCGGGCGACGGTGAACGGGGGCGCACCGGTGCGGTCGGGTGACCGGTGCCCGGTGGGGCGCGCGGGATCACCGCCGGGGCCGGCCCGCCCGGGGTCGCCGGCGTCGGTCGGCGGCCCCGCAGCGGCACCCCGTGGCGTCCACCGGGCCGGCCGGTCGGGCGGTCAGGGCGTGGTGGTCGCCGCGGCGGCCTCGCGGATGAGGTCGACCAGCATGCCCGCCTCCGGGATGGCCACGGTGTGCGAACCGCCGGGCACCTCCACCGTCCGCCGGGAGCCGGCCCGCTCGGCCATGAACCGGTGGGCCGCCACCGGGATGTTGAGATCCTCGCTGCCGAACAGGAACCAGGACGGCAGCGCCTGCCAGGCCGGCTCCCCGGACGGCTCGCCCAGCGCCGCCTCGGTGATCGGCCGCTGGGTCACCGCCATCACCGCGGCCTGCGCCGCCGTCGAGTCGGCGGCGAACTGCTGGTGGTAGCGGTCCTGCCGGATGTAGAGGTCGGTCGCCCCGTCGGGCAGCGTCACCGCGGCCAGCGTGTCGCCCAGGGTGCTGCCGGGGAACCGGCCGGCCAGGTCGGCGGCGCTCTCCCCGGCCAGGGGCGCGAACGCCCCGACGTAGACCAGCGCGGTGACGCCCGTGCCCGCCACCGGCACGTTGGAGATCACCATGCCGCCGTAGGAGTGGCCCACGAGCAGCACAGGCCCGTCGATCCCGGTGAGCACGGCGCGCAGGTAGTCGGCGTCGTGCCGGACACCACGCAGCGGGTTGGCCACCGCCACCGCGGGATAGCCCTGGTCGACCAGGGCGGCGATCACCCCGGCCCAGCTCGCCGACTCGGCGAACGCGCCGTGGACGAGGACGACCGTCGGGGTGCCGGGCCGTGCGGTGGTGATGGACATTGCCGGGTACCTCCGGACAGTGGCGCGGATGTCCGTTCCATTCTGCGGTCGTCGCCGCGCCACGTCGTGCCCCGGGCGGCCGGCTCACCCGGCCGGGGTAACGGGGGTGGGACGCCGGGCCGGCGGTCCGGGTACCGTGGCCGGCGAGTCGAGAGGAGCACCGCGTGCAGGATCAACCCGAGCCGCTCACCGCGACCACGGTCGGGATCAATCCGGCCACCCCGCCCAGCGGCCCCGGCTGCGTCGAGTGCGAGTCGTCCGGCGGATGGTGGTTCCACCTGCGCCGCTGCGCGGCCTGCGGCCACGTCGGCTGCTGCGACTCGTCGCCGGGCCAGCACGCCACGGCGCACGCCACCGGCGAGGGGCATCCGGTGGTGCAGAGCTTCGAACCCGGCGAGGACTGGTTCTGGGACTACCCGGCCGACCAGTTCCACCCGCACGGCCCGGAGCTGGCCCCGCCGCAGTCGCGTCCGTCCGACCAGCCGGCCCCCGGCCCCGAGGGCCGGGTACCGGAGGACTGGAAGCGTCGGCTGCACTGACGGGCACGCCGGCGGGACGGCCCGTTTAGCCCGGTTACCTGCCGGGCAGGTCACTGCGGTGACCGCCGCCGACGGACCGCCCGCCATCGAGTTCCGGCGCTCCCGCAGGCGTCAGGTCGCCCTCCTGGCGGCGGGCCTGCCGACGGCGGTGCTGGTGGTGGCGGTGGTCAACCTGGCCACCGGTGACCCGTGGTGGGACGGGCTGTGGATTCCGGGGTGGATTCTGGCCCTCGGGCTCCTGCGCGGGGCGGCTCGTCCGTCGTCCACCGGTCACCAGCCCCGGCTGCCGCTGCGGCTCACCCCGGACCATCTCGAGGTGACCGGCCCGGGGGAGCGCACCCTGGTCGTCGGGTGGCCGAACGTCGCCCGCGCCGAGATCACGGGGTGGCTGTACCCGGTCCTGGTGATCGAGCCGGCCGACCCGGACCGGACCGTACCCCCGCTGGCCCGGTGGGAGTGGGCGGTCGCCGGGCAGAGCCGGCCGTACGAGATCCGGGTTCCCCTGGTCTACCTGAGCCCCGGCCGTGACCTGCTGCGGCGCGAGTTGTCCCGCCGCCTGCCCGACCCCGCCGCCGGCAGCCGGCCCGCCCCGTAGGGCCTGCCCCCGCGATCGCGGATCACCCGTCCAGGGGAGACCCGACACCCGGCCACCGCACCGACCGCTCGGGTGCGCGGGTCGGTGCGGTGGCCGGGTCGGGGCGGGGCGGGGCGTCAGACGGCCGTGCGGGACCACTGCTGGTTGGCGCCGGTGTTGCAGGTGTACTGCTTGAGCACCTGGCCGTCGGCGGTCGACGAGGCCGGCACGTCCACGCACTTGTTGCTGTGCCGGGCCCGCAGCTGGAAGTAGCTGCCGTTGGTGACCATCTGGAACTGCTGGTTGGTGCCGCTGCCGCAGGTGTACTGGATGAGTTCGGCGCCGTCGGCGGTGGAGGCGCTGGTCACGTCGAGGCACTTTCCGCTGTGCCGGCTGACCAGCCGCCACCAGCCGCTGCCCGCGTCGACGAACTGCCACTGCTGCCAGGCGTTGCCGGCGTAGGTGTACTGGCCGACCCGCGCGCCGTTGTCGGTGTTCGGCTGCTGGACGTCCATCGCCTTGCCGCTGTGCCGCACGGTGAGCCGGTAGTACGTTCCGGTGCTCGGAGGCGGCGTGGTGGGGCCGTCGCCGACGGTGTCGCCCCACCCGTAGCGGACCCGGTCGGACCCGGAGGGGTTGCGGATGCTCAGGTTGAGGTCGGTGCCGCTGCCGCTGAGCGCGTACATCGAGTACCAGTCGTAGCCGATGGTGCCGGGCTTGCCGCCGAGGGCGGGCCAGTAGGTGCCGCCCATCTGGTTGTCCCGCATCACCTGGGCCATGGCCCGGATGTGCCGGACGAAGTTGTCGGTGCTGTTGGCGTCGGCGTAGTTGCGGCCGTCGTTCATCGGCGCGCCCCACTCGGTGGCGACGGCGCGGGAGGCGCAGTTGCCCAGGCGGGTCTGGATGTGGCTGCGGAAGGCGTCGTAGCTCATCTCGCCGTAGAAGAACGCGTAGTGGTGGAAGGAGAGCAGCGTCGCGTTGAACCGGCTGTCGTTGCAGATGTCCCGCAGGTCCTGGCTGAAGCCGGTGCCGCCGATGAGCACCCGGCCGGGCGGCGCCGAGGGGTGGGAGCTGAGCCAGTTCGCCGCGACGTTGCGCCAGTCCGCCGAGCTGTAGCCGTGCGGCTCGTTCATCGGTTCGAAGTAGACGTTGGGGTTGGTGCCGTACGTGTTGGTCACCGTGGACCACATCGCGTTCCAGGCAGCGAGGTTGGTGATCCGGCCACCGGAGGCCGCGCCGTCCTCCCAGTACGCCAGGATGACCTTGAACCCGCGTGCGGTGGCGGCGTCGATGGCCCCCCGGTACGCCTCCCACCACGCCGTCCCGACCGTGTGCGTGTTGATCGGCAGCCGGACGGTGTTGATCCCCATGGTGGCGGCCATGTCGTCGTAGAGGGCGTTGGCCTTGGCCCGTACCGTCGCGTTGCTGTCGGAGGCGCTGAGGCCCTGCACGACGAGCGGGCCGGTGCTGAAGTTGTCGCCCAGCACGGCCCAGTTCATGCCACGGAACTGGCTGGTGGCGGCGGTGGCCGGGGACGACACGACGACCGCGCCGCCGACCATCGCGGTCGCCACGGCGGCCAGCGTGACCAGCAGCCGGCGGAGCGGACGGTGTCGCCGCGACGCCGCTGAGGGCGACGTGATCCGGGTCGGGGAGTGGTCGGTCACGTGATCGGGCCTCTCTGGTCGGGACATCGCGCCGAGATCGCTGTTAGCGCTAACATTGGTGCGTCGCGACCGGTGCCCTGATTGTTGCCTGCGTGTTGCAGACAAGTCTCAGCGATCGTTTCCGGGGTGTCAATAATCGACCAGCATCGTTTGATGTGGGGTGGTGTCGTCGTCGGGCGGCACCCGGTCACGGTGGATCGACACGCCCTGGCGTGCTCGCGTCGTCGGCCCGCGACCTCGCCCCCGCCCCGTCCCGACCGGCCGTGCGCCGACGGTGCCGCAGCTCCACCGGCAGGCAGCCCACCGCCGTCGCGGCGGCGACGAGCAGCAGCACCACGGCGAGGTTGCGGCCGTACGGCAGCGGCAGCACCGAAGGGTCGTCCGGCGGCCGACCGAAGCCCAGCACCAGCGGCAGCGCCACGACGGTGAGCGCGGCGGCACCGACGACCCCGGCCCGCACCACCGGCCGGTGCCGGCGCGGGACGAACCGGGCGAGCAGCGCCCCGACGGCCAGCACCCCGGCCATCCAGACGAGGTCGTGCCCGACCAGCACCCCGGCCAGGAACACCAGCACCCCCGCCGGGGCCAGCTCCGGGTCGGTCAGCGCGCCCGCCACGGCGTACCCGATGAGCAGGGTGCCGGCCGCGACGAGCACCACCCGGGTCCTCACCCCGCCTCCCGCACGACGAGCCGGCCGACCCACTTGGTCTGGAGCACGCCCGGCCGGTTCGGCGCGATCAACCGGGCCGGGTAGCCGTGGTCGGGATGCAGGGGTTCCCCGCCCAGTCGCAACGCGATCAGCGTCGCCGGGTCACCCACGTGCGCCGGGCCGACCGTCGACGCCCGGTAGCGGCCGGCCGCCTCCAACGACTCGACGCGGACGCTCGCCCGGTCCGGGTCCGCCCCGACCAGCGCGACCAGGTCCCGCAGCCGCACCCCCGTCCACCGCCCGGTCGCACTCCACCCCTCCACACAGGCGATCGGCAGGTCGGCGGTGTGCTGCGGCAGGGCGTGCAGGGCGGCGAGATCCAACGCGACCCGCCCGCCCGGACCGTCGACCACCAGCCGGTACGCCGGATCCCCGACGTCCACCCCGGCCCGGCGGGCGGTCCGGTTCACCGGCAGCCCCTGCGGGCCGACGTCCGGCCGGCGCGGGGCGAGCACCGCCAGGCCGGACAGCGGCCGGACGGTCTGCCCGACCGTGGTCAGGGTGATCAGGCCGGCCGCGGCGGCCACCCCGGCGAGCAGCCCGCGCCGGCTGAGCCGCTCCTGCGGCGACTCGACGCCCGGGCGGGCCAGCGCGGCCCGGACCGCCGGCAACTGCACGCCGACGTGCACCAGCAGCGCACCCACCACCAGCCACGCCACCCGGTAGTGCCCGGCGGTGAAGAAGAACGGCATCGGCGCGTACCAGCGGGCGACGTTCAACACCCCGCCGACGACCTCGAACAGGGCCGCGGCGACCAGCACACCGACGCTCGCGCGTTCGAGCGCGTGCGCGACCGACCGCACCGGCGGCCAGCGGAACAGGTGGTGGTAGACCGACCACAGCTTGGCCCCGAGCAGCGGCACCGTGGCCAGCCCGGTCGCCACGTGCAGCCCCTGGGTGAACCGGTAGAGCCCCACCGGCCGCGCCGGCCACCGCAACCAGCCCGGCGGATGCTGGATCAGGTGGCTGAGCAGCCCGGTGAGGAAACACACGGCGAACGTCACCCCGAGCGCGACGCCGAGCTGGCTGGTCAGCCGGGTCGACCGCAGCGGCGACGGGAACCGGTCGGGGGCTGGTACCGACCACCGTCGGGCGGGCCGCCGCAGCACCGGCGTACGGCCGCTCACCGGGGGCCGAGGGTGGCGAACCACCGGCCCGCCTCGGTCCAGGTGTCGCGCACCCGCAGCGCCGCCTGTCCGGCCAGCGTCGACAGACCGTCCAGGGGTACGCAGGCCCAGGGCAACGGGCCGTCCGCACCGTCCGGCGTCCGCACCGTGGCCGTACCGGACCAGGCCGGCGTTCCCGGCGGCGCGCACTCGACGTGCAGCCGACCGTCGGCGGCCAGCAGCCGGCGGCACCGGCGCAGCAGCCGGTCCGGGTCGCCGCCGATGCCCACGTTGCCGTCGGCCAGCAGCAGGTGCCGCCACCGCCCGGCCCCCGGCACCGGCCCGAACACGTCCCGGCGCAGGGCCACCGCGCCGCGCCGCCGGGCCAACCGGACGGCGGTGGCGCTGACGTCGATGCCGAGCGCGGGCCGCCCGGCGTCGATCAGCGCGCTGGCGAGCCGGCCCGGTCCACACCCGACGTCGAGGGTCGGCCCGGTGCAACGGGCCAGCAGCGACGCGTCCCCGGCGACGGCGTCCCGGCACCAGAGCGCCGGGTCGAACCGCAGCACCCCGCCGCTGGGATGCCGGGCGGTGAACGCGGCGGGGACACCCGACGCGGCCCGGTCGAACGCGGCGTCGAACAGCGCCACCGCGTTCATCCGGCCACCGCCGTGGACGACGGGACGTCGACGGCGACCGCGCGGGCGAACCGGCTGCCCGGTGGGCACAGCGCCGCCACCGCGTGGGCGTCGACGGCGGTGTCCACGTCCCGCAGCCGGGGCAGCAGGTGCACCCGCAGGCCCCGGCGGCGCAACGCGGCCAGGGTGCGCGCGCCGGTACTCGCCACCGAGGTGGGCACCGTCCGCAGCACGGTGGCGTGGCCGGGATCGCGCAGCCCCAGCGTCCACCAACCGCCGTCCTCGGCCGGCCCGAGCACCGCGTCCGGCCCGTCCGCCCGGCCGAGCAGGTCCCGCGCGGTGTCCAGGTGCGCGGCGGTGAGCTGCGGGGTGTCCATGCCGACCAGCAGGGTCGCCGCGCCCGCCGTACGGGTGTCGACGAACGCGTGGGCGAGCCGGTCGGCGAGCGGGCCACCCCGCTGGGCGAGCCGCGTCCAGCCCATCGGGGCCGGCAGGTCACCGTCGACGACCAGCACCCGGGCGTCGACGGTGGCCGTGGCGACGGCGTCGAGGGTGTCGGCCAGGGCCGCCGCGGCGACCCGGGCGGCCTGCACGGGCGTACAGGGCGGGCAGAGCCGCGTCTTGACCCGGCCGGGCACCGGCGTCTTGGCCAGCACCAGCACCCGCAGGGCGGTCGGTGGACGGTGGACGTTCACCGGGCCAGCACCGTGCCCATGTCCCGCACGGCGCGGGCGGTGCCGAGCACGGTGCCGGTCACCTTCGACCGGGTGCCGGCCGCCCGGGGGTGGTAGTCGACGTCGACCTCCACCACCCGCCAGCCCGCCCGGCCGGCCGCGATCAGCAGCTCCAGCGGGTAACCGAAGCGGCGGTCCCGCAACCCCAACGCCAGCAGGTCGTCGCGGCGGACGGCCCGGATCGGCCCGATGTCGTGCACGTCGAGGCCGGTGGTGCGGCGCAGCCGGTGGGCCAGCACGGCGTTGCCGACCCGGGCGTGCCACGGCCACACCCCACGTCCCGTCGGCCGACGCCGGCCGGTGCCCAGGTGCGCCGCGCCGGACCGGACCGGATCGGCCAGCAGGGGAAGCTGCGCCGGGTCGAACGACCCGTCGGCGTCCAGCACGCACACCACCCCGTCGACCGGGTCGGCCGCCAGCACCCCGGCGTGCACGGCCGCGCCGTACCCGGGCTCGGCCACGCTGATCACCTCGGCCCCGCAGGCCCGGGCCACCGCCGCCGACCCGTCGGTCGAGCCGTTGTCCACCACGATCGGCCGGTAGCCGGCCGGCATCCGGGCCAGCAGGTCGGGCAGGGCCGGGGCCTCGTCGCGGCAGGGAAGAACCACATCGGTCATGCTGCGCGACGCTAGGGCACCAGCCGCCCGGAAGTTCTTACCTGACGATGACGGAATCCCCGGCCGCCGCGCAGTTCTTACGAACCACTGACGGCTGGTCGCGGCCGGCGTACGACGGCGGTCACCGGCCCTACCGTCGGCGGGTGACCCACGTACTCGTCACCGGCGGCGCCGGTTTCATCGGCACCCATGTGGTGACCGCCCTGCACGATGCCGGCCACCGGGTGACCGTGGTGGACTCCGGCCACCCCGGCGCGCACCGCGGACCGTTGCCGGACACCGTGGCGGGCGCGCCGCTCGTCCGGCTCGACGTCCGGGACCGCCCGGCCCTCGCCGCCGTCCTGGCCGACGGGGTCGACGCGGTGGTGCACCAGGCCGCCATGGTGGGCCTCGGCGTCGACCTCGACGACCTGCCCGAGTACGTCGGCTGCAACGACCTCGGCACCGCCGTGCTGCTCGCCGCGATGGCCCGGGCGGGCGTGCACCGACTGGTGCTGGCCAGCTCCATGGTGGTCTACGGCGAGGGCGCGTACGCGTGCGCCGGGCACGGTCCGGTGCGCCCCGCGCCGCGTACCGTCGCCGACCTGGCCGCCGGGCGGTACGAGCCGACCTGCCCGCGCTGCGCCGCCACGCTCACCCCGGGGCTGGTCGACGAGGACGATCCGCTGGACCCGCGCAGCGTGTACGCCGCCAGCAAGGCCGCCCAGGAACACCTCACCGCCGCGTGGGCGCGACAGACCGGTGGCGCGGTGGTGGCGCTGCGGTACCACAACGTCTACGGGCCGGGGATGCCCCGCGACACCCCGTACAGCGGGGTCGCGGCGATCTTCCGGTCCGCGTTGGAGGCCGGCCGGGCACCCCGGGTCTTCGAGGACGGCGGGCAGCGCCGCGACTTCGTCCACGTCCGTGACGTGGCGGCGGCCAACCTCGCCGCGCTGGACGCGACCGGCACCGCCACCGGCTGGCGGGCGTACAACGTGGCCTCCGGCCGGCCGGTGACCATCGTGGACGTCGCCACGGAGCTGGCCCGCGCCGCCGATGGGCCGCCGCCAGTGGTCACCGGCGAGTTCCGGCTCGGCGACGTGCGGCACGTGGTCGCCTCGCCCACCCGGGCGGAGACCGAACTCGGGTTCCGGGCCGCCGTGGGACTCGCCGAGGGGATCGCCGAGTTCGCGCACGCCCCGCTGCGCGGGTGAGCGGCACCCCCGGCGACCGTCCGGCCCGGACGCCCGGCACCCGTCCGGCTCCGCCCGGGCGCGCGGGCGGCCGTCGGGGCGAGCCGGACGGCGGCCCGCGCCCTGGCCCGCCGCGTGCCGACGTGCTCGCCGCCGCTGCCGCCGTCGGCCTGTTCGCGGTGGCCGCCGTCACCGGCGGGGTGCTCTACCTGCTCGGCCACCCGGTGCACGCCAGCGCCGCGCCGCTGTTCGCACAGTGGCTGCCGCACCTCGGCATCGGCACCCCGGCGGCCCTGCTGGTGGCCGCGCTGGTCTGCTGGCACGGGCCGGCGGTGGCCACCCGGCTGCCCTGGCGGCCGCTGCTGGCGCTCGGCTACCTCACCGCCGTGGCCTGGACGCTGTCGCTGGCCCTGGTCGACGGCTGGCACCGTGGCGTCGCCGGGCGGCTGACCACCCGCCACGAATACCTGCACGAGGTCCCCGGCGTCACCGACGTCCCCGCCATGCTGGCCGGCTTCGCCGGCCGGATCCTCGACGGGCAACCGGACTCCTGGACCACCCACGTCTCCGGCCACCCGCCGGGGGCGCTGCTCGTCTTCGTCGGGCTCGACCGGGTCGGGCTGTCCGGCGGGGGGTGGGCGGGGACGCTGTGCATCCTGGTGGCGGGCCTCGTCGCCGTCGCCGTGCCGCACACCGTACGGCTGCTCGGCACCGAGGCGGCGGCCCGTGCGGTGCTGCCGTTCGTGGTGCTGTTCCCCGGGGCGGTCTGGGCCGGGGTGTCGGCCGACGGGCTGTTCGCCGGGGTGACCGCCACCGGGATCGCCCTGCTGGCCCACGGCCTCACCCGGGGGCGTGCGGTGGCGGCGCTCGCCGGTGGGGCCCTGTTGGCGTCCGGTTGCTACCTGTCGTACGGGCTGGTGCTGATGGCTCCGCTCGCGCTGGCGGTCGTCGTGCTGGCCGGCCGGCACCGGCGCACCGTGGGGTGGGCGTTCGTCGGGGCACTGCCGGTCGTCGCCGTGTTCACCGCCGCCGGGTTCTGGTGGCCCACCGGCTACCACCTGGTCGTCGAACGCTACTACCAGGGGGTCGCCGCCGACCGGGCGTACGGCTACTGGGTCTGGGCCGACCTGGCGCTGGTCGTGGTGGCCGCCGGCCCGGTGGCGGCGGTGATCCTGCGGCGGGCGGTGCCGGCCGGCCGGCGGGCCCTCGCGGCGTGGCGACCGGCCGCGGAGCACGCCGCCTGGCTGCTGCCGCTCGCCGCCACGGCGGCGATCGTCGCGGCGGACCTGTCCGGTTACAGCAAGGCCGAGGTGGAACGCATCTGGCTGCCCTTCACCGTCTGGCTGACGGCCGGCGCCTCCCTGATCCCCGCGGCCGACCGGCGCGGCTGGCTCGTGGTGCAGGCGGCGGTCGCGCTCACGGTCAACCACCTGCTGCTGACCACCTGGTAGTCCACCGCCCTCCCACCTTTCGACGACGCCGGGTAGACGCGGCGGCCGGTGACCCCGTCACCCGGTCGCCGCGTCCGGCTGCGCCCGGTCGGGGCCGGTACTTCTTACCGAACCATGACGTACCCGGCCGACGGTGACCGTTGCCCACCCGCCCGGCCGTACCCCCGGCAGACAGCACATCACCGGAGCCGGTTTCCGGCTTGGAGGAGAATTCCGATGAACCGCAGACCCGACGGGACCCCGCTGGTCCACACCCGGCCGGCCCGGATCGCCCTGGCCGCGCTGGTGCTGGCGGCCACCGGTGCGCTCACCGCCACCTTCGTCTCCGGTGGCGGCCGGGGCGCCGCGGACGCCGCCACCAGCCTGGACCAGTTCGTGCCGATCGAGAAGGTGCCGCCGAACGTGCGCGCCCCGCAGCCGGCGGCGGGCGCGTCGACCGGGCGGTTCACCGTGGACTGCGGCACGAACGGCAACGGCAAGTTCAGCCCGGACAACCCGGTGGCCCAACCCGGCATCCGCAACGGCGCGGAACACGTCCACGACTTCGTCGGCAACCTGGCGATCACCGCGAACTCCTCCAACGCCGACCTGGACGCCTCCGGCACCACCTGCCGCAACGGCGACAAGTCGTCCTACTTCTGGCCGGTGGTGCGCATCGACCGGAGCGTCCGCGACGACGACCAGGTGCGGCAGGCCCTCGCCCAGACCCAGCCGATGGTCGTCTGCCCCTCGGTCGGCAAGCGGCTGCGCGCCGTCCCCACCGGGGCCCGGGGCACCGTCGACCGGCTGCTCGCCGACCTGGACCGCCAGCAGGCCGCCGCGAACCAGCGGATGACCGCCAGCCGGGGCCGCATCGACGCCGCGTTCAACCGGGAGGTCACCGACGCGTTGCGGGCCCGCCGCGCCGCGACGATCAGGCAGATCAGCACCACGGTCACCGCCGCCGGCGGCAACCAGCCCGGCCTGGTCTCGCTGGTCGAGTGCGACGTCAGCTACGACGACATGCACGCCCGGATGCCCGGCGCCGCCCACCGCGCCAGCGTCACGGCGGCCCAGGCGGCCAACCCGCGCATCCAGTGCCCGACGGTGCGGGACAAGCTGCCGGGTGTCCCGGCCGGGGCGCTCGCCGAGGTGAACCGCAACCTCGACGAACTCGACAGGCAGCTCTCCGAGGCCAACGAACGCCTCGTCACCAGCCGGGGTCAGGGCGGCCCGGCCTTCGTCGACAACGCCATCCTCGGCCCGCTGCGCGCCAAGCGGATCGCGGTGCTCGACCGGATCGCCATCGCGATCGGCCGGCAGGCCGCCCGCCCGCAGGGCCTCGACGCGTTCGCCACCTGCACCCTGGACCAGGCCCCCGCCCCGACCGGCACGCCCACCGCAGCCCCGCCCACCACAGCAGCCGCGCCCACCACCGCAGCCGTGCTGCCCGACCCCCAGGGTCCCGACCTGGAACTGCCCGGCAACACCGGCGGCATCGTCCGCCCGGCGCAGGTGCTGATCGAGTACCGCGGCAACCCCGCCAGCAAGGTGGTCCCGATGCCGAAGTTCCTCCGGGCGCTCACCGGTGACGCCAAGCCCACCAGCCGTGGCCCGGCCAACGCCCGCGCCACCTGGACCTGCTCGGGCTTCGCCGACCGGCTCTCCGACAAGTACCCGATCTGCCCCGCCGGCAGCCAGGTGCAGCGGGTGCACGACTTCCCCGGCTGCTGGGACGGCCGCAACGTCGACAGCGACAACCACCGCAACCACGTCGCGTTCGCCGACCGGGCCACCGGTGCCTGCCCGCAGGGCTTCCGGGCGATCCCGCAGCTGAGGATCACCGTCGGCTACGACATCCCCCGGGACGTGCAGCTCAAGGGCCAGTACGCGCTCGACTCGTTCCCGGAGGAGAACCACAACCCGTTCTCCGACCACAACGACTTCGTCAACGTCAACTCCGCCCAGACCATGCAGCGCATCGCCACCTGCATCAACAAGGGCAAGAACTGCTCCTGACCGCCGGGCCGCCCGGCACGGGGCCGCGCGACACCACCGCCACGCCGAGGGCGGTGGTGTCGCGCCGACCCCGGCCGGCCGGACCGGCGTGGGTCGGTCGGGTCGGTTACGGGGTGACGGAGAGCAGGTGGGCCCGGTAGCCCTCGCCGTAGCTCTTGGTCGGGGTGCCGTTGTAGTCCTCGATGAGCACGTTGCCGCCGCTGCAACCCCACGGGTTCCAGGTCCACGCGGTGTAGCCCAGCCGCTTGCTGTCCAGCCAGGTCATCAACCTGTCGATGTAGTCGTGGGCGCAGGTGTCCTGGCCGATCTCCCCGGCGTGCACCGGCACCTGCGCGGCCACCGGCGCGATCTGGGTGTCCCAGCAGGTCTCGGTGACGCAGGCGTTGAAGTTGTACGAGTGCCAGGAGGCGACGATGTTGTTGCGCGGGTCGGTCGGCTTGTAGGCCAGCCACTGGGTCAGGTCGTTGGTCCAGGTCAGACCGGGGACCAGCAGCACGTTGGTGGCCCCGGTGGCGCGGACGGCGTCGACCAGGCTCTGCATGCCCGCCACCGGGTACTCGATGCCGGTGCAGGTGCCGCCGTCACGCAGGCAGCGCCACGCGGCCGTCATGTCCGACCAGTTGTTGGCGGCGTCCGGGTACGGCTCGTTGAACAGGTCGAACAGCACCGCGTCGTTGCCCTTGAACGCGGTGGCGACCCCGGTCCAGAACTGGGGCGTGTACTGCCGGCTCGGCATCGGCTTCTGGCAGGTGGCGTTCACGTCGGTGCAGGCCGAGATGTTGCCGGTGTACTGGCCGTGGGTCCAGTGCAGGTCGAGGATCGGGTTGATCCCGTTGGCGACGAGCAGGTTCACGTACGCCTTGACCGCCTGCTGGTAGGCGGGGCCGCTGGGCGACCCGGACAGACCGAGCCAGCAGTCCTCGTTGAGCGGGATGCGCACCGCGCGGATGTTCCAGGCCTTCATCGCGTCGACGGAGGCCTGGTCGACCGGGCCGCTGTCCCACATGCCCTTGCCCTGGACGCAGGCGAACTCGCCGCTGGCCCGGTTGACGCCGAGCAGGCGGTAGGTCGCCCCGGCGGCGGTCACCAGCCGGTTGCCCGACACCCGCAGGCTCGGCGCGGCCCCGCTCGGCGGCGGGGTGGTGGTCGGCGGCGGGGTGGTCGGCGGGGGAGTGGTGGGTGGCGGCGTGGTGGGCGGTGGGGTGGTCGGCGGTGGCGTCGTCGTGGGCGGGGGTGTCGTCGGGCTGACCACGCCGGTGCAGGTCGTCCCGTTGAGCGCGAACGACGTGGGTACGGGGTTGGTCCCGCTCCACGCGCCGTTGAAGCCGATCGTGGTGGACGCGCCGGTGTTCAGCGCGCCGTTCCAGCTCAGGCTGGCCGCCGACACCCGGGCACCGGACTGCGACCAGGTGGCGCTCCAGCCCTGGGTGACCCGCTGGTCGGTGTCCGGGAAGTCGAACGTCAGCGTCCAGCCGGCCACCGCCGAGCCGAGGTTGGTGATGGCGACGTTGCCGCTGAACCCGCCGTTCCACTGGCTCTGCACGGTGTAGGTGACCGCACAGCCCGAGGCCGCGGCCGAGGCGGGCAGGGTGGCCGCGGTCAGGCTGGCGGCCACCAGCGTGCCGGCGGCTGTCGCCGCCAGCAGGGCATGACGACGTGTCATGAAGCTCTCCTAGGCATAGAGGGGAGCGTCGATGGGAGCGCGCCTGCGAGCTTTCTTTATTCGCCTTACTAAGTCAAGCGTATCGATGCCGTTTCGACGGATAGCCAGGTGGAACCGTTTCCCGCGCTACCCGGGCGGGCCCGTCGTGCCCCGGGCGACCACCGTCTCGGTGGCACACCAGCGCTGCGGCACCGTCTCGCCGGCGACCAGCCGCAGCACCGCCTCACCGACCGACTCGCCGAACGAGTGCACGTCGAGGCTCATCGTGGTCAGCGCGGGCGACGCCAGCCGGCACAGGCTGGAGTCGTCCCAGGCGATCAGGCTGACGTCCCGGGGGACCCGGTCACCCCGCTCGGTGACCGCGTGCAGGCCCGCCACCGCCATCAGGTCGTTGTCGTAGATGATCGCGGTGGGCGGTTCGGGCCCGTCCAGCAGTCCGGTGGTCAACCGCGCCCCCGACTCCGCCGAGTAGTCACCCGCCACCACCACGGCGTCCACGGCCGACTCCGCCGCCGCCGTCAGCATCGCGGCCGTACGGGTCCGGGTGTGCAGCAGCGCGTCCGGCCCGCTGATCCGGGCCACCCGCCGGTGCCCCAGGGCCACCAGGTGCGCCAGGGCCGCCCGCATCGAACCGGCGTCGTCGCGGCGTACCGCCGGGTTGTCGTCGGTGGGCTCACCCGCGACCACCACGGGCAGCCGCAGGTCCCGCAGCACCGCCGGCCGGCGGTCGTCGACCGACGGGTTCACCAGCACGACCGCGTCGACCAGCCGCTGCCGCGCCCACCGGCGGTACGCGGCGATCTCGGCGTCGTGGTGCGCGACGACGTGCAGCAGCACCGACCGGCCGTGCGCGGCGAGCCGCTCCTCGATGCCCGCGATGAACTCCATGAAGAACGGCTCGGTGCCGAGCAGGCGGGGCGGCCGGGCCAGCACCAGCCCCACCGCGCTCGTGCGCCACGTGTCGTCCATCGCGTACCCCCGGGTCCCTCAGCCTGCCGATTCGGTGAGCCGGACCCGCTGACCGGCCACCTGCTCGGGCGGGCGTGGTCCGTGCCCCGGCGGGACCAGCTCGGATTCGAGGACCAGGGCGGCCGCGCCGACGGCCGAGGCCGTCGCGGCGGAACGGGAGAGCCGGACGTCGACGGTGTGCGTGCCCCGGGCGAAGCAGGCGCGCAGTTCGTGCCGGACGATCGGCAGGTACACCGACCCGGCGGTGGCCAGGCTCGGCCCGGTCAGCACGAGCACCTCCAGGTCCATCAGGTTCGCCAGCGTCCGGGCGGCCACCCCGACGTGCCGGGCCGACCGCTCCAGCAACGCCAGCGCGTGCGGCTCACCCCGGCGCGCGGCCCGGCTGATCGCGGCGAAGTCGGCGACCACCGAGGGCCGGCGGACGCCGGGCGTGAACCCCACCGCCCGTGCCGTCGCCGGCTCCGACCGGGCGGCGGCGACCACCGCGGCCGGCCCGGCCAGCGCCTCCACGCAGCCCCGCGCCCCGCACCAGCACCGGGGCCCGTCGGCCGACACGCACACGTGCCCCAGCTCGCCGACGTTGCCGCTCGGCCCCCGGTAGGTGCTGCCGTTGATGACCAGCCCGGCACCGATGCCGGTGCCCATGTAGAGGGCGGCGGCCGAGGCCGCCGTGCCGAACCCGCCCGTCCAGTGCTCGCCCAGCGCCGCCGCGGTCGCGTCGTTGTCCAGCGCCACCGGCAGGGTCGTCACCTGTTCCAGCGCCGCGCCCAGCGGGAAACCGTTCCACTGCCGCATGGCGGGGGCGAGCCCCACGTCCGGCGGGCCACCCATGCCCCGGGTCGCGTTGACCGGCCCGGGGAACACCAGGCCGACGCCGAGGATGCGGTCCCGCTCCACCCCGACCCCGTCGATCAGCGCGGCGATCTCGGTGGCGATCCGGGCGACCACCACCGCCGGCTCCTGCGCGCCGGCACCCGGGCGGGAGATCCGGGCCACCACCGTGCCACCCAGGTTGGTCAGGGCGTACGTGATGACACCGTGGTCCAGGTGGACGCCGACGGCGTACCGGGAGGCGTGGTTGAGCTGGAGCAGGACCCGCCGCTTGCCGCCTGTCGACTTCGCGTGGCCGGTCTCGACCACCAGGTCCTCGTTGATCAGCTTGCGGACCAGGGTGGAGATGGTCGGCGCGGTGAAACCGGTGGCCCGGATCAGGCCGACCCGGCTGATCGTGCCGGCCGCGCGGATCGCGTCGAGAACGACCGACCTGCTGCTCACCTGGGGTTTGCTCGCTGCTGGTCCGCTCACTGCTTCTCTGCCAGGGGCTGTTAGGTCGGCGGACCAGAGTATACAAGTATCCCGATGGCTAAGGATCGTGGTCGAACCGGCCATGTCCGGGTGGCCCGCCCCGGACGGCGGGCCGGGTGGCTCAGCCGTCGGCGGCCGGTTCCGTCCCGAGGCACGCGACGACTGTCGCGTCGTCGGTGGCGACCCCGTGCCGGGCCTCGGCCGCCCGGACCCGGCGGATGATCCCGCCCGGCCCGGCGGTGTCCAGCAGGCGCAGCAGACCCGCCCAGTCGGTGAGCCCGAAGGTGTCCACGAGCCGGCTCGCCCCGTTGCTCAGCAGCGCCGCCGCCGTCACCCCGGCCGCCGGGCAGTCGCCGGTGACCGCCTCGTCGACCACCCGTGGGTCGTCCTTGGCCACCCAGAAACCGCCCGGGGCGTTGCGGTGCCCCCGCAGTTCGGCCAGCAACCGCCGGTGCTCACCGCTGCCCTCGGCGACGCCCACCAGCCGCTGCTCGAACGACCGGGCGATCACCACCTCGCGAGGGTCGTGGGCGACGAGCGGCCCGCCGGCCACCCGGCCGATGACCGCGACCGCGTCCCCGAGGACCAGGTGCTCGACCAGCCCGCCGGCGCACCGCAGCACCGCCACGGCCGCGTGCGGGCTGCTCGGGTGGGTGACGTCGCAGGTGTCCCGGTGCGCGTCGGTGACCTGCCCGATGCCCTCGGCCAGCACCGACCGCAGGCTGCCGCCCGTCGACAGCCCGCCCAGCAGCGCGCCGCCGAGCCGTCGGGCGTACCAGGCCACGCCGTGCCCGCAGACCTCGCCGGCCCCGGGGACACCGCCCGCGCCGTCGACCAGCACCAGGCCGGCCGGCACCGCCCCGGCGAAATCCTCGTTGGCCCGCCCGGGGTGCCCCGCATCGGTCGCCAGCACCACCCGCATCGGCCGATCATCACACGGCCGGGTTTCACCCCGTGACCCCACAGTCGACGAGGATCTTCACCTCGCCACCGGTGGCGAGCGCCCGGAACGCCTCGGCCACCTCGGGCAGCGGCACGACCCGGGTGATCAGCCGCCCGGCGGGCACCAGGCCGGCGTGCACCAGCCGGACGGCCTCGGTGTAGTCCTCCCGCTCGTACACCCGCACCCCGATCAACTCCAGTTCGCGCCAGAAGACGCGGTGCAGGTCCACCTCCCGGGGGGTGGGATGGATCGCCACGACGACCAGCCGGCCGCGTGCGGCGAGCAGGTCGGTCGCGGTGCGGACCCCGGCGGCGGACCCGGACACCTCGAAGGCCACGGCCGCCCCGGCGCCACCGGTCGTCTCGTGCACGTGCCGGGCGACGTCGACCGTCTCCGGGTCGACGGTACGCAGCCCGAGTTCGGTGGCGAGGGCCCGCCGGCGCGGGTCGGGTTCGAGCACCGTCACCTCGGCGCCGGTGGCCCGGGCGACCGTCCCGATGAGCAGGCCGACCGGCCCGGCGCCGACGACCACCGCGTGTTCCCCGGCGGTCAGCCGGGACCGGCGAACGTCGTGCACGGCGACGGCGGTCGGCTCGATCAGCGCGGCGTGGGTCAGCGGCAGGTCCGCCGGCAGCGGCACCACGATGCGTGCGGGCACCGTCCACGAACGCTGCATCGCACCGGGGGAGTCGATGCCGACGAAGACGAGCCGGTGACAGATGTGGCTGTTGCCGGCCCGGCAGGCGGGGCAGTCGCCGCACCAGTCCAGCGGCATCACGGTCACCGGGTCGCCCACCCGGTGCCCCCGCACCCCGGGACCCACCTCGGCGATGCGTCCGGACATCTCGTGGCCGATCACCGCCGGCACCCGGACCCGCTGGTCCATCGCGCCGTGCGCCACGTGCAGGTCGGTGCCGCAGATCCCGGTGTACGCGACGTCGATGCGCACCTGGCCGGGGCCGGGCGGCACGACGGCGGTCCGCTCGACGACGAAGGTACGGTCGCCGACGTAGTACGCGCTGTGGTTCACGACTCCTCCTCGGACAGGTGCCAGACCTCCCGCATCGGCGCCCACCAGTGCCCCGAGCCGGGTTCGGCGACCGACTCCTGGCACGGGTCGGTCAGCGTCCACCACTCCTGCGTGCGCGGGTCGGCGGCGATGCGCCGCTGGTCGGCGTCGTGGTCCTCGCCGACGTACTCGTAGTAGCCGAAGAGCAGGTCGCCGTGCAGGAAGATGCTGTAGTTGCGGATGTTCGCCGCGCGCAGCGTCCGTTCGACGTCGGGCCAGACGGCGGCGTGCAGGCGCAGATAGGTCTCGCGGTGCTCCGGTCGGAGCCGGATCAACCAGCCGTAGCGCTGCACGTCACGCCCCTCCGGTACGGGTGGCAACCGCCGGTCCACGGCGGCGGGCCGTGGGACGGCCGCCGTCGGGGAAAACATCGGATGTCTCTATATTGGTGGGGGTCGCCGTCGGTCGGCTCAGCCGCAGCGGCCGGGACGACGCGCGACCGGCCTGCCGGAGGGGGACGTGATGGCACTGACCGACGACGCGATCGCCAAGATCCGGAGCATGGTCCAGAGCGGTGAGCTGCCGCCGGGTGCCCGGCTGCCCCCCGAGCCGCAGCTCGCCGAGCAGATGGGCCTGTCGCGCAGCGGGGTCCGGGAGGCGGTGAAGGTCCTCGAGTCGGCCCGGGTGCTCGACGTGCGCCGGGGCGACGGGACGTACGTCACCAGCCTCGCCCCCCGGCTGCTGCTGGAGGGGCTGGGGGTCGCGGTGGAGCTGCTGCGCGACGACACGCTGCTGGAGGTCATGGAGGTCCGCCGGCTGCTGGAACCGATGGCCACCGGACTGGCGGCGCTGCGGATGACCGAGGCCCAGCTCGACGACCTCGGCGGCATCCTGGAGGAGATGCGGGCGGCGGCCGACGACGCCGAGAAGCTGATCCGGTTCGACACGGCGTTCCACCACACCGTCGTCGCCACCACCGGCAACGAGACCCTCACCTCGCTGCTGGACGGGCTGTCCAGCCGTACCCTGCGGGCCCGGGTGTGGCGCGGGCTGATCGAGGGCAACGCGGCGCACACCACCATCGACGAGCACCACGCGATCTACCGTGCGCTGCGCTCGCGTGACCAACTGCTCGCCCAGGCGAGCGCGTTGATGCACGTCAACACCTCCGAGGCGTGGCTGCGCACGGTGCTGGCCGCCAAGGCGGGGGCCGCCTGACCCGGCCGGCCTCACGCGGGCCCCGCCGGAGGGGCCGCGCCGACCCGGTCGGCCAGGCCGTAGGTGCGTACGGCGGTGCCGGCGAGGATCTCCCGGTGTTCCCGGTCCGACAGCGGTGGCAGCGCCGCCGTCAACGCCCGCAGCACCCCGGGGTAGTCCGACCGCAGCAGGCAGACCGGCCAGTCCGAGCCGAACATCAGCCGCTGCGCGCCGAACTCGGCGACGGCCACCGCGACGAACGGCCGCAGGTCGTCCGGTGTCCACGTCGGGGCGGCCTCGGTGACCAGGCCGGACAGCTTCGCGGTGACGTTGGGGTTGGCGGCGAGGGCGGCCAGCGGACCGCGCCAGCTCCGCAGCCCCGCGTCACCCTCGGCGATGCGGGGCTTGCCCAGGTGGTCCAGGACGAACCGCAACCCCGGCACCGCGCGGGCCGCCCGCGCCGCCGCCGGTAGCTGGTCGGCGCGGATCACCAGGTCGAACGCGAGCCCGGCGTCGGCGAGCGCGGCGAGCCCGCGCCGCACGTCGGGCCGGTCCAGGTAGTCCGGGTCCGGCTCGCCCTGCACCTGCGAGCGGACCCCGGCCAGGTACCCGCCGCCGCGCAGCCGGCGGTAGCGGGCCACGGTGGCGGGCACGTCGTCGGCGGCGACGTCGAGCCAGGCCACCACCGCCAGGATCGGCGCGGTGTCGGCGGCGTAGCCGAGGAACTCGGCGGCCTCGTCGCGATGGCAGCGCCCGCCCTCGACCAGCACGGTGCCGGTGACCCCGGCGGCGGCGAGTTCGGCGGTCAGGTCCGCCGGGGTGAACGGCCGCCGGATGGCCGCCAGCCCGGGCGCGTCCAGCCAGGTGTACCCGCGTTCGGGTCGCCACAGGTGGTGGTGCGCGTCGATGATCACGGCGTCACCGGGTCCGGGGTCGCGGCGGCGTCGGCCCACTGCGGGCCGTCGGGGAACCGGTACGCGGCCAGGGACTCCGGCCGGATCTGCCCGCTCATGCCCGGTGCGGTGGGGGCCAGGTAGCGCCCGCCGGTGACCCGCACCGGGTCGACGAAGTGGTCGTGCAGGTGGTCGACGTACTCGATGGCCCGGTCCTCGGTGCTGCCGCTGACCGCGACGAAGTCGAACATCGCCAGGTGCTGCACCAGTTCGCACAGCCCCACCCCGCCGGCGTGCGGGCAGACCGGCACCCCGAACCGCGCGGCGAGCAGCAGGATCGCCAGGTTCTCGTTGACCCCGGCGACCCGGCAGGCGTCGATCTGCACCACGTCGACGGCATCGGCCTGGAGTAGCTGCTTGAACACCACCGCGTTGTGCACGTGCTCGCCGGTGGCGACCCGGATCGGGCTGAGCGCCTTGCGGACGGCGGCGTGCCCGAGGACGTCGTCCGGCGACGTCGGCTCCTCGATCCAGTACGGGTCGAACGCGGCCAGCTCCCGCATCCACCCGATCGCCTCGGGCACGCCCCAGATCTGGTTGGCGTCGACCGCGAGGCGGACCTGCGGCCCGACGGCCTGCCGGGCGATGCCCATCCGGCGTACGTCGTCGGCCAGGTCACCGCCGACCTTGAGTTTGATCAGCCGGTAGCCGTCGCGGACGGCCTCCGCGCAGAGCCGGGCCAGCTTCTCGTCGTCGTAGCCCAGCCACCCGGGCGTGGTGGTGTACGCGGGGTAGCCCTCGGCCAGCAGCCGCTGTTCCCGCTCGGCCCGTCCGTCGGCGGCCCGCCGCAACAGGGCCAGCGCCTCGTCCTCGGTGAGGGCGTCGCGCAGGTAGCGGAAGTCGACCTGGGCGACGAGCTGTTCCGGGGTGAGGTCGGCCAGCAGTTTCCACAGTGGCTTGCCGGCCCGTCGGGCGGCGAGGTCCCACACCGCGTTGACCAGGCCACCGGCGGCCATGTGCACGACCCCCTTGGCCGGGCCGAGCCAGCGGATCTGGCTGTCGCCGACGAGCCGTCGCGCCAGCGCCCCGGGGTCGGCGGTCAGCTCGTCGACGGGTTGGCCGACGACCATCGCGGCCAGCGACCGTACGGCGGCGACCTGGATCTCGGTGCCGCGTCCCACGGTGAAGACCAGCCCGTGTCCCTCGTCGCCCGCCGACGTCCGCAGGACGACGTAGGCGGCCGAGTAGTCGGGGAACGGATTCATCGCGTCCGACCCGTCGCGGTGCACGGAGGTGGGGAAGCGGACGTCGATCGTGTCCACCGCGGTGATGCGCTCAGTCAACGGAACTCCTGGTTGAGGGGATCGGGGGCGTCGGCGGCCCGCCTCGTGGGCGGGTCGCGTGGGGTCGGGCCGGCGGGGGCGGTTCAGGTCTGTGCCTTGCCGCCGGTGATGCGGGAGACCACCAGGGCGATCAGGATGACCGCGCCGTTGAGGAAGTTCGTCCACTGTGCGGGCACCCCGGCCAGGGTCAACACGTTGATGATCATGAAGAGCAGCAGGACGCCGGTGAACGCGCCGAAGACGCTGCCCCGCCCGCCGTTGAGGCTGACCCCGCCGATCACCGCCGCCGCGAACACCTGGAAGATCGCGCCGTCGCCCTGGGCCGCCGGCACCGCCGCCAGCCGGCCGCTGATCAGCAGGCCGGCCAGGGCGGCGAGCACGCTGGCCACGACCAGCGCGACCCACAGCACCCGGTCGGTGCGGATGCCGGCGGCGCGGGCCGCGTCGGCGTTGCCGCCGATGGCGTACAGCGCGCGGCCGGCGCGGGTGTGGCCGAGCACCACGATCCCGGCGGCGAACAGCAGCAGCGACACCCAGATCGAGGCCGGCACCCCGAGCCAGCTCGTCGAGCCGAGGTACGTCATCGACCCGGGCAGGGCGAAGAAGGTCTGCCCGCCGGAGATGCCGGTGAGCAGGCCGCGCAGGATGATCAGCATGCCCAGCGTCACGATGAACCCGTTGAGGCCGAACCGGACGATGAGCAGCCCGTTGAACGCCCCGACCAGCGCCCCGACCAGCAGCACCACCGGCACCGCCCAGGCGTCCGGGAGCAGGCCGAGCCCCAACCCCCGGGTCAGCTCCGGGTCGACGACCAGCCAGGCGGCGATGCCCGGGGCGAGCCCGAAGGTGCTCTCCAGCGACAGGTCCATCTTGCCGGTGATCAGCACGATGGTCTGGGCCAGCACCAGGATCGCGATCTCCGACATGCTCTGCAGCACGTTGAGGACGTTGTCGGTGCTGAGGAAGACCGGGCTGATGATCCAGCCGACGATCGCCACCGCGACGATCGCCGGCACCAGCGCCAGGTCCCGCAGCCGGGCGACGGCCAGGTGCCGCGACGACGGGCGGGTCGGCGGGGGCGCCGACGCCGGCACCGTGCCGGTGGACAGCGTGTCAGACATGGTGGAGGTCCACCCCTTCCATGGCGGCTACCAGATCGTTGTCGCTCCAGCCGTGGGCCATCTCGGCGACCACCCGGCCCTGGAACATCACCAGCACCCGGTCGCAGATGCGCAGGTCGTCCAGCTCGTCGGAGACCACCAGCACGGCGGTGCCCCGGCGGCGGACGTCCTCGACGACGCCGAGCAGGGTCTGCTTGGACCGCACGTCGACCCCGGCGGTGGGCGTGATCAGCACCAGCAGCCGCGGATCGTTGGCCAACGCCCGGCCCATCACGACCTTCTGCTGGTTGCCGCCGGACAGGTCGGCCACCGGCGTCTGCGGCCCGGACGCCTTGATCGTCAGCGCGGCGATGGTGTCCCGGGCCAGCGCGTCCCGGCGGGCCCGGGAGATGAACCCGTAGCGCCCGACCCGCTGCGGCACGGTCATCGTGACGTTCTCCGCGATCGACAGCCCCGGCACCAGGCCCTCCCGGTGCCGGTCCTGCGGCACCAGCCCCACCCCGGCGGCGAGGGCGTCGGGCACGCTGCCCGGCCGCAGCACCCGGCCGGCGAGGGTGACCGACCCGGCCACCGGGCGGGTCAGACCGACGACCGCCTCGGCGACCTCGACCTTGCCGCTGCCGCCACCACCGGCGATGCCGACCACCTCGCCCGCCCGGGCCCGCATCGACAGTCGGGCCCCGGACCCGGTGACCAGGTCCCGCACCGACAGCAGCACCGGCGCGTCGGACGCCGGTGGCCGGTGGTCGGCCTCCGGCATGCTCACGTCCTCCCCGGTCATCGCGGCGACCAGCGCCTGCCGGCTCAACCCGGCGACCGGGGCGGTGAGGATGTGCCGGGCGTCGCGGAAGACCGTCACCCGGTCGCACAGGTCGTAGATCTCCTGCAGGTGGTGGCTGATGAACAGGAACGTCACCCCCTGCGCCCGCAGGTCGCGGATGCGGGTGAACAGGCGGTCGATGCCGGCGGCGTCGAGCTGGGCGGTCGGCTCGTCGAGGACGATGAACCGGGCGCCGAAGGACAACGCGCGGGCGATCTCCACGAACTGCCGCTGCTCGACCGAGAGCGTCGCGGCCGGCTGCCGGACGTCGACGTCGACCGACCACTGCGCCAGCAGGTGTTGCGCCTCCCGCCGCAGGCTCGACCAGCGGATCAGGCCGGCGCGGGAGCGGGCGTGCCGGTTGAGGAACAGGTTCTCCGCCACGGTGAGGGTGGGGATGATCGTCGACTTCTGGTAGACGCAGGCCACCCGCCGCCGCCAGGCGTCCCGGTCGGCCAGCGGCGGTGCCGGCCGACCGTCGAAGGCGACCGCCCCGCCGTCGGCGGCCTGCAACCCGGTCAGGATGCCGACCAGCGTCGACTTGCCGGCGCCGTTGCGGCCGACCAGGGCGTGCGTCTCGCCGCGCCGGACCATGATCCCCGCCCCGGACAGGGCGAGCGTGGAGCCGAAGCGTTTGGTGATGTCGACCGCCTCGACGACCGGTGGGTCGTCGTCGCCGGGGTGGTGCGGGGCGGTGGTCATCCCTGCCGGCCCCACAGCGAGGGGTCGTCGTACTTCACCGTGGGCTGCCCGGCGACCGGTGCGCCGTCCAGGGTCACCAGGGGTGCCGGGAGCTGGTCCTCCAGCAGGCCGTCGCGCACCTGGATGATGGTGCTGCCGTGGTCGGTGGGGCCGGGCTGGAACGTCTTGCCCTCGATCGCCGCCTTGGCGTACTCCAGCCCGTAGCGGGCGTACAGGTCGGCGGGTTGGCTGACGGTGGCGTCGATCAGGCCGTCGCCGATGTTCTTCAGCTCCTCGGGGATGCCGTCGTTGGACACCACGAAGACGTGCTTCGGGTCGGTCGGCGGCACCTGCAGGCCACGCTGCTTGAGGATCTGCAGGGTGCCCGACAGCGCGAACGACGACTGCATGTAGACGCCCCGGATGTCCGGGTCGGACGCGAAGCGGGTCTGCAACTTCGACGCCGCGACGTCGGCCTTCCAGTCGGTCGCCTCCCCGAAGACCTTGATGCCGGGGAACTCCTTGGCCATGCACTCGCTGAACGCCTCGGTGCGGTCCCGGCCGTTGATGGAGTCCAGGCCGCCCTGGAGCATGACGACCTTGCCCCGGCCGCCGAGCTTGGTGCCCAGGAACTGGCAGGCCTTGGTCCCGTACGCCCGGTTGTCGGCGCGGACCACCATGAACACCGTGCCGGTGTCGGGCCGGGTGTCGATGGTGACCACCGGGATCTTGCGGCTCTCCAGCTGGGCCAGGGTCGGGGCGATCGCGGCGGTGTCCTGCGGGGCCATCACCACCCCCTTGACGCCCTGGCTCATGAAGGTCTGGGCGTTCGAGATGAGGTTCGCGATGTCGTTCTGCGAGTTGGTGGTCTTGAGGTCGACCCCCAACTGCCCGGCGGACTGCGGCACGTACTTGATGTAGGAGTTCCAGAAGTCGGTGTCCGAGCGGGGGTAGTCGACCCCGATGAGCGGCTTGCCGCCGCCCGTGCCGGTCCCGGCCCCCCGGTCACCGCAGCCGGCGGTGAGGGCGACCGTCGCGCCGAGCAGCACCGTCAGCCCCGCGCTCACCAGACGTCCGTGGTTCATCGTGTTCGCTCCGTTTCTGCGGGAGTGCTCCGGCGGGCACGGCCGTCGCGTGGGGCGGCGGCCGTACGCCCGGATGGCGCACTGCGGGTCGGGCGTGCTGGAACCTTGCGCCGGCTGCCGGGTCGGGGGACGGCACGCGGAGGTCCCCTCCCTGGGTGGGAGGTGGGTGGTGCCGACACGCACGGTCGAGACATCAGACGTTAGAGTTTCCATTGTGTAACGTCAATGCCCCGCAGGTTACTGCGGGGAGCGGCTGCTGGCGGCCGGTCGCCGGGGTGGAGCTTCGGTCGCGACACCCCAGACGTCCTACCAATGCCCTGCCGGTCGGGCGGCCCCTGCCTGGCGTGGTGCCGCAGGTGGCGGCGGCCGGTCGGCCCGTCGATGAACGTCAACGTCGATGCCTGTAGTTCTTTGCCGCGTCGGGTCGCCTGCGTCGGCCGGACCGTTGCGCGCCCGATCGACCCGTGCGCCGGGCGGCAGCCGCCCCGCACCCCGCCCTCCGTGGCCCCCTCCCGATCCGATCGGGCGTGCGTCGACGCACGCCGGTGCCGCCCTGGACGGCCGCTGCGCCCCGGATCTAAGAGATTTCCCATTTGTATTGGCCAGCATCGATTCCGATCGCCGCGCAGGGCGGCCGGTCAGAACAGGAGCGGCCCATGTCCGTACGACAGACCACCGACGACACCGCCAGCCATCCGGTCGGCACCCTCCCGGCCGGGCCGGACGGCTGGCGGTCGGTCCTGCTGGACCACCTCCCACCGCGTGACCGGCGGCTGTTCCACCGGTTCGGTCAGGGCCCCCGGGTGCCCGCCCCCGACCTGCGCATCCACCAGGCGTTCGCCAGGTGGGCCGCCGCCACCCCGGACGCCGTCGCCGCCGAGCACCTCGGGGTACGGATCGGCTACCGCGAACTGGACCGCCAGGCCAACCGGCTCGCCGCCCACCTCGTCGCCCTCGGCGTGCGCACCGGCGACACCGTGGGCGTGTTCACCAGCCGGTCCCTGCCGATGCTGGTGGGCATCCTGGCCACCCTCAAGGCCGGGGCGGCCTACGTCCCGCAGGACGTCCGGATCGCCCCCGCCGGGCAGTTGCGCCAGGTCGCCTCGACCGCCCGCTGCCGGGTGCTGCTGACCACGTCGGCGACCCTGGACGCGGTGCCGGCGTCGCCCGGCGTGCCCCGGCTCGCGGTCGACGAGATGATGGCCGAGCCGCTGCCCCCCGGCGGGCACCTCACCGCCCCCGTCCCGGACCGCCCGGTACGCGCCGACGACGGCTGCTACGTGCTGTTCACCTCCGGCACCACGGGCACCCCCAACGGCGTCACCGTCACCCACGGCAACGTCGCCAACATCCTGCTCACCACCCCGGGTGACCTGGGGATACGGCCCGGCCGGACGGTCGCCCAACTGCTCAACGTCGCCTTCGACATGGCCGCCTGGGAGATCCTCGGCTGCCTCGCCAACGGCGGCACCCTGCTCGTGCGCGACCGGGACCTCACCGCCACCGCCGCCCGCGCCGACGTGGTGGTCGCCACCCCCTCCGTGCTCGCCCGGATCGACCCGGACCGGTGCGCCGGGGTGCGGGTGGTCGCGGTGGCGGGGGAGCCCTGTCCGCGTCCGCTGGCCGACCGGTGGGCCGCCGGCCGGATCTTCTACAACTGCTGCGGGCCGACCGAGACCACCATCGTCAACACCATGCACCGGCACCGGCCGGGTGCGCCGCTGACCATCGGCCGGCCGACCCCGAACAACACCGTCTACGTCCTCGACGACGACGGACGCCCCTGCCGCATCGGCGAGGTCGGCGAGATGTGGGCCGGTGGCGACTGCGTCTCCGCCGGCTACCTGGACAACGACGCGCTCAACACCGAGCGGTACGCCCCGGACCCGTTCCTCGGCGGCGGCCGGCTGATGTTCCGTACCCGCGACCGGGGCCGCTGGCGCGCGGACGGGGAACTGGAACATCTCGGCCGCACCGACGACCAGGTGAAGGTCCGGGGTTTCCGGGTGGAGCTGGACGCGGTCTCGACCGTGCTGGAGACGGTGCCGGGCTGCCGGAGCGCGGTCACCCTCCGGGTCACCGACCGGGACCTGGTCTCCTTCGTCGTCCCTGCGGAACTGGACCCGCAGCGGTGCCGGGAGACGGTGGCCGCCGCGCTGCCCTACTACTGCGTGCCGGCGGCCGTGCACCCGCTGCCGGAGCTGCCGATGACCGGCCGGGGCAAGGTCGACCGGGACGCGCTGCGCCGGCTCGCCCTCGACCTGCGGTGGCAGTTCGCCCACGTCGAGGAGGCGGCGGCGTGACCACCACCGGTCTGCGACCCGTGTCGACGCCGCCGCGTACCGGCCCGGCGGGCCACCCCGACGAGGTGCTTCCCCCGCCGGTGTCGACGCTGCGCCGGGTCCTGGCCCATCCCCGGTTCATGCACCACCACCGGCTCGTCGCGGCGGTGCTCGCCGGCAACGCCGCGCTGCTGGCGTACGGGCTGGCCGTCGGCTGGTGGCACGGCCCGGGGGCCGCCGACGCGTTGGGCGTCGCCGCGCTGGCGAACGTCGCGCTGGCCGTGCTGATCCGTCAGCAGTACGTGATCAACCTGCTGTTCCGGCTGGCCACCCGGGCACCCACCAGGTGGCCGCTGCGGGTGCGGGCCACGTTGGGCAAGGTCTACCACTTCGGTGGGCTGCACGTCGGCGCGGCGCTGGCCGGCACCGCCTGGTTCCTCGCCCAGCTCGGCGCGTTGACCGCGCGTGGCGGCCCGGCGGGGGCGCTGGTCACCGGGTACGCGGTGGCCGTCCTGCTGTTGGCCGTCGTCGGCACCGCGCTGCCGCCGGTGCGCTCGCGCCGGCACGACCTGTTCGAGCGTACCCACCGCCTCGGCGGCTGGGCGGCCCTGCTGCTGCTCTGGGCGCAGGCCGCTTTCCTGGCCGGCGGGCCGGTCGCGCTGGCCGCCTCCCCGCAGGGGTGGGTGCTCGCGGTGCTGACCGCCAGCATCGCCCTGCCCTGGCTGCGGCTGCGCCGGGTGCCGGTGGTGGTGCAGCGTCCGTCGTCACATGTGGCGCTGGTCCACTTCGACCACGGGGTGACGCCGTTCCCCGGCTCGTCCACGGCGGTCAGCCGCAGCCCGCTGTGGGAGTGGCACTCGTTCGCCAACGTGCCGACGCCGGGCCGCAGCGGGTTCCGGCTGACCGTCAGCCGGGCCGGTGACTGGACCGGCCGGTTCGTCGACGACCCGCCGCGCCGGGTCTGGGTGAAGGGGATCAGCACCGCCGGGGTGGCCAACATCGAGACCCTGTTCCGCCGGGTGCTGTACGTGGCGACCGGCAGCGGGATCGGCCCGGTGCTGCCGCACCTGCTGGCCGGGCAGGTGCCGGCCCACCTGGTCTGGGTGGCCCGCCGGCACCGGGAGACCTTCGGCGACGACCTGGTCGACGAGATCCTCGCCCACCAGCCCGACGCGCTGCTGTGGGACACCGCCCGCGACGGCAAGCCCGACATGCTGCGGCTGGCCTGGCAGGCGTGCCGCCGCTACGACGCGGAGGCGGTCATCTGCATCTCGAACCGTCCGCTGACCT
The DNA here is from genome assembly GCF_049178955.1 of Micromonospora sp. WMMD730. Taxonomy (NCBI): domain Bacteria; kingdom Bacillati; phylum Actinomycetota; class Actinomycetes; order Micromonosporales; family Micromonosporaceae; genus Micromonospora; species Micromonospora sp. WMMD730. Next base: position 2,235,379 of record NZ_JBMHML010000002.1, read on the forward strand.
GGCAGGTGGTGCGGGGCATGGAGGAACGCGGGGTGCCCGCGTACGGCGCGATCTGGGATTCCTGAGGACATGGAGGCGACGATGAGGATCACCGTGGAGAAGGACGACCGGGTGGTCACGGTGCGGTTGTGCCGGCCCGAGGTGCGCAACGCGTTGGACACGGCGCTGCTGACCGAGCTGGTCGAGACGCTGCGCCCGCTGGACCGCGACCCGGGGGTGGGCTGTTTCGTGCTCACCGGCTCCGACGAGGTCTTCGCGGCCGGGGCGGACATCCGGGAGATGGCCGGGAAGTCCTTCCTGGACGTGGCGTTGGACGACCACTTCGCCGGTTGGGACGCGTTCGCCGCGCTGCGTACCCCGAAGATCGCGGCGGTGGCCGGCTACGCCCTCGGCGGCGGCTGCGAGCTGGCGATGATGTGCGACCTGATCTTCGCGGCGGACAACGCCCGGTTCGGGCAGCCGGAGCTGCGGCTGGGGGTGATGCCCGGCATCGGCGGCACCCAGCGGCTGACCCGGCTGGTCGGCCCGGCGCGGGCGATGGACCTGGTGCTCACCGGCCGGCAGCTCGACGCGGCGCAGGCGTACCGGTGGGGCCTGGTGTCCCGGGTGGTGCCGACGGACCGGCTGCTGGCCGAGGCGAAGGCCGCGGCGGCGGTGGTGGCCGGGTATCCGAAGCTCGCGACGATGCTGGCCCGGGAGGCGGTCCGGCAGGCCGAGGAGGTCGGCGTGCAGGCCGGGGTGCTGTTCGAACGGCGGGCCTTCCACGCCCTGTTCGCCACCGAGGACCAGCGCGAGGGGATGGCCGCCTTCCTGGAGAAGCGTCCGGCCCGGTTCGTGGGCCGCTGAGCCACCGCGCCGCCCGGGGCCCGTCGGGCCCCGGGCGGCCGGCTCACAGCGCGCCGATCTGGTAGCCCAGGCCGTGCACGGTGCGCACCACCCCGTCGCCGAGCTTGCGGCGCAGGTAGTGCACGTACGTGTCGACCACCGCCTCGGTGCGGTCCGCGCCGAACACCCGCCCCCGGAGCTGGCTGCGGCTGTGCACCATCCGGGGTTGGCTGGCGAGCAGCCGGATCAGCTCGAACTCCCGGCCGCTGAGCGTCACCTCCCGCCCGTCGGGCAGCCGCACCCCGCGTTGGGCCAGGTCGAGCTGCCCGGCCCCGATGGGGATCAGTTCGGCCCCGTCGAAGCGGCGGCGGGTCAGCGCCCGGACCCGGGCCATCAGCTCGGTCACCTCGAACGGTTTGGGCAGGTAGTCGTCGGCGCCGGCGTCGAGGCCCCGGATGCGTTCGTCGAGGTCGCCGAGCGCGCTGAGCATCAGCACCCGGGCGGCGACGGAGCGCCGCCGCAGCCGGATGAGCAGGTCGACCCCGTCGATGGCCGGTAGCCGCCGGTCCAACATGATCACCTGGTAGGGGCCGCGCAGCGCCAGGTGCAGTCCGCGCTGACCGTCGCGGGCCAGGTCGATCCGGTACCCCGCCCGGTGGAACAGCTCGACCAGCATGTCGGCCAGTTCCGCGTCGTCCTCGACGAGGAGCAACGGGCCGTGCGCCGGGGGTGACGGGTCGGTCATCCGTTCATGGTCGCACCGAAACGGCAGAAGGTTGACCGGTGGAATTTCTCGCCGGTCAGAATCTGCTCGCCGCGCGTTCCCCGCCCGCCCGGTCCCGGCCCGCCCACCAGCGCAGGGGCCACCGGCCGCCGCCCGGGTCGCCGTCCGTCGGCGGGCCACCGGCACGCCCCCCGCCGGACACCGGCAGCCGTACGGTGAAGGTGGCGCCCGCCCCGGGCCGGCCGGTGGCGCTGATCGTGCCGCCGTGCGCGGTGACCACCTCGCGGACCAGCGCCAACCCGAGCCCGGCCCGGCGGTCCCCGGCGTCGGGGCCCCGGTGGAACCGGTCGAAGATCCGGCCGGCGTGCCGGGGGTCGAACCCCCGGCCGGAGTCGCTGACCACCAGCTCGACCCGGTCCGCGCCCGCCGGACGCAACCGCACCTGCACCCGCCCGCCGGCCGGGGTGTGGTGCAGGGCGTTCGCCAGCAGTTCCGCCACCACCCGGTGCAGCGCGGGCCCGACGCCGCGCACCGGCACCGGGTGGTCCGCGCCGGTCACCCCGAGCGTCACCCCGAGGGCGGCGGCGCGCGGCGCGTCGGCCCCGATCGCCTCGACGACGAGCGCGGCGAGGTCGACAGTGGCCGGCGGCCCGGTCATCGCCGCCGGATCGGCCAACCGGGCCGACAGGAGCAACTCGTCGACGATCTCCCCGAGCCGTCGGGTGGTGTGCAGCAGCCGGTCCAGGTCCTGCCGGTCCGCGTCGTGCGCCGCGCCGGTCGTCCGCTGGGCCAGCAGCTGGGCCGCCGTGTGCACCCGGGTGATCGGGGCCCGCAGCTCGTGGCTCGCGTCGGCGACGAAGCGGCGTTGCCGGTCGAGCGCCTCGGTCAGCGGCAGCACCGACCGGCGACGCAGCCGCAGGTCCGTCGCGGTCGCCGCGACCAGGACGGCCAGCGCGGCGGTCGACACCGCCCACAGCAGGTAACGCCGTTCGGCGAGCTGGAAGCGGGCGTCGAAGACCACCTGGACGACCTCGCCGTCGCGCCACTGGGTCCGCACGTGGTAGACGGTGCCGTTGCGGGCGACCTGGCCGACCTGGGGGCGGCCGGTACGGGCCACGGTGTGGACCGCCCCGTGCTCCGGGAACCCGGCCGGCGGCGCGCCACCGTGACCGGTGTCGCTCGCGCCGCCGAAGATCCAGGTGCAGCCGGACGGGTCGGCCGGGCGGCCGTGCACCATCGCCCAGTCCAGCTCGTGGCGGATCCTGGCCTGCTGGACGTGCACCAGGGCGGCGTAGCCGACCCCGCCGGCCAGCGCCAGCAGGGCGACGACCAGCAGCCCGACGGCCAGCCCGGTACGCGGCCGGGCGTGGGTCGCCCGCAGCCGGCGCATCCGGCCGGGGTCACCGCCGGCGCGTCGGCCAGCGGCGCTGGTCAGCGGCATCGTGCCGCCGCCCCGTCCCTGCGGATCCGACCTCGTCCGCCTGCCCGGCAACCGACCCGCATCCATCGAAGATGACACATCGCGCACCGGATCGGAAGGGATCACCGTCGCCTCCCGGATGCCGGGCCGGCCCGCCGTTCCCCGGGGCCGGGGACGCCGAGGGTGAACGTTAACACCCAGCCGGGAAGGTTGACCCGGCAACGGGTCGTGCCCGGTGGTGGCGAGGCGGCCGGATGCCCGGGGCGCAACTCTTGAACCGCCCGAAACCCTCTGGTAACATCGCCGGATCTGAATGGATCCCCTGCCGGTTCGTTCGCCCCCACCAAACCGATCATGCACCCGTTCGACCCGTGCCGATCGATGTGAGCGTTAACACTCGCCGGTCGGCTCCGTTTCGACCACGGAGTGTCGGTCGGTCAGACCACCTGAGGCCCTCGGCGACCACGTCACCGGGGGCCGCCGCGCAGGGGCCACCCGTCCTTGAGAAGGAGCACCCCCATGCACCTCCCGGCTGAGCATCCCGGCCCGGCTCTGCGCCGTCCCGGCCGTCGGCGCTGGCTGCTGTCGGCGGCCACCGCGCTCGTGACCGCCCTGAGCGGCGGTGCCGTCGTCGCGGCCACCGCGACGGAAGCCGCCGCGGCCACGATCGACACCGGCGCGTCGTACGTGCTGGTCAACCGCAACAGCGGCAAGGCCCTCGACGTCTACAACCTGGCCACCACCGACGGGGCCCGGATCACCCAGTGGACCCGCAACGACGGCAGCCAGCAGCAGTGGCAGTTCGTCGACTCCGGCGGCGGCTACTACCGGCTGAAGTCGAAGCTGTCCGGCAAGGTGCTCGACGTCTCCGGCAAGTCGACCGCCGACGGCGGACCGATCGTGCAGTGGACCGACAACAACGGCACCAACCAGCAGTTCAGCATCCAGGACATCGACGGCTACATCCAGCTGATCAACCGCAACAGCGGTAAGGCCGTCGAGGTGCAGGGCGCGTCCACCGCCGACGGCGGCAACATCGTGCAGTACGCCGACTGGAACGGCACCAACCAGCAGTGGCAGCTCGTCAAGCTCGGTGGCACCACCCCGCCGCCCACGACCCCGCCGCCGAGCGGCAACTGCACGCTGCCGTCGTCGTACCGGTGGTCGTCGACGGGTCCGCTGGCCACCCCGAAGTCGGGTTGGGTGTCGCTGAAGGACTTCACGGTCGCGCCGTACAACGGCAGGCAGCTCGTCTACGCCACCACGCACGACTTCGGCAACTCGTGGGGGTCGATGAACTTCGGCCTGTTCACCAACTGGTCGGAGATGGCCTCGGCGTCGCAGAACACCATGAGCCAGGGCACCGTGGCGCCGTCGCTGTTCTACTTCGCGCCGAAGAACATCTGGGTGCTCGCCTACCAGTGGGGTGGCGCGGCGTTCTCCTACCGCACGTCGACCGACCCGACCAACCCGAACGGTTGGGGTCCGGCCCAGACGATGTTCACCGGCAGCATCTCCGGCTCCGGCACCGGCCCGATCGACCAGACGCTGATCGCCGACAGCCAGAACATGTACCTGTTCTTCGCCGGTGACAACGGCAAGATCTACCGGGCCAGCATGCCGATCGGGAACTTCCCCGGCAACTTCGGTTCCAGCTACACGACCATCATGAGCGACACCTCGGAGAACCTGTTCGAGGCGCCGCAGGTCTACAAGGTCGCCGGCCAGAACCAGTACCTGATGATCGTCGAGGCCCGGACCAGCTCCTGGGAGCGCTACTTCCGCTCGTTCACGGCGACCAGCCTGAACGGCACCTGGACGCCGAACGCGGCGACCTACAACAACCCGTTCGCGGGCAAGGTCAACAGCGGTGCCACCTGGACCAACGACATCAGCCATGGTGAGCTGCTGCGCACCAGCGCCGACCAGACCATGACCATCGACCCGTGCAACCTGCAACTGCTCTACCAGGGCCGGTCGCCCAGCTCCGACGGCGTCGACTACGGCCTGCTGCCCTACCGGCCGGGTCTGCTCACCCGGCAGCGCTGAGAACGCGCACCGGCGGACCTCGGGGGTTCCTGAGGTCCGCCGGTGGCCCGGGATGGACCGGGCCGTCGGATCACCTGAACGGCATCCGCACCACCGATCGGCAGGGCCCGCACCTCGGGTCCTGCCGATCACCGTTTCCCCGCCGGCAGCGGGCAGTACCGACTGCCGGCCGGGACCGTCCGGCGGCGTCCACGACCGGCCGTTGCGTACGGCGGCCGCCCGGCGGTGATCCGGCATCCCGCTGGCCATCACGCCGGCCCGGACCGGGACGGTCCGCCCACCGCCCAGGGTGGGCGGGGCCCCGACGCGACCGCAGAGGGCCGGCTCCGACATCCGGAGCCGGCCCTCCCGGCCTACCGCCGCCGCGACGGCGGCGGACCGTGCGTCACACCTGGGTGAACCGCCACTGCTGGTTGCTGGCGCTGTGACAGGTCCACTGCAACAGCCGCGCGCCGTCGGTGGTGGAAGCACCGTTGACGTCCAGGCAGAGCCCGCTCTGCACGTTGCGCACCGTGTAGACCCCGGCGGTCGTGGTCGCCGTCGCGGTGAACTTCTGCGAGTTGCCGTTGTTGCAGGTGGCCTGCTGGAGGAACGCACCCGCCGTGGTGGAACCGCCGATCACCTCGGCGCACTTGTTGCTGTGCACCGCCTTCAGGTAGACCGCGCCGTTACCGGCGTCCACGGCCTGCCACTTCTGGTTGTTGCCGCCGGTGGCCGCCCACTGGGTGAGCTGCGCGCCGTCGGCGGTGGAGACGCCGCTGACGTCCATCAGCTTGCCGCTGTGCAGCGCGGTGAGAGTCCAGGTCTTCCCCGCCACGCCGGTTCCGGTTCCGGTGCCGGGCTGGCCGACACCCGCCCCGCCGAAGGTGTGCGAGTCGAGGTCGAACCAGTTGTTCGTGCTGCCCTTGAACACCAGGTAGAGCGGGTGCGTCCCGGACAACGCGGCCACGTTCACCGGCGCGGTCGACTGGTAGTTGTTCCAGCCGCCGGTGCTGGGCACCGGGGTGGTGGCCAGCAGCGTGCCGGTCGGTGAGTCGGCCCGCAGCTCGATCGTGCCGCCACCGGACGGCGACGACAACCGGTAGCTGACCGTCGAGATGCCCGACAGGCTCATCGGGTTGAACGCGATCCAGTCGTTGTTGGAGATGTCACCGACCCGCTTGGTGCTCTCCGCACCGGCCTCGTCGACGACCCGGATGCCGGAGCTGCTGCTGAAGTACTCGGCCTGCTTGTGCTTGGGTTGCAGGATCGCCTGCGCGGTGCCGGTGAGCGGGGACGAGCCGCCCGGGCCACCGCTGTCGGTGTAGCGGGCGTTGAGCACGTAGAACAGGTTCGCGCCGTCGGGGTGCCCGCCGAGCAGGTCGGTGGAGATGGTGCCCGAGCAGCCCGGGTACTCGGTGGTCTCGTGCGCGTGGTCGTCGTGGCCCAGCGCCGGGTTGACGACCACCTTGGTGCAGTCGACCGTGCCGCCGTCCGGATCGGTGACGCTGATCTGGTACGACACCTTGTCCCCGAAGGTGAGCATGCCACCGTTGGCCGGGGTGGTGATGGTGACCACCGGCGCGGAGTTGCCGACGGTGATCTGGACGTTGGCGAAGCCCGTCTTGCCGGTGTTGTCGGTGACCTTCAACTGCGCCGTGTAGTTGCCGTTGGTGGTGTAGACGTGCGACGGGTTGGCCGCCGTCGAGGTGGTGCCGTCACCGAACGTCCACTGGTAGCTCAGCGTGTTGCCCGGGTCCGGGTCGGTGGTGCCGGCGCTGCTGAACTGGACGTTGAGCGGGGCCAGACCGCTGGTGGGCGTACCGACGGCCTTGGCGATCGGCGACCGGCCGCCCTGGATGTAGTCGATCCGGTAGAGCCCGGAGTCGCTGTTGCCGCCACCGAAGTTGGTGCCCCACTCCAGCACGTAGAGCGAGCCGTCCTTGCCGAACTCCAGGTCCATCGGCTTGTTGAACCGTCCCCCGGGCAGGAACGTGTTGGTGCGGGTCACCGCCGTCGCGGAGTCGAAGTGCACCTCCTTGATGTAGCTGCGGGACCACTCGTAGAAGAAGTGCACGCCGTCGTAGTAGGGCGGGAACTTGGTGGCCGACGGGTTCGCCGGGTCGTACCGGTAGACCGGGCCGCCCATCGGGCCGGAGCCGCCGGAGCCCAGCTCCGGGAAGGTCGACGAGGTGCCGTAGCCGTACCACATGTTGGGGGCGACGATCGGCTTCAGGCTGGTCAGGCCGGTGTTGTTGGGGGAGTTGTTGACCGGGGCGTTGCAGTTGAACTTGGCGCCGACCACGCCGGTGTCCGGGTTGTACGGCGCGTAGGGCTGGTTGTCGCCGTGGCAGAACGGCCACCCGTAGTTGCCGGGCGACTTGATCACGTTGAGTTCGACCAGGCCCTCCGGGCCCCGGTTGGTGGTGGGCGGGTTACGGTCCGGCCCGTAGTCGGCCAGGTAGACCCAGCCGTTGGCCGGGTCGATCGAGAACCGGAACGGGTTACGGAAACCCATCGCGTAGATCTCCGGCCGGGTCTGCGCCGTGCCCTGGGGGTAGAGGTTGCCGGTCGGGACGGTGTAGCCGCCGTTGTCCGACGGGCGGATGCGCAGCAGCTTGCCCCGCAGGTCGTTGGTGTTGCCGGCGCTGCGGGCGGCGTCGAGGTTGGACTTGCCGGCGCGCCAGTCCAGCGGCGCGTAGCCCTGCCAGTTGGGGTCGAGGTTCGGCGGGGTGTCGTCACCGGTGCCGATGTAGAGGTTGCCGTCCGGGCCGAAGTCGATGTAGCCGCCGGTGTGGCCGGGCTCGGGGAACGTGCGGTCCCGGTACGCCGGGATGTCGATGATCCGCGCCTCGGTGGACAGGTTGAGGGTGTCACCGGACAGCGTGTAGCGGGAGACGCGGTTGACGTCGGTGCTGCTGCTCGCCGGCGAGTGGTACAGGTACACGTAGCCGTTGGTGGCGAAGTTCGGGTCGATCGCCATGCCAGTGAGACCGTCCTCGCCGCCGGTGTAGACGCTCAGCGTGGCGGCGGTCACGGTGCTGTTGGTGCTCGGCTTGAAGATCTTGACCTGGCCGCCGCGCTGGACGTACATCACCCGGCCGTCGGGCAGCACGTTCAGCGCCATCGGGTCGACCGTGTTGTCGTCCAGGGTGCGCTTCTCGAAGTTGCCCCACACGGTGCCGCCGCAGTCGCCGGGCAGGTTGCCGGCGGCCCACTTCACGCCGCCGAGGACGTGGTTGCGGAAGTTCGTCTCGCTGTAGGAGTCGATCGCGTGGCCCATCGCGGTGGCCCACACCCGCCCGCCGGCGGCGGTGCGGCACCAGGAGATCGGGTGGTCCGGGCCCATCGCCCGGGAGCCGGGGTTGTACGTCCGCTCGTCGGCGGTCACCAGCACGTGCACGTTGCCGCGCGGGTTGCTGTCGAAGTTGTACCACTCCTCGCTGCGGTTCCACCGGTCCGGCAGGCCCGTCGTCGACGGGTGCTGCTTGTCGGCGACGATGGCGGTGCCGGGCAGTACGCCGGGGGAGTGCTCGGGCATGTGGGCGCCGCCGTTGAGGGTCTGGTCCCACCAGGGGTACTCGCCCTCGATACCCATGTCCAGGGCGTTGTGGATGCCGACGATGCCCTTGCCGCTGGCGAGGTAACCCTCCACGGCCTGCCGTTGGGCGGCCGAGGTCCAGACCATGCCGGAGGTCTGGAACATGATGATCACGTCGAAGGTGGCGAGGTTGGCCGCGGTGAAGACGCTGGAGTCCTCCGTCTGCACCAGCTCGAAGTTGTTCGCCGCCGCCTGCTGCTGGAACATGCTGATCCCGGCGGGGATCGAGTCGTGCCGGTAGCCCACCGTCTTGGTGAACAGCAGGGCGCGGAAGGCCGGAGCCGCCGACGCGGGTGGTGCGAGGCCGAGCGACAGTAACAGCCCGGCGATCATGCCGATGAGCAACGTGGTGCGACGCATGCCGTCTCCTAGGTGTCGGCGGGAACTTCCGGTGGCGACCACGGCCCGCCCGCGCGTCCGGTGGACGCCGGGACGCACGGCGGGCACGGGCGTGCTGCCCGGGGTCGGCGTGCCGTCCGCCGCAACGGCCGTCGCCCCGCATTGCGTCACTGAGAGTGACGTCGGTGATGTGCTCGCCCGGTGGGCCGCGAGGCCAGGATGGGCCAGTCATCGATGAGTGTCAATGGAATGGGCAAGGTTCGATGTTTCGACGGTCTGACCGTGGGCGCGCGTCGACCCCCCGACCCGGCATCGACGCCGTTCGGGTGCTCGAACCGGCGACCCGTGAAGATCGAGGATTGTGGACAGGCATCGAAACATCTATCTTCATACGTGTGATGTTTCGTCGATGTCAAGGAAAGTTTGCTCCTTGACGACGTAAGCGCTCACGAGCGACAGCGAAAGTTCACCGGCCGGCAGCTCCACCGTGCCGGGCACGGAACATCAACCACGCCGATGACTACTTACTGTGAGGGTTTCCGGGATGCCCGATCCGCCGCCGGCACCGCTGCTGACCCTCCGGGGCATCGGCAAGTCCTTCCTCGGGGTGCGCGTACTCGACGGGGTCGACCTCGACGTCGCGCCGGGCGAGGTACACGCCGTCGTCGGTGAGAACGGGGCCGGCAAGTCCACCCTCATGAAGATCGTCTCCGGCGGGTACGCCCCGGACGCGGGCACCGTCGAGGTCGCCGGTGCGCGCCGCGCCTTCCGGGGTCCCCGCGACGCCCAGCGGGCCGGGATCGGCATCATCCACCAGGAGTTCAACCTGCTGCCGGAGCGCACCGTCGCCGAGAACGTCCACCTCGGACACGAACCGGTCCGGCGCGGGCTGGTCGACCGACGGGCGATGCGGGAACGCACCCGGGACCTGCTCGCCTCGATCGGTGAGTCCGACCTGGCCGCCGACACCCGAGTGGGGCGGCTCGGTGTCGCGCAGCAGCAGGTCGTCGAGATCGCCAAGGCGCTCGCCCTGGACGCCCGGCTGCTCATCATGGACGAACCCACCGCCGCCCTGGCCGACCACGAGGTCGAGCTGCTCTACGGGCTGGTCCGCCGGCTCCAGCAGCGGGACATCGGCGTGCTCTACGTCTCGCACCGGCTCACCGAGGTCTTCGACCTGGCCGACCGGATCACGGTGCTCAAGGACGGCCGCCGGGTCACCACCGTGGCCACCGCCGACACCTGCACCGACGACCTCGTCCGGCACATGGTCGGCCGGGAACTGTCCAGCTACTACCCCGACCGGGCCGGCCCCGACGACCTCGGCCCGGTACGCCTGACCGTCCGGGGCGCGGGCAACCGGAAACTGCGCGCCGTCGACCTGGACCTGCGGGCCGGCGAGGTGCTCGGTGTCGGCGGGTTGCAGGGCTCCGGGCGCTCGGCGCTGGCCCGTGCGCTGTTCGGCGTCTCCCCGTTCACCACCGGCGACGTGCGGCTGGACGGCCGGCCGGTGCGGCTGCGCTCGCCCCGTACCGCGATGCGGGCCGGCATCGCCTACGTCACCGAGGACCGCAAGGGGGAGGGGATCGTGCCCCGGCAGTCGGTGCTCGACAACGCGCTGCTCGCCGGGCGGGCCGTCTTCCCGGCCCGCTCCGGGCACGCCGCCCGTGCCCGCCGGGTGCGTGACCTGCTCGCCACCGTCGAGGTCCGCGCCGCCGGCGACGACCAGGAGATCCGTTTCCTGTCCGGCGGCAACCAGCAGAAGGTCGTGCTGGCCCGCTGGCTGGCGCTCGACCCACGGGTGCTGTTGTTCGACGAGCCGACCCGGGGCATCGACGTGGGGGCGAAGTCGGCCATCCACGACCTCGTCCGCCGGCTGGCCCGCGACGGCGCGGCGGTGCTGATGATCTCGTCGGACCTGCCCGAGCTGCTGGGGATGAGCGACCGGATCGTCGTCATGCGCGACGGCCGGATCGCCGGCGAACTGCCCGCCGACGCCACCGAGGAGGACGTCGTCACCCTCGCCGTCGGCCACACCCCGCAGCCGCGAACGGAGACCGACCGGTGAGTGCGAGGAGTGAGCCGGGTTTGCGAGCCCCGCAGTCGCGAACGAAAGACGGACCGGTGAGTGCGAGGAGTGAGCCGGGTTTGCGAGCCCCGCAGTCGCGAACGAAAGACGGACCGGTGAGCGCCCTGTCGTTGCTGCCGGCCCGACGCCCCGTGCCGGGGGTGTTCGTGGCGCTGGCCCTGACCCTGGCGGTCGGCTGGCTGGTCGTCCTGGTCGACGGCGGGCAGCTGTTCAACCAGGCCACGACGGTGAGCCTGCTGCACGTCGCCGCCGGCCTCGGGCTCGTCGCCGTCGGTCAGACGCTTGTCATCCTCGGCGGGTCGTTGGACCTCTCGGTGGCGTACGTGATCAGTCTGAGCACCCTGGTCGCGGCCGAGACGATGAACGGCAGCGACGGTGCGCTGCTGCCGGCGGTCGGCCTGGCGCTCGCGGTCAGCGCCGGGGTCGGGCTGCTCAACGGGCTGCTCGTGACCCGGTTGCGGGTCAACGCGTTCATCGCCACCCTCGGCGTGGGGTTGCTGCTCAAGGGGTACCTCGACAGCAACTACGACGGACCGGCGGGGGCCACCTCGCCCGCGCTGGTGCAGTCGTTGGGCTACCAGCGGGTCGGTCCGGTGCCGTTGTCGTTCCTGCTGCTGCTGGCGTTGACCGGGGCGGTCTGGTTCGCGCTGTCGCGGACCCGCTTCGGGCACCACCTGGTCGCCGTCGGCGGTGATCCGGAGGTGGCCCGGCTCTCCGGGGTCCGCAACGACCGGGTCCTCGTCACCGCCCACGTGCTGTGCTCGCTGTGTGCCGGGCTCGCCGGGATCTACCTGGCCAGCCGGCTCGGTTCGGGTGCGCCCCGGGTGGGCACCGAGGGCCTCTACGACCTGGAGTCGATCGCGGCGGTGGTGATCGGCGGGACCGCGCTCGCCGGTGGGCGGGGCGGGGTCGTCGGCACGGTCGGTGGGGTGCTGCTGCTCGCCAGCATCGACGCGATCTTCAACCAGCTCGAGGTGGACGCCTTCTTCAAGCAGGTGATCCGGGGCGTCATCATCATCGCCGCGGTCGCCGTCTACGCCCGTCGGGCCCTGCGGAAGGCGGCGTCCTGACCATGCCGACCGTCGCGCGTCGTGCGCTGTCCCCGATCCGCCCGCGGGTACGCCCCGGCGGGGTTCTGCCGATCCTGGCCCTCCTCGCGGTGCTGCTGGTGCTCGTCGGCATCCGGCAGCCCGACTTCCTCGACCCGCCGTCGCTGATGTCCTTCCTGGGCCGCTCGGCGCCGGTCATCCTGCTCGCTGCCGGCCAGTACTTCGTGATCGTCTCCGGCGAGTTCGACCTGTCGGTGGGTTCGCTGGTCACCGCGCAGGTGGTGGTGGCGGCCCGGCTGATCGACAGCGACCCGGCCCGCACCTGGCCGGTGGTGCTGCTCCTGTTGGCCTTCGGCGCGCTGGTCGGGCTGGTCAACGGGCTGGTCACGACGCGGCTGCGGGTGCCGTCGTTCATCACCACCCTGGGCATGTTCCTGATCCTGGTCGGCGCGGTCTACCTGTGGTCCGACGGCGCGCCGAAGGGCGGGCTCTCCGAGGAGTTCCGCCGGTTCGGCCGGCGGGCGATCGAGGACGTGCCGCTGCTCGGCCGGGTGCCGTACGCGCTGCTGGTGCTGGTGGTCGTCGCGGCGCTCGCCGTGCTGCTGATGCGGTCGGACTTCGGCCGGACCCTGGTTGCCGTCGGCGACAACGCGCGCACCGCGCAACTGAGCGGGGTACGCGTCTGGCGTACCCGGACGGTCGCCTTCGTCCTCAGCGGGCTCGCGGCGGCCGTGGCGGCGATCCTGCTCGGCGGCTACAGCGGGGTGTCGTTCCAGGCCGGGGCGGGCCTGGAGTTCGGGGCGATCACCGCGGTGGTGCTCGGTGGCGTGGCGCTGGGCGGGGGCCGCGGCTCGGTCGTCGGCGCGATGCTCGGTGCGCTCTCCCTGGAACTGCTCTTCGCGTTGATGAACTTCTACGGCGTCTCCGGCGCCCTCAGGTCCACCGTCCAGGGCGCGATCATCCTGCTCGCCGTGGCGGTCTCGGCTACCCGTTCGTCGTCTCGATAAGGGGAAACATAGTGCGACGTTGCCTGGCGGCGCTGGCCGCCGTCACCCTGCTGTCCCTGACCGCCTGCGCCACCGACGAACCGGGCGGGGGGCCGGCGGGCGGTTCCACCTCGGCCGCCGGCTCCGGCACCGGGGAGCAGTCGAAGTTCTTCGTGCAGGCCGACTACGACGCCGAGTTGGCCCTGCTCGGCGCGACCCCGACCGGCCCGGCGGACAAGCCGTGGGAGCAGATGCTCAATCCGACCATGGTGGACACCTCGAAGTTCAAGAAGGCCGGGCCGCACAAGCTGTGCTTCTCCAACGCGGCGTTGAACAACCCGTGGCGGCAGGTCGGGTTCAAGACCATGCAGGCCGAGGTGGCCGCGCAGGGCAGCCGGATCAGCGAGTTCGTGCACGTCGACGCCGAGGGCAAGGACCAGAAGCAGATCGCCGACATCAACGACCTGCTCGGCAAGGGCTGCGACGCGCTGATCGTCTCGCCGAACACCACCGCCACGCTCACCCCGGCGGTCGAGGCGGCCTGCAAGGCGGGGCTGCCGGTGGTGGTCTTCGACCGTGGGGTCAGCACGAAGTGCCCGGTGACGTTCGTCAACCCGATCGGCGGCTACGGCTTCGGCCACGTCGGGGCCGAGTTCGTCAGCCAGCGGATGAAGCCGGGCGGCAAGGTCCTCGCCCTGCGCATCCTGCCCGGCGTCGACGTGCTGGAGACCCGCTGGTCGGCCGCGAAGGTGGCGTTCGACAAGGCGAAGGTCGACGTGGTGGGGGTCGAGTTCACCGACGGCGACCCGGCCAAGACCAAGAAGATCGTCGACGACTACCTCCAGCGGTACGGCACCATCGACGGCGTGTGGATGGACGCGGGTGCGGTAGCCGTCGCGGCGGTCGAGGCGTTCCAGGACGCGGGCAAGCCGGTGCCGCCGATCAACGGCGAGGACCAGCTCGACTTCCTGAAGGTCTGGAAGGACAAGGGCCTCACCGCGATCGCGCCGACGTACCCGACGTACCAGTGGCGTACGCCGGTCATCGCCGCGCTGCGCATCCTCGACGGGCAGCAGGTGGCCAACCCGTGGAAGCTGCCCCAGCCGACCATCACCCAGGAGAACCTGGACCGGTACCTCGACCCGGGCATGCCGCCGCTGCACTACGCGATGTGCGGCTGCACCGACCTGCCCGGTTACCCGCAGCGCTGGAAGTAGGCCCGGTGTACGCCTTCGGCGTGAACCCCTGGGTGTGGGCGTCGCCCGTCGACGACGAGGCCCTCGCCACGTTGGTGCCGCGGATCGCGGCGTTCGGCTTCGACGCGGTGGAGCTGCCGATCGAGCAGCCGGGCGACTGGGATCCGGCCCGGACCCGGGACCTGTTGGCCGCGCACGGTCTGGTCGCGGCGGCGGTCTGCGCGGTCACCCCGCCGGGGCGGGAGCTGGTCGACGCCGCCCCGGCGGTGGTGGAGTCGACTGTCGACTACCTCCGGGGGTGCGTGGCGAGCGCGGCGGCGGTCGGCGCACCCTGTGTGGGCGGCCCGGTGTACGCCTCGGTGGGGCGTACCTGGCGGATGTCGCCGGCGGCGCGGGCGGCCTGCCACGCGGACTTCCGGCGGGCCCTGGCGCCGGTGGCCGAGCAGGCCGGCGAGTGTGGCGTGAGCATCGGGGTGGAGGCGCTGAACCGGTACGAGACGAGCGTGGTCAACACCGTCGCGCAGACGATCGAGCTGATCGACGGGTTGCCGTCGAGCGTCGGCATCATGATCGACACGTATCACATGAACATCGAGGAGTCCGATCCGTACGCGGCGCTCGCCACCGCCGGCCCGTACGTCAAGCACGTCCAGGTCAGTGGCACCCATCGGGGCGCCCCGGGCGCGGACCACTTCGACTGGCCGCGGTTCTTCGCGGTGCTGGGGGCCACCGGGTACCGGGGTGCGGTCTGCATCGAGTCGTTCACGGGGGAGAACGACACGATCGCCACGGCGGCGGCGATCTGGCGTCCGCTGGCCCCCTCGCAGGACCGGCTCGCCACCGACGGTCTGCGGCACCTGCGGGCGGTCGCGGCGGGCGTCCCCGCCGGGGGATAGGGCGTTCGGGGCGGCCCGTCGGGACGTCCCGTCGGGGTGGCGGGACCATCGTCCGGCCACCCCGACGTCCTGCCGGCGGCAGGACTCTCTGCCTTGTCTTGACAAGGCAAGCGGAACCGCAGGACAGTCGTCATACCTATTGATACTCAACGATTTGTGGCGGGTGTGACATGCGAAAGTCGCTGACGGCTGTGATCGCCGTCGTTGTCGCCATGGTCGGCGTGCTGGCAGCGGGCCTGTGCGCCAGCGCGGCGAGCGCCGCGGCCGGTTGCCGGGTGAACTACGTCGTCAGCAGCCAGTGGACCGGCGGCTTCAGCGCCGACGTCACGGTCACCAACCTCGGTGACCCGATCAGCGGCTGGACGCTACGGTTCGGCTTCCCCGCGGTCGACCAGCGGATCGCGCAGACCTGGAGCGCCACCTGGGCCCAGTCGGGCCAGCAGGTCAGCGCGACCAACCTCAGTTGGAACGCCAACCTGGGCACCAACGCCTCGACCACCATCGGCTTCGTCGGCACCTGGTACGGCAGCAACCCCCCGCCGCCGTCGTTCACCCTCAACGGGGTCGCCTGCACCGGCGGGGTCCTGCCCACCAGGACGCCGACCGGGCCGACCACCTCGCCGCCGGTCGCCGACTACCCGGCGATCGTCACCTGGATCAGCCCGGCCGCCGGGGCGGTCTACACCGCGCCGGGCCCCGTCCCGCTGGCGGCGACCGCGACGGTGGGAGGCGGCCACTACATCACCTCGGTGTCGTTCCGGGTGGACGGCGTCACGGTGGCCCAGGGGGCGAGGTCCGCCGGCGACCGGTTCGACGCGTCGTGGACCCCGCCGGTCGGGGCCCCCGGGACCAGCACCACCTACGTGCTGAACGTCTCCGCCGGCACCGACCAGTCGCTGTCCGGCGGTGCCCCGCCCCGGCTGATCACGGTGGTCACGCCCCCGACCAGCGGCGTCAACCAGCCGCCGGCGGTGGCGCTGAGTACCCCCGGCGGGCAGACGTACTTCCTCGAACCGACCACCGTCACGCTGGTCGCCGACGTCACCGACGCCGACGCCGGGGACGTGGTCGACCGGGTGGAGCTGTACCTCGGCGGGACCCGGGTGGCCGCGACGCCGACCCGCAGTGGACAGCGTTTCCAGTTCCAGCTCGACCTGGCGGCGGCCACGTCGTCCACCTTCACCGTCCGGGCGTACGACACCCACGGTGGCGTCGGCATCTCCAATCCGCTGACCTTCACCATCCGCTAGTCCGGCGGCGGCGTCCGCGACCGGGACCCACCCGGTCACCGATGTCCTAGGATGCTTTAGGGGTCGTGCCCCGCGTCACCGGCGCGGGGCACGACCATGACCACGCGACCACGCGTGAGTAGGGGTTCCGGATCGGGCCCCGCGCACTACCATGGGTGCTGCGCCGGAAACGGCGCGGCGACGTTTCTGTTCTGGTGGCTCTTGTTTCGTTGGGTGGTGGTCGCGGTGGCGGTCGGTACGATTCTCAGCTTCGACGACGTGAAGGGGTACGGCTTCATCAGCCCGGAGGGCGGTGGTGAGGACGTCTTCGTGCACGCGAACGACTTCGGCGACCAGCGTCCGTCGGTCGCGCCCGGGATGCGGGTGGAGTTCGAGTCGGTGGAGGGCAACCGTGGGGTCAAGGCGCTCTACGCGCGCCTGCTCAACCCCGGTGCCCCGGTCGCGTCCCGCCCGGCGGCGTCCGGCGCGCCGACCGTGACCCGGCTGCCGGTGACCGACCGGGGCGACGACGAGGAGTGCGACGTCCTGACCGCGTTCACCTTCCGGTCCAACATCACCGACCTGCTGGTCGAGCAGGTGCCGACGCTCACCGGCGCCCAGATCAGCCAGATCCGGCAGCACCTCACGCAGTTCGCCCGTTCCCACGGGTGGATCGAGGACTGACCCCCGTCCGGTGCGGGCCCACCCTGTGGTGGGCCCGCACCGGCGTCAGCCGGCGGCGTAGGCGTACCGCGAGGTCCGCTCGGCGAGCCAGAGCCACCGCCGCCGCACCTCGCCGCTGGTGGCCGCGACCATGCCGAGCGCGTCGGCGGACACGGCGGCCAGCGCCGCACCGGTCGCCGCCGGATCGTCGAGCAGCGCCGCACCGTCGCGGAACGCCTCCGCCTCGGCCCCGCCGCCGAACCGGGGCGCGACCTCGTCGCGCCAGAAGTCGGCCCAGGCCAGCTCCGGGTTCCAGGAGAACCGGGCGTACGCCAGGTAACTGATCTCGTTGGTCGGGTGGTACGCGGACGGCTCGGCGAAGATGGTCAACCCGCGCATCCCGGCCGCCCCGGACCGCCCGGCCATGTCGGCGTACATCTCGGGGACCCAGGAGTGGCGCTGCCGGTTCCACTGTGAACCGGCGTGGGTGCGCAGCACGTTCGTGGTGTGCGGGAGCCGCTCGACGTGCGCGGCGGTCAACCGGTCCCGCTGGTCGTACCAGAAGGCCCGGTTCACGCAGTACTGGTAGGCGACGTCGTCGGGCAGGTCGGCCAGGGGCTTCTGGGCGTCGAGGTCGAAGATGTTGTCCCAGTACACCTCGACGAGGTGGCGCAGCGGCACCCCGGCCGGGCCGGGCCGCCGGGCGGTCGCAAGCAGCGTCGGGTACACCGACCGCATCGCCTCGTACGACCAGGAGGTGCGCTCGCCTCCGGTGCGGGCGGCGCACCGGGCGCAGGCGCAACTGCCGTAGTCGCCGGTCTCGAAGTTGATCCCGCCCACCGGCAGGGTGTCTAGCAGCCAGTCGATGGCGTCGCGGTGCCAGGCCAGGTTGTCCGGCTGGGACGGGCAGGCCGCCATCATGTACTCGCTGGCAGGGAAGTGCAGGTCACCGAACTCGTCGATGTCGAAGCCGACCTTCTTCGGCAACTCGGCGGCGAGGTCGGGGCGTTGCCGTAGCCAGGTGGCCAGGTTGTAGCGGTGCCGGCCGTCGAAGTAGATCCCGCCGTAGGCGTTGATCCCCACCCCGGCGATGATCCGCACACCCCGGGCGTTGGCGTACTCGCACAGGTCACGGGCCGCGGCGACCCCGCCGTGGGCGTCGCGCAGCAGCCCGTACACGACGATGCCGCCGATGCGTTCCCGCGAGCAGAAGTCGACCAGGCGGCGGTAGTCGGCGCCGAACGCGTCGGCGGACTTCGCGTACGGGTTGAGCGCGCCGATCTCCTGCTGACCGAGCTGACGGGTGTCCCAGTTGGTGGAGTGGTCCCAGGTCCACAGGGTGCGCAGCGGCAGCCCGGGGGCGCTCACCGTGCTGCCCACCGGCAGCCCGGCGGGGGTGGCGGCGGCGACCAGGGCGCGGGCGGCGTACACCAGGCCGGCGAACGGATCGCCGACGAGCCGGATCTCACCCTGTTGCGGCACCTCGACGCGGTGACCGCCCTCGGGCAGCGCCGGGTCGGCGACGAACCGGACCGGCACCGCGTCGGCACCGCCCTCACCCCACGCCGCGCGGAGCAGGTCGGCGGCGAACGGGGCGTGCTCGGCGCCGAGCACCCGTACCCCGGAAAGCTGGCGGAACGACGTCATCATGACCTCCCGATGGTCGGTGCGGTGGCGGCCAGGTAGTCGACCACGTCGATCGCGGTCCACACCCCGTGCCGCCAGTAGGGGTCCTGTTCGAGGTGGGCGCGGGCGGCGGGCGCGTCGGCGGCCCGCAGCACCAGCACCGAGGCGCGCAGGTCGGCGCGGGCCCCGACGACGAGGGCGGTGCCGTCGGCGAGCAGGTCGCGCATGTGCGCCAGGTGCGCGGCCCGGTACGGCTCCCGCCGGAGCGCGGCGTCGGCGGCGAAGGTGGCGGTGGCCAGGTAGGTCGGTGTGAAGCGCAGCTCCCCGGTGGCGGTGTGGCTCACGTGTCGGCTCCGATGGCGCCGAGCAGCCGCTGCATGGCGACCC
Source organism: Micromonospora sp. WMMD730 (assembly GCF_049178955.1). Classification (NCBI taxonomy): domain Bacteria; kingdom Bacillati; phylum Actinomycetota; class Actinomycetes; order Micromonosporales; family Micromonosporaceae; genus Micromonospora; species Micromonospora sp. WMMD730. The sequence goes on from NZ_JBMHML010000002.1 coordinate 2,254,437, forward strand.
GGTAGACGGTCTGCGGGCGGCCCGCGCCGGTGCTGACGTGCACCCCGACCTCCTCGGCGAAGCCGGCCGCGCGTAGCGCGTTGAGCAGCCGGCGGGCCGAGCGGGCCTCCACCCCGTACGCGTCGGCGAGGCCCCGGGCGGTGATCTGGTCGGGGTCCATCTGGTGCAGCGCCTCCAGCAGCCGCCGGGTGGACAGCGGGCCGATCCGGAGCTGCTCGGAGACGCGCAGCATGCCTGGGCCGGTTTCGCGCAGCCGGGGACGCACGGTGGTCTGCCGGCTGGAGTGGACCTCCCCGTCGGGGAAGACCACGTGGGTGTCGCCGCTGTGCCGGCCCAGTGCGAGGGCCTTGCGGGCGTTGTCCTCGGCGGCGGCGATGGTGGTGCCGGCGCCGAAACCGACGGCGTGTTCGACGTCGACGCCGCGCAGGGTGAGCAGGGAGGCGTGCCCGTCGCGGTGCCGGGCCAGGGCGCTCTCCACGGTGCCCCGGGTGGTGGTGATCAGCATCGTCCGGTCGTCGACGGTGGCTAGCCGGCCGCGCATCCGTTCGGCGTGTTCCAGCAGCGCCTCGCGGACCCGTAGCCGCTGCCGTTCGGCCTGGTACGGGTCCTGTGCCCGCTGGGTGGGGGCACCGAGGTCGACCATCATGACCGCGATCTGGGTGGCCCGGGACTGGCGTACCTCGGCGGCGAGCCAGGCCCGGCGCAGCGCGTCGCGGACCGATGCCCGGGTGTGCTCGACACGCCACACCGGCACCCCGCTGTCGGCGAGGTCCCGGTGCACCGCGCCGAGGCAGGTCAGGCACGCCTCGACCGCGCCTGAGGCGTACCGTTCCCGGTGGTAGGCGGTGATCTCGTCGAGGCCGGAGAAGAGCAGCCCGGACGAGTCGGCGATGGGCAGGATCTCGGTGGGCGGCTCTACCTCGATGTCGTGGTACGTCTCCCGGACGGTCTCCGCCTCGATGGTGTCGACGCTGACCCGGGGCAGTCGTCCGCCGGTGGCCAGCAGGATCCGTGACAGCGTGCGGTAGAGGTCGATGCCGGCGTGCCGGACGTAGTCGATCTCGGCGCGCAGTTCCCCGGTGGCCGTGGCGAAGGCGTACGGGATGCGTCCGGTGAACAGCAGCACCTGGCACATCTCGTCGAGTTCGCGGGCCAGGTCGGGGGCCTGCTCCGGCCGGGTGTACGCGCGGGTGGTGATCGCCTCCGCACGGCCCTCCCCGGCCGCGACCTCCCGGACGAGCCGGATCGAGTCCTCCGGACCGATGATGCCGATCACAATGCCTCCACGTGGTGTGCCGCTGCCCTGGTGGGTGGGGTGCTCAGCCGGTGCAGACCGTGCCGGTGAGGCCGGCGCTCGCCGACGATGCCAGCAGGACCAGCGCCGAGGCGACGTCCTCGGGGCGGCCCAGCGCGGCTTCGACGGCGGCGATCCGTCCGCCGTCGGCGCCGTTGGCCCGTGCCTCGGTGAGCGACCGCCGCATCAGTGGCGTGTCGATGTCGCCGGGGCAGAGCGTGTGCACCCTGATCCCCTGTGGACCGAGTTGGCGGGCCAGTGTGAGCGCCAGACCGTGCAACCCTCCCTTGCTCGCGCCGTAGGGTACCGAGCCGGAGCCGGTCTGCACGCCCGCCTTCGAGCCGACCAGCACGAGCACCCCGCCATGGGGGAGCAGGTGCCGGGTGGCGTGCTTGGCGACCAGGAACGGCCCGGTGAGGTTGACGGCGATGACCTGGGCCCAGAGCGCGACCGGCACGTCCCGTACGTCGAGGCCCTGCCCGCGCATCACCCCGGCGACGTGCAGCACGGCGTCGATCCCGCCGAGGTCGGCGGCGGCGGCGTCGAGCGCCGCGGCGACCTCGGTCTCGATGGTGACGTCCACTCGGTGCGCGCAGGCCCGGCCGCCGGTGGCGCGGGCCTGCTCGGCGGCGGTGTCCGCGCCGGTGGCGTCGGCGTCGAGCACGGCGACCGCCGCGCCGGCCGCGGCGGCGGCGGCGACGGTGGCCCGGCCGATGCCGGACGCACCGCCGACGACGACCACCCGCCGGCCGGCGAGCAGGCCGGCGGGTGCGGTGCCGGTGCCTTCCGCGCCGGTCGGCGGGTGCTCGCCGGGGGTGCCCGTGGCGGCGGGTGGGACCGTGTCGTTCACGCCCGGACCGTCCGGCGGACGGCGTCGGCGACGGTCGCCGCCTCGGGCACCACGACCGCCTGGAGGGCGGGCGCGGCGGGCATCGGCACGTCCGGGGCGGCGACCCGGGCGATCGGGGCGCGCAGGTCGGTGAAGCACTCGGTGGCGGCGCGGGCGGCGATCTCCGCGCCGAAGCCGCCGGTCAGGTTCGCCTCGTGGGCGACGACCAGCCGTCCGGTGCGGGCCACCGACGCGGCGACGGTGTCGAAGTCCAGCGGGTTGAGCCAGCGCAGGTCGACCACTTCGACGTCGATGCCCTCCTCGGCGAGGGTGCCGGCGGCGTCGAGGGCGGCGGAGACCATCCGGGACCAGGCCACGACGGTGACGTCGGTGCCGGGGCGGACCACCCGGGCTCCGCCGACGGGCTCGACCGGGGCGTCGGTGCGCACCTGACCCCGGGTCGGGTAGAGCATCCGGGCCTCGGCGACCACCACCGGGTCGTCGCTGACCACGGCGGTGCGCAGCATCTGGTACGCGTCGTCGGGGGTGGCCGGCAGGGCGACCCGCAGGCCGGGGGTGTGCGCGAAGTACGCCTCCGGGGAGTGGGAGTGCTGGGCGCACGCTCCGGGGGAGTAGCCCTGCTGCATCCGGATCACCAGCGGGGCCTTCCACCGGCCGGCGCTGGAGTAGTGGATGGTGGCGATCTGGTTGACGATCTGGTCCATCGCGACGAACGAGAAGTCGGCGTACATGATCTCGGCGATGGGGCGCAGCCCGGTCATGGCCGCGCCGAGGGCCATGCCGAGGAAACCGGTCTCGGAGATCGGGGTGTCGAAGATCCGTTCGGAGCCGAACCGCTTGTGCAGCCCCTTGGTCGCGCCGAACGGCCCGCCGGGCAGCGCGACGTCCTCGCCGAAGTAGATGGTGTCGGTCCGGCTGTCCAGGGCCCAGGTGAGGGCGGCGTTGACGGCCTGGATGTAGCGCAGCGACTCAGACATAGACGTGCTCCTCGGCGGTCGCCGGGTCCGGGTGGGGGACGGCGCGGGCGGCGGTGACGGCGGCTTCGATCTCGGCGGCCACCTCGGCGTCGATGGCGTCGAGCCGGGCGGTCAGGTCGGCGTCGGCGGCCTGGCGGATGCGGGCCAGCGGTTCGCGTTGCCGGGCGGCGGCGATCTCGCCGGCGGGACGGTAGTGCTGGGCGTCGCCGCTGTAGTGGCCGACGAGGCGTTCGGTCATCGCCTCCACGATGGACGGGCCGGAGCCCTCCCGGGCCCGGTCGACGGCCTCGGTGACCGCCTCGGCGACGGCGTCGGGGTCGTTGCCGTCGACCACCCGGGCGGGCAGGCCGTAGCCGGGGGCCCGTTCGGCGAGCTGCCGGACGCGCACCATGTCGGAGATCCGGGACATCTCGGAGTAGACGTTGTTCTCCACCACCAGCACCAGCGGCAGGTCGAGCACGGCGGCGAGGTTGAGCGCCTCGTGCACGTTGCCCTGGTTCATCGCGCCGTCGCCGATGCTGACCACGCTGACCGCTCCGCTGCCGGTGCGCTGGGCGGTGAGCGCCGCGCCGGTGGCGATCGGCACCCCGGCGCCGACGATGGAGTTCTCGCCGACGAACCAGCGTCCCGGGTCGGACAGGTACGGCGAGGCCGCCCGTCCGCCGCACAGCGCGGAGTCGCGTCCCATCATCTCGGCGAACAGGCCGGCGAGGTCGACGCCGCGGGCGATCGCCCAGCCGTGGCCGCGGTAGGTGGCGGTGACGTGGTCGCCGTCGCGCAGCGCCCGGCACGCGCCGACCGGGATGGCCTCCTGGCCGTTGCACAGGTGGATCGAGCCCGGGATCTCGCCGGCGTCCTTGAGGGCGGTCAGCCGCTCCTCGAACCGGCGGATCCGGGCCATCAGCCGATAGTCGTCGAGCTGCCCCATCACACCCCCAGAGATAATTGAGCCCTATTCCGGCTCGTTGGTTGAGGAGCCTAGACCAGCAGTCCAGGGCTATGGAAGAGTGCACAAGCAAGTTTGTGGCCGTTATTGGTCTCTAATTGGGGGGAGTTGGCATGGAGATCGTCGAGGTGGAGTCGGCGGTACGCGGGGACGCGCACTTCGTCCAGGTACGCACGTCCGACGGGCGGACCGGGGTGGGCCAGTCCGCGTGCTGGGGATACCCCGACGCGGTGCACGCCGTGGTGCAGACGTTCCGGCCGTACCTGCTCGGGGCCGACCCGGACCGGATCGAGCACCACTGGCACCACCTCTACCGGATGGGCCCGTTCCGGGGCTCGGTGCTCACCGCCGCCGTCTCCGCCGTCGACCTGGCGCTGTGGGACCTGCTGGGCAAGCGGCTCGGGGTGCCGGTGTGGCAGCTGCTCGGCGGCCGGGTGCGCGACCGCATCCGGCTGCACCTGCTGCTGCCCGGCACCGGCGCGCAGGCGCTCGCCGAACAGGCCGCCGCCGCGGTCGCCGACGGCTTCACCGCCGTGAAGTTCGACCCGCTGCCGGCCGCCTACGGCGACCTGTCCCAGGCCCGGCTGGTGGCCGAGACCGAGGCCACCACCGCCGCCGTCCGCGACACCGTCGGCCCGGACGTCGACCTGCTCATCGAGCTGCACCGCAAGCTCACCCCATTGCAGGCGCAGGCGGTGGTGCCGGCGCTGGCCCGGCACCTGCCGCTGCTGGTCGAGGACCCGATCCAGATCGACAGCGTGAGCAGCCAGGCCGAGGTGGGCCGGCGGGCACCGCAGGTGCCGATGGCCAACGGGGAACGGCTGCACACCATCTGGGAGTTCAAGGAGCTGCTGGCCCAGGCCGGCGCGCAGTACGTCCGGCCCGACGTCGGGCTGGCCGGCGGGCTCAGCCACGCCCGCAAGATCGCCGCGCTGGCCGAGGCGCACCACGCGGCCGTGGTCACCCACAACTGCCTGGGCCCGCTGCTCACCATGGCCTCGGTGCAGCTCGACACGGTCATCCCGAACTTCGTCACCCAGGAGTACTCGCCGTTGGACGACCAGCTCGCCGACGGTCCGGCACGGGCCTGCGTCCGCCGCGAGGGCGGGTTCCTGCCGGTGCCGCAGGAGCCCGGCCTGGGCGTCACCCTCGACCTGACCGACACCGGGCCGCTGGACCTGACCGGCCGGCCGCTGACCCGCATCCCGCTGCGCGCCGACGGTTCGGTGGCGTACGCGGTCTGACGGCGGGCACCGCGACGGCCCGGCGGGGACCTCCCCACCGGGCCGTCGCGGCACGGTCGCGCCGCTCACGGCGGCGGCTGCCCCTGATGGTGGAACACCGGGTACGCCCACAGCGGCTCGCCGTCGGCGTCGGCGATCTCGGCGAACAGCTCCGACAGCGACGCCGTCCAGCGGGCCTGCACCGGCGAGGCGGCGGTCACCGCGCGGGCCTCGGCGAACCCCCGGCGGGTACGCAGCACGCAGATCAGCAGCAGGTCGTGCCGGTAGATGTGGTAGTCGTAGACGCCTGCCTCGTCGAGCAGCGCGGACAGCTCCGGCCACACCCGGGCGTGCCGCCGCTCGTACTCGGCCTGCGCGCCGGGGCGCAGCCGGTAGAGGTGGCACACCTGCTCACCCGGCCCGGCCGCCCCGCTCACCGTCGCCCCCGCCGCAGCGGACCGGCCGGCGTCACCCGGCTGCGGCCGGCCGGCGTCACCCGGCTGCGGCCGGCCGGCGTCACCCGGCTGCGGCCGGCCGGCGTCCGCCGGCAGCGGCCGGCCGGCGTCACCCGGTTGCGCCCGGTGGGCGTCACTTGCCGGAGCCGGCGAGCGCGCCGGAGACGAGTTGCCGTTGGAAGACCAGGTAGACGATCAGCACCGGCAGCAGCGCCACGATCAGCCCGGCGCTGACCAGCGGCACCGACACGTCGTACTGGCCGCTGAGCAGGGAGACGCCGACCATCAGCGTCTTGCTGTCCGAGCCGCCCATGATGACCAGCGGCAGCAGCAGGTCGTTCCACATCCAGACGAAGTTGAAGATGGCCAGCGCCGCGATGGCCGGGGTGGCGATCGGGGCGAGCAACCGGAACAGGATGGTCAGGTGTCCCGCGCCGTCGACCCGGGCCGCCTCGATCAGCTCGTCGGGCACCTGCTGGAAGTAGCCGGCGAGCTGGTAGGTGCCCAGCGGTAGCCCGAACGCCGCGTACGCCAGGATCAGGCCCTGGTACTGGCCGGACATGCCCAGGTCGAGCACCGTCTGGTACAGCGGGTAGATGATCGCCTGGCTGGGGATGGTGAGCGTCACGATGATCAGCAGGAAGACCACCTTCCCGCCCCGGAACCGCAGCTTGGTCACCGCGTAAGCGACCAGCAGGGCGGCGAGCACCGACAGCACCAACCCGCCGAGCGTGGTGACCAGCGAGTTGAGCAGCAGCCGGGGCATGTCCATCCGGCGGAACGCCTCCAGGTAGTTCTCGAAGGTGATCCCGGCCGGCAGGCCCAGCGGGTCGTCGGCGAAACCGGACTGGGTCTTCACCGAGCTGACCACGGTGAACAGCAGCGGGTAGATCGCCGCGACGGCGACGACGACCAGCGCGAACGTCAACAGGTAGCGCCCGATCCGGGCGAAGTGGCGCGGGTTCATCGCGGCTTCCGGGTCCCCTCGGTGAACATGTGCCGGACGCTGAAGATGGACAGCACGGCGACGAAGACGAACAGGGCGATGCCGATGGCCGAGCCGTAGCCACGGTCCAGGAACTGGAAGGTGGTGAGGAAGACCAGGTACTCGGGGAGCATGGTGGCGTCCCCCGGGCCGCCCTGGGTCAGCGCGTAGATCAGCGGGAACAGCCAGATCAGCACGCCGGAGGCGCACAGCACGCTCCAGTACGCCACGGTCGGGCGCAGCATCGGCACGACCACCGACCACAACCGCCGGAAGAACCCCGCCCCGTCCAGGTAGGCCGCCTCCAGGGTCTCCTCCGGGATGGTCGCCAGGCCGGCGAGGTAGGTCATCACGCCGAGCCCGAAGAAGCTCCACAGGGCGACCGCCACCAGCGAGAACAGTGCGCTGTAGCGGCCGTTGAGCCACTCGATCGCCAACGGTTCCAGGCCGACGAAGCGCAGCAGGGCGTTCAGCGGCCCGTCGGGGGCGAGGATCTGCCGGAACATGATGCCGACCACGATCGGCGCGATGGTGTACGGCACGAAGTACACCGCCCGGAAGAACTTCCACCCGGGCGAGCGCTGGTGGATCAGCAGCGCCAGGATCAGCGGGAGCACGATCCACACCGGCAGGGTGGCCACCACCAGCAGCGCGTTGCGGAAGCTGGTGAGCACCATCGGGTCGTCGAACATCCGGGTGTAGTTGTCCGCCCCGGCGAACTCGCTGCCACCGAAGCCGCTCGACGACTCGAAGCTGGTGACCACCCCGCGGACCAGCGGCACCAGCTTGAACAGCACGGCCAGGACGAGGGCGGGGAGCACCAGCGCGGCACCGAGCCACCACTCCCGGGCCCGCCCGGGGCGGGGCGGCCGGCGGGTCGGCGCGGGCGGGGCGTCGGCGCCCACCGGGTCCGACACCGGCGCGGTGGAGATCGTCATCAGGGTTCCTCTCCCCGGGTCGGGCGGGCGGGGCGACACGGTGCCGCCCCGCCCGCCGGTGGTTACTTGCCCTGCTTCTTGGTGGGGCTGCGCTCCAGCGCCTGCTGCATCTGGTCGGCCCACTTGTCCACGGTGAGCTGGCCGAGGGTGACCTGCTGCCAGCCCCGGGCCAGGGCGTCGGCCTCCGGGCCGGAGAGCATCACGCCGGCGTGCAGGGTCGGCTGGGCGACCAGTTCCTGGATCTTGAGGAAGGCCGGCGACGACGGCAGCAGCGCCTTGTCGACGGTCTTGTTCAGCGGCTGGCCCTTGCCGTACTTCACCCAGAGCTCGCCGTTCTCCTTACCGGCGAGCCAGCTGATGAACTCCAGCCCGGCCTGCTTCTTCTCGCTCCACTGGGTGACCCCGTAGACCGCGCCCTCGATGCCGGAGAACTTGCCGGCCAGCGGCGCGGCCGGGTCGATCGCCGGCCACCGGGTGACGCCGAGCTTGTCGTCGCCCAGGGCCTTGCCGAACGCCTCCCAGTTCACCGCGTCGGAGATGATGGTGCCGGCGAACGCGGCGTCGCCGCGCTGGAAGATGTCCGCGCCGTCGGGCAGCATCGTGATCGACGGGGCGTTCTTGTTGGCCCAGCCCTTGGTGGTGATCTCGGCCAGCTTGCCGAGCACCGACACCAGCTTCGGGTCCTTCCAGGACAGCTTCCCGGCGAGCAGCGCCCGGATGTCGTCCTCGGTGAGGTAGTTGCGGGCGATCTCCGGGAAGTCCCAGTACGCGGGGAAGGTGCCGGACAGGCCCAGCGCCAGGCAGGTCTTGCCGGCCTTCTTCACCGCCTCGCAGGCGGCCCCGAACTCGTCCCAGGTGGCCGGGGGCTGCTCCGGGTTCAACCCGGCGGCGGTCAGGACGGCCTTGTTGTAGTACAGGACGTTGCCCTGGTAGGAGAACGGCACCCCGTAGCAGGTCTTGCTCGTGTCGAAGCCCTCGCAGGCCCCGCTGTAGGTGACCAGGTCCTTGGTGATCTCGGCGGCCTTGTCACCCAACGGCACGTACGCGCCGCGCCTGTCGAACAGCTCCAGCCCGGCGTTGTTGGCCATCACGTCCGGCCCCGACTGCGAGGTGATGTACGGGCCCTGCACCTCGGGGTACTTGTCGAACGGGACGGACTGCATCTCCAGCTTGATGTCCGGGTGGCTGCCCTCGAAGCTGGTCTTGACCTGCTTCCAGTACTCGGCCCCACCCGGCTCCCAGGTCAGCACCTTGAGGGTGACCGGGCCGTCGGCGGCGTCGTCGCCACCGCATCCGGTCAGCAGGGCGGCGGCGGCCATGCCGGCGGCGAGGGCACCGGCCAATCTCCGTCGAAACATCGGTTAGCTCCTGTCACAGGTGGGGGGCTCAGGGGAGTCGGCGGACCGCGCCGCCGCTGTCGGCGCTGCCGGCCACGGCCTCGGCGACCTGCACCACGTGCAGTCCGTCGGCGAGTGGGACGACCGCCGTCGGTGCGGTGCCGTCGATCCGGCTCAGGAAGTGCCGTAGCTCGGCGGCGAGCGCGCCGCCGCCGTCGACCGGGGACAACAGCCAGTCCGGCGCCTCGGTCGGCTCGCCCTGGACGAGCAGCGTGGGGTGGCCGAGGTCGACGTGGGCGACCCCGTCGGTGCCGTACACCTCGACCAGGTCCGAGGTGTGGTGGGGAGTGTTCTCGGGAAGCAGGTAGCTGTTGCGGATCGACGACACGACGTCGTTGGCGTGTCGCAGCTCCGCCCACACCAGGACCGGGGTGGCCGATCCGGGTCGGGTCCGGGCCGCCGCGCGGACCTCGACCACCGGCGCTCCGGCGTACCAGAGGGCCAGGTCGATGTCGTGGACGGCGGTGAGTAGCGCGGGGTGTTCGCGCGGGAAGAGCCGGCTCAGGGTGCGGGGCCGGTCACGGCGGGACGACACGGCGAGCACGTCGCCGAGCCGGCCGGCGCGGATCGCGTCGTGCAGGGCCCGGTGCGGCGGGCTGTGCCGCAGAATGTGCCCCGGCTGGCAGAGCACCCCGGTGCGGTCGGCGGTGTCGACGATGGCGGCGGCGTCGGCGACGGTGGTGGCGAGCGGCTTCTCCACCAGCACCGGCACCCCGGCGTCGAGCAAAGCCACGGCCACCGCCCGGTGTGCCGGGCCGGGCACGCAGACCGAGGCGGCGTCCGGTGTCGTGTCGGCGAGCAGGCTTGCGACGTCGGCGTACGCCTGCGGCACCTGGTACTGCGCGGCCACCCGGGCGCGGGTCGCGGCGTCCGGCTCGACCAGGGCTGCCACCGGCACGCCGAGCGACCGGTACGCGGCCAGGTGCCGGACCCCGAACGCCCCGGCCCCGATCACGGCCACCGACGGGCGGCTCATGCCCCGACCGCCTCGACGGCGTCGGTCCGGTCACCCGTGCCGGGCCGACCGGGCCCGACGTCCCCGTGACCGTCGGGAGCGGCCAGCCGGCCGTCGAGCACCGCCCGGGTGAGCCGTTCCAGGGCGGCCACCCCCACGCCGAGGCAGCGTTCGTCGACGTCGAAGGCGCCGGAGTGCAGCGGTGCGCCGCCCTGTTCGCCGGTGACGCCGAGCTTGACGTACAGGCTGGGGCCGAGCGCGGCGAGCAGCGCGAAGTCGTCGGTGGTCAGTGGGGGCTCGGTCAGGTCGGCGACCTCGACCACCCCGGGCAACTCGGCGCGGGCGAGCGCCACCAGGGCCGCCGCGTTGCGGACCGGGGGCATCTCGTTGGCCCAGGTGAACCGCAGCCCGAGGTCGAGCGCGGCGGCCTGCTGCCGGGCGATCCGCTCGATGACTTCCTTGAGCCGGGCGCGGGTGGCCTCGTCGTGGGTGCGCAGCGTGCCGGTGCCCTCGGCCCGCTCGGCGACCTGGCTCTGGCTGGCCCCACCGGCGATCGTGCCGATGTTGAAGGCCACCAGCTCGTGCGGGTTGCGGGAGCGGGCCACCCCGGCGTGCAGCAGGTTGACGATGCCGGCGAGGCCGAGGATCGCGTCGCGGCCCAGGGCCGGGGTGGCGGCGTGCGCGGCCCGACCGGTCACCTCGAACCGGAAGGCGTCCTTGGCCGCCATCGCGGTCACCCGGTCCACCCCGATCGTCCCCACCGGCAGGTCCGGCCAGCAGTGCAGGCCGAGGACGGCGTCGAAGCGCCTGTCGCGCAGGGCCTCGTCGGCGAGCACCGCGGCGGCGCCGGAGGTCGCGCCGAACGGGATCTCCTCGGCCGGCTGGAACAGCACGGTCACCGAGCCCCGGGCGGGCGGGTCGGCGGCGAGCCGGGCGGCGACGCCGGCCATCACGGTCATGTGCACGTCGTGCCCGCAGGCGTGACAGACCCCCGGGTTGGTCGACGCCCAGGGCACCTGCTTGGCGTCCTGAACCGGATAGGCGTCCATATCGGCCCGAAGCAACACCGAGGGTCCCTCGCTGCGTCCTTCGATCTCCGCGAGCAGGCCGGTGCCGGCGAGGCCGGTGTGGACCCGGGCGATCGGCGCGAGCCGCCCGGCGAGTACCGCGGCGGTCTGCTGTTCAGTGAACCGCAGCTCGGGGTGCTGGTGGAGCTGCCGACGCAGCCGTACCAGATCGTCAACGTCCTCGTGCGCCTGCACCACGCGGTTCACTCCTCGCCTACGTCCGATAATCCGGACCTAATTGAGACAAGAACCTAAGCGAGGGGTCCTCCCGCGTCAATGGGCAGCTCAGAATCGGTTAGGGTCCGCCCCATGGAACGCGCCGACGCCCACCTGCACCTGTTCGCCGACGGTTATCCCGGCCGGTACGGAAGGTCACCGGCGGGGGGTGACGAACTCGCCGTCTACCGGACGTTGCGCCACGAACACGGCATCGCGCGGGCCCTCGTGGTCGGCTACGAGGGCGGCCCGGAGTTCACCGGCAACAACCGGCACCTCGCCCGGCTCGCCGCGACACACGACTGGATCGCCCCCCTGGCGTACGTTCCGGTCACCGGCGTCGACCCCGCCGGGCTGGACCGCATCCGGTCGGCGGGATTCGTCGGTCTCGCCGCGTACCTGCCGGACCCGGCCGGCGCCGACACCTTCGCCGAGTGGCTGACCGGGACCGCCGCGACGCTCGCCGACACCGCGACGCTGCTCAGCCTCAACGCCCCACCCGAGGCCGCCGGACGCCTCGGCCGGGCGCTGGCCGCCCTCGACGGGTGCCCCGTGCTGTTCAGCCACCTCGGCCTGCCCGGCCGGCAGTCGACCGTCCCCGCTCCGCAGGCCGCCGCCGACCGGCTCGCCCCGCTGACCGACCTGGCCCGGCTGCCCCACGTCGGGGTCAAGGTCTCCGGCCTGTACGCCGTCAGCGACCCCGCCGAGGGCTACCCGCACACCGCCGCCCGACCCTTCGTCGAGACGCTGCTGCACCACTTCGGCGCGCGCCGGCTCTACTGGGGTTCCGACTTCGCCCCCAGCCTCGACCACGTGTCGTTCGCCCAGACCCTGCACCCGGTCGGCCTCGACGGACTCTCCGCCGCCGAGGCGGCCGACGTGTACGGCGGCAACCTGCTGCGCGCCCTGGATGGCTGAGCAGGAGTCGACCGGCCCGGGGCGCGATGCGTCCGACCTGCGGGGCAGGGGGGAGCGGGCCCGCCGAGACACTTGACGTCATCGATGTTAGCGATAACGTACGGGGACCACCGCCACCCCGCCTCCACCACCCCGAGGTGACCTGTTGAAGCGTCGTACCCTGCTGTCCGCCACCGGCGCCGCCCTCGCCGGCGCGACCCTGCTGCGTCCTGCCACCGCGTCCGCCGCCCCCGGCGACGGCTACGTCATGGCCTACTTCACCGAGTCGCCCAGCATGACCGCCGCCAACTACGGACTGCACCTCGCCGTCAGCACCGACGGCCTGAACTGGACCCCACTGAACCAGAACCGCCCCGTCGCCACCCCGACGCTGGGCAGCCGGGGCCTGCGCGACCCGTTCGTCCTGCGTAAGCAGAACGGCGGATTCGTGGTGCTCGCCACCGACCTCAACGGCACCGACTGGAACTACCAGAGCCAGTACCTGCACGTCTGGGATTCCGCAGACCTGCGCACCTTCACCGGCTACCGGCTGCTCAAGGTGCACTCCCTGGCCACCCACGCCTGGGCGCCCGAGGCGTACTGGGACCCCGGACGCGGGCAGTACGCGGTCGTCTACTCCGCCGTCACCGGCGGTCGCAACGTGCTGATGGTCAACTACACCGGCGACTTCGTGACCGCGTCCGCCCCACAGACGTTCTTCGACCCCGGCTACGACGCCATCGACGGCAGCTTCGTCAGCGTCAACGGGGTCAACTACATGTACTTCAAGAACAACACCAACAGCACCCTGCTCGGCACCCGCTCCACCACCCTCAACCCGGGCAGCTTCAGCGTCCACACCGCCGCCATCGGCCCCGGCCGGGGAGTCGAGGCCCCGCAGATCGTCAAGTCCCACACCGCGAACACCTGGTACCTGTGGGGCGACACGTGGAGCCCCAACGGACGGTTCTTCTGCTGGCAGACCAGCAACGTGGCAGGCGGCGCGTGGAGCCTGCTCAACGACCGGGCGTACACGCAGCCGTTGAACTCCAAGCACCCCGGGATCGCCCCGGTCACCGCGGCCGAACTCACCGCGCTCACCGCCGCCTGGGGGCTGCCCACCTGGAACCGGATCAAGTCGTACAACTTCCCCGACCGCTACGTGCGGCACGGCAACAACGTCGGACGCATCGACACGTACCCGTTCGAGCCGTACCAGGACCAGCTGTGGACCCTGGTGCCGGGCCTGGCCGACCCGGCCGGGGTGTCGTTCCGCTCGGTGAACTACCCCGACCGGTACCTGCGCCACTACGACTACACGATCCGGCTGGCGGCCAACGACGGCACCAGCGCGTTCCGGGGCGACGCCACGTTCTACCGCACGGCCGGCCTCGCGGACTCCTCGTGGACGTCGTTCCGCTCGTACAACTTCCCCGACCGCTACCTGCGCCACTACGACTACCTGCTGCGCATCGACCCGCTCAGCGGCAGCTCACCGGCCACCGACCGGCAGGACGCCACCTTCCGGATCGGCTACTGACCCGTCCGGAGCAGCGCCACGGCACACCGGCGGACGCCAAACCCGCCCGCCGGTGCCGGTGCGGCCGGTCCTATCCTGACGCGATGTCGTACGCCGAACTCCGTGTCGATGCCTGGAACGACCGGTCCGAGGAGGCCGCCGGCCGAATCGCCCGGGAGATCGCGGCGCGGCACGACCTGACCGTGGTGGGCCTGCGGGACACCGGCTACGCGGGACGCCGGCACCGCACCGCCCTGTTCGACCGGGGTGGGCTGCGGTTCGCGCTGGTGCCCGGCGGCCGGCCGACGCTCGGCTACGACGGGACGCGGTTCCGCCCCGGCGCCGCCCAGGCGGCCAGCTATGCCGACAGCGCCGAGGAGTACGGCCTGCCGCCGCTGACCGAGTACGTCGACGCGATGACCTCGCCCTTACGCGACGTCGACCTGCCGGCGATGCTGGTCGCGGTGGAGGCGTTCGAACCCGGCGAGATGCCGGTGCCGCCGGACGATCCGCGGGTCGGTGAACTCGTCGCGTCCCTCGACCACCGGGGCGACGGGGTGAGCACCGTGAGCTCCGCCGACGGGCTGACCGTCGAGCTGGACGCGGCAGGCCGGGTGACCCGGGCCGTGCTGGTCGAGGAGTTCGACCACGACGAGGCGATGGCCGCCCTGGCCGACCTGGGCCTGCGGACCACCAGCCCGGACGAGTGGGAGTGGGCCTGCGGCGCGGGCGCGACCACCCTGTTCCGCTGGGGCGACGACAGCCCCGACGACGGCTACCCGGTGGAGCACGGCACCGGGGCGCACCGGACGCCGAACCTGTGGGGGCTGGCGATCGGTCAGGACTCCTACCGGTACGAGGTGACGACCGAGCCGACGGTGGTGTGCGGCGGTGACGGCGGGGTCGTCACCTGCGGCGGCAGCGGCTTCTTCCTCGGCTGGCTGACCCTCGCGACCGCCTACCGGGACGGGGACTTCGGCCGGTGGCTCGCCTCCGACGACGGGTACGCCGACGAGACCCTGACCCGACCGGTGATCAGCCTGACCTGATCTGCCGACCGGCAACTTGGCACGGAGGTGCCCGGTCAGTGCCGGCCCGCCGGGCCCCGGCGGGCGTGTTCGCGGTCGTACGCCTCCTGCGCGTCGAGCATCGCGCCGAGGTGGTCGTGCGCCCACCGGACGGCCAACGCGATGGCGGGCAACAGGGTCCGGCCCAGCTCGGTCAGCCCATAGTGGACGGTTCGGGGTGGGCCGGGCTGCTCCGTGCGGTCGACGAACCCGTCCCGCTGAAGGTCGCGTAGCGCCGTCGTCAGCACCTTCGCCGTGACCGGACCGATCTGCGCCCGGATGGTGGAGTACCGCATCGGCTCCTGCGCCAGCAGGGAGATCACCATCGCCGTCCACTTGTCGCCGATGCGGATCGGCGCGATGCCGGACGGGCAGACCGGATCGAAGCGCGCGGCGGGGTCCGTCACCGGCACAGCCTAACGAGGTTTCCCGGAGGAAACCCCGGTGCCCGTTACGGTGGCGCACCGGCGCTGTTCGCCGCCGTACGCGCGGGCGGCACCGGCACATCGGCATCGTGGGAAGGGGACAACCAGTGGTCAGGATCGTGGTGTTCGGCGCGGGCGGAAAGGCGGGCCGGGCGGTCGTGGCCGAGGCCGCCGGCCGTGGGCACGAGGTCGTCGCGGTCGTCCGGGACCCCGCCCGGTACACCGACCTCGCCGGTTCCGGCGTCGCGGTGGTCGCGGGCGACGTCACCGAGCGGTCGCAGGTCGCCGCCCTGGTCAAGGGCGCGGGCGCGGTGGTGAACGCGGTCGCCCCCGGCCCCGGGGACGCCCCGGGGACGTTCTTCACCGCCGCCGCGAACGCGCTCGTCGACGCCATCGCCGGGGCCGGCGGGGGCCGCCTCGTCGCCATCGGCCTGTCGGCCTGTCTCGACGCCGCGCCCGGCGTCCGGGTCCTGGACACCCCCGGCTTCCCGGCGCAGTTCCAGGACTTCGCGAGGGCTCACGCGGCGGCGTTGGACGTGCTGCGGGCGGCCCCGCCGACGGTCGAGTGGTCGGTGGTGGTGCCGGCGATGGAGTTCGACCCGCAGGGCGAGCGGACCGGGACGTACCGCGCGGGCGACACCGGTGTGCTGACCGACGCCGACGGCGTCAGCCGCATCTCCTACCGCGACTTCGCCATCGCCGTGCTGGACGAGGCCGAGCAGGGCACACACCCGCGCACGCACTTCGCCGTCGCCTACTGACCGTCGGCGGTGTCGCACGGGCGATGCGGCCGCGACCGGTCGCCGCGCCAGGGTGACGCCGCCGACGGTCTCAGCCCTTCAACGGGTACGGGATGAAGGTGCTGCGGTTCTCGTCGAGGTCGAGCCGACCGCTGATCGGCGCGGCGGCCCGCTGCGGGCAGGTCATCCGTTCGCAGGTCTTGCACCCCGGGCCGATCGAGGTGACGGCGTCGGCGTCGTACAGGTCGATGCCCCGGGAGTAGACCAGCCGGTCGGCGTGCCGGATCTCGCAGCCGAGCCCGATCGCGTAGACCTTGCCGGGCTGGTTGTAGCCGCCGTGGTGCCGGGTGATGGTGCGGGCGATCCACAGGTAGCGCTGCCCGTCGGGCATCGCGGCCACCTGCACCACCACCCGGCCGGGCGCGCCGAACGCCTCGTAGACGTTCCACAGCGGACAGGTGCCGCCGGTGAGCGAGAACGGGAACCCGGTGGCGGACTGGCGTTTGGACAGGTTGCCGGCCCGGTCGACCCGGACGAACGAGAACGGCACCCCGCGCGCCCGGGGCCGTTGCAGGGTGCTGAGCCGGTGGCAGACGGTCTCCCAGCCCATCGTGAAGTGCTGGGTGAGCAGGTCGATGTCGTACCGGTGCTGTTCGGCCGCCGCGAGGAACGGCCCGTACGGCAGGATCAGCGCGGCGGCGAAGTAGTTGGCCAGGCCGACGCGGGTGAGGATCTGGGTCTGCGGGTCGTCGAACCGTTCCTCCTCCACGATCTCGTCGATCACGTCGGCGTACTCCAGCAGGGCGATCTGCGCGGCCATCCGCATCGCCTCCTGCCCGGCGCGCAGCGACGTCGACAGGTGCAGGGTGCGGGTCTGCGGCCGGTAGCGGTGCAGCTCGTCGCCGAGCAGGGTGGCGTCGTCGCGGCGTACCTGCACGCCGTGCCGCTGGGCGAGCCGGTCCTGGAGGGTGGACCGGACCTCGCCGCGACGCATCCCGATCGTCGCGGCGAGCCGCTCGGCCGCCTCGTCCAGATCCGGCACGTAGTTCTGCCGCCGGTAGAAGAACTCGGTCACCCGGTCGTGCGGGCTGCGCCCGACCGTCTCCCGGTCGCCCAGCAGCTCGGCGAGCTGCTCGTCGGCCTGCCGGTAGCGGCGGTGCAGGTCGAGGACGGCCTCGGCGACCTCGGGCAGCCGGGTGGCGAGTTCGGTGAGGTCGGCGACGCCGGGCCGGCCGGGCAGCGCCTCGCGCAGCCCGGCGACCAGCCGGGGGGTGTCCCGGGGCGCGAAGACCGTCGGGTCGACGCCGAACACCTCGGTGATGCGCATCAGCACCGGCACGGTCAGCGGCCGGGTGTCGTGCTCGATCTGGTTGAGGTAGCTGGGCGAGATGTTGAGCAGCCGGGCCAGCCGGGACTGGCTCAACGCGCGGTCCTCGCGCATCCGGCGCAGCCGGGCACCCGCGAAGGTCTTGCTCACCACGATCACCTCCCCGCTGCTCTTTCAGCAGCCCAGCACCCCTTGGCAGAGTGCGAATATACCTGTTCGCAACTTCGCAGAACCGGGTGTGAACTTCTCAGAACTTGGCTTCTTCCGTCCCTCGACCACGCCTGCGACACCGTGTGACCGTGGGTGACACGCCGGCCGGGCGACGCGTTCGCACCGCCGGACGGCACGACGGCCGGTGCCGGCGTCACGACATCCGAGGAGACGAGATCATGCAGAACGACGTGGAGCGGTTGCGTACCGAGTGGGAGACCGACCCCCGCTGGCAGGGGGTGCGCCGCAGCTACCGCGCCGAGGACGTGGTCCGCCTGCGGGGGACCGTGCAGGAGGAGCACACCCTGGCCCGCCGTGGGGCGGAGCGGCTGTGGGAGCTGCTGCACACCGAGGACTACATCCACGCACTGGGCGCGCTCACCGGCAACCAGGCCGTGCAGATGGTCCGGGCCGGACTCAAGGCCATCTACCTCTCCGGCTGGCAGGTGGCCGCCGACGCCAACCTCGCCGGGCACACCTACCCCGACCAGAGCCTGTACCCCGCCAACTCGGTGCCCGCCGTGGTGCGCCGGATCAACAACGCGCTGCTGCGCGCCGGCCAGATCACCACCGCAGAGGGCGACGACGGCGACGTCGACTGGCTCGCGCCGATCGTCGCCGACGCCGAGGCCGGCTTCGGTGGCCCGCTCAACGCCTACGAGCTGATGACCGCCATGATCGGGGCCGGCGCCGCCGGGGTGCACTGGGAGGACCAGCTCGCCGCCGAGAAGAAGTGCGGCCACCTGGGCGGCAAGGTGCTCGTCCCGACCGGCCAGCACGTCCGCACCCTGGAGGCGGCGCGGCTCGCCGCCGACGTGGCCGGGGTGCCGTCGGTGGTGATCGCCCGCACCGACGCGCAGGCCGCCACGCTGCTCACCACCGACGTCGACGAGCGGGACCGGCCGTTCGTCACCGGCGAACGCACCGCCGAGGGGTTCTACCGGGTGCACAACGGCATCGAGCCGTGCATCGCCCGGGGCCTGGCCTACGCCCCGCACGCCGACCTGCTGTGGATGGAGACCTCCACCCCCGACCTGGACGTCGCCCGCCGCTTCGCCGAGGCGATCAAGGCCGAGTACCCGGACCAGCTCCTCGCCTACAACTGCTCGCCGTCGTTCAACTGGCGCAAGCACCTCGACGACTCGACCATCGCGAAGTTCCAGCGCGAACTCGGCCACCTCGGCTACCGGTTCCAGTTCATCACCCTGGCCGGCTTCCACGCCCTCAACTACTCGATGTTCGACCTGGCCCGGGGTTACGCCGCCGACGGCATGTCCGCCTACGTGGCGTTGCAGGAACGGGAGTTCGCCGCCGAGCCGGCCGGCTACACCGCCGTCAAGCACCAGCGCGAGGTCGGCACCGGCTACTTCGACCTGATCAGCACCGTGCTCAACCCGGCCGCCGAGACCACCGCCCTGCGCGGCTCCACCGAAGAGGAGCAGTTCGCATGAGGTACGAGATCATCGGAGCGCTGGCCGACCGGTTCGACGAGGTCCTCACCCCCGGGGCGCTGGAGTTCCTGGTGGCGCTGGACAGCGAGTTCGCCGCCCGCCGGGTGGCCCTGCTGGACACCCGCCGGGCCCGCCGGGACCGCTACGCCACCGGCCAGTTCCCCGACTTCCTGCCGGAGACCGCCGCGATCCGGGCCGACCCCGACTGGCGGGTGGCCCCGCCCGCACCGGGCCTCACCGACCGGCGGGTCGAGATCACCGGGCCTACCGACCGGAAGATGACAGTCAACGCGCTCAACTCCGGGGCCCGGGTGTGGCTCGCCGACTTCGAGGACGCCACCGCGCCGACCTGGCACAACGTCATCTCCGGTCAGCTCAACCTGATCGACGCCCTGGACCGGCGCATCGACTTCACCGACCCGCGCGGCAAGCGGTACGCCCTCGGCGCGCAGCTCGCCACGATCGTCGTCCGGCCGCGCGGCTGGCACCTGGTGGAGAAGGGGATCGTGGTGGACGGCCGGCCCATCTCGGCCAGCCTGGTCGACTTCGGGCTCTACCTGTTCCACTGCGCCCAGCGGCAGCTCGACGCGGGCGCCGGGCCGTACTTCTACCTGCCGAAGCTGGAGGGCCACCGGGAGGCGCGGCTGTGGAACGACATCTTCCTCTTCGCCCAGCAGCGCCTCGGCCTGCCCCGGGGCACCATCCGGGCGACCACGCTGATCGAGACGATCACCGCCGCCTTCGAGATGGAGGAGATCCTCTACGAGCTGCGGGAACACTCGGCGGGACTGAACGCCGGCCGGTGGGACTACATCTTCAGCGTGATCAAGAACTTCGGGCAGTGGAACGACTTCGTCCTGCCCGACCGGTCCGAGGTCACCATGACGGTGCCGTTCATGCGGGCGTACACCGAGCTGCTGGTGGCGACCTGCCACCGGCGTGGGGCGCACGCGATCGGCGGGATGGCCGCGTTCATCCCGAGCCGGGACCCGCAGGTCAACGAGGTGGCCCTCGACCGGGTCCGGGCGGACAAGCGGCGTGAGGCCGGCGACGGGTTCGACGGCTCCTGGGTGGCCCACCCGGGCCTGGTCGACACCTGCCGCCGGGAGTTCGACGCGGTGCTCGGCGACCGCCCGCACCAGCTCGACCGGCTGCGCGACGACGTCGCCGTCACCGCCGCCGACCTACTCGCCGTCGACAAGACCCCCGGCCGGGTCACCGCCGCCGGGGTGCGGGCCAACCTCGCCGTCGCGGTGCGCTACGTCGACGCGTGGCTCGGCGGCACCGGCGCGGTGGCGCTGGGCAACCTGATGGAGGACGCGGCCACCGCCGAGATCGCCCGCTGCCAGGTCTGGCAGTGGCTGCACCACGGCACCCCGCTGGCCGACGGCGGCTGCGTGACCGAGGACCTGGTCCGGTCGATCCTCGCGGAGGAGTTGGCCGCCCTGGTCGCCGGGCGCGCCGGCGTCGACCGGGAACGCGCCGGCTGGGCGGCGCGGATCGTCGAGGAGACCGCCCTCGGCGAGGACCTGCCCGCGTTCTTCACCACCGGCGCGTACGCCCGGCACCTCGGCCCGGCCCGGCGTCCCGTGCCGGTGGGCTGACCCGGCACCGCGTGGCCGGGAGGTGGCCCGACGGCCCCTCCCGGCCCGGCACCCGGCGGCGGGCCGGGCGCCGGTGGGGCAGCAGGCGGTGCCGCCCCCGTGGGATCGTGGGCGGGTATCCATCCCGGTCACGATCCCAGGGGGTTGGTGGATGAATCCGGTCGGGGCCGACGCGGTGACCGGGGGTGCGGCCGGCTGGCCCGACGGCACCTTCGCCAACCCGGTGCTGGCCGGCTTCCATCCCGACCCGAGCGTCTGCCGGGTCGGCGACGACTACTACCTGGCCTGTTCCAGCTTCGAGTACTTCCCCGGGGTGCCGCTGTTCCACAGCCGGGACCTGGTGCACTGGGAGCAGATCGGCAACGCGCTCGACCGGCCCGGTCAGCTCACCCTGCCGGTCGACATGCCGTCGTCGGCCGGGGTGTACGCGCCGACGCTGCGCCACCACGACGGCCGGTTCTGGCTGATCGTCACCAACTGCGCGGACGGCGGCGGCACCCTGATCTGCACCGCCACCGACCCGGCCGGCCCCTGGTCGGATCCGGTCCGGGTGCCCGGGGTGGACGGCATCGACCCCGACCTCGCCTGGGACGCCGACGGCACCTGCTGGTGCACGTACGCGGGGATCGCGCAGGTACGCCTCGACCCGGGAACCGGACGCACCCTCGGCCCGGTCCGGCGGCTGTGGTCCGGGGCCCCGGGCGCGCAGGCCCCGGAGGCGCCGCACCTGTACCGGATCGGCGACCACTGGTACCTGCTGATCGCCGAGGGCGGCACCGAACGCGGGCACGCCGTCTCGATCGCCCGCGCGACGAGGCCCGACGGCCCGTACGAGCCGGGTCCGGCCAACCCGATCCTCACCCACCGGGGCACGCACCGGCCGATCCAGAACACCGGCCACGCCGACCTGGTGCAGGGGCCCGACGGGTCGTGGTGGCTGGTGCTGCTCGGGGTCCGCCCCGGCGGCGGCACCCCCGGCTGGCACGTGCTCGGGCGGGAGACCTTCCTGGCCCCGGTGACCTGGGTCGACGGTTGGCCGGTGGTCGGGGACCTCGCGCCGGTGATGCCCGCCCCGCCGTGGGCGGCGCACCCCGTGCCGGCACCGCCCGTCCGCGACGACTTCGACGCCGACCGGCTGCACCCGCGCTGGGTCTCGGTGCGGTCCCGGCCGGCGGAGGTCTGGTCGCTTGCCGAACGGCTGGGCTGGCTCACGCTGCGGGCCCGGGGCGCGTCCCCGGACGCCCCGGACGTCACCGTCGTCGGCCGCCGCCAGCAGCACCCGTCGTGCCGGGTCCGGACCGTGGTCGACCCGGGTGACGGGCACGGTGGTCTGGTGGTGCGCCTCGACGAGCGCCACCACTACGACATCGAGGTGGGCGGCGGCGAGGTACGGGTCGTCGCCCGGATCGGGTCGGTGCGCTCGACGCCGGCCACCCGGCCGGTCGGGGCCGGCCCGGTCCACCTGCGGATCGAGGTGCTCGCCCCGGCTCCCGGCGACTGGCACCCCGCCAAGGAACCCGACCTGCTCCGGCTCGGCGTCGAGCACCCGGACGGGACCTTCGACGTGCTGGCCGAACTCGACGGCAGGTACCTGTCCACCGAGGTCGCCGGCGGTTTCACCGGCCGGGTCATCGGCATGTACGCCGCCCGGGGCGACGTCGCCTTCGACTGGTTCGACTACGAGCCGTGCTAGCCGCCCACGCCGGGCGTGCGCCGGGCCGCCGGTGCCGGGCGGACCGGGTTATCCTGGTCTGGTCGACCAGGCAGGGCACGGTTCGACCGGGCAGCTAAACAGTTCGACCAGGGCAGGGAGCAGATCGTGGCAGGTGACGACGACATCTCCGGGTGAACACCCGGCTGCGGTGACCGACGGCGGATGACCGCCCCGTCGCGTCGCCCCTGTCGTCCTGCCCTGTTCACCCCGGGCAGCGCCCGCGCGCCCGGATCATCTGTTTCCGAGGTTCACCATGTCCGACAGTCACGTCGTCTGCTCCCACCTTTCCTTCTCCTGGCCGGATGACACCCCGGTCGTCGAGGACCTGTCGTTCTCCGTTCCCGGCGGCCGTACCGGTCTGGTCGCGGCGAACGGCGCCGGTAAGTCCACCCTGCTGCGGCTCATCGTCGGCGAGCTGCGTCCCACCGCGGGCAGCGTCACCGTCGAGGGGGTGCTGGGCTACCTGCCGCAGCACCTGCCGTTCGCGACGCGGCAGACCGTCGCCGAGGTGCTCGGGGTCGACCGTGTCGTCGCCGCGCTGCACGCCATCGAGGCCGGTGACGCCGCCGAGGAGCACTTCGCCACCGTCGGCGACGACTGGGACGTCGAGGACCGCACCCGGGTCGCCCTCGACCGGCTCGGCCTGACCGGGGTGACGCTGGACCGCCGGCTCGGCACCCTCAGCGGCGGCGAGGTGGTCTCCCTCGGCCTCGCCGCCGAACTGCTCAAACGGCCCGACGTGCTGCTGCTCGACGAGCCCACCAACAACCTCGACCGGCCGGCGCGGGAACGACTGCTCGCCGTGCTGCGGTCCTGGCCGGGCACGCTGCTCGTGGTCAGCCACGACCGTGCGCTGCTGGACGAGATGGACCGCATCGCCGCCCTCGACCACGGCGGGATCCGCTTCTACGGCGGCAACTTCACCCACTACGAGCAGGTGGTACGGGCCGAGCGGGAGGTCGCCGAGCGGCAGGTGCGTCAGGCCGAGCAGGACGTGAAGCGGCAGAGGCGGGAACTCCAGCAGGCCCGCGAGCGGGCGGCCCGCCGGGCCTCGACCGCCGCCCGGAACCTGTCCGACGCGGGGCTGCCCCGGATCGTCGCCGGCAACCTCAAGCGGGACGCGCAGGTGTCGGCGGGCCGGGCCGACGACGTGCACACCGCCCGGGTCGCCGACGCCCAGGCCCGGCTGGACCAGGCCGGCGAGGCGGCCCGCCGCGACGACCAGCTCGTCCTGGACCTGCCCGACACCACGGTGCCCGCCGGTCGCACCGTCTTCGCCGGCCACGGGATGCGGGCCGGCTACGCGGGCCGGCCGGTCTTCGCCGGTGACGGGGTCGACCTGACCATCCGGGGTCCCGAACGGATCGCCCTGACGGGGCCCAACGGTGCGGGCAAGTCGACGCTGCTGCGGCTGGTCGGCGGCCGGCAGGAGCCGGAGGCGGGCACCGTCGCGCGGGCGTCGGGGCGGGTGGCGTACCTGTCGCAGCGCCTCGACCTGCTCGATCCGACCCGGACGGTCGCGGAGAACCTCGCCGGGTTCGCCCCGGCGCGGACCGGGGCGGAGCGGCTGAACCTGCTGGCCCGGTTCCTGTTCCGGGGTGCCCGCGTCCACCTGCCGGCGGGGGTGCTCTCCGGCGGTGAGCTGCTGCGCGCCACCCTGGCCTGCCTGCTCAACGCCTCACCGGCACCGCACCTGCTGCTGCTCGACGAGCCCACCAACAACCTGGACCTGGTCAGCGTGGCCCAGTTGGAGAGCGCGCTGCTGGCGTACCGGGGGGCGTTCGTGGTGGTCAGTCACGACGACCGGTTCCTGGCCGGGATCGCCGTGGACCGGTGGCTCCGGCTGGCCGACGGGCGGCTCACCGAGACCGGGGCCCCGCAGTGATCCGGCCCGCCGTGATGCCCACCGCGACGGGGCAGAGATAGACGCTCGTGCATGGTAGAAAGGGGGCGCACGCTACTGCTACGGGGAGGTAACTGTGCGTCACTTCATGCTGCGAACATTTCGCCGTCGTCCGGCCCGGTGGTCGCTTGCCGTCGGGATGGTGGCCGCCTGTGCGGCGGCGACCCTGGCCGGCCCGCCGGCAGCCCAGGCCGGGCCGGGCTGTCCGGCGGGAGCGATCATGAACGTGGTCGCCCACCAGGACGACGACCTGCTCTTCCTCAGTCCGGACCTGCTGCACGACGTGCAGGCCAACCGCTGCGTCCGCACGGTGTTCGTCACGGCGGGCGACGCCGGCCGGGACAGCACCTACTGGACCGGTCGGGAGACCGGGGCGCGGGCGGCGTACGCCCAGATGGCCGGGGTGGCCGACAGTTGGACCCAGGCGGACGCCGGGATCAGCGGGCATCCGATCCCGGTCTTCACGCTGACCGCCCGGCCCACCGTGTCGCTGGTCTTCCTCCGGCTGCCGGACGGCTATCCCGGCGGCACGGGGCACCCGAACACCGGCTCGCAGAGCCTGCAGAAGCTCTGGCTCAACGGCATCTCCACGATCACGTCGCTGGGCACCGGCGCGTCGAGCTACAGCCGGGCCGGCCTGATCACCACCCTGGCCGGGCTGATGGCGGCCTACCAGCCGACCGCCGTCAACACCCAGGACCACGCGGGTGGGTTCGGCGACGGTGACCACAGCGACCACCACGGCGCGGCCTACTTCGCCCAGGCCGCCGAGCAGGCGTACGTCGGTTCGCCCACGTTCACCGGCTACCACGACTACAAGATCAAGAACTATCCGGCGAACCTGGGGTCGACCGACGTCGCCGGCAAGTCCGCCGCCTTCTTCGCCTACGGCCAGTACGACGACGGGGCCTGCACCAGCCTGCCCACCTGCGCCGGCTACGACTACCCGGCCTTCCTCCAGCGGCAGTACAAGGTCCTCGGCCCCAACCTGGCCCGGACGGCCACCGTCACCGCGACCAGCCAGGACACCGGCAGCGGGCAGACGGCGGCCAAGGCCGTCGACGGGGTGATCGCCGGCTGGCCCGACGACCAGACCCGGGAGTGGGCGACCGTCTACGGCGGCGTCGGCACCCAGCTCACCCTGAGCTGGCCGGGCCCGCGCACCGTCCGCCGGGTGGTCCTCTACGACCGACCCAACCCCAACGACCAGATCACCGGCGGCACCCTGCTGTTCAGCGACGGCACCTCCACGGCCGTCGGCGCCCTGGACAACGGCGGCGGCCCGACGGAGGTCATCCTCCCGGCGGCGAAGACGGTGACCAGCGTCAAGCTCACCGTCACCGGGGTCGGCGGCGGCACCGTCAACGTCGGCCTCGCCGAAATCGAGGTGTTCGGCAACGCCGGCCCCTGAGCGGACGGCCAGGCCCGGTCCGGTGGGGGTGTGTGACCACCGGACCGGGCCCCGGCCGCGCCGGTCAGAAGTCGTCGTCGAAGGTGACGCTGCCGCTGACCCCCACCTGGTAGGCCGACACCCGACGCTCGAAGAAGTTCGACAGCTCCTGCACGTCCTGTAGATCCATGAACGCGAACGGGTTCTGCGCGCCGTAGCGCGGCGCGATGCCGAGCTGGGCGAGCCGCCGGTCGGCGACGTGTTCCAGGTAGGCCCGCATGTCCACAAGCGACAGCCCCGACACGCCCTGGTCGAGCAGGTCCTCGGCGAACTGCACCTCGCACTCGACGGCCTCGGCGAGCATCTCGGTCACCTGACGTTCCAGGTCGGCGTCGAACAGGTCCGGCTCCTCCCGCCGGGCGGTCTCCACCACGTCGAAGGCGAACGCCATGTGCATCGACTCGTCGCGGAACACCCAGTTGGTGCCCGACGCCAACCCGTTGAGCAGGCCCCGGGACCGCAGGAAGTAGACGTAGGCGAACGCGCCGTAGAAGAACAGCCCCTCGATGCAGGCGGCGAAGCAGATCAGGTTCAGCAGGAACGCCCGCCGGTCCGCGCGGGTACGCAGCTCCCGCAGCTCGAAGACCGAGTCGATCCAGCGGAAGCAGAACTCGGCCTTGCGCCGGATCGACGGGATGTTCTCGATGGCGGCGAACGCGGCGAACCGTTCCTGCTCGTCGGGGACGTACGTGTCGAGCAGGTTCAGGTAGAACTGCACGTGCACGGCTTCCTCGAAGAGCTGCCGGGACAGGTAGAGCCGGCCTTCGGGAGAGTTGACGTGCTGATAGAGGTTGAGCACCAGGTTGTTGGCGACGATCGTGTCACCGGTGGCGAAGAACGCCACCAGCCGGGACACCAGGTGCCGCTCGGCCGGCGACAGCCGCTCCAGGTCGGCCAGGTCGGAGTGCAGGTCGACCTCCTCCACCGTCCAGGTGTTGCGGATGGCGTCCTTGAACCGGTCGAAGAAGTGCGGGTAGCGCATCGGCCGCAGGGTGAGGTCCATGCCGGGGTCGAGCAGCAGCTGCCGCCCGGCGGTGCGGGTTTCGTCGACGGTGGTCACTGGCACGCCTCGCAGCTCTCGGGGTTCTCCAGGGAACAGGCCAGCGCCTCGGCGTCGGCCGCCACGACCGGGGCGACGGTGACGGTGGCCTGCTGGATCCGGGTCGCCGGACGCGACCGCAGGTAGTAGGTGGTCTTCAGCCCGGACTTCCAGGCGTACAGGTACATCGAGGACAGCTTGCCGATGGTCGGCGCGCTGAGGAACAGGTTCAGCGACTGCGACTGGTCGACGTACGGCGCCCGCGCGGCGGCCAGGTCGATCAGCGCCCGCTGCGGCAGCTCCCACGCGGTCCGGAACAACTCCCGCACCTCGGCGGGCAGGTCGACGATGCCCTGCACCGAACCCTCGGCCCGCTTGATCTGGTCGCGGATCTCCGCCGTCCACAGGCCGCGCGCCTTCAGCTCGCGTACCAGATAGGTGTTGATCTGCAGGAACTCCCCGGACATGGTCTCGCGCTTGAACAGGTTGGACACCTGCGGCTCGATGCACTCGTAACAGCCGGCGATCGACGCGATCGTGGCGGTCGGGGCGATCGCCACCAGCAGCGAGTTGCGCAGGCCGTGCGCGGCGATCCGGCTGCGCAGCGCCGCCCACCGCGCGGTCTGGGTGGGCTCGACCCCCCACAGGTCCGGGTGCAGGTCACCCCGGGCCGCCCGGGTCTGCGGGTACGCCGGGTGCGCGCCGAACCGTTCGGCCAGGCCGGTCGAGGTCTCCAGGGCGGTCAGGAAGATCTCCTCCTGGACCCGGGTGGACAACTCCCGGGCCCCGGGCGAGTCGAACGGCAGCCGCAGCGCGAACAATGCGTCCTGCAGCCCCATCAGCCCCAGCCCGACCGGCCGCCAGCGCGGGTTGGACGCCGCCGCCTGCTCGGCCGGGTAGTAGTTGATGTCGATCACCCGGTCCAGGAACACCACCGCCGTCCGGACCGTTTCGCGCAGCCTGTCCCAGTCGACGCCGTCGTCGGTGAGGTGCGCGCCGAGGTTGACCGAGCCGAGGTTGCACACCGCCGTCTCGGTGTCGCTGTTGACCTCCAGGATCTCGGTGCACAGGTTGGACAGGTGGATCGTGTTGCCCGGCACGCCGGTCTGGTTGGACAGCCGGTTCGCCGGGTCCTTGAACGTCATCCACCCGTTGCCGGTCTGCGCCAGGGTGCGCATCATCCGCCCGTACAGGTCCCGGGCCTTCACCGTGCGGACCGCCTTCTTCTCGGCGACCCGGTACGCGGCGTCGAACTCCTCGCCGTACAGGTCGGGCAGCTCCGGGGCGTCCGACGGGTCGATCAGCGACCAGTCGCCGTCGGCCTCGACCCGGCGCATGAACTCGTCGGGGATCCAGTTGGCCAGGTTGAGGTTGTGGGTGCGCCGGGCCTCCTCACCGGTGTTGTCCCGCAGCTCCAGGAACTCCTCGACGTCCGGGTGCCAGGGTTCCAGGTAGACGCAGGCCGCCCCCTTGCGCCGGCCGCCCTGGTTGACCGCCGCCACTCCGGCGTCGAGGGTCTTCAGGAACGGCACGATCCCGTTCGACCGGCCGTTGGTGCCCCGGATCAGCGCCCCCCGGCCGCGCACCCGAGACCAGGAGATGCCGATGCCGCCGGAGAACTTCGACAGCTTCGCCACCTGGTGGTAGCGCTCGTAGATGGAGTCCAGTTCGTCGCGCGGCGAGTCGACCAGGAAACACGACGACATCTGGGTGTGCCGGGTGCCCGAGTTGAACAACGTCGGGGAACTCGGCAGATAGGCCAGCGACGACATCAGCCGGTAGAACCCGACCGCCTCGTCGGGCGTGGTGGACAGCCCGCAGGCCACCCGCAGCAGCCAGTACTGCGGGGTCTCCACCACCAGCCGCGACTGCGGGTGCCGCAGCAGGTAACGGTCGGCCACCGTACGCAGCCCGAAGTACTCGAACCGCAGGTCACCGGCCGGGTCGACGGCGTCGTCGAGCTGGCGTGCGTGCCGGGCCACGAACGCGGCGGTGTCGTCGGCGATCAGGCCGAGGCCGTGGGCGTACCGGATGGACTCGCTGAACGAGGTCACCGCCTGCCCACGGACCTCCTCGTCCACGTAGGCGGCCAGTAGCCGGGCCGCCAGGCGGGAGTACTGCGGTTCCGTGCCGATCAGCTCCGCCGCCGTCTGGATCGACAGCTTGTCCAGCTCGGCCGTGGTCGCCCCGTCGTAGAGGCCGCTGATCGTCCTGGTGGCCACCCGCAGCGGGTCGACCTCGTCCAGGTCGGTGGTCCACCGGGCGACGGCCGTGACGATCCGGTTGACGTCCACCGGCTCGGTGTCGCCGTCGCGCTTGCGGACCCGCATCGCGGGCCGGCGTGGCTCCGCGCCGTCGACGTCGGACGGTGGGCTCTGCGCTGTGCTCGTCATGACCTCTCCTCGCTGTCACCGATGGCCATCGGGACGCGGGAGGACGCCGACGGGCGCGGCACGGCGGCCGGCCCGGGTGCTGGCGTCGGTCGTCCCGCGCGACCTCCGACCGCCGCGCGCAGCAGCGCACGGCGCACTGGCAGGTCTTCGGACTCGTGGGCGTGACCGGGGTCGGTCGCCTACTGGCCGTCGCTTCCCGGACCTCGCGGTCCAGTGCTCGATGACGGCGGTCGTTCCCACTTACCGCTGCGGGGCAGTCCCGGATTTCCACCGGGTTCCCTGTTGCCTCGACCGGACCACCGGGCCCGGCCGAACCAGCTGCGTGGCACACCATATATGGCGTAGATGGGGGAGAGGCAACACTAGATGTCGCGTCGGCGTGTCGGATAACTCTCATCCGACCGCCCGGTGGCCCGCAGTGACGCCAGCAGCCGCAGCGCGTCGGCGTCGGCGCTGCCGGGCTCGGCGGTGAAGACCAGCATGACCGGGCCGGGGTTTCCGGGCAGCGGGTAGGTGTCCCAGTCCAGGACGATGTCACCGACCTCGGGGACCTGGAAGGTCTTGGTGCCGCTGACCGACCCGCGTACGTCGTGCCGGGCCCACAGCCGCCGGAACTCGGCGCTGCGGATGCTCAGCTCACCGACGACGGCGGTGGCCCGGGGGTGGGTGGGGTCCGTGGCCACGGCGGCGCGCATCATGCCGATGTAGTCCATGGCCTGCTGCTCCCAGGACGCGCAGCGCCGCACCGGGGTCGCCGCCTCGTCGAACATCAGCAGCAGCATGTTGAGCCGGTCCGGCGGGTGGTCCGCCGGATCGCCGAGCAGCGCCACCGCCCACGCGTTCCAGGCGAGCAGGTCCAGGTGCCGGCCGAGCACCACCGCCGGGGTGTCCAGCACCCGCAGCAGCCGCCTGGTGCTCTCCGGCACCCGCTCCGGACCGTGGTCGACCCGGGCGGGCGTCGGCCGGCGGGCGGCGCGGGCCAGGGTGAACAGGTGCCGGCGTTCCGCGTCGTCGAGGCCGAGCGCGGCGGCGAGCCCGTCCAGCACGTCGTCGGACGGGCGCACCTCCCGGCCCTGCTCCATCCGCTGGTAGTAGTCGGTGCTCAACCCGGCCAGCAGCGCCAGCTCCTCGCGGCGCAGCCCGGTGACCCGGCGTCGCCCGCCCGGCTCCAGGCCGACGTCACGGGGGTGCAACCGGGCGCGCCGGGCACGCAGGAAGTCACCGAGTTCACGGGCGTACGGACGGGTCATGTCGCCAGTGTGGCGCGGCCCGGACCGGCGTGGGTAGGTCTGCGGGACCTAGGCAACCGGGTGCGACCGGCCCCGCCCGGTCGGGCCCTAGCGTCGGTGGTCCGATCCGACCGTCAGGGAGCAGCAGATGACCTGGACCGCCGACCACATCCCCGACCAGCACGGCCGCACCGCCGTCGTGACCGGCGCGAACTCCGGCCTCGGCCTGGTCACCGCCACCGCACTGGCCCGGCGGGGCGCCCGGGTCGTGCTCGCCGTGCGCGACACCGCCGCCGGCCGGCGGGCCGCCCACAGCATGGGCGGCGACGTCGAGGTACGCGAGCTGGACCTCGCCTCCCTGGCCTCGGTACGGGAGTTCGCGGCGGCCCTGGCCGCCGACCGTCCGGTGCTCGACCTGCTGGTCAACAACGCCGGCGCGGTGCTGCTCGGCCCGCGCCGCACCAGCGTGGACGGCCACGAGCTGCACCTCGCCACCAACCTGCTGGGCCACTTCGCGCTGACCGGTCTGCTGCTGGGCAACCTGGCCGCGGCGCGGGCGGCCCGGGTGGTCAGCCTCAGCTCGATCACCCACCGCAACGCACACCTGGACTTCGCCGACCTGATGGGCGAGCGCGTCTACCGGGGCTCCACCGCGTACGGCAGGTCCAAGCTCGCCACCACCGTCTTCGGCATCGAACTGGACCGCCGGCTGCGTGCCACCGGATCGCCGGTGCTCAGCGTGCTGGCCCATCCCGGTGTCACCCGCACCAACCTGACTCCCCGGGCCTGGTCCCACCAGGGTCGGCGCGGCCGGATGATCGCCCGGCTCGGCCTGCTGGCCACCCAACCGGTCGAGCAGGGCGCGCTGCCCCAACTGCGGGCCGCCACCGACCCGCAGGTCCACGGCGGCCAGTTCTTCGGCCCGGCCCGGTTCTTCCAGACCCGGGGGCCGGTCACCGAGGTGCGGGCCAGCCGGGAGGCCACCGATCCCGCCGTCGGCCGGCGGCTGTGGACGGCCGCCGAGGAACTGACCGGCGTGCGCTGTCTCTGACGGCGGGCCGCACTAGCATGGCTGCGGTCGGTGAGGGCGGCGGAGACGAGGCGACATGGGATGGCTCGGGCGGGTGCTGGGCGGCGGGGGCCGGCAGGTCCAGGAGGATCCGGTCCGGCAGGCGGCGCTGTCGGCCGAGGTACGGCAGCGCTTCGGCGCCCACCTGGCCGTCCGACCTGCCGAGCAGGTGGCGGCGATGGTCGGGCTGCTCGACGACGGCGACGGCCTGGCGGTGGCGGCCGGCATCGTCGGTGAGTTCGCCGACGCGGCCCACGCGGACCTGCTGGCCCAGACGATGGAGCTGTACCGGCGTACCGGGCACCGGTTCCCGGTGGACCGGCGCAACTACCGACCGTTGTGGCGTGAGGCCGGTGGACGGCTGCACTGGCCGCTGTTCGCGCTGCCGGGCGGCCTGCACCCCTACGTGCACGTCGCCGCCGCCACCGCGGTCGTCGGCACCCGGGCGGCGCAGTTCGTCCGGGCGACCGACCCCCATCCGCTGCTCGCCCGCCTGTTCGAGGTGCTCGACCTGACCACCTGCGGCTGGGAGTACGGCCGGGTGCGGGTGGACCACGACGGGGCGTCGCTGGTCGGTCGGCTGATCTCCACCACCCGCGACGTCCGGGCGGCGATGAAGGAGCCCCCGTCGCTGCCGCCGTCGGTGCGGGAACTCATGCGTACCAACCGGGCGGTCGACGTCTTCGACCTCACCGGCGACCGGGTCGTCGGCACGATCAACGTGGGTGGTGAGCTGCGCCCGGCACTGTTGACCTGACGCCGTCGGGTCCACCTGCGGGGCCGGCCCGCCCGAGGTGGACGCGATTGCCGTCCACCCCGGGCTGCCGGATCCCGTCACACCTGCGCACCGCTCGAAACGTCGAGGGGCACGCCGTGCCGGGCCGGGCCGGCAGCCCCGGTCAGGCGACGCGGTGCGGGGCGAGCCCGTTGGAGCAGTCGGCGATGGTGACGGTCTGCGAGAAGCGCAGCGCGTCCCGGCGGGCCCACCCGTTGATCCCGGTGGAGGTGTTGCGGACGAAGAACCACAGGTCGCCGGTCAGCGTGGCGCAGTGGACGTCGATGTTCTGGCTGGGGTAGCCCTGGCCCCTGGACTGGCAGTCCCGGTGCGGGTAGGCGTGGATGTAGGTCCCGTCGCCCCAGGAGATTCCGCCCCCGCTGTAGAGGTCCGGGTGCTGCCCGTGACCGTCGCAGTGCGCGCTGGCCGGGCTGGCGGGCATCAGGGCCAGCACCGAGCCGCTCACCGCGAGCGTCAGCGCTGAGGCGATGGAAAGTAGCCGAGATCGCATGGAATGCTCCTGCCGATAGGCGACAATCACTGTCCACAGAGGATTCCACGGGTCGGTCGCGTCCGCACGGCGAACGGTCCGCGCCGGGGCACCGCCGACCCGGCGAGGCGGCCTCCGGTCAGGCGAAGAGCAGGTCCAACTGGTGGTCGAGGGCGGCGGTCGCCTGCGCCGGGGTGTACTGCCCGCCGAGCAGGTACACCCCCAGCCCCTCCACCAGCGCCAGCAGCCCCGCCGCGGCGTCCGACGCCGGTGGACGCGGCAGCAGCCCGGCGATGAACTCCACCAGTTGCGCGGTGTCCGGCCGCAGGCCGGGGGCCGCCGCCGGGTGCAGGGCGGTCCAGGACAGGAACGCCAACGCCACCCGTCCGTCGTCGCGCGCTGCCTCGTCCAACGGCAGCAACGCCGCAAGCAGGGTGCGCAGCAGCAGCCGGGGCTGCGGGTCCGGCCCGAGCGCCGCGACCGCCGCCTCGACCCGAGCCCGACCCCGGTCACGGACGACGGACAGCGCGAAGGCCATCATCTCGTCCTTGGTGGTGAAGTAGTGCTGCACCATGCCGGCGGACACCCCCGCCTCGGCAGCCACGTGCCGCAGGCTCACCGCCTCCAGACCCCGGTCGGCGGCGACCCGCATGAGCGCGTCCGCGATCAGCGTGCGGCGTTGACGGGGATCGACCTTCCTGGGCATCGGGGCCTACCGTGCCGTCGTCACGGTGCCGGCCGCGCCGTCCACGGTGATCACCTGACCGGTCACGATCCGTGAGGTGGCGCCCGGCACGCTGATCACGGCCGGGATGCCGTACTCACGGGCCACCGTGGGACCGTGCGCCATGATCGCGCCGGTCTCGGTGACCAGCGCCCCGGCGGTCAGGAACAGTGGCGTCCAGCCCGGGTCGGTGGTGGCGGTCACTAGGATCTCCCCGGGTTCGAGGTGCGCGGTGGCCGGGTCGGTGACCACCCGGGCCGGGCCGGTCACCCTACCCGTCGCCGCTCCCACTCCCCGCAGCAGTCCCGCCCCGCCGGCGGGGGCCGGCATGGTGCTCTCCACGTCGGTCCCGTCGGACAGCAGCGCCACCGGCACCACCCGGCGGCGCAGCTCGCGCCGGTGGGTCGCCCGGCGTCGCGCGACCAGCCCGGTCAGGTCGGCGCCGTCGAGGGCCGTCCCGACCTCGTCGAGGGTGAGGAACATGACGTCGTCCGCCGCCGGGAACAGCGTCGCCCCGATGAGCAGCAACTGCTCGCGTACGGTCTGGAGCCGGTACAGCCCGGCGAACTTCCCGGCCTCCCGCAGTCCCGCCAGCCGTCGTGCCCGCCGTAGCAGGAAGACCGCGATGCGGCCCCGGACCGGGCGACGTCGGTGGACCCGGGCGGCCAGCTCGTCGAGCGCGGCCCCGGCGGCTGCGGCGGCCCCGGCGAACCGCCGGTCGGGTGCCTGCGTGGGGTCGGTCAGCCGCAGGTAGTTGGCGATGGCAGCGAAGACCGGGGTGGGGTCCTCGGCCCAGCGCGGCACACCGACGTCGGCCTCGGCGGCCGCCCGGTGGCCGTAGCGGGACAGGAACCCGGACAGGCCGATCTCGGGCAGCGCGCCCTGCAGGTACCGGGTCGCCAGTTCGGCCGGTGGCGTGTCGAGGAGCAGCTCGCGGTGCTCGCGGGCGTCCCGGGCCAGTGCCCACAGCGCGAGGTCCATCTCGATGGTCACGTTGTGCGGGACTCCGCGCAGCACGGCGTGTATCTCGTCCTCGGTGGCGACGCCCTTGAGCAGGTGGGCGGGCAGTGCCGAGGCGAGTATCCCCGCGACGATCGGCCAGGTGATGTCGTCGGCGGCACCGCCGTCGCCGTGGTCGCGGACGAACAGCAGCCGCTCGTGGGCCGTCCGCAGGTGCGTGGGCGCCGCCGCCTCGTCCCGTAGCCGGTCGACGGCCGCGACCAGCCGATGCCGTGCCGCGTCCGGTCGCGCCAGCGCCCGCAGGATGCCCCGCAGGGCTCGCAGTGCCGTTGACAGCGACGCGTCCGCCGGTCGGGGGGACCTGCCGCCGGACGGTGCGAACCGGGGGTCCCGCAGGACGTGCTCCATCACCGCCTGGGCGCGTGGCCCGAAGTCGACGGCCATCAACCGGACTAGCCGTCGGCGGCTGGCGGGCCGGCGGACCAGGCCGGTTAGGTCGCCGTAGAGCCGCCCGCCGATGTCGATTATCTCCACCCGCATCCCGAGCGAGGCGACCATGGTGGCGATCACCGCGCGGAGCGTGGCCATGCCCATCGGGGTGACCGGTCGCAGCATCCCCTGCACGTTGCCGAACTCGACGTACACCCGCAGGTCGTCGGTCTGCGGCGGCGCCGGGAACAGCGTGCTGACCGGCCGCGACTGGAGCAACCACAGGGTCCCGTCGTGGTCGGTCGCCCACTCGACGTCCTGCGGCGTGCCGAAGTGTGCCTGCACCCGCCGGCCAGCGGCCCACAGTTCGCCCTGCCACCCGGGGTCGGCGCTGCCGGCCGGATCGGCCAGCACGAAGCGCGTCACCTCGGTGCGGCCGTCGACGACCGTCGTGCCCGGCCCGACCTCGACGAGCATCTCGGTGCGGTTGCCGGTGACCGGGTTGGCCGTGTAGAGCACGCCGGCCCGGACCGGGGCGACCATCCGCTGCACCACCACCGCCATGTGCACGTCGGCGGGGTCGGTCCCGCGCGCCTGGCGGTAGGCCGCCGCCCGGCTGCCGTGCAGCGATTCCCAGCACGTGCCGATCGCCGCCAGCAGGTCTGCCTCGCCCTCGACGTCCAGCACCGTGTCGTGCTGACCCGCGAAGCTGGCGTCCGGCAGATCCTCGTCGGTCGCGCTCGACCGCACCGCCACCGGCCCGCCGCCCAGGCGCGCGTACGCCACCCGGACCTCGTCGTGCGGGACCACCCCGGTCCGGTGCGCCTCGGTGGTCACACAGAAACCCTCGGGCACCCGCTCGCCCGCGCGGATCAGCTCGCCGAGCCCGGCCGCCTTGCCGCCGACCAGCGCAACCAACCCGGCATGTGCCTCCGCCAAGGGGATCACCGACACCCGCGTCCCGCTTTCGCAATACGACTGCATTGCAAGGAAGGTACGCGAGTTGCAGTGCAACTGCAATGTAAAAAGTCGGCAGCACCAGGACGACGGCGGTAGCCGGAAGGGACGGACCGGCGGCGGGGTTCAGCCCCGCGCCGGGACGACGATCGGCAGCCGGACGGTGAAGGTGCTGCCCTGACCGGGGACGCTCTCGACGCCGATCGTGCCGCCGTGCGCCTCGGCGAGCTTACGGGCGATCGACAGCCCGAGCCCGCTGCCGCCGGTGCTGCGGGTGCGGGAGTCGTCGGCCCGCCAGAACCGGTCGAAGATCTTCGCCTGGTCGGCGGGGGCGATGCCGGTGCCGGTGTCGGACACGGCGATGGCGAGCTGGTCGTCGCGTACCTCCAGGCGCACGACGACCGACCCGCCCGCCGGGGTGTGCCGCACCGCGTTGGCGACGATGTTGCCGACGATCTGGCGCAGCCGGGCGCCGTCAACGGCCATCTCCAGGTCGGCGCCCACCGAGGTGCCCAGCCGGACCCCGGCCGCCTCGGCCGCGCCCCGGTGCGCCTCGACGACCTGCTCCAGCAGATCGGCCACGAAGTACGGTTCGCGGTGGATTCGCAGGTCACCGGCGTCGGCGGCGGCCAGGTCACGCAGGTCGTCGATGATGTGCTGCAGCAGCAGCGCCTCGTCGAGCAGCAGGGTGAGCAGCTGCGTGTCGAGCTGCGCCAGACCGTCCTGCGCGGCCTCCAACCAACTGCGCATGTTGGTCAACGGCGTCCGCAACTCGTGCGCCACGTCGCTGACCATGCTCCGGCGCAGCGCCTCGGTCTGCTCGCGCCGGGCGGCGAGATCGTTGAGCGCGGTGGCGAGCATGCCGATCTCGTCACGGGTGGTCACCGGCACCCGGGCCGGTTCGTCCATCGGCTGCCGGGTCGCTTCGGTGAGCGCCCGCAACGGCCGGACCAGCCGCCGCCCGACCAGCACGGTGATCAGCACGGTGGCCACCAGCACCGCCCCGGTCACCTGGGCGATGCGGACCACGTTCGCCCGGGACAGGTTGAACACCGGCTCGGAGCCGCCCTGCGCCTCGTCGGTGACGAACAGCAATGCCGGTGGCGCCACGTACGCCCGGAGCTGGGTCGTCCGGGCCTGCTGCAGGCAGCCGGCGACCTGCTGGTCGAAGCGGGTGTCGCGGCTCGGTGCCGCGGTCCGGTCGGCGCGGATGTCGACCCGGGTCGGTGCCCCCAGCTCCCTGAGGCAGGTCTTGGTCAGGGTCTCCAACTGGGCGATCCCGGCGGCCTCGCTCGGCATCGGGCGGGTCAGCTCGTCGGGCAGGCAGAACCCGACGATGCCCCGGTCCTTCGGGTCGCTCACCTGCACCGAGGCGCGGCCGGCCGGATCCACCACGACCCGCGCGTCCGCCCTGGACTCGGCGCGTACGCAGCCGAGCTGCCGCTCGGCCAGCTCCCGGATGTTGTTGCTCTCCCGCTTGGTCAGCCGGTACGGCCCGACCGCGCGCGGATCGACCCGTTCGGTCCCGCCGGTCAGCCCCAGGTCGACCTGCAACGGGTCGACGGTCGCCGACGGCCGGGCGGTCTGCAACGACGGGCCGTCCGGCGCGGAGTCGGCGATCACCTGCCGGTCCGGCGTCATCAGGGTGATCCGCCGTTCGAGCCGGTCGGCCCGCTCGGCGAGGACCACGTCGACCCCGGTCCAGTCCCGGTGGGTCGCCGCGTGGTCCAGCAGCGTGTCGTAGATGCTCTTGTCGTCGGCGAGCGAACGCCCCTGCTCCTGTTGGATCGCCCGGGTGGTCGACTGCACGGCCAGCCAGGTCGTCGCCAGGATCGCGCAGACCGCGACCAGCAGCGAGGTGGCCAGCAGCCGCACCACCAGGCTGCGGTGCAGGGGGACCCGCGGCTGCCGGGTCACGGCGCGCCGGCGCTGAGCTTGTAGCCGACGCCGTAGACGGTCAGCAGCTGCTGTGGCCGCCGCGGGTTCGCCTCGATCTTGCGGCGCAGGTTCATCACGTGGACGTCGATGGTGCGTCCGGTCGACTCCCGGTCGACGCCCCGGGTGTGTTCGAGCAGTTGCACCCGGCTGAACACCCGGCCGGGCTGCCGGATCATCGCGGCGAGGATGGCGAACTCGCCGGCGGTGCAGTCGACGGTGGTGTCCCCGGCGGTGACCAGGCGTCGGGACTCGTCGACGGTGAGCCGTCCGAGCCGGTGCACCGGTGACTCCTGGGGCGTCGTACGCACCCGCCGCAGCAGGGTGCGCACCCGGGCCACCAGCTCACGCGGGCTGTACGGCTTGGTCATGTAGTCGTCGGCGCCCAGGTCCAGCCCGCGCAGCAGGTCGTCCTCGGCGGACCGCGCGGTCAGCATCAGCACCGGCACGTCCGACTCCTGCCGCAGTATCCGGCAGACCTGCATGCCGTCCAGTTTCGGCAGCATCACGTCGAGCAGGAGAAGGTCGAACGTCTGCTCCCGGGCCTGACGCAGCGCCGTCTCGCCGTCGGCCACGACCGTCGCCCGGTGGCCCGCCGCGGTGAGGTAGCGGCGCAACGCCTCGGCCTGCCGCGGATCGTCCTCCGCGAGCATCACGTGTGCGCACATGCTGGGGAATATAGAGCAGGTCAGAGGGGTCGTGGATCGGGCGGAAGGCGGTGACACCGGGCACCTCCCGGTCGGTGCGCAGCTCGGCGGGCGGGTGACGGGGAGGTCCGACGTTCGTGAGAAAAAGGTCATGTCCGGTCCTGACCGGTTCCTGACAAACCGGTGCCACGACCGTCGGCGGCGTCGCCCGGGATGGGCGACGCCGCCGGCCGGCGCGGCTACTTGCGCTTCGCGGCGACCTCGCGTTCACACGCCGGGGAGTACTTCAACCCCTTGGAGATCGACTCGGCGTCGTTGTTCTTGCCGCCGAAGGCCCAGCCCGTGCCGTCGGCGCCCACCTCGACGTACCGGACGCCCTTGTTCTTGAGGCACTTCACGACGTCCCGGGCGAAGTCCTTGGCCTCCGGGTTGGCCGGGTCGAACTCCCACGGCGGTAGCGGCATCAGGTGCTCACACGCCTTGCCCGCCTTGCTGGTCGCGTCCGCGCCGGTGCCGTCGCTGCGCCGCTTGGTGACGTCGACGCCGTGCTCGGTCAGGCACTTCATGTACGGCTTGAGGCGTTCCTTCTGGTCCTCCGGGGTGTCGTCGAGGCGTTCCCGTGGCCGCTCGTCCTTCGGCGTCGTCGCCGACGCGGCGGGGGTGGGCGCGCCGGTCTGGAGGGTGGCCACCTCCGCCCCGCCGGTGCTGCTTGCGGCGGGTGGGGCCTCCTCGGCGGTCGAGCACCCGCCGACCAGCAGTACGCCGCTGCACAGCGCAGCCATCAGTTGCTTCCTCATCCTCACGCCTCCGGTCAGCTCTGCGGCGATCCCGCCGGGGCCCAGCATCACCGTCGACTGTCAGGAAGCTGTTTGCCGCGACGGGCCCGCCCCACGGATGTCGTACCGGTGGGGGAGACTGCCGGGCATGACGGAACGGGACGATCCGAAGGCGGCACTGCGGCACTACCTCCAGGCCACCCGCGACGACCTGGTGTGGAAGCTGGAAGGGCTCGACGAACGCGAGGCCCGGCTGCCCCGCACCGCCACCGGCAACAACCTGCTGGGCCTGCTCAAGCACTGCCTGAACGTGGAGGCCGGCTACTTCGGCCCCACCTTCGGCCGGCAGTTCCCGTCGCCCGACGAACTGCTCCCCCTGGCGGCGTACGACGAGGACCCGCAGGCGGACTGGTACGCGCGGGCGGACGAGACGAAGGACGGCCTGATCGACCTGTACCGCCGGGTGGCCGAGTTCGCCGACCAGACGATCGCCGAGTTGCCGCTCGACGCGCCGGGGCGGGTGCCGTGGTGGCGGCCGGGGCACCAGGACGTGACCCTGCACCAGATCATCATCCACGTGACCTGCGATCTCGCCCGGCACGCCGGCCACGCCGACATCCTCCGCGAGCAGCACGACGCGACTGTCGGCTGGCGGCGGGAGAACCCGCAGGTCATCGACGACCGGGAGTGGCCGGCGTACGTCGCCAAGCTGACCGCGCTCGCCGACCGGTTCGCCTAGACCTGCGGCGGCGACCCCGCCGGGGTGACCGACGCCTGGGTGCCCTGGTCGGGCGGGTGAACGTCCCGCCGCCTGCGGGGGGCCACGGCCGGGTCGCCGACGCCTCGCCGCCGACGGGCGGCCACGACCAGCGCGCCGACGCCGACGACGGCCAGGGCGGTCACCGTGACCGGTGTGGACATCCGGTGGATCGAGTGGGCGGCCAGGTAGCCGCCGCCGGCCTCCACGCAGGCCCAGGTGACGGCGGCGCCGACGCTGTACGGGGCGATCCGCCGGTACGGCACCCCGGTCGCTCCGGCCAGGTGCGGCACCAGGGTCCGCAGCAGGGGGACGAACCGTGCCACCGCGACCGCCCGGCCACCGTGCCGGTGCATGACCGACTCCGAGCGGGTCCAGGCGGCCGGGGAGATCGTCCGGCCGATCCGGCTGGTGCGGAGCCGACCCCCCAACCGGCGGCCAACGCCGTAGCCGATCAGGTCGGCCGTCACCACGGAGCCGGCGGCGACGGCGACGACCACCGGCAGGTCGAGGTGCCCGGCCCCGGCCAGCGCGCCGGCGGTGACCATCACCGTGAGGGTGGGGACGAAGACCCCGAACAGGAGATTCGACTCGATCAGCAGGGCGGCGGCCAGGAGCGCGTAGGCGGCCGGTGCGGGTACCCCGCCGAGCACGTCGGCAAGCGT
This sequence comes from Micromonospora sp. WMMD730, assembly GCF_049178955.1. Taxonomy (NCBI): domain Bacteria; kingdom Bacillati; phylum Actinomycetota; class Actinomycetes; order Micromonosporales; family Micromonosporaceae; genus Micromonospora; species Micromonospora sp. WMMD730. The sequence continues at coordinate 2,294,892 of NZ_JBMHML010000002.1, forward strand.
GTCCGTCATCGCGGGCCGGTCCGGACGGTGTGCGGGGCCGCTGTCGCGGCGTCGTCCCGGGTGGCGGTTGCGGTCATGGTTCGACGCTAGCCATCGGCGTCGCCGGGGGAACCTGCCGTTCTGCGTCGGTGATCCCCGACGAAAGTAGGGGTCGGCCGATTCTCACCTGCCCAGACCGGCGTCGCGGGCCAGCAGCGCGGCCTGCACCCGGTTGGTGACGTCGAGGGCGGCCAGGATGCGGCTGACGTGCGCCTTGACCGTGCTCTCCCGCATGGCGAGGCGTTCGGCGATGTCGGCGTTGGTGTCACCCCTGGCGAGCAGGACGAGGACGTCGCGTTCCCGCGGGGTGAGCCGCTTGATGCGCGACTGCGCGGCGGCGGACTGCGGCGTGGTCGTGGCGTGGTAGCGGTCGATCAGGCGGCGGGCGGCAGCGGGATGCAGCATGGCCGAGCCGGCCGCCACCAGGTGCACGGCGCGCAGGATCTCGGCCGGATCAGTGTCCTTGAGCAGGAATCCGTCCGCGCCTGCGGCGAGCGCCCGGTACACGTAGTCGTCGAGGTCGAACGTGGTCAGCGTGATGATCCGGGGCGGGCGCGGCAGTCTGCGCAGTTCGGCGACCGCGGCTATGCCGTCCAGGCGGGGCATCCGGACGTCCATCAGTGCGATGTCGACCTGCCCGGTCGCCGCCTTCTCGACGGCCTCGACGCCGTCGGCGGCCTGGGCCACCACGGTGATCTCCGGGTCGCCCTCCAGCAGGTCCGACAGGCCGAGCCGGACCAGGGCGTCGTCGTCGACGATCATGACGCGGATCACGCCGTCCCCCCGTCCGACGGGGTGTGCGGCACGACCGGGTGCGGGACGGTGGCGTGGACCCGCCAGGCGCCGACGCCGGTGGGCCCGGACTGCAACCGGCCGCCGAGGGCGGTGATCCGTTCGCGGAGACCGACGAGCCCGTAGCCGGAGCGGACCCGGTCCGGGGCCGCCGTGCCACCGGTGCTGGTGACCTCGACCGTGGTGACCGGCGGCCGGTAGTCGATGCGCACCGTGGTGGCCGCGCCCGCCGCGTGCTTCCGCACGTTGGTCAGCGCTTCCTGCACCACCCGGTACACGCCGAGCCGGTGCGTGGTGGGCACCTCGTCCGCGCTGCCCTCGATCACCAGGTCGACGGACTGTCCCACCGACCGCGCCTCGTCGACGAGGTGCCGTACCCGGCCCGGCACGGGTGCCGTCACCCCGGCGGTGGCCGGCACCTGCAGCGCCCCGAGCACGTCGCGGAGGTCGGCCATCGCGGCGGTGGAGGTGGCCCGCAGGAGCCGCAACCGGTCGGTTACCCGTTCGGGAAGCTCGTCGCCCCGGGCCACGAGCACCCCCGTGTGCAGGGCGATCAGGCTCAGCCGGTGGGCCAGCACGTCGTGCATCTCCGCGGCGATCCGGGAACGCTCCTGGCTGCGGGCGGCCTCCTCCCGTAGCGTCGCCTCGATCCGCAGGTGCTCGACCTGGTCGGCGAGCAGTTGCAGGGTACGCCGCCGGCTGCCCCGCCACAGCCCGATGACCAGCGCCAACAGGGCGAGGATCACCGCCGGGACGTAGTCGTACGCCAGCCAGCGCGAGGTGGCGACCAGCTCGACGGCGGCGTTGACGGTCAGCACACCGGCGAAACCGGCGACCGCCACCCGGGCGCGGCGGTCCACGGCCAGGTCGTAGACCGTCACGCAGACCAGCAGGAGCGGGGTCGTCACGCCCAGCAGCGCCGCCGTCGTGAACAGCAGGGCCGGGGCGACGAACCAGGGCAGCCGGCGCACCAGGAGGGCGACGGCGCAGACCGGGAGGAACACGCACGCGGCGACCCGTTCCCGTCCCGTGGTGGTGAGGACCGCGTTGTTCACCGTCAGGGCCGTGAACCACGCCACCAGGACGAAACGTCCGATCCGTGCTCCTGCCGGAAATGCGACCACGCCCATGATCCTAGGGAGCCGGACAGGCCGGGACTCCCGACTTCCGGCCACGTTCCACCCCCCACGAAAGTAGGGGGAGTCGAGCGGAATTCGACGGATCACGGCAGGGTGGCACGCTCATAACGTCGTCATCCATGAACCGCGACAATGCAGCGGCCACCGGAACACGGAGCCCCTTTTCCTTCTGTGCCGAGGCCTTTCGCCATCCCCGGGCCGTCGGCGCCGTGGCACCCAGCAGCAGAGCTCTGGCCAGGGAACTGGTTCACCCGATACGTGTCCGGTCCGGCGGCCCGCTGACAGTTCTCGAGGTCGGTGCCGGCAGCGGAGCGGTCACCCGGACCATCCTCGACGTGCTTCCCCCGACCAGTCGTCTCGACATCGTCGAAGTCAGTCCGACATTCGTCGCCCGGTTGCGTGACACCACCCGCACCGCCACGGTTGCCGTCGAGATCCACCGTACGGAAATCGAGGAGTACCGAACCTCCCGGGCGTACGACGTCATCGTTTCCGGCCTGCCGATGACCAATTTCGATCCCGTGCAGGTGGCGGGAATCATGGCGCGGTTCGTCGGGCTGCTGCGGCCGGGCGGCGCACTGGCGTACTTCGCCTATCGGGGCACCCGCCCGGCGCGGCGGGCCTTCGCCGGCTCCGCCGAGGCCCGCCGGCACGCCGCCGTCGACAGCGTCATGCGCTCCTACCAGCGCGCCTATGCCACCGGGCAGCGCACCGTCTGGCTCAACCTGCCCCCGGCACGCGTCTGGCACCTGCGCCGACCCGGGGCGGCCTGACCCGGCACCTTCACCCCGCCCGCCGGCAGCTCAGCCGGTGGCGGCGAGCGTCGCCGGGCGGGTCGCCGCGACCGGGTTGGGCCGCCGCCTGCGGATCAGCCACTCGGCGACGAGCAGGTTGAGCGTCCAGGCCGCCCCCATCAGCAACGCCCGGGACAGCTCGGTCGTCGGTCCCACCGCCAGCGCCCAGGTCGACAGCAGCACGCCCTGGGTGCCCGCGCCCTGGGCGATCGCATAGCCCCGCATCATCCAGGCCCGGTGCTGGGACAGCCGTCGCCGTCGGACGGCCACGAACCCGGCGGCGACGGCGACGAACATGCCGGCGGCGAACAGGTAGCGCAGCACCATGAGCAGCGGGCCGTCGCCCGGTGGCAGCGGATAGGTGGCGTTCATCCACCATCCGGACGCGGCCACCACCAGCCCACAGCCGACCAGTACCCGGCCCGCCCGGCGGTGCCAGGCCCGGTGACGCCGCCGGAACCCCGGCGCGAACTGGAACGCCCCCAGCAGGCTGAACGTGACGGCGGCGGCGATGTGCAGCAGCACCGGGACCGGCGCGGCGAAGAAGCGTTCGTTGGCGGGGGTCACCTCGGCCCCACCGGCGAGGGCGGCCACCCGCAGCGCGCTGCCGAGGGTGGGCAGCGCGCTGAGCGCGATGAGCCCGGTGAGGAGGGGCCAGTCCCGTCGTCGCGTCGTCATGACCCGAGCATGGCGACCGGGACCCGGGCGGCTCATCGGTCCACGGGCCGCCGTCGGACCGGCCGATGGTCGGGGTCGCCGACCGTACTTTCGGCGGCCCGTCCACGAGCGACGGAGCCGGCCGCGACCGGCTCCGCGCGGCTCAGCCGCCGCGCAGCCGGTCGGTCTCGTACGCCCACATCGCGACCTCGACCCGGTTACGGGCCCCCAGCTTCGCCATCAGGCTGGCGACGTGCGTCTTGACCGTGCTCAGCGTGATGTGCAGCTCGGCGGAGATCTCGGTGTTGGTGCGTCCCCGGGCCACCGCCCCCAGCACCTGCTCCTCCCGGTCGGTGAGCCGGTCGACCGGCTGGCGGGGCGGGGTGGCCGGGCCGGCGTCGGCGAACGCCCGGAGCAGCCGGGTGGTGACCTGCGGCGCGATCAGCGCGTCCCCGGCGGCCGCCGCGTGGACGGCCTGGGTGAGCAGGGCCGGGCCGCAGTCCTTGAGCAGGAAGCCCCGGGCCCCGGCGCGCAGCGCGGCGTAGACGTACTCGTCCAGGTCGAACGTCGTGATGACCACCACCGCCATCGGGTCCGCGACCCCCGGACCGGCCAGCAGCCGGGTCGCCTCGATTCCGTCCACGCCGGGCATCCGGATGTCGAACAGGCACACGTCGGGGCGCAGCCGCCGGGCCAGCTCGACCGCCCGCTGCCCGGTGGCCGCCTCGCCGACCACCTCGACGTCGGGCTGCGCGGCGAGGATCATCGCCAGCCCGGTCCGGACGATCTCCTGGTCGTCGGCCACGAGCACCCGTACCCGGGTCCCGCCGTTCACGCCACGGCCCGGGGCAGCGCGGCGGTGACCGTCCACCCGTGGTCCCGGTCGGGGCCGGCGTCGAGCGAGCCGCCGAGCAGGTGGGCCCGTTCCCGCATCCCGACCAGCCCGTAGCCGTCACGTCGGGGTGCCGGCGGGCCGACGCCGTCGTCGTTGACCCGCAGCCGCACCGTGTCCTCGTCGGCCACCACCCGGACGGTGATCCGGGTCGCGTCCCGGGCGTGCCGGCGGGCGTTGGTGACCGACTCCCGGGCCAGCCGGCAGATCGTGGCCGCCACCGGGGCCGGCAGGCCGTCCAGGTCGCCGACCAGGTCCACCTCGACGGCCGGACCGTCACCGGTCCGGTCCGCCAGCTGCCGCAGGTCGGCGATGCGGGGGCTCGGCTCCCGGTCGGCCGGCTCGTCGCGGCGCAGGGCCCGCACCAGGGTGCGCATCTCGGTCAGGGCCTGGCTCGCCTCCGTCTCGATCAGCCGTAACGCGTCGGCGGCGGCCGAGGGTCGGGTCTCCAGCAGGGCGAGCCCGGCCTGGGCCCGGACGGCTATCGCGGACACGTGGTGGGCGACCGTGTCGTGCAGGTCGCGGGCCAGCCGTTCCCGCTCGCGCAGCGTCACCTGCTCGACCTCCCGCCGTCGGGCCCGGTCCCGCCAGCGCAGCGCCGCCCCGACCGCGAGCGCCGCCGCGACCACCCCGGCCCCGCCCAGGGCGTCGTCCGGGCCGAGGTGGCCGACCACGGTCGACCAGGTGATCTTCGCGGCGACGAGGATCGCACCGAATCCGGCCTCCCGCCCCGACCCCCAGCGGGTCAGCGCGAACACCGCCAGCAGCAGGTAGGCAAGCGTGTGCAGGCCGAGGTCGCCACCGACGATGACCTCGCCCACGGCGCAGACCGGGAAGGCGACGAGGGCCACGAGCAGCGGGCGGCTCCGCCGCCACAGCAGGACCGGGGCGAGACCGACACCGATCAGGACCGGCACGGCCGCCGGCTGCGGCAGGCTGCCCCACCGGGCGAGCCCCTCCACCAGCGCCGCCGCCGCGAGCAGGGCGACCAGCGCCCCGTCGCGCCACCCGTGCGGCGCAGGGCGCGCCGGGCGGGGCTCACGCCACCAGGATCGCAGCAGCTCGCGCACGGGGAAATCGTACGGGCGGCGGGCGTCCGTCCGGTGCCCCGGCGGCGCGGGTGGGCAGCGTCGTCGCGGTGCCCTCCCGGGGTCAGCCGGCCGGCAGCACCCGGGCGAGCGCGTTGCGGACGGCGATGCCCGGGCGACTCCTCGGGACCAGCACCGACGCCACGAGGCCGGTGGACCGCCCGCGACGATCGGTGCGTCGACGGTGCTCGGCCTCGTAGCGGCGCAGGGCGGCGGCGGGTTCGTGCCCGGCGAGGGCGGCGGCCAGGGTCCGGGCCCCGGCGATGGCCAGGCTCGACCCGTCGCCGAACAACGACACCGAGGCCGCCGCGTCGCCGAGCAACGTGACCCGCCCCCTGGACCAGCACGGCAGCACCACCCGGGTGACCGCGTCGAAGTAGAGGTCGTCCGCCTGCCGGGCCCGGGCCAGCAACTCGGGGATCCGCCAGCCACGTTCCCGGGCGTACGCGTCGGTGAGGATCTGCCGGTGCCGGGCCGCGTCGGTGTGGTCGAAGTCGACGACGGCGGGGTGCCGGAAGATGAAGGCGACCCCCGCCTCGCCCCGGACCGGGTGGATCGCGACGAGCCGGCCCGGTGTGTTGTGCAGCAGGACGTCGTGGGGGTGCTCCGGTGCCTCGCCGAGCAGTGTGGTGGCCACGTAGAGGCCGAGGTGGCGGACGACGTCACGCTCCGGGCCGAAGGCGAGCCGGCGGACCGTCGAGTGCAGCCCGTCCGCGCCGACGACCAGGTCGAACCGGCGGGGCGGGCCGGTGGCGAAGGTGACGTCCACCCCGTCGGGGTCCTGGTCGAGTCGGGTGACGGTGTCGTCGTACCGGAACTCGGCGTCGTCGCGGGCCGCGTCGTGCAGGATGCGGGCGAGGTCGGCGCGGGGCACCTCGATCTCCGCCGTGCCGGCCGGGCTGCGGGTGGCGGGCATCGCGATGCGGCGACCCGGCCGGCCCGCCCGGTCGACGATCCGCAGCCCGGTGGCGTGGGTGGCCGCCGCCCGCAGGGCACCCACCAGACCCATCTGTTCGACCACGGGCAGGGCCGGTCCGCGGACGTCGACCGGGTTGCCGCTGGAGCGCTGCCCGGCCGCGCGCTCGACCACCGTGGGCCGCCACCCCGCGCGGGCCAGCCAGTAGGCGAGGGTCGGGCCGGCCACGCCGGCCCCGGAGATGAGTACGGTACGCATGATCCGAACTTTTCCGCACTCAGTGCAGAAATGCAATGAGTGCGGATTTGCGCTCGGTGCGCTAAGGTGTGCCGATGTCCCTCCGCGACCGCAAACGGGCCCGCACCCGGCAGGCGCTCGTCGACGCCGCCGTCGACCTGTTCGGACGCCAGGGCTACGAGGCGACCACCATCGCCGAGATCGCCGCCGCCGCCGACATCGGCACCCGCACCTTCTTCAGTTACTTCCCGAGCAAGGAGGATCTGCTCTTCCCGGAGGCCGACCGTCGGGTGCGCGTCGCGGTCGACGCCATCGCCGGCCGGTCGCCGGACGAGGAACCGGCCGAGGTGCTGTTGCGCGCGCTGCGGCAGGCGAACGACGAGAGCGGGGACATGACCGGTCCCCTCGCCGCGCTGCGGATCCGGCTGACCATGGAGGTGCCCGCCGTCCGGGGTCGCGCCCTGCAACTGCAGTGGGAGAGTCAACGCGAGATCGCCCGGCACCTCGCCGCCGCCTATCCCGACCGCCTCGACGAGGTCAGCGCCGCCGCCCTGGTCGGCGCGTTCGTCGGCGCGGCCACCGCCGCCCTGACCACGCTCCTGGAGGACCCGCGACGGCGCGCCGACCCGGCCGCGATCCGGGCGTCCCTCCAGCAGGCCACCGAGGTCGCCCTGCGCCCGTGGACGCCCCGGTCCTGAGCCGCATCCCACCCACCGGGGGCCGGTCCGTCGGCGGTGCCGCGATCCGCGTGGGCCGATCGTGTCGGCGGATCCGGGTACGGTTTCCAGTGCCCGGCCGGCACGCCCGCCGGCGGCACGGCGCCGGCCGACCGACGGTCGACCGTGGAGGGAGCGAGCGTGACGCAGCGCAGAGCACTGGTGGTTCGCGGCGGCTGGGAGGGGCACCAGCCGATCCGGGCGACGGAGTTGTTCCTGCCGTTCCTCGAGGACAACGGCTACTCCGTACGCATCGAGGAGTCCACCGAGGTCTACGCCGACGCCGACGCGATGGCCGGCACCGACCTCGTCGTGCAGTGCATGACGATGGCCGAGATCACCGCCGAACAGGTGGCGGGGCTGCGCGCGGCGGTCGTCGCCGGTACGGGCCTGACCGGCTGGCACGGCGGCATCGTGGACGCGTTCCGCGCCTCGTCGGACTACCTGCACCTGGTGGGCGGCCAGTTCGCGACCCACCCGGGGCGGGAGCCCTGCGAGCGGCGCGGCGGCGAGGAGGACAACTTCCTGCCGCACACGGTGACGGTCACCGACCTCGGCCGCCAGCATCCGATCACCGCCGGGATCGCCGACTTCGAGCTGGTCACCGAGCAGTACTGGGTGCTGCACGACGACCTGGTCGACGTCCTGGCCACCACCGTCCACCCCACCCGGGACTGGCACCCCTGGCACCGGCCGGTCACCTCGCCGGCGATCTGGACCCGGCGCTGGGGCGCCGGCCGGGTCGTCGTGACGACCCCCGGGCACAGCCTCGACGTGCTGGAGCACCCGTCCGTGCGGACCGTCATCGAGAGGGGCATGCTGTGGGCGACCCGCACCGCGTCGGCGTCGTAGGGCTCGGGGTCATCTCCCGCGCCTATCTGGACACCCTGGCCCACCATCCCGAGCTGCGCATCGTCGCGGTGGCCGACCTCGACGCCGACCGGTCGGCCGCGGCCGCCGCGACCCTCCCCGACGCCGAGGCGACGAGCGTCGCGGGCCTGCTCGACCATCCCGACGTGCAGACGGTGCTCAACCTCACCATCCCCGCCGCCCACGTGGAGGTCTCGCTCGCCGCGATCGACGCCGGCAAGCACGTGTACGTCGAGAAGCCGCTCGCCGTGGAGCTGCCGCAGGGCCGTACGGTCCTCGACCGGGCCGCCGCAGCCGGGGTACGGGTGGGCTGCGCGCCCGACACCGTCCTGGGCACCGGCACCCAGACGGCCCGCGCGGCGATCGACGGCGGACTGATCGGGCGTCCGCTGGCCGCCTCGGCCGTCATGGTCACCCCCGGACACGAGCGCTGGCACCCCCACCCCGACTTCTACTACGCCCCGGGCGGCGGCCCGTTGCTGGACATGGGCCCCTACTACCTCTCGGCGCTGATCCACCTGCTCGGTCCGGTGCGCGCGGTGACCGGTACGGCCAGCCGGCTGCGCCCGGAACGGGTCATCGGCAACGGCCCGCGCCTCGGCCAGCGCGTCCGCGTCCTGGTGGACACCCACGTGTCGGGCGTGCTCGAACACGACAGCGGCGTGCTGTCCACCATCACCACCAGCTTCGACGGGGTGACCACGACGGCCGCGCCGATCGAGGTGCACGGGGAGACCGGCACCCTCGCCGTACCCGACCCGAACTACTTCGACGGCGAGGTCCGGCTGTGCCCGCTCGGCGGCGACGGCTGGCAGGTGCTCGCCCCGTCGGCGGGTTACCGGGCCGGTGCCCGGGGCCTCGGGCTGATCGACGCGGTCCGGGCCGACGCCACCCGGGCCCCCCGGGCGGGCGGTGACCTGGCGTTGCACGTCCTCGACACGATGACCGGGCTGCTGCGGTCGGCGGCCGAGGGCCGGCGGATCACGCTGGACACGACGGTGCGGCGACCCCACCCCGTGCCGCTCACCGAGGCCGAGGACTGGCAGGGACGCTGAGCGGGGCGGCAGCCGGCGGTTCCGGGCCGGCCGGCGCGGCATCCCCCGGGCGGGGGACGCGCCGCGCCGACCGTCAGGTGACAGATGGCAGACTCAGCGGAGTGAACGACGTGGCCGCATCGCCGATGGATGGTGAGCTGGAGAGTGTCAGCCTGGTGGAGTTGGCCGTCACCCGGCTGACCCAGGAGATCCTCAGCGGCCGGAGCGACCCGGGCGAACGCCTGGTGGAGGAGCAACTGACCCGGCGGTTGGGGATCAGCCGGGCACCGCTGCGGGAGGCGCTGCGGTTGCTCGCCCAACAGGGGCTGGTGGAGCACGTGCCCCGGCGGGGCGTCCGGGTGGCCACCCTCTCCGACCGCGACGTGCGGGAACTCTACGAGCTGCGCGACGTGCTGGAGCGGTTCGCGGTGCGGGCCGGCATCCCGGTGGGCCGCGACGGCGACCTGGCCGGCCTGCGGGCGGCGTTGGAGCAGATGCGCGAGGCGGTACGGCACGGCGACCGGATGCTGGTCGCGCAGGCGCACCGGGCGTTCCACGTCGCACTGGTGGCGCTCGCCGGTAACCGGAAGCTGTCCGATGTGTACGACTCGATCCTGGTGAAGTTGCAGCTCTACATGGCGATCAACCTGCGCCGTGAGGCGGAGCTGGCCCAGCCGCTCGACGGCGTGCACCGGCACGAGCGGTTGTTCGAGGCGGTCGCCGGGGGAGACCCGGAGGAGGTGCTCGCCGTGCTCTCCGCGCACGGCGCGCGCTCGTACCTCGGCTAGGTTCCGTCGTGCTGGTGGTCGGGCACGTGGTCGGTCGAGGGTGACCGGCAGGTCCGTCACACCGGGCAGCGTGAGCGTGGCCGCGTCTATCTGGTGCCATGCCGCATGAACCGGTGCAGTGCGTCGAGTGTCGCCGGGGCGAGTACCTCCGGGTTCGCGGGGTCGGTCAGATCGTGCGCCACGTCGAACAGCACGATCCGGCCGGGCCCGCGGGTGTGCGCCCGCTCCAGCGCCGTTGCCAGCCGTGTGGTCGTGTGGCACGGGATCTGCTGGTCGACCGTTCCGCAGGTGAGCAGGGCAGGGGTCCGAGGCGGCAGCCGGAGTGCGACCGACGCGGGGTCGAGGGCGTCGATGGTCTCCACGTAGCGCCGGTTGGGGCCGCCGAGGGCCTGGAAGAGCGCGGCGAGGGCGGGCGGCATGCCCGTGGTGTCCGGTGGGCGGTGCGCCCGGAGATCGGCGACGGCCCGGTCGACGGCGCGTCCGACGGTGCGTTGCTCCTGCCGGCTCATCTGACCTGCGGCGACGGCGGCGGCGAGTTGGTCGTGCAGTTGCCTGGCGAGCACGTCGAGGAACCGCTGGGCCAGGGGTTGCAACAGCCCGACTCCGGCTGCACGGGATTCGGCGGTGACTGCGACCTGCAGTGCCGTCAGTGCACCTTCGCTGTGCCCGATCAGCCGTACCGCTCGCGGGTCGACCTCGGGCTGGTCGGCGAGTAGCCGGTACGCGGCATCGGCTTGGCGGACGAAGGCAGGGTAGTCGATCGTCTCGGGATTCCCGGCGTAGGCGCCCAGCCCGGTCCGGCCCGTGCCGTACTTGTCGAAGCGCAGGCTGACGGCTCCGTCGCGCCCCAGCGCCTCGGCGAGTTTGGCCAGGGTGTGTGGGGTGAGCGCGGGCGGCTGGTCGCCGTTGCGGTCGGTGGGGCCGCTGCCCGGCAGCAACAACACGGCCGGCATCTGCTGCCGCCGGCGGTGAACGGGGATGTGCAGGGTGCCGTACGTGACGGTGCCGTCCACAGTGAAGGTGATCTCGCGGTCCGTGGCGAGCACGCCCACCGCGGAGCGCACGGCGGCGGCGGGAAGGGCCCCCACGGCGATGCTCCCGACCACGACGGCGCCGACCGCGGCTCTCCATGCGATCCGCCGGGCGGTGTGCGGCATCCGGTCGAACGGGATCATCGCAGGACCACCTGCTCGATCAGGGCGACCGTGGCGGCCGGGTCGACGACCTCCACGACCAGGCGGGCATAGTGCTCGTCGGCGAGTTCGATGACGACGGCGCGGGCACCGTCACGGATGTTCCAGAAGACGCGCTCACCGTCCTGATGGAAGGTGCCGGCCGTGATCACGCCGGGCAGGCTCGTTCCCGGTGCCCGAAGGCCCTTGGGTTCGGCGGCGATACCCGGATCGGCGGTGGCACCGCGGACGTTCGCCAACGGGATCACCAGACGGCTCTTGAGCGACCACAACCTGTCCATTCCCTCGATCTCCACGACGAGATCGTCGCCGTCGATGCGGACGCTGGCCATGTCAACGGTCCTTTCGTGGGCCCGGCGGCACCGGCCGCAGGGCATGGTGGGGCACCGGCGTGGGCAGCGCCGGGCGGGGGAGGGCGGGGCTACGAAGGGTCGGTCGTCGCCGCAGCGGCCCGAGCCCGCAGCCGCTCACCCAGCAGGGCGTTCAACGCGGTCGAGCGGATGCTGTCGGTGTCGTTCGTCGGTGTCCGCTGCAGGGCCTGATCCAGCGCCTGCCACGCCTTGGTCACGAGGGCGGCCACCTCGACGTCGCGGGGAGCGCGCTCGACCGCCGCCAACAACAGCAGATCGAGTGCGGGGTCGTCGGCGACCTCCGCGCCGGCGGCGAGCTGCTCGGTCAGCGGCGGGAGCCGGTGATCGAGGTGCCACCGCAGCGCGGCGAGATACAGCCCCCGCTTACTGCCGAAGGTCTTGTACAAACTGTTGCGGTGCACTCCCAACTGTTGGACGAGGTCGTCGACGGACACCCCGTCGTAGGCCCGGCCAGCGAACAGCTCCGCCGCCGCGGCCGTCACGACTTCTTCGTCGAAACCCCTCGGGCGGCCCATGCCGAGAACGCTAACGATTGAGGAACGAGCGGTCAAGAACAATCGTTCCTTATCTCGGTGGGCCGAGCGCGCCATGGGCATCGCGAGGTGGACGGCTGCCGGAAGGAGCCGGTGGGCCGGTCACCGGTCGGTGGTCCGGCCTGCGGGCCGTCATGGCGTCGTTACGACGCGGACCGTCGCTCGTAACAAGACAGTCGACAATCGACAGTATGTCAGAGCGCATCGGCACCGTCCCGGAACTACGGTCGGCCTACCGCAGCGGTGCGACCACCCCCGTCGACCAGGTCGAACACGTCCTGGCCGGACTCGCCGGGCGGGACGGGGGACCGGTCTGGATCAGCACCGTCCCGGCCGCCGAGCTGCGGGCCTGCGCGGAGGAACTGACCCGCCGCCACGATCCCGCCGCGCTCCCGCTGTACGGCATCCCCTTCGCGGTCAAGGACAACATCGACGTCGCCGGAATGGTCACCACGGCCGGCTGCCCCGACTTCGGGTACCGGGCCGCCGAGGATGCGCCCGTGGTGCGCCGACTGCGCGACGCCGGTGCCCTGCTCGTCGGCAAGACCAACCTCGACCAGTTCGCCACCGGCCTGACCGGCTCCCGCTCGCCGTACGGCAGCGGTGAGAGCGTCTTCGGCGGCGGTCTCGTCTCCGGCGGCTCCAGCTCCGGGTCGGCCGTCGCGGTCGCCGCCGGCCAGGTCAGCTTCGCCCTGGGTACGGACACCGCCGGCTCCGGCCGGGTCCCGGCGGCGCTGAACGGCATCGTCGGGCTCAAGCCCACCCGGGGTCTGCTCAGCACCGCCGGGGTGGTGCCGGCCTGCCGTTCGCTGGACTGCGTGTCGGTGTTCACCACCGACGTCGCGGGCGCGGTCGACGTGCTGCACGCCGCCCGGGGCGTCTCGCCCGCCGACCCGTGGGGCCGTGCCCTGCCGGCGCGACGGGCGAGCGCCGACGTGCCGGCGACGCTGCGCCTCGGGGTGCCCCGGCCGGAGGACCTCGACTTCTTCGGCGACGACGGGCAGGCCGACCGGTTCGCCGTCGGCGTACGGCGGTTGAGCGCGCTGGTCGCCGACGCGCTGCCGGTGCCGCTGGACGACTACTTCGCGGCGGGGGACCTGCTCTACCAGGGGCCCTGGGTGGCCGAGCGGCTCGTCGCGCTTGGCGACTTCGTGCGGGCGCATCCCGGGTCGGTCCTCCCGGTCACCCGGGCCGTGCTGGAGACCGGTCGACGCTACGACGCGGTCGACGCCTTCCGGGGCCAGCACCGGCTCCGCGAGCTGCGGGCCCGGGTGGACCGGCGGTGGCAGGAGATCGACGTGCTGGTGGTACCCACCGTCGGCACCACGTTCACCCTCGACGAGATCGCCGAGGACCCCATCGGCCGCAACGCCGTGCTCGGCCGCTACACCCAGTTCGCCAACCTGCTCGACCTGGCCGCGGTGACCGTGCCCAACGGGTTCACCGAAGGCGGGCGGCCGGCCAGCCTGACCCTGATCGGCCCGGCGTTCAGCGACCTCACCCTGGCCCGGCTCGCCGCCGCCCTCACCACGGCCACCGAACCCACCCCGGTGGACGCCCACCCGGCCGGGACGGGCACCGTTGCGGCTGCGGTGCCGGGCGGTGGCCCGGTGCCGGGTCCCGCCCCGGCGGAGCTGCTGATCGCCGTGGTGGGGCGGCACCTGGCCGGCGAGTCCCGCAACGGTGAACTGACCGGGCACGGGGCCACCCTGGTCGGCGCGGCCCGGACCGCGCCGCTCTACCGGCTCTACCGGATGGACACCCCCGACGACGAGGGACTGCCCGGCCTGGTCCGGGCCGCCCCGACCGACCCACCGGGCCTACCGATCGACATCGAGCTGTGGCGGCTGCCCACGTCCGCCGTCGGCGCGTTGCTGGCCGGGGTGCCGGCCCCGCTCTCCCTCGGCTGGGTCCGGCTGCACGACGGGCGGGACGTGCTCGGCTTCCTCTGCGAGGCGTACGCGGTGGGGCCGCAGGTCGAGGACATCAGCGCCACCGGTGGCTGGCGGGCCTGGCGGCGTGCCGCCCGACGGTGATCCGAAACTTCGACGACGACAGGGAGCGAGGATGGGCAGCATCGGGCCGGTACCGGCCAACCCCTACCCGTGGCCGTACGACGGCACGGTGGACACCACACGGACGGCATTGCTCTGCATCGACTGGCAGACCGACTTCTGCGGGCCGGGCGGCTACGTCGACGCGATGGGCTACGACATCGGACTGACCCGGGCCGGACTGCCGGCCACCGCCCGGCTGCTGACGCACGCCCGGTCGCTGGGGATGCTGGTCGTACACACCCGGGAGGGCCACCAACCGGATCTGTCCGACCTGCCGGCGAACAAGCGTTGGCGCTCGGCCCGCATCGGTGCCGAGATCGGCGCCGCCGGACCGGCCGGGCGAATCCTGGTCCGGGGCGAACCCGGCTGGGAGATCGTGCCGGAGGTCGCCCCGGCGGCCGGCGAGGTGATCGTCGACAAGCCGGGCAAGGGCGCGTTCTACGCCACCAACCTCGACCTGGTGCTGCGGACCCGGGGCATCACCCACCTGATCCTCACCGGCATCACCACCGACGTCTGCGTGCACACCACCATGCGGGAGGCCAACGACCGGGGCTTCGAGTGCCTGATCCTGTCCGACTGCACGGGCGCGACCGACAAGGGCAACCACGACGCGGCCCTGCACATGGTGACCATGCAGGGCGGTGTCTTCGGCTGCGTCGCCACCGCCGACGACGTCATCGCCGCCACGGTGAAGTGAGCAATGCCCGTGTCGACAGTCGCCGCCGCGCGGCCCACCCCGTACTCCTTCGAGCCGGCCAGCACGGCGCTGCTGGTCATCGACATGCAGCGCGACTTCCTGGAGCCAGGCGGCTTCGGGGAGAGCCTGGGCAACGACGTCGGTCAGCTCCGCCGGACCATCGCGCCGCTGGCGGCGCTGCTGGCCGACGTCCGCGCCGCCGGCCTCACCGTCGTGCACACCCGTGAGGGGCACCTGCCCGACCTGTCCGACTGCCCGCCGGCCAAGCTGCACCGGGGCGCGCCGAGCCGGCGCATCGGCGACCCGGGCCCCAACGGTCGCATCCTCGTCCGGGGCGAGCACGGCCACGACATCATCGACGAGCTGACGCCGCTGCCCGGCGAGCCGGTCGTCGACAAGCCCGGCAAGGGCGCCTTCCACGCCACCGACCTGGACGCCCTGCTGCGCGCGCGGGGGGTGCGCAGCCTCCTGGTCACCGGGGTCACCACCGAGGTGTGCGTGCACACCACCGTCCGGGAGGCCAACGACCGGGGGTACGAGTGCCTCGTGCTCGCCGACTGCGTCGGGTCGTACTTCCCCGAGTTCCACCGGGTCGGACTCGACATGATCGCCGCCCAGGGCGGGATCTTCGGGTGGGTCGCCGACTCCCCACAGGTACGCGCCGCGCTCGCCACCCCCTCCGTGTCGCACCCCTCCTCCTGACCGGGAGCAGCCATGGTCCCCACCAAGCCCACCGTCGTCGCCCTCCCGTTCTGGGTACGCGGCGACACCAACGCGTTCTTCGGTTTCGGCGTCAACGTCCTGGTCAACGTGCTCACCCTGACCGGGCTCTGCGTCGCCGTGGTGAACCTCCCCGAGGGGGAGGTGTTCGGCACGATCCTGCCGGCGCTGGGCATCGCCCTGGTGGCCGGGAACGTCTACTACACCCTGCTGGCGCGGCGGCTGGCCCGCCGGGAACAGCGCACCGACGTGACCGCCCTGCCGTACGGGCCGAGCGTGCCGCACATGTTCATCGTCATCTTCGTCATCATGCTGCCGATCTACCTGCGCACCAGGGACCCGGTACGGGCCTGGGAGGCCGGCCTGGCGTGGGCCTTCATCATCGGCGTGATCGTGCTGGTCGGCGCGTTCGTCGGCCCGTACATCCGTCGGTACGCGCCCCGGGCCGCCCTGCTCGGCACCCTGGCCGGGATCTCCGTCACCTTCATCTCGATGAACCCGGCCGGGCAGATGTGGCGTACGGCGTGGGTGGCGTTGCCGGTGTTCGCGCTGCTGCTGATCGGTCTGCTCACCGACGTGAAGCTGCCCTTCCAGTTCCCGATCGGGCTCGCCGCGCTGCTGGTCGGCACGGCGATCGGCTGGGCCGGTGGGGCGATGTCGGTACCGGACGTCACCGCCGCCGCCCGGGACGTCGCGGTCGCCGTACCCTCGTTCAAGCTGGACCTGCTGCTCACCGGTCTCGGCGACATGGCGCCGCTGCTGGCCACGGCGATCCCGCTCGGGGTCTACAACTTCACCGAGGGCATGTCCAACGTGGAGAGCGCGGCGACCGCCGGTGACCACTACAACCTGCGCAGCGTCCTGCTCGCCGACGGGGCGGGCGCGGTGATCGGCGCGGCCCTCGGTTCGCCGTTCCCGCCCGCCGTCTACGTCGGACACCCGGGCTGGAAGGCGGCCGGTGGTCGCACCGGCTACTCGATGGCGACCGGCGTGGTGATCGCGGTGCTGTGTTTCCTGGGCATGTTCGGCCTGCTCGCGACGATCTTCCCGACGGCGGCCATCGTGCCGATCCTGCTGTACATCGGGCTGCTGATCGGTGCCCAGGCATTCCAGGCGACGCCGAGGGCGCACGCCGCCGCCGTGGTCGCCGCGCTCATCCCGAACATCGCGGCCTGGGCCACCAGCCAGATCGACAACACCCTGGCGGCGGCCGGCACCACCGCCGCCACGGTGGGCGACGAGGCGCTCAACGGCGCCGGGGTGGTCTACGACGGGCTGCTCGTGCTCGGCCAGGGGGCGATCCTCGCCGGCCTGGTGCTCGGCGCGGTGGTGGTCTTCATCATCGACAAGCGGTTCGTCCGGGCGGCGGTCTTCGCCGGGGTCGGTGCGGTGCTGTCGTTCGTCGGGCTGATCCACGGTGAGAAGATCGAGTGGAACGCCAACGGTCCGGTGGCGCTCGGCTACCTCTTCGTCGCGGCGATCTGCGCGGTCTTCGCGCTGGGCCGGCCCGCGCCCCGCGTCCCCGACCCGGACGAGGCCGAACTGGACCGCCGGCACGAACCGTCCGCACCGGCCGTCGCCACCGCCCCGGCCACCGTCGCCGCCCCGGATGGTCCGCCCGACGGCACCCGGCCGGCGTCGGCGGTCAACGGCTGAGCCGACCGGCCCGGTCGGTGGCCGGTGACCCCCACCCCGACCACCGACCGGGTCCACCGGCCGGCCATCCGACGGCGGAAAGGGACGCACCACATGGAGATCGACCGGGCGGAGGTGGTCGCCGAGGTGACGGCGGCCTTCGCCGGCTACGAACAGGCGCTGGTCGACGGCGACGCGGACCGGATCTGCGGCTACTTCTGGCAGTCCGACCGGACCGTGCGGTTCGGCCTCGCCGACCACCAGTACGGCTGGGACGAACAGCGCACGTGGCGGGCCGCCCAACCGGCGCTGCCGCCCGGCCGCCGGCTGGTCGATCCGGTGGTCACCACGTTCGGCCCGGACCTCGCGGTGGTGACCACCCGGTTCGGCTACCCCGGCGCTGCCGCCACCGGTCGGCAGACCCAGACCTGGGTACGCCTGCCCGTCGGCTGGCGGATCGTCACCGCGCACGTCTCCGAGCCGGCCGGCGCACCGACCGGCAGCGACCCACCGACCTGAGCCCGGCGTGGCCTGATGCGACCTGTGGCAGGCCGAGTCGACCGTGCCGGCCGGTCAGCGTCCGGTGCCGGGCAGGTGCTTCGCCAGGCGGACGGTGCCGTCCGGGCCGGCCGGTGACACCGGCCGGTAGCCGACGCTCTGGTAGAGGGCGATGTTGCGCAGACTCCTGGCCCCGGTGAACAGCTCGATGCGGCGACACCCCGGTCCGGCGGCGACCTCGGCGGCCCGCAACAGCCACCGCCCCACCCCCCGACCGCGCAGGTCGGGTACGACGGCGAGTCGTCCCAGGTGGCAGTCGGTGCCGTCGGTGCGGGTACGCACCATGCCCAGCAGCCGTCCGTCGCGCCAGAGGCCGGTGGTGTGCCAGTCCGCCAGCCACTGGCGCACCTCCGGCACCGACTCGTGCAGCGGCGGGATGGCCAGGGTCTCGTTGACCAGCGCCTCCTCCGTCCAGCAGCACCGTTGCAGCACGGTCACCTCGGGCGCGTCGTCGCCGGTGAGTCGTCGGGCGTAGGAGCCGGGTAGCGGGCCGGGGGTGGCCCGGTCGCGTTCGCGCATCGGTCGCAGGGCGTGGGCGAGCCGGACCACCTCGTCCAGCAGGGCGGCACCGGCCGCGTCGCGGTCGGCTTCGGACCGCAGCCGGCCGTCGCGGACGGCGTCGCCGATGCGGACGGCGACCGTGGTGCCCGTCGGGACCATGCGCAGGGCGGTCACCACCTGCTTGGCGTGTTCGACGGCGCGGGTGCCGGCCGAGGTGTGGCCGTAGCTGACGAAACCGATCGGCTTCCACGCCCACTCGACGGCGAGGTAGTCCAGCGCGTTCTTCAGCGTCGCCGGCATCCCGTGGTTGTACTCCGGGGTGACGGCGATGAAACCGTCCGCCGCGTCGACTGTCGCGCTCCAGCGGCGGGTGTGGTCGTGCCGGTGGACGCCCGACGACGGGGATTCCTCCTCGTCGAGGAACGGCAGGTCCAGGTCGCCGAGCGCCACCGGGACCACCTCGACGTCGAGTGCCGCAGCCCGGGGGGTGACCGCGTCGAGCAGCCACCGGCTCACGGCGGGACCGAGCGCGCCGGGACGGGTGGCGCAGGTCAGCGCGAGGACACGGAGCGGTTTCGTTGACATGGAAACGAAGGCTAGATGCTAGATTGATTACATGTCAACAAAGTCGGGGTCGGTGCGGTGGCTGACGCCCGCCGAGGAACGGGCCTGGCGGGCCCTGCGACGCGTGATGGTCGCCGTCCAGGCCGGCACCGCGCACGACCTGGCGGCGATCGGCCTGTCCGAGGCCGACTACGAGGTGCTGAGCACCCTGTCGGAACAGCCCGCGCAGACCAGCACCCTCGGCGTGCAGGCCGACAAGATGGGCTGGTCACGCAGCCGGCTGTCCCGGCACGCCAGCCGGATGGAAGCGCGCGGACTGCTGCGCCGCGCACCCGACCCGGCCGACGGGCGCGGTTGCCTGCTCGTGCTGACCGGGCCGGGGATGGCCGCCCTGCGCGACGCCGCACCGGTCCACGTCGAGTCGGTGCGGCGGCACCTCGTCGACCGGCTCGCCCCGCAGGACCTCGTCGCTCTGGAACGGATCGCCGGCCGGCTGGCGCAGCCCCCAGCCGACGACGACCCCGCCGGGCCACCGCCGGCAGGAGCGGGCCGACCCTAGAGCGGGAACCGCCCGTGTCGCCAGTGCCAGTGGCCGCCGGCCGCCAGGTGGTCGATGATCGCGCGTTGCAGCACGGTCCGCCGGGGCAGTTGGTCGAGCGGCGTGCTGAGCGTACGGAAGGCGAACCGCCGCACCTCGACGTCGGCGTCCGGCCCGTCGGCCGGGACGTAGGGGAGCAACTCGAACCGGCGCTGGAACCGGATGATGTTGGAATCCTCGGGCAGGTAGTCGCGCAACTGCGGGTCGAGCAGCCAGGAGCCGCAGGAGAACGTGGTGCGGTGCTCGTCGGGGAAGTGCCGGGGAAAGAACTCGCGGGCCTCGTCGAGCGACGCGTCGACCGCCTCCGGGCTCATCGGCCCCGCGTCGGGCACGTGCAGGCCGATGGCGGTGCCGGCCCGCTCGTGCTGGAGCCGGCCCAGCTCGTAGAGGCTGCCCCGGGTGTGCAGGGTCAGCCAGCTCTGCATGACCGGCCAGCCCTCGCCGTGCATCCGCCTGTCGATCGCCAGGTTACGACCCAGGTCGGCGAGGGTCGCCCAGGTGACGGACCCGGCGACGCCGTGCTCGCGGTGGAATCCGCGGACCACGTCGACCAGGGCGAGGTAGGCGTACACGTAGAGGTGCCGCCAGGCGGGACCCCGGTCGCGGGGCAGCTCCGGGCCGGGCGACAGCCACTCGTGCCCGCCGAGGTCGGCGCGGACCAGGGCGGTCGAGCGGTCGAGCAGCCAGCGCAGCTCCGGCGTCCACAGGGGAGAGTCGTGGTCCGGCCAGCCGGCCATGATCTCGGCGGCGTCGTCCGGTCGTACCGCCAGCCGGTCGAGGAGCGCGGGCGCGTCGGCGCGGGCGGGCAGCGGGGCCGACGGCCGGTCACCGGCGAGCCGGTGCACCCGCTCGACCTCCTCGACGGGCACCCCGAGCCGGGCGGCCACGACATCCAGGTCCACCGGCCGATCCTACCGGCCGCCGCCCCGCTGCACGGCCCGCCGGGAGGTCAGCGGTGCACCGCCTCCACCGCGCGTACCACGAAGGCCACCAGGTTGACCAGCACGGCACCGGCGACCGCCGGCCGGGTGGTGGGCAGGCGGTGCAGGAGTACGCCCCGCAAGCACAGCTCCTCGACGACCGGACCGACCACGACGAAGCAGACCAGCCAGCCGGTGACCGTGACGGTTGTCTGCCGACCCGGGCGACCGGCACCGGCCACCACCGGGTTCCAGTCGCCACCAGGACGGCCGGGGGAGCCGGTCGGGCACCCCCGAGCGTCGGCAGGCGTCAGCGGTGCTGCCCCGGCAGATCGGCCACAGTGCCCCTTCCTCCCCGACGTCGCGTCCGGCCTGCCCGGGTGAGCGTGGCGGCGGCGACGAGCAGGGCCACCACGAGCGCGCCGAGGACGGTCAGGCCGGCCACCCGGGCGGCCCGCGACGGGCCCGCAGCGGTCGGCACGACGAGCGGCCCGGCCGCGACCGGCACCGGCGGGTCGCCCTGCCGGGGCGCGAGCGCGGCGACCGCCGCGTACGCGTCGAGGGTTCCACCGCCGACCCCCGGGGTCGGCCCACCACCCGGTGCCGGGATCGCGGTCCGCTCCAACCGGGCGCGCACCTCGGCCTGGGACAACTCCGGATGGTACGCCCGGACCAACGCGGCGACCCCCGCGACGTACGCGGCGGCGACCGGCGCACCGCCGACCCGGTAGTGGCCGGACCCGCGCGGGGCGATGCCGAGCCCGGCCCCCGGGGCGGCCAGGTCGGTACCCGCATCGGCCGCCACCGGACCGGCCGCCCCGTCGACACCGACCGCGTTCACCGCCAGCACCGTGGGGAACCCGGCCGGATAGCCGACCGGAGGGTCCCCACCGTTCTCCCCACCCCGGTCGGTGACGGCGGCGACCACCAGGATGTCCCGGGCGACCGCGGCCCGTACGGCGTCGGCCAGCTCCGGCGTCGCCGAGGTGACCCCGGCGGCCACCAGGATCACGTCCGCTCCGGCGGTGGTGGCGAGCCGGATGCCGGCGGCGAGCCGGGCCGGGCTGATCCGTCGGTTCGCGTCGGTGATCCGCACCGGCAGGATCTCGGCGTCCGGGGCGATCCCGGTCGGCCCCCCGTCGCCGGCCGGACGGGCCGCGACGATGCCGGCCAGGGCGGTGCCCCGCCCCGCGCAGTCGCTGTCGGCCCGCCCGCCGGTGACATCGGCACCCGGGCGTACCGCCCCGGCCAGGGCGGGCGCGGCGGCGCTCACCCCGGTGTCCACGACGGCGACCACCACCCCGGCCCCCCGGGTCAACGGCCAGCTGGTCTGCGGGGCGAGCAGGCGCAGCGCCCACGGTGCCTCCCGGACCGTCACCGGCGACGGCCCGACACAGCGTCCCGCCGTCGCCGGCAGCGCAGGGGGCTCCCCGGCTGCGGCGGAACCGGCCGGCGGGGCGACGAGAACCCCGAGGCTGACCAGCATTCCGACGACCCCGGCGCGACCCCGGCCGACCCGACCGGTCACGGCAGCGCACCCCGCGTCGCCGTCGCCGGTCCACCCGGTGCCGCCGGCCCGTCCGGCTCCGACGGCCACGCCGGCCCGGGGGGTACCGCCGGTGCGGCCGACCCGGGTGCGGCGGCGACCGGGTGCGGTGCCGCCGTGTCCTGCGGTGCCGCCGTGTCCTGCGGTTCCGCCGGCTCGGAGCGTCCTACGGGATCGGGGCGTGCCGCCGTGACCTGCGGTGCCGCCGGGTCGTCCGGCGTGGACGCGGGCGGGAGGGACGTCGGTGTCGCGGGCCCGGTGGTGACCGTTGCGCGGTGGGTGAGCCGTCGGGCCCGCCGGGCGAACACCCCCACCACGGCGAGCAGGAGGAAACCGAGCCCGGCGGCCACCAGCGCGGGCCAGACGGCGGAGTCGGTACGCGACGGCGCCGCCGCGTCCGGGCCGGTGCTGACCGCCGCCAGCGGGTCGACCATGCCCCAGCCGTTCTCGGGGCTCGGGCTCGACCGGCTGCCCGGGGCGGCGGTGGCGGTGATCCGGCGGGCCACCTGGACGGCGTCCGCCCCGGGCAGCGCCGTGCGGACCAGCGCGGCGACACCGGCGACGTAGGCGACGGCGTACTCGGTGCCGGTGCGGTTCTGCGGCGTGGTGCCTCCGACGCCGAGCGTCGGAACGTCCCGGCCGGGCGCGGTCACGTCGACCCCACCGGCCGGGTACGCCAGGACGGGCCGGTGGTCGGGGCCGACCCCGGCGACCCGGAGCAGCCCCTCCTGGGCCGGTGCCGGGGTACCGTCGGCCGTGGCGGCAGGGGCGACCACCACCACGTCGTGCGCCACAGCCACCCGGACGGCCTCGGTCACGGCGGGATCGGTGAGTTTCGCGTACCCGCCCAGGGCCACCACCGTCGCCCCGGCCGAGACGGCGACCTCGATGCCGAGGGCCGTCCGCTGCGGATCGGCGTCGGTGGCACCGGCGACGATCCGTACCGGCAGGACCGCGGCCTCCGGAGCGACGCCGACCACCGGTGGCGCGGGTGACCCGGTGCCGGAGGCCGCCGCGATCACACTCGCCATCGCGGTGCCGGTGCCCAGGCAGTCGGTGTCGGCGCGGGCCTTGCCGGTGATGACGTCCGATCCGGGGGCGACCCGCCCGGCCAGGGCGGCCAGTTCCCCGTCGATGCCGGAGTCGACCACCGCCACCAGCGCCCCGGCACCCGTGCTGTGCGGCCAGGCGCGCGCCGGGGACAGCTCCGGGTCCGTCCACGGGGAGCCGCCGTCGCCGGAGGTGCCGGCGACACAGCCCGCACCGCCCGCGCCGGCGGCGGGCCGGGCCGGCTTCGCCGTCGGGATGGTCGCCGGCAGCAGGCCGTAGCGGACCTCGTCACCGGAGGCGTCCCACGGCAGCACCAGCAGCCACCCGGGGGACAGCCGCTGCCCGACGGCGGTCAGGGCCCCGCCGTCGGGTTGCCGGCGTCCCTCGTTGAGCCGGTAGACCTCGTCGGCCCGGTCGGGATCGGCCAGGAACCGGGCGGCCACCCCGGTCAGGTCCGTCACCGGGTCCCCGGATCCGTCGGACACCGGGTAGTACTTCACGTACGTCGGGGGCGGTGGCGGTGGGGCCGCCCGGACCGGGGTGGGCAGGGCGAGCACCAGCGCGCAGGTCGCCACGAGGCAACCCACCGACCGGGTCCAGGACACCAGCAACCGGCTCATCCACCGTCTCCTCGTCACCAGCGGGCATCGGCCGGTGGAGTGCCCCGGCCCGGCGGGGTCGGCCGACGTGGCACCCCGGGACCACAACGGCGCACCGCCGGTCACGGTTCACCCCGGCCGTCGGGAAACCCGCCGCCGGTCACGGTGCGCCGTCCCCGGCGGGGAGCCTGCCGCCGTGCGCCGCGCCGGCCGGGGCGGCGGCGACGAGTTCGGGCCCGGCGGGGGCGTCCGGCCGGACGGTCACCGACCAGCGGGCCCGCAACGCCCGGCCGACGACGATCGGCACCAGCCGGTGCCCGGTCAGGGCGGCGATCCGGCGGGCGAAGGCCAGCTCGGGGCCGGACAGGGCGGCGCTGCACAGCACCCCGGTGCCGGCGGGCAGGTCCGCCTCCCCGGTGGGGAAGGCCGCCCGGCGGACCCAACCGTCGGGCAGGTCGGAGCCGAACAGGTCACCGATCACGGTGACCGTGTGCCCGGCGGTGTGCACCTGCTCGGCGATCGTCCGGGCCCGCTGCCGGGCGGCCTCGACCGGGCCGGTGACCGTGAAGACGTCCGAGGTGCCGGCCAGGTCGACCCAGAGCGCCCAGCCCCGCCGGTGGCCGAGCCGGACCGGGAGCCGCATCGACGGTCGGGGTTGCGCCGGGATCTGCCAGGCGTGGTGCGGCCGCCCGCCGCCCGCCGCCACCCCGGGCACCCGGACCACCAGGGTGCCGGCGGGCGAGGCCACCTCGGTGTCGAGGTCGCCGTCGACGTCCGGCACCGGGCTCACGTCGGTGACATCGACGCCGTGCCCCGGGGCGGGCCGGTCCACGGGGGACGGTCGTGCCGGTTCCGGCGTTCCGGCCGGGACCGCAGTGGGGGCACCGTCGACGGTCGGGTCGGCTCCGGCGCTCGGGTCGGCTCCGGCCGGCGGGGCGGCTCCGACGGTCGGGTCAGCCTCGGCCGGCGGGGCGACGCCGACGCAGGGGGCGGCTCCGGCCGGCGGATGCCGGGGAGACGGTGCCGGGCCGCCTGCGGCCAGGGCGAGCCGGACGGGACGGCCGGGCAGGGCACGCCGGCGTCGGGGCGGCCGGCGCAGCAGGGTGGCGACGAGCAGGGCGACGGCGGCGAGTCCGGCCAGCACGACCAGTTGACCGGTGTGCCCCGGGTCGGCCGTGGCCGGTGGGGTGGCGTCCGCGCCGGGCGGGGGCAGCGGGCCGATGCGCACACCCGGCCCCCGCGCGTCCGGGGGCAGCGCCAGCACCCAGCCGGGGCGCAGTTCGGCCGGATCGGTCAACCGTCCGCCGTCGGGCTGGCGGCGGCCCCGGTTCAGCTCGAAGACCTCCCGGTACCGGTTGCCGTCGCCGAGGGTGGTGGCCGCGATCTGGTAGAGGTACTCCCGCTGACCGCCCACCGGCGGCCCCACCACGTAGTACCGTCCGGCCGGCGTCGCGTCGGCGGAGTGCGTGGCAGGCGGCGTCGCGGCGGCGGACGCCGTCGCGACCGACCCCGCGTGCGACGGTGCCGGGTGGACGGACTCCCGGTCGGGCACCGTTCCCGCGGCGTGGGCGGCGGCGAGCAGGAGGGCGGCCAGGACCGCCGCCGTCGTGACGACGATGCCGCGCCGCCTCGACCGGAGGGTGACCCGTCGGGTCACCGGTCGCCCGGTGCCGGTGGTGGTCGGGAATCGCACGGTCAGCCTCCTTGATCCTCCACCGGGGTACAGCCCTTCCCCGGCCGCTGCCTACAACGGCGGCGACCGGCGATCTGTTCAGTACGGCTTCGCCGTCCGTCCCCCGTCCGGTTGGCCGAATCGCAATCGACCGGATCCGGGGCCGGTACGGGCAAGGCCGTAGCCTGGGCGGGCCACGACGACGCTGGGAGGTAGCGCTGTCCCGCCCGATTCCGGTGACCGGACGCCACCGGGCCCGCTGGTCCCGCCCGCTGGTCGCCCTGCTGCTCGGTGGGCTCGCCGTCCCGGCGTCGACGGTGGCCGTGGCGGCACCGGCTACGGCCGCCCCCGTGCCCTCGCCCCCGGCCGGCGCGCCGGCCCGGCCGGGCACCGCGCCGAACGGCTTCGTGAAGTACCTGGTGGTCGGCGCGGAGCAGGGCCGGGTCGAGCACCTCTGGGAGGTCGCGTTGCGGGTCCTCGGCGACGCGCAGCGGTACCCGGAGATCTTCGCCCTGAACAAGGGACGGGTCCAACCGGACGGCATCGCGGTCACCGACCCCGCCGTGCTGCGTCCGGGCTGGGTCCTGGTGCTGCCCTGGGACGCCGTCGGCGCGGGCGTCAGCTACGGCCCGCTGCCGGCCTTCACCCCGGCCCGCCCGGCGGCGACGCCCCGCCCCCGGCCGAGCGCCGCGCCGACCAGCGCCCTGGTCTGCACGGTGGCGCCGAAGCGGCGGATCGGCGGGGTGCCCTGGGCGCAGCTGCGGCTGACCCCGGAGGTGGCCTGGACCCGGGGCCGGGGCGCGGGGGTCACGGTCGCGGTCATCGACTCCGGAGTGGACGCCACCCCGCCGGCCCTCGCCGGTCGGGTCCGTCCCGGTGCGGACGCCGGGGCCGGCGGCGACGCCCGGGGGGACCGGGACTGCACCGGGCACGGCACCGCGCTGGCCGGGATCGTCGCCGCCGCGCGGCAGCGGGGCACCGGTTTCGTCGGTCTCGCCCCCGAGGCCACCGTCCTGCCGGTCCGGGTCGGCATGGCCGCCGGGACGGCGGAGCCGACCGAACTGGTGGCCGCGCTGCGGGTGGCGACCACGGCCGGGGCCGGGGTGGCGGTGGTCGGCGGATCGGTGGACACCACCGACAAACGGGTGGTCACGGCGCTGCGCGCGGCGGTCACCCGGGGCACCACCGTGGTGGTGGCGGCCCGCCCGGCGACGGCGGCGAAGGGTGCCGCCCTGCCGCCGGGGGTGCTGCGGGTCGGCGCGGTGGGCCCGGACGACCGGCTGGCGGAGGTGCACCGGCCGGGGGAGGTCGACGTGGTGGCGCCGGGCGTGGACGTGGTGGGTCTCGGGATCGGCTCGGGCGAGGTGCAGGGCACCGGTACGGACTACGCCGTGGGGTTCGTCGCCGGGCTGGTCGCCCTGGTCCGCTCCAGCGCACCCCGGTTGGACGCGGTCGAGGCGGCGGCCCGGGTCACGGCCACGGCCGACGGGGCGGCGTCACCGGCGGCCGGGCCCGACCCGTGGCACGGCTGGGGCATGATCAATCCAGCGGCGGCGGTGAACGCCACCCCGGCCGGAGTCGCCACCACCGTGCAGCGGCGGAGCCCGGCCGGCGCGATCACCGTGCTGGCGGCGATCCTCACGCTGGTCGCCCTCACCGTCGGCCTGCGCCGCCGCCGACGACGCTGACCCGCCCCCGCCGCCCCACCGGCCCTGCCCTCCACCGGCCCGACCAGCCCCCGCCGCGTGACCGCCCGACAGGGGGCCCGCCGCACGGCCGGTGGCCCGTGCCGCCCGGACGGCGGTCAGCCGACCGGCACCGGGTCGGGTTCGACGTACGCGGTCTGGATCATCCGGTGTCCGCGTCGGGTCAGCACCATCGCCCGGCCGGGCGGCAGGTGCCGTCCCTTCACCCCGCCCAGCAGCGGCCCCTCCGTCGGTGGGCAGGACAGAGCGAGGTCCGGGCTGCTGGCCTCCTGGAGGCGACGCAGCAGCGGGTCCATCGACATCCGCATCAGGTTCGCGGTGCCCCGCACGACCACCAGGTGCAGCCCGATGTCGACGCCGTGCGGGACGTACGGGATGAGGGGTTGCAGGGGGTTGTCCTGCCCGGCGAGCATCTCGAAGTCGTCGACCAGCACGAACAGCCGGGGTCCGGTCCACCAGTCGCGGCGGCGCAACTGCTCGGGGCTGATCTCCTTACCCGGTAGCCGTCCCTTGAGGCCGACCACGGCGTCGGCGACGGTCTCCCGGGTGGAGTCGGTGGAGACCGAGTAGCCGAGGCGGTACTCGGCGGGCACCGAGTCGAAGAGCTGCCGTCGGTAGTCGACGATCAGGATGCGCGCCTCGGCCGGGGTGAACCGGCCGACGATCATGCGGGCCAGGTGGCGCAGCAGGTTGGTCTTGCCGCTCTGGCTGTCGCCGAGCCCGGTCAGGTGCGGCAGCTCCGCGAAGTCGTGCCAGTACGGCTTCAGGTCGGTCTCGTCCAGGCCGAGCGGCACCCACAGGTCGCCCTCGGCCGGCGGCAGGTCGGCGGCGGGCAGCACCGCCGGCAGGGTACGCACCGGAGACGCCACCGGCCCGGCCCAGAACTCGGCCACCGTGTCGGCCAGCTCACGCGCCCCCTCGGCGGTGCTCGCCGGGTCGGCCACCCCGTCGATGCGCGGCAGCGCCCCCAGAAAGTGCAGCTTCTCGGGGGTGAGGCCGTGCCCCGGCGCACGCGGCACGGTGGCCGCCAACCGCAGGTCGATGGCCGAGTCGACGGCGTCACCGAGACGCAGTTCCAGTTTGATGCCGAGCTGGTCGCGCATGCTGTGGTGCACCTCCGACCAGCGGGCCGCGCTGACGATCAGGTGGACACCGAAGTTGAGCCCCCGGGCGGCGATCTGCCGCAGCGCCACCTCCAGCGGCTCGAACTCCTGCCGTAGCGTGAACCAGCCGTCGACCACCAGGAACACGTCGCCGTACGGGTCGTCGGTGACCTGACCCTCGGCGCGCAGCCGGCGGTAGGTCTGGATGCTGTCGATGCCCTGCTCGGTGAAGCGCCGCTCCCGCTGGTTGATCAGGCCGGTCACCTCGGCGACGGTCCGGCCGACCCGGTCGGTGTCGAGCCGGCCGGCGACGCTGCCCACGTGCGGCAGGCCGGCGACGGTGCCCAGGGTGCCGCCGCCGAAGTCCAGGCAGTAGAACTGCACGTCGGTGGGGCGGTGGGTGAGCGCCAGCGCGCAGATCAGGCTCCGGATCAGGGTGCTCTTGCCGCTGCGGGTGCCGCCGGCCACGCCGATGTGCCCGCCCACCCCGGACAGGTCCACGGTGAGCAGGTCGCGCAGCTGCTCGTAGGGCTTGTCGATGAATCCGAGCGGGACGACCAGCCGGCCGTTGCCGGGCCAGTCCGCGGCGACCAGCCCGAGGTCGGGGTCGGGGGTCAGCGCCGGCAGCAGGCTGTCCAGGGTGGGGGATTCGCCCAGCGGCGGCAGCCAGACCTGGTGGGCCGGTGGCCCGGAGTCGACGAGCTGGTCGGTGACGATCGCGAACACGCTGCGCGCGGCCGGCTCCGCCCCGTCCACCGGCGGCGGTCCGGACCCGGCCGGACCGGCGGTCGGCGTGCCGGCTGCGGCGGTCGGCGTGCCCGGATCGGTCGCGGGTGCGGTGTCGACGGGTGGCACCGGCGGGGTCGGCTGCTCCGCCGTCACCGGGTCCAGCCGGTAGGGCACCACCTGCCGCTGGACCACCTCCTGCCGGACCCGGGCCCGGCGGGGGCGGTACTCGCCGGAGACGTACGCGGCCTTGAACCGCAGCAGTGTCGACACGTCCATCCGCAGGTAGCCGTTGCCCGGGGCGGCCGGCAACTCGTAGGCGTCGGGCACCCCGATCACCGAGCGGGACTCCATCGCCGAGAAGGTCCGCAACCCGATCCGGTACGACAGGTGCGACTCCAACTGCCCGATCCGGCCGTCGTCGACGCGCTGACTGGCCAGCAGCAGGTGCACGGCGAGCGACCGGCCGAGCCGCCCGATCATGACGAACAGGTCGATGAAGTCCCGGTGCGCGGCGAGCAGCTCGGAGAACTCGTCGACGACCACGAAGAGGGTGGGCAGCGGGTCCAGCGGGGTGCCGCCGGCGCGGGCCTTCTCGTACTCCAGCACCGAGCTGTAGCCGCCGGCGGCCCGCAGCAGTTCCTGCCGGCGGACCAGCTCGCCGTGCAGGGCGTCACGCATCCGGCCGACCAGCGACGCCTCGTCGGCCAGGTTGGTGATCACCGCCGAGGTGTGCGGCAGCCGGTCCAGGCCGAGGAACGTCGCCCCGCCCTTGAAGTCGACCAGGACCAGGTTGAGCGTCTCCGAGGAGTGCGTGACGGCCAACGCCAGCACCAGCGTCCGCAGCAACTCGCTCTTGCCGGAGCCGGTCGCGCCGATCAGCATCCCGTGCGGTCCCATGCCGCCCAGCGCGGACTCCTTGAGGTCCAGCTCGACCGGGGCGCCGGTGGCGTCCACCCCGATCGGCACCCGCAGCCGCTCGTCGGGCCCGCGCCGGTCGCGCAACGCGGCCAGCTCCAACCGTTCCAGGTCGGGGATGCGCAGCAGCGTGCCCAGATCGAAGTCGGCCTTCATCGGTTCGGGGGCCAGTTCGGTGCTGACCGCCAGCCGGTAGGGCGACAGCAGCCGGGCGACCGTGCGGGCCGCCGCCGGGCCGAGCAGGTCGGGGGCGGCGAGCACCTGCCGGGTCTCCTGGCCCACCCGGTCCCGCCCGAGCATGGTCAGCGTGCCGTCGGCGACCTCCAGGTTGAGGATGCCCTTGCCGGTGGCGACCGGCGGGTCGTCCAGGTCGACGAAGACCGCGTTGCGGTAGCCGCCGGTGGTGAGCCGGTGACCGGCCGGCACCCGGCCGCCGTCGCGGACCACCACCACGTACGGCTCGTCCCGGTCGGGGGTGACGCCCGGCTCGTAGCGGGGACGGCCGGTGAACTCCGCGCCGAGCAGCCGTTCGAGGCGTTCGATCCCGTCGGCGGCCAGCCGCGCCGTCCCGGCGGCGTCCTGTTCGGTGGGGTGCTGGGCGTGCGGCAGCCACTTGACCCACTCCCAGGCCGCCAGCCCGTCCGGGTCGACGCAGAGCGCCACCCGGACCTCCTCCGGCGCGTGCAACGCGCCGAGCTGGGTGAGCAGGGCCCGCAGCAGCGCCCGCGCCGCCGCCCGGTCCCCGGTCACCCGGATCTCGGCGAAGCCCGGCAGGAACAGCGCCACCGGCTGGTCCGGCAGGGTGCTGTACGCCCGGATGAACCGGCGCAGCGCCTTCGCGGCGACCGGTTCGAGATCCTCGACCGGCTTGGTCTGCATCGGCGCGATCCGGACCGCCAGCCGCTGTTCGCCGGTGCCGACCCGGATCTCCAGGAAGTCCGGGTGGGTGGGACGGCGTTCCCAGCGGCGGGTGGTCATCGCCAGCGACCACAGCGACGCCGGGTCGGGGTGCCGCCACAGGCTGGAGTCCCGCTGGTCCTGGGCGAACCGGCGGACCCGGCGGCGGTGCTGGGCGAGATAGCGCAGGTAGTCGCGGCGGTCACCGCCGTGGCGCTGCTTGCGTTCCCCGCTGCTGGCGATGACCGAACCGATCATCACCCCGCCCATGGCCACCGCCATCATGCCGGCCATCACCCAGGTCAGCGGGCCCCGCGAGGGGCCCATGAACATCAGCATCATCACGCCGGTCATCAGCGCCATCGGCAGCACCATCATCGCCTGCCGGGCGCCGTTGTGCTGCGGCTCGCTCAGCTCGGGCGGCTCCTGGAGGGTCAACTCCCCGGTGGGCATCTCCGGCCCGCCGCGCCGTGCCGGCCGCCGGAACAGCACCGTCCCCATGCTCGTCTCCCTCCACCCGGGCCGTCGGCCCCCCTCCACAACGGAGCACGGGCCGATCCGGGTCGATCCCGGTTTCCGGCCGGGATACCGGCGGGTCCCGGCGGGGAGAAAATTCCGATCAGCCGTTGAACGTTCTCCGGGCGGGGCCGTTGAAGGGGCCGTGACAGGCACCGAGACCGAGCAGATGTGCCGGCTGGTCGTACGCGGACCGAGCCGGCAGATCGAGGTCGCCGTGCCGGTCGGGGTGGTCGTGGCCGACCTGTTGCCGGCGCTGCTGCACCACCTCGGCGACGGGCTGGCCGACACGGGGTTGAGCCACGGCGGTTGGGTGCTGCAACGGGCCGGCTCGGCCCCGCTGGACGAGGAGAGCAGCGTCGCCGCGCTCGACCTGCACGACGGCGACCTGGTGTACCTGCGTCCGCGCGCCGACCAGCTGCCCGAGGTCGACTTCGACGATCTGGTCGACGGGATGGCGACCGGGGTGCGGGACCGCCCCGGCCGGTGGCGTCCCGAGCTGGTCCGCCCGGTGGTGCTGGGGCTGGCCGGGCTGCTGTTCGCCGTCGGGCTGGTGGCCCTGGCGCTGCCCGGCCCGGTGCCGCTGCGGGCGGTGGCGGCGCTGGCGGTGGCGGCGGTGGCGCTGGGCGGCGGGGCCGCCGTGGTCCGGGCCGCCGCCGAGCGGGGGTTCGGCGTGCTGCTGGCCGTCGCCGCGACCGGCTACGCCGGCCTGGCCGGGCTGGTGCTGCCCGGCGACGGCGGGGCGGTCGGCGCGGGGGTGACCGGGCCGCAGGTGCTCGGCGGGACCGCCACCGGGGCGGCGGTGGCCGTGCTCGCCGCCGGTCTGCTCGGCGCGGCCACCCCGCTGTTCGTCGCCGGCTCCGTCGCGCTGCTGCTGGGGGTGCTCGGCGGGGCCGCCGCCACGGCCGGCGGGCTGACCGGGCCGCAGGCCGGGGCGGTGGTGGCGCTGGCCGCGACCGCCCTGGTGCTGACGGTGCCCCTGTTCGCGTTCCGGCTGGCCGGGATGCGCCTCGCCCCGCTGCCGACCCGACCCGAGCACCTTCAGGAGGACATCGACCCGGAACCGGCCGGCCCGCTGATGGACCGGGCGCGGGCCGTCGACCGGCTGATGACCGCCCTGTACGCCGGCCTGGCGGCGGCCACCGCCGTGGCGCTGCTGCCGGTGGCCCACCGGGCGGGGTGGGCAGAGGTGACCCTGGTGCTGCTGGTCGCGCTGGTCTGGTCGCTCAACGCCCGGCCGATGACCAGCGCCTGGCACCGGCTGACCCAGGCGGTACCGGCGTTGGTCGGGCTCGTCGCGGTCGCCGTGGACGCCCTGGCCGGTGCGGGACCGCTGGCGCGGGTGCTGGCGTTGGTGGTGCTGCCGGTCGCCGTACCGGCGTTGCTGCTGGCCGGGCGCAGCCTCACCGGGCGGCGGGTGACGCCGTACTGGGGGCGGGTCGGTGACCTGACCCTGACCGCGGCGGCGGTGGCGCTGCTGCCGATCGGGCTCGCCGTCCTGCACGTGTACGACTACTTCCGGGCGATCGGGGGCTGAGGCCGTGCAGTCCCGACGTGACCAGGTGCAGGCGCAGTCGCACCTGCTGGGCCGGTTGACCGCCGCGCTGGTCGCCGGCGAGCCGGACGGCCTGGAGACGCCGCACCGGCGGACCACCGTGGGGTTGCTCGCCGGGGTCTTGGTCGCCGCGCTGGTGGTCGGCGGCTTCACCCTGTACGGCTTCTTCGCCCCCGGCGGGGCCACCGCCTGGCGGAAGGCCGGGTCGCTGGTGGTGGAGAAGGAGACCGGCTCGCGCTACCTCTACCTGGACGGGCGGCTGCGCCCGGTGCTCAACTACGCCTCGGCCCGGCTGCTGCTCGGCGAGGAACTGGCCGTGGTCACCGTGTCGGCGAAGTCGCTGCGCGGGGTGGCGCACGGGCAGCCGCTGGGCATCGTCGGCGCCCCCGACGTGCTGCCGGCCGGTGGCCTGGCCGGGGTCGGGTGGACCGCGTGCGCGCCCAGCGCCACGGATCTGGCCGGCACCGAGACGACGGCGTTGACCCTGTCCGTCGCCCCGGCGGCCGACGGGACCCCGTTGGCCGCCGACCGGGCGGTGCTGGTCCGGCCCACCGGCGACCCGACCGCCGGCTATCTGATCTGGAACGGTCACCGGTTCCGGCTCACCGCGCCGTGGCTGCCGGCGGTGCTGGGACACGACGGGCCACCGGTCACCGTACCGGCGGCCTGGTTGGACCTGGTCCCCGCCGGGGTTGACCTGGGGCCGGTGGCGGTGCCGGGGCGCGGCGAGGCCGGGCCAGAGGTAGACGGGCAACCGACCCGGATCGGTCAGCTGTTCACCGCCCGACCGGCCGACGGGGCGGAACGGCACTACCTGCTGCGCCGCGACGGGCTGGCCCGGCTGACCCCGTTGGCGTACGCGCTGCTGGCCGCCGACCCGGCGACCGTCGCCGGCTACGGCGGCCGGGTGGTGGTCCCGACCGTGCTGAGCCCGGCGGCGCTGGCCCGGCTGCCCCTCGTGGCCCGACCATCCGTGGCCGAGGAACTGCCGGCGGTGGCGCCGGCGGCGGCCTCCCGCGCCGCCGGGCTGGCCTGGTGCCTGCGGTTCGGTGCCGACGGCCGCCCCCGGGTCGTGGCGGCCCGACCGGTCCCGGCGACCGGCATCGTCCGGGGCGGCGTCGGGGTGACCCGGACGGCGCACACCGCGGACGCGGTGGCGGTCACCCCGGGACGCGGCGGGCTGGTGGTCACCGGTCGCGCCGGACAGCCCGGCACCGGCTACCACCTGGTGACCGACGCCGGGGTGAAGTACCCCCTCGCCGGTGCGGCGGTGGCGGAGCGGCTGGGTTACGCCCCCGCGACCGCGACCGTGGTGTCACCGGACCTGATCGATCTGCTGCCGACCGGTCCCGCCCTCGACCCCGCCCGGGTCGTCGGATGAGACCGGCCGACCAGCGGAACCGGCGACGCGGAACCGCCGCGGCCGCCCCAACCGGAAGGAGCGCCGATGCCACTCGGCAATGAGGTAGACGAGCAGACCATCCGCAGCACCATCTCGGCGATGAACCAGACCGACGCCCAGTGCGACGCGGCGCAGCGCGCCGTCGACAACACGTCCAGCTTCCTGGACACCCAGTGGCGTGGGGAGGCCAAGACCGCCTTCACCACCTCCATCCAGCAGTGGCTGGAAGGGCTGAGCAAGGTCAAGCAGGGGCTGCTCGACCTGAACACCGCGATGACCTCGCACTACCAGACCAGCGCGCAGGTGGAGCAGGACAACGCCCTCTCCGCGAGCTGGACCTGACCACCGACCGACCCCTCACGA
This sequence comes from Micromonospora sp. WMMD730, assembly GCF_049178955.1. Classification (NCBI taxonomy): domain Bacteria; kingdom Bacillati; phylum Actinomycetota; class Actinomycetes; order Micromonosporales; family Micromonosporaceae; genus Micromonospora; species Micromonospora sp. WMMD730. Next base: position 2,329,257 of record NZ_JBMHML010000002.1, read on the forward strand.
AGGACGACCCATGCCGTCGTACGGACTCAACCCCAACGGTCTGCTGGACAGCTCGGCCGAGTTGCAGGGCGTGACCAACAGCATCCAGAACGCGATCGACGAACTCAACACCGTCGTCCAGACGTACGTGAGCGCCAACTCCGGTGACACCCGGGAGGCGTTCACCGCGGCGCAGGCGAAGTGGAACACCGGGATCGACGAGATGCGCCGGGCGCTCGCCGACGCCTCGTCCCGGCTGGACCAGATCCACGACAACTACCGGCTGGGTGACGCGCGGGGTGCCGCGCTGTTCCAGGGCAACGTCTGACCTTCGGTGTGGCGGGCGGTACCGGGCCGCCCGCCTCCCACCTCACGGAACGGAGCACCAGATGCCGATCGTCATCGACGAGCCGTACATCAACCAGCTCGTCGCGAAGCTGAACAGCCTGCGGGACGCGGTCGACACCGCCACCTCCGGGCAGGGCCAGTACGTCTCGCAGACGCTGCGTGACCTGGTCGTCTCGGCCGGCACGAACAACTTCGAGCCGGGCAAGACCATCCGTGACCAGCTCAACAAGACCGGTGACACGCTGCTGGCCCGGATGACCACGCACCGGACCACGATGAACAGCCTCGCCGTGGGGCTGACCGAACTGCTGGCGAACTCGGACTACATCGAGTCGCTCAACTCGGTCACCGCCGAGCGGTTCCTGGAGTTCCTGCCCGGCACCGGCACCCCGCCGAACACCGGCACCCCGCCCAACCCCACCCCGAACCCGACGGCGTGATCCGGTGACCGCGCCGTACCAGGACATGTCCCAGTGGACCTGGGAATCGATGCTCCAGAACGTGCTGGGGGAGGGCCGGGACGGCCCCGACGGCACCAGCGGCACCATGCTGGACCGTCGGTTGGTGGCCGGCCCGGACGTGCGGTGGCTGCGTCTCGTCGACCACCTGGACGACGTGACCGAGTCCTCGCAGCCGCCCAGCGACGGCGACGTGACCAACCGGATCGACTCGCTCGACGGCAACGAGTTCTTCCTCTACCGGATCAGCACGGTCGGCTCGGTGCGCGACGGGAAACCCCACTACACCACCCGTACCCAGTTCATCCAGGTGAAGATCGTCTTCAGTGACTCGCAGACCGAGGGGGCGCCCTCCCCGCGCGGCGCCTTCGAGACCTTCTACAAGTCCAGCGAGGGCGCGTTGCAACGGCTGACCAGCGGCACCAACCCGGTGTTCAGCTGGAAGAGCTTCACCGACGCCGCCAAGATGCTGCACGACGTGGAGACCAGTCTGGTCAGCACCGAACGGGAGCTGAAGACCATCCTGGACCGGGTCGGCGACGACGCCTCCGGGTTCCAGGGCAACGCCTCCGGGGTGTTCATCGGTGCGGTGGCGAACATGCGGCGCGACGTCCACCGGCTCGCCGTCGACATGAACGCCAACAGCACCGACCGGGCCTGGTCCGATCAGGTCGACGACGTGGTCGACGACATGACGACCTTCCGCAACAAGATCGCCAGCTCGTTCCGGGAGTTCAGCGACCACACCTTCCAGTGGTTCAACGGCTACAACCCGACCACGTTGATCGACTCGTTGAAGAAGATCGTCACCGAGGTCAGGACGGGCAACTTCAGCCAGGTCACGATCACCCTGCCGGACGCGTACGGCAACGGCTCGGTGAACAGCGGCACGTTCAACCTGATGACCGAGGCGGGCTGGCAGAGCGTCGACAACATGATCAAGGGTGCCTGGCTCGGCCAGTTGCATGAGCTGGACGCCACGATGCGTACCGAGCTGGCACTGCTGACCACCCGGTTGCGCTCCGTCACCCACCTGGTGAGCGTCATCTCGCCCCCACCGACCACCACCGGCACCACCCCGCCGCCGGGCGGCACCCCCGACCTCAACGGGCCGGACCTCAACGGCGGCGGTGGCCCCGGTCTGGGTGGCGGTGGTGACCTGGGCCTGGGCGGTGGTGGGGACCTCGGCCTGGGCGGCGGTGGTGACCTGGGCCTGGACGGTGGCGGCGGTGACCTCGGTCTGGGTGGCGGTGGTGACCTGGGCCTGGGCGGTGGCGGCGACCTCGGCCTGGGTGGCGGTGGGGGGCTCGGTGCGGGCGGGGACCTCGGCCTGGGAGGTGGTTCCGCGCTGGGCGGCGGTGGCGATCTCGGTCTGGGTGGCGGGTCCGGCCTCGGGTCGGGCGGAGGGAGCGGGGCCGGTGGCCTGGGCCTCGACGGTGGCGGCGAGCTCGGCACCGGTGGGTCGGGCGGCGGGTTGGGTGGTCTCGGTGGCGGCGGCATCGACTGGGGCGACCTGGGCGGTGGCACCGGCTCCGGCTCGGCGGGCGGCGGTGGACTCGGCGGTGGTGTCGTCGTCCCCGGCCTGACCCCCGGCCTGGGTGGGCTGGGCAACCTGGGGTCCTCCGGCGGCTCCGGTGGCCTGGGCGGTGTCAAGGGCGGCGGGGCGGGTGGCCTCGGCGACGACACGACCAACCCGTCGGCGCAGTTCCCGACCGACGTGGACGGTGTCGACGTCGGCAACCTGGGCGGCGGCTCGCCGGGCGAGTCCTCGACCAGCGGGGTGGCCCTCGGCAGCGAACTGGCCGCGCTGCTCGGCGAACCGGCCGGGCTCGGGCCCGGTGGCAGCGGGGCGCGGGGCGTCGACTCCGCCGGCTCGGCGGCCGGCGGGTTCCCGATGATGCCGCCGATGGGCGGCATGGGAGGCATGGGTGGGGGCGGCCAGCAGGGGGAGAAGGACCGTGAACGCAAGACCTGGCTGGAAGAGGAAGAGGACGTGTGGGGCACCGACCCCGAGTGCGGGATGGCCGTCATCGGCCGCTCCGAGCACGCCGAGGAACCGGCCACCACGATGCCGGCCGCGCCACGCCGACCCGGCCAGTCGCCCGGCCCCACCCGCACGACGGGACGTCGCCGTGGCTGACCGTCGACCCGGGCAGGCCGCGCGGTGACCGCCCCGAACCCGGAGTACACCGGCTGGACCTGGGAACGGATGCTCCAGGACGTCCTCAACGAGGGCCGCGACGGCACCGACCAGGGCAGCGGCACGCTGATCGACCGCAACCTGGTGGCCGGCCACGGGGTCACCTGGGTCCGGTTCGTCGAACGGCGTACCCAGGAACTGGACCGGGGCACCCGCCCCACGATCGACCCGGGGGACCGGGAACTGATGGGCTACCGCCGGGTCGGTCCCGGGGTGGACGACCCGCAACGGGACCTCTGGGAGATCGTGCGGGGCCACGTCACCTTCTGGGAGGGGACCGGCGGCCCCCCACCGGCCACCGCGTTCGACAGCTTCTACCGGGCGAGCGTCAACGCCCTCACCCGCCTGTACGCCGGCACCAACGGCTGGTTCAGCGAACGCAGCTTCACCGACGCCGGCAACCTGCTGTGGCGGGTCGAGCAGACGTTGCTCACCACCGCCGCCGAGCTGCGGGTGCTGCGCGACGGGATCAGCGGGGCCGGTTCCGGCTTCGAGGGGTCGGCGTCGGCGGTGTTCGTGGCGGCCCTGAACACCCTGCACGCCGACATCGACCGGCTGACCCGGGACATGAACGCCACCAACGAGACCAACGCCTGGTCGGACCGGGTCTTCCGGCAGTCCAACGACCTGCTGATGTTCCGCGAGCGGATCAACGACGCGTGGCGGGAGTTCAGCGACCACACCCACCAGTGGTTCAACACGTACCACCCGACCGCGCTGTTCAACGCGGTCCGCAGCATCCTCGCGCAGGTCGACCAGGGCAGCCTGAACGCGGTCGGGGTCACCATCCCGGACACCTACGGCACCGGGCCGGTCGGTGGCACCTTCGACCTGACCACCGCGGCCGGCTGGACCGGTCTCGACGTGCTGCTGCGCACCGCCTGGCTGCGCCAGCTCGTCCGGCTCGACCTGGCGATGCGCGACGCGTTGGCGCAGCTCGTCACCGCGTTGCGGGAGACCAGCGGGATCGTCAACCGGTTCGCGGGACCGCCCGGCGGCGGTGACCAACCGCCGCCACCGCCGGGCACCTCGGACGGCCCCACCGGCGCTCCACCCCCCGACGAGGTGCGGTCCACCATCCAGTCCGGCGGCGGCGGGTTCGACGGGTCCGGCGGTGGTGGTTCCGGCTTCGACGGGGCCGGCGGCGGGCCGGACCTGTCGTTCTCGTCCTCCTCCTCGGGAGCCGGCGGGATGGGTGCCGCTCTCGGCGGCGGCCCGGCGGCCATCGGCGCGTTCGGCGCGGCGGGCGTCGGCGGGTTCGGCGGGGCGGGTCTGTCGGCGCTCGGCGCGACGAGCCTGGCCGGCGACTCCGCGGACCTCGGCGTCCTTGGCACCTCCGGGGCGGCCGGCGACGGCGTCGGCGCGATCGGTGCCCTGGGGCGTGGCGGCGTGGGCGGCTGGGCCGGCGGTGCGCTGGCCGGGGTGGGTGGTCTGGCCGGTGGCGTCGGTCCGGTGATCGGCGGACGGGCCGGCGGTGGCGTCCCGGACGGCGACCGCCGCTCCGGCGGCGCGCTGGGCGACTGGGCCGGCGGCGGCGTCGACATCGGTGACCTGGCGGACGGGCCGGTCGCCCCGCCGTCGCGGGCGGCCGTCGGCGGCTCCGCCGTCGGCCGGGAACTCGCCGCCCTGCTCGCCGGCCCGCTCGGCGGTGCCGGCGGCGCGGGGTTGCCCGCAGGCGCGGGGCTGCCCGGCGGTGCCGGGTCGTCCGGTGTGACCGGTGGCCCGGGGTTGTCGGGCGCGGCGGGCAGCGGCCCCCCGGCACCCGGCCAGCTCGGCGGCCGGCCGTTCGGGCCGCCGGTCCTGCCGCCGATCGGCGCACCGGGCCGGGAGGGCGACGACACCCGCCGCACCACCCGGCTGACCGAGGACGAGCAGGCATGGGGAGCCGACCCGACGTGTACGGCGGCCGTGGTCGGCCGGACCGACCCGCCGAGGCGGCGGCCGGTGGCGACACCGGTGCAGGTGGAGCAGACCCCCACCGCCGGCCCGGTGGTGCACGGCCGGGACCAGGCGCGCGGCCGGGGTTGACCGCCGTCGGCGCCGCACGACGGGTCGACCGTCGTGGTGCCCCGCAGCAGACGAACCGCAGAGACAACCGGAGGTGAGGACAGATGTCGAGTCCGTTGTCCAACCAGGTCGAGCAGGCGCTCGCCGAACTCGAACGGCAGAAGGCCGCGATCGACGAGATCCAGGGTGGCCTGCACACCGTCTACAGCACGGTCACCGCGAAGAACCGGGCGGTGGCGGTGACCGTCGACAGTCGGGGAGCGGTCACGGGGATCAAGTTTCCGACCTCGGCGTACCGGACGATGGCCGGTCCGGAGCTGGGGGAGCTGCTGGTCGACACGATCGAGGCGGCCCGGGGTGAGGCGATGGCCCGTACCGTGGCCGCGTTCGAGTCGCTGCTCCCCGCCGGCCTGCCCATGATGGACCTGCTGACCGGCGGGGCCGACCCGGAACACGGCCCGCTGCCGATGGACCAGCTGCTCAACGAGATGTTCCGGACGGTCGGGCCGGACGACGACCCGACGCCGACGCCCCCGGCCGGAGCCCACTGATGCCCCCGGCCGTGGGGCCGATCGGTGCGGACACCGGCCGGCTGACCAACCCGAACTTCGACCCGTTCACCGAGGAACTGGACCGGGTCCAGCGGGCGCTGCGGCGCAGCGACACCGACCATCCCGGACTCGTCGGGGAACCGTACGCGGACATCGACGAGATCGTGGCGAACCTGCCGAAGGCGTCGGTCGGCGCGGACCTCATCAAGCTGCTCGGCGCGGTGCCCCAGGGCTACCAGGAGGACCTGCGGGAACTGGGCCGACTCCTGGCGGACATGGAGTCGACCAACGCCGACATCTCCGGCGGGGTCAACAGCGGGCGGCACACCTAACGGCCGACGGCGCTGCCCGCCCCGGGCGGCAGTGCTCCGGCGCACGGGCCTTCAGTGCTCTGGCGCAACACCTGACAACAGCGTGACGACGAGGGGTGGTCTCCGGTGGCGATCGAGGTTTCGGCCGAACTGGCCAACTTCCTGCGGTTCCTGGTCGGCGAGAAGTTTCCGAAGGCCGACGAGACCAACCTCTTCGCCACCGCCGAGGCGCTGCGGCAGGCCGCCGAGCAGGTGGCCACGTCGAGCGAGACGTTCGGCGACGGGGTACGGGCGTACCGGGCCGGGGTGAACGGGCAGGCCGAGGACTCGTTCGTCGACACGATGGAGCGCTACGTCCTGCACAGCCCGGGCTACCTCGGTCTGGTGTCGAAGTACACCAACCGGATGGGGGACAGCTACCGGGGCACCGCCACCGAGGTGCAGTACGCCAAGCTGATGATCATCGCGGCGCTGCTCGCCCTGATGGTGGAACTGCTGACGGCGCTGGCGATCGCCTGGATCAACCCGGGCGCCGCGCTGGCCCGACTCGCGGTCGGCCGGGTGATCATGCGGGTCATCTTCCAGAACGTCACCACCCGGGTCCTGTTCCAGGTCGCCATGGCGCAGGCCGTCGGGATCGGTCTCCAGACGGTGATGGACCGGCTGGTGCAGCTCTACCAGATCCGCAACCACACCCGCGACGGCTGGAACAACGAGCTGACCCGTGCCGCCGCCGAGGTCGGCTCGCTCGGTGGCGCGGTCGGCCTCGGCCTCGGCGGGCTCATGCAGGGGCTGGAGCGGCTGGTCCGGTCGACCAACATCGGTCGGCGGGTCGGGCTGACGGCTTCGTCGGACACCCCGGACCCGCACGGCTTCCGGCCGGGTGAGGCGGCCCAGGAGGTCGCCAACGAGGGCATCAGCGAGTGGCTGACCGAGTTCGTCTACAACGGCATGACGACCGGCGAGTGGGACGCCGACGGGGCGGCCGTCGTCGCGGGCGCGCTCTCCGGGGTGGCGAGCGTCGCCGGCACCGCCATCGGCCAGCAGCTGAACAAGGCCACGAGCGGTGGCCGGGACCGTAAGGCGGACCCGTCGGCGCCTGCGGACCCGGTGACGGACGAGCAGTTGCCCGCGTACGACCCGGTCCGCCTGCCGGCGTACGACGAACCACCGTCGTACGCCGAGGCGGTGACCGCCGTGCCCGGGGCGGGTGCCGGCGGCACCGGCACCGGCGGTGCGATCCCCGGTGGAATGACGCCCGGCGGTGCGATCCCCGGTGGTGCGATCCCCGGCGGGACGACCCCCGGTGGCGCGACCCCGGGCGGTGCGGGCCGGGGCGGTGCGGCGGGGGGTGCGGGCTCCGGGGCCGGCGGGACCGGGCCGACGGCCCGTCCGGGTGCCGGCGGTGGCTCCGGCGACGCCGACCCGGCCGGGCCCCGGCCGGCCGACGGTGTGTCGACACCGTCGGGGGAGCCGGCCGGGCCCGTGCCGGTGGACCCGCTCGCCGTGGGTGGCAGCCCGGGTTCGGCGGGCCCGTCGACCGCACCCGACGTGTCCGCCGCCCCGGACCTGTCCACCGCGCCCGGTGCGTCCGCGCCGGTGGACCCGTCCTCGTCGGCCGGTACCCGGGCGGGCGGACCGCAGCCGGTGGGCGGACAGGGGCCGGGCGGATCGGCACCCGCCACCCCGCAGTCGGGGGCCGGGTCGGGGACGCAGGCGGCGGGCGGATCGCAGCCGGGGGTCGGGTCGGGCTCCCGGGCGCAGCCGGTGAACGCCTCCGGACCCGGTGCGTCGTCGGGCGTACCGGCGGCGGGTCCACAGCCGGTGCCGGTGGGTGCGGTGACCGTCGCCCCCGGGGCCCCGGGGGAGGCCCGTGGGGTCGTCCTGGAGCAGCGGCTGACCGGGGTGCTGCCGCCGTACGACGGTACGGCGGCGGACTGCGTGATCCGGCTGGCGGCGGTGGTCGGTGAGTTCTCGGCCCTGCCCCGGGTGACCCGGGACGACACGGCGGTCGACCCCGCCCGTCCGGAGCGGGACCTCGCCAGGCAGCTCGGCACCGAGTGGCAGCCGGTCTCCGACTGGGCGCAGGTGCTCGGCCCGGTCAGTGCCGCCGGCCCGAACGCGGTGGCGGCGGTGCTGGTGGAGCCACCGAACGCCCCGCGGCACGCCTTCGCCCTGCTCAACGACGGCGGCGAGCTGTTCTGGGTGGAGACCCAGGCGACCGAGGGTCGACGGGTGCGGCCGGTCGGCGAACCGCCGGAACTGCCGGTGGGCGCCCGGGTCATCGTGCGGGACGGGCAGGGAAAGCCGGTGCCGGTGACGCCGGGCGGCACGGCGACCGTGAGTGCCCTGGTGGACCCCGCCAGCACCAGCCGGTACGGCATGTCCCGGCCGGAACCGACGCCCCCGGACCCCACCACCAGCCAGCCCGTCGAGCCGGTGACCGTGCCGACGGCCGAGCCGGCCACCCGGACCGTCCAGGAGCTGCCGGCGGACCTGGTGCGGGTGCCGGCCAACGGGCGGTGTCTGCCCTACGCGGTCCTGACGTCCGCGCCGGGGCTGGTGTCGCATCGGTTGGCGGCTGCCGAGCTGCTGTCGCCGCAGGTGGGTGAGTGGCTGGCAGAGCCCGACGACGTGCGTGCGGCGGTGGGCTGGCATGCCGAACAGCTCTCCATCGGCGCGGTGCCCGTCCCCGCCGACGCGCCACTGGGCCGTACCGCCGACGCCCTGATCGATCTCGTCGCCGGATATCTGACCATGCACCGCGACGCCCTGCCGACGGTGATCCCCGAGGTCCGTCAGGCACTGGCCGACCGGGAACGGGTGGAACCCGACCTGGTCTCCCGCGCCGACCGGATCGCCCTGCTGGAGCGCAACGGGTTCACCGACCTGACCGGGTTGACCGACGACGACCTGCGCACCACCTACCTCGACTGGTACGCCTTCCAGGCCGGGCCGCTGACCGACCAGGAGTTCGACGTGCTCCTGGCCGCCGTACGCGACTGGTCCCGATCCTGGTCGGAACCGGTCGGTGTGGCCCTGCTGCCCCTGCTGGCCTACGCGCTCGACGTGTCGTTGAGCGTGCGCAGTCGTGCCGACGGCCGGGTCCGCGCGGTGTACGGGCCGGCCGACGCCCCAGCGGTGTCGGTCTACCACAACGACCGTGACCACTTCGACGCCTCGTCCGCCGGGTCGGACACCCCCGCCGCCACCGACCTCCCCGCCACCGACACTCCCGACCGCCAGGCTGCTCGGGACGTTCCGGCCCCTCCCGACTCCCCGGTCGTCGCCGACCCGCCGACTGTTGCGGACGATCCGACCGCTCCGGTCGTCGTCGCCCCGCCGGCCACCGCCGCCGATCCGACCACTCCGGTCGTCGTCGACCCGTCTGCCACCGTCGCCGCTCCGGTCGTCGTCGACCTCTTCGGCGTGCCGGGCACCCCGGGAAGGCCGGTCACCCCCGACAGTCCCGACTCCCTGAGCGTCGCCGAAGTCCCGAACGAGTCGCCGGTCGGCGCGGATCTCGACGGGACCTACGGGCCGGCGGTACGGGCCGCCCGCATCACGCCTGAGGAACGCGACGACGCCGGGGACGTACGCCTCAATCCGCTCTGGTACCGGCTGGCGGACTTCCCCGCCCACCTGCTCGACCCCGCGCGGGCGCGGTCCTGGCGCTACGTGGTGGCCGAGGACGGCGAGATCTACCTCGGTGCGGCCGACGCCGCCGCGGCGATGCGGCCACGGGACTTCCGCGCACTGCTGGCGGGGATGCGGCAGCACGATCCGGAGCTGACCGCCGAGCGGTTGCGGGAACAGCTCGGCGGGCAGGGCCACGCGGGCCTCGCGGTCGGCTTCGACGCGCGGGGCCGGGCCATCGAGCGGCACGCGCGGGTGGGTGGCGAACTGACCTGGAACGAGTCGGCCCGGCGCTGGCAGGTCGACGACCGCTCGGCCCAGTACATGGGGGTGACCCGCCCGACGATGAACCCCGCCGAGGTGCAGAGCTGGTTGGGCACCGTCGCGGCGGTGGTCGGCGACCGGCTCGACCGGGACGTCACCGCGGTCCGGCACACCCCCGACGACGCCGACCCGGTGGCCACCGTCACCGTCGACTTCGCCCCCGGCCAGCGGGCGGCCGAGGACGGGCAGTTGCCCGAGCTCGACCTGTTCGTCGACCAGGTCGTCGCCCAGGCCCGCCGGGCGTGGGAATCCGACCGGCCCCGGGTGGTGCGGGTCCGGATCGAGGGCGGCGGCAACGGCGGCCGGCTGCTGCGGCGGGGGGCCGACCGCACCGGACGGCGGCGGGCGGCCTCGCTGGCGGAGCTGGTCGGCACGATGGTGGCGGCGCGACTGCGGGCCGAGGGGATTCCGTCACGGATGGCGCGGGTCGACCAGAGCAGCCGGGGTGCCGGCCGGTCGAAGGCACCCGGCGGCACGCAGCGCCCGGCGACACCGCGGCAGCGCCGCCGGGCGGTGCTCTGGACCGAGCCGGGGCCCGCCTACGTCAACCGGATCCGTCGCCGGGAAACCGCGTCTACCGGGCGCGCCGGTCAGGACCGTACCGGCCGGGACCGGCGACGGGGGCGTGGGTCCACCCCGGCCGGTCGGGCGGACCGGCCCGCTGCGGGCCGACTGCGGCAGGACCCGGACGGGACCTGGTGGTACGGCGGCAGCCGGGTGGTGACGCACGACGTACCCGGCCGACCGGGGAGCATCGCCCTGCTGTCGGACCGGGAATGGCGTCGGATGGCCCGCAACCCTCGGCTACCCGCCGCGACCGACGGGGTGACGGTGCTGGTGCACGGGGCCGGCGACCGGTTCCGGGTGCCGCTGCGGCACACCGACGGCCGTACCGGCGAGGTGACACTGAGCGTCGACGAGCTGCACACGATGCTGGAGTCCCCCGAGCGGGACGGCCGGCGACTGGCCCTGCTGTCGTGCGCGGCGGGTCGGATCGGCGCGCGGTCCGTGCAGCGCCTGGCCGACCTGCGTGACACCGACGTGTTCGCGCCCGAGGGCGACCTGGTGGTGGGCGGGGCGACGGCGCATCTGCCGGTGTCGGTCGACGGTCGGCCGTGGGCACTGTTCGTGCCCGACGGCACCGGGGCGTGGGACGTGGTCAACGACGAGATCGTCGACCCCGACCTTTCGGACACGCCGTTCGCCGTGCCGTTCGCCGGGTACGCCAGCCGGGCCGGTGACGCCGACCCGGACGGCGTACGGCTGACCAACACCCCGCTGCCGCCGACCGGGTGGGACCGGATCCGCATCATCGGAGACGGGCTCTGCCTGCTCAGCGCGGTCGCCGTCGCGACGCCCGAGGCGATGGCCGACATCGCGGGCATGCCGCCGGACGCGGTCGACCGGCTGCTGCGGGTACGCCGCGCGGGCGTCCACGACACCGACCTGACCGATATCGACACGGCGCTGCGGGAGGAGATCCTGCGGCGGGTGGCCGACCCCTCCCCGGCGATGGTCGAGCTGTTCGACCAGGTGGCCACAACCTGGCTGTTCCCGGTCGGATACGACGTGCAGACCACCCTGCTCGACGCGGTCGACACCTGGGACTGGCAGCGGCTGCTGCCCGGCCAGGACGATCCGGACGACGGTGGCCGGGTCGGTGACGTGCTGCCCCTGGTGATCGGTGCGGCGCTCGGCCGGCCGGTGTGGCAGGGGCGGCTCGACCCGCCGTCGGTGACGGTGCTCTGGCCGGACGGCGACGGGACGCCGGTGCGGTTGCTCTACAACGGGCGCGACCACTACGACGCCTGGGTCCCCGACGCCCTCGTCACCCCGGCCACCCCGGTCGGCGTCCCCGACGACGGCGGCCGGACCGACGACGGCGGCCGGACCGTCGACAGCGGCAAGGAGCCCAACTGGCGAGGGGTGGCCAGCAGCCCGAAGCGGCGGGGGGTGCTGTGGCCCTGGGACGGCGATGAACTGGCCACGACGATGACCACGCTCATCCGGCAGGTCGACGCGGTGGACCTGCCCGGCCAGCACCTGCTCGTCCTGCTCGCCGACGCCGAACGTGCGCTGCTGCTCGGTGGGCGGGTGCTGCCCGAGGCGATGCTGGACGCCTTCTTCGCCGGCGGGCACAACGGCGGGCCGTTTGCGCCGACCGTCGACGTCGATCCGCGGGCGCCGCTGGTGCTCACCGTGGTCAGCGACGACGACGCGGACGCGGTGGCGTTCGGTCGCTCCGTCGAGCGGGAACTACGCCGCCGCCTGGACGTGGGCCAGGCGGCACCGGCCCACCTGAGCGTGGTGGTCATGCAGGAGTCCCAGGTGCCCGCCGAGCCGGTACGGATACCCCGGCTCCGCTTCCGGCTCCCCGTACCCCCCGCCGGGCAGCTGTCCCGGGCGCAGCTCGCCGGCCTGCCCGAGCGGGTCCGGCAGGCGTACGTCGCCCCACCCGACTACACGGCCGGCGACCCGGCCCCGGCGTACGAGCCGTCGTCGCCGGACCGGCGGCACGAGGGTACGGCGGAGTCGGCGGCGGCGGCACAGCTGCGCGCGGAGTCCACCCCGCCCGGCCCGGTGCGGCGGGTGACCGTCGCGGACACCGGTCTGGCCGACGGTCTCGGCGGGCACCGGGGCTGGTTGCTGCGCGGCGGATGGCCGTCGACGGTGGCGGACACCACCGGGGCGGCCCCGGTGGAGCTGGCCGTGGCGGCCCCGGCCGACACCACCCGGTTGGTCCGGCTGTCGTTGCCCGCGGTCGAGGACCAGCCGGCGCTGGAGGTGGACGCGCTGGTGGAACCGCCGTCAGGGGCGTCGCTCGACGTCGACCCACGCCTGATCACCGTGGTCCCGCTGTGGCGCAACGACTTCGTCGACGGCCCGGTGGCGCAGCCGATCACGGACCCGCCCGAGATGGTCCGCCGGGCCTGGCAGTACGTGATCGAGGACACGGAGCAGACCGAGACCGCCGGGATCCTGGCCGAGCGGTCCGACCAGCACGACGACAGCCCGCTCGACGGGATCGAGCGGGCGATGCTGCAGGCCCGCGTCCTCGCCGCGATCCGGGAGACCTTCTGGGAGACGTTCGGGGATACCCCGGCGTACGCCGCCGGGCTGGCCGCGTTCCTCAAGATGCCCGAGGACACACCCCTGGCCGACTACTGGCAGCACGAACCGGTCCGCGAGCTGATCCTGCGGCGTTCCTGGCAGCTGCTCTCCGGGGTGCTGGTGACCTACGTGGACCGGTACGGCTGGCGGGGCGCACACCGGATCGTCGTGCAGCCCGGCCGGCTGGACGCCGGGTCGTCCGACGTGCTGGTCACCCCGGACGGCACCCGCTACACCGCGGCCGACTACCTGGCCCGGCTGCCGACCACCGGGGGCACCCGGGTGCTGTTCTTCCCGGACCTCGACCACGCCGCCGTGGTGGAATCCGGCTTCATCCAGGGGGTACGGGCCTCCGCCATCGTCGTCCTGCCGACGCTGCTGCCCGCCGACGTGCACTGGATCGTGCTCGGCGCCAGTGCCGTCACCGGCGCCGAGGTGAGCCAGCTCGTCACCCAACTCGACGGCGCGCTCGCCCGGGCCACCCTGCACGCCGCGGACCCGGTCGAGGGTCGTGAGCTGGCCCAGGCGCTGCTCGCCGACCCCGCCCTGCGGATCTACGAGGACGACGACTGGCTCGCCGAGATCTTCGACAGCGGGCTGCTGACCACGCCGACCGAACCCGTGCGGCTGCTGCTCGCCCGGACGGAAGGGGGAGACGTCGCGAGCATCCGAACGGAGTTGCGGGAGGCCGGGGTCCTGTTGATCGATCCAGCCGTGCTACCGAGGCACCGCGTGCTGATCGAGATCACCGATCCCAGTCCGGAGCTGGTGCAGTCCTTCGAGACCACCCGTGGTGGGACACGCTGGGCGCAGTTCCTCTTCGACGGCAGGTACGCCGCCGACCATCCCGACACGTGGCGGGTGATCAGCGAGCCCTGGTCGCGCATCCAGTCCTGGCTGGCGGTCCTCGACCCGGGCCGGACCTATCCCTGGGACCAGTTCCTGCTTGCCAGGGCACATCGGGACCAGGTTGTGCGGCGCATCGGTGAAACCTCGGGTGCCTGGCCGGGGGCCGGTCACCGCTTCGCCCCGGTGTCGCCCGCCGCACTGGCGCAGGTGCAGGAACTGTTCGCCGGCCGGTCCACCCGGGAGGGGGTGATCTGGACCGAGTCCGCCGAGTCGCCGAGTCAGACGTTGTTGCTGGTCGATTCGGCCGCCCGGAAGATCATCGATTATCCGATCGTCTATTTCGTCCCGAAGCCGTCCGAGACCCGGGTGGCGGTCACCGTCCCGCAGCGCGAGGACCTGCGCGGCCGGGGGCTGGTCGTCGCCGCCGGGCAGCTCGACGGCGACCGGCTGACCGGCGACGGCTGGGAGGTGACCGCCGACGAGGTGATCGAGAGCGAGGCGTTACGGGCGCATCCCCGGGTCGTCCTGCTCGACCGGTCGCCGCCGGAGGGGAGCCCGTTCGTCGAGCGGCTGCTGGAGCGGGGCGTCGGCGTGCTCGCGCCCGACGCCGACCTGGCCGGCTGGACCGCCGTCTACCAGCTCCCCGGCTGGCAGTTGGAGTTGACCGGCCCGGACAGCGCGGACCTGCTGCGCGAACTCCGGCACGAGTTCGACACGGTGGTGCTCAGCGCGGCCGGGGCCCGCCGCCGGACCCCGACACAGACCGCGCTGGTGCGCGCGGTCTTCGACATGCTCGGTCGGCCGTTCGGGCAGGAGGTCGTCGACGGTCAGCTCCACCTTCCCCTGGACCGGTGGGCCTCGGCCGAGGCGTTCGCGGCCGAGGCCGGCCACGACGGGCTGGTCCTCGTCGGCGGCTCCGGCCAGCACCGGCACGAGCTGACCCTGCGGGTCCCCGTCGACCAGGTCCGGGTGTTCCAGCGCTGGTCCGGCGAGGAGCTTCACCTGGTCACGGTGGACCAGGCCACGATCGCGCCCGTCAGCGACTTCCTCCGCGACCGGATCGCGACCGGCCCCGTCGTCCGCTGGACGCCGGACCTGGGTCGGGCGGCGCGGGCGGCGGACGTGGGCCTGCCCTATTCGGACCACCTCACGCTGGGCGGGCTGCCGATCCCGGCCGACCACGTCGACGACCTGATCCGGACGATCCGCGACAACCCGTCATGGCGCGGCCTGGGCTGGGCGGTGGACCCGGACGCGGACGACGACGTCCAGGCCCTGGTGTGGCTGGGCGCCGAGATGGCCGCCGTGGAGTTCCCGGTCGACGCCGGTGAATCCCTGCTCGCCGTGGGCATGCCGGTGTCGGCCGTGCCCGCCGCCGACCGGTACGGCGACGGTGTGGTGCTCTGGTCGCCCGGTCGCTCCGGCCTGCCGGACTCCCTGCGCGCCGCGGCCCGGGTGGCCGTGGTGCCGCTGTCCGAGCTGGACGACGTCGTCGACGGCGTCCGGGCGGGTGTCCCCGCAGCCGAGGCGGTCGCGGTCCTGAAGGAGCGACTGCCCGAGGGGACCCGGATCATCGTGGTGCCCGGCGAGGTCGAGTCGATCGCGGAGATCCCCGAGATCTTCGACGTGGTGTTCGCGGTGGTGACCCGCTCCACGATCGGCGACCCCGGAACGTGGACGGCGTACGCGTGGTCCGACGAGGAACTACGGATCGGTGTGCTGACCGGCGCGGACCTGTCGTACGTCATCGCCGGGTTGGCCGCCACGGACCCGACGCTCCGGGAGCAGACCGTGCCGGCCCCGACGATGCTGGCGCTGCCCCGGGCCGCGGTGCGGTTCCTGGCCGAGACGGTGGCAGCCCGGGACGTCGACCAGCCCGACGGCCCCGCCGTCACCGAAGTCGCCTTCGTCGCCGTCGAGGAGATCAGCGCCGACGACCACGTGTACACCCTGCCGGAGGGTTCGGTGATGCGCGTCATGGCACCCGGTCCGGACGGGGAGCACGTCCTGCACGGGTGGTTCATCGACGGGGATCAACTGGCCGAGGTCAGGCACGACATCCTGGGCGAGGAGGACGGAACGCTGGCGACGGCCCTGCCGAGCCAACTCGCCGACGACCTGTCCTACGACAGGCGGCTCGCGATGCTCGAACTGGCCCGTCTCGTCGGAGTCGGACAGCCCGTGACCGACAATCCGCTGCGCCAGCACGGGATCCGCCCGGCCGACCGCACCTTCGTGCCCGACTGGACGGTGCCGGTCGGCCCGCCGGTCGGACCGGCCTGGTGGGTCGGCGCGGACGTGTCGGTCATCGAGATCACGTCGACCCCCGCCGGCCGGCTCCCCGCCCGGCGGGTGCTGGCGTGGGAGGTGACACCCCCCGCCACCGGCACCGGGCAACCGTCCGACGACGTGCCGCCGCCGCAGCTGATCGCGGTCCCCTACCGGGACGGACCGCTGCTGGGAGTCATGCCCGACCAGGTCTGGGCGTGGGGGCTGGGCCCGCTGCTGGGCGAACGGGGCGTCCTCGTCGAGCCCGGCGTGGTGAGCGGCGACGGGGTGACCACCGGGCGTCCCGACGGGCGCGGCGCGCTGCCCGCCGACGATTACCGGGCGATCCTGCCGGACACCGCCGCCGGCCTCCCCGTCGTCGTGCTGCTCGACACCGGTACGGCGGCCCAGGAGTTCGCCGGGGCGCTCGCCGCGCGGTCGGCCGTGGTGCTGGTCCGCACCGGGGACGGGCAGTGGCAGGCCCACCATCCCCGGCCGGGCACCGGCGTTCCCGACGTCATGACGGGACCTCAGGTGTACCAGCTGTTCCACCAGGCCGTCGCGGCGGTCACCGCCGACCTGGCCGAGCTGGCGGGTGCGGTCAACGACCTGGGCCAGGAGTGGGGCGGGACCATCCCGCGCGACGGCGTCACCCTGTGGGGCCGGCTGTCCGGGCTGCCCGCCGGCACCCTGGCGGACCGGGCCGCCCGGCTCGCCTCGGCCCTGTTCGGGATGGACCGGCTGCGGGCCGCTGTCGACGGCCCCTCCGGCGAACAGTCGGTGGGCCGCGTGCTCACCCACCTCGGTCTGCCCGGAGCGGCGGGGCAGCACCCGGCGTTGCTGGCCCGACGGCTGCACGCGCTGCAGTTCGCCCCGGTGCCGGTCACGGCCCTGGGGCTGCTGCCGGACAACGCGGTCGCCCTGGTCTGGCTGGGTGACGCCGTGGTCCTCGTCCATCGTGCCCCCGACGGCACGCTGACGCTCGTGCGGCCGCAGGCCGAGTCGGCCGACCGGCTGACCGCGCTCGACCCCGACGGGCTGACCGAGCCGCCGTGGATGCTGCTGGCGCAGGGACGGCTGGTGGCGGTGCGCGTCGCGGGTGGCCACCGGGTGCTCGGCGGCCAGGTCGTATCCGACCCGCCCCGGTATCCCGCCCAGGAGTGGCTGGCGGACCAGGACCCGGACCTGCCCTCGGACCCCGACCGGGACCCGTCGTCGGACCCCGACCGGGACCCGCCGTCGGACCCCGACCGGGACCCGCCGTCGGATGCCGACCAGGACCGGTCGTCGGACCCCGACCGGGACCCGCCGTCGGATGCCGACCAGGACGCGCCGTCGGACCGGGAGCCGGATCAGGACTCCTCATCGGACCGGGACCCGGATTCCGCGTCGACCGGCGCGGCGGGGACCGAGTCCGGTTCGGGCGACACCGCGTCGGTGTCGACCGGCTCGACGCAAGGGACCACAGCCGCCGCGGCCGGCCCGTCCCCGGCGGCGCTGCACGCCGCCGGGGAGGCGCTGCGCCGGCTGTCGGCGGCCCGCCTCGCGGTCGGTCGGCAGGTCCGCCGGGGCAGACCGTCCCTGCCCCGCCTCGCCGGGTGGGTCGACGCGGTGCAGACCGACGAGGCCGCTGCCACCGAGGACAGCTCCCGGGTCCGGGCGGTCAGCGCCCACCTCGT
The DNA here is from genome assembly GCF_049178955.1 of Micromonospora sp. WMMD730. Classification (NCBI taxonomy): domain Bacteria; kingdom Bacillati; phylum Actinomycetota; class Actinomycetes; order Micromonosporales; family Micromonosporaceae; genus Micromonospora; species Micromonospora sp. WMMD730. The sequence continues at coordinate 2,346,978 of NZ_JBMHML010000002.1, forward strand.
CCTGCACGGGCGGATCGGCGACCTCCCGGTGACCGAAACGGCGGTGACCACGCTCAGCCTGGCCGGGTTCCACCAGGCACTGGGCGGGCGGCCGGTGGCAATCGACGTCGGCCGTCCCGGTTCGCTCATCCAGGCGTTGACCCGCCGACCGGGGGCGATGGTCCTGGTCCACGAGCAGCCGCCGGACGCGCCCGGCCGGGTGTTCTGGCTGGTCGCCGACGACCGGGACGGTGCCGTGGTGCCCCGGGTGGTCGACCCCGCCCGGCCGGGGGTGTTCGCCCGGTCCGCCGCCGACGACCCGGTCACCGCCGCGGCGCTGACCCGCGCCGGCACCACCGCACTGGCCGTGGACGCCCACGGCGACGCGATGGACCTGGCCGACTTCCTCACCCCGTCGCCGGCCGGCCTCACCCGGGCCACCGGTGACCCGGCGCTGGTCGTGGCCGACGCCACCGACCTGGTCCAGGCCATGGTGCGGCTGGTCGACGGATACTTCGGGCGGACACCCCGCACTCTCGGCGGGCAACTCACGGTGACCCCGGAGACCATCCCCGGCACCCTGGCCGCCGCGCTGGGCGGACAGTTCGAACCACTGCACGACGTCGAGGCCACCGTCACCGCGCTGCGCGCCGCCCCGGGCTCGGTGGCGCTGGCGTACCTGCCGCGGGCGCAGGAGCCCGGACACCTGCTCATGTTCGTCGTCGAGCCCGGGTTGGCGACGGTGCCGGCCCAGCTCATGGTCGTCGGGGTCGATGCCGTCGGGCTCAGCGACGCCGACCTCACCGAGGCGCTGTCCACCGGCCGGGCCCAGGTGCTGCTGCTCGACGCGACCGGCGAGGCCCGCCAGGTGCCCGGTCGGGAACCCACGGCGGAGCAGGTCACCGCGGTGCGGACCGCGGTCACCGCGCAGCCGCTGCTGATCGGGGTGCCGCACACCGGCCACCCGGCCTGGAGCGACAGGCTCACCGCCCGGGTGGCCCGGCGACTGGGCACACTGGGCGTGACCATGGCCAGCGCCCGGCCCCTGCTGCACGCGCTGGCCGCCGACCCCACCGGGTTCCTGCACCACGGCTCCGGCCACCCGGTCCGGGTGGGCCGGGACAAGCGGTTCGCCTGGGTACGCCTCGTACCCCGCCCGAGCGACACCGACGAGGTGCGGCTCGCCCCCGGCCTGGGCGGCATCGAGGACCGGCGGACCGCAGGTGTGTCGGCGTCGACGTGGGCGCAGCCGCAGACCGCCGTCGCACGGGTCGTGGTGCCGATCCCCGCCGGAGGAGTCGGGGTGACCGTCCTGGGTGGTGTGCTGAGCAGCCGGGCCGTCCGCACGATCGGGCAGTCCCTCACCACCGGGGAGAACGGGATGATGATCGGGGTACCCGACTCGTTCCTCACCCGCAGCGCCGTGTTCGTCCAGGTCGAACTCACCGAGCGGCCCGCCCCGCCGGCCTGGGCCGCCGTCCCGGCCACCTGGGTGCCCGGCGACGGCGACCACTTCTGGTTCCGTACGCCCGAGGTGCTGGCCACGATGCGGCCGATCAGCGACGGGGAAGCGCTGACGGTCGATCGCGCCGGGGTGGCGTTCCTGCGGGACACGAGCTACGTCGTGGGCGTCGTCGACGACGGCGCACTGGCGACCACCGTGCAGTCCGGCATTCCCGACGTGGTGCGACGCGGCAGCAACATCAGGGTCTGGCGGCTCTGGGGCGGCCACCGCGCCCTCGACGCGGTGCAACCCGGCGCGACCGGGCTGACCGCGACCAGTTCGTCGTGGCTGCGCCGGCCCGCCTACGCCCAGGGGGTCCGGCCCGCCCTGCGGCTGACCTCGCTGACCCCGATCGGTGAGCTGTCCGAGTCGGCCCTGATCCGCGCGGCGGCCTCGGTCACCACCGGTCAGTCGGTGCAGTCCGCCTCGGACCGGGGCGGCTTCCTCGCGGTGCTGATCGGGCGGGCGTTCGGCCTGTTCCGGCTCTCCGCCGGGCCGACCGTCTCCGTCGTGGACCGTCGGGTGCAGGCCCTGGCACCGCAGGTCGAGACGACCACCGGACAGGAGACCGGCGACCACGTCCTGGGGCTCTACCTGGCCGAGTACACCGGCACGGTGCGGTGGAGCATGCACCGGTCGGTGACCCGGTCGCTGGCGTACCGGTCGCTGCGGCGCGGCCCGCAACCGGTGTCGGTACGCACGCTGCTGGTCGTGCCACAACAGCACGTGACGGCGCTGTCCCAGGTCCCCACCACGGACCACCCCGACCGCGATCTGGTCGCCCTGCTGGCCCGCACCGTCGAGGCCGGCACCGACGACCCGCGTACCCTGCCCGACTACCTGTGGCAGGGCGACCGGCTGCGGATCGGTCGCGGCCTGTTGCACGGCGGGGAACTGGTCGCCGGTCTGGTCGCCGACCGGCTGCGGCAACTGCTCACCGACGACCGCAACGCGGCGTACCGGCAGTACCTGCCCGACTGGGACGACCCGAAGGTGCAGACCAGCCGGATCAGGCGGGCCCTGGACCGGCTCGGCAACGAGGAACGCCTCTCGACGCAGAACAGCGTGGGCCGCTACTCGGCCCGACTGCTGGGTACCGCCGACGGGGAGCTGCTGATCGAGCTGCGGGTGCGCGACCTGCTGTCCGGCCGCACGTTGCAGGTGCGGATCGGGGTACGGCGTCGCCACCCGGACACCGCACCCCGGTACCTCGGCCGGCGGGGCACCCACCCGGACCCGGTCACCGCCGACCTCCCCGAGCCCAGCGACAGCGAGACGAGCGAGTCGGAGGACGACGAGCCGACGGTGAAGCTGCGTACCAGCCAGGGCCGGGCACAGGCGGCGACGAACCGGGCGGTCCGCAACGTCGCGTCGGGCGTGCAGGCGGGCGCGTCGGTGGGCAGCGACGCGCTCGGTGGCGCCGCCGGGATCGGGGTGCGGCTCCAGGGCGTCTGGCGGGACGTCATCGAGGTGACCCAGGGCAGCCAGGCCGGCGTCGTCGGCGTCGGCGGCGGCGCGGTCGCCGTGTTCGCCGACGACGTCCGGTTGGAACTGTCGGCGTCGGTCATCGTCGAGTACCGCGGGTTGCTCGCCGACGCCTGGCGGTGGCTGGCCGACCACCCCGTGCAGGCGCGGCCACTGCGCTTCGCCGGGGACGCCACCATCGACCTCGAACTCGGTTTCTCGGTGCCGTTCACCCAGACCGTCGCGGTCGGGCAGCCGCAGCCGGTCGTGCTGCCCACGCCGGTCGGCGCGCCGGGTGCGGGCATCGTGCTGCGTGAGGCGCTCGGTGAACTCCTTCCCGCGGCCGTGAGCCCGCCGCGGCAACGGTTGCGCAACCTCGGCGCGGCACTGGCCCAGCACACCGTCACCCACCATGTCCACGGCCTGCCCGAGCTGCGCGAGCAACTGCTGGACGCGTTGCGGGGCGCCACCGCGGACTACATGGACGCCGGGCACCTGCCGTCCGGCACCGGCGGTCGTCGGCGGGGCACGGCGTTCAGCGGTGACATCCCCGGCACCCCCCTGCACCAGTGGCTGAACGCCTTCGTCGACCAGGGCCACCTGGCGGCGCTGCTGGCACCGGCGACCCAGCAACCCCAGCCGGTGCACGCCCCCAGCGTCGTCGTCGGCGACGACGTGCCGGTCACGGTGTTCGTCTTCGCCGAGGTGACCGGGCACGACCAGACGCCGTCCGGCGCGCTCACCGGCGACGGGTACGAGAGCGCGGTCGCCGGGTACGCGGTCCGCCGCTCGGCCACGGACCGGGGCGGACAGTTCCGGCTGGAGGTCGGCGGGGGCGGCGCGGCGTGGCGGGCGGCCGAGCCCAGCGCCCCCGCCCAGCCCGGTGACGCGGGCGGGGAAACGCCTGGCGGTCAGGCACCCGCCCCGAACCCCACCCAGCCGGCCGCCCGCACCCCCACCCAACCGCCCGCGACCCTGGCGCTGCGGCTGTTCGGCCGGCGGCAGATCGAGTGGACCAACGGCGAGACGGTCCTCGCCGTCGCCGAGGTCGAACGGACCATCAAGCACTCCGAGTCCCGGACCGTCCTGCTGGGTGTGCACGGTCGACTGCGGGTCCACCTCGCCGTGGTGCTCACCGAACCCAAGTGGGTGCTGCCCGACCGGTCCTTCACCCGCTACCGGCAGGTGGGCGACGTGTCCCTGCTGGGTCAGATTTCGGCCGAGGAGTACCAGCGGGCCCTCGGCCCGACCCCCGGGGGTTGGCGGCTACCGCGCGAGGTCACCCCGCCGGCGGCGCAGGTGATGCACCAGACCAGCCGGCTGGTGGACGTTCCGGCCATCGGTCAGGCCATGCTGGGCTGGCTGCGTTCGCTGCGCCTCGGCGGCGACGAGGGAATGGAACTGGTCGGCCACGACCGGAACACCAGCATGAACGTCAGCACCGTCCTGCACCACACCGACCCGGTCACCGTCGCCGCGCAGCTGGGTGACCTCTTCGACGGTGGCCTGAGCTTCGTGTTGCGCTACCCGGGACTGCTCAGCCGTCCGGCGGTGCAGATCATCGTCCGGGCGGTACCGGCCACCGACCCGCCACAGGTGGGTGAGCTGCGGGCGGGGGCCAGCAACCTGGAGGTGAGCACCGTCAGCGAGGTCGGCGGCGGACGCCAGTCCGGCGAGGCCGTCACCGACGAGGTGGTCCCGGTGGCACACATCGGGGAACGGGCGGCGCTCAACGCGCTCGGGGCGCTGGGGCGTACCGCCGCCGGCCGCTCCAGCGACGTCACCCTCGGCCGGGCGGTCAGCGCCGTCGAGACCCCCGGCCCCTGGCTGCCGGTCGACTACGGGTCCCAACGGCTGGTCTTCACCGCCCACCGTCGCCGTCAGGAGATCGGCCGGCACGAGATCACCGTGCCGCTGCGCACCGAGACCGCCGCCGAACACCTCAACCTCACCTACCGGCCGACCGGCCCGGCCACCGTGCTGCCCGACCCGGCCGCGGTGACCGACGCCCCGTTGACCGTGAGTGGGACGGACGGGCCGCTGCGGCTGGTGCCGATCCCGGCCGACAACTGGCTGGCCTGGCGGGACGGTGCCGTGCCGGTGCCCGACCGGTACGCGGCGCTCGGCTTCAACGGAGCCGCCGCACTCCAGGCCACCGCGCTGCGGGCGCTGCGGATCGTCGGCTCCGGACCGACGGTCGGGATGCCCGGAACGACCCTCAACCACCAGTTGATGACCCTGCTGGGACGGACCCACCTGTGGGCCGCCACCCCACACCGGATGGCCGGCCCCTACGAGATCACCCTCGCCGACGGTTACCGGATCGTCCTGCACACCCGGATCACCGCGGTACGGCTGGACACCGTGCTCGTGCCCGCCGAGGGGAACTCCGGTGTCGGTGGGGCCGGCCGGCACGGCGACGCCCGGGTGGTGGCCCGCGCCGACGCCGCCCTGCCGGACACCCTCGGCACCTCGGTCGGGGTCGTGCCGGCGCTCGGCGTCTCCGTGCCGGGCAACTCCAGCCAGCAGGAGGCCGCCGGGCACCGGACCGACGTGATGTGGCTGGGACTGGACGACGAGGGCGCGCGGGCGAAGGTGTGGTGGACCACCGAGACGGTCGTCGTCGCCGAGCACACCGACCTCACCGGCACCCGCCGTACCGCCGTGCAGGTGACCATGCCCGACTCGCAGCCGGTGCTGGTCGATCAGGCCGAAGCCCTGGACCACCTGCTGGCCGGTGACGCACCCGGGAGCGCGCCCGTCGACCGGGTGGTCGTGGCCGGGCTCCTGGAGCAGGCGGTCCACGCCGCGAAGCAGGCGCAGAAGGCGCTGAAGTCCTGGCGGGAGCTGGAACGGATCGCCCTGGTCGCCGAGTTCCCGGGTGCCGCCGGCACCGCCGCAGACACGGTCGCCAGGGCCGCCGCCGCGAACGCGACGGAGCGCGCCGAGGCGGAGGCGTCGGCCCGCCGCAGGTGGTGGGAGGCCCGAGCCGAGGTCGAACGGCTGGTGGCGCTGGCCGCCGGCCACCTCGGCCGGGGTTCCGCAGCCGACCCGGTCCTGCTTCCCCCGACCGACGGTGCCGATCCGACGCCGCCCGGTGGACGACCCGCCCCGCCGGCGGCCGGGCGGCGTGACCCGGTCGAGCCGGTTGACCCGGTCGTCGACGACCGTGCGCCGGCCACCTCGGTCGCAGCCGTAACCCCGGCCGGGCCGTCACCGTCACCGTCACCGTCACCGTCGATGGTCCGTGCGGTGACCGACAACCAATTCACCGCACTTCCTCCCCCCGCCGCCGGGGAGGTCGTCGACGTCAACCGCAACGGCCTCTGCCTGCTCGAATCCGTGGTCGTCAGCGCGTTGCCCGAGGTGCGCGGCCTGCTGCCCGACGGGTACCACGGGCAGCTCGACGAGATCCAGGCCTGGCGGGACGCCCGAGGGCCCCTCGACGTGACCCTGCCCTTCCGCCTGCGCCCACTGGTCCTGCGGGTCGCCGACGGCCTGCGCGCCCAGATCCATGCCCTGCTCGTCGACGGCCGGCTCGCCGAGGTGGAACAGGTGATCGCCGACGGCGGACTACTGGGCCGGGGTGTCAGGGCACAGCGGCGGGTACGCGTCCAACTTGCGCGGACCGTCAACAGGTGGCAGGCGGACTGGGCGGCCGACACCGGCGACTACCTCGTCCTGTTGGTCGGAGCGGCGCTGCGCCGCCCGGTGGTGCTGGCCACCCCCGTCCCGTCGGCCCGTCCAGCCGTCGACCCGACCGCCGGTTCCCGGCCCGCCGGCGACGCGCAGGCGGCGGCCCGTGACCAGGCCGCCGACGACGCGCAGGGGAACGTCGGGAGCTGGTCGATCCGGACGGTCTACAACCCGCGCTTCGACGGTGCCGAGGCCCGGATCAGCGAGGGACCGGTGCTGCTCTACCTGGCGAACGGCCACTACCGGGCGTGGCTACCGGAACCGGACGTGCTCGATCTGGCCCGGGCCCGGGAGGAGGCGCTCGAACTGCCCCGCCCGACGGCCGGCCTCTGGCGCGAGAGCACCGATCCGGCGACCCGCCGGCCCACGACGCCCGGGAGCGATCCCGGGTACGGCGCTGCGAACAGTGACGCCGTGCTCAGCGACGCCGTCCTGAGCGACACGGACAGTGACGCCGTGCTCAGCGACGCCGAGAGTGATGCCGGGTCCGACGGTGCCGTTCTCGGCCATCCGGGCGGTCATGCCGGCGTGCCCCGGCCGACCGGCCGGGGACGGCACCCGTTGACGCTGGCGGGGTTGGAGACGGCCGTGCAGGAGACCCAGGACGTGCAGGCTGCCGTCCGTCCGGCCGGCTCGGTGACGGATTGGCGTCCGACCGAGGATCCGTTGTCGTGTCTGGCTCTGGCCCGCCGGTTCGCGGCCGTCCTGCATCCGGGCATCGACGGGTTCGTCCGGCCGGGCCTGCGGGTCGGTCGGACCCGGGACGACGCCGCGATCGGCACCCGGTGGGCCGGCGAGTTCGCCGGTGACCGGTCCGACTGGGCGGTGGTGGATTCCTGGGCGCAGGTCGAGCGGGCGCTCGTCGCCGCCGTGCCCGGCACCGCCGTCTTCGTTTTGCTGGAACGTGCGGGCAGTGCCCCCGGGCACGCCTTCGCGGGGTACCGGTTGGACCGGGAGACCGATCCGGTGCGGTGGGTGCAGTTCGGCGGTGACCGGGGCGCGGTGCTGCTGCCCCGGGCCGCGGCGGACAACCGGCTGCCCCGGCTCAACGCCCTCGGTCCGGAGGTCGCCGCCCGTGCGGTCCTGGTGGATCCCGACGGCACTGTCGATCCGGCGGCGCTCGTCGACACCGGGACGTTCGCGCCCGTCGCCTCGACCTCGGTGGCGCGGGCGATCGTGGATGCGCCGGTGAACCGGACCTTCCTGGGCCACGGCACGGAGTTCGAGTTCTTCGAGATGCTCGACCTCAGCGCGGCCGCCGACATGTTCACGGACGCCACCGCCGAGACGCTGCCCGGTCTGGCCCGGACGAAAGCGCTCGCCAGGGACCCCAAGGGAACGGCAGTCATCGAGGTAGAGACCAAGACATACTTCCGCGACAGCGGCGACGGCCAGCTCTACCGGCGACCGGGCCCGAAGCGGACCGAGGAGGCCGTCGCCATCCTGGAGGTCATCGTCGGCGTCGTACCCGACACCGACGCCGAGATGGACGCCCACCACGGCGGCGAGTCGTTGTACCCGGCGATCACAGCGTTGGGTCAGGCCCTGTCGGCGCTCACCGGGCCTGTCCCGTTCGCCCAGCTCCTGGGCACGGTGCAGGCCGCCGGCCACCTCCCCCAGGTGGCGCTGACACCGCTCGGGCGCAAGGTGAACGTCGGCCCGCGCCCGTCGGACAGCGAGCCCGGCGCCCGGGTGCACCACAGCATCGGGGTCCCGCTCGCCGGCGCCCACTCGTTCCTGACCTACGTCGCCCGGCACACCTGGCGCAGCCCGACGAGTGTGTCCCCCTCCTACGCGCGCCCCCACCTGGAGGACGCGTTGTCCTTCGCCGACACCGTGGCCGACCACTTCGCCGACGGGGGCGGTAGCCCTCGGGACGTCGCGGAGCTGCGCGGCTTCGCCACCGTGCTGTACTCCAACACCGCGGGCGTCGCCGGAGCCTGGCTCCACCGGGGTCTGGTCAAGGAGAACGTCGCGGCGTTGTCCCGGCAGGACATGCGGACGCTGCTCGACGCGTTGTCCCCGGCGGTACAGGCCTACTTCCAGGCCAACTTCACGGAGATCGCGCAGTTGTTCCGCGGGATCTTCACGGACCGGTTCCCGGATCTCGAAGAGCGCTTCGAGCTGAGGACCAGGGTCAAGCTGGTCGGTGACTTCCTCCAGAACGTCGCCTTCGTCGACGAAAAGAACAACAACAAGCAACATTCGATCATCGACTACCTCCGCGGAGACGTGCGGCAGCATCTCGGGTACGGCGGGATGACCGTGATCAACGGTTTCGACACGTCCAACGGTGCGCTGCCGCTGATGGTGCTGGAGGTCCGGTACTTCGGCGCGCAGCACGTCGACGGCGCCACCGCCGAGGTGGAGGCAGCGGTCCTGCGCCGGGAGGCCGCGGCGGCCTTCGACGAGGCGCTACAGGTCACCGGCGTGGCGGTGGAGCGTCCGGGGGGCCTCCAGCTGGCCCTGCCCGACCGGGACCTCTGGCCGATGTGGCGGCATGCCGGCCCGCCCGGCCTGCTCACCGTCGAGTTGCCGCTGTACGCGCTGAACTGGTCGCTACGCCCCCTGTTGCCGGTCTCCGACGAGGTGACGGCGATCCGGGTCGTCCAGCACGTGGGCCTTCCCGAGCACTACGTCTTCCTGCAACGCCTCGCGGACCTCACCGGCCGGCCCGTCTACGCGTTGGCCGGGGAGGCGACGCCGGGGTGGGACGCGGATGCGGGGGAGCTGCGGGTCGACTGGCCCGACGGCACGCGGCCCTGGCTGGAGTTCCTGCCGGCGCTGTACGACGCCGACAGCGACCGGGGGGTCCGGCGGGGAATCGACCCCGACGGGGTGCTCGTCCCGCTGGACGACCGGGTCGACCTGCTGGACCCGACGACGGTCCACCTGAACCTGTATCCGCCGGACGTGGCGCATGTCCTGCCGCCCCTCTTCGGCACCGAGGACCCCGACGTGCTCGACCTGGTGCCCCTGATCCAGGCGTCCGGCAGCCGCCAGCTGATCTTCGCCGGTCCCGACGCGCCGACGTACCTGGCCGGCTGGGCGACGGCCGTCGTCGAGACGGTCATCGCCCAGTCGACACCGGTCGAGGGTCTCGTCCTCGTCGGGCACCCGCTGCCGCACGCGGCGGCGCAGACCCTGGTCGACGTGCTCGGACAGGCGGTGGCCGAGCAGCCGGGACTTCTCGTCACACCGGTGGTCCTGACCCACGGGGCGGACATCGACATCACGACGCGCGCCGGCGCGGCCCGGATGGTGTCCACCGACGACGGCCTCGGCGGATGGCGGGTGTTCCGGCCGGACCAGAAGGGCCGCACGGGTGCCGTCCCCGACGACCTGCGCGCGGTGATCACCGCCCCGACCGTGGCACCGGAACAGCCGCAGGGCAATGCGGACCCGCTGGGGCCCGACGGGGCGGAGCCGGCCCCGCCCCGCCCCGAACCCGGCACGGTGCCGCGCGGGGACGACGAGCCGTTGGAGTGGACGATCCGGCGCGCGATGGCACAGGTCGCGGTCCGCGAGCACCACTGGGTCGACCCGGTCAGCCGGCCCGGACCCGCCCAGGACGACCGCTACGAGGTCGTATCGCGGTTCGAGGCCCGCCGGTTCCACTACGGCGGCCAGCCGGTGACCGACCTGACCGTGCGGGTGTGGCTCGACGACGATCCCGGTCGGGCGATGTTCGCCGCCCTCGAACGGGAGGTGCACCGGGTGTTCAACACCAGCGCCGACGCGACGGCGTACCGGCTGCCCAACCGGTTCGGCGACCTGCTGCACGTGACCGTGGAGCGGGCCGCCTCCCCGCACGACGCCCACCTGCGGGTGCAGGTGATCGACGAGGGGCCGACCGACCAGTTCCACTGGCGTCGCGACGCCGCAGAGGAGGACCTGGTACACGAGTTCGCCCACCAGCTCGGCCTGCGCGAGGAGTACCGCGACGCCACCGCACCGCACCGCCCGCACGTGCCGGGCAGCCTTCTCGGTGACCTCGCGGGTCGTCCCACCGACGCCCTGTCCAACGAGGAACGGGCGGCGCTGTCCGACGAGGAGAAGGCCCAACTACGGGGCATGCGGTGGGCCGGGCTGCGCTCGCGGCACCTCCACCTGCTGGCGGCGCTGGTCGGCGAACCGGACGCCGACGGGGAGTACCGGGCGGTGGACCCGGTGCTCCGACCGATCGGTGTCGCGCCCTTCGCACCGCAGAGCACGACGGGCCAGCCGGGGCAGCAGCCTCCGGCAGCCGATCCGACGGTGCCATCGGTCAGGGCGGCCCAGCTGGAACGCACCTGGCGCACCCGGCCCGAGCGCCTCGACGTCGAGGCCCCGGTCCGGATCGCCGCGGACCACGCCGTCCGGGCGGTTCTCGACCGGGTGGAGCTGCTCCGCCGGCCGTGGGACCTGGAACTGCTCGGCGACACCCCGCCGACGACGGCCGTTGGGGGCCACCAGCGGCTCACCCCGGCTGAACCGGTAGCTGACTGGGCGGTGTTGACCGGACCCGCCCGCGACGCGATCGCCAGGCGGGCCGCGCTGGTCACCTCCTGGTTGGCCGGCCTGCCGCAGTCGGCGACAGCCGGCACGGCGGTGGAGTTCGGTCTGGTGCTGGGCGTGCCCCCGGAGCTGCTCGCCGATTCCCGGGACAACGCCGTGGCCCGCGTCCTCGCCGACGCCGCTGCCGACTTCCTCCGGGGCCAGCTCGACGCCCGGCTCCCCGTCGGGATGCTCCCGGTACGGGTCATCGTCGAGGTCACCGCCTTCGACGGGGTCGTCGACGGGGTCCGTGAGCAGATCCGGATGCAGATCGAGCTGTCCCTGCGCCGGGTGCTCCCCGGCCCGGTGTACGCCGACGTCCCGACGTCCGGCAGCGCGGTCGGCGGAGTCCACGACGGTCGGGACCTCCGCGACGACGTGCTGCTGCGCGTCACCGAGGCGCGGCAGGCCCTCGAAGGGCTGCCCGCCGGGGAACCGGAGGCCGCGGCGGCGGTCGTCGTCCACCGGCTCGGCGGCGTCCTGGTCCGGCTGCTGCCGGTGCTCGTCACGCCGGCCCTGGCCGCCCCGTTCGCGGCCCACGCCGCCCAGGTGCGTGGCGTGCTGGACGATTTCCGGTGGCTGGTGGGCCGGTGGGCGCAGCAGTGGCGGACCGGCGACGTCGAGGTCGCCGAGCTGGTCACCCGCGCGACCGGGACGCTCGACGCGATCGTCGACCTGACACCGCTGATCGAGCTGGCCCCGGCCGCCCACCGCGACCTCGACCTGACGCCGCTGGTCGACGGCGACCAGGCGGACGACGCGGACCACGTCGCGGCGCTGGCCCGGTTCCGCGCCGAGCTGAGCCGGCTGCGCGACGCCACCGGGATCGCGCTGGACGGGCCGATCATGCAGGTCTACGGCTGGCAACTGCTGACCCAGGCCCTCGGGGCGCTGTGGTTCGGCGTCACCGGGGGCCCCGAACCGGTCGCGGACTCACGCGCCCTCGGGGCTGCCGCTGCGGCGCTGGACGCGTACCACGAGGTGGTCGGCGGGCTCGGTGCCGGCACCGCCGATCTCGCGGCGATCGACCGGGCCGCCGGGGCCGTCGGGGTGCTGGCCGGCTGGCTGCGTCCCCAGCCCGACCAGGCGGCGACCGACCGGGAGCTCGCCCGGCTCGACGACGCGCTGGCGGTGGTGGGCCTGCGCACCGACGCGCAGCTCGACCGGCTCGCCCTGGACACCCGGGAGGCGATGCTCGACGGGCTGCTCGACGCGGCGACCGCCGCCCTGGACACGTTCCGGATCAGCCGCGACCCCGGCCGTGGCGCGCTCGCCGGGATCCCCGGCGCGCCGGGCCCGCTCGCCGACTGGATGACGCTGCTGCGCACCCTGCAGCAGATGAGCGCCCTCTGGAACGGCGGGGAGCCGGACCGGCCCCGGCTGCGTGCCATGCACGGCCTCGCCGGACAGGTCCGCGACGGCATCGCGGCCGGTCGGGACGACTTCGTCCGACTGGCCAACCGGGAGGCTCCCGGTGGCGACCCGCGTGCGGTGTCGGACCGGGTCCTCGACGCGCCGGCTGCCGGGGCCCGCCGCCCGGCCACCCCGGTCCGGTCCGCCATGGGCGTGACCGGACCCGGGACGGTGCGACCGGGCCCCGGTCAGGTCCTGCTGCACCTGGTCGTCGAGGTGCCCCGAGGGCGGCAGAGCGGGGCTGCGGAGCCGGTGTCGACCGACCTGCACCAGGACCCGGCCACCGGGCGGGTACATCTCACGACCGGTGACCCGTACGCCCCCGTCGCCGTGTTCACCCGGCCGGAGACCGCGTACGGGGTGGCCCGGGGGATGGCCGACCACCTGGCGCAGGTGGGTCTGCCCTCCGGCGACGGCCCGGTGGTACGCCGGTTCGTGGTCGACGCCGACGCGTTCACCGCCCCGGCCGACGCGCAGGTGTACGTCTTCCCGGCCCGTGACTTCGCGGCCCTGGTCGACCGGGCCGAACCCGGCTCGCTGGACAGCTACGCGACCGACCCGGAAACGGTCGACGACACCACCCGTGCCCTGGACGCGCTCGCCGCCGCCGACACCCCGGTCGTCACCGTCGACGAGGCCAGCCGGATGCTGCCGACGCGGGAGCCGAACGCCCGACACCGGCCGCGCCCCGAGCCGGCCCCGGTCGCCACCGGCGACCGACCTGCCGGCACCGCCGTCCCCCCGGTCGCCCGTCGGGACGCCGGTCCGGCTGCTGCCGTCCCGCCGGGCACGGTGCCGCCCGGTCCGGTCCCGTCGGGCACGGTGGTGCCCCCGGGCGCGGTCCTGGCGGGGGTGGTCCTGGCGGGGGTGGCCCTGCCGGGCACCGTCGTCGTGCCGGGACTCGGTGACATCCTGGTCACCGGACTCCCCGGACTGCCGGTGTACCCGCCCGGCGCGCGGTCGACCACACCCGCCCCGGTACCGGACCGCCCCGGCAGCCCGCCGCGCCGCCGACAGCGCACCCCGCGACCGGCGGCCGATCGGGGGTGAACCGGCACGCCCCGGGGGCCGTTGTGGGGGCATGACCACGACGACCGGGCCGACCACCGATCGGCGTACCGCCGTGCACCGGCTGCTGCTGCGCCTCGCCGGACAGGCCCCGGACGAGGTGGTCAGCGCGGCCCGGCAGTGGCTCGCGGCGGATCAGCTCGCCGAGGTGGCCCAGGCGGTGGCGTTCACCTGCCTGACCGGGGGCGTCGGGCTCACCGCGCCCGAGCAGGTACTGCTCGCCGGGGTCCTGGCCGACGCCGGCGCGGACGACGACATGCTCGCCGGGCTGTCCACCGGCGAAGCCCCGCCGGTGGCGTACGGGATGGCCCCGGTGGGTCCGCAGGTGCTGGCCGGGGCCGGCGGGCGGATGCCGTACAGCATGGACCTGACCGTGGGTGGGGACGGCCCGGGCTCGCCCGACGACCTCGACCGGGTCGCCATCGCCGCGGTGGCTGCCGCACCCGGGCCGGTGGGGCTCTGGCGGGCCTGGCGGTACCCGGCCGTGGACACGCCGTATCCGGCGCCGAAGCGGCTCTACCTCGTGCAGGGCGCGGATCCGGTCGCCCTCGCCGCCCGGATCGGGTCCACCCTGGAGGCGGCCGGGGAACGGCATCCGCTGGTGGAGGCGTTCGGTGAGCCGGTGGAGCTGCCGGAGTACCAGCGGCGGGCGTTGGCCTACTCGGCGCTGCTCTGGGCGGACCGCCCCGCCGGGCCGCTGCGGACGGCCACCCCACCGGACCCCGCCGACCCACCCGGCACCCTCGGCGACGACGAGGCGGAACGGGTCGTCGCCTACCTCGGCGCGGGGGTGCCGCTGCTGGCCAGCCCGCACCGGTCGGCTGACGGCTTCGATCCGGCGTCGGCCGTCGACCCGGTACCCACGGGTGTCCGGGGCGACGGGCGGTGGTTGTGGTCGGAGGCGGTCACCTACTACGCCGACCAGTACGGCTTCGCCCCCGAAGCGGACCTGCTCGCGGCGATCCGGGCCGCCGACTACACCGCCCCGGCCCTCGACGCGGTGGCGGTGCACCGTTCGCTGTCGTACCTCTTCGCGGCGATGTGCGACCCCGACCGGACCGGGGTGAACCATCACGCCGGACCCCCCGTTGTGGAGGCATGAGCGTGCCGTCGGCGATGCACCGGCTCCTGCTGCGGATCGCCGGGCAGGCCCCCGCCGCGCTGCTCGGCACCGCCCGCGCCCGGCTGGCCGACGGTGCGGTGACCGAGGTGGCCCGGATGGTGGCCTTCGCCGCCCTCGCCCGGCAGATCCGGCTGACCGACCCCGACGTGCTGCTGCTCACCGGGGTGCTCGTCGCCGCCGGTGCGCCCGACGACCTGCTCGCCGACCTGCCCCGCACCGCCGACGACCGCACCCCGCCCTACCTCTGGACACCGGACCCGCCCACCGACCCCGGCCAGCCCGGCAACGGTCACGCCGCCGGGCCGCCCGGGTCGGCCCCCTCCGGTATGCACCCACCTGTCGGGGGCGTCGCGTCCGACGGCGGGGACGCGGTCGACCGGGCCGCCGTCGACGCCCTCGGCGGCGGGGAGCCACAGCCCGCCGGGCTGTGGCGGGTCTGGCGACGCCCGGCGTCGGCCACGCCGTACCCGTCGGCCAGCCGGGTCTATCTGGTCCAGGCCCGCGCCGGGGCGGTCGCGCTCACCGCGCGGCTCCAGGCCGCCCTGGCGGCGGTGGGCGAGACCGACCCGCTGGTCGAGGTCTTCGGGCACCTCGCCGGGCTGCCGACGTACCACCGGCGGGCGCTCGCGGGGGCCGTCCTGCTCTGGGCCGCCCGACCGGTCGAGCGGGTACGCGTCGCGGCCACCTTCGACACCCTCGACGCGACCGGGAACCCGACGTTCGGCCCCGACCGGGCCCGACTGTCGACTGCGGAGGCGAATCGGGTCGCCGGCTACCTCGCCGCCGGGTTCCCCCTGCTCACCGGCCCGGCCCGGGTGCCCGACGTGATCACCCCGGGCCGCACGGTGCCGGTGGACCTGCTCGGCGACGGCCGGTGGATCTGGTCCGCCGCCACCGCGCACTACCTCACCCGCTACCGGATCGCCCCGGACGAGGGCCTGCTGGCGGCGATCCGGGCGGCCGGCTACGCGCCCCCCGACGTGGACGCGGTGGCGGTGCACCGGTCCCGGGCGGCGCTGGTCGAGGCCACCGGCGGGGTACGACGGGCGGCGGGCTGACCGACGATGACCGACCCGCCCGACCCCGTACACGCCGCCGTCGTCGGTGCCGTGCTCCTCGTCCACACCGCCACGGAGCCGTACGCCGCCCTGGCCGGGGTGGCCGCCCGGCTGCCGGCCGACCCGGACCGTACGGTGGTGCTCTGCTCGGCGACCGTGTCGGCCCGACCGGACCTGTTCGCTCTCCTGGCCGATTTGCTGCCCCGCCAGCTCGGCGGGTCGGCCGCCGGGTTCCGGCTGGTCCCGCTCGGCGGCTATGCCGACCCGGTGGCGGTGCCGGACCTGGCGGCCGGCCTCGCCACGGATCTCGGGATCGACGGGGCGGTGCCGCTGGACGCCCCGGCCGTGTCCACCCGGGCGGTACCGGCGGCCCGCCGGTGGATCGTCGCCGACGGTGGGCCGGCCCGACCGGAGCACCCGCCCGCCGACTGGTGCCCGCCACCTGCCGGGCCGGCCCGGCAGGTCGGCGGCCCCGAGGGCTGGCTGGTCGCCCCGGTCGGGGACGGCTACACGTGGCTGCCCGCCGGCTGGCCACCACCGGCCGCCGGGCCCGTCGGGTCCGTCGAGGACGCGGGACGGCCGGAGCGGACGGATGGTGACGGTCCGGCTGCTCCCGGCGGACAGCCGGCCGGTGACCGGGGCCGCCCGCCGGGGCGACCGGTCCCCGGTGGCTGGTCCTTCCTGCCCGACCCCGCCGGGACGCCGCTGGGGCGCGACGATCTCCCGGGCCCCGGACGGCAGGCTCCGGTGCCGCTCGACGTGTACCTGGTCGAGGTGGCGCTCGGCGCGGGCGGCTTCCAGGTGGACGGCCGGCCGGTGCCGCCCGGGGTGCTCGCCGGTCACCTGGCGGCCCTGCGGCGTGCCGGGCGACCCGTGGTGCTCTGCGGGGACGCACCGTACCCCGCCACGGCCGGGATGCTGTTCGGGGCTCTCGCCGACGCCCTCGGCGTTCCGGTCGTCGCCGGTGACGCCCGGGTCGAGGTGACCGCGACGGGGCTGCTGACCACCACGGGCACGTTCCGCCGGTGGCGTCCCCGGCCGGCGGCCCGCACCGCCCGCACGGTGACCGACCTCGGCCCGGTGCTTCCCGCCCCGGCGGACCTCCCCACCGCGCCTCCCACGCCACCTGCCGCGCCCGCCACCCCCGGACCACCCGACGACGCGCCCGCCACGGCCGGTGCCGCGCCGGCCACGACCGGCACCGCGCCCGCCATAACCGGCACCGCGCCCGCCATAACCGGCACCGCGCCCGCCATGACCCGTGCCGAGCCCGTCGTGACCGCCGACCGCCGGGCCGGGCCGGCCGCCGTGCCGTCGGACGGTGCCGGTGTGGCCCCGTACACCCCGGGCGTGCTCCTGGTCGGCGTGTCCGCGTCGGCCGTCGACCCGGCAGCCGTGCCGGTGGACTGTGTGCACCGGTGGCAGCGGATCGCCGCTCCCTCACTCGACCTGCTGCGGGTCGCGTCGCCGGAGGTGACCGGGGACGTCCGTCCGCCGGCCCCGGAGCCGACGGACGCGGCCCCGCCCGGCCCGCAGAGCCCGGCCCCCGACCCGACCGTGCCACCCGCCGCAGCCCACGACCAACCGGCCCCGGCCCCGGCACCCGACCGTCCGGACATCCCGGTCGGGACGCCCGACGCGGTGCCGGGCCGACCGGAACCGGCGTCCGGCCCGGTGACCGGCGACCCCGGCGTGCCGCCGGCCGCCGTCCCCGGACCGGGACCGGCCCCGCCGGGCCCGACGCGGGTCCCGGTGACGTTCCGGCTGGACGGGAGTGCGCCCACCGCCGGGGACCGGACGGCGCTGCGGCGGATTCTCGCCGGCCGCTACGACTCGTACACGCAGGTGGTGACCCGGACCCTGGCGGAGGAACCCGGCCTGCGGGTGGCCGCGGTGAGCGCGCCGGACCTGCCGGCGGGCCTGGTCGCGGTCCGCGCCTACTGCGTCGGCGAACGGGAGACGGTGAACGCGGTCCTGCGGGGCGACGCCGCGCCGGCCGACGATCAGGCGGTGCTGGCCCGCTGGGTGGGCTACGGCCTGCGTCGCCTGCCGGTGGTCTTCGGCCCGGTCTTCCGCGCCGCGGCCGTCGCACCGCCGGGCGGCTACCCGCCCGGCACGCTGCTGGTGGAGCCGGCCTTCCTCGACGTCGACCCGACGCCCGCGCCGGCGCCGGACGCCGGGGTGCGGTTCGTGATCTGGTCCGTCGGCGCCCGCCGGCTGGGCGGTCTCGGCACGACCGGCACCGGGGCCCGCGCCACACCGGCCGGCGTCCACACCGGATCCCGCACCGACGGTACGGCGGTCTTCCCCGCCGGGACCTGCTTCCAGGTGCTGGCGGACGAGCCGGTGGGCGACCGCGAGCTGCGGCAGGTGTTCCTGCGGGAGTTGCCGGCCGGCCGGCCGACCCGGGGCGGCGAGCAGACGTTGCAGCGGTTGCGGGCGGTCGCCGGGGTGGGGGATGCGGCAGGCGGCGGCACCCCGCCGCTGGCGGTGGGGGTCGGCGTCGACGGGGCGGGGCGGTTGTTCGCCCCGCCGTCGGGGTGACCGCCGGTGGTGGGGCGGGTCGGCACGACGGAACCCGCCCGTCGCCGGTCGGCCGGCGGGGTGCGGTGGGCGGGGGATCAACCAGACGAGAGGGTGGTGAGGGGTGAACAGCACCGTGATGGCGGTCTCCCAGACGGAACCGGGGTGCCCGCCGACGATCGCCGGTGCGTTGGCCGTCGCCCCGGCCGGTGCCACCGTCGTCGTGCAGCCGGGGGTGTACCGGGAACAGCTCCAGCTCGGCGGCGACGTGACGCTGATCGCCGAGGAGGGACCGGGCACGGTCACCATCGACGGGGGCGACGGGGTGGCGCTGCACGTCGGCGCGGGAGAGGTGACGCTGCACGGGATCGAGCTGCTCGGTGGTGGCGGGCACATGCCGGCCGTCCAGGTCGGCGGCGGCCGGCTGGAGCTCACCCGGTGCGGCGTACGGGCCGGTGGTGTCGTCGCGGTGCACGTGCCCCGGGGCGAGCTGACCATGCGGGACTGCCGGGTGGGCAACCCCGCCGGGGCGGGCCTGCTGTTCGAACGCGCCGGCACCGGTGAGATCGTCCGTACCACGGTCGCCGGGATCGGCACCGTGGCGGTGGCCGTCACCGGCGGCGACCCGGTGCTGCGCGGCTGCACGATCACCGACGTACGCGGCAGCGGGCTGTTGTGCACCGGCGGCGGCCGGGGGCTGATCGAGCAGTGCGTGGTCTCCGCCGTCGACGGCCCCGGCGTGGTGGTCGAGGACGGCACGGTCCGGCTGGTCGACACCCGGATCGTGGACACCGGTGGCACCCCGGTGCTGGTGACCGGTGGCAGCCCCGAGCTGACCGGCTGCGAGATCCGCACGGCGACCGGCCCGGCGGTGCTGGTCGGCGGGGCCGCCGACCCGACGCTGCGCGACTGCGTCCTCGGCGTCGAGGGCGGGCACGGGCTGAGCGTGCAGGCCGCCGCCACCGGCAGTTACCTGGGGTTACGGGTCGAGACGACGACCGGGGCGGCGGTGGTGGTCAGCGGCACGGCGGCGCCCCGGATCGAGGGCGGCACGCTGACCGCCACCGACGGGGTCGGCCTGCTCTTCGCCGACGCGGCGACCGGCAGCGCCCGGGAGGTGACGATCGTCCGGACCCGGTCCGGGCTGCTGGCCCGGGGTACCTCCCGGCCCGAGGTCGACGACCTGACCGTCACCGCGCCGACGCAGGAGGGGCTGCGGGTCGCGGAGTCGGCGCGGCTGCGGGCGCGAGGGGGAGCGGTGACCGACGCCGGGTCGGCCGGGGTGTCGGTGACCGACGGGGAGCTGACCGTGGAGGGGACGACCCTGCGCGACTGCGCCACCGGTCTCGTCGTGTCGGCCGGGCGGCTGCGGGCCACCAGTGTGGACGTGCTCGGCAGCCGGGGTGCCGGGTTGACCGCACAGCGCCAGGCGACGGTGCAGCTACGGCGCAGCCGGGTACGGGGCGGCGACGGGCCGGGGGTGTGGTTCGCCGGGGAGTCGCAGGGCGAGGTGACCGGGTGCGAGGTGTTCGGCAACACCGGCCCGGGGGTGCTGGTGCAGACGCGCCGACCGGTGCGGTTGGTCGAGACCGAGCTGCGGGGTAACGCGGGCGGGCGGCTGCGTACCACGGTGGACGACGCCGCGGTGGAACTCGTCGGCACCGACGCCGATCCCGCGCCCACCGGTCGCGCCGGCGGCCCCGGGTCCGTCGGCCCGCCGGCGGACGGGCCGCACCGGCCGCCGGAGCCGGTCGGGCGGCCCGACCCGGCCGCTCCGGCGCGGGCCGCCGATCCCGCCGTGCCGGTGCCGGCGACGCCGTCGGCCGGTGCCCCGCCCGCCGACGACCCGGCCGCGCCGCTGCTGGCCGAACTGGACGCGCTGGTCGGTCTGGCCGGGGTGAAGCGGGAGGTGGCGACCCTGGTCGGGCTGCACCGGATCAGCCGGCGGCGGGCCGCCGCCGGGCTACCGGCCCCGCCCATGTCCAGGCACATGATCTTCGCGGGTGCGCCGGGCACCGGGAAGACCACCGTGGCCCGGCTCTACGGCCGCATCCTGGCCGCCCTCGGTGTGCTGCCCGGCGGGCAACTGGTCGAGGTGGCCCGCGCCGACCTGGTCGCCGAACACATCGGCGGTACGGCGGTGAGGACCACCGAACGGTTCACCGAGGCGATCGGCGGTGTGCTGTTCATCGACGAGGCGTACACCCTCGCCCCGGTCGACGGTGGCGGATCGGGGCACGACTTCGGTCGGGAGGCGATCGACACCCTGGTCAAGCTGATGGAGGACCACCGCGACGAGGTGGTGGTGATCGTCGCCGGCTACTCCGCGCAGATGCGCACGTTCCTGGCGGCGAACCCCGGGTTGGCCTCCCGGTTCTCCAAGACCGTCGAGTTCGAGAGCTACACCTCCCCGGAGCTGGTGCAGATCGTCGAACGGCTGTGCAGCAACCACCACTACGCCCTGGAGTACGACACCCGGATCGCCCTGGAGTCGTGGTTCGAGTCGATGCCGCGTACCGGGTCGTTCGGCAACGCCCGGGTGGCCCGGCAGACCTTCGAGGAGATGGTCAGCCGGCAGGCGTTCCGGCTGTCCGGCAGCGGTGCCGCCTCCGGGGTGGAGCTGGCCCAGTTGCTGCCGCAGGACCTCGACGAGGCGGCGGCCGGTCCGGCCGACGACGGGCCGCCGGCCGGTGCGGTGGACGCGCTGCTGGCCCGGCTGCACGCCATGATCGGGTTGGACGCGGTGAAGCAGGAGGTGGCCGACCTGATCGACCTGCTGGCCGCCGTACGGACCCGGGTGCGGGCCGGCCTGCCCGCGCCGTCGGTCTCCCGGCACCTGGTGTTCTCCGGGCCACCGGGCACCGGCAAGACCACGGTCGCCCGCCTCTACGGGCAACTGCTGACCGCGCTGGGGGTGCTGCGGGGCGGGCAACTGGTCGAGGTGGCCCGCGCCGACCTGGTCGGCGAGTACGTCGGGCACACCGCGCACCGCACCCGGGAGGCGTTCGAACGGGCCCGGGGCGGGGTGCTGTTCATCGACGAGGCGTACACGCTGGCACCACCGGACGCCCGCAACGACTTCGGTCGGGAGGCGATCGACACGCTGGTCAAGCTGATGGAGGACCACCGCGACGAGGTGGTGGTGATCGTCGCCGGTTACGAGGCGGAGATCGAGCAGTTCCTCGCCGCCAACGCCGGCCTGGCGTCCCGGTTCTCCCGCCGGGTCCACTTCGCCCCGTACACCGCCGACGAGCTGGTCGCCATCTTCGAGGGGCTGGCCCGCGCCGGCGGGTACGACTGCCCCGGCGACACGCTGACCGCGCTGCGCCAGCACTTCGAGCAGGCCCCGCACGGTCCGGCCTTCGGCAACGGCCGGTACGCCCGCCAGGTGCTCGACGAGGCGGTGACCCGGCAGGCGGGCCGGCTGCGCGGCCTGACCGGGCCGACCGTCGCGGACCTGCGTACCCTGCGGGCCGAGGACGTCACCTCCGCGACGGCCCCGCATGGCTGACCGACCCGGTGGGACCGTGTGGCGGCTGCGGCCGGTGGACCGTCCGCATCGGAGCCGGTTGCGCCGTCGGGCGACGGGCGGCATCAGCGACAGCGGGTCCGACGGTGCCCCGTATGCTCTCCTGGATCGACGTGGGACCGGAGGTACGGGCGCGCCCGCGCGGCCGGTCACGCGGACGGTGAGCGTGCTGGGGAGGCACCGGTTGGCAGGTCTTTCTCGCGGGCCGGACGCGGACGCGCCGGGCGGGGCCGGCATCGGGGTGGCGGCAGCCGTCGACGCGTCGGCCGTCGACGCCGGGCCCCCGTCACCCGCCGCCGACCTGGCCCCCGACGCGCGGCTGCGGGAGCTGCACGCGGTGCACGCCGAGCCGCTGTTCCGGTTCCTGCTGCGGCTGGCCTCAGGTGAACGGCAGCTCGCCGAGGACCTGCTCCAGGAGACGATGATGCGGGCCTGGCGCAGCATCGACAGCCTCGCCGCCGACCTGGAGACCCAACGGCGCTGGCTGTTCACTGTGGCCCGCCGGGTCGCCATCGACGTGGCGCGGGCCCGGCAGGCCCGCCCGACCGAGGTCGGCGCGCTGGATCTCAGCCGGATGCCGGCGACCGCCGACGAGGCCGAGCGGGTGGTGACGGCGTGGACCATCCGTGACGCCCTACCGAAGATCAGCGTCGAGCACCGCCGGGTGGTGGAGGCCGTCTACTTCCGGGGGCTGTCCACCGCCGAGATCGCGGCGGAGTTCGGCATCGCCGAGGGCACCGTCAAGTCCCGCGCCCACTACGCCCTGCGCGCGTTGCGCGCCGTCATCGGGGAGGTCGACGGTGCGTGAGGCGTCCACCACGACCGCGATGGCATACGATTGCGGCGGCGGGGCCGCGAGGCGCTGCCTCCCCGAGCAGAGCTGACAGGCCATGACCGACCTCCGAAGCGACAGCGACGCCCCCGGTCCGGTGGCCCACGCCCCGCTGGAGCAGTGCGCTCCCTACCTGTGGGGTGACCTCGACCCGCAGGACGAGTGGGAGTTCGAACGTCACCTCGGCACCTGCACGATCTGCCTCGACGAGTGCGACCGGCTGGGCCCCCTGGTGGGGGCGTTCTCCGGGCTGACCCCCGGCGAGATCGCCGACCTGCGCACCGGTCCGGCCGACGCCACCGCCGCCCCGGCCCTGCCGGCCGCCGACGCGGCCCCTGACGCCATCCCGGCCCCCACCGCCACCCCGGATCCCGGCGGTGCCTCGGGGGATTCGTCGCCGTCGCGTCCGGGGCCGGCGGACCGGCCGCCCTCCCGGGACGCGGGCGGGCGGGGTCCGGCCGGCCGCGCGCCCGACCGGGCCCGGCGGGGTCGACGGCGGTGGCTCGTCGCCGGCACGCTCGCCATGGTCGCGGCGGTGTCCCTGGGGGTCACGCTCGGGCAGCGGCAGCAGGGCGGCGCGCCCGACGCCCGGCGGTCCACGGTCAACCCGGTCGCCGCCGGGGTGACGGTGGAGGGGGTCGGTGCGGCCACCCGGCTGTCCGTCACCGTCTCGGCCCGCACCGACGGCCCCGGACCGGCCTCCGACGTGCGGGCCACCGTGCTCGGCCTGACGGCGGGGGTGCAGTACCGCCTCTACGCGGTCGCCGCCGACACCCGCACCTACCAGGTGGCGCAGTGGACGGCGACCGCCGGGCCGCAGGAGGTCACCGGGGAGATCCCCGCCGCGATCGACACGCTGGCGTTCTTCGCCGTCGCGGAGACCGACGGGACGGCACTGGTGTCGGCCCGGATCGGCCGCCCCGCCGGCCCCCGCTAGACCTTCACCCGCGTCCACTTCTGGTTGGCCTCACCGGTGCACGTCCACAGTTGCAGGCCGGTGCCGTTGGCGGTGGACCAGTCCCGGATGTCGACGCACCGGCCGATCGCCGAGTTGACCAGATCACCGGAGCCGTTGATCCAGAACTTCTGCGCCCAGCCGCCGTTGCAGGTCGCCAGCTGGATGCGGGTGCCGTCGGCGCTGGAGGCGTCCGCCAGGTCCATGCAGAGCGATCCCATCCGGATCGTGCCGTCGCCGCCGAACGTCCACTTCTGCCGGGCCGAGCCGTTGCAGTCCCAGATCACCAGCGGCTGGCCGTCCACGGTCGAGGGGGCGTACAGGCAGGTGCTGCCGTACCCGCGAATGCGGTAGCCGGTGGATGCCGCCGCCGCTGGCGCCGGGGTCGTCGGCCGGGCCGCCGCCTGCGTGGACGGGGCGGCGCCCGCCGGGGCGGGCCTGGTCGGGGTGGTGCCCGGCCTGGTCGGGTTGCCACCCGGAGCGGGGCCCGCACCGGCGGGCGTGGGCGGCAGGGCCAGCACCGGGCCCCTGGTGCCGGCCGGCAGCGGGGGACGCGGGGACGGACGCCCACCGAGCCGGGGGTCCTGGGCGTAGAAGGCGGCGTAGGCGAGGACCCGGCCGGCGTTCTCGTCTACCGTGCCCAGGTCGGGTGCGCCGCCGGCCTGCACCCCGGGCCCCCACTGGAAGGCGGCCAGCGCGAGCGGGTACGGGTCGGCGGTGAGCCCACCCAGGTCGGTGGTGAGGGCGCACATCGTCTTGCCGAGCGTGGCGATCGCCGTGGCGGCGTCCCACGGTGACTGGCCGGCGGTCGCGTAGCGGCTCCACACGGTGGGGAGGAACTGGGCGATGCCCTGCGCGCCGTTGGGGCCGAGCAGGTTCGGGTTGAACCCGGACGCCGCCATGAGCTGACCGGCGATCTTCGCCGGGGTCACCGCCGGGCAGGTCCGGCCGGCGGCGAGGATCGCCGCCAGGTGCTCGTCGGGGATGGGGCGTGGCGCGCTGCCGGCGGGTGGCGCTGGTGGGGCGGGCGTCGGTGACGTGTCCGCCGCGTCCGGGTCGAAGTCGGGCTGGCGGGAGTACCACTCGGCGTAGCCGACGACGGTCCGCACGTACCCGGCCGCCGCGTCGGGGACGCCCCGGTCGGCCTGGACGGCGGGCATCCCGGAACGGTGTGCGGCGAGCGCGAGCTGCCAGGTGTCGCCGTCGATGTCGCCGTGCGACACCTGCCCGACGAGGTCGCACATGTGGTGGGCCAGCGCGACGATGTTCGCGGCGACGTCCAGCCGGGGCGCGTCGGGCCAGGGCAGCCACCGCTGCCAGAGTTCGTCGGTGAGGCCGGCCACCCCGGAGCCGCCGTCGTCGGTGCGGGCGTCGGCCACGAACCCGGAGGCGGCCATGAGCTGACCGGCCAGCCGGGGCGCGGTGAGGGTCGGGCAGGAGAGCGCGGCCTGGGCGATCAGGGGCACCTGCTCGGCGGGGACCGGTTTGCCCTCCACGGTCTCGGCGGTGGCCGTGCCGAATCCGGTGCTGGCGGCGAAGCCGGCGAGGACGGCGAGCGCCAGCGCCATCAGCCCGGCGATGATCCGCGCCACGATCGGCGGGCCGGGCAGGCGGGACATTCCCCGTCGGACGACGCCGGTCAGTGGTGACAGCCGTTGCCGCACCCCACCGACGAGTCGTTCCAGCCGCTGGCGGTGGGACGTGGAGGTCAGTGGCACCGGTGCGCTCCTCGACAGGCTGTGGCTTCGACCTCTCAACGCACCGAGCCAGCCGAAGGTTCAGTCGGATCAGCGTGGAGTTTGCCGGGTGCCGTTGATCGCGGCGCTGCCGGGGTGGGCGGTCCGGGTTGCCCGGCAGGTCGGCACGCCACCGACCTGCCGGACGTCACCGGGTCGACCCGCTATTCGCGGCTGTGGGGCTGCGCTGCGCTGCACTCCTCGCGCTCACCGGTGCCGACCTTCCGTTCGCGGCTGCGGGGCTCCGCTGCGCTGCACTCCTCGCGCTCACCGGATGATCAGGGTGTCGAGGTAGCCGGTCAGGTTGCGGCGGATCTCGGTCACCGAGTCACCACCGAACTTCTCCACCGCGGCCTCCGCGAGGACCAACGCCACCATCGCCTCCGCGACCACCGCAGCAGCGGGAACGGCACACACGTCGCTGCGCTGGTTGATCGCCGTCGCCGGCTCACCCGTGGCCACATCCACCGTCGACAACGCCCGGTTCAACGACGAGATCGGCTTCATCGCCGCCCGCACCCGCACCGGCTCACCCGTCGTGATCCCACCCTCCAAACCACCCGCCCGATCCGTCACCCGACGCACCCCCGTAGCGGTGGGCATGATCTCGTCGTGCGCCTCCGAACCCCGCGACCGCGCCTGCAACCACCCGTCCCCGATCTCCACACCCTTGATCGCCTGAATCGACATCAACGCGGTGGCCAACCGGGCATCGAGCTTGCGGTCCCACTGCACGTGACTACCCAGACCCGGCGGCACCCCGTACGCCAACACCTCCACCACCCCACCGAGGGTGTCCGCGGCCTTCTTCGCCGCGTCGACCTCCGCGACCATCCGCGCGCTCGCGTCCGGGTCGAGACACCGCAACGGGTCCGCGTCGATCCGCTGCGCATCCTCCGGCACCGGCCGCAAACCGGGCTTCACCGCCACCGACCCGAGTTCCACCACATGCGACACGATCTCAACACCGAGGGCCTGCTTGACCAGGGCCTTCGCCACGGCGCCCACAGCCACCCGGGCAGCCGTCTCCCGAGCGCTGGCCCGCTCCAGGATCGGCCGCGCATCCGTGTGACCGTACTTCTGCATCCCCGCCAGATCAGCGTGACCCGGCCGGGGACGCGTCAACGGGGCGTTACGGGCCTGACTCGCCAACTCGTCCGCATCGACCGGGTCGGCGGCCATCACCGTCCGCCACTTCGGCCACTCCGAGTTCCCCACCCGGATCGCCACCGGACTACCCAACGTCAACCCGTGCCGCACACCACCGACGACCTCGACCTCATCCTGCTCGAACGCCATCCGCGCACCCCGGCCGTAGCCGAGCCGACGACGCGCCAACTCACCTGCGATGTCACCGGAAGTCACCGCCACCCCGGCCGGCACCCCCTCCAACAACGCCACCAGAGCCGGACCATGCGATTCACCTGCAGTCAGCCAACGCAACACCGCCGTCACCCCCGCACGCCGGGCAGGGCGTGCGCCACCCCGACAGCGGCCGGGGCGTCGGCGGCGGCCGGGTTCCCGAGGTCGGCCAGGTGGCGGGCGTGGGCGGCGGCGAGGTGGCCCCCGGTCCGGGCGGTGCTGATCAGCACCGCCATGTTGGCCCGGGAGGACCGGCCGTGGGTGGCCGCGTCGACGGCGCGCATCAGGTACTTGGTGATGGCGTTGCCGCGTACGCCGTCCCGTCGGGCGGCCGCCATCGCCTCCTCGATGGCCCGGTCGACCTCGGCGTCGTCGACGGCCTCCGCGGCGTCGACCGGGGTGGTGATCAGGAAGGAGCTGTGGTTGCCCAGGGCCCAGTGGTTCTCCACCGCGCGGGCGATCACCGTCGCGTCGTCGACCCGGCAGGGGCTGGGGATGCCGCTGGAGACGCAGTAGAAGGCCGGGAAGTCGGCGGAGCGGTAGGAGACCACCGGCACCGAGTGGGTCTCCAGGTATTCCATGGTCAGCCCGAGGTCGAGGATCTTCTTGGCCCCGGCGCACACCACTGCCACCCGGGAACGGGTGAACTGGATGAGGTCCGAGGAGATGTCCATGCTCGTCTCGGCGCCCCGGTGCACCCCGCCGATGCCGGCGGAGGCGAAGAACGCGATGCCGGCCAGGTCGGCCGCGATCAGCGAACTCGCCACGGTCAGCGCGCCCATGCCACCCTGGGCGAGCGCCACCGGCAGGTCCCGGGCGCTGACCTTGGGGATGCCCGGCGTGGAGGCGAACCGTTCGATGTCCGCCGCCGTCATGCCGACCCGGATCACCCCGTCGTCGACGGCGACCGTCGCCGGCACCGCACCGCCCTCCCGGACGGCGTCCTCCACCCGGTGCGCGGTGGCGGCGTTGTCCGGGTACCGCAGGCCGTGGGTGATCACGTTGGACTCCAACGCCACCACGGCCCGTCCCTCGGCGAGGGCGTCGGCGACCTCCTCACTCAACCGCACCTCGACGGTGGAGTGGACCTTGCGTGTCATGCTGGCTCCTCGGTCGGTCCGGTCCGGTGCCCCGGGACCGGTGTCGGGCAGGGTGGGGTGCGGGCTAGGGCGGGTCGGGCTCGGTGCGGGCCGGGGATCGGCTCACTCCTCCAGGACCGCCTCCAGCGCGACGGACACCGCGTCCTCGTCGCAGCCGAAGGCCCGGGTCATGGCCCGGGTGACGGCGGTCACCAGCCGGTTGTGCTGCTCGTCGGTGAGCGCGATCGGCAGGTGGGAGATGCTCACGTGCGGGCGGACCGGGCGACGGCGGGAGCGGGCGGGCAGTGCCGCCACCACCTGGTGGACCCCCGGTTCGCGCAGCACCCCGTAGTGGTCGGCGGCCAGGTCGACGACGACGGGGGAGAGGTTGCGGCGGGCGGCGGCGGTGTCGAGGAAGGACTCCTGGTCACCCCGGGTACGCAGCACCGTCACCGGGGCCCGCACCGGCCGTCGGGCGAGTTCGGCCTCGGTGTGCCGTAGCCCGTACGTGCGGGCCACGACCCGGGTGATCCGGCGGACCAGCGGCAGGTCCAGGGCGGGGAAGTGCCGCTGGACGAACCCGGTGAAGGTCTCCTCGTCCGTGACGGTGGCCAGGCACTCGTCGATCACCGGGCCGGTGACGGTGCCGGCGAACACGGAGCACAGCACCGCCAGGTACGTCGGGTTGGCGAAGCTCGCCGGGCCGTCCGTGGCCGGGCCCTGCGGCACCCGGACCCGGGGTGACCCGGGGGCGATCAGGACGAGTTGGTCCACCTGCTCGCCGGCCTGCTCCAACTGGTACGCGGCCTCCACCGCCACCCGGGTGCCGAACGAGTAACCCCACAGCGTGTACGGGCCCCGGGGTTGCCGTTCCCGGATCGCCCGGATGTCCTCGGCCGCCATCCGGGAGATCGTCCGGTAGGGCTCCTCACCCGGGTTCACGCCGTACGCCTGTACGCCGTGGAAGGGACGCCCGGCGGTGCCGGCCAGCAGCCGCAGGTTCATCGGGTAGCCGCCGAGGCCCGGCCAGCAGTAGACGGAACGCCCCTCCCGGCCCCGCGCCAACGGCACCAGTCGGGACCTGCTCACCTGGTCCCGTTGCGCGACCCGTCGGGCGAGTTGGGCGACCGTCGGGTTGTCGAAGATGACCTGCATCGGCAGCGCCGCGCCGAACACCCGGTTGAGCCGGTTGATCAGGGCGACGGCGATCAGCGAGTTGCCGCCGCAGGCGAAGAAGTCGTCGTGGACGGAGACGTCGTCCTGGCGGACCGCCTCGGCCCACAGGCGGGCGATGCGGCGTTCCAGGTCGGTGCGGGGCGCGACGAACGGCCGTTGCGGGCCGGTGTCGTCGGCGACCCGGGCGGCGAGCGCCGTGAGGTCGGTCTTGCCGTTGGCGGTCAACGGCATCCGGTCGAGGATCACCACCTTGTTGGGCAGCATGTAGTCCGGCAGCCGACCGGCCAGGTCGTCGCGGATCAGCTCCGCCGGCCCCTTCATGTGGACGACGTCCTCCTTCATGCCCCGGCCGGCCACCTGGGCGGCGCTGACCCGCCCACCCACGGCGAAGTACGACGGACCGTCGGGCAGCCCGTGCCGGCGCAGGATGCCCCGGATGCGGTGGGCCGACGGCAGGTCGTGGCCGGTGTCGGAGCTGTAGCCGGAGGACATGAAGCCGAAGCCGCCGTCGTTCATGGACAGTCGTTGCAGGACGCGTCCCAGGTCGACGTAGCGCCGCCACCGGGTCGACGTCGTGCTGATCATGCTGATGCCGATCGCGGCCCGGTCGTACACCTGCTGGTTGATGGCGATGACGTGCTGGCGCTGCACGAGGGCGTCGTCGAGGCGGACCAGCTCGCCGTCGTGGTACCGGTACTGCCCGGCGGGCAGGTCGACGCCCCGGTCCGGGTGGACCTGGACGTACAGGTCGATCTCGTCGCGGGGCGGCGGGGCGTACGGCGTCACCGCGAAGCTGCCCAGGTAGAGGTCCTCGGCGGCGCAGTCGAGGTGCCGGATGGTCTGCGGCGCGTGATCGGTGGCGGTGATGCCCAGCCCGTACCCGGGCAGGACCTGTTCCAGCAGGCCGACCAGGTGGCCGGTCTCGATCTCCAGGACCTCGCGGATGTTGTCCTGGTAGACCGGTTCGATGGCCCGGCGTCGCCCGACGAGGTGCAGCCGGACGGTCGGCTCGGGTCGGGGCGGGGCCGGGCTGATCAGGACCAGCTCGTGGGTCAGCGGGTGGTGGTAGTAGTAGCCGGACGGCTGCCCCCACAGGTGGTGCAGCTCCAGGTAGACCTGGGTGGCGTTGAGCGCCCCGGGTGAGGCGTAGCCGTACTTGGGCAGCAGCCGTTCGTCGCTGACGAACTGCCCGAGGTAGCGGACGATCTCCCCGAAGGTGGCCAGGTCGAGCTGCCCGAGCGGGCGCGGTGGCACCGGGTCG
The DNA here is from genome assembly GCF_049178955.1 of Micromonospora sp. WMMD730. Classification (NCBI taxonomy): domain Bacteria; kingdom Bacillati; phylum Actinomycetota; class Actinomycetes; order Micromonosporales; family Micromonosporaceae; genus Micromonospora; species Micromonospora sp. WMMD730. The sequence continues at coordinate 2,377,272 of NZ_JBMHML010000002.1, forward strand.
GGCCGGGCCGGGCGCAGCAGCGCCAGCAGGTCGGCGTGGGTGACCGGCGGGCCCTCGTAGAACCGGTACGTCTTGCGGGCGAACACCCGCCGCACCTGCTCCGCGGTGGGTTCGGCCCCGGGCAGCGCGAGCACCGGCCGCCCGGTGAGCTCCTGCGGGGTACGCACCCCGACGTGCGACAACTGCGCCCGGACCTGGAGCCGGCTCTCCTTCGACCGGTGGTGGGCACCGTGGTGGCCCTGGTCCATCAGCGCGGCCTCGCGCGGGTTGAGTTCGACGACGGCGAGCAGGTGCGGATGGCCGGTACGCGGATCGTCGCGGACCAGCACCCCCGCGTGCCGGACCCACTGGTGGGCCTCCACGGCGAGGCGCACCTCGTCGAGTTCGACCCGGAACCCGCGCAGCTTCACCTGGTTGTCGACCCGCCCGACGAACCGTACGGTGCCGTCGTCCTGCCAGGCGGCCAGGTCGCCGGTGCGGTAGAGCCGTTCCCCGGTGACCGGGTCGGGCACGAACCGTTGCGCGGTCAACGCCGGCCGGTGCAGGTAGCCCCGGGCGAGCTGGATGCCGCCGATGAGCAGTTCCCCGACGGCGTCCCCGGTGACCGGGGCGTCGTCGGCGTCGACGATGACGTAACGCAGGCCGGTGACGGGCCGGCCGATCGACACGGACTGCCCGGTGGGGTCGAGCCCGGCCGGGTCGACGGTGAACGCCGAGGAGTTGATCGTGCACTCGGTGGGGCCGTAGAGGTTGACCAGCGTGGCCGGGTGCGCCTTGAGCACGTCGGCGGCCAGCGTGGTGGACAGCGCCTCGCCGCCGGTGAAGACCTGCCGCAGGCTGGTGCAGGTGCCGAGGCGCTCGGTGTCGACGAGCGCCCGCAGCAGGGTCGGTACGCACTGCAGGGCGGTCACGCCGTGCCGGCGGATGCTCGCGATGATGGCCTCGGGGTCGCGGTGCAGGCCGGGGGTGCCGGCGACGACCGTGCCGCCGCAGGCCGGGGCGAGGATCTCCCACTGCGCGGCGTCGAAGCTCATCGGGGTCTTCTGCAGGACGACGGCCTCGTCGAGCCGGTAGGTGTCCCGCAGCCAGCGCAGTTGGCTGACGATGCTGCGGTGCTCGATCATCACCCCCTTGGGTCGCCCGGTGCTGCCGGAGGTGTAGATGACGTAGGCCAGGTCGCGGGGGCGTGGCCGGTGGTCGGGCACGTCGGGCGGGGATGTGTCGTGCCAGGCGCTCAGCGGCACGACGGCGGTGTCGGGCGGGACCAGGTCGGTCAGCCGTTCGACGAGGTCGTCCTGGGCGACGACGAGGCGGATCCGGGCGTCGGCGGCCATGTAGCGCAGCCGCTCGTCGGGGTAGTCGGGGGCCAGCGGCAGGTAGGCCGCCGAGGCGTACAGGATGCCCCAGGCCCCGACGACGAGCCCGGCGGACGGCTCGGCGAACAGGCCGACCCGGTCGTCGGGGCCGGCACCGCGTTCGCGGAGCTGGGCGGCGAGGGCACGAGCCCGGCGGGCCAGTTCCCGGCGGGTGACGCCGTCCGGCCCGTGCCGGACGGCGACCGCGTCGGGGTCCGCCCGGACCTGCTCGTCGAGCAGGTCCGGCAGGGTGGCGGCGGGTGGGTGGTGGGCGTCTTCGCCCGGGTCGTGGGTGTCGGTGGTGGCGGGCGTGGTGCGCATGCTTCCCCCTGTGGTGGGTGACGCCTCACCGGCTGGTCAGCGCGGGTGACGCCACCGGCTCCGCGGCGGGTGGCGGTGCCGGCGGGGACGACCTGCGTTGGGCGAGGGCGACTGCGGCGACGATGACCAGGCCGCCGACGAGCTGGGTCAGGCTGAGCCGTTGGTCGAGGAAGGCGAAGCCCAGCAGGCTGGCGACGATCGGGCTGACCAGGCTGAGGAACGACGCGGCCAGGGCGGGTAGCCGTTCCAGGCCGCGGAACCAGACGGCGTAGCCGAACAGCGAGCCGACGATCCCCAGGTAGGCCAGTCCGGCGAGGTTGGGGCCGGTGAGGTGGTCGGGCAGCCCCTCCATCAGCAGGGTGGTGGGGAGCAGGACGAGCCCGCCGGCGGTGAGCTGCCAGCCGGTGAACTGCAACACCCCCACCCCGGGCGGTCGGGCCCAGCGTTTGGTCAGCACGATCCCGCTGGCCATGCTGGCCGCGCCGGCCAGCGCCGCGACGACGCCGAGCGGGTCGAGCGCGGCGGTCGGGCGCAGCACCAGCAGCGCGACCCCGGTCGCCCCGAGCAGGCACGCCACGACGTGCAGCGGCCGGATCCGGTCGCGCAGCAGCAGCGCGGCGAGGATCAGCACCAGCATCGGCTGGAACGACATGATCAGCGCCGCGACGCCGCCGGGCAGCCGGTAGGCGGCGATGAAGAGCAGCACGAAGAACAGGCCGATGTTGAGGGTGCCGAGCACCAGCGCCCGCCAGATCCAGGTGCCGCGCGGCACCACCCGTCCGAGCGCCATCAGGGCGAGCCCGGCGGGCAGGGCGCGGGCCAGGGCGGCCAGGTAGGGCCGGCCCGGGGGCAGCAGCTCGGTGGTGACGAGGTACGTGCTGCCCCAGATCGCCGGGGCCAGCGCGGTGAGCCCGACGTCGCCGATTCCGCCGCGCCTCATCGGGGCTGGTCCGTGCCGAAGTAGCGGTCACCGAAGTCGCCGATGCCGGGCACCATGTAGGCGTCGGCGTTGAGGCGCTCCTCGATGGCGGAGGTGACGATCCGGACCCGGGGGTACCGGGCGTGGACCGCGCTGATGCCCTCCGGGGAGGAGAGCAGGGTGACGAAGACGATGTCCTCCTCGAACACCCCGTACTCGCGCAGCAGCCCGAGGGCGGCCAGCGCGGTGCCGCCGGTGGCGAGCATCGGGTCCAGCAGCAGCACCTGGGACGTGGCGATGTCCGGTGGCAGGGCCGCGTAGTGGAAGTGCGGCAGCTTCGTCGTCTTGTCCCGCTGGATCAGGATCTTGCCGATCCGGGTCTGCGGCAGCATGGCCCGCAGTTCGCCCTCCATGCTCTCGCCCGCGCGGGCGATGGACACCCCGCAGACCGGCGCGGCCGGGCGCAGCCCGTGGTAGGTCTGCCCGACCGGGGTGCGCACCGGCGTGGGGACGACCGGGAGCAGGTCCAGGGCGGTGTCGAGGAGCTGCCGGAAGATCTGGGCGGAGGTCTGCACGAAGTCGGCCCGGGAGGCGTCGCGGTCCCGGATGACCGTGTGCAGCGCACGCAGCCGGTTGGTCTGCGGCAGCAGGTGCAGCCGGTCGGCCACGGCGGGGTCGGTCACGGTGCGGGTGGTCACGGTGCGGGCGGTCACGGTGGGGTCGATGGCGGTGTCGGTCATGGTTCTCAGTCCTGTCCGGCGAGGTCGGCGAACGCCTGGCGGGCGGCGGTGACGAACCGGCGCACCTTGGCCCGGTCCTTGCGACGGTCGGGGCCCTCCAGGCCGGTGTGCGCGTCGACGGCGGCGGGGCGTACCGCCGCGATGGCCGCCGCCACGTTGTCGGGGTTCAGGCCACCGGCGAGCATCAGCGGCCGGGGCGCGATCCGGACCAGCTCGGCGCTGACCGACCAGTCGTGGGTCAGACCGGTCGCGCCCTTGGCCCCGGTGGCGGGGTTGAAGCTGTCGGTGATGTACATGTCGACCCACTCGGCGCTCTCGTCGACGATCTTGGTCAGCTCGTCGATGTTGTCCTCCTTGACCACCAGGCTCTTGAGGACGTAGAGGTCGGGGTCGATCCGGCGCAGCTTCTCCAGCTGGGCGGGCTCGACGTCGCCGTGCAGCTGCACGGCGGTGACACCGAGTTCGGCGCAGAACTGCCGGATCTCGTCGGCCTCGGTCAGGTAGGTGATCAGGACGCCCCGGTGCCGGGGCTGGATCGCCGCGACGATGGCCGCGGCGTCGGCCTCGGACAGGTCCTCGTTCTTCGCCGGCAGCCGCAGGGCGAACCCCAGCCAGTCGGCGCCCTCCGCGCAGATCAGGTCGGCCTCGTCCTGGTCGATGACCCCGGCCACCTGGATCAGTCCCTGCATCTGCTGCTCCCTCTCTGTGCGAAAAACCGCTCGGATCTCCACCGACGGAAATCCCACGTGTGCGTCGACCAATCCGTGGCGGCCGGGGATCCGGGACGGGCCCGGCCGCGTGGTCGACTCGACGGGAGAAACGTACGAAACAAACGGCACCGGGGGACAGGCCCATGTCCGGCCCCGCGTCGGTGCCACTTCCACCGATGGCCCCGCCCGACGACGAAGCGGCCCCACCTGCGCACGGTGGAGCCGAAAAGGATTCGCCATGTCATTGTTTGAATTCTCGCGAACAATTCATGAATGGCACAGCCCCGCTGAGCGCGAAACGGCCGCCGATGACGGGACACGCCGTCACGACGATGCCACGGAATTGCCCGGACCCCTTGCTATCACTGTGCCGAGGAGGTCCACCAGTGACAACGAGTTCCACACCCGCCGCGGTTTCCGTCTCCGCGGCCGACCCGCACCCGCGCCGGCGCATCGACCTGTGCGGTACCCATCTGTCGTACGTCGACGTGGGGGCCGGCGACCCGATCGTGTTCCTGCACGGCAACCCCACGTCCTCGTACCTGTGGCGCAACGTCATCCCGGCGGTCCGCGACCTGGGCCGTTGCCTCGCGCCCGACCTGGTCGGGATGGGCGACTCCGGTCCGGCGTCCGACGGCGGCTACCGCTTTACCGACCAAGTGCGCCACCTCGACGCCTGGTTCGACGCCGTGGTGGGCGACCAGCCGGTCACGCTGGTGCTGCACGACTGGGGTTCGGCGCTGGGGTTCCACTGGGCGGCCCGTCACCCCGACCGGGTCCGGGCCGTCGCCTACATGGAGGCGATCGTCCAACCCCGCCGGTGGAGCGACTTCGAGGCCGGCCGCGACCAGCTCTTCCGCGCCATGCGCTCAGCCGAGGGGGAACGCCTGGTGCTCGAGGAGAACTTCTTCGTCGAGGTGGTGCTGCCCCGCAGCGTGGTGCGCCCGCTGTCGGAGGCGGAGCTGGACCGCTACCGCCGGCCGTTCGGTGACCCCGACTCCAGGCGGCCCACCCTCGCCTTCCCCCGGGAGCTGCCCATCGAGGGCGAACCGGCGGACGTGACCGCCGTCGTCGAGGAGTACGGTCGCTGGCTGGCCGCCTCCCCGGTGCCGAAGCTGCTGGTGGTCGCCGAGCCGGGGGCGTTGCTGACCGGTCGGGCCCTGGCGTTCGCCCGGACCTTCCCGAACCAGCGCGAGGTCACCGTCACCGGCAGCCACTACGTGCAGGAGGACTCGCCGGACGAGATCGGCGCCGCCCTGCGGGACTTCGTCGCCGGCCGGTGAACGCGGCCGTGGGGCGGGCGGTGGGAAACCGCCCGCCCCACGTGGCTGCTCAGGCCGCCGAGGTGGCCCGCTCCTCCTGCGGCGACTCGACCGTCGCCGACGAGGCGCTCAGCTCCCGCAGGATCGACTGCTCGGTGCGGGTCCGTGCCACGTCCAGCCCACCGTCCTCGTCGGTCAGCAGGAGCTGGGCGAACTGCGCGCGCACCTCACGCTTGAGCACCTTGCCGGTGACCCCCAGCGGGATCTTGGTGTCCCCCTTGGAGACGACCGTCGCGGCCAGCTCGTGCTTGCCCGCCGCCCGCAGCGCCCGGTTGATCCGGGTCAGCAGCTCCTCGGCGGTGAGGTCCGACCCGTCGATCAGGCGCAGCGCGGCGATCGGGGCGAACGAGGTCGGCTCGACCGGGTCGACCACCCCGACGACGGCGCAGTCCACCACCGCCCGGCACGCCTTGAAGATCTCCTCCTCGAGGGTGAGGCTGTAGACCGGGCCGCGCCGCGTCGTGATCACGTCCGTGGTCCGGTCGTAGTGGTAGAACCGGCCCTTGTCGTCCTTGTAGCCGATGTCGCCGGTGAGCCAGTAGCCGTTGCGGATCGACTTGTGCGTCAACTCGTGGTTGCCCCAGTAGCCCAGGGTCACCGTCGGGGTGTGCACCGCCAGGTAGCCGACCTGGTTGGGGCCGAGCTCCCGACCGTCCTCGTCGAAGACGACCGCGTCCTCGACGATCGGCTCCGGGTAGCCGACACAACGGTTGTAGGCGTTGGTCTTGGGGCCGTGGATGTTGAGGAACAGGGCCATGCCCATCTCCGAGGCGCCCAACCCGTCGAGGTAGTGCGACCCCGGCCGCCAGCTGCCGTTCTCCCGGTGCCGGCCGAGCCGGACCAGCTCCCGGACGTGGGCCTCGTGCGAGGCGTCCGCCGTGCTGATCCAGGTCGTCACGTTCGACGCGGCGGACGGCTCCAGGCCGAGCGCGAGCATCTCGGTGAAGGTGATCGGGAAGCCGGTCACCACGCTGGGCTTCCACCACCGCATCGCCTCGGCCACCGTCGCCCCGTCCTGGGACTCCATGACCAGCGTGGGCAGGCCGATGAGGGTGGCCATCATCATGTAGCTGTAGCCCGACGAGTGCGAGGCCGGGAAGGCCAGCAGCATCTTGTCGTCCGGGCCCGACGGCAGCGTCATGATCCGGGGGCGCTTGCCGGCGAAGAACTGGCGGTGGCCGAACGTGGCGGCCTTCGGCATGCCGGTGGTGCCCGAGGAGTGCGAGATGAGCACCGGGTCGCGGTCGCCGTGCCGGTACGGGTAGACCCCGGGCAGCGGGCCGGCCGGCGGCGCGGCGTGCATCGCCTCCTGCGAGGCGGTGAACCGGAACGGACGCGCGTCGGCCATCCCGTTGAGCAGCGGGCCGAGCTTGTCCGCGTCGACCACCACGCCGACGGCGTCGAGCCGGGAGAGGTACTTGGCGGCGGTGTCGGGCACCATGTTCGGGTTGATCACGGCGGGGATCGCGCCGAGGCTGTTGAGCGCCAGGAAGTGCACGAAGCTCGCCATGCCGTTGCGGGTGAAGACCCCCACCCGGTCGCCGTGGGTCACCCCGGCGTTGTGGTACCACCGGGCGTACCGCTCGGTCTGGTCGCGCAGCGTCGCCAGGCTGTAGACGACCAGGTCGTCCGGGCCACCGCCGGGCGGCAGGTGGTGGAACAGCGGGGCGTCGTGGTCCTGCCCCCGCTCCAGGGCGTGCCACAGGAAGTCACCCGCGCCGAGCTGACGGGTGGCCAGCAGCTCCAGCCGGGCCCGCAGCCCCCGGTGCGACCGCCCGAAGTGCATACGCGGGACCGATGCCAGATAACGCTGTAGTGACCTGAGCTTCATGGTGCCTCCTCGGTGCTTCGGTGCGGCCAGATGGCCTCGGGGTCGGGCAGGGGTTCGGTCAGCGCGTCGAGATGGGCGCGCCAGTCGTGCAACCGCCGCGCGTCGACGGGGGCGGTCGGCTCTCCGTTGATCCGGGTCAGGACCCGGATTCCGTGCAGGGCACTGGTGATCCACACCTCGCTGTCGAGCAGCTCCGCCACGCTGGGCAGCCGGTGGCGTACCGGCATCCCCAGCTCGGCGCAGCGGTCGAGCAGCAGCCGCCGGGTGACGCCGGGCAGGATCCGCCCGTCCTCCGGTGGGGTGTGCAGGACGCCCGACGACCACCAGTAGATGGTGCTGAACGCCCCCTCGCGGATCCGACCGTGCTCGTCGCAGAGCAGGGCCTCGTCGGCGTCCGCGTCGTGGGCGGCGGCTCTGATCTTCTCCAGCTCCTCGAAGTCCGGCCCCTTGAGGTGGGGCAGCCGCCGGGGGTCCGGATGCGGCCACAGCCAGCCACGGGCCTCACCGACCCGGGGCGGGGCGGGCCGCAGCCGCAGGGCCAGCCGCTGGGTGGGAACCAGGTGCAGTTCGATGCGGGGAAACCACACCCCGGAACGGGGCAGCGCCGTGGTGACCGACGCCCCGAAGGACGCCACCCGGTGCGCCGAGACCCCGAACCGTCGTACGGCCGCGCCGAAGCGCTGCCAGTGCAGGCGGTACGCCCGGGCCCGGCCGTCGGTCAGGAGCCAGGAGTCGGCCACCACGGGGCGGTAACGACTGTCCTCGATTCCTTCGCGGACCCCCGTCTCCCACAGCAGCAGGGGGGCGGCCCGAGTCGCCGACGGCATCTTCTTCTCCGATCCGTGGTGTGTCGCCGATTGGCTGGGCCGACCATAGGGCGGCCGTGAGGTCCCGCTCCAGAGCCACGTTGACGCCGTGCTCCGGGCCACTTGTCGCCCGCCGGCTTTGGACCCGTGCGAACCCCTGATGTGGCCCTGTACCGACCGTGGCCGGGTGCCTATCGTCGCTACCTACCGTGATCGCTGTTCACATTCGTCACCGTCCGTCGGCACGTCCGGCCCGGTGGGGGCGGGGGCACCGACCGCACGGACCGGCAGCCCGAGCCGCCGCGTTTCCAGCCAGACAGAGGGGAGTACGCCGTGACCGCCGTCATCGAACCCACTCAGGACACCTATCGGGTGGACGAGTTCGTCGAGGCCGCCCGAGCGAGGGCGGGAGTTGCGGACTTCGAGTTCGCGCACCTGGACGCCCTCGACCGGCTGCTGCGGGCGTTGGACACCGAGGGTGGCCTCAACGAGGCCGGTCGCCGGTCGGTCCGGGGCGCCCTGGTCGCCGCGCTGGCCACCCAGGCCGCCGCGCACCGGGCCCGGGTGAAGAACCCGGAGATCGCCTCGGTCGAGATCAACCAGCCGGTGTTCATCACGGGCATGACCCGCAGCGGCACCACGCTGATGCACAACCTGCTCGGCCAGCACCCGGACCTGCGTTCCCCCGACCTGTGGGAGCTGATGGCCCCGGCGACCGACGACCGCGACGAGGCGACCCGCCAGGCGCTCGTGCAGGCCGCGGAGAACTTCTGCACCGACTACTACACCGTCGCGCCGGCGCTCAAGCCGGTGCACCTGTGGGAGCCGCACCGCCCCGACGAGGACCACCGGCTGACCGCGCCGACGTTCAAGACGATGGCGTACGAGCTGCGCTACACCGTGCCCTCCTACGGCGAGTGGCTGCGCACCCAGGACCAGTACGACGCCTACGACTACCACCGGTACCTGATGCAGCACATCGTCTGGCGGGTGCCCACCGACACGCTGGTCCTCAAGGACCCGTTCCACCTGTGGCGGGCCGACGCGCTCGCCCGCACCTACCCGGACGCCCGGCTGATCTACATGCACCGCGCCCCGAGCGTCACCATCCCCTCCACCTGCAGCCTCACCGAGATCATTCGACTCGCGCGCGCCGACCGGGTGGACCGCCTCGCGCTGGGTAAGCTCTGGACCGAGCGCTTCGCCCAGATGCTCGACCTGTTCGCGCGGGCCGAGCAGGAGCAGCTCGCCGGCACCCCGGTGCTCGACGTCGACTACCAGCGTCTGATGGCCGACCCGATCGCGGTGATGGCCGAGATCTGCGACTTCCTCGGTGCCCGCTGGGACGGCGAGGTCGAGAAGGCGTTCCGCGACTACCTCGCCGCGAACCGCAAGGACAAGCTCGGCAAGCACGTCTACCGGGCCGAGGACTACGGTCTGGACGCCGACGAGCTGGACGAGCGCTTCTCCGCGTACCTGACGAAGTACCAGATCGGAGGACGGGCGTGAGCACCACGTCGGAGCCCACGGTGCTGGAGACGGTCACCGAGCAGGTCCGCGCCTTCGCCCGTACGGTGGACGGCGCCCCCACGGTCACCATCGGCATCGTGACCCCGCTGTCCCTGCCGGGCGACCCGACGGCCGGCACGCTGACCGCACGCGGGGCCCTGATCGGCGCGGAGTACGTCCGCGACCACGGCGGCATCCGCGACGGCCTGCAGTTCGACTTCGTCGTCCGCGACGACCAGGAGACCGTCACCCTCGACGGCGGCACGATGCCCCGCTCGGCGGTCGGCGCGCTGGCGAAGGTCGCGATCGTCGACCGGGCGCTGGCCGTGCTGGGGCCCTGGCACCTGCGCTACACCGAGGAGGTCGCCGACCTCGCCGACCGGATCGGGGTGCCGCTGTTCATCGAGAACGCCCACCCCGGGGTCACCGCGCGCAAGCGCCGGGCGGTCTTCCGCACGTTCACCTCGATGGCCGAACGCGCCCCGGTGCTGATCCGGTTCGCCGCCGACCAGGGCTTCCGGCGGGTCGGCCTGATCCACGCCGACACGGTCTTCGGGCGCAGCGCCGCCGCGCTGCTCACCGCCGAGTTGCAGGCGGCCGAGGAGCCCATGGAGCTGTACTCGGTGGAGTTCGACCAGGAGTCGACGACGGACCTGCGTCCCCAGCTGCGCGAGATCCAGCAGTGGGGGCCGGACGTGGTGATCAACGTGGGGGTGGTGCGTACCAACCACCTCATCGTGCAGCAGGCGGCGGAGATCGGGCTGCTGCCGAAGGTGCCCATGCTGGCGCCGTTCCAGTGGCCGCTGCGGGCGCCGGACTACTGGAAGGCGCTCGGCGCGCACGGCCTGCACATGGTGTGGCCGGCCACCCAGTTCAGCCCGAACTGGTCGGGGCTCACCCCGATCGGCAGGTGGTTCGTGGACCGCTACCGCGACACGTACGGCACGATGCCGCCGGACACCGCCCTCAACGCCTTCACCGACATCACGATCATCGCGCAGGCCCTGCGGCAGGCGGACCGGGTCGGCCGGGCGGAACTGATCGACGCGCTGGAGAAGGGCACCTTCGACACCTGGCGCGGCCCGGTCAGCTTCACCCGGGGCGAGACCCACTGGCACCACAGCCCGCCCCCGGTGGTGCTCCAGCAGTACCAGGAGATCGACCAGGACATCTCCACCGTGCCGATCGTCTACCCGCCCGAGCTGCGTACCGCCGGGTACGTGCGGCCGGGCTCCTCGACCTGACCGGCCTGACCGGCCGACACCTGTGGGGAGACAACGCCATGGCGTTCACTTCGACCGCATCCGAAACCTCATCCGACCTGCGGATGTCCTACCTCGACGTGCTCGAGGCCGAGGCGGTGCACATCATCCGCGAGGTGGCGGGCACGCTGGAGCGTCCCGTCCTGCTGTTCAGCGGCGGTAAGGACTCCGCCGTCATGCTCCACCTGGCCCTCAAGGCGTTCCTGCCGGGCCAGCTGCCCTTCCCCGTACTGCACGTCGACACCGGGCACAACTTCCCCGAGGTGATCGAGTACCGCGACAAGGTCGTGGCGGAGCACCAGCTCACGCTGCGGGTGGCGCACGTGCAGGACTACATCGACGACGGTCGGCTCACCGAGCGGCCCGACGGCAGCCGCAACCCGTTGCAGACCGTCCCGCTGCTCGACGCCATCACCCAGCACCGCTTCGACGCCGTGTTCGGCGGCGGGCGGCGCGACGAGGAGAAGGCGCGGGCCAAGGAGCGGGTGTTCTCGCTGCGCGACGAGTTCGGGCAGTGGGACCCCCGCCAGCAGCGCCCCGAGCTGTGGAACCTGTACAACGGCCGGCACGATCCGGGCGGGCACGTACGGGTCTTCCCGCTGTCGAACTGGACCGAGCTCGACGTGTGGCACTACATCGCCCGGGAGGAGATCCCCCTGCCGGCCATCTACTTCGCCCACCAGCGTGAGGTCTTCCTGCGCAACGGGATGTGGCTGGCGCCGGGGGAGTGGGGCGGTCCGCGCCGCGACGAGCAGGTGCAGGAACGCACCGTGCGGTACCGCACCGTCGGTGACATGTCCTGCACGGGCGCCCTGGAGTCGGGGGCCGCGACCATCGACGAGGTGATCGCCGAGATCAGTCTGTCCCGGATCACCGAGCGCGGTTCGAGCCGGGCCGACGACCGGATGTCCGACACCGCCATGGAGGACCGCAAGCGGGAGGGGTACTTCTAGTGACCACACTCAGCCTCGACACCACGCGTGACGGCGAGCTGCTGCGGCTCGCCACCGCGGGCAGCGTCGACGACGGAAAGTCCACCCTGGTGGGCCGGCTGCTCTACGACTCGAAGTCGGTGCTGGCCGACCAGTTGGAGGCGGTCGAGTCCGCCAGCCGTGCCCGTGGCTACGGCCAGGCCGACCTCGCCCTGCTGACCGACGGGCTGCGGGCCGAACGCGAGCAGGGCATCACCATCGACGTCGCCTACCGCTACTTCGCCACCGGCAACCGCCGGTTCATCCTGGCCGACACCCCCGGGCACGTGCAGTACACCCGGAACATGGTCACCGGCGCGTCCACCGCGCACCTGGCCGTGATCCTGGTCGACGCCCGGCACGGCGTGGTGACCCAGACCCGACGGCACACCGCGGTGGCCGCGTTGCTGCGCACCCCGCACGTGGTGCTGGCGGTCAACAAGATGGACCTGGTCGGCTTCGCCGAGGACCGGTTCGCCGAGATCGACGACGAGTTCCGCCGGCTGGCGGGTTCGCTCGGGGTTCCCGACGTGCGGTCCATCCCGTTGTCGGCGCTGCGCGGCGACAACGTCGTCGACGCTTCGACCGAGATGCCCTGGTACACCGGGCCGACCTTCCTGCAGCACCTGGAGCGGGTGGACCTCGACGAGGACCTGACCGCCCTGCCGGCCCGGCTGCCGGTGCAGTACGTCCTGCCCGACGGGTCGCTCGCCGGTCAGCTCGTCGCCGGCCAGCTCCGTCTCGGGCAGCAGGTCCTGGTCACGCCCGGCGGCCGGCCGGCGGTGGTCACCGCCCTCCAGCGGCTCGGCACGCCGATCGAGAACGCCCGGGCCGGCATGTCGGTCAGCGTGAAGCTCGACGGGGCGGGCGAGGTGGGACGCGGCGACATGATCGTCGCGGCGGACCGGATCCCGACGACGACCCGGCAGGTCACCGCGACGCTCTGCCACGTCGCCGAGCGTCGGCTCGGTGAGGGCGCCCGGGTCCTCGTCCAGCACCAGACCCGGGTGGTCGAGGCGACGGTGGCGTCGATCGTCGACCGCCTCGACCTGGCCACCCTGGAGCACACCCCGAACTCCGACCCGCTGGTGGTCAACGACATCGCGACCGTGGTGCTGGACCTCGACGAGCCGATCGCCGCGGACCCGTACCGGCTCATCCGGGGCACCGGGTCGCTGCTGCTCATCGACCCCGCCGACGGGGCGACCCTCAGTGCCGGCCTGGTGGGTCCGGCTTTCCGATGAATCAACCGAAGGATGTACGACGGTGCCCGAAGTGAACCGAATCCTGGTGGACATGTTCGTCGACCCGGTGTGCCCGTGGGCGTGGCTGACGTCCCGGTGGCTGCTCGACGCCGAGCGGCAGCGCCCGATCGACGTACGGTTCAAGATCATGAGCCTGTCCGCGCTCAACGAGGGACGTGCCGACATCGACGCGTTCTACCAGCGCAACATCGGACCGTGGCGGCGGCCGGTGCGGGTGCTGATGGCGGCCGAGCAGCAGCACGGGCCGGACGCCGTCCGGTCGCTCTACGACGCCATGGGCACCCGCCGGCACGTCAAGGGCCAGTCGTACGGGCCGGCCCTGTACAAGGCGGCGCTCACCGAGTGCGGCCTGCCCGGTGAGCTGGCCGACGCGGCGGACGACGCCGGGCTCGACGACGCGGTGCGCAAGAGCCACCAGGCGGGCATGCAGCCGGTCGGGCTGGACGTCGGCACCCCGACGATCCACGTGCACGTGCCCGGCGGCGACCCGGTGGCGCTGTTCGGCCCGGTGGTCACCCCCGCCCCGCGGGGCGAGGACGCCGCCCGGCTCTGGGACGGCTTCCTCCTGGTCGCCCAGACACCCGGGTTCTACGAGCTCAAGCGCAGCCGCACGAGTGGCCCGCAGACCCGCTGACGACCGGCCGGGGCGGTGCCATCGATGGAGATGGCACCGCCCCGGCGTTTTCCGCACAGAAAGTGAACGTCCCGACATGCAGGAGCCGTCAGTGCCCAGGATCGGTGACGAGGTGGTCCGCCGCTACCTCGCGCGCCTGGACGAGCCCGGCCGGCCCAGGGTGAACCTGGCGACGCTGGTCCGGTTGCACGAGCGTCACGTCCGGCGGGTTCCGTACCACAATCTCGACATCCAGTTGGGCCTGCCCACCGACGTCGACCCGGCCGGCAACGCCGCGCGGCTGGCCGACGGCGACGCCGGCTACTGCTTCCACCTCAACGGCGCGTTCGCCGCCCTGCTGGCCGCGCTGGGGTTCGACGTGACCCTGCACCGGGGCCAGGTGAAGAAGGCGCCCGCCCTGCCCGACGGCGTGCAGTTCGCCAACCACCTGACCATGACCGTCCGGCTGGACGGCCGGCGCTGGTTCGTCGACGTCGGGCTCGGCGACGGGCTGCTGGGTCCGGTGCCGTTACGTCCCGGCGTGGTCCGGCATCCGCCGCTGACCTTCGCCTTCGCCGAGGCGGCGTGGGGGTGGCGGTTCACCCACGATCCCCGCGGGTCGTTCACGGTGATGGACTGGGAGGACCGGCCGGCGCGGCCGCACGACTTCGTCGCCGCCCACCAGCTGCTCTCGACCGCGTCGAGCTCCACCTTCGTCCGCCGGTTCATCGTCACCAACCGAGGGCCGGACGAGGTGGTGTGGTCGCTCGTCGACCGGCTGCTGACCCGCATCGACGGCGACGGCGTGCACCGGCGGGAGCTGACCACCTTCGACCAGTGGCGTCGGGAGTTGGAGGAGACGTTCCTCCTGCGGCTCGACGACCGGCACACCGCCGGGCTGCGACTGCTGTGGCAGCGGTTGCCGCAGCGTCCCGGCATCCCCACCGGCTGACCCGCCGCAGCAGGACAGGAGACGACATGCAGATCAGCACCGGCCCCGACGGGGTGCCGCGCTGCGGGTGGTGCACCGGAACCCCCGTCTACGTCGCGTACCACGACGACGAGTGGGGGCGTCCCGTGCACGGTGACGCCCCGCTCTTCGAACACCTGGCCCTGGAGGCGTTCCAGGCGGGGTTGTCGTGGTCGACGATCCTGCACAAGCGGGACGCCTTCCGGTCGGCCTTCGCCGGCTTCGACCCGCAGACGGTCGCCGGCTACGGCGACGCCGACGTGGACCGGCTGCTCGCCACCGACGGCATCGTGCGCAACCGGGCCAAGATCGAGGCGACCATCGACAACGCCCGGCTCGTCGTCGCGCTGGCCGGCGGCCTCGACGCCCTGCTCTGGTCGTACGCGCCGGACACCGTCCGACCCCGGCCCCGCTCCACGTCGGAGGTGCCGGCCAGCACGCCCGAGTCGACGGCGATGGCGCGGGAGCTGAGGCGGCGCGGGTTCCGGTTCATCGGCCCGGTCGGCGCGTACGCCATGATGCAGTCGACCGGCATGGTCGACGACCACCTGGTGGGCTGCCACCTGGCCGTGGACGGCTGAACCCGCTGCGGGTGCGGCCCCACCGGCGACGACGGTGGGGCCGCACCCGGTCGTGTCCTCACGCCGCGACGCCCAGCAACCGCTGCATCGTCGGCAGGTCCCCGCGCAGCTCGGGGGTGGGGCACCGGTGGACGATCCGGCCCCGGACCATCACCGCCGCCTCCTCGGTCACCCCGAGGGCCAGGTGCAGGTCGTGCTCCACGAGCAGCAGTGTCAGCCCCTCCCGCACCACCGCCCGCAGCGCCTCGGCCACCTCGTCGACGACGATCGGCGCCAGCCCCTCGGACGGCTCGTCCATCAGGACCAGCCGCGGGTCGGTGGCCAGGGCCCGGCCGATCACGAGCATCTGCTGCTCCCCACCGGACAGCTGGCCGGCGAGGTGCCGTCGCCGTTGCGCCAGGCGGGGGAACAGCTCGTAGACCCGCCCGGTCGGCCAGGTCCGGCCGCCGTGCCGGGTGGCCAGGGCCAGGTGCTCGTGCACCGTCAGCGTCGGCCACACCCGCCGCCCCTGCGGCACCAGCGCGACCCCGGCGCGGGCGAGCCGGTCGGCCCGCCAGCCGGTGACGTCCCGCCCGTCCAGCAGCACCCGTCCGCCGGTGGGCCGCAGCAGCCCGGCGAGGGTGGACACGAGGGTGGTCTTGCCGACCCCGTTGCGGCCCAGCAGGGCCAGCGCCTGCCCGGCGGACAGGTCGAGATCCAGCCCGTGCAGCACCTGCCCCTGCCCGTAGCCGGCGGACAGCTCACGCACCACCAGGTTCACCGTGCACCTCCTCCATCCGGCCGCCGAGGTACGCCTGCTGCACCTCGGGACTGCGCCGCACCTGCTCGGGCGTGCCGCTGCACAGCACGGTGCCGAGGTGCAGGACGCTGACCCGGGTCGCGACGTCGAAGACGACGTCCAGGTCGTGCTCGACGAACACGATCGTCACGGTGGGTGGCACGCCGCGCAGCAGCTCCACCAGCCCACCCCGTTCCTCGCCGGACATGCCGGCCGCCGGCTCGTCCAGCAGCAGCAGCTGCGGCCTGGCCGCGAGCGCCACCGCGATCTCCAGCCGCCGGCACTGGCTGTACGACAGCGCCGCCACCGGCACGTCGGCCCGGTCGTCGAGACCGACCGAGGCGAGCGCGGCGGCCACCTCGGCGCGGCGGTGCCGGTCGGTGTGCCGGGCCAGCACCCGGCCACCGGTCAGCGCCAGGCCCACGTTCTGCGCGGCGGTGAGCGACCCCAGCAGGGTCGAGTGCTGGAAGCTACGCCCGATGCCCGCGCGGGCCCGCCGGTGGACCGGCTCCCGGGTGACGTCGCGGCCCCGGTAGTGGACGGAACCGTCGGACGGGCGTTCCTGGCCGGCGATCAGCTTGAGCAGGGTGCTCTTGCCGGCGCCGTTGGGCCCGATGAGCGCGTGCCGCTCCCCGGCGGCCACCGTCAGCCGCACCCCCCGCAGGACGCTCAGCGCGCCGTACCGGTGGTGGACGTCGTGGCAGCGGAGTACGTCGATCATGACGCGGCCCTCCTCAGCCGGATGTGGGCGATCCCCGTGGGCAGCAGGTAGACGACGAGCACGAACAGCAGCCCGAGGGCCAGGGGACCGTGCCCGTCGAGGGTCGCGCCCAGCGAGTCCCGCACGACGATGACCAGGGCCGCGCCGAGGCAGGGCCCCCACCAGGAGCCGGTGCCCCCGATCACCACGGCCAGCAGGGCGAGCGCGGAGGTCTCGAAGCCGGCGTCGGCCGGGGTGACCAGCCGCTGCTGGGCGGCGAGGAGCCCGCCGGCCAGCCCGGCGACGGCACCGGCGAAGACGAACGCCCCGAGCTTGACCAGCGTGGTCCGGTATCCCAGCGCCCGCATCCGGTCCTCGCTGTCGCGGACGCCCCGCAGCACCACCCCGGTGGCGGAGGTGGACGCCAGGCGCAGGGCGAGCAGACCGACGAGGAAGAAGGCCAGCACGTACCAGTAGGTCGTCGCGGGCTGGTCGAGGACCAGGCCCGACAGCGTCGGTGCCGGTACGCCGTACAGGCCGTTGGAGCCGCCGGTGACCGACTCCCAGCTGTCGGCCGCCTGCTGGGTCAGCTCCCCGACCGCCAGGGTCAGCATGAGGAAGAAGACCCCGCTCGCCCGGACGGCGACCGCCCCGGCGACCAGCGCGACCAGGGCGGCGGCGGCCATCCCGAGCAGGAGCGCCGGCACGCCCGACGTTCCGTGCAGGGCGCTCCAGGCCGCCGCGTACGCGCCGACGCCGAAGAACGCGGCGTGCCCGAGCGACGGCAGCCCGACGACGCCGACGAGCAGGTTGAGGCTCGCCGCGAGCAACCCGAAGACGAGGATGCGGGTCAACGTCGTCGTCGCGTACGGGGCGAGGTAGAGCGGGGCGGCGGCCAGCAGCAGGGTGCCGGCGGCCACGCCTGTCGCGTTGCGGACGGCGGGACGCAGCCGGGGGCGGGTGGCCGGGTGGGTCGTGGCCAGGGATGTCATCGTCGTCCTCCCGGGGCGAGGGTGAACAGGCCGCGCGGTCGGACGACGAGCACCGCCGCGAGCGTGCCGAAGAGCAGGAAGGAGGCCAGGCCGGGCAGCACCGCCCGGCCGACGGACTCGACCTGGCCGAACAGCAGCGCGGCGATCAGCGGCCCCCGGATGGAGCCGAGCCCGCCGACGACCACGACCACCAGGGCGAGCACCAGGATGGTGGTGTCCAGCCCGGGACGGGCGTGGTAGATGGGTGCGCCGAGCAGCCCGGCGAGGGTGGCCAGCACCGAACCCAGCACGAACACCCCACCGCGGACCAGGCGCGGGTCCACCCCGACGGCGGCGACCATGTCGCGGTCGCCGACGGTGGCGCGGAACAGCGCGCCCAGCGAGGTGCGCTCCACGGTCCAGTAGACGGCGGCGGCGAGCAGGGCGGCGACCCCGACCAGGGCGAGCCGGTAGCTGGGGTAGCTCCAGCCGGCGACGGTCACGGTGCCGGCCAGGCCGGCCGGTGGTTCGGTGGCGCGGACGTCGTCGCCGAACAGCGCGGACAGCACGTCGGCGGCCACCAGGGCGATGCCGAGGGTGAGCAGCGCCTGTTCGAGGTGGGAGCGGCGGGACAGCGGCGCGGTCAGCAGGGACAGCAGGCCACCGGCGGCGGCCCCGAACACGACGACGGCGACGACCGCCCGGCCCAGCGACGGCCAGGTCTGCTGCTCACCGCCGATCCACCAGGCCAGGTAGGCGCCGGTGAGGAAGAGCGCCCCGTGGGCGAGGTTCAGCACGTCCATCATGCCGAAGATCAGGGACAGGCCGGCGGCGGTGATGAACAGCAGCAGCCCGATGGCCAGCCCGTTCACCATCGCGGTCAGCGCGATCTGCGCGGTGGGCATCGTGATGCTCCGTCCGCTGGCCCGGTCAGGCCTGCGGGTCGAGCGGACCGAGGTCCTCGACCACGCCGTTGACCGGTGCGCCGGCCCGGGTCTGCACCCGGCGCAGGTAGAAGTTCTGCCGGGGCGACTGCTCCACGAACGACCACGGGCCGCGCGGGCTGTCGGTGATGACGCCGACCGAGCCGAGCGCACCCGCGAGGCTGTCGCCGTCGACGGCCCCCGCCTGCGCGATGGCGCGGGAGAGCACCTCGGCGGCGTCCCACGCCTGCACGGCGTAGGCGGTGGGGGCGGCGTCGTAGGCGGCGCGGAACGCCTTGCCGAACGCGGTGTTGGCGGGGTTGTCCAGTTCGGAGGTGTAGTGCAGCGTCGACAGCACCCCGTCGGCCGCCGCGCCCTGCGCGGTGAGCACCCCGCCCTCGACGAGGAACCCGGAGGCGTACAGCGGGATGGTGCGGGAGAGCCCGAACTGGGCGTACTGCTTGACGAAGGCCACCGACTCGGCCCCGCCGAAGAAGCAGAAGGTGCCCTGGGCGCCGGAGGACTGGATGCGGCTGAGGAACGGCTGGTAGTCCTGGGTCTTGCCGAACGGCGGCTGGCTCTGTCCGACGATGGTGCCCCCACCGGCCCGGTACGCGTCGCTGAACCCCTTGATCGCCTCGGCGCCGGCGACGTAGTCGGGGGCGATGGCGTAGGCCCGGCGTACGCCGCTCGCGGCCAGGTGGCGTCCCATCGCGGCGGCGACCTGGGCGTTGGTGAACGAGGTACGCCAGATGTAGGGGCTGCGGTTGGCGCCGGTGATGGCCCCGGCGCCCGCGTTGGCGATGACCAGCAGCCGGCGGGCGCTGGTGACGAGGTCCCGGACGCCGAGCGCGGTGGCCGAGCTGACGATGCCGACCAGCACGTCGACCCGGTCGTTCTGGAGCAGCTTCTGCACCGCCGGCACGCCGGTCTGCGGGCCCTCGCCCTCGTCGGCGACGACGGTGGTTACCCGGCGACCGCCCAGCCGGCCGTCGTGCTGGCGCAGCCAGAGGTCCCAGCCCCGTTGGATGTCCACGCCCAGCGGGGTGTAGACCCCGGCCTGGGGGATGACGAGGCCGACCTTGACGGTGTTGCTGTCGCCGCCGCTGGCGGCGGTGGCGCCGAGGCTGCTGCCGCAGCCGGTGAGGCCGGCGACGCCGAGGCCGGCGGTGAGGCCGAGGAATGTCCTGCGGTTGATTCCGGTCATGGCTTGACTCCCGAACGTATCGAGCAGGATTGGTGGCCTGAAGGTATGGCCGGCCGTCGGGGGCGGCCAGTGCCACATCGCCGCCCGGTCCGGAACCACTCGCCCCGCCGGTCGGGCCCGTTCCCCGAGGGCGGCGATTGGCCCCGTCGGGCGGCGTCAAGTGGCCGTTTTCCGTACCGCCGGGCCGTGGCACGCTGCTGGACGCCGTCCGGTCCTGTCCGACCCTTCCCGGGTGCCGGCCGGCGCGTCCGCCCGGACGGCACCCGGCGTCGACCGTCTAATGGGCGGTGCGCCCCGCCGCGGGCGTCGTGCCCGCTGACCCGGAGGGAACCGACAATGCTGACACCCGAGCAGGTACGGGAGTTCGCCCTCGCCATGCCGGAGGCGGTGGAACAGGAGACGTGGGGTCACCCCACGTTCCGGGTGCGCGACCGCATCTTCGCCAGCACCTCCGCCGACGGCGTGGTGGCGATCATCCGGGCCTCCAAGGAGGAGCAGGCCGAGCTGATGGCGGCCGACCCGGACACCTACGACCCGGCGGACTACTTCGGCCGGTACGGCTGGGTCCGCGCCCAACTCGCCTCGGCCGACCCGGACGAGATCCGGGAGCTGGTGGTGGAGGGTTGGCGGCGGGCGGCGCCGAAGCGCCTGGTGGCGCAGTACGACGGCACGCCCGCGCGGACCCCGGGGCGGTGACCGGGTGGCCGCGATCATCCTGGGCTGGAACCCGCAGCGGTGGAACGGGTGGACGCCGAGCTACGAGGCGCTGACGCCGGGGGTGTCCCCGCAGCGCACCCTGGCCGGGTCGTGGACGGTGGGTCGGCGGGTGAACATCCCGGTCGGTGCGGACGCCTGGCTGTTGATGCAGGGCCGCCTGCGGGGGCTGGTCGGGCACGCCGTGGTGACCCGCGCCCCCTATCCCGGCCCGCACGACCGGGACCCGGCGGTGACGACGAACTACGTGGACGTGGCGTGGGACGGGCTGCTGCCGGTGGCGGAGCGGATCGTGCCGGAGGTGTTGAAGACGGAGGCGTCCGGGGTCGCCTGGGGCTACGTGTTCAGCTCCGGCACCGGGGTGCCGGCCGCCGCCGAGGCGCAGGTCCACCAGCTCTGGCAGCGGTACGCCCTGGACTGATCCGTGGGGCCGGCCCCGGGGGTACGCCGTGCGCGTATCCCCGGGGCCGGCCCCACGGTCGTCACCGGCCGACCGGCACGGGTTCGGCGGCCAGCGCGGGCGCCTCGTCGCTCGACGCGGCGCGGGTGGCCAGCAGCGGTCCGGCCATCGCGGTGGTCACCAGGGCCATGATGACCATCATGGTGAACATCTGTCCGTCGAGGACGCCGAGGGAGACGCCGATGTTGAGCACGATCAGCTCGGTCAGTCCCCGGGTGTTCATGAGCACGCCCAGCCGGCGTGCCTGCGGCCAGGACAGGCCGAAGGCGCGGGCGGGCAGGGTCGCGCCGGCCATCTTGCCGACGCAGGCGACCAGGACGATGGCGGTGAGTTCGAGCAGGTTGGTCGGGCTCAGCGCGGCGATGTCGACGCTCAGCCCGGTGACGATGAAGAAGACCGGCAGCAGGACCAGGCCGATGTTCTCGAAGGGCACCCGGACGTGCTTGATCAGCGCCTCCGCGGGCTGGCGGGGCATGACGAAGCCGAACGCGAAGGCACCGAAGATGGCGTGGATGCCGATCCAGGTGGTCGCGTAGGAGGACAGGAAGACGCCGGCGGCGGTGATGGCCGCGAGCTGGTAGGTGTTGGGGCCGACCCGGCGGATCAGGGCGGCCAGGCCGGGGCGGACGGCGAGGGCCATCACCGCGATGTATCCGGCGGACATGAGGACCACCTGGGCGAGGTCGGTGGCGTCGCGGGCGGTGGCGACCGCGGCGACCACCGCCAGGATGCACCAGGCCAGCACGTCGTCGATGGCGGCGCTGGCCAGTGCCAGTACGCCGACCCGGGTGTTGCTGAGGTGCCGGTCGCGCAGGATGCGGGCCAGGACGGGGAACGCGGTGATGGCCATGGCGGCGCCGAGGAAGAGGGCGAACGCCAGGAACGGCACGGGTTTGCCGGCGATCGTGGCGTGCCGGGGGTAGATGAGGTTGGCCAGGCCGACGCCGAGGGTGAAGGCGAGGGCGATGGAGCACACCGACACCGACAGGGTGAGGCTCTTGTGCCGGGAGACCACGCGCCGGTCGAACTCCCACCCGATGAGGAACATGAACAGCAGGAGGCCGACCTGCGAGATGGCCGACAGGTACGGCCGGGCGGCGGCGGGGAAGAGCACGCCGGTCAGGTCGCCCGGGAGCAGGCCGAGCAGGCTGGGCCCCAGCGCGATGCCGGCGACGATCTCGCCGATCACCACGGGCTGCCCGAGCCGTCTGGCGATTCCGCCGAACAGGTGGGCTACCAGCAGGACGAGGGCGATGTCGGCCATCACGATTGCCACGGTGAGTTCGGCCGGGGTGGCTACGGACTTCATGAGATCTCCGGATCTGAGCGGGAGAGGGCTGGTCCGCCGGCCGGCGCCGTTAATGCGGGGCCTGCGCGGGTCACCGACCGTAGCAGCGGATTCTGCCGCCCGACATGTCCATGTCCGGCGGATCGGGGGTGCCATTTGCCGGCCCGGTCGCGGTGTGCGGGGGGTTGGATGGGAAACGCGACCGGTGGGTGTTTCACCGCCGTTTACGGCCGGCTCTCCGCGCGGTCACCGGGTTGAATGCGGAAATCCGACTCGTAACTGACGGGTCAGGTTGCCGACATCGGCTGGTTAACGCGAAATGCTGCATTCCAGCGATGGATACCGATGATGGGCGTCTATAGCCGGGCTTTTCCGAGGCCATTTGGTCACCTGCCGTGACGACATGCTCACGGCGTGACGTCAGCGCTGGGCAGTGGACTGCCCAGTGGCACTGTCTGCGGACAGAAAATGGCTCTGGTTGCCCCGCAACCGGTGGGTTAGCCTTCCTGACGTTCCGTCCCTCCGGCGACACAGAGAGTGCAACCATGACAACTTTGTCGGCTTTCGGTGGTCATTGCGGCCGGTCCGGGGCGGCCCTGTCCGGTGCGCAGCGGGGGCGGGTCGAGAGGTGACCAGACTGCTGCATGTCAAAGCCACCCCGACGGGCCCGCGAAGCCGATCGGCCGCCGTCGCCGAGGCGTTTGTCGACGCATTCCTCGAGTGTCACCCGCAGGCGACCCTCGATGTGCTGGACCTTTCCGCGACCACCCTGCCCCCGGTGGGGGCGGTGGCGGTGGCGGCCAAGAAAAACGCCATCTCGGGCGCGACCGGCTCCGCCGATGAGGCGATGTCGTGGCAGCAGACCCGGGAACTCGTGCGCCGGTTCACCGACGCTGACCACTATCTGTTTTCCGTGCCGATGTGGAACTTCGGAATCCCCTACCTGCTCAAGCACTTCATTGATATCGTCACCCAGCCGGGGCTGACGTTCCGCCTCGATCCGCGACACGGTTACCAGGGCCTGCTCACCGGCCGCCGGGCCTGTGTCGTCTACACCAGCGGTGTCTACACCCCCGGGTGCCCGCCGGAGTTCGGCGTCGACTTCCAGTCGGCGTACCTCAACTACTGGCTGCGCACCATCGGCGTCGACCCGGTGATCGAGGTCGCGCTGCGGCCCACCGACTTCACCCGTTCCCTGGCCGCGGACCTCGACCGCGCCCGCGAGGACGCGCGCAAGGCCGCCCACACCATCTGACCACACCGCCGGCCGGCGACCCGTCGGCCCGTGCCACAGGAGGGAAGAAGCATGTCCGTCTGGTTCGTCACCGGCGCCTCACGGGGCTTCGGCCTGGAGATCGTCCGGCAGTTGCTGGAGCGTGGCGAACAGGTCGTCGCCACGGCGCGCAACACCAGCAGCCTGGCCGAGCTGTCCTACCCCGACCGGTTGCTCGTGGTCCCGCTCGACGTCACCGACCAGTCCCAGGCCGACCGGGCGGTGCTCGCCGCGGTGGAGAGTTTCGGCGGCATCGACGTGCTGGTCAACAACGCCGGCCGGGGTCTGCTCGGGGCCGTCGAGGAGGCCACCGACGCCGAGACCCGGGCGGTGTTCGACACCAACGTGTTCGGCCTGTTGAACGTCACCCGCAGCGTGCTGCCCGTGATGCGGCGGCAGCGCCGGGGCCGCATCATCAACATCAGCTCGGTCCTCGGCTTCAGCGCCAAGATGGGTTGGGGCGTCTACGCGGCGACGAAGTTCGCGGTGGAGGGGCTCAGCGAGGCGCTGCGGGTGGAGCTGGAGCCGGTCGGCGTCCAGGTGTGCCTGGTGGAGCCCGGCCTGTTCCGGACCGACTTCCTCGACCCTTCCTCGCTGCACTTCGCCGGCCGCGAGTTCCCGGAGTACACCGAGACCTCCGGGCGGGTCCGCGCCTGGTCGGTCGGGCAGAACCACGCGCAGGCCGGCGACCCCGCGCGGGCGGCGGCGGCCATCATCGACCTCGGCCGCAACCCGCAACCGCCGTTCCGGCTCCCGCTCGGCGCGGACTCCGTGCAGCGCGTCGGCGAGAAGCTGACCGAGGTGTCGCAGGAGCTCGCGGCCACCCGCGAGATCGGGCTGTCGATGTCCTACCCGGAGCCGGCGGTCGCCGCCCACTGAGGCGGTCCGACCCATCCACCAGACGATCGGCGAGGAGCGAGCATGAACACGTTGACCACGACGGCGGTGGCGTCGAGTCCCGTCGAGACCTTCGACGAGCGGCTCCGGCGGCTGCTGCGATGGCACTTCGACCCCCAGACCGGCTCGCCGTTCTGGCTACGCCAGCGCGGGCTGCTCGACTTCGATCCGCTACGCGACATCGACACCGCCGCCGACCTGGTGCGCTTCCCGGATCTCACCGACCAGCTGCGGCACGTCCCGGTCGGTGACCTGATCCCGCGCGGCCTGACCGGCACCGGCTTCCGGGTGTACGAGTCGGGCGGGACCAGCGGCGCGCCCAAGCGCATCGTCGACCGGGACTACCGGAGCCGGCTGCTCTCCTGGGCGATGCAGCGGCTGCGGGCGCACCACATCGCCGACCCGGCGCACTGGCTGCACCTCGGCCCGAGCGGTCCGCACGTCTTCGCCTACGACTGCGCCCGCTACGCCGCCCTGGGCAACGGCCTGTTCCACACCGTCGACTTCGACCCGCGCTGGGTCAAGAAGCTGGTGGCGGCGGGGGAGGCCGACACGGTCAAGCGGTACGTGCGGCACCTGCTGGACCAGGCGGCCGAGGTGCTGCGCTCGCAACCGGTCAAGGTGCTCAGCACGACGCCCCCGCTGATCGAGGCGATCTGCGCCGACCCGGAGCTGCACGCGGCCGTCGAGCGGACCGTCGAGACGATCATCTGGGCCGGCACCTCGTTCAGCCCGGAGAGCCTGCGGCAGGTGGAGGAGGTGTTCTTCCCGGACACGACGATCGTGGGCATCTACGGCAACACCCTGATGGGTGTCGCCCCGCAGCGGCCCCGACGCCCCGACGACCGGCACCTGTGCGTGTTCGAGCCGTACGCCGAGGCGGTCTGGATCGACGTAATCGACGACGCCGGTGCGGTGGTCGACTACGGTCAGCGTGGCCGGGTTCGGCTGAGTCTGGTCAGCGACGAGATGTTCCTGCCCAACGTCATCGAGCGGGACACCGCCGTGCGGGTGGAGCCCGTCGGCGACGCCACGGTCGACGGCCTGGCCGAGGTCGGCACCGTGGCCGAGGTGGGCGACGTACGGGTGATCGAGGGGGTGTACTGAGTGGCCGGCATCGTGGTGGAGCCGATCGTCTGCGGCCGGCCGGTGGCGAGCCTCGACCGGGCCCCGCTCGCCGACGTCCGGGGCGACCTGCTGGGCGAGGTGGGGATGGCGCCACGGCTGATGGCCGTCGGTGCGGTGACCCGGGCCCGGCGGTCGGCCGACGGCACGCCGGTCGGGCACGACCTGCTGCTGCGGGCCGCCGACCTGTTCGCCACCGCCGACCTCGACGGGGAGACCCCGCAGGAGTACGAGCGGCGGGTCGCGCTCGCCGCCGGCCTGCCCCGGGTGACCGTCCGCAACGCCGTGGCCGACATCGTGCGCAGCCTCACCCACCTGCCGGCCACCACCCGGGCCGAGCTGCCCGGCACCCGGCTCGGCGACGGCTACGACACGGCGTGGGTGCCGGCGGGTCGGCTCTTCACGGCCGTGATGGCCAGCAACCACCCGGCCCCCAACGACTCGTGGCTGCACGCGCTGGCGCTGGGCTACAGCGTGCTGGTGCGCCCCGGCACCCGGGAGCCCTTCACCGCCCGCCGGTTGACCCTCGCCCTGCTCGCCGCCGGCCTGGCGGAGCACCGGATCTCCTTCCTGCCGTGCGAGCGCGCGGTGGGGGAGTACCTCCTGGAGGCCGCCGACCGGGGCATCGTGTACGGCGGCAGCGACGCCGTACGGCGGTGGGCCGACAGCGCGACGGTCACCACCCGGGGGCCGGGGCGCAGCCGGGTCCTGCTCGACCGGCCGGTGACCGACGAGGTGCTCGACCACCTCACCGTCAGCGCGGCGCACGACGGCGGAACCCGGTGCAACAACATCTCCCTCGTGTTGACCACCGGTGACCCCCGGCAGGTCGCCGAAGCGCTCGCCGCCCGCTTCGACGCGCTGGCCAGTCCCGAGGTGTCGGCCCCCGACGCCACCCTGCCCGTGGTCGACGCCGCCCGCGCCGAGGGCCTGCGCCGGCAGCTCGCCGGACTGGTCGGGGGTGGGGCGGTGGTGCACACGGCGGCCGGCGCGGACCCGCTGGTGCGGCTGCCGGACGGGTCGCACCGGCCGCTGCCCACCGTGCTGTCCACCGACGACCTGCGGCATCCGGCGGTGGGCGTGGAGCTGCCGTTCCCGTTCGTCGTGGTGGCGCCCTGGCGGCCTACGGACGGCACCGCCGCCCTCGGCGACGCGCTGGTGCTCAACCTGCTCACCGACGACACCGACCTGCGGGCCGCGGTGGTGGCCGACCCGAGCGTCCGTAAGGTCACGTGCGGGCTGACCCTGCCCTGGGACAGCGCGCCCGGAATTCCCCACGAGGGCAACCTGTCGCTGTTCCTGCTGAAGGCCAAGGGCGTCGTGACGACCGGAACGAGGGATCATGCGTTGGCTTGAGGAGTTGCTCTCCGACAGGTGGTGGGCCACCGGTCAGGCGGTGCGGTTCCAGCTGCCCAACCAGAGCGAGTCGTCGATCACCTATGGCGACCTGCTGCGTCAGGCGGCGACGTTGGCCGGCCGGATCGGCGAGCCCGGTGACGGCGCGCAGACCCGGCTGGCCATCCTGACCATGGGCAGCGCGGAGGGGCTGGTCGCCCTGATCGCCGGGCTGATCGTCGGCGCGGTGGTGATCTCGACGCCCATCCAGACGCCCAGCCCCTGGTCGGCCGACCTGCTGGGTGACCCGGACGTGGTGCTGACCGACGCGACGGGCGCGGCGGTGTTGCAGTGTCACGAACGGTTGACCGGGGAACGTCCGCGCTACCGGGTGCTCGGCGTCGACCTGACCGAGCCGGCCAAGGCCAGCGTCCGGCCGGACATCTGCGCCGACCAGGACGACGTCTGCAAGATCGCCTATCTGGACCCGGGCCGCTCGCCGCTGGTGGTGGGGCTGACCGGGTTCGCTCTCGACTCCGCCGTCCGCCAGCCGGAACGCCGGCCGGTGTTCGCGGCGGGTGGGCTCGGCAGCCTCACCGGCCAACTGGCCACCTACCGGACGCTGGCCGCGGGGGGCGTCGTCGACCTGACCACCTCCCGTCCGGCGGGACGGTCCATTCTGGACGCCGCGATGCCGGTGACCCTGCCGCGCCGGCCGGATGACCGGGCGACCGACTCCAGCACCACCTTTCCGTACATCGTGGACAACGCGGCCCAGTTGGACAAACTTGTGTCAGGAATCGTCCTACCGGCCGGGTCCGTCGCGCTTCCGTCGGTAGCTAAGTTGTAGGCATGGTCATTTCCGTTTCTTGAGCCGCCTCGGTCGGGAGATGGATCGTCAGCGCGGCCGGGTCCACAGGCAATCCCGGCCGCGCCCGATCGGGCAAGGACAAATGCATGCCACGTGAGTCTCCCGCGCTGCCGGGAAGCGGTTTCCTCATCGACCGTCATTCAACGGCGCCGCTCTACCAACAGTTGTACGAACAGTTACGGTGGAGCATCGAGGCGGGTCAACTCACCCCGGGCACCCGACTGCCGGCCACCCGCACCCTGGCCAAGGAGTTGGGGGTTTCCCGCAACACCGTGCTGGTGGCCTACGACCGGCTGCTCGCCGAGGGCTATCTCGACGGCCGGGTGGGTTCCGGCACCCGGGTGGCCACCCGGCAGAGCGCGCGGGAGATGGAGTCCCAACTGCCCCGCCCGGCCACCAAGACCCCCCTGCGGATCACCCGGGCCGCCCGTCGGATGGCCGAGGCGTCGGCCTACTTCACCCCGGCGCACGACCAGCTGCGCTACCCGGACCGGCCGTTCACCCTCGGCATGCCCGCCCTGGACCTCTTCCCGTCGAAGGTCTGGGGCCAGATCATGTTCAGCAAGTCGCACCAGCTCACCAGCGCCCTCTACACGCACCGCGACCCGGCCGGCTACTGGCCGCTGCGCAAGGGCATCGCGGCCATGCTGGGGCTGATGCGGGGCGTCCGGTGCACCCCGGAACAGGTGATCATCCAGCCGAGCGCCCAGATCGCCGTGCACGTGATGGCCCTGACCCTGCTGGAACCGGGGGAGAAGGTCCTCGTCGAGGACCCGGGCCTGCAGGCCATCCGGGGCGCCCTGCACTCCGCCGGCGCGGACACCTGCCCCGTCCCGGTCGACGCCGAGGGCATGTGCGTGGCCGTGGGCAAGGCCCGTCACCCGGACGCGCGGATGGCGGTGGTGACGCCCAACAACCAGTTCCCCCTGTCGGTGCGGATGTCCGCCGCCCGCCGGGCCGAGGTGCTCGCCTGGGCCCGCAACAACGACGCCTGGATCATCGAGGACGACTACGACGGCGAGTTCTGGGCGGAGAACCCGGGCCCGCCGCTGCACCAGGGCGACGAGGACGGGCGCGTCATCTATGTCGGGACCTTCAGCAAGGTCCTCTTCCCCGGGTTGTGCCTGGCCTATCTGGTGGTCCCCCCGGATCTGGTCGACATCGTCACCGAGGTGCAGCGGGCGACGGTCAACTCACTCAACATCCTCACCCAGGCGGCGCTCGCGGAGTTCATCGAGGCGAATCACCTCGCCCGGCACGTACGCCGAATGCGCGACGTCTACCGGGAACGCGGCGACATTCTCGTCGGCGCGCTGCGCGGCCGGCTCGGCGGGTTCGTCACGATCGACACCGCCCCACGGGGCACCCATCTGGTCGCCAGCCTGCCCGACAACGCCGACGAACAACGCCTGGCCCGGCTCGGTCGGGAGGCGCGGTTGCGGGTCTATCCACTGTCGTCGTTCGGCGACGAACTCGAAGGGATCGGGCGGGGCCTGGTCCTCGGTTACGCGGCCACCCCACCCGAGAAGATCCTCTCCGGCGTGACCCGCCTGACGGCGGTTGTGGAGCAGTTCACCGGTCGTTCGCATTCGAACGGCCGGGCTGCATTGAGGAAGAGCGTATAAGTCGTTCCCGCCGGGCCAAAGGTCCATGTAGCCAAATAGTCAGGTGCCAATCCCAGTGGTACTAGCGAGATGGCAAACATGGCCCTGTGCCAATCGTCTCTTGCGCCTATACGGTCCGTACCGGATCGCGGCGCCTTCTTCGGTGACCGGGCCGCCCCGAAGAATACAGGGGGAGAGACTTATGCCATCACCACAGCTTCTCGTACGGCGCCCCGAGGCGCCCACCACCGACAGCTGGAGTCCCGCCGGTTGGCGGACGCTGCCCATCGCGCAGCAGCCGACCTGGCCGGACCGGGACGAGCTCGACGCTGTCGCCGACTACCTGTCCGGCCTGCCCGCGCTGACCGAGGTCGCGGAGATCAGGCGGCTGAGGGAGGACATCGCCCGCGCCAGCGCGGGTGAGGCGTTCGTGCTCCAGGCCGGCGACTGCGCCGAGCCGCTCGGCATGGCCGCCACCACCTCGGCGCGGGCCAAACACCGGGCCATCACGGCTCTCGGTGAGCGCCTGGCCCGCGAGCTGCGTCGCCCGACCATCGGCGTGGGGCGGCTCGCCGGCCAGTTCGCCAAGCCCCGCTCGGAGCCCTTCGAAGCGGTCGACGGCCAACTGCTGCCGGTGTTCCGCGGTCTGATGGTCAACGAGCCGGAGGCCACCGCCGCCGCCCGCCAGGCCGACCCGTACCGGCTGCTGTCCTGCTACTACACCGCCCGGCAGGTGGTGGCGGAGCTGTCGGCGGCCGGCGGCGGCGTACGGACCAGCCACGAGGTGCTGATCCTCGAGTACGAGCAGGCGCTGACCCGCCTCGACGAGGCCAGCGGCGAGTGGTTCCTGCGCTCGACGCACCTGCCCTGGGTGGGTGAGCGCACCCGCGCGGTGGACGGCGCCCACCTGAACTTCCTGGCGGGGCTGGGCAACCCGGTCGCGGTCAAGGTCGGCCCCAGCGCCACGGTCGACGAGGTGCTGCGGATCTGCGCCCTGCTCGACCCGCACCGCCGGCCCGGCCGGCTGACCCTGATCAGCCGGATGGGCCACCGCAAGATCGCCGACCACCTGCCGTCGCTGGTCCGGGCGGTGGCCGACGCCGGGCACCCGGTCGCCTGGATGTGCGACGCCATGCACGGCAACACCGTCCGGGGTGCCGGTGGGGTGAAGACCCGCCACCTGGACACCATCGTGGACGAGTTGACCACCTTCGTCGAGGTGCTGCGCAGCCACGGCCGGGAGCCGGCGGGCCTGCACCTCGAAATCGCCGCGGACGACGTCACCGAGTGCGTCGGCGCGGGCGTGGTCGACGAGAGCCAACTCGGTCGCGCCTACCGGTCGCTGTGCGACCCGCGGCTGAACCACGAGCAGGCCGACGCGGTCGTCGACGCGCTCGTCACCGCGATGCACCGCTGAACACCAGTCCCCACACACCTCGTGACCCGAGCGGAGGAGGCATCAGTGCGTACCCTGCTGGTCGACAACTACGACTCCTACACCTACAACCTGTTCCAGCTCATCGCCGTGGTCAACGGCGTCGAGCCCACCGTCGTCCGCCACGACGACCCGGCCGTGGCCACCCTGGATCTGCGCCGGTTCGACAACGTGGTCATCTCGCCCGGACCCGGCCGACCCGACCGGGAGAAGGACTTCGGCTTCTCCGCACAGGTCATCGCGGAGTCCCCGGTGCCGGTGCTCGGCGTCTGCCTGGGCCACCAGGGCATCGCCTCGGGCCACGGCGCGGCCGTGCACTCCGCGCCCGTACCCCGGCACGGGCACCTGGCGTCGATCACGCACGACTCCGACGGCCTGTTCGCCGGCATCCCGCAGCACTTCACCGCCGTGCGGTACCACTCGCTGTGCGTGTCGGACCTGCCCCCGGAGCTGGTGGCGACCGCCTGGGCCGAGGACGGCGTGATCATGGGCCTGCGGCACGTCGACCGGCCGATGTGGGGGCTCCAGTTCCACCCCGAGTCGATCTGCACCGAGTACGGGCAGACCCTGCTCGGCAACTTCCGCGACCTGACCCGGGCCCACCAGGCCCGGGAGAGCATCCAGGTGGCGGCCCCGCCGCCCATCGCCGCGCCGACGCACCAACTGCACGTGCGCACCCTCGGCTGGGAGACCGACGCCGAGCAGGCGTTCACCAGGCTGTTCCGGGACTCGACCCACGCCTTCTGGCTGGACAGCGCCCGGGTCGAGGAGGGACTGTCCCGCTTCTCCTACCTCGGCGACGCCTCCGGGCCGCTGTCCGAGGTGGTCCGCTACGACGTCGGCACCGGCGCGGTCGAGGTCGCCACGGCGGCCGGCGCCCCGACCCGGGTGCCCGGCACCATCCTGTCCTACCTCCAGCAGCGGCTGGAGGCCATCCACCTCGACTCGTCGGCCCTGCCCACCGACCTGACCTGCGGCTACGTGGGCTACTTCGGCTACGAGCTGAAGGGCGACCTGGGCGCTGCCGGGCCGCACCGCGCCGACACCCCGGACGCGTACTGGATCTTCGCCGACCGGTTCGTCGCGGTCGACCACCGGGACCGGCAGACCTACCTGGTGGCCCTCTCCGACGGCAGCGAGGGCAGCGACGACGCGGCACGGGACTGGGTCGAGGCCGTCGCCGAGCAGCTCACCGCCATCCCCGAGGCGGGACCGGTCACCCCGCTCACCCCGCCGCCGGTCGACACCAGCTCGCTGGTCGCGTCGCTGGAACGGGACCGGGAGCAGTACCTGGCCGACATCGCCGCCTGCAAGCAGGAACTGGTCGCCGGGGAGAGCTACGAGATCTGCCTGACCAACGGGCTGCGCCTGCCGCGCCCCCGCGACGGGTTCGCCTTCTACCGGGCCATGCGCCGGTACAACCCGGCGCCCTACTCGGCCTACCTGCGGCTGGGCGACATCGAGGTGGCCTGCTCCTCCCCGGAGCGCTTCCTGCGGCTGACCGCCGACCGGGTGGTCGAGACCAAGCCGATCAAGGGGACCGCGCCCCGGCACCCCGACCCGACGGTCGACGCGGCACTGCGCGACGAGCTGACCACCAGCGACAAGACCCGCGCCGAGAACCTGATGATCGTCGACCTGCTCCGCAACGACCTCGGCCGGGTGTGCGAGGTCGGCAGCGTCACCGTCCCCAAGCTGATGCAGACCGAGTCGTACGCGAGCGTGCACCAGCTCGTCTCGACCATCCGGGGCCGCCTGCGGGCCGAGGCCACCGCTGTCGACTGCGTCGAGGCGTGTTTCCCCGGCGGCTCGATGACCGGGGCGCCGAAGCTGCGGACGCTGGAGATCATCGACGGGCTGGAGACCACCGCCCGGGGCATCTACTCCGGTTCGCTGGGCTTCCTGAGCTGCAACGGCACCGCCGACCTGAACATCGTCATCCGCACCGCGGTGCTGTCCGGCGACGGCATGCGGGTCGGCGCGGGCGGGGCCATCATCCTCGACTCCGATCCGGAGGGGGAATTCGACGAGATGCTGCTGAAGGCCGCCGCCCCGTTGCGCGCGCTGCTCAGCGGCGGCTACCGGGAGGACGTCGATGTCTACCAGTGATCCGCTGTCGGTGTGCATCGTCGGCATGGGGCCGCGTGGGCTCTGCGTGCTGGAGCGCCTGGTCAGCAACGCCGCCGCCGACCCCGACCGGCCGGTACGCGTCGACGTCGTCGACCCGTACCCGCCCGGGGCGGGCCGGGTGTGGCGGGCCGACCAGTCCGACCGGCTGCTGATGAACACCGTGG
Organism: Micromonospora sp. WMMD730; assembly: GCF_049178955.1. NCBI lineage: Bacteria > Bacillati > Actinomycetota > Actinomycetes > Micromonosporales > Micromonosporaceae > Micromonospora > Micromonospora sp. WMMD730. The sequence continues at coordinate 2,410,322 of NZ_JBMHML010000002.1, forward strand.
CCTCCCAGGTGACCGTGTTCCCCGACTCGACCGTGGAGCTGGCCGGTCTGCTCCGGGAGGGCCCGAGCCTCTACGAGTGGGCCCGGTTCCAGGTGCTGATGGGCGACCTCGGCCAGTTCCCGGCCGACGTCGCCGAGGAACTGCGCGCGGTGGGACCCGACACCTACTCCACCCGCCGGCTGTTCGGTCACTACCTGGCCTGGGTCTACCGGCGGGTGGTCGGCACCGCGCCGGCCAACGTCACCGTCCGCGCCCACGCCACGGTCGCCGTCGCGCTGTGGGACGAGTCCGACGGCAAGCAGTGCGTGCAGTTGCAGACCGGCGACCGGCTCCCCGGCCTGGACGCGGTGGTGCTGGCGCAGGGCCACTACCCGGTCACCCCGACCCCGCAGGAGCAGACGCTCGCCGAGTTCGCCGTCGAGCGGGGGCTGACGTACATCCTGCCGGCCAACCCGGCCGACGTGGACCTGTCGATGGTGCGGCCCGGCGAACCGACCCTGCTGCGCGGGCTCGGGCTCTGCTTCTTCGACTACCTGGCACTGCTCACCGAGGGACGCGCCGGCCGCTACGTCCGCGCCGACGACGGCCGGCTGACCTACCTGCCGTCCGGGTTGGAACCGCAGTTGCTGGCCGGCTCCCGCCGCGGCATCCCGTACCGGGCGCGGGGCCGCAACGAGAAGGGCGCACACGGGCGGCACGAGCCGCGGGTGCTCACCGTCGCGCTGGTCGAGCGGCTGCGCGCGGCCCGGGACACCACCGCGATGGACTTCATGACCGACCTGTGGCCGCTGATCGCCAAGGAGGTGGAGACGGCCTTCTACGTGGCGGTGCTGCGCCGGGCCGGCTGCCGCGGCAAGGCCCGCCGGTTCGAGGCCGAGTACCTCCAGGTGCCCCGGGGCGACGCGCGGGAGGAGGAGATCCGCCAGCGCTTCGGGATCACCGAGCGGTGGGACTGGGACACGGTGCTGGACCCGGCCCGCGACGAGACCTTCACCGGCTCGGCGGCGCTGCAGGAGTGGATGCTGCGCTACCTCGACGAGGACGCCCGCACGGCGGAGGAGGGCAACGTCAGCGGCCCGCTCAAGGCGGCCATGGACGTCCTACGTGACCTGCGCAACGAGGTCCGCCTCGCCGTCGACCACGGCGGTCTGCGGGGCGCCTCGCACCGTGAGCACCTGGACCGCTGGTACACCCCGATGAACGCCTTCCTCAGCATCGGCCCCCCGGCCCACCGGGTCGAGCAGCTGGCCGCGCTCATCCGCGCCGGTGTGCTGCGGATCGTCGGGGCCGAGATGCGGGTGACGCCGTGTCCCGAGCAGGCCGGGTTCCTCGTCGAGTCGCCCCGCACGCCGGAGAGCCCGGACGTGGTGACCGCCATGATCGAGGCGCGGCTGCCGGAGGTGGACCTGCGGCGTACCGCCGATCCGTTGCTCGGTTGGATGCTCGCGCACCGGTCCTGCGCGCCGCACGTGGTGCCCGACCGGGAGGCCGGGCCGCACGTCACCGGCGGGCTGGCGGTGACCGGCCGGCCGTTCCACCCGGTGTCGGCGGCCGGTGAGCGACACACCCGTCGCTTCGTGTTCGGGGTGCCCACGGAGGGTGCACACTGGGCCACCGCGGCGGGCGCGCGGCCGGGCGTCAACTCGGTGATGCTCGGCGACGCGGACGCGATCAGCCTGTCGGTGCTCGCCCTCACCGCGCAGGCGGCCACCACGACGGGAGCGGTGACGACATGACCGAAGGCTTCGACCACGGGCTGCTGAGCCCCGGCAGCGCCGGCCGGGGCATCGAGGACGCCGTCCGGGACCGGGCGGTCCTGCAGGCGATGCTCGACGCGGAGGCCGCCCTGGTGCGGGCCCAGGCCCGGCTGGGGGTGGTGCCCGGGGAACACGCGGACACCATCACCGCCGTCGCCGACGCCCACCGGATCGACCTCGACGCGGTGGCCCGCCGGGCGACCGAGACGGCGAACCCGGTGGTCGCGGTGGTCGCCGCGCTCACCGAGCTGGTCACGGCGCTGGACCCGGCCGCCGCGGAGTACGTGCACCGCGGCTCCACCAGCCAGGACATCCTGGACACCGCGCTGATCCTGGTGGCGGAGCGGGCGTTGCGGGTGATCGACGCGGACCTGGCCGCGACCGCCGACGCGCTGGCCACCCTCGCCGACCGGCACCGGGGCACGCCGCTGGCCGGCCGGACCCTGACCCAGCACGCCGTGCCGACCACGTTCGGCCTGAAGGCGGCGACCTGGCTCTCCGGCGTCCTCGACGCCCGGCAGGCGATCCACGCCCTGCTCACCGAGGGGCTGCCGGTGCAGCTCGGCGGGGCCGCCGGCACCCTCGGGGCGTACCTGGAGTTCGCCCGGCTCGCCGGGGACACCGACGACGGCTACGCCGAGAAGCTGATCCACGCCTTCGCCGAGGAACTCTCCCTGGCCGAGCCGCACGCGCCCTGGCACACCGTGCGGACGCCCCTGCACGCCGTCGCGGGCGTGCTGGGGCTCACCACCGGCGTGCTCGGGGCGATGGCGGCGGACGTGCAGGTCATGGCGCGTACCGAGATCGGGGAGCTGGCCGAGCCGACCGGCCCGGGACGCGGGGTGTCCTCGGCAATGCCGCACAAACGCAACCCGGTGCTGGCGACCCGGATCCGGGCGGCGGCCACCCAGCTACCGATGCTCGCCGCGACCGTCGCGCACTGCCTCGTCGCCGAGGACGAACGCCCCGGAGGGGCCTGGCATGCCGAGTGGCAGCCGTTCCGGGAGGCGTTGCGGCTGGCCGGCGGAGCCGCCGACGCGGCGGCCGAGCTGGCCGCCGGGCTGACGGTGTTCCCCGACCGGATGCGCGCCAACCTCGACCTCGCCGGGGAGTTCATGGCCTCGGAACGGTTGGCCGTGCGACTCGCCCCGCTGCTGGGCAAGGCGGTGGCGAAGGAACTGCTGACCACTCTGACCGGCCGGGCGGTGCAGACCGGGCAGCCGCTGCGCGACCTGGTGACGGCCGACCCCCGGGTCACCGCCGTCCTCGACCCGGCCGAGGTCGTCACCCTGCTCGACCCGGCCGGCTACGTCGGCGCCGCCGACCTGCTGGTGGACCGGGTCCTGCACCGCTACCGGACGGTCGGCGCGCGGTCGACTCTCGCGACCGAGGACCGGCGGCCGTGAGCGGGCCGGGCCCCCTGGCACGTCCGGTCCTCGGCGCGCCGATGGCGGGGGGAGTCAGCACGCCCGCCCTCGTCGCGGCCGTCGGCGACGCCGGGGGGCTCGGTTTCCTGGCCGCCGGCTATCTCCGCCCGGCGGACCTGGCCGCCGACATCGACCAGGTCCGCCGCAGCACCACCGCACCGTTCGGGGTCAACGTCTTCGTGCCGGAGTCCCGGCCGGTGGACCGGGCCGCCGTCGCCCGGTTCCGGGAGGCGTTGCTGCCCGAGGCGGCCCACCGGGGGGTGACCCTGCCCGAGCCGCCCGAGCGGGACACCGACCACTTCGCCGACAAGATCGAGGTGCTGCTGGCCGCGCGGGTGCCGGTGGTCAGCTTCACCTTCGGCTGCCCGTCCCGGGCGGTCGTCGACCGGCTGCACGCCGCCGGGTCGCAGGTCGTCGTCACGGTCACCGACGTCGCGGAGGCGCGGGTGGCCGTCGCGGCCGGAGCCGACGCGCTCTGCGTGCAGAGCGCCGACGCCGGCGGGCACCGGGCGAGCTTCACCCCCGAACGCCGCCCCGACCCGCAGCCGGGCACGGCCGAACTGGTCGGCACGGTCCGGCTGGCCGTCGCGGTGCCGCTGATCGCCGCCGGGGGGATCACCGACCCGGCGCAGGTCGACGCGGTGGTCGCGGCCGGCGCGTCGGCGGTGCAGGTCGGCACCGCGCTGCTGCTGACCCCGCAGGCCGGCACCCATCCGGCGCACCGGGCCGCGCTGACCGAGCCCGGCCGGCCCGGCACCGTCGTCACCCGGGCCTTCTCGGGCCGGCCGGCGCGGGGGCTGCGCAACCGGTTCGTCGACTCCTTCGACGCGCTGGCCCCCGCCGCCTACCCGCAGATCCACCACCTGACCAAACCGTTGCGCGTGGCGGCGGCGGCACGCGGCGACGCCGAGCACATGGCGCTCTGGGCCGGCACGGGCTACCGGTCCGCCCGGCCGGAGCCCGCCGGTCGGGTGGTCACCCGCCTCGCCGCCGCCGTGGCCGCCGCGACCCCACCGCACCCCGCACCCCGTTGACCAGCCGTACCCCCGAGGAGGACCCGATGCCGCACATCAACATCAAGTTTTTTCCGGTCGACCTGCACCGGGACACCGAGCAGCAGCTCGTCGACGAGCTGACCGAGGCGGTCACCACCGCCTTCGGGTGCAGCCCGAACGTGGTGTCCATCGCCCTGGAACCGGTGGAGGAGCAGCGCTGGCAGGCGCAGGTCTACCAGCCGGAGATCGTCGAACGGCAGCACCTGCTGCGCAAGGTGCCGAACTACTGACACCCCGGCCCCTGGAAGAGGTGGAGACCGCCATGGCGCAGCCGACCCGTACCCTCGCACCGAGACCGTTACCCAGCATCGCCGACGGCATCGACGACCTCGTCGGCAACACACCCCTGCTGCGCCTGCCCGTCGCGCACCGGGCACCCGGTGCCGAGGTGCTGGCGAAGCTGGAGTGCGCGAACCCGGCCGCCAGCGTGAAGGACCGCGCGGCGCTCTACATGCTCCGCGCGGCGGAGGCCGACGGGCGGCTGCGCCCCGGCGGCGTCGTGGTGGAGGCGACGTCGGGCAACACCGGCATCGCGTTGGCCGCCCTGTGCGCGGCGCGCGGGTACCGCTGCGTCATCGTGTTGCCGGACAACGCCACCCCGGAGCGGATCGGCCTGCTGCGCCGGTTCGGCGCCGACGTGGTGCTGACCCCCCGCGAGGCGCGTTACCAGGGCGCGGTCGACAAGGCCGAGGAGATCTGCGCGATGACGCCGGGCGCGTGGTTCGTCCGGCAGCACGACAACGACGACAATCCCCGGGCCCACCGGGAGACCACCGGCCCGGAGATCTGGACCGACACCGGCGGCCGGGTCGACGTCCTGGTCTGCGGGGTCGGCACCGGCGGCACGCTCAGCGGCACCGCCGGCTACCTCAAGGAGCGCAACCCCGCGCTGCGGGCGGTCGCAGTGGAGCCGGCGGGTTCGCCGCTGCTGTCCGGGGGTACGGCCGGCACCCACGCCATCCCCGGTTTCAACGGCGGCTTCGTCGCCCCCACCACCGATCTGAGCCTGATCGACGAGGTCGTCACCGTCACCGACGACGAGGCGGCGGACACGAGCAGCTGGCTGGCCCGCCGCGTCGGTGTCCTCGCCGGGGTGTCCTCCGGGGCGGCGACCCACGTGGCGCTGCGGGTGGCCCGTCGGCGCGACAGCGTCGACAAGCGGATCGTCGTCATCCTCCCCGACACCGGGGAGCGCTACCTGAGCATGTGGTCTGAGCGTCCGTGAGACGCCGGAGATTCGGAGGGGACGGTCCCGTGCGGACACTGCTACTCGTCGGTGGCGTCGACGACACCGCCGTCGCGGCGAAGGAACTCGGTCTGCGGGTGCTCCTGCTCCAGCACCCCACCAAGATCACCGAACGGCAGCGGCAGGTGGCCGACGTCGTGGAGGTGCTGGACTACACCGACTGGACGCTGACCGCGCCGGTCGTGACCCGGCTGCACCAGCGGTGGCGCATCGACCAGGTGGTGTCGCTGACCGAGCCGGGCCTGGACATCGCGGCCCGCGCCCGTGACCTGCTCGGCCTCGACGGCACCAGCTACCCGGTGTCCCGCCGGTTCCGGGACAAGCTGGCCATGCGGCGCCACCTGGTCAGCCGCGACGCCGAGGCGGTCGCGGCGGCCCCCCTGCGCGACTTCGACGACCTGCGCGCCTTCGGCGTCCGGCACGGCTACCCGTTCGTGGTGAAGCCGACCGCCGCCACCGCCAGCATCGGGGTGTTCCGGGTCGACGACCCGTCCGGACACGAGGCCGTGTGGGAGCAGGTGTGCCGGCTGCGGGGGACCCGCACCGACCGGGTGTCGACCCTGCTGGTGCTCGACGACTTCCTGATGGAGGAGTACGTCCACGGCCGGGAGTTCAGCGTCGAGACGTTCAGCTTCGCCGGCCGGCACGTGGTCGTCACGATCACCGAGAAGATGACCGACCCGGGCCACTTCGCCGAACTCGGCCACGCCGTGCCGGCCCGGCTGACCGAGGACGCCTGGGACCGGGTCGGCGAGTGCGTCGGCACCTTCCTCGACCACCTGGGCTTCACCGACGGCCCCTGCCACACCGAGGTCCGCCTCAGCGGCACCCGGGCCCGCATCATCGAGGGCCACCACCGCTACGGCGGCGACGCCATCCCCGAACTCGTCCGCGCCGTGTACGGCATCGACCTGGACCGGCTCGCCGTCGGCTGGCCGTTCCGCCTGGTCGACCCGTTGCCGGACAGCCCCGCGCCCCGGGGTGCGGGCTGTGTGCGTGCCGTCGTCGGCCCACCCGGTCGGGTGCTGTCCGTCGAGGGGGTGCAGGAGGCGGCCCGCCAGCCCGACGTCCTGGCGGTCCGGATCAGTGCCCGGCCCGGCGACGAGGTGCGCCCGCTGCGGGACAACTGGGACCGGCTCGGCCTGGTCGCCGTCACCGGCCCCACCGTCGCCGCCGCCGCACAGCGGGGCGCGCGGCTCGTCGACGAGGTCATCCGCATCCGCATCCGCGACGACCGGGGTGCCGTGCACCTGGCCCGGGTCGCCGAGGTGCACCAGCTGACCGGGGCGGTGGGGTAGGTGAGCGTGCTGATCCTGCACCGCAATCCGCTGGAGCCGTTCCCGTACCGGGACTGGCTGGCCGACCACGACCAGCCGGCGGTGCTGCTCGCCGCCCGCGACAAGATCGAGTCCTTCGGCGAGGAGATACCGACCGACACCCTCGGCCTGGCCCACCTGGAGGTGCTCGACCACTACGACCGGGACGTGGCGGCCCGCGCCACCGCGCTCGCCGCCCGCCACCGGCCCCGGCACGTCGTCGCCCTGCACGAGGCGGACCTGGAACTCGCCGCCGAGCTGCGGGCCCGCTTCGGGCTGCCGGGCCCCCGGCCCGCCGACATCCGGCCGTTCCGCGACAAGCTGCTGATGAAGCAGCAGGCGGTGGCCGCCGGCATCGAGGTGGCCCCGCACACCCTGGCGACCACGGCCGGGCAGGTACGGGCCTTCGCGGCCGACCACGGGTACCCGGTGGTGCTCAAGCAGCGGGCCGGCTACAACTCCGTCGGGTTGCGCATCGTGCGCTCCGCCGGGGAGCTGCCCGCCCACCTGGACGAGCTGTACCGCGACGGCGACCGCGACGACCTGCTCGTCGAGCGGTTCGTGCCCGGCCGGATGTGCCACGTCGACGGGTTCGTCCGGGCCGGCCGTACCGTGCTGGCCTGGCCGTCGCAGTACCAGTACGACCTCGCCTCGTTCGGCAGCGATCCCGGCCCACGCATCGACGTCACCCTCGACCCGGACGACCCGCTCACCGGGCGGCTGCTCGACCTCGTCGACCGGGTGCTGGCCGCCCTCACCCGTCGGCCCGGTGCGCTCACCGACCACGCCTTCCACGCGGAGGTGTTCCACACCCCCGACGACCGGCTGGTGCTCTGCGAGATCGCCTGCCGCAGCGGCGGGGCGAAGATCCGCGAGGTGTTCGAGGTGATGTTCGGCGTCAACCTGGCGGAGGCGGAGCTGCGTACCCAGCTGGGGCTGCCCGTACCGGCGTTGCAGCGGCTCACCGGCGACGCCCGCCCGCGTCCGCGCAGCATGTCCGGCCAGATGCTGATGATGAAACGTCCCGGGCTGGTCCGCACGGTGCCCAGCCCGCCGACCGAGCCGTGGGTCCGCCGGTTCTGGTGCTGGGCCCGACCCGGGCAGGTGATCCCGCCGGCCGCCGGGTCGGCCGACTTCCTCACCGCCGCCGTCGCCGCCGCCCCGACCCGGGTCGAGTGCGAGGCGCGGCTACGCCGCCTCGGCGACCGGGTCGCCGCGCAGATCCAGATCGGGGAGGCGTCATGACCGGCCGGGGAGTCCAGGCCCGCTACATGGCGGCGATGGTGATCGACGCCACCGGCAGCGGCATGTACCTGCCGCTGTCGCTGATCTACTTCCAGCACAGCACCGGCCTGTCCGTGGGACGGGTCGGCGCGATCGTCAGCGCGGCGGCGGTGCTCGGCCTGATCGCCAACCCGCTGACCGGGGTGCTCGTCGACCGGTTCGGCGCACGCGCCGTGGTGGTGGGCGGCTACCTGCTGCGCGCCGCCGCCTTCGCCTGCTATCCCCTGGTCGACTCGGCGGGGCCGCTGTTCCTGGCCGTGCTGGTGGTGGCGTTCGGTGACGTGTCGTTCTCCCCGTCGGTGCACTCGCTGGTCGCGGAGATCGCCAGCGGCAGCGCCCGGGACAAGCTGATCGCCGCGCAGCGGAGCCTGCGCAACGCCGGGCTCGGCGCGGGTGGTCTGCTGGCCGGGGCGGCGCTCACGGTGCGGGCCGACCAGGCGTTCACCGTGATCGTGCTGACCAGCGCGGTCGCCTTCACCGTCGCGGCCGGGCTGATCCGCGCGATCCCCGTGCACCGCCGGTCCGGCGGCACCGCCCGGACGACGCAGGGTCGGGGCTACCGGCTGGTGGCCCGCAACCGCCCGTTCCTCGCTCTCACCCTGCTCAACGTGCCGACCGCGTTCGGCTACATGGTGCTGGCGGTGAGCCTGCCCGTCTACGTGACGCTGCACCTGGGGCAGCCGGCCTCGCTCGTCGGCGCGCTCTACGCGGTGAACACCATCGGCATCGCGGTGGCGCAGATCCCGGTCACCCGGGCGTTGACCCGGTTCCGCCGGTCCCGGGCCGTGGCGGCCGGCGCCGGCGTGTTCGGGCTGTCGTTCGTGTCGTTCGCGGTGCTCGGCGCGACGGCCGGCGGCGCGGTCCTGCTGGCCGGTGTGTTCGCCGCGACCGCGCTGTTCACCGTCGGGGAACTCCTGCACGGGGCGACCGCGTCCGCGCTGGTGGTCAACGCGGCCCCCGAGCAGACCCGGGGCCGGCACCTCGCCGTCTACCAGCTGTCCTGGGCGGTGCCGGGCGCGTTGGCGCCGGCGGTGCTGACCGCGCTGCTGTCGCTGTCGCCGACCGGCATGTGGCTCGTGCTGGCGGCCGGTGTGGTGGTGTCGGCGGTCGGCGTGCTGCGCCTCGAACCCCACCTGCCCCCGGCGGCGGTCCGGGCGCCGGCCGCGCCGCAGGCGACCGACGGGCCGACGTCGCCGTCACCCGGGGACACCGCCCACGGCGGTCCGGCCGCCGACCCGTCCGGCGGTCCCGCCGCTACTGATCCGTCCGGCGGCGTGCCCGCCGCCGGCCCCGTACGAGTCAGGGAGAGTCACTGATGGGTGTTGCCAGCTGGGTGGTCCTCACCGGCGACGATCCACGGCACGCGCCACCGGCAGCCGCCGGCCAGTGCGGCTGGGTGAGTCAGATCGCGCCCCTGATCACCGAGTTCAGCCGGCCGGGGGACCTGGTGCTCGACCCGTTCGCCGGGTGGGGTACCAGCCTCGTCGCTGCCTCGGTCACCGGCCGGCGCGGCATCGGCCTGGAGATCTCCCCGGACCGGGCCAAGCAGGCGACGCGCCGCCTGGAGGCGTACCCCGGCCAGGTGATGATCTGCGGTGACGCCCGCCGGCCCCCGGTGCCCGACCGTAGCGTCGACTTCCTCGTCACCGACCTGCCCTACTTCGGCACCGCGCTCGACACCGACTCCCCGGTCGACGGCCAGTTCTACGCGCTGCGCGACTACTCCGCCTACCTGACCGCCCTCGACCACGCCTTCCACGCGCTGGCCCGGGTGCTCAAGCGGGGCGCGTACGCGGTCGTCGCGGTGCAGAACCGGCGGGTCGCCGACCGGTTCGTGCCGCTGGCGTGGGACGTCGGCCGGGTGCTCGGCGGTCACCTCACCCTCGGCGACGAGCGCATCCACCTCTACCCGCGCCCGGTCACCGAGGGGGACCCGATGGTCAACAACCGGGGGCACGAGTACCTGCTCGTCGCGCGGAAGCGGTAGCCGCCGCTCAGGAGCCGACACCCACGCCCAGGGCGCGCTTGTCCGGCTTGCCGCTCGGCCCCACCGGCACCCCGGCGATCACCTCCACGGTCGTCGGGACGGCGGCCGCGCCCAGGGCCGCCGCGACCCGGGCGCGCAGCCGGTCGACGTCCACCGGGTCACCGCCGGCCGGCACCACGTACGCGTGCACCGCCTCGCCGGTGACGTCGTCGGGCCGGCTGACCACGTACGCCTCGGCGACGGCGGGGTCGGTGGCGAGCACCCGCTCGATCGGGCCGGCGTACACCAGGTTGGCGTTGACGATGATCACGTCCCGGGCGCGGCCGGACAGGTGCAGGTAGCCGTCGGCGTCCAACCGGGCCAGGTCGCGGGTGCGCACCCAGCCGTCGGTGAACACCTCGGCGGTCTCGGCCGGGTCGCCCCAGTAGGCGTCGGCCTGCGCCGGGGTCCGGACGAAGAGTTCACCCTCGGTCGCCGGCCGGCCGTCGGCGTCCCGGACGGACAGGTCGACCACCGCCGGGGCGCGCCCGACCGAGGCGAGCCGGCGCGGATCGGCCAGCAGCTCGGCCGGGGTGACCATCGAGATCATCCCGGTCTCGGTCTGCCCGTAGCCGTGGAAGACGACCGGGCCGAGCACGTCGAGCGCCTCGGCGAGCCGGGACGCGGTGAGCGGGGAACCGGAGACCACGAGCGCCCGCAGGCTGCCCAGGTCGACCGGGTCGGCGCGCTGGTCCCGGACGAGCTGGTGCAGCTTGCCGACGGTGATGACGCTCGCGGTGGCCCGGTGCCGGGTGATCATGCCGGGGAATCCGGGCGGGCGGGCGGCGACCAGGGTGCCCCCGGCGGCCAGGGTGAGGATGCCGTACTCCAGCATCACCTGGCTGCTCAGCGAGCCGAAGACCAGGTAGCGCCCCAACCGGGGGGCGAGTTCGGCGATCGCCGGTGGCCACCGGTCGGGGTGGGCCGCCCAGGCCGCGCTCATCGCCGCGTACGTCTGGGCGCAGCCCTTGGGATGGCCGGTGCTGCCGCTGGTCCAGGTGATCCGGGCGACGTCGCCGGGCCGGCCGGCGGCGACCAGCGGGCTGCCGTCGTCGGTGGTCCCCGCCAGCGTGGCGAGCCGGGCGTCGTCGACGAGCAACGCGTCGTCGCTGGCGAGCAGCCGGTCGAGTTGCGCCGGGGTCAGCTCCGGCCGGATGCCGGACACCCGCGCGCCGACGGTGAACGCGGCGAGGACACCGGCGAGCGCCTCCGGGGTGACCCCGATCCGCAACGCCACCGCCCGACCCGGCCCGATGCCGGCGGCCCGCAGCCCGCTGGCGATCCGCCGGACCAGGTCCGCCAGCTCGGCCGCGCCGACGATCCGGTCGCCGTCCTCGAAGACCGGCCGGTCGCCACCGGTGGTGAGCAGCCGCAGCACGGGCTGCGGCCACAGCTCACCACCGGCGGCGGCCCCGGACCGGTCGCGGTCCGCCGACCCGCGACCGGTCCGGTCGTGCCCGCCGTGCCGGCCGGGCCCCGTGGCGCGAGGGTCGGCGTCCGCCGCGCCACGGCCGTCGTGGTGGTGCTCAGCCGGCATCGGACAGGACGCCCTTGAGGAACAGCGCCAGGGGCTGCTGGTGCACGCCGGGCAGGTCCCAGTTGTTCTCCAGGTTCTCGGCGAGGTGGTGGGTGGCGACGACCTGCCCGCCCCGGTGCACCCGGACGACGGGGTGCAGGTAGCTGGCGTCGTGGGCGCGTTCGGCGTCGTTCTCGGCGATCCGGGGGACGGTGATGTCGAACGGGTCGACCTGGTCGTGGTCCGGGCCGTACTCCAGGGTGGTCACCACCGCGAACGGCTCGGGCCCCAGGCCGCCGTCGAGCAGGTGGGCCACGGGCACCTCCTCGTGGTAGCGCGCGACGCCGTCGGCGATCACGACGACGTCGCCGAGGACGGTGAACTGCTGCCACAGCGCGGAGGTGCGGTTGATCCGGGCGATGATCGCGTCGGTGATCGCCTCCGGGGTGGCGTCCACTGTGGTGGCCGGCCACGGTGTGCCGTGGTACCGGGCGTCGAGCATCCGGTGCAGGGCGCGTACGCCGTACCGGAAACCGTGGATGAAGCCGTTGGTTGAACGCTTGAAGTCGCGTTGCTGGGTGAGGGTGCCGGCGAAGAATAGGCCGGGCACGTTCACCGACTCGAAGCCGGAGGTCTGCTCGGGGAAGCGGTCGTTGATGACCAGCCGGGGCCGGGCCGACGGGTCGAAGATGTCCGCGTCGAACCGGAAGCCGGTGCACAGGATGATCCGGTCGTAGTCGATCTGCCGCAGCGACTCGCGGGTGCGGGCGTACCGGAAGTCGATGCGGTAGCCGCCGTCGTCGCGGCGGGCGATCCGCTCGACGGTGCCGTCCAGGACCGCGTTCTGCGACTTGAGCTGGTAGGTGTCGAGGAAGTTGTTGTTCACCGCGCGCAGGTGCCCGACGTAGTGCGTCTGCCAGGCCAGCCGGATCGAGTGCGGGCCGGCGACGTGGATGACGGCGGCGGTCTCGACCAGGGCGTCGGCGGTCTCGAAGGCCGAGTTGCCCTTGCCGATGATCAGGACCCGCTGGTTGGTGAAGTCGTCCGGGTCGACGCTGACGGTGTCGTAGCGTTCGGCGAGTTCGACGCCCTCGATCGGCGGGACGTAGAGCTTCGAGACGCCGGTGGCCACGACGACCCGGCGGGCGGTCAGGGTGTCGTCGCCGGCCTCGACGGTGAACAGGTCACCGTCGCGGGCGATCCGGGTGACCCGGGTGTCGTAGCGGACCCGCAGCCCCTGCGCGAAGGCCGCGAGATAGCGCACCATGTCGTCGGCGTCGGGGAAGTAGCGCCGGCTGAAGTTGCGGAACAGCAGCGCCGGATCGTCGGTGAGCAGCGAGTTCCAGTCGGAGCGCAGGTTGAACTCCGGATCGTCGGAACCGGTCCAGACCTTGTTGATGGAGATCAACTGGCGGTGCCGCGGGTAGCGGCCGAAGAACGTGCCCGGCGCCGGCCCGGCCTCCAACACCAGATGGTCGCGGCCGTCGCGCTCCAGCAGGGCGGCGAGTTGGAGCCCGGCCGGCCCGGCTCCGATGATCAGGTAGTCGAGCGTCATGCGGCGCACCGTATCGGCCCGATTTCAAAGCGTTCTGAGAATCGCTCTCTAGGGTCCGGTCGCATGACGACAGAGGTTGATCTCGCGGCACCGCTGCGGATCGCCGACCTGAGCGCCGCCCGCGACCCGGTCCGGGTCGTGGTCGGCGCTCAGGTCCGCGACCGGGTCACCCGCACCCGCACCTTCCTGTCCGCGGTGCTCGGCGAGGACCGCGCGGTGTACGGCAGCACCACCGGCTTCGGCGCCCTCGTCGGGTACGCCGGCCGCGCCGACCTGCGCGACCAGGCCGACAACACCCTCGCCCACCTCGGCGCGGGCCACGGCCCGGATCTCGCCCCGGAGATCGTCCGGGCGACCGTGCTGGTCCGGGCCTGGTCGCTGGCCCGGGGCGCGTCAGGGGTGTCGCCGCACGTCGTCGACGCGTTGGCCGCGATGCTCGGGACCACCTTCGTGCCCGCCGTGCCGAGGTGGGGTTCGGTGGGCGCGAGCGGGGACCTGATCCCGCTGGGCGCGGCGGCCCAGGCGCTGCGCGGTCGCGGCCACGCCTACCTCGACGGGGTACGCCTGCCGGCCGCGCAGGCGCTGGAGAAGGCCGGCCTGACCCCGCTGCCACTTGACGGACGGGACGCCCTGGCCCTGGTCAACGGCACCTCGCTGACCACCGCGGCGACGGCGCTGGCGTTGTCGGCCGTACGTGCCGCGCACCGGGCGGCGCAGGTGCTCACCTGCCTGCTGGCCGACCTGCTCGGCTGCGACCCGCAGTTCCTCGACGCCCGGCTGCTGCGCGCGTACGGGCACCCGGGCGCGATCGACGTGGGCGCGCGGATGCGGCAGGTCGGCGCGGGGTTGGTCGCGTCGGGCAGGCGCCCGTTGCAGGAGCCGTACAGCATCCGGTGCGCGCCGCAGCTGCTCGGCGCGGCCGAGGACGCGCTGCGCCACGTCGATTCCGTGGTCACCGCCGACCTGGGCAGCGTCAGCGACAACCCGCTGTTCTTCCCCGACGACGACCTCGTGGTGCACGGCGGCAACTTCTTCGGCCAGCCGGCCGCGTTCGCCGCCGACCTGCTGTCGATGGTGGTGGCGCAGGTCGGCAACCTCGCCGAACGGCAACTCGACCTGCTCGTCGACCCGCACCGCAACGGTGGCCTGCCGCCGATGCTGGCCGCCGGCCCGGGGCAGCAGCACGGGTTGCAGGGCGTGCAGCTGGCCTCCACCGCGCTGATCGCCGAGATCCGCCGGGACGCCATGCCGGCGAGCATGCAGAGCCTGCCGACCAACCTGCACAACCAGGACGTCATCCCGCTCGGCACCCAGGCCGCCCTGCGGGTCTTCGACCAGGCCGGACTGCTGCGGCTGATCGTCGGCTCGTTGGCGTTGGGGCTGCGTCAGGCCGCGTACGTGGGGGCCCGCACGCCCACCGCGCCGGGCTGCGCCCGGGTGCTGGCGGCGCTGGTCGCGGCGATTCCCCCGGTCGACCCGGACCGGCCGCTCGACGGCGACGTCCGGCGGGCCGCCGACGTGATGGACGCACTGGAACTCCCGTTGACCCCTCTCACCCTGGATGGCCCGTCGTGACCCTCGACTGTCTGATCATCGGAGCCGGCCCCGCCGGCCTGCAACTGGCCGCCCTGCTGGAGGCCGACGGCCGGCGCGACTACCTGGTGCTGGAGGGCGCGGACATCCCGGGCGCGTTCTTCGCCACCTATCCCCGGCACCGGCAACTGATCTCCATCAACAAGCCGCACACCGGCTCCGACGATCCGGAGTTCAACCTGCGGCTGGACTGGAACTCGCTGCTCACCGACGATCCGGCGCTGCGGTTCACCAGGTACACCGAACGGTACTTCCCGGACGCCGACGTGATGGTCCGCTACCTGGCCGACTTCGCCGCGCGGACCGGGGTGAAGGTGCGCTACGGCGCGCGGGTCACCTCGGTGTCCAAGGTGGACGGGATCTTCGAGGTGCACGCGGGGGAGACCTTCCGGGCCCGGCGGGTGGTCGTCGCCACCGGCGTGTCCAGGCCGTACCTGCCGGACATTCCCGGGCTGGAGCTGGCCGAGCAGTACGCGGACATGCCCGTCGACCCGCGCGACTACCTCGACCAGAAGGTGCTGATCATCGGCAAGGGCAACTCCGCGTTCGAGACGGCGGACAGCCTGATGGAGACCACCACCCTGATCCACCTGGCCGGGCCCAGCTCGGTGCGGATGGCCTGGCGCACCCACTACGTCGGGCACCTGCGGGCGGTGAACAACAACTTCCTCGACACCTACCAGCTCAAGTCGGCCAACGCGATCCTGGACGGCACCGTCCGGCGGATCACCCGCGACGCCGACGGCTACACGGTGACGTTCGCGTTCTCCCGCGCCGACGAGGTGACCAAGGAGCTGCGCTACGACCGGGTGCTCGTCTGCACCGGGTTCGCCTTCGACGCGTCGATCTTCGACGAGTCGTGCCGGCCGGAGCTGGCGATCCGGGACCGTTTCCCGGCCCAGACCGCGCAGTGGGAGTCGGTGAACGTGCCCGACCTGTTCTTCGCCGGCACCATCACCCAGCAGCGGGACTTCAAGCGCTCGACCAACGGGTTCATCCACGGTTTCCGCTACGCCGTACGGGCCCTGCACCGGATCCTCGAACGCCGGTACGGGGACACGCCGTGGCCGACGGAGAAGCTGGACGCGACCGGGGCGTCGATCGCCGACGCGATCATCGCCCGGGTCAACCGCACCTCCGCGCTGTGGCAGCAGTTCGACGTCCTCGCCGACGTGGTGACCGTCGCCGACGCCGACGCGCGCTACCACGAGGAGGTGCCGGTGGACTACTTCACCGAGACCGGCCTGCGCACCGCCGACCACGACTACTCCGACGCGTTCGTGGTCACCCTGGAGTACGGCCCGGAGCACGACCAGGTGGACCCGTTCGACGTGACGGTGAAGCGGGTCGCGCAGGACGTCGTCGGTGCGGCCCACGACGCGGCGTACCTGCACCCGGTCGTCCGCCACCACCGGGGCGGCCGGGTCGTCGCGACCCACCACCTGGCGGAGAACCTGGAGAACCGGTGGGACCGGCCACAGGTGCACGTGACGCCGCTTGCCGCCTTCGTCGACAGGTGCCTGCGCGGGGCCGGGGACTGACGTGCCGGCCCTCGACGAGGTGGCGCTGAACCTGGCCGACGTGGCCGCCGCCGCCCGCCGCCGCCTCGACCCGGTGCACTGGGACTTCTTCGCGGGCGGGGCCGGCGACGAACGTACCCTGCGGGCCAACGAGGCGGCCTTCGCCCGACGCTTCCTGCTTCCCCGGGTGCTGCGCGCCACCGGCGACCGGGACCTGCGGATCTCGCTGCTCGGCAACGAGGTCTCGATGCCGGTGCTGGTCGCGCCGACCGCGTTCCACCAGCTGGCCCACCCCGACGGCGAGCTGGCCACCGCCCGTGCCGCCGCCGAGGCCGGCACGGTCATGGTGGTGAGCATGGCGGCCACCCGGCCGGTCGAGCAGATCGCGGCGGCCGGCGGGACGCTGTGGTTCCAGCTCTATCCGCACACCGACGTGGAGTTCACCACCACCGTGGTCCGGCGGGCGGTGGCCGCCGGCTGCCGGGCCCTGGTCGTCACGGTCGACTCGCCCGTGTTCGGTCGGCGCGAGCGCGACCTGCGGCACGGATTCGTCGACCTGCCACCCGGCATGGTCTGCGAGAACATGCGTGACGCGAACGGCCGGGTCCGGGACATCGAGATGAACGCCCGGGCGAGCTGGGAGCTGGTCGCCGTGCTGCGTCGGCTCACCACGGTGCCCATCCTGCTCAAGGGGGTGTTGCACCCCGAGGACGCCCGGCTGGCCGTCGAGCACGGGGTGGACGGGGTGGTGGTCTCCAACCACGGCGGCCGGCAACTCGACGGGGTGACGGCCACCCTGGACGCGTTGCCGGCCGTCGTGGCGGCCGTCGGTGGGCGGCTGCCGGTGCTCGTCGACGGCGGGCTGCGGCGCGGGGTCGACGTCCTTGTCGCGTTGGCGCTGGGGGCGACGGCCGTGCTGGTCGGCCGCCCGGTGCTGTGGGGGCTGGCGGCGGGCGGCGCGGCCGGGGTGCGGCACGTGCTCGACCTGCTGCGCGCCGATCTCGACCGGGCGTTGGCGCTGGTGGGCGTCGCGCGGCCGGGCGACCTGGGCGCCGGCCTGGTCACCACGGGAGCCCCGGCGTGAGCGCGCCGGTGCTGTGCGGCGTGCTGCTCGTGGCGGGGGTGGTCGGGTGGACCCTGCCCCGGTGGCTGCCCCCGGCGGTGGTGCGGCTGCGGCAGTGGGTGTTCGCCCGGGTCAACGGCGAGGAGGGCATCCCGGTGCCCGGCCCGCTCGTCGACGTCGAGCACTTCGAGCAGCTGTACGCCGACCCGGCGGCCGACGGGCGCAGCCGGGGCGCCGGCCTGTCCGACCTGTTCTGGTACTGGCTGTCGCCCGGCCCGCACATGCACCAGGAGCACCTGGAGCCGGGGGAACGGTACCGGGCGGTGGCCGGGGTGACCCGGCAGGTGCTCGCGCTGCGACCGCAGCGCGCCGACGCGCTCGCCACCGCCGCCACCCGGCGGGTGCTCGACGAGCTGCCGGCCGGGCGGGTCCACGTCCGGTTGCGGGATCTGATGATGCCGGTGTGGGCGGAGGTCTTCCACGAGCTGATCTTCGGTGAGGTGTGCCCGCCGCAGGTCCGGGCGCTCTACGTCGCCAACGCCACCGACGTGGTCGCCGCCCTGAAGTGCACCGGCCTGCGGCACCTAAACCGGCGGGACCCGTTGACCCGCTACCTGCGGGGGCGTCTCGAGGCGGGCACCTGCCCGGTGACGTTGCCGCCGCCGTTCACCACCGAGGAGACGGCCTGGTACCTGCACGGCGCGTTCGGCACCACGGCGGTGGTGCAGATGTCCGAGGCGATGGCGCACGTGCTGCTGGCCCTGGCCGGCCGGCCGGACCTGCAGCGGGGCCTGGACGACGACGACGCGTTGGACCGGGTGGTCGACGAGACGCTGCGGGTGCATCCGCTCTTCGGCGTCGCGCACCGGATCACCTCCGCGCCGATCGGGTTGCCCTCCGGGGTGACCCTGCCCGCCGGGTCGGTGCTGCTCTTCAACTACCTGGCGTTCCAGCGAAGCGGACCGGCCGGCGACGAACGGTTCGACCCGGACCGGTGGCGCACGCTGCGCCGCCGCGACGCCCGGTTCATCCCGTACGGCGTCACCGCGAACCGGGCCTGCCCGGCGCGCGGGGTCGCGCCGGTGATGCTGCGCGCCGCGACCCGCGAGGTGCTGCGCCGGTACGCCCTGGCGTCCTCGGCCGCGCACAGCCGGTCGCTGCCCAGCCGGGGCCCGGCGTACCTGACCCCGGTCGGGGTGGCCGGCCCGGGGCGGCTGCGGCTGGCCGCGATGCGGTGGCGGGACCGCTGGGCCGACGTGGGTCGCAGCGTCCGGCAACTGGTGTTCGGCGCCTGGATGGTCGTCGACGCCCGGCGACAACGGTTGTGCACCACCTACTTCGAGGAGGCGGTACGGTGAC
The DNA here is from genome assembly GCF_049178955.1 of Micromonospora sp. WMMD730. Classification (NCBI taxonomy): domain Bacteria; kingdom Bacillati; phylum Actinomycetota; class Actinomycetes; order Micromonosporales; family Micromonosporaceae; genus Micromonospora; species Micromonospora sp. WMMD730. The sequence continues at coordinate 2,429,039 of NZ_JBMHML010000002.1, forward strand.
TCCCACCCAGTTGGCCCCACGGTTCTTCATCGCGGTCGCGGTGATCCTGATCTTCTGCAAGGCGGTGGCCTGGCTGCTCGGCAAGGTGGGTCAACCCGCCGTGGTCAGCGAGATGCTCGCCGGTGTGCTGTTGGGCCCGTCGCTGCTCGGCCTCGTGCTGCCGGACGTGAAGGACGCCCTGTTCCCGACCGCGCTGCTGCCGGTGCTGTACGTGGTGGGCCAGGTGGGCCTGGTGCTGTTCATGTTCCAGGCCGGGTACGCCTTCAGCGCCCACCGGGTGACCGGCCTGGCCGGCACCGCCGGGCTGGTGTCGTTGGCCGGGGTGACCGCGCCGCTGGTCCTGGGGGTGGGCCTGGTCCTGCTCACCGCGGACGCCGTGCCGATGCGGGCCGACGGGACGTCGATCGGGGTCTCGGCGGCGTTCGTCGGGGTGGCGTTGGCCATCACGGCCTTCCCGATGCTGGCCCGGATCATCACCGAACGCGGGCACGCCGGCACCCGGCACGGCACGTTGTCGTTGGCCAGCGGCGCGATCGACGACATGGTCGCCTGGATCATGCTGGCCGTGGTGCTGGCGTTCGCCTCGGGCCGGGCCGGGCCGGCGGTCGTCACCGCCGGTGGGGCGGTGCTGTTCGGGCTGGTGCTCTGGTTGGGTGGGCGGCGGGTGACCACCGCGCTGATGACCCGCCCCGGTCTCAACGACTCCGCCCGGGTGCTCGGCACGGTGGCCCTGCTCTTCCTGGTGGCCTGGTACACCGACGAGATCGGGCTGTACGCGGTGTTCGGCGCGTTCGCGGTCGGCGTGGTGATGCCCCACAACGCGAACACCGACCGGGTGGTGGACACCCTCACCCCGGTCGCCGCGACGGTCTTCCTGCCGCTGTTCTTCACCTATTCGGGGCTGCGGACGGAGTTCGGGCTGCTCGGCAGCCCGCCGGTGCTGCTGTTCGCGGCGGCCTGCGTGACGGCGGCGATCGTCGGGAAGTTCGGTGCCTGCTGGGCGGCGGCCCGGCTGCGGGGCGAGTCGCAGGGCGTCGCGCTGCGGGTGGGCGCGTTGATGAACGCCCGGGGTCTGATGCAGCTCATCGCGCTCAACGTCGGCCTGGAGGCGGGCATCGTGAACGCCTCGCTGTTCACCGTGCTGGTGCTGGTGGCCCTGGTCACCACGATGATGACGACCCCGCTGCTGAGTTGGATCGAGCACCGGGAGGCCCGTCGGGGCGACGACGTCCGGTCACGGACACTCGCGGCGGTGAAATGATAAAAAGATAGCTATCACTTTTTAGGCTTCCCCTGTGGGATTGTGGAGGCATGCACGGGGGAGGACCTAACCGGTTGCTGTTGGTCGAGGACGACGAGGAACTGGCCGACCTGCTCACCGAGACACTGAGCGGTGAGGGCTTCCTCGTCGACCGGGCCGCCGACGGTCAGCGTGGCCTGCACCTGGGGCTGACCCGCAGCTACGACGTGCTGGTCGTCGACCGGATGCTGCCGGCGCTGGACGGCCTCGACCTGGTCGCCCGGCTGCGGTCCCGGTCGGTCCCGACCCGGGCGCTGATGCTCACCGCGCTCGGTGGCGTCGGCGACCGGATCGCCGGGCTGGACGCCGGCGCCGACGACTACCTGGGCAAGCCGTTCGACCTGGACGAGTTGAGCGCGCGGGTCCGGGCGTTGTGCCGGCGCGGCGCGGAATCCACCACCGTGCTGCGCATCGGCACCGGGCGGCTCGACCTGACCTCGCACGACGTGGTGCTCGCCGACGGCACCCGGGTGGCGCTGTCCGCCCGGGAGTTCGAGCTGCTGCGGGTACTGGCGGCCCGGCCGAGCACCGTGCACTCCCGGGGTGAGTTGCGCCGCCGGGTCTTCGACGCGGCCGCCGCGACGTCGCTCGTGGACACCTACGTCTACTACCTGCGCCGCAAACTCGGCCGCTCGGTGATCCGGACCGTGCACGGGCTCGGCTACCGACTCGGAGCGCTGTGATGGAGCTGGTGGAGCAGTCGATGGTGCGCCGGGCCCGGCTGCGGATCGGGCTGCTGGTGGGGCTGGCCATCAGCGCCCTGCTGCTGCTGGCCGGCGGCCTCTCCTACGCGGTCCTGGTCCGCAGCCAGGAGGCGCAGATCCACCGGGAGCTGGCCTGGGGCGTCCAACACGCCACCATCCCCGGCCCGCCCGCGTGCAGCTGGGTGTTCCGGTACAACGGGCTCACCACCGACACCGGCCTCAACCCCCCACCGGCGGGCTTCCCGCTGGCCGGGGCGTTACGGTCGGTGGCGGCCTCCGGGATCACCGAGGTCACCACGGTCACCCGCAACGGCACCACCTACCACGTCCGTACCGAGTCCCGCAGCGACGGGGTGGTCGTACAGGCGGTGTTCGACGCGCGGTTCCAGTTGTCCGACCGCCGGCACCTGCTGCTGGCGTTCAGCCTCGCCGCCACGGTCGGGTTGTTCGTCGCGGTGCTGACCGGCGCCCTGGTCGGGCGGCGGGCCGTCGCGCCGCTGGCGGAGGCGCTGACCCGGCAACGGCGGTTCATCGCCGACGCCAGCCACGAGCTGCGGACCCCGATCGCCCAGGTGCACATCCGGGCCCAGTTGATGGCGCGGCGGGCGCGGAGCGGGGGCAGCACCACCAGTGCGGAGGATCTCGACCGGCTGATCGGCGGCACCCGCCGGCTGGGCGAGATCGTCGACGACCTGCTGCTCTCCGCCCAGCTCGCCGCGGCTCCCGCCGACCGCCGGCCGTACCCTCCGGTCGACCTGACCGCGCTCGTGGCGGCGGCCGTCGCCGCCGAGACGGAACGGGCCGCCGAGCGGCAGGTCACCCTCGCCGCCGACCTGCCCGACGGGCCGCTGCCGGTGCCGGGGGTCGCGTCGGCGCTGCGCCGGGTGGCCGGTGAGCTGCTGGCGAACGCGCTCGCCCACACCCCGCCCGGCGGCCGGATCGACGTGTCGTTGCGGGCCGGCGGCGACTACGTCGAGTTCGTGGTCGCCGACACCGGGGTCGGGTTCGACCAGGCCGACGCGCGGCGCATCTTCGACCGCTTCCACCGGGGCGGGGGTTCCGGGGAGCACCGGTTCGGGCTGGGGCTGGCCCTGCTCCAGGAGGTCGTGACGAGCCACCGGGGCACGATCGGGGCCGAGGGCCGGCCGAACCAGGGGGCGGCGTTCACCGTCCGCCTGCCCGCCGCCCGGGCGTCCGAGGTGCCGGAGCGGACCTCGGGCATCCGCCGCCTGCGGGTACGCCAGCTCGTCGCCAGGTGAGCCGCGTCGGGCCGCGACACCCGGGGCGGAGAAAAAGTTCCGCCGCCGGTGTCGAGAACGGCAGGCCGGCTCCGTCCCCGGGGTGAACGCGGCCAGAATGGGGGTCGCGCCGGCACCGAGGAGAGACCCGATGGCGAAGTACCTGCTGCTCAAGCACTACCGGGGTGCCCCACCCGCGGTCAACGACGTCCCGATGGACCAGTGGACGCCCGAGGAGATCACCGCCCACGTGCAGTACATGAACGACTTCGCGGCCCGGCTGGAGGGCACCGGCGAGTTCGTCGACGGTCAGGCCCTCGCCCCCGAGGGGACGTTCGTCAGGTACGACGGGCCGGGCCGTCCGCCGGTGACCGACGGGCCGTTCGCCGAGACCAAGGACCTCGTCGCCGGCTGGATGGTGATCGACGTGGACAGCTACGACCGGGCCGTCGAACTGGCCGGGGAGCTGTCCGCCGCGCCGGGGGCGGGTGGGAAGCCGATCCACGAGTGGCTGGAGCTGCGTCCGTTCCTGACGGCCCCGCCGACCGTCACCGACTGACGGTGGACGGTGACCTGCTGCGCCGGCTCACCCCGGAGGTGATCGGGGTGCTCGTGCGGCGCGGGGCGGACTTCGCGGCGGCCGAGGACGCCGTGCAGGACGCGCTGGTCCGGGCGCTGGACGTCTGGCCGGCCGACCCGCCCCGGGACCCGAAGGGCTGGCTGGTCACCGTGGCCTGGCACCGGTTCCTCGACGCGGGCCGGGCGGACGCCGCCCGTCGTCGACGCGAGGACCTCGTCGTCGAGGAACCGGCGTCCGGCCCGGCGTCGGGTGTGGACGACACGCTCCGGCTCTACTTCCTGTGCGCCCATCCGTCGCTGAGCCCGTCGTCGGCGGTCGCGTTGACCCTGCGCGCCGTCGGCGGGCTGACCACCCGCCAGATCGCCCGGGCCTACCTGGTGCCGGAGGCGACCATGGCGCAGCGGATCAGCCGGGCCAAGCGCACCGTGTCCGGCGTGCGCCTCGACCGTCCCGGCGACGTCGCCACCGTGCTGCGGGTGCTCTACCTGGTCTTCAACGAGGGCTACTCCGGCGACGTCGACCTCGTGGCCGAGGCGGTCCGGCTCACCCGGCAGCTCGCCGCGATGGTCGACCATCCCGAGGTGGCCGGGCTGCTCGCCCTGATGCTGCTGCACCACGCGCGGCGCGCGGCCCGGACCACGCCCGACGGCGGGCTGGTCCCGCTCGCGGCGCAGGACCGCAGCCGGTGGGACACCGACGCGATCGCCGAGGGGGTGCGCATCCTGCAGGCGGCGCTGGCCCGGGACCGGCTGGGCGAGTTCCAGGCCCAGGCGGCCATCGCCGCGTTGCACGCCGACGCGCCCGTCGCCGCCGAGACCGACTGGGTGCAGATCGTCGAGTGGTACGACGAACTCGTGCGGCTGACCGACAGCCCGGTCGTCCGGCTCAACCGGGCGGTGGCCGTCGGGGAGGCCGACGGGGCACGGGCGGGGCTGGCGGCCCTCGCGGCGGTGGACCCGGCGGTGCCCCGCCACGCGGCGGTGACGGCGTACCTGCACGAGCGGGCCGGTGATCCGGCGACGGCGGCCCGGTGGTACGCCGAAGCCGCCCACCGGGCCGCCCACCTCGCCGAACGTGACCACCTGATCCGCCAGGCCGCCCGCCTCAACGCCCGTCCGCCCGGCTGAGTTCCGGTGCGCCCGCCCGGCACCCCGGGCTGACGGCGGTGCCGTCGACCCGGGACGGGACCCTTCTCATTGATACCCTTGACTGCTCTCGGGGCGACCGCATTCGTGGGTGGCGCAGGGACGGGGGCCGGGCGATGACAGACTGTCGTACCCCTGGGGCGACCGCCGCGCCCCGGGCGGTGGCGGCGCTGGTCGCGTTGTCCCTCTCGGCGTTCTGCTACGTGGCCATGGAGACGTTGCCGGTGGGCATCCTGCCCCTGGTCGCCACCGACCTGGACGTGTCCGTGTCGCACGCGGGGCTGCTCGTCACCGGCTACGCGGTCACCGTCGCGGTCGTCTCGGTGCCGCTGACCCACGTCACCCGGCGGGTGCCGCGTCGCCGGCTGCTGGGTGTCCTGCTGGGCGTGCTGGTGGTCGCCACGGCGGTGTCGGCCGCCGCCCGCGACTACCAGCTGCTGCTCGGGACCCGGGTGGTCGTCGCGCTCACCCAGGCGCTGTTCTGGGCGGTGGTCGCGCCCGCCGCCGCCGGCATGTTCCCCGCCCGGGTACGCGGCCGGGTCACCTCCGTCGTGTTCGCCGGGGCGTCGCTCGGGCCGATGCTCGGCGTGCCGGCGGGCACCTGGCTGGGTCAGCAGTGGGGTTGGCGGTCGGCGTTCCTGGCCCTGGCCGCGCTGGCGCTGGCCGCGTTCGTGGCGATCGTGACGCTGATGCCGCCGGTCGCGGTCGGGGCGACGCACGCGTCGACCGGAACCACCCCGGACGCCCGCCGGTACGCGGTCGTCGTGGTGGCCACCGCGCTGTCGGTGGGGGGCCTGTTCACGGCGTTCACCTACACCGCCGTGTTCCTGACCGACGTCTCCGGGTTCGCCCCGGGCGCTCTCGGCCTGCTGCTGCTGATCCGGGGTCTCGCGGACTTCGCCGGCATCACCGCCGGGGGGATCGCGAGTGACCGCCACCAGCGGGTGGCGATGGTGACCCCGGTGCTGCTGCTGGTGGTGGCCCTGCTCGGGATGTTCCTGCTGGCCGGGTCGCCGGTGGCGACCGGGGTGCTGCTGGCCGTGTCCGGGTTCGCCATGGGCGCGTTGACCCCCGCCCTGCAGAACCGGGTGCTGGAGGTGGCCCCGGGCAGCGCCGACCTGGCGGCGGCCGGCAACTCCGCCGCCTTCAACGTCGGCATCGCCGGCGGGTCCCTGCTCGGCGCGGTGGTGCTGTCCCGGTCCGGGGTGCAGGGCACGGCGTTGGCGGGCGGACTGGTGGCTGCGGTGGCGCTGGTCGTCCTGCTGGCCGAGCCGCTGGTCGCCCGGGGCGGTGCGGCACGACGGGCCGTCCGGGGACGAGAATAGATCGTATTGCGAGATGGTGTCTCTGTTGACGTTGCGGTGGGCGTTGGTTAGCCTGGACCGATCATCGCCAGCCGCAGGAGAACGCCATGATCCGAGTTCCGCAAGGCTCTGGATTGCTGGTGCGCGGTTACGAGGAGCCGCTGCGGGTCCACCCGCCGCGGGAGGGCATGCGCCCCGGGACCGCCGCCGGGGACCCGCAGACCCCGTTCTGACGGATCGGCGCGCCGTCTCCCGACCGGGACACGGCAGGCGCCCACGTCGTTGATCAGCCCGGTGGCGGCATCGCCCCCCGGGACACCGACCCGTTTCCGCAGAACCGAACCTCGGAGCGCATCATCATGACCACCGCAATCGATCTCGCCCCCATCTCCGGTCCGTCCGCCTGGCGCGGTGACGAGCTGCGTACCTCGACCGAGTGGGTCTACCAGCTCAGTGACGCCGAGCGCGCCGAGCTGGAGACCGTCGGCCGCCGGTTCGTCGCCGACAACCCCGACCTGCGTACGGTGACCGCCGCCGACTACCCGCTGCCGGCCTGCGCCGGCCTCAACGAGGAGTGTGCCCGCCAGCTCGACTCCGGACGCGGCTTCATCCTGGTCCGGGGCCTGCGCACGGAGGAGTACGGCGACACCCTCGCCGGGGCGATCTTCTTCCTGATGGGGCTGCACCTCGGCGTGCCGATGGGGCAGAACCAGATGGGTGACGTGCTCGACCACGTCATCGCCACCTCCAACAAGACCCTCGACGACCCGTCGGCCCTGCCGTCGCGGGTCCGCGACCGGCTGCCGTTCCACTCCGACAGCTCCGACGTGGTCGCGCTGATGTGCCTGCGGGCGGCCAAGGCCGGCGGGGCGAGCAGCCTGGTCAGCGGCACCACGATCTACAACGAGATCCTGCGCCGCCGGCCGGACCTCGCGCCGCTGCTGTTCGAGTCGTGGCACTGGGACTGGCACCGGCAGGACCCGGACGCCCCGGCCCGCACCTACACCTCGCCGATCTGCAGCTACGTCGACGGGGTGTTCAGCACCTACGCCGGCAGCTCGATGATCTTCTCGGCCCAGGACTACCCGGAGGTGCCCCGGCTCACCGAGGCGCAGATCGAGCTGCTGCACCTCTACGACGAGGTGTCCCAGGCCCCCGGCCTGGCCCTGGACATGGACTTCCAGCCCGGTGACGTGCAGTGGCTGCTGAACTACGCCGCCCTGCACTCGCGTACCGGTTACGTCGACTTCCCGGAGCCGGAGCGTCGCCGGCACCTGCTGCGGCTGTGGCTCAAGCGTGACGTCGGCCGGCCGCTGGTCAGCGGGTTCGGCAAGCACGTGGTGACCGAGCGCGGCAGCGAGATCGCGCCGGGCGGCCGGTTCCACATCGCCGAGGCGGTCGAGCCCAACTTCGAGTGGGGCAACTGACCCACCGGCCCCTCGTCAGGACGGCCCGCAGCGCCCCAGTGTCGTGGCGCGGCGGGCCGTCCGCGTGCGGTCACCCGTACGGTCGTGCGGTCACGGTCACGTCGCGGCGAGCGGCCGGACGTCGGCGTCCGGCACGACCGGGCGGGCCGTGGGCCGGCGGTGCCGGGCGGCGTGCACGAGCAGCCAACCCAGCAGGACCACCTCACCGACGAAGGTGACCCCGGCGACCTGCACCGGATAGTCGGCCGTGACCAGCGGCCCGGCCGAGTCGGCCAGGTAGCCCGCGCCGGCGACCGCCACCAGTGCCGCCACCCAGGTCGGGACGGTGTCCGAGCGCCAGGCCAGCCAGCCGACCAGCAGCAGGTGGACGCCGAACAGCAGCAGCCCCAGGCTCCAGACCTGCTGGAAGCCGGTGAGCCCCGGGTAGCCGTCGGCGCGCAGCCGGTCGGCCCCCGCACCGTCGCGCAGCAGGCCGGCGACGCCGGTCAGGTGGACGATCGCTCCGGCGAGGACGACCGCGTAGCCGGTGCGGCACCATGCCGCGAGCAGGGCGACGGTGGGTTGGGCGTGGTCGAGGAACGCCCGTAGCGCCCAACCGACCAGGACGTCGAGGCAGGCCACCGCGAACAGGGCGACGACGGCCAGGGTGAGCGCGGAGCGCTGGGCGGGCAGCCGGGCGACGATTGCGGTCGCGTCGCCGGCGAGCAGCGGTTGCACCACGCCGAAGTTGGCCCATCCGGCGAGCACCGCCATCAGCAGCAGCCCCGCCCCGGCGGCCAGGGCCGCGCGGTGGGCGTGGGAGTCGTCCGGGGCCGCCATGGCCGCTCCGGTGGCAGCGGGCTCGGCGGCGGTGGCCGGCGGGGCTGCGGCGGTGGGCCCGGCGACGGTGACGGGTGAGGTGGCGGTGGCCGGTGCGAAGCCCCGGACGAGCAGCAGCAGCCCGAAGGCGATCTCGAACAGCCCGCCCGCAGCGGCCGGCGCGACGCCGATCCCCACCCCGGCCAGCTCGGCTGCCGCGCCGGCCGCCAGCAGCGCGTAGCCGGCGGCGCCCCAGCCGGCGAACCACCGGGGCAGCCAGCGTCGCCGGGCCAGCGCCAGGCAGAGCGGCAGGCTGCCCAGCCCCAGCGACAGCATGGCGAGCTGGTAGGCGAGGTCGGCGGCGCCGTCGCCGTACCGGGCGCGCAGCACGAGGCCGGCGGCGAGCAGGAACGCCTCCGCGCCCCGGGCCACCAGGTAGCCCCAGGCGACGCCGGGGTGCGGCCGGCGCAGCGCCCGGAAGACCAGCGCGCCGATGGCGGCCACCAGCACGGAGTTGGCCAGCACCAGCGCCACCCCGGCCGGTCGTCCGGCGAGCGCGCTGCCGACGCCGTAGGCGACGAACGCCGACAGGAAGAACGCGCCGGCCCACCGGCCGGCCACACGCAGGGACATCGTCGCCTCCCGAGTCTTCGTACTAAGTACGACTTACTTAGTACGGTACGGTGGGCGGTGCAGGCGGTCAACCAGGCGTCAGGGGAGCGGCAGGGTGGGCGAACCGGTGCGGCAGCTCAGCCGGGAACGGGTGCTGGGGGCCGCGGTCGCCATCGCCGACGCCGACGGGCTCGGCGCGCTGACCATGCGGTCGCTCGCCGCCGCGCTGCACGCCAAGCCGATGTCGCTCTACCACTACATCCGCAACAAGGAGGAACTGCTCGACGCGCTCGTCGACGGGGTGTTCGCCGAGATCGACCTGCCCGTGGTGGGCGGCGACTGGCGGGCCGAGGTGCGCCGCCGCTGCCTGTCGGCCCGCACCGTCCTGGCCCGGCACCCCTGGGCGCTGACCCTGATCGAGACCCGGACCAGCCCCGGCCCGGCCACCCTGCGCCACCACGACGCCATGCTCGGCGTCCTGCGGGGCGGGGGGTTCTCGCTGCCGATGACGGCCCACGCGTACGCGATCATCGACGCGTACGTCTTCGGGTTCGTGTTGCAGGAGGCGTCGCTGCCGTTCGAGACCGGCGACGCCGCCACCGAGGTCGCCGACGCGATCATGGCGTCGTTCGCGGCGGGGGAGTACCCGCACCTGGTCGAGTTCGCCACCCGGCACGTGAACCAGCCCGGTTACCACTTCGGCGGGCAGTTCACCTTCGGCCTCGACCTGATCCTCGACGCGCTGGCGAACGCGGCGTGACGACCACCGGGGACGGACGTCCGGACGGGCCGGCCCCGGGACCCGGGCCGGCCCGTCCGGACAGGACCTAAAGGTCCAGCACCAGCCGCTCCGAGCGGCACCGCCCGACGCAGATCATCATGCTGCGCCCGGCCGTACGCTCCTGCTCGGTCAGCAGCGAGTCGCGGTGCTCCGGCGTGCCGGCGAGCACCCGGGTCTCGCACGCGCCGCAGTAGCCCTTCTCGCAGTCGTAGGTCAGGCCCGGCACGACCTCGCGCAGCACGTCGATCATGCGACGGTCCCGGGGCACCCGCAGGGTCGCCCCGGTACGCGCCAGGTGCACCTCGAACTCGGTGTTCGCCGCCGGGTCGAAGGCGACCTCCAGGTCGTCCCCGGCGGTGAACCGCTCGACGTGCAACCGCTCCGACCGGCCGGTCGCGGCACAGACCCGCTCCAACGCGTCGATCATCCCGGTCGGCCCGCAGCAGTAGACGGCCGTGTCCGGCCCGGTGGAGTCGAGCAACGCCCCCAGGTCCGGCAGGCCGGCCTCGTCCTGCGGCAGCAGGGTCACCCGGTCACCGGCGAGCGCCGTCACCTCGTCGACGAAGGCCATCGAGGCCCGGCTGCGACCGCCGTACACCAGCCGGAACGGCACGCCCCGGCGGTCGGCCTCGCGGGCCATCGCCAGGATCGGGGTGATCCCGATGCCCCCGGCGAGGAAGAGGTAGTCGGGGGCGTCGACGAGCGGGAAGTGGTTGCGCGGACCGCGCACCGCGAGGGTGACGCCCGCGCGGGCGAGCGCGTGCAGCTCCACCGAACCGCCCCGGCCGGCGGGCTCCCGCAGCGCCGCGATCCGGTAGTGCCGGGTGTCGGCCGGGTCGCCGCACAGCGAGTACTGCCGGACCCGTCCGGACGGCAACCGCACCTCCAGGTGCGCGCCCGGCGCCCAGGGCGGCAGCTCCGCGCCGGTCGGGTCGGCCAGGCGCACCTCCAGCACCTCGTCGGTGGCGGTGGCGGTGGCCGCCATGACCAGCTCCCGGTCGCCGGTCAGGCTGGCGGTGGGCCGGGTCCCCGCCGCGTCGGCGTCGCGGCGGGGACCCGGGGTGAAGACGGCCGGGATCGCGTCCCAACCGCTCTGGTTGCCCCGGGTGGGATAGGCGACGAGCCCCTCCTCCACCACCCGGAAGTCGGGCAGCCGGGTGAGCACCTGCGTGATCATCTCGCGGAACATCAGCCGGGCCAGGTGCGCTCCGGCGCAGCGGTGGCTGCCGATGCCGAAGCTCAGGTGCCGGGCGGCGTCGCGGTCCAGCCGCAGCTGCTCGGGGTCGGGGAAGACGGCCGGGTCGTGGTTGGCCGCGACCCAGGGGATCAGCACCCGCTCGCCGGCGGTGACCGGGCAGCCGCCGACCTCGGTGTCGGTGCGGACGGTACGGGCCATCGACTGCGACGGGGCGAACACCCGCAGGAACTCGTCGGTGGCGGTGAGCAGCAGGTCGGGGGAGTCGATCAGGCGCTGCCGGTCCTCGGGGTGCCGGCTCAGGTGCACCAGGGTGGAGCCGGTCAGCGAGGTGGTGGTGTCCACCCCGCCCGCGATCAGCAGCCCGATGACCGAGACCAGCTCGTCGGCGGCGAACAGTTCCCCGTCTGGGCGGCGCTGGGCGGCCAGGTAGCTCACCGCGTCGCCGGTCGGCGCGGCCCGCCGCTCGACGATCAGCTCGCGGATGCGCTGGTCGAGGTAGGCCAGGCCGGCGGCCCCGCGGACGGCCCGCTCGCTGCCGGGCAGCGCGGCGAAGATGTCGTGGATCGGGCCGGCGAGCTTGGCCCAGTCGGATTCGGGGAAGCCCAGCCAGTCGAGGGTGACGGCGGCCGGCAGCGGGTTGGTCAGGTCGCGGACGAAGTCCACCGACCCCTCGGCGATGAAGGCGTCCACCACGCGGGTGGTGTGCCGGGCGACCATCGGGGCCAGTTCGGCGACCGCGTCCTGGGTGAGCAGCGGGTTGATCAGGTCGCGGTAGCCGGTCGCGGCGGGCGGGTCCAGCTCGATCGGGTACTGCTCCAGGCCGGGGCCCCGGGGGATGACGATGGCGGTGCCGTCACCCCCGGCGGTGGCACGGGCGGAGGAGAAGGTGTCGTCGTCGCGGGCGATCCGGACCACGTCGGCGTACCGGGTGGTGTAGACGAAGCCGCCGTGTGCGTCGGTCCGACCGACCGGGCAGGTCTGCCGGAACTCGCGGTAGTAGCCCACCGGGTCGGTGTTGCACTCGGCCGAGTGGTGGTCGAAGGGCGCGGGCCGGTCTTCGGTCGCGGTCTGCGCGGCGGCCGGGGCGGTGCGCTGCTGTTCGGTCATCGGGACGTGCTCCACAGGTGCGGGACGCTGCGCGGTGTTGCCCAGCCGCGCCACTGGGTGTGGGTCTGACACCAAGGGTAATGTCGCTCACATTGCGAGACAATGTTTCACGATGAGATACAGCGATGTCGATGAGGCGGGGGCGTCCCTGCTCAGAGGGTCAGGACGGCCTTGCCGACCTCGCCGGAGCGCAGCGCCGCCACCGCCTCGTTGATCTGCGCGAAGGGGAACCGGGTGATCAGGCGGTCCACCGGGAAGTTGCCGGCGGCGTGCAGGTCAAGCAGCCGTGGCAGGAACACCTGCGGCAGGCTGCTGCCGCCGATGATGCCGGTGATGCTGCGGCCGTTGAGCACGCTGCGCCACTCGAAGCTCATCTGCTCGCTCGGGCCGATCCCGACCACGCCGCACCGGCCGAGCGGGCCGAGCGACTCGACCGCGAGGCGCAGCACGTCCTCCCGGCCGGTGGTGTCGATCGCGACGTCGAAGCCGTGCGGGGCGATCGCGGTCAGCAGTTCGCGCGGGTCGCCGTCGGTGGAGTTCACCCCGTGGGTCGCGCCGAGCAGCCGGGCCGTGTCGAGCTTGCCGGCGTTGACGTCGACGGCGGCGACGACGGCGCAACCGGCCACCCGGGCGGCCAGGATCGCCGCCACGCCGACCGCGCCCGCGCCGAAGACGACGACCGAGGAGCCGACCTCCGGGCGCAGCACGTTGAGTACCGCGCCGGCACCGGTGCCGAAACCGCAGCCGAACGGGCCGACCACGCCCAGGTCGATCTCCTTGCTGATCGGCACCACCGCGCGGGCCGGGGCGACGACGTGACTGGCGAACGACGACTGGCCCAGGAAGTGGCCGTTGACGGGCTGCCCGTCGCGGGAGAGCGCCGTGCTGCCGTCCGGTCGCCGGCCGGTGAAGTTGACCGCGTCGAACCGTCGGCAGTACGCCGGGTTTCCGCCGCGGCACAGCGGGCAGTCGCCGCAGGAGGTGAAGCTCATCGCGACGTGGTCGCCCGGGGAGATCCCGGTGACCCGCTCGCCGACCTGCTCGACCACTCCGCTGCCCTCGTGGCCGAGCACCGCCGGGGTGGGGAAGAAGTTGGCGAACTCCAGGTCGGTCGCGCAGATCCCCACGCTGTGCACCCGGACCAGCACCTCGTCCGGCCCGGGGTCGGCGAGGTCGATCTGCTGGAGGGTGAACGGCCCTCCCGCGTTCTCCAGCACCGCCGCTGTGATCCGCACGCGCCCTCCCTAGTGACTCACAAAGCGAGATTGCATCTTGACATGCGAAACGTAGAGGGTCAAGGATTCGCACATGGCTGACCTGGACATCCCCACTGCCCGCCAGCTCGTCGACGGCGACTGGACCCCCGCCGCCGACGGCGGTGAGCTACCGGTGCTCGATCCCGCCACCCGGGAGCCCATCCAGTCGGTGGCCCGCGCCCGCGCGGTCGACGTCGACCACGCCGTCGCCGCCGCCCGCCGGGCTGCCCCCGGCTGGGCGGCCACCTCGCCCAGCGAGCGCGGCGCGATCCTTTCGCGCTGGGCCGCGCTGATCGGCGAGCACGTCGAGGAACTCGCCGCGTACGAGGCGCGTGACGTGGGCAAACCCCGCTCCGGCGGGCGGCTCAACATGTACATCACCCAGGGCATCGTCGACTACTTCGCCGGAGCCGCCGACAAGCTCACCGGCGTCACCCTGCCCACCCGTACGCCCGACTACTTCGGCTACACCCGGCCCGAGCCGTACGGTGTCTGCGCGGTGATCATCCCGTGGAACGTGCCGGCCGTGCTCACCGCCGCCAACGTCGCCCCGGCGCTGGCCGCCGGCAACACGGTGGTGCTGAAGCCCTCCGAGGTCGCGCCGTTGTCCCCGTTCGCGCTGGCCGAGCTGGGCCGCCGGGCGGGCCTGCCGCCGGGCGTGCTCAACGTGGTCACCGGGCTCGGCCCCGAGGCCGGGGTGGCGCTCACCGGGCACGCCGACATCGACCACATCAGCTTCGTCGGCTCGACGGTGACCGGCCGGTCCGTCATGCGCGCCGCCGCGCAGCACCTCGTCCCGGTCAAGCTGGAGCTGGGGGGCAAGTCCCCGAACGTGGTCTTCGCCGACGCCGACCTGGACGCGGCGATCCCGGCGATCATCGCCTCGATCACCGAGAACGCCGGGCAGAACTGCTACGCCGGCTCCCGGCTGCTGGTCGAGGAGTCGATCCGGGCCGAGGTGGTCGAGCGGGTCGCCGCCGGCATGCAGGCCGTCCGGACCGGCCCCTGGGACCAGGACCTGGACATGGGTCCGCTGGTCAGCCAGGCCCAGTACGAGCGGGTCCGGGGTTTCCTGGCCGAGGCCCCGGCCGCCGGGGCCCGGCTGGTCGTCGGCGGCGAGCCGGCCACCGCCGCGTTCGACGACGGCTGGTACGTCGCCCCGACCGTCTTCGACCAGGTCGACTCGGACATGCGCCTGGTCCGTGAGGAGGTCTTCGGCCCGGTGCTGGCGGTGCAGGGGTTCCGGGGCGTCGACGAGGCGGTGACCCTGATGAACGGCACCGACTTCGGCCTGCTGGCCTGCATCTGGACCAGTGACGTGTCCCGGGCGCTGCGGGTGGCCGGGCTGGTCCGCTCCGGGCAGGTCGCGGTGAACCAGTTCCACGACGCCGGGGTGATCGGCTTTCCGTTCAACATGCAGAAGGAGAGCGGCTTCAGCCGGGGCGGCGGCTACGCGGCGCTGCGCGAGTACACCCAGGAGAAGGCCGTCGCGGTCCGGCTGCTCGACCGACCGTCGGCGTGAGTCGATCGGGTGAGCTGGCGGCGGCCCGCCCCCGGCTGGCCGTCGCCGCCGCGCCGTCGCCGGCCGCGTTCGCCCAGTGGCTCGCCGAACTCGCGTTCGGCGGCGCCGGCTGGCCGGAGCTGCTGGCCGCGGTGGCGGAGCGGACCGGCGCGGCCTGCCGGCTGGTGGCCGAGACGGGCGAACTGCTCGCCGACAGCGACGGCGCGGGCGGTCCCGGTCGCGACGCCGCGCCGGACGACGTCCGCCGCGCCCTGGCCGCCGGTCGGGCCGGCGGGGCGGGACCGCCGGGAGGTGTGCCGACCACGGTCCGCTGCGCCGACGGATGGGCCGGCCGGGCGGTGGCGGTCGGCGCGGGACCCCGACGGATCGGCGCGTTGCTGCTGGCCGAGCCGGTCTCGACCGGGCAGTGGGAACTGGCGGCGGCGGCGACCACCGCGCTGTTGATCGAGGCGGTCCGGCACGAGTCACCGCCGCCCGCCGTACGGGACGCCCCGACGGTGCTGCGGGCCCTGCGTGACGGCCCCGGCGGCGCGGCCGGATCGCCGTCCGCGCCCCGGATGGGCGAGGCGGAACTGCTGCGGGCCGGCGCGGCGCACGGTTGGCGGCTGGACCAGCCGCACGCCGTGGCCGGGATCGCGTACACCGGGGAGCAGCAGCGCCGCTGGGCGTCCGCGCTGAGCTGGCTGGACCGGCCGGTGCTGGCCGAGGGGCGGCTGGCCTGGACCCTGCTGCACGGTGACGTGGAGCGCGAGGTGACCCGGCTGCGGGCCCGGCTGGACCAGATCGTCGGCCCCGGGCAGGTCCGGGTGGTCGCCGGGGCGCTGGTGACCGGGCCGGCCCGGACGGCGGCCTCGTTCCGCGACGCGGACCGGCTGCTGCGGCTGCTGCTGCGGTCGTCCGACGAGCGGTCCGAGCTGCCGTTCGGGCAGGCCGGCCTGGCGCAGGTCCTGCTGGCGGTGCCGGACGAGCGGCTGCGCTGGTTCGTGCACCGGCACCTGGGGCCGATCGCCCACCGCGACGACCTGCTGCGCACCCTGGACTGCTGGTTGGCGACCGGGGGCAGCCGGCAGGCGGTCAGTGAACGGCTGCACCTGCACCGCAACTCGGTGGGCTACCGGGTCGGCCTGATCAAGCGGCTGCTGGGGGTCGATCCGCTCGACCCGCGAACGGTCGCGGTGCTGCGTACGGCGCTCGTCGCGCGGGAGCTGCTGGCCGCGGCCGAGGCCGGTTGATCCCCTGGTGGGCGGCCTGTGAACGGCCTGGACGCCCGGCTTCGTTAACCGTTCCGCCTCTTTTGCGGCAAGCCGTTGACACGCCGCCGCCCCGCAGGCAGAGTACGACCCCAAGCAGCGAGAATCACAATGCAAGACGCCATATTGACTGGTAGACCATGGGGGAGGTTGCGATGCGGGCGATGGTCCAGACCGGTTTCGGCGGCGCCGAGGTGCTGAGCCTGCGGCACCTGCCCGACCCCGAGCCGGGCCCGGCCGACGTGGTCGTCCGGGTGCACACCGCCGCCGTCAACCGCCTCGACCTGCTCCAGCGGCGCACCGCCCTGCTCCCCGGCTTCGAGCTGCCCCACGTCGGCGGCATGGACGTCGCCGGCCAGGTCGACGCCGTCGGGCCGCAGGTCACCACTGTACGCCCCGGAGACCGGGTGCTGATCGACCCGACCATCGGCTGCGGAGCCTGCGCCACCTGCAAGAACGGCCAACCGGGCTACTGCGCGACGCTGGCCGTGGTCGGCGGGAACCGCCCCGGCGGCTTCGCCGAGTACGTCACCGTCCCCGCCACCGTCGTACACCGGGTGCCCGCCCACGTCGACCTCGCCGAGGCCGCCGCGCTGCCCACCGCGTGGAGCCTCGGCTGGCACGCCGTGCACCGCGTCGGCGGGGTCCGCGCCGGGGAGTGGGTGCTGGTGCAGGCCGCCACGAGCGCGGTCAGCATCGCCGCCGTCCAACTCGCCCGCCGGGCCGGTGCCCGGGTGCTCGCGGTGGCGCGTACCGAGGCCAAGCGGGCCGTCGCCGCAGACCTCGGCGCGGACGTGCTCGACCTCGACGAGCACACCGTCGAGCGGGTGCTCGAACACACCGACGGCCACGGCGTCGACCTGGCCGTCGACCACGTCGGCACCGCCACCTGGGCCACCTCGCTGGCCAGCCTGCGCACCGGCGGCCGGATCGTGCTGCTCGGCAACACCACGGGCGACCAGGTCAGCTTCTCCCTCTCCGACGTCTACCGGCGGGGGCTGCGGCTGCTCGGGGCCGGGGCGTACCGGCCGGCCGACTTCGCCGACATGCTCGACGCCTACTTCACCGGCGGCCTGCGGGTGCTGCGGGGCGCGGAGTACCCGCTGGCCGACCTGGCGCAGGCGTACGCCCGGCAGGAGTCCGGTGACCTCGTCGGCAAGATCCTCGTCCGGCCATGACCACCACCGCGACGGCGCACACCGCCGACCCCCGCCCGGCGGACCTGCTGATCGTCGACGCCGAGATCGTCACCATGGCCCCCGACCGGGCGCTCGTCCCCGGCGGCACGATCGCCGTGATCGACGGCCGGATCGCCGCGATCGGCCCGGCGGCGACCCTGCGCGCGGCGTACCCGGGCAGCCCCGAACTCGACGCCACCGGCTGTGTGGTCGTCCCCGGCCTGGTCAACGCCCACCAGCACACCACCGCCGACCCGCTGGTGCGCAGCAGCATCCCCGACGACGTCCCGGCCCAGCAGGCGATCTTCGACTGGATCGTGCCGCTGCACGCCGCGGTCACCGGCGACGACGACGAACTGTCGGCCACCCTCACGGCCGTCGAGTCGCTCAGCTACGGGGTCACCACCCTGCTGGAACCCGGCACGGTGGCGCACCCGCTACGGGTCGCCGCCGGGCTGCGTACCGCCGGCATCCGGGCCCGGGTCGGCGGCTGGGGTTGGGACGCCGACGACGCGCCGTACGCCATGCCGGCCGCCGACACCCTCGCCGTGCAGGCCGAGACCGTCGCCGCCCTGGCCGGCGACCCGCTGGTCACCGGCTGGATCACCCTCGTCGGGCACGACCTGGTCAGCGACGCGCTGTTCACCGGGGCGGCGGACCTGGCCGAGCGGCTCGACGTGCCGATGACCTGGCACCTGTCGCCCGGCCCCGAGGACGCCGCCGCGTTCGCCGCCGCCGGCCGGGCCCGGCCCGTACGCCACCTGCGTGACCTCGGCGTGCTCGGCCCCCGGCTGCTGCTCGGCCACGCGGTGTGGCTCGACGACGCCGAGGTCGACGCGCTCGTCGAGACCGGCACCGCCGTCGCCTCCTGCCCGGGGGCCTACCTGCGGCTCGGTCAGGGCTTCACCCGGGCCGGCCGGCACACCGCGCTGCGTCGGGCCGGCGGCCGGCTCGCGCTGGGCTGCGACTCGCACAACGCCGGGGACACCCCCGACCTGTGGCGGGCCGCCCGACTCTTCGCCGGCCTGGAGCGGGACCGGGGCGTCCCCGACCCGCTGCGCGCCGACGAGGTCTTCGCCCTGGCCACCGTCGACGGCGCCGCCGCCGTCGGGCTCGGGGCGCTGACCGGCTCGATCGAGGTCGGCAAGGCCGCCGACCTGGTGCTGCTCGACACCCGGACCATCCCCTGGACCCCGCGCGGTGACCTGCCCACCCAGCTCGTCTGGGGTGCGGCCGGGCACACCGTCCGGGACGTTCTGGTCGACGGCCGGCTGGTGGTCCGCGACCGGCGGGTCACCACCGTCGACGTCGACGCCCTGCGCGAGGAGGCCGCCCAGCGTCGGGCCGCCCTGCTGCGCCGGGTCGGCATCGACATCCCCCCTCGCTGGCCCACCGTGCCAGCGACCGAGTTCTCCGCGCGCCGGTCCGTGCCGGGCGGCGCGCCGACCCCACGTGAAGGGAAAGCACCATGACAATGAGGATTGGTCGGGGTCCGGCGGCGCTGCTCGCCGGGGCGCTGGGGTTCGCCCTGGTCGGTTGCGCGAGCAACGACGCGACCGCGCCGTCGGCGGGAGGGTCGGCCAGCAGCGGTACGGCCCCCGCCGGGCAGCCCGACGCCAACGGTGACGGCAAGGTCGTCATCGGCGTGCTCAGCCCCGGCGACATCAACGACAACGGCTACTACGAGAGCTTCGTGGTCGGTGCCGAGAAGTTCGCCACCGAGAAGGGCTGGCAGGTCATCAAGCGCGGCAACGTGCCGCCGACCGAGGCGCTCAGCGCCGCCCGCGCGCTGTGTCAGCAGGGCGTGGACATGGTGGCGCTCGGGGCCTCCGAGCTCAAGGACGCCATCCCGGCCTCCGAGGAGCCGGTCTGCGCCAAGACCTCCTGGTACGTGCCGTCGTCGGAGAACATCCCGCAGACGCCGCGGGTGACGCTGTCCAGCGACGACCCCAACCAGAGCATGCTCGCCGCCGGGTACGCCACCGGCCTGGTCATGCAGGCCAAGAACGCCACCAAGGCCGGCTTCGTCACCGGCATGGAGGCCGACTTCTCGGTCAACGCCGCCAAGGCGTACAAGGCCGGCATCCGGATGGTGGTGCCGAACGCGACCCTGGTGACCACCTACACCGGTGACTTCAACGACTCGGCGAAGGCCCGGGAGGCCGTCCAGGCGCAGATCAGCCAGGGCGTCAAGGTCGTCTACCCGTACCTGGGCGGGGCCACCGACGCGGCGGCCAAGCTGGCCAACACCGGCGGCGCGCTCACCCTGACCCCGGGCACCGACCGGTGCGACTCGACCGACCCGCGCTTCGACATCTCGGTCATCTTCGACCCGGGCGCGTACTTCGCCGCCGCGCTGGAGCTGTTCGCCAAGGGTGAGATGACCCTCGGCACCACCAAGAAGTGGGAGCTGGGCAAGGACCCGTACCCGGCCGTCAAGATCTGCAAGCCGACCCCGGAGCAGACCCAGAAGATGGACGCCTTCGTCGCCGACGTGGCCAGCGGCAAGACCGACACCGCCGCGACGGTCGCCAAGCTCGGCTCCTGATTCCCGCTGCCCGACGACCAACGAGGTGAAACGGACTGTGGACGTTGACGACCAGCTGACGCCGGCTCTCACCCTGCGCGGAGTCAGCAAGCGTTACGGTCCGGTCGTCGCCTGCGACGCCGTGGATCTCGCCGTACGACCCGGCGAGATCCACGGCCTGCTCGGCGAGAACGGGGCCGGAAAGTCGACCCTGATGAAGATCCTGCTCGGGTTGGTGCACCGCGACGCCGGCACCATCACGCGCGGCACCGAACCGGTCGAGATCGACAGTCCGCAGGTCGCCGCCGACCTCGGGCTGGGCATGGTGCACCAGCACTTCAGCCTGATCGAACCGCTCACCGTCTGGGAGAACGTCATCCTCGGCGACACCGGGCGGATCGACCGGGCGGCGGCCTGCGCCCAGGTCGAGGAGGTGTCCCGACGGTACGGGCTGCCCATCGACCCGCACGCCCGCATCGACCGGCTCTCCGCCGGGGAACGGCAACGGGTCGAACTGATCAAGTGCCTGCGCCGTGACCCGTCCATCCTGATCCTGGACGAGCCGACCTCGGTGCTCACCCAGGCCGAGTCGGCGGAGCTGTTCACCGTGCTGCGCCGCGTGGTGCAGGCGGAACGGCGGGCGGTCATCCTGATCAGCCACAAGCTCGCCGAGATCATGGCGGCCACCGACCGGGTGACCGTGCTGCGGCGCGGCGCGGTCGCGTTCCACGGCGCGACGAAGGACACCACCGCCCAGCAACTCGCCAGGCAGATGGTCGGCCGGGAGGTGTCGTTGCAGTCCGAGAGCGCGGCGCTGGGCCTGCTACCCGTCGAGCGTCCCGAACCGGTCGAGGGCGTCGCCCCGGCGGCCGGGAACGCGACGACGTCGGAGCAGCCGGCGGCGCTGCGGCTGCGCGAGGTGACCCTGCTCGTCGGCGGCCTGCCGGTGCTGGACAAGCTCACCCTCGACGTCGCGCCCGGCGAGATCGTCGGCCTGTACGGGGTCGAGGGCAACGGCCAGGCCACCGTCGGTGAGCTGCTGTCCGGGCTGCTCGTCCCCGACTCCGGCACCGTCGAGCTCGACGGCCGGCCGGTCGACCTGGTCCGGCCCGGCGCGCTGCACACCGCCGGACTCGGCATCGTGCCCGAGGACCGGCACCACTCCGGCGTGGTGCTCGACATGAGCGTCGCCGAGAACCTGGTGATGAAGTCCCTCGCCGGGGTCACCTCACGCGGGGTGCTCAGCCGGCGCAGGATGCACCGGATCGCCCAGCGGCAGATGACCGAGTTCAACATCGTCGCGCCCTCGCCGGACACCCCGCTGCGCAGCCTCTCCGGCGGCAATCAGCAGCGGGTGGTGCTCGCCCGGGAGCTGTCCGCCGGGCCGAAGGCGCTGGTCGCCGCCCAACCCACCCACGGGCTGGACGTCGGCGCGATCGAAGACATGTACGTGCGGCTGCGGCAGGCCGCCGCGGAAGGGGTGGCGGTGTTGCTGATCTCCACGGAGCTGGAGGAGGTGATGGCCCTGGCCAACCGGATCGCGGTGATCTCCTCCGGCCGGATCGTCGGGGTGCTCCCCACCGCCGAGGCCACCGCCGAGCGGCTCGGCATGCTGGTCGGCGGGGTGAGTCACTGATGGCCACCCTCGGTATCGACGGCACCGGCCAGCGGCTGCTGCGCCGGCTCAACCCCGGCCCCGGCGGCTGGCAGGTCGGCCTCGCCACCGTCGCCACGGTGGGTGTCGCGCTCGGCCTGTCGGCCCTGCTGATCGCGGTCACCGGCGGCTCGCCGGCCGCCTCCACCAAGGCCCTCTACCAGGGCAGCATGGCCACCCCGGCGGCCTGGTCCACCTCCCTGCTGTACGTCGCGCCGCTGCTGCTGGTCGCCGTCGGGGCGTGTGTCAGCGCCCGCTCCGGCTTCTTCAACATCGGCCAGGAGGGGCAGGTGCTGATCGGCGCGCTCGCCGGCGCGTGGGTCGGCCTGCGGCTGGCCGTACCCGGACCGCTGCTGCTGGTCCTGGTGCTGCTCGCCTCGGTGGTCGGTGCCGGCGTCTGGGCCGGGCTCAGCGCGCTGATGTACCGGTTCCGAGGCGTCAACGTCGTGGTCAGCACGATGCTGATGACGTTCCTCGCCCAGCAGCTCATCTCGTTCGCGGTGAACACCCCGTGGCTGCTCCAGGAGTCCCGGCTCGGCCGGGGCACGCTGTCCCCGCAGTCCAACCCGGTGCCCGAGAACGCCCGGCTCGCCTCCCTCGGTGACTACCCGAACCTCCAGCTCAACGGGGGCCTGGTGCTGGCCGTCGTGGTGGCGGTCGTGCTGGCGCTGGTGATGGCGCGTACCCGGTGGGGTTTCCGGTTGAAGATGGTCGGTCTCAACCCGGCGGCGGCCCGGCACGCGGGCGTGCGGGTCGGCGCCCTCGGCGGCATCGCTCTCGCGATCTCCGGTGCGCTGGCCGGTCTGGCCGGCGCGCTGCTGCTGACCAGCCCGGTCGGCACCAACCGGTTGCAGCCGGGGATGTCGCTCAACATCGGTTGGGACGGCCTGCTGGTCGCCCTGGTCGCCCGGAACAACCCGCTGCTGGCCATCCCGGTGGCGGTGCTGTTCGGCGTGCTGCGGGCCGGCGGCAGCTTCCTGGCCGCCACCGGAGTGCCGTCGTTCCTGGTCGACGTGGTCAAGGCGCTGCTGGTGCTGGCGTTCGTCGCACCGCCGGTGGTGATCGGCATGCTGCGTCGACGCCGCCTGGCCGACCAGCCGGCGACCCCGACCAGCCCGACCACTCCGACCGCCACGGTGGCCTCGCCCGAGCCGACCGACCCGTCGGCCCCGGCCACCCCGACCGCGTCGGTGCCCGGCCCCCGCAGCACCGCGCCGGAACCGGCGGACCCCGGCGACGCCGGGCCCACCGGCACCAAGGACGCCATGGAAGGCAGGTTGGCATGAGCGCCGCCGACAACATCGCCACCATCCTCTCCAGCGGGGCCCGGCTCACCGTGCCCCTGGCCTTCGCCGCCTGCGGGGAGTACGTCGCCCAGCGCGCCGGCACCCTGAACATCTCCGTCGAGGCGATGATGCTCGGCGCGGCGTTCGGCTCGATCGCGGTCGCCAGCGCCACCGGCAGCGCCACCATCGGCCTGGTGGCCGGCGCGCTGGTCGGGGTCGCGGTGGCATTCGTGCACGGCATCCTGTCGCACCGGGTGCAGATCAACACGTTCGTCGTCGGCCTGGTGCTCAACGCGCTGGTGCTCGGCCTGACCAGCTACCTGATCACGGTGAGCACCTTCACCGGCCACCAGGTCTGGCAGGTGGACGTCCCGGTGCTGCGGGACATCCCGATCATCGGCCCGATGCTGTTCGTCCAACGCTGGCCGGTCTACCTGCTGCTGGCGGTGATCCCGCTGACCTGGTGGCTGGTCGAGCGCAGCCGGTGGGGGCTGGAGCTGCGGGCGGTGGGGGAGAACCCGCAGGCCGCCGACGTCAGCGGCATCGAGGTCAACAAGCGACGGCGGCAGGCACTGCTCTGGTGCGGGCTGCTCGCCGGGCTCGGCGGGGCGTACCTGGCCGTCGGCGAGGTCGGTTCGTTCAACCAGAACATGACCGCCGGCCGGGGCTACCTGGTCATCGCGGCGGTCATCTTCGGGGCCTGGCGGCTCGGCCGGACCCTGATCGGCTGTGTCGTCTTCGGCCTGGCCGACGCGATGCGGCTGGCGCTGCCGGCGCTCGGGGTCACCATGAACTCGCAGCTGCTGATCGCCGCGCCCTACCTGCTGGCCCTGCTGGCGATGCTGGTGTTCGCCACCGCCCACCGTGAACCCCGGGCGCTGGCCCAACCGTTCCAACGCGGCACCACCTGACGGGGGATTCCCCGACTCCGGTCCGCCCACACGGCGCAGCGGCCACCCTCCTCCGGTGGCGGTCGCTGCGCCGTGTGGGTCCTGGGTCGGCACCCGCCCGCCGTGGTGGCCGTGTCTCGTTGCGCACGAGGACCCGGGGGCCCACCGGGCGTACCATGACTTTTTGTCACGATCGGTCGTGACAGCGGGACACTTCCGCAGCGCCTCGCGCGCTTGATTGGCTGGTCAGGCATCACGGGAGTGATCCGGATGCGCCGCCGATCCGAAAGAAGAACCCATGCCAAAGCCCGTGCGGGTCGTGCTCACCACCCTCGGTGTCCTGGTCGCCGTGCCGGTGCTCCTGCTCGCCACCACCGCCGTGGTGAACGTCGTGGCGACGCGGTCGGAAGCCTCCTCGATCACCCGGTACGGGCAGCCCGTGCCCGTGGCCGGCAAGCGGATGAACGTGGTGGTCGCGGGGGCCGGCACCGAGACGATCGTGCTGCTGCCCGGCCTCGGCACCGCCGCCCCCGCGCTCGACTTCCAGCCGCTGATCACGGAACTCCAGCGCACCTACCGGGTCGTCGCGGTCGAACCGTTCGGCACCGGCCTGAGCGACCCCGCCGACACCGAGCGCACCGCCGCGAACATCACCGCAGAGGTGCACGCGGCGCTGCGGCACCTCGGCATCGACCGGTACGTGCTGATGGGCCACTCGATCGCCGGGATCTACGCGCTGACCTACGCCGCCAGCTACCCCGACGAACTCGTCGCCTTCGTCGGCATCGACAGCAGCGTCCCCGACCAGCCCGGTTGGGACGACCCGATCCCCACCGGCGTGATCGTCGGCCTGAGCAGGCTCGGCATCACCCGGGCGCTGGCGGCGATCACCGACGACCCGTACGCGGGCCTGCCCTACGACGAGCGGACCCGGGAACAGTTGCGGTTGCTCACCGCGAAGAACACGGCCGCCCCGACCATGGTCGACGAGATGGAGCACGCCCCGGCGAACTTCGCCGCCGTCGGCGGGAAGACCTTCCCGAAGGGCCTGCCCGTCCTGTTGTTCGTCCGGTCGAACGACACCGACGTGGCGGACTGGGTCGCCCTGCACGAGCAGCAGGCGGCGAGCGTCGACACCGGTGAGGTGGTCGTCCTGGAGGGCGACCACTACCTGCACCACACCCTGTCGCCGGAGATCGCCCAGCGGACCAGGGCCTTCCTGGCGGCCCGGTCGCTACGCTGAGCCGGTGACGGACACCTGGCAGGGTGCGCCGCGAGTGGCCGCCGACCTGCGGGCGATGCGCCTGTTCACGGTGCTCTCGCTGGGGCTGGGCATGCTGATCGGTGGCGTCGTGCAGGTGTTGCTCGGCGTCGGCGTGGCAGGCGGCTCCCGCACGGTCGTCCTGGTGGTCGCGACGACCGTCGCCGTCCTGGCCGGGCTCGCCGCGATTCCCCTGCTGCTGCGGGGCCCCGACGAGGTGCCGTCCGGCCATCCGCTCGTCCTGGTGCTGCTGGCGGTGTCCGGCGCGGTGTGGGTGCTGGCCGTCGTGCCGCCGTTCGCCGGCTGGGGGTGGGCGTTCACCCTGGCGATGGCGGGCGGGGTGCTCAGTTGTCTGGTCCGGGAACGGTTCCGGGTGACGGTGATCCTCGGCACCTGGGCCGCGATCGGTCTCGGCGGCCTGGTCGGCGTGCTGACCACGTCGCGCGTCGGGCCGCCGCCCGATGCGGCCGCCGACGCCATCGTGCTCAGCACCGTCGCGGTGTTCACGCTGCTGCCGCTGAGCGCGGTCTGGGTGCAGCAGGTGGTGCTGCGGCTGGAACACGCCCGCCGGCTCGCCTCCGACCTGGCGGTGGCGCGGGAGCGGCTCCGGTTCGCCGCCGACCTGCACGACATCCAGGGCCTTCCGCTTCTTCGCTATTTCGCCGATGTGGCGGTATCGAAACGACGCCGACCCCACAACATCGGCGACATTGAGTCGATCAGCACCTCCTGGAGGAATGCCGGTGGGAGCCGGCGACCACCAGGGTCGACCTGTTACAGGATGAACCCGGGCAGACCGGAGACCTGCGCCGGGACGCGTTACTTGCCGCCCTCGCGGAGCACCTGCCCGCCCAGATGGATCTCGCTGCGCCCGACCGGGTCGAGACGTGGGTCGGCCCGAGAGCCGGCCCGTCGCCGTCGCTGTTTCGCCCCTGTGGCGGTATCAGAGCGCTCTGATACCGCCACACCGGCACAACAGCGCCAACGACGGTCGCCGACGGCCGACCTCAGGGGCGGCGGCGGAGGGTGGGGTCGGTCAGCGCCGGCAGCCGGTAGCCGGCGTCGGCCGGGTTGACGTCGTGGCCCGGCTGGACCAGCGCGTCGATCCGGTCCAGCACGTCGGCCGGCAGCCCGGCCGGCTCCCCGGCGGGCAGTTGGCTGCGCAGCTGGGCGAGGGTACGCGGGCCGATGATGGCGCTGGTGACCGCCGGGTGGCTCAGCACGAACCCGAGCGCCAGGTCGATCAGCGTCAGGCCGCTCTCGTCGGCGAGCGTGGCCAGCTCGTCGACCAGGGCGAGCTTGCGGTCCCGGGCGGCGGCGTCGCGGAAGTCGAAGTGGTCGCCGTTGCGCCCGGCGCGGGAGTCCGCCGGTACGGCCGTCGACCGGTACTTGCCGGTCAGCCAGCCGCCGTTGAGCGGGCTGAACACCAGCACGCCGAGCCGGTACCGGGCGCTGGTGGGCAGGGCTGCGGCCTCGACACCCCGGGTCAGGACCGAGTAGCCGAGCTGTTCGGTGGTGAAGCGTTCCCGCTGCCGGCGTTCGGCCACCCACTGCGCCTCGACGATCTGCTCGGCGGGGAACGCCGAGGTGCCGATCATCCGGACCTTGCCCTCCCGGACCAGGTCGGTCAGCGCGCCGAGGGTCTCGTCGACGTCGGTGAGCGGGTCGGGGCGGTGCACCTGGTAGAGGTCGATCCAGTCGGTGCCCAGCCGGCGCAGGCTGCCGTCGACCGCCTGCCTGATCCAGCGGCGGGAGTTGCCGCGCCGGTTGCGGTCGTCCCCCATCGGCTCGTGGAACTTGGTGGCCAGCACGACGTCGTCGCGCCGGCCACGCAGCGCCCGGCCGAGGATCTCCTCGGACTCGCCGTGGGCGTACACGTCGGCGGTGTCGACCAGGTTGATCCCGGCGTCCAGCGCCTCGGCGACGATCCGGTGGCACTCCTGCTCGTCGGTGTTGCCCCAGGCGCCGAACATCATGGTGCCCAGGCAGAGGGTGCTCACCTCGACGCCGGTCGCACCCAGTCTGCGGTACTGCATGATCCGATCGTCCTCCCGTACGCGATGTGCCCCCCACGCTGGCACGCGGGCCGGGCACCGGCACCGTCCCGGCGCGTCGAACCCGGCGTGCCGGCTTTGTGTCCCCGGCACATCGACCCGGCCGCCGAACAGTGAATAGGCTGGTGAACGCGATAGTGATGGACATTTCGGTACGGTGGAGGTAACAGTGGCGACCGGCCTGACCCAAGCCCGATGGACGCATGTGGCGTTGCCTACCGGCGACCTCGACAAGGCGATCTCGTTCTACACCACGCTCACCCCGCTGGTGGTCGTGGAGCGGTTCGCCGACGCCGACGGCGAGAGCGTCTGGCTCTCCAACGACAAGCAGGTCGAGACCCCGTTCGTGCTGGTGCTCGTCTCCTTCAACAAGGACAAGGGCGGCCAGCTCGGCCTGCTGCACCCGTTCGCGCACATCGGCATCGAGGTGCCGCAGCGTTCGGACGTCGACGAGATCGCCGGGCGGGCCCGCGAGCTGGGTTGCCTGCACTGGGAGCCGCGGCAGATGCCGCCGCCGGTCGGCTACATCTGCGCGCTGAAGGACCCCGACGGCAACGTCATCGAGATCTCCCACGACCAGCAGGTCTTCGACACCGTGCGGCGTCGGTGGGGGAGCTGACCGCAGCGTCCACCCGCGCCGCCGTGCAGCGTTACCTGGCGGCGCTGAACGCCCACGACGCCGATGCCGTGGCCGGCTGCGTGAGCGTCGACTTCGTCAACGAGCACACCGCCGCCCTCGGCCGGACGGTGGTCGGCCGGGCCCGCTACCGGGCCCGGCTCGACGGCTTCCTGGCCGAGTTCGTCGACCTGCGCTACGAGGTGGAGGAGCTGCTCGCCGACGCCGACCGGGCGGCGGTGGCGTACCGGATGTCGTTCCGGCTGGCCTCGGCCGGCCGCGCACCGGTGCGCATCCGTGGCGTGTTCCGGTTCCGGGTCGACGCCGACGGCCTGATCGCCCACCGGGTCGACTACTGGGACAGCGGCGAGGTCCACCGCCAGCTCGCGGGAGCACCCGAACCGCCGCCCGTCCCCGGTTCGGGGGCGGGCGGCCCGGCGTAGCCGGCTTCCGGCTCCGGCGTGCGGTGGTGTCCGTGTCGCCGGATCCGGCCCGTGCTCGGTAGAGTTCGCCTTTCGGCGGACGGCGAGTGCGAGGTGGCGCGGTGACGGGCGGAGTCGACGAGTCGGCAGGTGACGCGCCGGCGATTCAGACCGTGCAGCGGGCCGCCACCATCCTCCAGGCGTTCTCGGTGGAGCGGCCCCGGCTCACCCTGGCCGAGCTGACCGCCGACCTGGCCATCAGCCGGGCCACCGCGCACCGGTACGCCCGCGCGCTGCGGGCGGCCAACCTGCTGCGCTTCGACACGGCCACCGCCACCTACACGCTGGGTCCGCAGGTGCTGGCGATGGAGGCCGCCGCCCGCGCGGCGCTGCCCATCGTCACCGCCGCCGAGCCGCACCTGGACCGGCTCACCCGGCTGACCAACCAGACCTCGGTGCTCAGCGTCTGGAACGGTGAGGCGCCGACGGTGGTCCGCTGCATGGACAACACCAGCGGTGACGTGCGGCTCAGTGTGCGCACCGGCTCGCCGTTGGATCTGCTCCGCTCGGCGCAGGGCCGGGTCTTCTGCGCCTACCTGTCGGCCGCCGAGGCGCCCGCGGTGGCCCGCCAGTTGCGGCTGTCGGCGGGCCTGCGGGCCGTCGTCGAGCAGGTCCGCCGGGACGGTTTCGCGGTCAACTCCCCGGAGGATTTCGGGGTACGCGTGCTGGCCGCGCCAGTGTTCGAGCGGACCCAGGTGGTGGCCGCCCTGGCGGTGCTGGGCACCAGCACGGCGCTGTCCGGCGCGGTGGAGGCCGCGGCGGCGGACAGCCTGCGGCTGGTGGCCCGGGAGTTGTCCGAGGCGCTCGGCGCGGGCTGACGCCCGCGGCCCGCCCGCCCGTCAGCGGTGACCGTTGCCGTTGAGGTGCGGATGGTGGCCGTTGCCGCCGCTGCCCAGCTCGGCGGTGACCAGGGCGGCGACGCGTTGCAGGGCGATGGCGAGCGGGCTGTCGGTGCCCTCGGGCACTGAGGTGGTGGTGCCGACGATGGCCATCGCGGCGATCAGGGTGCTGCCCCGGAAGATCGGCGCGGCGATGCTGCGGACCCCGTTGGCCGAGGGCGTGTTGGCCGAGATGCCGGTCCGCCGGATCTTCTCGACCTCCCGGCGCAGCTCGGCGGAGGCGGCGATCTCGTCGGCCAGCCCCGGGACGTCGGCCTCGGGGAGGAATGCGCAGAACACCCGGCCCTGGGCGGATTCGGTACGGGACAGCCGGGAGCCGGTCCGCACGCTGACCCGGATCACCCGGTCGGTGTTGTCGTCGGCGCGGACCACCACGGCGGTGTCGCCGTCCCAGACGCTGAGCACCACCGTCTCGTCGATCTCGCGGACGAGCTGCTGCATGCGCGGGCCGGCGATGCTGATCACCGGCATCGCCGCGCGGGCGGCGGCGGAGAGGGTCAGGATCTGCGGGCCGAGGGAGTAGAGTCCCTCCCGCTCGTCGTAGCGCAGCAGGTTGCTCTCCCGCAGCGCCTTGGTGTAGCGGTGCGCGGTGGCCTTGCTGGTGCCGAGGCTGGCGGTGAGTTCGTTGAGGCTCAGGCGCGGACGTGCCGCCGTGAACGCGTTGAGGATGACCGCCGCGCGCTGCACGGTCTGGATCGCCGGTGAGCTGGGGTCAGCGCTCTTGACCGGCGAAGGGGCATCGTCCGCCATCTGGATTCCTTTGTGCGCAGAGTGAGACAGTATCATGGCATATGACACGTCAGCCTGTCGATGCCTGCTGGTGGCGCAGCGCGATGTCCGCGTACAACCGGGCGAAACGCAGCAGTTCCGACAGGGCGTACCGGTCCCGTCGCGGGTCGGCCGGATCGGGCGGTAACGCCGGCGGGCCCAGCCGTACCGTGGGCACCCCCCGGGCGCGCAGCACCACCCCGTCGGTCGACCCGGTCCACCCGCGCAGCGGTGCCGGCGGCCGGCCGTACGCGGCGAGCCAGGCGGCGTCGGCGTGCCGGCAGATCGGCGCGGTGGGTGGGGTGGCCGCGGCCGGGTGCGCCGGATGGCCGGCCACCGCCAGCCCGCAGTCGGCCAGCGGGGTGTCGCGCAGCCGCCGGGTCAGGGTGGCCCGCAGCGCGTCGGTGATCTGCGTCGGATCGTCGCCGGGCACCGTGGTCAGGTAGAGGTGGAGGTCGACCACCCCGGGCAGCAGGTCGGGCTTGCCCGGCTGGCCGGCGCGGACCGCCCCGAGGCCCAGTTCCGCCCCGACCAGGGCGTCCGGGTCGGCCCGCCGGGCCAGATGTGCCCGGCGGAACTCCTCCAGCGCCTCGACGACCACGCCGAGGTGGGCGAGCAGTCCGCCGGGGGGTGTGGCGGTGTCCCGGAACAGCGCCGGGTGGAAGCCGCTGGACAGCCGTACCCGCAGGAACATCGCTCCCGGTTCGGCGGTGAGGATGCCCGGCGGGCTGGTCTTGGCCACGATCGCGGCGGCCGGCCGTGGCCGCCCGCGCAGGTGGTGCAGGACCCCGCCGGTGGTGGGGGCGGGCGCGACGCCGTCCTCCGGTCCGGCGGTGGGGTCGTCGCGGTGGGTGCCGGTGGCGGCGAGCAGCAGGGTCAGCCGGTGCGGCCGGCCGGCGGCCCGCAGGGTCTCGGCGGCGGCGGCGTAGCCGACCAGGGCGGCGGCTGCCGCCGCCCGCGCCACCGAGAGGCCGAACCCGCTGACCACCTCGCGGGCCGGGCCGGACAGCTCCAGCGCGGGGGCGGGGGAGTGCCGGCCGGTGATCGGGGCGTCGAAGTCGGTCCCGCCGGTCAGCGAGGTGTCCAGGTGTGAGTAGATCAGCAGTTCGGGACGGTCGCCCAGGTCGGAGCCGCCGACCAGGTTGGCGCTGTCGGGCGTGGTCGCCGTGCGCTCCAGCGGGTCGACCCGCCAGGGCAGCTCCGGCCAGCGGCCGGTGGCCCAGTCGGCGACCCGGTGCGCGGTGGCCCGCTCCCGGCCGTACGGGCTGGGCTGGGCGGTGAGCGCGGCCAGGGCGTCGACCAGGGTGGCCTCGTCGACCGCCCGCGCGGCGGCGTGGCGCAGGGGCGCCGGTACCTCGTCGTCCATCCGCTCCCTCTCGCCAGCGTGACTTCATTCAAGATGACGTCTCGTATGTTGACATACTCTGGGCTGGGTCTCTAGCGTGGCCTGACACCAAACGACATCGCCCCGCATCCGGCGACGTCGCGGAACGGGCCCCGCACCCCGGATCGGCTGCGCGCCCGGACCTGCCGCTGCGGCGCGGATGCGGCCGGCCGACCAAACCGCAGGAGGACCGATGACCTACGTGGTCACCGACGAATGTGTGGACGTACAGGATCGGTCCTGCGTCGAGGAATGCCCGGTGGACTGCATCTACGAGGGCGACCGGATGATGTACATCAACCCCGACGAGTGCGTCGACTGCGGGCGCTGCGAGCCGGTCTGCCCGGTCACCTCGATCTTCCACCTCGACGACCTGCCCGCCGACCGCGCCCGGTTCGGCCCGATCAACGCCGAGTTCTTCACCGAGATCGGCACCCCGGGCGGCGCCCGCAAGATCGGCCGGGTCGGCCACGACCACCCGGCCGTCGCGGAAAGCGCCGGCTGATGGCCGAGCGGCACGAGGTCGACCTCGCGATCATCGGCGCCGGCCCGGCCGGCCTCTACGCCACCTACTACGCCGGCTTCCGCGGGATGAGCGTGGCGGTGATCGACTCGCTGCCCGAGGCCGGTGGGCAGATCGCCGCCCTCTACCCCGAGAAGGCGATCTACGACATCGCCGGGCTGCCCGCCGTGCGGGGCCAGGAACTCGTCGACGCCCTGCTCACCCAGGCCGCCACCGCCAAGCCGACGTTCCTGCTCGGGCAGAGCGCGACCGAACTGACCTGCGCCGAGGACCACGTGCTGATCGGCACCGACACCGGCACCCAGGTCCGGGCGGCGGCCGTGCTGCTGACCGCCGGCATCGGCACCTTCACCCCCCGCGAACTGCCCGTCGGCAGCGGCCACCTCGGCCGGGGCCTGCGCTACTTCGTCCCCCGGCTGGAGGAACTCGCCGGGCAGGAGGTCGTGGTGGTCGGCGGCGGCGACTCCGCCGTCGACTGGGCGCTGGCCCTGGAGCCGTACGCCAGCAGCGTCACCCTGGTGCACCGCCGACCGCAGTTCCGCGCCCACGAACGCAGCGTCACCCAGCTGCACGAGTCGACCGTGCGGGTGCTCACCCCGTACGAGGTCAGCGGGGTCGACGGGGAACAGCACGTCGAGGCCGTACACCTGGCGGAGGTGCGCGGCGAGGGCCGGGAGACCCTGCCCGCCCAGGCGGTGGTCGCCGCGCTCGGTTTCATCGCCGACCTGAGCGCGATGGAACGCTGGGGTCTGGAGATGCGCCGCCGCTACGTCGCCGTGGACCGGTCGATGCGTACCAACCTGCCCCGGGTCTTCGCCGCCGGCGACATCACCGACTACGACGGCAAGGTACGGCTGATCTCGGTCGGCTTCGGTGAGGCCGCCGCCGCCGTCAACAACCTGGCCCCGCTGGTCAACCCGGCGCTCGGCACCGTCCCCGGCCACTCCTCGGACGCCGCATGACCGCCCCCGCGCCCACCGTCGCGCACCTCGTCGTCACCCGGTACGGGTTGGGCCGGATCACCGGCGACGACGTCGAACTGCTCGACCTGCCCGCCCCGGACGTGGCCGCCCTGCTGCGCGCCGGCCGGGGGCTCGCCCCCGCCACCGAGGCCCGGGTCCGCCGCCGGCTGCCGCTGGAGACGCTCGTCGGTGACCTGCGCCCACCGATGGCGAGCACCCGCGCGGTGTGGGGCGTCGGGCTGAACTACCACTGCAAGGCCCGGACCACCGGCCGGGCCCTGCCCACCCAACCGGTGCTCTACCTGAAGTCGCCCAGCGCCGGCTCCGGCCCGGAGGACACCGTGCCGCTGCCCGGCTCGGTCAGCAGCCAGCCCGACTACGAGGGCGAGGTGGCCCTGGTCGTCGGCGCGCGGATGCACCACACCCCGGCCGAGCGGGTCTGGGCGCACCTGGCCGCCGTCACCGCCGCCAACGACCTGACCGCCCGGGACGTGATGGCCGCCACGGGCAACCCAACCCTGGCCAAGAGCTTCCCCGGGTTCGGCGCCCTGGGCGCCTCGGTGCTCGGCCTGGGCGCGGTCGCCGACCGCGACGCCATCGGCGTCCGCACCACCGTCAACGGCGAGCTGCGCCAGCAGGCCAGCACCGCCGACCTGATCTTCCCGGTGCCCGACCTGCTCGCCTGGATCACCCGGTACGTGGTGCTGGAGCCGGGTGACGTGGTGCTCACCGGCACCCCGACCGGCACCGGCCAGGACCGGGGTTGCTTCCTGAGCCCCGGCGACCAGGTCGAGGTCACCGTCGCCGGGGTGCTGCCCCTGCGTACCCGGTTCCGTGCCGAGAGCCCGGACCACCCCGCGCCGGCCGCCGTCGACGCGTCGACCCACTCGCTTCGCACAGAGAGCCCGATGTCATGAGTGAGAATTCCGAGCGGTACGACCTGGTGCTGGCCGGTGGCCAGGTGTTCGACGGTCAGACCGGAGCCAGCCAGGTCGCCGACGTCGCGGTGACCGGCGACCGGGTGGCCCGGATCGCGCCCGGCCTCGCCGCCGCCGCCGACCGGGTGATCGACTGCGCCGGGCAGTACGTGCTGCCCGGCCTGGTCGAGGCGCACACCCACATCTTCGCCGAGGTCTCCAAGGTCGGCGCGCCGCCGGACGAGGCGCACCTGCACCGGGGCGTCGTCGCCGCCTGCGACGCCGGCACCGTCGGCGCGTCCACCTTCGCCGCGTTCGAGAAGTACGTCGCCGCGCCGGCCCGGATGCGGCTGGTGAACTTCCTCAACGTCTCGGTCCTCGGCCTGATCGACTTCCGGTTCGGTGAGCTGATCAACCCGGGCACGCTGGTCCCCGAGGACGCCCTGGCGGTGGCCGAGGCCAACCCGCACCGGGTCCGCGGTTTCAAGATCCGGCTCTCCGAGGACGTCGTCGGGTTGGACTGGCGTCCGCTGCTCAAGCGTTCCCTGGCGCTCGCCGGCGAGGCCGGCCTGCCGCTGATGATCCACATCGGGGAGACGCCGGAGCCGCTGCCGGTGATCCTGCCGCTGCTGCGCCCCGGCGACGTGGTGGCGCACTGCTACACCGGCAAGCCGTACGGCATCCTCAACGACGGCACCGTGCTGCCCGAGGTCCACGCCGCCCGCGAGCGCGGGGTGCTGTTCGAATCCGCCCACGGCAAGAGCAACCTCAGCTTCGCCGTCGCCCGCCCGGCGATCGAGCAGGGCTTCCTGCCCGACGTGGTCACCTCCGACACCAGCGCCCGCAACTGGCGCGGCCCGGTGTTCGACCTGGTCACCAGCATGGCCAAGCTGCGGGCGATGGGGATGACCCTGGAGCAGCTCGTGCCCCGGGTGACGACCGCGCCGGCCCGGCTGACCGGCCTGGACGCCGAGGGCTACGGCACCCTGGTCGAGGGCGGCCCGGCCCACGTCACCGTGCTGGCCGAGGCCGAGGAGGCGGTGCTCCCCGACGCCGCCGGCAACACGATCAGCGCACCCCGGCTGGACCCGGCCGTGGTGCTGCTCGCCGGTGAGCAGGTGCCGACCGTGCCGTGGCGCGGGCTGCCCGCCACCGGGGCGTGAGGCCCTGATGTCCGCCGTCGAGCCGGCCCCGCCGGCCGGGGTGCACGGCCACCGCGCCCGGCTGCGGGCGGCGCTGCGCGCCGGTGGGCAGCTCGCCGGCACCTTCGTCAAGCTGCCCGGGGCCGACGTGATCGCCCTGGCCGCCCGCTCCGGACTCGACTTCGTCGTGATCGACCTGGAGCACTCCGGCCTGGACGAGCGGACCGCCACCGACCAGCTCCGGCTCGCCGCCCTGGCCGGCCTGCCGGCGCTGGTCCGGGTGCCGGCCGTCGACCCCGGCCAGGTCAACCGGCTGCTGGAGGCCGGGGCCGTCGGGATCCAGCTGTCGACCGTGCGCCGCCGGGCCGACGTCGAGGCGTTGCGCTCGGCCAGCCGGTACGCCCCGCACGGGCGGCGCAGCATCAGCCTGGCGCACCCGTCGGCCGGGTACGGCGAGGACGGCCTGGACCGGTACCTCGCGGCGGAGGCCGAGCACCCGCCCGTACTGGTGGCCCAGATCGAGACGGCGACCACCGACGACCCGCTGCCCGCCCTGCTGGCCGGGGTGGACGTGGGCTTCGTCGGGACCACCGACCTGGCGGTGAGCCTGGGCCTGGCGACCACCGACGACCCGGGGCCGTTGTTGCGGCGTACCGGGGACATCGCCGCCGCGGCCCGCACGACCGGGACCCACCTCGGCGGCTGGGTGCCCGAGCGGTCCGCCGCAGCGCTGGACCGCTGTGGCCTGACCGACGCGCGCTACCTCGTCGTCGGTTCGGACCTGCACCTGCTCGGCACCGGCCTGCGTCGGCTCGCCGCACCCCTCTGACCCGCCCGAGAAGGGACGCGTTCACATGCTCAACCCGCAGCTCTACCGCGCCTCGGTCAACTGGGACGACATCCCGGCCACCGACGTCCGGCCCGGGGTACGCCGCAAGGTGTACGCCACCGACGAGGTTCTCTTCGCCTGGCACGAACTGGCCGTCGGGATGGACCTCAACCCCCACCACCACGACGACTTCGACCAGTTGGTACTGATCCTCGGCGGCCGGTGCAACTACTACGTCGACGGCGTGCCGCACCCGATGGGGCCGGGCTCGATGCTGCTGGTGCCGCGCGGCGCGGAGCACTACATCGAACCGACCGAGGGCCCGTGCATCAACGTGGACGTCTTCGCCCCGCCCCGGGCGGACTTCCTGCCGCACGCCTGGCGTCCCGGGCAGGGCTGACCGGCGATGACCGACATCGTGGTGGTGGGCAGCCTCAACGTGGACGTGGTGGTGCCGCTGCACGAGCTGCCCGCCCCCGGGCAGACCGTGCTCGGCGCGGCCGACCACCGGCGGGCCGGCGGCGGCAAGGGCGCCAACCAGGCCGTCGCCGCCGCCCGGCTGGGTCGCCGGGTGGCGATGGTCGGCGCGGTCGGCATCGACGCCGACGGCGACTGGCTGCTCGGGCTGATCGCCGCCGAGGGGGTGGCCACCGAGGCGGTGCTGCGCGCCCCCCGGCCCACCGGGCAGGCGATCGTGCTGGTCACCGCCGACGGCGACAGCACCATCGCGGTCAGCTCGGGGGCGAACATGTGGCTCGCCGCCGAGCACCTCGGCCCGCTGCGTGACCTGCTCGGGTCGGCGCGGGCGGTGCTGCTGCAACAGGAGGTCGACGCGGCGGTGGTGGCCGAGGCGGTCCGGCTGGCCGAGGGGCTGGTGGTGCTCAACCCCGCACCGGCCCGCCCGGTCGACCCGGCGACCCTGGCCCGGGTCGACGTGCTGGTGCCCAACCGGGGTGAGCTGGCCGCCCTGGCCGGTGCGCCGCCGACGGACGTCGGGGTGGACGGGCTGGCCGCGATGGCCCGGTCGCTGCGCACCCGGGGGCCGGTGGTGGTGACCCTCGGCGGTGACGGTGCGCTGGTGGTGACCACCGACCGGCAGTGGCTGATCCCGGCGGAGCGGGTCGACGCGGTCGACGCGACCGGTGCCGGGGACACCTTCTGCGCCGCCCTGGCCGACGCGCTGCTCGACGGCGCGGCGATCGACGAGGCGGCCCGGTGGGCGAGCCGGGCGGCAGCGGTGACGGTCACCCGGCCGGGGGCGATGGAGGCCGCACCCCGGCGTGTCGAGGTGCCCACCGCCGCCTGAAACCCCGCCCTGCTACGCCGGCCGGCGCGTCCCCGCCCGGTCCGGCTGCCGCCTTGGCTTGCGAACCTGCCGCCCGTCGCATGCTGCCTGTCGGCGACGGCGCGGCCCGGCTCCGGCCGGCTGCGCGCTGCCCCCGGCCTGTCCCGGTCGGGGGCAGCGGCGTGGCACCGCCGCTGCACCGGTGGCGTGAGCTGTCCGGCCCGGGGCGGCTCGGTGCCGCCCCGGGGCCGGGCGCGTCAGGGACCGGCCGGCAGGGCGGTCGGCGGTGGGCGGTCAGAAGTGGGCCGGGAAGTCGGCCTTGCGGATCAGGCAGTGGATGCCCTTCACCCCGTCGACGACCTGGCTCACCTCGAAGTCGCCGGCGGCGCTCAGGTAGGCCAGCGCGGTCTGCGGGGGCATGCCCTGGGTGCGGACGAGGAAGTCGACGGCGGCCCGGACGGCCCGCCGCATCGCCTCGTCGAGGTCGCTGTGCAGGCCGACCGGCAGCCAGTGGGTGGCGGTCTCGCCGAACGGCCCGTCGACGGCCCCGAGCAGGCCGGCGGCCTGCGCCCGGGGGATCACCGACAGCCGCAGGGTGGCCCGCAGCGGTGCCTCCAGGGCGGTCAGCGCCACCTCGCCGTCGCCCTGGGCGTAGTGCGGGTCACCGGCGTAGAAGCCCGCCCCGGGCAGCTGTACCGGCAGGTAGAGAGCCGAGCCGACCTGCAACTCGTTGATGTCGAGGTTGCCGCCGAAGGCGCCGGGCGGCACCGAGTGGACCGGCTCGTCGGTGTCCACGGCGACGCCCATCAGCCCCAGGAAGGGGGCGAGCGGGAAGCGGGCCGCCCGGCCGTCGCCGTACGGCAGGGTGCCGAACAGCCGGCCGCCGTGGTGGATCACCTCGGTGAAGTGGCTGACGGTGCCGTACTCCCGGGGGCCGTCGCCGTCCGGGCCGGTGTCGGTGGGGGTGAGCGGGTACTCCCCGGGCAGCGCGCCGTAGCCGTGCCGGCTGCTGATGAAGCCGTACGGGGCGCGGACGAGCAGGTCGAGCACCTCGATCCGGAGCAGGTCGCCGGGTTCGGCCCCGGCCACCGTGATCGGGCCGGTGACCACGTGCGGGCCGTCGGCGTCGTAGTCGTGGGCCACGTCGGAGGCGGCCAGGTCCCGGGCGTCGGTGAGCACCTGGTCGCTGGGCACGTCGAACTGCTTGAGGAAGCCGACCGGGTCGCGGCCCTGGTCCTCCAGGATGCCCTCGTGGCTGAGCGTGTCGATGGTCACGGTCTCCCCGGAGCCGACCCGGAGCACGGGTTCGTGCCGCCGGTTGGGCAACCGGCCCCACAGGCAGGTGTCGGGGGTGCTCGGCAGGTAGTGGGTTCCACCGATCGGGCCATCGTGCGGCTGGAGCATGACATCCTCCGGAAGGGGTGACACCGGCTGGCGGTGCGACGGGACGGCGCTGCCCGGTGCGGGTGGCCGGCGGCCGGCGACGGGATGCGCGGGCCGCGTCCGAGGGCCGGCGATCGGGGTCGGGCGGATCGGCCGGGCCACGTCGGATGCAGGGGATCGTGACCGGCGAAGCAACCGTTGCGTGTTGCGTTCGTATTAACAGCGAGTAACCCGGTGCCGGAGTCTGCCCTGCTCTTGACAGTTGCCATGGCCGAGTAGCAGCATCGTGTAGCGAGATGCTGTCTCGCATGACGTAGAAGGCGGTGAGGTGATGGCGCAGCAGACGCCGGTACGTCCGCTCGGTGCCACCGGTGACGGCGCGATGATCGACGAGGACTGGGAGGCGCTGCGGTTCCGGGTGCACCGCTCGGCGTACCGCGACCCCGAGGTGTTCCGGACCGAGATCGACCGGATCTGGAATCACACCTGGCTCTATCTCGGCCACGAGACCGAGATCCCGAAGGCGGGTGACTTCAAGACCCGCACCCTCGGCGGTCGACCGCTGATCTTCTGCCGGGACGCCGGGGGCCAGGTGCGGGCGTTCTTCAACGCCTGCACCCACCGGGGCACCGTGCTGTGCCGGCACAGCGAGGGCAACACGAAGTTCTTCCAGTGCTTCTACCACGCCTGGGCGTTCAGCAACTCCGGTGAACTGGCCGCGCTGCCCGGCGACGACGCGTACCCCGACGACCCGGCCTTCCGGGCGTCGATGGCCCTGCGCCAGGTGCCCCGGCTCCAGATCCACGAGGGGTTCGTCTTCGTCGCCTTCGACGCGGACGTCCCCGACCTGCTGACCCACCTCGGGCCGGCCGCGCACTACATGTCGCTGACCGCGAAGATCGGCGAGCACGGCATGACCACCCTGCCGGGCGTGCAGCTCTACAGCGTGAAGGGCAACTGGAAGCTCGCCGTCGAGAACGCGATGGACGGCTACCACTTCGCCCCCACCCACAACACCTTCGTCGGCTACCTGCGGGAGACCGGGTTCGCCGTCACCGACGACGACCAGTACGCCTACGACCTCGGCGGCGGCCACGGCCTGCTCGTGCTCACCGGGCACAACGGCCGGATCGGGATGGTCTGGGAACCCCGCTTCGGCGACGAGGAGAAGACCCGCACCGTCGCCAAGCGCCGCGAGCTGGAGGCCCGCCTCGGCCCCGAACTCGCCGCCGAGGTGGCCGACGCCAGCCGCATCCTGTTCGTCTTCCCCAACCTGCTGCTGTTCGACCTGGAGGCGCTGACCATCCGGCAGATCGAACCGGTCGCCGCCGACCGCACCGACGTGCGGGCGTGGCAGTTCGTCGAGGTCGGCGAGCCGGAGTCGGTCCGCGCGCTGCGGATCAAGACGATGGTCAGCTTCGTCGGGCCGGGCGGCCTGGCCACCCCCGACGACATCGAGGCGTACGAGGCGGTGCAGCGCGGCATCACCGCGACCGCCGACTCGGTCGACCCCGCCCACGACTGGAGCGACATGTCGCGGGGCATGGCCAACGAGAAGCAGGGCAACCAGGGCCGCTCGATCGACGAGGGCGCGATGCGCAGCTTCTGGCGGCGCTGGGCCGAGAAGGTCGGGGCGAGCACCAGCGTGGCCGGCGACCCGCCGGCCGGTACGCCCGCCGCCGGACCCGCCACGGGGGGTGCGGGCAAGTGAGCGCGTCGACGACGGCAGGCAGCCGTGGGGGAGTGGTCAGTGTGGCATCGCGCGAGGTGACCCGGGCCGAGGTGGAGGAGTTCCTCTACCGGGAGGCGCAACTGCTCGACGAGTGGCGGCTCGACGAGTGGCTCACCCTCATCGAGCCGGGGGGCCGGCTGGAGGTCCCGACCACCGACTGGGCCGGCTGGGACGCCACCACCGCCGGGTACTTCGTGGCCGACGACTACGAGCTGATCCAGGCCCGGGTCAAGCGGCTCAAGAGCCGCAAGGCGCACGCCGAGAACCCGCACTCGCGGACCCACCGGATGGTCTCCAACGTGCTGCTGCTGGAGGCCGGCGCGGAGACCGTCTGGATCAGCGCCAACTTCATCATCCACCGGTACCGCGACAACGGCGCCTACACCTACGTGGGCCGCTACGAGCACGTGCTCAAGGTCGACCCGGACGGGCTGCGGTTCCGGCTGCGCCGGGCCGTCCCGGTGATGGAGTCGATGGACCCCGGCGCCCGACTCAGCTTCATCCTCTGAGCCGGCCGCCATGATCACTCACATGCTGGTCTTCCGGTTCCGCGACGACCTGCCGCCCGGCGCGGCCGAGTCCGTCCTGGCCGAGCTGGAGACCTTCCCGAGCCGCTATCCCGCGATGCGCAACTGGCGCAGCGGGGTCAACGTCAGCACCCGCGACACCAGCATGACCCACGGCTTCGTCGTGGAGTTCCCCACCGAGCAGGACCTGCTCGACTACCTGCACAGCGACTCGCACGAGCGGTTCGTCCGGGAACGCTGGCGGCCGGTCATCGAGCGTCAGGCCATCGTCAGTCTCCCCACCGCCGGGGACGCCCAGCCCATCGAGAGGGGTCACAGATGACCACCGAGGCCACCGCCCGCCGCCGTGGGCCCTACGGCATGGAGTACGCCCGGATCGAGGTGCCCGACCTGGCCGCCTCCATCGAGTTCCTTCAGTACCACGTCGGGCTGCAACTGGAGCAGCACGACGACGAGTACGCGTTCCTGCGTGCCGACCTCGAACACCACAGCATCGAGCTGGTCGCCGCGCCGCAGCGTTCCGAGTCGTGGACCACGGCGGTCGGGTTCAGCGTCGAGAACGACGCCGTCCTGGACGACCTGCGGGAGCGGGTCACCGCCGCCGGGCACGAGGTGTTCGAGCTGGCCGACCGGGTCAAGGGCCTGGTCCAGCGGGGCTTCGCCGTGCGCGACCCCAACGGGCTGATCGTCGAGCTGTTCACCGAGTTCCAGGAGTACGCCGAGCCGCCGCTGATCGAGCTGCGCCCGCTGGACCTGGTGCACCCGTTCCTCGCCACCGACAAGTACGACGAGACGCTGGCGTTCTACACCAAGGTGCTCGGCTTCCTGGAGTCCGACCACGTCGGCGACGTCACGGTCTTCCTGCGCAGCGAGGACCGCTACCACCACAGCCTGGCGATCCAGCGCAACAACGAGTTCTACGTCGCGCACCTGTGCTTCATGATGAAGAGCTTCGACCACGTGATGCGCGGCCGGGCGCGGGCCCAGTACAAGCAGGTCCCGATCGCCTCCGACCTGGTCAACCACTCGGCGTCCACGTCGATCGCCTTCTACATGCACGACACCCGGCACGGCCCGCGCTACGAGCTGTGCGACAGGCACCGGGTGTTCACCCCGGAGGAGCACGAGACCCACCGGGCCCGCCGGATGGCGGTGGACCCGCGCAACATCGACGTGTGGCGTCCCGCCGCCGACGACTGGGCGCGTTTCTGACCCGCGCCCCCGTCAGGACCGGCCGGCGGGGTGTCGTACCCGCCCGCCGGTGAGGGGTGCGAACGCGGGGTGGCCCGGTCAGGGGGCCACCCCGCCTCCCATCCCGGGCCCGGCTGAGTCCGGTGTCAGGTGTCCGGGCGTGTCCAGCCGCGTCCAGCATCCCACTCCCGTCCCACCGCCCGTTGCGAGGATTGCCGTCCGGTCGGCCCATGGTCCGGCCGACGGGTCCTCTCGTGATGGGAGTGGTGAATGTCAGAACGTGTCATCAGCCGGCCGGACAGGAAGAGACCGAGCCGCAGATTCCTGCTCGCCATGGCACTCGTCGCAGTGTCGTCGGTGGCCTTCGTCCCGGGGGCCGCGGTGGCGGGGCCGGTCGACCGGCCGGCTGGCCCCCGGGGTACGGCGGATCCCGCCCGCGCCGACGGCCGGGCAGTCCCGGCGTCCGCCGCTGCCGTCGCCGGGTCGGGCCGGGCGACCGGGGCGGCGGACATGGCCGAGGCGATCGCCGCGCAGCGGGGCATCAGCCGCGACGCCGCTGAGAAGCTGCTGCGCGCCGAGGACGCCCACGTACGGCTCGCCAACCGGTTGACCACCGAGCTGGGTGCCAGCTCGGGCGGCGCGTACCTGTCCGACGGCGCCCTCGTCGTCACCGTCACCGACGCCGCTGCCGCCGCGAAGGTGACCGCCGCCGGCGCGAAGGCGCGCCTCGTCGCCCGAGGGGAGCGGCAACTGCGGACGATCCAGCGGACGCTGGAGGCCGCGGCGAGTGAACCCGGCACGACCTGGGGGGTGGACCCGGCGACCAACCAGGTGGTGGTGAGCCTGCCGGCGTCGGGAGCGAAGAACGCCGTGCAACGCTCGGCGGCGCGCCGGTTCGGCACGGCGGTCCGGTTCGAGACCGGCACCGGCCCGATCCAGCCGAACGTCGGGATTTCCAGCGGGGACTCGTTGGGTGGCTGCTCGGCCGGCTTCACCGCCACCGACTACACCTTCAACTACATCATCACGGCCGGCCACTGCACCCAGGGCTACCCGCACTGGACGCTGCCCAACGGCCAGGACGTCGGGCCGTCGCTGGAGAGCAACTACCCGGAGGACGACTTCGGCCTCATCTGGATGAACGGTCCGTCGGTCTGGGCCACCGGCACCATCAACCTGTGGAACAACACCAGCCGCAGTATCCACGGCTGGGCGACGGCCGTGAGCGGGCTGTCGGTCTGCAACTCGGGCAGGACCACCGGATTCAGGTGCGGCTCCGTGCTCAAGACCAACGTGACGGTCAACGGCGCGGGCGGCACCGTACGTCAGATGATCGAGACCAACATCTGCACCCTCGGCGGTGACAGTGGTGGGCCGCTCTTCGCCGGCAACACCGGGTACGGGCTGAACTCGCACGCCAACCGTAACGGCAGCCAGTGCAACTCCACCCCGCGCACCTGGCACCAGCCGGTGGGCGAGGCGATCAACACGTACCAGGTCGTCATCTACGGTGCGCCGTGACGTGCGGCGACGAGCAGAGGAGACAGCGATGAGAACCGCACTCACCCGAGCCGTACGCCTCACCGCCGCGGCCGTCATGGCGACGACGGTGGCCCTCACCGTGGCCGTCAGTCCCGCCCAGGCGGACCTCTGGCAGCACACCGACGGGTTCGAGAGCAACCCGGCGGCGGTGTGGGAGTTCCACCGCTCCGGTGCCGGGAGCGGAGCCTTCGAGCTGGGCGCGGGGAGGGCCCACTCCGGTGCGAACAACGCCATTCTCACCACGTCGGCCGGCGGCTGGTCCGGGGTGGGCAAGCTGCTCACCGTACGGCCGCGTACCGCCGGGCACAACACCACCTGCGGCGGCGGGTTCTTCGTCCAGGCGGTCAGCGGGCCGGCGGTGCTCAACGTCGAGGTGATCGATCCCGCGACCTGGAACTACCTCGCGCTGCGCACCGTCCGGATCACCGACACCGTCTGGCGACGGCACGACGTGGCGAGCTACGCCAACGGCCCGAGCCAGGTGTTCGTCCGGGTCTCCCTGCTCGGTGGCAGCGGCCCCGTACGGGTGGACGACATGGCGTTCCAGTGCACCTTCTTCAGTAACTGAGCAGGTCGACGACGGCGGGGCCGGCGCGCGTGGCGTCGGCCCCGCGACGCCCGCGGGCTGCGTCGCCGTGCCGGTGCGGGGCCGGAGCCCTGTCGACGCGCCCCCCGGGCCGGTGCGGTGCGGGTTGTCGCGGCGTCGCCTCAGGGCAGCGGGACGACGTAGGAGTCGACCCGGGCGATCAGCCCGTCGCGGAAGGTGAACAGGTCGTTGAAGGCGAAGCGGAACGGCCCGTGGTCGACGCTGACTCCCCGGCCCTCGCCCGTGACGACGACGACCGGGCCGTCCTCGTGCACGCGGTGGACGTCGAGCGTCGGACTGCCGGTGAACGCCGGGTTCTCGATCTCCCCGTCGAACTCCGCCCTGCCGTGGGTGGTCCGGTGACCGTGGATGACCCACTCGACGTCGTCGGTGAGGGTCGCGAGAATGCGCGGGTGGTCGCTCGTCCGGAACCCGGCGAAGTATTCCGCGACGAGGTCGCGTTGGGTCTGTGGCGTCATGGTTGCTCCGTCGTCACGTGGTCGGGTGCCGGCGTCGGGCCGGGCTGGCGCAGGTGTGCGGCGAGGGCGTCGAGGATCGCGGCGAGCCCGTCGACCGCCTGGGCGGTGCGTAGCTCGGGGGGAAGCCGTCGCTGGTGGACGGTGAGGTCCGTGCCGTCGGCGGCGGGGCGGAGGGTGACGCT
The DNA here is from genome assembly GCF_049178955.1 of Micromonospora sp. WMMD730. NCBI lineage: Bacteria > Bacillati > Actinomycetota > Actinomycetes > Micromonosporales > Micromonosporaceae > Micromonospora > Micromonospora sp. WMMD730. Next base: position 2,473,540 of record NZ_JBMHML010000002.1, read on the forward strand.
CGTGCGTAGGCCGGTGGCCGGTTCGTCGAAGACGAGTTCGTGCGGTGCGGTGACGCGCACGTAGACGAACCGGAGCCGACGGGTGCGGCCGTCCGGCGCGCGGGTGTCGAGCGCGAACTCTCCGCCGGGGCGCAGGTCGACGGTCACCGAGCCGGATGGCACGGTGGCGTGCGAGCCGCCCCAGAAGGCGGTGATGCCGGTCGGCGAGGTGAAGGCGGCCCAGACCCGCTCGGGCGGCGCGGCGAGCCGCCGTCGGGCGATCAGTTCGTCGCCCCGCAGGTGCGCGTCGGTCACCGGGCCGTCCCGTCGTCGGTGAGGTGGTGCTCCAGGGCGTCGAGCCGGTCGTTCCAGGTGCGCCGCTGCTCGTCGATCCAGGCACCGAGCAGCGAGAGCTGATCCGTCCTGAGGCGGCAGGGGCGTCGGGTGCCCTCGCGTCGCTGCTCGACCAGGCCACAGCGGCGCAGCACCCCGACGTGGTGCGAGATCGCCTGCGGGGTCAGGTCGAACGGCGCGGCGAGCTGTCCCACCGTGGCGTCACCGTGGGCGAGGCGGGCCACCAGGGCGCGCCGGACCGGGTCGCCGAGCGCGGCGAAGGCCGCGTCGAGATCCGGACCGGGTGCGACGGGTACGGGGGCGGCGGACACGGCTCCACGATAACGCAAACAGTCGTTTGCGCAAGCGATCACTTGCTGATGGGTCGCCCGGGTGCCGCGGCGGGCACCCGGCGTCGTGCCGGCCGGGCGAGCAGCAGCACGACCGTCAGGACGGCGGCGGCGACCGGTAGCCCCCAGGGCCGCCGGGCCGCCGCCACGGTGAACGCGAGCGGATCACCGGGCACCGCGATCCGGCCGTCCACCTCGTACCGGCCGAACGGGGCCGCGCCGGTGGGCACCGCGACGTGGTACTCCCGGGTCTGCCCGGCGGCGATGGTGCCCAGCGCCGGGGCGGCCACGATGGTCCGGGCCCGGCCGGGCGGCCCGACGGTGAGCTGCAACGGCGGGTCGGTGACGTCCTGCGCGCCGGGGTTGTGCAGGGTGATCCGGACCGCGAGTTCGCCCGGCAGGCCGAACCAGCCGCGCGGCCCGGACCGGTCGACGGCCCGCAGCGCCACCAGGGCCAGCCCGGGCGGGGCGGTCGGCGCGGCGGCCGGGGCGGTCACCCCGGCCAGCGTCAGGTCGGCGATGGCGGTGGCGGTGCCGGTCGGCGTCCGGACCCGCAGCACGCACGGGCAGGCCACCGGTGGGGCGGCCACCGACACCGGCAGGGTGGCCCGGCCGGCCGGCGGCACCTGGCCGTGGGTGGCGGCCCCGGTCGCGCAGTCGAGCGCGCCGCGTCGGGCGGCGTTGCCGCACACCTCGGCCTGCACGGTGCCGGCGGGCCAGCCGTCGAGGCCGACCAGCACCTGCTGCCCGACCCGCAGCGTCCCTGCCGGCACGGTGACGCCGGGACCGCCGCCCGCCGGGGTGCCGGCCGGGGCGGGTGCCCCCGGGGCCGCAGCCAGCGCGGCGGCCATGGCCAGCAGGGCGACGGCACGCAGCGGCCCGGTCATCGCGCGGGCGGGGCGTCGGGACGCGGGTCGGCACCCGGGGCCGGCCCGTCGGCGGCACCCGGGGTCGGCCCGGTCGCGGCAGCCGGGGTCGGCCCGGCGGCGGCCGCGCCGGTCGCGGCGGCGGCGGTCGCGGCGGGTCGTGGGGTGTCGGCCGGGTCCGGGGTGGACGGCCGACCGGCGGCAGCGGCCTTCCGTCGCCACCACCGCAGTCCGGCCCAGCCGGCCGCCCCGGCGAGCAGGGCCAGCAGCAGCCACGGCGGGGCCCACACCCCGGCGGTACGGACCACCGGCGGCAGCGCGGTGTCCGTGCTGGTGGCCGCGATGTCGACCTCGGCGGTCAGCCGCAGCAGCGGTGGTACGCCGGTGATCCGCTCGGTGACGGTGAAGGTGGCCCCGGGCAGCAGCTCGGGCAGGTCGGTGGGGGCCGTGCGGGCCTGTTCCCGGCCGAACGGCGCGCGTACGGTCACCGTGCCGCTGCCGCCGATCCGGACGTTGCCGTCGTTGCGCAGCCGGTAGCGGACCACCAGGTCGCCGCCGCCGAACGGGTTGACCGGGTTGTCGTAGGAGACGTCGACCGCCTCGACGGTGACGGCGGGCCGGACCGGGCCGTTGACCCGGAGGTAGACCCGGGCGGCGAGCCGCTGGTCGACCAGGACGCGCTGCCCGTCGGCGGTGGTCCGGATCCGGGCGACGGCACCGATCACCCCGCCGGTGTGGTCGCCCGGGGTGGCGTTGGCCGGCACGGTGAGCCGGAACGGGATGTCGACCCGCTTGCCCGCCGGAACCGTCCATTCGCGCCGGTCGACCCTGATCCAGGAGCCGACGTCGGTGGCCGGCCGGTCCGCCGGCAGCAGGGCGAACGCGCCGTCGGTGGAGGTGTAGGCGTCGGTGCCGTACACGTCGAAGGTGACCGGGCGGTCGCCGAGGTTGGTGATGCCGACGTGGTCGGTCAGGGTGCTGCCCGGGGCCAGGTCGTAGATGAAGTAGTTGCGCCCGGTCGGACCCTTGGCGCTGGACGGCTGGACGGCCCAGCGTGCCGCGCCGGTCTCCCCGCCCCCGGCTGCCGGGCCGGGTGACGGGGCGGGCGCGGCGGGGGCCGGTGCGGGCGGGGCCGTCGCCACGAGCAGCGCGGCGGCGAGCACGGCGCTCGCCCGGATCAGGGTGGTACGCAGGGACATGCCGGGCTCCGGAAAGGGTGATCGGGCCCGGTGGGACGGGTGGCGAGCCCGTCCCACCGGGGTGGTGCCGGATCAGGAGAGGGTGAGGGTCAGCACCGCGCTGTAGTCGCCCGCCGGGGCGGACGCCGGAACCCCGAGCTGGAGTTCGGCGCCACAGGTGAAGGTGCCGTTGCTCGCGCCGGTGGCCGAGGTGCACAGCGCACGTGCCGTGCCCAGGCCGGCGCCGGGCGCGGCGGGCGCGCCCGGGGTGACCACGCCGGGGGTGCCGGCGAGGCCGTCGGTGCCGACGGTGGCGCTCGGCGTCCAGCCGAGGTTGTCCGCGGCGATGGTGCCGCCGGTGGTCGAGGCGAAGTCGGCGACCTGCCCGACCAGGCTCCAGCCGGCGTTGGTGCCGCGCAGGTCGGCCACGGTGGCGGCGTTCAGCGCCCCGGTGGTGACCTGCCCGTTGCTGACCGCCGGCAGGGCGACCGAGGAGCCGGTCACGCCGAGGGTCAGCGCGCCACCGGTGACGGTGGTGGTGATCTGCTGGCTGGCGTCGCCGCCACCGGCCGGGGTGCGGCTGAACGTCACCGGGGTGAAGGTGTCCTGGCTCCGGTCGGCCGCGCCCCGGGCGGCGAAGGTGATCACATAGCACTGGACCTTCGTGCAGTCCACGGCTGTCCCGGTGCGGTCGGTGTAGACCGCGCTGATCGGCAGGGTGGTGCGGAACGTGCCGTCGGCGTTGAGCCGGTCGCGCGCCTCGGTCGGCTCGTTGGTCTTGTTGACCCACTTGGTGACCTGGAGGACACCGGCGTTCGTCCAGTGCTCGTCGACCTTGGGGCCGAAGGAGACGTAGATCCCCGCCGCCCCGTTGGCCTCCGGGTCGAAACCGCTGCCGGTGACCGTGATCGTCGCCCCGGCCGGGTCGAGCCCGGTGGTCGGGGTGACGCCGACCGTCGGTGCGGCAGGTTCGCCGCCGCCACCGGTGGCGAGGGTGAACGACAGCGGGTCGAGCGCGGAGCCGGCGGAGTAGAAGCCGTTGAACGCCGAGGCGCCCTCGGCGGTCAGCGTCGCCGCCAGGTCGGTCGCGGTCACCGTGCCGCCGCTGCCACCGGGGTTGCCGTCGCTCGTGGTGACGGTGGCGATGGTGGCCTGGCGGACCGAGACCGGCTCGGCCGCCGTGGTGGTGAGGTCCACGTCCGCCTTCACGGCGGCGGTGCCACCGGTCACGACGACCGTCGGGTTGGCCAACGCGATGGTGAAGAAGTGCGCCGGGTACGAGAAGACGATCTTCCCGCCGTACTCGGCGTCGATCGCGCCGGTGCCGGCGTCGTACGTGCCGCCCTTCGCCGGGAAGGTGAAGGTGCCGTCGCTGTTGATGCGGGCGCCGTCGCTGGCGGCGATCGGCGGGTTGCCGTTGCCGGTGTTCACGTAGGCGCGGAACGACGCCTTGAAACCCCAGGTCAGGCTGCCGGAGCTGATCTCGGCCCCGGCGGCCTGGGCGGGGCTGACCCCGATGAGGACGGTCGACGCGCCGAGCAGGGCGACCGCCGCCCAGCGCGACCTGCGCCACCGGCCGGCATTGGTGCTGGATCTGACCATGCTGCTCCCTCTCTGGTACCCAATACGGACAGTGGTTGAGGTTAGGCAAACCTAACTACCGTGGCACCCGGCGAGCGGCTGAAGATCTTGATCCGAAGAACCTCTTGTGAACAGCGGATCGTTCGCTTAGGTTAGGCAAACCTTAGCTACGGTCGGTGTGGCAGCCGGCCCGATCCGTCATGGGAGGAGCCTGATGCGGGCACTGCCTCGCGCCATCCTGACCACCATTTTGATCACTGTCAGTATCGGCGTGGGGTCGACGCCGGCCCACGCCGGCACCGGCCGGGGCCCCGCCGGGCAGACCCTCACCGCCACCCCCACCAGCGGGGTGGCCCGCACCGGAGCGACGGTGACCGTCACCGGCAGCGGGTACGACGTCGCCAAGGGCATCTACGTCGCCTTCTGCGTGGACAACGGCGCCGGCGTCGCCCCCAGCCCGTGCGGTGGCGGGGCCGACACCACCGGCAGCACCGGCGCCTCGCACTGGATCTCCTCCAATCCACCCTCCTACGGGGAGGGACTGGCCGTCCCGTACGGGCAGGGCGGATCGTTCCGGGTGACCCTCACCGTGAACTCCCGCATCGGCACGGTCGACTGCACCGTCAGCCGGTGTGTGGTCGCCTCCCGCGCCGACCACACCCGCGCCGCCGACCGCTCCCAGGACGTCCGGGTGCCGGTCACCTTCGCCACCGCCGCAGCGCCCGCACCGACCCGCACCCCGGCCGCCGCCCCGGCGACCACCGGCGGTGCCGCCCGGACCACCCCACCGGCGGCGGCCCCGGCCGGCGTGGCCGGCACGCCCACCGGCGGCGCACCTGCGTCGGCCGCCACCGCCGTCGCCCCCGCCGGCACCGGTGGAGCGGCCGGGCCGGTGGGCCCGGCCGACGCGGGCGAGCAGGCGCAGGTGACCCGGGTCAGCGCCGCCTCCGACACCGGCCGCTGGTGGCTCGTGGCGCTGGTCGTTCCTCTGCTCGGCATGGCCCTGCTCGCCGGCCTGCGTCGGCGTCGTCGACGCCGGGCCACGTCGTGACCCGGCGCGCACTGCCGCTCGTCCTGGTGCTGCTCGCCGGGGCGCTGGCAGGCTGCACCGACCCGGCCGCCGAGGCCCGGCCGGGCACCCCGGCCTCCTGCGGTCCGGTCACCGCCACCGTGGGGGACACCGACGTCACCGGGCTGACCCCGCCGCCGGCCCCGGCCCTGCCGGTCACCGTCACCTCCACCGACGGCGTCGTCACCACGGTCACCGACGCCACCCGCATCCTGCCGGTCAACCTCTACGGGTCGATCGCCGAGATCGTGTTCAGCCTCGGCCTCGGCGGCAACGTCGTCGGCCGGGACACCTCGACCACCTTCCCCGCCGCAGCCCACCTGCCGGTGGTCACCCCGGCCGGGCACGACCTGTCCGCCGAGGCGGTGCTCGCGCTCGCCCCGACGGTGATCCTCGCCGACGACAGCATCGGTCCCCCCGAGACGCTGCGGCAGCTACGCGCCGCCGGCATCCCGGTGGTCCTGGTCGCCGCCAAACAGACCCTCGACGCCGTCCCCGGGCACGTACGGGCCGTCGCGGCGGCGCTCGGCGTCGGCGCGGCCGGCGACCGGCTGGTCACCCGGATCGAGGCCGACATCGCCGTCGCCCGCGCCGGTGTGCCCGCCGACGCCGCCCCCCGGGTCGCCTTCCTCTACCTGCGCGGCACCGCCGGGGTCTACCTGATCGGCGGGCGGGGCGCGGGCAGCGACGCGATGATCGAGGCCGCCGGGGGAGTGGACGCCGGCAGCGCGATCGGCCTGGCGAAGTTCCGCCCGCTGACCAGCGAGGGCCTGATCAACGCCGCCCCGGACGTGATCCTGGTGATGAGCGGGGGACTGGAGTCCGTCGGCGGCGTCGACGGCCTGCTCAGGCTCCCCGGGGTGGGGCAGACCCCGGCCGGGGCCGCCCGCCGGGTCGTCGACATGGACGACGGCGTCCTGCTCACCTTCGGCACCCGCTCCGGGCAGGTGGTCCGGGCGCTGGCCGACGCGTTGCACTGCCGGGGCCCGCGATGACCGTCACCGGCACCCGCCCGGCCACCGGCGACACCGGGACCGGCCGCCCCCGCCGTCGGGTCCGGCGCGGCCCGGTCCTGCTCACCGGGCTCACCGCCGGTCTGCTGCTGGTCGCGCTGGTCGCCGCCGGCCGGGGGCAGGTGACCGTCGCCCCGGCGGAGGTGCTCGGCTCAGTGCTGCACCGCCTCGGCCTGGACCTCGGCCCCCGGCCCGCCGCCGTGCACGGTGAGAGCGCACTGTGGCTGGTCCGCTTCCCCCGGGTCGCGCTCGCCGCCGTCGTCGGCGCGGCGCTCGGCTGCGCCGGTGCGGTCATGCAGGGGGTGTTCGGCAACCCGCTGGCCGAGCCGGGCGTCATCGGTGTCTCGGCCGGCGCGGCGGTCGGCGCGGCGCTGGCCATCGTCACCGGCGTCACCGTGCTCGGCGGTTGGACGGTGCCCGCCGCCGCGTTCGCCGGTGGCCTCGCCACCACCTGGCTGGTCTACCTGCTGGCCCGCTCCGGCGGCCGGACCGAGGTGGTCACCCTGGTCCTCACCGGCGTCGCGGTCAACGCCGTCGCCGGGGCCGCCATCGGGCTGCTGATGTTCGTCGCCGACGAGTCGGGGGTGCAGGCCATCGCCTTCTGGAACCTGGGCAGCCTGGCCCAGGCCAACTGGTCGGCGGTCTCGCTGGCCGCGCCGTGCCTCGCGGTCGGGCTGCTCGCCACCCTCGCCGACGCCCGCCGGCTGGACCTGCTGGCCCTGGGCGAGAAGTCTGCCCGGCACCTCGGGGTCGACGTGGAACGGCTGCGGGTCCGGATGATCGTGGTCACCGCGCTGCTCGGCGCGGCGGCGGTCGCCTTCACCGGCATCATCAGCTTCGTCGGCCTGGTCGTGCCCCACCTGGTGCGGATGGTCGCCGGCCCCGGGCACCGGCTGCTGCTGCCGGCCAGCGCGCTCGGCGGTGCGATCGTGGTCGTCGCCGCCGACCTCGCCGCCCGTACCCTCGTGGACTATCAGGAACTACCGTTGGGGGTGCTCTCCGCCGTCGTGGGTGGACCCGCCTTCTTCTGGCTGCTGCGCCGCACCCGCGACCGCGCGGGAGGCTGGGCGTGAGCGGGCAGCCGGCGGGCACGCGCGGTGGGAGGGCGTGGTGAGCGTACGGGAACGCCGGCGTCGGGGGCCGCTGCGGCTGCTCGGCCGCCGGTCGACGCCCCGGGTGCCGGCCCCCACGACGCCGGGCTCCACCCGGGTCCGGGCCACCGGGGTACGGGTCGAGCGGGCCGGCCGACCGGTGCTCGACCGGGTCGACCTCGCCATCCGCGCCGGTGAACTGCACGCCCTGGTCGGCCCGAACGGCGCCGGCAAGTCCACCCTGCTGGCCGCCGTCAGCGGTGACCTGCCGCTCGCCGCCGGCACCGTCGAGGTCGACGGCCGGCCGCTGGCGCAGTGGTCGGCGGTGGAACTGGCGATGCGCCGCGCGGTGCTGACCCAGCGCAGCACCCTGAGCTTCCCGTTCGCCGTGGCCGAGGTGGTCCGGATGGGCCGGGCACCCTGGGCCGGCCGACCCGAGGAGGCCCACGACGACGCGGTGGTGGCCGAGACGATGCGCCGCTGCGACGTGATCCGGTTCGCCGCCCGGCCCTTCCCGTCACTGTCCGGTGGCGAGCAGGCCCGCGCCGCGCTGGCCCGGGTGCTGGCCCAGCGGGCCGGGGTGCTGCTGCTCGACGAACCGACCGCCGCCCTCGACCTGCACCACCAGGAGCTGGTCATGCGGATCGCCCGGGACCGTGCCGCCGCCGGGGACGCCGTCGTGGTGGTGCTGCACGATCTCGCCCTGGCCGGCGCGTACGCCGACCGGGTCACCCTGCTCGCCGACGGGCGGGTCCGGGCCGCCGGCCCGCCCGACACGGTGCTGACCGCGCCCCTGCTCAGCGAGGTCTACCGGCACGACATCGAGGTCGTGCCGCACCCCGACACCCGCCTGCCGCTGGTCGTGCCCCGCCGTCGGGGCCCGGCCCGGAACACCTGCGTCACGGAGGAATAGATGGACACCCCACCCCTGCCGTTCTCGGCCCGGTTGCGGGCCGCCACCCAGGGCGCCCACGCCGCCGCCGAGGGCCAGCAGTACGTCACCGCCCTGGTCGCCGGTGAGCTGGACCTCGCCGGGTACCTCGACCTGGTGGTCCAGCACCATGCCCTCTACCAGGCGTTGGAGTCGGCCGCCGAGGCGATGCGGGCGGACCCGGTCGCCGGGGGTTTCGTCGACGACGCGTTGACCCGGCTGCCCGCCCTGGAGGCGGACCTCACCGAGTTGGCCGGGCCGGACTGGGCGCTGCGCACCGCACCGCACCCGGCCACGGTGGCCTACGCCGACCGGATCCGGGCCGTGGCCGGCACCTCCCCGGTGCGGTTCATCGCCCACCACTACACCCGCTACCTGGGTGACCTCTCCGGCGGGCTGTACATCGGGCGGGCGGTGGCCCGGCGGTACGGCCTGACCGACGGGTCCGGGGTGGCCTTCTACGCCTTCGACCGGATCACCCGGCCGAAGGCGTACAAGGAGGCGTACCGGGCCCGGTTGGACGCACTGGCGTTGAGCCCGGCCGACGAGGCGGCGCTGCTCGACGAGGTGCTGGTGGCGTACCGGCACAACACGGCGGTGTTCGCCGCCCTGGCCCGGCACGTGCCGGACGGCCCGCAGATCACGGAGGCGGTCGCGTGACCGGGCAGCCGTTCGACGCGGACACGGTGGCGGCGGTCAGCCGCCACATGAACGACGACCACGCCGCCGACTCGCTGCTGATCTGCCGGACCCTCGGCGGCTGCCCGGACGCCACCCGGGCCCGGGTGACCGGGCTCGACGCCGACGGGATGGACTTCGCCGTCACCCTCGACGACATCGAGGTGCCGGTGCGGGTGCCGTTCGCCCGGCGGCTCACCGAGCGGGCCGAGATCCGCCGCGAGGTGGTCCGGATGTACGAGCAGGCGTGCGCCGCGCTCGGCGTCCCGCCCCGTCGGGCCGGCTGAACACCCGGCGGCTCAGGGGTCGGCTCAGTCGCGGGTGAGCTGCTCCGGCAGTGGCTTGGTGTGCAGGATCACCAGCTCTCCGACGGCCCGGGTCAGGGCGACGTAGAGCCGGTTCATGCCCCGGGGTTCGGCGGCGACGATGTCGGCGGGTTCGACGAGCACCACCCGGTCGTACTCCAGGCCCTTGACCTGGCTGACCGGGACCGCGTGCAGGGCTTCGGCCAGGTGGTCGGGGGCGATGACGGTCCCGGTCTCCCCGGCCACGGCCGTGGCCAGGTCGTCGACCCGGCGGATCTCCAGGCTGCCGCCAGGCCGGAACGACCGGGTCGGCGCGATGCCGGGCGGCAGGGCACGGGCCGCGAAGTCGGCGATGACCTCGGGCACCCGGTAACCGGTGGGCAGGTCCAACGTCCGGGCGGTCCGCTTGCCGAGCCGTCGCACCAGCTCCGGCCACGAGTCGGCGGCCAGCGGGTGGGTGGCCTGACCGAGGTCACCCACGATGGTCATCGAGGCGTACTCGGCCCGGCGGGCGATCATCCGGCATTCCATCGGCGACAGGTCCTGCGCCTCGTCGAGGATGACGTGCTGGTAGGCGTCCGCGACGGGCTCCTCGGCCTCGGCCACCGGCAGCGGCTCGGCCAGCACCGGAACGTAACCCTCCTCGCCGTACGGGTCGACGCCGTCGACCCAGCCCACCACCTGGTGACCCTCCCGGAGGATGATCGCCGCCGCCCAGCGCTGGGCACCCCAGTGGCCGCTGTCCAGCGACTGCCCGGACTGCGCCATGGGGGTGGCCAGGCCGGGGGCGAAGAGCTGCCACCCGTCGGCGAGGCTCGGGCTCAGCACGAAGGTCTCCGCCAGCCGGATGCCGCTGCGCAGTTCCCGGCGCTGCCACTCGGGTCGGACCTCGGTGACCTGTGGCGGTCGGCCCAGGATCTCGGCCAGCTCGTCGAGCAGCGGGACGTCGTCCACCGACCACTCGCCCCGCTGGGCGGGCAGGACGTCCTGCGGGGTCAGGGTCGGCCACCAGGCGGTCAGGAAGGCGTCGGGGATCTCCCGGCCGGGCAGCAGTTCCGCGAGCACCGTCGCGGCCTGCGGCCGGGCGGCGTTGGGGGTGATCCCGGCGGCCTCGCACCGGCGGCGGACCACCCGGCGGGCCCGCGCCAGGTCGTCGGCGTCGAGACCCCACAGCCGGTTCGGCACGTTCGGCGGGGTGTCCCAGGCCAGGTCGGTCAGCACCCGCACCATCCGCAGGTCACCCTTGGTGCGGGCCACGTCGGCGCGGTCCCGCCGGGTCGCCACGACACCGTCGAACAGCTCGCCGACGGCGCGCAGGTGGACGCTGTCCTCGCCGAGGCCGGGCAGCACCCGGCCGATGTACTCGGTGAACACGGTGGACGGGCCGACCACCAGCACCCGGCCGTCGGCGTACCTGCCCCGGTCGCGGTAGAGCAGGTAGGCCGCCCGGTGCAGGGCCACCTGCGTCTTGCCGGTGCCTGGACCGCCGGTGATCAGGGTGACACCGTGGCTCGGTGCGCGGATCGCCTCGTCCTGCTCGCGTTGGATGGTCGAGACGATGTCGCGCATGTGTGCGCCGCGTTCCCGGGTCAGCGACGCGAGCAGGGCGCCCTCGCCGACCACCCCGTCGACGGGCGTGGCCGACAACACCTCGTCGTCGAGGCCGACCACGGTACGTCCGGAGCAGGTGATCACGCGGCGACGGGTCACCCCGAGCGGTTCGCCGGGGGTGGCCCGGTAGAACGGTGCGGCGGCGGGGGCCCGCCAGTCCACCACCAGGGGCTCCCGGTCGGCGTCGCGGACCCCCAGCCGACCGATGCGGTACGTCTCGTCGTCGTCGTAGTCGAGCCGGCCGAAGACGATCCCCTCCTCCTGGCCGTCGAGGTCGGACATCCGGGTGGCGGCGCCCAGCACCATGGCGTCCCGCTCGACCAGCCCGGTGGCCGGCCCGCCGCCGGCCCGCCGACGCCCCTCCTCGCCGAGCTGCCTGGCCTGCGCGCGCATGACCTCCAGGCGGGCGTACACCTGGTCGACCACCTGCTGTTCGATGGCGATCTGCCGGGTCGTCTCGGACACGGGCCCCCCGATCTCTGCGCCGGGCCCCGCAGCCCGGACCGGTCGAGAGTAGGCCCGGTACGGGGTGGCAAAAATCGTCATCCGGGACGATCCGGACGGCTTGACCGGCCCATATGATGAATGTGGCGCACCCGGGAGGACGACGTGATCCGGTGCCGTTCGGGGTCGGCAGACCGGCCGGACGGTCCTCCTCCCTGCGGGGTCGCGTCGCCTACGCTCGCTCTCGCGCCGGACCGGTGGCCGGGGAGCGCACCTCGACCCGACGCGGTACGGCGTGCCGCCGCCCACCGTGGTCGCCGGCGGTCACGGGTACCGGGCGGGAGGCTGGGCATGGTGGTCACGGGTGGTCCGCAGGGTGGGGTGGCGGTGCCGGCGGTCAACCGGCGCAGCGGCGTGGCGGCCACCGTCGGCGCGGTGGTGGCGGTGCTGCTCCTGGTCGTGCTCGCCCTGGCGGTGGCGCTGGTCGGGATGTTCCTGCCGATGGCGGCCGACGGCTGCGGCACCGAGGGCACCGAGGGCCTGCTGATCTGCGGGCCGGCCGGTCAGCTCGTGGTGCTGGGCGCTCCCACCGGGGGTGCCCTGGTCGGGGTGCTGATCGCCCTCGTCGGCTTCCTGCCGATGCCGTTGCGGCACCGGCGGGCCCTGTTCATCGGCGTCGGCTACCTGGTGGTGCTCGGCGGGCTGGGGGTGGCCTTCCTGGTGGCGTTCAGCGGGTGGTGACGGGTCAGCGGGTCTTCTTCGTCGCCCGTTTGCGGGGCGGGGTCAACAGGTCGGCGATCGCGGCGATGGTGGACGGCACCGTGCGGTAGTACGCCCAGACCCCCCGCTTCTCGCGTTCGATCAGCCCGGCCTCGGTGAGAATCCGCAGGTGGTGGCTCACCGTCGGCTGGGACAGCCCGAGCGGCGCGGTGAGGTCGGTGACGGACGCCTCGCCCTGCGGGGCGGACTGGATGAGACTGAGCAGTCGTAGGCGGGCCGGGTCGGCGAATGCCTTCAGCACTCCCGCGAGCCGTTCCGCATCGGCACGTTTGATCGGCTCACCGGTCAACGGCGAGACAGCAGGCGTGTTCGTTTTCGCAGCTCCCACGTCCGCCATCATGGCAGCCGGAGTCGGGTCGGACCGGGGGATCGCCGATCGGCCGCCACGAATTTCGCGGATCGGGTGACAGTGACCGGCGCGTCGGCCGACCGTTGGTCGCGGCGGGGACGGCGGGCCGCGGCCGGTGGACGGGATGCGCTCCCGCCCACCGGCCGCCGGGTTTCCCCGCCGCCCGCCGGGTCCGTGACCCTCCCGGCGGTGACCTGTCCGGCCGTGCCCGGCCGGTCTTACCCAGCCGGCCGTGGCCGGGTCGGTCAGCGGGCGGTGCAGGTGGGGGTGAGCCCGGATCCGCTGCCGTTGCCCTGGAAGCCGAACTCGGTGACCTGGCCGGGGGCGAGTTGGCCGTTGTAGTTGACGTTGGTGAAGCGGACCGTCCCGGTGCTGCCGCTGGCGGTGGCGTTCCAGGTGTTGGTGACGCTCGCGCCGCCGGGCAGGGTGGTGCTGACCGTCCAGCCGGTGGTGCCGGCGGACCCGGCGGTCACCCGCAGGGAGGCGGTGAAGCCGCCGTTCCACTGGTTGACCGACACGGTCGCGGTGCATCCGGCCCCGCCGGGCGGGGGCGTGGTCGGGGTCGCCGGGGGCGTGGTGGGGGTCGCGGGCGGGGTGGTGGTGGGCGGCGGGGTGGTGGGTGGCGTGGTGCCGTCGAACTGGGTGAAGAAGTTCCACACCACGGGCCGGGTCCAGGACTTCTCGCCGGGGGCGTACACGTCGGCGGTGCCGTCCACGGCGTTGGGGGCGTGCCCGCCGTCGAACGGGGCCCAGGCGACCGGGTAGCCGGCCCGGCAGCCCGAGTAGTAGGTGACGGTGTGGGTCAGGCTGCCCTGCGCCGGCTCCGGGGGGTTCTGCGGGGTGCAGCCGTTGTTGCGGACGAACCGGTCGCGCAGCGACCGCCCGGTCGAGATGGGCAGCACGTTGTCCCGCAGGCCGTGGATGCCGATGTACGCGATCGGCTGGGTGCCGCCGTTGCAGCCGCTGAGCTGCCCGCCGGAGTAGACCGCGACCGCGCGGAAGGCCGAGGCGCGGGCGCAGGCGATGGCGTAGCTCATCCCGCCGCCGTAGCTGAACCCCATGGCGAAGCGCTGGGTGGTCTCGACGCACAGCGCGGACTCGATCTGCCGCATCATGTCGTCGACGAAGGTCAGGTCCCGGTCGCCGGTGTTGGCCCAGCCGTTGCCGATGCCCTGCGGGGCGACGAAGATCGCGCTGTTGTTCGCCAGGGCGCGGATGCCGTAGTAGGACCAGGGGTAGCCGCTGGTGCCGCCCGAGTCGACGTCGTTGGCGGTGCCACCGTTCCAGTGGAAGCCGAAGATCAGCTTGTAGGGGTGGTTGCGGTCGTAGTTGTCGGGGATCCGCAGGATGAAGGTGCGGTTCTGGCCACCACTGGAGATGGTCCGGGTGCCGCTGGTCAGCGTCGGCGTCTTGCCGCATCCGGCGGTCGCCGCGAGCGGGGCGGCGTCCTTGGCAAAGGCGACGGGCCCGGTCCCGGTGGTGATCGCGGTGCCGCCCAGCGCGAGGGCGAGCGTCGCCGTTGCCGCGACGACGCCGGCCACGAGTCGGTGTCTCGACATCAGGGGAACTCCTTCGACATCAGGGTGGTGGTGGGGGCGCGACCGGCCTGCCCGACTCCGACGGCGGCGGCGGCCCCGGTGGTGATCCCGGCCGTGCCGGTGGGGGCCACCGGAGCGGGACAGGTGATCACACTCATCGATGATTACGAACGTAATCCGTATGACGTATGATGTCAACAAACGGGTGGTCGGCGGTGCGCCTCCGGAGGGGGTCCGTGGTGCGCCGGTCCGGTGCCCGGCCGGGGGATGCGCGGGGTGCTCGAACATCGGGGCCGGTGACGCGGATCGATCCGCGTCACCGGCCCCGATGCCGTGGCCTGCCCGGCGTCAGCGGTTCACCAGGTCAGCGGCAGGGTGTTGACGAACCGGGTGAGCGCGCCGGCGATGAGCTGGTCGTCGCGGCGGGAGGGATGCCAGTCGCAGCCGAGCTTGTCGAGCCCCAGGGCGTTGTCGTCGTAGTAGAGCGACCGGATCCGGGTGTCGCCCCGGCTGGCGCGGGTCTGCACGATCTGCTGGACGGAGCTGGCCAGCGCGGTGGTGGGGGACAGGTCGGGGTAGGTGAGCACGATGAACGTGTCGGGCCCGTACCGGCTGCGCAGCTTGTCGAGGAAGGCCAGGTAGGCGGTGCGGAAGTCGGCCGCGAGCTGGTCGATGGTGGCCCACCGTTCGCCGGGGTTGAGGGCGGTGGAGAAGTCGTTGATGCCCAGCCCGACCACCACCAGTTGCGGCTTCCAGGTTGCCGGCTTCTGCCACACCGTGCTGTTCCACAGGGCCTGGAGATCCGTCTCGTAGTAGGTGCGGAAGTTGTCGGTGCCCCCACCGTTGAAGTTGCGTACCATGCCGAGCCCCGACCAGGCGGTGAGCTGGTAGTCGGCGTTCAGGCTCTGCGCGGTCAGTGCGCCGAAGGTGACGTCGGCGTTGGAGTTGCGGGTCACCCCGCCGTTGCCGGAACAGTCGCGGGTGGTCGACATGTTGCCGTAGCCGGCGGTCCACGAGTCACCGATGAACTCGATCTGCCGGCTGCGGGGGGCGGGCTTCGCCAGGATCGCCCCGCCGGCGGCGGGGACGAGGCCGCCGAACTCGCCGACGGCCCACGGGCTCTCGGTGCGCTTGACCAGTCGTACGGTGTGCTCGCGGTCGGCCAGGTTGCGGACCCAGTAGGTGGTCCGGCCCGGCGTGACCAGGGTGGCGACGGTCGCGCCGTCGACCTGCACGAGGTAGTCGTTCTGCGAGTCGTTGAGGACGAGCCCCACCCCGGTGCCCCGGAACCGGCCCTCGAAGTAGATGCCGGGCCAGGTGTACTGCGCGCTGCCGTCGACCGCCCTGACCCGTCCCACCGTCGTCGTCTGGTCGAGCGCCCCCGTCGCCGGCGGCGGTGTGGTCGGGGGCGGTGTGGTGGGCGGAGGCGTGGTGGGCGGCGGCGTGGTCGGTGGTGCGGTGGTCGGGGGCGGCGTGGTCGGCGGCGGCGTGGTGGTCGGTGGTGCGGTGGGCCCGGTGGTACGCCCGGTGCACGGCACCCCGTTGAGGGCGAAGTCGACAGGCACCGGGTTCGCCGAGTTGTTCCAGGACGCGCCGAAGCCGAACTGGGCGCTCGCTCCGGTGCCGAGGTTGCCGTTCCAGTCCACGTTGCCGACGGTGACCCGGCCGGCGGACTGGGTCACCGTGCCGTTCCACCACTGGCTGATCACCTGCCCGGCGGTGAAGGTCCAGGTGAGCCGCCAGCCGGTGAGCGGGTCGCCGAGGTTGGTGACGTCGACGTTCGCGCCGAATCCGCCCGGCCACTGGCTGGTCACCGTGTAGGTGACCCGGCATCCGGCCGCCGCCTGGGCGGGGACGGTGCCGACGAGGGCGGCGGTGGCGACGACGGTGGTGGCGGCGCACAGCGACACCGCCAGTCTGAGCCGGGAACGCGTGGGTCCCATGAATGATCCTCCCGCAGGGGTGGGGCGGCGACGATTGTCGGCCGCGTCGACGAGGCGGCTCCGCCGGCGGGAGGGGTGGTCCCGGTCCGGGGGCGAATGGCCGCGTGGTGCTGGCGTGGTGTACGGCGGACGGCGATGTGCCGTCGGCCGGCCCACCCCGGTCGTACGGTGTCCCTCGGCCCGCAGCCAGCCCGGCTCCGCTGCGGATTATCCCGTCCGGATTCGACCTCCGTCAATCGATCAGGTCGTCGGCCGGTCGGACCCCGGGGGTGACCCGAGGAGCAATGCAATGAGAGTTGTCTATATTGACGTCCGGCGTGGAAGGGCGCAGGATCGCGGCACCACCCCCGTGATCCGCCCTGGGAGGCGTCATGCCCCGTTCCCGCCGGCCGCTGCTGCGGACCGCCACCCGGATGCTCGCGTTCGCCGCCGCCACCGCCGGTGTGCTGGCCGCCGCCGCGCCCGTCAGCGCCGCCGTCCCCACCGGACGCTACGTCGCCCTCGGCGACTCGTACACGTCCGGCCCGTTGATCCCCACCCAGGTCGACCTGAACTGCCTGCGCTCCAACCGCAACTACCCGTCCCTGGTCGCCGCGTCCGCCGGCTCGTCGCCGTTGGTCGACGTGAGCTGCTCCGGGGCCACCACCGACGACATCCGCTACGGCGGCAACGGCTCGCTGGGCCGGCCGCTGCCCCCGCAGCTCGACGCGGTCACCGCGGACACCACCCTGGTTACGGTGCAGATCGGCGGCAACGACATCGGTTTCTCCAGCATCATCAGCGACTGCGCCCAGGCGAGCTTCAGCAGCCCGCTCGGCTCGCCGTGCAAGAGCCTCTACACCGCTGGCGGCACCGACCAGTTGCAGGCCCGGATCACCGCCACCGCCCCGAAGGTCACCGCCGTGCTCCAGGCGGTCCGCCGGGCCGCGCCCGGGGCCCGGATCGTGGTGCTCGGCTACCCGGCGATCGTGCCGGACTCCGGGTACGGCTGCTGGCCGCTGGTGCCGATCGCCTACCAGGACGTGCCGTACCTGCGGGGTGTCGCCACGTCGCTCAACGCCATGCTGGCCGGTGCCGCCGCCGCGAACGACGCCGTCTACGCCGACGTCTACACCCCGTCGATCGGGCGGGACACCTGCAAGAGCAGCGGCACCCGGTGGGTGGAGGGCCTGGTGCCGGAGAACGCGGCGGCGCCCTTCCACCCCAACGCCCGGGGTGAGCAGGGCATGGCCACCGCCGTGCTGGCCACGCTGGACAACTGACCCGACCGTAACCCGCTCCCGCCGGTACGCCCGTTGCGTCCGCCCGGCGGGGACCCCCGGTCCTGAGCTGTCGGATCCCGAGGTCGGGGCCGACGTCAGGACCGGGGGCCCTGCCGTTGCGGGGGACACCCGTCAGGCCACGGCGCATTCCTGGCCGTTGAGAGTGAACCCGGTCGGCTTGGCGTTCGCGCCGGACCAACTGGAGATGAAACCGAAGTTCGCGCTGCCACCGGGGCTGATGGTGCCGTTCCAGCCGACGTTCGTGGCGGTGACCTGGGCTCCGCTCTGGGTGTAGGTGGCACCCCACGCCTGGTTGAGCTGCTGGCCGTTGGCGAACGACCAGCCCAGGCTCCAGCCGTTGACCGCCGTGGTGCCGGTGTTGCGGACGATCACCTCGGCCTGGAACCCGTCCGGCCACTGGCTGCTGATCGCGTACGTGACCTGGCAGGACGCGGTCGACGGCGGCGGCGTGGTCGGAGCCGGCGTGGTCGGGGCCGGGGTGGTCGGGGCCGGCGTGGTGGGGGTGACGGTCGGGGTGGGGGTGCTGGTCGCGCCGCTGACCCGGTAGACGACCGTCCCGTGACCCGGCACGCTGGCCGAGATGGCCCCGGTGGTGGTGCTGGTCGTGTTGGTCCACGCGTCCCGCAGGGTGAACGAGCCGCCCGACAGTCCGATGGCGGCGGTGGTGGTGGTGATTGTGGTGGTGGAGCTGCCTTGGTTGAACAGGGCGACGGCGATGTCGCCGTTGGCGAGTCGTTTGGCGAGTACTCGGCGGGTGCCGTCGAAGGAGATTTGGGTGGCTTGGAGGGCGAGGGGGTCTTGGCTGATGCCGATGAGGTTGGCGTTTTTCAGGATGGTTTGGGTGGCGGTGTTCATGTTGCGGAGGTCGTTGCCGGCGATGAGGGGTGAGGCGAGGATGGCCCAGAGGGCGAAGTGGGAGCGCATTTCGGTGTCGGTCATGCCGCCGCGGCCGACTTCCATCATGTCCATGTCGTTGAAGGCGCCGGGTTTGGCGCGGGCGGCGAGGGGGACGGTGACGTCGATGATGTTTTGGATGCCCATGGGGTAGCCGTTGGTTTGGCCGCTGTTCCAGGTGTTGGTGATGTCTTCGGTGGTGCGCCACATGTTGGATACGTCGCCCCAGTCGCGTTGGGGTCCGGTTTTGGAGTGGATGCTGTTGCTGTTGATGCTCAGGACGATGGGGCGGCCGGCGGCGGCGAGGCCGTCGCGCATCTTGGCGAAGGCGCGGACTTGGTCGTCGATGGTGCCGGTGGGTGAGCACCAGTCGTATTTGAGGTAGTCGACGCCCCAGTTGGCGAACTGGCGGGCGTCTTGTGCTTCGCGTCCCTGGCTGCCGGTGGCGCCGGGGTAGGAGTTGAAGTACTGGGCGCAGGTTTTGTCCAGGGGGGCCTGGTAGATGCCGAACTTGAGGCCGCGGGCGTGGATGTAGTCGCCGAGGGCTTTCATGCCGGAGGGGAAGCGGGTGGGGTCGCCCTGGAGGTTGCCGGCGGAGTCGCGGTTGGGGTTCATCCAGCAGTCGTCGACCACGACGTACTGGTAGCCGGCGTCTTTCATGCCGGAGCTGACCATCGCGTCGGTCATCTGCCGGATCAACGCCTCACTGATGTTGCAACCGAACGTGTTCCAGCTGTTCCACCCCATCGGCGGCGTCCGCGCCACACCGTTGTTGAGGGCCAGCGCCGGGGAGGTCCGCAGCGCCACCGCCGGGCCCGCCACCAGCAGCAGCCCCGCCGCCATGGCGGTCAGCAGCCGACGGCTACGGGTAGATGGTCTTCTCATGGTCTTCCGTCCGTTTCACTCGGGGATCGTGGGTGCCGGCAGGGGCGGGACGTGTCGTCGCCACCTCGGCCGGCCCTGAGGGCGTAGCGAGGTGGCGACGACACGTCCGGTGCCGGTCAGCTCGTGGTGCAGGTGAGGTTCGTCGGCGCGTTGTTGGTGCCGTTCACCGTGCCGATGAAGCCGAACGTGGTGGAGGCACCGGCGGCCAGCGCCCCGTTGTAGTCGACGTTCTTCACGGTCACGTTCGCGCCGCTCTGGGTGTGCGAGCCGCCCCAGATCTGGCTGATGGTCTGCCCGTTGGGGAACGTCCAGGACACCGTCCAACCACGGATCGCGGTCGCGCCGGCGGTCACCGTGACCTCCGCCTGGAAGCCGCCCGACCACGAGCCCGTCACCGCGTACGTCGCCCGGGCCCCCGAGGGCGCGGGGGAGCTGGTGGTCGGCACCGGCGTCGTCGGCACCGGGGTGGTCGGCGCCGGGGTGGTCGGGGTCGGGGTGGTCGGGGTCGGCGTGGGGGTGGCGGTGGGCGTGGCGGTCGGCGTCGGGGTCGGCGTCACGCCCGGCCGGGCCGCGCGGTAGGTGTGCCCGGCCTGGACGGCGAACTGGACGACGTCGGTCTCCGGACGGGTGGTGGCCGGCACGCTGCCGTCGGCGACATCGGTGAGGGTGAAGCTGCCGGTGAACAGCCGCGACCGCACCCGCAGCGTGCCGTCACGGTCGGCGCGGATGCCGATCTCGTCGGGCTGCCCGCTGCTCCACGCCACGCCGACGGTGTAACCGCCGCGCCCGCGCAGGCCCGCGACCTGCCCGGTGGGCCACGCGCTGGGCAGCGCGGGCAACACGTTCAGCTCACCGGTGTGGCTGTGCAGCAGCATCTCGGCGATGCCGGAGGTGGCACCGAAGTTGCCGTCGATCTGGAACGGCGGGTGCAGGTCGAACATGTTCGGCGCGAGCCGGTCGGTGCGGACCAGATCCTTCAGCAGCTTGTGGGCGCGGGCGCCGTCCTCCAACCGGGCCCAGAAATTGATCTTCCAGGCGAGGGACCAGCCGGTCCCGTCGTCGCCCCGCAGCTCCAGGGTCTTGCGGGCGGCCTCGTACAGGGACGGGGTGCCCCGCTTGGTGATCTGGTTGCTGGGGTGCAGGCCGTACAGGTGGGAGACGTGCCGGTGGTTGCGCTCGGTCTCCACCCAGTCGGCCAGCCACTCCTGCACGTTGCCCCGCGAACCGACCCGGGTCGGGGGGAGCCGGTCCTTGGCGGTACGCACCTGCGACCGGAACGTGCTGTCCACATTCAGGATCTCGCTGGCGCGGGCGGCGGCGTCGAACAGGTCCCGCAGGATCTGGTTGTCCATCGTCGGCCCGGCGCAGACGCTGGCATTGGAGTGGTGCGGCAGCTCCGGGGAGTTCGACGGGTTGGTCACCAGGTAGCCCAGCGACGGGTGGGCGACGAGCGTGTCGAGGAAGAACTGGGCGGCACCCTTGAGCGCCGGGTAGTTGGTCTGGAGGAAACCCAGGTCGCCGGTGAACAGGTAGTGGTCCCAGATCATCGTGCCCAGCCACGCGCCACCGGTCTGCCACATGCCCCACAGCGCACCGTCCACCACCGACGCGCCCCGCCAGGCGTCGGTGTTGTGGTGGGTGACCCAGCCGCCCGCGCCGTACTGTGCCTGGGCGACCCGGGCTCCGGTCACCGTCAGGTCCTTGACCATGTCGAAGACCGGCAGGAAACACTCGGACAGGTTGGTGGTGTCGGCCGGCCAGTAGTTCATCGGCAGGTTGGCGTTGATGGTGTACTTCGAGTCCCACGACGGCGTCAGCGAGTCGTTCCAGATGCCCTGGAGGTTCGCCGGCTGGGTGCCCGGTCGCGAGGACGAGATCAGCAGGTACCGCCCGAACTGGAACAGCAGCGCGGCGAACTGCGGGTCGTTGCTGCTCGCGTGCTGCGCGATCCGCACGTCGGTGGTCTGGTCGGCGGCGGCCGTACGACCCAGGTTGATGTTCACCCGGTTGAACAGCGCCTGGTAGTCGGCCAGATGCCGGCTGCGCAACTGCTCGATGGCCACACCCTTGGCGGCGTTGAGCCGGGTGCGGGCGATGCCCTGGTAGTCGCCGTTGACGGTGCGGTAGTTGACGTAACTGGAGCCGATCGAGATCAGGATGGTGACGCTGGTGGCCCCGGAGACCCGCAGGGTGCCGCCGGAGCTGCTGACCGTGCCCCCGGTCGCGGCGGCGTTGGCCAGGGCCAGGAACCGGACCGAGCCGGTGACCCCCTCCTGGCTGCCGGAGATGCCGTCCAGCCCGATGGTGGCGGAGTCCGGGCTCGACACGGTGGTGCGCTGCGGACTGTCGAACGTGGCGGAGAACGTGATCGCGTTGGCCCGGTCGGCGGTCAACCGCACCACGATCACCTGGTCGGGCGCGCTGGCGAAGACCTCCCGCTGGTGCCGCACGCCGCCCAGCACGTAGGTCGTGGTGACCGTGGCGGTGGTGAGGTCGAGGGTGCGGACGTACTGGCTCGCCCCGCTGGCCGACCCGAAGGCCAGCCGCAGGTTGCCCACCGTCTGGTACGCAAGCTGACCACCCGGGTTGCCCATCATCGTCTGGTTGATCAGGTCCTGCGCCGAGGTCCACTGGTCGGCGAAGACCCGTCGCCGGATCTCGGCCAGGTTGGCCGCGCCCCGGGTGTTGGCCGAGTCGTACGGGCCACCGGCCCAGACGGTGTCCTCGTTGAGTTGGAGCCGTTCGGTGTCGACGTTGCCGAACACCATCGCCCCGAGCCGGCCGTTGCCGATCGGCAGCGCACGCAGCCAGTCGGTGCCGGCCCCTTCGTCGTACCACAGGGCCAGGTCGTTCGCGGCCAGCACCTGCGGTGGTGCGGCCGAACCGGCGCGGGCGGTGGCGGACCAGGCGACCGGAACCAGCGCGGCGCCGGCCCCCACCGCTCCGGCCTTGAGGACGTTCCTTCGGGTCACTTCAGACATGTTCTCTCCCAGGGGTGCGGATCAGAGCCGGGTGCGGATGGGGGAGGGCGGCACTGGTGGCCGCCGCCGTGGACCCGGTGCCGGGGACACGGTCGACCGCCACCCGGCCCGGACCGATATTCCGATCGGCCGCAGCGGAAACCCTGCTGTTATCGCTAACAGGCGCGGCCCTTCGCGCCCTGACGTCGGCATCCATGACTACCGTGACGGCGCGTCGAGCTCCCGGCGGCGCACCATCTCGCCACATATGGACTCTCGTGGATTCCTTGGGCTCCGTCAAGATATGACGGCCATGTTGCGCGAATGTTCCTGGCCCGGTCCGGAGGTCCGCGTCGTCGTCCGTCGGCCGCCCCGGGTGGTTGTCGGCCGGCGTCCGGAATGGTCCGACGGGCCACCGTCCAGCTCGGGCGTGCGGGTGGGATGCCAGCTCAGGACCGGTTCTCCGGCGGTACCTGGCCGACGGGGCGGGACGTCCGCGTGACACCGGGCGGCGGTGCCGCCCTTGAATCGGCGGACGGCCTTCCGTAGCATCCGGGTTTGCGAAATGTTATCGCAAACATTTCCGGGGCGCGGCAACCCGCCCCGACGTCGTCCACCGTGCCTGTGCCTGTGCCTGTGCCGTCGAGGAGGTGCCGCGCGGTGTCCACCGGAGCGTCCTACCGCAACCCGGTCGTCCCCGGATTCCACCCCGACCCGAGCGTCTGCCGGGTCGGCGCGGACTACTACCTGGTCTGCTCCAGCTTCGAGTACTTCCCGGGCGTACCCCTGCTGCACAGCCGCGACCTGGTCACCTGGCGGCAGATCGGCAACATCCTGGACCGGCCCGGCCAGCTGGCGCTCCCCGCCGACACCGAGGCGTCCCGGGGCATCTTCGCGCCCACCCTGCGCCACCACGACGGCCGGTTCTGGCTGATCACCACCAACGTCAGCCTGGGTCGGCACCTCATCGTCACCGCGCCGGAACCCACCGGCCCCTGGTCCGACCCGGTCTACCTCGACCTGCCGCACGTCGACCCCTCGCTGGCCTGGGACGACGACGGCACCTGCTGGCTGACCACCTCCGGCGTGGACGCCTACCGGATCGACCCGGACGGCGGCCGGGTGCTGGAGGGGCCGATCCCCCTGTGGTCGGGCACCGGCGGCCAGTACCCGGAGGCCCCGCACCTCTACCGGATCGACGGCTGGTGGTACCTGCTGCTCTCCGAGGGCGGCACGCACACCGGCCACGCCGTCTCGGTCGCCCGCTCCCGCAGCCCGCGTGGCCCGTTCACCCCCGCGCCGGCCAACCCGATCCTCACCCACCGGAGCACCGACCTTCCGGTGCAGGCCACCGGGCACGGCGACCTGGTCCAGGCGGTCGACGGCAGCTGGTGGCTGGTCCTGCTCGGCATCCGGGCCCGGGGCCAGTGGCCGCCCTACCACGTCCTCGGCCGGGAGACCTTCCTCGCGCCGGTGCGCTGGGTCGACGGCTGGCCGGTCGTCGACCCGGTCCGGGAGATCACCCCCGCGCCCCCGGGCAGCGCCCCGGCCGGTGCCTCCCCGGCCGGCCCGGACGCCTTCCACGACGACTTCGACGCGGCCGTCCTCGCGCCCGAGTGGATCTCGCCCCGCAGCCGCCCGGACGACTGCTGGTCGCTGACCGCCCGGCCGGGCTGGCTCACCCTGCACGCCGTGGGCGCGACCCTCGACCTCGCCGGTGCGACGATCGTGGCGCTGCGGCAGCGGTACCACGACAGCCGGACCAGCGTGCGGGTCGACCCGGGCACCGGCACCGCCGGGCTCACCATCCGCATCGACGAGGCGCACCACTACGACCTGGAGGTCCGGGCCGGCACCGTCCGGGTGATCGGCCGGGCCGGGCCGTTCCGGCAGGTCTTCGCCACCCACGCCGTACCGGACGGCCCGCTGGTGCTGACGGTCGCCACCCGTACCCACGACCTCTACCCGCCGACCGTCACCTCCGCCGCCGACCTGGCGGCCCGGACCGCCCCCCGGGGGGTACGCGCGGCCGGCTGCGACATGGTCACCTTCGAGGTGGCGGGCCCGGCCGGCCCCGTCGTGCTGGCCGAACTCGACGGACGCTACCTGTCCACCGAGGTCGCCGCCGGGTTCACCGGCCGGGTCGTCGGCATGTACGTCACCGGGGGCAGCGCGGCGTTCGACTGGTTCACCCACCGCCCGGCGGCGGCCCCGCACTGACCGGGACCCGGTGCGGCCGGGGTCCGTCGCTTGTGCTCCGGACGGGGCTGCCGGGGCACGTAGACTTCCCTGCGTGATCGAGGAAGGTCGACGTCGAGGCTCCCGCAAGCCCCGGCGCGGCGACCTGCCCCTCGCCACGATCGCCGAACTCGCCGGGGTGTCCCCGCCGACGGTCTCCAAGGTGCTCAACGGCCGCCGGGGGGTGGGGGAGCAGACCCGGCAGCGGGTGGAGGCGCTGCTGCGCGACCACGGCTACCGCCGTCGACCGCCCGGAAGCGTGACGCCCTGCATCGAGGTGGTCTTCCACCAGATGCTCTCCTCGATCGCCATGCCGATCCTGCGCGGGGTGCAGGAGGTCGCCGGCCCCCGGGACCACACGGTCGGCTTCACCGACGTGCGGCACCGCCTGCGTGCCGGCCAGCCCTGGGCGCAGGCGGTGCTGCTGCGCCAGCCGGCCGCGGTGATCACGGTCTTCTCCCTGGTGACGGCCGAGGACGGGGCGAGTTTCGCCGCCGCCGGCATTCCGCTGGTGGCCGTCGACCCGGTGGGCAACCTGTTCCCCGTCCCCGCCGTCGGGTCGGGCAACTGGAGCGGGGCGCTGTCGGCCACCCGCCATCTCGTCGACCTCGGCCACCGACGGATCGGGGTGCTCACCGGCCCGGTGCGGGACCTGTCGGCGCGGGCCCGCCGCGACGGCTTCCGGGCCGCGCTGGACTACGCGGGCGTGCCGTTCGACGAGCGCCTCGAACGCAGCGGCGTGTTCACCTTCGAGGACGGGCTGCGGCTCGGCGTCGAGCTGCTCGCCGGGCCCGCGCCGCCCACCGCCGTGGTCTGCGGCAACGACCTCCAGGCGCTGGGTGTCTACGCGGCGGCCCGGGAGGCCGGGCTGCGGATCCCCGACGACCTCAGCGTCGTCGGTTTCGACGACGTCGACGAGGCGGCCTGGCTGGCGCCGCCGCTGACCACGGTGCGGCAGCCGTTCGGGGAGATCGGGGCCACCGCCGCCCGCCTGGCGCTGGCCCTGGCCGACGGCCAGCCGCTGGTGCAGGACCGGTACGAGCTTGGCACGTCGCTGGTGGTGCGGGGCAGCACCGCGCCGCCCCGTCGCCGCTGAGCCCACCCGTCCGCTCCCGCCCGACCCGCTTCCGTCGTCCCGGCCGGTCGCACGGGGTGAGGGTTGCGTCACCCGGGGGAGGGACGCCCGCCGCCATGCCGGTCATAAACTTGATTTGCTCCAGAACAGCGGACTATGGTCGAGCCATGACGGCCGACCTCGAGGCACAGTTACGGGCGGCCTCGCTGCGCGTGACCCGGCCCCGACTGGCCGTGCTCGCCGCGCTGCGGGACCATCCGCACGTCGACACCGACACGGTGATCGCGCTGGTCCGGTCCGACCTGCCCACGGTCTCCCACCAGGCGGTCTACGACGTGCTGCGGGCGCTCACCGAGGCCGGCCTGGTGCGCCGCATCCAGCCGGGCCGGTCCACCGCGCGCTACGAGGCGCGGGTGGGGGACAACCACCACCACGTCGTCTGCCGCTCCTGCGGCGTGATCGCCGACGTCGACTGCGCCGTCGGTCACGTTCCTTGCCTCACCGCCTCCGACGACCACGGTTTCGTGGTCGACGAGGCGGAGGTCGTCTACTGGGGCACCTGCCCCGACTGCGCGGCCGACCGCATCTCCCAGTGATCCACCAGTTCGGAAGGAAGTACATGAGCGACACCCAGGACAACGCCCCCGCCAGCGCGCAGGGCGTGGACCAGAAGGCGGCGGCCGGCTGCCCGGTCGCGCACGACTCGGTGACCGCGCAGGGTAGCGAGAGCGAGAACCCGGCGATCGACTCCCCGAAGCCGAAGACCGGAGGGCGTCCGCGTACCAACCGGGACTGGTGGCCCAACCAGCTCGACCTCTCGGTCCTGCACGCCCACTCGGCCAAGGGCAACCCGCTGGGGGAGGACTTCAGCTACGCGCAGGAGTTCGCCAAGCTCGACGTCGAGGCCCTCAAGCGGGACATCACCGAGGTGCTCACCACCTCGCAGGACTGGTGGCCGGCCGACTTCGGCCACTACGGCGGCCTGATGATCCGGATGAGCTGGCACGCCGCCGGCACGTACCGGATCGAGGACGGTCGCGGTGGCGCCGGTGACGGCGGGCAGCGGTTCGCGCCGCTGAACAGCTGGCCGGACAACGCCAACCTGGACAAGGCCCGCCGGCTGCTCTGGCCGGTCAAGCAGAAGTACGGCCAGCAGATCTCCTGGGCCGACCTGCTCGTGCTCGCCGGCAACGTGGCCCTGGAGTCGATGGGCTTCACGACCTTCGGCTTCGGCTTCGGCCGGCAGGACGTGTGGGAGCCCGAGGAGATCTTCTGGGGCCCGGAGGACACCTGGCTCGGCGACGAGCGTTACTCCTCCGAGACCGAGATGTCGGCCGGCGTCGGGGCGACCGAGATGGGCCTCATCTACGTCAACCCGGAGGGCCCGCGCGGCAACGCCGACCCGCTCGCGGCGGCGCACTTCATCCGGGAGACCTTCCGCCGGATGGCGATGAACGACGAGGAGACCGTCGCGCTGATCGCCGGCGGGCACACCTTCGGCAAGACCCACGGCGCGGGCGTCGCCGACGACCACGTCGGCCCCGAGCCCGAGGGCGCCCCGCTGGAGGCGCAGGGCCTGGGCTGGCTGAGCACCCACGGCAGTGGCAAGGGCGGCGACACCATCACCAGCGGTCTGGAGGTCACCTGGACCGACCGGCCGACGCAGTGGAGCAACCGCTTCTTCGAGATCCTCTTCGGCTACGAGTGGGAGCTGACCACCAGCCCCGGTGGGGCCAAGCAGTGGGTCGCCAAGGACGCCGAGGCGATCATCCCGGACGCCCACGACCCGGCCAAGAAGCACAAGCCGACGATGCTCACCACCGACCTGTCGCTGCGCGTCGACCCGGCGTACGAGAAGATCTCGCGGCGCTTCCTGGAGCACCCCGACGAGTTCGCGCTGGCGTTCGCCAAGGCCTGGTACAAGCTGCTGCACCGTGACATGGGCCCGGTCAGCCGCTTCCTCGGCCCCTGGGTCGCCGAGCCGCAGCTCTGGCAGGACCCGGTGCCGGCCCTCGACCACGAGCTGGTCTCCGACGCCGACGTCGCCGCGCTCAAGGCGAAGGTGCTCGACTCCGGCCTGAGCACCGCGCAGCTGGTCAGCACCGCCTGGGCCTCCGCGGCGACCTTCCGGCACACCGACAAGCGCGGTGGCGCCAACGGCGCGCGGATCCGGCTCGAGCCGCAGCGCAGCTGGGAGGTCAACCAGCCCGAGCAGCTCGCCACGGTGCTGGCGACCCTGGAGGGGATCCAGCGCGAGTTCAACGACGCCGGTGGCGCGAAGATCTCGCTGGCCGACCTGATCGTGCTGGCCGGCTCGGCCGCCGTCGAGCAGGCCGCCCGTGCCGCGGGTGTCGAGGTGACCGTGCCGTTCCGGCCGGGCCGCACCGACGCCAGCCAGGAGCAGACCGACGTCGAGTCGTTCGCCGTGCTGGAGCCGCGCGCCGACGGGTTCCGCAACTACCTGCGTCCGGGTGAGAAGACCCAGCCGGAGGTGCTGCTCGTCGACCGGGCGTACATGCTCAACCTGACCGCGCCGGAGATGACCGTCCTCGTCGGCGGCCTGCGGGCCCTCGGCAACAACGTGGGCGGCACGGCGCACGGCGTGCTGACCGACCGGCCGGGCGTGCTCAGCAACGACTTCTTCGCCAACCTGCTGTCCCCGGGCACCCGGTGGAAGGCGTCGGAGTCCGAGGAGCACGTCTACGAGATCCGGGACCTGGCCACCGACGAGGTGAAGTGGACCGCCACCGCGGTCGACCTCATCTTCGGGTCCAACTCCCAGCTGCGCGCCCTCGCCGAGGTCTACGCCAGCCAGGACGCGGGCGCCAAGTTCGTGACCGATTTCGTGGCGGCCTGGACGAAGGTCATGGAGCTGGACCGGTTCGACCTGTCCTGATCCGACCCTACTGTGCGGGCCCCGGCCGATCGGCCGGGGCCCGTCCGGCTTTCGGCGGCGGATGGGGGCGACCCCTGCTTCCCAGAGGACGAACGCCGCCGGGCCGGAAGCTAAAACTGCGTGACACGTAATATTGCGTGTCGCGCAGTTTTGGTTATGCTGGGTGGGTGAGCGGGCTACGGGAGCGCAAGAAGGCTGAGACGCGGGCGGCGCTGAGCTGGGCGGCCATCCGGCTGACCGTCGCCCGGGGCTTCGACAACGTCCTGGTGGAGGACATCGCCCAGGCCGTGGGCGTGTCTCCGCGTACGTTCAACAACTACTTCTCCAGCAAGGCCGAGGCGATCGCCTTCCGCCACCTCGACCGCAGCCGGCGGGTCGCCGAGGAGCTGCGCCGACGGCCTACCGACGAACCCCTCTGGACAGCGCTGATCGCGGCGACACTGACCCGCTTCGCCCCCGGCCCCGAGGTCACCCGGTCGCCGCCGCGCCCGCACGCCGAATGGGTCGAGGGGCTCGCGGTGATGCTGGCCGAGCCGGCGTTGCAGGGCGAGATGCTGCGCGCGGGCGCCATCGCCGAGGCCGACCTGGCCGCGGCCGTGGCCGAACGCACCGGCACCGACCCCGACCGCGACCTCTATCCGCACCTCGTGGCGGCCAGCGTGAACGCCGCCGTGAACGCCGCGATCCAGCACTACCTGCGCGCCGATCCGCCCGTGGCGATGGAACACCTGCTCCCCGACGCGCTGACCCGGCTCGCCGCCGGCCTGCCGCCCCCCACACCCCGCTGACCCGACCCGTCGCCCGCCCGTCGCCCCGCCGACCGTTCCCGCCGATCCGCGCAAGCGCGACCCGGCGCGTCCACCCGCACCCGTCGGGGTGCCCGGTCCTGCCCATGATCCGCCGCGCCCCGGCGGCGGATCCACCATGCCCTCGAAAGGAACCCGCCATGATCGACGTCCTCATCGTCGGCGCCGGCCCCAACGGTCTCCTGCTCGCGGCCGAACTGGCTTTGGCCGGCGTCCGGCCCGTCGTCTGCGAACGGCTGTCCGCCCCCACCACCGAGCAGCGCGCCAACGGGCTGGTCGGTCAGGTGGTCCGGCTGCTCGACCGGCGCGGCCTGCACCACCGCCTCGTCGACGACCCGGGGCCGCCGCAGCCGTCACCCGGGTTCGTCTTCGGGGCGCTGCCGCTGGACCTGCGGGCGGTGCCGGACAACCCGCTGTACCTGCTCCAGGCCCCCCAGAAGCACCTGGAACGGGTGCTCGCCGAGCGGGTCGCCGAACTGGGCGTGCAGGTCCGACGGGGACACGAGGTGACCGGCCTGACCCCGGGCGCGGACGACGTGCGGGTCGCCTTCGCCGACGGCACCACCCTGCGCTGCCGCTACCTGGTCGGCGCGGACGGCGGGCACAGCGTCGTACGCCGGCTGGCCGGGATCGGCTTCCCCGGCGTGTCCACCGACCGCACCGTCTCCCGAACCGCCCAGGTCAGCCTGCCTGCGGAGCTGGTCGACCCGGCGACCGGCGACCTCGTGGTCCCCGGTTACGGCACCGTCGCGCCGTTCCGGCACACCCGCACCCCGCACGGGCTGATCGTGTGGGCCCCCTTCGCCGGGCGTCCGGCGGGCCTCAGCACGATCGAGTGGCCCGAGTCGACGCGGTTCGACGGGCCGCTGACCCTCGCCGAGCTGCGCGCCAGCGTCGCCCGGGTGCTCGGGGCCGACGTGCCGATCGATCCGCCGGCCGGCCCCGGGCCGCACCTGCTGCGCCGACTGGTGGGGGGCAACACCCGGCTCGCCGAGCGGTACCGCGCCGGGCGGGTGCTGCTGCTCGGCGACGCCGCCCACGTCCACTCTGCGATCGGCGGGCCGGGACTCAACCTCGGCCTGCAGGACGCGGTGAACCTGGGCTGGAAGCTGGCCGCCCAGGTGCACGGCCGGGCCCCGGCCGGGCTGCTGGACTCCTACGAGGCGGAACGCCGACCGGTGGCGCACCGGGTCACCATGTCCACCCAGGCCCAGTCGGCGCTGATCGCCCCCGGCAGCGAGGTCACCGCGCTGCGGGTACTCCTCGGTGAACTGCTCGACCGGCCGGAGAACGCGGCCCACGTCGCCGCCCTGCTGGCCGGAGCGGACGTCCGCTACCCGATGGGCGACGCCGCCGGGCCGCTGGTCGGACGTTTCGCCCCCGACCTGGTGTGGCACACCGACGCCGGTCCGGTCCGGCTGGCCGAGCTGACCCGGACCGCCCGCCCGCTGCTGCTCGACCCCACCGGCGTCCACGCCGGGGTGGCCGGGCCGTGGCGGGACCGGGTCGACGTGGTCACCGGACGGTTCACGCCGGACAGCGCGGCGGCCGACGCGCCCGGCGACGACCTGCCGACCGCGCTGCTGCTGCGCCCGGACTGCCACGTGGCCTGGCAGTCACCGACGGACGGGCCGGACGCCGACGGGTTGACCGCCGCGCTCGCCCGCTGGTTCGGCCCGCCGAGCGCCGAGCGGGGTCGACGTGGTTCGGCCGGCCCGGCGGGGGAGGGTGCCGGGCCGGCCGATGCGGAGCGTCGGGTCAGTCCCGCTGGATGACCATCCCGGCGCCCACGGTGCGGTTGGTGGTCTCGTCGATGATGACGAAACCGCCTGTGGTGCGGTTGCGGTGGTAGTCGTCCACCAGCAACGGCACGGTGGTGCGCAGCCTGATCCGGCCGATCTCGTTGAGCGCCAGCGCGGTGCTGGCCTCGTCCCGGTGCAGCGTGTTGACGTCGAGCCGGTAGTGCAGCTCGCGGACGATGGCGCGCGCCGACCGGGTGGTGTGCTTGACGACGTACCGGCCGCCGACCTCCAGCGGGCGGGTCTCGTCCATCCAGCAGACCATCGCCTCGATGTCCTGGGCGACGGTGGGCGTGTTGTTCGGCCGGCAGATCATGTCGCCCCGGGAGACGTCGATCTCGTCGTCGAGGCGGACGGTGACCGACATCGGGGGGAACGCCTCGTCGACGGGTCCGTCGGCGGTGTCGATGGCGGCGATCCGGCTGGTGAACCCCGAGGGCAGGACCATCACCTCGTCGCCGGGCTTGAGCACCCCGGAGGCGACCTGCCCGGCGTAGCCCCGGTAGTCGGTGACGGTGGTGGACTGGGGGCGGATGACGTACTGCACCGGGAACCGGACGTCGACCAGGTTGCGGTCCGAGGCGATGTGCACGTGCTCCAGGTGGTGCAGCAGCGACGGGCCCTCGTACCACGGCATGTTCTCCGACCGGGCGGCGATGTTGTCGCCCTGCAGCGCCGACACCGGGATCACCGCGAGGTCGGGGACGTCGAGTTTGGCCGCGAAGGCGGTGAACTCGTCGGCGATGCGTTCGAAGACCTCCTGGGAGAAGTCGACCAGGTCCATCTTGTTGACGCACAGCACCAGGTGCGGCACCCGCAGCAGCGAGCACAGGAACGCGTGCCGCCGCGACTGCTCCACCAGCCCCTTACGCGCGTCCACCAGGACCAGGGTGAGGTCGGCGGTGGACGCGCCGGTGACCATGTTGCGGGTGTACTGGGTGTGGCCGGGGGTGTCGGCGATGATGAACTTGCGCCGGGGAGTGGCGAAGTACCGGTACGCCACGTCGATGGTGATGCCCTGTTCCCGTTCGGCCCGCAGGCCGTCGGTGAGCAACGCCAGGTTGGTGTACTCGTCACCCCGGGCCGCGCTGACCGCCTCCACCGCGGCCAACTGGTCGGTGAACAACGACTTCGTGTCGTAGAGCAGCCGACCGATCAGGGTCGACTTGCCGTCGTCCACACTGCCCGCGGTGGCGAACCGCAGCAGGTCCATCGGTCGGGCCTCGGCCGGGGAATCGGCCGGTGCCAGCATCTCGGTGCTCATCAGAAGTAGCCCTCCCGCTTGCGGTCCTCCATGGCGGCCTCGCTGACCCGGTCGTCGCCCCGGGTGGCACCCCGCTCGGTGATCCGCGTCGACGCGACCTCGTCGATCACCTTCTCCACCGTGTCCGCGTCGGAGCGGACGGCGGCGGTGCACGACGCGTCCCCGACGGTGCGGTACCGCACCCGGGCGGTGAAGGGTTCCTCGCCCGCGCGGGGGGTGAAGAACTCGTTGACGGCGTAGAGCATGCCGTCGCGTTCGACGACCTCACGGTCGTGCGCGTAGTAGATCGACGGCAACGGCACCCGCTCCCGGGCGATGTAGTGCCAGATGTCCAACTCGGTCCAGTTCGACAACGGGAACACCCGGATCGACTCACCCGGATGATGCCGACCGTTGTACAACGACCACAACTCCGGCCGCTGGTTCTTCGGATCCCACTGCCCGAACTCGTCCCGGAACGAGAACACCCGCTCCTTCGCCCGCGCCTTCTCCTCATCCCGCCGCGCCCCACCGAACAACGCGTCGAACCGGTGCTTCTCCACCGCGTCCAACAACACCGGCGTCTGGATCCGGTTCCGCATCCCGTCACCCGACTCACGGACCAGGCCCCGGGTCAGCGCCTCCGGCACGCTCGCCACGATCAGGTGCAGGTTCAGCTCGGTCACCCGCTGGTCGCGGTAGTCGAGCACCTCCGGGAAGTTGTGCCCGGTGTCGACGTGCATCACCGGAAACGGGATGCCGGCCGGGGCGAACGCCTTCTGCGCCAGCCGCAGCATCACGATCGAGTCCTTGCCACCGGAGAAGAGCAGCACCGGCCGCTCCATCTCGGCGACCACCTCACGCATCACGAAGATGCTCTCCGCCTCCAACTCGTCGAGCTGGGAGACCTGGTACGCAGCCGATCCGCTGCTCATCGCGGGTCCTTTCCGGGGTGGGGGACGGGGGAACCGGAGGTGGCCGCCGTGCCGGCCAGTTGCCGCCGCAGCGCGGCGAGCAGCGGCACGGCCAGCTCGCCGCGACAGACCAGCAGGTCCGGCAGCCGGGGGTCCGCCTCGTTGTAGGTCAGCGCGGAACCGTCGATGCGGGACGCGTGGAACCCGGCGGCCGTGGCCACCGCCACCGGCGCGGCGGAGTCCCACTCGTACTGGCCGCCCGCGTGGATGTAGGCGTCCACGTCACCGGTCACCACCGCCGCGATCTTCGCCCCCGCCGAACCCATCGGCACCAGTTCCGCGCCGACCTCCTCGGCCAGCGCGGCCAGGAACGCGGGGGGACGGCTGCGGCTGGCGGCCAACCGGATCACCCCGTCGGGCGGGGGCGGCGCGGCCGGCAGCGCGTCGGCGACGTCGGTGGTCAGCACCCGGCCCTGCGCCGGCAACGCGACCGCACCGGCGACCAGCCCGTGCGGGGTCGCCGCGTCGCGGGCCCAGAGCGCCACGTGCACCGCCCAGTCGGCGCGGCCCTGCTCGGAGAACTCCCGGGTGCCGTCCAACGGGTCGACGATCCACACCCGCTCGGCGGTCCGCCGGGACACGCCGTCGCCGGTGTCCACCAGCCGGGAACCATCGTCCTCCTCGGAGAGCACCGCGTCGGCCGGGCGGCACCGGGCCAGCTCGGCCCGCAGGAGGTCGTGGGCGGCTCGGTCACCGGCGGCCTTCAACGCGGCGGGGTCGGCGTGACCGTGGTCGGCGCGTACCCGTAGCAGCAGCTCACCGGCGTCGGCGGCGAGCCGGCGGGCGAGCGCCACGTCGGATTCGGCGATGGTGGGGTCAACCATGGCAACTCCTCGACCTGTCGGGTACGCGGACGGTGGGGGTACGGGTGGTCACTGGACGGCCCGGCGCGTGAAGCAGCGGACGCTGACCCAGGTCAGGACGACGGCCACCCCGGTCAGCACGGTCAGGCACACCCACGCCGGCAGGTGCGGCACGCCGGGCAGCAACGCCCCGCGCACCCCCTCGGAGACGTACGTCATCGGGTTGAGCGCGGTGACCACCTGGTACCAGGGCACCGACGACAGCCGGGGCCACGGGTAGTGGATGCAGCCGGTCCAGATGATCGGGGTGAGGATCACCGAGAAGGTCACGTTGATCCGCTGCACCGGCAGGGTGGTGGCCAGGCTCATCCCGATCGCCCCGCCGATCCACGCCCCGAGCAGCGCCACCACGAACGCCAGCGGCAGCCCTGCCGGCCGCCACGGCGCGGAACCGACCATCAGCGCGCCGAGCGGATAGATCAGCACGGCCGCGAGCAGCCCCCGGATGGTGGCGATCACCAGCTTGCCGATCGCGACGTACCCGGTCGGCAGGGGCGCCATCAACCGGTCCTCGATCTCCATGGTGAAGCCGAACTCCTTCACCAGTGGCAGGGCCACGCTCTGCAACGCGGTGGTGAGGGCGGCCAGGGCGATGATGCCGGGCAGGAACACGTCGGCGAAACCGCGCCCGACGAGGCCCTGGCTGCCCAGCACGGTGTCGAAGACGAACAGCATGAACAGCGGCGTCAGTCCGACCTGGACCAGGATGACCCAGAGTTCCCGGCCGGTGACCATCAGGTCGCGGCGCAGCACCGCGGCGAACACCCGCCCGGTCCCGGGCCGGGAGGGGGGTGTGGCCGTCGGGCGCAGCGGTGTCGGGGTGTCGAGAGCGGTCACCTCGGTTGCCTTCCGGTGAGTTCGATGAAGACGTCCTCCAGGCTGGGTTCGCCGACGTCGACGGCGTTGACCGCCGCCTGGCGGGCGGCGAGCACGGTCACCGCCGGGCCGAGCAGCGTCGCGGGATCGCCGGCCAGGTGCAGGCGGATGCGCAGCCGGCCGCGACCGCCGTTGCCGGCCGCCCCGCCGCCGCGCCCGAGCAGGCCCGCCCCGGCCAGGGCGGCCAGCCGGCCGGCGCCGGGCCGCCCACCACCGGCGGCGAGCGCGGCCAGCATCCCGGCCCCGCCCGCCCCGACCCCGGCCAGCCCGGCCGCAGCGCCGCCCGGCCGCCCACCGGCCGGCACGGTCGGCGTCGCCACCCGTTCCGCCTTGCGTACGCCGGGCAGCTCGCCCAGGGCGGCGCAGAGCGCGTCCGGGTCGTCCCCGCCGGCCGGGGTGACCGTGAGGTCGAGCAGCGCGTCCCCGGCCAGGCCCCGGACCAGGGCGGTCGGGGTGTCCAGGGTGAGCAGCCGGCCGTGGTCGACGATGCCGACCCGGTCGACCACCCGGGCCGCCTCGTTCATCGCGTGGGTGGTCAGCACGATCGCCACCCCCCGCTCGCGGAGTTGCCGCAGTTGCCCCCAGATCAGCAGCCGGGTCTGCGGGTCGAGGGCGTTGGTCGGCTCGTCGAGGAAGAGCACCGCCGGCTCGTGGGTCAGCGCCCGGGCGATCATCAACCGCTGCGCCATGCCGCCCGAGTACGCCTCGATCCGCCGGTCGGCCCGCTCGGTGAGGCCGAACCGCTCCAGCAGCTCCGCCGCGCGGGCGTGCGCCTCCCGTCGCCGTACCCCGTGGTAGGTGGCGTGGTAGACGAGGTTCTGCCGGGGGGTGAGCGCCCGGTCCAGGTTGTTGTGCTGGGGCACCACGGCCAGGTGGGCACGGGCGGAGGCCGGGTCCCGGCCCACGTCGACCCCGCAGACCACGGCCCGGCCCCCGGTGGCCCGCAACCGGGTGGTCAGGATGCCGACGGTGGTGGACTTGCCGGCCCCGTTCGGCCCGAACAGCCCGAAGATCTCGCCCGGCGTGACCGTGAACGACAGCCCGTCGACCGCGTTGGTGTCGGTGCGGGGGTAGCGCTTGACGAGGTTGTCGACCTCGACCACGGCCGGCCCGTCTCTGCTGGGCATCTCAACTCCTGTCCTGAGGGGGTGCGGGTGCCGACGGGGCCGGCGGCGGTGCCGTCAGCCGCCGGAGGGCTGGGGGTGCGCGGCGAAGAACCGCCAGATGGTGTCGGTGGCGTTCAGCGCGGTGGAGGGGGGATCGAGGTTGAGCAGCTTCTCCGCCCGGGGCGGGTTGGGTCGGCCGCCGGGCCACTGGTGGCCCGCGCCGGCGACGGTGATCAGCTCGACGGCGCGGCCCTGGGGGCAGCTCGCGGTGGACCGGGTGACCGGCCCGTCGGTGGTGACCTTCGGTGCGCCGCAGGAGTCGATGCTGCGCCAGCGGGCGGCCAGCTCGGGGGTGGGCGGGCCGTCGATCTTCACCGGGTTGCGTCCGGTACCGCCGTTGTCCCGCCGGCCGGGCCCGCCGCCGTACGGCATGGTCTGGTCCTGCTGGCCGTGGATGTGCAGCACCGACACCGGTTTCGGGTCGGCGCACTGCCCGGTGAGGGTGCTCGCCACCGCGCCGATCGCGGCGAAGGTCGTGGTGTCGCAGACCAGCTTGTACGCCAGCAGCCCGCCGTTGGAGATCCCGGTGACGTACCGGCGGGCCGGGTCGACAGGCAGTTCCCGGCCGACCGTGGCGACCAGCTCGGTGATGAACGCGACGTCGTCGACGCCGTCGCGGGCGGGTGCCCCGCAGCACTGTGGACCGACGGCCCAGGCCCGGTTCAGCCCGTCCGGGAACAGCACCAGGAACCCGTCCCGGTCGGCCTGGCCGGTCCAGCCGTACGCCTGCTCGGCCTGCTCGCCGGTGCCGGCCGCGCCGTGCAGCATCACCACCAGCGGGACCGGCCCGCTCAGGTCGGCCGAGGCCGGCCGGTAGAGCCGGTAGCTGCGTTCCCGCCCGTCCACGGTGAGGGTGTGCGTGGAGCTGCCGACGGGCGTGTCCGCCGCCGGCCGGGTCGCGCCGGACGGCGCGTCGGCCGTCGGGCCGGTGGGGGAGTCGGCCCGGTCGCGGCGGGGACTGCATCCCGCCGGGGCGGTCAGGGCGAGCAGCAGCGCGAGCGTTCCCGCGATCCGGGCGGTGGACCGGCCGGTGCGACGCCGCCCGACTTCAGGGCGAAAAACGGTAAAAGGCATCATATCAATACTTTCGCCCGGGAATGTTCGAGCAACGTCAGGGACGCGCCAGGATTCGGCAAGGGGCGCGCGGCACCACCCGCGCCGGAGCGGGCCGGGGCCGCCGGCCCGGCGACGACGCTGTCGCCGGGCCGGCGTCCCGCCAGCTCAGTAGCCCCGCAGCCGGAGCAGCTCCCAACCACCCTCGGGCACGTCGTCCGTCGGGTCGGCCCGCAGGTTCATCGGGTTCGCCATGCCCAGGTAGAGCGTCGGGCCGTCGGCGACCATGTTGCGGATGCCGTAGTTCAGGTAGTTGCCCAACCCGGTGTTGTCCACCGTCGTCGCCGCCTTCGTCGGCGACGAGAAGGCGTACAGGTCACCGCCGTAGACCGCCTCCGGCAGGGCGCTCGCGCGCATCCCGGCCGCGTCCATCGGCGCTCGGGCCAGGTCGTCGGCCAGCGCCGGTGACAGGCCCAGCTCGGCGGCGGTCTCCTTGCCCAGCTCCTTGGCCAGGTAGCTCCAGTCCATCGTGCCGACGTACAGCTTCCCGCCGGCCACCACCATCTTCCAGGTGTAGTTGTTGTACGGGTTGCCGAAACCGGGAGGCCCGAACTTCGGCGTCTGGTGCGTCGACTGCAACGCCCACGCCCCGGCCCCGTTGTTGGCCGCCGGGTCGTACGCGGGCAGCTCCGTCGCGCCGTACAACAGGTCGACCTTCTCGAAGTGGGAGCCGAAGTTGCGGCCCCGGTAGATGCTGATCGACCGCTGGGTGTTCTGGATGGTGGCCTGGGCCGCCGCCTCGTCCGCCGGCGGGTAGGTCGCCATGTGCACCGTGGTCGCCTTCATCGGCACGTGCATCGTGCCCCAGTAGAGGAAACCGCCGTAGGAGGCCAGGCCGCCCAGGGCGTAGGCGCGGGCCACCACCGGGTCCGGCTCGTACTCCGACACGTTCCACACCTGCTGCCAGCCGTCGGCGTCCTCCGGGTTCAGCCCCGGCGCGCCCGACGCGAGCGGCGGGCTCATCCAGACCGCCGCGATGCTCGGCGGCGGCGCGGCGGCACCGGCGGTCGGGCCGGCCAGCTCGGCGTCCGAGCCCGGCCAGGTGGTCACGAACAGCCGCCCCTGGTGGACGGTGAGATCGGCGGCCTGCGCCGGCAGGTTCGCCACCACCGTGAACGCGAACGGGTCGGACTTGCTGCCCGTCCAACGCAGCACGTTGCCGCGCTCGCCACCGTTCGCGCCGACGCCCACCCCGGCGTACAGGGCGTCACCGGCCACCGTGAAGTGCCGGATGTTGCCGTACATCGGGAAGTTGCGGGAGCCGAGGAACGCGCCCGTGTCGGTGTCGAACGCGAACAGGTTGACGCTGGTGCCCAGCGCCGGGCCGCCCAGCAGGGCCACCCCGTTGAAGTTGCCGGCCGCCCGGATGCCCGCGGTGGTCTGCAACCGGTTGGCGTCCTCGGTGGAGGCCGCCTTCACCAGGTCGGTCTTCTCGACCAGCTTGTTGGCGCGGGTGTCGTAGGTGTAGAGGCGCGGCTGCCGGTGGTCGCCGAGGATCGGCGGCAGCTGCGGGTTGCGCTTGGCGACCTGGCTCTCGCCGTACTCGCAGACCCAGTCGTCGTTGACCGTCGGCGTGGTGTTGCGCAGGGCCCGGCCGCTGGTCAGGCAGTTGACGTTCGCTCCGGTGCCGAACCACAGCATCTTGCCGGCCCGGGTCATCCCCCACAGGTACGCCTGGTTGACCTTGGCCTTGCCGTCGGCGCACGGCGGCCCGGCCGGGTACGGCAGCCCGATCCCGGCGAAGCACTCGTCCGGCTGGGCCTTGGCGAGCAGTTGCGGACTGCTCTGCTGCGCGCCGGCCGCGCTGGCCGCGCTGCCGGGGTCTGCGGCGTCGAGTGGCGCACCGAGCGCCGCCGAGGGAACCGCCAACACCGACCCGAGCCCGAGTACGGCGACGGCGGTCGACAACCGCCGTGCGGAGAACCGGAGTGGATTCACCAACAATCTCTCTTTCGCAGGAAGGTGGACACCCGTTACCGGGTCCGGCGGAGGCGGACCCGGGAACGGGCAGGGACACACAGGGACCGCTCAGACGGCGGCCGGCAACTTCCGGGGAGCCGGGGCGACGACCCGCGACGCCATCCGCTCGGCCCACCCGGACGGGTCGGGGAAGTCCAGGAACCGGCCGAGCCCGGTCAGCTCGGCCACCGGGTCGGCGACCAGGTCCTCGTAGGACATCCGCAGCAGGTGCTCCGGGGGCACGTCCCGCAGCGCCTGGTCGGCCTGGCTGCTCATGAAGGCGCACAACCCGAGGTAGCGGCGCAGGTCCTGACCCCGCTCGCGCAGCGCGTCGGCGGTCAGCCGGTCCGGCAGGTACGGCTGGAGGTCCTCCGGCACGGTCTGGTCCGCGCCCACCCGGAACGGGTCCAGCCCGCACCGGCCGAGGAACTCCACCCGCAACTGGATGAGCTGGAACGACGAGTGCCGGCTCATCGACCGGGCGGTGTCCTCCCAGTTGCGGGTCAGGTAGACGACCTTGCAGTCCGGGAAGCCCCGCAGCAGGTACGGCGCCACGTGGCTGGAGCCGCCGGAGCGTTCCACCCACCGGGTCTTGCCGGTCAGCACGGCGAGCAGGTCGAGGAAGTCGTGGTGGTGCTGGGCCACCGTCTGGGTGCGGAACTGCGGCACCCGCTCGGCGAGCTGGTCGAACAACGCGTCCGGGTCGGCGGTCAGCTTCGACAGGGTGATCGCCAGGATGCGCGGTAGCTCGGTCAGCCGGTCGGCCCACCGGCCGGTGGCCGGGTAGCGGACCTCCTTGGGCGGCAGCCCGATCCGGAACAGGGTGGACAGCTCCGCCTTGGGGCTGGCCAGCACCGCCCAGTACTCGGCACCGGTGAGCACCTCGGCGCTGCGGGCCCACGGCGCGACCGACATGAAGAACTCCTGGGCCGACAGGGTGTCCGGCTCCTCGTGGATCAGGTCGGACAACAGCGTGGATCCGCACCGACCGTTGCTGATGATGATCGACCGGCCGGTGATCGGGGTGTCCATCGGAAGACCTCCTGGGTGTCGCGTCGTCATGCGGTGGTGGATTGGGTCACGTCGAGCGAGCAGTCCTCGGCGAGCCAGGCGAAGACCAGCCGGCGGACCTCCTCCGGCCGGTCGATCAGCACCGTGTGCCGCTGGTCGGGCAGCACCTCCACCCGGGTCTGCGGCAGCAGTTCGCGGACCGCCGGGGCCAGCTCCACCACCGCCGAGTCCCCGCCGTAGAGGCAGAGCACCGGGCAGCCGATCGCGGCCAACGCCCCGGCGGGCGGCAGCGGGCTCGCCGGCAGCTCCTGCGCCAGCGTGGTGTCGGAGAGCATCCGCTGCGTCTCGGCGGCCCGTTGCGCGGCGACCCGGCCCCGCCGCACCCCGATCTCGGTGACCGCCCCGTCGCGGGGCAGCCTCGCGGCGACGCGGGCGAGCCGCTCGCGGACCCGCCGCATCCACTCCGGGGTCGGCGGCGCCGACTCGATCGTCACGATGCCGGCGACCCGCTCCGGATGCCGGGCGGCGTAACCGAAGGCGATGGTGCCGCCGAACGAGTTGCCCAGCAACAGCAGCGGACCGGTGACGTCCTGGGCGGCCAGCAGCCCCGCCAGGTCGTCGACGAAGTCGTCCAGGGCGTACCCGGTGGCGGGACGGTCGCTGCGCCCGTGGCCGCGCAGGTCGTACAGGACGGTCGGGAAACCGGCCCGGGACAACGGCTCGGCCAGGGTGAAGTACCAGCTCGCCATGGTGTCCGACGCCATCCCGTGGATCAGCACGGCGGTCGGCGTCGGCCCGGTCCGGCCGTCGGCGGCCGGACCGGGGGGATCGAGCCGCTGCGTGTGCAGCGTGATCCCGTTCGCCCGGACCATGGTCACCGGCTGCCCGCCCCGACCTCGTCGGCCTGCCCCAACGACTCGGCGATGTGCGTCACGAGCTGCCCGACCTTCAACTCCCGGACGGTCTCCAGGTCGAGCTTGGCGACGAAGTGGGCGAAGTTCACCGTGTCGCCGTAGCGGGACTGGAGCCGGCCGGCGAGCGCGACCACGTCGATGCTCTCCATGCCCAGGTCCTCGGAGAACGTGGTGTCCATGGTGACCACCTGGTCGTCCGCGAAGTCGCCCAGCACGGCGTCGATCATCTCGGTGAGGTCGGCGAGGATGGTGTCCTGGGCCGAGGGCATGGGCGTTGCTCCTTCTGCTGATCGGATGGGTTGGGCGGTGCTGCGTTCCGGGTGCCGGCTCACGGCCGGGACACCCCGGGCGGGGTGGCGGGTGCCGGCTCCGGCCCCCAGGTCCAGGCGACGACGTACCGGCGCGGCGGCAGGTCCTCGGGGTTGGCGACGTCACGGTGGCCGACCCGGTAGGCCCGACCACCGATCTCGACGGTCAGCCCCGAGTCGGTGGCCGAGTAGACCCGGAACCGGCGCGGCGAGCCGTCCAGCCCGGTCCCCTCGGCCTTGGCGACCGCCTCCTTGGCGGCCCAGAACCGGGTGAACCACAGCCGGCGGGCCTCGACGTTCCCGCCGGCCAGCGAGGCCAGCAGGGTCAACTCGGCCGGGGTGAGGGCGAAGGTGAGGGTGCTCTCCGGGTGGTCGGTGACCTCCGCGACGTCGATGCCGACGCCGGGGCCCCCGGGCACCGCGTCGGGTGCCCGGCGGCGGGCGATCGCCACCCCGATCTCCGCGCAGTGCGCCAGGGAGACGTCGCAGTCGCCGAGCCCCCGACCGGGCCGTCCGCGTACCCAGGGCCGGCCGTCCGGGTCGTTGCCGACGGTCAGCTCGATCGGGTAGATGTCGGTGTGGCCGTCCTCCCACAGCCGGGCCCGGACCGCGTCCTTGGCGGCGATCCGGCCCAGCATCCACTGCTTGCGGGTCTTGGCCGGCTGCCGCTCGTAGTCGGCGTAGGCGGCCCCGCCGAGGATGCCCCGGGCGGCCATGCCCCGGGTGACCAGGTCGGTCCAGCAGTCGAAGGCCATCGTCCAGCCCTCGGGCTGCAACAGCGACATCGGGTGCCGCTCGGGGAACCGCTCCGCGACCCGGGCCTGCGGGTGGCTGTCGAACCGGCGGTCCGTCGCGCCCTCGATCTCCGACCACACCCGCCCCTGGTAGCTGAGCTGGGTGTCGGCGACGAGTTTCCCGTCGTCGATGGCGCGGACCCGGGCGACGCACTCGAACGCCCGGCCGGCCGGCGGCGGCGGCCCGTAGAACCGCACCTGACCGAGCCCCACCGGCAGCGCCACCGTACGGAACGGCTGGGTGGTGATCAGCCAGTTGCCGATGAGCTGCAGGGCGTTGTCCAGCAGCGCCCCCGGTGGCACCGGCGCGGTGACGATGCCGCGTACGTGCATGTCGCCGAGCGCGTGCACCTCGGTCACGCCCTGGAACTGCGGCCCGTGGAACATCAGCCGCTCCGCGTACATCTCGGCGGCGCCGAGGGTCGGCGGGCGTTCGGTGGCCGGGTCGTGGGTCCAGACCGGCGGCGGCGTCGGGTACGCCGTGCCGACCTCGATCGTCGCCCGGGCGTACCCGGCGAAGGCGACCGAGTACCGGTTCGGGCCGGCGGTGCGGACCACGATCTCCACGTCGGTGGCCGGTTCGGCGATCAGCCACCTGTTGAACTTCGCGTCGTGCACCGCCACCACCGGGACGCCGGGCACGAGCTGCTCCACCGCCTCCATCATGTGCGCGACCAGGGCGGTCGCCGGCACCACCGGCCACCGGTCCTCCGGGTCCGGCCAGTCGTCGGGCTGCACGAAGAAG
Source organism: Micromonospora sp. WMMD730 (assembly GCF_049178955.1). NCBI lineage: Bacteria > Bacillati > Actinomycetota > Actinomycetes > Micromonosporales > Micromonosporaceae > Micromonospora > Micromonospora sp. WMMD730. The sequence goes on from NZ_JBMHML010000002.1 coordinate 2,516,381, forward strand.
CAGTGGTCCAGCAGGTACGGCATGGTGTCCAGGGAGATCCGCCGGATGATCCGGCCGACCTCCGTACCGGCCGCGCCGGTCGGGCGGGCCGCCGCGGGCGGCGTCGCCGCCGGGGTGACGGTCGGCTTCGCCAGCGGCGCGGTGGGGGCCGCCGCCCTGGCGGGAGCAGCCGGCGTGACGGGGGCGGCCGGCGCGGCGGGCCGCGCCGGGGTCGCGGTGCCGGCGGTGGCCGTGCCCCGGGTGTTCTCCTTCAGCAGGGCGGCGAGTTCGGCCGCCGCGCTGGAACCGCCGGCGAGCCGGTGCAGCGCGTCCAGCGCGGCCGCCGGGTCACCGGACGGCGCGGCGGGCTTCGCCACCCCGGGCTGCCCGGTTACCCGCGCGGCGGGCGCCGGCGTCGCGGCCGGCGCAGCGGTCGCCGTCGGCACGGGGGCCGGGGCGACAGCCGTCCCCGGCACGGGGGCCGGGGCGACAGCCATCCCCGGCACGGGGGTCGGCGCGACGGTCGCGGTCGGCACGGGGGCCGGCGCGACGGCGGGCGTCGGCAGCACCGCCGGCCGGGTCACCGGCGGCGCTGCCGCGGCCGGGGTCGATCCGGGCCGGCCGGTCCCGGCGGCGACCGGACGGGCGACGCCGTCGCCGACGCCCGGCGTGGCCGCCGAGCCGTCGGCCACGGTGACCCCGAGCAGGCCGGCGGCGTCCGCGCCGAGGCGGACCAGCGGCCCACCGAGGTCGAGCTTCACCCGGGGCCCACGCCGCGCGGCCTTCGCCGGGCCGTCCGCACCGGCCGTGGCCGGGCTACGGCCGGAGGTGGCCGCCGGTGCGGCGGTGCCCCGCGGGGACAGCGCCCCCAGGTCCGGCGACGCCCCCTCCACCCACAGGGCGGTGGCGACCCGGCGCAACTGGTTCAACCCGCTGCGGTGCGCGGTGTTCACCGGCATCGCCAGGTGCTCGCGCCCGCGCAGGTTGTCCCCGACCAGCGAGGCGAGCTGCCCCGCGCCGACCTGGAGGAACACCCGGAACCCGGCGGCGTACATGGCCTCGACGGTCTGCCGGAACCAGACCGGCTCCATCATGTGCCGGACGAAGATCCGGTTGACCTCCTCCTCGTCGGCGGGGAACGGCGCGTGCAGGGTCGCCGACCACACCGGCATCCGGGTCGGGTGCACCTCCCAGCGGCCCAGGGCGGCACCGATCGAGGTGAGCCCGTCGGCGAAGGCGGGGGTGTGGAACGCCGAGCGGAACGGCAGCTTCTGGCACAGGATGTTGCGGGTACGCAGCGCCTCGACGAGGCGGTCGACCTGCGGCTCAGGGCCGTTGACCACCGACTGGGCCGGGGCGTTGTCGTGCGACAGCACCACCCCCGGGTAGTCGCCGAGCAGCGGGGCGACCCGGTCCGCGCCGGCCCCGACGGCCGCGAAGACGTACCCGGAGACCTCCACCGAGTCGGCGTTGAACAGGTCGAGGAACTCGTCCATCGCGGCGGTGCTGATCTGGCCGCTGACCGCGGCGGCGGTCCACTCGCCGATGCTGTGCCCGGCGACCGCGTCGGGCCGTACCTTCATCCGGGCCAGCGCCGTGTCGAGCAGCTTGCCCACCTCGATCAGGCCGGCGCCGTGCCGGCCCAGGTCGGCGGCGGACCACTCGCGGTCCGGCAGACCGAAGTGGGCGGCCAGGTCGGCGGTGCGGGGGGAGAACTCCGCCTCCAGGCCGGGGAAGACGAAGGCGAGCTTGCCCGCCCCCGGGCCGAGCAGCGGCTGCGGGCTGAACCAGATGTCCCGCCCGCCCCGCCACGCCTGCCCCCGGGCCACCGTCTTGCGGGCCACCGCGAGCAGCTTGTCCGTCGGGTTGACGATGCCCAGCCGGGTCTGCGGCGGGGCGTCCCCACCGGAGCGGGCGGCCAGCTCGACGCCGATGCGGCGTACCTCCTGGTCGTCGCGGTCCAGCAGGTCGGCGAGCCCGGCCGGATCCGACGCGGCCAGCCAGAGCACCTGGTCCGGCTCGTCGACCACGGCCCGCCCGGCGGCCGGGGCGGTCAGCCCCACCACCGGCTCACCCACCGACACCGGGGCCTGCTCGATGATCAGGTGGGCGTTGATCCCGCCGAACCCGAACGCGTTGACGCCGGCCCGGCGCGGGCCGTCGCTCTCCCACGGCCGGGCGGTGTCGATCGGCGCGAACCGGGTCGCCGCCATCTCCTTGCGCGGCGTCTCGCAGTGCAGGGTGGGCGGCAGCACCCCCCGGTGCACCGCGAGCGCGGCCTTGATCAGGCCGGCCACGCCGGCGGCCGGCATGGTGTGCCCGATCATCGACTTCACCGAGCCGATCACCGGGCGCGGCCCACCGGTGTACGGGCCGAACACCTCCGCCACCGTGGTCAGCTCGGCGGCGTCCCCGGTCGGGGTGCCGGTGCCGTGCGCCTCCAGCAGCCCCAACGCGTCCGGGGCGGTCGGGTCGAGCCCGGCGGATTCCCAGGCCCGGCGGATCGCCAGCACCTGACCGGAGACCGCCGGGTTGAACATGCTCGCCGACTTGCCGTCGCTGGACACCCCGCTGCCCCGGATCACCGCGTAGACCCGGTCGCCGTCGCGCACCGCGTCGGCGTACCGCTTGAGCACCACCACGCCGGTGCCCTCACCGATCAGCAGCCCGTCGGCGGCGGCGTCGAACGGTCGGATCTCGCCCCGCCGCGACAACGCCCGGAGCTGGTTGAACACCGACCAGAAGCTGATGTCGTGCACGTGGTGCACGCCACCGGCGAGCACCGCGTCCAACCGGCCGTTGAGCAGTTCGGTGATGCCCTGGTCCACGGCGATCAGCGAGGAGGCGCAGGCGGCGTCGATGGTGTACGCCGGGCCGCGCAGGTCGAGCCGGTTGGCCACCCGGGAGGCGGCCAGGTTGGGCACCAGGCCGATCGTCCCCTCCGGCTGGTACGGCCCGAGCCGCTCGTCGAACTTCTTGCGCAGCAGCTCCAACCGGGCCGGGTCGACGTCGGGGATCAGCTCCCGCAGGATGCTGACCACCTGGCTGGACATCCGCACCCGCTGGGCGTAGCGGGCCTGGGCGGGGCTGAGGATGCCGCCCCGGCCGAGGATGACGCCGATCCGGTCGCGGGCCGGGAGCCGGTCGCCGCCGCCCGCGTCGTCGATCGCCGCGGCGGCCACCTCCAGCGTGATCAGCTGGTCCGGCTCGATGTCGCCCACCGAGGCGGGCATCACCCCGAACCGCAGCGGCTCGAAGGTGGCGAACTCGTCGACGAACCCGCCGCGCCGGCAGTACATCCGGTCGGCCCGGTGGGACTGCTCCGGGTCGTAGAACTCCTCGTCCCAGCGGTGGGTGGGGACGTCGGTGATCGCGTCGACCCCGCCGATCAGGTTGCGCCAGTAGCTCTCCAGGTCGCCGGCGGAGGGCATCAGGGCGGCCATCCCCACGATCGCGATCTGGCCGGGCGCAGCGGCGCCGTTGTTCATCGGTTCCTCCGACGGATGGGGCGGGTGGGGGCGGGACGGCTCATCGACACCCTCACCACCCGGAGGCGGTGTAGACGACCGAGGTGACCGACGCGTCGGCCCAGGCCAGCTCGCGCAGCAGGGCCAGCGCGCCCTCCTCCGGGTCGATCAGGCCGATGCCGCGCCGGGCGTACTCGCGGCTCAGTTCGGCGGTGACCATGCCGCCGTGGCCGACGCCGGGCGCCCACGGCCCCCAGTGGACGGTCACGGTGCGCACCCCGGTGCGGGCCGCGTACCGGGTGCCGATGGCGTCCAGGGCGTCGTTGGCCGCCGCGTAGTCGGCCTGCCCCCGGTTGCCGTAGGCGGCGGCGATGCTGCCGAAGAAGACCAGGAACCGCGGTGCGCCGGGCAGCGCGTCGAGGCCGGCCAGCAGCCCCCGGGCCCCGTCGACCTTGGTGTCGAAGACCCGGGTGAACGACGCCGGGTCCTTCTCGGCGATCAGCTTGTCCTCGATGATCCCGGCGGCGTAGACCACCCCGTCGAGGCGGCCGTACTCGGCGTGGATCGCGGCCAGCAGCGCGCGGGTCGCCGCCGCGTCCCGGACGTCGAGGGCGTGGTAGCGGACCTCGCCACCCAGCTCGGTCAGCTCGGCGATCGTCGCGGTCACCTCCCGGGCCGCCAGGACGGCCTGCGCGGTGCGGGAGATCTCGGCCGGCGAGGACAGCCCCCGCCGGGCCAGCACCCCGACCAGCGCGGCGCGGTCGGTGGCGGCGGCCAGCTCCGGGTCCTCCGGGCCGGACGGCAGCGGGGTACGGCCGACCAGTTCGATGCGGCAGCCGCTGGCCGAGGCGAGCGCCCGGGCGAACCACGGGGTGATCCCCCGCGCCCCACCGACCAGCACCACCACCGAGTCGCGTTCCAACCCGATCGCGGCGGCCTCGGACACCCCGTCGCCGGCCGGTCCGGCACCCCCGGCGGCCAGCGCGCCCAGCTCGACCGGGACCAAGTCGGCGACGTAGCGGTCGTCGCCACGCCGGGCGACCACCGGGGCGTCGGCGGCGGTGAGCAGTTCGTCGAGCAGCTGCCGGGCCAGCACCTCCGGCGTCGCCGCCGGGTCCACCGCCACGAACCGGGCGGTCAGCCCCGGGTACTCGCGGGCGATCGTGCGGAACAGGCCGGGCATGCCGTCGGCCGCGCCGGTGACGCCCTGCGCCCCGGCGGCGAGCAGCCAGCGCGGCCCGGTGGCCAGGGCCCGCTGCAGCAGCGGGAACACGGCGGGCAGCAGCGGCTCGTCGAGGTTGGTCAGCCCGTCGAGCACCAGCACGCCGTCGAAGCCCTGGTCGGCCTGCTCGCTGTCGAGGACCCCCAGCTGGCCGCCGGCGCCGTGCGCGCCGAGCAGCTCCGCCAGGTACGCCCCGACCGGTCCGCCCCCGGTGATCAGGAACCGCATCCCGGCGAGCGTGCCCGGGTCGACGCGCTGCCCGGGCTGGACGCTCTCCCGGGCGACCAGCCGCTTCGGCGCGATCCCCACCCCGACCTCGGTCGGCGCGGGCGACGCGGCGGGTGCGGCGGCCGGCGCGGCGACGCTCGCCGGCGGGGCGGCGGGCACGGCTGCCGGCGCGGCGACGGTCACCGTCGCGGTGACGGTGGTGTTCATCTTCTGGTCGAGCCAGGTGACCATGGCGCGGACGGTGCGGGCCTTGACGAGGTCTTCGAGTTCGCTTTCGTCGCCTTCGACGCTGAGGGAGAGGCGTTGGGCGACCTCGCCGGCGACCTCGGCGCGTTTGATGGAGTCGATGGAGAGGTCGGCTTCGAGGTCGAGGTCGAGTTCGATGAGGTCGACGGGGTAGCCGGTGCGCTCGCTGATCACGGTGAGGATCGCCTGCTGGAACTCCGCGAGGCTGGCCCCGGCGGGCGCGGCCACGGCGGCGGCAGGTGCGGCCGGTGCGGCCACGGCCGGTGCCACCGCCGGGGCGGGGGCGAGCGCCAGCGGGCCGGTCGTGCTGGCCGAGACGTGGACGGTGCCGCTCATCTTCTGGTCGAGCCAGGTGACCATGGCGCGGACGGTGCGGGCCTTGACGAGGTCTTCGAGTTCGCTTTCGTCGCCTTCGACGCTGAGGGAGAGGCGTTGGGCGACCTCGCCGGCGACCTCGGCGCGTTTGATGGAGTCGATGGAGAGGTCGGCTTCGAGGTCGAGGTCGGGCTCGATGAGGTCGACGGGGTAGCCGGTTCGCTCGCTGATCACCGCCAGGATCGCCTGCTGGAAGTCCGCGGCGGTGACGCCGATCTGGTCGCCTGAGGGCAGCGCGGCGGTCAGCGTGGCGGTGGTGGTGACGGTGCCGCTCATCTTGTCGTCGAGCCAGGTGACCATGGCGCGGACGGTGCGGGCCTTGACGAGGTCTTCGAGTTCGCTTTCGTCGCCTTCGACGCTGAGGGAGAGGCGTTGGGCGACCTCGCCGGCGACCTCGGCGCGTTTGATGGAGTCGATGGAGAGGTCGGCTTCGAGGTCGAGGTCGAGTTCGATGAGGTCGACGGGGTAGCCGGTGCGCTCGCTGATCACCGCCAGGATCGCCTGCTGGAACTCCGCGATGCCCGGCCCGGCCGGCGCGGCCACGAGGGCGACGGGAGCGGCGACCGGGGCGGCGGGGGCCGCCACCGGGGTGGGGGCCGCGACGGGCCCGCCGACCGCGGGGGAGACCGGCATGACGTCCGGGGTGACCGGCCGGGGCCGGGCGACCGTCGGCGCCGGGGCGATGGCCAGCGCCGTGCCGCCGTTCGACCCGGCCACGGTGGGGGCCGGGGCGGGGCGTGGGGCGACGGCGGGGGTCGGGGCCGGCGCGGGGGCGGCGGCGGGCAGCGACCGGGGGGCCGGGGCGGGCGTCGGCGTGGGTGCCGGGCCGGCGTACCCCTCGACCCGGTACGTCCCGGTGGGTTCCCCGGTCGGCCGGCCGCCTCCGTCACCGGGGTCACCGAGGAAGGCGAGCATCACGTCCCGCTGGGTGGCGATCATCTCCCGCGTCGTGCGCAGGTACTCGCTGAGCAGCTCGCCCCGGATGTCCCGGACGGCGGCCGGCGCGGGCTCGTCGACGGTCCGGACGTCCCGGACGGTCGACGGGGCGGGGCCGCTGACGGTGCCGGTGGCGGCGCCGGGGGTGGTGGCGGTGCCATTGGCAGGGGTCATCGACAACTCCTTGATCCGTCGGGGAGGGGTCATACCACCGGGAAGGCAGTTGCCGTGCTGGTCCCGGACGAGTTGGCCGTCGACCGTCCAGAGCGGACGACGGTTCGGTGCGGTGGTGGTGGCGCCGTCCGCGACCCGGCCGTGGAACAGCCAGTCGGTGCGGACCGGGGTGCCGGCGCAGGCGAGTTCGGCCACCGAGATCAGGAACCCGCGCAGGCCGTCGGCCGGGCCGCGTTCGCAGGCGACCGTCTGGTGCGGCCGGTCGCCGAGCACCGCCTGCACCAGCCGGCTGAGTACCTGGCCGGGGCCGACCTCGACGAAGAGGCGGGCGCCGGCGGCGTACATCGCCTCGATCTGCTCGACGAAGCGCACCGGCGCGCCGATCTGCTCGGCGAGGTGGTGGCGGACCTGGCCGGCGTCGCCGGAGTACGGGGCGGCGGTCAGGTTCGACCAGACCGGGATGCGCGGCTCGGTGATCGACCTTTCGGCGAGCACCTCGGCGAAGGTCTCCACCGCACCGGCCACCACCGGACTGTGGAAGGCGCAGGCCACCGGGATGGCGCGGGCCGACAGGCCGGCCTCCTTGAGCGCGACCACCGCCGACTGCACCTTCGCCGTCGGGCCGGAGACCACCACCTGCTGCGGGGCGTTCCGGTTGGCCAGCACCACCTCGCTGGTCAGGCCGGCCCCGGCGAGCACCTGGGCGACCTGCTCGGCGCTGGCGGCGACCGCCGCCATGGTGCCCGGGTCCTCGCCGCAGGCGTCGAGGATGGCCGCCGCCCGCTGCCGGCTCAGGTCGAGCAGGGTGGCCGCGTCGAACGCCCCGGCGACGCAGAGACCGACGAGTTCACCGTAGCTGTGACCGGCGGTCATGTCGGGTCGGACGCCGAGGCGGCGCAGCAGGTGGTCCACGGCGAGGCCACCGATGCCGAGCACCGGCTGGGCGGTACGGGTGTCGCGGACCCGGTCCTCCTGGGCGCGCCGGGAGTCCGGGTCGAACGCGGCCGGCGGGAAGAGCAGCTCCGCGGCGGGCTTGTCGAGTTCGAGGTAGTGCCGCAGCTCGGGGAAGGTGACGAAGAGTTCCCCGAGGGCGCCGGGGCGTTGGCTGCCCTGGCCGGGGAAGAGGAACGCCACCTGGCCGGGCCCGACCGGGTCGACCCCGGTCGGCTGGACCAGGCCCCGGGCCGGGTCGTGTTCGCCGGCCAGCGCCCGGTGCAGCAGGGTCTCCAGTTCGGCCAGGTCGCGGGCGACCACCGCGACCTGGGTCGTCCCGGGCCGGTTGGCGGCCTTGGCGGCGACCGACGCGGCCAGCTCGGCCAGCCGTCCCGGCCGGTTGCCGGTCCCGTCGGCGGCCAGGTTCTCCAGCAGCTGCCGGACGCCCTGGTGGGCGGCGGCCCGGTCGGTGCCCCGGAAGCAGAACAGCTCGGCCGGCCAGATCCGCTGCGCGTGCCGCGGCTCCGGCGCGTTGGCGTGGGCGCTGAGCACGACGTGGAAGTTGGTGCCGCCGAAGCCGAACGCGCTGACCCCGGCGATCCGCTCGGCGGCCGGCACGGGCCACGGGCGGGCCTCGGTGAAGAACGCGAACGGGCTCTGCTGCGGGTGCCAGGCCGGGTTGGGCCGTTCCAGGTGGATGGTGGGTGGGCGGATGCCGTGGTAGAGGGCGAGCGTCGCCTTGATCAGGCCGGCCAGCCCGGCGGCGCACTTGGTGTGCCCGATCTGGGACTTCACCGAGCCGAGCGCGCAGCTGCCCGGTTCGGCGCCGGCCTCGACGAACATCCGGGTCAGCGTCTCCAGTTCGGTGCGGTCGCCGACCACGGTGCCGGTGCCGTGCGCCTCCACCAGCCCGACCTCGCGGGGGGAGATGCCGGTGCGGTGGTAGGCCCGGTCCAGGGCCCGCCGCTGCCCGTCGGGGCGCGGCGCGGTCAGGCCGAGGGCCCGCCCGTCGCTGGCCCCGCCGAGCCCCTTGATCACGCCGTAGATCCGGTCACCGTCGCGTTCGGCGTCGGCCAGCCGCTTGAGTACGACGCACGCGACACCCTCGCCGAGGGCGATCCCGTCACCGGTGCTGTCGAAGGGGCGGGACCGGCCGGTGGGGGACAGCGCGTGCGCCGAGGTGAACATCAGGTAGTCGTTGACCCCGTTGTGCAGGTCGGCGCCGCCGCAGATCATCAGGTCGCTGTCGCCGGCGACCAGTTCCTTGCAGGCGGCGTCCATCGCGGCCAGCGACGAGGCGCAGGCCGCGTCGATGGTGTAGTTCGGTCCGCCCAGGTCGAGCCGGTTGGCGACCCGGCCGGCGATCACGTTGGCCAGCACGCCGGGGAAGCTGTCCTCGGTGACCGTGGGCAGCAGCTCCTGCATCTGCTCGGGCACCTCACCGAGGTACGCCGGGAGCATGGTGCGCAGGGTTTGCGCGTGGCCCATGTCGCTGCCGGCCTCCGCGCCGAAGACCACGCCGGTGCGGGCGTGGTCCGCGCCGGGTGCGTCGTACGGGTAGCCGGCGTCGACCAGCGCCCGGTGGGAGACCTCCAGGGCGAGCAACTGGGTCGGGTCGATGCTGCTCAATGCGGCCGGGGGGATGCCGTAGCCGATGGCGTCGAACGGGACCGGCTCGATGAACCCGCCCCACTTGGAGACGCTGATCCGGCCGGTCTGTCCCGGCCCGACCTCGGGGGCGTAGTAGTGCTCGGTGTCCCAGCGTTGCGCCGGGACCTCGGTGACGGTGTCGACGCCGCTGAGCACGGTGCGCCAGAAGCTGTCCAGGTCGGGGGAGCCGGGCAGCATGCAGGCCATCCCGACGATGGCGATGTCCAGCGGCGCGGGCGGTTCCTCGATCTCGACGGCCGGCGGTGTGAGTCGGGCCCGCAGCGCGTCGAGCCGGTCGGCGTGGAAGCCGCGTACCGCGGTGGTGACGTCGTCGTGCAGCTCGGCGACGGTGGTGGCACGGTCGCGCAGCACGGCCACCTGGCCGGCCATGAACAGCCCCTCGCTTGCCTGGACGCCCTCGTCGACGGTCTCGACGACGTCGCCGGAGCGGCGCAGGCCCTTGCTGGCGATCCGCAGCCGGCCGACGTTGAGCAGCTCCAGCTGCTCCCACACCTCGCGGTTCTCCGCCCCGGCACCCTCCAGTTGGGTGCGCAGCTGGTGGAAGTCGTCGACGAACGGGGTGTGCAGGCAGCGGGTGGCGTGCCCGGGAGCGGTCTCCAGCAGCGCCGTGTGCTCGGCGGTGAGCGCCTCACGCTGGAACAACGGCTGGACCGCGCCGTGGGTCACGGCCTCGGCGGTGAACAGGTAGGCGGTGCCCATCAGCACGCCGATCCGGGCACCCCGGCGGGCCAGCGGGGCGGCCATCGTGGCCACCATCGCCGCCGACCGGGCGTCGTGCACCCCACCGGCGAAGAAGATCTGTAGCTGGGCGCCGGCGGCGGGATCGGTGTCGAGGTGGTCGTCGAGGACCGCCAGCTGGGCCTCCCACAGCGGGAAGCTCGCCCGGGGTCCGACGTGCCCGCCGCATTCGGCGCCCTCGAAGATGAACTTGCGCGCGCCGGAGCGCAGGAACTGGCGCAGCAGGCCGGGGGAGGGCACGTGCAGGAAGGTGCTGATCCCCTGCTCCTCCAGGGCGCGGGCCTGCGGTGGGCGGCCACCGGCGATGATCGCGCAGGCGGGCCGGATCTCCCGGATGACCTCCAGTTGGGCGGCGCGCAGCTCCTCGGGGGCGAAACCGAGCACCCCGACACCCCACGGGCGGTCGCCGAGCTGGGCGGCGGTCTCGGTGAGCATCCGGCGGCACTGGTCGGCGGAGTTGAGGGCGAGCGCGATGAACGGCAACGCGCCGCCGTCGGCGACGGCGGCGGCGAAGGAGGCCTCGTCGCTGACCCGTGTCATCGGGCCCTGGGCGACGGGCACCCGTACCCCGAGGGCCTCGGCCAGTGGGGCGTGCGGCTGGAGCAGGTCGGCGGCGTCGGGGCCGTCGACGGCGTCGAGCATCGCCGCGCGCATGCCGCGTACGGCGGTGGCGGTGTCGGGCCAGCGGTCGGCGAAGGCCGCCGCCAGCCAGCCGTCCTGGCCGACCGGGAGCAGTTCGCTGTCGCCCTGGTGCGGGCCGCCCCGGCGGATGCCGCGTACGCCGTCGCGCAGCACGGTCTCCGAGCCGTCCATCCGCCGGATGACGGCCTGCACGTCGGCCGGCAGCTCCGACTCGGGCATCAGGGCGAGTTGGGTGTCCAGCACGACGCCGGCCGCGCCACCGACCAGGCAGGCCCCGGCGGTGCGCGGGCCGATCCCGCCGGCCACCCAGACCGGCAGGTCGAGGGTGTCGTCGGCGACGAGCTGCTGGAGCAGGACGAAGGAGCTGAGCTCGCCGACCCGGCCGCCGCCCTCCATTCCGCGGGCGATCAGTCCGTGCGCGCCGGCGGCCGCCGCGGCGTGGGCCTCCGCCCGGCTGGTCACCTCCACCAGCACCCGGTGGTGCCCGGTGATCTCGGCCAGCGGCCACGGGCTCGTCGGCTCGACCACGATCAGGTCCACCCGGCCGGCGGCGGCGCGGTCCACCTCGGCGGGGCTGGCCTGGCAGCCGGCCGGGACCCGGATGCCGATCGGGGCGGACGACCAGCTCGCGGCGCGGGCGAGCGCCCGCAGCGACCAGTCGTCGCCGGTGGCCAGGTCGATGATGCCGCGTCCACCACCGGCTGCGGCGGCGGCCGTGATCCGTGGGCCGGGTTCCAGGACGCCGACGGGGTTGACGACCAGGATCAGGTCACGTGTGTACGGTGCGCTACTCATCGGGCTCCCACTTCGGTCGCGACGGATCGCGTGCTGACTAGGGGATTTGCCGGCAGTGGGCCGGCGAGCGCGTGCTGATTTGCCACAGTGAATGTCGCGCTGCGTCACAATCTAACGTCGCCTAGTTACAGCCCGGTTAAATTCGCCGATCATCGGGCGTGGGATGAAGATTTCCTACCAAGGCTACCGGATATGCCGTCGGGTTAACCAGGCACGATGTTCTTCGATGCGACCCTGCTGCCACCAGATCGTGCCATCGATGCTTGTCCGGTCATTTGCAGTTTTATTTCCAAACTGTTTTCTGGTGACCCGCGTAGTCCCTGGTAGTGGAGATCGGAGCTTCCCGTATCCCACTATGTGGAACAGGTCTTGCCATCGATTGCCGTATACATCAAAGATCCGTATCGGTATTCATGCCGTCATTACCCATAGATTAGCTATGGCATTCGTGAGGCGAGGTGGGATTGGTTTTCGATCTTTAGATTCCCTGGTGGGGCGCGGATTGATTGCCGACCGCGCATCCGTCCCACCCACCGCCGCTGACCTCGGCGGTGACCGCCGACCGGGCGACGAAGCCCTGCAGGCGTCACCGATAACGGCTCTGGGCTGGCAAAACGCCACCCCATGACGACGGTTGACGTACTCCCTTAACGAACGTTTCACGCGCTGTCCGCCGGGTGGTCGTACCCACCGGTGGCACACGCTCCGCGGGGGCGATTCCTCCGGCAGCACCGACCTCTGTACAGGCCGCGACCAGCCGGGACGGCCGTCACCGTGACGGTGGTCCGCCCCGGCCGCGCAGGCCTTCCCAATTCCCTTCCTGATCGGCGGTAATTGTGCGTAGCCTGCTTCTTCTTGCCCTTGTCGGCCTTGGTGCGCAACTGGTCGACGGCAGTCTCGGGATGGCGTACGGCGTGACATCCACCACATTGTTGCTGGCTCTCAACACGGGTGCGGCGAGCGCTTCGGCGACCGTTCACCTGGCCGAGATCGGCACCACCCTCGTCTCCGGCGCCGCCCACTGGAGGTTCGGCAACGTCGACTGGACGGTGGTCCGTCGGGTCGGCGTGCCGGGTGCCATCGGGGCGTTCGCCGGGGCGACCTTCCTGTCCAGCCTCTCGACCGCGACCGCGGCCCCGATCATGTCGCTGATCCTGCTGACCCTCGGCCTCTACGTGCTGATCCGGTTCACCGTCGCCGGCCTGCCCCGCGACCGGGTCGGCCTGCCCCTGCGCAAGCGCTTCCTCGGCCCGCTGGGGCTCGTCGCCGGCTTCGTCGACGCGACCGGGGGCGGCGGCTGGGGGCCGGTCGGCACCCCGGCGATCCTGGCCAGCGGCCGGCTGGAACCCCGCCGGGTGATCGGCTCGATCGACACCAGTGAGTTCCTGGTGGCGGTCGCCGCCAGCCTGGGCTTCCTGGTCGGCATCGGCTCGGAGAACATCAACTTCGGCTGGGTGGGCGCGCTGCTGCTCGGCGGCATGATCGCCGCGCCGATCGCCGCCTGGCTGGTGCGACTGGTCCCGCCCCGGGTGCTCGGCTCCGCCGTCGGCGGGGTCATCGTGCTGACCAACATCCGGACCCTGCTGCGCAGCGAGTGGATCGGCGCCCCGGACGCCGTCCGGTACGCCTGCTACCTGGTCGTCGTGGTGCTCTGGGTGGCGGCGGTGACCTGGTCGCTACGCCGGCACCTGGCCGACCGGCCGACGGCGCCGGTCGCCGTCGGGCCGGAGAGCGGTGCCGGAGAGCCCGCCACCACGTCGAGCTGACCCCCGGCGGCCGGCGGCTGCTCGACCTCCCGGGCCGGGAACAGGTCGACGAGCCGCCGGCCGTCCCCACCCGCCCGCCCGGGGCCACCGGGTACCCGCCCGTCGCCACCGGGTGCGGTTCGCCCACCGCAGTCGGGGCGACGCAGCGGGGCCGTCGTGCGGCACCGGGACGGCGGGTGCGCTGATCTACGATCCTGGATGGCGTCGGCGAGGCGCCCGATCGTGGAGAGGCAGCGGATGAAGCTGATGCGGGTTGGCCCGGCCGGCGCGGAACGGCCGGTGCTGTACGCCGACGGTCGGCACTACGACCTGTCCGCGCTCACCCCCGACATCGACGGCGCGTTCCTCGCCTCCGGTGGCCCCGACCGGGTCCGGGCGGCCCGCGACCTGCCGGAGCTGGACGTCACCGGGATGCGGGTCGGCCCGCCGGTGGCCCGCCCCGGCGTGGTGCTGTGCGTCGGGCAGAACTACGCCGCGCACGCCGCCGAGTCCGGAGCCGCCCCGCCCGAGACCCCGATCGTCTTCTACAAGGCGCCCAACACCGTGGTCGGCCCGTACGACGAGGTGCTGGTGCCCCGGGGCGCGACCGCGACCGACTGGGAGGTGGAGCTGGCCGTGGTCATCGGCCGGCGCGCCCGCTACCTGGAGTCGCCCGCGCAGAGCCTGGCCCACGTCGCCGGCTACCTGGTCGCCAACGACGTGTCCGAACGCGACTTCCAACTGCGCGACTCCGGTGGCCAGTGGTCCAAGGGGAAGTCCTGCGAGACGTTCCAGCCGCTCGGCCCGTGGCTGGTCACCCCGGACGAGATCCCCGACGTGCAGGACCTCGGGCTGCGCTCCTGGGTCAACGGCGAGCCCCGGCAGGACTCGCGCACCGCAGACATGATCTTCGACGTGGCGTACCTGGTCTGGCACCTGTCGCAGTACACCGTCCTCGACCCGGGCGACGTGATCAACACCGGCACGCCCGAGGGGGTGGCCCTGTCCGGCCGGTTCCCCTACCTGCGCCCCGGTGACGTGGTGGAGGTCGAGGTGGACGGTCTGGGCCGGCAGCGGGTCACCATGGCGGCGGCCTGACCGGCGGCCGGGGAGCCGCCGTCGGCACCGCCCGTCGGGTCGGCACCGGCCGGCGGGAGCCGGCGGCCGCAGCCCCGGGTCAGCGGACCAGCCGCAGGCCGGACATGCCGCCGTCGACGGCCAGCGCGGTGCCGGTGGTCGCCCCGGAGACCGGGGAGGCCAGGAAGGCGACCGCCTGGGCCACCTCGTCGGCGGTCACCAGCCTGCCGGTGGGCTGCCGGGCGGCCAACCGGCGCTTCTCCGTGGCCGGGTCCTGCGCCCCGGCGAGCAGCCGGGCCACCCACGGGGTGTCCACCGTGCCCGGCGCCACCGTGCACACCCGGATGCCGTCGCCCACCAGGTCGGCGGCCATCGCCAGGCTGAGCGCGTGCACCGCGCCCTTGGTGGCCGAGTAGACGGCCCGGTCCACCAGGCCCGCCGTCGCGGCGATCGAGGTGATGCTGACGATGGCGGCGCTGGCCGAGCGGCGCAGGTGCGGCAGGGCCGCCCGGCAGGCGCGGGCCACCCCGACCACGTTGACGTCCAGACACCGGTGCCACTCGGCGTCGTCGGCGGCCTCCACCGCACCGACCGCGCTGACCGCCGCACAGTTCACCAGCACGTCCAGACCGCCCAGGGTCGCCGCGACCCGGTCCATGGTCTGCTCCAGCGGGGCGGTGACGTCGGCGGTGAGCCGCAGGTGCGCCCCGCCGGCCCCGGGATCGCGGTCGAGCACGGCGACCCGCGCCCCGCGGGCGGCCAGCAGGTCGGCGACCGCCGCGCCGATGCCCGAGCCACCCCCGGTCACGGCGGCCACCAGGCCCTGGAAATCCGTCATCTCGGCACCTCGTCGACGGGCGGTGGAGGCCGGGGGACGCCCACCCGCGCCCGACGCCCACCGGGCCGGCACGCCGCGACGACCGACGGGCCACCGGCCCGCCCCGCCGGTGCGCAGGATGCCGCACCCCGCGCCGACTGCATAGATCATATAGAATTCGTCAATCACGTCCCGGCCGTGCGAGCGGGCACGGCAAGGTGGCGTGGCAAGGCGGCACGGCAACGAGGGCACGGCGAGGGGGAGCGGCGAGGGGGGGGCACGGTGCGCATCGCGTTGTTCGTCACCTGCCTCAACGACGCGTTCTTCCCCCGGGTCGGCATCGCCACCGTGACCCTGCTGGAGCGGCTCGGCCACACCATCACCTTCCCCGCCGGGCAGAGCTGCTGCGGCCAGTTGCACGCCAACACCGGCCACCGGGCCCCGGCCCGCGACCTGGAACGGCACACCGAGGCGGCGTTCGCCGGTCACGACGTCGTCGTCTCGCCGTCCGGCTCCTGCGTGGCCCACCTGCGGGCGCACACCCGGCTGCCGGTGCACGAGCTGTCCGAGCTGCTGGTGGACGTGCTCGCGGTGACCGACGTGGGGGCCCGCTTCCCGTACCGGGTCACCTACCACCCGACCTGCCACGGGCTGCGGATGCTGCGGCTGGGCGACCGGCCGCTGCGGCTGCTCGCCGCCGTGCGCGACCTGGAACTGCTGCCGCTGCCCGAGCCGGAGCAGTGCTGCGGCTTCGGTGGCACCTTCGCGCTGAAGAACGCCGCCGTGTCCGGGGCGATGCTCGCCGACAAGTGCGCCCACGCGGTCGCCACCGGCGCCGACTACCTGGCCGCCGCCGACAGCTCGTGCCTGGCCCACATCGGCGGTGGCCTGGCCCGCCGACCCGACGCCCCACGACCCGTCCACTACGCCGAGATCCTCGCCGCCACCGGCAGCCAGGCGATCGGATGACGCCCCCGCCGGGCCGGCACCTGCCCATCGTGGCGGCCACCCCGTTCCCCCGGGCGGCGGCCGGCGCGCTGCGCGACGCCCAGCTCCGGGCCACCCTGGGCCGGGCCACCCGCACCATCCGGGACAAGCGGGCCGCCGTGGTGGCCGAGGTGCCCGACTGGGAACGGCTGCGCGAGCGGGCGGCCCGGGTCAAGGACGACGTCATCGACCGGCTGCCCGAGCTGGTGGACCAGTTCGCGCGGGCGGCCACCGCCGCCGGGGCGACCGTGCACCACGCCGCGGACGCCGCCGCCGCCAACGCGCTGGTCACCGAGCTGGTCCGGGCGCGGGGCGTCGACCGGGTGGTGAAGGTCAAGTCGATGGCGACCCAGGAGATCGGCCTCAACGAGGCGCTCGCCGCGGCGGGGGTCACGGCGGTGGAGACCGACCTGGCCGAGCTGATCGTGCAACTCGCCGACGACACCCCGTCGCACATCCTGGTGCCGGCGATCCACTACCACCGGGGGCAGATCCGCGAGCTGTTCGCCCGCCGGATGCCCGGCTTCACCGCCGACTCGGACGAGCCCGCGGTGCTGGCCGGCGCCGCCCGGGAGTACCTGCGGCGGACCTTCCTGTCGGCCCGGGTCGCCATCTGCGGGGCCAACTTCGCGGTGGCGGAGACCGGTTCCCTGGTGGTCGTCGAGTCCGAGGGCAACGGGCGGATGTGCCTGACCCTGCCGGACACCCTGATCGCCGTGGTCGGGGTCGAGAAGCTGCTGCCCCGGTTCACCGATCTCGGTGACTTCCTGCGGCTGCTGCCGCGTTCGTCGACCGGTGAGCGGATGAACCCGTACACCTCGATCGTCACCGGGGTGACCCCCGGCGACGGGCCGCGCCGGCTGCACATCGTGCTGCTGGACAACGGTCGTCGCCGGATCGCGGCGGACCCGGTGGGGCGGGCGGCGTTGCGCTGCATCCGCTGCTCGGCCTGCCTGAACGTGTGCCCCGTGTACGAGCGGGTCGGCGGCCACGCCTACGGCTCGGTCTATCCCGGCCCGATCGGCGCGATCCTGTCACCCCAACTCACCGGGCAGGACGCCGGCCACAACGCGACCCTGCCGTACGCCTCGACGCTCTGCGGGGCCTGCTACGACGTCTGCCCCGTCAAGATCGACATTCCGGCGATCCTGGTGCACCTGCGCCAGACGGGGCCGAAGCCGGCCGCCGAGCGCGCGGCGATGGCGTGGCTCGCCTGGACGATGCGCGACCGTCGGCGGTGGCGGGTGGCGCTGCGCACGGTCCGCTCCGGCGGCCGGCCACTGCGGGTGCTGACCCGGCGGCACGGCGGACGGCTGCGCCGGGCGCCGTGGCCGCTGTCGGCCTGGACGGCGCACCGGGACGCCCCGCTGCCGGCCGGGGAGTCCTTCCGCGACTGGTGGCGGCGGACCCATGACTCCTGAGCTGAGCGCGCTCTTCGCCGCCCGCGCCGGTGACTACCGCGCCGGGGTGCACCCCTGCACCCCGGCGGAGCTGCCCGACCTGCTCGCCACCCTGCTCGCCGGGGCCACCGCCGTGGTGCTGCCGGCCGGGACACCTCCGCAGTGGACCGCCCGGCTGGGCCCGCCCACGCTGCCCGGGGACACCCTCACCGCCACCGAGCTCGACGCGCCCGGCCTGGCCGTGCTCACCGGCTGCGCGCTCGCCGTCGCCGAGACCGGCACCCTGGTCCTCGACGGGGGCCCGGCGCAGGGCCGCCGCCTGCTGACCCTGGTCCCCGACCACCACGTCTGCGTGGTCCGGGCCGCGCAGATCGTGGCCGACGTGCCCGACCTGGTGCGCGCCCTGCCCGACCCGACCCGCCCCGTCACGATGATCTCCGGGCCCTCCGCGACCAGCGACATCGAGCTGAGCCGGGTGGAGGGCGTGCACGGCCCGCGCCGCCTCGACATCGTCTGCCTGCCACCGGCGTAGCCGGCCCGCCTGTCGTTCCGGCCGGCGTGCGCACCCCGGCTACCCTCGCCGCCGTGGACGCTGTGGAGATCGAAGCACCCGTGGTCGCCGTCACCGTGTATCCGGACCGTGCCCGGGTCACCCGAAGGGCGAGCATCCGGCTGGCCGCCGGTGAGCACCGGCTCCGGATCGCCCCGCTGCCGTTGCGGCTGCGCCGGGACTCGCTGCGGACCGGGGGCGGGGGCCCGGCCACCGTCCTCGGTGTGGAGGTGAGCACCTGGCGGCAGGCCCGCAGCACCGACGGTCAGGTCGACGCGCTGACCCGGCGGGCCCGGGAACTGGCCGACGAACTCGCCGAGACCGACGACGCCGCCGAGGTCGAGACGCAGCGGCAACAGTTCCTCACCCGGCTGGCCGACCGGGCCGGCAGCACCTACGCCCGTACGCTGGCCGCCGGTGACGCCGCCCCGGCCGACGTGACGTCCTTCGCCGACGCGGTCGCCGCCCAGCTCACCGACTCCCACCGCCGCCGACGCGGGCTGGCCCGGCGACGTGTCGACCTGACCGAGGAACTGGCGGCCGTGCAGCGGCAGGTGGCCGACGCGGGCGGCAAACAGGCACCGGACCGGCTGGCCGCCGACGTGACGGTCGCCGTGGACGCCGACGACACCACCGTGGACCTGGAGCTGACCTACCTGGTCGACGGGGCCCGCTGGCAGTCCTCCTACGACCTGCGGCTGGTCGGCGACGCCATGACGGTCACCTGGTCCGCCCTGGTCACCCAGGACACCGGCGAGGACTGGCCGGAGTGCGCGCTCCAACTGTCCACCGCCCGCCCGGCGGCGGCCTCCGGCGTACCGGAGTTGTCGCCCTGGTACCTCGACCGGGTCCGGCCGGTCCCGGTGGCGCGGGCGGCGGCGAGCTTCGGTGCGCCGCCGCCGCCCGCGCCCGCCGCGGCCCCGGCCGGAGGCGGTGGGGCGGCCCGCGCGGGCGGGCCGCGCCCGGTCGTGCGGGAGAGCGTCGCCGAGGTCGAGCAGGGTGTCACCGCCGCGACCTACCGGCCGGCCCGCCCGGTGGCGGTGCCCGCCGACGGCAGCGCCTACCGGGCCGTCATCGCCGTACTGGACCTGCCGGTCCGCCTCGACCACGTGACCGTGCCGCTGCGGGCCGCCGAGGCGCACCTGCGGGCGACGGTCCGCAACACCTCCACGCACACCCTGCTGCCCGGCCCGGCGGCGGTGTTCCACGACGCCGACTTCGTCGCCACCACCCGGCTGCCGACCTGGGCGCCCGGTGAGGAGACCGAGGTGGCACTCGGGGTGGACGACCGGGTCCGGGTGGAACGCGAGCTGACCCGGCGCTCCGACACCCGGGCCGCGCTCGGCTCCACCCGGCGGCGGGACGTGGAGTACCGGATCAGCGTGGCCAACCACACCCCGCGACCGGCGACGGTGGAGGTCCGCGACCAGCTGCCGGTCTCCCGCGACGAGGCGGTGACCGTCCGGGAGGCCACCGTCGTCCCGCCGCCGGACGAGCGCACCGACCTGGGCGAGCTGACCTGGCGGCTGCGGCTCGGGCCGGGGGAGGGCGGCGACATCACCCTCGGGTTCCGGGTCGAACTCGGCAAGGGCGTGGAGCTGGCCGGCTGGCGGGAGTGACGGGCGTTCCCGCCGCGACCCGCCCGGCCGGGCGGGCCGCGGCGGTCACCCGACGGCCGTCACGGTGAGCGCGGCGACCGACGGGTGGGGCTGCCCCTGCGCGTCGTCGATCGCCACGGCCAACCCGCCGGTGGCACCCGGCCCGGTGGGGGTGGACACCCGCAGGGCCGGGCCGCCGTCGACCCGGGCCACCGTCACGCCGTCGCGCACGGTGACCGTGACCCGGTGGGTGGCCGCCGGGTCCACGGCGGCCTCGGCGACCACCCGGCCGGCACGCAGCACCGCCACCCGGCCGTGCGTCACCCGGACCGAGACCGTGGCGTCGCCGTTGACCCCGACCAGCAGGGTGACGGTGCCGCCGTCGGCGCGCAGGCCGCGCACGGTGGCGTCGGCCGTGTAGCCGGTCCAGTCCGCGCTGGCGTACGCGAGCAGGGTGCCGTAGGCGCGGCGTGGGCTGTCGGCGGGGAACCGGCCGCCGGTCAGCGGGGACAGGTCGGTCATCGGCTCACCGTGCTGGTCACGCCAGTCCCAGGGACGGGCGAACGGGTCGGTCACCACGGCGGGCACGGCCGTGCGTTCGACGACCGCGCTGACCAGTTCGGCGGCGGTGGTGCGGGCGTACACCTCGGCCCGTTCGACCTGCCCGTCGGCGGCCGACCGGCGGCTGCTCGGTTGCGGGGCGAGCGACTTGTTGGTCAGCGCGGCGACGAACCGGGTGGCGATCAGGTCGCGGCTGAACGCGGCGGCCTCCGGGTCGGTCGTCGCGTCCCCGATCTCGGAGAACGGGTACGCGAACAACTGCGGGCGGGGCAGCCGGTGGTCGGTGAACGCGGCGAACATCGCGTCGAAGTCGGCGGTCAACCGCTGCCGGTAGCCGGCCAGGCTCTCGCGCGCACCGGTGGCCGGCTCCCAGCGCCGGTGGGTCAGCGGGGAGCCGAGCCGCCCCGGCGCGGTCTGCACCCGGGTGTGCAGGTCGTGGGTGTGCGCCTGGAAGTCCCACCGACCGGAGCGGCGCATCCGGTCGATCTCCGCCCAGCTCAGGTAGTACGGCCGGTGGGTGCCCACCTGCGCGGTGATCAGGTAGGAGGCGGCCACCATGCGGTGCCGCCGAAGGATCGGGTCGGCGTACGACCACAGGCCTCGGGTGCCGTCGTCGAAGGTGAGGTAGACCGACCGGGGCGGGACGCTCCCGCCGCGCAGGTAGTCGACGTACTGGGCCGAGGAGATCGTCCGGTAGCCGGCGGTGCGCAGGGCGGTGAGCTGGGCGTCGAACGCCTCCGGGGTGACCACGTAGTGTTCCCGGCCGGTCGGTTCGGTCGCCGCCGGGTCGTCGCCGTGCGGCCGGATGTCGTGGTACGCGACCACCACCGGCGCGGCCCGGTCCGGCAGCCGCCCGGCCGTCTCGGTGAAGCGGCGCAGGTCGGCGGGGTCGACCCGGGTGACCGGGGTGTCGTGCTGCCCGCTGACGTGGCGGCGCAGGTCGTCGAGGTACCAGGACACCCCGAAGGGCGCCGCCACCACCAGCAGGGTGACCAGCGACAGCAGCCCGCCGAGCGCGCGTGGCCAGAGCCGGCTCACCGGAGCACCTCGCCCCGGGTGAACACCACCGCGTAGAGCAGCACCAGCGTCCCCGCCCCGGCGAGGGTGAGCGCGACCCGGGCCAGCCGGGTCAGCACCCGCCGCCCGGCGTTCACACCGTGCTCCGCGACCACACGCCGCGCCGGATCGTCCCCACCGACCAGGGCAGCAGCCAGGACAGCACGGTGGCGGACAGCACGCTCATCAACGGCCGGTACGCCCAGCGCGGGTCACCCGGGTTGTCCAGCCGGTAGGCCAGCCCCCACGCGGTGCCCTTGAGCAGCACCCCGCACAGGTAGAGCAACGGCACCGCCCACCAGCCGCGCAGCGGCGCCCAGACCAGGTGGGAGAAGGCCATCGCCGGGGCCAGCGCCACCCACAGCGCGTGTCCGTAGTAGAGCGCGGCCGGGCCGGGCCCCCGCCGCCACATGAACGTGCCGGTGAAGAACAGGTTCCGCACGTAGCTCTTCTTCCAGCGGGTCTGCTGGCGCAGGAACGGCCGCAGCCGGGCCGGCACGGTGGTCCACACCTTCGCCGAGCGGACGTAGCCGACCCGCCAGGCGCGCGGCGGGTGGTCCTCGTCGCGGACGAACGGCGAGTCGGCGAAGCGCCGCTTGAGCCGGTCGCCGATCCAGCGTTGCCCCAGCACGTAGCCGGTGAGCTGCCGGTCGGTGGCGAACCGGAACTCGCCGCCGAGGAACCGGTCGGCCGCCCAGGCGGGCAGGTAGTTGAGCACCGCCTCCCGCCGGAACACCGCCAGCGGGCCGGAGACGCAGGTGACCGCCCCGAACGACGCCTCGGCCGCCTTGGAGACCCGGAACTGGCCCTCGTACCAGACGTCCTGCACCCGGCTGAGCAGCGACTCGTCGGGGTTGAGCGCGCGGGCGTGGCCGCTGACCGCACCGAGGTCCGGTTGCCGCAGCAGCGCCTCGACGCAGCGTCCCACCGCGTCCGGGGCGAGTACGCAGTCGGAGTCGGTGAAGGCGAGCACCTCGCCGGTGGCGTGCCGGGCGGCGTGCACCAGGGCCCGCTTCTTGCCGACGTTGCGGGGCAGGTGCAGCACGGTGACCGGGAGTTCGGCGGCGAGCCGGTCGAGCACCTCGGCGGTGCCGTCGGTGGAACCGTCGTCGACCACGATCACCTGCAACGGGCGGTACCCGCTGCCGGTCATCGACCGGACGCACGCCTCGATGCCGTCGGCCTCGTCCTTCACGGCCACCAGCAGGCTGACCGTCGGGGACGGCGGCAGCGGCGGGAACGTGGCGGCGTGCCGGGGCTGCGCCGGGGCCTCGGCCGGGTCGACGTAGCGGGCGTAGGCCAGGTAGAACACGGCGACGGTGGCGGTGAGCACGGCGAAGCCGTAGAACGCCAGCAGCGGGGCGTACGGCAGCAGGGGCAACTGGCGAGCCAGCAGCACGATCAGCGGGAGCAGCGCGAGCACGGTGAGCAGCCGGCGCAGGCCGCGCCGGACGGGGGCGGTCGCCGGCATCTCAGACGACCTCCCGCCGGGGCAGTCCGGTGAGCCGGTAGGTGGCGTCGAGCACCATCGGCTGCCCGCGCAGCCACGCCTCGTCCAGGCCGGACTGGCGGGTGTGCACGACCACCAGGTCCCACTCCCGGTCGGCCGGGTCGGCGACCCGGTGCAGGAGCTGGCCGTCGGGGGTGCGGACCGTGTCGACGAGGTCGTCGACGAAGGCGACGTCCGCGCCGGCCCGGACCAGCTCGCCGATGATCTCCAGCGCGGGGGACTCCCGGACGTCGGCGACCCCGGGCTTGTAGGTCACCCCGGCCAGCAGCACCCGGGCCCCGAGCAGCGGGCGGCCGGCCCCGGCGAGCAGTTCCCGGATCCGGTCGACGACCCGGCGGGGGCGGGCGGCGATCCCCCGCATCGCGGTCTCGATCAGCGGTGCCTCGCGGCGCTGCCCACGGACCTGCCACAGCAGGTAGTGCGGGTCACACGGGATGCAGTGCCCGCCCACCCCCGGGCCCGGCTGGAAGGCCATGAACCCGTACGGCTTGGTGTCCGCCCCGTCGATCACCTCGGTGACGTCCAGGTGCAGGTCCCGGCAGAGGTCGGCGAACTCGTTGGCCAGGGCGATGTTCACCGCCCGGAAGGTGTTTTCCAGCAGCTTGGTCATCTCGGCGGCCTCGGGGGAGCCGAGCCGGTGCACCAGCGGGGTGATCCGGGCCAGCGCGGCGGCGGCCCGCGCGGTGCACTCCGGCGTGGTGCCGCCGACCACCCGGGGGGTGAGTTCCTGCCGGTGCCGGTCGTTGCCGGGGTCGACCCGTTCCGGGGCGAACGCCACGAAGACCTCCTGCCCGACCCGTAGGCCCCGGGCGGCCAGCGGCTCGACCAGCAGCTCCCGGGTGGTGCCGACGTAGCTGGTGGAGGTCAGCACGATGGTCTGGCCGGGGCGGGCGTGGGCGACCACCGCCGCGCAGGCGGCCCGCAACGCGGTGAGGTCGGGGGCGAGGTGCCGGTCCACCGGGGTGGGCACGCAGATCAACACCGTGTCGGCGTCGGCGATCTCGGCGACCGCGGTGGTGAGGCGCAGTGCCGGGTCGGTGGCCCGCAGCGTCTCGCGGAGCCGGCTCCGGTCGTCGTCGAGCAGGTCGGCCCGGTCGGCCCGGATGTCGTCGAGCCGGTCCGGGGAGATGTCCACCCCGGTCACCCGGGCGCCGCCGGCGACCAGGGCCAGGCTGGTCGGCAGGCCCACGTAGCCGAGGCCCACCACTGCGGTACGCGCACCGGGGCCGGCGACGGCCGGCTCCGGCGGGGCGACGGGGGAGACGGGGGCGGTGGTCGGGACGTCGGCCCGGGCGGCGGGCAGGAGCTGCGACATGGTCGGTGGCCCTCACGGAAGGTGAACGGGGATGACCCCAGAGTGCCGATCCGGTCGCCCCGTCGGCTGTCCGTCGAACAGCCGCCCGGCCGCAGAAAGACTACGGTCGGTGACTGTCCGTTCGGTCAGTTCTCGGCGCGGTGGCAGCCCGGACGCGTCGTTGTCGCCCCGGTGTCCTGACTCACGGTCGTCCCAGCCGACTCACCGGCCCCGCCGGTCACGGTGCCCTCGGCGGTCGACGTCGAGTAAGAATCATCACTGGCGGTGAGCCGCCGGCCGTGCTCCACCGCCCTGCCCCGGCCGGCGCGGCGGGCCGGGGCCGTGCCCCGGGGTGGCGCCACACCCCGGGGGTGGTCCGCCGGTCGCGGTCCGCGAAGCCTTGCCGGGCGCGGGTACGGCGGCTTGCCGGGCGCGGGTGCGGCGCGGTGCCGGGCGGGCGGGGTGGCGCGGCCCGCTGGACATCTCCCGGCACGCCCATCAATGGTCACCGACAGTGAGGTCGTCGTGTCGTTGCCGGGTCGTCACCGGGTGGCGGGACGACGCCCCGACTTTGTCGCCCGGGTGGGCTAGCCTCCGGTGTCTTCTTCCGTCGAGACGTGGAGTGTCCACATGGGATGGTCAGAGGTGTCGGGTGGCTACCAGGTCACTCTCCGCGATGGCGACGTCGTCGCCCGGAACGCGAAGGGGCGGGAACTGCGTTCCGTCCCGGCGTCCCTGCGCGACGATCCGACCGTGGTGGGGCTGCGGCAGCTCACCGAGTGGCTGGGCCGGCACGAGACCCAGTGCCGCACCGACATCGAACGCTGGATGGTGCGGTCGCTGCCGGTGCCGGTCGCGGTCCTGACCGAGGTGTGGCCGGACGAGGCGTGGCGCACCGCGCTCACCGACCTCGTCGTCGCGGTGCTCGACGACGAGGGCCGGCGCGACCCGGACGGCGTGGGCCTGCTCCGCGAGGTGGGCGACGGCCAGGTCGGACTGGTCGACCTCGACGGCGACAGCGTCCGCCGCAGCGCGGACCGGGTCGTCATCCCCCACCCGGTCACCCTCGACGACCTCGACGACCTGCGGGAGTTCGCCGCCGAACTCCAGGTCCGCCAGTCCGTCGACCAGCTCTTCCGGCAGACCTGGGTCCGGGGCACGGACGTCGACGCGACGGCGACCCGCTACGGCGGCTACGCCGGCGGCCGGTACGACCAGCTACGGCACCTGACCGCCCGCGCGACGTCGCTCGGCTACCCCGTCCGCGGCGGCAACGCGGTCTGCCGGATCGTCGAGAACGGCGTCACCGTCGAGGCCCGTTCCTGGGTCGGCGCGGACGACCCGTACTACGAGACCGAGACCGGTGACCTCGTCTTCACCGACCGACACGGCACCGCCCTGCCGCTGGGCGAGGTCGGCCCGGTGGCCTGGTCGGAGGGAACCCGGATGGCCGCCGCGCTGTACGCCGGCCGGGTCGTGGCAGCAGAGCAGGAGGAGGACCAGTGAGCGTCGACGCGACGGACCTGTTGGAGGCGGGCGCGGTGCTGCCCGTCGGCACGGTGGTGGCCAAGGACGACACCACCGACACCCTCACCGCCCGCCGGTACACCCACCCCGTCCTCGCCGGACGGACCGTGGTCCGGCTGGTCAGCGGCGCGCTCGGCGAGGCCGAGGACCTGTCCGTGGAGTTCCTCGGCTTCGCCCCACCCGAGCGGGTGACCCCGGTCGGCGTGGTCCGCCAGCAGGCGCTCGGCTTCCCGGCGTGGGCGCTGGTCAACGACCCCGCCAACGGCCACCACGCGCTCGCCCTGGTCAAGGAGATCGAGCGGCTGGCCCGCACGGCGCGCTCCCGGGTCGGCCCGGCCAAGGACGGCTTCAACGCCCTCGGCGAGCGGCTGGCCCGGTCGGTGCCGCACTTCCTGCCGACGTTCTACGAGGAGGCCGGCCGGGCGTTCCTCGCCGCCGACAGCGTCACCCACGCGGCGACGATGTTCGGC
The DNA here is from genome assembly GCF_049178955.1 of Micromonospora sp. WMMD730. Classification (NCBI taxonomy): domain Bacteria; kingdom Bacillati; phylum Actinomycetota; class Actinomycetes; order Micromonosporales; family Micromonosporaceae; genus Micromonospora; species Micromonospora sp. WMMD730. Next base: position 2,542,379 of record NZ_JBMHML010000002.1, read on the forward strand.
AAGGCCCGCGACGCCGAACGCGCCTACGGGCTGACCATCGACGAGGACCGCCAGCACGCCGTGTTCCTGGAGTTCGCGCTGGCCGGGGCGTTGACCGCGAAGGCGCTCTCCGGCCACGCCCGGGACCTGGCGACCCGGCGCACGCCCGCCGACGCGTACGCGATGTTCCTGCGGCTGTGCGTGGAGCGCACCCTGGGCGGCCTGCCGCCGTACGCGGCGATGCACACCGACCTGCGTCGGCTGGCCCGCGCCGCCGGCCTCGACCCGGCCACCGAGGACGAGCGGGTGCTCGGCGAGCTGCTGGCCGCGCCGGCCCTGCACCGGGCCCCGGAGGCGTTCTGGACGGCCTACCGGCAGCCACTGGCCCGGCTCGCCACGGCCGACCCCGCGCTGCGCGGCCGGCTGCTCGGGCTCACCCCCCGCAACTGCGGCGACGACGTCTGGCTGGCGGTGCTGGAGGAGGCCGACGCCACCCGCGCGCTGACCGGGCCGGCGGGTGCCGTCCCGGCCGAGGCCGAGTCGCCCGACGGGCCCGCCGGCTGGCTGCGCCGCTTCGACGAGCACCGGGAACGCCGCTCGTGGCGGGTCCGCAAGCGGCACCCCGGGCTGCTCGCCCTGGTGGAGCGGATGGCGGGACGGCTCAAGGCCGACGGGGTGCCGGTCGCGCTCTGCCGCGCCCACGACGCCGTGGACCTCGACCTGCTCGACACCTGCCTGGCGCTGGGGGTGCCCGTCGCGGATCCGGACGGCGACGTCCGGCACCGGCTGGACAACTGGTTCTCCGACGACACCGACGGCCGGCGTGACCTGGTCGCCGTCGCCGCCGACCCCCGGTTCCTGCCGATGCTGGTCGAGGGCGTCGAAAGGCGACTGCGCACCGGCGGGCGGGACCTGCGCGACCCGACGCCCCGGGTACGGGAGATCGTCGCGGTGCCCGGCCTGCGGACCGCCCTGCGCAGCTGGCTGGACGCCCTCGCCGACGCCGTCGGGCGACAGGGGCTGCCGACGCTCGACCACCACCTCGACCGGGTCGGCACCGTCGCCTGCCCGACCGGCTTCGCCGTCAACCCCGACGCGGTACGCCGGCTCGTCGACCACGACCTCGGCCCGGTCCTCGGCCGGACGCTGCGCTCCGGCCTGCTCGACGAGTACGGCTGGCCCGCCCTGGACGCCGCCGCCGAACGGCTCACCGGGTCGACGGCGGACGTGCAGCTCACCGGGCAGTGGCCGAACCTGCTGCTGCTCACCGGCGACCTGGTGACGGTCATCGGGCCGGACGGGGTGGAGCAGGAACACCTGATGCGGATCCCGGCCGGGGAGAACCGGTACCGCTGGCGGCTGGTGCTGCGCCACGTCGACGGGCAACTGCTGGTCTGCTGGGACCGGGGCCGGGACCGGGCCGCCTACTGGAGCGGCACCCCGGACGACGTCTTCACCCTCGCCGACGACGCCTTCACCACCTACCCCCAGTTGTCGCTGCCGCTGCCCGGCGGCGGGCGCACCATGGGGCGACGTCCGTTGCGGGTCGGCGACCGGGCCGAGCGGACCGGTGGCCGGGTCATCAGCGACGGCACCACCTACTGGCTGCGCGCCGCCGACAACCCGCTCGGCTGGCAGGAGTACGACCCCACGACGGGCGAGCGTGGACGGTTCTCCCGGCCGACGTTCTTCGAGGACGGCACCGTCGACGGCCGACCCCTCGACGCCGGCGCGTCCTGGCTGCGCCCCACCACGTCGTCCGACAGCCCGCTGGGCCGCGCCGACGGGCTGGCCGGCTGGCGGGTGCGGCGCACGGCGGACGGCGGCTGGTCCGGCGAGGCCGTGAACGGGCGGTCCTTCGCCCTGCCGGCGGGTGCCGCCGACGGCAGGCTCGCGGCGGCGGTGCGGTTCCCCGGCGCGGACACCACCTTCGGGCTGCTGCACGGTGGCCGGGGCGCCAACGGCGAGCTGCTGCTCTGCGCCGAGGACGGCTTCCTGCTCGGGCGCTACCCGTCCGGCGGTGAGCGGTCCGCCTTCGCCGCCGGCAGCCGGCTGGTGCCGCCGCCGGAGTACTGGCACTTCCTGCGGCCCCGCGACGAGGTCGGCTCGGCGGCGCTGCGCGGCGTCACCGACGCGCAGGCCGGCGCCCTGCTGGCCGAGGCCGCCGGGCTGGACGCCGACCAGGTGCGTGCCCTGGTCGCCCGGCACCTGCCGCAGCTCACCGCGCCCGCCCTCGTCGCCGGGGTCGCCGGGCTCGTCACCCGGGCCGCCGAGCAGGTGACGCGGCTGCGGACGCTGGCCGCCGTGCTCGACGGCGAGCAGGACAACGCCCTGCCGGCGCAGGAGGCCCCGGCCGGGGCACCGGCGGTCGACCGGCTGCTCTCCGAGGGACTCGCCGGGCTGATTCAGTACTGCTACAGCGCGGAGGACAGCTCCCTGCGGCTGATCTCCCGCGCGGGCGCCGCGCTCACCGGCACCGACCCGACGCCTGCCGCCCGGGTCCAGCTGGACGGTGACCTCGACTGGTTCGACCTGCTGGGGGTGCTGCCGGCCGCGATGTACCGGGCGGTGGCCCCGATCTGCCTGTCCGAGGTCCGCGAGGCGCTGCTGACGCTGCTGGAGGTGTGCGCCCGCTCCGGGCTCCTCGCCCCGGGCAGCCGGCTGCGGCGGGCCACCCTGGTCGCCGACGCCCACCAGCCGGTCGACCAGGTCCGGGGGCAGCTGCTGAGCGCAGGCGACCGGCGGCTGCTGGTGCTCGCCGTCGACACCGACGACCGGGAGGTCGACGTCCTCGACTGGACGCCGACCGGGCGGTTCTCGGCGGTGCCCGGCTTCCGGATCACCGAGGAGCAGATCCTGCCTACCGGTGACGTCACGCCGCAGCGGATCGACGGGTTCCTCCGGCTCGCCCGGGCCAACGAGCCGCTGGAGTGGCAGCCCGAGTGGGCCCGCACCCTGTCCGAGGCGGCGGGCATGAGCCACGCCGAGGCGGTCCTGCTGCTGGCGGGCCTGCCCCGGCTCGTGTGGGAGAAGGCCCCCGCCGAACTGCTGACCATCCTGGAACTGCCCGACCCGGCGGCACCCGCCGCGGCGGCCCGGTTCTGGGGCACCGGCGGTCGCGGCCGGCAGGCCTTCGCCAACCTGCTCGGGCGGCTGATCCCCGAGGACCCGGCGCGGCTGTGGGTCGACGGGCCCCGACAGGATCTGATCGTCGAAGAGTGGGTGCGGCGGCACGGGCCCCGGCGACCCGTGCCCGACGAGTTGATCGTCGGAGTGGACAAGGCCGAGGTGACCAGCCCGCTGCCGGCCTCGACGGTGCTCCACTGGGTCGCCAACGCGGCCACCGGCCGGTGGCTGGCCGGAGCCGACACCGGCGTCGTCGACGACGACGCGCTGATCGCGCTGACCAGGACGCTGCCGTGGCTGGCGTACCACCTGGCCGTCGACGACCCGATGCGGGCGGCGCTGCCGGTCGCCGCCGACCTGGCCCGGCAGCGGCTGGCCGACCCCGGCTTCACCGTCTCCATCGGGCACGTCGACGGCGCCAAACTGCCGGCGTTCACCGCCGCGTTCGGCCTGCCGGTGACGACCGGCCCGGCCGGCACCGAGGTCGGCCCGGTGCTGGTCCCGCCGACCGACCGCTGGCACCGGGTCCGGTTGTACCCGTCCCGGCTGTCCGGAACGGACGATCCGGCGCTGGCCGTGCTGCGGGCCCGCCTCGACCACGTCAACGAGCAGCTGCTCGCGGCGCTGCGGGCGCTGGTCGGCGGCCAGCTCACCGAGGTGGTGTCGCACGTCGTCCCGGCGATGGACGACGGCTTCGCGCAGGACCCGACCCGCTCGGCCCCCGACCTGGTCACCACGGTCGCCACGACGCTCGGGCTGGGCCTCGACGCGGCGGCGCTGTATCTGCAACTGCTCGCCCTGCCCGATCCGACCGACCGCAACGTGGCCCGGTGGACCGGCTGGAAGCCGGCCCGGCTCAAGGCGGCCCGCGCCGAGCTGGCCGCGATCGGGCACGTCGTGGTGGCGAAGCGGCCCCGGGCCGGGCGGTCGCTGTTCCTGCCCGGCGGCTGGTTGGCGCTCAAGGCGCCGCTGCTGCCGCTGGAACGGTGGAAGCTCCCGCTGCTGATCGGGGGCGAGGGCGGCGTGACCGCCCTGGGCATCGTCTCCCCGGTGGCTCCCCCGCCCCGGCTGTTCGCGCTCGCCTGGGCCCGGCTGTGCGACGGCGACGCACCCCGCTTCGACGATCTCGTTACGGAAGGCCGCCGATGACCACCACGACCACGCCTGCGGCCCGGCAGGTCCAGCCGGCCGAGCACGCCCACGCCGCCGAACTGGCGTTCCTCGCCGCGTACGACGACGGGCCCCGGCCGCCGGGCTGGCGGTTGACCCCGCGCGCGGTCGTCACGTTCATCGTCGGCAGCGGCGGTGTCGCGCTGGAACTGCCCCGGCAGGCCCGCCGCGACGACCTGCCCCGCACGCTGACCGTCACCGCCAAGTTCGTCGGGGAACGGGCGCTCGTCGAACGCTGCGTCGTGACCCTCGCCGGGGAACGGGGCCTACTGCTCGTCGGCGAACCGGGCACCGCGAAGTCGATGCTGTCGGAGCTGCTGTCCGCCGCGATCTGCGGCAGCAGCGAACTGGTCGTGCAGGGCACCGCCGGTACCACCGAGGACCAGCTCCGTTACGGCTGGAACTACGCGCTGCTGCTCGCGCACGGGCCGAGCGCCGCCGCGCTGGTGCCCTCGCCGATCCTGGCCGCGATGCGCACCGGCGCGGTGGCCCGGGTGGAGGAGATCACCCGCTGCCTGCCGGAGGTCCAGGACGCCCTGGTGTCGATCCTGTCCGACCGGCGGATCGCGGTGCCGGAGCTGTCCGGCACCGCCGACGCCACCGTTCCCGCCGCACCCGGGTTCACCCTGATCGCGACCGCCAACCTGCGCGACCGGGGGGTGTCGGAGATGTCGGCCGCGCTCAAGCGCCGGTTCAACTTCGAGACCGTCGGCCCGATCGGCGACCTGGCCCAGGAGATCGCCCTGGTGCAGCGGCAGGCCCGCGCCACGCTGGAGCGGGTGCACGCCCCGTTCGCCGTCGACGACGCCGTGCTGGAGGCGTTGGTCACCGCGTTCCGCGACCTGCGGGCCGGGCAGTCGGTCGAGGGCTGGGAGGTGGAGCGGCCGTCCACCGTGATGAGCACCGCCGAGGCGGTGGCGGTCGCGTCGTCGCTGGCGCTGGCGGCGGCCTACTTCCCCGGCGACCGGGACGTGGTGTCGCTGCTGCCGGGGCACCTGCTCGGCGTGGTCCGCAAGGATGACCCGGCCGACGGGGCCAAGCTGCTCGGCTACTGGGACGGCGCGGTGCGGCGACGGGCCGAGGACGGCGCACGCCTGTGGCGGCGGCTGTGGGAACTGCGCGATGTCCTCACCGACTGACCCGCCCGTGCCCGCCACCGGGGAGCCGACGGCGGTCGACCCCACGGTCGCGGTCGCCGCGCTGGCCGGGCACCGCCGCCCGTACCTGATCGGGGTACGGCACCACTCGCCCGCGCTGGCGGTGGCCCTGCCCCGGCTGCTGGCCGGGTACCGGCCGGAGGTGCTGCTCCTGGAACTCCCGCCGGAGCTGGGGCGGTGGCTGCCGTGGCTCGCCGACCCGGCCACCGTCGCCCCGGTGGCGCTGGCCGGGGTCCTCGGCGACGGCGGCGGGCCGGCGTTCTACCCGTTCGCCGACTTCTCCCCGGAGCTGGTCGCGGTGCGCTGGGCCGCCCGCAACGGGGTTCCGGTCGTGCCGTGTGACCTGCCGCTGGCCGACCCGGCCTGGCGGGAACGCGAACCAGGTGCCGCCCCGACGCCGGGCCGGTCGTTCGCCGACGCGCTGCGCGCCGCCGGCAGCGGGCGGGCCGACGAGGACCTGTGGGACCGCACGGTCGAGGCCCGCGCCCCGGGCGCCGACCCGGAGGCGGTACGCCGAGCGGCGCTCGCGGTCGGCTGGGCGCTGCGCGCCGACGCCGAGCGGGGGCCCGGGGTGTCCGCCCTGGACCTGCGCCGCGAGGCCCGGATGCGGCAGTGCCTGGCCGAGGCGGGGCAGCGGCGGGTCGCCGCCCTGGTCGGCGCGTTCCACGCCCCTGCGCTACTGGCCGGGGAGGAGGCCCCGGTGCTGCTGACCGGGCGGGAGGCCCCGCGACCGGCCGGTCCGGCCGGCGCACCGGCGGTGGTGACGTCGCTGGTGCCGTACACGTTCGGGCTGTTGGACGCCCGGTCGGGCTATCCCGCCGGCATCCGCGACCCGCAGTGGCAGCAGTCGGTCCTCACCGCCGACGGCGACCCGGTCGCGGTCGAGTCGGCGACGACGGACGCCGTGGTGGCGGTCTGCGCGGCGATCCGCCGGGCCGGTCACCCGGCGGGCCCGGGGGAGGCCCGGGAGACCGTCCGCCTCGCGCTCGACCTGGCCCGGCTGCGCGGCCTGCCCGCGCCGGGCCGGGGTGAACTGGTCGAGGCGATCCAGAGCGTGCTGGCCCACGGCGAGGTGCTCGGCCGGGGCCGGGCGGTGGCGCACGCGATGGAACACGTGCTCGTCGGGGACCGGCGTGGCGTGCTGGCCCCCGGCACCCCCCGTTCCGGGTTGGCCCCGGCGGTCCGTGAGCTGCTGGCCGGGCTGCGGCTGCCCGGTGCCGGCGACCCGGCCAGGGAGCTGCGGCTGGACCCGCTGCGCTCCGCCCTGGACCGGCGGCGGGAGGTCGCGCTGCACCGGCTCCAGGTCTGTGACGTCGCGTACGCCGAACAGGTCGGCGGCGCGGGCGTCGGCGGGGTGGACCCGGTCACCACCCGGTGGCGGGTGCAGTGGTCACCCCGGACCGAGGCGACGATCGAGGTGGCCGGGTTGCGCGGGGTGACCCTCGGGCAGGCCGCCGAGGGCGCGCTGGTGCAACGACGACGGCGGGAACGCGCCGAGGACGGCCCGACCGTCGCCGCCGTGATCACCGGCCTGGCGGACGCCGCGCGGTGCGACCTGACCGCGCTGGCCGCCCGCCGGCTCGCGGAAGTGGCGGTCACCGTGCCGGCCGAGGGCACCCTCGGTGAGCTGGTCACCGCGTTGGCGCTGCTCGACCGGCTGCGTCTGGGTCACCTGCCGGGCGGTGCCGACCTGCCGCCCGACGAGCTGGGCCGGGTCGCCGAGGCGCTGGAGAGCGCGGCGGTCCGCCAGGTCGACGGGCTGGCCGGCGCGCAGGACGTGGCCGACGCCGAGGCGCTGGCCACGCTCGCCCAGCGGGCCGACGCCGCCGGGGCGGGGTTGCGGCTGGCCGACTGCCTGGCCCGGCTCGCCGCCCGGGGCACCCCGCTGATGGCCGCCGCCGCCGGGGCGGTCCGGGTGCTGCTGGGCCTGCGGGAACCCGCCGCCTTCGGGCGACTCGTCGCGTCCTGGGTGGACACCGCGTCCACGCCCGCCGGGCGGCAGCAGCTCCAGGGCCACCTGACCGGGCTGCTGGTCGTCGCCGAACCGCTGCTGCGGGCCAGCGGTGAGGTGTTCGACGGGCTCCTGGAGCGGGTCGAGACCCTGCCCGACGAGGAGTTCCTCACCCGGCTGCCGGCGCTGCGCGCCGGCTTCCACGTGGTCAGCCCGGCCGGCCGGGACCGGCTGCTGGAGGTGGTCCGGGGTCGGCTCGACGACGCCGGCCCGGACGCCGACGTGGCGGTGCTCGACGATCCGGACGCCCTGCTGGTCCGGCTGCGGGCCGACGCGGCGGGCCGCCGGGCGCTCCTGGCGCAGGGCCTGCTCGCCGCCGAGCCGGCGGATCCGTCGCCGGAGCCGCCGACGGCCGCCGACGCGCCGCGGCCGGCCACCCGGCGGGCCCCGGCCGGCGGGCTGTCGACCGTGGACCGGTGGCGGCTGGTGCTCGGCAGGGAGTCGACCCGGGTCGGGTCGCGCGCCCGCCGGTACGCCACCGCCCTCGACGAGTTGTACGGGGCGGGCCGGGGCGAGGGGGCGGCGGCCGAGGCGGCCGGTCGCGCCGGTCGGGAGGCGTCCTTCCCCGGCGTACGGGAGTGGGCGCAGGAACTGTCCGCCCTGTTCGGCCCCGGCGTGCGCGAGGAGGTGCTGGCCCGGGCGGTGGAGGCGGGCCGGCTGGACGCGGTGACCGAGCTGGACCCGGCGGCGGTCCGTCCGTCCGTGGAACTGCTCCGCGACGTGCTCACCCTCGCCGGTGGGCTGCCGGAGTCCACGGTGGCGAGGCTGCGCCCGCTGGTGGCCCGGATCGTGGCGGAGCTGACCCGACAGTTGGCCGCCCGGCTGCGCCCGGCGCTGACCGGGCTGACCACCCCCCGCCCCACCTACCGGCCGGGCGGGCCGCTGGACCTGCCCCGGACGCTGCGGGCCAACCTGGCCACCGCCCGCCGTGACGCGCAGGGCCGGATGCTGCTGGTGCCGGACCGGCCGGTGTTCCGCACCCGGGCCCGCCGGGGGGTGGACTGGCGGCTGGTGCTCGTCGTCGACGTCTCCGGGTCGATGGAGGAGTCGGTGATCTGGTCGGCGCTCACCGCCGCCGTGCTGGCCGGTGTCCCGGCGCTGAGCACGCACTTCGTCGCGTTCTCCACCGAGGTGGTGGACCTGACCGAGCGGGTGGACGACCCGCTGGCCCTGCTGCTGGAGGTCAGTGTCGGCGGGGGCACGCACATCGCGGCCGGGCTGCGCTACGCCCGGTCCCTGGTCACCGTTCCGCAGCGGACGATGGTGGTGGTGATCAGCGACTTCGAGGAGGGGTACCCGATGGGTGGTCTGCTGGCCGAGACCCGGGCGTTGGTCGAGGCGGGTTGTCAGGTGCTGGGCTGCGCCAGCCTGGACGACACCGGCCGACCCCGGTACTCGGTGGCGGCGGCGGGCCAACTGGTGGCGGCGGGGATGCCGGTGGCCGCGTTGAGCCCGCTGGAGCTGGCCCGGTGGGTCGGGGAGCAGGTGCGGCGGTGACCGGCCTGCCACCGGTGACCGCACCGGTGCTGGCCGAGGTGTTGGACGCGCTGCCGGCCCGGTTGCGCCGCAAGGTCGACGACGCGGTCGTGCGGGCCGGCGGCTGGCCGGTCACCGGCACGGCCGGTGGGGTGAGCGTCCAGGTCGACGAGGCGACCACGGTGACCCTGGTGACGGTCGACGGGGTGGTGCGCCGCGCCGCCGACGCCCGGTGCAGTTGCCTGCTCGCGCCGAACTGCCTGCACCGGATGGCGGTGCTCGCCCTGGCCCCGGTGGACGACGGGGTCCCGGTGGACGACACGCCCCCGGTGGACGACGCGGCCCCGGTGGGCGACGCGGCCCCGTCGCCGGCCGCCGACCGGCCCGTCGATCCGGCTGCCGCCACCGGTCCGCCCACCGGGGTGACCGGAGACGCGGTGGCGGACGGCGCCGGATCGCCCCCCGCGCCCACCGGTCGGCAGCGGGCCGCCGCCGACGGGCTGTGGCGGGTGGGCGTGGCGGTGCTCGCGGCGGGGACCGTCGGCTGCGGGGTGGTGCTGCGGACCGCCCTGCTGCGGGCGGTGCACGAGGCCCGGGCCAACGGCCTGCACCGGGCGGCGGCGTCCGGCACCCGGGTCGCGGCCGGGCTGCGGGCCGCCCGGGAGGGCGAACCCCAGCACCGGCTGGCCGACCTGACCGACGACCTGCGGGAGCTGTTGTCCGTGTCCCGCCGGCTGCGCGGGGACACGCCGGCCGGTGACCCGGGTGCGTTGCTGGGCACCGCCCGGCGGACCTACGACCCGCAGGCCGGCCTGCGACTGTACGGGCTCTGCACGGTCCCCGTGGTGGCCGATTCCGGTTACGCCGGGGTGGTCACCTACCTGGCCGACCGCACCGGTCGACTCTGGACGATCGCCGATCTCGCCCCGGGCGACGTGGGCCGGGCCGCCGGGGCGGGCGACGCGACGGTGGCGGTGGGCGAGTCGGGGCTCAGCCACCGGCAGCTCACCCGGGCCGGGCTGGTGGTGTCCGGCGGCACCGCCTCCGAGTCGGGGCAGCTGGGTGCCGGCAAGGCGGTCCGGGCGGCGCGGGCCGCCGGGGTCGGCTGGGCCGACGAACCTCTCGCCGGGCTCTGGGCGCAGCCCCTGTCCGAGCAGGTCCGCCGGGCCTTCGGCGCGGTGGCCCTGCCGCTGCCGGAGCGCCCCGCCGGGGCCGACCTGCTCTTTGTGACCGTACGGGTGCTGGGCGGGCACGACCACACCGTGCTGGTCGGCACCGACGACGGGGTGGTCCTGACGCTGACCGTCGCCGACGAGCACGCCGCCCTGCCGCACCGGGCCAACCTGCGCCTGCTCGGGCAGGCGGTGGGGGCGCGGCTGCGCCTGGTGGGCCGCCTCGATCCGACCCGCCGGGCGACGGTGCAGGCGCTCGCCGTGGCACCTGTCGACGGCGACGGGCCGGGGCTCATCCTGCCGCCGAGCTGGGCGGGACACGCCGACCTCGGCTACGACCGGCTGCACGCGAGCCAGCTCAGGGCGGGCGACGGCGCGGTGGCGGTGGCACCGGACCGGCTCCCGGAGGCGGCCGTGCCGCGTCCCCGGCTCGGCGATCCCGCCCTGGGGCTGCTGCGCCGGCAGGTGGAGCGGGTCGTCTCGGGTGGCCGGGCGATCCAGGCGTTGGCCGATCCGACGGAGCGGACGCTGCGGCTGGCCCGCCTCGACCTCGGCGCGCACCTGCTCGCCGCGATGGGCTCGGCGGCCCGGGCCCGGCCCCGGGACGCCTTCGGGCGGCTCACCGACGACGACGGGCAGGCGTTCGCCGAGTCCTGGCTGGCGGTTGCGGTCTACGAGGAGGCGGCGTCCCGGGCGTCGGCGGAGGCGTCCTGGCTGCCCTGACAGTCCACGCCCGGGTGGCACGCCGTCAGCGGGTGTGGTCGTCGGGCCCGGCGGCGGTCAGCAGCGCGACCAGGTCGTCGAGGGTGTCCAGGGGACGACCCGGACCGTTCAGCTCGACCTCGACGTCGTACTCCGACTCGATCGCGTCGACCATGCGCAGCAGGCCGAGGGAGTCGACGCCGAGGGCGACCATCGAACCGCCGGTGAGCAGGTCGGTGGCCGCGACCTCACCGCCGGTGGCCTCGCTGACCAGGTCGGCGAGGCGCCCCCGCAGGTCGGTGGTGTCACTGGTGTCCATCAGCACTCCTTCACGGACGGCCGGACGATCTCGGCGATCTCGGCGATGGTGGGGGTGTCGAAGAAGGCGTCCAGGGGCACCTCGACGCCGAGCCGTTGCTGGATGCGGCCACTGATCCGGGTGATCGTCAGGGAGTGGCCGCCCAGGTCGAACAGGTCCTCGTGCACGCCGATGTCGGGAATCCGCAGCACCTCCTGCCAGATCGTCCGCAACTGGGCCACCACCGGGTCGTCGGCGGCCGGGGTGACGGCCCCGCCGGGTGCCGGTTCGCCGGGCGGCCCACCGGTCCCGGCCGGGTGGACCGGGTCGGTGGCCGGCGGTCGGGTGAGGTCGGCCGTGCGGTCCCGGGCGGCCAGGGCGGCCCGGTCGACCTTGCCGTTCGGGCTCGACGGCAGCCGGTCGAGCGGCACGAAGTCGGTCGGCAGCACGGCCTGCGGCAGGCTCGCCGCCAGGTGCCGGCGCAGCCCGGCCGGCTCGACGACGGCGTCGGCGCGGGGCACCAGGTAGGCGACGAGCCGGGGTTCGCCGGCGTCGGAGCGCAGCACCGTCGCCGCGTCGGCCACGTCCGGATGGTCGAGCAGCCGGGCGTCGATCTCGCCCAGCTCGACCCGGTGCCCCCGGATCTTGACCTGGTCGTCGGTGCGGCCGAGGAAGTCCAGCCGCCCGTCCGGCAGCCACCGGCAGCGGTCACCGGTGCGGTAGAGCCGCTGTCCGGGCCGTCCGAACGGGTCCGGCACGAACACCTCGGCGGTCAGGTCGTCGCGCCCCCGGTAGCCGTCGGCCAGTCCGGCGCCGGCCAGGTGCAGCTCGCCCGGCACCCCGATCGGCGTCGGCTGTCCCGTGGCGTCCAGCAGGTACGCCCGCACGTTCGGCAGCGGCCGTCCGATGGTGACCTCCTCCGGGTCGGCGGGGAGGTCGGCCATCGTGGCGTACACCGTCGCCTCGGTGGGGCCGTACCCGTTGACCAGGCGGGCGGTGCGGGCCCGCAGGTCGCGGGCCAGGGCGGGCGGCAGGGCCTCGCCGCCGGTGACGGCGACCAGCGGGGCCGGCGCGACCCCGGTGGCGTCCGGACCGGGCGTGCCGAGGCCGGCCTCCAGCAGCACCCGCCAACCCGAGGGGGTGGCCTGGGCGTGGGTCACCCCGGCGGCGCGGACCAGCCGCAGCACGCCCGCGCCGTCCAGCGGGCCGACCGTCGAGGCGACGACCACCCGGCCGCCGGTGACCAACGGCAGGAACACCTCCACGGTGGAGATGTCGAACGACAGCGAGGTCAGGTGCAGCCACCGGTGCGTGGGGCCGCCGCCCAGCAGGTCCCGGACGCCCAACAGCAGGTTGGTCAGCGCCCCGTGCCGCACCGCGACGCCCTTGGGACGGCCGGTCGAGCCGGAGGTGTAGAGCAGGTAGGCGAGGTCGTCGGGGGTCGGCGGCGCGAGGGGGGTGGTCGGCACCGGCCCGGCGAGCAGGTCGATCCCGTCCAGGGCGAGGGTGGGCCGGTCCGGCCCGGTCGCCGTGGCCGTCACCACCAGCGTGGGGTCGGCGTCGGCGAGGACGAGTTCCCGGCGGGCCGGCGGGTGCTGCGGGTCCACCGGCAGGTACGCCGCCCGGCAGCGCAGCACCGCCAGCAGGGTGACCACCGCCCGCCAGGACCGGTCCAGGGCGACCGCGACGATCGCCCCCGGCCCGACCCCGCGCTGTCGCAGCAGCCCGGCCAACCGGTCGGCGGCGGCATCGAGCTGGGCGTAGCTGAGCGTCAGGTCGTCGTCGACCACGGCCGGCGCGTGCGGGTCGGCGGCGACCCGGGCGGCGAACAGGCCGGGCACGCTCGCCCCGGCGGGGTACGCCCGGCCGGTGTCGTTCCACTCCCGGGTGACCCGGTCGAACTCGTCGGCGGGCAGCACCGGCAGCTGCGCCACCGGCCGGTCGGGGTCGGCGAGCGCGGCGGCGAGCAGGGTATGCAGGTGCGCCCCGATCCGGCGTACCGCGTCGGTCGGGATCGCCGCCGGGCTGTGCTGGAGGCTGACCGTGAGGCCGGTGGGGGCGTCCACGATCTGCACGTGCAGGGCGTTGCGGGCGGCGCCGCCGTACAGCGTCCAGTCGACCTCGCCGGCCACCCCGGGGAAGCTCGGCTCGCCGCCGCGTCGCCGGTAGCCGACGCTGACCGGGGTGACCGCCGGGGCGGGGCGCAGGCCGGGCACCGCGTGGGCCAGCGGCACGGCCCGGTACCGGTACACCTCGCGCAGCCGGTCCCGGACGGCGCGGGCGTGCGCCCGGAACGTGCCGTCGGCCGGCGCGACGGTGACCGGCAGTTCGTTGACGAACAACCCGATCCGGTCGGCCTGGTCCGGGGTCCGGGTGGACAGCGCCACCCCGATCGGCAGGTCCCGGTTGCCGTACCGCCCCAGCAGGGCGTGCAGCGCGGCGAACAGCAGCTCGAAGCGGGTGACCCCGAGCGACCGGGCCGCCGGGTCGATGCCGTCGACCACGTCGGCGGGCAGCGCCACCTCGACGGCGACGCCGGGCTCGGCACCGGTGGGCAGCCGGCGCAGGCCGGGCAGCAGCACGTCGCCGGGGCCGGACCAGTGCCGCGCCCAGAAGTCGCGGGCGGCCGGCAGGTCGGCGGCGATCCGCTGCTGCTCGGCCGCCGCGAGGCCGGCGTGGTCGTCGCCGGGCTGCCCCGGCGCGGTGCCGGTGCCCCGGGTCGGGTCGGCGGACCGGGCGGTGGCGTATCCGGCGGCGAGGTCGGCGACCAGCACGTCCTTGGAGGTGCCGTCGAAGACCAGGTGGTGGGCGGTGACCAGCAGCAGGTGGTCGCCCGCTGCCCCGGTCAGCAGGGTGAACCGGGCCAGCGGGCCGGTCCGCAGGTCGTACGGCCGGGCGATCTCCTCGGCGACCCGTTCGTCGGTCAGCGCGCCGAGGGTGACCGCCGGGCGGGTGTCGGCGGGCGTCAACCGGGGGGTGCCGTCCTCGTCGGTGTCGATCCGGGTGGCCAGGACGGGGTGCCGGGCGACCGTCGCCGCGCACGCCGCGACGAGGGCCGCCCGGTCCAGCTCCGCGCCGAACCGGATGCCCACCGCCAGGTGGTACGCCGTGCCGGCGACCCCGGCCTGTTCGGTGAACCAGACGGCGTGCTGCGCGAAGGTCGCCTCGGCGGTGCCCACATGCTCTCCCATGGTCGTGCTGTCGGTGCGGGTGGTCAGTTGTCGAACAGGGCGGTGAGCTGCCGTTTGAGCACCTTGCCGCCCTCGTTGCGGGGCAGCCGGTCCAGTAGCAGCAGCCGGGCGGGCAGCTGGTGGTCGGCGAGCCGGTCGGCGAGGAAGCCACGCAGCACCGGCAGGGTCAGCCCGTCCGGGCCGGCCTGCGGTCGGGCCACGACGGCGGCGGCCACCGCCGAGCCGAGCACCGGGTGCGGCACCCCCACCACGGCCACCTCGGCGACCAGCGGATGCTCGTGCAGCGCCGCCTCGACCTCGACGGTGGAGACCTTGAACGCACCGGTCTTGATCACGTCCTGGTGCCGGTCGGTGAGGTAGAGGTAGCCGTCGGCGTCGATCCGGCCCACGTCGCCCATCCGCACCCAGCCGTCGCGGAAGGTGGCCCGGTTCGCCGCGTCGTCGCGGTAGTAGGCGCGCGGGTGCGGGGCGCGCAGCCACACGTCGCCGGTCGTCCCGGCGGGCAGCGGGCGGCCGTCGGCGTCGGCGACCATGAGTTGCCCGCCGACCGGCCGGCCGACCGCGTCCGGCCGGGCCGGGTCGTAGATCATCGTGGTCTGCGCCGGGGCGGCCTCGGTGGAGGTGTAGTAGTTGACGATCGTGGCCTGCGGGAAGGCCGTGGCCAGCCGGGCCGCGACCGCCGGTGGCAGCGGCGCGGCGGTGGACCCGATCAGCTGTACGCCGCTGGTGTCGCGGTCCCGCAGCGCGCCGGAGTCGAGCAGCTCGATGGCGATCGACGGGACCACGAACACCGTCCCGGTGCCGGGGGCGGCGACCAGCCGGGCGAACCGGACCGGGGTGAACCGGGGCAGGGTGAGCGCGGCGGCCTTCGCGGTCAACGCGTTGAGCAGCATCGTCTGCCCGGCGTTGGTGCCGATCGCGAAGGCGTGCAGGAACCGTTGCGAGTGGGCCAGGGCCAGCCGGCGTGGGTGGTGCGGCGCACCGGCGGTGAGGTTGGCGTGCCGGGCGGCCACCCCCTTGGGTCGGCCCGTGGTGCCCGAGGTGTAGAGGATCTGGGCGAGGTCACCGGGGCGGGCGGCGGACGGGTCCCCGTCGTCGGGCCGGTCGGCGCGCAGCTCGGCGTCGCCGTACACCGCCACGCCGGGTGGGGCCGGCGGGGCGGGGGTGTCGTCGCCGTGCACGACGGCGGTGGCCGCGCAGTGGGTGAGCGCGTAGCCGAGCTGCCCGGCGGCCAGCCGGTCGGACAGCGGCACCGCCACCCCGCCGGCCCACAGGACCCCGCAGTACGTCACCGCGTACCGGACCCAGTCGCGGGGGCCGAAGACCAGGCCGACCCGGTCGCCGGGGCGCAGCCCCCGACGGCGCAGCGCGGCGGCGACGGCCCGTGCCCCGGCGGACCACCCGGCGAAGGTCAGCGTGGCCACCTGGTGCACCTCGACCGCCACCCGGTCGGGGTGCAGCCCGGTGCGCCAGTCGAGCAGCTCGGGCAGGGTACGCGGCGGTGGCGTCCCGGCGGGTGTCGTGGTCACCGCAACCCTCCCGCCGTCCCGACGCCCACCGGGGTCCGGTCGGCGGGGCCGGTCGTCCGGGTCCGGCGTTCCTCGAGGCCGACCAGGTCGTCCGGGGGCGCGTCGGGCACCTCGTCGTCGAACCGGGCCAGGGTGGGGGTGGCCAGCGACACCAGCGCGGTCAGCGCGATGCAGACCCCGAACAGCACGTAGAGCAGCCCGTGCCCCCGACCCGGTCCGACCCCGAGCACCGCGCCGACGGTGCCGGCCAGCGCACCGTCGGGCAGCAGCGTCGGCTCCACCACCCGGGCGGCGAACGGGGCGACGAGGCCCCAGCCCAGCGGCAGGGTGGACTGGGCGACCATCTGGTTGACCGCGAACACCCGGCCGTGCACCCGCGCCGGCACCTTGGTCTGGATGATCGTCTGGTAGACGCCGTTGACGATGCCCAGCGCCAGGTACATGCCGAACGCGCCGGCCCCGATGAGCAGCAGGTTGGGCCGCAGCCCGGTCAGTACGGCGGCCACCGCGATGCCGAGGGTGCCCAGCAGCACCGCCCGCATCCGACGGTGCCGGGGGCCACCCCACAGCAGCATCACCAGGCCGCCGGTGGCCGCGCCGACCCCGCCGGTCAGCGCGACGCGGGACACGTCGGTGAGGTCGGCGAAGCCGAGCACCAGCGGGGAGAGCAGGAACAGCACGGGGAACAGGAAGAAGTTCAGCGCGGCGAAGAACGCCAGCATGGCGCGGAACTCCCGTCGCCGCAGCGCGTAGCGCAACCCGGCGACGATCTCGGTGCCGATGCCCTCGCGGCGGCGCAGGGCCAGCGTGCGGGGGAACCTGACGACCGCCAGCACCCCCACCGCGAACAGGTACGACGCCACGTCGACGAGCAGGATGCCGCGCAGCCCGATGGTCTCCAGCAGGGCGACGGCGAGCAGCGGCACGGTGAACTGGGTGAGGCCGACGGCGGTCTGGGTGAGGCCGTTGGCGTGCCCGAGGAAGCGTTTGGGCACCAGTTGCGGCACCGCCGAGACGAACGCGAGCCGTTGGAAGGCCAGCGCCACCGACAGCCAGCCGACCAGCGGATAGAAGTGCCACACCTGCACCCGGTCGGTGAACACCAGCCCGGCGAGCACCGCGTTGGCGCTGCCGGCGGCGAGCCCGGCGCACAGCAGCACCCGCCGCCGGCTGGTGCGGTCGATCAGCGCCCCGGCCAGCGGCGCGACCAGCAGGCCGGGCAGCAGGCCGAGCACGGCGAACAGGGCGAACCGGGCGAGCGACCCGGTCTGCGTGTAGATCCACAGTGGGATCGCGAAGGTGGTCAGCGCGGTGCCCAGCCCGGAGACGACCTGACCGGCGGCGACCAGGCCGAAGCGGCGCAGGCTCGGCGGCGGGTCGCCGCGGTCCCGGTCGCCGTCGGCCGTCGGGGGCCCGTCGGTGCGGGAGACGGCGGCGAGCTGCCAGGGCGGTGGCGTGGCCGGTGACCCGTCCGCGACGGGCCGGGGCGGGGCGTCGAGCCGCCGGTGCACGTCGGTGACGATCTCGGCCAGTTCGGCGGCCCGGTACTTCAGGAAGTAGTGCCCGCCCTCGTCGATCACGGCGAGGGCCGTGCGGTCACTGAGGAAGTGCCACTCCCGGTACCGCTCCTCGTGGTAGTCGGTGCTGCGGTCCCGCTCGCCGACCACGGAGACGACCGGTGCCCGTAGCGGGGTGACCCGCTGACGCATCAGCGTGGTGAAGTAGTCCTCGCTGACCCGGGCGTCGTGCCGCATCGCCCGCACCAGGAACCGCACCTCGTCGGGGGCGAGCGAGCCGACGGCCGTGCCCTGCGCCTGCAACCAGGTGCGGTAGATCCGGTCGCTGCGTAGCCGCTCGGCCAGCCGCAGCCGCAGCAGCGGCGCGAGCGGCCCGTCGGCGGGCCGGGCGAACGGGAACACCGCACCGAGGTAGACCGCGAGCAGGTCCCGTCCGGCGGCCTCCAACCGGCGGGCGACCTCCACGGCCAGCGCCCCGCCGGGGCCGCAGTGCCCGTACACGATCAGCGGGCCGGTGACCCGGCCCAGCACCTCCGCGACCACGTCGGCGGCGACGTCGGCGATCGGCGCGGGCTCGTCGGCGAGACCGATGTCGTGTCCGGGTACGGCCACCGACAGCAGTCGGTACCCGGCCGGCAGCGCGTCGGCCAGCGGCTGGTACACCACCGCGCTGCCCCCGCCGTACGGGACGCAGAGCAGGGTGGCGACCCGGTCGACGGCGGGCACCGGCGGGGTGAGTTCGTGCAGCAGCCCGGCCCGGCCGGCGTCGGGTCCGGCGACCAGATCCGCCAGTTCACGTACGGTGCGGTACCGGAACAGGTCCATCACGCTGACCGTCGGCGGGGTCCCGTCGACGACGGCGGGCAGTTCCCGGCGCAGCCGGGCCACCACCCGGGTGGCCAGCAGCGAGTGCCCGCCCAGGTCGAAGAAGTCGTCGGTGACGCCGACCTCGGGCACCCCGAGCACCGCCCGCCACACGTCGGCCACCAGCGTCTCCACCGGCCCGACCGGGGGCACCCGTTCGCCGGTCGGGCGGTCGTCGGTCGGCTCGGGCAGGGCCCGCCGGTCCACCTTCCCGTGTTCCTGCAACGGCAGCCGGTCCAGCACCACCCAGCGGGTGGGCACCATGTGCTCGGGCAGCCGCCCGGCGAGCAGGCGACGCCAGTGCGCCGGGTCCGGTCCGGCCGCGTCCGGCTCCGCCTCCAGGTAGGCCACCAGCCGGTCGTCGCGCAGCAGCACCGCTGCCTGGCGTACCCCGGGGCAGTCCCGCAGGGCGGCCTCCACCTCGCCCAGCTCGACCCGGTAGCCACGGATCTTCACCTGGTGGTCGCGCCGGCCGAGGAAGACCAGTTCCCCGTCGGCCCGCCAGCGGGCCAGGTCGCCGGTGCGGTACAGCCGGGCCCCCGGCGGCCCGTACGGGTCGGGCACGAACCGTTCGGCGGTCAGGCCGGGCCGGCGCAGGTAGCCCCGGGCGAGCCGGTCACCGCCCAGGTACAGCTCACCGGGCATCCCGACCGGCACCTGGCGCATCCGCTCGTCGAGCACGTGCACCGAGGCGTACGGCAGCGGCCGGCCGGTCGGCACCGGGCCGACGTCCGGCGCGTCGGCCGGCACCCGGTAGGTGGCCACGCCGACGGTGGCCTCGGTGGGCCCGTAGTGGTTGAACACCCGGGTCGGCCCGGCGGCGAGCGGGGCGATCCGCTCCAGGTCGGACGCCTCACCCCCGAGGACCAGCGCGCGGGCCGGCAGCAGGTCCTCCGGTGCGGTGTCGGCGGTCAGCGCGGCCAGGTGCGACGGGGTGATCTTGAGGTAGTCGATCCGTTCGTCGCGCAGCCGGGTGGCCAGTTCGGCACCGGTGCCCCGGCGGGGGAGCAGGTGCACCGCGCCGCCGGTGGCCAACGCCAGATAGAACACGGTGACGGCGAAGTCGAACGACATCGACTGCATCAGCCCGTACCGGGCGGCCGGGGCGACCGCGAACCGGTCCGCCACCCCGTCGAGATAGCGCAGCACCGGCCGGTGCGGCACGGCCACCCCCTTCGGGGTGCCGGTCGAGCCGGAGGTGTAGATGACGTAGGCCAGGTGCCCGCCGCCCACCCCGGTGGCCGGTCGGTCGTCCGGCTGGGCGTCGACCTCGGCGGTGATCTCGTCCAGGCAGGTCGCGGTCGTCCCGGCGGGCAGCCGGTCGCGCAGCCCGGTGCCGGTCAGCAGCACGGTCGGTCGGGCGTCGGCGAGCATCAGCCCCAGCCGGGCGGCGGGCTGCTCCGGGTCCAGCGGCAGGTACGCGCCGCCGGCCCGCAGCACCCCGAGCAGCGTCACGGCCAGCTCGACCGACTGCTCCAGCAGCACCCCGACGAGGCGGTCCGGGCCCACCCCCCGGGCCCGCAGCCAGTGGGCGAGCCGGTTGGCCCGCCGGTCCAGCTCCCGGTAGCCGATCCGGTCGGTGCCGCAGACCACGGCCGGCGCGTCGGGGCTCGCGGCGACGTGCGGGTCGATCAGGTCGGCCAGGGTGACCGCCGCCCCGGTGACCCCGGCACCCGACGGTGGCCTGCCGGCCGGGTCCCCGGCGAGGGCCAGCAGCCGGTCCCGGCCGGCCGGGTCGAGCAGGTCCAGGTCGACCACGGGCCGGTCCGGTTCGGCGACGGCGGCGCGCAGCAGGGCCCGGAAGCTCTCGGCCAGTCCGGCGACGGTGCCGGCGTCGAACAGGTCGGTGTGGTAGACGAACGTGCCGCGCAGCCCGTCGGCGCCCTCCGCGACGTACAGCGCGAGGTCGAAGCGGGCGCTGGCCGCGTCGGTGCCGACCGGTTCGGCGTGCAGGCCGGCGGGCCACCGGTTGCCGCCCCGGGCGTAGTTCTGCAGGGTGAACAGCACCTGGAACACCGGGGCGCGGGCGACGTCCCGGGTGACGTTCAGCTCCTTGACCAGGCGTTCGAACGGGATCTCCTGGTGGGCCAGGGCGCGCACCACGGTGCCCCGGTTGCGGCGCAGCAGGGTCGCGAAGCCCGGCTCGGCGGCGGTCGCCGGGTCCGGTGAGAGGTCGGCGCGCAGGGCCAGGGTGTTGACGAACAGGCCGACGAGGTGTTCCAGCTCGGGCACCACCCGCCCGGCCACCGGGGAGCCGACGGCGAAGTCCCGCTGCCCGCTGTACCGGAACAGCACGGCCTGCAGGCCGGTGAGCAGGGTCATGTAGAGGGTGGCCCGGTGGGCGCGGCCCAGCCGGCGCAGCCCGTCGGTGAGGTCGGCGTCGACGGTGAACCGGTGGGTCGCGCCCGCGTAGGACTGCACGGCCGGTCGGGGCCGGTCGGTGGGCAGCTCCAGCGGCGGCACCCCGGCCAGCGCGCGGATCCAGTGGGTGAACCCGTCGCCGGTCGGCGGCCCGTCGAGCCGGTCCCGCTGCCAGCCGGCGTAGTCGACGTACCCGGTGGTCGGCGGTTCGGGCGGGTCGCCGCCGTCGCGCAGCGCGGCGTAGCCGGCGGCGATCTCGCCGAGCAGCAGGTCCAGCGACCAGCCGTCGCTGACGATGTGGTGCATCGCCAGGTGCAGCAGGTGCTCGGTGTCGGCCAGCCGGACGACGAGCACCCGCAGCAGCGGCGCGACGGCCAGGTCGAACGGGGTGTGCACGGAGTCGGCGACGAGGGCGTGGGCGGCGTCGGTGCCCGGCGCGTCGGTGACGGTCACCGGCACCCGTACCTCGGGCAGCACCGTCACCACCGGCTCCCCGTCGGCGCTCTCGGTGAACCGCATCCGCAGGCTGTCGTGCCGGGCGGCGGTGCCGTCGAGGGCGGCGCGCAGCAGGTCGACGTCGAACGTCCCGCGCAGCCGCACCGTCGCGTGGACGACGTACGCGGCGGTGCCGGGGGAGAGCTGTTCGGTGAACCAGATCCGCTCCTGGGCGAATGACAGCCGGGGATTTCCGGCGGCCCGGGGGATGGTGGAATGCGGCGGGGCGGCCCGCGTCGGTACGTCAACGTTCGTCACGCGGTGCCTTACTCGAAACGGTGCGGGCAGTGGCCAGTAGTCTGCCCGGCGGGCCCGAACCGCCGGATCGGCTGATCGGTCCACTATGGAAAGGCCCTTCGAGCGATTCGGTGACGGTCGTCGCGTCGTACGGTCGGGAATGCGATTCGCTGACGTGGTGGTGCCCGCGCAATGGGCGTCGGAGACGCTGCTGTCCGCCGAGTTCTCCGGCGACGGGGCCGGGTCGGCGCCGTTGACGTGGGCCCAGCAGGTGATGTGGCGGTCCCTCGCCCGGTACGGCTCCCACCACGTCTTCCTCAACCTGCGCCGTACCGTGCCGGTGTCCGCGCGGGCCGGGGCGGACCCCGCCGCCGTGGTCCGGGCGGTCGGCGCGCTGGTCGGCCGGCACGGTGCCCTGCGCACCCGGGTACGGGTCGTCGACGACGTGCCCCGCCAGGAGACGGCGGCGGCCGGGGTGCTGCCGCTGCTGGTCAGCCCCGGGGTCGACGACGGTGCGCGGGCCGCCCGGGAGGTGGCCGCCCGGTTCGGTGACGTCGCGTTCGACCACGCCGCCGAGTGGCCGCTGCGGGTCGCGCTGGTGACCGTCGACGACCGGGTACGGCAGATCGTGGTGGTGTTCAGCCACTCCACCGTGGACGCGCACGCCGCCGAGGTGGTGCTGCGGGACCTGCGGCTGCTCGTGCTGCGCGGCGACCTGCCCACCCCGGCCGGCCCGCAGTCGGTGGACGTGGCCCGCTGGCAGCACGGGATCGACCAGGGCCGTTCGGCGCGGGCGGTCGGGCACTGGCTGCGGGAGTTCGACATGCTGCCGCCGTCGCCGCTGCCCGCGCCGGGTCCGGGCCTCACCCCGCCGTGGCGACGGGGCGTGCTGGTCTCCACGGCGGTCGACACGGCCATCCGGCTGATCGCCGCCCGGCACCGGGTCAGCGGTTCCGCGGTGCTGCTGGCCGGGGTGACGGCGATGGCCGTCGGCCACGGTGACCGGGAGCGCACCGGCATTTTCCCGATGGCCCACAATCGGTTTCGGGCCGGGTACGCGAATGCCGTCGCCAATCTCGGCCAGATCGGTTTCGGCGTGCTGGATCTGTCCGGTCGCCCCCATTTCGGGGAGCTGTTGTCCCGGGTGTGGCGGGTGTCCCTGGACGCGTTGCGGCACGCGTATTACGACCCGGTCGCGCTGCGGCTCGGATTCGAGCAACGGGGGGTCGACCCGGCGTCGGCGTTCCAGCCGTACCACTACTTCAACGACGTCCGGTTGCCGGTCGGCGGCGTCGACCGGCTGCCGGCGGTGACCCCGGAGGCGTTGCGGGCGGCCACGGCCGGCAGCACGTTCGGCTGGACGGCGGGGCTCGACCGGGCGGCCTGGCACCTGCTGACCCACGTGGTGGACGAGCCGGCCGGGGTGGGCGTCACGCTCACCGTCGACACCCGGCAGCTTCCGCTGGAGACCGTCGAGCCGTTCCTGCGCGGCCTGGAGGAACTGCTGGTGCGGGCCGCCTTCGACGACGTCCCCTGGCCCTGGTCACCCGCCACCTCGACGCCCGCCATTGGGACAGCCGCCGCCGCGCCGGTCGGGCGGACGACCGCCGCCGACGGGTCGACGTACGCCGAGTTCGCCGGGGGACGGGTCGCGACCGCGCCGCTGACCTGGGGGCAGCGGGCGATGTGGCGGACGGTGGCGGAGTTTCAGGCCCCCGCCGCGTACCGGGTGCTCACCCTGCCCCGCACCCTGGCGGTCTCGGCGCGGGCCGGGGTGGACGTGCCCCGGGCGGTACGGGCGGTGGGTGCGCTGCTCGCCCGGCACGAGTCGCTGCGTACCCGGGTCCGCCCCTACGACGGGCAGTTGTGCCAGGAGGCGTCGGCGGCGGGACGGCTGCCGGTGGGCGTGCACGCCGTACCCCGGCCGGCCGACGACCCGGACGGCGCGCGGGTCGCGGCGGAGCTGGCCTCGCGACTGGCCGGGTCGCCGTTCGACCACGCCGTCGAGTATCCGCTGCGGGTCGCGCTGGTCACCGTGGCCGACACGGTACGGCAGGTCGTGCTGGTGTTCAGCCACTGCGCCGTCGACTTCCACGCGGCGGCCACCGTGCTGCGGGACCTGCGTCTGCTGCTGCTGCGCGGGACGGTCGACGACCCACCCGGTCTCCAGTCGCTGGACGTCGCCGGGCAGGAGCGCACGGTGCAGCAGCGGCGGTCGCAGCGGGCGGTGGCGTACTGGCTGCGGCAGTTTCCCGGCCTGCCGATGACCCTGGCCGACCCGGTCGGGGCCGGTCCGGGGCCCCGCTACCGGCAGGGCTCGCTGGTCTCCCCGGCGGTGCTGCACGCGACCCGGCTGGTCGCCGCCCGGTACGGCGTCAGCACCTCCACCGCCCTGCTCGCCGCGACCGCCGCCGTGCTCTGCGGCGACACCGGGCAGGACGCCTGCGGCATCGTGGTGATGGCCAACAACCGGTTCCCACCCGGGTACGACCGGGCGGTCGCCACCCTCAACCAGATCGGGCTGTGCCGGCTCGACCTGACCGGGCGGCCCGACTTCGGCACCCTGCTGGCCCGGGCCGGGCGGGCGGGCCTGGACGCCTACCGGCACGCCTGCTACGACCCGGTGGAGTTCGAGCGGGCGTTCACCGGGCGGGGCGACGACCACCGCAGCGTGCTGGCCCCGCTGTGCTACCTCAACGACACCCGGCTCGCCCCCGAGGTGCACCCGGGGGTGGCCGGCCCGGACGAGGCGGCCCTGCGGGCGATGGTGGCACCGGACGGGGTGCGCTGGGTGGGGGAGCTGGACCGGTTCGCGTGGCGCTGCCGGGTGCAGGTGCGCGACGCCCCCGGCGCGGTGGAGCTGGCCGTCACCGCCGACACCCGCTACCTGCCGGTGGAGCGGGCCGCGCGGCTGCTGACCGGCGTGGAGGCGCTGCTGGTCGAGGCCGCCTTCCACGACGTGCGCTGGCCGTGGTCCCCGGCGGGGTGAGGGTGGCCCTGAGGCCCGGCGGGACACCCTCACCCCTACGGCCGGGGCGTCGCGGTCCACCGTCCGCGACGCCCCGGCCGGCTCAGGCCGGGCTGCCGGTGACCGTGCTCCCGGACTTCGTGATCCGGTACGTCTTCTGCGTGCCGCTCCAGAAGTGGAAGGTCAGCGTGACCGGGCCGTCGTTGACCTCGGCGAAGAACTCCGGCTTCAGCAGGATGGTGTTGGCGGTGTAGTCGGGCTGGAAGTGCGTCCAGAACTCCTTGTAGGAGGTCCAGTTGGCCGGCCCGGCGCCGCTGCCGTCGGCGTACTTCGCCTCCATGGTGGCGAGCTGGTCACCCCGGAACTGGGTGGGGACGGCGAACGAGGCGGTCGTCCCGCTGGCCGCCGACTGGGTCGGCGGGTCGTAGGAGATGATGCTGATCTGCCACGGCACGCCCTGGGAGAAGCGGGCTTCGATGGTGGCGTTGACCCCGGCGGCGCGGTTGCCGGCGAGCCGGGTCAGCGCCGACGCGGTCAGGGTCAGCGTGCTGCCCGAGACGGTGTAGTCGGTGCCGGCGACCAGGTTGGTGCCGCCCTGCCGCAGGCCCTGCAACGACGCGCCGTTGAGGTTGAGGGTGAGCGATCTGCCGGTGATGGTGCCGCTGCGCGGCAGGTAGACCTGGTCGGTGGAGGCGGTGGCCGAGCGGGTGGTCAGGTTCGCCTTCATCAGGTCGTAGATGCCCTGGTCGCGCCATTGCAGGGTGGTGCGGTTGAGGAACGAGCCGGCGTCCCAGAGCATCGTGGTGAGGTTGCGGGTGCGGGCGTGGTAGCCCACGGCCTCGAAGAACTTCAGCAGTTCACCGCGTTCGATGATGCCGGGCCGGGTGTAGTCGTAGCTGAGCAGCGCCCACTCCCCGATGATCACCGGGATGCCCCGGGCGACGAACGACGCGCGGGCCCGCTCGAAGGTGCCGACCAGGTCCTGTTCGACGTTGCTGTCGTAGCGGGTGCCCCCGGCGATGTTCACGCTGAACGGCCAGTACCCGTAGAAGTGGATGGTCGCGGCGATGTTGGGGTCGCGCAGCTGGCTGATCGTGGTGTTCAGCGCGTCCATCCGGGCCTGCTCGCCGCTGGTGTGCAGGGTGGGTAGCACCAGCAGCCGGGTGGCGTTGCCGCCGCCGGACTGGCGGATCAGGCGGACGAACGCCAGGTGCAGCTCCCGCAGCACCTCGTCGCCCTGGGCGTCGTCGGCGGTGCCGGTGAACTGCGGCTCGTTGATGTTCTCGAACACCAGCTTGGCCGGGTGGTCGCGGAACGTGGTGGCGATCTGGGTCCACAGAGCGGTGTAGCGGTTCATGACGGTGGTGCGGTCGCCCGGGTAGCCGTTGAGCCACTGCCACGAGTCGTGGTGCAGGTTGATCATCACGTAGAAGCCCTCGGCGAGCGACCAGTCGACCACCTGGCGGACCCGGGCCAACCAGACCGGGTCGATGGTGTACGTCGGGGCCGGCCCGGTGTGGTCGGTCCAGGTCACCGGGAGGCGGATGCTGCGGTAGCCCTGCGAACGCACCTGCCGCAGCAGGGCCTGGGTGGTCAGCGGGTTGCCCCACGCGGTCTCGTCGGGGATCGCGTCGAGGGTGTTGCCCAGGTTCCAGCCGGGCTGCATCGCGGCCACCGCCGCCATCGGGTCGCCACCGGGTGACGGCGACGGCGAGATCGTGGGGGAGGGGGAGACCGTCGGGGACGGCGGCGCGGTGGTGCCGGTGGGCGTCGGCGTGCCCACACCCCCGGTGCAGGCGACCCCGTTGAGGGTGAACGAGGTCGGCACCGGGTTGCTGCCGGTCCACGACCCGTTGAAGCCGAAGGAGACGGTGCCGTTGGTGGCGATCGCCGCGTTGTAGCTGAGGTTCTTCGCGGTGACCTGGTCGCCTGCGGCGGTGGTCGTCGCGTTCCACGCCTGGGTGACGCGCTGGCCGGCCGGGAAGGTCCAGGCCAGGCTCCAGCCGTTGACCGGGTCGCCGAGGTTGGTGACCTGGACGTCGGCGTTGAAACCGCCCTGCCACTGGGCCGGCACGGTGTACGCCACCCGGCAGCCGGCGGCGGCCTGGGCGTTGCCGGCGACCATCAGGCCCGCCAGGAGCAGCGCGGCGAGGGTGCCGGCGAGCAGGCCGGCCCGCTGTCGCATTCGTCGGAGGTGCTGGGTACTCATCAGGGGAACTCCTCGCCGGGATGACACCGGTGGGTGGGGGTTGGTGGGACGTCGCCCCGGCCGGGTGGCCCCGGCCGGCCCGACGTCGACCGGGTCGGGGGTGGGCCACGGCGTCGTGCCGACGTGACCGGGGGTCGGATGGCCGTCCGGCGGCCCGGCCGCAACGGGGCGGGTGTGGACGCTGCCCGGGGCGTCCACGGTGAGTGGCGAGGCTCCCGCCTGGAAACGATCGGACAACTTTCCTGGAAAGTTTCCGTCGCAGACCTTACAAGTATCGGTCGACGTGCGTCAATGACCGGGTGGGTCCCCGCCCTGGGGCCCATCCGATGGCGATGACCTGCCGCTCGACCCGGCGTGCTCACGGAGCACTTTCACTGGGCGAGGGAAAGTTTCCGTCCCGGCGGTACCCGCACCCGGAGAGCGGACATCGATGGTCGGGTTATCCTGGGTCCCCCTGAACGATGCCGGCGCTCCCCGCGGCGGTGCCGGCGGCCCGGTCGCGTGCGGAGCCGCCGGCGTGACCGGCAGCCACCGCCGGGGAGGAGGCCGGGTTGAGCCACGTCGAGTCGGGCGGGCCGGGCGGCGACCTGGCGTCGCTCGCCGATCCCGGCAGACCCGTGACGATCGCGGCGATCGCCGCGTCGGCCGGTGTGTCGGTGCCGACCGTGTCGAAAGTGATCAACGGCCGGTCCGGCGTCGCGGCGGACACCCGGGCCCGGGTCGAGGCGGCGATCAGCCGGCACGGCTACCGCAGGGCCGCCCCCGTCACCCGCAGCAACATGATGGAACTGGTCTTCGACGAGATCGAGGACATGTGGGGCCTGGAGATCATCCGGGGGGTCGAGCGGGTGGCCCGGCAGCACCGCGTCGGCGTCGTCCTCACCGAGTTCGGGCCGCAGCGCAACGCGATCCGGTACTGGATCGACGACACCCTCGCCCGACGGCCGGACTGCCTGGTCATGGTGGCCCAGCTGGACGCGGAACAGCACCGGCTGCTGCGTGCCCGGGGCATTCCGTTCGTGGTCTTCGACCCCACCACCGAGCTGCCCGAGGACGTCCCGTTCGTCGGCGCGACGAACTGGGCCGGCGGCCGGTCGGCCACCCGCCACCTGATCGGGCTCGGCCACCGGCGGATCGCGATGGTCGCCGGCCCGGAACACGTCCTGTGCTGCCGGGCCCGGCTCGACGGCTACCGCTCCGCCCTGGAGGCCGCCGGGTTGCCGGTGGCGTCCGACCTGGTCCGGCATGCCGGCCTGACCGACGCCGACGGCCGGACCGCCGCCCTCGACCTGCTGCGTCGCCCCGACCGGCCGACGGCGGTGTGCACCGGCAACGACCTGCAGGCCGTCGGGGTCTACCAGGCCGCCCGCGCGCTCGGGCTACGGATTCCCGCCGACCTCAGCGTGGTCGGCTTCGACGACCTGCCGGTGGCCACCCTGGTCGACCCGGCACTGACCACCGTGCACCAACCGCTGCGCGAGATGGCGGTCACCGCCACCGAACTGGCCCTCGCCCTCGGACGGGGGGAGCCGACCGGCCAGGTCCGCCTGGAGCTGGCGACCACCCTGACCGTACGCCACAGCACCGCGCCACCGCCCGCCTGACCGGCGACGTCGGGTCGCCGCCGCCCGGGTCCACGACGGACCCCGGCCGGCGCGGGGCGTCGCTCACAGCCCGGCGCAGGGGCGCTCGTCGAGCGTGCAGCCCTGTGGCGCCTTGGTGACCGGGTCGGCGGTGCGGACGTCGAAGCGGATGGCCTGCGTCCCGCCCGCCGCGACGGCCGGGCCGGTGAAGGTGACCGACTGCCCGTCCTGTCGCCAGTCGGCGCCGGTCACCTCCGCCGCCGAACTGCCCCGGGGCAGCGTGACGACGACCGTCCAGCCGATGGCCGGCGTCGCGCCCGGGTTGGCGACCACCACCTCCCCGGTGTACCCGAAGACCCGGGTCGACACCGTCGCGTACCGGGCGTCCAGCGGCCCCGCGACCGCCGGGGTCGGGGTGGGGGTCCGCGACGGGGTAGCCGACGGCGACCGGCTCGGCGGGGCGCTGCGCGACGGCGGGGCCGACGTCGGGCGTGCCGACACGACGGACCGCGACGGGCTCGGCGTGGCGGTCGGGCGCACCGACGGCGCCACCGGAGCCGCCCCGGTCGGTTCCTCCCGCTCCGGCGGCAGCAGGGCCCAGCCGGCCAGTCCGAGCGCCAGCGCCGCCGTGCCCGACCCGACCACCACCCAACCGGTACGGCCCCGGGTCGACGGCCGGGCCACGTCCGCCATCAGCGCCACCGGCAGCACGGCGGTCGGCGCGGCGCTGTCCCGCCGCAGGTCGACCTCGCGGAACGCCAACCAGTCGAGCAGCGCGGGCAGGCGTCCGGCCAGCGACTGCCGGTAACACTCCTCGCGCCGCGCGCCCTGCCCGGCGGCCCAGTCGCCCTGCTGCACGGTCTCCCGTACGGTCACCCGGCAGCCCTCGGCGGTGGTGGTGAGGACGCAGGTCAGCTCGGTGTGCCGCGCCCCCTCGACACACCGCACCACGAGCAGCTCCGGCGCCCGCTGGCGCACGGCCGCGATCTCGACGTCGCCGTCGAAGCCGGGCAGCCCCGCGGTGCCCACCCGCCACCGGCCCGGCCGGTCGGGCACCGCCTCGGCCCCGGCGAACCAGCGGGCCAGCAGCGCCGGATCGGTCACCGCGCGCCAGACCCGGTCGGCGGGGTGCGGCAGGTCGACCTGCGTGCCGATCTCGATCACGGCGAGAGACTCTACGGCCCGCACGCCCCCTGGGTGAATCTGGTCGCCACGATCGACACGGCTCACTGCGGTACGACTTGACGAAACACATGTTATCGCTCACAGTCGATGTCGAGGACCACCGCACCTGATGGCTCACCGGGCGAGCCGTGCTGGTCGAGCCTCGGATCGCGACGTCCCCCCAGGGCATGTGGGACGTCGGGTCAGGATTTCCCATCAGTAGCTGCCGGCGACGGCGCGACCGGCCCCGAGCAGGGGCGGGACGACTCCGTCGACGGCCGGCCCGGTCTCCTCGAAGGAGGATCATGGCGCCCTTTTCGGGAGGCGCTGCGCCGTTGCCCACAGCGGGTGATCCTCTCGCCGATCCGGGCTGCGGCCCCGGCGTCGAGGTCACCGGGGTCGACGGCCGGCACGGACCGCGACCGGGACATCGCCGACTGTCCCTCGTCCGGGCCGGGTACGGCGGCCACGATGGTCCGTCCTGGCCGACTGGACGGCGGACCCCGCCGGCCGGCACGACCCACCGCACCGGGAACCGGGCACCTCAGCACCACCACCGCTGCACCCACCTCGAGAAGGATGCGACATGAGACCCAAGAGAGCCCTACTGGCCACGGCGACCCTCGCCGTGGCCGGCGCACTCACCGTCGGGATGACGTTGGCGATGGCCCCCGCAGCCAGCGCCGGGACGACCCTGCGGGCGGCGGCGGCCGAGAAGGGCCGCTACTTCGGCGCGGCGGTCGCGACGGGCAAGCTGTCCACCAGCACCTACACCACCATTCTCAACCGCGAGTTCAACTCGATCGTGGCCGAGAACGAGATGAAGTGGGACGCCACCGAGCCGCAGCAGGGCCGGTTCAACTACACCGGCGGCGACCGGATCGTCAGCCACGCCCAGGCCAACGGGATGAGCGTGCGTGGCCACGCGCTGCTCTGGCACCAGCAGGAGCCGGGCTGGGCGCAGGGCATGTCGGGCAGCGCGCTGCGCAGCGCGATGATCAACCACGTCACCCAGGTCGCCACCCACTTCCGCGGCAAGATCTACGCGTGGGACGTGGTGAACGAGGCGTTCGCCGACGGCGGTAGCGGTGGGCGTCGTGACTCGAACCTGCAGCGCACCGGTAACGACTGGATCGAGGCGGCGTTCCGGGCCGCCCGGGCCGCCGACCCGGGCGCGAAGCTCTGCTACAACGACTACAACACCGACGGGGTCAACGCGAAGTCGACGGGCGTCTACAACATGGTGCGGGACTTCAAGTCCCGGGGCGTGCCGATCGACTGCGTCGGCTTCCAGTCCCACCTGGGCACCACGATCCCGGGTGACTACCAGGCCAACCTCCAGCGCTTCGCCGACCTCGGCGTGGAGGTGCAGATCACCGAGCTGGACGTGATGACCGGCGGCAACCAGGCCAACATCTTCGGCACGGTCACCCGGTCCTGCATGGCCATCTCCCGGTGTGCCGGCATCACCGTGTGGGGGGTGCGCGACTGCGACTCGTGGCGCGGCTCTGACAACGCCCTGCTGTTCGACTGCAACGGCAACAAGAAGCCGGCGTACGACTCGGTGCTGAACGCGCTCAACGCGGGTCCGGGCATCCCGAACCCGACGACCACGCCGCCGAACCCGACCACCACCCCGCCGAACCCGACGACCACCCCGCCGAACCCGACGACGCCCCCTCCGGGTGGGTCGGGGTGTTCGGCGTCGGTGTCGTTGAATTCGTGGACCGGTGGTTTCGTGGCCACGGTGAAGGTGACCGCGGGTTCGTCGGGTACGCGTGGGTGGACGGTGAGCATGACGTTGCCTGGTGGTTCGAGTGTGACCGGTACGTGGTCGGCGACGGCCAGTGGTAGTTCCGGGACGGTGCGGTTCACGAATGTGGACTACAACGGTGCGCTCGGTGCGGGTCAGTCGACCGAGTTCGGGTTCCAGGGCAACGGCAGCGGGGCGGGGATGACCCCCACCTGCACCGCCAGCTGAGTACCGCCTCACTCCAGTACCACAGTCAGTTGAGTACCACCGTGAGTTGACTACCACCGCCGCCGGCCCGACCCGGGTGCACCGGGTCGGGCCGGCGGTGCATCTCCCACCCGCCGGCCGGTGCGACGCGCCCGGCCGGACCATCGTCGGCCAGCCCCGGACCGGGCCAGTCCGGACCGTCGCCCCGTACGCCGGGACGGCCCGTCGTCCGTTGCTGACCACCGACTCCGACAGAGGAACCGTCGATGAAACCCCGACTCGCACTGCTGGCCGCCGCGCTGGCGACCGCCCTGGCGACCGTCACCGCCGTGGTCGCGGCCCCCAACCCGGCCTCGGCCGCGACGCTGACCCAGGTGACCAACTTCGGCACCAACCCGACCAACCTGCAGATGCACCTGTACGTGCCCGACCGGGTGGCCGCCCGGCCGGCGCTGCTGCTGGCGCTGCACTACTGCACCGGCAGCGGCCCGGCGCTGCACACCGGCTACGGGCTCAGCTCGCTGGCCGACCGCTACGGCTACATCGTGATCTACCCGTCGGTGACCCGCAGCAGCAAGTGCTGGGACGTCTCCTCCCCGCAGGCGCTGCGGCGCAACGGCGGCAGCGACCCCGTGGGCCTCATGTCGATGATCGACTACGTGCGTAACCGCTACCCGGTCGACGCGAACCGGATCGGCGTCGCCGGGTTCTCCTCCGGCGCGATGATGACCAACGTGATGGCGGGGGTCTACCCGGACGTGTTCAACGCCGGCGTCAGCTCGTCCGGCGTGCCGTTCGGCTGCTTCGCCACCACCAACGGCTCGGAGTGGAACAGCGAGTGCTCCGGCGGGCGGATCGTGAAGACCCCGCAGCAGTGGGGTGACCTGGTCCGTAACGCCTACCCCGGCTACACCGGCAAGCGGCCCCGGATGCAGATCTGGCACGGCACCACCGACACCACGCTGAGCTACGTCAACTTCGGCGAGCAGGTCAAGCAGTGGACCAACGTGCTCGGTGTCTCGCAGACCCCCAGCTCCACCGACTACCCGCAGACCAGCGCCACCCGTACCCGCTACGGCGGCACCGGTGGCACGCCGCCGGTGGAGGCGATCAGCTTCCAGGGCTACGGGCACTCCATCCCGTTCGACGCCGCCCAGGCCGTCCGTTTCCTCGGCTTCGACAGCGCCAGCCCCACCACCCCGCCGCCGAACCCGACGACCACCCCGCCGAACCCCACCACCCCACCGCCGAACCCGACCACCCCGCCGCCGACGACCCCGCCGGCCACGGGTGGCTGTTCGGCGTCGGTGTCGTTGAATTCGTGGACCGGTGGTTTCGTGGCCACGGTGAAGGTGACCGCGGGTTCGTCGGGTACGCGTGGGTGGACGGTGAGCCTGACGTTGCCTGGTGGTTCGAGTGTGACCGGTACGTGGTCGGCGACGGCCAGTGGTAGTTCCGGGACGGTGCGGTTCACGAATGTGGACTACAACGGTGCGCTCGGTGCGGGTCAGTCGACCGAGTTCGGGTTCCAGGGCAACGGCAGCGGGGCGGGGATGACCCCCACCTGCACCGCCAGCTGACCGACGCGGCCGACGGCTCCGGGCGGCGCACCCCCCGCAGAGGTGCTCCGCCCGGAGCCCCGTCGCGCCCGGAACACTCCGGGCGACCAGTGGCAGGGCGCAGGGCCGGGGAGCGAACCCGACCCTGCGCCCGGCCTCACCGACGCAGACCTCTGCGCGGTGTCACACAGGCGTACGCCGCCACTGCTGGTTGGCGCCGGTGCCGCAGGTCCACTGCACGACCTGCACCCCGTCGGTCAGCCCGGCGTTGAGCACGTCGAGACACTTGTTGCTGTGCCGGGCCACCAGCTGCACCCAGCCGTCACCGACGTCCTGGAGCCGCCACTGCTGGTTGGTGCCCCCGTTGCAGGTCCACTGCACCACCCGGGCGCCGTCGGCGGTCGTGCCGGCGCCGCCGTAGACGTCGAGGCACTTTCCGCTGCTGACGCTCACCACCGTGGACCAGCCGCCGCCGACGTCGGAGAACCGCCACCGCTGGTTGGCCTGACCGTTCGCGGCCCACTGCACGACGTTCGCGCCGTCGGTCGTGGCGGCGTTGCTGACGTCCAGCAGCTTCGCGCTGTGCCGGGCGGTCAGCGTCGCGGTCGTCGGGGTCGGGGTGGTGGTCTGCGGCGTCAGCCGGTAGAGCCCGGCGCCGTGGGCGGGCAGCGAGCGGCTGAACGTCCCGGTCGAGGTGCCCAGGGCCGCACCGGACCACAGGTCGGTCGCGGTGGCCGAGCCGATGCCCAGCTCGGCGAGGTTCAGCGACACGGTGGCCGCCGTACCCTCCCGGTTGAACAGCGCGACGTACCGGTCCGTGCTGTCCGGCACGTCGGCGACCCACACCTGCCGGGTGCCGCCGGTGAGCTGCCGGTTGTTGGCGCTGCGCTGGTCGACCGCCAGCACCGCGCTGTTGGTCATCAACGCCAGCTCCGCCGGCCGGTTCTCCACCAGGTTGCCACCCCACATCAGCGGGGCCCGGTTGATCACCCAGAGCGACATGAGGGTGCGTTGCTCGTCCGCGCTGAGGTTCGAGTAGCGCGGCGAGCCGACCGGACCGTACTTCGACAGCCGGCCGATCGGGATCATGTCGGGATCGGGCCAGGCCCCCGTCCTGCGGTACGGCGTCCAGTTGCGTAACTGGTCGAACAGGGCGTCCACCGACGACCAGTTGTCCCACAGGTCGTTGACGATCCGCCACATGTGCGCGTTGCTCTGCACGTGCGGGCCGGCGGACAGCGGCGTCGCCCCCGGCGACAGGCTCAGCACCATCGGCCGGCCGCTGCGCCCGATCGCCGTCCGGTAGCCCTCGACCTCCGCCTGCCGGTACGTCGGCGCGGCGATGTCGTCGACCTTGACGAAGTCGACGCCCCACCCGGCCAGCAACTGGAACACCGAGTCGAGGTACGCCTGCGCGCAGGGGTTGGACATGTCCAGCCCCCACATCAGGTTGAGCCAGGCCGCGCTGTTGCCGGCGTCGATCTGGTTGGCCCGGCACGAGGTGCCGAGGATCGGCACGTTGTCCGCGACCGCCTGCCGTGGGATGCCCCGCATCAGGTGTACGCCGAACTTCAGCCCCTGGGCGTGCACGTGGTCGGCCAGCGGCTTGAACCCGTTGTCGCCGGCCGCCGACGGGAACCGGGTGGTGTCGGGCAGCAGCCGCCCGTTGGCGTCCATCCGGAGCCGGGGTTGCAGGTTGGCGTCCTGATTGGGGCTGCCGTTGTGCTGCCCGGGGAAGTACCAGCCCCAGTCGACGACGATGTACTGCCAGCCGTACTGGCGCAGGTTCGTGCCCATGTAGTCGGCGTTGGCCCGGACGTCGGCCTCGGTGACGCTCCAGTTGAACGAGTCGTAGCTGTTCCACCCCATCGGCGGGGTGTCGGCGACGCCGTTGTCCCACGCCTGCGCCGGTTGGGGCCCGGCCGCGCCGACCAGGCCCGTCACGAGCAGGAGGGCGGTGGCGAGCAGGACGGCCACCCGTCGGGTCGCCGGATCAACGACACGGTGCTGCATCGGACCTCCTCGACCATCGGGTCAGCGGTAGCCGGCGGCGGTGATGTTGGCCTGCACCGCGTTCTCGGTGGCGTCCGACGGGTAGCCGGCGACCATCGCCCCCTCGTAGAACGTGCCGACGCTCTGGTTGGTGTTGTCGATGCAGCAGTCCCCGCCGCTGCCCAGGATGATCGCGCCCTGCTTGCGCATCGGGCTGTACCCGCGCGGCAGCGACCCGTCGTAGAGGGTGTAGAGGCCGCCGGACTGGGCGTTGCTGCCCTTGATGGCGAACCGGGAGGTGCCGTTGTTCTTCAGGGTGGCGGTGACGAACTTGCTGGTGAACGCCCGCTGGTTGGAGTTCCACGAGCTGCTGCCGCCGGGGTAGAGGCCGTACTCCAGGTCGGCCTGCACCCACGGGCCGGAGCCGGAGCAGCCACCGAACCAGCAACTGGTGCCGAAGTAGATCGCGTCCATCGCGCCCGCGCCGTCGGCCCGCCTGGTGGTCTCGCTGTTGCCGTAGTCGAAGCAGCAGCCGCTGTTGACGTGGGTGCCGCTGGTGACCATGTACATGCCCTCGGGCGCGGACCCGGTCGGCACCCCGGTCAGGTGCCCGTCACGCCAGTAGCTGCTCTTGCCGGGGATGTAGAGCGAGTAGACCTTGTCCCCGCCGACCGTCACCGACTCCTTGTTCGCGACCGCCGGCTGGACGGCGCCACCGACACCGCCGGCACCCTGGTAGCCGAGGTTGTTGCCGCGTCCGGACTGGTCGAAGATGATCGTGATGACGCAGGTGGTGTTCGCGCAGAAGCTGTCCTGGCTGGCGGCGTTGGCCCGCCCGCCCGGCGACAGCACCCCGATGTTGCGGGTGGTGTTGTCCGAGGACCGGCGCACCTGGTAGAGCGAGCCGTTGTAGGCGGCGTAGAGCGCCCGGGTGGTGCTGTGCGCCGCGATGCAGGCGGTGCCGCCGGCGGCGTAGATGTCACACGGCTGGCTGGTGCCGGGCGGCGGCGTGGTCGGTGGCGGGGTGGTGGGCGGCGGCGTGGTCGGCGGTGGGGTGGTCGGCGGTGGCCCGCTGGTGGGGTTCACCCCGCCGGTGCAGGTGGTGCCGTTGAGACTGAACGCGGTGGGGGCGGGGTTGCTGCCGGTCCAGGAGC
The DNA here is from genome assembly GCF_049178955.1 of Micromonospora sp. WMMD730. Taxonomy (NCBI): domain Bacteria; kingdom Bacillati; phylum Actinomycetota; class Actinomycetes; order Micromonosporales; family Micromonosporaceae; genus Micromonospora; species Micromonospora sp. WMMD730. Next base: position 2,578,253 of record NZ_JBMHML010000002.1, read on the forward strand.
CGTTGAAGCCGAAGCTGGCGGTGCCGTTGGTGGGGATCGCGCCGTTGTAGCTGGCGTTGGTGACGGTGACCTGGGCGCCGGCCTGGGTGAAACTGCCGTTCCAGAGCTGGGTGATGGTCTGCCCGGCGGCGTAACTCCAGGTCAGACGCCACCCGTCCACCGGGTCGCCGAGGTTGGTGATGGTCACGTTCGCGCCGAAACCACCCTGCCAGGACGAGCTGACGGTGTAGTTCACCTGGCAGCCGGCGGCGGCGGCCGAGGCCGAGGTCTGGGTGGCGGCGGCGGTGACGAGCAGGAGGGCGGTGGCGGTGGCGGCGACCAGCGCCGGCCGTCGGCGGAGGAATCGGTTTTCTCGCACGGGATCTCCTGGTGGTGGACGGATGGTGCGGTCGGCGGCCGGGTCACCCTCCGCCGCCGTGCGGGGACGACGACGGGGTGACCCGGCCGTGGCGGGTCAGGCGGTCACGCAGGTCGCACCGTTGAGGGTGAACGTCGCGGGGGCGGCGGCGTTGCCGGTGTGGGTGGCCTGGAAGCCGATCGTCGTCGACGTCCCAGGGGCCAGCGTGCCGTTGTAGCTGACGTTGGTGGCGGTGACCTGGCCGCTGCTCGGTGCGTAGCTGGCGTTCCAGCCGCCGGTGATCACCTGCCCGGTGGGCAGGGTGAACCCCAGGGACCAACCGTCGAGCGTCGTGCTCCCGGTGTTGACGATGGTGATGCTCGCGGTGAGCCCGTTGTTCCACGCGCTGATCGTGTCGGTGACCCGGCAGGCCCCCGACTGCGGCGACGACGTCGGCGTGGGCGTCGGGGTGGAGGTCGGGGTGACCGTCGGCGTCGGGGTCGGCGTGACCGTCGGCGTGGGGGTGGGGGTGGCCGTCGGGGTGGGGGTCGGCGTCGGGGCGCTGCCGTCCAGGCCGAGGAAGGTGATGGCGTACGCGAGTTGTCCGGCCATCGGCAGCTGGTGACCCACCCCGGCGATGCTGATCCCCTCGACGGGGGCCTGTGACCCCGTCCCGCCGTAGCGGGTGCGGGTCCAGGACGACTGGGGACGGTCGGTGACGGTGGGCGTGGTGCTCAACCCGTGCAGGTTGGTCCACTGCTTGATCTCTTCACCGAAGTTGGGGTACGCCAGGGTGGTGTCCGTCGCGCCGTGCCACAGTTGCATCCGGGGATAGCGGCCCGTGTACCCGGGGTACATGGCGCGGGCCTGGTCGCCCCACTGCTGCGCCGTCTTGATCACGTTGCCGCCCGAGCACCTGCTGTTCCACAGGGAGCCGTCGGTGGTGGCGAAGCAGCCGGCCGGCACGCCGGAGAACGCCGACGCGGCGGAGAACACGTCGGGGTACTGCGCCGCGAGCACGTTGGTCATCATCGCGCCGGAGGAGAAGCCGGAGACCACGATCCGGGCCGGGTCGACCGGGTAGCGCTGCCGGGCGTACGCGACCATGGACATGATCCCGGTCGAGTCACCGCCGCCGTTGCGGGTGAGCGCGGCGGGGGTGGAGACGTCGAAGCAGTTCCCGCTGCGGGTGGCCTCGGGCACCACGATGAGGTAGCCGTAGCGGTCGGCGGCGGTCACGTAGTCGTGCCCGTTGCCGTTGAAGATGCCGCTGGCCGAGCCGCCGCAGTAGTGCACCAGGAGCAGCAGCGCCGGGCGGGGCGCCAGGGTGCTCGGGGCGTACAGGTACATGTTGAGGTTGGTGGGATTGTTGCCGAATCCCGTCACTCTGGTCAGGGTCGCCGCGGTCGCTGGCTGTGCCGTCACCAGGACGGTGGCTGCCGCGACACCGAGGACGACGGCTGCCAGCGCGGCGCGCAGACTGCCCTTCATCGGTGGCCTTTCTTCCAGGGTGGGAGCGCCGCGCCGGGGGCGGTACGGGCCGTCACGCCGGCGTCGGCCGGGCCCGGGATCGACAGGAGGTCACCGGGCGGTCCGAGGGTCGTTCCCGAGAATTGACGAACGTCGTTACGTTAACGTTAACAGTGACCGCTGTCCATAGCTGGCGGTCGCGGCACGGAGCCGGCGCGGCCGGGGTCTGGGGTGGCGGTGGGTCCTGCGACGGTGGCGGCGGCGACGCGGCCGGCCGGTCACCGGGGTGGGGCGACGCTGTCCCGGGTGATCAGGGTGGGGGAGACGGTCCGCCGCAGGGTGTGGTCGACGCCCGCGTCGATCTGCGCGAGCAGCAGGTCGAGGCTGGCCTCCGCCACGGTGTCGAAGTCCGGCCGGACGGTGGTCAACGGCGGGATGAAGTACGCGGCGTCCGGCACGTCGTCGAAGCCGACCACGCTGACCTCCTCCGGCACCCGCCGACCGTGCTCGTGCAGCGCGTGCAGCACGCCCAGCGCGAGGTCGTCGTTGGCCGTGAAGATCGCGGTCACCTCCGGGGTCCGGGCCAGCATCTGCCCGCAGCGGTATCCCGAGGCGGCGGACCAGTCGGCCTGGAGCACCGGCGGGATCTCCGCGCCCGCCGCCTGCAACGTCTCCCGCCACCCCGCGATCCGCCCGGCGCTGTCGAACCAGTCCGCCGGGCCCGACACGTGCCAGACCGTGCGGTGGCCGGCGTCCAGCAGGTGCCGGGTAGCCAACCGGCCACCCTCCACCTGGTCGATGGTGACCAGCGGCACCGGTCGACGGGGGTCACCGTCCACGGTGACCAGCGGAATGTCGGTGGGCAGGCACTCCAGCGCCTCGCCGGCCGACTCCACCGGCGCGATCACCACGATCCCGGCGACCCGGTGGGCGAGGTGCCGTTCGACGACGGCGGTGATGGAGGTCCGGTCCAGGTTGCGCACGCTGCCCACGCTGACCGCGAAGCCGGCCTCGGCCGCGGCGAGTTCGAACGCGGACAGCAGGGAGGCCGGGCCGTAGAGGGTGGTGTTGAGCGCCACCACACCGAGCACCTGGGACCGTCCGGTGACCAGGGTGCGGGCCGCCCGGTTCGGCCGGTAGCCGAGTTCGGTGATCGCGGCCTGGACCCGCAGGCGGGTCTGCTCCCGCACGTGCGGATGCCCGTTGAGGACCCGCGACACGGTCTGGTGGGACACTCCGGCGAGGCGGGCCACGTCTCTCATCGCTGGAGCGCGCACAGTCATCCCACACCTCTCGGTCCGCCCCGCAGCCCGTTGCCGGCGCAGCGGCCCGGCTCGGCGTCCGGGCAGGGACGACGGACACGAGGCATGGGCGCACACGCCGTGGACAACGCTGGATCAGCGAGAGTCTACGCGGCGTGTCGCCCCGGATGGGTCGGTGACGCGGCCGAGTGTCGTCCGCGTGCCGTGATATTCGTCATCACGGAGCGCGGGCGGTGGGCGAACTGGCGGTTACGGGTGGCCTGGTCCCTCCCTGGATCCTCGCGGGGCCCGGCCCGCGTCGCGCCGGGCCGGCCGACCTGTGGTGCAGCATGTCCTCGACCGGTGCGTCGGAGGCGTGTCGACGGTGCGCCACCGGTGGGCAAGCCACGCCACGACGAGCTGCCGTATCGATCGAATCGGATGCTACTCGAAACCGTTCGGTAACGACAAGGACAGGTTTCTGCGATCCGCCGACACCGCCCGGTTCAGTGGTCGTACGCGACGGCGGTGCTGTCCCGCACCACAAGCGTGGTCGCCAGCTCCACCCGGGTCTGGGCGAGGCTCTCGTTGGCGGCCAGGGTCAGCACCATCCGGGCCGCCACGGCGCCCATCTCGGTCAACGGCTGCCGCACCGAGGTCATCGGCGGCCCGCAGAACATGGTGTACGGGATGTCGTCGAAGCCCACCACGCTGAGGTCCCGGGGGATCCGCCGCCCGGCCAGCCGGGCCGCCTCGTAGACCCCGAGCGCCTGCAGGTCGTTGCCGCACACGATCGCGGTCGGCGCCGGGTCCTGCCGGAGCAGTTCCTGGCCGTGGTTGAGGCCGTCCTCGAAGGAGAACCAGTAGCCGTGGCGCAGCCAGCGCGCGGGTAGTCCGACCCCGGCCGCCTCCAGGGCCGCCCGCGCGCCGTCCAGCCGGGCCTTGGCGCAGAGCCGTTCGGTCGGTCCGGAGATCACCCCGATCCGGCGGTGGCCGAGGTCGAGCAGGTGCCGGGCGGCCTCGAAGCCGCCGCTCCAGTTGGTCGAGGTCACCGACGGGACGGCGTGCAGCGGCGGCTCGCCGGTGGGGTCGAGGACCACCAGCGGGATCGCGCTCGCCGCCAGCAGGGCGTGCTGTTCGGAGGTGAAGCCGAGGTGGACCGCGATCACCCCGGTCGGGCGGCGGGCCAGCAGGTCGCGGGCCCAGAACCGGCCCTCCGAGACCTGCCGGCGGGCGTCGGTGAAACCGACGGCGAACCGGTGCGCCCCGGCGACCTGCTGCACCCCCTGCATGATGGTCACCGCCAGGTTGCTCTGCATGCCGTAGAAGACCACCTCGATGCTGGCGTGCGGGGTGCCCAGTTCCGGCCGGCGGTAGCCGTGCTCGCGCAGCAGCGCCTCCACCCGGGCGCGGGTCTCTGCGGCGACCCCCGAGCGGCCGTTGAGGACCTTCGACACGGTGGGCGCCGACACGTCCGCCAGTTGGGCGATGGTGGTCAGCGTGGGTTCGCCCCGCCGGCGGCTGCTCCGCTGCGGCCCCGCCGCCCGCCCGGTCGGCGTGCCGGTGGCCGTGGTGGGGACGGGTACGGGCGCGTCGCGGGTGGGGTCGACGGGGGCGGGCCGGGCGTCGTCGGCCGGGGTGCGCGGTGCCGGCGTGCGCGCGTGCTGCCGTCGTACGGTGTCGAGCAGCCGGCTGCGGACGGATTCGGCGTGCCGCGCGGCGGCCGGCCCGGCGGGTACGGTCTCGGTGAGGTAGCGCCGCCGCCCGGACGCCGGGTCGATGCCGGCGTACACCCGCACCCGCAGGGAGCCGCTGGGCAGCTCCTCGATCTCACCACGGGCCCGTCGACCAGGCCTGGAGCCAACTGACATGGAGCTATCGTATTCGATGTCAGGTGCTCCGGTAGCTCCATGATGGCTCCATGATCTGCTGCTCCCGCGTCCGCCGGCCCGGGTGGCCGCCGCCCGCCGGTGCGCTCCGTCCGTCCCGCCGCCGACCCTGCCGGCGGGGCGGGGCGGTGGGGCGACCCGCAGTTGATCGATGTATGGAAGCAGTTGAATACCCCGAAACGCTTCCGTAACATGGGGGACCATTGTTAGCGCTCACACCGGGTGGTCGAGCGGACGGATTCCCGCGTCCCGCACCGGCCCCGGCCGGGGCGGCGCCACTGATTGGAGACCTCGTGAAGCGATTCGTGCGAGCCCGGAGCTGGGGGCGGGCGGCAGCGGCCGGCCTGCTCCTGGCGGGCGTCCTGGTGGGCGTACGCGCCCCGATGGCGCAGGCGTTGGACAACGGTGTGGCGCGGACGCCGCCGATGGGGTGGAACAGCTGGAACACGTTCGGTTGCAACATCAGTGAGGCGTTGATCCGGCAGATGACCGACGCGATGGTCAGCTCCGGCATGAAAGACGCCGGCTACCAGTACGTCGTGGTCGACGACTGCTGGATGAACCCCAACCGCGACTCCGCCGGCAACCTCCAGGGCGACCCCACCCGCTTCCCCTCCGGCATGAAAGCCCTCGGCGACTACATCCACGCCCGCGGCCTCAAGTTCGGCATCTACCAGGCCCCCCTGGACAAAACCTGCGCCCAGTACTTCAACTCCTACCCCGGCGCCACCGGCAGCCAGGGACGCGAAGCACAAGACGCCCGCCAGTTCGCCAACTGGGGCGTCGACTACCTCAAATACGACTGGTGCTCACCCACCGGCACCATCGACGACCAAGTCCGCGCCTTCGCCAAGATGCGCGACGGCCTCGCCGCCGCCGGCCGCCCCATCGTCCTGAGCATCAACAGCAACAGCATCCACTCCAAAACCGGACCCCAACGCGACTGGGGCGACGTATCCAACATGTGGCGCACCACCGAAGACATCACCAACACCTGGAACAGCGGCCAAACCAACGGCTACCCCATGGGCATCCAAAACATCATCGACGTCACCGTCCCCCTCGCCGCCCGCGCCAAACCCGGCGCCTTCAACGACATGGACATGATGGAAGTCGGCCGCGGCGGCATGACCGACACCGAAATGCGCTCCCACTTCGCCCTCTGGGCCATCCTCGCCTCACCCCTCATCGCCGGCAACGACCTCCGCAACATGAACACCGCCACCCAAACCATCCTGAAAAACGCCAACCTCATCGGCATCAGCCAAGACCCCCTCGCCCTCCAAGCCACCCAAATCTCCTTCGACGGCACCCGCCGAGTACTCGCCAAACGACTCGCCAACGGCGACATCGCCGTCGCCCTGTTCAACCAAGGCAGCTCCACCACCACAATCACCACCACCACCGCCGCCATCGGCAAGTCCGGATCGTCCTTCACCCTGGTCGACGCCTGGACCAACGCCAGCACCACCAGCACCGGCACCATCTCGGCCAGCGTGCCGTCGCACGGCACGGTGGTCTACCGGGTCAGCGGCGGTGGGACCGCCCCGCCGACGACGCCGCCGCCGTCCACGGCGAACGCGCTGTCCAGCGTCTCCTCGGGGCGCTGCCTGGACGTGCCGCAGAGCAACACCGCCAACGGCACCCAGCCGGTGATCTGGGACTGCAACGGGGCGGCCAACCAGCGCTGGACGGCCAACGGCCAGACCCTCCAGGCCCTCGGTAAGTGCCTGGACGCGCCGCTCAACGCCACCGCCGGTGCCAAGGCCCAGATCTGGGACTGCAACGGCGGCACCAACCAGCAGTGGACGTTCAACTCCAACGGCACGATCAGCAACGTGCAGTCCGGCCTGTGCCTCGACGTGAACAACAACGGCACGGCCAACGGCACCACCGTGCTCCTGTGGACCTGCACCGGAGCGTCCAACCAGCGGTGGAACCGGATCTGACCGCGACGTCGTCGGCCACCCGGCACCCCGGGTGGCCGACGACCGGTGGTTGCCGGACCCGGACGGTGTGGTGCGGGCACCGTCCGGGCCCGGTCGTCCGACGCCCCCGTCGACGTGGCGGTGGGCGTCGTCCCGCCCGGACGGACGACCGGCCGGTGGTCGGAAACTCCTCAGCCGGTCGCGGTGGCGGCGGGCGTGCCGACCGGGGTCAGCCCGGTGGAGGCCCGGTAGCGGACCGGGATCGGGTCGGTCAGCGCGCCGACGAACTCCCCGTCGACGTGGTCGAGGAACCCGATCAGGGACCAGTCGCCGGTGGGGCCGGCGACCAGCCGGGGCGCGTACAGGTGCGGGTGCGGGAACGGGCGGGCCGTGGCGATGTCCCACGGGCCGCGTACGTCGTGCCCCTCGACCGCCCAGATCCGGTGGCCGTCGCGGCGGGTGCCGGCGGCGTCGGTGGAGAACAGCAGCAGCGGTTGCCCGTCCACGACGGCGACCTGCGGCACCTCCAGGTGCCCGAACCCGGCGGGCACCGACAGCGGCGGCTGCACGGTCCAGTGCAGCAGGTCCGGTGAGGTGGCGTGCCCGACGACGCCCCGGGCCTCGGTCGGCCCGGTGTTCACCCGGGCGGTGACGAGCATGTGCCATCCGTCGCCGTCCGGGTCGGGGAACACCCACGGGTCACGCCAGGCCTGCTCGTACCAGAGGTTCCGGTCGAGCAGCTCGTACCAGGTGGGGTCGGCCTCCACCAGCGGTCCGGTGCCGTGCCGGTGCCAGGTGGTCAGGTCGTCGGAGACGGCCAGGCCGATCCGCTGCACCAGCCCGTCCTCGGCCCGGCCGACCCCGGTGTAGAACAGGTACCACCGCCCGTCCGGGCCGCGCACCGTGCACCCCGTCCAGGTCGCGAGGTCGTCCCAGCTCGGCGCGTCGGCCGGCACGATCGCGTCGGCGACGAGCTGCCAGGTGCGCAGGTCCGTGGAGACGGCGTGGCCGATCGTGGCGCGGCGGTGCCGGCGGTGCGGGTCGTGCAGGGCGCGGGAGGCGCGCAGGAAGAACGCGTGCCACCGGTCGGTGTCGTCCCGGGCGTACCAGCTGTCCCACACCCAGTGGTCGGGTAGACGTAGCATGCCGGGGAAGCTAGCACTAAATCGTTTTAGCGGCCAGGTCGGCACTCCTGCGACGACCGGTGTGGGCGCGGTTCGGCGGGCGGTGGGGAGGGTTAGGCCGGGGCGGCCAGGGAGCGGCGGCGGCGCAGCGGCATGGGTACGAGCGACGGCGCGGCCCCACCCCCGTCGAGCAGGATCTCGACCGCCCGCCGACCCATCTGCTCGTGCGGCAGCGCGGTGGTGGACAGGCCGGGACGCAGCCAGGCGGCGATCGGGTCGTCGTCGAACGAGACCACCGAGATGTCGTCCGGGACGGTCAGCCCCGCCTCGGCGAGCGCCTGGTAGGCGCCGAAGGCCAACCGGTCGTTCATGCAGATGATCGCGGTGGGTCGGGTCGGTCGGCCCAGCAGCGTCCGCATCGCGGCGTAGCCGTGTTCGGGCAGCCACTCGGCGCAGAAGCACTCGGTCAGCAGGTCGACCCCGGCGTCGTCCAGCGCCCGCTGGACGCCGCGCAGCCGGGCCCGCGCGGCGAGCGAGACCTCGGCGTCGTCCTCCTTGAGCCGGTTGCGGCCGATCAGCGCGATCCGGTCCCGGTGGCCGTGGTCGAGCAGGGCGGTGGTGACCGTACGGCCGGCCCGCTCGTCGTCGGGGAGCACGCAGGGCAGCTCGTCGGGGCTGGTGGCGTTGAGCAGCACCACCGGTCCGCCGAGGATGGCCGGGGGTACGGTCAGCCGGCGGGTGGCCATCGCGGCGTAGATCACGCCGTCGACCTGCCGGTCGAGCATCGCCTCGATGGCGTACTGCTCGAAGGTGGCATCGCCCTGCGTCTCGGTGATGAGCAGCACGTGGTCCCGCTCCCGGGCGGCGTCGAGCGCGCCCCGGATGAGGCCGCCGGCGAACCGGGTGGTGGCGACGATGTCGGAGACGAACGCGATGGTGGCGGTCTTGCGGGTACGCAGGCTGCGGGCCGCCAGGTTGGGCCGGTAGCCGAGTTCCTCGGCGGCGGCGAAGACGCGCTGGTGCGCCTCGGCCGACAGCCGGGTGCCCTCCCTGCCGTTGAGGACCATCGACGCGGCGGTCTTGGACAGCCCGGCCCGCCGCGCGACGTCGGCCAGGGTTGCTCTGTTGCGGCCCATCAGTCCTCCGAATCGCCGGCGGCGTCGCGGCCGCGCTCCCGCCCATCATGATGCGTGGTCCGGCCCGGCCCGGTGCCGGCGGTCACCCCGGGTGTGTGTCGGTCACCACCCGCGACGGCCGGTGGAGCGGGTGGCCGAGCGTGAACCGGATGTTTCCGGACCGTTGCCTTTTGGTCCTTGACAGCTCAGGTCGCCGCGCGCATGCTCTGCTAAATCAGTTTAGCGGCTACTTTTGACAGGTCGGGCGGCACCCTCGGTGACCCTCGGCATGGTCATCGGTAACGAAAACGCGTGCTGCGGCGGCACGCCGACGGCGACGTACTGTTGCGGCTGGTCACCCACCGTAACGGTCTGCCGGCTCGGCCCGCACCGCGGCCGGGGCACGCACGGAAGAGTCGAGGAGTCCTCAATTGGCTACACCACTGGCAAGGTTCTCCCGCCGGACGGCGCTCCTGGCCCCCGTGCTGGCGTTGGGGCTGGCCGCCACGGCGTGCAGCGCCCCCGGGGCCGACGACGCGCCGCGCACCGGCGGCGACGCCACCGTCAGCACCGAGCTGGGCAGCGACCCGATCACCCTGGAGATGTACGCCGAGACCGGCTTCCCGCTGGCCAAGGCGCTGGCCGACGAGTTCACCAAGCAGCACCCGAACGTCAAGTTCAACATCCGTGAGGACCAGTTCACGGTCATCGTGGAGAACGCGCCCCGGGTGATGGCCTCGGACAACTCGCCCGACATCATCCGGCTCCCCACGATGGTCGACCTGGTCAAGGACGACCTGCTCAAGAACCTCGACCCGTACTTCACCGCGTACGGCTGGGACAAGTTCCCCGCCTCCCAGCTGGTGCAGCTGCGGGTCGGCGACGGCGGCACCACCCGGGGCACCGGGTCGCTGTGGGGGATGGGCCTCGGCTACAGCGTCACCGGGGTGTTCTACAACAAGAAGCTGGCCGAGCAGGTCGGGATGACCCAGCCGCCGGCCACCATCGCCGAGTTCGAGGAGCTGCTGGCCAAGGCCAAGACCGCCGGCGTGCAGCCGATCATGCAGTTCAACAAGAACACCGCGGGCATCAACTTCCCGCACCAGGCGTTGCAGAACCAGTTCGGCGACCCGGCCCAGGTGGCCGACTGGATCTTCCAGAAGCCGGGCGCGACGTTCGATACCCCGGCCGCGCTCAAGGCCACCCAGACCATCCAGAAGTGGGCCCAGGCCGGCTACTTCCCGAAGGACGCCAACGCGCTGGACTACGCGAGCATGGTGGGCGAGTTCCAGAAGAACAACGGCCTGTTCATGTTCAACGGTGACTGGGAGTCGGCCAACCTCGACAAGACGATGCCGGGCAACGTCGGCTTCTTCCTGTTCCCGACCGAGTCGGCCGGTGGCAAGCACGTGGCGATGTCCGCCCCGAACACCTTCGGCATCGGCGCCAAGGCCAAGAACCCCGACGCCGCGGCGTACTTCCTGAACTGGGCGCACACCAACGCCACCGCCCGCGAGATCGCGGTCAAGATCGGCGGCTCCAGCCCGGGTGGCCCGAGCGACCTGCCCGTGCCGGCCGCCGCCCCCGGCACCGTGCTGGCCGAGACGCTGAAGGCGTCGCAGCAGCTCGGTGAGGAGAACGGCGCGGTGGACTTCACCGCCAACGCCACCGGTGGCATCTTCGCCGCCGCGATCACGCCCGAGATGCAGAAGCTGATCGCCGGTCAGCAGACCCCCGAGGGGTACGTGAAGGCGGTCCAGGCCGAGTACGCGAAGGAACTGTCCCGATGACGTCTGCCCTCGGCAGCGTACCGACCGGGCAGGGTGGGACGGCGCCGTCGCCGGACCGTCCCACCCGCCCGTCGCCCGCGCGGGCCCCCCGGAAACGGTGGGCCCGCGCGGGCGGGACGGGCTGGCTCTTCGTCCTGCCCGCCGTGCTGATGTACGCGGTGTTCGTGCTGCGCCCGCTCGCGCTGACCATCCAGTACTCGTTCTACAACTGGAACGGCATCGGGGTGGCCCGCTGGGCCGGGCTGGACAACTACCTCACCGTGTTCACCGACAGCGACCTGCTGAAGATCATCGGGAACGCGCTCGTCCTGATCGTCTTCTTCAGCTTCGTCCCGGTCGCGCTCGGCCTGCTGGTGGCCAGCCTGGTCCGCCGGATCACCACAGGCGTGTTCGGCACCGTCGTCCGGACGGTGCTGTTCCTGCCCCAGGTCATCCCGCTGGTCGCGGCGGGCATCGCGTGGAGCTGGCTGCTGTCGTCCAACGGGCTGGTCAACCAGGTGCTGCGCGCGGTCGGGTTGGGCGGGGTGGCCCGCGCCTGGCTCGGTGACTTCGACACCGCGCTGCCCGCCGTCGGCGTGATCGGCGCCTGGGTCCTGCTCGGCCTCTGCACGATCCTGCTGGTCACCGGCATGAGCAAGATCGACCCCGCGCTGTACGAGGCGGCCCGCCTCGACGGTGCCGGCCCGGTCCGCGAGTTCTTCGCCGTCACCCTGCCCAGCCTGCGCCAGGAGATCGGCGTCTGCCTCACGGTGACCATCATCGCCGCCCTGGCCAGCTTCGACATCGTCTACATCTCCACCAGCGGTGGCCCCGGCCTGCAGACCACGGTGCCCGGCCTGGAGATCTACCGGCTGGCCTTCTCGCAGCGTCAGGTCGGTCTCGCCTCGGCGCTGGCCGTCGTGCTGATGCTGCTGGTGGTGCTCTGCGTGCTGCCGATCCAGCGACTGACCCGGGGGGACAAGTCATGAACCTCAGCCGGCGCGAGAACCTGACCGGCCGGGTCTTCCTGCTCGTCCTGGTCGTGGGCACCCTGCTGCCGTTCGTCAGCATGCTCTCCGCGGCGCTCCAGCCCCGGGGCACCGTGCCCAGCGGCCTGGCCTGGCCGTCGGACCCGCAGTGGAGCAACTTCGCCGACGCCTTCACGGTGGCGAACATGGGCGCGCTGCTGCGCTCCAGCCTGCTCATCGTGGCCGGGGTGGTGCCGGTTTCGGTGCTGATCGCCACCATGGCCGGCTTCGGACTGGGTCAGCTCCGGGTCCCCGGTGGCCGGATCGTGTTCGCCCTGCTGCTGCTCGGCCTGACCCTGCCGTTCGAGGCGGTGGTCACCCCGCTGTACTACCAGATGCAGGATCTCGGCCTGCTCAACACCCGCTGGGCGATCATCCTGCCGTTGATCGGGCTCTACATGCCGTTCGCGGTGTTCTGGATGCGGGCCCACTTCAGCAACGTGCCGGTCGAGCTGTCCGAGGCGGCCCGGGTCGACGGCAGCAGCACCTGGCAGCTGTTCTGGCGGGTCCAGGTGCCGCTCGCCCGCCCGGCCATCGCGTCGCTGACCATCCTGATGTTCCTCTGGACGTGGAACCAGTTCCTGCTGGCCATCGTCCTGGTCGACGACCCGGCCAAGCGGACGATGGCGGGCGCGCTCGGGGCGTTCCAGGGGCAGTGGGGCACCGACCTGGTGCTGCTGTGCGCCGGATCGCTGCTGATCCTCACCCCGACCCTGATCGTCTTCCTGATCTTCCAGCGTCAGTTCATCAAGGCCCTGATCCAGGGCTCTCTGAAGGGATAGCAGTGGCCCCGCAGATCCACGGCGACGTCGACGAACGGTACGGGCGGGTGGCCGACGTCTTCCGCGCCAACTTCACCGACCGGGGGGAGGTCGGCGCGGCGGTCACCGTCTACGTCGGCGGCCGCCGCGTCGTCGACCTGTACGGCGGGACCGCCGACCCGCGCACCGGCCGGCCCTGGACGGCGCACACCCCGGTCGTCGTCTACTCCTGCACCAAGGGCATCCTGGCGATCTGCGCCTACCTGCTGGTGCAGCAGGGCCGACTCGACCTGGACGTGCCGGTCACCCGCTACTGGCCGGAGTTCGGCCAGCACGGCAAGGCCGACATCCCGGTGCGCTGGCTGCTCACCCACCAGTCCGGCCTGCCCGCGCTCGACCGCCCGTTGACCCTCGACGAGGTGCTCGCCTGGGACCCGGTGATCACGGCGATCGAGGCCCAGGCCCCGCTGTGGCAGCCGGGCACCGCGCACAGCTACCACCCGATGACCTACGGCTGGCTGATCGGCGAGGTGATCCACCGGATCACCGGCCAGCTGCCCGGCGCATTCTTCCGGGACGCCCTGGCCGCGCCGCTGGGCCTGCGTACCTGGCTCGGGCTGCCGGCCGCCGAACGCGACACGGTCGCCTGGAACATCGCCCCGCCGCCCGAGGCGGAGCCGTTCGTCGACCCGGTGGCCGACCGGGGGATCACCATGGGCGGCGCGTTCGCGTTCCCCGCCGACGCCGCCGGTCTGGTCAGTTTCAACGACCCGGCCATCCAGGCCGCCGGCATCCCGGGCGCGGGCGCGGTGAGCACGGCCGACGGGCTGGCCCGCCTCTACGCCGCCTGCGTGTCGCCGGTGGCGGGACCGCCCCTGCTCGACCGGACGTCGGTCGACGACGCGACCGTCGTACGGTCCCGGGGCCAGCAGCGGCACGGTCCGCCGGACACCGGCCAGCGCTGGGGCACCGGCTTCCTGCTGCACTCCCCGCCGGCCCGGCCGCTGCTGTCCGGGCGCAGCTTCGGCCACGACGGCGCGGGCGGCAACCTCGGCTTCGGCGACGACGCCCACCAGGTCGGCTTCGGCTACGTGGTGAACCAGATGCAGGGCATGGGCGACGAACGCGCCAACCTGCTGACCGCCGCGCTGCGGTCCTGCCTGGACGACTGACCGGCCGGACGCGACACCACGCGCCCCGGGCGTCCCGACGACGGGACACCCGGGGCGCGCTGCCGTCCGCCGTCGGGCCGATCCGACGGCCGGGCCTGCGCCGGGTCGGCGCGTCGGCGGCGACCGTCGGAACAGGTCGGGCCCGGACGCGGCGGGACTGCCGGGTGGGACGAACGCCGGCGGGGTGCTCGGTGTAGCCGACCGGGAGGGCCCCGGTGACCAGCCCGGCCATGGTCCACGGCGGTGGCGCTGACGGAGCTGTCGTAACAGGTCGGAAACCTGGCGTGACGATCCCGCCGGGGGCTCCGGGCCGGTGGTCGGACGCCGTGGCGCACGCGGCGAACCGGTTCGCTGGCCAGGGCCCCGGGTGCCGGTCGGACCCGGCGGACGGGTGATCCACGCGGTGTGCCCCGTTACGAGACCGTGACGTCCGGATTTCCGAGGGACTGTTGACGGCGGCGATGTGAGCGCTAACACTACCCCGAAAGGTGACAGGTGGTCCCCGCAGTCGGCGGGAGTTCTGGAGAGGAGAAACCTGTGCGCAGGAAATTCCTGGTCGCGCTCGGCGGCGCGGCACTGGCGCTCAGCCTGGCCGCGTGCAGCGGCGGGGGCGCGGGCAGCGACGGTGACAGCAGCGACAAGAAGCCCGCCGACCTGACCATCGGCGTCTCCATGCCGACCCAGACCTCGGAGCGGTGGATCGCCGACGGCAAGGCGGTCAAGGAGAAGCTGGAGGCCAAGGGCTACAAGGTCGACCTCCAGTACGCCGGCGACGACATCCCCACCCAGTCCCAGCAGGTCGACCAGATGATCACCCAGGGCGCGGACGTCCTGATCATCGCGGCCATCGACGGCACCGCGCTCAGCGGCCAGCTCGACGCCGCCGCCGCCGCGAAGATCCCGGTCATCTCCTACGACCGGCTGCTGCTGGGCAACAAGAACGTCGACTTCTACGTCAGCTTCGACAACTACAAGGTCGGCGTCGCCCAGGCGACCGCCCTGCTGGTCGGCCTCGGCCTGCAGACCAAGGACGGTGGCAAGGGCACCGCGACCGGCCCGTTCAACGTCGAGCTGTTCGCCGGTTCGCTTGACGACAACAACACCCAGTACTTCTGGGGCGGGGCGATGGACACCCTCAAGCCGTTCATGGACAACGGCACGCTGAAGGTCAAGTCCGGCCAGACCCGCATCGAGCAGGCGGCCATCCTGCGCTGGCAGCAGGAGACCGCGCAGAAGCGGATGGAGGACCTGCTCACCTCCGGCTACAACGACGGCACCGTGGTCAACGGGGTGCTGTCGCCGTACGACGGCATCTCCCGGGGCATCATCACCGCCCTGCAGAACGCCGGCTACGGCAAGGGCGCCAAGAAGCTGCCCGTGGTGACCGGCCAGGACGCCGAGATCGCCTCGGTCAAGCTGATCAACGACGGGGTGCAGAGCTCGACCGTCTTCAAGGACACCCGGCTGCTCGCCGAGCAGGCCGTGATCGCGGCCGAGGCGTTCCTGCAGGACAAGGAGCCGCAGGCCAACGACACCAAGACCTACAACAACAAGGTCAAGGTCGTCCCGTCGTACCTGCTGCCGATCGAGACCGTCTACAAGGACGACATCACCAAGGTGCTCGTCGACTCCGGTTACTGGTCGGCCGACGAGGTCGCCGCCGGTCAGGCCAAGAAGTAAGTCGGTCGTCGGGCGCGGCGGTCACCGGCCGCCGCGCCCGACGCATCGCAAGCCCGCCTCAGGCTTCGACGATCAGGACGCTGACCATGGACGACACCATCCTCGAGATGCGACGCATCACGAAGACCTTCCCCGGGGTGACCGCACTGGCCGACGTCTCCCTCGCGGTACGCCGGGGGGAGATCCACGCCATCTGCGGCGAGAACGGCGCCGGCAAGTCCACCCTGATGAAGGTGCTCTCCGGAGTGCACCCGACCGGGTCGTACGACGGCGAGATCGTGCTGGACGGCAAGCCGGTGCACTTCCGGGGCATCCGCGACAGCGAGTCCCAGGGCATCGTCATCATCCACCAGGAACTCGCCCTGGTGCCGCACCTGTCGATCGCCGAGAACATCTTCCTCGGCAACGAGCGGCGTGGTCCGGGTGGCCTCATCGACTGGAACCGGGCCAACGCCGAGGCCGCCGAGCTGCTGGCCTCGGTGGGCCTGCACGAGAATCCGGTTACCCCGGTGATCCAGCTCGGCGTCGGCAAGCAGCAGCTCGTCGAGATCGCCAAGGCGCTGTCCAAGAAGGTCCGGCTGCTCATCCTGGACGAGCCGACCGCCGCGCTCAACGACATCGACTCGGCCCACCTGCTCGACCTGCTGCGCCGGCTGCGCGACCAGGGCATCACCTGCATCCTGATCTCGCACAAGCTCAACGAGGTCACCGCGATCGCCGACGCGACCACGGTCATCCGGGACGGGCGCACCGTGGAGACGCTCTCCCTGGCCTCCGGCGAGGTCACCCAGGAGCGGATCATCCGGGGCATGGTCGGCCGGGACCTGGACAGCTTCTATCCCGACCGGGTCTCGTCGCCGGGGGAGGAGGTGCTGCGCATCGAGAACTGGAGCGTGCGGCACCCCACCCAGGACCGGCTCGTCGTCGACGACGCCAGCCTGGACGTCCGCGCCGGTGAGGTGGTCGGCATCGCCGGGCTGATGGGTGCCGGGCGTACCGAGCTGGCGATGAGCGTCTTCGGCCGGTCGTACGGCCGGGACGTGCGGGGCCGGCTGTTCGTGCGGGGCCGGGAGGTCCGGGCGCACAGTGTCTCCGAGGCCATCGAGCACGGCATCGCCTACGTCACCGAGGACCGCAAGCGCTTCGGTCTCAACCTCATCGACGACGTACGGCGCAACGTCTCGGCCGCCGCGCTGGGGCGGCTGGCCCGCTTCGGCTGGGTCAACGGCAACGAGGAGATCAAGGTCGCCGAGCAGAGCCGGCGCGACATGAACATCAAGACGACCAGCGTGATGGCCGTGGTGGGCAAGCTCTCCGGCGGCAACCAGCAGAAGGTCGTGCTGTCGAAGTGGCTGTTCACCAACCCGGACGTGCTGATCCTGGACGAGCCGACCCGGGGCATCGACGTCGGGGCGAAGTTCGAGATCTACACGATCGTCAACCGGCTCGTCGCCGACGGCAAGGCGGTGATCCTGATCTCCTCGGAGCTGCCGGAGCTGCTCGGCATGTGCGACCGCATCTACACCCTCGCCGCCGGTCGGATCACCGGCCAGGTGCCGGTGGCCGAGGCGACCCAGGAGAACCTCATGGATCTGATGACGAAGGACAAGGAGCGCGTGGGATGACCAGCGTCAAGACCTCATCGCCGCCGTCCCCGCCGCCCACCGGGAAGAGTCCGGGCGTCGCCCTGCACGCCGGCACCAGCGACCTGCGTTCGCTGATCATGAACAACCTGCGGCAGAGCGGTATCTACGTCGCGCTGGTCGTCATCGTGGGGCTCTTCGCCGTGCTCACCGACGGGGTGTCGCTGAGCCCCGGCAACATCACCAACATCGTGCTCCAGTACTCCTACATCCTGGTGCTGGCGATCGGCATGGTGATCATCATCATCGGCGGGCACATCGACCTGTCGGTGGGCTCGGTGGTGGCGCTCACCGGGGCGGTCTCCGCCGTGCTGGTCATCCGGGAGGGCTTCCCGTGGTGGGTCGGCATCCTGGCCGCGCTGGCGGTGGGGGTCGCGGTCGGCGCGTGGCACGGCTTCTGGGTGGCGTACGCCGGCATCCCGGCCTTCATCGTGACGCTCGCCGGCATGCTGCTGTTCCGGGGTCTGACTCTGCGGGTGCTGGACAACATCTCGCTCTCCCCGTTCCCCGCCGACTACCAGCAGGTCGCGGCCGGGTTCCTCAACGGCCTGCTCGGTGGGGAGGGCTTCGACGCGTTCACCCTGCTGATCGGTGCGATCGCGGTGGCCGGGTACGCGGTGAGCGGTTTCCGGACCCGGGTGGCCCGGGTGCGCTACCAGCAGCCGGTGGAGTCGTTCCCGCTGTTCGTGGCCCGGGTGGTGCTGGTTGGCGCGGTCATCATGTACTTCGCCTGGCAGCTGGCGCACGCCCGGGGCCTGCCGATCGTCCTGATCATCCTGGCCGCACTGGTGCTGGTCTACGGCCTGCTCACCCGGCGTACGGTCTTCGGCCGGCAGGTCTACGCGATCGGCGGCAACCTGTCTGCGGCGATGCTGTCCGGCGTGAAGGTGCGGACGGTCAACTTTTGGATGTTCGTCAACATGGGCTTCCTGGCGGCGGTGGCCGGGGTGATCTACTCCTCGCGCTCCAACGGCGCCCAGCCCGCCGCGGGCAACATGTTCGAGCTCGACGCGATCGCCGCCGCGTTCATCGGCGGGGCGGCGGTCACCGGCGGGGTCGGCACCGTGGTCGGCGCGATGGTCGGTGGTCTGATCATGGCGGTGATGAGCAACGGCATGCAGCTCATGGGCGTCGACCAGTCCATCCAGTCGGTGGTCAAGGGCCTGGTGTTGCTCGTCGCCGTGGCCTTCGACGTCTACAACAAGCGCCGCGCCGGCTCCTCCCGCTGACCGGTGACGCGGCACCCGACCGCGTCTACCCCTTCGCCCGGACACCCCGGGCCGCGTCGGACTATGCCGACCCGGCCCGGGGTGTCGGCATCTGCGCCCGTCGATCGTGTCCGCGCCGTTTCAGCTTGACGAGCATCATGTTATCGCTCACAGTCTATGGATAGCTGAAGCCGTTCCCGCAGCGGCTGGTCGGCAGCCCCGACCTGTCGCTGTGCCGCGTCGTGCGCCATCGCGGACGCGCCGCCGAGTGAACGTTGACATCGGCAGGCTTCGAACAATGCGACGACGGTGGCCCCGGGCCGGACCCGGGGCCACCGTCGATCGACCGTTGGTGAGGGAGGGTCATGGTAGCCATGGGAGAGGTGCCGATCGCGGTCCGGCGACGGCGCGGCTGGTGGTCACGGGTCGTCGCCGCGCTGATGACGCTGCTGGTCGGCGGCGGACTCGTCGTGGTCCAGTCGACCGGCGCGGCGGCGGCGACGGTGGACACCACCGCCTGGTACGTGCTGGTCAACCGCAACAGCGGCAAGGCGCTGGACGTGTACAACTTCGCCACCAACGACGGCGCGCGGATCACCCAGTGGACCCGCGGCGACGGCACCAACCAGCAGTGGCAGTTCGTCGACTCCGGCGGCGGCTACTACCGGTTGAAGTCGCGGCTGTCGGGCAAGGTGCTCGACGTCTACAACCTCTCCACCGCCGACGGCGCGGCGATCGTGCAGTGGACCGACGGCAACGGCTCCAACCAGCAGTTCCGGCTCGCCGACTCGGCCGACGGCTACGTCCGGCTGCTCAACCGCAACAGCGGCAAGGCCGTCGAGGTGCAGAACGCCTCCACCGCCGACGGCGGCAACATCGTCCAGTACGCCGACTGGGGCGGCACCAACCAGCAGTGGCAGCTCGTCCGCGTCGACGGCGGCACCACCCCGACCACGCCGCCGCCCACCACGCCACCGGCGAGCGGCTCGTTCACCAACCCGGTGGTGTGGCAGGACTTCGCCGACGTCGACATCATCCGGGTCGGCGACGCGTTCTACCTGTCCGCCTCGACCATGCACTACTCGCCGGGCGCTCCCATCCTGCGCTCGTACGACCTGGTCAACTGGGAGTTCGCCGGGCACTCGGTGCCCAAGCTGGACTTCGGCGCGAAGTACGACATGTCCGGCGGGCGGGCGTACGTCAACGGGATCTGGGCGTCGACCCTGAACTACCGCCCGAGCAACCGCACCTACTACTGGGCCGGCTGCATCGACTTCGCCAAGACCTACATCTACACTGCCGCCGCCGTCGACGGGGCCTGGAACCAGCACGCCACCATCAACAAGTGCTACTACGACGCCGGCATGCTGGTCGACGACAACGACACCATGTACGTCGCCTACGGCAACAGCCAGATCAGCGTGGCGCAGCTCTCGGCGGACGGTAAGAGCGAGGTCCGCAGCCAGCAGGTCTTCTCCACCCCGTCGAGCGTGGGCACCCTGGAGGGGGCCCGGTTCTACAAGCGCAACGGCAGCTACTACATCTGGCTCACCCGGCCGGCCAACGGCCAGTACGTGCTGAAGTCGTCGAGCCCGTTCGGCCCGTACGAGATGCGTCAGGTGCTGCTCAACATGCCCGGCCCGATCTCCGGCGGCGGCGTGCCGCACCAGGGCGGGCTGGTGCAGACCCCGGCCGGCCAGTGGTACTACATGTCCTTCGTGGACGCCTACCCCGGTGGGCGGGTGCCCGCCCTGGCCCCGATCACCTGGACCGCCGACGGCTGGCCGCAGATCCAGACGGTCAACGGCGGCTGGGGCACGTCGTACCCGAACCCGCTGCCGACCCGACCGGTCAAGCCGCTGACCGGCACCGACACCTTCTCCGGCAGCACCCTCGGCCCGCAGTGGGAGTGGAACCACAACCCGGACAACAGCAAGTGGTCGGTGAACAACGGCCTGCGCCTGCAGACCGCCACCGTCACCAACGACCTCTACAGCGCCCGGAACACGGTCACCCACCGCATCCAGGGGCCGACCTCCACCGCCACCGTCGAACTCGACTACTCGGCCCTGCGCGACGGTGACCGGACCGGGCTGGCGGTGCTGCGCAACTCGTCGGCCTGGATCGGCGTCCGCCGGGACAACGGCGCCACCCGGGTGTCGATGACCAACAACCTCACCATGGACGGCAGTTGGCGGACCACCAACACCGGTACGGAGATCGCGTCCGCTCCGGTCAGCGGGGGACGAATCTGGCTACGGGCCACCGCCGACATC
Organism: Micromonospora sp. WMMD730; assembly: GCF_049178955.1. Taxonomy (NCBI): domain Bacteria; kingdom Bacillati; phylum Actinomycetota; class Actinomycetes; order Micromonosporales; family Micromonosporaceae; genus Micromonospora; species Micromonospora sp. WMMD730. The sequence continues at coordinate 2,598,894 of NZ_JBMHML010000002.1, forward strand.
CGCCCCGGCTCCGGCCGGCAGGCCCGGTTCTCGTACAGCACCGACGGGGTCAACTTCACCGCGCTGGGCAACGCGCTGACCCTCGACAGCAACTGGCAGTTCTTCATGGGCTACCGGTTCGCCCTGTTCAACCACGCCACCCAGGCCCTCGGCGGCACCAGCACGATCCGTCAGTTCCAGCTCAGCACCCCCTGACCCGACCCGGGTCACGGCAGCGGAGCAACCGGGCCGCCCGTACCGTCGGCACCGCTGTGCGGGCCGGTCGGTGCAGGCGGCCCGCCACGTCGGTGGCGGTCCGGGACCGCCGCCGGCCGGCACGCACACGACGGGGCCGCCCCCGCACAGGGGCGGCCCCGTCCGTTACACCGCCGGTCCCGCACCGTCTCGCCAGCGGTGCGGGACCGGCGGTGGTCCCTACTGGTTGGCGACGAACCGCCAGCGGTTGTCCGCGCTGCCGTTGTCGGAGTCCTGTACGGCCTGCGCACCCTGCGCGGTCGAGCCGTTGAGGATGCCGAGCAGCTTCCCGCTGTTGACATTGCGGATCTTGTAGGTGCCGTCGCCCTGGTTGAGCAGGGTCCACCGGTGGTCGGCGGTGCCGTTGTCCGCCCACTGCAGGACGCGGGCGTTGTCGGCGGTGGACATGTTCTCCACGCCGAGGACCTTGCCGCTGTTGACGTTGCGGAACCGGACGGCGTCGCCGTCGGTCACCACCACCCAGTTGTGGTCGGCGGTGCCGGTGTCGCCCCACTGCAGGGCCAGCCCGCCGTCGGCAGTGGACATGTTCTGGATGCCGAGGACCAGGCCGCTGCCCACGTTGACGATGCGCGTGCTGCCGCCGCCGGTGCTGCCACCGGTGGTGTTCCAGTAGACCGTGTAGTTGAAGCCGTGGGCGTCGTAGAACGGTCCGAGGTTGACGGTGGAGCCGTTCGCGGTGGCGGTGAACGCCAGGGTGCTGGTGCTCGTCCGGGTCACCGACGAGGTGTTCAACGACGGCAGGGCGCTCAGGCCGGTGTTGCCGTAGTTGCCCGCCAGCACCGCCGGGCCGTACGTGAGGGCCGCGACGTTGGCGTTGTCGTTGCTCGGCTGCACGACGACCTTCATCGGCAGCCGTACGGTGACGGTGTCGCCGGCCGCCCAGGTGCGGGTGACCGTGGCGTAGCTGCCGGGGTTGGTGGCGACGTTCTGCGTCTCGCCGTTGACGGCGATCGTCGCGCCGGTGGCCCAGGCCGGGATCCGGACCCGGATGCTCCACGAGCCGCTCATCGACCCGGAGAGGGTGAGCGTGCTGGTGTCGCTCGCCGGGTAGCTGGTGCTCTGGGTGACCGTGATCCCGCGCTGCGACCAGGTCAGCACCGACGGCACGAACAGGTTCACCGTCAGCGTGGTGTCGTTGTAGAAGTAGATCGAGTCCATCAGCTTGGTGTTCGCCTCGATACCGGTGCCCTGACAGCACCAGAACGAGTTGTAGTCGGTGCTCCAGGTGCCGCCGCCCCAGGCCGGGCCGACCCCCCGGCGACCACCCGGCTTGAGGGGGGTGAAGTAGGTGACGTGGCCGTGGCCGTCGGCCGGGTTCTGCGCGCCGACGACGTGGTTGAGCAGGGCACGCTCGTAGAAGTCGAAGTACGCGACCCGGTTCGGGTCGAGCAGCCACAGCTCCCGGGTCAGCTTGAGCATGTTGTGGGTGTTGCAGTGCTCGCAGGTGTCGTTGGTCAGGTACCCGGCGATCGCGTTCGGCGGCCGGAAGTGCTCGGCCTGGCTGTTGCCGCCGATGACGTAGGTGTGCGCGTTGACGGTCATGTTCCACGCGTTGCTGGCGATGTCCCGGTACCGGGTGGTGCCGGTCGCCTTGAACTCCCGCGCCGCGCCGATCCACTTGGGCACCTGGGTGTTGGCGTGCTTGCCGTTGAGCTGGTCGGAGTTGCTGGCGAGCGGGTTGAACACGCCCGCGTGGTCGAACCGCTGGGCGACGGTGAGCCAGCGCCCGTCGCCGGTGTGCTGGTAGATGTCGGTCAGCGCCTCGTTCATGCCGCCGAACTCGGTCTCCAGCATCGCCTGCATCTGGTTGTAGCTCAGCCGCGACGTGCGGGTGTCGACCCAGCCGGCCAACGCCAGCAGCACCGAGCGGGCCTGCGTGTTGCCGATGTAGCGCCACACGTCGAGCAGCCCCATGAGGGTCTTGTGGATGCAGTAGTAGGGCACGTTGCCGTTGGACAGGGTCCGGGCCTCCAGCGCCGAGAAGTCCGACTCCGGGAAGCCGGACAGGTAACCCGCGGTGAATCCGGCCGCGCCGTTGTTGGCCTGGCACTTCGCCAGCTCGGCCACCATGTAGTTGGCCTTGTCCCGGCAGGTGGTGTCGCCGAGCACCGCGTACGCCTGCGCCCACGCGGTGAGGAAGTGCCCCTGCATGTGGGTGCGGAACGGGAAGGACGGCGCGTCCCAGCCCCCGTTGGTCGCGGCCCCGTTGGTGCCCAGCCGGTGGTTGGCCCGGAAGTTGTAGAGCATCCGGTCGACGTCGACGAACCGCAGGTAGCTCAGCGTCCGGTTCTGGTTGTCCAGCAGCCGGCCGGCGGTCAGCCGGACCTGACCCAGTTCGAACGGGTACGCCGAGACGCCCAGGTCGGCCCGGGCCGGGGGGACCACCAGCGCCGCGCTGGCCGGCCCGGACCCGAGCAGGGTGCCACCTGCGGCGGAGGCGAGCGCGGTGGCGCCGGCGGCCTGGAGAAGTTGGCGTCGGTTGAGGGACGGGAAGGACATGGGAACCTCCAGCGGACCGGATCACGGGCGAGCGCCCGTCCGGGTGGGTCGTACGGATGGTGGTGCCGGGTGGTGGGGTGCCGGCCCGCCCCGGTGGGGCGGAGCGGGCCGGCGCGACCGTCAGCCGCGTGACGCGGTCACGCGGGGGTGCAGGTCAGGTCGGTCGGTGGCTGGTTGCTGCCGGTGGTCGAGCTGATGTAGCCGACGGTGGTGGAGCCACCCGCCCCGAGCTGCCCGTTGTAGGCGGCGTTGGTGACGGTCACCTGGTTGCCCTGCTGGGTCAGGGTGCCGTTCCACGCCTGGGCCACCGTCTGCCCGGTGGGCAGGGTGAAGCTCACCCGCCAGCCGGTGATCGGGGTGGACCCGTTGGTGATGGTCAGCTTGCCCTCGAAGCCGCCCTGCCAGGTGTTGACCACGGTGTTGGTGGCCGCGCAGGTCGTCCCGGAGGGGGTCGTCGGAGCCGGCGTCGTCGGGGCCGGGGTCGTCGGGGTGGGGGTGGGGGTCGTGGTGGGCGTCGTGGTGGGCGTCGCGGTCGGGGTGGGCGTCGGGGTGGTGCCGCTGCCGTTGAACTGCCACCAGTTGACGTTGAACAGGGTGCCGCTGCCGCCGGTGAACCGCAGGTACATGTCGTGGGTGCCGGTCGCGCCGGACACCGGGCAGGAGACGGTCTGCCAGTTCTGCCAGCCGCCGGTGACCGGCACGGAGCAGCTCGCCACCCGGGTGCCGGTGGTGCTGTCCAGCCGGACCTCGATGGTGCCGCCGCTGCCGGCCGAGGCCACCCGGGCGTTGAAGGACGTCGCACCGGTACCGAAGCCGACCCCCTTGACCTTGATGTAGTCGCCGTTCTCGATGAAGCCGACGTTCATCCCGCCCTCGCTGGACGCCTCGGTCTCGATGCCGGAGCCCCAGGCGATCGTCTCGGCCTCCTGCCGCACGTACGGGTTGAGCGTGCCGATCTGCGGTGCACCGGTGCTGCTCATGTTGATCGTCGGGATGGTGCCGTTGGTGCCGTAGGTGAACTTCTCCACCGCGACCGACCGGGTGTAGCCGCCACCGCCGGGCAGCGCGCCGTTGTGGTAGAAGAAGTACGACCCGCCGTTGAAGTCGACGATTCCGGCGTGGTTGGTGAAGCTGCCGCCCTGCCGGGGCATGACCGTGCCCCGGTAGGTCCACGGCCCGGTGGGGCCGGGTGCCGTGGAGTAGCCGATGAACTCGCTGCAGCACTCGGCGGCGAAGACGTTGTAGTAGGTCCCGTTGCGCTTGAAGACCCAGGGGCCCTCCTCGTAGAGGGTGGGGCGGGTGGCGTTGCCGTTACGGGTGCCGAAGCCGGCGGTGGTCAGCGGGATCTTGGTGACACTGCCGGAGTACGAGATCATGTCGGCGTTCAGCTTCACGTACCACAGGTTGGGGTTTCCCCAGTAGAGGTACGCCTGCCCGTCGTCGTCGATGAAGACGGTCGGGTCGATCTCGCCGTTGGCCGCCAGCGGGCGGCCGATGGCATCCCGGAACGGGCCGGTGGGACTGTCGCTCACCGCCACCCCGATGGCCATCGAGTTGGTCGACTTCGCGGTCACCGGCACGTACCAGTAGAACTTGCCGTTGCGGGCGATGACCTGGCCCGCCCAGGCGTCCGCCTTCGCCCAGCTGAAGGTGCTGACGTTGAGCGGCGAGCCGTGGTCGGTCCAGTTGACCATGTCGGCGGAGGACCAGACCCGCCACTCCTTCATGGTGAACCAGGTCGAGCCGTCCTCGTCGTGGCCGGTGTAGAGGTACACCCGGCCGTTGTGCACCAGCGGGGCCGGGTCGGCGGTGTAGATGTGCTGGACGATGGGGTTGTCGGCCTTGGCGGTGCCGGTCGGGAGCAGGGTCGAGACCAGGAGCAGGGCCGTCAGCCAGGCGAGGGTGCGCCGCAGTCGGGTCAGCGGTGGCAGTGCGGGTTTCACCAGTACCTCCCAGTGTGGGCGATGCGTGTCGTGGGGCGTCACGCCTCGGTGGCCTGCCCGGACTCCGCCGACGCCCCGGCCGGTGAGCCGGTGCTGTCGGGACTCGTCCGGACCGCCCGCCGTGCGGGTACGCGGGTGTGGCGTCACGGTCGGCGATCGCGCTCCCGGCCGACCAGGGACGGCACCGCGGTCGGCGCGCGGTCGTGTCAGGACCCCACGGTGGCGGTGGACGACGTGCGCCGGGGGATCCGGGCGCGTCGAGGTGTCGATGCGACCCGGCGGCGCGCAGCGTCCACGGAGGTGCCCGGAGGTGTCCCACCGACGTCGCCCGTGCCCGCACTCCGCTCCGCCGCCCGGATCCGGGGGTGGAGCGGGGGAGGCGTGCCCTTCGCTCCCGCGGCCGACGGTATCTTGTTATCGTTAACACCCGCAAGCCATTGACGTTCGTTGGTTACGCGGGCGTCATCGGGGTCCCTCCACCGGCCCGGTCCGCCGGGCGGGAGCGGCGGGTGATCCACCCGCCGCCGGGGGTCAGCGCACCAGCCGCCCGGTGTCCGGTCCGCCGCGCCGGACCAGCCACGCCTCGGTGATGTGGGTGACCATGGCCTCGGCCGCGCCGTCCGGGTCGTGGGCCGCGATGCGCTCGTAGATCCGCCGGTGCCCCCGGTTGGACGCCACGCACAACGCCCGCTCGGACCGGCCCATGTAGCGGGCGGTGTTGACCACCTGGCTCTCCAGCGACCGCACCACGCCCCGGGCGATCCGGTTGCCGGACGCCTGCATGATCACGTCGTGGAACGCCCGGTCGTGCTCGTGGTAGGCGACCTGGTCGTCGACCAGTTCGTCCATCCGGTCGACCAGGGCGCGCAGCCGGTCGACGGCGTCCCGGTCGGCCAGCCGGGCGGCGACGTTGGCCATGTCGGACTCCAGCACCCGCCGGGTGGCCACCAGGTCGTCGAGGATGGTCAGGCTGTCGTCCTCGGCGATGGTCGCGGCGAGCACGAGTTCGTCGAGCATGTCCCACATCGACGGTGGGGTGACGATGGTGCCGCTGCCCTGGCGGACCTGCACCAGGCCCTTCTCCTGGAGGATCTTCACCGCCTCCCGGACGACCGTGCGGCTGACCGAGAACGCCTCGCACAGCGCCGGCTCGGGCGGCAGTGGGGCGCCGGGCGGGTGAACTCCGCGTACGATGCGTTCCACCAGTTCCGCGGTGACCGCCGTGGCGAGGTTGGCCGGTCGCCGTGCCCAGCTCGGCGGCGCCGACGCGTTCAGGGTGACCTCTCGTGCCGTCATGTCCCCTCCAGTGACTCCCGCGGACCGCGCCACGACCTGACTGCCGCGAATTCTACGTCCCACTGTTGACGTCATACGTCATACGAGTTACTTTTTCGTCAATTCATGCGTCTCGATCAGCGCAATCGACCGAGTTCGAAGGTGAGCAGCGATGAAGCAGCGAGCAGTGTGGTCGGCCGTCCTCGTCGCGACGCTGGCGCTGGCCGGCTGCGGGAGTGCCGGCGGGACGCGGTCCCCGTCCGGCGGGGCGGCCGGGAAGCTGGTCGTCTGGGACTGGAAGTCCGGCGAGGCCTCCGCCGCCGCGTACCTGCAGAAGGCGAAGGCCGACTTCGCCCGCAAGCACCCCGGCGTCACCGTCGAGTTCGTCGCCCAGCCCTTCGAGCAGTACTACACGCTGCTGGGCACGGCGATCCAGGCCGGCAAGGGCCCGGACGTGATCCTGTTCAACGGCGGCGGCCAGATCCGGGACCGGGCCGACGCGCTGCTGCCCCTCGACGAATACCTGGCCGAGGACCGGCAGCGGCTCACCGGCTGGGAGGCGTTCAGCAAGGACGGCAAGACCTACGCCGGCCCGGTCACGTTGCAGGGCCACCCGATCTACTACAACCGGACCCTCTACGACAAGGCCGGCCTCGACCCGGCCAAGCCCGCCACCACCTGGCCGGAGTTCGTCGCCAACTGCGCCACGCTCACCCAGCGGACCGGCGCGAAGTGCCTGGCCCTCGGCAACAAGGAGGGCTTCGGCATCCAGTTCTTCCTCTCCGCCTTCGGCACCGGCGTGCTCACCCCGCAGGAGCAGGACGCCTGGATCGCCGGCAAGCGGGACTGGACCTCCCCCCACGTCAAGCGGATCTTCGCGCTCTGGAGGGAGACCCAGGACGCGAAGCTGAACAGCGACGGGGCGAACTCGACGGCCATGTTCAACGACGCTTTCGCGATCTTCCAGTCCGCGAAGGCGGCCCACGTCATCGGCCTGATGTCGGACGTGGGGCACTGGAAGGACTTCAGCGAGTTCGTCCCGGCCGAGAAGCTGGGCGTGATGCGCGCCCCGGTCGTCGAGCCCGGTGCCACCCCGAACCTGCCCTTCGACGGCGGCATCGGGTACGGCGTCGCCAAGTGGACGAAGGACCCGAAGGTCGCCGCCGACCTGGTGCGCTCGCTGACCTCCACCGACGCGCTGAAGTCGTTCTACGCCGACGCCGGGGCGATCGCCGCCGACACCACCATCGACGTGTCCCAGGGCGGCCCGGCGGTGGGCACCATCGTCGCCGACCTCAAGGCCGGCAAGCCCGCCCTGCACGTGGCGCTCTCCTCGAAGACGCTCGACCTGATGGGCCGGCTCTCCCAGCAGCTGCTCAGTGGCTCGATCACCGTCGACGAGGCGGTGAAGCAGCTGGCCGCCTCCGATCAGGCCGGCTGAGCCGTGCCGGTCGACGAGGCGACGCCGGCGGTCCGCCCGGCCGCAGCCGCCGGCCCGCCGCGACGGGTCGGGTCGGGGGCGCGGGTCACCCCGCGTCGCGGTCGCGGCGGCCGGCGCTCCGAGCGCCTCGCCCCGTACGTGCTGCTGGCCCCGGCCCTGCTGATCCTGCTGCTGCTGCGGTTCTGGCCGCTGCTGCTGGGGGTGAACTTCTCCTTCACCGGCGACGGCGACCGCGACGGGCTGGCGGTGGGGCTGGACAACTACCGGGAGCTGTTCGGGGATCCGCTGTTCCTGGGCGCGCTGCGCAACGTCGGGCTGCTCGTGCTGCTGCTGCCGGTGGCGGTGGCGATTCCCGGCCTGCTGGCCACCTTCATCTACCTGCGGGTCCCCGGGCACCGGCTGTACCGCAGCGTCTACTTCTTCCCGGCCGTGCTGTCCCCGGTCATCGTCGGGGCCATCTTCAACCTCCTGCTCGCCTTCGACGGCCCGCTCAACGCCCTGCTCGGCGGGGTCGGCCTCGGGCCGGTGGACTGGCTGGGCGACCCGGACGTGGCCATGTTCGTGGTGGTCGGGGTGCACGTCTGGGCGACCTTCGGGATGGCGCTGGTGGTGTTCCTCGCCGGCTTCGCGACCCTGGACGCCTCCCTGCTGGACGCCGCCCGGGTGGACGGCGCGTCGCTGCCGCAGACCATCAGGCACGTGATCGTGCCCAGCCTCTCCCGCACCATCCAGTTCGTCGTCGTCACCACCATGATCGGGATGCTGACCTCCATGTTCGGCCTGCTCTACGTGATGACCAGCGGCGGCCCGGAGGGCTCCACCTACCTGCCGGAGTACTACATCTGGATCCAGCAGGGGCAGCTCAACCGGCCGGCACTCGCCTCGGCCGCCTCGACGGTGCTCTTCCTCATCATGCTCGTGGTGGGGCTGTTGCAGATCAGCCTGCTCCGGCGGGCGGTGAGGGAGGCGTGATGTCCCACCTGCGGTGGGGGCGGTGGCTGCTCGCCCTCCCGATGGCCGTCCTGGCCCTGGCGACCGTCTACCCCCTGGCGTTCACCCTCAACGTGGCCATGAAGACCCGCCGCGAGTACGTCCTCGACCGGTTCTCCCTGGCCGACGCCCTACGCTTCGAGAACATCGGCGCGGCGTGGAACAGCGTGGGGATGGCCCGCTACCTGGCCAACTCGGTGGGCGTGGTGACGGCCTCGGTGCTCCTGCTGCTGCTGTTCGGCTCGATGGCCGGTTTCGCGTTGAGCCAGCTACGGTTCCGGGGCTCGTCGGTGCTCTTCCTGTGCTGCCTCGCGGCGCTGTTCGTGCCGTTCCAGGTGATCATGGTGCCGCTGGCCCGGGTCATGGCGGACGCCGGCCTTGTCGACACCTACCCGGGGCTCGTGCTGGCCTACGTGGCGCAGTTCCTGCCGTTCACGATCTTCCTGATGACCAGCTACTACAAGACCATCCCGACCGAGATCATCGACGCGGCCCGGATCGACGGCAACAGCGTCTACGGGGTCTACCGGCGGATCATGCTGCCGCTGGGCACCCCGGCGCTGCTGTCGGTCGGCATCCTCGACGCCCTGTTCTGCTGGAACGACGTGCTGATCGCGCTGCTGCTGATGCCCTCGGCCGAGCACCGCACGCTGATGGTCGGGGTGACCTCGCTGCGCGGCCAGTACTCCGACGACATCCCCACCTTCGCCTCCGGGGTGCTGATCGCCGCGGTGCCCGTCCTGGTGATCTACCTCTTCCTCCAGCGTCAGATCGCCGACGGTGTCGCCGCCGGCGCCACGAAGGGCTGACATGCGGATCACCGGATACCGGACCCTGACCACCGTGCAGGAGTGGGGGCGGCCCGTCGGCGACGCCAACGGCGTGTTCGCCGACGGGGTGACCGCCGTGCCGATCATCCTGGTCGACACCGACGAGGGCATCAGCGGCGTCGGCCTCGGACCGCACACCGACCTCGAACGGATCTTCGCCGCGATCGACGGGGAGGACCCCCGCGCGGTGACCACCCTCTACGACCGGATGCTGCGGCAGACCTTCAAGGCGGGCCACGCCGGCTCGGTGTTCGGCACGATCGGGGCGCTGGACACCGCGCTGTGGGACATCAAGGCCCAGGCGGCGGGGCAACCCCTGTGGCGGCTGCTCGGCGGGCGCGACCGGCGGGTGCCCGCCTACGCCTCCGGCCTGGACATCGGCCTCGACGACGACGCGCTCGCCGCCGCGTACACGGTCTACGCCCGGCACGGGCTGCGGGCCGCGAAGATCAAGGGCGGCCTCGACATCGAGCGCGACCGGCACCGGCTGCACGTGGTCCGGGAGGTGCTGACCGAGGCCGGTCGGGGGCAGCGGCCCGGCCTGATGCTCGACGTGAACGAGGCGTGGACCCGCAAGCAGGCCGTGCGGCACGTGGGCGAACTCGAACGCACCCTGGACCTCGTCTGGATCGAGGAACCCGTCCGCCGGTGGGACGCCGAGGGCCTGGCCGTCGTCGGACGCGGGATCCGGGCGTCGGTGGCCACCGGGGAGAACCTCACCGGCCTGGAGCAGTACCGGCCGCTGATCGCCGCGGCGGCGGTCGACGTCGTGCAGATGGCCGCGGTGTGGGGGATCACCCACTTCCTGCGGGTGTCCGCCCTGGCGCACGCCTACGACCTGCCGGTCAGCCCGATCGGCAACCACCCCGTCGGTCTGCTGCACGCCGCCACGTCGGTGCCCAACCACATGGTCAGCGAGTTGCAGGACCTCCACCCGCCGGTCGGGATCACCCGCGACCTGCACGTCGAGGACGGCGCGTTCGTTCTCGGCGACAGCCCGGGGCTGGGCGTCACGGTCTGCGAGGAGGAGATCGGCAGATACCCGCGCCGCTCCGACGTGCCGACGCCGGACGGTCCCAACGTACGGCCGGAACGGGCCGGCCGCCGGCTGCTGGCCGTGGCCGATCCGGCCGCCACCCCGGCGGACCGGTACGGCACCCCGCTGCCCGACGCCCCGACGTACCACCACCACGACGGCCTGCCGTCCGCCGTCCCGCACTGACCCGACCGCGAGGGAGCACGTATGAAGGCAGTGGTCTACCGCAGCGCCCGGCACCTGGAGGTGCAGCGGCGTGCGCCGGAGCCACCGGGGCCGGACCAGCTGCGGATAGCGGTGGCCTACACCGGGATCTGCGGCACCGACCTGCACGTCTACCACGGGGACATGGACGCCCGGGTGGGCCCGCCGGCGGTGATCGGGCACGAGATGTCCGGCCGGGTGGCCGAGGTGGGTGAGGGCGCCACCGGCTACGCCGTGGGCCAGCCGGTCACCGTGATGCCGACCCGGTTCTGCGGCCGGTGCGCCGCCTGCCGGCGGGGCAACGCGCACGTCTGCCACGCGATGGACTTCCTCGGCGTGGACTCGCCGGGCGCGATGCAGTCCTCCTGGACCGTCCCGGCCGACCTGGTGGTGCCGCTCCCCGACTACCTGCCCCTGGACCGGGCCGCCCTGGTCGAACCGGTCGCGGTGGCCGTGCACGACGTGCGGCGGGGCCGGGTGACCGACGCCGACCAGGTGGTGGTCGTCGGCGGTGGGCCGATCGGCGTGCTCGTCGCCACCGTCGCCCGGCACCGGGGCGCGCGGGTCCTGCTTGTCGAACCGGACCCGTTCCGCCGGTCGGTGGCCGCCGGGATCGGGATCGACGCGGTCGACCCGGCCGACACCGACGTGGTGGCGCTGGTCGACGAGCGTACCGACGGGGCGGGTGCGGACGTGGCCTTCGAGGTGTCCGGGTCCGCCGCCGGGGTCGGCACCGCCGTCGACGTGCTGACCACCCGGGGCCGGCTGGTCATGGTGGCGATCCATCCGCAGCCCCGGCCGGTGAACCTGCACCGGGTCTTCTGGCGCGAGCTGGAGCTGCTCGGCGCGCGGCTCTACCAGCGCGAGGACATGGTGGAGGCGGTCCGGCTGGTCGCCTCCGGTGTGGTGCCGGCCGGGCAGCTCATCTCCCGGGTGGTGCCCGTCGAGGCGGCGGCGTCGGCGTTCACCGCCCTGGAGGAGGGCGGCGGCGTGCTGAAGGTGCTGCTCGACTGGCAGGAGGCCGACCGGTGAACGCCCTGTTCGACCTCTCCGGCCGCACGGCCGTGGTGACCGGCGCGCGCCGGGGCATCGGGCTGGCCATGGCCGAGGCGCTGGCCGTCGCCGGGGCCGACGTCGTCGGCGTCTCGGCGACCATGGAGGCCACCGGCAGCGAGGTGGAGCAGCGGGTACGCGCGGCGGGCCGCTCGTTCACCGCGCTGCGTACCGACCTGGCCGACCGGGCCGCGGTCCGCCGGCTCGTCGCCGACCTGCACGACCTCGGCCCGGTCGACATCCTGGTCAACAACGGCGGCACGATCGCCCGCACCCCGGCCGCGGAGCACCCCGACGAGATGTGGGACCACGTCATCGAGGTGAACCTGACCAGCCAGTTCGTGCTGAGTCGGGAGATCGGCCGGGAGATGGTGGCCCGGGGCCACGGGAAGATCATCTTCACCGCGTCGCTGCTCAGCTTCCAGGGCGGCATCACCGTCCCCGGCTACGCCGCCGCGAAGTCCGGCCTCGCCGGGCTGACCAGGGCGCTGTCCAACGAGTGGGCGGCGCACGGGGTCAACGTCAACGCCATCGCCCCCGGCTACATCGCCACCGACAACACCCGGGCGCTACGCGAGGACCCGGAACGCGACCGGGCCATCCTGACCCGCATCCCGGCCGGCCGGTGGGGGGACGCCACCGACCTCGCCGGCGCGACGGTGTTCCTGGCCGCCCCGGCCTCGGACTACGTCAACGGCATCGTCCTGCCCGTCGACGGCGGGTGGTTGGGTCGATGAGCGCGCCACCGGGCACCGTCGACGCCCACCACCACCTCTGGGTGCGGGCCCGGCACCCGCAGCCCTGGATCGACCCGGCCACCATGGCCGCCATCGACGCCGACTTCACCCCGGACGACCTGGCCCGGGTCACCCGCGCCGCCGGGGTCACCGAGACCGTGCTGGTGCAGGCCAACTCCACCGAGGCCGAGACGGTGGACCTGCTCGGCATCGCCGCCGACCACCCGCTCGTCCGGGGGGTCGTCGGCTGGCTGGACGTCACGACGCCCGACGTCGCCGACCGGCTGGCCCGGCTGCGGGCGGCCCGCGGCGGCCACCTGCTGGTCGGCGTCCGCTACAGCGTGCAGGACGAGCGCGACCCGGGGTTCCTCGACCGGGCCGACGTGCGGCGGGGGATCACCGCGGTGGGTGCCGCCGGTCTCGCCTTCGACCTGCTGGTCCGGCAGCACCACCTGGGCGCGGCCGGCCGGCTGGCCCGCGACCTGCCCGAGGTGCGGTTCGTCCTGGACCATCTCGGCAAGCCCGCCCTCGGCGGGACGGACCTCGACGACTGGGCCCGCGACCTGCGCGCCCTGGCCGCCCCGGCCAACACCACGGCGAAGCTCTCCGGCCTGGTCACCGAGGTGCACCGGGCACCCTGGACACCGCAGGACCTGCGCCCGGCCGTCGAACACGCCCTCGACGCGTTCGGCCCGGACCGGCTGATGTTCGGCTCCGACTGGCCGGTCTGCCTGCTCGCCAGCACGTACGACAGGTGGGTCGACACGCTGGCGGAGCTGCTCGACCCGCTCGGTGACGACGAGCGGGCGGCGATCTGGCGGCACACCGCCCGCCGGGTCTACCGACCGGAGTCGTCGTGAGGGCCCGTCCGCTGCCACGGCGGCCCTCGGTACGCCTCACCGGGCTGGGATTCGGCGCGGCACAGGCCGGCAACCTCTACCGGGCCACCACCGACGAGGAGTTCGCCGCCGCCGTCGACACCGCCTGGGCGGGTGGCCTGCGCTACTTCGACACCGCGCCGCACTACGGGCTCGGACTGTCCGAACGGCGCATCGGCGCGGCGCTGCGTACCCGGCCACGCGACGAGTACGTGGTGTCGACGAAGGTCGGCCGGTTGCTCGTACCGTCGCCGCAGGACGCGCACCGGCGCGACCCGGAAGGCTTCGACGTGCCCGCCGACCACCGGCGGGTCTGGGACTTCAGCCGCGACGGCGTGCTCCGCTCGCTGGAGTCCAGCCTGGCCCGCACCGGCCTGGACCGGGTGGACGTCGTCTACCTGCACGACCCCGACGACCACTGGGAACAGGCCGCCGCCGAGGCGGTGCCCGCCCTGGTGGAGCTGCGCGACCAGGGCGTGGTGGGGGCCATCGGGGCCGGCATGAACCAGTCCCACCTGCTCACCCGGTTCGTCGAGGAGACCGACGTCGACGTGGTGATGTGCGCCGGCCGGTACACGCTGCTGGAACAGGGGGCGCTGGCCGACCTGCTACCCGCCGCCGAGCGCCGGGGCGTCGGCGTGGTGGTCGCCGGGGTCTACAACTCCGGACTGCTGTCGCAGGACCGGCCCCCGGCCGACGCCACCTACAACTACCAGCAGGCCCCACCGGAGCTGATCGACCGGGCCCACCGGATCGCCGACGTCTGCCAGGCGTACGGCGTCACCCTGCCGCAGGCGGCGCTCGCCTTCGTCCGCTCCCATCCGGCGGTCGTCTCGACGGTCGTCGGCCTGCGTAACCGCGCGCAGGTCACGCAGACGCTGACCCGCGCGGACGCCGACGTCCCGGCGGCGCTGTGGCCGGCGCTGCGGGACGTCGGGCTGCTCACCCCGGCCGCCGCATGATTCCACCGCGACGCCGGGCACCCCACCACCCCACCACGATTGGAGTCCCACCCGTGTCCGTCCCGACACCACCCGCCCGGCGCGGGCCGGTGCTGGCCGGCCTGGCCGCCACGGCGCTCGCCGCCACGGTCGCCGTGCTCGCCCCGGCCGGTCCCGCCCTCGCCGCCACCACCACCCTCTACGCGTCCCCCGCCGGCAGCGGCACCGCCTGCTCCACCAGCCAGCCCTGCGCGCTGACCGAGGCGCAGAACGCGGTCCGGTCCCGCACCGCCGGGATGTCCGGCGACATCGTCGTCGAGCTGGCCGACGGCGTCTACCGGCTGGCCGCGCCGCTGCGGTTCACCGCCGCCGACTCCGGCACCAACGGCTACACCGTGACCTGGCGGGCCGCCGCGTCGGCCCGGCCGCAGATCAGCGGGGCGCGCGCCGTCACCGGCTGGTCGCAGGTCGACGCCGGGAAGAACATCTGGCGGGCGAACGTGCCCGCCGGGCTCGACAGCCGGCAGCTCTACGTCAACGGCGCGGTCGCCACCCGGGCCCGCACCGCCGTCAACCGGGCCGACTTCACGTTCACCACCAGCGGCATGCGGTTCAGCAACGGCGCGTTGAGCTACCTCAACAACCTGGGCAACCAGAACCGGGTCGAGGTGGAGAGCGTCGGCTCGTTCACCGACCGGTACTCCCCGGTGCAGAGCATCAGCGGGAACTTCCTCACGATGCAGCAGCCGGCCTGGAACAACAACACCTTCGGCTTCGACACCCTCTCCAAGCCGCACCGCGCCGGCCCATTCTACCTGGCCAACGCGTACGAGTTCCTGGACAGCCCGGGGGAGTGGTACCTGAACCCGGGCAGTGGGCAGCTCAACTACATCCCGCTGGCCGGGCAGAACATGAACAGCGTCAGCGTGGAGCTGCCGCAGTTGCAGTCCCTGGTCAACGTGGGCGGCACGTACGACGCCCCGGCGCACCACATCGCGTTCAGCGGGATCACCTTCACCGGCACCAGCTGGCTCGGCCCGAGCAGCAGCAACGGCTTCGCCGACCAGCAGACCGGCGCGCACATCACCGGCACCTGGGCCCGTCCGGCCGACGCGCTGACCTCCTGCCAGGAGGGCTGCCCGCTGTTCGAGGCGACCCGGCCGAACTGGAACCAGATGCCGGCCGCCGTGCAGGTCTCCGCCGCCAACACCATCACCTTCAGCGACTCCCAGTTCGTCAACCTCGGGCAGACCGCCATCGGCATCGGCAACGACGCCAACGCGCACGCCAGCGGGGTCGGCCTGGGGGCCAGCAACATCACCGTCACCCGTTCCGAGATCGCCCGCAGCTCGGCCGGCGGCGTGGTGGTCGGCGGGGTACGCGCCGACGCCCACCACCCGGGCGACCAGCGGATGGTCAACCGGAACATCACCATCAGCAACAACCGGGTGCACGACCTCGGTCTGGAGTACCGGGGCGTGGTGTCGATCCTGACCACGTACGTCAACACCTCGCTGGTGTCGCACAACGAGGTCTACAACATGCCGTACACCGGGCTGTCGGTCGGGTACGGCTGGGGCGCCAACGACGCGGGCGGCAGCAACCACTACGCCAACCGTGGGCTGTACAACTACCAGCCGCGCTACTCGACGGCCACCACCGCGGCCAACAACCAGGTCGTCGGCAACTACGTGCACGACGTGATGCAGCAGATGACCGACGGCGGCTGCATCTACACGCTGTCGGCCAACCCGGGTGGCAGCATCACCGAGAACCACTGCCTGCGGACCAACGGCTGGTTCGGGCTCTACTTCGACGAGGGCTCCCGCTACTACACCGCCCGCAGCAACGTGTTCGCCAGCACCGGCACCTGGGCCACCGCCAACTACTGGTACGCCGAGAACATGGGCAACTTCACCGTCACCAACAACTGGTCGACCAACAACAGCACCAACGTGACCAACGGTGACCGGGGCAACGTGGTCAACAACAACACGGTGGTCAGCAACAACAACTGGCCCTCGGGCGCGCAGACCGTCATCGCCAACGCGGGCGTGCAGGGCACGAGCAATCCGCCGACGCAGGGCGTGCAGATCGTCGGCGGGCAGTCCGGTCGGTGCGCCGAGATCGGCGGTTCCAGCACGACCAACGGCACCCAGGCCCAGCTCTGGGACTGCACCGGCGCGGCCAACCAGCGGTTCACCCAGACCACCGGCCGGCAGCTCATGGTCTACGGCACCAAGTGCCTGGACGCCTCCGGGCAGGGCACCAGCAACGGCACCCAGGTGGTGATCTGGGACTGCAACGGGCAGACCAACCAGCAGTGGAACGTCAACGCCAACGGCACGATCACCGGCGCGCAGTCCGGCCTGTGCCTGGACGCCAACGGCGCCGGTACGGCCAACGGCACCAAGCTGATCCTCTGGGCCTGCAACGGCGGCACCAACCAGCAGTGGAGCCTGCGCAGCTGACCGCTCGACCGTCGGGGTGCGCGGGCCGCGCGCACCCCGACGTCGCCGCCCGGGTTCGCCGCCGCGCGGCGCGGCAGGTCAGGAGGTGTGCCGGCGGCAGCGGGCGAGTGCGGCACGCAGCTCGCGGCGCAGTGACCGGTCCAGGTCGGGCGCGGCGAGCGCGGCGGTGAAATCCCGGGCGGCGGCATCCCAGCGGCCGAGTCGGACCAGCGCGCTGCCCCGGTTGTAGCGGGGCACCGGTGCCGCCGACAGCGCCACGGCCCGGTCCAGGTCGGCCACGGCGTCGGTCACCGCACCCCGGTCGAACCGGACGGCGGCCCGGTTCGTCCACGCCTCGACCAGCTCCGGATCGCCGGCCAACGCCCGGCTGAACAACTCCTCGGCCCCGGCGGGGTCACCGCGCTCGGAGCGGATCAGCCCGAGGGTGCACAGCAGGGCCGGCTCGTCCGGGTCCCGCGCCAGCCCGGCCCGCGCCCCCGCCTCGGCGACGTCGGGCGCGCCCCGCTCCAGGTGCAGATTGACCAGGGCGACCCGGGCGTCGAGGTGCCCCGGCTCGATGGCGAGCACCCGGTCCAGGTCGTCGCGGGCCCGCCCGGTGCGGCCCCGTTCCTGGTGCAGCACCGCCCGGTTGTAGTACGCCTCCGGCAGGTGCGGACCGAGCCGGATCGCGCTGCCGTAGTCCCGGATCGCGGCCCTGCGCCGTCCGGCGGCCCGGTGCAGTGCGGCCCGGTCCACGTAGTACTCGCAGTTGTCGGGGTCGTGACCGATCACCGTGTCGAGTTCGGCCAGGGCCCGTTCCGGGTCGCCCAGCGCCAGGTGGACCTGGGCCCGGTTGTGCCGCAACCGGGCCACGTCCTGCGGTCGTTCGCCCGGGGCGAGCACCGCCGTCAGCCGGGCCAGCCCGTCGTCGATCAGGCGCAGCGCCCGTTCCGGTTCGCCCGCCCGGCTGTCCAGCAGGGCCACGCCCTGCTCGTAGAAGACTGTCGACAGCACCCGCTGCCGCGCGTCGGGCACCGTGCGGGCGAGCCGGAGCGCCTGCGCCAGCCAGTGCCGCGCCCGCGCCGGGTCCTGCGCGTCGGCGGGCAGGTGGCGCGCGTACAGCATGGCGGTGGCGTACGCGGCCGACATGGTGATCTTCGGATCGTCGGTGACGCTCCGGGTCTCGTGGTAGAGGTCGAGCGCTTCGGTGGCCCGGTCCAGCGCCGCCAGGGCGGTGGCCAGGCCGGTGGTGAACGACCACCAGTGCCGCAGGTCGTCGTGCGGGGTGACCAGGGTGCGTCCGTGCCGGGCGGCGCGGGCCGCGTGGTGGTAGAAGCCGGCGGCCAGGCTCTCGCCGAGGGCGGTGCGCAGGGCCGCCGGGCTCGGGTCGACCGCTGGCCGGGCCGGCCCGTCGTCGCACAGCTCCAGCCGCACCGGGTACGCCCCGAGCCGGCCGGCGAGCGCGTCCAGCAGCTCGCGGGTGGTCTCGTCGGCCGCGCCGACGTGGACGAACCGGAGCGTGACCGGGCGGCGCAGGGTGCCCGCCCAGGCCGCCACGAACTCCGTCGCGCCGTAGGCCAGGGCGGCGGTGCGTCGGGCGGGGTGGAACCGGATCGGCGCCTCGTCGGCGGCGGCGCGGGCCGTCGGGTCGAGCCGGGGCGCGACGGCCCGCAGTTCGGTCCGGTGCCGGGCGGCCAGCCGGGGGCGGTCGGCGGCGATCCGCTGGAGCAGGTCGGCGACCCCGGCGTACGGCCCGAGGTCACGGTGGCAGTCGTACCCCGGCGGCTCGTCGGTCACGGTCGGGCCGGTGCCGCCGAGGGCGGGCGCCCGGGGGCGCCCGCCGGGCCGGCAGTTACCAGCACCACTCGATCCAGAGCCGGCGGGCGCCGGACACCAGACGCAGTGCACTCGTACGACGGACGGTCATCTTCTTCATGGGCACCTCCGTGGTCGTCCACTCCGGACGGGGCAGAGCCTAATCCCGATCAAGGGAAATGCGAAGGGTGCTCGTGAACCTCCTTCCGGGATGGCCCGGCCGGGTGACCGGGGAGTGCACCGGCGGCGTCAACCGGAACCGGCGGGTGCGGCTGGGTCGCCGAGCCGGCGGTGGGCCGGCACCGCCACTAGGATCGGTGTGGAGGTGGGCGAGGCATGAGACTCGGACTGCACTACTGGAACTACTCGACCCCGACCGATCCGGCGGGGATCGCACCGACGCTGATCGAGACCGCGACGATCGCGGAGGAGGCCGGGGTCTCGTCGTTCACCGTGATGGACCACTACTTCCAGATGGAGGCGATGGCCCCGGCCGAGGAGCCGATGCTGGAGGCGTACACGACGCTGGGTTTCGTCGCGGCGCGGACCTCCCGGATGACGCTCGGTGTGCTGGTCACCGGTGTGATGTACCGCTACCCGGGGCTGCTCGCCAAGATCGTGACCACGCTGGACGTGCTCTCCGGCGGCCGGGCCCGGCTGGGCATCGGCGCGTCCTGGTACGAGCGTGAGCAGCGAGGGCTCGGGGTGCCGGTGGTGCCGGTGGCCGAGCGGTTCGAGCGGCTGGAGGAGACGCTGCGGATCTGCCGGCAGATGTGGAGCGACGACAACGGGCCGTTCGAGGGCCGGCACTACCGGCTGGCCGAGACGCTCAACTCACCGCAGCCGCTGCGACGGCCCCACCCGCCGATCATGATCGGCGGCAGCGGCGAGAAGAAGACCCTGCTGCTGGTGGCCCGCTACGCCGACGCCTGCAACCTGTTCGGCAGCAGCCCGGCCGAGGTGGCGCACAAGCTGGACGTGCTACGCGGGCACTGCGCCGCCGAGGGCCGCGACTACGACACCATCGACAAGACGGTCATCATGATCCGGCCGCCGCTGGCCGACGTGGACGCGTTCCTCGCCGAGGTGGCCGAGTACGCCGCGCTCGGGGTGACCGAGGTGCAGGTCACCCCGGACCGGCACCCGGTGGAGTTCACCCACCGGATCGCCGACGAGGTGCTGCCGAAGTTGACCACGATCGGCTGAGGGCCGAGCCGCCCGCCGCCGCGCTGCCGGCGATCCGGCCGGGGCGGGATGCGCCGGGGGCGCACACCGCCCGCCGGTCGTGGTCCGCCGCCGGTGTCGTCCGCCCGCCGCCGAGCCGGCGGGCGGACGACCTTGACGGTCACTGACTGAGCCGGGCCACCTCGTCGGCGGTGAGCCGCGGTCCGGCCGGGGCCGCGCTGCGCCCCGTCGCCGGGGTGGTCGGCGGGTCGACCGGCCGGCGCAGGTGCCAGTCGGTGACCGCCTGGTAGGCGGCGACCACCGACAACAACCGGTCCTCGCCGTACGGCAGGCCACCGAGGATGGTGCCGATCGGCAGGCCCGCGCCGGTGAACCCGATCGGGAAGCCGATCTCGGGCAGGCCGAGGATGTCGAACGGCACCGGACCGGTCTGCACCACGACGTCGCAGTGCGCGAAGAGCTGGTCCAGCACCCGCTCCATCAGCAGCAGCTTGGCCCGCTGACCGGTGATGAA
This sequence comes from Micromonospora sp. WMMD730, assembly GCF_049178955.1. Taxonomy (NCBI): domain Bacteria; kingdom Bacillati; phylum Actinomycetota; class Actinomycetes; order Micromonosporales; family Micromonosporaceae; genus Micromonospora; species Micromonospora sp. WMMD730. Next base: position 2,618,940 of record NZ_JBMHML010000002.1, read on the forward strand.
CTCACCGCCGCCCAGCAGCGCCCCCTGCAACCAACCGGTCACCGACACCCCGAAACCCCGCAGGTCGGTACGCAGGTAGGGCAGGAAGGGCTCGGTGCGCTCGGGCAGCCGCACGTTGTTGAACGCGCTGCCGGTGAGCAGGTCCCACTCGTCGGGCAGCGGCACGTCGACGATCGTCGCGCCGGTGATCGCGGCGAGTTTCGCCAGGTAAGCCTGCCGGGCCAGCGCGGTCTCCGAGGTGCCGGCGGTGAAGCCGGGCAGCACCCCGATCCGGGTCTTCCACCGCAGTTTGAGCTTGCCGCCCTGGTAGGTGGGGGTGGCCGCGTCGATCAGCTTGGGCACCGCGGGCAGGCCCTGGCTGCGCGGGTCGGCCGGGTCCTCACCGGCCATCGCGGTGAGCATGATGGCCGCGTCCTTGGCGTCGCGGGCCAGCGGGCCGGGGTGGTCGCGGGTGTAGCTGAGCGGGATGATCCCGTGCAGCGACACCCGTCCCATCGTCGGCTTGAGCCCGGTGAGGTTCTGCGCGTTGGACGGCGCGGTGATCGAGCCGCCGGTCTGGGTGCCGGTGCCGCAGGCGGCGAGCCGTCCGGCCACGGCGGTGGCGGTGCCGGTGGACGATCCGCCCGGGTCGGTGGCCGGATTGGTGGGGGTCCAGGCGTTGACCGTGGTGACCACCCCGGCGGGGGTGGTGGCCCGGGTGGTGGCCAGCGGGCCCATCTGGGTCTTGCCCAGCACGATCGCCCCGCCGCCGGTGACCAGCCGGGTCACGGCCGTGGCGTCGTACGGGGGCCGGAAGTCGGCGAACAGGTAGGAGCTGGCGGTGGTCGGCACCCCGGCGGTGTAGTAGTTGTCCTTGATGGCCAGCGGGATGCCGTGCAGCGCGCCCCGGTGCGGCTTGCGGGCCATCGCGCGGGCCGCCTTGACCGCCTGCTCGGCGAGCACCAGGTTGAACGCCTGGTAGGTCGTCTCGTAGCGGCTGATCCGGGCCAGGTACGCCTCGACCAGCTTCTCCGGGGTGAGTTTCCCGGCCCGGATCAGCCAGGCGGCCTCGGCGACGGTCAGTTCGGTCGGGTCGGCCACCGCCTCCGGGCGTGGCTTGACGTAGGCGTTGGGCACGGCCAGCGCCGGGTTGTAGCGGCCGGGCGGGGCGGCCGCCGCGCGGCTGACGCCGGCCGCCGAGGCGACGGCGGGCAGCCCGACGACGCCACCTACCGCCGAGGCGGTGGCCAGCGCGGCGGTCCGGGCGAGGAAGGCGCGACGGTCGACGCCGCGGTCGGCAGGTGCTGTGCTCATCACTTCCGCCATTCCGTGCTGATCGAGGGGTAGAGCATCGGCGCGGGCTGCTGGGACAGCGCCATGGCCACGGCCGGGTCGGTGCCGGCCGGCGCGGGCGGCTGGTAGGCGGCGAGGGTGCCGACGGTGCCGCGGACGAAGGAGCGCAGCGAGGCCAGCACGGAGTCCCGGCCGGGGGAGCCGGTCTGCGGGTCGGCGGTGGTTCCGGGGGGAAGCTGGTCGAGGTCGATGCCGAGTGACGCGAGCCGGGCGCGGATGAGGACGTCCAGTTCCGCGTCGGTCGGTGGGGTGGGGGCCATGACGCTCCTTGAGGGGTGGGCGACGATGCCCCACTGTCGAGCCAGATCGTGTCGCGGACGTGACATGTTGATCTCGGCATCGTGAAGCCACGCAGGTCAATGCCCCTGTACGGGGGCACGACAGTGGACGGCCGGGCCGATGCAGCGGGGCCGCGCCGCCGGCCGGCGTTGGCTAGGGTGCTCGGGTCGCGCGACCGCGTCCCGGAGGAGAACATGCTCGCCCCACTGCGGTACGCCGCCTTCCGTCGCCTGGCCGCCGGCCGGTTGGTCAACATGGTGGGCAACGCGGTCGCCCCGGTGGCACTGGCCTTCGCCGTGCTCGACCTGACCGGTTCGGTCCGCGACCTGGGGCTGGTCGTGGGCGCCCGCTCGCTGATGAACGTGCTGTTCGTGCTCTTCGGCGGCGTGCTCGCCGACCGGGTCCCCCGTCGGCTGGTGCTGGTCGGCTCCAACCTGCTCGGCGCGTCGACCCAGGCGGCGGTGGCCGCCCTGGTGCTCACCGGCACGGCGACGATCCCGTTGCTGCTGGCGCTCGGCGCGGCCAACGGGGTGGTGAGCGCCCTGGCCCAGCCCGCCTCGGCCGCCGCGACGCCGCAGACCGTCCCGGCGGAACTGATCCAGCCGGCCAACGCGATCATCCGGCTCGGCATGAACGCCGGCATGATCGGCGGCACGGCGCTCGGCGGCCTGCTGGTCGCCGCGGTCGGCCCGGGCTGGGGGCTCGCCGTCGACGCGGTCACCTTCGCCGTCGCGGCCGTCGCCTTCGCCGGGGTCCGGGTGCCCGCCGCGCGCGGCGGTGCCGTCCGTACCGGCGTCGTCGCCGACCTGCGGGAGGGCTGGACCGAGTTCGCCGCCCGGACCTGGGTGTGGGTGGTGGTGCTCGGGTTCATGGTGCTCAACGCGGCCCTCGCCGGTGGGGTGAGCGTGCTCGGCCCGGCCGTCGCCGACGCGACGATCGGCCGCAGCGCCTGGGGCCTGGTGCTGGCGGCGCAGACCGTCGGGATGGTCGTCGGCGGCGTCGTCGCACTGCGGCTGCGGGTACGCCGGCTGCTGCTGCTCGGGGTGGTCTGCATGGTCGCCGAGTCGTTGCTGCTGCTGGCGCTGGCCCTGACCCCGACGCTGGTGGCGCTGCTGGCCGCCGCGCTGGTGGTCGGGATCGCCGTGGAACAGTTCTCGGTGGCCTGGGAGACGTCGATCGCCCAGCACGTCCCGGCCGACCGGTTGGCCCGGGTCTACTCGTACGACATGTTGGGCTCGTTCGTGGCCATTCCGCTGGGGCAGGTGGCGGTCGGGCCGGCCGCCGCGGTGGTCGGTACCCGCGACACCCTGCTGATCCTCGCCGCGCTGGTGGTGCTCTCCGTGCTCGGGATGGTGTCCAGCCGGGCGGTCCGCCGGCTGGAGGCGTCGACGACCGGGGCCTGAGGCGTACGGCGGCCCGGCCGGCGTCGACGTCGGCCCGTTCGGGAACCGGTCGACGGACCGGCGCGTGGTCGGACGTTTCGCGGAGCCGGTGCCCGGCCGGCCCGCTCCGGTGGTGTGCCGCCCGCCCCGGTCGGGCGACCGGCGGGGACGGCGGTGGCCGGACGGCTGTCGGCAGCGGCCGGGCCCAGCGCCGGTCGGGGGTACGCCGGACCGCGCACCACCACGCGGGGGACCGGGTCGCGCCGGCCCGACAGTTACCGCGGGGCATTCCCGTTCGACGATGCGGAATGGGCGGAACATCAGATCAATTGCCCGCCGGAGTCGCCATGCCCGTCACAATCGAACCCGTTCCGCACCCCATTACCCGGTGGTCGTCCGTCGCCGGGAACGACTCAGTCGTGGAGCGTGACGTCGGGCAGTGGGCGGCCGGTGGCGTCGAACAGCGCGGTTCCGCAGTCACAGTGCTCGTCGGCGAGGCTCCCGGTCGCCGGCAGTTGCCAGACCAGCATCGCCCCGCAGCCCGGGCAGTCGAGGCTGACCAGGGTCTCGGTGGGTGGCGAGGCCCAGTCCCGTACCGGCTGGCCCTGGTGGGTCAGCCCGGTCGGCGGCTGCCCGCCGGTCCGCAGGACCAGCACCGGGTAGCTGTCGGTGCCGTCGTCGTGCACCGCGAGGGTGAAGCCGAGCGGTGCCAGCACGCCGGACAGGTGGTCGAGTTGGCGGATCGGCAGGTCGCCCCGGCCCAGCGTCGGGTCGGCCTCGGCGGCCCGCTGGACGACGTCGGTGTCGACGCCGTCCGGCTGTGCCCCGAAGACCCGGACCCGCCCGGCCACGAACGCCGCCAGGTCGCCGGGCTCCTCCTCGCCGGTCCAGTCCATCACGAACAGCACGCTGTCGACCCCGATGCCCCGGGCCCGCTCGTCGGGGGTGAGGGCCAGGTCCGCCAACTCCGTCACGACGGTCACGCTAGCAACCGTCGGGTGGCCGGCCGTGCGCGCCGGTCGCCCACCGTCGCCGCCCGCGTCGTGGCGGTGTGCGACGACCACCGGACGCGCGGGATCGGTGCGGACCCGGATGCGGCCGGCGTGCTTGACCCCTATGGAAGGGGAAACTAAACTCCGGCCGTTAACGTTCACAATCATTACAGTCGATATGTGCTGTCGAAACGCCGACGGTGACGTCCAGGTCATCCCCGTGGCGGCGCAGCAGATCGGTGCCGACCGGCTCGATGGAACCGGCAGGGCGCGTATCACCACCACCAGGAGGACGAAAGAAATGACGCAGGATCAGAATGGGCCGGCCGCCGGCGAGCGGAAAACACTGAGCCGTCGCGTCGTCCTGACGACGCTGGGCGCGCTGCCCGTCGCGGCGGCCACGGCGGCCCTGGGGGCCACGGAGGCCTCGGCCGCCCCGGCCAGCATCAACCTGTCGGCGTCCCGGCAGACGATCAAGGGCTACGGCGCGATGACCCACGCCGGCTGGATCGGCGACCTGACCGCCGCCCAGCGGGAGACGGCGTTCGGCACCGGTGAGGGCCGGCTCGGCTTCTCCGTGCTGCGCATCCCGGTCGGCGAGAGCCAGGCGGACTGGAGCCGTGACCTGGCCACGGCCAAGCGCGCGGCCGAACTCGGGGTGACCGTCTTCGCCTCGCCGTGGAACCCCCCGGCCAGCATGATCGAGACGTTCACCCGGGGCAGCCAGACCAACGCCAAGCGCCTGCGGGCCAGTTCCTACGCCGCGTACGCGCAGTACCTGAACGACTTCACCGTGTACATGCGCAACAACGGGGTGAACCTCTACGCCATCTCCGTGCAGAACGAGCCCGACTACGCCCACGACTGGACGTGGTGGACCTCCGGCGAGATCGTCAAGTTCCTCAAGGAGAACTCCGGGGTGATCAGCACCCGGGTGATGGCACCGGAATCGTTCCAGTACGTCAAGTCGATGTCGGACCCGATCCTCAACGACGCCACCGCGCTGGCCAACGTCGACATCATCGGGGCCCACCTCTACGGCACCTCGTACTCGAACTTCCCGTACCCGCTGTTCAAGCAGAAGGGGGCGGGCAAGGAACTGTGGATGACCGAGGTCTACTACCCGAACAGCAACGCGAACTCGGGTGACGCCTGGCCGGAGGCGCTCGACGTCGGCGAGCACATCCACCGGTCCATGGTCGACGCCGAGTTCCAGACGTACGTCTGGTGGTACCTGCGGCGCAGCTACGGCCCCATGCGCGAGGACGGTCAGATCAGCAAGCGGGGCGCGATCATGGCCCAGTACGCCCGGTTCGTGCGGCCCGGATACGTCCGCGTCGACGCCACGGCCAACCCGGCGTCGAACGTCTACGTCTCGGCCTACCGGGGCGGCAACACCGTGGTCATCGTCGCGGTCAACAAGAACACCTCGGCGGTGAGCCAGCAGTTCACCCTCTCCGGCGCCACCGCGTCGGGCAGCGTGCAGAACTGGCTGACCGACGGCAGCCGTAACGTCGCCCCGCAGAGCGCGCTGACCATGTCCAACGGCTCGTTGACCGTCAACCTGCCCGCGCGCAGCGTGATGACGTTCGTGACCAGCGTCAACGGCACCACGCCGACCCCCACCCCGACCGTGACGCCCACGGGCACCCCGACGCCGACCCCGACCCCGACGCCCACCCCGACCCCCACCCCCACGGCGGGCGGCAGCGGACCCCGGGTCGTCTACACCATGAACACCTGGGCCTCGGGTTTCACCGCGAACATCGCGATCACCAACACCGGCACCTCGACGATCGACGGATGGACGCTGGCCTTCACCCTCCCGTCGGGGCAGACCATCACCTCGGGCTGGAACGCCACCTTCTCGCCGTCCAGCGGCCAGGTGAGCGCCCGCAACGTCAGCTACAACGGCACGATCGCCCCGGGCGGCACCGTCGAGGTCGGCTTCCAGGCCGACCACACCGGCAACACCGCGGAACCGACCGCCTTCACCCTCAACGGCATCCCCTGCACGGTGGCCTGACCGGTCGACCGGAGCAACCCCGTACGGCCGCCGCGGACACCGCGGCGGCCGTACCCGTTGCGGGTGCTTGCTCCTCACGCGGCGTGAGGGCAGATAGTCGGTGCCGTGGACGAACACCTGACCGTGGGACGGGTGGCGGAACTGGCCGGGGTCACCGTCCGGACGCTGCACCACTACGACGAGATCGGCCTGCTGACGCCGTCCGCGCGGACGGCGGCGGGACACCGCGCGTACTCGCCCGCCGACGTCCGGCGGCTGCGCGAGGTGCTCGGCTACCGGCGACTCGGGTTCGGACTCCGGCAGATCGCGGACCTGGTGGACGATCCGGCGACCGACCCCGTCGCACACCTGTGCCGGCTGCGCGGCCTGCTGACCGACCAGCGCGACCGGGCCGCCGCCCTGGTCGCGGCGATCGACCGGGAGTTGCATGCGCGGGCGCTGGGGATCGCCACCACCCCGGAGGAGCAGCTACGGGTCTTCGGCGGCCGGTTGTACGACACCATCGGCAGCGCCTATCCGGCGACCCGGCGCACCGACCCCCGGATCGCCGCCCGCATCTGGGCGGCGTTGGGCGACGCCCGGACCGTGCTGAACGTCGGGGCCGGCACCGGCTCCTACGAACCCGGCGACCGTGCGGTGACGGCGGTGGAGCCGTCGGCGGTGATGCGGGCGCTGCGTCCGGCCGACGCCGCGCCGTGCGTGGCCGCCGCCGCGGGGGACCTGCCGTTCGCCGACGGCTCCTTCGACGCGGCGATGGCGGTCAGCACCGTCCACCACTGGCCGGACCCGGTCGCCGGGCTGCGGGAGATGCGTCGGGTGGCCCGGCGGGTGGTGGTGTTCACCTACGACGCCGACGGCGCCGGCTGGCGGGAACGGTTCTGGCTGACCCGCGACTACCTGCCGGAGTTCGCCGGCCTGCTGGTCGACTGGCCCCCGCTGGGCGAGCTGACCGCCGCGATCGGTGGGCGCGCCGAGCCGGTGGACGTCCCGTGGGACTGCGCCGACGGCCTGTTCGAGGCGTACTGGCGACGGCCGGAGGCGTACCTGGACGAGCGGGTGCGGCGCGCGGTGTCGGTGTGGACCCGGGTCGGGCCGCAGGCCGAACGACGGGCCGTCGGGATGCTCCGGGAGGACCTGGAGTCGGGCCGGTGGGCGCAGCGCAACGGGGACCTGCTGCGTCGCGACACCGCGGAGCTGGGCCTGCGCCTGCTCGTGGCCTGAACAGCCCGGCCGGGGTCGCCGCGTGGCGCGGCCGACGTGGCAGTGCCGGTAGCTCCGCCGGATGCCCGGGTGGGACCGGCCGGGCCGCCGCCACGGTCAGCCCTGGCGGGTCGGTCGGATGGTGAGGTCGCCGATCTCGACGTCGTCGGGTTGGTCGACGGCGAAGGCGATCGCGCGGGCGACCGCGTCGGGGTCGAGGCCGATGTCGGCCATGGTCCGCTGCGCCTCCGCGCGTACCGCGGGGTCGTCGATGGCCCGGTCGACGAACTCGGTACGGACGTAACCGGGGGAGATCGAGGTCGTCCGCAGCGCTCCGCTCGTGCTCTCCTGCCGCAGGCCCTCCAGCAGGGTGCGCACCGCGTTCTTCGTCCCGGCGTACACCGCCTGGGTGGGAACGATCTTCAGGCCGGAGGTCGAGACGACCGTGACGAGGTGACCGCTGCCCTGGCGGGTGAAGACGGGCAGGGCGGCGGCGATCCCGTGCAGGACGCCCTTGACGTTCACGTCGACCATCGCCGACCAGCCCTCGACGTCCAGCTCGGCGACGGTGCCGAGCCTGCTGATCCCGGCGTTGCCGACCAGGACGTCCAGCCGCCCGAACCGCTGCACGGCGAGGGCGACCAGGGACCGCAGGTCGTCCGGGGCGGTGACGTCCACCCGGGTGGCGACCGCCCTGCCGCCGGAGCCCTCGATCTCGGCGACCAGGCGGTCGAGCCGGTCGGTGCGGCGGGCACCGAGCACGACGGACGCGCCGAGCGCGGCGAGGTGGCGGGCGGTCGCCGCGCCGATGCCGCTGCTGGCGCCGGTGATCGCGACGACCTTTCCGGGGATGGTCATGATTCTCCTCGGGGTAGAGTGGACACATGTCCGGTTACCCCGACGAGCTTAGCGGACACGTGTCCGCTTCTGTCAAGGGCGCGGCGGCGGCCCGCGCCGACGCGCGGCGCAACCGCGAACGCATCCTGCGCGCGGCCCGCGACCTGGTGCACGAGCCGGGCGAGCTGAAACTCAACGCGGTGGCGAAGGCCTGCGGCATCGGGCAGGGCACCCTGTACCGGCACTTCCCCACCCGGGAGGACCTGCTCGTCGAGGTGTACCGGCACGAGGTCGACGACCTGGTCGCCGCGGCCCCGCAGCTGCTGGCCACCCACCCGCCGGTGGCGGCGTTGGCGGCCTGGTTCGACCGGGTGGCCGCCTACGCCCGGGTCAAGCGGGACGTGTTCGCCGCCGTCGAGGCGGCGACCTGGCGTGACCTCGCCGCGCACAGTCTCGGCCCGATCGGCGAAGCGGTGGAACTGCTGCTCGCCGCCGGCCGCTCGGCCGGCAGCATCCGCGCCGACGTCGAGGCCCGGGACGTCATCGTCCTGATCAGCTGGCTCTCCCGACTGGACGACACCGAGCTGGACAGCCGGGGGTCGCGCCTGCTGGCCGTCCTCGTCGACGGCCTCCGCGCCCCCGGCGGGATTGTCACCGGTAGCGGCTAGCCTGCCGTCATGGCGAGCGCGGAACTGGATGAGTTGGTCGTCCCCGACGCGGACGCGCTGCGCGCCTGGCTGTCGGCCCACCACGACACCTCCCCCGGGGTGTGGCTCGCCCTGACCCGCAAGGGCGGCACGGTCACCACCCTGACCTGGCAGCAGGCGGTCGACGAGGGGCTGTGCTTCGGCTGGATCGACGGGCAGGCCCGCAAGCGGGACCAGGAGAGTTCCTGGATCAGGTTCACCCCCCGCCGGGCGCGCAGCATCTGGTCGCAACGCAACGTCGCCCACGTGGCCCGGTTGGAGGAGCAGGGCCGGATGCAGCCCTCGGGCCGGGCCGCCGTGGAGGCCGCCAAAGCGGACGGACGGTGGGCCGCGGCCTACGCCCCGCCGTCGGAGGTCGAGGTGCCCGCCGACCTGCTCGCCGCGGTCGCCGCCGACCCCGCCGCGCAGGCCATGTTCGACGTGCTCACCCGGACCAACCTGTTCGCGCTCGTGCACCGGCTCAACGCGGTGAAACGGGCGCAGACCCGGGAGCGGAAGATCGCCGAGTTCGTCGCCATGCTGGCCCGCCACGAGACGCCCCACCCGCAGCGGGCCCGGCCGCCGCAGGTCCCGTGACCGGTGCCGCCCGACCTGCCTACCGGGGCGTCGGGGGCCGGTCCCCGGCGCACAGGGCGTAGGTGTAGCCGTCCACCCAGCCCCGTTCGGCGTGCCACGAGTCGCCGACGCCGTGCTGCTCGCGGCGCATGCCGACCTTCTCCAGCACCCGCACCGAGGCGAGGTTGTCGGCGAAGCACCCGGCGGTGATCCGGCGGACGCCCAACCGGGTGAACGCGTACGCCACCATCGCGGCGACCGCCTCGGTGGCGTAGCCCCGCCCGCCGTGGGCCGGGTCGAAGATGTAGCCGAGCTGGGCCTCGGTCCGGGTCGGCATGCCCGGCTGCCCCATCCCGTCCAGCACGTCGAGCGAGACCGTGCCGATCACCAGGCCGTCCAGGACGACCGCCCGGCTGTGGTCGTCGGGGTCGTCGGCGGCGCGCCGCCAGGCCGCCCGGAACGCCGCCGGCTCCACCTCGGTCCGCAGCAGCCAGTACGTCACCTCGGGCAGGTTGCGGTACTCGAGGATGCGGTCGACGTCGCCGTCACCCACCGGGCGCAGGGTCAGGCGGGGCGTACGCAGCGTGGTGCCGTCCATGCGGCCGGACTCTAACGCATCGTGGGCCCTGCCCCCGTCGTCGACGGGTCGCCCACCCGTCGGGTGGGGCGCGCCCGCTGAGCTGCGCGCCCGGCCGGGCCGGCGGCCCTCGGGCGTGTTTGGATGGTCCGGTGGATCTGACTGTGACGGACGTGCCGGACCGGGAGCGGTTCGAGGCGCGCGACGAGACCGGGGCGCTGGCCGGGCTGGTCACCTACCAGTTGACCGGTGCCATCATCGCCTACACGCACACCGAGGTCGACCCGGCGTTCGAGGGGCGGGGCGTCGGCTCGACGCTGGCCCGCGCGGTCATGGACGACGCCCGCGCCCGGGGCCGTACGGTGGTGCCGATCTGCCCGTTCCTCGCCGACTGGCTGGGCCGGCACCCGGAGTACGCGGACATCGTGGCCCGCTCCACCCGCCGGATCAAGTAGCCCGGCGGCCCGGGGGCGGCCCCCCGGGTGGTGAGCGGGCGGGTGCGCAGCGCATCGGCGGGCGGCGCATCCTTGACGGCGTCTGATTGTTGCGTTGACAATTCCAGCCTGTTAACGCTCACATGACGCCGAGGAATCCCCCCATGCCCTCAGCAGTTCCCCGGAACCACCACCCCACCCCCCGCCGCACCCGTACGGTCGTCGCCGCCACCGTGCTCACCCTCCTCGCCGCGCTGGCCCCCGCCACCGCGGCCCCGGCCGCCGCCGACGACGTCACCGACGGTCTGCTCCTGCGCTACGACCTCGACCAACGCACCGGCACCACCGTCGTCGACACCTCCGGCCGCGGCAACGACGGCACCCTGGTCGGCGGCGGCACCTGGACCGGCACCGACGGGCTGCTGCTCGACGGCGTCGACGACCACGTCAAACTGCCCGACAACCTGCTGGCCGGCCGCTCCTCGCTCACCGTGGCCCTGGACGTCATGGTCGACCCGGCACAGCAGACCCCGTACTTCCTCTGGGGCCTGGGCAACCCGGCCACCTCCGCCGCCGGCACCGGCTACCTGTTCGCCAGCGGTGACGCCTTCCGCGCCGGCATCACCACCACCAACTGGGCCGGCGAGAAGGTCACCGGCACCGGCGGCAACCTGGCCCGGGGGGTGTGGAAGTCGGTCGTCTACACGCAGACCGGCACCACCGGCACCCTCTACGCCGACGGCGTGCAGGTGGCCCGCAACACCGCCGTCACCGTGCCGCCCGGCGCGGTCGGCAACGGCGTCACCACCGCCAACAACCTGGGCCGGTCGAACTACGCCACCGACCGGTTCCTCAAGGGACGGGTGGCGAACTTCCGGATCTACGACCGCGCCCTCACCGCCGCCGAGGTCGCGGTGGTCGCGCAACCCGGTGAGTCCGACCAGACCCGGGCCGAGGCGGCCGCCGCCGCCCTGACCCTGGTGCACGCCGAGGACGTCCGTGGCAACCTGACCATGCCCGCCACCGGCCGGTACGACGCGACGGTGCGCTGGCGCTCGGCCCGACCTGAGGTGGTCGCCGCCGACGGTGTGGTGCGTCGTCCCGCGCACGGCGCGGGCGACACGACGGTGCCGGTGACCGCCACGGTCACCGTCGGCGCCGCCACCGTCGAGCGGACCATCACGCTGACCGTCCGTGAGCTGCCGGCCCCCGCGCCGTACGCCGGCTACGCGTTCAGCTACTTCACCGGCAACTCGATCGCCGGGGAGAAGATCTACTTCGCCGCCAGCCGGGGCAACAACGCCCTGCAGTGGACGGAGGTCAACGGCGGCCAGCCGAAACTGGAGTCGACCCACGGCACGTTGGGCCTGCGCGACCCGTTCCTGATCCGCAGCCCGGAGGGGGACCGGTTCTTCCTGATCGCCACCGACCTGTCGATCGGCCGCAACGGCGACTGGGACGCCGCCCAGCGCCGGGGCAGCCGCTACCTGGAGGTGTGGGAGTCCACCGACCTGGTCAACTGGTCGGCGCAGCGCCATGTCGAGGTCTCCCCACCCACCGCCGGCAACACCTGGGCGCCGGAGGCGTACTGGGACGCCGAACGCGGTGAGTACCTGGTCTTCTGGGCCTCGAAGCTGTTCGCCGAGAACGACCCGGACCACACCGGCAACACGTACAACCGGATGCTGGCCGCCACCACCCGCGACTTCGTCACGTTCAGCCCGGCGACGATCTGGCAGGACCGGGGCGAGTCGCGGATCGACTCCACGATGATCCGCGAGGGCGACACCTACTACCGGTTCACCAAGGACGAGGGCGGCGGCGGCACCGGCTGCTCCGACATCATCCAGGAGAGGTCCCCCTCGCTGACCGCCGTCGACCTGCCCGGCCGACCGTCGTGGACGATGCTCGACTCGTGCATCGGCCGCGACGCCGGCACCTCCGCCGTGGAGGGACCCACCGTCTTCAAGGCCAACCCCGGCGACACCTCCGGCTCGCGGTACTACCTGTTCGTCGACGAGTACGGCGGCCGGGGCTACATCCCGCTGGGCACCGACGACCTGGCCAGGCCGAACTGGAAGGTGCCGACGTCCTACCGGCTGCCGGCCAGCCCACGGCACGGCACGGTCATCCCGGTCACCCGCGCCGAACTCGACGCGCTGACCGACGCGCCGCCCCCGGTGGACGCTAACGCCGACGGGGTGGTGGCCCACTACCGGCTCGACCAGGCAGCCGGCGGCACGGTCACCGACGACTCCGGCAACGGCCACCACGCCACCCTGGCCGGCGACGCCCGCTGGGATGCCGGCAGCCTGACCCTCGGCGGCACCAACGGCCACGTCGACCTGCCCGACAACATCATGTCCGGGCTGGACGAGATCACCGTGTCGATGGACGTGAACATCGCCGCCGACCAGGCCACCCCGTACTTCCTCTGGGGGCTCGGCAACACCGACTCCGCAGGCGTCGGCAACGGCTACCTGTTCACCACCGGCAACGACTACCGGACCTCGATCAGCCTGGGCAACTGGACCGGCGAGCAGACCGTCACCGGCGGCCGGGCGTTGCCCCGGGGGGTGTGGAAGACCCTGACGTACACCCTGAACCGGGCCGGCACCGCCCGGATCTACCTGGACGGGGTGCGGGTGGCCGAGAAGACCGGGCTGACCGTCGCACCCGGTGACATCGGCGGCGGCCGGACCACCGCCAACTACCTGGGCCGCTCCCAGTACGCCAGCGACCGCTACCTCAAGGGCCGCATCCGCGACTTCTCCCTCTACAACCGGGCGCTCAGCGACGCCGAGGTGGCCGCGTTGGGCAGCAACGGCACCAGCGTCGTCGCCGTCGAACTCGACAGCCTCAGGGTCCCGGCCATCGTGGACGCCGGCAGCGGCACGATCACCCTGCCGGTCCGGCCGGGCACCGACCTGACCAGGCTCGCCCCGCGCTACCTGGTCGCGCCCACCTCGACGGTCAGGCCCGCCGGGCCGCGCAACTACACCCGACCGGTGACGGTCACCGTCACCAGCGCCGCCGGGGCCAGCCGGGCCTGGACGGTGCGGGCGGTGCCGATGAACACCCCGGTGCTGCCCGGGTACAACGCCGACCCGAACATCGTCCGGTTCGGCGACACGTACTACATCTACGGCACCACCGACGGCTTCCCCGGCTGGGGCAGCTCGACGTTCACCGTGTGGTCCAGCCGCAACCTGGTCGACTGGACCGCCCACGACACCATCCTCGACCTCGGGCCGGACGTCAGCTGGGCGGACACCAACGCCTGGGCGCCGGCCGCCATCGAGAGGAACGGGAAGTACTACCTGTACTTCTCGGCGCAGCAGAACATCGGCGTCGCGGTGGCCGACTCGCCGCTCGGGCCGTTCGTCGACCCGCTCGGCCGGCCCCTGGTGAGCAAGGCCGACTACGGCAACGCGCAGCAGATCGACCCGGCGGTGTTCACCGACGACGACGGGAAGAGCTACCTGTACTGGGGCAACGGCACCCCGTACGTGGTCCCGCTGAACGACGACATGATCTCCTATGACGTCACCCGGCGGGTCCGGCTGACCGGGCTCACCGGTTTCCGCGAGGGCCTGTTCATGCACAAGCGCAACGGCGTGTACTACCTGTCCTGGTCGATCGACGACACCGGCAGCGAGAACTACCGGGTCGGCTACGGGACGGGCAGCAGCCCGCTCGGGCCGTTCACCAGCAAGGGGGAGATCCTCACCAAGGACCCGGCCCAGGGCATCCTGGGCACCGGGCACCACTCGATCGTCCAGGTGCCCGGCACCGACGACTGGTACGTGGCGTACCACCGGTTCGCCATCCCGGGCGGCGACGGCACCCACCGGGAGACCACCATCGACCGGCTGTACTTCGCCGACGACGGCACCATCGAACCGGTGGTGCCCACCCTGACCGGGGTGGAGCCGCTGCGCTACCGGGGCGGGCAGCCCCGGCTGCGGATCACCGACCCCGGCGCCGACGGCTGGTACGGCGCGAACGCCGCGCTCACCCTGGCCCACGGCGAGCTGATCAGGCTGGTGGAGTACCAGATCGACGGGGGCGGCTGGTTCCCGTACCGGGAGCCGGTGGCCCTGCCCGCCGGCCGGCACACGATCGAGTACCGGGCGCAGGGGGTCAACCTGCTCTGGAGCACACCCTGGGCGACGTCGGTGCAGGTGGACGGGGTCGCCCCGACCGCCGAGGCGACGCTGGTCGACCGGGCGCTGGTCGTCACCGGCCGGGACGCCGACTCCGGGGTGGCCCGGGTCGAGTACCGCCTCGACGGTGGCCAGTGGACCACCTGGACCGGGCCGGTGCCGCTGGGCGACCGGGCGCACGGGGTCCGCTACCGCGCGGTCGACGTGGCCGGCAACGTCGGCGAGGTGGCCGTGCTGCGGGTGCCGGCGGTCCGGTAGCCGCCGGCCGGACGCGCCGCCCGACGCACGGTCGGGCGGCGCGTCCGCGTCCCGGGGTTCCCGGCCGGGGCGCGATGCGACTCCGTCATCTCACATGCCGGTAGTCGGGGTGGGCGGGCGACCGACTGCCTGTCAGTCGACCGATGTCGATGCGCCCGAAGTCCGTTCATGATGTCGGGCCCGCGCCCGGCGGATCTCCTCCGCGCCGGCCACCCAGCGCGCCGCCGTCTGACCGGTGGCCTGCCCGGCACCGGGTCCGGGGCTGTCGGCGCTGCGGGCGACCGGCCCTGCGGCGTGGCCCGGTGGCGGCCCGGCGGCCACCGCAGCACGGTCGGCGAGCAGGCGCGACCAGCGGTGGACCTGCCCGGCCCAGGCGTCACCCGCCGGCAGCAGGTGCAGGCGGAAGCGGGGGTGTCGGGTCAACCAGCCCCGGACCACCGGGGCGTCGTGCAGCGCCGGATCGTCGGCGACCAGGTGCACCTCCAGGTCGGCGGGCACCGCCCGGTCCACCGCCACCAGGAACCGCCGGTACGCCCCGGCACGCCGGTGCCGGTCCGGGGTGGCCTCGCCGGCGGCCACGAGCTGCTCCGGCCGGCGCGGGGCGATCACCGGCCGGTGCGCCGGCGGTGGTCCGTCGGCCGGTGCCCGGTCCGGGGCCGACGCCGGGCCGGCCGGGTCGCCGCTCGCCGGTCGCTCGTCGCGGGGTGCGGCGCACAGCGCCAGGGTCTGGCCCGGCGGCTGGCGGTAGAGCCCGACCAGGGCCACCACCGTGGCGACGAACCCCGGGTCGGTGGCCAGGGTGAGGCCGTCCTGGAGGTGGGGACGCAGGTCGAACCGACGCCAGATCCGGCCGACCGTGGACGCCGACAGACCGCTGTGGACGGCCATCGACGCCCGGGACCACCGTCGTGCCGGGGCCGGCGTGGCGTCGAGGGTGGCCGCCACCACCCCGTCCACCTGCTCGGGCCGGACCGAGCGGGGCCGGCCGGCACGCGGGTCGTCGGCGAGCCCCGGCAGCCGCGCGGCGGCGAACCGGGAACGCCATTTCCCGACCGTCGCCGGTGAAACGTTCAACCGGGTCGCGACCTCGATATTCGTGGCCCCCTCGGCGCAGGCCAAAACGATTCGGCAGCGAATGGCGAACGACTGCGTCGAGTGGGCCGCGCGGGCCCCCTTCGTGAGCTGTTCCCGTTCCTCGTCGGTGAGCACCAGCCTGGCCTTCGGCCGCCCCTTCCCCATGCCACGATCCTATCCGGATATGACATGGACTAATGGCGCATCGCGATCGTGGGAGCGGTCACGGTCGATTGCTCGGACGGTTGCCCTGGACGGTTCACGACGGGACTGAGTATGGTCCCGACGAGTCCCGGACTTGGGGGAAGGGGCCGCTACCGCAACGTTGCCGTGGCCCGTGTGGTGATCTGACATGGGGGGACCGCTTCAGTGACCACGACCGATCTGCACGAGAACATGACGTCGATCTGCGCCGAAGTCCTCCACCGACCCACCGTCGGTCCCGACGACGACCTCGTCGAACTCGGCATGGACTCGGTGGGCGCGGTGGAGATCGTGACCCGGGTCGAGGCGGCGTACGGCGTGGACGTGGTCGACGTCATCTTCGACACTCCCACGGTCAACCGGCTCTGCGCGGTCGTGGAATCCGCCGCCGTCCGCGACGAGTCGCATGCCTAGTCCGCTGGCCGAGCCGAACCTCGCCGACACGGCGAACCTGCTGGATCTCGTCACCCAGGCCGCGGCGGCCTACGGGGACGACCCGTACCTGCTCCCGGCGGAACCCGGTGGCCGCCAGATCAGCTTCACCGACGTGCTGACCTTCACCCGGGGCTGCGCGGCGCTGCTCGACGAGCACCGGGTGCCGCCGGGCGGCCGGGTGGCCGTGGTCCTGCACAACTCGTCGCTGGCCGCGCTGCTGTTCCTCGGCGTCATCGCCGCCGGGCGGATGCTGGTGCCGCTGAACCCGAAGTCCGGCCCGGCCGAGTTGGACACCCTGCTCGCCCACGCCGACGTCGCGCTGGTGCTCGGCCCGTCGTCGACCGCCGCGAAGGCGTCGCCGGGCCGGCGCTGGCTGACCGTGGACGACGCGGAGGGGTTCCTCACCGCGGTCCTCGACCGGGGCGTCGCCCACCGGGGGAAGCTGGTCGCGCCCCCGGACGGCGGGGCGGCCGACGCCGAGATCGTCTACACCTCGGGGTCGACCGGCGCGGCCAAGGGCGTCGTGCTGTCCCACCGGGCCCTGCTGGCCAATTCGCTGGCGATGGTGCGGTGGGCCGACGCGGGCCGCGACGACGTCTTCCTCAACGTCATCCCGATGCTGCACGTCGGCGGGCAGGGCCTGCCCACGCTGACCCCGCTGTGGTCCGGGGGGCGGACGGTCTGTGTCCGCTCGGAGGTGGCGCTGGCCCGGTTCTGGAACTACGTGGACCGGCACCGCCCGACCTGGACCCTGGTGGTCAACGCCTACCTCGCGCACCTGGTCGAGCGGCCGCAGCGACCGGCCGACAGCCGGCTCAAGGGGGTCCTCGCCGGCGGCTCGGCGCTCAGCCCCGACCTGATCCACCGGTTCGAGAGCACCTTCGGCATCCCGGTGTTCCAGGTGTACGGGATGACCGAGATGACCTCGCTGACCGTGGTGGAGCCCCGCGACCGCCAGCCGGGGGACCGGCGCACCACCGGCCTGCCGGTGCCGTTCGCCCGGGTCCGGGTCGTCGACGCAGACGGGCGGGACGTCGCGCCGGGGGAGAGCGGGGAGGTCCTGCTGAGCGGCCCGAGCATCTTCACCCGGTACGAGGCCGCGCCGGAACTCACCGCCGGGCGGCTGGTCGACGGCTGGGTGCGCAGCGGCGACCTCGGCCACCTCGACGAGCGTGGCGAGCTGACCATCGTGGACCGGATGGACAGCATGGTCATCGTCAGCGGCGAGAACGTCTACCCGGCCGAGATCGAGAACGTCGTGCCGCAGCTCGACGGGATCGCCGACGCGGTGGTCGCCGCGCTGCCGCACCCGGTGACCGGGGTGGAACTGGTGCTGGTCTACACCCTGCTGCCCGGCGCGGTCGCCCGGGAGGACGACTGGCGCGCGCTGTTGCTCAAGCAGCTCAGCGCGTTCAAGGTGCCGCGCCGGTTCGTCCCGCTGGCGCAGTTCGGGGTCGACAGTTTTCCGCGTACCCCGCTCGGCAAGATCCAGCGGTCGGACGTGCGGCGGTTGGCGGTCACGAACCTGACCTGAGTCACCGTCGGTGTCGGACGAGGAGGAACGGGGGGTCTGCCAGGAGATCGGTTCACCGGGGGCACCTGCGGGTCCGTCGTCGTACCGCGCCAGTGTCGGTGTCCCTTTTTCCATAATTCGCGGGCGTGAATGCCAACAGGAGGCGAGCTGCGTTATGCCGGTGGAGATCTTTGACGACGAAGAAGTGGTGGTACGTACCCCCGACGAGCTGAAGCGCATGCCCCGGGCTTACCAGAAGGCGCTGATCAGCCAGATCATGATCAACACGGAGGGTGAACTCTCCGGCGGAGACGACTACACCATGATGTTCCTGCCGCTGGCGCCCAACGCCGAGGAGCGTCAGGTGTGCGCGGAACGGGCCGCCGAGGAGTACGACCACTACAAGATCGGTAAGCGGGTGCTGGCCGAGATCGGCATCGACACCTCGCACATGGAATCCCAGTCCATCGAGGAGCGTCGGCTCTTCGCCGACAAGCGACTGCACCAGTGCACCACCTGGGCCGAGCGGGGGATCTACTCGTACATCGGCGAGGAGAGCGCCCTGATCATGATCAAGGAGTTCGCCCAGGGCAGCTACAAGCCGTGGGCGGACGCGGTCCGGACGATCATCCTGGACGAGAAGATCCACATCGCCCACGGCGCCCGGGTCTGCCGCAATCTCGCCGCCACCGACGAGGGCCGCGAGCAGTTGCAGGCCGCGCTCGACCGGCTCTGGCCGGTCTTCCGCGACCTGTTCGGCACCCCGGAGTCCGAACGGTCCAAGCGGGCGGTCCGCTACGGCCTGCGACGCACCACCAACGGTGAGGCGTTGCAGCAGTGGGAGAACACCGTCATCCCCCGGATCCACGCGCTGGGGCTCGTCGTCCCCGCCGTGGCCACCTGAGAGGACGCCCCGCCCATGCCCACCCCCATCGCGATCAATCCCCGTCCGCTGTCCCGGCGGGAGGCCAAGGTCCGCCTGGCGTCCCTGCTGGCCGACCGACCCGACCTGGCCGCGCGGTTGCAGGTCGTCCGGGACATGGGCCGCCGGGTCAGCGCGACCGAGGTGCACCTCACCACCACCTGCAACATCCGGTGCAAGGGGTGCTGGTACTTCGAGGGCGGCTTCGACGCGGCCGTCCCGGAGACCTCCGACCCGGCGTTGATCTCCCGGTTCGTGGACTCGCTGGTGGCCAAGGGTGTCACCCAGGCGACCCTGATCGGCGGCGAGCCGACGCTGGTCCTGCCCCGGGTCGTGCCGTTCGTCGAGCGGCTGCCGTACGTGACCATCTCCACCAACGGCATCCGGCCGCTGCCGATGAGCGGCTTCGAGCAGGTCGCGGTCGCCATCAGCCTGTTCGGCGGCGGCCCGCTGGACGACGCGCTGCGCGGCTACCGGGTCAACGGCTCGTCGTTCTCCGGCCTCTTCGAGACCGCCCTCGGGCACTACCGAAACGACCCCCGGGTGATCTTCGTGTACGCCCTGTCCGAGGAGGGCCTGCAGTACGTCGAACCGACCGTGCGGGCCATCCAGGACAACGGCAACCAGGTCACCTTCAACTTCTACTCCGCCCACGGCAGCGACCACGCCCTGCGGATCGAGAACGAGCAGCGCACCCTCGCCGAGGCGCTGCGGGTCAAGCAGGCGTACCCGGAGACGGTGGTCTGCCACCCGTACTTCATCGAGTCGCTGATCACCGGCCGCACCCACTGGGACGGCCAGTTCGGCTACGACGTCTGCCCCAGCATCAGCGTGGACCACCCGGACCACGCCGAACGGATCCGCAACGGCAACCCGGTCCTGGACGGCTTCGCCGTCTACGGCGCCGACTACCAGACCCTCCAGTTCTGCTGCACCTCCGGCAACTGCGCGGACTGCCGGGACAGCCAGGGCGTCTACAGCTGGCTGCTGGTCAGCATGAACCGGTTCCTCGACGACACCGGCCGGCTGGAGACCTGGCTGGAGCTGGCCGAGAGCTACTGGCGTCAGTGGTACTGGGCGCAGCGGCACCACACCAACTTCGCCCGCCGCGCCCCGTTGACGGCCTGACCGATTCCCCTGCGAGACAAGGAGCACCCGGATGTCTTCTCCATCGACCGAGATCACCGCCCCCGCCGTCGAGGAGCGCCTGCGCGCCGAACTGATCGACCTCGGCGTCGAGGACGACGCGATCAGCGCCGACGCCAAGTTCGACGCGCTGGACATCGACTCGCTCGACGTCGCCGACCTGATGGCCATGGTCGTCAAGGAGTACGGGGTGGAGATCCCGCGCAGCGAACTCGCGGACGTCACCATCGGTCAACTCGTCGAGCGGATCGTGGCGGGCGCGTCGAGTTGAGCTCGTCGCTGAGCCTGGACAAGCGCACCTACCTGGTCACCGGGGTCCTCAACAACGAGTCCATCGCCTGGCACGTCGCGGCGGCCCTGCAACGCGAGGGCTGCGAGGTCATCCTGACCTCGTACGGGCGGGTCGGCCGGATCACCCGCCGGGTGGCCGACCTGCTGCCGTCCCGCCCCGAGGTGCTCGAACTGGACGTGATGTCCGACGCGAGCGTCGACGCGCTGGCCGAGGCGATCGGCAGCCGCTGGGGGCAGCTCGACGGGGTGCTGCACAGCATCGCCGCCGCCCCGCCGGACGCGTTGGGGGCCGGGTTCGCCACCGCCGGGGCCGACGGGGTGCTCGACGGGTTCCGCGCGTCGGCGTACTCGTTGCAGCAGCTCACCTCCGCGCTGTCGCCGCTGCTGAGCCGGGCCCCCGGCGGCGGCGCGGTGGTCGGGCTGACCGTCGACTCGACCCGGGCGCTGCCCGGATACGGGTGGATGGGAGTCTACAAGTCGGCGCTGGAGGCGGTCTGCCGCTACCTGGCGCTGCACCTCGGCCCGGCCGGGATCAGGGTCAACCTGGTCGCCGCCGGGCCGGTCGAGACCGTGTCGGCGCGCGGGGTGCGCACCTTCTCCGCCCTGGCCGACCAGTACGAGCGGTGGGCACCGCTGGGCTGGGACCGGGCCGACCCGGCCCGGGTGGTCGGGGCGGTGCTGTTCCTGCTGTCGGACCTGTCCCGGTACACCACCGGGCAGGTGGTGCACGCCGACGGCGGCATGCACGCCGTCTTCGGCGGCGTCCCGGCCCCCGGCCCCGCTGCCGCCCCGGGCCCCGCTGCGGGACCGGAGTCGGGCCCAGCTCCGGCGACACCGTCGCCACCAGACACCGCCGGCTGACACACACTGCGGGGAGGGACTGTGCGTCTCGTCATCAAGGGCACGGCCGAGCCACTCGTGGGCGAGTTCGACGTCCCGGCGTCGAAGTACCACGCGCACCGGGCGCTGATGCTCGCGTCGCTGGCCGACGGGACCAGTCGCATCCACGGCGCCTGCCACGCGGGCCACGTGCAGCACACCATCCGGGCGCTGCGGGACCTCGGCACGGCCGTCACCGTCGAGGGCGACGCGTTCGTGGTCCGTGGCGGCCGGTACCGGCCGGTACGTCCAGAGGTCTCGGTCGGCAGCTCGGGCACCACGCTCTACTTCCTGACCGGGCTCGCCGCCCTGGCCGAGACCCCGGTCGGCATCACCGGGCAGAAGTACTTCCGGCGGCGGCCGATCCGCCCGCTGCTCGACGCCCTCGCGGGCATCGGCGTGCAGATCACCTCCACCGGCGGCCTACTGCCGATCCGGGTCGCCGCCCACCCGCCGACCGGGGGCCGGGTGCGGATTCCCGGCACGCTCTCCCAGTGGATCTCCAGCCTGCTGCTGGTGAGCCCGTTCGCCACCGGCCACACCGTGGTCGAGGTGGTGGGCGAGTTCAACGAGCGGTCCTACGTCGACCTCACGGTGGCGATGATGCGCCAGTTCGGCCTGCACGTGCAGGTCAGCGCGGACGGCCGCCGGTACGACATCGAGCCCGGCCAGCGGCCCACCCCGGCGGTGGTACGGCTGCCGCCGGACGTCGGCGCCGCCGCGTTCGGCCTGGCCGCGACCGCCCTGCACCCGTCCGACGTGCTGTTCCGGGGGCTGCCGGCGGTCCCCACCGGGGAGCTGGACCATCCGGAGGCGCACCTGCTGGACAGCCTCACCACGATGGGCGTGCCGCTGACCCGCGACCCGGCGACCGGCTGGATCAGGGTGCGCCACGACGGGCTGCGGCTGGCCCCGGTGCGGGTGGACTGCCGCGCGGTGCCCGACATGCTGCCGGTGCTCAGCGTCCTCGGCTCCCACGCGCACGGCACCACCGTGCTCGACCACGTGGCCCACGTACGGCTCAAGGAGTCCGACCGGGTGACGGCGATGCTGCAACTCAACCGGATGGGCGGCCGGCTGCGGCTCGACGGCGACCGGCTCCTCTGCGAGGGCGTCGGCCAGTTGCGGGAGGCCGACCTGTCCTCGTTCAACGACCACCGGGTGCTGATGGCGCTGGCGGTGGCCGCCTCCCGGGCCACCGGCGAGAGCCGGCTGACCTATCCGAACGCCCACCGGATCTCCTTCCCGCAGTTCCTCGACCAGATGAACGGCGTCGGCCTCAACATGTCGGTCGACCGGGCCCGCGCCCGCCGCCTGCCCCGCCCCGCCGACCCGGCACCCGCCGACCTCCCGCCCGCCGGTCGACGTACGGCCGGCGCGCCGGTCACCCGTTCGTCGCCCGCCCGCTCCGCCGGACCGTCCGTGCCGACGGCCGCCCTGCCGACGCCTGCCGAGCTGGCCGCCATCCCGGTGGCCGAACTGGTCCGTCGGCACGCCGACACGCGCGGCGACGACGAGGCCGTGGTCGAGGCGGCCTCGCCCGGCCGGGCCGGCGCCACGCTGAGCTGGCGCGACCTGGACCGGGCCGCCGACCGGGCCGCGTCGCTGCTGCGGGAGCTGGGCGTGGGCCCCGGCGACGTGGTCGCCTGGCAGTTGCCCAACTGGTCGGAGTTCGTGGTGCTCACGCTGGCCGCCACCCGGATCGGGGCGGTCTGCTGCCCGCTGATGCCGTTCTTCCGGGAACGCGAGGTGAGCCGGCTGCTGCGCCGCTCCCGGGCCCGGGTGCTGGTGATCCCCGACCGGTTCCGGGGCCGCGCGCACCTGGCCGAGACCGCGGCGATGCTGACCGGCCCGGACGCCCCGGGCGTGGCCCACGTCCTCGTCGTCGCCAGCCACACCATCTCGGACGGCACCGCCACCTCGGACGGCACCCCCACGCCGGACGGCACCGCCACGCCGGACGGCACCGCCACGCCGGACGGCACCGCCACGCCGGACGGCACCGCCACGCCGGACGGCACCGCCGCACCGGCCGACGCCGCCGGACTGCCGGCGGACACCGCCGGCCCACGCTGGCAGTGGTTCGGCCCGGCGCTGGCCCGACAGCGTCCCGACGACGCCGCACCGGCCACCGGCCGGCCCGACCCGGCGGCACTGGCCCAGCTGATGTTCACCTCCGGCACGTCGGGTGAGCCGAAAGGCGTGCTGCACCGCGCCGACACACTGACCCGGGCCGCCGCCATGCAGGCCCGGCACCTCGGCCTGACCGCCGCCGACCGGCTGTTCATCCCGTCACCGCTGGCCCACCAGACCGGCTTCCTCTACGGCATGTGGCTGGGCTTCACCATCGGCGCACCCGTCGTGCTGCAACCGATCTGGGACGGCCGGACCGCCCTGGAGACGTTGCACCACACCCGGGCCACCTTCGTCCAGGCGGCCACCCCCTTCCTCGCCGACCTCGTCGAGGCCGTGGAGACGGGCGGGCAGCCGCCACCGGCGCTACGGGTCTTCGTCGCCACCGGCGCGGCGGTGCCCCGCAACCTCGCCGAGCACGCCACCCGCACCCTCGGCGCGGCGGTCTGCGGGGCCTGGGGCTCCACCGAATCGTGCCTCGGCACTCTCTCCGCGCCGACCGACGCGCCCGCGCACGCCTGGGGCACCGACGGGCGGGCACTGGAGGGGATCCGGATCAGGGTGACCGACGACGCCGGCAACCCGCTCGGTCCCGGCGTGGAGGGCAACTTCGAGGTCGCCGGGGACTGCCTGTTCGCCGGCTACCTCGACCGCCCGGACCTGACCGCGGCGGCGCTCACCCCGGACGGCTGGTACCGCAGCGGTGACCTGGCCACCATCGACGACGCCGGCTACCTGCGGATCACCGGCCGGGTGACCGACGTGATCAACCGGGGCGGCGAGAAGATCCCGGTGGCGGAGATGGAGCAGCTGCTGCACACCCACCCCGCCGTCCGCGAGGTGGCGATCGTGGCGATGCCCGACCCGCGCCTCGGCGAGCGGGCCTGCGCGTTCGTGGTGACCCGGGCGGAGTTCACCTTCGCCGGGATGCAGCGGTTCCTCGACGGCCACAAGGTCGCCAAGCAGTACTGGCCCGAGCGGCTGGAGACGGTGGCCGCGCTGCCCCGCAACGTGGTCGGCAAGGTGCAGAAGTTCGTGTTGCGTGACCAGATCAGCGCAACGATCGGCGAGGAGGCAGAGTGACCCAGGCCGATGGCACGTCGTTCGCGACGTTGGCCCGCGAGGTCGAGGCGTTCGTCCGGGGCCCCGGCGAGGACTACGCGGCGGCGATCGAACGCGACCGCAGCGTCCCCGCGCAACTCTGGACGGACCTGCGCGACCGGGGCTACCTGCGGCTCGCCGCGCCGGTCGACTACGGCGGGGCCGGCCTGTCCTTCACCCAGTACCTGCACCTGCTCGAACTGTTCTCGATGTCGCACGCGTCGCTGCGGATGATCGTGCACGTCTGCAACGGGGTGTGGCGCTCCATCGACCAGTTCGCCTCCGACGAGCAGCGCAAGAAGTTCGTGCTGCCGCAGGTCGCCGGGGACCTGCGGGTCGCGTTCACGCTCACCGAACCGACCGCCGGCACCGGGGCCGACCTGCGCGCCAGCGTGGTACGCGACGGCGACACCTACCTGCTCAGCGGCGAGAAGCACCTGATCACCTTCGGGGTGAGCTGCGACTACTGGCTGCTGTTCGCCCGGCTCGACGGCAGCACCGGCAAGGACGGCACGGTGGCGCTGATGGTCGACCGGCACGTCGAAGGCGTCCGGGTCGAACCGATGCCCGACACCATGGGCGTACGCGGCACCGACCACGCGCACCTGATCTTCGACCGGGCACCGGTGCCGGTGGCCAACCGGCTCGGCGAGGAGGGCGACGGACTGGCCGTCGCGCTCGGCGGCTTCCTCACCCCGAGCCGGATCGGCGTGGCGATGACCTGCGTGGGGCTGGCCCGCCGGGCGCAGGAGCTGGCGGTCGAGCACGCCCGCAACCGGGTCACCTTCGGCAAACCGCTGACCGCCCGGCAGGCGGTGGCGTTCGCGCTCGCCGAGAACGCCGCCGACATCGAGGCCGCCCGGCAGCTCACCCTGCACGCCGCCCGCCGCTGGGAGACGGGCCAGGACGACGCCGGGGCGCTGTCCTCGATGGCCAAGCTGGTCGCGGTGGACATGCTGACCCGGGTCACCGACAAGGCGTTGCAGGCGCACGGCGGCATCGGCTACTGGGAGGGCAGCACCATCGAACGGGTCTACCGCGACGCCCGCGCGCAGCGCTTCGAGGAGGGCACCAACGAGATCCAGAAGACCGTGATCGCCCGGGAGATCCTGGCGGCCGGCCGGTGACCGCCTTCCAGGACCGCACCGCGCTGATCACCGGCAGCTCCCGGGGCATCGGCCGGGCGCTGGCGCTCACCCTGGCCCGGGGCGGCGGCTCGGTGGTGGTCAACTACAAGAAGAACGCCGAACTGGCCGAGCAGGTCCGCAAGGAGATCACGCAGCTCGGCGGGCGGGCCGTCACCGTGGCCGCCGACATGGAGCAACCCGAGGAGATCGAACGGCTCTTCGCGGTGGCCGCGCAGGAGTTCGGCACCCTCGACTACTTCGTGTGCAACGCGGCGGCCAGCTCCTTCAAGAACATCATGGACCTCAAGCCGCACCACCTCGACCGGTCGTACGCGATGAACATGCGCTCGTTCGTGCTCGGCGCGCAGCAGGCGGTGCGGCTGATGCCCGACGGCGGCCGGATCGTCGCGCTGTCCAGCTACGGCAGCATCCGCGCCTACCCGACGTACGCGAACCTGGGCGCGGCCAAGGCGGCGATCGAGTCATGGGTGCGGTACATGGCCGTCGAGTTCGCCGACCGGGGCATCAACGTCAACGCCGTCAACGGCGGCATCATCGAGACCGAGTCGTCCGGCTACTTCTACGACGTGCCCGGCATGGCCCCGCTGTCCGGCGTGCTGCCGCTGATCCCCAAGCAGCGGATGGGCACCGCCCAGGAGGTCGCCGACGTGATCGCCTTCCTGCTCTCCCCGGCCGCCGAGTACGTCACCGGGCAGACCCTGGTGGTCGACGGTGGCCTGTCGATCGTCTCGCCGCCGTTCAGCCGGGATCTGAGTGGTCCGCTGGCATGACGGCCGGACTGGACAGGGTGCTGCGGCCCGGCCGGATCGGTCGGCTGGTGCTGCCGCACCGGATCGTGATGGGGGCGATGCACCTGGGCTGGGACCAACGGGACGACGGCGGTCGGACGCTGGCCGCGTTCTACCTGGCCCGGGTACGCGGCGGTGCCGGGCTGATGGTCACCGGTGGCGCGGCGGTCAGCCCGGCCGGCGTCGACGTGCCGAGCTCCGGGGTGCTCGACGACACCGCCTTCCGGGACCGGCTGCGCCGGGTCGCGGGGGAGGTCGGCGCGGCCGGCGGCCTGCTCGCCCTCCAGCTCTTCCACGCCGGCCGGTACGCCCGACCGGCCACCGGCGGCCCGCATCCGGTCGCCCCGTCGGCGGTGCCCAGCCCGCTCTCCCGGCTCACCCCGGCCGCGCTGCCCGCCGACGCGGTCACCCGGATCGTCGGGGACTTCGCCCGGGGCGCGGCGCACGCCCGTGACCTCGGGTTCAGCGCCGTGGAGATCATGGGCTCCGAGGGGTACCTGATCGACCAGTTCCTCTCCCCGCTGACCAACCGGCGCGACGACGAGTGGGGTGGCGACCCGCAGCGCCGGATGCGGTTCGGGGTGGCCGTGGTGGCGGCGGTCCGGGCCGCCGTGGGCCCCGACTTCCCGGTCGTGATGCGGATGACCGGCGACGACCTGCTGCCCGGCGGCACCGACCGGGACACCGTGACGGCGTACGCCCGCGCCCTGGCCGCCGCCGGGGCCGACGCGCTCAACGTCGGGGTCGGCTGGCACGAGTCGCCGGTGCCGACGGTGCAGGCGCTGGTTCCGCCGGGGCACTGGGTGCCGGTCGCGGCGGCGGTCAAGGCCGCGGTGGGCGCGCTGCCCGTGCTGGCCAGCAACCGGATCAACCGGCTCGCCCAGGCCGAGGCGGTCCTCGCCGGCACCCCGCTGGACCTGGTCTCGATGGCCCGGCCGTTCCTGGCCGACCCGGCCCTGGTGACGCGGAGCCGCCACGGCCGGCCGGTGAACGTCTGCGTGGCCTGCAACCAGGCCTGCATCGACAGGTCGCTGGTGGGGGCCGCGGTGTCCTGCATGGTCAACCCGCTCGTCGGCCGGGAGGCCGACCCGGCGACGCCGTCCGGGTCGGCACCGCACGTCGACCCGGCGGTGCGGGCCGGATCGACGCCGGTGCACGGGCCACGGACGGTGGCCGTGGTCGGTGCCGGCCCCGCCGGGCTGCGGGCCGCCCACGACCTGGCCCTGGCCGGGCACCGGGTCACCGTCTACGAGGCCGACGGGGAGCCCGGCGGACAGTTCCGGCTGGCCTGCCGGGTGCCGGGCAAGGCCGACTACGCCGAGACCATCCGGTTCCTCACCGCCGAACTGACCCGGCTCGGCGCGCAACTGCACACCGGACGGCGGATCACCGACGCCGACGAGGAGCTGCTGCGCCGCCACGACGGGGTGATCGTCGCCACCGGGGTGCTGCCGCGCCGCATCGACCTGCCCGGCGACGGGCTGCCGCACGTCCGCGACTACGGCTCGGCCTTCGCCGACGACGCGCTCGGGCGGCGGGTCGTCGTGATCGGCGGCGGCGGCATCGCCGTGGATCTCGCCCACCTGGCCAGCCAGCGTCCGGACCGGCAGGTCACCGTCCTGCTGCGCGGCGAACGGCTCGGCCCCCGGATGGGCCGCTCCACCCGCTGGGCGGTGCTGGCCGAGTTGCGCCGCCGAGCGGTCCAGGTGGTGCCGGGCGTGCGGGACCTGCGCGTCGACCCCGACGCCGTACGCCTGGTCGACGGCACCGGAGCGGACCGGTCGGTGCCCGCCGACACGGTGGTGGTCGCCGCCGGTCAACTGCCCGCCGACGACCTGGTGCGCACCGTACGCCGGGCCGGGGTGTGGCACCGGGTGGTCGGCGGGGCCCGGGACACCAGCGGGCTGGACGCGGTCCGGGCGTTCGCCGAGGGACACGACGCGGCGCTGGCGTTCCAGCGGGCCGTACGGACCCAGCGGGTGGGGGAGCCGGCATGACCGACGACGCGACGACGGCCGGCTCCGTGGCCGGGGTGGTCCGCCGGACCGCCGTGGACCGGTGGCGCATCGTCACCCTGCTGCCCCGGGCGGGCGTTCCGGCGGTGGCCGCCGCCGTGCTGGTCAACCTGCTGCTCGCCGCCGCGCCGGTGGTGTTCGTCGTCGCGACGAGCCGGATGATCGGCTGGCTGCCGCAGGCGGTCCGCGACGGCGTCGAGTCGCCGGCCTTCGGGCACCTGGTGACCGCCTTCGTGGTGGCCGCCGGGGCGCTCAGCGCCCAGCAGTTGCTGGCCCAGCTCCAGGTCACCACGGGCCTGCTGGTGCAGCGTCGGATCGACGGCGCGGTGGCCGACGAGCTGATGGCGGCCGCGCTGGGCAGCACCAGCACCACCCCGCTGGAGGATCAGGCGCTGCTCGAACAGCTCACCGAGGCGTCCCGCGAGGTCGAGCACGGCATCCAGAGCCCGGGTGCGGCGGGTGCCGGGATGCTGGCACTGCTCGCCCGCTACGGGCAGCTCCTCGGGTACGCGGTGGTCGTCGGGGCCGCCTTCGCCTGGGCGGCGGGGTTCGGCCTGCTGGTCGCCGTGCTCGCGTTCCGCCACGGTCAACGCGGCGGCCTGCGCCGCTACGCGGCGATCTACGGGGCGATCGTGGCCCGGGTCCGCCGGTTGACCTACTTCCGGGGCGTGGCGATGGGCCGGCCGGCCGCCAAGGAGATCCGCGTCTTCGGTCTGCTGCCGTGGCTGCGCGAGCAGTACCGGCAGGCGTACCTGGACTGGATGCGTCCGGTGTGGGTGCAGCGGCGGCGGGTCTACCTGCGACCGTACTTCCTCTACACCGCCGTCGGCCTGACGGTGCTCGTGGCGGTGCTCGCCGCGTTGGGGCTGGCCGGCGGGCAGGGCCGGGTGGGGCTGACCCAACTGGCGCTGGTGATCCAGGCGGTGCTGGCGGCGGTGCAGCTCGGCGAGTTCTATCCCGAGGCCGACGTGCAGACCCAGTTCGGCATGAACGCCTACCGGGCCGTCGGCGAGTTCCGGGCCGGGATGCGCGACCGGACGTCCCCCGGGGACGGCCCGACCGACGACCCGACCGACGCCGCCCCGGCCCCGGCCCCGGCCGTGGAGCACGCCCCGGCGGCGGACATCCGCTTCGAGGGGGTGTCGTTCCGCTACCCGCACCGTGCGACGCCGGTCTTCACCGACCTGGATCTCACCCTGCCGGCGGGGGCGTGCACCGCCATCGTCGGCCTCAACGGCGCGGGCAAGACGACGCTGGTCAAGCTGTTGGCCCGGCTGGCGCTGCCGGACGCGGGCCGGATCACCGTCGGCGGCCGGCCGATCGACGAGCTTCCCACGGCCCGCTGGCGACGTGACCTCGCCGTCATCTTCCAGGACTACCTGCGGTACGCCACGAGCGCGGCGGACAACATCGCGCTGGGGGCGATCCGGCACGCCGACGACCGGGACGGCATCCGGGCCGCCGCCGAGGCCGCCGGCATCCTGGCCACCCTCGACGCGCTGCCGCGTGGGCTGGACACCCCGCTGAGCGGGCAGCTGCGCGACGGGGTGGACCTGTCCGGCGGGCAGTGGCAGCGGGTGGCCATCGCGCGGGCGCTGTTCGCCATCCGGCACGGCGCGTCGGTGCTGGTCCTCGACGAGCCGACGGCCAGCCTGGACGTCCGGGCCGAGGCCCGGTTCTTCGACGAGATCATCGCCGCCACCACGGGGGTCACCACGATCCTGATCTCGCACCGGTTCGCCACCGTCCGCCGGGCGGACCACATCGTCGTGCTGGCCGAGGGGCGGGTGGTCGAGCAGGGTTCGCACGCGGAACTGCTCGACCGGGGCGGCCGGTACGCCCGGCTGTTCACCCTCCAGGCGGAACGCTTCGCCACCCCCGCCGCCGACACCCCGCCGGCCGACCGTCCCGACGCCGGCCCGCCGACCGGCCATCCCGACGCCGGCCCGCCGGCGGGTGATCCCGGCACCGGTGCGCCGGTCGACGGTCCGGACGGCGGCGCGGTGGACGTCGGGTCGACGCGGAGCGTCAGGTGAACCGGGGCCTGCTCTCCGCCGGCTGGGCGCTGTGGCGTACGTCGCTGCGGCAGGACCGGCGCAAGGCGCTCACCGCACTGGTCCTGGTCGTCGCGGGCGCGGTGGCGTGGCCGCTGGTGGCGGTGCTGCTGCGGGTGCTCTTCGACGCCGTCACGGCCGGCCGGCCCGTCGCCGCGAGCCTCGCCGGGGTGGGCGTGGCGCTCGGCCTGATCGCCGGGCTGACCCTCGGCCACTTCGCCCACATCGCCTACTTCGAACTCGCCGAACTCGACGTCCTGCACGTGCACCAGGAGTTGATGGACGCCACCAACGGCACGCCGGGGATGGCGCACTTCGAACGGTCCGCGTTCGCCGACAAGATCACCGTGCTGGAGGAGGACGTCGAGCAGCTCCGGGTCGGCCTGCAGGCCGTGCTGACCGGCGTCGGCCTGGCCGTGGCGATGACGTTGACGACGGTGCTGCTGGCCGTACTCCATCCGCTGTTGTTGCTGTTGCCGTTGGCTGCCGTGCCGCCGTTGCTGGCCGGCCGGTGGGCGGAGCGGATGGTGAACCGGGCCCGGGAGGCCGGTGCCGAGTCCACCCGCCGGGCGTCAGGGCTGTTCGGGCTGGCCACCGACGCCGCCGCCGGCAAGGAACTGCGCGTCTTCGGGCTCACCGGGGAGGTGCGACGGCGTCACCGCGGCCACTGGCAGGACGCCACCCGACGGTTGTGGCGGGCCCAGCTGGTGGCGAGCCTGGTCCGGATGACCGGGCAGTTGGCGTTCGCCGCCGGATACGTGCTGGCGGTGCTGCTGATCCTGCGCGACGCCGTCGCCGGCCGGCGCGGGGTGGGTGACGTCGTCCTGGTCGTCACCATCGCCGCCCAGGTCAACCAGCAGGTCGCCGCGGCGGTCGGGGTGTTGCAGGACCTCCAGCGGCTGCGCAGCGTCTACCGCCGGCTCGACGAGGTGCACGACCTGGTCCGCGCCGCCGACCGGCACCCGACGCCCGCCGACCCGACGCCCGGTCACACCGCCGTCGGGCCGACCGTCGGTGTCGGGCCGGCTGACGCTCTCGGGTCGGATGCCGGCGTCGGGTCGACAGCCGCTTTCGGGTCTGTCGCCGCCGGTGCGCCACCGGCCCGGCTGCGGGAGGGTATCCGGCTGGCCGGGGTCACCCTGCGCTACCCCGGCGGCGCGGAACCGGTGGTCACCGGTCTCGACCTGCACCTGCCGGCCGGTGCCACGGTCGCCGTGGTCGGCGAGAACGGCGCCGGCAAGACCACAGTGGTCAAGCTGCTCTGCGGCCTGCTGACGCCGACGTCCGGCCGGATCCTCGTCGACGGCGTCGAGTTGGCCGCGCTGTCCATGCCGGGCTGGCGCGAGCGGATCGCCGCCGGCTTCCAGGACTTCGTCCGCTTCGAGCTGCCGGCCCGCCAGGCCGTGGGCGTCGGCGACCTGCCCCGCCGCGACGACGACCAGGCGGTACGCACGGCGCTGGGCCGGGCCGGCGCCGACGACCTGGTCGGGCAGCTCGACGAGGGACTCGACACCCCGCTGGGCCGCAGCCACACCGACGGGGCGGAGCTGTCCGGCGGCCAGTGGCAGAAGCTCGCCCTCGGCCGGGCGTTCATGCGCGACGACCCGCTGCTGGTGGTGCTGGACGAGCCGACCGCCGCGCTCGACGCGGAGGCCGAGTACGCGTTGTTCGCCCGCTACCGCGAGCAGGCCCGGGAGGTGGCCGCCCGGACCGGCGCGGTCAGCGTGTTCGTGTCCCACCGGTTCTCCACCGTGCAACTGGCCGACCTGATCGTGGTGCTCGCCGACGGCGGTGTCGCCGAGGCCGGCAGCCACGCCGACCTGCTCGCCGCCGGGGGTCGGTACGCCGAGATGTTCGAGCTCCAGGCCAGGGCGTACCGGTGACCGGCCCCCAACGACTGCGGAGGACGATGCAGTGACCAGCGCGACCCAGACCGACGAGTTCGACCCCTTCTCGCCCGAGTCCATGGACGACCCGTACCCCGCCTACGCCGAGCTGCTGCGCGCCGAGGAGCCGCTGTACCTGGCCCAGCGCGACATGTGGCTGGTGATCCGCTACGAGCACGTCCGGTTGGCGGCGAAGAACCACGCCGGCCTGTCCTCGGCCGACGGGATCGCCTACCACCGTTCGACGCTGCCGGTGCTCTTCGGGCTCGACCAGCCGGACCACACCCGGCTGCGCGCCCTGATCCGGCACGACTTCTCCCCGCGCGGGGTGCAGTTCTGGCGGCCGTTCATCGAGCGGGTCTGCGGCGACCTGCTGGACGAGGCCGTGGCCACCGGCGACATCGACCTCGTCCAGCAGGCGATCATCCTGCAACCGGTGAAGGTCATCACCACCATCGTCGGGGTGCCCGACGACAACCTCGCCAAGCTGAAGCTCACCGCCGGCGTGCTGGAGAGCTTCATCGCCAACGCGAAGGTCGGGGAGGACGCCCCGGAGGACCCGGACGAGAACGCGCTGCGGTTGCAGGCCGCAAAGGCGGCGCTGTCGTCGGTCGCCGGGCTCTCCGGCTACCTGGGCAACCTGCTCACCCGGCGGCGCGACGAGCCGGCCCGCGACGACGTGGTGTCGAAGCTGTTCGCCGCCGCGGCCACCGGCGGGGTGACCGAGAACGAGATCCTCTGGCTGTGTCTCACCCTGCTGGTCGGCGGGCAGGAGACGATGACGCACTTCCTGGGCAACATGCTCGACGCGCTGCTCAACCACCCCGACCAGTTGCGTCTGGTCCGCGAGCGGCCGGAGCTGATCGGGCCGACGATCGAGGAGACCGCCCGGTTCTACCCGCCGGTGCAGAACGTCTTCCGCACCGCCACGACCGACGTGGTGGTCGGCAACACCACCATCCCGCAGGGCGCCCGGGTGGAGCTGTCCTTCGCCGCCGGCAACCGGGACCCGCGCAAGTTCCCCGACCCGAACGACTACCGGATCGACCGGGTGACCGACGGTCACCTCGGCTTCGGGGCGGGCATCCACACCTGCGTCGGCGCGCACCTGGCCCGCCTGCAGGCCACCACGTTCCTGCGGATGCTGCTCGAACGCACCGACGACATCGAACTCATCGGTGAGCTGGTCAAGGTCGCCAGTCCGGCGTTCCGGGGGCTCGACCACCTGCCGCTGCGGCTGACGCCGAGGTCGTCCGGCCCGTTCGCGCGGGCGTAGCGGGTACGAGGACCGTGGAGAGGGGGGACGGGTGACCGACACCAGCACCAGCGCGGGCACACTCAGCCTGACGTTCACCGGCCAGGGAGCCGGCACCGGGCCGTTGACCTGGGCACAGAGCGTCATGTGGGGGCCGATGCAGTGGTTCGGCAAGGAGGCGAACCAGTTCAACATCGGGCGGGCCCTCGTGCTGCCCGAACCGGTCGCCCCGCAGCGGCTGACCGCCGTGCTGCGGCACCTGGTCGAGACGCACCAGACCCTGCGGACCCGGTACGTCCAGCGGGCCGACGGGCCCCGCCAGGAGGTCGCCGCCACCGGGACGTACGACGTGGTGGTGGTCGACGACCAGGGTGACCCGGCCCGGGTCGGTGACGAGCTGGTCGCCACGCTGACCGAGGCGGCGTTCGACCACGAGGCGCAGTGGCCGCTGCGGGTCGGCTGCGCGCGGGACCGGGCCGGCCGGATCAGCGCCGTCGCCGTCGTCGGCTCGCACCTGGCGTTCGACGGCTGGGCCTTCACCACCCTCACCGACGTGCTGCTCGACCGGCTCACCGGGGCGGAACCGGCCTCCGACGCGCCGCCGTCGGGTCCGACCGCGCCGCCCGCCGCCCGGCCGGCCGGCGGTGTGCCGCAGCCGTTGGCGCAGGCCGCCTTCCAGCAGTCGGCGGCCGGGCAGCAGACCAGCCGGCTGGGGCTGCGGCACTGGGAGCAGGGGCTGTCGGTCGCGCCGGCCTCCATGTTCGACCTGCCGGCCGCGCCGACCGGTGACCAGCCCGTCGAACGGCACCTGCTGGACTCCACGGCGGTCACCGCGGCGGCGACCGCGCTGGCCACCCGGACCCGCACCTCGTTCTCGACCGTGCTGCTCGGCCTGACCACCCTGATCCTGACCGCCTACAACGGGCACCGCACCGCCGTGTTCAAGCTGATCGCCGGCAACCGGCTGGACCGGGACAGCCGCGACCTGATCGCCCTGAACACCCTCGACGCCCTGCTGGTCCACCGGGTCGACGACGACGTCGATCTGCTCACCGCGATCCGGAACCTGCACCGGCCGGCGTTCGACGCGTACCGGCGGGCCCAGTGCGACCCGGCCGGGGTGCGCGGGGTGGTTGAGCAGGTCGGCCGGCGGCGCGGGGTGGCGTTCGACCTGTCCGCCTACTTCAACAACGGGCACCGGGGCAGCGACTGGGCCACGCCCGACCCGGACCCGGGGCCGGACCGGCTCGCCGTGCTGCGCCGGGACTCCCGTTACTCCCGGCTGGAGCCGCTGTCCAAGAGCGACATGAGGTTCTACGTCGCCGCCAGCAACCTGGGCGACGGTCGGTGCCGGCTCGGCCTGCTGGTCGACACGGCGTACCTGCCGGGGTCGCTCGGCGAGACGGTCATCCGGGGGATCGAGACGCTGCTGTGCGACGCGGTCACCGAGGAGGTGCGGGTCGCCGAGATTGCCGGGCGGATCGGCCTGACCCCGGCCCGCCGGGGGGCCGACTGGGTGTCCACCCCGACCGGCTGGGTCCGTCCGCAGGCGGTGGCGGACCTGGTCGGCGAGGTGGCCGGGGGCGCCCCCGCGGCGGCCCTCGTCGACCCGGCGGGCGACGGCGGGGTGACGGTGTACGTGGCCGCCTCCGAAGGCTCGCCGCGGGACCTGCACCGGCGGGTCCTCGACGCGCTGCCCGGTCGGCCCGGGGTGGCCGCGCCGGCCGGGTACGTGATCTGCCGGTCCGCGCCGCCAGTCGGGGCCGGTCCGGCCGCCTGGCGGGACGTGCCGGTGTTCGCCCGGGGATCGGGGCGCGATGCGTAGGGCGGCGGGCGGGTCACCGGATGCCGTGGACGGATGCCGGGCGTCGATGGTGACTGATAGTGTTCTATCGGTCGTTCGGTGGCGGGAGAACGGAGCCGGGGCGCGATGCTGGGGGGCGACGGCGAGATGATGACCGACGACGTCGTCATCACCGGGATCGGCGCCGTCACGCCGCTCGGTCTCGACCGTGACAGCACCTGGCAGGCCCTGCTCGCCGGCAAGTCGGGCGTCGGCCCGGTCACCGCCTTCGACGCCGGCGCGCTGCCCACCCGGATCGCCGCCGAGGTGCGCGGCTTCGAGCCGGCCGAGCACTTCACCGGCAAGCAACTGCGGCGGATGGCCCGGTTCAGCCAGTTCGCGGTGGTCGCCTCGCGCGAGGCGGTCGCCGACGCCGGGCTCACCGTCGACGCCGGCAACGCCGCCCGGGTCGGCGTGGTGGTCAACGCCGCGGTCGCCGGCTTCGACACCGTCGAGGCCACCGTACGCGGGCTGCTCGCCCCCGACCCGACCGCGCCCCTGTCGCACTTCGTGCCGTCGTCGCTGACCAACATGCCGGCGTGCGAGGTGGCCATCGAGGTGGGTGCGCACGGGCCGGTCAACGCCAGCGCGCTGGCCTGCGCCAGTGGCGCGTACGCGCTGCTCGACGCCCGCCGGTTGATCCTGTCCGGGGAGGCCGACGTGGTCATCTGCGGCGGCACCGACGCGGCGATCACCCCGGCCATGTTCGCCGGCCTGGTGAGCATGGGGGCGATGTCCCAGCGCAACGACGACCCGACCGGCGCGAGCCGGCCCTTCGCCGCCGACCGGGACGGCTTCGTCTTCGGCGAGGGGGCGGTGATCCTGGTGCTGGAGTCCGCCGCGCACGCCCGTCGCCGGGGTGCCACCCCGTACGCGACCGTCGCCGGTGGCGCGCTGACCAGCGACGCCTTCCACGTCAGCGCCCCCCGTCCCGGCGGGGTGTTCGCCGCCGAGGCGATCCGGCAGGCGCTCGACCGGTCCGGGGTCCGCCCCGACGCGGTCGACTACATCTGCGCCCACGGCACCTCGACGAAGGCCAACGACCTGACCGAGACGGTCGCCATCCGGGCGGCCCTCGGGGCGGCGGCCGACCGGGTCGCCGTCAGCGCGCCCAAGTCGATGCTCGGGCACCTGATCGGCGCGGCGGGCGCCCTCGGCGCGATGGTGTGCGCCCTGGCGATCCGCGAGGGCGTCGTCCCGCCGACGGTCAACCTGCACCAGCCCGATCCCGACTGCGACCTGGACTACGTGCCCCACCAGGCCCGGGAGACGCCGGTGCGGGTGGCGCTCACCAACGCCTTCGGCTTCGGCGGGCAGAACTGCGTCGTCGTGTTCACCGATACCCCGTCGCGAGGAGAGTCCGGATGACCGCGCAGTTCCCGCTGATCCCCACCGACCACCCCACCCCGCCGCAGACCCGGGAGGAGATCCTCGCCGACCCGGGTTTCGGCCGCTACTTCACCGACCACATGGCCACCGCCGTGTGGTCGGCCGACGCCGGCTGGCACGACCACCGGGTGGGCGCGCTGGAGCCGTTCACCATGCACCCCGGCGCGGCGGTCCTGCACTACGCGCAGGAGATCCTCGAAGGGCTCAAGGCGTTCCGGCACGCCGACGGCAGCATCTGGCTGTTCCGCCCGGAGCTCAACGCGCGCCGGTTCGCCGCGTCGGCCCGCCGGATGGTCCTGCCGGAGCTGGACGAGGAGACCTTCGTCGAGAGCGTGGCCGCGCTGGTCCGCGCCGACGAGGCGTGGGTGCCGCCGTACGGCGGTGAGCAGAGCCTCTACCTGCGCCCGTTCATGTTCGCCTCGGAGGCGTTCCTCGGGGTGCGTCCCGCCCAGCACGTCACCTACTGCGTGCTGGCCTGCCCGGCCGGGTCGTACTTCCCCAACGGGGTCACCGGCGTCACGCTCTGGGTCAGCACCACCTACAGCCGGGCCTCGATCGGTGGCACCGGCGCGGCCAAGTGCGGCGGCAACTACGCGGCCAGCCTCGCCCCGCAGCGGGAGGCCCTCGGCCACGGCTGCGAGCAGGTGCTCTACCTGGGCGGCGAGGGGCGGCGCAGCATCGACGAGTCGGGCACCATGAACGTCTTCTTCGTCACCCGCGACCACCAGCTGCTCACCCCCGGCCTGGGCACCATCCTCGACGGGGTGACCCGCGACAGTGTGTTGACCCTCGCCGCCGAGCACGGGCTGGAGCCGGTGCAGCGCACCATCGACCTGGACGAGATGCGCACCGGGTTCGCCGACGGAACGATGACCGAGGCGTTCGCGGCCGGTACGGCGGCGGTGATCACGCCGATCGTCGGGCTCAAGAGCGACGACTTCGCCCTCACCATCGGTGACGGGGCGCCGGGCAAGTACACCCAGCAGTTCCGGGAGCGGCTGCTCGACATCCAGACCGGCCGGGCTGCCGACCCCCACGGCTGGATGCGCCGGGTGCTGTAGTGCCCACCCCGATCGCGGTCGTCGGGATGGCGGTCCGCGCGCCCGGCGGGGTGTCGAGCCCCGACGCGTACTGGTCGGCGCTCCTCGCCGGCCGGGACCTCACCGGCGAGCTGCCCGACGACCGCCGGGCCGGGTTCGGCACGCAGTGGGACGGCATGGTCACCCGGGGCGGCTACCTCGACGCCGTGTTCGACTTCGACGCGAAGTTCTTCGGCATCTCGCCCCGGGAGGCCCGGGTCCTCGACCCGCAGCACCGGCTGCTGCTGGAGGTGGTCTGGGAGGCGTTCGAGGATGCCGCCATCCCGGTCGCCACCGTGGCCGGGGGCACCGGGGTCTTCGTCGGGGTGACCGGCCGGGACTACCGGCAGTGGCTGACCGGGGACCCGAACTCGTACTGGACGATCGGCAACGGGCACAGCTTCACCGCCGGGCGGGTCGCGTACACCCTGGGGTTGCGGGGGCCGGTGTTCGCGCTGGACACGGCCTGCTCGTCGTCGCTGGTGGCGGTGCACACGGCGGCGCGGGCGCTTTCGGCGGGTGACTGTGACGCGGCGGTCGCCGGCGGGGTCAACCTGATCCTCGCCCCGAGCACCACCCGGTCGGTGGCGCAGACCGGTGCGTTGTCGCCGGACGGCCGGTCGCGTCCGTTCGACGCCGACGCCAACGGGTTCGTCAGGGGTGAGGGCTGCGCGATGCTGCTGCTCAAGCGGCTGGCAGACGCGCAGCGCGACGGTGACCGGGTGCTCGCGGTGCTGCGCGGCACCGGGATCAACCACGACGGCCGGACGCCGACGTTCACCACGCCGAACGTGTCGGCCCAGGCGGGGCTGATCGACGCGGTGCTGGCCGCCGCCGGGATCACCCCCGGTGAGATCGGCTACCACGAGGCGCACGGCACCGGGACCCCGCTGGGTGACCCGGCCGAGATGTCGGCGGTCGCGGCGGCGCTGGGCCGCGCCGACGGCCCGCCGCTGCACGTGGGTTCGGTGAAGGGCAACATCGGCCACACCGAGTCCGCCGCCGGGGTGCTCGGGCTGGTGAAGGCGGTGCTCTGCCTCCAGCGCCGCACGATCGCCCCGCAGGCCAACTTCCGCACCCTCAACCCACGCATCGACCTCACCGGCACCGGCATCGAGATCCCGGTCGCCCCGGTCGACTGGGATGACCGGTTCGGGGCCTGCGCGTCGACCAGCTCGTACGGGATGAGCGGCACGAACGCCTTCGCGGTGCTGTCGCCCGCCCCGCCGGTGCCGCCGGCCGTGCCGCCGCCGGTGGACGGGTTCCCGGTGTCGGCGGCCACCGGGCCGGCGCTCGCCGAGTTGGCCCGCCGCTACGCCGACCGGTTGGCCGGTCTACCGGCGGCGGACTTCCCGGCGTTCGCCGGCACCGCCGCAGGGGGTCGGACCCGGCTGGCGCACGCGGTGTGGGTGCGGGCGTCCGGCCCGACGCAGGCGGCCGAGGCGCTGACCGCGGTGGCCGCCGGCACCGACCACCCGGATGTGCGGGTGCTCGGCGCGGACGATCCGCTGCCGATGCCGAAGGGCCGGGTGGTGGCGCCGCTGCCGACCTACCCGTGGCAGCGGCGCACCCACGTGGTGGACCGCCCGGACTGAGCGGCCCGGCATCCCCGCCGTCGGATGAACCGGCCGGCCGGTGGGTCAGCTACCGGCCCGGACGGCCTGCTCGGCGCGCAGGGCCGCCCGGGTGGCCCGCGACGGCAGCGCGAAGTGCAGGGTGGACGCGGCCACCAGCGTGCCCCGGCGGTCGCTGGCGCGGGCGTCCACCACCGCCGACCGGCTGGCCAGCTTGATCACCTCGGCGGTGACCCGCAGCTCGCCGGGCTCGGCGGGTGCGAGGAAGCTGATGCTGCTGTGCGCCAGCACCATCGCCGGTGTCGGGCCGATCAGCACGGTCACCGCGACGAAGCCGGTCAGGTCCATCGCCCAGAACATGGCCGGCCCGGAGATCGTGCCGTCGAGGCGCAGTTCGAGGCAGTCGGGGCCGGTCACCGAGACGACCCGGTCGTCGTCGACCGACTCCAGGCGCAGGCGCTCGGCGCCGGAGATGACCTCGGCGAGCCAGGCCCGCGCCTCATCGACCGACATCACAGCTCGGCTAGGCATGGACGCCACTATAGGCGATGACCGGGTAGCGCTCCGTCCCTACATGATCACCCTGGCGTACCGGATACACCACCCGGATGCCCCACCCGCCGGGTCGTCCACCTCGGACGCAGCCGCCCGGCCGCCCGGATCGGACGGCCCGGCGGGCGACGGTCACTCCAGCACGAACGTGGCCTCGGCGTTGCCGGTGGCGTCGGTGACGGTGCGCAGGTAGAGCAGGCCGTTGCTGTGCCGCAGGTACTGGCCGGGATAGTTGACGGCCTCGAACGACACCCCGGCGGCGTTGGACAGGCCGGGCCGCTGCACGAAGCTGGCGTCGGCGCGGTACGTCGACGACGCGTCGTCCCGCTCGACCCACACCTCCCAGTTGCGGTGCCGCAGGTGGTAGCCCGGGAAGTTGGTGGACTCCAGGGAGACCGTGGTGCCGCCGGCCAGGCCGGGCACCAGGCGGAACTGCGAGTCGGCGAGGTTGGTCACGTTCGCCTCCAGCCGGGCCCGGTACTCCCAGTGCCGGACGAACCGGTCGGGCAGGTTGTCCGACCGCAGCCGGACCGGGGTGGCCCCGTCGGGCACCGGGATGCCGAAGTTCGGGGTGCCGTCGGCGTTCCAGTAGACCTTCTGGATACGGGTACGCCGGTTGGGGTCGCGCAGCGGGTCACCGCTGATGTCCCGGTAGTTGCGGTCGTGGTAGACGAGGATGTCGCTCTGCCCGTCCTCGGAGACGGTGAACGAGTTGTGCCCCGGCCCCCACTGGCCGGTCGCGGCGTTGCTGGTGAAGACCGGCTGCGGCGACTTCACCCAGGACGAGGCCCGGAGCAGGTCGCTGCCCGCCGAGGCGGTCAGCATCCCGAGGCAGTAGTTGGCGTCGGTCGCGCTCGCCGAGTAGGTGAGGAAGATCCGGCCGTTGCGTTGCAGCACGGTCGGTCCCTCGTTGACCTTCACCCCGCCGCGCATCTCCCACTCCAGGGTGGGCACGGCGATCCGGGTGGGGGAGCCGCTGAGCGTCCACGGGTTCGCCATCCGGGCGATGTAGAGGTTGGAGTTGGTGGCGATGCCCGGCTCGGCCTGCGCCCAGATCAGGTAGCGCACCCCGTTGGTGACGAACGTCGACGCGTCCAGCGCGAAGGTCTCCCAGGGGGTACGGATCTGCCCCTTCTCGGCCCAGCTCGCGGTCAGCGGGTTCGCTCCGGTGCCCTCCAGGACGTACATCCGGATCGCCCAGACGTTGTCGGTGGCACCGGCGGCGAAGTAGACGTACCAGCGGCCGTCGATGAAGTGGATCTCCGGGGCCCAGATGTGCGCGCCCATGATGCCGCTGGTGTGCCGCCGCCAGATGACGGTCTCCGGGGCGGTGGACAGGCCCTGGAGGGTGGTGGCCCGGCGCAGCACGATCCGGTCGTACTCGGGGGCGGTGGCGGTCATGTAGTAGTAGCCGTCGGTGTGCCGCACGATGTGCGGGTCGGCGCGCTGCGCGACCAGCGGGTTGCTGGCCCGCACGGCGGGCGCCGCCCCGGCCGGGGCGGCGGCGGTCAGCAGGCCGGCCAGCAGGGCCAGCACGAGCA
Organism: Micromonospora sp. WMMD730; assembly: GCF_049178955.1. Lineage (NCBI taxonomy): Bacteria > Bacillati > Actinomycetota > Actinomycetes > Micromonosporales > Micromonosporaceae > Micromonospora > Micromonospora sp. WMMD730. The sequence continues at coordinate 2,660,507 of NZ_JBMHML010000002.1, forward strand.
GTGCCGCCGTCCGGGTGCGGCCGGGACGGCGGCCGGACGGCGGGGCGGTGCGGGGTGTGGCGGTGCGGGGTGTGGAGGTGGGCGGGACCGCCGACCGGGGGTCGGGTGAGGCGGACATGCGGTGCTCCTGTCGGGGGTGGGGGATACGCCTCGCCGGCCGACCACGGGGGTGGTCGGCCGGCGAGGAGGGACGGGGTCCTACGACTTGGCCAGGTCGAACTTCCGGACGGTCACCGCGCCACCGAGGGAGCTGGTGGCGTAGTTGAACATGGCGAACCGGTAGCCCATGAAGAACTGCCAGGCGTTGTTGAGGGTGAACGCGGGGCCGAGCGAGGTGAAGTTCACCCCGTCGGTGCTGTACGAGAAGCGGGCCTGCCGACCGGAGCCGGGACTGATGTCCGCGTTGATCCGTAGCCAGATCTTGCCGCCGGAGATGCCGGCCCCGGCGACCTCGGTGCCGGTGTTGGTGGTGTTCCAGTTGCTGTCCATGGTCAGGTTGTTGACCACGGCGACCCGGGTCGCGCCGTTGTCCCGCCGCACACCGATCCAGGCCGACTGGTCGCGCAGCATCGCCAGGCCGCTGCGGTCACCGTCGCGCATGGTGGAGTAGTCGAGTTCGATGGTGGCGGTGGACCTCGGTCCCTGGATGCGGTGGGTCAGCGTGTTGCGCGCGGAGTAGAGGTCGTTGGTCACGGTCGCGGTCTGCAGCCGCAGCCCGTTGTTGACCGACCACTTCGAGTCGTCCGGGTTGTGGTTCCACTCGTACTGCGGGCCTAGGGTGGTGCCGGCGAACGTGTCGGTCCCGATCATGGGTTTGACCTGGCGTGGTGGCCGGGGCACGTTCGGGTACGGGTACGAGCCGCCCCAGGCGTTGTTGACGAGCTGGATCACCGGCCAGCCGCTGGAGTTCCAGGTGACCGGGGCGAGCACCGGCACCCGGCCGCCGGGGTAGGCGTCCTGGAAGCCCATGTAGTACCAGTCGCCGTTCTGCGTCTGCACCAGACCACCCTGGTGCGGCACGCCACCGCCGGAGATCGGTCCGGGCAGGTTCAGCAGCACTTGCTGCATCGTGTACGGCCCGAACGGGCTGGACGCCTTGAGGATGTACTGACCGTTGGCCGGTCGGGTGAGGAAGATGTAGTAGCTGCCGTTGCGCTTGTAGAACCGGGCCCCCTCCAGGGTGCCCACGCTCGACGGGGTGGTGAACACCTGCTGCGAGCGGACCTGGGTCTTCCCGTCGGCGGAGAGCTGGGCGACGCTGATGTTCGTGTTGCCGTACGCGACGTACATCGTGTCGTTGTCGTCGACGAGCAGACCCGCGTCGTAGTAGCAGCTGTTGAGGGTGGTGTGCCGGGTCCACGGCCCCTCGGCCGACGGCGCGGTGTAGATGTAGGTCTTGCTGAAGTCGACGCAACCGCCCCAGTAGAACGTCTTGTTGCTCTTGCGGTAGCCCAGGAACGACGCCCAGATCCCGTCGACGTACGCCCGGCCGCCGGACATGTCGTACTTCTGGCCGAAGTCCAGCTTGGGCACCGAGTGGCCGGCGAACTCCCAGTTGACCAGGTCGTAGGAGCGCAGCACCGGCGCTCCGGGGGAGTAGTGCATGGTCGACGCCGAGTAGTAGTAGGTGTCGTCGACCCGCAGGATGTCGATGTCGGCGAAGTCCTGCCAGATCACCGGGTTGCTGAAGGTGGACGACGGCGGCCACGGGCCCGTCGTGGGCGGTGGGGTGGTCGGTGGCGGCGTGGTCGGTGGGGGTGTGGTCGGCGGCGGCGTGGTGGGCGGGGGCGTGGTCGGCGGTGGGGTGGTCGGCGGCGGTGTGGTGGGCGGCGGGGTGGTCGTGCCGCCGGTGCAGGTGGTGCCGTTGAGGGTGAAGCTCGTCGGCTTCGGGTTGCTGCCGTTCCACGAGCCGTTGAAGCCGAACGACACGGTGGCGCCGGTGCCGATCGTGGCGTTGTAGCTGACGTTGCGGGCGGTGACCTGCGCGCCGGACTGGGTGACGGTGGCGTTCCACGCCTGGGTGACCTGTTGCCCGGCCCCGTAGGACCAGGTCAGGGTCCAGCCGTCGATCGGGTCGCCCAGGTTGGTGACGGCGACGTTCGCGCCGAAGCCGCCGCCCCACTCGGACGAGACGGTGTAGTCGACCGCGCAGCCGGCCGCCGCGGCCTGGGCCGGTAGGGCGACCGCCGTGGCGGCGGCGATCAGGCCGGCGGCCAGGAACACCCGGCCCGGCCCTGTTCTGGTGAGTCGCATTCGGTACTCCTACTGGGGGTGGTGGGAGTCGGTGGTGGGAAGACGTCCGGCACCGGTGCGCACGCACACCGGTGCCGGACGGGTGGATCAGGCGACCGAGCAGGCGGTGCCGTTGAGGGTGAACGCGGTCGGCTTGGCCGCGTTGCCGGTGTGTTCGGCCTGGAAGCCGACGTCGACCGAGGTGTTCGGCGCGATCGTGCCGTTGTAGGAGACGTTGCGGGCGGTGACCGCCCCGCTGGTCGGCGTGTAGGTGGCGTTCCAGCTACCGGTGATGGTCTGCCCGCCGGGCAGGGTGAACGCCAGCGCCCACCCGTTGACCGCCGTGCTGCTGGTGTTGGTGATGCTGATCGAGGCGGTCAGGCCGGAGTTCCAGGCGTTGACCGTGTACGCGACCCGGCAACCCGCCGACGGCGGCGGCGTGGTGGGCGGGGGCGTGGTGGGCGGCGGCGTGGTCGGCGGCGGGGTGGTCGGCGGCGGCGTGGTGGGCGGGGCGGTGGTCGGCGGCGTGGTCGGCGTGTTGCCGCCGAGGCTGCCGGGCACCGCCCGCAGGGCGTTGTACCAGGTGGTGGCCATCTTGCGGTAGCCGGTGGCGTTCGGGTGGATGCCGTCGGCCAGGTCGGCCGTGCCCACCGCGCTGAACATGTCCACCAGGTGCACCCGCTTGCCGGCGTTGACCTTGCTCTGCACGATCCCGGGGATCGCCGCGTTGAACGTGCGGACCGCCGACTCGGTGCCGTTGCGCGGGATGATCGTGGCGACGAAGACGTCCGCGTTCGGCGCGGTGTTGGTGATCTTGTCGATCAGGGTGGAGAGCCGGGTCGGCGCGCCGGAGGCGTTGTACATGTCGTTGGTGCCGATGTGCAGCAGCACCGTGCGCGGGGTGGTGTTGCGCAGCCAGTTCACCACGTTGGCGTCGATCTGGGCGATGGTCCAGCCGGAGTGGCCCTCGTGGTCGTGGTCGCCGAGGTTGGACGGACCGTTGAACATCGAGCCGACGAAGTCGACCCGGTAGCCGTCGGCGACCATCCGCTGCCACAGCTCGATGCGGTAGCCGCCGGGGACGTTGAAGCCGTCGGTGATCGAGTCGCCGAGGGGCATCACCCGTACCCCGCCGTTGGACTCGGCGTTGGCGGGTGCGGTCACCACCGACCCGGTGGCGACGGCGGCCACCAGGGCGGCGGTGGCCAGGCCCAGCAGGCGCAGGCCGCGCCGCATGGTGGGCAGCCGTCGGCCGGTGGGTGCGGTACGGGCGGGATGGGGGTGGTCGGACGGGGGTGGCCCGGCGTTCGGGCAGCTCGTGCCGCTCATGGAAACTCCCTGGGGTGGCGTGCGGAGCGCGGTGCGGACGTGCAGCGCGGCGACCGTCCCGGGATGTCGCCGTCTCGTCCGGCTCGTGGACAAGGGGGTGTGCCGGCACGGGCCCGGACGTCGCCCGCGCGCACGGACCGACCGCCGGGTGCCCGGCGGATTGCCCTGGAGCTGACGGGCGGAGGTGCGCCACGCGCGTCGACCGGGAGCCCGGACCGCGTCACCGGCGGTGGACGCCGTGTGTGCCGGTGGCCACCGACCCCCGCAGGTGGACGAACCCCGGCGGGTGGACGAACCGGTGACCACGGCCGGAGCGTGCCCTGCGCTCCCGCCGCGATGCACCATATCGTGTTATCGCTAACATCGGCAACAGATCGGTGCGCGACGATGCCCGGGTGAACTACCGGCCGGTTCCCCGACGATGCCGGGTGGCGCGGACCGCCCCTGCGCGGGGCGGCGTCCCGTCCGCCGGTCGGGCCGGTGTCCCCACCCGCGCGGCACCGGTCACCGCCCCACGGTCACCGCGTCGGATCGCCGGTGGCCGGGCGCAGCAGCGGGTCGAGCCAGCGCAGTTGCCGCTCGACCTGCCACGCCTCGCCGCCCTCGTGGCCGTTGAACGGGTAGGTGTGCAGCTCCCGTGGCGGTGTCCCCTCCCGACCGTTCGCCGCGCCGTACTGGTTGTAGGCGGCGAAGCCGGTGCTCGGCGGGCAGACGTTGTCGCGCAGGCCGATGCCGAAGTGCGCGGGCGCGGTGGCCCGCCGGGCGAAGGTCACCCCGTCGACATAGGACAGCGTGTGCCGGACGGCCTCCTCGACCTGCCGGTGCACCGCCAGGTACCGGGCGATCTCGCCGTACGGGGCGGCGTCGGTCAGCTCGATCCCGCGTTGCACGTCGCACAGGAACGGCGCGGTGCTCAGCAGCGCCGCGAGGTCGTCGCGCAGGCCGGCGACGGCCAGGGCGAGCCCGCCGCCCTGGCTGTTGCCGACGGCGGCCACCCGGGCCGGGTCCACCCCGGGCAGCGCGCGGACGGCGTCGACCGCGCGGACCGCGTCGGTGATCAGCCGGCGGTAGTGGTAGTCGTGCGGGGTGAGGATGCCCCAGGTGGCGGGCCACGGGCCGCCGGGCGCGCCCTGCGGGTCGGGGGTGTCGCCCGCGCCGTGCAGCCCGGACTGGCCCCGGTTGTCCATCAGCAGGTGCGCGTATCCGGCCACCGGCCAGGTCAGCCGCTCGTGCGGCAGGCCCCGGCCGCGCCCGTAGCCGGCGTACTCGACCACGGCGGGCAGTGCGGTCCCGACCCCGGCCGGGCGGGTGTACCAAGCCCGCACCGGGTCACCGGCGAACCCGGCGAAGGTGACGTCCCAGGTGTCGACCAGCCGCAGGTCGGTCCGGTGCGGGCGGACGTCGACCAGCACCGGCCGCTCACGTGCCGCGACGAGCGTGTCCCGCCAGAACTGGTCGAAGTCGGCCGGTTCGACGACGGTCGGCGTGTACTGCCGCAGGTCCTCGCTGGATGTCATGGGTTCCTCGGGGGGTCAGGGACGGGTGGTGGCGGGTGGGGCGGTGCTCTCCCGGACGACCAGCTCGGTCACCAGGTCGATCCGACTGGTCGCCACCGTCGCGCCCCGGGCCAGCTCCAGCAGCATCTGGGTGGCGGTGCCGGCCATGTCCCGCAGGGGCTGGTGCACGGTGGTCAGCGGCGGGTCGGTCCAGCCGGCGACCGGCAGGTCGTCGTACCCGATCACCGAGAGGTCGTCGGGGACCCGCAGGCCGAGCCGGCGGGCGGCCCGGAGCACGCCGATGGCCTGCAGGTCCGAGCCGGCGAAGATCGCGGTCGGCCGGTCGGGCCCGGCGAGCAGTTCCAGGCCGTGGGCGTGCCCGCCGTCGACGTAGAAGCTGCCGTAGCGCACCAGGTCGGCGTCCAGGGGGAGGCCGATCTCGTCGTGGGCGGAGCGGAAGCCGGCGGCGCGGGCCTGGCTGCACAGCACGTCGCGGGGCCCGGAGATGACGGCGATCCGGCGGTGCCCCAGCTCCAGCAGGTGCCGGGTGGCCAGCAGGCCGCCGTTCCAGTTGTTGGAGCCGACCGTCGGCACCGACGCCGAGGTGGCGCTGTCGGTGTCGACGACCACGAACGGGATGCGGTGTTCGGCCAGCATGAGTTGCTGCGGCGGGGTCGGGTGGCAGAGCACGAAGAGCAGGCCCAGTGGACGCCGGGCGACCAGGGCGTCCAGCCGGCGGGGCGCGGGTCGGTGCTCCCCGTCGAGCTGGGAGATGGCGATGCCGAGCCCGGCGGCGGAGGCCACCGCCTCGACCCCGCTCATGATCTCCATCGCCCAGCCGGAGTTGAACTCGTGGAAGACCAGGTCGATCTGGTCGATCCCGGGCGACTGCCGGCGGATGCGGCGGCGGTACCGGTGGCGCTCCAGGCTCTCCTCGACCCGCGCCCGGGTCTCGGCGGCGACGTCCGCCCGCCCGTTGAGCACCTTCGAGACGGTCGCCACCGAAACGCCGACCTCCTCGGCGATGGTGGCGATCGTGGCCGAGGCCTGTGGGATGAGCGGGCGGGACGCGGTCATCGAAGCCTCACCAGGCACGTCCGAAAGTTTCGGAGAACTCTAGCACGTTCGGTTCGAAACCGGGATTCGACAGTGCGGGTAGATTTTGACGGGGGTGAATGTACCTTCCGGGAAATACGCGGCCACATATCCCAATTGAGCCCCTTGACATGCGCCGGCAATGCCTCCTAAGTTGCCCGAAAAAGGTAACGCGCTGTTTACGAAATTTTCGAACCCCCCCGCCGCCGCGTCGTGCCCGTCCGACGGGCGCCGACGGGGGAGCGTCGAAGGTGAGAGGTGTGGCATGAGAAGTCAGGTGCCCGTCGACGACGGCCCGGCACCCCGCGGAACCCAACCGTGGCGGGACCCCCGACGCTCACCCGCGCAACGGGCCGACGCACTGGTGCCGCTCATGTCGCTGGAGGAGAAGATCGCCCAACTCGTCGGCGTCTGGGTCGGCGCGGAAGCCTCCGGCGAGGGGGTCGCCCCGCACCAGGCCGACATGATCGACGGTGCGCCACCGTGGAGCACCATCATCCGGCACGGGCTCGGCCAGCTGACCCGCCCGTTCGGCACCGCACCCGTGGACCCCGTGGTCGGGGCCCGCTCGCTGGCCGCCTCCCAGGCGCAGATCGCCGCCGCGAGCCGGTTCGGCATCCCCGCCCAGGTGCACGAGGAGTGCCTCACCGGCTTCGCCGCCTGGCGGGCCACCGTCTACCCGACCCCGCTGGGCTGGGGCGCCTCCTTCGACCCGGAGCTGGTCGAGGAGATGGCCGGCCGGATCGGCCGCTCGATGCGGGCCGCCGGGGTCCACCAGGGACTCGCCCCGGTGCTCGACGTCACCCGCGACTACCGCTGGGGGCGTACCGAGGAGACCATCGGGGAGGACCCGTACCTGGTCGGGACCACCGGGGCGGCGTACGTGCGGGGCCTGGAACGCGCCGGCATCGTCGCCACCCTCAAACACTTCGCCGGCTACTCCGCCTCCCGGGGCGGACGCAATCTCGCCCCGGTGTCGATGGGCCCGCGGGAACTGGCCGACGTCATCCTGCCGCCGTTCGAGATGGCCCTGCGCCTCGGCGGGGCCCGTTCGGTGATGAACTCGTACGCCGAGATCGACGGCCTGCCCGCCGCGGCCGACGAGGGGCTGCTGACCGGGCTGCTGCGCGACGAGTGGGGCTTCACCGGCACCGTCGTCGCCGACTACTTCGCGGTGCGCTTCCTGCAGACCCTGCACGGGGTGGCCGGTGACGCCGCCGACGCCGCCCGGCTCGCCCTGCGCGCCGGCATCGACGTGGAACTGCCCACCGTGGACGCGTTCGGCGAACCGCTGGTGGCGGCCGTGCGGGCCGGCGCGGTCGACGAGGCGCTGATCGACCGGGCGCTACGCCGGGTGCTGATCCAGAAGATCGAACTCGGGCTGCTCGACGAGGACTGGCAGGAACTGCCCGAGGACGCGGCGAACCTGCGGCTCGACGACGAGACCAGCCGGGACGTCGCCCTGCGGCTGGCCCGCGAGTCGGTGGTGCTGCTGCGCAACGACGGCGTGCTGCCACTGGCCCCCGGCCGGCGGGTCGCCCTGGTCGGCCCCGTCGCCGACGACCCGATGGCCCTGCTCGGCTGCTACTCCTTCCCCAACCACGTCGGGGTCCGCCACCCCGAGCACGGGCTGGGTCTGGAGATCCCCTCGCTGCGCGACGAACTCACCCGGCTGGTTCCCGGCCTCGTGCACGAGCCGGGCTGCGCGATCACCGGCGACGACACCTCGGGCATCGCGGCGGCGGTCACCGCCGCGGCGCAGGCCGACGTCTGCGTGCTCGCCGTCGGCGACCGTGCCGGCATGTTCGGCCGGGGCACCTCCGGCGAGGGCTGCGACGCGCCCGACCTGCGACTGCCCGGCGTCCAGGCCGACCTGGTCCGGGCCGTGCTCGACACCGGCACCCCGGTGGTGCTGGTGCTGATGACCGGCCGGCCCTACGCCCTCGGCCCCGACCACGAGGGCGCCGCGGCCGTCGTGCAGGCGTTCTTCCTCGGCCAGCGCGGCGGGCAGGCGCTCGCCGAGGTGCTCACCGGCGCGGTGAACCCGTCCGGGCGGCTGCCGGTCAGCGTCCCGCGCGACGCCGGGGGCCTGCCCGGCACCTACCTGACCCCGCCGCTGGGCCGCCGCTCCGAGGTGTCCTCGATCGACCCCACCCCGGCGTACCCGTTCGGCCACGGGCTGGGCTACACCACCTTCGCGTGGACCGACCCGGTGGTGTCGGGCGCCGGGGAGACCGGCGGGCCGCCGGCCTGGCCGGTCGACGGCGAGACGACGGTACGGATCACCGTGCGCAACACCGGCGACCGCCCCGGCACCGAGGTGGTCCAGCTCTACCTGCACGACCCGGTCGCCCAGACCACCCGACCCGTGGTCCGGCTGGTCGGCTACGCCCGGGTGCCGCTGGACCCCGGCACGGCGGCGCAGGTCAGCTTCACCGTGCCCGCCGACGTCGCCTCGTTCACCGGGCGCGACGGCCGGCGCATCGTCGAACCCGGCGACGTCGAACTGCGCTTCGGTCGCTCCAGCGGCGACCCGGCGGCGACCCTGCCGCTGCGCCTGACCGGTGCGCAACGGCAGGTCGGCGCGCGACGACACCTGCTCACGGCGGTACGCGTCGAGTCCGCCGGCACCGACCCGCAGGCCGGATAGGAGGCCGAGGATGACATCCCAGACGCTACGGCCGCCGCCACCGCCACCGGCCGCGGCGACGCCCGCCCCGGCCCGGCGTCGCCGCAACCCCTGGCGGCGGGCCCTGCGCCGGGACTGGCAGCTCTACTCGCTGGCCGTCCTGCCGCTGCTGTTCTTCCTGGTCTTCCGCTATCTGCCGATGATCGGCAACGTGATCGCGTTCCGCCGGTTCAGTCCCGGCGGCAGCGTCTTCGGCGAGTACTGGGTGGGCCTGCGGTACTTCCGGTTGTTCCTGGCCGACCCGACCTTCTGGCAGGTGTTCACCAACACGCTGGTGCTGGGCACGCTGACCCTGCTGTTCTGCTTCCCGCTGCCGATCGTGCTGGCGCTGCTGCTCAACGAGGTCCGGGCCCGCAGGCTCAAGCGGTTCGTCCAGTCGGTGTCCTACCTGCCGCACTTCCTGTCCATCGTGATCGTCGCGGCGATGGTGATGCAGCTGCTGTCGATGGACGGCTCGGTCAACCAGCTGGTCCGGGGGCTCGGCGGGGAGGGCGTGCCGTTCCTGCAGCAGCCGGGATGGTTCCGGGCCGTCTACGTCTCCTCGGAGGTCTGGCAGACCGTCGGCTGGGGGACGATCCTCTATCTGGCGGCGCTCACCACCATCGACGAGAACCTGTACGAGGCGGCCCGGATCGACGGGGCCAACCGCTGGCGGCAGACCTGGCACGTCACGCTGCCCGGGATCCGGCCGACGATGGTGACGCTGCTGATCCTCAACATCGGCACCTTCATGGCCGTCGGGTTCGAGAAGATCCTGCTGCTGTACAACCCGCTGACCTACCCGACCGCCGACGTGATCTCCACGTACCTGTTCCGACTGGGTTTCGAGTCCAGCAACTTCAGCTACGCCGCCGCGATCGGCCTGTTCGAGGCGGTGATCGGGTTGATCCTGGTGCTGAGCGCCAACACCATCTCCCGCCGTACGGTGGGGACGAGCCTGTGGTGACCGTGGCACCCGGCACGGCCGGCCCGAAGACCCCGGCGGCCCGCCCCGCGTCCCGCCGCCGCCGGGGCATCCGCCCGACCCGGGGCTACCGGGTCTTCCAGGCGGTCAACGCCGTGGTGCTGACCGTCGTGGTGGTGGTGACGCTCTACCCGTTCGTCAACATCGTGGCCCGGTCGCTCAGCGACGAGGCGCCGATCATCGCCGGCAAGGTCAACCTCGTCCCGCAGGGCTTCAACCTCACCGCCTACCGGCTGGTGATGTCCGACCCGATGTTCTGGACGAACTACCGCAACACCGTGGTCTACACCGTCGTCGCCACCGCGATCTCGATCGTGCTGACCACCTGCTACGCGTACGTGTTGTCCAAGCACCAGCTCAAGGGGCGGGGGGTGCTCGTCGGGGTCGCCGTGTTCACCATGTTCTTCTCCGGCGGGCTGATCCCCAACTACGTGCTCATCACCAGCCTGGGCATGAAGAACAGCATCTGGGCGGTGGTCCTGCCCAACGCGATCAACGTGTTCAACCTGCTGGTGATGAAGGCGTTCTTCGAGAGCCTGCCGGTGGAGTTGGAGGAGGCCGCCGCCGTCGACGGGCTGAGCACGTACGGCACCCTGCTGCGGATCGTGCTGCCGCTGTCCAAGGCGATCATCGCCACGATGGTGCTGTTCTACGCGGTGTCCTTCTGGAACTCCTGGTTCACCGCGTTCCTCTACCTGGACCAGCAGGACCTGCTCCCGGTCACGGTCTACCTGCGTAACCTCATCGCCGGGGCGACCGGGGCGCAGTCCGCCGGTGGGGTCGCCGAGTCCGACGCGGTGCAGGCGGCGGCCACCATCCAGGCCGTGACCATCGTGCTCACCACCCTGCCGATCCTCGCGGTCTACCCCTTCATCCAGCGGTTCTTCGTGTCCGGCGTGATGCTCGGCGCGGTCAAGGGGTAGCCCGGCCGACCGCTCCACCCACTGCACCCCCACACCACCTGATCGAAAGGACGAGCCATGTTCCACAGGACGTGGCGCCGCGTGGCGATAGCCGCTGCCGGGCTGCTCACCCTCACCCTCGTCGGGGCCTGCTCCGACGACGCCCCGGACGCCAAGGACCTCGACGGCAACCGGGCCGGCGCGATGGCCGACTACGGGATCGACAAGCAGTTCAAGGCCACCGAGCCGCTGTCCTTCCCCATCCTCTACAACAACCACCCCAACTACCCGCTCAAGGACGACTGGCTGTTCTGGTCGGAGCTGACCAAGCGGACCAACGTCAAGCTCGCCCCGGTGGCCGTGCCGCTGAGCGACTACGAGCAGAAGCGCAGCCTGCTCATCGGCGCCGGTGACGCCCCGCTGATCATCCCGAAGACGTACCACCCGTCGGAGAACGCCTTCGTCTCCTCCGGCGCGATCCTGCCGGTGAGCGACTACCTGGACCTGATGCCCAACCTCAAGGACAAGATCGCCAAGTGGAACCTCCAACCGGAGTTCGACACGCTGCGACAGTCCGACGGCAAGTTCTACCTGCTCCCCGGCCTGCACGAGAAGCCGTGGGCGGAGTACTCGATCGCGGTGCGCACCGACATCCTCCAGCAGCTCAACCTCCCGATCCCCAAGACCTGGGACGAGCTGTACACCGTGCTCAAGGCGATGAAGGCGCGCTACCCCGACTCGTACCCGTACTCGGACCGGTGGAGCAAGCCGAACCCGGGCGGGGAGCTGCTGAGCATCGTCGGCGCCGCGCACGGCCTGCGGACCGGGTGGAGCTGGAACCCCGCCACCTGGGACCCGGCGGCGAAGAAGTTCGTCTACACCGGCGCCACCGAGCAGTACAAGCAGGTCATCGTGTACCTCAACAAGCTGGTGGCGGAGAAGCTGCTCGACCCGGAGAGCTTCACCCAGACCGATGAGCAGGCCCGGCAGAAGCTCGCCAACGGCAAGTCCTTCGTCATCGGTAGCAACGCCCAGACCCTGGTCAACGACTACCGCCCCGACCTGGCCAAGACCCTGCCGAACGCCAAGCTGACGAAGATCCCGATGCTGGTCGGCCCGGCCGGCGAGATCAACCCGGCCAGCCGGCTGGAGAACGGCGTCATGATCTCCAAGAAGGCCCGGGACAGCAAGAACTTCGTGGCGATGATGCAGTTCATCGACTGGCTGTACTACTCCGACGCCGGCCAGGAGTTCGCCAAGTGGGGCGTCGAGGGCACCACCTACAGCAAGGACGCCGCCGGCAAGTACACCCTGAACCCCGACGTCGACATGATCGGGCTCAACCCCAAGGGCAGCAAGCACCTGCAGAAGGACTTCGGCTTCGGCAACGGGGTGTTCGCCTACGGCGGCAAGCTCGACCTGGTGCAGTCGTTCTTCTCCCCGGAGGAGATGGAGTTCCAGAAGGTGATGAACGCGCGCACGCCGCTGCCGGTGGACCCGCCGGCCCCGCTCACCGACGAGGAGCGGGAACAGGCGTCGCTGTGGGAGACGCCGCTGAAGGACCACGTCGTGCAGAACACGCTGAAGTTCATCCTCGGCCAGCGGCCCCTCACCGAGTGGGACGCCTACGTCGGCGAACTGAAGGCCAAGAACGCCGACCAGTACATCGGCCTGGTCAACAAGGCGCACGAGCGGTTCGAGAAGGACAACGGCTGACCGACCCGGCCCGGCCGGAACCCGAGACGGGTTCCGGCCGGGCCGGGCACCGGACCGGCGAGCACCGGAGGACACCACCATGCGGATCACCGTTCCCGCCCGACCCGTGGGGCAGCTCACCGACGCCTGGCGGCGGTGTGTCGGCACGGGACGATTCGAGTTGGCCCTGCGCCGCGACTACCAGGACTCGCTGGCCCTCATCCAGCAGGACATCGGATTCCGGCACATCCGGGGGCACGGCCTGCTCAGTGACGGCGTCGGCGTCCACCGCCCCTACCACAACGGCGGCGAACGCCAGGTGCACCACTCCTTCACGTACGTCGACCAGGTCGTCGACGCCTACCTCGGCCTGGGCATCCGGCCGTTCGTGGAGCTGGGCTTCATGCCCGAGGGGCTGGCCTCCGGCGAGCAGACGGTGTTCTGGTGGCAGGGCAACGTCACCCCGCCCCGCTGCTTCAGGGAGTGGGGCGACCTGGTCCGCGCCACGGTGGCCCACCTGGTCGACCGGTACGGCCTCGACGAGGTGCGCGGCTGGCCGATCGAGGTGTGGAACGAGCCGAACCTGCCCGACTTCTGGCAGGACGCCGACCGCAACGCCTACCACCGCCTCTACGAGGTGACCGCGCACGCGGTCAAGGAGGTCGACGCCGGGCTGCAGGTCGGCGGTCCGGCCATCTCGCCCGGCGCGGACGACTGGTGGGAGCCCTTCGCCGACTTCGTCACCACGCACGACGTGCCTGTCGACTTCGTCAGCCGGCACGCCTACACCTCCGGTCCCGCCCAGCACGTGCCGTTCGGCACCCACCAGACCCTGGCCCCGGCGTCGTCGCTGCTGGAACAGTTCGCCGCCCCGCGCCGGCACCTGTACGGCACCGCGCTGGCCGACCTGCCGGTGCACATCACCGAGTTCAACTCCTCCTACCGGCCGGACAACCCGATCCACGACACGGCCTTCCACGCGGCCTACCTCGCCCCGGTGCTGGCGGCCGGCGGCGACCTGGTCGACTCCTTCTCGTACTGGACGTTCAGCGACGTGTTCGAGGAGGTTGGGGTGCCGACCGCGCTGTTCCACGGCGGGTTCGGCCTGCTCACCCACCGCCAGATCAAGAAACCCACCTACCACCTGTACGCGTTCCTGGCCCGCCTCGGCGGCGACGTGCTCGCGCGGGGCGTCGACCACCTGGTCACCCGGCACCCCGACGGCCGGGTCGCCATCCTGGCCTGGGCCCCGGTGGACGTGACCGGCCTGCACCCGGTGCCCGACCGGCATCGGCTGGCCCTGTCGGTCCCGGTGGCCCCCGCCCCGACGACGGGCGGGGAGGTCACCTCGGCCTTCCTGCTCCGCTCCTCGGTCAACGAGGACGTCGGCAACGCCTGGACGGCCTGGAGCGAGATGGGCCGCCCCCGGTCCCCCCGCCCGGGGCAGCTCGACGCCCTGCGGGAGGCCGCCGAACCGGCCCGCTCCCACCGTGCCCTGCCGATCACCGCCGGCCGGGTCGACCTCGACCTCGACCTGGCCCGGCACGAGGTCACCCTCGTCGAGTTGGCCGCGGTCCGCGACGAGACCCCGCCGTGGTGGGACGGGGCGCGGCTGCTCGGCGGCCCCCCGGCGGCCGACCGGCAGGAGCGGTCGTGAGCGCGCAGACCTGGCGGGAGGTCGGCGACGGCCCGTTGTCGCGGGCCGCCGCCGCGGTGTACACGGTGCTCGTCGTCGGTTTCCTGCTGGTCCTCACCACCCTCCCCGGGCTGGTCCCGGTGCTCCTGCTGGGCCGTGACGCCAGCAACCTGCCGCTGGTGGCGCTCTGCCTGGTCCCGGTCGGTCCGGCCGTCTCCGCCGCCCTGTACGCCCTGCACCACCAACGCCCCGACCTGACCGACCTGCGGCCCGCCGTCCGGTTCCGGCAGGGTTACCGGGCCAACCTCGGGCAGGTGCTGCGGATCTGGGTGCCGCTGCTGCTCTGGCTGACGGTCATCGCGGTCAACCTCGCCCACCTGTCCGTCGCGGGCGTCCCCACCGGCTGGGCGGTGCCGCTGCTCGCGATCGGGGGCGCGCTCACCCTGGCCGGCGGCAACGCGCTGGTGATCGCCTCGCTGTTCACCTTCCGCACCCGCGACGTGCTCCGGCTGGCGCTGTACTTCCTGGTCCGTACGCCCACCGTCACCGTCGGCACCGCCCTGCTGCTGGCCGCCGCCGGGGCGCTCACCGTGCTCGTCTCCGAGGCGCTGCCGGTGCTGCTGGCCGGGCCGTTCGTCCTGGCGTACCTGCGGGTCGCCGCCCCGATGACCGACCTCGTGCGTAAGGACTTCACCCGATGACCAGCCCCGCCACCGCCCCGGCCACCGGCACCGTCCCGGCCACCGCCACCGGAGCGGGGGAACCGCCGCCGCACCCGGCGTGGCTGCCGCCGGAGGCGTTCCGGGCGATCGGTGCCCGTCGGGTGCTGGTGCACGGCGACGGTCCGCTCGTCGACACGGTGCACGACGAGGTGGCCCGCGCCTGCGCACGGCACGGCGGGCGGGTGCAGCGGACCGTCGCCGGGCCGGTCGACCTGGTGCTCGCCCTGCGCGACTCGGGACCGCTGCCCGAGGCGGTGCCGCCCGCCGCGACGGCGGCCCCGGGCCCCGACGGCGGGTCGCCGGGCGACGAGGGCTTCCTGCTGACCCGCTCCGACGGCGTCACGGTCGTGCTGGCCGACGCCCCGGCCGGACTGCTGTACGGGCTGTTCCACCTGGTCCGCCTCGGCGAGGCCGCCTTCACCGGGGAGCAGCCGACGCGGGTGCACCGGCCGGTGCTGCGCCGCCGGATGCTCGACCACTGGGACAACGTGGCGGTGCACCCGGTGATGGGGCAGGTGGAGCGGGGCTACGCCGGCGGGTCGATCTTCTGGCGGGACGGCCGGCCGCGCGGCGACCGGGACCGGCTGCGGGCGTACGGGCGGTTGCTCGCCTCCATGGGGATCAACGCGATCTCGGTGAACAACGTCAACGTCGGCCCCACCGAGGCGCTGCTGCTCACCGACCGGCTCGACGACGTGGCCGAGATCGCCGACCTGCTGCGTCCGTACGGCGTCCGGGTGCACCTGTCGGTGACCTTCGCCGCCCCCGTCGTCCTCGGCGGCCTGTCCACCGCCGACCCGCTCGACGACGGGGTGCGCGGCTGGTGGGAGAGCACCACCCGCCGGGTCTACGCGCGCATCCCCGACTTCGGCGGGTACGTGGTGAAGGCCGACTCGGAGGGGCAGCCCGGCCCGTTCAGCTACGGCCGTGACCACGCCGACGGGGCGAACCTGCTGGCCGGCGCGCTCGCCCCGCACGGGGGAGTGGTGCACTGGCGGGCGTTCGTCTACGACCACCGGCGGGACTGGCGGGACCGGACGACCGACCGGGCCCGTGCCGCGTACGACCACTTCGCCCCGCTGGACGGGCGGTTCGCCGAGAACGTCGTTCTCCAGGTGAAGTTCGGACCGGTCGACTTCCAGCCCCGCGAGCCGGTCTCGCCGGTGATCGCCGCCATGCCGGCCACCCGGCTGGCGGTCGAGTTGCAGGTGACCCAGGAGTACACCGGCCAGCAGTGGCACGCCTGCTACCTCGCCCCCTGGTGGCACGAGGTGCTGGCGTTCCGGCCGTGGGGGCCGGCGGAGCGCAGCGTCGCCGACGTGCTGGCCGACGTGCCCGGCCCGGGGCCGCACCGGGGCGGCGACCTGGTGGCGGTGGCCAACGTGGGCGACGACCCGTTCTGGTGCGGGCATCCACTGGCCCAGGCCAACCTGTACGCCTTCGGCCGGCTGGCCTGGGACCCACGGCTCGACCCGGTGGCGCTCCTCGACGAGTGGATCGACCTGACCTTCCCGGCCTCGACGGTCGGTGACCCGGCGCTGGTCCGCGAGACGCTGCACGCCGTGCTGGACGACTCGTGGCGCACCTACGAGCGGTACACCGCCCCGCTGGGCGTCGGCTTCATGGTGAACCCGGCCGGCCACTACGGGCCGGGGGTCGACGGCTACGAGTACAGCCGGTGGGGCACCTACCACTTCGCCGACCGCGACGGCGTCGGGGTGGACCGGACCTGTGCGACCGGCACCGGGTTCGCCGGCCAGTACCCGCCGCCCTGGTCACAGGTGTACGAGTCGCTGGAGCAGTGCCCGGACGAGCTGCTGCTCTTCTTCCACCACGTGCCGTACTCCCACGTGCTGCACAGCGGTAGCACGGTCATCCAGCACATCTACGACACCCACTTCGCGGGGGTGGAGGAGGTGGTGGCGATGCGGGACCGGTGGTCCCGGCTCGCCGGGATGATCGATCCGGCGGTGCACGACCGGGTCACCGAGCGTCTCGCCGAGCAGCTGCGCTGCGCGACCGAGTGGCGGGACCAGGTCAACACGTACTTCTTCCGTAAGTCCGGGGTGCCCGACGCCCGGGGTCGCCGCATCCACTGACCCCCGCGCCCGACCCGCCCCGGGGTGGCGTCGACGTCGGCCGGCGGAACCTGGCACGATCACGGGATGACCGGCCGATCCGCCCCCGACCAGCAGCTACGTGACCTGGCCCGGCTGCGCCGGGTGCGGGACCGGATCGACCGGGAGTACGCCCGACCGCTGGACGTCGAGGCGCTCGCCCGGGGCGTGCACATGTCGGCGGGTCACCTGAGCCGGCAGTTCCGCCGCGCCTACGGCGAGTCACCGTACTCCTATCTGATGACCAGGCGCATCGAGCGGGCGATGGCGCTGCTGCGCCGGGGCGACCTCAGCGTCACCGAGGTCTGCTTCGCGGTCGGCTGCTCGTCGCTGGGCACCTTCAGCACCCGCTTCGCCGAGCTGGTCGGCATGCCGCCGAGCAGCTACCGGGCGCTGGCGGCGCGGGGGTCGGCGCAGTTGCCGCCGTGCCTGACCAGACAGGTGACCCGACCGGTCAGGAATCGAGAAGCACCCGCCCCGGTCATCACCTAGCGTGAGCGGCATGGATCTCACCATCGACACCTGCGTCCTGCCGCACGACGACCCGGACGCCTCGCTGGCCTTCTACCGCGACATCCTCGGCTTCGAGGTCCGCAACGACGTCGGCGGGGGGAGGATGCGCTGGATCACCGTCGGGCCACCCGGCCAGCCCGGCACGTCGATCCTGCTGGCCCCGCCGGCGGTCGACCCCGGGGTCACCGACGAGGAACGCCGGACCATCGCCGAGATGATGGCCAAGGGCACCTACGGCTGGCTGATGCTGGCCACCCCCGACCTCGACGGCACCTTCGAGAAGGTGCAGGCCGGCGCCGCCGAGGTCGTCCAGGAGCCGATCGACCAGCCGTACGGGGTGCGCGACTGCGCCTTCCGCGACCCGGCCGGCAACCTGATCCGGGTCAAGGAGCTGCGCTGACTGCCCGTCCGGTGGGGTGGTCGGTCAGCAGTAGGTCCAGTCGCCCCACTGGTCGATCGGTACGTTGCAGGTGCTGCCCCGGGCCCAGGTCCCGTTCGAGTAGTAGAAGTTGACGGTCACGAACCCGCGCCACCACCAGCCGTAGAGCTGGCCGTAGCCGGACGAGTCGAGCGGGATCGAGGGGGAGTAGACCCAGTCGCCTGACTGGTTGTATCCCTCCAGGTAGACGAACCCGTAGGCCGGGCCGCTGTAGT
Organism: Micromonospora sp. WMMD730; assembly: GCF_049178955.1. Taxonomy (NCBI): domain Bacteria; kingdom Bacillati; phylum Actinomycetota; class Actinomycetes; order Micromonosporales; family Micromonosporaceae; genus Micromonospora; species Micromonospora sp. WMMD730. The sequence continues at coordinate 2,678,551 of NZ_JBMHML010000002.1, forward strand.
TGAACGCGATCTGCTGACCGTTGGAGCCGGCCACCGCAGGCGGGGCGGCGGCTGTCACGGCGGCCACCGTGACGGCCGCACCGACCGCGATCCTGCCGATTCTCGTCGGTATCCGCATGTTCACCTCTTCTGACCGGGGCGTCGACGTGGCTGGCGGTGCAGGGGCGTGGGCCGGGCCCCCTGCCGCCGGAGGGGGGCGGCGGTGGCCGTCAGAAGCAGGAGGTCCAGTCCGAACCGCTCTGCTCGGTCGGTACCCAGCAGGTACGGCTGTCCCGGCTGGCCCCGTCGGCGTAGTAGAAGTGCACCGTGACCCACCCCTTCCACCACCAGTCGTTCAACGCCCCGTAGCCGGTGGCACCGAGGTAGATCGACGGGGAGGTCACGTACTGTCCGTTGTTGTTGGTGCCCTCGAGGGTGGCGCGGCCCCAGGCGGGACCCCAGTCGAAGTAGACCTGTTGCCCGTTCGAGCCGGCCCGCGCCGGCGTCCCGGCGGACAGGCCGCCGGTCACACCGACCGCCATCGCGACGGTCGTGGCGAGGAGCCGGCCCGCGCCGGTCCGTGCTGTCGTCATGGCACCGTCCTCACTCCAAAGTGTCCATCCGTGTACGTACGGTAGACCCCGGCGGGTCGGATGCCCAGACGTCCGGTCGTTCCTGCGGTCACCAGGGGTGGACGGTGCCGTCCTCCAGCCGGTTGACCGGCAGGTACGCCGGGGCGTACGGGTAACGGGCCGCCGCCTCTTCGTCGATGTCCACCCCGAGTCCGGGGGTCTCCGCCGGGTGCAGGTAGCCGTCGGCGTAGTGGTAGCCGTGCGGGAAGACCTCGTCGGTGGCGTCGGTGTGCCGCATGTACTCCTGCAGGCCGAAGTTGGGGATGGCCAGGTCGACGTGGAGGGCGGCGGCCATGCAGACCGGGGAGAGGTCGGTGGCCCCGTGCGAGCCGCTGCGTACGTGGTGCAGCGCCGCCAGGTCGAAGATGCGCCGCAGGTGGGTGATGCCCCCGGCGTGCACCACCGTGGTGCGGATGTAGTCGATGAGCTGTTCCCGGATGAGCTGGGCGGCGTCCCAGATGGTGTTGAACACCTCGCCGACGGCGACCGGGGTGGTGGTGTGCTGCCGGATCAGCCGGAACCCCTCCGGCAGCTCGGCGGGGACCGGGTCCTCCATCCAGGTCAGCGCGTACGGCTCCAGGCTCCTGCCGAGCCGGGCGGCCTCGATCGGGCTGAGCCGGTGGTGCACGTCGTGCAGCAGCCGCAGGGTGGGGCCGAACTCGTCGCGTACCCGGGCGAAGACCGTCGGGACGTGCGCCAGGTACCGCGCGGTGGACCAGGTGGCCTCGCTGGGCAGGGCCGCGTCGGCCGGCTCGTAGAACAGCTTGTCGGCGCTGACCCCGTAGGTCTTCGGCAGGCCCGGCACACCGCACTGCACCCGGATCGCCCGGTAGCCGAGGTCGACGTAGCGGGCGACCTCGACCAGCACGTCCTCTACGGTCTCGCCGTTGGCGTGCCCGTAGACGGTGACCCCGTCGCGGGAGCGGCCGCCGAGCAGCTGGTAGACCGGCAGGCCGGCGACCTTGCCCTTGATGTCCCACAGCGCGGTGTCCACGGCGGCGATCGCGCTCATCGTCACCGGTCCGCGCCGCCAGTAGGCCCCCTGGTAGAGGTACTGCCAGGTGTCCTCGATCCGGGCCGGGTCGCGCCCGATCAGCAGCGGCACGACGTGGTCGCGCAGGTAGGACGCGACGGCGAGTTCCCGGCCGTTGAGGGTGGCGTCCCCGACGCCGGTGACCCCCTCGTCGGTGACGATCTTCAGGGTGACGAAGTTGCGGCCCGGACAGGTCACGATGACCCGGGCGTCGACGATCCTCATACGGCCTCCTGCGGGTGGCGGCGAAGGCCGTGTGGTCCGTCTCGGGCGGACGAGGGCCGTGGTCCGTCGCGCGGGCACGGCAGGTGGACGCGACGACGCCGGTGGACCGGTCGCCGCCCGTCCGGCCCGGCTCCGGGCCCGCCGCGCGGTCGCCACGAAGTTTGGAACCGCCCGCGCGGGCGTGTCAAGGGTCGGCCCGACCGAACGGATGTGACCGCTCACCTGTTCGGCGCATGTCGGCTGTTCGATGGCTGGTCGGAGCGGTGATCGTGGATGCCGTGCCGGGGCCGCTCAGGATGGTTACGGCAGTGTTACATGGATGCGCCTTGACGGATTCCATGTGAGCGCTAACACTTGCCCCCAACGATTGAACGGAGAACGGCATGGATGCAGGCGCGAAGCCGCAGGACCGGTACGTCGTCGGCGTCGACTACGGCACGCTGTCGGGTCGGGCGCTGGTGGTGCGGGTCGGCGACGGCGCCGAGCTGGGCACGGCGGTGCACGAGTACCGCCACGCGGTGATGGAGACGACGCTCGCCGCCGACGGCCAGCCCCTGCCGGCCGACTGGGCGCTGCAGGACCCGGACGACTACCGCGAGGTGCTGCGCCGGGCGGTGCCCGCCGCGCTCGCCGAGAGCGGCGTCGACCCGGCCCAGGTGGTCGCCATCGGCATCGACTTCACCGCCTGCACCGTGCTGCCCACCCTGGCCGACGGCACGCCGCTGTGCGAGCTGCCCGACCTGCGTACCCGGCCGCACGCCTGGGTGAAGCTGTGGAAGCACCACGCCGCCCAGCCGCAGGCCGACCGGATCAACGCGCTGGCCCACTCCCGGGGCGAGTCCTGGATCGGCCGCTACGGCGGCAAGATCTCCGCCGAGTGGCAGTACGCCAAGGGGCTGCAGCTGCTGGAGGAGGACCCGGAGATCTACGCCCGCGCCGAGCGCTGGATCGAGGCCGCCGACTGGATCGTCTGGCAGCTGTGCGGCGTCGAGACCCGTAACGTCTGCACCGCGGGCTACAAGGGGCTGCTCCAGGACGGCCACTACCCGTCGCCGGCGTACCTGTCCGCGCTGAACCCGGGCTTCGCCGACTTCGTCGCCAAGATCGACGGGCCGCTGGCGCAGCTCGGCACGCGGGCCGGCGGCCTCACCGCGCAGGCCGCCGCCTGGACCGGGCTGCCGGAGGGGATCGCGGTGGCCGTCGGCAACGTCGACGCCCACGTCACCGCCGCCGCCGCGCAGGCGCTGACCCCCGGCCGGCTGGTCGCCATCATGGGCACCTCCACCTGCCACGTGGTCAACGGTACCGAGCGGGCCGAGGTCGCCGGCATGTGCGGCGTGGTCGACGGCGGGATCAGCGCCGGTTCCTGGGGCTACGAGGCCGGCCAGAGCGGCGTCGGCGACATCTTCGGCTGGTACGTCAAGCACGCGGCCCCCGCCGGCTTCGACTCCCACGAGGCGCTGACCGAGGCCGCCGCCGCCCAGCCGGTCGGCGCGCACGGCCTGGTCGCCCTGGACTGGTGGAACGGCAACCGGTCGCTGCTGGTCAACCACGACCTCAGCGGGGTGCTCGTCGGGCTGACCCTGGCCACCCGGCCGCCGGACGTCTACCGCGCGCTGCTGGAGTCCACCGCGTTCGGCACCCGCATGATCATCGAGGCGTTCGCCGAGGCGGGCGTCCCGGTCGACGAGCTGATCGTGGCCGGTGGGCTGACCGGCAACAGCCTGCTGATGCAGATCTACGCCGACGTGACCCGGCGTCCGCTGGGCATCATCGGCTCGGCGCAGGGCCCGGCCCTGGGCTCGGCGATCCACGCGGCGGTCGCGGCCGGCGCGTACCCCGACGTGCCGACCGCCTCGGCGGCGATGGGCCGGGTCGACCGCGAGGTCTACCGGCCCGACCCGGAGCGCGCCGACGCCTACGACGCCCTCTACGCCGAGTACCGCCGGTTGCACGACCACTTCGGCCGGGGCGGCGACGACGTGCTGCTGCGGCTGCGGGCGATCCGCAACGCCGCCCGCCGTCCGGCCGTCGCGCCCGCCGCCGAACCGACCACCGACCCCCTGGAGGTGCCGGCATGACCCTCGACCTCGACGCCGAGGTGGCCCGGCTGCGCGAGCAGGTGGCCACCCTGCACGGCGAGCTGGTGCGCTACAACCTGGTGGCCTGGACGGCCGGCAACGTCTCGGCCCGGGTGCCCGGCCGGGAGCTGATGGTGATCAAGCCGAGCGGGGTGTCCTACGACGACCTGCGGCCCGACAACATGATCGTCTGTGACCTCGACGGTGTCGTGGTCGACGGCGACCTCTCGCCGTCCAGCGACACCGCCGCCCACGCCTACGTCTACCGGGCGATGCCCGAGGTCGGCGGCGTGGTGCACACCCACAGCGGGTACGCCACCGCCTGGGCCGCCTGCGGCGAGGCGATCCCGTGCAACCTCACCGCCCAGGCCGACGAGTTCGGCGGCGAGATCCCGGTCGGTCCGTTCGCGCTCATCGGCGGGGACGACATCGGCAAGGGCATCGTGGCGACCCTGTCCGGGCACCGCTCACCGGCGGTGCTGATGCGCAACCACGGCGTGTTCACCATCGGCCGGGACGCCCGCGCGGCGGTGAAGGCCGCCGTGATGTGCGAGGACGTGGCCCGCACCGCCCACCTGGCCCGGACGCTCGGCACCCCGGTGCCGATGGCCCAGGCCGACATCGACTCCCTCTACGACCGCTACCAGAACGTCTACGGGCAGTCGGGGCCGTAACGCCCGACCGCCCGTCCTCGCCACCGGTCCGCCCCGGCGGACCGGTCGATCCACCGCAACCCGATGCACCACCCCTGGAAGGTCCGGTCCGTCCGGCGTGCCGTGCCGGCCGGTCCTTCCGCGCACGCACCATCCCCCACCTCATCCCCGTACAAGGAGTCTTCACATGGCGAAGACCGGTATTACCCTCACCCGGCGCGGCCTCGGCGCGATGCTCGCCGTCGGCCTGCTGGCCGGCGGACTCGCCGGCTGTGGCAACAGCGACACCGGCGGTGACGACAAGAGCAGCGGCGGCAGCGGCAACGGCAAGCTCGTCATCGGCTTCTCGCAGGTCGGTGCGGAGAGCGGCTGGCGCACGGCGAACACCAACTCCATCAAGGAGTCGGCCGCCGAGGCCGGCTACGAGCTGAAGTTCGACGACGCGCAGGGCAAGCAGGAGAACCAGATCAAGGCGATCCGCAACTTCATCCAGCAGAAGGTCGACGTGATCGCCTTCTCGCCGGTGGTGGAGTCGGGTTGGGACACCGTGCTCAAGGAGGCCAAGGACGCCAAGATCCCGGTGATCCTGACCGACCGGGCCGTGGACTCGGCCGACAAGAGCCTCTACAAGACCTTCATCGGCTCGGACTTCGTCAAGGAGGGCAAGCTCGCGGGCGAGTGGCTGGTCAAGGAGAAGGCGTCCGCGGCCGGTCCGGTGAACATCGTCGAGCTGCAGGGCACCACCGGTTCGGCGCCGGCCAACGACCGCAAGAAGGGCTTCGCCGAGGCGATCGCCGCCAACCCCAACCTGAAGGTCGTCGCCTCGCAGAGCGGTGACTTCACCCGGGCCGGCGGCAAGCAGGTCATGGAGCAGTTCCTCAAGGCCAACCCGAAGATCGACGTGCTCTTCGCGCACAACGACGACATGGGCCTGGGCGCGCTGGAGGCGATCACCGCGGCGGGCAAGACGCCCGGCAAGGACATCACCATCATCACCATCGACGCGGTCAAGGACGGCATGCAGGCGCTTGCCGACGGCAAGTTCAACTTCATCGCGGAGTGCAGCCCGCTGCTCGGCCCGCAGCTGATGGACCTGGCCAAGAAGGTCAAGGCCGGCGAGGAGGTCCCCGCCCGGGTCGAGACCGAGGAGACCACCTTCACCCAGGAGCAGGCCAAGGCGGCCCTGCCCAACCGGAAGTACTGATCCGACCGGAGGCCGCCGCGTTCGGCGCGGCGGCCTCCGCTTCCGACGAAAGGTTCGGTGGGATGTCGGAGAGGCATCCGGTCCTGACGATGACCGCGATCAGCAAGATCTTCCCCGGGGTCCGCGCCCTCGACGGCGTCGACCTGCGGCTCTTTCCCGGTGAGGTGCACGCCCTGATGGGCGAGAACGGCGCCGGGAAGTCAACCCTCATCAAAGTGCTGACCGGCGTCTACGGCACCGATTCCGGCACCATCACCCTCGACGGCGCACAGGTCTCCTTCTCCGGCCCGATGCAGGCCACCGCCGCCGGGGTGAGCACCGTCTACCAGGAGGTCAACCTCCTGCCGAACCTGTCGGTCGCCGAGAACATCTACATCGGCCGGGAGCCGCGCCGCTTCGGCGCGGTCAACTGGCGCGAGATGCGCCGCGGGGCCAAGGACCTGCTCGCCCGCATCGACCTGGACATCGACGTCACCGAACTGCTCGGCAACTACTCGCTGGCCGTGCAGCAGATGGTCGCCATCGCCCGCGCCGTCGACATCCGGGCCCGGGTGCTGATCCTCGACGAGCCGACCTCCAGCCTGGACGCCGACGAGGTGGCCCAGCTGATGCGGATCATGCGGCAGCTGCGCGACGACGGCATCGCGATCATCTTCGTCACCCACTTCCTCGACCAGGTCTACGCCATCGCCGACCGGATCACCGTGCTGCGCAACGGCCGGCTCGTCGGCGAGTACCTGACCAGCGAACTGCCCCAGATCGCGCTGGTGGAGAAGATGATCGGCAAGGAGCTGGACGCCCTGGAACGCCTCGACGAGGCGACCAGCGGCGAGGACCGGGCGGCCCTGGAGTCGGGCACCCCGCTGGTGGCGGCCGACGGGCTCGGCCGGTCCGGTTCCGTCGCGCCGTTCAGCCTCACCATCCACCAGGGCGAGGTGGTCGGCCTGGCCGGTCTGCTCGGCTCGGGACGTACCGAGGTGGCCCGGTTGTTCTTCGGCGCGGACCGCGCCGACGCCGGCCGGCTCTGCGTGGACGGCACCCCGGTGACGATCCGCAACCCGGTGGCCGCCATCGACCGGGACATCGCGTTCTGCTCCGAGAACCGCCGCACCGAGGGACTGGTCGGCGAGCTGTCGGTGCGGGAGAACATCATCCTCGCCATGCAGGCGGCCCGGGGCTGGCTGCGGCCGTTGCCGCGTCGACGGCAGGACGAGCTGGTCCAGCACTGGATCAAGGCGTTGAGCATCCGGCCGGCCGATCCGGAGATGCCGGTGCGCAACCTGTCCGGCGGCAACCAGCAGAAGGTGCTGCTGGCCCGGTGGCTGATCACCGAACCCCGGCTGCTGATCCTCGACGAACCGACCCGGGGCATCGACATCGGTGCCAAGACCGAGATCCAGCGCCTGGTCGCGCAGCTCTCCGACGGTGGGATGGCGGTGCTGTTCATCTCCGCCGAACTGGAGGAGGTGCTGCGGCTGAGCCACAAGGTCGCCGTCATGCGGGACCGGCAGCTGGTCACCGAGATCACCAACGACGACACCCTCGATGCCGCCCGCGTCATGCAGGTCATCGCCAGCGGCAGTTCCCCGGAAGGGTCGGTACCGGCATGAGCACCGTACGGGCCCGCGCTGCGGGCATCACCGGTCACCGGCTGTTCTGGCCGCTCGTGGTGCTGGTGCTGCTGCTGGTGGCGAACGCCGTCTACCGGCCGAGCTTCCTGTCGGTCGAGCTGAAGAACGGCCACCTCTACGGCAGCCTGATCGACATCGTCCGGCTCAGCGCCCCGCTGATCCTGGTCGCCCTGGGCATGTCCCTGGTGATCGCCACCGGCGGCATCGACCTGTCGGTGGGCGCGGTGGCGGCGGTCGCCGGCGCGGTCGCCTGCCTCTACATCAGCGAGCAGCCCGACCAGAACAGCCTGGGCGTGGTGCTCACCGCGGTGGCCCTCGGCTTCGGCGTCGCCCTGGTGCTCGGGGCCTGGAACGGCATCCTGGTCGCCGGGATCGGCATCCAACCGATCATCGCCACGCTGATCCTGATGGTGGCCGGCCGGGGGCTCGCCCAGCTGATCGCCGAGGGGCAGATCATCACCATCAACAGCGGGCCGTACAAGGTGATCGGGGTGGGGCACGTGCTGACCCTGCCGTTCGCCATCGTCATCGCCCTCGCGGTGACCGTGCTGGTGGCGGTGCTGACCCGACGTACCGCGCTCGGCATGATCATCGAGTCGGTCGGCGGGAACGCCGAGGCCAGCCGGCTGGCCGGCATCCGCTCCCGCCGGATCACCTTCCTGGTGTACGTGGTGAGCGCCGCCTGCGCCGCCATCGCCGGGTTCATGATGACGGCCAACGTCTCCAGCGCCGACGGCAACGCGGTCGGCCTCTGGGTCGAGCTGGACGCCATCCTGGCCGTGGTCATCGGCGGCACCGCGCTGGCCGGCGGCCGGTTCTACCTCGGTGGCACCGTGGTCGGCGCGCTGCTCATCCAGACCCTGACCACCTCGGTCTACGCCATGAACATCGACCCGCAGACGTCCCTGCTGTTCAAGGCGGTCGTGGTGATCGTGGTCTGTCTCATCCAGGCCCCGGCCTTCCGGGCGCGGTTCCGCCGTCGGCGCAGCGTCCCGGTCACGCCGGTGGAGCCGGTCGGCACAGAGAAGGAGCAGGTTCCGGCATGACCACGACCCCGTTGGCCGCCCGCCCGGGGCGTGCCTGGTGGCGGGTGCCACCCCGGCACGTACCGGTGCTCGCCACCGCAGCCCTGCTGCTGGTGATGTACTCCATCGGTGTTTCGCAGTACCAGGCGTTCTCCAACATCCAGGTCGTCTTCAACGTCTTCATCGACAACGGCTTCCTGCTGGTCGTCGCGGTCGGGATGACCTTCGTGATCCTCACCGGCGGCATCGACCTGTCGGTCGGGTCGGTGGTGGCGATGACCGCGATGGTGTCGGCCTCGTTGCTGGGCAACGGGCTGCACCCCGCCGTGGTGCTGGTGATCGCACTGCTGATCGGCCCGATCCTCGGCTTCGCGATGGGCTGCGTGATCCATTTCTTCGACATCCAACCCTTCATCGTCACCCTCGCCGGGATGTTCTTCGCCCGGGGTGTGTGCACCTGGATCAGCACCACCTCGATCCCGATCACCGACGGCTTCTGGACCAGCACCGCCCAGCACCGCATCCACCTCGGCGAGAACTTCGTCTCGGTAGGCGCGCTGATCGCCGTCGCGGTGGTGGCCGTGGCGGCGGCCGTGCTGGCGTACACCCGGCTGGGCCGCAACGTGTACGCCATCGGCGGCAACCAGCAGTCCGCGCTGCTGATGGGCCTGCCGGTAGGCCGTACGAAGATCGCGGTCTACACGATCAGCGGGCTCTGCTCGGCGATCGGCGGCATCCTGCTGTCCTTCTACACCCTGTCGGGTGCCCCGCTCATCGCGGTGGGCATGGAGCTGGACGTGATCGCGGCGGTCGTCATCGGCGGCACCCTGCTCACCGGCGGGTCCGGCTACATCTTCGGCACCCTGCTCGGGGTGCTGGTGCTCAGCATCATCCAGACGTTGATCACCTTCGACGGCACCCTCAACTCGTGGTGGACCAAGATCGTCATTGGTGGCCTGCTGTTCGTGTTCATCCTGCTCCAACGCCTCGTCGGCATCCGCACCAAGTAACCCTCGCCAGCCCCACCGGAAGGCAACGCCCATGACCAACCCATCCCCGGTCGCCGAGGTCTGGTTCCTCACCGGCAGCCAGGGCCTGTACGGCCCGGAGACCCTGCGCCAGGTGGCCGAGCAGTCCCGGCGGATCGCCGAACGACTCGACGCCGACCCGGCCGTCCCGGCCCGGGTGGTCTGGAAGCCGGTGCTGACCTCCAGCGCCGAGATCCTCGCCGTCTGCCGCGACGCCGCCGTACAGGGCGCGGTCGGGGTGATCGCCTGGATGCACACGTTCTCCCCGGCCAAGATGTGGATCTCCGGGTTGGACGCGCTGCGCACCCCGCTGCTGCACCTGCACACCCAGGCCAACGTGGAACTGCCCTGGTCCGAGATCGACATGGACTTCATGAACCTCAACCAGGCCGCCCACGGCGACCGGGAGTTCGGGTACGTCCAGACCCGGCTCGGTGTCGCCCGCAAGACCGTCGCCGGGCACGTCAGCGACCCCCGGGTCGCCGCCCGGATCGGCGCGTGGACCCGGGCCGCGATCGGGCACGCCGAGATGCGCTCGCTGCGGCTGGCCCGCTTCGGCGACAACATGCGCGACGTGGCCGTCACCGAGGGTGACAAGGTCGAGGCCGAGCTGCGCTTCGGCGTCTCGGTGAACACCTACGGGGTCAACGACCTGGTCGAGGCCGTCGACGCGGTCGCCGACGCCCGCATCGACGACCTGGTCAAGGAGTACGACGGCAGCTACCGGCTGGTCGACGCGCTGCGCCCCGGTGGCGACCGGCACGACTCGCTGCGCTACGCCGCCCGGATCGAGGCGGGGCTGCGCGACTTCCTCGACGCCGGTGGCTTCCGCGCCTTCACCACCAACTTCGAGGACCTCGGCGGGCTGCGGCAGCTGCCCGGCCTCGCGGTGCAGCGGTTGATGGCCGACGGGTACGGCTTCGGCGGCGAGGGCGACTGGAAGACCTCGGTGCTGGTGCGCACGCTCAAGTCGATGTCCGTCGGCACCACCGGCGGCACCTCGTTCATGGAGGACTACACCTACGACCTCACCCCCGGCCGGGAACTGGTGCTCGGGGCGCACATGCTGGAGGTCTGCCCGACCATCGCGGCGGCCACCCCGAACGTCGAGATCCACCCGCTGGGCATCGGCGGCCGGGAGGACCCGGTCCGGTTGGTCTTCGACGCCCAGCCCGGCCCGGCCGTGGTGCTCGGCCTGGCCGACATGGGGGAGCGGTTCCGGCTGGTCGCCAACGAGATCGACGTGGTCGCGCCGCCGTACCCGCTGCCGAAGCTGCCGGTCGCCCGCGCGGTGTGGCGGCCCCGGCCGGACCTGGCCGGGTCGGCGGAGGCATGGCTCACCGCCGGCGCCCCGCACCACACGGTGCTGTCCCAGGCCGTCGGCGTCGAGGAGCTGCACGACCTCGCCGAGATGGTCAGCACCGAGCTGGTCGTCATCGACGCCGACACGACCCCCCGCCGGTTCGCCGACGAGCTGCGCTGGAACCAGGCCTACTACCGCCTGGCCCGGGGTTTCTGACCCGCCATGGGCCAGCAGCGGCCCGAACGCGCCGCGGTGATGAGCGACGTCGCGCAACTCGCCGGGGTGTCGCACCAGACCGTGTCCCGGGTGCTCAACAACCACCCGAGCGTTCGGCCGGAGACCCGGGAACGGGTGCTGCGTGCCGTGCACCAGCTCAACTACCGGCCCAACGCCCTGGCCCGGGGGTTGGCCGGCCGCCGTTCCCGGGTCATCGGCGTGGTCAGCTTCGACACCATCCTGTTCGGGCCGGCGGCCACCCTGCTGGGCATCGAACGGGCGGCCCGCGCCGCCGGGTACGGCATCAGCATCGTCACCCTGGAGCGGCTGGACCGTAGCGGGATGCGCTCGGCCATCGACGCGCTGACCGAGCAGTCGGTGGCCGGCGTCGTCGTCATCACCCCGATGATGACGGCGTCGGTCGCCGTGCACGGCCTGCCCACCGGGGTGCCCGCGGTGGTGGTCGAGGCCAGCGGGGAGCGCGGTGAACTGCCCAGCATCTCCGTGGACCAGGTGGCCGGGGCCCGGCTGGCGGTGCGGCACCTGCTCGACCTCGGCCACGAGACGGTCTGGCACATCGCCGGGCCCCGGGACTGGCTGGAGGCCCGGGACCGGGTCGACGGCTGGCGGCAGACCCTGGAGCAGGCGGGTCGCCGCGTCCCACCGGTCATCGTCGGCGACTGGAGCCCCCGGGCCGGCTACGAGCTGGGGCAGTCCCTGGTGGAGCGCCCCGACGTGACGGCGGTGTTCTGCGCCAACGACCACCAGGCGCTCGGCCTGCTGCGCGCCCTGCACCAGCGGGGCGCGCGGATTCCCGAGGACGTCAGCGTCGTCGGCTTCGACGACATCCCCGAGGCCGAGTACCTCTCCCCGCCGCTGACCACCGTGCGGCAGGACTTCGACGAGGTCGGCCGCCGGTGCGTGGCGGCCCTGCTGGAACTCTTCGACGGCACCGGCGCGGGCACCCCCCGCCCCCAGGTCGAGCCGGAGCTCGTCGTCCGCGCGAGCAGCGGCAACCGCCGCCCCTGACCCGCCCGCCCGCGTCGGCGGGCCCCCTCGGCTGCGCGGTGCCGCCCCGCGATCCGTACCCGGTGGTGGCAGTGCGCCCCTGAGCCGGGCCGGTGGGTCGTCCCGCTGGCGTCAACGCGCGGCGACCCGGGTCGGCCCGCCGGTGACGGCGGGGTGACGTGCGCTGCGACAGGGTCGGACGGCGACGGCCGGTGCGGGTGTGCCGGCGGTCGGGACCCCCGTCTCGGGCAGGCCGTCAAGGGAGACCCCATGATCAGGACAATGCTCCGGGTCCGCGCGCGTCCCGGCGCCGAACAGCGCGTCCGGTCGGCGTGGCGGACGGCCGCGGCGCAGATCGGCGCACTGCCCGGCAACCTGCGCCGGGAGCTGTTCCTCGACGCCAACGACCCGCACACGTTCGTGCTCGCCACCGAGTGGGCCGACGACGACGCCCTGCGCGACTACGAGAACGGCCCGGTGGCCGCCCGCCTCGCCGCCGCGCTGCGCGACGGGTGCGAACCGGCCGCCGCCGACGACCACCGGGTGATGCGCGACGAGCCGGACGGGGACCCGACGCTCCTGGTGGACGTCGAGGTCACCGTCCCGGCCGACCGGCTCGCCGAGTTCCACCGGGGCCACGCCGAGGTGACCGCCCGGATGGCCGGGGTCCCCGGCTACCTGCGCGAGGAGCTGCTGCGCGAGCCCGACTCGGACGTCCACCACATCTTCGCCGAGTGGCGTTGCGCGGCGGAGTTCCACCGCTGGGTCGCCAATCCGGCCCACGCGCGGGAGGAGGCCGGGCCGATCGCGCCGTTCCTGCTCGACTTCCGCCGCCGACTGTTCCACCCCACGACCCGTCCCGGCGTCGACCGGGCAGCCAGTACCGGTAGGGAGACCGACGTGCACACGACAACGGACGTACTCATCGTCGGGGCGGGGCCGACCGGGCTGACCGCCGCCGTCGAGCTGGCCCGGCGCGGCATCGACTGCCGGGTGGTGGAGAGGTCGGTCGCCCCGCCCGGCCAGGCCGACAAGGCGATCGGCGTGCACTGCCGCACCATGGAGATCTGGGCGGAGCAGGGCATCGTGCGGGAGGCGATGGACGCCGGCAGCTGGCTGACCGGCAACATGGTGTTCGTCAACGGCACGCAGACCCACCGGATGAGCTGGGAACTACCCGGCCTGCCGTACGCGCACCTGGGCCTGCCCCAGTACGAGACCGAGCGCATCCTCACCGAGCGGCTGGCCACCCTCGGCGTCCGACCGCAGCGCGGCGCGGAGCTGACCGGGTTCACCCAGGGCTCGGACGGCGTGCTGGCCACCCTCACCCTCGCCGACGGCAGCATCCGTACCGTCCGGGCGCAGTACCTGATCGGCGCGGACGGCGCGCACAGCCGGGTCCGTGACCTGCTCGGGTTGACGTTCTCCGGTGGGCTGGGCCGGTTCCCGCAACTGTTCATGCTCGCCGACGTCGACGTGAACTGGGACATGCCCGACGGGCACCTGCTGCGGTTCCTGCACGAGACCGACGGGCAGATGGACGGCATGCTGGTCTGCGTCCCGCTGCGTGGGGAGGGCCGGTACCGGATCGCGACCCTCGCGCCGCCCCGGTTCTTCGCCCAGACCGGCGGCCGGGACGCCCCGCCCGGGTTCAGCGAGGAGCTGGCCGAACCGACCCTCGACGACGTGCAGGCGGCGCTCACCCGGTTGGCCCCACCGGGCACCCGGGCGGCGAACCTGCGCTGGTCGTCGGTGTTCCGGATCAGCCACGGCATCGTCGACCGGTACGGCCACGGCCGGGTCTTCGTCGCCGGGGACGCCGCCCACCTGCACCCGCCGGCCGGGGGACAGGGGATGAACACCGGCATCCAGGACGCCTGGAACCTGGCCTGGAAGGTGGCGCTGGCGGTACGCGGGATCGCCGCCCCCGGCCTGCTCGACAGCTACGAGGCCGAACGCCGCCCGGAGGGCGAGGAGATCGTCGGCCGCGCGGTACGGATGGCGTTCACCGACGAACTGGACCGCGCCGACCTGGAGCGGCAGTTCCTCCAGGAGATGTCCATGTTGCTCAGCTACGCCGACAGTCCACTGGTCGGCGAGTGTGTCACCGACCCGGACGGGCTGCGGGCCGGCCCGCGTCCCGGCGACCGCGCCCCCGACCTGGGCGGGTTGCGGCGGCAGGGGGTGGGGCATCCGCTGCGGCTGCGTGACCTGACCGCCGGCCCCCGGCACACCCTGCTGCTCTACGCCGACGCCTCGGCCGACCCGGTGGCGGTGGCCGCCGTGCCGGGGCTCTGCGCCGACGTCCGCGCCCTCACCCGGGGTGAGGTCGACGCGTACCTGCTGGTCAGCCCGGACGCCGAGGTGCCGGGGCTGCCCGCACCGCCGGTGGTGGTCGACGCCGGGGGCGAGTTCCGCACCGGGTACGGGGTGACCGGCACCGCCCTGTACCTGATCCGCCCGGACGGGCACGTCGGCTTCCGCAGCCAGCCGATCGACGCCGACGCGCTGCGCAAGAACCTGCACCTGGTCTTCGGTGGTGCTCGATGACGCCCGTGCGCACGGTGCTCGCCATGCGTACCCGGGAGGGCTGCGCGGAGCGGTTCGAGGCGGAGTGGCTCTCGGCGGCGGAGCAGATCCGGCAGCTCGACGGGTGCCTGCGCCAGGACCTCGTCCGCGACGCCGACGACCCGCGAAGCTACCTGATCATCAGCGACTGGGCGGACCGGGAACGGTTGGACGCCTTCGGCCGCAGCGAGCACCGCGACCGGCTGCTGCGGGTGGTACGCGACCTGCGGGAATCCGCCGAACGACACACCTACCAGGTGCTGCACAGCATGCCCAGCGCGCCCGAGGAGACGAGATGACCGAGCCGCTGCCCGCCGCACAGCTCTACACCGAGCAGTTCGCCGTCGACCCCTACCCGTCCTTCGCCCGGCTGCGCGCGGACGCGCCGGTCTGCCCGGTCAGCTCACCCCGGTTCGACTCCTACCTGCTGACCCGGTTCGACGACGCGCGTACAGCGCTGACCGACCCCCGGCTGTCCAAGGACCTCTACGGCCCCGGGCAGCACTACCTGCAGATCTTCGGCCCGAACTCCGAGGCGCTGAACCGGAACATGCTCAACTCGGACCCGCCGGAGCACACCCGGCTGCGCCGGCTGGTGTCGCAGGCGTTCGCACCCCGCCGGATCGAGGCGTTGCGCCCCCGGGTACGGCAGATCGTCGACGACCTGATCGACGGGTTCGTCGCCCAGGGCCGGGCCGAGCTGATGCACGACTTCGCGATCCCGCTGCCGATGGTGGTGATCTGCGAACTGCTCGGGGTGCCCCTGGCCGACCAGGACCGGGTGCTGGACTGGACCCAGGTGATCCGTACCTCCGGGTCGTCGCGGCGACCGCCGGCGCAGGAGCGGGCGGCGGTCGGCGAGGCGCAGGTGAGGCTGCACCACTACCTGGCGGAACTGGTGGCCGCCAAGCGGGTCGCCCCGGCCGACGACATGATCAGCGCGTTGATCGACGCCTGCGACCAGGAGGGCAGCCTGTCCGAGGCGGAGCTGGTCACCACCACCTTCCTGCTGCTGTTCGCCGGGCACCAGACCACCGCCGACTTCCTGGGCAACGCGACGGTGGCCCTGCTGACCCACCCCGACCAGCTCGACCTGCTGCGCGACACCCCGGAGCTGCTGCCCTCGGCGATCGAGGAGCTGCTGCGCTTCGACGGCCCGCTGCCGGTGGCCAGCCCCCGGGTCGCCACCGAGGACGTCGAGTACGGCGGGGTGCGCATCCCGGCCGGGTCGATCGTCGGCGTGGTGCTCAACGCGGCCAACCACGATCCGACGCACTTCGTCGACCCGGACCGGCTGGACCTGCGCCGGGTCCGGGGCCCGCACCTGGGTTTCGGTCACGGCGTGCACTACTGCCTCGGTGTGTCGCTGGCCCGGATGGAGGCCCAGATCGGCCTGGCGGCGCTGCTGCGCCGGCTGCCCGGGTTGCGCCTGGCCGTGCCGCCCGCCGAGCTGCGCCGGTTGCCGGCGGCGTCCCCGTTCCGGGGCCTGCTGGAGCTGCCGGTGCGGTTCGCACCCTCCGCCCCGCCGGTGTCGCACCCGCCGGCCAGTCGTCCCCGCCCCACCGAGCCGACCCGTACCGCCTGAATCCCGAGGAGTTCCGATGACCTTCCGCAACGTGATCGTCTGTCGCATGGTGCCGGGCAGCGAGCAGACCGTCGCCGACGTGTTCGGGTACTACGACCGGACCACCCGCCCGCAGGACCTCGGCGTGGTCGGGCGGACCCTGCTGTCCTTCCACGGCCTCTACATCCACCTGATCGAGCGCAACGCCGATCCGAGGGTGACCGGGCAGACCCGGGGCCTGCCGGCCTTCCAGCAGATCGCCGAGCAGATCGCCCCGTACGTGACGCCCTACCCGAGGGACTGGAAGAACCCGTCGGACTCGGTGGCGAAGGAGTTCTACTCATGGGCGTCGGCCGACCCGCCGGCCGCCGGGGGCGAGCCGAGCCGGACGGTCATCGTGGCCCGGATCAAGCCGGGCGCGGAAGCCACGGTGGCGCAGATCTTCGCCGAGTCCGACGCGGGCCCGCTGCCGGCCACGATGGGGGTCACCGGGCGGTGGCTGTACTCGATCGACGACGTCTACCTGCACGTGCTGGAGCGGGTCGGGGAGGCGTTCGACGGGGCCGTGCGGCAGGGCCACGACCAGCCGGCGTTCGCCAAGATCATGGACGATCTCAGCCCGTACATCAGCCCGTTCGACCCGGACACCTGGGGCAGCCCGCCGGACGCGGTGGCGACGGAGTTCTACCGGTGGCGGGCGCAGGACTGAGCCGGTCGGCCGGCGGGGGCCCGCGTGGCGCGGGCCCCCGCCGGTGTGTCCGTCAGCCGGTGGGCAGGGTCGCCCAGCCCCGGTTGAAGGTCAAACTGTCGTCGTCCGGCCGGTAGTTGCGCTCGATGTTGCCGGCCGCGTCCACCGAGAACCAGTGGACCTTGGTGCCGGCCGGGACGGTCAGCGTCTCGCCCCCCTCCCGGATGCCCGCCGAGGCGTACAGGGTGGATGCGAACGTCGGCCGGGAGCCGTCGAGGGTGTAGAACACCGCTGCCGGCTCGCTGACGTCGAACCGGACGCTGACCGAGCCCTCGGTGGCGCTCGGCGTGACCGCCAGGGTGCTGGTCGGGCGCTTCTTGTCCTTGTCGAAGTCCCGGGCCACCCGCAGCAGCTCGACCAGGCCGTTGCTGAACTCCATGGTCTCCTGGTGCGCCTCCTCCCAGGTGGGCTGGAAACTGGTGCCCACCTCGAAGTTCCAGGCGTAGATGCCGTACTTGTACCAGAGCATGTCGCCGGAGTTGCCCGCCGCCGAGTACAGCACGTCGGAGATCGGGCCGGTCCGTGCCGGGGTGACGGCCATGTTGCGGTGCCGCTTGATCGCGGTGAGGATGCGCGACGACGCGCCCCAGAAGAACGACTCGTCGGCCAGCGTCGGCCGGGGCGCGGAGATCCGGCCCGGGGTGGCGTACGCGCCCGGCGACCACATGAAGTAGTTGCCCGAGGAGTGCAGGTTCATCGAGAACTTCATGTTGGGCCGCTGCGCCAGCCAGTCGACGTTGCGGTTCTCCGGCTCGGACAGCTCACTCGGCCCCGCGTAGGTGTCACTGGTGCAGCTCGCCGACGCCCCCGAGTAGCCGTCGAAGAGGCTGTACTCGGTGTAGTTGCGGTTGTTGTCCACCCCCCACGAGTTGCGGGCCAGCGCGTCGGTGGCACCGCCCGGGGCACAGTGGTTGGTCATGTTGCGCCGCTGCGAGGCGTAGTCGTAGAACGAGTAGTGCCCGCCGTCCGGGTTGATCGACGGGACGATCCAGATGTCCAGGGTGCGCAGCAGCTGCTTGGTGTTCTCGTCGGTGGCGTGGTTGCGCAGCAGCCGCTCGGCGGTCTCGATGGTCACCAGCGGGGGGACCCACTCGCGGGCGTGCTCCTGGGCGTAGGCGAGCACCCCGGTGCGGGAGCCGTCGCGGTACTTGCCGATCCGGATCGCGTACACCGGGTGCGGGTCGCGGGAGACCCCGGCCGGTGCCTTCAGGTTGTCCGTCAGCGGCGTCGACGCGACCGGCGCGACCACGCCCGCCCCGGCGTCACCCCGATAGGTGTACGCCCTGACCAGCGCACCCGCCTCGGCGGTCAGCGCCGCGGCGACCTGGGCGGCGGTGCTGGTCACCGCGCCGGCGGCGTCGGTGCCCAGGCTGACCCGGATGGCCTTGCCGGTCACCGTGACCGAAAGCGGCCGGTCGGCCGCGCCCGGGTCGGCCAGTTCGACGGTGATGTCGTTGCCGCCCTCGTGCCCCCAGGCGAGCGAGTCGACCGCGACCCGGGTGGCGTTGGTCCCACCGAGCACCACCTGCGCCTTCCGCCGGTACCCGTTGGTCTGGTACGGCAGCTTCACCACCTCGGCGAGCTGCGGGTAGGCGTCGGCCAGCCGCTTGATCCGGTCGTACAGCTCGGTCGGGGTGAGGTAGCTGGTGACGAAGTCCTTCTGGTAGCCGGGGCCCTCCGGGCTGTCGGCCGGGATCGGCAGCCACTCCTTCACCTCGGCGACCGCCACGTCACCGGTGGGGCTGGTGATCTGGATGCGCTGCGGGCGGGCGGTGACGGCGGCGGCCCCCCGGTGGTAGAGGTAGACCCCGGCGTCGACGAACCGGGTGATGTTCTGGGTGCCGCCGGAGCCGATCTCGGTGCCGGGGCCGCTGTCCCGGGCCACGGTCAACGTGCTGGTGGAGGTCTGCCCCTGGGCCCACTTCGCCTCGACCGAGAGCACCTGGTTGGTGCCGGAGGTGTAGTAGTCGGCCCGGATGATCTTCACATCGGAGGTGGCGGCGCTGCGCTCCAGGGTCGCCGTGTACGCCCGGTTCTCGGCCCGGTGGGCGGCGATCGTCGCCTCGCGTTCGCTGACCCGCTGCGCGGAGTCGGCGGCGTCGTGCAGCACGGCACCGACCCGGTAGCCCATCCGCTTCAGCGCGGCGACCTCGGTCGGGGTGACCACGGCGTGCACCACGATGCCCGCCTCGGTGGGCGTGACGTGGTGGTCGAGGTCGACGCCGGTGGCGACCAGCGCGTCGAGCTGGGCCGTGCCGTCGACCGTCACCTCCACCACGTCGGCCTGCTCGTCGGCGGAGCGTTCGAGCACGGCCGGGGCGTCGGCCTCCCGGTCGGCCGGGGCTGCGGTGCCGGCGGTCGCCGGGCCGGCGAGCAGCAGCAACGCCACGCCGGCGGCCGTCGCGGCGGGTAACCGCCGCCAGCGGCGGGGGAGTGCGGAACGGGACATCGCGGGCCACCTTTCCTGGGGGTGCGAGACGGCCGACGGCGCGCGGCAGCGCCCGCCGTCGGGCGGGGTGCGAAACGGGGAGGTCGGACGCCGACAGTCGGGCGACGGTGGGCGGCCGGACCGCGACGTCGACCCGCCGACGACGGGGGACACGTGGTGTCTCCCGGACGCGCGGGGCGACGGACCGGCGCCGAACCGGTCTGCGGGACGGGCGTGGGGGGCGTACCTGGTTACGGTCGGTCGTGGGGGCATTGCCGATCGGTGCGCCCATCCTGGCCGTACCCGCTCGGATCTGTCAATGATCTGTCCGGACGGACACGGGCTGTCACAGCGGGTGTCCTCTCCCGACGGTCGACGCGGTGACCCCGCGACCGCTCAGGACGCCGACCGGTAGTGGCCGGTGAGCCGGCCCAGCTTCATCGCCAGGTGCAGGCACAACCGCTCGTTGCCGTCCTTGAGGTCGGTGTCGGCGAGCTGCTCGACCCGTTGCAGCCGGTAGTAGAGGGTGGTCCGGTGCAGCCGCAGCTTCTCGGCGGTGGCGTGGGCGTTGCCGGCCAGGTCGAGGTACGCCTCCAGGGTCTCCAGCAGCACCTGGTGGGCGTCGTCGCGCAGCAGCCGCTCCAGCCCGGGGTGCACCCCGGCGACGTCGAGGTCCCGGCCGTCGAGCTGCGACAACACCCGGTAGATGCCCAGCCCGGCCCAGGAGACCACCGGACCCAGCGCCGGCAGTTGCACCCCCACCCGGGCCGCCTGCACCGCCTCCCGGTAGGACTGCACCGCGTCGACCAGCCCGGGACGGGGCTGACCGATCCCGGTCACCGTCCGCTCCACCGAGGACAACCCCCGGGTCGCCTGCCGCAGCACGTCGTCGAGGTGCCCGGCGGCGGCCTGCGGGGTGGGCCGGCCGGCGATCCGGCCCCCGCAGATCAGCAGCACCCCGTGGTCGGGCCAGACCATGTGCAGCGACTCCCGGACGCCGAGCCACCGGCGGGTCGCCACCAGCGCCTGCTCCAAGGCGATCCGGGCCACCTCGTCGGGGTGCCGCCCGTCGGCGGGGGCGAGCTGGGCGACCACCGCCGTGGTCGTGCCGTCACCGGCGACCGTGCCCTCCTCCAGCAGCGCCCGGACGGCGTGCGCACGGGCCTGCGGGCTCTCGACCAGCAGCGTCCGGGTGGCCTCGGACTCCCGCTGCGAGGCCAGCTCACCGAGCAGGTTCTCCCGGTAGAGGGCCAGCGACAGGTCGGTGAACGCACCGGTCGCGGTGGCGATGTCGGCGTCGGTCATCGACCCGTCGTCGTCGATGAACCAGACGAAGCCGAGCAGCAGGTCGTCGTGCCAGATCGGCACGCAGACCCGGGGGAGCAGGTCGAGGTCGACGTCGGCCGGGGTACGCACCGGCTCACGGGCGGTGAGCACACCCATCCGGCGGAACCAGGCGATCACCTCCGGGGTGGTCTGCCGGCGCAGGATCGACATCCGGCGTACCTCGTCCATCGGACCGTCGTGTTCGCTGTAGACGACCACCCGCTGCCGACGGTCCTCGATGAGGGCGGGACGCCCCACCCGCGCGGCGACGGCGTCGACTATGCGCTGAAGCTCACCATGCATGGATCTCCCCTGGTTGGCTGCGCGGCAGGGGGTGCGACAGCCGGTGCCCTACCCTGTGCGGCCGGTGGGCCTGTGCGCAAGGTCCACCGGGGATCTACCGACAAAAGGACGGCCCCCACGGCGACTGTTCCGGCAATTGTCCGAAGCACCGTGGTGATCGACGATCGTAAGGTTCCGGTGCGGTGGGCAGCGGGCCGCCGGCGCGCAGGAGGGAACGCCCGAGTGACAGCTGGTAGGCCCTGGCGGGGGGTGCTGGTCGCCGTCACCACGCCGTTCCGCGACGACCTCGGCGTCGACTTCGACCGGCTCCAGGAGCACGTGCGCTGGCTGGCGGAGGCGGGCTGCCACGGGGTGACGCCGTGCGCGTCGGTGGGGGAGTACCGGGCGCTGTCCGACGACGAGCGGGCCGACGTGGTGCGGGCCACCGTGCAGGCCGCCCCGCCGGGGTGCGCGGTGCTGCCCGGGGTCGGCGGGTACGGCAGCCGGCAGTCCCGCCGCTGGGCGGAGCAGGCCGCCGCCGCCGGGGCGCACGGGGTGCTCGCCCCACCCCCGGACGGCTATCCCGCAGGCGACGCCGACGTGGTCGCCCACTACCGCGAGGTCACCGCCGTCGGCCTGCCGGTGGTGGCGCACAACGACCCGTACGACACCCGGGTGGACCTCACCCCGGAGCTGCTGGCCCGGGTCGCCGAGACCGACGGGATCGTCGCGGTCGAGGAGTTCTCCGGCGACGTACGGCGGGTGCACCGCATCCGGGACCTCTGCCCGCACGTGGACGTGCTGGCCGGCGCGGACGACGTGCTGCTGGAACTGGTGCTGTGCGGGGCCCGGGGCTGGGTGTCCGGCCTGTCCAACGCGTTGCCCCGCCCGGCCCTGCGCCTGTACGACCTGTGCGCCGCCGGTGACCTGGCCCGCGCGTTGCCGCTCTACGCCGAGCTGCACCCGGCCTTCGGCTGGGGCTCCCGGCCGGAGGCGGTACAGGCGATCAAACTGGCGATGGACGCCGCCGGGCGGTTCGGTGGCCGGTGCCGTCCGCCGCGCGGTCCGCTGCCGCCGCCGGCCGCCGCCCGGCTGCACCGGGACCTGGTCCGGGCCCTGTCGGTCACCGTCGATCCGGTCACCGACGGTCGTCCCCGCTGAACCCCGCGGCCGGACATGACCCGCCGCCGGTCCTTCAGGTGTCGGAAGCCGCCGGGCCACCTGCCGACATCTGCACGGTGACCGGCCCCGGCCCGTCCTCCTAGATTCGCTGCGCGGCCCGGTGTGCGGGCGTCCCGGCAGCCACCCCACGGGACCCCGGTCGCCGGCGACCGCGTCCCTCCCGACGAGAGGTGAACCCGTGCACCGTGCTCCCCGTAACACCCCCCGACTGCGGCGTCGCGTGCTGGCCGCGGTCCTGGCCGGCACGCTCGTGGCGACCGCCGCGACGCAGGCTGCCGCGGCCCCGGCCAACCCGGCCGGCGGCACCGCTCCGTTCCAGGTCCTCGACCCGCAGGCCTGGCAGAACCCCGACACCATGACCTGGGACGACTACCGGGCGGTGCCCGGCAAGAACTGGGCCGACCCGAGCGTGCGGGGCTCCCTGCGCAACTTCAAGATCGCCCTGGTGGCGCTCGACTATCCGGACCAGACGTTCGCGGTGTCCCAACGGGCCCGCTCGACGGTCTTCGGCAACCCCCAGTCGGTCGCGGCCAACATCCCCCGCGCCGACGTGCCGAAGTTCTACCAGGACTTCCTCAACACCCCGAACACCCTGAACAAGGGGCACACCCTGCACGAGTACTGGATGCAGGACTCCAACGGGCGCTACGGCGTGGACCTGGCCGGGTTCGGGCCGTACCAGATGCCGGCGAAGTCCTACCAGTACGGGCTGGACAACAGCTTCAACCCGGGTGCCTGCCCCAGCGGGGACACCTGCAACAAGAACATCCGCACCGACGGACTGGGCGCGTGGCGGGCGGCGGTCGGTGACGAGGTCGCCAACCAGTACGAGCTGGTCTTCATCCTCAGCGCCGGGCAGGACGAGTCGTCCACCTGGCAGGAGTTCGGGCAGATGATCTTCCAGAACAAGGAGGACGTGCCGGACTCCTGGGGCCCGCCGGACCCGAACCTGCCGAACTGGGCCAAGACCCGCTACGTCGAGTGGACGTCGTGGAAGGCGGCGGCGACGCTGTGGCCCAACGCCGGTGGCGGCTCCTCCACCCAGGGGGAGAGTTCCGGCATGGGGGTGTACGCCCACGAGCTGACCCACCTGCTCGGCATCGGCGACAACTACAACAACCCGTACGGCGAGCCGTTACGACGGGCGTACACCGGCATCTGGAGCATGATGTCGCGCGGGTCGTTCAACGGACCCGGCGGCCCGCACACCCGCTGGCAGATCCCGCCGACCAACGGCGGCTCGATGGGCTCGCTGCACACCGTGCGGGACAAGCTCAAGATCGGCCTGCTCGGTGAGGAGCACGTGCTGCGGCTGTCCCGGGAGGCGCTGGCCTCGTCCGGAATGGTCACCGCCCAGGTGACCGCCCGCGCGGTCGACGCCGGCCCGAAGGGGCTGACCGGCGTGAACATCGCCATGAACAAGGACCTCTCGCCGGCCTGCACGGTGGCCACGAACCCGCTGTGCGACGGCGGGAGCTTCAACAACTACACCGTCGAGGTCGTCGACCGGATGGGGGCGGACTCGTTCACCCCGGACCGGGGCGTGCTGCTGAGCAAGACCAAGAACGCCGACAGCGCGCCGTTCCAGTGGGTGGTGGACGCCAACCCGCAGGACATCGACATGATCGACTTCTACCGGCCGGACGGCACCCCGCAGAAGATCACCATGGGTGACTACCGGCAGCTCTCCGACGCGCTGTTCCACGCCGGGGCGGACACCGGCAGCCAGTACGAGTACGTCGACGAGGCCAACCGGCTGCACTTCTACATCATCGACCTCAAGCGGGACGCGGCCGGCTCGCTGTCGTACACGGTGGCGGTGCGGTCGCTGGACGGCACCGGGGGCCCGAGCACCCACGGCGTGTCCCTCGGCAAGGGCGAGGTGACCAGCACCGGCAAGCCCACCAACCGGGGCGTGACCTGCTCGTTCGAGCTGACCAACAGCGGCACCTACTCCGCCGGCGGCCAGCAGCACCCGGAGGACGCGACCGCGTACCTGAAGTCGGACGTCTACCGGCTCTCGGCTGAGGTGGCCGGTAAGGGCTGGCGGACCTGGCTGCCCAACCCGCTGGCCACCGCCCAGTTCGGCAAGTCCACCACCGTCCGGGTGTCGGTGGGGGCCACCGCCGCCGCCGCGGACACCGGCTTCGTCAAGCTCACCGCGACCTCGGAGAGCGACCCGTCCAAGACGGTGACCAAGCAGTGCCGGGTGGAGAAGTCCTGACCGGAGTCGACCGACGCCGTGGGTCCGTGGTGGCGCAGGCCGCCACGGACCCACGGCACGGGTGGGAGGAGACCATGTGCGGCTGACCACGAGTGCCCGCCACGGCGTCGGCGCGCTGGCGATCCTGCTGCTGGCCGGGGTCGCCGGCTGCGGTGGCTCCGACGCCGGACCGGAGGCGGTCACCCCGACCACCGTCCGGGTCCTGGTGCGCGACATCAACATCCGGGCCGCGGGCGTGGACTGCGCCGGCACCGGACCGTACCTCTACTTCCACCACCGGGCGCCGTTCCGGGTGCTCGACCCCGACGGGGCGGCCCTGGTGACCGGGACGCTGCCGGCGGGCACGGCGGTGGCCGCGTTCGCCGAGGACCTGGAGGTGGAACGGGTGCCGACCTACTGCGAGTTCGCGGTGCCGGTGCGGGTGCCGCAGCGCACCGGGTACCGGCTGGAGGTGGCCGGCCGGCCGGCGCTCGACCTGACCCCGGACACCAGTGAGGGCCCGGCGCTGGTCGCGGTGGTGCCGGCATGAGACGGCTGCTCGCCCCGCTGCTGGCGGTGCTGGTGCTGGCCGGCTGCACCGCCCGACCGGCCGACCCGCCCGCACCGGCGGCGCTCGCCGGGGGTGCCGCGACGTTGCCCGGACCGGTCCCCGCCGACCTCGCGCTGCGCCCGCCGCCCGGCGGCGCACCGGCCGCCCCGGCGTTCACCGGCGGGCTGACCGACGGCACCCCGCTCACCGCCGCCCGGCTCTGGGCCGACCGCCCGGTGGTGTTCACCTTCTTCAGTTCCTGGTGTACCACCTGTGCCGACCGGCAGGACGCGCTGAGCGAGCTGGCCCGCCGGTACCGCGACCGGGTGGTCTTCGTCGGGGTGGCCGGCGTCGACCAGGCCGACGAGTTGCAGGACTACCTGCGGACGCACCGGGTGGAGTACCCCGTCGTGGTGGACGACCAGCAGACCGTCTGGCGGTCGTACGCGGTGCGCGAGCCACCGGCCGTGGTGCTGGTCGCCAAGGGTGGCGCGTTGCTGCGCGGCTGGCCGGGCGGGCTGGACGCGGCGGCGCTGGAGCAGCGGCTCGGGGAACTGGTGCTGGCCGGTCCCGGGTAGCGGGCCGGGCGTACGCACGACGGACCGACGCTCCGGTCGATGGTGGAGCGGTGGGTGGCGACGCGACGGGCGTGGTGTCGATTCGATTCCGGTCGACCCCGCGCCCCCCGCGTCGCGTCCGCCTGTCCGCGTCCCGTCCCCGTCGGTGTTCGTGCTGGTGAGGGACGGGGGATCGACCGGTGAGCCGATGGTGGGCGACCGTTCGGGCATCGGTTCCGACCATCAGGAACTTTTGTTCGCGCGAACAAAAGTTTCTCCGTCCGAGGTCTATCTTTAGCCGTCGGCCACCGTTAGTGTCCGGTTCACAGACGTAACACGGTTGACATCCCCCCTTGATCGAGCAGTCATCCACCGGGCCACGCGTATTCGGCGGCGCAGGTCCTTCGAACTCTCCCAGCAGGACTCGCACGTCTCAGTGGCCCGTCAGGGCCACCCTCGAAAGGTGGAACTTGTGAACGAGGATCAGCGCCGCATGGCCTCCGACCCCCAGTACCGCACCCAGGTCACCCGCCGTAAGCTGCTGGCCGCGTCGGCCGGCGCCGCCGCCGTGCTCGGCGCGGCCGGCCTGCCGGTGCTCCAGACCAAGGGCCCGGCCCGCGCGGACGGCAAGTGGCAGGTCGACCCGCTCATCCCGGCGCAGAACCGGGGCATCATCCTCTACAGCGTCCGGGACCGCATCTCCGCCGCCCCGGACGACAGCGGCGTGCCCTACGGCTTCGAGCGGGTGCTCGCCAGCCTGGCCGAGATGGGCTACAAGGAGATCGAGTTCGCCGGCTACAACCAGCACACCTCGATCCTGGGCCGGCAGATCACCCCGACCGAGATCCGCAAGATCCTCGACGACAACGGGCTGGTCGCCAACGGCACCCACACGTCGATCAACGCGGCCACCTTCCAGCAGCAGCTGGACATCGCCGAGGAACTCGGCATGAAGAACATCGGCACCGGCAGCGACCCGACCAACAGCGCCTACCAGTCCGACTGGGACGCCGCCGCCGACCTGTGGAACGAGCTGGGCCGGCAGGCCAAGGAGCGCAAGATGCGCCTCTACACCCACAACCACGACGTGGCCTACTCGTTCCTGCTCGACAGCGGCCCGCTGGACGCAAACGGCAAGCCGACCCGCTCCTCCGGCGTGCGCCGGCTGGAGTACTTCTTCGCCAAGACCGACCCGAAGTACGTCTACTTCGAGTGCGACATCTACTGGGCGTACGTGGCCCGGTTCAAGCACACCAAGTACACCAACTCGGCCGGCCAGCAGAAGACCTCGCTGTTCGACCCGATCCTGAACGTGGCCCGGCGCACCAAGCGGTTCCCGCTGTTCCACGCCAAGGACGGCAACCGCAACTCCGCTCTGGCCAACGGCTACGAGATGATCCCGCTCGGTGAGGGCGACATCAACTTCCAGCAGTTCTTCCAGACCATCGGCGAGTCCGACTTCCACCACGCCAACTGGGAGATGGACACCGCCCCCGGCGGTGCCGCCAACCCGGGCCAGTCGCTGGACTTCGCCCGGCTCAGCTACGCCAACATGGCCGACCTGACCATCTACCACCAGAGCTGACCCGCCCGGCGGCCGGCAGCCGGCCGCCGTCTGCGCACCGACCGGCGGTCGCACCACCGCCGGCGGCACCGACGGTGGCGGTCGCGTCCCCCGACGCGACCGCCACCGCCCGGGCCCGCCCCGAGGAGTCCGGGCCGCCCGGCGGCCCCGGACACCACCGGGCGTGCCGCCCCGGCGGGCCCGTACCACCTGATCACCTCTTCCGACCCGTGACCCCGGGCCGCGCTGCCGCGCGCCCCCGGCACGGGCCCCGGCCGTACGCAGCTCCCCGGTCGGCGAACCGCACGGGGTCGGGACGACGTCGTCCCGTCCCCACCGGAGAGCGAGACGCGGCACCGCACCACCCGGGTGGCCCCGGCACCCGCCCGGAGCAGGCAGCACATCGTCCCCCACCGGAGGAACCAGATGGCAAGATCGGTACACCGATGGCTCGCCGCGATCGCAGGGGTCGGGATCGTCGTCCCGCTCGCCGCGACCGCTCCCGCGTTGGCCCAGCCGGCCCAGGACCCGACAAGCGTCCTGGTGTTCACCAAGACCGACGGTGAGCGTCACCCGTCGATCGACAAGGGCGTCAACGCGATCCGCACCCTGGGCAAGGGCAACGGCTTCACCGTCGACGTCACCCAGAACTCGACCGCCTTCTCCGACGACAACCTGGCCAGCTACGGCGCGGTCGTCTTCCTCAACACCACGGGCGACGTGCTCAACGGCGGCCAGGAGGCGGCCTTCGAGCGCTACATCCGCAACGGCGGCGGCTACCTCGGCGTGCACGCCGCGGTCGAGGCCGAGCCGTCGTGGACGTTCTACCGCGACATCGTCGGCACCACCGCCGCCGGCACGGCGTCGAGCGGGTCGGCCAGCATCGACGTGGCCGACCGGGCGCACCCGGCGAGCAAGCCGCTCGCCCGGCAGCTCACCCTCAGCGACCAGTGGTACAACTTCACCACCAACGTCCGGGGCACCGCACACGTGCTGGCCACGGTGGACGAGAAGAGCTTCACCGGCGGCACCATGGGCTACGACCACCCGATCTCCTGGTGCAAGGACTTCCAGGGCGGCCGGTCGTTCTACACCGGACTCGGTGACAGCGCCGACACGTACGCCAACTCCGCGTTCCGCAAGCACCTGCTCGGCGCGATCCAGTGGTCGGCCGGCATGGTCCAGGGCGACTGCGGCGCCACCGTCAAGGCCAACTACGAGAAGGTCATCCTCAACGACGAGCCGGGCGAGCCGATGACCCTGTCGGTGCTGCCCGACGGTCGGGTGCTGCACAACACCCGGGCCGGCGAGATCCGTCTCTACGACCCGAAGACCGGCGCGAGCCCGGTCATCACCACCATCCCGGTGTACCAGCACGACGAGGACGGCCTCCAGTCGGTCACCGTCGGCCCGGACTTCGCCACCGACAAGTGGGTGTACGTCTACTACGCGCCCAAGCTCGACACCCCGACCACCGACGCGCCGGTGACCAGCACCGACCCGAACGCGTGGGACGCCTACAAGGGGCACAACCAGCTCTCCCGGTTCAAGTGGGTGGAGGAGCCGACGCCGCACCTCGACCTGGCCAGCGAGCAGAAGATCATGAAGGTCGACACCGACCGGGGTGTCTGCTGCCACGTCGCCGGTGAGATCAAGTTCGACGGCAAGGGGCTGCTCTACCTGGTCACCGGCGACGACACCAACGCCGGTGGCTCGGACGGCTTCACCCCGATCAACGAGTCGCCGACCCAGGGGCCGGGCTACGACGCCCAGCGTTCCGCCGGCAACACCAACGACCTGCGGGGCAAGGTGCTGCGGATCAAGGTGAAGGCCGACGGGTCGTACAGCATCCCGGCCGGCAACCTGTTCCCCGAGGCCGAGGACCGCGACGACAAGACCCGCCCGGAGATCTTCCTGATGGGTCTGCGCAACCCGTTCCGCTTCGACGTGGACTCCAGGGGCTTCGTCTACATCGGTGACTACTCGCCGGACTCGCAGGTGCCGAACGCGGCCCGGGGGCCGGAGGGCACCGGCCGGTGGATCGCCGCCAACAAGGCAGGCAACTACGGCTGGCCGTACTGCTACTCGCCGACCCTGCCGTACATCGACTACGACTTCGTCACCAAGCAGTCCAAGGGCGCGTTCAACTGCGCCGCACCGGTGAACGACTCGCCGCGCAACACCGGCCGTCGGGTCCTCCCGCCGGTGCAGGACCCGCAGCTCAACTACACCTTCCGGGCGACCACCACCTGCGCCGAGGCGTACCTGAGCACCCCGCCCGGCACCTGTGAGTTCCAGTGGCCGGTGCTCGGCACCGGTGGCGTCGGGCCGATGGGCGGCCCGGTCTACAAGTACGACGCCGCGCTGGACTCCGCGACCAAGTTCCCGGAGTACTACCACGACGCGGTGGTCTTCGGGGAGTTCACCCGGGACAAGATCTTCATGATGCGCACCAACGGCAGCGGCAAGCTGGTCGGGGTGGAGCAGTTCCTGCCGGGCTTCGTCTTCGACAACCCGATGGACATGGAGTTCGGCCCGGACGGCAACCTCTACCTGCTGGAGTACGGCGACGGCTTCTTCCGGGCCAACCCGGACGCCGCGCTGTCGGTGATCCGCTACGCCAAGGGCACCCGGGCGCCGGTGGCCGAGCTGAAGGCCACCCCGACCTCGGGTGCGGCGCCGCTGACCGTGCAGTTCTCCGCCGAGGGCTCCTACGACGCGGACCCGGGTGAGACCATCACCTACGCCTGGGACTTCGACGGCAACGGCACCACCGACTCGACCGACCGGGACGCGTCGCACACCTACACCACCGTCGGGGTGTTCACCGCCAAGCTGACGGTCACCGACACCAGCGGCAAGACGGCGGTGCTCACCCGCGAGATCACCGTGGGCAACACCGCGCCCACCGTGAAGGTCACCTCGCCGCTGTCGGGCACGTTCTTCAACTGGGGTGACACCGTGCCGTGGACGGTCACCGTGACCGACCCCGAGGACGGCCCGATCGACTGCAGCCGGGTCACGGTCTCCTTCGTGCTCGGCCACGACACCCACGGCCACGGCATGAGCGACGCCAACGGCTGCTCGGGCTCGTTCGAGAC
This sequence comes from Micromonospora sp. WMMD730, assembly GCF_049178955.1. Lineage (NCBI taxonomy): Bacteria > Bacillati > Actinomycetota > Actinomycetes > Micromonosporales > Micromonosporaceae > Micromonospora > Micromonospora sp. WMMD730. The sequence goes on from NZ_JBMHML010000002.1 coordinate 2,708,642, forward strand.
CCCGGCCGACGGCGCCGACCACGCCGGTGGCTACCTGTACGGCGCGATCAGCGCCACCTACACCGACAAGGGCGCCAACGGCCAGCCGGCGCTGTCCTCGCTCGACCAGATCGTCCTGCAGACCTTCCGGCAGCAGGCCGAGTTCGCCCAGGTCCAGCAGGGCGTCACCCTGGCCAACACCACCGACGCCGGTGGCGGGCAGCACGTGGCCGGCATCGACAACGGTGACCACATCGCGCTCGACCCGATCAACCTGGGCGGGATCGACAAGATCACCTTCCGGTACGCCGGTGGCTCCACGGCCACCGCCGGAACCCCGCGCGGCATCGTCGAGCTGCGGCTCGACTCGCCGACCGGCGCGCTGGTGACCAGCGCGACGCTCAACGCGACCACCGGCACCAGCGCCTGGGCCAGCCAGACCTTCCCGGTCAGCCAGGCAGCCGGTACCCACGCGCTCTACCTGGTCTTCAAGCCCGTCTCCGGCGGACCCACGACCAGCCTGTTCAACCTCAACTGGGTGGAGTTCGGCGGCCCGACCTCCTGACGTCACCCTCCGGTCGCCGGGAGGACGGAGACTCCGTCCTCCCGGCGGCGTATCGGCACCGGGCGGTCACCGGCGGTCGACCGGTCGGCACCACGGGTGTCCGACCTGGCTCGACACCCGCGGTGGCCGGTCAGGTCTGACTGACCGGCCAGTGGCCGACCGGACGTCGATGATCTAGCGTCCCGTGCGCCGGGGGCCGCGCCACCGCCCCGGTGGTCAGCGAAAACGAGGGGGGACAGTGCCGTTCCGTAACGATGCCGTCGACCGGGGAGAACAGCTACGCCCCGACCGTACGGAGCCGAGCCTGACCCGCCCGCCCGCCTGGCGTCCCCTGCGGGTGGCGATGATCGGCCAGAAGGGCGTGCCGGCCACCTACGGGGGGATCGAACGGCACGTCGAGGAGATGGCCAGCCGGCTGGCCGGACTCGGCCACGAGGTGACCGTCTACTGCAGGGACAGCTACGGCGCGGTGGAGGCGACCCGGCACCGGGGCATCCGGCTGCGGCGGGCCCGTACCGTGCCCAGCAAGCACCTCGACGCCATCGTGCACTCGGCCACCTCGACGCTGGCGGCGCTGACCGAGCGCCCCGACATCGTGCACTACCACGGTCTCGGTCCGGTGCTGACCGCGCCGCTGGCCCGCTACGCCTCCCGCGCCCGGGTGGTGCTCACCGTGCACGGGCTGGACAACCAGCGCGACAAGTGGGGCCGGGCGGCGCGGGCGGTGCTCGGTACCGCGTACCGGCTCAGCGGTCACCTGCCCGACGCCCGGGTGACCGTGTCCCGGGGTCTCGCCGAGCACTACACCAGCCGGTTCGGCCGGCCGGCCCGCTACATCCCCAACGGCGTGGCCGCCCCCACCCACCGGCCGCCGGGCGAGCTGTCCCGCTTCGGCCTGCGCCCCGGCGGATACCTGCTGCTGGTCGGCCGGCTCGTGCCCGAGAAGGCCGCCGACCTGCTGGTGCGGGCGTTCCGGCGACTCCCCACCGACCTGCGGCTGGCCATCGTCGGCGGCTCCGCGTTCACCGACGGCTACGTCGCCCGGCTCCGCGAGGCCGCCGGTGACGATCCGCGCATCGTGTTCACCGACTTCGTCTACGGCGACGTGCTCGCCGAGCTGTACTCGCACGCCGCCGCCTTCGTCCAGCCGTCCCGCCTGGAGGGGTTGCCGCTGACCCTGCTGGAGGCCGCCTCGTACGGGCTGCCGGTGGTGGCCAGCGACATCGAACCCCACCGCGAGGTGCTCGACCGCGACGCGCCGGGACAGCGGCTGTTCCGCGACGGTGACGTCGACGACCTGCTGCGGGCGCTGGGCACGGTGACCGCCGACCTGCCGGCCGAACGGGCCGGCGCGGCGCTGCTGCGCGACCGGGTGCTCGCCGAGTACAGCTGGGACGCCGCCACCCGTGAGCTGGAAAAACTCTACTTCTCGCTGGCCCTGCGCGCCCCCCGCCCCGGGGAACCGGACGTTGGGTCGCCCACGGTCGGCGTAACGGCCCATGTCCCCCGACCTCGGCGACCGTTAGATTAGGCCGTTCTCCCGGCCGTCGGCGGCGACCGGCAACAGTTCCCTGGAAACGAGTGGTCGGCGAGCGGTGGACGGACAGCGACACGGCACGGAGGGTGACCTCGCCCTGCCCGACGGCGGGCGGCGACGGTGGGCCGCCGGTGATCCGACCGCCCGCCTGCTGACCGTCGGCGCGGCGCTGCTGTGCGCCGTGGTGGCGCTCGGCGTCGGCCTGACCGCGTCCGGTGGCGGCCGCGTCGGCGCGGTGCTGCCCCTGGTGGTCCTTGCCGGACTGGCCGTCGGGGTGCTCGCGCTCACCCGCTTCGCGGCGTACGTGCTGCTGATGCTGGCGGTCCGCTCCTGCGTCGACCTGTTCAAGCTCAGCGGCCCGACGGCCGGCCGGGCCGACGGTGCCGGGGCGACCCGGGCGATGGACCCGTCCACGATCCTCGCGGTGCTGTTCCTGCTCGCCGCCGGCCTCTGGCTCGCCGCCCAGCTCCGCCAGCGGGGCCGGCTGCGCGGCTCGCCGCTCGGCGTGGCGATGCTGCTGGTCGGGGCCACCTGCCTGGTCAGTGCGGCAGGTGCCGCCCAGCCGGTGCCCAGTGCCCTGGAGGCGCTGCGGATCGGCACCGTGGTGGTGATGTTCGTGGTCCTGGAGCAGCTCATGCCGGACCTGCCGGCGGTGCGGCGGGTGCTGCTCGCCGCGTACGTCTCGCTGGCGCTGGCGGTCGGCTACACCGTCGTGCTGTCCCTGCTCGGCCACCCGCCGGCCGAGGTCAAGGGGGACTTCACCCGGATCAGCGGACCGTTCAGCCAGTCCACCACGTTCGGCCGGTACCTGATGTTCATGGTGATCTTCGGGTTCGGGATCCACCGTTACCTGAGCCGCCGACTGCGCCTCGGCCTCGGCGTGCTGCTCGCCGCGTCGCTGCTGTTCCTGCTGCTCACCAACACCCGCAGCGCCATCCTCGGGGCGGGGCTGGGCCTGCTGGTGGTCGCGGTGCTGCACCGCAGCCGGCGGCTGCTGGTGGCGCTCTGCCTGGTCGCGGTCGCCGGGGTGGCCCTGCTGCCGAGCGTGGCGCACCGCTTCGGGCAGCTCGCCGACAGCAGCGCCGTCGGTGGCGGCCCGACCGGCAACACCCTCGCCTGGCGGGTCGGCTACTGGTCGGAGATCGTGTCGCTGGCCAACCGCAACCCGGTCACCGGCATCGGCCCCAACATGACCAAGTTCGAGGCCGACGAGGCGAAGAAGCCGCACAACGACTTCCTGCGCGCGTACGTGGAGACCGGGCTGGCCGGGCTGCTGGCGTACCTGGCGATGATGGTGCTGTGCCTGCACACCGGGCTCAACGCGCTGCGCCGCGCCCCACCGGGCAGCCTCGGCCGGGGCATCGCGATCGGGTTCCTGGGCTGCGCGGTCGCCTTCGTCGCGGTCAGCGCCGCATCCAACGTGATCTCGAACGTGGTCACCCTGTGGTATTTCGCCGCGTTCGCCGCGGCAGCCGGCGCGGTCGCCCGGGGACTACCGGCCGAGCCGACCCGGGCGGCGACGCCCCGACCGGCGACGACCGGCCGGACCAACCGATGAAGGATCAAGCAGTGGGGAGCAGCAGGGTGGAGATCGTCGACTATCTGCGGGTCGCGCGGCGTCGACTCTGGCTGCTGGTGGGCATTCCGCTGGTGGCCGGGGCGGCGGCCGCGTCGATCGTCCTGCTCGGCCCGCAGCAGTACGCGGCCACCTCGTACGTCGCCGCGCCCGCGCTGGTCGGCGGCAGCGCCGCCCAGCAGTACACCGGCACCCAGGCGGCCAACCAGTTCGCGGCGGCCTTCGCCGCGGCGGTGACCTCCCCGCAGGTGGTCGACCAGGTGGCCGCCGACACCGGGGTCTCCGCCGACGCGCTGCGCGACGGCCTGGCGGTCAAGCAGGTCGGGGCGAGCAGCCAGCTCACCGTCACCTACACCGCCACCGACCGGTCCACCGTCGCCTCGGTGCTCGCCGCGACCGGCAAGCGGGCCCTGGCCTTCCTGTTCGCCAGCCAGGTCGGCATCGCCACCGACGAGGTGAAGACGGCCACCGACGAGCTGACCACCGCCACCCGGGCGATCAACGACTGGGAGAAGGCCAACAAGGTCAGCCAGCCCGACAAGCTCTACCAGTCGACCCTGCAGGAGATCGCCAGCCTGCGGCAGCAGCAGTTGCAGATGCAGGCGGTCGGCAACACCCGGGGCGCCAACGCCGCCGCCGAATCGATCAGCGCCGGACAGAAGCGGCTCGACGGCCTCGGCCCGAAGCTGCCCGACTACCAGGCGCTGATCGCCCAACGCGACAGTGCCACCAGCGCGTTGGCCTCGGCCCGGCAGGGACTGCAACAGGCCCGCGCCCAGTCGCAGGCCGCCGACCCGGAGAAGGTGACGAGCGTCGGCGAGGTGCAGCCGGTGTCCCGGGTCAAGGCGCTCGTCGCCCTGGTGCTGCCGGTGTCCGGCGTCGGCCTGCTGCTGGCCGTGCTGCTGGTGGCGGTGCTGGAGTGGCTGCCGCGCAGCCGCCGGGCCGGTCGGCAGCCGGCGGTCGGCCGGGCCGCCCCGGCGCTGACCGGCGGGCGGCGCGGCGGCGACGACACGGTGGTGCTGCCGGTCGTCACCTCGACCGTGCCCGAGCAGCACCGACGCCGGTAGGTGGCGGTGGCGCACGCGTCCGCGCAGGGCGACAAGCACGTCCGGGGAATGGCCCGCGGCGGCGGGCTCAACCTGCTCGGCGCCCTGCTCAGCCAGGCGGCGGTCTTCCTGATCATGCTGCTGCTGGCCCGGGTGCTGGGCATCCGGGAGGTCGGCCGGTACGCCCAGTGCTACGCGGTGCTGTCGCTGGCCGGGCTGCTGTCGCTGTCCGGGTTCCGGGCCGGCCTCACCCGGTTCGTGGCGGTGCACCTGGCCGACGACGACGCCCCGGCGCTGCGCGGCACCGTCCGGTTGGGGCTGGCCGTCTCGGCCGGCTCGTCGGTCCTCCTCGCCGGGGCGCTGGCCTGGGGCGCACCCTGGCTCGCCGACCGGCTGCACGACCCGGGACTGGTCACCGGGCTGCGGCTGGTCGCGTTGACCCTGCCCGCCTCGACGGTCTGTGAGGCGGCGCTGGCGGCGACCCGGGGCTGGCGCACCCAGCGGCCGTTCACCTTCATCGGCCAGCTCTACGAGCCGGGGACCCGGCTGCTGCTCACCGCGCTCGCCCTGCTCACCGGGGCCGGGCTGACCGGGGCGTTCTGGGCGTTGGTGGTGGCCGGTTGGTCGGCCGCCCTGCTCGCCCTGCTGGCGCTGGCCCGGCTGGTCCGCCGGGTTCCGCCGGCCCGCCCGGTGCACCGGCCGGGGGAGCTGTTCCGCTTCTCCACGGTCAGCTGGGTGTCGTCGCTGTCGTCGACCGGGCTGATCTGGGTCGACACCCTGCTGCTGGGCTTCTTCGCCAACCCGGACATCGGCGTCTACAACGTCGCCACCCGGCTGGTCACCGTCGCCATCTTCGTGCTCGCCCCGGTCAACGCGGCGTTCGGCCCGTACCTGGCGCACCTCTACCACCGGGGGGACCTGGACGACGTCCGTCGGGTCTACGCGGTCGCGACGGGCTGGGTGGTGCGGCTGTCGCTGCCGGCGTTCGTGGCGCTGCTGGTGCTCCCCGGCGACCTGCTGCGCGTCTTCGGCGGCGAGGTCGCCACCGGCGCGGCGGTGACCGTGGTCCTCGCCCTCGGCCAGCTCGTCAACGCGGCGACCGGCCCGTGCGGCACGGTGCTGAACATGTCCGGCCGGGTGGCGCTCAACATGGCCGACAACCTGGTCGCCCTGGTGCTCAACGTGCTGCTCAACCTGTGGCTCATCCCCGCGTACGGGATCGTCGGCGCGGCGGCGGCGTGGAGCGCCTCGCTGATCGTGGTCAACATCGCCCGGGTGGTGCAGGTCCGCCACCTGACCGGCGCGCTGCCGTTCACCGTCGGGATGGCCAAGGGGCTGGCCGCCGGAGCCGCCGCGCTGGCCGCCGGGCTGCTGGTGCGCTGGCTGGTGCCGGGCTGGCCGTGGCGACCGGTCGCCGGGCTGGCCACGATCGTGGCGGTCTACCTGGGGACGGTGCTGGCGCTGGGGCTCAGCCGGGAGGATCTGATGGTGCTGCGTACCCTGGCCCGCCGACGCCGCCGCGGCGACCCGTCCGACGCCATCGGGGACGCCCCGGGCGCCGTCCCGTCCGACGACGGGCCGCCCCCCTCCGGGGTGGGCGGGGGTGGCCGGGACACCTCCGGCCGGGTGGTGTCGCGGTGAGCGCGGGACCGCGCCGGGTCGCGGTGGACCGGCTCCGTCGGGTGGTACGCGGCACCCGCGCCTGGTCACGGGCGGCGCTGCCCGGTCGGGTCGGCGCACTGCCCGACTTCCTGATCATCGGCGGGCAGCGGTGCGGCACCACCTCGCTGCACCACTACCTCGCCGCGCACCCCGACGTGCGGGCCGCCACCGGCAAGGAACTCCAGTTCTTCAGCCTGCACTTCGGCCGGGGAACCCGCTGGTACCGGGCGCACTTCCCGCCGGCCCCCCCGGGCCGGCGCAGCTTCGAGGCCAGCCCCTACTACCTGTTCCACCCGAGCGTGCCGGCCCGGGTGGCGGCGACGCTGCCCGACGCCCGGTTCGTGGCGCTGCTGCGCGACCCGGTCGAGCGGGCCTACTCGCACTACCTGCACACCCGCTCGTACGGGCTGGAGCCGTTGGGCTTCGCCGAGGCGCTGGCCGCCGAACCGGGGCGGCTGGCCGGGGCGCTGGTCGACGGGCCGGACACCCCGGCGGCACACCACGCGCTGCGCAACTTCTCCTACGCCGCCCGGGGCCGCTACGCCGAACAGCTCGACCGCTGGTACGCCCACCTGCCCGCCGACCGGCTGCACGTGATCCGCAGCGAGGACCTGTACGCCGACCCGGCCGGCACGTACGCCGGGGTGCTGCGGTTCCTCGGGCTGGCCCCGTACACCCCGGCGGAGTTCGCCCGGCACACCCGCCGGGCGGACACCGGCCCGTCGCAGCTCACCCCGGAGTTGCGGGCCGACCTGGCCGCCGGGTTCGCCCCGCACAACGCCCGCCTGGCGGACCTGCTCGGCTGGCCGCGTACCTGGTGAGCGAGCGGCACACCTCCCGCTGCCGAGGTGAATGCCGCCGCGCCAGCGTGCGGGACCATGAACAGATGGCGATCATGTAGACGACACGCCGAGATCAGTGCGCAGAATCGCAATGTGATCATGGGAGCCCGCCGCACCCACCCGTGCCCGACCGCACCCGCCCGTGTCCCGACCGCACTGCCCCGGGCCCCACCGCACCTCCCACCGCAGCGGGTGCGGCGGGGGAGCCGGTCAGCGGATCGGGGCGAGGACCGCGTCCGGGGTGCCGGTGGCGCGCAGCAGCACAGGGCTCGGGCCGATCGGTAGCGCGCCCGCGCGGGCGGCCGGGTCGGCACCGACCGGGCCCCCGGTCACCCCGCCCGTGGCCGGCAACGACACGGTGCCGGTGGAGGTCGACCAGACCACCAGGGTGCTCTCCGCACCGCGCCGGAACGCCACCCCGGTCAGTCCCTTGGCGTTCACCGGTTCGACCGTCGCGTCCCGGGCCGCCGCCGCCAGGGCGGCCATCATCGCGCCGGCCTGCCGCTGGGTGCCGTCCGGGTCGAGCAGCCCGTAGCGGACCTCCGCGCCGGCCCGGTTGTTCGGGTTGTACGCCAGCGGCAGCCAGAGCACCTCGCGGACGCCCCCGGCGACCAGCATGCTGACCACCTTGACCATCTCGTCGCCCCGGGCCGCCGCGTCGTCGTCGCCGTCCTTCCAGAACTGGCCGACCTCCCACGCCTGCACCGGGACACCGGACGGCGTCTCGGCCCGCAGGTAGTCCAGCAGCGCCGGCACCCCGGAGAAGTGCTCGTAGAAGTGCAGCTGCCGGACGTCGACCACCCGGTCGTCGAGCAGCTTCTCGGTGACCGCGAGGTAGGCCAGGTTGCGGGAGTTCTGCGCGTTGTCCAGCGCGGTACGCAACGCCGCCGGGTCGTTCACCGCCGGGATCAGCCGACCCCGGGTGCCGATCCGCCGCTGGAAGTACGCCTGGTAGGCGGCGACGGCCTGGTCGGGTTGCCCGGCCCGCAGCAGCCGGTCGGCGACCCCCATCCCGTACGCGACGCTGCTCATGCCCGAGTCGACCACCTTGGCCTTCGGGTCGGCCGCGCGGATCGCCTCGGCGGCGGCGGTGACCAGCCGGCGGTAGTCCTCGGGGCTGCCCGCCCAGTACTGCTGGGCGTTGACCTCGTTCTCGATGGCGTACTCACCGACGCCGTACGGGGCGTACCGCTGCACCAGCGTGCGGACGAAGTTCTGGTAAGCGGCGAGGTCCGTCGGCATCGCCGACTCGGTCTTGTTGGCCTGGCCCCGGGTGAACTTCGCCGTCCCGCCGGTCGCCCAGCACACCCCGGTACGGATCTTCAGGTGCAGGGTGATGCCGAGCGTGCGGCTGCGTTCGGCGATCTGGTCCACCGCCGCGAAGTCCGGGCTGCCCTGGGTCTTCTCGATGTCACACCAGCTCAGCTCGTGGTACGTCGCCGAGCCGGAGAGCTTTTCCAGGTAGGGGACGAACTGGTCGTGCCGGGAGAAGTCCCAGTGCGCGCCGAACGGGTTGCGGACCGGCGCGCCGGCCGGCAGCGGCGTACCGCTGGCACCGGCTGACGGGGCGGCCGACGGCGCGGTCGCCGACGGGGCCGGCCCGGGGGCGGGATCGTCCGAACAGGCCGCCGAAGCGACCAGGGCGAACAGCACCGCCCCGGCGACCAGCATCCGCCGCCCGGCCCGGCGGGCCACCGGCGATCCGGCCCGGCGGTTCACCGGTAGCCCAGTTCGCGCAGGGTGGCGCCGGAGAAGACCCGGACCAGCACCCGCAGGAAGGGGTCCAGCTCCCGGCGGTAGGTGCCGACCCGGGAGCCGTAGATCGGGGCGTCGGTGCCGGCGGCGGCCCGCCGTCGCTGCGCCTCGGCGGTGTACTTGCCCGCCACGTCGTGCTGCTTGCCGTCGTAGTCGAGCACGCCAGCCTCCCAGGGTTCGCCGAGGAACTCGAACAGGCCCCGCATGGCCTTCTCCGGGTCGGTGACCGTCTCCTCGTAGCGCAGTTCGTGGTAGCGGTCGGCCGGCAGCCGGGCCCCGGCGGCGCGGGCGATCCGGATGTAGCGCGGCCACTTCACCACGCACTTCACCGCCGACCAGTAGCCGAACCGCTTGCGGTGCGACACCACCACGTCCCGGCCGTCCCGCACGACGTGCACGAACTGCGCGTCGGGGAAGACCTCGGCCAGGAAGTCGATGGACAGCGCGTACAGCGGCGTCTTGTCGGCCCAGCGGGTCTTGCCCCGGGACCGGGCGTAGTCGGCCTGGATGCCGCCGAAGAAGTCGGCGATGCGGCCCAGCCAGTACTCCCGGGGGAACCCGAAGCGGGACAGCCGCTCCCAGTCCCGCCCGACGATGCGTTGCATGTCGGCCAGGAACCGGGTCTCCGGGCCGCAGCTCACCCGGGAGTGCGAGTCGAGCACCAGGCGCAGCATCGTGGTGCCGGAGCGCTGGCAGCCGACCAGGAAGATCGGCCCCTGCGGCCGGTCCGGCCGGGCGTCGGGCAGCGGGGTGTGCGGTTCAGCCATGGTCCACCGCCTCCTGTCGGCCGGCCGACGCGTCCAACCGGCCGGCCAGCTCGGTGCACAGCGCCCGCACCCGGGCGTCGATGTCCAGCCGGGGCCGCGCCGGGGTGCGCGCGCCGACGTGCGCGTGCAGCGCCGGGTCGTACGGCAGGTCGAGGAAGGCGCACAGCCGCCGGGTGTACCCCGCCGGGTCGGCGACCAGCGCGTCGTACGAGCAGAGCAGGGTGTCCGGCCGGTCGGCCAGCCCGAGGGAGAAGTACAACGAGTTGCGCACGTACCAGAACAGGGCGGCGGCGGTGTACGGGGTCATCCGGTCGTAGTCGAAGCCGGCGACCAGCTCCCGGGTCGACGCGTCCAGACGCTGCCCCTGCCAGCGGTCCCCGATGGTGCCGTCGGCGATCGCCCGCAACGCCCGCAGGTTGGCGTCGCCGAACTTCGCCACCTCGGAGCGGGCCCGGTCGTCGACGTCCCGGTACGCCCACAGCGCCCGCCCCGGCGCGACCCCGGGCAGGTCGAGCAGCTCGTCCACCCGGTGCGTGTCGCACAGCGGCTTGACCAGCACGTACCGGTGCCGGCTGCGGGTGACGACGGCGACCAGCACCGGGTCGGGGCGCAACCGGAAGCGGTGGAACACGGCCCGGTCGTTCTCGTTGCGGACCTCCACCGACGGGTCGGCGTCCAACCCCCGGGTCAACATGTTGGTGCCGGAGCGTTGCAGGCCCACCAGGTAGACCGGGACGGCCCGGCCGGGCGGCCCGGGGTGGGCCCGTCGCCAGCGCCGCTTCGCCAGCGCGGTGCGGGCCCGCTCGACCGGGTCGAGCCGGTCCTCCTCGATCAGCCGCCGGACGCCCTCGGTGCGCGCCCAGCGCAGGTGCCGGCGGACCCGTCGGGCGGTGTACGCCAGCGCCGAGGGTTCGTCGGGGTGGGGCACCGGGTCCTCCTCGGGCACGTCGGGCGGGGTGGGGCACACGGTACCGGCAGATCATCACGGCTGGCCACGTGGCCGTGTGGTCAGCCGGCGATGGGCCGTGTGGCTACTTGGGGATCATGAGCTGGACTCACGACACCGGTGTTGCATACGGTGGGGCCCCTGGTCACCGCTGCTGTCCGGGGCGACCACCCCACCCCGCGACCCCCGACGGACCCCAGCAGCCACCTCCGGAGCAGGCCGATGCGTGTCCTCCACGTCAACAAGTTCCTCTACCGGCGCGGCGGCGCCGAGGGTTACCTGCTCGACGTCGCCGAGCTGCAACGGGGCGACGGCGACGAGGTGGCGTTCTTCGGCATGACCCACCCGGACAACGATGCGCCCACCCCGTACGCCAGGCACTTCCCGTCCCACGTGGAGCTGGACCCGACGCCGCGCGGCGCGGGCGCCCGGGCGGCGGTGGCGGCCCGGATGATCTGGTCGCCGGCCAGCCGGCGGGGCCTGGCCCGGGTGCTCGACGAGTTCCGGCCCGACGTGGTCCACCTGCACAACATCTACCACCAGCTCTCCCCGTCGGTGCTGGCCGCGGTGCGGGCCGCCCGGGTGCCGGCGGTGATGACCCTGCACGACTACAAGCTGGCCTGCCCCAGCTACCAGATGCTCGACCGGGGCGCGGTCTGCGACGCCTGCGTGACCGGTGGCCCGCTACGGGCGGCCCGCCGCCGCTGCAAGGACGGGTCGCTGGGGGCCAGCTCGCTGCTCGCCGTCGAGTCGTGGCTGCACCGCACCACCCGGGCGTACGGGCCGGTGCAGGCGTTCGTCAGCCCCAGCCGGTTCCTGGCCGACGTGATGCGCCGGGCCGGGGTCTTCCCCGACCGGATGCACGTGGTGTCGCACTTCGTCGACGTCGCCACGACGGCGGTCAAGACGGCACCCGGTGGCCCGGTGGTCTTCGCCGGTCGGCTGGCCGCCGAGAAGGGCGTCGACGTGCTGATCGAGGCGCTCACCCGGCTGCCCGACGACGTCGTGCTGGAGGTGGCCGGGGACGGCCCGGCCCGCGACGGGCTGACCGAGCTGGCCCGGCGGCGGGCCCCCGGCCGGGTCCGGTTCCACGGCCGGCTGGACAAGGCCCGGCTGCACGAACTGGTCCGCTCGGCCACCGTGGTGGCGGTGCCCTCGCGGTGGAACGAGAACCAGCCGATGGCGGTGCTGGAGGCGTACGGCTGCGGGGTGCCGGTGGTCGCCTCGGACCTGGGTGGGCTGCCCGAGCTGGTCACCGGCGGGGTGGACGGCGAGGTGGTGCCCGCCGACGACCCGGCCGCGCTGGCCGACGGGCTGCACCGGGTGCTGGCCGACCCGGCTCGGGCGTACCGGATGGGGCGGGCCGGGCGGGCGCGGGTGGAGCGGGACTTCTCCCCGCAGGCGCACCTGACCCGGTTACGGGAGGTCTACGCGAGCGCCGCGCGGACCGTGCGGGAGCCGGTGTGAACCCGCCGGTGCGGGTGCTCTACCTGGCCGGCAGCGGACGCAGCGGCAGCACCCTGGTCACCACCGTGCTCGGCCAGTACGACGGGGTCTTCGCCGCCGGGGAGCTGCGCTACCTGTGGCAGCGCGGCGAGGTGGAGAACCGGCCCTGCGGCTGCGGCCGACCGCTGCGGGACTGCCCGCTGTGGGGCGAGGTGCGCCGGGGCCTGCCGACCGACCGGGCCGCCGCGATCGCCGCCGGGCTGCGCGGGCGCCTGCGGATGCGGGGGCTGCCCGCGCTGCTGCGCCGGCACCGGCGCGGCGTCCGACCGGTGCCCGCGCACCCCGACGACGCCGCGCTGGCCGACCTGTACGCCGCCGTGGCCCGGCACACCGGGGCCCGGGTGGTGGTCGACTCGTCGAAGCTGCCCCCGTACGGCGCGTTGCTCGGCGCGCTGCCCGGCATCGAGCTGCGGGTGCTGCACCTGGTGCGCGACCCCCGGGCCACCGCCTTCTCCTGGCGTCGTCGCCGGGGCCTGGACGGCGACACCGACCCGGAGCTGATGAGCCGGCCGCCGGTGTGGAAGGCGGCCCTGCTCTGGCTGGTCTGGAACACCGTGACCGCCCGACTGTGGGCCGACCGCGCCCCGACGGGTTACCTGCGGGTGCGCTACGAGGACCTGACCGCCGCCCCGGAGGCGACGCTGCGCCGGATCGCCGCGTTCGCCGGGGTGGACCCCGACGGTGGTCCGTTCACCGGCCCGGCGACGGTCCGGCTGACGCCGACGCACTCGGTGGCCGGCAACCCGTCGCGGCACCGGACCGGCCCGGTGCCGATCACCGCCGACGTGCAGTGGCGGCGCGACCTGTCCCGCTGGTCGTACGCGCTGGTCACCGCGCTGACCGCGCCGGGGCTGCGCCGGTTCGGCTACCCGTGGCGGCGCGGCGTCCCGGCACCGGCCGGGGCGGGGCGGCCCGCGCGGGGCGGGCCGACTGCGGCCGGTGGACGGTCGGTGGGCGTCGGGCGGGCGGGGTCGACCGGGCACGAGGAGGGCTGAGCGATGTTGGCGGTGGTGGTGGGCACCGGGCGGTGCGGATCGACCCTGGTGCAGGAGTTGCTGTCCCGGCATCCCGGGGTCGGGTTCGTCTCCGGGGTCGACGACAAGCTGTCCCGGCTCAACCTGGCCGGCCGGTTCAACGGTCCGCTGTACCGGCGTTCCGCCCCCCGCCCGGCGGGCATGACGTCGCTGCGGCACAGCCGCCGGCTGCTGGAGAAGGGCCGGCTGCGGGTCGCCCCGTCGGAGGCGTACCACCTGCTGGACCGGCACGTGGTGGCCGGCTTCTCCCGCCCGTGCCGGGACCTGAGCGCCGACGACCTCACCCCGTACCTGCGGCGGCGGCTGCGGGCCTTCTTCGACGCCCGGATCGAACGGCAGGACTGCCGGCTGCTGCTGCACCACGTGACCGGGTGGCCGCGCACCGGGTTCCTGCGGGCCGGCTACCCGGAGCTGCGGGTGGTCAACGTGGTCCGCGACGGCCGGGCGGTGACCAACTCCTGGCTCCAGATGGGCTGGTGGGACGGCTGGCGCGGACCGGAGAACTGGTTCCTCGGGCCGCTGCCGACCGACCTGCGCCGGGAGTGGGAGGAGTACGACAGGTCGTTCCCGGTGCTCGCCGCGCTGGGCTGGAAGATGCTGATGGACTCCTTCGCCGAGGCCCGCGCCGCGCACCCGGAGGGGCAGTGGCTCGACGTGCGCTACGAGGACCTGCTCGCCGACCCGCGCGCCGAGGTGGCCCGGATGCTCGACTTCCTCGGCCTGGACTGGTCACCGGCGTTCGAGAAGGGTTTCGGGCGCTACCGGTTCCACGCCGGGCGGCAGGCCGCCTACCACGAGGAGTTGGGCGTCGCGCAGCTCGCCGCCGTGGAGCGGGTGCTGGACAAGCCGCTGCGGCAGTGGGGCTACCGGGGCTGACCGGGCCGGCACCCGGACGACGGGCGTCGTCGCGTCGGTGTCGTCGGAGCGGCGTGGGGAAAGTTCCTACAGGTGCAGGTGGTGATGCCGGTCGGTCGGCCCATAGCGTGCCGGGTCTCGGGACTCTCAAGGAGACTGCATGGCTGCAATGGGAACGCCCCTTCGCGCCGGGGTGGCCGTACTGTCCGCGGTGCTGCTCGCCGCCCTGGGCGCGGCGCCACGGGCGGTGGCGGCGTCGGACGGACCGACGATCGTGGTCCAGGACGGGGTCACCCAGCCGGTGTTCGGCTATGGCGACGCCATCCGGGAGCGCCTGTTCATCGACTCCACCTTCGACAGCGACAACGACGGTCTGCGCGACATCATCGCGTTCGACCTGATGCGACCGGCGGCCACCGCGAACGGCCTCAAGGTGCCGGTCATCATGGACGCCAGCCCGTACTACTCGACGGTCTGCCGGGGCAACGAGTCCGAGTGCAAGGCCGACCTGGACGGCGACGGCCTGCTCGACAAGTGGCCGCTGTTCTACGACAACTACTTCGTGCCGCGTGGCTACGCGGTGATCCTGCTGGACATGGTGGGCACCAACAACTCCACCGGCTGCCCCACCACCAACGCCAACCAGGACAATCTCAGCGCCAAGCAGGCGATCAACTGGCTCAACGGCCGGGCCACCGCGCGCAACGCCGCCGGTCAGGTGGTCACCGCCGACTGGCACAACGGCAAGTCGGGCATGATCGGCAAGTCGTACGACGGCTCGCTGGCCATGGCGACGGCGGTGACCGGCGTCAAGGGCCTGACCACGGTGGTGCCGATCAGCGGCCCCACCGAGTACTACGACTACGTACGCAGCAACGGGGTGGTCACCCGGGGCAACAGCTACGTGGCGTCGCTGGCCAACACGGTCACCAACCCGGAGCGGCGGGAGTACTGCAAGCCGGTGCGCGACGCGATGGCCGCCGCCGACGGCGACGAGACCGGTGACTACACCGCCTTCTGGAACGAGCGCAGCTACGTCAAGAAGGTCCCCAACATGACCGCCAGCGTGCTGCTCTACCACGGTCTCAACGACGACAACGTCCGCGCGGACCACTTCAGCAAGTTCTGGTACGCCCTGGCGGAGAACAACGTCCAGCGCAAGCTGTGGCTCTCCCAGGAGGGACACGTCGACCCGTTCGACTCGCGACGCGCGGTGTGGGTGTCCACCCTGCACCGGTGGTTCGACTTCTGGCTGCACGGGGTCGCCAACGGCATCATGGACGAGCCCCGGGTCGACCTGGAGCGGGCCGCCGACGTGTGGGAGACCCACGCCGACTGGCCGATCCCCGGCAAGGCCGACACCGAGGTGTTCCTCCAGCCCGGCAGCACCGGGGCCGGCGGCCTGAAGCTGGTGCCGACCGCCAAGCCGGCGACCGGCGCGTTCCAGGACAGCCGGACCCAGAGCCAGAACACCATGATCCTCAACCCGGACACGGTGCAGCTGAACCGGCTGGCGTTCCTGTCCGCGCCGCTGACCGCGCCCCTGCACATCTCGGGCACGCCGACGGTGCAGCTGCGGGCCTCGGCCGACCAGACCGACACCAACTTCGGGGCGATCCTGGTCGACTACGGCACCGACGAGCGGGTGGCGCACCGGGCCTCCGGTGAGGGCATCGTCACCCTGACCACCGAGGACTGCTGGGGGTTGAACAGCCCGACCGACGACGGCTGCTACAAGCAGACCGCCAAGCGGGTCGCCACGGCCGACTACGAGCTGGTCACCAAGGGCATCATGGACGCCCAGAACCGGCAGTCGATCCGCACCGCCGTGCCGCTGGTGGTGGGGGAGTCGTACAACTTCACCTTCCCGCTGCTGCCCGAGGACTACGTGTTCAAGCCGGGCCACCGGATCGGCGTGATCATCGTTGCCAGCTACCCGCAGTACTCCAGCCAGGCGGACACCACCGCCGCGAACATCCAGGTCGCCCTGAAGAGCAGCAAGATCGTTCTTCCGGTGGTCGGCGGCACCCCCGCCGCCCACGCGGCAGGTCTCTGACCGCTCCCCGGGTGGCCGCCGCCGCAGCACCGCTGCGCCGACGGCCACCCGGCCCCGGTCACCCCACCGTGCAGGGGGTGCCGTTGAGCACGAAACCGGTGGGCGGGACGTTCGGGCCGCTGTAGGACCCGACGAAACCGGCAGTGGTGCTGCCCCCGGCGGCGATCCGCCGGTTGTCGTCGGTGCTGGCGACCGTCACGGTACGCCCGGTCTGGGTCCAGGTGGCGCTCCAGCCGCTGCTGACCTGCTGCCAACTCGTCGGCCAGGTCCAGGTCAACGTCCAGCCGTCGACGGGGTTCGCCCCGTTGTTGACGATCTCGACGTTGCCGACCCAGCCGTTGCCCCAGTCGCTGGCGGTGGTGAGCCGGACGGTGCAGCCGCTGTCGGCCGGGCCGGCGGTGGTGAAGGTGACAGGCGACGACGACCAGGACACCTTCCCGGCGGTGTCGCGGGTCAGCACGTTGAGCGTGTACCGGGTGCCGGGCACGAGGTTGTCCACGGTGAACGAGGTGCCGGCGGTCTCGCCGAGCTGCTCGCTGACCGTGCCGTTCTGCCGGTACACCTCGTACTTGGCGATCGGGGCGCCCTTCGGTGGGGCGGGCGACCAGGAGATCGTCGCCGACCGGTCGGTCACCCCGCTCGCCGTCGGCTGCCCCGGCGGCGCGGGGTGCGCGGTGACCGGGGACGACGGCCGCAGCACCAGCGTGGTCAGCGAGTACGCCGGCAGCGTCCGGCTGCCGGCGCTGCCCGACTGCCCGGTGACCACGCCGGACGCCCCGTTGGTCAACGAGTACGTCGTCGGCGCGGCGTCCGACGGGGTGAAGCCGGCGTAGTCGATGGTGACCGGACGGGCGTTGGCCGGGTCCTTGTTGACCAGCAGCACCGCGAGATCCCCGTCGGCCCGCCGCACGGCGTGCGCGGTGACCAGCGGCTCGTCGGTGGCGGCGCGGACGAACTGGTCACCCGGCCGGGCGAACAGGTTCATCATCGACAGCGCGTGGTACGGCGCGAACGGGGTGTTCAGCGGCGGCTCGCAGACCGTGTTGTCGGCGGTGCAGGTGCCGCTGGACAGCAGCCCGAAGTCGCCGTAGTCGGTCTGCCCGGCGACCTCGGTGACGGTGCCGATGCCGTTGTGCACGTTCCACCACTGGACCGTGAAGACGCCGTTCTCCAGCAGGTCGCTGTAGGCGTCGGCGAGGAACAGCGCGCCCGGCTGGGTGTTCTGCCCGGTGCCGACGTTCAGCTCGGTGAAGCTGATGCCGATCCGGGCGGCGTTCGGGCCGGCGTACCGGGCGAGCTGGTCGCGCAGCAGGTGGGCCGCCTCGTCGATGTGGGCCGTACGGGAAAGGGACTCGGCGGCGGTGCCGCCCGGGTACCAGTGCACGTCCACAAAGTCGATCTTGGGGCCGGCGATGGAGAGCACGGTCCGGTTCCACGGGCCCGGGTCACTGCCGGCGGTGATCCCGTCCGGCCAGTTGCCCGGCATGGTCAGCACCGCACCGACCTTGACCGTGGGGTCGACCGCCTTCATCGCGTCGGCGTACTCGACCACCAGCCGGGCGTACTGGCTGGCGCTCTTGTCGGGGTGGTCGTCGGCCTCCCAGGCCGAGCCGTAGTGCCCGTTGCCGTAGTTCTCGTTGCCGACCGTCCACCACTTCGCGCCGTACCCCTTGGTGACGTTGGCGTAGCGCACCCAGTCGGCGGCCTCGGCGGGGGAGCCGGTGCCGTAGTTCGCGATGATCATCGGCTGCGCGCCGACCCGCCGGGCGGCGGCCATGAACGTGTCGAAGTCGGTGTTCGGGGCGACGTACCCGCCGGGCGCGGTGTGGTCACGCCAGTGGTAGATGTCGGCGTACGAGCCGCCCGGGTAGCGCATCATCCGCACACCGGCCGCCTTGAGCAGGTCGGACGTCTCGGCCGTGCCGAGCTGGGAGTCCCAGATGGCGTGGTTGACGCCCAACGCGGTGGCCGGCACGGTGGCCAGTCCGGCGTTGGCGTTGACGGTCACGGCCACCGGGTCGGCGGCCGCGTCGGCGGGCGACGGGCCGGTCACGGCGAGCCCACCGGTGGCGAGCAGCAGGCTCGCGGCGAGCGCCGTCGCGCGCCCCGGGCCGCGACGCGACCGGCGCGACGGTGGGGCGGAAAGTCTGTTCATACGGGGTTCCTTCGGGGGTCACCACCGTGCACCGCGGCCGGTCGGGGTGGCGTCGCACCACGAGGAGCGTCGGGACGGCGGGCGGGACGGATGGACGGACTGCGGACGTCGTTTCGTCGCACTTGTCGCCGTCCCCCGGAAACCCACGGCTCCCGGTTGCCCTTGGACGACGGTCGGCCCCGCACACGGCCACTCATCGACGCACAAGAATCGCACGGTGGTCCCGGCGAATTCAAGGCGCTGTCCGGGCCGCCCCGCCGGTACGGCTCACCGCCGGGCGGCCACCCTCGCCGCGACCCCGGCCGCCCGCACCACCGCGGCCATCCGGCGGGGCCGGGAGACGACCGCCGGCCGGGTACGCAGGCAGTCGCGCACCACGTCGGCGGCCCGCTCCACACTGAGCAGCATCGGCTTGACCGGCGACTTCGCCATCTTGGTGTCGACGAACCCGAACCGCACGACGGTCACCCGCACCCCGTGCGGCCGCAGCGCGCCCCGCAGCCCCACCAGGTACGACGTCAACCCGGCCTTGGCGGCGGCATACCCGGGGGCCTGGGCCGACGGGGCGGCGTCGGCGAGGCTGGACAGGCCCACGAGGTGACCACCGCCCCCGGCCACCATCGCCGGCACGACCACCTCCACGGTGCGCGCCGCACCGATCAGGTTGACCTCCAGCGCCCGGGTCTGCGCCGCCAGGTCACCGAGGTCGAAGAACTCACCGACCCCCGCCGCGTAGACGCACACGTCCACCCCGCCGAGCCGGTCGACCGCCCCGGCCAGCACCGTGCGGTAGGTGTCGCCGGTGACGTCGGCGACATGGTCGGTGTACCCGGGGGCGGTCAGGTCGCTGCCGCTGCGGGACACCCCGGCGACCGTCCAGCCGGCGGCCACCAGTTGCCGGGTCAGGGCCAGCCCGACACCGTCGCTGTTACCCACCACGACCGCCCGTCGCCCCTGCGCATCCATGCCCGGACTCTAGACGCCAGCGTCCGGCCCGGGACGCTGCACACCACCGTTCGGCCCGGACTCCGCACACCACCGTCCGGCCCCGGCGCGACGCCGCCCCGCCCACCGGGTCGGTGGACGGGACGGCGGCGCAGCGGCAACCGTCAGGGCTGACCCTGGTAGACCTCGCCGTCGGCGCCCTGGACGAACAGTCGCACCAGGCCGCCGTAGACGCTTCCCGCCGGGGCGGAGATCGTCTGGCCGGGGCCGTCGACCGTGCTCCAGGCCGTCCACGCGCCGGAGTCCTGGAGGTACCAGGCGGTGCGCAGGTCGTCGCCGCCGGTGCGGACGAAGACGTGCAGCCCGCCACCGTAGACCAGGGCGGCCGGCGCGGACGCGGCACGCGCGGTGCCGGGCACGTCGCTCCACCCCGACCAGGCGCCGGTGGACAGCGAGTACCTGTTGGCGCGCACGTTGCCGTTCGTGCCCCGGACGAAGACGTGCAGATATCCGCCGTAGATGGCGGCGGACGGGGCCGAGTTGGCACCGGTCGGGCCGGCGAGGGTGGCCCAGCCGGACCAGGCGGCGGTGTCCAGCGTGTACTGGTTGGTGCGGACCTTGCCGTTCGCGCCCCGGACGAACAGGTGCAGTTGGCCGCCGTAGACGGTGGCGGACGGGGCCGACGACGCGGACGTGGTGCCACCGACCGTGCTCCAGCCGGACCAGGTGCCGGTGTCCAGGGCGTACCGGTTGGTGCGGACCTTCTGGTCGGACTGCACGAACAGGTGCAGTTCCCCGCCGTAGACGGCCGCCGCCGGTGCCGAGGTCGCCATGGCGTCACCGGGGACGGTGGACCAGCCGGACCAGGAGTCGGGGTTGGTGTCGTACCGGTTGACCCGTACCTGCCCGTCGGGGCCCTGCACGAAGACGTGCAGCTCACCACCGTAGGTGGCGGTGGCCGGCGCGGACCGGGCCTGCGCCGTGCCCGGCACCGGCGTCCAGCCCGCCGCGCGGGCGGCCTGCGACCGGGCGGTTGCGGAGACGACGCCCGTGGCGGGGCCCGCCGGGTGGCCGACCGCCGGCACGGCGGCGGCGGGGGTGGCGACGAGCGTGACCGCGCCCAGGCCGAGAGCGAACGCGGGCAACCGGTGCCGCACCAGTTTCATCGATAGAGTCAGACGCATAGACGCTCCCTTGTGGACGCTCGGTGGTGACGACGGCACGGTCGGCTCGCGGCTGGTCCACCGGGCTGCGCACCGCCGCCCGTCCCCGCGCGGCCGGCGACCCCGGCCCGCGACCCCGGGCGACCCCCCGTCACCGTCACCCTATCGATCCGCCCGTACCCCCACATCCACCGAACCACCCCAACCCACCCCGCCCGTCCGCGCGACAACCGGCCGGCCGGTTGTCGCGCGGACGGGGAAGGGGGGCGCGGCGGTGATCAAGAGCTTTGCGTCATCCGGATCGGCTCTCGTGACGCCAATCTCTTGATCACCGCCAGTGGCGGCGGCGGTCAGACGACCGCGCAGGGGGAGCCGTTGAGGGTGAAGAAGGCCGGTTTCGCGGTGTTGCCGGTGTGGTTGGCCTGGAATCCGATGCTGACCGAGCCGCCCGGCGGGATCGAGGCGTTGTAGGAGACGTTGCTGGCGGTGACCGCTCCGCTGGTCGGCGAGTAGGTCGCGTTCCAGCCGCTGGTGATGGTCTGCCCGGCGGGGAGGGTGAACGCCAGGTTCCAGCCGTTGATCCCGGTGTCCCTGAGGGTGGTGATCGTGATCGCGGTGGTCAGGCCGGTGTTCCAGGCGTTCACGGTGTAGGCGATCCGGCACTCGGCCCCCGGACCCGGCGTGGTCGGCGTGGGCGGGAACGGCGTCGGCGGCGTGGTCGTCGGCACCGGCGGCGTCGTCGTGGGCGGCGGCGGCGTGGTGGTCGGCGGCGGCGTGGTCGTGGGCGGCGGCGCAGTGGTGGTCGGCGGCGGGGTGGTGGTCGGCGGGGCGTCCAGGCCGAAGAAGCGGATCGCCTGGGCGGCGTCGACCGGCAGGTTGTGCGTGACGCCCTGCATGCTGATCGCCTCGACCGGCGCGGTGCCGCCGCTACCGCCGTACCGGGTGCGGGTGTAGCCGGCCTGCGGGGTGTCGGTGAACGTCGGCGTCTGGCTCAGCCCCTGGACGTTCGTCCACTGCTTGACCTCCTCGCCGAAGTTCGGGTAACGCAGCGTCTCGTCGTTGGTGCCGTGCCACAACTGCATCCGGGGCCGTTTGCCGGTGTACCCCGGGTAGGCGTTGCGGACCAGGTCGCCCCACTGCTGCGCGGTCTTGGTGAC
Organism: Micromonospora sp. WMMD730; assembly: GCF_049178955.1. NCBI lineage: Bacteria > Bacillati > Actinomycetota > Actinomycetes > Micromonosporales > Micromonosporaceae > Micromonospora > Micromonospora sp. WMMD730. The sequence continues at coordinate 2,730,188 of NZ_JBMHML010000002.1, forward strand.
CTGCCCGTTGGCGCACTGGCTGTTCCACTCCGAGCCGTCGGTGGTGGCGAAGCAGCCGAACGGCACCCCGGCGAAGGCCGCGCCCGCCGCGAACACGTCCGGATAGTCGCCGAGCAGCACGTTGGTCATCATCGCGCCGGACGAGGTACCGGTGGCGAAGATCCGGTTCGGGTCGACGGCGTACCGGGACCGGACGTAGTCGACCATCGACTTGATGCCCACCGGGTCGCTGCCCCCGTCGCGGCGCAGCGCCTGCGGGGAGGAGACGTCGAAGCACTTGCTGCTGCGGGTCACCGAGGGGTAGATGACGATGTAGCCGTACCGGTCGGCCAGGGCGGCGTACTGGGTGCCGGAGTAGAACGCGGGGCCGCTGCCGGTGCAGTAGTGCACCGCCACCAGCAGGCCCGGACGGGCCGCCACGGTGTTCGGCACGTACAGGTACATCTGCAGGTTGCTCGGGTTGGCCCCGAAGTTGGTCACCTGGGTCAGCGTCGCCGCCGAGGCGGGGGTGGGGGCGGCGATCGCGGCCAACGCGGTGAGCGCGGCGGCGACCAGGGCGGTACCGAACAGTTTGATCCTGGATCTCATGGGACGGTTCCTCCGGAGGCTCGCGGACGTGCGGCTGCGCCGATCGAGGCTGCCCGGCGCTCGATCATGTCCGGCTCAGGAACATCCATGAGTATCGTTAGCCTGTCCCCGGCTTGGCAAGGTGGCCCGTGCCACCGGAACTTCCGGTCCCCGGGCAGCGTGGACACCGGCGTCCGGCGGGGCCGGCCCGGTGGATAATGACCCCCATGCGTGGTCCTGCGATGACGGACGTCGCCCGCCTCGCGGGAGTCTCCCACCAGACGGTCTCCCGGGTGCTCAACGACCACCCGAACGTGCGGGAACAGACCCGCGTCCGGGTCCGCGCGGCGATCGCCGAGCTGGGCTACCGGCCGAACCGCGCGGCGCGGGCACTGGTCACGGGCCGCTCCCAGCTGATCGGGGTGGTCGCCCAGAACAGCACCCTCTACGGGCCGGCGTCGCTGCTGGCCGCCCTGGAGCAGGCCGCCGCGTCGGCGGGGTTCGCGGTCAGCGTGGGCAGCGTCAGCACCCTCGACCGGCGGTCCATCTCCGCCGCCGTGGAGCGGCACCTCGACCACCGGGTCGCCGGCATCGTGGTGATCGCCCCGGTGGCCTCCGCCGACGAGGCGCTCGACCACCTGCCGCACGGCGTGCCGCTGGTCACCGTCGACGGCGATCCGGCCCGGGAGGCGGCGCTGGTCACCGTCGACCAGGCGGCCGGGGCCGGGCTGGCCACCCGGCACCTGCTGGACGCCGGGCACCGCACGGTGTGGCACGTCTCCGGCCCGGCGGACTGGTTCGACAGCGCCGGGCGGGTCGAGGGCTGGCGATCGGCGCTGCGGACTGCCGGCGCGGAGGTGCCGCCGGTGCTGTCGGCCGACTGGAGCGCCGCGTCCGGCTACCGCTGCGGGCAGATGCTGGCCCGGATGCCGGAGGTGACGGCGATCTTCGCCGCCAACGACCACCTCGCGCTCGGGGTGCTGCGGGCGTTGAGCGAACGCGGGCGTCGGGTGCCGGAGGAGATTAGCGTGGTCGGCTTCGACGACGTGCCGGAGGCGGCGTACTTCATCCCGCCGTTGACCACCGTGCGGCCCGACTTCGACGCGGTGGCCCGCGCCGGCCTGGCGATGCTGCTGCGGCAGATCGAGGCCGGCCCGGGGGTGGTGGAGCGGCACACCATCGCCCCGACCCTGGTCCACCGGGCCAGCGTCGCCGCCCCACCCACCTGACCCCGTCGCCCCACCCCGCCCATCCGCCCCGCCCGCCCTCTCGGTGTTGACCCCGCCCTCGCGTGACTGACCCCGCCCTCGCGGTGTTGATCAAGAGGTTTGCGTCACCGATGATCTTCAAGTTGACGCGAACCTCTTGATCAACGGGGTTCGGCGGCGGACGCCGGGGCGGGGGGTGGGTGCCGGGGGTTGGGGGGTCAGGCCAGGGCGTCGAGCGCGGCGCGGTCCGCCGGGGTCAGCCGCAGTCGGGCGGCGGCCATGTTCTCCTCCAGGTGCCGTACCGAGCTGGTGCCGGGAATGACCAGCACGGTCGGCGAGTAGGCCAGCAGCCAGGCGATGGCGACCTGCGCGCGGGTCGCACCGTGCGCGTCGGCGATCCCGTCGACGGTACGGCGTTGCGCGGCGCTGACCTCGGGCCCGAACGGCAGCGGCGGCCGCCCGTGCCGCGTACCGAGCAGTCCCGCCGCCAGCGGGAAGTACGGCACGAAGGCGATGTCCTCCTCGGCGCACCGCCGCAGCACGTCGAGGCAGTCCCGGTCGAGCAGGTGGAACCGGTTCTGCACGGCTGCGATCGGAATCGTCGCCCGCGCCTGGTCGAGCTGCCTGACGGTGACGCCACTGAGCCCGACGTCGCCGATCAGGCCCTCCTCGCGTAGCCGCACCATCATCGCGAACGACTCGGAGAACCGGACGTCGCCCGGACGCAGCAGCCCGTCCCCGCCGACGCGCAGGTAGACCAGCTCCAACCGGTCCCGGCCCAACCGGCGCAGGTTCTCCTCCACCTGCCGACGCAGCTGGTCGGGCGCGCCGGCGGGCACGAAGTCGCCCCACCTGTCGCGCTCCACCCCGATCTTGGTGCCGATCACCAGGTCGTCGGGGTACGGGTGCAGCGCCTCGCGGATCAGGTCGTTGGTCACGTGCGGGCCGTAGAAGTCGCTGGTGTCGAGATAGTTGACGCCCAGCTCGACCGCCCGGCGCAGCACCGCCAGCGCGCCCGCGTGGTCGTCCGGGGGGCCGAAGACGCCGGGGCCGGGCAGTTGCATGGTGCCGAAGCCCAACCGGTTGACGCTCAGCTCGTCGCCGAGCCGGAGCCGCCCGACCTCCGGTGCGAGCCTGTCCGACAGTGTCACCGCTGCTCCCCTCGGGGGACGCCACATCCCGCGACGCCCGTGTGTGCGGGCTGACCAGCGAGTCGGGTGCCCGTCTCCCGTCGGCCATCCTCGCGGACGACAGGGACACCGTCGCGCAGGTGGACACCGCGTGTCGTCGTCGGTGTGACCCTGGGTGAGCGCGGGTGCGGCGTCGGCGACGGGGTCAGCGCAGCGGGCGCGGCCCGAAGTCGAGTGCCCGGTCCACGCCGATGTGGAAGAACCAGCAGGCCGCCACGAGTGCCAGCGGTGTCCACCCGGTCGCGTCGAGCGCGTGCGCGAGGCCGTACCCGGCGAGCAGGACGAACGGGGCGACGTAGGTGTGTCCCAGGTTGTAGACGATCGCGCCGACGTGGTGGTCGACGGCGTAGCCGAGCATCGACAGGTCGAAGACGAGGAACAGGGCGAACAGCCACCACCAGGCGAAGCCCGCCAGCACGACGAGGACGACGGCCGCCGCGGCGACGGCCGCGCCCTCGACGCGGTAGAGGACGGGCACCGGGGTGGCCGGTGGTGGGGTGCGGGCGGGCGGGGCGGTCACCGGCCCTTCCAGTTCTCGAGGGCGGACACGACGCTTTCGACGGCCCGGTCGTAGCTGCGTTCCAGGTCGGCGGGGAGCGCGAACGCGCCGGCGGTCTCCAGGCTGACGAAGCCGTGCAGGACCGTGCGCAGCAGCCGGGTGGCGTCGACCGCGTCGTCACCGAGCAGCCGGTAGCCGACGAGCACCCGGTAGACCACCTGGACGGCGGCGTCGCTCACCCGCTGGTCCTCGGCGTCGTCGGGGCCGGGTGCCCGGACGGTCATCGGGTACTGCACCGGGTTCTGCCGGGCCCACCTGCGGTAGGCGGTGGCGAGGCTGCGGACCGCGTCGTCGCGGGCCCGGCCGACGCACGCCTCGGCGAGCGTCGCGGCCAGGTTCGCCTTGGCGCGCAGCATGATGCCCCGGCGGAGTCCCGGGAGGCCGTCGACGTGCTTGTAGAGCGACGGGACGCGGACGCCGAGGCTCCCGGCGAGCGCGGCGAGGGTCAGTTCGTCCTGCGGGTGCGCTTCGAGCAGGTGCGCGCCGCGTGCGACGACCGTGTCGGTGGTGAGGCCGACCCTAGGCACGGGTGGTGATCCGGGCGAGGAAGTCGAGCACCGCCGCGGTGGTCCGTCCGGGCTGTTGGGACTGCGGGTAGTGGCCGGCCTCGGGCACCATGACCACCTCGCCGCGCAGGGTCTCGCCGATCCATGCCGCCTCGGCCGCCGGGTCCGTGAAGTCGGGGTCGCGCTCACCCATGACGACCAGCACGGGGGTGTCGACCTCGGCCAGCCGCGCCTCGGCGGGCCGGTGGTCGGTCTGCCGCGCGGTGCGGGAGAACGCCGTGCCGTAGCCGGGCTGGCGGAGCTTGGCGACGACGGCCGCCCGGTATTCGGCGAAGTCGGCGGGTTTGGCGCCGGCGTACAGGGTGGGCAGGTAGGCCTTCCAGACGCCTGCCACCCAGAGCGGGGACGTCAGCACCCGGAGGAGGGTCCGCATGCCTGGCGGCTGCCGGGGGTTGCGGACGAACGGCCCGACGAGCACGAGCCCGCGGACCTGCCCGGGGTGCTCGGCGGCGACGATGACCCCGGCGCCGGCGGCCAGCGAGTTGCCCACGATGACGGCCGGCCGGCCGAGTTCGTCGATCAGGGCGCTGATGTCGGAGGCGGTCTCGGGGTCGCCGTAGGAGGTGAAGGTGGTGTCGCTGTCGCCGTGGCCGCGCAGGTCGGTGGTCGCCACCGTGTAGCCGGCGGCGACCAGGGCCGGGGCGAGGAACCGGTACGACGAGCGCAGCTCCGCCATGCCGGGGACGAGCACCACGAGGGGCCCTTCGCCCTGCAGGTCGTAGGCGACGCGGCCCTGGGGGCGGTGCAGGTAGCGGGTCGGTGGGTGGGTGCTGGTCCGGGAGTCCGTCATGAAGCTAGCTTAGCTAGCCGAAAAGCTAACGCCAATAGCTTTGCCGGGAAGGGTGGCGTTCGGCACCCAACCGCGAAGCGTGTTCAGCAACATCGAATAACCGGCGCGCAGGCCATGCTGGTTACTATTCCTCTGAGCAACTTTCAGGTTGCTCATCGTGCTGGGGGGAGGTGCGATGAGTCCCGGATGCGCGGCGACCCTCCCGGCCGGTACGGCCCGAGGTGCCCGCCCTGCCCATGGCACCACCGTCGTGCCCACGGGCGGTTGCGGCCCCGTCGTCGCGGCTGCGCCGACGGCCGCCACCTGCCGTGCTTCCCGGCGTCCGCTGTTCACGGCGGTGCCGCCGCCGTTCACGTTCGGGCCGCCCGCTGCCGGGCGGCGGAGTCCCGCCGCAGACGGCGTCCGGGGGTGGCCACCGGTACCCTGGGGGGACGGATGCGCATCTCAGATCTGGCCAGGATCAGTGGTGTTCCACTTCCGACGATCAAGTTCTACATCCGGGAGCGGCTGCTGCAACCGGGCCGCCCCACCGCACGCAACCAGGCGGAGTACGGCGAGGAGCACCTCGCCCGGCTCCGGCTGATCCGGGTGCTGGCCGGCATCGGACGACTGAGCCTGTCCTCGGTGCGCCGGGTACTGGCCGCCCTCGACGACAAGGGACTGGCCCTGGGTGCGCAGTGCCGCGCCACCATCTGGGCGCTCTTCCCCGACCAGCCCGAGGAGGACGACGCGCCGGACGTCGGGCCGGCCCGGGTCCAGGTCGACGCGTTCATCGACCGGCTCGGTTGGGAGGTCGACGCCGCCTCCCCGGGCCGCGACACCCTCGCCCACGTGCTGACCGCGTTGCAGCAACTGGACGCCGACTGTGACATCGAGCTGTTCAGCGAGCACGCCGAGAGCGCGGAGCGGATCGTGACGCACGAGTTCCAGTACGAGTCGGCGCACTCCGCCACCGCGATGGCGGTCTGGAACGTGCTGTCGGAGGTGGCCTTCGAGGCGATGCGTCGGATGGCGCAGGAGAGCTACCTGGCGCGCCGCTACGCCACTCCGGCCGAACAGCCGGCCACCGCCTGAGCGGCCCCCACCCGATGGATGCCGGGCCCGCCCGACCGTGACGACCGGCGGCACCCGCCGGTCAGCCGGTACGCGGCAGCGACGGCAGGTCGGCGGCGTGCACCACCGGTGGATCGAAGGTGCGCATGGGGCGCAGGGTGAGGTCGGCTCGGGCCGACCTGGCCGGGACGCCGACCGTCACCGGGCCATGGTGTCCGACCAGCAGTGGACGCACGCCGGTGGCCGGCCGGCGACGGTGCGTCGCGTGGGCCAGCACGAACCAGGTGCCCGGGGGTACCGGACCCAGCAGGTACGGCCCGGGGCCGGGCAGCACGGTGGAGCTGACCGGTCTGCCCTGCTGGATACGTTCCGGGAACAGCCCCACGAAGACCCAGTCGGGCGCCTCGCCGGGCAGCGCCCGGACCTGCCCGCGCACCGTCGGCCCGGTGGTCTCGGCCGGACCGGACCGGACCGGGCCGGGCGGCCGGCTCGGGTCCTCCCGCCCGGGGGCGCGGCCGAGCCGGCGGAAGCTGGAGGGGGAGAGACCGACGCTGCTGCTGAACCGGGCGCTGAACGTGCCGACGCTGGCGTAGCCGACCTGGTGACTGATGTCCGTGACGCTCCACGAGGTGGCCAGCAACAGGTGCTTGGCGCGCTGGAATCGAATCGCCGAGAGAAAGCGCCCCGGTGACACTCCAGTCACCCGGTGGAACACCCGGCAGAAGTGGTACTTGCTCAGCAGGGCGGTTCGCGCCATTTCGTCCACGCTGAATTGCTTTCCCAGATTCTGGTGCATTTCGGCGATGACCCGCCGGACCGCCCTGCTGCTGTGGTCTTCCATCGTGCCCCCGGCGAGCGTCATGGTGGGTGCTGGGCTGCGGCGACGCAGCTTCCTGCCGGCTCCGCTGTGCCCCCGGGGCGGTGACGGCAACTGGTGGGACTGATGGCGGAAAAAGGGCTTTGCGGTTATTTCGAATCAGCTGGCCTCAATGCTAGGGCACCCTCAATGCATGGTCAACGGCATGCAATGCGAATGGTGCTAACAGCTCCCTTTTCCGGATGCGTACCCCTCGTCTTGCCGGTGATGATTGCGGCCAAGGCCCGATGCGCCCGGCTCGGGACCGATGTCGGAAAAGCGATCCCGGTGGTTCACCCGTCGCCGGCCGTCGATTCGACCGTTGACCTGGGCAGCGAGGAACGCGCGCCCGGCCCGTCGCCGGGGCCGCGAGGAGAGACGTCCCGGAATGGGGAACACGATGACCGACGATGCCGACGACGAGGCCCGGCCAGGGCCCGGTCGCCCCCGTACCGCCAGCCGCCCGGCGGGCGCGGACCGGCCGCCCTCCGCCCTGGACGCCTGGGGACGGGCGAACCGGCGCGGGCAGTGCGACTGGTCCGAGCCGGACACCGAGCCGCACCTCATCCGCGGCCTCGACTGAACCGGCCCGACCCCGGCCCGACCCCGCGGCGTCGACCGAACCGGCCCGACCCCGCGTCGCCGTCAGCCGGTGGCCAGCGGCAGCCGGACGACGAACCGGCAGCCCTCGGCGATGTTGTGCACGTCCACCCGACCGCCGTGTGCCTCGACCAGCCCGCGCACGATGGCCAGCCCCAACCCGCCGGAGCCGGCCGGCGACCCGTTGCCCGGGTGTGGGGTACGCGCCGGCTCGCCCCGGAACGCCACGTCGAACAGCCGGGGCAGGTCCGCCTCCGGGATACCGCCGCAGGTGTCGGCGACGGCCAGCCAGGCGACATCGCCGTCGCGCCCGGCGTTGACCTGTACGGTGCCGTCGGCCGGCGTGTACCGCACCGCGTTGAGCAGCAGGTTGCCCACCACCCGGCTCAGTTCGGGTTCGCTCGCGGTCACCGTGGGCCACCCGGAGGCGGCGGACACCAGCCGGATACGGCGGGCGGCGGCCAGCGGCGCGGCGCCGGCCAACGCGTCGGAGACCACGTCGCCCAGCGGCACCGCCGACAGCGACAGCCGCAGCGCCCCGGCGTTGATCCGGGACAGCTCGAACAGGTCGTCGACCAGCCGGGTCATCCGGTCGGTCTCCACCCGGATCCGGCGGTGGTACTCGTCGACCGTGTCCGGGTCGGCGACCACCCGGTCCTCCAGCGCCTCCGCCATCGCCCGCAGCCCCGCCAGCGGGGTCCGCAGGTCGTGCGAGACCCAGGCGACCAGGTCCCGCCGGCCCTTCTCGATCCGCCGCTCCCGGGCCCGCGCCTGGTCGGCCCAGACCGCCGCCGAGGCGAGCCGGCGGGCGAACAGCCAGCCGACCGCGAGGCTGACCAGCGCCGCCGCCGAGACGGTGATCAACACCACCTCCAGGTCGTGCGGGGAGAGGAACATCGCCTCGGCGATCACCGCCACCCCGGCCACCACCGCGCTCACCGTCATGGCCAGCAGCACCGTGACGTGCACGGTGATGGACCGGCCGCGCAGCAGTCGCAGCACCCCCGCGCCGAGCAGACCCACCCCGCCCGACGCGGCCAGCGCCGCCCCGAAGATCAGTGCCAGGTCAGTCATCGACCGGCTCGTACCGGTAGCCGACACCCCAGACCGTGACGATACGGCGCGGGTTGGCCGGATCGTCCTCGATCTTCTCCCGCAGCCGGCGTACGTGCACGGTCACCGTGGACTGGTCGCCGAACCGCCACCCCCAGACCCGTTCCAGCAGTTCGGCCCGGGACAGCGCCCGGGTGGGATGCTGCATCAGGTGGGCGAGCAGGTCGAACTCGCGCAGGGTCAGGGCCAGCTCCCGCCCGTGCAGCCGGGCCACCCGGGGGCCGGTCGACACGGTCAACCCGCCGTCGTCGAGCACCTGCGCCGCCGCCGTGACCGGCTCACCGCCGGCCCGGCGCAGCACCGAACGGACCCGCAGCACCAGCTCCCGGGGGGAGAACGGCTTGCTCAGGTAGTCGTCCGCGCCCAGCTGCAGGCCGAGGATCCGGTCCGCCTCGTCACCCCGGGCGGTCAACATCACGATGGGTACGCCGTCCGGCCGCTGCCGCAGCCGTCGGCACACCTCCAACCCGTCGAGCACCGGCAGCATCACGTCCAGGACCACCAGCTGCGGCGGCGCGGCGGCCACGGCGGCGAGCGCGGCGGCCCCGTCCCCGACGTGCTCCACCTGGTATCCGGCGTGCTCCAGATAGCGGCACACCACGTCGCTGACCGTCCGGTCGTCGTCGACCACCAGCACCCGCTGCGCCACCGGCACCTCCCCCTCGTGCCGGCCAGCGTAGCCCCGTGCACCCCCGCCGCGACCCGCCGGAAACCTTGCCAGGTGCTTACGGTCCGCGCGCCTCAGGCCGCCCGGCGGTCCCGGGCCTGCGCCCCGTACGGCTGCGCCGTGACCGGGCGGGGCTCGTCGAGGTCGTCGAGCCGCAACCGCCACCGGGACCGGCCGGTACGCCGGGGATGCGACGGGCCGGCCGGACGCGGACCCAGCCGGTACAGCAGCACCGTGATCAGGTAGCCGCCGACCAGGAACCCGTGGCTGACCAGCCGGGGCACCGCCACCTGCGCGGTGACCAGGTCGTTGACCGACAACAGGACCAGGGTGGCGACGAAGGCGCTGAGCATCGGCAGCAACCCGGCCGGCGGGGTACGCCGCAGCGCGACGAAGAGGAAGCCGGCACCCACCGCCACGTTCCACGCCGCCGACTCGTGCCACAGGTGCTGCCCGGCCGGATGCAGGTGCTCGGCGTTGACACCCTGACCCACCTGGGCCAGCCCCAGGGCGAGCTGGACCGCGCCGAGCAGGCCCAGCGCCACCCGCAAGCCGGTGACCAGCCCACCGGGCCACCGCACGACGCGCCTGGGGGCCGGTGGCGGCACGGCCGCGAGGATCGACTCGGTCAGGTCGGGTGCCGTCGCCGTCACCACCCGGGTCCGGGCCCGTCGGGTCACCATCGCGGCGACCCCGTGCCAGGCGCGGCAGTCCGCGCAGCCGTCGAGGTGCGCCTGCACCGCCACCCGCTCCTCGGCGGTCTCCTCCCCGTCGAGCTGGGCCGACAGGATCTCCCGCCACGCTGCGCACCGCATCGGGCGATTGTCGCTCATCCCGGCGTCCCGTCGGGGCAGCGCTCCGACAGGGCGTACCGCATCAGCACCACGTCGCCGATCTGGCGTACCTCGGCGAGCCGGGCCCGCCGGCCCGGATGCCACGGGAACGCGCCGTCACCGACGAACCGGGGGGCCCGCCGGTCGCCGACGAAGAACGGGGCGACCACGAGGTGCAGCTCGTCGGCGAGGCCGGCGGTGAGGAACTGGGCGTGCACCGACGCGCCGCCCTCCACCATCAACCGCTGCACCCCCCGGCCGGCCAGGTCGGCCAGCACCCGGACCGGGTCCAACGGGTCACCCGCGTCGACCACGGTGGCCAGCCCGGACAGCAGCTCGGTGGTCTTGTCCACCGCCGGCCCGGCGCAGTAGACGACCTTCTCGGCGTCCCCCACGGTGAAGAACCGGGCCTGCGGGTCCAGCAGCCCCCGGGCGGTCATCGTCACCTTCACCGGCGACGGCGGCAACCCGGCGGCCTGGCGGGCGGCCCGCAGCCGCGCCGAGCGGACCATCAGCCGCGGATCGTCGGCCCGGATCGTGCCCGCGCCGACCAGGATCGCGTCACACCCGGCCCGGACGGCGTCGATGCGCTCCATGTCCTCGGCGTTGGACAGCAGCAGCCGCTCCCCGGTGGCGTCGTCGATGTAGCCGTCGATCGACGTGGCGCAGCTGAGCAGCACGTACGGCCGCCCGGTCGACGCCGGTACGGCGGTGGCCGTTGTCGCCGGTACGGCGGTGGCCGCCGCACCGGCCGGTACGACACCCATCTCAGTTCAACGACGGCAGGTCGACGGCCCGGGCGGCGGCCCGGCTGGCCTTCGCCGCCAGGTAGTCGGCGTTGGCGGGGGAGAGGAACACCCCGGTCGGCACCACCTCGGCGACCGCCACCCCCAGCCGGGTCAACTGCTCGGCCTTGTCCGGGTTGCTGCTCAGCAGCACCAGCTCCGGCACCCCGAGCACCGCCAGCATCTGCGCGGCGGCCCGGTAGTCCCGTTCGTCCTCGTCGTGCCCGAGCGCCACGTTCGCCTCGTAGGTGTCCAACCCGGCGTCCTGCAGGGCGTACGCGTCCAGCTTCGGGTAGAGGCCGATGCCGCGCCCCTCCTGCCGCAGGTAGAGCAGGAAACCACCGGCGTCGGAGATCCGCTGCACCGCCTCGCGCAGCTGCGGGCCGCAGTCGCAGCGCTGGCTGCCGAAGACGTCCCCGGTGAGGCACTCGCTGTGCGGGCGGACCAGCGGCGCCGCCCCGCCCGCCGCGTGCCGGCGCAGCGCGCCCGCCCAGTCGCCCAGCCCGAACGCCAGGTGCTCCCGCCCGTCCACCAGCCCCTCAAAGGAGAAGACCCGAGCCGTGGTGGCGTACCCGTCGGGGAACCGCAGCGGGACCGTGACCTGTGTCCGGACCGTCGCGGCCGGCAGTGCGTCGTACATGTGTCTCCTCTGTCAGGCGCTGCCGGCCAACCCGGCAGCGGGTACCGGTGAGGAACCACCCTGGCTTCCCACCGTACGGTCACCCGGTCGTCCGCGCAGCGCGGACGGGTGACCCCGCAGCACCAGCACGGCGGCACCCGGCAGGGCCGCCACCAGCACCAGTGCTCCGTACACCAGGGCGGTCGCCACCCCCTCGGCGGCACCCAGGCCGGCCGCCCCGAACGCCCAGGCGGCGACGCCCTCGCGCGGGCCGAAACCCGCCATGTTGGCGGGCAGGCCCATCGCCAACAATGCCAGCAGCGTCAGCGGCACCAGCACCGCCAGCGGCGCGGTGACCCCGGCCACCCGGGCCGCGAGCACGAACGTCGCCAGGTGGCAGCCGACCACCACCGTCGAGGCCAGCAGCACCCCCGGCCCGGTCCGCCGGCCCAGCAGACCGGCCCGCACGTCGGCGACGGCGGCGCGCAGCGCGCGGGCCCGCCGCGACGGCCCCGACCGGGGCAGCACCCGCACCAGCACCACCAGCACCAGGCCCACCGCCACCGCCACCGCCGTCACCGTCGGCAGGTACGGCCGCACCGGCGACGGCAGCGCCAGCAGCAGCGCCGCCGCCAGCACCACCTGGACGAGCTGCCCGGCGGTCCGCTCCCAGACCACCGCGCGCACGGCCCGGCCCAGGTCACCGGCCTCCCGGCCGTGCCGCACCGCCCGGTGCACGTCGCCGAGCACCCCGCCGGGCAGCGTCGCGTTGAGGAACACCGCCCGGTAGCAGTCGGCCACCGCCGTGCCCAGCGGCAGCCGGATGCCGAGCGCCTCGGCGACCAGCCGCCACCGCCACGCGCAGCCGACCGTGGCCAGCGCGCCCAGGGCCAGCGCGCCCAGCACCGCCGGGGCGTCGATCCGGCGCAGCCCGGCCAGGGCCGGACCGGTGCCCAGCCACCACAGCAGCGCGCCGACCAGGGCCACCCCGCCCAGGTTGCTCAGCCAGGCCCAGGCGGTACGGGCGCGGGCGGGTGACGTGCCGGTGGCGTCGGATGACACGCGGTTCCTCCTCCGGAGATCCTGTCCCTTCTCACGTACCGGCCGGCGAACCGGTTCATTCCACCCCGGCGAGCAGGTCGTCGTGGCCGACGGTGACGGTGAGCCGACCGGCCGCCGCCTCGGCCCGCCGCCACCGGGCGTACCCGGCCGTCCGGTCGGCCAGGTCGGGGCGCTGGGCGACGGCCGCCTCCAGCCAGCCGTCGAACCACTCCACGATCAGTTCCGCCCGCTGCGGCCCGAGCCGCCACGGGGTCTCCCGCACGGTCACCGGCATCCCGTGCCGGGCGAACTCGGCGACGGTCACCCCGGCGGCGTCCGGGCCGAGCAGCACCCGGCCGTCGACCGTACGCCGCTGGTGGGCGTCGAAGGCGGCGGCGACCTCGGCGTCCAGCGGGTCGGCGGGGTCGAACCGGACCCGACCGACCACCGAGAGCACGAACAGGCTGGGGCAGCCGACGCCCGCGCAGGCGGCCACGATCCGGGCGATCTCGTCGGCGGTGAGCATGTCCAGCAGCGCCGACGCGGTGACCAGGTCCGCGTCGGCCAGGTCGGCGGGGGTCAGCCGGGTGATGTCGCCCTGCCGGGTGGTCACCTCGACCGGGGTGCCGTCGCCGGCCACCGGCACCGCCGCGCCGGCCCGGTCGAGCAGCCCCGGGTCCCGGTCGTGCAGCACCCAGCGCTGCGGGCCGGGCAGCAGCGGGGCCAGCCAGCGCAGCATCGACCCGGTGCCGCTGCCCAGGTCGTGCACCACCCACGGCCGGTCCCCGCGCAGCGACGTGACCGATCCGACGCCGGCCACCAGCATCCCGGGCCCGCCCTCACCGGCCGGCGACAGGCCCGGCGCACCGGCACCGGCGGCCGGTCCGGTGCCGGTGAGCCGGGCTCGGAGCAGGTCGACCAGCTCCCCGCTGCGGGCGTCGGCGTCGGCGGGTTCCCGCAGCCGCAGCCAGTCGGCGAACGGTTCGGTGGCGTACGCGGTCATGTCCTCACTCCGTCCAGCACCTGGGAGATGATCGTCACGGTGGCCGGCCAGCCGGGCAGGTCGGCCCGCCGGCCCCGGGCCGCGCGGCGCAGCCGGTCCCGCAGGTCGGCCGAGTGCAGCCAGCGGCGCAACGCCCCGGCCAGCGCCACCGGGTCGTCCGGCGGCACCAGCACCCCGGGCGCGGCACCGTCGCCGGCCCGGCCCAGCGCCTGCGGCACCCCGCCGACCGTGCTGCCCAGCACCGGGATCCCCCGGGCCAGGGCCTCGACCACCACCATCCCGTAGGTCTCGGCCCGCGACGGCAGGACCAGCAGATCCGCCCCCGCGTACGCCGCGTCCAGCGCCGGCCCGGTGACCGGTCCGTGCCAGCGCACCCGCCCGGCCAGCCCGTCCCGGTCCGCCCGCTGCCGCAGCCCGGCCACGAAGGCCGGGTCACGGTCCAGCGCGCCCACGCAGTCCAGCGTCCATGGCCTGTCGACCAGCCCGGTCAACGCGTCGACCAGCACGTCGTGCCCCTTGACCGGGGTGACCGCCGCGACGCACAGCAGCGCGGTGCCGGCGGCCGTGCCGGGGGCGACGTCGGCCGGGTCGACCCCCGGGGTGCCCACCGTCACCCGGGCCGGGTCGATCCGGTGCCGGGCCAGCAGCAGCTCCCGGGTCCAGCCGCTGGTGGTGACGAGCGCGTCGGCCAGCGGCAGGGCACGCGCCTCGGCGTCGTCGCCGAGCGGCATGTGCACCAGCACCACCTGGCGCAGCCGGCCGGCCTGCGCCGCCAGCAGCTCCGGCACGGTCGAGGCGACCAGCCCGTCGTAGAGCACCGGCACCCCGTCCGGCAGGGCCGCCAGCACCCCGGCCAGCCGCGCCCGCGCCGCCTCGTCGGGGTGCGGCCACTTTCCGGGTACGCCGTGCTCGTGCACCGTCCAGCCGGCCGCCCCGAGCCCGGCGCAGACCCGCCTGTCGTACGCGTTGCCGCCGCTGGGGGTGGCCGGGTCGTCGATGTCGCCGGGCAGGACGACGTGCACCGCCCGCACGGGCTACAACGACCGCTCGTAGCTGGCCCAGGCGATGTGTGACTCGTGCAGGGTGACCGTGATCCCGGCCAGTTCCCGGGCGCCCGCGCCCAACCCACCGGCGTGCACCCGGTCGGCGAGCCGGTCGGCGATGGTCCGGCACAGCACCTCGGTGGTGGTGTTCTGCCCGGCGAACGCCGGCTCGTCGTCGAGGTTGCGGTACGTCAGGTCGGCCAGCACCGCCTTCAGCTCGTCGGTCGCCCGGCCGATGTCCACCACGATGCCGTCGTCGTCGAGTTCGGTGCGGCGGAAGGTGGCGTCGACGACGAAGGTCGCCCCGTGCAGCTTCTGCGCCGGCCCGAACACCTCCCCCCGGAAGCTGTGGGCGATCATGATGTGGTCCCGTACGGTCACGCTGAACACGGTGTCTCCTCGTCGTAGCTGATCAGATGGCACAGCGCGGGCAGGTCCCCCGAGGCCAGCCGGGCGAGCACGGCGGGCAGCTCCGCGAAGCGGGACCGCCCGGTCAGCAGCGCGTCGAACACCGGGTCGGCGAGCAGCTCCAGGGCGAGCGTCAGCCGGTCGGCGAAGTCCCGCCGGGACGCCCGCGCCGGGGAGACCGTGCCCACCTGGCTGCTGCGGATCGTCAACCGGCCGGCGTGGAACGCCCCGCCCAGCGACAGCTCGACCGGCCGGTCGCCGTACCAGCTCAACTCGACGACGGTGCCCTCCGGGGCGAGCAGGTCCAGGCTGCGCTGCAACCCGGCGGCGGTGGCGCTGGCGTGCACCACCAGGTCCCGGCCCCCGGTCGCCGCCGCAGGCAGGGCGAAGTCGACGCCCAGCGCCGCGGCGACCGCCGCCCGCGCCGGATCGGCGTCGACCAGCTCCACCCGTACCCCGGGGAAGCGGGCCAGCAGGGCCGCCACGCTGCACCCCACCATCCCGCCGCCGACCACGCTGACCCGGTCACCGACCAGCGGCGCGGCGTCCCACAGCGCGTTGACCGCCGTCTCCACCGTGCCGGCGAGCACCGCGCGGGCCGCCGGCACGTCGTCCGGCACCGGGGTCACCGCCGAGGCCGGCACCACGTACGCGCTCTGGTGCGGGTGCAGGCAGAACACCGTCCGTCCGCGCAGCGCCGCCGGCCCGGCCTCGACCACCCCCACGCTGAGGTAGCCGTACTTGACCGGGGCGGGGAAGTCGCCCTCCTGGAACGGGGCGCGCATCGCCGTGTACTGGCCCGGTGGCACACTGCCGGTGAACACCAGCGTCTCGGTGCCGCGGCTCACCCCGGAGTAGCGGCTGCGGACCAGCACCTCGTCGGGGCCGGGCGTGGGCAGGGTCACCGGCCGCAGCTCACCGACGCCGGGGGAGCGGAGCCAGAAGGCCCGGGCATCGTGGATCACGCGGGTTTTCTCCTCTTCTGCCGGCGGAACCGAACGAAACGGCCGCGTCCTGCGTACCCACTGCCGAGGTCGTCGATCATAAACACGGAGGCAGGGTGTCCAGGGTTCGAACCGGTCCGGTGCTCGGCCTGACCGCACAGACCGTCCTGCTGGCCGGGCTGGCCGCGACCGTCGGGCTCGACGTCGCCGGCTGGCTGGCCGGTCTCGGGTACGGCGTGGTCACCTGCGTCGCGTTGCAGCGTGGCCTACGCCGTCGGGGCGTCGACCGGCTCGGGCCGGCCGACCGGGTGACGCTCGCCCGGGGGGTGCTGGTCGGCGGGGTGACCGCCCTGGTCGTCACCGGATTCTCCGGCCCGACCCCGCTTTCGGTGCTGGTGCCGATGACGGCGGTGGCGCTGGCCCTGGACGCGGTGGACGGCTGGGTGGCCCGACGCACCGGTACGGCCAGCGCGCTCGGCGCACGCTTCGACATGGAGGTCGACGCGTTCCTCATCCTGGTGCTCAGCGTCCAGGTGGCGCCGGTGGTGGGGCCGTGGGTGCTCGCCATCGGTGGCCTGCGGTACGCCTTCGTCGTCGCCGGCTGGCTGCTGCCCTGGATGCGGGGGACCCTGCCGCCGCGCTTCTGGCGCAAGGTGGTCGCCGCCACCCAGGGGGTGCTGCTGCTCGTCGTCGCCGCCGACGTGCTGGCCCGGCCGGTGACCGCCGTGCTGGCCGCGGTGTCGTTGGCGCTGCTTGTCGAGTCGTTCGGCCACGACGTCGGCTGGCTGTGGTGGCACCGGTCGACCCGGCCCACCCCGGCGGTCGCCCCGACGTCCGCCACGCCGGTCCCGGTCGCGCTGGTGCCGTCGGTCGTGGCGCTGCCGTCCGTACCATCGGTGCGGCCCCGGGTCGACGCCGTCACCGACCGGTCGTTCGTCGCCCACCAGCCGGTCTGAGCCGGCCCGCCGACCCGGCCGTGCGCCGGGGCCCTCCCCAGGAAGGACCATCCGGAGTGTCGTTGTTGTCACGCCTGCGTCGCCCGAGCACGGCAGCCGAGCCCACCGGGGACGCCGGGCCGTCCGGGGTCGACGCGTCCGCCGGAGTCGACGCGTCCGCCGGTCCCGCCGACGGGGTCGACGGGCCGGACGTCGCCGCCGGTCCGACGCCGCCGGACGGGGCGGGCCGGGGGCGGTGGCGTACGGTCGCCGGGCGGGTGACCACCGTGCTGGCCGGGCTGCTGGTCGTGGCGGTGCTGACCGCGCCGGGCCGGTTCGACCAGCTCACCCCGATGGCGTTCCTGCGGGTGCCGGTCGAGGCGCTGGTCGCCGCCGCCCTGCTGCTGGCGCTGCCCGGCCGGGCCCGGCGACCGGTCGCGGTGGCGGTCGGGGTGGCGCTGGGGCTGGTGGCCGTCGTCAAGGTGCTCGACCTGGGCATGTCGGCCAGCTTCGCCCGCCCGTTCGACCTGGTCCTCGACTGGGTGCTGCTGGACGACGGCTACGCCTTCGTCACCGACTCGGTGGGCACCGGCGGTGCGGTCGCCGCCGTCGTCGCCCTGGTCGCCCTGGTGGCGGCCCTGCTGGTGCTCACCACCCGGTCGGTGCTGCGGCTGACCCGGCTGACGACCGGGCACCGTCGCACCGCCGTCCGGGTGGTGGCCGGCCTGACCGCCGTCTGGGTGGCCGCCGCGACGCTCGGGGTGCCGGTCGCCGACTCCGGCACCGCGATCCTGGTCGGGCAGCACGTCGGTCAGGCCGGTGCGGGCCTGCGGGACCGGCGGGAGTTCGCCGACCAGGTGGCCCGGGACGCCTACCGGGACACCCCGGGCGACCAGCTGCTCACCGCGCTGCGCGGCAAGGACGTGGTGCTGGCCTTCGTGGAGAGCTACGGCCGGGACGCCGTCGAGGACCCGGAGTTCGCCGATGGGGTCGGGCCGGTGCTCGACGGGGGAACGAAACGGCTGGCCAAAGCCGGGTTCACCGCCCGTAGCGGATTCCTCACCTCGCCCACCTTCGGCGGGGGAAGCTGGCTGGCCCACGACACGCTGCTGTCCGGGCTGTGGATCGACAACCAGCAGCGGCACGACAGCCTGCTGGCCAGCGACCGGCTGACCCTCAACAAGGCGTTCCAGCGGGCCGGTTGGCAGACCGTCGGGGTGATGCCGGCGGCCACCTCACCCTGGCCGGAGGGGGCGTTCTTCGGCTACGACCGCTACCACGACGCGGCAGGGCTGGACTACCGGGGCCCGCAGTTCAGCTACGCCCCGATGCCCGACCAGTACACCCTGGCGACCTTCCAGCGCCGGGAGCGGACCCCCGGCCACGCCCCGATCATGGCGCAGATCCCGCTGATCTCCAGCCACTCCCCGTGGGGGGCGATCCCCCGGATGCTCGACTGGGAGCACGTCGGGGACGGCTCGATCTACCGCCGGCCGACGTCGGTGGCGTTCAACCCGAAGGACGTGGTGGGGCGCAGCACCACCGAGGTGCGCACCGGCTACCGGCGGGCCATCGAGTACTCGCTGAACAGCCTGATCTCCTACGTCGAGACGTACGGCGACGACGACACGGTGCTGGTCTTCCTCGGTGACCACCAGCCGTCTCCGCTGGTCACCGGCCCGAACGCGAGCCGGGACGTGCCGATCACCGTGCTCGCCCGGGATCCGGCGGTGCTGGCCCGGGTGTCCGGCTGGGGCTGGCAGGAGGGGCTGCGTCCCGGGCCGGACGCCCCGGTGTGGCCGATGGACACGTTCCGCGACCGGTTCCTCGCCGCGTTCGGCCCGCAGCCGCCCGCCCACGTCGCCGCGCCGCGCTGAGGTCCCGCGCTGACCGTCCGGTGACGCCGGACGGTCAGCGTTTCGCGGCCAACCGCACCGCGTTGCACACGTCGACCACGCCGGGCACCTGCCAGGCGACCTGGCCGGCGAGCTGCCGGGCGTCGACGTCGGGGGCGATCCCGCCGAGGATCGCCACCCGGTTCTGCACGGTGACGGTGATGCGCCGGGCCCGCAGGCCGACCCCGCCGACGATCCGGTACGCCACCTCGGCGGCCAGCCGGACGTCCTCCCCGGGCGGGCCGGGCGGGTCGGGCTCGGGACGGAACCAGCTGTCGTCGGGCAGCGGCCACGGCATCACCATGCCGTGCTCCTCTCCCGGGGCGGTGCGGTCGCGGGGGACCGGGACCAGTCCACCGCCGCCCGGCGGGTGTCGAAGACCGGGAACACCCGGTCCAGTCGCATGGTGTGCAGCACGGTGCGGACGAACCGGGACGGCCCGGCGAGGCTGAGTTGCCGGTCACGCTGCCGGGCGTCCTGCCGGGCTCGGACCAGCTCCCCGAGCGCGGTGGAGTCGATCAGGTGCACCCGGGCCAGGTCCACCACCACGTGCCGGTCGGCCCCGACGGCCTCCGCCAGCGCGCCGTGCAGGACGTCGCCGGTGGCGAGGTCCAGGTCACCGGCGGCGGTGACGACCGCGACCTCGTCGAGGTGCTCGACGCCCAGCACGCCGAGCGGGTCGGCGTGGCGCGGGGCGCGGGTGGGTGCCGGGGCCGGTTCGGGGGCCAGTTCGCAGCGGGGGCAGCGGTGCGGCCCGGTGGCGAACGGCGAACCGGTCCACCCCTGCTCGGCGACGAACGTCCAGACCACCTCGGCGTCGGGCAGGACGCAGGCCGGGCCACTCGCCACCGCACCGCAGCTGTCACAGATCAGCGTCATCAGCGGTTCGTCCGGTACGACGGTCATCGGATCTCCTCCTCGAGGACGGCCGTGGCGGTCCGGTGGTCGTGGCCCGGCGCGCGGTGGTCGACCGGAGACCCCGCGCGCCGGACCACGACCGGTTCCGGTGGGTCAGGGCTCGGTCCGGCCGCCGGCGGTGCCGACGACCAGCGCCACGGCGACCCCGGCCAGGCCGACCTGCACGATCAGTTGCCGTAGCGTGAAACCGTCGCTGTCGATGCCCACCAGCCGGCTGACGATGGTGCCGAGCAGCGCGGCGACCAGGCCGACGGCGAGGGTGAGCCAGAGCGGGACCTGCGTACGGCCTGCGACGACGAGGCGTCCCAGAGCGCCGATGACGAGCCCGACGACGACGGCGGCGACGATCCCGGGCACGCTCACCGGCTGTGCTCCCGGACCAGCTCCCGGGCGGGCTGCCGGTGGGCGGCGGACGGGACCTGCCCGCCGTCCACCCGCAGGGCCCGTGGGGTGGTGACCATCGGCAGCACCCGGGACACCCGGGCGGCGCTCAGCACGCGCAACGCCCGGGCGCTCGGGTCCCGCAGGGTCAGCACGCCGCCGTGGCGGGCCAGTTCGCGGTGCACGTCGAGCAGCAGCCCGATCGCGGCGGCGTCGAGATGCCGGCATTCGGACAGGTCCACCACCACGTGGGCCGGGCGCAGCGCGACGAGCCGGTCGAAGACCTGCCGGGACCGGGCCAGCGCGGCCAGGTCCAGGTCGTCGGTGACGCACACCTCCACCAGCGGTACGGTGCACTCCGGGCGGGACGCTCCCACGACTCGGCCTCCTTCCACGCTCACTGTCCGGCCCCAGCCTCCGGGGTGAGGTTGGCGACCGTTGCGCGGACGTATGTCAGTTGCGTGACAAATCCCGCGTTCGCCGTGCCCGGTTCGTCATCGTCGGCGCGTACCGGGCACGATTTCCCGATGGCGGGCGTACTGGTGATCGAGGACGACGACCGGATCCGTCTGGCGCTGCTGCTGGCCCTGGAGGACGAGGGCTACCTGGCGCGCGGGGCGGCCACGGCGGAGGAGGGGTTGCGGGCGCAGCGGCAGGAGGCCGCCGACTACGTCCTGGTCGACCTGATGCTGCCCGGTCTGGACGGTTTCGAGTGCATCAGGCAGTTGCGCCGTGACGACGACGTGCCGATCGTGGTGGTCAGCGCCCGCGACGACACCCACGACATCGTCGCCGCGTTGGAGGCGGGCGCGGACGACTACCTGGTCAAGCCGGTCGCCATCAAGGAACTCTCGGCCCGGTTGCGGGCGCTGCGCCGCCGGGGCCGGACCGCCGTCGCACCGTCGGTGACGGTGCCGGTGCTGGTCTTCGGCGCGTTGGAGATCAGCCCGGAGGCCGGTGAGGTGCGCCGGTCGGGGCGACCGGTGCCGGTGACCCGCACCGAGTTCCGGTTGCTCTGCGAGCTGGCCGAGCACGCCGGCCGGGTGCTGTCCCGCCAGCAGCTGCTCAGCCGGGTGTGGGGCTACGAGACGGGCGACGAGCGGCTGGTCGACGTGCACGTGGGCCGGCTGCGGCAGAAGATCGAGGCCGATCCGGCGAACCCCCGGCACCTGGTCACCCTGCGGGGCCTCGGCTACAAGCTGCAACGATGAGGCGGCTCGGCCTGCGGGCCCGGGTCACCGCCGCGTTCGCGATCGGGGCGCTGCTGCTGTCGGCGCTGATGGCGCTGATCTCGTACGAGCTGGTGCGCCGGTCGCTGCTCGACGAGCGGGAGCGTACGGCGCTGCGGGCCGCGTACTTCGACGCGGCGGTGGTCCGGGCCGGCCTGGACACCGACACCCCGGACATCTACGAGGTGCTGCGCACCCTGGACACCGGGGGCAGCCGCCGGGCCCTGGTGCACCGCGACGGCCGCTGGTACGCCCGCACCGCCGACGAGGGCCCGTCCGGCGCGGTGCCGGCCGGGCTGATGGCGATGGTCGCCGACGGTGAACCGGCGGTGCAGCGGGTCCGGGTCGACGGGCAGCCGGCGCTGCTGGTCGGGGTGCCGCTGGCCGACTCGACCGGCTACTACGAGATCACCTCGCTGCGGGAGCTGGAGCAGACCTTCCAGGTGCTGGCGTTGGCGTTGACCGTGGTGGCGGTCACCGTGGCCGGCTCCGGCGCGGCGCTCGGCTGGTATGCCACCCGGCACGGGCTGCGGCCGTTGACGGCGGTGGCCGACGCCGCCGAGAAGATCGCCGCGGGCGACGTGACGGCCCGGCTCGCCCCCGGCACCGACCCTGACCTGGCCCGGCTCTCCACCTCGTTCAACCGGATGGCCGACCAGGTGGCGGTCCGCATCGAGCGGGACCGGCGGTTCGCCGCCGACGTCGCCCACGAGCTGCGCTCGCCGTTGCAGACGCTGTCGGCGGCGGCGAGTGTGCTGTCCCGGCGGCGGGACCGGTTGGACGACCGGACGGCCACCGCCGCCGGCCTGGTCAGCGAGGAGATCACCCGGTTCCAGCAGTTGGTCAACGACCTGATCGAGCTGGCCCGCAGCGACCGGCCGGCGCAGCGTGAGGAGGTCGACGTGGTGGCGCTGGCCCGGGACGTGTGCCGGGGTCGGGGCCTGCCCGGTTCCCTGGTGGAGGCCGGCCCGCCCGCGCCGGGACGCTGGTCGGTCGACCCCCGGCGGGTGGAGCAGTTGCTGGTCAACCTGCTGGACAACGCGGTCCGCTACGGCGGCGGCCCGGTCGCGGTGCGGCTGTGGCTCTCCGACGGCACGGGGGTGGTCGAGGTCGACGACGCCGGCCCGGGGGTGCCGGTGGCCGACCGGGAGGTGGTCTTCGACCGGTTCGTCCGGGGCCGGGCCGCGCACGACCGGGCCGGCGGCGACGGGACCGGCCTGGGCCTGGCGCTGGTCGCCCAGCACGCCGCCGCCCACGGTGGACGGGCCAGCGTGTCCGACCGGCCCGGCGGCGGCGCCCGCTTCCGGGTGGAGCTGCCGGGGAGCCGGCCGTGACCCGCCGGATGGCGTCGACGCTGGTGGCGGTGCTGCTGCTCGCCGGCTGCGGGGTGCCGGCCGACCAGCAGCCCCGGGCGGTGCAACCGCCGTTCGGCCCGCCCGCGGCCCCGGCCGCGAGCAGCGCCCCGGGCCGGGTGGAGCAGGCGTTCTGCCTGGTCCGCAGCGGTCAACTGGTGCGTACGGTCCGGCAGGTCGACGCGGCCGACGGGGTGGACGGGCACCTGCGTCGCCTGCTCGCCGGCCCCACCCGGGCCGAACGGGCGGTCGGCCTGAGCACCGCCCTGCCCGGGGCGGTGCACGTGCTCGGCGCCCGGCTGGTCGACGGGCGGGCCCAGGTGGAGGTGGAGCCGCCGGGGGAGGAGTCCGGTCGCAGCGACGAGGTGCTGGCCTACGGGCAGATCGTCTGCACCCTGGACAGCCGTCCCGACGTCGCCGGGGTGTCGTTCCTGCTGCGCGGCCGGCCGTTGGAGGTGCCCCGCGCCGACGGCTCGCTGTCGACCGGACCGCTGACCGCCGCCGACTACCCGGCGCTGACCGGCCCGGACTGACGCCCGCGCCGGGCCCGGGGCACGACCAGCGGGGTGCCCGTCTCCGGGTCCTCGACGATCCGGCAGGGCAGCCCGAACACCTCCTCGACGAGGGCGGCGGTGACCACCTCACGCGGGTCGCCCTGGGCCACCACCCGACCGTCGCGCATGGCGATCAGGTGGGTGGCCCAGCGGGCGGCGTGGTGCAGGTCGTGCAGCACCGCGACCAGGGTCCGGCCCTGCTCCTCGTGCAACCGGGCGCACAGGTCGAGCACCTCGATCTGGTGCGCGACGTCCAGGTAGGTGGTGGGTTCGTCGAGCAGCAGCAGGGAGGTCTGCTGGGCCAGCGCCATCGCGATCCAGACCCGCTGCCGCTGCCCGCCGGAGAGTTCGTCGACGGGTCGCGCGGCCAGCTCGGTGACGCCGGTGGCGGCCATCGACTCGGCCACCACCCGCTCGTCCTCGGCCGACCACTGCCGCAGCAGTCCCTGGTGCGGGTAGCGGCCCCGGGCGACCAGGTCGGCCACGGTGATGCCCTCCGGCGCGACCGACGACTGCGGCAGTAGGCCGAGGGTGCGGGCCACCTCCCGGGACCGCATCGTGTGGATGTCCCGGCCGTCGAGCAGCACGGTGCCGGCGGTCGGCCGCAGCGTCCGCGCCAGGGCCCGCAGCAGGGTGGACTTGCCGCAGGCGTTGGGGCCGATCACCACCGTGAACGACCGGTCGGGCACGGCCACCGTCAGGTCCCGGGCCACCACCCGCCGTTCGTAGGCCAGGGTCATCCCGACCCCGCCGAGTCGACTCGTCACCGCGTCCTCCTCAGATCCGTGCCGCGCGACGGCGCGTGGCGAGCAGCCATACCAGGTAGGCCCCGCCGATCAATCCGGTGACCACCCCGACGGGAAGTTGGTGGCCCTCGATGGTCCGCTGGGCGGCCAGGTCGGCGGCGAGCAGCAGCACCGCACCGGTGCCGGTGGCGGCGGCCAGGTTCGGCCCGGGTACCCGGGTGAGCCGGCGGGCCAGGTGCGGCGCGACCAGGGCCACGAAGGACACCGGTCCGGCGGCGGCCGCCGCCCCGGCGGCGAGCAGCACCGCCGCGCCGAGCAGCAGTTGCCGCACCAGCGACACCGGCACGCCGAGCGCGGTGGCGGTGTCGTCGCCCAGCTCGATCAGGGACAGCGCGCGGGCGGTGCCGGCCACCACCGGCGTCAGCAGCGCCAGCAGGCCGAGCAGCGGGACGGCCTGCGTCCAGCCCCGCCCGTCGAGGCTGCCGGTGAGCCAGAGCACGGCGCGCGCCGCGTCCATCAGCGGGGCCCGGGTGAGCAGCCAGCCGTTGACGCCGGTGAGGATCGCCGTGGTGCCGATGCCGACCAGCACCAGCCGGTAGCCGTGCACGCCGTGCCGGCCGGCCACCGTCCACAGCAGCAGGCCGGTGGCGAGCCCGCCGAGCAGGGCCGCGCCGGACAGCAGCAGGGTGCCGCCACCGGCCACCACCACGATCAGCGCGCCGGTCGACGCGCCCTGGGTGACGCCGAGCACGTCGGGGCTGCCCAGCGGGTTGCGGACCAGCGACTGGAGGATCGCGCCGGACAGGGCCAGGGCCGCGCCGACGCCGAGCGCGGTCACCAGCCGGGGCAGCCGCAGTTCGCCGACGATGAAGTTCTCGGCGACGCTGCCGCCGCCGGTCAGCGTGCGCAGCACGTCGGCGGTGCTCATCGGATAGTCGCCGCCACCGATGGCGAGCACCCCGAGGACGACGGTCAGGGCGGCGGCGACCAGACCGACGGTCACGCTCCGGCCACGCCAGCGTACCGAGCGGGTGCCGATGCGGACCGCCCGTGCCAGCGGCCGGGGCGGTGGGGCGGCGGGACGGGTGCGGCTCACCGGCGGGCCACCAGACGCAGGAACAGCGGGCCGCCGAGTACGGCGGTGACCAGTCCGACCTGGAGTTCCCCGGGTCGGCCGAGGACCCGGCCGAGCACGTCGGCGCCGAGCAGCAGCACCGGGGCGAGCACCGCCGCGTACGGCAGCAGCCAGCGCAGGTCCGGGCCGGTCAGCGCGCGTACCAGGTGGGGGACGAGCAGACCGACGAAGACGATCGGGCCGCAGGCGGCGGTGGCCGCGCCGCAGAGCAGGGTGACCGCGGTGACCGTGCCGGCCCGGATCAGGGCGGGGCTGGCGCCCAGCGCGCGGGCCGCGTCGTCGCCGAGGGCCAGGGCGTTGAGCGGGCGGGCCCCGGCCAGCCCGACCAGCAGGCCGGCCAGGATGAACGGGGCCACCGTGGCGACGGTGGTGAAGTCGGCGGTGGCCAGCGAACCGACCGTCCAGAACCGCAGCCGGTCCAGCGAGGCCGCGTCGAGCAGCATCACCGCGCTGACGAACGAGTAGAGCACCGCGTTGAGGGCGGCCCCGGCCAACGCGAGCCGTTCCGGGGTGGCCTGTCGGCCGCCGCCGACGGCGTGCACCGCCACCGTGACGATCACCGCTCCGAGCAGGGCGAACCAGATCCAGCCCCGGACCGTGACGACGCCGAGTAGGGCGGTGGCGGTGGCCACGGCGGCGGACGCGCCGGCGTTGATGCCGAGCAGGCCGGGGTCGGCGAGCGGGTTGCGGGTGAGCGCCTGCATCAGGGCGCCGGCCACGCCGAGGGCCGCGCCGGCGAGCAGCCCGAGCAGGGTCCGGGGCAGCCGCATCTGCTGCACGACCGCGTGTTCGGGGGAGCCGGGGGAGACCAGGCCGTGCCACACCTCGACGAGGGTGAGCTGCTTCGCGCCGACGGCGATGCTGAGCACCGTCACGGCGACGAGGAGCAGCAGGCCGGTGCCGAGCCCGACGGCCCGGACGCCGACGCGCCGACGGGTCGACGCCACGCCCGGTGCAGCGGTGGGTGAGGATAGGGTGGCGGACAGTGTCGGCTCCAGGGGGCGAAAGAGCGGCGCATGCAGGTTGGACAGTGACTTAGGTTAGGTTAGCCTAACCCTGCTGTCGCGGATCGTCACGGTCCGGGCCTGATCGAAAGACGTCGTATGTTGCCTTCCTCGTCCTCACCCCGCCTCTCCCGCCGAGGGCTGCTCGCCGCCGGTGGCGGCGCGGCCCTGACCGCCCTCCTCGCCGCCTGCGGCGGTGGCGACGACCCGGCCGAGCCCGCCGGGAACGCCCCGGCCGGTCCGTGGAGTTTCACCGACGACCGCCAGCGCAAGGTCGAGGCGGCCACCGCGCCGACCCGAGTGGTCGCCTTCACCGGGGTGGCCGCCGCGCTCGTCGACTTCGGACTCGACTCCGCGCTCGTCGGGGTGTTCGGCGAGACCACCCGCACCGACGGCTCCCGCGAGCCGCAGGCCGGTGACCTCGACGTCGACAAGGTCACCGTGCTGGGCAACGTCTGGGGCGAGTTCAACGTGGAGAAGTACGCCGCGCTGCGCCCCGAACTGCTGGTCACCCACATGTACGACCCCGACGCCCTCTGGTACGTCCCGGACGAGAGCCGCGACAAGATCCTCAAGCTCGCGCCCAGCGTGGCGATCGCCACCGCGCGCACCCCGATGACCCGCCCGATCGAACGCTACGCCGAACTGGCCCGCTCCCTCGGCGCGGACCTGTCCGCCGCGAAGGTCACCACGGCCAAGACCCGCTTCGAGGCCGCCGCCGAGCAGGTGCGGGCGGCGGTCAAGGCCAACCCGGGCATCCGGGTGATGGCCTCCTCGGGCAGCCCCGACCTGTTCTACGTCTCCAACCCGAAGGTCAGCACCGACCTGATGTACTTCGCCGAGCTGGGTGTGGACATCGTGGTGCCGACCAAGCTGGAGGCCGGCGACTACTTCGAGGCGCTGAGCTGGGAGAACGCCGGCAAGTTCCCGGCCGATCTGATCCTGCTGGACAACCGCTCCACCGCGTTGCAGCCCAAGGACCTCGCGGCCAAGCCCACCTGGGCGCAGCTCCCGGCCGTCAAGGCCAACCAGGTCACCCCGTGGGACGCGGTGCCCCGCTTCTCGTACGCGGGCGCGGCCCCGCTGCTGGAGAACCTGGCCACCGCGATCCGCTCCGCCAAGCGCCTCGGCTGACTGCCGGGTCAGGTCTTCGGCAGCCCGCCGGCGCGGTCCGGGGGCGAGACAGGAAGAAGACAGGTCGCGTCCCCCTCACCGGCCCGGTGCGCCAGCCGCCGGGGGCGAGGGGGACGGCGATCGACGGGTCAGGCCGCCTCGACGGTACGCGTGCGCCGCGCGGGCCGGCCGGGCTGCTCCCGTACGGTGCGTCGGTCGTCGATGACGCCGGTCGTCACGTCGCCGGCCATGGTCAGCGCCCGGTGGGCGTTGCGCGCGGCGTCGCAGGGCCACTCCTGGTGTTCGCAGAGCAGGTTGTCGCAACGCCCGGCCTGGTCGGGATGGTGCGCGTCGATCACATCGAGGGCCATCCGCCACAGGAGCGGATCGGTGACCCCGGCGGGAACGGCGGCTCGGGTATGTCGCTGCGGGCGGTCGGTGTCGGGCACGGTCTCCCCCTTTGTCGGTACCGAAGAAGAGTCTCCACCCCGCGCGCAAGCGAAACCAACCGCCCCGGGTGCGGATGACCACCGCCACGCTGCGGAACTGTCCGACAGCGTGACCGTTCGTGCCCCCATTCCGGGTAAATCCGTGTGCCGCGTTCGCGGGAAAAGACGATGGGTGCGGGCGGGTCTGCCGGGGGAGGATGCGGGCATGCTGTTGATCGTCCCCGCCGACCCGCTGCGTCCCCGTCGACCGGACCCGCACTTCGCGCCGGAGGCGCAGGCCGCCCGGGCGGCCGGGCACCCGGTAGCCGTCGTCGACCACGACGCCCTCGCGTCGGGGCGGGACGTCACCCGGGCGGTCGCCGGGGTGCCCGCGGCCGACGACGCGGTCTACCGGGGCTGGATGCTCTCCACCGCCCGGTACGCGGGCTTCGCCGGGGCGCTGCGCGCCCGGCAGGTCACCCTGCGCACCGACCCCGACCGGTACCGCCGCGCCCACGAGCTGCCCGGGTGGTACGCCACGGCCGCGGCGCTCACCCCGCAGTCCTGCTGGACGGTCGGCGTCGACCGGTCCGACTTCGACCGCGCCCGTACCGCGCTGGGCGGCGGTCCGGCGGTGCTGCGGGACTGGACCAAATCCGCCAAGCACCACTGGCACGAGGCGTGTTTCGTGCCGGAGTTGGCCGACGGTGACGCCGCCTGGCGGGTCGCGACCCGGCTGCGCGAACTGCGTGACGACGACTTCGCCTGCGGTTTCGTGCTGCGCCGCTTCGAGCCCCTCGCCGGCGTCGAGATCCGCACCTGGTGGGTGGACGGCCGCTGCGTGCTCACCGGCCCGCACCCGGACACCCCGGCGGAACTGCCCGACGTGCCGGTGGACCTCGGGCCGCTGGCCGCCGTGGTGACGGCGCTCGACCTGCCCTTCGTCACCGCCGACCTGGCGTGGCGCACCGACGGCCGGTGGCGGCTGGTGGAGATCGGCGACGGTCAGGTCAGCGACCGCCCGTCCACGATGGCTCCGGAGGCCCTGGTCGCCGCCCTCGGCTGAGCCGGGTCGGCGCGGGGCGGCCCGACCCGGCGGCCCGCCCAGCCGGTGGTGATCAGGAGCAGGGCGGCGAGGTAGGTGGTCATCACCCACAGCCCGTGGCCGGGCAGCCGGACGCCCGTCGCCTCGACCCCGATCAGCAGGTCGGACAGGAGGAACAGCGCGCCACCGGCGGCCACCCGCCGGGACACCCCCCAGCCGGCGGCGGCCATCAGGGTCAACGCCAGGCTGTAGCCGAGCACCGGCAGCCGCAGGTCACCCAGCCGACCCCAGAGCAGCGCGTTGCCCGCCGCCCACAGTGCCAGGTAGCCGGCCACGGCCGGCGCGGGTGGCCGCCGGTGGCGCAGGAACGCGGTCAGGAACGCCAGCTGGGTGCCGAGGAAGCACCCCATCCCGAGCAGGAACGCGGTGCTGCCGGGCACCAGCAGCGCCACGTCACCGGCGGCCGCGCAGACCAGCCCGGTCGCCACCGGGTCCCACCGCCGGCGTACGGCGAGCAGCCAGCCGAGCAGCAGCGGGGCGAGCAGCGGCTTGGCCGCCCACTGCACGGCCGGCGCGTCGAGGGCGACCCCGGTCAGCTCGACGACGGCGGCCAGTCCGAACGCCCCCAGCCACCACCGACCGGCCACACCGGACGCCGGCCGGCCCCGGTCGGGTCGCCGGGTAGCGCGGGCGCCGCTCATCGGGCGGGCTGCCAGCCGGGACGGCCGAGGACGTGCCCGAGCCGGTGCCGCCACGAACCGGCCCGCCGCACGTCGGCCCAGATCGCGGCGTACTCGTGGGTGGCCACCCGCAGCGGGTTGTAGGTGCCGATGTTCGTCGTCAGCCCGTACCGCACGGCGGTGTCCTCCGGGGCGAAGCTGCCGAAGAGCCGGTCCCAGACGATCAGGATGCCGCCGTAGTTGCGGTCCAGGTACTCGCGGTTCGCGCCGTGGTGCACCCGGTGGTGCGACGGGGTGTTGAAGACCCACTCGACCGGTCGGGGCAGCCTGTCGATCCGCTCGGTGTGCAGGAAGAACTGGTACAGCAGGCTGACCGACTGCTGGAGGAAGATCATCCAGGGTGGGATGCCGAGCAGCGCCAGCGGCAGCCAGAACGGCAGTGAGGTCATCGGCGTCCAGCTCTGCCGCAGCGCGGTGGAGAGGTTGAAGTGGGTGCTGGAGTGGTGCACCACGTGGCTGGCCCAGAACAGGCGTACCTCGTGGTGGGTGCGGTGGAACCAGTAGTACGCCAGGTCGTCGGCGACGAACAGCAGCACCCAGGTGCCGACGCTGGTGGGGGAGAGCTGCACCGGCGCGACGGTCCACAGCGCGACGTACAGGCCGACGGTGAGCAGTTTCCACGGGAAGCCGATCAGTTGGCTGCCGGCGCCCATGGTGAGGCTGGTGGTGGTGTCCCGCAGCTCGTAGCCGCGTTCGTCGTCGTCCGGCGCGAACCGGTACGACCACGCCTCGACGGCGATGAGCAGCAGGAATGCCGGTACGGCGTAGAGCACGGCGGGGATCATGCGCGACGTTCCCTTCCGGGGGACGGGCGACGGGGGTGGACGCCCGGGACGGGTCGGCGGGTGGGGTGGTGCGGGTCGACCGGTGGCAGATGTCCGACGGTCAGCCGGTCGGGCTGGTGAGGGAGGCGGTGAGCAGGGTGTGTGCCTCGGTGGCGGCGTCGTCGCCCCGGCCGTCGGCGATCGCGGCGGCCAGCCGGCGGTGCCCGGCGACGTCCAGCAGTTCGGCCGCGCGTCGGGCCGGCGGCACCTCGCCGACGGCCAGTGCCCCGGCCACCAGGCTGTTGAAGGAGAGCAGGTAGGCGGTGTTGCCGCTGCCGGTGACGATGTGCCGCCACAGCGCGATGTTCGCCTCGGCCATCGCGGACAGGTCGGGGGCGAGCGCGGCGAACCCCTCCACGGTGTCGACCACGAGCCGGCGTACCGCCCCGGTGGCCCGCACCGCGCAGCACCGGGCCGCGTCGACCCCGACGCAGGCGCGCATCTCCAGCATGTCCCGGACCAGGTTCTCCACCGGCAGCACGTCGCCGGACTGGGCGAGGGACAGGGCCAGGTCGAGGCCGGCGTGCACCCGCCAGTCCAGCACCCGGGTGACGCCACCCTGGCTGACCCGGAGCAGACCGAGCTGCTGGAGCCGGCGCAACGCCTCCCGTACGGCGTGCCGGTTGACCGCGAACGCGGCGGCGAGTTCGCGTTCCCCGGGCAGCGGGTCACCCGGGGAGTGCCGCCCGCTGACGATGGCGTCACGGAGCTGGCCGAAGACGTGGTCGGAGACGGAGCTGCGGGGCACCGGCACGAAGGTCACGGCAGCAGTCTGGCGGCGTACCGGTCAACTCGTCAACTGGTTGGACCAGTCAGGTCGAAAGAATCGGCGGCCGGGTCGGGTGACCCGGCCGCCGTCCCGACGTACCTCACCGATGACCCCCGCCGGATGCCCGGCAGCGGCCGTCCGGACCTCAGGCCCGGCCGCGCTCCCGGCGGTAGCGGCGGATCAGCGCCGCCGTGGAGGAGTCCACGTCGGCCAGGTCCGGCGCGTCACCGGTCAGCTTCGGGGCGAGCTGGTTGGCCATCACCTTGCCCAGCTCCACCCCCCACTGGTCGAACGGGTTGATGTCCCAGACCGCGCCGCAGGTGAACACGATGTGCTCGTAGAGCGCGATGAGCTGGCCCAGCGTCGACGGGGTGAGCTTCGGCGCGATGATCGAGGTGGTCGGGTGGTTGCCCGGCATCACCCGGTGCGGCACCACCTCGGCGGGCGTGCCCTCCGCCTCGACCTGCTCCTTCGTCCGGCCGAAGGCCAGCGCGGCGGTCTGCGCGAAGAAGTTCGACATGAACAGGTCGTGCATCTCGCCCAGGTCGTGGTTGGGCTGGCTGAACGCGATGAAGTCCGCCGGGATCAGCACGGTGCCCTGGTGGATGAGCTGGTAGAAGGCGTGCTGACCGTTGGTGCCCGGCTCGCCCCAGAAGATCTCCCCGGTCGGGTGGTCGACGGGCGTGCCGTCGAGGGTCACCGACTTGCCGTTGCTCTCCATGGTGAGCTGCTGCAGGTACGCCGGGAACCGGTGCAGGTACTGCGAGTACGGCAGCACGGCGTGGGTCTGCGCGCCGAGGAAGTCGACGTACCACACGTTGATCAGCCCGAGCAGCGCCGGTAGGTTCCGCTCCACCGGCGTGGTGCGGAAGTGCTCGTCGACGGCGTGGTAGCCGGCCAGCAGCTCGCGGAACCGGTCCGGCCCGACCGCCAGCATCACCGACAGTCCGACCGCCGACGGCAGCGAGTAGCGGCCACCCACCCAGTCCCAGAAGCCGAACATGTTCTCCGGGTCGATGCCGAAGTCGGCCACCCGGCCCGCGTTGGTGCTCACCGCCACGAAGTGCTTCGCGATCGCCGCGTCGTCGTCGGCGTCCAGGCCCGACAGCAGCCAGGTCTTGGCCTGCTCGGCGTTGGCCAACGTCTCCTGCGTCGAGAAGGTCTTCGACACCACCACGAACAGGGTGCTCGCCGGGTCGAGGTCGTGGGTCTTGTCGTGGATGTCGGTCGGGTCGATGTTGGAGACGAACCGGCAGTCGATCCCCGCGTCCCGGTACGCCTTGAGTGCCTCGTACGCCATCACGGGGCCGAGGTCGGAACCGCCGATGCCGATGTTGACCACCGTGCTGATCCGCTCGCCGGTGTGCCCGCGCCACTGCCCGGAGCGGACCCGTTCGCTGAACGCGGCCATCCGGTCCAGCACCCGGTGCACGTCGGCGACCACGTCCTGACCGTCCACGGTCAGCGCGGCGTCGCGCGGCAGCCGCAGCGCGGTGTGCAGCACGGCCCGGTCCTCGGTCGAGTTGATGTGTTCCCCGGCGAACATGGCGGCGATCCGGTCGGTCAGCCCGACCCGCCCGGCCAGCGCGGTGAGCAGCCCGAGCGTCTCGTCGGTGACGAGGTTCTTGCTGTAGTCGACGTGCAGGTCGGCGACCTCGCCGGTGAGCCGCTCACCCCGTTGCCGGTCGGCCGCGAACAGCTCCCGCAGGTGGGGGCCGCGCATCGTCTCGGCGTGCTTGCGCAGCGCCTGCCATTCGTCGGTGGTGGTCACACTCGCAGCCATCGGGTCGATCTTCTCCTTCACGACGGTCGTCGGCGCGTGGTGCCGCCGACGGTTCGCGTCCCAGCCTGCCACCCGGGGCGCGGCCACGCGACGCGACCCGGCGCGGCGGGCGGCGCGGCGCGCCCCGCGACACGCCAATGCGACAGGTGTACGACACGCCGCCACGGCGAGACAGCCCGTCGTCGCTGACAGTAGGCTCGCCCGTGCCCCGCCCCTTCGGCCCGGGAGGAACCATGGCGACGGTGACCGGTCCCCGCCGTGCGGTCGGCGCGGACGAGCCCGCCGATCCCGACGCCGCCGACGCCGGGCTCGATCTGCCGGAGCTGGCCGACGGCGCCTGGATGCACCACGCCACCACGTTCGCGCACACCAGCTTCCGCGCGGTGGCCCGCCGGCTGCCCCGGCTGGTGCGCGAGGCCGTCGCGTTGGCCTGGGCCACCAGCCGGCGCGACACCCTCGCCGCGATCGGGCTGAACCTGGCCGCCGGGGTGATGACCACCCTCGGCCTGCTCGCCACCACCGGGGTGCTGCGCGAGTTGTTCGCCGCCGGCCCGACGCCGGACCGGGTCCGGGCCGCGCTGCCCGCGCTGGTGCTGGCCGCGGCGGCGGTGGCCGCCAAGGGCACCCTGACCGTCACCGCCGGCTGGGCGCAGGCCCGGCTGATCCCGCAGATCACCTACGCGGTGGAGCTGCGGCTGTTCGAGACCACCACGGCGGTCGAGCTGGCCGCCTTCGACGACGCCGGCTTCGCCGAGGAGATGGACCGGGTCCGTACCCGGGGCGCGGCCGAGGCGGCGTCCATCGTCGACCACACGGTCAACCTGATCACCGGGGTGGTGGGCGTGCTCGCCACCGCCGCCGCGGTGACCGTCATCCAGCCGTTGCTGCTGCCGTGCCTGCTGCTCGCCGCGGTGCCCGAGGCGGTCACCGCGGTCCGGATGGCCCGGCGGCAGTACCTGGACATGCTGGCCCGGATCAACAGGCGTCGCCGGATGTGGATGCTGGCCAACCTGATGGCCAACCGGCACACCGCCGCCGAGGTGCGGGCCTACCAGATGCGCGACTTCCTGCTCACCGAGTTCCGCCGGATGATGAGCGCCGAGACGGCCGCGCTGCTGCGGTTGGCCCGCGCGCAGAGCCGGACCCGGGCCGTCGGGATGTCCGTCGGCGGGGTCGCCGTCTTCGCGGTCTACGCCGTGCTCGGTGGGCTGCTGCTCGCCGGCCTGGTCGCGCTGGCCGCGGCGGCGACCGCGCTGCTCGCCCTCCAGTCGGCCCGCAGCAGCCTCGCCCTCGCCGTCTTCGCCACCAACAACCTCTACGAGGACGCCCTCTACTACCAGGACTACCGGGACTTCCTCGACCGCGCCGAGGGGCGCAGCGGCACCGCGCCGGGGCGGCCCGCCACCGGGTTCGACAGCATCGAGCTGGACCGGGTGAGCCTGCGCTACCCGGACACCGACGCCCCGGCCGTCGACGAGGTGAGTCTCACCGTCCGGCGGGGCGAGGTGGTCGCGCTGGTCGGGGAGAACGGCTCCGGCAAGACCACCCTGGCCAAGCTGATCGCCGGTCTCTACCGGCCCACCGGCGGGGCGATCCGGTGGGACGGCGTCGACGTCGCCGAGCTGGACCCGGCGTCGACCGCCGCCCAGGTGGCGGTGATGACCCAGGAGTGGTGGAAGTTCCCGTTCACCGCCGCGCAGAACATCCGCATCGGCCGGTACGACCGCGCCCCGGACATGACCGGGCCCACCGTCGAGGACGCCGCCCGGTCGGCCGCCGCGCACGACATGATCGCCGGGTTGCCGTTCGGCTACGACACCCTGCTGGCGCGGGAGTTCAAGAACGGCCACGACCTGTCCGGCGGGCAGTGGCAGCGGCTGGTGGCCGCGCGGGGCCTCTACCGGGACGCCCGGCTGCTGATCTGCGACGAGCCGTCGGCCGCCCTCGACGCCCGTGCCGAACACGCGCTCTTCGAGCAGTTGCGGCGGCGGCCCGACCGGACGGTCGTGCTGATCACCCACCGG
The DNA here is from genome assembly GCF_049178955.1 of Micromonospora sp. WMMD730. Taxonomy (NCBI): domain Bacteria; kingdom Bacillati; phylum Actinomycetota; class Actinomycetes; order Micromonosporales; family Micromonosporaceae; genus Micromonospora; species Micromonospora sp. WMMD730. The sequence goes on from NZ_JBMHML010000002.1 coordinate 2,764,908, forward strand.
CTGGCCAACGTCCGGCACGCCGACCAGATCTTCGTGATGGACCGTGGTCGGCTGGTGCAGCAGGGCGACCACGACACGTTGATGGCCGCCGACGGGCCCTACCGGGAGCTGTTCGAGTTGCAGGCGAGCGGCTACCTCGCCGCCACCGAGTAGCGGCGGCTGCGCCGACGACACCGCCAAGACATCGATGCTCGTTGAAGTCTTAAGGATGTTTCGATAGCGTCACCCTGGCAACCCCTCGACCTCGGCGGTGGCGGCTGAGCGACGACGTGGGCGGGTGTGGCCTCCGGGCGACCACACCGCCTCCCCGGTCGGCCACCGCACTCGGGCGAAGGTCGGGACGGTGCATCCCACCGTCTTGAAAGGCTTCTGCCATGAACCAGGTGTCCGCCCGCAGCAGCGGGCGTCGGACCACACCACCGCGGCTGCGTGCCGCCCTGGCCTCGATCGCCACCGGCCTGGTCGCCGTCGGTACCACCGTCGTCCTCGCCGCCAGCGCCAGCGCCGGCACCACCCTCGGTGCCGCCGCCGCCGAGACGGGCCGCTACTTCGGCACCGCGGTGGCGGTGAACAGGCTCTCCGACTCCGTCTACGTCGGCATCCTGAACCGCGAGTTCACCTCGGTCACCGCCGAGAACGAGATGAAGTGGGACGCCACCGAGCCCAGCCCGAACCAGTTCACCTACGCCAGTGGCGACAAGCTGGTCAGCCACGCCGAGGCCTACGGGATGCGGGTCCGCGGTCACGCGCTGGCCTGGCACCAGCAGCAACCGCGCTGGACGGCCGTCCTGTCCGGCACCGCCCTGCGCAACGCCATGCTCAACCACGTCACCCAGGTCGCCACCCACTACCGGGGCAGGATCGACGCGTGGAACGTGGTGAACGAGGCGTTCGCCGACGGTGGCAGCGGTGGGCGTCGTGACTCCAACCTGCAGCGCACCGGTGACGACTGGATCGAGGCGGCGTTCCGGGCCGCCCGGGCCGCCGACCCGGGCGCGAAGCTCTGCTACAACGACTACAACACCGACGGGCAGAACCCGAAGAGCAACGGCGTGTACGCCATGGTCCGGGACTTCAGGGCCCGGGGCGTGCCGATCGACTGCGTCGGCTTCCAGTCCCACTTCACCGCCCAGTCACCGGTGCCGGCGGATTACCAGGCCAACCTCCAGCGTTTCGTCGACCTCGGCGTCGAGGTGCAGATCACCGAGCTGGACATCGAGGGCTCCGGCAGCTCCCAGGCCGACAGCTACTCCCGCGTGGTCCGCGCCTGCCTGGCGATCTCCCGCTGCACCGGCATCACCGTCTCCGGCATCCGGGACACCGACTCGTGGCGGTCCAGCGCCACGCCGCTGCTCTTCGACGGCAACGGCACCAGGAAGCCGGCGTACGCCTCCACGCTGGACGCGCTCAACGCGGGCGGCACCACCGTCCCGCCGACCACGCCGCCGCCCACCACGCCGCCGCCGACGACGACCCCGCCTCCGACGACGACCCCGCCTCCGACGACGACCCCGCCTCCGACGACGACCCCGCCTCCGACCACCACCCCGCCGCCCGGTGACGGTGACTGCGCCACGTCGGTGTCGTTGAACTCCTGGTCCGGCGGCTTCGTGGCCACTGTCAAGGTCACCGCAGGCCCGGCCGGGCTCGACGGGTGGGTGGTCAACCTGACCCTGCCGTCGGATGCCACCGTCACCGCCGTGTGGAGCGCGCAGAGCACCGGCACAGCCGGTGCCGTCAGCTTCCGCAGCGTCAGCTACAACAGCGCCGTCGGTGCGGGTGCCGGCACCGAGTTCGGCTTCCAGGGCACCGGCAGCGGTCCCACCGGCACGGCGACCTGCGCCCGCGCCTGACCGGACACCGACCCCACCCCGGCGCGGCGGCGGCGACCGTCGCGCCGGGGCGGTCCGGCCGCCCGTCGCACCCGGACGGCCGACCCGATCCACGTGGCGGGGGTGGCCCGCCGCCCGTCGACGCCGGACACCCGCCGCCCGGCGGATGCCGGGCAGTCCTGCGGTCGGCGGTCCCGCCGGGTGGCGGTGCGGATGGACGGCGGGCGGGTCAGACCGCCGTCACCGGATGCCGGACCACCCCGTCGAAGAGGTAACCGAGGTCGTTGCCCAGGGCCCGGTCGGGCTGACCGCGGCCGGTCACGTCCACCGCGCGGGCCCGCAGCGTCCACCGGCCGGCGGTCGGCGGACACCACCGCGTCGACCACCGCTGCCAGGGTCCACCCCGGTCCGCCCCGACCAGGGTGGCCGGTCGCCACCCCTCGCCCGTGTCGACCTCGACGCGGTCGATCGGACCGGCCCCGGACCAGGACCGGCCGGTCAGCGTGGTCTCGACGCCGGCCGCCAGCCGGGCGTCCCAGGGCAGCTCGAACGCGCTCTTGACCGACTGGGTGCCGGCCGGCCCGCCGTCGGCCGGCTGGCCGGGACCGAACATCCGGTAGAGGCTGGTGTTCCACGGGGAGAACAGCGGGGTGGTGGAGACCTCGATCGCGCCGACCCACTTGATCGAGGAGATCCCGATCCAGCCGGGCACCACCACCCGGACCGGGAAGCCGTGGTCCGCCGGCAGCGGCGCCCCGTTCATCTCGTACGCGAGCAGCACGTCGTCGAGGGCCTTGCCGATCGGCAGCGGACGGCGTACCCGGCCGAGGCCGACACCCCCGGTGACGTACGGCGGGTCCAGGCCCTCCGGCATGACGTCCACCGCGTCGGCGGTCAACCCGGCGTGCCGTAGCACGGTGGCCAGTGGCACCCCGCGCCAGCGGGCCACCCCGACGCCCCCGAGCCGCCACTGCACCCCGGAGGCCGGGGTGTCCTGCTGGCTGGCGAAGAAGTGCCGCCCGTTGCCGGCGCACTCCACCAGGGCGGGCAGCTCGACGGCGGGCAGCGCGCGCAGGGCGGCGTAGTCGAACTCGACCGGGGCGTGGCGGGTCGGGGCGGCACGCAGGCCGTCGCCGTACAGCCGTAGTCGCCAGGTGTCGGCGTCGATGCGAGGGGTGTGGGTGTGGTTGCGGACGAAGAACCTGTCGTTCGGCACCACGTACCCCCGGCCGGCCATCGCCTCCCAGCGCATCTCGGCGTTGCCGTCGCGGGGCGTGAGCAGCGCGGGGTCGAGCGGCTTGACGATGCCCGGGTCCGCCCCGACCGGCCCGGCGGCGGGCGCGACCGGCTCCCGTGCGTCGGCGGTGGCGGCGAGCGCGCTCATCGCCGTGCCCAGCGCGACCAGGTCGGCGCGGGACACCCCGTCGGCGCGGGCCTGGCCGGCCAGCCACTGCCGGGCCCGGCGGGCGTCGTGGTCGGCCTCGTCGTACGACGCAACGGTGGACACCGGGGCTCCTTCGGCTCGGCGACGGTAACTCCTATTGAATCAGTAGGAGTTGTCCGCCGGGCAGGGCCACTGGCCGACCGGGGCCGGGGCCATTCGGTCAGATCGCCGCGGCCAGCGTCACCACCCCCGCCGCGACCAGCACCCCCGCCCACAACCGGTCCACGTTGAACCAGGCCCGGCGCAGCACCCCGACCCCCAGCACCTCGTACACCAGCAGCGCGATGGTCGACGCGACGGCCAGCATCGCCACGGTGTGCGCCCCGGCGGCGGCCAGTCCGCTCAGCGCTCCGGCCGGCGCCGCCGCCAGGTGCCCGGCGTGCCCGCCGGCCGGCGGGTCGGCCAGCAGCACCGGCAGCAGCATCAACCCGGCACCGTGCGCCGACGACATCAGGAACGACCAGCCGGCCACCTGCGCCGACGACAGCCGCATCCCGGCCCAGCGGAAGTGCCGCCGGGACAACAACCGCCACAGCCCGAACCCGACCAGCACCGTCCCGCCGGTCACCGTCAGCGCGGTGCTGGCGGTGACCGAGCGGGTGGCGGAGACCAGTGCGGCGACCACCGCCACCGAGGCCAGGTGACCCGCCGCGACCGGGGGCAGCGCGGCCAGCAGCGCCGCCCGGCGACGCTCCTGCAACCCCCGGGCGACCGCGAAGAGGCACCCCATCGCCGGGTTCAACCCGTGGAACGCGCCGAGCGCCGCCACCGCCAGCAGGGTCCGCCCGGTCACGGGAAGCAGTACGAGTCGGAGCTGGCGTCGCCGCCCTGCAACCGGGTCTGGTGCACCCGCAGCCCCCGGAACTGCTCGCCGTGCGGGAAGAACCGCACGTCCGGGGTGAGCCCGCCGCGCTCCGGGTCGACGTCCAGCTTGGCCAGCCAGGCGCCCACCCCGTCGGGATAGAACTGGTCGTCCCAGGAGCCGTAGAGCGAGTTGCTGACGTAGACCCGGCGGCCGTCCCGGCTGACCTCCACCATCTGCGGGCCACCGGCCAGGGGCTCGTCCGGCGCGGCCGGGTGGGCGGTGCGGGCCACGATGCCGCCGAGGCGCACCGAGCCGACCAGCACCGGGTGGAACGGGTCGCTGACGTCGTACCGGCGCAGCTCCCCGGTGCCCCAGCAGGAGACGTAGAGGAACCGGTCGTCCACCGACAGGTCGATGTCGGTGACCAGCGGGGGGACCGCGCCGAACGGCTTGAGCAGGTCCGGCAGGTCGGCCGGATCGGCCGGCTCGGCGGGGATGTCGATCACCCGGGTCACCGCCCACCCGGCGTCCGCGCCGTCGCCGTCGCGGTGCCACAACCAGACCGACGCCGACAGGTCCTCGACACTGATCACCACCCCCACGAAGCCGTACGACCGGGTCGGGTCGTGCGCGGGGCGCAGTTCGAGCGGCATCTGGTACTGGTCGCCGAGGTCGACCCGCTGCACGTGCCGGCGCTTGGCGAGGTCCCAGAAGTGGATCGCGTGCCCGTACTTCCGTCCCAGCAGCAGCTCGCCGACGATGCCGTCCTCGATCATCGACGGGGTGCCCCACTCGCTGGTGACCAGCACGTCCTGGGTGAGGTGCCACCACACGTCGTACGCCAGGAACTGCGGGCCCCGGTCGGCCTCCCAGGCTCCCCGGACGGCGAAGGTGGTGTGGTCGAGTACGGCGATGCCGCCCGGACCCTCGGCACCGTCGACGCCGCCGAGCGCCGACAGGTAGATGCCGTCCGGGCCGCAGTGCACGGTGTGCGGGCGGGAGTAGCCGGACCTCTCGGCCAGCTCCTGCGCGCCGATCACCTTCACCAGTTGCGGGGCGCGCGGGTCGGGCCGGGTGTCGAACACGTGGATGCGCGACGACCGCAGCCCCGGCACGATCAGGTAGCGCCGCTCGACGTGCGGATGCGGGGCGGTCGGGCAGAGCGCGCTGCTGCACGCGTTCCAGCCGAAGTGGTGCAGCTCGTCGCCGGTGTGCGGCAGGTCGGTCCAGCCGACCACCCGGCCGTAGTCGGTGGAATCCGGGTCGGTGTCGAGCACGACGATCGCGTCGGGCCGCTGCGCCGTACGGTCGAACGCGGCGACGTAGGCCAGCTTCTCGACGGGCGCGGTGGCCGCCTCGCGGGGGGAGGGGTAGAAGCTCGGGTCGGGTGTCCAGCGGGTCATCGGGGTCTCCCGGGGTCAGACGGCGGGTACGCCGAGGCGGTCGAGCAGCCGGCGACGCAACGCGCCGAAGGCGGGCTGCTCGGGGGAGCGGGCGGGGCGGTCGGCGGCGTGCCCGACGGGACCGAGGTCGACGACGATCTCCTCGGCGATGACGCCCCCGTCGAGCAGCAGGATGCGGTCGGCGAGCAGCAGCGCCTCCTCGACGTCGTGGGTGACCAGCAGGGCGGCGAAGCCGTGCTCGGCGCGCAGCCGCCGCAGCAGGGACTGCATCCGCAGCCGGGTCAGCGCGTCGAGCGCCCCGAACGGCTCGTCGAGCAGCAGCACGTCCGGCTCGCGGACGAGCGCGCGGGCCACCGCGACCCGTTGCGCCTGACCGCCGGAGAGTTCGGCAGGCCAGGCCCGGCGGCGGTCGGCCAGCCCCACCTCGGTCAGCGCCCGGTCCACCCGGGCCCGCACGTCGGGGCCGGTCAGCCCCAGCGCGACGTTGTCGCCGACCCGCTTCCAGGGCAGCAGCCGGTGTTCCTGGAAGACCACGGCGGCGGTGCCCCGCACCCGGGTCCCGCCGGTGGCGTCGGCGTCGAGGCCGGCGAGGATCCGCAGCAGGGTGCTCTTGCCGGAGCCGCTGCCGCCGAGCAGCGCCACCACCTCACCGGCGGCGATGGCCAGGTCGACCCCGGCGAGCACCGGCCGGCCGTCGAAGGCCCGCCGCACCCCGTGGGCGGTGAGCACCGCCGCGTCGCCCGCCCGGTCCGCCGCGTCGCCGGTCCCGTGCGTCGGGCCGGTCAGGTCGCCCGTAGTCCGCGTCGCCATGTCAGGGTCCTCCTCTCCAGCATCCGCAGGGCGAGGTCGGACAGCAGCCCGAGCAGCGCGTAGATGACCAGACCGAGCACCACCACGTCGGTCTGGCTGAACTCCCGGGCCTCCATCATCAGGAAACCGACGCCGGTCTGGGCGTTGACCTGCTCGCCGACGACGAGGCTGAGCCAGGCCGCCCCGATTGCCAGCCGCAGCCCGAGGAACAGCGACGGCAACGCCCCGGGCAGCACCACGTGCCGCAGCCGCGCGGCCGGTCCCAGGCCGCAGGTGCGGGCCGCCTCGACGAGCCGCTCGTCGATGTCCCGGATGCCGGCGTAGGTGTTGAAGTAGATCGGGAAGAACACCCCGAGCGCGACCAGGGTGATCTTCAACGACTCGCCGATCCCCACCCAGATGATCAGTAGTGGGACGAGCCCCAGGTGGGGCAGCATCCGGGCCATCTGCACCGGCGGGTCGACCAGGTCGTCACCGAGCCGGAGCAGGCCGGCGGCGGTACCGAGCACCAGCGCCAGCACCCCGCCGAGCAGCAGCCCGACGCCGGCCCGGGTGAGCGAGTCGAGCAGGTGGACGCCGAGGGTTCCGTCGCCGGTCAGCCGTACGCCGGTGGTGAGCACCCGGCTCGGTGCGGGCAGCTTGTCCGGGGCGAGCAGCCCGGCGCGGGCGGCGGCCTCCCACCCGGCGACGAGCAGGACCGGGCTGACCAGTCGCCACCAGCGCCGCCCGGCCCGACGGCGCGGGTCGGCGTCGGGTGGAGCCGGGACGGCGGCCGGTGGCGCGGTGACCACCACGGTGCTGCTCACTGGAACACCGCGCTGAACCGGTCGTCCACCCGACCGGCGATGTCGACCGGGCCGGGGACGAGTTCGAGGGTGGTGAAGCCGTCCGCGATGGCCTGGAGCTCCGCACCGACGGCGGGGGTGACCGGGGCCAGCGGGCGGGCGCTGCGGGCCAGCGCCCGGGTGGTGACGTCCACCGGGATCTTCAGCTCGGGGGCGAGCACCGTGGCGCGTTCGCCGGGGTTGGCGATGCCCCAGTCGGTGACCTTCCGGTACGTGGTGAGGAAGGCGCGGACGTCGTCGGTGCGGTCCCGCACCACCTCGGGGGAGGCCAGCACGTACTCGCGGTTGCTGGCCAGGCCGGTGGCGTCGGCGAGCACCGTCACCCCGGGCTGCTCGGCGAGGGCGAAGTACGGGTCCCAGATGATCCAGGCGTCGACCTGGCCGTTGTCGAACGCGGGCCGTCCCTCGGCCGGCTTGAGGTACTTGACGTTGATGTCCTTGAGCGTCATGTTGTTCGCCGCCAGTAGCCGGACCAGCAGCCAGTGCACGTTGCTGCCCTTGTTCAGCGCCACCGTCCGGCCGCGCAGGTCGGCGAAGGTCTTCAGGCCGCTGTTCTGCTTGACCAGCACCGCCTCGCCCTGCGGGATCGGGGCCGAGGTGCCGATTACAGAGAAGGGGATCTTCGCGGCGGCGGCGAAGACCGGAGGCGCCTCGCCGACCTGTCCGATGTCGATGGCGCCGGCCTTGAGCGCCTCGGTCAGGGCCGGCCCGCTCTCGAACAGCGACCACTGCGCGTCGGGTGCGGCGTTGCGGGCCTTGACCAGGCTCAGCCCGCCGAAGCGTTGGTAGCCGATGCGCAGCGGGCCCTTGCCGGTCTGCGCGTCGGCGGCGTCTTCGGCGCAGCCGGTGACCCCGCCGACGGCGGCCAGGGACAGGGCGGTGAACAGGGCGGTGGCCAGCCGGCGGAGGCTCCTCGGCGGGGTGGGCATGTCGGCTCCTCGGAAGTGGACGGTGGGCTCGCGACGCCGCAGGTCGGCGGCGCGCAGTAACCTACCAAGCCGATAGGATTTATGGGTAGCCTGTCGTGGTCGTCGTCCCATCCCTCAGGAGGACCCCCCGATGTCGCTGACCTTCCACTGGTTCCTGCCCACCTACGGCGACAGCCGCGACATCGTCGGCGGCGGCCACGGCGTCGCGGTCGGCACCGCCGGTGGGGCCCGTCCCGCCACCGTCGCCTACCTCGGGCAGATCGCCCGCAGCGCCGAGCAGCTCGGCTTCGTCGGCGCGCTCACCCCGACCGGGGCGTGGTGCGAGGACGCCTGGCTGGCCACCGCGATGCTGGCCGAGGTCACCGAACGGCTGAAGTTCCTGGTCGCGTTCCGCCCCGGGCTGCTCTCACCCACCCTCGCCGCCCAGATGGCCGCCACCTTCCAGCGCCTGTCCGGCGGCCGGCTGCTGCTCAACGTGGTCACCGGCGGGGAGTCCGCCGAGCAACGCGCCTACGGCGACTTCCTCGACAAGGACGCCCGGTACGCCCGCACCGACGAGTTCCTGCACGTCGTGCGGTCACTGTGGCGGGGGGAGACCGTCGAGCACGTCGGGGAACACCTGCGCGTCGAGGGCGCCCGGCTGGCCCGGCTGCCCGACCCGGTGCCCCCGGTCTACTTCGGTGGCTCGTCCGCCGCCGCCGGCCCGGTCGCCGCCCGGCACAGCGACGTCTACCTGACCTGGGGTGAGCCGCCCGCCCAGGTGGCCGGCAAGCTTGACCACATCCGTGCCCTGGCGGCCGACGCCGGCCGGTCGCCGCGCTTCGGTATCCGGCTGCACGTCATCGCCCGGGACACCGCCGAGGCGGCCTGGGCGCAGGCCGGCCGGCTGCTCGACGGCATCGACGAGGCCGACATCCGGGCCGCCCAGGAGGGGCTGCGGCGCAGCGAGTCCGAGGGGCAGCGCCGGATGCTGGCCCTGCACGGCGGCAGCCGCGACGGGCTGCAGGTCGCCCCGAACCTCTGGGCCGGGGTGGGGTTGGTCCGGGGCGGGGCCGGCACCGCCCTGGTGGGCAGCCACACCGAGGTCGCCGACCGGATCGCCGAGTACCACGCGCTCGGCATCGACGAGTTCATCCTCTCCGGCCACCCGCACCTGGAGGAGGCGTACTGGTTCGGCGAGGGGGTGCTGCCGATCCTGCGGGCCCGGGGCCTGTGGCGACACCCCGCCGGTGACCAGGCCACCGTCCCGACGCCGAGCGTCCCGTTCGCCCCCCAACCGGCCCGCGGCTGACCCGACGACCCCGACCGGCCGGGCGCGTCGGGTCGGTGCCGGCCGGCGAGGAGGGGGCGCTCCGCTCGCGTGGCGGTCAGGCCCCGGTCATTGCGGCGCGCTCGCGGTTGGCGCGGATCTCGTCGTGGTGGTCGGCGGCCCAGCCGATCAGCGAGGTGACGATCTCGTGCAGGCCGCGGCCCAGCGGGGCGAGGGCGTACTCGACGCGCGGCGGGACCTCGGCGTAGGCGGTGCGGGTGATCAGGCCGTCCTGCCCGAGCTGGCGAAGGGTGAGGCTGAGCATGCGCTGCGAAATGCCGGGGACCTGCCGTTGCAGGTCGGTGTAGCGCAGCGGTCCGGACTCCAGGACCGCGATGATCAGCAGGCTCCACTTGTCGCCGACGCGGTCGAGGGTCTGGCGGATGAAGTCCATGTGCTCGGCAGGGATGGCCGCGCACGGCCCGACCGCCGCCGCCCTCGCCGTCGCCGCTGTTCCGTCGGCCGACTCCATGACGCACATTCCTCTCCGGCACGCACACCGATGTGCCTTTTGTATCGCCTCCCATGCTGGCCTACCGTTGCGCTACGCACAACTCATAAGAAAAGGAGGTACGTGATGAAAGTGGAAATCTGGTCCGAAGTGACCTGCCCCTGGTGCGGCCTCGGGAACCACCGGGTGACCAGGGCCATCGAGCGGTTCGAGCACGCGGACGAGGTGGAAGTGGTCCACCACTCGTTCCCGCTCAGCAGCAGCTTCCCCGAGGGGACCACCTTCCCCGTCCGCGAGGCCCTGCTCCGCCGGCACGGTGTCGACGGCAGCCAGGCCGAGACCTCGACCCGGCGGATCGAGAAGCTCGCCGCGAGCGAGGGGCTGACCCCGTACCAGGTGCTGGACAACACGGTGGGCAACACCGACCTGGCGCACGAGTTCCTCGCCCACGCCAGCGCCCAGGGCAGGAACCGCGCGGCCTGGGACGCGATCTTCACCGCGTACTTCGGCCGGGCCGAGCCGGTCTTCTCCTCCGACGACCTGCTGGGGCTGGCCGACGAACTCGGCCTGGACCGTGAGCAGACCCGCCAGGTGCTCACCGACCGCCGCTACCGCCGGCAGGTCCGCGACGACGCGGCCCGCGCCCAGCGCCTGGGGGCGACCGGCGCGCCGTTCATCGTCGTCGACGACCGCTACGGCGTGCCCGGCGCCCAGGACAGCGACACCCTTCTTGAGCTGCTGCGCACGGTCTGGAACGACAGCCACCCCCGCACCGGCCACGCCGGCGACGACCCGGTCTGCGGACCGGACGGCTGTGCCGTCCCCCAGCGCGCCTGATCCCGGCTGCCCCGCCGCGCGGGCTCTGCCCTGACCGGTCGGCCGGCCGCCTGACCCACCCCGGAACCGAGCGAAAGGCATCTGATCACCATGAGCAAGAACCTCCTGGTCCTCGGCGGCAGCGGCCGTACCGGCGCTCACGTGCTGGCGTACGCGGCTCAGCGCGGCCACCACGTCCGCGCGCTCGTCCGCGACCCCGACCGGGTGCAGGCACCGGCCGGCGTCGAGCTGATCCGGGGCACCCCGGCGACCATCGACGACATCCGCCGGGCCGCCGAAGGCGTCGAGGGGGTGATCAGCGTGCTGAACAACGCCCGCGCCTCCGACAACCCGTGGGCCAGGCCGGTCAGCCCGCCGATGTTCATGACCACCGCCGCCCGCCACACCCTCACCGTCATGGGTGAGCAGGGCATCCGCCGGATCGTGCTGACCTCCACCCAGGGCGCGGGCGACGACTGGGCGCGGCTCAACCCGCTGGTCAGGGCGTTCATCAGGCTGTCGAACATCAGGACGGGCTTCGAGGACCACACCGGTGTCGACCGGGTCGTCCGTGCCGCGTCCGGCATCGACTGGACCCTGGCCCGCGCCGTGACCCTGACCGACAAGCCCGCCGGTGGCCACGTACGGGCCGCCGAGGCCGGCACCGAGAAGCCCGGCGCGCGGATCAACCGCGCCGACCTCGCCCGGTTCCTCGTCCGGACGATCGAGGACGACGCGTGGATCCGCGCAGCGCCCCTGGTCTGGAACACCCGCGGCTGACCCGTCCCGTCAGGATGCGGGCGGTCCCGCCACCAGCAGGGGCGCTCCGCCTCAGGTGCTGGCCAGGAAGTCGGCCAGCACCCGGGTGTGGGTCGAGAAGGCCAGCTCGACCGGCTCGGTGAGGACCAGCCACTCGGTGGCCTCCTCGGTCGGCGTCGACGGGGGGAGCTGCGCGGCCGGCCGCTCCGGCAGCACCCCGAAGACCATCATGGTGCCGCCGTGCGGGGCGCCGTGCACCGCGAACAGCCGGGCCCGCTGCGCCTCGTCGACCAGCCCGGTCTCCTCACGCAGCTCCCGGACCAGCGCCTCGGACCACTCCTCGCCGTACTCGACGAAACCGCCGGGCAGGGCGAGCTGGCCCCGGGCCGGCTCGATGTCCCGGCGTACCACCACCAGGCCGAGCCCGGCGTCGGTCCGCACCGGCAGCAGCGCCACCGCGACCGGGGTCGGGTTGCGCCACACCGTCTGGCCGCAGGCCGCGCAGAACCGGGGCCAGCCGGCGTCCGGCGGGTAGGCCGTCCCGCAGTAGTGGCAGTGCGCGTACGGCAGGACGGTCATGCCGCCGCACGTTACCGCCCCCGGGCCACCCGGCTCAGGGCAGGTCCGCCGTCGGCCCGGGGTCGGTCGGCCGGTCGTCGCGCAGGATCTCCCGGGCTTCCATCAGGGCGAACCCGAGCAGGTTGAGCCCACGCCAGCGGGCCGGGTCCCCGGCGCGCGGGTCGTCGGGGGCCAGCCCGACCCCCCACACCCGGTCGACCGGGCTCGCCTCCACCAGCACCCGGTCCCCGGTGCCCAGCAGGTACGCCCGCAGGTCGGCGTGCTGGCCGAACTTGGCCAGGCTGCCGGCCAGCACGACGGCGTACCGCTCGGCCTCCCACACCGCCTGGTCGAACCTGCGGACCTGGCGGCCGACCGCCTTGGCCTGCTGCGGGTGGCCGGCGGCGAGCACCCGCTCCCCGGCCTCGGCGTCGTCGAACAGCAGCGCCTTGCGCCACATCATCCAGTGCTCGGCGGTGGGGAAGCGCCGCCCGTCGACGGTGAACGACGCCGGCCACCACTGGCTCAGGCAGCCGTGGCCGACCGTGCCGTCCCGCTGCGGCTGGTGCCCCCAGAAGCAGAGGTAGCGCACCCGCTGCCCGGCGCGGTGCAGGGCGAGGACGTCTTCGGCGCGGCGCATCGACATGCCGCCCAGTCTGACCGCCGGCACCGACAGCACGCACCCGGGTTTGCGTCGGGCCGGCCGACCCGGCGCGACCCGTACCGTCAGGCCGGCGGCGCGCCGGTGTACGCGGCGATGGTGCGGGCGGCGGCGGCCCGGGCGGCCTGCGGGTCGGTGCCGCCGGCGATGTCGGCCTCGGCCCACGCCTCGCCGCTGAGCGTCATGAAGCGCCGCCCGTCCTGCGAGCCGATCCATTCGGCGGCCTGCTCGGGGGTGATCCCCCCACCGTCGGCGTCGAGGTGGCTGGCGAGGCCGAGCAGGCCGGAGTCCCAGCCGACGCCGACCGCGCCGGGGCCGTACTCGGTCCACCGGACGTCGTCGACGTGGGCGACGTGTTCCAGGGTGAACCGGGTCCGCTCGTCGCCCTCCGGGGTGAGGTGGACCTCGATCCAGCTGATCTCGTCGCCCATCTCCCAGGTGGCGGCGAAGCTCTTCGGCGGGTCGCAGCGCTGCACCACGCCACCGGCGTTGCCCTCGAACTGGTAGCGGCCGTGCAACCGCAGGTCGCCCGAGATCGGCAGGAACCAGCGCGGGATGCGCTCGGCGTTGGTGCAGGCGTCCCAGAGGTCGTCCAGCGTCGTCGGGTACGTCTGGCTGATGGTCAGCACCCGCGCCTCGCCCGCTTCGAGCGTGCGACTGCCCACGGTGCGTCGTACGGCGCTGATCTGCTGGCTGGTCTCGATCATGAGGTGCTCCGGTGCTCGGTCGGATCGTCCGTCGTGGTGTGCGCCCGCCGTTCGCGCCGACCCCGGGCGATCTCGGTGGCCAGGGCGTCCAGGGCCGGTGTCCAGAACCGGCGGAACCCCTCCAACCACCTGTCGACCTCCCGCAGCGGGGCGGGATCGACCGCGTAGAGCCGGCGGGCGCCCTGCGGGCGGACCGTGGCGAACCCGTTGTCCCGCAGCACCTTGAGGTGCTGCGAGACGGCGGGCTGGGTGATCCCGAACTCCTCCTGGATCACCGCACAGACCCCACCGGCGCTCCGCTCGCCCTGCGCGAGCAGTTCGAGGATGCGCCGACGTACCGGGTCGCCGAGGACGTCGAAGGCGTGCACGGTCCCCTTTGTATCAGGCATCACTTATATAAGCAATCAACCCAGTCGAGCGGCGACGGCGGAGCGCAGCTCGGGCAACCGGTCGTGCAGCAGCCCCGGGCACTGGGTGCTGGCGAAGTCCTTGTGGCCGTAGATCTGGCTCGCCGGGATGGCGTACTGCTGGCAGGTGAACGCGCAGAACACCACCAGGCTGTCCCAGAGCGCCTGCGGCGGCTGCACGTCGACGTAGATCCCGTCGTTCTCGATGCCGATGGCCTGGCTGTTCTGCCCCACGCAGTGGGCGCCCTGCACCATCGTCTGGCCGTGCAGCAGCGCGTACAGGCTGCCGTGCCGACCCTCGGTGAGCTGGCCGCCCCGGCTGTTGGTGAAGTGCTGCCCGGAGTCCAGCCAGCCGTTGCCGTCCATGTGCAGGTCCTGGATCTCCCGCGAGTTGGCGTACGCGTGGGCCAGGCTGTAGTCGGTCGAGTTCGGGAACGCGGTGTGGTGCACGATGATCTTGTTGGGTCGGCTCGGGACCACGCTCACCGGCGACGACGGCGGTCGGGCTCCCCAGGTGGCGCAGTTGGCGATCACCGGCTGGTCGACGCGGCCGAGGGCGACCCGGCCGCCGGCCGACGTGCCACCGGTGGTCAGGGCGCTGCCGCCGGCCGGCGTGCCGCCGGTGGTCGGGGCCGGGTCGACGGTGGGGTGGCCCACCGCGGCGGCGCCTGCGGCGGATCCGCCGAACGGGGTCGGCGCGAGCGCCCCGGCGGTGCCGAGCAGGACCGCGCCGCGCAGCACGCTGCGCCGGGACACGGGTACGGACATGGCGGGCTCCTCAGGGGTGGGGGAGGTGCCGGGGGTCGACCGGGGTGACGACTCCGGGGTGGCCGGGGTCGTCACCGGGCCGGCCGGGCGGCTGCGGTGCTCCGGTCGCGGTCAGCAGGGGCCGTTGCAGGCCAGCACCCGGAGCCGGTCGAGGGTGCCGTTCCAGACGTTCTGGTCGCCCGGGAAGGTGCCCGACGACGCCCACTGCCAGAAGGAGTAGGTGGCCCAGCCGGCCGGCAGCGTGCCCACCGTGCCGGCGTACCGGGCGAGCCAGAGCGGGTTGGTGGCGGCGAAGCCGCTGTAGTTGCCGGTGCAGGTGGTCCACCAGTCGGTGGTGGTGTAGATCGTCGCCCAGCGCCCGGTGCGAGCGTAGTACTGGTTGACGAACGAGGCGATCCAGCTGCGCATCGCGCTCTGGCTCAGCCCGTAGCAGGTCGCGCCGTAGGGGTTGTACTCGATGTCGAGCGCGCCGGGCAGCGTCCGGCCGTCCTTCGACCAGCCGCCGCCGTGGTCGACGAAGTAGTTGGCCTGGGTCGCGCCGGTCGTGGTGTCCGGCCGGGCGAAGTGGTACGAACCCCGGATCATCCCGACGGTGTACGAGCCGTTGTACTGCTGGGCGAAGTACGGGTTGGTGTAGTACGTGCCCTCGGTGGCCTTCACGTAGGCGAACCGGGCGCCGTTGTTCCAGGCGGCGGACCAGTTGACGTTGCCCTGGTAGCTGGAGACGTCCATGCCGGGCAGGCCGGCCGGGGCGGCGGTGGCCGGGGTGACGACGCCGAGGGTGGCGGCGACCATGGTGGCGGTCGTCAGCAGCGTGCCCGTGAGCGTACGGAGACGGTTCATCTTTCCTCCCTGGGGGATACCGCGTGGTTACGGCGGGAGCAACGAAAGGAACTGTCAGGTATTAGGTCACGGCCGGAGATAGTTTTCAATAGATAGAATCAAGATTATCGATTGCTGCACGTGGTGCTGTCGGCGGTGCCTCCGACGGTCGGGAGGTGGGTGGGTGCGTCAGGTGCCGGGACCGGCCAGGACCTCGGCCGCCGCCCGCTCGCCGGCCAGCACCGCGCCCTCCAGGTAACCGGCCCACCGGGTCGCCGTCTCGGTGCCCGCCCAGTGCACCCGCCCCACCGGCCGGCGCAGCTCGGGACCGTGGTCCCGCCACGAACCGGGGGTCAGCGCCCCGCAGAAGCAGCCCCGGGTCCACTCGTCGGCCGACCAGTCGTACTCGACGAGGTCGTCGGGCCCGGCGGCGGCCGGACCGACCAGCTCCACCAGCGCGGCCAGCACCGCCGCCCGTCGCCGGCCCGGCGACAGCCGGCGCAGCTCCCGGGCCTGCCGGCCGTAGCTGAACGCGGTCAGCACCCCACGCGTCGAACCCGGCGTCGAGTTGTCGACCGTCTCGGTCAGCGGCCCGTCGGTCGACGTGGTCACCCCGGAACACCCGTCGGCCCGCCAGAACGGCGTCGGGTAGACCGCGTGCAGCTTCAACGCCGACCCCATCGGCATCCGCTGGGTCAACGCGTCGCGCAGGGCCGGCAGCGCCGGTGAGTACGCGATCCGGCCCGCCAGCGCCGGGGCCACCGCCACCACCGCAGCCTCCGCCCGGTACGCCCCCTCGTCGGTGTACGCCACCACCCCGTGACCGTCCTGGTGGACCGCCCGCACCGGTTCCGTGGACCGTACCGTCCCCGACGGCAGCGCCGCCGCCATCCGCTCCGCCAGCAGGGCCGGCCCACCCACCAGTCGATCCTGCTGGGCACCCCCGGCCATCCCCAGCAGCAACCCGCTCCCGCCGCCGCTGCGCAGATAGAACAGCACCTGCAACAGCGACACCTCGTCCGGGTCCACCGCCAGCAACCCGCCGGCGATCAGCCGACCCACGTACCGGGCGGTCACCGGATCGGGTGCGGCGGTGCTCAACCAGCCGCCGAGGGTGAGCCGGTCCCACTCGTCCGCCCGCGCCGCCCGCCACGGAGCCGCCGGGTCCACCCCGGCGCAGAGGTCGTCCAGCAGGTTGACCGTCTGCCGGACCGACTCCGGCGGTGTCTCCCGCAACCGCCCGTCCCAGCACACCACCGGCCGGCCCTGCGCGGCCGACGGGAACGTGGTCAGCCCGTGCTCGGCCACCAGGGCGGCCATCCGTTCCTGGGTCGGGCCGATCCACTGCGCGCCCAGGTCCAGCGCCGTGCCGTCGTCCAGCCGCCGGGTCGCCACCCGCCCCCCGACCCGATCCCGGGCCTCCAGCACCAGCACCCGCACCCCATCCCGGCACAACGCCGCCGCCGCGGCGAGCCCCGAGAACCCCGCACCGACCACCACCACCCGCACCGACCGCGCATACCCCGCCCCCGACCCGTTACGCCCAGCCAACCCATGATCAAGTTGCCGAAATGCAGACGACACGCCGGGGAGAGTGCAACAAATCGCAATCTGATCATGGGGCTCCATAGCAGAGTTCCGTGCGGGGCGGGTGGTCGTCCACAAGGGCGGCCGGTGTCCACAGGTGGCGGGCGGCGCGTTGAGGGGGTGGGGGCGCGCGGGGCAGCCTTGGGGCATGCACCCGGTGTTGCGGTCCCTGGTTGAGCGGGGAGGCGGTGTGGTGACCCGACGAGCGGCGGTCCAGGTGGTTCCGCCCTGGGTGCTCGCGCACGCTGATCGCGCCGGCCAACTCCGCCGCGTCCTACCCGGTGTCTACGTCGACGCCGCTCTCGTGCCCGCCGCCCCCACTGCTGGTGACTCGACGTTCCCACTGCTCGACGCCGCCCATCGGGTCCGTGCGGCGCTCGCCTGGGCGCAGGGGCGGGCGGCGTTGGGTGGTCTGACCGCCCTCGACGTGTGGGGTGTGCGCGGGCAGCCGGAGGGGGAGCCGGTGCACCTGGACGTGGTCGCCGATTGCGGGCTCCGGCCCCGGCCACACCTGGTGATCCACCATCGGGAAGGCTTCTCCCTCGCCCCACCCCGGGTGGTGACCCGACGTGGTCTGCCGGTGGTACGCCTGGAGCGGGCCCTGGTCGACGCCTGGCCGCTGCCGCCCCCGCCGCAACGCCCCGCTGCGGTGATCAGGGCCGTCAACGACCGGCTCACCACCCCGGCGCGGATCGGGTCGGCGCTCACCACCGTGTCGAGGCTGACCGGCCGGGCGCAGTTGCGCACCCTGCTGGCCCTGCTCACCGCCGGATGTCGTAACCCGTTGGAGATCTGGGGGCACGACCACGTCTTCACCGGCCCGGGGATGCCCACGTTCCGGCGGCAGGCCCGGATCGTCGTCGGCCGCCGCACCATGTACCTCGACGTGTACGCCGAGCGGGAACGCGTCGACTTCGAACTCGACGGCGCGACGACCCACGGCGACCCCCGCCAACGCGAGATCGACCTGCGCCGGGACGCGCTGCTCGCCACCGTCGGCATCCTGGTGGTGCGCTTCGCCCGCCACCGCCTGGTCCACGAGCCCGACGCGGTCCGCCACGAGGTGAGCGCCATCCTCGCCACCCGCCGCGATGCGGCTGATACGTGACCGGCGCACCGGCCCATGACTCGCGCGTCGCCGGGCCAGCCCGCGCCGCCGCTAGTCGGCGCACCGGCCCCGACTCCCTGGCCCGCGGGCTCCCGGATCGCGGGCCCTCCTCCAGCATCCGACATGCGGGGAACTCGGTCGAGCTGCCGGCCGAGCAACGGCCGAAGCGTGAGTCGGGCAGGGTCGGTCGGGCTGAGCTGGGCAGGGCTGAGTCGGGGTCGGGCGGAGCGGGTGACGAGGGGCGCAGTCAGTCGCGCAGGGTGCGCAGGATGCGGATGAGGTCGGCGTGATCGGTGGGGGAGAGGTGGCCGAAGAAGCGTTCCGCCTCGGCGCTGCGGGCCGTCCGGATGGCCGCGCCGACCCGCGTACCCTCGTCGGTCGGCGCGACCAGGGTCGCCCGCCGGTCGGCCGGGTCGGGACGGCGCGCGACGAGCCCGCGTTCCTCCAGGCCGTCGACGACCTCGGTGGTGGAGCGGGGTGCGATGTGCAGGTGCTCGGCGAGGGCGCTGAGGCGCATCGCGCCGTGCCGGGTGAGCACCGAGAGGGCGCGGGCGTGTCCGGGGTTGACGTCCCAGGGTTCGAGGGTACGTCGGGACTGGTGGCGCAGCCGCCGCGCCACCGCCCAGAACAGCTCGGCCAGGCTCTCCTCGGCGGGGTCGGTCGGATCGGCCGGGTCGGTCGGTGGCCCGGCACAGCGTGCGGCCGGATCGGTTGGCGGGTCGGATGTCGCGCCGGTCACCGGAATACGGTAGCAGGAGTCGCTGTTGTTCCCTCATGATGAGGTAACCTCAGTAAACATCCCCCGAATGGAAGAAGGACCCCCTTGGACACCACGCCAACCCACCGGGAGGGCCGCGGCGGCGCCCCCCGGACCGTCAGTGCCGCCGAGAAGTCCCAGGCCCGTGCCGTCTCGCTGCGCCGCATCGGCCGGCTGTTCACCGCGTACCGTGGTCAACTGGCCGTGGTCACCGCGATCATCGTGGTGTCGTCGATGGTCGCGATGGCCTCGCCGTTCCTGCTGCGGGCGGTGATCGACCGGGCGCTGCCCGAGCGCGACCTGACCCTGCTGGTCTGGCTGGTCGCCGGCATGATCGCCGTCGCGGCGGTGACCGCGGTGCTGGGTGTGGCGCAGACCTGGATCTCCACCCGGGTCGGGCAGCTGGTGATGCACCGGCTGCGCACCGACGTCTTCGCCCACCTGCACCGGCAGTCGATCGCGTTCTTCACCCGCACCCGCACCGGTGAGGTGCAGTCGCGGATCACCAACGACATCGGCGGCATGCAGACGGTGGTCACCTCCACCGCCACGTCGATCGCGTCCAATCTGACCACCGTGGTGGCCACGCTGGTCGCCATGGTGGCGCTGTCCTGGCGGCTCACGCTGGTCTCGCTGGTGGTGCTGCCGCCGGCCATCTGGCTGACCCGCCGGGTCGCCGCGATGCGCCGCGAGATCACCGCCCAGCGCCAGCGGGAGCTGGCCGACCTCAACGTCACCATCGAGGAGGGGCTGTCGATCAGCGGCGTACAGCTCAGCAAGACCCTCGGCGCGGGTGGCGCCCTGATCGACCGGTTCACCGCCAGCTCGGCCCGGCTGGTCGACCTGGAGCTGCGCTCGGAGCTGGCCGGCCGCTGGCGGATGGCCACCATGACGATCATCTTCGCCGCCATCCCGGCGGTGATCTACCTCGGTGCGGGGCTGCCCGGCACCGCCGGCACCCTCAGCATCGGCACCCTGGTCGCCTTCACCGCCCTCCAGGGTGGGCTGTTCCGGCCGCTGATGGGGCTGCTCAACGTGGGCGTCACCCTGACCGCCTCGCTGGCGCTGTTCGCCCGGATCTTCGAGTACCTCGACCTGCCGGTGGAGGTGGACGACCCGGCCCGGCCGGTGCCGCTCGACCCGGCCCGGGTGCGCGGGCACCTGCGCGTCGAGGACGTCACCTTCAGCTACCCGGGCAGCGACACCGCCGCCGTCGCCGGCATCAACCTCGACGTCCCGGCCGGCAGCAGCCTCGCCCTGGTCGGCGAGACCGGCTCCGGCAAGAGCACCCTGGCCGCCCTGGTCAGCCGACTGCACGACCCCGACGCCGGCCGGATCACCATCGACGGCGTCGACCTGCGCGACCTGCGGCTGACCGACCTGGCCGCCGTCGTGGGCGTGGTCAGCCAGGAGACCTACCTGCTGCACACCACCATCCGGGAAAACCTGCGGTACGCGCGCCCCGACGCCACCGACGCCCAGCTTGAGGACGCCGCCCGCGCCGCGCAGATCCACGACCTGATCGCCGCCCTGCCCGACGGGTACGACACGGTCGTCGGCTCCCGGGGCCACCGCTTCTCCGGCGGCGAGAAGCAGCGCCTGGCCATTGCCCGTACGCTGCTGCGCGACCCCCGGGTGCTGGTGCTCGACGAGGCGACCAGCGCGCTGGACACCGAGACCGAGCGGGCCGTGCAGCGGGCCTTCGACACCCTCGCCGAGGGCCGTACGGTGATCACCATCGCGCACCGGCTCTCCACGGTGCGCCACGCCGACCAGATCGCGGTGCTCGACCACGGCCGGATCGTCGAGTCCGGCACCCACGAGACGCTGCTGGCCCGCGCCGGCCGGTACGCCACCCTGGCCGGCTGACCAGGGGCGACCCCGGCGGGTGGAAAAACCCGATCTGCAAGACGTGAGTTGCCGATCAGCGGTGACTAGAGTGACGCCGTGCAAAGTGGTGTGCGGTCCCAGGTGCCGGTGCTGTACGTGACGGACGCCGACGCGGCCCGACGGTTCTACGAGAACTTCGGCTACACCGAGATCCGGGCCGGCGGCGACGGTGGCTCACACTGGTCGTACCTGCGGTGCGGGGAGTTGACGCTGCTGCTGGCGGCGGTCACCCCCCGCCTGGTCACCGTCGAGTTGCCGCTGCTCGTCTACCTCTACGTCGACGACCTGACGGCGACCGCCGAGCGGCTCACCGCCGCCGGGCATCCCGTGCAGAAGGCCGGCTACCCGCAGCACGCGCCCGGTGGCGAGTGCCGGGTCACCGACCCCGACGGCAACGTGATCGCCTTCGGGCAGCGGCAGGCCGTACCGCATCAGGAGCGTGACCCGCAGGCGGGCGGCGAGGCGCGGTTCTCGCTGATCCGGGAGGCCGCCGAGGCGGTCGGCCGGCGGGGCGGCGCACCCGCCCGCTGCCAGATCGGCGGCCCGCGCGGTGAGCCCTGCCCCGAACCGGCCGAGGTCAAGCTCGCCGACTCGTGGGGCGACACGGCGTGGGGCTGCATGACACACGCCGACGAGACGCTGCTGACCGCGCGCGGTGCCTTCCTTGCCACCGAGGACGGATCGGGCCTCGGCCCGTTCCTGCGCGCCCGCCAACCCCAGCCGGATCGGCAGGTTCCCGAGCCCGCGCCGGGAACCTGACCCGACTCACTGCCGCGCCCTGCCCGACCCGACCGATACGCGGCGGGAGCGACCCCCGGTGCGTCGCGCCGCCTGCGAGGGGGACGGGGCGGAGGCGGCGCGCAGGCCGGCGAGCCGGACGAAGACCTCCCGCCTGGCGGTGGCCTCACCGCGCCGGTCGAGCACGTAACCGGTCAGCCAGACCCACCCGTCGTAGGTCGGCCGGTCGCACACCGACACCACCCGCAACCGCAGCGCGCGTGCCCCGGCGAACTGCACCGAGGCGGCCCGGTCGACGATCAGCAGGTCACCGGGGCGGGGCCGGGCATTCACCAACGCCCGCCGTTGCCGGGCCGGCACGGGTGCGCCGACCGTCGGGTCTGCCAGTCACGGAGGGCCCGCCCGAGCCTGTCGTTCTCCTGGGCGAGGGCACGGATCTCCTGGTGGAGCCCGGCGAGTTCGTCGGCCAGCCGGGACTGGAACCGGCGTACCTCGGCGGGGTCGAGCCCGCGTCGGCGCGGCGGGAACTCGCGGGTGCGTACCTCGTGGGGGGTCAGTAGGGCCGGGCGGCCGGTCCCGTAGGGCTGGCCACCGCGATACACCTGGGCCACGGGGGTCCTTTCCGGTGCTGGGAGAGAGGAAGGTCGTTCCGGTGATGCTGGGAAGCGGCTCGTCCGCGCCGTGGGCGGACGACCCGCCCGCTCGGCGTTCGCAGCCCACCTCGGCGGTACGACAGCAGAGCAGCCGGACGGGGGTCGGGGCGGGTGGGTGCCCGCCCCGACCGGGGAAACCGTTCTCGTTGCCACGCGAGGAGCGGCTCGCCGACAACACTAACGGCTTAGTCGTTTAAGTCAACCACCGAGTGTTGTCGGTCATGGGCGATTCGTGATCGAATTGGCGTGCCACGCAAGGAGCGCCATGCCGACAACGCCCGACTACATCCGCATCGCCGACGACGTCATCGCCGGGGTGAGGAGCAAGAGGCTCAACCCAGACGACAAGCTGCCCTCCATCGCGAAGATGGCTGCCGATTACCAGGTCGGCACGTCGACCATCCAGATGGTCTACGTGCGGCTGGAAGCGTTGCGTGTCATTCGCCGGCACCAGGGCAAGGGCATCTTCATCGCCGACCCGAGACTCTGGATGCGCGAACCCTGACCGGACGCCGGACCCTCACCCGCGCCGGCAGCCCTCCCAGCTTCCTCGGGCCCCTGTGCCCTGCCCGGTGATCAAGAGCTTTGCGTCAAGTGATCAAGAGGTTCGCGTCAACCTGACGATCAAAGTTGACGCGAACCTCTTGATCACCGGGGCGAGGCGGATGGGGCGAGGCGGATGGGGCGCGGCGGCCGGGGTGGAGAGGTAGGGAAAGTGGGGGGAGCCGTGGGGGGATCGGGTGCGTCGAAGGGGGTATGACGAGTTTTCGAGGTGTGTGGGCGGCGGTCGTGCCGGTGCTTCTGCTCACTGCTGCCTGTGCGGGGCAGGATGGGGCGGGCGTCGCGCCCGATGCGGCCCCGACCTCTCTTCCCGCCAACGTGCCGGTGCTGCGGATCGACCACACGGGTGGCTTCGTGCGGCCCGAAACGAACGTGACCCGGCTGCCGGCGGTCAGCGTCTACGCCGACGGGCGGGTGATCACGCAGGGACCGACCGTCCTCAGTTATCCGGGGCCGGCGCTGCCCAACATCCAGGTCCGTACGATCAGCACGGCCGAGGTGGCGAAGCTGGTCGAGCAGGCCCGTGCCGCCGGGGTGGGCAGCGCGGTCGACGTGGGCACCCCGTCGATCACCGACGTGACCACGACCCGGTTCACCATCCGGGGGACGGTCGGCAGCGAGCAGTTGGAGGTCTACGCCCTGGGCGAGGCGACCGGTCCCGAGGCCGGCCTGACCCCCGCCCAGCAGGCCGCCCGGGAGAAACTGCGGACCTTCGCCGACAAGCTGACCGACCCGGGGAACGCGGCGACGCAGCCGTACCAGCCGACCGCCATCGCGGCGGTGGCCGGGCCATGGGTCGCCACCCCCGAGGCGGCGAAGCAGCCCAGGATGGAGTGGCCCGGCCCGGTGCTGCCCGGGGCCAGCCTCGGTGAGGGCCTCGACCTGGGGTGCGTGACCGTCACCGGCGCTGCCGTACAGCAGGTGATCGCCACCGCCGGCAAGGCCAATGCGGCGACCCCGTGGACCTCCGGCGGGAAGCGCTGGGCGGTCACCTTCCGCCCGTTGCTGCCCGACGAGACCGACTGCGCCAGCCTCACCGCTGGTCGCTGAGTGTGCACCCGGCCGGTCGATCCGATCGTGTCGACCGGCCGGGGGTCTCGGGAGCCGTGGGCCGTCAATACCCGAGACGGCCGTTCGGTTGGTGGCGGCGATCGGTGTGCCCGAACGGCGCGGTGACCGACCCCGCGCCGAGTTCCTGCAGCGGCACCTCGACACGGTCTTCAAAGCCGACTGACCTGGCGGCGGAGAGTGGAGAATGTGGGCAACTCACGGCAGGCGATGGGGGCGGCGTGATCTCTTCGGTGACGGTGTGCAGCAGCTCGAAGTTCTACGATCTGGCACAGCGCGCCATCGATGCGTTGCAGGCGATGGGACTCACCGTCTACACCCCGCGATTCGACTACAACGAGGAGCATGTCGTGGTCGGGGAGGCGGACAAGTTCCGGCTGACCCATGAGTTCCTCGCCAAGGTCGCCAGGTCCGATGCGGTCTACGTGATCGCGAGTGGTGGCTATACCGGAGTCAGTGTCTGTATCGAGGTGGGCTACGCGCATGCCCTGGGCAAGACAGTGCTCTGCTCAGAGCAACCGACCGAGTTCGCCGTGCGCGCTCTGGTGGATGCCGTCGTACCCGTCGACGAGATCAGCGGGAGCGTCCGGTTGATCGGCCAGCGGCGCACCTCGACGACGCACTTGTTTCCATAGGCAACCATCACTACATTGGGTCCGGGTGCCGCCGAGTTGCCGGGCGGCTGTTTGGCCTGAGCCGGGCTGTTGTCCACGTGCCGACACGGCGCGTCGACGCGCGAGCGACGTCACTGCTCCCGCGCCGTCGGTCCACACCGACGGCCAGCCGGAAGGACCCCTGTGAGGATCTCCCGTACCCGTATCACCGCCGTCGTGGCCGCCACCGCCACGGTGGCCGCGGCCGTCACCACCGTGCTCGCCGGCACCGCCTCGGCGGCCCAGGGCTGCCGGATCGACTACCAGCCCAACGAGTGGACCGGCGGCTTCACCGCCAACGTCCGGGTCTCCCCGGGCGACACCGCCCTGAGCAGTTGGACCGTCACCTGGTCCTACCCGGGCGGCCAGCGGATCACCGGCGGCTGGAACGCCACGGTCAGCCAGTCGGGCACGACGGTCACCGCCCGCAACGCCGCCTGGAACGGCAGCGTCCCGGCGGGCGGTTCCACCGAGTTCGGTGTCCAGGGCACCAGCACCTCGGGTTCCGTCGCGCCGACCGGGTTCACGCTCAACGGCGTACCGTGCAACGGCGCTCCGCCGCCGACCACCACGCCGCCGCCCCCCACCACGCCGCCGCCGACGACCCCGCCCCCGACGACGCCGCCGCCCACGACGCCGCCGCCGACCACGCCGCCCCCGACGACCCCGCCGCCCACCACGCCTCCACCCACCACGCCGCCGCCGGCCGGGTGTGCCGGTGCGGTGCTCTGTGACGGTTTCGAGAACCAGACCGGCACGACGCCGTCCGGCGACTGGAGCGTGGTCAACCCGGACTGCTCCGGGACGGGCCGGGCCTCGGTGGATACGGCGACCACGCACAGCGGCAGCCGCTCGCTGCGCATCGACGGCGCGCAGGGCTACTGCAACCACGTCTTCGTGCGCTCCACCAAGGATCTCAGCGCGGTGGGCACCGTCCGGTACGGCCGGATCTGGCTGCGCCACACCACCGCGCTGCCGACCCAGCACGTCACCATGATGGCCATGACCGACGCCGCCGACGGTAACAAGGACCTGCGCATGGGCGGCCAGAACGCCGCGTTGCAGTGGAACCGGGCCTCCGACGACGCGACCCTGCCCGAGCAGAGCCCGGCCGGGGTGGCGTTGAGCGTGCCGCTGCCCACCGGGCGCTGGACGTGCCTGGAGTTCATGGTCGACGGCAACCAGGGGCAGTTGCGTACCTGGCTCGACGGCACCGCCGTGACCGGGCTGACCGCCGACGGGGTGCCCACCCACGACATCGACAGCCAGTGGCTCAACCGCACCTGGCGTCCCCGGCTGACCGACCTGAAGCTGGGTTGGGAGAGCTACGGCGAGGGCGCGGACACCCTCTGGTACGACGACGTCGCCCTGGGCACCAGCCGGATCGGCTGCTGACCCCGGCCGGGACCGGGCGGCCGACGGGGCCGCCCGGTCCCGGTCCTGCGTCCACCGGGCATTTCAACAGTCGGTGGCGCGCCGATCATGGTGCGTTCATCCACGGTTGCGAGGCTGGCCTCTGGTCGGCGGGGTTCGCCTCCCGCCAGAATGTGGCTGATCGGGACAACCATCCCGATCGATGCATTCCTGTCGGCCCCCGCGACCCGGAGGACCCGTTGAGCACTCCCGCGAACCCCGTCACCCCCGCCACCGCCCCGACCCCGCGCACCCGGGCCCGCCGCCTGCCGGGCATCCTCGCGCTGCTGACCGCCCTGGTCGCCGCGCTGCTCGTCGGACCGTCCGTGGTGACCCCGAAGCTGACCGACCCCGCGTCGGCGGCGGTCTACGGCTCCTGCACGATGTCCCGCTGCGCGGACGCCCGCACCGCCCGCTCCGGCTGGTCGGGCAAGGGTTTCCCGACCAGCCGGGGCTGGTACTCCTGGAGCGGTGGCCTGTCGAACTTCGCCGGCGGCCAGTTCCACAACTACGAGGGGCAGCTCCCCGCCGGCGCCACCTACTACGAGTACGACGTCTACCCGCGGGTCTCCGGCGCGGCGCGCGACGCGTACCGCATCGTGGTGAACAGGAGCAGCGGGGCGACCTGGTTCTCCCCCGACCACTACGCGAACTTCTACCGGATCTGACCGAGGACCACCCGGGGCGGGCCGGTCCGCCGGCCCGCCCCGTCGAGCAGGAGGATGCACCATGACCGGACAGCGCCAGCCGGGCTGGCTACGGGTGACCGACGAGGCCCGGCCGTCGGGGCACCCGACGCCGTCGGTCACCGTGGCGGGGGCGGCGGCCCGTACCCGCCCCGCGCTGTTCCACGCCCTCACCGACGCCCTCGGCCTGCCCGGCCACTTCGGCCGCAACTGGGACGCGCTCGCCGACGTGCTGGCCGACCGGCTCGACGCCGGCCCGCTCACCCTCGAGGTGACCGACGCCGGCCTGCTGCTGGCCGACGAGCCACCCGGTCAACTCGGCACGCTTCTCGACGTGGTGGGCGGGGTGGCGGCCGGCGCCCGGGAGCCGGTCTGCCTGCTGCTGCGCGACACCCCGCAGCGGCTGCCCGACCTGCGGCACCGGCTGCACGCCGTCCTCGGTGGTGGCGGGGTGGCCGTCCCGCCCGGCAGCGCGCTGCGCTGAGCGTCCGCGTCGTACCAGGGGCCCGCTCACCCCGCCGGCCCGCCGTCGCGGCGGGGGCGGGGTCAGTTGGGGTGGTCGAGGATCGCGCTGAACCGCTCCTCGGCCAGGTCGAGCTGGGCGAAGATGTGCCGCTTCACCGGTGCCGACAGCGGGGTGTCCGGCCGGGCGATCAGCTCCCGGTAGACCGGCACCAGCGGGCGGTACTTCGCCGCCGAACGGGCCACCTTCGGCCCGACGGCGTAGACCACGCCCACGCCGTTGTCGGTGAAGTCGGAGACCTTGATGACCCGGGCCCAGGGTTCCCGGTCCAGGCTGGCCGCGACGTGCTCGCGGTACTGCACGTGCGGGTCGCGCTCGGGGTCGTACACCGGGTTGGTGACCGCGGCGACCAGCCGGGCCACCCGGTCGCCGAACCGGCCGGCCAGCGCGGCCAGCGCCGCCGCCGTCGGGTCGGCCGCCCCCGCGCCGGCCAACTCGCCCGGGTGGTCCTCCACCGCGTCGTGCAGCAACCCGGCGACGATCACGTCGGGGTCGCGCACCTGGTAGTGGTGCGCCATCCGGATCGCCACCCGCAGCAGGTGGTTGAGATACGGCTCGCGGGACCGCCGGTCGTCACGGTGCAGCTCGGCGGCCAGGTCGAGGGCTTCGGTCAGCCGGTCCCGGTCGGCCGCGGCGAAGGCCGGCAACTCCAGCCGGAACCGGGCGAGCAGGCCCGGTTCGCCGTGCAGCTCGGTGATCGCGTGCATCGGCATGGTGGCGAGGTACGGCGGGAACTCCATCGCCTACTTATAGCCGATCTTCACTGTCGGTCCGACCCCGCCGTCGGGCATGTGACCACGTCATTTCCGGCCGGAAAGGTGCTTGACCAGGCGCACCGTCGTCCCGCCGGGGGTGCCGTCGAGCTGTGCCTCGTCCATCAACCGGGCCATGATCAGCCGTCCCCGACCCCGGTCACCGCCCTGCGACGGACCCGGTCGCCAGCCGCCGGTGTCGCGGATCTCGACCTCCAGCCGCTCGGCGCGCAGTCGGGCCGACACCGTGACGCTCGCCCCGGGCGCGAACCGGTAGCCGTGCTCGATGGCGTTGGCGCACGCCTCCCCGACGGCGATCAGCACCACCTCCACGTCCGCCTCGTCGACGCCGGCCCTGATGAGCCACGCCCGCAGCGCCTCCCGGGCGGGGGAGAGCTGGGCCGGATCGGCGGCCAGCGCCGTCCGGAACGCCGACGGCGCACCTTCGTCGCTCGGGTCGGCCTGCGCTACCGGGCCGGCCTGTGGTGCGGTGCCGGCCCGCGGTGTGCCGGCGCGGGGTGCCGGGTCGGCGGGTGGCTCCGGGGTGCCGATCCGCCGCGTGGTGCCGGTCGGGTCGTCCGCCGGACGGGGACCGGCCGCCGGCTCGGGCCGGTCCGCGCCGACGTCGCGTCCACCGGCCACCCGGGTCCACCTCCCGCTGATGCTCGTCGTCCGGTCGGCAGCCCGACCGCACCCGGTCATTGTCCCTGTCCCGGCCCGCCGCCGGGCACCACCCCTGGGCAGAGGGCTCCGGGACGCCCCCGGTGGGGGTCGGCCGGGACCGCGCCCCGGGGCGTCGGGGCTACGAGGCCAGCCGCTCACCGGGGTCGGGCACGGCGATCCCGGCGTCGGACTGGTTGATCTCCGACCAGACCGCGTCGAGGGAGAGACCGAGGACGTCGGCGAGCACCGCGATGGTCGGGAACGCCGGGGTGGCCACCCGACCGGACTCGATTTTCCGCAGGGTCTCCGGGGACAGCCCGGCGGCCAGCGCGGTGCCGAGCATCGACCGGTGCCCGCGGGCGCGGCGCAGCAGGGCGCCGAGGCGTCGTCCGCGGGCGACCTCGGCGGGGGTGAGCGGCAGCCTGACCATGGCTGCGATTCTAGTACCGGGATAACATGGCCGGGATACTTATTGGTGGTCCACGGAAGGCGCCGCATGATCGAGATCCTGAGCCCCACCGACGTGCGGCGCGCACGGGACACCGGCGCGCTGGTCGCCGAGATCCTCCAGACGCTGAAGGGCCGGATCGCGGTCGGCACCAACCTGCTGGAGATCGACGCCTGGGCGCAGCGCATGATCGTCGACGCCGGCGCGACGTCCTGCTACGTCGACTACGCGCCGTCCTTCGGCCGGGGACCGTTCGGCCACTACATCTGCACCTCGGTCAACGACGCGGTGCTGCACGGGCTGCCGTACGACCACCACCTCGCCGACGGCGACCTGCTCTCCCTCGACCTCGCCGTCTCCCTCGGCGGCGTGGTCGCCGACTCGGCGATCAGCTTCCTGGTGGGTGACACCCGCCCCCCGGAGAGCGTCGCGCTGATCGACGCCACCGAGCGGGCGCTGCGCGCCGGGATCGCCGCCGCCGGACCGGGCGCACGCGTCGGTGACCTCTCGCACGCCATCGGCACGGTCCTCGGCGCGGCGGGATACCCGGTCAACACCGAGTTCGGCGGGCACGGCGTCGGGTCCACCATGCACCAGGACCCGCACGTGTCCAACACCGGCCGGCCCGGTCGCGGGTACCGGCTGCGTCCCGGCCTGCTGCTGGCCCTGGAACCCTGGGTCATGGCCGACACCGCCACCCTCGTCACCGACGCCGACGGCTGGACGCTGCGCAGCGCCACCGGCTGCCGCACGGCACACAGCGAACACACGATCGCCATCACGCCCGAGGGCGCGGAGGTGCTCACCCTGCCGAGGTGACCCCACGGTCGGGCCGCGCCGACGGACGGCGCGGCCCGACCGCAGGCGGCTCACAGCGGCAGTCGACCGGCCCCGGCGAACGGCCCCACCACCAGCGGCACCAGCGGCGCGGGCACCGCCTGCGGCGCGCGCAGGGTCGGCGTCCACCCGGCGTCGCCGCCCAGGTCCGGGTCGTGGGTCGCGTTGTAGGCGGCCACCAGGTCGACCGGGCGGGGCAGCGCGTGGTCGGCGTCCACCCAGTTGCCCCGGGTGGTGACCGCGGTGCCACCCCAGTCGTACAGCAGGTCGCCGGCGGCGATGCCGGCACCGAGGGTGAAGAAGTTGTTCTCCACGTACGCGGCGGACTGCACGCCCACCCCGATCGCGTACGCGAAGTCGTCGCCGGCCAGCCGGTACCAGTTGTTGTAGACGTCGACCTGGCCGAACCGGACCCGGGGCAGCCGCTGGAGCACCCGGTCGAACAGGTTGTGGTGCAGCGTCACCTTCAACCGGCCGACGTCCGGCCCGACGGTGTTGGACGAGCCGATCAGCATCAGCTTGTCCCGCCCGGTGAACCGGTTGTACGAGGCGGTCACCAGGCTGGCGGTGTGGGTGACGTCCAGCGACCCGTCGTGCACCTGGTAGGGCCGGCCGAAGTACACCGGCTGCCCGCTGTCCGGGTTGTCGCCGTCGGTGAAGGTGTTGTGGTCGACCCAGACGTGCTCGCTGCGGCGTACCGAGACCTGGTCGTACTGGGAGTTCCAGTTGCCGGTCGCGCCGTCGGTGGGGGACCAGGCCGGGAAGCAGTCCCGGGCGTCGTCGAAGGTCAGGTTGCGGACGATGACGTTGCTGGCCCCGTCGATCATCAGGGTCAGCCCGGTGAGGACCGCCCCACGCCGGCCGACGATGGTGGTGTTCGGCCCGACGTTGATCTGCGTCTGCCGGGTCTGGTTGGCCACCGACCGCACCCGGGCGGCCTCCAGCGGCCCCGTCGGCGGCACCATGCCCCACACCGCCGGGTCGTACGCGGCCAGGTAGGCCGCCAGGCTGTACTCCGGGTCGGCCAGGTCGGCGCAGCCGAGCAGGTGGCCGTCGTCGGCGGTGAACCCGTCGACGGTGCCGTCCACGACGATCACCTTCGGGGTGGCGTTGCTCTTGTTGGTGGCGTTGTCGCCGCCCAGCGCCCGGACCAGGTCGGCCCGGCTGCGGACGAGGTGGACCTGGTCCGGGCCGGCCGCCGCGCCGCCGGTGGTGCCGGGGCCCTCGGACGCCCAGCCGTCGCCGGCCGGCAGGGTCTGCCGGGCCACCCGCTCGACCGCCCGGGGCACCCCGTCGGCGGTGCGGCCGGGTGCGGCGTGTGCCGCAGTGCCCGAGGTCAGCAGGAGGGACAGGGCGACCAGGGCCGCCCCGGTGGTTCGTGGACGCATGGGAATCTCCGGAGGGTGGTGGTGGATGGTGCGTCAGTCGTCCAGCGCCGCCAGGGGGATCCGCACCGGCGGCACCGCCCACGGCACCGCCAGTTCCGACAGCAGCGCCCCCTGCCCGGCGGCCCGGCGCAGCGCCGCGTTGATCCCGGGTACCGTCACCACCCGTTCCGGCCCGCTGCCGGTGACCGTGACCAGGTCGCCGCCGAGCAGGGTCGGCTCGGGGGCCTGCCGCACCTGTTCCAGTACGGCGGTGAACGGCGCGGTCCGGGCCAGCGGGGCGATCAGCGGGGTGCCGGCCGGGTCGGCCCGGTGGGCGAGCAGGTTCTCCAGCAGCCCCCGCCGCCCCGGCACCTCCCGGGGTTGCGGGTCGCCGGGCAGCAGCAGCCGGTCGGTGGGGTACTCCAGCACCGCCCGCCCGGCGGTGCCGGTCACGATCACCTCACCGGCGACGAAGTCCTCCCCGGCCAGGGTCACCGCCGCCACGATCGGCGGTCCGCCCGGGGTGACGATCCGCAGCGTGGCCGTGTCGTCGACCTCGATCGGGCGGACCCGGTAGCGCTCCAGCTCGATCCGCGCCGGCCGCACCGGCGCGCCGGTCACCGTCTGGGCGACCGCCAGGCACTGCATCACCGCGTGCGCCAGCGGGTTGGCCAGCGCGCCGTCGAGCACCGGTCGGCCGTGCAGGCTGCGTCGGCCGGCCCACGGGGACCGCGCGTAGTAGCCGTCGGGGCGTTGCCAGCAGGCGACCGTGCCGATGCCGGTGACGGTGCCCAGCCGGCCCTGCCCGAGGGCGGCCGACAGTTCGGCCAGCGCCATCGAGCCGAGCGCCTGGAAGCCGACCTGGCAGGCCCGGCCGGTCGCGGCCAGCGCCCCGGCCAGCTCCCGGTGTTCGGCGGTGGACAGCACCGGCGGCTTCTCCAACAGCAGGTCGGCACCGGCGGCGAGGACGTCCAGGGCGATCGGCAGGTGGGTGTGCGGCGGGGTGCAGACGATCACCACGTCCGGGCGGGCGGCGGCGAGCATCTCCCGGTGGTCGGTGTGCACGCTGACCCCGGGCGGGACCGGCGCGGCCGGCTCGTCCTCGATCGGCCGCACGTCCACCAGCGCCACCAGCCGCAGCCGTCCCGCCGCGTGCAGCCCGGCGACGCTGCGCCGGTGCCAGCGGCCGTGTCCGTTCGCGCCGACGATCGCCACCCGGGGCACGGCCGTCGCGTCGGGCCCGGCCGGAGCGTCCCGGGTGGTGGGCCCAGCGGCGGCGGCCGGCGGTACCGGGGCGGTCACGCCGCACCGGCCAGGACCGCCGCCACCCCGTGGGTACGCAGCGCGCCGAGCCAGCCGGCGACGTCGGCACGGAACCCGTCGTCGTCGGCGAGCGCCGCCGGGAAGACCTCCGGCAAAGCGAACAGCGCCTCGACTGTCCCGGCGGGGGTGTCCCCGGCGGTGGCGAGCGCGGTGGTGATCCGGTCGGCCAGCGGGTCGTCGAGCGGCAGCAGCGTGCCGTCGTCGGCCCGCCCGTCGAGGAACCGCAGCCAGGCCGCCACCACCAGCGCCGACCAGTACGCCGGTCGGCCCTGGGCACGCAGGTCGGCAGCGGTGTGCAGGACCCGCTGCGGCAGCTTCTGCGACCCGTCCATCGCCACCTGGAGGGTGCGGTGCCGGATCGCCGGGTTGGCGAACCGGCCCAGCACCTCGTCGCCGTACCCGACGACGGTCGTCCCCTCGGGCGGGGTGAAGCTCCCGGCCACGTCCTCGGCGACGAACCGGCGCAGCACGTCGGTCAGGCCGGGCAGCGCCAGCGTGTCCGCGATCGTCTCGCGGCCGGCCACCGCCCCCAGGTAGGCCACCGCCGAGTGGACGCCGTTGAGGCCGCGCAGCTTCAGCCGCTCCCACGGGCCGGCGTCGGTGGTGAGCACGGCGCCGGCCCGTTCCCACATGGGCCGGCCGCCGGGGAAGTCGTCCTCGACGACCCACTGGAGGTACGGCTCGGCGGCCACCGCCGCCAGATCGGTCACCCCCAGCGCGGTGCGGGCGTTCTCCAGGGTCGCGGCGGTGCTGGCCGGGACGATCCGGTCCACCATCGTGCCGGGGAAGCTCACCTGCCCGGCGAGGGCGTCCTGGACGGCGTCCGGCACCCCGGCCAGCGCCAGCGACTGCTGCACCAGGCCGCGCAGCCGACGCCCGTTGGACGGCAGGTTGTCGCAGCTGACCAGCGCGATCGGCCCCGCCTGGGCGGCGGCGCGGGCGAGCAGCCCCCGCACCAGCAGGCCGGGCACGGTGACCGGGGGCCGGTCGGTGGTCAGGTCGAGGGTCAGCTCGTCGTCGGCCCGCAACGCCCCGGAGACCGGGTCGAGCCGGTACGCCTTCTCGGTCACCGTCAACGTCACCACCCGGATCGCCGGGTCGGCGAGCAGCGCGACCACCGCCGCCGGGTCGCTGGCCGCGTGCCGCACCCCGGCCAGCGCGCCGACCACCCGGGTCGCGGACCGGTCGGCGGCCAGCGTGGTGACGCTGAACAGCGCGTCCTGTGCGGCGAGCGCCTCGACCAGGTCGGTGCTGCGCGGGGCGACGCCGACGATGCCCCAGTCGCCGCCGGCCGCGTCGACCGCCGCCTCGGTGCAGACCGCCTGGTGGGCCCGGTGAAACGCGCCGAGTCCGAGGTGGACGATGCCGGCCGGCACGGTGCCCGGCCGGATCAGCGGTCGGCTCTGCTCGGGCAGCCGGCGCAGGGTGGCCAGGCCCAGCCGGTCGGTGCCCCCGTTCACCGCCACACCGGGCCGTCCGGGAACCGGAACCGCGCGATCGACTCGGGGCGCATGGTGGCGCTGTAGCCGGGGGCGGTGGGCAGCAGGTACCGGCCGCCCCGGGTGCGGACCGGGTCGACGAAGTGCTCGTGCAGGTGGTCGACGTACTCGACCATCCGCCCGTCCAGGCTGGTGCCGACCCGCAGGTAGTCGAAGATCGCCAGGTGCTGCACGTACTCGCAGAGGCCGACGCCACCGGCGTGCGGGCAGACCGGCACCCCGAACTTCGCCGCCAGCAGGATCTCGGCCAGCACCTCGTTGACCCCGGCCACCCGGCAGGCGTCGATCTGCATCACCCCGATCGCCTCGGCCTGGAGCAGCTGCTTGAAGATCACCCGGTTGGCGGCCACCTCGCCGGTGGCGACCCGGCACCGGCCGTCGGTCGACGCGGTCACCGCGCGGGCGATCCGGGCGTGGCCGAGGATGTCGTCGGCGTGCGTCGGCTCCTCGATCCAGTACGGGTCGACCTCGGCCAGCGCGGTCATGTTGGTGATCGCCTCGTCGACGTCCCAGACCTGGTTGGCGTCCATCATCAGCAGCGCGTCCGGGCCGATCTCGGCCCGGATGATCCGGGCCCGGCGCAGGTCGTCGGCGGGCGGGCCGCCGACCTTCATCTTCATCGCCCGCCACCCCTGGGCGTACGCCTCGCGGGTCAGCGCCCGCACCTTGTCGTCCGGATACCCCAACCACCCCACCGAGGTGGTGTACGACGGGAAGCCGTCCTGCTCCAGCACGGCGAGCCGGTCCACCGCCCCGACCAACCCCTTGTCGAGGATGCCGGCCGCCTCGTCGGGGGTCAGCGCGTCGGTGATGTGGTGGAAGTCGATGTTGGCGACCAGTTCGTCGGTGGACAGCTCGGCGAGGTAGCGCCACATCGGCTTGCCGGCCAGCTTGGCCCGCAGGTCCCAGACCGCGTTGACCAGCGCGCCGGCGGCCATGTGGATGACCCCCTTCTCCGGCCCCAGCCAGCGCAGCTGCACGTCGGCGGTCAGCGAGCGCCAGAACGCCACCGGTTCGGCGGCGATCTCCTCGACGGTGCGCCCCCGGACGTGGTGGGCGAGGGCCTCGATCGCCGCGCAGGTGATCTCGTTGCCCCGGCCGTTGGTGAAGGTGAACCCGGCGCCCGTCGGGCCGTCGTCGGTGCGCAACTCGACGTAGCTGGCCGAGTAGTCACCCCGGTTGATCGCGTCGGAGCCGTCGCCGGCCGCCGCGGTGGGGAACCGGACGTCGTGCACGTCGACGGCGGTGATCCTGGTGCTCATGCGGACCCCTCGAACTTGAAGACCTTCTTGGGCAACCGGTACGCCAGGTCGACGACCGTCTCGGCGGCCTCGGCCTCGCTCAGCCGGTGCTCGGCGACGAGGCGGGCCAGGAATCCGGCGTCGATCCGGCGGGCCACGTCGTGGCGGACCGGGATGGAACAGAACGCACGGGTGTCGTCGACGAACCCGGCGGTGTTGTAGAACCCGGCGGACTCGGTGACCGCCTCCCGGAACCGGCGCAGCACCTCCGGGGAGTCCAGGAACCACCAGGGCGCGCCGAGGTAGAGCGCGGCGTAGCCGCCGGCCAGCGGGGCCAGTTCCCGGGTGAAGGTGTACTCGTCGAGGGTGTAGAGCACCACCCGCAGGCGCGGGTCGTTGCCGTACGCGTCGAGCAGCGGGGCCAGCGCGTGCACGTACTCGGTGGCGTGCGGGACGTCCCCGCCGACGTCGCGGCCGTGGGTGGCGTACAGCCGACGGTTGTGGTTGCGCACGGCCCCGGGGTGCAGTTGCAGCACCAGGCCGTCGTCGAGCGACATCCGGGCGAACTCCACCAGCATGTGCGCCCGGAACGCCTCGGCGTCGGCGGCGTCGGCCAGCCCCCGCCGGCCCCTGTCGTAGAGCCGCGCCGCCTCGTCGGCGTCGAGCACCAGCGTCCGGGCGGTGGGGTGGCCGTGGTCGGAGGAGGTCGCGCCGGCCGCGACGAACGCCGCCCGGCGGGCCCGCAGCGCGTCCAGGTAGCCGGCGTACGTGCCGGTGTCGACGCCGGACACCTCGCCGAGCCGGGCCACGTTGTCGGCCCAGCCGTCGAACTCCATGTCGACGACGTTGTCCGGGCGGAAGGTGGTGACCACCCGGCCGCCCGGCCCGCCCCAGCCGTCGGCGGCGAGCTTGGCGTGCGCGGCGAGGTCGTCCAGCGGGGACTCGGTGGTGGCGAGCACCTCGATGCGGAACCGGGTGAACAGCGCCCGGGGCCGGAACTCCGGCTCGGCCAGCCGGGCGGCCACCTCGTCGTAGACGGCGTCGGCGGTGGCCGGGGTGAGCGCGGTGTCCACCCCGAAGACCTCACTGAAGGTGCGTTCCAGCCACAGCCGCGACGGGGTGCCCCGGAACAGGTGCCAGTGCGCGGCGAAGCGCCGCCAGATGGTCCGGCCGTCGGTCTCCACCGGGCTGCCGTCGACGCTGGGCACGCCCAGTTCGGCCGGGGGTACGCCCTGGCTGAGCAGCATCCGGGTGAGGTAGTGGTCGGGCACGATGAGCAGCCGGGCCGGGTCCGGGAAGGGCCGGTC
The DNA here is from genome assembly GCF_049178955.1 of Micromonospora sp. WMMD730. NCBI lineage: Bacteria > Bacillati > Actinomycetota > Actinomycetes > Micromonosporales > Micromonosporaceae > Micromonospora > Micromonospora sp. WMMD730. The sequence continues at coordinate 2,801,308 of NZ_JBMHML010000002.1, forward strand.
CTCGGCCAGCAGCGCCGGGTCGACGTGCCCGTGCGGCGAGATGATCGGCTGCGGGCCGGCGAGGGCGTACAGCTCGCGGGCGATGGCCCGGACGCCCGGGTCGGTCGGCAGGAGCAGGTCGGGAGAGGTCGGCACGTCGGGGGACTCCTCGGGTGCGGGCGGAGGGTCGGCGGTTCGGGGTGGACGGTCGTGGGGCCGGCCCGGTCAGGGCAGGGTGAGCAGGTCGGCGACGCGGACCGGCTCGCCGGTGTCGAAGGAGCGGTTGGCGGCCAGCCCGGTGAGCAGGGCCAGTGCGCCGTCGCGGGCGGTGGCGGCCCGGCCCAGCGGGTCCGGCTCGCCGCCGAAGATCACCCGGGTCATCCGGACGTCCGCGCCGCCGTGGCCCTGCCGGGTGTAGCCCTCGACCGGGATCCGGGTGGGTGGGGCCCAGAACGGGCGCAGGGTGAGGGTGGCCTCGCCGTGCTCGGCGGCGGCCTCGTCACCGTGCAGGGCGGCCCCCTTGAGCGCCCCGGCGGCGGCCGGGCTGACGAAGTCGCTCTCGGTGACCTCCAGTTCCAGCCGGCCCCGGCTGCCGTTGACCATCACCCGGTAGCCCTCCCAGGGGGCGTAGGCGGTGAGGTGGTAGGTCATCGTCGCGCCGGTGGAGTAGCGGGCCAGCACCGCCATGTCGTCCTCGATGCTCACTCCGGGGGCGAAGACGTTGCGGTCGCGCTGGTAGCCGTCGTCGGCCTCGGCGTCGAGGTACAGCTCGCGCAGCCGGGGGTGGTCGGCCAGCCGCAGGGCGAACGGGTCGTCGGCGGCGGCGGGGGAGTCGTGCGCCCGGTCGTAGTCGCGGGCGTAGCCGTGCCGGCGGCCCGTGTCGCCGTAGAAGAACAGCCGGCCGGCGGCGTACACCTCGACCGGGGTGGCGTCGAGCCACCAGTTGACCAGGTCGAAGTGGTGGCTGGCCTTGTGCACCATCAGCCCGCCGGAGCTGGCCTTGTCCCGGTGCCAGCGGCGGAAGTAGTCCGCGCCGTGCCGCACGTCGAGCAGCCACTCGAAGTGCACCGAGCCGATCTCGCCGACCGCGCCGTCGGCGAGCAGCCTCCTGACCTGCTCGTGCAACGGGTTGTAGCGGTAGTTGAAGGCGACGGTGACCTGCCGGCCGGTCTCGGCGACCGCGTCGAGGATGCGCCGGCAGCGGGCCGCGTCCACGGTCATCGGTTTCTCGGTGACCACGTCGCAGCCGGCCCGCAGGGCCGTCACGATGTACTCGTCGTGGGTGACGTCGACGCTGGTCACCAGCACCACGTCGACCCGTTCCTTGGCGAGCATGGTGGCGAAGTCGGCGGCCGGGTACGTCGGCACGGCCGGATGGCCCAGCTCGATCAGCCACCGGTTGTGCGCGTCCATCCGGGTCTGGTTGACGTCGGCGAAGGCGACCAGCTCGGCGGTGTCGGCGTGCGCGGTGACCAGGGCCCGGACGAACATCTCCGCCCGCGCCCCGGTGCCGACGAGGGCGTGCCGTCGGCGTGGCGTGGCTGGTGGTGGCATCCGTGGACCTCCCGTGGCTGCAAAGGTTTGCAGTGAAGAAACCACGTCGGTGAAGAGCACGTCAACGATCGATGCCAATCCCGTGGCATAGATACCGTTTCATACGCTTAAGGGGGCATGGCAGGAGCGCCCCCGCAATCGACCTGTAACAAACTCCCGTTGACAGTGGAGCAACCGTTTGCATTAATTGGCGGCACCCACGTGACCCCGACCACACCATCGACGAGAGGGCCGCCCGTGCCAGCCACCATCCGCGACGTCGCGCGGGCCTCGGGCGTGCACATCTCCACGGTGTCCCGGACCTTCTCGGCGCCGCACCTGGTCAACCCGGAGACCCGGGGCCGGGTGCTGGCCTGCGCCGAGGACCTCGGCTACCGACCCAACCGGGCCGCCCGCGCCCTGATCACCGGGCGGACCCACAACATCGGCCTGATCATCGCCGACATCGCCAACCCGTTCTTCCCGCCGCTGATCAAGGCGGCCGAGGGGCAGGCCCGGCACCGCGACTACCACGTCTTCGTGGCCGACACCAACGAGGACCCGGCCGCCGAGGAGGAGCTGGTCCACGCGCTGGCCAAGCAGGTCGACGGGGTGCTGCTGTGCAGCCCCCGGATGAGCAACGGCCTGATCGAGCAGGTCAGCCGGGAAGTCCCGGTGGTGGTGATAAACCGGCAGGTCACCGGCCTGCCCTGCGTGATGATGGACGTCGGCCAGGGGGCGCGCGCCGCGATCGAGCACCTGCTCGGCCTCGGCCACCGGCGGATCGCCCTGCTCGGCGGGCCACGCGGCTCCTGGACCCACCAGCAGATGCGTCGGGCGGCCGGCGCCGCCGCCCGCTCCGGCGGGGCCGAGCTGACCGTGCTCGGGCCCAACCCGCCCACCGAGACCGGCGGCGGTGAACTGGCCGCCCGGGTACGCGACAGCGGCGTCACCGCCGTGCTCGCCTACAACGACCTGATGGCGATCGGACTGATCGAGGGGCTCGACCAGCTCGGCATCCGGGTACCGCAGGACGTCAGCGTGGTCGGCGTCGACGACATCGCGCTGAGCCGACTCACCCGCCCCAAGTTGACGACGGTGGCCACGCCAACCGCGGCCGCCGGCCGGACGGCCGTCGACATGCTGCTGCAACACGACTCCGACCCGCGCCCGCGCGGCGGGGGACGGGCAGCGGCCGTCGGCGACCGTCGTACCACCGCACAGGTAATGCTCCAGACCGAACTGGTCATTCGCGACTCGACCGGACCCGTACCCGGTCGATCCCGTCCCGGTTCCGTTCCGGATGGCCCGGGCCCGCATCGCCTTGCGGACCCGGGCGGCCCGACCGCGACCACCGGTGGCGTCGTCGCCTCCTAACCCGAGGAGTGAGCGCATGCACCCCGCAACGTCCCCCACCGCCGGCACGCCGGCCGAACCGCACCACCGTACCCCCGCACCCCGTCGTCGATTCCTGCGCGGCCTGGTCGCCGCCGCCGTCGCCGTACCGCTGATGTTCGGCGCGGCGGCCTGCGGCGACGACGACGCCGGTGCCGACGGCCAGATCAAGCTCTCCGTCTTCTGGTGGGGCGGTGAGGCGCGGGCCAAGCTCACCGAGGACGCCCTCGCCCTCTACACCAAGAAGCACCCGAACGTGACGTTCGAGAAGACCTGGCAGGCCAACCAGGGTTACTTCGACAAGCTGGCCACCCTCACCGCCGGCGGCAACCCGCCGGACCTGTTCCAGATCGACGACAACTACCTGTCCGAGTACGCCGGCCGCAGCACCGTGCTCGACCTCAAGAGCTACCAGGACTCCGGCAAGCTCGACGTGTCGAAGTTCCCCAAGAGCCTGCTGGAGTACGGCGTCGTCGACGGCAAGCTGGCCGGGGTGGCCGCCGGCGAGAACACCCAGGGGCTGGTCTACAACAAGACCCTGCTGACCAAGAACGCCCTGCCCGAGCCGACCACCGGCCAGAGCTGGGAGGAGCACATCGCCTGGGCCGAGCAGGTGGCCAAGAAGGCCAAGGTCCCCGGCACCCAGGACCCGAGCGCCGACTACAAGGCGTTCTGGGTCTGGCTGCGCCAGCAGGGCAAGGACCTCTACAACGGCAAGGACCTCGGGTTCACCGCCGAGGACGTGGCCAAGTGGTTCACCCTGTGGAAGGGTGCCCGGGACCGGGGCGCCACCCCCACCCCCGACGTGATCCACGAGGGCAACGCCAGCGACGTGACGAAGCAGCTCGTGGTCACCGGCAAGGCCGCGACCTCCTGGGTCTGGGTCAACCAGATGCCGGACCTGAAGAAGAACACCAAGGACGAGCTGGGGGTGGTGGCGTACCCGGGTGACCCGAGCGCCCAGTGGGCCCGCGCCTCGATGTACTGGTCGGTGTTCAAGGGCAGCAAGCACCGGGACACCGCCGTCGACGTGATCAACTTCCTGGCCAACGACCCGGAGGCGGTGGCGCTGCTCGGCACCGACCGGGGCCTGCCGTCCAACATGGACCTGCGGGCCACGGTCAGCCAGACGGTGACCGACCCGGCGATGAAGCAGTCCATCCAGGTCGAGACCGAGCTGGCGCAGAAGTTCGGCCAGTCGCCGCAGGTGCCGATCAAGGGACACAGCAAGGTCAAGTCCGAGCTGGTCAAGGCCGCCGAGAACGTCCAGTACCAGCGGGCCACCCCGGAACAGGCGGCGGAGCAGTTCCTCGCCGCCTGCAAGTCCGCGATCGCCTGACCGGCACACCGCGGACGACGAAAGGAGCCGGACCCGTGGCCCTCACCACGGTGCCCGGCCGGACCGGACGCACCGGTCCCGCCCGCCCCCACGCCAAGCGGCGTCGGGGCGGGCGGGACCGGCACGCCGAAGGACTGGCGGGGTACGTATTCCTCTCGCCCTGGCTCATCGGACTGATGGGCGTCACGGCGATCCCCATGCTGCTCTCGCTCTGGCTGAGCTTCACCAACTACGACATCCTCACCCCGCTGTCCGAGGTGCAGTGGGTGGGCCTGGCCAACTACGAGCGGATGTTCACCGACGACCCGTCGTACTGGCACGCGGTGCGGGTGACGGTGACCTTCGCCCTGGTGGCGGTGCCGCTGAAGCTGGCCGCCGCCCTCGGGGTGGCGCTGCTGCTCAACAAGGCGTGGCGGGGGGTGGGCCTGTTCCGGGCGCTGTTCTACCTGCCGTCCCTGCTCGGCGGCAGCGTCGCGCTGGCCATCGTCTGGGTCAACATGTTCAACCGGGACGGCGCGTTCAACTCGTTCCTCGCGCTGTTCGGCATCGAGGGGCTGCCCTGGGTCAGCGACCCGGACTGGGCGTTGCAGACCCTGATGGTGCTGGCCATCTGGCAGTTCGGCGCGCCCATGGTGATCTTCCTGGCCGGGTTGAAGCAGGTCCCCACCGAGCTGTACGAGGCCGCCTCCGTCGACGGCGCCGGCCGGTTCCGCCAGTTCTGGCACGTCACCCTGCCGATGCTCTCCCCGGTCATCTTCTTCAACCTGGTGCTGGAGACCATCAACGGGTTCCAGGGCTTCACCGCCGCCTTCGTGCTCAGCAACGGCACCGGCGGGCCGGTCGACTCCACCCTGATGTACACGCTGAAGCTCTACATCTCCGGCTTCACCGACCTGGAGATGGGCTACGCCTCCGCGATGGCCTGGGTGTTCCTGCTCGCGATCGGCCTGATCACCGTGGTCTTCTTCAGCACCGGGCGGTTCTGGGTGCACTACTCCGACGGGGAGAAGTGATGGTGGCGGTGACCTCGACGACGCGACGGCCCGGCCGGCGGCAGGGCGGCCGGCAGGCCGTGCGCCTGCTGGTGCTGATCGTGATCGTGGCGGTGGTGCTCTACCCGCTGCTGTGGATGGTGGGCACCTCGGTCAAGTCGCAGGAAGAGATCGTCAACAACATCGGCCTGCTGCCCGAGCGCTTCACCCCGGGCAACTACTACGCCGGCTGGGGCAACTTCGACCTCAGCTTCGGCACGTTCTTCCTCAACAGCGCCATGGTCAGCCTGTTGACCGTGGTCGGCAACGCGGTCTCCTGCCTGCTCGCCGCGTACGCCCTGGCCCGGTTGCGGTTCCGGCTGCGGGGGGTCTGGTTCGCCGTCATGATCGGCACCCTGCTGCTCCCCGGCCACGTGCTGATCGTGCCCCAGTACATCCTGTTCCGCAGCCTCGGCCTGGTCGGCGGGGACTGGCCCTACCTGCCGCTGCTCATCCCGCAGTTCCTGGCCACCGAGGCGTTCTTCGTGTTCCTCATGGTGCAGTTCATGCGGGGCATCCCGCGCGAACTCGACGAGGCCGCCAAGATCGACGGGGCCAGCCCGTACGGCATCTTCCGGCACGTCATCCTGCCGCTGAGCCGCCCGGCGCTGGTCACCACCGCGATCTTCTCGTTCATCTGGACGTGGAACGACTTCTTCCGGCAACTGGTCTTCCTGTCCAGCCTGGACGACTACACGGTGCCGGTGGCGCTGACCCTGTTCATCGACTCCACCAGCCAGAGCGCGGTCGGCCCGATGTTCGCCATGTCGGTGCTGTCGCTGCTGCCGGTGTTCCTGTTCTTCCTGGCCTTCCAGCGGATGCTGGTCGAGGGCATCAACACCAGCGGGTTGAAGGGATGACCGCAGCCCCGCTGTCGCAGGAGGACGCCGTACCCGCCCGCCGGGACTGGCGCGACACCCTGCGCGACGCCACCGACCTGGCGCTGCTCGGGTTCGCCGTGACGCTGGCCGCGCTGCCGGTGCTCACCCTTGCCCCGGCCCTGGCCACCGCCAGCGCCGCCGTGCACGACCGGCTGACCCTCGGCGGTTGGCCGGACCTGCGCACCACGCTGTCCCGGTTCGGTCGGGCCCTGCCCGCCGGGCTGGTCGCCAGCGCCGTCGGGCTGGCCGTCGCCGTCGCGCTCGGCGTCGACCTGGTCGCGCTGGCCAGCGGCCGGGTGCCCGGTGGCGGCGTCGCGCTGGCCGGCACCGCCGTGGTCACCGCCGCCCTGGCCGGGTACGCCGGGCTGACCGTGGTGGCGATCGGTCGTACCGGCGGACGGGGCTTCCGGGCGGCGGCCCGGGTCGCCGCCCGGACCGGCCTGGCCCGGCCGGGGACCTGGGCGGCGGCCGGCGGGGTCTGCGCGGTGGCCGGGGTGTTGGGGATACTGGTCACCCCGGTGGCGGTGCCGATCCTGGCCGGCTACGCGCTGGCCGCCCTGCACGCGGTCGCCGCCCGCCGGCCCACCGCCCGGATGGAGGCACCGTGACCGGTCACCCCCAGTCCGTTCCGGCCGGCCCCGGCCCGGCCCCGACCCACGCCGCCCCGGAACCGGCCGACGACGATCCCCGGCTGCGCCTCGGCGACGTCGAGGTGGCCCGGTACGTGCTGCGCCCCGACCTGGACCCGAAGCACGGCCCCCGGCCCTACCTGCACCCGGTCCGGACCCTGGCCGGCACCCCGGTCACCGACGCGCTGCCCGCCGACCACGTCTGGCACCTCGGGGCGTCGCTGGCCGTGCAGGACGTCGACGGCACCAACCTGTGGGGCGGCCGGACGTACGTCCGGGACACCGGCTACACCTGGCGCGACGACCACGGCGTGATCGCGCACACGCACTGGCGGGAGCGCGCGCCGGACCGGCTGGCACACGCGTTGCAGTGGCGCGACCGGGCCGGCGGGGTGCTGCTCACCGAGCACCGCCGGCTCGCCGCGAGCCCGGTGACCCCGGACGCCTGGGCGCTCGACGTCGACTACACCCTCACCGCCCCGGCCGGGCGTGACGTCCACCTGGGCAGCCCGGCCACCAACGGGCGGCCCGGCGGGGCCGGCTACGGCGGCTTCTTCTGGCGGGCCGTCGCCGACGGTGAGCCGGTGACGTTCACCGCCGACGCCGACGGCGAGCAGGCCGCCAACGGCAGCGCCGCCCGCTGGGTCGCGCTCACCGCGGTCGCGCCGGGCGGTGGGGCGTACACCCTGGTCTTCACCGGGCTGGGGCTCGGCGACCGGTGGTTCGTGCGGACGGCGATGTATCCGGGGGTCTGCGTGGCCTTCGCCTTCGACCGGCCGGCCGTGGTGCCCGCCGGTGGCCGGCGCACCGGCCGGCACCGGGTGCTGGTCGCCGACGGGGTACGCGACCGGGCCGGCGTCACCGCGCTGCTCGCCGCCGCGGAGCCACAGTGACCGCCGCCGACCCGACCGGCGGGGCCGGGCCCGGCCCGGAGGTGGTCACCGTCGGCGAGTCGATGGTGGTGCTCGGCCCCGACCCGACCGGTCCGCTGGACCGGGCCGACCGGTTGGGCGTCTCGGTCGGCGGCGCGGAATCCAACGTGGCGTGCGCGCTCGCCGCCCTCGGCCACCGGACGGCCTGGGTCAGCCGGGTCGGCGACGACCCGTTCGGCCGGCGGGTCCGGCGGCACGTCGCCGCCACCGGGGTGGACACCGGCCTGGTCACCGTCGACCCGACCGCGCCGACCGGCGTCTACCTCAAGGACCCGACGCCCGACGGCACGACCGTGCACTACTACCGGTCCGGGTCCGCGGCCTCCCGCCTGCACCCGGGGGTGCTCGACGAGCCGGCGCTGGCCGGGGCGCGGCTGCTGCACCTGTCCGGGGTGACCGCCGCCCTCTCGCCGTCCTGCGCGGCCCTGGTCCGCCGGGCGGTCACCGACCGGCCGCTGCCCGCCGCCCGGGTCACCTTCGACGTCAACCACCGGGCCCGGCTCTGGTCGGCGGCGACCGCCGCGCCGGTGCTGCGCGGGCTCGCCGACGCCGCCGACGTGGTCCTGGTCGGCCTCGACGAGGCGCACACCCTGTGGGGCGTCACCGAGCCGACCGCCGTCCGCGACCTGCTGCCCGGCCCGGAACTGGTGGTGGTCAAGGACGCCGCCGTCGGGGTCACCGCGCTGCCCCGCGGCGCGGCGGCCGTCTTCGTGCCGGCGCTGCGGGTGCCGGTGCACGAGCCGGTCGGGGCCGGTGACGCCTTCGCCGCCGGTCTCCTGTCGGGGCTGCTGCGCGGCCTCGACCTGGACCGCTGCCTGCGGCTCGGGCACCTCTGCGCGGCCCCCGCCCTGACCGTCGCCGGGGACACCGCCCCGCCGCCGCGGCGGGCGTTGGTCGATCGGCTCCTCGCGCTGCCGGCGCAGGACTGGGCGAGCCTGGACCTGGTCGACGCCGGCCTGCTCCCCACCCCCGCCACCGGAAGGAACGGTCGATGACCGCGCACGACTTCGCACCCCTGTTCGGCACCGCACGGGTGATGGTGATCCTGCGGGACCTGCCGCCGACGGAGACCGTCCGGCTCGCCGAACGGGCCTGGAACCTCGGCATCGACGTGGTCGAGGTGCCGATCCGTACCCCGGACGCCACGCTGTCCCTGCGGGCGGCGGTGGAGGCCGGCAAGGACCGGGGCCGCCGGGTCGGGGCCGGCACGGTGCGCACCCCCGCCCAGGTACGGCAGGCCGCCAGCGCCGGCGCGGCGTTCACCGTCGCCCCCGGGCTGGACCTGGCGGTGGCCGACGCGGCGGTCAGCTACGGCATCCCGCACCTGCCCGGGGTGGCCACCCCCACCGAGGCGCAGCTCGCGCTCGACCACGGGCTGATCTGGCTCAAGGCGTTCCCGGCGGCCAGCCTCGGTCCACAGTGGTTCAAGGCGATGGCCGGTCCGCTGCCGGAACTGCGGTTCGTGGCGACCGGGGGGATCGACGCGGGCAACGCCGCCGACTTCCTCGCCGCCGGGGTGCGGGTGGTGGCGGTGGGTTCGGCGCTGTCCGACCCCCGGCAGATCGACCGGCTCGCCGAGCTGGCGACGACCCCCGCCTGAGCCGGTGCCGACCCCGCCCACCCACCCGCCGTGCTGCCGGCCCGGTGCGGGCGGATCAGGCCGGGGCGGGGCCGAGGCTGTCCCGGACGACCAGGGTGGCCGGCAGCACCTCGACCCGGGACCGGTCGGCGGCCGGGCCCAGCGCCAGGGTCATCGCCCGTGCGCCCAGCTCCACCAGGGGCAGCCGGACGGTGGTCAGCGCCGGGGTGACGTCGGCGGCGACCGGCATGTCGTCGAAGCCGACCACCGACACCTGCCCGGGGACCGGCACGCCCCGGGCGCGCAGCAGGGTCAGCGCGCCGACGGCCATCGAGTCGTTCAACGCCACCAGCGCGGTCAGTCCGGGAAAGGCGTCGAGCAGTTCACCGGCGGCGCGGGCACCCCCGTCGCGGTCGAAGTCGGCGTACCTGACGCGTTCGGCGGGCAGCGGGTGGCCGCCCTCGGCGAGCGCGGCGCGCAGCCCGTCGAGCCGGTCGGTGATGGTGGTCAGCACCTGCGGGCCGGCGACCACCCCGATCCGGGTGTGCCCCCGGCGCAGCAGTTCCGCGCCGAGCAGCCGGCCGCCGTCGGTGTTGGCCGGCATCACCGCGTCGCCGGGGTGTTCGTGCCGGCCGACCACCGCCACCCGGCCGCCGGTCGCCTCGTAGGCGGCCAGCTTCTCGGCGAGCCGGGCGGTGAAGGTGGCGTCGTGGTAGCCGGAGCCGGCCAGCACGATCGCGGCGACCTGCTGGGCGCGCAGCAGCTCCACGTATTCCAGTTCGCGTTCCGGGTCGCGGTAGCTGTTGCAGATGATGACCAGCCGGCCGTGGTCGGTGGCGACCCGTTGCAGCCCCCGGGTCAGCTCGGCGAAGTACGGGTCGGAGACGTCGTGCACCACCACGCCGACCACGCTGCGTTGCGGCCGGGCCAGCAGCTGGGCGTGCGCGTTGGGCACGTACCGCAGGTCGGCGACGGCCCGCAGCACCCGTTCGCGCAGCTCGTCGGCGACCGGCTTGCTGCTGCCGTTGATCACCCGGGAGGCGGTGGCGGGGGAGACCCCGGCGCGGCGGGCGACATCGGCCAGCGTCGCCATGGGCACCCCCGAAAGTGTCCGGGCCCGGTCGGGGCCGCACGGTAGCGGACAGGTTACCGCAACGGGCGACGGCGGCCTCTTGCCCGTGGTGGGGCTGCCACCTAGGCTGCTAGGAAAGCGCTTACCTATGCGATGTGCAAAGGGGAAGGACGACCATGACCCGAAGGTCGATCGGCATCATCGTCAACGGCGTCACCGGTCGGATGGGCTACCGCCAGCACCTGGTCCGCTCCCTGCTCGCCCTGCGTGAGCAGGGTGGCCTGGCGCTGGACGACGGCACCCGGATCTGGCCCGAGCCGATCCTGGTGGGCCGGGACGAGACCCGGCTGCGGGCGGTCGCGGAACGGCACGGCCTCACCGACTGGACCACCGACCTCACCGCCGCCCTCGCCCGCGACGACGCGGAGATCTACTTCGACGCCCAGGTGACCCAGCAGCGGGAGAAGGCCATCCGGCAGGCCATCGACGCCGGCAAGCACATCTACACCGAGAAGCCGCTCGCCGAGTCCAGCGCCGGTGCGTGGGAGCTGGTCCGCGCCGCCGACGCCGCCGGCATCCGCACCGGCGTCGTGCAGGACAAACTCTTCCTCCCCGGGCTGCGCAAGCTCAAGCGGCTGATCGACGGCGGGTTCTTCGGCCGCATCCTCTCCGTCCGGGGCGAGTTCGGCTACTGGGTCTTCGAGGGCGACTGGCAGCCCGCCCAGCGTCCGTCCTGGAACTACCGCGCCGAGGACGGCGGCGGCATCGTGATGGACATGTTCCCGCACTGGCAGTACGTGCTGGAGGAGCTGTTCGCCCCGGTCCGGGCGGTCACCTGCGTCGCCGCCACGCACGTCCCGCAGCGCGTCGACGAGGCCGGCCGGCCCTACCCGGCCACCGCCGACGACGCCGCGTACGGCATCTTCGAACTCGACGGCGGGATCATCGCCGCGCTCAACTCGTCCTGGACCACCCGGGTGCACCGCGACGAACTGGTCGAGTTCCACGTCGACGGCACCGAGGGCAGCGCCGTCGCCGGGCTGCGCCGCTGCCGGGTCCAGCACCGGGCGGTCACCCCCAAACCGGTGTGGAACCCGGACCTGCCCGCCACCGAGGACTTCCGGGCGCAGTGGACCGAGGTGCCCGACAACGAGGAGTTCGACAACGGCTTCAAGGTGCAGTGGGAGGCGTTCCTGCGGCACGTCGTCACCGGCTCCCCGTTCACCTGGGACTTCCTGGCCGGCGCACGCGGCGTGCAACTGGCCGAGCTGGGGCTGCGCTCGGCCCGGGAGGGCCGCCGGGTCGAGGTGCCGGAGCTGTCCCGGTGACCGCCGTCGTCCGGCTGCCCGACGGCGGCACCCACCGGCTGCGCGGGGGCGCGGGCCACGAGCGCCCCGCCGGCCCGTCGACCACCCGGACGGCGTACGCGGCGGCGCACGTCGTCGCCGACCCGTGCGCGGAGAACGTCCCGGGCGCCCCGGCCGCCGTCGACTGGGACACCACCCTCGCCTTCCGGCGGCACCTCTGGTCGTACGGGCTGGGGGTGGCCGAGGCGATGGACACCGCCCAGCGCGGCGCGGGCCTGGACTACCCGGCCACCCGGGAACTGGTCCGGCGCAGCGCCGCCGAGGCCCGCGCGGTCGGCGGCCGGATCGTCGCCGGGGTCGCCACCGACCAGCTCCCACCCGGCCCGGCCACGGTGCCCGAGGTGACCCGGGCGTATGCCGAACAGCTCGCCGACGTCACCGCCGCCGGCGCCCGCCCGGTGCTGATGTGCAGCCGGCACCTGGCCGCCGCCGCCACCGGCCCCGACGACTACCTGCGGGTGTACGACGAACTGCTCACCGCCGCCGACCAGCCGGTGGTGCTGCACTGGCTCGGTGACATGTTCGACCCGGCGCTGGCCGGCTACTGGGGCTCGACCGACCTCGACGAGGCCACCGAGACGGTGCTGCACCTGATCAAACAGCACCAGCACAGGATCGACGGGATCAAGGTGTCGCTGCTCGACGCCGACCGGGAGATCGCGTTGCGCCGCCGCCTGCCCGCCGGGGTACGCCTCTACACCGGCGACGACTTCCACTACCCGGAACTGATCCGGGGCGACGGACAGGGCCACTCCGACGCCCTGCTCGGCGTCTTCGCGGCCATCGCGCCGGCCGCCGCCGCCGCGCTGTCCGCCCTCGACGCCGGTGATCTGGACCGTTACGACGCGGTGTTCGCCCCGACCCTGCCGCTGGCCCGGCACCTGTTCGCCGCGCCCACCTGGTTCTACAAGACCGGCATCGTGTTCCTCGCCTGGCTGGCCGGGCACCAGGAGCACTTCACCATGCTGGCCGGGCAGCAGTCCGGCCGTTCCCCGGCCCACCTGGCCCGGCTGCTCGTCCTCGCCGACGCCGCCGGTCTGCTGCCCGACGCGGAGCTGGCCGCCGCGCGGGCCCGGGCGTACCTCACCGTGGCCGGGGTGGCCCAGTGACCGGGGTGGTGCCGGCACCGGGGCTGGAACGGTTCTCGTTCAACCAGGCCACCGCCCAGCACTGGCCGCTTCAGGCGGCCGTCGCCGGCTGCGCTGCGGCCGGGGTGCCCGGCATCGGCCTGTGGCGGGAACCCGTCCAGGAGTACGGCCTCGACCGGGCGGCCCGGCTGGTCCGCGCCGCCGGGCTGACCGTCACCTCACTGTGCCGGGGCGGGTTCTTCACCACCCCCGACTGGTGGGACGAGAACCGGCGGGCCCTCGAGGAGGCGGCCACCCTCGGCACCCGGGAACTGGTGCTGGTCTCCGGTGGACTCCCACCGGGCAGCCGCGACGTCGACGGGGCCCGCCGTCAGGTCGCCGACGCCGTCGCCGCGCTCGCCGACGAGGCCACGGCCGCCGGGGTACGCCTCGCCATCGAACCGCTGCACCCGATGTTCAGCGCCGACCGGTGCGTGATCGCCACCCTCGGCCAGGCGCTCGACATCGCCGAACGGTTCGACCCCGCCGTGGTCGGCGTGGTGGTGGACACCTACCACGTCTGGTGGGACGACACGGTGTATGCGCAGATCGCCCGCGCCGGCGACCGGATCGCCGCGTTCCAGGCGGCGGACTGGGTGACCCCGCTCCCGGAGGGGGCGCTGCTCGGCCGGGCGCTGCCGGGTGAGGGCTGTGTGGAGCTGCGCCGGCTGCGCGAGGCGGTCGACGCCGCCGGGTACACCGGGCCGGTCGAGGTCGAGGTGTTCCAGGCGGCGCTCTGGTCCCGCCCCGGCCCGGACATCCTCGCCGCCACCATCGACGCCTACCGGGGGCACGTGTCCTGAGCCTGGTGGGTACAGGCACGGCGGTACCGGGTGGACCGGTATGCCTGTCCGTCATGAACATGACGGACAGGCATACCGGTCGGTGGCACATCGTCTCCCACCCCGCCGCACCCCAGCGGTGCGACCAGCCACCCCGCCGCCCGCCACCGTGCCGCCCGCTGGTCCGGCGAACCGTGCCGGCGGCCGGGCGGCCGGCGGAGTCACCGGACGGTGGCGGTGGCGCGGACGGCCTTGACGATGGCGGGGACGGAGCCGACCAGCAGGACCAGGCCCCAGACGAGGGCCACGACGGCGAAGACCAGCGCGCCGACGTCGTCGAGGATGCTGACCAGGATCACCGGGACCAGCCGGTGCAGGAACTCCAGCACCACCGTGCAGACCAGGGTGGTCAGCGCCAGCAGGACGAGCCCCTTGTTCTGCAGGAACCGGGGCTGGGCGAGCAGCAGCAGCCCGGCCCAGACCAGCTTCAACGCCAGCACCAGGCCGAGCAGCAGGCTGGCCTCGCCGACCGGGAAGAAACCCCACAGCGCCAGGTAGGCCAGCGTGCCGAAGGGCACGGCGAGGAAGAGCGACACCATCACCGTCAGTTCGACGAAGACGGTCACCAGCAGCACCAGCGACGCCAGGATCAGCAGGACGGCGAAGACCAGGGTGGCCACCCCCTGCACCCGGCCCTGCACCCGCTCGGAGAGCAGCAGGCTCAGGCAGAACAGGCCGGTGCTCCAGAGCGCCACCACGTCGACCAGCGCCAGGTAACCGGTGCCCCGACCGGACGGCTCGCTGATCCGTCCCACCTCGCCGACGTCCACGCCCAGGTCCCGGGCCCCGGCCAGCAGCGCCCCGCCCGCGTCGCCACCGCCGGTCAGCAGCGACGAGCCCAGTTCCAGCGCCACCACCAGCGCCACCGCCAGCAGCGCCAACAGCAGGAACGGCTTGCGCAGCTCACCCATGCCGGGTCACCTCCCGGACCGGTGTCACCGCGACCCGGGGCACCGACCGACGCCCGGTCACGAGGTGGCGATGGTGACGGTGCACCCGACACCTCCCGGGCAGCCCAGGCCGACCTCGGTGGCCCGGTCGACGGCGATCGTCGCGACGGCGTCGCCCCCGTCGGCGGGTGTGACGTCGTCGCGTACGGTCAGGTCGGCGTCGCCGGGTGCGGGGGCGGTGACCGCGAAGGCCACCCGGCTGCGCAGCACCAGGGTGCGCAGCCCGCCGGGATCGTCCACCCGCAGCACGCAGCCGCCGACGAAGGAGAGCACGTCCCCGGTACGGTCGCAGTCCGCCCGCACCGTCGCCGGGTCCACGGCGGTGCCGTCGCCACCGAGCCGGCCCAGCCACCCCAGCGCGCCGGCGTCGGCCGGGTCACCGCGACCGGCGCGGCCCATCCCGAGCGCGCCGACGAACGCGGCGACCAGCAGCACGGCGACCGCCACCAGCAGCAGCTTCCGCCGGCCGCTCACGGCCGGCCCGTCGACGCGGGCAGCTCGGTGAACCGGACCAGGTCCACCCCGGCGAAGTACCGCTCGGTGCCCTGGGTCCGGCCGACCGTGACCAGGGTGAGGGTGTGCGCGCCCCGACCGAGCCGTACCGTGCCGACGTCCTCGACGTCACGCAGCGCCGGCTGCTTCGAGAAGCCGAGGAAGGTGCCGCCCACCTGCACCCCGTCGACCTGCCAGATGGTGTTGGCGTAGTCCGGCGCGGTGGTGCGGGACGCGGCGAACGACCAGGTGGCGTCCGCCGGCAGGGTGACGGTGAGGCTGACCCGGTCACCCACCGCCAGCCCCTGCAGGAACAGTTGCCGGCCACCGGAGAAGGCCAGCCCGCAGCAGTCCGGCTGTTCCACCACCTTCACCGCGGCACCCGCCGGTGACTCCGTCCTCGCCCCGGTGAGCAGGGACTCCGCCTCCACCGTGACCACCCGGGCGGCGGCCGGTGGCGGGGCGGCGTCGGGGCGGCTGAGCAGGTAACCGACCACCGCGCCGACCAGCACCACCAGCGCCACCGCCGCCGCGATCCACGGCCACGGGGCCCGCCGGGGCGGGGCGACCCCGGTGACCTCGTACGTCACCCGGCCGCTGGCGCGGGAACTCTCCTCCGGCGCGGTGTTCGCCGAGTAGGCGAAGCCGGTCATGTCGTACCGCCGGGGTGGGGTGCCGGCCGGCACCGCCAGCCGGACCAGGAACGACACGGAGTTCTGCCCCGGCACCACCCGCTGCGGCTCGGCCACCGTGAACCAGGCCCGTTGGCTGCCCTCGCCCGGCGCGACGTCGAAGACCACGGTGTCCGGCGCGCCGCCGGGGTTGGAGACGGTGAAGGTCAGCTCGCCCCGGTTGGCCGGGTCGAGGGTGAACTGTTCGGCGGCGGCGACGACGGCCCATTCGGTGGTCATGACGGCTCCTCAGGCGATGGTCCGGGCGGGGGAGGAGGGCCCGGGGCGGGCACGGTGGCGCGGCCGACCGCCGGCCCGTACGACACCGGCCCACCGTCGGCGGGACGGTCCCCGGCGGGTGGGGCGTCGGCGAGGACGACCTCGGCGGTCACCGCCGCCGGTTTCTCCGCAGCGACGATCCGGGCCACCACGGTCAGCAGCCCGGCCGCCGCCGCCGGCACCCGGACGACCAGGTGGAACGGCCGGTCGGCCGGCTCGTCGAGGACGAACCCGGTGACCCCGGTGGCCAGTTCCAGCGCGGTCCGCATCCCGTACGGGGTGCCCCGCCAGCGGGCCAGCAGCGCGCCGTGCGCGACCAGGTCGCGCAGCCGGCCCACGGGCAGCGGCGGCGGGGCGTCCGGCCGGGGCGGGCCGAGCACGTGGTCCATCGCCACCCAGCGGGTCAGGTAGCCGGCGAACCCGGCCGGCGTGCGGTACGGGTCGAACAGCACGTCCACGTCGGCGAGCAGCGCCTCGTCCGGGGCGTGCAGCGTCTCCATCACGTCCAGCAGCGCGGCCAGGACGCTGCCCGGCCCGGCGGCCCGCTGGTAGGCCGCCGGCAGCAGCCGTTCAATCGCGGCCCGGCGCATCGTGGCCCACCACCTCGATGTCGTGCTCGCCGGAGCAGAGCAGCCAGGTGTCGGGGACGGTCACCACGTCGGCGGTGGCCTGGTTGGCGCTGGCCGTCCAGTCGACGGCGTCGCCGCTGCGGTACACCCCGCGTTCGCCACCGGCCAGGATCAGCCGGCCGTTCCCGCCCGTCCCGGCGATCGCGTCCACCGGCACGAACCGGGTCCGGTCCCGCAGCGGCAGGCCGCAGTTGACCACCACCGGCTGCCACTGCGGCTGCGCGGCCAGGGTGTCGAGGCGGACCACCCCGCCGCTCTGCGTGGCGGCCACCGCCAGGGTGCCGACGAAGGCGAGGTCCCGGCAGGTCCCGCCGACCCAGCCGGCCTGCACCTGCTGCCACTTCACGTCGGACTCGAACAGCCGGGTACGGTGGCAGCCCTGCCCCGGTTTCTTCGGGTCCGGTTCACCCGCGCCCGCCCAGAGCAGCGTGGCCGGGCCGTCGTACTGCACGGCGAGGACCCGGTTGTCCACGTTGGCCAGGCCGACATGGGTGAAGCTGCCGGGGCGGCCACCGGCGGTGGACAGGTACACCCCGAAACCCGCCTGCGCCGCGACCGCCACCCCCGGCGCACCGCGCTCCGAGACGAACGACCGGACGGCGTAGAAGCCCCGGTCGGCGTCGGCCGGGTCGACCAGGATCTGCAACGGCACCGCCCCGGGCAGCAGGGACACCTCGTACAGGCCGGTGTCGGTGGCCAGCAGCAGCGCGCCCGCGCCGTCCCGGTCGATCCAGGCCAGGTCGGTGATCCGCGAGTCCAGGCCGGTCAGCGCCGCCCAGGTCTCGCCGAGGTCGGTGCTCAGGTGCACCCGGGAGCCGCCCGCCGCCCGGGTGGTCACCACGGCCACCGCGCCGGGGCGGGCCAGCACGCCGGGACGCACCGGGGCCGGGGCGGGGGCGACCCGCACCACCGTCTCGTCGTCGTCGAACCGGCCCGCCGGTTCCCAGCCCACCCCCGCGTTGGACGAGCGGAACAGCACCGGGCCCCGGCCCGCGTACCAGGTGCCGGGCTGGTACTGGTCGACGGCGACGGCGCGGACCTGCGCGTCGGGGGCCTCGTCCACCACGAACCGGACCGACTCGACGTAGCGCACCCCCGGCTCGGCGTGCTCCAGCATCCGGTACACGTTGGACGCGCGCAGCGGCTCGCCGAACGCCCAGCCGGTCGGGTTCAGCGCGGTGGGCAGCGGGCTGAGCGTCTGGTGCAGCCGGTCGTGGATGCGCCGCCGGACCGCCTCGACGTCCTCCTCCGGCCGGACCACCACCCGGGCCCGGATCGACACCGCCTTGTACCGGGCCCAGCCGGCCCGGCAGCTCGTGCCCAACGCCCGCCGTCGGTCCAGGTCCGCCTCCACCCGGCGGCGGGACTCCGCCACCTCGTGCGCGCGCAGCACCGCCACCGGCAGCCGGCCACCCGGGCGGGCCTCCGGCGGCACGTACGGCACCAGCACCACCTCGACCTCGCCGGGGCGGGCGAAACTGTAGACGGCGGCCCGGGTGAACGCCCGTGCCCGGGACACCCCGCCGGAGCCGGCGGCGAGGATCTCGAAGTCCCGGGCGGTGACGGCCCGTTGCTGGGCGAAGAACTCGTACGGGCCCCGCACCAGCGCCGAGTCGAGGCTTTCCAGCTCCCGTCCGCCACCTGCCGGTTCCGGGTTCTCCGCCCGGACCCCGGGCAGCGGGTCCCGCAGGGTGGTCAGGGTGCCGGCGGCGACGTTGCCGGCCCGGCCACCGCCGGCCCGGTACCACAGCCGCACCCGGGCCCCGGCCGGCGGCACCGCCGCGACGGTGACCGGCCCGCCGCCCGCCAGCGCGCCGGCCGGTCCCACGTCGGCCGGTCCCACGCCGGCCGGTCCCGGGCCGGGCGGGTCGGCGTCGGGCGGGCGCAGGTCCAGCGCCGGGGCGAAGGTGACCAGCCCCGAGCAGCGGTCCACCAGGTAGACCTTGGCCTGCGGGCCGACCCCGGCGAAGCTGTCCACCGGCCGCCACACCTCGTACGTGGCGCCCTCGTGTTCCCGGGCCACCGCGCCCAGCTCCACCGACCCGGCCGGCACCTCCACCCCGAGCAGCAGGTCCCGTGCCTCGGCGGTACGCGCCAACGGTGCCCGGGCGGCCCGCAGCGCCTGCCCCGGCTGGCCGGTGCCGACGCCCAGCAGCTCCGCCTCGACCGGTTCACAGTGGTGCATCCGGACGGTCACCTCGTCGGCGTCCGCCGGCAGCAGCGCCGGTTCGGTGGTGACGAAGACGACGGGTCTCGGGTCGACGCCCCGGGCCGCCGCGACCCGGGTGCCCGCCGGGATCCGCACCGCCGCCCGGTCACCGCCGGTCCGGACGAACCGCACGTCGGCCCAGGCCGCCGTCGGGGCGTGCCGGGTGACCCCGAGCAGGTTCAGGAACTGCACGTACGCCTTCTCCGGCAACTGGTTCAGCCGGAAGATCATCACCTCGGTGAGGTGCGCGAACGCCTCCAGCAGGACGATGCCCGGATCGTGCGCGGACAGGTCGGTCCAGCCGGGGCAGGACTGCCGGATGCGTTCCCGGGCCTCGGTGACCAGATCGAGGAAGGTGCGGTCGTCGAGGTGCGGCACGGGCAGCGTCATGACCGGTCCCCCTCGACCCGGCCACCGGTCGACCGACCGGCGGCCCGTTGCGCGGGCGGGTCGGCGTCGGCGGGGAGCAGGTCGACGGAGAGGACCAGCTGACCGGGGGAGAGGCTGGCCCGTACCCGGTAGTCCAACCGGATCACCAGCCGCCACGGGTCGTCCGGATCGGGGCCGGCGTCCACGTCGATCACCTCGATCCGGGGCTCCCACCGGCGGATCGCCTGCCGCACGTAGTGGATGGCCAGCCCGGCGGTGGTGTCGTCGTTCGGCGCGAACACCAGCCGGTGCAGCCGGGAGCCGTACCCGGGGCGCATCAGCCGCTCACCCGGCGTGGTGGACAGCAGCAGGTACAACGCCTGGCGTACCGTCTCGTCGCCGTCGGTCACGGCGAGCCCGCCGGTCGCGGTCGTCGCCAGGCCCCCGGCGCGGCCGGCGTCGAAGCCGGCCCCGACGAACCGCAACGCCCTCATCGGTCCGCCTCCACCAGGCGCTGCCGGGCGTCGTGCACGGTGTGCCGGACCAGGTTCGGCGGGGTGCCGTCGGTGAACCCGGCCAGGTGCGACAGGACGATCCGGTGCCCGTCGACCCGCAGCCAGTCGCTGTAGCCCACCCGCACCGCGAGGGTCTTCGCGCACGGTTTGACCGTCGGCCCGTAGTTGGGGCAGGCCACGATGTCCCGCCCCACCGGGTCGTCGTCGACCAGCACCGGCGTCCCGGCGACGGTCAGCCAGCCCTGCGACGCCCGGTTGGTGACCCGGCCGTCGTGGTCGCAGGCGATCAGCGAGTCGAGGGTGATCCAGCGCATCAGGCACCTCCGGAGTGGGCGCGGGCGAGCGTGCCGGCCTGCCGGCGGGCGGTCGCCTCGTCCTCGGTCGCGTCGGCGTGCAGGAAGTCGACGCTGCGGGCCCGCACCACCAGCGCCCGGCCCGGCGCGGACAGCACCAGGTCGGTCGCGGCGTGCAGAGTGGTCAAATCGGGGGTCAGCTCCAGGAAACTGCCGGCGTCGGTGGCCAGCCGCAGCGTCCGCGCCGCGTCGTCGACCACGATGGTCTGACCGCTGCCGGTCCGCACCGACCAGCGGCCCGCGCGCCCGTCGGCCACCCCCGTGTCGTACGGGGTGACGGTGCCGAACAGCGAACCCAGCACCACCCCGGCGACCGGGTCACCGCCCGGCAGGGCCAGCAGCACGGAGTCGTCCGGGTCGGGCAGCGCCACGATGCCCTTGTCCCGGCCCGCCCCCGGGCAGAGCACCGCCAGCCAGCCGGCGTCCAGGTCGCCGTACCCGGGCAGCCGCACCCGGACCCGGCCGAGCCGCTCCGGGTCGTCGACGGCGGTGACCACCCCGAGGGTGACCACCGCCCCGCCGGCCGCGACGCGCGGCGGGGAGGGCGGCGGGGCGGTGGCGAACCGGGTGAGGTGGCCGCTGGCGTCGACGGTGTGCACCACCTCGGTGAGGACGTACACCCCGGCCAGATCCTCCGTCACCCCGGCCACCGCGACCCGGCGGCCGGGACGCAACGCCGGGTCACCCTCGGCGACGCCCTCGGCGGTGACCAGCGCGGCCACCCGGTCGTCCAGGCCGGCCTGGGCGAGCGCGGCCAACTCGTCGTCGCCGCGTCCCGGCTGGTCCAGCACGGTCCGTACGCCGTCCGCGCCGACCGCCGCCGGGTCCGGACGCAACGGCACCCGCCGGCCGCTGCGCGCGGCGTCCACCCGGTGGCCGAGCGGCTCGGCCCGCTGCGGATGCCAGCCCAGCGCGGCGCTGCCCCCGGCGGCCCGGTCCAGGTTGGCGGCCAACCGCACCGAGTGCAGCGTCCGGCCCAGGGTCAGCGGCACCGGCTCGCCGTGACCGTCCAACGTGACCAGCCGTACCCGGTCACCCTCGACGGCCAGGTGCAGGCCGGCCCGGCCGGCCACCTCCCGCAGCAGCTCCAGGTCGCTGTGCCGGTGCTGGAGCAACCGGTCCAGCCGGGGCCCGTCGACCTCGGCGTCGACGCCGAGCCCCACCGCGCCGCACAGCTCCCGGGCCAGGTCGGCGGCGGTGACCGCCTCGAAGACCCGGAGCTGCTGCCGCTTGCGCAGCCGGTGCAGCAGGTCGTAGCCGAGCCAGCGGAACAGGGCGGTGCCGTCGGCGGCGTACTCCACCTCGACGCAGGTGACCTCACCGGTGAACAGCAGGTCGTCGCCGAGCCGGACGTCGAGCGTCGCGCCGGTCGGCACCGCCGGGCCGGGACCGGGACCCCGCGCCCCCGGGCCCGGATCGGCTTCGTGCACCACCTCGCACTGGGTCGGCTGGTCGAGGCGGGCCGCCACCCGGACCGACCGGATCCGCCGGTCCGCCGCCCCGCCCAGCGGCACGCCGTCGAGGAACACCGACGGGTGGGCACTCACCGCACACCCCCGCCGGCCTGCTCCGGGCCGGTCCCGCCCACGCCTTCCACCGGCGACGCCCCGGCGGGCTGCGGCGGCACGGTGGGCGGGGGCACCGCGAGGGCGGTGCCGGCCGGCACGGCGAACGGGTCGGTGATCCGGTTGTGCTCGGCGAGCAGCCGCCAGCGCAGCGGCGAGCCGAGCGCGTCGTGGGCGAGCAGGTCGAACCGGACCCCGGAGTAGCCGGGCGTGGCCGCACCGTCCCCGGCCGCCACCACCGCCTGCCCCGGGGGCGTCCCGGGCGCGGTGGCGGCGGCCAACTCCTCGGCGAAGCCCTGCTGCGCCTCGTCGGCCGACTCGGCCACCCGCAACAGCTTCATCCGCAGCCACGAGCGGCGGGGCGAGCCGGTGCGGGTGAACACGTCGAACCGTTCGGCGACGGCCACCACCACCCCGGGCACGTTCCACGTCTTGCCCCAGACCAGCCGGACCAGCGGCGGGCGCTGCCAGCCGTGCGCCACGGCGGAGTTCTCGGCCAGCATCCACAGCGGCCGGGTGAGGGTGCGCACGTCCCCGGGCCGGTTCGGCCCCTCCACCAGGTCGGTGTCGAAGAGCAGGTCCAGCACCAGTTCGGTACGCCCGCCACCGGTGAAGGCCAGCGGGTCGTCGGCCAGCCCGATCCCGGTGAGCCGACCCTCGGCGCTGCCCCGCGGTCGTACCCCGGCGACCCGGGTGACCTGCACGGTCTGCGGATTGAGCAGGCAGTCGACGCGGACGCCGGACTCGTCGACCAGGAAGGCGACCCGTTCCATCAGTACCCCCGCTGTTCGGCGTCGAGCCGGGCGTACCGGGCGTCGTCGCGGGCGGTGCCCGTCGGCCCTCGCCACGCCCCGTCGTCGGGCAGCGCCGGCCACGGGTCGGCCCCCACCGGTCCCGACCCGTGCGGCCCTGCCGCTCCCGCCCCGGTCGGGCCGGCGTCGGGCAGCGTCGGCCACGGGTCGCCGGCCGGGGGCGGGTCGTCGTGCGGCCAGCGGATCGCGGTGGTCCGCCGGGCGTCGGTGCCGGCCGCCGACGCTGCGTCGGACGCCCTCCCTCCGGTGCGGCGACCGGCGGCCGGGCGTCGACCGGCGCTGGTGCCGGCATCCGTCAGGCCGTCCGGTGGGACCGGACGGCCGGGGGCGTGGTGGTCCGGCCAGGCCGGTGGCGGTAACTCGGACGCCCGGTACCGCGCGCCGGCCGGCGGGTGCGTGCGCGGATCCCGGCCGGCGTCGGGAGGCGGCCAGTGCCCTGCCCCGCTGCGGAGATCAGGTGCCCCTGCCCCGGATGCGGCTCCCCGCTCCGGGTCACGTCCCGTCCCCGCCCTCGGGCCGGTCTCCACCGCCTGCTCCGGGTGGCCCCCCGTCGTCGGGTCCGCACCGGTTCCCGTGACCAGTTCCGCACCGCCTTCCGTCGCGGGCTCCGGGCCGGTTCCCGTCGTCGGTGGGCGGGGTGGGGTGGTCCGTCGCCGGCCCGGTCGCAGCAGCCACCCGAGCCCGGCACCTGCCGTCCACCCCGGACCGGGACGCGCCGCCACCGGAGCAGGCGGTGCTCCCGGGCCGGGCCGGTCCGCCGTCGCCGGGCCCGGGCCGTGGGGCGTCGACTGGTCGGCACCGTGCGCCGAAGGCGGGTGCGGGTGGTGCGCCGACGCCTGGTCGGGGCCGTGTGCCGAGGGCGGGTGTGCCGTCATCGGCTCTGGGGCGTGCGCCCGTGTCGGGTGTGCGGGGTGACCGGCCGACGCGGAGGTCGCGGTGACGTCGGACGGGCCGGCGGGTCGGGGGAGGTGGGTGCCGGTCACCGGGTCCGGCACCGGCGACGATCCCCACGGCCCGGTGGGCGGGGTGGGGGCGGGCGGCGGCATTTCGACGGGTGGGGGCGCGGGATGCCGGTCGGCGGTGCGGGCACCGGGGCCGGGCGGGTAGGCCGGGGACTCGGCGGACGCCGGGGTGGACTGTCCGCGTACCCCCGGGTGGGATGCGGGCGGCGGGCCGGCTGCCGGCGGCGGGCCCGGCGGGGTGTCGGCGGCCGGCCCGACCAGGTCGTGCAGCAGGCCGGGGGCGTGCGCGGCGACCGTCCGCAGCCAGTGCTCCGGCGGCTGCCCCGGCCCGCGCGACGCCGGGACCGGCCCGGCCCACCGCGCGGCGGGGTCGGTGACCGGCGTGGCCGGGTCGGCCGGCGGGACGGCCGGGACGGGGGCCACCGCGTCGGCGGCGGCCCGCAGCCGGGTGGCCAGCCAGTCACGCGGTCGTGGACGCCGCGGCACTGCCGTCCTCCAACTCCAGCCCCTCGTACGCCAGCGTCAGCGCCACGATCGCGATCTCCTGGGACAGGGTGTGCAGGTGCGCGCCGCGCCACCGCATCGGCCACGCGTTGATCAGGTTCCAGCGCAGCACCTCGGCGGTGCCGGCGGCGTCGAGCAGCACCACCGACACGTTGCGGCGGCTCACCGTCCCGGTCGCCGCGCCGTGCACCCAGTCCCACAGCTCGCGCGACGGGGTGAGCCCGAAGTGCAGGGTCACCGGCGCGTAGTCGACCTGCCCCGGGACCGACCGCACCCGGTCGTTGCCGGCCTCCCGGTAGGCCAGCCGGCCGATCGTCATCTCCAGCCCGCTGACCTCGGTGAAGTGCCCGTTGGTGATGCCGTTGATGAGCAGCTTGAAGTGGTACGCCCGGTACGGATCGACCGGTGCGCCCGGTTGCGGGGTGGCCGGGGTCGGCATGTCAGCCTCCGATCGTCTCGGTGTCGGTGCCGCCGGCCCACTGGCTCAGCTTGAACACCACGAACTCCGCCGGCTTGACCACCGCGATGCCGATGTGCGCGACCACCATCCCGGCGTCGCGGACGTCGACCGGGTTGGTCTCCTCGTCGCACTTGACGAAGAACGCCTCCTCGGGGGTGCGCCCCAGCAGCGCCCCGTCGCGCCACACCCGGGTCAGGAACGCGCCGATGTCGCGGCGGATGGAGCGCCACAGCGAGTAGTCGTTGGGTTCGAACACCATCCACCGGGTGCCGTTGGCGATGGCCTGCTCGATGGAGATCGACAACCTGCGGACGTTGAGATAGCGCCACTCGCTGGCCTCGGCGGCCAGGGTGCGGGCCCCCCACACCCGGATGCCCTCCCCGGCGAAGTACCTGATGACGTTGACCCCCTTGGGGTTGAGCACGTCGTGTTCCGAGCGGGTGACCAGGTACTCCAGGTCGACCGCGCCGCGTACCGGCTCGTTGGCGGGGGCCTTGTGCACCCCGCGCAGCGCGTCGGTGCGGGCCCAGATGCCGGCCATGTGACCGCTCGGCGGGGTGAGCACCAGCTCGCCGGTGAGCGGGTCACGCACCCGCAGCCAGGGGAAGTAGTAGGTGGCGTAGTCGGACTGCCGGGCCCGGTGGGCGGCGCCGGTGTCGGGGTCGGCCGGCTCGCCGGCCTTGCCGTCGGCCGGTTTGCCGTCGCCGGCCTTGCCGGGGCGCGCGGGGGTGGCCACCCGGGTCAGCGTCGAGATGTCCTCGATGCCGGGCGGCGGGTCGCAGATCGCCACCATGGTGCGCAGCCGCTCGGCCATGCTCAGCAGCGCCTCGTGCGACACCGGGTCGTGGAAGCCGGGCGCGGCGAGGATGGCCACCTCGTCGATCGCCTCCACCAGTTGCAGCCCGGTGCGCCGCTGCCCGGTGCCGGTGAGCTGCCCGTCGGCACCGACGTTGACCACCCAGCAGCGGCTGCCGCCGTTGTCGAGGAAGCCGAAGACCGCCCGGGCCAGCGGGGTGCTCTCCAGGTCGTCGCCGTCGGCGTACAGCCGGAGGAACTCCGACCAGCTGGTGACGGCCAGCGCCCGGTCGACGTGGGCGGTGCGGTTCGGCGCGACCCCGACGAACGCGGCGACGGCCATCCCGACCGGCCCGATCGGCCGGGCGGCGCCGGGCACCTCCTCGACGTAGATGCCGGGGGAGAAGTAGTGGGGCATCGGTCCTCCTGTACGGCCGGTCCGGCTCAGCGGGCCGGGGGTTCGCAGACGATGACGATGTCCGCGTCGGCCGGGTCGACCTCGGCGGTGAGGGTGCGGCCCCGGCCGACCAGGCGTAGCCGGACCGGCTGGTCGGGGTGTTCCGGGTCGTGCGGGACACCGGCGAGCCGGAACCGCCCGCCCGCGTCGGTGTGGGTGGCGTACGGGGTGCCGACCAGTTCCACCCGCAGCGCCGCCAGGGGTTGCCGCTGCGGGCCGACCACCCGGCCGACGAGGTCACGCAGGTCCAGCCGGCGCAGCCGCAGCGGATGCAGCACCGGCGGCGCGACCGGCGGCGTGGACGTCACCTGGGCCGGCACGTCGACCAGCAGCGCCGGCCGGGGGGCGACGCCCAGCGTCACCCACAACGCCGGGTCACCGGCCTCCAGCACCAGTTCCGGTTCGCCGGCCGTGGCGGCGGCGGTCAGCACCCGGTCCAGCCCGGCCAGCGCGGCCGGGCCGGCTGCGGCGACCAGGTAGCGGATCGTGAACCGGTACGGCGCGGGCGTCCCGGTGCCCCGGGTCTGCCGGGCCGGCCGCAGGGCCAGCGGCCACAGGGTCAGCCCGACGCCCCCGTCGGCGGGCGGGCCGACCGGGACGTCCTCGCCGGCCGCCCCGGCCAGCCAGGCGGCCAGCTCGGCGGTGGCCGCCTCGACCGGTCCCGGCCCGTCGCCGGTCATCGCGGCGGCGTCCCCTGGATGCGGTACGCGATGGCCTCGTTCCACACGTGCGGGTAGACGCCGATCTCGAAGTACCTGGTGAACCGGTTGATCGGTGCGTTGGCGTGGTCGTGCCAGAGCAGCCACACCGGGGCGACGGTGAACAGCACGTAGTTGAGCGCCACCAGCGGCAGGTAGAGCGGGCCGAGCAGCCGGGCCTGGAGGATGTGCACGTCCTCGTGGCGTTGGATGCCGGGGCCGGCACCGGCGCAGACCGTGCCGATGGTGGTGGCGTACCGCGGGGACACCCCCTCGACCAGGCTGACCCGGCAGCTGTGCTGCGAGGTGGGCCGGTCCAGCGAGTGGCCGACGACGAGGTGCAGGGCGAGGTAGAGCGCCCCGGCGGCGGTGTTCGGCAGGCTCCAGGTGTGGTCGATCACGAACAGGGCCACGCCCCGGGCGTCCGGGCCGTACACCCGGGCGGCGGCGACCGACCAGCCGAACGGGACCCCGATCAGCAGGCCGACGACCGCGCCGACCAGCAGGCCCACCGGGCCACCGGTGGTCACCCCGAGCGCCGCCCCGCACAGCACGTGGACGGCGGCGCTGACGATTCCGTAGACCATGGCACGCCTCCTCAGACCCAGGAGCGGACGAAGCGGGGCTCGCGCCCCTGGGCGAGCTGGCCGGGGGTGGCCCGGGTGGGCTGCCGGTTGCCGGACGGTAGCTGGTTGACGCCCAGCGCGGCGGAGAAGATGACCAGCCCGTTGAAGAACGCGATCAGCCACTTCTCGCCGCCCGCGTCGGTGGCGAACGCCGCGGTGGCGTACGACAGGAGCAGCGCCACGCCCAGGGCGATCCATTTGCGGGCCTTGTCGTTGTCCGGGCCGAGCAGGCCACCGATGACGTTGGCGGTGAGCAGGGTGGCGGCGCTGGCACCGGCCACGGTGCCGAGGGCGGCCCAGGTGAAGAGATCGTTCACGGCGATCCCCCTTCGGATGGTGCGGGACGGGCGGGGGCGGCCGGGGTGGCGGCGGTGCCGCCCCGGCGGCGCAGCAGGACGGCGGTGACCCCGCCGGCCAGCAGGAGCAGGACGAGGACCGCCACGGACACCGGCAGCCACGGGAAACCACCCGGGTCGTCCGGGCCGCTCGCGGCGGCGGGGCTGGCCGACGGGGTGGGGTGCGGCGGGGCCTCGGCGATCGCCCGCAGCTCGGCCGGTTTCGGCTGGTTGGCGATGACCTTCCAGGTGACCGAGCGCCCGGTGAGCGTGCCGTTGGAATCGATCACCCGGCCGGGAAAGGTCACCGAGATCTCGAACGACATGAGCTGCAGGAACGTCTGCTGGTTCTGGGGATTCTGTTCGGCCACCTTCCCGCCGTATTTCTTGGGGTCGAGTGGCAGGCTGAACCGGTAGAGATCACCGTCACGGACGAGCTTCACGCTCTCGCTCGTGAAGTTTTTCAGCGGGGTGTGCCGATAAGTGATCTGCGCGCCGTAGAAACGCTCGTCCTCGTAGACGGTCTCCTCGCCGGCGGGCAGAGCGGGGATGTTCTCCCGCAGTTCGGCGTAGGCGACCGCGAGGTTCTTGTTGCGGCTGCTGAGCACGGACTTCTCCGCGGTGAGCAGGAGTTGACCGTCGACGGTGTCGTCGGCGTTGACGGTCAGCCCCAGGTTGAGCTGCATGCATCCGGCCAGCAGGGTCAGCAGGGCCAGACACACCGTGAGTCGGGCCATCCTGCCGCGCCCGCGTCCGGTATTCATGGGCATATTGTGTGTGATCCACTTCACACCGGGCAGTCGGCGATCGGTCAGATGGCTGTCTCCGATCTTACCGATCCGCTTATCGGTCCGGCCGGCACGGATATGGTCCGCCGGTCGATATCCTGGAGGGTCGGCATCCATTACCGACCATTGTGGATGATCGCGGAAACCCTATTTCTGCGTTCGCTAGATCTGCGTTAAATCTCGGCGGCGACGGGTGCTGAACACGCCGGCCGCAGCCTGGGGACATGCATGCCGACGCCGAACAGGCAAGCCCGACCGAACCCCGCCGTCACGACCCACGACGGCCCCCTGCCCGCCCCCTCGCCGCCGCCGTCCGCACCCCCACCCCGGGTGCGACGCCGGGCATCCTCGCCACCGGTGCCTGCCTACCCGAGCAGGTGGTGACCAACGCGTCGCTGGCCGCGGCGCTCGGCGTCGCGGCCGACTGGATCGTCGACCGGACCGGGGTCCACGAACGGCGCGCCGCCGCCCCCGGCGAGGCCACCTCCGACCTGGCCACCCACGCCGCGCGGCAGGCCCTCGACCGGGCCGGCGTCGCCCCCGCCGACGTCGGCCTGATCATCCTGGGCACCTCGACCCCGGACCTGCCGCTGCCCGCCACCGCCTGCCGGGTGCAGGCCAACCTCGGCGCGTGGGGCGCGTACGCGATGGACCTGGACGCCGTCTGCACCGGCTTCCTCTACGCCCTGGACGTCGCCCACAAGATCATGCGGTGCGACCCGGCCATCCGGTACGCCGTGGTGATCGGCGCGGACACCTACTCGCGCATCCTCGACTACACCGACCGGCGCACCTCGGTGCTCTTCGGCGACGGCGCGGGGGCGGTGGTGCTGGGCCGCTCGGCCGACGCCGCCGGCATCGCCTACACCCGGCTGGGCAGCGACGGCCGACAGCACGACCTGGTCCGGATCCCCGCCGGCGGCAGCCGCGCCCCGGCCAGCACCGCCACCGTCGCCCACGGCGGGCACTACTTCACGATGGACGGCCGGGCGGTACGCGCGTTCGCCGAACGCAAGCTGCCGGAACTCGTCGCCGACGCCACCGCCGCCTGCGGGCTGACCGTCGCCGACCTCGACCTGCTCGTCCCGCACCAGGCCAACGTGCGGCTGCTGCGCGAGGTGACCAAGGAACTCGGCTTCGTCGCCGACCAGGTGGCGATCAGCGGCACCCACTACGGCAACACCGGCGCCGCGTCCGTGCCGGTCACCCTCGACGCGGCGATCGACGCCGGCCGGGTCCGCCCCGGGGCCCGGGTCCTGCTCGCCGCCTTCGGCGGGGGGATGACCTGGGGAAGCGCCCTGATCACCTGGCCCGGCGGCACGGCCGGCCAGCCGACCCACGAGGAGCCACCGGCATGAGCATCCTGTCCGACTACGCCAAGCGCACCCCCGGCTCGAAGGAACACTTCGCCCGGGCCGGCGCGATGATCCCGGCCGGGGCGACCCGCAGCCTCAACTCCTGGCCGCCGTACCCGGTCTACCTGGACCGGGGGGTCGGCGGCACGGTCTGGGACGTCGACGGCAACGCCTACCGCGACTTCCTGGCCAACTACACCGGCCTGCCGCTGGGCTACGCCGACCCGGACGTCACCGCCGCCATCCGGGAGCAGCTGCCGCACGGCACCTCGCACTCGTTCTCCCGCACCCTGGAGGCCGAGCTGGCGGGGCTGCTGGTGGCGCGGGTGCCGAGCCTGGAACGGGTCCGGTTCACCGGCTCCGGCACCGAGGCGGTGATGTTCGCGCTGCGCCTGGCGCGGGCCCACACCGGCCGCCCGCTGGTCGCCAAGGCCGAGGGCGGCTACCACGGGACCACCGACGACGTCATGATCAGCGTACGGCCACCGGCCGACCTCGCCGGTGACGTCCGGTCGCCCGCCTCCGTGCCGGAGATGCGCGGCATCCCCGCCTCCCGCACCCGGGAGACCCTGGTGGTGCCGTTCAACGACGTCGCCGCGTCGCAGGAGATCCTGCGCGCCCACGCCGACCGGGTGGCGGCGCTGGTGCTCGAACCGGTGCTCGGCGTCGGCGGGATGATCCCGGCCACCGCCGCGTACCTGACCGCGATGCGGGCCACCTGCGACGAGCTGGGCATCCTGCTGGTCTTCGACGAGGTGATCACGCTGCGGCTGGCGTACGGCGGCGCGCAGCAGGCGTACGGCGTCACCCCCGACCTGACCACCATGGGCAAGATCATCGGTGGTGGCCTGCCGATCGGCGCGTACGGCGGCCGGGCCGACATCATGGGGTTGCTCGAACCCCAGGGCGGCACCGACGTCTACGACTCCCGCTCCGGCGGCCCGGCGCTCTACCAGGGCGGCACGTTCACCGGCAACGCGCTGAGCGTCGCCGCCGGCATCGTCACCCTCGGCAAGCTCGACGCCGCCACCATCGACGCGCTCAACCGCACCGGCGACCTGCTGCGCCGCGAGTTGACCGGGGTGTTCGCCGGTGCGCCGGTCGACGCCGTCGTCACCGGCGTCGGGTCGCTGTTCAACATCCACATCGGCCCGCGCCGGGTCGAGGTGTTCCGCGACGTCCGCGACGTCGACGCCGCCCGCCAGCAGGCCTTCTTCCTGGGCCTGCTCAACCACGGCGTGATCGTCGCCCCCCGGGGCATGGGCTGCGTCACCACCTGCACCACCCCGGATGATGTCGCGGCCTTCACCGCCGCCGTCCGGCTCACCCTGCACGACATCACCGAGGCCGGCTGAGAGGGCACGACGATGCAGATCACCTGGACACCGGAGCAACACGCCCGCCGGGAGCGGTTCCGCCGCTTCGCCGCGACGACCGTCGCCCCCGGCACCGCCGAGCGCGACCGCGCCGGGGTCTTCGACACCAAGTCCTGGCATGCGCTGGCCGACGAGGGTTTCTGGACCGCCCACCTGCCCCGCGAGCACGGCGGCGACGGGGGCACCCTGTGGGACTTCCTGGCCGGGCTGGAAGGGCTCGCCCAGGGCGCGGACGACTCCGGTTTCGTGCTGTCCGCCGTCGCCCACGCCGGCCTGCTGCACGTATTGTGCGAACACGGCACCCCCGAACAGCGTCGACGGCTGCTCCCAGCGCTGGCCGGCGGCGCGGTGGGCGCCACCGCCGCCACCGAACCGGCCGGTGGCTCCCACGTCGCCGCCGTCGGCACCCGGGCCCGCGTGCACGGCGTCGACGACTGGCGGCTCACCGGGCACAAGGCGCACATCACCAACGCGCCCGTCGCCGACCACCTGCTGATCGTCGGCCGGCTCGACGGCATCGGCGCCCGGGACATCACCCTGTTCGTGCTGGACCGCGACCGGCCCGGCGTCGACACCGGCGTCGCCGAGGACCTGCTCGGCCAGCGGACCAGCCCCACCGGGCCGATCATCCTGGACGGGGTGCCGGTCGGCCCGGCGGACGTGGTCGGGCCACCCGGCGACGGGCTCGCCACCCTCTACTCGTTCCTGGCCTTCGACCGGCTCATGTACGGCGTCGTGGTCGCCGCCCAACTGGAGGCACTGCTCCCCGTGGTGCTGCGCCGCTGCGCCGAACGCCGGGCGTTCGGCGTCCCCATCGGCGAGCACGAGTTCATCCAGGACAAGGTCGTCGGCATCCGGACCACCATCGAGTCGGCCCGGCACCTCGCCTACGCCGCCGCCGACGCGCTGGTCCGGGGCGACGACGCCTACAGCGCGCTCGCCTCCTGCGCCAAGCTGGCCGCCTCCGAGGGCGCGGTCCGGTCCACCGTCGAACTGGTCCAGATCTTCGGGCACGCCGGCTACGACCGTGCCGGCGGCATCGAACGGCACCTGCGCGACGCCGTCGCCATCCGGATCGCCGGCGGCACCACGGAGATGCAGAAGAAGAACATCTACAAGGACGTGGTACGCCGCTACGCCACCCCGGTCGACGCGCCGGCGGTGCCGGCGTGACCGCCCCGACGGGCCCCGGCACCGTGGCCGTTCCGACGGATTCCGGCGGCGTGGCCGCTCCGTCGGTGGCCGGCGGTGTGGCTGTTCCGGCGGGTTCCGGCGGTGTGGCCGGATCCGGTGCCGCGTCCGATCCGGCCGGTGCTGCCGGTGGGGCGGGCGTCGCCGGTGCGGGGCTGGGGCGTCGGGTCGAGGGGGAGCGGACCCGGGTGGTCCGCGAGGACGACTGCGCGACCCGGTGGGGCAACGAGGGCCTGATGGTCCTGTCCACCCCGGCCATGCTGGGCCTGATGGAACAGACCTGCGTGGAGGTGCTCGCCCCGGTGTTGTCGTCCGGCGAGATGACCGTCGGCGTCGGCGTGACGCTGACCCACGCGGCGGCGGCCGGTCATGGTGAGCCGGTCACCTACCGGGTCGCCCTCACCGTGGCGGGCCGCGACGTCGACGTCGACTTCACCGTGGTCGGTCCGACCGGGACGGTGCTCGGTCACGGCTCCCACCGGCGTCGGATCGTCGACCGGGCCGCCTTCCTCCGCCGACTGGCACCCCCGACCGGCTAGCCCACCCGCCCCCCGGGCGCCCGACCGGGCCCCCGGGGACGCCCGTGCCCCCGCCCGCGCCGGCGTGCGGTGATCAAGAGGTTCGCGTCACCGGCCACGGCATTTCCTGACGCAAACCTCTTGATCACCCGGGCGGGTTGATCACGTGGGCGGGGCGGGGCAGGGGAGGGGGAGTGGGTCGGGCGGGTGAGGGCGGTGGAGCGGCGGGGATGGGGGTGGGTGGTGGGGTACCGAGCGTGTCGGTGGTGACTACTGTTCGTCCCCGGTGGACGGGTGGGAGGGGTGGTCGGGTGGCGACGTCGCGGGTGGACCTCTCGGGTCGGGCCGGCACGCCCTTGCGGGCGATCCTGCGGTCGCCCGGCTGGATGGGCTGGGCCGTCGCCACCTTCGGGGCCCGGCTGCCGGTGGCGATGGCCCCGCTGGCACTGGTCTTCGCCGGTCGGGCGCTCAGCGACGGCTACCTGCTCAGCGGCCTACTGGTCGGCGCGCACACCATTGGCGAGGCGGTCGCGGCACCGGCCGCCGGGGCGCTGATCGACAGGTGGAACCCGCGTCGCGTGCTGGCCGGGTGCCTGGCCGCCGAGGCGCTGCTGTTCCTGGCCGCCGCCGTGGTGGTCGGCACGGGTGGCGGCACGGCGCTGCTGGTCGTCCTCGTCGCGTTGGCTGGTGCGGTGCCGGCCGGCGCGCCGGGCGGTCTGCGGTCGATGCTCACCCACCTGGTCGACGCGGCCGTGCTGCCCCGGGCGCTGTCCCTGGACACGGTGCTCAACCAGGTCTGCTGGGGGCTCGGACCGGTGCTGGTCGGGGTGACGGTCGCCGCCGTCTCGCCCGCCGCCGGTGTGGGCCTGGTCGCGCTGCCGGCCGCGATCGCCGCGGGGGCGGCCCTGCGCCTGCCCGATCCGGCGGCGGCCCGGCCCGCCGCCGGGCGCAGCCGGGTGCTGCCGGTGCTGCGCCTGCTGGCCCGCACCCTGGCGTTGACCGCCGCGCTGCGGGTGCTGCTCGGGGTGCTGACGGTGGCGGCGGTGCCGCTGTTCACCGGCAGCGGGCGGGCGTCGCTCGCCGGGCTGGCCCTCGCCGCGTACGCGGTCGGGACCGGCCTCGGCAGCGTCCTGTACAGCCTGCGGAGCTGGCCGGGCGGCCACCAGCGGCAGGCCGACGTCGCCCTGCTGGTGCTCGGCCTGGTGGTCGCGTTCGCGGTGGTCGCGCGACCGCACGCCGTCGCGCTGCTGACGCTGTACGCCGTCGCCGGGTTCTTCGAGGGGCCGACCGTGCTGGCCCGGTCGCTGCACCTGGAACGGGTCCTGCCACCCGACCGCCGGGCCACCGGCTTCTCCCTCCAGTACGCGGCGATCGGTTGGGGGTTCGCCGTGGGCAGCATGGTGCTGGCACCCCTGCTGACCCGCTGGGGCGCGGCCACCGTGGTCACCGGGGCGGGGCTGGCGGTGGCGGCGCTCGCCCTCGTGGCGACCCTTCTGCCCGCGCGCCCCGACCGGGCCCGGTGACCCGTCACCGGTACGCCGCCCCCGACCATCCGGCCGCGGCGGACCGGCGGGTGTCGGACGGCTCGCTGAGCGCCGGGTCGCCGTCGAGCACCCGCCGGTGCAGCCGCTGCAACGCCGGCCCCGGCTCGATGCCCACGCCGTCGGCAAGCGTCTGACGGAGGTCGCGGTACACCGCGAGGGCGTCGGCCCGGCGGCCCACCTGGCACAGCGCCCGCATCTGCATGTCGCGCAGCCGTTCCCGCTCGGGGTGGAGGGTGACCAGTGCGGCCAGTTCCTCGACGGCTTCGTCGTACCAGCCGAGGCGCAGGTAGGCGTCGGCGCGCAGCTCGATGGCGAGCAGCCGCCGTTCACCGAGCCGTCGGCTCTCGGCCAGGATCGAGGGGGACGGGTCGACGTCGGCGAGCGGGTCCCCCCGCCAGGCGGCCAACGCCTCGGACAGGGACCGGACCGCGTCGTCGAGCCGGCCCGCCGCGAAGGCGGCCCGGCCGCGCACCACGTTGGCGTCGAAGAGGTGGCTGTCGACGTCGCCGCGTGCCAACCGCAGTTTGTATCCACCCGGGCCGGTGATGATGGACCGCCCCACCGACGGGGGCAGACTGCGCCGGAGGCGGAAGACGTACTGCCGGATCAGATTGCCGGCCGAGGCGGGTGGTTCGTCGGTCCACACCTCCCGGGCCAGGCGTTCCACCGGAATGAGCACATTTCCGTTGACCGTCAGGACCGCCATGAGATTGCGTTGCTTGGGAGCATTGATGCAGTAGTTCTGCCCGGGAAGTATCACAAATGTTCCGAGTATGCCGAACTTCACGAATCCCCCACGATGCGCGTGCCCCCGTACCGTCAGTGCCCACCACTGATTGAAGTTAATCGATCAATAATGACGGTGCCGCGCCATCTCCGTTCGGCCGCGCCGCTGCGGTAAGGGGCACATCGCGCTTGTGGCCGTGACGAAAGCGGTGTGAGATCAGCGGTGGGACGTCGGGCCCGGACGGGACACACCGGGCCGGGAAAACGACCACACCAGGAAAGCCGGGCCGGAAGGGCCACGCCAGGGGAAGAGGACCGCGCGCCGTGAACACCGCCACCGATAACCGAGCCGTCCCACCCCCGGTGGTACGGGCCGCCCGTACCGGAGTCGCGGTGGTCTTCGCCCTCAACGGCCTCGCCGTGGCGACCTGGTTCTCCCGGGTCCCGGCGGTCCGCGACGCGCTCGGCCTCAGCGCCGGCCGGCTCGGACTGCTGCTGCTGGCCATGTCCGGGGGCGCGGTGCTGGCGCTGACCACCGCCGGCCTGGTGACCCAGCGGCTCGGCCCGGCCCGCACCGTCGTCGCCTCGACCGTGCTGGTGGCGGTCGGGCTGGCCGGGGTGGGCATCGCCACCCCGATCGGCTCACTGCCCGGCGTCGCGGTCGGCCTGTTCGCCCTCGGCTACGGCTCCGGCACCTGCGACGTGGGCATGAACGTCGAGGGCGCGGCGGTGGAGAAACGGCTCGGTCGCACCATCCTGCCCCGCTTCCACGCCGCCTGGAGCCTCGGCTCGGTGGCCGGCGCCGGGCTCGGCGCGGGCGCGGCCCGGCTCGCGGTGCCGATCACCGTGCACCTGGCGGTGCTGGCGGCGGTGGTGCTCGGCGGCACCCTGCTCGGGGCGCGGAACTTCCTGCCCGCCCTGCCCGCCTCCACCGCCGACGGTGCCGCGTCGGCCCGCCGGGGTGGCCTGCTCGCGGCCTGGCGGGAGCCGCGCACCCTGCTCATCGGCGCGCTGGTGCTGGTGATGGCGTTCACCGAGGGCAGCGCCAACGACTGGCTGGCGGTCGCCTTCGTCGACGGCTACGGGGTCAGCGAGGCCGCCGGGGCCGCCGTCTTCGGGGTCTTCGTCGCCGGCATGACCATCGGCCGGACCGCCGGCACCGTGGCCATCGACCGCTGGGGCCGGGTGCCGGTGCTGATCGGCACGATCCTGCTGGCCGCCGCCGGCTCCCTGCTGGCGGTGCTGGCCGGCTCCGGGCCGCTCGCCGTCGTCGGGGTGGTCCTCTGGGGACTCGGCGCATCGCTCGGCTTCCCGGTCGGGATGAGCGCCGCCGCCGACGACGAGGAACGCGCCCCCGCCCGGGTCAGCGTCGTCGCGGTGCTCGGCTACACGTCGTTCCTGGCCAGCCCGCCGCTGCTGGGTCTGCTCGGCGACCACGTCGGCATCCTGCACGCCCTGCTGGTGGTGCCGGTGCTGCTGATTCCGACCCTGGCCCTGGTGCCGGCGACCCGTCCGCCGGCCGGTGCCGCGCCGCAGACACCCGCCGGCCCGATACAGAAAACCTAACAGTCGTCGGCCCCGGCCGGTATCGGGTGCGCGGCCGTTACGCCGGGCCACCGCCGCTGGCTAGGGTCGCCGGATGCCAACCGAGATCACCGCCGCAGCGGCGGGCCGCTGGACCCTGGGTGACCGCACCGTGCACCGGATGGGCTTCGGCTCGATGCGGATCACCGCCCACCCCGACCGGGAACGGGCGTTGCGCGTCCTGCGCCGGGCCGTCGAACTGGGGGTCGACCACATCGACACCGCCGCGTTCTACGTCTCGCCGGGCGGCACCCTGAAGGTCGGCACCGGCCCCGCCCGGTACGCCACCGAACTGATCCGCGCCGCGCTCGCCCCGTACCCGGAAGGGCTGGTCGTCGCCACCAAGGTCGGCTTCCGGGACGACCCGACGACCGGCCTGCACGAGGAGGCCAGCCCGGCGCAGCTGCGCGCCCAGGTGGAGGAGAACCTGCGCCGGCTCGGCCGCGACCACCTCGACCTGGTCAACCTGCGGATCGTCAAGCGGCCCGCGCCGGACTCCGTGGCCGAACGCTTCGGCGCGCTGGCCGAGCTGCGCGACGCCGGCCTGATCCGGCACCTGGGTCTGTCCAACGTCCGCCTCGACCACCTCGACGAGGCGCAGACCATCGCCCCGGTGGTCTGCGTGCAGAACAACTACGCGCTGGACAACCGCGGCGACCAGGACGCCATGGTCCGCGAGTGCGGTGCCCGGGGGATCGCCTACGTGCCGTTCTTCTCCCTGACCGGCGGCAACCGCGAAGGCGGGGCCCGCACCGACCACGGCGCGGCCGTACACGCCGTCGCCCGCGCCCACGACGCCACCCCGCAGCAGGTACGCCTCGCCTGGACGCTGCACCAGGGCCCGCACGTGCTGGCCATCCCCGGCACCGGTGACCCGGCCCACCTCGCCGAGAACGTCGCGGCCGCCGCGCTGCGACTCACCCCCGACGAGCTGGCCGCCCTCGACCGGCGGTGAACGGGCCGCTCAGCCGGCTGTCACCGGGTTCGCAGCGCCCTTCCAGGTGGGGGTGCTCCACTGGAGGGACGCCGAGGAGAGGACGGGCAGATGGGCTGGTTCAGCCGACGGACCCGGGCTGACGAGGGCATCCCGACCAAGCTCGACCGGGAGGCCACCCGGGACGACCTGACCGCGCTGGCGGACTTCGTGGCCGCCCACCGGGGGGTGGAGTTCTATCTCGAACCCGAGACGACCGCCACCGACACCACGGTGGTGGCGATCGCGCACGACGGGGAGTGGATCCGCCGCCGCACCGGCTCCCCACGTACGGCGGCCAAGCTGGCCCACCGGCACGCGGTGCCACTCTACGAGGCGGCGAAGACCGGATACCCGGAGCGGATGCGGGCCTGGAACCGGGCCCACCCCGAGCGTCGCCTCCGCTGACCCCGCAGCCGCGCGTGCAGCGTGGCCGGGGTGGTGCCCCCCGTGGGATGTCGGCCCGTGGGATGTGGGTCCGTGGGGGTGCGGCCACGGCGGCGGGTGCGACCGCCGGCCGCCCCGCACCTCTGACCCTGCGGGGCA
This sequence comes from Micromonospora sp. WMMD730, assembly GCF_049178955.1. NCBI lineage: Bacteria > Bacillati > Actinomycetota > Actinomycetes > Micromonosporales > Micromonosporaceae > Micromonospora > Micromonospora sp. WMMD730. The sequence continues at coordinate 2,839,296 of NZ_JBMHML010000002.1, forward strand.
GGGGTGCGGGGGTATGTCGTCGCGGGGGCCCTTTCGAGCTGATGACGGTGACGGATCGGCCCCGCCGGGTGGGACGACCCGTACCGCCAGGTCGGGGTGGCCGGGGTGGCGCGGCCCCGCAGCACCGGATGGGCCTGTGACCGGAGGGCCTGCGGCACTGGAGGAGGCGGCCCCGCGGCACCGGGCCGGGGTGCCGCCCTCAGGCTGCCCCGGCCCCGGGGTGCCGGGCGGGTGGCCGGGGCGCTACCCGGCGCGACAACCGTCCGGTCAGGTCGGCCGTGCCGGTCCCGAGTCGTTGACATCATCAGCTCGACAGCGTGCGAGAGAGGTGTCCCGACCGACCAGCTCCGTGCCGCCCGGATCAGCTCCGTGCCGCCCAGTTCCGCGCCGTCGCGGGGCCGGTGGCCGCCGTTGACCTCGGGGTGAGGAGTGTGGCAGCATTCGCGGCCTGACGGCAGTGAAGGAAGTCGGTGCGATTCCGACGCGGTCCCGCCACTGTCACCGGGGAGCGATCCCCCCTCGTGGGTCACGACCGTGCGTGCACGGTTGGAAGGCCGGGGGTGAGCGTCGATCCGGGAGCCAGGATACTTCGGCCGTCGGAGAACCCCAGGGCGTGGACACCCGAGGAGGAACCGATGACGCACAGCGTCACTGCCGACCCGATCACGGTCGGTGATTTCCGCATCACCGTCGAGCCTGCGCCGCCGCGCGCTCCCACCTCTCCCACCGTCGCCGGCCGTCGCCGGGGCGGTCGGCCTGCCGCGTACCGCTGACGGCCGGTCCGGATGCCCCGCCGCCGGCGGGGTGCGTCGGACCTCCGCCGCCGCTGACCGGCGTCCCTCCCGCCCCGCTCGGCCCGGCCCCGTGGTCGAGCCGGACGTCACTCTCCGGAGCCGAACGTGCGCATCCTGCTGCTGTCCACCGCCGACACCGATCTGCTCGCCGCCCGCGCCAGCGCCGCCGACTACCGTCTCGCCAACCCCACCCGGGTCGACGTGGCCGCCGTGCCGGCCCTGCTCGACGGTGTCGACCTGGCCGTCGTACGGCTGCTCGGCGGGCGGCAGGCGTGGCCGGACGGCCTCGCGGCGGTGCTCGGCTCCGGCGTCCCCACGATCGTGCTCGGCGGCGAGGCGGTGCCCGACGCGGAGCTGATGGCGGCCTCCACGGTGGCCTCCGGGGTGGCCACCGAAGCGCTGTCCTACCTGGTCGAAGGGGGCGCGGACAACCTCGCCCAGCTCGCCCGGTTCCTCTCCGACACCGTCCTGCTCACCGGTGAGGGCTTCGACCCGCCCACCCCCACCCCGCCCTACGGCATCCTCGACCACCACCGCCCGTCCACCCCGGTCGACGGGGCGGACCCGGTGGCCGGGCCGCAGGACGGCGGCGGGCGGCCCACGGTGGGGATCGTGTTCTACCGGGCGCACGCGCTGGCCGGCAACACCGGTTTCGTGCAGACCCTGGCCGACGCGGTCGACGCGGCCGGCGGCGAACCGCTGCCGATCTTCTGCGGATCGCTGCGCGGGCTCACCCCCGGCGACGGGCCGCTGGACCTCTTCGCCCGCTGCGACGCGCTCGTCGTCACCGTCCTCGCCGCCGGGGGGACGGTCGCCGCCGACGCCTCCGGCGGGGGCGACGAGGACGCCTGGGACGTCGGCGCGCTCGCCGCCCTCGACGTGCCGGTGATCCAGGCGCTCTGCCTGACCAGCACCCGGGAGCAGTGGGCGGCCAGCGACGCCGGACTGTCCCCGCTCGACGCGGCCATGCAGGTGGCCATCCCCGAGTTCGACGGTCGGATCGTCACCGTGCCGTTCTCGTTCAAGCGGATCGACTCCGACGGGCTGTCGGTCTACGCCGCCGACGCCGAGCGGGCCGCCCGGGTCGCCGGGATCGCCGTCCGGCAGGCCCGGCTGCGCCACCTGCCCAACGCCACGAAGCGGGTGGCGGTCGTGCTCAGCTCCTACCCGACGAAGCACTCCCGGGTCGGCAACGCCGTCGGCCTGGACACCCCCGCCTCGGCGGTCCGGCTGCTCGCCGCCCTCGCCGACGCCGGATACCACCTCGGCGACGCGCCGCCGCCCACCGACGGGGACGCGCTGATCCACGCGTTGATCGCCGCCGGGGGTCACGACGTCGAGTGGCTCACCCCGGAACAGTTGGCCGCCGCCGAGGCCCGGGTGCCGGGGGAGACCTACCGGCGCTGGTTCGACCAGGTGCCGGTCGACCTGCGGGACCGGATGCGGGAACACTGGGGTGAGCCACCCGGCCAGCTCTACACCGACGACGGGGACATCGTCCTGGCCGGGCTGCGGTTCGGCAACGTCACCCTGCTGATCCAGCCGCCGCGCGGCTTCGGCGAGAACCCGATCGCCATCTACCACGACCCCGACCTGCCACCCAGCCACCACTATCTGGCCGCGTACCGGTGGCTGGCCGCGCCGGTCGCCGACGGCGGCTTCGGCGCGGACGCGGTGGTGCACCTCGGCAAGCACGGCACCCTGGAATGGCTGCCCGGTAAGGGACTCGGCCTGGCCGCCGACTGCGCCCCCGACGCCGTCCTCGGTGACCTGCCGCTGGTCTACCCGTTCATCGTCAACGACCCCGGCGAGGGCACCCAGGCCAAGCGGCGGGCGCACGCCGTCGTGGTCGACCACCTGGTGCCCCCGATGGCCCGCGCCGAGACCTACGGCGAACTGGCGAAACTCGAACAGCTGCTGGACGAGTACGCCACCGTGCAGGCCCTCGACCCGGCGAAGGTGCCGGTGGTCCGGGGGCAGATCTGGGAGCTGGTGCACGCCGCCGAACTCCACCACGACCTGCACACCGAGGCGATGCCCGCCGCCGACGACTTCGACGACTTCGTGCTGCACCTCGACGGCTACCTGTGCGAGGTCAAGGACGTGCAGATCCGCGACGGGCTGCACATCCTGGCCGGGGTGCCCACCGGTGAGGCCCGGGTCAACCTCGTCCTGGCCGTGCTGCGCGCACCGCAGGTGTGGGGCGGTAGCCGGGCGCTGCCCGGCCTGCGGCAGGCCCTCGCCGCCGGCTACGGCCTGGACGAGCAGGCGCTGCTCGCCGAGCCCGGGGCGCGGGTGGCGGTGCCGACGGCGTTGACCGACGTGGTGGACGGGCCGGCGGTCACCGCCGCCGACGCGGTGGACCTGATCGAGGGGCTGGCCCGGCGGCTCGTCCTCGGCATGGAGACCCTCGGCTGGGATCCCGACCGGGCCGACCCGGTGGTCGCGGAGGTGACCGGCGGGTCCTGCCCCGACGCCGCCGAGGTGCTGCGGTTCGCCGCCCGCGAGGTGGTGCCCCGGCTGGACCGCACCACCGACGAGATCACCCACACCCTCGGCGCGCTCGCCGGCCGGTTCGTGCCGCCCGGACCCTCCGGGTCGCCCACCCGGGGGCTGGTCAACGTGCTGCCCACCGGCCGCAACTTCTACTCCGTCGACCCGAAGGCGATCCCCAGCCGCAACGCCTGGGACGTCGGGGTCGCGCTGGCCGACTCGCTGCTCGCCCGCTACCTCGCCGACACCGGGGAGTACCCGCGGTCGGTCGGGCTGACCGTGTGGGGCACCAGCGCCATGCGTACCCAGGGCGACGACATCGCCGAGGTGCTGGCCCTGCTCGGCTGCCGGCCGGTGTGGGACGACCGGTCGCGGCGGGTCACCGGCGTCGAGGTGGTGCCGGTGGCGGAACTGGGCCGGCCCCGGGTCGACGTCACGGTCCGCATCTCCGGCTTCTTCCGCGACGCGTTCCCGCACGTCGTCGCCCTCCTCGACGACGCGGTACGGCTGGTCGCCGCCCTCGACGAGCCGGCCGGGGACAACTACCTGCGCGCGCACGTGGCCGCCGACCTCGCCACGCACGGCGACGAGCGGCGGGCCACCGCCCGGATCTTCGGCTCCAAGCCCGGGGCGTACGGGGCGGGGCTGCTGCCGCTGATCGACGCCCGGAACTGGCGTACCGACGCCGACCTGGCCGAGGTGTACGCCGTCTGGGGCGGCTACGCCTACGGCCGGGGCCTGGACGGGCGGGAGGCGCGGGCCGACATGGAACGGTCCTTCGCCCGGATCGCGGTGGCGGCGAAGAACCAGGACACCCGCGAGCACGACATCGTCGACTCCGACGACTACTTCCAGTACCACGGCGGGATGGTGGCGATGGTGCGCCACCTCACCGGGGCCGCCCCTGCCGCGTACGTGGGCGATTCGGCGATGCCGCACGACGTGCGCACCCGCACCCTCGGCGAGGAGACCCGGCGGGTGTTCCGGGCCCGGGTGGTCAACCCGAAGTGGATCGCCGCGATGCGCCGGCACGGCTACAAGGGCGCGTTCGAGCTGGCCGCCACCGTGGACTACCTGTTCGGCTACGACGCCACCGCCGGGGTCGTCGACGACTGGATGTACGAGCGCCTCGCCGAGGCGTACCTGTTCGACGGGCAGACCCGGGAGTTCCTGGAGCGGTCCAACCCGTGGGCGCTGCGCGGCATCACCGAACGGCTCCTGGAGGCCGCCGAACGCGGCCTGTGGGCCGCCCCCGACCCCACCACCCTGGACCGCCTCCGGGAGACCTACCTGGCCACCGAGGGCGACCTGGAGGAACGACAGTGAGCGCGAGGAGTGAGCCGGGTTTGCGAGCCCCGCAGTCGCGATCGGAGGCCAGCTCAGTGAGCGGGTTTCCCTTCTCGGCAGTGCTCGGGATGGACGACATGCGGTTGGCGCTGCTGCTCAACGCGGTCAGCCCGGCGATCGGCGGGGTGCTCGTGCGGGGTGAGAAGGGCACCGCCAAGTCCACCGCCGTCCGCGCCCTCGCCGCCCTGCTCCCGCCGGTGGACCGGGTCGCCGGCTGCCGGTTCGGCTGCGACCCGGCCGCCCCCGACCCGACCTGCCCGGACGGCCCGCACCCGGCCGCCGCCGGGCACGAGGACCCGGCCGCCGCGCCGGTCGAGCGCCGACCCGCCCGGCTGGTGGAGCTGCCGGTCGGTGCCGCCGAGGACCGGGTGGTCGGCTCGCTGGACCTGGAGAAGGCCCTCGCCGAGGGGGTACGCGCCTTCGAGCCGGGCCTGCTCGCCGCCGCCCACCGGGGGGTGCTCTACGTCGACGAGGTGAACCTGCTCCACGACCACCTGGTCGACCTGCTCCTGGACGCCGCCGCGATGGGCCGCTGCCACGTCGAACGGGAGGGCGTCTCGGTCAGTCACGCCGCCCGGTTCCTGCTGGTGGGCACGATGAACCCGGAGGAGGGTGAGCTGCGTCCGCAGCTGCTCGACCGGTTCGGGCTGACCGTCGAGGTGGCGGCCAGCCGGGACCCGGTCGTCCGGGTGGAGGTGGTGCGCCGCCGGCTCGCCGCCGACGCGGACCCGGTCGGGTTCGCCGCCCGGTGGGCCGCCGCCGACGCGGAGGTGGCCGCCCGGGTGGCCGCCGCCCGGGACCGGCTCGACGCGGTGCTGCTGCCCGACGCCGCGTTGCGGCAGATCGCCGAGGTCTGCGCCGCGTTCGACGTGGACGGGATGCGCGCCGACATCGTCACCGCCCGGACCGCCGTGGCACACGCCGCCTGGCAGGGCCGGGACCGGGTGACCGCCGAGGACGTGCGGGTCGCCGCCCGCCTCGCCCTGCCGCACCGCCGTCGCCGTGACCCGTTCGACACCCCGGGCCTGGACGAGAAGCGCCTCGACGAGGCGTTGCAGCGGGCCCGCGACGAGCACCCCGACGACGACCCGCCGGACACCGGCCCGGCCGGTCCGGGTGACCCCGGCGGCCCGGACGGCGGTGGGCCGGGCGGCCCTTCGACGGGTGGCCCCGGCGGCGGGCCGGGCCCGCAGCCACCCGACGACGCCGGTGGGCCGCAGGATGCCACCGGTGGGCCCCAGGACGCCGGTGGTCCGCGGGGCCACGACGACCACCCGCGCGCCCGGACCGGTCCGGCCTCCCCACAGTCCGGGGACGACCGGTGGCCGGACCGCATCGACGACGGCGGACCGGCCGGCGACGACGGGCCGGACACCGGACACCGCGCCGACGGCCGGTCGGGACGCCCCGACGACGGCTCCGCCGAGCACACCGGTGCCCGTCCCGGGCGACCCGGCCAGGGCGGTACCGCGAACCCGGGTGACCCGGCGGGCACCGGCTCGGTGGCCGTACCGCAGCGGGGGTTGACGGCCCGGTTGTTCACCGCGCCGGGGGTCGGTGACGGGGTGCCCGGCCGGCGCTCGCGGGCCCGGACCGGGCGGGGGCGGACCACCGGGGCCCGGGTGCCGACCGGTCGGCCGGCGGCGGTGCACCTGCCGGCGACCCTGCGCGCCGCCGCCCCGCACCAGGCCCGGCGGGGCCGGTGCGGCGGCCGGTTGCTGCTGCGCCCCGACGACCTGCGGGAGGCGGTCCGGGAGGGCCGCGAGGGCAACCTGGTGCTGTTCGTCGTCGACGCCAGCGGCTCGATGGGCGCGCGGCAGCGGATGTCGGCGGTCAAGGGTGCGGTGCTGGCCCTGCTCACCGACGCCTACCAGCGGCGGGACACGGTGGCGGTGGTCGCCTTCCGGGGTGCCGGCGCGCAGGTGCTGCTGCCGGCGACCTCGTCGGTGCTGGCCGCGTCGGCACGGCTGGCCGAGCTGCCCACCGGCGGGCGTACCCCGCTGGCGGAGGGGCTGCTCGCCGCCGCCGACCTGCTGCGGGTGCAGCGGCTGCGGGACCCGCGACGGCGTCCGCTGGTGCTCGTCGTCACCGACGGCCGGGCCACCGCCGGGCACCGGCCGCTGGAGCGGTCGGCGCGCGCGGCGGCGGTGCTCGCCGCCACCGGCGCGCCCTGTGTCGTGGTGGACTGTGAGTCGGGCCCGGTCCGGCTGCACCTGGCCCACCGGCTGGCCGGCCAGCTCGGCGCGACCCACCACCGCCTGGACACGGTCACCGCCGACCCGCTGGCCGGGCTCGCCACCGTCGGAGCGAATCGGAGCGTGCGCTGATGCCGCAGGGAAAACCGGAACACGTCCCCGCCGACGGGTTGACCACCCGGCAGCGGCGGCACCGCCCGTTGACCATCGTGCACACCGGGCAGATGAAGGGGAAGTCGACGGCGGCGTTCGGGTTGGCGCTGCGGGCCTGGACGGCCGGGCTGCCGATCGGGGTGTTCCAGTTCGTCAAGAGCGCGAAGTGGCGGGTGGGTGAGGAGAACGCCTTCCGGGCCCTGGGCCAGGTGCACGCCGAAACCGGGCAGGGCGCGCCGGTGGCCTGGCACAAGATGGGCGAGGGCTGGTCGTGGATCCAGCGCGGCGGCGACGCCGACCACGCCGCCGACGCCCTGGAGGGCTGGCGGCAGATCCAGCGTGACCTGGCCGCGCAGCGCTACGGCCTGTACGTCCTCGACGAGTTCACCTACCCGATGAAGTGGGGCTGGGTGGACGTCGACGAGGTGGTCGACACCCTCACCCACCGGCCCGGCTTCCAGCACGTGGTGATCACCGGCCGGGACGCCGACCCGCGGCTGGTCGAGGCGGCCGACCTGGTCGCCGAACTGACCAAGGTCAAGCACCCGATGGACGCCGGCCAGAAGGGCCAGAAGGGCATCGAGTGGTGACCGGACCGACCCGCCGCACCGACCAGCGCCGCCCGCCGGGCAACGCGCCGGCCGGTCACCCGGGCGGCACCGTGCCGGGCGTGCCGCCGTCCGGCCCGTGGGCGCTGCCCCGGCTGGTGGTCGCCGCCCCGGCCAGCGGGCACGGCAAGACCACGGTCGCCACCGGGCTGCTCGCCGCGCTGCGCCGCCGGGGTCTCACGGTCAGCCCGCACAAGGTCGGCCCCGACTACATCGACCCCGGCTACCACGCGCTCGCCGCCGGCCGCCCCGGTCGCAACCTCGACCCGTGGCTGGTCGGGGAGGACCTGGTCGCCCCGCTGTTGCGGCACGGCGCCAGCCTGCCCACCCCCGCCGACGTCGCCGTGGTCGAGGGGGTGATGGGGCTGCACGACGGCGCGGTCGGCCGGGCCGGCTACGCCTCCACCGCGCACGTCGCCACGCTGATCGACGCGCCGGTGCTGCTGGTCCTGGACACCACCGCGCAGGGCCGCTCGGCCGCCGCGCTGGTGCTCGGCATGCGCGCCTTCGACCCGGCGGTACGCGTCGGCGGGGTGATCCTCAACCGGGTCGGTTCGCCCCGGCACGAGACCCTGCTGCGCGACGCGCTCGCCGAGGTGGGCGTACCGGTGCTGGGGGCGGTGACCCGGGCCGTCGAGGTGGCCGCGCCGGCCCGGCATCTGGGGCTGGTGCCGGTCGCCGAACGGGCACCGGAGTCGCTGGCCGTCGTCGACGCGCTCGCCGGGCTCGTCGAGGCCACCGTCGACCTCGACGCTGTACTCGACCTGGCCCGCAGCGCACCACCGTTGACCGTGGACGCCTGGGACCCGACGGCGGCCGTCGGTGGCCGGGCGGGCGGGGACCGTCCGGTCGTCGCGGTCGCCGCCGGTGCCGCCTTCACCTTCTCGTACGCCGAGACGGCCGAACTGCTCGCCGCAGTCGGGGCGACCGTGGCCCCGTTCGACCCGCTGCGTGACCCGGCCCTGCCCGCCGGCACCCGGGCCGTGGTCATCGGCGGCGGCTTCCCCGAGGTGCACGTCGAGGCGTTGAGCGCCAACACCGGGCTCCGCGCCGAGTTGGCCGGCTTCGCCGGGCCGGTGGTCGCCGAGTGCGCCGGGCTGCTCTACCTCGGCCGCTCCCTGGACGGGGTGCCGATGTGCGGGCGGCTCGACCACCACGCCCGGATGACCGGCCGGCTCACCCTCGGCTACCGCGAGGCGGTCGCCACCGCCGACTCCCCGGTCCACGCCGCCGGTGAGCAGGTACGCGGCCACGAGTTCCACCGCACCGTCACCGACCCCGGGCACGGCGACCGGCCCGCCTGGCGGTGGGACGGCACCGACCACGGTTTCGTCACCGGGCAGGTGCACGCCTCCTACCTGCACACCCACTGGGCGGGTCACCCCCGCGCCGCCCGCCGCCTGGTCGAGGCGGCGGCCCGGTGACCGGCACCGGGGCGCACCACCCACCCGCCGCCGCCACCGCCACGCTGACCGGGGTGGGGGTCGGGCCGGGGGACCCGGAACTGCTCACCCTCAGGGCGGTCCGGGTGCTGGTCGAGGCCGACCTGGTGGTCGTACCGGTGCTGGACCGGCTGGCGGCGGACCCGGCGACGCCCCCCGGCCGGGCCGAGACGACGGTCCGTGCGCACGTGCCGGCGGACCGGCTGCGCCGGCTGCCGTTCGCCCTCGAGGACCGGGGCGGGGTGACCGCGCGCCGGGAGGCCGCCTGGGACGCCGCCGCCCGCGCCGTCGTCGACGCGTTCGACGCCGGGGCCCGTTCGGTCGCCTTCGCCACCATCGGCGACCCCAACGTCTACTCCACCTTCACCTACCTGGCCGACGGCGTCCGCGCGCTGCGGCCGGCGGTACGGCTGCGCACCGTGCCGGGCGTCACCGCCATGCAGGAGCTGGCCGCCCGCAGCGGCGTCCCGCTGTGCCAGGGGCGGGAGCCGCTGACCCTGCTGCCGGCCACCGCCGGCGCGGCACCGGTCGCCGCCGCCCTCGCCGGGCCCGGCACCGTGGTGGTCTACAAGGGCTGGCGGCGGCACCGGGAACTCGTCGACGAGCTGCGCCGGCACGACCGGCTCGACGACGCGGTGCTCGGCTGCGGCCTCGGCCTGCCCGACGAACGGATCGGGCCGGTCGGCCCGGACGACGAGCTGCCCTACCTGTCGACGCTGCTGGTCCCGGCCCGCCGGGACCGGCGGGGAGGAAAACTGTGACGTCCACCGGAAAGGTGTGGTTCGTGGGGGCCGGTCCCGGCGCCGCCGACCTGCTCACCCTGCGTGCCGCCCGGGTGATCGCCGACGCCGACGTGGTGATCTGGGCGGCCAGCCTGGTGCACGCCGACGTGCTGGCCCACGCCCGCCCCGACGCCGAGATCGTCGACTCGTCGCAGCTGCCCATCGAGGGGGTGCTGCCGCTGTACCGGCGGGCCGCCGCCGACGGGCTCACCGTGGCCCGGATCCACTCCGGCGACCCGGCGCTGTGGGGTGCCGTGCAGGAGCAGCTCGACCTGTGCCGGGCCCTCGACCTGGCCGTGGAGATCGTCCCCGGGGTCTCCTCGTTCACCGCCGTCGCCGCCATCGTCGGCCGGGAGTTGACCATCCCCGAGGTGGCGCAGTCGGTGATCCTCACCCGGCTGGAGGGCGGCAAGACGCCGATGCCGGCGGGGGAGCGGGTCCGCGACTTCGCCCGGCACGGCACCACCATGGCGCTGTTCCTGTCCGCCGCCCGCGCCGGGCAGGCCCAGACGGAACTGCTCGCCGGCGGCTACCCGGCCGACACCCCGGTCGTGGTGGCCTACCAGGCGACCTGGCCGGACGAACTGGTGGTGCGGTGCGTCCTCGGCGAGCTGGCGGCCACCGTCCGGGAGCACCGGTTGTGGAAGCACACCCTGTTCCTGGTCGGGCCGGCGCTCGCCGCCACCGGCACCCGCTCGCACCTCTACCACCCCGGGCACTTCCACACCTTCCGCCGGGCCGAGCCGACCGCCCGCGCCGAGCTGCGCCGGTCCCGGGCCGCCGTGGAGGACGCCACCCCGTGACGTACCCCGAGCCGCCGCTGCGCGAGCCGGACCTGCCGCGTACCGCGAAGGTCCGGCCGGTGGCGTTGCGGACCGGCTGGACCACCGGCGCGTGCGCGACGGCGGCGGCGAAGGCGGCGGTGACCGCCCTGCTCACCGGCGTACCCCAGCGGGAGGTGGAGATCGGGCTGCCCGCCGGCCGGCGGGTGACCTTCGCGGTGGCCCGCTGCGACCTGACGCCGTCGCCCGAACCGCAGGCGGAGGCGGTCGTGGTCAAGGACGCCGGGGACGACCCGGACGTCACCCACGGCGCGCACCTCACCGCGACCGTCGGTTGGCGGCCCCGGCCCGGCCTGGAACTCGCCGGTGGGGACGGCGTCGGCACCGTCACCCGCCCCGGGCTCGGCCTCGCCGTCGGCGGGCCGGCCATCAACGACACCCCCCGCTGGATGATCGGCCAGGCCGTCGCCGAGGTGGTCGACCTGGCGGAGGTGGGCGTCCGGGTGGTGATCAGCGTGCCGGGCGGCGAGGTGATGGCCCGCAAGACCACCAACCGGCGGCTCGGCATCGTCGGCGGTATCTCCATCCTCGGCACCACCGGCGTCGTCCGGCCGTTCTCCACCGCCTCCTGGCGGGCCAGCGTGGTGCAGGCGGTGCACGTGATGGCCGCCCAGGGGCAGCGGACCGTGGTGCTGTGCACCGGCGGGCGCACCGAACGGGCCGCCCGCGCGCTGCTGCCGGAGCTGCCGGAGGTGTGTTTCGTCGAGGTCGGCGACTTCACCGGCGCGGCCGTCACCGCCGCCGTCGGCGACGCGATGACCGGGGTGGTCTTCGTCGGGATGGCCGGCAAGCTGGCCAAACTCGCCGCCGGCATCCTGATGACCCACTACACCCGCTCGAAGGTGGACCTGTCGCTGCTCGGCGCGGTCACCGCCGAGGCCGGCGGCGACGCCGACCTGGTGGCGGCGGTGCTGGCGGCCAACACCGGCCGGCACGCCTACGAGCTGTGGGAGGCCGCCGGGTTGCTGCGTCCCGCCGGTGACCTGCTCTGCGACCGGGTCCGCCAGGTGCTGCGCCGTTTCGCCGGGCCGGCGCTCACCGTCGACGTGGCGATGGTCGACTTCACCGGCGACCACCTGGTCGCCTCCTCCGGCCGGTGGCCGGCGTGACCGGGCCCGAACCGGTCGTGGTGCTGGGGATGGACGCGGCCGGCCGGCCGCTGCCGCCGCCGGCGCTCGCCGCCCTGGCCGGGGCCGGGTTGGTCGTCGGGGCGGCCCGGCACCTGGCCGCCGTGCCGGTGCCGGCCGGCGTCGACACCGTCACCCTCGGCCCGCTCGCCCCGGCGCTGGCGCGGCTCGCCGCCGCGCACGCCGCCGGGGTTCCGGCCGTGGTGCTGGCCAGCGGCGACCCCGGCCTGTTCGGCGTGGTACGCCGGCTGCGCGCCGCCGCGCTGCCGGTGCGGGTGCTGCCGGCGGTGTCCAGTGTGGCCGCCGCGTTCGCCCGCGCCGGGCTCGACTGGGACGGCGCGGTGGTGGTCACCGCCCACGGCCGGGAGTTGGGCCCCGCGCTCAACGCCTGCCGGGCGCTGCCCGCCGTCGCCGTGCTGACCGCACCGGACGCCGGGGCGGCCGAGATCGGGGCCGGGTTGACCGGGTGGTCCCGCCGTCTGCTGGTCGCCGAACACCTCGGCACCGCCGCCGAGCGGGTCACCTGGACCACCCCGCAGGAGGCCGCCACCCGGGCCTGGGCCGACCCGCACGTCCTGCTCAGCCTGGCCGCGACCGACGGTGACCCCGGGGCGCGGCCCGCCCGGCGTACCGGCACCGCCGAGCGGGGCGGGGTCACCGGCCGGTCGGGTGACACCGGCCCGGCGGACGATGGTGCTCCGGCCGGCGATGACGCTCCGGTCGGGGTTGGGCGGGTGCGGGCGGACAACCAGCCGGCCGCCGCGCCCGCCGCCGGCTGGGCGCTGCCCGAGTCCGCGTACCGGCACCGGGACTCGATGATCACCAAGGCCGAGGTGCGGGCCCTGGCCGTCGCCCGGTTGCGGCCCCGGCTCGGTCGTCTGGTCTGGGACGTCGGCGCGGGCAGCGGATCGGTGGGCATCGAGTGCGCGTTGCTCGGCGCGGCGGTGATCGCCGTGGAACGGGACCCGACGGCACCGGTGGCCGGCAACGCCGCCCGGCACGGCGTCGACGTCCGGGTGGTGACCGGTGCCGCGCCGGCCGTCCTGGCCGGGCTGCCCGATCCGGATGCCGTCTTCGTCGGCGGTGGCGGGACCGACGTGCTGAGCGCCGTCGCCGACCGCCGCCCCGACCGGGTGGTGGTCACCCTCGCCGCGCTGGACCGGGTCGCCCGGGCCGTGCACCTGCTGCGCGCCGCCGGCTACACGGTGACCGGCAGCCAGCTCGCCGCCGCCCGCCTCGCCGACCTGCCCGGCGGGTCCGTCCGACTCGCGGCCACCAACCCGGTGGTCGTCCTCACCGGGGAGCGTCCGTGACTACCACCGCACCACACCGGCACCGGGACACCCCCGGCACCGGCCCGCACCGGGTCGGGCTCGTCGCGGCCACCGCCGCCGGTGGCCGGCACGCCCGGACCCTGGCCGCCGCCTGGCCGCACGCCCGGCTGGTCGAGGCCGACGGGGTCGCCGACGCGCTGCGGACCGCGTGGACGACCTGCGACGCGGTGGTGGCGTTCCTGGCCACCGGTGCGGTGGTCCGGGTGCTGGCGCCGCTGCTCGGCGACAAGCGCACCGATCCGGCGGTGGTGGTGGTCGACGAGGCCGCCCGGCACGCCGTCGCCCTGCTCGGCGGCCACGCGGGGGGCGCGAACACGCTCGCCGCCGAGGTGGCCGCGGTGCTCGACGCCCGGCCGGTGGTCACCACCGCCACCGACGCGGTCGACCTGCCCGGCCTGGACACCCTCGGCTGGCCGGTCGAGGGGGCGGTGGCCGCGGTGTCCCGGGCGATCCTCGACGGCGAACCGGTCCGGCTGGTCGCCGACGCGGTGTGGCCGCTGCCCGCCCTACCGCCCAACGTCCACCGGGAACCGCCCACCGGGGAACACCGGACCGTCGGGCCCGACCCGGCGGGCGGGTACCGGGTGCTGGTCACCGACCGGGTGGTGCCGGTCGACGACCGTACCGTCGTGCTACGGCCCCCGTCCCTGGTCGCCGGGGTCGGCTCCAGCCGGGGGGTGCCCGCCGCCGAGGTCGACGCGCTGCTGCACCGGGCGCTCGCCGACGCCGGTTTGAGCCCGGCCAGCCTGCGCTGCCTGGCCAGCGTCGACGTGAAGGCCGACGAGGAGGGCATCCGGGCCACCGCCGACGCGCTCGGCGTACCGCTGCGGACCTGGCCGGCGGCGGAGCTGGCGACGGTCGACGTGCCGCACCCCAGCGAGGTGGTCCGGGCCGCCGTCGGCACGCCCAGCGTCGCCGAGGCGGCGGCGTTGCGCGACGGCGGCACCCTGCTGGTGCCCAAGACCGCCTCGGCGATGGCCACCGTCGCGGTCGCCCGGCACGCCCCGCGCGGCCGGCTGGCGATCGTCGGCCTCGGCCCCGGCGCGGCCGACCTGCGCACCCCGCGCGCCGTCGCCGAGCTGCGCCGGGCCGCCGTGGTCGTCGGCCTCGACCAGTACGTCGACCAGGTCCGTGACCTGCTGCGGCCGGGCACCCGGGTGCTCGCCAGCGGGCTCGGCGCGGAGGAGGAACGGGCCCGCAGCGCCGTCGCCGAGGCCACCGCCGGGCACGCCGTCGCGCTGGTCGGTTCCGGCGACGCCGGGGTGTACGCGATGGCCAGCCCCGCCCTGGAGTACGCCGACGAGCGGATCGACGTGGTCGGGGTGCCCGGGGTGACCGCCGCGCTGGCCGCCGCCGCGCTGCTCGGTGCGCCGATCGGCCACGACCACGTCTACCTGAGCCTGTCCGACCTGCACACCCCCTGGGCGGTGATCGAACGGCGGGTCGCCGCCGCCGCCGAGGCGGACCTGGTGGCCCTGCTCTACAACCCGCGTAGCCGGGCCCGGGACTGGCAGCTCGGCGCGGTGCTGGCGACGTTCGCCGCGCACCGGCCGCCGCAGACCCCGGTCGGGGTGGTCCGCAACGCCAGCCGCCCCGACGAGCAGGTCCACCTGGCCACCCTGGCCACCTTCGACCCGACCGTGGTCGACATGTACGGGCTGGTGGTGGTGGGCAGTTCGCAGACCCGGCTGGTCGGCGGGCGGATGGTCACCCCCCGGGGTTACCGGTGGCGCGGATGACCCCCGTCGTGCCGGTGCCCGGTCGGGCCGTGGTGCCGCCGCCGGTGGTGATCGACGCCTGCCAGGGCTGCGGGGCCTGCCTGCTGACCTGCCCCACCCACGCGATCCGCCCGGTGCCCGGCGGCCTGACCGTGCTCGCCGACCGCTGCACCGGCTGCCTGGAGTGCCTGGAGATCTGCCCGGTGGACGCCATCCGGACCGTCACCGACCGACGAGGAGCGCCATGACCAGCACCCACCCGGCCCGCTGCCGGCCCACCCCGGGAGGTGGCCGGTGAGCCGGGTCGTCCACCCCATCGAGCAGGAGTCGTACCGGATCCTGCGCGAGCGGGTCGACCTGGGCGGCCTGCCGCCGCTGACCCGGGCGGTCGTCGAACGGGTGGTGCACGCCAGCGCCGACCTCGACTACGTCACCGACCTGGTCTGCGACGAGGCGGCGCTGGCCGGCGGGCTGGCCGCGCTGCGCGCCGGGGCACCGGTCGTCACGGACGTGGCGATGGTGGCCGCCGGGATCACCGGCGCCGGGCGGGAGATCGTCTGCCCGGTCGCCGAACCGGCCGCCGCCGCGCTGGCCCGGCAGACCGGGTCGACCCGGTCGGCGGCGGCGGTGCGGATCGCCCTGGACCGGGTCGGCCCGGGGGCGGTCTGGGTGGTCGGCTGCGCGCCGACCGCGCTCGTCGAACTGATCGCGGTGCACGCCGCCCCGGCGCTGGTGGTCGGGTTGCCGGTGGGCTTCGTCGGGGCCGCCGAGTCCAAGGCGGCGTTGCGGGCCAGTGGCCTGCCGGCCGTGTCCAACATCGGCGAGAAGGGTGGCTCGGCGGTCGCCGCCGCCGCCCTCAACGCCCTGCTCTACCTGGAGGAAACATGACCGCACTGGTCATCGTCGGGCACGGCACGCGCAGCGCGGCCGGGGTCGACCAGTTCGCCGCGCTCGTCGACCGGGTGCGGGACCGGGCGGGGGCCGCCGTCGGTGACGTCGAGGGCGGGTTCATCGAGCTGTCCCGGCCGCCGCTGACCGACGCGGTGACCGCGCTGGTCGGGCGCGGGCACCGGGCGCTCGTCGCGTTGCCGCTGGTGCTCACGGCCGCCGGCCACGGCAAGGGGGACATCCCGGCCGCGATGGCCCGCGAGCAGGAACGCCACGCCGGCCTGACCTACCGGTACGGGCGACCGCTCGGCCCGCACCCGCTGCTGCACACCGTGCTGGAGCAGCGGATCGACGCGGCGCTGGCCGGGGCCGACCGGGCCGGCACCTGGGTGGCGTTGATCGGGCGGGGCGCGACCGACCCGGACGCCAACGCCGAGGTGGCGAAGGTGGCCCGGTTGCTGTGGGAGGGGCGTGGGTACGCGGGGGTCGAACCGGGGTTCATCTCGCTGGCCGAGCCCTCGGTGCCGGCGGTGCTCGACCGGTTGCGCCGGCTCGGTGCCCGGCGGATCGTGGTCGCCCCGTACTTCCTGTTCGCCGGGGTGCTGCCGGACCGGATCGTGGCGCAGTCGCAGGCGTACGCCGCCGACCATCCCGACCTGGACGTCCGGGTAGCGGACCTGATCGGCGACTGTGACGCCCTGGCCGACCTGGTGCTGGAGCGGTACGCCGAGGCGCTGCGCGGGGACATCCGGATGAACTGCGACACGTGCGCCTACCGGGTGCTGATGCCGGGCTTCGCCGACAAGGTGGGCCGCCCGCAGACCCCCCACGACCACCCCGACGACCCGGTCGACGGCCACGGCCACCACCACCATCACGGCCACCAGCACGGCCGCGACCACCAGCACGGCCGCGACCACCAGCACGGCCACGACCACCAGCACGAGCACGACCACGCGCACGGTCCGGGGCAGGCGGCGGCCCCGGTCCGCTGAGCGCCGGTCAGCCGGCCAGCGCGCGGGCCAGGGCGAAGCCGAGCGTCGCCGCGCCCAGCCCGGCGACCACGCTGACCAGCACGTTGGCCAGCGCGGACCGGCGGTCGCCGGCCCGCGCCAGCCGTACCGTCTCGTAGCCGAAGGTGGACCAGGTGGTCAGCGCGCCGCAGAAACCGGTGCCGACCAGCGCGGTCACCGCCGGAGCGGCGGGCACCCCGGTCACCACGCCGAGCAGCAGCGACCCGGCGACGTTGACGGTCAGCGTCCCCCACGGGAACCGGGAGCCGTGGCGGGCCTGCACGGCCCGGTCGGTGAGGTAGCGCAGCGGCGCGCCCAGCGCCGCGCCGAGCGCGATCAGCAGCACGCTCACCGGGCCTCCCGCCGGCCGGGCCGCTCCGCCGTCGGTGCCGGGTCGCCCCGGCGGATCCCCGGCCGGCGGCGGTCGGCGCGGTCCAGCAGCCGACCGGCCAGGGCGTCACCGGCGGCGACGGCCGCGAGCCCACCGACCAGGGTGGCGACCAGGTAGGCCAGCGCCGTCCCGGCGGCCCCGGCGGCCAGCGCCCCGTGGACGTCCATCGCGTACGCGGAGAAGGTGGTGAACCCGCCGAGCACGCCCACCCCGAGCAGCGGCCGGACCAGCGGGCCGGCCCGTCGTCGGCCGAGCACCGCCATCAGCGCCCCGATCAGCAGACATCCGGTGACGTTGACCGTGTAGGTGGACCAGGGAAAGCCGGTCGGGGAGTGTGGCAGGGCGGCCTGCACCCCGGCGCGGGCGAGCGCCCCGAGCGCCCCACCGGCGGCGATCACGCCCAGCACGGCGGCCGGGTGCGCGGCCAGTTCGCCCCGGTCGGCCGGGACCCGCAGGTCGACGTCGGGATCGACGCGCCGCGACGACGGTGACGTCATCGGTACCTCCCCACCAGTATCGCCGAGCACTGGCAGGGACCGTTGGCGCGTCCGCGCGGTTCTCCCGGTCGGGCCGGGACGGCGGGCCCCACCGCCGACTCGTCCGTGAGCATAGTCCGGCCGGCCCGGGTGCCGTGGCCGGTGCCCACCGGCGCGTACGGTCGGCGGGGCGGCCGGCCCGGGTGCCGGTCGTCGCGCCACGACCGTCAGGAGGAGCAGTGCCGGACCGTAGCCCGTACCCCCGTGGAGCGGACCCCGCCGGGCGGGCCGACGGCGCTGCGGTGCCGCCGGCCCGGACCGCGGCCCACGACATGTTCGACGCCGACGTGGCATCCCGGGGACTCGGCATCGAGCTGGTCCACGCCGCCTTCGGCACGGCGGTGGCCCGGATGCGGGTGACCGCCGGGATGGTCAACGGTCACCGGATCGGCCACGGCGGGTTCGTCTTCCTGCTCGCCGACACCGCCTTCGCGCTGGCCTGCAACACGCACGGCCCGGCCACCGTCGCGGCCGGCGGCGAGATCAGCTTCCTGCGCCCGGTCCGCGAGGGGGACCTGCTGACCGCGTCCGCCACCGAACGCGTCAGGTACGGCCGCAGCGGCATCTACGACGTCACCGTCACCCGCGACGGCGAGGTGGTGGCCGAGTTCCGGGGACGCAGCCGCACCCTCGCCCGCCCCGCCGACGACCGGCCGGGCGAGGTTTGACCGGCGCGCGGCGGGAGAAACGGAGGGGTACGGACGCGTCCGCTGTGCACCCTCCACCCGCGACGGTCGCCGAAAACGCTGAATTCCGGGCTTTCACCCCGGTTTGGTCGGATTATATTGACATCGCCCTCCCTGTCGGAGAAGACTCGCCCTTCTGATCTGCCAGGCGACGAAGGGTGACCGAGTCCATGACCAGATCGACGATCGTCGCGGCGGCGCTCGCCGTCGCCCTGACCGCGCTGGCCGGCTGCGACGCCGGTGAGAGCGTCGACGTCGACGGCGGGTCCGCCGCCGGGGGATCGGCAGGCGGCACGCTCACCGCCGCCATCGGCGGCGAACCCGACCAGCTCGACCCGCACAAGACGTCGGCCTACTACAGCTTCCAGGTGCTGGAGAACGTCTACGACACCCTGGTCGAGCCGGACGCCGACCTGAAGATGGGGCCCGCGCTGGCCACGAAGTGGGCCACCAGCAGCGACCAGCTCACCTGGACGTTCACCCTCCGCGAAGGGGCCCGGTTCTCCGACGGGTCGCCGCTGACCGCACCGGACGTCGTCTACTCCTACCAGCGGATCATCAACGAGAAGCTGAACGCGGCGTACAAGTTCGCCACCGTCAAGACGGTGACCGCGCCCGACCCGGCCACGGTGGTGGTCACGCTGACCGCGCCCACCCCCAACCTGCTGGCCAACCTCGGCGGCTTCAAGGGCGTCGCGATCGTCCAGAAGGCCAACGTCGAGTCGGGCGCGATCAAGACCCGGCCGGTGGGCAGCGGCCCGTTCACGGTGGCCTCCTACACCTCCGGCGACACCATCAGGCTGACCCGCAACGACGCCTACTGGGGGCCGAAGCCGAAGCTCGACGGGGTCACCTTCACCTTCGTCAAGGACCCGACGGTGGCCCTGCAGAACCTGCGCGGCGGCGAGGTGCAGTGGACCGACAACCTGCCGCCCCAGCAGGTGCCGACCCTCAAGGAGGACGGCGCGCTGACCGTCGCCACCACCCCCTCGACCGACTACTGGTACCTCGCCCTCAACGAGGCACGCAAGCCGTACGACGACGTGAACGTGCGCCGCGCCGTCGCGTTCGCCCTGGACCGGGAGGCGATCACCAAGGCCGCCAAGTTCGGCCAGGCCACCGCCAACCAGACCGCCATCCCCAAGGGCAGCTCCTGGTACTACGACTACGCGCCGTACCGGCACGACCCGGAGCAGGCCCGGCAACTGCTCGGCGGGGCCGGCGTCAGCGGCCGCACCATGGACCTGATGGTCACCAGCGAGTACCCGGAGACGGTCACCGCCGCCCAGGTGATCGCCGCCCAGTTGAAGGACGTCGGGATCACCGTGAAGATCCGTACCCTGGACTTCGCCCAGTGGCTCGACGAGCAGGGCAAGGGGAACTTCGACGCCTTCCTGCTCGGCTGGCTGGGCAACATCGACCCGGACGAGTTCTACTACGCCCAGCACCGCACCGGCGGCACGTTCAACTTCCACAAGTACAGCAACCCCGCCGTCGACACCCTGCTCGACCAGGCGCGCACCCAGACCGACGAGGCCGTCCGCAAGCAGACGTACGAGCGGGCCGCGAAGCAGATCGTCGACGACGCCAGCTACGTCTACCTCTACAACCCGGACGTGGTGCAGGGCTGGTCGGCGAAGGTCACCGGCTACCAGGTCCGCTCCGACCGGGCGATCCGGTTCCGCGACGTCGCCCTGAACCGCTGAGGGGGCGAGGTGGGACGCTTCGTCCTGCGGCGGCTGCTCCAGTCGGTCGTCGTCCTGCTCGGGGTGACCCTGGTGGTCTTCCTGCTGCTGCAACTGGTCCCCGGCGACCCGGTGCGGGTCTCCCTCGGCACCCGCTTCGACCAGCAGACCTACGACGCGCTGCGGGAACGCTCCGGGCTGGACCGCCCGCTGGTGGTGCAGTACCTCAGCTACGTCGGCAACGCGCTCACCGGTGACCTCGGGGTGAGCTTCCGCAGCGGCCAGCCGGTCACCACGATCGTGCTGCAACGGCTGCCCGCGACCCTGTCGCTGGCGGTGACCGCCGTGCTGCTCGCCCTGCTCGTCGCCTTCCCGCTCGGGGTGCTCTCCGCGGTGCGCAGCGGATCCTTCGTCGACCACGCCGCCCGGGTGTTCAGCCAGTTCGGCGTGTCCGTCCCCGACTTCTGGACGGGCATCATGGGCATCCTGCTCTTCGCCGGGGTGCTCGGCTGGCTGCCCCCGTCGGGGTACGTGCCGCTCACCGACGACCCGGTGGGCTGGGCGTCGCACGTCGCGTTGCCCGCCGCCGCCGTCGGCCTGGTCACCGCCTCCATCCTCACCCGGTTCATCCGTTCCTCGGTGCTGGAGGTGCTCGCCGAGGACTACGTCCGCACCGCCGAGGCCAAGGGGCTGCGCCCCCGGGTGGTGGTCGTGCGGCACGTGCTGCGCAACGCGCTGATCCCGGTGGTCACCGTGGTCGGCGTGCAGTTGGCCAGCCTGGTCGGTGGGGTGATCGTGATCGAGGTGCTGTTCGCCTGGCCGGGCGTCGGTCGGCTCACCTACGACGCCGTCCAGGCCCGCGACTATCCGGTGCTGCAGGGCGCGGTGCTCTTCGTGGCCACCCTGTTCCTGCTGATGAACCTGCTGGTGGACGTCCTCTACGCCCGCCTCGACCCGAGGATCACGCTGCGATGAGCGCCGGGGACCGGGCGACGCACCCCGCCGCCCCGCCGGTCGACGACCGTCCGTCGGCGACGGCCGCCGAGCCGGGCACCCTGCGCCGTGCGCTGACCGCGCTGCGGCACGACCCGCCGGCCGTCGCCGGCACGCTGGTCCTGCTGGTCCTGCTGGTCGTCGGGCTGGCCGGGCAGTGGCTCGCGCCGGCCGGGACCAACGACGTGGACGTCGAGGAGATGCTGCGCCCACCCAGCGGCGCGCACCCGTTCGGCACCGACGAACTCGGCCGCGACGTGCTCAGCCGGGTGCTGGTGGCGGCCCGGGTGTCGTTGCAGGTGGGCCTGGTCAGCGTGGGCATCGCCCTGGCCGTCGGGGTCACCGTCGGCCTGCTCGCCGGCTGGTACGGCGGCTGGACGGACAACGTCCTCATGCGCGGCATGGACGTGCTGTTCGCGTTCCCGGTGCTGCTGCTCGCCGTGGCGATCGTCGCGGTCCTCGGCCCGGGGCTGGTCACCGCGATGACCGCCATCGGGGTGGTCTACACCCCGATCTTCGCCCGGGTGACCCGGGCCGGGGTGCTCGCCGTACGGGAGCAGGTCTTCGTCCGGGCCGCCGTCTCCATCGGCACCTCCGACCTGCGCATCCTGCGCCGGCACGTGCTGCCCAACATCGCCGCCCCGCTGATCGTGCAGACCTCGCTGTCGTTGGCCTTCGCGATCCTGTCCGAGGCGGCGCTGTCCTTCCTCGGGCTGGGCGTCCAGCCCCCCGCGCCGGCCTGGGGCCGGATGCTCTACGACGGGCGCGGTTTCGTCACCGACGCCTGGTGGCTGGGGTTCTTCCCCGGCGCGGCGATCTTCCTGACCGTGCTCGCGTTCAACCTGGTCGGTGACGCCCTGCGCGACGTGCTCGACCCCCGTCAGCTCACCGTGAGCGAAGCCCGCAGGAGCATCCGATGAGCGGACCCGCCGTACCGTCGCCACGGGTCGCCGGGGACGCGCCGGTGCTGGAGATCAGCGACCTGACGGTCACCCTGGGCACCCGCAACGGCCCGGCCCGCGCGGTCGCGGGCGTCGACTGGTCGGTGGCCCCCGGCGAAACCCTCGCCCTGGTCGGGGAGTCCGGCAGCGGCAAGAGCATGACCGTGCTCGCCGCCACCGGACTGGCCCCGCGCTCCGCCACCGTCACCGGCCGGGTCCGGCTGCTCGGCCGGGAGCTGACCGGCATGTCCGGGCCGGACCGTCGCCGGTGGCGGGGCCGGCACGTCGGCTTCGTCTTCCAGGACCCGATGACCACCCTCAACCCGGTGCTGACCGTCGGCCGGCAGGTCGCCGAGGCGTGCGAGGAACACCTCGGGATGAGC
The DNA here is from genome assembly GCF_049178955.1 of Micromonospora sp. WMMD730. Lineage (NCBI taxonomy): Bacteria > Bacillati > Actinomycetota > Actinomycetes > Micromonosporales > Micromonosporaceae > Micromonospora > Micromonospora sp. WMMD730. Next base: position 2,861,647 of record NZ_JBMHML010000002.1, read on the forward strand.
CGGCGGCAGGCCCGCTCCCGCGCCGTCGAGCTGCTCGACCTGGTCGGCATCCCGGCACCCGGGCGGCGGGTGGACGCCCACCCGCACGAGTTCTCCGGCGGGATGCGGCAACGGGTCGTCATCGCGATGGCCCTGGCCTGCGAACCGGCCCTGCTCATCGCCGACGAGCCGACCACCGCGCTGGACGTCACCACCCAGGCGCAGATCGTCGATCTCGTGGCCGACCTGCGCCGCCGGCTCGGCACCGCGGTCGTCTGGATCACCCACGACCTTCCGGTGGTGGCCGGGATCGCCGACACCGTCGCGGTGATGTACGGGGGACGGATCGTCGAGCAGGGCCCGGTCGACGCGGTCTTCGTCACGCCGGGGCACCCGTACACCCGGGCCCTGCTGGCGGCCCGGCCCCGGCCCGGCGCGCCGGGGGAGGACCTGGCGGCGATCCCCGGCGCGCCGCCCAGCCCGCTCGACCTGCCACCCGGGTGCGCGTTCTGGCCCCGCTGCCCCGTGCGCGGGGACGCCCGCTGCGCCCACGAGCTGCCGCGGCTGGTCCCGATCGCCCCCGCCCACCGGGTCCGCACCTTCTATCCCGCCCCCGCCCCCGCCCCCGCTGCCGAGGCCCGGGACGGCGCGGCCGGGCGTCCCGCCGCCGGGGCCCGGTCCACCGCCGACGACCCGGACCAGCCCACCCCGGAGGACCGATGAGTACGGGAACGATCGCCGAACTCGACGACCTCACGGTCTGGTTCCCCAGCCCCGGTGGCCCACCGGTGCGGGCGGTGGACGGGGTGTCGCTCACCGTACGGTCGGGCGAGACCCTGGGTCTGGTGGGGGAGTCCGGCAGCGGCAAGTCCACCACCGGCCTGGCGCTGCTGCGGCTGGTGGCCCCGACCGGCGGCCGGATCGTCGTCGGCGGGCAGGACGTCACCGGCTGGTCGCGTCGCCGGCTGCGCGGGCTGCGCCGCCGGGTGGCCATGGTGTTCCAGGACCCGCAGGCGTCGCTGGACCCGCGCCGCACCGTCGGCGCGAGCATCGCCGAACCGCTCGTCGTGCACCGGCTGGCCCGCTCGGCCGACGCCCGCCGGCACCGGGTCGCCGAGCTGCTCGACCTGGTGGGCCTGCGGCCGGAGACGGCCGGCCGGCACCCGCACGAGCTGTCCGGCGGCCAACGCCAGCGGGTCGGCATCGCCCGCGCGTTGGCCGGGGAACCCGACCTGATCGTCCTCGACGAACCGATCGCGTCGCTCGACCTGAGCGTGCAGGCGCAGATCATGAACCTGCTGCGACGGCTGCAACGCGACCTCGGACTCACCTACCTGTTCATCGCGCACGACCTGGCCGCGGTGGAACACCTCAGCGACCGGATCGCGGTGATGTACCTGGGTCGGATCGTGGAGACCGGCACCCCGGCGCAGCTCTGGCGGGAACCGGCGCACCCCTACACGGCGGCGCTGCTGTCGGCGGCCCCGGTGGCCGACCCCCGGGTGGAACGACACCGGCAGCGGATCATCCTCACCGGTGACCTGCCCAGCCCGACCGATCCGCCGAGCGGCTGCCGGTTCCGTACCCGCTGCCCGCAGGCCCGTCCCGCCTGCGCCGAGACCGACCCGCCGCCGGTCGAGGTGGGTCCCGACCACCGGGCCGCGTGCCTGTTCGCCGGGGAGGCGGTACGCGCCATGCGCGCCGACCCGCCCACCCCGGTCACCGACGGCGACGGGTCAGGCGGCGCGCGCCGGTAACGGCACGGCGGGACGCGGCAACCCCTCCCCACGTCGTCGCCGGCCGGTCACCGGCCCCTGAGCAGCGGCGACACCGGAAGGTGGGGACGGCAGCGGCACGACGACAGTCAGTCGCCGGCCGGCCCGGCCCGTCCGTTGCGGCAGCGCCGCCGGACGTCCGGTCACGGCCGCCGCCCACCCGGGCCGCCCGCCGTCGGTGTCGCCGGACCCCCGGCCCGGCTCGCGGCGTCGGGCGACCCCGGGTGGGGCTGTCGGCTGCCGAGATCCCCGGTCGAATACTCCGTCACCCGTGGGCAGGCTGCGCAGGAGTTGCCCGGCCACCCCGGCGGCGGCAGCCGCCCGACCCGCCCCGGGCCACTGACCGGCGGACCCCACGCGCTGCGTCCCCGCCCCCTGACCGGCGGACCCGGCGTGGTGGGCCCCGCCGACCTGACCGGCGGACCCGGCGCGGTGGACCGGTTCCGCCGCACGGGCGACCCCCGTGCGCCGGCCCGGTGCGGCCCGGCGCACGGGTGCCACCCGCTCAGGGTCCCCGGCCCGGTGGGGCACCCCGGCCGGGCGACGAGCCCCGACCCGCCCGGTCACGCCGGTCGGCCGGCTGGCCCCGGCCCGCGCGGCGGCCACCCCGGCCACCTCGGTCTGCGCGGCCACCCCGGCCTGTCCAGTCGCCCCGGTCGGTGCGCTCATCCCGGTCAGACCGGCGGATGCGGCCCGGCGGGCGAAGTCGGCGCGGACCGGGCGGGGCAGCCGGTCGGACGCGCAGCGGCGCACGGCCGGGTCGGCCACCACCAGACCACCCCGGGTCGACGGCTCCAGGAGCCCGGCGTCGGTGAGCCGGCGCAGCGCCCCGGCGACCCGCTCCGGGGCCCAGTCGAGCAGCACCGCCACGGCCGGGGCGGTGACCGGGACGTCGAGGGTCGCGGCGGCCATCAGCACCGCCCGGTGGGCACCGTCGCACCGGTCCAGCCGGGCGGCGGCGCGGCGGCGCAGCCCTTCGGGCAGTGCCGGCTCCGCCCCGGCGTCGACGGCGGGATCACCGGCCGTGCCGTGGCGGGGCATCGCCTCGACGTAGGCGGCGGCGTGGCCGGGCCGGCCGGCGACCAGCGGCAGCAGCCGGGCGGCGGCCCCGACCGGCCGGCCGGAGCCGGCGAGCAGCCGGCGCAGCAACCGGCCGGTGTGGAGGGTGCCCAGCGGGGCCAGTTCGATCAGGTGCCGGCCGGCGGGCGCGGGCAGCGGGTCCGTCCGGTCCGGCCGGTGGGTGGCCAGCACCGCCAGCGGCAGGCCCCGGTCGGTCGCGGCGGCGAACAGCGCGTGCAGGAACCGTCCCAGCTCCGGGGCCGCCCGGTCCAGGTCGTCCACGCCGACCACCACCGGCCGGCGGGCGGCCAGGGCGAGCAGGACCCGGCGTACCGCCGCGGCCCCGGCGACCGCCGACCGGTCCGGGGCGTCCAGCAGCGCGGCGAGCGCCGCCACGGTCGGGCCGACCTGACCCGCCGGGACCAGCCCGTCGACCAGGGCGGCCAGCCGGGGACGGACCACGTCCGGCGGGCCGCCGGCGGGCAGCCCCGCCAGGTCCCGCAGCAGCTGCGCGACCGGCCCGAACACCTGCTCTGGGTACGGCGGGCAGTGCGCCACCGCCCAGCGCACCGCCCGGCCGTCGACCTCGGTCAGCCGGTGGCGCAGCTCGGCCAGCACCCGGCTGCGGCCGATCCCGTCCGGGCCGGTGAGGGCCACCCACCGTGGACGATGTTCCCGGACCGCCCCGGTGAGCTGGTCCAGGGCGGTGGCGACCTCCCGGCGTCGACCGATCAGCGGGCCGTCGTGGCGGGCCGGCCGGCGGTGGGTGGGGCGGGTGACCCGCCAGACGTCGACCGGCAGCGCCTTGCCGGTGAGGCTGGCCGGGGCGAGGGCGTGCTGGTCGACCAGGCCGGCGGTGGCCCGGTGGGTGGCCGCGCAGACGACCACGCCGCCCGCCGGGGCGTACTCCTGGATGCGGGCGGCGGTGGTGAGGACCGCGCCGGAGGCCATGCCGTGCCCGCCGTCGCGGGCGGCGGCCAGGTCGACCACGGCCTCGCCGGTGGCGACACCCACCCGGACCCGCAGCGTCACCCCGCCGGGCAGCGTCCGCCGGTCCAGCGCGGCCTGGATCTCCAGGGCCGCCCGCACCGCCCGGTAGCCGTCCAACCCGTCGGAGGTACGCGCCCCGAACAGCGCCATCACCGCGTCGCCGACGTACTTCTCCACCGTGCCCTGCCAGCGGCGCAGCACCCCGGCGACGGTGTCGAAGTAGGCGAACTGCACCGCCCGGACATCCTCCGGGTCGAGCCGTTCGGTCACCGCGGTCGACCCGACGATGTCGGCGAACAGCACGGTCAGCGTGCGTCGTTCCTGCGGCACCGGCCAGGGCGTCGTGGTGGCGTCTTCCCGACCGGTACCGACCGTGGACAGTGGCATCCCACCCACCCCTCTCCTGCGCGGTGCTGCTGTTGTTGACGACGATCGGAGACTGTCACCACCGGGCTGACGGGGGATCTGCCGAACGACGTATGTCGGTCGGTCGCCACCTTTAGTCGCAATATCGACGCGAGAGGTACCAATGCCGGATCCAGCCCGTAGAACGGTGCGGGGACCTGTGACTAGGCTGCGGACATGGCCAGCGATGTGGACACCGCACCGCTCGTCGGCCGCGCCGACCAGCTGGCGGTGCTGCGCGCCGCGCTCCACGACGAGATCGGCCCCGGGCAGACCGCCGCCGTCTTCGTCACCGGTGAGAGCGGGGTGGGCAAGACCCGGCTGCTCACCGAGGCCGCGGCGCGGCTGCGCGACGCGGGGGCGGTGGTGCTCACCGGCTCCTGCCTGGACATCGGCGACGCATCACCGCTGCATCCGGTGCTCCAGGCGTTACGCCGCTTCGACGCCGACCTCACCGCCGGCCAGGCCCGCACCTCCTCGGCGGTGCGCGGTCTGCTGCGGACGTTCGCCGAGGACAGCGGCGGCGCGGACAGCGCCGGGGCGCTGCTGGAACGGGTCTCCCGGGGGCTGAGCCTGATCGCCGAGGGGCGTCCGCTGGTGCTCGTCCTCGACGACCTGCAGTGGGTGGACCGGACCACCCGGCAACTCCTGCTCTATCTGCTCGCCGGCCTGGGCGACCTGCAACTGTCGGTGCTGGCGGCGGTCCGGGCCGAGTCGCTGCAGGGGGCCCACCCGCTGCGCCGGGTGCTCACCGAGCTACGTCGGCTGCGGTCCGTGCGGGTGCTCGACCTGGGTCCCCTCGACCGTACCGGCACCGACCTGCTGGCCGCCGAGATCGTCGGCGCGCCGCTCGCCCCGGAGGCCGCCGACCAGGTCTGGCAGCGCAGCGGCGGGAACCCGTTCGTGGTCGAGGAACTGGCCCGTGACCTGCGCGACGGCCGCGACGGGCTGTCCGACACGCTGCGCGAGATCTTCCTGTCCCGGGTGGACGCGCTGCCCCGGCACGCGCACGCCGCGGTGCACGCGGTGGCGGCGGGCGTCGAACCGGTCGAGCACTGGCTGCTGGCCGAGGTGCTCGGCCTGCCCGAGGCGGAACTCATCGACGCGTTGCGGGAGGCGGTCGCCCACCGGCTGCTCGTCGGCGCGGACGACGGTTACCGGCTGCGGCACCGCCTGGTCGCCGAGGTGCTCGCCCACGAGCTGCTGCCGGCGGAACGCGCCGGCCTGCACCGCCGCTACGCCGAGGCGCTCACCCGGGTCCCGGCGGAGCTGCACCAGGCCCGGCTGGCCCACCACTGGCGGCTGGCCGGGGAGCCCGGTCGGGCCCTGCCGGCGGCGATGGCCGCCGCCCGGGAGGCCGAACGGCTGCACGGTTTCGCCGAGGCGCACCGGCACTGGACGGCGGCGTTGCAGTTGGCCGCGACGCCGGTCACCGGGCCGGTGGACGCCCCACCCGAGGTGGACCGGGCGGTGCTGCTGGGGCGGGCCGCCGAGGCCGCCCACAAGAGCGGCGAGCACGCCCGCGCGTTGTCCCTGCTGGCCGAGTTGACCGGGGGCGAGCCACTCGACCCGTCCTGCGCGGTGCGTATCCAACGGGCCCGTTACCTGGCCGCCGCCGGTCGGTCCGCCCCCGCCGAGGCGGAGTACCGCAGCGTGCTGGAGGCCGCCGAGTGCACCGCCCGGGAACGGGCCAACGCCGCCGCCCGGCTGGCCGAGCTGCTGCTGCACCTGGGGCGGTACGCCGACGCCGGGCAACGCGCGCGGGAGGCCCTGGAGCTGGCCGCGTCGGTCGACGGCAGCACCACGGAGGTGGTGCTGGCCAGCTCCGCGCTCGGCTTCAGCGAGGCGTTCCTGGAGGACCCGGACGCCGGGCTGGCCGTGGTGCGCCGGGCCCTGGAGACCGCCGAACGCTCCGGCGGCCCGGAGGACGTGGCCTGCGCGTACCTGCACCTGGCGGAGCTGCTGACCGGGCCGCTGAACATCCTGGAGGAGGGAGTGGTGGTGGCCCGCCGGGGTGCCGAGCGGGTCGCCGAGCTGGGCCTGGGCCGCACCTACGAGACCCGGTTGTTGGCGATCGCCACCAACGGGCTGTTCCGGGTCGGCCAGTGGGCCGAGGCGGAGAAGGTGGTCGCGGCGGCGCTGCGGCACCGCCCGTCCGGCGCCGACGCGGTCGAGTTGCTGCTGGCCCGCTGCCGGCTCTCCGTCGGGTACGGCGACGTCGAGGCCTCCGACCGGGACCTGGAGGCGGTGGCGACGATGCTCGCCGGCGGTGGCGCGCCCCGGCACGTCCTGCCGATGCTGATCCTGCGGGCCGGGCTGGCGATGTGGCAGGGCCGGCACGACGTGGCCCGGCAGGCCGTGCAGCGGGGCCTGACCGAGAGCCGTTCCGACGACGTGGTGCTGTTGGGCGCGCTGGCCTGGCACGGGTTGCGCGCGGAGGCGGAGGCGCACGCGAGCCGTACCGTGGCGGTCGACGAGACGGCGGTCCGCCGGCTGCGCGACGCGGTCGACCGGGTGGCGGCCAAGAGCGCGACGGCCGCCGGGCCGGTGCGGGTCAACGCCGACGGTTTCCTGGCGTTGTGCACGGCCGAGCTGAGCCGCCTCGACGGCCGGGGCGACCCGGAGGCCTGGGCCCGGTCGGCGGCCGAGTGGGACAAGCGGAACCACCCCTACCCGGCGGCCTACTCCCGGCTGCGTCAGGCCGAGGCGTTGCTGGCCCGGCGCAGCCGCAGCAGCACGGCGACCACCCTGCTGCGGCAGGCGCACGAGATGGCGTCGAGCCTGGGTGCGGTGCCGCTGACCAGCGAGATCCGGACGCTGGCCGGCCGGGCACGGGTGGAGTTGACCGGTCGGGCCCAGCCCGGGGCGGGGCGGGTCCCGGCGGCCCGCAGGGGCGGTTCCCCGTCGTCGGGCACGGGTCGCGGCCGCGTCGTCGCGGCGGGGGAGACCGCGGCCGCCCCGCCGGGGGCCGACGAGCTGGCCCTGCTGACCGCACGGGAACGGGAGGTGCTCGCCGCGGTGGCCGAGGGGCTGACCAACAAGGAGATCGGTCAGCGGCTGTTCATCAGCGAACGCACCATCGGCGTGCACGTGTCGCACATCTTCGACAAGCTCCAGGTGCGGACCAGGGTCCAGGCCAGCGCCATCCACCTGCGTAACCGGGGCGAGTGAGCGTACGTCCGGCGCGGGCGAATACGTCGTTCTACTGATCCCCGCCGTGGCCGGCGCTGACAGGCTGTGCATCGGAAACGACGGCGCGGCGCTGCCCCGACCACTGTGGAGGAGACATGACGGAACCGGTCTGGGGGCCCGTCCACGCGGACATCGTCGATCTCCTCGCCGACCACCCGGAGGACGTCCCGGCGGTGGTCGACCACCTCACCAAGCTCCAGGACCTGCTGGTGCGGCTGCCGCCGCTGGAGCAGAGCTGCCCGCTCGCCGACTTCAACCGGCTCTACCTGACCATCACCAGCCGGGTGCTGGAGGGGCTCTACGACGACTACTTCGCCGATCCGGTGTTCCTGTCCCGGCTGGACGTGGAGTTCGCCGCCCGCTACTTCGACGCGATGCGGTTGTGGACCGAGTCCAGCCCGACCACCCCGCGCGCCTGGTCGTGCCTGTTCAAGCGGATGCGTGGCCCGGACGCCCGGCCGTTGCCGTCGGCGGCGGCGGGGGTGAACGCGCACATCAACTTCGACCTGCCGTTCGCCCTGGTGACCACGTTCGACCACCTGGAGTCCGAGCCGGTGGACGGCACCGAACAGCACCGCGACTACCTCAAGATCAACGACATCTTCGCCGACAAGATCCCGACGCTGCGGCGGGGTTACCTGGAGCGGTGGCAACTGCTCCTGGACATGCTCAACGGCGACATCGACGACTGGTACCAGGGCGAACTGGTCGAATACACCAGGGACGTGGCCTGGCGCAACGCGCAGAAGATCTGGCGTTGCCGGCACGACCCGCAGGCCCGAGACTGCGAGCGCACCCGGCTGGACGACAATGCCGCGGCGCTCGGCCGGCTGCTGCTGTCACCGCTGGGGGCGTTCCTGCAGTAGCAGCCGGGACGGGGGGTCCCCGCGCCCCGGGAAACCGGGGCGCGGGGACGCGTCCGTTGCACCAGGATGACCGGATGAGTCCGATCGAGGAGCCGCTGCCCGGCAACGTCACCACCGGCGTGGTGCGGGTCGGTGACACCGTCCGCCGTCCGGTCGGCCCGTGGACCGACGCCGTCGACGCCCTGCTGACCCACCTGCACGCCGTCGGCTTCGACGGTGCGCCCCGGCCGCTGGGCCGCGACGGGCAGGGCCGGCAGGTGCTGGAGTACGTGCCGGGGGAACTGGGCCACCCCTCGGGCCTGTACCCGACCGCGGAGCTTGCCTCGATCGGCCGGCTGCTGGCCGACCTGCACCGCGCCACCGCGGACTTCGTGCCACCCGAGGCGGCCCACTGGCAGGTGCCGATCCGCCCCGACGGCACGGACCTGCTCTGCCACCACGACGCGGCGCCGTGGAACCTGGTCCGCTCCCCGCGCGGCTGGGTGCTGATCGACTGGGACGGCGCGGGCCCCGGCACCCGCCGCTGGGAGCTGGCGTACGCCGCGCAGGCCATGGCCGGGATGCGCCCCGACCGGCCGGTGCCCGACTCGGCCCGCCGGCTGCGTGCCCTGGTCGACGGGTACGACCTGCCGGCGGCACACCGTCCCGCGCTCGCCGCGACCCTCGGCCCCCGGGCGCGGGCGATGTACGACCTGCTGCGCGACGGCGCCCGGCGCGGCATCCAGCCCTGGGCCCGGATCCACGCCGAGGACGGCCCCTACTGGCGGGCCGTCGCCGAGCACCTGTCGGCCCACGTCGACGACTGGACCCGGGCGCTGGCGTGACCCCGCGAACGGCGTGTGCCCGGCCGGCGGGTGTCGGACGGCCCTCCCGGGGTACCCGTCGGTCATGCCCGCACACCGGTTCGCGTTCCGGTTCGACCCGGCCTTCCGGGTGCCGTTGGCGCTGCTCGGCATCCGACCGCAGACCTGCGCCGTGCTGCTCGACGACGCGGAACTGGTGATCCGGTTCGGCCGGTGGCGGCTGCGGACCGGCCGGGCGAACGTGGTCGACGCCCAGCGCGGCGGCCCGTACCGCTGGTGGCGGGCCGTCGGGCCGCACCTGTCCCTGGCCGACCGGGGGGTCACCTTCGGCACCGGCACCACGGCCGGGGTGTGCCTGCGGTTCGGTACGCCGGTGCCGGGGCTGGCCCCCGGCCGGTGGCTGCGCCACCCGGCGGCCACCGTGACGGTGACCGACCCGGACGCCCTGCTGGCGGCCCTGCACCGCACCCCGGCCGACCAGCACCGTTCCGGCTGACGCCCGGCCTGCGCTGACGCCCGGCTTCCCCTGTTCCGGCCGGCCGGACCGCCTCCAGCGCCTACCGTCGGGGACAGGGGACACGAGGGCGGTCGGCGGATGGCGGACGGGCGGGACGGGACCCGGGGACGGCGGACCCGGGAACGACGGGGGAGCGCGCCGCCACCGGGGCACGGGCGGGCGTTGCGTGAGGCCCGGGACGCCGGCCAGGGTGAGCGCACCCGCCCCGGGCCGGTGGGCCTGCCGGAGTGCGTGAACAGCCACGCCCGTCCGGCCCGGCCCGGTGGCGCGCTGCGCCGGTGGCTGTTCGCGTACCGGGTGCAGCCGGTCGGCCCGGAGAGCGAGGAGGGCAGCCAGCGCCGGCACCCCTGGTGGCAGGTGATGTGCCTGACCGGGGTCGACTACTTCTCGACCCTGTCCTACCTGCCGGGCATCGCGGCGCTGGCCGCCGGGGCGCTCTCCCCGCTGGCCACCCTGCTGATCGTGGCGCTGACCCTGCTCGGGATGCTGCCGATGTACCGGCGGGTCGCCCGGGAGAGCCCGCACGGGCAGGGCTCGGTGGCGATGCTGGAGCGGCTGCTGCCGTTCTGGCGGGGCAAGATCTTCGTCCTGGTGCTGCTCGGTTTCGTCGCCACCTCGTGGATCATCACGATCACCCTGTCCGCCGCCGACGCCACGGTGCACCTGCTGGAGAACCCGTACCTGCCGTCGTCGGCGCCGCACGGCGACGGGCTGGCGGTGCTGGTGACGGTGGCGCTGCTGCTCGTCCTCGGCGGGGTGTTCCTGCTCGGGTTCAGCGAGGCGGTGCTGGTGGCCGTACCCCTGGTGGTGGTCTTCCTCGGCCTCAACGCGGTGATCGTGGCCGACGGCCTGGCCGGGATCGCCGCCGACCCGGGCGTCGTGCGGAACTGGACGGCGGCCCTGACCGCCGGGGGGGCCGGGGTGGGCGACCTGCTCGGCCCGGCGGTGCTGGCCTTCCCGCTGCTGGTCCTGGGCCTGTCCGGCTTCGAGACCGGGGTGAGCATGATGCCCCTGGTACGCGGGGCGGGCGAGGACCGCGCGCAGCGGCTGGCCGCGCGGATCCGCAACACCCGCCGGCTGCTCACCGCCGCCGCGCTGATCATGTCGGTGTACCTGCTGACCACCACGTTCGTCACCACCGTGCTGATCCCGCCCCGGGAGTTCCAGCCGGGCGGGGCGGCGAACGGCCGGGCGTTGGCCTGGCTGGCCCACGCCCGGCTGGGGGAGGGGTTCGGCACGCTCTACGACATCAGCAGCGTGCTGATCCTCTGGTTCGCCGGGGCGTCGGCGATGGCTGGTCTGATCAACATCGTGCCGCGCTACCTGCCGTCGTACGGGATGGCGCCGGAGTGGGGCCGGGCGGTCCGGCCGGTGGTGCTGGTCTACACCCTGATCAGCATCGTCATCACCGTCGCCTTCCGGGCCGACGTCAACGCCCAGGCCGGCGCGTACGCCACCGGCATCCTGGCGATGATGGTCTCCGGCGCGGTGGCGGTGACCATCGCGACCGTCCGGGCCCGGCACCGGTTCGCCGCGTCCGGCTTCGCGGTGCTCACCGCCGTGCTGCTGTACGCGCTCGTCGAGAACGTCATCGAGAAGCCCGACGGGCTCGCCATCTCCGGCATGTTCATCGCCGGCATCGTGGCGGTGTCGCTGGTCTCCCGGATCACCCGGACCACCGAGCTGCGCACCGAACGGATCGAGTTCGACGAGCCGGCCCGACGGTTCGTCACCGAGTCGCTGGCCCACGACGGCCGGCTGCACCTGATCGCCAACAAGCGCGACACCGGCGCGCTCAAGGAGTACCGGGTCAAGGAACGGGCGCAGCGGAGCATGAACCCGGTGCCGGGCGCGTCCGACGTGCTCTTCCTGGAGATCGACGTGGTGGACCCGTCGGAGTTCAGCCAGGTGCTGTGGGTGCACGGGGTCGAGGTGGGCGGCTTCCGGGTGCTGCGGGCCAGCAGCCCGGCGGTGCCGAACGCGATCGCCGCCATCCTGTTGGCGCTGCGCGACGGCACGGGGGTCCGCCCGCACGCCCACTTCGAGTGGTCCGAGGGCAACCCCATCGCCCACCTGCTGCGCTACCTGATCCTCGGCCGGGGCGACACCCCACCGGTGGTCCGCGAGATCATCCGCAAGAGCGAACCCGACCCCTCCCGCCGCCCCGGCATCCACGTAGGCGCCTAACCCACCCCCACCCCCGCCCTCCCGCCTCGCCCCCCACCCGCCCTCCCGCGTGATCAAGAGGTTTGCGTCATCGGAGCGCGCATTTCTGACCACAACTTCTTGATCACCGCACGACGACCGTCGATGGGTGGGCGGGGAGGGCTGCGGGGTGGGTTCCTAGGATGGTTGGCGGGTGTGGGGTGGTGGTCGCGTCGCGGAACGAGGCAGGTGATCTGGAGCGGACATGACGCGGCCCGCGCCCCGAGGGGTGGGCGCGAGCCGGGGAGGTGCGGCTTACTTGGACGGCTCGGGGAGCTTGCAGTCGATCTTCGGGTTGGCACCGATGTAGTTGAGCGGCCCGGCCACGATGGTCACCAGGATGGTGCCGGCCTCGGCACAGTTGGTGTCGTCATTCCCGTAGTAGCCGCGCTGACCAGCGGCGATGGCGCCGATGACCAGCCAGATGACGACGATGACTCCGAGGATCGACGAACCGCGCATGGGGGTGCCTCCCGGCTTGTGTGATGTTCGAGGTGACGCCCATGTACCCAACGGCCGGGACCGGGTAAACGGTATTCCGGAACGGTCAGCGCGATGATGGCCAATTCACCGACGGCGGGCCGCCGCGTACCCCGGACGACAGGGGCCGGCAGCCACGCCTCGCACGTGTCCACCGGCCCCGTCGGTTCTGCGGGTCAGTCCTGGCTGTCGCCGCCGGTCGGCGTCGGCAGCACCCGCTCGGCCTCGGCGCCCGCACCGGCCAGCACCTGCGCCTGCTGCGGCCAGGTGGCCAGGCTCGCGGTGGCACGCAGCCCGGCGGCACGGATCGTCTCCCGCAGGCTCGCCTCGTCCAGGGCGGCGAGCTGCCGGTAGCTGCGGATGCCGGCGGCCTGGAGCGCGGCGGCCATCTTCGGGCCGACCCCCTGGATACGCCGGAAATCGTCCGCCGGCTCGTCCTGCGCCGCCGCGACCTCCGTGCCCGGGGCACCCGCCGAACCCGGAGCACCATCCGCGACCGGAGCACTGTCCACGACCGGGGCACCGTCCACGGCCGGAGCACCGGCCGAAACCGGGGTGCTGTCCGCGATCGCGGGGCTGTCGGCCTCGGGGGTGCGCTGTGCCGGGATCACCGGCCCGGCGGCGACCGGGGCGTCGTCCACGTCGGCCGTACGCGGGGCGGTGTCCTCGGGCGTGCCGGCCGGCTCCGGGTCCGTCGGGGTCGGTTCCGGCAGGTCGGCCGCCGCGCTGTCCGGGGTGTCCTCGGCGGTGGCCCGGGGCGCGGGGACCGGCGCGGCGGTCTCGTCGGTGACGCTGTTCGCGGGCGCGTCGTCCGAGGCGGTACGGCCGGCCAGGTCGACGGTGGTGGGCTCGTCCGCGAGGTCCGGCAGCGGGACGGTCCGGTCGGCGGCGACCGTGCTGGAGGTGCCGTTGACGGCGACCTCCTCGACGGCGGAAGCGCCGGACCCGGAGGCGACCGAGGACTCGGAGAGGGCGGGGGACTCGGCGGAGGATTCGACCGAGCCGGCAGGGGCGGCCGAGCCGGTGGTGGCCGGGGTGAGGTGGTCGGGGTCCGGCGCGACGTGCGGGGCGGGTTCGTCGACGACGGCGGCGGGTGCCGGGGAGTCGTCGACCGTGGCGGCCGGACGCGGGGCGTCGATCGTGGCGGCGGCCTTCTCCTCGGGGGTGAGCCCGACGACCGGGTCACCCTCCACGATGGGCGCGGCGGCGGTCGGCTTCTGCCGTCCCCACAGCGCCCAGCCTCCGGCCAGGCCCACCAGCAGGGCCAGGATCACGACGAGCCACTGCCCGACAGTCGACGGCACGGCTACCTCCCTATTGCGTATGTCGTTGAAGTCGCGAGGAAAACGCGAAAACCCGCCGCAGCTTTGCACACGCGAATGTCGGACGACAGGGAGGACCACACCTCGTTGCGCAGGTGGAATGCCCGGTGTCGGGCGGTATCGACGTCACGACAGGGTGTCGTCGTCGGACGTCGGTGACGGTCCGCGCCGCAGCGGCGGTTCAGCGCAGCGGCTCCGGGCTGGGTGCGTCGGAGACGTCCCAGCTGTAGAAACAGCCGGCAGGCGCGTCCCGGGGCGACCGCCAGGTGGGCAGGTACGCCGACGTGTGGGCCGACAACCGTTCGTTGGTCCGCTGGTACAGCGGGTGCTGGCGGGCGGTGACCAGGGTGTCGACGTCCACCTCGGTGGTCTCCATCAGGTGTACGCACAGGTCGTGCAGGCGGTACAGGGAGCGGTGGCGCAGCCCGGTGAGTCCGGGTAGTTCGGTCGCGTCGGATTCGGCGAAGATCTGGGCGACCCGCCCCTCCGCGCCGGGAATGATCCTGCTGACGATCACCAGACGGCTCATCGGACCCCTCTCGCCGGTGGCGCGCCCCGATCGGTCCAGGGCTCACGGTGGGTTAACCCTGGCGGTGGGGATGTCACCTCGTCGTCACGCCGTCCGGCCGGCTCGTGACGGCGGGCGGCGGGGGTGCGGCGGGTGGCCCGCCGGATCGGGGCGAGGGTCTCGTCGACCAGGGCGCACATCGCGGGGGAGGGTTCCAGGCGCAGTTCCCGCATGAGCAGGTCCCGGTAGACGTAGAAGGCGTGCACCGCCTCGAACGCGTTGCCCTCGGCGAGGTGGATGCGTACCACCAGGCGGTGCGGGGTCTCCCGCAGCGGTTCGGCGGCCATCGCCTCCAGGGCGGCCTGCAACGCCTCGCCGTGCCGGCCGGCGTCGAGGTGGTCGACAGCGAGTTGTTCGAGCATGTGCAGCCGGAGTTGGCGCAGCCGTTCCCGGTCCAGCAGCACCCAGTCGTCGTACCAGCCGGGGAGCAGGTCGCGGCTGCCGGCGGCGAGCGCGTCGGCGGCGGCGCGCGGGTCGCCCCCGTCGCGGACCCGGGCGGCGGTGGCGACCAGGTCGTCCACGTCGAGCCGGACGGCCGGGTCGAGGCGGACGGTGTCCCCGCTGACCAGCAGCGGGCAGCAGGGGTCCTGGCGCAGCCGCCACAGGGCGGTCCGCAGGGACGACAACGCCCGTTCCTCGGGCACCTCGGGCCAGAGCAGGCCGGCGAGGTTGCTGCGGGTGGCGCCGGGGCGCAGTCCGATGAGGCCGATGACCCGTTGCAGCCCCCGGGGGACCACCACGGGGGTGTCGCCGTGCAGCAGCCGGAAGCCGCCGAGCAGGTGCAGGCGTACCGGCGGGTCGGCCGGGACGTCGCTGGTCGGCGTGCTGGCATGACCGGTCACGGGCGCACCCCCCTGCACGGAAACCTGGGTCCAGATCGTCCGGTGTCCCGACGCGGTCCCCCGCGACGCCGTGGCCGGTTCACTGTGCGGCCGAGCCCGGCCGGCCGGCACGAACACTACCAATATGATTACTCTCGGTCAACGAAAGTGTAGTCATGGTGACCGGGGTCGAATCGCCTCTGATCTGCGAACCTCCATCATGATGGACAGCTCGCGCATAGCCGGTACACAGTCTGCGTCAACGCAACGTCACCACGAAGCGGGGGCGTTGCGGGCTGCGGTGTGACGCCCGGGTGACGGGTCCGGCGGAGGGTGGCGGCTACCGGGGTGAGTCGCCCGGTGGAGGAGGACCCGAGATGACCGTCACCCACGGCCGACCGCTGACCAGCGAGATCACCGAGATCCTGGTGACCCGCTGCGGTCTCGACGCCGACGCCGCTGCCCGCGCGCCCGCCGCCAGCCTGGAGGAGCTGGGCATGGACTCGCTGGCGCTGCTGGAACTGTCCGCCGTGGTCGCCGACCGCTGGCGGGTACGCATCCCCGAACAGGCCGGGCAGCTCAGCATCGCCGGCGTCGCCGACCTGGTGGCCGACGCCGGCCCGGCCGGGCACACCGAGAACAGCATCCTCATCGCCGCCCCGCTGGCGCTGGTGTGGAAGATCACCAACGACGTGGCGCGCTGGACGGACCTGTTCACCGAGTACGCGGTGGTGGAGATCCTGCACCGGGAGGGGGACACGGTGCGGTTCCGGCTCACCATGCACCCCGACGAGAACGGCGTCTCCTGGAGCTGGGTCAGCGAACGTACCGCCGACCCGGCGACCTGGCAGGTGCGGGCCCGGCGGGTGGAGACCGGCCCGTTCGAGTACATGCGCATCCACTGGTACTACGACACCGAACCGGAGGGCACCCGGATGACCTGGGTGCAGGACTTCGCGATGAAGCCGACCGCCCCGGTGGACGACGTGGCGATGACCGAGCGGATCAACACCAACAGCCGGGTGCAACTGGCCGTGATCAAGGAGCGGATCGAGCGGGCGTACGCGGGAGGCGGCGATGAGTGAGGTCACCACCGGTCTGGTCGCCGCCCGGGACGTCCCGGCCGACCGACGGCGCGGCGGGGAGCTGCGGGTGCTGCTCGGCCCACGTACCGTCGGCAGCACCTCGGGGTTCATGGGGGTGGTGACGGTGGCCCCCGGTGACCGGGTGGCCGAGCACTACCACCCGTACAGTGAGGAGTTCCTCTATCTCGTGCGCGGCGCGATCACCGTCGACCTGGACGACGAGCCGGTGCCGCTGGCCGCCGGGGAGGCGCTGTTCGTGCCGCGCAACGTGCGGCACCGGCTGCGCAACACCGGCGACGTCGCCGCCGAGGTGGTCTTCCACCTCGGCCCGCTCGCCCCCCGCCCGGAACTCGGCCACGTGGACACCGAGCTGGTCGAGCAGCGGGGCCCGTCGTGACCGGCCGGCGGGTGGTGGTGACCGGTGTCGGGGTGGTCGCCCCGGGCGGGGTCACCCGGGACCGGTTCTGGAAGACCCTCACCGAGGGGCGGACGGCCACCCGGCGGATCAGCTTCTTCGACCCGTCGCCGTACCGGTCGCAGATCGCCGCCGAGTGCGACTTCGACCCGGACGCCGCCGGGCTCACCCCGGCACAGCGGCAACGCTCCGACCGGTACGTGCAGTTCGCGTTGGCCTGCGCGGCGGAGGCGCTGGCCGACAGCGGCCTGGAGCTGACCGACGCCGAGCGGGACGTCGCCGGGGTGGTGCTGGGCACCGCCGTCGGCGGCACGACCGCGCTGGAGCAGGAGTACGTCCGGGTCAGCGACTCCGGCCGGCACTGGCTGGTCGACCACGCCCTCGGTGGGCCGTACCTCTACCAGGCGCTGGTGCCGAGCAGTCTGGCCGCCGACGTGGCCTGCCGGCACGGGTTGCGCGGCCCGGCGCAGGTGGTCTCCACCGGCTGCACCTCCGGCATCGACGCCATCGGCTACGCCCACCAGCTCGTCGTCGACGGGGAGGCGGACGTCGTGCTGGCGGGCGCGGCCGACTCGCCGATCTCCCCGGTGACCGTGGCCTCGTTCGACGCGATCCGGGCGACCAGCCCGGACAACGACGACCCGGGGCACGCCAGCCGCCCGTTCGACGCGCACCGGCAGGGTTTCGTGCTCGCCGAGGGGGCGGCGGTACTGGTGCTGGAGGAGTGGGAGCACGCCCGGCGGCGCGGCGCGCACGTCTACTGCGAGGTCGCCGGCTACGCCGGCCGCAGCAACGGCTTCCACATGACCGGGCTGCGGCCCGACGGGGTGGAGATGGGCCTGGCCATCGCGGCGGCGCTGCGGCAGGCCCGGCTGGACCCGTCGGCGGTCTCCTACGTCAGCGCGCACGGCTCGGGCACCCGGCAGAACGACAGGCACGAGACGGCGGCGTTCAAGCGGTCGCTGGGCCCCACGGCGTACCGGGTGCCGGTGAGTTCGATCAAGTCGATGGTCGGGCACTCGTTGGGCGCGATCGGCGCCATCGAGATGGCCGCCTGCGCCCTGGCCATCGAGTACGGCGTGGTGCCGCCGACGGCCAACTGGACCACCCGGGACCCGGAGTGCGACCTGGACTACGTGCCGAACGTGGCCCGGGAGACCCCGGTGGACGTGGCGTTGTCGGTGGGCAGCGGGTTCGGCGGCTTCCAGTCCGCGATGCTGTTCCGCCGGCTGGCGGTGACGCGGTGACGCTCCCCGCCCCCGCCGTCACCGCCGCCCCCGCCGTCATCCCCGCCCCGGACGAGCGGGCGCGGGCGGTGGTGACCGGGATCGGGGTGGTCGCGCCCAGCGGCATCGGCGTCGACGCGCACTGGCGGACGGTGAGTGGGGGCATCCGGCGGACCGGGCCGATCACCCTGTTCGACCCGACCGGCTATCCCACCCGGGTCGGTGGCGAGGTTCCCGGCTTCCACCCGGCGGCCTACGTGGACACCCGGCAGCTCGTGCAGACCGACCGCTGGACCCAGCTCGGCTTCGCCGCGACCGCGTTGGCGCTCGCCGACGCCGGCCTGCCCGCCCGCGCCCCCGACCCGTACGCCTGGGCGGTCACCCTGGCCAGTTCGTCGGGGGGGAACCTGTTCGGGCAGCGGGAGCTGCAACGGCTCTGGGGTGGGCCGAGCCGCACCGTCGGGGCGTACCAGTCGATCGCCTGGTTCTACGCGGCGAGCGTCGGGCAGTTGTCCATCCACCACCAGTTCAAGGGGCCGTCGGGGGTGCTGGTCGCCGAGGCCGCCGGTGGGCTGGACAGCCTGGCGCACGCGGTGCGGACCATCCGGCGGGGCACGTCGGTGGTGATCGCCGGGGCGACCGAGTGCCCGCTGAGCCCGTACGCGCTGGCCTGTCAGCTCCGTTCCGGGCTGCTCAGCGCCGTCGACGAGCCGGCGGCGGCGTACCGGCCGTTCGACCGGGCGGCCGGCGGGTACGTGCCCGCCGAGGGTGGTGCGGTCTTCGTGGTGGAGGAACGGGAGCACGCAGTGGCCCGGGGTGCCCGGATCTACGGGGAGGTGACCGGTTGGGCGGCCACCCACGACGCGGTGCACACCGGCCCGGACACGGCCGGCGACCCGGCGACGTACGCGCGGGCGATGCGGCTGGCGTTGGCCCGCTCCGGCAGCACGCCCGACGAGGTGGACCTGGTCGTGCCCGACGCGCTCGGGGTGCCGCGGTACGACCGCAGCGAGGCGACGGCGCTGCGGACGGTCTTCGGTGACCGGCCGCCGCCGGTGAGCACCCACAAGTCGTTGACCGGCCGGGCCCACCAGGGTGGGTCGGCCCTGGACGTGGCGACCGCGCTGCTCGCCTTCCACCACGACACGCTGCCCGCCTCGGCCGGCCCGGTCGAGCCGGCCCCCGGCTGCGAGTTGGGTTTCCTGCGTGCCCCGCGCCGGCCCGAGCACCGGGTGGCGTTGGTCTGCGCGCGTGGCTTCGACGGCTTCAACAGTGCCCTGGTGCTCCGGGGTGCCGCCCCGACACCGAGGAACGCCACCGACTGATCACTGTGCGTAACGCCCGCGTGGTGTGCCCGGCCGGCAGGGAGCTGCCCGCCGGGCACACCCCTGTCCGTGTCCGGCGGGTCGTGACGACAGGCCGTCGACCGTCCACCATGACCGGTGCCGACCTGGGCGGAGGGCCCGCCGGGTCGCCCGCGTCCCCAGTGGAACGGCGGGCACGGCGAAGCCGCCGGTGGTGTCGCGGGCCGGCGTACGCGCCCGATCCTGCCCGGCCGATCGAGCGGCGGCAATCCGGCCGGCCGCCTTTTATGATCTAGCCATTCGCATCTAGTAATGGTCTTCCGGGCTGTCGTAGGGTGCCGTGAGCACGCCAAGAGACATCATTTATGGGCGCATTCGCCCGATTCTATGCTGGACGGTGGCCGGCGGTGACCATGTATCGCCCGACGGAAGATCCTGCGGCGCAAGACCCCGGTTGGGTGGACGACGTGTTGTTCGCCGGCCCTCCGACCGACGTTTGTCTCCGGCTGCCCGAGCCGGTGGACCGGGGCACCCTGCATCGCCTGGTCGTCGCGGCACAGGACCGGCTGCGCGAGGCGGGACTGCGTCCCGGCGGGGCCGTCGCGCTGCGCCTGCCGCCCTCGGTGTCCTATGTGGTCAACCTGCTGGCGACCTGGCGCAGCGGCGCTCAGGCGGTGCTGCTCGACCACCGGCTCACCGACCACGAGGTCGACCGGGCGCTGCGCCGGCTCACCCCGCAGGTGGTCGTCGCCCCGGCCCGTACCGGTGGTGGCGCGCTGAAGGTCTTCCTCGACGTCACCGAGAGCGTCACCGCGTACGCCGACCGGCCGGCGGTCAGCGGGCATGCCGTGATCCAGCTCAGCTCCGGCTCCACCGGACCGTCCAAGGTGATCGGACGCACCGCCGCCGACCTGGTCGCCGAGGTGCACCGCTACACCCGCATCGACGGGGTGGCGCTGCCCGGCGAGCGGATCATCCTGCTGCCGTCCATGGTGCACGTGCTCGGCCTCGTCGGTGGACTGCTCTACGGCCTGCACGCCCACGTCGAGCTGGTCCCGCCGGAGCGGCTCGGCGGCGACGCCGTGCTGGCCGCGATCGCCGCCCAGGACACCCCGGCCACCGTGCTCGGCGTCCCGTTCCACATCGGCCTGCTCGCCTTCACCCGCCCCGACCGGCCGCTGCCCCAGTTCAAGCGGATGACCACCGGCGGGGAACTGGTCCCGCCGGCCGTCGTGCAGGCGTTCACCGACCGGCACGGCGTGCCCCTGGGCAACATGTACGGGATGACCGAGGTCGGCGTCATCGGCACCGACCTGTACGGGCGGCACCGGCCCGCCATCACCCCCGCCCCCGGCATCGAGGTCCGCGAGTCCGACGGTGAGCTGCTGATCAGCTGCCCCGCCTCGCCGTACGTCGGGCTCAGCGACCCCACCCGCTGGGCCGACGGCTGGCTGCGCACCCGCGACGCCGGCACCGTCGACCCGGACACCGGCCTGGTCACCGTCCGGGGCCGGCTCGACTCGCAGGTCTCCGTGGGGGGCCTCAAGGTCGACCTCACCGAGGTCGAGGCCACCCTCACCGGCCTGCCCGGGGTGGCCGCCGCCGTGGTCGCCTACGACGACGGGATCACCGCCTACGTGCAGCCCGACGGCCCGCTGTCCGAGGAGGAACTGGACAAGCTCCTCGCGGAGCGGCTGGCCGGCTACAAGCGGCCCCGCACCCTGCACCTGGTGGCGCAGCTGCCGCGTACCACCACCGGCAAACTGGTCCGCTCGCTGGAC
Organism: Micromonospora sp. WMMD730; assembly: GCF_049178955.1. Classification (NCBI taxonomy): domain Bacteria; kingdom Bacillati; phylum Actinomycetota; class Actinomycetes; order Micromonosporales; family Micromonosporaceae; genus Micromonospora; species Micromonospora sp. WMMD730. Next base: position 2,882,440 of record NZ_JBMHML010000002.1, read on the forward strand.
GTGCTGCGGGCGGCGGTGCCATGACCGGTCCGCTCCACCCCGCCCCCCGGCCGGTCCCCGTCGACCGCCGCCGGGACGCCACCACCGCGTCACCACCGGCCGACCGTCGGCGGTACGCCCGAACCACTTCCGCACGGTGCCCCGACCGGGCACCGGCGGCCCGCCCATCGAGAGAGGTAACCGTCATGCGAGACGAGGTCCGCACCTTCGTCATCGACCAGCTCCAGGACATGAACTACGACGTCGACGGGATCGACGACGAGACCACCCTCGGCCCGTCCGGGGTGGACCTGGAGTCGCTCGCCCTGTCCGACCTGTCCGTCCGGGTGGAAGACCGCTACGGGCTGCGGTTCGCCGACGACGAGTCGGAGAAGCTGGCCCTGATGACGGTGGGGGAGTTCACCACCATGGTCGCCGACCGGGTCGCCGGGGCGACCACCGACAACCGCTGATGTCCGGTCAGCCCGACCTGGGGCGAGCTGACCTGGTGAGCATGCTCGCCGAACTGACCGGCAAACCCGTCGAGCAGGTCCCACACCGGGTCGGCTCGATGGAACTGGCCTGGCTGGTGCACCTCGTCGAACAGCGCTACGACACCCGGATGGACCTCACCGACGACCAGCTCGCCGGCATCCGCACCCTCGACGACGCCCTGGCCGTGTTCCACACCTGCCTCACCGCCTCCGCTGATGGTTGAGCGGAGCACCGTCACGATCTCCGGCACCTACGCCCTCAGCGCCTTCGGCAGGGGCGTGGACGCCCTGCTGGCCGGGGTCCTGTCCGGGGTGCCGGCGTTCCGACCGGTCCACCGGTTCGACACCACCGGCCGCCGGGTGACCGTCGCGGCCACCCGCCCCGACGTGGCGACCCTGCCGCAGGAGCTGGCCGACGCCGTCGACGCCGCCTGCCGGGCGGCCGGGCTGGACCCGGCGCAGCGCCGGGCGGCGGCACTGCTCCTGGCCACCCACGGCGGGCCGGCCACCCTGCCCGGCCCGTACACCGACGACCGCCCGACCGCCGACACCGCCGACCCGTGGTGGGCCGGTGGCGAACGGGACGACGCCGGCCCGGCCTGGCCGGAGCTGCCCGCCCTGGCCGACCGGCTGGCCCGGCGGTGCGGGCTCGGCGGACCGACCCGGGTCTACACCACCGCGTGCGTCTCGGCCAGCAACGCGGTCGCCGACGCCGCCGCCATGATCCGCCGGGGGGACACCGACCGGGTCGTCGTGGCCGCCGGCTACCTGGTGGAACCGGACCAGTACGCGCTCTTCGACGCCGGCCGGGCACTCGCCGCCGACGGGGCGGTCCGCCCGTTCAGCGCCGGACGGCAGGGCCTGCTGCTCGGCGACGGGGTGGCCGCGGTGGTGCTGGAGTCCGCCGCCGCGCTGCGCGGCCGCGGTGGTGAGCCGGTGGCGACGCTGGCCGGCTGGGGCCGGGCCGGCGACGCCCACCACCCGTGCCAACCCGATCCGCAGGGGGGCGGGCTGGCCCGCGCGATCGGCGCGGCGCTGGGCCGCGCCGGCCTGCCCGCCGGGGCGGTCGGCTACGTCAACGCCAACGCCACCGGCACCGGGTTCAGCGACGCCTCCGAGGCGGCGGCGCTGCGGGTGGCCCTGGGCGAGTGGGCCGGGCAGGTGCCGGTCAGCTCCACCAAGGCGCTGCACGGGCACGCGTTGGAGGCGTCCGGCCTGCTCGAACTGGTGGTCACCGTGGCGGCCCTGGGGCACGGCAAGCTGCCGGTCAACGCCGGCTGGCTCGGCCCCGACCCGGCCTGCCCGCTGGACGTGGTCACCGCCGCGCCCCGCCCGGTGACCAGCCGGTACGCCCTCAGCCTCAACGCCGCCTTCGGCGGCGCGAACACCGCCCTGCTGGTGGGTGCGCCGTGACCGGCACGCGCGGCCCGGGACCCGGGATCGTCCCGGGCCGTCCGGCCGGTCACGGCGCACCCCGGGTGCTGGCGCAGGCGCGCTGGCCGGAACCGGGCGACGGGCCACCACCGCCGCTGCCCGGGTTCCTGCACTCGCCGTTCGCGCCGCTGGTCGCGGCGGTGGCCGGGCGTTGCCTGGACCGCCGGCCCGGTGGCCCGCCGGCGGCCGGCAGCCGGTGTGCGGTGGTGCTGGTCAGCGCCGCCGGTGACCGGCCCAGCGCCACGCACGTCCGGTCGACCGTCGCCGCCGGGGGGCGGGTCGGTCCACTGTTCTTCTTCCAGTCGGTGCCCAACAGCGTCGCCGGGCAGGTCGCCGCCCGGTGGGGGCTGACCGGGCCGGTGGTGTGCCTGAGCCCGACGGGTGACCCCCGGGCCGACGCCATCGCCGAAGGGGAACTGCTGCTGTACGACGGCGACACCGACGAGGCGTTGCTGGTCATGATCGACGAGGCACCCGACGCGACGCCCACCGGTGCGGTCGCGGTGCTGCTGGGGGGAGGAGACAGTCAATGAGGACGAAGGGACTGCGGGGGGTGCTCGCCGCCGATCCGCAACTCGGCGCGGGAAACGTGCTGGCCCGGGTGCTGGCCCACGGCGCTGACCCACAGGGGCCGGGGCTGACCTTCGACACCCCGGTCGACGGGCACCCCGCCGGGCAGCCGCTCACCCTGGGGCAGCTCGACGAACGGGTCGCCGCACGGGCGGCCTGGCTGCACGCCCGGGGGGTGCAGCCCCGCGACCCGGTCGCCGTCTGGGCCACCGCCGCCGCCGACATGGTGCTGAGCTTCCTGGCGCTGACCCGACTCGGCGCGATCCCCGCGCTGATGAACGGCAAGCTGCGCCCCGAGATCGCCGCCGAGTACATCCGCCGGCTGCGGGGCGTCGGGGTGCTCGCCGACGCCGCGCACACCGAGCTGCTGGCCGGGCACGACCTGGGCGTACCCCTGCTCGGCACCCCGGCGGAGGCCGGCGCCGGCGACCCGGCCCGGTCGCCCGCCCACTACCGGCACCACCCCGACGACCCGATCGTCATCACCCACACCTCCGGCACCACCGGGGTGCCCAAGGCGGTGCTGCACTCGCACGCCAGCCTCTTCGCCGCCACCCGGCACCTGCTGTCCATGCCGCAGGCGCAGGGCACCCGCCGCATCCTCAACGCGCTGCCCGCCCCGCACACCGCGACGGTGCTGATGGTCAACCAGGCGCTGGGCAACCGGGCGGAGATGTTCCTGCTCTCCGAGCAGGGCGGCGAACGGGTCCTCGACGCCATCCAGCAGTGGCGGCCCGACGGGGTCTTCGGCTTCTCGATGACCTGGGCCGAGCTGGCCCGCTTCGACCTGAGCGGGTACGACCTGGACTCGGTGCGGTTGTGGTTCAACACCGGCGACTGCTCGCACGAGCCGCACGTCCGCCGGCTCGTCGCGGTCGGCTCACGGGACGTGGTCACCCGGCAGGGCGTCACCCGGGTCCCCGGGTCCGTCTTCATCGACGGCCTCGGCTCCAGCGAGATGGGGCACTCGATGTTCCACATCACGCACACCGCCGACACCGACCGGTACGGCCGCTGCGTGGGCCGGCCCTACCGGTTCGCCAGGGTGGCCGTCCTCGACGCCGAGGGCAACGAGCTGCCCCCCGGCCAGGTGGGCTTCCTCGGCATCGACTCGCCGTCGCTGTTCCGGGGCTACTGGAACGACTCGGTCACCAGCTACCGGTTCCGGCTGCGCGGCTGGTACCTCACCGGCGACCTGGTCCACGCCGACGCCGACGGCCGCTACTACCACCTGGACCGGGCCGTCGACTCGGTGACGCTGCCCGACGGGCGGCGCTACTTCACCGCGTTGTCCGAGGAACGCGTCCTCGCCGCCTGCCCCGACGTCACCGACTGCACCGTGCTGATCGTCGCCGACGGCGACACGGTCACCACCGACGTGCTGCTGGAACTGGCCGCCGGGGCCGATCCAGGCGTCGACCGGACCGCCACGATCCGGGCCGCGCTCGGCGCGGACGTGGGGGCGACCCTGCGCCGGGTGGTGCCGGTGAGCGCCGACGACATCCCGGTCACCGTCACCGGCAAGGTCCGCAAGGTGGCGCTGCGGGAACGCTACCTCGCCGAGTCGTCGTCATGACCGTCGTCATCACCGGCATGGGCCTGTTCAGCCCCGTCGGGCGAGGGGTGGCCGACACCTTCACCGCGTTGACCATCGGCCGGTCCGGGCTGAGTCGACCGCCCGAGGGGCACCCGGCCCGGGAGTCGCTGGAGGTCGCCGGGGTGCTCCCGCCGATCGACCCGCGGACGGTCGCCACCGGCCCGGAGACCAAGGTGCTCGACCGGGTCGTGCTGTTCGCCCTGCTCACCGCCGCCGACGCGCTCGCCGACGCCGGTATCACGGTGGGGCGGGACGTCGACCCGGCGCGGATCGGCGTCGTCGTCGGCGGGGTCGGTGGCATGTCCACCCTGGAGCAGCAGGTGATCGCCCGCACCGAGCGGGGCCGGGCCGCCGTCAGCCCGTACCTGCTGACCGGCATCCTGCCGAACATGGCCTCGGCGCGGATCGCCATCGCCCACGGCATCCGCGGCTACAGCTCCTCGGTCGGCACGGCCTGCGCCTCCGGGGCCCAGGCGGTCGCCGACGCGGCCCGGCTGATCCGGGCCGGCGAGGCCGACGTGGTGCTCTGCGGGGCCAGCGAGGCGCCGCTCTTCCCGACCTTCGCCGACACCTTCGGCAACGCCCGCGCGCTGGCCCGGGGCTGGGCGGACCCGACCGAGGCGAGCCGCCCCTTCGACCGGCGACGCAACGGGTTCGTGCTCGCCGAGGGGGCCGCCCTGCTGGTGCTGGAACGGGCGGAACACGCCGCCGCCCGGGGCGCCCGCACGTACGCGGAGGTGGCCGGCTACGGCAGCACCACCGACGCGCACCACCCGACGATGCCCCGGCCCGACGGGGAGGGGGCGGCCGACTGCATGCGCGCCGCCCTGGCCCGCGCCGACGTCCCGCCGGCCGAGGTCGGCTACGTCAACGCCCACGGCACCGGCACCAAACTCGGTGACATCGCCGAGAGCACCGCGCTGGGCAAGGTCTTCGGTGTCGGCGGGGTGCCGGTCAGCTCCACCAAGGCGCTCACCGGGCACCTGCTCGGCGCGTCCGGGGTGGTGGAGGCGGCGGCCTGCGCGCTGGCACTGAGTGCCGGCCTGCTGCCGCCGACGTACCACCTGGACGACCCCGACCCGGACTGCCCGGCGGACCACGTCCGCGACGTGCCCCGGGCGAGCCGGGCCGAATTCGCGCTCACCAACTCCTTCGGATTCGGCGGGCAGAACGTGAGCCTGCTGCTGCGGCGCACCACCGGGGCTGGCGCCCGGCCCGCCGAGCCGGGGAGGTGATCGACGCTGCGACCCGGGCCGCACGCGCCCGGACGGCAGTCACGGGGGGACATGGGGAAGGGCTGGAGAGATGGATATTCGTGGAATAGACCACATTGAACTGTACGTGGGGGACGCCCGGCAGGCGGCCTTCTATTTCGGTACCGCCGTCGGTTTCACCCTGCTCGGGCAGGGTGGGCCGGAGACCGGGCTGGTCGGGCAGCGTTCCCTGCTGCTGGGGCAGGCCGACATCCGGATGGTGCTGACCACCGGCCTCACCGCCGAGCACCCGGCCTCGGGGTACGTGGCCCGGCACGGTGACGGGATCGCGGTCGTGGCGGTGGAGGTCGGCGACGCCGCCGGGGCGTACGCGGAGCTGGTGGCCCGGGGTGCGACGCCGGTGACCCCGCCGCGTACCTGGACCGGCGCGGACGCCGAGGTGGTGACCGCCGAGGTGGGCGGCTTCGGTGACGTGCTGCACCGGCTGGTGGAACGCCGGGGCGACCGGGCCGACTTCCTGCCCGGTGCGATCGAGGCGACCCCGGCCGGCGGGACCGACGACCGGCTGCTCGCCGAGATCGACCACCTGGCGGTCTGCGTGCCGCCCGGCCAGCTCGACGACACCGTGACGCTCTACGAGCGGGTCTTCGGCTTCGCGCAGATCTTCGAGGAGCACATCGAGGTCGCCGGTCAGGCGATGAACTCCAAGGTGGTGCAGGACGCCTCCGGGCGGGTCACCCTGGTGCTGCTGGAACCGGACGCCGGGCGGCGTCCCGGCCAGATCGACAAGTTCCTCAGTGAGCACCACGGTGCCGGGGTGCAGCACCTGGGGCTGCGCACCGACGACATCGTCGGCGCGGTCGGCGCGCTCGGCGCCCGCGGGGTGCGCTTCGCCGGCACCCCGGCTGCCTACTACGACGACCTGGAGCAGCGGGTCGGCAAGATCGACGCGCCGTTGGAGCGGCTGCGGGACCTCAGCATCCTGGTCGACGCCGACCACGGCGGGCAGCTGTTGCAGATCTTCACCGAGTCGATGCACGTGCGGCGCACCCTCTTCCTCGAACTCATCGAGCGGCGCGGGGCACGCACCTTCGGCAGCGGCAACATCCGGGCCCTCTACGAGGCCAAGGAACGGGAGTTGGCCGTGGCGGGGGCGACCCCCGCCGTCGCGGCCGGCACGGCATGAGGAGCAGGTGCATGACCACGACACATCCGACGTTGACCGCCGAGGAGGAGGCGCTGCTCCCGTCCGACGAGGACGTGCGCCACTACGCCGAGCACGGCTGGTACCTGTCCAAGAAGCTGCTCACCGACGACGAGGTGGACGCCCTGACCGCGGCCACCGACCGCTACTACGACGGTGAGCGGGACCGCACCCTGCCGGTGCGCCCGCCGAAGCTGGCCTACTGGGACCCGTCGAAGGGGCCGGTGCAGCGGCACAACGACTACGTCCACCACGAGCACGACGGGATCGCCGCGATCCTGCGCAAGCCGCTGATCGGCGCGGTCGCCGCCCGGCTGGCCCGGGCCGACGAGATCCGGATCTTCCAGTCCACGCTGATCTACAAGCCACCGATCTCCGGTGAGCCGTCCAACATCGTGCCCTGGCACTTCGACAAGCACTACTGGTCGTCCTCGTCGTCGGAGCGGATGCTCACCGCGTTCATCCCGTTCCACGACTGCGGTGAGGAGATGGGCACCATCACCATGGTCGACGGCTCCCACCGGTGGTCGGAGACCGGCGCGGACGACACCGTCGTGCGGCACTTCGCCGAGCGCGACCGCGACCAGCTCGAGGAGATGCTGGCCGAGAACGCGGCGCACAACGGCGCGCAGATCCGCAAGATCCCCATGGTGATCCCCAAGGGACACATGAGTTTCCACCACTGCCGCACCTACCACGGCAGCGGCGCCAACGTCAGTGGACGCCCGCGCCGGGCGATCTCGCTGCACCTGCAGGACGGCGACAACGCCTACCGGGAGTTCCCGCTCTCCGACGGCAGCCTCGCCGCGTACAACCACGACGTGCTGGTCCGCCGCACCCACGACGGGCGGCCGGACTACGCGGACCCCGACTACTGCCCGGTCATCTGGCGCGATCGCGCCCAGCAGGGAGGCTGAACATGTCACGGTACGACTGGGGTAAGACGCACCCGGGCATCGAGCGGTTGGAGCAGGCGGTGACCGACCGCCGCGACGTGGTGGTCAAGCACCCGCTCTACGCCAACCTGGACACCCACGAGGCGTTGGTCACCTTCATGGAGCACCACGTCTTCGCGGTCTGGGACTTCATGTCCCTGCTGAAGTCGTTGCAGCGGCAGCTCACCTGCGTGACGGTGCCGTGGATCCCCACCGGGCCGACCGGCAGCCGGCGACTGATCAACGACATCGTCATGGTGGAGGAGAGCGACGAGCTCGGCGAGGGCTACATCAGCCACTTCGAGCTGTACGTGCGGGGGATGGGCGAGGCGGGCGCGGACACCACCGCCGTCGACCGGCTGGTCGACCTGCTGCGCGGCGGCACGTCGGTGACCGACGCGCTGGTCGAGGCGGGTGTGCCCGAGGCGTCGCGGGCGTTCGCCGCCACCACCTGGAAGATCATCGAGTCGACGCCGGTGCACTGCCAGGCCGCCGCGTTCGCCTTCGGCCGGGAGGACCTGATCCCCGACATGTTCACCCAGGTCGTCGCGGTCAACGAGCGCAGCAACCGGCTGCACACCTTCGTCGACTACCTGGAGCGGCACATCGAGGTCGACGGCGAGCAGCACACCCCGATGGCGATGCAGATGCTCGCCGACCTGTGCGGCGACGACGACGTCAAGTGGCAGGAGTGCGCCGACACGGTCAACCTGGCGCTGACCGCCCGTGCCCAGCTCTGGGACGACATCCTCGCCGCCGTCAAGGAGGGCCGCGACCGGTGACCGACGCCGACCCGGCCCGGCTCTACCGCACCGTACGGCTGATCCGCCGGTTCGAGGAGCGGGCCATCGCCCTGGTCCGCTCCGGGCACATCGTCGGCGGCATCCACCCCTACCTCGGTCAGGAGGGGATCGCCGCCGGCGTGTGCGCCGCGCTCGGCGCGGGGGACCTGGTCACCGGCACCCACCGGGGGCACGGCCACGTGCTCGCCAAGGGTGCCGACCCGGCCCGGATGATGGCCGAACTGTGCGGCCGGGAAACCGGACTGAACCGGGGCCGGGGCGGCTCGATGCACGCCGCGGACCTGTCCATCGGGGTGCTCGGCGCCAACGCCATCGTCGGGGCGTCCCCGGCGATCCTCACCGGCGCGGTGTGGGCGCACCGGCAGCGCGGCAACCCCGTGGTCGGGGCGAGCTTCTTCGGTGACGGCGCGGTCAACGAGGGGATGCTGCTGGAGGCGTTCAACCTGGCCGCGCTCTGGCGGGTGCCGGTGCTGCTGGTCTGCGAGAACAACGGCTACGCCACCACCATGCCGGTGGCCGGCGCGGTGGCCGGCACCATCACCGGACGGGCCGAGGCGTTCGGCATCCCGGCCGTCGTCGTCGACGGGCAGGACCCGGAGGCGGTCCGGCAGGTCACGGCCGCCGCCGTCGCGCGGATGCGCGACGGCGGCGGGCCGGAGCTGGTCGAGGCCCGCACCTACCGGTTCGACGCCCACCACACCTTCGAACACGCGGTACGCCTGGAGTACCGCACGCCGCAGGAGGTGGCCGACGGCCGGTCCCGGGACCCGGTGGAGATCCAGGGTGCCCGGCTGTCCCCGGCCGACCGGGAGGCCGTCGACGCCGAGGTGGAGGCGACCCTCGACGCGGCCGTCGCGTTCGCCCTGGCCGGCCCCGAACCGGACCCGGCCGGTGCGCTGGACCACCTGTACGCCAGTGGGCTGACCGCCCGGGGAGGCTCCTGAGATGCCACGGCTGTCGTACCGCAAGGCGCTGACCCGGGCGCTGACCGACGAGATGACCCGGGACGAGTCGGTGTTCCTGCTCGGCGAGGACATCCGGGTGGGCGCGTCCAACGTCACCCCGGGCCTGCTCAGGCGGTTCGGGCCGGACCGGGTGCTGGACACCCCGCTGTCGGAGCAGGCGTTCACCAGCTTCGCCACCGGGGCGGCGCTGGCCGGGCTGCGGCCGGTGGTGGAGTTCCAGATCCCGTCCCTGCTGTTCCTGGTCTTCGAGCAGATCGTCAACCACGCGCACAAGTTCCCGATGATGACCGGCGGGCAGTGCTCGGTGCCGGTCACCTACCTGGTGCCCGGCTCCGGTTCCCGCACCGGCTGGGCGGGGCAGCACTCCGACCACCCGTACTCGCTGTTCGCCCACGTCGGGATCGTCACCGTGGTGCCGGCCACCCCGGCCGACGCGTACGGGCTGCTGGCCTCGGCGATCCGGCACGACGACCCGGTGGTGGTCTTCGCCCCGGCCGCCGCGCTGGAGGTCCGAGACGACATCGACTTCGCCACCCTCGCCCCGGTGCCGCTGGGGCGCGGGGTGGTCCGCCGGGCCGGCGACGACGTCACCGTGGTCGCCGTCGGGCACCTGGTGCACGACGCGCTGGCCGTCGCCGAGGAGCTGGCCGACCAGGTGTCGGTGGAGGTGTTCGACCCGCGCACGATCTACCCGTTCGACCTCGACGGCCTGCTCGACTCGGTGTCCCGTACCGGCCGGCTGGTGGTCGTCGACGACTCCAACCGGTCCTGCGGCATCGCCGCCGAGATCATCACCTCGGTGCTGGAACGGGTGCCGCTGGTCGCGCCGCCGCGCCGGGTCACCCGACCGGACGGCGCGGTGCTGCCCTTCGCGCCGGTGCTCGACCGGGCCGTGCAGCCGGGCCGCGAGCAACTCACCGCCGCCATCCAACTGACCATGAAGGACAGATCATGACCGATCCGAACTACCCCTGGCCCGAGCCCGGCCAGGCATGGCGCGAGCTGCCGGAGACGACCCGTACGGCGATGGTGTCCAGCGGGGCCGCCGCCTGGCGGGAGATCTTCTACGGCTGTGCGACGTACAACAAGCAGTGGCGGCTGGCCCGGCCCCCGGTCATGCCGGCGGACGCGTTCCGCGAGCTGAACGAGGTCTGCGACCGGATCGCCCAGCTCATCCTGGACGCCTGCCGGCGGCGGGCCCGCACCGCCGGGGAGCTGCGCGAGCTGCTCGGGGTGCCCGCGGGGGCGACGCGGCTGCTCGACGAGTCCGAGGAGCTGTCCGAGGAGCTGCTCGCCGCCTACCGGCCCGACGTGCTGCTCTCCGGTGGGGTGCCGAGGATCGTCGAGTACAACATCGACAGCAGCCTGGGCGGCGGTTTCGACGCCGACACGGTGGTCCGCCGGTACGCGGCGCTCTACCAGGAGCGGGGCATCCTCGACGGGCTGCCGGTGCGGCCCGCCCCGTCCCTGCTGGACCAGCGGTTCGTGGCGATCCGGGACGGCCTGTCCCTGCCCGACGGGGCCCGGGTGGCGCTGCTGCTCGACTTCGACGCCGACTACCCCGGCCTGGAGACCCCGGACGACTTCATCAAGATCCTCTCTCCGCTTGTCGACCAGGCCCGCCGGTTCGGCATCGACCTGGTGATCGCCCCGGTCAGCACGGCGACCCTGGACGACGCGAAGCGGCTGGTCGTCGGGGGCGCACCGGTCGACGCGCTGTTCCGCCTCTTCGTGCCCAACCGGGTCAGCCCGAGCGCCGGCCTGGACGCGGTGGCCGGGGCGCTGCACGCCGGCACCCTGCCGATGTTCGTCAGCACCGCCGCCTGGCTGCTCGGCAACAAGATCAACTTCGCCTGGCTCTACGAGGACCTGGACCTGCTCTCCGCCGACGACCAGGCCCTGATCCACCTGTACGTGCCGCACACCGTGGCGTTCACCGCCGCCGAGCTGGACCGGGCCCTGGCCGACCGGGAGAACCTGGTGGTCAAGCCGGCCGACGGCTCGGCCGGCCACGGGGTGCTCATCGGCCGGGAGATGGGCGACGCGGAGTGGGCCGAGGGCCTGCGCGCCGCCCTCGACCGGGGCGGCGACATCCTGCAGCGGTACTGGCCCGCCGACCGGGTGGAGATGGACTTCGTCCAGATCGAGACCGGCGAGACGGTCAACGCCGAGGTCCCCTACAGCATCGCCCCGTACCTGTTCGGGCGGACCGGCTCCGGGGCGCTGGCCCGGGTCGGCTTCCCCGGCTGCGACGAGGTCCTCAACCTGGCCCGGGGCGTCCTGCTCACCGGCATCCTCCTCACCGACTGACCCAACTCCCCCCATCCCTCACCCCACCCACCCACCCTCCCCGCCCCCGCCCTGCCCCCGCGACTGCCCCGCCCCGGTGATCAAGAGGTTCGCGTCACCATTCCGCTGGCGGATGACGCAAACCTCTTGATCACCCGGCTCCGGCCGGGCTGGGGTGCGGTGATCAAGAGGTTTGGGGCGGGGCCGGCCGTTCCGGATGACGCAAACCTCTTGATCGACCCCGCCGGGGCCGGTCGGTGGAGCGGGCGGGGGCCCCGCCGGGGACCGGTGGGAAGGGTGGTGGGGTGGGGGTCAGGGGTGGTTGCCGAGGTGGGCGCCGAGGCGGCGGATGGTCTCGGCGGCGGCGATGGCGTCGCTGCGGGCGCTGCCGTGCCGGCCGTCGCTGCTGTACATCGACGGATCGGTGCCGGCCGGATGGTCGCTCAGGTGCACGTGCAACGCCCCCAACCGGTCGGCCAGCCGGCCGGTACGCGAGGAGAGCAGCCGCATCCGGGCGCCCAATCCGGGCCGCAGGGCCGCCGGGACCGCCGGGCTGTGCGACACGTCGAACATGCCCACCGTGATCACGTCGGCCCCGGCGTCGCGCAGCGCCCCGACGATCGCGATCAACTCGGTGTCCACCGCGTCCGGGTCGAACGCCGTCCGGAAGGCGTCGTTGCCGCCGCAGACCACCAGCGCCAGGTCGGGGGAGAAGGCCAACGCCCGGTCGAGCTGCCCGGCCCGGACCTGTTGCGCCCGCAGCCCGCGCCGGCCCAGGTTCAGGTACGCCAACCCGGGCCGTACCGCCGACAGTTCGGCGGCGATCCGGTCGGCCCACTGCACGTCCGGGTACCCCTCGACCGGCTCGCACATGCCCTCGGCGACGCTGTCGCCGAGCACCACGAACCGGTGCCACGGATGGTCGCGCAGCAGTGCGGCGCTCTCTCCCTCGCGCAGGCAGTACGGATCGGTGGCCTCGGTCAACATCGATGACATGGCCGGGAATGTAGCCGACCGTGCGGGTGCCGTCGATCACACCGACCCCTCGGATCGCCTGGTGGTCGTCCAGGTGCGCCGACCAGCGCCGGCGCCGCCTCCGTCGGCCCTGCCTCCGTCAGGATCCCCGCCGTCGGTCCGCGCTGGTCGAGACCCGGGGGCTCGGCAACGGAGTGGCGATGCGGCGCCACCGGCGTCGACCCGAGGCGTCTCAGGTGCCCCGGCAGGGCGCCTCGGTGGCCGGCCGGCCACAGGTGGCCAGGCTGCACCAGCGTCGCATTCCGCTGTCGTCGAGAAAGAGCCATCCGCAGCGCGGGTCCGGGCAGACCCGGACGGTGAGCCGGCGCGGATCGCCGAGCAGCTGCGCGGCGCTCCACGCCGCCGCGTGCACCGGCAGTCGCAACCCGGTCGCCGGATCGGGCCACCACCGTCCCCGCCCGTCGGCCTCCCGACGGAACACCAGCGTCCGGGCGGCCTGCTCGGCGTACCGGGCCACCGCGTCGAAGGCCGGTCCGTCGGCCGGGTCGGTGAGGCAGGCGTACAGCCGGGCCCGTAGCGCACGCACCTCGTCCAGGACCACCGCTGCACCGGCCGGATCACGGCGGCCCAGCTCGATCAACCGGCCCACGGTCGGGTCGTCGACCAGGCCGGCGTGCCCGGTCCACACCGCGAGCGTGCGGTAGCCGCGCAGCCACTCGGCCCCCGGCACCGGCGGTTCGTGTCGCCAACCGGCGAACGTGTTGCAGAACTCCAGCGCCGGGTGCCCGCCGACGCCCCACGGCAACGCCTCGCCGCGCACCCGGACCTCGTAGACCGGCCGGTCCGCCCGGTCCAGCCGGTGGTCGGCCCGGAGTATTCCCCGGTGCACCTCCCGCAGCCGGGCCCCCGGTTCGACCCCGATCTCCTCGACCAGGGTGCGTCGGGTGCGGCGGTACAGCACCAACGCGTCGGTCTGTCGGCCACCGCGGTACAGCGCGGTCATCAACGTCGCCACCAGTTCCTCTCGGCCCGGGTGCCGGGCCACCAGCGGGGTCAGCTCGATGACCACCCGGGTGTGCTGGCCGAGCGCGAGCCGGGCGGCCGCCCGCAGTTCGACGCCGGTCAGCCGCAGGTCCTCGATCGGACCGGCCAGCCGGTCGCGTAGCTCGTCGTCGGCGGTGTCGGCGAGCAACGGCCCGCGCGGCAGGGCCAGCGCCCGGTCGAGCAGTCGCACCCGCTCGGCCGGGTCGGCGCTGCCACCTGCCCGGTGCACCAGCCGGGCGAGTTCGGCCACGTCCACGGTGTGCCCGTCGTCGTGCACCAGGTAGCCGTCGCCGCCGGTGGCGATCCGCACCCGGTACGGCCCCAGCGCGGCCCGCAACCGTCCGATGTAGGTGTGCACCGCGCTGCGGGCCGAGGCCGGCGGCCGGTCCGGCCAGAGCAGGTCGATGAGCCGGTCGGTGCCGACCAGGTGTCCCACGTCGAGCAGGAGCAGCCCGAGGAGGCACCGCTCCTGGCGGCGGACCCCGAGATCGACGACGACGCCCCCCTGGCGGGCCTGGAACGGGCCGAGCAGAAGGAACTCCATTCCACTGAGACCACCTGGCGGACCCGATCGGTTGCCGCCGCCGTGGTCACCGACGCCCCGGGTGGAACCGGGACGGCCACCGGTCGAGGATCGTCCCCGGCATCCCACCCTCGGCGTCGGCAGGGTCGCCCGCCCCCGCGCACCGGGGGCTCGGTGATCGTCCGGGTCGTCGGGCGCGAACCGGGGACGGGTCCGGTGAGCCGGTGGTCAGCGGCCCGGCAGCGGGGGATCGTGCTCCGCCGCGAAGACCCTGTCGGGCGGTCAGCCGGTGGTGAGGACGGCCGGTGACCCTGGACCGGACGACGACGAGGAGAACGGGAGTGCCCATGCGCTGGACGACGAGACTCGGTGCCGCCCTGACCGCGGTGACGCTGGCGGGGACCGTGCCGACCGCCCCGGCGGCGGCCGCCGGTCGCCCCACCGGAGGCTGGGTGCCGGCCCCGCAGGAGGAGTTCACCCTGCCGGCCGGGGCCCGCTGCGCGTTCGGCATCCGGGTGGCGGCCGAGGTCGACGAGGTCCGCAAGCTGGTGCTGACGACCGACCCGGACGGTTCGCCACGCCGGGAGCTGTACACCGGCGCGCTGATCGAGACGGTGACCAACACCGACACCGGGGCCGTCACCCGGGTGGACGCCAGCGGCACCTCCCTGGTCAGCTACGCCGCCGACGGCACGATGACCTGGTACGTGACCGGCCCGGTGCTGCTCGGCTTCCGGGACGACGCCGGCTCGTTGCCGAAGGGGTTGTGGCTGATCGACGGTCAGTTCGTCGTCCGGTTCACCGCCGACTACGACAAGACCGTCACCATGCTGCACGGCACCACCCACAACGTCTGCGACGACCTGGACTGACGGTGGGGCGCGCCTGACCGGGCCGTGGCGACCTGACCGTCAGACCGGGTCGACGGCCGTCGGTGGGGGTGCCGGCCGGCCCATCCGCAGCGGCCCGGCGACCAGCGGCGTCACGGTCAGCACCGCGCACACCACCGCCATCACCAGCAGGGCCGGTCGCAGCCCGAGGGCCGCCACCGACCAGCCGCCGACCAACGCCCCCACCGGCAGCCCGACGAACGCCAGCGAACCGGAGATCCCCAGCACCCGGGTCTGCAACGCGTCCGGCACCCGTTCGTAGAGGGCCGCGCCGAGCAGCGGGTTGACCGCCGCGATGCCGATCCCGGACAGGAACGTCACCACCAGCACCACCACCAGATGGTCGGTCAGCGCCAGCACCAGCAGCCGGGGCGCACCGCTCAGCGCCGCCCCGGCCGCGAAGATCAGGGTCCGGGGCAGCCGGGGGCCGAGCATCGTGAAGACCACGTTGCCGAGCAGCGCGCCACCGCCGAACACCCCGAGCACCAGCCCGAACCCGGCCGGGTCGCCGAACTCGTCGCGGACCCACAGCGGCACCCAGACGGCGGTGTTGGCGGCGGCGAACATGTTCAACGCGGAGACCACCATCAGCATGGTCAGCAGCACCCGGTCGGTGCGCAGGTAGCCGAAGCCGGTGCGCAACGCCTGGAAGTAGCCTTCCCGGGGCGCGGCGGGCGCGTCGCTTGCGGGCGGGCGCACCAGCACCCCGACCAGCAGCGCGCAGACCGCGAAGGTGCCCGCATCGATCCAGATCGCCCGGGTCACCCCGACCCAGTCGATGAGCAGACCGCCGATGACCGTGCCGAACAGCGCCACCCCGCGCGCCAGCCCGTCGTAGGCGGAGGTGAGCCGGATCAGCTCCACCCCGGCGCGCTGCGCGGCCGGCCGGAACATGACGTGCTTGACCCGGTCGCCGATGCCGCGCAGTCCGCCGGCCACCGCGACGAGGGCGACGAGCGCCCCGAAACCGAGCCACGGGGCCAGCGCCACCACCGCGATCACGGCCGCGCTCGCCGCGTCCACCGTGATCGAGGTACGCCGTACCCCGAACCGGTCCGCCCACGGCGTCGCCAACGAACTCGACAGCATGTACGGCAGGAACTCGGCCGCCGCGACGATGCCCATCTTGGCCGGGCTGCCGGTGGTGGTGAGCACCAGCCAGGGGATCGCGATCACCGAGATCCGGCTGCCCAGGTTGGAGATCAGGTCGGCGGCGACCAGGGTGACCAGTTCCCGCCGGGCGGCCCGCCGCTCGGGACCCGGCGGCGCGGCGAGCGACCCGGCGTCGCCCGCCCCGGCCTTACCCGCCCGGGCACCACCCGCTCCGGTGCCGTCCCTGCCGCTGGTCGGTCCGGGGCCGGCCGGGCCGGCTGCCGCCCGCAGGCCCGAAGCCTCGCCGGGAGCCCCGGCGGCGTCGCCGTCGGCCGGCCAGCCGTCGTCGGTGGCTGTCCGGGGGCCGGTGTCGGCGTCGGCGGTCACGACGGGCTGCCGACCGGATCGGCGGGCGCGCCGGCGGCGTACCGTTCGCGCAGCGCCCGCTTGTCCACCTTCGCCGACCGGTTCAGTGGCAGCGCGTCGACGAACTCCACCGCACCCGGCGCCCAGGTGTCGCTCAGTTCGGCGGTGACCAGGTCGATCAGCTCCGCCCCGGTCACCGTCGCTCCCGGCGTCGGCACCACGTACGCGTACGGCAGCTCCCCGGCGACCGGGTCGGGCACCCCGATCACCGCCGCCGCGCGGACCTGCGGATGCCCGGCGAGGACGTCCTCGATCGGCCGGGAGTAGATCGGCCAGCTGCGCTGCCGGGTGAGGATGCGGTCCTGCAACCGGTCGACCAGGTAGAGGAACCCGTCGTCGTCGAGGTGGCCGATGTCGCGGGTGCGTACCCAGTCGTCGACGAGCGTGTCGGCGGTCAGCTCGGGCTGGCCGTGGTAGCCGTGGAAACTGAGTTTGGTCCGCACCCACACCTCGCCGTCGGTGCCGGCCGGCAGCACCCGCCCGTCGGCGTCGCGGATCTCCACCGTGACGTCCCCGTACGGTCGGCCGCAGGAACCCAGCCGCTCCGGGTGCGCCGGGTCCTCGGTCAGGCCGGGCTGGGCGCAGATCACCACCGCCTCGCTGAGGCCGTACACGATGCGCAGGCACGGGCCGAACCGGGCGATGGCCTGGCGCAGCCGGGCGGGCGCGGCCGGTCCCGCGCCCACGTTGAACATGAACATGGCGGAGAAGTCCGCGCCGTCCAGGGCCGGATGGTCGAGCACCTCGTAGAGCATCGGCGGGGTGACGAACGTGGAGGTGAGCCGTTCGGCGTCGACGGTGGCGATGAACGCGGCCGGGTCCCACTGCTGGCGCAGGAAGAGCACCCCGCCGGTGAACAGGTTGAACAGGGTGGTGATCTGGCCGCTGGCCAGCCACATCGGCGAGTGCGACAGGTGCCGCAGCAGCGGGAACCCGGCGGCGCGGAAATCCGCCGCCAGGGCCAGCACCTGCCGGTAGAAGCTCTCCCGGTGGTGCACCAGCTTGGGGGTGCCGGTGGTGCCGCTGGTCTGCAGGAACGACTCCGGCGTGGGCACCCGCGCGGGCAGCTCGACAGGTGGGGCGTCGGCGGTCAGCTCGACGCCCAGCCGCAGCACCGGCACCCCGGGCAGCGAGGCGGCGATCCGGTCGCCCAGCCCGTCGGGGGCGTACGCGTGGTGCACGAACACGTCGGGGCGGGCCAGCCGGACGAACTCGTCGATCTCGCGCCGGGAGGTGACCGGGGCGATCCACATGCTCCGGCAGCCGAGCAGGTGCAGGGCGAGCTGGAGCAGTGGGCCCTCCACCGCGTTGCCGAGCATCACCAGCACCGCCGCGCCGGGGCGTACCCCGTGGCCGGTCAGGGCGTACGCCAGCCCGCGTACCTCGGCGGCGACCTGCGGATAGGTCAGCCGGCGACCGTCGCCGACCAGCGCCTCCCGGTCGCCGAACCCGGCGAACAGCGTCAGCGCGTCGTGCACGTAGGTGGTGGATCGGTCGGCCCCGTCGGTCATCGCACAGCCCCCAGCTCGATGCGGCGGGTCGCCGGCGGCCCGGTGGGACCCGCCGTGGCGACCGGCCGGGTTGGCGTCCGAGCAGGTCACAGCCCGGCCCGCGACGGGGGTGCGCGCCATGGGCGACCGCACCGCCGCCGCTAGCGAGCCTAGGCCGGCGGCCTCGCCCGGGGACAGAGCCGAACGGCGAGGGGCCGCCCACCATGGACATTTGATCATGTCTATCGGGTTGATTGACGCCTGTCAGACGTCGCGGCTAGGTTTCTGGACCATCGTCCGGGCGGTGCCGTCAATGGGCGCCGGCCCTGGGCGGCCCAACATGGAGGTTCAATGTCGACCCCGAAGAGATGGCAGGTCATAGCGTCCGCGGCCGTGTTGCTGGTCGTGGGCGCCCCGGCGGTGGTGGCCAGCGCCGGTCCGTCCGACTCCGACAGTGGCGGGGCAGCCGCCCGGGCGCAGTGGGCGGGTACGTGGGCCGCGGCGGTCACCCGCGGCAACACCGTCGGGCTGACGAACACCGGCCTGAACAACCAGAGCATCCGGATGACCGTGCGCACCACCGTGGGTGGGGAGCGGCTGCGGGTCCGGCTGAGCAACCTCTACGGTGAGCAGGCGGTGCAGGTGGGACACGCCACCGTCGCCCGCCCCAACACCGCCACCCTGACCGACCGGTCGGACATCCTGCCCGGCAGCGTGCGGGAGCTGAAGTTCGGCGGCTCCACCTCGGCGACCATGAACAAGGGTGCCGAACTGCTCAGCGACCCGTTGACCTACGCGGTCGGCGAGCAGGAGGACCTGGTCGTCACCCTGCACTTCCCGGTGCTCACCGGGCCGGTCACGTTCCACGGCCAGTCCAAGGTCACCACCTTCATCGGGGCGAACGACCTGACCACCGCCGCCGACGGCGCCGGCTTCACCATCCGCCCGGACTGCTGCTGGATGTTCCTGTCCGGCATCGACGTGCTGCGCCCGGCGAGCCCCGGCGCGGTGGTGGTGCTCAGCGACTCGATCGGGGATGCCAACGGCAGCACCGTCAACGCCAACAAGCGCTGGCCGGAACTGCTCGCCGGGCGGCTGGTCGCCGCCCGTCCCGAGGTGCGTACCCCGGGGGTGCTGAACCTGAGCCTGGCCGGCAACCGGCTCAACCACGAGGGCACCGAGCCCGGCGCGGGCGGTTTCCCCGGCTACTACGAGCTGGGTCCGAACGCGCTGGCCCGGCTCAACGAGGACGTCTTCCCGCAGACCGGCGTGAAGACCCTGGTGACGCACCTCGGCATCAACGACATCTGGATGTCCGACGACTCCGCCGACCGGATCATCGCCTCGCTGCGGCAGATCAACAAGCAGGCCAAGGCGCGCGGCCTGCGCAGCCTCGCGGTCACCCTCACCCCGTACGAGGGGCACGGCAACCCGGGGGTGTGGACGCCCGAGAAGGAGACCACCCGCCAGGCGGTGAACACCTGGCTGCGGGGCCCGGGGGCGGCCGAGTTCGACGGGCTGCTCGACTTCGACGCGGTGCTGCGCGACCCGGCCCAGCCGAGCCGGCTGCTGCCCGCGTACGACGCCGGTGACCACATCCACCCGAACGACGCCGGCAACCAGGCGTTGGCGGACGCCGTACCACTTCGACTGCTCGGTCTGTGACACCGGTGGGGCGGCGGGGGTGACCCCGTCGCCCCCCGGTCATTTCCTGGGGAGGAAGCACCATCGTGGACGTCGACGAGATCCTGTCCGGTCTCTACAGCGAGGCCGGCCGGCAGGACCCCTATCCGTGGTACGCGGCCCTGCACGAACACGGGCCGATCAGCGTCATCCCGAACCGTCCGGAGCACAGCACGGTCAGCGCCGTGGCCGTCGGCTACGACCTGGTCGACCAGGTGCTGCGTGACCCGCAGTGGTACAAGCAACCCCCGCCGGGCTGGGAGGAGCAGGAGATCCTGCGGACCTTCCAGTCGTCGATGATGTTCGTCAACCCGCCCGACCACGGCCGGATGCGGGGCGTGTTCTCCCGTACCTTCACCCCGCGCCGGCTCGGCGCGCTGGAACCGGTGATCGTCCGGGTGGTCGACACCCTGCTGGACAGGATGGCCGACACCGGGGCCGACGGCTCCGAGATCGACTTCGTCGCGGACTTCGCCTACCCGGTGCCGGCGCTGGTGATGGCCGAGTTCATCGGCCTGCCCGAGAGCGAGCTGGCCTGGTACCGGCAACGGGTCGACTGGATCGACGAGTTTCTCGACGTGGCCGGCAAGACCCCGCAGCGGCTGGCGCTGGCGAACCAGGCCGCCGAGGAGCTGCGGGCGCTCTACCGGGACCTGATCGGGCACCGCCGCCGCCAGCCGGGTGAGGACCTGATCTCCGGGCTGGTCGAGGCGCTGGACTCCGGCGAGGTCGACCTGACCGAGGAGGAGTTGATCAGCAACCTGATCGTGCTGTTCAACGCCAGCTTCGTCACCACCGTCTACATGTTCAGCAACGGCCTGCCGGTGCTGCTGGGCCACCCCGACACGGTGGCCGCGCTGCCCGGCGACGAGACCCTGGCGCAGGGCTGCGTCGACGAGGTGCTGCGGCTGCAGAGCCCGGTGCACTTCCTGGCCCGCGCCGCGCCCCGGGACACCGTGCTGGACGGAGTGCCGGTCGCCCGGGACGAGAACGTCCTGCTGATCATCGCCGGGGCCAACCGGGACCCGCGCCGGTTCCCCGGGCCGGACCGTTTCGACCCGCGCCGCGACGGCCCCCCGTCGCTGGCCTTCGGCGTCGGCCCGCACTTCTGCCTCGGCGCGGCCGTGTCCCGCCTGGAGGGTCGGATCGGCCTGCCCCGGCTCTTCGCGCGGTTCCCCCGGCTCGCGGTCAGCCAACCGGCCGACTACAGCGGGAGTCTGTTCCTGCGCGGCATCGACAAGCTCTTCGTCACCACCGGCGGATAGGAGCCGATCCCATGTCCCTCGACCCCCAGGTGGTGGCCTACCGGGCCGCACGGGCCGCCGCCGGCACCCCACCGCTGTACACCCAGACCCTCGCCGAGGCCCGCGCCGCCGACCTCGCCGCGATCCGGGCCGGTGGCGGTGACGTCGAGCCGGTCCACGAGGTACGCGACACGACCGTCCCCGGTCCCGACGGGGACCTGCGGGTCCGGGTGCACCGGCCGGCCGGCGACGGCCCGCTGCCCACCCTGGTCTACTTCTTCGGCGGCGGTTGGACGCTGGGCAGCGTGGAGACCGCCGACGGGATCTGCCGCCGGCTCGCCAACGCCACCGGATGCCAGGTGGTGACGGTCGGCTACCGGCTCGCCCCGGAGCACCCGTTCCCGGCGGCCGTGCTGGACTGCCACGCCGCCACCCGGTGGCTGGCCGAGCACGCCGCCGAGCTGCGCGTGGACCCGGACCGGCTGGCGGTGGGCGGGGACAGCGCGGGGGGCAACCTGGCGGCGGCGGTGACCCTGCTGGCCCGCGCCGAGGGCGGCCCCCGGCTGGCCGGGCAGCTGCTGGTCTACCCGAACACCGACCAGCGGGCCGCCCTGCGTCCCGCCGACGACCAGGATCCGTTGCTGTTCAACAGGCACTCCGTGGACTGGTACCGGGGTCACTACCTGGCCGACCCGGCGGACGCGGCCGACCCGCTGGCCTCGCCGCTGCTCGCCGGCGACCTGTCCGGCCTGCCGCCGGCCCTGGTGGTCACCGCCGAGCACGACCCGCTGCGCGACGAGGGACAGCGGTACGCGCAGCGGTTGCGGGACGCCGGCGTGCCGGTGCGGGCCACTTGCTATCCCGGCATGATCCACGGGTTCTTCGCCATGCCCGGGGTCTTCGACGCCGGCCGGCGCGCCCAGGACGAGGCCGCCGCCTTCCTGCGGGAGGTCTTCGGGCTGCCCACCCCGCCGGCCGACACCCCCGTCACCGCCACGGTGGGGGACGAGCGGTGACCGTGCTCCCCCCTCCCGCCGGCCCGCCGGCCACCGTCCGGCCGGACAGCGCACCGCCGGCCACCGTCCGGGCTGGCACCGGGCCGCCGGCCACCGTCGCGGCGGGCGGGGACGGCGACCGCCCGCCGGTCAGCCTGGCCGACTTCGCCGAGCTGGCCCGGCGGGCACTCCCGCCCGGGGTCTGGGACTTCGTCGGCGGGGGCAGCGGGGTGGAGACCACGCTGGCCGCCAACCGGGCCGCCCTCGACCGGGTCGCCGTGCTGCCCCGGGTGCTGACCGGGGTGGAACGTCCGCGTACCCACGCGCCGCTGCTCGGCCGCGAGCAGGCGATGCCGGTGGCGGTCGCGCCGATGGCGTACCAGCGGTTGCTGCACCCGGACGGGGAGCCGGCGCTGGCGGCGGCGGCCGGCGCGGCCGGGGTGCCCTACGTGCTGAGCACGTTGAGCAGCACCCCGGTCGAGGAGGTCACCGCCGCCACCGCCGGGCCGGTCTGGTTCCAGCTCTACTGGCTGCGTGACCGGGGGCTGGTCGCCGACCTGCTCGACCGGGCGCACGCCGCCGGCTGTGCGGCGTTGATGGTCACCGTCGACGTGCCGGTGCTCGGCCGGCGGCTGCGCGACGTGCGCAACGGCTTCGCGTTGCCGCCGGAGGTGACCGCCGCCAACCTGCCCGCCGGCCGGGACGACCTCGCCCATGCCGGCACCCCCGGCGTGTCGGCCATCGCCGCGCACACCGAGGCCGCCTTCGCTCCCGCCCTGACCTGGGCGGATCTGGCCTGGCTGCGAGAGCGCACCCGGTTGCCGCTGCTGGTCAAGGGGGTCCTCGACCCGCGTGACGCGGTCCGCGCCGCCGACGTCGGGGTGGATGCCGTGGTGGTCTCCAACCACGGCGGCCGGCAGCTCGACGGGGCGCCGGCCACCGCCACCATGCTGCCCGAGGTGGTCGCGGCGGTCGGCGAGCGGATCGAGGTGCTGCTGGACAGCGGGGTACGGTCCGGCACGGACGTGCTGCGCGCGCTCGCCCTCGGCGCGTCCGGGGTGCTGCTGGGCCGCCCGATGCTGTGGGCGCTGGCGGCCGGTGGGCGGGTCGGCGCGCAGGCCGCCCTCGACCTGCTCGCCGTGGAGCTGCGCGACGCGTTGACCCTGACCGGCTGTGCCGACCCGACGCAGGCCCGGCGGCTGCGTACCCTGACCGGAGACTGACCCGTTGGAGCATCTGGTGGACCTGGACCTGGCGACCCTGCACCCGGCGGTCGACGACCCGGCGCTGAACTCGATGAACTTCCTCAACGAGGTGTCCCAGCACTGGCCCGACGCGGTGTCGCTGGCGGCCGGGCGGCCCTACGAGGAGTTCTTCGACGACGACGCGCCGGGGCGCTGGCTGGACCGGTTCCGCCGGCACCTCGCCGACGACCTCGGGCAGACGCCCGAGCAGGTCCGCCGCACCCTGTTCCAGTACGGCCGGACCAAGGGGATCATCCACCACCTGATCGCCCGCAACCTCGCCGTCGACGAGGACGTCCACGTCGACGACGAGGCGGTGGTGGTGACCGTCGGTTGCCAGGAGGCGATGCTGCTGGTGCTGCGGGCGTTGCGGGCCGGCCCGGCCGACGTGCTGCTCGCCGTCGCCCCGACGTACGTGGGGTTGACCGGGGCGGCCCGGCTGGTGGACCTGCCGGTGCGGCCGGTGGCCGGTGGCCCGGCCGGGGTGGACCTGGCCGACCTGCGGGCGCAGGCGCACCGGGCCCGGGACGAGGGGTTACGGCCCCGGGCCTGTTACGTGATGCCCGACTTCGCCAACCCCTCCGGCACCAGCATCGGCCTGGCCGACCGGCAACGGCTGCTCGACCTGGCCGCCGAGGAGGACCTGCTGCTCATCGAGGACAACCCGTACGGCCTGTTCCCGGCCGGGGACGTCGACCGGGTGCCGACGCTCAAGGCGTTGGACACCCGACGGCGGGTGGTCTATCTCGGCTCGTTCGCCAAGACGGTGCTGCCCGGGGCGCGGATCGGCTATGTGGTGGCCGACCAGCGGGTCGGCGGGGTCGACGGTGCGGTGGGGTTGTTCGCCGACCAGCTCGCCAAGATCAAGAGCATGGTCTCGGTGAACACGTCGCCGCTGGCCCAGGCCGTGATCGGCGGGGCGCTGCTGGAGCACGGCTGCTCGCTGGTCGCCGCGAACCGGCGGGAACGGGCGGCGTACACCCGCAACCGGGACCATCTCCTCGCCGGCCTGCGGCGGCGTTTCCCGGCCGGGTCGCCGGTGCGCTGGAACACCCCGGCCGGGGGGTTCTTCGTCGTGGTCACCGTCCCCTTCCCGGTGGACGACGCGCTGCTGCGCCGCTCCGCCGAGCGGTACGGGGTGCTCTGGACCCCGATGGCGCACTTCTACGACGACGGCCGCCCGGTCGAGGCGTTGCGGCTGTCGGTCAGCGCCGTCACCCCGGCGCAGATCGACCTCGGCCTGGACCGGCTGGCCGCGCTGATCACCGACGAGTTGACCCGTACCGCGGTCGCGGCCGGCTGACCGCCGCCTCCGCGGGCGGTGTCGACCCGTCGGCGGAGACCCCCACCCGGTGTCGCCGAACCGCCACC
The DNA here is from genome assembly GCF_049178955.1 of Micromonospora sp. WMMD730. Taxonomy (NCBI): domain Bacteria; kingdom Bacillati; phylum Actinomycetota; class Actinomycetes; order Micromonosporales; family Micromonosporaceae; genus Micromonospora; species Micromonospora sp. WMMD730. The sequence continues at coordinate 2,906,901 of NZ_JBMHML010000002.1, forward strand.
CCCCGTGCTGTGCGGCGGCCGGGGCGGTGGCCATAATGGACGCATGGTCGCTTGGGAGTACGCCCTGTTGGTCCGCCGCTACCAGGGACAGGGACGCCAGTTCCACGTCTCGTTCGTCTGGTACGGCCCGGACGGCTCACGCACCGACGTCACGGCGTACGGCGACACCGCGATCGCCCACCTCAACCGGGTCGGTCGGGAGGGCTGGGAGCTGGTCTCCGCCGCCGAGGACGTCAACAACATCCAGGGCAGCACCGAGGTGCACCGCTACCACCTCAAGCGTCCCCTCACCTGATCCCGGCTCCCGCCGGCTCCCCGTCGGTCGGGAGGTTCCGCCACCGGAACCTCCCGACCGGACGTGGGGCGGGCCGGTCAGCCCAGGTCGACGGTGGGGTAGAGGGGGAAACCGGCGAGCAGGTCGGTGGCCTGCTTGCCGACCGAGTCGGCGACCGCCGGGTCGAGCACGTACTTGGCCTTCGACGGGGTGCCGTCGGCGTTGGCACCCGGCGTGGTCTGGCTGAGCACGGTGTGGATCAGCTCGGCGGTGGCGTCCATCTCGGCGGTGCCGAGACCCCGGGTGGTCAGCGCCGGGGTGCCGATCCGGATGCCGGAGGTGTACCAGGCGCCGTTGCGGTCCTGCGGGACGGCGTTGCGGTTGGTGACGATGCCCGAGTCGAGCAGCGCCTGCTCGGCCTGCCGGCCGGTCAGGCCGTAGCCGGAGACGTCGAGCAGCACCAGGTGGTTGTCGGTGCCCCCGGTGACCAGGGTGGTGCCCCGGCGCAGCAACCCCTCGGCGAGGGCCTGCGCGTTGTCGACGATCCGCTGCGCGTAGTCGGCGAAGTCGGGTCGCCGCGCCTCGGCCAGCGCGACCGCCTTGGCCGCCATCACGTGCGGCAGCGGACCGCCGAGCACCATCGGGCAGCCCCGGTCGACCTGGTCTGCCAGCTCCGGGCCGCAGAGCACCATGCCGCCGCGCGGGCCGCGCAGCGACTTGTGGGTGGTGGTGGTGACGATGTGCGCGTGCGGCACCGGGTCGAAGTCGCCGGTGAAGACCTTCCCGGCGACCAGGCCGGCGAAGTGCGCCATGTCGACCATGAAGGTCGCGCCGACCGAGTCGGCGATCTCCCGCATGATCCGGAAGTTCACCTTCCGGGGGTACGCCGAGTAGCCGGCGACCAGGATCAGCGGCTTGAACTCCCGGGCGGCCTCGGCGACCCGGTCGTAGTCGATCAGACCGGTGGCCGGGTCGGTGCCGTAGCTGCGCTGGTCGAACATCTTGCCGGAGATGTTCGGCCGGAAACCGTGGGTGAGGTGGCCGCCGGCGTCCAGCGACATGCCCAGCATCCGCTGGTTACCCAGCTCGCGACGCAGCGCGAACCAGTCCGCCTCGGTCAGGTCGTTGACCTGGCGCACCTGGGCCTTCCGCAGCGCGGGGGACTCGACCCGATCGGCCAGGATCGCCCAGAAGGCGACCAGGTTCGCGTCGATGCCCGAGTGCGGCTGCACGTAGGCGTGGCTGGCCCCGAACAGTTCCTTGGCGTGCTCGGCGGCGAGCGCCTCGACCGTGTCGACGTTCTGGCAGCCGGCGTAGAAACGACGGCCGACGGTGCCCTCGGCGTACTTGTCGCTGAACCAGTTGCCCATGGTCAGCAGGGTCGCCGGGGAGGCGTAGTTCTCGCTGGCGATCAGCTTCAGCGACTCACGCTGGTCGGTCAGCTCCGCGCCGATGGCGTCGGCCACCCGGGGTTCGACCGCCCGGATCACCTCGAGTGCGCTGCGGAAGGCGGTGGACTCGGCGTTGGGCGACATGCGACCTCCAGGTGACGTGCGGAAGGCCCAGGCGCTCGGCGTGCGTCCTCATGACGGGGCCGCTTCCCGATGGTGCTCCATCCCCACGCGCCAGTCACGGCCCGCCGACGATCCTACCGGGTGGCCGGCGGGGGCGTCCGGAGCACCTCCGGCGGGCCGGGTCGGCCGGCCCGATCCGGGGCGATGCGGGCAGCGAAGAACAAGGTCGAGGCGGCGGCCCGCCTCACGCCGGACCGGATCGAGGCCGAGCAGCACCGTCGGACGGCCGACCCCGGCTCCGCCGACTGACGACGACGGTGCTCCCCGCGCGCACCGCGCCGGGTGACCTTCTGCGTACGATCGGCGGATGCTGGGGGAGGACACCGAGGGCAGTCTGGTCGCGATCAGCGACCTGCACGTCGGGTACAAGGAGAATCGTGCCCTGGTCGAGGCGCTACGGCCCGCCTCGCCACGGGACTGGCTGATCGTCGCCGGTGACGTGGCGGACACCGTCGCCGACATCGAGTGGGCGCTCGGCACGCTCGCCGGGCGCTTCGACACCGTCATCTGGGCGCCGGGCAACCACGAACTGTGGACCCCGCCGGCCGACCCGGTGACCCTGCGCGGGGTGGACCGCTACGAGCTGCTGGTGCGGCGGTGCCGGGACCTGGGCGTGGTCACCCCCGAGGACGACTACCGGGTGTGGCGGGGGTCGGGCGGCCCGGCGCTGGTGGCACCCCTGTTCCTGCTCTACGACTACAGCTGGCGACCGCCGGGCTTCGACACCCGGGAGGCGGCGCTGGCCGAGGCATACCGGACCGGGATCGTTTGCACCGACGAGTTCATGCTGCACCCCGACCCGTACCCGAGCCGGCAGGAGTGGTGTGCGGCCCGGCTGACGGAGACCGCCCGCCGCCTGGACGCCCGCGACCCGCAGCTGCCCACCGTGCTGGTCAACCACTGGCCGCTGGACCGCCACCCGACCGAGGTGCTGCGCTATCCGATCTTCGCGCAGTGGTGCGGGACGGAGGCGACCGCCGACTGGCACCGCCGGTTCGCCGCCACCACCGTGGTCTACGGGCACCTGCACATCCCCCGTACCACCTGGAAGGACGGGGTGCGGTTCGAGGAGGTCTCGGTGGGCTACCCCCGGGAGTGGCGTCAGCGCAGCGTGCCCCCCGGGCGGGTACGGCAGATCCTGCCCGCGCCCACCGGCGCGCCGGCGCCCCTCTGGTGAGCCACCGGCTCAGCCGGCGTGCAGGCGGGTGAGCAGCGCGTCGGTCACCGTGCCGAGGCGGCGGGCGGCGGCCGGGTCGAGCGTCGTGGCCGACAGCGGGACGGGTCTGCCCCGGTCGCTGGCGGTCAGGGCGTCCGCCGGTGGATCGTCGATCCATTCCACGACGGGACGGATCGACTTCTCGACCGGCCTGGCGACGACCGACGCCGCCCGGATCACCCCACGGACCACCGGCGGCATGGTGGACAGGTCGCCACTGCGGGTGAAGCCGGGGTGGTAGAGCACGTACCGCGCCCGGGAGCCGGACCGCTGCGCGAAGTCCACCCCGAGCAGGTCGTTCGCCCGGCCGGCCTGTAACTGTGCGTCGACCATGCCGTACTTCCGGGTGAGCTGGAGGTCGTCCCAGTGGATCGACCCCCTGGTGGTGCCGACGCCCGCCACGTTGACGATGACGGGCCGCTCGGCGGCGTCGAGCTGGTCGCGCAGACCGTGGCTGAGCAGGTAGCGGCTCAGGTAGTACAGCGCGAAGGTCTGCTCCAGGCCCTCGTCGGTGAGCACCCGTCGGGGCGACTGCCGGTTGGCGAACAGGGCCAGTGCGTCCACCCTCGGCCACCGACCCCTGATGGTGTCGATGACCCGGCGGGTCTGCGCCACCGAGCGCAGATCCGCCCGGAGGAAGTGCACCCGGCCGGAGAGCGCCCGCACGGCCCGCCCCTTCGCCGGGTTGCTGCCGATGGCGACGACCTCGTCGCCACGGCGGATCCGGGCTTCCAGCGTCGCCCGGCCCATGCCGTCGGTGCCGCCGCTGATGACGATGACCCGCATGCCACCCCTTTCCCGCCCGGTGGCCCCCGTTCGGCACCGGACGTCGACCGTGGACCACGACCGGCACAATCCTCGGCGGAGGCCGGCGACAGCGGAAGAAGGCAGTGTCATGTCCGTACCGAACACGGATGTTCGTTCCCTGGTGGCGGCGGTCCTGCCGACGCCCGTCCCGGCCGACGAGTACGACGGCTGTCCGGTCACCGGGCTGCTGCGGCTGCTCAGTGACAAGTGGTCGATGCTGGTGCTGGTCCTGTTGGGCCGTCAGCCGTACCGGTTCAACGAGCTGCACCGGGCCATCGGCGGGATCAGCCAACGCATGCTGACCCGCACCCTGCGCGGTCTGGAGGGGGCCGGCCTGGTCCTGCGCGAGGTCCATCCCACCGTCCCGCCCAGCGTTGAGTACCGGCTCACCCCGCTCGGGCTGAGCCTGCTCGGCCCGTTGTCCGGCCTCGCCGACTGGGCGGTCCGCCACGGGCCCGAGCTTGCCGCCGCCCGACACCCGGTCGCCGCCGCGACGTCGTCCGGGCCGCGCTGACCTGCCTCACGCGGGGCGCAACCGCAGCAATCCTCGCGCGCATCCGAGGGGCCCGACCGGACGGTCGGGCCCCTCGGACGCGGTGCGGGTCGAACGGGCGGGTCAGGCGGTGGTGGCGTGCCGGGCGCTCTTGATCGCCTTCGGGTCGCTGGGGGAGCGGGGGGCGTCCGGGCGCAGCGCGATCATCCGCTCACCGATCTCCTGGAGCGGGTTGCGGCCGAGCGCCTCCCGCACCTTCGGGAACCACTCCTGCTCCTCCTCCTCGATGTGGTGCTCGACGTTCTCGATCAGCACCGTGGTCTTGGCGACGAAGTGGTCGTCGGAGGCGTCCATCGCGGACAGTTCGGCGCAGAGCACGTCGGCGACGTGGTGCTCCTCGTACGACTCCAGGATGTCGTCCTCCAGGTCCGGCAGGAGCTTGCGGACCTCCGGGTACATCACCTCGTTCTCGAGGTAGGTGTGGGTGGTGAGGGCGGCCACGATCTCGTCGACCAGCGTGCGGCGGCGGCTGACCGGCCCCTCCTGCGCCTTCTCGAACTCGCGGAAGAGACGGCGCATCTCCTTGTGGTCCTCTTTGAGCAGGACGATGGCGTCGGTGGACACCGGCAGACCTCCTTGATCGGCTGACGACAATCCCGGTACCCCCGGACGAACTGCGCAAACGGATCGCGGCCGGCGAACGTCCGACACGCTCAGACGGTGGCGATGGTGTGCGGGATCTCGTCGAGCAGTTCCCGGGCCAGGAATCCGATCCGGCCGAACCGGGGCACCAGCCGCTGCCCGCTCACCGCGTGCACCCACGCCGCCCAGCAGGCCGCCTGGGCGGGTTCCGCGCCCCGGGAGAGCAGCCCGGCGAGCAGCCCCGCCCGCACGTCACCGCTGCCCGAGGTGCCCAGCCCGGCGTCGCCGCTCTCCTCCCGCCAGCACTGGCCGTCGGGGGTGGCGATGTGGCCGTACAGGGAGACCACCGCCTCGTACCGGCGGGCCAGTTCGCGGGACTCGGCGTCCAGGTCGTCGCCGGGGTCGCGGCCGAGCAGGTGCCGGGCCTCGGTGAGGTTCGGGGTCAGCACCACCTTCCGGTCCGCGCCGACCAGCAGGTCCGGTTCGTGGCTGAGCGCGCCCAGCGCGTACGCGTCGAAGACCAGTGCGGTGTGCGGCCCGGCCGCCGACAGCACCAGGTGCAGCAGCGCGCGGGTCTGGTCGATGTCGTTGAGGCCCGGCCCGACGGTGACCACGTCGGCCTGCTCGACCAGCTCTCCGAGCCGGTCGCCCGGGTCCCCGGCGACCGCGCCGTCGGCGGTCTCCGGCAGGCCGACCACCATCGCCTCGGGCACCTGGATGCTCAACGCGGCGGCGGTGGACTCGGCGGCGGCCAGTTGCAGCACCCCGGCCCCGGCGCGTAGCGCGGCCACCCCGGCCAGCAGCACCGCGCCCGGGGTGAACCGGGAACCGCCGACGACCAGGACGGTGCCCCGGTTATCCTTGCCGCCGGTCGGCACCGGCAGTGCCCAGTCGCGCAGCAGTCCCGGGGTGATGACCCGGGTGTCAGACCGGTTCGGCATGGATCTCGTCCTCCGTGGTGGGTGGTGCACCGTGTGCGTGCAGGTGGGTGACGTCGTTGAAGGTCTGCGGGACGAGCCGGCCGGTGGCGTCGGCCGACCAGCCGGTCACCGAGCAGTTGGCGATCACGTGCTCCCGGGTCAACCCCATCAGCTCCGCCTCGGAAAGCCCCTCCACCAGGTAGCGCAGCAGGAACACCAGGGCGTCGTGCCCGAACAGCAGCACCCGCCGCCCCTGGTGGTCGCGGCGCAGGTCACCGAGGAGGGTACGCAGCCGCAACGCCACGTCGGTCCAGGATTCGCCGCCCGGCGGCCGGTAGTAGAACTTGCCGAGCCGGTGCCGCCGGGCCGCCTCGTCGGGGAACCGGCGGGCCACCCCGTGCCCGGTCAACCCGTCGAGGATGCCCAGTTCCCGGTCGCGCAACCGCTCGTCGACGCTGGCCGGGATCCCGGTGCCGGCCAGCGCCAGTTCCGCCGTCCGCACCGCCCGCAGGTACGGCGAGACGACCGCCACGTCGGGACGCTGCCCCTCCGGCAGACCGGCCAGCCATCGGGCGGTCGCCCGCGCCTGCTCCTCACCGGTGTCCGACAGTGGCACGTCGGCGTCGCGGTGGGTCAGGTCGATCAGTTCGGCGCCGGCCGCCTCGGCCGTCGACGCGGCGACGTTCGCGGTGCTCTCCCCGTGTCGGACGATCCACAGCGCCCCCAGTTCCGCCATGTCCCCATGCCTACCCCCACCCCACCCCCGGTAACCCCGCCGCCGGCCCGGCCGCCCTCAGTCACCGCACCAGCGGTATCCACACCCCGGGATACCGCTGGTGCGGCGACATGGAGTCGATCATGCCGCCCCCGGCCCGGGCCCTCGCCGCCGTGGTCGGCCGGTCGGCCCGGGTGCGGGGCTGGTGGGTGGGGTGCTTCGCGATGTCGCCGACGTTGCGGTATCCGGGCGGGTGGATGCCGCTGTATCGACGACGTGGAGTCGATCATGTGGGGTGATCGTCGGTCCGGGGAGGGACCGTCGCCGGGGGATGGGTACCCTGCCCGCGTGGACGGTGGGGCGGACGGCGAACGGTTGGCGGCATCGCTCACCGCATGGCTGGACCGGCTCGAATTCGTCGACCTGGGCGCCGACGAGGTGACCGCACGGATCATCGACGCCGTGCTGGCCTGGGCCGCCGAGCAGGGCTGGCGGTCCTACCGTCGGGCGGCGAGCGTGCTCCCGCTGCCCCCGCCGATGACCGACCGCCACTCGGTGCTGGACGTCGCGTGTGCCCGTCGCGACGGGCCGCCCGTGGTGATCGAGGTCGACCACACCGACCGGCGGCGTACCTGGGAGAAGCTCGCGGCGGAGGCGGCCGCCGGCCGGGTCGCCCTCTGGGTGCGCTGGGGTCCGGGGCGGTTCGCCGTGCCACCGGCCCCGATCCACCTGGTCACCTGCGAGGTGTCCCGGCACGCAGGGCCGCCGGGTGCGGGTCGCCGGCACAGCCGGGCGACGGGCCCGGCCCGGCCGGCACCCGTCCACTCCGCCCGTGACGTCGACCCGGTCGTGGAGCCGCTGCCGCTTCCGCCGACGGGCCCCGGTACGCCCTGACCGGACGGGACTACTCGAAGCGGGCCGGGTCGCCCGCGCCGTAGCGGACGATCTCCGGCTCGTCGGTGGAGAAGTCGATCACGGTGGTGGGCAGGGTGCCGCACTCGCCGGAGTCGATCACCGCGTCGATCGCGTGGTCGAGCCGTTCCTTGATCTCCCAGCCCTGGGTCATCGGTTCGGTCTCCCCGGGCAGCAGCAGGGTGCTGGACACCAACGGCTCGCCCAGCGCCGCCAGCAGCGCCTGCGCGACCGGGTGGTCGGGGATGCGTACCCCGACGGTCTTCTTCCTGGGGTGCAGCAGCCGGCGCGGCACCTCCTTGGTGGCGGGCAGGATGAAGGTGTAGCTGCCCGGGGTGGCCGCCTTCAGCGACCGGAACACCGCGTTGTTGATGTGCACGAACTGGCCGAGCTGGGCGAAGTCCCGGCACACCAGGGTGAAGTGGTGCTTGCTGTCCAGGTGTCGGATCTCTCGGATCCGGTCGAGACCGTCCCGGTTGCCGAGTTGGCAGCCGAGCGCGAAGCACGAGTCGGTCGGGTAGGCGACCAGGCCGTCGCCGCGCAGCAGGTCGACCACCCGGCTGATCGTCCGGGGCTGCGGGTTCTCCGGGTGTACGTCGAGATAGATCGCCATGGCGGCGAGCCTAGTGGGGGAGCGGCGGCGGTCGCCGGTGAGCCCGGAGCACGTCGCGCGCCCAGGTCAACATGTGGCATCCGCCCTCGCTGCACTGGAAGCACCGGCGCGGGGGTGGTGGCCTGTCCGGCGTCTCGTGGTGCTGTGCCACCACCCGCTGCGCGGTCCAGATGACCAGGGCGGGCGTGACCGGTCCGTCGTCCATCGGCATGGGGGACCCCTCCCGGGTACGGGCAGATCCAGGCACCGATCCCCGATCAGGTACCCGGACCGCTACCGGCAGCCCAGATGACTGATCGTCACGAGCTGCCACTTACGGTAATGGTGTACAAGCATGAACGTCTAGGGACGTATCTAAAGAACCTGCCTCGTCTTGGCTCGATTAGTTTCTTGCCATGATCGATCCAGACGGCCCCGTGCCGGTCTACCGCCAGGTGGCGAACATCTTGGCTGGTCGGATCAGCAACGGTGACCTCGCGGCGCATCGGCCGATTCCGAGCGAAGCGGCGATCGTGCAGGAGTTCGGGGTGGCCCGGGGGACCGCCCGGCGTGCCGTCGCGGAGCTTCGCGAGCGTGGGCTGGTCTACACCGTGCCGCAGCGCGGCACCTACGTCGGGCAACCCGAGGCGTAGTCCTCCGCGAATCGCTCCGATCGGGTGAGCCGGCTCCGGGTGTCGGGGGTGGCCGTTACCGTGTGAGCGTGGCGACGGCGGCCGAGGAGATCCAGGTGGGGGAGCGGCTGGTCCGCGTCTCCAGCCCCGACAAGCCCTACTTTCCGGAGCGCGGGCTGACCAAGCGGGACGTGGTCGGCTACTTCCTCGCCGTCGGCGACGGCATCCTGCGCGCCCTGCGGGACCGCCCGACGATGCTGGAGCGCTGGCCGCGCGGCGTGTTCGAGGGGGCGAAGATCGGCACCCGGCAGGACAACCGGGGTGACGCCTTCTACCAGAAGCGGCTCCCGGCCGGCGCTCCCGACTGGGTGCGCACCGCACACCTCACGTTCCCCAGTGGCCGTACCGCCGACGAGGTCGCGCCGGGCGAGCTGGCGGTGGTGATCTGGGCGGCCAATCTCGGCACCCTGCGGTTCCATCCGTGGCCGGTGACGGCGGCCGACGTGGAGCGCCCCGACCAGCTCCGGATCGACCTGGACCCGATGCCGGGGGTCGGCTTCGAGCAGGTGGTGCCGGTGGCGCACGAGGTCCGGGCCTTCCTCGCCGAGCTGGGCATGGTCGGCTACCCCAAGACCACCGGCGGGCGTGGCCTGCACGTCTACCTGTCCATCGAGCCCCGGTGGAGCTTCGGGGAGTGCCGGCGCGCGGTGCTCGCCCTCGGTCACGAGTTGGGGCGTCGGCTGCCCGACCTGGTCACCACCACCTGGTGGCGGGAGCAGCGCGACCGGCCGGTCTTCATCGACTACAACCAGATGGCCCGCGACCACACGGTGACGTCGGCGTACTCGATCCGGCCCACCCCGGCGGCGCTGGTGTCGGCCCCGCTGGACTGGGCGGAGCTGGACGACGTCCGCCCGGAGGACTTCGACGTGCTGAGCATGCCGGCCCGGTTCGCCGAGCGTGGCGACCCGCACGCCGGCCTGGACGGCGACCGCTTCTCGCTGGAGCCGCTGCTGGCGCTGGCCGACCGCGCCGGCCTGGCCGCCCCACCGGAGCGCTGACCGACCACGCCGGGCCGTCACTCAGGCCCAGGGGCTGCCGGCCCCGTCGAACTCGTCGAAGACCAGCCAGGTGCGGGTGGACAGCACCCCGGCTATGCCCTGCACCCGGCTGAGCACCACGTCGCGCAGGGTGGCGTTGTCGGGTGCGCGGACCAACGCCAACACGTCGTGTTCCCCGCTGAGCAGCGCCACGTGCTCGATGTAGCGCACCCGGGCCAGCTCCGCCGACACCTCCCGCCAGGTGTTCTGCTGGATGGTCAACGAGATGTACGCCGAGGTGCCCAGCCCGGCGGGCTCCGGTGCCACCCGGGCCCGGAACCCGGTGATCACCCCGTCGCGCAGCAACCGCTCCACCCGGGCGTACGCGTTGGTGCGCGACACGTGCACCCGCTCGGCGAGGGTACGCATGGACAGCCGGCCGTCCCGGGTCAGCTCGTCGAGGACCCGTCGGTCCACCTCGTCCAGCGGCGTGACCGAACGTCCCGTTGCGCCCGGTGGGCCCGGTGGCGGGGTGGTCTGCTGGCTCATCAGATACTCCTCGGTAGGCCAATCGTCCCGCGTTCACCGGGAATGTTGAGTCAATCATCCAACGGCTGGAGCATAGGGCCACCACACGTCCAGGAGGTCCCCGCCGTGACGACCACACCCCAGGCGGTCCGCAGGGCATCCCCGCGTACCCGTCGACCGGCCACCCCGGTCGCCCCCGACCCCACCGCCGGCCTGCTCCCGCAGACCGAGCCGGTCCGGCTGCTCGCCCCCGACGGCACGCCGCTGCCACCCCGCGCCGACCTGCCCGAACCGCCGGTCGAGACGCTGCGCGAGATGTACCGGCGGATGGTCGTCGGCCGGCGCTTCGACGCGCAGTCCACCGCCCTGACCAAGCAGGGCCGGCTCGCCGTCTACCCGTCCTCGCGCGGCCAGGAGGCGTGCCAGGTCGGCGCGGTGCTCGCGCTGCGCGACGACGACTGGGTGTTCCCCACCTACCGGGAGTCGATGGCGCTGACCGCCCGGGGCATCGACCCGGTCGAGGTGCTCACCCTGCTGCGCGGCGACTGGCACTGCGGGTACGACCCGACGGTGGTCCGCACCGCGCCGCAGTGCACCCCGCTGGCGACCCAGTGCGTGCACGCCGCCGGCCTGGCCTACGGCGAGTCCTACCAGGGGCGGGACACCGTCGCGCTGGCCTTCATCGGCGACGGCGCGACCAGCGAGGGCGACTTCCACGAGGGGCTCAACTTCGCCGCCGTGTTCAAGGCCCCCGTCGTCTACTTCGTGCAGAACAACAAGTACGCGATCAGCGTCCCGCTGTCCCGGCAGACGGCCGCGCCGAGCCTGGCCTACAAGGGCGTCGGCTACGGGGTGCCCAGCGAGCAGGTCGACGGCAACGACCCGGTGGCCGTCCTGGCGGTGCTCACCCGGGCGGTGGCGCACGCCCGCGCCGGGCACGGGCCGTACCTGGTGGAGGCGCACACCTACCGGATGGAGGCGCACACCAACGCCGACGACGCCACCCGCTACCGGGACCCCGACGAGGTCGAGGCGTGGCGGGACCGCGACCCGGTGGCCCGGCTGGAGGCGTACCTGCGCAGCCGGGGCGAGCTGGACGACGCGGCGGTCACGCAGATCGCCGCCGAGGCCGAGGCGTACGCCGCCGACCTGCGGGAGCGGATGCACGCCCAGCCGACCGTCGACCCGCTGAGCCTGTTCGAGCACGTCTACGCCGAGCCGACCCCGCAACTGGTCGAGCAGCGGGAGATGGTCCGGGCCGAGCTGGCCGCCGACGCGGAGGGGGACGCCTGATGGCCACCATGACCATGGCGAAGGCGCTCAACGCGGCACTCGCCGACGCGATGCTCGACGACGAGCGGGTGCTCGTCTTCGGCGAGGACGTCGGGCAGCTCGGCGGGGTCTTCCGGATCACCGACGGGTTGCAGGCCCGGTTCGGTGACAAGCGCTGCTTCGACACCCCGCTCGCCGAGGCCGGCATCGTCGGCTTCGCCGTCGGCCTGGCCATGTCCGGGCTGCGGCCGGTGGTCGAGATGCAGTTCGACGCGTTCGCCTACCCGGCGTTCGAGCAGATCGCCTCGCACGTGGCGAAGCTGCGCAACCGCACCCGGGGCGCGCTGAGCGTGCCGATGGTCATCCGGGTGCCGTACGCGGGCGGCATCGGCGGGGTCGAGCACCACTGCGACTCGTCGGAGGCGTACTACGCGCACACCCCCGGGCTGAAGGTGGTCACCCCGGCGACGGTCGAGGACGCGTACTCGCTGCTGCGGGAGGCCATCGCCGACCCGGACCCGGTGGTGTTCCTGGAGCCGAAGAAGCTCTACTTCGCCAGCGGCGAGGCCGCGCTGCCGGCCCGGACCGCCCCGTTCGGCCGGGCCGTGGTGCGCCGGCCCGGCACCGACGCCACCCTGGTCGCGTACGGCCCGGCGGTGCCGGTGGCGCTGGAGGCCGCCGAGGCCGCCCGGGAGGACGGCTGGGACCTGGAGGTCGTCGACGTACGCACCATCGTGCCGTTCGACGACGCCACCGTCACCGCCTCGGTGCGCCGTACCGGCAGGTGCGTGGTGATCACCGAGGCGCAGGGCTTCGCCGGGGTCGGCGCGGAGATCGCCGCCCGGGTGCAGGAGCGCTGCTTCCACGCCCTGCACGCCCCGGTGCTGCGGGTCGCCGGGCTGGACATCCCCTACCCGGCGCCGATGCTGGAGCACACCCACCTGCCCGGGGTGGACCGGGTGCTCGACACCGTGGCCCGCCTGCAGTGGGACGACCGGCCCGATCCGCGCTGGCTGGTGCAGGGGAGCGCGGCGTGAGCGCCCGCACCGCCACCGGCACCCGGGTGTTCCTCCTGCCCGACCTCGGTGAGGGGCTGAGCGAGGCCGAGATCGTCGAGTGGAAGGTCGCCGTCGGTGACGTGGTCACCGTGGACCAGAGCGTGGTGGAGGTGGAGACCGCCAAGGCCGTGGTCGACGTGCCCTGCCCGTACGCCGGGCGGGTGGTCGCCCTGCACGGCGCGGCCGGTGAGACGCGCCCGGTCGGCCAGCCGCTGATCACCGTCGCGCCGGCCGACGGCGGCGACGAACCCGCCGGGCACGCCACCTACCGCGAGGAGGAGCGGGCCGGCTCCGGCAACGTCCTGATCGGGTACGGCACCGGCCACGGCGGCACCCGGCGGCGGCGACGCCCCCGGCTGACCGTGGCCCCCGAGCCGGCCGCCGCGCCCGTCGCGGAGCCGGCCGTCGGGTCCGTCCCCGTTGGCACCGTCGGCCCGTCGTCCGCGCCGAGGGTCCCGGCCGGCGCGGGGACGGACGCCCCGGCCACCGGGGTGTCCACCGACGGCGTCGTCCCGCCGGCCGGCGGCGGCACCGTGCCGGCCGGCGGGACGGCCCCCCTGGTCATCTCGCCGATCGTGCGCCGGCTCGCCCGCGAGCACGGGGTCGACCTGGCCGGGCTGCGGGGCACCGGCCCCGGCGGCGTGATCCGCCGCAGCGACGTGGAGGCCGCCCTGACCACCGCGCCGCGGCGGCACACCGACGAACCGGGCCGGCCCGTCGCGGACCCGGCCCCGGCGGCGCACGGCGGGCCGGTCCCCGCCGACGCGTCCGACGTGGTCATCCCGCTGACCGGCATCCGCCGGGTGATCGCCGACAAGCTCTCCCGCAGCCGTCGGGAGATCCCCGAGGTCACCATCTGGGTGGACGCGGACGCCACCGCGTTGCTGGCCACCCGGGCGGCGATCAACGCGGCCACCCCGGACGCCCCGGTCAGCGTGCTGGCCCTGCTGGCCCGGATCTGCCTCAGCGGCCTGCGCCGGTTCCCGCAGCTCAACGCGCACGTCGACACCGAGGGGCAGCGCATCGTCCAGTCGGCCGGGGTGCACCTGGGCATCGCCGCGCAGACCGACCGGGGCCTGCTCGTGCCGGTGCTGCGCGACGCCCAGCGGCTGACCACCCGGGAGTTGGCCGCCGCCCTGGCGCAGACCACCGCCGAGGCCCGTGCCGGCACCCTGCCGCCGGCCCGGCTCACCGGCGGCACCTTCACCCTCAACAACTACGGCGTGTTCGGGGTGGACGGTTCCACCCCGATCATCAACCACCCGGAGGCGGCGCTGCTCGGGGTGGGGCGGATCGTGGACAAGCCGTGGGTGGTCGACGGGCAGTTGGCGGTCCGCAAGGTGACCCAGCTCAGCCTCACCTTCGACCATCGGGTCTGCGACGGCGGGGTGGCCGGCGGGTTCCTGCGGCACGTCGCCGACTGCGTCGAACAGCCGGCGCTGCTGGTGGCGAACGTCTGAGCGGTACGCCCGGAGCCGGTCACCCTGGGCGGGGTGGCCGGCTCCGTCGCGCTGGCGGGTGTTCGTCCGGTTCGGGTGGGACGACCGGTCGGCGGGTGTTTTCCGGTCGGCGGGCCGGGAATCCGGCGCGGGTCACGGACGCGCCGTACCTCCGGTGGGCGCGCACCGCACTGCGTACGCCCGGTCGCGGCCCTGCCGTGTCGGTCGTGGACGCACCGCCGAGAGGAGCCACCCGTGCCGTACCAGGGTCTGCCCGTCGCCGTGCGGGACCGCCGTCCCCCCGTCGCCGGGGCGCCGCTGTGGTGCAACGCCCACGACTACGGGTTGACCGGCGACGGGGTGACCAACGACCAACCCGCGCTGGCGGCCCTGGTGGACCGGCTCGGTGACGGCTACGCGGCCGACGGCCGGGCCCGGGTGATCTGGTGCCCGCCGGGCATCTACTCCATCCGCGACGCCGGCACGGTGTGGCGCAGCGGGGTGTCGCTGATCGGCGCCGGCCCGGCCGCCACCCGGTTCCTGCTCAGCAACGAGGGCAACCGCAGCGACCCGACGCCGTTGGCGTTCTGGACGGTGCTGCAGCACGGCGCGGACCGGGACCGGCACATCGCCGACTGCACCTTCGCCGACTTCGAGATCGACGGCTCCGGGGTGGCCATGGCCGAGTACAACTACCTGGCCAAGGGCCTCGGGTTGCAGTACGTCGTGCGCGGGGTGTTCCGCAACCTCTACATCCACCACACGGCGGCCAGCGGCCTGGGCTGCGACTTCCTCCAGGACACCCTGGTCGACGGGGTGGTGGTGGTCGGCTGCGGCCGGCTGGACAACGGCGAGCAGATGGGCGGCGCGGGCATCGGCATCGGCATCGGCGGCTGGGGCGACATGGAACGGCTCACCATCGCCAACTGCACCGCCCTGGCCAACGGCACCAACGGCATCTTCCTGGAACTCCAGAAGGACTACTGGACGCCGCCGCGCGGCTACCGGATCGTCGGCTGCCACAGTCAGGGCAACCGGTTCGGCATCTCGGACTGGGGCGCCGACGGGCTGATCGTCACCGGCTGCACGATGACCGGCAACCTGGAGGCCGGCTACGACGTGTCGGGCAACGGCACCTCGGGCGTCGCCGGCCGGGGTGGGCTGCTCACCGACTGCGTCATCGACGGCAACGTGGGCGACGGGATCAGCATGGGTAACACCCCGGGCCCGTACACGGTGCGGGGCAACCGGATCAGCGGCAACGGCGGTTACGGCTACCACCAGCACGACCTGGGTCGCGGCTACCCGCATCCGGCGCAGGACGTGGTGGTGGAGAGCAACGAGTTCTGGGGCAACGGCCTGGACGCGATCCGGGTGGACCGCCCGATGACCGACGCGATGCTGCTCGACAACCGCATCCGCAACAACGGCCGGCGGTGCGCCGAGGCGTCCCACGGCGGCGGCGAGTCGGTCCGGTACACCGAGCGGTCCCTGGTCGACCGCTCGGCGACCTGGGCGCAGGACAGCCACCGGGGCAAGGTGCTGCGGGTCGGCCGGCGGGTCGCCGTGGTCGCCACCAACACCGCCACCGAACTGCACCTCGCCCCGGTACGTCCCGACGCCTACAGCGGGTGGAGCGGGGACACCCCGCTGCCGGGCACCGCGTACGAGTTGCCGGCCGCGCCGTCGACCCGGGCCGGCATCGCGATCAACGCGGCGTTCGACTCGGCGACGGTGCGCGGCAACCGGATCTGGGACAACCACGACGAGCGCACCCAGACCCACGGCATGTGGATCACGGCCCGGGGCAGTTGCGTCGGCTGCCGGGTCGAGGACAACGACCTGGCCGGCAACGCGGTGGCGGCCCTGCGGCTGGACACCCCGCCGGTCGGTGGGCGGTGGCACCGTAACCACGGTGACCAGGACTGGGACTGACCGCCCGGGGCGTCCCGGCACGGCCGATCCCGGACATCGGCGGCACCGTGGCCGCCTGCCGCCCGCCGGGGTCGATAAGCCCGGCCCCGCCCGCCCGGTTCCCCGGAAAGCCCGACCCGCCCCGAGAAACGCTGTACAGAATGTGGCCAAGGGGACTGGAAACGGGGGATGGAATATGGACGTGAGGCGGCGATTGACGCTAATGGCGGTGACCATCGCAGCCACACCGTTGGTCCTCGGCGGGTGCACCGCCGAGCGGAAGCCGGCGGCCGGGGCGGCCCCCGGTGCGGCGGCGGCCCCCACGGTGACGGTGACCCCCGCTGACCGGGCGAAGGACGTCCCGGTCAGCGCGGAGGTCGGCGCCACCGTGAGCAACGGCCGGGTGACCAGCGTCAAGCTCACCGACGACAAGGGCGGGGCCGTCGCCGGGGAGCCGCGGGAGGACGGGTCGAGCTGGGTGCCGGCGGCCCCGCTGGGCAGCGGCCGGACCTACACCGCCGAGGTCACCGCGACCGGCGACGCGGGCCGGACCACCGTCGGGCGCACCACGTTCACCACGGCCCCGACGAATACGAACCGGCAGGCGCTGACCAGCGTGCTCTATTTCGCCGGAAACCAGACGTACGGCACCGCGATGCCGGTGACGGTCGCGTTCGAACCGGCCATTCCGAAAGAGGCCAGGGCGGTCGTGCAGCGACGATTGTTCGTGAAGACCGATCCGCCCCAGCCGGGCACCTGGTCGTGGCTGGAGGACGGCAGTCAGGTCTACTACCGGGCCCCCGACTTCTGGCGTCCCGGGACGACGATCAGCGTCCGCTCCGCACTGGAGGGGCTGCCCATCGGCAAGGAGTACGTCGGTGACGCCGACCGGCGGTCCACCTCGAGGATCGGCCGGCAGGTCGCGCTGGACATCGACAATGCCACCAAGCAGATGTCGGTCTTCCAGGACGGCAGGCTGGTCCGCCGGATCCCGGTCAGCCTCGGCAAGCCGAGCACCCCGAGTTCCAGCGGCAAGATGGTGATCATGGAGAAGCACCAGCAGACCCGCTTCGACACCCGGGGCGAGCCCGACGGCGGCTACGTGGTCGACGTCGAGGACGCCCAGCGCCTCACCTGGGGTGGCGAGTTCATCCACGCCGCCCCCTGGTCGGAGGGGGACCAGGGCTACACCAACGTCTCGCACGGCTGCGCCAACGTCTCCTCGGCCGCCGCCGACTGGCTGATGGGCATCACCCAGGTCGGTGACCTGGTGACCGTGAAGGGCACCGAGGTGCCGCTGCGGCCGGGTAACGGCTGGACCGCCTGGAACACGAGCTGGGCCGAGTTCGCCCGGGGCAGCGCGCTGCCCGTACCGCCGGGGTTGAAGCCGGCGCCCGCCACGAGCGCGCCGCACCCGGGGGCGGTCGCCGGTGGCTCGTCGCCGGCCCCCGGGCCGTCGGCCAGCGGCGGCTGACCCACGACGACCCGCCGGGAACCACCCGGGCCCGCTCGGCCACCACGCGGCCGGTCGGGCCCGGCCGGCTCCACCCTGAGAAGGACTCGGGGTCGGCTCCGGGGCGACCCTGGGACTACCCCGAAACCCGCCCTGGGCAGGGCGGAAACGTCAGAGGTGGGGGCTAGATTCGGGGCATGACGCAGGCAGAGGAGCGGTTCCACGTGCGGCTGCGGGTGGCCGACGACGTGGTCGAGGTGCGCGCGGCCGGTGAGATCGACATCGCCACCGTGGGCGCGTTCCGGGCCGCCCTCTGGGCCGCACCGGCCCGCCCGCTGCTCCGGCTCGACCTGTCCGGGGTCCAGGTGCTCTCCGCCGCCGGGGTGCGGGCGCTGGTCGCCGCCCACCTCAGGGTCCGGGCCCGGGGCGGCGAGCTGGTGGTGGTCGACCCCGATCCGGTGGTCGCCCGGGTGCTGCGGGTCGGCGGCCTGCACCGCGTCATCGCCGTCCGGCACGGCGACGCCCCGGTCGGGGCCCTGCCCCGCCCGCTGGCCGCCTGCGCCTGACCACATATGCCCCGGCGACCGCCGGGGCGGCACCGCAGAGCCCGGCGCCGGGGCAGCACCGGAGTCGGGCGACCAGGGCGGCACCGGGGTCCGGCGGCCGGGCCGTGCGCCGTGGGGCCCGGAGACCGGGCCGCGCCACGGAGTCCGGCGGGTGGGGCCGCCGGGCGGTGCCGGCGACCCCGACCGGCGTCAGCGCACGCCGAGCAGGTCGACGACGAAGACCAGGGTCTCGTTCGGCTTGATCACGCCGCCCGCGCCCCGGCTGCCGTAGCCCAGGTGCGGCGGGATGGTGAGCCGACGGCGACCGCCGACCTTCATCCCCACCACGCCCTGGTCCCAGCCGGCGATGACCTGACCGCCGCCGAGCGGGAACTCGAACGCCTCGCCCCGGTTCCAGGACGCGTCGAACTCGCGGCCGGTGGAGTGGGACACCCCCACGTAGTGCACGTTGGCGAGCTGGCCGGGACGCGCCTCCGGGCCCTCCCCGACGGTGATGTCCTCGATCACCAGGTCGGCCGGGGCCGCACCCTCGATCGGGCCGATCTCCGGCTTGCCTGCCTGGGGCGTGTTCATCTGCTGTTCTCCTCTGTCGTCACCCGATCGTCCGGACGGTGTCGATCCTGCCCGATCGCGAGCGCGTCGGCTGCCGCGGGCCCCACCGACCGGGCCCCGCGCGTCGCGGGACCCGGCCCGGCCGTAGCCGCCGTACACGTATCCCGCCCACGGGGCCGGACGCGGACGCGGCAGGGGCGCCACCGTGGCGGTGGCGCCCCTGCCGGTCGGTCGACCACCCGGGCGGGTGGGACCTGTCACCTGAGCCAGCCGAACCGGCGGACCAGCGGGAGGGTGGCCCAGACCCGACCGAGGCCGAGGGTGTTCCCCGCGCCGACCAGGGCGAGGCCGGCGAGCACTGCGGCGTAGATCAGGTGGTCGTCCATGAAGGGGTTGTTCTCGGGAGGCAGGACGGCGGTCCACATCAGCACCATGAGCAGGCCACCGGCGACGGCGGCGATCCGCATCCCGATGCCGAGCAGCAGGGCCACCCCGATCCCGGCCAGGCCGATCATGAACAGCCAGTCGGCCCAGGCCGCTCCGGCGATGTCCTGGTAGATCCCCTGGAACGGACCCTTCGCGCCGAAGGCGAGGAAACCCTTGGTCGGGCTGCCGCCGTTGATCCAGGCGTTCTTCGCCGGGGTCTCGTGGCCGAGGCCGAACAGCTTGTCCAGGAAGGCCCAGAGGAAGATCCAGCCGAGGGCCAGCCGGGTTCCGGCCCAGACGTACCGGGCGGCCCGCTGGCGGGTGGTCTCGGTTCCGGCCACCGGTGCGATGTTCCTGGCGGTGGTGTTCCGCTCGATCGTCGCGGTCATGGTCTCCACGTCCCTTCTCTGCCTGGCACCGCACTTCCCGGTGGCAGTTACATTCCACGCCGGTCGGCGCGGTCCCGGCAGGGCCGACCGGTCCGTGCCGGGACGGGACCTAAGTCCCCTGGTACGGGCGTCCGGACGGGACCTTCGGCCTCGGGTCTACCGGTCCACCCGCCCCTGTCCCGGCCGGTCGGCGCGGTCCTAGCGTCGGACGGGAGAACCGGGCGAGGAGGTCGTGATGAGGACGTGGCAGGTGGACGACGTGATGACCCGGGAGGTCGCCACGGTGGGGGAGGAGACCCCGTACCGGGTGATCGTCGACATGCTGATCCGTCGGGGCATCAGCGCGGTGCCGGTGGTGGACGACTTCCGTCGGGTGCTGGGGGTGGTGTCCGAGGCGGACCTGCTGCACAAGGTGGAGCACTCCGGGGCGCAGGAGGAACGTCGGGTCTTCACCGGGCGGCGGCGTCGGGTGTCCCGGGAGAAGGCCGGGGCGCTGCTGGCGAAGGAGCTGATGACAGCCCCGGCCGTCACCACCTTCCCGGGTGCGTCGCTGCCGGCGGCGGCCCGGCTGATGGACCGGGAGGAGGTCAAGCGGCTGCCCGTCCTGGACGACCTGGGCCGGCTGGTCGGCATCGTCACCCGCAGCGACCTGCTGCGGGTGCACCTGCGCACCGACGCCGAGATCCGTGAGGACGTGGTGCAGGAGGTGCTGCGCCGGGTGCTCGCCGTGCGGGACGGGCTGGTCACCGTGCAGGTCCGCGACGGCGCGGTGCGGTTGGACGGCCGGCTGGACCGGCGGACCGCCGCCGAGCTGGCGGAGAAACTCGCCGGCCAGGTCAGCGGCGTGGTCCAGGTCACCAGCACCATCGGGTACGACGTGGACGACGCCGGTCTGACCGAGCGGGGGATCACCCCGGTGGCCTGACCGTCGACGCCGGGGCCCGCCCGGGGACGGTCAGACCGGGGTGGCCAGTTGGGCGGCGAGCAGGGCCGGCGCCTCGGCCAGCGACGGGCCGTACCAGGTGAGGTGGCGGCCGGAGACCAGCGCACAGGGGACGCCGGGGAAGGCGTCCGGCCCGTCGTCGGCGGTGAACGCGTACGGCTCGTCGGGGAGGACCACCAGATCGGGGCGGCGGGCCCGCAGCGCGTCGAGGTCGGGACGCGGATAACGGTCCGGGTCGTCGTCGTACACGTTGACCACGCCGAGCCGGCACAGCACGTCCCCGGCGAAGGTGTCCCCGCCGAGCACCACCCACGGCCGCCGCCACACCGGCACCACCGCCCGCCGCACGGGGCCCGTGCCGGTGGGGGCGGCCCAGGCCCGGCGGGCGTCGCGCAGCCAGCCCGGCTCCCCGGTCACCCCCAGCGCGGCAAGCACCCCGGCCAGCTCGTCGAGGGCCTGCGGCACGGTCCGGGGGTAGGTGACCAGCACCGGAACCCCGGCCGCGGTGAGCGCGTCCGCGTCGGCGCGGCGGTTCTCCTCCACGTTGAGCAGCACCAGGTCCGGCCGCAGCGCCCGGACCCGGTCCAGGTCGGGGTACTTGCTGCCGCCGACCCGGGCCACGTCCAACCCCGCCGGGTGCACGCACCAGTCGGTCGCGCCGACCAGCAGCTCCGGCACGGTCACCGCCACCGCCTCGGTCAGCGACGGCACCAACGAGACCACCCGCACGTCGTCGTCCTCCCGTCCTCAGTGGGCGGCGCTGGCGACGGTCTCCCGGGCCACCGTCGCCACCGGGACACCCTCCCGGGCCGCCCACCCGACGGCGTGCCGCACCTCGGCCACCGGCAACGGCCGCCGGTCGGTCACGGTGACCGCCGTGTGCACCGCGAAGGACACGAACGGGTACGACCGGGCCAGCCCGGCCACGCAGTCGTGCACCTGACCGGCCACCGCCAACGCCTCGTCGCGGGTCAACGCCGGCAGTACCAGCAGGTACTCGTCGGCGGTGAGGCGCACGGCCCGGTCGACCGGGCGCAGCGGGGCGGTCAGCGCGGCGATCACGGCCTGCGCCTCGCGGGCGGCGCTGCGTCGCCCGAACCGTTCCGGGGCGCCGGCCGGCTCACCGACGCGCACCCCGATCAGGGCCACCGGCAGGGTGCCGGCGGCGGTCACCCCGTCCATCCCGGTCCAGTGGCGCAGTGCCGGCTCGTCCACCAGCCCCGGCGGGCCGTCCACCGGCTCGGCGTGCCGGCCCGGCCCGCCACGGTGGGCGCGCTCGGCCCGGTCGGCCATCAGCCGCAACGCCGCCTCGGCCCGGCTCTCCCCGGGGGTCGCCGGTAGGTCCCGGACCCGGTGCAGCACCTGGTCGATCGCGGTCAGCGCGACCGGGGGGAGCCGGTCGCCGAGCTGGGTGCGCAGCCGGATCACCTCGTGCAACGCCTCGTCGCGGCGGAAGCCCCAGCGGCCGGCGAAGAGCCGCCCCTGTTCCAGGGTGTCGGCCGGCACCGCCTCCCGGCGGTCCCGGGCCACCAGGCTCGCCCCGAACCGGGGGGTCAGCGCCACCACGCTCCACTCGCGGGCCAGTTCCTCGGTGTCGTCGAGCGTCACCGGGTACACCCCGGCGGGCAGCTCCGGCGGTGTCTGCCCGACCGACCCGACCACGGTGACCGTCGCGCCGGCCGCGATCCGGGCATAGCGTTCCCGCTCCCGCAGGAAGTACGGCATCCGCTGGAACAGGGCGATCACCACCAGCGGGCCGTCCTCGGCGGTGGCCAGCGCCGACCGCTCGATGGCGTGGGAGACCGTGACGAGACTCCGCTTGGTCAACAGTTCCGGGGCCGGTCCGTCGTGCAGCACCCCGTGAGCGTAGAGATCGCGCCCGGGGCGCACCAACCGCCTGGTGCCGCGTCCGTCGCCCGAACCGGCGGGGCGGAGATCGCCCTCGACGTCCTAGACTCGGCCGGTCACTTTCGCCTGCCACGGACGGACCGACCCGACGATGACGCGTACCGCCACCGACGACGACGCCCGGCTGCGGCCGGTCCCGTCCGGTGCCGCGCCGCTGTTCGTCCGGGCCGGCCAGGCCGTGTACGCCGCCCGTCGGCTCGGTGACCTGGTGACACGGCGGCCGGCCGGGGTCACCGGGCACCAGTGGAGTTCCGCCCTGCGCGAGGAGTTCGACCACGTCGTCTGCGCGGCCGACACCGGTGTGCCGCTGTTCGCCCTGACCGTCGGCCCGACCGCGCCCCCGGGTTCGGCCGGGCAGCGGGCCGGGCGGATGGCCGCCGCGGTGTGCGCCGCCGTGGGCCTGCCGGTGCTGCGGATCGGCTCGCCGACGCTGCGGGCCGCCGGGCACGGCCGGCGCATCGTCACGTACGTCATCGACGCACGCGCCTATGCCGCCGGGGCCGCCCCGGACGGGTCGGACGACGCCCCGGTGGGTTTCCGGGAC
Organism: Micromonospora sp. WMMD730; assembly: GCF_049178955.1. Taxonomy (NCBI): domain Bacteria; kingdom Bacillati; phylum Actinomycetota; class Actinomycetes; order Micromonosporales; family Micromonosporaceae; genus Micromonospora; species Micromonospora sp. WMMD730. The sequence continues at coordinate 2,929,710 of NZ_JBMHML010000002.1, forward strand.
ATCGTCGGCCGGCTACCGGACGGGCGAACCGGGCCGGTCAACGACCTCGGCGCGTTGTCCCGGGCGGCGGCCGTCGAGGCGTACGTGTCGCGGCGGCTCAGCGATCCGATCGTGCGGGGCTTGCACGTGTTGTGGCGCGACGGGACGGCCGAGGGGTGGAGCTGGGTCGAGGTGCGTCCCGGCCGGTGCCTGGTGGAGCGGGTCACGGTGCACGAGGCGCGGCTGCGCTGCGGGGTGGACCCGGGCCGGCTGGCCGAGGATCTCGCGGCGGTGGCGGTGGGCGAACGGCTCGCCGGGGCGGACAACGCGGAACCGGTCCTGCTCGACCGGGACGAGCTGCGCCGGCAGATCCGCGCCCTGCGGGACCGGCGCGACGAGTTGGGCGCCCCGTTCGCGTTCGAGCACCTCTGCGTGGACTGACCGCCACCGAAACGACCCGCCGCCGAACGACCCGCCGTCATTTTCCGGCGACGGTTGGTGACATTGCGGCCCGCCCGGAAATCGGTCCGGGATTCCTCGATCCGCGTTGAACCTTCGCCGATGCGGGCCCGTACCTAAGCGGGAATGGACAGGATCTTCCCAGCCGCGCCACCCGACGCGGCGGACGGTGCGGAAAGGCATCGTCGGCCATCGACGTGCGACCGGAACGTCGCAGCGTCTCCGGCGGGGGTGACCGACCCGGAAAGGGTCTCCTCGTCGGGGGCGCGAGTCAGGTACCGGATCGAGAAGGAGAGCAATTCGATGCGCAGGTCCACAGGGGCACGCCGGTCTTCCGGTAACGCGCGGAGCAAGCGGCTGCTGGCGGCGGTCGGTGCGCTCGTCGTCTTCGGCGGTATCGCCGCCGTCACCCAGATCTCCTCGGCCGGGGACAAGCCGAGGCAGCAGACCCGCAACGTCTCGTCGGCCTGCGTCGCACCGAGCCCCGGTGCCACCTCGCCGAGCGGGCGCGGCAGCACCACCCAGACGTGGCAGAACGGCAGATGGGTCCGCAACCACTGGGGTGACGGGCAGATGTCCGTCGCCGAGTGCCAGGCCGTCAAGGCCGGCAACGCGCCGGTCACCACGCTGGCCTCGACGGTGGCCTGCCCGGAGGTCACCCCCCGGCTGCCGCAGATCCCGGCCCAGGCCAAGGCCGAGGTGGACAAGGAACTCGCCCTGCTCAAGACCCAGATCGACGACGCCAACAAGCGGTTGGCGGCCGAGGGGCGCAACGGCAAGGCGTTCATCGACAACGCCATCCTCGGCCCGCTGGCCGACAAGCGCCGGTCGGCGCTGAACCGGATCGCCACCGCGATCGGCCGCTTCGCCCAGCGCCCGCAGGGCCTGGAGCAGCTCGCCGGCTGCCAGGTGGCGGCCAACAACGGCGGCAACAACGGCGGCCAGAACGGCAACAACGGGAACAACGGCGGCCAGAACGGCAACAACGGCAACAACGGCGGCCAGAACAACAACGGCGGTAACAACGGCAACAACGGCAACGCGCTGGGCGTGCTGGCCAAGGACTGCGCCAACAGCCGGTTGCAGGCGCACGACGGCTTCCAGAACGGCAACCGGTGCGTCAGCACCGCGTTCGGCGAGGTGGGCGCGGCGGCCAACAACCCGTCGCTGCTGATCACCCAGTTCCCCAACCAGGTGCAGCGCAACCAGGCGTTCACCCTGAAGGTCTCCACCCGCAACCTGGTCCGTGACCGGTTCCTGGCGGCCGGCCAGGGCGGCTACTACCTGGAGAGTTCGGTGCTCAACGGTCAGGGCCTGACCCGCGGTCACTTCCACACCGCCTGCCGGATGCTCCAGAACACCAACCAGGCGCCCTCGAACCCGCAGGACGTGCCGGCGTTCTTCGTCGCCACCGAGGACGGCAAGGGCGGCAACCAGGCCGACGACGTGACCATCCAGATCCCGGGCCTGCCGCAGTCGGGTACGGCGCAGTGCGCGGTCTGGGCCGGCGACGGCTCGCACCGGGTGCCGATGATGGAGCGGGCCAACCAGACCCCCGCCTTCGACGTGGTGCGCATCCGGGTCAACTGACCCGACCGGCAACGACTGCGGGCCACCCCGGGAATTCCCGGGGTGGCCCGCAGTCGTTGCGTGCCCGCCCCGGGTGCGTGCGGCGGGCGGACAGCGTACCGGCGGATGTTTTCGGTGCGGGGTCGTCGGATGGAAATTGTGGACACGGCAAAAACGCCGGGGTCACGCTGATATCCCAGCGTGACCCCGGCGTGCCCGTTCGTGAACCGGCCCGCTGTCAGCGGTTCTTCCACGCCTCCACGACCGAGACCGGGATGCGCCCGCGCTCGGAGATTTCGTGTCCGTTCTTGGTCGCCCATTCCCGGATGGCGCGGTTCTGCTCGCGATCCATTCCCGAGACGCCGGGCCGGGCGGGGCGCCGGGCGGGGCGACCGGCCTCGACGGCGCCTCGGCCCATTCGACGGCCAGCGGTGATGTAGGCGTCGAGCGCCTTGCGCAGCACCCCCGCGTTCTCGTCGGAGAGGTCGATGGTGTACGCCGCCCCATCCAGGCTGAACTCGACGGTCCGATCGGCCTTTCCGCCGTCGAGGTCGTCGGTCAGAACGGTGATTACTTTCCTTGCCATCGCCATTACTCCCTGTGGTGATCGGGGTGTGCTAAGAGTTTGACGTATCTGACGGCAAATCCGCAACAATATGCCTCCCTTTCATTTGGCGGGTCGCGCCAATCCTGGGAAATCCGGGTGCGGCCAATGCTGGCCGGCGGTGGCGGTACGGCTGGGATGTGTCCTGAGTCACACGTCGGAACATGGGGCACGGTTTGTGACTTGAGTGAGACACGCTCAACCTCAAGTGATGGCAGGTGCTCGATGGCAACCCTTCCGGTACTTCCCCTGACCGACGTCGTCCTGCTGCCCGGCATGGTCATCCCGGTGACCCTCGACCCGACCACCCAGGCCGCCGTCGACGCCGCCCGGGCCAGCGGCGACAAGACCCTGCTCGCCGTCCCCCGCATCGACGGCGAGTACGGCCCCGTCGGCACGATCGCCACCATCGAGAAGGTGGGCCGCCTTCCCGACGGTGAGCCCGCCGCCGTGGTGCGTGGCGTCGCCCGCGCCCGGATCGGCTCCGGCGTCCCCGGACCCGGCGCGGCCCTCTGGGTGGAGGCCACCCGGATCGACGAACCCGCCCCCGCCGGCCGCGCCCGTGACCTGGCCCGCGAGTACCGCGCCCTGATGACCTCCGTGCTCCAGCAGCGGGGCGCCTGGCAGGTCATCGACGCGATGGAGCGGATGACCGACCTGTCCGAACTGGCCGACGCGGCCGGTTACGCGCCCTGGCTCAGCCTGGCGCAGAAGACCGAACTGCTCGCCGCCCAGGACGTCACCGCCCGGCTGGAACTGCTCGTCGGCTGGGTGAAGGACCACCTGGCCGAGCAGGAGGTCACCGAGCAGATCAACAGCGACGTCCGGGAGGGGCTGGAGAAGTCCCAACGGGAGTTCCTGCTCCGCCAGCAGCTCGCCGCGATCCGCAAGGAACTCGGCGAGGACGAGCCGGACGGCTCCGCCGACTACCGCTCCCGGGTGGAGTCCGCCGACCTGCCGGACAAGGTCCGCGAGGCGGCGCTGCGCGAGGTCGGCAAGCTGGAGCGGGCCAGCGACGCCTCACCCGAGGCGGGCTGGATCCGCACCTGGCTGGACACGGTGCTGGAGATGCCGTGGAGCACGCGTACCGAGGACAACACCGACCTGACGGCGGCGCGGGCGGTGCTCGACGCCGACCACGCCGGCCTGGCCGACGTCAAGGACCGCATCCTGGAATACCTGGCGGTGCGCAACCGGCGTGCCGAGCGCAACCTCGGGGTGGTCGGTGGCCGCGGCTCCGGCGCGGTGCTCGCCCTCGCCGGCCCGCCCGGAGTCGGCAAGACCAGCCTCGGCGAGTCGGTCGCCCGGGCGCTGGGCCGCAACTTCGTCCGGGTCTCCCTCGGCGGCGTCCGTGACGAGGCCGAGATCCGCGGCCACCGGCGCACCTACGTCGGCGCGCTGCCCGGCCGGATCGTCCGCGCGCTGCGCGAGGCCGGCTCGATGAACCCGGTGGTGCTCCTCGACGAGGTCGACAAGCTCGCCGTCGGGTACGCCGGGGACCCGGCCGCCGCCCTGCTGGAGGTGCTCGACCCGGCCCAGAACCACACCTTCCGCGACCACTACCTCGAAGTCGACCTCGACCTGTCCGACGTGCTCTTCCTGGCCACCGCCAACGTGGTGGAGACCATCCCTGGCCCGTTGCTGGACCGGATGGAACTGGTCACCCTGGACGGGTACACCGAGGACGAGAAGGTCGCCATCGCCCGCGACCACCTGCTGCCCCGGCAGCTCCAGCGGGCCGGCCTGACCGATGGCGAGGTGACCGTCACCGACGAGGTGCTGGCGCTGATCGCCGGTGAGTACACCCGCGAGGCGGGCGTCCGGCAGCTCGAACGAGCCCTGGCGAAGATCCTGCGCAAGGTCGCCGTGGCCCTGGCCACCGACCCGACCCCGGTCCGGGTCGACACCGACACCCTGGCCCGCTACCTGGGCCGGCCGAAGTTCACCCCGGAGTCGGCCGAGCGGACGGCGGTGCCCGGCGTGGCCACCGGCCTGGCCGTCACCGGCGCCGGCGGCGACGTGCTCTTCATCGAGGCCACCAGCATGGACGGTGAGCCGGGGCTGACCCTCACCGGGCAGCTCGGTGACGTGATGAAGGAGTCCGCCCACATCGCGCTGTCCTACCTGCGCGCCAACGGGCGGCGCTACGGCCTCGACCCGAACGTCCTGGCCGGACGCCGGATCCACCTGCACGTGCCGGCCGGTGCGGTGCCCAAGGACGGCCCGAGCGCCGGCATCACCATGGTCACCGCGCTGGCGTCCCTGGTGACCGGCCGACCGGTCCGGCCCGAGTTCGGGATGACCGGTGAGGTGACACTGTCCGGCCGGGTACTGCCCATCGGCGGGGTGAAGCAGAAGCTGCTCGCCGCGCACCGGGCCGGCCTGACCGAGGTGATCATCCCGGCCCGTAACGAGCCCGACCTCGACGACCTGCCCACCGAGGTGCGCGAGGCGCTGACCGTGCACACCCTGGCCGACGTGGCCGACGTGCTCGCCCTGGCGTTGCGCCCGGCCGAGATCGACGCGGACACGCTCGGCGGTCGACCGGTCGGCGCCGCCTGACCGGAACCCACCCACGGCCCCCGACGTCGCGCCCGGCGTCGGGGGCCGCTGCGGCCCCGTAATCTGGACCCCTCCCGTTTCCCGCATCCGCCACCGCCCGGTGGCACCCCCGGAGGCGACCACCCGTGAACATGTTCCTGTGGATCGTGCAGATCCTGCTCGCCGCGCTCTTCGCCGGCGCGGGACTGACCAAACTCATCCAGCCCAAGGAGAAGCTGCTCGACCGGATGGCCTGGGTGCGGAACACCCCGCCGCTGCAGGTCAAGGCGCTCGGCGCGGCCGAGGTGCTGGCCGCGCTGGGGCTGGTCCTGCCCGGCCTCACCGGCATCGCCACGGTGCTCACCCCGCTGGCCGCCGTCGGGCTGGTCATCGTGATGGTCGGTGCGGTCGTGGTGCACGCCCGCGCCAAGGAACACCCCGGTACCGCGATGACCGTGGTGCTGCTGGTCCTGGCGGCGATCGTCGCCTGGGGCCGGTTCGGGCCGTACCCGCTCTGACGAACGCGACCGGCCCGCGCCCCGTCGAGGGGGTGCGGGCCGGTGTCGCGTCCGGGTCAGCGCCCGTCGACGCCGCGGTCGCGGCGTACGGTCGCCTTGCGGCCCTTGATGGTGCTGTTGCGCAGCCCGGCGATCACCTCGTCGGCGACGCCCTGCGGCACCTCCACCAGCGAGAACCGGTCGGCGATCTCGATCGAGCCGATGTCCCGGCCGCTGACCCGGGTCTCCCCGGTGATCGCGCCGACCAGGTCCTGCGGGCGGACCCCGGCCCGGCGGCCCAGGCCGATGAAGACCTGCGCGGTGCCGCCCGTACGGGGCCGGCCACCGCCGCGCCGCTCCCCGCCCCGGCTGTCGAATCCGGGCCGGGCCTCGCGGGGCGGGCGGACCGCCACCTGCGGGATCTCCTCCTCGTCGTCGGAGCCCGGCAGGGCCGCCTCGTGGGCCAGCTTGACCGCCGCCAGCGCCACCTCCATCAGGTCGAACTCGTCCGACAGCGACTCGACGATCACCCGGAACGGGTCCAGGTCGTCCTCCAGCAGGCTCTCCCGCAGCGCTGCCTGGGTCAGCGCCAGCCGCCGGGTACGCAGGTCGGCCACCGTCGGGATCTTGTCGATGGTGATCCGCTGGCCGGTGACCCGCTCGATGGTCTTGAGCATCCGGTGCTCCCGGGGCTCGGCCAGGGTGATCGCCACCCCCTCCCGGCCGGCCCGGCCCACCCGGCCGATCCGGTGCACGTACGACTCCGGCGCGGACGGCACGTCGTAGTTGACCACGTGGGTGAGCTGCTCGACGTCCAGACCCCGGGCCGCCACGTCGGTGGCCACCAGCAGGTCGGCGGTGCCGGCGCGCAGCCGCCCCATCACCCGGTCCCGCTGCTCCTGGCTCATCCCGCCGTGCAGCGCCTCGGCCCGGTAGCCCCGCCCGTTCATCGTCTCGGTGAGCCGGTCGACCTCCTCCCGGCTGCGGCAGAAGACGATCGCCGCCGTCGGGGACTCCACGTCCAGCACCCGGCCCAGCAGTGCCGGCTTGTGCGCCCGGCTGACGATGTAGGCGCTCTGCCGTACCCGGGGGGCCTCGCCGGCCACCGGCTGCTCCCGCCCGATCTGGATGCGCTCCGGGTCGGTCAGGTGCTGGCGGGCCAACCCGTCGATCCGGGCCGGCATGGTGGCCGAGAAGAGCACCGTCTGCCGCTGCGCGGGCGCGTGCTCCAGGATCGCCTCGATGTCCTCGGCGAAGCCCATGTCGAGCATCTCGTCGGCCTCGTCCAGCACCACCGTGGCCAGCGAACCCAACCGCAGGGTGCCCCGGGCGATGTGGTCCAGCGCCCGGCCCGGGGTCGCCACCACCACGTCCACGCCCAGGTCCAGGGCGCGTAGCTGGCGGCCGATCGGCTGGCCGCCGTAGATCGGCAGCACCCGGGCGCCCAGGTCCTTGCCGTAGCGGTGGAACGCCTCGGAGACCTGCACGGCCAGTTCCCGGGTGGGCACCAGCACCAGCGACACCGGGTCACCGCCCTGACGGTCCTGCGGCATCCGCTGCAACAGGGGCAGGGCGAACGCGGCGGTCTTGCCCGTACCGGTGGCCGCCTGCCCGAGCAGGTCCCGTCCCGACAGCAGCAGGGGGATCGCCTCCCGCTGGATCGGGGTCGGCTCCTCGTAGCCGAGCGCGGCGAGGGCGCCCAGCAGCTCGGCGCGCAGCCCGAGATCCACGAAGGCGGGCCCGCCGTCGGAGTCGTCGGGCGCGGAGAGGTCGGTCGGTGTGGGTGCGGAACTCATGACCAAAGTTTTCCATCACCCCGGTCGGGCCGTGCCGCCGACCGGCCCCACCGTGCCGACCGGCACAGCCGGGCCCGTCCGCCGGTTAGCCTGACGGGCGTGCGTACGGTGGAACTGCTCTGCTGCCCGGCGCTGGAGCGGACGGTGCGGGCCGCCTGGGACCGGCTGGCCGCGGCGGGGCTGCCGAGCCTGGCCCGGCACGGCCACCCGACGAACCGGCCGCACCTGACGCTGGCCGCCGTCGAGGCGTTCCCGCCCGGCGCGGCCGACCGGCTCGCCGCCCTGTTCGCCACCGCGTTGCCGCTGCCGGTCACCCTGGAGCGGGTGACGGTGCTCGACGGCAGCGCCCCGCTGGTGTGGCTGGTCCGGCCCGGCCCGGCGCTGACCGCCCTGCACGCAGCCGTCTGGGCGGCACTGGACGGCGCGGACGGGCAGCGGCCCTGGCACGCCCCGGTGAACTGGGTGCCGCACCTGAGCCTCGCGCTGCGCTTCCGCGACCACGACCGGCGGCTGGCCCGCGCCCTGGTCGGCGGGGAGCGGCCGGCGGGCACCCTCGTGGCGGCGCGCAGCTACGACGGCGACACCCGGACCGTCCGGCCGTTGGGCGGTGACTTCCCGGCGGACTGACGGTGGTCTATGGTGGGCGGAGCGCTCCCGTCGACGGTCCATCCGACCGCCCGGCGGATCACTGCTGCGCCGGTCCGGTCGGATGGTCACTGCCATCCCCACCGGAAGAGGCCCCATGCCCCAGCATCCCCGACGGCGTCCGGTCGCGCTCGCGGCTGCCGCCCTGCTCGCCCTCGGCGGGCTCGCGGCCGTGCCGCAGCTCGCCTCCGCCGCCCCCGACCCCGGCTCACCGGTCAAGGTCAACCAGGTCGCCTACGTGCCAGGGCTGCCCAAGCAGGCCACCGTCGTGAACTCCGCGAACTCCCCGCTCGGCTGGACGCTGCGCAACGCCGGCGGCGCCACGGTCGCCTCCGGGCAGACCACGGTCCGGGGCACCGACGCGCTCTCCGGCGACCCGGTGCACATCGCGGACTTCTCGGCCTACGACACCCCGGGCGCCGGCTACGTGCTGTCGGTCGGCGGGAGCAACAGCTACCCGTTCGACATCTCCGCCGACCCGGTCCGCCGGCTGCGCGGCGACTCGCTGGCGTTCTTCTACCACCAGCGCAGCGGCACCCCGATCGACGCCCAGTACGTCGGCTCCCGCTACGCCCGCCCGGCCGGGCACGTCAACGTCGCCCCCAACCGGGGGGACAACAACGTGCCGTGCCGCACCTCCTGCGGTTACACCCTGGACGTGCGCGGTGGCTGGTACGACGCCGGTGACCAGGGCAAGTACGTGGTCAACGGCGGCCTGTCCACCTGGCAGCTGCAGAACATCTACGAGCGCACGCTGTACGTCAGCGGGGCGGACCGGTCCGCCGTCGCCGACGGCACGCTGGCCATCCCCGAGCGGTCCAACGGGGTGCCGGACGTGCTCGACGAGGCCCGCTGGGAGTTGGAGTTCCTGCTCAAGATGCAGGTGCCGGACGGCCGGACCAACGCCGGCATGGTCCACCACAAGATCCACGACCAGAACTGGACCGCCCTGCCCACCCGTCCCGAGCTGGACAGCGAGCCCCGGCTGCTGTCCCCGGTGAGCACCGCCGCCACCCTCAACATGGCGGCGGTGGCCGCCCAGGCGTCCCGGCTGTGGAAGCCGTTCGACGCCGCCTTCGCCTCCCGGGCCCTGGCCGCCGCCGAGAAGGCGTACACCGCGGCGAAGGCCAACCCGAACCGGCTCGCCCCCGCCACCGACAACACCGGCGGCGGCGCGTACGAGGACAACACCGTCACCGACGAGTTCTACTGGGCGGCCGCGGAGCTGTACGCCACCACCGGCGCGACCGGCTACCGCAACGACCTGAGCAGCTCCCCGCACGCCCGGGGCGCGGGCTTCACCCGGGGCGCGTACGACTGGAGCTGGACCGCCGGGCTGGGCGACACCACCCTGGTGCTGGTGCCGACCGGCCTGCCCAGCGGCGACGTGAGCGCGATCCGCTCGGCGATCGTCGGTTTCGCCGACCGGATGCTCAGCCAGATCGCCAACCAGGGCTACCCGGCCCCGGGCAGCGGCAACGGCACGTACTACTGGGGTTCCAACGGCGCGGTCGCCAACAACGCCAACGTGCTCGCCCTGGCCTACGACCTGACCCGCACCACGAAGTACCGCAACGGGGCCTTCGCCGCCTACGACTACCTGCTCGGCCGTAACCCGCTCAACCAGTCCTACGTGGCCGGGTACGGGGACAAGCCGGTGCGTAACCTGCACCACCGGTTCTGGGCCAACCAGAACGACGGCTCGCTGCCGACCGCGCCGCCCGGCTCGCTCTCCGGCGGCCCGAACAGCGAGTTGCAGGACCCGGTCGTGCAGGCCCAGCTCGGTGGCTGCAAGCCGCAGAAGTGCTTCATCGACGACATCGGGGCGTACTCGGTCAACGAGGTGGCGATCAACTGGAACGCGGCGCTGGCCTGGCTGGTGCACTGGGCGGCCGAGCAGGCCGGCACCGGCAGCGGCCCGGACCCGACGCCGACCCCCACGGTGACGCCGCCGCCGACCACCACGCCGCCGCCGACCACCACGCCGCCCCCGCCGACCACCACGCCCCCGCCGCCGACCACCACGCCGCCGCCGGCCGGCGGGTGCGCGGTGACGTACTCGGCGAACAGCTGGAGCACCGGCTTCACCGGCAGCGTCACGTTGGCCAACACCAGCGCGGCGGCCTGGTCGTCGTGGCGGTTGACCTTCCGGTTCACCGGTAACCAGCAGATCAGCCAGGGCTGGTCGGGCCGGTTCAGCCAGAGCGGCAGCGAGGTCACGGTGACCAACGAGAGCTACAACGGCGCGGTCGCGCCGAACGGCTCGGTCAACCTCGGCTTCAACGCCACCTACAGCGGCACCAACGCGACCCCGACCGGGTTCGCGGTGAACGGGACGGCCTGCACCCTGCGCTGACCCACCCGCACCGGGCCGCCCGTCGCGCGTCGACGGGCGGCCCGGTCGCGGTCCCGCGCCGGCCCCGGCCGGCGCGGGACCGGGCGACGCCACCGGCAGTGCGTCGCCCTTCGGGGGCTGTGGGAGGAATGCTCGGTCTCCACCGGTTCACCACGGTTACGGTGCCCTCAGGTTCATCCGCACCGTGTCGCACCGGGAGAGGACCGACCATGCGCGTGCCCAGCCGAAGCCCCGGCCCCCAACCCGGCGTCACCCCGCCCGCCCCGGCCCGGCGGACGCCGGCCCCGACCCGTCCCGTGCGGCCGGCCGCCCCCGACCTCGACGCCTACCGGCAGGCGGTCGCCGAGCTGCTGGTCGAGGTCGGCGCGCTCGCCGGGACCGCCGGCACCGCCGCCCGTCAGGTGCTGCTCGACCAGCGGCTGCGCGAGCCGGCGATCGCCGACGTGCTCGACGCCACCGGGCAGGGGGTGCTGGGCGCCCGGGAGACCCTGCTGCTGGAACTGGCCCGCCACCAGCCCGACCGGCCCGCCCCGGGCCCCGACCTGACCGCCCTGGTCCGGATCTACCTGCTGTCCCGCATCGACCTGATGTGGTGGCGGGACACGACGGCCCTGGCGACCGACGAGCAGGTCGACACGCACCCCGACCTGATCGACCTGGAATGGCTGCGCCGTCGTGGTCTGCTCGGCTTCCGCTACCGGGAACAACCGGGAAGCGTCCTGGGCCGGGGGGTGCGCGCCGTCCGGGGCCGGCTGCTGCCGGAGACCGCCCCGCCCACCGCCGGTGTGCCGTTGCGCCGGACCCGCCGCGAGATCGTCGCGCTCCTCAACGACCTGGCCCGGGAGTTCGCCAGGTCCGCCCCGCCCGGCACCCCGCCGCTGTGGGTGACCAACCTGGCCCACAGCGCCGAACACCGGTACCGGCTGCGCCGGCTCGGCCAGCCGGCCATGCTGCCCAGCGGCCACTGCCTCGGCTGGGCGGTGGACGTGGAACTGGCCTGGTACGCCCGGTTCGGCGCGCGGGACGTGCTGGCCGAGATCCTGCTGGCCCGGCAGTCCGCCGGTGAACTGAACGTCATCGACGAGGGGCCCGACTGGCACGTCTGCCTGGCCCCGACCGCCCGCACCCGGCTGCGCTCGGCGTACGAGGCCGAGATGGGGATCTGAACGGCCGGCCGGGCGACGGGCCGCCGCCGGGTCAGCCGGTGACCAGCAGGGCGAGCACCGCGGCGAGGGTGCCGAGCACCGCGACCACGGCGCTGGTCGCCACGAACCGGCGTAGCGGCACGGTCACCCCGGCGGCCCGGCACCGCTCGAACCACAGCAGGGTCGCCAGGGACGCCCACGGCACCGCCAGCGGCCCCACGTTGGTGCCGATCAGCAGCGCCAGCAGCCGGGTCCCGTCACCGGGCGGGAGCACCGCCTCGCCGGCCAGGTAGGCGGGCAGGTTGTTGACCAGGTTGGCCAGCAGCGCCCCGGTGCCCCCGGCGCGCAGCGCCCCCGCCGTGCCACCGGCGTCCCCGAGCAGCACGGACACCAGGTCGTCCAGCCCGTGCCGGCCGAGGGTCTGCACCACCAGGAACAGGCCGGTCACGAAGACCAGCAGCCGCCAGGGCAGCAGCGCCGGGCGCAGGGTCCGCCGGGACCGGACCGCGAAGCCGGCCACCACCAGCCCGGCGGCGACGGCGGCGGCCACCCCGATCTCCACCCCGACCAGGATGCCGGCGACGAACAGCAGGCAGCCGGCGACCGCCGTGCCGAACAGCAGCCGGTCGGCCGGCCGGTGCGGCGGGGGAGGGGTGAACCGGTCGACGTCGCGCCGGCCCCGCCGCCAGTACCACAGCCACAACCCCGCCATGGTCACCCCGATCGCCGCGAGCTGCGGCAACGCCATCCGGGCCGCGTACGCCGCCGGGGCCAGCGTGATCCGGTCGGCGGCGAGCAGGTTGGTCAGGTTCGACACGGGCAGCAGCAGGCTTGCGGTGTTGGCCAGCCAGACGGTGGTCATCGCCAGCGGTCCCGGTGCGACGTCCAGCTTGCGGGCCAGCGCGATCATCACCGGGGTGAGCAGGACCGCGGTGGTGTCCAGGTTGAGGGCGATGGTGGTGAGCGAGGCGAACCCGACGCAGAGCAGGAACAGGCCGGCGAAGCTGCCCCGGGCGGTGATCGCCAGCCGGGTGGCCAGCACGTCGAACACCCCGGCGACGGCGGTCAGTTCGGCGAGCACCACCACCGCGCCGAGAAAGAGCAGCAGCGGCAGGATGCGGTGCAGGGTCGCCCCGGCGTCGGCCCGGGGGAGCAGGCCGGTGACCACCGCGCCGAGGCCCAGCAGGGCCAGCCCGATCGCCACCCGGTCCAGCGGGTGCAGCCGCGGCCGGCGGGGCCGCTCGGTCGGTACGGGCGGGGTCCCGCCGGCAGGTGTCACGGCGGATGATCCTCGCACAGCCGGCCCTGCTCCGACGCCGGTTGGCCGCAACCGCCCGCCCGGCGGCCCCGTACCGACCGGCCCGACATCGACGTGCGCGGTTACGGCCACGGTGGACATCCCGGCACGGCTGCCCTAGCGTTCAGGAGATATGCGCAGGATGCTGCTGGGGGCCGGACTGGCCCTGTCGCTCGTCGCCACCGGCTGTGCCCAGGCCACCCCGACGGATCGGGCCACCCCGACGGAGTCGGCCCGGACCGGTCCGGCGTCGGCGTCCGCGAGCCCGCCGCGCGCCTCCCGGCAGGACCCGGAGCAGGCCCGGCGGACGCTGGACAGCCTGCGCAAGGTCGACGACCTGCCGCTCTACGAGATGACCTACGTCGGCGGCTACGACCCGACGGTGGGCACCGACGCCCGGCCGGACACCGGCCCGTTCGGCTGTTCCCTCTTCGCCGCCTCCGGCGACCCGGCCCGGCCGCTGTTCGCCCGCAACTTCGACTGGGACGCCAACCCGGCGATGGTGCTGCGCACCGACCCCCCCGAGGGGTACGCCTCGGTCTCCCTGGTCGACCTGTCCTACCTGGGGGTGGGCCCGGACCCGACCGGCGACCGCCGGCTGCTCGACGCGCCGCTGCTGCCCTTCGACGGGATGAACGAGCGGGGGCTGGCCGTCGGGCTGGCCGCCGACGACACCGCGACGGCGAAGCCGGTGCCGGGCCGGCCCACCGTCGGGTCGGTGCGCATCCTGCGGCTGGTGCTGGACCGGGCGGCCACGGTGGACGAGGCGGTGGCGATGTTCGGCCGGCACAACCTCGACTTCGACGGCGGGCCGCCGCTGCACTACCTGCTCGCCGACGCGGGCGGCCGGTCGGCGGTCGTCGAGTTCGTCGACGGGACGATGCGGGTGCAGCGGGGGCAGGGGCGGTGGCAGGCGCTGACCAACGTGCCGGTGGTCGACGTACCCGAGCAGCAGCGTCGCCGCGACCACCGCTACGACGTCCTGGCGAAGGCGCTGGACGCGGCCGACGGCCGGGTGGACCCGGCGGCGGCGCTGCGGCTGCTGGGCCAGGTCCGGCAGGGGCACACCCGCTGGTCGGTGACGTACGGGCTGCGCGACGGCGAGGTCCGGCTGGTCACCGTGGCCGGTGGTGGGCAGGAGCGCCGCTACCGGTTGCCGATCCGCTGACCCCTCGTACGACGGACGGCCCGGCCCCCCGACACGCGGGGGCCGGGCCGTCGCCGGTCGGGACTACCAGCTCAGGTAGCCGGCCTGGGTCTGCGCGTTCAGCTCGGGCATCCGGACCAGGTCGGCCGTCCAGGTCCGCCAGTCGTTGAGCTTCAGCACGTCCAGGCCCTTCTGGATGTCGCTGGAGTAGATGTGCCCGTTGTAGTAGTACGTCGACCAGGCGCCGCCGGTGGTCAGTTGGGTGTCCGACAGCGGCCCGCGCTCCCAGAAGCCGATCTCCTTCGGGCGGGTCGAGTCGGTGAAGTCCCAGACCGAGACCCCGCCCTGGTACCAGGCCTGCACCATGATGTCCTTGCCGAGGACGGGGATCAGCGAACCGTTGTGGGCCACGCAGTTCTCGGTGTCGGCGTTGGTCCGGGGGATCTTGTAGTAGCTGCGGAAGACCATCGTGCGGGCGTCGCCCCGGCCGGTGACGTCGTAGACGGCGTCCGCGCCCCGGTTCGGGCCGACGACCTCGTTGCAGGTGGCCGCGCCGCCGCCGCCGAGTTCGTCGGTGAAGACCACCTTGGTTCCGGCGTTGTTGAACGTCGCCGAGTGCCAGAACGCGAAGTTGACCGTGTCCCGCACCCGGTTGATCACCCGGGGTGCCTCCCGGTTGCGGATGTCCAGCAGGACGCCGTCACCCATGCACGCGCCGGCGGCCAGGTCCTTGGCCGGGTAGGCGGTGATGTCGTGGCAGCCGGTGGTGGCCGAGGTCTGCCCGGGGATGCCCTCGTAGCCGCCGTCGGGGAAGAGGTTCGGGGTGGCCACCACGGCCGCCTCGGTGGGCCTGTGCACCGGGACCTTCACGATGGAGATCGAGTCGTGCGGGGGTTGGCAGTCGGGGAAGTCGGCCCGTGGGCTGTACGACGACACGTACAGGTAGACCGTCCTGCGGTCCTTGCCGGGGACGAGGGTGTGGGTGTGCGAGCCGCAGGCGGTCTCCACCGACTTGATGTAGCGCGGGTTGGCCTTGTCGCTGATGTCGAAGACCTTGATGCCCTCCCAGGACTCCTTCACCGTCGCCGGTTGGCTCGCGCTGGCGCACGAGTCGTCGGTGCGGGACGAGTCGGTGGAGAGGAAGAGCAGGTCGCCGTAGACCGAGATGTCGTTCTGCGAGCCGGGGCAGAGCACCTGCGACACGATCGTCGGGGCGCTGGGTCGGGCGATGTCGTAGATGACGAAGCCGTTGTAGTTGCCGACGAAGGCGTACCGGCCCTGGAAGGCCATGTCGGTGCCGAGCGCGCTGGTGGTGTCGAACGGCGCCTGTTTGGGCAGGTTGGCGACCTGACGCAGGTTGGGGCTGCTGGAGATCTCGTCGACGGCGAGGCCGGGGGCCGCCGGCGTCCCGCCCCGGGTCGCGGTGGCCGGTGCGGCGTTGCCCGCCGGGCTGGTGGCGACGCTCGCCACCAGCAGGCCGGCGGCGACCACGCTGACGATCTTCAACTGCCGTGCTCGGGGCAGGGTAAACCTGATCATCGGCGGAACCCTTCAAAAGGGGACGATGCGTGTCAGGCACCTTACCGGGCAGTGATGAGAGTTGATGTGAGCCGCATCACATCTATCGGTGGCAGTGAATGGATACGATCGCGGCGACCTCGACCGGAGGGGGGAGTCGCATGACCGGCCGACGTGGGCGCATCCTGCTCGCCGTCACAGTCGCCGCCGCCGTCGCGGTGCCGGTCGGGCTGGCCCTGCGCCCCGACGGACCGCCGACCCCGACGGCGTCCGCCCCCACGGCGACGCCGACCACGACCGGGTCGCCCGACACCCCCGGGGTGATCGTGCCCGGCCGGCCGGGGGAGCCCGCCGTGACCCGGCCCGCGCAGGAGGTCCGCGCCCCCGGCACACCCCGGTACAACACCCCCGACGTCTGGTTCGTGCGGATGATGATCCCGCACCACCAACAGGCCCTCCAGATGGCCGAGCTGGCCCCCGACCGGGCCGCCAGCGCCCAGGTCAAGGCGATCGCCGCCCGGATCAGGGGCACCCAGGGGCCGGAGCTCGGCCTGCTGCGCGGCTGGCTCGACGCCCGGAGCCTGGCCGTCGGGGAGCCCGGCCACGACCACGGCCGGATGCCCGGCATGCAGTCCCCCGAGGCGCTCCGGCAGCTCGATGCCGCCCGGGGCGCCGCCTTCGACCGGCTCTTCGTCCAGCTGATGACCGCCCACCACACCGGCGCGGTGACCATGGCCACCGAGCTCCTCTCCGCCGGCGCCGACCAGCAGCTCAACGAGTTCGCCAACGCGGTGGCGACCGAACAGACCGTGGAGATCGCCCGACTCCGCGCGCTGCTCTGAACCCCGGTCGGCCGACGGACCCGCAGCCACCCCGCGCGGGGCACTACGCTCGGTCACCGTGAGCCGTACCCTGTTCGGTCGCCCGCTGCGCGGCGTCGCCTTCGACGTCGGCGTCAGCGTGCTGGTGGTGCTCTTCACCCTGGTCACGGCGGCCCAGCCCGGGGCGTGGACCCAGCCCGGCGGCTGGCCGTCCGCACTGGTCGGCCTGGGCATGGCGGTGGCCCTGCTGTTCCGGCGCGGCCACCCCTCACTGGTCGCGACGGTCGTCGCCGCACTGGCACTGGTCCAGGTGGTCGCCGGCTGGGGGCCGCTGGCCTACGACGTCGCCGTGCTCGTCGCCCTCTACAGCGTGGTCAAGTACGCCGACCGGCTCCGCGACGGCATGGTGGCCGGCGTCGTCGCCGCCGTCGGGGTGCTGCTGGCCGCCTCGCAGACCGTCTCCCAGGCCGCCTGGTGGGCCACCGCGCTCTACTTCGGCCTGATCACCGGCGGGGTGTGGCTGGCCGCGCTGAACGTCCGCACCCGTCGCCTCTACGTGCTCAGCCTGGAGGAGCGGGCCGCCACCCTGGAACGGGAACGGGAGGCCGAGGCCCGCGCCGCGGTGGTCGGCGAACGCGCCCGGATCGCCCGCGAGCTGCACGACGTGGTGGCGCACAGCATGGCGGTGATGATCGTGCAGGCCGACGGGGCCCGCCTGATGTTCGACCGGGACCCGGATACCGCCCGGCACGCGGTCAAGGTGGTGGCCGACACCGGCCGGCAGGCCCTGGAGGAGATGCGCCGGCTCGTCGACGTGCTGCGGGAGCCCGACCCGCCGGAGACGACGACCGGCCCCGGCGCGGACACCGCCGGCACCGAACCCGAACGCCGCCGCGCCACCGTCGCCGAACTGCCCGCCCTGGTGGGTCGGTTCCGCGACGCCGGCCTGCTGGTCGGCTACCGGGCCGGGGAGGTGCCGGCCACCCTGCCCCCCGGGCTCGACCTGACCGTCTACCGGGTGGTGCAGGAGGCCCTGACCAACACCCTCAAACACGCCGGGGTCGGCGCGCACGCCACGGTCGTGCTCGGCGTCGACGACGGGCTGGTGGTCCGGGTGACCGACGACGGGCGCGGCCGCCCGCCGGCCCGGCCGGCCCCCTCCGGCGGGCACGGCCTGGTCGGCATGCGCGAGCGGGTCGGCGTGTACGACGGCCGACTCACCGCCGGCCCCCGAACCGGTGGCGGGTGGCAGGTCGAGGTACGGCTGCCGCTACCGTCGACCCCGGAGGCGGAGGTGATCGCGGCATGACCGTACGAGTGGTGATCGTGGACGACCAGGCGCTGGTCCGGGCCGGCTTCCGGATGGTGCTGGACTCCCAACCCGACCTGGCCGTCGTCGGCGAGGCGATCGACGGGGCGGACGCGCTGCGGGTGCTGGCCGGGGTCGAGGCCGACGTGGTGGTCATGGACCTGCGGATGCCGACCATGGACGGGGTGGAGGCGACCCGCCGGATCTGCGCCGCCTCCACCGACGGCCGGCCCCGGGTGCTGGTGCTCACCACGTTCGACACCGAGGCGGACGCGTTCGCCGCGCTGCGCGCCGGGGCCAGCGGGTTCCTGCTCAAGAACGTGCCGCCGGAGGAACTGCTGGCCGCGATCCGGGTGGTCGCCGAGGGGGACTCGGTGGTCGCCCCGTCGATCACCCGCCGGCTGCTCGACCGGTTCGCCGACCGGCTCGGCCCGGCACCCGCGCAGGACCCGCGACTGGCGCAGCTCACCGACCGGGAACGGGAGATCCTGCTGCTCGTGGCGCAGGGGCTGGCCAACGCCGAGATCGCCGCCCGGGTGCACGTCGCCGAGGCGACCGTGAAGACCCACGTCGGGCGGATCCTGGCCAAGCTCCAGCTCCGCGACCGGGTCCAGGTGGTGGTCCTGGCGTACGAGAGCGGCCTGGTCACCCCGGGCGGCTGAACCCGGGTACGACCTGGGTCGTACGGGTCACCCCGGTCGGGGTCGACCTGCGGCGCAGCCGGGTCGCGCGTGCGGGTGGACGCGGACCGCCGGGGCGCTGCCTAGCGTCGGAGGGGACCAGTGCCACGCCGACCGGGAGTCCCCATGTCCGTCCGTACCGCGCCCCGCCCACCCGCCGAAGGCGGCAAACCCGCAGGTCCCCGGGCCGGGCGTCGCCGGTGGGGGCGGTGACCGGGATGTGGCGGTTGACCCTGCGCACGCTGCGCGCCGACGCGCTGCGCCTGCTGCTCTCCTCGGTGGCGATCGTGCTCGGTGTCGCCTTCGTCGCCGGCACGCTGATGCTCACCGACGGCATGCAGGCCGGGGCGTACGAGCGGGCCGGCGCCTTCGACAGGCACACCGACCTGGGCGTCTACGCCGACCGGACCACCCTGCCACCGTCCCTGGTCGACCGGGTGCGCACGGTCGACGGGGTGGCCGAGGCCGCCGGGGAGCTGACCGCCCTCGTCGGGGTGGTCGGCGTCGACGGCCGGCCGGTGCTCGGCGTCGGGTTGCTCGCCGCGATCCCCACCGGACCCGCGTTGCGCTCCTACGACGTGGTCGCCGGCCGGCTGCCCGACCGTCCCGGCGAGGTGGTCCTCGACGCGCCCACGGTCGCCGCGCAGGGGTTCACGCTCGGCGGCCCGGTCGGCGTCGGCGGCGCGACCGGCGCGGCCCGCCCGTACACCCTGGTGGGCACCGTCGACGTGGCCGCAACCACGCGCGACGTCGGCGGACCGTTCGTCGGGCTGGTCGGCGCGGACGCGCTGACCGTCAGCGGGAAACCCGGCTACGACCGGATCATGGTGGCCGCCGCTGCGGGGACGGCCGGGCCGGCCCTGGCCGACCGGGTGGCCGCCGTGGTCGGCGGGGACGCCACGGTGAAGTCCCGGCAGCGCATCCTCGACGAGGCCGTCGAGGACGGCGTGCGCGACCTCGACCAGTTCCGCCTGGTGCTGCTCGTCTTCGCCGGGGTGGCGGTGGTGGTGGCGGGGTTCGTCATCGCCAACACCTTCGCCATCGTGCTCGCCCAGCGGACCCGGCGGACCGCGCTGCTGCGGCTGGTGGGGGCCCGTCGGGGCCAGGTCTTCCGGGCCGCCGCGCTGGAGGCGGCGGCGCTCGGGCTGGCCGGCTCGGCCCTCGGGGTCGCGCTCGGGGTCGGGCTGGCCGCCGGGGCGGCGGCCCTGGTCCCCCGGCTCGACCTGCCGCTTCCCGCCGCCGGCCTGACGGTGACCGCCCGGACCGTCGGGATCAGCCTGCTGCTCGGCATCCTGGTCACCGTCGGGTCCGCGCTGCTGCCCGCCTGGCAGGGCACCCGGGTGCCGCCGGTGGCCGCCCTCGCCGACGCCGCCGGGCACCCGGCCCGGGGCGCCGGGCGGGTCCGGCTGACCCTCGGCGCGCTGGTCGGCGTCGCCGGCATCGCCGCGCTGGCCGGGGCCGCCGCCGTCGGGCAGATCGTCCTGGTCGCCGTGGGTGGGGTGCTGTCCTTCTTCGGGATGGTCATGTTCGGTCCGCTGCTGGTGCCGGTGCTGGTCCGGTTGCTCGGCCGGCCGCTGCGGCCGGTGTTCGGGGCCACCGCCGCGCTCGCCGTGGCCAACGCGGCCCGCAACCCGCGCCGGGTGTCGGCGACCGCCACCGCCCTGGTGATCGGCATCGGGTTGGTCTCGGCGTTCGTGGTCGGCGCCGGCAGCGTCAAGGTGGGCATCGAGCGTGCGGTCGACGCCCGCATCGGCGTCGACTTCGTGGTCACCGGCGTCGGTGTCGAGCTGCCCGCCCCGCTCGCCGGGGAACTGGCCGCCCGACCCGAGGTGGGGGTGGTGCACGAGCACCGCAGCCGGGTCGTCGACGGCGTCGAGCTGCGGTCGGCGCACCCGGCGCTGGCCCGGCGTACCCTCGACGCGGTCGACGCCGGGGACGTCGCGGGCCTGGGGCCCGGATCGGTGCTGGTGCACCGCGAACTGGCCGCCGCGCGGGGCTGGCGGGTGGGGTCGACGGTCACCGTCGCCGGGCGTCCGTTCCGGGTGGCCGCCGTGGTCACCGCCGACGGCCCGACGTCGCAGGGGGTGCCCGCCGGGCACGTGGTCGACCTGGCCGACAGCGACTTCACCGCGCTCTACCCCGACGAACGCGGCCAGCTGGCCGAGGTCGAGCCGGCCGACGGGGTGTCCGCCGCGCAGGCCCGCGCCGCCGTCGAGACGGTGCTCGCCCGGTACCCGACGGTGAACCTGCTGGACCAGGCGGCCTACAAGAAGATGCTCACCGGCACGGTGGACATGCTGCTCGCCTTCGTCACCGCGCTGCTCGGTCTGGCCGTGGTGATCGCCCTGGTCGGCGTCGCGAACACGCTCAGCCTCGCGGTGGTGGAACGGACCCGGGAGAACGCCGTGCTGCGTGCCGTGGGGTTGTCCCGGGTGCGGATGCACCTGCTGCTGGCCATCGAGGCGGTGCTGACCGCCCTGGTCGGCGCGCTGCTGGGCACCGCGCTGGGGGTGGCGGTCAGCGCCGGCACGGTGGCCTTCGTCGCCCGGCTGGGTGGCGGTTTCACGCTGGTGCTGCCCTGGGGACGGCTCGGACTGACCCTCGCCGTGGCGGTGCTGGCCGCGCTGGCCGCCTCGGTGCTGCCGGCCCGGCGTGCCCTGGCCCGCCCGGTGGTCGAGGCGCTCGGCGAGCAGTGACCCCGGCCGTCGCCCCGCCGTCCGGCGGGGCGACGGTCAGAGCCGCTCCACCATCGCGCCCCGGCACCGGTCCCGGGTGTCGAAGACGTACCGGGCGTGCCGGGTGACCAGGTCGTAGTCGAAGCTGTCGTGGTCGGTGACCAGGACCACCGCGTCGGCCGCCGCGACCTCCCGCGCGGTCAGGTCGACCACCACCACCCCGCCGGGGATGTGCTGCGGCTCGGCGTACGGCTCCACCGCGTGCACGTCCGCGCCGAGCGCCTGCAACCGGCGGGCCACGTCGACCGCCGGCGAGTCGCGCATGTCACCGGTGTTCTTCTTGTACGCCAACCCGAGCAGCAGCAGCCGCGCCCCGTTGACCGGCCGGCCGATCCGGTTCAACCCGGCCATCACCCGCTGGGCCACGTGCTCGGGCATCTGGTGGTTGATGTCGTCGGCCAGCTCGATGAACCGGAACGGCCGGCCCAGGGTGCGCTTGACCTGCCACGACAGGTAACACGGGTCGATCGGCAGGCAGTGCCCGCCGACCCCCGGGCCGGGCCGGAACGGCATGAACCCGAACGGCTTGGACGAGGCGGCCTCGATGGCCTGCCAGGCGTCGATGCCGAGCTGGTGGGAGGCCATCGCCAGCTCGTTGATCAGCGCGATGTTGACCTGACGGAAGGTGTTCTCGATCAGCTTGGTCAGCTCGGCGACCCGGGTGGAGTCCACCGGCACGGTCCGCTCGACCAGCCGCCGGTAGAAGCCGTCCACCCGCTCCAGCGACGCCGCGTCCACCCCGGACACCACCTTCGGGGTGTTCTCCAGCCGCCACGTCGGGTTGCCCGGGTCGATCCGCTCCGGGCTGTAACCGAGGTGGAAGTCACCCGGGCTGCGCAGCCCGCTCGCCGCCTCCAGCAGCGGCCGGAGCAGGTCCTCGGTGGTCCCCGGGTAGGTGGTCGACTCCAGCACCACCGTGCAGCCGCGCCGCACGTACGGGCCGACGGCGGTACCGGCCTGCTCGACGAAACTCAGGTCGGGGACGCCGTCGCGCAGCGGGGTGGGCACGGTGATCACGCAGATGTCGAAGCCCTCGGCGTCCGGGTACTCGGTGCTCGGCCGGTACCGTCCGCTGGCCAGGGCCCGGCCCAGCCGGTCGGCCGGGATGTCCTCGACGAAGGACTCGCCGCAGGCCAGCCGCTTGACCCGGTCGGCGTCGACGTCCAACCCGACCACGTCCAGCCCGGCCTCGACGGCGCGCATGGCCAGCGGCAGTCCGACGTATCCCTGACCGATGACGACCAGCTTCTGTGCGTTCATCCGGGCTCCCTGCAAGCGTGTCCTTGCAGGGAGCCTAGATGGCGATATAGCGATCTACGTCCGTTTTGGTATTCCTGGGGTCGGTGGTGTTCCCGGTGCCGGGCGACGACCGGTCAGGTGCCGGCCGGTGGCGGGTTGTTGCCGCCCCCGCCACCCGCCTCGGTCGTGGTCGCCGTCGGCTCGCCCTGGGTCGGCCCGGTGGTGGGCGTGCCCGTCGGGGCGGGCTCGCTGGTGGCCGGCGCCGTCGGGGTGGGCGGCGCGGAGTTCGTCGGCGGCGTCGAGGGTGAGCCGTTCGGCAGCGGCGTCGGACTGACCGACACCGACGGCGACGGCTTCTCGTACTGGTTGGTCGGCCGGGGCGGACGCGACGACTCGTCGGAGCCGGTCTCCTCGACCACCGCCGGGATCTCGGAGCGGTCGGTGGGGGCCACCGCCGGGCCCGTGCTGCGGATGTTGGGCACGCCGCTGTCGAGCGACTTCGAGGCGCCCAACGCGGCACCGAGCGCGGTCAGGGCCACCAGCACCGCGGCCAGCGCGCCGACCAGGGAACCCCGGCGGCCCCGCCGCGACCCCGAGCCGACCACCGTCGTCGACGTCCCCGCCGGGTCGACCCGCACGCCGTCGGCCCGGGACGGGTGGCGCAGCGGCGGCGTCACCAGGGCGGTGGCGGCGGTGTCGTCGCCGGCGGCGGCGCGGGCGGCGGTGGCCATCTCGGCGCCGGTGGCGAAGCGGTCCGCCGGGTCCTTCTCCAGCGCCCGCGCCACCAGGGCCCGGACCGCCACCGGAATGTCGGCGGGCAGCTCCGGCGGCTCGTCGTCCAGATGCCGCACGGCCACCTGGAGCGGGTTGTCCCCGGTGAACGGCGGCTGCCCGGTCAGGCAGCAGTACGCGACCGCGCCGAGGGCGTAGATGTCGGTGGCGGCCGACACCGGCCGGCCGGACGCCTGCTCGGGCGCCATGTAGAGGGCGGTGCCCGGCACCGCGTTCGCACTGGTGATGCTCGTCACATTGGTGGAGCGGGCGACGCCGAAGTCGACCAGCACCACCGTGCCGTCCTCCTGCACCAGCAGGTTGCTCGGCTTGACGTCGCGGTGCACGATGCCGCCGGCATGCGCGGCGTGCAGGGCCTGGGCGGCCTGCGCCACGACCGACATCGTCTCGTCCACGTCCAGGTGGCCGGCGGACTCGATCCGCCGCGACAGCGGTTCGCCCTCGACGAACTCCATGACCAGGTAGTCGGCACGGCCGCCGTCGTCGAGCCGGTCCTCACCGCAGTCGAAGACCTGCACGATGCCGGGGTGGCGCAGCGCCGCCATGATCCGCGCTTCGGCGCGGAACCGGGCGATGAAGTCGGGATCCGAGACGAGCGCCGGCAGCAGCACCTTCACCGCGACCTGGCGACCGAGAACCAGGTCGGTGGCCCGCCACACATCGCCCATGCCGCCGGTGGCGACACGTTCGTCCAGGCGGTAGCGACCGCTGAGCACGACCTCGGATGACAACACCCCCATACCGTACCCAGGGTCCTCCCGTCCGGCAGACGCCGATATCCCTTCGGAGTTTTCGTGGGACCACCTGTCCAGGTCCCGGCGGGGGGTCGGCCTGACGGTCGGTGACCGGTGGCTGTCGCGGGGTCACCGACGGTGCGCCGTGGCCTCGTGGTCGGGACGGAGGGCGTCGCGGCTAAGCGTCCGGAGGGTGATCGGTGTTACTCCGACGCGCCGCCAGCGAGATTGATCTATCTCACCTTTTCCGCCCCGTTGACCGCTTGCCTGCGCCCTGCTCCGGCTCCTAGTGTTGCCCCCTCTGGCCCGTCCCGGTGCCGGTACCGCGCCCAGACCCGACGCCGTACTCTCCCGGCGGCGTACCAGACGGGTCACCCGACCTCCGGCGTCGGGTGCGAGCGGGGCAGCGGGGGGCTGAAGGTGCGCGAAGGGGTCCGCTGGTCGGGCCGGGGCGGCGGTGTGTCCGCCGGCTGCCGGCCCGGGTCGGTCGACGGGGCGGCCCGGCGGTGACCGATGACCTGACCGGGGCGGTCGCGGCGGCGCAGGCCGGCGACGAGGAGTCGTTCCGCGTCCTGTACCGCAGCCTCCAGCCGGGCCTGCTGCGCTATCTCACCGCGCTCGTCGGTCCGGACGCCGAGGACGTGGCCTCCGAGACCTGGTTGCAGATCGCCCGGGACCTGTCCCGCTTCACCGGCGGCGAGTTCCGCGCCTGGGCGGTGACGATCGCCCGGAACCGGGCCATGGACCACCTGCGTCGCCAGCGTCGCCGTCCGTCCCTGCCGGTTCCCGTCCAGGACCTCAGCGACCTCGCCGGCGACGCCGACACCGCCGAACGGGCCGGCGAGACGATCACCACCGAGTCCGCGCTGGCGTTGATCTCCACCCTGCCGCCCCGGGAGGCCGAGGCGGTGCTGCTGCGGGCGGTGATGGGACTGGACGCGGAGACCGCCGGTCGGGTGCTCGGCCGGCGGCCGGGTGCGGTCCGCACGGCCGCACACCGGGGGCTGCGCCGGCTGGCGGCGATGCTGGAACGCGGGGACGCCCCCCGGTCGTCCGACGACGAGCGGGTCGCCCCGCCCCGCCCCCGGCCGACGCCGCACGCGTCGCGGGCCGAGGCGGCGGACGGCTGACATGAGGGGAGACTGGATGAACCTCCGCCGGTCGGCCCGCTCCGGTCGGCCGGTGAGCCGGGCCGAGGCCGAGCGGCTGCTCGATTCGACCGGGCCAGGGACCGTGCCGTCCACCGACGATCCGCTCACCCGGTTGCTGGCCGCGGCCGCCGCACCGGCCCGGGTCGACGAGCTCGCCGGTGAGCAGGCGGCACTGGCGGCGTTCCGGGCCGCCCGGGGCGCGGCGGCACCCGGGCCCGCCCCGGCCGTCCGGCGGCGTCCCCGGCTGTCCACCGGTGTGGTGGCCTGGATCGCCGCGCTGGCCGCCACCGCCACCGCCGGGGTCGCCTTCGCCGCGGCGGCCCTCGACCGTCCCGCCGAGCGGACACCCGGACCTGTCCCGTCCGCCACCGCCACCGCCACGGCCACCGGTGCCGACACCGACCGGCCGTCGCCGTACCGGTCCGAACCGCAGCGGCAGAGCCCGTCGCGGCGGCCCGGCGGCACCGTGCCCGGTGGTGGCCCCTCGGCACCGCCCGCGCCGCCCGGCCACAGCGGGCCGGCGAACACCGGCAAACTGGTCGGGCAGTGCCGGGCCTACCTGGCCATGCCGCCCCCGCAGCGGGCGAAGGCGTTGACCAGACCCGGGTACGCCGACCTGGTGGCCGCCGCGGGCGGAGCCGACCGGGTGGAGGCGTACTGCCGCACCCTGGTTCCGCAGCGCCCGCCGGCCAAGCCGTCCGATGCCACAGGTGGTCCGGCCAGCCCCGGCGGGGGGCCCGGCCCCAGGAACTAGTCGAAAAGGCTTCACAATTATTTCTTCCCGTCGGGTCTGCGGGATCGGTCCCCGGGACAGAAGATGGAGGACGGGACGGCCCCGGTCGGCCGTGCCCGCCGACCGGCATGGTCGGACCCTTCGTCGGGAGGAAACCGTCTCGTGGTGACGTCGCCCGGGCTGGACCGGTCGACCGTGCTCGGCGAGGTCGCCGGGGCGGCCGGGCACCTGGCCCGCATCTGCTTCAAGACCGGCCCACCCACCCTCACCGGCGTCGAACTGGAATGGACCGTCCACGACGTCGCCGACCCCGCCCGGCCACTGGACCGGGCGCGGCTCCGAGCGGCACTCGGGCCACACAGCCCCTCCACCCTGGACGACACCAGCCCGGCCCGCCCCCTGCGGCACGGCAGCGCCGTGACCGTCGAGCCGGGCGGTCAGGTGGAGTTGTCCACCGCGCCGCGATCCTCGGTCGCCGCGCTCGTCTCGGCCACCCAGGCCGACATCGACGAACTCGACGCCCTGCTCGCCCGTGCCGGCCTGGTGCGCGGGCAGACCGGCATCGACCCGTGGCGGGCCCCCCGCCCGGTGGTCGACACCCCGCGCTACCGCGCCATGCGCTGCGTCTTCGACCGGCGCGGCCCGGCCGGGCAGACCATGATGTACAGCACCGCCGGCCTCCAGGTCTGCCTCGACGTCGGCCCGGCCGCCGGCCTGGCCGAGCGCTGGGCGGCGGTGCACGCGGTCGGGCCACCACTGGTGGCGGCCTTCGCCACCGCCGACCGGCACGCCGGGCGGCCCACCGGCTGGGCGTCCGCCCGGATGGCCGCCTGGCTGGACATCGACCCGGCCCGCACCGGCCCGGTCTGGTCGGCGCACCAGCCGGACCGGGACCCGGTCGCCGCCTGGACGCAGTACGTCCTCGCCGCGCCCCTGCTCTGTCTGCGTCACGACGGCCCGGACTGGACACCCCCGCGCGGGGTCACGTTCGCCGACTGGATAGCCGGGGCACTGCCCGACCCACCCACCACCGACGACCTGGAATACCACGTCAGCACCCTCTTCCCACCGGTACGCCCGCGCGGCTACCTGGAGGTCCGCTACCTCGACGCCCAACCCGGCCGGGACTGGACGCTCCCACTGGTCGTGCTGACCGCGCTGCTGGGCGACGAGCGGACGGTCCGGGCGGCCCGGACGATCGCCGCGCCGGTGGCCGACCGCTGGCGCACCGCCGCCCGGTACGGGCTGGCCGACCCGGCCCTGGCCACGGCGGCCGTGGCCCTGCTCGACCTGGCCCGGGAGACGCTGCCGACGCTCGACCTGCCGACCGACACCCACGACGAGATCGACCGCGGGATCCGCCGACGGATCGCCGCAGCGCAGAGGGGAGACCGGTGACCACCACCGAGCAACCGGGCGCGCAGCCCGAGGCGTTGCGCAGCCGGATCGCCGCCGAACTGGCCCGGACCCGAGCCCGCACCGACGCGTTGACCAGCGCGGTCGACGACGACGACCTGGTCCGGCAGCACTCGACACTGATGTCCCCGCTGGTCTGGGACCTCGCCCACGTGGGCAACCAGGAGGAACTGTGGCTGGTCCGGGACGTCGGTGGGCGGGAGCCGGTGCGGCGCGACATCGACGACCTGTACGACGCGTTCAAACAGCCCCGTAAGGACCGCCCCTCCCTGCCGCTGCTGCCCCCGACCGAGGCGCGGGCCTATGTGGCGACCGTGCGGGACAAGGTGCACGACCTGCTCGACGGGGTCCGGTTCTCCGAGCGGCCGCTGGTTGCCGACGGCTTCGTCTTCGGCATGATCGTGCAGCACGAGCAGCAGCACGACGAGACCATGCTCGCCACCCACCAGCTACGCTCCGGGCCAGCGGCGCTCGACGCGCCCCCACCCCCCGAGCCCCGGGCCCGGGGCGCCGCCGAGGTGCTGGTGCCGGCGGGGCCGTTCACCATGGGCACCTCGACCGACCCGTGGGCGCTGGACAACGAACGCCCGGCGCACACCGTCGACCTGCCCGCGTACGTCATCGACGCCGCGCCGGTCACCAACGGCGCGTACCGGGAGTTCCTCGCCGACGGCGGGTACGACGACCCGCGCTGGTGGAGCGCGGCCGGCTGGCGGCACCGCACCGAGGCCGGGCTGAGCGCGCCGATGCACTGGCGACGTGACGGCGACGGCTGGGCGTACCAGCGGTTCGGCCGGTGGGCGCCGGTACGCGACGACGAGCCGGTGGTACATGTCTGCTGGCACGAGGCGCAGGCGTACGCGCGGTGGGCCGGCAAGCGGCTGCCGACCGAGGCGGAGTGGGAGAAGGCGGCCCGCTGGGACCCGGCGACCGGGCGCTCCCGGCGCTGGCCGTGGGGTGACGACGAGCCGACCGCCGAGCACGCCAACCTGGGACAGCGGCACCTGTGGCCGGCACCGGTCGGGGCCTATCCGGCGGGCGCCTCGCCGCTCGGCGTGCACCAGCTCATCGGCGACGTCTGGGAGTGGACGGCGAGCCCCTTCCACGGGCATCCCGGCTTCGCCGTCTTCCCCTACCGGGAGTATTCGGAGGTGTTCTTCGGCGGCGACTACCGGGTGCTGCGTGGCGGCTCGTTCGGCACCGACCGGGCGGCCTGCCGGGGCACCTTCCGCAACTGGGACCACCCGATCCGGCGGCAGATCTTCAGCGGCTTCCGCTGCGCCCGTGACGCCCGGCCCGAGGAGGCCCACGGGTGAGAGGCGGTGTCGCCTGATGTGCCGGCACCTGGCGTACCTCGGCCCCCCGGTGACCCTGCGGTCGCTGCTGTACGACCCGCCGCACTCGCTGGTCCGGCAGTCCTGGGCCCCCCGGGACATGCGCGGCGGCGGCACGGTCAACGTCGACGGCTTCGGCGTCGGCTGGTATCCCGGCACGGGCGGGGACGACGGTCGCGGCGGGGCCCCGGTGCGGTACCGCCGGGCCGGCCCGATCTGGTCCGACCCGACGCTGCCCGAGCTGGCGGCGGTGACCTGCTCCGGCGCGGTGCTGGCGGCGGTGCGTTCCGGCACGGTGGGCATGCCGGTGCAGGAGAGCGCCGCCGCGCCGTTCGCCGGGGGGCGGTGGTTGTTCAGCCACAACGGGGTGGTGCGTGGCTGGCCGGACTCGGTCGTCGGAGCGGCCGGCGGCCTGCCGGTGCGGGACCTGCTCACCCTCGACGCGCCGACCGACTCGGCGCTGCTGTGGGCGCTGGTCCGGCACCGGCTGCGGGCCGGCGCGTCGCCGACCGAGGCGGTCACCGCGACCGTCCGGGAGGTCGCCGCCGCGGCCCCGGGGTCACGGCTGAACCTGCTGCTCACCGACGGCGTGTCGGTGGTGGCGAGCGTGTGGGGGCACGCGTTGTCGGTGCGCGCCGACGACGGTACGGCGCTGCTGGCCTCCGAGCCGGTGGACGACGCGCCCGGCTGGCGGGAGGTGCCCGACCGGCGGTGGGTCCGGGCGGGACCGGACGGCGTGCACGTCGGCGAGCTGGATTGACCGGACGGAACAGGACGTTTTCGGTGCAGGAGAGGACGACATGAGCGCGGAACCGCTGGAGATCTACCTGGAGGAACAGGACCTCGACCGGGCGCTGCGGTCCGACGTGCGGACCGGGCTGGCCGCCGACCCCAAGTGGCTGCCCCCGAAGTGGTTCTACGACGCCCGGGGCAGCGAGTTGTTCGAGGAGATCACCCGGCTGCCGGAGTACTACCCGACCCGGGCGGAACGGGCGGTGCTGGCCGAACGGGCGCCCGACATCGCGGCGGCGACCGGGGCGAAGACCCTGATCGAGTTGGGCTCCGGTTCGTCGGAGAAGACCCGGCTGTTGTTGGACGCCTTCACCCGGCACGGCGGGCTGGGCACCTTCGTGCCGCTGGACGTGTCGGTGAGCGCGCTGCGGCAGTCCACCGTGCAGATCGCCACGGACTATCCGGCGCTGCGGGTGCGCGGCATCGTCGGGGACTTCACCCGGCAACTGGACCGCCTGCCGACCGGTGGTCGTCGGTTGGTGGTCTTCCTGGGCGGCACCATCGGCAACCTGGTGCCGGCCGAGCGGGCCGACTTCCTGGCCGCCATGCGCGCCGCCCTGGAGCCGGGCGACCACCTGCTCGTCGGCACCGACCTGGTCAAGGACCCGGCGGTGATCGTGCCGGCGTACGACGACGCGGCCGGGGTCACCGCCGAGTTCAACCGCAACGTGCTGCGGGTGATCAACCGGGAGCTCGACGCCGACTTCGACCCGGACGCGTTCGCCCACGTCGCCCACTGGGACCCGGCGCAGGAGTGGATCGAGATGCGGCTGCGGGCCCGACGCCCGATGCGGGTCCGCGTCGACGCGCTCGACCTGACCGTCGGGTTCGCCGCCGACGAGGAGCTGCGTACGGAGGTGTCGGCGAAGTTCCGGCCGGCGGGGATCGGCGCGGAGCTGACGGCGGCCGGATTCCTGCCGACGGAGTTCTGGACCGACCCGGACGGCCTGTTCGGGGTCACCCTGGCCCGCGCCGCCTGACCGCCGACCGGGCCGGAGCGCCACGGTCCGCTGCCGGCCGGTCCGCCGCCGGCCCGACCGCCACCGGGACTGCCGGCGGCCGGTCGGCCGGGGCGGAACCGCCGGTGACGACACCGCCGGCCCGGTGCGTCGGGACGTTGACGGGCACCCCCCGGGGTGACCTGGCGCACCCGGCGCACCGGCCGGTCGGGCCGTTCGGTTAGGCTGGCAGGCGCGAAGGGGAGTAGCCCCCAATGTCGTGGTCGACACACTGGTGCGTTCCGCACCCGGCCACGCGGCCCCACCAGCGGTGGGGCGGGCGAGACCTTCGACTCTGGCTGTCAACACAGCCGGGTCGAGGTCGCCCCGTCACCTCCTCCCGGCCTGATCGGGAAGGTTCCTCATGGACGGTTTCCTCGTCGCGCTGGTCGTCAGCTTCGGCGTCATCTTCGTCGCCGAGCTGGGGGACAAGTCCCAGCTCATGGCGCTCACGTTCGCCACCCGGTTCAAGACGGTCCCGGTGCTGATCGGCATCACCGTCGCCACCGCGATCGTGCACCTGGCCTCGGTGGCGATCGGCGTCGGCCTGAACGCGGCGCTGCCCACCGGGTGGATCTCGCTGGTCGCCGGCCTGGCGTTCCTCGGCTTCGGCGTCTGGACGCTGCGCGGCGACAAGCTCACCGAGGAGGAGAAGCGCAAGGCGGAGAAGACCGGCAAGTCCGCCATCTTCGCCGTCGGTGTCGCGTTCTTCCTGGCCGAGCTGGGCGACAAGACGATGCTCGCCACCATCACCCTGGCCACCAAGTACGGCTGGTTCGGCACCTGGCTCGGCTCGACGCTGGGCATGGTGGCCGCCGACGCGTTGGCCATCCTGGTCGGCCGGCTGCTCGGCCGGCACCTGCCGGAGCGGACCATCCGGTACGGCGCGGCGGTGCTCTTCGCCATCTGCGGCCTGTGGCTGATCCTGGAGGCGGTGCGCGAGCTGTCCTGACCGTCGACTAGCCGGGGTGCGGGCGGGTAACGCCACCCGGTGAGCCTGGAAGAGCTGTTGCACCACGGCGACGCGGTCGTGGTGGGGGTCGTGGAGACCATCGGCGCGACCGTCATCGTCGTCGGCGCGCTCTGGGCGGCGCTGCGGTTCGTGGTCGAGGGGCTGCGGCACCGCAGCGCCGCCGTGTTCACCCCGATCCGGCTCTCCCTCGGCCGGTTCCTCACCCTCGGCCTGGAGTTCCAGCTGGCGGCGGACATCCTGCGGACCGCGGTGTCGCCGACCTTCGCCCAGCTCGGTCAGCTGGCGGCGATCGCCACCATCCGGACCGCGCTGAACGTCGTCCTGCGCCGGGAGATCGCTCAGGAGAAGCGGCAGGTGGACGCCGGTGACCGGGCGCACCCCGAGCGGCAGCCGGTCCCGGCCGGGGACGGTGGCGGGCCGTCCCGATGACCGGGGTCGCGGTGCTGCTGGCCACCGGGGTGAGCGCACTCGCCCTCGGCGTCGGCGCGGTGGCGCTGCTGACCACCCGGTCCTGGCGGACCGCCCTGCGGGTCCTGCTCGACCTGCTGGTCGCCGCGGGCCTGCTCCGGCTGGCCGGCGGCCGGAGCTGGTCGGCGCTGGCGACGGCGGCGGCGGTCGTGGTGCTGCGTCACCTGCTCTCCGCCGGGCTGAATGCGGCGGCGTCCACCGCGCCCCCACCCACCGCGCCGCCGACTACCGACCCCCGGACGTGGGTAAGCCGAGCACACCCCCACCGGGGGCCAGCAGGGCACGAACCGAACGTGACGGGAAGGATTCCCCTATGAGCCGGCACGACGAGCCGAACGAGTACGGTTTCGCGGGCGGGGCCACCGCGCCGCAGCCCCCACCCGGTGGCCGCCCCGACGAGCAGGACCGGGCCGAGGCGGTCGCGGTGCCGGGTGACGACCTGACCGGGTCGGTCACCGAGGCGCTGGAGGAGACCGAACCGGACGGGCGGGACGACGACGCGGGCCGGCACCGCTGAGCGCTCACCACCGTCCGCCCGGCGGTACGCCGGGCGGACGGTGGGTTCAGCGTGGTGACGGCAGGGTGGACAGCCGGGCGGTGTCGTCGACCCGGACGAGGCGGTCGTCGCAGCAGGCCGCGAGCCGTTTGACCAGCTCTTCCGGCTCGCCGTACGGGTCGAGCCCGGCCAGGTCCGCCGGGTCGAGCGCGGGGACCCGGACGTGGGAGATGAGCGGGTGCAGCGGCCGGCTGTCGATCTCGTCGACGCCGAACAGGTCCTCGTGCAGCTTCTCCCCGGGGCGCAGGCCGGTGTAGACGATCTCGGGCGGCTGGGCCGCCTCGGCGGCCAGCCGCTGGGCCACCTCGGCGATGCGTACCGGCTCGCCCATGTCCAGCACCAGCGCCTCCCCGCCCCGGCCGACGACGGCGGCCTGGAGCACCAGGTGCACCGCCTCCTGCACGGTCATGAAGTACCGGGTCACGTCCGGGTGGGTCACGGTGATCGGCAGCCCGGCCCGGACCTGGGCCTGGAACGCGGTGAGCACCGAACCCCGGCTGCTGAGCACGTTGCCGAAGCGGACGCTGAGGAACGCCCCGCCGTACCGCTCGGCGTAGTGCGCGGTCAGCCGCTCGGTGATCCGCTTGGAGTAGCCGAGGACGCTGATCGGGTTGGCCGCCTTGTCGGTGGAGATGTTCACGAACTCGGCGACGTCGCGGCATGCCTCCAGCACGTTGAGGGTGCCCTGGACGTTGGTCTTGACCGCCTCGCCCGGGTGCCGCTGCAACAGGGTTAGGTGTTTGAGGGCGGCGGCGTGGAAGACGATGTCGGGCCGCCGTTCGGCGATGATCCGGGCGATCCCGTCGGCGTCGCGCAGGTCGGCGAGGATCAGTTCCGGCCCGTCCAGCAGCGCCCGGCCGTGCAGGGACATCTGCAGCGCGTGCAGCGCCGACTCGTCCCGGTCGAGCATCATCAGCTCGCCGGGGTCGCAGCGGGCGATCTGCCGGCACAGCTCCGAGCCGATCGAGCCGCCCGCGCCGGTGACCAGCACCCGGCGTCCGGCGAGCCCGTTGCGCTCGACGGGTAGTTCGGCCACCCGCTGGGCCCGTCCGAGCAGGTCGGTGAGTTGCAGGTCGCGGACGGCGTGCGCGGTGACCGGGCGGTCCAGCAGCTCGCGTACGGGCGGCAGCACCTTGAACGCGGCGCCGGCCTGCAGGGTGCGGCTGCGGACGTCGCGCATCAGTTCGGCGTCCGAGCCGTTGATCGAGAAGATCACCGTGCCGGCCCGGGTGGCGCGGACGGCCTGGATCAGTTGCTCCCGGCCGCCGAGCACCCGGAGCCCGGCCACCCGCAGCCCCTGCCGTTCGGGGTCGTCGTCGAGCAGCCCCACCGGCAGGTATCCGCTGGTCGGGTCGCCGAGCAGCACCCGGACGAGGCGTTCGCTGGCGGCGTCGACCCCGTAGATCAGGGTCCGGTCGGCCGAGCGGGCGGGCCGGGCGTCGCGGTCGCGTCGCCACCGGTAGGTGACCCGGCCGGTCCCCATCAGCAGCAACGCCACGGCGGCGCCGAGGATCGGCACGCTGGCCGGGATGGGTCGTTCGGCCATCGGCAGCAGCGCGGCCAGCGCCACGGCGGCGGCCAGCACGACCGTCCCGCCCAGGTCGCGGGCCTCGCCGACGCTGCCGACCGGGTGTCGGCCCCGGGCGGTGAACCGGACCTGTTCGAGCGCCGCGTGGATGACCGCGCACACGCCGGCGGCGCCGAGGGCCAGGGCGCACTGCCGGGGGGTGATGCCGAACTCGTACCGGGCCCAGGAGGCGACCAGGAAACCTGCGCACCAGGAGGCGGTGTCGAGCGTTAGCAAGGACAGGGCCTTCGCGCGTCGCGTGACCCAGTCGCGCCGCTGGCTGGGGTCGTCGTCGGGCCGGGGGTCTACGTGGTTCATTGGCGTCCTCTGCGTTTTGTTCCGTGATTGCGAGGATTCGGCACTGGCAAGCGGTTTGCATCGTATACGTTGTTTTTGCAACTTAAAGGGCTACTCGCTGCGTTTAGATACTCTCACGGCGTTATGGGAACCTAGGGAGACTTCGTGCTTTTTCACCAGCTGGCCGTTCCGCCGGAACGGAGGGCGTGATGGACGTCCGCACCTGCCTGCGCCTGGTCCGCCGACACTGGTGGATCGTCCTGGTCACGCTGATGCTGACGGTCGGCTCGGCGGCGCTGGTCACGGTCCGCACGGCGCCCCGTTACGTGGCCTCGGTGACCTTCTTCGTCACCGCCCCCAACCAGGGCGTGAGCAACGCCTACCAGGGCGAACTCTTCCTCCAGCAGCGGGTGAAGTCGTATGCCGACCTGCTGCGCAGCGACCGCCTGGCGCAGGCCGTGGTCGCCGACTCCGGCCTCGGCCTCACCGCCGACGACATCCAGCGCCGGGTCGCCACCTCCACCGAACCGGGCACCGTGCTGCTGCGGGCCAGCGTCACCGACACCGACCAGACCCGGGCCATGAAGGTCACCGAGGCCCTGTCGGCCAAGTTCGTCGAGCTGGTCAAGAAGATCGAGACCACGTCGGACGGCAAGGCCGGACCGACCCGGATCGAGGTGGTGGGCGGCCCCCGGGTCAGCGCCAGCCCGGTCTCCCCGCAGCCCAACCGCAACCTCGCCCTCGGCGTCCTGGTCGGGCTCCTGCTCGGCGTGGCGCTCGCCGTGCTGCGCGGCATGGTCGACGTACGGCTGCGTGACGCCGCCGGCCTGCAACGCGCCACCGGCAGCCCACTGCTCGGCGACATCCCGTTCGACCAGGGCGCCAAGGCGGCGCCGCTGATCGTCGGTGAGGCGGCGACGTCGGCCCGTGCGGAGGCGGTCCGCAAGCTGCGGACCAACCTGCGCTTCGTGGACGTGCACGAGCCGGCCCGGGTGATCGCGGTGACCAGCGCGTTGCAGGGGGAGGGGAAGACCACCCTGTCCTGCAACCTGGCGATCGCGCTGGCCGAGGCGGGCTGGCGGGTGCTGCTGGTCGACGCCGACCTGCGCCGCCCGAAGGTCGCCGACTATCTCGGCGTCGACGGCGGCGTCGGGCTCACCGACGTGCTCGTCGGCGACGTCCAGGTCGGTGACGTGGTGCAGCGCTGGGGCGACAAGTCCCTGCTGGTGCTGCCCAGCGGCTCGACCCCGCCGAACCCGAGCGAGCTGCTGGGGTCCAAGTCGATGGCCGACCTGCTCCTGTCGCTGCGCGAGTCCGCCGACATCGTGGTGATCGACACCGCGCCCCTGCTGGCCGTCACCGACGGCGTGGTGGTGGCCGTGCAGGCCGACGGCGCGTTGCTGGTCACCCAGCAGGGGCGCACCTCGCGCGCCCAGGCCGCCGCGGCGGCCCGGTCCCTGCACTCCGTGTCGGTGCGGCTGCTCGGGTGTGTGCTCAACATGGCCAAGGTGGCCCGCGCGGACGCCTACCAGTACGAGGCGTACCGGATCGCCACCGCGTCGCCGGCATCGGTGCCGGCCGACCGCGCCACCGCCGCCCACCGCGACGAGCAGGGGCTGCACCCGGCCAGCGACCGGACGCAGGAACTCACCCGGCTGCCGCGATGAGTGCCGCCGCGGGTCCGTCCGTCCGTCCCGCCCTGCCCGCCACGGGCGGGGCGGCGACGGCGGCCCGCGGGTCGGGGGCGGCGGTGCGCCGTCGCCCCCCGGCCTTCGACCGCGTCGGTCGACGACCCGCCGACGGTACGCGGAGGGGAGCGCGGCGATGAGGGTGGGAATCCTGTCGTACCACTTCCCGCCGGAACCGGCGTTCATCCCCGGCAGCCTCGCCGAGGAGCTGGCCCGGCGCGGACACGAGGTGCGGGTGCTGACCGGTTTCCCGGACTATCCCGGCGGCCACGTCTATCCCGGGTGGCGGCAGCGCTGGCGGCACGTGACCCACAGCGAGCGGTTGACCGTACGCCGGGTGCCCCGCTATGCGGGCGGCGACGCCTCGCCCACCGCCCGGATGGCCGGCTACCTCTCCTTCGCCGGCAGCGCGGCGCTCGCCGGACGGCGGTACCTGGCCGGCATCGACGTGCTCTACGTCTTCCAGTTCCCCGCGACCAGCTTCGCCGCCGCCGGGCTGCTGCGGCTGCTCGGCCGGGTGCCCACCGTGCTGCACGTGCAGGATCTCTGGACCGGGGAGGTCGCGACCGACCCGCAGCGGCCCGGCCGGATCACCACCACGATGCGCCGGGTGCTGCGGGCGGCCGACGCGGTGGCGGTCACCGCCCCCTCGATGCGGGACCTGGTGCTCGCCGACGGGGTCGCCGGGGACCGGGTGCGTACCGTGCCCAACTGGACCGACGAGCGGATCTTCCAACCGGTGCGCGCCGGCCGGGCCGCCCAGGCGCTGGTCCGTGGGGACGCGCGCTGCGTCGTCATGCACGCCGGCACAATCGGCGAACGGCAGGGCCTGGAGACGGC
This sequence comes from Micromonospora sp. WMMD730, assembly GCF_049178955.1. Taxonomy (NCBI): domain Bacteria; kingdom Bacillati; phylum Actinomycetota; class Actinomycetes; order Micromonosporales; family Micromonosporaceae; genus Micromonospora; species Micromonospora sp. WMMD730. The sequence goes on from NZ_JBMHML010000002.1 coordinate 2,966,386, forward strand.
GGTCCGGGCGGCCGCGGCGCTGCACGACCGGATGGATCTGGTGCTGGTCGGCTCCGGGGCGCAGGAGCGGCGGGTGCGGGGCCTGGCCGGCGAACTCGGGGCCGGCAACGTGCGGTTCCTCGACCGGCGGTCGCCGGGGGAGATGCCCGAGCTGTACGCCGCCGCCGACTACCAGCTGGTGACCCTGCGGGATCTGCCGGAACTGAACGGGACGGTGCCGAGCAAGGTGCAGTCCGCGCTGGCCTGTGCCGCCCCGCTGGTGGCCTCGGCCGGGGGCGACACCGCTGCACTGGTGGAGCGGGCCCGGGCCGGCCTGTCCTGCCCGCCCGAGGACTGGGCCGCGCTGGCCGACCGGTTCTGGCTGGCCAGCACGATCCCACCGCCCGCGCGGGCGGAGATGGGGCGGCGGGGGCGGGAGACCTACCTGCGGGAGATGTCGCTGCGGGCCGGGGTGGACCGGATCGAGTCGCTGCTGCGGGACGTGGCGTCCCCCCGGGTGACCACCGGGCAATACCGCGCGAACTAATCCAAGTACGAAAATTCGGTAAAAGCCTGACAGTGGTATTTGTCGTGCTACAAAGCTCATGAACGGTCATATCGCCCGAAAGGGAGAGCGGAGCAGCGGGTGGCGGAGAGCGGTAGGTCGCGCAGCGGCCGACGGAGACTGCGGCGGCGGACCCGGCGACGGGTCCGTCGGGCCCTGCTGGTCTGCCTGGTCGTCGGGTCGGTGCTGTTCGGTGCCGCCGGCTGGGTGGGGTTCCGTGGCTGGCAGGCGCGCGCCCACCTGGTCAACGCGGCCGGGCTCGCCCGGGAGCTGAGCACCCAGGTGCTCGGCGGCGACCTCGACCGGGCCCAGCGCACCCTGGCGGCGTTGCAGGAGCAGGCCGGGGCCGCCCGGACCGCCACCGGGGACCCCGGGTGGGCGCTCGCCCGGCACGCCCCGTACGCCGGGGACGACGTCGCGGCCGTCCGGACCATCGCGGTGGCCATCGACGACCTGGCCCGGGAGGCGTTCCCGGCGCTGCTGCGCACCGACCTGACCACGCTGGTGCCGACCGAGGGGCGGCTGGACCTGGCCCGACTGCGGGCCGCCTCGGCGGACCTGACCGCCGCCGACGCCGCGGTGCGCAGGTCCCGGGCCGGCCTCGACGCGGTACCCGCCGAGGACCTGGTCAGCCAGCTCGGTACGGCGTTGACCGAGCTGCGGGGGGAGATCGACCGGCTGGCCGGACTGACCGGAGCGGCCGACCGCGGTGCCCGGGTGCTGCCCGCCCTGCTCGGCGCGGACGGACCACGCAACTACCTGTTGCTCTCGCAGAACCTCGCCGAGCTGCGCGCGACCGGCGGCATGTTCGGCGCGTACGCGGTGATCCACGCCGACGACGGGCGGATCCGGATGCGCGAGCAGGGCACCAGCGCCCAGTTCGGGCGGTTCACCCCGGCGCTGCGGGTGGACGAGGAGGTGCGTCGGCTCTACACCGACCTGCCGGGCATCTACCCGGCCGACGTCAACCTGAGCCCGAACTTTCCCGCCGCGGCGAAGCTCTACCGGGAGATGTACCGGCGGCACAGCGGGGTGACCGTCGACGGGGTGCTGACCGTCGACCCGGTGATGCTGTCCTACCTGCTCCAGGCCACCGGCCCGGTGCAGGTGCCCGGCGACGCCACCCTGGTCAGCAACCAGGTGGTGCGCACCCTGCTCAGCGACGCCTACCAGGGCCGCGACGACACCGGGCAGGACGCCTTCTTCGCCGCCTCGGCCTCCGCCGTGTTCGACGCCTTCCTCACGAAGAAGGTCAACCCAAGAGTGCTTTTGTCGGCTTTGGACCGCTCCATCACGGAAAGACGGATACTGTTCTGGAGTGCCCGATCCACGGAACAGCGGACGTTCGCCGACACCCGGCTCGCCGGTGCGCTCCCCGAACAGGAGGCCACCCCGACCGTCGGGGTCTTCCTCAACGACGGCAGCGGCGCGAAGCTCGGCTACTACCTACGGCCGACGGCGACCCTCACCACCGGCGACTGCGCCGACGAGGGGCGGCGGCAGCTCAAGCTGCGCTTCACCCTGCACTCCTCGGCCCCCGACTCGGGTCTGGCCAAGTCGGTGCTCGGCCTCGGCATGGCCGGCGACCCGTACACGGCCCGGACCCTGATCTCCGTCTACAGCCCGGCGGGCGGCACGGTGCTCAGCGCCCGGGTCGACGGAAAACCGACCCCGCTGGGCAGCGGGATCGAACGTCGCCGGCAGGTGGTCATCGCCACCGTCGACGTCGCTCCCGGCGCCACCCGGACCCTCGACGTGGACCTGCTGACCGGCAGGAACACCACCGGCACCGCCGAACTCTGGCACACACCGACCGCCACCCCATGGACCACCCAAGTAGTTCCCGCACCTAGCTGCAAACAGTAGGAGGAGACCATCATGCGGCTATCCCGCATTCTCATGGCGCTGACGGTCGGTCTGGCCATCGTGGCCGTGCCGACCGCCGCGGGGGCTGCTCAGCCGCAGCCACCCGCCGACAGCACGCCGCAGCCGCCACCGTACCCGCCCGTCACGCCCTCGCTGACGGCCAACCCGACGACCATCTTCCTCGGCGAGACGGTGGTGCTCACCGGCACCGGCTTCGGGCCGAACGAGATCGTCGACATCGACGTCACCGTGGTGCCCCTCGCCGCGGCCGTGCCGGGGCAGGCGCCGGCCCGACGCAGCGACGGCACCACCGTCGCCATGGTGAAGGTGGACTACTCGCAGCCGCAGCCCGCGCCGCGGCACTTCACGGCGCAGACGGACGCGAACGGCAACTTCACCGTGAGCTACCGGCCGAGCGACGTCGGACGGATCACCTTCACGGCGACCGGGCGCACCTCTGGGCGTACGGCCAGCACGACGATCACCGTGCTGCCGAAGAAGAAGCCGCACCCGCACCTGCCGGTGACCGGTGACAACCTGAGCACGCCGCTGAAGGTCGGTGGCGGGCTGGTCGGCGCCGGTGTGGTGCTGATGCTCACCGCGTTCGGCTGGCGGCGTCGCCACCGGTTCGGCATGACCCGCTGACCCGGAACCCCTGCGGTACCCGGTGCCCGTCGGACCTTGCGGTCCGGCGGGCACCGACCGTTGCCGGTACGCCGCCGAGGGCCCCCGGGCGCGGATCGTCACCCCCGTCCGGTTCACTGGGCGGGTGGACGAGGTGATCTGGAACGCGGCCCGCGCCGCCCGCGCCTGGCTGGACGCCACCAACGGCACCGACCAGACCGAGCTGACCTGCCGCATCCTCAAGCTCAGCGAGGAGGCCGGGGAGGCGGCCGGCGCCTGGATCGGCGTGCTCGGCCAGAACCCCCGCAAGGGGGTCACCCACACCCGTGCGGAGGTGGCCGCCGAACTGGCCGACGTGGTCTTCACCGCCCTGGTCGCCATCGAGAGTTTGGGCCTGGACGCCCGGTCGGTGGTGACCGCCTGCGCCGCGAAGGTCGAGTCCCGGATCACCCCGTGACGACCCGGCCGTCCCGGGTGGGCGGTACGGCCCCCGGTGCCGGTGCGACGGTTGTCCGGTATCGCCCGGTCCGACCCCGGTCGCCGTGACCGGCGGCACCCCCGGGCCGGAATCCCCACCCCGCCCCCGGCGTTACACCCTGCGTACGACCGCAGCAGCACCCCCGGGCCGTCCGACGCCCCGGCCGCCGGTGGAATGACCCGGCACCGACGGTCGTTACACCCCGGTACGACCGCAGCAGCCCCCGGCCGACCCCGCACCCCCGGCGGGAATGACCCCGGACCCCCGGTCGTTACACCTGACCCCGGCACGAGCGGCCACCGCCCCACGCGGCAGGCCCCGGCCGGGAACCCCCCACAGACTTTCCACCCAGATGAGCGCCCCCGACGTGGTGCCCACGCCCCTACGCTGCCCGTCCCCCACGGGCACACCCAGCCCTCCACGGGCCGGACGGGGCGTCTACCCCCGAAGGAGCTTCCCCCATGAACACCACCATCATGAACACCACCATCCTGCGTAAGAGCGTCCTCGGCATCGCCGGTCTCGCCGTCGCCGGTGGTCTGGCCGCCGGCCCGCTCAACCACGACACCCCCACCATCGACACCCGCCCCGTCGCCACCGTCCAGGCCGACAAGCCGGCCGTGGACAAGGCCAAGCTGATCCCGCACGGCGTGCAGGGCACCCAGTCCCGCATCGACCTGAACGACGAGCAGACCGGCAACGCCAAGGCGATCATCGCGGCGACGAAGAAGGCCGGCATGGACGAACGGGCCGCGGTGGTGTCGATCGCGACCAGCCTGCAGGAGTCGAAGCTGGAGAACCTCGGTCACCTCGGCGACCGCAACGACCACGACTCGCAGGGCCTGTTCCAGCAGCGCCCCTCCAGCGGCTGGGGCACCGTCGAGCAGATCACCGACCCCGAATACGCCACCCTGGCCTTCCTCAAGGGCCTCAAGCAGGTCGACGGCTGGCAGGACATGCCCCTGACCAAGGCCGCCCAGACCGTCCAGGTCTCCGCCTACCCCGACCACTACGCCCAGTGGGAACAGCAGGCCGCCGACCTCGTCGCCAAGCACTGGAACAGCTGACCCCGTACGACACGATGGCCGGCACCCCACCCGGGGTGCCGGCCATCGGCGTGTCTCCACCGGTGCTCTGTGGATGGTTCGGTGACTGCCGGCGGATCGATGGTGACGGGGGTCACTGGAGGGTGGGGAAGGAGTAGGTGGGGTGCCGCGTTGTGCGGGGTGTCGGTGTGTTCGGTGTCCCCGGGCCTCACCTGAAATGCCCTCGCGGAGTTCCGTTCGGCTGGAGCCGCGTCGCGCCACGCGCCGAGAGGCGACCCGCACATCGACACGCGCCGCCCCCGACCCGTCAGGGTCGGGGGCGGCGCGCTGTGCGCCCAGCGGGCAGAATCACGGGGTGGACTGGTCCAGCACGGCCGGAGTGGTCACCCTGCCCAGCGGCGCGACCGTGCGCGGGCGGCGGGTGGCCGATGCGGTGTCCCCGGCCGACTTCGCCCTGATCCTGGCCCCGGGCCCGACGCCCGCCTGGGCGCACCGGCGCATCCGGTGGCCCGACTTCTGGTTGCCGACCGACCGGGTCGACGCCCTGGACGCCTTCCGTGAGGCGCTGCGCCGCGCCCACGCCGGCGACCGGGTGGAGGCGGCCTGCCGGGGCGGGATCGGCCGGACCGGCACCACCCTCGCCGCCCTGGCGATCCTCGACGGGGTGCCGGCCCGCGACGCCGTCCGGTGGGTCCGTGACCGCTACCATCCGAAGGCCGTCGAGACCCCCTGGCAGCGCGCCTGGCTGCGGCGGCTCCCCGACCACTGACCCTGCCGCCCGCCCCCGCCGGTGGCCCGCCGCCGACGGGGGAGCGGCCCCGCTCAGCGGGGGGCGACGTACTCGCGCAGGTGTCGGGCGGTGAGGGTGTCACCGTGGGCGACCAGGTCGGCGGGGGTGCCGGTGAAGACGATCCGGCCGCCGTCGTGGCCGGCACCGGGACCCAGGTCGACGATCCAGTCCGCGTGCGCCATCACCGCCTGGTGGTGCTCGATGACGATCACGGTGTTGCCGGCGTCGACCAGCCGGTCCAGCAGGGCGAGCAGTTGGTCCACGTCGGCCAGGTGCAGGCCGGTGGTCGGCTCGTCCAGGACGTAGGTGGCCGCCTTCTCGGCCATGTGCACGGCCAGCTTGAGCCGTTGGCGTTCCCCGCCGGACAGGGTGGTCAGCGGCTGCCCCAGGGTCAGGTAGCCGAGGCCCACCTCGGTCAGCCGGTCCAGCACCACCCGGGCCGGGCCGGACGGGAAGAACTCCCGGGCCTCGGTCACCGACATGCCGAGCACCTCGCTGATGTTGCGGCCGCGCAGCGTGTAGGCCAGCACCTCGGGGGTGTACCGCCGTCCCTCGCACGCCTCGCAGACGCTGGCGACGGCCGCCATCGTCGCCAGGTCGGTGTAGACCAGCCCGATCCCCTTACAGGTCGGGCAGGCGCCCTCGGAGTTGGCGCTGAACAGTGCGGCCTTCACCCCGTTGGCACGGGCGAACGCGGTGCGGATCGGGTCGAGCAGGCCCGTCCAGGTCGCCGGGTTGCTGCGCCGGGAACCCCGGATGGGGGACTGGTCGACCACCACGACGCCGTCGCGGCGGGGCAGCGATCCGTGGATCAGTGAGCTCTTGCCCGAGCCGGCCACCCCGGTGACGACGGTGAGCACCCCCAGCGGCAGGTCGACGTCGACGTCGCGCAGGTTGTGCAGGTCGGCTCCCCGGATCGCCAGGTGGCCGGTGGGTCGGCGGAACGCCGTCCGCAGGGTGACCCGGTGGTCGAGGTGCCGGCCGGTCAGCGTGTCGGAGCGGCGCAGCCCGGCGACGTCGCCGGTGTAGCAGATCCGCCCGCCGGCCGTGCCCGCGCCCGGACCCAGGTCGACGACGTGGTCGGCGATCGCGATCGTCTCCGGCTTGTGCTCGACGACCAGCACCGTGTTGCCCTTGTCGCGCAGCCGCTGCAGCAGGCCGTTCATCCGGGCGATGTCGTGCGGGTGCAGCCCCACCGTCGGCTCGTCGAAGACGTACGTCACGTCGGAGAGGCTGGACCCGAGGTGGCGGACCATCTTCACCCGCTGCGCCTCGCCACCGGACAGGGTGCCGGACTCCCGGTCCAGGCTGAGGTAGCCCAGGCCGATCTCCACCATCGAGTCCAGGGTGTCGCGCAGGTCGGCCACCAGCGGGGCCACCGACGGTGCGTCGATCCCGCCGACGAACTCGGCCAGGTCGCTGATCTGCATGGCCGCGCACTCGGCGATGGTGCGGCCGGCGATCCGCGAGGACAGTGCCGCCGCGTTGAGCCGGGCCCCGCCGCAGGCGGCGCAGGTGGCGAAGGCGACCGCCCGGTCCACGAAGGCGCGGATGTGCGCCTGCATGGACTCCCGGTCCTTGGCCAGGTAGAGCCGGCGGACCTTCACCACCAGCCCCTCGTACGTCCAGCTGTTGGCGCCGACCTTGATCTTCGTGGCCGGCTTGTGCAGGAAGTCCTCCCACTGCTGCGGGGTGAAATCCTGGAGCTTCACGTCCGGGTCGAACAGGCCGGACCCGACGATGGTCTGCCAGTACCAGGAGTCCACGGCGAAGTTCGGCACCAGGATCGCCCCGTCGTTGAGCGAGCGTTCCACGTCCACCATCGCCGACACGTCGGGGTCGGAGACCCGGCCCAGCCCTTCGCAGGTCGGGCACATGCCCTCGGCGAGGTTGAAGCTGAACGCCCCGGCTCCGCCGGCGTGCGGCTCACCGAGCCGGCTGAACAGGATCCGCAGCAGCGCGTACGCGTCGGTCGCGGTGCCGACGGTGGAGCGGGAGTTCGCCCCCATCCGTTCCTGGTCGACCACGATCGCCGGGGTCAGGTTCCGCAGCGAGTCGACGTCGGGGCGGGACAGGTTCGGCATGAACGACTGGAGGAAGGCACTGTAGGTCTCGTTGATCAGGCGGCGGGACTCGGCGGCGACGGTGCCGAACACCAGGGAGGACTTCCCCGAGCCGGAGACGCCGGTGAAGACGGTGAGCCGTCGCTTGGGTATGTCGACGGAGACGCCGGTGAGGTTGTTCTCCCGGGCGCCCCGTACCTCGATCACGTCGTGGCGGTCGGCGGCGGACTGCGCTGGTTGCTCCATACCTTCGATTTTCTCATTCATGCTCCTGTAGAGACTTTCTCCGCAACTCACGCGTCCACGGCCCGGCTATATGGCGAGAAGTCTCAAACCACGTGGCAACCACTAGGGTGGGCCGGAACGCGAGCGGTGGGGAGAGGCCCGGTGACAGGGGAGCGACGGTGGCGGCTGGTCGACGTCGCGGCCAGCGCCGGCGTCTCCACCCAGCAGGTACGCAACTATCTGGCCGACGGGGTGCTGCCGCCGACCGACCGCACCCCGAGCGGCTACCGGATCTTCACCGACCGCCACGTCCGGGCCCTGGCGGTGGCCCGTCGGATGGCCGAGGGGCACGGCTGGGCGCGTACCCGGGAGGTGCTGGCGGCCGTGCACCGGGGTGAGCTGCCGGCGGCGCTCGCCGCGCTCGACGCCGGGCACGCCGAACTGGACCGCGAGCGGGCCGAGATCGCCCGGGTGCTGGGCGCGTTCGAGACGGTGCTGGGCAGCCGGGCGGCGGCCGTGCCCCGCCGGGACGCCCGGATCGGCGAGGTGGCGGTCCAGGTGGGTGTGCGGACCTCGCAGCTGCGCCTGTGGGAACAGCGTGGCCTGCTCCGCCCGCACCGGCAGCGGGGCACCGGCTACCGGGTGTACGACGTGGCCGAGGGCCGGGCGGCGCAGGTGGTGGCGCTGCTGCGCCGGGGCGGCTACCCGTTCGACATCATCACGGCGGTCCTCGACGAGCTGCGCAGCACCGGCCGGCCGGACCGGGTCCGGGCCGAACTCGCCCGGCGGGAGCAGGAGCTGAACCGGCGCAGCCTGCGCCGGCTGCGGGCCTCCGCCGCCCTGCACGACTACCTGGACGGGACCGGCACCTGAACCGCACGGCGGGGCGGCACCCAACGCGCTGCGGAGGCCGTGCACAGCCGGACGGCCCGGCGGATCATCCGCCGGGCCGTCGGTGCGCAAGGGGTCAGTTCAGCCCGCAGGCGGCGAAGTTGTCGAGGTTGGGGCGCTGTGCGCCGACGCGGTTGAAGGCGATCTCGATGCGGTCGAGGGCGGCCTTGCGCTTGTCCTCCAGGGGGCCGAGGATGGCGTTGTTGATGAAGTTGGCGCCGCCCTGGGGGTTGGCGGCCTGCTGGGCGAGGCGGGCGTTGGCCTCGCTGATCTGCTTGTCGAGGTTGGCCAGTTCGGCCTGGACGTTCGCGGCGGCCTGGGCCGGTACGGCAGGGATCTGCGGCGTCGGGCAGTTCACCGTCCGGGCGGCACCGGCGTTGCCGTTGCCCGCGTTCCCGTTCCCGTTCCCGGCGTTCCCGTTCCCGTTGCCGGCGTTGCCGTTGCCGTTGCCGGCACCCGCGTTGCCGTTGCCGGCGTTGCCCGCACCCGCGCCGTTGAGCCCGCAGGCGGCGAAGTTGTCGAGGTTGGGGCGCTGTGCGCCGACGCGGTTGAAGGCGATCTCGATGCGGTCGAGGGCGGCCTTGCGCTTGTCCTCCAGGGGGCCGAGGATGGCGTTGTTGATGAAGTTGGCGCCGCCCTGGGGGTTGGCGGCCTGCTGGGCGAGGCGGGCGTTGGCCTCGCTGATCTGCTTGTCGAGGTTGGCCAGTTCGGCCTGGACGTTCGCGGCGGCCTGGGCCGGTACGGCGGGGATCTGCGGCGTCGGGCAGTTCACCGTCTGGGCGGCGGCAGTGGTGTTGTTCCCGCCGGTGGCGGCGTTGCCGGCCTTGACGGAGCTGTTCAGCGCGCTGGCCACACCCGGGGCGTTCAGGCCGCAGGTGGCCAGGGCGTCCAGGTTGGGTCGCTGGGCGCCGGCCCGGTTGAAGTTGATCTCGATGCGGTCCAGCACCGCGACCCGCTTGCTCTTCAGCGGGCCGAGGATGGCGTTGTTGATGAAGTTCGCACCGCCCTGCGGGTTGGCCGCCTGCTTCGCCAGCCGCTCGTTCTGCCGGGCGATCTCCTCGTCCAGGTTGGTCAGTTCCCGCTCCACCCCGGCGGCAGCCGACGCCGGGACCGCCGGCAGCTTGTCCCGTACCGTCGGGCAGTTGACGGTCTGCGCGGCGGTGCTGCCGGTGTTCTCACCGGCGGAGGCGAGTTGCAGACCGCCGCCCAGCAGCAGCACCGCCAGGGCGCCCACTCCGCCGAGCTTGAGGACGGCATTCTTCCGCATTGGCCTGGCCATGTACCTCTCCTCTGATCTCCGGCGGGTCGCGACGGCGTAGCGTGCGGTGGCCCGACGGTGGCTGGGGTCAAGGCGGACCGGATGTCCGACGCCCGGCATTGGCGTCCGCCCCGATCCGTCCTTGCGGCGATGGATACGGGGACCGGCAGAAGATCGTTCAAGAATTCTCGTGAGCTTCCGGTCGCTCTCGGTGACTGATGAAGAAATCCCAGGTCAGTGGGGGTGGGAGCGGTTCCATCGGCGCTCGATGGAGGCGATTTCGGCTACCAGCGGTCACTGATCGATGATCAAGGGTGACGAAAGGGATTCCCGTCGGGTCGGTCGCGCCCCCTGGGGAACCCGGTTGCCGCCTCGGTAGGGTGCCTCACCATGAGAGCCCGGGTCCTGGCCGCCGGCGTCGCGGCCGTACTCCTCACCGGTGTGCCGGCCATCCCCGCCACCGCGGGCGGTGCGGCCCGCGCCGGGTCGGCCGCCGCCGTCGTGCCGTGCCCGAAGCTGCCGACGCCGAAGGTGACCCGACCGCCCCGGCCCACACCGCCCGCGGCCGTGCCCGAGCAGCAGCGGGTGGGGGGCGAGGCGCTGGCCACCCCCGGGCTGACCGTGCCGCCCGGTGCGCCCGCGCCGCCGCCGGTCACCGCGACCTCGTGGCTCGTCGCCGACCTGGACACCGGGGCGGTGCTCGGCGGCTGCGGCCCGCACGAGTACGGCACCCCGGCCAGCGTGCAGAAGCTGCTGCTGGCCGCCACCATGCTGCCGAAGCTGAACCCGAAGCAGGTCGTCACGGTCACCCGCCCCGACCTGGACATCGAGCCGGGCAGTTCCGCCGTCGGCCTGCTCGACCGTGGTCGATACCCGGTCGAGACCGTCTGGCTCGGCCTGCTGCTCCAGTCCGGCAACGACGCGGCGAACCTGCTGGCCCGCCTCGGTGCGGGCAGCGCCGCCGCCGGGGTCCGCGAGATGAACGCCGAGGCACGCCGGCTCGGGGCGTTGCAGACCCGCGCGGTGACCCCGTCCGGGCTGGACGGTCCGGGCCAGTTCACCAGCGCGTACGACCTGGCGCTGATCGCCCGGGTCTGCTTCGCCGACCCCACCTTCCGCCGGTACGCCCTGACCGAGCGCACCCAGATCCCGGCCCAGCCGGCGTTGCGCAAACCCGGCTTCCAGATCCAGAACGAGAACCAGCTCATCTACCGGTACCCGGGGGCGCTGGGCGGGAAGACCGGCTTCACCGACCTCGCCCGGCACACCTACGTCGGGGCCGCCGAGCGCGGTGGACGACGACTGGTGGTGACCCTGCTCGGGGCGGAGGCCCGCCCGGTACGCGGCTGGGAACAGGGGGCGCGGCTGCTCGACTGGGGCTTCGGCCTGCCCCGGGACGCCTCGGTGGGGCGACTGGTCGAGCCCGGTGAGCTGACCACCGCCAGCCCGTCGGCCCCACCGTCCGCCCCGGTGGCCGCCGCGCCGGCCGCCTCCCGCCCGACGGCGGGCGCACCGCACTGGCTCGGCGGGGCGGTGGTCGGCGGGGCGGCCGGGCTGGTCGGCCTGCTGGCCGTCCTGCTCGCGGTCGGCCGTCGGCGCCGGACCCGCCGCCGGGTCCGACGGCGGGTCGCCTGGGACTGACGGCGACCCGTTGCGCCGGGGAGCACCGGCGCGCGTCGACGGTCACGACCCGCCCGGATCGGCCGGCGTCGACAACCGGTGCGAGCCTCCATAGACTCCGGTCGTTCCGGTACCCGTCGTCTCTCCGGTACCACGAGTCCAGGAGGACCATCAGTGTCGAGTGAACCCCGACCGTCCGCCGCCGGGTCGCGCCCCCACGGCCGGCTGGCCCGCCTCGCCGGGGCGGCCCTGGCCTCGGCCGCGCTGGTCGTCGCCGGTGGCACCGCCGCCGTCGCCGCGCCCGCCGACGGGCCGACCGCCGCCCGGACCACGAAGGGACCCTGCGCGTACACGTCCACGCCCGACGAGCCGCCGGCCCGGCCGGTGCCGCTGCCGCCCGACCCGCGTCGGACGCCCGACGACGGCACGGTCCGGGTCACCCTGCGCACCAGCCAGGGGCCGATCGGGCTGACCCTGGACCGCGAACAGGCCCCGTGCACCGTGCAGAGCTTCCTGCACCTGGCGAAGCACCGGTTCTACGACTGGACGCCCTGCCACCGGCTGACCGCGTACCCGACGCTGCAGGTGCTCCAGTGCGGCGACCCGTCCGGCACCGGTGAGGGCGGGCCGGGCTACCGCTACCGCGACGAGCTGCCCACCGACCTGCCGCCCGCGCCGACCGACCCCACCGGGGTGCGCCGGCTCTACGCCCGGGGCACGCTCGCCATGGCCAACGCCGGGCCGGACACCAACGGCAGCCAGTTCTTCCTGGTCCAGTCGGACTCGGCGCTGCGCCCCAACTACACCGTCTTCGGCAGCATCGACGCGGCCGGGCTGAACACCCTGGACAAGATCGCCGCCGGTGGCATCGCGCCCACCCCCGAGGACCCCGCGCCGGTGGACGGCGCGCCGGCCCTGCCGGTGCAGATCCACCGCGCGATCCGGGGCCACTGAACGACGCCGGCCGGCCCGTCGCGGGGCCGGCCGGGGGGATGACGCCGGGTGGGGGCGGTCAGCCGCCCCCACCCGACGGTCAGCTCTGCTCGCCTGCCGCCCGGGTCCGGTCGGCGTCCGCGTCGGCCGTGCCGGCCGGCACGCCGTCGCCGTCGCGGGCGGCGTCGGACAGGTCCACCTCCGCGCCGGCACGGGCGGCGTCGGCGCGGGCGTCGTCGGCACCCACCACGGGACGGGTGTCGACATCGTCGACGTCGACCAGGTCACCACCGGCCGCGAGGCCGATCGGGGCGTAACGGGGGTCGGTCATGGTCTCCTCCTTCACCGGGGCCTACCCTCCGCTACCCCCATCCACCCCCGTCGACACCTCCCGCCGCCCGGCGACATGCTAGCGGCCGGTCCGCACCCGCCGGGTGGGTTTCGCCGGATCGCCGGACCGGCGGGGCGGGCGTCACTACCTTCGTCAGCGTGAGAGTTCGGGGACGTACCGCCGCCGCCATCGCCGCCCTGCTGCTGTCGCCGGTCGTCGCACCCGCCGGTGCGGCGGACGCCGCCGGGGCGGTCACCACCGGCCCGTGCGCGCCGGTGCCGGCCGTGTCCCGGCCACCCCGACCGGTCCCGCCCCACACCGACCCCGCCGCCCGCGTGGTCGGCGGCCCCGCCCTGGCCACCACGGGGCAGGTCCGACCGGCCGGGACACCCCGGCCGCCCGCCGTGCCGGCCACCTCCTGGCTGGTCGCCGACCTGGACAGCGGCGACGTGCTCGGCGGCTGCGGCCCGCACGAGTACGGCACCCCGGCCAGCGTGCAGAAGCTGCTGCTCGCCGCGACCGTGCTGCCGAAGCTCGACCCCCGCCAGACGGTCACCCTCACCCCCGGCGACCTCGACATCGAGCCGGGCAGCTCCGCCGTGGGCTTCGCCGAGGGCGGCCGGTACCGGATCGAGACCCTCTGGTTGGGCCTGCTACTCAAGTCCGGCAACGAGGCGGCCAACGCGCTGGCCCGCCTCGGCGGCGGCCCCGACGGGCTGCCCGGTGGGCTGCGGGCGATGAACGAGCACGCCCGGCAGCTCGGCGCGTTGCAGACCCACGCGGTGACCGCGTCCGGGCTGGACGGGCCGGGCCAGTTCACCAGCGCGTACGACCTGGCGCTGATCGCCCGTGCCTGCTTCTCCGACGCCACCTTCCGCCGCTACGACACCACCCGGGAGACGATGATCCCCGCCCAGCCGGCGCTCGGCGAGAAGGCGTTCCCGATCCAGAACGACAACCAGCTACTCGACCGCTACCCGGGGGCGCTGGGCGGCAAGACCGGCTACACGGACCTGGCCCGGCACACCTACGTCGGTGCCGCCGAGCGGGGCGGCCGGCGGCTGGTGGTCACCCTGCTCGGCGCGGAGGTGCTCGACAGGCGGGGCTGGGAACAGGGCGCGGCCCTGCTCGACTGGGGGTTCGGGGTGCCCCGGGGCGCGGCGGTCGGCCGGCTGGTCAACCCGGGCGAGCTGACCGCCGGCCCGTCCGCGTCGGCCACCGCCACCCCGCCCGCACTGGCCGCCGCCGGGGGACCGGGCCGGCTCGACCCGGACGGTCACCCCTGGTCGCGTCCGCTGCTCGCGGTCTCCCTGGCCGCCGTCGTGGCCGGGCTCGCCGGGCTGCTGCTCGCCCTGCGGCACCGACCCCAGCACGGACGCCGACAACGGTGAGAGCCGGCGCGGACCACCCCCGGTGGCTGCCGCTGCGGTTGCTGGTCGCGGCGGCGGTGCTGGCGACGCCGGGCTGTGGCCGGCCGCCGCAGCCCGCGCCGGTGCCGAGCGCCGCCATGCCCACCCCGAGCGGGCCGCGCGCCCCCGCCGACGTGGTGCTGCTGTCCGAGGTCGACCCGAGCATCGTCGTCGACATCCGCTACGCCGGCCCGCACAACTTCGTCGGCCGCCCGGTGGACGGCTACGACGAGCCGCTGTGCCTGCTCACCCGGCCCGCCGCCGAGGCGCTGCGCCGGGTGCAGGCCGCCGCCCGCGCCCAACGGCTGAGCCTGCGGGTGTACGACTGCTACCGGCCGCAACGCGCCGCCGACGAGTTCGTCCGCTGGGCGAAGGACCCCGCAGCGCAGCAGACGAAGGCGGAGTTCTATCCCCGGGTGGCCAAGTCGAGGCTGTTCGCCGACGGCTACCTCGGTGCGCCCACCGCGCACAGCCGGGGCAGCACCCTCGACCTGACCCTGGAGCCCCGCCCGGCCCCGCCCCGCGCCTCGTACGCCCCGGGCCAGCCGCTGGTGGCCTGCACCGACCCGGCCGACCGGCGGTTCGCCGACGGCACCCTCGACATGGGCACCGGATTCGACTGCTTCGACCCGCTCGCGCACACCGCCGACCCCCGGGTGACCGGTGCCGCCCGGACCAACCGGGGCCTGCTGGAACGCCTGATGACCGAGGAGGGTTTCGTCAACTACGACCGGGAGTGGTGGCACTACCGGTACGCCGACGAGCCCTACCCCGACACCTACTTCGACTTCCCGGTGGCCCGCGCGTCCCTGCCCCGCTGAGCGGCCCGGTCGCCGGCTCCGGCGTCGGGCCGCCCACCGCCGGTCGGGGTAACTGCGGTGGGTCGGCGGCGGCAGGCCGCTAGGCTGCCCGACGGCTCCCGGCCGCCCGCCCGGGGCGGTCCCGTCCCGTGAAGGACCCGACATGACCACCGAACGGATCGGCCCGCCGCTGCTCGCCGGGGAGCGGGAGACGCTGCGTGCCTTCCTCGACTTCCACCGGGCCACCCTCGCCATGAAGTGCGAGGGGCTGACCGACGAGGAACTGCGCCAGCGGGCCGTGCCGTCGTCGCAGCTGACCCTGCTCGGCCTGCTGCGGCACCTCGCCGAGGTGGAGCGCGCCTGGTTCCGGCGGGTGATCGACGCGCAGGACGTGCCGCTGCTCTGGTCGGACACCGGCGACTACCAGCAGGCGTACGACCCGAGCGGGTCCACCGGGGCGGAGGCGTTCGCGGCGTGGCAGCGGGAGGTGGAGCACTCCCGGCGGATCGAGCGGGCGGCGGCCTCGCTCGACGTCACCGGTCACCAGGCGCGCTGGGGCGAGGACGTGTCGCTGCGCCTGGTGATGCTGCACATGATGCACGAGTACGCCCGCCACAACGGCCACGCCGACCTGCTGCGGGAGGCCGTCGACGGCAGCGTGGGCGTCTGACCCGCCGACCCGACCCGACCCGACCCGGCTCAGCCGGCGGCCGGTCGGGTGCGCAGCGGCAGCCAGGCCAGCACGTCGCGGATCGTGGCGTCCCAGTACGGCCAGTCGTGGTCGCCGGGGGAGAAGTCCACGGTCACCGGCACGCCCCGGCCCCGGGCCGCCGCGACGAAACGTTCGTTGTCGTCGTAGAGGAAGTCCTCGGTGCCGCAGGCGACGTAGAGCGGGGGAGTGTCGGCTCCGGCCCGACCGACCAGCGCCACGGTGTCGTCGTCGGGGCCGGCGGTCGGGGCGTCGCCCCAGACGGTGTGCCAGACGTCCGGGTCGAGCGGACGGTCGGGGGCGTGGCGGCGGTGGGCGACGTTCAGCGCCCCCGACAGGCTGGCCGCGGCGGCGAACCGCTCCGGCTGCCGCAGCGCCCACTTCACCGCCCCGTAGCCGCCCATCGACAGCCCGGCGACGAAGGTGTCCTCCCGGCGCTCGGAGAGCCGGAAGAACGACCGGCAGACCTGCGGCAGTTCGTCGGTGAGGAACGTCCAGTACCGGTTGCCGTGCGTCTCGTCGGTGTAGAAGCTGCGCCCGGCCTGGGGCATCACCACGGCCAGGCCCAGCGGGGCCACGTAACGCTCGATCGCGGTCTGGCGGGTCCAGGCGGTGTCGTCGTCGCTGAGGCCGTGCAGCAGGTAGAGCACCGGCGGGCCCGCGTCGGCGGGCGTCGGCCGTGCCGGGTCGGGTTGCGGCAGGATCACCGTCATCGACGTGCTCATGCCCAGGGCCTCGGAGTCGAACTCGCACCGCATCAATGCCATGGCCGACCGTACCGCGTGCCGGCCCTGCCGGACACGACGTCGCCGCCAGCGGCCCTAGGCTGTCGCCATGCCCGCCGAGGACGCCGTGATCGACCTGGACGCGCACCGGAACGAACCCGTCGGGCCGACCACCGGCCGCGTCCGGCGTACCGCCCGGCCCGGGGCAGTCCTCGGCCTGGTGGCCGCCTTCGCGGCCGGCGTCGTGCTGGGCGGCTGGGGCGTCGACCGGTCGCGGGAGGCCCGTGCCCGGCAGGAGCGGGACGCGACGGTGGCGCTGGTGGCCGTCGCCACCGGAACGAGCGGAGGCGGCGTGAACTCCGGGGGCCGAGCCCGGATCGAAGGGTCGCTGGCCGTGGTCAACGCCGGGCCGTCCCCGATCACGGTACGGTCGGTGCAGGCGGAGAGCCCCACCACGGTCATCCGCGATCTCGGCCGGACCCGGCTGATCCGGGCCGGCGGCACCGGCTGGATCGACGTGGTGGTGCTGTTCCAGTGCGGGGAGCCGGCCACACCGGAGCCGCTGTCGGTGCGGTTCTCCGTGCAGACCGCCGACGGGCAGGTCAGGGAGGCCCGCTACCCGGTCGCCATCGTGGGCAGCGTCTGGCTCGACATGCTCCCCATGATCTGCGGGCCTCGATAGCCGGAACGTCAGCAGCGCGAACGTGGATATCCGTTTGCGGCGGTGCGGGCGTCCGCCTAGGTTCAACGGCAACGTCACACCGACCAACCGGGGAGCACACCGTGTCGCCGTACCTCAGCACCGAGACCACGCGGTCCCAGCCGCGCGGCGGCGTGCTGTTGCCAGCCGGCGAACGAACCCGGGGTTGTCGGTGGCGATCGGGGTGGCGGCGCGGATAGCGCCGGCGCGACCTGCGCAGCCGCCCACCCCACCAGGGGACCGGGCGGCTTTTTCGATCCCCGACACCCGCCGAGGGGTGTAGCTCAACGGGTAGAGCACCGGATTCCAAACCCGACGGTCGCAGGTTCGAATCCTGTCACCCCTGCTCCCACGAACGAGGAGAACGACCATGGCATTCACCCCGCTGCCGGGCACGAAGGCGCCGGTACGGGTCTGGACCGACCCGTACGGCATCGAGCCGCAGGCCGCGCAGCAGTTGCGCAACATCGGCGCGCTGCCCTGGGTGCAGGGCGTCGCCGTGATGCCGGACGTGCACTACGGCAAGGGCGCCACCGTCGGCTCGGTGATCGCGATGCGGCAGGCCGTCTCGCCGGCCGCCGTCGGGGTGGACATCGGCTGCGGGATGAGCGCGGTCCGCACCTCGCTCACCGCCGCCGACCTGCCCGACGACCTCGCACCGCTGCGGTCGGCGATCGAGGCGGTGGTGCCGGTCGGTTTCGCCAAGCGGGACGACCCGGTCGACCCGCGTCGGGTGCGGGGCCTGGAGCAGCGCGGCTGGGACGACTTCTGGGCCCGGTTCGCCACCCTGGACCGCCGGGTGGCGCAGCTGGAGAGCCGGGCCCGGCACCAGCTCGGCACCCTCGGTGGGGGCAACCACTTCATCGAGGTCTGCGTCGAGCAGGACGGCCCGGACGCCGGGCAGGTCTGGTTGATGCTGCACTCCGGTTCCCGCAACATCGGCAAGGAGCTGGCCGAGCGGCACATCGGGGTGGCCCGTGCCCTGCCGCACAACACCGACCTGCCCGACCGGGACCTGGCGGTGTTCCTCGCCGGCACCCCGGAGATGGACGCCTACCGGCGGGACCTGTGGTGGGCGCAGGAGTACGCGCGGCGCAACCGGGCGGTCATGCTGGCCCTGCTCTGCGGCGTGGTGCGGGACGCCTTCCCGCAGGTCAGCTACGGGGAGCCGATCTCCTGCCACCACAACTACGTGGCGGAGGAGCACTACGACGGGGTGGACGTGCTGGTGACCCGCAAGGGGGCGATCCGGGCCGGCCGGGGGGACCTGGGCATCATCCCGGGGTCGATGGGCACCGGGTCGTACATCGTGCGGGGGCGGGGGAACCCGGACGCGTACTGCTCGGCGTCGCACGGGGCCGGGCGGCGGATGTCGCGGGCGCAGGCGAAGCGGACGTTCACCGTTGACGACCTGGCGGGGCAGACCGCCGGGGTGGAGTGCCGCAAGGACGCCGGGGTGGTCGACGAGATCCCCGGCGCGTACAAGGACATCACCGAGGTCATGGCGCAGCAGGACGACCTGGTCGAGGTGGTGGCCCACCTCAAGCAGGTGGTGTGTGTGAAGGGTTAGACCGGCCGACGCCCCCGGGCGTCGGCCGTGAGCCCCGGTGGCGCAGCGGACAGCGCGCCGGTCTACGAAACCGGAGAGCCCAGGTTCGAATCCTGGTCGGGGCACTCTCCGCCCGGCTGCCGTGCGACCGCGCGGTGGCAGGGGGCGGAATAGTCTTCACGTCATGAGTGGTGCGCACCAGGGCTCCCGGGACCAGGCGAATCCCCTGCGCCAGCTTCGGCTGGACCAGCTGCGGCGACGGACGAGCGTCAAGTGGCGGGAGTACCCGGACGACGTGCTGCCGCTCTGGGTGGCGGAGATGGACGTGCCGCTCGCCGAGCCGGTCGCGCGGGCCATCACCGACGCCGTCGCGCTCGGGGACACCGGCTATTCTGCCGGCACGGCGTACCCGGAGGCACTGGCGGAGTTCGCCAGGCGTCGGTGGGGCTGGGACGGGCTGGCCGTGGAGCGGACCGCGCTGGTGCCCGACGTGATGCACGGCGTGGTCGAGGCGTTGCGGCTGCTCACCGGGCCCGGTGACGCGGTGGTCGTCAACTGCCCGGTCTACCCGCCGTTCTACGGGTTCGTCGGGTACGCCGGCCGCCGGATCGTGGAGGCACCGCTCGGCGACGACCTGCGGATCGACCTCGGCACCCTGGAAGAGACGTTCCGGGAGGCCCGCTCCGGCGGGCGACCGGCGGCGTACCTGCTCTGCAACCCGCACAACCCGACGGGCGTCCTGCACACCGCCGACGAGTTGACCGCCGTCGCCGCGCTGGCCGGGCGGTACGGGGTGCGGGTGGTCGCCGACGAGATCCACGCCCCGCTGGTCGGCGCGGGAGCGCGCTTCGTGCCGTACCTCTCGGTGCCCGGCGCGGAGCACGGCCTGTCGCTGATGTCCGCCTCCAAGGGGTGGAACCTGGCCGGTCTGCGGGGTGGGCTGCTCGTCGCCGGCCCGGCCGCCGCCGGGGACGTCGCCCGGGTTCCCTTCGAGGTCAGCGTCGGCACCAGCCACCTCGGGGTGATCGCCCACACCGCCGCGTTCCGGGACGGGGGTGACTGGCTCGACGCCCTGCTGACCGGCCTGGACGACAACCGTCGGCTCCTCGCCGCGCTGCTCGCCGAGCACCTGCCGGCCGTCCGGTACCGACCCGGACAGGCCACCTACCTCGCCTGGCTCGACTGTCGGGGGCTGGGCCTCGGCGACGACCCCGCCGCCGTTCTCCTGGAGCGGGGCCGGGTGGCGCTCAACTCCGGTCTGGCCTTCGGCACCGGCGGCGTCGGTCACGTCCGGCTGAACCTGGCCACCTCCCCGGAGCTGCTCACCGAGGCGGTACGCCGGATGGCCACCGCCGTCACCTGAGCGCAGCGGCTCCGGGGGGCGTGCTGAAGACCCCTGCCCCATCCCATACGGAGCCGTCTGGCGTCAATCCTCCACTCTGGAGTTCTGGCATACGGCCTGCGCCACCACGAGGTGACCAGCAGGCGGGATATGCCGATCCCCATACGCAGTACAGGATCGAGTAGTCCCAATCCGGTGGCCGACACGTCCGCGAGCCGGCGACCCACTGCCGAAACGGCATCGGGAATCCCTACACCTGTACTGAAGTGGAGAGACGTATGCGTACACCATCGTTACTGCGGCGGGTCGCCGTTGCGGTGACCCTGTCCCTGACTCCCATTGCCGCCGTGGCCGGCACCGCGCAGCCGGCCGGCGCCGTCATCGGCGGAAACTCCGCCGGTTACCTGCGCGGTCAGGTGCAGATCTTCGTCAACGACTCCTACAAGTGCACCGGCACGCTCATCGCCAGCAACTGGGTCCTCACGGCCCGCCACTGTTTCGACAACACCGGCGGTAACGTCAACAACAGCCTGGTCGCCGCAGGCGAGCGCACGCTCGCCAAGGGCCACCTGATGGCGATCGCCGGAATCTACAAGGAGCCCTTCCAGGACGCGATGCTCCTCAACCTCTGGCAGGACGTCCCGAACTGGTCCCGGATCGTCGTGGGCTACTCGCTGGCATATCCCCCCATCAACTCCACCCCGTCGATCAGCGGTTGGGGGGCCACCACCCGCGGGAGTACCACTCCCGCCTCCTTCCTGCGGATCTGCGGCATGCGGGTGACGGACTACAACATTCACCACGATCTCGTGGGGGCCGGCAACAGCGCCATGCGAATGGTCAGCTATGGAAGCGGCGTGCCGGGGCAGGGTGATTCCGGGGCCGGGATCTACTGGCTCGACAAAATCTACGGTGTCCACATCGCGAACAACGAGACGGACCTGGCCTACGGCCTGACGACCCACTATCTCGCCGATTGGATCGAGGCCGTAAGCGGCGTCGGGCCCAGCTGAGCGTCGGGGTGGCCGGTCCGGCCCCCGGACCGGCCACCTGGGGTCGTGACCTGGCTCGGTGCCGGGGCGCTGCCGCGCCGGGGCCGGTCACCGGTCGTGCCCCGGCACCGGCACGGGGTGGGTGGCTTCGCCGCAGCGGGGACACCACCGGTCGGTCACGAGGGGCGAGGTCACGCCGCGTCGAGTTTGTAGCCGACCCCGCGTACGGTGCGCACCAGCCGGGAGGCGGCCGGGTCGTGGTCGACCTTGGCCCGTAGCCGCTGCACGGCCACGTCGACCAGGCGGGAGTCGCCGAGGTGGGAGTGCCGCCACACCCGGTCCAGCAGCGCCTCCCGGGTGAACACCTGACCGGGCCGGCGGGCCAGCTCGGTCAGCAGCCGGAACTCGGTGGCGGTGAGGGGCAGTTCCCGCCCGTCGCGGCGGGCCACGAAGCGGGCCGGGTCGACCTCCAGTGGCCCGACCGTCAGCACGGGTTCGGTGGGCACGGCGTACCCCCGCCGCAGCGCCGCCCGGACCCGGGCCACCAGTTCCGCCAGGTCGAACGGTTTACGCAGGCAGTCGTCGGCCCCACACTCCAGGCCGACCACCACGTCGATGGGGTCGGTGCTGTCGGTGAGCAGCAGGATCGGCAGCTGGCTGCTGCGCCGGACCGCCCGGCAGACCTCCAACCCGTCGAGGCCGGGCAGTAGCACGTCCAGGACGATCAGGTCGACCTGCTGGGCCCGCCAGGTGGCCAGCGCGGTGCGGCCGTCGGCGGCGGTGCTGACCCGGAACCCGGCCCGGCGCAGACCGAGGGCGGTGACCTCCCGAATGGAGGCATCGTCCTCGACCAGCAGCACCCGGCCGTCCATGGTGTTCCCAGGGTAGTCCCGGGGCGGTCGGTCCCGACCCGGCGCAACGGCCGGTGCCGGGAGCCGATCGACGTCGGCCCCCGGCCCGACCGGTGGTCACCGTCGCGGTCACTCCTGCCACTGGTGCGCCACGTCGAGCACGATCCGGCTGTGCGTGCCGGGGCCGGCGAGCAGCAGCACCCGGAACGGCAACTGCGCCCGGACGCCGACGGCGAAGGTGCTGTAGCCCTCGAAGGTGCCGCCGTAGACGACGTCGCGCAGGGTGCGGTAGCCGAGCACCGCCGCCACGTGGTCGCCGGCCCGGTACGGGTAGCCCACGGCCGGCTCCCGCAACTGCACCCGCAGCACCGCCCCGCCCGCCGTGTACGGCGACATCGCCAACCCCTGCCCCTCGGTGAACACCTCGCCGTAGCCGACCGAGTAGCCGTCGGCGTTCCCGTCGAACTCGAAGACCAGCCGGTCGTAGCAGTCCTGCTGGCCGGTGCGGGTGGTCAGCAGCGGGGCGGGGTTCAGGTCGCCCCCGGTCTTCCCGGCGCTGCCCCAGGTGATCCCGCAGTAGGGTGCGGCGGTGACGTCGGCGCGGAGCCGGCCGGCGGCGGTCGCCGTACCGACGGTGGTGAGCAGCACGGCCAGCACGGCCGTGGCCGCCATCAGGGTCCTGGTGGAACGCATGGTGACCTCCCGGTCGACGGTGTCCGGCCACGGTGGCCGGTCGAGGTCGACGGTGCGCCACCTGTGCCACAGCGCCCGCACCGTGACGTAACAGCGGGGCAACAACCGCGACCCTCGTCGCCTCCTGCGCTCAGGCGCGGGTCAGGCCGATGGCGGCGGCCTGGCTCAAGCAGGTGGTCTGGGTGGGGAGGCTGCCCACGATCGTGACAGGCTCCCTGTCGCGACTGCTAGCCGAGGTCGTGTACCTCCAGCCCTCGCATGATCAGCATCTGCATCGAGCCGATCCCGTAGAGATCCGCGTCGGATGACAGGTTCGCCACCTCGCGGAGCACCGGTTCGACGTCGATGGCGCACTCGCGGGCTCGGTTGCACAGCCACCAGATCGTCATCAGCTCGTCGCGCGGATCGGCACCCTGATCCATAGCGGAGACATGGACAAGTCGTCGGCGGAACTCTCCGACCGAATTCCACACCACCGGTAGGTGGGCAGCCCAGCGGAAGGACGGGTAAGCCCGAAAGATGTCTCGGACCTCCTCACGGGCCGGCGCTCCGCCGGTCTCGTACGCATCCAACAGCGCATCGAGCGCGGCGGACGCCTCGGCCGCCACCCCGGCTTCCTCCACCGGCGACTGCGCCTTTCGGATCTCGGCCAGCGCGTTCGGATCGCTGAGGTCGACCGGGCGCTTGGCGACGTACCGCAACAGGTCGTCGATCACCGCGACATCCGCACGGACTGCGGCAAGACTCATGCCGTCATTGTGCTTGTCCCCCAGGAGATCGACCAGTTCAGGAGGGCCGCTGGGGCTCAGGGCCGGCGATAGGCGTAGTAGCCGCTTACCGGTCCGAACTCGTTGGCGGTTTGCTGGCTGATTGTCAGGTGCGCTTCCTGGACATCACTCCACGGCCGGTCCGGCCACGAGGTGTACAGGTCAGGGGCGGGTCAGCCCGATGGTGTCGGCGAGGCGGGCGACGTCGGCCGGGGTGGGGCCCGTGCGGAGCACGGCGGTCAGGGCGGCGCGGGCGGCGGGGCGGCTGCGGGTCTCACCGGGGGCGGTGCGGTCGGCGGTGAGCAGGGCCCGCCCGGCGGCGTCGGGGTCGCCCAGGTCGAGGTGGCTGCGGGTGATGTCGATGAGGTGGGCGGCGCGGTGTTCGGCGGGGAGTTGCCGCCAGCCTTCCTGCCCGGTGGCCCGGCGGTGCAGGTCGACGGCCCGGTGGTGGTCGCCGAGGTGGGTGGCGGTCAGGGCGCGGGCGAGTGCGACGCTGGTCGGGCCGAACGTGATGCCGTCCGGGTCGGGCGGCTCGTCGGCGGTGGCGAGCGGGGCGGCGCGTTCGGTCAGGTCGTGGGCGGTGGCGGCGTCGCCGTAGCTGGCGGCGGCGAGGGCGGCCTCGATCAGCAGCGCCCCGGTCAGGGCCAGCGCCGGCGGGTCGCCCTGCGCCGCCGCCGGGTCGAGCTGGCGTACGGCGGTGAGGGCGGCGGTCCTGGCCAGCCGGCCCCGCCGCAGCGCCCGGAGCACCTGCGCGAGGGTCACCGCCGCCCGGCCGATCCGCACCGGGTCGCCACGGGTGGCGGTCATCATGGCGCGGTCGGCGGCCAGCCAGGCCAGGTGGGCGTCGCCGAGCTTGACCAGCGTCTGGGCGGTGAGCCGGTGCACCCGCACCAGCAGGTCGAGGACGGGCGGGTCCACCGGGCCGGTGTGGCCGGCGTGACGGCTGTCGGCGAGCAGGTCGGGCAGCATCCGCAGCACCTGCGGGTGCTGCCCGTTGCGGTACGCCGCCCAGGCGTAGCCGGCCTGGTCGTCGAGTTGCCGCAGCAGGGGACCGGCCGGGACGGACGCCGGGGGGTCGTGGCGGGCCAGCGCCGCCCTGACCCGTTCCATGCCGGCACCGACGTCGGTGACCGGTGCCGGCGGGTTCCGCCCGGCGAGCAACAGTTGCGGCGCGACACCGAGCGCGCCGGCCACGGTGTCGATGACGGAGAGCCGATCGAGGGTACGCACCCCCCGTTCCACCTTGTCGACCCAGCTCTTGGACTTGCCGATCCGGTCGGCGAAGACCTGCTGGCTCATGCCCCGCCGGGCGCGTAGCTCGGCCATCCGGCGGCCGATCGCCGGCTCGTTTCCGGTTCGCTGCCGGCCGGGGCCGGTCACCGGTCGTGCCCCGGTACCGGCATGGTGTGGGTGGACCCGCCGCAGCGGGGACACCACCGGGACTTGACCCGGAACGCGAGCAGCCCCAGCAGGAAGCCCGGCACCAACCCCCCGAACAGGACCGACAGCAGACCGGGAATCACGAGCGCTCCCGCTCTCCGGCTCCGGCAACGAGGCTGTCTGCCGTGGTGTGGTGGTGGGACCAGGGGTTGACGACAGAGCCGTGCTGCATGGGGCCGCTCCTACGCGGGTCGATTCCGTGGTGAACTGTCGGCCGTCCGGCCGGATCGGGTGTCATCCGAGGCCATCCGGTCAGTCGCGCTCATCCTGGGCAGGTTCGGCAGGCCCAGGCGCTGTTAATCGCTGATGTACTGCTCGCGGTTGCCTGTCCAACCGGTGGGTCGTGGCTGGTCACCGCTCACCGTCCCCGGGAAGTACCGGCTGACGACCCGCCGTAGAAGTCCGATACTCACCGTCATATGACCGACCCCCCGTCGTCAGGACGCGGAGGGCCCTGCTGATGTGCCTCGTCCCGTGTCCGGCTTCAGTGAGGTTCAGCGTGCCGCCCGACTCGCCTTCGATCCAGAAGGTGATCGTCCGCTAACCGAGCGTGCTGTCCGCTGGTGGCTGCCGTCCGGGTGCGTACTCCATGCACGCGTCACGCAGTGTCGACGCCTCGGGTGCTCCCGACTGCTCCACCTTTGCCAGCAACTCCGCAGCCCGCCACCAGTTCGACGGCACCACCCGGCCGGACGTCACCGCCTGCGCCCCCAAAGCAACCGCCTCGTCCGGCTGGCCGGCGGCGACCAGGGCGAGACCGAGGTCGAGGCGGGCCGACGCCGATCGGCGGGGCCGTGCTCCACCGTCGCCGTGCGGGTCCAACTCGGTCAGCACCGCCCGCGCCACCTGCTCCGCACCGGGGTCACCCGCCCACGCCAAAGTCGTGGCCGTGTATGCGGCGGCCTTGGCCGGGTCGTAGCGATAGTGGTGCTCGGCCCGCTCAGGGACGGGCAGATTCGCCGTCAGACGCTCCACCCGGTCCAATGCTCGCCGGGTCGCACCGATGTCCCCGATCCGCGCCCATGCACGAGCCTCCTGAGCAGTCGCCTGAATGCGGGCAGAACTCCCCCTCGGAGCGACCCGCTGCGCTTGACGGGAAAGATCGAGTGCCGCCTGGTAGTCACCTTGGGTCAACACGTCCCAGGCCCGGGTTTCGAGACACCACGCCTGGATCTCGCCATGCTCAGCATGTTCGGCAAGATCATGAGCAGCACGCAGGTGAGCAACCGCAGCAGTCCGTTGCCGCAGGTCGATGTGAACCGTCGCCCGCAGCACCGCCAGCCAGCCACCGGCCACCAACAGCCGTCGCTGCTGCGCGAGCGTCACCCGGCCATCCAGCAGCCGGCCCACGTAGGAAAGGTGCCGCCGCACCAACGGCAAGAGATCCGTAGGAGCCATCGTCGGATAGGAACTGGCGAGATCGTCAACACCCTGCTCGATCCGATCCAGGATGTCCCCGCTGACATCGCTGGCGGCAACTCTCGCCCGCAGCTCACCGGCCTCGGCTGCATGGTCGACTGGCGCATCTGCCAACCGAGCGAGCGCACCCCCCGCTTCGAGAACCCGGTCCAGGTGACGTGCCGTGTCGACCGTCGGAGCCTTGAGCCCCGCCTCCAACTCGTGCAGATGACTCTTGCTCCGATGAGCAAGCTGTCCCAGGAGCCGAAGCGACAAACCTCGCCGCTGCCTAAGCTCACGCAGAGCTGTGCCGAAGCGCGGATCAACGGGCGAGACCATAGCGCCGCTCCAAGCTCACGAGGCCCTGGCAACCTCAACCGGCAGCCACCTCGTCGGACGGTACCCCGACACGTCGCGCGCAGAGTCCCCCCTCGCCTGCAACCTCCGGATGTTCCGTTGGGTTCCGTCCACGCACATCATCCGAAGTCGAGATCATCTATTCGGCCCGTCGAGTGCGCCGTACGTGATCGGCGTTGACCGCCGCATGGGGCACGCTGCGAGCACGGCTGGCTGGGTGCTTACGGAGGGCATCGAGGCTGGGGCCATGTTGCTGTGTGGCGCGCTGAGTTGCCTATTCGTCTGCCTCATGCTTTGGGCCGCTGCTGCGGCTTGGGCCACTCGGCCCGAACGTGGGCGCTGACCCCACGGATCGACCTTCGCGTCCCGAACGAATGATCCGGATCGATCAAAAGAAACTGTGCAAGCAGCCGAAGAGCCAACCCTCTATCGTCTACAGCCTGCGAGCAGACGGAGTCACCGGCACAGGGACGGGCAGATGAACGACGACCACGACGCCGCCGGAGCCATGAGCTTCATCTTCGAGGCTGGCGTACTCAAACGCGCCGCCCGTACCGGCTGGTGGTTCGCCGGCATCAAGCACCCCGAGTCCATCGCCGACCACTCGTTCCGGACCGCGCTGATCGGGATGATGCTCGCCGCCATGGAAGGTGCCGACCCGGCCCGGGTGTCGATGCTGTGCGTCCTGCACGACACCCAGGAAACCCGGATCACCGACATCCCCCACATCGCCCGCCGCTACCTCACCGCCGCACCCAACACCATGGTCACCGCCGACCAGGTCGCCGCCTGCCCGCCGGTTGTCGCCGACCTCATCAACGCCGCTGTCGCAGAATACGAAGCGGGCGAGACACCGGAGGCCGTCGTCGCCCGCGACGCCGACAAACTCGAATGCCTCGTCCAGGCAGTCGAATACCGCCACCAGGGCATCGACAACGTCCAACGCTGGATCGACAGCTCACGCGCGGCGCTGAAGACCGCCAGCGCCCACCGCCTCGCCGACGCCGCCCTCACCGGACAACCCCTCGCCTGGCTCACCCCTCGCCCACCACCGGCATAGCCACCAGCCACCTATGAGCAGATCGCCGACGACCTCGCCGAACGCATCAAGTCCGGTGAGTTCCCGCCCGGCTCCAAGCTGCCCAGACGCCGAGAGTTGATCGAGCACTATCGCGTTACTGAGCCCGCGTCATGCAGGTGCTACGGATCAGGGGCATGACCGGGACCCTGCCTGGCGTGGGCGTCGCGCGTCATCGAGGAACCACCGCGCGGCACGTTCGTCCGCGCCGTCGAGCTGACCGAGACGGTGACTCTCCTCAAGGGCGACACCGCTACCGCCCGGATGCCTGCCCCCGCCGAGCGACGCGAGCTGGAAGATGGCTGAGGGCATCCCGGTCATCGTGATCTTCCGCGCCGACGGCTCCCGCGAGCTGTACGCTGCCGACCGCATCCGCGTGGGTCGCTGACCCTCGCCCAATTTTGGGAAGCCCCGCCGCGGGATGCGGCCTGAACCTGTCGACTGGTGACGATCCGGGGCCTTGAGCAGGTGCCGGACGCCATCGGTTCAGGCGCAGGTTGACCTGTGTCGACGCTTGCACTGTCTTCTTGCCGCTCCGCGCCGCCCAGTACCGGTCGCTGTTCTCCGCCCGCAACACCGCGTTTTCCTGCCGCAAACCGGCATTCCCACGCCTGGTGCCCGCGTCTCGGAAATATCGCTAGGCGATCAGGAGGAGGGGCGGTGATCGATGCAATGGTCGAACGGCTATTGCAATCTCCTTCTCGCGTCCGGATACTCATGAGTGGCATTCACATCTACGAATGGATCAACGCATGAATCATCTCCATCGTGATCGTCGTGCCCTCACGGCAGGATTCGGAGCCGTCCTTCTCGCGCTGAGTCTTCTGGTGTGGCCGGCCGCCGGCGCGACGGCGCACCTGGAAGCGTCCGATCGGAATGGCACACAGGCGGGTGTCAACGCTAACTACTATCAGCTCAAGAATCCAGACTCCGGATTGTGTCTGACGCTCTACAACGGCAACATGTTCGATGGCGCACCGCTGGTCGTCATGCCATGCGCCCAAGGTGGGAAGCCTATGAGCTGGGCTTTCAGTGCTGGGAACGCTGGCAGCCTTTCCTCCCAAGCCGATCCGAGCCGATGTGTCGATGTCCTGAATGGCGTGACCGCCGACGGAACCTCCGTGCTCGACTGGACCTGCGGCTCCACCAACCAACAGTGGACTCTCACCAATGGTGGCAGATTGCTGAGCGGTCTGTCAGGCGGTTGGTGTCTCTCTATTTACGGGAATAACCCGGCACCGGGGACGATCGTCGTCCTGATGTCGTGCCTGAATGCGGGTGGAAGCCCTGCACCCTCTCCCTCTTCGTCGCCATCCTCGCCTCCGAGTGGGGCGGGCGACTACGCGAAGTGGGTTATCAGCTAGTGGCATGACCATGAACGTTCGCGGCGTTGGGCCGGGCAGTCGGTGGCGGGCCGGCCAATGGACTTGGACGACGTAGCGCTACCCTGGCGGCGTCCCCTCGCCCACTGGTCGTGCCAGCCGTCCCGGCCGCCGACAGGGCTACGTTTCAGCGATGTGGCGGTATCCAAGGTGCGGGGATACCGCCACATCGGCGGAACGCGAATCCGGATTCTGGTCAGGCTCGTGTACGTGGCGTTATCGAGATGCCGGAAGGGGGAGTGGGATGGCGCCCGAACTCTCTCCCGGCCAGCACGTACGTCTCGACGTCGCCCGCGACGCCAACAAACTGGAATGGCTCGTTCAAGCAGTCGAATACCGCCACCAGGGCATCGACAACGTCCAACGCTGGATCGACAGCTCACGCGCGGCACTGAAGACCGCCAGCGCCCACCGCCTTGCCGACGCCGCCCGCACCGGACAACCCCCAGCCTGGCTCACCCCACCCCCACCACCGGCATAACCACCGGGCGCCAGTGCTTCGACTTCCCTGCCGCGCCGTCAGGCCCTGACGACTCCTGAATCGTCGCGGAACCGGAACGACGCCGGGTTGTGGCAACGGGCTGGTCGCGGGACGGCGTGGCGGTCGAGCTGGCACCGGCGCGGCCGGAACGGGCCGCGTCATGACCGGTGTCCGGCCGCCCCGACCCGATCTCGTACCGATGACCGACGACCACGCCCCGGCGGTGCCCGACATCTCGTTCGAAGGCCCTAAATGGTTTGCCGGTGGTCGGCGGGCGCTGGGATGCTGCGGCCGGGAGCGGGGAGGGGCCAGCATGCCGTCGGAGTCCGAGCCGGAAGTCCGTACCGTGGCCGGTGTCCTGCGTGGCTGCCGGGAGGCGGGCCGGGCGGTGTTCCGGGGCATCCCGTACGCCGAGCCGCCGGTCGGTGCCCACCGGTTCGCCGCACCGCAGCCGGTACGCGGCTGGGACGGCGTACGCCCGGCGCTCGCCTTCGGTCCGCCGCCCCCGCAGCCCGACGCGTTCGGGACCGCCCCACAAGCCACCGGCGACGACTGGCTGACGCTCAACGTGTGGACGCCGGAGCCGGACCCGGCGGCGGGGTTGCCGGTGCTGGTGTGGATTCCCGGTGGCGGTTACCTCGTCGGCTGTTCCGGCCTCCCGGAGTACGACGGCGGGCACCTCGCCGGCGGCGCAACCGTGGTGGTGACGCTCAACTACCGCCTCGGCTTCGAGGGTTTCGGGCTGCTCGACGGTGCCCCGGCCAACCGGGGGCTGCTCGACCAGGTGGCGGCCCTGGAGTGGGTGCGGGACAACATCCGCGCCTTCGGCGGCGACCCGGGCCGGGTGACGGTCTTCGGGCAGTCGGCCGGCGGCGGTTCGGTCGCCGCGCTGCTGGCCATGCCGCGCGCCGCCGGGCTGTTGCGGCGGGCGGTCGCGCAGAGCGTGCCGGGGACGTTCCTCTCGCCCGAGCTGGCCGCCGACGTCACCGCCGCCTGCGCCGCCGAGCTGGGGGTACGACCGACCCTGGCCGACCTGTCGACGGTGGCTGCGGACCGGCTGCCGGCCGTGGTGCAGGCGATCTCCGCCGGGATCGTCAGGTGGCGGGAACGGTGGGGACAGATCACCCACCGGCCGATCCCGTTCGCGCCGGTCGTCGACGGCGACGTGCTGCCGGCGACCCCGTGGCGGGCGCTGGCCGACGGTGCCGCCCGCGACGTCGACCTGCTCGTCGGGCACACCCGCGACGAGCACCGGCTGTTCAGCCTGCTCGACGGGGTGCTCGGCCAGGTCACGCCCGAGCGGACCGGGACGGCGCTGCGGATGCTGGCCCCGGGCCCGGACGGTGCCCACCGCTACCGGGAGGCGTTCCCGGCCGCCACCGACGAGCAGCTCTACGAGCTGGTCAACGCCGACTGGTTGTTCCGGATGCCGAGCCTGCACCTGGCCGAGGCGCAGGTCGCCGGTGGCGGCCGGGCGCACCTCTACGAGCTGACCTGGCTGGCGCCGGGCCTGGGCGGCGCCCTCGGCGCCTGTCACGGCCTGGACGTGCCGCTGGTCTTCGGCAACCTGACCAGCGGGCAGCCCGCGATGCTGATCGGTGATCCGCCTCCTCCGGCGGCGTACGAGCTGTCCGAGCAGTTCCGCAGCGCGTGGACGGCGTTCGCCGCGACCGGCGACCCCGGCTGGCCGCCGTACGACGCGGGGCGCGGCACGCGCGTCTTCGACGAGCGGCCGACGGTCGTGGCGTACCCGGAGGAGACCTCACGGCTGCTGTGGCGGGACCACACCTTCGCCGCGCTCCCGCTGCTGGCCTGACCGCGTCCCGGCGACGGAACCCGGCGGCCTCCCGGCGGCGGCAGCACCGGTGGCGGTGCGGGCGAACCGGTCGGCCAGCAGCGCGAACGCGTCGGCGAGCGGCGGCGGGTCGACGACGGTGATCGCGGCGTCGTACCGGGCGACGGCGGCGGCGAGGCTCACCCAGGACCACGACCCGAGGGTGAGCCGGCACCGGTCGGGGGCGACCTCCTCGACGAGGCCGTCGCGGGTGTACCGGGCGACGGTCGCCGCGGGCAGGTCGAGCAGCACGGTGCCCCGGCACGGCCAGTCCGCCGACCCGCCGGCCGACCCCCGGAACACCCCGGTGAGGTACGTGGCGACGTCCCCGCCGGGCAGCGGCCTCGGGGTGAAGCGCGGCCCGTGGGGCGGGCGCAGGGTGATCCGGTCGACGCGGAAGGTCCGCCAGTCGGCCCGGTCGAGGTCCCAGGCGACGAGGTACCACCGGTCGTCCCAGGTGACGACGTGGTGCGGTTCGGCGTGCCGGGCCGGCCCGTCGGTGCTGTCGGGCCCGTAGTCGAAGCGCAGGATCTCGCGGGTCCGCACGGCGGCGCTGAGCGCCAGCAGCACCCCACCGTCGACCGGCGCGGTCGGCGTGGTGGCGGGCCGGGCGACGGCGGTCACGCTGAGCGCCCCGACCCGCTGCCGCAGCCGGGTGGGCAGCACCTGCCGTACGGTCTGCAGCGCCCGCGCGGCGGCGTCAGCCAGCGCACCGTCCGCGCCGGTCGCCGCGACCTGGAGCGCGACGGTGAGGGCGACGGCCTGCTCGTCGTCGAACAGCAGCGGTGGCAGTTCGGTGCCGGCGTCGAGCCGGTAACCCCCGTCGGGGCCCTTGACGGCGGCGACGGGGTAGCCGAGTTCCCGCAGCCGGTCGACGTCGCGGCGCACGGTCCGCAGGCTGATGCCGAGGCGTTCGGCCAGCACCCCGCCGGGCCAGTCCCGACGGCTCTGCAGCAGCGACAGCAGGGCGAGCAGTCGGGCGGACGTGGTCGGCATGGATCTCATTCTGCCCGTGGTAGGTGCCACATCCTGGCCTCTACCACCGCGACTCGACGTCGGCCCGACCGCGACCCGGTCCGGGTCGGCGCGGTCGCCGACCCGGACCCGGGAGGTCATTCGGTGCGCAGCCCGTCGGCGCGGGTGAGCCGCCACAGCAGGGGCAGGCTCAGGCCGGTGATCACCAGGACGGTCAACGCGCCGAGTCCGACCGAGAAGCCGACCACCGGCCAGGCGACCGTGACGGGGGCCTGCACCATCCGCAGCAGGGCCGCGCCGAGGCCCAGCCCGAAGCCGGCGGCGAGCACCAGCCCGACCCCGACCGGCAGGGCGGTCTGCCACAGCACGGACCAGCCGAGGGTGCTGCGTCGGGTGCCCACCGCCACCAGCATCGCCAGCAGGCGGCGGCGTTCCCGTAGCTGCTCCAACGTGCCGACCAGCATGCTGGTGGCGATCAGCGCCAGGGTGACGACCGTGCCGATGGCCAGGCCGCGCTGGATGTCGGCGAACCGGGGCGACACGATGGTCGAGGACAGCACGGACACCGGGGTGGTCAGGTCGATCGCGGCGGTGGCGTTGCGGACGTGTTCGACCGCGTCGGGGGCGGCCGGGTCGAGCTGGAGGTAGACCGTCGAGCGCAGCGGACCGAGGGTCCGCGGGCCGACCGCGCCGGGGGTGACCAGCACCGCGTTCTGCAGCCAGCCGGCCGGGTCGGGCCGGGCCGTCGCGGGCCGCGCCGTGGTGGGCACCCGCCACCGCGACCCGTCCTCGACGGTCAGCGTCGTGCCGGCGGGGACGACCGCCGGGTCACCCGGATCGGACACCAGGAAGGTGTCCCCGTCCACGCACCGGTCGAGGTGGGCGAACTCGGCCAGCGCGGCGCAGTCGCCGACCCGGATCTCCACCGGTGGGCCGTCCGGCGCGCCGACGTTGGCCCCGGTGCTGAGGGTGCCGGTCGCGGCCGTCACCCCCTCGGCCCCGCCGAGCTGCCGCAGCACCCGGGCCAGGTCCGGCTGGTTCGGGAACTGCACCTGCACCTGCGCCCGGGAGGTGTCCTGGCCGCTGGCGGTGGTGAAGTCCCCGGCGATCCCGGCGAAGAGCATCTGCAGGCCGATGGTGCCGGCGACGGCGACGGCGATGCCGTTGACCAGCCGGGCGGAGGTGGCGCTGTCCAGCTGCACCCGGCGGACCGCCAGCTGCCAGGACACCGGGCCGCCGCGCAGCCGCCGTACCAGCAGGTCGGTCAGCCAGGGCAGCAGGGTGACCGTGCCGATCAGCAGCAGCACCGCGCCGGCCGGCACCACCCACCGGGTGATCCCGCCGTCGCCCTCGCGTAGACCGGCCACGGGCAGCAGCAGGGCCAGGCCGGCCGCGGGCAGCAACAGCCGCCACCAGAGCCGACGGCGCACCGGGGTGCCGCGCCGGGCCACCCCGAGCGGCTCCACCACGACCGCGCGCAGCGCCAACATCGCCACCAGCACGGCCAGTGCCGGCACCGCCAGCACGACGGCCAGCAGCAGCGCGGTGGGCGGCCGGATGTCGGCGGCGTACACGCTGATGTCGTAGAGGGTGACCAGCGGGACCAGCTGGCGGCCGGCGAGCAGGAACCCGATGCCGACGGCGACCCCGAGCAGGGCGCCGGCGGCGGCCTCCCCGGCGGCGATCCGCCGGACCATGGTGGTGTCCGCGCCGACCAGGCGCAGCGCGGCGAGCCGCCGGTCACGTCGTTCGCCGCCGTAGCGCACGGCGGAGCCGAGGAACACCGCGATGGGCAGCAGCAGCACCACGAAGATGACCGCCACCAGGAGCATCAGCACCGGGCCGAACCCCTCGCCGGGCAGCCCGCCGCCGAAGCTGTCCAGCCGGGTCGCCCCGGACGTGTCGGACAGCCGGTCGTCGCCCTGGTAGTAGGCCAGTTCGTTGGGGCCGGCGAGGCCCTCGTCGGCGATGGTCCCGGTGACCTTCGCGCCGCCCAGCCGGGGGGCGAACAACGGGCCGTCGGAGGAGTCGAGCAGCCGGCGCAGGGCGGGGGAGACGACCACCTCGCCGGGGGCGGGCAGGGCGGTCAGCCCCGGCGGGACGGGCGCGGCCGGACCCTCCGGCCGCAGCAGCCGGCCTCGCACCGGCCGGCCCCGGAACTCGGTGTCCAGCGCGTGCACCAGCAGGGTGCCGGGACCGGCCGCGACCTGTTCGCCGAACCGCAGGTCGTCGCGGGCGTCGCCGCGCGCCTGCCGGGCGTCGAGCGCCCCGGGCACGGCGGTGGCCAGCAACAGCATGGCCACCCC
The DNA here is from genome assembly GCF_049178955.1 of Micromonospora sp. WMMD730. Taxonomy (NCBI): domain Bacteria; kingdom Bacillati; phylum Actinomycetota; class Actinomycetes; order Micromonosporales; family Micromonosporaceae; genus Micromonospora; species Micromonospora sp. WMMD730. The sequence continues at coordinate 3,000,843 of NZ_JBMHML010000002.1, forward strand.
GATGCCGACGCCGACGGCGGTGAGCAGCGCCCGGGTCCAACCCTCCCGGCCGCCGGTGAGCGCCATCCGGGCACCCATCGCCAGGTCCGCGAGCGCGCCCCGACCGGTCACGCCGCCACCTCCAGGTTGCGGGTCCGCCCGTCGCGCACCACGACCTCCCGGTCGGAGTACGCGGCCACCCGTGCCTCGTGGGTGACCAGGACCACCGCCGCCCCGGTGTCCCGGGCGGCCTCGGTGAGCAGCCGCATGACCCGTTCGCCGTTGAGCGAGTCCAGCGCGCCGGTCGGTTCGTCGGCGAAGATCACCCGGGGGCGGGTGACCAGCGCGCGGGCGACGGCGACGCGTTGCCCCTGGCCGCCGGAGACCTCGCCGGGGCGCTTACCGGCCACCTCGGTGACCTCCAGCCGTTCCAGCCACTGCCCGGCCCGCTGCTCGGCCTCGCGGCGGCCGACGCGGGCCAGCCGCAGCGGCAGGGCGACGTTCTCCAGGCAGGTCAGCTCGGGCACCAGTTGCCCGAACTGGAAGACGAACCCGAAGGCCTCCCGGCGCAGGGCGCTGCGCTGGGCGTCGGTCATCGTCACCAGGTCCCGGCCGTCGAAGACGACCCGGCCCCGGTCGGGGCGGACGATCCCGGCCAGGCAGTGCAGCAGGGTGGACTTGCCGGAGCCGGACGAGCCGAGCACCGCGACCACCTCGCCCTCGTCGATGCGCAGCCCGGCGTCGACCAGCGCGACGGTCTCGCCGAAGCTGCGGTGCAGGCCCTCGGCGACCAGCAGCGGGGCGCTCATGCGCGTACCCGCGCGGCCAGCTCGTCGAGCCGGGCGGTGGTCAGTTCCAGCCAGCGCAAGTCGGCCTCCAGGTGGAAGAGTGCGTGATCGCAGATCAACTGTTCGGCGAAATCGCCGCCGCGCTTGCGCCGGGTCAGTTCCCGCATCAGGCGCAGGTGCTCGGCGCGCTGCACGTCGAGCAGTTCGGCCGCCTCGCGGCCGGTGAGCAGGGCGAGCACGACCTTGGTGTAGAGCACGCTCTGCAGGTAGGGCTCGGGCTGTTCCGGGCGGGCCAGCCACTGCGCCACGTCGGCGACGCCCGCCTCGGTGATGGCGTACCGCTTGCGGTCGGGGCCCTCGCCGGGCTCGACCGCCTCCACCTCGACGAGGCCGCCGCGCAGCAGCCGGGACAGGGTCGCGTAGACCTGGCCGTAGGCGACCGGGCGGGAGTGGCCGAAGTGTTCGTCGTAGCGCCGTTTGATGTCGTAGCCGTGCCGGGGGGTTGCCTCCAGCAGGCCGAGGAAGGTCTGGCCGATGGACATGCGGGGGACTATACACACCGCGTATACGCGCGTTGTCTACACCCCGCGCCGACCTCGTCCCGACCGGTGTCCGGCGTCGCGACCTCCGGCGTCCGCGAATGTGACACCGTCCGACGCATTGACCCGCAGATTGATACATGTCAGTGTTTGCTTCCCCGGCGTTTCCGCCGCGATCCCACCCCCGGATCGCGGGTCTCCCGTCCACCCCCCGGTCGCCTCCGACAGACGGGACGGTGACGCCTGGGCGGATGCCCCGCCGACCCCCATGAGGAGCTCGCATGAAGCGCAGAACCCTGGCGATCGCCGCCGTCACCGCGGTGACGCTCGCCCTGGCCGCGCCACCGGCCTCGGCCACCCCGACCGCCCGGCCGGCCACCGCCGCGCCGGCCGTCGCCGCGCTCGCCGCGCCGGACGTCCAGGTCGCCAACGTGCAGGCGCACCTGGCCCAGTTCCAGAGCATCGCCACCAGCAACGGCGGCAACCGGCGGGCCGGCTCGGCCGGCTACACCGCCTCGGTCGCCTACGTGAAGTCCAAGCTCCAGGCCGCCGGCTACACGGTCACCGAGCAGACCTGCACCACCTGCACCTACCGGGGCAACAACGTGATCGCCGAGTGGCCGCAGGGCCCCGCCGACGACGTGATCATGTTCGGCGCGCACCTCGACGGCGTCGCCGCCGGACCGGGCATCAACGACAACGGCTCCGGCTCGTCGGTGCTGCTGGAGAACGCCCTGGTGCTCGCCCAGCAGAGCCCGACCATGACCAAGCGGGTCCGGTTCGCCTGGTGGAACGGCGAGGAGCAGGGCCTGCAGGGCTCGAAGTTCTACGTCAACTCCCTGACCACCGCCCAGAAGGGCTACATCAAGGGGTACTACAACTTCGACATGGTCGCCTCGACCAACGGCGGCTACTTCATCAACCGGGTCACCTCCACCACCGCCGCGCCGCTCAAGGCGTACTGGGACTCCCTCGGGCTGTCGCCGGAGGAGAACACCGAGGGCCAGGGCCGCTCCGACGACTACTCGTTCCAGCAGGCCGGCATCCCCACCTCGGGCTACGCGATGGGGGCCAGCGCCCGCAAGACCAGCGCCCAGGCCAGCAAGTGGGGTGGCACCGCCAACGCCGCGTACGACCCGTGCTACCACTCGTCCTGCGACACCACCAGCAACATCAACGCCACCGGGCTCAACCGCAGCGCCGACGGCGTCGCGTACGCCATCTGGGACCTCGCGGTCGGCGGCGGCACCCCGACCAACGACTTCTCGGTCGCGGTCAGCCCGACCGCCGGCGGCGTCGCCCGGGGCGGCTCCACCACCGCCACGGTCAGCACCGCCACCACCAGCGGCAGCGCCCAGCCCGTCGCGCTGTCGGCCTCCGGCGCGCCCAGCGGCGTGAACGTCGCGTTCAGCCCGTCGTCGGTCACCTCCGGCGGCTCGGCCACCATGACGGTCAGCGCGTCGTCGAGCGCCAGCCTCGGCACCTTCACGCTGACCGTGACCGGCACCGGCTCGGCCACCCGGACGGCCAGCTACACCCTGACCGTCACCGGCGGCACCGGGAGCTGCACGGGCGGGCAGGTCGTCGGCAACGGCGGCTTCGAGTCCGGCACCAGCCCGTGGACGGCCACCACCGGCGTCATCACCAACTCGTCCAGCCAGCCGGCCCGCACCGGCTCCTACAAGGCGTGGCTCAACGGCAACGGCAGCACCAGCACCGACACGCTGTCCCAGTCGGTGACCGTGCCGGCCGGCTGCTCCTCCTACACCCTCGCCTTCTACCTGCACATCGACACCGCCGAGCGGACCACCACCGTCGCGTACGACAAGCTGGTGGTCCAGGTCGGCAGCACCACGCTGGCCACGTACTCCAACCTCAACAAGGCCAGCGGCTACACGCTGCGCTCGTTCGACGTGGGCGCGTACGCCGGGCAGACGGTGACCCTGAAGTTCACCGGCACCGAGGACTCCTCGTTGCAGACCAGCTTCGTCATCGACGACGTGACGTTGCAGGCGAGCTGACCGACCCGGGTGGGGTGGACACCTGGTCCACCCCACCCGGACCGTCATGGCGATAAATGTCATACCCGGGGCGGACCATGGGGACATGGCTGCCCCCGCGCTGTCCCACCACAGTGGTCAACCGCGATCCGTGCCGCTGCGCGAGCTGCGTACCCGGCTGACCCAGCTGATCGCGATGGCCGAGCTGACCGACACGGTCACCCTGGTCACCCGCGACGGCGACCCCCGGCCGGTCGCCGCGATCGTGCCGGCCCCCGCCGCCCGCAGCGCCGCCCAGGCCCGCGCCGACGGTGAACGCCTCGCCACCGTGACGGCGGGTTGGGCCCGCCGGCTGGAGGAGTCGCACCGGCAGGGCGCCCTGCGGCACGCCGCCGAGCTGCGGGCCGTGACCGACGCCCTCGCCGAGGTCTGGGCCGCACTCGACCGGCACGTCCCACCCGGCACCGACCCGGCCGTGGACCGGCTCCGCGCCGCCCACGCCGACCTACGCCGCGACTGACTCCCGGGCCGCCCGCCCCCGGGCCGGGGCCTGCCCGCGCCCCGCGCCGCACCGTGTCGGCACGGCCGCCGCCAGACGCGTCGCGCCCCCACCTCACCGCGTCCCGCCTCGGCCCCCCACCCCATCCCACCCTGGCCCGGTCCCGGTCCACCCCGCCCGGGTGATCAAGAAGTTTGCGTCAACTGATCAAGAGGTTTGCGTCAACGTGAAGATCGAAGTTGACGCAAACCTCTTGATCACCGGGAACGAGCGGCGGGCCGGGGCCGGGGAACAGGGGCGGCCGGGGGCGGGGTCGGTCAGCCGACCGGTGTGGGGGTCCGTGTCGGGTGGGTGGGGGTGTTCGGGCGGTTCAGGGTGCGCCACGGGCCGCCGAGTAGTGGGGTGAGTACCACCAGCAGGTAGCAGCCGCCCACGGTGAGCAGGACGGGCGTGGTGCCGAAGCCGTCGACGGCGATCCCGGCGGCGAGCGCGCCCAGCGGCATGCCGGCCCAGCAGCCCGCCCCGATCACCCCGAACACCCGGGCCCGCAGGTGGGCCGGCACCCGTTCCAGCTCCACCGCGCCGAGCAGCGGGTTGATCGCCCCGGCGGCGAATCCGGACAGGGCGAAGACCGCGACGATCCAGGGCAACGGTGGCGCGGCGGCCAGCGCCCAGAAGGGTGGTCCACCGGCGACGGCGAAGGCGGTGACGAAGGTGGCCCGGCGGGGCAGCCGGTGGCCGACCACGCTGAACAGCAGCGACCCGACCAGCGCGCCGCCGCCCATCGCGCCGACCAGCAGGCCGAACGCGGTGGCCCCGCCGAGTTCCCGGTCGGCCACCACCGGTAGCAGCACGCTGCTCTTGGTCGCGTCGAAGAAGTTGGTCACCAGCACCAGCAGCACCACCGCGCGCAGCAGCGGCTCCCGGGTCAGGAACCGCACCCCGGCGGCGAATTCCCGCCAGTAGCCCCCGCCGGCCGGGTCGGTGGGCGTGGCGGGACGCAGCGACCGGGGCACCAGCAGCGCCACGACCAGCGCCGAGACCGCGAAGGTGGCGGCGTCCAGGGCCAACACGGGCAGCGCGCCGAGGGTGGCGACGAGCAGTCCGGCCACCGGGGCGCCGACCAGCCGGGCACCCCGCTCGCTGGCCTCGTACCAGCCGACGGCCCGCTCCAGTGGCACCCCGGCGGCGGTGGCCGCCTCCGGCAGCAGGGCGTTGCGGGCGGTCTGCCCGGGGGTGTCGAGCAGGCCGCTGGCGAAGACGAGCACGAGCAGCGCCCAGAACGGCAGGCCGACGGTGGCGTCGAGCAGCGGCACGGCCGCCACCGTCAGCCCGGAGACCACGTCGGCCAGGACGCTGGCCCGCCGGTAGCCGATCCGGTCCACCAGCACCCCGCCGAGCGCGCCGCCGAGCACCACCGGCACGGTGGCTGCCGCGCCGGTCAGGCCGGTGGCGGCGGGCGAGCCGGTCTCGGCGAGCACGTAGAGCGGCAGCGCGATCAGGGTGAGCATGTTGCCGGTGAGCGAGACGGTGTGCCCGAGCAGCAGGCCGACCAGCGGGGCGCGGCGACGCGGCGTCACCGCGGGTCCCGGAAGGCGTGGTACATCAGCGTCACCGTCTCGGCCCCCGGCCGGGCGGGGTCGCTGCGGGCCTGCCAGCGGGCGGCCAGCGCCTCCAGGTCGGCCCGCAGTTCGATCAGCTCGTCGCTGGTCAGGTGCAGCCAGGAGTCGCTGCTGGCGGTGCCGCGCACCCACTGCGGGTCGAGGGTCGCCTCGACGTCGAGGTAGTGGCCGAGGCGTTCCGCGTACCGGTCGAGCACGGCGCGGCGCAGCAGGTCGGAGGCGGTCCGGCGTTCCGGGTCGGCGAGCATCTCGACCGGCTCCCAGGAGGTCCGGGCGTGTGTCGCCCGCCACCAGTGTTCCCGGCGGTCGCGGGCGTGCTCGGGGGCCTCCTCGACGAAGCCGTGTTCGGCCAGCTTGCCCAGGTGGTAGCTGACCGAACCGACCGCCTCGTCGATGGCGTCGCTGAGCATGCCGACGGTGCGCGGGCCCCGCACCCGCAGCTCGCCGAGCAGTCGCAAGCGGGTCGGGTGGGCGAGCGCGCGCATCGCCCGGGGGTCGGTCAGGTGCCGGGTGGGTTCCTCCGTCATGCGCCCACCCTAGAAGTACAAGACATGAAGTACAAGAAGTCTTGTGGAATTGTGAGGGCGCGCCGCGGTGGCGCCGCGCTGCGGTGCGCGGACGCGGCGGGGAGAATGCGACGGAGCGACGGCTGACGCGGACCCGGCCGGGACCAGGAACAGAGGCGGTGCCGATGACCGTGCCGGCGGTGACCACCGCAACCGGGTCGGCGGCGTCCACCGGGCCGGGGGCGTTCGACCGGGTCGGGGGCGGGCCGTGACGTCCGGCCTGGCGCTGACCTTCGCCCTCGGCGCGGCGTTCGGCTACGGCGTCGGCTCGGTGCTGCAGGCCGTCGGGGCCCGGCGCGGGGCCAGCACCCTGCGCGCCCTCGGCCACCCGCTCTACCTCGCCGGCCTGGCCTGCGACACACTGGCCTGGCTGGCCTCCCTGGTCGCCCTCCAGAAACTGCCGGTGTACGCGGTGCAGTCGGTCACCGCCGGCTCGCTGGCCGTCACCGTGGTCATCGCCCGGATCGTGCTCGGCGCGCGACTGCGCCGCCGGGACACCGGGGCGATCCTGCTCACCGTCGCCGCCCTGACCGTCATCTCGCTGGCCGCCGGCCCCGAACCACCGGTCACCGCGTCCATGGCACTGCGGGTCGGACTGGCCGGTGCGGCGGTGCTGACCGCGCTCGCCGGCCTCGCCGCCCTGCGGGTCGCCCGGCCGGTCGTCGCCGCCACCCTGGCCGGCCTCTCCTGGGGCATCACCGCGCTGTGCGCGCGGGCGCTGACCCCGCCACCCGACCCGCTGGGCCACCCCGGCGCGGCGGCCTGGGACCTGCTGCTGGAGCCGGTGACCTGGGGACTGGTCATCTCCGGGGTGGCCGGGACGGTCCTCTACGCGCACGCGCTGCGCCACGGGCAGGTCGGGCCGGTCACCGCCGTGCTCTGGGCGGTCGAGATCGTCGTCCCCTCGGTCGCCGGGGTGCTGCTGCTCGGCGACGGCGTCCGCGCCGGCTGGCTGTCCTGGGCGGTCCTGGCCACCCTGACCACCGTGGCCGCCGCGATCGTGCTCGCCAGCGCCCCGGGCACCGCCGACACCGCCGCAGCGGACGACCACGCCCCCGGCTGAGCCCGCAGGGCGCTCCGGGGGAAACGGTCAGCCCGGCCGGCGGCCCTCGCCGGCCGGTCGTCGGCCCTTGAGCCGGCGGCCCAACTCCCGGGCGATCTCCCGGTTCGCGTCGCGTTCGGCGAGCACCTGACGCTTGTCGTAAGAGCGGCGGCCCCGGGCCAGCCCGACCTCGACCTTGGCCCAGCCGTTGCTGAAGTACATCGACAGTGGCACCAGGGTCACCCCGGGGTCGCGCAACTTCTCCAGGATGCGGCCGATCTCCACCCGCCGCAGCAGCAGCTTGCGGGTCCGCCGGGGCTGGTGGTTGGTCCAGGTGCCGAAGCCGTACTCGGCGATGTGCAGGCCGTACAGCATGATCTCGCCGTCGCGTTCCTGGGCGAACGCGTCGACCAGCGACACCCGCCCCTCGCGCAGCGACTTCACCTCGGTGCCGACCAGCACGATGCCCGCCTCGTACGTCTTCAGGACGGTGTAGTCGTGCCGGGCCTTCCTGTTGACGGCGATCAGCGTGCGCTCCGCGTCCCGTGCCACGACGACCACCTCCGCCCGGATCTGCCAGCGGCGTACACCCTACCGCCGGTGCCGCCCCGGCAGCCGCGTGGCAGGATCGCCGCATGTCGGAGTGGGCGGCGATCGTGCCGGAGGACCGGGACTGGACCGGCGTCATCGACGACGGGTGCGCCGAGTGCGGTTTCGTGCCGCAGCGGGCCGAGGCCACCGGGGGTCTGCTGCGGGCCACCGTCCCGGTCTGGCGGGAGGTGCTGTCCCGGCCCGACGCGACCCGGCGGCCCGAGCCGACCGTCTGGTCGCCGGTGGAGTACGCCTGCCACGTGCGGGACACCTGCCGGATCTTCCGGGGTCGGCTGGCGCTGATGCTCGACGAGGACGACCCGGTCTTCCCCAACTGGGACCAGGACGCCGCCGCCGTCGAGGACGACTACTTCCACCAGTCACCGGCCCGGGTGGCCGGGGAACTCGCCGAACAGGCCGAGTCGACCGCCGCCGCGTTCGACGCCGTCACGCCCGGGCAGTGGGCCCGGCCGGGCCGGCGCAGCAACGGTTCGGTGTTCACCGTCCGCCGCTTCGCCGTCTACTTCCTGCACGACGTGGTGCACCACGTGCACGACGTCACCCGCCCGACGACCTCCCGCTGACCCTCCGGCGCAGCCGCGCGGCCGGTAGGGTCCGCGACCGTGACCGATGCCGACTTCCTCGCCGAGACCCGCGCCTCCTACGACACGATGGCCGCCGAATACACCACCCGCAACCGTGGTGAGCTGGCCGCCCGCCCGGTCGACCGGGCCATGCTCGCCGCTTTCGCCGAGACCGTGCTGACCGGCGGGGGCGGGCCGGTGCTGGAGGTCGGCTGCGGCCCCGGGCGGATCACCGGCCACCTGCGCGACCTCGGGCTGGCCGTCACCGGGCTCGACCTGTCCCCGGGCATGTTGGCGCAGGCCCGGCTGGCCCATCCCGACCTGACCTTCGTCGAGGCGTCCATGCTGGACCTGCCGGTGGCCGACGGCGTGCTGGCCGGCCTGGTCGCCTGGTACAGCGTCATCCACGTGCCCGACGAGTGGCTGCCCCGGGTGTTCGCCGAGTTCCACCGGGTCCTCGCCCCCGGCGGGCACGCCCTGCTCGCCTTCCAGGTCGGCGACGAGACGGTCCGCTACACCGAGGCGTGGGGCCACCCGGTGGCGCTGGCCTTCCGTCGCCGCCGCCCGGACCACGTGGCCGCGCTACTGGGCGCCGCCGGACTGTCGGAGCAGGCCCGGATGTGCCGCGCGCCGCAGGAGTTCGCCGGTGCCATGGAACGCACCCCGCAGGCCAGCCTGCTGGTTCGTCGGGACGACGACCGGGCGTGACCGGGCCGCCACGGCACCTCGTATCCTGTTGCGCGGATCTGGCCCACCCGTACGAGGAGGTTGGTGTGAGCAGTCGGACCGAGACGCTGGAGTTCCAGGCGGAGACACGCCAGCTGCTGCAACTGATGGTGCATTCCATCTACTCGCACAAGGACGTCTTCCTGCGCGAGCTGATCTCCAACGCCTCCGACGCGTTGGACAAGCTCCGGCTGGAGTCGCTGGTCGACTCCGACCTCGACGTCGACACCTCTGACCTGCACATCGAGTTGGTCACCGACCCGCAGGCCCGGACCCTGACCGTGCGGGACAACGGCATCGGCATGTCCCGCGAGGACGTCGTCTCGCTGATCGGCACCATCGCCCGCTCCGGCACCGCCGAGCTGCTGCGCAAGCTCAAGGAGTCCAAGGAGACCGCCGGCGGCGAGCTGATCGGCCAGTTCGGTGTCGGGTTCTACTCGACGTTCATGGTCGCCGACCGGGTCACCCTGCTCACCCGGCGGGCCGGGCAGGCCGAGGGCACCCGCTGGGAGTCCAGCGGCGAGGGCACGTACGTGGTGGAGACCGTCGACGACGCCCCGCAGGGCACCTCGGTCACCGTGCACCTCAAGCCCGCCGACGACGAGGACAATCTGCACGACTACGCCGACCTCGCCACGATCCGGCAGATCGTCAAGCGGTACTCGGACTTCATCGCCTGGCCGATCCGCACCACCGTGCCGGGCGTCGACGGCGGCGAGCCCACCGAGGAGACCCTCAACTCCCGCAAGGCGCTCTGGGCGCGTCCGCGCGACGAGGTCGCCGAGGAGGAGTACCGGGACTTCTACCGGCACGTCAGCCACGACTGGACCGACCCGCTGGAGACCATCCACATGCGCGGGGAGGGCACCTTCGAGTACGAGGCGCTGCTGTTCCTGCCCGCGCACGCGCCGTACGACCTGTACCAGGCCGATGGTCGGCGCGGGGTGCAGCTGTACGTCAAGCGGGTGTTCGTGATGGACGACTGCGCCGCGCTGATGCCGAACTACCTGCGCTTCGTCAAGGGCGTGGTGGACGCGCACGACCTGTCGCTGAACATCTCCCGGGAGATCCTCCAGCAGGACCGGCAGATCCAGATCGTCCGCCGCCGGCTGGTCCGCAAGGTGCTCGCCACGGTCAAGGACATGCGCACCGGCAACCCGGAGAAGTTCGCCACCTTCTGGGGCGAGTTCGGCCGGGTGGTCAAGGAGGGTCTGCTGGAGGACCCGGACAACACCGAGACCATCCTGGAGCTGGTCTCGGTGGCCTCCACCCACCACGACACCGAGCCCACCACGCTGGGCGGGTACGTGGAGCGGATGAAGGACGGCCAGACCGAGATCTACTACGCCACCGGCGAGAACCGCACCATGCTGGAGAACTCGCCGCACCTGGAGGCGTTCCGGGCCAAGGGCTTCGAGGTGCTGCTGCTCACCGACCCGGTCGACGAGGTGTGGGTGGAGCGGGTCGGCCAGTTCGACGGCAAGCCGCTGCGCTCCATCGCCAAGGGCCAGGTCGACCTGGAGACCGAGCAGGAACGCAAGGACACCGAGGTCGCCCGGGAACAGCAGAACAAGGAGTACGCCGAACTGCTCACCTTCCTCGGCGGTGCGCTCGCCGACACGGTCAAGGAGGTCCGGCTCTCCTCCCGGCTGACCACCTCGCCCGCGTGCATCGTCGGCGACGCGCACGACATCACCCCGACCCTGGAGAAGATGTACCGGGCGATGGGGCAGGAACTGCCGCCGGTCAAGCGCATCCTCGAACTCAACCCGACCCACCCGCTGGTCACCGGCCTGCGGGTCGCCCACCAGCGGGGCGACGACAGCGCGGCGCTGACCGAGACCGCCGAACTGCTCTACGGCACGGCGCTGCTCGCCGAGGGCGGCGACCTGGCCGACCCGGCCCGGTTCGCCCGGCTGCTCGCCGACCGGCTGGCCCGCACCCTCTGATCCGCCTCCGCTCCCGGCCGGGCCGACGCCCGGCCGGGAGCGGGCGGGGGTCGGCGTGTAGCCGCCCGGACGTCGGGTAAGCGCCGGGCCCGGCGGCAGGAGGCGGTGCGGTGGCAGACGCGTTCGTCAACTGGTCCGGCAGCCTCACCTTCACCCCGGCCCGGTACGCCCACCCGGCCGACGAGGCCGAGGTGTGCCGGCTGGTGCGGCGGGCCCGGGAGAACGGCACGACGGTCCGCCCGGTCGGCTCCGGCCACTCGTCTAGCCCGCTGGTGCGCACCGACGGCGTGCTGCTCAGCCTGGACCGGTTGGCCGGGGTGCTGGCCGAGGACGGCGACCGGGCCACCGTGCTGGGCGGCACGAAGCTGCGGGCGCTGGGGGAGGGGCTCTACGACGCCGGGCTGGCCATGGACAACCTGGGTGACGTCGACTACCAGTCGATCGCGGGGGCCACCGCCACCGGCACCCACGGCACCGGCCTGGGCTTCGGCAACCTCAGCACCCAGGTCGTCGGGGCGCGGCTGGTCACCGGCACCGGCGAGGTGCTGGACGTCGACGCCGAGCGGCACCCCGAGCTGCTGCCGGCGGTGCGGCTGTCGCTCGGCGCGCTGGGGGTGGTCACCCGGCTGACCCTGGACGTGCAGCCCCGCTACGACCTGCGCCGCCGTACCTGGTGCGCCCGGCTCGACTGGACCCTCGACCACCTGGCCGAGTTGCAGCACACCAACCGCAACATGGACTTCTACTGGTATCCGCGCAGCGACCAGACCCAGGTGCGCACCATGAACCGGGCCGACCGGCCGCCGGTGGAGCAGGGGGTGTGGGACAGTGCCGGCACCGCACCGGCGCGGACCCGGGAGAACGAGGTGGGCCCCACCCACCGGACCATCCCCCGGGACCGGGCACTGCGCTTCGAGGAGATCGAGTACATGCTGCCGTCGGAGGCGTTCCCGGCCTGCTTCGCCGAGGTACGCCGCCGGATCATGGCCCGGCACCGGCGGGTGGCCGCCTGGCGGGTGCTGGTGCGTACCGTCGCCGCCGACGACATCTGGTTGAGCAACGCCCACGGTCGGCCCACCACCACCATCGCCTGCCTGCAGAACGCCGGCCTGCCCTACGAGGAGTACTTCCGGGACATGGAGGCGGTGTTCCGCCAGTACGGTGGCCGGCCGCACTGGGGCAAGAAGCACTGGCTGACCGCCCGCGAGCTGCGCCCGCTCTTCCCCCGGTGGGACGACTTCCAGGCGGCCCGCCGCCGGCTCGACCCGGACGGGGTGTTCCTCACCCCGGACCTGGCCCGGCTGCTGGAGACGGTGTGACGCCGCAGGTGGGGGCCCGGGTGTGGGTGGTGCCGGGCGGGCACATCCCGTTCCCGGGCAGCGGGGAGGAGCCGCAGTTCACGGGCTTCGACCAGCTCTGCGTGCTCAACGCCACACCGACCGACGCCGACGTGGAGTTCGACCTCTACTACGAGGACGCCGAACCGGTCGGGCCGTACCGGATCACCGTGGCCGCCCGCCGGATCCGACACGTACGCCTCAACGACCTGATCGATCCGGAGGCGGTCCGCCTCGACCGCCCGTACGGCTGCCTGCTGCGCTCGCCGGTGCCGGTGGTGGTGCAGTTCCTGCGCCAGGACACCCGGCTGCCCGGTGCGCTGGCGCTGGCCGCCACGATGGCGTACCCGGCCGGAGCGGGCGGGTTCGTCGGTGACGGTCCCGGGTAACCGGGTCCATGGGTCAGACGGGCCGGGTGGCCGACGGGCGGTCGGGGGCGACCCGGCTCGGCGACCGGATCTCCGCCGTCGGGCGGGACTCGCACCGCCGGTTGCAGACGTACCTGATCGTCGCGGTGCAGGCGGGGCTGGCGGCGGCGCTGGCCTGGGTGCTGGCCCGGGAGGTGCTGGGCAACGCGGAGCCGACCTTCGCCCCGGCCGCCGCCGTCGGTGTGATCGCCGCGGCGTTGGGCAACCGGGCCCGGCGTACCGTCGAACTGGTCGTCGGGGTGGTGCTCGGCATCCTCGTCGGTGACCTGCTCATCCTGCTGGTCGGCACCGGCGCCTGGCAGACCGGCGTGATCGTCTTTCTGGCGATCACCGTCGCGGTGCTGGTCCGGGGCACCGGCGCGCTGATGACCCAGGCCGGCGGTACGGCGGTGCTGATCGCCACGCTCACCCCGACCGCGCCGGACCTGGAACTGCCGCGCACGCTCAACGCGCTGATCGGCGGCGCGGTGGGTCTGTTCGTGGTGCTCGTGCTGGCCCCGCTGCACCCGCTGCGCACCGTGCGCCGGGTGGCCGGCCCGGCGCTGGAGCGGTTCGCCCGGGACCTGACCGCCTCCGGACGCGCCCTGGCGGGTCGGGACGCCGACGCCGTCGAGGGGGTCCTGGACCGGATGCGCGACGCCGAGCCGGAACTGCGCCGGCTCGGCGAGGTGATCGAGGCCGCCGACGAGGTGGTCCGGCTCTCCCCGGTGCGCTGGCGGCGACGCCGGGCGCTGGCCGCCTACCGGCAGGGTGCCCACCACCTGGACCGGGCCTTCCGCAACAGCCGGTCGTTGGTCCGCCGGATCGGCACCGCGCTGCGGGACGACGAGCCGGTGCCGGCCGGGTTGCCGGTCGCCGTGACCGATCTCGGGGAGGCGGTGCGGCTGCTGCGCGGGGAGTTCCTCGGCACCCGCGAGCCGGTGCGTGCCCGGGAACGGGTGCTCGACGCCGTCCGGGCGGCCGGTGCCGCCTGCCGGCAGGAGGTCGGGTTCTCCGGCACCATCGTCGTGTCCCAGCTCCGGACGGTCGCCAACGACCTGCTGCGGGCCACCGGGGTGCCGCGTGACGAAGCCAGGCGGATGGTTCGTCGCGCCGCCGCCGGGTACTGAGGCGCGGGTGCCTGTGCCCCCGTCGCGAACGTCGATGTGTTCGCCGCGGAGGCGGATAGGGTTGGCGCTGGTGTGCCGGGAAGTCTGGTCGGCGATGGATGACGCGACCCCTGCCGACGAGGAGTTCCCGTGACCGACGCCGACCGGCGCCGTACCAGCCTGTTCGCCCGCCGCTCGTGGGGCGAGACCAGCCGCATCTCCAACATCCTCCGCAAGGAGACGGTGGGCGGCGCACTCCTGCTCGTCGCGGCGCTCATGGCCTTGATCTGGTCAAATTCGCCCTGGTCCGGGGAGTACCAGGCGTTGCGGGACCTCACCGTCGGCCCGGCGGCGCTGCACCTGGATCTCAGCCTCGCCACCTGGGCCGCCGACGGTCTGCTGGCCGTCTTCTTCTTCGTCGCCGGTCTGGAGCTCAAGCGCGAGTTCGTCGCCGGTGACCTTCGTGACCCCCGCCGGGCGGCGGTGCCGGTGGCTGCGGCCGTCGGCGGGGTGATCGTGCCGGCGGCGCTCTACTACGTGATCGCCGCCGGAGCGGGGGGCGACGCCGGTCGGGGGTGGGCCATCCCCACGGCCACCGACATTGCCTTCGCCCTGGCGGTGCTCGCCGTGGTGGGCCGCTTCCTGCCGTCCGCGTTGCGGACCTTCCTGCTCACCCTGGCAGTGGTCGACGACCTGCTCGCCATCATGATCATCGCGGTTTTCTACACCTCCGACCTGTCCGTCGTCCCGCTGCTGGGCGCGTTGCTGCCGCTTGCCGGCTTCGCGTTCCTGGTGCAGCGCCGCGTGCGGTCCTGGTGGCTGCTGCTGCCGCTCGCGGCCCTCACCTGGGTGTTGGTGCACGAGTCGGGGGTGCACGCCACCGTGGCCGGGGTGCTGCTCGCCTTTACCGTCCCGGTGGTCCGCAGCGCGGCGGCGGGTGGCCCGAACGCCGGCCCCGGCCTGGCCGAACACTTCGAGCACCGGATCCGGCCGATCTCCGCCGGGATCGCCGTGCCGGTCTTCGCGTTCCTGTCCGCCGGCGTCACCGTCGGCGGCCTCGCCGGACTGGCCGCCGCGTTGACCGACCGGGTCGCGGTCGGCATCGTCGTCGGCCTGATCATCGGCAAGCCGGTCGGCATCCTGATCGCGACCTGGCTGGTGTCCCGGTTCACCCGGGCCGACCTCGACGAAGGCCTCAACTGGCTCGACGTGCTCGGCCTTGCGCTGCTCGGCGGGATCGGCTTCACCGTGTCGCTGCTGATCGGGGAGCTCGCCTTCGGCCTGGGTAGTGAGCTGGACGACCACGCCAAGATCGCCGTACTCGCCGGCTCCCTGCTGTCCGCGCTGCTGGCCAGCGTCATCCTGCGCGCCCGGGGCCGCGTCTACCGGCGGGTGCACGAGGCGGAGAGCGTCGACCTGGACCGCGACGGCGTGCCGGACGTCTTCGAACCGGAGTCGGAGCGGCCCGCCGGGCGGTGACCCGGCCACCGCAGCGGTGCGGCCCACCTGGCCGCTATGATCACGGCGATCCGAGGAGCGCCGGGAAGTCTGGTCGGCACCGTGCTGGTCCGCGCCCCCGGAAGGCCCCACCGTGCTGCTGCTCTGCTTCGCCGCCGTCCTGCTCGCCGCGGTTCTGGTGTCCGCGCTGGCCCACCGGACCATCCTTTCCACGGCGGCGCTGTTCCTGGTAGCCGGGTTTCTGCTCGGAGAGGACACCGGCGGGGTGCTGCACCTGCGGGCGGATTCGCCGATCGTGGCGCAGCTGGCCGAGCTGGCGCTGTTCGCGGTGCTGTTCACCGACGGAATGCGGGTCGGCTGGGCCGACCTGCGTGCGGCGTGGCGGCTGCCGGGACGCGCCCTGGGCTGGGGTCTGCCGCTGACCCTGCTGGTGACGGCGGTGCTCGCGCACTACGTGGCCGGGCTGGACTGGCCGGAGGCGTTGTTGATCGGCGCGGTCCTGGCCCCCACCGACCCGGTGTTCGCCGCCGCGCTGGTCGGTAACGACAAGGTCCCGGCCCGGCTGCGGCACCTGCTCAACGTCGAGTCCGGCGTCAACGACGGCCTGGCGCTGCCGTTCGTGGTGGTGCTGCTCGCGGTCGCGGCCGGCTCGGACGACCTGCACCTGGGGGAGTTGGGCACCGAGTTGGCGGTGGGGCTGCTGATCGGGGTGCTGGTGCCGCTGGCGGCGATCGCGTTGGAGCGGACCCGGTGGTTCGCCGCGTCGGCGGCGTACGCGCCGCTCAACGGGGTCGCCATCGGTCTGCTCGTGCTGGCGCTGGGCAGGGTCACCCACGGCAACCTGTTCCTGGCCGCGTTCGCCGCCGGGATCACGGTGGCCACGTTCGGGCCCCGGGAACGGGCCGCGTTCGAGCACTTCGGGGAGAACATCGCCGAGTTGTTGAAGTTGGCCGCGCTGCTGGTGTTCGGCGCGCTGATCTCGGTGGAGTTCCTCGGCGAGATCTCCTGGGCCGGCTGGGTCTTCGCGGTGCTGGCGATCGTGGTGGCCCGTCCACTCGCGTTGTGGATCTCCTTCCTGCGCTCGGGGCTGGGCCTGCGCGAACAGGCCGCCGCGATGTGGTTCGGGCCCAAGGGGTTCGCCTCGGTCGTCTACGGGTTGCTGGTCCTGGATTCCGGCATCGCCGCCGGCGACGAGGTGTTCCACCTGGTCGCGCTGACCATCGTCATCTCCATCCTGGCGCACTCCTCCACCGACGTGGTGGTGGCGCGCGCCTTCGACGAGGCCCGGGAGGCACCGGCGTGGCACGGGGTGCTGCACCGGTGGCGGAGGCCCGGTCGCCCCGTGAAGGTCCCCGAGGCGGGAGACGGGGCCGACCGCGCCGGCGACGACGACGGTCAGGCCAGCACGAAGTAACGCAGCCACAGGTACGGCACGGCCAGCCCCACCGTGACCAGGGTCACGACCAGCCCGTACCGGGTGAACTGCCAGAAGGTGATCCGCTGCCCGGCGCGTTCGGCCAACCCCAGCACCACGACGTTGGCGGACGCGCCGACGGCGGTGGCGTTGCCACCGAGGTCGGCACCGAGGGCCAACGCCCACCAGAGCACCCGGGACTGGGCGGTGTCGCCGTTGGCGTTGACCAGGTCGGCGACGACCGGGCTCATGGTGGCGACGTAGGGGATGTTGTCGACGATCGCCGACAACGCGGCCGATCCCCACAGCAGCACCATCGTGGCGGGCAGCAGCCGGTCGGCGGTGGCGTCGGTCGCGGCCCGGGAGATCTGCTCGACCACCCCGGTGTTGACCAGCGCGCCGACCATGATGAACAGGCCGGCGAAGAAGACCAGGGTGGGCCACTCCACGTCCCGGCTGACCTCCCCGACATCCAGGCGGGACAGCGCGAGCAGCAGCAGCCCGCCGAGCAGGGCGACCACCGCCGGTTCGAGGTGCAGGGTGGTGTGCAGGACGAACGCGGCGGTCACCGCGCCGAGCACCGCCAGCCCGAGGACGAGCAGCCGGCGGTCCCGGATCGCGTCGCCCTCCCGCAGCGCGGCGATCTGCGCGGCGCGGGTCGGGTCGTATCGGAAAGCCCGCCGGAACAGCACCCGGCACAGGCCCAGGAAGACCACCAGCAGCAGCACCACCAGCGGGGCGAGGTGGATCAGGAAGTCGTTGTAGCTCAGCCCGCCCCGGCTGCCGATGATGATGTTCGGCGGGTCGCCGACCAGGGTGGAGGTGCCGCCGATGTTCGACGCCATCGCCTCGGCGATGAGGAACGGCACCGCCGGCACGTCCAGGCGTTCACACACCAGGAAGGTCACCGGGGCGATGAGCAGCACGGTGGTGACGTTGTCCAGGGCCGCCGAGGCGACGGCGGTGATCAGCACCAGGATCACCATCACCCGGAACGGCCGCCCCTGGGCGCGCTTGGCCGCCCACACGGCGACGTACTCGAAAGCGCCTGTGCGTTTGAGCACCGCGACGATGAGCATCATGCCGATGAGCAGGAAGATGACGTTCCAGTCGATGCCGGACCGCTCGGAGAAGAAGGCGTGCTCGGTGTCGGTGGCCCCGATCAGGAACATCACCGCCGCGCCGCCGAGGGCGGCGGCCACCCGGTGGATCTTCTCGGTGGCGATCAGCACGTACGCGACGGTGAAGACGGCCACTGCCGTCCAGGCCAGGCCGCTCACGCCGGGCCCAGCATCCGGTCGAGCAGTGCGTCCAGGGTGATTCCGCCCGTCATCGCCGCGCCCCGGGCGGCGACCGCGACCAGCGGGCTGCGCTTCTGGGCCATTACCGCGGCGATCTCCAGGACCGTGGCCTGTGGTTCGACCACGGGCGGTTCGAGGTGCTCGTGGGGCAGCAGGTCGGCTACCGTACGACCCTCGGCACCGCGCAGGAACACGTCCGCGGACGGCTCGTCGATCATCCGGGCCAGCGTCGGGTCCTCCCGGCAGTAGCCGGGGATGACCAGGCGCAGCACCTGGGTGCCCGCCAGCACGGTGACGGGACGGTCAGCGGCGTCGACGACGATCAGGCCGGGCAGGTTGTGCCCGGCGAGCAGCCGGGCCGCCTCCAGCACGGGTGTACCGACGGTGATCGTGGGAAACGGCACCGCCAGGTCTTTCGCGCGCACGGCGACTCCTCGAAAGGTGCTTCGGGCATGGACTACCGCACGCCGACCAGTCTTCCCGGCACACCTCCCGTCACCCTAGTACGAGATTCATCCTTCGCCGGGGACCGGTCGCCACCCGGCCGCCCCGCCCCTGCCGGTGGAGAAGGCAGAGCCGGTGGTCGATGTGCCGCTCAGGTCGGATAGGCGCGCGCATCGGCGGCCCGGACGGTCGCCCAGACCTGCTGACCGGGGAGCAGCCGCAGCCCGGCGGCGACGGCCGGGGTGACGTCGGCGACGGTGCTGACCGGCCCGGTGAGCTGCACCCGCAGGTGGTCGCCGTGCCGGTGCACCCCGGCGACGGTGGCCGGCCAGGTGTGCGGAGCGTCGCCGCCGGGTCGGTCCGGGTGCAGGGTGACGGCGGTCGGTGGGAAGACCACGAAGGCGTCGCCGTCGAGCCGGTCGACGGTCGGCACGGCGAACCCGTCGGCAAGGTGGACGAGATGCCCGTCGGCCCGACCCCGGTGCAGGTTGAGCCCGACCAGTCGGGCCACGTAGTCGGTGCGCGGCCGGGTCGTCACCGCGCTGGCGTCGCCCTCCTGGACCACCCGGCCGTCCTCGACGACGACCAGCCGGTCGGCCAGCGCCAGCGCGTCCAGCGGGTCGTGGGTGACCAGCACGGCCGCCCCGGCATGGTCGGTGAGGTGGCGGTGCAGTTCGGCGCGGGTGTCCAGCCGGGTCCGGGCGTCGAGCGCGGCCAGCGGCTCGTCGAGCAGCAGCAGGGTCGGGTGGACGGCGAGCGCGCGGGCCAGCGCGACCCGCTGGGCCTGCCCGCCGGAGAGCTGCCGGGGTCGCCGCCCGGCGTACCCGGCCAGGCCGACCCGGTCCAGCCACCGGTCGGCCCGTGCTCGGGCGGCCCGCCGGGGCAGGCCCTGCCGGCGCGGGCCGAAGGCCACGTTGTCCCGGGCGGTCAGGTGCGGGAAGAGCAGGTAGTCCTGGAACACCACGCCGACCGGTCGCCGCTCGGGTGGCACGAACCGGCGGGCGTCCGGGTGGTCCAGTTCCACCCCGCTGAGGCGTAGCCGGCCGGCGTCGAGCGGCTGCAGCCCGGCCAGGGCGCGCAGCGCGGTGGTCTTGCCGGCGCCGTTCGGGCCGAGCAGCGCGACCACCTCCCCGGCGGCGACGTGCAGCCGGACGTCCAGCCGGAACCCGGCCCGGTCGACGACCAGGTGCCCGTCGAGCAACGGCGGTGTCACGGGCCGCCGATCCACCGGTCGCGCAGCCCGGCGAGGATCACCACCGAGACGGTGAGCAGCACCAGGCTGAGCACCACGGCGGCCTCCAGGTCGGTCTCCAGGGCCAGGTAGACGGCGAGCGGCATGGTCTGGGTACGGCCCGGATAGTTGCCGGCGAAGGTGATGGTCGCGCCGAACTCGCCGAGCGCGCGGGCCCAGCACAGCACCGCCCCGGCGGCGACCCCCGGGCCGACCAGCGGGAGGGTGACCCGGGTGAAGGTGGTCCACCGGCCCGCGCCCAGGGTGGCGGCGGCCTCCTCGTAGCGGTGGTCGACGCCGCGCAGCGCCCCCTCCACCGCGATGATCAGGAACGGCATCGCCACGAACGCCTCGGCGAGCACCACGCCGGTGGTGGTGAACGGCAGCGTGACGCCGAAGGTGGCGTCCAGCCAGCCGCCGACCGGCCCGCGCCGGCCGAAGACCAGCAGCAGCGCCACCCCGCCGACCACCGGCGGCAGCACCAGCGGCACGGTGACCAGCGCCCGGACCAGCCGCCGGCCGGGGAACTCCACCCGGGCCAGCAGCCAGGCCAGGGGTACGCCCAGCGCCAGGCAGAGCAGCGTGGCGAGGGTGGCGCACTGCACCGACAGCCGCAGCGCGGTGAGTACCCCGGGTGCGGTGAGGCGCGGTCCCAGCGACGTCCACGGGGTGCGCAACAGCAGGCCGCCCAGCGGCAGCACCAGGAACAGCAACCCCAGGGCGGCCGGTACGAGCAGCGCGACCGGCACCCGTTGACCGGCGCCGCGTCGACGGGTGGGCGCGGTCACGGGCCTGCCGGCGGCTGGAATCCGGCGTCGGTGAGGACGGCCCGGCCGGACGCCGACCGGACCAGCGCGACGAAGGCGCGGGCGGCGACGGGGTTCGGCGCGTCGGTGAGCACCACGATCGGGTAGTCGTTGGCGGCGCGGGCGGATTCGGGGAACTCGACGCCGTCGACCTCCCGGTCGGCCGCGCGGGCGTCGGTGCGGTAGACCAGCGCCGTGTCGACCTCGCCGAGTCTCACCTTGGCCAGTGCGCCCCTGACGTCCTGTTCGAGGGTGACCGGGGTGACCCGTACGCCGGCCGCGTCCAGGGCGGTGGTGGCCGCCGCCCCGCACGGCACCTGGGCGGCGCACAGCGCGACCTTCAACCCCGGGCGGGTCAGGTCGGCCAGCCCGGTGAGGCGCTGCGGGTTGCCCTGCGGCACGGCGATGACGAGCTGGTTGCGGGCGAAGACGGTGGGGGCGTCGGCGGCGTGCCCGGCGTCGGTGACGGTGGCCATGTTCCTCGGGGCGGCGGAGGCGAACACGTCGGCGGGCGCGCCCTGGGTGATCTGGGTGGCCAGGGCGGAGCTGCCGGCGAAGTTGAAGGTGACAGTCGTGCCCGGGTGTTCGGCCTCGAACCGCCGGCCAAGGGTGGTGAACGACTCGGTCAGCGACGCGGCGGCGAAGACGGTCAGCGTGCCGCGCGGTCCACCGTCGGCGGCCGGTGCGGTGCTCCCGGCCGCGCATCCGGCCAGGGCGAGGACGGCCGCGACGAGGGGGACGACGACGGCGCGACGGTGCCCGCCCGGCGGGTCGGCGGTCGGGGCGGGCGGTCCGTCGGAGCGGGTCACGGGTCGGTCCTTGTCCTGGTGGGGCCGGTGGGCGCGGGCCGCTCCACCACGACGGTGGTCGACTTGATGACGGCGACGGCCACCGAGCCGACGCGCAGGTCCAGTTCGTCGACGGCCTCGCGGCTCATCAGGGAGACGATCCGGAACGGCCCGGCCTGGATGTCGACCTGGGCCATCACGGTGTCCCGGACGACGGCGGTGACGATCCCGCGCAGCCGGTTGCGGGCCGAGGAGAACTCGGCCCCCTCGTCGGGGGCGGCGGACTGGGCGCGGACGAAGCCGGCCAGGTCCACGCCGTCGACGAGTCGGTGGCCGTGGGTGTCCCGCCGGGCGGGCAACCGGCCGGCGTCCACCCAGCGCCGCACGGTGTCGGCGCTGACTCCGAGCAACTCGGCGGCCTCGCTGATCCGGAACACGCTCACCCGGTCACCCTAACGACCCGCATCTGCTGAGCGGAAGGAGGTATATCCCTCGCAGAAGCGAACGGTGAGGCCGTCTGCGGCCCGCAGTCGCGGCTACCAGCGGAAGCGGCCCGCGTCGGTCCGGCCGGTTCGGCTGTCGTCGGCTCGGCGGGTGGGGCCGCGGCGGCCGCCGGGCTACCGGGGGAGCGGTGGGGTGGAAACGCCGACGGCCGGCCGTCGCGGGTGGCGACGACCGGCCGCTGCCGGCGGTGGGAGGGTCAGCTCAGGGTGAGCGCGGTGTCGTCCACCACGAAGGACGTCTGCAGGCTGCTGTCCTCCACTCCGCTGAACGAGATGGTGACGGTGCTGCCCGCCAGCGCGGACACGTCGAAGCTGCGCTGCACGTACCCGCTGGCGGCGTTGACGTTGGAGTACGTCGCCAGGGTGGTGCTGCCGGCCTTGACGGTCAGCTTGTCGTACGCCGTGCTGCCCGACTCGGCCGTGTCGATGTGCAGCCAGAAGGACAGGGTGGCCCGGCAACCGGCCGGGATCGCCACCGACTGGGTGACGGTGTCGGTGTGGGTCGAGCCGTACCCGTTGAGCCACGCCTTGTACGAGCCACCGTGCGCGGCCTGGCTGGCCGACGAGGTGATCACGCCCGAGGTGGCGGTCCAGCCGGTGCCGCCGGACTCGAAGCCGGGGTTGGTCAGCTTCTGGCCCGAGCAGCCGCCCGAGGTCGGGGTGGGCGTCGGGGTGGAGGTCGCCGTCGGGGTGGGCGTCGGGGTGCCGCCGGTGCAGGTCGGGTCGGCGGACTGCGCCGGCACGCTCACCGCGTCCCAGGCGGCCTTGACCGTGTTGAACTCGGTGCAGCTGCCCGGGTAGAGGGTCTTGGCGGCCTGCAACGTCCAGGTGCGGTACTTCAGGTACGACGAGGTGGTCGTCTTGATCAGCATCGCGTTGTACATGATCTTGATGGCCTTCTGGATGCCGAGGCCGGTCACCGTGCTGCTGTTGCAGGTGGGGCTGGTCGGCTGCCCGTTGGTCGGGTTGCTGCCCATGGCCAGCAGGTAGAACCAGTGGTTGCCCGGACCGGCCGCCGCGTGCACCTCCTGGCTCGGGATGCTGCTGGAGTAGCAGTTCGCGTCGCCGAGCGCGGACGGGTTGTACATGTTGCGGATCGGGCCGCTGCCGACCAGGTTGATCTTCTCGCCGACGAGGAAGTCCGGCGCGTCGTAGGTGGACGGCTCGTTGGCGAACCACTCGGTGGCCGCGCCGAAGGTGTCGGCGACGAACTCCTGGGTGTTGCCCCGGGAGATGCCGCCGGGGGTGGTGTCGTCGATGCCGTGGCCGATCTCGTGGGCCACCACGTCGAGCGAGCCGATCCACTGCCCCGCGGTGTTCTTGCCGATCTGCACCTGGGAGCCGTCGTAGTAGGCGTTCTGGTCGTTGAGCCCGACCCGGATGGGCCACGCGCCACCGCTGCCGTTGGCGCCGTTGCGGCCCAGCCACTGCGACAGCATCTTGTGCTCGGTCTGCGCCGAGAACAGGGCGTCGACGCAGCCGGTCTCCTTGTTGGTGCCGGTGCCGTTGCCCCAGACGTCGTCCGGGCCGGAGAAGACCGTGTTGTTCGCGGCGTCCTGGCAGCTCAGGTTGGTGGTGCTCGGGTCCCTGAGGGAGTAGGTGCTGCCGGACTGGGTGGTGTTGAGGGTGACCGGGCCGTTCCACGCCCCGGTGCCGGTGCCCCGTACGACGTGCTCCTGGGTGTCCAGCACCGCGCCGGTGGCGGCGTCCACGTCGACGGTCAGCCGGCTGGGGCCGTCCGCGCCGGTGCCGGTGACGGTGGTCTCCCAGGCCAGCGCGGGCCGGGCGCCGAGGGTGTGCACGACCAGCGTGGTGCCCTCGACGCCGCTGACCGTGCGCAGCCGGGCGCGGGCGGTCCGCTCGGCGGCGGCGGCGGTGAGCTTCGGCGTGGTGGACAGGTTCCCGATGCTCTGCTGCTGGGCGACGGAGGCGTAGGTGACCTCGCCGGTGGCGGTGGTCGCCAGGACGAAGTCCCCGCCGACCACGCGCAGGCCCTTGTAGGTGCGTTCGTAGGGGACGTACTGGATGCCTTCGGAGGCGATGACCGGCCGCTGCACGAACGTGTCGTCGGCGCTGGCGTGCAGGTAGGCGGGGCGGCTGGCGACCAGCGAGCTGGCCGCGCCGACGGCGGCGGCCCGGGCCTGGGCCGGGTCGGGGGCGGGGTGGGACGGCGCGGCCTGGACCGCCGCGGCGGTGCCCGCGGCGATCAGGCCGGCCGCGACCGCGCCGGAGAGCGCGACGAGGCGGGGTGAGAGCGTCAAGGGGATGCTCCTGTTCTCGGGCGGCGTCGCGGTGCCCGGTGGGGTCGCGCGCCGATGCTGCGTGAGGCGTGGCCGCGACGGGTGGTCTCCGGGCTGCCGGCGGGCCCGGTGGGGGTGACTGTCCGTCGCGTGTCGCCGGGGGTTGGCGACTGCTGGAGGCACGATCACACGGGCAGGCATCCATATCAATGGGTTGACCTGGGCAACCATGCCGTCGGACTGCCGAAACCCCTGTTGCCAGGTGATGAACGACCCTCGGCCACCCCGGTCTGAACAGGTCATCCCCGTCGATCTCGGTCCCGCCGACCGCCCCAGTTGCGGGTTTTCGCCGGAACGCGCGCCGGATGCACATACACCCGCCGACCAGCGGTGCGACACCTTCGCCGGGTCCGTCGTGCCCGGCCCGGCGGGGCGTGTGCCCGGCCCGTCGGGTGCGGGCCGGACGGGCACCGGTCGCCTACCATGCGGCTGTGCCGGACATCGACGGATCCCTCGCCGCCGGGCAGGTCTGGCGGGGGCAGGGCGACTGGTCGCAGGCCGCCCGACGGGCCAAGCGACGGATCACCACCGGGCGGCGGGCGGTCGCCGCGCTGACGGCCGCCGCTGCCGTCGCCGGCACCGCGGCGGCCCGGCTGGCCACGTCCGCGCCCACCGCCGGCCGGGTGCTCGCGCTCGTCGCCGCCGTGTCGCTGCTGCTGGTGCCGGTGCTCGGCCGCCGCGCCTCCCGCGACGCGGTGGCCGTCTGGACCCGGCTCCGGGCGGTCTCCGAGGCGTCCAAGGCGGAGCTGTACCGCTACCTCGCCCGCGTCGCCCCCTACGCCGGTGCCGACGCCGACGCCGTCCTGCTGCACCGCTACGGACTGCTCGTGGACGGCGTCGGCGACCTGGTCGGGCACACCCTCGACGGCACCCCGGCCGACCGTCCGCTGCCCCCGGTCACCGGCCTGCCGAGCTACCTGGCCGAACGGGTGCAGCGGCAGGTCGACGGCTACTACCTGCCGGCGGCCCGGCAGGCCGCTCGCGCCGCCGCCCGGATCGGCCGGGCGGCGACCGCGTTGACCGTCGTGGCCGCCGTGCTCTCCGCCGTGGTCGGGGTGTTCGGTGACGCGCTCGGCCTGACCGCGTGGGTGCCGGTGGTCGCGGCGGTCACCACCGCGCTGGTCGGCTACGGCGCGGCCGAACGCCACGAACAACAGCACCTGGAGTACGCCCGGACGGCCGACCAGCTCACCCGGCTGCGACTGACCCGGGCGGCCGGGCTGGGCTGGACCGACGACGAGGCGTTCGTCGCCGAGGCCGAGCGGATCATCGCCCAGTCCAACGCGGCCTGGATGGCCAAGATGATCGAGGATGATGGCGCTGCGCAGCAGTGACATGACGGGCTGTGGCGGATAGCATCATCGACATCCGTGATTGGTCGTCGACGTGGGCGGACCTCCGTCCACCTCCGACACAAGATGGGGGCCCGACGTGGACCGCACCCAACGCCCGTCCGATCCGTTCCCGACGCCGATGAGCGACGTGCGACGCACCCCGCTCGGTCAGATCCCGGTCGAGCGGGCCGTCGCCGTCGCCCGCATCGACGACCGCCGGGCCACCCACCCGACCCGGGTCGATGTCGCGTCCTTCAGCTCGCACGTCTGACCCGGCCACCGCGCCCCGCGCCCCGGTCACCCCGCTGCGCCAGTACGTCCTCAAGCTGACCAGCCGGTGCGACCTGGCATGTGACCACTGCTACGTCTACGAACACCCCGACCAGTCGTGGCGTCGTCAACCCCGGCTGATGACGCCCGACACGGTCGAGGCCACCGCCCGGCGGATCGCCGAGCACGCCACCACCCACCGGCTCACCGAGGTCCGGGTGGTCCTGCACGGCGGGGAACCCCTGCTGGCCGGTGCGGCCCGGCTCGCCACCACCGCCACGATCCTGCGCCGGGTGATCGACCCGGTGACCCGGCTCGACCTGCGGATGCAGACCAACGGCGTGCTGCTCACCGCCGAGATCGCCGACGTCCTCGTCGCCCACGACGTCAGGGTGGGCGTCTCACTGGACGGCGACCGGTCGGCCAACGACCGGCACCGCCGGTACGCCAACGGCGCGAGCAGCCACGACCAGGTGCGCCGGGCACTGGCCCTGCTGCGTCGCCCCGCCTACCGCAGCTCCTACGCCGGGCTGCTGTGCACCGTCGACCTGGCCAACGACCCGCTGCGGGTCTACCAGGCGCTGCTCGCCGAGGAACCGCCCCGGATCGACTTCCTGCTGCCGCACGCCAACTGGGACCGCCCGCCCGCCCGCCCCGACGGGGCCACCACCCCGTACGCGGACTGGCTGCTGACCATCCACCGGCGCTGGCTGGCCGACGGGCGGCCGGTGCCGATCCGGCTGCTGGAGTCCCTGCTGGCCACGGCCACCGGCGGCAGCACCGGCACCGAGGCGGTCGGGCTCGCCCCGGCGGACCTGGTCGTGGTGGAGACCGACGGCAGCTTCGAGCAGGTCGACTCGCTCAAGTCCGCCTTCCACGGTGCCGCCGCCACCGGCCTGGACGTGTTCCGGCACGCCGTCGACGAGGCGGCGGCCCATCCGGGCATCGCCGTGCGGCAGACCGGCCTGGCCGGCCTGTGCGCCACCTGCCGCTCCTGCCCGCTGGTACGCCGCTGCGGCGGGGGCCTGTTCGCCCACCGCTACCGCTCGGCCACCGGTTTCGACAACCCGTCGGCGTACTGCGCGGACCTGGCCGCGTTGATCCGGGCCACCGCCGTCCCCGCCGGGTCGCCGCAGCAGCCGCCGGTCGACACGTTGCCCCCCGCCGTCCTGGCCGACCTCGGCTCCGGGCAGGGCGGCCCGGGCTCGGTGGATCAGCTCGCCGCCGTCCACCACGGCATCGCCCGCGCGCTGACGGTCGCGCTCAGTCCCGCCGCCACCGCCGACCCGGTCGCGGCGGCCGGTTGGCACCTGCTGGTGGCGCTGGACGTGTCCGCGCCCGACGCCGTCGACCACGTGCTCACCCACCCGTTCGTCAGGCGGTGGGCGCAGCGGTGCCGGGCCGGGGCGACGGGCGACCTGTCCCACCTCGCCGCCGTCGCCGCCGCCGCGGCGGTCCGGGCCGGCGTCGACGCCGACCTCGTGCTGCCGGTGCGGGCCGGCGCGGTGCACCTGCCGACCCTCGGCGCGATCATGGTGGACACCGACGCCGCCACGGTGCCCGTCACGATCTCCGGCGGCGGTGTCGCGCTGCGGGCCGGCCGGCGACGGGTCCTGGTCCGGCCGGCCGTCGGACCCCACCCGGACCGGTGGCGGCCCACCCGGGCGGCGCACACCGGCGACGGGACCGTCCTGCTGGAGGACACCGACCCGTACCGCGACTGCTTCGACCTGCCGGTGGCGGCCCGGCTCACCCCGGCGGTCGCCGACCGCTGGACGCGGCAGGTGCGTCGGGCGGTCGACCGCCTCGACACCGAGGCCGCCGGATACGCCGCCGGGGTACGCGCCCTGCTGCGCGCCGTGGTGCCGCTGCGGCCGGACCCGTCCGGCCGCTCCCGCAGCGCCGCCGCCCGGTCCGCGTTCGGCGCGGTCGCCGTCACCCCCGTCGCCGACGACGCCGCGCTGGCGGTGCTGCTCGTGCACGAGGTGCAACACCTCAAACTGGATGCCGTGCTCGACGTCTGCGAACTGTTCGACCCCGCCGACGCCCGGCGGCTACGGGTGCCCTGGCGCGACGACCCCAGGCCGGTGGAAGGCGCGCTGCACGGCGTCTACGCCCACCTCGCCGTCGCCGACGTGTGGCGGCACCGCCCGGGAGCCGAAGCGGCGGCACACCACCGGCGCTACCGGGAATGGACCGACGGGACGGTCGACGCGCTGCTCGACCTCGGCAGCCTCACCGCCGACGGCGAGCGGTTCGTCCGGCGGATGCGCGCCACCCTGGACGGATGGCGGTGAACGACAGGGCCACCCTCGCCGCCGACCTGCGGAAGCTCGGACTACCCACCGGCGCGACCGTGCTGGTGCACTGCGCGCTGTCCCGGGTCCGGCCCGAGCCGGCGGGGCCGGCCACCCTCCTCGCCGCGCTGCGCGACACCCTCGGTGACCACGGCACGGTGGTCGTGCCGACGCAGACCGCCGGCTACTCGGTGACCTCACCGGCGTTCCGGGCCGCCACGGCGGGGATGACCCCGGCCCAGGCCGCCGCCGTCGAGGCGACCATCGCGCCGTTCGATCCGGCGCACAGCCCGGCCCAGGGGATGGGGGCGTTCGCCGAACACGTCCGCCGCCAGGCCGACGCCCGGCGCAGCGCCCACCCGCAGACCTCCTTCGCCGCTCTCGGCCCGGCCGCCGCCACCCTGACCGCCCGGCACGACCTGGACTGCCACCTCGGCGACCGGTCCCCCCTGGGCGCGCTGTACGCCGCCGACGCCCTGGTCCTGCTGCTCGGCGTCGACTGGTCGGTGTGCACCGCGTTCCACCTCGCCGAGTACCGGTGCGCCCGGCCCGCACCGCACCGGGCGTACCGCTGCTACCTGCGTGACCCGCAGGGTCGCCGGGTCCGCCGGGACTTCCGCGCCCCGCACCTGGACGACGGCGACTTCCCGCGGATCGGGGCGGCCGTGGTGGCCGACGGGGCGGTCCGCTCCGGGCCGGTGGGCGCCGCCGACGGTCACTGTGTACGGCTGCGCCGCGCGGTCGACCTCGCCCGGGGGTGGATGGATGCGCACCGACTGGCGTGAACGGGACAGCGCTGGGTTGGCACCTGTCGATACTGTGGTCGGCCGGGAGCGGCGACGCCGGGCGGGAGCGGTAGGTGGTGGAGGAACAGTTCCGGGAGGACGAGAGCGCCCCCGTGTTCTTCCTCAGCTACGCCCGCACCCGCACCCGACCCCGGGCGGTCGCGCCCCCACGGGACAACAACAAGAAGGTCTCCCAGCTCTTCGTCGACCTCTCCGACCACGTCGTCGAACTGCTCGGCCTCGGCCCGGGCCGCATGGCCGGCTTCATGGACCAGATGCTCGACGGAGGGCAGCTGTGGACCGACGATCTCGCCTTCGCCGCCGGCCACTGCCAGGTCTTCATCCCGCTCGTCTCGCCGCAGTACCTGCGCAGCCAGTGGTGTGCCCGGGAGTGGGACGCGTTCACCCGGCGGCGGGCCGTACCCCGCCCGGACGCCGAACCGTCGGTGGGGGAGACGCCGGTGATCCCGGTCAACTGGTCGGTGGTGGACCGTCGACGGGTGCCCGAGGTCGTGTCGCGGCGGCAGATGTTCACCCCCACCCGGTTACCCTCGGACATCGCCCCGCAGTACCACGAGGAGGGCATCTACGGCCTGCTCAGCCTCGGCAGCAACGGCAAGGACGCCTACGACGCGGTGGTCTGGCGGCTGGCCCAGCGGATCGCCCGCGCGTACCGCACGCACTGGGTCGAGCCGGCGGTCACGACCGACCTGCGGCAGCTGCGCGACCGGTTCGAGGAGGACGGGCATGACCTGGTCTGACCCCTCGCCGGTCGGGACGCCCGGGCAGGAGACCTACTTCTTCCTCAGTTACGCGCACTCCGTCCCGCTGTCCGACGCCGCCCGGCCGGACACCGACTACTGGGTCGGCAAGTTCTTCCAGGACCTCGCCAAGTCGGTCCGGGAGCATCCCCGGCGCACCGTCGAGATCGAGGCGGGCTTCTTCGACGGCCAGGTCGTCCCCGGCGCCGACCTGCGCCGCACCCTCACCGACGCGTTGAGCCTCGCGCACGTGTTCGTGCCGCTCTATTCGCCGAACTACTTCCGCAACGCCTGGGCGCTGGGCGAACGGGACTCGTTCCGCAGCCGGCTGGCCCGGCTGCCGGCGGGACACGCCGACCGGCACGTGCTGCCGGTGCTGTGGATGCCGCTGCCGTCCTGGGAGGACCGCCCCGAGATCGTCCAGGCGCTGTCGGTGACCGACCACCCCGACCACCCCGACGACCGCGCCGACTACGCCGAGAACGGGCTGCGCGCGCTGTGCAAGCTCAGCGCCTACGGCCCGCAGTACCGGCGGCTACGCGACGCGCTGGCCGACCGGATCGTCACGGTGACCGAGCAGCAACCGCTCGCCCGCTCCCGGGCGGCGGCCCTGATCAGCAGGCCGGTCCCCGACGGTCCGGGCGCCGCGCTGGTGGTCACCACCCTCGCCGCCGACCAGGCCCGCTGGCGGCCCTACGGCGACCAGCACCAGTTGGCGGTCGCCGACTACGTGGCCGCGACCGCCGAGCGGCTCGGTCTGCCCACCCGGGTGGTCGGGCTGGCCGAGGCCCGCGACCGGGCCCCGCACAGTCCGGCGGTGGTGCTGGTGGACGCCGGGGTCGGGGTCGAGGCCGCCCGCGCCGCGCTCGACGGGCTGCCGCAGTGGGTGGTCCCGCTCGTCATCGCCGCCGACCATGCGCGTGGCGAGCAGGCACCCGAGGAGATCGCCGGTACCTTGCAGAACGCCCGGTTCCCCCGGGTGTTGCCGGTGCGCACCATCGACGAGTTCGAGCGCTGCGCGCCGCTGCTGGTCACCGAGGCGCGCAAACAGTTCCTCCGGCACGGGCCGGTCGATCCGCCGGAAGGCCCGCACGATCCGAAGCCGAGCCTGGGGCCGGTCGGACCGTTCGACGTACGGCGAGGGAAGGCAGAACGATGACTCCACCCCGCGACGGCCAGGTCGTCACCTTCTACTCGTACAAGGGTGGCACCGGTCGCACCATGGCGCTGGCGAACACCGCCTGGATCCTCGCCGCGAACGGCCACCAGGTGCTCGTCGCCGACTGGGACCTGGAATCCCCCGGCCTGCACCGGTTCTTCGCGCCGTTCCTCGATCCGGACCAGGTCGCCTCCACCGGCGGCGTGATGGACCTGATCCTGGAGTACGAGTGGGAGAACGCCCGCCGCCGGCAGGCCGGCGACGACTCCCGCCCCGGCGACTGGCACCGCCAGTACGCCCGGGTCCACAAGTACGCCTTCTCGGTGAGCTGGGAGTTCCCCGGCGGCGGCACCCTGGACCTGCTGCTCGCCGGCCGGCACAACCCCGACTACGCCACCAGCGTCACCGGGTTGAACTGGGACAACTTCTACAACCGGCTCGGCGGCGCGCAGTTCTTCGACGCGCTGCGGGCGGACATGAAGCGGCACTACGACTACACCCTGATCGACAGCCGCACCGGCATCAGCGACGTCGCCGAGATCTGCACCATCCACCTGCCCGACGTGCTGGTCGACTGCTTCACCCTCAGCGACCAGGGCATCGACGGTGCCGCCTCGGTCGCCACCCGGGTCCGCGGCTACGAGGGACGCCGCGCCCGCCGGGTGCTGCCGGTGCCGATGCGGGTCGACGAGGGGGAGAAGACCAAGACCGACGCCGGCCGGGCGTTGGCCATGCAACGCTTCACCGGGCTGCCCAGCGGCATGACCGAGCTGGAACGGCAGGACTACTGGCTCTCCGTCGAGGTCCCCTACCGCGCCTACTACGCCTACGAGGAGACCCTGGCGACGTTCGGCGACGTGCCGGGCAGCCGGGGGCTGCTGTCGGCGTACGAGGCGCTGACCCGGCACATCACCAACGGCACGGTCGCCGGGCTGCCCCGGATGGACGAGGGGCTGCGCCGGCAGACCTTCCAACGCTTCGAACGCAAACCGGTGATCGTCGACGAGCTGATCGTGCTGCGGTACGTGCCGGAGGACCAGGCGTGGGCGGAGTGGGTGCAGTCCGCGCTGCACGCCGCCGACCTGCGGGTGCTGGCCACCCCGCTGGGTGCCCCGGCGGCGGTGCCGGCCGGCACGGCCTCCCGCGAGCTGCACCTGGTGTCCCGCTCCTCCCTGGCCGCCCGCCGGGCCCTCGGCGGTGCCGCGGGTTCCCCGGCGCTCGCGCTGCACCTGGACGACACCACCCCGTCGGTGGACACCCCGCCCGGCAGTTGGGCGACCGTCTACGAGCGGGGCGCCGCGGCCGCCGCCGAGCAGGTGTGGGAGCTGGTCGGCCGGCCCACCGACGGCCGGGACCGGCCGGTGCCGGCGACCCGCTACCCGGGCGTCGAACCGCTCGTCTTCTACGCCCCGGCGCGCAACGTGCGGTTCACCGGCCGGGACCGGCTGCTGCTGACCCTCCGCGAGGAGCTGAAGACGGCGGCCCGGGAACGGGTCCCGGTGGCGCTGCGCGGCGGGGCCGGCATCGGCAAGACCCAGCTCGCCACCGAGTACGCCTACCGCTTCCACGGCGCGTACGACGTGATCTGGTGGGTGGAAGCCGACCCGGTGCAGTTCATCGACGTCCGCTTCGCCGACCTGGGCCGCCGGCTCAACCTGCCCGACCTGCAGAGCGTGCCGGACAACGCCCGGGCGGTGCGGGACTGGTTCAGCCACGGTGGCGGCCGGGGCGCCGACGGGCCGCCCCTGCGTTGGCTGATCGTCTTCGACAACGTCGACCAGTACGAGCACGTCCGGGACTACCTCCCCCAGGGCGAGGGGCACGTGCTGGTGACCACCCGCAACCCGGACTGGGGTGACCTGGCCCGCGCGGTCGACGTGGACGCCTTCCAGCGCGGCGAGAGCGTCAGCCACCTGATCGGCCGGACCAGCCGCCGGGGCATGACCGTGGCCGAGGCGCAGCAGGTCGCCGAGGCGGTGGAGGACGTGCCGATCCTGGTGGCGCTGGCCGGCGCATGGCTGGCGGAGAGCCCCGACTCGGTCGCCACCTACCTGGCCGGGCTGGCCCGCACCGGCCCGGACAGCGACGTGTGGGGCCGCTCCCTGGCCGGCCTGCGGAAGCAGTCCCCGGGCGCCTACCGGCTGCTGCAGCTCGGTTCGGTGCTCGCCCCCGACATCGCCCTCGACCTGCTCTACGGCGACCAGGTGGCGAAGGTCATCGCCCCGCACGACGAACTGGTCGCCGCGCAGGTCACCGACCGGGTCTCCGAGCGGGACATCGCCGCCGCGCTGGTCCAGCGGATCAACCGGCTCGCCCTGATCAAGGTGGACCTGCACGCCCAGCGGGTGCAGATCCACCGGCTGCTGCAGGCGGCGTTGCGGTCCCGGATGTCCGAGCGGGAGCTGGCCGAGGTCAAGCACGACGTGCACCGCATCCTCGCCGGTTCCCGCCCCTCCGGCGAGGTGGACGACCCGGCCTTCCAGTCCGGCTACCGGCACCTGTGGCCGCACCTGGACGGATCCGAGGCGGTGTCCTGCCACGACGACACGGTCCGGCAGCTGGTCATCGACCGGGTCCGGTACATCTTCCTCAACGGCGGCTTCGAACAGGGCGCACAGTACGCCCAGGACGCGGACAAGACCTGGACGACGATGCTGGAGGGGCTGTCCCCGGAGACCGGCGCCCACCGGTCGCTGCGCGTGCAGCTGCTCAACCTGCGCTTCAACCGGGCCAACCTGCTGCGCAACCTCGGCCAGTTCGAGCAGGCCCTGACCCTCGACGAGGCGACCCTACGCCAGCAGGAGGAGCTGATCGGCGAGAGCCACCCGTACACCCTGATGACCGCCGGCGGGTACGCGGCGGACCTGCGTGCCCTCGGCCGCTACCAGCAGGCTCTGGAGCAGGATCTGCGAACCTACGACGCGTCCGTGGAGGTGTTCGGGGAGGACCACCGGCGCACCCTGAACGCGGCCAACAACCTGGCCGCTTCCTACCGGCTCTCCGGCGACTTCGCCCGCGCGCTCGACATCGACCAGACGACCTACCGCAGGCTGCGGGTCGTGCTCGGCCCCGAGCATCCCCGGACCTTGCTCTCGGCCAACAACTACGCGCGTGACCTGCGGGAGACCGGGGACTACCGCGCCTCGGTGGCGTTGCTGGGGGAGGTGGTCGAGGTGTACCGCCGCGTTTTCGGCGAGGATTTCCGGCCCGTGCTCACCGCGCAGGCGAACCTGGCGACGTCGCTGCGCAGCACCGGCCGGATCGCCGAGGCGGGCCGGCTGCTCGACGACGCCTACACCCGGCTGCGCTCCACCGTCGGGCCGACCAACCCGGACACGTTGCTGTGCCGGTTGAGCCGGACGGCCAACCTGATGCTCCAGGGGCAGGGGGTGCAGGCACGCTCGGAGTTGGAGGAGGTGCAGCAGACCCTCACCCAGGTGTTCGGGGCACGGCACCCCTACACGCTGGTGTGTGAACTCAACCGGGGGGTGGCCCTGTGGGACGCGGGGGTGCAGGAGGAGGCGTACGCGTTCACCGTGGCCGCGGCCGACGGGCTGCGGGAGGTGCTCGGACCCGAGCATCCGTTCAGCATGGGCGCGGACAACAACGCCGCCGTCTTCACCCTCCTCACCGGGCAGGCCGAGGAGGGCCTCACCCGGTTGCAGGCCGTGGTGGCCAGGCTGACCGCGGTGCTGGGGGCCGACCACCCGGACACGCTGCGCAGCCTCGGCAACGTGGAGACGGCCCGGCAGGCGGCGAGCGGGGGAGTGGTCAGCATCGGGCGGATGCGGCTGGCGGACCGGCTCGCCGACCGGATCGGGCAGGAACACCCGAGCGTGGTGGTGCTGCGCGACGGGCGGTACGTGCGGCGGGTCCTCGACCCGCATCCCTACTGACCGGGCTGGGCGCCGATGAGCACATCAGAGTTCACCGGCGTCCCCGCTTCGCTCAGCCAGCGCAGGATGCGGGGCAGTTGTTGCATGGCGTCGAAATGGGCCGCGCCCGGCTGCACCTCGATCTCGGCGCCCGGAATCCGCTCGGCCAACCAGCGGCCGTGGCTGGCCGGGGCGAAGGTGTCCTCCGCGCCGTGCCACAGCCGCACCGGGGTGGCCCTGGTGTCGATCGCGTCGAGGTCGAACTTCCAGTTCCGGCGCAACGCCAGCACGTCGTCGATCCAGCCGTACGGGCCGGTGCGCAACGCCTCCTGGTA
Organism: Micromonospora sp. WMMD730; assembly: GCF_049178955.1. Taxonomy (NCBI): domain Bacteria; kingdom Bacillati; phylum Actinomycetota; class Actinomycetes; order Micromonosporales; family Micromonosporaceae; genus Micromonospora; species Micromonospora sp. WMMD730. The sequence continues at coordinate 3,035,642 of NZ_JBMHML010000002.1, forward strand.
GGTGTCGAAGATGATGCCGCGCAGCGCCGCGTCGTTGATCGCCCGGCGGTCGGGGAGGCCCATCTGCGTCATCAGGTCCCGCAGCAGGAACCGGGGGTCCTCGGCGGCTCGGGCGGCCCGCTGCCGGATCTCCTCCACCACGGCGTCGGTGTCCGGCCGTTCGGCCCCGAAACCCCGTTGGTTGTCGGTGTTCATGCCGTCGAACCAGTCCAGGCCGGTGGCGTCCGAGGGGGCAAGGCTGACCAGCACCGCGACCCGGCTCACCCGGCCGTGCAGGCGTTCGTCGGCGGCGCAGGCCAGCGCGTGCGGCCCGCCACCGGAGCGGCCGGCGACCGCGAACCGGTCCAGGTCGAGCTGGTCGGCGATGGCCTCCACGTCCCGCGCGGCGTCGGCCACGTCCCGACCCTCGAACCGCTCGGAGTCGCCGTAACCGGGGCGGTCGTAGGCGATCAACCGGATGCCCATCCGGTAGAGCACGATGCCCCGGGGTTTCGGCCCCCGCCGACTGCCGGGCGTGCCGTGCATCAGGAAGACGGGGAACCCGTCGGGAGCACCGGTCTCCTCGTACGCCACCCGCTTGTTGTCCGCGCGGTGGGCGTATCGCGGCCCAGGCTCACCTTCTCGGGTCACTCCAGCCTGCCTTCCGGTGCCACTACCAGCAAATACTCGCAACCCGCATCGAGCGGAAACGATGTTTTCGTCGTCCCCGTTCAGCCTTCGAGCCTAACGGTCGGGCCCGCCGCACCGCTATGGCGAGCCCGAACAACGGGCCGGATCTGTCGGAAACGACACCTGTCGGCCCGTCCGTTCGGAACGTCCGGACGAATCGACAGCGGCGTTCAGCAGGCCAGAGGTCGGATATCCGACGGCGCGTCGACCAGCGCGGCGCGCGGATCGGCATAGCGCCACTCCACCCGGTACTGCGCCCGCAACCGGGGCCGCGACACCACCCACTCGTACGCGATCCGCCCCTGCCGTTCCCGACCGTCCGGGCGCACCTCGGCGCTGCTCTCCGCGGTGAACGAGGTCTCGTTGCCCCAGACGGTGGGGCCCGTCTCGGCCGGGAAGTCGAGCCGGATCACCAGGTTGCGGGTGGGCAGCCGGATGTCCCGTTGCAACCAGTCGCCGAACTTCCACGCCGGCACCCGGTAGGAGTAGTCCACCACGGTGCGCTGGCCGGGATAGAGCGGCACCGGGGTGCCCCCGCCGTCGAGCAACAGCACGATCTTGAGGAAGGCGTCCCGGCTGCGCCCGACCCGCCACCGCATCGGCTCCGGTTGGTCGACGCCGATGGTCGCCCGGAAGTCGACCTCGTCGATGGTGAGTGGATGGCGACCGTGGAAGACCGTCGACCGGGCCGGATCGTCGGGGAACCGGTCGATGTCGATCTGCACGGTGTGCCGGGTGATCGGCTCGGTGCCCACGCTGTGCAGCACCCGCCGGAACCGGCACTCGTACACCCCGTCGACGAGGGAGAGGCTGGCCTGCTCGTCCTCGATCACCAGATGCGACCCGGCCGGGGGCGGAACCGCGGTCGGGCCGAGCGGGGAACGGCGGCCCCCGGCGCCACGGCTGTCGGCGAAGGCGACGTACTGCTGCCAGATCCGGTTGCCGCTGTCCAACACCAGCTCGACCCGCCGGGCGAACTCCTCGGTGGGTTGGTGCCGACCGTTCTCGATGTGGCTGACGTACGACGGGTCGAAACCGGTGCGTTCGGCCAGCTCCTTCTTGGACATGCCCCGCTGGTGACGCCAGTGGGTCAGTTCCCGCACGAAATCCGCCGCCGCATCGTCCTGTGTGGAGCTGCCCATGCCCCCGTCCTCGTTGTCGGGCCTCAAGTCTGTCCCACCCGTGGCGTCCGCGCCAGGGGTCCCCCCAACCCGACGCCGCCCGGCGGCCCTTACCCGACCCGCCGCAGCCGCACCACGACGGCCACCGGCGCGGGCGGCAGGATGACCGGCATGGACACCACCGTGCACCGCTACCTCGCCGACCTGGTCGGCACCGCCCGGGACGTGCTCGGGTCGGATCTGGTGGGCGCCTACGCCGCCGGATCGGTGGCGCTGGACGCATACCAGCCGGGCCGCAGCGACGTGGACGTGGTGTTGGTCTGCCGGGACGCGCTACCCCGACCCACCCGGCAGGAACTGGTCACCCGGCTGCGGCACGAGGCGCTGCCCTGTCCGGCACGCGGCCTCGAACTGGTCGTCTACACCCGTGCGGTGGCCGCCTCCGGCACCGGCGAGCCGGGCTTCGAGGTGGAACTCAACACCGGGGCGGCGATGCCGTTGCGGGCCACCCTCGACCCGTCCGAACGGCCCGCCGCCGACGGCCGGTTCTGGTACGGCCTGGACCGCAGCATCCTGCACCAGCGGGGCCACCGGCTGACCGGCCCGCCCCCCGGTGAGATGTTCGCCGACCTGTCCCCGGACGACCTGCGCACGCTGACGGTGGCGGCGCTGCGCTGGTGGCTGGCCCGGCCCGTCCCACCCGGGGACGCCCCCGCCCCCGGCGCGGAGGACGCGGTGCTGAACGCCTGCCGCGCGCTGGTCCGCCTCCGTGACGGCGACTGGCTCTCCAAGGTCGCTGCCGGCCACCGGGCGATCGCCCTCGGCGGCGACCTCGAACTGGTGCGTCGCTGCGTCGACGCCCGTGCCGGCGGCCCCCCGCCGACCGCCGCCGCGGCCCGCGCCTTCCAACAGCGGGTGCTCGACGAGATCACCGCCGGCTGACCGCTCGACGCCCACCGGTGCCGCTTCGCCCTCCCACCGCGACCAGCCGCCGGGTTCGCACAGCCCGCGCCGGTCCGCGTCGCCGCAGGCAGGCCGGGGGCGGCCCTGACGGACCGCCCCCGGCCGGGTCAGCGCCGCAGCAGGGCGAAGACACCCCAGCCCAGGTACTCCCGCCGGTACCGGACGTGCCGCAGCGGGTCCTCGGTCAGCTCCCGCCGGAACGACCCGGCGAGCGCGTCGTCGGGATGCGCGTCCAGCCAACGGCGCAGGGTCAGCCAGTGCGCTGCGGCGTACCGGTCCCAACTGTCCTGGTCGGCGAGGACCATCTCGACCACGTCCCAGCCGTGCCCCTGCATGCGGCCGATCAGCCCGGGAAGATCGTCGAAGTCGTCCCGCACGGTGGCGTGGCACGCGGCGACGGTCTCCTGGTCCGGCGGTTCCCGCCGCCAGTACGGCTCCCCGACCAGCAGCATCCCGCCCGGACGCAGCGCCCGCGCCAGCAGGTCGATGGTGCCGGTGACACCCCCGCCGATCCAGGTCGCCCCGATACAGGCGGCCACGTCGACCGGTACCGGGTGGACGTACCCGGCGGCGTCGTCGTGGACGAAACGGACCCGGTCGGCCACGCCGAGTGCTTCCGCCCGACGCCGGGCGGCGGCGGTGAACGCGGTGCTGATGTCGACACCGGTGCCCCGGACCCCGTGTGCGCGGGCCCAGGTGCAGAGCAGTTCACCCTTGCCGCTGCACAGGTCGAGCAGGGTGTCGTCGTGACGCAGCCGGATCACCCGGCCCAGGGTGGCCAGCTTGTCGGCGTCGAACGGGTTGAGGATGCGAAGGTCGCCTTCGCGGATGACGAAACTACGGTCGAGATCCATGTCGATGACTCCGGAGGTGCGTGGACGGACGCGGAAAGCGGACGGTCGGCACACGGAGCACGGGCACGGGACACACCTCGTTCGCTGGTCGTGGTGACGGGGCCGTCAGGTTACGTCCCCACCGGCCCGGGGCACAGCGAATTCGCCCCGGGCCGGACCGCACGTCAGACGTTGGTCGGCACCTTGTCGGCGGGCGGTTCGGTGGCCGCCTCGACCGGTGGTCCGGCGGCGGGGCGGGCCGCCACCGTCGGGTACTCGGCGGTCTCCCCGCCCCCGGCGGCAGCCGCCATCACGGCGGCGGCGGCCAGGTCGGCGACCCGCTTCGCCTCCCGCTGCACGCGGGCCCGGACGTCCTTGGCGTGCCGCTCCACACTCTCGGCGGCCTGCCGGGCCTCCTCCAACCGTCGGTTCTCGGCGGTCAGGTCGCGACGCACCTCCTCCAGCCGCTGCCGGGAACGCGCCAACTCCCGCTCGGTGGTGTCACCCTCCTGCTGGATCTCGGCCAACTGCGCCCGGGCCGTCTCCAGCTCGCCCTGCACCTCGGCGAGGGCCTTCTGCCGGTCGCCGATCTCCCGCTGCACCGTGGCGAGCTGCTCCTGGTGGCTGCTGGTCTGCTCGTCGGCGCGCTGGCGGACCTCGGTGGCGTACTGCTGCGCCTCGGCGATCAACGCGGCGATCTGCTGCTCGGCGGCGCTGTGCTGGTTGGTCAGCTCCCGTTCCGCCGCCGCCCGCTGCTCGGCCAGCTCCTGCTCGGCCGCGGCCCGCCGCTCGCCGACCTCCCGCTCCACCGTGGCCTGCCACTGGGCCAGCTCCTGCTGGCTCTGCGTCCGGGCCGCCTGAATCTCCTGCTGGATCTGGGTACGGGCAGCCTTGGTCAACGCCTCCGCGGCGGCCCTGGTCTGGGTGATCTGCTTCGCGGTCTGCTCGCTGATCCGCTTGGCCTCCTGCTGGGCCCGCTCGTGGGCGGACTCCCCCTCGGCCCGCAGCTTCTCGGCCCGCTCCCGGATCTCGGCCAGCTCGGCGTCCGCCGCCGTCCGCCGTTCCTCGTACGCCTTCTCCTGCTCGTCGCGGCGGGCGATTAGTTCCTCGTCCAGGTCCCGCAGCGCCTGGGCGGTCCGCTCCCGGGCCTCGAGCAGCGTCTTCTCCGCCTCACCCTGGAGCTGGTTCGCCCGCTGGGTGGCCGTGTCGGTGATCACGGCGGCCTGCTTCTCGGCCAGGGCGAGGATCTGGTCCACCATCGGCCCGAGGTCACGGAAGGACGCCCGGTCCACCTGGACGGGACGCTGGCGCAACTCGGTCAGCTCCGCCTGCAACCGCTGGATGTGCGCGGTCAGGCCCTGGATCTGGCCGGCCGCCTGGACCCGCTCGGCGGTCAACGTCGACAGTGCGCCGTCCATCTGCTCGACGTACCGGTCCACCTGCCGCTTGTCGTAGCCCCGCAGCGCGAGCTCGAAGCTCGGCCGTGTCGACCCGTCGTCACGCGACGCGTACGACTCCTCCCCGGTGGACATATGGCGCCAGCCTCCGTACTCCTCGGTGATCCAGGTCGGCGCGGGCGACCCCACGCCCGCGATGGGGCGAAACACTACCGCCGGCCGGTGTCCCGGGCGACCGGGCCCCGGTGGGGTTCACGCACCGGTCCGGGCCGGCCAGCAGGTCCGCCGTACGCGATCGGGATCGGTGCCCGTCAGTCTCGTCGGCGCTGCGGCGACCGCGTGGTGGCGGCAACCGGCAGCAGTCTGCCCACCGGACGGTGCGTCTGACCGTCGCCGAGCGGTTGACCAGGACAGTCACCCCGGGCGGGCGGGGGTTCTCGGTGGACGGCGCCACGGGGCGCCGCACGTTCCGGCGGAACCCGTACCCGAAGCCGGTGATCACCGGGAACAGGACCGGTACACCGGGGATGACGGCAGGGGTGCGGCCCTCTCCTTCCGGCACCAGAAGCTGTGCGCGAAGGAGGGGGTCGCGGTGCAACCGGTGGCGGCACGAACTCGCGGCGTGGTCGTCGACGGTCGTCGCAGGTTCTGGCCGTTCGGCCAATCCGGGTCTCATCCCAGTGGTCTTTGCGCAGCTCAGCCGCGGACGTCGCGCGAGCTGAACGGGCCGGCCCGGGATGCCGGCACGCCATGTGACCGGAGACGCCCCCTGCGGATTTGACGATCATCTCGGCGGACGCGTAACTTTCTCTCTGTCAGCGCGGAACGGACGAAACAGGTCGAAAGACCTGGAGGCCGGAGCGCGGTTCCTGATCCCGGGTGGTGCTTCCGGATCGGCCCGGGGGGTCGGTGTGGTGAGGCGAAACCGACCGGGTAGAGTGAACAGCCGGCAGGGAATCGGGCGAGTACGCGGGAAACCGCGGCGGCCGTCCTGCAGGAATCCACGACATTGCCGGTGTGAGCCGGGTGTGTTTGTGGTGTGTGGAAATTGTGGTGGAAGTGGTGTGGATCGCTACAGAGCGGTTTGACATGGCGGATACCACCGGGTAACGTAGTAAAAGTGCCCAGCGCGGGAGCGCGGGGTGTGGTGAAGGAAATGCCCCAGGTCGGGGGTTCTGCTGTTGCGGGGCTTTCGGGTGGTGTGTGGTTGTTCTTTGAGAACTCAACAGGGTGCTTGTAAAGCCAGTGCCAATTGTTTTATACCCCGGGCTGGCCGAATCTTCGGGTTTGGTTGGCTGGGATTCCTTTGGCAACACTTTTGTTGTCAGGATGCTGTTCAACAGGTTTTTGTTGGAGAGTTTGATCCTGGCTCAGGACGAACGCTGGCGGCGTGCTTAACACATGCAAGTCGAGCGGAAAGGCCCTTCGGGGTACTCGAGCGGCGAACGGGTGAGTAACACGTGAGTAACCTGCCCTAGGCTTTGGGATAACCCTCGGAAACGGGGGCTAATACCGGATATGACCTTGCCCTGCATGGGGTTTGGTGGAAAGTTTTTCGGCCTGGGATGGGCTCGCGGCCTATCAGCTTGTTGGTGGGGTGATGGCCTACCAAGGCGACGACGGGTAGCCGGCCTGAGAGGGCGACCGGCCACACTGGGACTGAGACACGGCCCAGACTCCTACGGGAGGCAGCAGTGGGGAATATTGCACAATGGGCGGAAGCCTGATGCAGCGACGCCGCGTGAGGGATGACGGCCTTCGGGTTGTAAACCTCTTTCAGCAGGGACGAAGCGCAAGTGACGGTACCTGCAGAAGAAGCACCGGCCAACTACGTGCCAGCAGCCGCGGTAAGACGTAGGGTGCGAGCGTTGTCCGGATTTATTGGGCGTAAAGAGCTCGTAGGCGGCTTGTCGCGTCGACCGTGAAAACTTGGGGCTCAACCCCAAGCCTGCGGTCGATACGGGCAGGCTAGAGTTCGGTAGGGGAGACTGGAATTCCTGGTGTAGCGGTGAAATGCGCAGATATCAGGAGGAACACCGGTGGCGAAGGCGGGTCTCTGGGCCGATACTGACGCTGAGGAGCGAAAGCGTGGGGAGCGAACAGGATTAGATACCCTGGTAGTCCACGCTGTAAACGTTGGGCGCTAGGTGTGGGGGGCCTCTCCGGTTCCCTGTGCCGCAGCTAACGCATTAAGCGCCCCGCCTGGGGAGTACGGCCGCAAGGCTAAAACTCAAAGGAATTGACGGGGGCCCGCACAAGCGGCGGAGCATGCGGATTAATTCGATGCAACGCGAAGAACCTTACCTGGGTTTGACATGGCCGCAAAACTTCCAGAGATGGGAGGTCCTTCGGGGGCGGTCACAGGTGGTGCATGGCTGTCGTCAGCTCGTGTCGTGAGATGTTGGGTTAAGTCCCGCAACGAGCGCAACCCTCGTTCGATGTTGCCAGCGCGTTATGGCGGGGACTCATCGAAGACTGCCGGGGTCAACTCGGAGGAAGGTGGGGATGACGTCAAGTCATCATGCCCCTTATGTCCAGGGCTTCACGCATGCTACAATGGCCGGTACAATGGGTTGCGATGCCGTGAGGTGGAGCGAATCCCAAAAAGCCGGTCTCAGTTCGGATCGGGGTCTGCAACTCGACCCCGTGAAGTCGGAGTCGCTAGTAATCGCAGATCAGCAACGCTGCGGTGAATACGTTCCCGGGCCTTGTACACACCGCCCGTCACGTCACGAAAGTCGGCAACACCCGAAGCCGGTGGCCCAACCCTTGTGGAGGGAGCCGTCGAAGGTGGGGCTGGCGATTGGGACGAAGTCGTAACAAGGTAGCCGTACCGGAAGGTGCGGCTGGATCACCTCCTTTCTAAGGAGCACCATCCGGTGAAAGCCGGTATGGAGCCCGCGGCCTGCGAATGTCGGGTCGGGGTGCTCAGATGGCGGAGACACTGGCAAGTTTTTCCCTGGCAACGGCCGGGATACCTAGTACAGCTGCTTCGGTGGTGGGAACGGGGTCCTGGTGCGGCTGGTGGAGGGATGTGAGCACCCTGTTGGGTCCTGAAGGAACAACCTGAGGTTGTTTTTTCGGAGGACTGTTCTGGAGCGTGAGCTTCGGTGGTCTGCCAGGCATGGCCTGGTCTCGCATACCGGATTCTGTTCTGCCTTGTGGGGTGGGGTGGGGTTGCTGGTGTGGGGCTTTCGGGTTGTGGGTTGGTTGTTTGTTGAGAATTGCACAGTGGACGCGAGCATCTTTGTGGTCAAGTTGTCAAGGGCGAACGGTGGATGCCTTGGCACCAGGAGCCGATGAAGGACGTGGGAGGCCGCGATAGGCCTGGGGGAGCTGTCAACCAAGCTGTGATCCCAGGGTGTCCGAATGGGGAAACCTGGCACCAGTCATGTGGTGTCACCCGCACCTGAACACATAGGGTGTGTGGGGGGAACGCGGGGAAGTGAAACATCTCAGTACCCGTAGGAAGAGAAAACAATGTAGTGATTCCGTGAGTAGTGGCGAGCGAAAGCGGATTGAGGCTAAACCGGTTGCGTGTGATACCTGTCAGGGGTTGCGTGGTCGGGGTTGTGGGACCCTGCTGAGTGTACTGACATGCATTCGAGGAGTTATAAAATCAGTGGCTAGCCGAATGGTGTGGAAAAGCCAACCGTAGTCGGTGAGAGTCCGGTAGGTGAAAGTTGCTGATCTTCTGTGGGTGTTCCCGAGTAGCGGCGGACTCCTGAAATCTGCCGTGAATCTGCCAGGACCACCTGGTAAGCCTAAATACTTCCTGGTGACCGATAGCGGACGAGTACCGTGAGGGAATGGTGAAAAGTACCCCGGGAGGGGAGTGAAATAGTACCTGAAACCGTTCGCCTACAATCCGTCGGAGCCTTGCGGGGTGACGGCGTGCCTTTTGAAGAATGAGCCTGCGAGTTAGTGGCATGTGGCGAGGTTAACCCGTGTGGGGGAGCCGTAGCGAAAGCGAGTCTGAATAGGGCGTCGTAGTCGCATGTTCTAGACCCGAAGCGGAGTGATCTAGCCATGGGCAGGCTGAAGCGCGGGTAAGACCGCGTGGAGGGCCGAACCCACCAACGTTGAAAAGTTGGGGGATGACCTGTGGTTAGGGGTGAAAGGCCAATCAAACTCCGTGATAGCTGGTTCTCCCCGAAATGCATTTAGGTGCAGCGTCGTGTGTTTCTTGCCGGAGGTAGAGCACTGGATGGTCTAGGGGGCCTACAAGCTTACCGAAATCAGCCAAACTCCGAATGCCGGTAAGTGAGAGCGCGGCAGTGAGACTGCGGGGGATAAGCTTCGTAGTCGAGAGGGAAACAGCCCAGATCACCAGCTAAGGCCCCTAAGCGTGTGCTAAGTGGAAAAGGATGTGGGGTCGCATAGACAACCAGGAGGTTGGCTTAGAAGCAGCCACCCTTTAAAGAGTGCGTAATAGCTCACTGGTCAAGTGGTTCCGCGCCGACAATGTAGCGGGGCTCAAGCACACCGCCGAAGCTGTGGCATTCACATTTTAATCTCGCTTGGACTTGATTCCTTGTGCAGGTGTGTGGATGGGTAGGGGAGCGTCGTGCCGGGGGTGAAGCAGCGGGGTGACCCAGTTGTGGACGCGGCACGAGTGAGAATGCAGGCATGAGTAGCGAAAGAAGGGTGAGAAACCCTTCCGCCGGATGACCAAGGGTTCCAGGGCCAGGCTAATCCGCCCTGGGTGAGTCGGGACCTAAGGCGAGGCCGAGAGGCGTAGTCGATGGACAACGGGTTGATATTCCCGTACCCGCGAAAGAGCGTCCCTGATGAACCTCGTTGTGCTAACCACCCGAGCTGGCTGATGTCTTCGGACGGATGTTGGGGAGCGTGGGAACCTGGCGGGTAGTAGTCAAGCGATGGGGTGACGCAGGAAGGTAGCTGAGCCCGGCCGGTGGTTGTGCCGGGGTAAGCGTGTAGGCCGACATGTAGGCAAATCCGCATGTCATGGGGCTGAGACGTGATGCCGAGCCGATTCAGGTGAAGTCAGTGATCCTATGCTGCCGAGAAAAGCCTCTAGCGAGTTCTGAGCGGCCCGTACCCCAAACCGACACAGGTGGTCAGGTAGAGAATACCGAGGCGATCGGGCGAACTGTGGTTAAGGAACTCGGCAAATTGCCCCCGTAACTTAGGGAGAAGGGGGGCCGGAGACGTGAAGCCCCGTGCGGGTGGAGCGTTGTATGGCCGCAGAGAGCAGGGGGAAGCGACTGTTTACTAAAAACACAGGTCCATGCGAAGAAGTAATTCGATGTATATGGACTGACGCCTGCCCGGTGCTGGAACGTTAAGGGGACCTGTTAGCTCCTTTTGGGGGCGAAGCGGAGAACTTAAGCGCCAGTAAACGGCGGTGGTAACTATAACCATCCTAAGGTAGCGAAATTCCTTGTCGGGTAAGTTCCGACCTGCACGAATGGCGTAACGACTTCCCCACTGTCTCAACCACAGGCCCGGCGAAATTGCAGTACGAGTAAAGATGCTCGTTACGCGCGGCAGGACGGAAAGACCCCGGGACCTTTACTATAGCTTGACATTGGTATCTGAATGGACTTGTGTAGGATAGGTGGGAGCCGGTGAAACCTGTACGCCAGTATGGGTGGAGGCAATCTTGAAATACCACTCTGGTTGATTTGGGTATCTAACTTCGGACCGTTATCCGGTTCAGGGACAGTGTCTGGTGGGTAGTTTAACTGGGGCGGTTGCCTCCTAAAGGGTAACGGAGGCGCCCAAAGGTTCCCTCAGCCTGGTTGGCAATCAGGTGTTGAGTGCAAGTGCACAAGGGAGCTTGACTGTGAGACTGACAGGTCGAGCAGGGACGAAAGTCGGGACTAGTGATCCGGCACTTGCGTGTGGAAGCGGTGTCGCTCAACGGATAAAAGGTACCCCGGGGATAACAGGCTGATCTTCCCCAAGAGTCCATATCGACGGGATGGTTTGGCACCTCGATGTCGGCTCGTCGCATCCTGGGGCTGTAGCAGGTCCCAAGGGTTGGGCTGTTCGCCCATTAAAGCGGTACGCGAGCTGGGTTTAGAACGTCGTGAGACAGTTCGGTCCCTATCCGCCGTGCGCGTAGGATACTTGAGAAGGGCTGTCCCTAGTACGAGAGGACCGGGACGGACGAACCTCTGGTGTGCCAGTTGTCCCGCCAGGGGCACGGCTGGTTAGCTACGTTCGGAAGGGATAACCGCTGAAAGCATCTAAGCGGGAAGCCTGCTTCAAGATGAGGTATCCCACCCCACTTTGTGGGGGTAAGGCCCCCAGCTAGACGACTGGGTTGATAGGCCGGAAATGTAAGCTCGGTAACGGGTTGAGTTGACCGGTACTAATAGGCCGAGGACTTGATAACAAGGCTGCTACGCGTCCACTGTGCAACTCTGAACAAACACCAAACAACCCCCCACAGTGTGTGGGTGTGTGTGTTGTTTGATATGTTCATAGTGTTACGGCGGTCATGGCGGAGGGGAAACGCCCGGTCACATTCCGAACCCGGAAGCTAAGCCCTCCAGCGCCGATGGTACTGCACTCGGGAGGGTGTGGGAGAGTAGGACACCGCCGGACAACCTTTCAGTTGAGGCCAACCCCGAACAGGGGTTGGCCTCAACTGCTGTATCCGTCAGATCGGTGCTTTCCGGACGTCCGGCAGTCCGCCGGCTCGCTTCTTCCGTCACATGATGCATTTCGACCGCTTTTCCGTTGGCCGGGAACGGGTCGTCATTCCGACAGTCGCGTCTGCGGCCGCCTCCGTTTGGGAAAATGTGACGGATGGACGAACTGGCGAGCGGAAAACAATCATCGTCGGGTCCGGACCGGGCGGCAGAAAACGATGAACCGACGATTCGTGTCGTCGTGGTGGGGCCGCCGGGACTGTTGCGTACCGCCCTCGCGGCGATCCTGGCCGCAGCCCCCGGATTCGAGTTGGCCGGCGAGAGCGATCCCGACCACCATCTGACGGATGGGGTCGTCACCCGACGTCCCCACGTCGTCCTGGTCGATCTCGACGCGATCGAGGACCCCGCCGTGCTCTCCGGGCGATGGCACGCCCGGCTGCCGGAGTGTGCGGTGGTGGTGCTGACCTCCCGGCGGACCGCCCGGGCACTGCGCCGGGCCCTCGGCGCCCGGGCCCGGGGGATCATCGCCAAGGACGTCGCGCCCCAGGAACTCCTGGACCAGCTTCGTCTGGTCGCGGAGGGGCAGCGGATGATCGACCCGGTGACCGCCCTGGCCGCACTGGACGCCGCGGTCAATCCCCTCAACGAGCGGGAGCGCGAGGTGACCGCCGCGGCCGCCCGGGGAATGTCCACCAAGGAGATCGCCGGTCACCTGCACCTGGCGCCGGGCACCGTCCGCAACCACCTGTCCACGGTGCTCCGTAAGACCGGTGCCCGCAACCGGTGGGAAGCGGTTCAGCGGGCCCAGGACGCCGGGTGGATCTGACCGCCCGTGGGAAGGGGTGTCGAACCAGTTACGGATTCAATAAGATTCCGAACCGTGCGTCATCGACCGCACACATTTCGTCAACACGGGCATCATCTCGGGAGTCGCTTATGGTTCGCACATTGCTCGCCCTCCAGGGCGGGCTGCTCCGGGGCGCACTCGCCCAGCTGCTCGCCGCCGAACACGACATCGAGATCGTGGGTGAGGTGGACAGTCCACACCACCTGCATGCGGCGGTCAGGGCCGAGCGCCCCGACGTGGCAGTGGTCGAGTTCGACATGTTGACCGTGACGGAACTGGTCCGGCTGGCCACCCTGGGCGTGGCGGAACCCGTCGTTGAAACCACTCCGGCTGCCGGTGGCGGGTCCACCGCCCCGGCGCTGCGCTCGCCGACGGAGCCGACGAGCACACCCGTGGGTTCCCTGCTGGTTCTCGTCGAACAGCGACGGGCCGGCCGGCTCGGGCCGGTGCTCGCCGAGCACGGCCACCGCATCGGCTTCCTCAGCCGCGACGTGCCACCCGGCCGGATCGTCGACGGGATACGGCAGCTCGCCGAGGGACGGGTCGTCCTCGACCCCGATCTCGTGGTCGCCGCCCTCGAGGTCGCCGACAACCCGTTGACCAACCGGGAGCGGGAGGTGCTCGACGTGGTCGCCGAGGGGCATCCGGTCCAGGAGATCGCCGAACGGCTGGTGCTGTCGGCCGGCACGGTGCGTAACCACCTTTCGCGGATCATGGCGAAGACCGGAGCGCGGACCCGCTGGGAGGCGGTGCGGATCGCCCGGGAATCCGGCTGGCTGTGACCGGCACCCACCCGATCCCGGCACCCGGCGTGCCCGCCGGCACCGCCGCGGGGCCCTCCCTCGGCGTGACCCCGGCCCCACCGCTGGCCGTGCCTCCGATCTGCCCCCGGGCGATGCCGCCGGCCGCGCCCCCGACCTGACCCCGGGCACCGCTCGGGACGTACCTCCGAGGTGGCCTGTTCGGCTGAGGCTCGCGGCGCCTAGGCCCGGGCCGCCGGTGTCCCGTCCGACGCCGTCCAGAAGGTGGCGGGGTCCGACGGTTCCGTCTCGCCGTAGCCGACCAGGGCACGGTAGGCCGCTGAGCGTTCCAGCAGCCCCTGGTGGGTGTCCAGCAACGCGGTCCGCCCGTCGAGCAGCAGGACCCGCCGCGCCCGCAGCGCCGAACTGACCCGGTGGGCGATCACCACCAGTGTGCCGGGTCGGGCGGCGAAGGCCGTCTCCAGCCGGGCCTCGGTGGCCGGGTCCAGGTGACAGGTCGCCTCGTCGAGGATGGCCAGCGGGGCGGGGGAGAGCCAGGCCCGCAGCAACGCCACCTGCTGGCGCTCCCCGGCCGACAGGTCCGCCGGGCGCAGCATCGCGTCGTACCCGCCGAGCCGGGTCAGCAACCCGGTCAGTCCCAGCCGGGCCGCCGCCCGGTCCACCACGTCGTCCGGCACACCGGGGGTCAGGTAGCCGAGGTTGTCGCGGAGCGTGCCGGTGAAGACGTACGCCTCCTGGGGGATGAGCACGCGCCGCTCGGCCAGTTCGCCGGGCGTCGCCCCGCCCACCGGCGACCCCCCGACGTGGACGGTGCCCGACTGGGGGTGCAGCACCCCGGCGATCAGCCCCGCCAGGGTCGACTTGCCGATCCCGCTGGCCCCGACGATCACCAGGTGGTCCCCGACGGGCACCTCGAGGTCGAGGTCGTCGAGCACCGGGTCGGCGTGCGGGCCGTACCGGAAGGTCACCCCGCGCAGCGACAACGCCGCACCGGTCCGCCGCGGCGTGGGGCGGGGCGGCGGCGACCCGGCCGGGTCACTGTCGGCCGGCGCGGCGGTACGCAGCAGCCGGTCCAGGGTGACGGCGAACCGGAGGCCACCGGCCGCGACGCCCTGCACCAGGCTGTGCAGCGCCGGCTGCACCCCCCGCGTGACATAGACGAGCGCGCCCAGCAGCGCGCCCGGCCCCAGCCCCTGACGGACCAGCCACGGCGCGGCCAGCAGCAGCGCCGGCACCGGCAGCCAGCCGCCCAACGCGAGGCTCAGGCTGCGGGTCGCCGCCATGGTGGCCAGCCGGCGTTCCACCCGGGCCTGCGCGTCGACGGACCCGCCGACCCACCCGGTGACCTGGTCGCGGGCCCCGCTGGCGGTGACGTCGCGGTGCCCGCTCACCGCGGTCACCACGGCCCGGCCGAGCTGCTCGTCGGCCAGCACGTACTCCCGCTGCCGGGTCACCATCACCGGCAGCGCCACGGCGAACAGGCCGAGACCGGCCAGCACCGGCACCGCGACCAGCAGCGCCACCGGGGCGGCCAGCGAGAACAGGCCGAGCACGGCGGCGCCGAGGGCGAACAGGAAGCCCCGCACCACCATCAGCAGGCCGGCGTAGGTGTCCCGGACCAGTTCCACCTGGTGGGTGAGCCGGGCCACCGCCGCGTCGTCGGCCCGGCCGCCGGCCGCGCCGGCCACCGCGCCACGCACCACCCGGCGCAGCAGGTCGTCGCGGAACGGCTCCACCACCGCGCCGAGCAGCGCGTACGACCGGTTGGTGCCGGCCGCGCCGACCAGCACCGCCAGCCCCAGCAGGGCCAGCCAGGCCAGCCCGACGCCCGGCCGGCCGGCCAGGAAGCCGCTGTCCACGGCCCGCGCGGTGAACAGCCCGGACAGGGCGGCCGGCAGCACCTCGGCGGCCGACCAGCCGGCCAACCGCCACAGCTGCGCCCGTCGGGCCCGCAGCGCGGCCCGGGTCACGCCGACGACCGTGGTCACGACCGGAACACCTCCCGGTAGTCGGGGTCGGCCCAGAGCGCCCCGTGCGGGCCGACGGCACGGACCCGCCCGTCGGCCACCCACGCGACCAGGTCCGCGCGGGCGGCCATGCCGAGCCGGTGGCTGACCACCACCCGGGTACGCCGGTCACCCGGCCCGGTCAGCGCCCGGGTCACCTGGTACTCGGTTGCGGTGTCCAGGCTGGACGTGGCGTCGTCGAGGATCAGCAGCCGTTCGGCGCGCAACGCGCGGGCCAGCCCGAGCCGTTGCCGTTCACCACCGGACATGGCGACCTCGGCCAGCGGAGTGCCGTACCGGTCGGGCAGCCGTTCGACGAAGTCGTGGATGGCGGCGGCGCGGGCCAGCGGCACCGGGTCCGCACCGGCCCCGACGGCGGCTGCGACCGTGTCGCCGACGAGCACCGGACGTTCGAACCCGTAGCCGATCGCGGCGTGCAGGGCGGCCGGGGTCAGTTCCGGCAGCGGCACACCGTCCAGGAGCACCACCCCGTCGTCGGGGTCGCGTAGCCGGCCGGCGACGGCGGCGAGCAGGGACTTGCCCGCACCGGAGGCGCCGACGACGACCAGCAGCGTGCCGCCGGGCACCCGCAGGTCCACCCGGTCGAGCAGGGCCCGGCCGTCGGCGTCGCGGACGGTGACGCCGCGCAGTTCCAGGGTGCCCGGCCCGGACGCCAGCGGCCGGACGCCGTACGGGCGGACGGGATCGGTGAGCACGTCGGCGGCCCGGCGGCAGCCGGCGCGTACCCGCACGGCGGTGTTGAGGGCGGCGACCACGGTGCCGAGGCCCGCGCCGAGGGCGGCGTACTGGATGGCGGCCAGCAGTTCCCCGGGGGTCAACCGGCCGGCGGTCAGCGACAACCCGCCGACGGCGACGATCGCGACCTGGAGCAGCGGGTTGAGCACCGCGCCCCGGGTGGCCGCGCCGGCGAGCACCGTCCAGGTCCGTGCCCCGTGCCGGTGCAGCGCGGCCAGCGGGGTCAGCACCCGCTCGACCTCCCGTTCCCCGGTGCCGGCGGCGGCGATGGTGCGCGCCCCGGCCAGCGCCTCCACCAGCCGCCCGGCGAGCTCGCCCTGGGCCTGCTGGTAGCCGGCGACGGCGGCGGAGGCGTCGGCGACGAAGCCGCGCAGCAGCAGTCCGAGCAGGAGCAGCCCCGTGACGAAGGTGACGCCGAGCCACGGGTCGATCAGGGTGAGCGCCACCAGGCTGCCCACCGGTGGCAGCGCCACGGTGGCGGCCGTGACCAGTGTCGGGGCGGCCTGACCGGCGTCGGCGACCTGGCCCACCACCCGTCCGGCGAGGTCGCCCACCGGGCGGCGGGCGGCGGTCTGCGGGGCGAGCGCGAACAGGTGCCGGACCAGGGTGTGCCGCAGGTGGGCCACCGAGCGGGCGGTGGCCGCGCCGGTGCCGTAGTCCCGCACGACGCCGACGACGACCAGCAGCGCGATCAGCCCGACGACGGCGGCCAGCCACCGGTCGGGGGAGTCCTGCGGCGCGGTGCCGACGGCGGCGTCGACGGCCCGGCCCAGCACGGCCGGCAGGGCCAGCTCGGCGAGCGTGCCGGCCACGGTGACCACGGCCAGCGTCGGGGTCCACCAGCCGGCTGCGCGGACGGCCCGCAGCAGGAGCCGGTCGGTCGGTGTCATCGCGTCCCCTCCCACGCCGCGCGGCCCCGGACCGGCAGGTGCCGGTCCGGGGCCATGCGATACCGGTCGATCAGTTGCAGGTGGTGACGCTCAGCGAGCTGTCGCCGCAGAGCAGCAGGCTGGCCTGGCTGCCGCCGCCGGTGCGCTCGGTGGCCGGCAGTTCCATCGCCTGGAGGTCGAGCAGAGCCATGGTCTTACCTCTTTCTGTCGGTGTTCGGTATTGATGTGCCTGGTGTGAATCCGGTCGGGTCGTCGGGTGACGACCGTCGGTTCAGTTGCAGGTGGTGACGCTCAGCGAGCTGTCGCCGCAGAGCAGCAGGCTGGCCTGGCTGCCGCCGCCGGTGCGCTCGGTGGCCGGCAGTTCCATCGCCTGGAGGTCGAGCAGAGCCATGGTCTTACCTCTTTCTGTCGGTGTTCGGTATTGATGTGCCTGGTGTGAATCCGGTCGGGTCGTCGGGTGACGACCGTCGGTTCAGTTGCAGGTGGTGACGCTCAGCGAGCTGTCGCCGCAGAGCAGCAGACTCGCCCGGCTACCACCGCCGGTACGCTCGGCGGCCGGCAGCTCCATCCCCTGAAGGTCGAGCAGGGCCATGTCTTTCCTCCTTTCCACAGTCGTCGGGTCGGGTGGCCCCGGGGTGACCCCCGGGGAGCGGGTGGGCCGTCAGTCGGCCGTGGTGGGGTCGCCGGTCGGCGCCAGCAGCGGCAACCGGACCGGATCGGTGGGTCGGCTGGCGGCCACGGCGGCCAGCACGCCGGCGGTGCCGGTGGCCAGATCCATCGAGAGCCGCAGCAGCTGGTCGCCGGGGAAGGCGGTGCCGCCGGCGTACGGCAGGGCGTGCCAACCCAGCAGGCGGGCCTGGTCGTGGGCCACGTCGTACTCGCCCCGGGCGGCCAGGTAGGCCACGATGCCGGCGCGTCCGGCGAACAGCCCGGACTGGGCGTAGAACGGGAAGTCGGCGCAACGGCGGATCGCGTCGGCCTGCTCGCGCAGGGCCTCGTCGGGCCGGTGGCGCAGGTACCGGTCGAGCACCAGCCCCACCCCGACGCTGCCCTCCGCGAGGTACGGCATGGTCCGCCAGCCCTCGTTGACCTCCAGGTGCCCGTCGTCGCGGCGCACGCAGCGGCGCAGGTCCTGCCGCAGCGCGGTCTCGGCGTGGTCGAGCAGCCGCGCGTCGGGTTCCCGTTCGTGCCGGTGCAGCAGCATCAGCGCCACTCCCGCGCCGCCGCGCATCAGCCCGGCGTACGGGTGCCGGCCGCCGCTGACCTCGGCCACCGAGTCGACGTCGCCGAGCCGGTCGACGACCAGGTCGACGGCCTGTCGGGCGGCGGCCTCGTAGCGGTCCTCGCCGGTCAGCGCGGCGAAGTGGGTCAGGTTCAGCGCGATGCCGGGCAGCCCGCCCACCAGGTCGTTACCGAGTTCCGTCCACGGTTCGCCGAGGCAGCGGTCGAGCAGCCGGCGGGCCTCGTCGCGGTGCCCGAGCAGGTCCAGCACGTACGCCACCCCGTGCAGCCCGTCGAAGAAGCCGAGTCGGCTGCCGGAGGCGGGTTCCCGGACCCGGTCGATCAGCCAGCGGACGTGGTCGGGGTCGACGGGGGCGCCGGTGGCGTGCAGCGCCCAGAGCACCCCGGCCGCGCCGTGGGCGAGGTTCAGCCCGCCGTCGTTGCCGCTGAACTGCCGGATGTCGCCGGGGAAGAGCCGGTCGTCGCGGTGCGGCGTGGCGCTGGCGGTGATCGCCCGGACCAGCCGGTCGCGCAGGCCCGGCCAGTCGTCCGGTTCGACCCGCACCACGTCCGGGTCCAGCCGGGTCGGTGCCGTCGCGGCGGGTGTCGTCGGGGTCGTCGGGTCGGCGGTGCCGGTGGCCGGTGGGGGACCGACGATCACCGCGACGGTCTCGTCGAGCACCGCCCGGTCGACCGGGAAGTGCTCGGCCACCAGGTCGGCCAGGTGCGCCGCCTTGTCCGGGGCCAGCCGCAGCATCGCGGTCAGCGGCAGGAACAGGGCGAGTCGCAGGCAGGCCAGGGCGTACCGGTCGACGTCGGGGCCGACCCGGTCGCGGGGCGCGGCGAACGCCTGGTTGCGCAGCGCCGGGCGGCTCGCCTCGGCGGCCGGCGCGGCGACCTCGAAGTCGATCAGGGTGACCGCGCCGTCGTCGCCGACCATGATGTTGAACATGTGCAGGTCGCCGTAGACGATGCCGTGCGCGTGGATGGCCTCGACCGCCTCGGCGACCTGCCGGTGCACGTCCAGCGCCCAGCGGGTGTAGTCGGTGCGGTCGGCGTCCGGGTGCACCAGCGGGTAGCGCTGCACGACGACCTGGTTGAGCGGGCGGCCCTCGACGAACTCCAGGGCGAGGAACTCGTGCCCGCCGAAGCTGAACTCGTCGTGCACCCGCACCAGGTGCGGGACGTCGGCGAGTTGGCGCAGCACCGTGGCCTCCCGGTGCAGCCGGGTCACCGCGTCCGCCCCGGTGGCGTCGAGGCCGGCGTACGGGCGGGCCTCCTTGAGCACCACCCGGGTGTCGGTCCGGGTGTCCCGCGCCTCGTACAGGCCGCCGCCGTTGGAGAAGTGGATGACCTTCTCGATCCGGTAGGGCAGTTCGGTGGTGCTGGCAGCGTTGCGGGCGGCCAGGTGCGGGCCGAGGAAGTCCGGCAGGGTCACCCAGTCGGGCAGGTGGAACACCGGGTCGCGGCGGTCGGGGACCAGGGTGCCGGTGGCGTCGGCGATGGCCGGCACCACCTGACCCTCGGGTGACAGGCAGTAGCGGGCGGCGAAACCGCCGTAGCGCAGGTAGACCGGGCCGTCGCCGTAGCGCAGGTCGCTGAGGATGTAGGGCCCCTGCTCGCCGTCGAGCAGCGCCGCCAGTTCCTTGGCGGTCAGCTCCAGCTCGGCGTCGTCACGGGGGTAGACGGTGACGAACTTGCCGCTGCCGCCGCGGCGGGCGTACTTGCTGTTGCGCATCAGCAGCATCCGGGGGCCGCGCAGGTGCTTGAACGGGATGCCGCGTGGCTCGCAGTAGTCCATCACCCGGGTGAGGACCCGCTCGGCGTTGTCCAGCCGGGCCGAGACGTGGATCTTCCAGCCCTGGGCGGGCAGGGTGCCGCCGACCGGCGCGTGGATCAGCCAGTCGTCCTTGACCTCGCGTTCCCAGTCCGCCGGCTGCGGGCGGTCGGTGGCGTAGCCGATGCCGGTGGCGGTGGCGCTCGCGCTGGACAACGAGTCGTAGAAGAGCGGATCGACCGCGCAGTACGCGTCGTATCTGTCGTCCATCCCGGCTGCCTCCCATCCCCTGATCGGTTGATGTCAATCCTGCGATCGGCGGGCCGTCGCGCACAGTGCGATGCGTCATCGACCGACGGTGAGGATCCGGCCGGAAACTCGTGACAATGGCGGAGTTTGAAATCGTGAATACCGCATCACCTGCGGATCGGCCCCGGCGTCGGCCCCGGCCCGCGCGACCGCCGCGCTACCCGTGGGATGCCACAAAAGACCGCCGGCCGGCCGGGTCCGTGGGACCCGACCGGCCGGCGGAACAGGGAGCGCGACCTACCGGCGGTCGGCGTACGGGTGCCGGGCCAGGCCGGCGTGCACCATCGTGGTCAGGGTGACGATGTCGTAGACCGGCACCCCGAGCCGGGCCTGGACCAGGTGCGCGAACGGCACCAGGTCGGTGCACTCGATGACCACCGCCCCCAGGTCCGGCCCGGCCAGGGCGTCCGCCCGGGCCACCACCTCGGCGGCCAACCGGTCGACGTCGAGGGCGTCGCGCCGACCCTCCAGCATCACCTCGCGGAACTCCGGCGCGTCGGCCATCCCGGCCACCCGGATCGGTACGTCCTGCGCGCCAACCGCGGCCAGGTGCCGGCGGGTCAGCGCCGCCGCGTCGGCGGTCAGCACCCCGACCGTCCGGCCCGGACCGAGCATCCGGTGCACCATCGGCAGTTGCAGCAGGCTTGACGAGTGCAGCGGCACGTCCACGGCGGCGGCCAGCTCCGCCTGGAACAGCACCAGGAAACCGCACGCCCCGGTGATCGCGGCGACCCCGGCGCCCTGCAGGTCCCGGGCCGCCGTGACGAACGGCGTGAGCAGGGTCGGGTCGGCCTCGCGGACCAGCCGCTGCGGGGTGGCCCCCTCGACGACCCGGTACACCACCGGGAAGTCGAACGTCGCCGGGTTGCGGATGTGGCCGGGGATCTTGTCGAAGCTGGTCTGCAGGCAGAGCACCCCGATCGTGGGGGCGCTCACCGGTGCCCCCGCCGGTGCCGGTCCACCGCGAACGTCGCCAGTGGCACGTCCGGTGGCGTCCCGGTGACGAGCTGGGCGAGCAGCCGCCCACCGGCCGGGGCGAGCCCCATCCCGATGTGTCCGTGCCCGGTCGCGACGCTGACGTTGCGGTACGACCCGAGCCGGCCGATCAGCGGCAGGCTGTCCGGGGTGCACGGCCGCAGCCCGCTCCACACCTGCACCCGGCCCCCGGTGTCGCACCCCGGCAGGTACGACCGCACGGTGCGCCGGATGCCGTCCACCCGGCGTGGGGACACGCTGGTGTCCAGACCGGTCAACTCCAGCGTCCCGGCCAGACGTACCCGGTCGCCCAACGGCATGACGGCCACCTTCCCCTCACTGAGCAGAACCGGCAGGGTCGGGGTGGCCGGGCCGGCGTCGACGGTCACCGCGTACCCCTTGGCGGGTTGCAGCAGCAGGCCGACGCCCAACTGCCTGGCGCACGCCGCCGACCACACCCCGGCGGCGAGCACCACCTCACCGGGGCGCAGGTCGCCCCGGCTGGTACGGACGGCGCGGACCCGACGGTCCACGGTGTCGAAGCCGCGTACCTCGGTGTCGGTGAGGATCTCCACCCCGGCCGCCCGCAACAGCCGGGCGAAGGCGAGCAGGAACGCCGGGATGCGCAACGCGGCGCCCTCCTCGTTGAGCAGCGCCCCGGCGACGGCGAACTCGACGCCCGGTTGCAGCCGGGCCAGCTCCGCCCGGTCCACGGTGCGCAGCGGCACCCCCCGGGCCACCGCCGCCGGCACCGACGCCCGCGCCTGCGCGTACCCCTCGGGTGTACGGCAGGCCAGCAGCATGCCGCGGGCGGTGAGGGTGCCGGCCAGGTCGTCGTGTGCGCACACCTCCCGCAGGATGGCCAGACTGCGCTGCTTGAGGTCGAGCAGCACCTCGAAGCCGGCGCGGGCCTGCCGCTGCGTGCAGTTCCGGCGGAAGTGCCACAGCCAGGCCAGCAGCTCCCGGTCGAGCCGGGGCCGGACGTGGAACGGGCTGTCCGGGTGCAGCAGCCAGCGCAGCCCCTTCGCCGGCACCCCCGGCTCGGCCAGCGGGGCGGCCCCCTGGGTGCCGACGAAACCGGTGTTGCCCGACGAGCAGGCGGCCGGGTCGCCGACCTCGCCCCGGTCCACCACGGTCACGCTCAGCCCGGCCCGGCGCAGGAACCAGGCGCAGAACAGCCCGGCCACGCCCGCGCCGACGACCAGGACGTCGGGGTCGGACCGTGCGGGTACGTCGTCCGGCGCGGGCGTCGTCGCCATGTCGGGCCCCCGCTACAGGGTGACGACGAAGAAACAGGTGGGCAGGTTGACCACGACCCGCTCCCAGATCTCGGCGCACAACGCCCGCCCCGGTTCGGCGAAGGTGCCCGGCGGCGGCTCGGCGAACCGGATGGTCGACCGGCCGGCGTCGAACAGCACCGCGCCGTGGCCGAAGTCGCCGACGATCGCGGTGCCCGGGTCGACCAGCCGGGTCCGGACGATGAAGACGCCGTTGTCCTCCACGTCGCGCATCAGGTTCCCCTCGCCGAGCAGCCGGTAGTAGTCGGCCGGGTTGATGATCAACCCGTCGGCGGTGCTGCCCATCTGCTCCACCTCGTTGCAGGCGGCCAGGATGGTCGACGTGAACGGCGCGGGGTCGGTGAGCCGGCCGAGCTGCGGCATGTTCAGCAGCCCGCCCTCGCCACGCAGGATGGTGTGGTTCTCGGCGGTGGCCAGCCGCACCACCAGGCGGTAGTCGATGAACTGGGCGAAACCCACCGGGTCGGCCCACAGCTCGTCGGGCACCTGCACCCAGGCCCGGGTGGTCAGCAGCTCCGGGATGGGGGAGCGGTGGAAGTGGTTGGCGGCCTCCCGGCGCAGGTCCGCGCCGTCCACGACCGGGTCGCCGGGGCGCGGTGGGCTCTCGTGCCAGTAGAACTCCTGCGGCTCCCGGGACAGGTCCACCACCTTGAGCATGTTCCGCGACGGGTAGCGGGGCTTGCGCCGGGAGCTGGTCAGCGAGTCGGTGATGGTGACGTCGTAGTCGACGCTGGTGTCGAAACCGTCCTTGCTGAACGCCTCGACGAACAACCCGCCGGGCGACATCTGGGTCCTGCGTTCGGCGACCACCTCGGCGATCGTCCGCTTGACGGCGTCGGTGCGCTGCATGACTACCCTCCTGGTCCGAAGCTGGTACGCGGGTCGGTGCGGCCGGTCAGGCCGGCTTGCGGGCGACGAACATGCCCCAGCCGAACTCGCCCCGGTCGATCGCCGCCTGGATCTCGTCGCAGGAGGCGGCGAAGCCGAGGATCCACCGCCGGGCCGCCTCGTCGTCGCTTGCGGCGGCCCGCTGCCGGGCGGTCTCCCCGAGCACCCGGTACGTCTGCCGGATGTGCGTGTCGAGGCTGCGGGCGACGGTCACCTCGAACCCGGCCGCCGTCAACGCCTCCCGGTAGCCGTCGAGGGAGTAGCCGCTGCTCCACCGCACCCGGTCGTAGACGTGCCGGCGGGCCGCCTCGCCGACCTCGGCGACGGGTTGCAGGAAGTCGGTGACGGCCAGCGTCCCGCCGGGGGTGAGCACCCGGAACATCTCCGCGTGGCTGCGCGCCTTGTCCGGCACCAGGAACAGCGCGTCCTGGCTGACCACGTGGGTGAAGCTGCCGTCGGCGTACGGCATGGCGGTGGCCGAGCCGTGCCGGAAGGCCACCGGCAGGCCACCCCCGCGTTCGGCCAGCTTGGTCTGGGCGAAGCGGACCCGTTCGATGCTCAGGTCCAGCCCCTCGCCCCGGCAGCCGGTGTGTCCGGCCAGCCGCAGCAGGAAGTTGCCGCAGCCGCAGCCGACGTCCAGCACCGTCGAGGACGCGTCGATGCCGGCCTCGGCGGCGAGGATGTCCGACGTCCGGTCGGCCGCCGCCGGGTAGTCGGTGTCGTCGGCGTCGGCGTCGGCGAAGTAGCCGGTGTGCAGCACCCCCTCGCTGTCCCAGAAGCTGAGGTACGTCTGGGTGGTCTGGTCGAAGAACTCGGAGACGTCCCGTTCGGTGAACTGGCTGGTCGTGGACATGCGGCACTCCTTCGTGCGCGGGGGCGGGCGGGGGTGTGGGCGGGGTCAGGCGTAGGTGTCCCGGCCGACGCCGGTCAGGTGGGGCAGCTCCGGGCCGGTCGCGGCGGCCCCGCCGTCGATCAGGTGCACCCCGGCGGTGACGAAGGAGGCCCGCTCGCTGGCCAGGAAGGCGGCCACCGCGGCCACCTCGTCCGGCCGGGCCAGCCGGCCCACCGCGCTGTGGTGGCCCATCGCCGCCAGCCGGGCCTCCACGTCGCCGTCGGTGGCGAGCCGGGCGGCGGCGCGTTCCATCGGCGGGGTCCGTACCCCGCCCGGGGCGAGCACGTTGACGGTGATGCCGTCGCGGCCCACGTCGACGGCGAGGCCCTGGGCGAACCGGACCAGCGCCGCCCGGGTCACCCCGGAGAGCACCAGCGGCCCGATCGGCACGCAGGCGGTCTCGGAGGCGACGAAGAGCAGTCGTCCCCAGCCGGCGGCCCGCAGGTGCGGCAGTGCGGCCGTGGCCAGCGCCACCGCCGGCAGCAGCACCCGGTCCACGGCGGCCCGGTAGTCGTCGACGGCGAAGCCGCTGGCGGTGCCGACCGGCGGGCTGCCGCCTCCGGCGACCAGCACGTGCACCCCGCCCAGGTCGGCGGCGACCGCGTCGACCCAGTCGCGGGCCGCGTCGGGATCGGTGAGGTCGACGCTGGTGGCGCTGACCCGACCGGTCGCCACCTGCGTCAACTCCCGCTCGGCGGCGGCCAGCCGGTCCGGGTCGCGTCCGCAGATCGCCACCTGGGCGCCCTCGGCGGCGAACTCCTTCGCGCAGGCCAACCCGATGCCGCTGGTGCCACCCGCGACCAGGGCGACCCGCCCCTTCAGCCCGAGATCCACGCCCGTTACCTCCCGTTGTCCGATGTGCTGCCGACCGTCGCCGGGGCGGGGCCGGGGGAGCGGTAGCCGTAGCGGCCGAACAGCGGCCAGGCCAGCGCGGTCGCGGCCCACCGTCGGCGGGTCGACAGGGTGCGCCGCCAGCCGTCGTCGGAGTCCCGGATGAGCGTCGGCCCGGTGCGGAACCGGTCCGGGTTGCCGGTGACCGTGTGGTTGGTGTGCAGGTGCACGGTGCGGCCCTGCACCGGGTTGCCGGCCGGGTCGGCGGCGCAGAGCCGCAGCAGCGCGTCGACGGTGCCGGCCGGGTCGGCGGTGAACTGCTCGTAGCGCAGGAACATCGACCGGTCCGGGTACCGGCGGGTGATCGCGGCGGCGGCCCGGTTGAAGCCGTGCCAGTAGCCGGTGCTGCGGGTGGCGGACATCGCGTAGACGTACTGCTTCGGCTCCCGCCACGAGTGCGCCACCGCCCGGGGGTCGCGGACCAGGTGCACGTAGTACGGCCGGATACCGGGCAGGTGCGCCAGCAGCGCGGCCTCGCCGGGAATCTTCGTGGTGTCCACGATCACCCGCGCCCCGGTCCGGTCGGCGATGCCGTGGTAGACCAGGCCCATCAGCTCGGCGTGCGCGCGGATCTCGTCGTCGTGCAGGCCGCGTCGCAGCACCCGCCAGGTGTGCCGGGTGCGCACCCGGGACCACTGCCGCCGGATCACCGTCGCGGCGTGCGCGTCCGGGGACGTCCCCTCGGGCCGGCCGATCGGCAGCACCGTCGACCAGACCGGGCAGCCGGTCAACGCCGCGCCGCAGCCGCACCTGTCGTTGACCCCCCGACCGGTGGCGTTCTTCCACAGGAAGTGCAGCTCACCGACGTGGAAGAAGCCGGGTATCTCGTTGAGGACGTTGCCGATGATGGTGCTGCCGTTGCGGCACCAGCCGGTGATGCACAGGACGGTCAACGGCTCGCTCATCCGGCGGGTACCTCCGTGGGTGTGGTGGGGCGGCCGATGCGTACCGCCAGGGCCGCCGCGACCAGCGCGCAGGCCGCGCCGACGACGAAGACCGCCGGGTAGCCGAAGCCGGCGGCGACCAGGCCGGTGACCGGCCCCCACACCGCGAGCCCCAGATCCCAGAACGAGGTGTACGCGCCGATCGCCGCGCCCTGCCGGGCCGGGTCGGTCCGGTCCATCACCATCAGTGCCAGCGACGGGTGCAGCAACGAGAAGCCGATCCCCATGACCACGCTGCCGGCCACGGCCACCGGCAGGTTCGGGGCGACCGCGACGACGGCCAGCCCGACCGCCTCACCGACCCCGCACCAGGCGGCCACCCGACGCGGCCCGAGCCGGTCGGGCAGGTGCCCGATGACCAGCCGGGTGCCGGCGTAGACGGCGCTGAAACAGCTCAGCACCACCACCCCGTGCCCGATGTCGCGGGCGTCGAGGTGCAGCACCACGAACGCGGCGAGCCCGGCGTAACCGGCGGCCCCGAGGGTCAGCGCGATCCCGGGCAGCAGCGCCGGGCGCAGCAGCAGGCCACCGCCACCGCCGGTCGGGGCGGTCCGGGGCGGCGTCGGCACCACGGCGACCAGCCCGGCGGCGAGAAGCGGCGCGGCGGCGCTGAGCACCCACACCGCGGTGAAGGAGACCTGTTGCAGGGTCGCGCCGAGGAACGTGCCGGCCGAGATGCCGCCCCACATGCTCACCCCGTACAGGCCGATGAGCTGGCCGCGCCGGTGGTGCGGGGCCAGCGCGACCGTCCACACCGCACCGGCGGTGAACAGGGCGGCCTCACCGGCCCCGAGCAGCAGCCGCACCGCGACCAGTGCGGGCACGCCCAACGGCAGCAGGTAGAGCAGGCCCCCGGCGCCGACGACCAGCGCCCCGGTCAGCATCACCGTGCGGTGGCCGTACCGGTCGGCCAGCGCGCCGGCGACCGGGCGGACCAGCAGCGCGGTCACCGCCGTCACGGTGACCACCAGGCCGACGGTGAAGTCCCCGGCGTCGTGCCGGTCGCGCAGGAACGCCGGGAGCACCGGGATGACCGCGGTGAGCCCCAGGTAGCCGGCGAAGAGACCACCGAAGATGCCCACCATCGCCAGCCGGGGGACGGCGGTGTCCCGGGTCGGGGCGGTGGTCATGCCCGCACCGACTCCACCCCGACGGCCGCCGGGAGCGACCCGTCCGGTGCCGCGCCGCCGGGCCTCCCCGCCGCGGCGGCGACCTTGCGGACCGCGCGGATCAGCTGGTCGCAGTCGTCGGGGGTGAGACTGGACGACAGCGGCACGTCGACCGTCTCGGCGAGCAGCCGGGCGGTGCGCGGCAGGGTGGCCCGTACCCGTGCCGGGTCGCGGTCGTCGTACATGAACCGCCAGTTCCAGAAGGCCCGCACGTTGAGGTCGTCGTCCGCACCGATGTTGCGGGCGTCGATGCCCTCGGCGCGCAGGGCGCGGGTGAACCAGCCGGCGTCGCCGCCGGGCACCCGGAACACGAACGCCTCACCGAGGTACGCCCCGGGCGCGACCGGGTTGCGGATCGCGATCCCCGGCAGATCGGCCAGCGCGCCGCTGACCTGGGCGTAGTTGCGGTGGAACAGGGCCAGTCGCTGCGGCAGCCGGGTCAGTTCGGCACGCAGCAGGGCGGCCCGGATCTCGTCCATCCGCAGGCTGAGCAGGGGCAGGTCCAGCCCGTCGACGGGCGGCTCGGTGCCGGGGAAGTGCCGCCGCAGCCGCCCCTCGTACGCCCCGGACAGCGCCACCGCCCGAGCGAACAGGGTGCTGTCGTCGGTGACCAGGAAGCCGCCCTCACCGCAGTTGAGCGCCTTGTCGGACTGGGTGCTGAACGCCCCGGCCACGCCGAACGTGCCCAGCTTGCGGCCGTGCAGTTCGGCACCGAGGGCGGGCACCGCGTCCTCGATCAGCGGTACGCCCATCTCGGCGGCGAAGGCGGCCAGCGCGGCGACGTCGGCGGCGAAACCGCGCATGTGCACGACCAGGATGGCCTTGATCTCCGGCCGCCAGCGACGGCGCAGGTCGTCGAGGTCCATCCGCAGGTCGTCGTCCACCTCGACCAGGAATGGTCGGCAACCGGCCAGCACAATGGCGCTCGGGGTGGCGACGAAAGTGAATCCCGGGCAGGCCACCAATGAGCCGGGCGGAACGGCGGCACCCATGATCGCCAGGGCGAGCGCGGCGGTGCCACTGGATACGGCGAGGGCGTGCCGGGTGCCGAAATAACGGCACAGTTCCGCCTCGAACTGCCCGCACTCCGTTTCCGCCTCGGTGCGATGGTCGTAGCGGAAGTAGAGGTGGCTGCGGATAGCGCGCATCGCCGCTTCCTCGTCGTCGGCGCAGACGTGTACCGCGCCTTTGTCGTAGGTGGGCCAGGGAGTGCGGCGGATCGGTGCGCCACCGTGCAGGGCAAGCTCTTCGTGCAGCTCAGCGCCGTGTGAAGCCGGCCGGGGCCGGGTCGGCGCGGGATCTTCGTCGTTCCCGTTCACCGGTGTGCTCCTGACTGCCTGCGGCAGTTTTCCCGACTGGGTCGACAGGGAATTGCGCACGGGGCATCCGCCTCGCGGGCAACCGCGTCGAAACGCCGGAACAACTACCAGATCCGACATTTGCGCGGGCCGGGAATCCGGTGAACAACATGATTGCCCTCGGGATGCGGGCCGTCAACCATGTGCCGGGAATGAGCGTCGACTTAACACCCGTTGAGGTCAGTCGGCCGTGCCCCTGGTGGCGGACAGTGACCATTACGAATGGCGAATGTCGGGCATTCCGCCGGGCCGGATCGTCCCGGCCTGCCGTTATGCGCCGCCGGCCGCGGGACGGCCTCCTACCGTGCGTGTGGGCGGCCGGCCCGGCTCGGAGCCGTGCTTGCGCCGAGCGGGCGTTCCGCCCCGAACAGGAGGATGGGCCGGCTCCTGCGGCCGGGGCCCGGGTGGGGCCCCGGCCATCCAGCCCGGCCCCGGTCTCCCGCTAACTCTGGGGTGCGAGAACCTGGACCGGGGTGGGACGAGGCTCGTCACTGCCGTCCCCGAGTTGGCCCTGGCCGTTGGCACCCCAGGCGACCACCGTGTAGTCAGGCTGAAGCGCCAGGCTGTGGTAGCCGCCGGCGGCGATGTCCCGGATCCCGTACAGGAACCGCTCGCAGGGGGCGATCTGTCCCACCGCACACACCTGCCCCGGGACCGTTCGGCCGGTGAACGTGCCGTCGCCGAGCTCACCTGTGAAGTTGTCGCCCCAGGTCAGGACGCCGCCGCTACTCAGTTGCGCCATGGTGTGGACCGGGCCGGCGGCGATGTTCCGGATTCCGTACAGGAACCGGTCGCAGGGTGCCGTCTGCCCCACGGCACACACCCGCACCGGCGTTGCCCGGCCGGTGAACGTGCCGTCGCCGAGCACACCTGTGAGGTTGTCGCCCCAGGTGACGGGGCCGCCGTCACCCAACAGGGCCATGCTGTCGGCGACGTTGGCAGCCACGGATTTCGCCGCGTACAGGAACCTGGTGCAGGGGGCGACCTGTCCCACCGCGCACACCCGCACCGGGGTGGCGCGGTCGATGGTGGTGCCGTCGCCCAGTTGCCCGGCCTGGTTCCAGCCCCAGGCCAGGGCCAGCGCGTTGTCGGCCACCGCCGCGGTGTGGACCCAGCCGCCGGCGATGGACCTGACTCCGCTGAGGAACTTGGTGCAGGGGGCTACCTGCCCCACCGCGCACACCCGTACGGGAGTCAGACGGGTGTAGATGGTGCCGTCTCCGAGCTCGCCCAAGGAGTTGTAGCCCCAGGCGACGGCGGAGGTGTTGTCCAGCACCGCGAGACTGTGGAACGCGCCGGCGGCGATGGACCTGACTCCGGTCAGGAACCTGGTGCAGGGGGCGACCTGCCCCACCGCGCACACCCGTACCGGAGTGGGGTGGTTGTTACGGGTGCCGTCACCGAGATCCCCCCAGTTCTCGCCCCAGGCGACGACGGTGTGGTCCCTGAGCAGGGCGAGGTTGTGATTGCTGCCGGCGGCGATGGCGATCACGCCGGTGAGGAACCGGGTGCAGGGAGCGCCCTGTCCCACCGCGCACACCCGTACCGGGGTGGTGCGGTCGACGGTGGTGCCGTCGCCCAGCTGCCCGGCGTAGTTTCCGCCCCAGGCGACGACGGTGCCGTCCGAGCGCAGCGCGAGGCTGTGGCTCTCACCCGCGCCGAGGGCGGTCACGGCACCCAGTTTCGCCGGCGCCCGCCCCGTCGCGTCGTGCGCCGGCACCGCAGAGGTGACGGCACGTTCGACGGGTACGCCGCTGGCGTGTCCGGCGGACGCGTCGCCGATCGCCGCCACCATCGCGAGTACCGCCACCCCGGCGGCGAGGACCGATCGTCGGCAACGGGCCGTCGTCACGGCGACGGTGCGTTGTGACGACCTTCCGGGTGGTCGGCTGCTCATTCTTCTCTCCCCTCTGAGGGTGGCGTGGACTGCGCGCCGATCCGATCAGGATGGTCGGTCAGGTGGGTGGGGTTCGCCCTCTTCGGGAATTGAAGCGCCCTCGGGAAAATGCCGGCGGGGGCGGGAATGCGATCGCTTTTCGCCTTATCGTCCGCAGATTTGCGGGTGGTTGTCCAGCGGAAATATATACCGATGCTGAATGATCAGAAAACAGGCGTGTCGAATGAGTGTTCCGCTCACCATTCGGAGCTTTCGTGCCGCCGTCGGGTCCGCTGCGCGTGCCCGCCACATGCCGGCGGAGAAGGCGCGCGTGGTGCGCCGCGTCCGTGCTGGCTCTTGCGGCGACGGGGTCGGGTGGTCGCCGGCGACCGGCAGCCCACGGCCCGACACGGGCGTACGGCCGAGGTGCCCGGCGGCGCGGGCCGGTGGCTGCGCCGCCGGGCACCTCGGCCTGTCCGGCCGGCGGCAGCCACCGGCCACGGTGCGGGCGGGGGTGATCAGCCGGGGCGTTCGGAAACAGGTGACCGTCAGACGGTGTAGAGGACCTTCACGCCGGTGACGGTGGTCGCCGAGACGGCGGTGCCCCGGACGTTGGAGTTGAGGTTGCGCCAGCCGTTGTTGCTGGCCGCCTCGTGCACCATTCCGCCGACCACGGTGTAGATGATCTTCACGCCGTTGAAGCTGATCGCGGCGAGGGCGTCGGGGCTGACCCCGGAGATGCCGGAGTTGAGGTTGCGCCAGCCGTTGATGCTGTTCGCCTCGTGCACCCAGCCGCCGACGACCGTGTAGATGTACTTGACGCCGTCCATGCTGATCACGGCGAGGGCGTTGTTGCTGACGCCGGAGATGCCGGTCCACAGGTTGCGCCAGCCGTTGTTGCTGGCCGCCTCGTGCACCAGGCCGCCGACCACGGTGTAGATGATCTTCACGCCGTTGTGGTTGATGGCGGCCAGGGCGTTGGGGCTGACCCCGGAGATGCCGGTGTTCAGGTTCTTCCAGCCGTTGGCGCTGGACGCCTCGTGCACCCAGCCGCCGACCACGGTGTAGATGTACTTGACGCCGCCCACGTTGATCACGGCCAGGGCGTTGTTGCTGACGCCGGAGATGCCGGTCCACAGGTTGCGCCAGCCGGTGTCGCTGGACGCCTCGTACACCAGGCCGTTGTTGACCGTGTAGAGCAGCTTGTTGGTGCCCATGACCATGGCCGCGGTGGCCGAGCCGGTGATGCTGTTGACCGGCAGCATCTGCCAGCCGCTGTGGCTGCCCGACTCGTACACCTGACGGTTGGCGGCCTGGCCGCAGTTCTGGCTGGTCATGTTCCGGGCCGGCGAGGTGGGGCCGGAGATGTAGAGCGGGCCGGTGGACGGGCTGCCGTCGGAGGTGATGCCGGAGGGCACCCCGTTGAAGTACGACTCGGTCTTGACGCCGTCGCGTACCTGCTCGTAGTGCAGGTGCGGGCCGGTGGAGTTGCCGGTGCTGCCGACCCGGCCGAGCTGCTGGCCGGTCGACACCCCCTGGCCGGCGGCGACCATCGGCGTCTCGATCATGTGCAGGTAGAGCGTCCGCCACCCGCCGCCGTGTTCGATGATCACGTGCCATCCGCCGCCGCTGCCCCAGCCGGCGAAGGAGACGGTGCCGCTGGCGGAGGCGAGGATCGGTCGGCCGTTGCTGGCCCCGCCGGTGAAGGTCAGGTCGATGTCGTAGTCGTCGTGACCGTAGTAGGTGGCCATCCGCCACGTCTCGCCGCAGGGCACCGGCATCTGGAAGTTCGGCCGGGGGCCGGCGGCCTGGGCCGGGGTGGTCACGACGGCGGCGGCGCCCGCGAGCGCGAGCACCGTGACGCCGGTGGTCGCGAGCATCAGTCGGGCGGCGGTGCGGAGCCGGGCGAGTGGACCCGTCATGCGCGGTTCCCTCCAAAGTGGATCGTGGGGTTGAAGGATGTCGATCCTACGGGTCCCGAGGTCCGCCCGGAGGGCCCGCGCCGGTGCCGGATCAGCAGAGTGGGTGTCCCTACCGGCCGCCGTTCAGCCGGTGGCGACCGAGACGGCGACGGCCACCATGATCACGGCGATCGTCCCGTCGACGGCCCGCCACGCCGCCGGACGGGCGAGCAGCGGCCCCAGCCGACGGGCACCGAAGCCCAACCCGGTGAACCAGACCAGGCTCGCCGCCGCCGCGCCGGCACCGAACGCCCACCGGTTCGGGTCCTGGTGGGCGACCGTGCCGAGCAGCACCACCGTGTCGAGATAGACGTGCGGGTTGAGGAACGTGAACGCCAGACAGGCCAGCAGCGTCGCCCGCAACGTGGCCGCAGGGCGGTCCAACGGGCTGAGGGCTGAGGGGCGCAGGGCGCGGCGGGCGGCCAGCAGCGCGTACCCGAGCAGGAACGCGACGCCGCCCCAGCGGACGGCGACCAGGACGGCCGGCGTCGCGGTCAGCGCCGCCCCCAGGCCGGCGATGCCGGCGGTCATCAGGGTGGCGTCGGCGGCCACGCAGATCGCCACCACCGGCAGCACGTGCTCCCGGCGCAGCCCCTGGCGCAGCACGAAGGCGTTCTGCGCCCCGATGGCGACGATCAGCGCGAGGGAGAAGCCGAAACCGGCGAGCACGGAACCCATGACGGCCACGCTAGGGCGGTAGCCTCCTGCACTCCAGCTAAAGAATCTGCATCACCGTTAGAATCGCTTATGCCGCTCGACCCGGTCCAGCTCGCGACGTTCCAGGCCGTCGTCACCCAGGGCAGCTTCGACGCCGCCGCGCGGGCGATGAACGTCACCCCGTCGGCGGTCAGCCAGCGCATCAAGGCCCTCGAACAGGCCGTCGGGCAGGTGCTCGTCCGCCGCACCCGGCCGTGCGTGCCGACCGCCGCCGGTGCCCCGCTGGTCCGCCTCGGCGGGCAGGTGGCGCTGCTGGAACAGGAGGCCCTCGACGCGGCGCGCGGCACGCTGGGCGACGGCACCCGCACCCGGGTCGCCGTCGTGGTCAACGCCGACTCCCTCGCCGGCTGGTTCCTGCCGGCCCTGACCGCCGTGCCCGACGTGCTGGTCGACCTGCGCACCGACGACGAGGGGCACACCGCGCGGCTGCTGCGCGACGGCACCGTGATGGCGGCGGTCACCACCGAACGCGTCGCCGTGCAGGGCTGCCGGGTGCTGCGCCTCGGCGCGATGCGCTACCTCGCCGTCGCCGCACCCTCCCTGCACGCCGCATGCTTCGCCGACCGCGACCCCGCCACCGTGTTCCCGACCGCGACGATGATCCGCTTCGACCGCAAGGACACCCTGCAACACCGCTTCGCCCGTACGCTCACCCGCCGCGACGTCGACCCGCCGACGCACTTCGTGCCGGGGACGGCCGCCTTCACCGAGGCGGTCCGGCTCGGCCTCGGCTGGGGCCTGCTCCCCGAAGCCGTCGCCCGCCCCGACCTCGCGGCCGGCCGCCTCGTCGAGATTGCCGCCGGCCGGCACCTCGACGTGCCGCTGTACTGGCAGTACTGGCGACTGGAGTCGACGGCGCTGGCGGCGCTGACGGCGGCGGTCCGGGCCGCCGCGAGCACCGCACTGCGCTGACGGTGAGCGGGGCGGACCCCGTCGGGACGGCGCACGGCGGGCCTCCGCTCAGCCCGCCACCCGCCCGGCGACGAACGTCCTGCGGTACACCTGCGGCGACACTCCACTGAGCCGCTTGAACTGGACCCGGAAGTGCGCCGGTGAGGCGAAACCGACGAGGTGGGCGATCCGGTCGACGCCGTGGTCGGTGCGTTCCAGCAGCTCCTGCGCCCGGCGGACACGCACGGCGGCGACCCACTGCATCGGGGTGCGGCCGGTCTCCTCGTGGAAACGGCGATTGAGCGTCCGCACGCTGAGCCCGGCCCGGGCAGCTACGTCGGCCAGGGTCACCCGCTCGTCCGCGTGCGACTCCAACCACTGCAGGACCGGGCCGAGACCCACCCCGGCGGGGTCCACGCCGGGGCGCACGATGAACTGCGCCTGCCCCCCGTCGCGGTGCAGCGGGGCCACGGCCTGCCGGGACGCGTCGGCGGCGACCGCCGCCCCGTGGTCCCGGCGGACCAGGTGCAGGCACATGTCCACGCCTGCGGTCGCCCCGGCGGAGGTGACGAACTGGCCGGTGTCGACGAACAGCACCGCCGGGTCCACCCGGACGGCCGGGTACGTCGCCTGGAACAGCTCGGCGGCGGCCCAGTGCGTGGTGGCCCGCCGCCCGTCGAGCAACCCGGCGGCGGCCAGGGTGAACGCGCCCACGCAGATCGAGGCGATCCGGACGCCGGCGGCGGCAGCCGCCCGCAACGCGTCCAGCACCGCGCCGGGCACCGGCGCGGCCGGGTCGTACCGGCCTGGCACGATTACGGTGTCGGCGTCGGCGAGCGCGTCGAGGCCGTGGTCGACGGCCAGCCGCAGCGGGCCGGCGTCGACCACCGGCCCGCTGCCGCAGACCAGCACCCGGTAGCCGGGCCGGCCGCCCGGCAACCGCACCCGGCCCAGCACCTCGATCGGGGTGGCCAGGTCGAACGCGATCGTGCCCGGGAGCGCCAGGACCAGCACGGTGTGCACGGCGGCACCTCCCCAGGATCGACCACGTGCGGCAAGAAACAGTCGGACCATGGCAATCCTGCCACTGGCCGGGTCGGGCGGCGAGGCCGAGGATCGGTGGCATGTTGGTACAGATCGTGTTGTTCGACGGGTTCGACCCGCTCGACGTCATCGCGCCCTTCGAGGTCCTCGCCGCCGGCGGCGACACCGTCGAGGGCGCACTGGCGGTGGAACTCGTCTCGGCGCAGGGCCCGAGGGAGGTGGTCAGCGGCACCCGGGGCCTGACGCTGCGGGCGACCGGGACGCTGGACCCGACCCGGCCGGGCTACGTCGTGGTGCCCGGTGCCAGCGGTCCGAGCACCGGCGACCCCGACGAGGGCGTGGTGACCATCCCCGTGCTGCTGGCCCGGTTCGCCGACTCGGCGGCCGTACCGCTGCTGCGCGCCGCCCTCGACAACCCCGACGTGACGGTGGCGGCCGTCTGCGGCGGGTCGCTCGCCCTGGCCATGGCCGGCCTGATCGAGGGCCGCCACGCGGTGACCCACCACCTCGGCATGGACGTGCTCGACGCCACCGGCGTACACGCGGTGCCGGCGCGGGTCGTCGACGACGGCGACCTCGTCACCGCGGGCGGCGTCACCTCCGGCCTGGACCTCGGGCTGCACATCCTGGAACGGGAGTTCGGCCCCCGGGTCGCGCACGCCGTGGAAACCCTCTTCGAGTACGAGCGACGCGGCACCGTGTGGCGTGCCGCCGGCCACCTCCCCGTCCCGGTCTGAGGAGAAACGGTGGTACACCCCGTCATCGGCACCTGGGACGTAAGCCTGAAGACCCCCATCGGCACGCTCCGCGCCACCTACGTCTTCCACGACACCGGCGGCGCGCTCACCGGAACCGCGTCGACCGCGACGGAGAGCGTGGCGCTGGCGGCGGTGACCTGCGCCGGCCCCCGGGTGACCTGGCGACAGTCGGTGACCCGGCCGATGCGCCTGCACCTCGACTTCGACGTGGTGGTGGACGGCGACACCCTGGCCGGTCACTCCCGGGCGGGTCGGCTGCCCCGCACCGTGGTCACCGGCATCCGCCGCCCATCCGCGCAGGTCACCCGACCCGCCGGGTAGGTGTCGAGCCGGGTGCCG
Organism: Micromonospora sp. WMMD730; assembly: GCF_049178955.1. Lineage (NCBI taxonomy): Bacteria > Bacillati > Actinomycetota > Actinomycetes > Micromonosporales > Micromonosporaceae > Micromonospora > Micromonospora sp. WMMD730. Next base: position 3,071,819 of record NZ_JBMHML010000002.1, read on the forward strand.
CCACTCGGGTGCACGACGAGGGTGGGCACATCAGGTGTCGTGCACCAGGCATCCAGCCCATTCCTGCCGTCGATCCGGGGACGGAGGTCCCGACCCTCGGCAGCGTGAGGAAAGATCGGGGTATGCAGAGCTTCCTGACCCCGGAGCAGATCGCCCACCGTACCCGGCGAGCGGTCGACGCGGCCGTCCACGCCGGACGCGCACAGGGGCTCGACGTGACCGACCCTCGCGTGCTCTACGAAGCCTTCTCCGTGGTCGTGCACCTGGCACCGTCGCCGGTCGTGGCCCGGGTGCCCACGGTCCTGCCCGCATACGCGGACCTCGACAGTGTGGCCGGTCGGCAGCGGGCGGAACTGGACGTGACGGGATGGCTCACCGAGCGGGGCGTGCCGGTCATCCCGCCCAGCCCGCTCGTGCCCCGCGAACCCGTCCGGCACGACGGCTTCTCGATGACGTTCTGGCAGCTGATCGAGCTGGCACCGGCCGGGGAACCCGACTACGTGGCGAACTGTGGCCTCGTGCCCGAGCTGCACGCCGCCCTGCGTGACTATCCGGGTGAGTTGTCGTTCCTGTCCGCCGCCGAACCGCAGTTCGTCGAGGACGGCCTCGTCGCGCTCGACGGCCAGCCCGAGCTGATCGACCCGGCGGACCTGGACCGTGCCCGCCGCGAATGGCAGGTGCTGGCACCACTCGTACGCTCCCGCGAACTGTTCGAGAAGACGTTCCCCGGGGTCGACCTCCAACCCGTCCACGGCGACTCCCCGGTCGTGAACATGGTCGCCGGGGTGGACGGGTACCGCTACGCCGACTTCGAGATGGTGACGCTGGGGCCCGTCGAGTGGGACGTCGTCGGCGTCGGCCCGGAGGGGGAGGCCGCCTACCGGAGTGCGGCGCAGCACCGGAACATGCGGCAGCTCGACGAGGGCGTGCTGCGCTTCGTGACGGCGGTGGGGATGCTGCGGGGCGTCGCGTGTCTCGCCCTGGCCCCCCAGCTGCCGATGCTGGCGGACGCCCTCGGCGGCATGCTCGACCAGTGGCGGTCGACGCCGTTCGCCGGAGGGCTCGGCTGACCGTGTGATCCAGCTCCGCCGGCTGTCGTGTTTACGACGCGATGGCGGTGGCCATCGATGCAGATGGTGACGTGTACCCGCTCCCCGGCATCGCCGACCGGGCGAAAGCGCAGGTAGGCGACGACTGCGGGGGCGTTCTTCCTGGCCACCCACGAGTGATGGCCCTGCTGCGGAGTGGTGTTGCCCCGCCGGTCACCGATCTGGTTGTCTTGCCGACCTGTAGTTGGCTGCTGGGACCACAGAGCCCTCGAAGGAGAAGCGTGCCGCAACCCCTGACGCTCGCCGAGATGCTGGCCGTCCTCGATGATCCCCGGTCGGTTTCCGACCTGCACAGTTACTACCTCGGCACCGACGACGAGACGTTCACCGGCGGACAGTTCGACCAACTCGGTGGTGGCGGCAGCCGTCCTGAGGCGGCCGCCGCCATCACCGCCGAGGACCTTGTCGCGGTGGAACTGCTGAGTGTGCGAGTGCCGCCGCAGCAGGCGCTCGACCTGTTGCAGGGGCCGCTCGGCGAGCGGGTCGCCGCCGAGCTGGGGAGGATTCCGGTCGACGTGGCGCTGGGCGCAGACGAGGCGTACCCCCTGGTGGTGGCGGGTGGTCCCGCTGACACCGCTTGGCGGGTGCTGCGCGACGCCAAGGGCATCGGATGGGTCGTCGCCGGCAAGTTGCTCGCCCGCAAGCGTCCGAAGCTGGTGCCGGTATACGACGCGGTGGTGTCCTGCGCCTACCGCACCGGCACCGGCTTCTGGGAGTGGTTGCACGGCAGGCTCCGCGAGGACGATGGCGTACTGGGACAGCGGCTGCACGCACTACACAAGGATGCGGGCCTGCCCGAGTCGGTGAGCCTGCTCCGCGTCCTCGACGTGGTGTTCTGGACGCGGCACCGTCCGGTGCACAGCGGCGACCACTGTGCCGGAATCCGTCTGCCGTGAGCCAGGACGAACGGCAGTTCACGGTACGCATCAGGGGCGTAAAGCCGGAGAAGTACGCCGACATCGTCAACGCGGTGTGGATGCAGTTGGAGGCGATCGGAGGCGACTTCGCCGTGATCCCGGACCGATCTGCGAATGCGGCTGCACTCGACGCCCGCTGGGACTCGTACAGTCGGGTTTCCTGGACAGCGGGCGGCCGGGGCGGGACGCCGCAGGCGAAGGCGGCGGGCAGGCGGCGCTCCACCGACAACGGCCGATGACGGCACCGAGGTCACGCGTTCGTCCGACGCAGTGCATCTGCGTCAACTGCGGCGACACCGTCCACGGCCGGGCGAACACCCGCCAGCGTGGGCCGGACATCGCCTGGTATGCCCACTGCCGACCCTGCGCGAACCTGGTCACCGACCAGATGCAACCGCTCGGCCTGCTGCCGGGCGGGGGCGTCGACGTCTACCAGTGCCGCACCTGCGGCAGCCTCCGGGTCTGTCGTACCGGCTGGCGGACCCGATGCCACATCTGCCTGGACGAGCGCTCCGCCGGGCCGAGCCTCGCCACCGGGGCACGCCTGCTGACCCGGTTGCCGGACGAACCCGCGCTCGCGGATCGGGTACGCCACTTCGCCGGCCTCGCAGGCACCGACACCATCCCCACCCGGGCCGCCGCCGAGTTCCAGGCCGCGATCGCCCTCGGCGAGGAACTCGACAGGCACCGCCGCGACGGCTGGGCCGACCTGGCTGGCGACGTCCACGGCCTACCGTGGTTCGGCGTACGGCAGGCGCCCTTCTCCCACGGTACCTGGGGCCTGCACCTGCGCTGCGGCTCGTGGCAACGGCTGCGCGACCGCACCTGCGCCCAGTGCCCGCCCGAGCCCGAGGACCGGACCTTTGCCGCGCTCCGCGACACGCCGTACCTGCTGTATCTGGTGCGGCATCGCGGATTGCTGAAGTTCGGCGTCGGCGGAGCGGGCCGGGTACGGCAACACCTGCGGGCGGGTGCCCGACTGGTGGAGGTCGTCGAGGGTCGGCACGCGGACGTCATCGAGGCGGAGGCGGTCCTCAAGCGGCAGAAGCGGGCGGCGGGGGAGCCGTTGCGCTGGTGGCGTACCCGACGGATGCCGGAGTCGTTCGGAGCGGGCACCGAAGTGGTCCGCAACGGCGTACGGATCAGGCTCGGCGACTACCTGCGTGACGGGATCGACGTGACCAGCCGCTTCACGAGCGCCCCCGGTACGACGCGGGGAAGTACCCGATGATCCGCAGGGGCCGGGATGCCGCTTTGGGTTAGCTATACCATGAGGCGGGTCGCGGTAACGGCATGGGTGTATCCCTGGCGCAGGATGGAGAGGAGGCCAGGACTGCTCCGTACTGTGGTTTGGTCAGCAGCCGTCATCGCAGTGAGGCTGTCAAGCGCATGATCTCGTCCTGCCTCAGTCTGGATCGGCCGCGTACGTGGCGTCCACCAGATTCTGGAGGTGGCGGAGAACGTCGGTCTTGTGGTCGTTCTCCGGGAGATCCTCCTCGCCTGCTTTCACCAGGCCGCGTCGCCAGTGATCGAAAATCTCCGTCTGCGCGCTTGGTGGCAGTTCATGGACCCAGACCGAGCCGAGATTGTTGTCGACGATCTCCTGAAGTTGATCCGCGACCTGCCTGTCGGAGAGCCTTGCGATGAGGAACTCCAACGTCCAGTCGAACAGTCCGCCGGTCGCACTCCAGTCGACGCCGGGCTTCAGCACGATAAGGCCAGCCATCATTTCCCCACAATGAACACTCGCGGGCCCAGGCCGCGATCGGCTATGAACCGCTCGATCGTAGCGATCTGCTCCGCTGAGAACTGCGAAACGTCGACCGGTACGAGGTCGGCCTTGGTCAGATGTCGCTCGATCTGATACTGCAACTGGGGCCACTGCTGATCGAAGTAGTGGCCAGGGAAGTTGCCGACCGCATCGTAGGTTCGTCCGTTGCCGTCGACCCAGTCGGCAGACGAGCCGACAGGTGCCCGGGACAACGTCACCTCCAACTCCCGCTCTAGCCGGGCAGCCGTCTCGGCCTCACCGGGCCGGAACCTGCCGGTCGCCGGGTCCATGCCGAGTGCGCGGAACCGTTCTTCCTCGTCCAGATGCGGCGGCTCGGAGCTACGGGGAGTGGCGGGATGAGACGTGTTCCTTCCGCCTGCCGGATCGTCCCGATGGAGCCGGCTGAGGAGTTGCTTGAGTTTCTCGATGAGGTCGCCGAGGCGACGTAGTTCCGGCAGCAACCGCCGCAGGCTGGCCAGCAACCCGCGCAGCAGCCGGGCGATCCGCGCCGCCCACGAGCCCACCAGCGTGGTCACCTGCTCCACCACCCACGGCGTGGCGAGCCCACCGGTGGCGAGCAGTTCGCCGGCGTACACGATGAGGCGGGAGACGCAGGCGGCGATGGCGTCGCGGACGAGGAGCCGGACGGCGGCGACGAGGCCGGCGGCACCCTCGGTGGCGGCGGCGAGGGTGTCGGCGCCCTCGGCGAGACCGGTGATCGCCCGGTGCTGCTCGGCGGCCCAGGCCCGGTAGGCGGTGCCGGCGCTGCCATCCCAACCGGTGACCTCGGTGCGCACCGCGTGGGTCAGTTCGGCGGCGTCCTGCCGGAGCGCTGCGGCGACGTTGCGCCAGGTCTGGGCGTGGGCGGTGATCTGTGCGGGGTCGCCGGCGAGCCAGTCGAGGGCTTCGCTGAGCGGCCTGACGTGTTCGATGAGCCAGGCGATGCCGTACTGGAGCAGCGCGCCGACCGGGTCGGAGACGAGAGCGAGGGCGTCCAGGCCAGCGCTGACCACGCCGAGGCTGCCGTCGATCCAGCTGCCGGTGCGGACGCCCTGGGCGATGAGTTCGATGTCCTCGCAGATCCAGATTCCGGCCCACGCGCTGGGGCCGGTGTCCGACGCCGTGGCGACCAGCGGGTTGCCGGTCACCGGCCGTCCCGTATCCGGTCGAGGTGTCGGGCGGCGCGGGTGTCGGCGGCCCGGTAGCCCGCGGCGCTGGACCGCAGCTTCGCGGCGGTGTCACGAACCGATCCGGCGGCGGTGCCGACGCCGTCGACCAGCCTCTGCTGGAGGCTGCCGAGCAGAGCCGGCATGATCGCGCAGAGTTGTCCGTACGCGTCGGCGTCGAGCTGGACGTGTCGGCCGGCTCTGCCGGCGGTGTCGAGGCTGTCGGCGCAGCGGTCGAGGTGGGCGGCGTGCCGGTTCAGGTCGTCCGGGTCGACCCGGATGCCGTCACCGGTGGGCATCCGGCGTGCCCGGCCCGGCGTCGAGTCGCCGCCGGTGGGACTCGATGATCGCCCGGGTGGCCGGGTCGTCGACGCCGAGGGCCCGGGTGGTGGCCTCGGTGAGCTGCCGCAGCAGGTCGGTGCGGGCGGCCCGGGTGGTCGCCATGATCTGGCGGGCGGTGTGGGCGGCGGAGTGCTGCCGGGTCTGCTCGTCGAGCCGCAGGTCGACCAGCAGGCCGGTGGAGTCGACGGTGACCTTGATGGTGCGGTCGGAGCTGCGGGCGGTGCCGGTCAACGCCTGCGCGCTGGCGGACAGGGCGCGCGCCCGTTCCGCCTGCCCGACGAGCGACGACTCCCACTTGTCGAGCCGGCGTGCTGTGGCGTCCAGTGCCGCCTCGTCCGCCCACATCCGACCCTCCCCAGGGGACAGTGGCCCCGACGCCACCTCGCCCGGTGGCGTCGGCCCGCCGTGGTCGACCGACCCGACGTCACCGACACGGTAGCAACCGGTTACGCGCGGCAGTGTCCCGTCGGTGGGAGCCTGGCGGCCGGCGGTACCGCTGTCCGCCCCTCATTGCTTCCGGGTCAGGGCCGGGGGTTGCCGGGCGACCCCCGAGCGTCCATTATGCTCACAGCGCGTATCGGCAACGACGCCCTCGGTAGTCGCGCACTCCGTGAGTGAAGGGAATCCCGCGTGAACTGGATCGCCCGGACGGGCCTGCCGCTGCGGCGGCGGGGCCCGGGAACGACCACCCCCCTGCGCGCCGTCCTGGCCGCCCTCGCCGTCCTGGTCGCGGGGGTGGCCGCCACGTTCACCGTCGCCACGCCGGCCAGCGCCGCGACCACGACGATCTGCAAGAGTTCCCCGATCCCCGCCGGCTACGTGATCGTGGCGGAGGGGTCGTCGGCGTCCTGCCCGTACAGCTTCCCCAACACCTGGACCATCACCACGCCGTCGACCACCTCGACCACCGTCGTGTGCAAGGTCTCCACCATCCCGCCCGGCTACGTGATCCTGGCGGAGGGGTCGTCGGCGTCCTGTCCGTACAGCTTCCCCAACACGTGGACCATCAAGATCCCGCCGACCGGCTCGGCGAGCGTGATGTGCAAGGCGTCCACCCTGCCGTCCGGTTTCGTGATCGTCGCGCAGGGCTCGTCGGCGTCCTGCCCGTACAGCTTCCCCAACACCTGGACCATCACCACCCCGTCCACCACGGGCATCACCGTCATCTGCTCGGCCTCGCCGATCCCCGCCGGTTATGTCGTGGTCGGCACCGGCTCGTCGGCGTCCTGCCCGTACAGCTTCCCGAACACCAAGAGCATCAGGCTGCCCTGACGGGCGGGCTCGGGCTGCGGCTCCGGACGGGGCCGTGGCCCGGCTCACCGCCGACGTCGAGCCCCGCGCGTCGCGTCGGCCCGTCGCGGGTGCGTAGAGTTCCCGGGTCGGGCCGGCGGTCGGCCCCGGACGCGAGGGCGGGACGATAGCGGACATGACGGTGGACAACGTCGGACAACCGGTCCCCGACGCCGGCACCCCCGGCGTCGACCAGGACGAGCTGGCGGTCGCGCTGCGGGTCTTCGCGGCGCTGGAGTCGCTGCCCAGCGACCACCCGGACGTGGTGCGGGTGCAGCGCGCCACCGCCCGGCTGTTCAAGATGGTGAAGCAGCGGCGACGCGAGGAACGGCGGGACGCCGTCCTGGCGCACGACCGGGCCGTGACGGCCGCCACCGCCACCGGTGCCCCGGGGCGGATCGACGACGAGACCAAGGGCATCCCGCTGGCCTCACCCACCGCCGGGGACACCGCCGGAACGCTGATCAACCCGCGCGGCTGCTACATCTGCAAGACCCGGTACCGCCAGGTGGACGCGTTCTACCACCAGCTCTGCCCCGACTGCGCCGCGCTCAACCGGGAACGCCGCGACGCCCGGTGCGACCTGACCGGGCGGCGGGCCCTGCTCACCGGGGGCCGCGCCAAGATCGGCATGTACATCGCGCTGCGCCTGCTGCGCGACGGCGCGCACACCACGATCACCACCCGGTTCCCGCACGACGCGGTCCGCCGGTTCACCGCCATGCCCGACAGCGCCGACTGGCTGCACCGGCTGCGCGTGGTCGGCATCGACCTGCGCGATCCCGCCCAGGTGGTGGCGCTTGCCGACTCGGTCGCCGCGCAGGGCCCGCTGGACATCCTGATCAACAACGCCGCGCAGACCGTCCGCCGCACCCCCGGCGCGTACGCCCACCTGGTCGCCGCCGAGGCGGCGGCACTGCCCGAGGGACCGCTGCCGGAGCTGCTCACCTTCACCGGTGGCCGGGGCGTCACCCTGGCGCTGCCCGAGGGCACCCTGCCGACACCCACCATCGCCCCGCACGCGCTCACCGCGCTGGCGTTGACCGGCCGGTCCGCCACGCCGGAGCGGATCGCCGCCGCCACCGCCGTGGACGCCGGTGGGCTCGCCCCCGACCTGGGGGACACCAACAGTTGGGTGCAGCGGGTGCACGAGGTCGACCCGGTCGAGCTGCTCGAGGTGCAGCTGTGCAACGTGACCGCCCCGTTCGTGCTGGTCAGTCGGCTCCGGCCGGCGTTGGCCGCCGCGCCGACCGGGCGGGCGTACGTGGTGAACGTGTCGGCGATGGAGGGGCAGTTCGCCCGGGGTTACAAGGGGGCGGGGCATCCGCACACCAACATGGCGAAGGCGGCGCTGAACATGCTCACCCGCACCAGCGCCGAGGACATGCGCGCCGACGGCATCCTGATGACCAGCGTCGACACCGGGTGGATCACCGACGAGCGCCCGCACCCGACGAAGATGCGCCTGGCCGACGAGGGGTTCCACGCCCCGCTGGACCTGGTCGACGGGGCCGCCCGGGTGTACGACCCGATCGTGCGTGGCGAGCGGGGCGAGGAACTGTACGGCTACTTCCTGAAGGACTACGCGCCCTGCGCCTGGTGAGCGGCACGGGGCAGCCCGGGACGCGATCCGCCGCGTCAGGCCACCCGGGGGACCGGCAGCATGCCCCGGTGGGCGGTGCCCGAGATGTCGCCGGTCTGGTCGACGGCCGGTGATCTCGGCGCGACCGGGGCGGTAGCGTCGAGCGGACCGGATGGCCCGCCGGCGGGCGGGACGGCCGGCAGCACCGTGGTCGGGGTGGACGACGCCTCGATCTCGGCCAGCACGGCGCGCAGCCGGGACACGTCGTCGAGGGCCATCCGGAACGACCCCCGGCAGGTCGTTCCGCTCCACAGGGACAGCACCACCGCTGCCCGCTCCGGGTGGTAGCTGACCCGCATCGTCCGGTCGTCGCCCCGCGTGTCGGTGAACAGGTCACCGAAGCTGGGCATCGGCAGTACCTCTCCCATCGGTCCAGCATGCCCGAGCCGACGGCGACCGGGAAGCCCCGACGGATCAGTCGGGCAATCGGGGCGTTTCCCGGTCGGGTCGGATGGCTCGGCGTCCCCGCAGGAGGGAACCGGGTCAGCCCTGGGCGGTGGCCGAGGGGAGTGCGCTGCCGCCCCGGGGCGCCTCGCCGGCCATCAGTCGGGCGATCTCCGCCCGGTCGGCCGCCGACGGCAGCCCCCACTGCGGTTGGTAGCCGTAGACCTCCCGCAGGGGGCGGGCCGAGGTCCGGCCGTCGAGGATCTCGATGGCGTCGGTGTCGATCAGCCCCGGGTGCTCGACCCCGCACGCCTCGGCCACCTTGACCAGGTCCCGGCGCAGGGTGCCGATGTAGTTGGCCGCCCGCACCGACTTGCGGGCCGGGTCCAGGCCCCGGGCCAGCCAGGCGTTCTGGGTGGCCACCCCGGTGGGGCAGGTGTCGGTGTGGCACTTCTGCGCCTGGATGCAGCCGATCGCCAGCATCGCCTCCCGGCCCACGTTGACCAGGTCGCAGCCGAGCGCGAAGGCCACCACCGCGTTGTCCGGCAGGCCGAGCTTGCCCGCGCCGACGAAGACGGTCTGCTCGTGCAGCCCCCGCTCGGCGAAGGTGCGGTAGACCCGGGCGAAGCCCTGCTGGAACGGCAGCGACACCGAGTCGGTGAAGATGAGCGGTGCGGCGCCGGTGCCGCCCTCGCCGCCGTCGACGGTGACGAAGTCGACGCCCCGGCCGGTGTCGCGCATCAGCGTGGTCAGCTCCTCCCAGAACCCCAGGTCGCCGACGGCGGACTTGATGCCGACCGGCAGCCCGGTCTCGGCGGCCAGCAGCTCCACCCAGTCCAGCAGGCTGTCGCAGTCGGAGAACTCGGCGTGTCGCGACGGGCTGACGCAGTCCTGCCCGGGGGTGATCCCCCGGGTGGCGGCGATCTCGGCGGACACCTTCGCCCCGGGCAGCAGCCCGCCCAGGCTGGGCTTCGCGCCCTGGCTGAGTTTGATCTCCAGGGCCCGCACCGGTGCCCCGGCGACTAGGTCGCGCAGCCGGGCGAGGTCGAACCGGCCCCGGGTGTCCCGGCAGCCGAAGTACGCCGTTCCGAGCTGGAAGACCAGCTCGCCGCCGTGACGGTGGTACGGCGACAGGCCGCCCTCGCCGGTGTTCTGCAGGCAGCCGGCCAGCGCCGCCCCCTGGTTGAGGGCGGACACCGCGTTGCCGGACAGCGAGCCGAAGCTCATCCCGGAGATGTTGACCACCGACCCGGGGCGGAACGCCTTCGCCCGGCCGCGTGGCCCGCCGAGCACCTTGGCCGCCGGCAGCCGTACGTCGTGCCCGGCGGCCGGAACCGACGACGGGACGGTTCGGGCGAACGTGCGGTGTTTGATGATCGGGTAGCCGGGGCTGCGTTCGACGTCGTTGTCGGTGCCGAACCCGAAGTAGTTGTTCTCCTGCTTGGCCGAGGCGTAGATCCACCGCCGCTGGTCCCGGGTGAACGGGCGTTCCTCGTCGTTTCCGGCGACGATGTACTGCCGCAGCTCCGGACCGATCGCCTCCAGCAGGTAGCGGGCCCGCCCGACCAGCGGGAAGTTGCGCAGCAGCGCATGGTCACGTTGGAGGACGTCCCGGGCGGCCAGGCCGGCGACGGCGGCGGCGATCACGGGTACGGTACGGCGGGCCCACGTCATGCCGGCCACACTCCCCGCTGCCGCCGCCGCCCAAACGGCCTGCCCGCGTGGCGTGTGGTCAGCGCCGCAGCGACTGCCGCACGATGCCGCCGACCAGGGCGCACCAGGTGCTGGTGGAGACCCGGCCGGTGCGGGGCAGATTGTGCAGCGCCTGGAGGTCCTGCACGGCGCGGCGGGTGGCTGGGTCGTAGCTGCCGGTGACGGTGACGTCGGCGTAGCCCTTCCAGTTCAGGATGAACTGCACCGCCTGCACGGGCAGGCCGGTGGCGTCGCGGTCCAGTTCGGGCGCGAGGGTTTCCCAGGTGGGGGCGGTCAGGGTGGCGTCGACGTCGACGGGGATGCCGTTGCGGGCCTGCCAGTCGCCGACGGCGGCGACGGTGGCGGCGTCGAACGTGCCGCTCGGGGTGACCGGGTAGCCCCGGTAGGCCAGCAGGTACTGGGCGACCTGGACGCCGGGGGCGTTGACGAAGCGCCACAGGTCGGGCCAGCGGCGCTCCGGCACGTCGACCGGGCGGGTGCCGAGCCGGCGGAACACCTCCCGGCGTACGCCGGGGAAGAGGCGGTAGAACTGCGCGCCGGGGCAGAGCGTGGCGCGGAAGTCCCAGTGGCCGAAGATGTCGTGGGCGTGCAGGCCGTACTGCCGGCAGATGGTGGTGCAGAGCCGGACCAGCGAGTCGAGCAGCGCCTGTGGCGGGGTGTCGGTGACGTAGGTGCCCTCGTTCTCGATGCCGATGGCCCGGCCGTTCTCGCCGGGGCAGTGCGCCGAGATCATCTGCCGGTCGCCGGCCCGCAACCGCTCCAGGCTGCCGTGCCGTCCCTCCAGGACGTACCCGCCCCGGCTGACGGTGAAGTGCTGGCCGGTGTCCGACCAGCCGTTGCCGTCCATGTGCAGGTCCTGGCAGTCGTGGGCCAGGGTGACCGCCTGCTCGCGGGAGTAGTCGGTGACGTTCGGGAAGGCCATGTGGTGCACGATGATCTTGTTGGTGGGGATCGTGCTGACCGACAGCGGGTCGGCCGGCGGGCGGGCGTCCCACTCGTCGCACCCGATGATCCAGTCCAGGTCCGCGCCGGGGGCGGCGGCCCGGGCCTCGCCCGGCAGGGCCAGTTCGGAGCCGACGACCGCGACGGTGGCCGCGCCGAGGCCGGCCCGCAGCAGCGTACGACGGTCGAGTGCGGGGCGTACGACGGGCATGGCATCTCCTCGGCGACCGGCGACGGCACTGGCGACGAATCTGAAAACTAGCTCCAACGATTGCGCGTGAGATGGAGGATATTGCCACCCCGGCGGTCGGCGCTAGAGGGCGTCATCGATCGATTCTGCCCATCGTTGCGGCGTGCCGGGCAGAACTGTCCGAATTTCCTGCCGTCGGGGTCCCGGGTCGACCGCTCAGCCGGCGACGGCGAAGTCGTCCAGGGCGGCCAACAGGTGCCGCCGGGTCTGCACCGTGCCGAAGTGACCCGCCCCCTCGACCACGTGCAGGCGCGAATCCGGCCAGGCCCGGTGCAGCTCCCAGGCGGTGGCCAGCGGGCTGCCCAGGTCGACCCGGCCGTGGATCAGCACCCCCGGGATGCCGGCGAGCCGGTCGGCCCGCCGGATCAGCTCACCCTCGGCCAGCCAGGCCCCCTGCGAGAAGTAGTGCGCGCAGATCCGGACCATCGCGGTCCGCTCGGCCGACGGGCGGTCGCCGTACGGGTTGCCCACCCCCTCGGCGGAGACCACCGCGTCCTCCCAGGCGCACCAGTCCCGCACCGCCCGCTCGCGGACCGCCGGGTCCGGATCCTCCACCAGCCGGGCGTACGCGCCGACCACGTCGTCGTCCGGGCCGACGCCGCCGCCGGCGAGGAACCGTTCCCACTCGCGGGGGAAGTACCTGCCGACACCCCGGTAGAGCCAGTCGACCTCCGACCGGCGGGTGGTGGTGACCGCCCCGATCACGATCGCCGACACCCGCTGCGGGTGCCGCTGCGCGTACGCCAGCAGCAGCGTCGAGCCCCACGAGCCGCCGTAGAGCAGCCACCTGTCGACGCCCAGGTGCTCGCGCAGCCGTTCCATGTCGGCGACCAGGTGGGCGGTCGTGTTGTGCCGCAGGTCGGTGGCCGGGTCGGCGGCGTGCGGGGTGCTGCGTCCGCAGTTGCGCTGGTCGAACAGGACCACCCGGTAGCGGGCCGGGTCGAAGTACCGCCGGGCCCACGGGCCGCAGCCCGAGCCCGGTCCACCGTGGACGACCAGCGCCGGGCGGCCCGCCGGGTTGCCGCAGACCTCCCAGTAGACCGCGTTGCCGTCGCCGACGTCGAGCATGCCCTGGTCGTACGGCTCGATCGGCGGGTACCGCTCGTCCATCGGTGGACCTCCCCGGGGTCGCGAGATACAACAGCGCTGTTACATTACGGCATGCCCGACGAAACGTCCGACCCCGCACTGCTCGGCACCCGGCTGCGGCACCTGCTCGAACTGCTCGACGGCGACGTCGCCGCCGTCTACGCCGACCTCGGGCTGCCCGGCTTCCGACCCCGATACACCCCGGTGCTGATCGCGCTGGACCGGCTCGGCCCGGCGTCCATCCGTACCCTCGCCGGGGCGACCGGGGTGACCCACTCCGCCGCCAGCCAGACGATCGCCCGGATGGCCGCCGACGGGCTGGTCACCCTCACCCCCGGCGTCGACGCCCGGCACCGCATCGTCACCCCCACCGACCGGGCCCGGGACCTGCTGCCCGTCCTGCACGCCGAGTACACCGCCACCGCCACCGCCGCCCGCCGGTTCGAGGCGGAGCTGGCGTACCCGCTGAGCCGCCTCGTCGACGAGGCCCTGGCCGCGCTGCGGCGGCGGTCGATGCGGCAACGCGTCGCCGACGTCGCCCCGCAGTTCGCCCGCCCGACCGGCCACGACCCGGACGACCGGCCGGCGACCCCGACCGGGTGACCGGAAACAATCTCCGCAGCCGGACGTCCGGACGCGAGGAAACAACCGTTGCGCCGATGGACCGCAGCTCGACCCGGGTAAGAATGATCAGTGTGGCCCTGACCTGTGACCAGTCCCGGCGGACCGGAAAGGCCGGCGGGTGACCGGCGACTGGCGGTTGTCCGGCTACACCCCGGTACGGCAGCTCGGCACGGGCGCGTCCGGCCGGGTGCTGCTCGCCACCCACGACGCCACCGGCACCCCGGTCGCCATCCGCTACCTCACCCCGTCCCTCGGCGCCGACCCCGCCTTCCGGATGGCCTTCCGGGAGCAGGCGCGGCTGCTGGTCGACGTGGACGATCCGCACGTCTGCCGGCTCTTCGAGTACGCCGAGTCGCACTCCGCCGCCGCGATCGTCACCGAACTGGTCAACGGGGTGACGCTGCGCGACCTGCTGCGCGCGCACGGCCCGGTCCCGCCGGAGGCCGCGCTCCACGTCCTCAAGAGTTCGCTCGCCGGGCTCGCCGCCGCGCACGCCCGGGGCGTGGTGCACGGCGACCACCGGCCGGAGAACGTCCTCGTCACCCCGGACGGGCGGGGCAAGCTCACCGACTTCGCCGTCGTCCTGCCCACCGGCACCGGCCGCCGGTTGGCCCCCGAACAGTGGACGGGCGCCCCCGCCGAGCCGGCCGGCGACATCTACGCCGCCACCGCCACGTTCGCCGAGTGCCTCACCGGGCGACCCCCCTACGACGGGCGGGACCTGGCGACCCTGCGCGCCCAGCACAGCGCCGCGCCGGTCCCGGACGCCCCGACCCCGGCACCCGTGCACGACCTGCTCCGGCACGGGCTGGCCTGGTGCCCCGGCGACCGTACCCAGCCGGCCGAGATCTTCCTCACCGAGCTGGAACACACCGCCGCCCGCTCGTACGGCGGGGACTGGGAGGAACGCGGCCGGCGTCAGCTCGCCCAGCGTGTCGCGCTGCTCGCCGCGTCCCTCCCCCTGCCCGACGGGGCACCCGGAGCCGGCGAGGCGGCGGACGCCCCCGACGCCGGTCCCCACCCGGCCCTGCGGCGCGGCGGCCTGCGCAGCGTCCTGGTCGGGGTGGGCCTGACCGCCACCCTGCTGGTCGGCGTCGTCGCGCTGGGTGTCGCCGCCCGGCGGTCCGGGCCGCTCACCCTCGCCGACGGCGCCGTCGGGCCGGGCGCGACCGCCGCCGCCACCCGCAGCCCCGCGCCGCTGGCCGCCGCGCCGGCCATCACCGTCGTGCCGGCCGAGCCGAGCCGCAGCCCCACCCCGGCGGCGAGCACCGCCGGTGCGCCGACCAGCACCGCCCCGACCCGGTCCGCCGCCGCGACCACCACCCGGGTACGCACCCCGAGCCCCTCGCCGCCGACGACGCCGAACGTCCCGCTCCTGCCGCCGGACGTGTCGCCGCCGACCGTGTCCACCCCCGACGTCACCCCGACCACCGTGGAGCCGCAGGGCTGCGTCAACGGGGTCACCGCGACCACGGTCACCGCGACGGTCGTCGACGACCGGGCCGCCGGCGACGGACTCCGGGTGGTGTTCCGGTACACCCTCGACGGTGCCACCCGGACCGTCGGCATGGACCAGACCGCGCCGGACGTCTTCCAGGGCACCCTCGGCGACCTGCCGGCACCCTCGGCGACCGCCCGGATCCCGGTCCAGGTCGTCGCCGTCGACGACGCCGGCAACGCCTCGGCGCCCACCGGCCCGGTCGTGGTGTCGCTGCTGCCCGCCTGCACGTCGCGCTGACCGGGCCGGCCGGGTGCCGGGCCCGTGGGGTTTCCGGCGACCGGGCCGGGGGTAGCTTCGGGGGCCGACCGAGCTGACGGTGGAGGACCACGGATGACAGACAAGTTCAGCGACGCGGTGGGCGACGCCCTACGGGCGGTGCTGCTCTTCCTGCCCAAGGCGGTCGCCTTCGTGGCGATCCTGGTGGCCGGCTGGCTGATCGCCAAGGCCGTCCGCAGGATCGTCGACAAGGTGCTGGAACGGGTGCACTTCGACCGGGCCGTCGAACGGGGCGGCATCAAGACCGCGCTGGCCCGTTCCCGCTACGACGCCAGCGACATCGTCGCCAAGCTCGCCTACTACGGGGTGCTGCTGGTGACCCTCCAGCTCGCCTTCGGCATCTGGGGCCCCAACCCGATCTCCGACCTCATCGCCGGCGTGATCGCCTGGCTGCCCCGGGCGTTCGTCGCGATCGTCATCGTGGTCGTCGCCGCCGCCATCGCCAACGCGGTCAAGGACATCATCAGCAGCGCGCTCGGGGGTCTGTCCTACGGCCGGGTGCTGGCCAACATCGCCTCGGTGTTCATCCTCGGCCTGGGGGTGATCGCCGCGCTCAACCAGATCGGCGTCGCCACCGCGGTCACCACGCCGGTGCTGGTCGCCGTGCTCGCCACCGTCGGCGGCATCCTCGTCGTCGGGGTCGGCGGTGGGCTGATCCGCCCGATGCAGGCCCGCTGGGAGTCCTGGCTGACCCGCGCCGAGCAGGAGTCGCGCACCATCGCCACCCACGCCCGCGCCTACCAGGCCGGCCGGCGCGACGTCGAGACCCGGCTGGACCCGTACGCGGAGGCCGAACGCACCCAGCCGGTGCCCACCACGCCCGCCCCAGCCGCCCCGGTCCCCGCCCCGCCCGCGCCCGCGCCGGTTTCCCCCACGCCGCCTGCGGCGGTGGCGGTGGACGACGACGCCGAACGTACCCAGGTGGTGACCCGCCCCGACGACGTCGAGGCGACCCAGGTCGTGCCGCGCCAGGCCGGACCGGCCGACGGTCCCGCCACCGACAGCGAGGCCACCATGGTCATCCCCCCGGTGGCCCCGGACACCCCCGGCCGCTGACCGTGCCGCGCGACGGGGGCGGACGCCGCAGCAGGCTCCGCCCCCGTCGGCAGGTGGACACCGCGCCGGGGCCGCGCCGACGGCCGCAGCCGGCTAGCATCGGGCACATGACCTGGCGATGTTGATCCGGCACTGAAGGCCGAAACCGTGGACCGCCACGGACGCCGCACCTCCCGCGTCCGTTCCGTCCCCGGGAAAGGCCCTGATGAATCTCCTCTCCGCGCGGGTGCCCGACACCCGTGTCCGCCGGCTGTCCGTCACGCTCTACGGCTACCTGTTCCTCAGTGATCTCGTCCTGCTCTACCCGGTGTACGTGCTGCTGTTCAGCGACACCGGGCTCACCGTCGGACAGATCTCCGCGCTCTTCGTGATCTGGTCGGTGACCGCGATCGTGCTGGAGGTCCCCTCCGGGGCCTGGGCCGACGCCGTCTCCCGACGTCTGCTGCTCTGCCTCGCGCCGCTGCTCACCGGGGCCTGCTTCGCGCTGTGGGTGCTGGCCGGGTCGTGGTGGGCGTTCGCGCTCGGCTTCGTCCTGTGGGGGGCGGGCGGCGCGCTCGGCTCCGGCGCCCTGGAGGCGTTGGTCCACACCGAACTCGACCGGCTCGGCGCGGCCGGCCGCTACGCCCGCACGATGGGGCGGGGGCGGACCGCCGGGGTGCTCGGGGTGCTCGCCTCGATGGTGCTGGCCGGCCCGGTCCTCGCCGCCGGCGGCTACCGGGCGGTCGGTGCGGCGAGCGTGCTGTCCGCCGTCCTCGCCGCCGCCGTCGCCACCCGCTTCCCGGAGCACCGGCCCGTCCCGCCGCCCACCGCTCCCGCCGACGGGCCGGCCGGGCCGGGCTGGCGGGCGGGCCTGCGTGCCGGTCTCGCCGAGGCCCGCGCCGACCGGCGGGTACGGGCGGCCGTGCTGCTCGTCCCGGCGGTGACGGCGGTCTGGGGAATCCTCGACGAGTACGCCCCGCTGCTGGCCCGCGACACCGGCGTCGCGGCGTCCACGGTGCCGCTGCTGCTCCTGCCGGTCTGGCTCGGGATGACCGTCGGCGGGCTGCTCGCCCCAGCGGCGGAACGCCTGACCGACCGCGGCTACGCGGCACTGCTCACCCTGGCCGCGGTCGCCCTGGCCGCCGGGGCCGCCGTCCGGCATCCGGGAGGCTTCCTGCTGCTCGGGGTGGCGTTCTGCGCGCTGCAACTGGCCACCGTGCTCGCCGACGCCCGCCTCCAGGACCGGATCACCGGCCCGGGACGGGCCACCGTCACCTCGGTCGCGGGCATGGGCACCGACCTGGCCATGGTCGTGGCCTACGCCGGTTACGCGCTGCTCGCCGCGACCGGCGGGCACCCGCTGGCGTTCGTGGCGGCGGCCGTGCCGTACCTGCTGGTGGCCGGGGTGCTGGCGGTGTCGGGGCGGGCCGGTGACCGCCCGGTGGCGCCGCAGCGCCCGACGACGTCGGCGGCGCGGTGAACCGGCCCGTCGGGAGCGGGCACGGCGGCGGTGCCGGGATCAGTCCGCAAGCGCGTCCAGGTAGACCCAGTTGCCGTCCTCGCGGACGAACCGGCTGTGCTCCGCCATCGTGCCCGGCTGCCCGGCCTCGCGGTAGTGGGCGCGGAACGTCACCGTGCCGGCGGTGTCCAGCAGGCCGCCGCGCGTGCTGTCGACGATCTCCAGCCGGATCCACCGGGTGGCGGGGTCGAGGTGCAGCCGACGGGGCCGGGTCGTGGAGTGCCAGCTCCGCAGCAGGTAGTCGGCGTCGCCGACGGCGAAGGCGCTGAACCGGGAACGCATCAACGCCTGCGCGGTCGGGGCCGTGCCGTGGCCGGCGTGCAGCGGCCCGCAGCAGTCGTCGTACGGCAGGCCGGTGCCGCAGGGGCAGGGCCGAGGGGACGCGTGTTTCGCCACCCGCCCATCCTGCCGCAAAGGCCGGACGGGCCGACCCAGGGTCGGCCCGTCCGGGTGCGGCGGTCAGGAGGCGTAGCCGCGGCTGGCGATCCAGTCGCCGAGGTTGTCGACGGTGATGCGGTACGAGGCGGTGTCCGGGTTGGCGGAGTCGGCGATGGTGACGGTCCTGCCGTCGTCGTGGTAGCCGGTGACGCTGATGTAGTGGCCGCCCTCGAAGGAGTGGGCGTTGCCGTCGGTGTCGGTGGTGGTGCCGGCGATGTTGGCGACCACGGCGCGGCCGTCGTCGATGGCGCGGACGATGTCGGCGCGCAGCGTGTCGGTCTGCTTGTCGTCGGCCTTGCTGCTGCGGATCTCGGTGCTGTGGTAGGCGTCGCGGCCGGTCTCCCGGTTGAGCACCGGGGTGATGTCGTTGATGCTGTCGGTGCCGTCCTCGGTGGTGCGCATGTGCTTGGCCATGGTGTCCACGTCGATGTTCTTGCCCTGCACGCTCAGCGCGTTGCGGGCGGCGGCCGGGCCGCAGTAGTAGAAGTTGGGCTGCGCCTCGTAGTCGACCTTCAGCTCGCGCTCGCCGGCCGGCTTGCGGTCGGCCTGGACGGCGGCGGGGCGGGTGGTCCCGGCGGCGTGGGCGGCGATCGCGGGGCCGGCGACGCCACCGGCGGTGGCGGCCAGGCCGGCGACGGTCAGGGCGGTCTTGCGCAGGATGTCGGTACGCATGGGGAGGCTCCTCTGCGTCGGGGGTGCGGTGGACGCCGGGGGGAGAGGGCGTCGCGGAAGTCAGGAGGGAAGCGCGCGGCGGTCGGGGGGACCTGCTCGGGCGTCCGGGGGAGGTGTAACCAACCCGGTGGCGACCGCATTCCGTGGTCGGTGTCCGGGGCCTGCTCCCCGCGGGGAGCGGCGGTGGTATGCCAGGTACAACGCCCCGGCCCCGGCGACGATTCCGCCGTGGGGGTGGCCCCGGCCACGCGACACCGGCCCCGGAGGCGACACACCGGCGGTGACCGCGCGCCAGGCCGGCCCGCCCACCGGACACCGACGGCGACGTCGCCCCGTACCGGCCGGCGGGCCGCGTGCCGCGCAGGCGGGCGGTGGCGACCTGGGCGAACCCGACATTCCGCGCAGACGGCGATGCCCGGGGCGAACCCATGTCCTCGCCCCGGAGCGGGGCGGCGGTCCACCGCTAGCCTGGACGGTCATGAACGTCGCACAGCGGGACGGCCGGTGGCGCCGGTGAGCCCCACCCAACGCCTCCTCGACCCCGACCAGGTCCGCCGGTACGTCGCGGCCTCCCTCGGGCCCGCCGTGCGGGTCACCGACTGCGGGCCACTGCGCGGAGGTGGATTCGCCGCCGTCTGGTGGGTACGGCTCGACGACGGGCGTGCCGTGGTGCTCAAGGTGGGGCCACCGCCGTCGGTGCCGCTGCTGCGCTACGAACGCGACCTGATCGGCGCCGAGGCACGCTACCTGCGGCTGGTGGCGGCGCACGCGCCGACCGTGCCCGTGCCCCCGCTGCTGCACCACGGCAGTGACCCGGTCCTCGGGGACTGGCTGCTCACCGGCCACCTCCCCGGGCGGATGCTGTACACCCTCGTCGCCGAAGGCGCGCCGGTCGACGGGGTGTGGACCGGGTTGGGTGCCGCGTTCGCCGCCCTGCACCGGGTGACCGGCGACCGGTACGGCTACGACGGCGGTCGGGCCGCCGGGTCGACCTGGCGCTCGGCGTACACGGCGATGCTGGACGACCTCCTCGCCGACGCGGCCGACTGGGCGGTGCCGCTGCCGCTGCCGGCCGACCGGTTGCGGGCCCTGGTCGCCCGGCACGCCGGGGTGCTGGACGTGGTGCGTCGTCCGGCGCTGCTGCACTTCGACGGCTGGGCGGGCAACGTCCTCGCCGTACCGGGCCCGGACGGCGGGCACCGGCTCGGCGGGCTGGTCGACGGTGAGCGGTTCCTGTACGGCGACCCGCTGCTGGATCTGGTGTCGCCGCTGCTGTTCCGCCGCGCCGAGGACACCCCGGACGACCCGTTCCTGCGCGGCTACCGCACGGCCGGGGCGCGGGTGACGCTGGACGAGCCGGGGGTACGCCGCCGGCTCGGCCTCTACCGGCTCTACCTCTACCTGCTGATGACGGTGGAGGCGCCCAGCCGGGGGATCACCGTGGAGACCGAACCCGACCGGTTCCGGATCCTGACGCGGCTGCTCGACGAGGAACTGTCCGACCTGGACGGGAGCTGACCGGGCGGTGGGGTCAGAGCCAGCCGGAGCGGCGGAAGAGCCGGTGCAGGGTGAACGCCGCGGTCGCCATCAGCGCCAGCGCGGCCGGGTAGCCGTACCGCCAGGACAGTTCGGGCATCCGGGCGAAGTTCATCCCGTAGACCCCGGCGACCGCCGTCTGGGTGGCGGCGATCGCCGCCCACGCCGCGATCTTGCGCATGTCGTTGTTCTGGTCGATGGCGAGCTGGGCCAGCCGGGACTGCAGGAGCGAGTTGAGCAGTTCGTCGTAGGCGGTGATCCGGTCGACCGCCCGGGTGAGCCGGCCCTCCACGTCGACGTACCAGCGGCGCAGCCCCGCCGGCAGGCCGCCGTCGGGGCCGGCCACCAGGGCACGCAGCGGCTCCTGGAGCGGCAGGACCGCCCGCTTGAACTCGACCAGCTCCCGTTTGAGCTGGTAGATCTGCTGGATGTCGGCGGCGTGCTCGGGGGCGAAGACGGTCTCCTCGACGCGTTCCAGGTCCCGTTCGAGGTGGGCGGCGACCTCGAGGTAGAGGTCGACCATGCGGGCGGTCACCGCGTACGCCACCGCCCACGGGCCCTCGGCGAGCAGCGACGGGCGGCCCTCGATCTCGCGGCGGACCGGCGCGAGGGCGCCGGACGCGCCGTGCCGGACGGTGACCACGAACCGGTCGCCCAGCAGCACCATCACGTCGCCGGTGTCCACCACGTCGGAGGTCGCGGTCAGCTCGCCCTGGGCGACGTAGGCGGCGGTGCGCAGCACCAGCAGGGTGACCGGGCCGTGCCGCTGCACGGTGGGGCGGTGCCCGTCGGCGAGCGCCTGCGCCACGGTCAGCTCGTCGAGGCCGAACACCTGCCCGACGGCGGCGAGCACGGCCGCGCCCGGGTCGTGCAGGCCCAGCCAGACGAAGGCGTTGCGGCCGCGTCGGGAGCGGGCGTACGCGTCGGCGTAGTGCGGCCGGCCGGCCTCCCGGCGACCGTTGACGTAGACCGCGCAGTCGACCACGGCGTCCGGGTTGGAGCGTCGGGCCGGCCGGTCGGGGGTGTCCCCGGGACGTCGGCGCAGCCGGCCGACCAGGGTGCCGAGCCGGGGTCCGAGCAGGGTCGTCAGCGCTCGCCGCTCCACCGGGTACCTCCGCCTCGCCGCCCGTCCGCCGGCCCACCGTAGTAGGGCGGCGCGACACCGGGCGGGGCGGGTCAGCCGACGGCGGTGGCCCGTACGACGACGTTGTCGGAGTAGTCGCGGGACCGTTCGTCGAACCGTCCGCCACAGGTGACCAGGCGCAGCGTCGGTCCCGGTCCGCCCGGCCCGTAGACCATCGCGGTGGGGAAGTTCCGCTTCGGGTACGCCCCGACGCCGTCGACCGCGAACCGCACCACCCGCCCGTCGGCGCGGGTGACCCGGACGGTGTCCCCGGGGCGCAGCCGCCCCAGGTCGAAGAAGACCGCCGGCCCGTCGCGGGTGTCGACGTGCCCGACGACGACGGCGTTGCCCGCCTCGCCGGGGCTGGCCCCGGGCCGGTACCAGCCGGCGACGGTGGGCTGGTCCAGCGGCGGCACCTCCAGGGTGCCGTTCGGGTCGCCGGCCACGGGCACCAGGTCGGCGTGCACGCCGATGGCGGGGATGTCGATGCGCACCGGGGTGGAGCGGGGCAGGGCCGGGATCGGGGAGCGGCTGGTGTTGCCGCCGCTGACGTCGATGCTCGGCTGAGGTGGGCCGACCGGTCCGAGGGTCAGCCCGGCGGCGATCAGCGCGATCCCGGCGGTGCCGCTGACCGTGACCGCGGTGACGGCGGCGCGGGTCCGGCCCGCCCACTCGCGTACGCCCATCGCCCGTCCTCCCCGACGTCCGATGTGGTCGGGGTGCCCGTACCGGTTCGGTGCGGGCACCCGTCCCCAGGGATGGTGTGGCGCGTCGTCGACCGACGCCTGTCGTGTCGTCAGGCGACGGTGCCCGCCGCCGCCCGGCGTCGGCGGCGCAGCAGCACGGTGGTGCCGAGCGCGGCGGCACCGGCGAGGGCGCCCCCGGCGGCCAGCAGGCCGGTGTTGCCGGTGCCGCCACCGGCCCCGGCGGGCGCCGCGCCGATCGGCGTGACGGTGAAGGTGGCGCTGCCGGCGGAGCTGCCGTCGCCGCAGGTGGCGGCCACGGTGTAGCTGCCCAGGGTGAACCCGGCGGTGAAGAGTTCGGCGCTGAGCCCACCGCCCGCCGCGGCGGTGGTGGAACGGACGTTCTGGTCCCGGTCCGGGCCGGTGACGTGGAAGAGCACGTCGCCCGCCTTCGGGTTGCAGGTCGTCGCGGTGAGCACGACCGTCCCGCCGACCGGTGTGGTGGCCGGCGACACCGTGGTGTCCGCGAGTGCGGCGGTCGGGAGCAGGAGCGTGCCGAGTCCCACGCCGAGCGCCGTCGATACGAGAACCTTCTGTGCCTTCATACGCGTCTTCCCTCACTTTTCGTCCGCTGTCTGCGTGGGACGTCGTTCGGGTGGCCAACTCCGTAACTAGCACCGGTGTGCCCAACACTAGGAGGGATGGGCCCTCCTACCGGGGTAAATGAGAAATCTTCGTTGCCGTCACGTGTTTTCCCGTCCGCCACCGAGCTGCGGAAATGCCCGGACACTGCGGACACCCCGCGCCGACCCCACAACCCAGCCTCCTAGGACGCTCTAGGGATGGTGACCGTCGCGCCCACCCACCGGCGGGCCCGCCCCGAAACGCGACGGACCCGCCGGAACCGGGATCAGCGTCGACGGGCCTGGAGGGTGTACGTCTGGGGGAGCCGCCACGGGCGTTCGGTCAGCCGCCACTCGCCGTGCTCGTCGCGGGTCTGCCGCCCCGGCAGCGCGTCCCAGGGGGCGCTGTCGTGCTCGTGCAGCATGGTCAGCTCCAACCCGGCGTCGAGCAGGGCGGTGACCACCTCCCCGAGGCCGTGGTTCCACTCGTGGGTGGTGTTGTGGGTGAAGGTGGCCTCGGTGCTCACGTAGGTGCCGCCCTCGTCCCACACCAGCGGTTCGGCGCGCTCGAAGTACGGGTGCTCGACGGCCAGCACGCCGTCCGGGCGGGTCTCGTCCAGGGCCCACAGCATCGGGTGCCCCTCACGCAGGAACAGCCGCCCGCCCGGACGCAGCAGGGCGGCGACCACGCCCGCCCAGCGGCGGATGTCCGGCAGCCAGCACAACGCGCCGACGCCGGTGTAGACCAGGTCGAAACCGCCGACGCCGAGCACGTCGGGCGCGTCGTACACGTCGGCCCGGACGAAGTCGACGGCCGCGTCGGTGCGGTCGGCCAGCGACCGGGCCTGGGCCAGCGACGCGCCGGAGAAGTCCAGGCCGGTCATCCGCGCGCCGAGCCGGTGCAACGACACGGTGTCGGTGCCGATGTGGCACTGCAGGTGCACACCGCGCAGCCCGGCCACGTCACCGAGGCGGGGCAGGTCGAACCGGACCACCTCGCTGAGGTAGCCCGGGTCGGCGGCGAACCGCTGCACGGCGTAGTCCGGGGAGGCAGCGTGGGCGGCGGCCCGGTCGTCCCAGCTGGCCCGGTTGAGGGTGCGGTAGTCGGTGCCGGGCGTCTGCCGGCCCGGCTCGTCGTCGTCGGTCACCGGCTGACGGTGGCAGATGCGCCAGATCGGCTCAACGGCAATTCGGCGGCCGGTAACGGGCCCGGTGACCGGCGGTGGGTGTCAGAGCTGCCTGGTAGGTTGCCGGCCCGTGACGGGGGAAGGGTTGGACGCCCGGTTCGGCCGGCTCTGGGCGGCGAGCACGCTGTCGGCGCTGGGCAGCGGTATGGCCACGGTGGCGGCCCCGCTGTACGCGGCGGCCCGCAGCGACGATCCGCTGGTGGTCGCTGCCGCCGCCGGTGCGTCGTGGCTGCCCTGGCTGCTGTTCGCGCTGCCCGGCGGGGTGCTGGTCGACCGGCTGGACCGGCGGCGGTTGATGGTGGTCATCGACTGGGTGCGGGTGGTCGCACTGGTGTCGCTGGGTGTGGCGATGCTGGCCGGGCGGGCCGGGATACCGCTGCTGTACGCCGTGCTGTTCGTGGTGAACACCGGTGAGATCGTGTTCCGGTCGGCCAGCCAGGCGATGTTGCCGACGATCGTGCCCACGGCCCGGCTGGAACGGGCCAACGGCTGGCTCGGCGGCGGCACCACCCTGGCTCAGGGGATGCTGGCGGGCCCGCTCGGCGGGTTCCTGTTCGTCTTCGCCGAGAGCCTCCCGTTCCTCGCCAACGCCGGCACGTACGCCCTCAGCGCGGTGCTCGTCGCGCTGATCGGCGGCTCGTTCCGGGGCGGTGGGGACGCCGTCCCGGTGGGCACCCGGTCGATGCGGGCGGAGATCGGCGCGGGCTTCCGGTTCCTGATCGGCCAGCGGCTGCTGCGCGCGATGGCCGTGCTGATCGGCCTGCTCAACCTCACCCTGACGGCCGCGATGGCGGTGCTGGTGCTGTTGGCGACCGAACGTCTCGGCCTGGACTCCGTCGGCTACGGGCTGCTGTTCACCAGCATGTCGGCCGGGGGGCTGCTCGGCGCGGTGGTCGGTGACCGGCTCATCGCCCGGGTCGGCGCGACCTGGACGGTGCGGGTGGGATTGCTGGTGGAGGCGGGGCTGCACCTGGCGTTGGCCGCCTCGACCAGCGCCTGGCTCGTCGGGTTCGCGCTGTTCGCGTTCGGGGTGCACGGTGCCCTGTGGGGGATCGTGTTCCATTCGCTGCGGCAGCGGCTGACCCCGTCGGAGCTGCGTGGCCGGGTCGGTGCGACGACGCTGTTCATCGCGGCCGGCGGCAACTGCGCGGGCGCGCTGCTCGGCGGGGTGGTGGCCGGCAGGTTCGGGCTGACCACGCCCTACTGGGCGGGGTTCGTGGTGGCCCTCGTCGTCGCGGTGGGAACCTGGCGGGTGTTCGACCGTGCCGCCGTGGCCGCCGCCTACGCCGGCACGCCGTCCCGACCGGCCGCCGCGCCCGGTGCGGTCACGGGGTGAGGAGGGCGGGGAGCCCACCCGCGCGCCGTCAGGCGGGGACGGTGAGCACGGTCCGCTCGGCGGCACTGCGGTGTGCCAGCTCGATCAGTTCCACCGTGCGTACCGCGTCCCGGGGGTCCACCGGCAGCGGTCCGTCGCCGCGTAACGCCGCCTCGACCTGGGCGTAGAAGTCCTGGTAGCGGCCCGGTTCGGTGGGTGTCGGGCGGAGGTCGTCGCCCGCGCCGAGCAGGCCGTACCGGTCGGGGGTGACCTCGCCCCAGCCCGGGGCGTCGGGCCGGCCGCCGCGACGCAGCGCGTCCTCCTGCCCGTCGAGGCCGTGGCAGGTGTACGCGGCGCGGTCGCCGAGGACCCGTAGCCGGGGGCCGAGCTGGGCGGTGACCGCGCTCATCCACAGGTGGGAGCGGACCCCGCCGACGTGGGTGAGCGCCACGAACGCGTCGTCGTCGACCTGCGCGCCGGGGCGACGCCGGTCCACCTCGGCGTAGACGGTGTCGACCGGCCCGAACAGCTGCACGGCCTGGTCGACGAGGTGCGCGCCGAGGTCGTAGAGGACCCCACCGGCGTCGGCGGGGCTGCCGCCCTCCCGCCAGCCGGCCCGGATCTGCGGCCGCCAGCGTTCGAAACGGGACTCGAACCGGGTCACCCGGCCGAGCGCGCCGGCCTCGACCAGCCGTCGTACGGTGCGGAAGTCGCCGTCCCACCGGCGGTTCTGGAACACGGTCAGCGCGACGCCCCGGCGGTCCGCCTCGTCGACCAGCGCGCGGGCGTCGGCGCTGGTGGCGGCGAGCGGCTTGTCCACCACCACCGGCAGCCCGGCGGCGAGCGCCGCCCGGGCGTGGGTGACGTGGGAGCTGTTCGGGGTGGCCACCACCACCAGGTCGAGGGCGTCCGGGTCGGCCCACAACGCCCCGGCGTCGTCGACGACCCGGGCGTCGGGGTGCTCGTCGGCGACCTGCTGCCGGCGCTGCGGGTCGGCGGTGACGACGGCGGCCAGCCGTAGCCCGCCGGTGGCGGCGATCAGCGGGGCGTGGAAAACCCGGCCGGCGACGCCGTAGCCGAGCAGTCCGACCCGCAGGGGGTGCCGCGTGCCGTCCGTCATGCTGGTTCCCCGATCGTCGCCGCCGGTGGTCCGGTCCCCACCGAACCTACGCGCCGGTCGGTGCGGGTCCGGTGTCAGGCCGGCGTCGGGTCGGTCACCCAGCCGGCGACCAGCACCAGGCCGGTGGGGCGGTGCACGGCGAGGAAACCGAACGGGCGGTCCACGTCGAGGCGTACCCGGCGCCGCCGGACGGTGGCGCGGGGTGCCGCGCCGCCGGCCCGCATGGCCAGGGCGGTGACGGCGGCGGCCCGCAGGCCGGTGGCGGTGAACTCGGCGCGGGCGCTCTGCCGGGCGTCGGAGACCGACAGGCGGGGGCTGATGTCGGGGAAGTGGTCGCCGTCGCGGGCGGCGGTGGCGAGGCCGAACAGGTCGGCGTGGTCGAGCAGGTCGTGCTCGCCGGTCACGGTGAACCCGACGGTACGTACCAGCAGCTCCGGCCGGTCGTCGTGCCCGTCGACGGTGTCCTCGGTGACGCCGGGCCCGGCCGGTGCGGGCAGGGTCGCCGGGTGGTCGAGCGCGTGGATCGCGGCGGGGAGCACCCGGGCGGCGGGTTGCCCGGGCGGGCCGAGGGCGAGCAGCACGTCGACGTCGGCGTCCCCGGTGACGGTGAGCAGGCTGACCGGGCCGGCGGCGGTGTCGGCGACCCGCAGCGCCGTCGGGTCGCCGCCGCCCCGGTGCAGTCCGGCCAGGGTGCGGCCCTGCCACGGCCCGGTCGCCGGTCGGCAGGGGGCGGGGTGGAACGGGGTTGCCCAGTCGACGAGCACGCTCAGCGCGGTGGCCAGCACCAGCGCGGTGCCGGGGCCGACCGGGACGGGCATCCGGGGGACCAGGCCGTCGGTGTGGTCGTGCGCCCACCGGTCGAGACGCGGCTGGTCGACGGTCGGGTCGCCGGTCAGCTCGCCCCGGGTCGAGGCGTCCACCTCGGTCAGCCACCGGTGGCCCAGGGGCAGTCCGGCCCGGGACCAGAAGCCCGCCGCGAGGCGGGTGGTGGGGGAGTCGACCGGGGTGGCCGGGGTGGGGGCGACGGCGTGCAGTTCGGTGCGGGCCGGGCCGGTGGCGTACCGGGCGAGCAGGGCGAGCAGCGGGTACGCCCCGGCACCGGACAGGACGGTCTGCCGGTCGTCCAGGCGGGCCGCCCAGCGGGCGGTGAGGGCGTTGGCGGGCGGGCTCATGGGGCGGCAGGCTACCCGGCGCACCCTGTCGGGTGCCCGCCCGGCGTGGTGCGGTGGGGTCGGTGCGGCCGGCCGGCGGTGGTGTGACAGCGTGGCCGGGTGGGTGTACGCGAGGTCGACCTTGCCGTCGTCGGTGGTGGTGGGGCCGGTTCGCTGGTGCTCGCCGCGCTGGCCCGGCACGAACTGCCGGGGTTGCGGGTCGCCGTGGTGGACCCGGTGCGCAAGCGCGGCCAGGACCGCACCTGGGCGTTCTGGGGCGCTCCCGGCGGCGATCTGGAGCCGATGCTCAGCGCCAGCTGGTCGCGGGTGGAGGTGGCCACCCCGGCGGCGACCCGGGTGCTGGAGCTGACCCCGCTGCGGTACGCGATGCTGCGTTCCGCCCCGGTCTACGAGCGGGCCGCCGAGGCGGAACGGCGCCTCGGCGCGGCCCGCCACGACGTGGCGGTGGGGGCGCTCGACGACGACGGCACGACGGTGACGGTGCGCGACACCGACGGGCGGGCGGTGCTGCGCGCCGGGTGGGTCCTCGACTCGCGTCCCCGCCCGCCCCGCCGGCCCGGCCGGACGGCCTGGTTGCAGCACTTCCGGGGCTGGTGGTTGGAGTCGTCGACGCCGGTGTTCGATCCGGGGCGGGCGGTGCTGATGGACTTCCGCACCCCGCAGCCGACCCGGGGGGTGTCGTTCGGCTACGTGCTGCCGGTCAGCGACCGGTACGCGCTCGTCGAGTACACCGAGTTCTCCCCGGCGGTGCTCACCGACGCGGGCTACGACGCCGGCCTGCGCGGCTACGCGGGGCTGCTCGGGCTGGACCTGGCGGCGTTGACGGTGCGGGAGGTGGAGGACGGGGTGATCCCGATGACCGACGCGCCGTTCGACGGCCACCCGTCGCCACGGGTGGTGCGCCTGGGCACCGCCGGTGGGGCGACCCGCCCGTCGACCGGGTTCACCTTCGCGGCGATGCACCGTCAGGCCGGGCAGGTCGCCGCCGCGCTCGCCGCCGGTCGTCCGCCGGTGCCCCGGCCGGCGTACCCGGGGCGGCACCGGTGGATGGACGCGGTGGCGTTGCGGGCGTGGGACTCCGGCGCGGTGGGTGGGCCGGAGTTCTTCGACCGGCTGTTCGACCGGAACCCGGCGTCGCGGGTGCTGCGGTTCCTCGACGGCGCGACCGGCCCGGCGGAGGACGTGGCCCTGATGCGGTCGAGTCCGCTGCTGCCGATGACCTCGGCGGTGGTCGGTGACGCGGTGGGTCGGCTGCGGGCCCGGCTGACCCGGCGCTGAGCGGGGGCGTCGGTCAGCCGGCGGCGCGGACCGTGTCGCGGACCAGCGTCCGCAGGCCCTCCATCGGGTCGCCGTCGTTCGCGCCGAGCCGGTTGCGGGTCGCCGCCACCGACAGGCCCAGCTCCGGGTACGCGTAGGCGAGGCTGCCGCCGCTGCCGGAGGTGCCGAACGAGCCGTCGTCGTCGACGGTGTAGCCGAGGCCGAACGCCATCTCCTGCCCGAACACCCATTCGACGCCCCGGACAGCCACCGCGCTGACCTGGCGCAGCCGGTCGGCGGAGATCAGGCGTACCCCGTCGACGTCGCCGATGAGCGCGGCGTAGAGCCGGGCGGCGGCGCGGGCGGTGAGGGTGCCCACGGCGGGCACGTCGGCGCGCAGCACGTCGGGTCGGCTGCCGATGCCGGCGTCGGGGCGGACGGCCGGGGGGGCGACGGCGTCGAAGTGCGGCAGGTTGGCGGAGGCGAATGCCATCAGGTCGGTCAGGCCGTTGTCCTCCAGGGTGGCCAGCCGGGGCAGGTCGGTGTCGGGTACCCCGAGGAACAGTTCCCCGGTGACGCCCAGCGGGGCGGCCACGTCCTCGGCGAGCACGGTGGAGATCGTCCGGCCGGTGACCCGGCGGACCACCTCGCCGACCAGCCAGCCGTACGTCCAGGCGTGGTAGGCGATCTGTTCGCCGGGCGCCCAGCGGGGCACCGCGTCGGCGACGAGGGCGCACATCCGGTCCCAGTCGGTGAAGTCGGCGGGGGTGACGTCGGCGGGCAGGGCGGGCACCCCGGCGGTGTGGGTGAGCACGTGCCGCAGGGTGACGGTGTGCTTGCCGTGCCGGGCGAACTCCGGCCAGGCGTCGGCGACGCGCAGGTCGTAGTCGAGCCGGCCCGCTTCGGCGAGGACGTGCACGACGCTGCTGGTCAGACCCTTGCCGGTGGAGACGCTGAAGATCGGGGTGTCGGCGGTCAGCGGCCGGCCGGTGGTGGTGTCGGCGGTCCCGGCGGTCTCGTCGACGATCAGCCGGCCGTGCCGGTAGGCCGCCACCTGCACGCCTGCCTCCCGGCCGGAGTCGACGAGCGTGTGGATGGTCCGGCGTACCTCGGCCCGTAGGGCGTCCCCGTCGTTGGTCACGGTCGCCGACTCTGCCAGAGCCGGCCCGGGGCCGCCGCCGGTTTTCCGGCCGGTGGCGGGGCGCGTCCGTGTCCCTGCGGCGGGGGCCCGGTGGGGTGCCGGTAGGTTCGGCCGCATGGTGGACGGGGTCGTGGAGATCTGGACCGACGGGGCGTGCAGTGGCAACCCGGGGCCGGGGGGTTGGGGTGTGCTGCTCCGCTACGGCGGGCACGAGCGGGAGCTGTGCGGTGGCGAGGCCACCCCGACCACCAACAACCGGATGGAGCTGACCGCGGCGATCGAGGCGTTGGAGGCGCTGACCCGGCCGGCCACGGTGCGGCTGCACACCGACAGCACGTACGTGCGCAACGGCATCACCAGCTGGCTGGCGTCGTGGAAGCGCAACGGGTGGCGTACCGCGGCGAAGCAGCCGGTGAAGAACGCCGACCTGTGGCAGCGGCTGGAGGCGGCCTGCACCCGGCACGAGGTGAGCTGGCACTGGGTGAAGGGGCACAACGGTCACCCGGAGAACGAGCGCGCTGACGCGCTGGCCAACCGGGGGATGAAGCAGGCGCGGGCGGCGGTGGGCGTCTCCCGCTGAGCACGGGTCCCCGTGCGCCGACGCGCACCGCGCCCCCCGCGACCGCGTCGGGGCCGACCGGTGGCGCGCTACTCGGTGGGCGGGTGGGCGGCCTCCTCCTCGGCGGGGTCGCCCGCGCCAGAGACGGCGGCCACGTCGTAGCCGGCGCGGCTGGTCTCCCGGGCCGACCGGTGCTCCTCGGCGGGCAGGTCGGCGAAGTCGTCGCCGGTGTCCCCGCCGTCGCCCAGCGACTCGCCCGGCGGGCGCAGCGACGCCTCGTACGCCGGCACGCCGTTCGGCTCGTCGGTGTCGGCCCGGTCGGTGCGTGGTTGTTCCGTCATGCCGACCTACCTGCCCGCCCTACCGCCCGGCAAACCCACCCGCCGGGGCGCGGCCACGCCGGTCGCCGTCAGCGGCGGGGGCTGTCAGCGGCGGGGGCGGCGCGGGCGGCGGGTCGGGGTGAGCGGCACCACCGTGGTCCAGTGCGCGGGGCGGCGCAGCCGTGCGGGCAGGGTGGTGTGCCGGTCGCCCCGGGCCGCCTCGAGCTGGGACTGGTGCAGGAACAGGGTGTCGGACAGGTCCGCCCCACGCAGGTCCGCGCCGCGCAGGTCGGCCCCGGTGACGTCGGCCCGGCGCAGATCGGCCCCGCGCAGGTCCGCGCCGAGCAGCCGGGCTCCGCGCAGGTTCGCCCCGCGCAGGTCCGCGCCCCGCAGGTCCGCGCCGAGCAGCAGCGCGCCCCGTCGGTCGGCCCCGCCGGTGCCGGCGCGGGCGGCGTCGCTGGCCGCCGCGAGCAGCGGGTTCACCCGGTCGCGGTGGGCGTCCACGTCGACGGTGGAAAGCTCCTGCGGCGTGCCGCCGGCCAGCGCGTCGGTGGCGTCGCGTGCGGCGCGCAGCTCGTCGTGCAGCGGGCCGGCGGGGGTGAGGGTGAGCGCCTCGGTGAGATACCAGAGCAGCTCGTGCAGGGGGCGGGTGACGGTGAACGCGGCGAACATGCCGGCGGCGGTGGCCGGGTCGGTGCGCCAGTCCCGGCCGGCGAAGGTGACCTGACTGACGCGCTGGCCGGCGCCGAAGCAGTCGAACACGACGCAGCCGGGGTAGCCGCGGTCGCGCAGCTCGTCGTGGATGCCGCAGCGGGAGTCGACGCGCAGGTGGTGGCAGGGGCGGCCGGCGGGCTTGTCCCGGGCGAAGTCGGCGGAGGCGGCGAACGCCGGGGCGACGCAGCACAACCCGACACAGCGGGCGCAGTCCGCCCGCAGCCCGGTGGTGTCGGCCATGCTGTCCGTCGTCTCCCTCGTCCGGTGGTCGTCTCCGGTGCCGGCCCCGCGTCCGGGCCGGTCCGCCCCGGCCATTGTCCGCCGAGCCCCGGCCCGCCGACCGGGAGGGTCCCGCCCGCCGACCGGGGCGACGGGTACGGCCGGGCGGTCCGGATGCACGGGAGGGTCGGCGGCACCCGCCGCCCCGGGAGGGTGGGATAGGGTCCGGTCACCGCCTCGGACCCGGGAGATGCGATGCCCACCGACCACGTCGACGTGCTCATCGTCGGCGCGGGGTTGTCCGGTGTCGGTGCCGCCTGCCACCTGCGGCGCACCTGCCCCGACACGACGTACGCGGTGGTCGAGGCGCGGGACGCGATCGGCGGCACCTGGGACCTGTTCCGCTACCCCGGCATCCGCTCCGACTCGGACATGTTCACCCTCGGCTACGTGTTCCGCCCGTGGACCGCGCCGCAGGCCATCGCCGACGGCGACACCATCCTGCGCTACGTGCGGGAAACCGCCCGGGAGTACGGCGTCGAGGAGCACATCCGGTTCCGTCACCGGGTGCGCCGCGCCGAGTGGGACAGCACCACCGCCCGCTGGACGGTCCACGTGCACCGCGACGACACCGCCGACGACATCGTCCTGACCTGCGGTTTCCTCTTCTCCTGCACCGGCTACTACCGGTACGACGCCGGCTACACCCCCGACTTCCCCGACGTCGGGCGGTACACGGGTCGGCTGGTGCACCCGCAGCACTGGCCCGACGACCTCGACCACACCGGCCGACGGGTGGTGGTGATCGGCAGCGGGGCCACCGCGGTGACCCTGGTGCCGGCGCTGGCGCGGCGGGCCGGGCACGTCACCATGCTCCAGCGTTCCCCCACGTACGTGATCGCGTTGCCGGCCCGGGACCGGCTGGCCGACGTGCTGCGCCGCCGGCTGCCCGCCCGCGCCGCCCACCGCCTGGTCCGCGCCAAGAACGTGCTGTTCGGCACCGTCAACTACCAGCTCGCCCGACGTGCGCCCCGAACGGTGCGGGCGTTCCTGCGGCGGGCCGCGAAGGGCCGGCTGCCCGCCGGGTACGACGTGGACCGGCACTTCTCGCCCCGCTACGACCCGTGGGACCAGCGGCTGTGCGTGGCACCCGACGGTGACCTGTTCGACGCCCTGTCCACCGGCCGCGCCTCGGTGGTCACCGACACCGTCGACGCGTTCACCCCGGACGGCGTCCGGCTCGGCTCCGGGGCGGAGCTGCCCGCCGACATCGTGGTGACCGCCACCGGGCTGCAACTGCTCGCCCTCGGCGGGATGACCCTCACCGTCGACGGCGTCGACGTCGACCTCGGCGCGACGGTGGCGTACAAGGGGATGATGCTCTCCGGGGTGCCGAACTTCGCGTTGACCATCGGCTACACCAACGCCTCGTGGACGTTGAAGGCCGACCTGGTCGCCACCTACGTGTGCCGGCTGCTGCGTCACCTGGACGCCACCGGCCAGCAGGTCGTCACCCCGGTCGCACCACCCGACGGCGACCTGTCGCCGCTGATCGACCTGCGGTCCGGGTACGTGCTGCGCAGTGTGGACACGCTGCCCCGGCAGGGTGCCCGCGCGCCGTGGCGGCTGCACCAGAACTATCCCCGCGACGTCGTGCTGATGAAACACGGTCGGCTCGTCGACGAGGGGGTGCGTTTCTCCCGGGCGACCGCCGACACCCCGGTCGGCTGAGCCCTTTCCCACCGTCCTATCGTCTCTTTCCCGCAGCAAGGAGGCCGCGTGCGTAACTTCGACTTCACGGCCGGGACCGCCGTGGTCACCGGTGCCGCCAGCGGAATCGGCGAGGCCCTCGCCCACGGGCTGGCCCGCCGCGGCAGCGACCTGGTCCTGCTCGACCGCGACGGCGACCGGCTCGACGCGGTGGCCGCCGCGGTCCGCGTCGCGCATCCCGGGCGTCGGGTCGACACCCACCTGGTCGACCTGGCCGACCTGTGCACCACCGCCCGGGTGGCCGAGGAGGTCATGGCCCGGCATCCCCGGATCCGGCTGCTGGTCAACAACGCCGGGGTGGCCCTCGGCGGCCGGTTCGACCAGGTCACCATGGACGAGTTCCACTGGGTCGTCGACATCAACTTCCGGGCCCCGGTGCAGCTCACCCACGCCCTGCTGCCGGCGTTGCGGGCCGAACCCGGCGCGCACCTGGTCAACGTGTCCAGCCTGTTCGGGCTGATCGCCCCGGCCGGGCAGGCAGCCTACGCGGCCAGCAAGTTCGCCCTGCGGGGCTTCACCGAGGCGCTGCGGTACGAGCTGGCCGACGACGGCATCGGGGTGACGTCGGTGCACCCCGGCGGCATCGCCACCCGCATCGCCCGCAACGCCCGGGTCGGCAGCGGGGTGCCCCGCGAGGAGTTCGACGCGGCGCGGCAGCAGTTCGAGAGGCTGCTGTCCATTCCGCCCGGACGGGCCGCCGAGGTGATCCTGCGCGGGGTCGAACGTCGTCGCGGCCGGGTGCTGATCGGCTGGTCGGCGAAGCTGCCCGACCTGCTTGCCCGGGTCGCGCCCGGATCGCACGGCCGGCTGGTCGCCGCCGGGGTCCGGCTCGTCGGTGGTCCGGGCCCGCGGTCCGCGCCGGCCGCCCGGGTGGCGGCCCCGGTGCCGACGGAACTACCCGCCGGTGAGGTCGCCTGACCCGGGCCCGGGCACGACGCCGCCGACCGCCGGCCGCGACGGTGGCGGCGGAGGAGGGCCGGTCAGGGCGGGTTGCTGCCCCGCTTCTCCTCCTGCGCCAGCACCGCCTCCCGCAACTCCGGGTCGTCGCGGGCGGCCAGTTCCGCGGCGAGGCGGGGATCACCCACCAGCCGCTCCCGGTTACGGTGCAGGAACGCCGCGAACCCGCCGGTGTACGGGCAGGCGAGATCACCGAGTTCCCGGTCCGGCTGGTAGCGGCAGCCGGTGCAGTAGTCGCTGATCTCGTCGATGTACCGGCCGTCCACGGCGTACGGGCGGGTGTCCACCCGGGCCAGGTCGGCGTACTGGCTCATGCCGAGCACTGTCGTGTTCATCACCCACTCGGCGCCGTCGACGAAGCTGCGCTGGAACCAGTCGACCAGTTCGGTCGGCCGCCAGCCGCGCTGCAACGCGTGGTTGCCGAGCACCAGCAGCCGCTGGGCGTGGTGTACCCAGGCCCGGTCCCGGACCCCGGCGAGCACGTCGGCCAGGCAGCGCGCCTCCACCGCGTCGGCGTCGAGGTCCTCGAACCACTGCGGCAGCGGTTCGGTCGCGGCCAGCCAACCGGTGCCCCGGTAGGGCGGGTCGACGTACCAGTAGAGCTGCCAGAGGAATTCCCGCCAGCCGAGCACCCCCCGGACGAACGCCTCCACCGAGGCCAGCGGGGCGTCACCCGACCGCCACGCCGCCTCCGCCCGGGACACGGCCGCCGCCGGGTCGAGCAGCCCGAGGTTGAACGCGGCGGAGAGCATCCCGTGCGCCAGCACCGGGTCCTCGGCGCTCATCACGTCGCCGTAGCGGCCGAACGCGGGCAGCCGGTACCGCAGGAAGTGCGCCAGCCGGTCCTCGGCCTCGGCGGCGGTGGCCGGATGGGAGCGGGGGGCGTCCCGGCCGACGAACCGCACCCCGTCGCGTTCCCACCGGTCCAGGTCGGCCCGCACCCCGGCGTCGATGTCGTCCTCGACGATCGGCGGTGGGGGTGGCACGTCCAGGGTGCGTCCGGCCGGGGCGCCGCGGTCACCGTCGGTCGGGCCGGGACCGGTGAGCACCCCGTGGCGGCGCTTGGCGTACCGGTAGAAGTCGACCATCCGCAGCGGCCCGCGCCGGGGCCGGTCCGCCCAGTCGGCGAAGTCGGCCCGGTCGGTGACGAAACCCCGGGGCGGTAGCACCGTCAGCCCCGGCACGGACCGGACGAAGTCCCGGGCCGCCCGGGTGCTCGGGTGGCAGACCTCGACCGGGCCGTCGACGGCCGCCAGGGCCTCCCGGAACGTCGCGGTGCGCAGCAGCACCGCCCGGTCGCCGAGTTCGGCGGCGCGGTGGCGCAGCGCGCTGAGGATCAGGTGCGCCTTCTGCCGGTGCAGCCGCCGACGCCGGAACAGGTCGGCGACCTCGACCAGCAGCACCGGTTGCCGGCCGTCGTCGAGGAAGTGCGGCCCGAGTTGATCGGCGAGCAGCCACCGGCGGGGAGACATGCGTCGATTGTGCCCGCCGTCCGGTCACCCCACGTGCCGGGGTCGAGCGGTCGCGGTGATCGCCCCTGCCCGCCCGCCCGGCGACCGCACCGTGCGTCCGACAGTGGCGCGGGCCACCGGCGTCGCACCCGCCGCCGCCCGCCCCGCCGGCCCCGACGCACCATGGTGGTATGACGGATAGCCGTACGCGGATGTTCCCGTGTCGGAGCACCACGCGGACCAGCGGGTTTCCGGCCCGGTACGGCGGGCACGTCGACCGGCCCGGCGCGCCTGACGCCGGCCCGGCCCACCGGTGAGCGTCCTCCCCGCGCCCAGCGTCCGGCGGGCCACCGTGGTCTGGGCGGTGGCCGTCACCGCCTACCTGGCGGCGGTGTTCCACCGCAGCTCCCTCGGGGTGACCGGGGTGGAGGCCACCCACCGGTTCGCCATCAACGCCTCCGCGCTGGCCGTCTTCTCGGTCGCCCAGCTCGTCGTCTACGCGGCCATGCAGATCCCGGTCGGCGTGCTGCTGGACCGGTACGGTTCCCGCCGGCTGCTGCTGGCCGGCGGCACGCTGATGGTCGCCGGGCAGCTCTGCTTCGCCGTCGCCACCGACGTGCGGCTCGCCGTCGCCGCCCGGGTGCTGGTGGGCCTCGGCGACGCGATGACCTTCATCAGCGTGCTGCGGATCGTCGCGTTCTGGTTCCCGGGGCGCCGCAATCCGCTGCTGGTGCAGCTCACCGGCACCGTCGGTCAGCTCGGTGCGATCCTCGCCGCGGTGCCGCTGGTGGCGCTGCTCCACCGGGCCGGCTGGACCCCGGCGTTCCTGGTCGCCGCCGGATTAGGGGCGACGACGGTGCTGCTGGTGCTCGTCGCCGTCCGGGACGCCCCGCACGTCGGGCCGGGGGCCGCCGTGACCCCCGCCCTGTCCGTGGTGCGGCGGGAACTCGCCGCCGCCTGGGCCCAGCCGGGCACCCGGCTGGGCCTGTGGACGCACTTCGTCGCCCAGTTCTCCGGGGCCGTCTTCGCGCTGCTGTGGGGGTACCCGTTCCTGGTGCAGGGGCAGGGGCTGGCGCCGACGGCCGCCGCGTCCCTGCTCAGCCTGATGACGGTCGGGACGCTGGTCGCCGGGCCGGTGGTCGCCCACCTGTGCGCCCGGCACCCGTTCCACCGCTCGGCGCTGGTCCTCGTGGTCACCGCGGCCAGCGCCGCGGTCTGGGCGGTCGTGCTGGCCTGGCCGGGCCGCTCGCCGCACTGGCTGCTGGTGGTCCTGGTGCTGGTGCTGGCCCTGGGCGGCCCCGGCGCGGTGATCGGCTTCGACTACGCCCGCACGTTCAACCCGGTGCACCGCATCGGCAGCGCCACCGGCATCGTCAACGTCGGCGGGTTCGTCGCCTCGATCGTGCTGGTGCTGGCGATCGGGGTGGTGCTGGACCTGACCACCCCGGCCGGCGCGTCGGCCCCGCCGCTGTCGGCGTTCCGGTGGGCGTTCGCCGTGCAGTACCTGCTCTGGGCGTTGGGTGCGGTCCAGGTGCTGCGGTACCGCAACGCCGCCCGGCGACGACGCGCACCGGCCACCGACGCCGGGCCGGTGGCGACGCCGGAGGTGACGGTGTGCGTACCGCCGGGGGAGCCGGCCGACGGTGGGGGTGAGCGGGCGGCGGGCGGCGAGTCCGGCGGACCGATGGGTCGGGCGGCATGATCGCGGTAGGTTCGGCGGTGAGCGGGACCCATCCGGCCGTCGGGCCGGCAGGCAGGGAGGACACAGCGTGAGCCAGGAAGTCCGGGGCGTCATTTCACGGAGCAAGGGCGCTCCGGTCGAGGTCACCACCATCGTGGTGCCCGACCCGGGGCCCGGCGAGGCGGTGGTGCGGGTGCAGTCCTGCGGGGTCTGCCACACCGACCTGCACTACCGCGAGGGCGGCATCAACGACGACTACCCGTTCCTGCTCGGCCACGAGGCGGCCGGGGTGGTGGAGCAGGTGGGCGAGGGCGTCACCGACGTCGCCCCCGGCGACTTCGTGGTGCTCAACTGGCGTGCCGTCTGCGGGCAGTGCCGGGCCTGCCGCCGGGGCCGGCCGTGGTACTGCTTCAACACCCACAACGCCGCCCGCAAGATGACCCTCACCGACGGCACCGAGCTGACCCCCGCCCTGGGCATCGGCTCGTTCGCCGAGAAGACGCTGGTCCACGCCGGCCAGTGCACCAAGGTCGACCCGGCGGCCCGGCCCGCCGCCGTCGGGCTGCTCGGCTGCGGGGTGATGGCCGGCCTCGGCGCGGCCATGAACACCGGGCAGGTCACCCGGGGTGACTCGGTGGCCGTCATCGGCTGCGGCGGGGTCGGCGACGCGGCGGTCGCCGGGGCCGTCCTGGCCGGCGCGACCACGATCATCGCGGTCGACACCGACGGCCGCAAGCTCGACTGGGCGCGGAAGTTCGGCGCCACCCACACCGTCGACGCCTCCGCCGAGGACGCCGTCGAGGCGATCCGGGCCGCCACCGGCGGCTTCGGCGCGGACGTGGTGATCGACGCGGTGGGCCGGCCGGAGACCTGGAAGCAGGCGTTCTACGCCCGGGACCTCGCCGGCACCGTCGTGCTGGTCGGGGTGCCCACCCCGGAGATGACCGTCGACCTGCCGCTGCTGGACGTCTTCGGCCGGGGCGGCGCGCTGAAGTCGAGCTGGTACGGCGACTGCCTGCCCAGCCGGGACTTCCCGCTGCTCACCCAGCTCTACCTGCAGGGCCGGCTCGACCTGGACGCCTTCGTCACCGAGGAGATCGCCCTGGACCAGGTGGAGGAGGCGTTCCGCCGGATGCACCACGGGGACGTGCTGCGGTCGGTGGTGGTGTTCCCGTGACCGCCCGGATCGACCACGCCGTCACCTCCGGCACGTTCTCCCTCGACGGGCAGACCTTCGACGTCGACAACAACGTCTGGGTCGTCGGCGACGACACCGAGTGCGTGGTGCTGGACGCCCCGCACGACGTGGCCGCGATCCGCCGGGTCGTCGGCGACCGGCGGGTGGTGGCGATCCTCGCCACGCACGCCCACGACGACCACGTCCGGGTCGCTCCCGACCTGGCCAAGGCCACCGGCTCACCGATCCTGCTGCACCCCGCCGACCGGGTGCTGTGGGATCTGGTGCACCCCGGGCTGGCCCCCGACGGGGAGCTGACCGACGGGCAGGAGATCACCGTCGGGGACACCGTCCTGCGGGTGCTGCACACCCCCGGGCACAGTCCCGGCGCGTGCAGCTTCCACGCCCCGGCGCTGGGTGCGGTGTTCACCGGCGACACCCTGTTCGCCGGGGGACCGGGGGCGACGGGGCGGTCGTACAGCGACTTCGCCACGATCGTCGAGTCGATCCGTACCCGGCTGCTCACCCTGCCGGCGGACACCGTGGTGCACACCGGGCACGGCGACGACACCACCGTCGGCGCGGAGGCCCCCCACCTGCAGGAGTGGCTGGCCCGCGGCCACTGACCGGCGGGCACCGCCCGCCGTCGTACTGTCGCCGATACGGCGGTATCCGAACGTCCGGATACCGCCGTATCGGCGTTTTCGCGCCGCGTGACCGGTTTCGGGGATGAGGCGGGCCACAGCCCGAGCTGGCCTACACATTTCCGGAATGACGGACAGGGGCGGTGGGTTGTGTTCCCCGTACGCCGGTCACCACACCTCCGGCCGGCGGGGCAGTTCCCCCGAGGCCCGCTCACCCCGGAGCGCGTCGCCACGATCGAAAGGGCAACCATCGTGAAGCTGGACTTCACCCGATGGCTCCCGGCCATCGCGAAGGACCGCAAAACCGCACTGAGCATCGCCGGCGTCGCCGCCCTCGGCGGCCTGGCGTTCGGACCGGCCGCCGTGGCCGCCCCCGTCACCAGCGGCCCCCACGAGGGGGCCCGTGCCGCGATCGACCTGGCCACCGGCAAGGGCCGGCAGGGCGTCACCGTCGAGTCCGGCCTGACCACCGGCACCCCCACCACCGAGGTGCCGGCCGGCAAGCCGAGCACCGACGACCTCATCCCGCGCGGCGTCGAGGGTGCCCAGTCCCGCGTCCCGCTCGACGACGCGCAGCTCGCCAACGCCAAGGAGATCATCGCCGAGGCCAAGCGCAGCGGCGTGGGCGAGCGCGGCGCGGTGATCGGCGTGGCCACCTCGCTGCAGGAGTCGAAGCTGTACAACCTGGGGCACCTCGGCGCGTACAACGACCACGACTCGCAGGGCCTGTTCCAGCAGCGCCCGTCGTCGGGGTGGGGCACGCCCGAGCAGGTCACCGACCCCCGGTACGCCTCCCGGGCGTTCTTCGGCGCGTTGAAGAACGTGCACGGGTGGCGGGACCTGCCGCTGACCACCGCCGCGCAGACCGTGCAGGTCTCGGCGTACCCGTACGCGTACGCCCAGTGGGAGCAGCAGGCGGCGGACATCGTCCAGCAGCTCTGGTGACCCACGACCGGCCGGTCCCCACGACGGGGGCCGGCCGGTCGGCGTCCGCCCGGGTCAGGCCGGGGCGTCCTCCCGGCGCAGCTTCGCCGACCCGACGCCGACGGAGAACCCGGCGGCCCACCGGCTCGCGCTGTCGGCCCGGGTCCGGTCGAGCAGGTGGTACCAGTCCATCCGGCAGCGCTGTGGGGTCACCTCCAGCACGCCGTAGCCGTGCCCGTCCAGCTCCGTCCACTTCACGTGCGGGTTCGTCGAGCGCAGCAGGGTCGCGCCGAGCAGGCTCAGCCCGTTGCCGGCCGGCAGCCCGAGGACGTCGTCGAGGTTGTCGCTGGTCACCGAGGGCACCACGAACTCGGCGGCGGCCGGGTTGGTCAACCCCGTCGAGCGGGTGGTCACCTCGCTGGCCCACGAGGTGTGGATGTCGCCGGTGAGGAAGACCACGTCCCGGGTGCCGGTGGCCCGCAGGTGGTCGACCAGCCGGTCCCGGTCGGCGTTGTAGCCGTCCCACTGGTCGGGGTTGAGCACCGCGCCGTTCTGCGGGATGCCGAGCAGCTTGGCCAGCGGGCCGAGCAGCCACGCCGGCAGCGAACCGAGGTCGACCCGGGCCATCATCACCGGGTTGCCGACCAGCTTCCACTGTGCCGTCGAGCCGGACAGCCCGTCGGCGAGCCACCGCAGCTGGGCCGCGCCGGCGATGGTGCGGGCCGGGTCGTCCACCGCCGTGCCGCCGGCCTGCTGCGACCGGTACGACCGCAGGTCCAGCATGGACAGCTCGGCGAGCCCGCCGAAGCGCAACCGCCGGTAGATCGTGCCGTCCGCGCCGATCCGTACCGGCATCCACTCCTGGTACGCCTGCCGGGCGGCGGCGACCCGGTCGGCCCACGCGCCCTCGCTGCCCGGGGTGTGGTTCTCCGCCCCGCCCGACCAGGCGTCGTTGGCGAACTCGTGGTCGTCCCAGGTGATCACCCAGGGCAGGGCGGCGTGCAGCGCCTGCAGGCCCGGGTCGGTCTTGTAGAGCGCGTGCCGGACCCGGTAGTCGGCCAGGGTCAGCATCTCGTGTTCGGGCTCGACCGGGCGTACCACCGTGCCGCCGGCGTCGAACTCGCCCGTGCCGTACTCGTAGAGGTAGTCGCCGAGGTGCACGACCAGGTTGAGGTCACCCCGGTCGGCCAGCCGCCGGTAGGCCGCGAAGTGCCCGGCCTCCCAGTTCGCGCAGGACACCACGCCCAGCCGCAGCCGGTCGATCGCCGCGTCGGCCGCCGGGGCGGTCATAGTCCGACCGGTCGGCGACCAGGTGTCACCGTGACCGAACCGGTACCAGTAGGTCGTCGCCGGGGCCAGCCCGGTCACCGTGACCTTGACGGTGTGGTCGCGGGCCGGGCCGGTCGGTGCCACGCCCTGCGCGGTCACCGTGGCGAAGTCGGGATCGGCGGCGACCTGCCAGCGTACGTCGACGTCCGGGCCGAGGCCGGAGCCGGGCAGCGCCTCCACCACGGGGGTGACCCGGGTCCACAGCAGGATGCCGTCGGGCAGCGGATCGCCGGAGGCGACCCCGTGCCGGAACGCGCCGTCCGCCGCGTGGGCGGGACCGCCCGCGGCGAGGGTGGCGCCGGCGAGGACGGCGGTGCCGGCGGAGGCGCCGGCGAGGCGCAGCATGGTACGACGGTCGAGGGTGTTCGTCATGGTCTATGTGTCTACCGGGTGCTGCGGTGCGTGCGCAGCCCCG
Organism: Micromonospora sp. WMMD730; assembly: GCF_049178955.1. Lineage (NCBI taxonomy): Bacteria > Bacillati > Actinomycetota > Actinomycetes > Micromonosporales > Micromonosporaceae > Micromonospora > Micromonospora sp. WMMD730. The sequence continues at coordinate 3,113,816 of NZ_JBMHML010000002.1, forward strand.
TGCGGTGAGTGTTCGCCGACGGTTCCCCCGTGGTTGGTGTCGTCGGTGGACTCCGGTTTCGGCGGCGGTGCGCGGCGGACTCAGCGGCGGTGCGCGGCGCGGTGGTTCAGCACGATGTCGGTCGCCGCGGCGACCAGGGCCAACGCGACGATGCCCATGGCCAGCAGCAGGGAGTGTCGGAACGCGGCGGCCCACTGGCCGTCGGTGCTGGCCAGCGACGAGAAGAACAGCGCGCCGACGGCGGCGATGCCGGCGGCCGACCCGATCCGCTGCCCGGTCTGCAACATGCCGGCCGCGCTGCCCGCCTGCGGCACCGGCACCTCGGACAGGGTCAACGTCTGGTTCGGGGTGATCACCAGGCCGCTGCCCAGCCCGGCGAGCAGCAGGGGCAGCGCGGTGAGCAGCGGGACCGAGCCGTGCGGGTCGCCGCGCAGCACGAACACCACCCCACCCAGCCCGACCAGCACCATGACCAGCCCGATCCCGACCAGCGGCCGGCCGAACCGGTTGACCAGCCGGCCACCCAGGGCGGCGGCCAGCGCCGAGCCGAGGGCGAACGGGGTGATCGCCAGGCCGGCGGTCAGCGCCCGGTAGCCGAGGCCGTTCTGCAGGTAGAGGGTGAAGATGAAGAAGATCGCGGTGAAACCGCCGAAGTAGATGAGCGCGATCACCGCCCCGATCGTGTACGACCGCAGCCGGAACAACCCCAGGTCGAACAGGGGCGTGCGGGTGCGCCCGTACCGGTGCTCCCAGAACCCGAAGCCGGCCAGGACCACCAGCCCGACCGGGATCAGCGCCCACTTCCACGGGCTGGGCCACTGTTCCCGCTGCACCAGGGGCAGCAGCAGGAGTGTCACGCCGACGCCGAGCAGCAGCACCCCGAGCGGGTCGAGGCGGTGCCGGTCGAGCCGGCCGGCGGCCCGGGTGGGCAGCAGCCGCCAGCCGAGCAGCACCGCGACCACCCCGACGGGGACGTTGACGAAGAACACCCACCGCCAGCCGTGGTCCTCCCCGCCGAGTTGGATGAGCAGGCCGCCGAGCAGGGGGCCGACGGCGGTGGAGATGCCGATGGTCGCGCCGAGCAGGCCGAACGCGCGACCCCGCTCCGCGCCCCGGAACAGCTGCTGGATCAGGCCGGTCACCTGCGGGTTGACCACTCCGGCGGCGACGCCCTGCAGGAGCCGGGCGGCGACCAGCCAGGTCGGGGACTGGGCCAGCCCGGCCAGCGCGCTGGTGACGGTGAACAGGGCTACCCCGACGACGAAGGCGTTACGGCGGCCCCGGGCGTCGCCGAACCGGCCGGCCGGCACCAGGACCAGCCCGAAGGTCAGCGCGTAGCCGGACAGCACCCACTGCAGGTCGCTCGGGCTGGCCTGCAACGACCGTTCCATCGACGGGATGGCGACGTTGACGATGCTGACGTCCAGCAGCGTCATGAACGCCGCGACCAGGCCGACGCCGAGGGCCTGCCAGCGGCGGCGATCGTCGGTGCGGCTGCTCATGGGACCGTCGGCGGTGGCGCGGTCCCGCACGGACCGGTGATCGGGCATGCCGCAGCGCTACCCGGGGGCCGGTGCGGCAAACCGGTGTCCGGCCCGGCCGCCCGGCGGGGCGCGGCGGCGCTCACGCCGGCTGGCGGGCGCACCAGCGGGGGCCGAAGTCCAGCCCGGCCAGCGGCGAGTCCTCCCGGTGAAGCAGGCCCTTCTCGGTGAGCTGGCGCAGGGGCGCGTGGACGTCCTGCTCGGCCAGCCCCGCCTCCTCGGCGATCAGGTCGGGGTAGGGAACCTGACTGCGTGTCTCCAGCACGCTGACCGCCTCGTAGACGCGCACCTCGACCTCCGACAGACGTACCTGCTGCATCGTGCCCCTCCTTGCCGTCACCCCGGCCGGCCGGTCGGGCGGTCCGGGTGGCGCGGCTTACCCGCTGGCCGCCCGACGATGCCTGCCGACGGCCGGTCGTGCGCGCTACCGGACGGGCCGGTGCCCTAGGCTGGACGGCATGATCATCTGGGATCTCGTCGTGGTCGGTGCCGGGCCGGCCGGGCTCAGCGCGGCCCGGGAGGCCGCCGCGGCCGGCGTGCGGACGCTGGTGCTGGACCGGGCCGTGCACCCCCGCTACAAGACCTGCGGAGGTGGCCTGATCGGCACGTCGCTGTCGATGGTGGCCGGCCGGATCGAGGTGCCGGCGCACGACCGGGTCGACCGGGTCACCTTCACCCGCGACGGCCGGTGGGGCTTCACCCGCCGGCACGGCACACCCCTGGTGACCATGGTGCGCCGCGAGGAGTTCGACGACCGGCTGCGCGCGGCGGCGGTGTCCGCCGGGGCCGAGGTCCGCGAGGGCGTCGCCGTACGTGCCCTCGACCAGGACCCCGACACGGTACGCGTCCGACTGGCCGACGGTTCCACGGTGACCGCCCGGACGGTGATCGGGGCCGACGGTTCCGCCGGGGTGACCGCCCGGCACGTGGGGGTCCGGTACGGGCAGGTGGATCTGGGCCTGGAACGGGAGTTGCCGGTGTCACCCGCGCAGGCGGCCCGCTGGCGGGGGCGGCTGCTGCTGGACTGGGGCCCGTTCCCCGGCGCGTACGGCTGGGTGTTCCCCAAGGGGGACCTGCTCACCGTCGGCGTGATCGGGGCCCGGGGCGAAGGGGAGCGCACCCGTGCCTACCTGCACAGCTTCCTCGACCGGCTGGGCCTGGCGCAGGTGCCCGCCGCGCACGACTCCGGGCACCTGACCCGGTGCCGGGTCGACGACTCGCCGCTTGCCCACGGCCGGGTGCTGGTGGCCGGGGACGCGGCCGGCCTGCTGGAGCCGTGGACCCGGGAGGGGATCAGCTACGCGCTGCGCTCCGGGACGCTGGCCGGCGCGGCGGTCGCCGCCGGTGACCTGGACCGCTACCCCCGCGAGGTGCACGAACGCCTGGTGCCGTCGATGCGCGCCGGGCGGCGGATGCTGACCCTGTTCGCCCGCCGCCCGGAACTGTGCCACGCGTTGGTGGCGACCCCGGCCGGCTGGTCGATGTTCGTCCGGTTCTGCCAGGGCCGGCTGAGCTTCGACCGGACCATGGACCGGCTGCCGGTACGGGCCGTGACGGCCCTGCTGGACCGGTGGCCCGCCCGGGGCCGGCGGCCGGCCGGGCCGCCGGTGCCCTGACCCGCCGGCCCGTGGCGGGCCGACGGAGCCGGGTCAGGGCACGATCACCGCGCGGCCGTGGATCTCGCCGGCCCGCAGCAGGTCGTACGCCTCGGGCGCGCGGTCCAGCGGGAAGGTCTGCACGTCGGCGGTGAGCAGCCCGGCGCGGCCCAGGGCGATCACCTCCTGGAGTTCGGCCCGGGTGCCCCAGAACGGGACCGTGACGCTGGTCTCGAACGGCACGGTGGGCGGTGCGTCGGCGACCGGCCGTACCGGCATGGTGCCGCCGCCCAGCCCGACCAGCAGCAGCCGGCCACCGGTGGCCACGACGCCGCGGGCGGTGGCGAGGGTGGCGTCGACCCCGACGCAGTCGATCACCACGTCCGCGCCGTCGGGCGCCGGGCCGACCAGCTCCCGGATCCGGTCGACGGTGTCGGGGCCGGCCGGCACCACGTGGTGCGCGCCGACCCGGGTGGCCAGGTCGAGGGCGGCGACGTTGCTGTCCACCGCGATGATCCGTACGGCGGTGGTGGCGGCGAGGATCTGCACCGCCATGTGCCCCAGCCCGCCGATGCCGATCACCACGGCCGACGTGCCGGGCCGCAGCGCCGGCCGGGCCAGCTCGATCGCGTGGTACGGGGTCAGCCCGGCGTCGGTCAACGGCGCCGCCTGGGTCACCGCCAGGTCACCGACGGACAGCAGCCGGGAGGCCGGCACCACCACGTGTTCGGCCAGCCCACCGTCGCGGCTGAGGCCGATCCCGCCGAGCGGCACGGTGCGGCACTGGTTCTCCAAGCCCCGCAGGCAGCCCCGGCAGGTGCCGCAGCCGATGATCCCGTAGACGGCGACCCGCTCCCCGGCGGACCAGCCGGTGACGCCGTCGCCGAGGGTGTCCACGGTGCCGGCGATCTCGTGGCCGAGGGTGATCGGGGTGGGGAAGGCACCCGGCGGGGCGTCGAGGATGTGCAGGTCGGAGTGGCAGGCCCCGACCGCGCCGACGCGTACCAGCACCTCGCCGGGGCCGGGCGTCGGGGTGGGCACCTCCACCTGTTCGAGCACCCCGGGGGCGGTCATCCGTACCGCGCGCATGGTTTCGTCCTCTCGTCGCCGACGGTCCCGCGCGCTTACCCCTCCCGCCGGCCTTGATGCCGGGTGCACACTGAGCGTCATGAGCGAATCGTTCACCGACGAGCAGTACGCGTTCCTACGGCACGCGCGCTTCGGCGAGCTGCCACCGTCGGTACGCCCCGACGAGCGGTCGGCGTCGACCGAGACCGACCCGCCCCGCTACCAGCCCGATCCGACCCCCGGCCAGTACGAGCAGGACCTGCGCGCGGGCGGCTGAGCCCCCGGGGCCCCGGGGTGGCACCCCGGGGCCCGTCGACCTGCGCGGTGAGCGTCGGCCGGGCGGCTCAGAACACTGGCACGCCGGCGCGGACCAGCCGCCAGTTCGGCACGAAGAAGTCGGCCGGGTCGATGGTGCCCCGGGCCTGCGCCCAGTCGATGAGCAGCTGGCGGATCTCCTGCTGGGCGTTGTAGACCTGGGTCTTCACGATGCCGGGGAAGTTCCCGCCGCCGCTGCGCCGGTAGTTGTTCACCGCGACCACGAACTGCGCGTCGGCGGCGACCGGGGTGTCGGTGCCGGGCAGCACCAGCCGGGTGATCCGCTGCCCGACCGGCCGGGAGACGTCGATGTCGTAGTCCAGCCCGGAGATCACGTCGTAGTTGTAGTCCGGCACGGCCGGGTCGCTGATCGTCGCCGGGTCGACAGGTGCGCCGACGGGCAGCGTGGTGAAGTACTTCGCCGAGTACTCCAGGTACGCCTTCACCTCGGCGCCGGTGAGCACCACCGCCTCCAGGGTGTTGTCGTAGACGTACAGCCCGGCGACGTCACGGATGCGCACGTCGCCCTGGGGGAACACGGCGGTGCGGCTGAACGGTGCGGCGATCGACAGCACCGGCAGCGCCGCGTACGGGCCGCCGGTGAGCGCGGCGGTGACCACTTCGGTCTGCACGTGGTTGATGAAGTCCAGGATCGGGGTGTCCCGGTAGCGCGACTCGGCCGCCGACAGTTCCTGCGCGGACCGGGCGACCACCGTGTTGACGTACCCGACGGTCTTGTCGTGCTGGCCCCGCACGGCGGCGAGCACCTTCGGGTCCTCGACCACCGTGTTGGTGTTGAGCATGGTGGCGCCCTTGGCGACGACCTTCCAGCGGCCCCGCTCCCGGGTGAGGGTGAAGTCCATCCGGGTCAGCCGCTGCCCCCACTTGGACGGTTCGGCGGTGAGCACCTGCGCACCGGTGGCGGTGTTGGTGACGAACTTCTCCACCACCTCGTTGTGGGCGTGGCCGAACAGGATCGCGTCGATGCCGGGGACCTGCTGGGCGATCAGCGCGACCGGGTTCTCGTTGGGCAGCTCCGGGCCGTAGCTGGAGGTGCCGCTGTCGCCACCGTGGGCGGAGACGATGACCAGGTCCGCGCCGCGTGCCCGCATGACCGGCACCCACTTCGCGGCGGTCTCCACCATGCCGGGGAAGACCAGCTTGCCCTCCACGTTGCCCTTGTCCCAGATGGCCACCCCGGGGTTGGTCAGGCCGAGGATACCCACGGTCAGGGTCGGCGAGCCGGGCCCGCCGGGCCGCACCCGCCTGAGCACGTACGGCTGGAACGCCGGCTTGTCGGTCTTCGCGTTCACCGCGTTCGCGGCCAGCGCCGGGAAGCCCAGCTGGTCGATCCAGGTGGCCAGCAGCGGCAGCCCGTAGTTGAACTCGTGGTTGCCCAGCGTCACGGCGTCGTACCGCAGGATGTTCATCGCGCGGGCCATCGGGTGCGTCGCGCCGGTGACGGTGATCGGCTCCTGCTTGGCGTAGTACGTGGCCAGCGGGGTGCCCTGGATGGTGTCGCCGGCGTCGAGGACCAGGGTGGCCCGACCCCGGCGCTCGGCGCGGATCTGGTTGACCAGGGTGGCGAGCTTGGCGATGCCGACGTCGTTGTGCTTGCTGTCGTCGAACTCGGCGTCGCGGTAGTAGTCCCAGTTGTAGACGTTGCCGTGGGTGTCCGAGGTGCCCAGGACGGTCAGGTCCCAGGTCTTCGGACCCTTCGGGCCCTGCCGCTGCGCCGCCTGGGCGGGCGCGCCGGCGATCAGCGGGGCGGTGGCCGCGGCGGCGGCGACGGCCAGCACCTGGCGGCGCGACGTGCCGGGGGAGGAGGTCATGGGGGTGCCCTTCGACGGGGATGGACGCGCCTCGTAAGCGCCGTTGCGCACCATAACGAGCAGCGGTCACTCCTGCCACAGTGGCCCGCACTGTTCCACCACCGCGCCGTCGCCGGCCACCTGCCTGTCACACCGCCGTCGTCGGATGCCCGGCGCGGGTTGTTTCCGGCCGATCCGTCGGGGTAGGTGACCGAGAGACCCAGAACGCACCAAACCAGACAGGGGAGCCGCACGGTGAGCCAGGACCAGTACACCCCGCAGGACCCGAACACCCAGTACGGCCACCAGGAGGGTCAGTCGGCCCAGCAGCAGTCGACGCCCGGCCGGACCGACCGGATGGGTCCGGAGCCCGACCACGGCGAGACGTCGTACCGGGGCAGCGACCGGCTGGCGGGCAAGCGGGCCCTGATCACCGGCGGCGACTCGGGCATCGGCCGGGCGGTGGCGATCGCGTTCGCCCGGGAGGGCGCCGACGTGGTGGTGTCCTACCTCGACGAGGACGAGGACGCCGACGCCCGGGAGACCGTCCGGCTGATCGAGGAGGCCGGCCGCCGGGGGGTCGCGGTGCGCACCGACCTGACCGACGAGCAGCACTGCCGTGACCTGGTCGACCGGACGGTGACCGACCTCGGTGGCCTGGACATCCTGGTCAACAACGCGGCCTACCAGATGGCCCAGGACGACGGCATCGAGGCGATCAGCACCGACCAGTTCGACCGGGTGATGAAGACCAACCTGTACGCGATGTTCTGGCTCTGCCGCAGCGCCCTGCCGCACCTGAAGGAGGGCGCGACGATCATCAACACCACCTCCATCCAGGCGTTCGACCCGTCGCCGCCGCTGCTGGACTACGCCACCACCAAGGCGGGCATCGCCAACTTCACCAAGGGGCTCGCCGCGCAGCTCGCCGACCGGGGCATCCGGGTCAACGCGGTCGCGCCCGGCCCGATCTGGACGCCGCTGATCCCGGCGACCATGCCGCCTGAGAAGGTGGAGCAGTTCGGCACCGACACCCCGCTGGGCCGGCCCGGCCAGCCCGCCGAACTGGCCCCGGCGTACGTCTTCTTCGCCTCGCAGGAGTCCAGCTACGTCACCGGGGAGATCCTGGGCGTGACCGGCGGCCGGTTCACCAAGTGACCGCCCCGTCCGCCGGGCCGGGGCCTTGGCCGCGGCCCGGCGGTCAGCGGGGCCAGTCCGCCAGCCGGGTTCGGACCTGCGCGATCTGCGCCGGGTCCAGGCCGTAGCGGGCGAGCCGCCGGTCCGGCAGCCGGTCCAGGTAGCGGCCGGCGGCCCGCACGTCGTCGTCGGCCAGCGCCGGGTCCACCTGCCGGGCCAGGGTCAGCAGCTCGTCGACCGGGTACTGCGCCAGCGCGGCGGCGACGTCGATGTAGTCGCGGGCCTCCCGCCGGTTGACCAGGGCGGCGGTCTTGTTGGCGATCAGGTCGCGGACGTCCATCACCGGGCCGAGGTCCATCACCACCGGTGAGCGGTAGCGGTCGAGCCGGGCCAGGCTGAGCCGGATCTGCCGGTCGTCCCGCCCCACCACGAAGTCCCGGATGTCCCGGTCGAAGCCCTCGAACAGGTCACCGAGGTCGCTGTCCGGGTCGGCCGGCGCGACGGTGTACCCGGCGCGTTCCAGCGCGGCGCACACCTCGGCCGCCGCGGCGGCGGCCGCCCCCTCCACGTCGGCGAATAGGTCGACGTCCTCGGTGGGGCGGGTGACCAGGCCGTGCGCCGCCCACGCCACCCCACCGCCGAGGACGAACCGGTGCGGCCCGGCCGCGGTGAGGGCGACCCGGGCGACCTCCCGGTAGAAGTCGTGCAGGTGGGTCACGCGGTCCGCAGACCCCGGTGCCGGCTCTCCCAGGCCGACCGGACCCCCCGGGGCAGGTTGAGCCGCCGCCACACCCGGCGCAGGGTGCGTCCGTCGATCAGTGCCCGCAGGTCGTCGGCGCGGGTGGTCTCGCGCAGCACGTTCTCGTACAGCCAGAGCAGGTCGTCCGGTTCGGCCAGGTCGAACGTGCGTTCGCTGCTCCACATCAACCGGACCGGCAGCTCCACCACCCCGCCGGTGGGGCCGGTCAGCTCCGCCAGGGTGCGCGCCACCACCACCGGCCGGCCGGGCCGGGCCAGGTGGGCGGTGGTCGCCAGGGTGGCCTGCATGCTGTCAGGGTAACGCCGCCGCGACCTGCGCCGGCACGCGACTTTCCCCGAACCGGCCCGGGCCGCCACGCGCCGGCCCTGCGCGACCGGGACGCGGACGGCCGGCGCGGGGTATCCTGGTGGGCAGGAGCGTCGGTGTGTCCAGTGTCCCCGGGCCTCACCTGAATTGCCGTCGCGGAGTTCCGTTCGGCTGGAGCCGCGTTGCGCCACGCGCCGAGAGGCGACATGCACACCGGCGCTCCGCCACCGCGATACGGCGCTGCCCCCGACCCCTCAGGTCGGGGGCAGCGCCGTATCGGTGCGCGGGAGATCCCCGCACCCGGGTCGCATCCTCCGCCCCGCTGGCCTATGTTCAGTAGGTCGGATCATGCCCGGGAGGGAGGTGCGCGGTGGGTCTGCGGACGTTCATCGCGGGCTGGCCGGTCTACCGGCAGCTCACCGGCACCGACCCGCTCGGCCGGGGCGCGGCGGCGCAGTCGGACCGGTCCGCGGGGCTGACCGCCCGTACCGAGACCGCCGACCGGGTGGCCCGCTCGGTCTGCCCGTACTGCGCGGTCGGCTGCGGGCAGCGGGTGTACGTCTCCGACGACCGGGTCACCCAGATCGAGGGCGACCCGGACAGTCCGATCTCCCGGGGGCGGCTCTGCCCGAAGGGCTCGGCCAGCAGGAGCCTGGTCACCAGCCCGCTGCGGCAGACCACGGTCCGCTACCGCCGACCGTATTCCACCGAGTGGGAGGATCTCGACCTCGACACCGCGCTGGACATGATCGCCGACCGGGTCCTCGCCGCCCGCGAGCAGACCTGGGAGGACGTCGACAGCGACGGTCGTCCGCTGCACCGCACGCTGGGCATCTCCAGCCTGGGCGGGGCGACGCTGGACAACGAGGAGAACTACCTCATCAAGAAGCTGTTCACGGCGATGGGGGCGCTCCAGATCGAGAACCAGGCCCGCATTTGACACTCCGCCACCGTCCCCGGTCTGGGGGCCAGCTTCGGTCGCGGTGGCGCGACGGACTTCCAACAGGACCTCGCCAACGCTGACGTCATCGTCATCCAGGGTTCGAACATGGCCGAGGCCCACCCGGTGGGCTTCCAGTGGGTCATGGAGGCCAAGCGGCGCGGCGCGAAGGTCTTCCACGTCGATCCCCGGTTCACCCGCACCAGCGCGGTGGCCGACTCGTACCTGCCGATCCGGGCGGGCACCGACATCGCCCTGCTCGGTGGCGTGGTGCGCTACATCCTGGACAACGAGCTGGACTTCCGGGAGTACGTGCTGGCGTACACGAACGCGGCGACGATCGTCAGCGAGCAGTTCGCCGACACCGAGGACGGCGACGGCCTGTTCTCCGGCTACGACCCGAACACCGACAGCTACGTGCAGACCAGCTGGCAGTACGCCGGGCACGAGGGGGACTCCGGCAGCGGGCACACCGCCAAGGAACGCGACAGCGCGGCCGGCCTGCGGCACGAGTCGCACGGCGCGCAGGTGCACGGGCAGACCGAGCGGGACGAGACCCTGCAGCATCCGCGCTGCGTCTACCAGATCCTGCGCCGGCACTTCGCCCGCTACACCCCGGAGATGGTGGAGCGGGTCTGCGGCATCCCTGCGGAGAAGTTCCTGGAGCTGGCGCGGGCCTGGACGGAGAACTCGGGCCGGGACCGCACCGGCGCGCTGGTCTACTCGGTGGGCTGGACCCAGCACAGCGTCGGTGTGCAGTACATCCGCACCGGGGCGATCATCCAGTTGCTGCTGGGCAACATGGGCCGGCCGGGCGGCGGCATCCTGGCGTTGCGCGGGCACGCCAGCATCCAGGGCTCCACGGACATCCCGACGCTGTTCAACCTGCTGCCGGGTTACCTGCCGATGCCGCACCACGCCGACCACCCGACGTTCGACGAGTGGGTGGACAGCATCCGCCATCCCGGGCAGAAGGGCTTCTGGGGCAACGCGCGGGCGTACGCGGCGAGCCTGCTCAAGGCGTACTGGGGGGACGCGGCGACGCCGGACAACGACTTCTGCTATGACCACCTGCCCCGGATGACCGGCGACCACGGCACCTACCAGCAGGTGCTGAACATGATCGACGGCAAGATCAGGGGATACTTCCTGCTCGGCCAGAACCCGGCGGTGGGCTCGGCGCACGGGCGGGCGCAGCGGCTCGGCATGGCCAACCTGGACTGGCTGGTGGTCCGCGACCTGTTCATGATCGAGAGCGCCACGTTCTGGAAGAACGGCCCGGAGGTGGCCACCGGCGAGATCGTGCCGCAGGAGTGCCGCACCGAGGTGTTCTTCCTGCCGGCGGCCTCGCACGTGGAGAAGGAGGGCACCTTCACCCAGACCCAGCGGCTGTTGCAGTGGCGGGAGAAGGCCGTCGAGCCGCCGGGCGACGCCCGCTCCGAGCTGTGGTTCTTCTACCACCTGGGGCGGCGGCTGCGGGAGCGGCTGGCCGGCTCCCCCCACCGCCGTGACCGTGCCCTGCTCGACCTGGCCTGGGACTACCCCACCCACGGCCCGCACGACGAGCCGAGCGCCGAGGCGGTGCTGCGCGAGATCAACGGCTACGACGTGTCCACCGGCCGTCCGCTCTCCTCGTTCACCGAGGCGAAGGACGACGGCAGCACCGCCGTCGGCTGCTGGATCTACTCCGGCGTCTACGCCGACGGCGTCAACCAGGCCGCCCGCCGCCGGTCCCGGCACGAGCAGGACTGGGTGGCCGCGCAGTGGGGCTGGGCGTGGCCGGCGAACCGGCGCATCCTCTACAACCGGGCGTCGGCCGATCCGCAGGGCCGACCGTGGAGCGAACGCAAGAAGTACGTCTGGTGGGACCCGCAGGCCGGCGAGTGGACCGGCTACGACGTGCCGGACTTCGAGAAGACGAAACCGCCGGGGTACCGGCCGCCGCAGGGGGCGTCCGGGCCGGCGGCACTGGCCGGCGACGACCCGTTCGTCATGCAGGCCGACGGCAAGGGCTGGCTGTACGCGCCGAGCGGGGTGCTCGACGGTCCGCTGCCGACGCACTACGAGCCGGCGGAGTCGCCGATGCGCAACCCGCTCTACGGCCAGCAGGCCAACCCGACCCGCAAGGTGTACGCCCACCCGGTGAACTCGGTGAACCCCAGCCCGCCGCAGCAGCACAGTGAGGTCTTCCCGTACGTGTTCACGGTCAGCCGGCTCACCGAGCACCACACGGCCGGGGCGATGAGCCGTACGGTGCGTCCGCTGGCCGAGCTGCAACCGGAGATGTTCGTGGAGGTGTCCCCGGAGCTGGCTACCGAGGCGGGCCTGACCCACCTCGGCTGGGCGCACCTGATCAGCGGGCGAGCGGTGATCGAGGCGAAGGTGCTGGTCACCGACCGGCTCACCCCGTTGCGGGTGGACGGTCGGATCATCCACCAGCTCTGGTTGCCGTACCACTTCGGGTACGAGGGCCTGGTCACCGGCGACTCGGCCAACGACCTGTTCGGCATCACCCTGGACCCGAACGTGCTCATCCAGGAGAGCAAGGTCGGCACCTGCGACATCCGGCCGGGCCGGCGACCGACCGGCCCGGTGTTGCGGGACCTGGTCGAGGACTACCGTCGACGGGCCGGGATCGTGCCCGGCGAACGCCCGCCGACGGTGACGACCCCGGTGCTGCGGCCGGCCGGTCGAAGCGACGACGGCCCACGGGAGAAGGGCGCCGACCATGCCTGACGCCAACAGCCTCTACGGCCCGCTCGATCCGGCCCCGGACGCGGGCTGGACGGCTGCCGGCCCCCGGATGGGGTTCTTCACCGACACCAGCGTCTGCATCGGCTGCAAGGCGTGCGAGGTGGCCTGCAAGGAGTGGAACGCCGTCCCCGAGTCCGGCTTCGACCTGCTCGGCATGTCGTACGACAACACCGGCGCGTTGACGGCGAACTCCTGGCGGCACGTGGCCTTCATCGAGCAGCCGGTGCCGGCCGGGCACCGTACGGCGACCTTCGCCGGGAACCCGACCGGCGGCTCGGCCGGTGCCACGTCGGCGGCGGTCGCCGCCGGCACCGGCAGCGCCAGTGGCACGAACCCGGGCGTCCCTGTGGGTGACGCCGACGCCGCCGCCCGGATGGCCGACGCCGGGTCGTCCACCGCCCGGGACGGCACGGGCACCCGGTTCCTCGGGATGCCGGGGGCCGCACCGCCCGGCCGGGGCACGGGTGCCGAGACCCGCACCGACTTCCGCTGGCTGATGATGTCGGACGTCTGCAAGCACTGCACCCACGCCGCCTGCCTGGACGTCTGCCCTACCGGGTCGCTGTTCCGCACCGAGTTCGGCACCGTCGTGGTGCAGGAGGACATCTGCAACGGCTGCGGCTACTGCATCTCCGCCTGCCCGTACGGGGTGATCGACCAGCGTAAGGGTGACGGTCGGGCGTGGAAGTGCACGCTGTGCTACGACCGGCTCGGCGCGGGGATGACCCCGGCCTGTGCCCAGGCCTGCCCGACCGAGTCCATCCAGTACGGTCCCCTCGACGAGCTGCGGGAGCGGGCCGCGCAGCGGGTCGCCACGCTGCACGAGCGGGGCGTGCCGGAAGCCCGGCTCTACGGCCACGACCCGACCGACGGTGTCGGCGGCGACGGCGCGTTCTTCCTGCTCCTCGACGAGCCCGAGGTGTACGGGCTGCCCCCGGATCCGGTGGTCACCACCCGGGACCTGCCCCGGATGTGGCGGCGGGCCGGGTTGGCCGCGTTGGCGATGACGGCGGCGGCCGTCGCGGCGTTCGTCGGGGGGTCGTCGTGACCGCCGGCCGGCTCCCGGTGGGGCAGCGGTTCCGGGGCTTCCGCGCCCGGCTCGCCGCCGACGGTGTGTTCCGGCCGCAGCGCTCCTCGGCACGGCTCGGCCACGGCCCGAAGGTCGGCCCGGCCGGCACCACACCCCCGACCGGTGCCGTGGGCGCTGCCGACGCGTCGGTCGTCGTACCGCCCCAGGACGTGCCACCGGTGCCGGGGCGGCGGCGTGGTCGGGGTGGGCGCGGCGGCGAGGAGCTGCGCGTCCCGGAGGCGGAGTTCACCTCCTACTACGGCCGGCCGATCCTCAAGGCCCCGGTGTGGCGGTGGGACATCGCCGCGTACCTGTTCACCGGTGGGTTGGCCGCCGGGTCGTCCCTGCTGGCCGCTGGAGGGCAGCTCACCGGTCGGCCGGCGCTGCGCCGGGCCGGTCGGGTCACCGCGTTGGGTGCGGTCACCGCCAGCGCCTACTTCCTGATCCACGACCTCGGGCGGCCGGCGCGGTTCCACCACATGCTGCGGGTGGCGAAACCGACCTCGCCGATGTCGGTGGGCACCTGGATCCTCACCGCGTACGGCCCGGCCGCCGGGTTGGCCGCCGTCGCCGAGGGTGCACCGCTGCTACCGGCACGCGGCGTGTTCTCCCCGGTGCGTCGGCTGCTGCCGCCGGCCGGGCAGGTCGCCGGGCTGGCCGCCGCCGCCGTCGCGCCGGCGCTGGCCACGTACACGGGTGTGCTGCTGGCCGGTACGGCGGTGCCGTCCTGGCACGAGGCGTACCCGGAGCTGCCGACCATCTTCGCGGGCAGCGCCCTGGCCAGCGGTGCCGGCGTGGGGCTGCTGGCCGCGCCCTGCGCCCAGGCCGGCCCGGCCCGGCGGATGGCGGTGGCCGGGGCGGCCCTGGAACTGTGGGGCGCGCACTCGGTGGAGACCCGGCTGGGGCTGCTCAGCGAGCCCTATCGGCTCGGTACGGCAGGTCGGCTGCTGCGCGCCGGTCGTCTGCTCACCGCCGCCGGGGTGGTCGGGGCGCTGGCCGGGCGACGCAGCCGGGTGCTGTCCGCGCTGTCCGGTACGGCGTTGCTGGCCGCGTCGGTGGCCACCCGGTTCGGCATCTTCCACGGCGGGGTGGCCTCGGCGCGGGACCCGAGGTACACGGTGCTGCCGCAGCGGGAGCGGATCCGCCGCCGCGAGGCCGGGCAGGTCTGACACCTCGCCGTGTCACCGGCGGGGTCCTGTGGTTGACTCGGGGGCGGAGGCGTTCAGGCGGCTGGTGCCCCTCCCAGCCTTCAAAGCTGGTGTGGTCCGGGACCCGGGCCAGGCGGGTTCGATTCCCGTCCGTCTCCGCCAACCGTCTGCGGGGGAGATGACGACGCATGGGTGAGGCGGTCGATCCGCGTCGGCGGGTGCCCCGCACCGACACGATGCTGGCCGATCCGGCGCTGGCCGCGGCGGCGGCGACCCTCGGTCGGGCCCGGGTCAAGGCCGCCGTCGGCCATGCCCAGCAGCGGGCCCGGCACGGTGAGATCGGCCCCGAGCAGGTCCGCGACGCCGCCCTCGCCGCATTGCCCGCCCCGACCCCCCGGGCGGTGCTCAACGCCACCGGGGTGGTGCTGCACACCAACCTCGGTCGGGCCGTGCTGTCCCCGGCCGCCGTCGACGCGCTGGTCGCCGCCGCCGGCAGCACCGACGTGGAGCTGGATCTGGGCACCGGCCGGCGGGCCCGGCGCGGCCGGGAGGCGCTGGCCGCGCTGGCCGCCGCGGTGCCCGACGCCGCCGCCGTGCACGTGGTCAACAACGGGGCGGCGGCCCTGGTGCTCGCCGCGACCGCGTTGGCCGCCGGCCGGGAGATCGTGGTCAGCCGGGGTGAGCTGGTGGAGATCGGCGACGGGTTCCGCCTGCCCGACCTGCTGGCCAGCACCGGCGCCCGGCTGCGCGAGGTCGGCACCACCAACCGCACCACCCGCGACGACTACGCCCGGGCGCTCGGCCCGGACACCGGTTTCGTCCTGAAGGTGCACCCGTCCAACTTCGTCGTCACCGGCTTCACCTCCGCCGTCGGCGTCGACGACCTGGCCACCCTCGGCGTGCCGGTGGTCGTCGACATCGGCTCCGGCCTGCTCACCGCCGACCCGCTGCTGCCCGCCGAGCCGGACGCCGCGAGCACCCTGCGCGCCGGAGCGCACCTGGTCACCGCCAGCGGCGACAAGCTCCTCGGCGGCCCGCAGGCCGGGTTGCTGCTCGGCGACGCCGACCTGGTCGACCGGTTGCGTCGGCATCCGCTGGCGCGGGCGCTGCGGGTCGACAAGCTGACCCTCGCCGCGCTGGCGGCCACCCTGCACGGGTCGAGCACCCCGACCCGCGACGCCCTGCACGCCGACCCGGCCGTGCTGCGGGACCGCTGCGAACGGTTGCGTGACGCTCTCGGTGCCGAGGGGCACAAGGCCGAGGTGGTGCCCAGCGTCGCCGTGGTCGGCGGGGGTGGTGCCCCGGGCGTCGAGCTGGACTCCTGGGCACTGAGCCTGCCCGAACGGTACGCCGCCGCACTGCGGCTGGGCGACCCGCCGGTGCTCGGCCGGGTGGTCCGGGGCCGGCTGCTGCTGGACCTGCGCTGCGTGTCCGCCGACGCCGACGACACGCTGCGCGACGCGGTGCTGCGGACGGCCGGCTGAGATGCACGTCGTCGCCACCGCCGGGCACGTCGACCACGGCAAGTCCACCCTGGTCCGGGCGTTGACCGGGATGGAACCGGACCGGTGGGCGGAGGAACGCCGCCGGGGGATGACCATCGACCTCGGCTTCGCCTGGACCACCCTGCCCGGCGGCGACCCGGTCGCCTTCGTCGACGTGCCGGGGCACGAACGGTTCGTGCCGAACATGCTCGCCGGGGTGGGGCCGGTGCCGGCCGCCCTGGTGGTGGTCGCCGCCGACGAGGGATGGATGCCGCAGTCGGCCGAACACCTGGCCGCCCTGCACGCCCTCGGGGTGTCCCACGGGCTGCTGGTGGTGACCCGGGCGGACCTGGCCGATCCGGGGCCGGCGACGGCGCAGGCCCACGCGCGGCTCGCGGCGACGTCGCTCGGCGCGGTGGAGTCGGTGGCGGTCAGTGCGGTAACCGGTGTCGGCCTGCCGGAGCTGCGCGCCGCCCTGGACCGGTTGGTCGCCCGGCTGCCCGCGCCGGACACGGACCGGCCGGTGCGGCTGTGGATCGACCGGGCGTTCACCATCCGGGGCAGCGGCACCGTCGTCACCGGCACCCTCGGCGGCGGTGAACTGCGCGTCGGCGACCAGTTGACGCTCGCCACCACCGGCGAACCGGTCCGGGTGCGGGGCCTGCACCGGCTCGGGACGGCCGCGTCTCGGGTCGCCGCGGTGGCCCGGGTGGCGGTCAACCTGCGCGGGGTGCCCCGGGAGCGGCTCGGACGCGGCGACGCGCTGCTCACCCCCGACCGGTTCCACCGGACCGACCTGGTCGACGTGCGGCTGGCCGGGGATCCGGCAGGTGACCTGCCGGCGACGCTGACCCTGCACGTCGGGTCGGCGGCCGTTCCCGTCCGGGTCCGGCCGTTGGGCGGCGACACCGTACGGCTGCGGCTGGCCCGTCCGCTGCCGCTGCTGACCGGGGACCGGGCGTTGCTGCGTGACCCCGGTCGGCACCACGTCTGCGGTGGGGTGACGGTGCTGGACGTGGCCCCGCCGCCGCTGTCCCGCCGGGGTGCCGCCGCCGCCCGCGCCGCCGTCCTGGCCGACCTGGACGGGCGTCCCGACCTGGCCGGTGAGCTGCGCCGCCGCCGGCTCGTGCGGGCCGCCGAGCTGACCCGGATGGGCGTCACCGGCGACGCGACCCCGGTCGTCGGGGACTGGCTGGCCGACCCGGCGCACTGGCGGTGGCTGGGGGCGCGGCTGGTCGAGGAGGTGGCCGCCTGGGCGGCCGCGCACCCGCTGGAGCCCGACGCCCCGACCGAGGCGGTGCGGCAGCGCCTCGGCCTGCCCGACCGGGCCCTGGTGGAGGCGCTGGTCCGGCCGCCGTTGACGCTGCGGGCCGGCCGGATCGGCACCGGCGTCCCCGGGCTGCCCGAGCCGGTGGCCCGCGCGATCGACCGGGTCCGGGGCGAGTACGCCGCCCATCCGTTCCGCGCGCCGGAGGCCGACCGGCTCACCGCGCTGGGCCTGGGTCCCCGGGAGGTGGGCGCCGCCGTACGGGCCGGTGCGCTGCTGCGGCTGGCGGAGAACGTGGTGCTGCTGCCCGACGCCGCGGACGACGCGGTACGGGTGCTCGCCCGGCTGCCGCAGCCGTTCACGCTCAGCGCCGCCCGGCAGGCCCTGGACACCACCCGTCGGGTGGCGGTGCCGCTGCTGGAGCTGCTGGACCGGCGCGGGGTGACCCGGCGGCTGCCCGACGACGCCCGGATGGTCGTCGGCTCCGGTTGACCGGCAGGTGTTCGCGGGGTGCGGTGCTGGCGAACGGCCCTCGGCCCGCCCCGGGGTCGCCTACCGTGACGCCATGGACCCTTCGGCGGTCTGGCGGGACCGGAACCATCGCTGGCGGATCGAGGCGTACCGGGCGCCGGACCTGCGGTTCGCCGTCTTCGCCACCAACGGCACCACCGAGTCGGCCCCGCTGTGGTTGTTCGGCATGGCGGCGTTGGCCCGCTGGTTGATGACCCACGCCATCTCCCTGGACGACCTGGAGACCGTCTGACCGGGGGCGTCGCCCGGACGGGGGAATCCGCCCGGAACGTCGGCCTGCGCGCCGGGCCCGCCCGTACGGTGCGGGGCGTGAAGGACCGAGGAATACGGACATTTCTGGCGGTACTCGCCGGCCTCGCGGTGTTCTACTTCGGGGTGACCGGGCACCGTTCCACCGAGGACGGTGGCGGGGTCTCCGGCGGTGTGGTGCTGTTGGCCCTGCTGGCCGCCCTGCTGGTGTGGTACCTGACCAAGCCGACGGGCAACAAGCCGGTCGACTGACCGACCGACTCTCTAGCGGGCGGCGGTGCGGGTAACCTCCCCCGCCGACTCCTCACCGAGGGCCACCCGCACCAGCGCCGACGCGAGCCGGCCGAAGTCCGGCGCGGCGACCAGCCCGGCCAGCCCGTGCGGATCGGCCGGGAGGCCGAGGCGTTTCGCCCCGGCCAGGGTGCGCCGGTCGGCGTACGGGCGGACGTCCGGCCAGACCGTCTGCGCCTCCCGCAGGAAGATGTCCGCCCCGGTCGGGCCGATCCCGGGGAACTCGGTCAGCCGTCGCCGCAGCGCCGCCGGTTCACCCCCGGTCTCCCGGTGCATCCGCCGCAGGTCACCGTGCCAGCGGTCCAGGCACAGCCGGGCACCGGTGCCCAACATGGTCGCGGTCCGTTCGTCGTAGCGGCGGTAGTGGCCGCGTCCCAGCGCGTCGACCCGGTCCTGCCACCCCGACGCCTCCATCGCCTGCGCGGTACGCCAGCCGGCGGCGAACAGTTCGCGGGCGGCGGCCACCGCCACCTGGGCCCGGATCCGGGTGCTCAGCAACGTGGTCAGCACCAGCAGTTGGTAGAGCGGACCGGGCCGGTCGGCCAGCGTGATGCCGGCGTCCTCGGCGTAGGTGCTGCCCTGGCGGGCCAGCAGCGTCCGGGCCACCCGTCGGTCGTCTCCCATCACCCGGTACTACCCGTCGTGGCGCCGCTCAGCCCTGCTCGGGCCCGGCGGTCCGCATGCGCACCGTGCCGGCGGGTAACCCGACGACGGGCGCGGAGCAGCCGTGCCCGTCCACCCGGAAGGAGACACCCGTGACGAACGTGCAGCAGCCCGAGATGCGCCGCAACGGGAAGAACCCGACCGTGCAGGACAGCAAGGGGCCCGGCGCGACAGGTCACCCGGCCAACCGGGGCAGCTCGGCGGGGGACCGGGGCCGCCCGACGCCCCGTGGCCAGGCGTCCCCGTACGGTCCGGGCGCGTCGACCGCCGACGACGACAGCGACCGCCGCTGACCGCGCCGCCGCCCGGCCGGTGATCCCCACCGGCCGGGCGACGCGTACGGGCGGCCGGGTCGACGCTCCCCGCAGGGGTGTCGGCCCGGCCGCCGTGTGTCTCACTTCGGGTCGCCGGGTCCGCGTTCGCCCTTGGGGCCGTAGGCCCGTTCACCCCGGACCATGCCGCGCTGGCCCCGGTCCTCCTGGAGGATCCGGTTGGCCACCTGGTTGGCCTCCTTGTCCGACGCGCGTCCCGACTGTTCGATCAGGTCGCGCAGCCGCGCCCGTTCCTTGTCGTACGCGTTGCTTCCCGGCCGTGGTCCTGGCATGTCGCCTCCTCGGTGGTCCGCCTGCGGTACCCGCGCCGACTACCCGTCCCCGGCCCGGCCAACCGCCCCCCACCGCGTGCCGGAGGACGGCCTACCGGTCGGTCGCCGGCTCCCGTACCACCGCCACCGGGCAGGCGCTGCGGTGCAGCACCCCGTGGCCGACCGAGCCGAGCAGCAGCCCGGCCAGCTCGCCGTGGCCCCGGCCGCCGACCACCACCAGTTGGGCCCGGCGGGACGCCTCGGTGAGGGCGGCGACCGGGCGGGCGTGTACGGGCTCCCGGTCGACCGGCAGGTCGGGGTGGCGTTCGGCGAGCCCGGCGAGGCCTGCGGCGAGCACGTCGTCCTCCTCGTCGCGCAGCCGGGCCTCGTCGTACACCAGGGGTTGGAAGTCACCGGGGCCGGTGGAGGCCGGATGGGTGTAGGCGTGCACGGCCCGCAGCCGGACCCCACGCGCGGCGGCCTGCGCGGCGGCGAAGTCCACCGCGGCGCGGGAGGCCGCCGACCCGTCGACCCCGACCACCACCGGGCCGCCGTCGGTCGGGGTGCCCCGGGCGACCAGCACCGGGCAGTCGGCGTGGGTGCTGACCTGGATCGCCACCGAGCCGACCACCAGGGCGCCGAACCCACCGAGGCCCCGGTCGCCGAGCACGATCATCGCCGCGGCGGGGGAGGTGCCGAGCAGCACCGCCGACGCCTCGCCGTCGATGATCTCCCCGGTGACCCGGATGCCGGGGCTGACCGTGCGGGCCTGCGCCACCGCCGCCTCGACCAGGTCCTGGGCGGTGCGGCGCAGCCCGCCGCCGGGTGGGTCGGCGGCGACCGGGTCGACCGGGGTGTGCAGCAGCGGCCAGATGAAGCCGTGCACCACCCGCAGCGGCCGGCGCAGGCGGGCCGCCTCGGTCGCGGCCAGCCGGACGGCGCGCAGCGCCGGCTCGGAGCCGTCCACGCCCACCACGATCGCCGCGCCGTCCGTCGGGTCCACCGTGCGCACCTCCTGCCGGGGTCAGTATCGCGGCTGGCCGGGGCCGGCGGGCCGATACCGCCACCGGTTCCCCCGTGCCGCCCGGTGCCCCGGGTGGGGGTGGACCGGCCGCTCCGTATGATGCTTGCTCTGTAGCAAGAATCTCGGAGGACAACCATGCCGGACGCGCTCGCAGCGATGTCGCGTGCGCTACGTGAGGCCCTGCCCGACCAGGTGGTGGAGGCCGTCGATCGGGCCCTCCGGTCGGAGTTGGCCGCGGTGCGGGTCGACGCGTTCCTGGCCGACTACCGGATCAGCGGGTTGTGGTCGGTGCTCGACCCGGAGGTGTCCGCCGGGTCGCTCACCGGCCAGAGCGCCGCGCAACGCTGTTTCTCAAGCCAGCAACCGGTGCGTGAGCCGTCCGACGGCGGATGCTGCCGGGTCTGGGTGCCGCTGACCACCCGGGGGGAGCGGCTGGGGGTGTTCCTGGTCGAGTTGGCCGTCAGCCCGGACGATCCGACGGTGGAGCTGATCGTCGACCTGGGCGTGGACCTGGCGACCACGTTGCGGGCGGCCGACCGGGAGACCGACCGGTACCGGCGCACGCGGCGTCGGGAGCGACTGAGCATGGCCGCGGAGATGCAGTGGGACCTGCTGCCGGGGCGCAGCGTCACGCACGAGGCGTTCCTGCTGGCCGGGCAGCTCGAACCGGCGTACTCGGTGGGCGGTGACCACTTCGACTGGTCGGTCGACCCGGGGCGGCTCACCCTCACCGTCCTCAACGGTGCCGGCACGGGCCTTTCGGCGGCGATGCTCACCGCGCTCACCGTCAACGCCATCCGCAACGCGCGCCGCTCGGGCGGTGGGCTGGTGGAGCAGGCCGAGTTGGCCTCGGACACGCTGTTCTACCAGCACCGGGGGCAGCGGCACGTGGCGACGCTGCTGTTGTCGGTGGACACCGCCACCGGCCGGGTGCGGGCGGTGGACGCCGGGTCGCCGCGGGTGCTGCGGGTGCGGGGGACCACTGTCGAGCGGATCGCCCTGGAGCAGCAGCTGCCGTTGGGCATGTTCGCCGAGACCCGCTACACGGTGCAGGAGTTCGACGTACTGCCCGGTGACCGGCTCTTCGTGGTCAGCGACGGCGTGTACGACGCGCAGCCGGGGGGTCAGGAGGCCTACGGTGAGCGGGCGATGGCCCGGTCGATGCGGTCGACTCGGCTGCAACCGGCGACGGAGGCGGTTGGTACGGTGATGCGCGAGCTGTTCGCTTATCATGCCGACACTGATCTACGTGACGACGCCGTTGTCGTGTGCCTGGACTGGTGCGGGCCGGGCGGGCGGCGCGAACGGTGATCGGCCGGCAGCGACTTTCGACAGCGCACAATCGCAGGGGACAGCGGGTGGAGCGACCTCCGGATCTT
Organism: Micromonospora sp. WMMD730; assembly: GCF_049178955.1. Lineage (NCBI taxonomy): Bacteria > Bacillati > Actinomycetota > Actinomycetes > Micromonosporales > Micromonosporaceae > Micromonospora > Micromonospora sp. WMMD730. The sequence continues at coordinate 3,135,731 of NZ_JBMHML010000002.1, forward strand.
GCTGCGGCGATCGATGCCGCAGCCGAGGCGCTCGTCGGCGTGCTCGATTCGGCCACCTCCCGTCACCAGGTGGCGGTCCCGCCGACCCAGCTACGGGTGCTGGCGCTGATCCGGGACCGGCCGGAGACGAACGTCAACGGGCTGGCCGAGCTGCTCGACGTGGTGCCCTCGTCGGCCAGCCGGCTCTGTGACCGGCTGGAGGCGACCGGGTTGCTGCGCCGGACCCCGGACCCCCGGGACCGGCGGGAGGTGCGGTTGGTGCTCACCGCCGCGGCGGTGAGCCTGCTGACCGAGCTGCGGGAGCGCCGGCACCGGGCGGTGCAGGCGGTGCTGGACCGGATGCCACCGCGCGCCCAGCACGAGCTGCTGCTGGCGCTGTTGGCGTTCGGCCACGCGGCGGCCGCGGGCACGCCCACCGCGCAGCCCGACGCTCCCGCCCGCACCGCGTGAGCAGTTCCCCAGCCGTCCACTAGTGTCCTAGGACGCCTTAGCGGTGGTGACACACCACACACAGCGCCGGACCGCCCCGGGCAACGCGCGCCCCACCGGGGCAGCCGCCCACGCCCGATATAGTGGCTGCCGGTCCGGGGTGCCGAGCGCCACGGACCACACCAGGGGGAGGTCCCGGCCCGGGATCACCGAGACACCGGCGAGCGCCGGTCCGGTAAGCGCACGGCTGACCGTGGTGCCCGCGTGGGCACCCGGACCGTCTGCGGGGGGAGGTTCGGTGTCACGTCGGGCTCGGGCAGAGCATCCGCGCGGACCGGGCGGTGACGACAGCGCCGCCGACCGGGTGCTGACGTTGCCGAACCTGATCAGCTTCGTCCGGCTGCTCGGCGTACCCCTGTTCCTCTGGCTGTTCCTGGTCGTGGAGGCGGACGTGGCGGCGATCGTGGTGCTCGCCATCGGCGGCACCTCCGACTGGGTGGACGGCTGGATCGCCCGCCGGCTCGGGCAGGTCAGCCGCCTGGGCGAGCTGCTCGACCCGTTGGCCGACCGGCTCTACATCCTCGCCACGCTGCTCGCCTTCACCGCCCGGGAGGTGGTGCCGTGGCAGTTCACGGCGGCGCTGCTGGCCCGGGAGGCGCTGCTGCTCGGTTCGTTGGCGGTGCTGCGCCGGCACGGGTACGGGCCGCCGCCGGTGCACTACGTCGGCAAGACCGCCACCTTCCTGCTGTTGGCCGCGTTCCCGGTCCTGCTGGTGGCGGCGGCGACCACGTCGGTGACGGCGACGACCGCTGCGGCCATCGGCTGGGGACTGGCCTGGTGGGGTCTGGTGCTGTACTGGGTGGCCGGCGCGATGTACGTGGTGCAGGCGGCCCGGCTGGTGCGCGCGGGCCGGCGAGGGGTCGCCGCGTGAGCGCGCCGGGGGACGGGTCGAAGCGTCCGGCGCGGTTGTTCACCCCGGACTTCCTCACCGAGCTGTTCCAGAACCCGTTGGACCCGGGTTACGCCGACGCGGCGGCCCGGCGGCGGCGGGACCCGGCGTCGGGTTCCGGGTGGCGGGGCGCGTCCGCGCGGGCGGTGGCGGTCGTGGTGGTCGCGGCGGTGGGGTTCCTGTTCGCGGTGGCGTACCGGGAGACGATGGCCGACGAGCCGAGCCGCAGTCAGGCGCGGGCCGCGTTGATCGCGCAGATCAAGCAGCGGGAGGCGGAGACCGACGCGATGACGGCGCGGGCGGCGCGGTTGCGTGAGGAGGTCGGTCGGCAGCGGGACGCGGCGTTGAGTGGTTCGCAGGCGGCCCGGTTGCGCAACCTGGAGGCGGGTACGGGGCTCGGCCGGGTGCGTGGTGACGGGGTGGTGGTGAAGTTGGCCGACGCCGCGGTGCAGGACGACGGCGCGGTCAACGGTGACTCGGGGGCGGGTCCGTCGCGGGTGATCTATTCGGATCTGCAGAAGGTCGCCAACGATCTGTGGGCCTCGGGTGCGGAGGCGATCGCCATCAACGGGCAGCGGTTGACGGCGACGTCGACGATCCGTTCGGCGGGGGCGGCGATCCTGGTGGACTTCCGTCCGGTGACCAGCCCGTACGAGGTGTCGGCGATCGGGCCGCGGTCGTTGCGGGACCGGTTCGACGACAGTCGGTCGGCGTATCTGATGCGTCGGGTGGCCCGGGACACCGGGTTGTCTTTCGAGGTGCGCCGGGCGGAGGACCTCACGTTGCCGGCCGCGCCGGAGCCACGGCTACGCTACGCGCAGCCGTCGGTCAGTCCGAGTCCGTCGCCGGCGGGTTCGGGTGCTGTCGGTTCGTCCGGTGCCGGGTCGTCCGGTCCGGGTTCGTCTTCCCGCCCCTCCGGAGGTGTCCGATGATCGCGGTGCTGGCGTTGCTCGCCGGTGTGGTGCTGGGGATCTATCTCGATCCGACGGTGCCGGCGGCGTTGCAGCCGTACCTGCCGATCGCTGTGGTGGCCGCGCTGGACGCCGTGTTCGGTGGGGTGCGGGCGAAGCTTGATCGGATCTTCGATGACAAGCAGTTCGTGGTGTCGTTCATTTCGAACGTGCTGGTGGCGGGTCTGATCGTGTATCTGGGTGACCAGTTGGGGGTGGGTGGGCAGTTGTCCACGGGTGTGGTGGTCGTGTTGGGGGTGCGGATCTTCGGGAATGTGGCGGCGATCCGTCGGCACCTGTTCCGGGCGTAGGTTGGTGTCGTGAGCGACGAGCATCGGGAGACGGGTACGGGGTGGCCGCAGCCGGTGGAGCCGGTGCGTCCGCCGGGGCCGGCGGGTGAGCCGGATCCGCGGCCGGACGCGCCGGATGCGGACGAGTTGAGTCCGTTGGTGCCGGGGGAGCCGTCGCGGGAGCAGCCGTCGGAGTCGGGTGACGACGACGGGGCGACGGTGAACCTGGCGGAGGTGGCGTCGGCTGAGGTCGGGCCCTCGGCGGGTCCGGCGGGGCGGAGGGTGTCGTCGGCGGCGGTGATGATCGCGGCGTTGCTGGCGTTGTTGGGGTTCACGTTGGTGGTGCAGTTGAAGACGACCTCGACGGATCCGACGTTGGCGGCGACCCGGCAGGAGGACCTGGTGCGGATCTTCTCGGATCTGGATTCCCGGGAGAAGCGTCTGCAGCAGGACATCGAGGGCCTGGAGGACAGTCAGCGGCAGTTGCGTTCGGGTGAGCAGGGTCGGCAGGCGGCGTTGGAGGAGGCGACGAAGCGGGCCGACGAGTTGGGGATCCTGGCGGGTACGTTGCCGGCGCGGGGGCCGGGGTTGGCGGTGCGGTTCGAGCCGGGTGGTAAGCCGATCCGGGCGGACCGGGTGTTGGACGCGGTGCAGGAGTTGCGGGGTGCGGGTGCGGAGGCGATGCAGATCTCGGGTGGGGATCGGGCGTCGGCGCGGATCATCGCCTCGACGTACTTCCTGGACGGGGCGGGGGACGTGTTGGTGGTGGACGGGCGGCCGTTGACGGGTCCGTACACGATCACGGTGATCGGTGATCCGGAGACGATGCGTACCGCGTTGAACATTCCGGGCGGGGTGGCCGCATCGGTTCGCGGTGACGGCGGTAACGTGAGCGTCGAGGATCGTGAGGTTGCCGAGGTTTCGGCGCTGCACGCGCCGTTGAAGCTGGAACACGCCCGTCCGGTCTCCTGACCGGCGCGGCCGCGCCGGGTGGTCCCGGTGCACCGATGGATGAGGGACGCGCTGGTGATTCCTGAGGATCTGCGTTACACCGCCGAGCACGAGTGGGTGGTGGGTGCCGAGGGCGGTAACGTTCGGGTGGGTATCACCCAGTTCGCGCAGGATGCGCTGGGTGACATCGTGTTCGTCCAGTTGCCGGACTCCGGTGCGGTGGTGGAGGCCGGTGAGTCGTTGGGCGAGATCGAGTCGACCAAGAGCGTGTCGGAGATCTACGCGCCGGTGAGCGGGACGGTGGCGGCGCGCAACGAGGCGTTGGCCGACACTCCTGAGGTGATCAATTCTGATCCGTACGGTGCGGGTTGGTTGGTGGAGATCGTGCCGGCGGATCCGGCGGCGGTGGACGGGTTGTTGACCGCTGCCGCGTATCGTGAGCTCACCGAGAGCTGAGTGGTGTCGTGCCGGGCGCGGGTGTTTTTGCCGCGCGTCCGGTTGCCCTGCATTTCGGCGCTGGCTAGGCTCGCCCAGTCGACCGAGAACCCCAAATTGGTGCAGTGTTGGGTGATTGCCTTTCGTGGGCAGGGGGAGCCAGCCGTCGGGTGATCTTCCCGGGGGCCGTACCCGCCGTTATCCTGTGCTGACCGAAACTGATCCGTGAGGTGGTCCCATGACGCGCCCAGGCGACGAGTTCCCCCCGCTCGACGTCACTTCGACGCTCAATCTCGGTTCGTTGGACGAAGTGCTGGAGGGTCCGGACACCGATGTGGTGCCGAGTCGGATGTCCGGCTCGTTGCCGCCGGGTATGGCGCTGCTGGTGGTTCGTCGGGGCCCGAATGCGGGTGCCCGGTTCCTGTTGGACCATGATGTGACGACGAGTGGCCGGCATCCGGACAGTGACATCTTCCTGGACGATGTGACGGTGTCGCGGCGGCATGCGGAGTTCCATCGGGATTCCGGGACGTTCACGGTGCGGGATGTGGGGAGTCTGAACGGCACCTACGTGAACCGTGAGCGGGTGGAGGCGGCCACGTTGAGCAATGGTGACGAGGTGCAGATCGGTAAGTTCCGGGTGGTGTTCATCGCCGGTCCTCGCCCGGAGGAGGAGGCCGGCCGGGGGTGAACGAGCCTGCGGCCTCCATGCCGTCCGGGGCGGCCCGGTCGCACCCGCTGATGAGTATCGGTGAGGTGTTGGGTCAGCTGCGGGTGGAGTTTCCGGACGTCACGATTTCGAAGTTGCGGTTCCTTGAGGCCGAGGGTCTGGTGGAGCCGCAGCGGACGGCGGCGGGGTACCGGAAGTACAGCTGGGATGATGTGGCCCGGTTGCGGTTCGTGGTGACTGCGCAGCGTGATCAGTATCTGCCGTTGCGGGTGATTCGTGAGCAGTTGGCGCAGTGGGACGGTGGTGAGGAGGCGCCGGGTCGGCAGCGGCCGACGTTGGTGGCGGTGGGTCCCGGTGGTGAGGTGCCGGGCCGGTCGGCGGAGGAGCCTGAGTCGCAGGTGCGGCTCGGGCGGGCCGATCTGGTGGCGCGTAGTGGGATCGCCGAGTCGACGTTGGGTGAGTTGGAGCGGCTCGGGGTGTTGGTGCCGGATCCGCCGGGGTGGTATGACGCGGATGCGTTGATCATCGCGCGGGCGGTGGCGGGTTTGGCGGCGTACGGGTTGGAGCCTCGTCATCTGCGGGGTTACCGGTCGTCGGCGGATCGTGAGGTGGGTTTGTTCGCGCAGTTGGTGGCGCCGTTGGCGCGGCAGTCTGATCCGGCGGCGCGGGCGCGGGCGGCGGAGACGGCGCGGGAGTTGGTGGCGTTGTCGCAGCAGTTGCATGCGGCGTTGGTGCGGGTGGGGTTGCGGTCGACGTTGGGTCGGTGAGGGGTTCGGCTGGTGTGTGCGGAAGGTTCTGCCCCGGGAAGCGTGCCGTAGGCTTGCCGGGGTAACCCCTTTTCCGGCGCGGTGCGGGGCTGGTGCGGTGGGGACTGCCGTGTCGTGGTCCGTGTACCGTGCAGGGACGGGGCGCGGTGCGGGTGTAGGCGACAACGACACGGAGGCGGCGGTGCGCGAGCTGAGCGTGGTCGGGGTTCGGGTGGAGCTGCCCAGCAACCAACCGATCGTCCTGCTCAGGGAGGTCGAGGGCGACCGCTATCTGCCGATCTGGATCGGTGCGGTCGAGGCCACGGCCATCGCCTATGAGCAGCAGGGGGTCAAGCCGGCCCGGCCGTTGACGCATGATTTGTTGCGGGACGTGCTGGCGGCGTTGCAGGCGCCGTTGCGGGCGGTGGAGATCACGGAGTTGAAGGAGAACGTCTTCTACGCTGATCTGTTGCTGGGTGACGGGGTGCGGGTGTCGGCCCGGCCGAGTGATTCGATCGCGTTGGCGTTGCGGGTGGGTGCGCCTATTCGTTGTGCGGAGCAGGTCCTCAGTGAGGCGGGGATCGTGATTCCCGACGAGCAGGAGGATGAGGTGGAGAAGTTCCGGGAGTTCCTGGAGCAGGTGCGTCCGGAGGATTTCGCGGGCTGATCGTGGCTTCGTCGTGGGTGTCGCGGTGGCGATGCCGGTGTTGTGGTGTGTCGTCGCGCGGCGTGTCGCGGCGGTTTCTCCGTGGTAACCGCTTGGTGCGGCGTTAGGGTTGCCGTGTCGAGGGGTGTGCGTCGGTCGCACCGGCGTGTTACCGCACTGACGGGGAGGTTGTCGGGATGCACGAGCCGCGGGAGCCTGAGCCAGGTGTTGAGCGGGGCGAGTCGGTGGCACCGTCGGTGCCGGTGGACGGTGACGGTGCGGTCGGTTACCGGGGTGTGACGGCCTGTCATGCGGCGGGGATCAGTTACCGCCAGTTGGACTACTGGGCGCGGACGACGCTGGTGGTGCCGAGTGTGCGGGACGCGTCGGGTTCGGGGACGTCGCGGTTGTACTCGTTCCGCGATCTGGTGGTGTTGAAGGTCGTGAAGCGGCTGCTGGACGCCGGGGTGTCGTTGCAGAACATCCGTAAGGCGATCGAGGCGTTGCGGTCGCGGGGGGTGGAGGACCTGGCGGGGATCACGCTGATCTCGGACGGGACGACGGTGTACGAGTGCCGGTCCCCGGAGGAGGTGGTGGATCTGTTGCAGGGTGGTCAGGGGGTGTTCGGGATCGCGATCGGTGGGGCGTTCAAGGAGATCCAGGGTTCGTTGTCGCATCTGCCGGCGGAGCCGGCGGTGCCGGGTGGTGGTGAGGTGGTTCCGGCGGTGCAGGAGGGTGTGTCGTCGGAGGTGGTGGGTGATGAGTTGGCGGCGCGGCGGGCGCGGCGTCGGGCGGGTTGATCGGGGTGGTGTGGACGCCGCGGCCGGGTTCCGGTCGCGGCGTCGTCGTGTCCGGGTGGTGCCGGGTGTCGGATCGGTGTGGTGGGTGGCCGGTGGTGGTGCCGGGGGTGGGGCGGGTCGTCGTTGTCGTCCATAAGGGACGTTCCGGGGTGGAGTGCCCTTGTTGACAGGTGTGGTCCGGCCAGGAATCCTGTCCAGGGCGATCACCAGAGACACCGATCGGGTCACGGTGAGTGACGGTTGGTGGTGGCGTCGAGCTGATGCGTGGAGCATGGTGCGGGGGTCGCATCCGTGGTCCCGCCGAGGACGGGAAACGAACCGAAGTGCACATCGATCACTATGTCGGCCTGGGTTCCGCGCGGGCCGGCGGTGCTGTCGCCGATCATGCCGCCGAGTTGCGTTGCCCGGTCACCGCCGCGTCGCCTGCCGAGCCGGTCGGCTCCGACGGGGACGTGCTGGCCGAGGCGACGGAGTTCCTGGAGGCGTTGCACGCCGAGCGGGAGTTGCCGGGGTTGGCGGCGCGGCTGGCGGAGGTGCGGGAGGAGGTCGCGGTGACCGGCTCGTACCGGCACACCCGGGAGGAGTTGGAGTACGGGGCGAAGGTGGCGTGGCGGCAGTCGGCGCGGTGTGTGGGTCGGGTGCGGTGGGCGGGGTTGCGGGTGCGGGACCGTCGGCACGTGACGACGGCGGCGGGGATCGCGCAGGAGTTGGCGGCGCATCTGGCGGCGGGGGACAACGGGGGTCGGATCCAGTCGGTGATCACGGTGTTCGCGCCGGACCGGCCGGGGGTGGGTCCGCGGGCGCGGATCTGGAACGACCAGTTGGTGCGGTACTGCGGTCATGTGCGCGCCGATGGTGGGGTGTTGGGTGATCCGGCGCAGGTTCCGATGGTGCGGGCGGCCCGCCGGTTGGGGTGGCGTCCGCCGCCGGTGCCGGGTCGGTTCGATCTGTTGCCGTGGGTGATCGAGACGGCGCAGGAGTCGCCGTCGGTGTGGGAGGTGCCGCGGGAGTTGGTGCGGGAGGTGGCGTTGACCCACCCGGATCATCAGTGGTTCGCGGATCTGATGCTGCGTTGGCATGCGCTACCGGTGATCAGTAACATGCGTCTGCGTATCGGCGGGGTCGACTACAGTTGCGCGCCGTTCAACGGTCACTACCTGGGTGACGAGATCGGGACCCGGAACATGGGCGACCGGGAGCGGTACGACCAGTTGCCGGTGGTGGCGGCGGGGTTGGGGTTGGACACGTCGCGGGAGGACACCCTGTGGCGGGAGCATGCGGCGTTGGTGTTGAACCAGGCGGTGCTGCACTCGTTCCGGGTGGCGGGGGTGCGGGTGTCCGATCCGCACACCGAGTCGGAGTTGTTCATGAAGTTCTGTGCGCAGGAGGAGCGGGCGGGTCGGCCGGTGCACGGTGACTGGTCGTGGTTGAACGGGAGTGTGGGGTGGGCGGCGTTGCATGCGGTGCATCACCGTTACTACGACACCCGGGTTCCGAATCCGAATCTCTGGCAGACTGACCGCGTTTACGACCCGGATGGTGTGGTGGCGATGACGTTGCGTGAGCGTCACGACGTGGCTCGCGCGCAGGAGGACTGACGATGGACAACGCGGCGTTGCGCCAGAGTTGGAGCCAGTTCTCCGCCGCCGGGCCGGAGGCGGCGAAGTATTTCTATGCCACGTTGTTCGTGGTGTCGCCCGAGGCGCGGTCGATGTTCCCGACGAACATGCAGTACCAGGAGGACAAGCTCCTGGCCGCGTTGGGGCACATCATCACCAGTTTGGACGATCCGGAGGCGTTGACGGCGTTCGCGCAGCGGTTGGGTGCGGATCACCGGCGGTTCCACGGCCACGACCAGCGGGGTAACCCGGTGGTGTTGGGTGAGCGGCACTACATCTGGGTGGGTCAGGCGTTGCTGGCCACGTTGGAGCGTTTCCTCGGCCCGTACTTCACGCCGGCGTTGCGGGCGCAGTGGGCGGCGGCGTACGAGCTGGTGGCGAAGATGATGCTCGACGGGGCGGCGGAGGCGGAGCGGTCGTCGCCGCCGCACTGGGAGGCGGAGGTGGTGACGGCGGAGCGTCGCCGCGCCGACATCATGGTGTTCACGGTGCGTCCGAACTATCTGTGCAACTACCGGCCGGGGCAGTCGTTGCCGGTGCAGGTGCCGCAGTTGCGGACGTGGCGGTACCTGTCGCCGGCGAACGCGCCGCGGGCGGACGGGACGATCGAGTTCCACGTGCGGGCGGCGGGCCGGTTCTCCACGTATCTGGTGCGCCGGTTGCGGGCGGGGGAGCGGTTGTTGTTGGGGCATCCGACGGGGTCGGCGTTGTCGTCGTACGACCGGTCGCCGCACCTGCCGTTGTTGCTGATCGCCGGTGGGACGGGGTTGGCGCCGTTGCGGGCGGTGGTGGAGGCGGTGCAGCAGGGCGCGGGGCGGCGTACGACGCTGGTGGTGGGGGGTCGTACCCCGGATGACCTGTACGACGAGGCGGCGTTGTCGCGGTTGGCGGCGATGCCCCCGGCGGCGGGGTGGCAGCACACGGGCACGGGCTGGTTGCGGTATGTGCCGACGGTGGAGACGGGGTGGGGTTGGCAGGGGGCGATCGGTCGGGCGGGTGACACGGCGGTGCGGTTGGGGCCGTGGGCGGACACGGAGATCCTGGTGTGTGGGAGTCCGGAGATGACCCGGGAGACGGTGGCGATGCTGGTGCGTGCGGGTGTGGCGCCGGAGCAGATCCTGACCGAGAGCTATGATCATTCTCTCTATCCGCCGCTCGCCGAGGCCGGTGCCGTGGGCCCGCGCGACTTCAGTGGGACAGGTGCCCGATGAGCGTCGACCACTCCGACCGGGTTTTGGCCGAGCAGGGTGAGATCGCCCGCCAGTTGTCGGTGTTGGAGGAGCGGCGGTTCCGGGGCAGCCACTGGTTGTCCGCCGACGAGGTCGCGGCGGTGGTGCGGGCGGCCGACGACCGGATCGGGTTGTTGACGGCGGAGTTGGAGCGGCAGCGGCGGGAGAACCAGGGGCTGCTGAGTCAGGTGGAGATGCTGCGGCACGGGACGTTGCCGAGCACCGCGCCGCAGGGGCCGGATCCGATGACCGTCGAGTTGGCGATGCGGGCGCAGGACGAGGCGAACCGGACGATCGGTGAGGCCAGCGCGGAGGGCGCGGAGATCATCGCCGATGCGCGGCGGCAGGCGGAGGAGATCCTCGCCGATGCGCACCGGCGGGCCGGTGAGGCGGGTTCGGCGGTTGTGCCGGCTGCCGTGCCGTCGCCGGAGTTGGCAGGGAAGTTGCAGGCGTTGGAGGAGCGGCACGCGGCGGCGTTGGCGGCGGTCGCGGCGGCGCAGCAGCAGCTGAACCGGTGGCAGTCGTATCTTGCGGCGCAGTCGGAGCAGCTGCGGGCGGACGCGGCGGCGGCCGGTGGGGCGAGCGCGCAGCTGCGGGCGGTGCTGGGCGGCTGACCCCCGCCGGCCACCACGCGCGCCTGTGCGGGTCGCCGCCGGTGGGGTCGCTGAGGCAGCATGGGACGGGTGACGGAGACGATCGACGCGGTGGCCGCCCTGGTGGCGGCCGGTGGGGTCGTGGTGGTGAGTGGGGCGGGCCTGTCCACCGAGTCGGGTATCCCCGACTACCGGGGGCCGACGGGTGCGGCCCGCCGGCACACGCCGATGACGTACCAGGCGTTCGTCGGGGATGCGGCGGCGCGGCGACGCTACTGGGCGCGTAGCCACCTGGGGTGGCGCACGATCGTGGGGGCGACGCCGAACGACGGGCACCGGGCGGTGGCCCGGTTGCAGGCCGCCGGCCTGGTCGACGGGGTGATCACGCAGAACGTCGACGGTCTGCACACGGCGGCGGGCAGCGGGCAGGTGGTGGAGTTGCACGGCCGCCTGGACACGGTGGTGTGCCTGCGCTGCGGTGACCGGTCGTCCCGGGCGGAGCTGCACCGGCGGCTGGTGGCGGCGAATCCGGGGTTCGACGCGACGGTGGCGGTGGTGAATCCCGACGGTGATGTTGATCTCGATGACGCCCGGGTGGCCGGGTTCCGGATGGTCGACTGCGGCTGTTGTGGCGCGGGGATGCTGAAACCGGACGTGGTGTTCTTCGGGGAGTCGGTGCCCGTGGCGCGGGTGGCGCGGTGTTTCGCGATGGTCGACGCGGCGCGGTCGGTGCTGGTGCTGGGGTCGTCGTTGACGGTGTTGTCGGGGCGGCGGTTCGTGCTGCGGGCGGCGAAGTCGGGTATTCCGGTGGTGATCGCCAACCAGGGTCCCACCCGCGGTGACGGGTATGCGGTTCTGCGGGTGGACGCCCCGCTGGGGTGGTTCCTGCCGGCGCTCGCCGACCGGGTGGCGGCGGTCGTGCCCCCCGGGTCGGGTCTGGTGCCGGCCGGCTGACCTCCGCGCGGGCGGGGGTACGACATCCGCCGGTAACGGGGGCGCTGGTAGCGTTGACCATGCCGACACCACCCGCGCGGGAGAGATCGCCCAGCAGTATCCGGGCGGCGCCGAAGGGGCAGATTCTCCCCGGAACCTCTCAGGCAGAAGGACCGCGACGGGCAGGCACTGTGGAGCGCCCTGCGGCGTGACTCAGGGGGAGGCCGATCCGTCGACCTCGCCGCCTGAGTCAGGAGCGTCACGCATGACCGTAGAGCAGTTCGCCGACCGGCACATCGGTCCGGGTCCGGACGACGAGCGCCGCATGTTGGAGGCCGTCGGGTACGGGTCGATCGACGAGCTGATGGACGCGGCGATTCCCGAGGTGATCCGCTGGCACGGGGCGTTGGATCTGCCGGCGCCGGCCACCGAGCGGGAGGCGATCGCCGAGCTGCGGGCGTTGGCGTCCCGTAACACGGTGGCGGTGTCGATGATCGGTCTGGGCTACCACGGCACCCACACCCCGGCGGTGATCCGCCGCAACGTGCTGGAGAACCCGGCCTGGTACACGGCGTACACGCCGTACCAGCCGGAGATCAGTCAGGGCCGGTTGGAGGCGCTGCTGAACTTCCAGACGATGGTGACGGACCTGACCGGCCTGGCGACGGCGAACGCGTCGATGCTCGACGAGGCGACCGCGGCGGCGGAGGCGATGACGTTGGCGCGGCGGGCGTCGAAGAGCCGCAGCGCCGTGTACGTGGTCGACGCGGACGCGTTGCCGCAGACCGTCGCGGTGCTGTGTGGGCGGGCCGAGCCGTTGGGTATCGAGGTGCGGGTGGTGGACCTGGCCGTCGAGGAGTTGCCGGCGGAGTTCTTCGGGCTGCACCTGCAGTATCCGGGGGCGTCCGGTGCGGTGCGGGACCATGCGCCGCTGGTTGCGGCGGCGCATGCGGTGGGCGCGTTGGTGACGGTGGCGGCGGACCTGTTGGCGTTGACGCTGCTGCGGGCGCCGGGGCGCATCGGGGTGGACATCGCGGCGGGCACCACGCAACGGTTCGGGGTGCCGATGGGCTTCGGGGGGCCGCACGCCGGTTACCTGGCGGTGCGGGCCGGGTTGGAGCGGATGCTGCCGGGTCGGCTGGTCGGGGTGTCCCGGGACGCGGCCGGTGAGCCGGCGTACCGGTTGGCGTTGCAGACGCGGGAGCAGCACATCCGGCGGGAGAAGGCGACCAGCAACATCTGCACCGCGCAGGTGCTGCTGGCGGTGATGGCCGGCATGTACGCCGTGTACCACGGGCCGGACGGGCTGCGGCGGATCGCCGACCGTACCCGGTCGATGGCGCTGCGGTTGGCGGCGGGGCTGCGCGCCGGTGGCGTCGAGGTCGTCGAAGGGGTGTTCTTCGACACGGTGACGGCGGTGGTGCCGGGTCGCGCGGGGCAGGTGGTGGCGGCGGCGCGGGAGCGGGGGGTGAACCTGCGGCTGGTCGACGCCGACCGGGTGGGGGTGTCGTGTGACGAGACGACCACCGGGGAGCACCTGGCGGTGGTGTGGGAGGCGTTCGGGGTGGACCCGGTCGTCGGTGACGTGGCGGAGGCGTTGCCGGCCGGGTTGGCGCGGGACACCGATTTCCTCACCCATCCGGTGTTCCGCAGCCACCATTCGGAGACGGCGATGCTGCGGTACCTGCGTCGGCTGGCGGACTTCGACTACGCCCTGGACCGGGGCATGATCCCGTTGGGGTCGTGCACGATGAAGCTGAACGCGACCACCGAGATGGAGCCGGTGACGTGGCCGGAGTTCGCGCACCTGCACCCGTTCGCCCCGGACGAGCAGACCGCCGGTTACCGGGAGCTGGTCGGGCAGTTGGAGGGGTGGCTGGCGGAGGTCACCGGGTACGACGCGGTCAGTGTGCAGCCCAACGCCGGGTCGCAGGGGGAGTTGGCCGGGTTGTTGGCGATCCGCGCGTACCACCGGGACCGGGGTGACGGTCACCGGGACGTGTGTCTGATCCCGTCGTCGGCGCACGGCACGAACGCCGCGTCGGCGGTGATGGCCGGGATGCGGGTGGTGGTGGTCGGGTGTGACGCCGACGGCAACGTCGACCTGGTCGACCTCGACGCGAAGATCGACAAGCATCGGGACGTCCTCGCGGCGATCATGGTGACGTACCCGTCGACGCACGGGGTGTACGAGACGGGCATCGCGTCGCTGTGCGCGAAGGTCCACGACGCCGGCGGCCAGGTGTACGTGGACGGGGCGAACCTCAACGCGCTGGTCGGGTTCGCCAAGCCGGGCCGGTTCGGTGCGGACGTGTCGCACCTGAACCTGCACAAGACGTTCTGCATTCCGCACGGTGGGGGCGGGCCGGGGGTGGGTCCGGTGGCGGTGCGGGAGCACCTGGCGGCGTACCTGCCGGGTGACCCGTCGGGTGCCCGGGTGCAGGGTGCGCCGGCGATCTCGGCGGCCCGGTACGGGTCGGCGGGCATCCTGCCGATCCCGTGGGCGTACCTGCGGATGATGGGCGCGGCGGGCCTGGCCCGGGCGACGGGGGTGGCGGTGCTGGCCGCGAACTACGTGGCGGTGCGGCTGCGCGACCACTTCCCGGTGCTGTACGCGGGCAACAAGGGCCTGGTGGCGCACGAGTGCATCCTGGATCTGCGTCCGCTGTCGAAGGCGACCGGGGTGAGTGTCGACGACGTGGCGAAGCGGCTGATCGACTACGGGTTCCACGCGCCGACGATGTCGTTCCCGGTGGCGGGGACGCTGATGGTGGAGCCGACCGAGAGTGAGGACCTGGCCGAGCTGGACCGGTTCTGCGCCGCGATGATCGCCATCCGGGCGGAGATCGACGAGGTGGCCTCGGGCGGGTGGCCGGCGGGGGACAATCCGCTGAGCAACGCCCCGCACACCGCGGCGATGGTGTCCGGGGACGAGTGGCCGCACCCGTATCCGCGGTCGGTGGGCGCGTACCCGGCCGGGGTGGACCGGGTGGGGAAGTACTGGCCGCCGGTGCGGCGTGTCGACGGCGCGTACGGCGACCGGAACCTGATGTGTTCGTGTCCCGCGCCGGAGGCGTTCCAGGACTGAGGCGCGGTGCCGGGGCGGCGGTCGTGTGCCGCCCCGGTGCGGCGACCGGGGGAGGGCGGCCCCCCGCGTGGGGGCTAGCCTGGTGCGACGGGTCGGCGTCGCCGACGCATCGTGATCAGGTCAGGCGACGAGGGCGTGCCGGGCCGGCCCGCGGTGCGGGGCGATGGTGCTGCCGTCAGGGAGGAGTTCACCGGTGTCCTCGAAGAGGATGACACCGTTGCAGAGCAGGCTCCAGCCCTGCTCAGGGAAGCAGGCGATGACTCGGGCGGCGTCCCGGTCGGTCGCTTCGGCGGAGGGACAGGGGATCTGGTGCTGGCACATCGGGTTCTCCGGACTGTGGGGGCACTGTGTCATGGTTCACATGACCAGTGACGCACAGTACCAAGGGACGGCGCACCGGATCGAGCAGGCTTCCGCCATGTTGCCCGGAAATCCGCTGAACGGATGAGGAAGAATCAGCCACCCGGCGTGGAAACGCTCCCAACGGCCCCGGTCGACGTACCCGCAGTGCCGGCACCGTGCCGCAGCGTGCTCGTCGAACGGGACCGCTACGAATGGCGGATCACCGACGGTGGTGACCCGGCCGCGCAGATCACCGCTTTCCTCACCGCCCACGGCCTGCCCGTCGACGACCTGACCCGCCCGGCGACCCACCGCACCGACGGCCCCTGCGGCGCCGCCCTGTTCGTCTCCGCCGCCGCCGGCGCCCGGATGGCCGACGCACCCACCGGCCCCGCGAGCCCCGTGCCCGCCCTGCCCGACGTCGCCGTCGTCGTCTACGACCACGGCCCCCGCCGCCCGCCCCCCACCGCACCGGCGCCCGAGCGGCTACGGCTCGGACCCTGGCGGGACAGCTGGACCGGCACCCGGCACGCCGACGCCGTGCGTGCCGTCCGCGCCGCCATCGGCCGCGGCGACGTCTACCAGGTCAACGTGGTCGGCCACGCCGCCGCCACCTACACCGGTGACCCCCGCCCCGCCCTGGCCCGCCTCGCCGGACTGCCCGGCGCCCGCTACGGCGGCACCCTGCACGGCGACGGCTGGAGCATCGGCTGCGCCTCACCGGAAACCCTCGTCGCCGTGCACGCCGGCCGGGTCGTCACCCGCCCCATCAAGGGCACCCGCCCCGCCACCCCCGCCGGCCGCCGCGACCTGCTCGCCTCCGCCAAGGAACGCGCCGAACACATCATGATCGTCGACCTGGAACGCAACGACCTCGCCCGGATCGCCCGCACCGGCTCGGTGACCGTCGACGACCTGTTCACCGTCCGCCGCTGGTGTGACCTGTGGCAGGCCGAGTCGACCGTGTCGGCGGCCCTCGCCGACGGAACCGGCCTGACCGACCTGCTGCGCGCCACCTGCCCCGGCGGCTCGGTCACCGGCGCGCCGAAACACGCCGCGCTGACGCTGATCGCCGCCGTGGAACCCGTCGGCCGGGGCGCCGGCATGGGCGCGTTCGGCTGGATCGGCCCCGGCCACCTCGACCTGGGCCTGACCATCCGCACCGCCGCCGCCGACCACGACCGGCTGCACCTGTGGGCCGGCGGCGGCATCACCTGGGACAGCGACCCCGCCGCCGAGGTCGCCGAGGCCGCCGCCAAGGCCGCCCCGCTACGGGCCCTGCTCGCCGCCGGCTGAGCACACCCGGGCCGTTAGGGTGACGGGCATGCACGTCGAGTACAGCGGCACCGGTGACCCCGCCCGCAGCCTCGCCCTGCTGTGGCGCACCCGCGAACGGGTCAGCCGCAGCGGCGACCTCGGCGTCGACCAGATCGTCCGGGCCGCCATCGACGTCGCCGACGCCGAGGGTCTCGCCGCGTTGTCCATGCGCCGGGTCGCCGAACGTCTCGGCGTGGGCACCATGTCCCTCTACACGCACGTGCCCGGCAAGGGGGAACTGCTCGACGTCATGCTCGACACCGTGCACGGCGAAACCCCCCGCCCCACCGACGTCCCCGGCGGCTGGCGCGGCCGCCTGGACCGCATCGCCCGCGACAAGTGGGCGCTGTACCTGCGCCACCCGTGGCTGCTGCAGGTCGCCACCACCCGCCCCCCGCTGGGCCCCCAGGTCACCGCCCGCTACGACTACGAACTACGCGCCGTCGAGGGCACCGGCCTGACCGACCTGGAGATGGACGCGGTGGTCACCCTCGTCGACTCCTACGTCCACGGCGCGGTGCGCGGCGCGGTGGAGGCCGCGCAGGCCACCGGCCGCACCGGCCTCACCGATCAACAGTGGTGGCACGCCCACGCCCCCTACCTGGAGAAGGTCATGGACCCGGCGCGGTTCCCCACCGCCGCCCGGGTCGGCGCCGCCGCCGGGCAGGAGTACCAGGCCGCCACCGACCCGACCCGCGCCTTCGAGTTCGGCCTGGCCCGCGTCCTGGACGGCATCGCCGCCCTGATCGCCGACCGGTGCGCCGGGTCACCGCCACCGGTGACCCCCCGATAGCCTTCCCGACATGACCGTACGCCCGATCCGGATCATCGGTGATCCCGTCCTGCGCACCGCCTGCACCCCGGTGACCCGCTTCGACGCCGCCCTGCAGCAGCTCGTCGACGACCTGATGGACACCCTCACCGGTGAACCCGGCCGGGCCGGTGTCGCCGCCCCCCAGATCGGCGTCGACGCCCAGGTGTTCGTCTACGACGCCGACGGCCACCGGGGACACCTGATCAACCCCACCATCGAGCTGTCCGACGACGTCCAGGACGACGATGAGGGCTGCCTGTCCATCCCCGGCCTGTACTTCCCGACCCGCCGTGCCCTGCACGCCACCGTGCACGGCGTCGACCGGCACGGTGACCCGCTGACCATCTCCGGCAGCGGCTTCCTCGCCCGCGCCCTGCAACACGAGACCGATCACCTCGCCGGCCGGCTCTACGTCGACACCCTGCGCGGTGACATCCGCCGCAAGGCCCTGCGGGAGATCCGCGCCGGCCGGTTCGACTCACCCCGCCGACGCGGCTGACCCCGCCCCGACGGTCAACGTGTACTCACCGAACCCGGCGACCCGGGTGAACCCCAACCGTTCGTAGAGGCGCACCGCGCCCGTGTTGTCGGCGTGCACGTTCAACGTCACGTGGTCGACGCTGCCGGCCAGCCGGGCACACAACGCGGCCACCACCGCGGCGCCCAGACCCCGCCTGCGCGCCTGCGGACGGGTGGTCACGTTCCCCACCGCCGCCACCCGGTACGTCGGCGACCACACGTGCACCCCGGCCACCGCCAGCAGGGCGTCACCCTGACGTATCCCCACGTAGTGGCCGGTGTCGAGCATCCGCGCGTCGAACCAGTTCCCCGGGTACGCCACCGCGTACAGGTCCCGCAACGCCGGCAGGTCCGCGGCGTCGAGCACCTCACCCGCGGCGGTGGTGCCGGCGAGCCGCCCCGGGTCGGTCAACGCCATCCGCAGGTGCGCCCCGGCCGGGGTGAGGACGTACCGGCCCGCGAGGACCCGCTCCAGGCCGGGGGACAGGTGCGCGTACAGGCGGGCCGGCAGCACCGGGGCCACCTCGTCGAGCAGCGCCGCCATGGCCGCGCCGTCGCGCTGCGCGGCGAACGCCAGCAGCACCGGCTCGGCCGCCCCGTGGTAGAGCAGCACCACCTGGTCACCGCGCCGGAACCACGACGTGTACGGCCAGAAGAAGTCGTCCAGGTCACCCAGCTGGTAGGCGTGCAGCACCGGATCACGGCGCAGCAGCGCGGCCAGCACGGCACGGTCGTGTTCGGCGCGGACCGGCACCGGTCAGCAACGACCCGTGGGAAGGTTCTCGTCGGCCCACCGGGCCAGCTCGTCCAGCGCCGGCAGCAGGGCCGCGCCCCGCCCGGTCAGCTGGTAGCTGACGCCCAGCGGGGGGCCCTCGCGCACCGTGCGGCTGACCAGGTCCACCCGGGCCAGCTCACCGAGCCGGTCCGACAGCACCGACTCGCTGATGCCGGGCAGCGCCCGCGTCAGCTCGGCGAAGCCGGCCGGCCCCTGGGCGAGGGTGCCGAGGATCATGCCGTTCCACCGCTTGCCGAGGAACGCGAACGCCCGGGACAGCCCCCCGGGGCAGGCGCGGGGCCCGCCGTCGGTCGGGGAGCACGTCGTCATCGTCCCAGCATACGTGGTCCGCAACTCACCCTAGCCACTTCGAAAAAACTAGCTGCTACTGTGGTCGCAGCAATCGTCGATCCGACCGGAGGACACCATGACCGACGTACTGCCCGGCCACCTCATCACCCTCGACCCGCAGGCCCAGGCCCAACTGTTCACCGAAGCCCGCACCGCCAACACCTTCACCGACACCCCCGTCAGCGACGAACAACTCCGCGCCATCTTCGACCTCGTCAAGTACCCACCCACCGCCATGAACGTCCAACCCCTGCGCGTCCTGTTCGTCCGCCCCGGCGACGGCCGCGACCGCCTCCTCACCCACGTCGCCGAAGGCAACCGCGCCAAGACCGCCACCGCCCCCGTCGTCGCCGTCCTCGCCGCCGACACCGACTTCCACGAGCACCTCGACACCGTCTTCCCCATCCGCCCCGGCATGCGCGAGCACTTCGCCGCCGACCCCGCCACCCGCGACGGCATGGCCCGCTTCAACGCCGGCCTCCAGGTCGGCTACTTCCTGCTCGCCGTCCGCGCCGCCGGCCTCGCCGCCGGACCCATGGGCGGATTCGACGCCACCGGCGTCGACAACGAATTCTTCACCGACACCGCCTGGAAGTCCCTGCTCCTGGTCAACATCGGCCACCCCGGCCCCGACGCCTGGCACCCCCGGCTGCCCCGCCTCGACTACGACACCGTCGTCCGGCACGCCTGACCCACCGACACCCCGCACCGACCCCGGCTGGCCGGCCGAGCGCCACCACGCGCTCAGCCGGCCAGCCACTGGTCGTACCCCAACTTCGCCACCAACGCCAACACCACCACCAGCAACACCACCCGCACGAACCCCGCACCCCGACGCAACGCCATCCGCGCCCCCACCGCCGCCCCCGCCACGTTGCACACCGCCATCGCCAACCCCAACCACCACCACACATGCCCGGTCGCCGCGAACACCACCAACGCCCCCAGATTCGTCCCCGCGTTCACCACCTTCGCCATCGCCGACCCGTGCAGAAAATCCGCCCCCACCAACGCCGTGAACGCCACCACCAGAAACGTCCCCGTACCCGGCCCGATCAACCCGTCATACAGGGCCACACCCACCCCCGCCACCACCACCGCAGCCACCACCCGCCACCGCGTCCGCCGCGCCGGCACCGCCACCGTCCCCAACCGCGGCCGCAACACCACGAACAACGCCACCACCACCAACACCACCAACACCACCGGCCGGTACGCCCCCGCCGGCACCGAACCCGCCAACACCGCCCCCACCCCCGCACAACCCACCGCCAACACCCCCGCCGGACCCGCCACCCCCCAGTCCACCCGCGTACGCCGCGCGAACGTCACCGCCGCCGTCGACGTACCCGCGATCGCCGCCAACTTGTTCGTCCCCAACGCCGTCGCCACCGGCACCCCCGGCGCCGCCACCAACAACGCCGGCAACAACAACAACCCACCCCCACCCACCACCGCATCAACCCACCCCGCCAGGGCAGCCGCAGTCAGCAGAGTCGTCAACGAGACAGGATCCACGGCCGGCCATTCTCCCCACCCCACCCGGCCACCCACCCACCCGAGTGGCCCACCTCACCGCCCACGCCGCCGCCGCAACCACACCCCCACCACACCCACCGCCACGAACACCAGCACCGAACAACACAGCAACTTGATCATCCAGCAACTCTCCCACGCCACGTAGGGTGCACACGTGCGCCTGGCCACCTTCAACCTGCTCCACGGCCGCTCCCTGACCGACGGACTCGTCGACCCCGACCGGCTCACCGCCGCCGTCCACGCCCTCGACGCCGACATCCTCGCCCTGCAGGAAGTCGACCGCGACCAGTCCCGCAGCGGCCACCACGACCTCACCACCATCGCCGCCCACGCCCTCGACGCCCCCGAACACCGCTTCGCCGCCGCCGTCGTCGGCACCCCCGGCGAACACTTCCGCCCCCTACGCCACGACGACGACGGCCACGGCGAACCCTGCTACGGCATCGGCCTGATCAGCCGCCACCGGGTCCGCAGCTGGCACGTCACCCGCCTCAAACCCGCACCCGTCCGCTCACCCCTCTACGCCCCCGGCCCCGGCGGCGGCCTCATCCTCCTGCGCGACGAACCCCGCGTCGTCCTCGCCGCCGTCCTCGACACCCCCCACGGCCCCCTCACCGCCGCCGCCACCCACCTGTCCTTCGTCCCCGGCTGGAACGCCTACCAACTCCGCCACGTCGTACGCGCCCTACGCGCCCTACCCGCCCCCCGCATCCTCCTCGGCGACCTCAACATCCCCGCCGGCCCCGCCCGCCTCCTCACCGGCTGGCAACCCCTCGCCCGCCACCCCACCTACCCCGCCACCGCACCCCGCGTGCAACTCGACCACATCCTCGCCGACCCCCACGACCGGCACCGACTACCCCCGGTCACCGCCACCGCCACCCCCCGCTCCACCATCTCCGACCACCGCCCCCTCATCGTCGACCTCGGCTGAACCCCGACCCGCAGCCCGCTGCGCCGCCCGCAACGCGTTACGGAACAACATCGCCACCGTCGTCGGACCCACCCCACCCACCCGCGGCGTGATCGCCCCCGCCACCCGCGCACACGACTCGTCCACATCCGGCAACAACCGACGACCCTCGTACCGCACCCCACCACCCACCACCACCGCACCCGGACGCACATGCTCCGGCCGCACGATCCCCGGCACCCCCGCCGCCGCCACCAGGATCTCCGCCCGCCGCGTGTACCGCGGCCAGTCCGCCACCCCCGTGTGCACCACCGTCACCGCCGCGTTCGCCGTCGGCCGCTTCTGCGCCAACAACATCGCCAACGGACGCCCCAACGTCGCACCACGACCCAACACCACCACCTCCCGCCCCGCCACCGGCACCCCGTGGAACGCCAACAACGCCTCGATCCCCGCCGGCGTACACGGCAACGGCCCCGGCAACCCCAACGCCAACCGGCCCATGTTCACCGGATGCATCCCGTCCACGTCCGAATCCGGATCCAACACCTCCAACGCCCGGTCGTAATCCAGATGCCCCGGCACCGGATGCTGCACCAACACCGCGTGCACCCCGGCGTCGTCGTTGAAATCCCGCAACACCCGGTGCAGATCGGCCTGCGACGCCGACCCGGGCAACCGCACGTGCGGCGACGCGAACCCCAACTCCGCCGCCTGCCGCTGCTTTATCCGGATGTACCCGGCACTGGCGTCGTCGTCACCCACCAGTACCGTCGCCAACGCCGGCACCACCCCGGCCGCCCGCAACGCCGCCACCCCGTCGGCAACCTCGGCGAGAATCCGCTCCGCCACCGGCCCACCCGGCAACAACCGGGCCATACCAGGCGTGGGGGAGAGGGAAGAGGAAACAGACATGACTCACCTCGACCACGGGGGCCCAGGCGGTCGACCCCCGCGACGAGCTCCCCGATGGTTGACCCATCCCCGTGCCGCCAGTCGCGTCCACCCACACCATCCCACACCCACCCACACCCCGTACGCCCGCGCCACACGGGCCGTTCCCAGGTTCCGGCGAAACCCGACGCCGACAAACTGATCCGCCTCGGGAACGGCTACGTGTGCCACCCGAGGGTCGACGACCGCCCGAGCACACGGGTCCGACGGGCCGGCGCGGCCGTCACCGCGGGCTGCCGGGCGCGCAACATCCGTCGGACGTCGGGCCGCTGTCGGATATGACCGGGGTGCAGCAGGTGTGCCCGCGCCAAGCGTCGCGGCCTTCTCTGACGGCGACGGCGGCGATGACCAGCGCAGCGGCGGGGTCGGCCCACCACCAGCCGAACAGCGAGTTGACCGCCAGACCCACCAGCAGGACCGCGGACAGATAGGTGCACAGCAGCGTCTGCCTGGAGTCGGCCACCGCCGACGCCGACCCCAACTCCCGCCCGGCGCGGCGCTGCACCGCCGACAGCAGCGGCATCACCAGCAACGACAGCACGGCGAGCACCAGTCCCACGGTGGAATGCTCGGCCCGGTCGCCGCCGACCAGAGCCCGCACCGACTCGACGGTCACGTAGGCGGCCAGGGCGAAGAATGAGCCGGCGACGATCCGCAGCGCGGTTCGTTCGCGGCGTTCGTGGTCAGCGGCGGTGAACTGCCACGCCACCGCGGCGGCCGAGGACACCTCGATGACCGAGTCCAACCCGAACCCGACGAGCGCGGTGGAGTCGGCGAGGGTGCCGGCGGTGAGCGCGACGGCCGCCTCGATCACGTTGTAGGCGATGGTGGCCGCCACCAACAGGCGGACCCGGCGCACCAGCGACGCCCGCCGCGTCGGGCTCGGCTCGGCGCTCAGCAGCGGCAGCGGCCCGGTCATCAACAGCACCCGTCGGTGCCGGCGCAGGCGGCCGGGTCGACGGCGAGGACCAGGCCGAGCAGGTCACCCAGGGCGTGCGCGAGCCGGGCGTCGGCCAGTTCGTACCGGGTCCGTCGACCCTCGGGGACGGCGACGACCAAGCCGCAGCCGCGTAGGCAGGCCAGGTGGTTGGACAGGTTCTGCCGGCTGGTGCCGAGCAGATCGGCGAGCTCGGCCGGGTAGCCGGGGCGCTCGCGCAACGCGAGCAGCAGCCGGGCCCGCACCGGGTCGGACAGGGCATGGCCGAAGCGGGCAAGGACCTGACCGTGCGTCAGCATCTCCACACCACGACAGTACAGCAGTCGCTGTATTCAGCAAGCGGTGAACCGTCATGCTCGACAGCCGCCGCACCCCGGACCACCCCACCCTCAGCCCGGACGCCCTCCTGACACCAACCCCACCAACACCCGGTTCGTCCGGTTCGACCGCACCGCCGCCCGCTGCTGACCCGCCGTCACCTCGATGTACGTCTGCGACGACGCCAACGACGCATGCCCCAACAGCCGCATGATCTCCGCCGCCCCCGCCCCGTCCTCGGCCAACCGGGTCGCGAACGTGTGCCGCAACGCGTGCAACCGGGCCCCCGCCGGCACCCGGTCGGTGATCCCCGCCCGCCGGTAACAGGAATCCACCAGATACTGCAACCCGCCCCGACGCAGCGGCTCACCCCGCCGATCCACGAACAACACCCCGTCCGGTCGTACGCTGCGCGCCCCGAACCGCCGCCGCCGACTGTCTAGGTAGGCCGCCACCACCTCGTCCAACTCCGGCTCCACCGGCACCACCCTCGGCCGGCCACCCTTGCCGGCCACCGCCACCCGCCGCTCACCGGCCCGCCCCGACACCGACGACACCCGCAACGCCAACAACTCCGCCAGGCGCAGCCCCGCGCACAACGCCAGCGCCAGCACCGCGACGTCCCGCTCCGGCCACGGATCACGCTGCCGCGCGTCCTCCCGCGACACCGACGCCAGCAGCACCTCCGGGGTGTCCTCGCCCCGCAACGGCTTGGGCTGGGGGAGCGGGTTGCGGGGACGCCCCACCGCGGGCATCGGGTTGCCCGCCACCACCTGCTCGGCCACCAGGAACGAGAAGAACCCGTTCCAGCTCGACCAGGCCCGGTGCACCGACGCTGCCGCCCGGGGCGCGGCGAACCGGGCGAACGCCGCCCGCATCAGCCGGGGGGAGAGGGCGGAGATCGTCAGCTCGTGGGGGGACAGGGGAGGGCTGCACTCCTCGCCGGCCAGCGCCGCGACGGCCAGCAGGTCCCGCCGGTACGCCTCCTGCGTGTGTGGGGAGGGCTTGCGGGTGGCCCGCGCGGTCAGGAACTCCTCGACGAGCCGTCCAACCGATTCGTCCTGTTTGTCATGCATAAGGGATATTATGCAGGTTTCTCGGGTTGTCGGGAACCCAGGGGAGGGGAGCGACATCAGGCTGCTCCGCACTGCATCCGGGCCGGGTTCCACCTGCCGACATCGCCTGCACCCTCGGCGGGCTGTCAGTGCGCCCGAGCGGGAGTCTCGCGGCTCGGCATCCGTCCGGGTGGTGGTGGAGCACCAGTCCGGAGTGCGCGCAGCGGGGCTGTGGGTCGCGTGACGCCCGGGACGCCGCAGTGGACCGGCGGACGTCTTGGGGCGCCGTCCGCCCCGGCAGACCACGCACACGAACCGACGTCCCACCGGCACACCGGCGGCTCGTCGGCTGCCTGACCCGCACAGGCGTCCCGTCGGATCCGGCGCGGCAGTGCGACCCGCTGTTGCGCGGTGGACACCACGCGGGTGCGAGAAGCGGTTGCGGCCCCGAAGGTGGGCACTCGCCATCCCGGGTGCCCGAAGGCCGGCAGGGGGCTTCTCTCCGGCTTAGCTTTACATAATGTGCATTATCGAACCTGGATCGGGACGGCGGTGGCAGCCGGTCGGCTCACCGGGACGACCGCTGGGCGCGGCACCGGTTTGCCCGCCGTAGGCGGCGGGGGCATGTGACGGGAGCACGTCACCGCGATGTTCCGGAGAGGAAGCACCGATGCTGTCCGCACTCGATCGTCGGCACACCGTCGCGCCGCCCGGGTACAGCCGCTGGCTGATCCCCCCGGCGGCGCTGGCGATCCACCTCTGCATCGGCCAGGTCTACGCGACCAGCGTCTACAAGAACTCCCTGATCGCGCACTTCGACGCGAGTCAGACGGCGATCGGGGTGATCTTCAGCATCGCGATCGTGATGCTGGGGTTGTCGGCGGCGGTCGCCGGCACCTGGGTCGAGGCGAACGGGCCGCGCAAGGCGATGTTCGTCTCGGCGTGTTTCTGGGCGGCCGGGTTCGGCGTCGGCGCGCTGGGCATCGCCACCGGGCAGCTGTGGCTGCTGTACGTCGGCTACGGGCTGCTGGGCGGGATCGGGTTGGGTATCGGCTACATCTCCCCCGTGTCCACGTTGATCAAGTGGTTCCCGGACCGGCCGGGGCTGGCCACCGGTCTGGCGATCATGGGTTTCGGTGGTGGGGCGATGGTGGCCTCTCCCCTGTCGCGTCAGCTGCTGTCGTTGTACGAACCCGGCGGACGCCGGATCGACGGCCTCGGGGCCGGCGCTGGTCTGGTTGTTCGTCACGTTGGGTGTCGGCTACTTCGTCATCATGATGTTCGGGGTGGTCAACGTGCGGGTGCCGGCGGCGCGCTGGCGGCCGGACGGGTTCGATCCGGCGGCGGTGGCGGCGAAGCCGCTGGTGACCACGGCAAATGTGTCGGCGGCGAACGCGGTGCGGACCCGGGCGTTCTGGCTGCTGTGGGTGGTGTTGTTCTGCAACGTGACCGCCGGGATCGGGATCCTGGAGCAGGCCAGCCCGATGATCCAGGACTTCTTCCGCGACGGGGGCGGCTCGGCGGTGTCGGTGGCTGCGGCGGGCGGGTTCGTGGGCCTGTTGTCGTTGTTCAACATGGCCGGTCGGTTCGTCTGGTCCTCGACGTCGGACTTGCTCGGCCGTAAGCCGATCTACCTGGTGTACCTGGGTGTGGGGATGGTGCTGTACGCGGCGCTGGCCCTGGTCGGGCAGATGGCGACGGCGCTGTTCGTGCTGCTGGCCTGCGTCATCCTGTCGTTCTACGGCGGTGGGTTCGCGACCGTTCCGGCGTACCTGCGGGACCTGTTCGGCACGGTCGAGGTGGGGGCGATCCACGGCCGGTTGCTGACCGCGTGGTCGGCGGCGGGGGTGGCCGGGCCGTTGATCGTCAACGCGTTCTTGGACGCGCAGGGTGAGCCGGGGACGTTGACGGCGTCGGCGTACCGGCCGGCGTTGTTCACGATGGTCGGGGTGCTGGCGGTGGGATTCGTGGCGAACCTGCTGGTGCGTCCGGTGCCGCAGCGGTACCACGAGCCGCCCGGTGGGCGGGACACGGATGTGGTGACGACGCAGAAAGGTGGCGCGCGATGAACGAGGACGGTCCCCGGGGGCAGCGGGTCCGGTTGTGGGTTTCCTGGTCGGTGGTGTCGGTGCTGCTGGGTTACGGGGTGGTGCAGACGGTGCTGACGGCGGCGAAGCTGTTCACCGGTTGACCGGCGGTCGGCGGCCCGGAGGCGTCTGTTCCCGGGCCGCCGGTCAGAGGCCGCCGGCGACGCGCAGCACCGCGCCGGTGGTGTAGGTGGCGTCGGGGCCGAGGAGCCAGGCGACGGCGCCGGCGACCTCGTCGGGTTCACCGGCGCGGCCGAGCGGGATGCGGCCGGCTGCGGTGTCGGGACGGTCGGGTGCGCCGGAGGCGGCATGGATGTCGGTGCGGATGATGCCGGGGGCGACGGCGTTGACCCGGATGCCGCGGGGGGCGAGTTCCTTGGCCAGGCCGATGGTGAGGGTGTCGGTGGCGGCTTTGACGGCGGCGTAGTGGACGTACTCCCCCGGGCTGCCGAGGGTGGCGGCGGAGGAGGAGATGTTGACGATGGCGCCGCCGTGGGTGAGGCGGCGGGCGGCCTGTTGGGCGCAGAGGACGTACCCGATGAGGTTGATGTCGACGACCCGGCGCAGGTCGTCGGGGCGCAGGTCGGTGAAGGGGCCGATGGGGCTGGTGACGCCGGCGTTGTTGACCAGGGCGGTGAGCGGGCCGAGGTCGGCGGCGGCGGTGAAGAGGCGGTCGATGTGGGTGGGGTCGGTGGTGTCGGCGGGGACGGCGACGGCCTTGCCGCCGAGGCGGTGGATGTCGGCGAGGACGGTGGCGGCGGCGCGGTGGTCGCGGTGGTAGCCGATGGCGAGGTGGTGGCCTTCGGCGGCGAGTCGTCGGGCGGTGGCGGCGCCGATGCCTCGGCTGCCGCCGGTGATGACGGTGACCGTGGTCATTGTCCCTGCTCCCCTGCCGGTCCGGTGTGCGGTGGTGTGACGGTACCGTCCGCGCCGGTGTGGTGGGCAGGGTGTGGGTGCTCACGTGGCGCGGTGGCGCGGCGGTGGGTGGGGTGATCGCTTACGCTCACCGCGTTTCGGACGGATCAGATCGGTGGAGGTGTGTAGTGGGTGTGAGTGTCGGTGATCTGGTGGAGGATTTCGTGTTGCCGGATCAGACGGGTGCGCCGCGGCGGTTGTCGGAGTTGTTGGCGGCGGGGCCGGTGGTGTTGTTCTTCTATCCGGCGGCGATGACGCGTGGGTGTACGGCGGAGAGTTGTCACTTCCGGGATCTGGCGGCGGAGTTCGCGGCGGTGGGGGCGCAGCGGGTGGGGATCAGTCGGGATGCGGTGGAGAAGCAGGCGGAGTTCTCCCGGATGCACGGGTTCGACTATCCGTTGTTGTCGGATGTCGACGGTGTGGTGGCGCAGGCGTTCGGGGTGCGGCGGCGGTTGCCGTTGGGGCCGTTGAGCACGCGGCGGATGACGTTCGTGATCGGTCAGGACCGGCGGGTGCTGGCGGTGGTGCACAGCGAGTTGGGGATGAACGAGCACGCGGACGAGGCGTTGCGGGTGCTGGGGGGCTGATCCTCCGGTTGTCGTGGTGGGCTGGTATCAAGGCAGGATCAGACACGTGTACGAAAGAGGGTTGTGATGGCGGGCCAGGGTTTGTCCGATGACGAGGTGCGGGGTATCCGGGAGGCGTTGGCGGCGGGGCGGAAGCCGAAGGTGGTGTTCACCGCGTCGGCGGGGCAGATCGCCGGGCAGGTGGGTCAGGTGGTGGAGGTGACCGATCCGGCGGTGTCGGACGAGTTCGTGGTGGTGCGGTTCGGTCGCGACGAGTTGCCCTTCTCCCCCGCCGATCTGGCGGTGGCGCCGCGGGGTGCGGGTCGTCGGGTGGTGGAGGTGAAGTCGGAGCCGGTGGTGGAGCAGGTGGAGCCGACGGCGAAGGCGGAGCCGGAGTTCGTGTTGGACACGCCCCGGGTGCCGGTGCAGAGGCGGGAGGAGCCGAAGGTGGAGCAGCAGTCCGTGCCGGTGGAGAAGCCGGCGGCGCGGCGGCCGGCGAAGGTGGCGAAGCCGAAGGGGCCGGCGGGTTTGACGGTGACGTTGGCGTATGCCGATGGTGAGTGGACGGTGGCGGCGCAGCAGGGGGCGAAGGCGTTGGCGAAGCCGTACGTGGTGAAGCCTGCGGAGGCGTTGCGGATGGTGGCGTTGGTGGATGTGCCGGGGGTGCAGGAGGCGGTGGAGCAGATCCTGTCGGCGGAGCGGTCGGAGGCGGAGCAGCAGGCGGAGAAGTTGCGGGCGGAGTTGGCGGAGATCGAGGCGCGGTTGGCGGAGTTGCGCGAGGCGCGGTGAGGTGGGGCCGGTGACGGCTGTGGTGGGGGCTGGTCGGGGGCAGCCGATGCGGAGGCCCCCGGCCGGGGTGGGTCAGAAGTAGTCGCCGAGTTGGGCGGGGCCGGGGGCGGCGAGTAGGTCGAGTGGGGTGGGGTCGGTGCCGGCGGGGTGGTGCAGCAGGCCGGCCTGGGCGACGGTGCGGGCGGTGGCGGCGCCGGTGTAGAGCAGGGCGAAGCCGCGGACGGTCAGGTGCAGGTCGGCGGGGGTGGTGGTGCGGCGCAGGTCGGCGTGGCCGTCGGTGATCTCCAGGTGCCAGGTGCCGGTGTTCCAGTCGGCGAGGGGGTCGTCGAGGGTGAAGGTGGCGGTGCCGTGCAGGTGTGGTGGCCAGCCCCGGTCGCGGATGGCGCGGGTGACGTCGACGGGGCGGTGCATCCAGGTGTCCTGTTCGTTTTCGCGGGCCTTCTCCACGGGCAGGTGGGGGGTGAGGGGGTCGCCGGGGAGGAGGGTGAGGCGCAGGGTGGGGGCGACGCTGTGCCAGCTGGCGAGGATGCCGACGAGTTCGCGGGCGGCGTCGGCGGTGGTGGCGGCGAGGTCTTCGACGGTGATGGTGCCGTCGTCGCCGTAGTGGTTGCGGCGGTTCCAGCCGGCGTAGCCGACGAGGTGGCCGTGGTGTTCGACGAGGGTGAGGCCGTCGTAGGGCAGGGTGTTGTCGGTGGTGTGGCGGGTGCGGCGGTGTTCGTGCAGGGGGCCGCTGCGGGCGAGTAGGCCGCGGCGGTGGCGGATGGTGTGGGTGTGCAGTTCGTCGACGGCGGTGAGGTCGGCGGCGGTGCCGGGGCGGACGGTGAGGTGTGGGCTGGGGTGGTGGCGGGTGAGCAGGGCGGTGGGGAGGTTGACGGTGCGTAGGGTGCCGGCGGTTTCCCAGCCGCAGGCCCGGTAGGGGGCGGCGACGGTGGGGAACAGCGCGCTGACGGCGGCGTCCCGGTCGTGTGCGCCGCGCAGGAGGGTGGTGAGCAGGGTGCGGGCGACGCCGCGGCCGCGGGCTTCGGGGGCGACGGCGACGCTGGCGATGTCGGCGGCGGCGATGGTGCGGCCGTCCCACCACTGGTGGTGGTGCAGGTCGACGGCTTTGCCGATGAGGCGGC
The DNA here is from genome assembly GCF_049178955.1 of Micromonospora sp. WMMD730. NCBI lineage: Bacteria > Bacillati > Actinomycetota > Actinomycetes > Micromonosporales > Micromonosporaceae > Micromonospora > Micromonospora sp. WMMD730. The sequence goes on from NZ_JBMHML010000002.1 coordinate 3,165,371, forward strand.
CGGTGTGGTCGAACGCGCCGTAGCGGGTGGTGCCGGGGGTGGTGGTGGGTGGTGGTGCGGGTTGCGGGTCGGAGCCGAAGGCGGTGCGGCCGAGGTGCCAGGCGGCGGTGGTGTCGTCGTCGGTGAGTTCCCGGACGTGGGGGTCGTGCGGCATGCGGCGACGATAGCGGTGGGTGGGCTGGTCGGCGACGGGTTTGTGGTGGACGCGTTGCGGGGCCGGTGCGACCCCCTCGCTCCGGCCCCGCGTCCCCGCGCCCCTCGCGCGTCTTTCAGTGTTGCGGGATGTTCTGTACCCCGATTCGCTTGCGGAACACCCAGTAGGTCCAACTTTGGTAGGCGAGGACGATCGGGGTGAAGACGACGGCGACCCAGGTCATGATTTTCAGGGTGTAGGGGGTGGAGGCGGCGTTGGTGGCGGTGAGGGTGCCGGCGGGGTCGCCGGTGGAGGGCATGACGTTGGGGAACAGGGCGGTGAAGAGGGTGGCGACGGCGAGGGCGATGGCCAGGGCGGTGCCGGTGAAGGCCCAGCCTTCGCGGCGTACGCGGGCGGCGGCGAGTGCGCCGAGTAGGGCGAGTGCGGCGCCGGCGGCGAGGACGATGGCGGCGGGGTTGGCGCGGATGGTGAGGGTCCAGGTGAGGAAGGCGACGGCGACGACGGCGGTGCCGACGCCGAGGGTGACGGCGAGGGTGCCGGCGCGGTGGCGGATGTCGCCGGTGGTCTTGAGGGCGAGGAAGACCGCGCCGTGGGTGAGGAAGAGGCCGAGGGTGGTCAGGCCGCCGAGTAGGGCGTAGGGGTTGAGCAGGTCGATCAGGCTGCCGACGTGTTCGTGGTCGGCGTCGAGGGGTACGCCGCGGAAGATGTTGGCGAAGGCGACGCCCCAGAGGAGGGCGGGGATGGCGGAGCCCCAGAAGATGGCGTGGTCCCAGCGGCGTTTCCAGGAGGCTTCGGGGCGCTTGTGGCGGTATTCGAAGGCGACGCCGCGGGCGATGAGGGCGAGCAGGATGAGCAGTAGGGGCAGGTAGAAGCCGGAGAAGAGGGTGGCGTACCACTCGGGGAAGGCGGCGAACATGGCGCCGCCTGCGGTGATGAGCCAGACCTCGTTGCCGTCCCAGACGGGGCCGATGGTGTTGATGAGGACGCGGCGTTGCCGGTCGTCGCGGCCGAGGACGGGCAGGAGCATGCCGACGCCGAAGTCGAAGCCTTCGAGGATGAAGTAGCCGGTGAAGAGCACGGCGACGAGGAGAAACCAGATGGTGGTCAGTTCCACGGTGGGGCTCCGGGTCAGTAGGCGAAGGCGAGCGGGCGCTCGGCGTCGTCGGTGTCGTCGGGGGTGGGGGTGACGTCGGGTACGCCGGCGCGGGCGTAGCGCAGGAGGAGTTTGAATTCGATGACGGCGAGGGTGGCGTAGATGAGGGTGAAGGCGGTGAAGGAGGTGAGGACTTCGGTGAGGGAGACGCTGCGGGAGACGCCGTCGCGGGTGAGCATCTCGCCGAAGACGATCCAGGGTTGGCGGCCCATCTCGGTGAAGATCCAGCCGAAGGAGTTCGCGAGCAGTGGGAGCACGGGCATGATCAGGCCGGCGCGCAGCAGCCACCTGTTGGTGGGGGTGCGGCCCTTGCGTTGGCTCCAGAGGATGAGCAGGGCGATGGCGGCGGCGGCGAGTCCGAAGCCGATCATGAAGCGGAAGCTCCAGTAGGTGACCGGGATGATCGGGGTGTAGCTGCCGGGGCCGTACTGGCTGGCGTACTGGGCCTGGAGGTCGTTGATGCCGTGGACGGTGCCGTTGGGGTCGCCGGTGCCGAGGTAGGACAGCAGGTAGGGGATCTTGAGGGCGAAGATCTCGCGGTTGCCGTCGAGGCTGCCGACGGTGAGTACGGAGAACGAGGCGGGGCTTTCGGTGGTGTAGAGGCCTTCGGCGGCGGCCATCTTCATGGGCTGCACCTGGGTCATGATCTTGCCTTGGATGTCGCCGGTGAGGACGACGAGGGTGGCGGAGATGAGGACGACCCAGGCGCCGAAGCGGGTGGCGTGGCGGTAGGCGTCGGTGTCGGGGTTGTCGCGGCGGCGCATGAGGTGCCAGAGGCCGACGGTGGTGACGAGGGCGCCGGCGACGAGGAAGGCGCCGGCGAGGGTGTGCGGGAAGGTGATCAGGGCGACCTTGTTGGTGAGGACGGCGACGAAGTCGGTGAGTTCGGCGCGTCCGGTGTCGGGGTTGAAGCGGTAGCCGACGGGGTTCTGCATGAACGAGTTGGCGGCGAGGATGAAGTAGGCGGACAGGTTGGTGCCGATGGCGGCGGCCCAGATGCTGGCGAGGTGCAGGCGTGGGGGTAGCCGGTCCCAGCCGAAGATCCACAGGCCGATGAAGGTGGATTCGAGGAAGAAGGCGACGAGGGCCTCGATGGCCAGGGGTGCGCCGAAGATGTCGCCGACGAAGCGGGAGTAGTCGGACCAGTTCATGCCGAACTGGAATTCCTGCACGATGCCCGTGACGACGCCCATGGCGAAGTTGATCAGGAAGAGTTTGCCGTAGAACTTGGTGAGTTTGAGGTATTTCTCGTCGCCGGTGCGGTGCCAGCGGGTCTGGAGGATGGCGACCAGGACGGACAGTCCGATGGTCAGTGGTACGAAGAGAAAGTGGTAGACGGTGGTGACACCGAACTGCCAGCGGGCGACGTCCAACGCGTCCACCGGGATCCCCCTGCCATTGATACTACGAGACGTAGTAGATACTACCGCGCGTCGTAGGTTGTCGGGCAGGGTCGGGGGTCCCGACCCGACCCGGGACCAATGACCCTGATCACCACAGGCCGCACGACCCGGCTTCCGGTCCTCCCCCACGCCCGTGCGACCATCGGCGACTGATGGACACCCCGCGCCCCGGCTGGCAGCCACCCCTGTTCTGGCGTGCCGCCCAACTGCTCGCCCGGCTGGTCGTCGCCCTGTTCGCCCGCCTGGAGGTCAGCGGGGACGTCCCCGCGCACCTGCGCCGGGGGCCGCTGATCCTGGCCGCCAACCACATCAGCCCCTTCGACCCCATCGTGCTGGGCGCCGCCTGCCGCGCCCGGGGCATGTCGCCCCGCTTCATGGCCACCGGTGGGCTGTTCCGCACCCCGGGCCTCGGCGCGCTGATGCGCCACGCCGGGCACCTGCGCGTCGACCGGGGCACCACCGGCGTACGCCGGGCACTCGACGACGCCGCCGCAGCGGTCACCGCCGGGTCGGTGGTGCTGGTCTACCCCGAGGGACGCATCGGGCTGGACCCCGGCATGTGGCCCGAACGCGGCAAGACCGGCACCGCCCGCCTCGCCATGGCCTGCGACGCCCCGGTGGTGCCCGTGGCCCAGTGGGGGTCGCACGAGGTGCTGCCCTACCGGGCGCCCCGGGGGATGCTGCGCGCGCTGGCCCGGACGCTGGTGCGCCGCCCGGTGATCCGGGTCCGCTTCGGCGCGCCCCTGCACCTCGGGGACCTCTCCCCCGACGCGCCCGGCGCGGCCCGCCGGGGCACCGACCGGATCATCGACGCGATCACCGACACCCTGGTGCCGCTGCGTCCCGACGAACCGGACGGACCCCGCCACGTCGACCCGGGGCGTCCCGTCGACACCAGCCGGGTCCACCGCCGCCCCACCTCGGCCTGACCCGCCGCCGGTCGGCCACCCGCCGGCCACCGGGGGCGGGCATACTGCGCTGCGTGTCGACCCGAGCCGGCTACCTGGACGCCCCCACCCCGCTGGCCTTCGCCCACCGCGGTGGCGCCGCCGACGGCGACGAGAACACCGTCGCCGCGTTCACCCGGGCCGTCGAGCTGGGCTACCGGTACGTGGAGACCGACGTGCACGCCACCGCCGACGGGGTGTGCGTGGTCTTCCACGACGCCACCCTGCGCCGGGTCACCGGGCAGCGGGGCCGCATCGCCGACCTGCGCTGGGCCGACCTGGCGACGGTGCGGGTCGGCGGCGCGGCGGTCGTGCCGCGGCTCGACGATGTGCTGGCCGGGTGGCCACAGGTCCGGTTCAACATCGACGTGAAGGCCGACGGTGGCGTCACCCCGGCGGTCGAGGCGGTGACCCGCGCCGGCGCGGCCGACCGGGTGCTGCTGGCGTCGTTCAGCGACGCCCGGCTGGCCCGGCTGCGCGCGGCCACCGGCGGCCGGGTCGCCACCGGCCTGGGCATGCGCGGGGTGGCCCGGCTGTGGCTGGCGTCGCGGCACGGCCGGCCGCTGCGGCTGCCGCCGTCGGTGGTGGCCGCGCAGGTGCCGCCCCGCTGGGCCGGGGTGCCGGTGGTCGACCGCCGGTTCCTGGCCTACTGCCGCCGGCTGGGGGTGCACGTGCACGTCTGGACGATCGACGAACCTGCCCGGATGCACGACTTACTGGATCGTGGTGTGGATGGCATCATGACCGATCACGTCGGCGTGCTGCGCGACGTCTACCGCAGCCGCGGCCTCTGGGCCGCCTGAGCCCCGAGGACCCCGATGGCCGACCCGGTCACCACCACCCCCACCGCCACCGGCACCCCGGCGGGCCTGCGCCGGGAGCGGCGCGGCTGGTACCTGTACGACTGGGCCAACTCGGCCTTCCAGACCACCGTCATCACGGTGTTCCTCGGCCCGTTCCTCACCACCGTCACCGAACTGGCCGCCGGCTGCGAACTCGGCGCGGACACCTGCGACGGGTACGTGCACCCGCTGGGCATCCGGGTCGCCGCCGGCTCCTACTACCCGTACCTGATCTCGCTGTCGGTGCTGTTGACCGTGTTCGTGCTGCCGGTGGTCGGGGCGATCGCCGACCGGACGGTGCACAAGAAGCGGCTGCTGGCCGGGGCGGCGTTCACCGGCGCCGGGGCGACCGTCGCGATGGCGTTGGTCACCGGCGAGCGGTACCTGCTCGGTGGGGCGTTGTTCCTGGTCGCCAACATCGCCTTCGGCGCGGCGGTGGTGGTGTACAACTCGTTCCTGCCGCAGCTGGCCGGCCCGGACGAACGCGACGCGGTGTCCAGCCGCGGCTGGGCCATCGGCTACCTCGGTGGTGGTCTGCTGCTGGCGTTGAACCTGGTGGCGGTGACCCTGCTCAGCGAGGACGACAACCCGCAGCGCACCCTGGACCTGGCCCGCTGGTCGATCGTGTCGGCCGGGGTGTGGTGGGCGGTGTTCACCCTGGTGCCGCTGCGGTGGCTGCGGGAGCACCCCACCGCCGAGGCGCTGCGCGGGGCGGGCCGCAACGTGGTCACCGACGGGTTCCGGCAGCTCGGCCGGACCCTGCGGGAGATCAAGGCGTACCCGTTGACGCTGTTCTTCCTGCTGGCGTTCCTGGTCTACAACGACGGCATCCAGACGGTGATCACCCTGGCCAGCCAGTACGGCACCGAGGAGCTGCGGCTGGGGCAGAGCACGCTGATCGTGACGATCCTGCTGGTGCAGTTCCTCGCCTTCGGCGGGGCGTTGGCGTTGGGGGCGTTGGCCCGGCGCATCGGGGCGTGGAAGACGGTGCTGCTGTCGCTGGTGCTGTGGACCGGGGTGATCATCGGGGCGTTCCGGTTGCCGGCCGAGGCGCCGCTGCCGTTCATGATCCTCGGTGGGGCGATCGGTCTGGTCCTCGGCGGCAGCCAGGCGTTGAGCCGGTCGCTGTTCAGCCAGCTCATCCCCGCCGGCAAGGAGGGCGAGTACTACGGGTTCTACGAGATCAGCGACAAGGGCACCAGTTGGCTCGGTCCGCTGGCGTTCGGCCTGGTCTTCCAGCTCACCTCCTCCTACCGGGTGGGTCTGGTCTCCCTGCTGATCTTCTTCGTGGTGGGGTTCGCGTTGCTGGCCGCCGTGCCGATCCGCCGGGCCATCGTCGCCGCCGGCAACACCCCGCCCCGGGTGCTCTGACCATCGGCCGAATCCACCCGCGCCGATGGGCTAGGCTGCCCCGACGTGACCGACGACGCCGCTGCCACCCCCACCTGCCTGGCCCGTCCCCTGCCCGGCCCGCATGACGGGGGAACCGGCTGTGCCGCCGCCCGGGGCGTCGACGGCCGCCCGTTGCACGCCGCCGCGTTGAAGTTCTTCTGGGGTCCGATGGACTGCGGCAAGTCGACGATGGCGTTGCAGATGAACTACAACCACGCCCGGCAGGGCCGCCGGGGCCTGGTCACCACCCGCATCGACCGCTCGTTGGGGCCGCAGGTGACCACCCGCATCGGGTTGGCCCACACGGCGGTGGAGGTGACCGACGAGCTGGACCTGCGGACCCTGGTCCGTGACACCTGGGCCGAGGGGGTCCGCATCGACTACCTGATCTGCGACGAGGCGTCGTTCTACGACGTGGCGCACGTCGAGCAGATGGCCGAACTGGTCGACGGCTACGACGTCGACGTGTACGCCTTCGGCCTGGCCACCGACTTCCGGTCGTGCCTGTTCCCGGCCGCCCGGCGGCTGTTCGAACTGGCCGACGAGGTGGCCCGCATCCAGGTGGAGGTGCTGTGCTGGTGCGGGCGGGAGGGGCTGCTCAACGCCCGCGTCGTCGACGGGCGGGTGGTCCGCGAGGGTGCGCAGGTCGTCATCGGGGACACCGTCGACACCGCCGACGTGCGCTACCAGGTGCTGTGCCGGCGGCACTACCGCTCCGGCGACCTGGGCCCGCGCGCCTGACCCGGCGGGCGGGTCAGTACGGGTCGCCGCAGACCCGCCACTTCCCGTCCTCCTTCACCACCGGCAGCCGCCGCTGCTCGTCGGCCCCGCCGTCGCGGGTGACCCGCGCCGCCACCTCCCCCGCCGGCCGGCCCCCCTTGGTGCGGACCGACACGTCGAGGATCTCGTAGCCGGTGACCACCGGCGGGGTGCGGACCCAGCCGGCGAACCCGACCTCGCTCCACCGGCTGCGGGTCGGCGCGCACAACCGCCGGTAGGCCTGCTCCACCTCACCGGCGGACAACTCCCGCAGGAACCCGTCGGCGGTCTCCCGCACCGGGCCGGTGGCGCCCGCCACCACCTGCACGTTCCACAGCCCCAGCCCGGCCACCCCGACCAGGCACAGGCCGACGGCCAGTCCCCCCAGGAACAGGCCGGTGCGCACCGGGCGACGCCGCCGCGCCGGTCGGGTCCACGCCTGCTGCACGCTCATCACCTGCGACGGTAGGCGGCGGGCCGGGGCGGCGCAGGCGGTTCGCCCCCTGTCGCGCCGCCGGGGCGATCGTCTACCGTCGGCGCACACCCCTGGTGAAGGAGCGACGGATGAGCCGCTACGTGCAGCCGGTGCCGGACATCGACGACCCGTACGCCGGTGACCGGCTGCTGCGGTCGTGGCTGACCCGGCAGCTCGGCGCGGACGGGCACACCGCCGCGCGGGACCGGCTGACCGCGCTGGCCGCCGACGTCGTCGGGCCGCTGCGCGCCGCGCACGCCGACGCCGAGGCCCACCCGCCGACGCTGGTCCGCTACGACCCGTGGGGCGCCCGTGTCGACCGGATCGACACCAGCGGCGGCTGGCAGGCGCAGCGGGCCGCCGCCGCCCGGCACGCCGTGGTCGCCCTGCCCTACCTGGATTCGGCGCGCGGCACGTGGGGGGCCGCCGCCCGCGTCGTCCAGCACGCCCTGCTGCACCTGTACGGGCCGGAGTCGGCGACGTTCTCCTGCCCGGTGGCGATGGCCGACGGGGCCGCCGCGCTGCTGAGCACCCCCGACGTCGACGCGCAGGTGCGCGACGCCTGGCTGCCCCGGCTGGTCGCCACCGACCCGGACACGGCGATCGTCAGCGGGCAGTGGATGACCGAGTCGCAGGGCGGCTCCGACCTGTCCGGCACCGGCACCCTCGGCCGGCCCGCTGCCGACGGGTCGTGGCGGCTGACCGGGGAGAAGTGGTTCTGCTCGGCCGCCGACGCGGCGATGGCGGTGGCGTTGGCCCGGCCGGAGGGCGCCGGGCGGGGCAGCCGGGTCCTCGCCCCGTTCCTGGTGCCCCGCTACGCGGCCGACTCGCCGCTGGCCGGTGCCACCGCCGCCCCGGATGGTCCCGCCCCCGGGGTGGTGGTGCGCCGGCTCAAGGACAAGCTGGGCACCCGGGCGTTACCGACCGCCGAGATCGGGTTGCGGGACGCGTACGCGCTGCCGTTGGGTGACCCGGCGGTGCCGGGGCTGGTGCGGGCGATGACCCTGGTGGTGGTGACCCGGGTGCACAACGCGTCCGCCGCCGCGTCGGGAATGCGCCGGGGCCTGTCCTACGCGACGGCGTACGCGCGTACCCGGCGGGTGGCCGGTGGGCTGCTGGCCGACAATCCGCTGCACCGGGCCACCCTCGGCGCGTTGGCGGTCGACGCGGCGGGCGCGTTCGCCCTGGCCGGACACGCGTTCGCGTTGCTCGGCCGGGTCGAGGTCGGCGGCGACCCGCAGGCCGCCGCGGAGCTGCGGGTGGTCGCGCCACTGGCGAAGCTGGCCACCGGACGGCTGGCGGTGTCGTCCGCCGCCGAGTACGTGGAGGCGTTCGGCGGGGCCGGCTACGTCGAGGACACCGGCGTGCCGAGGCTGCTGCGCGACGCGCAGGTCCTGCCGATCTGGGAGGGCACCACCAACGTGCTGTCGGTGGACGTGCTGCGCGCGGTCACCCGGGAGGACGCGGCCGGCCCGCTGCTGGCGCGGCTCACCGCCGCCGCCGACATGGCCCGCCCGCTGTCACCGGTCCTGGCCGACACGCTCGCCACGGTGGCCGGGGAGCTGCGGGCCACCCTCGGTGAGGTCACCGCCGACCCGACGTCGGCGACGGTCCTGGCCGGCGCGCGTGCCCTGGCCCTGCGGATGGCGTACGCGCTGGCGGCGGCGCTGCTGGTGGAGCACGCCGCGTGGGGTGACGGTCAGGCCGAGGTGGCCGCCCGGTTGTGGACACGGCGGTGGCTGCGGCACGAGGACATCTCCGCCGACGCCCACCACCACCTCGACCTGCTCACCTGACCCGGGTCAGCGCGCCGTGCAGGAACAGGTCGACCAGGTCGGTGGTGGACGGTGCCGTGGTGGCCAGCGGGCCCGGCGGGGACAGCAGACCGAGGAACAGGTCGGCGAGCTGGTCGGGCGGGAGCCGTAGCCGGTCGACGTCGGGGGTGAACAGGGCGGCCACCGCCGAGCGGACCGCCGTCGCCGCCGTGCCGGCCGGTGGCGGGTCGGGTCGGGCCCGACCGGCGGCGTGTAGGGCGCCGAGCACCGCGCCCAGCCGGGCCAGGTGGGCGTGGACCGCCACGGCGGCCTCGGTGAGCCGACCGGTGAGGGGCTGGCGTCGGTCGATGCGGGTCAACCGGTCGAGCAGCGGGTCGGGGCGCAGGACCTCGGCCACGCAGGCGTCGAGCAGCGCCTGCTTGTCGGCGAAGGCGCGGAACACGGTCGCCTCGCCGATCCCGGCGGCCCGCGCCACCTCGGCCGTGGTCAGGGTGGTGCCCCGGCGGGTCAGCAGGGGCAGCGCGGTCTGCACGATCATGGCGCGGCGGCGGTCGGCGGCCATGGCCGGCGCGCGTCGTCGGCGTCCCCCGGGTGCCGTCATGGCACCACACTCGGGAGTGAGCGCTTACTCCGTCAACCGGTTTTCGTCAGCCGCGCCGCCGGGCCCGCGCCGCCCAGATGACGTACGCCGGGTCCCGGTCGAGGTTGTGCCGGTCCCGGTCGTAGCGGCGGGTGGTCCGCGGGTCGGCGTGCCCCATCGCGTCCTGCACGTCCTCCAACGGCACCCCCTCCTCGCGGGCGGTGGTGGCGAAGGCGTGCCGCAGCGAGTGCGGGGACAGCTTCGCCGCCGCGGCGATGCCCGCCGTGGCGGCCAGTCGGCGCACCAGCCGGAACACCGAGTGCCGGTCGAGTCGACCGCCGGTCGTGGTGGCCAGCAGCGGCCCGGTCAACGCCTCGACGGTCACCCCGGTCGTCGCCGCCCGCTCGGCCAGGTAGGCGTCGAGGGCGTACGCGGTGCCCGGGGTGAGCGCCCGGCGGCGGGACTTGCCGCCCTTGCCGACGAACCGGACGCTGCGGTGCCCCCGTTCGGCGCCGAGGTCGGTCAGGTCGAGGGAGACCAGTTCACCGACCCGCAGGCCGAGGTCGGCCAGCAGGGCGACGGCGGCCCGGTTGCGGGCTGCCGTCGGTCCGGTGTCGGCGTCGGCGGCGGCCAGCAGCGCGTCGACCTCCTGCGGCGTGAGGCCGACGGTGGCCGAGTGGTCCCGGTCGATGCGCGGCCGGTCGGCCCCGGAGACCGGGTTGGCGTCCACCGCCCGCAGCTTCACCAGGAACTCGTACCAGCTGGACAGGGCGGACAGTTTCCGGGCGACGGTGGCCGGGGTCAACGGCCGGCCGCTGCGCGGCGACGGGGTGGCCTCCAACTGCCGGGCGTAGGCGTTGACGTCGAGGAAGGTGGCCCGCAGCGGGTCCAGGTCACCGCCGGCGCACCAGGTGAGCCAGCCGGCGATGTCGCGCCGGTACGCGTCGCGGGTGTGCGCCGACAGCCGACGGTTACGCAGCCACGCCTCGGTGAAGTCGACAGGTGTGCCGGTCAGCGCCGGGCGGGTCGCGGTGCGGGGCAGGACGGGGCCGTCGGGACGCAGCATGCGAGAAAGACTCTCATCCCCGGTGGGTAATCACGGTGAGGCGCGCCCGGGCGGATTGCCCGACGCCCGGGCGCGATGGCGTTCGGCCCGGTGGGGGCCGGTGCGGCCCCCACCGTGGGGGGTGGCGGTCAGGCGGTGATCTGCCGGTGTCCGTTACCGGCAGTGACCGGGACCCGACGCGGCTTGGCCCGCTCGGCGATCGGGATGCGCAGCGTCAGCACCCCGTGCTCGTAGGCGGCCTCCAGCCGGTCGGTGTCGAGGGTGTCGCCGAGGAACAGTTGCCGGGAGAAGGTGCCCATCGGCCGTTCGGCGGCGACCAGTTCGATGCCGTCGGAGGTGGGACGGCGGCGCTGCGCGCGGACGGTCAGCACGTTGCGCTCCACCGTGCAGTCGATGCTGTCGGGGTCCACCCCGGGCAGGTCGAACGCCGCGTGGAAGTGGTCGCCGTCGCGCCAGGCGTCCAGGTGCATCACCGCGGGACGGCTGGTGGTGCCGAAGAGCTGCTCGGCGAGCCGGTCGATCTCACGGAAGGGGTCGGTACGCATCAGCATGGTCGTGCCTCCTCGGTTTCCTCGGGCCGAAGGTTTCCAGTGGAGTTGAGTCGGGGTGGCTCAACTCGTACTTCAGTGTTTACCTCGTCCCGGCGCGCCCGTCAACCCCGTCGTCGTACGCCGGTAGACCCCCTGGTCAAAGCTCAGCAGGGCCTCGTCGACCAGGTGCCGGCGGAACGTGGGCACACGGTGGTCAGGAGGGCTGGACCTCGTCGAAGAGGGCGAGGGCGGTGGCCGGGTCCGGGCCGACCAGGCGTTCCAGACCGGCCGTGGTGATCGCCGCCCACCTGCCGGCCCGGGCCCACATCCGTTCCTCCCAGGCCCGCACGACCCCGTCCAGATCGTCGGGGTCGGCGGCGACGGACTCCGCGAGCTCGGCGCCGTCGAGCATCGCCAGGTTCGCCCCCGCCCCCAACGGCGGCATCAGGTGCGCGGCGTCACCCAGCAGCGTCACCCCACGCACGTGGGCCCACGTGTGGGACACGGGAAGGACGTGGATCGGACGGTGGACGAACGCGGTGCCCCGGCCGACCAGGTCGCGCACCGGTTGCGCCCACCCGTCGAACAGGGCGAGCAGGGCCGACCGCGTCGCCTCCACGTCGGCCAGGTCCAGCTGCGCGTGCCAGTCCAGCGGCGCGCGGAGCTGCGCGTACACCGTGACGTGGCCGCCGCTGCTGCGCTGGGCGACGATCGCGCGGTTCACCCCGTACACGGCGACCGCGCCGTCGCCGATCAGCTCGGCCAGGTCGGGGTGGCGGGTGTCGACGTCGTCGAGGGAGGTCTCGACCGCGGTGACGCCGGTGTACGTCGGGGTCACCGGCGACACCGCGGGCCGCACCCGCGACCATGCGCCGTCCGCGCCGACCACGAGATCGAACGTCTCCTGCCGCCCGTCGGCGAAGTGCACGGGCGCGCCGTCGGTGGGCACCACCCGGGTCACCTGGTGTCCCCACCGCACGTCGAGCGAGTCGAGCAGCAGGTCACGCAGTTGCCCACGGTCGATCTCCGGGTTGGCCCGCTCGTCCGGTCGGGGTCGCCAGTCCCGCAGCACGGTTCCCGCCGGGTCGAGGATGCGCATGGCCTGCCCCTCGGGACGGGACAGCTCCCGGAACCGTGCCGTCAGCCCCGCCTTGTCCAGCGCCAGTTGGCCGAGCCCCTCGTGCAGGTCCAGCGTGCCCCCGGGGGGACGGGAGTCGGGCCCGCGATCGCGTTCCAGGACGACGACGGGATGGCCGAGGCGGTGCAGGACCCGGGCGAGGGTGAGGCCGCCGGGGCCGGCACCCACCACGGCGATACGATGTCTCATGGCGATACACTGTATTGACACCGACCGTGTCGCCGCCACCCATCCGGAGGTGACCGCATGACCGTGTGGGACCGGCCGGCACCGCCGCCTCCCCCGGTGCCGCTCGACCGGGAACGGATCGTCGCCGCCGCCGTCGCGCTGGCCGACGAGGGCGGCCTCGCGGCGGTGTCGCTGCGCAAGGTCGCCGCCCGCCTCGACGCCGGCCCGATGCGGCTGTACGGCTACCTCGCCACCAAGGACGAGTTGCTCGACCTGATGGTCGACGCCGTGTATGCCGAGATCATCCCCGTCGAACCGCCCGCCGACTGGCGGGAGACACTGCGGGTCGTCGCCCACCGCACCCGGCGGACCGTGCTGCGGCACGAGTGGCTGGCCGACCTGCTCGGCGGCCGACCCACCCTGGGGCCGAACGGCCTCGCCGTGACCGAGACCCAACTGGCGGCCCTCGACGGGCTCGCCGACACCGACACCGTCCTGCGCGCCGTGGAGACCGTCGGCGCCTACGTCATCGGCGCGCTCCGACGGGAGATCGCCAACCTGCGGGCGGAACGCGCCACGGGCCTGTCCAAACGCGACTGGCAGCGCGCCCACGGCCCGCGCGTGACGAGGATCCTGGCCACCGGCCGCTACCCGGCGCTGGCCCGGGCCGTGCACGACGGCACCGAGGTGGACGCCGCGACCTCCTTCGCCACCGGCCTGGAGTGGGTCCTCGACGCCGTGGCCACCCGGCTGCCCGGGTGACCCGGGAAACCCGGTTGTCGTCGACGGTGCCGCCGGTGATGGTGTGCCCATGCCCACCGAACTGTTTGCCGTCACCGCGGCCACCGGAGCCCTCGGCCGCCGCGCCGTCACCCAGCTGCGTGAGCGGGTCGGGCCCGACCAGGTCGTGGCCATCGCCCGCGATCCCTACCGTGCCCGGCCGCTGGCCGTCGCCGTACGCCACGGCGACTACGACGTCCCCGACACGCTGGTCGAGGCGTTCGCCGGGGTCACCCGGCTACTGTTCGTCTCGTCCCCCGAGCTCGATCCCGCCCGTCGCACCGAACAGCACCGTGCCGTCGTGGTGGCGGCAGAGCGGGCCGGGGTCACCGATGTGGTCTACACCAGTTTCCACCCGATCGCCGGCCTCTTCGACGCCCACCGGGCCACCGAGGAGGCCCTCGCCGCGGCGGGCCCGGCCCACACGGTGCTGCGGAACCCGTTCTACACCGAGCCGTTCGTCGACGCGGCGCTCCGCGACGCCACGTCCGGGGCGGCGCTGGTGCACGCGACCGGGGGCCGGAACCTGACCACCGCCACCCGGGCCGACCTCGCCGATGCCGCAGTGGCCGCCCTGTTGCGCCCCGACACCCGGGGGCGGACCTACACCCTCACGGGCCCGGCGTGGACGTACCCGCAGGTGGCCGCCGCCCTCGGCGTCGAGGCCCGAACCGGCGGCGTGACCGGAGCGATGGGCTGGCTGCACGGGTTGGCCCGTGCCGGCGCCCTGGGCGTGTCGACCGACCACCTACGTGACCTGCTCGGACGGACGCCGGCCGGCATCCTCGACCAGCTCCGGGAAGCCCACCCGCTCCGCTGAGCCCGGCCACGACGGCCGGCGAGGCATGCCTGCACCCCGCAGCGAAGCGGGGTGCAACAGAACAGTCATTATGGTGCTACACCGTTATGCCCGTTTTGACGGCTCCAATTATCGAATTTGAGTTACCGGTAATACGGTAATTGGACCGGAGTGATCGGTTGGCTGTCGAAGTGGTCCCGCACCCCCGGCCGCTCCCGTGTGGGGTGGGCACGCCACCGCGGGGTCGGCGGCGGGCCAGCCGTACCACAGGCGGTCAGCGGCCGGTGGCGCCGTCGATCCTCTCGCGGATGATGTCGGCGTGCCCCGCGTGGCGTCCGATCTCCTCGATCATGTGGACCAGCACCCATCGCTGCGACGGTGGCAGGGCGCGGCCGGGTGGCCGGGGTGCCGGCCGGGTCAGCTCGGTCCAGGTGTCGATGACCTGGTTCGCCTGGGCGATCGTTGCCCGATAGGCGGCGAGCAGGCCGTCGACGGTGTCGTCACGGGTGGGCTGGAAGGTGCGGCGCATGTTGGTGATCGGTTCTTCGAGGAAGTAGAACCTCTCGACGGCGGTCACGTGTTTGATCAGCCCGAGGAGGTTGGTGCCGGAGGGCACGCCGGCGGTGCGGACCTCGGGCTCCGGCACGTCGGCGACCTTGTCCATGATCGCGTTGCGGAGGTAGTCGAGGAAGCCGACCAGGGTGTCCTTCTCCCCGGGGGCTGTCCAGGCGGGCCCGGTGTCCTTGCGTTTCCTGGGCGGCATCAGCGTGTCCGATCATGTCGTTGGATGAGCAGGACGTTGTCGGTGACGGTGGCGGTGGCGGTCCGGCCGCCCGGTCCGGTGGCCCGGCGGTGCGGCGTGTCGGCACGTACGACGGACCACCGGGTCGGGTCGAGGGCGAGCACGGCCGCGGTCTCGCCGGGTGAGGGGTGATGCGTGTCGGAATCCTTGTTCCACGACCAGGGTGCGGCCGAGCCGTGGTCGACGATCAGGAGATGACCGCCGGGGCGCAGGGCGTGCGCCGCGGTACGCAGCACCCGCGCGCGGTCCAGTGCGAAGGGGCTGTGCAGGTACTGCGCGGAGATCAGGTCGAACTGCCCGGCGGGGAAGCTCCGGGCCAGATCGTGCTGTTCGCCGTTCACCCGGTGGTCGATGCCGAGTCGCCGGGAGTGGGCACGTACCCGTTGGACGGCGGCGTCGGAGATGTCGACGGCGGTGACCTGCCAGCCGTGTCGGGCGAGCCAGATGGTGTCGCCGCCGACACCGCACCCCAGGTCGAGGGCGTCGCCGGGAGGCAGTGTCCCGGCTGTCTGCGTCAACACCGGGTTGGGGTGCCCGGGGCCGCCGTCACGCCGGGCGCGGTGGTGCTGTTCCCAGAACGACTCGGCAGTGGGCGCATCGGTCATCGGTCCGCCCCCCTCGCGAAGAACTCCACCAGCTCGGTGGTGACGAATCCCGGGTTCTCCGCGATGAGCCAGTGCCCGGCCTTGGGCACCTCGACTGCGCGGGTGATGTCGGACATGAGGGGCTGCACCGTCGAGCGGGTGAAGTCGAGTGTGCCTTCGGCTGTCAGCAGCAGCGTCGGCATGGTGATCGGCTTCGCGGCCCTGTTGTCCCGCTCATCCTGGTCCAGGGTGCGGTAAAGCTCGAATCCACCGGTCAGCACCTGCGGGCGCTGGTAGGTGCGGGCGTACTCGTCGATCTGCTGCGCGGTGAAGGGAGCCTTCGCGCCCGGCCCGCCGAAGCTGGTCCCACCATGGGCGACGTACCCGTAGAAGAGGGACAGGTAGTCACGGACGTCGTCGTCGACCAGCAGCTCGGGGAACCCGTCCTGGTGGTGGAACGACATGTGCCAGCTCGCCTGCCGGTAGGCGTTCGCACTGAGGGCGGGGCCGGGCATGGGGTAGTCGAGGTGGGCGTACCTGACGACGTCGTCCGGGAACTGGGCGGCGTACTGGAACGCCACCCCGGCACCGAGATCATGCCCGACCAGATTGATCCTGTTCAGCCCCAGCTTGCCGGCGAGCAGCCGGTGGACGTAGCGGGCCAGGGTGGCCTTGTCGTAACTGGTCGGCGCGCCCTCGCTGTCGCCGAGTCCCGGCAGGTCAAGCGCATACACGGTGTGTTTCTCGGCGAGCGCCGGCATGATCTCGCGCCACGAGTACCACGACTGGGGCCAGCCGTGCAGGAGGACGAGTGGCTCGCCGGTGCCGCCGGTGACGTAGTGCATCGTCACGCCGTCGACGTGGGCTGTCCCGTGGGTGAACTGACGGTTGAACGGGGCGTCATCGCGGGTGGCCGCGTCGTAGCCCGCCGCGGTGGTGGCGCTGGCTTGCGGTGACGTCGTGTTCTGTGCCCGGCCGCCGGTGGCCGCGCAGGCTGTCGTCAGGACGAGCCCTGCCGTGACGGCTGCGACGGTCGACCAGCGGGCCGCCGGTCTCGAAGCTACTGCTGATGTGGGCATCGGTTGTCTACCTCCGCCACCAGCATGACCAGCAGCGTTGCCCACTTGCGAGAAATGTTGCGGATCCGCATCATGGGCCCATGAACGTCACGTCAGGCGACGTCCTTGCGGGCGTCGGCCCGCGGCTGCGCGCACTACGCCAGGCCCGGAACATCTCGCTGGCCGCCCTGGCGGCGGAGACCGGCCTGACCGCAAGCACGCTGTCGCGTCTCGAGAACGGGAAACTGCGCCCGACACTGGAGCAGCTGCTGCCGCTGGCACGGGCGCACGGCGTCCCGCTCGACGAACTGGTCGCGGCTCCACCCACCGGCGATCCCCGCATCCACCTGCGGCCGGTACGGCGCTCCGGCTTCACCGTCGTGCCGCTGACCAGACGTCCCGGAGGCATCCAGGCCTACAAGGTGATCTACCCGCCGGCCGGGAAGTCGGCCACGACGAGCCTGCAGACCCACGAGGGGTACGAGTGGTTCTACGTACTCAACGGACAGGTCAGGCTCATCCTCGGTGACCAGGAATACCAGCTGGGCCCCGGCGAAGCCGCAGAGTTCGACACCCGTGTCCCGCACCAGATCGGCAGCGCCGGCCCGCAGGCCGCGGAACTGCTCACGCTCTTCAGCGCCCAGGGCGAACGCGCCCACCTGTCCCCCTCCCCGACCTCGCCCACCTGAACGCACCCGCCCGCAGGATCAGGTCGTGTGGCGGATGATCGAGCCGGCGATCCGCTCGGTGAGCCCGGGTGCGAAGAACGGGTGGTGGCCCATCCCGGGCACGATCTCCAGCCGCGCCGTGGGGATCTGCGCCGCGAGCGCCTCACCGTGGGCCGGCGGGAACAGCGGGTCGTCGCTGCCGTGCAGGACCAACGTCGCAGCCGTGATGCCGGACAGCGACGCCCGCCGGTCGTCGTCCCAGCGCCGACCGGCCAGATCGTGGTTCGCCGCGGCGGCGAGGTTACCGGCCCGGTCGTGACAGTGTTCGACGAACCGCCGCGCGGCCGGCTCGTCGAAGGGCAACACGTCACCGTTGAGCATCCGCCAGGTCTGCACGTCGGCGTCCACCCGCTGCTGTGCCGTCGCGCGGGGTGCCCTCGCCGCGTCCATCAGGTGGTCGAGGAACCGCGCCGTCGGAGGTGGGAGTTCGCCCTGCGCAGCCGGTTGACCCGCCAGCGCCCGCGCCCACGCCGGGCCGGGGTTGTTCCCCATCGGGGAGGAGGCCATGGCCGTCAGCGTGCGGACCCGGGCCGCCCGGTGCACGGCGAGCCACTGCCCGATCGCCGCACCCAGCGACGTCCCCACGACGTGCGCGGTGGCGACACCGTACGCGTCCAGGACGGCGACCGCGTCCGTGGCCAGGTCGGCGAGTGCGTAGGGGTGCGTCGTGAAGTCGACGGAGTCGGAACGGCCGGTGTCGCGGTGATCGAACCGGATCACCTGCCGGCCGCTGTCCACCAGGGCTCCGACCAGCTCGTCGGGCCAGCCGATGCCCTGGGTGGACGTGCCCATGACCAACAGGACGGTGGGGTCGTCCGGCTGCCCGAAACGCTCGGTCCACAGCCGGAGGTGCCCGCGACGAACGAAGTTCTCCTCGCCAGTAAGCATGGCGGCACGGTAGCGGTCACCGGTTCACCGGTAGGCAACTACCCGTTGTAGTGGAAAATCGTGCCCGTGAGATAATAGAGGGGCAGGACGGGGCCTGCGGCGAGCCGGCTGCGGTCGTCGACCCGCCGGCCCGAGAATCGACGGATGGCGACGGCTCTGCGCTACCACGCGGCTCTGCACTACTACGTGGTCCACGACGGTGCCGGCGAGCCGGAGGGGTTGCTGGCCGAGGAGTTCCTCCTCGCGGCAGACCACTCCTGCGTCGGGCTGGTGGGTGGCGGCTGGAGCCGCTCGGAGGGCCGGTGGTCCGACGCGTCGGCCACCAGCAGGCGGCTACGCGTCGATCCCGCGCTGCGGGCCCGGGTGACGCTCGTCAGCCGGGACGGGGCGGCGACGCTCTACCGGGAGTTCTGCGGTGCTGCCCTGCCGGACGAGGCCGCGTTGCGGACGTGCTTCGGTGCGCCTCCCACGCCGCCGTCGCCGCCCCTGCTGCTGCACCGGTCCGAGGCCACACCGGGGTTCCGCGAGACGCGCACCTACCGGATCCTGTTCGCCGGCGCGCTGACCCCGGGCGGTCTCACGGCGCTCGGCGAGGCGTGGCGGATGCCGGTCACCGGCGACCTCGCGGAGCCCGGGGTGCGCGTCCTGGGCACGGTGTGCCGTCAGGTCGGCCGCGACGCATTCCGCTGGGAACTGCGCCGGGTCGCCGCGGGCGCCGCCTGGGGACTGGACGTGACGTGCGACCTGACGGGCGACCGCGACGACGCGGTCAGCGTGCTCCTGCACGCACTGACGGCGCAGGTGCGGCTCCAGGGGCTGGTTCCCGTCACCATCGACCGGTTCCGCTGAGCGTCACGGCTACGGCTCCGCGACTGCCGGCGCACGGCGGTGGGCTGCCCGGCGCTCTCGGGGCCGGACGTGGATCGCGCCGTCGCGGACGGCCCACCTGGTCGGGACACGACGACGTCGGGCTACCGCGGCGGATCGCGTAGCAGGGACAGCGACCGGTCGAGCCACTCGGTCAGCAGCGTGCGTTCGGCGTCGGTGAGGCCGGGCAGGTCCGGCGTCACCGCCGCGAGGGTCACCGCGACCGTGCGCAGGGTCGGGTCGGGGGTCACCGGGGCGGCGGTGAGGATGCCGCCGAGGACGGCGTCGAACACGGCGTCGCCGAGTCCGGGGTCGCGTTGCGACGCGGGGGTCCCCAGCAGGGTGAGGATGACGCCGGTGCCGGCGGAGTGGATCATCATGGTGGCCCGCTGCTCGTCGACCCGCAGCAGGCCGGCGGCGGCGAGCCGGCGCACCCGCGAGCGCAGCACCGCCAGACCCGCCACCGACGCCGGGGACGGGTCGCCGGGCCCGCGCGTGCCGAGCAGCCGGAACAACTCGGGGTTGGCCAGGCCGAACTCCAGGTGCGTGCGCCAGCCGGCACGCAGGTCGGCCACCGGGTCCTGCGGCGCAGCGTCCGTGGCCACCGCCTTGGTGGCGACGTAGCTGGCCAGCACGTGTTCGGCGACGGCGTCGACGAGGCCGTTCTTGTCGCCGAACAGCCGGTAGATGGTGGGTGCCTGCACGCCTGCGGCCTGGGCGACGGCGCGGGTGGTCACCGCGTGCGCCCCGTGCTCGCGCAGCAGTCGGGCGGCTGCGGTGACGATGTCGGATCGCGCGTCGTCGCGGGGTGGGGTGTCGGGCGTCACGGTCACGGATCAACGATAACAGCACCTTGTTAGCGACGAATTAGCGGTGTTAACGTCTGCGCCGTAACGTTGATTCGTCGAAGGGATCCCCTCGTGTTCGTCATCACCGGTGCCACCGGGCAGCTCGGCTCCCGGATCGTCGACCAACTGCTGGCCCGGGTGCCCGCCACCGCCGTCGGGGTGAGCGTGCGCGACGTCGACAAGGCCACCCACCTGGCCGAACGCGGCGTGCGGGTCCGCCGGGGGGACTTCACCGACCCCGCCACGCTGGAGCACGCCTTCGCCGGGGCCGACCGGGTGCTGATCGTGTCCGCCGCCATCCGGGGCGGCGACGCGGCCACCGCGAACCGGGCCGCCGTCGACGCCGCCCGCGCCGCGGGAGCCGCCCGCATCCTCTACACCAGCCACCAGGCCGCCTCCCGCGACTCGCTCTTCCCCGCCCAGGTCACCCACGCCGCCACCGAGGAGCACCTGGCCGCGACCGGGGTGCCGTTCACCGCCCTGCGCAACGGCTTCTACGCCAGCGCCCTCGGGTTCGCCATCGGTGACGCCCTGACCACCGGCCGCCTGGTCGCGCCGGCCGACGGGCCGGTGTCCTGGACCACGCACGACGACCTGGCCGAGGCCGCCGCCATCGCGCTGACCGGTCAGGGCGTGCTCGACGGCGTCACCCCGGCGTTGACCGCCGGCGAGGCCCTCGACCTGACGGACGTCGCCGGCATCCTCACCGACCTCACCGGACGCACCGTCACCCGGCTCGTCCTCGACGACGACGAGTGGCGGGCCGCCGCCGTCGCCCGGGGTATGCCCGGGGCCGCCGCCGACTTCACCCTCGGCATGTACCGGGCCGCCCGGCGGGGCGAGTTCGCCGTCACCGACCCGACCCTGCAGGCACTCCTCGGCCGGCGTCCGGCACCCGCCCGGTCGGTGCTCGAAACCCTCGTCGCCGCCGCGTCCCCCACCGGCCCCCAGCCGGCACGTCGGGCCTGAGCCGCGCCACACGACCCGGCGCGCGGGACACGGTGGTGCGAGGATCGGTCGCATGCCCACCGAGAACCGGGTGACCGGACGCGGGGTCCGGGACGCCGTCGACGAACTGACCCGCACGCTCGGCCCGCACACCGACCGGGACTGGACCGGCCCCGCCGGGGACCTGGACTGGTCGTGCTGGACGACCGCCGCGCACATCGCCCACGACCTGCTCGGCTACGCCACCCAGCTCACCGGCCGGCCCGACACCGGCTACCTCCCGCTCGACCTGCGGGTCCACCCCGAGGCCACCCCGGCCCAGGTGCTGGTCGTGGTGGCCGCCTGCGGGGGGCTGCTCGCCGCCGCGCTCGACACCGTGCCCGCACCCACCCGCGCCTGGCACTGGGGGCCCTGCGACCCGGCCGGCTTCGCCGCCATGGGCATCGCCGAGACGCTGCTGCACACGTACGACATCACCCGGGGGCTCGGGGTGACGTGGCGGCCGCCGACGGCACCCAGCGCGGCGGTGCTGGGGCGGCTGTTCCCCGACGCGCCCGCCGGCGACCCGGCCGACGTGCTGCTCTGGATGACCGGGCGGGCCACCCTGGGTCAGCGGCCCCGCCGCACCGCATGGACCTGGCGGGCCGCCGTCGACTGATCGGGCGGCTACCCCGGCGGTCGCCGCCACGGCCAGCGGAACCGGGGACGTCGTCGTGCCGGTGGCGCGGGTGTCGGAGCGGACGGCGCGGGGACGACGCGGGTGGCGCGGTGGGCCCGCCACTGGCGCAGCACCGCCTCGGTGTCGACCGGGCGGACCGCCACCCGGGGCCCCGCGGGGTACCGCAGCCACGCCACGATCTCCTGGTTGAGCAGCCCGACGAACTCCCGGACCGACTCCTCGGTGGGCAGGTCACGGACCTCGTCGGGCACCTGCTCGACCCGACGGCGCAACTGCAACGGGGTGGGCAGCAGCAGGTCGGTGGGCAGCGCCTCCCGCTCCAGGAAACTCGTGATCCACCAGGACTCGTCGTAGGGGACGTCGCGGCCGGGGATCGGCTTGCCCATACCGGGCAGGTTGTCGAACTCGCCCCGTTCCTGGGCGCTGCGGATCTGCGCCTCGACAGCGGCCTCCCACGCGTCCACCATCCTCCGGACACCTCCCCCGCCACCGTATCCGCCCGGCCGTCACCGGTGCAGCGCCTGCGGGGCGGGCGGCATTCCCCGGTTCAGCGGTGGTGCCGCACGTGGCGGTGCCCGTCGAGGGGGAACGGCGGCCGGGCGGGCAGCACCTCGACGAAGGGGAAGCCGCTCTTCTGCGCCACCCGGCAGGACGCCGGGTTGTCCAGCTGGTGCAGCAGCTCCAGGCGGGCCAGCCCGGTCGCGGCGAACCGGGTGAACGCCCACCGGCTCACCGCGTCCACCGCCCGGGGCGCCACCTGACGGCCGCGTGCCGGCCCGGCCGTCCAGTAGCCGATCTCCGCGTCGACGCGGCCCGGCACCACGTCCTTGAGCAGGACGCAGCCGACCACCCGGTCGCCGTCGGACGTGGCTTCGCAGACGGCGAAGCTGAACCGGCGGCCCGCCGCCCAGCCCTGCCGGTTGCCGTCGACCCACCGTCTGGCCTGCGTCGGCGTGGTCAGCGGGTTACGGGTGCGGGCCCGCAGTTCCGGGTCCCGGTGCGCCTCGACCAACGCGTCGACGTCGTCGTCGCGCCAGCAGCGCAGGAGCAGTCCGGGTGCGGTGACGGTGGGGGCGGCCCGCAGGGTCACAGACATCTGAGCAGTGTGGCCGCTACCCCGCCCGTCCGGAACCCCCGCCGGGGCCGGGCACCACGGGGCGTCGCGGGACGACGGCGCGGCGTAGGGTGCGGGGCAGGTGCGGCAGGACGGGGGCGGCGATGGTCACGGTCGGTGCGGTGGCGGGAATCGCCCTGGTGGCGCTCGGTCTGGTGCTCACCCCGGGGCCGAACATGGTCTACCTGGTGTCCCGGTCGGTCAGCCAGGGTCGGCGGGCCGGGCTGGTGTCCCTGCTCGGGGTGGCCGCCGGGTTCGGCGTCTACCTGGCCGCCGCCGTCGCCGGCATCGCCACGGTGTTCGTGCTGGTGCCGCCGCTGTACACGGCGGTGAAGCTGGCCGGTGCGGCGTACCTGCTGTGGTTGGCGTGGCGGACGCTGCGCCCCGGTGGGCGTTCGGCGTTCACGCCGCAGGAGCTGCCGGTGGACCGGCCGCGCCGGCTGTTCGCCATGGGCCTGCTCACCAACCTGCTCAACCCCAAGATCGCCATCTTGTACGTGTCGTTGCTGCCGCAGTTCGTCGACCCCGCCCGGGGTGACGTGGCGGTGCAGAGCCTGCTGCTCGGCGGCACCCAGATCACCGTCGCGTTGACGGTGAACACGCTGATCGTGCTGACCGCCGGGTCGGTGTCGACGTTCCTGGTGCGCCGGCCGGGCTGGGCGCGGGTCCAGCGGTGGGTGACCGGCAGCGTGCTCGCCGCGATGGCGGTGCGGATCGCGGCGGACCGGTCCCGGGCCGCGGTGGCGGCCGGTTGATCCGCTCAGACCGGTGACGGCCGGGGTGCCGCCGCCGGCAGTGCCCGGTTCACCGGGCCGTCGACGGCGGCCACGGCCAGTCCGATCGCGTAGAACATCACCGACAGGTTCATGTCGGTGAAGCCGTAGAACGGGGCGAGGGCGAGGGCGACCACCGGCACCACGCTCAGCCACCGGCCGGCCGCGGACACCGCGACGGCGGTGCTGCGGACCAGCACCACGAGGAGGGCCAGCAGCGTCAGCAGGGCGGGGATGCCGTGGCTGTACGTGGTCAACCAGACCTGCCCCTGGGTGCCGAGGGGTTCCGCGCCGGTGGTGGTGTCGGCGCTGCGGGGGGCGCCGTAGCCGAGCAGCGGCGAGTGCAGGACCGCGTCGAGGGTCTGCCGGTACAGGTCGGCGCGGTCGCGGGTCGAGTCGGTGTTCTCCACCCGGTTCATGATCATGTCGCCGACCGGGACGACCAGGGTGACCACCCAGGCCACGGCCATCCCGGCGGTGATCGTGCCGATCAGCCGGACGTCGCCACGCGCCAGGGCGCGCAGCCCCAGGTAGAGCAGGCCCACCCCGAGGCCGACGAACATGCCCCGGTTGAGGGTGAGGAACGCCGGCACCAGGGCCAGCGGCAGGGACACCAGCAGCACCCGGCGCAGCGGTCCGGTGCGCACCGCCGACAGGTACGCCAGCACGCACGGCACGAGCAGCGCGAACCCCGTACCCCAGTTGTTGGTGTACGGGTACGGGGCGGCCGTGCGGTAGTACGGGTTGCGGCCGGTGGGGTTGAACTCGGTGGAGTGCACGTGGGTGACCGCCCGGATCATCCGCTGCCCGGCCAGCCCGTCGGGCAGCAGCACCTCCACCGGGGTGGTCAGCGCCAGTCGGGGGGCCAGCACGCCGACCCAGCCGAGCGCGACCATCCCCAACCAGAACAGCAGCACCGGTTGGAACAGCCGGTCCCAGCGGGCCCCCTGCCGGGCGGCGGTGTAGACGTACAGGTAGACCACGAGGGCGGTGAGGACGAAACCCAGCCGCAGGCCGTAGACGAGCAGGCTGCTGGCTTTCTCCAGCCGGGTGGCGCTGACCACGATGAGGCCGACGAGGACGAACCACAGCGCCGAGCCGGGCGGCCAGGACACCCGGCCGTGGGTGAGCAGGACCACCGCCAGCAGCATCCCGAACAGCGCCCAGCCGAGGTAGAGGCCACCGAGCAGCCACCACAGCGGCATCGCCGCGAACATCAGGTACAGCGGCCAGAGCGGCAGTGTGCGCGGTGCCGTCGTGTTCCTCGTCCCCACCGGGGCAAGGTTAGGCGGGCGGGGTCCGGTCGGTCATCGGCGGAGTGGCTGTGACGGACACCATCGGGGCCGGTTCCTCGCGGACCACCGCGACGCCGCCGGCCGGCAGGACCACCGTGCCGTCGGCGGGGGTGTCGGTGAGCAGGTCGACGCCGGTGACGGGCACCCGCTGCGGCCGGTCGGTGTGGTTGAGCAGGAACAGCCAGCTCCCCTGCGGGCCGGCGCGGCGGACCGCCTCCACCCCGGGTGGGGCGTCCGGGCAGACCGGGGCGAGGCCGGCGGTCCGGGCCACCTCGGTGAGCAGCCGCCGGTAGGTGCGGTCGTCGGGCCGGGTCGACAGGTACCAGGCGGTGCCGTCGCCGGTGCGGTGCCGGGTCACCGCCGGTCGGCCGTCGAGGACCCCACCGACGTACGTGCCGACCGGTTCGGCGCCGCACAGGTGGACGGTCTCCGACCAGATCCGGCCGGTCCCGCCGCCGGAGAGCAGCACCTGTTCGTCGGCGGCGAGCGGGTGGAACTCCTCCACCCGCAGGCCGAGCAGGTCCCGGTACGCGCCGGGGTAGCCGCCGAGGTGCACCCGGCCGTGCTGGTCGGCCACCCCGCTGAGGTAGCTGACCAGCAGGTGTCCGCCCGCCTCGACGTGGGCGCGGACCCAGCCGGCGACATCGTCGTCGGCCAGGTAGACGGCGGGTAGGACGAGCAGCCGGTACCGGTCGAGCGGGTCGCCGGGGACGACGATGTCGCAGCCGTAGCCGGCCCGCCACAGCGCCCGGTGCGCGGCGGCCAGTTCGGCGTGGCCGTCGAGCAGGGTCGAGGGCATGCCGGGGTGGCGCAGCGCCCAGCCGCTGGCGGCGTCGAAGGCCAGTGCGACCGATGCGGTCACCTCGCCGGCGGTGACCTCGGCGAGCCGGTCGAGGTGCTCGCCGAGGCGGACCGTCTCGCGGAACACCCGGGTGTCGGGGCCGGTGTGCGGCACCAGCGCGGAGTGGAATCGTTCCGCGCCGCCGGCCGGGGCCCGCCACTGGAAGAACATCGCCCCCCGGGAGCCGCGGGCGACGTGGGACAGGCTGTGCCGGGCCATCCGGCCGGGTTCCTTGGTGTGCGAGCGGCCAATGGTGTGGATCTGGCTGGCGGCGCTCTCCATCAGCAGCCAACCGGCCGGCCCGTCGGCGGGGGCCGCGCCGCGTCGGGTGGCGGCCCGGCGGCGGCCGTGTCGCGCCCAGCCGCGGGCCAGGTCGGCGGCGAGGGCGGTCTGTTCCTCGGCGCCGCCGTCGACGGCCGACGGGTAGTGGTCGACGGCGACCAGGTCCACCTCGGCCGCCCAGCGGGCGTGGTCGACCGGAACCCAGTCGCCCAGGACGTAGTTGGTGGTGACCGGCAGCGCCGGGTTGGCGGCGGCGAGCAGGTCACGTTGTTCGACGTACGCGGCGAGCAGGGTGTCGGACCAGAACCGCCGGAAGTCCAGCAGTTGGCCGGGGTTGCCGAGGTACTGGGTGGCCCGGGGGGTGCTCACGTACGCCCAGTCGGTGTAGTGCTGGCTCCAGAAGCTGGTGGCCCAGGCGGCGTTGAGGGTGTCCAGGTCGCCGTGGCGTTCGACGAGCCAGCGGCGGAACGCGGCCTCGGCGTGCGGGCAGTGGCAGGTGGTGCCGTACTCGTTGTGCACGTGCCACAGGGCGACGGCCGGGTGGTGGGCGTAGCGGGCGGCGAGGGTGGCGGCGATGCCCCGGGCGGCGGCCCGGTAGGCGGGGGCGGCGGCGCAGTAGGTGTCGCGGCTGCCGTGGTGCAGCCGGACGCCGTCGGCGGTGACCGGCAGCGCGTCGGGGTGCGCCAGGGAGAACCAGGGCGGTGGGGAGGCGGTGGGGGTGGCCAGGGCGACCCGGATGCCGCCGTCGTGCAGCAGGTCCAGCACCTCGTCGAGCCAGCCGAAATCGTAGCGGCCGGGGGCGGGCTCGAGCCGGGACCAGGCGAACACACCGACGGTGACCAGGTTGATCCGGGCCCGGCGCATCAGGGCGACGTCCTCGCGCCAGGTGGCGGCGGGCCACTGCTCGGGGTTGTAGTCACCGCCGTAACAGAGCCGCCCGTCGTCCCACATACCCACCATCCCGTCGACTTTGTTTGATAGGTGTCCAAACTATGGAGGTGATTTACCCATGTCAATCAGGTTGATCGCGAGTCAATCGAAGTCCCTCGTTGACAGTTCGTTGGGAAGGCAAAGAAACTGTCGGTACCGCCGGAGAACGTGCCCGAGGAGACGCCGATGCCGTACCGACCGCCACTGGTCCCGTACGAGACGTTCGTGGCCGACCCGCCCGACCTGCCCGTACGGGAACCGGGCGAGGACGGGGTCGCCACCGTCGGCCGGGCCGAGGTCGTCGCCACCGACGAGCACGGCGTCACCGTCAAGGCCGCCCTGTCCGACGGCGGCAGCCTGGTGGTCCGCCTCGACGCCGCCGGCCACGGCGTGATCCGGGTCCGCCTCGCCGAGGACCCGCAGGCCCGCAGCCGCTCGGCCCGCGCCCTGCCCCTGGTCCACCCCCGGGCCCACCCCGCCGCGATCACCGTGGACGACACCCACGTGCTCATCGACGCCGGCGCGGTCGTCGCCGAGATCCGTCTCGACCCCTGGCACCTGCGGTTCCTCACCCCCGACGGTCGGGTGCTGCTCGACCAGGACCCCGGCACCAGGGACATCAGCGGCCGACGCCGCACCCTGCCGTTCGGCCGCAGCAGCGCCGACGGTGCGCCCGTCGCCTGGCACGAGAGCTTCGTGGCGTTCGGCGACGAACGGTTCGTCGGCTTCGGGGAGAAGTTCACCCCGCTGGACAAGCGCGGCCAACGGGCCCTGATGTGGAACTACGACGCCTTCGGCGGGGAGTCCGAGCGGTCCCACAAGAACGTGCCGTTCTACCTGTCCGACCGGGGCTACGGGGTGCTCGTCGACAGCGGCATGCCGGTGCAGTTCGACGTCTGCCAGTCCACCCACAGCGCCGTGCAGATCATCGTCCCCGACGACCTGCTCGACTACTACGTGCTCGCCGGCCCCACCCCCGTCGAGGTGCTGGACCGGTTCGACGAGCTGACCAGCCGGCCGTACCTGCCGCCGAAGTGGGCCTTCGGGGCGTGGATCTCCTCGGGGTTCTATCCCGACAGTCAGCAGCGGGTGCTGGAGCGGGCCCGCCGCATCCGGGACCGCGACATCCCCTGCGACGTGCTGCACCTGGACTGCTACTGGCAGGTCGCCGGCCGCTGGTCCGAGCTGCGCTGGGACGACGAGGCGTTCCCCGACCCGGCCGGGATGCTGGCCACCCTCGCCGGGCAGGGGTTCCGGGTGTGCCTGTGGATGAACCCGTACCTGATGACCGACAGCCCGCTCTACGCCGACGCGGCCCGCGCCGGCTACTTCCTGCACCGCGCCGACGGCAGCACGTACGTGGCGGACGTGTGGCACGGCAGCTACCCGGCCAGCGCCATCGTCGACTTCACCAACCCCGACGCCGTCGCCTGGTTCCGGGGGCTGCTGCGGCCCCTGCTGGAACAGGGGGTGGCGGTGTTCAAGACCGACTTCGCCGAGGGGGTGCCGGCCGACGCGGTGGCGCACAACGGCATGACCGGCGTCGAACTGCACAACGTCTACACCCTGCTGTTCAACGACATCGTCGCCGACCTCACCGAGGAGGTCGCCGGGCACCGTACGGTGTGGGCCCGCTCGTCGTACCTGGGCGGGCAGCGGCACAGCGCGCAGTGGAGCGGCGACGTCAACGCCACCTGGCCCGGCCTGGCCAGCACCCTGCGCGGCGGCCTGTCGCACGGGCTGTCCGGGGTACCGTTCTGGAGCCACGACACCGGCGGCTTCCACGGCACCCCCGAGGCGGACCTGTACGTGCGGTGGACCCAGTTCGGGGCGCTGTCGCCGCTGGTCCGGCTGCACGGCACCACCAGCCGGCTGCCGTGGGACTTCCCCGCCGACACCGAACGCGACGCGGTCGCCGCGCTGCGGCTGCGCTACCGGCTGATGCCGTACCTGTGGTCGGCGGCGGTGGAGTCGGCGCGCACCGGCGCGCCGATGATGCGGGCGCTGCTCGTCGACACCCCCGAGGACCCGACCGCGTGGACCACCGACCTGCAGTACCGGCTCGGCACCGACCTACTCGTCGCCCCGGTCACCGACCCGTCCGGGCGGCGGGCCGTCTACCTGCCCACCGGCGACGACTGGATCGACGCCGGCACCGGCGAACGGCACGGCGGCGGCCGGCACCTGCGGGTGGCCGTGCCGCTGCACCGGCTGCCGCTGTTCGTCCGGCACGGCGCCCTGGTGCCGCTCGTCGCGGCCACCGGCACCGTCGGCGACGGCCCGTTCGACGACGTCACCCTGGTCAGCTGGGGTGGGGTGGACGCCCGCACGGTGCTGCACGACGTCGACGGCGACACCGTGGTGCAGGCGCTGCGCGACGGCGACACCCTGCGGGTCCGCACCGACGGGCCGCTGCGGGTCCGCCGGCTGAGCGTGGTCGGCGACGACGCCCCCCGCCGGCTGCTGCTCAACGGCGAACCGGTCACCCCGACGCCGTTCACCCCGTGGTTCCCGCCGGACTGACCCCACCGGGCCGGGTGGCTGTCCGGGCTCCGGACGTGCCGCTAGAGTTAGTTGAGTTTCCAGCCGAACAGACGTACCGACGGCGCACCGGCCCGCCGACGGCGTCGCCCACCGGCCGACCCGGCGTGCCCGTGCGGGGTCGACGGTGGGCGACGACGCACCGGCACGGCACCACCCACCGTCGGGCGCAGGGAGCGGACAGACCGTGATCAGCATCCACAACGAACCGCAGCCGACCGACCTGGGTGACGTCCGGGTGGCCAACCGGGCCGTGGTCCTGCGGCACGTCCGCCTGCACGCCCCCTGCTCCCGGGCCGACATCGCCGCCACCACCGGGCTCAACAAGGCCACCGTGTCCAGCCTGGTCACCGAACTGCTCGACCGGCGGCTGGTCCGCGAGACCGGGCTGACCGGCAACCGGGTCGGCCGCCCCGCCACCATGCTCGTCCTCGACGGCTCCCCGTACGCGGCGCTGGGCCTGCAGATCGGCGCGGACGACCTGGTGGTGGTCGCCGTGGATCCGGGCGGCAACCGGCTGCTCACCTGGCGGCGGGCGTTCCCCGCCCCCACCGCCGGCCCCGCCGACACCGTCCGGGCGCTGGTCACCCTGGCCCGCCGCGCGATCGGCCGGGTCACCGGGCAGGGCCGCACCGTGCTCGGCCTCACCGTCGGGGTGCCCGGCCTGGTCGACACCGCCGGTGGGGTGCCCCTGGCCAGCGGCCTCGGCTGGCGGGACGTGCCGCTGGCCGCCGACCTGCGGACCGCGCTACGGGACACCGGGTTCACCGTCACGGTGGACACCGACGCCAACCTCGCGGTGCTGGCCGAACAGCGCCACGGTGCGTACGCCGGCGCCACCGACCTGGTCCACGTCACCGGCGGGGTCTCCGTCGGCGCGGGGGTGCTCGCCGGTGGCCGGCTGCTGCGGGGCGGCCGGGGCCACGCCGGTGAACTCGGCCACCTCTGCCTCGACCCGGCCGGGCCACCGTGCCCGTGCGGCCGACGCGGCTGCCTGGCCGCGTCGACCGCGCTGCCGGCCGTGGTGGCCCGCCTGCTGCCCGACGCCACCCAGGACGGCCCGGTCACCGACTACCTGCCGGAACTCGACCGGATCGTGGCGTCGGCCCGGCAGGAGGACCCGGCCGTGCTGGCCGGGCTCGCCGAGATCGGCCGGCACCTCGGGCACGGGGCGTCGATCCTGGCGAACCTGCTCAACCCGGAGGCGATCGTGGTCGGCGGGCACTTCGCCACCCTCGCGCCCTGGCTGCTGCCGGCCGCCCGCGCGGAACTGGTCGCCCGGACCCTCGCCCCGCAGGCCGGGGGCTGCCGCCTCGACGCCTCCACGCTGGACTCCGCCGCCCCCGCGCTGGGCGGCGCCACCGCCGCGTTGGCCACCATCGAGGCCGGTCGACTCCCCGCCGGTTGATCCGGGGGCCGGTCCCCTCTTGACCGGCCGACGCGCAGGTGCCAACCTCGAACCGCCGCCCCGTCGTTCGGGCACCCGGGGCGGCACGTTTTCCGCAGTCGTCGAAGCGCTTCGCCGCTCCGGGCCGACGACCGCCACCACCCTCACTCCGCGATGCCGCACGTCACCACGGCCGTCGAAACGCTTCGACCGCCGGCCGGACGCCTCACCGCGAGCCACCGGAAGGTAACCGCAGATGAACGACCCCACCGGACCGTCCCCCGAAACGCACGCCGACGAGCTGCTGGCCCAGCTCATCCTGCCGGAGAAGATCGGCCTGCTGCACCAGTGGCAGGCCCCCGTGCCCCGGCTGGGCCTGCCCGGCTTCCGCACCGGCACCGAGGCGTTGCACGGGGTCGCCTGGCTCGGCCCGGCCACCGTCTTCCCGCAGGTCGTCGGCCTGGCCAGCAGCTGGAACCCCGACCTGATCCGGGCCGTCGGCGACGTCGTCGGCACCGAGGTGCGGGTCAAACACCAGGCCGACCCCGCCGGCGTCGGGCTCAACGTGTGGGCGCCGGTGGTCAACCCGCTGCGCGACCCCCGCTGGGGCCGCAACGAGGAAGGCTGGTCGGAGGACCCGTGGCTGACCGGCCGGCTCGCCACCGCCTACGCGTCCGGGCTGCGCGGCGACCACCCCCACCGGCTGCGCACCGCCCCGACGGTGAAGCACTTCCTCGGCTACAACAACGAGACCGACCGGGCCACCACCTCCAGCGACCTGCCACCCCGGGTCCTGCACGAGTACGAACTGCCCGCGTTCCGCGCGCCCCTCGCCGCCGGGGCGGCGGTCGCCGTGATGGCCTCCTACAACCTGGTCGACGGGGTGCCCGCGCACCTGAGCCCGCTGCTGAACGACGAACTACGCCGGTGGACCAGCCACGAGGTGATGGTCGTCGGTGACGCCGGGGCGGTCACCAACATCGCCGGCGTGCAGGGCCACCTGCCCGACCACGTCACCGGATTCGCCGCCGCCCTGCGCGCCGGCATCGACAACTTCACCGAGGACGACACCGACAGCGCACCGACCATCCAACGCCTGACCGAAGCCCTGCGCCGGGGGCTCGTCGACGAATCCGACGTGGACCGGGCGGTCCGCCGCATCCTCAGCGTCCGCATCCGCCTCGGCGACCTGGACCCACCCGGGCAGGACCCGTTCGCCGGGGTCTGCCCCGACGTGCTCGACAGCCCCGCCCACCGGGACCTGGCCCGTGAGGCCGCCCGCCAGTCCATCGTGCTGCTCGACAACGACGGGCTGCTGCCACTGCCCACCCGCACCCCACCCCGGGTCGCGGTCCTCGGCCCGCTCGCCGACACCGTGTACGAGGACTGGTACAGCGGCACCCTGCCGTACGCGGTCACCGTCCGGGAGGGCCTTGCCCGGGAACTGCCCACCGTCACCCACCACTGCGGGGCCGACCGGATCGCGTTGCGCGTCGGCGACCGGTACGTCCGCTGCCCCCGCTCCTCCGAGGGTGGGCCGCTGACCGCCGACGACGGCCGCGACGGCACCTGGTTCGACGTGTTCGACTGGGGGCAGGACGTGGTGGCGCTACGCGCCGTCGCCAACGGCCGGCACGTCGGCGCCGACGACGACGGGGCACTGGCCAACGACCGTCCCGGACCGGGCGGCTGGATCGTGCGGGAGACGTTCCGCCTCCGGCACCGCCCCGACGGCACCACCCTGCTGCACCACCTCGCCACCGGCGCGTACGTGCGGGTCGACGAGGACGGGCGGCTGCGCGCCGACGCCACCGACCCGGACACCGCCACCGCGTTCACCGTCGAACTCGTCGCCGACGGCGTGGCCGAGGCCGCCGCGCTGGCCGACGCCGCCGACGTGGCCGTCGTCGTCCTCGGCAACCACCCGATGGTCAACGGCCGGGAGACCGAGGACCGCGTCGACCTGGCCCTGCCCGCCGGGCAGGAACGGCTGCTGCACGCCGTGCACGCCGCGAACCCGCAGACGGTGCTGGTGCTCACCAGCAGCTACCCGTACGCGGTGGGCTGGGCGCACGAGAACCTGCCGGCGGTGCTGTGGTCGGCGCACGGCGGGCAGGAACACGGCACCGCCCTGGCGCAGGTGCTGCTCGGCGCAGCCGACCCCGGCGGCCGGCTCACCCAGACCTGGTACCCCGACGCCGCCGACCTGCCCGACCTGCTCGACTACGACGTGATCGGCGCCGACAGCACCTACCTCTACTACCGGGGCGAGCCGCTGTACCCGTTCGGCCACGGCCTGAGCTACGCCCGGTTCCACTACGCTGACCTGCGGGTGGACCCGCCGACGGTGACCGCCGGCGACGAGGTCGAGGTGAGCGTCGAGGTCACCAACACCGGCGACCGGGAGGGTGAGGAGACCGTGCAGCTCTACACCCGGCAGCGCCGCTCCCGGGTCAAGCAGCCGCTGCGGCAGCTGCGCGACTTCACCCGGGTCACCCTCGCCCCCGGCCAGCGGCGCACCGTCACCCTGCGGCTGCGCGCCGACGACCTGACCTGGTGGGACGAGCAGCGCGGCGGCCCGGTGCTGGAGGACGCCACCCACACCCTGCTGGTCGGCCGCTCCGCCCGCGACATCCGCGCCGTCGGCGCGGTGACCGTGCACACCCGCGCCGCCGCGCCGCAACCCCGCCCCACGGTGACCGCCGGCGGTGCCCGGTGACCGGCACGTCCGGGCGCAGCCGCAAGTCGTCCGACCAGGTCACCATCGTCGACGTCGCCCGGCACGCCGGGGTGGCGGTCAGCACCGTGTCGTACGTGCTCAGCGGCAAACGGGCCATCTCCGAGGTGACCCGCACCCGGGTGCTGGCCAGCATCCGGGAACTGGGCTACCACCCCAACGCCGGGGCGCGGGCGCTGGCCAGCCGACGCGCCAACACCATCGCCCTGGTGCTGCCGCTACGCGCCGGCATGCAGGTGCCGGTGGTGATGCAGTTCGCGATCGCGGTGGTCACCACGGCCCGCCGCTTCGACCACGACGTCCTGCTCGTCACCTCCGACGAGGGGCCGTCGGGGCTGCGCCGCATCGCCGGCAGCGCCATGGTCGACGGGATGCTGGTGATGGACGTCGAGCTGGACGACTCGCGGGTGCCGCTGCTGCGGGACCTGACCCGACCCAGCGTCCTGATCGGCGTCCCCGCCGACCCGACCGGCCTGACCTGTGTGGACCTGGACTTCCACCGCGCCGGTCAGGTGTGCGTGGAACACCTGGCCCGGCTCGGGCACCACCGGGTGGCACTGCTCGGCGCTCCCGCCGCCGTCTACGACCGGGGTACCGGCTTCGCCCACCGCACCCGCGCCGGGGTGGCCGCCGCCGCCGACCGGCACGGCGTCACCGTCGTCACCCAACCCTTCGAGGAGGGGCCCGCCGCGATCCGTCAGGAACTCGCCGACCTGCTCGACCGGCACCCCGACCTGTCGGCGCTGGTGGTGCAGAACGAGGCGGCCGTCGGGCCGGTGCTGGCCTGCCTGCCGACCCTGGGACGGCGGGTGCCGCAGGACATGTCGGTGGTGGCGATCTGCCCCGACCAGTTCGCCGAACAGGCCGCACCCCGGATCACCTCGGTGCCGGTGCCCGCCGAGGAGATCGGCCGGCAGGCGGTGGCGTTGCTGATGCGCAAACTGCACGACGAGCCGGTGCCGGAGGTGACGCTGCTGCCGCCCCGGTTGACCATCCGGGACAGCACCGCCGCGCCGACGGCCCGGACCCCCCGGTGACCGGCGGGCCACCCCCGTCGGCACACCGGATCTGGGACGACGCCCCGGCCGCCGACTGGCCCGACGCCTTCCTCACCGGCAACGGCGAGTACGGACTGATGGTCCCCGGTGACCCGCACGCCGAACGGCTGGTGGTCAACCACCACCGGTTCGTGCTGCCCAACGGCACCCACGACGCGCGGGCACCGAACCTGGCCGCGTTGCTGCCCCGGATCAGGGAACTGGTCCTCACCGGCCGCCGCGCCGAGGCCGGTGAACTGCTCACCGGCGGCCGGGACCTGGCGTGGACCCAGTCGTACCATCCGGGGTTCGCGCTGACCGTCGACGCCCCCGCCACGACGGTGCGTGACTACCGGCGGCACACCGACTTCACCACCGGCGAGGTGGTGGTGCGGTGGTCCGGGCGGCGGCGACGCAGCTTCGTCTCCCGCGCCGACCGGCTGGTCGTCACCCACCTCGACCAGGGCGACTGCGTCGTCGGGGCGACCGGTGACCTGCCCGGCCGCCCCGACACGGTGCGCTACCACACCACCGCCTACCGCCACGACGGGCTGGTGTTCCTGCGGGTGCGGGGCCGCTACCCCGACGTCGGCGGCGCGTACGGCTTCGAGGCGGTGACCCTGGTGCAGGGCGACGCCGAACCCGCCGGTGACCGGGTGCTGGTACGCGGACCGGCGCTGCTGACCACCGTCCTGGACCGCACCGCCACCGCGGCGTGGCCCACCGCCGCACAGCAGCGGCGACTCGCCGGGCACCCGGCCGACTACCCGACGCTGCTGGCCCGGCACGTCACCCGGCACACCGTCCCCTACCGGCGGGTCGACCTGGACCTGGCGGTGCCGGCCGCCGACCGGGACCTGCCCGTGGGTGCGCTGCTCGCCCGGCAGGCCACCGCCGGTGACCGGTTGGACCCGGCGCTGCTGGAACGTCTCTTCCACGCCGGCCGGTACCTGCTGTTCAGCGCCAGCGGCGTGCTGCCACCCCGACTGACCGGCATCTGGACGGGGTCCTGGGACGCGGCCTGGGCGGGGGACTTCACCACCGACGCGAACCTCAACCTGCAACTGGCCGGCGCGAACGTCGGCGCGTTGCCGGAGGTGACCGCCGCGCACGCCCGGCTGGTCCGCGCCCAGGTCGACCACTGGCGGGACAACGCCCGCGCCGTCTACGGGGCACGGGGCCTGCTCGCGCCCAGCCGCACCGACGGTGAACACGGGCACCTGTTCCACGTCCACCCGCACTGGCCGTTCACCGCGTGGCTGGCCGGCGCGCACTGGCTGCTGCACCCGCTGTACGAACATCACCAGGTGACCGGGGAACCGCTGGGGGAGGTGGCGGGGTGGCTGGCGGAGGTGGCCGACTTCTTCACCGACGTGCTCACCGACGTCGACGGGCAGCCGGCGCTGGTGCCGTCGTACTCGCCGGAGACCGGGCCGCTCGACGGGACCGGCCGGCCGGTGCCGGTCGCCGTGAACGCCACCATGGACGTCGCCGCCGCCCGGCACGCCATGACGGTCGCCGCCGAGGTGACCGGGTCGCGGCGGTGGGCGGCGGTACGGGACCGGCTGCCCGGCTACCGCATCGACGCGCGGGGCGCGCTGGCCGAGTGGGCGTGGCCCGGCTACCGCCCCGACGACGACCACCGGCACGTCAGCCACCTCTACCCGGTGTGGCCGACCGGGGAGATCGACCCCGAGGACACCCCGGAGTTGGCGGCGGCGGCGCACCGGGCGTTGACGGTCCGCGGCGACGAGGACGGCTCCGCCCACGGCATCCTGCACCGGGCCCTGGTGGCCGCCCGGCTCGGCGACGGGCCGCTGGTCGGGGCGTACCTGCGGCGGATCGTCGCGGCGGACATGTTCTTCCGGTCGCTGATGAGCGCCCACAACCCGGGCCGGGTGACCTACAACGCCGACGCCGCGCACACCCTGCCGGCGGTGCTGATCGAGGCGCTGGTGCAGACCCGCCCGGGTCTGCTGCGGCTGCTGCCGGCGCTGCCGCCGGGCCTGCGACGGGGGACGCTGCGCGGGGTGACCTGCCGGGGCCGGCTCACCGTCGAGGAGTTGACCTGGGACGACGGTCGGGTCACCGCCCGGCTGGTCGCCGCCGTCACCCGCCGGATCCGGGTCCGCAGCCCCTACGGCGACACCGACTGCGACCTGCCGGCGGGCACCCCGGTGCGGGTGACCCACCGCCGGTGACCCGCCCACGGTCCGGCAGGCACGCGGGTCACAACGCGTCGGGCCGGCACAGGGCGGGATGCCGCTGCCCGGGCCGCGCGAACCAGGGGGCGTCGTCGGGGGCGGCGGCGGTGTCCAGCCGCAGCCGCGCCCACTCGTCCAGCTCCGGCAGCGCGTCCGGAGCGAACCAGCCGACCTCGGTGGACTCGTCGCCGTCGGCGCGGGGTCGCCCACCGACCGGCCGGCACCGGAACCACACGTTGAGGTATTCGCAGGCGTCACCGTTGGGGTACACCACCAGGTGGGTGGCGACCCCGGCGAGCCGGTCGACGACGACCCGGACCCCGGTCTCCTCCCACACCTCCCGCACGACCGCGTCGGCGGGCTGCTCGCCCGGGTCGACCACGCCGGCCGGCAGCGACCAGCGGCCGTTGTCGGCGCGGCGGGCCAGCAGCACCCGACCGGCGTCGTCGTGGACCACCCCGGTCACCCCGGGCAGCAGCAACAGGTCGTGTCCGACGTGGGCGCGCAACTTCACGATGTACGGGGAGACGGCCACCGGCCCACCGTAACGGTCCCGGCGACGGCGCAGGTCGTACCGGTGGTGGGGGTGTGCCCGGGCAGCCTCTAGACTTCCCCGTCGATGGACCCGCAGCCCACCACCCCCGCCGACCTGCGTCCCTGCGCGCACTGTGGACGTGACGTGCCGCAACGTGCCGGTGCGGGACGCCCGTTCCGGTACTGCCGGGACAACGACGGCGCCTGCCAGCGGGCGTCGCGCAACTCGCGGATGCGCCACCGCAACGCCCCCGGACTGCCCGGTCAGGTGGCCCGCACCTGGGAGGTCGTCGACCGGCTCGACCAGGTGGTGCAGACCCTCACCGAGGCGTTGCACGCCGAGTTGTCCCCGGCGGGGGTGCAGCGGCAGCTCGCCCAGGCCCGCGCCGACGCCGCCACCGAGATCGCCGCCGCGCACACCGCCCGCGACGAGGCCCGCGAGGCCGCCGAGACGGCCGCCGCCGACACCGCCCGCGCCCGGCAGGAGACCCGCGCCGCGCTCGCCTCAGCCGACGCGGCGCAGCAGCGCGCCGAGCAGGCCGACACCCGCGCCGCCGCCGCCCGGGAACAGGCCGAACAGGCGCTCACCGCCGCCGACACGGCCCGCCGGGACGCCGCCGCCGCCCAGGCGCTGCGGGTGCAGGCCGAACGGGACCGCGACGCCGCCCGCCACGAGCTGCGGACCCTGCGCGCCGAACGGGACACCGCCCGGCAGCTCGCCGCCGACCTGACCGTCGACCGGGACGCCGCCCGCGCCGACGCCGCCCGGCACGCCACCGACGCGCAGCGGGCCGTCGCCGACGCCACCGCCGCCCGGGAGGAGACCCGGCAGGCGCACGCCGCCGCCACGGCGGCCCGCGCCGACGCCACCGCCGCCGCCGACCAGGCCCGGCAGGCCGAGGCCGAGGCGCAGGTGGCCCGCCGCGACGCCGACGCCGCGCGCGCCGACGCCACCGCCGCCCGGGAGGAGACCGCCGCGCGGACCGCCCGCGCCGGGGAGGAACTGGCCGCCACGCTGGCCCGGGTGGACGCCCTGACCGCCGAGCTGACCGAGGCCCGCGCCGAGCTGCAACGGGCGCAGCGGGCGTCGGCCGCCGACCGGGCCCGACTGGTCGAACTGGACCGGGCGCTGGCTGACCGGGACGCCGCCCAACGCCGTGCCGGTCAACTCGCCGACCAGGTCAGCGACCTGGCCACCGCGTTGGCGCGGATCAGCGCTCAGTCGCCGGGCTGATCGGGCCGGATCGCGCGGGCCGGGGCGGCCTGCACCTCGACCCGGGTGTCGTGGAACGTCGGCCCACCACCCAGGTCGGTGTCGCGGACCCCGGTGACCGCGTTGACGGTGCTGCCGCCGGGACTCAACCGCGCCCAGTACGCCTTGTAGGTGAACGCCAACCCCGGGCGGGTGGCGTCGTCCACGGCGACGGTGGCCAGGAACTCCCCCCGGTCGTTGTGCACCCGCGCCGGATCGCCGTCGGTCAGGCCCCGGACGGCGGCGTCGACGGGATGCAGGTGGATGCGGGGCGGACCGGTGCGGCTGCGGTGCCACGGCAGCGACGCGAACGTCGAGTTGAGGAAGAACCGGCCGGCCGGGGAGATCAACGCCAGCGGGAACCGACGGGCCAGCACGGCGTCACCCACCTCCACCGGCGGCGTGTACCCGACGAGCGGGTCGACGCCCTGCCCGGTCAGCCGCGGATCGTGGAACCGGGCCCGCCCGTCGTGGCTGGGAAACCCACCCTCGGCGTACGGGGCGGAACCGACGGCCACACCGGTGGCCCGCACGTACGTCCGCCGGGTCAACTCGTCGTAGTCGACGCCGGTGCCGTCGAGCAGCTGCCGTGCCAGGTCCTCGTCGCTGTCCCGCAGCCGGGGATGGTCCAACCCGAGCGCGGCGGCGATCCGCCGGAAGATCTCCGTGTTGGGCAGCGCCTGCCCCGGCGGGTCGAGCACCGGCCGGTTCAGGGTGGCGTAGTGGTGGCCGTAGGAGGTGTGCAGGTCGAGGTGTTCCGGCTGCATGGTGGCCGGCAGCACCACGTCGGCGAAGTCGCAGGTGTCGGTCCAGCGTTGCTCCAGCACCACCGTGAACAGGTCGGCGCGGGTCAGGCCGCGCCGCAGCCGGTTCTGGTCGGGAACGGTCGCGACCGGGTTGGTGTCGAAGACCACCAGCGCGGTGACCGGCGGGTCGGCCTCGTCGGTGAGCGCGGCGGCGAGCCGACTCATGTTGATCGACCGGGCCGGCGGGGCGGGCATCCCGGCGGGCCGGGCGACCCGGTCGGCGTCGATGCGGTGGTGCCCGCTGGTGGTGGCCAACGCCCCACCGCCGGGATACCGGAAGTCCCCGGTGAGCAGGGGGATCGCCGCGATGGCCCGGACCGCCTGCCCGGCCCCGGCGTGCCGTTGCAGCCCCAACCCGATCCGGATGGCGGTGGGGCGGGTGGTGGCGATCCGCTCACCGAGGTCCCGCACCACGTCGACGTCGAGACCACACTCGGCGGCGGCCCGCTCCACCGGCCACTCGTCCAGGCGTGCCTGCAACCGGTCCCAGCCGACGGTGTGCGCGGCCACCCACGGCCGGTCGACCGCGCCGAGATCCCGGATGTGCCGCATCAACCCCAGGGCGAGCGCGGCGTCGGTGCCGGGCAGCGGCGCGACGTGCGCGTCGCTGCGGGCGGCGGTGTCGGTGCGCAGCGGGTCGATGGTGACGACGTGGGCGCCGCGCTGCTGGGCCTGCCGCACGAACGGCCAGTGGTGCAGGTTGGTGGAGAGCAGGTTCGCCCCCCACAGGACGACCAGTTTCGCCTCCACCACCGACTCCGGTTCGAAACCGACGGACCCGCCGTAGACCGACGAGAGGGCGGCCCGGGACGCGGCCGTGCAGATGGTGGTCCGCAGCCGCGACGCCCCCAGGTGCGCGAACAGCCGCGGACCCATCGACCAGCCCTGCACCAGGCCCATCGTGCCGGCGAAGTAGTAGGGCAGGACCGACTCCGGGCCGTGCACGTCGATGCTGGCGCGCAGCCCGTCGGCGACCCGGCGGACCGCCTCGTCCCAGCTCGCCGGCCGGTACGACACCGGCCCGACACCCTTCGGGCCGACCCGCACCAGCGGGGTGGTCAGCCGGTCGGGCCCGGTGACCGCGTCGAGGTAACGGTTCACCTTGCCGCACAACACGCCCCGGGTGAACGGATGCTCCTGGTCGCCGCGCAGCGCCACCGGTCGCCCGTCGGTGACGGTGAGCTGCCAGACGCAGGTGTCGGGACAGTCCAGGGGGCACGCGCCGGGATGCACGGTGGTGGCCATGCCGCGGATGCTATCGTCACCGGCCGCCCCGCAACGGCCCGTCACCGCTGCCACCGCGGCGCGCGGCGGCTACCATCGCGGTGCACACACCGATGTCGACCCGGCCGGGGCGAACCCGCCGGGTCGGTGTGGTGGCCGGCTACCCTTGCGGGGGTCGTCCCACCCGTCGGGGCGGGAATGCCCCGGCGGTGACCGGCCGTTACACCGGAAGACCAGCACCACGAGCGAGGGGAAGTCGAACATGGGCGAGCGCATGCTGCGCGGTAGCCGGCTGGGCGCGGTCAGCTACGAATCCGACCGCAACACCGAGCTCGCGCCGCGCCAGACCCGCGAGTACCTCTGCGCCAAGGGCCACCAGTTCGAGGTGCCGTTCGCCGTCGACGCCGAGGTCCCCACCACCTGGGAATGCAAGTTCGACGGCAGCGTCGCCCGGCTCGTCGACGGCACCGAACCGGAACAGAAGAAGGCCAAGCCGCCGCGTACCCACTGGGACATGCTCCTGGAGCGGCGGTCCATCGCCGAGCTGGAGGACATCCTGGCCGAACGGCTCCAGGAGGTCCGCACCCGCCGCGGCCGCGCCTGACCCGCACACACGACGACGCCCCCGGGAGGTCCCGGGGGCGTCGTCGTGTGTGCGGTGTTCAGGGCCGGCGGGGCTCCACGATCTCCCCCTCGATGGCCCGACCCTCGTCGACCACCTGCGGGGCCACCACGTCCTCCCCGGCCGGCGGCGCGGCCGGTTCCCCCTGCCGCACCCGCACCGTACGCGGACCGAACAGGTCACCGGCGACCATCGACGACACCCGCCGCTCGGTGGCCCGCTGCACCCCCGCACGCGCCAACCGGCGCACCGGCGGCACCAGCAGCAACACCCCCACCAGCCCGCTGATCAGGCCGGGGATCGCCAGCAGCAACGCACCGGCCAACCCGACCAGCCCGTCGGTCACCTGCCGGCCCGGCGGCTGCCGGGACTCCACCGACGTGCGGAACCCCCGCCAGGCGCGCATCCCCTCCCGCCGCAGCAACACCAGCCCCAGCAGGGACGCGGCGAACACCAGCAGCACCGCCGCACCGAACCCGACGGCCCGGCCCACCCCGATGAACACGGCCAACTCCGCCACCACCGCCAGCAGCAGGACCAGTGGCACGAACCTCAGGTATCGGCGCATCTCACCTCATCCGCGTCGCGCGGCACCCGCTCACCGCCACCGGCCGGACAATGCCCGCGGGGCGACAGGCCCGCCCCTCCAGCATGCCACGCCCCCTCACGGCCACCGGTCGTGACCGCGACGCCACCGCGCCGGCCGCCGGTCCCGCAACCCCCAGGTGGTGATCCGCCACAACGCCTCGGCCACGATCAGCGGGCTCATCTTGCTCGCCCCCCGCTCCCGCTCCACGAACGTGATCGGCACCTCCACGATCCGCACCCCCGCCCGGTGCGCCAACCGCGACAACTCCACCTGGAACGAGTACCCCTGCGAACACACCGACTCCAGCCGCATCGCCCGCAACGCCGACAACCGGTACACCCGGAACCCGCCTGTCGCATCCGACACCGGCATCCCCAACGCCATCCGCGCGTACAGGTTCCCGCACCGCGACAGCAGCAGCCGCCGCCACGGCCAGTTCACCACCCGCGCCCCACCCACCCACCGCGACCCGATCACCACGTCGGCGTCGCGGGCCGCCGCCAACAACGCCGGCAGGTCCTCCGGGGCGTGCGACCCGTCGGCGTCCATCTCCACCACCGCGTCGTAGCCGTGCTGCCGCGCCCACCCGAACCCGGCCAGGTACGCCGCCCCCAACCCCTGCTTACCGGGCCGGTGCAGCACGTGCACCTGAGCGTCGGTGGCGGCCATCGCCTCCGCGAGCGTCCCCGTACCGTCGGGGCTGTTGTCGTCGGCGACCAGCACGTCCACCGCCGGCGCGGCCCGACGGACCCGGGCCACCACGTCGGCGACGTTGTCTGCCTCGTTGTAGGTGGGGACCACCACCAGCACCCGGCCCACCCCCGGCTGTCCCCCGGCTGCCTCGCCCACGCCTGTCCCCCGTTCCTGCCGGCTCACCCGGCGGCGGTGACCTCCCGGCGACGCCGCAACGCCCCCGCGACGACCAGGGCCGCGACCGCCAGCCCGGCCAACGCCACCTCCGGCCACCATCCGGCCCGGGTGGCCGGGGTACGCCCCTCGGCGAGCGTCACGTCCCGCACCACCACCGCCCGGGTGTTGAACCCGGTGGCGTCGCTTACCCGCCCGTCCGGGGCGACGAACCCGGACACCCCCACCGTCGAGGCCATCAACGCCGCACGACCGTGCTCCACCGCCCGCAACCGCACCATCGCCAACTGCTGCCGGGCCTCCGCCACGTCGAACGTGGCGTTGTTCGTCTGCACCACCAGCAACTGCGCCCCACCGTCGACGGTGTCCCGCACCAGCCCGTCGTAGGCCACCTCGAAACAGATCACGTCCCCGAGCACCACCGCACCCGCGTCGACCACCCCCGGCGACGCCCCCGGCACGAAATCGGCCCGCACCCGGTCCACCTGCTTGGACACCGCACGCGCCAACGACCGCATCGGCACGTACTCCGCGAACGGCACCGGATGCCGCTTCGTGTACACCTGACCCAGATCCGGGCCACCGCCCGGCCGCCACAGGATGCCCGCGTTACGGACCTCACCGTCACCCGGGCCGGCGAGCACCGCACCGACCAGGATCGGTGCGCCGATCGCATCGGCGGCCTGCGAGATCCGGGCCCCGGCCGCGGCGTTACGCAACGGGTCGATGTCCGAGGAGTTCTCCGGCCACACCACCAGGTCGGGACGCCGCTCGGCACCCGAACCGACGCGCTCCGCCAGCGTCAACGTCGCGTCGACGTGGTTGTTCAGCACCGCCTGCCGCTGGGCGTTGAAGTCCAGACCCAACCGGGGCACGTTGCCCTGCACGATCGCCACCCGCACCGTACGGCCACCCGCGTCGGCCCCCGACGGCACCAGCCACCCCACCGCCACCAGCGCCACCACACCCGCCACCACAGGGGCCACCGGCTGCCACCGCACCACCGGCCACCGCCGCCACACCGCCACCAGCAGCAACCCGCCGACCACCGCGACCACCGCGGTGACCAGCGGCGCACCCCCCAACCACGCCCACCCCAGCAGCGGCGACGAATCCTGACTGAACGCCAGCCGCCCCCACGGGAAACCCCCGAACGGGGTACGGTCCCGCAGCGCCTCCTGCCCCACCCACAACACCCCGGTCACCGGCGGCCACGCCCACCGCCACCGGTCCACCACCGGCGACACCCACGCCGTCGCCGCCCCCAGCACCGCCAGATAGCCGGCCTGCAACAACGACAGCAGCACCCACGGCAGCAGCCCGGTGTGCAGGTTCGTCCACGCCAGCAGCGGCGCGAACAACGCCACCCCGGTCAGGAAACCCAACCCGGCGCCCGCACGCAGCCGCCGCCGGTGCGTCGCCGCCGCCAACCCGGCCACCCCGACCGCCGCGAACGGCCACCAGCCGTACGGCGGGAACGCCACCAACAACGCCAGCCCGGCGGCCACCGCCACCGGCACCGCCACCCGCAACGGCAACGGCGACCGCACCGGCCGCACCACGGTCGGGGTACGCGTCTCATCCCGGTCGAGCGTCGTCACCGGCACCTCACCACGATCACGGGCCGAAGGCTACCCGCCCCGCGCCGGTACTCCCGAGACCACCGAGCCCGAACCGACCGAGGTCACCCCGGCCCCACCGCCCTGATGCGGGAACCGGTCGGGGTGGGGCGGACACGAAATCGGGGCGCGGCCTAAGCCGCGCCCCGATGCTCCCAGGCCCTTCCCGGCCGGTGGGGCGAGAACGAGCGACGCCGACCTTCGGACCGACCCGACGGTGGACTGGCTGCCCCCGCCTGGCCGTTGTCTACTGGCCGTGCCCCTCACCCTGCCCGTACACCGGTAACCGCGGCCGGTTCGCGCCGCCCCGCCGACCCCCGCCCGCTGGACCTGGCCGCCGCGACGCGATACACCAACAATGTCGCTCGGCCAGCGGACGAAGGGACGAAGCGAACAACAGCCGCTTCCCGTAGTAGGACTCAAAGACGGTACGGCCTACACCCCCGCCGCTGTCAACCCACCCACGGCCAGTCGCCCCCACCGACACGGCGTGTCGCGTCGGCGGGTCTCAATCCCCACCCAGATGCCGCCGCAGCAACGCCCCCGCCGCCGCCGGATGCTCCGCGGCGAGCAACCCACCGGCGGCCAGCACGTAATCCACGTCCACCACCGGCCGCGCCGCCCGCGGCAACGGCCACCCCCCGGCATGATCGGTCAACACCTGCGTCAACACGCCCACCGCCGCCCCGGCGTCAGCGTGACGCAACACACCCCCGGAACCCACCAGCAACCGCACGTCCCGCAG
The DNA here is from genome assembly GCF_049178955.1 of Micromonospora sp. WMMD730. NCBI lineage: Bacteria > Bacillati > Actinomycetota > Actinomycetes > Micromonosporales > Micromonosporaceae > Micromonospora > Micromonospora sp. WMMD730. The sequence goes on from NZ_JBMHML010000002.1 coordinate 3,210,133, forward strand.
ATCCCGCCCCGCCCGCTCACCCGTCGCCGCACCCCGGGCATGCCGCCGCAACGCCACCGTCGCCGCCAACGCCGCGATCCGCCCCTCCACCACCCGGTCCCGGCCGTCGACCGGCAGGAACCCCGGATCGGCCGCCCGCGCCGCCGCCGCCACCCCCAACGTCTCCTGCTCCGCCACATCGAGCAGCCGCTCCTCCACCGCCGCCCGCACCACCCCCGGCGCGCTCCACCGCATCCCCAGGTCACCCTCCACCGTGCGGGCCCGCCACAGCGACCCCGCCACCTCCCGACCCGGCCCGTCGGCCCGCTCGTCCGGCGTCAACACCGAATACACGTCGGTCGTCGCCCCACCCACGTCCACCACCACCAGGTCACCACCCACCACGTCGGCGAGGACCTCCACCCCCGTCAACACCGCATCCGGGGTCGCCGCCCGCACCAACCGGCCGAACCGGGCCCCCCGCGACAACCGCTTCCCCCCGATCACGTGCCGCAGGAACACCTCCCGGATCGCCGCCCGCGCCGACGCCGGCGCCAACACCCCGATCCGGGGCAACACGTTGTCCGCCACCGTCACCGGCACCCCCGCCGCCGCCAACACCCCCCGCAGCGCGTCCCGCACCTCCACGTTGCCCGCCAGCACCACCGGCACCCGCCACCGGGCCCGCGCCAACCGGGTCGCGTTGTGCGTCACCGTGTCGACGTCCCCGCCGTCGGTGCCACCCACCAGCAACACCACGTCCGGGCGGGCCGCCCGCACCGCCGCCAGCTCCGCCGACCCCAACCGGCCCGCCGCCACGTGCACCACGTTCGCGCCCGCCGACAGCCCCACCCGTCGACCCGCCTGCGCGGTCACCAACGGCTCGTAACCCACCACCGCCAGCCGCAACCCGCCACCCGCCGACGAACACACGTACCACGGCAGCACCCCGGCCGGCCCCGCGCCGGCCCCGTCGGCCGCCGCGCCCACCGCCGCGTCCAACCCGTGCAGCACATCCGTGCCGACCGACGTGGGCGCCGACGCCGCCCCCACCAGCCGGCCCGCGTCCAGATCCACCACCGCCGCCTTCGTCCAGGTCGACCCGACGTCGGCGCAGACCGCCAGCCTCACGCCGCCGCCGGAACGACCACGGTGCCCGTCGCCGTCACCGCCACCACCGGCTCCGCCAACACCTCCGCCGCCGACCCACCCCGCTCCGGCCGACCCCGGCACACCACCCGCGCCACGAAGTCGATCCCCCGGCTGCGGGTACCCACCCGCACCACCGTCGCCGTCACCTCCACCACGTCACCCGCCCGCACCGACGACACGAACTGCACATCCGAGTACGACGCGAACAACCCCTCGTCACCATCGGTACGGATACACACCTCCGTCGCCACGTCCCCGAACAACCCCAACACGTACGCCCCGTCCACCAGGTTCCCCGCATAGTGGGCATGCGCGTACGGCACGTACCGCCGGTGCGTCACCGTCAACCCCAACCGTGCGTCACTCATCCCCGCGCCTCCCTGTCCGTCACCAACGCATGCACCAGGTACGACGCCACCTCACCCGGCGTGGTACCCCGACCGAAGATCCGGTCCACACCCAGCTCCGCGGTCATCGTCTCGTCGAACCGCGGCCCACCCACGATCAGCAACGGCCGCTTCCCCGCCGGCATCGCCTCCCGGAACGCCGCCGACATCTCCCGCGTGTTGTGCAGATGCGCATCCCGCTGCGTCACCACCTGCGACACCAGCACCGCATCCGCCCGCTCCCGCCGCGCCGCCTCCACCAACTCCGGCACACTCACCTGCGCACCCAGATTGGTGACCTTCAACTCCCGGTAGTACTCCAGGCCCTTCTCCCCGGCGATACCCTTCACGTTGAGGATCGCGTCGATGCCCACCGTGTGCGCATCCGTGCCGATACACGCCCCCACCACCGACAGCTTGCGACGCAACCGCCGCTTCACCACCGCGTTGACCTCCTTGGCCGACAGCAGCGGATAATCCCGCTCCACCACCTGCACCGCCGACAGGTCCACCAGATGGTTCACCCGCCCATACACCACGAAGAACGTGAACCCGTCACTCATCGGCTTCGCGTGCACCAGCATCGCCGGATCGATGCCCATCTTGTTCGCCAACTGCACCGCCGCACCCTCGGCCCGCTTGTCGTGCGACACCGGCAACGTGAACGACACCTGCACCATGCCGTCACCCGTGGTGTCCCCGTACGGCCGAACGACCGTCTTCTCACTCATGATGGTTGCTGCTCCAGGATCTCCGTGGCCGGGTTGTAGTAGTCCACCTCGTGCCGCGCCACCCCCGACAGGCCCTTGCCCCGGTCCGCCGGCCGCTTCATGATCCCGAACGTGCCCTCGGCGATCGCCGTCAACAACGACTGGTCCCCGATCCGCTCCAGCAGATCCACCGCCTCACCCAACACCCGGTGCGCCCGCTGCTGGATGAACCCACCCGGCGCCGGCACGAAATCCTCGTGCAACCCACCCGCCGCACCCAACACGTACCGCACGTTCTGCAGGGCGATGTCCCGGTCCGACAACCACGGCGTCACCACCGCCTCGGTCATCATCCCCACCAGCAGGATCCCCTGCCCCGTCATCGTCCCCACCAGATTGAAGAACCCGTCCAACAGATTCCCCCGGAACACGTCCCCCGTCATGTGCTTCGTCGGCGGCATCCACTTCAACGGCGCATCCGGGAACAACTCCCGCGCCAACAACGCATGCGCCAACTCCAGCCGGAACGACTCCGGCACCTCCGGATTGATCTCGAACGCGTGCCCCAGGCCCAACTGGGCGTCGGCCAACCCCGCCTCGTGCGCGAAGAACTCGTTGAGCAACTGCGACACCGTCACCGTGTGCGCCTCATCCACCGCATCCGCCGTGGTCAGGTAATTGTCCTCACCGGTGTTGATGATGATCCCCGCCCGCGCGTGCACCTGCCGCGAAAACCGCTGATCCACGAACGTCCGAATCGGATTGATGTCCCGGAACAGAATCCCGTACATCGAATCGTTGAGCATCATGTCCAGCCGCTCCAGGCCGGCCAACGTCGCCATCTCCGGCATGCACAACCCCGACGCGTAGTTCGTCAGCCGCACATACCGGCCCAACTCCCTCGACGTCTCGTCCAACGCCGCCCGCATCAACCGGAAATTCTCCTGCGTCGCGTACGTACCCGCGAAACCCTCCCGGGTCGCCCCCTCCGGCACATAGTCCAACAACGACTGCCCCGTCGACCGGATCACCGCGATCACGTCCGCACCCGCCCGCGCCGCCGCCTGCGCCTGCGGAATGTCCTCGTAGATATCCCCCGTCGCCACGATCAGATAGATCCACGGCCGCTGCTTCGGATCCCCGTACCGCTTCACGAGGCGATCCCGCTCGGCCCGCCGCCTGTCGATCCGCCGCACACCCGCAGCGACCGCCCTGCGGGCCGCCCGACGCGCCACCGTCGCCGCCCTGCCAGCGGGCAGCGCGAACCGCACCGAACCCGCCGCCGCCTTCTGCGCCAGCAACGTCACGTCGTCCAACTGCTCCCGCACCAGCGCGTCGAACACCGGCACCGCCACCCCGTGCCCCAGACCCACGTCCGCGACCACCGCATCCACCAGCCGGTTCACCCACGGAATACCGTCCGGGTCCGCACCCGCCACCCCCGCCAGGCGCAGCACCGCCCGCTCCACCGACACCGTGGTGTGGGTACGCGCCAACTCCACCACCGGCTGCCCGGCCCGACGCGCCAACTCCCGCGCCCGCGCCACCAGCACCGGATCCAGGTCGAGCTTCCCGCTCACCACGTCAACCCGCCGCACCCGACGACGGCGCGGACCCGCGCCGGCACCTCAATGGTCCGCTCGCTCACGACACGCCTTCCTCATAGATGACCTCACCACGCAGCACCGTCGCCCGACACACCGGCAACGGCGTCGGATCCTCCGGCCCCCGCAACTCCGGATCGGCGGACTGCACCACCGGCAACCCCCGCTCCACCCCCGCCGGGGCCTCCCACACCGCGAACGTCGCCGGCGCCCCCTTGGCGATCACACCCTCGTTGTCCAGACGCACCGCCCGCCACCCACCCCGGGTGTGCGCCGCGAACGCCGCCCGCACACTCATCCGCTGCGCCGCACTGTGATGCGCCGCCGCCGCCCGCACCGCCCCCCACGGATCCAGCGGCGTCACCGGCGAATCCGACCCGAACGCCAACGCCACCCCCACCCCGTGCATCGCCCCCATCGGATTCGACTCCAACGACCGCACCAACCCCAACCGCGACTCGTACATCCGACCCGCACCACCCCACAACCGGTCGAACGCCGGCTGCATCGACGCCACGATCCCGAACTCCACGAACCCGGCGATCAACGCCTTGCTCATGATCTCCGCATGCTCCACCCGGTGCCGCGCCGCCCGCACCCGATCCGTCCCCAACACCGCAGCCGCCCCCGCGAACCCCGCCAACACCGTCCCGATCGCCGCGTCACCGATCGCATGGAACCCGCCCTGCACCCCGTGCGCCGCACAGTCCACCAGATGATCACGCACCTGATCCGCGCTCAGATACCCGTGCCCACACCCCTCACCATCGCGGTACGGCCCCGACAGATGCGCCGTCCGCGACCCCAACGCCCCGTCCGCGAACAGGTCACCACCCGCACCCACCGCCCCCAACTCCCGCGCCCGCGCCGCCCCCGACAACTCACCCCAGTACCCGTACACCTCCGGCAACCCCGCACCCGACAAACCCAACAGACCCGTGAAATCCTCCTCGTCGGAGATCTCCGGACCACCACACTCGTGCACCGCCGCGATCCCCAACGACGCCGCCCGCGCCAACGCCACCCGCTGCGCCGCCACCCGCTGCCCCCGCGTCACCCCGGCCCGCGCCACCGCCCGCACCACATGGTGCGCGTCCCGCCGCAACCACCCCGACGCGTCGAAACCCGGCAGACCCGCCACCTGCGGACACGCCGCCAGCAACGCCTGCGACACCAACGCCGAATGGATCGACGCCTGCGACAGATACACCCGCCGGCCACCCGCCGCCCGATCCAACCGCGCCGCGTCCGGCAACGCCGCATCCACCCAACCCGACTCGTCCCAACCGTGCCCCAACACCACCGCGTCCGGCGCCAGACCCGCCGCGAACACCGCCACCGCATCCAGCAACTCCGCCGCCGACCGCACCGACGACAGATCCAGACCCGACAACACCAACCCGGTGTCCGTCGCGTGCACGTGCGCGTCCACGAACGCCGGCGTCACCAGCGCCCCACCCAGCTCCACCACCCGGTCGGCGACCGGCGCGTCAGCGTCCGCACCCAACCAGGCGATCCGCCCGTCCCGCACCAACAGCGCCGTCGCGCTCGGCTCCGCCGGACAGTGCAGCACTCCACCGCGGTACAACGTCGAGGGGTTCGTCATGGCACTCAGTCTGCCGCCAACCGGGACGCGAAGAGACCACGTACCCCCGGCTCCGACCGCACCAACCCCAACGCCAACTCCGCGTGACCCGGCACGTAACCGTTGCCCACCAGCATCGTCACGTCCGCCGCCAACCCCTCCGCACCCAGAGCCGCCGCCGCGAAACTCGTCGCCATCGAGAAGAAGATCACCGTGCCGCCGTCCGCCGTGGCCAACACCGCGCCGTGCTCACACCCCGGCACGTCCACGCACACCACCGTCACGTCCGCCGGCCCACCCAACGCCGTCGTCACCGCCGACGACACCCCCACCGGATCCCGGGCGTCAGCCAACGCCACCACCGACGCCAGACCGGCCGCCACCAGCGCGTCCCGCTCCGCCGCCACCGGCACCACCCCGACCGTACGACCAGCACCCGCCCGCCGCGCCGCCGCCAACGACAACGACCCGCTCTTACCCGCCCCACCGATCACCGCCACCGTCACCGGCGACCCGTCACCCGCCCGCTCCCGCCGCGCCACCTGCTCGGCGACCACCCGGGCCGTCAACGCCGGCGCCCCACACACGTCCAGCACCGCCAACGCCAACTCCGGATGCAGATCCGCCGGCAACACCGCCGCGATCGACCGCGCGAACAGGATCGCGTACCCGTCACACGGCACCTGCTCGCTGCGCCCGTCCCACCGGGCCAACCCGTCGAGGATCGCAAGCGGGGTCAGCGTCAACGACACCAACGTCGCCACCCGGTCACCCACCGCCAACCCCAACGGCGACCGCCGGCCGGCCTCCTCCACGGTGCCGATCAGCATCCCACCCGACCCGGTCACCGGATTCTGCATCTTGCCCCGCACCGACACGATCTCCAGCACCTCGGCACGGACCTTCGCCCCGTCGCCGTCGTGCTTCTGCGCCAACTGCCGGAAACTCGCCGCGTCCAGATTCAGCCGCTCCACCCGGATGCGCACCTCGTTGGGGGCGATCCGCGGGTCGGCGTCCAACCGCCAGGCCGCCTGCGGCAGCACCCCCGCCGGTTCCACGACACGGTGCAGACCCACCGGTGACGTCACGCCGACCTCCCCTCTCCACCGCCCGAAGCCCCGACCAGGACTCGCATCGCGGGAAAACTTACGGCAGACTAATTTCTTCGCCGGATATTTTCCAGTAGCCTTCGGATCTACCGATCATCGCACCAGCTTGCCGGTCACCCCGGCCGCACGCACCACGAGGAGGGGCCGTGACCCAGACCCAACCGATGGCGACCATCCCCGGCCCCCGCCCCGCCCCGGTCGCCGTACCGACCGCCGGGCAGCCCTACGAATACCGCCGCACCCCCCTGGTCGAACCCGACTGGACCCGCTTCCCCGGCTGGCGGGACGTCACCCGCGAACAGTGGGAGAACGCCCAGTGGCAACGCGTCAACTGCGTCAAGAACATCAAGCAGCTCCGCGCCGTCCTCGGCGACACCGTCGACGAGAGCTTCTACACCGACCTCGCCGCCGACCAGCAGGCCCTGGCCACCATGTCGATGCTGGTGCCACCCCAAATGATCAACACGATGGTGCCGTTCGCCCCGATGACCACCGAGGCGTTCCGCGCCGACCCGATCCGCCGCTACATGATCCCCGTCGCCGCCGACCGGCGCACCGACTGGCCGTCGCACCCCTACGCCAGCCGCGACTCCCTGCACGAACACGACATGTGGGTCGCCGAGGGCCTCACCCACCGCTACCCCACCAAGGTCCTCGCCGAACTGCTCTCCACCTGCCCCCAGTACTGCGGCCACTGCACCCGGATGGACCTCGTCGGCAACTCCACCCCCGCCGTCGACAAGCTCAAGCTCACCCTCAAGCCCGTCGACCGCTACGACGCCCACATCACCTACCTCAAGGCCCACCCCGGCGTCCGTGACGTGGTCGTCTCCGGCGGTGACGTGGCCAACGTCCCCTGGCGCAACCTGGAGTCGTACCTGATGCGGCTGCTCGAACTGGAGACCGTCCGCGACATCCGGCTCGCCACCAAGGCCCTGATGGGCCTGCCCCAGCACTGGCTGCAGAACGACGTCGTCGAGGGCCTGGAACGGGTCGCCCGCACCGCCGCCCGACGCGGCGTCAACCTGGCCATCCACACCCACGTCAACCACGCCCAGTCGATCACCCCGCTGGTCGCGAAGGCCGCCCAGACCGCCCTCGACGTCGGCGTCCGCGACGTGCGCAACCAGGGCGTGCTCATGCGCGGCGTCAACGCCACCGCCCCCGACCTGCTCGACCTGTGCTTCGCCCTGCAGGGTGAGGCCGGCATCCTGCCGTACTACTTCTACATGTGCGACATGATCCCCAACGCCGAGCACTGGCGGGTCCCCGTCTGGCACGCCCAGCAGCTCCAGCACGACATCATGGGCTACCTGCCCGGCTACGCCACCCCCCGGATCGTCTGCGACGTGCCCTTCGTCGGCAAGCGCTGGGTGCACATGCTCACCGAGTACGACCGGGAACGCGGCATCTCCTACTGGACCAAGAACTACCGCACCTCCATCGAGTCGGCCGACCTGGAAGCGCTCAACAAGCGCTACGCCTACTACGACCCGATCGACACCCTCCCCGAGGCCGGCCAGCAGTGGTGGGCCGCCCACCGCGACGACTGAACCCGCACCACCCCGTCGCCCCCGTGACCCGGACCGGTCACGGGGGCGACGGGCGTCACGCCCCGCGCGGGGCGTACATGATCACGGCGACGCCGAGCAGACAGATCGCCGCGCCCGCCAGGTCCCACCGGTCCGGCCGGAAGCCGTCGACCAGCACCCCCCACGCCAGCGATCCCGCCACGAACACCCCGCCGTACGCGGCCAGGATGCGGCCGAAGTTCGCCTCCGGCTGGAACGTCGCCACGAACCCGTAGACGCCCAACGCGATCACCCCGGCGGCGATCCACCACAGGCCCCGGTGCTCCCGCCAGCCCTGCCAGATCAGCCACGCCCCACCGATCTCGGCGAGCGCGGCCAGGACGAACAACACCAGCGAACGGGCGACCAGCATGCCCGCACGCTAACCCGGGTGGCCCCCGCACCGTGCCCAGGGGCCACCCGACCGGCGTGGACCGTCAACGCATGGCGTCCCGGACGTCCCGACCGGCGTCCTTGACGTGCTCGCCGGCCTGCCGGGTCCGCGCCTCGCTCTGCTCGGTGGCGCCCTCGGCCCGCATCCGCTCGTTGTCGGTCATGTCGCCGAGCCGCTCCTTCGCGGCGCCGGTCAGCTCCTGGGCCTTGTTCTTCGCCTTGTCGGTGAAGCTCATGTCGCCTCCTGTCGCTGCGGCGGTCACGGGGCCGCTGCCCCGTACCGGTGGCGTCCCCGATCCGACCGACCCGAAACAAAACCGCGCCGTAGGCGCTGGTCGGAAGGGGTGCGCCTTGGCGCACCATCTGTAAGGCATCCTAGGACAATAGGTGGCCGGCTGGGACCGGCGGATGCTGGTTGACTGGGCGGATGAGCGAGATCATCCTGATCCGGCACGGCGAGACGACGTGGAGCGCCAGCCGACGGCACACCTCGTACACCGACCTGGAGCTGACCCCCGACGGCGAGCGGCAGGCCCGCGCCCTGGCCGGGGTGCTGGCCGGGCAGCGCTTCGCCACCGTGCTCGCCAGCCCCCGGCGACGCGCGCTGCGCACCGCGCAGCTCGCCGGCCTCACCGTCGACGCCACCGACGACGACCTCACCGAATGGCACTACGGCCGGTACGAGGGCCGAACCACCGCCGACATCCACACCGAACGCCCCGACTGGGACCTCTGGACCGACGGCTGCCCCGACGGGGAGACCCCCGACCAGGTCGGAACCCGGGTCGACCGGCTGCTCGCCCGGCTCACGCCGCTGCTGGCCCAGGGCGACGTCGGGCTGGTCGGGCACGCCCACCTGCTCCGGGTCGTCGGCGCCCGGTGGATCGGCCTGCCCGCCGCCGGCGGCGGCAAACTACGCCTGGACACCGCCACCGTCAGCGTGCTCGGCCACGAACACGGCCGCCCGGTGATCCTGCGCTGGAACGGCCGCTGAGCACCGGGCGGCAGCTACGCCGGGGCCTCCGCGCCGCTGCGGGCACGGCTCCGCAGCTCCCCCACGGCCACCTTCGGCGGACGCCCCTCGTACGGGGTGGACAGCACCACCGTCGTGCGGGTGGTCACGTTCGCCGCGGTGCGGATCTCCTGGAGCACCCGTTCCAGGTCGGCCGGCCCGGCCACCCGCACCAGGAGCAGGTAGAAATCCTCCCCCGCCACCGAGTAGCAGGAGTCGATCTCGGGCAGGTGGGCCAGCCGCTCCGGCGCGTCGTCCGGCTGCGACGGGTCGAACGGCCGGATCGCCACGAACGCGGTCATCGGCAGGTCCAACGCCTCGAACGACACCCGGGCGGTGTACCCGTTGATCACGCCGCGCTGTTCCAGCCGGCGGACCCGCTGGTGCACGGCCGAGACCGACAGGCCGACCCTCTCCGCCAGATCCGTGTACGACAGGCGGCCGTCGGCGGTCAGCGCGGCGATGATGGCACGGTCGATCTCCTCCACCCGTGCAACCTACCCGGTGGAGCGCTCCCCTGGCGACGACGTCCCGCCCGATGTGACGCTCAGCGGGCCGCCCGGTCGCGCACCGCGTCCGCCGCGAAGTTGAGCACCTCGGCCAGATCCTCCTCGTCGAGGAAGGGCAGATCGGTGAGGATGTCCGTCACCGACATCCCCTCCGCCATCATCGCCAGCAGGGTCGCCACCGGGACACGGGACTGCCGCACGCACGGCGCGCCGCCCATCACCTCGGGGTCGATGGTGATCCGGGGAAACGTCACCGGCACAGGTTAGTCCCTCGCCAGCGCCCGGGAGATCACCAGCCGCTGGATCTGGTTGGTGCCCTCGACGATCTGGAGCACCTTCGCCTCCCGCATGTACCGCTCGACCGGGTGGTCGGCCACGTAGCCGGCCCCGCCGAGCACCTGCACCGCGTCGGTGGTCACCCGCATCGCCACGTCGGTGGCGAACAGCTTCGCCTTGGCCGCCTCGATCGAGTACGGCCGGCCGGCGTCGCGCAGCCGGGCCGCCGCCAGGGTCAGCGCCCGCGCGGCGGAGATCTGGGTGGCCGCGTCGGCCAGCAGGAAACCCACCCCCTGGAAGTCGACGATGGCCCGGCCGAACTGCTGCCGTTCCCGGGCGTAGCCGACGGCGTAGTCCAACGCCGCCTGGGCCAGGCCGACCGCGCAGGCGGCGATGCCCAGCCGCCCCGAGTCCAGCGCGGACATCGCGATGGTGAAGCCCGCGCCCTCCCCGCCGATCAGCCGCTCGGCCGGCACCCGGGCGTCGTCGAAGGCGATCTGCGCCACCGGCGACGAACGCAGCCCCATCGTCCGCTCGGCCGCCTGCGGGGCGATGCCCGGCGTGCCCCGGTCGGCCAGCAGGCAGGAGATGCCCTTCGGGCCCGGTCCGCCCGTCCGGCAGAACACGTTGTAGAAGTCCGCCACCTGGGCGTGCGTGATCCACGCCTTGACCCCGGTGACCCGGTAGTCGTCGCCGTCGCGGACCGCCCGGGTGGTCAACCCGGCGGCGTCCGACCCCCCCTGCGGCTCCGACAGGCAGTACGCCCCGAGCAGTTCCCCACCCACCAGCTCCGGCAGCAGCTTGCGCTGGGCGTCGGTGCCGAACGCGGCAAGCGGGTAGCAGGACAGGGTGTGCACGCTGACCGCCTCGGCGACCGCGAGCCACCGGCCGGCGAGGATCTCCAGCACCTGCAGGTAGACCTCGTACGGCTGGGCCGCACCGCCGTGCTCCTCGGCGTACGGCAGGCCCAGCAGGCCGGCCCGGCCCAGGGTGCGCAGCACGTCGCGGGGAAACTCGGCGCGCTCCTCGAAACCGGCGGCCCGGGGCGCGAGTTCCCGGTCGGCCAGTTCGGTGGCGAGGTCGAGCAGGTCGTGGGCCTCGTCGGTGGGGAGGATGCGGTCGACAGTCATAGCGCGATGAGCTCCAGAGGTGGGTGAGCCGCCGCCCGTCGTCCGCCGGGCGCCACCCCGCAAGCTTAACGGTCGTTCGGGTCGGGGCCCAGTCCGGCGTCGGCTGGCACCCCGGGTGAACCGTCCCCGCCGCGGCTACGTACCACCGGACGCCTTCCCCGGTCCCGACGAGCCCGACCGGAGTTCCCATGCACCGACGCGCAGCACTGACCTCGACGGCGGTGGCCCTCGCCGCGCTCGTCGCCGGCTGGGCGGCCCTGACCGTCCCCACCGCGAACGCCGAGACCGACACCGCACCACCGGCCGCCACGAGCCCGGCCGACCCCGCGACGCCCGCCCCGCCACCGGCCACCGCCGACGCCCCGGTCCCCACCGGGGCACCGGCCGCCGCGCCCGTCGGGTCCCCGGTGGACCGGCACGGCCGGCTACGGGTGTGCGGGGTGCACCTGTGCGACGCGGCCGGCGAGCCGGTCCAGTTGCGCGGGATGAGCAGCCACGGCCTGCAGTTCTTCCCGAACTGCCTCAACACCGACTCGCTGGCCGCGCTGCGCACCGACTGGCGGGCCGACTTCGTCCGGGTGGCGATGTACGTCCAGGAGGGAGGATTCGAGACCGACCCGGCCGGCTTCACCCGCCGGGTCGACGAGGCGGTGGAGACCGCCAGCGCCCTCGGCCTCTACGTGGTGGTCGACTTCCACGTCCTGACCCCCGGCGACCCGCTGGTCAACCTGGACCGGGCCCGGTCGTTCTTCGCCGAGGTCGCCGCCCGGCACGCCGCACGGACCAACGTGCTCTGGGAGATCGCCAACGAACCCAACGGGGTCGCCTGGGCCACCATCAAGAGCTACGCCGAGCAGGTCATCCCGGTGATCCGCGCCGCCGACCCGGACAGCGTGGTGCTGGTCGGCACCCGGGGCTTCTCCTCCCTCGGCGTCTCCGAGGGTGCCGACGAGACCGAGGTGACCGACGACCCCGTCGAGGCCGAGAACATCATGTACACGTTCCACTTCTATGCCGCCTCCCACCGGGACCTGCAACGCGACACGGTGGCCCGGGCCGCCCGGAGCCTGCCGCTGTTCGTCAGCGAGTTCGGCACCCAGACCTTCACCGGCGACGGCCCCAACGACCTGGCCAGCGCCACCACCTGGCTGGACCTGCTGCAACGCCTGAAGATCAGCTACTCGATGTGGAGCTACTCCGACGGCCCGGAGAGCAACTCGGTGTTCCGGCGGGGCACCTGCGCCGGCACCGACTTCACCGGCACCGCCGTGCTGACCGAGTCGGGAGCGTTCATCCGCTCCCGGATCCTGGGCTGAGCCGCCGGGACGCCCACCGTCGATACCATCACCCCATGCAGACGGAGGTCGTCTTCGAAACGCACTCCTGGAGCGAGGACAACGAGCGGGGCGTCGCCACCGGCTGGCTGCCCGGCCGGCTGTCGGCCCGGGGCCGGGAACTCGCCGCTGAACTCGGGCGACGCCGACGCACCGACGGCATCTCGGCGGTGTTCACCTCCGACCTGCGGCGGGCGGTGGAAACCGCCGAGATCGCCCTCTCGGGAACCACCGTCCCGGTGCTGCACGACTGGCGGCTACGGGAGTGCGACTACGGGGAGCGGAACGGCAGTCCGGCGCGCGAACTGCACGAACAGCGCAGCCGCTACCTCGACCGTCCCTACCCCGGCGGGGAGAGCTGGCGACAGGCCGTCCGACGGGTCGGACGCTTTCTCGACGACCTTCCCACGCGGTGGGCGGGGCGGCGGATCCTGGTGATCGGACACGTCGCCACCCGATGGGGGCTCGACCACCGGATCGACGGGGTAAGGCTGGAGGACCTGGTGGACGCCGACTTCGCCTGGCGGGAAGGCTGGGAGTACCGGCTGACGGACCCGCCAGGGCCGTCGTCCTCCTGACCGACCGACGCCGGTCAGCCGGCGACGACCGCCGAGATCCGGCGGACCCTATCGGGGTGGGTCAGCACGTCCACGCTGTCGACGTACTGGTCCACCGCGCCGACCAGGGGACGGTCCCGCAGGGACGGGTCGACGATCGAGTTGCGCAGCGCGGTGGCCACGCGGGGCGCGTCGAGCACCAGGAAGGGCCGCCCGTGGAAGGGCCGGACCGCGACGTCGACCGGTCCGGCCAGCCCGGTGTCGTTGGTCCACCCGGCCACCGTCTCCAGCGCCCGCACCAGCCCCGCCTGCCGGTGCGGCCATTCGCCGGGACCGAGCGTGTCGGCCAGCGCCGCCACCACCGGGCCGGCGTCTGGTAGCGCGGCGAACACACTGCCGAGCCACTTGTCGTACGGCGGCCAGCGGCGACGGGCCAGCAGGCCGAGCCGCATCAGGTCCCGGGCGACGCGGGCGGCCACCAGCCGGCTGCCCAGCGCGTCGCCCACCTCCGCGCACCGGCCGACGAGATGCTCGGCCTGCCCCACCCGGGTCCACCCGGCGGCCAGCACGTGCCGCCACACGTCGTCCGGATACCAGGCCAGGGCGGCCCGGACCGCGCCGAGGGCACCGTGCAGCCCGTCGTGGAAGACCGCACCGCCGGTCAGCTCGGCCAGCCGCTGGGTCGGCACGGCGAGCCAGTCGTCGGTGGTGACGGCGACGGTGGGGTCGAAACCGAGCCGGCCCCGCAGCCAGTCGGGCAACCCGACCACCTCGACCCCGCTGCGGTCACCGTCGACGTCGGGCAACCCCACCCGGGCCGTCGGCCAGCCGCGGAAGCGGGTCGGCCGGCCCAGGAACCGCAGCGGCAGGTCGGCCAGTGCCGCGCGCAACGGTGCCAGTTCGCCCGGGTCGGCGACGAAGACCTGGGCCCGCGGCCCCCAGTCGTGGTCGGTGGAGCGCTCGGTGTCCAGGCCCAGCAGCTCCGAACCGCCGTCGAGCAGGCCGGCGGAGTACCGCAGGCCGGGCAGGCGGTCCATCAGCAGCGGCGCGATCGCCTCGTCGTGGAAGCGGCGGCACAGGACAAGACCGGGCACGAACTCCATGCCCGGCAGTCTCACCCGGCGGCCACCGTGCCGTCACGCCGGTTTCCGACCGGCACCCACCCCCGACGCCGGCGTTGTGGAGGATCGGCAGGCCGAGGCCGACGATGGTGGTGGCAGGTGGATCGCGGTCATCGGTGTTCCCGCGGAGCGGTGGTGCCGCGGGTGGAGCGCAGGCTCCACCCGATCGACACCGTGAGCGTCACGACGATCACGCCGAGGGTGACCGGGATGGGCAGTTTCCCGACCGGGGTCTCGGACAGGATGAGCTTGACGCCGGCGAAGCCAAGCAGGACGGCGAGGCCGTAGTGCAGGTGGACGAAGCGGCGAAGCAGCCCGGCGAGGCAGAAGTACAGGCTGCGCAGGCCCAGGATGGCGAACGCGTTGGCGGTCCACACGATGAAGGTGCTGGTGGTGATGGCCAGGATTGCGGCCACGGAGTCGATGGCGAAGATCAGGTCGGTGGCCTCGACCGCGATGAGCACCACGAACAGCAGGGTGGCGACGCGCTTGCCGGTGATGCGGGTGAAGAACCTGTCGCCGTGATAGGTGGCGTCGGTGGGGATGATCTTACCGACCAGGCGCACGACCGGGTTGCGGTCGGGCGATGTCTGCCCGCTGTGCCGGAAGGCCATCTTGTAGCCGGTGTAGATGAGGAACACGCCGAACACGTACGCGGTCCAGAAGAAGGTCTCCAGCAGTTCGGCACCGACGAAAATGAACACCAGGCGGAAGAGCAGGGCGCCGATGACGCCCCAGAACAGCACCTTGTGCTGGAACGCAGGCGGTACGGCGAAATAGTTGAAGATCAGCGCGAAGACGAAAACGTTGTCGATCGACAGGGCCTTCTCGATCAGGTAGCCGGCGTAGTAGGTGCCGGCCACGTCGCTGCCCTGCCACACCCACAGGATCACGCCGAACAGCAGCCCGGCGGTGATCCAGATGCCCGACCAGACTGCGGCCTCACGAAAGCCGATGACGTGGTTGTCGCGGTGCAGGAACAGATCGACGGCGAGCATCGCGGCCACCGCGAGCATGAGCAGGGCCCAGATCCACCAGGAGACGGCCACGGGGATACCTTTCGACCAGCCGGACCCGCGACCGCGGGCCGGCGTGCTGGTCGAAGGTCTCCCCGAGCCACCGCACCGGTGGCTTGGCCGCCGGAACCCGGATGGGCCGGATCCGTACTGACGACGGCGCATTGAGCGTCTGGGTACTCCCCCTCGAACTACGATTAAGGATTCACGAAAAATGAATCGTGTGTCAACCGGATCCGGCTGACAGAACGCTGTGGATCCGCGGCACCTCGGGAAGGCGCTGCCGACCTCCGACCGCGGCGAGGGAGGCCAGCCGCCGGTGACAGCGGAGACCGGGCCGGTGCGGCCGGTGGGCGTCCCTCATCCTGTCGGTGAGGTGTGCCAGGCTGTCGGGCGTGGCAGACCAACAGCCGATCCTGCTGATCGACGCGCCCAGCCTCTACTTCCGGGCCTACTTCGGGGTGCCCGAGTCGGCGGCGCGGACCGACGACGGCCAGCCGGTCAACGCCGTGCGCGGGTTCCTCGACATGCTCGCCCAGCTGGTCCGCACCCGCCGGCCCGACCGGATGGTCTGCGCGCTCGACCACGACTGGCGGCCCGCCTGGCGGGTGGAGCTGCTGCCGTCGTACAAGGCGCACCGGGTCGCCCCGGCCGGCGGCGAGGAGGTGCCCGACACCCTCTCCCCGCAGGTGCCGGTGATCCTCGACGTGCTGGCCACGATCGGCATCACCGCCGTCGGCGCGACCGGCTACGAGGCCGACGACGTGCTGGGCACCCTGTCGGTCACCCAGCCCGGCCCGGTGGAGGTGGTCTCCGGCGACCGCGACCTGTTCCAGCTCGTCGACGACGAGCGCCGGGTCCGGCTGCTCTACATCGGTCGCGGGGTCGCCAAGCTCGACGACTGCGACGACGCCGCCGTCCGGGCCCGCTACGGTGTCCCCGCCGACCGGTACGCCGACTTCGCCGCCCTGCGCGGTGACCCGAGCGACGGGCTTCCCGGGGTGCCCGGGGTCGGCGAGAAGACGGCCGCCCGGCTGATCGACCGCTACGGAGACCTGCCCGGCATCCTCGCCGCGCTCGATGATCCCGGCTCCGGGTTCGCCCCGGGGCTACGCGCCAAGCTCGACGGCGCCCGCGACTACCTGGCGGTGGCCCCGAAGGTGGTCCGGGTCGCCACCGACGTGCCGCTGCCGGCGCTGCCGACCACGCTGCCGACGGCGCCCGCCGACCCCGACCGGCTGCTGGAGCTGGCCCAGCGGTGGAACCTGGCCGGCTCGTGCCGGCGGCTCGTCGACGCCCTCGCCCAGCACTGACCGCGCGGAGGCGGTGCGGGCGGATCGTCCACCGGTCCGCCCCGCACCACCGACCGGACGGTCGGGATCCCGCCGTCGGAGCCTGCGGCGGTCAGCGCGACGGCGGGGGCGGGGCGTCCCGACGGGACGGGAACGGGGTGCCCGGCCGGCCCAGGGTGGTCGACCGGGCGCGCAGGCCCACCGGGTCCGGGGCCGCCTGCGGTTCGACGACCGGCGCGTTGACCTGCCGGGCCTGCAGGTAGGCGGCGGCGGCCCGGTCGTCGTCGGTGGGCGCGGCCAGCAGCGCGTAGACCAACCCCACCACCACGAAGATCACCGCGAGGACGATCGGCACCAGCAGGGTGCTCACCCCCGCGCCGGTCACCTCGCCGCGCTGCCCGTGCAGGTGCACCGACAGGGCACTCATCCCGGTGAAGTGCATGCCGTTGACCGCCACCCCCATCACCAGGGCGGAACCGACGATCGCCAGGCCCCGGCGGACGGTCATCGCCAGCCACAGCGCCACGGTGGCCGCGACGATGGCGATGGCCACCGACAGCCCGACCCGGGTGGCGTCGTAGTTCAGGTCACCGTTGAGCCGCATCGCGGCCATCCCGGTGTAGTGCATGGCCGCGACGCCGATCCCGGTGAACAGGCCACCCCCGAGGACCTTCGCCGCACCGAGCCGGCCGGTGCCGACGATCGCCAGGCCGATCCCGACGGCGGTGACGGCGATCACCGTGCTCGCGGCGGTCAGCGGCACGTCGTACCGGATGCGGGTGCCGGTGACCGCGAACCCGAGCATGGCCATGAAGTGCATCGCCCAGATCGCGGTGCCACCGATCGCCCAGGCGGCCAGCAGGCCCCACCAGAACCGCTGGCCGGAACCGGTGGCGGTACGGATCCGCCCGGCACAGACCAGACCGAGGAACGAACCGAGCACGGACAGCGCGTAACTCAGCGCCGGTGTTATCCACCCGTACTCAAAGTGATTGATCTCCGCCACAGCGGTCTTCCCCCCACTCATTACCGGCGCGTAGGCGACCGCGCCCGAGCAATGATCGGGGAGCCTGCGAGCAGGCGCAACAGCGGCCCCCCCGGCAATCCGGGGGGTGCCGTCACGGTGACCGTCCGATGCGTCGATTCACCGCCCGAGGGTGACCGAAAGTGATGATCAGGCGGAGGGGTAATGGGCGAGTACGCCCCGGTTCACGGCGGCGATCGCCTGCCGTGCGGTGGCCCGCAACTCCGTCGACGCCCCACCGGAGTCGGATAGTTGACCGAGCAGGTCGGCGACCTGTCGGGCCCAGCGGACGAAATCCCCGGCCGGCATCTCCCCGTCGAACTGGTGCCCACTGGCGAGCACCTTGGCCAGGGTCTCCCCCCGCGCCCACCGGTAGATCGGCCAGGCGAACCCCAGATCCGGCTCCCGGGTGGCGGTCAGGCCCCGCTGCGCCTCGTCGGCCTCGATCTCGCTCCACAGCTTGAGCGTCTCGTCGACCGCGTCGGCGACCGGCCCACGCGGCAGCGACGCCCGCTCGTCGACGTCCCGCCGGGCCTCGAACACCACCACCGAGACGGCGGCGGCCAGCTCCGCCGGCGACAGACCGTCCCAGACACCCCGCCGCAGACACTCGGCGACCAGCAGGTCGGCCTCCGTCCAGATCCGGCCCAGCATCCGACCGGCGTCGGTCACCCCACCGTCGGCCGACAGGTAACCCCGGGCGGTCAGCAGGGCGACGATCCGGTCGAAGGTCCGGGCCAGGGAGCCGGTCCGCCCCGACACCCGCTGCCGCAGCTCGTCGGTGTCCTTCTCCAGCCGCCGACGCCGCTCCGCCCACCGGGCGTGATCCTCCCGCTCCGGGCAGGCGTGGCAGGGGTGCCGCCGCAACTCGGTGCGGAGCTGGCTGAGCCGGTGGTCCTCACCGGCGGCCTGCCGGGACCGGCCACCCCGCCGGCCACCGTGCCGGTCCAGCCCGGTGCCGCTGACCTCGGCGGCGAGATCCCGCCGGGCGGCCGGCGAACGGTGGTTGAAGTGCTTGGGCACCCGGATGCGGGCCAGCACCTCGGCCGGGGTGGTGAAATCGCCGGGACTCACCCGCCCCGCCCAACGGTCCTGGGTGAGCACCAGCGGCCGGGGCTCACCGAACCCCCCGGTCGCCGGGTCGAGGACGACCGCGAGCCCGGCGCGCCGCCCGGACGGCACCCGGATCACGTCACCGACCCGCAACCGCTCCAACGCCGCCACCGCGGCGGCCTTGCGCTGGGTCTGCCCCTGCCGGGCGATGGTCCGCTCCCGGTCGGCGATGGCCACCCGCAGCGCGAAGTACTCGTCGAAGTCACCCTGGTGACAGGCCGCCTCCGCGCCGTACGCGTCGATGGTCTCGGTGTTGCGCTGCACCTGGCGGGCCAGCCCGACCACCGACCGGTCCGCCTGGAACTGGGCGAACGACGACTCCAGCAGCGCACGGGCCGGCTCGGCACCCACGCTACCGACCAGGTTGACCGCCATGTTGTACGACGGCCGGAAGCTCGACCGCAGCGGATAGGTGCGGGTGGAGGCCAGGCCCGCCACGTGCCGGGGATCGGTCTCGGGCGACCACACCACCACGGCGTGCCCCTCGACGTCGATGCCCCGCCGACCGGCCCGCCCGGTGAGCTGCGTGTACTCCCCCGGGGTCAGATCGACGTGGGCCTCGCCGTTGAACTTGACCAGCCGCTCCAGCACCACGCACCGGGCCGGCATGTTGATGCCCAACGCCAGGGTCTCGGTGGCGAAGACCGCCTTGACCAGCCCCCGGACGAACAACTCCTCGACGACCTCCTTGAACACCGGCAGCATCCCGGCGTGGTGGGCGGCCAGACCACGCTCCAAGCCGTCGAGCCACTCCCAGTAGCCCAGCACGCTCAGGTCCTCGCCGGGGATCGCGGTGACCCGGGACTCCACCACCCGACGGATCTCGGCGCGTTCCTCCGCCGAGGTCAGCCGCAGACCGGCCGCCAGGCACTGCTGCACGGCGGCGGCGCAGCCGGCCCGGCTGAAGATGAACAGGATCGCCGGGAGCAGCCCCTCCCGGTCGAGCCGGTCGACGATGTCCGGACGCAGCGGCCCCCGCCAGCGCGGACCACGCCGACCGCCGCCGGGGCCGGCGCTGCGCCCCTCCCCCAGCTCCAGCCGGCGGGTCTGCTCCCGGGTGTAGCGCAACAACTCCGGGTGCACGTCGTGCTTGCGGGCCGCGTCGGCGTCGTGGAACAGGTCGAACATCCGCCTGCCGACCAGCATGTGCTGCCACAACGGCACCGGCCGGTGCTCGCTGACCACCACCGCCGTCTCACCGCGCACCGTGACCAGCCAGTCGGCGAACTCCTCGGCGTTGGAGACCGTCGCCGACAGCGACACCAGGGTGACCGAGGAGGGCAGGTGGATGATCACCTCTTCCCAGACCCCGCCCCGGAACCGGTCGGCGAGGTAGTGCACCTCGTCCATCACCACGTAGGCCAGGCCGGCCAGGGTGGCCGAACCGGCGTAGAGCATGTTGCGCAGCACCTCGGTGGTCATCACCACCACCGGGGCGTCCCCGTTGATCGCGTTGTCGCCGGTGAGCAGCCCGACCTGCGCGGCACCGTAACGCTGCACCAGGTCGTGGTACTTCTGGTTGGACAGCGCCTTGATCGGCGTGGTGTAGAAGCACTTGCGCCGGGGGGCGGGGGGCGCGTCCCCGGCCGGCGACGCCGCACCCGGCACGCCCCGCAACGCCAGGTGCACGGCGAACTCGCCGACCACCGTCTTGCCCGCCCCGGTCGGGGCGCAGACCAGCACCCCGCTGCCCCGCTCCAGCGACTGGCACGCCTCCCGCTGGAAGTCGTCGAGGTCGAACCCCAGGTCGAGGGTGAACTCTTCCAGGGCCGGGAACTGGGCGGCCTGGGCAGCCCGGCGACGGGCCTCGGCGTACCGCTCGGCGGGGCTCGACATGTCAGCAAGATTAATCGGTACCACCGACACCCACCCGCCAAGGCCGTCCGGCACGGCCGTCGGGGCGGGTCGGTAGGGTGCACGACGTGCCGGATCATGCCGAACCGTCCCCGACCCCGAACGGCGTCACGCACGCCACCCGGGCGGGCGCGTCCCGCCATCGCGTCCAGGCGGTGCTCTTCGACTTCCACGGCACCCTCGCCCAGGTCGAACCGGCCCACGACTGGGTGGTCGCCGCCGCCGCGACGTGCGGGGTCGAGCTGGAGCGGATGCGGGCCACGGCGCTGGCCGACCGGCTGCTCACCGCCGGCCGGGCCGGCGGCCCGCTGCCGGCCCGGGTACCACCCCGGCTCGCCGAACTCTGGGCCGACCGGGACCTCTACGAGCACGCCCACCGGGCCGCGTACACCGGGCTGGCCGAGACGGTGGACGCCGGGATCGAGGGCTTCGCCGAGGCGCTCTACGAGCGGGTGCTGGCCCCGGACGGCTGGGTGCCCTACCCGGACACCGCGCCGGTGCTCACCGCGCTCCGCGACGCCGGGATCCCGGTGGCGGTCGTCAGCAACATCGGCTTCGACATCCGCCCCCTCTTCGCCGCCTGGGGCCTGGCCGACCTGGTCGACGCGTACGCGCTGTCGTACGAGGTGGGGCGGTGCAAGCCGGACCCGGGCATCTTCCTGCGCGCCTGCGGGATGCTGCGGGTGGACCCGGAACGGACGCTGATGGTCGGGGACACCCCGGCCGACGCCGGGGCGGTCGCCGCCGGCTGCGGGGTGCTGGTGCTGCCGGCCGCCGGACCAGGCCGCCCCAGCGGTCTCGGCACCGTGCTCGACCTGGCCCTGCCCTCCCCGTGACCGGGTCGTCCGGCCGGGCGACGGCGGTCGGGCTGGTGCTCGGCGGGGCGTTGTCGGTGCACTTCGGCTCCGCCGTGGCCGCGCTGCTCTTTCCCCGGGTCGGCGTCCCCGGCACGGTCACCCTGCGGCTGGCCATCGGGGCGGTGCTGATGCTGCTCGTGTGCCGCCCCCGGCTACGCGGACACGACCGGGCCGACTGGCTGGCCGTGGGCGCGTTCGGGCTCGCCCTGGCCGGCATGAACTCGGTCTTCTACCAGGCCATCGAACGGATCCCGCTCGGCCCGGCGGTGACCCTGGAGGTGCTCGGGCCGCTCACCCTGTCGGTGCTGACCGCCCGCCGGTGGACAGCCTGGTGCTGGGCGGGCCTCGCGCTGGCCGGGGTGGCGCTGCTGGGCCAGGGCGGCTTCGACCGGCTGGACCCCGTCGGCGTCGGCCTCGCGCTCGCGGCGGGCGCGCTGTGGGCCGCGTACATCGTCAGTTCCGCGCGGGTCGGCGGTCGCTTCCCCCGGGCCGACGGGCTGGCCCTCGCCCTCGCCCTGGCCGCGCTGCTGTCCCTGCCGTTCGGCCTGGCCGACGCCGGGGCCCGGCTGTGGCATCCGGGGGTGCTGGCCCTCGGGGCCGGGTTGGCGCTGCTCGCCTCGGTGCTGCCCTACACGCTGGAACTGCTGGCCCTGCGCCGGCTGGCCACCTCGACCTTCGCCGTGCTGATGAGCCTCGGTCCGGCGCTCGCCGCGCTCGCCGGCTGGCTGATCCTGGGGCAGGACCTGCACCCGGTCGAGGTGCTGGCGATCGGCCTGGTGGTCGTCGCCAGCATCGGCGCGGTCCGCGCCGCCGCCCCCAGGGGGCCGCTCACCGCAGCAGACGCACCGCCCGAGGCACCGCGCTGATCCGTACCGGCAGGTCCAGGGAGCGCTCCCCGTCGGCGTAGGTGGTGATGCCCTCGGCGGCCAGTTCGACGGTACGGGCCCGGAAGCTGCTCGCCAGCGGATGCGTCACGTGGGTGCCGGCGTAGATGCGCGGTTTGACCCGGATCAGGGTGCGCCTGTCGAAGCGGCCGCCGACGACCACGTCGAGCAGCCCGTCGGTGAGGTCGGCGGCGGGGCAGATCCGCATACCGCCCCCGTAACGGGCACCGTTGCCCACCGCCACCAGCACCGCGTCCACCTCGTGCGCGACGCCGTCGAGGCGCAGCGTGTAGCGGCGCGGGCGCAACCGGGCCAGCTCGACGAGGATCGCCAGGTCGTACCGGCGGGGGCCGCGCGGCCAGCGCATCCGGTTGGCCCGCTCGTTGACGATCGCGTCGAAACCGGCGGCGAGGACCGCCCCGTACCAGCGGTCGGTGCCGTCGCCGCCGGTCATCCGGGCCAGATCGACCCCACGGGTACGGCCGGCCCGCAGCGCGGCGGCGATCACCGCGACGGCGGCGAGGGGATCGGCCGGGAACCCCGCGTCGGCGGCGAAGTCGTTGCCGGTGCCGACCGGCACCGGGGCGAACGGCACCGCCGTACCGCCGACCGCCTGCAGCGCCCGGTGGACCGTGCCGTCGCCACCGACCGCGACCAGCGCGGACGCCCCGGCGGCGACCGCCGCGTGGCAGGCCGCCTCGGCCCCCGCGGGGTCGTGCGCGGTGAGCAGCTCCACCGGGTGCCCGGCGGCGGCGAGGCCGTCGAGGACCCTGGGCAGCAGCGCCCGGTGCCGGCCCCGGCCGGCGACAGGGTTGGCGAGCACGGCGACCGGGCCAGCCGCCCGACGATCGTCTGCGGTCACGGCGAGCACCGTACCGGCTCGACCGGTCCCCCGGCTGACCCCGATTCCCTCTGCGTCCCACCTGGTCCGGTGGCTGTTCTTCCGCCTTGCTCGCGGGTGGAGTCGGGGTCACCACCTGTGGAGTCGGGGTCACCACCTGTAAGGCATCCTAGGCTGCTAGGTGGGATGGATCCGGGGTGGGGATGACCGGTGCGCGTCCTTTCGACCTGACGACGTCAACGGCTCGGTTCCCGGCCGGGCACCACGGCACCGGGCACCACGACGAGGTTTCCCGGCCTCCGGGGCTGCCGGGCCGGGCTCCCGGTGTGACGCCGTCGACAGGTGACGCGTCACCGTCATCAGTTCGAAAGGATGCGAACCGACCACCGGTCCCCACCCGCCAGCCCGGGGGGCCGGCGGGTGGGGACCGGAACCGGCCCACCGGTGCGGGCCGGACGTGGTGGGTCAGCCGTGTGCCTTCTGCTGGCAGGGCACGCAGAAGCGGGCCTGGGGCAGCACCTCCAGCCGCTCGGCGGGGATGGACACCTCGCAGCGTTCGCAACGGCCGTAGTTCCCCTCGGCGATCCTGCGCAGCGCGCCGGCCAGGTGGTCCAGGCTCTGCCGGGTCGCCGCGATCAGCGCGCCCCGGGTGTGCGCCTCGGCCGGGTCACCGGTGTCGGCGGTCAGCTCGGTCAACCGGGCGGTCTGCGACGCGAACTGGTCGGTGAGGCTCTCGCGGAGCATGGTCAGCCGGTGCTGGTCGGCCTGGTGGTGCAGATCGGTGCTCATGGAAGGGTCCTTTCGGGCTCAGAGAAGCCGGGAAATAGAAAAAGGGCCGAAGCCTGGTGGCTTCGCCCTGGTGGCCGTTGCGGAGGATGCGGGGTCTCCGGGTGGGCCACGCCCGGCGGGGATCGGGCTCGGCCGCCCCTGGGTGGGCACGACGGCGGGCAGGGTCGCGTCGGGAACGGTCCCGCCGGGAACCACCGCCCCGAACCGGCCGACCACGACCACCGCCACCGGGGAACCGGTGGCGGTCGGGCGGAGGCTGACGGCCGGGTACATGGGGGCAACCATAGGCCGTGTCCGGGGGAAAACCAACGGATAACCACCGTCGGGCCGACCACTGCCGGACCGCCGTCGGCGGCCCGGACGACCGGCCCGACGGCTGTGCTTACATGGGCACCATGGCACAGCCGGTGATCCTCACCATCGACGACGACCCCGCCGTCTCCCGGGCGGTCGCCCGGGACATCCGCCGCCGGTACGGCGACCGGTACCGGGTGGTCCGGGCCGACTCCGGCCCCGGCGGGCTGGAGGCGCTGCGGGAGATCAAGCTGCGGGGCGAACGGGTGGCGGTGATGCTGGCCGACTACCGGATGCCCGAGATGAACGGCATCCAGTTCCTGGAGGCCGCGATGGACCTCTTCCCCGCCGCCCGCCGGGTGCTGCTGACCGCGTACGCCGACACCGAGGCGGCGATCGACGCGATCAACGTGGTCGACCTGGACCATTACCTGCTCAAGCCGTGGCACCCGCCGGAGGAGAAGCTCTACCCGGTGGTGGACACCCTGCTGGAGGCCTGGCTGGCCAGCCCCGACCAGGCCAGCGACGAGATCCGGGTGGTCGGGCACCGCTGGTCGGCCCCGTCGTTCGCGGTCCGTGACTTCCTCGCCCGCAACCTGGTGCCCTACCGCTGGCTGCTCACCGACGACCCGGAGGGTGGCCGGCTGCTCGCCGCCGCCGGGGCCGACGCCACCGACGTACCGCTGGTGGTCACCCCGGACGGCAAGGCGCTGGTCGCCCCGACGGAGGCGGAACTGGCGGCGGTGGCGGGGCTCACCGTCGCCCCGTCCGCCGACTTCTACGACCTGGTGGTGGTCGGTGGTGGGCCGGCCGGGCTCGGCGCCGCCGTCTACGGGGCGTCGGAGGGGCTGCGCACCGTGCTGGTGGAGCGGCGGGCCACCGGCGGCCAGGCCGGGCAGAGCAGCCGGATCGAGAACTACCTCGGTTTCCCCGACGGGGTCTCGGGCGCCCAGCTCACCGACCGGGCCCGCCGGCAGGCGTTGAAGTTCGGCGCGGAGCTGCTCAGCACCCGCGAGGTGGTGGGGCTGGAGAGCGCCGGAGCGGCCCGGCTGCTGCACTTCGGCGACGGCAGCACCATCGCCGCGCACACGGTCGTGCTGGCCACCGGCGTGTCCTACCGGGTGCTCGACGCACCCGGTCTGGCCGACCTGACCGGGCGCGGGGTGTTCTACGGCGCGGCGTCGACCGAGGCACCCAGCTGCGTCGATCAGGACGTCTGGATCGTCGGCGGGGCCAACTCCGCCGGCCAGGCGGCGGTGCACTTCTCCCGGTACGCCAGCCGGGTGCACCTGCTGATCCGGGGCGCCGACCTGACCGCGTCGATGTCGTCGTACCTGATCCAGCAGTTGGACCGGATCGACCGGATCGTGGTGCACCCGCACACCGAGGTGGTCGGCGGCGAGGGCGACGGGCACCTGGAACGGCTGCGGCTGCGGGACACCCGCAGCGGCGACGTCCGCGAGGTGGACGCCTCGTGGCTGTTCATCTTCATCGGCGCGGAGCCGCGCACCGAATGGCTGGACGGGGTGCTGGTCCGCGACGGGCGGGGCTTCATCGTCGCCGGCCCGGACCTGACGGTCGGTGGCCGCAAACCACCGGGGTGGACCCTCGCCCGCGACCCGTACCACCTGGAGTCGAGCCTGCCGGGGGTGTTCGCCGCCGGTGACGTGCGGGCCTCCTCGGTCAAGCGGGTCGCCTCGGCGGTCGGTGAGGGTGCCATGGCCGTCTCGCTGGTACACCGCTATCTGGAGGCACAGTGAGCGACTCCGACGAACGACTCACCCCGGACCAGATTCGGGAGCTGTTCCTGTTCGCCGCCCTCGACGCCGACCAGCTCGACTGGCTGGCCGAACACGGTCGGGTCGAGCACCGGGCCGCCGGCACCGTGGTCTACGCCGAGGGCGAGGAGGCGACCTGCTTCTTCACCCTGCTGTCCGGCACGGTGTCGATGAGCCGGCGGGTGCACGGCGACGACCTGGAGGTCACCCGCACCGACCAGCGCGGCGTGTACGGCGGGGCCACCCAGGCGTACCTCGGTGGACAGGTCGACCAGGTCTACCTGAACACGCTGCGCGCGGTCACCGACGCCGCGTTCCTGGTGCTACCCGCCGAGACGTTCGCCCACGCGGTACGGTCCTGGTTCCCGATGGCCATGCACCTGCTGGAGGGGCTGTTCTTCGGGATGCGCGACACCCAGACCATCATCGGCGAGCGGGAACGGCTGCTCGCCCTGGGTTCGCTGTCGGCCGGGCTCACCCACGAGTTGAACAACCCGGCCGGGGCGGCGGTACGGGCCACCTCGGCGCTGCGGGACCGGGTCGCCGGGATGCGGCACAAGCTGGCGATGATCGCCGACGGCCGGCTCGACGGCCGGCGGCTGCACGCCCTGGTGGAGTTGCAGGAGGAGGCGGTGAAGCGGGCCGCCCGCGCGCCGCAGCTGTCGCCGATGGCGGCCAGCGACGCCGAGGACGCCCTGGCCGACTGGCTGGACGGGCAGCGGGTCACCGCCGGCTGGGACCTGGCGCCGACGCTTGTCGCCGCCGGCCTGGACACCGCCTGGCTGGAGCAGGTCCGCGAGGTGGTCGGCCAGCAGGACCTGGAGTCGGCGGTGCGGTGGCTGTCGTACACGTTGGACACCGAGCAGTTGATGGCCGAGATCGACGACGCGGTCACCCGGATCTCCACCCTGGTCGGCGCGGCCAAGCAGTACTCGCAGCTCGACCGGGCCCCGCACCAGGTGGTGGACGTGCACGACCTGCTCGACGCCACCCTGGTCATGTTCAAGGCGAAGGTGCCGCCGGGGGTGCGGGTGGTCCGGGCGTACGACCGGGACCTGCCCCCGATTCCGGCGTACGCGGCCGAGCTGAACCAGGTGTGGACGAACCTGATCGACAACGCGTTGTCGGCGATGGGCCCGGAGGGCACCCTGACGCTGCGCACCGGCCGGGCCGGCGACCTGCTGGCCGTCGAGATCGTCGACACCGGGCCGGGTATCGCCGAGGCGGTCCGGCCGCGTATCTTCGAACCGTTCTTCACCACCAAGGCCGTCGGTGAGGGCACCGGGCTGGGGCTGGACATCTCGTACCGGATCGTGGTCAACAAGCACCACGGCGACATCCGGGTGGAGAGCGTGCCCGGGTCGACCGTGTTCCGGGTGCTCCTGCCGTTCAGCGCCCCGGCCCGCGCCACCGACGCCCCGGGACGCTGACAGCGAATCCGGCCGTCCGAGGATGCTGTGATCGCGCGGTCACAGAGGATAATGGTTGGTCGCCGTCGGGGGCAAGTAGTGGTTCCCCTCATGTCGCCGGGAGTGGCCCGGCCATACGCTCGGCCACGGGGGGTCTGCCGTCCGCCGCAACCGGCCGGCAGGTCGCCGTACCCCGTCCCCGACGCAGGCGGAGGCCATCGTGACCATCGACCGGGTGACGACCGGGCCGGCGACCGCCGGCACCGCGGTCGGCTACACCGTTGAGGAACTCGCCCGCAAGGTGGGCATGTCGGCGCGGAACATTCGTGCCCACCAGGCCCGCCGGCTGTTGGCACCCCCGGTGCGCCGGGGTCGGGTCGCGCTCTACGACGACTCCCACGTCCGCCGGCTGGAGGCCATCCTGACCCTGCAACGGCAGGGTTTCAACCTGGTCTCCATCGAGGCGATGCTCGGCGTGCGGGGCAGCGACGACACCTCCGACGGGCTGACCGCGATGCTGCAACGGTTGGCTGCCGAACGGCCCGCGTTGACCCACGCGTTGACCCGGCACGGGGTGATCGGGCGGGCGCCGGACGGCACGGTGCGCACGGTGCGGCCCCGGCCGTTGCGTGCCGCGTTGGACCTGCACCGGGTCCGGATGGGCACGGTGCCGGCGTTGCAGGCGCTCAGTGAGGTGCTCGACAGCGTCCGGCCCCTCGCCGACGAACTGGTCGCGGAGGTCACCGCCCGGATGTTGACGCTCGCCCCCGAACTGGGTGGCGGGCCCCGGCCGTCGTGGTCCGACGGGGACCGGGAGACGATCCTGCTGACCCAGGGGGTGGTCAACGTGCTCACCGAGGCGTTCCGGTTGGCGGTGGAGCACCAGGCCGAGGCGCACATCGCGGGCCTGCTGGACACAAACGGTCCACAGCCGACGCCCGTCGGGGACGGCGCCCTGGCCGACAAGGGCTGACGCCGCCGCAGCGGGGGCCCGGGTCAGCGGTCGGTGTCGTCGAAACGGGACACCCAGGCGACCAGACCGGAGCGGGACTCCACGCCCGCCTTGCGGTAGATCCGGGTCAGGTGCGCCTCCACCGTGCGGGGGCTGATGTGCAGCTGACGGCCGATCAGCCGGTTGGTGACGCCGGTGCTGGCCAGCCGGGCGATGTGCCACTCCCGGTCGGTCAGGGCGGTCTCGGCGAGCGCCCGCACCGGCCGGGCCAGTCGCAGGCCGACCCGTTCGGTGCCGCACCGGACGGCCAGTTCCTGTGCCCGACGGCGGGCCCGGCCGGCGGGGCCGTGCTGGTCCACCGCCTCGGAGGCGCGGGCGATGGCGACCAGGGCGAGGCTGTGCCGCAGCGTCATGCCGGCGGCCCGGAACCGGTCCGACGCGGTACGCAGGTACGGCAGCGCCGTCAGCACCTCGCCCCGGGCGAGCAGCACCTCTCCGTACGCCGATTCGGCGAAGGCGTACTGGCCGGGCAGGCCGAGCAGGTCGGCGGCGGCCAACGCGGCGCGGGCCCGCCGGTACGCCTCGGGCAGGTCCCCGGCAGCCAGGGCGGCGGCGCAGAGCAGTTCGTGCCACATCGGTCGCAGGGAGGCCTGCAGGCGGGTGAGCCGGCTGTCGCCACCGGCGTCGGTGAGCATCTCCACACAGGTGGCGGGGTCCCCGGCGAGCAGTGTCGCGGTGGCCAGCGCGGTCGCCGCGGTCCGTCCCGACCAGCTGTCGAGGTCGTTGGCGAGCTCCACGGCGGTGCGGGCCAGGGCCACCGCGCGCTCGTCGTCGCGCGGGCCACCCCGCCACGCGGTGGCCTGCGCCTCGAAGGCGAGGGCGAAGCTGAGCAGGGAACGGCTGCCGATCCGGCGGGCGATGCCGCCGGCTTCGGTGGTCAGCCCGATCACGGTGCCGAGCTGGCCCCGGTGGTAGGCGACCTGGCTGCGGCCGAGCAGCAGTTGGCAGAGCCCGTCGTCGCGGTGGGCGTCCCGGACCAGGGTGATCCCCCGGTCGAGGTGCCGGGTGGCGTCGGCGGGGCGTTCCAGGAACAGCTCGGCCAGCCCGAACGCCAGCAGGCAGTCGGGGCGCTCGCGCAGGTCCCGGTCGGGCAGCGCGTCGACGATCGGCGCGCCGACGGCGAGCAACTCCCGGGCGATCTGCACCTCACCGTCGTGGGCGGCGGCGAGTCCGCGCACGGCGAGCAGGCCGGCCCGGTCGACGCCGCTGGCCTCGCCGTCGGGTGCGCCGCCGGGCACCGGCGACGGGTGACCGGACAGGATGCCGATCGCGCCGAGTTCGGTGGCGAGTTGGAACGCCCCGGCGGTCGGCGTCGGTGTGCCGACCAGTTCCCGGCGGCTGATCGCGGCGGCCTCGGCGTAGTTGCCGAGCAGGCGTTCCACCCGTACCCACTGGGCGACGGCGGCGGTCCGGCGGCCGGTCGGATCGACGGGCAGTTCGGGGACGACCTCCCGCAGCAGGGTGCGGCTCTCGGCGAGGTTGCCCATCTCGCCGGTGATCCGGGCCAGCAGCAGGGTGACGTCGTGCCGGCTGTCCGGGGAGCCGGCCGGCGGGCGTACCGCGCGCAACGCCGTACGCAACCAGCGGACGGCCAGTTCCGGGGCGTCGCCGCGGATCTGCTCGGCGGCCCGGCAGAGCACGTCGACGTAGGGTTCGACCGGCCGGCCGTGGGGCAGCCCGAGCAGGTGTTCGGCCTGCTCCGCCCGCTCGGCCGGCGGGGCCTGCCGGGCGAGCAGCACGGTCAACGCCCGGTGGTGCGCCTCCGCCCGCCAGGCCGGGTCGGTGTCCTGCGCGACCGCCGCGCGCAGCACCGGGTGCCGGAAGGTGAACCGTGCCGTGGTCGGGACGACCCGCAGCAGGTCCCGGCGGACCAGACGCCAGGCGGACTCGGTCACCTGCCCGGCCGGCAGCCGGGCGACCTCGGCGAGCAGGTCCACCCCGCACGGTGTGCCGCACACGGCCGCGGCGCGCAGGCAGGTCGCGTCGACCGGGGCCAGGCCGGCCCACTCGGCGCGCAGGGTGGCCACGGCCCGGTCGGTGAGCCGGGGCCCGGTGGTCGGCGCAGCGTCCCGGTCGCCGTCGGCCGGCCCGACGGCGTCCAGCGCGGCGAGGTAGCCGGGGTTGCCGGCGGCCCGGTCGTGGCGGCGGCCCAGGTCGGCCGGGTCCTCGTCCGGGTACAGCGCGACGGTTTCGGCGAGGCTGAGTGGCCCCAGTTCGATCCGCTCCCGGCCCCGGCCGCCGGGGACGCCGGCGTCGGGCGGGCCGAACGGCATCGCGGTGTCGAGCTGGCGGGGCCGGTAGACCAGGATCAGCAGCAGCGGCGCCGACACCGGGTAGCGCAGCAGGTGGGCGACGAGCCCCATGGACGAGGTGTCGGCCCAGTGCAGGTCGTCCAGGACGAGGGCCAGCCCGTCGCGGGCGGCCAGGGTGAGCAGCCGGCGGGCCAGTTGGTAGGTGCGGAACTGGCGTACGTCGAGCGGAGCGACGGCGGGCGGGGTCGGCAGGCCGTCGGGCACGGCGGTGGGGTGCTGTGGGTCGACGCTCACGGGGTGGGGGGCGCCGAAGGCGTGCCGGAAGACGTGGAACGGGATGTCCCGCTCGGCTTCCACGCAGGTGCCGACGGCCCGGGGCAGGGCCGGGAGGCAGCCGTCCAGCGCGGCGTGGACGAGGCGGGTCTTGCCGATTCCCGGGTCGCCGACCACCTCGCACACGACCTGGGTGCCGGTGCGGACGCTGTCGGCGTGGGCGGCGCGGATGCGGGCGACCTCCGGCCGCCGTCCGACGAATGGTGAGCCGGACAGCGCATCCTCCAGCCCAGCTGCCGTCACGCAGATCACGTGTATTCCCTGCGACCCTCCAATGGGGATTGCCGGGACTATACCGGTGGCCGGAAACACGAGGAACATCGATGTCGCGGGGGTGACCGAACGATTCGGCCCGCTGACCGTACGGATGGCGGAATCGGCCGTTTCCGGTGTGGCGTCGTCGTGCGGCGTCGGTTGGTGGTCAGCGGGTGGGCGGGGTGACAGGCAGCGCGGCGATCAGTCGGATCTGCGCGGTGCGGGACTCGTCGATGCGCCGGGCCAGGTCGCGGACGGCCGGGGCGACCGCCACCGCCAGGTGCGCCCGGGCCAGCGCGGCGGCCTGCCGCTGCTGCGGCACCAGCACCGCCACCAGGGCGGCGTCGTAGCCGGCGTCCGGGGTGCCGCGCAGCAGTGCCACCGGGTCGGGGGTGTCGCCCGGGTCGGGGTGGGCGTGCCGGTGGTGGTCGCCAGCCGGGCCGGCGGCGGCGATCCACCGGCGGGCCTGGGCCACCTCGTCGCTCTCGGTGGCGTCGATCGCCGCGACGAGGGTCCGCAACCGGGGTTCCCGGACCCGCTGCGGTGCGGCCCGGACGATGGCCAGGGTCCGTTCCTGGTGGGCGGTCATGGTGTGCAGGAACGCCAGGTCGGTTCCGTCTACCACGGTCGTCGTGCCCGACGGTGCCGGCGCGGGGGTGGCCGGGGCGCGGTGGACGCGCATCCGGCGAGCAGCAGGGCCGCCACGGCGACCAGGGTGCCCCGGCGGCGGCCGGGTCGGCCGGCGGGTACGGGTGGCCGGCCGCCGCCGGCCCGTCGGGGGCCGGCGGCGGGTGGGGACGTGACGCCCGGTCGAGGCGGTGGCATGGTCGACGGCCGGGTCAGATCCGGGTCCACAGGGCGGGCACGTAGGGCGGTTCCCAGCCCGGCAGGGCGGTGTGCGCCTGCCGGCACCGGTAGCTCACCGCCTGGTAGGTGACCACGTCGCCGACCTGGTAGCTGCGACCGGCCGTCCAGCTGCCACCGGTGGTCGGCGCGGCGGTCGGGGTCGGGGTGCGGGTCGGGGTGGGTGTGGGGCCCGGGGTGCGGGTCGGCGACGGGCTCGGGGTGGGGGTGGGGCCGGTTCCGCCTATCTGCACGTCCACGCAGGAGTAGAAGGCGTTGGCGGTGTCGGAGATGTTCCAGACGGCCAGGATCTTCTGTCGGCCGGTGAAGCCGCCGAGGTTGACGGTGTGCGAGACGGTGGCCTCGGGTTGCCGGCCGCCGCCGTCGACGACGCCGACCCGGGTGCCGCCGATGAAGTACTCCCAGGTGCTGGTGGCGTGCCGGGCGGTGTTCACCCAGGTGAAGGTGACCGTGCTGCCGACCGGGGTGGCCGGCCAGCCCCGGTTGTCGTCGTTCAGGACGTCGAACTGGGTGATGCCGGCGTTGCAGCTGCGCAGGCCCTTGACGCCTTCGACGCTCTGCGGCTCGTAGCGGATCTGCCCGCAGTCGGGCACCTTGCCCTGTGCGCAGAGGGCCTGGCGGCTGGGCGGGGCGGAGACGTAGCCGTGGGCCTGGGCGGGGGCGGCGAGGCCCAGGGAGGTGACGACGGCACCTGTCGTCACCAGGGGGACGGTGATCGTGCGGCGCATGGGGTACTCCTCGACGAGGGGGGATTGTCACCACGGTAAATTAAAGTTTGTTAACAGTAAAGACGTCTTCCTGTTTTCGGCACCGGATGCCGGCCACCCCCGGGACTGTCCCGACCCGCGACGGGTATCCGCGCCCGCATGGAGTGCCGAGGGCGGGTCCTCGTAATCTCGGCGGACGTCGGCGCCGGCCACGACACCGCAGCCGGCGAACTGGCCCGCCGGCTGCGGGAACGCGGCCTCACGGTGGACCGGCTGAACCTGCTGGACGTGCTGCCGCGCCCGGTGCGCTGGATGCTGCGGGAGGCGTACCGCGACGTGCTGCGTCGGCTCCCCCGCGGCTACGACGCGCTGTTCACCCTGACCGCCCGGTCCCGGCTGTCCGTCGCACTGATCCGCGGCCTGCTGCGACCGGTACGACGCCGGCTGGGCCGGGCCATCCCACCGGACACCCTCGCCGTGGTGACCACCTACCCCTTCGCCAACCAACTCCTCGGACCGCTGCGCCGGCAGGGCCGGCTCACCGTCCCGGTGGTCAGCTACGTCACCGACTTCGCCCTCCACCCCACCTGGCTGAGTCCCGGCGTGGACCGGTACTACGCGCTGCGGCACGCCGAGGCGCCCCCGGCCGACGCCGACGCCACCCCGGTCACGACGGTGCAACCGCTGGTGTCACCCGCCTTCGGCGGCGCGCACCGCACCGACCGGCGGCAGGCCCGCCGCCGGTTCGGGCTGCCCGAGCAGGACCGGCTGGCGTTGATCGTCGCCGGGGCGTGGGGCGCCGGGGACGTCGAGACCACGGTGGCGGAGGTCGGCGCGACCGGCTGGGCGCGACCGGTGGTGGTGTGCGGGCGCAACACCCCGCTCTACGAGCGGCTGCGCCGGGACTGGGAGCACGTGTTCGGCTGGGTGGACGACATGCCGACCCTGATGCGCGCGGTGGACGTCGTGGTGGAGAACGCGGGCGGCCTGACCTGCCAGGAGGCGCTCTCCGCCGGGGTGCCCGTGGTGACCTACCGGCCGCTGCCCGGACACGGGCGGGCCAACGCCGGCATCCTCGCGCGGGCCGGCCTGACCCGACGCGCGTCGTCGGTGGAGCAGTTGCGGCCGGCGCTGGTGGAGACCGCCGGCCGGCGCGACCGGCCCGACCCGCTGTCCGCCGACCCGGCCGCCGTGGAGGCACTGGTCACCGCGATGGCCGCCGTACCCGGTGACGGCCGGGCGTACCACCGGCCACGCCGGGGCCTCGGCGACGCCGTGGCGGTGGTCGCGGCGCTGCTCGCCCCCACGCGGGACCACCGGTGAGGCAGCGGACGGCGGGCCTGCTGGCGGCGGGCCTGGTCGCCGTCGCCGCCGGCCTGCACGGGGCGCCGGCGGTCACCGCGCTGCCGGCGCTGCGGGGGCGACTGCTGCACCGGCTCGACGGGGTGGGACCGCCGGACCGGATCGCGCTGACCTTCGACGACGGCCCCGACCCGCGATCCACCCCGCACTTCCTGGAGGTGCTGGCCGCCCACCGGGTACGGGCCACGTTCTTCCTGCTCGGCACGATGCTGCGCCGGCACCCCGAGCTGGGACGGCGGCTGGTCGCCGCCGGGCACGAGGTCGCCCTGCACGGCGGGGAACACCGCAACCTGCTGCTGCGGGGGCCGCTGGCCAACGGCCGCGACCTCGCCGCCGCCCACGAACTGACCGTCGCCGTCACCGGGCAGACGCCCCGGTTCTACCGCCCGCCGTACGGGGTGTCGACCGGGCCGGCCCTGCTGGCCGCCCGCCGGTTGGGTCTGCGGCCGGTGCTCTGGACATGCTGGGGACGGGACTGGACCCGTACCGCCGACGCCCGGTCGGTCCTGGCCGAACTCCGTCGCGGTCTGCGCGGCGGCGGCACCGTGCTGCTGCACGACTCCTCCTGCGCGGCCACGCCCGGCGCGTGGCGGTCCGCCCTCGACGCCCTCCCCCACCTGCTCGACGAGTGCCGGCAACGGGGGTGGACGGTGGGCCCGCTCGGCGACCACCTGGACGGGACATGACCCTCGCGGTGCTGGCCGCGCTCGTCGCGGCGTTCGCGTTCGCCCTGTCCACCACGCTGCACCAGCGCGCGGCCAAACAGCAGCAGCGGCGGCGGGCGCTGGACCTGCGGCTGCTCTCGCGGCTGGTGCGGACCCGACTCTGGCAGCTCGGCTGGATCCCCGACGTCGTCGGCGTGGGCGCCCACGCCGTGGCGCTGCGCTACGGACCGCTGACCCTGGTGCAACCGCTGCTGGCCAGCGGGCTGTTCATGGCCATCCTGATCGAGGCCGGCTGGCGCCGGCAGCCGGTGCACCGGCGCGACCTCGCCGCCACCCTCGTCGGCACCGCCGGGCTGGTCACCTTCCTGGCCGCAGCCGACCCCCGGGCCGGGGTGACCGAGCCGGGCGCGGCGGCCTGGGGGTGGGTCGCCGCCGGCACCGTCGCCGTCGTCGCCGGCTGCCTGGCCGCCGCCCGCCGGGCCGGCGACGCGGCCCGGGGCACCCTGCTCGGCATCGCCGCCGGGGTCCTCTACGGGGTGAGCGCCGCCCTGCTCAAGGCGGTGGCCGCCCGGTGGCACGGCGACCCGGTCGCGCTGGCCCTCGACCCGAGGTCGTGGGCGCTGGTGGTGGTCGCCCTGCTCGGCGTGCAGGTGAACCAGGCCGCGTTCCAGCACGGACGGCTCGCCGCGCCACTTGTCGCGTTGACCCTGACCGAACCGGTCACCGGGGTGCTCGTCGGGGCCACGGCGTTCCGGGAGACCCTGTCGCTGACCGGGGTCCGGTTGCCGCTCGTCGTCGGCGCGGTCGTCGCCCTCGTGGTGGGCGTCCGGCTCGGCGTGTCCCGGGCCGCCCGGGACCCGGCACCCGCCGGGCGGCGGTGAGCCGGGTGCCGGTCAGTCCGGGGGCACCAGGACGAGGCGACCGGCGGTGGTGCCGGCCCGCTGGTCGGCCCAGGCGTCGACCGCCTCGGCCAGCGGCCGCACCTGGTGGGTGACGGTCAACCGGCCGGCGGCGGCGTGCCCGGCGACCAGCGTGATGGCCGTGGCCCGTTCGGCGGGGGTCAGCTCGTTGTTGGTGTAGCCCAGCAGGCGCAACGATCCGCCGCGCAGGGTGGCCGAGTCGATCGTCGCGGTCGGCGCGGCCGACCCGCCGAGGTTGACCAGCCGGCCACCCGGGGCCAGGGCACGCAGGGCCGCCACGGCGGGCACCCCGAACAGGGGGTCCAGCACCAGGTCCACCGGGCCGTCGGCGGCCTGCCGGAACCGCCGGGCGAGGGTCTGCGGATCATCGGTGGCGGTGAGCCGGACCACCGCGTCCGCGCCGCAGCGGCGGGCGGAGTAGACGGCGGCGTCGGACCGGCAGGCGGCGACCACCCGTCCCGCCCCGGCGAGCCGGGCGAGTTGCACGGCGGCCTGCCCCACCGTGCCGCCGGCGGCGAGCACCAGCACCACCTCCCCGGGTCGTAGGCCACCGCGCAGGGTCAACGCCGCCCAGGCGGCGACCGCCGAGAGCCCGAGGGCCGCCACCAGGTGGTGGTCGGCGTCCGGCGGCAGGGGCACCGGGTCGGCGGCGGGGACCACCGCGTACCCGGCCAGGCTGCCGTCGCCCGGCGCCATCCCCGCCCGGGTGGGGAACCAGACCGGGGTGCCGTCGTCGAGGGTGCCCACGCCCTGCACCCCGGGGACGTACGGCAACGCCGGCGCGCCCAGGTAGGAGGTGCCCGAGGCGCAGAGCAGGTCCAGCGGGGTCAGCGGGGCGGCGGTGACGCGTACCCGCACCTCACCGTCGGCCGGCACCGGTCGGGGGCGGGTGACCACCTCGGGTGGCACGCCGTGACCGGTGACGACGACGGCGGACATCGACGCGGGGTCGGCTCCGGCGGCCATCAGGTGGCGATGTCGGGGTAGGGCAGCGAGAAGTGGGCCAGCCGCAGGCCGTACTGCTTCTGGTAGGCCATCGGTTCGACGTGGTCCCGTTCGAACATGGCGATGAACAGGGTCAACGTCAGGAACGGGTGGGCGCCGAGGGCGAAGAGCCGGACGTGGTCGTGGCTGGCCAGCGCGTCGCGTTCCTCGTCGGTGAAGCGCAGCCAGGTGCTCGCCTCGCCGGTGTGGCAGTTGAGGACCGCGTTGGCGCGTTCGGCCTCCCACCAGGTCACCGTGCCGTGCGGGTCGGTGCGGTAGCGCTCGACCAGCTCCGGGTCGCGGTCGACGGTGTAGAGGAACTTGTCGACCAGGTAGCGGCTCATGCCGGCGCTCCGTTCGGGTACCAGGTGAAGTACGCCTCCATGGTGTGGAACAGGTCGAGGGTGTCCACGTGGTCGGCCTTGGCACCCGCGCCGGCCACCCCCATCATCAGCATGAAGTCCATGAAGCCGTGGGTGGCGTTGCCGGGGGCGTGCAGGCTGTCCAGGGTCACCTCGGACAGGCAGCCGTCGAGGTCGCCGTTGGCGATCCACTCCACCGCCCGGCGGTCGAACTCCGGGTCGGGGCCCTGCGGGCCGAACTGGCGGGGCCCGCCCAGCTCCAGCGACAGGTGGCCGGTGCCGATGACGGCCACCCGCAGGTGGCTGGGCCAGCTCTCGACGATCTCCCGGATGGCCGCGCCGAGCTGCACGAACCGTTTCGGCTGCGGCAGCGGCGGGGCGAAGATGTTGGTGTAGATGGGCACGATCGGCAGGTCCGCCTCGGGCCGCAGCGTGATGATCGGGCAGGTGATGCTGTGGTCGATCCGCAGCTCGTTGCTGAAGGCCAGGTCGAACCCGGCGTCCAGGCCGGCGCGCAGCACGTGGGCCGACAGGTCCTCCTGGCCGCGCAGCAACATCCGGGGCAGGCCGAACTCGCGTTCCTCGTTGTACCAGTTGGCGTCGTAGAACGGGGCCTTGCCGACCAGGAACTGCGGCATGTTGTCCAGCCAGAGCTGGTGGAAGTGGTCGGAGCCGACCATCACCAGCACGTCCGGCCTGGCCCGGGTGAGGGTCTCCCGGAAGGCGAGGATCTTGCGGGCCCAATCGTCGGCGAACGGGGGCCGGTCCTCGCCGGTGGCGGTGGTGGCGCGGTAGTAGAACGGATGGTGGGTGGAGGCGATGACCGCGACGACCTGGGCCATGGCCGCTCCTCTCGCAGACGGTGGAGGTGGGGGGATCAGTCGGCGTCGTCCGGCACGTACCGGGCGTTGCGGTCGACGGTGCGGTAGATGTCCATGCCGAGCGGGCGACGGCGTTCCTCGGCAAGGTGGCCGAGCAGGCCGGCGGTGCGGGCCAGCAGGGCGAAGCCGCGCAGCAGGTCGATGGGCAGGCCGAGGTCGGCCAGGGCCGCGCCGCACACGCCCGCGCCGTTGAGCGGCAGGGTGCGGCCGAGCACCTGCGGGTGGACCCGGCCGATCGCCTCGAACAGCCGCAGGTGCGGCCCGCGCAGGCCCTCCTGCTCGGCGATCGCGATCAGCACCGGGGTGCGCGGGTCGGTCTCCTTGTGCACCGGGTGGCCGAGCCCCGGCACCAGACGCCTGTCGGCGCGGGCGGCGCGGACCGCGTCCAGGGCGACGGCGTCCCAGCCGGCGTCGTCGGTGGGCGGCTCGGTGAGACCCGCGAGGGTGTCGGCGAGGAACCTGCCGCAGTCCTCGGTGACGCCGAGGAAGCGGGAGCCGCCACCGAGCAGGCCGGCGGCGATCGCGCCCTGCAACGCCTCCGGCGCGCTGAGGTAGGTCAGCCGGGCGGCGATCGCGGTGGGGGTGAAGCCGTGGTCGGCCAGGGCCACCAGGACGGTCTCGAAGACGCGGACCTCGCCGGGGCCGGGGCGACGCCCGGCGACCAGCCAGAAGGCCAGTTCACCGAAGCCCACCCGGCCCATCAGGTCGCCGGCCAGGTCCTGACCGAGCAGGCGGATGGTGGTCGGGTCGGAGGTGCCGATCGAGGTCGGGAAGTCTAGCTGCCGGTCAGCCACGCGCGGATCTCCTCGCCGTGTTCGTCGAGCGCGGGCGGCGGGGTGCCGTACCGCGCGGGGGTGTCCGAAAGGGTGATCGGGTGCCGGATGCCGGGCACCGCGGCGGCGCCCTCGCCGACGGTGACCACCGGGTCCAGCCCCAGGCGTTCGGCGAGCGCCACCCCGCCGTCGATGGTGTTGATCGGGGCGCAGGGCACCCCGACGGCCATCAGGTCGGTGAACCACTCGTCGCGGGTGCGCCGGCGCAGCCGTTCGACCAGCAGCGGGCGCAGCGCCTCCCGGTTGGCGGTGCGGTCCTGGTTGCGGGTGAACCGGGGGTCGTCGACGAGTTCCGGCAGGTCGAGCACCTGGCAGAGCCGGCGGAACTGCCCGTCGTTGCCGGCGATGACGATCAGCTCGCCGTCGGCGACCGGCAGTGGCTCGTACGGGAAGAGGCTGGGGTGGGCGTTGCCCATCCGGTAGGGCACCACCCCGCCCGCGACGTAGCCGCTGCTGTGGTTGACCAGGCCGGACAGCGCGGAGGAGAGCAGGTTGACCTCGACGTGCTGGCCACGGCCCGAGTCGTGCCGGTGGTGCAGGGCGGCGAGGATGCCGATCGAGGCGTGCAGCCCGGCCATCACGTCGAACACGGAGATGCCGGCCCGGTAGGGCGGGCCGTCCGGGTCGCCGGTGAGGCTCATCAGCCCGGAGATGGCCTGCACCATCAGGTCGTATCCGGGGTAGCCCGCGCCCGCGCCGGTGCCGAACCCGCTGATCGAGGCGTAGACCACCCGGGGGTTGCCGGCGGCGACGGTGTCGTAGTCCAGCGCGAAGCGGCGCAGCCCGCCGGGCTTGAAGTTCTCGATCAGGACGTCGGCGCGGGCGGCCAGCTTGTGCGCCACGGCCAGGTCGTCGGGGTCCTTGAGGTCGAGCGCGATGGACCGCTTGTTGCGGTTGATGCCCAGGTAGTAGGTGGAGACGTCGTCACGGACCGGCGGCATCCAGGTGCGGGTGTCGTCGCCGCCGGGCCCCTCCACCTTGATCACCTCGGCCCCGAGGTCGGCCAGCAGCATGGTGGCGTACGGCCCGGCGAGGATGCGGGAGAAGTCGGCCACCACGACGCCGTGCAGCGGCCCGGTCCTGCTCGGTGTCTCCTCCGCCATGCCCCACCCCTCGACTTGACCGCCAGGCGGACCACTGTCCGCCTGGCCAGTTTCCCGATGAGCCCACCGGGCGTCAACACCCCGAGGCAATTCTCGGGAAACTCCCAGCTCCACGCCGTTTGCAACGAGCGGAAACAGTTCGGCAACTCGCCCTTGACATGACCGGTGACCGGGAACACACTGGCGAAACTTGATCTGACCGTACAGCGGACGATCGTCCGCAGACCTCGGAACGGAAGTGGCGGCGATGAGCGCGAACGAGGGGCGGACACCGGCGGTGGGCCGGCCGGTGGTCTTCCGCAACGGCCTGGTGCTGACCATGGACGACGCCCACACGGTGCTCCCCCGCGCCGACGTGCTGGTCGTCGACGACCGGATCGCCGCCGTCGGCGTCGGGCTGGACGTGCCCGAGGGCACCTGGGAGATCGACGCGGCCGGCGGCATCGTCATGCCCGGCATGATCGACACCCACCGGCACATGTGGCAGACCGCGATGCGCGGCTACGGTGCCGACTGGACCCTCACCCAGTACTTCGTCTGGTACTACCTGGAATCCGGCAAACTGTTCCGCCCCGAGGACGTCCACGCCGGCAACCTGCTCGCCGCCATCGAGGCGATCGACGCCGGGGTCACCACCACCGTGGACTGGTCGCACGGCCTGCAGACCCCGCAGCACGCCGACGCCGCCGTCGACGCCCTGGAGGCGGTGCCGGGCCGGTTCGTGCTCGCCTACGGCAACCTGCAACAGGGGCCGTGGGAGTGGGCCACCACCCCCGAGTTCCGCGACTTCGTCACCCGCCGCATCCACGGTCGCGGCGACCGGCTCGGCTTCCAGATGGCCTTCGACGTCACCGGCGACCCGGCCTTCCCCGAGCGGGCCGCCTTCGAGGTCGCCCGGGACCTCGGCGTACCCGTCACCACCCACGCCGGGGTCTGGGGGGCCACCAACGACGACGGCATCCGGCTGATGCACGAGCACGGCTTCATGACCGAGTCGACCGTCTACGTGCACGCCGCCACCCTCAACCGCGACTCGTACCACCGGATCGCGGCCACCGGCGGCTCGGTCTCGGTGTCCACCGAGAGCGAGCAGAGCGCCGGCCAGGGCTACCCGCCCACCTGGCAGCTACGCCAGCACGACATCCCGGTCTCGCTGTCCATGGACACCAGCGTCTGGTGGAGCGGGGACCTGTTCTCCGCGATGCGCGCCACGCTCAGCGCCGACCGCTCCCGGGAACACCTCGAGGCGCACGGTCGACAGGAGACCGTCACCCACTGCCACCTGCGCGCCGAGCAGGTGGTGGAGTGGGCGACCCGGGGCGGCGCCCGGGCGCTCGGCCTCGACCACCTCGTCGGCGCCCTCACCCCGGGCCGCCGGGCGGACGTGGTGCTGATCAAGAACGACCGGTCACCGGTGATGTTCCCGATCCTGCACCCCTACGGCCACGTGGCGTTCCAGGCCCAGCGCGGCGACGTGCACACCGTGCTGGTCGACGGCCGGGTGGTCAAGCACGAGCACCGGCTGGTCGACGTCGACCTCGCCGCCGCCCGCACCGCCGTGGAACGCACCGTCGAGCACCTCACCGCCACGATGGGCGTCGACGCGTGGGAGAAGGGGATGAACCCGGACGTCCCCGAGACGGCGGTGCTGGACAACCCGTACACCTACACCGAGTGGGACGCCGGCTCGGCACAGTGGAAGCATTAGCCATCCGACGCGCCCGGCGGGTGACCGCCCGCCGGGCGCGGGGCAGCCAGCGAAGGGACCCCATGGGGCGCGAGGCCGGAACCGACTTCATCGAGGCGCTGGCGCGCGGCCTCGACGTGCTGCGCTGCTTCCGTCCGGGCCAGCCGACGATGACGCTCAGCGAGATCGCCACGGTGACCGGGCTGGCCCGCCCCACCGTCCGCCGCATCCTGCTCACCCTGGAGGAGCTGGGCTACGTGCGCGCCGCCGACCGGGGCTTCGCGCTCACCCCCCGGGTGCTGGAGTTGGGCGTGGCGTACGTCAACTCGCTGAGCATCTGGGACGTCGCCCGCCCGCACATGCGCCACCTGGTCA
The DNA here is from genome assembly GCF_049178955.1 of Micromonospora sp. WMMD730. NCBI lineage: Bacteria > Bacillati > Actinomycetota > Actinomycetes > Micromonosporales > Micromonosporaceae > Micromonospora > Micromonospora sp. WMMD730. The sequence goes on from NZ_JBMHML010000002.1 coordinate 3,252,307, forward strand.
CCGAGACCGACGAGTCGACCTCGCTGGCCCAGCTCGACGGCAGCGACATCGTCTACGTGTCCCGGGTCGCGGTGCCCAAGATCGTCACGCTCGCGGTGACCATCGGCACCCGGTTCCCGGCCGTGGCTACCTCGATGGGCAAGGTGCTGCTGGCCGCCCTCACCCCGGCGGAACTCACCGCCGTGCTGGCCGTGCCGAGCCGCTCCGGCATCGCCGCCCGCTGGCAGCCGGACCGCGCCGAGCTGGACCGGGAACTGCGCGAGGTGCGGGCACGCGGCTGGGCCCTGGCCGACCAGGACCTGGCCGCCGGCATCCGGTCGGTCGCCACCGGGGTCCGCGACGGCGACGGCCGGGTGGTGGCAGCGCTCAACGTCACCGTGCACGCCGCCGAGACCTCACTGGAGCGGCTCACCGACGAGCACCTGCCCCGCCTGCTGCGCACCGCCGCCGAGATCAGCCGGGACTGGGCCCGGCTGGACACCGTGCCGATGACCGTGCAACGGCCCGCCACCAACCGTCCGGGCTGAGCCGGCGGCTGCGACAGCCGTCTCAGGATCACCGTCCAGGCTGGTCAGCGGCTTCCCGCCCTGGCACCGTCGGCCGTACGCCGTGCCGCACCGGCCGGCGTCCCGGCCGACGCCCTCCGCCGCCCGGTCCGGCCTCTCCCGCCGGTGCCGGGCCCGCCCCGCGACGGAGAGCGCACCGGCCGCCCGTCGATCCGTGGGAGCGTCGATGCAACCTTCCGTCCGTACCGCACCGCCCCGTCCCGGGCGGCACACCGCCCCCGCCGGCCGACCGTCCGACCGACGGTGGCGGCGACTGCGCGCCCTGCTCGTCGTGACGCTGAGCGGCCTGCTGGTCGCCTCCGGCCTCACCCTCGTCCCGACGGCCGACGCCGCCGACGGCGGGTACCCCCGTGGCCCGGCCCCGACGGCGGCCAGCATCGCCGCCGCCCGGGGACCCTTCGCGACCGCCGAGACGACCGTGTCCGCGCTGAGCGTCCGGGGCTTCGGCGGCGGCACCATCTACTTCCCGACCAGCACCGCCGAGGGCACCTTCGGCGCGGTGGCGATCGCGCCCGGGTTCACCGCCGGCCGGTCCAGCATGGCCTGGCTGGGGCCACGACTGGCCTCCCAGGGGTTCGTCGTGTTCAACATCGACACCGTGACCCGCTCCGACCAGCCGGCCAGCCGGGGCCGGCAACTGCTGGCGGCGCTGGACTTCCTGGTGGACAGCAGCACGGTGCGCGACCGGATCGACCGCGACCGGCTGGGCGTGATCGGCCACTCGATGGGCGGCGGCGGCGCGTTGGAGGCGACCATCGCGCGGCCGTCGCTGCGGGCGGCGATCCCGTTGACGCCGTGGAACCTGACCAGGGACTGGTCCCGGTCCCAGGTACCGACGCTGATCGTGGGCGCCGAGAACGACACCGTCGCACCGACCCGCAGCCACGCCGAACCGTTCTTCGCCAGCCTGCCCGACGGGTTGGACAAGGCGTACCTGGAGTTGAACGGAGCGAGCCACTTCGCGCCCAACACGCCGGACACCACCATCGCGTCGTTCAGCATCTCCTGGCTCAAGCGCTTCGTCGACGAGGACGTCCGCTACGAGCAGTTCCTCTGCCCACCGCCCCGGACCGGGGCCGAGATCTCCGCGTACCGGGACAGCTGCCCGCACGCGGTCTGACCCGCCGACGCCCCCGGCTCAGGCCGGGGGCGTCGAGGTGAGCAGCGACCACAGGGCCTGCTCCGCCAGGGCGAGGTCGAGCGGGCGACCGGTCAGCAGCTCGGCGTAGAGCGCGGACTCGACGATCCGGATGTAGAGGTAGGCCAGCGACTCCGGCTCGCCCGGCAGGGCCCGCAGGTCGGGGCCGAGCACCTCGCGGAAGATCGCCACCTGGGCACGGACGAAGCGGCGGTGCACCAGCCCCGGCGTGGTGAACAGGATCCGGGCGGCGAGTTCCGGTTCGGCGGCGAGGAACCGGCGGAACGGCGCGGACCGGGACAGCTCCCCGACGTAGTGCCGGGTCACCTCCACGACGCCACCGACCCCGTCGGCGCGCCGGGCCCGACGGGCCACGGTGAGCAGCCGGTTGCCGAGCCACCACAGCACCTCGCCCAGCAACCGGTCCCGGCTGCCGGCGACGCGGTAGAGGGTCGCCCGGCTGACCGCCAGGGCGCGGGCCAACCCGTCCATGTCGACCGTGCCGTGGGCGAGGAAGTAGTAGCCGCCGCCCCGGACCAGGGCCTCGTGGCTGAGCACCCGGCGGGGTGGCACGCCACGCGACCCGCCGGGAGCGCCGTGGCCGCCCGCGTTGTCGGGCCGTGCGGCACCGGACGTGCGGGGACGGAACGTCGCTGAACCCATACCTGGTACACGGTCGTCGACCATCGATTGTTCAACGACGTCCCCACCGGCACCGCGGTGAGCTGCGCCGACGCGAGCGGCGCGGCCCGTCGGCGGATCAGTCCGGGTGGGACGCGGCGGGACGACCGGCGATGGCCGGATAGACCTGCTCCACGATGGTCAGCAGGGTGGCGGTCAGCAGCAGGTGCACCTGGTCGCGGTCCAGCGCGCCCCGCTGGAGCCACTCCCGGGCGGTCGAGGTGGCCAGCCCCCCGTACGCCCGGATCATGCCGCGCAGCTCGGCCCGGCAGGTCGTGACGTCGGCCAGCCCGACCGCGACGAGCACGCTGTCCGCCGCGACCTCCTCGGCCTCGGTGAGCACCCGGGCGACGTCGGCGTCGTGGCCCATCCCACCGGCGGTCACGGCGGCCAGCCAGGAGTCGCGGTGCCGGGAGACCACGTCGAGGAACCAGGTGACGCTGGCGTCGACCCGGGTGCGCAGGTCGCCGTCGGGCAGCCGCTCGACGGCGACCCCGGGCACCGTCACCATCACCCGCACGACCTCCAGGTAGAGCTGCTTCTTGGTGCCGAAGTAGTGGTTGATCAGGCCCCGGGCCACCCCGGCCTCGCGGGCGACGTCGGTGGTCGACACGTCCGCGTACGGGCGCGCGCCGAACAGCCGTACCGCGCAGGCGAGGATCTGTCCCCGCCTGGCGTCGGGCTCCAGCCGCCGTCGCCGGGGTTCGGTGTCAACGCTCATCCGCCGAACCCTATCGGCAGGTCGGCGCGGCGTGTCCCGGGTCGGCGGCCGGTCTGGTCAGCCGGGGTGCCGGTCGCCGGCGGGCGGGTCGACGCCGGACGATGATCAAGGATTGTTGACACGTTGCCAACAGGGCGTGAGGGTGGACCCATGCCGACGCCTGGACTCGACACCTACACCTCGCCGTGGCGCGCGCCCGAGCACGACGACCTCGCCGACCTGGCCCGCGACTTCTTCACCCGGGAGGTGCTGCCGCACACCGAACGACTGCTCGCCCAGGGCCACCCGGACCGCGACCACTACCGGCGCGCCGGTGAGCTGGGCCTGCTCGGCCTGTCCGTGCCCGAGGAGTACGGCGGGGGCGGCGGCGGCTTCACCCACGAGGCGGTCCTGCTGCACGAGCAGGCACACGTCGGGGAGAGCACCCTCGGGCTGGGGGTGCACAGCGGCATCGTCACCGGTTACCTGGTCGCCTACGGCAGCGCCGAGCAGAAGCGACGCTGGCTGCCCGGACTGTGCCGGGGGGAGCTGGTCGGGGCGATCGCGATGACCGAACCCGACGGCGGCTCCGACCTGCAGGCGATCCGGACCCGGGCCGTCCGCGACGGCGACGACTACCTGGTCACCGGGGCCAAGACGTTCATCAGCAACGGCGGCCTCGCCGACCTGGTCGTCCTGGCCGTCAAGACCGACCCGACCCAGGGTGCCGCCGGCATCTCCCTGCTGGTCTGCGAGGTCGGCGACGAACCGGCCGGATTCCGGCGGGGCCGGCTGCTGTCCAAGATCGGGCTGCACGGCAACGACACCGCCGAGCTGTTCTTCGACGGGCTGCGGGTGCCGGCCGACCACCTGCTCGGCGGGGCCGAGGGGCTCGGCTTCGGCCAGATGATGCGGCAGCTGCCCCAGGAACGCCTGGTCATCGGCGTCGGCGCGGTGGCGGCGATGCAGCGGGCCGTCGAGCTGACCACCGCGTACGTCAAGGAACGCACCGCCTTCGGCAAACCGCTGATCGGCCACCAGAACACCCGGATGGTGCTGGCCGAGTGCGTCACCCGGACCCGGGTCAGCCGGGTGTTCCTCGACGACTGCATCGGCCGGCACGACCGGGGCGAGCTGGACGTGGCCACCGCGGCGATGGCGAAAGCCTGGCTCACCGAGGGACAGTGCGAGATCGTCGACAGGTGCCTGCAACTGTTCGGCGGCTACGGCTACACCACCGAGTACCCGATCGCCCGGATGTACGCCGACGCCCGGGTGCAGAAGATCTACGGCGGCACCAACGAGATCATGAAGGAGCTGATCGCCCGTGCCCTCTGACCCCGACGCGCCCACCGGTGGACCGCTGGCCGGGGTACGCGTCGTGGAGCTGGCCAGCCTGGCCCCGGCCCCGTTCGGCTGCATGGTGCTGGCCGACCTCGGCGCGGACGTGGTGCGCGTCGACCGGCCGGGCGGCGTCGGCCCGGGACGGCTGAGCGTCCCGGCGACCGGCCCCCTGCACCGGGGGCGGCGGGTCACCACACTGGACCTGAAGACCCCCGCCGGGGTGGCCGACCTGCTGCGTCTGGTCGAGCGGGCCGACGTGCTGGTCGAGGCGTACCGGCCGGGGGTGGCCGAGCGGCTCGGTTTCGGGCCGGAGACCTGCCGGGACCGCAACCCCCGCCTGGTGTACGCCCGGATGACCGGCTGGGGGCAGGACGGCCCGCTGGCCGACCGCGCCGGGCACGACATCGACTACATCGCGCTGGCCGGCGCGCTGGAGCCGCTGGGCCGCCCCGGGCACCGCCCGCACGCCCCGCTGAACCTGCTCGGCGACTTCGCCGGGGGTGGGATGCTGCTCGTCACCGGGGTGCTGGCCGCGCTGCTGGAACGGGAGCGCTCCGGCCTCGGGCAGGTGGTCGACGCCGCGATGGTCGACGGGTCGGCGCTGCTCACCGCCTTCCTGCACGGGATGCTCGGCGCGGGCCGGTGGACCGCCCCCCGGGGCGGCAACCTGCTCGACGGTGGCGCGCCGTTCTACGACACCTACCGCACCGCCGACGACGGGTTCGTGGCGGTGGGCGCGCTGGAACCGGCGTTCTACGCCGCGCTGCTGACCGGCCTCGGCCTGGCCGACGACCCGACGCTGCCCGCCCAGTACGACCCGGCCGGCTGGCCGGAGCTGCGGCGGCGGTTCACCGCCCGGTTCGCCGAACGCACCCGCGACGAGTGGACGGCGGTCTTCGCCGACCGCGACGCGTGCGTCACGCCGGTGCTCGCCCCCACCGAGGCGCACCGCCATCCGCACAACGCCGCCCGGGGCACCTTCGTCGCGGTGGGCGGCGAGGTGCAGCCGGCACCCGCACCCCGGTTCGCCCGGACCCCCGCGCCGCCGCCCCGGCCGGCACCGGACCCGGCCGAGCCGCTGGACGTCGCCACGGTCCTCGACGCCTGGGCCGACCGACCGTGACCTGCCGACCCGGCCGGCCGGCGAGCACCGGTCCGGCGCTCGACCGGGTGCGGCGGTGGGCGACCGGCGGGGCAGTCGAGCCGGAGCGGCGACGGACCGGGCCGGTCAGCCCACCGGGACGGCGGGAGCCGGACGGGCGGGGGTGGCGGCCGGTAGTTGGCGGTCGTGCCACCGGGTGAGCAGGGCCAGCGAGGTGACCGCCCCGACCAGCGCGAGGAACATGTCCCACTGGGTGTCCCAGACGTCGCCCTGGGTGCCGAGGAAGTCGTCGGCGGCGGAGCCGCCGGCCACCGAGGACCACCACTCGATCATCTCGAAGAAGGCGCTGAAGGCGAGGCAGGCGCAGACCACCAGCGGGGCGAGCCAGCGGCTGCCGCGCAGCGGGGAACGCCGGACGAGGATCTCGCGGACCAGGATCGCCGGGACGAAGCCCTGCACGAAGTGCCCGAGCCGGTCGTACGGGTTGCGGGAGAGGTCGAGGGCGTCGCGTACCCAGTCACCCGGCGGGACCCGCGCGTAGGTCCAGTGCCCGCCGACGATGAGGACCAGCGCGTGCGCCGCCAGCAGGCAGCACAGCAGGGTGGTCAACGGGAAGCGCCGCCACACCAGCAGCACCACCGGCACGCCGACGATCACCCAGACCGTCTCCAGCAGCCAGGTCAGCCGGTCGTACGGCCGGATGCCCGACAGCACCAGCGCCACGACGACGAGGCCCAGCAGCAGCGGCGGGACGAGGGTACGGGCCCGGGTCACGGCGACCACCTGTCCGATGCGTGGGGGCCGCCCAGTCGCCGCCCGGCCGCCGACGATAACAGCGCCCACGTCGGAGCACCGTCGTCGGGCCGCCCGTGCGTCGGAGCGGTGCGGCGCAGGTCCGGGTCTGCCCGGTCGGCACCGACCGAGGGGGTTTACCTGAATCCATGGGTGTCGATACGGTGCAGGCGGCCCGTCCTGGCACCCCGTCACCGCAGAAGGAGCCCCATGCCACCCGCCACCCGCACCCGAGGTCCCCGTCCCCGGCGGCTCGGCCTGCTGGCCGTCACCACCCTCGCCCTGGTCGCCGCCGCCACCGCCGTCGCCCCGCCGGCCGCCTCCGCGGCCACCGTCGACACCGGCGTGGACTACGTGCTCGTCAACCGCAACAGCGGCAAGGCGATGGACCTGTACGACTGGTCCACCGCCGACGGCGCGCCGGTCAGGCAGTACACCCGCAACGACCTCGCCGTGCAGCGGTGGCGGTTCGTCGACGTCGGCAGCGGCTACTACCAGCTCCGCTCGGCGCACAGCGGCAAGGTCCTCGAACTGCCCAACGCCCTCGACGGCACGGCCCTGGTGCAGAACCCGGCGACCAGCGGCAACACCCGGCAGCACTTCCGGCTCGTCGACTCGGCCGGCGGCTACGTCCGGCTGCTCAACCGGCACTCCGGCAAGGCCCTCGACGTGTGGGAACGGTCCACCGCCGACGGGGCGACCATCTCCCAGTACCAGGACCTCGACGGGACCAACCAGCAGTGGCAGCTCGTCCGGCCGGGCGGCACCGCCGACTGCGGCAGCGGCGCTTTCCAGGCCGAGGCGGTGCTGGCCGGCGGTACCTGGACCGTCCGCAACGGCGGGACGACCGTGCACACCGGCACCGACCTGCGGGCCGCCGTGCAGGCCGCGGTGAACAGCCTGACCGCCGGGCGGACCAGCAAGCAGCGGGTGGTGGTGCGCGGCTCGGGTTCGATGAGCGCCAACTCCCGCATCTCGCTGCCCAGCTACACCACCCTCGACGTGTGCGGGACGATCAACGTCACCGGCACCGGCTCCGGTGACCAGGCCCCCGTCTACTCCCGGGGCACCACCCAGGTCGAGGTGCAGCACCTCACCCTCACCGGCACCCCGCTGTACGGGGTCTTCCTGCGCAACGTCACCAACGTCGTGCTGGGGCAGCTCGACATGCGGCTCTCCGCCGGTCTCGGGGTCCGCATCGACAACCGGGGCGACACCAGCCAGTGGACCCGCAACGTGCGCATCGACACCGTGTACGTCTCGGGCGCCAGCTCGCACGCCGTCGAGACGTACGGCGTGGACGGGCTGACCGTGGGCACCGTCACCGCCCGCAACGTCGGCGAGTCCGGTCTGCTGCTCAACCAGACCATCAACGCCACCGTGTCCACCGTCGACGCCGAGAACGCCGGCACCGGCACCGGCTACGCCGCGTTCCGGATGGCCAACCGCAACGGCCGTATCGGCGACAGCTACCCGACCAACATCCGGGTCGGCACCGTCCGGGCCCGGGGCGGCGGCCGGGGCGTGTTCTGCGTCTCCGAGTCCGGAGGCGCGACGATCGACCGGGTCGACATCGCCAACACCGGCAACAACGCCGTGCTCATCGAGAACTGCTACGGAGTGAGCCTGGCCACCAACGGCGGCACGATCAGCGGCGGCGGCGAGGTCCGGCTCGCCGAACGCGCCGAGTTCCCCGGCAACCGGGACCTCACCCTGCGCAACTTCACCCTGGTCAACAACCGGATCGTGGAGAACCCCTGCGCCGACAACCTGACCATCGGCAACATCACCCTGAACAACGCGACGATCGTCCGCTGCTGACCCCCGGCGGGGGCGTCGGCGGCGTGTCGGTGGCATGTCGGCGCGGTGTCAGCCGGCCGGCGCACGCTGGCCGGCATGACAGCTGAGTTGATGATCGAAGCCGAGGGCCTGGTCAAGACCTTCGGGTCCACCCGGGCGTTGCAGGGGGTGGACCTCGCCGTACCCCGGGGCACCGTGCTCGGGGTGCTCGGCCCGAACGGCGCCGGCAAGACCACCGCCGTGCGCATCCTGTCCACGCTGCTGGTCCCCGACGCCGGCACCGCCCGGATCAACGGCCTCGACGTGGTACGCCAGGCCGAGCGGGTCCGGCAGTCCATCGGCCTCACCGGCCAGTACGCCTCGGTCGACGAGGACCTGACCGGGCGGCAGAACCTGGAACTGTTCGGGACGCTGCTGGAACTCGGCCGGGCCGGCGCGCGGCGGCGGGCGGCCGAACTGCTCGACTGGTTCGACCTGACCGCCGCCGCGAACCGGCCGGCCAAGACCTACTCCGGCGGGATGCGCCGCCGGCTGGACCTGGCCGCCAGCCTGGTCGGCTCACCGGACGTGATCTTCCTGGACGAACCGACCACCGGCCTCGACCCGGCCAAACGCGAGGACATGTGGGACGTGGTCCGGTCGCTGGTGGGCAACGGGGCGACCGTGCTGCTCACCACGCAGTACCTGGAGGAGGCCGACGCGCTGGCCGACGCCATCACGGTGATCGACCACGGCCGGGTCATCGCCCACGACACCCCGGACGGGCTCAAGCGGATCGTCGGCGGGCAGACCCTGGAGGTGCGGCCGACCGACCCGGCGCAGCTGGCCCCGACCGCGGCGATCCTGTCCCGGGTGGGCTCCGGCGCGCCCGCCGACGAGATCCGCAGGGGGGTGCTCGCGGTGCCGGTCACCGACGACTCCGCGTTGACCGAGAGCGTCGCCCGGCTGGCCGCCGCCGGCATCGCGGTCACCGAACTCTCGCTGCACCTGCCCAGCCTCGACGAGGTCTTCTTCACCCTCACCGGCCGGACCGCGGCCGACGACACCACCCGTACGGAGGTCGCCGCATGAGCACCCTGACCGGTACCCCGCCCCGCACCGGACCGACGCTGTCCACGGTCGTGGCACAGCCCCGGCCGTTGCGGCTGCTGCGGCACTCGCTGGCACTGGCCAAACGCAGTCTGATCAAGACCTGGCGCACCCCCGAGGCGCTGATCGACGTCACCCTGCAACCGGTGCTGTTCCTGGTCATCTTCGTGTACGTCTTCGGTGGCGCGGTCGCCGGCTCCACCCACGACTACCTCCAGTACCTGCTGCCGGGCATCCTGGCGCAGACCATCGCCACCGGGTGCATCGCGATCGGCGTCAACCTCAACACCGACATCGCCAAGGGCATCTTCGACCGGTTCCGTTCGCTGCCCGTCCCCCGGTCCGCACCGCTGGTCGGCGCGGTGTTCGGCGACGTGGTGCGGTACGTGATCGTGACCGTGTCGACCCTGGCGATCGGCTACCTGCTCGGCTTCCGGGTCGAGTCCGGCCCGGTGCAGGCCCTCGCCGGTTGCCTGCTCGCGGTGCTGTTCGCGCTCTGCCTGAGCTGGCTGCCGGTCTACGTCGGGATGAAGGTCCGCACGCCGGGCGCGGTGCAGGGGGTGATGTTCGCGCTGATCATGCCGTTGAGCTTCGCGTCCAACGTGTTCGTCGCCGCCGGCACCCTGCCGGGCTGGATGCAGGCGGTGGTGACGGTGAACCCGCTGACCCACCTGGTGACGGCGATGCGCGGACTGTTCCTCGGCACCCCGGTCGGCAACCACGTGTGGTGGACGCTGCTGTGGTGCGCCGGCTTCGTGGCGGTGTTCATGCCCCTGGCGCTGCGGGCGTACCGTCGGCGGGTCTGACCCGGCCGAGCAGGTCGTCCATCAGCTCGCCGACGCGGGCGGTGGCCGCGGCGGCCGGCCGCGCCCGCCACCCGGCCAGCAACGGCTCCCGCCGCGCCTCGTCACCGAGGGCGGCGGTGAGCCGTTCGCCGACGCCGGACGGGAAGAAGGTCGCCGAGTTGCTGCCCAGCCGGGTACCGAGCGCGAACAGCTCACAGGCGGTCCCGACCTCGCCGCACCAGGCGGCGAGTTCGGCGCCACCCAACGCCCAGGTCCCGATCACCGGCAGGTCCCGCGACGACAGCGCCTCCGCGCCGGCGGCGGCCAGCAGGTCGGCGGCGCGGGCGCCAACGTCGTGCCGGGCGGCCGGCCAAACCTCGGCGATCCGCAGATGCAGCACCACCACCGCGACCCGGAGCACGACCCGGGGCTGCGGTGGCGGACCGGTCCAGCCGGCCAGCGCGCGGATCACCGCGTCGGCGTGGCCGAGCGCCTCGGGGTGCCGCCCGCGCTGCCAGGCGAGGCGGGCCAGGCCGAGGCTCGCCTGGGCGGTCTCGATCTCCTCCCCCTGGCCGGGGGCCGCCGTCTCGACCAGCCGCCGCTCGGCCGCCGGGTCGCCGCCCAGGGCGAGCTGCACGTCCAGCATCACCTGCACGGCACGGACGTCCTGGGTCGCGCCGATCAGCTCCATGTGGTGCACGCCGCGCGCCAGCCACGTCGTGGACCCGCCGCCGTCGGTGACGGTCAGCGCCTGCCCAACGGCCTGCGCCGCCATCGCCATCCCCCAGTGGTCACCGGCCGCCCCGAACCGCCGGTACGCCTGCTCGGCGTCGGCCAGGGACGCCGCCGGCAGGCCGCCGCTGTCCCGGATCGCCGCGCGGGCGAACAGGCCGAAGCCCTGCACGTACGGGTCGGGATGCTCGACCAGCACGGTGGTGCTCGGCATCGCCAGCTCCGGGTCGAGCTGGTCGAACGCCGGCAGCACCGAGGCGAGCACCGCGTGTCGGGAGGACACCTCCCCGGGCCGTTCGGTCAGCAGCCGACGCAGGGCCCGGCGGGCGATCACGGTGAGCCGCACCGGGCCGCTGATGCCGGCGTTGACCGCCACCAGCAGGCACATCCAGGCCAGCCGGTCGGCGTCGGGCAGCGGTCGGCCGCCGGTCCGGCCGGAGACGATCGCGGAGCCGCAGCGCCGGTCGGGGGCGTCGAGGTGCAGCAGACCCCGGGACCAGCCGGAGACCTCCAGGTGCAGGCCCCGCACCGTCCACAGGTGGAACAGCGGGGTGGCGATGTCCACCGCGGCCGGTTCGTCGTCGTGCCCGAGCGCCCACCGCAGGCCGGCGACGAGGTTGTCCTGCTCGGCGGCGCACCCGGCGAACGCGTCGAGCTGGTCGGGGCCGATGAACCGGTCGAGCAGCCCGACCGCCTGCCGTCGGGCCCAGCCGACCAGGCCGGCCGTCGCCGGGGCGCGGTCACCGGCCGCGTCGAGCCGGGCCTCGCCGTACTCGCGGACGGTCTCCAGCATCCGGTAGCGGGGTGGACCGTCACCCTCGACGAGGGTCAGCAGGGACTGTTCGACCAGCCGCGCCAACCCACGCCGGACGTCGGGCAGGCCGGCGACGGCGGCGGCGAGGTCGGCGGTGAACGGGGCGGGGACCACCGCGACCCGCTGGAGCAGGTTCCGGTCGGCGGGGGCGAGCAGTTCCCGGCTCCAGTCGACCATCGCCCACAGGCTCGCGTGGCGCTCCGGCAGGCCGCGCAGCGCGGCGTCGAGCAGCGCGAACCGGTCGGTCAGCCCGGCCAGCACGTCGTCGATCGGCATGTGCCGCAGCCGGGCGGCGGCCAGTTCGAGGGCCAGGGGGAGATTGTCGAGGCGATGGCACAGGGCCAACGTCCGGTCGGTGTCCCAGGTGGGCACCGCACCACCGGCGCGGGCCCGGGACTCGACCAGCGCCACCGCGTCGGCGTCGGGCAGCGCGGTCAGCCGGTGCACCCGTTCCCCGACCAGGCCCAGCGGCGCCCGGCTGGTCGCCAGCACGGCCACCTCCGGTGGGCTCACCGCGACCAGGTCCGCGACGACCGCCGCCACCGGGTCCAGCAGGTGTTCACAGTTGTCCAGCACCACCAGGCCGTCGAGATCCGGCGCCAGGGCACGCAGCCGCTCCGGCGGGGTGAGCACCCGGCGGTCGAGACCCAGGGTGCCACCGGCCGTCGTGGTGTCCGCCCCGCCGAGAGCAGCCAGAACGGCGGGCAGCACCTCCTCGGCGGCCCGCAGCCCGGCCAGTTCGATCACCCGGGCCGGCCGTCCGGCCGCCACCGCCCGACGTACCACCTCGGCGGCGAGCCGGGTCTTGCCCGCGCCGCCGGTGGCCACGACCGTCACCAGGGCCGCGCCGGTCAGCGCCGCCTCCACCGCCTCGACGTCACGGTCCCGGCCGACGAGCGCGGTCACCGGCCGCCGCCACCCGGACGGCAGCACGGTCCGGGTCGCCGCGACCGGCGACGCCGGGCCGGTCGGGGTGGCCAGCTCGCCCCGCAGCAACGCCAGGTGGACCTGGTTGATCAGCGGCGACGGGTCGGTGCCGTAGCGGTCGGAAAGCTCGGTGCGCAGCCGCGCGACCACCTCCAGGGCCTCGGCGTCGCGCCCCTGGGCGGCGAGCATCCGGACCAGCAGGGCGGCCGACGGCTCGTCCGGCGGGGTCCGCGCGACGAGCCAGCGCAGGTCGCTGTCGTCGTACGGGCCGGGGCCGGTCAGCGCCGCCTCGGCGCGCAACGCGACGACGTCGGCGAACAGCCGGGCGGTCGCCCCGGTGTCTGACTGCGGGACCTCGGGGAACAACATCCGGGCCGCGTCGGCGGCGTCCCGGGCGGCCGGCCCGGCACCGTCACGCAGGGCGGCCCGACCCCGTTCCAGCAGCGACCGGGCCCGGACGGCGTCGACGGTGACCTGGTCGGCGGGCAACCGGTAGCCACCCGGGACGGCGACCACCGGCAGTCCGAGCCGGCGTACCCGGGAGACCAGGGCCTGCACCGCGCCGGTTGCGTCGTCCGGCGGTGCGCCGTCCCACACCGCGTCCACCAGCAGCGGGGTGGAGACCGCCCGGCCCCGCGCGTCGACCAACGTGCGGATCACGGCGGCGAGCCGTTCACCCCGGACCGGCCGGCCGTCGACGGCGAGCGGGCCGAGGATGCTGATCTGCACGGCTCCAGCATCCCTCACCGGGACACCCGGCCGACGCCGTCCCCCCGGTTCAGCGGCGGGTCCGCCGCGACCTGACCACCCCGACCAGCGCCGCCAGCAGCAGGCCGACGCCGATCACCCCGACCCCCAGCAGCAGCGACCGGGTTGCGCCGACGCCGGCCCGGGGCCCCGGGGCGGGGGCGGCGCCCGGGGACGCCGCCGCCGGTGCTCCGGTGGACGCCGTCGGGGCGGGCGGGGACGACGCGGCCGGCGTGGGGGTCGACGGGCGGGCGTAGCGCAGCACCGTCGGCAGGGTGCCGGGCGGCTGACCGGCGGTCTCGGAGACGGTGAGCAGCCAGCGGCCGTCGCGGCTGTAGCTGACCGACTCGCCCTGCGGCTCATCGGGCAGCGCCACGGTCCGGGGCGTGCCGCCGGTGAGCGCGCCCACCACGTCGCCGTCGGTCACCTCGTACTCGAAGGCGTCGGCGTAGGTGCGCAGCACGACCCGGCGGCCGTCCGGGGCGACGGCCCCGCCGGTGACCAGCCGACGGCCGAAGAACGAGTACGGGTTCGGGGTCGTGGTGAGCGGCAACCGGACCTGCCCGGCCAGCGTCAACGGCACCGTCGCGCCGGCCCGCAGCGGCCCGGCCGGCACGTAGACGCCGGCGCTGCCGCCCTGCTTGGTCACCACCACCGGGCGACCGGCCCCGTCGAGCAGCAGCGCCTCCGCGTCGTGCGCCCCGTCGGGGTACGTCAGGCGGTGCAGCACCGGCCGGCGGGCCCCGGGCGCGAGCTTCCACAGCGCCACCGTCGACCGGGTCCGGTCGTTGTCGCCGATGTCGGCGACCCAGACCGTGCCGTCCGCGCCGAGCACCAGGTCCTCGGTGTCGCGGGGCCGCGACGGGTAGGCCACCGTGCGCACCACCGCGCACCGGGTGTCGAGGAAGAAGATGCGCCGCCGGGACGCCTCGTCGGCGCCGTCGTTGACCATCACGAACCCGGAGTCGGTGGCGGCCATGCCGGAGATCTCGGTCAGCCGCCCGTCGCGGACCCGGCACACCGTGGCCGGCGCCGCCGCACGCGCCGGGTCGGGGACGGCCACCGTCGCCGCGCCGACAACGAGCAGCGTGGTGAGCAGCGTCGACACGCGGATGCCCGGCCGCCGCGTCATCGCCCCTCCCCCGCCGTGGCCGACGACGCCCGCCGCCGACGATCCGAGCACAGGAGCTTGCCGGTCGTCGTAGGCCGCGTCAATGCCGCCACCCCGCCGGGCACTGAGGTGTACGCCACCGCGTCGCGGCCGCGTACGGGCCGGTGCGGGCGGCGGCCGGTGACTAGCCTGGGTCGGTGCCTCCACGCCTGCCCCACCCGGACCCGGGCACGCCGGACACGGCGGGGCCGCTGCGGTACATCTGGTGGCTGGTCCGCTGCCAGCCGTGGCGGGTGCTGCGCGGGTCGCTGTTCGGCACGGTCTGGATGGTGGGGCTGTCGGTGCGGCCGTTCCTGGTCGCCCGCGCCGTCGACGACGGGCTGCGGACCGGCGACACCGCCGCGTTGCTCGGCTGGGTCGCCGCGATCGTGGTCGCCGGGGCCGCGCTGGCCTGGGCGGGCATCATGCGGCACCGGACCATGACGTTCATCCGGGAGGACGCCAGCGCCCGCTCGGCGGCCGTGCTGCTGCGTCAGCTCGCCCGGGTCGGGGCGGTGCTGCCCCGCCGGCTCGCCGCAGGTGACGTCGCCACCGTCGGCGGGTACGACATCGTGCGCACCTCGCAGGTGCTCACCCTGACCGGCCCCGGCGTGGGCGCGGTGCTGGCGTACGCGGTCGCGGCCGTGGTGCTCTGGTCGATCGACCCGGTGCTGGCGCTGGTGACGCTGCTCGGGGTGCCGGTGATCGCGCTGGTCGTCGGCCCGCTGCTGCGCCGGCTGGAGCGGGCCGAGGCGGTCTACCGGCAACAGCAGGGCGAGCTGACCACCCGGGCCGACGACATCGTCGCCGGCCTGCGGGTGCTCGCCGGGGTGGGTGGCCGGCACCTGTTCGCCCGCCGGTACGCCGCCCGGTCGCAACGGCTGCGGGCCGAGGGCTACCGGGTGGGTGCGGTGCTCAGCTGGGTCGACGCGCTGACCGCCGTCATCCCCGGGCTGTTCCTCGCCGTGGTGGTGTGGCTGGCCGCCCGCACGGCCGTGACGGGCGGGATCACCGTCGGGCAACTGGTGGCCGTCTACGGCTACGTGGCGGTGCTCATCGTGCCGGTCTGGTTCCTGCTGGAGGGCAGCTACCAGTTGATCCAGGGCCGGATCGCCGCCCGGCGGATCGTCGACCTGCTCCGGCTCGCCCCGGACCCGGTGGGCGGCCCGACGACCCGTCCCGCCCCGGCCGGCCCGGCCCCGCTGCACGACCCGGACAGCGGGCTGACGGTCCCGGTGGGCGGGTTGGTCGGCGTCGCCGCCGACGACCCGGCCGACGCCGCGGCCCTGGCCGACCGGCTGGGCCGGTACGTCACCGGCGCGGTCACCTGGGGCGGGGTCGCGCTGACGGCCGTCGACCTCGACGAGGTGCGCTCCCGCATCCTGGTCGCCGACCACGACGGGTACCTCTTCGCCGGGACGCTGCGGCAGATCCTCACCGGTCCACACGGCACCGTCGACGACGCCCGGATCGACGCGGCGGTGCACGTGGCATCGGCCCGCGACGTCGTCGAGGGGCTTCCCGACGGCCTCGACGCCCCGGTCGGCGACCGGGCCCGTACCCTCTCCGGCGGCCAGCGGCAGCGGGTCCGGCTGGCCCGTGCCCTGCTCGCCGACCCGGAGGTGCTGATCCTGGTCGATCCGACGTCGGCGGTGGACGCTCACACCGAGGCCCGGGTCGCGCAGCGCCTGCGGCAGGCCCGGACGGGTCGCACGACGGTGCTGCTGAGCACCTCACCGGTGCTGCTCGGGCACGCCGACACGGTCGCCCACCTGCGCGCCGGCCGGATCACCGGCACCGGGACGCACACCGCGCTGCTGGCCGCCGACCCGGACTACCGGCGGCTGGTCTCGCGGACCAGCGGCACCGACGACACGCCGGTGGGGCGGGCCGGACGGTGACGAAGCTCCCGGTCGCGAGTGCGGCGGTGGTCCGGCGGGCCGCCCGCGACGTGCTCGCCGGTGACCGGTGGGCGGTCGTCGGGGTGCTGGCGTTGCACAGCGCCGCCGCCCTCGCCGGGTTGGCCGCGCCGTGGCTGATCGGGCGGATCGTCGACCAGGTCACCGCCGGGGCCGGGGCGGGCGCGGTGGACCGGCTGGCGCTGGCCATCGGCGGTTGCGTGCTGGTGCAGGGGCTGCTCGCCCGCTACGCCCAGTACGCCGGGCACCGGTTCGGTGAGCGGGCCGTGGCGCGGCTGCGCGAGGACTTCGTGACCCGCCTGCTCGGCCTGCCCGTCTCGGTGGTCGAGCACGCCGGCACCGGTGACCTGGCCACCCGCAGCTCGGTGGACGTGTCCACGGTGGGCACCATGCTGCGTGACGTGGTGCCGGTGCTGGTCATCGCGGGGACCCAGTTGACGCTGCTGTTCGGCGCGGTGTTCCTGCTGGACCCGCTGCTCGGTCTGGTCGCGCTCGCCGGGTTCCCGTCGATCGGGTTGGCGGTCCACCGGTATCTGCGCCGGGCCACCCCGGCCTACCTGGCCGAGGGGGCGGCGACGGCGGAGCTGACCGAGGCGCTGACCACGACCGCCGAGGGTGCCCGCACCGTCGAGGCGTTGCGGCTGGGCCGTGACCGGGTCGCCCACGGCACCGCCCGCATCGGCGCGGTGTGGACCACCCGACGGGCCACCCTCGCCCTGCGGTCGGCGTTCTTTCCGGTGGTGGAGGGCAGCTATCCGCTCCCGATCGCCGCCGTGCTGCTCGCCGGGGGTGTCCTGCTGTCGCGGGGACGGGTCAGCCTGGGTGAGGTGGTCGCCGCCGCGCTCTACCTGCAACAGGCGATCGACCCGCTGGACCGGCTGTTGCTGTGGGTGGAGCAGGCGCAGCGCGGCGTCGCCTCGTACGCCCGGGTGCTCGGGGTGGGGCAGGTGCCGCCGGAGCCCCGGGGCCGGGCGGCCCTGCCCACCGGGCGCGTGGTGCAGGTGCGCGGGGCGACGTTCCGGTACGCGGACGGCCCGCAGGTGCTGCACGGCATCGACCTGACGGTCGCGGCGGGCGAACGGCTGGCCGTGGTCGGCCCGTCCGGGGCGGGCAAGTCCACCCTGGCCCGGTTGCTCGCCGGCATCGACGTGCCCGCCCGGGGGGTGGTGAGCCTCGGCGGGGTCCCGGTCACCGACCTCGACCCGGCCGAACGCCGCCGCCGGATCGCCCTGGTCACCCAGGAGCACCACGTCTTCCTCGGTACGCTGCGGGACAATCTGGCGTTCGCCGCGCCCGGCGGCACCGACGCGCAGTTACGGGCCGCCCTGGCGGCGGTGGGGGCCGACTGGTTCGCCGACCTGCCGGACGGCCTCGACACCCCGCTCGGGGCCGGAGTGCGCGACCTGGGCCCGGCCGAGGCCCAGCAGCTCGCGCTGGCCCGGCTCGTCCTGGCCGACCCGGACATCCTGATCCTCGACGAGGCGACCGCCGCGCTGGACCCGACGACCGCGCGGCGCACCGAGCGGGCGCTCGGTGCGGTGCTGGCCGGCCGGACGGTGATCGCCATCGCGCACCGGCTCAACACCGCGCACGACGCCGACCGGGTGGCGGTGCTGGAGGACGGCCGGATCACCGAGATCGGCCGACACGACGACCTGGTCGCCGCCGACGGCGTCTACGCGTCGCTGTGGCGGTCCTGGCACGGCCACTGACACCGCCGCTGATCAACCCGGGCACGGTTTCCGGCACCCCGGGACGTGCCGGAGCAGCGCGGTGAACCTCGGCTCACGGGTCCGGGCGGCGACCACCGCCCGACCCCGGTGCCACCATCGCCGATGCGCCCCGCCGGCCCGGCGTAATCACCTTGTCGCCCCACCGGTCGGCGTCTACTGTGCGGTGATGCTCTCGGGACCCCTGACGTTGACCCTCGATGCCCGAGATCCGGACCGACCCGCGCGATTCTGGGCCGGCCTGCTCCACCGGGAGGTCGTCGAGGACACCACCGGTGGTGCGCTCCTGCCCGGCACGACGACCCAGCTCAGCCTCCGGTTCGTCCCGAGCCCTGCTGAGAAGCGCGGGCCGAACCGGATGCACCTGCACCTGACCAGCACCAGCCCCGACGACCAGCGGCGGCAGGTGGCGGCCGCGCTGGACCTCGGCGGCACCCACCTCGACGTCGGGCAGCGTCCCGAGGAGGGGCACATCGTGCTGGCCGACCCCGAGGGCAACGAGTTCTGCGTCATCGAGGCGGGCAACGGTTTCCTCGCCGGGTGCGGTCCGCTCGGCGAGATCGCCTGCGACGGCACCCGGGAGGTCGGCCTCTTCTGGAGCGAGGCGTTGGGCTGGCCGCTGGTCTGGGACCAGGACCAGGAGACCGCCGTCCAGTCACCGCACGGCGGCACGAAGGTCGCCTGGGGCGGTCCGCCCGTGGCCCCGAAGCAGGGCCGCAACCGGCAACGCCTGGACCTCGCGCCCGAGGTTGACCAGCAGGCGGAGGTCGACCGACTGGTCGCCCTCGGGGCCACCCGGCTCGAGGTCGGCGCGGCCGGCGACGTCGTGCTGGCCGATCCGGACGGCAACGAGTTCTGCGTGACGGCGAGCTGACCGCCAGGCCGTTCGCCGGGGCACCCCCGTCGACTCACGGCCCGTGCCGGCCGATCGGGTCAGTCGAGGATCGTGACCGTGGTGAGTCGACTCAGACCGGAGATGGTCAGGACGCTGGCCAGCAACGGGTTCGCCACCACCGACACGCCGTCGACGTGGGCGAACAACGCGGCCAGAGCGGCGCTGTCCAGGTACTCCACGGCGGTCAGGTCGACGGTCAGCCGGTGCCCGTCGACGACGGCGTCGGCTATCGCCGCCCGGAACTCGTCGGCGTTGCTCATGTCGATCTCGCCGGTGACGGTCAGCACCGGCGCGCCGTCGGCCTGCCGGCCGGTGGCCAGGCCCAGGGGCGTGTTCATGCGGGGATCCTCGTGTGCAGCTCGACGGTGGTGCCGGCGTCGGTGGTCCGGATGTCCACGTGCGACATCAACGCGCGCATCAGGTTGATGCCGCGTCCCCGGTCGTGGTCTATCTCGGGCACCTTCCACCGTCCGGAGTCGACCACCGTGACGAACAGGTCGGTGCCGGCGGCCACCGCGAGCAGACGGATCAGCCCGGGACGGGCGTCGCGGTGGCCGTGCTCGACCGCGTTGGCGCAGGCCTCACCGGTGGCCACCAGCACGTCCTGGGCCAGGTGCGGGTCGGCGCCGGTGCGGCGCAACCACTGGCGCAGGGTGGAACGCACCGGGGCCATCTGCGAGCGGTCGGCGGGGAACGACAGCTCCAGTGGTGCCGGATGGCGGTAGAGCAGCAGGGCGATGTCGTCGTACCCGCCCTGCGGGGTCATCCGCCGCATCACCCGGTCGGCGAGCTGCTCCACCCCGGCGGTGTGGTCCTCCCGGACGGCGGAGGCGGCCTGCGCGATCCCCGTGTCGAGCGACTGGCGGCGGCGTTCCACCAGACCGTCGGTGTAGAGCAGCAGCACGGCCCGGGCCGGCACGATGCTCGTCGCGTCGGGGCGGCCACCGCGCGACGGGATGCCCAGCGGGCTGCCCCGGCCGTCGGCCAGCAGTTCGGTGTGGCCGTCGGGGTGGGTGAGGATCGCCGGTGGATGCCCGGCGCTGCTGTAGGTCAGCTTCCCGGTCTCCGGATCGAGGATGCCGCAGAACACGGTGGTGCAGGCCGCGCCGGGCAGCATCCGGGCAAACCGGTCCAGGGCGGTGAGCACCTGCGCCGGGCCGGACGCCTCCAGCAGCAGGGCCCGGCAGGCGCTGCGCAGTTGCCCCATCACGGCGGCGGCCGGCAGACCCCGGCCGACGCAGTCGCCGACGACGATGCCGATCCGGCCGTCGGGCAGGGTCACCGCGTCGTACCAGTCGCCGCCGACCTCGAGGGGGCGGGTCGCCGGCTCGTAGCGGACGGCGAACCCGGCGGGGAGCTCGGCGGGACCGAGGATGGAGCGTTGCAGGGCGACCGCCACCTCACGTTGCTGGTCGGTGGCGTGGGCCCGGTGCAACGCCTGCCCGAGCGCGCCGCACAGCAGCAGCAGGAGCATCTGGTCCTCGGTGCCGAAACCGCGCGCCGGGTCGAGTTCGAGCCAGATCACCAGCGGCCCCTGCGGCGAGTCGACAGTGGTGCCGACACCGGCGGGCCGGGACCCGGTGGCCGGGTCGATGGTGATCCGCAGGGGTGGCTGCGCCCGCAGCGTGGTGACCGTCTCGCGGACCGGGCCGGACAGTTGCTCCCAGTCGGTGCCGGGGGCGGCGGTCACCGTCGGCGTGCCGTCGGGCGCCCAGCGGACGGCGACCGCCCGGTGGGCCTGCCAGAGCTGGCTCAGCTCCTCGATGCCGGCGCGCAACGCCTCGCTGGTGCTGGCCGCCCGGGACAGCCGCTGGTTGAGCGTGCTGAGGGCGGTCTCCCGCTGCACCGCGTACCGTTCGGCGGTGACGTCGCGGATGGTGCCGACGACCATCCGCCGTCCGTGGTCGTCGGTGACCGCGTTGAAGGCGACCGCCGTCCAGAGGCGGTGCCCGTCGCGGTGCCGCAGCGGCACCACGAACGATCCGTGGGAGACGGTCATCGCCTGGGCGAACGCGTCGGCCACCAGCCGGTTCGCCGAGGCGTCGGCGACGTCGTCGGGCCACCACGGGTAGCGGGGGCGGTAGGGCAGGCCCTCGGGGCCGTACCCGAACAGTTCGGCGAAGGCGGTGTTCATCTCCACCAGCGCGCCGTCGGCGTCGAGGACGAAGAACCCCTCCTGCAACGAGTTGATCATCGCGGCCCGCCAGTTGGCGTGGTGGTTGCGCAACCGGGCCAGGTCGACGTTGGCCCGGACCCGGGCCAGCAGTTCCTCGGCGGAGAAGGGTTTGACCAGGTAGTCGTCGGCGCCCGCCTCCAGTCCCTCGACGGCGGCCTCCTGGCCGGCGCGGGCCGACAGCAGCAGCACCGGCACCCCCATGGTGCGGGGTTCGGCGCGCAGCGCGGCGACCAGTTCGAGGCCGTCCAGGCCGGGCATCATCACGTCGCTGACGATCAGGTCGGGCGGTGCGGTCCGGGCCCGGGCCAGCGCGGCGATCCCGTCGCCGACGGCGGTGACGTCGTAGCGGGACCGCAGCAGCCGGTGCAGGTACTCGCGCATGTCGGCGTTGTCGTCGGCGATCAGTACCCGGGGCCGGGCCGCGCCGGGCAGGCCGGCCGGTGCCGGCTGCGGCACCGGCGGGTCGTCGGTGTCGGCGGCCGGCAGCCAGCGCAGCGCCTCCTCGACGAACGGTTCGGCGCTGTCCGACGGCACGGGCGCGCCGACGCCGGTGACGACGTGCTCGGCGGGCAGGTGGGCGACGCCGTACGGCAGCCGTACGGTGAAGGTGGTGCCGACGTCCGGGGTGCTGTCCACGGTGATCGTGCCGCCGTGCAGGCCGACCAGCTCCCGGACCAGGGCCAGGCCGATGCCGCTGCCCTCGTGGGACCGGGACCGGGCCTGCGGCACCCGGTGGAAGCGCTCGAACAGCCGGGGGATCTCGTCGGCCGGCACGCCGATGCCGGTGTCGGCGACCTGCACCGTCGGGGTGCCGTCGTGGTCGGCGACCGTGACCCGGATGCCGCCCTGGAAGGTGAACTTGAGGGCGTTGCTGAGCAGGTT
The DNA here is from genome assembly GCF_049178955.1 of Micromonospora sp. WMMD730. Lineage (NCBI taxonomy): Bacteria > Bacillati > Actinomycetota > Actinomycetes > Micromonosporales > Micromonosporaceae > Micromonospora > Micromonospora sp. WMMD730. The sequence continues at coordinate 3,274,276 of NZ_JBMHML010000002.1, forward strand.
GAGCACCACCTTCTCCCACATCGTCCGGTCGACGTGCACCGGCCCCGACAGCGGCGGGCAGTCCACGTCGAGGGTGAGGCCGGCGCGTTCGACCGCCGCCCGGAACACGCTGGCCAGCTCGGCGGTGAACCGGGACAGGTCGACGGGCTCGTAGCTCGCCTGCATCCGACCGGCCTCGATGCGGGAGAAGTCGAGCAGCGCGGTGACCAGCTTGCCCAGCCGTAACGCGTTGCGGTGCATGACGTCCAGCTCGTCGCGGACCTGCGCGTCCCCGTCGCCCAGCCGGGCCCGCAGCTCCTGCAACGGGCCGCTGATCAGCGTCAGGGGGGTACGGAACTCGTGGCTGATGTTGGAGAAGAACGCCGTCTTGGCCCGGTCCAGCTCGACGAGTTCCTCGGCCCGCTGCTGCTGCACCTCGTAGGCGACCGCGCCGTTGATCAGGGCGGCGCTCTGCTGGGCCACCAGGTCGAAGAAGGTGCGGTAGCCGTCGTCGAGCGCCCGGCCGGCGCTGGCGGCCAGCACGATGACACCGATGTCCTCGGCGCCGGTCTCGCCGTGCAGCGGCAGCACCACCGCCTCGGTCGGCGCGGTCTGCCAGCCGCCGGCCGGCAGTTCGCCGGCCCGGTCGAGCAGGTCGGTGACGTGCGCCGGTCGACCGTCGGCGAGCACCTGCGCCACCGGCCACACCGCGGCGGTGGCCCCGCCCGCGCGGTCGACCTCACCGGCGCGGGTGCTGGCCGTCAGCCGCAGCCCGCCGTCGCGGGCACGCAGGTACACCGCCGCGTACGGCACGTCGGCCCCGGCCCGGCCGAGCGACGCGGCGACCAGCTCGCACGCCTCACCGACGGTACGGGCGGTGCCGGCCTGGGCCCCGAGATCCTGCAACGCGGCGAGCCGCCGCTGGCCGATCACCCGTTCGGTGGTGTCGCTGACCGCGGTGAACACGCCGCGCACCACACCGTCGTCGTCGTGCAGCGGGCTGTAGGAGTACGTCCAGTAGGTCTCCTCCCAGTAGCCGTGCCGGTTCATCGGCAGCAGCAGGTCCTCCGACCAGGTCGCCTCGCCGGTCTCCACCACGCCGCGCAGCATCGGCCCGATGATGTGCCAGATCTCGCCCCACACCTGGTCGCCGGGCTTGCCGAGGGCCGGGTGTTTGCTGCCGAGCAGCGGGCCGTAGGCGTCGTTGTAGAGGAAGCGCAGCTCCGGGCCCCACCAGACGATCATGGGGAACCGGGAGGTCAGGCAGATCCGGGTGGCGGTGCGCAGGCTCGCCGGCCAGTCGGCGACCGCGCCCAGGGAGGTGGCGGGCCAGTCGAAGGCGCGCATCCGGGCCGCCATCTCGCTGGCGCCGGTGAACACGGAACGCCCCGCCTCAGCCTCGGCCATCGCCGCCCCGCCCTCCCGCACGTCTCGCGCAGGGACGACCGCGTGTCCGCGGCTCGTCGCCGGTCACCGGCAGAGTCTCCTGCCACTGCGGCACAGCATGCCGTATGCGCCGCCGCAGCAGAAATCGGGCGGGGCGCACGGGCTCGTCGTTTCCCGGCCCGACCCACCGCACCAGACAAGTCGGTTTCGGGAAAGTTTCGGTTGCCGACGGCCCACGGTCACCCGGGCCGGCACCAGGGCCGGTGCTCCCCGACCGGCCGGTGTCGGGGGGCCGCATCGCCGCAACGACCAGGGCGTCACCCGACCTCCGAAACTTTCGGGCTATGCTGCCGACGGGCGCACGACTGTGGAGGAGATGGGCATGGCGGAGGACCGGGCGACGCTGTCGGAGATCGCGACCGCCGCGGGGGTGTCCGTGCCCACCGTCTCGAAGGTGCTCAACGGTCGACCCGACGTCGCCCCGGCGACCCGACGCCGGATCCAGGACCTGCTCGACCGGCGGTCGTACACCGCCCGCCGGGCGCCCGCGATGCCCGGTGCCGCCGGCCTCATCGACCTGGTCTTCCGGGATCTCGGCAGTCCCTGGGCGATGCAGATCCTCGACGGTGTCGAGGATCTGGCCTACCGGGCGGGCGTCGGGGTGGTCGTCTCCGCCGTGCACGGCCGCAGCCGCAGCCGCCCCGACCGGCGGTGGATCGAACAGCTCTCCAAGCGCCGCTGCGACGGGGTGCTGCTCGTGCTCTCCGACCTGTCCCCCAGTCAGCAGGGCCAGCTCGAAGAACTGGGCATCCCGGTGGTCATCATCGACCCGGCCGGCCAGCCCGGCGCGGGCATCCCGTCGGTGGGGGCGACGAACTGGTCCGGTGGGGTGGCCGCCGCCGAACACCTGCTCGACCTGGGTCACCACCGGATCGCGGTGATCGGCGGCCCGCCGACGGTGCCGTGCAGCCGCGCCCGGGTCGACGGGTACCGGGCCGCGATGAACGCGGCCAACCGCAAGATCCCCGCCGGGTACGTCCGGCACGGCGACTTCACCTCCCCGTCGGGCTACCGGGAGATGAACGCCCTGCTGGACCTCGCCCAGCCCCCCACCGCCGTGTTCGCCTGCGCCGACGAGATGGCGTTGGGCGCCTACGAGGCGCTCTACGAGCGCGGCGCCCGGGTCCCCGACGACATCAGCATCGTCGGCTTCGACGACCTCGACTCGGCCCGCTGGGCGGCCCCGCCGCTGACCACCGTGCGTCAGCCGCTGGCCGAGATGGCCGGCATGGCGACCCGGATGCTGCTCTCCCTGGTGGCCGGGGAGGGCCTGGACAGCCACCGGATCGAGCTGGCCACCCCGCTGATCGTGCGGCACAGCACCCGCCGGCTGGCCTGACCGGGTGGGTTCCGGTCTGCGCAGGCGTCACGGACCGTCCGGGCACCGGTCACGGGGTCAGCGCGGCAGGGAACGGGCCAGCCGGAAACCGACGTCGTCGATGCGCAACGTCGGGTGGCTGCGGCGGCGTACCGAGGCGCGGCAGCTCCAGTGCTCGTCGAACCAGCCGCCCCCGCGCAGCACCCGGTAGCCGCCGTACACCTCGGCGTCGTAGACGTCCCAGCACCACTCCCAGACGTTGCCGAGCAGGTCGTACAGGCCCCACGGGTTGGCGGTGCGCTCGGCCACCGGGTGCGGTCGTTCGCCGGAGTTGCCCCGGTACCAGGCGATCTCGTCGAGCGGGCCGTAGCGCGGACCGGTGGTGCCGGCCCGGCAGGCGTACTCCCACTCGGCCTCGGTCGGGAGCCGGTAGCCGTCGGCGCGCGGGTCCCAGTCGGCACCCTCACCGTCGTCGTGCAGCCGGTACGCCGGGGTGAGCCCCTCCTGCCGGGACAGGGCGTCGCAGAAGCGCACCGCGTCGACCCAGGACACCCCCTCGACGGGCAGCCGGTCGCCCCGGGTGGTGCTCGGCCGCTCCCCGGTCACCCGGGCGTACCACCCCTGGGTGACCGGTACGACGCCGAGCCGGTACGCCGCCACCCCGACCGACCAGCGCCGCTCGGTACGCCTGTCGGACAGGCTCACCTGTCCCGCCGCCACGGTCACCATCGCGGTCAGCGCGTCGTCGTCCACGGCAGCCGAGCCTAGCGAGGACCCGCCCGGGTCGGTCAGCCGACGGCCGCCGCCGCCGCGCGACCGGCGGTACGGCCGGAGAACAGGCAGCCGCCGAGGAAGGTGCCCTCCAGGGCGCTGTAGCCGTGCATGCCCCCGCCGCCGAAGCCGGCGACCTCGCCGGCGGCGTACACCCCGGCCAGCGGTTCGCCGTCGGGACGCAGCACCCGGGCGGACAGGTCGGTGTGCAGGCCGCCGAGGCTCTTGCGGGTCAGCACGTGCAGTTGCACCGCGATCAGCGGGCCGGCCGCCGGGTCGAGCAGCCGGTGCGGGGTGGCGACCCGGATCAGCCGGTCACCCCGGTAGCGGCGGGCCCCCCTGATCGCGGCGAGCTGGGCGTCCTTGCCGAACGGGTGGGCGATCTCCCGGTCCCGCGCCTCGACCAGCGCGGTCAGCGCGGCGGTGTCGAGCTGCGGGCCGTCGGTCTCGGCGGCCAGCTTGTTCATCCCGGCCACCAGCTCGGGCAGGGTGTCGGCGACGACGAAGTCGGCCCCGTGCCGCTTGAACGCCTCGACCGGGCCGGGCGCCCCCGGCCGGACGCGTTGCAGCACCTGCCGGACGCTGCGGTTGGTGAGGTCGGGGTTCTGCTCGGAGCCCGACAGCGCGAACTCCTTCTCGATGATCTTCTGGGTGAGCAGGAACCAGCTGTAGTCGTGGCCGGTGGCGCGCAGGTGCCGCAGGGTGGCCAGGGTGTCGAAGCCGGGGAACAGTGGTGCCGGCAGCCGGGCCCCGGTGGCGTCGAGCCAGAGCGAGGACGGGCCGGGCAGGATGCGGATGCCGTGCTGGGGCCAGATCGGGTCCCAGTTGCGCAGCCCCTCGGTGTAGTGCCACATCCGGTCCGGGTTGATCACCTGTCCGCCGGCGGTCTCGGTGATGGCGAGCATCCGGCCGTCGACGTGGGCGGGGACGCCGGTGACCATCCGGGTGGGCGGGGTGCCGAGCCGGGCCGGCCAGGCCCGCCGGACGAGGTCGTGGTTGCCGCCGATGCCGCCCGAGGTGATGATCACGGCCTGGGCGTCGTGCTGGAAGTCGCCGACGACCTCCCGGGAGCTGCTGCAACCCCGGGGCGCGTCGTCGGGGGCGAGGAGCGCGCCGCGTACCCCGGTGACGGCTCCCGCGGTGGTGACGAGTTCGTCGACCCGGTGCCGGAACAGCAGCGTCACCCGGCCCTGCGCGACGGCCTGCCGGACCCGCCCGGCGAACGGCTCGACCACACCGGGGCCGGTGCCCCAGGTGACGTGGAACCGGGGCACCGAGTTGCCGTGCCCGTGGGCCGCTCCCCCGCCCCGCTCGGCCCAGCTCACCACCGGGAAGACCCGGTGACCCATCGACCGCAGCCAGGCCCGCTTCTCCCCGGCGGCGAAGTGCACGTACGCCTGCGCCCACTGGCGCGGCCAGTGGTCCTCGGGCCGGTCGAAGGCGGCGCTGCCGGTCCAGTCCTGCCAGGCCAGCTCGACCGAGTCGCGGATGCCCATCCGCCGCTGCTCGGGCGAGTCGACGAAGAACAGCCCGCCGAACGACCAGAACGCCTGCCCGCCGAGGTTGTGCTCCGACTCCTGGTCCAGCAACAGCACCCGACGGCCCGCGTCGGCGGCCTCGGCGGCGGCGACCAGACCGGCCAGGCCGGCGCCGATCACGATGACATCCGTCTCCATGCGCCGACCCTACGTAGCGCGGTGCCAAAATGATCCGTGCCGGGGCGCAGTATTCACCAGCGGAATTGTCACCCGGATGACAAAGGATGGCCGATCGTGTCCGACGCCCTGCTCGACATCGAGCCCGGTCTCGCCGGTCTCGCGCCGTCGGTCGGCGACCACCTGCGCGGGCTGCGCGGACCGCTGCACGGGCGGATCCTCGCCACCGTCCGGGCCGCGATGGCCGCCCAGGGCCGGTCGCTGACCGGTGGGCAGGGGCAGGGCCTCGCCCTGGGCGTGCAGACCGCCGTCGACACCTTCGTCGACGCGGTCGCCGACCCCGCCCGGGATCTGACCGGAACCCGGGAGGTGTTCCACGCCCTGGGGCGCACCGAGTACCGCGAGGGGCACCGGGTGGACGCGCTGCGGACCGTGCTCACCCTCGGGGCCCGCGACATCTGGGCCTTCCTGGTGGAACACGCCACCGCGCCGGCCGGGCCCGGCGGGCCCGCCGCCACGCCGGCCGGCCCGGCCCCGGCCGACCTGTACGTGATCGCCGGGGCGTTGTTCGGCTACGTCGACGCGCTGGCCGGGGCCGCCGCCGAGGGGTTCCTCGCCGAGCAGCGGGACACCGCCCAGGACTGGGCCACCACCCGACGCCGACTGGTCACCCTCCTCGTGCAGCCCGACCCGCCGACCGGGGCGGTGCTGCACGCCGCCGCCGACGCGGCCCGCTGGCCGTTGCCGGCGACCGTTGCCGTGTTCAGCGTCGAGGGCACCGACGCCGAACACGTGGCCCGGGGTATCGGCGCGGGCGCGCTGGCCGCCGTCGTCGGCGACGCCATCCGGGTGGTACTGCCCGATCCCGGTACGCCGGGACGGTTCGACCGCGCCCGGCAGGCGCTGGTCGGACGACGGGCCGCGCTCGGGCCGACGGTGCAGCGGCAGCAGGCGCGGCTGTCGTACCGGCTGTCCCGCCGGGCGCTGACCCTGCACCAGCAGGGTGCGCTCGGCCCGGACCCGGTGGTGTCCTGCGACGACCACCTGCTCACCCTGCTCACCGCGTGGGAGCCGGGCCTGGCCGGGCACCTCGCCGGCACGGTGCTGGCCCCGCTGGCCGGGCTGCGGCCCACCACCCGCCGGGCCCTGGCCGAGACCCTGCACGGCTGGCTGCGCCGGCAGGGGCAGGTGGTCGCCGTCGCCGAGGACCTGCACACCCACCCGCAGACCGTCCGCTACCGGATGCGGCAGCTACGCGGCCTGTTCGGCCCGGCCCTCGACGACCCGGACGCCCGCCTCCTGCTGACCCTCGCCCTGCACCAGCGCCCGACCGGTGAGCCGGATCGTTCCGGCGACGGTTGAACCATGTGATCACGAAATACGAACCACTGTGCGTGCGTACCACCCGTTCCGCCGTGCTGCTGGGGTTACTCCTCGCGCTGCTGTCCGTACCGCTGACCCCGGCGACCCCGGCCGCCGCCCACGCCGCGCTGGTCGCCACCAGCCCGGTCCGCGACGCCGTGATCGGCTCCCCGCCCGGGGAGGTGGTGCTGGTCTTCAGCGAGTCGGTCTCCCCGGTCATCGGCCGGGTGCAGGTGCTCGGCCCGGACGGGCGGCGGGTCACCGCCGGGGAGCCGGTCGCGGACGGGGCCACCCTGCGCATCCCGGTCCGGGTGCCGGACCGGCCGCTCGGCACCTACCTGGTCAGCTACCGGGTCATCTCGGCCGACAGCCACCCGGTCGCCGGCAGCTTCGCCTACTCGGCCGGTGCGCCGTCGGCGACGCCCCAGGAGCCGGTGAGCGTCGACGAGCGCCCCTCGGGCGGGTGGACCCCCGCCGCCCGGTACATCGGCTACCTGGGCCTGGTCCTGGCGATCGGCCCCACCCTGTTCGGCGCGGTGCGCTGGCCGCGCCGTCGCCGCCGTCGCGCGGTGACCGCCACCGGGTACGTCGGTCTCGCCCTGGTGGTCGTGGGCACCGCCGGGACGTGGGTGGCGCAGGCCGCGGACATGGTCGGGGTGCCGGTCGGCGACCTGTCGCGTGGTGACCTGACGGCGGTGGCCGACAGCGACATCGGGCCGTTGCTGGGGGCCCGGCTGGCGCTGGCCGCGATCGCCGCCGGGCTGCTGGCGGCGGTGGCCGCAGGGCGGGCCGGGCGCGGCCGGCGGGTGGCGCTGGCGCTGGTGGGCCTGGCCGGGCTGGTGACCTGGCCGCTGGCCGGGCACCCGGTGGCCTCGCCCCTGCCGCCGGTGAGCATCCTCGCCGACGTGGTGCACCTGGCCGGGATGAGCGTGTGGCTGGGCGGGCTGTTCACCCTGGCGGTGTTCCTGCTGCCCGGCACCCACCGGCGGGTCCTGGGCCGGATCCTGCCGGCCTGGTCGCGGTGGGCGACCGTCGCGGTGGGGTGGCTGGTCGCCTCCGGCGTCGGGCAGGCCGCGATCGAACTCGGCCGGCCCGGCGCGCTGGTCGGCACCGCGTATGGTCGACTGCTCTGCGCCAAGGCGGCGCTGCTCGCCGCCGTGCTCGGCGTCGCGGCCTGGCAGCGGCGGGCGGTGCGCGCCGGCCGGGCCGCCGACCGGCCGGGCCGGGTCGCGTGGGCCGCCGGGGTGGAACTCGCCGCCACGGCGGTGGTGCTGGCGCTGACCGCCGTGCTGGTGCAGACCCCGCCCGGCCGGACCGCCGACACGCAGGCCGCCCGCGCCACCCGCGAGGGCGTCGCGCAGACCCTCACCAGCGGCACCTACACCCTCCAGTTCGACATCTACCCGGTCCGGGTGGGGGTGCCGAACTCGCTGCACGCGTACGTCTACACCCCGCAGGGGCAGCCGTTGCCGGTGGCCCAGTGGACGGTCAGCCTCGCCCTGCCGGCGGCCGGGATCGAACCGATGACCGTGCCGGTGGACACCCCGGAACCGCACCACGGCAGCGCCGAGATCAGCCTGCCGGCGCGCGGGGACTGGACGATCCGGTTCACCGTACGCACCAGCGACATCGACCAGGCCACCGTCACCGCGACCGTCCCGGTCCGCTGACCGGCGGGGGTACGGGGTGGCCGGGTCACCGTCCCTTACGGTTCGCCGGGCCGATCGGCTAGCCTGCATCGGCCCGGGTGTCCCCGGGCGGAGGGAGGACACCATGACCACACCGACATCCCGGCACGTCGCGCAGGAGCGGGACGCCGCCGATCCGCTCGCCGGCCTGCGGGACCGGTTCGTGGTCGACGACCTGCTCTACCTCGACGGCAACTCGCTGGGCCGGCTGCCGGCCGCCACCGGCGACCACCTGACCGGCCTGGTCCGTGGCGGGTGGGGCACCGAACTGGTCCGGAGCTGGCCGACCTGGATCGAGTGGCCGCGCCGCATCGGGGACCGGATCGCCGCCCACGCGCTGGGCGCCCGCGACGGCGAGGTGATCGTCTCCGACTCCACCTCGGTCAACCTCTACAAGCTGGCCGCCGCCGCCCTCGACGCCCGGCCCGGCCGACGGACGATCCTGGCCGACGCCGAGGAGTTCCCCACCGACCGGTACCTGTTGGAGGGGCTGGCCGCCCAGCGCGGGCACACCCTGCGGCTGCTCCCCTCCGACCTCGACGAGGGGCTGGACCCGGACACCCTGGCGGCGGCGCTGACCGAGGACGTGGCGCTGGTGGTGCTGTCGGCGGTGTCGTACCGCTGCGGGGCCCTGCTGGACGTCGCGGCGGTGACCGAGGCGGCCCGCCGGGTCGGCGCGCTGGTGCTGTGGGACCTGTCGCACGCGGTCGGCTCGGTGCCGCTGGACCTGACCGCCGCCGGGGCCGACCTCGCGGTCGGTTGCACCTACAAGTACCTCAACGGCGGCCCCGGAGCGCCGGCCTTCCTCTATGTGCGGCGGGAGCTGCAGGAGTCACTGCGGCAGCCGATCTGGGGCTGGTTCGGCCAGCGTGACCAGTTCCGGATGGGTGCCGGCTACGATCCCGCGCCCGGCCCGGAGCGGTTCCTGGTGGGCACCCCGCCGGTACTCGGGATGGCCGCTCTCGACCCGGCCCTGGACGTGCTGGCCGACGCCGGGATGGACCAGGTGCGGCAGAAGTCGCTGCGGCTCGGCGAGCTGATCATCGAACTGGCCGACGCCTGGCTCGTCCCGCACGGCTTCCGGCTCGCCTCGCCCCGCGACCCCGACCGGCGCGGCGGGCACGTGTCGCTGCACCACCCGGAGGCGTTGCGGATCTCCCGCGCCCTGGTCGACGCCGGGGTCGTCGGCGACTACCGGGTGCCGGACCGGCTGCGGCTCGGCCCGGCGGCGCTCTACACCCGTCACGTCGACGTGTGGGACGCGATGGACCGGCTGCGGGACATCGCCGAACGGCGGGCCTGGACCGGGGTGCCGGCGCAGCCGTCCCGGGTCACCTGAGCCGGACCCGGGCAGTTCCCGGATTCTCCCCGCCCCGCCGCCGACTTCGTACCAGCATGTCGGGTGGAGGCGGGGGGTGGCGTGGACGTCCTGGTCCTGATCGTGGTGCTGGCCGCCACCGTGCTGGTCGGCACCACCATCGGCGGCCGGTACCGGGTCGCCCCGCCGGTGCTGCTGATCACCATGGGTGGCCTGCTGGCGCTGCTGCCGCCGCTGTCGGACGTGGTGCTCGAACCCGAGGTGGTGCTGCTGCTCTTCCTGCCGGCCGTGCTCTACCGGGAGAGCCTGGTGATCAGCCTGCGGGAGATCCGGTCGAACCTGCTGGTGATCGCCTCGCTGGCGGTGGCGCTGGTGGTGGTGACCATGGTGGCGGTGGCGCTGGTCGCCAAGGGGCTGGGGATGAGCCCGCAGGCGGCCTGGGTGCTGGGCGCGGTGCTCGCCCCGACCGACGCGGCGGCGGTGGCCGGCCTGGCGAAACGGATGCCCCGCCGCATCCTGACCACGCTGCGGGCGGAGAGCCTCGTCAACGACGGCACCGCGCTGGTGCTGTTCTCGGTGACGGTCGGGTTGATCGTCGGTGGCACCGCGCCGGGGGTGTTCGGTTTCCTGGGGCGGTTCTTCGGCTCGGCCGCCGGAGGTGTGGCCGCCGGTCTGGTCGTCGGCCTGGTCGTGGTGCTGATCCGCCGCCGGTTGGACGACCCGCTGCGCGAGGGCGCGCTGAGCGTACTCACCCCGTTCGCCGCGTTCCTGCTCGCCGAGGTGGTGCACGCCAGCGGGGTGCTCGCCGTCGTGGTCGCCGGGCTGCTGCTGTCGTACGCCAGCCCGAGGATCATCCGGGCCCGGTCCCGGGTGTTGGCGTACGCCTTCTGGGACCTGTCCACCTTCCTGATCAACGGGGCGCTGTTCGTGCTGCTGGGGATGCAGATCCCCCGGGCGGTGAACCACGTGACCAGCACCTCGCTGGTGCGGTCGGTGGCGATCGCCGCCTCGGTCACCCTGATGGTGGTGGTGGTCCGGCTGGTGTGGTTGCAGCTGTTCTCCTACGGCCTGCCGGTGGTGGGCCGGGGCGCCACGGTGAGCCGGCGGGTCCGGGTGGCGGCCGGCTGGGCGGGGTTCCGGGGGGCGGTGTCGCTGGCCGCCGCCCTCGCGGTGCCGGTCACCACGGTCACGACGCACACGCCGGTGCCGGAACGGGATCTCATCATCTTCTGCACCGCCGTGGCGATCGTGTCGATCATGCTGGTGCAGGGCACCACCCTGCCGGCGGTGGCCCGCTGGGCCGGTCTGCGTGGGGACGAGGCACGCGGGGACGAGGTCCGGCACGCCCGCCGCCGGGCCACCGAGGTGGCGTTGGCGGCGCTGCCGGGCGTCGCCTCCGACCTCGAGGTCGACGGCACGGCGGTGGACCGGTTGCGTGCCGACTACCAGCGTTACCTGGACCTGGTGACGGAGTCCGGTGGGGGGCCGGAGGCCGACCGGGCCCAGGAGTCGGACACGCGGCTGCGGCTGGGGGTGCTGGAGCACAAGCGCCGCGAGGTGACCCGGCTGCGCGACAACAACGAGATCGACGACAGCGTGCTGCGCGAGGTGCAGGCGGCGCTGGACATCGAGGAGATCCGCCTGCTCGGCCCGCAGACCGAGGACTGAGCCGGTGTGCCGCCGACGGTCCCGGTCGGCGAAGGGCGTGCCCGGCGAGATCACCCTGCGGGCGGGGTGTCAGCCGGGCGGCGGCGGGCACTCGAGAACGGCGATCGAGTTTCCGGTGAACAGTCCCAGGTGTGGATGGCCGGAGAAGATCCGGACCGCCTCGTCGTGAGAGTCCGCCTCCACGATGGTGTAACCCGTCATACCGTCGGTGAAGTCCTCGACCCCCTGCGCCGTGACCAGCTTCTTCGCGAACAACGGAGCGCCCGGGTCGACGAGAGCCCTCTCGTTGGCCTGCGCCCACGATGCCCAGGCGTGGAGGAACTCGGTCTGCTGCTGTTCGCTGAGTGCGGCCTTGCCGGCCTCGTCGGCCGCGCCGTTGAAGAGCGCAAGGAACCTGCCCATCCCCGCATCGTAGCGGCGGCCGGCCAGGCGTACCTGCCGCGCCTCGCGGACCCCGGGGACGCGGGCGGAGCGTTCAGCGGCTACGAGCACGGACATGTCACCGGGACGACCAGCGTCGTTGAGCAGCACGTAGCCGGCGAACTTCCCAGCTCTCGACCGCAACTGTCCGATCACTGAATGCTGATCGGGTGTGGCTCGTAGGACAACCGTCCTTCCGGCCAGGAGCCGCACCCGCGTCCGGCGCGCCGGTCTTGCTGCCCGAGCATCGTCGCGCCCCGTCTAAGGAGGACCGGGTGGACAGTGTGCAGGGCGAGCCGGCACCGAGTCGGGGCGAGCAGATCCAGGCCGCGGAACACGAGGCGGCGAAGCAGCGACTCCTCGCGCAGGCCGAGGCCGAACGGATACCGGCCGAGGAGACGACCCGGGCGCTGCCGGACCGACGGTGGCGTCACGGGCAGTAGCCGACCGTCGCGGGCGGGGTGCGTCCGTTCCCGGCGACGGCATCGATTGACAGTCGTGCACGGGCGGGGTTACGGTGCGCCCAGGAAAGCGCTTTCACGCACCGTTGCCCACCTCCACCCCGTCCCCGGAGGTTCATCCGCCATGCGCAGAAGCCGCCGCCTGCCCGCCCTCGCCGTCGCGGCACTCACCACCGCGCTGCTCACCCTCACCCAGCTCGGCGGCGCACAGGTCGCCCACGCCGCCACCCTGTTCAGCGACGACTTCGCCGACGGCGACCTCGCCGGCTGGTCGAGGTCCGGTGGTTCCTGGTCGGTGGCCGCCGACGACAGCCCGGCGTTGCAGCAGGCCAGGGCCGACACCGGCGACGCCCGGCTGTTCGCCGGCAGCGCCTCCTGGGCCGACCAGGCCGTCCAGGCCCGGGTGAAGCCGCTGACGCTGCCCGGCAACGGCATGGTCGCGCTGCTGGCCCGCGCCAGCGGCGCGACCAGCTACTACCGGCTCGCCCTGCACGCCGGCGACCAGGTCCGGCTGGAGGCGGTACGCAGTGGCCGGGTCACCCCGTTGGGCACGGTGTCCCACCCGGTGACGGTCGGCGACTGGCACACGCTGCGGATCGAGGTCGCCGGGACGGTGGTACGCGGCTGGGTGGACGGCGTCCCCGTCGGGGCGGGCACCGCGACGCTGACCGCGACCGGCCGGATCGGGGTGCAGACCGGCAACGCCACCGCCCGCTTCGACGACGTGCTGGTGACCCGGGGTGAACCCGCGCCGACCAGCGCACCGCCGAGCCCCACCGCCACCCCGACCGGCGCGACGCCGACCCCCACCGCCACCCCGTCGGACACCCCGCCGCCCACCGGCCCGACGCCCACGCCCACCGGGCCGGCGCAGCGGTCCTCGGTGGTCGCCCCCGACGGCAGCGGGGACTTCACCAGCGTGCAGGCGGCCGTGGACGCCGTGCCGGTGGGCAACGCGAGCCGGTACACGATCACCATCAGGCCGGGCACCTACCGGGAGACGGTGGCGGTGCCGGCCGGTAAGCCGTACGTGTCGTTCGTCGGGTCGACCGGGGACCCCCGGGACGTGGTGATCGTCTACGACAACGCCTCGGGCACCCCGAAGCCGGGCGGTGGCACGTACGGCACGTCGGGCAGCGCCTCGGTGACCATCGACGGTAACGACTTCACCGCCCGGCACCTGACCTTCGCCAACGACTTCGACGAGGCGGCGCACGACTACAGCGCCGAGCAGGCGGTGGCCGTGCTGACCCGGGCCGACCGGCTGGTCTTCGACGACGTACGGTTCCTGGGCAACCAGGACACGCTCTACCACAACAGCGCCTCCGCCGACGCTGTCGGCCGGGCGTACTTCCGGGACTGCTACGTCGAGGGCGACGTCGACTTCATCTTCGGCCGGGGCACCGGGGTCTTCGACGGCTGCGAGATCCGTTCGCTGGACCGGGGCTCGACCAGCAACAACGGCTACGTCACCGCCGCCTCCACGATGATCGGCAACCCGTACGGCCTGCTGTTCACCGGCTGTGCCCTGACCACCGACGCGGCGGCGGCGCAGAGCGTGCACCTCGGTCGGCCGTGGCACCCAAGCGGGGACGTCAACGCGATCGGTCAGGTGGTGTTCCGCGACAGCGTGCTCGGCGCGCACGTGAAGGACTCCCCCTGGACCGACATGTCCGGCTTCTCGTGGCGCGACGCCCGGTTCGCCGAATACCGCAACAGCGGTCCCGGGTCGACGGTCACCGCCGACCGGCCACAGCTGACCGACGCGCAGGCCCCGGACTTCACCCCGCAGCGCTACCTGGCCGGCGTCGACGGCTGGAATCCGATCCCCTGAGCACCCGTGCCGCCGCCGGCCACGATCCGCCCGTGGCCGGCGGCGGAGCGGACCCGACGACAGCCGGGCATTTACATTTAACAAACTTAACTGCTAGCCTCCCCGCCATCGACGAGGAGGTATGTCATGCGACTTCGACCAGGGACGACGGCCGTACTGGCCGGCGCGGTGCTGCTCGCCGCCGCGCTGCCCGCCGCGAACGGCGTCGCCGCGCCGGCCACCGTCACCGCCGGCACCCTCGCGGCCTGCTCCGCACCGGCCTGGGCCGAGGGCGTCAGCTACCCGGCGGGCACCCGGGTCAGCTACCTCGGCCACCTCTACGAGTCGCTGGTGACCCACACCCCGCCGGCCGGCGCCGGCTGGAACCCGGCCGCCGTGCCGGCGCTCTGGCGCGACCTCGGCGTCTGCACCGGCACCCCCTCCCCCACCCCGACGCCGACGCCCACCGCCACGCCCACCCGGCCACCGTCGCCGACCCCCACCCGGCCCCCGACCCCGACACCCACCCCCGGCACGACCACGCCGCCGCCCGACGGCACGGGCTGCGCGCTGAAGTCCCGGCCGGCCGGCAAGGTGCTCCAGGGCTACTGGGAGAACTGGGACGGCGCGGCCAACGGCGTCCACCCGCCGCTGGGCTGGATACCGATCACCGACCCCCGGATCACCGGGCACGGCTACAACGTGGTCACCGCCGCCTTCCCGGTGATCCGCGCCGACGGCACGGTGCTCTGGGAGGACGGGATGGACGCCACCGTCCGGGTGCCCACCCCGACCGAGATGTGCCAGGCCAAGGCCGCCGGGCTGACCCTGCTGCTGTCGATCGGCGGGGCCACCGCCGGCATCGACCTCGGCTCGGCGGCCGTCGCGGACCGGTTCGTCGCCACCGTCGTGCCGATCCTCAAGCGGTACCACTTCGACGGCATCGACATCGACATCGAGACCGGGCTGACCGGCAGCGGCGACATCACCCGGCCGTCCCCCTCGCAGGCGAACCTGATCCGCATCATCGACGGGGTGCTGGCCCAGATGCCGGCCGGCTTCGGCCTGACCATGGCCCCGGAGACCGCCTACGTCACCGGCGGCAGCGTCACCTACGGCTCGATCTGGGGCGCGTACCTGCCGGTGATCAAGCGGTACGTCGACAACGGGCGGCTCTGGTGGCTGAACATGCAGTACTACAACGGCAGCATGTACGGCTGCGCCGGTGACTCGTACCCGGCCGGGACGGTGGCGGGCTTCACCGCCCAGACCGACTGCCTCAACGCCGGCCTGGTCGTCCAGGGCACCACCATCCGGGTCCCGTACGACAGGCAGGTGCCCGGCCTGCCCGCGCAGCCCGGTGCCGGCGGCGGCTACCTCGCGCCGGCCTCGGTGGCGCAGGCGTGGAACACCTACCGGGGCGGCCTCAAGGGGCTGATGACCTGGTCGGTGAACTGGGACGGCTCCAAGGGCTGGACCTTCGGCGACAACGTCCGCACGCTCCAGGGACGCTGAGCCCGACGGGTCGGGGCCCCGCCCGCAGCGGGGCCCCGCCCGGCGGGAGCATTCCGGGAATGACAGCCGACCCCGTACCCGCGCCGCCGATGACCTACCGGCAGGTCCTCACCACCCGCAACGTGCCCCAGCTACTGCTGTCGGCCTCGTTGTCCCGCCTGGCGTCCGAGATGCTGTTGTTCGTCGTCGTGCTCTACGTCCTCGCGCGGTTCCGTTCCCCGGTCCTGGCCGGGCTGGGCGGGTTCTTCCTGACCCTGCCCGGCTTCCTGGTCAGCCCGATGGCCGGCGCGCTGCTCGACCGGGTGGGCGCCGCCCGCGCGGTCATCCTGGACAACCTCGTCAGCGCCGTCCTCATCGGTCTGATCGCGCTGGCCTCCGTGGGCGGCCGGCTCACCCCCGCCGTGCTGCTGACCCTGCTGGGGCTCTTCTCGTTGACCAGCCCGCTCAGCGCGGGCGGGATCCGGACGCTGATCCCCCGGTTCGTGCCCGACGACGCCTACGACCGGGCCAACGCGCTGGACCTCAGCACCTACTCGGTCATCGAGGTCGTCGGTCCGCTGGTCGGCGGTGCCGTGATCGCGCTGATCGGCCCCGACCCGGCGCTGGTGCTGGTGGTCGCGATGTACGTCCTGGCCGCGCTGAGCCTGCTGCTGCTGCTGCGAGGGTCGGCCGCCGAACCGCCCCGGACGCGGCGTCGGCACCTGCTGCACGAGGCGTGGGAAGGCGTCAGTTATCTCGTCCGCGACGCCACCCTGCGCGGTCTCGCCCTGTCCTACTCCTGCTACCAGGTCACCTTCGGCATCCTCGTCGTGGCGGTGCCGGTCTCGGTGGCCCAGCGGGTCGGCGGCGCAGGGCACACCGAGCAGTACGCCGGCGCGCTCTGGAGCCTGGTGGGCCTGTGCGGTGCGGCCGGTGCGCTGACCGCCGGACGACTGCTGCGGGCCGGCCGCGAGCGGCTGCTGCTGATCGTCACCACGGTGCTGTCCGCCGTCGCGATCTACCCGTCGGGCGCCATCGCGACGCTCGCCACCCTGGCGGTCGGGCTGGCGCTGTTCGGCCTGCTGGAGGGCGCCCTCAACGTGGGTGTGCTGTCGCTGCGGCAACGGCGGACCGATCCCGCCCGGCTGGGCCGGGTCATGACGGTCTCCATCAGCGTCAACCTGATCGGGTTCCCGGTCGGCACCGCGCTCGGCGGGGTCCTGGTCGAGCGCTCCGGGTCGCTCGCGTACGCGGTCGCGGCGGGCTTCGCGCTCCTCGCGGCGCTGTGGGGCGCCCTGGTCATCCCCCGCGAGCCGGCCGGGACACCCCCGGTCAGAGCCGGGCGCCCACGTCGACGCCGTTGGCGGGGCGCAGGAAGTCCGACGTCGGGACGGATCCGTCGGCGGCCCGGGGGCCGGTGACCGTCGACGGGTCGGTGCTGGCCAGTGGCCAGGTGCCGCCGAGGTCCCAGGAGTTGCCGGCCCCGGTCGAGGAGCCGGGCGACACCTCCGGGGAGTTGCCGACCGCGAGGTTGCGGTGCAGCTGGGAGGCGGAGTGGGAGACGTCGAAGCCGGCCTTGCCGTTGCGCCACGCGGTGTTGCGGTCGAAGACCAGCGCGCCCGGGTTGCCGTTGTCGATGAAGCCGCCGGCCGAGTTGCCCCAGGCCATGCTGTTGCGGGTGACGTGGTCGACGGCGGGGCGGGGATCGTTGCCACCGCCGTGCTTGAAGCCGTTGCCGTCACCTGCGTAGTCGGGCAGGTCCCAGTAGTTGTAGCCGTTGTCGTAGGCGACGCTGTCCTCGATCAGGATGGGCGACAGGAACAGCCAGGCGTCGAACCCGTCGTCGGAGTTGCGCCACAGCCGCGCGCCGCGTACCTGGTTGTCGAGGCCCGAGCCCTCCTTGATGGCCAGTCCGTCGGCGCTCTCGCCGTTCTTGCGGGGGTCCCGGTTGCCGTAGCTGTCCAGGTTGACGATCCGGTTGCCGCTGGACGCGCCCTGCAGGTGCAGGCCGGACTCGTAGTTGTCCCGGGTGACCAGACGCTCGTACCTGCCGTAGTTGGTGTCCACCCCGAAGATCCCGTACGGACCGTGGACGATCTCCAGGTCGACGAACCGCCACCAGTCCGCCTCGACGTGCAGCACACCCCGGTCGGCGCGGGGGATGCTGGCACCCACCGCGGCCGGCGTGTACGGCATGTTCTCGCCGTCGATGACCACCTTCTCGCCCTGGTAGCTGGTGAGGGTGATCGGGTGGTACCCGGTGCCGTCCTTGAGGATCTTGATGGTGCTGGTGGGCGCGTAGGTGCCGCCGCGTACCGTGATGGTGGTGCCGGGCTGGGCCAGGTCGTGCGCGCGTTGGATGGTGCGCAACGGCCGGGCCAGCGTGCCGGGGTTGGCGTCGTCGCCGTCGGTGGCCACCACCAGCACGACGGTCCCGGGCGGCGGCACGGTGGGTGGCGGGGTCAGCGGTGGTGTGGTGGCCGGCGGGGTGATGCTCGGTGGCGGGGTGTCGTTGTGGACCGGCGGTGTGGTCGGCGGGATGTCGACGTTGCTGACCAGGACGTCGTCGAAGGACGCCGACGAGTATGTGGTCTGCACCCCGATCCGGCCGGCCCCGATCAGCGGGTTGGTGACCTCGCCGACGAAGACCCCGTCGACGCGGCCCCGCACGGTGCTGCCGGTGACCTCGACGGCGAGGGTGTGCCAGGTGCCGGTGGCCACCGGGTGGGAGATGCCGGCCAGCACGGTGACCGTGCCGCCGTTCACCGCCTGCAACTGCGCCCGGTCGTCGGGCAGCAGCGCCAACCGGTAGTAGCGCGTCGACCCGGCCGCGCGGGCCAGCAGGCCGACCTGGCTGCCGGGGCCGAGGCTGAGCGGCTTCACCCGGGCCTGGACGGTGTAGTCGGTCCAGCCGGCGTTGCCGGCGAAGAGCCGGGCGTTCCCGCTGCCCGCGTCGGACTGCCGCAGCGCCGGGGATCCGTCGGTGACGACACCCCACGTCCCACCCGACCGGGACCAGCCGGCGGTGTCGCCGTCGGTGAAGTCGTCGCTGAACATGGTGGCGGCCGAGGCGGTGGTGGCCGGCCCGGCCAGGAGGGCGGCCGTGGCGGTGAGCACGGCGGCGACCAGCGGGGCCAGCCGGTGCAGCGGGGACGGGCGCATGGGGCGTACCTCCGGCGGGGTGGGCGGCGCGGAGCAAGAATGCGCTTTCCGGACGATACGAGAGGGCATCGACATCCGTCAACCTGCCGGGTTCGACCCGACCGGAGGTCCAACGACGCGGCGGCCGACCCCCGGGAAGGGGATCGGCCGCCGTGGTCAGCCCGGCGTCACCGCCAGGTGTCGTTGGCGCTCCACGAGCCGGTGGACCCGACGGTGCCGCTACGGTTGCCCCCGGACTCCCAGGTCACCGTGCCGTTCGGGTTCTTCTTGAGGTACTTGTACTCGAACGTCGTGTTCGCCGGCAGGGCGACCGTGGCCCGCCACAACGGGTAGGCGGCCGAGGAGAGCGCCACCGCGTTGGCCGGGTTCCACGAGCCCAGCGCCGCGACGCCGCCCACCACGTAGACGTTCTGCCCGTACGTGGTGGTGGCGTTGACGGTGAACGACGCCCCCTGGGTGCCGGCCGGGTCACCCCGGAAGGTGTCGGTCACCGAGGAGGTGCCGCCGCTCGGCGTGGTCAGCGTCCGGTTGCTCCCCGACTCCCAGGTCACGACGCCGGCCGCGGTCTTCTTGAGGAACTTGAACTCCACCGTCGAGGACGCCGGCAGGGTGACCACCGCCCGGTACGTCCCACCGCCCTGCGCGGTCAGCGGGACGGCGGCGGCCGGGGCCCACGAGCCCAGCGCCGGGACGCTGCCGACGACGTAGGCGCTCTGGTCACCGGTCAGCGTGGCGGTCACGGTGAAGGTGGTGGCGACCGTGCCGGCCGGCGCGGTCGGCGTCGGCGTGGCGCTGGCGGTGGGCGTCGGGGTGGCCGTGGGGGTGGTCGACGGGCCGCCCTTCGCGTTGACGTGCAGCGCCACCGCGCCGTTGGCGGGGATCTGCACGGTGGCCCGGCCTCCGCTGACGGTCACCGTGGTGCCGGTGCAGCCGGCCGTGCCGCGCGCTCCGGAGATCACGTCGCAGTACGACCCGTCGGCCAGGCCGGTGGTGAAGGTGGCGGTGGTGGCGGAACCGGAGTCGTTGATCCCGATCCAGGCCCGGTCGCCCCGGTGGAAGCCGATGACGTTGCTGTTGACCACGGTGAAGTCGGAGACGCTCTTGACCGACTTCGCGGCGTTCGCCCAACCGACCATGCCCTTGATCCCGGTGGACCGGGTCAGGCAGTTCCAACTGCCGCCGCAGACGGTGTCGGTGACGTACCCGTTGCCGTCGGCGGGTGGCGACTGGTTGCGGTTGGACCAGGTGAAGCTGTCGTAGACCGACGGCTTGCCGTGCGGGTAGGCCAGCGCGAAGTAGTTGGCCAGCACGTAGTCGCTGCCGTCGCGGTAGGACAGCACCACCCCGTCGCGTTCCAGGTCGTGGTTGGTGACCATGGCGAACACGTTGGCGCTGGGCGCGTCGAGGTTCCAGCCGCCGACGTTGGCCAGGTTGGCGATCGAGCCCTGGAACGCGGACTTCAGGCCCTTGGCGTACCCGAAGTCGAGCACGTCGCCGTTACCGGTGAAGGCGCGCGCCTTGAGCGCGTCGTTGCTGGCCCCGTCGAAGATCTCCTGGGCGACGTACGGTCGCTTGTTCTCGGCGGTGGTGTTGCGCACCTTGCCGAGGATCGCGGCGAAGTCGTCCTTCTTGACGTGCTTGACCGCGTCCACCCGGAAGCCGTCGACGCCGAGGCCGACCAGGTCGTTGAGGAAGCCGGCGATCTTGGTGCGGACGCTGTCCTTCTCGGTGTAGAGGTCGGTCAGGGACAGCAGCTCGCAGCTGGTCACCTGGGCCTCGTTGTTCCAGTCGTTGATCGCACCGGAGGTCGGGCAGTTGTCCCCCGGGCGGTGGAAGTCGCCGGTGCCGTAGGGCACGGCGGGGAAGCTGTAACCGGGGCCGGAGAAGTCGGTGCCGGCGTACCCGACGACCGACTCGGGGTTGTTGGCGCCGGCCATGTGGTTGACC
Source organism: Micromonospora sp. WMMD730 (assembly GCF_049178955.1). NCBI lineage: Bacteria > Bacillati > Actinomycetota > Actinomycetes > Micromonosporales > Micromonosporaceae > Micromonospora > Micromonospora sp. WMMD730. The sequence goes on from NZ_JBMHML010000002.1 coordinate 3,294,778, forward strand.
ACCGCGTCGACGTACACCCGCACGCCGGCGGCGTGGCAGGTGGTGACCATGTCGGCGAACTGCTGCCGGGTGCCGAACCGGCTCTCCAGCCGGTAGGAGACCGGCTGGTAGACCTCGTACCAGGGGTGGACGCCGTCGGCGCTGCTCGGCAGGCTGACCGACTCCTGCGGCGGGGCGACCTGCACCGCGCCGTAGCCGGCCGGGCCGAGGTGGTCGGTGCACGCGGCGGCGACGGAGCGCCAGTTCCATTCCCAGAGGTTGGCGGTGACCTCGCTGTCGTTGAGGGCGACGGCGGCGGAGGCGGGAACGGTGGCCGGCAGAGCGCTCAGGCCGGCGAGGGAGGTGGCGGTGACGGCGAGGGCGAGGAGACCCCGTCGCAGACGGGCTCCCCGGGAGACGCGGGGTGTGGACATCGGGAGTGGACCTACTTCCGGGGGTCGAAGAGGCGCTTGGCGGTGGGACGGCCGTCCAGTGGAGAAGACGATGCGGCATCGATGAAAGGTTTTGCAAGACCTTGCGGCAAACTTTTCGACATCCGCCGGCAATGATCCGTAAGGAGTTGCAGCGTGCGGTGTTCCGGCCACCCGGCGTCGCCCGCGCTCCACACCGGGGTTCGCCCTGCGTCGCGCCGGGAACCCGGCGTCGTCCGTACCGTGACGAGGGGGTGCCGTGACCCGTCCGCCCACCGGCCGGGCCGGCACCGCATGGCACCGGTGACCACATCGTTACGCCGGGGCCTGCGGCCGGTCACCGAGTCCACCCGGGTCAGCACCGCCGAGGTCTTCTTCGACCTGGTGTTCGTCTTCGCGTTCCTCCAGGTCACCACCCTGATGATCGCCGAGGACAACGACCTGGGCGTGCTGCACGGGCTGCTCGTGCTGAGCCTGCTGTGGTGGTCCTGGTCGCTGTTCGCCTGGCTCGGCAACCGGGTACGCGCCAACTACGGCATCGCCCGGCTCACCCTGCTGGCCACCACCCCGGTGATGTTCGTGCTCGCCGTCACCACCCGGGAGGCGTTCCAGGACTCACCGGGCGGGATCGACACGCCGCTGTGGTTCGTGGGCTGCTATCTCGCCGTACGGTGCTGCTACCTGATCCTGCGGCTGTACTCCTCGCCGCAGCTGCGGGCCCGCGACGTCCTTGCGCTCACCGTGCCCCCGGTCGTGGCAGCCGGGCTGCTGACCGGCGCGGCGCTGCTGCCGCGCACCGCGCTGCCCACCGACCGGATGCTCGCCGCGCAGGTGCTGCTGTGGGTGCTGGCCGGCATCGTCGACTATGTCGCCGGCCAGGCCCTGCCGCTGCCACCACGCATGATCTTCTCTGCCCGGCACTGGACCGAACGGCACAACCTGATCGTCATCGCCGCCCTCGGGGAGGTGTTGATCGCGGTCGGCATCGCCGGCTCACAGCTGACCAACTCGATCGGCCTGCTGACCGCCTCCGCCCTCGCGGTGGTGGTGGCGGGCGCCCTGGAGTGGATCTACATCGACCTGTCGACGCTGGTCGGTGAGCACGCCCTGCGCGCCGCCCCACCGGCCGAACGGGTCGCGCTCGCCCGGGACTGCTACTCCTTCCTGCACCTGCCGATGATCGCCGGCATCATGCTGCTGGCCCTGGGGTTCAAGCACATGCCCTCCCTCGTCGGGGAGGCCGACACCTACACCGGCGGCCAGCCCCTGGACCACACCGGCCGCTACGCGCTGTACGGCGGCGTGGTCACCTTCCTGCTCGCCCACGCGACGTTCCAGTGGCGGCTCAGCCGTACCTGCCGGAACCTGATCTGGCCCCGGCTGGTCGCCGCCGCGACGCTGCTCGCCCTGCTGCCGGCCACCGCCGGCATCCCCGCCCTACGGGCGCTGGCCTGGCTGGCCCTGGTCTGCCTGGCCACCGCGGTCACCGAGTACCTGGTCAGCCGCAGCGAACGACGTCGGCTACGCCGGGCCCTCGTCGACGAGCACGAGGCCAGTTGCCCGCACGGGCCGGGCCGGGCGGTCTCCTGACCGGCCCGGCCGCCCACGTCGGCATCCGACGCGGACGGCCGGACCGGCGGATCACCGCCGGTCAGCGTCCCCGCGTCGGGGTGCTCACATCGGTTTCCAGCCGTCGCTACCGGCAAGGTAGCGCTGCGGCGTGTAGGTGGCCGCCTGGGCGTCACTGAGCTGGGGACGGTTGCCGTTGGTGCCGGCGCCGGGCCCGGTGTTGCGGTACTCGCGGAACCGCGCGTTCTGCCACACGTTGCCGGACATGTCGATCCAGGGCTGGGCGGTCTTCATGGTCGCGCTGAGCGTCGACTCGCGGTAGAGGACCTGGGCGTCCGGCCCCCACGGGCGGCCGAGCTGGGTGGTGTTGTTCGTCGCCCCGGTGATCGTCGACCGGTAGATCAGCATCCCGTACGTCTTGCTGGCCGGCGTCCGGGCGGCGGTGATCGGTCCACCGGTCGACCGCTTCTCGTAGATCGAGGTGCCGTCGATGACGATCGTGCCGCCGCCGAAGATGAAGTCGACGGTGCCCTCCACGTAGGAGCCGACCACGTACGCCCGGGTCTTGTCGTTGACCAGGAAGGTGTCCTGGTCACCGAGGAGCCGGACGTTGCGCAGCACCGCCCGGTCGGCGTTCAGGTGCAGCGCCACCGCCTGCTGGTCGACCCCCGAGGAGTTCTCCACGAAGTCGTTGGCGATGGTCAGGTTCTCGGCGACGAAGTTCGCCCCGTCGACGAACATGCTCGCGCTGTTGAAGGTGCCGTAGGTCGTGCCGTCCGGCTTGCGGGTGCCCGCGGAGTTGTTGAAGACGAGCACGACGTTCGACGGTGCCGAGCCGAGGCCCCGCAGGGTGACGTTGGTCTTGTTCGACGCCACCCGGACGACCTCGCGGTAGGTGCCCGGCTTGATGGTGATCGTGGTCCGGCTGGAACTGTTCGCCGGCACCGCGTCGATGGCGGCCTGCACCGTGCGGTACCTGCCGGTGCCGTCCGAGGCGACCGTCGGCGTCCCGCTGGTCGGCGGTGGGGTGGTCGGCGGAGGCGGGGTGGTGGGTGGCGGCGTCGTCGGGGGCGGGGTGGTGGGTGGCGGGGTGGTCGGCGGTGGCGGGGTGGTCGGCGCGGCGGTGGTGGGGGTGGTCGTCCCGGTGCAGGCCGTGCCGTTGAGCGTGAAGCCGGCGGGGTCGGGGTTGCTGCCGGTCCAGGTGCCGTTGAACCCGACGTCCACCACGCCGCCGGTGCCGATGGCGGCGTTGTAGTCGAGGTTGGTGGCGACGACGGCGCCGCTGGCCGGGCTGGCGGTGAAGCCCCACGCGCTGGTGATGGTCTGCCCGGCGGGGAAGGTCCAGCCGAGCCGCCAGCCGTTGACGGGGTCACCCAGGTTCTTGATCGAGATGGCGGCGGTGAAGCCACCGGTCCACTGGGCGCCGACCTGGTAGGTGACCTGACAGCCGGCGGCGGCCTGCGCCGAGACGGCGGTGACGACACCGGCGACGAGGGTGGTGGTGACGGCGGTGGCGACGATCGACGCCGCCCGCCGGGTGCGATTTCTCACGAGCGAACTCCCCGGGGTATCCGAACACGGACCGCCGTGGGAGCGCTCACACGAGCCTCGCACACCCGGTCTCCGCTGTAAAGCGTCACCGACCGGGCACTCCCGGTGGGCGCGGGCCCGTCCGGTCACGCCGACCCGGCCGGGCCTGGAGGCGGGCCAGCGCCCGGTGCTGATCATCCTGTCGGTCGGGCCTGTTACGGTCGCGCCGCTGTCACACCAGTCGAGCCGGAGGTAGGCGTGATCCGTTCGCACTTGTCGTCGTTCGCCGGAATGCCGGTGGTCCCCTTCACACCGGGGATGACACTGCCCGACGATCCGTCGGCCGTCGCCTGGCGGCTGGAGGTCGAGGACTTCGAGGCCGAGCCGGAGGAGTTCGCCGACCTGGTCGCGGCGCTGCGGGCGGAGGTGCCCGGCGAGTCGGTCCGCGCCCTGGTGATCGGCGAGTGGGGCTCGGCGTACGAGCGGGCCCTCCCGGTCGACCTGCTGGCCGACGCCGCGAAGGACTGGACCGCCCTGCGCGCGGTGTTCCTGGCCGACCTGGTCAGCGAGCAGTGCGAGATCTCCTGGCTCACCCACGGCGACCTCACCCCGCTGCTGACCGCCTACCCGCAGCTGGAGACGCTGTGGGTACGCGGGGCCAACGAGCTGACCCTGCAACCGGTGCGCCACACCGGGCTGCGGGAGCTGGGCTTCCAGACCGGCGGCCTGCCCGGTGCGGTGACCCGCGCGGTGGGCGACGGCGACCTGCCCGCCCTGCGCCGGCTCGACCTGTGGCTCGGCCGGCAGGACTACGGCGGCGACACCGGCGTCGACGACCTGGCCGCGATCCTGACCGGCGACCGGCTGCCCGCGCTGCGGCACCTGGCGGTCTGCAACGCCGAGTTCGCCGACCACGTCGCGCAGGCGGTGGCCACCGCCCCGGTGGTGTCCCGGCTGGAGGTGCTCGACCTGTCGATGGGCGTGCTCACCGACCCCGGCGCCGAGGCGCTGCTGGCCGGGCAGCCGCTGACCCACCTGCGCCGCCTCGACCTGCACCACCACTTCCTCTCCCCCGAGGTCGCACAGCGGCTGACCGACGCGCTGCCCGGTGTCCAGGTCGACCTGGACGACCCGCAGACGCCCGACGAGTACCACGGCACCGTCTACCGGTTCACCGCGGTCGGGGAGTGAGCGACGATGACGTTCGGTTCCCACGCCCAGACGTTCGCCGGCCGGCCGGTGGTCGAGTTCCCCGCCGACGGGCCGCCACCCGTCGTGGACGGCCCGGTCTGCTGGCGGATCGCCGACTGGCACTTCGACGGCGACACCCGCCAGGACCTCCTGTCGGAGCAGTTCCGGGACCGGTTCGACCGGTTCGTCGAGCAGGTCGGTGACCGGGTCGAGGCGCTCGTCGTCGGGGCCTGGGGATACGCGGCGTTCCACCACGCCCCGATCGCCCAGCTCTGCGCGGCGGCTCCCCGGCTGCCCCGGCTGCGGGCCCTGTTCCTCGGCGACATGGTCACCGAGGAGTGCGAGGTCTCCTGGATGCGGGTCGGCGACGTCAGCCCGTTGCTGACGGCCTACCCGGAGCTGGAGGTGCTGCGGGTACGCGGCGGCGAGGACTTCAGCTTCTCCCCGGTGCGACACGGGCGGCTGCGGACGCTGTCCGTGCAGAGCGGCGGGCTGTCCCGGGAGTTCGTCGCCGCGGTGCTCGGCTCGGAGCTGCCCGCGCTGCACCACCTGGACCTGTGGCTGGGCACCGACGACTACGGCGGGAACACCACCGTGGCCGACCTGGACGCGCTGCTGGCCGGGAAGCTCTTCCCGGCGCTGCGCCGGCTCGGGCTGCGCAACGCCGAGATCGCCGACGAGCTGGCCGCCGCCCTCGCCACCGCCGCCGTGGTGCCCCGGTTGGAGCGGCTCGACCTGTCGCTGGGCACCCTGTCCGACGACGGGCTAGCCGCGCTGCTCGACGGGCAGCCCCTGACCCACCTGTCCACGCTCGACCTGCACCACCACTACCTGTCGGAGGAGGCCGCCAACCGGGTGGTCGCCGCGTTGCCCGGCGTCGAGGTGGACGTCTCCGAACCACAGGATCCGGACGAGGACGACGGGGAGACCTACCGCTACACGGCGGTGTCGGAGTGACATGCGACTGACCGTGGTGGGCAACCCCGACAACCGGCGGGTCGCGCTGTTCCGGCGGGCCGTACGCGAGGCGGGGTTGCCCGACCCGGCGGTGCTGCCCTGGGCGCGGCTGCTCACCGGGGCGGCCCCGCCGGACGCCGACACCCTGGTCCGGGTCGACTCCCCCGGCGAGGACGCGGAGGTGGACCGGCTGCTGCGCGGCGCGGCCACCCCCGCCCGGCACGGGGAGCTGATCGGCCTCGCCGACACGTACACCGGGCTGGTGGCCGGAATGGGCCGGGTGGCCGCCGGGGGCGCGACGCTGCTCAACCACCCCGACGACGTGGCGGCGCTGTGCGACAAGCGCCGCTGCCACGCGCTGCTGTCGGCCGCCGGGGTGCCGGTACCGGCGGCGCTCCCGCCGGTCGGCGGCTACCCGCAGTTGCGGGCGGCGATGGCGGCGGCCGGCTGGCACCGGGTGTTCGTCAAGCCGGCACACGGCTCGTCGGCGGCCGGCGTGATCGCGCTCGCGGTCGGGCCGCGCCGGGTGCAGGCGGTCACCCCGATCGAGATCACCCCGGACGGGCTGTTCAACTCGCTGCGGCTGCGCCGCTACGACGACGAGGCGACCATCGCGGCACTGGTCGACCGGCTCGCCCCGGAGGGCCTGCACGTGGAGCGGTGGCTACCCAAGGCCGGGCTGGCCGACCGGGTGGTCGACCTGCGGGTGGTGGTGGTCGCCGGCCGGCCCACCCACGCCGTGGTCCGGGCCGCCCGGGGACCGCTGACCAACCTGCACCTGGGCAACGCGCGCGGCGACCTGGCCGCGCTGCGGGCGGCGGCCGGCCCGGAGTCCTGGACGGCGGCGATGCGGACCTGCGAGCGGGCGGCGGCATGCTTCCCCCGGTCACTGCACGTCGGGGTCGACCTGATGTTCCTGGTGGGCTGGCGGCGACACGCGGTGGCCGAGGTCAACGCGTTCGGCGACCTGCTGCCCGGGGTGCTGACCGACGGCCGGGACACCTACGCCGAGCAGGTGCACGCGCTGACCAGCGGCCGGTGGGACCGGTGGCGGGAGGAGGCCGGATGCGCACGCTAATCGGCAGTCACGACATCTGCCTGGTCACCCTCGACACGCTGCGCTTCGACGTGGCCGACGAGCTGGCCGAAGCCGGTCGGACACCCCGGCTGACCCGGGCGCTGCCGGGCGGGCGGTGGGAACGGCGGCACTCCCCCGCCAGCTTCACCTACGCCGCACACCACGCCTTCTTCGCCGGTTTCCTGCCCACCCCGGTCGGGCCGGGCCGGCACGAGCGGCTGTACGCGGCGGCGTTCCCGGGCAGCGAGACCGCCGGGGCCGACACCTGGGTCTTCGACGCCCCCGACCTGCCCACCGCGCTGGCCGGGGCGGGTTACCACACGCTCTGCCTGGGCGGGGTGGGCTTCTTCAACCGGCGCAGCCCGCTCGGGTCGGTGCTGCCCGGCCTGTTCGCCGAGGCGCACTGGGAGCCGGAGTTCGGCGTCACCTCCCCGACCTGCCTGGACGCGCAGCTCGACCGGCTGGCCGAGGTACTGCCCGGCCAGCCCGCCGACCGGCCGGTGTTCACCTTCCTCAACGTCGCCGCTCTGCACCAACCCAACCGGCACCACCTGCCCGGCGCGGCGCACGACAGCCAGGACAGTCACGCCGCCGCCCTGGAGTACGTCGACTCCCGGGTCGACCGGCTGTTCGCCCTGCTCACCGGGCGGGGACGGCCGGTGTTCACGATCATCTGTTCCGACCACGGCACCGCGTACGGCGAGGACGGGCACACCGGCCACCGGATCGGCCACGACGTGGTGTGGACCGTCCCGTACGCCCACTTCGTTCTGCGACCGGGGGAATGGTGACCAGCACCGACACGGGCCTCGACGGCTCGCCGTACCAGCAGTACCTCTACGCGTACCCGCACAAGACCTCCTACCGGGCGCTGCGGCCCCGGCCGCTGCTGGCCGACGTGTGGCGGGCGGAGGCCCGCGACGCGCTCTTCCTCTACGTGCACCTGCCGTTCTGCGAGATGCGCTGCGGCTTCTGCAACCTGTTCACCCGGGCCAACGCCCCGCAGGAACAGGTGACGGCCTACCTGCGGCAACTGCGCCGGCAGGCGGAACGGGTCGCCGACGCGCTCGGCGACGACGCCGGGTACGCCCGGGTGGCGTTCGGCGGGGGCACCCCCACCTACCTGACCGCCGACGAGCTGACCGACCTGTTCGACATCGTCACCGGCACCTGCGGGGCGCGGCTGCCGGGCGTACCGCTGGCGGTGGAGACCTCGCCGGCCACCGCGACGCCGGACCGGCTCGCGGTGCTCTCGGCGCACGGGGTGCACCGGGTGAGCATCGGCGTGCAGAGCTTCCTCGACGTCGAGGCGCGGGCCGCCGGCCGGCCGCAGCGGCGCACGGAGGTGGAGACGGCGCTCGGCGCGATCCGCGACGCGGCGGTCCCCGTGCTCAACATCGACCTGATCTACGGCATCGACGGACAGACGGCGGCGACCTGGCAGGAGAGCCTCGACGCGGCGCTGGCCTGGCGGCCGGAGGAGCTGTACCTCTACCCGCTGTACGTGCGGCCGTTGACCGGGCTGGGTCGGCGGGCGCACGGCCGGGCCGACTGGGACGCCCACCGGCTGGCCCTCTACGAGCAGGCGGTGCAGGTCCTCGGCGCGGCCGGTTACCGGCAGGAGTCGATGCGGCAGTTCCGCCGCGCCGACGTGCCCGCCCCGGACGGACCGGACTACTGCTGCCAGGACGACGGCATGGTCGGCCTCGGCTGCGGGGCGCGCTCCTACACCACCGCGCTGCACTACTCGTTCGACTACGCGGTCTCCGTGTCGCAGGTCCGGTTGGTGTTGGACGACTACCTGGCCCGGCCGGCCGACGACTTCCGCCACGCCGAGTTCGGCTTCGCCCTCGACGGCGCCGAGCAGCGCCGCCGGTGGCTGCTCAAGTCGCTGCTGCGCGCCGAGGGGGTCGACGCGGCGGCCTACGCCGCCCGGTTCGGCCGGCCGCCGGGCGAGGACTTCCCCGAGCTGGGGCGGCTGGCCGACCGGGGCTGGGCGGACGCCGACGGGCTGCGGCTCACCCCGGCCGGGTTGGCCCGCTCCGACGCGATCGGCCCGTGGCTGACCTCCGCCCGGGTCCGGCAGGCGATGACCGGGTACGTGCCCCGGTGACCGCTCAGCCGCCGCACGTCCTCCCGCCCCGCACGGAACTGCCGCTGCACGTCGTCCCGCCCCGGGCGGCGCAGCCGGCGTGTTCCGGGGCCGGGGCCGCCGACGTCGGGGCGGAGCTGGCGGTGCTCTACCGGGGGCCGCTGGCGAGCTGCAACTACGACTGCCCGTACTGCCCGTTCGCCAAGCGGGTCGACCCGCCGGAGCTGCTGCGCGCCGACCGGGCGGCGCTGGACCGGTTCGCCGACTGGGTGACGGCCACCACCGACCGGCGGCTGTCGGTGCTGTTCACCCCGTGGGGCGAGGGGCTGACCCGCAGCTGGTACCGCGACGCCATGGTGACGCTGTCGCACCTGCCGCACGTCGGCCGGGTGGTCATCCAGACCAACCTGGCCGCCCGGGTGGACTGGCTGGCCGACGCCGACCTTGCGACGGCGGCACTGTGGACGACGTACCACCCGGGGCAGGTCACCCGGGACCGGTTCCTCGCCCGCTGTGCCCGGCTGTCCGAGCTGGGCGTGCGCTACTCGGTGGGGGTGGTCGGCCTGCCCGAGCACCTGGCCGAGGCGCGGGCGCTGCGGGCCGCGCTGCCCGAGACGGTTTACCTGTGGGTCAACGCCGCCGACGGGCACCACTACACCGCCGGGCAGGAGGCGGCCTGGACGGCGCTGGACCCGCTGTTCGGCTGGAGCGTCCGCCCGCATCCGTCGCTCGACCGGCCCTGCCACGCCGGGGAGACGGCGATCTCCGTCGCGGGTGACGGCACCGTGCGCCGCTGCCACTTCCGGCCCGCGCCGATCGGCAACCTCTACGACGGGTCGTGGCGGGCCGCCCTGAAGCCCCGGGCGTGCGACGCCGCCCTCTGCGACTGCCACATCGGGTACGTCCACCTCAAGCCGCTCGGGTTGCGCGACGTGTTCGCCGGTGGGGTGCTGGAACGCATTCCCGCAGCCTGGCCGGCGGTCACCTCGCCGTCGGTCCAGACGGCCCAGCCGATCCCCTCCCCCGGCCGGTAGGAGCCGGACGTCGGCTGGCACGTCCTCAGTACGATCGTCGATCTGCCGTCCCCCGGCATGTTCGACGTGGGGCGGGCGGCACGACCGCACCACCACCGTCCGTCACCGTCATCAGGGGACCGCTGGATGTCGACGTCCGTGCTCGACCGGATCAGTGAAGCCGACCGGACGAGAAGCACCGTCCTGTCGTTGGCCGGGACGCGGGAGACCGAACTCCCCGCGACGGTCGGCACCCTGCGCCGGTTGCGGACCCTGGACCTGCGCCACAGTCGGATACGCACGCTGCCGCCGACCATCGGGGCGCTGAGCAGGCTGGAGGTGATCGACGCCAACGGCGGGGCGCTGACCGGGTTGCCGGCGGAGATCGGTCGGCTGCACCGGCTACGCGACTTGGACCTGGGTGGTTGCCCGGTGCGGGAGATCCCCCGCCAGTTGTGGGAGTGCGCCGCCCTGCGCCGCCTGCGGCTCGACGGCGACTACCAGCAGCTACCGCCGGGCATCGGGCAGCTCCGTCAACTGGAGTGGCTCTACATCGAACCGACCTGCCGGCTGGTCTGGCTGCCGCGCGGCTTCTCGGCGCTGCCGTCGTTGCAGGAGCTGGCCCTGGCGCCGGCCCCCGACGGCACGCTCGCCGGGGCGGTGTTCCGGCTGCCCCGGCTGCTCCGGCTGACCGTGCTCGGTGACGGCCCGGTACGGCTGCCCCCGGAGACGGGCCAGTTGAGCCGGCTACGCGAACTCGATCTCGGTGACGCCGTCGTCACCGACCTGCCGACCGAGCTGGCGGACCTGCCCGACCTGATCACCCTGCGGGCGCGGGCGGACCGGCTGGCCGAACCGCTGGGCGAGCTGTACCGGCGTGGTCTGCCGGCGCTGCTGTCCTACCTGCGTGACGAGGGCCGGGACGGGGTGCCGCTGCACGAGATCAAGGTGCTGCTCGTCGGCGAGGGCGAGGTGGGCAAGAGTTCGCTGGTCGGCGCGTTGCACCGGCATCCGTTCCTGGTGGGCCGGCCGACCACCCACGGGATCGAGCTGAGCAGGCTCGCCCTGCCCCACCCGGAGACCCCGGAGATGGACATCACCCTGCGGATGTGGGACTTCGGCGGCCAGGAGGTCTACCGGATCACTCACCAGTTCTTCTTCTCCCGCCGGTCGCTGTACCTGCTGGTGTGGAAGCCCCGGCAGGGTCAGGACGAGAACGCGATCGAGTTCTGGCTGCGGCTGATCCGGTTACGCATCGGCCGGGACGCCCGGGTCCTGATCGTGGCCACCCACGGCGACGAGCGGCAACCCGAGATCGACCTGCCCCACCTGCGGGCGAAGTTCGCCCCGTCGTTGCTCGGCCAGTGGGTGGTGGACAACGCCTCCGGCCGGGGCGTCACGCAGATCGAGGCGGAACTGGCCCGGCAGGCGGCCCGGTTCCCGCAGATGGGACGGCGGCTGAGCAAGCGGTGGGTGGCCGTGCGTGACGCCCTGGCCACCTTCACCGAACCACAGATCCCGTACGCCACCTACCATGCGCTGTGCGCGCAGCACCAGCTCGACGCCGATGCCGAACAGACGCTCATCGAACTGCTGCACGACCTGGGCACCGTCGTGCACTTCTCCGAGGACGACGGGCTGCGCGACATCATCGTCCTGCAACCGGAGTGGTTGACCCGGGCGATCGGCTACGTCCTGGAGGACAGCCGGACGCGCGCCGACGGCGGGGTGCTCGACCATGCCCGGCTGCGCGAGATCTGGCAGTCGCCGACGCCGGGCCGGGAGCAGTACCCGACCGCCTACCATCCGTACTTCCTGCGGCTGATGGAGAAGTTCGACGTCTCCTACCGGCTGCCCGAGAACGACCGCAGCCTCGTCGCCCAACTGGTGCCCTATCAGAAGCCGGAGGTGCCCTGGCAGGAGACGCCGCTGCGGATGCCCCGGGTCAACACGGTCAGCCTGATCTGTGAACTGTCCGACGAGGCCCCAGGGCTGATCTCCTGGCTCACCGTCCGCAACTACCGGTTCTCCACCGGCCTGCACTGGCGGCGGGGGGTGTTCCTGCGGCACCGGGCATACCACCTCGATGCGTTGATCCAGCTCGACGACGACAGGCGGCTGTCCCTGGTGGTCAAGGGAGGTGCCCCGGTCTACTTCTTCAGCATCCTGCGCGACGCCATCGAGGACCTGCTGCGCAGCCGGTGGCCCGGCCTGGCTTACCGCCTGCTGGTGCCCTGCGTCAACACGCTTGCCGACGGGCCGTGCCGGGGCACGTTCCCGCTGGTCGCGCTCGACGGGTTCCTCCGGGAGCACCGGACGGTGGTGGCCTGCCACACCTGTCTTCAGGACACCGACCTGTGGCTGTTGCTGAGCGGTTTCCCCCCTGAGCAGGGTCCCGCCTTCGCCGTGTTGGCCCGCCAGGAGCGGCGGATCGCCGAGATCGAACAGAGCATCTCGGCGGTGCACGCCACCGTCGGCCACCTGGAGGAGATCGCCAGCGACACCGCGCTGCTGCTGCACGGTATCCGCCGGATGCTGGCCGTCGAGGTGGCCGACTGCCCGGCGCTGGTCAGCATCTGCGAGGTCCCCAGGTCGCGGTACAACCCGGCCCGACTGCTGACGCACCAGTTCCAGCTCAGCCTCTGGTGCGAGTTCCCCGACCAGCAGCACCGGTGTACGCATCCCGGTTACCCGTTCACCCAGACCCGGGACTGGTTCCTGCGGGCCGGGCCGTACCTGGAGCGGCTGGCCATGGTGTTGCGGCTGATCCCGCTCACCGGCGCGGTCACCGGCCTGCTCGGTGTGCTCGAACCGGCCCGCGCCGCCGAGATGGCCCGGCTGAAGGCGGAGATCGACCTGATGGGCGCGGCGACGAACCTGCTACCGGGCGACCGCGGCACACCACCGCGACCGGCGGTGCCCGGCTCCCCGGACGCTGCCTTCCGCGGCGACGAGGTGGCCGGTTTCCGGGCCGTCCGCGAGCTGCTGTTCGCGCTGGACCCGGCGCGGGAGTTCGCCGGCCTGCGGCGGGTGGTGGCGGAGTCGGGCGACTACCTCTGGGTCTGCCCGGAGCACTACCTGCACTACGATCCGGGGCTGCCGGAACTCTGAGCGGCCCGGTCGGTCAGCGGGTGCGCTCGGCGCGGCGCAGCAGCCCGGCGGCGAGCAGCCCACCGGCCAGGACCGCCACCGCCCCGGCGGTCTGCCCGGTGACCAGCGCCGACGCGAACGCGTCGGTGACCCGACCGCGTTCGGTCTCGCCTGCGGCGGCGGCCAGCGCGGCCGGGTACGAACCGGCGCCGGCCACCGCGACCGGCGCGAGCGCGGCGAAGCGGGCGTTGAGCACCGCGCCGAGCACGGCGATGCCAAGGCTGCCGCCCACCTCGGCCATGGTGCCGTCGATCCCGGCGCCGACACCGGCCTTCGCCGGGGGGATGGAACTCATCACCGCCTCGACGATGGCCGGGTTGGCCAGGGCGCAGCCGAAACCCATCACCAGCAGCCCGGTGAGCAGCACGGCGTAGCTGTCGGAGCGGACGTGGGTGACCAGGGTGAGGCCGGCGGAGAGCAGCACCATCCCCAGGGCGATGGCCCCGGGCACCCCGAGCCGGCGGATCAGCCGGGTGGCGACCCCGCCGAGGTTGAGCAGCACGATGGACAGCGCGAACGGCACCATCCGCAGTCCCGCCTCCCAGGCCGGGTAGCCCCGGACGAACTGGAGGTCCTGGGTGAGCAGGAACAGTGCGCCGGTGGATCCGAAGGTGATCAGGACGACCCCGGTGACCGCGCCGACGAACCGGCGGTCGGTGAAGAAGTGCATGTCCAGCATGGGGGCGGCGATCCGCCGTTCCCAGCCGACGAAGGCGGCCAGCAGCAGCACGCCGACGCCGGCCGCGCCGAGGATGGCCGGTGAGGTCCAGCCGCGTTCGGGACCGTCGATGATCGCCCAGACCACGCCGGTGAGACCGGCGGTGGACAGCAGCACCCCACCGACGTCGGGCCGCCCACCCACCGGGTCGCGGGACTCCGGCACCAACGCGAGGCCGGCCACCAGGCAGACCAGCACGATGGGCACGTTGACCAGGAAGATGGCCCCCCACGGCAGGTGGGCGAGGATGATCCCGCCGATGGGCGGTCCGGCGGCGTACCCGAGGGCGCTGGTCGCCGCCCAGAGGCCGATCGCCCGGGAGCGTTCGGCACCGTCGAAGACCTGCATGGCGACGGCGAGGGTGGCGGTGACCAGCAGTGCCCCGCCGACGCCCATGCCGGCGCGGGCGGCGATCAGCTGGTCGCCGGAGCGGGCCAGCCCGGCGGCCAGCGAGCCGACGCCGAACAGCACCAGGCCGGCGACGAGCATCCGGCGGCGGCCGTAGCGGTCGGCGGCGCTGCCGGCGGTGAGCAGCAGCCCGCACTGCACCAGCGCGTACGCGTTGATCATCCACTGGATGTCGGTGGTGCTCGCGTCCAGCTCGGTGGTGAGCACCGGCACCGCCACGGTGAGCACCGTGTTGTCCAGCACCACGGTCAGCTGGGCCAGGCAGAGCACCGCCAGGATCAGCCAGCGCGACCGCAGCGGGGTCGCCGGGCCGGGCCGCGCGGCGGACAGCGCGGTGGTCATCGGGGCGGAGCGTAGCGGGCGAGCGGGTTGGTCAGGGTGCCGGCGAACTGGAGCGCCGCCGACGGGTCGGCGAGGTCGACCATCTGCTGGTTGTTGCGCAGTTGCAGCCGGTTGAGGCAGGACAGGGTGAACTCCTCGGCGAACAGGTCGTGCCGGCGCAGCCGGTCGGCCAGGTGCGGCACCCGGGCGGCGTAGTCGGTCGCGCAGTCGGCGACGGTACGCCAGAAGTCGTCCTCGTCGAGCACCCCGGCCCCGGCCAGCACGGCGTTGAGGTGGCGGAAGAAGCAGTCGAAGACGTCGGTGAAGATGGTCAGCAGCTGCTCGTCGTCGGGGATGGCGGCACGGACCCGCCGCACCAGCGGCGGCAGGTCGGCCTCGGGGTCCATCACCACGATCTCCTCGGCGATGTCCTTGAAGATGACCCGCTCCACCACGCCGTCGTGCAGCACCAGGATGACGTTCTCGCCGTGTGGCATGAAGGCCAGCCGGTGGGCGTAGAAGCTGTGCAGCAGCGGCACCAGGTAGGCGTCGAGGTAGCGGCGCAGCCACTCCCGCGCGGGCAGGCCGGACTCGGCGATCAGGGCGGCGGCCAGCGACCGTCCGTCGCGGTCGGTGTGCAGCAGGGCGGCCATGGTGGACAGCCGCCGGCCGGGGGCCAGGCCGGGCACCGGGCTCTCCCGCCACAGCGCCGCCAGCATCTTGCGGTACGGCGAGTAGCGGTCGGTGGCCGCCTCGTACTGCGGGTGGCGGTAGCCGACGGCGGCCCGCTCGCGCAGGATGGTCAGCCCGGTGCCGGTGAGCACCGGGTCGCCGGTGACCAGGTCGAAGAGCCAGTCGTTGATCGCCGGGGTGGCCTCCATGTAGGCCGCCGACAGGCCGCGCAGGAACCCCATGTTCAGCACGGACAGCGCGGTCTTGACGTAGTGCCGGCGCGGCTCGGTGACGTTGAAGAAGGTCCGGATGGACTGCTGTGGCAGGTACTCGTCGGGGGCCTCGCCGAGGCAGACCAGCCGTCGGCGGGCGACCTCCCCGGCGAAGGTGACGGCGAGGCGGTTCCACCACTGCCACGGGTGCACCGGGATGAGCAGGTAGTCGTCGGGGTCGAGGCCGGCGTCGGCCAGGGTGGCGGTGAACCGGGCCAGGGTGTCCGGGCCGAGTTCGGTGTGCAGCACGGTGGCGTAGTCGAGATCGGCGGCGCTGCTGAAGGTGGCGTGGTCGCGGTGCGCGGCGACCCAGACCAGCCGCACCGGCCGGCCGGCCTCCGGGGCGTACGCGTGGTATTCACCGATGCCGAAGCCGATCCGGCCGTTGTTGGCCACGAAGCACGGGTGCCCCTCGGTCATCCCCGTCTCGATGGACTGGAAGTCGGCGCGGGCCAGCTCGTCGGCGCCCACCGCCGGCCGGGTCAGCTTGAACGCCGTGCCGGCCAGGGTGGAGGTGATCTCCTCCAGGTAGACGGGGAGCACCTGGTCGCTGAGGCCGAGCGCGCCGCGCAGTTCGAGGCAGAGGTCGACGGCGTCGAGCGGCAGATCCTCGTCGCCGCGCCGCCGGGTGATGCTCTCCGGGTCGATCTGCCAGTGGTCGAGGGTGAACCGGCGGGCGGTGAAGCGGTACTCGACCGTGTCGTCGTCGGTGCGGACGGCCCACCGGTCGTCGCCGGTGGGGGCGGGCTCGATCAGGCGTTCGTGGGCGAACTCGGCCAGCGCCTTGGCGACCAGCAGCCGGTTGGCGTGGGCCCAGGTGGCGGGGGTCAGGTGGGCCACGGATGCGGCGGGGTTCACGCGGGCACGTCTCCTCGGGTGGCGGCCAGGAACTGGTCGCGGGTACAGACGCTGAGCAGGGCGTCCTTCTCCGGTTTGCGGATCGGTCCGACGACGGTGAAGCCGACGGCGGCGTTGAGGGCGTGCACGGCGGTGTTGCGCACGTCGGGTTCGACGACCACCCGTCGGGTGGCCGGGTCGGCGAACAGCCAGTCCAGGACGGTGGTGATGACGGCCCGGGTGAAGCCGTGCACCGGCCGGTCGGTGGGGGCGCAGAGGAAGTGCATGCCGACGTCGCCGGGCTGCGCGGGATGGAGGCCGACCAGCTCGATGCGGGCCGGGTCGTAGCGTTCGGCGAGGAACGTCGGTTCGCCGCGCCACAGCCCGAGGTACGCGTCGTGGTGCGGGTGGTCGGCGATGCCCCGGTACTCCCGGGCGACCCGGTCGACGTCGGCGTCCTGCATCAGCCAGAACGCCGACTTCGGGTGGGTCACCCAGCGGTGCAGCAGCCCGGCGTCGCCCTCCGGGTCGAGGGTACGCAGCGCGAACTCGCCGAGCGCGGGGTCGTGCCGGCGGTGGACGACGTGGGTCACGAGGTGCCGCCCGCCTGGACGCCGAACTCCTGGAAGGCGATCCGCTGCTCGATCGGGTAGTGCTCGCGTCCGGTCAGCTCCCGGATGATCCAGGAGTTGCGGTACGGGCCCATGCCCAGGTCGGGTGAGGTGATGCTGTGGGTGTGGGTGCCGGCGTTCTGCAGGAACACCCCCCGGCCGGTGTGGTCGATGCTGTAGTTGCGGGCCACGTCGAAGCGGCCGTGGGCGTCGAAGCGCAGCCGGTCGCGGATCGGGTCGAGGAACTGCGGCACCCGGTAGTGGTAGCCGGTGGCCAGCACCAGCCCCTCGGTGTCGAGGGTGAGGTCCCGCTCCTGCTCGATGTTGCGCAGCCCGAGGGTGTAGCGGCCGGCGGCCTCGTCGTACCGGGCGCTGGTGAGTTCGGTGTTGGTCAGCAGCCGGGTCGGCACCGGCCCGTGCACCCGGTGGGCGTAGAGCAGGTCGAAGATGTCGTTGATCAGGTCGGCGTTGATCCCCTTGAACAGGCTCTTCTGGGTGCCCTCCAGCCGGTAGCGGGTGGCCTCGGGCAGCGCGTGGAAGTAGTCCACGTAGTCCGGGGAGGTCATCTCCAGGGTGAGCTTGGTGTATTCGAGGGGGAAGAAGCGCGGCGACCGGGTGACCCAGTTGAGCTGGTAGCCGCAGGCGCCGAGGTCGGTGAGCAGGTCGTGGTAGATCTCGGCGGCGCTCTGCCCGCTGCCGACGACGGTGATGCTGCGCTTGGCGCGCAGCGCCGCCCGGTGCTCGCGGTAGCGGGAGTTGTGGATGACGTCGCCGCCGAGGCCCCGGCAGGCGTCCGGGACGTACGGCGGGGTGCCGGTGCCCAGCACCAGGTGCCGGGCCCGGTGGGTGACCCGTTCGCCGGCCACCTCGGCGTGCACCACGTACCGCTCGTCGGCGGGGTCGTAGGAGATGCCGGTGACCTGGTGGCCGAAGCGGACCGAGGGCAGCTTCGCCGCCGCCCAGCGGCAGTAGTCGTTGTACTCGTGACGCAACGGGAAGAAGCTCTCCCGGATGTAGAACGGGTAGAGCCGGCCGACCTCCTTGAGGTAGTTGAGGAACGAGTACGGCGAGGTCGGGTCGGCCAGGGTGACCAGGTCGGCGATGAACGGCGTCTGCAACCGGGTGGACTCCAGCAGCATGCCGGGGTGCCAGTCGAACTCGTCGCGGGCTTCGAGGAACAGGCCGTCGAGGTCGTCGAGCGGCGCGGTCAGACAGGCCAGCCCGAGGTTGTACGGGCCCAGCCCGACGGCGATGAAGTCGTGGGTCGACACAGGGGTTTTCTCCAGGGCGGGGTGGTCAGCCGACGGGGCTGGACAGCTCGGCGGTGGCCCGTGCACGGGCGTACCAGCCGGCGTGTTCGGCGATCAGGTCGAGCACGTGGGCGATGTCGTCCAGGGTGGTCTCGGGGTTGAGCAGGGTGAGCTTGAGGTGGTGCGCGCCGTCGACCTTGGTGCCGGCGACCAGGGCCGCGCCGGAGGCGGCCAGCGCCTCGCGGGCGTGCAGGTTGGCCTCGTCGACGACGTCGCGGCCGGCGCCCGGCGGCAGGTAGCGGAACACCACGGTGCTCAACTGCGAGCGGGTGACCACCTCGAAGCGGGGGTCGTCGGCGAGCAGCCGCCAGGCGGCGGCGGCGAGGTCGACCACCTCGTCGAAGAGGCTGCCGATGGCGTCGGGCCCCATGATGCGCAGGGTGAGCCAGAGCTTGAGGGCGTCGAACCGGCGGGTGGTCTGCAGGCTCTTGTCGACCTGGTTGGGGATGCGCCGCTCGGCCATCCGCGCCGGGTTGAGGTAGTCGGCGTGCCAGGTGGCGTGGCGCAGCACCCGCCGGTCGCGGACGACCAGGGCGCTGGAGCTGACCGGCTGGAAGAACGACTTGTGGTAGTCGACGGTGACCGAGTCGGCCCGTTCGATGCCGGCCAGCAGGTGCCGCCGGGTGGGCGAGACCAGCAGCCCGCAGCCGTACGCGGCGTCGACGTGCAGCCAGACCCCGGCGGCGGTGCAGATCTCGACGATCCGGTCCAGTGGGTCGATGGTGCCGAAGTCGGTGGTGCCGGCGGTGGCGACCACGGCCAGCACGGTCTGGCCGTCGCGGCGGCACCGGTCGAGGGTGTCGGCCAGTTCGTCGGTGCGCATCCGCCGGCCGGCGTCGGTGGTGACGGTGAGCACCGCGTCGGCGCCGAGGCCGAGCAGCTTGGCGGCCTTCTGGACGCTGAAGTGTCCGGCGGTGGAGGTGATGATCCGCAGTCGGGACAGCACCTCGGGCCGGCTGGGCCGGTCGGTGCCGCCGCCGACGATCCGGGCATACGCCTCCTCCCGGGCCAGCAGCAGCGCCTGGAGGTTGGACTGGGTGCCGCCGCTGGTGAAGATGCCGTCGGCGGTCGGGCCGAAGCCGATCCGCCCGGCGGTCCAGTCGACCAGCCGGCGTTCGATGAGGGTTCCGCCGGCGCTCTGGTCCCAGGTGTCCAGGGAGGAGTTGACCGCGCTGAGCACCGCCTCGCCGAGCAGGGCGGGGATGACCACCGGGCAGTTGAGGTGGGCCAGGTAGCGGGGGTGGTGGAAGTAGACGGCGTCGCGCAGGTAGACGTCGTGCAGTTCGTCGAGGGCGGCGGCGGTGTCGCCGAGCGGACGGTCCAGGTCGATGCCGGCGACCCGGGGGGCCAGCTCGTCGGGGGTGATGCCGGTGCCGGGCCGGTCGACGCCGGCCACCCGGGCCGCGACCCGGTCGATGCCCTCGGTGACGGCCCGGCGGTAGTCCTCGACGGTGCCGGCGGTGAACAGGTGGGCGCGGGGTGGGGTGGGACGCGTCCCGGTCACGGGGGCCTCGACGGTGGATCCGGGCAGGCTCATGGGCAGTCCTCGACGGTCGGTGACGGGGGCGCGGGCGGGACGGTGGGCGGGTCAGGTCGTCCCGGCGGCCCAGTTGATCTCGCAGAGTTAGGCTACCCTAACCTAACTTCTTGTCAATCCCGACACCCCGCCCCGCCCACCGGCTCAGCCCACCGGGGTGGCGTGCGCAACCGCCGGCTCGGCCGGGCGGGTCGCGCCGGCCCGGAACCGGCGCTGGTGCCCCAGTCCGACCAGGACGCCGACGGCGACCAGCACCACCGAGGCGAGCGCGACGGCGGGATAGCCGACCCGGTCGGCGGCGGCCAGCCCGACCGAGGCCGCCAGGAACGAGCAGATCAGCCCGAACGACGACAGGACCGTGAAGTCGGTGCCCCCGGTGCCCGGCCGCGAGTAGTCCATGTTGACCACGTAGAGCACGACGTTGGCCACGGTGTACGCGGCCATGAAGCAGCACAGCGCGGCCACCGTCGCCGCAAGCGGCGCACGCCCGTTCAGCAACGGCAGCAGCATGACGGTGGAGACCGCGAGGGCCGCGCCCCCGACGACGAGCAGCCGCGCCCGGCCGAACCGGTCCACCCCGACCCCGGCGAGCAGGCCGGCGACGATCGCCGGGGCGCTGATCACCACGCCGGTGACCACGCCGATGCGGGCCAGCGACCAGCCCGCGTCGACCAGCGCCGGGGTGACCAGGGCGTAGGCCGCGCCGGCTCCGGTGTAGACCAGCGGCACCACGCCGAAGGTCCACCAGCGGCAGCCGGGCTGCCCGAACACCGACAGCAACGCCCGGTACGCCTGCCCGGCGCCGGCCACCCGGGCGACCCGGTCCGGTTCCCGCAGCCGCCACACCACCACCAGGCCGACGGCGGTCAACGCGGCCAGCAGCCCGATCGCCGGCAGCCAGCCGAACCGGTCGTAGACCAGCACGCACGCGCCGCCACCGAGCAGGTTGCCCAGGTAGCTCGCGGCGACCTGGATGCCGTTGCCGGCGCCCCGCGTCCCCTCGGACAGCACCCGGACGGCGACCGCGTCGACCGCGATGTCCTGGGTGGCGGAGAGGAAGACGTAGGCGGCGCAGATCGCCACCACCGGGCCGAGCTGCCGGGTCGGGTCGGCGAACGGCAGCAGCGCCAGCAGGCTCAGCACCAGACCCGCCTGCAACGGCAGCAGCCAGGACCGGTAGTGCCCGTGCCGGCGGGAGCCGTACCTGTCGAGCAGCGGAGCCCAGAGGAACTTCAGCGGCCAGACCAGGCCGACGAACTGGAGCAGGGCCAGGGTGTCCAGTGAGGTGCCGCCGTCGCGCAGGATGGCGGTCAACCCGACGGTGATGAACCCGATGCCGAGATACTGCGTGACGTAGAGCGTGGTGAGCGTGCCGAGGCGTCCGGTCACCGCGCGCTCCAGTAACCCAACGCGGTGAGCTGCTGCTTGCCCACGCCGAGGGTGCGGCGCACGTGCCGGGTGAGCGCGCGGGTGCTGCCCGCCTCGCAGGCCAGCCAGTAGTGGGCGTCCGGCGCGGCCGGCAGCTCCGCCCGGACGGTGTCGACGAGCTGCTGCCCGTCCTGCCCGCGCGGCACCCAGGTGACCCGGTGCTGGTCCCCGGCGCGCGGGGTGAGCGCCTGCTCCCCCGGGTGGGCGTACTCCAGCCAGACCGTGGCGGGGATGCCGGCGGCGGCGTCGAGCAGGCTGTTCACCGCCGGCAGCGAGGCGGCGTCACCGACCAGGTAGAGGTGCGCGGGGGCCGGGTCGGGCAGGGCGAAGGCGCTACCCTGGAGGGTGGCCACGATGGTGTCACCGACCTGCGCGCCGGCCGCCCAGCGGGCCGCGCAGCCGTCGTGCAGGGCGAATTCGAGGCTGAACCGGCCGGTCGCCGGGTCCAGGTCGACCAGGGTGTACGCCCGCTGGTGCGAGCGACCCGCGTCGTCGAACCAGAGCCGGATCCACATGGTGGGGTGCACCTTGGCCGCCGCCAGCAGGCCGCCGTCGTCCATCAGCAGACGCCGGTAGTGGTCGCCGACCGGCTCGGTGCCGCGCACGGTCAGCCGGAAGTCCCGACCGCCCATGGCCTTGAGCACCAGGGCCTCCCAGTTCCGTTTCACACGCCCTCCAGGTAAGGTCCGCCTAAGTTAGGCGAGGGTAACTTACCTGGGGAGTCCTGTGGAGAGTGGGACCGGCACGGAACCGGGCGGTCGTCCGGCCACCGGCGTGCACCGCGACCGGTGGGGCGTACCGCACCTGTGGGCCGACACCGTCGACGAGCTGGCCCGATGGCAGGGCCGGGTGGCCGCCACCGACCGGGCCTGGCAGCTCGAGGTCGAACGGTGGCGGGCCGAGGGCCGGCTCGCCGCCCACGTCGGGCCGACCGAACGCGACTGGGACCGGTTCGCCCGGCGCTCCCGCCTCGACGACACCGCCCGGCGCTGCTTCGAGCAGCTCACCCCGGCCACCCGGCGCTGGGTCACCGCGTACGCCGACGGGGTCAACGACGCGTTGCCGGCCGGCGCGGCGGCGGCCCCGGAGTTCGCCGCCACCGGCAGCACGCCCGGCCGGTGGCGACCCTGGTCGCCGCTGGGCGTGTTCCTGGTCCAGCACATCCTGTTCGGCACCTTCCCGCAGAAGCTGTGGCACGCCCACGTCGCCGCCACCCTCGGCCCGCACGCCCGCGAGCTGTTCGCCGTCGAGGGGCCCGGCGGCTCCGGCAGCAACGCCTGGGCGCTGCCCGCCGACCCGCTGACCGGGCGCGGGCCGGTCATCGCCGGCGACCCGCACCGGCTGCTCGAACTGCCCGGCATCTACCAGCAGATCCGGCTCGCCTGCCCCGAGTTCGACGTCGTCGGGCTGGCCTTCCCCGGCGTGCCGGGGCTGCCGCACTTCGGGCACGCCGGTGACGTCGCCTGGGCGGTCACCAACGCGATGGCCGACTACCAGGACCTCTACCGCGAACAGCTACGCCGCGACGGCGACCGGGTGCTGGTCCGCGACGCCGACGGCTGGGTGCCGGCCCACCGGCACGTCGAACGGATCGAGGTACGCGGCGACGCGACCGAGACCGTCGAGGTGATCGAGACCCCGCGCGGGCCGGTGATCGACCACGACCGGCACACCGGCGAGGCGCTCAGCCTGCGCACCCCGACCCGGGTCACCGGGAACCTCGGCTTCGAGGCGCTGCTGCCGCTGCTGCGGGCCCGCACCGCCGACGACGTCGCCGACGCGCTGCGTGGCTGGGTCGAACCGGTCAACAGCGTGCTCGTCGCCGACCGGCACGGCACGGTGCTCCAACTCGTCGCCGGCCTGGTGCCCGAGCGCGACGACAGGTGCCGGCGCGAACCGGTGCCCGGCTGGGACGCCCGCTACCGGTGGCGCGGCGACTACGCCACGACCAAGCCCGTCGAGGTCGGCGGGCCGGTGGTCTGCGCCAACGACCGGCGCGACGACACCGCCGCCCTCGGCGTCGACTTCGCCCCGCCGCACCGGGCCCGCCGCATCCGTGACCTGCTCGCCGACGGCGTCGCCGCCCCCGACGTCCACATGGACACCCGACGCGGGTCGACGGTCCTGCGGGACCTGCTCGCCCGGCTCGACCCGGCCCCGCTGAGCGCGCCCGCCCGACGGCTGCGGGACCGGTTGACCGGATGGGACGGCCGGATGGCCGCCGACAGCGTCGACGCCGGGACGTTCGCCGCCTGGCGGGCCGCGCTGGTCCACCGGCTGGCCGCGCACCCCGTGTTGGGACCGTTGCACTCCCCCGGCGGCTACGACCCCCTCTTCGCGCCGTGGACCGACCCGCTGGCCCGAATCGGGCACGCCGTGGAGGGGGTGGTCGCCGGGCTGCCCCGCCTCGGCGGCGCGGTCGAACCGCTCGCCGCCGCCGCCCTGGAGGACGTCGCCGCCGGCGACCCACCCGGCCCCTGGGGGCGGCGACACCTGCTGCACCCGCTGCACCTCGGGGTGTCCGACGCGGTCACCGAACGGGTCGCCGCGATGCGGGCGGCCACCGCGCTCGGCGGCGACACCGACTGCGTGCTGGCCACCTCCAGCGTCCCCGGCGTCTCCGACGCGTGCTGGCGCGGGCCGGTCGCCCGCTACGTGTGGGACCTCACCGACCGGGCGGCGAGCCGCTGGATCGTCCCCTTCGGCGTCTCCGGTCGCCCCGACGACCCGCACTTCGCCGACCAGTTACCACTGTGGGCCACCGGTGGGCTGATCCCCGTCGGCACCGACTGGCGCACCCTGACCCCCGCACCCGAGACGAGGACCCCGTGACCTACCAGGAGCAGATCCCCGGCTTCGG
This sequence comes from Micromonospora sp. WMMD730, assembly GCF_049178955.1. Taxonomy (NCBI): domain Bacteria; kingdom Bacillati; phylum Actinomycetota; class Actinomycetes; order Micromonosporales; family Micromonosporaceae; genus Micromonospora; species Micromonospora sp. WMMD730. The sequence continues at coordinate 3,318,742 of NZ_JBMHML010000002.1, forward strand.
TGAGCTGACCCTCACCGTGGTCGACCCGGACGCCCACGCCACGCTGCTGCACGGCTGGGTGACCGAGCCCCGCGCGACGTTCTGGGGGATGGGGTCGTACACCGTCGAGGAGGTACGCGAGGTCTACACGTTCGTCGACGGCCTGAGCACCCACCACGCATACCTGATCGGGTTGGACGGCGCGCCGGTGGGCCTGTTCCAGAGCTACCAGCCGGAGGCCGACCCGGTCGGGGAACGCTACCGGGTACGCCCCGGCGACATCGGGATGCACCTGCTGCTCGCCCCAGGCCGGCGGCCCCCGCGCGGACTCACCGACGCGATCGGCCCCGCGCTGGCCCGGTTCCTGTTCCGCGACCCCACCCGGCTGCGGATCGTGGTCGAGCCCGACGTGCGCAACCGGTTCGCGCTGCGCCGGCTCGAACGCGAGGGGTTCACCTTCGCCGACGAGATCGACATGCCCGACAAGCGCGCGCAGTTGGCGTTCCTCACCCGGGAGCGGTTCGAGGCGGACCACCCCGTACCGGCGTGAGCCGCCCGGCCCAGCACCCGTCGGGCCACCTGGGCGGGTGTGCCGGCCGGATCAGCACGTACGGATCCTGCCGCTGTGGCCGGCGGGCACCAGTCGTCCCGCGTACGCCCAGCCCTGCAACGGGTCGGACGACTGGGACGAGCGCATGTCGTCCCCGGGATCGAGTCGTGGCCAACGGATCTTGATCCAGACGCCCGCGACCTCGTCGTCCAGGACCGGATCGAAGCTCGTGGTCATCGAACAGCCGGCATAGACCAGCGTCTTGTCCCAGGCCGCACCGGCCCGCCTGCCCCCCGCCTCCGGCGACGTGCGGACGAACAGGTGTCCGGGGGCGACAACCAGGTACGGTGCCAGATCACCTGGCGGGGGCGGCACGTCCGCGTACCTCTCGGCGCGCTCGAGCGCCTCCTCGCGGGTGAGTTCCCTGGCGCCGTTCTGGAAGATGTTGGCGTTGTTGATGACGTCGGCGGCCTGGCCACCGTTCTGCGCCTGCTTGTTGCCGGTGCCACCGGTCTGGGACTGGCTGTCGCCGTGCCCTCCGCCCTGCCCGGACTGGAGACACGCCACCACACCGAAGACGACGGTCGCCAGCACCCCGCAGATCGCAACCGTCAGGTTCTTCCTGTTCCAACTCCACGCCATGGCACTCACTCCGCAGCTCGGCGCACGACCTCAGCGGTACGGGACAGCGGACGAGCGCTGGGCCTTTCGCCGGAAACTCGACCTGCGGTCAATACAAGCACCGGTTTCAATGCCTACCAAGGCACCGAACTGTCCTGAAGGCGACAAAAGCCTACCGGACCCCCGCAGACCCGTTCGCCCCGACGGCGGGCCAACTCCCGCCTTCGGCCACCATCGGTGCTCAGTGCGACGGCGTGTCGGCCCGGGTGCGGACGACCCGAGACCAGGCGGGCACCGGCAGGCGGGCGGTGGAATTGATGACGAGTTGGTGCCGGTCGCCGAGCTGGTCGTCAGCCTGGATCCTGATCTCGAACGGATCGCACTGCACGAACCCGTCGACGGTGAACGAGCCGAGCCGGTATCCCTCCGTGAGCTTGGGCTGCGGCGGAAGGGGCGCCCGACCCAACCAGAAGAACTCCGCGTCGACCGGTCGCACGCCCCGCGCGGCCAGCTCCTCCTGGAAGGTCTGGTACGGCAGCCAGGGTCCGTCACCGAACCGGTAGTCGACCCTGGTGACACCCGCGAACCCCGGGCCGGTGTTCGACAGGTGCAACTCCCAGCGATCGGCGTCGGTGGCGTGCGGTGTCCACGAATAACCGAAGCGGGGCTGGTTGGCGCGGGCGAACTGCGCCCGGGTCAACATCAGGCCGGCGAGGGCAGCCCCGATGGCGACAGTCGTCTGCAGGTCGACCAGCGAGAACCGCAACGGCCATTCGGTGGTCGCCGCGACATCGACGTTGCGACGGACGGCTTCCCAGACGAAGTTCACACCCAGCAGCCCGAGCACGACCGCAGGAAGCACGGTGAACAGGCGTGATCGCCGCACCGTGTGCCAGTGCGGCACCCCACCCGGCGCGCGGGTACCCGTGAAGTCACCGGTAGTCACCGTTCGACCGTAGTCGAGGGCGGCAACGCGGCTCGCGTACGCCCGCCGCCGACGGACGTCGGAGCGGCGTGGCGTAATCGGGTCGCGGGCCGGCCCGCCGGTGGGGACGATGTGGCGATGTCCGGCACACCCGAGGGGTTCACCTACCGCCTACGCAAGAACGGTGACGTGGAACTGCTGCACCACGGCCGCCTCGCCACCGTGCTGCGGGGCGTCGCCGCGGCCCGGTTCCTGACCGACGTGGACAGCGACGACCCGCAGGAGCTGATGGCCCGCCTCACCGGCAACTACCGGCACGGCAACGAACGGACCGCCAAACGGCACCCCCGCAACCGCGGCCGCTGACCCTCCGCACGCACCCGTCCCGGACCGGGGCCGTGGACCGTCAACCGTCGACGATCTGCTCACGGAGGATGTCGGCGTGCCCGCAGTGCTGGGCGAGTTCGCGGAGCACGTGCAGATACACCCACCGCAGCGGGACCGGTCCCATCCGGTGCCCGGACAGGACGTCGTCCAGGCCCAGCGTCGCGGTCGCCCGGCGGGACGCCGCGCAGGCCGCCCGGTACGCGTGCCGCACGCTGGCGACCGTGTCGCCGTCGTCGAGCACGAACGACTCCTCCGACGCGGCGGGGATGCCCAGCTCGGCGCGCGACCGGCCGGTGACGGCCTCGTCGAACCAGACCCGCTCCACGAAGGTCGCGTGTTTCACCAGGCCCAGCAGCGTGGTCCGGGAGGCCACCAGCGGGCGGCGGGCCTGTTCCTCGGTCAGCCCCTCCAGACAGCCGTCGAGCGCGGCACGGTGCTCGTCGAGGAACGCCTCGAACTGCGCAGCGAGCGGCTGGGCGACGACGGCTTCGGCGAAGGTCGGCGGAAAGGCGGGCATGCAGGACAGCATCCCAGACGCGCCGGTCGTCGACTGCCCGGGAATCCTCCTGACATAGTGTCGGTCGTACCTGCACGGGCACGTGGTGCCCGAAGGACCGCCGGAAGGAGGGTCGGGAGCATGACGAGATGTCCGGTCCGCTCCGGCGACGGGTCGACGGGCCACATCCCGGGCGGCGTCGACCGATGCCGGTGACGGGCCCCGCCGACGGGAAGGTCGACTTCCGCCGGACCCTGGACACCTACCGGGCGCAGCGGGGGCGGTTCCGGCTGGTCGACGTGCCCGACATGCAGTACCTGATGATCGACGGCCGGGGCGACCCCAACACCGCACCGGCCTTCACGGAGGCGGTCGAGACGCTCTATCCCGTGGCGTACCGGGTGAAGTTCGCCAGCAGGCGGGAACTCAGGCGGGACTACGTCGTCCCGCCGCTGGAGGGCCTGTGGTGGGCCGAGGACATGGCGTCCTTCACCACGGTGCGGGACAAGTCGCGGTGGCGCTGGACGCTGATGCTCATGGTCCCCGACTGGATCGGGCCAGGCATGGTCGCCGCCGCCGTCGCGCAGGTCGGGGCGAAGCGGCCACCCGGACGGATGGACGACGTCCGTCTGGAGCGGCTGGCCGAGGGGCGGTGCGTGCAGACCCTGCACGTCGGCTCCTTCGACGACGAGGCCGCCGTGCTCGCCCGTCTACACCACGAGTTCGTCCCCGCCCACCGGCTCCGCCTGACCGGCACCCACCACGAGATCTACCTGAGCGACTTCCGCAGGGTCGCCCCCGACCGGAGGCGCACCATCCTGCGCCAGCCGGTCGTCGCCGACACCCGGCCCGTCGGGGATCGTCGCGGGGCTGCCGCCGACGGCGGCGGTCAGCCGGCGCGGTAGCTCAGGTGGTAGCCCGGCGGCCAGCTGTGCAGGTTGTTGAGTTCGGCGGCCGGGCCGGTGCAGTCGGTCGTCCGGTAGCCGGCCACGGAGTGGAAACCTCCGCTCCAGGCGAGCAGCCAGGTCGCGTCGGTCGGGACGGGACGGCAGACGCCGTCGGGCGTGGCCTGCCGACCGACGACCTCGGTCGGGTAGCTGGAGTAGAAGACCAGCCCCGTGTCCGGGCTCTGGACGGGCTCGCCGGCGGTCGCGGACGACGTCGGCAGGATCGCGGTGAGCACGACGCCCAGGGCGACGGCGAGACCCGTGGCTGATCGGTGAACGGCGGCGCGCATGACGGTCTCCTTCGGTACGGCTGCGGTCCGTAATCCGGCGCGAGCCATAGAAAGTGACAGTGGTCGATATAACAATCCGTCGGGATGCGTGCGGTGTCAAGGAGCCGGGGCGGGGCAGCGGCCTGCCGATGGTGGCGTCGGAACCCCGCAGAGTGACGGAACGGCCGGTCGGACCGGACCTCGGGACGGGGCGACGGGAGGCCGTGGAAGTGTCGTACCCGTGGGCCATGATCTTGTGGTCACGGCGACGCCGGCCCGGCCGGCGCGCGCCATCAACCATGGTCGACGCCGGTGTTCCGGCGGGTGGGAGGACATGCGGTGACGGACGCTGACGAGGCCGCGGCGCGGCGGCGGAGCGTGGTGGCGGTGGTGCCACCGGCCCGGCCCCGCAAGCTGGCCAAGGTGCCCTTCGTCGAGCTGGCTGACGGGCGGTTACAGGGTGTGGTGTCCAGCGGTTCCGACATCGAGCGGGTCTACGTCTCGTCGGTGACCGCCGGTGACCACGCCTACCATTGCAGCACCAACAACAACCGGCCCTGCGGCGGGCTGCGCGGCGCGCCCTGCAAGCACCTGGAGGCCCTGGCCGACGAGGCCGTCCTCCAGTACGGCGTCGACCGGGTCGCCCGCTACCTGCGGGTCGACGCCGGTGACGGCACGCAGACCGGGGTCGAGCTGCTGTCCCGGCTGGACGCCCGGCACGAGCCGACCTCGGCCGCCGTGGTGTTCAGCCGGTTCCTGCGCCACCTGGCCTACCTGGAGCTGCCGGCCAGCACCGCCGTGCTGCCCGAGCTGCACTGGTTCCCGTCGACCGGGGCAGGTCGCTGATGCTCGGCACACAGCTGGCGCAGCTGCACGGCGACGCACCCACCGGGCTGGCCGACGCCGACGACGTGGTCGCCGGATTCGACGAGGCCCTGCTGCGGGGCTTCGCCCGGGTCGGCGAGGCGGACGCCGCCGCGCTGACCGCACTGGCCGCCGCGGTCGCGGGCACGCCGCTGGATGAACGGGTGGCCGACGCGGTGGGCAAGGTGACCGCCGGATCCATCGGGCAGGAACACCTGGCCGCCCTGGCCGGAGCCCGCACGGCGCTGCTGGGCGCGACCCACGACGCCCTGCTCGACCAGCTCGACACCGCCCTCGGGCGGCACCGGACCCCGTGGACGCCGACCGGCGAAGCGGGTGCCCCCTCCCCCGCCCGCGCCGCCGCCCGGTCCTGGCTGCACGAGACGGCCCTCGCCGGCTGGCGCGGCATCGACCACGAGCTGCTCTCCGCCGTCGGCACACCGGTCGAGGCTGCGTTGGCCGAGCCGGGGGCGCGCCGGCTGGCGGTGCTGCTCGATGGGCTCGCCGCCGAGCTGCGGGCCGGGTTGCCGGTGGCCACCATGGCGCAGCCGCCGGTACGCCGCTGGGCGGACCTGTGGGCCCGGGGCGTGCTGCTGGCCCAGGACGGGCCGGCCACCGACCCGACGGCCGGCACCACCCCGGTGAGCGGTCGCCTGCTGCCGCTCGGGGTCGACGTCCACGAGCACGAGACCGCCGTCCAGGCGCAGCTGCACGCGATCCTCGAACCGGCCGACGCCGGCACGCCCCGGCTGGTCCGGGTGACGGTGGGCGCGGCCAAGGTCGCCACGATCGGCGGCCCGGCGGTGTGGCGGCTGCTGTCGGCGTACCCGGTGCTGCTCACCGCGATCGCGCAGCGGCGGGCGCTGACCGTCACCGATCTGCCCGCGCAGGGTGGCGACCTGCACTGGGTCGATGGGCAGGCGCAGGCCGGCGAGCCCGCCGACCCGTTCGCCACCGCCCGGGTGCTGCTGGGCACGGCGACGGCGGCGGCGATCCCGCCGTTGGACCGGCATCCGGTGGCCATCGCCGAGCCGGTGCTGCTGGAGGGCTACACCGTGCACGACGGCGGGTCGACCGTCGACCTCGGCGGGCAGCGCCTCGCGGTCGCGCTGGACCGGCTGCCGGCCGCTGGGCCGCTCACCCCGGCGCTGGTCGCCGCCTCGTCGTCCTGCCTGGGCCTGGCCCGCTTCGACGGCGGCCGGTGGCTGGTGCAGCCGCTGGCGGTGCAGGCCACCGTCAAGCGCCGGCCGGTGGAGGCGCACAACGGCGACTGGGCCGACGGGGTGACCGACCCGAAGGTGGCCAAGGCCGAGGCCAGGGCGGGCGACGCCGTGGCCGTGCTGCGCGAACGCGCGGGACGGTTGCTGCGCCGATGAGCGACCCGACCCCCACGACCGGTGCCGTGCTCCCGGGTGACGTGCCGACCCCGGGCGATGTGGTGACCCCGGCCGACCTCGCTGCCGCCAACCGTCGGCAGGTGCTCTACTGGCGGCTGCTGGGGCGGCTCTTCGACCCCGACGAGCAGCCCACGCTGGAGGCGGCGAGCGTGGCCGTCGTCGACGACCTCGGCCTGCCCGCCGCGTTGCTGGACCCGACCGTGTCGGTGGACACCGTGGTGCAGCGTTTCCCCGCGCTCGCTGACGAACTGCGGGGCCTGCTCGCCCCCGACCCCGTCGGCCCGACCGACGACCGGCCCGTCGACGCCTCCCCCGACGCCGGGGCCCCGTCGGCCACGACGCCGGAGGCGACCACCGACGGCACGGAGGCGACGGAGGCGACCATCGACGGCCCGGGCGCGCCGGGCGGGGGTGACCCCGCCGACGGCGGGGTCCACCGGCCCGGCGAGGCCGAGGTACGCCGGGCCGCGCTGGTGTCGAAGCTGCTGCTCAACGTCTTCGGCACCGGGTCCGGGCCGGTCAGCGCCGGCCAGTTGGCCCGGTGGCAGGCCGACGCGGGTTGGTTCGAGCAGGCGCTCGGCTGCCCGCCGGGGGAGCTGCGTCGGCAGGGCGGCACCGGACTGGGCGCCACCCTCGCCGGGCTGGAGGGCGACCTGGTCCGCCGGATGCACCTGCGGGAGGTGCTGGCCGACCCGAAGCTGGCCGCCCAGCTCACCCCCAGCATGTCGCTGATCGAGCAGCTGCTGCGGGACAAGTCCAACCTGTCCGGGGTGGCGCTGGCCAACGCGAAGTCGCTGATCCGGCGGTACGTCGACGAGGTCGCCGAGGTGCTGCGGACCCAGGTCGAGCAGACCACCGTCGGCGCGATCGACAGGTCGGTGCCGCCGAAGCGGGTCTACCGCAACCTCGACCTCGACCGCACCATCTGGCAGAACCTCACCAACTGGAGCCCGGAGGACGAACGCCTCTACGTCGACCGGCTCTACTACCGGCAGACCGCCCGCAAGACCACCCCGTCGCGGCTGATCGTGGTGGTGGACCAGTCCGGGTCGATGGTCGACTCGATGGTCAACTGCACCATCCTGGCCTCGATCTTCGCCGGGCTGCCCAAGGTCGACGTGCACCTCATCGCGTACGACACCCGGGCGTTGGACCTGACCCCGTGGGTGCACGACCCGTTCGAGGTGCTGCTGCGCACCAAACTCGGTGGCGGCAACGACGGGCCGGTGGCGATGGCGATGGCCCGCCCCAAGATCGTCGAGCCGCGCAACACGGTCATGGTGTGGATCTCGGACTTCTACGAGTTCGACCGCTCCCAGCCGCTGTTCGACGGCATCGAGGCGGTGCACCGCTCCGGGGTGCGGTTCATCCCGGTCGGCTCGGTCAGCAGCTCCGGCCAGCAGAGCGTCAACCCCTGGTTCCGGCAGCGCCTCAAGGACCTGGGCACCCCGGTGCTCTCCGGTCACATCCGCAAACTCGTCTTCGAGCTCAAGAGCTTCCTCACCTAGGAGAATCACCCCTCATGTCCGAGATGTTGCGTGCCCCCGCCGAGGTCAAGTACGCCGACGAACTCGACTACCTGGAGTCGGTCGACACCGGCCCGAAGCCGTTCTCGTGGCGGTTGAGCCCGCGCATGGTGCGGCTGTTCGTCCTCGGCTCGGAACGGGCCGACGGTCTGGAGCGGGAGATCCCGCAGAAGTGGTTCGGTGACCGCAGTTTCGTCGAACGCAGCATCGTGACCCTGGCGTCGGACCGGGGCCTGCTGCTCATCGGCGACCCCGGCACCGGCAAGAGCTGGCTGGCCGAGCTGCTGTCCGCCGCGATCTGCCGCAACTCGACGCTGGTCGTGCAGGGCACCGCCGGCACCACCGAGGACCACATCAAGTACTCGTGGAACGTCTCGATGGTCATCGCCAAGGGGCAGTCCCGGGAGTCGATGATCCCGTCGCCGATCATGACGGCGATGGAGCAGGGCGTGGTGGGCCGCTTCGAGGAGCTGACCCGCTCCACCAGCGACGTGCAGGACGCGCTGATCTCCATCCTGTCGGAGAAGTACGTCTCCATCCCCGAGCTGAACGACGACAACATCGTCTTCGCCCAGCCCGGTTTCTCGATCATCGCCACCGCGAACAGCCGCGACCGGGGCGTCAACGACCTGTCGTCGGCGTTGAAGCGCCGGTTCAACTTCGTCCGCATCCCGGTGGTCACCAACAAGCGCAGCGAGGCGGAGATCGTCCGGTTCCGCACCGAGGAACTGCTACGCCGGCACCGCATCGAGCTGGACGTGCCGCCCACCCTGTTGGACATCCTGTTGCAGAGCTTCGCCGACCTGCGGGCCGCCGCCGCGTCGGCGACCAGCGACGACGAGAAGCTGGAGTCGGCGCTGTCCACCGCCGAGCAGATCGGGGTGCTGGAGGACGCCATCCTGCACAGCCAGTTCTTCGGCGACCGGGCCCTGCGGGTGGAGACGCTGGCCTCCTCGCTGGTGGGATCGTTGGCCCGACGCAGCCCGGAGGACCTGGCGATCCTCAACAAGTACCTGCACGGCGTGGTGGAGCCCCGGGCCAAGAAGAACGGCGAGGGCTGGGGCGGCTTCCTCGACGGCGGTCGCCAGGCGATCGCCTCGCTGTCGTGACCACCGCCGACGCCGGCACCGCCGCGCCGCCCGGCACCGCCCCGCCCGCGACCGCCGGACCGTTCGGGGCGCTGCGGGAGCAGCTCACCGACGCGGCGGCCACGTTCGCCGGTTCCGCCGACGCGCTGGCCGGCATCCTCGCCGGCATCGTCGACGACGTGGACCGGGCGCTGGGCGAGCGGTTGGAGATCTTCCCGGTCTGTCACCACTCGCCGGCCTCGGCGCTGGCGATGGTCCGCCGGCTGCGGCACAAGCAGCCCAAGGTGATCTACCTGGAGCTGTGCGAGGATCTCCAGCCGCTCCTGGGCGAGCTGCGCAACTGTCGGCTGCCGGTGGCGGTGCAGGCGTTCGCCTCCGAGCTGGACGGCTTCCCCGCCGAGTGGGGGCCGCTGAGCGTCGTCGCCCCGGTCACCGAGGCGTCCGCCGAGTACCAGGCGATCGCGTACGCGCTGGAGACACCCGGGGTGGAGCTGGTGCTGGTGGACCGCTCCACCGACCACGTCTTCCAGTGGTCACCGCGCGGCGACGCCCCGGCGGCCACCGACGCGCCGGCCGACACCGCGCCGCAGACGGCGGGCGGCGAGGCCGGGGAGCAGTCGGCCCTGCACGGCGACGCGGTCGGCGTGGAGATCGGCGACCTGCGGCCCCGGTTCGCCGAGCTGGAGGCGTACCTGCTGCACCACGGCAAGGTGCGGCACTGGTCGGAGTGGTGGGACCAGTACGTCGAGCGTCCCCTCGCCGACGCCGACCACGACACCTACCGGCAGGTGATGGTGCTGATCGGCAGCCTGTTCCGCCGGCTGCGGCCGGCCGGGTCGGACCGTACCGACCGGGACGAGGACCGGGAGCGCTACATGTGGACCCGGATGCGGGAGCACCTCGCCGCGTCCGGGGCCGACCCGGCGGACTGTCTCTACGTGTGCGGCGCGTTCCACGCCGCCAGCCGGGTCGAGCAGTTCGGCCTGGACTCCCCCGCCCCGGACTTCGCGATCACCCCCCGCACCGGCACCCGCTGGCGGTACGGGCTGATCCCGTCGAGCCACTCGGCCATCGAGGCGCAGTTCGGGCTGGCACCGGGGTCGGTGTCGATCGCCGCCGCCAACTGGACGCAGGCGGTCGGCCGGTCGGGACTGGCCCCGTACCGGCTTGACGGTCAGCGGGGCGTCAAAGGCGGCCGGGGCAAACGGAAGGCCGCCCCGCCGGTCGCCACGCCGGCCGGTCCGGTCGCCGACCGGCTCACCGGGTTCCTCGCCGCGCCACCGGCGCTCGACGGGCTGGACGAGGCGGAGCTGCGCGGGTGGTGCGTGGACATCGTCCGGTTGGCCCGCCGCAACGGGTACCTGGCCAGCACGGCCGACGCGATCGCGGTGTTCGAGACGTCGATCCTGCTGGCCGGGTTGCGCAACCGGGCCCGGCCCACCCCGTACGACTTCGCCGACGCGGCGGTGACCTGCATCGAGAAGGACGTCGTGCCGGGTCGGCGGGACGTGCGACGGCTCTGCGAGATCCTGCTCGGCGGGGACCGGATCGGGCAGGTCGGCTACGACGCCCTGCCACCGCTGGCCCGCGACGTGCTCGACCGGCTGCAACCCCTCGGCCTGGACCTGGAGAAGCGCACCATCCAGCGGGCCCTGCTGGACCTGCACGCCACCCCGGCGCTGGCCGGCTGCTCGGATCTGCTGTGGATGCTGCGGCACCTGCTGCCCGCCGACGCGGTCCGCCCGATCATGGGTGAGCGCCGGTTGGGGCACCGGTCGATCCAGGAGAGCTGGGACCTCGCGTTGGGCCGGCACCAGCGGGCGCTGATCGAGCTGGGCTACGAGGGGGTGACCGTCGAGCAGGTGCTGGAGCAGCGGCTGCGGCGGTCGGTCCGGGGCCCCGACGCGACGGCCGCCGGTGCTCTCGCCGCGGTGGAGGACGCCATCCGGTTGCTGGACAGCCCCCGGTTGGTCGACGAGTTGGGCGCGCGGGCCGTGGAACTGCTGTCCACCGAGCGCACGGTGGACGACGCCCCGGACGTGCTGCGGCGCATCCGCCGGTTGCTGGCCCACCACCGGGCCACCGCGCCGACCCTGCCGGCCTGGTGCGAGGCGTTCGTGACGACCGGGTACGCGCACTACTGCACCCTGTTGCCGACCGCGTTCGTCGAGGAGGAGACCGGGGTCCGGCAGGTCGGGGCGATGCTCGGCTTCCTGTTCAGCATGGAGAGCCTGGCGCTGTCGCTGGGCTGCGACCGGTCCCAGCTCGAACTCGCGGTGGCCCAGTCGCACCCGGAGAGCCCGGCGAAGGTCGCCCTGCTCTGGGCGGCCCGGCACCAGCTCGGCCTGCTGCCGCTGGCCGAGCTGCGGCAGCGCTGCGCCGACCTGCTGGGTAACCCGCTGGTGGTGCCGGCGTTCCCGAGATACCTCTCGGGTTTCGTGCACGCGCTGGAACCGGTGCCGGGGCTCGCGCCGTTCGTGGTGGAGACGATGTCCACCGCGTTCGCCCGGTTGCCCGACCCGGTGCTGCTGCCCTGGCTACCCACGCTGATCACCACCCTGCGCGAGCACGGCCCGGAGTTGGTGCCGCTGCTGGTGCGGGAGGCCGCGCGCACCTTCCCGGGGACGCTGCCCGAGCTGGACGCCTGGGTGCCGCCCTGGATGGGGCCGCCGGCCGGGCCCGCCCCGGTGGCCCGGCCGGGCGCGCCGACGGGGCAGGTGCACGGCCTGCTCGCGGCGCATCCGGTTGCGGTGGACGCGGTCGCCGGGCTGCTGGGCTGCGAGGGCGGCTGGTCGGAGCCGGTCGACGCCCCGACGGGGTCGGCGGCGGCGACGCTGCTGCTCGCCCATCCGGACACGGTGGAGGCGGTGTCGGTGCTGCTCGGCTGAGGCCGGCGGTCGTGCCGGGCGGCTGGTGGCCCGGCACGACCGCCGGTCGCCGGGTGGGGTGCCACCACCGCAGGTGTGGTGGCGGCACCCCACGGCCGGGTCACCGGCTGGGGGTCGTCGCCGGATCGCCGGGGTGGGTGGTCAGGGCCCGCGTCACGGGGTGTACGTCACGCCCGGGTAGTCGGCCTGGGCCTGGACGAACTGCGCCTGCCAGTCGGCGGGCCAGCCGCCGAAGGCGGTGGTGGCCAGCGGTTTGAGGCTGACGCCGGCCGCGCCGCTCCAGAAGTGCACGAACTCCCCCCAGTTGAGGTCCCGGGCGTAGACGCCGTCGAACTGGTGGAAGTGCTGGGACAGCAGCTGGAAGAACTTGTTGAGCACGACCTTGCCGCCGTAGTTCTGGTAGATCGGGTAGAACCAGTCCCGGAACCAGTACGTGTTGGCGACGGGGAAGTTGTCCGAGGTGAGCAGCTTCGCGTTCTTCCAGCGGGTGGCGTCGGTGGTCCGGCCGGTGCCGACGTAGCAGTCGTACTGGAAGATCTCGGCCCACTTGCTGTCGCCCCAGATGCCGTAGGCGGGTGAGCCGTTCACGCCGAACGCGGTGAACTCGACGGTGTGGTTCATCTCGTGGGAGATGACGTCCTCGTTGAGGTCGGTGTTTCCCCAGCCGCCGCCGCTCATGTCGTTGACGTCGCGGAATGCCGTGTTGGGGTCGAACTGGCTCAGCGCGAACCCGCCCGATCCCGCGTCGTCGTGCAGCACCTCGTACAGCCGCTGGCCGCTGAGGTTGCCGTAGTTGGCCTGGACGTACTCCCAGATCTGTTTGGCGTAGTCCTTCACCCAGGTCAGATCGGTCGAGGCCAGTCCCGGATCGCGGTAGATGGCCACGTTGGCGTCGTAGTAGTAGCGGGTGAGTGTCTCGTTGGGGGCGTGCCAGGTCTCGGTCCAGGTGGTGGCCGGGGTGGCGCTGAGGGTGGTGGTGTCGGCGGTGGCGTAGCCGGAGTTGCCGGCCACCCCCTCGGCCCGTAGCCGGTAGTAGTAGTGGGTGCCCGCCGGCAGTTTCAGGTTGTGGAACTTCGTGGTGCTGGCCGGCAGCACGTACGCGGTGCTCCAGGTGGTGCCGTTGGTCGAGCGTTCCAGCCGGTAGGCCGTCTCCCACCGGGTGTTGTCGGTCCAGGTGAGCCGGATCTGGTCGCTGGCCGCGGTGGCGAGCAGGCCGGTGGGCGCGGCCGGCGCCGGGGTGGTGGCGGTGGTGGTCCCGTAGATCTGCCACTCGCCGATCTGCATGTTGACCGACCCGTTGGTGGCGGTCACCCGCAGCCGGTAGTACCGGTAGGCGTTGGTGTTGCCGAACGAGTAGGTGTTGCGGTGGAAGCCGGTGATGAACGTCTGGTTGCTCTGGGTGTCCAGCGGCGTCCAGCTGCCGCCGGTGGTGGAGGCCTCGAAGACCCAGTTGCGCGGGTTGCGGTCGGGCCAGTCGTTGGCGGAGGTGACGGCGTAGCTGGTCACCACGGCCGCCGTGGTCGCCTCGAACTGGATCCAGCCGGCACCGCTGTAGGTGAAGTACTTGCGGTAGGGCGTGTTGTCGATGACCTTCTCGATGCCCTCGTCGCCGGTGGTCGACCACTGGTCGGTGATCGTGCCGGGGGTGTCGGTGATGTCCACCGCGGCGGCGAGGTGGACGCCCGGGAGGTGGCTCGGGGTCCCCGCGACGAGCAGGAGGATCGCGGCCACCGCGGCGAGCAGGGGCAGTGCCGCGCCCGGGGGCCGGCGGCGGATCGGGTCAGCGCGCATGGAGTGGGGTCCTCTCGGCGTGGTCGGTCCTAACCGGTGCGTGCCGGGAGCCGATGCCACCTCCCGGTGACCCCCGCGCACGCGGCACGACGGCCCGCCCCCGCTTCTCGGGGGGATCGGGTCGTCGAATAAATGGCGGGGATTGGCTCCGGAATGGCTTCGCCAGAAGCTTGACGAATCGGCCGGGCGACACCGGAATAGCATTCGATGTGGATGCCGCGACCACTCCCCGTTGACCGTCTGCGCACCGAATACTAGTTGCGGCATAGCAAGCGGTCAATGAGACCTCTTTCTCACCGATGAGCGGGAAATGCAATTACATAGATATCCCACCCGTGGGAGGCAACCCGGGACGACAGCCGGGGCCCGGGTGGGTGACGGTCCGGCCACCGGCCGGGCCGGGCACGCGGCGGCGCTGGCCGGCCGTCGTTCACTCCCATCCCGCGCGCCGTGCAGCGGCTGTTCACCCGCCTCTCGGAGGCTTCGTCACCGACACGGTCGACACCCGGATCACGTGGAGGGCTCTGCAGTGCAGCACAGGAATTCCGAGGACGCCACAGGCGGTCAGCTGTCACGCCGCCAACTGGTGAAGTACGCGGGCGTCGGCGCGACGCTCGCCGCCGCCGGCCCGTTCGTGGGCGTCGAGGCGGCCCACGCCGATCCGGACCGGCAGGATCAGGCGACGGCCGGCGCAGGTCGGGCCGATGACCGGATCTGGCGGGCCGGCGACCACCACATCCACTCCGAGTACAGCGGGGACTTCGACACCTCGACGAACCCGCCGACGTTCCACAAGGGCGCCGACGCGGTCTATCCCATCGTCACCAACGCGATCATGGCGAAGAACTTCGGACTGACCTGGGCCATGTGCACCGACCACGGTGGACCGACGCACTCCAAGGTGAACCTGGAGCAGGCGTACCCCGATCTGCTGCGGTCCCGCCGGCTGGTGCCCGAGGTGTTGCAGTTCTGGGGCATGGAGTTCGACGCCCCGGCGATGGACCACCACACCCTGATGATCCCCCGGCACGCCGACGAGGCGAAGCAGCTCTTCGAGCTGGAGAGCCGGTTCGCCAAGCGGGACCCGTTCCCGGCCGACCCGGGCCGCGACACCGAGGCCAAGATGGTGGAGTTCCTCAAGGTGGCGCGGAACATGCCGCACAAGCCGCTGGTGATCGCTCACCACACCTCCCGCTCGGCGACCGGGCTCGGGGTGTACGGGCAGGACCTCCCGCACGAGTTCCGCAACGGCAACGACGCGGCCCCGGACGTGTACGTCGGCTTCGAGGGCGCCCCGGGCCACCAGGCGGGCCCACTCAACGGCAGCGCCCGCGGCGGCTACGGCAACCACCCCACCTACGGCGGCTACGACCAGGCGACCGCCCGGGTCGGCGGGCTGTGGGACGCGCTGCTCGGCGAGGGGCGACGCTGGTGGATCACCGCGACGTCCGACTCGCACGTGCACTGGACCCGGGGCGGCACCGACTTCTGGCCGGGTGAGTACAGCAAGACCTACGTGCTGGCCCGGCAGGAGTACCACGACATCATGGACGGCCTGCGCCACGGGCGGATCTTCGTCACCACCGGTGACCTGATCAGCCGCCTCGACGTCACCGCAAGCAGCCAGGGACACTCGGCCGGCTCGGGTGAGACCGTCACCGTCAGCCGCCGCAACCGTACCGACGTGGACGTCGTGATCCGGTTCCGGCCGCCGGCCGGGACGAACGGCAACGGCGACCGGCCGCAGGTCCGGCGGGTGGACCTGATCGTCGGGCAGGTGACCGGACCGAGCATCGACCGGGACGCCGACACCAACCCCACCACCGCGGTGGTGGCCCGGTTCGGTCCGCGCGACTGGCAGCAGCAGGGTGCCCAGTACGTCATCCGGCACACCCTGCGCGACGTCGGGGTCGACAGCTACCTGCGGGTCCGCGGCACCAGCACCGACGAGGCGGAGCCGCTGGCCGACGGGCTGGAGAGCCCGTGGAGCGACCTGTGGTTCTACTCCAACCCGGTGTTCGTCCGGGTGCGCTGACCGCCCGGTCCCGGCCCGCCGTCGGCGGGCCGGGGCCGCCCGCACCCGGTCGACGACGGTGAATATGATCAGGCGTACGGCGGAGGTTCCCCCCGGGCGGACGACGGTCCAGGGTGGACGCCGACTCGCCATGAAACGCCCGCGTTCGAGCGGGTGTGGGGCAATTGGCGAATCGCGTACCGGTCCCCGGTTGTGAATCTTGACCACCCGAAAGCGCAGGTCATACGCTCCGGGCACCCTTGATTCATTTCCCGGGAAGGGAAACGAAACGCCTCATGCGAACGCCGATATTCCGCTCCGCATCGCTTTCCCGCCAGCGGTTGGCCAGCGCCACCGCCATCGTCCTCCTGGCCGGAATCACCCCCCTGGTGGTCGGCCCGTCCGCCTCCGCCGCGCCCCCGACGACGTGTAGCACCGACCCCACCGACCGGTTGGCATCGGTGCCCAGCCCGGAGAGCTTCCTCGGCTTCCCGCTCGGCACCGGCCAGGAACGGGTGGTCACCAACGAGGAGGTGCGGGGCTACCTCGACGCCGTGGACACCGCCTCGAAGCGGGTCGTCACCGGCGTGATGGGCACCAGCGTGCTCGGCCAGCCGCTGCCGTACGCGATCGTGTCCAACGAGCGCAACGTGCGGCCGGCCGTGCTCAAGGGCATCGCCGAGGACGTCCGCTCGCTGCGCGACCCCCGCCAGGTCAACCAGCAGCAGGCCGGCGAGATCGCCGAGGCGGCCCCGGCCATCGTCTGGGTCACCGCCAACGTGCACGGCGGCGAGAAGAGCGGCACCGACGCCGCCCTCAAGACGCTGTACGAGCTGGCCGCCGGGCTGTCCTGCGAGGTCCAGCAGCGCAACGACAACCTGGTCACGATCATCGTGCCGACGCAGAACCCGGACGGCCGCGACGCCAGCCGCCGGCAGAACGAGTACGGCTTCGACATGAACCGGGACTGGTTCGCCCGGACCCAGCAGGAGACCGACGGCAAGCTCGAACTGATGCGCAAGTACCCGCCGCAGGTCTTCATCGACGCGCACGAGATGGGCGGCCGGCAGTACTTCTTCCCGCCCAACGCCGACCCGATCCACCACGAGATCTCCGGCGAGGCGGTCGACTGGATCAACCGGATCGGCGAGGCCAACAAGGCCGGCTTCGGCTACAACGGCGCGTGCGGCGGTGCGGTGACCACCGAGTGCTACTTCAACTACTCCACCTACGACCTGTTCTTCATGGGGTACGGCGACACGGTACCGGCCGCCGGCTTCGGCGCCGCCGGCATGACCTTCGAGAAGGGCAGCTCGTCGGCGGTGGCCGACCGGGTGCAGCAGCAGTTCCACACCCAGTGGTCGACCCTCGGGTGGGCGGCGACGCACAAGGTCGAGGTGCTCAACGGCTGGTTCAAGGTGTGGAAGGACGCCCTCGCCCAGGGCCGCGCCGGCACGCTGGAGCCCAACGAGGTGGTCCAGCCGACCAACACCGTGCAGTTCCCGGTGCCGAACCAGACCGTCAGGTCGTACTTCCTGCTGCCCGACCGGCAGCTCGCCGACGCCCGGCAGCTCGTCGAGCGGCTGCGCCGGATGGACGTGGAGGTCTACCAGGTCAAGAAGGCGGTCAAGCTGCCCACCGCGAAGCTCTTCGGTGGTCGCTCGGCGACCAACCTGACCGTGCCGGTGGGGTCGTACTGGATCCCGATGAACCAGCCGCAGAAGCACTGGATCCAGGCGATCATGGGCGAGGACCCGTACACGCCGTTCCCGTACTTCTACGACGTGTCGTCGTGGAGCAACCCGCTGCTGATGGGTGTGAACGCCGTCTACACCGGCGCGGACGTCAAGCCCAACGCCGAGCTGATCGACAAGATCCAGAACACCGGTGGCGGCAAGATCCTGGCCGCGCCGCCACTGAAGGGCTCCTACACCTACGAGCTGGACTCCGCCGCCGCGGCCGAGTTCACCTTCACCCTGCTGGGTCAGGGCGTGCAGCTCGTCCGGGACCTCGACAACGGCCAGGTGGGGATGCCCGCCGGCGCGTTGACGCCGGAGCTGAACACCACGGCCAAGAAGCTGGGCGTCACGCTCACCCCGTACACCACGGCGGCCGTCGGCACCCCGATCAGCCGGCCGGACGTCGGCCTGTTCCAGGGCACCGGCATCTCCACCACCTCCGGCTCGCACGGTGAGGCCCGGTACGTGCTGGGCAAGCGGTGGGGCCTGGACCTCACCCCGGTCACCACCGCCGACATCAACGACAGCACCCCCGCCTTCACCGGCCGCACGGTGCTGCTGGTGCCGGACGGCAGCAACGCGACAGGTGGGCTGACCGCGACCGGGCAGGCCAACCTGCGCAACTGGATCGCCCAGGGCCACACCTACCTGGGCCTGCGCAACGAGGGCACCCGGATGGCCCGCGCCGCCGGGCTCACCTCGACCACCGAGAAGCCGAAGCCGACCGGCTACACGGTGATCGGCTCGCACCTGCGGGTCGACGTGGATCCGGACAGCCCGGTCGGGCTGGGCCGGCCGGCGGAGGACTTCGAGTTCAACAACAACGACCCGATCCTCACCCCCAGCAGCACCGGCCGCAACGTGCTGCGCTACCCGAGCGGGGACACCTTCTGGGCCAACGGCTACACGGTGCAGGGTGACGCGCTCAAGGGCACGGTCGCGGTGGTGGACGAGCCGACCGGCGCCGGGCGGGCGGTGCTGTTCGCGTTCAACCCGCTGTTCCGGGCGTACAACGAGAGTGGTCTGCACCTGGTGGCCAACGCGCTGCTCTACCCGGGCGGCGGCACCGCGGCCCGGACCGCGTCGCCGGTCCCGGTCGACCCGGCCCGCGCCGCCGCGGCGGCCGCCCCGGTCGCCGAGAACCTGGGCGGACAGTGGCGGCCGTTCACCCTCCAGGTGGCCGCCGGTGACCTGGCCCGCGCCGAGGCGGTCGTCGA
Organism: Micromonospora sp. WMMD730; assembly: GCF_049178955.1. NCBI lineage: Bacteria > Bacillati > Actinomycetota > Actinomycetes > Micromonosporales > Micromonosporaceae > Micromonospora > Micromonospora sp. WMMD730. The sequence continues at coordinate 3,337,440 of NZ_JBMHML010000002.1, forward strand.
CAGGTACACCGACACCGCCCGGGTATCCGTGGCGGACGGCTCGGCGTACCTGGTGATCCCGAACCCGGCGGGTCTCCAGATCGACGAGCACCCGTTCCTGGGTGACCTGGTGCGGACCCTGCGGGCCGAGCAGGTCCCGCTGCGTTCCGTGGTGGGTTAGCACCCGCCAGGGTGGGGGCGACGCCGCACGGCGTCGCCCCCACGCCCGGTCCGGGCACCGCGCCTCCCGGCACCCCCACGCCGCACCGGCAGCACGTGCGCCGCCGCGACTGCCACCCCACCCCCGCGCGGAGCCGGCCATCCGGCGTCGGCTAGGAACGGTGCATGCCCCGCTACCTGCTGTTTCCCGGCCGACATCACCTGCTGACCCGGTTCCAGGCCGACTATCTGCACCGGCTCGCCACCGGCGGTCACCACGACGCTGCCGACGGCGACCACGCCGGTGCCGACGCCGGGCCGACCGGCACCGGCGGCCGGGTCACCGACGACGAGGCCACCGTGGTCTGGGCGGTCACCTCGGCCAACCACGAGAACACCCGCCGCAACCCGGTCCCCTACCACCGGCGGGAGGCGGCGATCGAACGGTTCAGCGTGCTGGCCGGGCTGCGGTCGGTGGTGGTGCCGGTCTTCGACACCGCCGAGACCGACCGGTTCGCCGAGGTGACCCTCAAGAACGTGGCGGCCACCGCCGGCCTGGAGCTGACCCCGGAGAACACCGTGGTCGCCTGCTCGACGCCGCAGGTCGCCGCCATGTACGCCCGGTTGGGGTTCCCGCTCGCCGGGGTGGAGGCCGACGTCGACCCCACCCCCGCCCGGCCCTGGGACGTGCTGTTGCGGCTGGCCGCCGACGACCCGTCGTGGCGGGAGCTGGCCCACCCCGCCACCCTCGATGTCTACGCCCGCTACCGGCTCGACGACCTGGTCCGTTCGGTCGTCAACGATCCGGTGGTCGGGGACGAGGGCGGGCTGACCGCCACCCGCGACTACCGGACGTACGCCGAGGCGTTCGCCGACGCGGCGCAGCGCAAGTGGGCGGCGGTGCGCGAGCACGTGCGGCCCGGCCGGATCGTCGACGTCGGCTGCGGCGCGGGCGCGGTGCTGGAGCTGGCCGACCGGGAGCCGACGCTGCGGGAGAGCGACCTGATCGGGGTCGAGGTGGCCCGCCACCTGTACGAGGAGTGCGTGCACAAGAAGGCACAGGGCTTCTTCGCCAACCCGAACGTCTTCTTCTACCGCCGCAACGTGCTCGGCGGGGCGGTGTTCGCGCCCCGCTCGGTGGACACCACGATGACCTTCGCGCTGACCCACGAGATCTGGTCGTACGGCGATCGGATGGCGTCGCTGCGCCGGTTCGTGCAGGCCATCTACGACCACACGGTGCCCGGCGGGGTGTGGATCAACAGCGACGTCTGCGGGCCGGACGGCCGGGACCGGACGGTACGGCTGCGGCTGTCGACCACCGACGGGGCGAACCCGGCCCGGCCCCGTGCGGATCTGGCGTCACTGCCGGCCGACCAGGTGGCCGCGCATCTCGCCGGGCTGTCCACGCGGGCCCGGCTGGACCAGTTCGCCGTCGACTACCGGTTCCCGTTCGGATTCCGCCCGGTCGACGACGGCACCGGCGCGGTGGTCGAGCTGCCGCTCGGCGCGGCGATGGACTTCCTCACCCGCAAGGACTACACCGACAACTGGCTGTCCGAGACGCAGGAGGAGTTCTGCGGGCTGGAGTGGGCCGACTGGAAGGCCCTGCTGGCCGACGTGGGCTTCGAGGTCGACCCGGCCAGCGGCCCGTACCGCAACGACTGGATCGTCACCCACCGGCTCGCGCCGACCGCGGCGCTGTCGACGGTGGACGGGGCGACGCTGGACTGGCCGGTGACGCACGTGCTGCTGGTCGCCCGCCGGCCGGTCAACACCTGACCCGGCGGGAGGACGGAAGGCCGGGGACGGGAGGGATCCTCCCGCCCCCGGCACCGCCGTCAGGAGCCGGTCAGGACAGGAACTTGTCCAGCGCCGCCTCGATGGTGCCGCTGTCCGGGGCCGCGTACGCCTTCATCGTCGTCTTGTTGTACGAGATGAAGCTCGGGCACCGGGTCGCCGGGGCGTTGACGACCCCGCCGTCGCCGATCTTCTCCGCGGTCTTCGCGGCGTAGAAGGTCAGCTGGTAGCGCGAGGAGATGTACGAGACGCTGACGTTCTTGCCGTCGCTGGCCTTGTAGTCGCACTTCTTGGGCGCGCCCTCGCTGCCCGGGACCATCGACATGCAGCCGACCACCGACACGCTGGTGAAGTCCGCCGACTTGGCGTAGTACCGCTTGTCGGAGCCGACGATCTTCGACGACCAGAACGACGGCCGCTCCGGGTTGTTCGAGAAGACGTACGCCTTGGCGGTGGCCGGGCCGCTGTAGGTGGCCGCGTTGAGGATCGGGCTGCCGTCGCAGACCGACGACAGGTCGCTGGAGTAGCGGGCCGTCACGGCGTTGTTGTTGTTGTTCGGCTGCTCCGTGGGCGGGTCGGACGCCTGCGGAGTGGACGAGGGTTCCGTGCCGGAGCCCTGGTTGGCGGTCGCGCTCGGCGTCGGGGTCGGGTCGGGCTCGTCGTCGTTGCCGACCAGGGCGAGCCCGATGCCGGCGCCGCAGAGCGCGAGGATGAGGACCACCGCGCCGATGATGAGGCCGATGACCAGGCCCCGGTTCGACTTCTGCGGCGGCACGGGAACACCGAACTGCGGGGCCTGACCGTACTGCGGGGCCTGGCCGTACTGCGGGGCCTGGCCAGGCTGGCCGTACGCCGGGTAGCCGGCGGGCGGTGCCGGCGGCCCGCTCCACGGGGTGACGTTCGGATCCGGCTGTTCTCCGTACGGAGGGTGACTGTTGCTCATCTGAAGCCCTTATCGCTGTCGACGGTACCCAGGCACTGGATCATCGGTCAGGGTAGTGAGCGGCACAAACCGAGGCGCTGGTTGTCGGGTGACAACCAACGTCGGTCGACCACACGGGGTGAGGCGGAGTGACGCTGTGTATCTGTCACTGTTCCGTCGGCAGGAACGTCAGCACCAAAACGAGAGCTCCGGACGCCGAATGTGGGGCACGGAAAAGGGATTCGGCCCGGAACGTGCCTTCCGTGCCCGCCACTGCGAGAACGGTTCACAATGTGACGTAGATCATTGCCGCACATCCCGATGATCGGCAACCGTCGGCGGCCCGGCCGGCTCCTCCCCCCGGCGCAGCACCTCCGCGGCGGTCCGGACCACGGCCCGGTCCAGCAGCCGGCCGGCTGCGTCCGTGGCCACCCCCGACCCGTCCCGACCAGCCCGTTCCCACGCGTCGAGCACCGCTCTGGCCGCAGCAACCTCAGCCGCCGTCGGGGTGAACATCGCGTTGATCGTCGCGAGCTGACCCGGGTGGACGGCGCTGCGGGCCCGGAACCCCTGCCGCAGCAGGATGCCGGTGGTGCGTTCCAGCAGCTGCGGATCACGCAGCGCCGTCTCCACCGGGCCGACCGGCGCGACGATCCCCACCGCCGCCGAGGCCACCACCACCTGCGACCGGATCGGCGCGAACTCGGCCCGGTCCGGCCCCGGTTGCAGGCCCAGTTCCCCGGCCAGGTCCGCCTCGCCGAGCCCCAGCCGCAGCACCCGGGGCGCGGCCGCGACCTGCGCGACGGTCAGCACGCCACGGGCGGTCTCGACCAGGGCCACCACACCGAAGGTGCGCTCGGCCAGCCCGAGTCGACGTTCCGCCGCGCCGAGCGCCCGGTCCACCTCGTGCAGCAGCTCCGGCTCCGCTTTGGGCACCCACACGCCGGCCGCCGCCGCCGACAGCACCGCCACGTCCGCCTCGACCTGGTCGCTGTTGATCCGGACCCACCGCTGCCCGGGGTCGGTCACGTCGGCGAGCGCGTCGGCCACCGTGCGGCGGGCCTGTTCCTTGTGGGCAGGGGTGACGGCGTCCTCCAGGTCCAGCACGAGGGCGTCCGCCCCCCGACCCGGGGCCTTGCCGATGAGGTCCGCCCGGTCACCCGGGACGTACAGGTAGCTACGCGCGACAGGCTGCACCACGCCTCCTACCGCGCGGTCCGGGCCACGTAGCGGCCCTGCGGGTCACCGGTTACCTTGCCGTCGACCAGGACGTGCGCGCCCCGCACGAAGGTGTCGGTGACCCGGGCGGTCAGGTCGAACCCCTCGAACGGGGTGTACTCCTGGGTGGACTCGGAGTCCTCGGCGCGGACCGTCCAGGCGCTGTCCGGATCGACCAGGCACAGGTCGGCGTCGTACCCCTCGGCGATCGCGCCCTTGCCGGCCAGGCCGAACCGTCGGGCCGGGTTCCACGAGGTCAGCGCCGCCACCCGGGACAGCGGCAGGCCGCGCCGCCGGCCCTCGGTCACCAGACCCGGCAGCAGGTACTCGGCCCCACCGAAGCCCGACTTGGCCAGGAAGATGTCGTCGCGCGGCTGGCCGAACTTGACCTCGTCCTTGCAGCAGGCGTGGTCGCTGACCACCCAGTCGACCCGACCGGCGAGCAGGTGTGCCCAGAGCGCCTCCACGTCCTCGCGGGGACGCAGCGGCGGGTTCACCTTGCCGCCGAGGCCGTGCGCGGTGGTGATGTCGGCCAGCAGGTGCCCGATGGTGACCTCCCGGCGGAAGTCGATGTGCGGGAACGCCTCGGCCATCCGCAACGCGGCGTCGAGCGCCTTGGCCGAGGACAGGTGCAGCAGGTTGACGTTCGGCAGCCCGGTCTCGTGGGCCAGGTACGAGGCGATCGAGACCGCCAGCCCCTCGGAGTGCGGCGGCCGGGAGGCGTGGTACGCCTCCAGCCCGGTCAGCCGGCCCTCCTGCTCCACCTGCCGGGTGTAGGCGCTCATGATCTCGGCGGTCTCGCAGTGCAACGACAGCGAGATCTGCGCCGCCAGGTCGGGGAAGCGTTCCCGGGCGGCCTGCACGCCGCGCATCACGAACTCGAAGTGCGCGTAGTCGTACCGCTCGTCGTCGGGGATCATCAGGAAGGAGTTCTGGTCGGCCGAGCGACCGTGCAGGCCGTGCCCGCCGTAGAACATGAAGATCTTGAAGGAGGTCACCCCGAACCGCTCGACCAACTCCGGGATCTCCCCGATGTGCTCGCGCATCATCGGGGCGAGATGGAAGCCGTAGTCGATGTGCGACCGGCCCTCGCAGGCGGCCAGCACCTCCGGGAAGAAGTCCGCGTACCGGCCACCACGGTTGAGGTAGTACTGCCCGGTGCGCATGTACGTCAGCGCCGTGGTGACGCCACCCTGGGCCGATGCCCGGCTCTCCGAGGCGGTGTCCTCCCCCAGCGGATTGTAGATGCCCCAGTGCTGGTGGGCGTCGACGACACCGGGAAAGGCCAGCCGGCCCTGCCCGTCGAGCACGGTGGCGGCCTCCCGCGCCTCGATCCCCGGGGCGACCCGGCTGATCCGGCCGTCGGTGATCGCCACGTCCACGGGTTCGGCGTCGGGCCGGTCGTGCCGGACCACCCGGACGTCGCGCAGCAACAGGTCGTAGGTGCTCATGCTCTCACTCCTCGGGGTGTGTCGTGGGTGGCCACCGCGGTGGCCGCTGCCGGTCCGGCCGCCGCGAGCAGCCCGGTCAGCCGCCGGACGTCCGGGGCCCGGTCCAACCGGCCGATCTCCTGTTCGACCGCCGCGGCGACCTCCTCGGGCAGCCGGCCGGCGACGTTGTGCCGGAACTTCACCGCCAGCTCCGCGCGGGTCAGGGGGCGTTGCGGCCCGCCCCGGTTGGTCAGCACCTCCTCGGTCCACTCCCGCCCGTCGCGGGTGACCACCCGCAGGACGGCCGGGAACTGGTACGGGAAGATCCGGTCGCAGCGCGCGTCGGGCACCACCTCCACCCGGTCCATCACCGCCCGGCGGGACTCCTCGACCGCGAGGGCGTCGGTGAAGTCGTCCGGGCCGACGCCCAGCACGCCACCGCCGTGCAGCCCCGCAGCCACCGCGTACGGGCCGCTGAACTGCGCCTCGTAGCCGGTGGCGGGACGACGCTTGCGGTCGATGGGCTGACCGATCGTGCGGATCACCGGGGTGGGCACCCCGAGGGTCACCTGCGCCACGTCCTGCGGGGTCACCCCCCGCGCCCGCAGGGCCAGGGCGGCGTCGATGGCCGCGTGGGTGAAGTGGTTCGCCGGGTACGGCTTGAAGAAGATGTCCGGCACCGCCCAGTCGACGCCCAACCCACGGACGATCTCCGCCGGGTCGTACTCGCCGCGCAGGAACGCCTCGAAGAAGCCGAAGCGCCCCTCCAGCACCGTCGGTGGGCCGGTGATTCCGTGCCGGGCCAGGCTGGCGGCGGTGACCGCCGAGTGGGCGGCCCACCCGCAGTGGATCCGCTTGACCGTGCCGCCGGTGCGGTTGGCCTCGATCAGGCCGGCGGCCATCGAGGCGGCCACCCCGAGCGCGTCGAGGGTCCGGTCGCCGTCCAGCCCGAACAGCCGGGCGGCGGCCACCGCGCCACCGAGGGTGCCGCAGATCGAGGTGGCGTGCTGACCGTGTTCGAAGAAGACCGAGTTGCCGGCGTCCCGGTCGTAACCGGCCATCCCGAGCCGGACGCAGACCTCCAGGCCGACGGCGATGGCGGCGACCGTCTCCGCGCCGGAGGCGCCGGTGAGTTCGGCGGCGGCCAGCGCGGCGGGCACCACCGACGCGCTCGGGTGCAGCACCGACGGCAGGTGGGTGTCGTCGTAGTCGAGGGAGTGCGCCAGCACCCCGTTGGCGAAGGCGGCCAGCGGGGCCGGCACCGGGGTGGGCAGTCCGATCGCCGTCGCCCGGCCCAGGCCGCCCTGCTCCCGGACGTACTCCAGGGCGGCCCGGCTGGTCGGCAGGTCGACCGCGGCCACGCAGAGGCCGACGACGTCGAGCACCCGGTTGCGGACGCTGTCGACCACCTCGGCGGGGAGGGCGGCGGCGGGGGTTCCGGCGGCGAAGACGGCTAGCTGCCGCCCGAGGGTCGACTCAGGCACGGCCGACCACCGCCAGCGGCCGGACCGGGGAGCCGGTGGCGCCGTAGAGGGCGAGCGGGGCCATCATGAAGGTGAACTCGTGGACCCCGTCGCGGGCGATCTCCTCCAGCGCCATCGTCTCGATCAGATAGATGCCGTGCTCGACCAGCAGCACCCGGTGCGCCGGCAGTGCGCTGTGCCCCTGGCCGGGGCGCAGGCACTCGAAGGCGATGGTGTCCGCGCCGGCGGCTTGCACCCCCGCGGCGGCCAGCCACTGCGCGCCCGCCGTGCTGATGCCCGGTACGCCCGACTCCCGGCCGACGTACCGGCCGGGGTCCTCGTCGTCGAAGTGCCGACCCCAGCCGCTGCGGATCAGCACCACGTCGCCCGCCTGCACCGGGGTTCCCTGGCGGCGTACGGCGGCGTCGAGGTCGGCCGGGGTGATCTCGTAGCCGGGCGGGCAGTCCGGCAGGTCGAGCGCGGCGGGGACGTCGAGCAGGACACCCCGGCGCACCATCGGCGCGACCGTGTGCACACCCAGCTCGGTGAACCGCCCACCGGCCTGGGCGGCGGCGGCGTCCGCGCCGCCGTGCAGCCGGCCGTCGTGGGAGACGTGGGCCAGCGCGTCGACGTGGGTGCCGACGTGGGTCCCCATCACCAGCAGGTCGTTGGCGGCGGACCCACCGTCGGCGCGGACCATGTCACCGTGCCGGCGGGGCATGCTGAGCCAGAACGGCGGATGGTTCGGCGACTGCGGCATGCCGATCGAGAGCTGCCGGCCGAGGTCGTAGATCGCTACGCCGGCGCGGACGGCGTCGAGCAGCCGGTCGGCGTGTCGGGCGGTGGTCGTCACGGTTCCTCACGTTTCAGCGGGTTACGGCCACACCGTCAGGCGACGATGTGGCGGGCTCGGAGGTCGGCGAGTTCGGCCGGATCGCAGCCGCACTCGTCGACCAGCAGGGAGTCGGTGTCCGCGCCGAGGGCGCGGCCGGTGAAGCGGACCCGTCCCGGGGTGCCGGACATCCGCCACATCACGTTGTGCATCCGCATCGGCCCGAGGTCGGGATCGTCCACGGTGGTCAGCATCTCGGTGGCTCGAACGTGCGGGTCCTCGACGATGTCCCGGGCGTCGTAGACCGGGGCGACGGCGGCGCCGGCCTCGGTGAACGCCCGGGTGACCTGGGCGCGGGTCCGCGCAGCGATCCACCCGCCGACGTGGGCGTCGAGTTCGTCGGCGTGCCCGGCCCGGCCGGCCCCGGTGCGGAACCACGGTTCGTCGATCACCTCGGGGTGCCCGACCAGCCGCAGCACCCGTTCGGCGATCGCCTGGGCGCTCGTCGACACGGCCACCCACGCGCCGTCACTGGTGCGGTACGTGTTGCGGGGCGCGTTGTTGACCGACCGGTTGCCGTTGCGCTGCTCGACGATCCCGAGCTGGTCGTAGACGGTGGGGCCGGGGCCGACGGCGGTCATGATGGGCTCCAGCAGGCTCATGTCGATCACCTGCCCCGCGCCGCCGGTGCGGTCCCGGTGCCACAGCGCCATCATCACCGCCGAGGAGGCGGCGATCCCGCAGATGCTGTCGGCCAGCCCGAACGCCGGCAGCGAGGGTGGGCCGTCGGCGGCGCCGGTGAGGTGGGCGAAACCGCTCATCGCCTCGGCGAGGGTGCCGAAACCGGCCCGCCCGGCGTACGGGCCGATCTGCCCGAACCCGGTGATCCGGGCGATCACCAGGCCCGGGTTGACCCGGTGCAGCTCCTGCGGGCCGACCCCCCAGCGTTCCAACGTGCCGGGGCGGAAGTTCTCCACCAGCACGTCCGCCCGGGCGGCCAGCCGCAGCAGCAGGGCGGCACCCTCCGGGGCGGACAGGCTCAGCCCGACGGTGCGCTTGTTGCGGGAGATCTCCTTCCACCACAGCGGATGGCCGTCGCGGGACTTGCCGTGCCCGCGCATGCTGTCACCGGCGGTCGGATGCTCGATCTTGATCACCTCGGCACCGAAGTCACCGAGGATCTGGCAGCACAGCGGACCGGCCAGGATCGTCGACACGTCCAGCACCCGCAGGCCGGTCAGCGGCCCGTCACCGGGTGGGGCGGCACCGGGCCGGTCGGCGGCGGACCGGGTCGGGTCGGGCCGGTCGTCGGTCGTCGTCATGATGTCCCCTCTCCCCCGCCGGAGCGCGGCATCGGCGGCCGGAAGCCGAGTTCGGCGGAGATCTCACCGGCGGCGGCGGCCACGAGCGCACCGTGCGCGGCGCAGACCTGCGGGGTGAACCGGTCCTGCGGCCCGCACAGCGAGATGGAGCCGAAGACCTGACCGGTGCCGTACCGGACGGCGGCGGCGACACTGCCGGCCCCGTTCTGCCGCTCGCCCAGGCTCACCGCGTACCCCTGCCGGCGGATCCGGGCGAGTTCGGCCCGCAGCAGGTCCGGGTCGGTGATCGTCGACGGGGTGACCCGGTCCAGCGGCTGCCCGAGGTACTCGTCCAACTCGACCGCCGGCAGCGCGGCCAGGATCGCCTTCGACGACGACCCCGAGTGCAGCGGGTGGCTGGTGCCGAGGGAGACCGACATGCGCACCTCGTGCGGGGAGAGCACCTGGTCGATGTAGACCCTGATCCAGCCCTGCCGCACCGACAGGGTGGCGGTCTCCCCGGTGCCCCGGACCAGCCGGACCAGGTACCGCCGGGCGATCTCCGGCACGTCCAGCGCCCGCAGCGCCGCCAGGCCCACCGCGAGCGCCCCGGTGCCCAGCCGGTAGCGCTTCGTCTCCTCGTTGAAGCTGAGGAAGTCGTCGGCCACCAGCTCCTTGAGGATGCGGTACGCGACCGCCTTCGGCAGCCCCAGCTCCCGGGCGATGGTCGACACGCCGAGGGTCTCCGGCGCCCGGCCGGCGATGATGTTGATGACGTCGAGCGCCCGCCCGAGACCGGAGCGGACCGGTCTGTCGTCCCGGGCGATGACGGGGGTGGTGGTCATGTCAGTCCTCACTGTCGACGTACGCGGGGTGGGCAGGGACCGCCGCTCACGGTGGCGTCACGGGGGTGCCCGGCGGCAATCCTCGCAACTGTCGATGTCGTTCCACCGCCACCACGAGCGCCACCGAGGCGAGCACGACGACGCCGGCGAGCGCCTGCCGGCCGGTCAGCCGCTCGTCGAGCACCACCATGCCGAGCAGGACCGCGATCACCGGGTTCACGTAGGCGTACGTGGCGACCAGTTGCAGCGGGGCACGGCGCAGCAGCCAGGTGTAGACGGTGAAACCGACGACGGTGCAGACCAGCATCAGGTACAGCCAGGCCAGCCAGGACCGGGTGGTCACCTCGGCGGGGCGCAGGTCGTGCCACTCGCCGGCGAACAGGCCGGCGACCGCCACGCAGGCGCCGCCGACCAGCATCTGCCACCCGGTGCCGACCAGGTGGTCGGCCGGCACGGCCAGCCGCTGGGTCAGCGTGGAGCCGAGCGCCCACACCACGGTCGACGCCACGATCGTCGCCATACCCGCCAGGTGCAACCCCTGGCCGGGGGCGGCGACCAGCAGCAACGCCAGCCCGGCCAGTCCACCCAGGACCCCGGCCACCGCCGCCGGCCGGGGGCGTTGACCGGAGCCGAGCCGGATCAGCAGCACCCACAGCGGCATGGCGGCGACCAGCAGGGAGGCCAGTCCGGAGGCGACGTACTGCTGACCGACGGCAAGCAGGGCACTGCCCGCGCCGACCATCAGGACTCCCCCGGCGGCGACCCCCGGCCACTGGGCCCGGGGCAGCCGCAGCCGGCCCGGCCCACGCCGGACCGCCACCACCGTGCACACCAGCACCCCGGCGGCCAGGAACCGGCCGGCGGTGGACACCATTGGCGACAGGCTCTCCAGGGTGATCCCGTTGCCGAGGTAGGTGGAGCCCCACAGCAGGTAGACCGCGCCCAGACCGGCAGCCGTGGCGGCGGGCTCACCCGGACGGCCGGGTGCCGCCGGTGGCCGGGCGGCCACGACGGTCGCCCGGTCAGCGCCGGCCATCGGCCCGGACCCCCGTCCGTGGGTCGGCCCACGGGGTGTAGGTGCACCCGGGCCGCCGGCCGGTCACGGGGTCGCCACCTCGACGTCGAGCTGCCCGGCGACCGCGTCGGCGAACGCCTCGGGCTGCTCGTCGGCGACGAAGTCGGTGCCACCGGGGATGGTGACCAGCGGCGCGTGCGGCAGGGCGGCGCGCACCACCGGGGTCATCCGGTCGACCAGGTCGTCGGCCCCGTGCAGGAGCACGGTGGGCACCGCCGCCAGGGCGGCGGTGTCGAGGGTGTGGTCGAAGACCGCCCGGTAGGCGGTGGCGTAGTCCGGCCCGGTCATCAGGTACTCGGCGACCTGCCGGTCCGCCTCGTCGGGCGTGAGCCGGGGATAGAGGCCGTACACCCGGTCCCAGATCACCCGCAGGTGCGACCCGTCCCGGTGCGGCTGGTAGCCGGGGGCGTAGGTCGCCTTCTTCTCGGCCCGCTCGGCCGGATCGTAGAGCGGCAGGCCCTGCAGGATCAGCCGACCGACCCGGTGCGGGGCCCGCAACGCCGCCTCGGCACCGATGGTCGCCCCGGTGTGCTGTCCGAGCAGGTGCACCCGGTCCAGCCCGAGGGAGTCGGCGGTCTGCCACAGCGCGGTGGCGTACTCGGGGATCGACCACGGGTGCGGTGGCGGGTCGGACATCCCGAAGCCGGGGGTGTCCACCGCGACGACGTGCAGGCCACGGGCGGCCAGTGGGGCCAGGGCCGCGTCGTAGGTGGCCGACGACAGCGGCGACTGGTGCACGATCAGCAGGGTCGGCCGGGCGGGCGGGCCGGCCTCGCGGTAGTGGACCTGACCCCAGGGCAGGTCGACGTAGCCCCGACGGGCGGTGCCACGGACCCGGCTCACCGGGTCACCGCCAGGGCGGCCATGACCTCGACGACGTGCTTGATGCCGGCCCGGTAGTCGTCGAGCCGGATGTTCTCGTTCGGCCCGTCCACCCCGGAGTCGGCCCGGGACACGCCGACGCCGACGATGGGCCGACCGGCCAGGGTGCCCTGGTTGCCGATCCACTGGGTGTACGGCTCGATCACCGGTTCGGTCCGGTAGACCCGCCGGGCCGCGTCGGCCACCAGGGCGACGAACGGGTCCCGGTGGTCGGTCATGTTCGGCCGGCTGGTCGCCATCACCTCGACGTCCAGATCCCCGAAACCGGTCGCCTCCAGGTGGTCGCAGACCGCGGCCAGCACCCGCTGCGGGTCCTGACCGGGGACCAGCCGGATCTCCACCTTCGCCGTGGCGGTCGACGGGATGCCCAGGGTGACGTCGTCACGCATGTCACCGCCGGAGATCCCGGCCACCGTGAGCGTGGGGACGGTACGGATCGCCACCGCCGCCTGCCGGTCGTCGAGGCCACCGGCGAAGCTGGTGACCCCGGCCCGGCGGCGCAGGTAGTCCCCGTCGAACTCCACCTCGGCGAGCAGTTCCCGCTCCTGGTCGGTCAGCGGGCGGACGTCGTCGGCGAAGCCGGGGACGGTGACCGTGCCGTCGGGGCGTTGCAACCGGGCCAGGGCGGCGGCCAGCCGGGCGGTGGCCGCCGGCAGTAGCGCGGTGTTCTGGCTGGTCAGGTCGCGGGGCAGGGTGCGGGCGGTGAGCCGCAGGTAGAGCACGCCCTTCTCGGCCAGTTTGAGCAGCGGGCGGTCCTGCCCGTCCACCCAGGAGTTCTCCCACAGCGCGCCGTCGCTGGTCAGCCGGTCGGCGTGGGCGTCGACGAACGAGCCGAGGCCGGGGCTGTGCAGCCACTTCTTGCCCTCGAAGATGAACCGGCTGGTGACCGGGGCGGGCAGGCCGGCCAGCCGCCAGGCGGCCACCGCGTGGATGCGGGACATCAGGGCGCCCTTGTCGTCGGCCACCCCCCGGGCGTACAGCCGGCCGTCGTGGATCTCGGCGGCGTACGGCGGGCTGATCCAGTCGGCGTCGTCACCGGCCGGCTCCACCTCGACGTCGTAGTGGGTGAAGTGCAGCAGCGCCCGCTCCCCGTCGCCGGGCATCTCGGCCAGTACGTACGGGTACGAGTGCTCCCAGTCGACGAGGTCGGCGTGGCCGCCCCAGCGGCGTACCGAGTCGGCGATGAACTCCGCCGTGGCGAGCATCTGGTCCGGTTCCTGTCGACGGCTGCGGATCCGGCAGAGCTGCTGGAGTTCGGCCACGAACTCGTCGAAGTGGGCGTCCACCGCCGCGAGCGCGGCTGCGGTGTCGGGGTGTGCCATGAGGGGTTCCTCCCACGGTGTGGTCCGGTCGGCGGTGCGGCTGCCGACCGTCAGTGGATGGTGACGCCACCGTCGACGAAGAGCGTCTGGCCGGTGACCATGGCGGCGGCGTCACTGAGCAGGTAGGCGACCGCGTTGGCGACGTCGGCGGGCTCCGCCATCCGGCCCAGCGGGATGGTCGCCAGCTTGTCGGCGAGATAGCCGGCGTCGCCGCGTACGTCGGCGGTCATGTCGGTGGGCACGATGGTGGGGCCGACCGCGTTGACCCGGATCCGGTCGGGCGCCCACTCCAGTGCCAGCACCCGGGTCAGGTGCAGCACGCCGGCCTTGCTGACGCAGTAGCCGACGGTGTCGAGCACCGCGATGTGGCCGTTGGTGGAGCCGATGTTCACCACCGACCCGTGGGTGTCCCTCAGCGCCGGGTACGCGGCCTGGCAGACCCGGAACGTGCCGGTGAGGTTCACGTCGAGCACGGTGCTGAAGTCCTGCTCGCTCATCGTCGCGGCCGGCCCCCGCCGGACCACCCCGGCGTTGTTGACCAGCAGGTCGAGCCGGCCGTGCCGGTCGAGGACGTCGGCCACCAGGTCGACGCAGGACCGGCCCGACCGGACGTCCACCCGGTGCCGGCTGTGCGGCCCGTCGGGGGTGGGGGTGTCCCAGGTGTCGGCGACGTCGGCGTGCGCCACGGTCGCCCCCCGGGCGGCCAGGGTGGCGGCGATCCGCGCGCCGATGCCCCGGGCCGCCCCGGTGACCAGCGCCACCCGGCCGTCGAACCGGTTCGGGTCGTCCGTCGGGACGCTCATGCCCCGATCACCTTGGTGTCCTCGGCCCAGAACGCGAGCCGTCGTTGCAGCAGCCGGATGACGAAGTGCGCGACCAGGCCCATCAGCGACAGCACCACCAGCACGGCGAACATGCCGGCGATGTCGAAGTTGTAGTTGGTCTGCAACAGCAGGTAGCCCAGCCCCTCCTTGGCGCCGATGAACTCACCGACGACCGCGCCGAGGATGGCGAAGACGATGCCGATGTCGAGGCCGGCGAAGATGAACGGCAGCGCGCTCGGCAGCCGGACCATCCGGAAGATCTGCGACCGGCTCGCGCCGAACACGGTGAGCATCTGGATCCGGTCGGCGTCGGCGGCCCGCAGCCCCTCGATGACGTTGACCAGCATCGGGAAGAACGAGATGACCGCCGCCATCACCACCTTGCTGGTCAGGCCGAAGCCGAACCAGAGCACGAACAGCGGGGCGAGGGCGACCTTCGGCACGGTCTGGAACGCCACGATGTACGGCATCAGGGTGGCCTCGACGACCTTGATCTGGGAGATGAAGGTGCCGAGCAGGACCGCCGCGCCGACGCCGATGGCGAAGCCGAGCAGCGACTCCTGGGTGGTCACCCAGAAGTGCCCCCAGAACTGGTCGTCGGTGAGCTGCCGGTGCAGCGCCTCGGCGATCTGGGAGGGGCGGGGCAGCACGTACTCGTCGACGTCGAGCAGTTGGGTGCCGTACTCCCAGGCGAGCACAACCACGACGAAGACCGTCGGGACGAGCCACAGCTGGGGACGGTCCCGCAGGTCGAACCGCCGCCGGGCCGGCTGCTGGCCCGGCGGTGCGCCGGGGGACGGCTTGTCGCGCACATCTGTCGTTGCCATGGCGGCACCTCGTCAGTCGATCACGCCGGCGGCGTGGAAGTGGCGGCGGATCCGGTCCACGTAGACCCCGGCCCGGTCGGAGGACATCACGCCCAGGTCGCGCGGGCGGTCCAGGTCGATGGGCAGCACCTCGGCGATGCGCCCCGGGCGGGAACTGAGCACGACGACCCGGTCGGAGAGGAAGACCGCCTCGGGGATCGAGTGCGTCACCAACACCACCGTCTGGTTGCTCTCCCGCCAGATGCGTAGCAGCTCGACGTTCATGTACTCGCGGGTCATCGCGTCGAGCGCGCCGAACGGCTCGTCCATCAGCAGCACGGCCGGGTCGTGCACCAACGCCCGGCAGATGCCGGCCCGCTGCTGCATGCCGCCGCTGAGCTCGTGCGGGTACTTCCCCTCGAACCCGGTCAGGCCCACCATCTCCAGCAGTTCCTGGGCGCGTTGCCGGTGCCGGGCGGGATCCAGCTTCTGGATCTCCGCCGGCACCATGACGTTGTCGAAGATGGTGCGCCAGGGCAGCAGGGTGGGCGCCTGGAACACCATCCCGACCTCGCGGAGGGGTCTGACCACCTCGGTGCCGGCGATCCGTACCGTGCCGCCGGTCTTCGGGCTCAACCCGGCCAGGATCTTGAGCAGGGTGGTCTTGCCGCAACCCGACGGGCCGACGACCGAGATGAACTCGCCGCGCCGGACGGTCAGGTTGATGTCGCGCAGTGCCTGGGTGGGTGCCGACCGGCGGGGCTGGTACTGCTTGTCCAGGCCGGCCACCTCGATCCAGGAGTCCTCAGACACCGTGGCCGGCTGCTGCTCCCGGCGTCCCATCGCCTTGATGGCCATCGCGTTCCCTTCCGCGTCCGCCGCGCGCTACTGGGCGGGGTAGTTGGCGGCCTTGTCGAGCACCGCGGCCTTGTCGAACTGGTTTGCGCCGGAGAGCAGACCCGGCTCCCACACGTCGCCGAGGGGAACGTCACCGGTGATCTGGCCGGCCTCCTTGGTGTACGACTGGGTCTTGGTCCACTCCTGGTCGCTGATCGCGCCCCAGTCGCCGAACTGATCCGGGCTGCCGGACGCCGGGGTGGCGGTCTTCAGCCAGGCGGTGAGGCTCCTGGTGTCGGCGGGTAGCTGCGCCGCCGCGTCCTTACCGGCGAGGATCTGCGGGAACACCTTGTAGCCGATCCGCATGGCGGCCTCCGGGTTCTTCGCGGAGAAGAGCATCGCCTTGTAGGCCGCCCGCAGGAACCGGGTGTAGACGTCCCTGTTGTCGTCGAGCTTGCGGGCGCCGACGGCGAAGCTCAGCGACCGGATCCCGTCGAAGGCGTCGGGGTTGTCGAGGTACTTCAGCGTGGTGCCGGAGTTCTCGATCACCGCGTACGCCTGGGTGTAGAGCGCCAGCACGTCGACCTTGCCGTCCTTGAGCGCCGCGGCGGCCTGCGCACCGACCCCGACGGGCAGCAGCTCGACGTCCTTGGCCGGGTCGAGGCCGGCCGCCGCGACGTAGGCCCGGGCGTACGGGGCGGACCCGGACGCCAGGCTGATCACCCCGATCTTCTTGCCCTTGAGGTCGGCGCCGCCGGTGAGGGTGCTGTCCGGCTTGACCGCCATCACCCAGGGCCAGTTCTGCACCAGGCCGCCGATGGCCTTGACCGGGACGTTCTTCTGCACCGCGCCGAGGATGGAACCGGTGTCGGCGGCGGTGAGGTCACCACTTCCCGAGGCGACCGCCTGGAGCGCGGCGACCGAGCCGTCCGTGTTGATCGTCTCGACGGTCAGCTTCTCCTCGTCGAAGTAGCCCAGTTCCTTGGCCACCGCGTACACGGCGACCTCCTCCTTCGGGCCGATCACCGCCGAGGCGATGGCGAAGGTCAACTTCGCCGGTGCCCCCGCCTCGGTGCCCGACTCGTCACCGGAGCCCCCGCATCCGGCCAGCGTCACCGCGGCGACCAGCGCCGCCGGCAGCAAACCCCACTTGTGCTTCATGTCGATACCTCGTCCTCGTTCAGGGAAAGGGCTGGTCAGCCGCGCACAGCGGCGGCGGCCGGGACGGATCGGTGCTGGTGTGGGTGGGTCGCCCCGACGCCGCCACGGCGGGCGGGAGGCGGGGACCCGGGTCGGTGGATCAGCGGGACGGGTCCCGCCGCGCCACGGTGTCGGCGAGGTCGTTGTAGACGTGCTGCTCGACGATCAGCCCGTCGCGCAGCACGAACACGTCGGCGTAACGGATGTCGTCGAAGCCGGCGCCGTCGGGCCACTGCCCGTACAGCCGACCCAGGGAGACCACCGAGACGGCGTCGCCGTCGGTGCCCACCAGGTAGCGGTCGCGGTGCTTGCGCACCCACCGGTAGGTGCCGGTCGCGCCGGCCACCAGTTCGTCGAGGTTGCGGTAGACCCGGCCGCCGGGAAAGACGATGCGGACCTCCGGTGCGAGCAGGCGACCGGCCCGGTCCAGCTCGCGGTCCTCGCACAGTTGCAGGTAGTGGTCGACCAGCCGGGCCGGTTCGCCGGCGCAGGTGCCCTCGGGGAGGTCCCCGGGCGGTCGCCCGCCGTCCATCAGCCGGCCCTGCCGTTCAGCGCCGCCTCCCACTGGTCGCGCAGCGGGTGCTCCGCGGGGCCCTGCTCGGTGAGGATGCGCATCAGCCGGTGCAGCAACTGGTCGCGGTCGCGGGCCAGGGCGAGCTGTTCGGCGTCGTCGGCGGTGAAGCCGTCGACGTCCCCGGCGTCGATCACGTCCCGGCGGACCAGTAGCTGCTCCAGCACCCGCAGCCGCTGCCGGCTGACGTGCAGCTCGGTGGAGAGTTGCAGCACCAGGTCGAGCAGCTTGCCGAGCCGGGGGTCGCCGAAGTAGTCGAACTCGGTGCTCATCACGCCTCCGGTTTGGTCGCGGACAGTACGGCCCAGGGGAAGTGCCACTCGGACCGGTCGCCCCAGCCCTCGGGCTGCATGCCGTTGCGGCGTTCATCGAACGGTGTCCAGCCGGCGTCGGTGAGGCCGGCCTCGGCGCAGATCGCGAGCAGGTCGGAGCCGAACAGGGCGTGGAAGAACGGCTCGTTGTTCCGCTCGGCGTGCTCGTAGACGGTGGCGTCGCGCAGCGGGTCACCGGTGAGTTGGAACTCCAGGAAACGCAGCGCGCCGCCCGGCTTGAGCAGGCGGGCGGCCTCCTCGATCGTCTCCCGGATGGCCGTGGCCGGCATCTCGTGCAGCACCATCGTGCCGGTGACCACGTCGCAGGAGGCGTCGGCGAGGTCGGTGGCCCGGCCGTCGGCCTGCCGGTAGTCGATGGCCAGGTCGGCGGCCTCCGCCTCGGCGTGCGCCAGGCGCAGTCCGGGGGCGGCCAGGTCGAGTCCGATGACCTGTGCGGTCGGGTAGCGGCCCACCAGCGGCCGGGTGCTCTTGCCGAAGCCGCAGCCGATGTCGACGACCCTGGTCGCGGCGGGCAGGTCGGGCAGCGCGGTCCGGGTGAACAGCTGGTGGAACTTGTAGCCGTCGTTGTCGCGCAGCATGACGATCCGCGCGCCGAACTCGTAGACGTAGGCGGACATGTCGTCGGAGAAGAAGCCGCCCGGCTGGATGTGGATGTCGTAGTCGGTGTACCAGTCCGGCAGGGGCAGGTCGGGGTCGAGGGTGAGCGAGCCGGCCGGCTGCGCCGGGACGGCGGTCAGTTGCCGGGTCAGCTCCGCACGCCGGTCCAGTACGGCGTCGCCGGCCGCCTTCCACAGCATTTTCTGCTGCACCCGCTCCAGGTGGCTGAACCAGGGGTAGAGCGGCAGTTCGCGCAGGGTCCGGCCGGCCTCGTCGATGCTGGTGGCCGGCGCACCGGTGGCGGCGTACTCCCTGGTGAGTGCTGGGTACACGGTGTCGGCCCAGCGCTTGCGCAGGCCGAGGACGAAGTCCACGGCGGATCGTTCGTCCAGGGTCAGGCGGTCCTCGACGTCGAACATGGCTGATCTCCTTTGTCGTGTCCGGTTCCACGCAGGGCGGCGCCGGATCGGGAGGGATGCTCGGGGCGGAGGCGACCGGGGTCGCCGCCGCCGGATCAGTAGGCGAGCGCCACCTGGGCGGCGGCGGGGGTGTCGTGGCGGCCGAGGAAGGCGCCGGCGAACCGGCCCTCGTAGACCGCTTCCAGGGTGGTGCGGGGGGCGTTTGCGTCGCCGACGAGATGGACCCGGGGTCCGTCGGGCGACGCGTCGAGCTGGCGGTAGAGGGAGTCGTCGGCGACCGACGGGCCGGCGTCGACGACCGCGGTGACGTCGTGAATCTCGAGGTCGGGGCCGGTGAGCGGCCCGGTCAGGGCCACCGTGGTCAGGCCTGCGGCGCGGACGGTCCGCAGTGGATGGGCCACGACGCCCAGGTCCGCGAAGCGGCTGAACAGGGCCAGTCGTGAGTAGGTGGTGATCCGGGCGGCGATGCTGGCGGTCGGGGAGACCAGGTGCACCCGGCCGCCCCCTCGGGCCAGGGCCTCGGCGACGGAGGCGGCGGCCCAGCTCCCGTCCTCGTCGATCACCACGTAGCTGCCGGTGACGGGTGCGTCGAGGGCGGCGACCGCCTGCCAGAGGTCGAGCACCGGCGGCCCGCCCGGCAGCGGCCGGGGGCGGGGGCGGGACCCGGTGGCCAGCACCACGTCGTGGTAGGCACCGGCCCGCACCTGCGCGGCGGTGATCCGCCTGCCGAGCAGCACCTCGACCCCGGTGGCGTACGCCTCGGCGGCGAGGTCCCGGGTGAGCAGGCCGAGCCGTTCCCGGCCGGGCACCCGGGCGGCGAGGCCGACCTGGCCGCCGAGCGCGTCACCCGCCTCGGCCAGGGTGACCCGGTGGCCGGCCCGTCGTGCGGCGGTGGCCGCGGCCAGGCCGGCCGGACCACCGCCGACGACGAGCACCCGGCGCGGCGGTGCCGGCCGCTGCGGGCGTCGCCAGGCCGCCGCCCATTCCCGCTCCGCCCCGACCTCGGGGTTGACCACACAGGTGATCGGCAGGCTGGCCTCGACCCGGGCGATGCAGCCCTGGTTGCAGGCCAGGCAGGCCCGGGTCTCGTGGTGTCGGCCCTGGGCCGCCTTGCGGACCAGGTGCGGGTCGGCGATGTGCGGACGGGCCAGACCGACCAGGTCCGCCTCCCCCGCCGCGACCAGTTCGGCCGCCTCGGGCAGGCTGTCGAGCCGACAGACCGCCAGCACGGGCAGGTCCGGGAAGGCCCGCTTGAAGGTGGCCGCGTGGTGTCGGAACGGCGCGTGCCCGAAGCTCATGTCGGCCATCTGGGTGGCCAGGGTGTAGCTGCCGTGATAGGCGGAGTGGCTCACGTGGACGTAGGCCAGCGGGAACTCCTCGCGCAGCCGGGCGACGATCTCCACCATCGCGTCGGGATCCAGGCCGCCGGGAAGGAACTCGTCGGCGCTGACCCGCAACCCG
This sequence comes from Micromonospora sp. WMMD730, assembly GCF_049178955.1. Taxonomy (NCBI): domain Bacteria; kingdom Bacillati; phylum Actinomycetota; class Actinomycetes; order Micromonosporales; family Micromonosporaceae; genus Micromonospora; species Micromonospora sp. WMMD730. The sequence continues at coordinate 3,357,715 of NZ_JBMHML010000002.1, forward strand.
ACCGGCAGGTCGGTGGCGGCCAGCACGGCGGTCAGCACCTCGCGGGTGAGCCGCAGCCGGTGGTCCAGGCTGCCGCCGTAGGCGTCGGTGCGCCGGTTGGTGTGCGGCGACAGGAACTGTTGGAGCAGGTGCCCGTGGCCGGCGTGCAGTTCCAGGCCGTCGAAATCGGCCCGCCGCATCCGCCCGGCGGCGGCGGCGAACGCGGCGACCACCACGGCGATGTCGTGGCGACCCATGGCGTGCGGGACGTGCGCGCCGGTGGCCCAGGCCACCGGGGAGGACGACCAGGCGGCGGTGCGGGTGGCGTCGCCGTTGGCCTGCCGGCCGGCGTGCATGAGCTGGGCGAAGATGCGCGTGCCGTGCCGGTGCACGGCCTCGGTGACCGCCCGGTAGGCGGGGATGCCGGCGTCGGTGAAGCTGCCCAGGCTGATGCTGCGTCCGGCGCTGGTCGGGTGCACCCGGATGGCCTCGGTGACGATCAGGCCGACGCCGCCGGCCGCCCGCTCGGCGTGGTAGGCGGCGAGTCGGGGGGTGGGCTCGTTGTGCAGGCCGAAGTTGGTGGTGTGGCCCGGGACGAAGACCCGGTTGCGCAGCGGGACGGAGGCGAGGCGGACTGGCGTGAAGAGGGTGTGCACCGTCCCGTCTGCCATGCTCGGGCCTCCCGTCTGGACGTACCACCACCGGACCGAAGACCGTTCGGGTGGACCGTACGCCGTTCGAATGGAGGGAACGCTAGAGCCGCCTCACGTTGACCGTCAATGACCTACCAGTCAGTAACTTGCTGGTTAGCATAGCTTTGACCTGCTGTTTCTCTCAGGCGAACGGTCGACGGTCCGCCAATCCACCCTCCTGCCGCCAATCGGACACGTGCGGGGCGGCGGCGAATCGACCCCGACAACCGCGACCGCCACGAACGGGCCGACCACCGGCCACACCCACGCCCGCGAACGCCCGGCCGCAAACAAAATCGATACATGTACATAGATCGGTTCCACCGCATATCGTGAGGGTCGAGAAAAGGGCCCGCGCGTCCCCGCGGGCACCTCGCGCCCACCGCCATAGGAGGCGGCCCATGCCTGCCGCGCCCCACCCCACCACCCTCCGCCGGATCGTCCTCGCCCTCGCCGCCTGCGCGGCCGTGCTCGTCCCGCTGACCCTCACCGCCCCCGCCGCGCGGGCCGCGCCCGTCACCGTGGTCAACGGCACGCAGTTCACCGACACCAACGGCGCCGGCGTGCACGCCCACGGCGGCGGCATGATCAAGGTGGGCGACTACTACTACTGGTTCGGCGAGAACCGCAACGACAACAACACCTTCCGGTACGTGTCGGTCTACCGCTCCACCGACCTGCGCACCTGGGAGTTCCGCAACAACGTGCTCACCCAGTCCTCGGCGGGCGAGCTGGCGACGGCGAACATCGAACGCCCCAAGGTGATCTACAACGCCAGCACCGGCCAGTACGTGCTCTGGATGCACTGGGAGAACGGCGTCGACTACAACCAGGCCCGGGTCGCGGTGGCCACCTCCAGCACGGTCGACGGCAACTACCGCTACCTGGGCAGCTTCCGCCCGCTGGGCCACGACTCCCGGGACCAGACGGTGTTCCGCGACGACGACGGCACCGCGTACCTGATCTCGGCCACCCGCAACAACGCCGACCTGAACATCTACCGCCTCACCGCCGACTACACCGGGGTCGCGTCGCTGGTGCGGACGCTGTGGCCGGACAACTACCGGGAGGCCCCGGCGATGTTCAAACGCAACGGGGTCTACTTCCTGGTCACCTCGGGCGCCACCGGCTGGTCGCCCAACCAGGCCCGGTACGCCACTGCCGGCAGCGTCGGTGGCACCTGGACCAACCCGACGAACTTCGCCGACGGCACCACCTACGACTCCCAGTCGGCGTACGTGCTGCCGGTGCAGGGCAGCGCCGCCACCTCGTACCTCTATCTCGGCGACCGCTGGGCCGGCGCGACGGGCGGCCCGGTCAACCAGTCCCGGTACGTCTGGCTGCCGCTGAACTTCCCCACCGCCACCTCGCTGACCATGAACTGGTTCCCGCAGCTCACCATCGACACCGCCACCGGCGCGGTCTCCGGGGTCGACGGCGGCTACACCTTCGACACGCTGCGCGCCCGGCACAGCGGCAAATGCCTGGACGTGCTCGACCGGTCCACCGCCGACGCCGCCGCCGTGGCCCAGTACGGCTGCAACACCGGCACCAACCAGCAGTGGCAGCTACGCGACGCCGGCTCCGGCTACGTCCAGATCGTCGCCCGGCACAGCGACAAGTGCCTCACCGTGGCCGGCGGATCCACCGCCGACAACGCCGCGGTGCAGCAGTTCGGTTGCCAGTCGGGGCGTACCGACCAGCAGTGGCAGGTACGCGACGCGGGCTCCGGGTACGTCCAGCTCGTGGCCCGGCACAGCGGCAGGTGCCTCGACGTCAGCGGCTACTCCACCGCCGACGGCGCCCGGGTGATCCAGTACACCTGCGGCACCGGCGCCAACCAGCAGTGGCAGCGGGTCCGCGTGGGCTGACCGCACCCCGTCCGCCGTCCCGCCTCCCGCAGGCCGGGACGGCGGACGACGACCGCCCCGTGCCCCACCAGCACCGAAACCCGGTGTGACGATTCCCTCACCCCACGTGTCCCCGCGCCGACGTCTACTGGACCGGACAGCAGACGTCCTCGCGGGGGTACGGGGTGCGGGACAGCACGCAGGAACAGCTCCACCGGCTCCGGTCACTGCGGACCGCCGCCGGACTGACCATCGAGGAACTCGCCGCCCGGTCCGGGGTGAGCGCCCGCACCATCGGCGGGATCGAGCGGCACACGATCCGCCGCCCGCACCCCGGCACCCTGCTGGCGCTGGGCACCGCCCTGGGGCTGCACGGGTCCGACGCCGGCCGGCTCGGCACCGCCGACGAGCAGGTCGGCGGGGTCTCCGGGCTGCCCGGGGTGACACCCCACTTCACCGGCCGCCACGCCGACCTCGCCTGGCTGACCGCCCGGCTGGGCCACCGCCACGCGGTACAGCTGATCGGCCTGCCCGGGGTGGGCAAGACCGCGCTGGCCGTCCAGGCCGCCACCCGGCTGGCCGACCGGTTCCCCGACGGGGTGCGCTTCCTCGGCCCGGTCGGGGACGCCACCGCCGCCACGATCGCGCGACGGCTGCTGCCGGCCGCCACGACGGCGTCGACCGGGTCGGACCCGCAGGCCGTCGGGGCGTACCGCGACCTGGTGCGCGCCCGGCGGATGCTGGTGGTGCTGGACGGCGTCCGGGACACCCGCCAGGTCGGGCCGTTGCTCCCCGCGGACGCCGCCGCCGTCACCCTGGTCACCGGCGGGCAGCCGCTGGCGGGGCTGCCGGAGGCCGACCGGTGGCTGGTGCCGCCCCTACCGGCCGCCGACGCACGGGCGGCGCTGACCGCGATGGTGCACGGCAGCGGCACTCCCGCCCCGGCCGTGGCCGAGCTGGCCGCCTGCTGCGCCGGTCTGCCGCTGGCCCTGCGGGTGACCGCGAACCGGCTGCTGACCCGGCCGCAGTGGAGCGCGCAGTGGCTGATCGACCGGTTGACCCGACCGGACCGGGTGCTCGGCGCGCTGGTCGCCGGGGACCTGTCGGTCCGCGACGCCTTCGAGCGGGCGTACGCCGGGCTGCCGTCGCCGGCCCGGCGCGCCCTGCGGCTGCTACCCCGGCTGGTCGGGCCCGCGCCCGCCGAGGCGGGTTTCCTCGATCTGGCCGAACGGGGCTGGCTCACCGCCGGCCGGGACCACCGCTACCAGCCCCACCCGTTGGTCTGTGCCTTCGCCCGGGTGGCACCCGGCACCTGACGCTCAGCCGGTCCCGGACAGCTCGGCGAGCAGGTCCCCGGCCCGGCGGGCCAGGTCCGGGTCGTCACAGTCGTCGGCCAGCGCGATCGCCCGCGCCAGGTACGCCGGGGCCGACCGGGTCTCCCCGGTGCGACGCAGCGCCTCGACCAGCTCCACCAGGGCCAGCGCCTCGATCGCCGGCATCGCGGTCGCGCGCAACCCGGACACCGCCTCCCGCCGGACCGCGACGCACTCCGACCACCGGCCGAGAGCGGCGAGGTCGTCGCCGATGCGCCGGCAGGTCAACGCGTCGGTGGAGGCCCGGGCGAAAGCCGCGATCGGGTGGTCCGGATCGCGCAGCAGCCGTCGCGTCCGCTCGTGCACCCGCAGCGCCTCGGCGGGTCTGCCCAGCGCCAGCAGGGAGGAACCGAGCGAGGCCATCGCCTGCGGCAGCCCCTCCGGGTCGGCCGCGCGGCGCAGCATCACCCAGGCCCGCTGCCGGTGCCGCAGCGCCGCCGCGTGCTCACCCAGCCCGGTGTGGCCGCTGGCGGCGTAGAGCAGCGCCCAACCCTGCTGGGCCGGGTCGCCCGCGCGGACGGCCCGGTCCAGCGCCCGGGTGGCGGTGGCGACACTGCGCGCGTACTCGCGTTGGCAGATCGCCTGCGCCCAGGACAGATAGTTGAGGTGGACCGCCTCGGTGCGGGGGTCGCCCAGCCGGGCGGCGGAGCCGGCGGACAACCGGAAGACCTCCGGCCAGACGTCGAGGTGCACCCGGCTGTCGGAGAACCAGTGCAGCGCGTCGACGGTGTCGACCACCTGCTCGTGCAGGCCGTCGGTGGCGGCGGACCGCAGCGCCGCGAACCAGTTGCCCCGCTCGGCGTCGAGCCAGCCGGCCGCCGCCGTCCGGTCCGGGAACTCCGTCAGCGACGCCGGGCCGCCCGGCTCGAAGTGCTGCCCGGCGGCCGTGGTGCGGGCCAGCCACCACCGCAACAGGGTGGTCCGCAACGCACCGGTCGTCGCCGGCTCCTCGGCGGTCATCCGGTCGCCGGCGAACTCCCGGACCAGGTCGTGCAGCCCGTACCGGTCCGCCGGCACGGCGGCCACCAGCCCGCTCTCGACCAGGGCCTCCAGCCGTCGCTCGGCCTCCTCGACGTCGGCGTCGCCGACCACGGCGACCGGCTCCGGGCCGAAGTCCGGGCCGGGCACCAGGGACAGCCGCCGGAAGGTGCGCCGCAGGTCCGCCTCCAGCCGCCGGTACGACAGGCTCAGCGCGGTGTGGATGCCGGCGGCCCCGGCGTCGATCACGGTGAGCCGGGCCTGCTCTCCGGTGAACCGCCGGTTCAGCTCCCCCACCGACAGCCCCGGCTCGTCCGACAGCCGTTGCCCGGTGACGCGCAGGGCCAACGGCATGTGCCCGCAGTGCCGGGCCAGCTCCGCCCACCCGGTCGGGTCGGCGTCCGCGTCGGGCGCGGCGATGGCCCGCAGCATCGCGGTCGACTCCTCGGCCGGCAACGGCTCCAGGGACAGCCACCGGGCGACGTCCAGGCCGCTGAGCCGTCGCCGGCTGGTGACCAGCACGAGACCGGGCCCGGCCCCGGGCAGCAGCGGCCTCGCCTGGGCCTCGTCGGCGGCGTTGTCCCACACCACCAGGGCCCGGCGCTGGCAGAACACCGACCGGTACGCCGTGGCCCGCTCGTCGAGCCCGGCGGGAATCCGCCGCTCCGGCACACCGAGGGCGCGCAGCAGCAGGTGCAGCGCCTCGCCGGGCGGGGTGGGGACGTCGTCCATGCCGCGCAGGTCGACGAAGAAGCAGCCGTCGGGGAACTCCGGGGCCAGGTCGGTCGCGGCCCGTGCCACGAGGCCGGTCTTGCCCACCCCGGCCGGCCCGGTGACGACGACCACGGTGGCCTGCTGCCGGTCGCCCGGCGGCCGGCGCGCGACGTCGGCGAGGGTACGCAGCGCCGCCGCCCGCCCGGTGAAGTGGCACGGTGGGGCGGGTGGCTCGCAGCCGGCGGGCCGGTCGGAGGTGACCTCGTCCAGCCGGCGGCGCGCGTCGTCCGGCACGTCGAGGACGTCACACAGGACGGTCAGGGTACGCCGCTGTGGGCGACGGACCCGGTCGCGTTCGATGTCGCTGATCGCCCGGACACTGACCCCGCAACGCTCGGCGAGCCCCTCGATCGACAGGCCCGCCGCCAGCCGGTGGGCCCGCAGCACGGCGCCCAGCGACGGCCGTTCGGGTGTGCTCGGTATCGGGTTCACCGGGCACACCCTCACAGATCACCGACCTGCGGTGCCACACATAGACCAGTGACTTACCGCATGGTCGGATCACCGACCATTCAGCCGCCACGTCTGGTATCCGCCGTAGTTGCACGCCCGGGCGTACGCCTCCCCGCTGCCGTGGGTGTCGACGCAGATGTAGCGGGTGTCGAAGTAGTTGAGCCGCAGGGACACCTGGTTCCAGTTCGGACCGTAGCCCTCGATCTGCTGCTTCAGGCTGCCGGTGCACTCGTAGGCGTGCTGTTGCGGGCCGCCGTACTCCCACATCTCGATACACCGGCCGGTCTGCCGGTTGCGGATGGTCACCCGGTCGTATCCGGACGGGGCCTTGCCCGCCGAGGTGACGGTCCACGTCTGCCAGTTGTTGCCGGCCTGGCACGGCAGGGTGTAGATCGATCCGACACTGTTGCTGTCCAGGCACATCCCGGTGGCGAAGTTCTGGAACTGGCCGGTGAACTCGTAGCCCGCCGCCGCCGGGGAGGCGGACGCCACCGCCGCCCCCGCGACCAGCATCATCGTCGCGGTCAGTCGCGCGAGAACCCCGCGCCACGTCGTGTTGCCCCTCCTGACCGTCACCCTGGCTCCTCCTGTCGTCGGTCCGGACCACTGCCGCCCGGCTGTCCCGATTACACCGACGTCTGCCGATGGAGGCCATGCAGAACGGCAGGCAAGAAGCGGCGTCCTCAGCGGTCCGCCCACCGGTGCGGTCGCCCTTTCGTGACGTCACCGGGCCCGGCCGGGAACTGCCGCCGAGTGCGGACGATTTGTCGGCCGCCGCCGGTGCGACGTCAGACGTCAGACCATTAACGTCAGTTTTTCGCGCCGGATATTACGCCGCCTTTCGACCGGCGCGGGCCGGCTGACCTCGGCGGCCACGACCATCGGTATCGCCGGATTGGCCACGGCACGTGTCGGAACTGTTGCTGTGCCGGCGTCGAATTGCGGAACCGTTATGCTCCTCGCAAGCACGGCGCATTCCCGCGCCGCTGCCGGAATTCGGCGTTGAGGGCGGAAATGAACATCGGGGAGATCGCCCGGCGGGCCGGAGTGTCCCGCAGCACCGTGTCCTACGTGTTGAGTGGGAAGCGGGCGGTGTCGGCGACGACCCGGCAACGGATCCAGGCGGTCATCGACGAGCTGGGCTACCGGCCGAACGCCAGCGCCCGCGCGTTGAAGGAGGGGCGTACCCGCACCCTCGGGCTGGTCATCCCGCCGGCCAGCCAGCGCCTGACCGACATGCAGCTGGGCTTCGTCGCCAGCGTCGTCGAAGCGGCCGCCCGGCACGACCTGGACGTGCTGCTGTCCCCCTCCGGCGGCGACCACGACCGGTCGTTCGAACGGATCGTCACCGGACGGCGGGTGGACGGGGTGGTGCTGATGGAGATCCGGCTGACCGACCACCGGGTGACCCGGCTGGCGACGGCGGGCGTGCCGTTCGTGACGATCGGCCGGACGGCAGAACCGCACGGGATGAGCTGGATCGACGTCGACTACGCGACGTTGATCTCCCGCTGCGTGCACCACCTGGCCGACCTGGGACACCGCCAGGTGGCCCTGGTGAACCGGTCCGCCGAGCTGGTAGCGGCGGGTTACGGCCCGAGCCACCGCGCCCTGGCCGGGTTCCGGGCGGCGGTCGCCGAGCGGGGCCTGACCGGTGTCGACGTCTGCTGCGGCGACGACACCCCCTCGGGCGAGGCGTGCGTGGCGCAACTGCTCGCGGACCACCCGCAGGTCACGGCGGTGGCCACCCTCAACGAGGCCGCGCTGCCCGGGATGCGGCGGGCGTTGGACGCCGCCGGTCTGTCGGTGCCGGGCGACTTCTCCGTCACCGGGGTCGCCGCCCGGCACTGGGCCGAGGACTTCCACCCGCCGCTGACCGCGGCGGACGTGCCGATGCGCCAGATGGGGGCCGAGGCGGTGGCGCTGCTGCTGGAGCTGATCGCCGCGCCCGGCGGCACGCCCCGGCACCGGCTCTACGCCCCGCCCATCTCGCTGCGGTCCAGCACCGGCCCGGCCCGGTCCCACTGACCCGGGCCGGCGGTCACGACCCGGTGACCGGTGGGTTCCGGCGTTCCTGCCGGGCTGCGGCGAGCACGAGATAGCTGCTGGCCGTCCAGGTGTACGCCCGGTCGCGCAGTCCCTTACCGGTCTCGGCGTCGAAGTTCTCGGCGAACCCGGACCTCTCGCACAGGGCGAGGAACCGCCTGCCGATCTCGTCGGCCAGCGCGGTGTGCCCGGCCCGGCGCAGCCCGTCCTCGACCAGCACGGTGGAGGGGGCCCAGATGGGGCCCCGCCAGTAGCCGTCGGCGAGGTAGTGCGGCGAGTCGGTCGGTTCGGTGGCCAGCCCGTGGGTCGTCAGGTGGGCCGCGACGCCCCGGGCCAGCGCACCGGTGACCGGGGCGGGCAGGTCGTCGCCGAGGATGACGGGCATCAGGTCGAGCAGGCTGCGGCTGGCCCGGCGTCGCCCGGTGTGCGGGCTGCGGGCGGTGAAGCGTTCGCCGTCCCACAGGTCGCGCAGCAGGGCGGTACGGACCCGGTCCGCCTCGGCCGACCAGCCGGCGGCGGGCCCGCCCAGCTCGGCGGCGAGGTCGGCCAGGCAGCGCAGTTGGCTGACCAGGAGGGCGGCCAGGTCGGCGGTCTCCAGGACCCGGCCGTCGTCGAAGGTGGTGGCGTTGTCCCAGCCGCTGTCGTTGCCGTGCTGGTAGTGGGGCAGGTCGCTGCCGGGGGCGCGGCGCGCGTCCAGCCAGAACCGGGTCCACCGGGCCAGCCGGTCGTACGTCTGGGCCAGCACCGCCCGGTCCGGCGGGGTGGGCAGGCGGCGGCGCAGTTGGCCCAGGGCCCAACCGTGCACGGGTGGCTTGACGAAGTTGTTCAGCACCTCGGAGTGGGTGACCGAGTCGGGCAGTGCGCCGGCGGCGTCCTGGTGGTCGAACGGCAGGTGGAACTGGTGCCAGGCCAGGTCCGGTTCGCCGGCGGCCAGGGCGATCGCGTTGAAGCAGTGGTCCCAGCTCCACACCTTGTCCATCCAGTGCTTGGACATCAGCACGGCCGGTCGGGTGACGAAACCGCCCGGCTCGACGGTGGCCGACCACAGCACGTACGCGGCCAGTTCGGCGGCGGGGGTGTCGGCGTCGCGCCAGGGGGCGACCGCGTCGACGAAGGCGGCGAACTCGGCGCTGCGCTCGCGGTACAGCTCGTCGAAGGTGCCGGTCGGCCGGTAGGGGGGCCGGGCGGTGGCGTACTCCTCGATGGCGATCTCCCAGGGCCGGTCGGCGGGGAGGTCCAGCCACCGGTCGGCGACGCCGAGCGCCTCGACGCCCACGACGTCGTGCAGCGGCGCGGACAGCCCGGTGACCCGGTAGCGGCGGCCCGTCTCGTAGGAGGTGAACACGGCCGAGCCGTCGACCGGGTCGCGGTAGAGGTAGGTCCCGCTGAACGGGGTGAGGGTGCCCGCCGCGGCGGCGATCCGCAGGCCGAGCCCCCGGCCCCGCAGCCGGAGGGTGTCCGGCCCCTGGTAGCCGACGTCGATCCGGCCGTCGCCGTCGCGCCAGGTGAGCAGCGCGGGGGTGGCGACGACCGTGGCGTCGGCGTGCGGGGCCAGACGCAGCACCGGGTGCATGCCGGTCTGGTGGGAGACCAGGTGCAGGTCGTCGGCGTACGTCTTCTCGGCCACCACCGGGGAGATGTCGAACCAGGAACCGCGGTAGCTGAACGGGACGTCCTGGAGGGAGAACTCCGGGCCGGACGGTGCGACGGTCATGTCGGGTGACGCCCTTTCGTGGTTCGGGTGGTCAGCCTTCGACGGTGCCACGTCGGGCCACCGGCGGCGGACGACGGAACCGAAGCCTCGAATCGATTCGAACGAAGATAGGTCCGCCCGCGCCCGGTGGTCAAGGACGACCCCTGCCGGTCCGGGCCAGCAGGCCCTCCTGGCTGACCGGCGGGCAGATCATCTGCGGAAACATCCCCTTCACCGCACCGTCATTACATTGACATCCTTCATCATTCCGCTCTACGATCCGTTGCGAATCGATTCGCATGCGAAACCCTCCCGGAGAGCGTCCCCACGCCCCACAAGGAGCCGCCGTGAACATCCCGTCCCACCGCCGGCCCGGACGAGCCCGCGCGATCACCACCCGCATCGCCGTCGGCCTGCTCGCCGTCGCCGCCACCGCCGTCGCCGCCACCCCGGCCCGGGCCGCCGACGAGTCGATCAGCATCAACTTCGCCAGCGCCGACGGCACGCCGACCTACCGCGCCTCCGGCTGGATCTACGGCATGACCGAGAACGCCAGCGGCCCGGCCGACCACTTCTACCGGGACGTCAGGTTCCAGTACATGCGGGCCGGGGGCGCACAGCTGCCGGGCAGCGGTTGGGTCGGCGGAAACTACGACCGCCGGTGGAACTCCACCCTCGCCCAGGCCCGCCGGACCGCCGCCCTGGGCGGTCAGTTCATCATCCTGCCGCACGACCTGTGGGGCGCCGACGGCGCGGGAATCTCCCGCTTCCCCGGCGACAACGGCAACTGGACCGACTACGACAACTTCCTCACCCGGCTCATCGGCGACGTCCGGGCTGCCGGGCTGCGGGTGCAGTGGGACATCTGGAACGAACCCAACATCACCATCTTCTGGAACCGCCCGATCTCCCAGTACCTCGAACTGTGGCGACGCACCTACCAACGGCTGCGGGCGGAGTTCCCCGACCAGCTCATCGTCGGGCCGAGCTGCGCCTGCGTGCCGTCGACCAACCACGCGTTCTGGAACCAGTACCTGGACTTCGTCCGCTCCACCAACACGGTGCCGGACATCGTCAGCTGGCACTCGCTGCCCGGCGACCCGGTCGCCAACGTCGCCGCGGCCAACGCCACCCTCGACGCGCGCGGCATCCCCCACCCGCGGCCGTACCAGATCAACGAGTACGGCGCGTCCAACGAGCAGAACCCGGCGGACGGCGCCTGGTACGTCGCCCGGCTGGAGCGGGCCCGCGCGGACGGCCTGCGGGCGAACTGGGCCAGCGCCGGCAACCTGCACAACGACCTGGGCAACCTGCTGGTCCGCAACGCCGCCGGCCAGCACCAGCCCAAGGGCGAGTGGTGGGTCTACCGCTACTACGCCGCGCAGACCGGGCAGATCGTCGCGGTGACCCCCAGCCCGTCCTACGACGCCTTCGCCACCAGGACGACCGGGACGGCGAGGGTGCTGGTCGGCGGCGGTCGGACCACCGGCAACCTGACGGTCAACCTGCAACGGCTGGACGCCACCAGCGGCATCGTGCAGAACAACCAGGTGCGGGTGCTCACCCAGCGCATCCCGTACAACAACGGCGGTGCGGTGCAGGGGCCGGTCACGGTGTCGAACACCGTGGTCACGCTGACCAACAACGCCGCCTCGGTGACCCTGCCGTACGGCAACCAGAACGACACGTACACCGTCACCGTGCTGCCGCCCACGGAGACCGGCTTCACGTCGGTGGCGGTGGCCCAGCACTCCCAGCAGTGCCTGGACAACACCGGCTCGGGCACCACCGACGGCAATCCCCAGCAGCAGTTCCCCTGCGAGGGCGGCGACCAGCAGGTGTGGAACTTCCGGCCGGTCGCCGGGGTGGCCGACACGTACACGGTGGTCAACCAGCAGAGCGGCAGGTGCCTGGACGTCAGCGGGGCGTCCACCGCCGACGGCGCGGCCGTCGACCAGTGGACCTGCCAGAACGGCCCCAACCAGCAGTTCACCCTGCGCCGGGTGACCTACGGGGGCAACGATCCGCACGACTACCAGCTCGTCGCCCGGCACAGCAACAAGTGCGTCGACGTCAACGGGGTCTCCACCGCCGCCCAGGCGCGGATCCTGCAGTGGACCTGCAAGCCGGTCAGCCAGAGCAGCCCGCTGAACCAGACCTGGCGGCTCTGGGGCCGGTGACACCGCCGCCCCGCGCGACCGGGGCCGGACACACCCCCTCCAGATTGATTTACGTCACTGTATTGGGTGATCCTGGGAGGGCTGGCGAACCGATTCGCCGCCACCACCCGAGGGCGGGTCCACCCGGCCCACCCCGTCGACGCACCAAGGAGCCGCCCCGTGCGCACCCCGTCCCCGAACGGACCGGTCCCCGGTCCCGTCCCCCGGTCCCGCCGCCGACACCGGCTGACCCTGTTGGTCGGCGCGCTGGCCGGCCTCCTCGTCATCGCCGGGGCCACGCCCGGCCTCACCTCGCCGGCCGCCGAGGCCGCCGCCGCGGCGATGGCCGCCATCGAGCCGGGACAGAGCACCCGGATCGTCGGCACCGCCTCCGGGCGCTGCCTCGAGGTCCCCAACTCCAGCACCGCCAACGGCACCCAGACGCAACTGTGGGACTGCCAGGGTGGGGCCAACCAGACCTGGACCTGGACGGCCAGCCGCCAGCTCACCGTGTACGGCAACAAGTGCCTGGACGCCAACGGCCGGGGCACCACCGCCGGCACGGCGGCGATCATCTGGGACTGCAACGGCCAGACCAACCAGCAGTGGAACGTCAACGCCAACGGCACCATCGTCGGCGTGCAGTCCGGCCTGTGCCTGGACGCCAACGGCAACGGCACCGCCAACGGCACCAAGATCCTGCTGTGGACCTGCAACGGTCAGGCCAACCAGCAGTGGACCTCGCCGAGCACCCCGCCCACCACCGCCCCGCCGACCACGCCGCCGCCGACCACTCCCCCGCCCGCCGGCGCCCTGCCGTGCGACATCTACGCCGCCGGCGGCACCCCGTGCGTGGCCGCGCACAGCACCACCCGGGCGCTCTACGCCGCCTACACCGGCAACCTCTACCAGGTACGCCGCTCCTCGGACAACACGACCCGCAACATCGGGCTGACCGGCACCGGCGGCACCGCCAACGCCGCCACGCAGGACTCGTTCTGCACCGGCACCACCTGCGTGGTGACCGTCGTGTTCGACCAGTCCGGTCGCGGCAACGACCTGTGGTACCAGGGCTCCAGCGTGGTGCCCGGGTCGCCGCAGAGCCGGCCGGCGGTCGCGACCTCGGAGTCGCTGACGGTGGGCGGTGCCAAGGCGTACTCGCTCTACATCAACCCGGGCAACAGCTACTGGCGCGACGGTCACCTGACCGGGGTGCCGACCGGGTCCGCGCCCGAGGGCATGTACATGGTCACCAGCGGCACCCACGTCAACAACGGCTGCTGCTTCGACTACGGCAACAGCGAGACCACCCGTAAGGCCGACGCCGCCGGCGCGATGGACGCGATCAACTTCAGCAAGCAGTGCTGGTTCGGCGGTTGCTCCGGCTCCGGCCCGTGGGTGCAGGCCGACCTGGAGTGGGGCCTGTTCCCCGGCGGCAGCAGCTCCTGGAACCCGAACCAGCGGGCCTTCACCAGCAAGTTCGTCACCGCCACCCTGAAGAACAACGGCACCTCGCGCTTCGCCATCAAGGGCAGCGACGCCCAGTCCGGCAGCCTCTACACCCTCTACGACGGCTCGCTGCCGCCGGGCTACAGCCCGATGAAGAAGCAGGGCGCGATCATCCTGGGCAGCGGCGGGGACTGCTGCAAGCCCGACGGCGGCGCGAACCTCAGCGCCGGCACCTTCTACGAGGGGGCGATGGTCGCCGGCTACCCCTCGGACGCCACCGAGAACGCGGTGCAGGCCAACATCACCGCCGCCGGCTACCGCTGATCGACCACACGTCGTCGTCGCGCCGGTCACCGTCCACGGTGGCCGGCGCGGCGGCCGTCGATGCCGGATGCCGGTCGGGCGCTACCCGGCCGGCGCGCCGAGGCGGTGGTCCAGGGCGGTGTGCCGGCGGCCCGCGCCGACGGTACGCACGGCGGCGGACAGCGCCCGGCGGGAACCGACCAGGACGACGAGTTGCCGGGCCCGGGTGACGGCGGTGTAGAGCAGGTTGCGTTGCAGCATCATCCAGGCGCTGGTGGTCAGGGGTACGACCACCGCCGGGTACTCCGAGCCCTGCGAGCGGTGGATGGTCATCGCGTAGGCGTGGGCCAACTCGTCCAGCTCGTCGAACTCGTAGTCGAGGTTCTCGTCCTCGTCGGTGCGGACGGTGAGGGTCTGTTCCTCGGGGGTGATGGCGGTGACGATGCCGAGGGTGCCGTTGAAGACGCCAGCCTGGCCCTTGTCGTAGTTGTTGCGGATCTGGGTGACCTTGTCGCCGATGCGGAACACCCGCCCGCCCATCCGCCGCTCGGGTTGCCCCTCGCGGTGCGGGGTGAGCCGCTGCTGCAGCAGGGTGTTCAGGGCGGCGGCACCGGCCGGTCCCCGGTGCATGGGGGCGAGGACCTGCACGTCGCGGCGCGGGTCGAGACCGAACCGGGTGGGGATCCGGGTGCAGGCGACGTCGACGGTCAGCGCGGCGGTGGCCTCGGTGTCCTCGCAGGCGAACAGGAAGAAGTCCGGCAGGCCGTCGAGCAGGGGTGGCCGGCCGGCGTTGATCCGGTGCGCGTTGGTGATCACGCCCGACTGGGCGGCCTGACGGAACACCCGGGTCAGCCGCACCCGGGGGATGGCCGGCGCGGTGAGCAGGTCACGCAGCACCTCCCCGGCACCGACGCTGGGCAACTGGTCGACGTCGCCCACCAGGAGCAGGTGCGCCCCCGGCGGCACCGCCTTGACAAGCTTGTTGGCCAGGATCAGGTCGAGCATGGACGCCTCGTCGACGACGAGCAGGTCGACGTCGAGGGGATTGTCCCGGTCGTGCACGGCCTCCCCGCCGGGACGCAGTTGCAGCAGCCGGTGCACGGTGGCGGCGGGGTGCCCGGTCAGCTCCGACAGCCGTTTCGCGGCCCGCCCGGTCGGCGCGACCAGGGTGATCCGGGCCTTCTTCGCGGCGGCCAGCGCGACGATGGACCGTACGGTGAAGCTCTTGCCGCAGCCGGGCCCGCCGGTGAGCACCGCCACCTTCGCCGTCAGCGCCAGCCGCACGGCGTGCTCCTGCTCGGGGGCGAGGTCGTTGCCGGTGACCGCCCGCAGCCAGGCCAGCGCCCGGGGCCAGTCGACGTCGGCGAAGTGGGGCAGCCGGTCGGCCCGGTCGTGCAGCAACCGCAGCAGGGAGCCGGCCAGCGACTGCTCGGCACGGTGGAACGGCACCAGGTAGACCGCCGGCACCGGCTCGCCGTCGTCGCCGGGCAGGAACTCCCGCACCACGCCCTCCTCGGCGATCAGGTCGTCCAGGCAGCGGGTGACGAGATCACCGGGGACGTCGAGGATCTTCGTGGCGTCGGCAACGAGCGCCGGGGCGGGCAGGTAGCAGTGGCCCGAGTCGGTGGCCTCGGACAGGGTGTACCGCAGGCCCGCCATCACCCGCTGCGGGCTGTCGTGCGGGATGCCCACCGCCTGGGCGATGGTGTCGGCGGTCTTGAAGCCGATGCCCCACACGTCGGCCGCCAGCCGGTACGGCTCCTTCGTCACCACCTCGATCGAGGCGTCGGCGTACTGCTTGAAGATGCGCACCGCGAGCGACGTGGACACCCCGACGCCCTGCAGGAAGACCATCACCTCCTTGATGGCCTTCTGCTCCTCCCACGCGGCGGTGATCTTCGCGGTGCGTTTCGGCCCGAGCCCGGCGACCTCGACCAGCCGGGCGGGTTCCTCCTCGATGATCCGCAGGGTGTCCAGGCCGAAGTGCGCCACGATCCGCTCGGCGAACACCGGCCCGATGCCCTTGACCAGGCCGGAGCCGAGATAGCGGCGGATGCCCTGGATGGTCGCCGGCAGCACGGTGGTGTACGAGTCGACCTCGAACTGCCGGCCGTACTTCGGGTGCGACGACCAGCGTCCCGACAGCCGCAGGCTCTCCCCGGGCTGCGCGCCCAGCAGCGCGCCGACCACGGTCAGCAGGTCGGAGCCCCGGTCGGTGGCGACCCGGGCGACGGTGTAGCCGGTCTCCTCGTTGACGTAGGTGAGCCGTTCGAGGACCGCGTCCAGGGTGGCGAACGGCGGGCGGGCGGGGGCGGTCACCCTCTCATCGTGCCGGGTGCCCGGCGCGCCCCGTCCACCGCCCGGACGCAGACCGGCGTCCTCCCCCGCCGGATGGGCGGGGAAGGACGCCGGGTGTCGCGGTGTGCCTGGTCAGCCGATGGTGAGGTTGCCGCCGGAGGCGGTCAGGGTGCTCTCCCGGGTCGACGCGCCGGTCCAGTCCGAGGAGAAGACCAACCGGTCACCGTCCCAGACGGTGATGCCGATCCCGTCGCGCCGGCCCGGCTCGCCCCGGTCGGTGGCGGTCACCCGCATGGTCAGTCCGGTGGCCACCGGGACCGGGTTCTGCGCGGTGGAGATGTCGTACAGGGTGACCTGGTAGCGCAGGTCGGCGACCGCTTCCCCGGCCACCGCGACACCGAACGACTCCAGCGCGGTGCTCTGGAACTTGTACCGCTTGCCGCCCGACTTGTAGCCGACCTTCGCGCTGCCGGCCAGCTTCTTGCCGTTGTTGATCCGGCCGTCCAGGGTCACCTCGATGCGCCGGTCGTCGTCGAGCGGGTAACCACCGGCGGTGGCCCCGCCCTTCAGGTAGCCCGAGCCGGCGACCGTCCGGCCGTACCCGCCGGCCACCGTGACGGTGGCCGTCGCGCTGCCGGTGTACGCCCCCGACACCGTGGCGGTGACCGGGTGCGCGCCGTGCGGCAGTACGGCGCGGCAGCTGGCCGAGCCGTCGTCCGCCGCCGCGCCGAACGGCGTCGCGACCGCCGTGCAGAGGGTCTCGTCGCCCTCGGTGAAGGTCACCGTCGCGTTGCGGACGTCACCGCCGCCACCGAGGACGGTGGCCCGCAGCAGCACGCCGGTCGTGTCGGCGTCGTCCACCGGGGAGGCCAGGGTGTCACCGGTGTAGGTGACCGTGGCCGCGCGGACCTGGGTGATGGTGAGGTCGGCGTCGCTGAGGTCGAAGAAGACGTTGCCGACCGCCTCGATCTTCAGCCGGCCCCGGGCGGTGTCCACGTTCGGCAGGGTCACCGTCGCCGCCCCGGTGTTCGGCACGCTCTCGGCCAGCACGTGCGGGAAGGTCGCCCCGCCGTCGGTGGACAGCGAGATCTTCACCTCGCCCACGTTGACCGGCGCGGTGTCCGTACCGGCCACGTCCCAGGTGACGGGCATGGTGCCGCCGCCCAGGTGGGTCGCCGACGTCGCCTGCGAGGTGACCAGGAACGGGCCGGCCGTCGGGGCGAGGGTCAACGCCACGTCGGCGCTGCCGATGCCGCCGCCGCCCGGGTGGTGGTCCCGGCCGGTGAGCCGGAAGTGCAGGGTCCGGTCGTTGGTCACGCCGACCCAGTCGGCGGTGGGCAGGAACTCCGAGTAGCAGTCCACCGTCGCGGCGGGCACGTTGCTCGCCCCGCCGGTGGCCGGTGGGGCCGGCGCGGCCGGGCAGGCCCCGGTGGCCGCGTTGGTGTTGTTCGCCGCGATCTGGGCCAGGTCGGGGAAGTGCCGGGTCGGGTCGGTGGTCACCGCGTTCTCCCCCGGCGAGTGGTACTCCAGGGTGTCGGTCGGGCTGACCGCCGCCGCCTCGCCGAACTGGCGGAACAGCGGCCCGTTGGTCTTGGTGTTGTTGACCAGCGCGGTGCCGGTGCTGCCGCCCCGGTCGTTCTGCTCCCACAGGTAGCTGACGGTGTCCCCGTCGGCGTCGGTGGCGCTACCGGTCAGCGCGAACGGGGTCCGCGCCGGGATGGTGTGCGCCGCCGCCGGCACGGTGACCACGGGGGCCCGGTTGCCGGTCTGCGCGGTCTGGAAACCGTTGTTGCCGGCCGCGCCGCCCCGGGCGGTCTCACCGACGAAACCGGACGCGCCCACGACGCCTGTCAGTTCGAGCGCCGGCACGTCGACCCCGGCCAGCGACCCACCGTTGAAGGTGACCTGGAAGCCGGTGTCGTTCGGTGCGCCGAGCCCGCCGAAGGCCGTCACGCTGACGGTGGCCCCGGCCGGCCAACCGGCGATCGCCTCGATCGCCGCCCTGATCCCGGCCGCGGTGTAGTTGCCGCCGCGCACCACCGGCACCGACGACTGCCCCGCGTAGCTGATGCTGAACGCGTCACCGTCGGTGTCGAAGCCGGACAGCGAGACGGTCTGCACCTCGTTGAGCGCCGGGCGGGTGCCGAAGACGAACGTGCTGATCTCGGTGTAGCTGCGCTGCGACCAGTACGGGTCGCTGTGCGGCTGGAGGTTGTCCTGCTGGCAGATGCCCGCGTACGCCATGATCGACGAGCCGCTGCCCGGCTCGTAGGAGTTGGCGGCGCTGCGGTTGCTGCCGGAGCAGTTGTACTGGGTGCCGTTGAAGGTGTGGTTGCCGGCGAACTGGTGGCCGATCTCGTGCGCCACGTAGTCCACGGCGTAAAAGTCACCGACCGGGGTGGGCAGGCCCGTGCAGCCGCGCGCCTTGCCGTCCAGGCCGACCACGCCGAGGCCGGCGACGCCGCCACCGGGCAGGCCGAGGCCGATGTGCCCGACGTCGTAGTTGCCCGCGCCGACGAGCTGGCCGAGCACGATCCGGTTGCGGTTGAGCAGCGAGCTGGTGCACGACGAGATCTGCGTCGGGGTGTAGCAGGCCGCCGCGCCGCACGGCCCGTTCGCCTCGGTGGCCAGGGCGGCGGTGTTCAGGTTGGTCTTGTCGGTGTCGTTGACCAGCACCAACCGGATCGCCGTCTCGTCCTCGTAGATCTGGGTGACCCGGTTGATCAGGGTCACCTTCGCCGCGGTGACGTTCTCCGCACCGAAGAAGGTGGCGTACGACGGGTCGGTGACCAGGGCCAGCCGGTAGGTGCGCAGGGTGACCGGCGCGCCCGCCGGGTCGTCCGCGGCCACCTCCGGCGACAGCGCCCCGGCCGCCGCCGCGACGTCCTCCCGCTCCACCATCGCCGGGTCGGTGTCGATCAGGTCACGGGCGTAGTAGCTGGCGTAGACGCTCTGGTCGCCGTGGTAGTACGGGTCGAGGTACCAACTGCCGCCGGTCGACCGGACCGAGGCGTGGAAGCCCAGCGGGGTCAGGTCGGCCCGGATGGTCGCCGTCGGGTCGTCCAGGCCCCGGCCGACGTACGTGCTGATCTCGGGATGCCGGGCGGCGAGCCCCGGCTCCATCACCGGCGAGTCGACCAGGCTGAACCGCTGGAAGCCCCCGGTGGGGGTGGGCAGCGCGACGGTCAGCGCCGGCTGCGACCGTCGGGCCGTGCCGGCCCGCTCGGCCGGGGCGTCGGCCAGGGTGTCGGCCAACGCGGCCCGGTCGAGGGTGTACGCGGCGAACCGCTCGGCGCGGATGTCGGGGGTACGCCCGTCGCGGGCGTTCACCGACGGCTCGCTCGGCAGCTGCCGCCAGGGGCCGGAGTCGGCCGGCGCGGCGACCGCCGCGGTGCCGCCGGTCAGCGGCAGCACGGTGGCGACCAGCACCGCGGCGCACAGCCCGGCCAGTCGGCGGCGGCCGCGACCAGCGGGATCGGGGGGTGGAACCGTCATCGAGTGGGCCTCACTTCACCAGGTATGGGGAACGGGCCGGATGGCGTGGCGTTCGTGGGCCACGCCGGGCTGTCCCGGGAAGCCCACGCTATGACGGGTCCCCTGTCGACAGACATCATCCGTAAAGTCGACGCGGTGGCACGGCGCGGCGGTGTAAATGCTCCCCAGTGGACCGTGTGGCACGCGCCGGGCAGGCCCGAACGGGCCGCCGGATGGGGCGGTCGCGGACCAGGTGCCGGGGTCAGCCGGCTGGTCGATCGCCCCGGATGCGGGCGTGCAGGTGCATGTCGTGCCGACCGTCGGCGTGCACGGCGTCGCTGCGCTTGGTGCCCTCCAGCCGGAACCCGGCGCGCAGCGCGGTCCGGCAGGAGGCGACGTTGCGGGTCGAGTGGTCCAGGTGCAGCCGGTGGAAGCCTGCCTCGTCCAACGCCCACCCGCCCAGCGCCGTCAACGCCCGGGAGGCCACCCCCGCCCGGCGGGCGGCGGGAAGCACCCAGTACGCGCACCCGGCGACGCCGTCATCGAGATCCATGCCGGTCAGGGCGATCCGGCCGAGCACCTCGACGCCGTCGCGGGTCACCGCCCAACTGGCACCGGTCTCCCGCGCCCAGGCCTGCTGGTACTCCACGAACCACTCCCGGACCTGACTCTCGGAGGCCGGATGACGGGTGTGCCAGTGCCGGATCTCCGGATCCCGGTAGGCGGCCAGGAACACCCGGGCGTCGGCCGGCTCCCACGCACGCAGGACCAGACCCCCCGGCGCGGCGAGGGTCGGCTGCGCACCGGCGGCGAGGGCCCCGGCAGGGATGGCCGGTGGCGTGGAGAGAGGGACCCGCACGCCTCATCCTCCCCCGGTGCCGTGGGCCGGTGTCAAACTCCGCTCGGGTCGACGTCGACGTCGACCCGGGCGAGGCCCCGGTGGGCGGCGAGGCGTTCCGCCTGCGCGACGATGCCGTCGTGGACGGCGGCGGACAGCTTCCGCCACGGCTGGACGGCGAGCGTCAACGCCCGGCCGGCCTTACGGGGCCGCCAGGTGCCGACGATCTCACCGCCGGCCAGGACGGCCCCGGGGCGGCCCAGCACCGGCCACAATTGCTTGGCGTGAGCCGCGTCCGGCACCAGGGTCGCCCGGTCCCGCGCCTGCAGGAACAGGTCGAACGGGCCGAGCAGGCGCACGGCCGTGGTGTCGGCGGCGCCGGTGAGCGCCGGCTCGTCGGCGGCGAGCAGCGAACGGGCCTCCCCGTCGACCCGTACCTCGACCACGTCCTGCGGCCAGCGGGCCCGCACCTCCCTGACCGGGGCGTCGAGGTAGTCGGCGACCTGCTTGGGGGTGGCCGGGCCGAGCAGCCGCAGGTAGGCGCGGACCAGGTCGAACCGGTCGCCGGGCGGCGCGGCCCGGGTGAACCCGGGGATGCGGTGCAGGACCGGTGGCGAGGTGCCGGGGCGCAGCTCCAGCCCGGCCCGCACGGCCGCCAGCCGGAACGGCATCTCGTAGAGGTGGGTGGCGGCGCACGGACGGCAGAACCGCAGGTAGGGCTCGGGCAGCAGCTCGGCCAGCCGCCCCGAGACGTCGCCCTTGACCGTCGGAATGGTGACCACCGCCCGCATCCGCGCCGCCACCTCGTCGAGGGCGGCCAGGTTGCCGATGCCGGCGGCCTTCAGCGGCCGGGCCGCGTCGTAGATGCGTTTACCCGCGTCCGCGTCGGAGTACGGCGCGACCGCCCCCGCCACCTCGGCCACGTCGGCGCGACGGTAGAGATGCGGCGCGCCGCGAACGGTCCAGAGCAGGATCAGGTCGTCCGCGACCGGTGTCGGCACCTCGACCCCGCGCAGCGCCAGGGCCCACCGGCCGCCGTCGGGGCCGGTGTCCTGCACCCCGATGTCGAGCACGGCGGTGTCCGCCGGGGTGCCCTCGACCCGGTCGAGCTGCTGCGCCCCGACCCGGAACTGCATCACCTGACGGCGGTCGATCATCCGACCAGCCTAGGTGCCACCCCCGACAACGCCTGTCCGGAGCTTCGACCGGGAACATCGTTCTTGGTGATCACGATCCGCACGGCAGCTCCACCTCCAGTCTCGTCGGTCCGCCCGGTGGGCTGGTCAGCGTCATCCGGCCGTCGTACGCCCCGACCCGCCGACGGATGCCGGTCAGCCCCGAGCCGCCGCCCTCGTCGGCGTCGCCGCGCCCGTCGTCGGTGACGGTCACCAGCAGCCGGTCCTGCTCGCGGCGGACGGTCACGTCGACCCGGCCGGCGCCGCTGTGCCGGACCACGTTGGTCAACGCCTCCGCCACCACGAAGTAGGCGGTGGCCTCCACCGAGACGGCGCAGCGTACCGGCACGTCGACGGTGAGCTGGCAGGGCACCGCGCAGCCGCCGGCCAGGCCGGCCAGGGCGCCGGTGAGGCCCCGGTCGTCCAGCACGGGCGGCAGGATGCCCCGCACCACCGTACGCAGTTCGCCGAGCGCCTGTTCCGCCGCGTCCTGCGCCTGCCCGAGGATCTCGTCGGCCCGGGCCGGGTCCCGCCGCACCGCCCGGCGGGCCGCCCCCAGCAGCACGCTGACCGCGACCAGCCGGTTCTGGGTGCCGTCGTGCAGGGAGCGTTCGATGCGGCGCAGTTCGACCGCGTGGGCGTCGAGCGCCGCGGCCCGGGTGGCGGTCAGTTCGGCGACCCGCAGCGACAGGTCGAAGCCCGGCGGCGGGGGCAGCAGCCACCGGCCCGGCCGGGCCTGGAGGCGGGCCAGCGCCGGACCGAACGCGACCGTGGCGGCCAGCCAGCCGAGACCGAGCAGTCCGACCAGCAGCGCCTCGGTCAGCCCGTCGACGCGCCACCAGACGATCCCCGGCGCGCCGGCCCCGGGCGGCAGCAGCCGGTACCACAGGGGGAACGTGAGGTCCTGCACGGCGTAGAGCGGCAGGGCCAGGCCGAGCAGTCCGCCGATCAGGCCGGTGACCGCGTGCAGGGCGACCCAGCCGAGTTCCCGGCGGACGAACGGGTCGCGCACCGCCACCCGCAGCTCGGCCGGCACCGGGCCCGGGGCGGGGATCGTCGCACCCCAGCGGGACAGCCGGGCCCGCTCCCGGTCGGCCACGGCGCGTACCGCCCGCAGCGCGCCGGGTGCCGCCGGCAGCCCCACCCAGACCAGGCAGGCCGCCGCGACGAACACCGCCCAGAGCAGCGCGGCCAACGCCAACAGTGCGGTGCCGAGGCCACCGACCAGGTGTTCGAGGGCGTCGACCGAGGCGCGGACCCGGTCCCGCAGGTGTGTCATCGCAAGACCTCCCGCGCCAACATAGGCCACCGGGCGGCCGGCCCGGCACCGTCGGTGCGGAAAGTAGCGCCTGCTGTACCAGCGCCGGTCGTGCTGGCGGGATCGTGTCCGACCCACCGTCGCGCCTAGCGTCGAACTGGTCGAACACCCGCCACCGAGGAGGCAGCCATGACCGATCCGTACCGCGTCGCCGACGCCCCGGCCGAGCCGACGCACCCGGCGACCGACCGGCTCCGCCCACTGCTGTGGGTGGTGCTGGTCGTCAGCCTCGCCGCCAACGCGGCGCTGACCACCGTGCTGGACAACCAGTGGGCCGGCTCCGCCTGCGGCCTGCTGGCGGTGCTCTGCGCCGGGACGCTGGTCGCCCGGCACCGCCGCGCCCGGTGACCGACGCCCGGGACGCGGGGCCGGTGGTGGGCCGGGTCGGAGCCCGCCCCCGGCCGGCGTTCAGCGGCCGTCGGGGGCGGTGCGCAGGGTGAGCAGGTAGCGCGCGGTGAGCGCGACGGCCCGGTCCTCGTCCCCGGTCAGCCCGGCCAGGGCCCGGGACGTCGTGTCCCCCGGGATGCCCGCGAGCGCCTGGGTCAGCCGGCCGCGCGCCGACGCCCCGGTGTCGCCCCGGGTGAGCAGCTCGATCAGGCCGGCGGCGATCCGGTCCGCCGTGGCGGGATCGGTCGCCAGCACGCTGAGCGCGTCGGCGGCGTCGACGTCGTTCACCTCGGCGACGATCATGTCGATGAGCGTCGGCACGGCGGCGGGCTCGCCACGACTGCCGAGCGCCAGCGCCGCGCACCTGCCGACCACGGGGTCCGGATGGCGCAGAGCGTCGCGGAGCAGCGCGGTGGCGTCCCCACCCGGGATCTCGACGACGGCCCGGACGGCACGTTCCCGCACCTCGGCCGCGGATGCGTCGAGCCCCTTTGTCAGCAGGGGCAGGGCGTCGATGCCCGCGTGGGCGAGCGCCCAGCGCAGCGCCCCGGCGACGTTCGGGTCGGCCTCGTCCAGCGCCGCCGCGACCAGCGCCTCCACCGGCACCGGCACCTCACCGACCGAGGCCAGCGCCGCGCGCTGACGCTGGTCCGCGCGGGGTGAGGCCAGGTCCCGCAGGAGCGCGACCACCTGCAGGACGTCCTGCCAGTCGGCGGGCCCGGCGGCGTCGATCCGCCGGAGGCGGGTGAGCAGCTCCCGCTCCGCGGCGATCCGCGCCCGTGTCTGCCGGATGAGGTCGTCGACGAGTTCCGCAGGGGTGAAGGCGGGGTCGTCGAGCGCCCGTCCCACCGCCCGCAGCGACAACCCCAGCGACCGCAGGCTCTCGATGTGGAAGATCCGTCGAAGGTCCGCGTCGGAGTAGTCGCGGTAGCCGACGCCGGTACGACCGGTCGGTCGGAGCAGTCCGAGCGACTCGTAGTGTCTGAGCATCCGGACGCTGACACCGCAGCGCCGTGACACGTCACCGATCAGCACCGCCTCACCCCGGCCCGCCGGTCCCGCCGAGAGCCACGATGCGCGTCGCCTCCCCGAGGGAGAACTCGAACCCGGCGTCCGGGTCGCGCACCAGCCGCTGCGTGGCGGCGGCGTGCGCGCGTACCCGGGGGTCCGGGTGCGTCCCGGCGGTGTGCAGGATCGTCGTGCCGGCCTCGCCGAGGGTGGCCAACGCCCGGCTGAGGCTCAGCCACGTCGCCCGGTCACCCCGCCCGAGCTGGGTGGCCAGCACCTCGGCCAGTCCGGACTCCGCGCCGTCGGGCACCAGGGCGACCGCCGCCCGCCAGGCGCTGCGCGCCACCTCGTCGTCGGGATCGGTCAGCAGGGCCCGGGTGACCGCCGGCCAGGCCCGCCGGTCCCCGATCTTGGACAGCGTGTGCAACGCCTGGCTGCGGGCCTGTGCCCGGGTCGACCCCAGGGCGGCGACGAGCCGGGGCACCGTCGCCTCCGGCGGGTGACGGGTGAGCGCCCAGGTCAGCATCTCGCGGACGGCGAAGTCCGGTTCGGTCGCGCAGCGGGCCACGAGCGGGTCGACGAACGCCGGGTCGGGGGTGGTGCCGATCGCCAGCGCCGCCCGCAGCCGCACCGACGGGTCCCCACCCGCCAGCCCCCGCAGCGCCCGCGTCGTGTCCGCTTCCGCTCTGGTCATCCGGATCACCTCCCCGACGCAGTGTCGACCCTGACACCGTGTCAGGGTCAACCGGCGGCCCGCCGCGTCCGCCCGACCCGGTGGGGTCACCGGGGGCGCAGGGCGGCCGGTGCACCGAACCGGACCGGCACGCCGGGTGAGTACAGCACGCTGACCGGCGGGCCGGTCGGCGTCGGCAGCCCGGCGGCGGTGACCAGTTCGTCGTCCAGGTGCAGCAGCTCGGCCCGGTGCAGCGGCCACTGCGGATGCCAGTTCGGCACGTGCCGGGTGCGCCCGTACGCCCGGGTGTGCAGGCCCCACCGGGCGGTGAGGAAGTGCTCCACCGGGGTCGGCCGGCGGATGGGCGCACCCACCCGGACCACCATCTCGCTGGTCGTCCCGACCGGCCCCGGCCAGCGCCGACGACACCGGTAGCTGCGCAGGTCACCGTCGTGGTCCACCCGCATCGTCGACCACAGGTACGGCAGCCCCAGGGTGAGCCGGGCGACCAGCACCGGGATCAGCCGGGACGCGTCGAGGGAGCGGAACACCACGGCCCGCCGACCGGTGTGGTCGACCGAGTAGAGCCGCACGTTGGTCTCCCAGAAGGTCCCCAGGTACGGCAGGGCCGGCCCCCGGCCGAAACCGAGGCCGACCATCCGGAAGCCGATCAGTCCGACGTAGGTGGTTCCGTCGAGGGTGTCCGGACGGGTGCCGGCCGGCAGCAGCGGCGCGACGAGTTCCGGGGCGACCGCCCAGTGCAGGAAGGTCAGGTCCGCCCAACGCTGGCGCAGCAGCGTACGGCGGAACGTCGGGGCGGGCGCGGGGGCGACGGGCTCGATCGGCACGTACCCATCCTGCTGCGCCGCCGCCAGCCGGTCAGGTGGTCGGCCTGTCGGGCCGTTCCCCGGCGGCGAGGGACGCCGGATCCACCCGTCCAGGACAAGAGGGATCCGTCTGTCCAGGAAAAATGGCTTGCCCCGTCGGCGGATGACACCAGCCGACGCCGCAGGCACCTCACCGCATGTCCACCCGCGACAGCCTGGGCATCGGACCGGTCCGGCGCGTCGATGTCCGACGGGGAACGGGCGGTCGGGGATGTCGGGTAGTTGACGCGGCGTAGTCGGGTGCCCGCTAGAGGCGGGTGCGGGGTGAGCGGAGGGTGACATCAGCCGACCCGCCACTGCGAGACGAGGTAGTCATGCCCGTCACCCCGACCTATCCCGGCGTGTACATCGAGGAAGTCGCGAGTTCCGTCCGCCCCGTGATCGGCGTGGCGACCGGGGTGACGGCCTTCGTCGGGTACGTGCGGACCGGACCGGAGCACCGTGCCGTCCGGGTCAACACCTTCGGCGAGTTCGAACGCCGGTTCGGCGGGGTCGACCGGGACTCCGAACTCAGCCTGGCCGTGCAACAGTTCTTCCGCAACGGCGGGGCCGCCGCCCTGGTGGTGCGGGTGCCCCGCGCCGACGCCCGGGCCGCCTCGGTGACCCTGCTGGACAAGGTCGGCGCCGGGGCGAAGTCCGCGCTGCTGCTGGACGCGACGAGCACCGGCGCGTGGGGCAGCGGACTGCTCGTCGACGTCGACCACGACGGCGTCACCGACGCCAAGTCGTTCAACCTCACCGTCACCGACACCGCCACCGGCGACACCGAACGGTTCACCGGGCTGTCCGCCGACCCGGCCGCCGCCGCGTACGCGGTTGCCCTGCTCAACGACCCGGACCGGGGTTCGGCGCTGGTCCGGGCGCGCGCCGGGGCCTCCGGGGCGGGCCGGCCGGTGCCCAGCGGCACGGTCGGCACCGCTCTCGGCACCCCCACCGTGGACGCCGCGAAGAACTACCGGCTCACCGTGCAGCCCGACCGGCCCACCAAGCCGGACCCGAACGACCCGGCCAAGACCGTGCCGGCGGTCGCCCCGGTGACCGTGACCGTGCTGGACAAGGGCGAGCGGTTGCCGTCCTCCCCCGCCGGGGTGGCCGCGCTGCTGCAACGGAAGGTCAACACCGCGTTGGGCGCCGCCGACGGCGCGGCCGGCCTGCGGGTACGGGTGGTCCCCACCGCCGCCGGCGGGTTGCGCGTCCTCGGTGACGTCGACGCGGTGGTCGCCCCGGCGGCCCTCGACGCGGCCTTCACCGTCGCGGGCGTCTCCCCCTCCGGTGACGTCGCCGACGGCGCGGCCCTGCTGGGCCTGGCCGGGACGACCGCCAACGTCGGCCGGTTCAGCCCGCTCGGCGTCAAGCGGCTCGGTCAGGGCGACCTGGTCACCGGCTCCGACGGCACCACCCTGCCCGGCACCGGCGCGTTGATCGGCAGCGAGGCCGCCTACACCGGCATCTACGCACTGCTCAAGACCGACCTGTTCAACCTGCTCTGCATCCCCGACGCCACCCGCGCCCGGCACGGCGACCCCGCCGCCATCGACAACGGGCTGGACCCGGAGGCCGTCTGGTCGGCCGCCTACGACCTCTGCGAGCGCCGCCGGGCGGTCCTGCTGGTCGACCCGCCGCCCGGGGTGGACGACCCGGACCGCGCCCTGGACTGGATCAACCAGCTCGGGGTCAAGGGCCCCAACGCGGTGGCCCACTTCCCCCGGCTGCGTATCCCCGACCCCACCGACGGCTTCCAGCCCCGCACCGTCGCCCCCGGCGGCACCCTCGCCGGCCTGTACGCCCGGCAGGACACCGAGCGGGGCGTGTGGAAGGCGCCGGCCGGCACCGAGGCGCAGCTGCGCGGGGTGACCAACCTGGTCTATCCGCTGACCGACGCCGAGAACGGGGTGCTCAACCCGTTGGGGCTCAACTGCCTGCGCACCTTCCCGGTGACCGGCACGGTCAACTGGGGGGCCCGCACCACCGCCGGCGCGGACGCGCTGGCCAGCCAGTGGAAGTACACGCCGGTGCGCCGGCTCGCCCTGTTCATCGAGGAGAGCGTCTACCGGGGCACCCAGTGGGCGGTCTTCGAGCCCAACGACGAACCGCTCTGGTCGCAGCTGCGGCTGAACCTGACGTCGTTCATGCAGGACCTGTTCCGCAAGGGCGCGTTCGCCGGGCGGACGCCCCGGGAGGCGTACCTGGTGCGGTGCGACGCGGAGACCACCACCGGCGAC
Organism: Micromonospora sp. WMMD730; assembly: GCF_049178955.1. Classification (NCBI taxonomy): domain Bacteria; kingdom Bacillati; phylum Actinomycetota; class Actinomycetes; order Micromonosporales; family Micromonosporaceae; genus Micromonospora; species Micromonospora sp. WMMD730. The sequence goes on from NZ_JBMHML010000002.1 coordinate 3,385,744, forward strand.
GACCGGGACCGCGGCGTGGTCAACGTGGTCGTCGGGTTCGCCCCGCTCAAACCCGCCGAGTTCGTCATCGTGCGGATCCAGCAGCTCGCCGGCCAGAGCCCGTCCTGAGAGGTGTGAGTCATGGTGCAGTTCGCGGTCAACCCGACGCGCTTCGACCCGTACAAGAACTTCAAGTTCCGGGTGAAGTGGGACGGCCGCTACGTGGCCGGGGTCAGCAAGGTCAGCGCGTTGAAGCGCACCACCGAGGTGGTCAAGCACCGCGACGGCGGCAACCCGTCGACCAGTCACAAGTCGCCGGGGCGGACCGAGTTCGAGGCGGTCACCCTGGAACGGGGGCTGACCCACGACGCCGAGTTCGCCCAGTGGGCGGGCCGGATCTGGGCGCTGCACGCCGGGGCCGGCGCGGAGGTGTCCCTGGCCGACTTCCGCCGGGACATCACCATCGAGCTGCTCAACGAGGCCGGGCAGGTCGCCCAGTCGTACCGGCTGTTCCGCTGCTGGGTGTCGGAGTACCAGGCGCTGCCGGAGCTGGACGCCAACGCCAACGCGGTGGCGATCGAGCACCTCAAGCTGGAGAACGAGGGCTGGGAGCGCGACGAGGCGGTCACCGAACCGGCCGAACCCCGGCTCGGGTCGTGACCGTCGCGGGCCCGCCGTCGACCGAGGTGGCGCTGGTCCACGCCTGGGACGACGCGCTCGGTCAGCCCGCGCCGCGCCGGGGGTTGCTGCTGCTCGGCCAGCCCGACGCCGACCGGCTGCCGGTGGGCGAGGTGACGGCGCTGCTGCTCGCCACGGCCGGCGGCTGGACGGGCGGCCGGGTGGCGACCACGGTGGACTGTCCGGCCTGCCCCGAACAGCTGGAGGTGACCCTCACCGTCGCCGACCTGCTGGCCGCCGCGCCACAGCGGGCCGACCGGGCCGCCGGCCCGTTCACCCTGCACTGGCGGGGGCACCGGCTCACCCTGCGGCTGCCCACCCCCGCCGACCTGGCCGGAGCGGCACGGGCCGGCGACGCGGCGGCGGCCGAGCGGTCGCTGCTCGACGCCTGCCTGCTCGACGCCGACCCACCGCTGACCGACCCGTCCGTCGCGCTGCCGGCGGTGTCCGCCGCGATGGCCGAGCGTGACCCGCTCGGCGTCGTCGCGGTAGCCCTGACCTGTCCGGGCTGCGGCGGCGACACCGAGGCGCTGCTGGACGTGCCGGCCTGGGCGTGGCACGCCGCCGACGTCCGGGTGCGTCGGCTGCTCGACGAGGTTCACCGGCTGGCCCGTGCGTACGGCTGGTCCGAGGCGGAGGTGCTGGCGCTGGGTCCGCACCGCCGGGCGGCGTACCTGGAGCGGGTCCCGTGAGCGGCTACCTGGCCGCGCTGGCCGCCCTGGCCGTCGGGACCGCGCCGCGGCTGCGCCCCCGCCCCCTCGGCCGGTTCGAGCCACAGGAGCCGGAACCGGACGGTTTCCCGGCCGACGAGGCACAGTGGCCGGCCACCCCGCCGCCCGCCCGGCCGGCCGACCCGCTGCCGTCGCCGGAGTCGCCGGCACCGCTGCCGCCGTCGCCGGGCACGCCGTCGGTCGTTGAGCCTGCCCCGGCCGTCGCGGTGGCGACGCCGCCCGCGCCGCCGGCCGGGGCACCGGTCCCCTGGTCGCCCCGACCGCTGCCTCCGCCCGGTGCCCGCGCCCCGGCGGTGACCGGGTCCAGCCGGCCGGTGCTGGTTCCGGCGCTGGCGGACGCGCCCCGACCGGACGCGCCCGTACCCCCGCCGGTGAACCGGGACGCACCGCCCCGACCGCCGGTCACCGCGACCACGCCGACCGCGCCGGCCGGGGCACCGGCGCTCCGCCGGGACGACCCGGACGATCCGCCGCCCCGGCCGGCCGCCCCGACGCCCACCGAGCCGGCCCCGGTCGCCGCACCGGCCCCCACCGCACCGGTGGCACGCGTCGCGCCGACCGTTCCGCCCGCCCACCGCGCACCGCCCACCCGGGCCGACGCGCGGGCACCGGAGCCGGTCGCCGTGCACGTGCACATCGGCCGGATCGAGGTCCGCCTCACCCCGCAGCGGAATCCGGCGACGCCCCCAACGGTCACCGCCCCGCCACTCACCCCGGCACCCGCCGTCGCCCCGGGCCCGGCGCCGGAACTGGAGTCGTACCTGCGCGGAGCGGGGGTGACGCGATGAGCACCGGGTACGCCCTCGCCGCCGTCACCGCCGTGCTGCGCGGGCAGTTGATGGCGTACCTGCGGGCCACCGGCGCGTCGTCGGCGGTCGGCGGGGTGTCGGTCTCCGCCGGCCCACCCGACCGGGTGACCGTCGGCAACCAGGAGGGCAACCAGGTCAACCTGTTCCTGAGCCGGGTGACCCGCAATCCCACCTGGGCCAACCTGGGGCCGCCGCCGCGCAGCACCGGTGGGGACGACGTCGCCGCGCCGCCGCTCGGTGTCGACCTGCACTACGTGGCCAGCGTCTACGGTCACGACCCGTTGACCGGGGAGATCCTGCTCGGGCACCTGCTGGCGATGCTGCACGAGACGCCGGTGCTGACCCGGGCGGCGATCCGCCGCTCGCTCGCCCCCGACCCGCCGGACCCGACGCTGCCCGCCCCGGTGGCCGACTCCCGCCTCGCCGAGCAGCTTGAGCAGTTACGGGTGAGCGTCACCAACAGCCCCGGCGGGGAGGAGAGCTTCCGGCTCTGGTCGGCGTTCAGCGCGCCGTACCGCAGCAGTGTCTTCTTCGACGTGTCGGTGGTGCTGATCGACCCGCTGCGCGGCGCGCGGGAGCCGCTGCCGGTCCGCGCGGTCAGCGCCGGCACGATCGACGTCGACGGCCCCGAGGTCGACCAGGTACGCGCCGACGGGCCGACCGGCACCCCGGTCACGGCCGGTGCGACCCTGGTGGTGACCGGCCGCAACCTCGCCGGGCCGGACGTACGGGTGCGGATCGGGGCGGCTTCGGCCAGCCCCGCCACCGTCACCGCCGGTGAGCTGCGGCTGCCGCTGACCGCGTTCGACCGGCCCGTCGCGGCCGGTATCCGGGGTCTGGTCGTCACCCACGCGGTGGCGCTGGGTGACCCGCCCACGCCCCGGCCGGCGATCAGCTCCGACGCGGTGCCGGTCACCTACCGGCCGACGATCACCGTCGCCCCCGCCGACGTGGTGGTCGAGTCCAGCCGCACGGTCGACGGGGTGCTGTTGCGCACCGGCACGGTCACCGTCGACGTCGTCCCCGGGGTCGAGACCGGCCAGCAGGTCACCCTCGGGCTGACCGGGGCGGGTGGCACGGTGCTCGCCGCGCCCGCCGGCAACGGGGTGCCGCCCGGCGGGGAGCGCACCGGGCGGATCGGTTTCGCCTTCCGCGACCTGCCGGCCGGCACGTACCTGGCCCGGTTGCGGGTCGACGGGGTGGACAGTCCGCTGCACGCCGACCCGACCGGCCGGTACGACGGCCCGGCCGTGGTGCTGTGATGCCCGCCCCACGCCCGGCCGCCCGCTGGCCCGCCCCGCCCCCGGTCACCGCCGGCGGCGACGGGCTGGCCGGCGAACTGGACCGCATCCGCCTGCTACTCAAGGGGGAACCGGCGGCCGACGCCCCGCCCGGCGGCTCCCCGCTGGACCGGATCGGCACCGGGTTCGGGCTGACCGGCTTCGAACGTGACGTGCTGGCCGCCACGGTCGCCGGTGAGCTGGGCCTGCTGGACCGGCCACCCACGTTCGCCTGGTGCCTGGACGCCCTGCCCGGCGGGCACTGGGACGCCCTCGCCGCCGACCGTCCACTGCGCGCGGCCCGGCTGGTGGAGCTGGCCGAGGGCCCCCTGCCGCACGCCCCGCTGCGGGTCGACGAGCGGGTCCTGCACGAGCTGCACGGCGTCGGCCGGCTCGACGAACGGCTCCGGCCCTACCTGGTGGCGCTACCCCCGCCGCCGGCCATCCTGCCGGCCAGCCGCCGTCGGGCCGTACGGCAGCTCTGCGCCACCTGGCAGGCCGGGCGACGCCCGCTGCGGGTGTGCGGGCCCGACCACGACGACCGGCTCGACGTGGTGGCGGCGGCCTGCACGACGGTGGGCCGGACCGGGCACCGGGTGGCCGCCGCCGAGCTGCCCCGGGCGGTGACCGACCGGGACGCCTTCGCCCGGCTGTGGAACCGGGAGGTGGTGCTCGCCGACCCGGTGCTGGTCGTCGAGCTGACCGGCGACGAACCACCGGACACGAGCGCCGCCGTGTCGCAGCTGCTGGCCCGGCTCGTCGGTGACGTGGTGGTCAGCACGCCCCGCGCGGTCGCCCTCGACGGGGTGACCCCGGGGCCGACGGTGGACCGGCCGACCCGGGACGAGCAGCGGGCGCTGTGGCGGGACCTGCTGCCCGGCCCCGCCGCGTCGGCCGCCGCCGGGCTGGCCCGGGAGTTCGACCTGGGGCACCGGGACATCCTCGACTCCGCTACCCCCGCCGCCGGGTCGGGCGACGACCCGGTCACCCGGGCCCGGGAACTGGTCCGTGGGCGGGTCCGCCGCGACCTGGACGGGTTGGCCGAGCGGATCGACGTGCGGGCCGGTTGGGACGACCTGGTGCTGCCCGCGCCCGCCCTGGCCCAGTTGCGGCAGTTGGCGGCCGCCGCGGCAGGTCGGGCGCTGCTGGTCGAGCAGGGTTTCGCCGGCCGGACCGGTCGGGGCCTCGGGGTGGGCGCGTTGTTCGCCGGGCCCAGCGGCACCGGCAAGACCCTCGCCGCCGAGGTGGTCGCCGGGGTACTCGGGTTGGACCTGCACCGGGTGGACCTGGCGACCGTGGTGAGCAAGTGGATCGGGGAGACCGAGAAGCAGCTGCGGCGGATCTTCGACGCCGCCGAACGGGGTGGCACGGTGTTGCTGTTCGACGAGGCCGACGCGCTGTTCGGCCGCCGTTCCGAGGTGCGTGACAGCCACGACCGGTACGCCAACATCGAGGTGTCGTACCTGCTGCAACGGATGGAGCGGTACCGGGGCGTGGCGGTGCTGACCACGAACATGCGCACCGCCATCGATCCGGCTTTCCTGCGCCGGCTGCGGGTGGTGGTGCCGTTCGGGCACCCGGGTCCCGCCGAGCGGGCCGGGCTGTGGCGGCGGGCCTTCCCGCCCGGGGTCGCCACCGCCGACCTGGACCTGCCCCGGCTGGCCGAACTGGACCTCACCGGCGGGGACATCCACACCGTCGCGCTGCGCGCCGCGCTGGTCGCCGCCGGGGAGGGCACCCCGGTCGGGATGCGGCACGTGCTCGACGCGGTCGCCGCCGAGTACGCCAAGCACGACCGGCCGGCCGATCCGGGGCTGTGGTCGTGAACGCCGAGGTCACGACCGTCGAGGTCGACATCCGCCGGCTGGTCGTCACCGGCGTCGACGGGCCGGTCGACGCAACCCTGGCGGCCGAGGTGGGTGCCCGGCTGACCCGGCTGCTGGCGCAGCGGGGGCTGCCGTCGACAGTGACCCCGGTGACCGATGCGCCGGCCACCGCCGACCTGCCGACCGCGCTGGCCGAGGCGATCTGGGTCCGGCTGCGCCTGCCCGGGTGGCCACGGTGACCGCCCCGGGCCCGGCCGCGCAGCGGGCGCCGCTCCCGGCGACGGAACCCGTCGCGGCACGTGACGACGCCCTCGCCACGCTGACCAGGGACCTGGTCGACAGGTACGCCCCGGCGCTGGGGCTGCGCCCCGACGCGGTGCGGGTACGCCTCGGCGGGGACGGTCGCCGGGCCGCCAACCATGGCGCGCGCGGGCTGCTGGCCGACCAGGTGGTGCACCTGGCCCCGGGTTTCGACCCGTCCCGGGCCGCCGGGCGGGCCCTGCTCGTGCACGAGCTGGGGCACCTGGCGCAGGCGGGCGGCACGACGGCGGACCCGGGACGGCAGGTGGCCGACCCGGAGGCCGAGGCGCGGGCGCTGGCCGACGCGGCGGCGGCCGGGCGGGCCCTGTGGCGGCCGGTGGCGTGGCTGCCGGCCGGGGCGGTCGCCGCCGACACCGGTGCCGTGGCCACCCCGTCGCGCCCGGCCACCCCGCCGGCCCCCGACCGCGCGCCGGCCGAGGAGGCCACGACCGGGCCGCTGGAGGCGGAGCTGGGCGCTCTGGTGGACCGCCGGTACCGGGCGGAACGGGCCCGGATGATCGACCTGCTCGACGGGCTGTGGGTCTCCGGCGACGACGTGCGGGGCTGCCTGCGCATCCTGGACACCCTGCCGTTCGTGGTCGCCCGCAGCCTGGTGCACAGCCTGCCCGCGCCCCGGCGCACCGACCTGGCCGGCAACCTCGACGACGACCACCACCGCGCCTACCCCCGGGCCGCGCTGGCCGCCCTCGGCGGGCAGACCCCCTACCTGCTGCGGGTGCTGGAAGCCGACAACGTGCACGGGTTGGACACCGACGGGCTCGACCCGGTGCGGCGGCGCACCGCCCTGAACGTGCTGCGGGCCCTGCGGACCAGTGTGTTGCGGGAGCTGCTGGCCGGTGACCGCAAGACGCAGTTCCGGGCGTTGCTGGCCGAGCGGCCCCCGTCGGGCAACGACGCCGACGCCCTGCGCGAGCAGGTCACCGCGCTGGGCGGGGCGTCGGCCGACGACGACCGGCTCGACCGGGACACCGACCTGGCCACCCGGCTGCGTCGGGTGCAACGGCTGATCGACGACCGCCGGGCCGACGAGGCGCTGCGTCAGCTCGCCGACCTGGCCCCCGCCGCACCCACCGCCGGCACCCCGGCCACCGCCGCGCCGGCCGCCGCCGGGCCGCCCGAGCCGGGGCCCCGGCTGCGGTACGTGGTCCGCCAGCTCGACGACGGCGGCCACCTCGACACCCTGCTCGACCAGGTGCCGTGGGAGGAGAAGCGGGTCGACGCGCCGCTCGGCCCCCGGCTGCTGGTCGTCCTCGCCGCCCGTGCCGAGCACCGGAACCTGGCCCGGGTGGAGGGTCTGCTGTCGTACGGGCTGTTCGACTGGGCGATCCGCGACCACGAGGCCCGCTTTGCGTACCTGCTGCTGCGCAGCCTGCCGCTGGCCGCCCAGGACCGGTGGCGGCAGCTCGACCGGGGCAGCTGGTTCGACCGGTTGGAGGAGAACATCCCCGCCGCCGACGTGCTCGGCGGCAGCTACACCGGCGTCGGCACCCTCGCCGAACCGCTGCAGCGGCGGCGGCGCAGCGCCGGGCAGGTCGACGCCGACCGGCTCGTCGCCGACATCCACCGGATCGTGCAGGGCGGCCTGGACGGGGTGAACGCCGTCGAGCTGGTCCGCCGGCTGATCGGCTACGACCGGCCGACCGGCGCGACCGCCGGTCCGGATGCCCGGGGGCGGGAGGCGCTGCGGACCGCCGTGCACCGGTTGGACGCCCTGCGCGACCTGGACCGCATCCTCGCCGCGTTGCCGGACGCGTACCTGACCCACGAGATGTGGCGGGCCGAGCTGCTCGACCTGCTCGCCCTGCGCGACCCGGCGCACCTGCAACGGCAGGCCCGCGGCCTGCTCGCGATCGGGCTGACCGACTGGGCGGTGAACCCCCGGGAGGCGTGGCTGGCCTTCCAGCTGGTGCGCAGCCTGCCGGTGGCCGACCAGACCCGGCTGGCCGCCGAGGACCCGGACCGGTGGGCCCGGATGCAGTCCGGGATGACCCCGCAGATGCGCGCCTCGCTCGCCGTCACCGCGATCGCCGGTCCGCGCCGCGTCGAGGCCCGCGACCAGCTGCGGGACCGGCTGCGTGACGACCGGCTGTGGCGGGCCGGGCGGGTCACCGAGCTACGGTCGTTGATCATCCAGGCGTACGCGTTGGACGACCGGCGGTGGGTGTTCCTGCGTTCCCGGGAGGTCCGCGCGGACCTGCTGCCCGCCCTGGCGACGCTGGTGGCGGAGCTGCGGCTGTACCACGCGACCCGGCGGCCCACGTTCGATCCGGAGTCGCTGCGCACCGACGGCACGCCGACGGTGGTGGGTGACCTGGCCCGGTTGGTCGCGGTGGGGCTGAAGCTGCTGTTCCTCAGCCGCACCGGGCTGAGTCTGTTCACCGACGAGGTCACCGTCGACGAGTTCGACCTGCACGACGCCCAGTGGATCAGCGGCGACCTGGGGGGTGCCCGGCTGCGCGACAGCGACCGGGAACGCGCCAACCGGCTGTCGCTGTCGGTGGACGCCCGGCAGGGGGTGCTGCGGGTCCGGCTGCCCCGGCTGGAACTCGACGGGGTGAACCGCACCTTCACCGGCAGTTCGCTGCGGACGGGCCGGATCACCCTGACCGATCTGGACATCGTCGCCTCGTTCTCCGACCGGGGCTACGAGCGGCCGGTCGGCGCGCAGGCGGGGATGGGCGCGTTGAGCGTCTCCGACGTGGTGTACGCCAGCGACGGGCTGCCCGGCGGGCTGCTCGGCCTGACCCGGTTCGGGCTGTCCACGCTGGCCTTTCGGGCCGGGGCGACCGGGCAGGAGGACGTGACCGAGCCGGGCCGGCACGGCTGGGTCGGCATCCCGATCATCGATCCGCTGATCCACCTGCTGCACAACGTCATCTCGTTCTACGGCGGGCTGCCGTTCCTGTCCAAGATCAGCGACGCGTTGCTGGCCCCGTACACGGCCGGAGCGCCGTTCCTCGCCCAGCAGTTCACCTCGCTGACCGCCGGGGAGATCTTCACCCCGTTGGCCAACGCGACGATCGGACTGCTCACCGACGGGGTGTTCCGTCCACCACGGACGGTCGGCGAACGGGTCACCGACGCGGTGGAGATGATGCACTCGCTGCGGGTCAGCTTCTCCAGCGCCACCGCCGAGGGGCTCTCCTTCGCCGGCCTGCAACAGGTCGGCCGGATCGAGGTCGGCCGTACGCTGATCGGGGTGGCCACCAGCCTGCCGGCCCGGCTGCGCGCCGAGCAGGAGTCGCTGCGGCTGCGCCGCGAGACCGCCACCGGATCGCAACGCGCCGCCCTGGACGAGCGGCTGCGCGCCGTCGACAGCCAGCTCACCGCGCTGGAGCCGGCCGAGCGGGAACTGGACCGGTTGGAGTCCCGGCACCGCTGGCACGCCGAGTCGCTGTCCGAGGCCGAACGTCGCCGGCTGGTGGAACTGTCCGACCAGCTCCGCCAGTCCGTCGGCGGGGCGATCGACGTCGGCGGCATCCGGGTCACCGGGCTGACCGGTCGGGTCGAGGCCGCCGGGGTGGAGATCGACCCGATCCACGCCGAGGCGTCCCTGCCGTCGCGCGCCGGGGAGTACCTGCCCGACGACGAACTGATCACCAGGTTCCGCCGCGACCGTGTTCCCGCCGACGCGGCGACGACGGCCCGGGGCAGCACCGGGTCGGCCACCGTCGCCGGGGTACGGCTGCTGCCCGGCCCGGCCGGCGCACCGGCGCTGCGGCTGGCCGCCGGGGATCTGCCCACCCGCGCCGACGTCACCGCCCAGCTCGCCGCACTGCCCGACGAGCCCCGCTGGGCGGACCGACGGGCGGAGCTGACCCGTTGGCTGGCCGACCTGGACCGGTTGCGGGAGTTGGAGTCGCTGGCCGCCGAGCCGGTCGACCCGGCCGGCCGCCCCCAGCCCGGGCACCGCACCCGGGCCCAGGAGCAGGAGCTTCAGCTGCTGCGGGAACGGGCCCGGCGGTACTTCGGCATCACCGCCGGCGGGCTGAGCGTCGGCGGGCTCGACGTCACCCTGGACCCGGCCACCCTCGGGGTGCAGGTGCGGCTGGCCGAGCTGACCGCCACCGACGTCCGCGCCGGGGCCACCGCCGTGGAGCGGCTGACGGCGTCCCGGCTGCGGGTACGCGCCGACCTCGACACCGTCGGCGGCGGTGCGCTCCCCGCCGAGCTGGCCGGCCCGGCCGCCGCCGCGGGGTTGCCGGTCGGCCGGACCGCCGTCGGTTTCGGCGTGGGTGAACTGGCGGTGACCGGGGTCTCCGGGCCGGGCGTGCAGGCGCAGCGGATCGCGTTCACCGCACCGGCCCGCGCCGACGGCACACCCGGCGAGGCGATCCACGGCCGGGTGCTGCCCGACGGCGACGACCTGCGCCTGCCCGACCTGGTGGTGGAGCAGACCGAGCTGACCGGGCTGGCGTGGAACTCCCCCGGCCGCAGCGTCTACGCCCGGGGCAGCACCCGGATCGGCCGGATGAGCCTCGACGTGCGGGTCCGCACCGGCGCGACCGCCGCCGGGCGGCAGGTCCGTGGCGCGCTGGTGCGCAACCTGGTCATCGACCGGATCGACGCCGACCGGATCGGAATGGACGTCACCGACCCGGCGCCGGGCATGAGCGTCGAGGTGGTCTCCGGCGCGCTGATCGGGGTGCGGCTGCGCGACCTCGACGTGGACCTCACCGGCGAGGAGCTGACCTACTCCGGGCGGTTGACCGTCGGTCAGCTCGACCGGCTCCGGTTCGCCGTGATCTCCCGTGCGGTGCAGGGCGGCCCGACCACGATCACCGGCACCGTGGGTGGCCGGCCGACCGGCCCGGACGCCGCCACGGTCACCGTGGACCTGATCCAGGCCGGGCCGCACCGGGTCGACCCGGTGACCGGCCGGATCCTCAGCGACCCCACCGACAGCCAACGCATCCAACTCGATGGCCTCACCCTTACCGACACCACCCTGCGGACCCCGGACGGCGCGGTCACCGTACGCCGGGCGGGCCTCGGTGGCCGGCTGGTCACCGAACGGGCCGGCGGGCTGCGGTTCGAGGACGTCGGTCCGGCCCGCATCGAGCTGGGCGCGATCGACTGGCGGGCCGGCGACGGGCGGATCGTCTCCCGGGGGCCGACCGTGCTGGACGGGCTGACCGCCAGCGGTCGCTGGGACAGCACGCCGGAGCAGCGCGACGCCGCCGGTCGGGTCGTCCCGGCCGCCGCCGCGCTGCACCTGGAGCGGCTGCACATCGCCCGGATCACCGGGCGGGACCTGCGCTACCGCGACGGGGTGCTCGACGTCGGCCTCGGCCGGCCCGAACCGGTCCCGGCCGGGGAACCGGACCGGCCGCCGTTGGAGATCCTCGACGTGGACCTGCGCGGCCTGCGCTGGTCGACGGCGGCGGGGGTGACCGCCGGACGGCTCACCACCGGGGTGACCCGGGTGGAGATCGCCGGCCGGATCGACGCCGCGCTGCACGTCGACGGCGCGTTGTGGGCCGCCCAGCTCACCCTCGCCTTCGGTCGCGGCGGCCGGATCCAGGCCCGGGTGGTCGGCGGTGAGGCTCAGCTCGGCGTCGGCCCCCGGCCGGGCGAACACGACCAGCACGTCAGCATCCAGGGGCTGGACACCGGGGTGGTCAGCGTCGGCCCGGACCACATCGAGATCGGCCCGGACGGCCAGCCGGGCCTGAACCTGGCCACCATCTCGGTGGACGCGCTGAACTGGCAGGGCGCGGCGCTCGGCCTGCGGATCCCGTCGGGCGCGGGGGCGATCACCCTGCTCGGCATCAGCGCGCGGGTCCGGGTCGACCTGTGGCCGGCGGGCACCCCGGGCGGCCGGTTCCGCCGGTTGCTGCTGCGCGAGCTGGTGGTGCAGCAGACCCGGGCCAGCGGGCTGCTGGTCGACCTGCACGACGGCACCACCATCCGGCTCAACCCGGACATCGAGGCGGTGCTCGGGGAGCTGCGGCTGGTGCCGGCAGCCGGGCAGGACGGCTTCCTGGTGGAGGCGACCCGCACGGCGGAGGGGATGCGGATCCTCGGCGGCCTGCGGATCGGGGCCATCGAGGCGGCCCGGGTCGGCTTCGACATCGGCACGTTCCTGTCCGGCGGCACGGCCGACTTCACCGCCGGCGGGCTCAGCGTCGACTTCCTCGACCACGGTGGCCTGCGGCTCAACCTGGCGCAGCCCACGCTGACCGCGATCAGCGCCCAGGTCACCGCCGACCCGCGCCGGCAACTGCTGTTCCTCGGCGCACCGACCGGCCGCCCCGAGTACGGGCTGCGGTTCACCTCGATCGGCTACGAGCAGGACCCGGCCGGTCCGGACGGCACGGCGGCCCCCGGCCGGCGGATCGCCGTACGCGGCGGTGAGGTGACCGGGCTGAGTTTCACCGACAGCGGGCTCGGGTTGTACGTCTTCGTCGAGCAGGGGCTGCTCGGCGACCTCACCCACGACCTGACCAGCGGCTCGGGTGAGCTGCCGTCGTTGGACATCCGCAACGCCCGGTTCGTGCTGGACCTGGCCACCATGCTGGGCGGCGGCTCCCCGATCCCGGCCCCGCCGCCGGCCCGGACCACCAGCGCGCAGCGCCGGGCCGCCCTGGCCGGCAAGTGGGACGCGCTGGTGCGGGTGCTGGACACCTACCGCATCGGCGAGGTGCTGGACAGCCTCAACGGGCACATCGACTTCGACGTCACCCACGACGGATTCCTGTGGGGTGAGCGGAGCTGGGAGGTGCGGCTGGCGTTGCGCGACGGGGCGGTCGACTACCGCAGGCTCACCGGCGCGCTGCCGTGGTGGACCCCGGGCCGGTTCATCGTCGAGGGCGACGACCTGGTCTACCGGGTGCACCTGCCCAGCTTCGGGGCGGAGGGCGCTCCCCCGCCGGACAACAACGTCGACCTCCTGCGGTGGCAGCTCGACACCGGCGAGGTCAGCCAGGCCCGCACCGAGCACCTGGTGCGGCTCAACCGGCTGCTGCGACCGACCGCCGCCTCCCGCGACGACCTGCTGCACACCGTCGCCGACGTGCAGAGCGACGAACCGTCGACCGGCCCGCCCGGCAGGTTGGCGATCGGCAACGTCGACGTGGACCTGTCGGTCAACAACCCCCGGGAGATCACCCTGCCGTTGGGCGGCGGCAACGAGATCGTGCTGGCCCCCGACGCGCTGGTGCACCTCGCCGTCGGCGGTGGGGTACGGCGGGCCGGCGGTGGGGGCGGCCTGCCGGGCCGGCTGCGGCCGGTGTCGTTGCAGAGCGCCACGGTGGCCCGGGTGAACCTGCTCTTCGACGGGCTCGGCCTGTCCACCGGGCAGATCCGGATCACCGAGCTGGCCGACTGCACCGTCGACTTCAGCGGGTTGGACCCGCTGCTGATGCAGGGCCGGATCACCCGGGCCGTGGCGGAGCGGATCCGCTGGCGGCGTCCCACCTCTGGAGGCACCCCGTGACCAGTCCCCTCAGCCCCCGACTGCTGCGCGCCGGCCTGGTCGTGCTCGACCCGGACAGCGGACGCAGCCGCCGGGTGATCACCCTGCAGTACAACCCGGACGCGCTGACCCGCGGTTTCCAGCTCAAGACGGCCGGGGCCGAGGGTGGGGCCCGGGGCGAGGCGCTGCGGATCACCGGCCCGCCGGTGCAGACGCTCACCCTGGAGGCCGACCTCGACGCCGCCGACCAGCTCACCGACCCGCAGACGGTGGAGCTGGGGCTGACCGCGCAACTGGCCGCCCTGGAGTCGCTGGCCTACCCCAGCCTGGCCGCCGTGCAGGACGCGGCGGCGCTGCTGGCCGCCGGAACCCTGGAGGTGGTGCCGCCGCCGGCGCCACTGGTGCTGCTGGCCTTCGGACGACGCCGGCTCTGGCCGGTACGGATCACCGAGTTGACCATCACCGAGGAGGCGTTCGACCCGATGCTGAACCCGATCCGCGCCAAGATCCGGCTGGGTCTGCGGGTGCTGACCGTCAACGACGTGGGCACCGACGGCCGGGCCGGCGGCCTGGCCATGGCCGCCCACCAGCAGCTCGAACAGCTCGCCGGTCGGGCGCGCGGCGGGCGGCTGGCCGACCTCGGCATCGACCGGCTGCCATGAGCGACCCGACCGACACCGACCCGGCCCTGGTTGCCGCGCAGAGCCGGGTCGCGGAGACCCTCTTCGCCGCCACCGGCGCCACCGGCGGCCAGCCGACGCCCGGGGCGCTCGCGCCGGACAGCCGGTACGCCGCCGTGGGCACCACGGTCACCGTCGACCCGGAGACCGGCGAGGAGATCGTGCACCTGCGTCGCCGGTTCGTGCCGCCCGCCGAGCGGCTCGCCACCGCCGGCTGGGAACCGGTCGCCGACGGCGACCGGGTCGACCTGCTGGCCGCCCGTACGGTCGGCGACCCCACCGCGTTCTGGCAGCTCTGCGACGCCAACGGGGTGTTCGACCCGACGGAGCTGATCCGCCCCGGCCAGGTGGTCCGGGTGGCCCTGCCCGAGGGGTTCCCGGGGAGCCTCGATGCCTAGCGGGGTGCGGTTGCAGGTGCTGATCGGGCCGCTGACCTTCCGGCCGGCCCCGATGGAGCTGGTGGCGGCGGTGCAGGAGGCGCAGGTCACCCAGAACGCCGGGCAGCGCTCGGGCTTCCAGCTGCGTCTCGCCCTGGGCCGGGGGTCGCCGGTGGAGCGGATGCTCGCCGACGGCAGCCTGGACCCGCCGACCCGGGTGCTGCTGGTGCTGCACCTCGACGGGCGGCCGCAGGTGCTCTCCGACGGGGTGGTGACCCGGCACGACGTGGCCCGCAGCAACGACGCGGGCGCGTCGACGCTCACCCTCACCGGGGTGGACGTCAGCCAGATGATGGACCTGATCGACCTGTCGGACCTGCCGATGCCGATGCCGGCGGAGGCCCGGGTGCTGACCCTGCTCGCCCCGTTCGCCGCGTACGGGGTGGTGCCGATGGTGGTGCCCAGCGTGCTGGTGTTCGCGCCGAACCCGGTGCAGCGCATCCCGGCGGTACGTGGCACCACCTTCGCGTACGTGTCGCAGCTCGCCGACGAGGTGGGTTACACGTTCTACCTGGAGCCGGGGCCGACCCCGGGGATGAACACCGCGTACTGGGGGCCGGAGGTGCGGGCCGGTCAGCCCCAGCCGGCGTTGACGGTCAACGCCGACGCGGGTTCCAACGTGGAGTCGTTGTCGTTCTCCTTCGACGGGGTGCAGAAGACCGTCTACCTGCTCACCGCGTTCCCCGAGCAGGTACGGGTGCCGATTCCGCTGCCGGTGCCGGACGTCAGCCCGCTCAACCCGCCGCTGGGCCGCAAGATCCCGATCCCGCTGTCGTACCGGCGGATGAACGTCGGGCGCTCCAACCCCGACGGCACCGACGACGCCACCGCCCGGATGGACGTCGTGCAGACCCTCGCCCGGGGCCTGGCCCGGGCCGCTCAGTCGGCGAACGTGATCAGCGGGTCCGGCTCGCTTGACGTGCTGCGTTACGGCCGGCTGCTGCGCTGCCGGCGGCTGGTCGGGGTGCGCGGGGCGGGCCGCGCCTACGACGGCGAGTACGTGGTGCGCAGCGTGACCACCACGGTCAGGGCGGGCGAGGTCAAACAGCGGTTCACCCTCGGCCGCAACGCCCAGGTCTCCACCTCCGGAAGGGCACAGCCATGACGACGAGGTACTACGGCAAGTATCGCGGCACGGTGGTCAACCACCTCGATCCGTTGCAGCAGGGCCGCATCCAGGTGACCGTCCCGGACGTCACGCTCCCACCGTCGAGCTGGGCGATGCCCTGCTTCCCGCTCGCCGGCATCCAGGCGGGCATGTTCGCCGTGCCGTTGCCGGGCACCGGGGTGTGGGTGGAGTTCGAGCAGGGCGACGCCGACCATCCGATCTGGACGGGCTGCTGGTACGGCTCGAAGGCGGAGATCCCGGCGCTGGTGTCGTCGGCCCCGCCGCCCACCCCGCCGATCGTGTTGCAGACCCCCGGCCAGGCCACCCTGATGATCTCCGACGCTCCGGGCCCGACCGGTGGAATCCTGCTCAAGACGCTGACCGGGGCGATGATCTCGATCAACGACACCGGGATCATCATCTCCAACGGCAAGGGCGCCTCGATCACCCTGGTCGGCCCGACGGTGGCGGTCAACCAGACCGCGTTGACGGTGACCTGATGCCCGGCCCTCTGCTGCACGTCGGGGCGGTGCTGACCTGCCCGCACACCGGCCCGGTCACCCCGCAGACCGGCAACGCGCGGGTGCTGGTCGGCGGCCTGCCGGTGGTCACCGCCACCGACGCGTACCCGGTCACCGGGTGCACCTTCCAGGTGCCGGTGGGCGCGGGCACCAAGCCGCAGCCCTGCGTCCAGCTCCAGTGGACCACCCCGGCGGCCCGGGTGCTGGTCAACGGGCAGCCGCCGGTGCTCGGCACCAGCGTCGGGCTCGGGGTCAGCGCGGAGGGCGTACCGCAGGGGCCGCCGACGGTGGCCGGCGTGCAGGTCCGGGCGGTGGCGTCATGACCTACCCGGCGTTTCCGTGGCGGCCGGACAACCGGGGCCGCTCCGGCCTGGCCGGCCCGGACCGGCACGTCGCCGACCTGGTGGAGGCGGTGCTGTTCACCGCGCCCGGGGAGCGGGTGAACCGGCCCGACTTCGGCGCCGGCCTCGGCCAGTTGCTGTTCGCCCCGGTCGACGACGCGGTGGTGGGCACGGCCGAGTTGCAGGCCCGCAGCGCGTTGCAGCGGTGGCTCGGTGAGCTGATCGAGGTCGACGACGTCCGGGTCGACCTGGCCGGGGCGGCGGTGCGGGTGCACGTCGCCTACCGGCTGCGGGCCACCGGCCGACCGGCGCAGGTGTCGGTGGAGAGGGGTGCGGGATGAGCGTGCGGTGCGACGACGACGAGCGGCGGGCCGAGGTGGCCCGGCCGGGCAGCGCGTTCAACGGCATCGACTGGGTCGAGGTGGACGCCGCCGACCAGCGGCTGCTGCACGTGGGTTTCCTGCACCCGCTGCCCGGCCAGACCGGCGGGGTGCCCGCCGGTGCGCCGCTGGCCGTCGGCAACGTGGTGGTCGACGGCGGGGTCCGGATCACCGGCGTACGGGTGCTCAGCGTCGCCGCCGCCGGGGCGGAGCTGACCGTCCGGGTGGACCGGGCCGGTGACTTCTCCCCGTACACCCTGCGGTTGGTGCGCTCGGCGGTGGACGACCGGGTGCCGCCCGGCTTCGACCCGGTGCTGTCGGCGCAGGATTTCTCGTTCAAGGCCAACTGCCCCAGCGACCTGGACCCGGCGCCGACCGCCCCGCCGGTGCCGCCGCCACCGGCGACCACCGCGCCGGCCGACTACCTGGCCAAGGACTACGCCGGGTTCCGGCGGCTGATGCTCGACCGGCTCGCCGCCCTGCCCGGCGGCGCCGACCGGCACCCGGCCGACCCGCTGGTCACGGTGGTGGAGGCGCTGGCCCACGTGGCCGACCGGCTGTCCTACCGGCAGGACGCCGCCGGCACCGAGGCATACCTGGGCACCGCCCGCAGCCGGATCTCGGTACGCCGGCACGCCCGGCTGCTGGACTACGCGGTGCACGACGGCTGCGCGGCCCGCGCCTGGCTCAGCGTGCGGGTGGCCGCCGGGTCGGACGTGGAGAGCCGGGGACTGCCCGCCGGGACCCCGGTGCTGGCCGCCGACCGGGCCACCCCGGCGGTACGCCCCGCCGACGCGACGGCGCTGCTGGCCGGCGGCGCGACCGGGTTCGAGACGCTGACCCCGCTCGCCCCCCGGGCCGCCCGCAACGAGATCGCCCTGTACGTGTGGGGCGGTCGGGACTGCGGCCTGCCCGCCGGGGCGACCCGGGCCACCCTGGTCGACCTGCCCGCCACCGGCCTGGCCCCAGGTGACCTGCTGCTGCTGGAGGAGGTGCTCTCCCCGCGGACCGGGCGACGTGCCGACGCCGACCCCACCCACCGGCAGGTGGTCCGGCTGGTGTCGGTACGCCCCACCACCGACCCGGTGACCGGGGTGGCCGTGCTGGAGGTGGGGTGGAGCGCCGCCGACCGGCTGGCCTTCCCGCTGACCGTCACCGCCTCCGTCGCCGGCACGGGCACCGACCACCTGGTGACCTGTGCGGTGGCCCGCGCCAACCTGGTGGCCGTCCAGCACGCCAGCGCGGTGTCCGGGCAGCTTCCGCCGGCCGCCGAGCACCGGTGGCGGCCGGTGCTGACCGACGAGCCGGTCGCCGCGGCGGTGCCGTTCACCACCGACACCCCGGCCAGCCAGGCCCTCGACCAGGACCCGCGCGCCGCGGTGCCGCTGATCCGGTTGGAGACCACCGAGGGCAGTTGGCGGCCCCGCCGGGACCTGCTCAACGCCGACCGCTTCGATCAGGGTTTCGTCCCGGAACGCGAGCGCGACGGCCGGGTGAGCCTGCGCTTCGGCGACGACGTGTCGGGGCGACGACCACCGGCCGGCACGGTCTTCCAGGTCGCCTGGTGGCGCGGCGGCGGCGCGGCCGGCAACCTCGGCCACGACGCGCTGACCACCCTGGTCACCGACCGGGTCGGGCTGCTCGCCGCGACCAACCCGCTGCCCGCCGTCGGCGGCACCGACCCGGAGGACGTCGAACACGCCCGGCAGCACGCCCCGGTCGCCTTCGCCACCCAGGAACGGGCGGTCACCACCGCCGACTGGGTGGCGGCGGCGCGACGGCTGCCCGAGGTGGCCAACGCCACCGCCCGGGTCCGCTGGACCGGCTCCTGGTGGACGGTCTTTCTCACCCTCGACCTGACCGGCGGGCAGCGGCTGGCCGACGAGCCGGAACTGGCCCGCCGGCTGGCCGGGCGGCTCGACCGGTTCCGGGTCGCCGGGTACGACCTGCAACTACGAGACCCGGTGGACCTGCCGGTGGAGCTGCGGCTGTGGGTGTGCGTCACCGGCGGCGCGTTCCGCTCGGACGTGCGCCGGGCCCTGCTGGACCTCTTCTCGGCCCGCGACCTGCCGGGTGGGGGGCGCGGCTTCTTCCACCCCGACCGGTTCAGCTTCGGTACCCCGCTCTACGTCAGCCAGCTGCTGGCCGCCGCGGTCGGTGTCCCCGGGGTCACCGACGTGCGGGTGACCGAGCTGCACCCGGTGGGGGTGGCCGCCGGCGGGGAACTGGACGCCCGGGTGCTGCGGGCCGGCGACACCGAGGTGATCCGCCTCGACAACGATCCCAGCGTGCCGGAGCACGGCATCCTGCACCTCGACCTGGTGGGTGGACTGTGACGTCACGAGTGGGCCGGGAACCCAATCCGCCCGGCCGGGCCGCCATCGGGTACCGGCTGGGCCGGCAGGCGGACTTCGCCGCCGAACTGGTCGACCGGCTCTCCGGCCGGCCGGAGCTGGCCGGGCTGACCACCCGGGAGGTCGACGACCCGGCGGTGGCGCTGCTGCACGCCTGGGCGACCACCCTGGACGTGCTCGCCTTCTACCAGGAGCGGATCGCCAACGAGGGTTTCCTCGGCACCGCCACCGAACGCGGTTCGGTGCTGATGCTGGCCCGCGCGATCGGCTACGAGCTGCGCCCCGGGGTGGCCGCGACGACGTGGCTGTCGTTCACCGTCACCGCCACCCCCGGCGCCCCGCAGGGGGTGCCGATCCCGGTGGGCAGCCAGGCACAGAGCGTGCCCGGCCCCGGCGAGCTGCCGCAGGTCTTCGAGACGGTGGCCCCGCTGCTGGCCCGCCCGGAGCTGAACGCGGTGGGGCTGCGGGTCACCGCGCCCCGCGCACCGCGCCCCGGTGACGACACCCTGCACCTGGCCGGCGTCGACACGGTGCTCACCCCGGGCACCGCGCTGCTGGTGCTCGGCCCCGACTGGTACGACGTGCGCCGGGTGCGCTCGGCCACCCCGGTGCTGCCGGCGGTGGTGGCCGCGTCCGACGGCGGCGCGGTGGTGCCGGCGTACACGGTGGTCGGGTTGGACGCGACGGTGGCCGCCCAGCCGCTCGGCACGGAGCTGCGCCAGTCGGGCCGGGAGGTGCAGGTGCACCTGCTGACTCAGCGGGCGGCGCTCTTCGGCTACCAGGCGCAGCCGTGGTCGGCGCTGCCGGTGGCGCTACGGGTCGGCGAGCTGAACCCGGGCACCAACCAGGTGCTGCCGGGCGCGTACGCGACCCGCAAGGACAGCTGGGTCGACGCCGCGCTGGGCAAGGACGAGCGGACGCTGCACCTGGACCAGTCGTACCCGTCGGTCGTGGCCGGGTCGTGGCTGGTGCTGGAGACCGCCGGGGTGGCGCAGGTGCGTCGGGTCGACGCGGTGGCGGAGCTGCCGGTCGCCGACTTCGGCATCGCCGCCCGCACCACCCGGGTCACCGTGGCCGGCGGCGACTCGAACACGTTCACCCGGCGTAGCACCACCGTGCTCGGCGGCAGCCGGCTGCTCCCGACGGCCGCTCCGCCGCTGACCGCCCCGCTGGCCGCGACCGCGACCCTGGAGCTGGCCCGGCCGACGCCCGGACTGGAGCCGGGCCGGCCGCTGGTGCTCACCGGCGTCGACCCGGACGGCGGGCCGGTCGGCGAGGTGGTGACGGTGCTGCGGGTGCGGGACGCGACCACGGTGGACCTGACCGCGAACGTGACCCGCCGCTACCGGCGCGACAGCGTCCGGGTGCTGGGCAACGTGACACCGGCGACCCACGGTGAGAGCCGGGCCGAGGTGCTGGGTAGTGGCGACGCGCGGCAGGCGTTCCCCCGGTTCACGCTGCGGCACGCGCCGCTGACCCACGTGCCGGCGGCGACCGCGAGCGGCTCCCGCACCACCCTCGCGGTCTGGGTCGACGGGGTGCGCTGGCAGGAGGTGCCGGCGCTGCTCGGGCAGGCCCCCACCGCCCGGGTCTACACCGTGCGGCGGGCCGACGACGGCACCGTCACGGTCACCTTCGGCGACGGCCTGACCGGGGCGCGGCTGCCCACCGGGCGGGACAACGTGGTGGCCACCTACCGCAGCGGCGTCGGGCGGTCGGCCGACCTCGCGCCGGGCCGGTTGACGATCCCGCTGTCCCGCCCGCTGGGTCTTATGGAGGTGGGCAACCCTGTGCCGGCCGCCGGGGCCGACGACCCGGAAGGGGTGGACCGGGCCCGCCGCAACGCGCCGCTGGCGGTCCGCACCCTGGGGCGGGTCGTCTCACTGGCCGACCACGCCGACTTCGCCCGCGCCTTCGCCGGGATCGGCAAGGCCCGCGCGGACCTGGTCTGGGACGACGCCCGGCAACTCGTCCTGCTCACCGTCGCCGGCCCGGACGGGGCGGAGATCCCACCGGACGCGGCGGTCCGCGCCGACCTGCTGCGGGCGCTGGACGCCGCCCGCCAGGCGGCGGTGCCGGTACGCATCCTCGGCCACCACCGCCGCCGGGTGGCGGTGACCGCCCGGCTGCTGCTGACCCCCGGGTACCGGTTCGCGGCGGTCTCGGCCGCCGCCCGCGCGGCGCTGGTCGCCGGGTTGAGCTTCGACGCCCGCGACTACGCCCAGCCGGTGCGCGCCAGCGAGGTGCAGGCGCTGCTGCACCGGGTGCCGGGCGTCGCGGCGGTCGTGCTGGAGCTGCTGTACGACGCCGGGCAGTCGCCGGCCCGCCTCGACGTGATCACCGCAGCGCCGGCCCGCCGGGTCGGTGACGTGCTGCTGCCCGCCGATCTGCTCACCGTGGACGCCGGTGACGTCACCCTGCTGGAGGCATCGTGAGGGTCGAGGAGATCTGGGACCTGCTGCCGGCCGCCCTGCGCAGCCGGGACGAGGCGGCCGGCGGGATGCTGCGCGCCCTGGTGGAGGTGCTGGCCACCCAGGCCGCCGCGCTCGACACCGACATCGACCAGCTCACCGACGACTGGTTCGTGGAGACCTGCGCCGAGTGGGTGGTGCCCTATCTCGGTGAGCTGGTGGGGGCGGGTCAGCTGCATCCGCTGGCCGACGGCGGCGGGTTGTCCGACCGGGCCCGGGTGGCCGACACGATCCGGTTCCGCCGGCGCAAGGGCACCGCCGCCGCCCTGGAGGAGCTGACCCGGGCCAACACCGGTTGGAGCGCCGCCGTCGTCGAGTTCTTCGAACGGTTGGTCGCCACCCAGCACGTCAACCACGTCCGCGACGCGCCGGCCACCGCGTCGATCCGGGCCGCCGCGCCGTTGGAGCTGGTCGGCGGGCCGTTCGAGACGGTCTGCCGGACGGTGGACGTGCGGGCGATGGACACCGGGACCGGCCGCCCCAACATCGGGCACATCGGCCTGTACGTGTGGCCGTTGCCGTCGTACCGGCTGGACCGGGCGACGGCCGCGCCGGTCGTGACGCCGCCTGACGGCCGGTGGTGGATCGACCCGGTGGGGGTGGGCCGGCAGTTGACCGGGCCGACGGTGACCGAGCCGGACATCGACCACCGGGCCGACGAGGCGAACGTGCCCGGTCCGCTGCGCCGCCGGCCGTTGCGCGACGAGTTGGCGGCGCTGGCGTCGGACAGCCCGCCGTCGGCGGAGCAGCGGCGCTGGTTCCGCGACGACGACCCGTCGTTCGTGGTGTGGATCCAGCCCACCCCGGCCGACGAGCTGCGCCCGGTGCCGCTGGACCTGCTGCGGATCTGCGACCTGGCCGGCTGGGAGCTGCCGACCGGCAGCGGGGTGCGGGTCGACCCGGTGCGCGGCCGGATCACCGTCGCCGCCGGCCGGCCGGTGCACCGTCTCGCGGTCTCCTGGTGGTACGCGTTCAGCGCCGACGTCGGCGCCGGCCCGTACCCGCGCCGGGGTGACCTGGGGGCGGCGGACGGGCCGGTGGACTGGCAGCTCGCGGTGAGCGTGACGGAGCCGCCGCGGGCCGGGGAGGTCGTCGCCTCGCTGGGCGAGGCGGTGACCGCCTGGCACGACTTCCAGGCCGCACACCCGGGCGGCACCGGCCGGATCGTGGTGCTGGACAGCCACCGCTACCGGGAGAACCTGTCGGTGCGGGTGGGGCAGGGCAGCCGGTTGAGCGTGCTGGCCGCGCAGTGGCCCCGGCCGCCGCACCGGCCCCGCCGGCAGACCGACCTCGACCCGGTCGGGGTGCGGCCCTGCCTGCTGGGCACGCTGGCGGCCACCGGGGTCGGCGTCGGGGACCGCCCGGGTGAGCTGGTCGTCGACGGGCTGCTGGTCGCCGGGACGGTGACCGTCACCGCGCCCGACGGGGGTGGGCCGGGCCTGGGCCTGGTCGAGCTGCGGCACTGCACCCTCGGGCCGACGGCGACCGGGTTGACGGTCACCGCCGGCAACGACCGGACCCGGGTGGTGGTGCACCGCTGCGTGACGGGGGCGCTGGCCACCACCGACGGACCGCTGACCGTCACCGACTCGCTGGTGCACGGCACGGTGGCCGCCGGCGACGCGGCGGCGGAGCTGACCGGGGTGACGGTGTTGGGTACCACCACGGCGCGGGTGCTGACCGCCACGGACTGCCTGTTCGACCAGCCGGTGACGGTGGCCCGCCGGCAGCAGGGGTACGTCCGGTTCAGCTATCTGCGGCCCGGCTCGGTCACCCCGCGCCGCTACCGCTGCCAGCCGGACCTCGCCCAGCAGTCCCGCCCCGACGACCCGGACGTGGCCACCCGGGTCGGTCCGGCGTGGGCGAGCACCCGCTACGGCGACGCCACCTACGGCCGGCTGGCCGCCACCGCCGCCGTGGAGCTGCGTACCGGTGCGGAGTCCGGGGCCGAGCTGGGGGCGTTCCGGCGTGCCCTGACCCCGCAACGTCTGCACAACCTCACCCTCGCGCTGGCGGAGTACCTGCCGCTGGGGCGGGTGGCCGCTGCCCTGCCCGTCCTGCCGACCGGAGGAACCACACCATGAAGGGCGACATCAGCCGCGTCACGTTCGACCAGCGGCGGCACGCGACGAGCGTCCGCAAGCAGCAGGGCCGGGTCGACCTGGACGCGGACTGGAACGAACAGCAGGACATCCAGGCGCACCTGCGGGCCACCGCGCTGACCGACGTGGTCGGCGCGGCGGGCGCGCCGGTGGTCGGCGGGGCGTTCGGGTTGACCGGCGGGGCCGACCTGAAGCTGTCGGCCGGCCGCTACTACCTCGACGGGGTGCTCTGCGAGAACGACACCCCGCTGTCCGTGTTCGCCCAGCCGGACCTGCCGGCGGGCGGGCCGTTCGTCCGTAGGCTCGACGGCACCTGGCTGGCCGGCGGCGCCCCGGTGCCGCCGGGGGTCTACGCGGCGTGGCTGCAGGTGTGGTCGCAGCACGTGACGGCGATCGAGGACCCGGCGCTGCGGGAGGTCGCCCTCGGCGGGCCGGACACCACCACCCGGCTGCGGACCGTGTGGCAGGTGCGGCTGTTGCAGGCCGGGCCGCCGAACACCCCGGTCGGCTGCGCGGACACCCCACCCGGTTGGGCGGAGCTGACCGCCGCCTCGACCGGCACCCTCGCCGTCCGCGCCGACCCGACGGGCAGCTCCGGCGGTGACTGCGTGATCCCGACCGGGTCGCCGTACACCGGGTTGGACAACCAGTTCTACCGGGTGGAGATCCTCACCGGCGGGACGCCCGGCACGGCCGGTTACGTCTGGTCGCGGGACAACGCCGCCACGGTGGCGACGTGGGAGAGCATCGACGTCGACGTGCTGACCGTGAAGGTCCCGGGCCGCGACGGCAGCGCCGGCTTCACCAACGGCTCCTGGGTGGAGCTGACCGACGACGGCCGGGAGCAGAACGCCCTGCCGGGCACGCTCGTCCAGGTCGACCGGGTGGAGGGGGACCGGATCGTGATCCGGCCGGGCACCGCCACCGGCAGCCTCGACCGGGCCGACTTCCCGTCCCGGCCCCGGGTGCGCCGCTGGGACGGCCGGGGCACCGTGCCGGCCGGGGGCGTCGAGGTGGACCTGGAACTCGGTATCAAGATCCGGTTCTCGGCGGCGGGCACCTTCCGCACCGGCGACTGGTGGTCGTTCCCCGCCCGCTCGGCGGTGCACGACGTGCAGTGGCCCCGGGTCGGCACCACCCCCGTCGCGCAGACCCCGCACGGGCCGCGCCGGGCGCACGGCCGGATCGGCGTCGTGAGCTGGGACGGCAGCCAGTGGAGCGTGCTGCGCGACTGCCGGCCGGTGTTCGCCCCGTTGACCGGGCAGGCCACGCTGAGCCTGCTCGGCGGGGACGGCCAGGAGGCGGTGCCGGTGCCGGGCAACCCGGCGACCCTGGTGCCGTTGGGGCACGACCTGGTCACCGGGGTGGCCATGGGTGGCCAGCCGGTCGCGAAGGCCCGGGTCCGGTTCACCGTCACCGGTGGGGCGGGCCGGCTCACCGCCGGGGCGGTCACCGCCAGCACCGTCACCGTGGAGACCGGCACCGACGGGCGGGCCCGCTGCGCCTGGCAGCTCGACTCCGCCGCCGCCACCCAGGAGGTCACCGCCCAGCTCCTCGACGAGGCCGGCCAGCCGGTCCACCTGCCGGTGACGTTCACCGGCGCGTTGTCCCGCGCCGACCGGGTGTCGTACGACCCGACCGGGCGGCCGTCGCTGGCCGGGGCGACCACCGTGCAGGCCGCCATCAACCAGCTCGCCGCGTCCGCCACCAGCGGCTGGGCGACGATCACCATCCGGCCCGGCATCGACTGGGTGCAGGCGCTCACCACGCTGCCCGCCGGGGACGTGCTGATCTGCTTCGCCCCCGGCCTCTACACCAGCACCGTGCCGGTCACCTTCACCGGCCGGGCCAACATCCGGGTGCTGGGCAGCGGGCCGGCCAGCCGCATCCGGGTGCAGGGGCAGGAGTACGCGCTGATGTTCGTCAACTGCGGCACCGTGTCGGTGTCGCACCTGGCGGTGGAGACCCCCGGCCCGGCTGCCGCCGAGGGGCGGCTCGGCCCGGTGTCGGCCGTCAACTGCGCCGAGGTGACGATCGAGCACTGCCAGCTCACCGGGGTGGCCGGCGCGTCGCCGCAGAGCACCTGCCTGACCGTCCGCAACGACCAGGGCACCCCACCGGGGAAGGTCCGGGTGCTCGACTCGGATTTCCTCATCGGCCACGGCCAGCAGGGGGTGCTGCTGGTGAACCCGGACCACGCGGTGGTCACCCGGTGTCGGTTCTCCTGCCCGCCCCGGCCGGCCTCGTTGACCCTGGCCGAACTGGTCAAGGACGAGAAGTTCCGCAGCCAGCTCGCCACCCAGCTGGTGGGCCGGCTCGCCCTGGACCGCGACGACCGGTTGGAGGCGGGTGAGTGGAACACCGTGATCCGGGTCGGCCGGTGGGGCGTGCGGATGAACTCGATGGTTCCGCAGAGCGAGTGGAAGACCCTGTCCACCCTGCGTCCGCCGAACGCCGAGGATCAGCGCACCGCCGAGGCCGCCGAGGCGTACGTGCTGCGGCTGGCGGACGTGGCCACCGAGGACCCGGCCCAGCTGCCCTCGTACCGGCGGCAGCTCACCTCGCTCAAGGGGCGGCTCGGGCAGAACGCCGGGCGGATCTTCGACACCGACGAGGGTCGCAAGACGCTGCGGGACTACCTGGTCGGTGAGGGGATCGAGGTGCGGGAGGCCGACGACATCGCCCGCGACCGGCGGGAGGTGGCGTTGCCGGTGCCGGGGGCGAGCCTGCGCTTCGACTCGGCGTTGAGCCAGGGCGCCTGGGAGGCGGCGGTGGCGGCGTCGCCGCCGTCGCGTCCGGTGCAGACCCCGTCGGCGGCGGCCAGGCACCTGCGCAGCGTCGCCGACCGGATCCTGCTGGAGCCGGCCTTCGGCGAGAAGTACGCCGGCGGGTACCGGCGGGACCTGACCGCCGCGGCGGAGGTGTCGGTGGGGGCCTGCGCGGTGGTGATCGGCGGCGGCACGGCGGTCGGTGACGTCGAGGTCTCCGACTGCCGCATCGACCAGGTCGCCGAGGGGGTCCACATCGGGGTGTCCTACCACAAGGGACCGCCGATCCAGGGCCGCACCATCCGGGTGACCGGCAACGACATCCACCTCTACCAGGCGTGGTGGCGTGGTTCGGGCACCATCCGGGGTATCAAGATCGGCAGCATCCGGCACGTGTTCGTCTCGGACAACCGGATCTCGGTGACCGCCGGGGCGGGCGTCGGCATCTGGGCCTTCGCGGCCGGCGGGCCGATCATGGCGATCCGCGACAACCTGGTGCAGAACTGCGAGCCGGCGATCCTGTGCAACCCGTCCTGGTCGGGGGCGCCGGCGAAGCGGCTGTGGTCGGTCACCGACAACGTCTCGTCGAACGGCTCCATCCAGGTGGCCGGGGGTGCACGCAGCTCCGGCAACGTCAGTTGAGCTGTCGCAAGCACGACTGCGTCGGCCCGGCGGTCGGGACTACGCTTTCGGTGACTGCCACTTAGCACGGTTGCGGATTGCAGATGTGGTCTAGGGGTTCAAATCCTCTGGTAGTCGCCAACAAAGCGGCGGGGCGGGCCTTCGGGCCCGCCCCGTTCGTCACCTGTGTCCCGGGCCCGCACCACCGGCGGGCCGGGTCGGCTGTCGCGCACCCCGGGACCCGGTCGCCGTGAGCACAGCCACGTTTATGAACGGTGACGCGACAGTTAAATTCGTACGGGGTTCGCCGCACATACGAGAATCGGCGGGACAAACCACGCCTGCCTGACAATTGTTTCGTCACGCCGGGTCACCTACCACGCATAGCCGACTGAGCTGCCAAAACGGCCGTTCACCGGCCGTCAGATCGCGCAGCGCGACCAGGCTATTGACCATGCGCGATGGGTCGCATATTGTTCGCGGTGCAAGTTCCACCGGACGCGATAAACACCGCCACAATCAGAAGCAGCCGTCGGCAATCGACGCAGCCTTTCCGCTGCCCGCCGTGTCGGGTCAACCGCGCACGCATTCCACCCGACCAGCAAGGAATCCCCGTGGAAATGCTCACCCCTTCCGGGCGCACCCTGGCCCTTTTCGACGGAATAGGTGGTCACCAGGGAAATCTGCTCCCCACCCTCGGGGCGTTGCACGCGCAGCCGGAGAACGCGCTCTTCTTCGACCGCATGTTCCGGACCCTCGACGACCTGCGGGAGCATCTCGGCCCCGTACCCGAGCCGGTCGTCCCCACCGGGAGCCGACTGCGCCGGTGGTTGACCGACCCCGCCACCGCGCCGCCGACCGGCACCGACGACTCGGTCGTCGCCGGCATCTGCGTCCACCTGATCCAGCTGTGCGACCTGCAACCCCGGCGGGCCGTCCCGGACACCGTCACCGCCGCCATCGGGCACAGCATCGGGCTCCAGGCGGCCATCGTCGCCGGCCTGCGGCCGAAGCGCACGGACGCCTTCCTCGCCCTGGCCGAGACCTCAATCAGGCTGGTCGCGCTGAGCCTCGTCCGCGGGCACCAGGCCACCGCCGACCGTCCCGTCCCCATCGAGCTGACCGGGCGGTACGCCACCGGCGGCGGCCAGCGCCAGCGCCCCGGCCCGATGGCGCTGGTCGACGGCCCCTCCCGGGCGGATCTCGCCGCCCTGGTCGACTGCTACCGGCGGGACACCCGACGGTCGGTCACGGTCGGCCTGGTCAACACCCCCACCACCGGCGTGCTCAGCGGGCACACCGAGGACCTGCTGCACTTCTACGCCCACCACGAGGCGATGTTCCGCGGCGGCGCGACGACCTGGACGTTCCTCACCAACACCCTGCCGTTCCACAGCCCGCACCTGGCCGCCGCCGCCGACGAGGTACGCCGGGACCGGACCTTCGTCGGCCCCCTGCCCGCCGCCGGTGAGCTGCGGATACCGGTCTACGCGGCGGACGCCCCCCGGACCCTGCCGCCCGACGCCGACCTGCTCGACGAGTTCGTCGAGCAGGTGCTGGTCCGCCCGGTCGACTGGGCGACCGCCAGCGTCCACGCCGTCACCGACGCCGGCATCACCACCGTGCTGGACTGCGGCCCCGGCCCCGCCGCCCGCCGGTTCACCCGGGAGTGCCTCGGCGGCCGGACGCTGCGCTTCGAGTCGATCCGACGAGCCTCCCGGCGACCGTGAAAGGACACCACGTGCACTGTCTACTCTTCCCGGGCCAGGGGGTGCAGCGCCGCGGCATGGGCGCCGACCTGTTCGGCCTGTTCCCCGAGGCCACCGCCAGGGCCGACGAGATCCTCGGCTGGTCCATCGAGGAGCTGTGCACCCGGGACCCGCACCGACGCCTGCGCGACACCCGCTACGCCCAGCCCGCGGTGTTCTTCGTCAACGCCCTGCTGGCACAGCAGGTGATCGCCGAACGCCCCGGGCACTACCGGTACTTCGCCGGCCACAGCCTCGGTGAGTACAACGCGCTGGTCGCCGCCGGGGTGCTCGACCTCGACGTCGCCCTGCGGCTGGTCGACCGGCGGGCCGAGCTGATGTCCCAGGTCACCGGCGGGGGCATGTCGGCGGTGCAGGGCCTGCCGGTGTCGTTCGTCAGGCGGGCGTTGA
Organism: Micromonospora sp. WMMD730; assembly: GCF_049178955.1. Taxonomy (NCBI): domain Bacteria; kingdom Bacillati; phylum Actinomycetota; class Actinomycetes; order Micromonosporales; family Micromonosporaceae; genus Micromonospora; species Micromonospora sp. WMMD730. Next base: position 3,414,727 of record NZ_JBMHML010000002.1, read on the forward strand.
CCGAGACCGGCCTGCCCCGGGTGTTCGTGGCGAACCTCAACGCCGACACCCAGAGCACGATCGCCGGGGACCGCGCCGAACTGGCCGTCGCGGCCAAGGCGATCGGCGCGCTGCCCGGGGCCCGGGTCGTCCCGCTCAACGTCAGCGGCCCCTTCCACACCCCGCTGATGGCGGCGGCGGAGCAGCGGTTCCGGGCCGTCCTGGACGGCTGCGACTTCGCCCCCGGGCACACCCCCGTGGTCTCCGGCGTGACCGGGGACGTCTTCGACACCGACCGCGCCGCCGAACTGCTCGCCCGGCAACTGTCCACCCCGGTGGAGTGGGTCCGGGCGGTCACCACCCTGCGCGCGGCCGGGGTCACCGGGTTCGACGAGGTCAACGGCAAGACCCTCAGCGCATTTCTCACCCGCATCGCGGAGAGGTGATTCACCGTATGGACACGGATATCGCGGTCGTCGGCCTGTCGGTCGAGGTTCCCGGGGCCGACGACCTCGACACCTTCTGGCAGATCATCAGTTCCGGGGCGAGCCTCACCCGACCATTTCCCACGAACCGTCAGGAAAAGCTCGCCGAATACATCAGGTATCTCCGGGCGACGAGCATCGAACCGGTGAACGAGCCCGACGTCGAATACCACAACGGCTGTTTCCTCGACGAGGTCGACACCTTCGACCACACCGTTTTCGGAATGAATCCCCGGCAGGCCACGCTGACCGACCCGCACCACCGGATGGTCATGCGCGCCATGTTCCTCGCCTTCGAGGACGCCGGTTACGGTTTCGACCGGCTCCGGGGCAGCCGTACGGGGGTGTTCGTCGGTTTCGCGGTCAACCCCGGCTCGACCTATCTGGACTACATCTGCCGCGTCGACCCGAACAACGGCCAGCAGGCCATCACCGGCAACATCCCGGCGATGCTGGCCAACCGGCTGTCGCACCTGCTGGACCTGCGCGGCCCGAGCCTGGTGGTGGACACCGCCTGCTCGGCCACCCTGGTCGCGGTGCACCAGGCCAAGAACGCGCTGCTCGCCGGGGACTGCGAGATGGCGGTGGTCGGCGGCGCCCGGATCGTCTTCTCCCCCGTCAAGCACCCGCACTCCAACATCGGTATCGAGTCCTCCGACGGGGTCACCCGCACCTTCGACGAGGCCGCCGACGGCACCGGCTTCGGTGAGGGGTCGGGTGCGGTCGTGCTCAAGCGGATGTCGCAGGCGGTCGCGGACGGCGACCGGATCTACGCCGTGATCAAGGGCAGCGCGGTCAACCACGACGGCAACACCGAGGGCATCACCAATCCCGACTCCGACTCGCAGGCCGACCTGCTGGACGCCGCCTGGCGCAACGCGGGCGTGCACCCCCGGACCCTCGGCTACCTGGAGGCCCACGGCACCGCCACCCGGGTCGGTGACCCGATCGAGCACGAGGGGATGAAACGCGCCTTCGCCCGGTACACCACCGACCGGGGGTTCTGCGCGGTCGGCACCGTCAAGGCCAACGTGGGGCACCTGTTCGAGGGCTCCGGCGTGATCGGCCTGATCAAGGCCATCGCGGTGCTGCGCAACCGGATGATCCCACCGCAGGCCAACTTCAAGAACCCCAACCCGAAGCTCGACTTCGCCGCCGGGCCGCTGTACGTCTCCACCAGCCTGCGACCGTGGGAGTCCCCCGACGACGGCCCACGGCGCTGCGGGGTCAGCGCCTTCGGCCTCGGCGGCACCAACGCCCACGTGGTGCTGGAGGAGCACGTCGCGGCGGCACCGGCGACCCCCGCCGGCCCGGGGCCGTTCCTGTTCACCCTCAGCGCGGCCACCCTGAAGTCCCTGGTCCGCCTCGGTGAGCGGTACGTGCGGTTCATCGACGCCGCCGGCCTCGACGGGGTCGACATCGCCGACGTCTGCCACACCAGCCAGGTCTCCCGCAGCGGGCACCGGCACCGGGCGGCCTTCGTCGTCCACGACGTGGCCGACCTGCGCCGGCAACTGGTCGCCTCACTGGCCGACGGGGCGTCGCCGCCGCCGGACGGCCCGTTGGGCGACGAGGCCCGCCGCTACCTGGCCGGCGCGCCGGTGGACTGGCGGCGGCTCTCCGACGGCCGCCGCCGGATCGTCCGCCTTCCCGGGTACGCCTTCGACACCACCCCCGCGTGGGTGCAGTTCCCCGACACCTGGCGGGCGCAGCTGTCGCTGGGCACCGTCGACGAGGACCACCCGGTCACCCACGACGTGGTGTTCGCCCCTGCCGCCGACCCGACGCCGGCCGCACCCGGGGCGCGGGTGCTGGCCCTGGTCGACCCGGACACCGACGCCGGACGGCTGCTCGCCGCCACCGACCTGGACGACCTGCGGGTGCTGCGGCTCGGCGAGCCGGTACGCCCCGGCGGCGCGCCCTTCGACGCCCGGTCGGCGGACTCCTTCGCCGAGATCGCCCAGCTGGTCGAGGACGACGGCATCACCCACCTGGTGCACGCGCTCGGCTTCGACGCCGTCCCCGCCGCCGACCTCGCCGGGCTCGACCTGCGGACCGGCAAGAACCTGCACAGCCTGTTCCACCTGACCAAGGCGTTGATGGCGGCCGGCGTCAAGCTGGAACTGACGGTGCTCACCCGACGCGCGGTCTGCGCCCACGACGCGGAACCCGACGTGGTGGTCGAGAACGGCGCGCTGGTCGGCTTCGGCAAGGTCATCGGCCGGGAGTACCCGTACCTCGGGGTCACCCACCTCGACGTCGACCCGGACGTGTCGCCCGACGCGGTCCGGGCGGAGATCCTCTCCCCCGAACGCGGGGTGTTCCTGTGGCGCGACGGCCGACGCCTGCACGAGGTCTTCGTCGAGGTGCCGCAGGTCGACACCGACGGCCCGCAGAGCTACCTGCGGCCGGGCGGCACCTATCTGGTCACGGGCGGCACCGGAGCGCTCGGCCTGGCCGTCGCCCACGCGTTCGCCACCCGGCAGCCCGACCTGACCCTGGTGCTGCTCAGCCGGTCCGGCCTGCCGCCGCGCGCGCAGTGGCCGGACCTGCTGGCCGCGCCGGCCGGCGACGCCCGCGCCGGGCGGGTACGCGCGGTGCGGGAGTTGGAGGAACTCGGCGCGCGGGTGCGGGTGGTGGCCGCCGACGCCGGTGACCCGGAGGCGCTGGCCGCCGCGGTGGCCGACGTCCGGGGCGAGTACGGCCGCATCGACGGCATCGTGCACGCCGCCGGCCTGCCCGGTGGCAGCACCGTGATGTTCCGGGAACTGGCCGACTTCGACGCGGTGGTCCGGGCGAAGCTGCACGCCGCGTTCCTGCTCGACCAGCTCACCCGGGCCGACCGGCCAGACTTCGTCGTGCACTTCTCGTCGGTGGCGTCGGTGTTCCCCGCCCCCGGCCAGGCCGACTACGCGGCGGCCAACTACTACCTGGACAACGTGGCCCGCAGCCGGGCCGGCGGGTCGACCCACGTGATCGCGCTGGACTGGGTCGCGTGGAAGGAGATCGGCATGGCCGTCGACCACGGCACCAGCGGAGACACCATGTTCCGGGCCCTGCCCACCCGGGTCGCGCTGGACGTCCTCGACGCGGGCCTGCGCTCCGGCCGGTCCCGGCTGTTCGCCGGGGAGCTGCACTACCGGGGGGAGCTGATCCACCTGCTGCGCTCCTACGACGTGCGGCTCTCCGCCGAGATCGACGCGAAGGTCGACAAGGAGATGCAGGCGTTGGAGCAGCGGCTGCGGCAGGCCGCCGACAGGATCCGGGCCACCGTCGACGCGGTCGACGTCGAGCTGGAGGGCCGGCCGGAGGGCGGGTACACCGACGTCGAACGGTCCGTGGCGCAGTGCCTCGCCCTCGCCTTCGGCTATCCGACGCTCGACGTGGAGGCGGACTTCTTCGACCTGGGCGGCGACTCCATCATGGCCGCCTCGGTGGCCAACTCCATCGCCGTGCGGCACGGCGTGCAGTACGACGTCGCGGACCTGCTCGCCGACCGGACCGTCGCCGAGATCGCCTACCACGTCGAGGACCTGGTCGCGTTCGCCGACGCCGCCGCCTGACGACACCGATCGGAGGGTGGCATGTCGGACATGACTACGGGGCCGGCGCTGCGGCGCATCGTCGGCTTCGCCCTGCCGCTGACCGCGGCGAACCTGCTGCAACAGGGTTACCTGCTGGTCGACAGCGTCGTCGTCGGCCGTTACGTCGGGGTCGAGGGGCTGGCCGTGGTGGGTGCCTGCGGGCCCCTGTTCTATCTGCTCAACGCCATGTTCATCGGGCTGGGCACGGCGTTCACCATCCGGTTGGCCCACCTGACCGGCGGCCAGCAGGTCGACCGTCGCCGCGACGTGGTCGCCGCCCTCACCCTCCTCACGGTCGTCTGGGCCGCCGGCTGTGTCGTCCTGGCGACGCTGCTGGTCGAGCCGGCGCTGGCGGTGATGGGCATCGACGGGCGGCTCGCCGCCGACTCGGCCCGGTTCTTCGGCACCCTGGCGCTCGGCTTTCCCGGGATCTTCGGCAGCGCCGCGGTCAGCGCCTACTTCCGTGGGCTGGGTGACTCCCGCTCGGCGATGTGGGTGCAGGGCGTCGGCAGCATCGCCAACGTCGTCCTGGTGCTGCTCTTCGTCGCCGTCCTGGACGGGGGTGTGGTCGGCGCGGCGTTGGCCACCGCGGTGGCCAGCACGGTGGCCCTGGTGGTCGGGCTGGTCTGGGCGGCGCGCACCCACCCGGTGCGGCGCGGCGGGCCGCGGCCGGCGATCCGCCGGGAACTCGTCGACGCCGCCCGGCTGGGTCTGCCCCTGGCCAGCCAGCACATCGTGCTCGCCCTCGGGATCATGGTGCTGGTCGGGATCATCCAGTCCTACGGGGAGGTGGTCCTCGCCGCGTTCACGATCGTCTCCCGGATCGAGTTGTTCACCGGCATCCTGTTCCTCGACTTCTCCGGGGCGGTGACCGCCTTCGCCGCCCAGAACCTCGGCGCGGGCGACCTGGCCCGGGCCCGCGCGGGGCTGCTGCGCACGCTGCGGTTGACGGCCGTGCTGTCGGTGCTGGTCGCCGGGGTGGTGCTGGTCGCCCGCGCTCCGTTGGCCGCGCTGTTCACCGACGATCCGGCCACCCGGGAGCTGACCGGACGCTACCTGACGATCATCTATCCCTTCCTGCTCCTCTACACCGCCATGGTGGTCATCCACGGGTACCTCAACGGTGCCGGCCGGACGACCGCGCCGCTGATCTGCACGCTCATCGCCTTCGTCGCCGTGCAGATCCCCTTCGCCTGGCTGCTGAACGGGCCGTTCGGCATCGACGCCGTGATGTGGGCGGTGGTGGCCAGCTGGACCGCCGGGCTGACCTACAGCGTGTTCTGCCTGCGGCGGGTGCTGTTCGTCCGGCCCGCGCCGGCGGCGGTGCCCGCCGCGACCTGATGCCCCGTCCATCCCCGCCCCGTGAGGACCACCAGTGATCAACCACCGCACCGTCGAGGTGACGTTCCACGCGGGCCGCAGCCGGACCGCCCACCTGACCTGGGGCCAGCAGGGCACCTGGGACGTCCTGCGCCGGTGGCTGCCGGAGATGAAGCCGTTCTTCGTGCTGACCCGGTGGCTGGACGTACCCCTGCTGCTCGAGGTCGACGACGTGCTGGCGCAGCTGTCCCACCTGCTGCAGCGGCACGAGTCGCTGCGCACGCTCTTCCCGGCGGGGGTCGACGGCCAGGGCAGCCAGCACGTCCTCGGCGAGGGCGTCGTCACCGTCGAGGTCGTCGACCGGCCCGACGGTGACCCGGTCAGCTTCGCCGACATCGTCACCGACTGTCTGGGCCGGGCCGGTGGCCGTCCGTTCGCCCACGACACCGAGCTGCCGATCCGGTTCGCCGTCGCCACCCACGAGGGCATCCCCGTGCTGCTGATGTTCGCCGTGTCCCACCTGGCGGCGGACCACCTCGGCGCGGACCTCCTGGCCGCCGAGCTGGCCGCGTTGCTGCGGGCCAGGACCGACGGCGACGCCCCACCGCCGGCCCGACCGGCGGTGCAGCCGGTCGACCTGGCCGTCTTCGAACGCTCCCCGGACGGGCAACGCCTCAACGTCGACGCGCTGGCACACCTGCGTCAGCAGCTCCGCCGGCTCCCGGCCGACCCGCTGCCCGAGCGGGTCACCCCGGTCACCCCCCGGTATTGGCGCGGGGAACTCGCCTCGGACGCCGCCGCCGTGGCCCTGCGGCTGGCCGCCCGACGACTGCGCACCACCACGTCGGTCACCCTGCTGGCCGTCGTCAACGCGCTGGTGCGCACGGTCTGTGCCACGCCGGTCTACCCGCTGGACATCATGCAGAGCAACCGGGTGGAACCGGAGCTGCGGTACACCGTGACCAGCCTCAACCAGGCCGTCCGTACCGCCATGGAGGTGTCCGGCGACACCGTCGGTGACCTGGTCGGGCACGCCCGTGCCGCGATGGGGGCGGCGATGCGGCACGCCCGCCACGACGGCCGCGCCGCCGCCCAGGTGGCCCGCGCCGCCGCCGACGCCGCCGGACGGCCCCTCCCGGTCGGCGGCCAGTTCAACGACCGGTGGTCGCTGCAACCGCGACCCGCCGGCCCGGCGCCGGACCCGCAGGCGTTGGCCGGGCTGGCCGCGACGACCACCTTCGAGTGGCCGCAGCGGGCCGCCGCCGAGGCGATGCCGTTGTACGCCGACGCGGGCGGCACCGCCGAGCGGATCCACCTGTCGCTGATGGCCGACACCGCGCTGCTCGCCCCCGCCGACATCCGGGGCTTCCTGTACGCCGTGGAGCAGGTCGCCATGGAGCTGGCCCGGGACGACGTCAGCCTGCGCCGGGTGACGGAGATCTTCGAGGGTCACCGGCTCTGTGCGGTCCCCGGAAACGCGGACACCCCGTGACCGGGCGGTAGGTGCCCGGTCACGGTCGGGTCAGTGCACGACGACGACCGCCGAGGGCGGTTCCAGGTCGGCGAGCCGGGACGGGCGGACCACGAGGAACAGCACCGCCAGCGCGGCCACCATGCCCCCGGCGACCACCAGCGCCATCGCCACCGCGCCGTTGCCCAGCACCCCCACCATCGGCGCGGCCACCGCGCCGACGCCGAACTGCACCGCGCCGAGCAGGGCCGAGGCGGTGCCGGCGGCCTCACCGTGGCGGGACAGCGCCAGCGCCGGGGCGTTCGGCATCGCCAGGCCGGCCGCCGCCAGCACCACCCACAGCGCCACCAGCAGGGCGGGTAGCCCACCGAACCCGGTCACGGCGAAGGCCAGCAGGGCCAGCCCGGCCAGGGTGCCGACGCTCAACGAGGTGACCAGGATGCGCTGCGGGGAGTGGCGGCGCAGCAACCGGACGTTGTACTGGGCCGCCCCGATCAGGCCCACCGCGCCCGCCCCGAACGCCAGCCCGAACTGCTGCTCGTCGAGCCCGTACCGTTCCTGCAGGACGAACGACGAGCCGGCGACGTACGCGAACAGTGCCGCCATGGCCAGCCCGGCGACCACGACGAGCCCCACGAAGGTCCGGTCGCGCAGCAGCGCGCCGTACAGGCGCGCGGTCGACCACACACCGCCGGGCTGGCGACGCTCGGCGGGCAGGGTCTCGGGCAGGCCGATCACGGCGACCACGACGAGCAGCACCCCGAAGACGGCCAGGGTCACGAAGACCCCCCGCCAGTCCGTCCAGCGCAGCACCCCGCCGCCGAGGGTCGGGGCGAGGACGGGGGCGGCACCCATCACCAGCAGCAGCCGGGACAGCAGGGTGGCGAAGGCGGTGCCGTTGAACAGGTCCCGCAGCACCGCCATCGCGACCACCGTGGCGGCGGCGACGCCGAGGCCCTGCACCACCCGCAGCGCGCCGAGGACGGCGATGTGCTGGGCGACGACGCAGAGTGCCGACGCCACGACGTGCAGGGCGAGGCCGGCGATGAGTGGGCCACGGCGGCCGACGGCGTCGGAGAGCGGCCCGATCAGCAGTTGGCCGAGGGCCAGCCCGGCGAGCGTGCCGGTGAGGGTCAACTGGACCGCCGCCGAGGTGGTCATGAGGTCGGCGGCGATGGCGGGCAGCGCCGGCAGGTACATGTCGATGGTCAGCGGGCCGATGGCGATCAGCGAGCCGAGGACGAGGACGAGCCGGACCCGCTGCCGGCGGGTCATCAGTTCTCCGGGCGTCGGTGCGACCTTCGTCAGCCGGTCGGGGGCGAGATCGGTCATCGGGGAAGCTCCGCCCGGTCGTGGTGCGGCCGGGCGCGAGGCGGTACGACAGTCACACCTGGCTTCAAATCCGGACCTGCTGTTCTGATTCCCGCTCCACCGAGAGGTAACGCGGGTCACAGCCGCTGGTCACGGATCAGGCCGGGTCCACGCGCCCCAGCCGCCAGTACCCCATGAAGGCGACGGCGCGGCGGTCCACGCCCCGCTCGGCGACGAGGTGCCGGCGCAGCGCGCGGATGACACCGGCCTCGCCGGCGAGCCAGGCGTAGACGGGCACGGGCGCGGTCGGGGTCGGCACCTCCCACAGCGGGGCCACGTCGACGTCGACGTCGACGACCGCCCCGGCGGGCGTCGTCCCGGTGCCCGACAGCAGCCGTTGCGCCGCCGCTGCCACGGCGGGGAGCAGCCTGCTGCCGTGGCCGCCGCCGGCGCGGGCCAGCCAGCTCACGGTGACGCCGGGTGGGGCGGACACCGGCAGGACGTCGGCCGGGTCCGGCACCTCGAGCAGCACCTTGCCCCGGGCGTCGAGGGGCAGGCGTTCCAGGATGGCGCTGATCGCGGGCACGGCGGTCTCGTCACCGGCCAGCAGCAGCCGGCCGGCGGGCGGCGGGCGGAACTCGATGCCGCCGTGCTCGCCGTCGTAGCCGGCGTCGGGTCCGAGCAGCCCGGCCTCGTCGCCGGGGCGGACCCGCAGTGCCCACCGGCCCGCCGGGCCGTGGTCGCCGTGCAGCACCAGGTCCACGTCCACCTCGGACAGGTGCTGCCGGACCGCCCGGACGGTGTACGTGCGGATCGGGCAGCGCTCCTGTTCGGGCAGGGCGCGCCAGTGGGTGTACCAGTCGTCGCCGCCGGGCAGGTGGACGCCGGGTCGGCCGGGCACCGGCAGCACCAGCTTGATCCGCTGGTCGTACCCGTTGTCGGCGAACCGGTCGAGGTCCGGGCCGGTGAAGGTGACCCGCAGGAACGACGGGCTGAGCCGACGCGCGGTGCGTACCTGGACGTCGAACAGCCGCCAGGGCGCGACGGGCAGGGTCCCGGTGCCGGTCAGGTGGTGCCGCTCCCCCGCCGGGCGAACTCGATCACTAAGCACGTAGGTGAGGCTAACCTAACCAACAACGTGAATGGCGACGTGGGTCACCCCTCCCCCGTTCGGGGCGCGTCGCCCCCTGCCCGCGCAGCCCCGAGCCTGGTCAACGCTCCCGGGCGGCGCGGTCGAGGAAGAGCAGCCGGGCCCGCTTCTCCGGCAGGTCGATCTCCGGACCGGGCACGAAGCCGGCCCGGACCAGCCGGTCGATGGCGCGGGCGTTGCGGGCGTCCGGTTCGGCGACGATCCGCAGCCGGGTCGGGTCGGCCAGCACGAACGCGAGGAACACGTCGAGGAGCACGCCGGTGAAGCCGGGCTGCGGGCCGTCGTCCGGCGGGCCGATCAGCAGGTGGATGCCGAAGTCGCCGGGGCGTACGTCGTAGCACCGCCCGACCGGGTCGGCCGCCGGCTCGTAGGTCTGGAAGAGCGCCACCGGCCGGCCGTTCCGGTGGGCCAGGTAGGCGTGGTGGGTGGTCAGCGAGTCGAGGTACGCGTAGATCTCGCGGACCCGCTCCCGGCTGGCCCCGCGCATGCCCCAGAACCGGGACCGCTCCCGGGTCACCCAGTCGTGGATCACCGCGACGTCCCGGTCGGGATCCACCGGCCGGAGGGACACCTCCCCGAATCCGTCGACGCGGCACGAGGTGGAGGTCGGCGCAGTGGTCATGGCACTCCTTCCGGGCGACCGGCCCGACGGGCCCGTCACTTTTCGCTGTCGGAACGACACCCTCGGCGACGATTCCGTCAGACCCCATCACAACTTCGGAAAGTATGCAAACGACCACCCGGGGCAATGTTCCGCCGGCGACGCCCCGCGACGGCGGCGACACCGGAACGGCGACACCGGAAAACCGCACCCGGCCACCGGCGATCGGCGACCGCATCCCGGGCCGCCGGCCTGTGACACGTCAGGCACCCCCTGGTATTGACTCGCGTATTTCGTTCTGATAGCCGACCCGGGCCGGAGCGCAAAGGCGGCGATTCGCTCGGAGCGCCGAGGATCACTAATCGTGGAACAGGGGGTGACACATTGCCGTTCGTCGTTGAATAATTGCCGCTGTCGAGTGCCGGTCCCGTGCGCGCCGGCGTTTAGGAGAAGGGACAGTCGTGAAACGTGACCAGTCACCGGTGCTGCCGGGCGACGGCTCCACGGACTACGCCCGTTACATGCGCACCGACGAGCTGCTCGCCCTGCAACGCCGCCCGGCGGAGATGCTCCACCGTGACGAGCTGCTCTTCCAGGTGGTGCACCAGTCCGCCGAGCTGTGGCTGAAGCTGGCCGAGGCCGAGCTGAGCGCCGCCGTCGGGCGGACCGGGGCCGCCGACCCGACCGCCGCGGCGGCGCTGCTGGCCCGCGCGACGCTCGCGGTACGACTGGTCACCGACCAGCTGGAGATGTTCCGGCACCTGTCGCCTGTCGACTTCCAGACGATGCAACCCGCGCTGGGCAACGGTTCCGGTGCCGAGTCGCCCGGCTGGCGGCGGGCCGCGACGGTCAGCAGGCGGCTCGGCCGGGTCTTCGCCGAGCACCTCGCCACCCGGGGCGGCAGGCTCGACGCGCTGGCACCGACCGACCCGACCCGGCGGCTCGCCGAGGCGATGATCGCCTGGGACGAGCAGGTCCACCAGTGGCGGGTACGCCACTACGAGGTCGCCCTGCGGGTCGGCGGGCACGCCCCCGGCGGCACCCCGGGCAGCGCGGCGAACGTGCTCGCCAAGCTCCTCGAACACCGGTTCTTTCCCGAGCTGCGCCCGTCCCGGCCGGGCGCCGACGTCCCGGTGGCGGCGCATTCGGGCACCGCAGAGGCATGACGAGCCGCGCCACTCGAAAAATCGTCGGCGCTCCCTGTGACAGATACCCCCACGAGGTGCGGTTCGTGCGTGAGCTGACGAGCTGGTCGTCCGGTACGGCCGATCCCGAGCAATTTCCCTACCAGGCAGTGGTCACCGAATTTCATCGTGTCGGTAAACACTTCGTCAAAAAGGAGCTCCTCGTCCAGCTGGACGCCGCGCGCGCCCGGGTGAACGCGCGGACCACCCCCGCCCGCGAGTTGTCCGCCTTCCTCGACGTGGCGCTCGACAAGTGGGACGGCCGGTACGACTACCGCAGCTACCTGGCCCTGCCCCTGCTCCCCCTGTCCACCGTCGCCCCGGAGACCGGACCGGGCGGGCGGGTGGCCGACGAGGTCGACCGACCGGGGCCCGGCGGTGGGCGCTGGGAACGTGACCGGCTCCTGGTCGACCTCGTCGCCGACGCCCTGGCCTTCGAGCTGGCCGCCTCGACCGACGCCATCGACCTGCTCCCCGAACAGCGGCCCGGACCGGCGATGGCGGCCAAGCGGTGCCGGCTCGGGGTCCGCGCCGTCGCGTCGGCCCTCACCCGGCTCGGCCTGGCCGGGGCGGTCACCGAGCGGGACCCGGTCGCGGCGGCGGTGACGCTGCACCGGCTCGCCGTCACCGGCCGCGCCCCCGCCCGGGAACGCGCCCTGGCGTTGAGCATGCTGCCGGTCTACGTCTCCCACGACGAGTACCTGTTCATCCGGGTCCTCCAGGCCTACGAGTGCGTCTTCGCCGGGGTCGCCGAGGAGCTGCGGGGCACCATCGCCGCGTTGGACACGGGCCGGCCCCGCCCGGCCGCCGGCCGGCTGGCGTACGCCCGGGAGCTGATCAGCGGTGCCGGGACGCTGTTCTCCCTGCTGGCCACCATGCAACCGGCGGCGTTCCGGACGTTCCGCGAGTACACCGAGGGGGCCAGCGCCATCCAGTCCCGCTCCTACAAGCTCATGGAGTCGCTGTGCCGTACGCCGGAGCCGGAGCGGTTGGACTCCACCGCGTACCGGTCGGTGCCGGAGGTACGCGAGGTGGTGCGGGCCGGCCAGCCGTCGATCGACCGGGCCTACCGCGCCGCGGTCCGGGCCGGCTCGCTGCGGGGGCCCGACCTCGACCTGGTACGGCAGCAGATGGCGGCCTTCGCCGAGGCGGTACTGACCTGGCGACGCACCCACCACCGGCTGGCGGTCCGGATGCTCGGTGCGCGCTCCGGCACCGGCTACACCGAGGGCACCCCCTACCTGGCGGCCGTCCGCGCCGTCCCGGTCTTCACCACCGTGTCCACCGACAACCGTCCACCCCGGACCGATCCGATCGGAGGCTGCGAGTGAGCGCACCCGCGATCCACCCGGCGCGTTGCCTGGACGCCGCCGCACACGCCACCCTGCGCGCCGAGTTCCCGCTGCTGGAGACCTGCGTCTACCTGGGCAACAACTCCACCGGCGCGGCACCCCGGGCCGTCGAACGGGTGCTCGCCGACCACTGGGCGACCCTGCGCGACTGGCGCGACGAGGTGTGGCAGGGCTGGCACGTCGGCCTCGACCGGTACGCCGACTCGGTCGCCGCGCTGCTCGGCGCACCACCGGGCAGCGTGGTCACCGACGCCAACCTGAGCACCCTGCTGGCCCGGGTGCTGTCCTGCTTCGACTACCGCCCGCCGCGCGACCGGATCGTCACCACCGACCTGGAGTACCCGACGGTGCCGTTCATCGGCACCGCGTTCCGCCGCTACGGCGCGCGGCTCGACGTGGTCGGCACCGGCGGCCCCCGGTTCGACGAGGACGCCCTCGAAGCCCGCATCGACGAGCGGACGCTGCTGGTCTGCGTACCCCATGCGAGTTTCTCCTCCGGGGCCACCATCGACCTGGCCCGGCTGGTCGCCCGCGCCCACGCCGTCGGCGCCCTGGTGGTGGTGGACGCCTTCCAGACCGTCGGGGCGGTCCCGCTGGACGTGACGGCGCTCGGCGTCGACATCGTCCTCGGCGGCGCGCACAAGTGGCTGTGCGGGGCCGGCACCGCCTTCCTCTACGTCCGCCCCGACCTGGCCGAGCGGCTGGAACCGGCGGCGACCGGCTGGCAGGCCGGCGACCGGGCCTTGACCTTCCGGGTGTCGACCGGGTGGGCGGCGGGGGCGCAACGCTTCGCCGGCGGCACGCCGTACCCGTTGACCTCGCTGATCTCCCAGGTCGGCCTGGACCTGCTCGCGGGCGTCGGGATCGGAGCGATCCGGGCGCACTCGCTGGCGCTGACCCAGCGGGTCCTGGACCGGGCGGCGGCGGCCGGCCTCACCGTGGTCAGCCCCACCGACCCGGACCGCCGGGGCGGGGTGGTCTGCCTGGACGTCCCCGACGGGGAGGAGGTCAAGCGGCGGCTCGCCGCGCGGAACATGATCTGCACCTGGCGGGGCTGGCTGCGGGTCGGACCGCACGTCTACAACACCCTCGACGAGGTCGACGCGTTCATGGACGCGCTGAGCGAGGAGCTGGACCGGTGAGCGTCACCCTGTCCCCCCGGGCGCTGATGAGCCTGCTCGTCAACGGTCCCAAGGCCGTCGACGTGCTGGAGACCGCGCTGGCCCTCGGCCTGCTCGACGCGCTGGAACCCGGCCCGGTACGCCTGGACGCGCTGGCCGACCGGTTCGGGGTGCGCCCGCTGCGGCTCTACAAGTTCCTCGACTGCCTGGAGAGCCTCGGCTGCGTCACCCGGCACGAATCCGGCGACGACATCGCCGGGGCCAGCTACCGGGCGGTGCCGGGGCTGCGCGACGCCGTGCTGGCGGTGGTCGGCCCGGACGCGATCGAACGGGACCGGGACCGCTACCCGTGGCGGCTGCTGCACGGCCGGCTCGCCGAGAGCCTGCGCGGTGAGGTCGGCATGAGCGACGACGACTTCGCCTGGCCGCCGAAGACCGACGCGCAGACCGCCGACTTCGAACGCAGCATGGCCGCCGGGCTCGGCCCGGTGATCGAGACGGTGCGCCGGCACGCCGACCGGCTCTGGGCGGACCGGCGACGCCTGCTGGACGTCGGCGGTGGTGACGGCACCCTCGCCGCGCACGTCCTCGACACCGCCCCCGCCCTGCGGGCCGACGTGTTCAACCTGCCGCCGGTGGCACCCCTGGTCGAGGCCACCCGGGCCGACCGGGGGCACCCCGACCGGCTGGGCTTCGTCGGCGGCGACTTCCTGGCCGGGCCGCTGCCGACGGGCTACGACGCCATGGCGTTCGTCCGGGTGCTGCACGACTGGCCCAACGACGTCGCCCGCCGCCTGGTCGAGCAGGCGTACGCCGCGCTGGAACCGGGCGGGCTGCTGCTGATCGCCGAGGAGTTCCGCACCCCGGACCGGCTGGCCGTGCAGTTCTTCTGGAGCTACTTCCTGATCGGTGTGGACAGCTGCGTCAGCCGGCTGCGGGAGGTCGAGTTCTACACCGGGCTGCTCACCGAGGTCGGGTTCACCCGGGTGGCGGTGCTGCCCGGCGGGTGGGAACTGGTCACCGCGTACAAGCCGGGGTGATCCACCGGTCGACGCCGGGGCCGGCGGACGCCTGAGGTCCGCCGGCCCCGGCCGGGCCGGTCAGGGGCGGCGGGCCAGCACCGCGCCGTTCGCGCCGGGAGCCTCGAACGGCACCGTGCGCACGTCGACGAAGCCGGCGTCGGTCAGCCACCGCCGGTACTCCGCGCCGGAGTAGTTCTTGCCGCCCTCGGTCTCGACGAGCATGTTCATGCCCATCAGGGCGGCCTCCGGCGGGCCGGTGCGCTCGTCGTTGAGCAGCAGCTCACTGACGACGACCACCCCGCCGGGGGGCAGCGCAGCGTGGCAGCGGGCCAGCAGCGCCCGGTTGGTCGGCTCGTCCCAGTCGTGCAGGATCATGCTGAGCAGGATCACATCGTGCCCGTCGGGCAGGGCCGGGTCGGCGAGGAAGTCACCGGCGACCGTGCCGATCCGGTCGCTCAGGCCCGCCTCCGCGATCCGCTCCCCGGCCCGCACGCACACGTGCGGCAGGTCCAGGATCGTCGCCCGCAGGTGCGGCAGACGCAGGCAGAACTCGATCGGGAACGCCCCCGCGCCGCCGCCGACGTCGAGCAGTCGGCGGTGCGCGCCGAAGTCGTACGCGTCGGCCAGCGCGCGGGCGGTGAACCGGGAGGTGGCGAACATGGCGTCCCAGAACTGGGCCACCAGCTCCGGGTCGGTGGTGTCGAACAGGGAGTCCTGCTGCTGCGGATCCCAGGTGAGTGGCCGGTTGCCGCGCAGTGCCTCGCCCACCCGGTGCCAGGGCAGGTAGGTGCGCAGGTCGGAGTAGCGCACCTGGGCACCGAAGTAGTAGGGCCGCCCCTCGACCAGGAACTGCTCGGCCAGCGCGGAGTTGCGGTAGCCGTCACCGGCCTTGTCCAGCAGCCCCAGCGACGCGCTGGCCGACAGCAGCAGGTCGGCGGGGCGTTCGTCGAGCCCGAACTCGGCGGCGGCCTCGGCAACGGTGACGGTCCGCCCGCCGGCCAGCCTGGTGAACAGGCCGAACTCGACCCCGACGGCGAGGGTCTTGAAACCCCAGACGCCGGCGACGAGGTGCATGAGAGGAGTGGGAGTGATCATGGGAACATAAGATCATGGAGCGGTGACGCGGTGGCACGCACCCGTCACTATGGAGTAATGATTCGCTTCATCCTGAACCTGTTGTGGCTCATCCTCGGTGGCGGAATCGTGCTGGCCCTCGGCTACTTCGTCGCGGCGGTGGTCTGCTTCGTGCTCATCATCACGATCCCGTTCGGGGTGGCGTCGCTGCGGCTCGCCTCGTACTCGCTGTGGCCGTTCGGCCGAACCCTGGTCACCAAGCCGGGGGCCGGCGTCCCGTCCGGGCTGGCGAACGTGCTGTGGGTGCTGCTCGCCGGCTGGTGGCTGGCACTGTCGCACCTGCTCGCCGGGATCGCGCTCTGCGTCACGATCATCGGCATCCCGTTCGGCATCGCCAACTTCAAGCTCGTCCCGGCGGCGTTCTGGCCGCTCGGCCGGGAGGTCGTCGAGGCGCCCTGACCTCACCCCGAGGCGACCTGCGGCGCATCTGTGGCGATCCGCCGGTGTCGACAGGGTGTCGATACCGCTCGATCAGCCCATAAGCGGACCCGCGGCGGCCGGACCCGCGGCGGCCGGGCCACGGGGCCGCCGGGGTCAGGGCCGCCGGTCGGCGTGCAGCCGGTCGAGGTGGGCGGCGAGTTCGTCGGTGACCAGCAGGTCGGTGCGGATCCGGTCGTGCGGGTAGCCGGCCCGGCCGATCATGTGCGCGGCGACCGGCGCGGTGGCCAACTGGAACGCGCCGACCAGCACCAGCGTGGTGACGTCCACCCCGGTCCGCAGCCGCAGCGCGCAGCCGAGCAGCACCAGCAGCAGGCCGAGCACCTGTGGCTTGGCGGCGGCGTGCATCCGCGACAGCAGGTCGGGGAAGCGGACCAGGGCGACCCCGGCGGCGAGACTGAGCAGCGCGCCGCCCAGCAGGCAGGCCGCGGCCACCACGTCCAGCACCGCGTCGACGCTCACCTGTCGTCCCGGCGGGTGGCGAAGCGGGCGACGCTGACCGAGCCGACGAAGCCGAGGATGGCCAGCACCACCAGGATCGGCAGCGCGGTCGCGTCCCGGCTGTAGGCGGCCTCGGTCGCCACGGCGGCCACCACGATCGCCAGCAACACGTCGGTGGCGACCGCCCGGTCGAGCACCGACGGCCCCCGGACGATCCGGGTGAGGGTGAGCGCACCGGCCACCGCCAGCAGCACGGTGACGATCACGGCGACAGCGGTCATCTCGAACTTCCTTCCAGGGTGGACGGTGTGTGCTCCCGGATCAGCCGCTGTTCCTCAGCCGAGCCGATCGCCGCGATCAACCGGGCCTCCAACTCCAGCACGCCGTCGCGGAAGCGTTCGACCTCGGCACGGTCGCGCACCCCGAGCACGTGGACGTAGAGGATGCCGGCGTCCCGGTCCACCTCGACGATGAGGCTGCCGGGCACCAGGGACAGCGCCTCGGCGGTCAGCGTGAGGTTGAGGTCGGAGCGGACCCGCAGCCGCACCGCGATGATCGCGCCCAGCGGGGGGTGCCCGAACCGCAGCGCCAGGGCCGCGATCTGGACGCTGGCCACCACCAGGTCCCGCAGGAAGCGCAGGGCGAACCGCAGCAGCGGCACCGGGTGCACCCGCCCGGCGAAGGTCACCGGGGGCAGCGGGAAGACGGTCAGCACCACCAGCCCCACGACCAGCCCACCGAGCACGTTGGCCCAGCTCAGCGTCCCCCAGAGCAGCACCCAGACGGTGACGAGGACGATCATCGCGACGGCCTGGTTGCGGCGGCGGGCCGCCCGGGTCAGCGGCCGGTCCTCCGGATGCTCCGGGGCCGGCCCACCGCCGGGAAGCTGCGGCGACGGCTCCCCGGGCGGCGGCGACCGGTCCGGGGAGCGCTGCGGCGGCGGATCGTGGCTCACGGGGTCCCCCCGGGGTAGACGGCCTCGACGTACGGGGTACGCCGCAGCAGGTCGTCGGCGGCGTCGGAGCTGAGGTCGAACAGCGGCCCGGCCACCACGGTCAGCCCCAGCCCCAGCACCACCAGGGCGACCGTCGGCGCGATCATCAGGCGGGGCAGCATCGCGCCCGGGTGGGCGTCACGGTCCGGCCCCTGGTAGGGCTGCTCCACCCCGTCGGTCCGGACGGTGTGCACGCTGTCCTGCGGCTCGGGCATCTCCGGGTGCGGGCGACGCCAGAACGCCAGGTTCCACACCCGGGCGATGGCGTAGAGGGTGAGCAGGCTGGTCAGCAGCCCACCGGCGACCAGCACCCAGGCCAGCACACCGCCGTCGTCCACCCCGGCCTGGACCAGGCCGAGCTTGCCCAGGAAGCCGGAGAACGGGGGGATGCCGGCCAGGTTCAGCGCGGGCACGAAGAACAGCACGGCGAGCAGCGGCGACAACCGGGCCAGCCCGCCGAGGCGGTCCAGCGCGGTGCTGCCGCCCCGGCGTTCGACCAGCCCGGCGGCGAGGAACAGGGTGGTCTGGATGGTGATGTGGTGCACCACGTAGAAGATCGCGGCGGCCAACCCGAGCGACGAGCTGAGCCCCACCCCGAACAGCATGTACCCGATGTGGCTGATCAGGGTGAACGACAACAGTCGTTTGATGTCGGACTGAGCGACCGCGCCCAGGATGCCGACCAGCATGGTCAACGCCGCGACCACCAGCAGCAGGTCGGCGGTCCGGCCGCCGGGGAACAGCAGCGTCTCGGTGCGGATGATGGCGTACACGCCGACCTTGGTGAGCAGGCCGGCGAAGACGGCGGTGACCGGCGCGGGCGCGGTGGGATAGCTGTCGGGCAGCCACGCCGACAGCGGGAAGACCGCCGCCTTGATGCCGAAGGCGAGCAGCAGCATGCCCTGCAGCACCAGCCGCAGGTCGTCGGGGAGCGCGTCGAGCCGGTCGACGAGCTGGGCCAGGTTGAGGGTGCCGGTGGCCGAGTAGACCAGCCCGATCGCCACCAGGAAGATCAACGACGAGAGCAGGCTGACCACGACGTACGTGGTGCCGGCCCGGATGCGGGTCTCGGTGCTGCCCAGGGTGAGCAGCACGTAGCTGGCGACCAGCAGGATCTCGAAGCCGACGTAGAGGTTGAACAGGTCGCCGGAGAGGAACGCGTTGCACACCCCGGCGGTCAGCACCAGATAGGTGGGGTGGTAGACCGACAGCGGGGTCTCCTCGTGCCCGTCGGCCATGCCCTGCCCGATGGAGTACACCAGCACGCAGAGGGTGACGGAAGCGGAGACCACCAGCATCAACGCGGCGAGCTGGTCGGCGACGAGCACGATGCCCAGCGGCGCGACCCAGCCGCCGACCTCGACGACGAGCGGCCCGTCGATCGAGGAGCGGACGAGCAGGGTGGCGGCCACGGCGACGGTCGCGGTGAGCACGGTGAGGCTGACCCACCGCTGTGCGCGGGGCCGGCTGGCCAACAGCAGGGTCAGGGCCGCGCCGAGCAGCGGCATCACCACCGGCAGCGGGACGAGGTAGTTCACGCGTCCCTCCCCCGCCCGCCGGCCGTCGCCGCCACCGAGGCCGCCGAGGGCCGCTGGCTGTCCGGGTCGGGCCGGCCGTCGCCGTCGAGCTGGTCGTCGGAGTCGGACTGGTCGGCGTCGTCGGTGCCCGGCCCCTCGTCCCGGTCGGCCAGGTCCATGATCCGGCGGTCCTCCACGTCGTCCTGCACCTCGTCGTGGCCGTTGAGGTGCCAGCTGCGGTACGACAGCGCCAGCAGGAACGCGGTCATGCCGAGGGTGATGACGATGGCGGTGAGCACCATCGCCTGGGGCAGCGGATCGCTCATTTCGTCGGCGTCGCTGGTGCCGACGATCGGCGGGCCACCGGCCCGACCCCCGGTGAGCAGCAACAGGTTGGCACCGTTGCCGAGCAGGATGACGCCCATCAGCACCCGGGTGAGGCTGCGTTCCAGCAGCAGGGTCACCCCGGCGGCGAAGAGCACGCCGACCACGACGATGTAGGTGAGATTGGGGGTCACACCAGCTCCTTGTCCCGTACGTCGTCGTGGGCGTCCTCCTGCTGGCGGTCCATCTCGGCGCCGAGGCTGCGCAGGATGTCCAGCACCAGGCCGACCACGATCAGGTAGACGCCGACGTCGAAGAAGACCGACGAGACGAAATGGACCTTGCCGAGCAGGGGCAGGTGCAGGTCGAGCACCGCGCTCTGCAGGAACTCCCCGCCCAGCGGCATCGCCACCACCCCGGTGCCGACGGCGAGGAAGAGCCCCGCGCCGAGCACCGCCCCGGCGTCGACCGGCGCGGCGGCGTTGAGTTCCCGCCGGCCGCCGGCCAGGTAGCGCACGGCCAGGGCCAGGCCGGCGACCAGCCCGGCGGCGAACCCGCCACCGGGGGCGTTGTGACCGGAGAAGAGCAGGTAGACCGAGAACAGCACGATGGCGTGGAACAGCAGCCGGGTGACCACCTGGAGGATCACCGAGTGCCGGTGCGCCTCGAAGCCGGCGGTCAGCCAGCGCGGCCCGCCGGTGGTCGCCGGTCGGGGGCCGGGGACGGCGCTGCGCCGGTCCAGGTCCCGGGAGCGGCGGAAGATCAGGCTGGCCACCCCGGTGGCGGCCACCACCAGCACCGCGATCTCGCCCATGGTGTCCCAGGCGCGGATGTCGACCAGGGTCACGTTGACCACGTTCTTGCCGCCGCCGTAGGAGACCGCCTCGTCGGGGAACCGCTCGGAGACCGGGGTGGCCAGCCGGCCGCTCGACGCGACCCAGGCCATCCCGGACACGACCGCGCCGACGGCGACCCCGAGGGCGATCCGGCCGCGCCGGCTGCGGCGGATCGGCCGGGCCGAGAACTTCACCGGCAGCCGGCGCAGCACCAGCACGAACATGACGATGGTGACGGTCTCCACCAGGAACTGGGTCAGCGCCAGGTCCGGCGCGCCGTGCAGGACGAACATCAGCGCGGTGCCGTAGCCGGCGACACCGACCAGGATCATCGCGGTGAGCCGGCGTAGCGCGCGGGCGGCCATCACGGCGGCGACGATCACCAGGGCGGCGACGACCGCCTGCAACGGGGTGTCCCAGGCGCGGAACTCCCGGGGCCAGGGCCCACCGGTGAGCAGCGCGCCGCCGGGCAGGACGACCAGCACCACCAGGATGATCCCGAGGTAGAACGGCAGCGAGCCGCGCTGGGTCGCGCCGGTCAGCTCCACCGCGAGCCGGTCCACCCCGGCGACCAGCCGCTCGTAGCCGGCCGCGCCGTCGACCGGGGTCCACCGGGTCACCCGCAGCCGTCCCCGGTGCAGCAGCAAAAACAGCCCGACGCCGACCGCCACCGCCAGGGCGGACAACCCGAGCGCCGGGGTCAGGCCGTGCCACAGCGCCAGGTGATAACCCGGCTCGGCGGTGGAGAACCCGTCGGCGTACGGGGCGAGCAGCCCGTCGAGGGCCGGGGCGGCGACGCCGACGGCCAGCCCGGCCACGGCGAGCAGCGCCGGGGCGGCGAGGAACGACCGGCCCGCCGGGTGCGGGTCGGTCGGCGCGACACCGGGCTTGCCGGCGAACGCGCCCCACAGGAACCGCAGCGTGTACGCCACGGTCAGCGCCGACCCGGCCACCACCCCGGCCAGCACCAGCAGGTCCGTCGTGCCGCCGTGTTGGAACGCCTCGAAGGCGGCCTCCTTGGCGACGAAGCCGGCCATCGGCGGCAGCCCGGCCATCGACGCGGCGGCCAGCACGGCGACTCCGGCCAGTACCGGCGCGCGGCGGCCGAGGCCGCTGAGTTCGCGCAGGTCCCGGGTGCCGGTGGTGTGGTCGACGATGCCGACGACGAGGAACAGGGTGGCCTTGAACAGGGCGTGCGCCAGCACCATCGCCGCGCCGGCCAGCGCGGCGTCCCGGCTGCCGGCACCGAGGACCACCATCAGCAGCCCGAGCTGGCTGACCGTGCCGTAGGCGAGGAGCAGTTTCAGGTCGGTCTGGCGCAGCGCCACCCAGGCGCCGAGGAAGAGGGTGGCCAGGCCGGTGCCGAGCAGCACCACCCGCCAGGCGGTGACGTCGGCGACGGCCGGGCCGAGCAGGGCGACCAGGAACACCCCGGCCTTGACCATGGCGGCGGCGTGCAGGTAGGCGCTGACCGGGGTGGGCGCGGCCATCGCCCCGGGCAGCCAGAAGCTGAACGGCACGATGGCCGACTTGCTGAGCGCGCCGAGCAGGATCAGCATCAGCGCGGTGACCAGGTAGCCGCCGCCGGGCAGGTCGGTGGCGACGACCGACCAGCGGTAGCTGCCGGCGTGCTGGCCGAGCATCACGAACCCGGCCAGCATGGCGAGCCCACCCAGGGTGGTGACCAGCAGCGCCTGCATGGCGGCCCGCCGGCTGGCCCGCTTGGTCGGGTCGTAGCCGATCAGCAGGTACGAGAAGACGGTGGTGAGTTCCCAGAACACGTAGAGCAGCAGCAGGTCGTCGGAGACGACCAGGCCGAGCATGGAGCCGGCGAAGGCGACGAAGACCGCGGCGAAGCGCCCCAGCCCCGGGTCGTCGGAGCGGAAGTACCTGGCGCTGTACGCCAGCACCAGCGCGCCGACCCCGCCGACGAGCACCACCATCAGCCAGGACAGGGTGCCCATCCGCAGGGCCAGTTCCAGACCGATCCGGGGCACCCACGGCCAGGTCTCCACCACCGGCTCGCCGGCCCGGACCGCACCGGTACGGGTCAGCGCCCAGACCAGCGTGGCGGCCGGGGCGAGCGCGACGGCGTAGAGCGCACGGCGTCCGAAGCGACGTACCAGCCCCGGGGCGACCACGGCTGCCAGTGCGTGGACCGCCACCAGGACCAGCACATACCCTCCTCGAAGATCAGTGTCGGCGGCCACCGGCCCGTTCGGGGCGGTGCGGAACCGGCGGCGCGGGGACGGGCGTCCCCGGGTCGCACGGCCACCGCGGCGGTGGCGTCACCAGTGGTTGGTTGGTCGGTGGTGGTGCCCGGTCAGTGACCGGCGAACACGTCCACGGCGGTCGTGGTGGCCGCCTCCGCACCCGCGACGACGACCTCGTCGCCGGCGAGCAGGACGTAGTCGTCGCCGGGGGTCGGTACGACCCGGCCGGCGCGGACCACCGCCAGCAGCGACAGCGGCAGGCCGGACAACGCGGTGTCCCGCCAACGCTTTCCGTCGCCGTCGCCGCCCACGGCGACGGGTATTCGCACGACGGTGACGCCGGGGAGCTGGCGTTCCAGCTCGGCGAGGTGGTCGACGGTGATCGCCTGGTTGAGCACCCCGGCGACGGCCTGCGCCTCGGACTGGTCGAGCACCAGCGTGCCGACCGCGGTGTCGGTGTCGTCGGGGTGGTAGATCACGATGTCGCGCCGCCCGCCGGGGTGGGAGATGACGCTGGCCCACTGGCCGTGCGCGGTGGCGAAGCGCTGGCAGAGTCCGACCCCGTGAATGACCGTACGTTCGAACCGCACACCGACCTCCTTCGCCCAACATCGAAGGGGCGTCCGGCCGGTAACGGCCGCGCGCCCCTTCATCCCTATCATGATCAGGGCGCGATCGCCCACCCTCACCGTCCCATCATTCGGGAAACCTGGACGTCGGAGGCGGTGTCGACGGACCCTCGACGCCGCCCGGGGCGACGGTCACGGGTCCGCCGAGCCGGCACCGACCCGGTCGGCGGCCGACGGGCCGGGCGACGCGTCGGCGGCGGATGCCGTCCCCGTCGTCAGCGGGCGTCGGTGCGTTCGGCCGACCGGTGCCGGCCCGACGGGTCGTCCCGGTCGATGCGCAGCTCCCGTTCCAGCTCGGCGATCACCGCCCGCAGGTCGTCCAGGCGCTGGGTCAGGGCGATCCGGTCCACCTCGTCGGGCACCCCGTCGCCGTCGGCGTCGTAGCCGGGCGCCAGCCGCTCGGTCATCTCCAACCGGCGGGCCTCCTCCATCGAGTTCACGATGACCGCGATCAGGATGTTCAGCAGCAGGTTGACCGTGATGAGCACGTAGCTGACGTAGTAGACGAGGGTCCACGGGGACAGCGCCATCCCCTGCTCCACCAGATCCGGCAGGGTCTCCAGGGACAGCAGCACGAACAGGGTCAGCAGCGACCGGCCGATGTCGCCGTACTGCTCCGGGTAGGCCCGGCCGAAGATCAGCCAGCCGGCCATGCCGTAGACGTAGAGGGTCACCATGGCCAGCGCGAGGAACCCGCCGACACCGGGCAGGCTGCGCCACAGCGCGGCCACGATGGTGCGCAGACCGGGCGAGAAACGCACCAGGCGCAGCACCCGGGCCACCCGGACGACCCGCAACAGCGCCGAGTCGCCGTGCAGCCCGGGCAGGAAGATCGCCGCGATCACCACCAGGTCGAACACGTTCCAGCCGTGCCGCAGGAAGTCCTGCGGCCGACGCCCGTACGCCAGCACCCGGACGGCGATCTCGGCGACGAAGGCGGCCCGGAAGCTCAGCTCCAGCCAGTGCAACGCCGGCCGGGCCGCACCGAGATCCGGGTAGGTCTCCACCCCGAGGACCGCCGCGTTGGCCATGATGAGCACCACGATCGCCGCCTCGAAGGGGCGTGACCGGGCGATCCGGGCGCACCACTGGGCGAGGCCGGCGGGGCGGACGGGCCCGGGATCGGCGGCACGCCGACGGGTGGGAACAGGCACGGACGACACCGGTCACCCGGTCCCGGGGCGGTACGGGAACGCGGCGGCCATCCCGACACCCTACCGGCCACCCGGGACGATCACCGTCGGTGATGGACCGGGTACCCGACCACCGGCGATCACAGGTTCTCGTCCCGACATTGAACGACCAGCGCCCCGGCTTCGTACCACCCGGTGAAGGGAGCTGCTCATGAAGCGCACGACCCCGTTGCTCACCCTGCTGACCGGGACGGGCATGGCCGCCGTCCTGTTCGCGATGAGCGCCCAGGCGGCGCCGCGTACGGCCGATGCCGGTGCGGCCGCGCCCGCGACGAGCCCGCCCGGCGCCGCCGTGGTGTCGCCCGCCGCCCCCGCGGCCGAACCGGACGCCGACCCGGCGGCCGAGCCGGAGGCCACCCCGGCGGCACCGGCGCCGGGCCAGCCCGGCCCGGCGCAGACCACGCCACCGACCACGGCGCCACCGGCGAAGCAGGCCGACTCCAACTGGACCGGGCGGCTCGACGGCGGCGCCACCATCGCCATCACCGTCACCGACGGCAAGGCGGTGGCGTACGTCTGCGACGGCAAGAAGCTGGAGGTGTGGCTCAACGGCACCGCCGCCGACGGCCGGATGAAGCTGACGGGCAAGAAGGGCGAGGTGCTCACCGGGTCGTTCGGCGACGGGGTCGCCTCCGGCGAGATGGTGGTGGGTCAGCGCCGGTGGAAGTTCACCGCCAAGCAGACCGGCAAGCCCGACCCGGTGCTCTACCGGGCCACCGCGCAGCAGCGCCGCGCCGGCGTCGACGGCGGCTGGATCATGCTGCCCGACGGCAGCCAGATCGGGGTGGTCACCCGAGACGGCGCGCCGGTGCCGGCCCCGCCGCTGGACCCCGCGTTCGGCACCACCATCCTCGACGGCCGGACCGTCACCGCGTCGCCGGTCGTGGCCGACCCGGGGTCCGGTGCGTGATGACGACGGCACGCCGCAGGTTCGAGACCGACGTGGGACGCGACTTCGACGAGGGGCCGTCCGTCCGGGTCCTGTCCGACCCCCCACCCGCCCTGACGCCGTCCGACCCGGTCGCCGCGCCGTCCACCGGCTCCGGCGCCCCGCCCGCCTCGGTGCTCGTACCGCTGCTGGTCGGGGCGGCGGTCGCGGTGGCCCTCGGGGCGTACGGCCGGATGCACCAGCCCACCGGGATCGCGGTCAACGTGGCCGGCTTCTCCAGCCCTCAGGCGGTCAAGGTCTGGCTGGGCACCGGGGCGGCCTTCTTCGCCGTGGTGCAGCTGCTCAGCGCGTTGGCGATGTGGGGCCGGCTCGGTGGCTTCTCGCCCTCCTGGGCGGGTGGGCTGCACCGGTGGAGCGGCCGGGTGGCGTTCCTGCTGACCGTTCCGGTGGCGGTGCACTGCCTCTACGCGCTGGGCTTCGCCGACTACGACCTGCGGACCCTGCTGCACTCGCTGCTCGGCTGCCTCTTCTTCGGGGTGTTCACCATGAAGATGCTGGCGCTGCCCAAGCGGGGGCTGGCCGGGTGGGTGCTGCCGGTCGTCGGTGGGTTGGTGTTCACCGTCCTGATGGGGATCTGGGTGACCTCGTCGCTGTGGTACTTCACCACCTTCGGGGTGGGGACGTGACGGGCTCGTGACACGGGAGAGGAACGACGGGCAGATGTGCGACGAGCGGGGGACCGGTTGTGCGTCCCGACGGGCGGTGCTGGCCGGTGCCGGCGGGGTGGGCGTGACCGCCCTGCTCACCGGCTGTCAGACGTACGGCGAGCCGACCACGCCGGCCGCGGCGCCGCAGACCGGCGGGTCGGCCGCCGCGCCGGGCGGCGCCTCGCCGGGCGGCAGCGGCGCACCGGCCGGGCCGTCCGCCGGGGCGAGCGGCTCCCCCGCCGGGGGCGGCGAACAGCCGCCCGCCCCGGCGGCGCTGGCCGCGGTGGCGGACATCCCGGTCGGCGGCGGCAAGATCTTCAAGGCCGAGGGGGTGGTGGTGACCCAGCCGGCGGCCGGCACCATCAAGGCGTTCTCGGCGACCTGCACCCACCAGGGCTGCACGGTCACCTCGGTCAAGGACGGCACCATCGTCTGCGGCTGCCACAACAGCGTCTTCGGCATCGCCGACGGCGCGGTGCGCAGCGGCCCGGCCGGTAGCCCGCTGCCGCCCCGGGCGGTGACCGTCGACGGCGACGACATCCGGCTGGCCTAGGGTCGGCACACCTAGATCGCCGAGTCCAGCCACGCCATCCGCCGGTCCAGCCAGTCCCGCAGGTAGTCGAGCTGCCCCTGCCACGTGTCGGCGGTCGGGGTGACGATGGGTCCGATCTTCTCGGTGGTCAGGTTCGGCCACCGCTGGAAGTTGCGGTCGGCGGCGTTGGCCAGCGGCGCGGTGAGAGCGGTGAGGCGCGCGTCGAGCCCAGCGGCCGACAGCGGACCCCGCCGGAGCTCGGCCCAGCGGGTCCGGACCAGCGCCATGAACCCGGGGTCGGTGACCAACCTGTTGATCCAGTTGTTGGGCTTCGGCCACCGGGGCTGCTCGTACTGCCAGCCGGTGGTCTCCAGGTTGGCCCCGCCGCCGACGCCGTAGGTGAGGTCGAGGTCCCACAGCGGCCCGGCGGTGATCCTGCCGCCCCGGTCCTTGTAGAAGTACGAGCTGCGGGCGTAGGCGTCGAAGTTGCGGGTCAGTTCGTTGAGGATGAACGAGTCGACGAACGATCCGACGTCGATCCAGGCGGGATAGCCGGTCACCGGATCGGCGAAGCCGGGGGACTGCATCAGGTCGTTGAACTGTTGGAGGTGCCCGGTCAGCCAGGCCTGCTGTTCCGGTTGCAGTGGCGAGGGGTCGACCACCTCCAGGTAGTGCCAGCAGGTCGCGGGCCGGCCCTGGCAGTCCAGGGTGGGCTCCTCGGCCGTCAGCCACTCGAACTTGAGGATGTACCCACCGGTGATGGCCGGCAGGGTGACGTCGTCGGGGTCGAGATCCTTGAGGTCGAGCCGGTTCTTCGCGTTCTTGATGGTCTCGACGATCAGGTAGACGCCCTGGTAGTCCTCGGCGCTCACCGGCCGGTCCGCCACGTTGTGGTAGAACTCCACGAAGGCGTACCGGGGTGCCTGGAATCCGATCTCGCGGGCCAGGTCGAAGGTGAACGCCTCCCGGATCAACGCCTTGTCGGTGTAGGGCCCGCGCAGCACCCAGTCGGACTCGGCCGGCATCCCGAGGACCGGAAGGTCGACGTCGTCGTCCTCGTTGTCCCGGAACTCGACCCGGTAGGGCGCCTTGTCGAACAGGGAACTCGACGTGCCGCGCAGGTGGTAACCGATCCGGGTGGCGAGGGTGGGTGGCGTCGCGAGCGACGCGTGTCCCCCGGTCGGCGCGAAGAGCAGCGCGGCGGCGTCGACGAACTCCCGGTCCGGCGCACCCTGGCCGTACCCGTCGATCAGCAGGATCGGCAGGTCGAGGCTGACGTCCACGGCCCGCTCGACGTAGAGGGCGGTGCCGGGGTCACCGGTGGCCACCCCGTCGACGAACGCCTGGGCCCGTAGCTGGGTGGTGTCGACGAGGGTCACCGGGGTGCCGTCGTAGCGTGGGGAGTCCGCGCCGGGCAGCGCCCCGTCCGTCGTGTAGCGGATCTCGGCGTCGGTCACCGTCGTCCGCAACGAGACCGTGAGATCGTCGCGGAAGGTGCCGCTGGGCACGGAGAAGACGATGTCGCCGGTCAGCTCGTCCGCCGGGTCCGCCGCCGGGGCGACGGTGGCCGCCACGCCGGCCGGCCGGTCCGGGGCCGGCGACGGAGCGCCGACCACACCGAGCGAGATCGCGGTCACGACGCCCAGGACCCGGGCCGGCAGATTCCGCACAGTCACTCCCCTGCGTCACGGGCGGCTGGAGCACGCTCCAATCCATCTACGCACGCCAATGTTACAGGATTGTCACCGTGGGTGACCGGTCCGGTACTTTCAGACGGCGAGCGCCTGGCGGACCGACCGTTCGGCGTCCCGGCCGCCGTCGCCGGTGGCGGTGACCCGGCCGGACTCCAGCACGTAGTGCCGGGTCGCCACCCGCAACGCGAAGCCGAGGTGCTGCTCCACCAGCAGCACCCGGATGCCGGCCCCGGTGGCCAGCTCGACGATCCGGTCCTGGATCTCGGCGACCACCGACGGCTGGATGCCCTCGGTGGGTTCGTCGAGCAGCAGCAGCCGGGGCCGGGTGACCAGCGCGCGGGCGATGGCCAACTGCTGCCGCTGGCCGCCGGAGAGCAGCCCTGCGCGCCGCCGCAGCAGGGGACGCAGCGCCGGGAACAGGTCCAGCGCCTCGGCGGTGGCGGCGGCCCCGTCGCGCCGGCCGTCGGCCACCAGCCGCAGGTTCTCCGCCGCCGTCAGGTGCGGGAAGCACTGCTGCCCCTGCGGGACGTACGCCAGGCCCCGGGCGACCCGCTGGTGCGGGGCGAGCCGGGTGACGTCCTCCCCGTCGAGGGTGACCGTGCCGGCGCGGGGGCGCAGCAGCCCGACGGCGACCCGCAGCAGGGTGCTCTTGCCCGCGCCGTTGTGGCCGAGCACGGCGGCCACCCCGTCGGCGGGGACGGCCACGTCCACCCCGTGCAGCACCTCGCTGCGGCCGTAGCCGGCGTGTACGCCACGCAATTCCAACATCACGCCTCCGGTGCGGTGTCGACGCCGAGGTAGACCTCCTGCACCCGGGGGTCCGCCTGGACCTGGGCGACGGTGCCCTCGCTGAGCACCTTCCCGGCGTGCAGCACGGTCACGCTGCGGGCGAAGCGCCGCAGGAAGTCCATGTCGTGTTCGATGACCACCACGGTGCGGTCCCGGCTGACCGTCTCCAGCAGGGCGCCGGTGGCGTCGCGTTCCTCGTGGCTCATCCCGGCGACGGGTTCGTCGAGCAGCAGCAGCCGGGCGTCGGAGACCAACAGCATGCCGATCTCCAACCACTGCTTCTGCCCGTGCGCCAACGCGCCGGCCGGCTGGTCACCCCGGTCGGCCAGCCCGATCGTCTCCAGCGCGGCGGCCACCTCGTCGGGGATCCGGTTGCGTCGTCGGGCCAGCGTCCACCAGCTCCGGGTGGCTCCGGCGGCGATGTCGAGGTTCTGCACCACGGTCAGTTCCTCGAACACCGACGCGGTCTGGAAGGTGCGGCCGATGCCGAGCCGGGCGATGCGGTGCACGTCGCGGCCGAGCAGTTCCCGGTCACCGAAGCGGACCGAGCCGGTGGCCCGGACCAGCCCGGTCACGGCGTCGACCACCGTGGTCTTGCCGGCCCCGTTGGGGCCGATCAGGAACCGGATGTCGCCGGGCGGCACGTCGAGGTCGACCCCGTCGACGGCGGTGAAACCGTCGAAGGTGACCCGCAGGTCGCGTACGCACAAGCCGTCGAGCTGCGGGCCGGTCATGCCGCCGACACCTCCGTCCGGTTCTCGGCCCGGTCCACCGGCCGGGTCCGCCGCCACCACCGCGCGCCCGCCGGGTCCGACCGGCGCTGCCGGGCCAGCACCCACAGCGACGCCAGGCCGCCCGGCAGGAACGCCACCACCAGCACGAACAGCAACCCCTGCAGGTACGTCCAGGTGCCCGGGAACCGTTCCGACAGGGCGGTCCGCGCCCAGGCCACCGCCACCGCGCCGAGCACCGGACCGAGCAGGGTGGCCCGGCCGCCGACCGCGACACCGATGACGAACTCGATGGACGGGACGATCCCGATCAGCGCCGGCGAGATGATCCCGACCGCCGGGACGAACAGCGCCCCGGCCAGCCCGGCCATGCCGGCGGCCACGACATAGCCGACGAGCTTGACACCGGCCGGGTCGTAGCCGAGGAAACGGACCCGTTCCTCACCGTCGCGGACGGCCACCAGCAACTCGCCGTAGCGGCTGCGGATGAGCTGGCGGGCCAGGGCCAGCAGCGCCAGCAGGCTGGCGGCGATGATGAAGTAGACCATCCGCTGGTTGACCGGGTCGTCCAGGTCGTACCCGAAGAAGCCCTGGATGTCGGTGAGGCCGTTGGTGCCGCCGGTGGTGCCCTGCTGGCCGACCAGCAGGATCACCATCGCGGCGGCGAGGGCCTGGCTGAGGATGGCGAAGTAGGCGCCACGGACCCGGCGGCGGAACACCAGCGAGCCGAGGCCGAACGCGACCGCCATCGGCAGCAGCACGGTGGCCGGCAGCGCGATCCACGGGCTGGCGAACGGCCGCCACCACAGCGGCAGCTCGTCGAGCTGGCCGTAGAGCTGCATGAAGTCGGGCAGTTCGCCGGGGCCGGCGTCGGCGAGCTTGAGGTGCATGGCCATCGCGTAGCCGCCGAGGCCGAAGAACACCCCCTGGCCGAGGGTGAGCATGCCGCCCCGACCCCAGGCGATGCCGATGCCGACCGCGACCATCGCCACGCACAGGTACTTGGCCAGCAGCGACAGCCGGAAGTCCGACAGGGTCAGCGGGGCGACGGCGAACAGCAGCGCCGCCCCGAGGGCGAACCCGGCGGCGGTGCGGGCCGGGCCGTCGAACCGGCGGCCCCGCCGGCCGCCGGCCGGGGTGCCGGCCGCGCCGGCGGGATCGGTGCGGACCAGCGGCGCGGCGGTCATGCGAGGCTCCTGGTACGCAGGGTGAACAGCCCCTGGGGCCGCCACTGGAGGAACGCCACGATCGCCACGAAGACGATCACCTTGGCGACGCTGAGCGTGGTGAGGTACTCGCCGGTGGCCTGGAGCACACCCAGCGCGAAGGCGACGATCACGCTGCCCTTGAGCTGGCCGATGCCACCGACCACGACGACCAGGAAGGCATCGATGATGAGATTGGTGCCCATCGTCGGGCCGATCGGCCCGAGCAGGGTCAACGCGACCCCGGCGACGCCGGCCAGGCCGGAGCCGATGAAGAAGGTGGTCCGGTCGACCCGGGCGGTGGGGATGCCGGAGACGGCGGCGAGGTCGCGGTTCTGCACCACCGCGCGGATGCGCCGCCCGAGCGGGGTGAGCCGCAGCGCCAGGGTCAGCGCCAGCACGGCGGCCAGCGCGAGCGCCAGGATGAACAGCCGGTTGTTGGCGACGGTCAGCCCGCCGGGCAGGGAGATGTTGCCGGTCAGCAGCGCCGGGGCCCGGGTCTGCACGTTGGGGCTGCCGAAGACGTCGCGGGCCAGTTGCTGGAGCATCAGCGAGACACCCCAGGTGACCAGCAGGGTGTCCAGCGGGCGGGCGTAGAGGCGGCGGATCAGCAGCACCTCCAGCAGCACGCCCATGGTGCCGGCCACCGCGAAGGCGACCGGCAGCGCCACCAGCAGTGACCAGCCGGCGGCGGTCACGGTCTGCTGCAGGACGTAGGTGGTGTAGGCGCCGGCCATGATGAACTCGCCGTGCGCCATGTTGATCACGTTCATCTGGCCGAAGGTCAGCGCCAGGCCGAGGGCGATGAGCAGCAGCACCGCGCCGATGCTGACGCCGGTGAAGAGCTGACCGAAGAGGACTGTCACGTTCGCGCTCCGAAGGGGTGGGTCGGCCCGGGCGGGGGTGCCTCCCGCCCGGGCCGGGATCGGTCAGCTCAGGCCGCTCGCCCAGGGGTAGCTCTTCAGGTACGGGTCCGGCGTGATCGGCTTGCCGGAGTTCCACACCTCGGTGATCAGCCCGTCGCCGCCGACCTTGCCGATCCGGGCGGTCTTGGCGATGTGCTGGGTGGGGCCGTCCACGGTGACCAGGCCCTCCGGGGCGTCGTAGGTGATGCCACCGGAGGCCGCCCGGACCTTCTCCACCTCGAACGTGCCGGCCTTGTCGACCATCGCCTTCCACAGGTACACCGCGACGTAGGCGGCCTCCATCGGGTCGCTGGTCGGCTTGTCCGCGCCGTACTTGGCCTTGTAGGCGGCGACGAACTTCTGGTTGGCCGCACCGGGGGTGGTCTGGTAGTAGTTCCAGGCGGTCAACTGGTCCTTGAGGTACTGGGTACCGATCCCCTTGACCTCCTCCTCGGCGATCGACACCGACACCACGGGCATGCTCGCGGCGGTCAGCCCGGCGGAGGTGTACTCCTTGAAGAACGCCACGTTGCTGTCGCCGTTGAGGGTGTTGAACACGGCGTCGGCCTTCGACGAGCGGACCTTGTTGACGATGGTGCCGAACTCGGTGGAGCCGAGCGGGGCGTAGTCCTCACCGAGCACGGTCATCCCGTTCGCCGCCGCGTACGCCTTGATGATCTTGTTGGCGGTACGCGGGAAGACGTAGTCGCTGCCGACCAGGTAGACCGACTTCTTGCCCTGCGCCTTGAGGTAGTCCAGGCCGGGCACGATCTGCTGGTTGGTGGTCGCCCCGGTGTAGAAGATGTACGGCGACTGCTCCAGCCCCTCGTACTGCACGGGGTAGAACAGCAGCGCCTTGTTCTTCTCGAAGACCGGCTTGACCGCCTTGCGGCTGGCCGAGGTCCAGCAGCCGAAGACGGCGGCGACCCGGTCCTGGGAGATCAGCTTCTCGGCCTTCTCGGCGAAGGTGGGCCAGTCGGAGGCGCCGTCCTCACCGACCGGGACGATCTTCTTGCCCAGCACGCCACCGGCGGCGTTGATCTCCTCCACGGCGAGCATGATGGAGTCCCGTACGGTGACCTCGCTGATGGCCATGGTGCCGGAGAGCGAATTGAGCAGGCCGACCTTGACGGTGTCGCCGGACACGTCGGCACTGACCCCGGCGGTCGACTTCTCGTCGGAGGTCTTGCTGCCACAACCGGCGAGCGCGGCGGCGGCAATCAGGGTCAAGGCGCCCGCCAGGATGCGGCGGCCCCGGAACTGTGACATTCATTCTCCCTGCGGAGCGATATTCGCCGGATAATTTTCCGTGCCGGCCCGCACTGGCCGGCAGGTATTGCTGGCAATGATTGGTAGGCGGTGCGGTCGTAGCGCAGGTCGGCAGGCTCGTCGCGCGACGGGTGGGGCGTCGCGGCGGCGGTCCGCAGTGGACTTTCGGGCAGCAAAAGCTTCTGCCCACTTGATTGCCACCACGTTTCCCGGCCCTTAATTGACTGTTTCCCGGACCGATCTCGACACACACAAAAAAGGCCACCGCCACAATGGACGATGACCGCTCACGAGAATGCGCGACGCCTATCCGACACGGGATAGACCACCACCACCGAACCCGCCCGACAATAGACAGGAATGGCGATTACTTCACGCAGGAAGCATCCTAGAACCCCCACCCACCCCCCTGTCAACACCCCACCTCCGCCCTCCCGCCTCCCGCCCTCACCCCTCCCGGCCCACCCCCCGGCCCGCCCTCCCGGCCCGCGTGATCAAGAGGTTTGCGTCAGCCGTGGAGCTGGAGCTGACGCAAACCTCTTGATCACCGGGGACAACCCGCGGGCCGGCGGAAGGGTGGGAGAGTGGGCGGGGTCAGAGTTCGGCGAGGACGGTGAAGTCGAGGCCGTCGGCCTCAGCGAGGTAGATGCGTTGGCGGACGTGGCGGCGGCGCAGCTGCAACTCGCCCCGGGGGCCGTGGTAGGTGACCGCGTCCGCCGCCGCCCCGATGGCGCGGACGTCCAGCGTGCGGGCGCGGGCGATCAGGGCGGCGAGCAGCATCACGCCCTCGTAGCAGGACTCCCCCAGGCTGCCCAGCGGCGGCGCGTCCACCCCGAACCGGCGGGCGAACGCGCCATGGAAGTCCAGGTTCTCCCGGGTGACCAGGCCGGCGAAGAACCCGGCCGTGCTGAACAGCCGGCGGGTGCCGCCGACGCCGCTGGCCAACAGCATGTTCTCGTCCATCAGGGTGCTCAACCGCAGGCACCGCTGGTCCAGCGCGGAACGGCCGAAGGCCCGGTTGAACCGGACGGCGTCGGCACCGACGAGCAGCATCAGCACCGCGTCGGCCTCGGTCCGCTCGATCTCCCGCAACACCGGTCCGAAGTCCTCGGTGCCCAGCGGCAGGAACGCCCGCCCGCACACCCGCGCCCCGTCGTCGCGGGCGTACCGCTGGGCGGCCTGCGCGGTCCGGCGCGGCCAGACGTAGTCGTTGCCGACCAGGTACCAGCGGCGGACCCCCTGCTCCCGGGCCAGCAGCCGCATCGCCGGGCGGAGCTGCGCGTCCGGCGTCTCGCTGGTCAGGAACACCCCCTCGGTACGCTCCCCACCCTCGTACAGGGCGGTGTAGACGTACGGCACCCGGTGCGCGATCCGGGGCGCCACCGCCTGCCGGACCGACGAGATGTGCCAGCCGGTGACCCCCTGCACCGCGCCGGTCGACACCAGCGCCTCCACCTCGGCGGCGACCTGCGCCGGTGGCGCACCGCCGTCGACCGGCACCAGCCGCAGCTCCCGGCCGAGCACCCCGCCGGCCCGGTTGACCTCCTCCACCGCCAACTGGGCACACAGCTCACAGGTGGGGCCGAACATGCCGGCCGGGCCGCGCATCGGAAAGACCAGCGCGACACTGACCACCGACCGGTCGACGGTCAACCAGGGGGCCGCGCCGGCCGTGCCGCCCGAGCGGGGCAACGGCTCCGGCACGCCGTGGGGGCCGGGCACCGGCACGGACATGCTGACATGATTGCCGGCAACCCTGGCGGGCCACCAGACCCGACCGAAAACCGGGACGCTTCGGTAACATGGCAACCCACCGAACGGGGAGAGACATGGCCGACGATCCCACGACGCCCGTCGACCTGATGCGCGCGCTCACCCGCGCCGAACGGCTGCTCGCCCGCCGGGTCGGCGCGGTGCTCACCACCGAGGGGCTCACCGTCGAGGCGTGGCGGGTGCTCTGCCGCCTCGCCGACGGGCAGGGCCACCCGATGAGCGAGGTCTCCACCGAGGAGTCGTTGCCGCCGGGCACCCTGACGAAGCTCGTCGACCAGCTCGTCGACCAGAATCTGGTGCACCGCCGGATCGACCCGTTCGACAGGCGACGCATCCGGGCCTACCTGACCCCCCGGGGCCGCCGCGAACAGGAACGCATCGACGCCCTCGTCCGGGCCGAGCTGGCCGGGCTCCTCGACGACGCGACGCTGACCGGGCAGCTCGTCGACCTGGTCGCCCGGCTCGACCCGCGCCGGCAACCGGTCCGGGTCGGCTGACCCCGGCCCGACCCACCGGGGATCCCGCCCGACGCCTGGCCGGCGGCGGTCCGGCACGGGTGCAGACACGACAGGTCGCCGACCGCCCGCCGGCGGCGGCAACGCCGGCAGGAAGCCTCCGCGGTCGACACCACCGCACCCCGCACCGCCCGGGCTGAGGGCGGACCGGGGCAGGGTCCGCCCGGCCGGTGGCCGGTGCGGGGTTGTGGGGGCCGCTAGGCGACCGGCACCGCGTCGGCCCCGGTGCGGGTCGCGGGTCGGTGGAGACCCCCGGGCGGGGTGTTCGCGTCGACCGGGGCGGTGAGCAGGGTACGCAGGGTGTGCGCGTCGACGGCGGTGGCGGTTAGCAGCGCCGCCGGGCCGCCCGCCAGCGGCAGCCAGGCGGCGGACGCCCCGGGGCCGGCGGGGAGCAGCCGGCCCCGGGGCTGACCGCCGCCGGCGTCCACGGTGGCCGGTCCCGACGCGGCGGCGGGACCGACCACCAGCAGCGACCCGGTCGCCGTCGCCCCGCCCAGCACGGCCGGCCCGGCCCAGCCGGGTGCGGCCGGGCCGACCGCCAGGGACTGGCGCAGCAGCGGCCGCCCGGCGTGGTCGACCGAGGTGGCCACCACGACGTCGCCGGCGGGTTCGCCATACCGGCCGCAGACGAGTTCCTCGCGCCAGAGCAACCGGGCCCCCTCGGCGAGGGTCACCCGGGACCCGGCGACGTGGTCGCAGCCGGCCGCCGCGACCAACTGCTCCGGAAGCCAGTGCAGGGTGCCGCCGTCGTGCACCACCGCGTCGACCCGCATCCGGGAGACCGCGCCGGGCCGGCCGGGCAGGGCGACCGAGGCGGCGACGGTACGCACCTGCACCGCCGCCCCCGGCCCCACCTCGACGCTCAACCGCAGGTCGTCACCGGCCAGCGGACCGGCCGCGCCGCCGACGACGTACACCGTGGGGACGCCCTGTTCGGCGGCGGCCTGGCGCAGCAGCAGCGGTGACTCGCCCCGCAGCTCGCGCAGCACGGTGCGGCCGTGACGGTCGGCGACCGCCACCACCCGGGCGACCGCGCGCATCAGGCGACGGCCAGCCGGCCACGGTGGTGGGCCAGCTCGTGGCGCACCCAGTCGGCCACCCCGGTGGCCAGCGGATCACCCACGATGGACAGGAACACCGTCGGCAGGTCCCCCCGCCGGGCGCGGGCGTCGCGGTCCATCACCGACAGGTCGGCCCGCACCAGCGGGGCAAGGTCGGTCTTGTTGATGACCAGCAGGTCGGCGGCGGTCACCCCGGGCCCACCCTTGCGGGGCACCTTGTCGCCACCGGCGACGTCGACCACGAAGATCTGCCTGTCGACCAGCCCCCGGCTGAAGGTGGCGGTGAGGTTGTCCCCGCCGCTCTCCACCAGCACCAGGTCCAGCGGCCCGACCCCGTCGACCAGCTCGTCGATGGCGTCGAGGTTCGCGCCGATGTCGTCGCGGATCGCGGTGTGCGGGCAGCAGCCGGTCTCCACCGCCCTGATCCGGGCCGGGTCGAGCACCCCGGCCCGACGCAGGAAGTCGGCGTCCTCGGTGGTGTAGATGTCGTTGGTCACCACGCCCAGGCGCAGCTCGTCGGCGAAGGCCCGGCACAGCGCCGCGACCAGCGCGGTCTTGCCCGACCCGACCGGCCCGCCGATGCCGACCCGCAGCGGGCGGGCGGTGGGCGGCAGCGGGGCGTGCGGGTCGACCCCCGGCTCGGGGTGGGTGTGCGGCACGGTCTCGTCGTGCGGGATCGACGCGTGCGGGGTCGGCGATACGGTTTCAGGACGCAAAGAGACGCACCTCCCAGGTGGTGTGGACTTCGGCGTGGATGTCGGTGAGCGGGGCGGCCGGGGCCGGCAGCCACTCGGGCGGGTCGTCGGCGGTGGCGACCGCGCGGGCCGCCGTGGCGTCACAGTCGACGGCCAGCGCCGCCAGCACCGCGTGCACCCGGTACGGGTCGAGGCCGAGCAGCCGGACCGCGGCGCTGGCCGGGCCGGTCACCGACCCGTACGCGGCGACGGTCGCGACCGCCACCGGGTCGAGGCCGGCGGCGGCGGCGACCAGGCCGAGCACCAGCGGCTGGTGCGGCCCGGACGGGCCGGTGGGCACGTCGTCGAACCCGCCGCCGGGCCAGATCTCCCGGCCGGCCCGCAGCAGCGCCCGACCCTGCCGGCGGGAGACGGCCCGCAGCGCCGGGGCGGCGGTGCGGGCGTCCAGTTCGGCGTCCAGCCGGGCCAGCGTCGCCCGCCGGGCGGCGGTGCCGGCGGCCCGGTGGGCCGCCACCGCGAAGGCGGCGGCGACCAGCCCACCGGTGGCCAACCGGCCGCGCAGGAACCCGGCCAGCGTGGCCGGATCGGTGACCAGCCCGGCCGCCACCGCCGCCTCCAACCCGGCGGAGTGGGCGTGCGCCCCGGCGGGGAACCTGCCGTCGGCCAGCAGCAGCACCATGCTCGACGGGGTCATCAGAACAGGTGGTACCGCTGGGCCATGGGCAACTCGACCACCGGTTCCGGGTCGACCACCACCCCGTCGATGCGGACGGTGAAGGTGTCCGGGTCGACCTCGATGCGCGGCAGCGCGCCGTTCTCGGGCAGGTCCGCCTTGCCCCGCGAGCGCACGTCGGCCACCGGGACCAGCGGGCGGCGCACGTCCAGCCGCAGGCCCGCCTCCAACGCGGCCGGCGCGACGAACGCCACGCTGGTCGCGGCCGGCACCACGCCGTACGCGCCGAACATCGGCCTCGGCAGCATCGGCTGCGGGGTGGGGATGGAGGCGTTCGCGTCGCCCATCTGCGCGTACGCGATCATCCCGCCCTTGATCACCAGGTGGGGCCGGACGCCGAAGAACGCCGGGTCCCAGAGCACCAGGTCGGCGAGCTTGCCCGGTTCCACCGAGCCGATCTCCCGTTCCAGTCCGTTGGCCATCGCCGCGCAGATGGTGTATTTCGCCACGTAGCGGCGGGCCCGGTGGTTGTCGGCCGGGCCGTCGCCGGGCAGCGCGCCCACCCGGCGCTTCATCACGTGCGCGCTCTGCCAGGTCCGGGTGATCACCTCGCCGACCCGGCCCATCGCCTGCGAGTCGGAGCCGATGATGGAGATCGCCCCGAGGTCGTGCAGCAGGTCCTCGGCGGCCATCGTGGACGGCCGGATCCGGCTCTCGGCGAACGCCAGGTCCTCCGGCACCGACGGGTTCAGGTGGTGGCAGACCATCAGCATGTCGAGGTGCTCGGCGAGGGTGTTGCGGGTGTACGGCCGGGTCGGGTTCGTCGACGACGGCAGCACGTTCGGCTCCCCGGCCACCGTGATGATGTCCGGCGCGTGCCCGCCCCCCGCCCCCTCGGTGTGGTACGAGTGGATCGCCCGCCCGGCGATGGCGCGCAGCGTGTCGGCCACGAACCCGGCCTCGTTGAGGGTGTCGGTGTGGATGGACACCTGCACCCCGGACGCGTCGGCGACCCGCAGGCAGGCGTCGATCGCCGCCGGGGTGGTCCCCCAGTCCTCGTGCAGCTTGAAGCCACCCGCCCCGGCCCGCAACTGCTCCCACAGCGCCTCCGTGGAGACCGTGTTGCCCTTGCCCAGCAGCAGCACGTTCACCGGGAAGGCGTCCAGCGCCTCGTGCATCCGGGCCAGGTGCCAGGCGTTCGGGGTGACCGTGGTGGCCCGGGTGCCCTCCGCCGGGCCGGTGCCCCCGCCGACGAGGGTGGTGATGCCCGAGGTGAGCGCCTCGGTGACGATCTGCGGGCAGATGAAGTGCACGTGGGTGTCCACCGCCCCGGCGGTGAGGATGCGACCGTTGCCGGCGATCACCTCGGTGGACGGGCCGATCACCAGGTCCGGGTGGACGCCGGGCATGGTGTCCGGGTTGCCGGCCCGGCCCAGCGCCACGATCCGGCCGTCGCGCAGCCCGACATCGGCCTTGGCCACCCCCCAGTGGTCCAGCACCACCGCGCCGGTGATCACCGTGTCCAGCGCGCCCTCGGCCCGGGTGGCCCGGGACTGGCCCATCGACTCGCGGATCACCTTGCCGCCGCCGAACACCGCCTCGTCCCCGCCGACGCAGTGGTCGACCTCCACCTCGATCAGCAGGTCGGTGTCGGCCAGCCGGATGCGGTCGCCGGTGGTCGGGCCGTACAGGTCGGCGTAGCGTCGCCGGTCCACGGTGCTCATCGTCCCGCCTCCGCGTCGCGCGGTCCGGACCCGTCGGCATCCGGCCCCGGGTCGAGGGGGCCGGCGACCTCGCCGCGCAGCCCCGGCACCACCCGGGCCCCGCCCAGCGGCACCAGGTCCACGGTGCGGCTCACGCCCGGCTCGAAGCGCACCGACGTCCCCGCCGGCACCGCGAGCCGGTGGCCGTACGCGGCGGCGCGGTCGAAGCGCAGCCCCGGGTTGGTCTCGGCGAAGTGGTAGTGCGACCCGACCTGGATCGGCCGGTCGGCGGTGTTGACCACCAGCAGGGTGGTCACCGGACGCCCCACGTTGATCTCGACCGGCCCGTCGCCGGGCAGGATCTCCCCCGGGATCACGGGATCGGGTGGTGCACCGTCACCAACTTGGTGCCGTCCGGGAACGTCGCCTCCACCTGCACCTCCCCCAGCATCTCCGGAATGCCGTCGAGCACGTCGTCGCGGCTGAGCACGGTCCGGCCGGCGGCCATCAGGTCGGTGACGGTCCGGCCGTCCCGGGCGCCCTCCAGCAGGAAGGCGGTGATCAGGGCGACGGCTTCGGGATAGTTGAGGCGCAGTCCGCGCTCGCGCCGACGGCGGGCGACGTCCGCGGCGACGTGGACGAGCAGGCGGTCCTGCTCGTGGGGCGTGAGGAACACGGGATCTCCCGGGCGGCTCGGCGTGTTTCCCACCGTAACGGCCGGAACCGGGCCAGGGGCACGGAACGGACACGGGGCAGGAAGGACACACGGGACCGCCGTCGGACCACCGGCAGGGTGCTCCGGGGCCCCACCGGCCCCGGCCCGCCACAGGGCCACTCGGCGGTGGTGGTTGGGAAGGACCGCACCGCCAACCGCTGGACCGACCGTAGAGGATCACCCCGGGCCGTGGCAACGCCCCGGCGGGGGCGTCAGGCGAACAGCAGCAGCGGGTCGGTGTCCCCGCGCACCCCGACGAAACAGGCGGCGGACGTCCGGCAGCCCCGGCGCACCTCCCGCACCCCGTGCATCCGGCCCGCCTCGAACATCACCAGGTCACCCTGGCCGGGCAGCACCGTGTCGTGCGGCGGCCCGACCAGTTCCGGTTCGAGACCGTAGTCGAGCGGGTCGGCCTTGAGCGCCACGAACTCGTCCTCACCGAGGCGTCCCCAGAAGTCGATCTCGCCGCCGTCGCCGGGGGCCGGCACCTCCAGGTAGATGTTCACCCCGAGCCGTCGCCGCAGCCGGTAGGTGTCCAGCAGCGGGATCTGCCGGCGGTCGATGTGCGGGCGGCCCCGGCCGCCGGGGGTCATCCGGCGCAGCACCCCGGGGAGCATCATCCGCCCCTCGTGCCGGCCGACCGTCGCCCCGCACGGCCACATCTCGTCGAGGTCCAGCCGGATCAGGTCGGTGGGCGACTGCCGGCCGGCGAACACCTCGTGCCGGATCAGCCGGGTGGTGGCCGGCGCGTCGTCGAGGTACCGGCGGACCACCTCACCGCCGTTGGCGACCTGCCCCATCGAGGTGCCGACGCTGGTGAACTCCGTGGTGAGGGAGAAGTTCGCCGCCGCGACGGCGGCCACCACCCGGGGCAGGACGGCCTCGCACTCGGCCGGCGGAAAGTACTCCCGGTGCCAGATGAGGTCGATCTCCCCGGTGGCGAGGTCCCGCAGCGACCCGGGGGTCAGCCGGTCGCTGCGGCGCAGGTGTTGGCTCACGTCACTCCCTCGTCGGGCGGCTGCGGCACGGGCCCGCGCTCAGCCGCCCTGTAGCTGTCGCAGGTCGGCCTCCGCCCGTACCGTGTCGGGGTGGTCGTCGCCGAGGATGCGCCGCCGGTCGGTGACCACCTTGGCGAGGACCTTCTCGGCCTCCACCCGGTCGCCGGTGGCGACCAGCGCCTCGGCCAGGGTGTGCCGGGCGGCGATCATCCCGAGGTGCTGGTCCTCCCGCCGGGCGGTGTCGGTGGCGAGGATCGCCCGC
Source organism: Micromonospora sp. WMMD730 (assembly GCF_049178955.1). NCBI lineage: Bacteria > Bacillati > Actinomycetota > Actinomycetes > Micromonosporales > Micromonosporaceae > Micromonospora > Micromonospora sp. WMMD730. Next base: position 3,456,142 of record NZ_JBMHML010000002.1, read on the forward strand.
AGGTCGGCCAGGGCCTCGGCGGCCCGCCCCTCGTGCAGCAGGCACAGGGCCAGGGTGTGCCGGACGGTCAGCGTCTCCAGGTGGTCGGGGGCCCAGTGCCGCAGCCGGATCTCCAGGATCTCGGTCAGCTCGGCGCGGGCGTCGGCGTACCGGCCCTGGGCGGCCACCGCGCGGGCCAGGCTGTGCCGGGCGGTCATGGTGTCCCGGTCCTCCGGGCCACGGACCCGGAACTCCGCCCGGACGATGTCCCGCAACTCCTGCTCGGCATCGGCCCACCGGCCCTGCTCGAGGATGGTCCGGGCCAGCTTGTGCCGGCTGGCCAGGGTGTTGCGGTGCTCCCGGCCGAGCAGCGCCTCCCGGGCCGGGATGATCTCCCGCAGCTCGGCCTCGGCCCAGTCCAGCTGCCCCTGTTCCAACGCCGCCCGGGACCGCTCGTGGCGCAGGCTGAGCACCGCCCGCTCCCGGGGGTCGAGGCCGATCCGACGGCAGGCGGCCAGGCAGCGGTCGAGCAGGATCTCGGCCTGGCCGGGCAGGCTGACGGCCAGCAGGAAACGGGCGATCAACCGGGCCAGGTCCAGTGCGGTGGTGAGCAGTTCCGGCTCGGTACGGGGCAGCTCCCCCGCGTCGAAGAAGGCCAGCACCGCCCCGGTCGTCGGCGGGGCCAGCACGTGCCAGCTGGCCCACTTGTCGGGCTCGTCCGGGTCGAACTCCTCCTCCCGGGGCCGGTCCGGGTCCCGCAGCCGCAGCACGTCGAGCAGGGTGAGCACCAACTCGTGGTAGGCGGGCCGGTCGGCGATCACGTCGGGGTGGTCGTGCACCAGCTCGCGTACCAGCGGGTGCAGGGTCACCACGTGCGCGACCGGCGACTGCGCGGGCAGCGACTCGATCACGCCGAGGTCGACCAGGGCGAAGTCGGCGAGCGACCGGAGCACCTCACGCAGCCGGTCCTCGCCGATCTCACCGACGAGCCGGGACGCCGACAACCGGGCCGGGTCGAGCAGGATCTGGTACGGGATCGGCGCGTCCCCCAGCGAGGCCAGCAGCCGCAGCATCGGGCGGGCCTGGGCCAGCCCCCGCCCGGCGAGCAGGTCCAGCGACATCTCCCAGGACTGCACGACCGGTCGTACCGCCCGGTCGAACGCCTGCGACACGGTACGGGTCGTGCCGGCGCCGGAGCGGCGGTCCAGGGCCTCCCGGTAGCCGTCGTAGGTGCGGATGGACACCCCGGGGCCGCCGACCGGGATGCGGTTGGCCTCGGCGAGGTAGGTGCCCGCCCCGCGCAGGGCCAACGGATGCCCCTTGAGCCGGGTGGCCAGGCTGGTGGCCTGGGCGAGGTTGCCGGGCGCGTCACCGGCTAGGTCGATCAGGACCTGGGCGGCGTCCGGTGGGGAGAGTTCCCGCACCGGGTGCATGGTGGACCAGTCGCCCCAGGTCTCCTGGCGACCGTCGCGGGTGGTGACCAGGACCAGCCCGTTGCGGGTACGCGGCTGGCGGAACCACCCGGTGCCCTCGGCGACCCGGCCGTCGAGCGGGGCCAGCAGGGACGGCTCGTCGGCGTTGTCGAAGATCAGCAGCCACGGCCGGTCCGACTCGTTGAGCAGCGTCCACACCAGCTCCACCGGGCTGCGGGTCTTGCCCGCCCAGGCCAGGTCGAGCTGGCTCTCCGGGGCCTGGAGCTGGCCGGCGATCTCGCGCATGCCGGCACTGACCCGGGCCGAGTCCTTCGCCGAGATCCACCAGACCAGCCGACCGCGTGCCTCCAGCCGGCGGGCCACCTCCAGCGCGGTGGCGCTCTTGCCGCAGCCGCCCAGCCCCCAGAGGATCTGGGCGGCCTCCTCGGCCGGGCGGAGCGTGCCGGCCGGCGGTTCGGCGGCCCGCAGGATCGTCTCGACCAGTTCGTCGCGACCGCGCAGCGGCAGCCGACCGGGGCGGGGCGGGGTGATGGAGAAACCGGCGTCCTGCGCCGCGCCGGTCATCGTCGACCGGTGCCGGGGCCGGGGGCCGGGGTGCGGCCGGACCGGCGCGTGGACGGGACACCCGGCGTCGCGTGAGGCCGGAAACGGGTCGGGGACGGGAAGGACCGCCACGGTGCGGGCCGAGCCGCTCGGTTCTGGTGAGCGGGACCGGGGGAACTCATCTGACCTCCCGGAGGGGCGGGACGACAGGGGCCACGTCCACGGGTCGGGTGCGGCCCGTGGTGGTGATCCTTCCCCCAACCCTACCCGTCCGCAGCGCCGGTATCACTGCGCGTCGACCACCCGGACCGAACGTGCGGGTCTTGTGGACGGGACGGCGGGACCGGCCGACCGGGCAGGGGAGGCCGACGGCGCAACCCCGCCGGCCGCACCGGGTGCTGGCGGGCCGACGGTACCGTGCCGGCCATGTCGACTGTGGAACTGCTGGCCTGGCTGCCCGTGCACGGGCACATCGACTGGGGATCGGTGCCGGACTGGTTCGGCGGCCTCGGCACGGTGGGCACCCTGCTCTTCGGCGTGCTCAGCCTGCGCCGGGAGATCCGGGCCCGCCGGCGTGAGGACCGGGCCGCCCGCGCCCGGCAGGCCCGGCTGGTGTCGACCTCGACCCGGATCGAGGGCGGTGGGGTGCTGCGGGTACGGGTCACCAACGACAGCGACGGACCGGTCTTCGACCTGACCGCCACCCCCCGGGTCCGGGCCGGGGGCGACGACGCGGACGTCGTCGTCGGGGTCACGGCGGTGACCGGACCGGTGGACCGGCTCAACGGTCACCGCGACGGCGAACTGTTCGTCACCGTCGACCGCGCGGTCGACCTGACCGGTTTCGCGTCGGCCACCGTGGAGCTGTGCTTCACCGACCAGCAGGGCAACCGGTGGCGACGTCGGGGCGCGACGGAACCGGAGCTGGACCTGGGTGTCGAGCCGTCGGGCCGCCGGCTGCGGCTGCCGTGGCGGCGGGGCTGACCGGCGGTCCGTCGACCCACGGGCCAGCACGCCTCAGGTGGCCGGGGTGACCGCCGCCAACCACTGCTGGGCCAGCACGGCGTGACCGGACGGGGTCAGGTGCACCCCGTCGTCGGTCCACACCCGGTCGTCGACGTCGGCGGTGTCGAACCGTGCCTGCACCGCGACCAGCGTCGCGTCGTACTCGACGGCCAGTTTGCGCACCGCGTCGAGTTTCGGGGCCAGGTCCTCGTGCCAGCGTCGCTGGTCGTCGTCGACCGGGAGCAGGAACGGTTCCATCAGCACCAGCCGGACGTCGGGCAGCGTGTCGCGGGTGACGCCCAGCACGTGCCGGTAGTCGGCGGTGAACTCCTCGACGGTGGTGGCCTCGCCGCTGCTGTACCGCCGCCAGGTGTCGTTGATCCCGATCAGCACCGACACCACCTGCGGGGACAGCGCCAGGCAGTCGTCCGACCAGCGGGCCCGCAGGTCGCGTACCCGGTCGCCGCCGACGCCCCGGTTGCGGAAGGTCGCCCGGTGATCCGGGTGCCGCGCGGTGAACCAGGCGGCGGCCATCATCGCCCAGCCCACCCCGAGGTCGGCGGGGTCGGTCCGGTCCCGTCCGGCGTCGGTGATGCTGTCGCCGATGAACAGCACCCGACCGTCGCGCGGTATCTCCACCGTCATCCGTCCGCTCCCCTGTCGTCGTCGGACGCCCATCATCCCCGCTGTCCGACCGGGACACCAGCGGGGAAGTCGACGCGGCGGTGGTGTCCATCGCCGGTCCGGGCCGGCCGACCGGTACAGTGGTGCTCCGCATCCGACGCCCCACCGGGTGTCGTGCGTGAGCGTCAAGCAGCGGCGCGGTCCCCGGCCCGTCCGGCGGCTGCACCTGCGGCCTACCGGCATGGACCGATCATCACGCGCCGCCGGCTCCGGCCGGTGGTTTCGCGCCGGTTCGCAAGGACGTCAGACGCCATGCCGCAGTCACCGCTCGACCTCACCGAGGCCGTCCTCCGGTTGGGGTCCATCCGCCACGACGAGATGGGCCTCGATGCCGTCCTGTCCCGGATCACCGAGGTGGCCCTGGAGAGCATCCCGGACGCCGCCGAGGTGACGGTGACCCTGGTGCACGGCACCGAGGCGACCACCGCCGCCCACACCGGCGAGCTCGCGCTCCAGCTCGACAGGTGGCAGTTCGAACAGGGCCGTGGCCCGAGCCTGGACGCGGCCACCACCGGCACGGTGCTGATCGTGGCGGACATGACCGAGGAGCGGCGCTGGCCGGAGTGGGCGGCCCGGGCGCACGCCGTGGGGGTGTGCTCGTCGATGTCGCTGGGCCTGCCGATCCAGGAGGCGGTGGTGGGCGCCCTGAACCTCTACGCCACCCGGGTCGGCGCGTTCGGCCCGCTGGTCGCGCCGGCCCGGACGTTCGCCGACCACGCCGCGGTGGCCCTGGCCAACGCCCACCTCTACGACAGCACCGCGACCCTGGCCGGGCAGATGCAGGAGGCGATGCGCAACCGGGCGGTGATCGAGCAGGCCAAGGGCATCATCATGGGGCAACGCCGGTGCACGGCCGACGAGGCGTTCGCGATGCTGGCCCGGGTGTCGCAGAATTCCAACCGCAAGCTGCGGGACGTGGCGGAGGCCCTGGTGCGGCAGGTCAGCCGGTCGGTGCCCGGTCAGCCCACCGCCGCCGACCGCTGAGGCACGGGGGTTCAGCGGCTACCGGCGGTGGCCCGGCCGACGAGGGCTGCGGCGACGTCGCGCAGCTTGCGGTGGGAGTCCTGGGAGAGCTTGGCGAGGATGCCGAAGGCCTCGTCGGCGGTGCACCGGCGTTGCCCCATGATGATGCCCTTGGCCTGCTCGATCACCGCCCGGCTCTCCATCGCCGAGCGCATCTGTTCGGCCAGGGTCGCGGTGCTGGCGTAGAGGTGGGCGTTGGCCAGGGCCACCGCCGCGTACGCGGCGAACGTCCGGGCCAGTTCCACCGTCTCGGCGTCGAACGTGTGCGGCCGGGCGCCGTAGAGGTTGAGGGCGCCCACCACCGCCTCCTGGATCGGCAGGCCGATCGCGACCACGCTGCCGATGCCGGCGTCGGCGGCCCGCGTCGCCCAGCCCGGCCAGCGTTCCTCGGTGCCGGTGTCGGACACGACGAGGGTGTCGCCGGTGACCGAGGCGTCCAGGCACGGGCCGTGGCCCTGCCGGTACTGCCACTCGTCGAGCCGCAGCGCGGCGTCGCCGGTGACGGCGACGCTCTGCGGGCTGCCACCGCGCAGCAGGGTCACCGACACCTCGGACACGCCACGCAGGCTGCGGCAGGCCAGGTCGGCGATCATCCCCAACACCTCGTCCACACCCACCTCGTCGAGGCGGATCCGGCCGAGTCGGGTCAGGGCGTCGTGCGGGGAGAGCGGGGGCGCTGCCATCACACGGCTCCTTTCCGGCGGGCGTCCCCCGGGCTGCCCGTGGTGGGGGGCGCGTCGGCCCCCGGCCCGACGGTGGGCCCGACGCACCGGGGTGCGCGACAATCCGCACCATACCCGCACCCGGGGCCGGCCGCCCCCGCACGCACCTGCGGCAAGCTGCCCGCGGTGGCTGGTCAGGCCAGGTAGGCGGGCGGCACCGCGTCGGTGAGCCACACGCCGTTGGCGCTGCGGTAGAAGGTGTGCCCGTCGCGGGCCATGGCCGCCGCGTCGACGGTCAGCACCACCACCGCGCCACCCCGGCGGGCCCCGACCCGCCGGGCCGTCGGCACGTCCGGCGACAGGTGTACGTGGTGCCGTCCGCCCCGGTTCAGCCCGGTGGCGCGGATCGAGTCGAGGGCCGCGGCCCCGGTGCCGTGGTAGAGCCGGGCGGGTGGTGGTTGCGCGGTCAACCCCAGGTCGACCGGGTAGGAGTGGCCCTGGCTGGCCCGGATGCGTTCCACCCCGTCGGCGTCCCGGGTCACCGCGAACCGTTGCTTGTCGTTGCCGGCGACCACGGCGTCGAGGGTGGACCTGTCGATGCGCAGGGCGGCCAGCAGGTCGGTGACGGCCACCCACCCGCCCGGGTCGGGGGCGAGGCCGAACCGGGCGGGTCGGTGGCGCAGGGCCAGCGCGATCCGTTTGCTGGTCCGCACCAGCGTGTGATGATCCATGTCGAGCATTGTCGGGCCGGTGGCGGGCCCGCTCCACCGGTTATCCGGTGCCGCGCCCGCCCCTGCGGTCGGCTCAGCCGGCGGCGCGCAGGGCCTCGGCGAGGGTGGTGGGCCGGCGGCCGAGCAGCTTCTCCAGGTCCGCCACGGGCACGTACAGCGCGCCGTGGGCGAGGCCCCGGTCGGCGTCGGCGAGGGTGGCCGCGTACGGCTCGGGCAGCCCGGCGGAGACGAGCAGCTCGGTGTACGCCGGCACCGGCAGGTCGGTGTAGCGGACGTCGCGTCCACTCTGGCGGGACACCTCGGCGGCCAGTTCGGTCATGGTGAACGCCTCGCCGCCCAGTTCGTAGACCCGACCGGTGTGCCCCTGCGTGGTGAGCACCTCGGCGGCGGCCTCGGCGTAGTCGGCCCGGGTGGCGGCGCTGACCCGGCCGTCGCCGGCCGACCCGGCGACCCCGTGGGCCAGGTAGTTGGCCAGTTGACCTGTGTAGTTCTCCAGGTACCAGCTGTTGCGCAGCAGCACGTACGGCAGGCCCGAGGCGCGCAGTTCCTCCTCGGTGGCCCGGTGTTCGGCGGCCAGCAGCAGGTCGGAGGTGTCGGCGTGGGCGATGCTGGTGTAGACGACCAGGCCGACGCCCGCCTGACGGGCGGCCTCGATCACGTTGTGGTGCTGCGGCACCCGCTGCCCGGCCTCGCTGCCGGAGACGAACATCAGCTTCTCGGCGTCGGCGAAGGCGGCGCGCAGTGAGTCGGGGTCGGTGTAGTCGGCCGTCCGCACCACGACGCCCCGCTCGGCGAGGTCGGCGAGCCGGTCCACGGAGCGGCCGAGGGCCACGATCTGCCCGGCGGGTACGCCCCGGCGCAGCAGGGATTCGACGATGAGGCGGCCCAGGTGGCCGGTGGCCCCGGTGACGACGACGGACATGGCGCTCTCCTTCGGGTGGCGTGCTCTTGTCGTACTGGCCAACACGCAGGTGGGAGCCGATACTTCCCGGCAGAGAGTAGGCACCTTGAAGTTTGTGACGCACTGATAGAGAGTAAAGTGATGCGACCCGACCCGTTCCAACGCGACTGCGGCAGCCGGCAGGTCATCGACCGGATCGGTGACCGGTGGAGCGTGCTGGTCGTGCTCACCCTCGCCGACGGCGAACGCCGCTACGGCGAACTGGCCGAGCACATCGACGGAATCAGCCAGAAGATGCTCACCCAGACCCTGCGCGGGCTGGAACGCGACGGTCTGGTCACCCGCACCGTGCACGCCAGCGTCCCGCCCCGGGTCGACTACGCCCTCACCGACCTCGGCCGCAGCCTGCTCGACCTGGTCTCCGGCCTGGAAGCCTGGGCCACCACCCACCTCCCCGACGTGCAGGCGGCCCGGGTCCGCTACGACGCCGAGGTCCTGCGCCGCCCGACCACCGCGCGAGCCGGCCGCCGGTAAGGGGCGGACGTGAGGGCCGTCATAACGGGTGGACGACCCGCCGGTCGCTGCTGCTAGATTTCGGGCAGGTCATGAGCGCCAGCGTCAAGCCCCGGCTCGCTGGCCGGCAACCCTCCGCCACGGTGGGGTGCTCCGGGTGAGGACCAGGCACCGGTGAACGACCCGGTGCAAGCGTGGCCTGGTCACCCCAGGTCGACACCGATCAGGGAGAACCCGTGTCGAACCACTCACCCGCCCCACCCGGCGACGGCGTCACCGCCGTGATCCGGCCCGGCGTCCGGTCCGTCGGCGTCCGGCTGGTCAGGCGGCGACACGTCGACCTCATGCGGGTGCACAGCGACTCATGTCGCCGCCGCTAGTCGAACCCCTCTTCCCGTGACACCTCAGCGGGATGCCCGGTGGGCATCCCGTCGGCGGCGCGCGTCCGCCGCCGCCCGACCACCTCCGGAGACACCCGTGCGATTCCTTCCTGCCCTGCCCACACTCCGACTGTTCCGCGCCACCTGGACGCGGGTCGCCGCGCTCGGCGTCGCCGCCCTGCTCGCCGGCACCGCGTTGACCGGCTGCGGCGGCGACTCCGAGGCGGCCGACAACCCGTACGGCCTGCTCCAGCCGGGGGTGCTGCGCGCCGGCACGCTCACCGACGCCCCACCGAACGTCTACCTCAAGGACGGCACGTTCACCGGCTTCGACAACGACCTGCTCGTCGCCGTCGCCGGCAGGGTCGGGCTGAAGGTCGAATTCGTCGGCACCGACTTCTCGGCGCTGCTCTCCCAGGTCAACAACCGCAAGTTCGACGTCGGCAGCTCCTCGATCACCGTCACCGAGGCACGCAAGAAGACCGTCGACTTCGGCAACGGCTACGACTTCGGCTACTTCGGCCTCGACGTGCCGGCCGGTTCCCCGCTCACCGGCTTCGACCAGCTCGCCGGCAAGCGGGTGGTGGTCGTCCAGGGCACCGTGCAGGACGACTACGCCACCTCACGCAAGCTCGACCCGGTGCGGGTGCCCGACTACAACGGGGCGATCAACCAGCTCAAGGCCGGCACCGCCGACGCCTGGATCGCCCCCGCCGAGATCGGCGAGAAGTCGGCCGCCGACAGCAACGGCAAGATCACGGTGGCGGCCACCGAACTGAGCCCGGCCCCCACCGCGTACGCCGTCGCCAAGGGCAACGACGCGCTGCGTGAGGCGCTGGACAAGGGCCTCGACGAGGTCATCGCCGACGGCACCTGGACCCGGCTCCAGCAGCAGTACTACCCGGGGCGGCCGATCCCGGCCGGCTTCACCCCCGGCAGCGGCGACGTCACCGCCCCGGGCGCGGCGACGCCGTCGACGTCGGCCACCTCCTGACGGTACGACCAGACCAGCGAGCGGGGCGGTAGGAGAACACGATGGATCCGTTGAGCACCCTGTGGGAGACCTTCTTCGACGGGGACTCCATGCGCGAGGCGCTGCCCGAGATGCTGACCGTCGGGCTGCCCAACACGCTGATCCTGGCGGTCTCCGCCGCCCTGCTCGGCTCGGTACTGGGCATGGCGCTGGCCGTGGCGGGCATCTCCCGTACCCGGTGGTTGCGGTGGCCGGCCCGGGTCTACACCGACGTGTTCCGGGGCCTGCCGGCCGCCGCCACCATCCTGCTGATCGGCGTCGGCCTGGCCCCGCTCGGCATGCAGGTGTGGGGCCCCAACCCGTACCCGCTGGGCATCCTGGCGCTGTCGCTGATCGCCGCCGCGTACATCGGGGAGATCTTCCGCTCCGGTATCCAGAGCGTGGAGGCCGCGCAGCTGGAGGGCGCCCGCGCGCTGGGCTTCTCCTGGGGTGAGGCGATGCGCCTGGTGATCGTCCCGCAGGGGGTACGCCGGGTACTGCCGGCCTGGGTGAACCAGCTGATCGCGCTGATCAAGGACTCCAGCCTGGTCTACTTCCTGGGCCTGCTGGCCAGCCAGCGGGAACTGTTCCGGATCGGGCAGGACTACGCCGCCAACACCGGCAACCAGTCGGCGCTGCTGCTGGCCGGCCTGTGCTACCTGCTGCTGACCGTGCCGCTGACCCACGCGGTCAACGCCATCGACCGCCGGCTGCGTCGGGGCCGGACGGTCACCGTCGATCCCGACGACGACGGCGGGCTGGCCCTGGCCGGCGAGACCGCCCTACCGCAACCGCGCCCCACCCGGGAGGACCCCCGATGAGCACCGGCACCGCGACCACCATTTCGGTCAGCCTCGCCGTCCGCGACGTGCACCTGGCCTTCGGGGCGAACCGGGTGCTACGCGGCGTCGACCTGGACGTCGCCCGGGGCGCCACGGCCTGCGTCATCGGCCCGTCCGGCTCCGGCAAGTCCACCCTGCTGCGCACCGTCAACCGGCTGATCGAACCGGACTCCGGTGACGTCCTGCTCGACGGGCGCAGTGTGCTGCGCGACGACCCGGACGCCCTGCGGCAGCGGGTCGGGATGGTCTTCCAGCAGTTCAACCTGTTCCCGCACATGACCGTGCTGCGCAACATCACCCTGGCCTTGCGCCGGCTCAAGAAGCTGCCCGAGGAGGAGGCGGTGGCGCTGGCCCGTTCCCAGTTGGCGCTGGTCGGCCTCGCCGCCAAGGCCGACTCCCGGCCCGCCCACCTCTCCGGCGGGCAGCAGCAGCGGGTCGCGATCGCCCGCGCGCTGGCCCTGCAACCCCAGGTGATGCTCTTCGACGAGGCCACCTCGGCACTGGACCCGGAGCTGGTCAAGGGGGTGCTCGGGGTGATGGCCGACCTTGCCGCCGGGGGCATGACGATGGTGGTGGTCACCCACGAGATGGGCTTCGCCCGCTCGGTCGCCGACACCGTCGCGTTCATGGACCACGGCGTCGTGTTGGAGGCCGGCGCACCGGAGGCGGTCTTCGAGTCACCGCGGCATCCCCGGCTGCGCCGCTTCCTGTCGCAGGTGCTCTGAGACGGGCGACGCCGCTCCCGGCAGGGCGGGAGCGGCGTCGGATGGTGCGGATAGCCCGGCGGTCAGGTCATGTCGTCGTAGCGGCGGTCGATCGGTTTGGGCGGGGCGACCGGCTCGGAGGCGTGCACCGGCTCGGACAACTCCAGCTCCGGCGTGGCCACCACCGGGTCGTCGTCCAACTCCAGAGGCGACACCTCGTCGTCGTTCAACCCCGCGTAGGAGCCGTCGCGCCGCTTCCTGCGCCGGTCGTTGATGAACGCCACCCCGACCGCGACGAAGTACAGCAGCGACAGCGAGAGGGCCAGCAGCGTCATGCCGAACGGACCCGGGTCCGGGGTGGCGATCGCGGCGAACGCGAAGCAGATGAAGATGACCGCCCGCCACCAGCTCAGCAGGCGCTTCGCGCTCGCCACACCGGTGAAGTTGAGCATCAACAGGATCAGCGGGAACTCGAACGCCACCCCGAACAGCAGGATCATGTTCGTGACGAACGAGATGTAGCGGGTCACCTCGAGCTGGGTGGACAGCCCGGTGACACCGGACTCCATCAGGAACGCGAGACCCTTGTCCACCACCACGTAGGCCAGGACCGCCCCGGCGGCGAACAGCGGCGCCGCGATCATCACGAAGACGTACGCCCACTTGCGTTCGTGCCGGTGCAGGCCGGGCGCGATGAACGCCCACAGCTGGTAGAGCCAGACGGGCGCGCCGACGATCAGACCGATCCAGAGCGCCAGCTTGAGCCTGAGGACGAAACCGTCCGCCGGTGACAGCTGGAGAAACTGCTGACAATCGCCCATCGCGTCGGTGGCGCCGGGCAGTCGGCAGTACGGCTCTCTGAGTAGGTCGAACGCGGGCTGGGAGAGCCAGAAGCCCACGATCAGACCCACCACGATCGCCAGCGAGGCACGGAACAGCCGGTTCCGCAGCTCGCGGACATGCTCCATCAGGGTCATGGAACCGTCGGAGGCCCGTTCGAAGGTGCTGGGGCCACGTTTACGGAGCGCGAAGGCCACGGTGATCGGGCCCTTCGGTCAGTTGTCGCGGACGCGCTGCACCGGGTCGACCGGCGGGGCGAGCGGCTGCTGCGGAGCCTGCGGCGGGGCGTACTGCTGCTGAGGCTGCGGGGCGTACTGCTGCTGGGGCTGCGGCGCGTACGGCTGCTGCTGCACGGGCTGCTGCTGGGGCGGCAGCGGCTGGTAGCCGGCCTGCGCGTCGGCCTTCTCGGCCAGGTCGCGGTCGTCGTCGGCCAGGCTCTTGGTCTCCGCCTTGATGATCCGCAGCGAACGGCCGAGCGAGCGGGCCGCGTCGGGGAGCCGCTTCGCACCGAACAGCAGGATCAGCACGACCACGAGTACGGCGATGTGCCACGGCTTGAGGGCACCCATGGGAAGCTCCAGTCGCTCTGTGTCGAAGGGTGTGTCGAAGCCCATCGTACGTGCGTGACGGGCTGCTGCCACCCGCCGGGCCACCGCTGATGCGGCCCGGCCGGTGAAGTCTTGACCACCTGCGAGTGTCCCGTCAACCACCTGGACGGGTGCAGAGCTGCGTGAAACGGACTCCGGACGGGCCCCGGGCGGGTCGCCCACCGACCGCTGTCGATCAACTCCCGCGCTTGGCCTTGATCAGTTCGAGCCGCTGCTGGGTCGTCTCGGTCTGCCGTTGCAGCACCTCGGCCCGTTCCTGCAACGCCTCGGCGCTGTGCCGCAGCGTCTCGGCCTCGGCCTGGCGACGTTGCAACGCCATCGCCGCCCGGCGCAGCCGGGGCAGTCGCACCAGCACCGGACGGACCGCCAGGGCCAACACGACCAGCGCGAACAGCAGCACCGCCAGAACGATCCACTTCACCACGGCGGTCAGCCTACCGGCACGTCACCGCGCCCGCCGGGCAGGCCGAGGCCGCCGGGCGTCGCGTACGCCTCCAACGCGGCGGTGGCCTGGGCGCGTACCTGGGTCGCCAGCTCGACCGGGGCGAGGACGGTGACGTCCGGGCCGAGCCCGAGCACGAAGCGGCGGGCCCAGTCGAGGTCGGTCACCCGCAGCGACACCCTCCAGTGGTCGCCGTCGACCTCGACCCGCTCGCACGGGTAGTACTCGGTGATCCACCGCTCGCCCCGGCCGATCCGCAGGGTGATCAGCGGCAGGTCCGGTGACGGCTGGAACACCCCCTGCCGCAGGTCGTGCGGGCGGGCCTGCGGCGGCACCACGGCCGGCTCGTCCAGCTCGACCACCGCGTCGATCCGGTCGGCCCGGAACAACCGGACCGCCTCGGCGCGGCGGCACCACGCCTCGACGTACGCCCGGCCGTCGACCATCAGCATCCGCAGCGGGTCGATGACACGGTCGGTGCTCTCGTCCCGGGCGGCGGTGTAGTAGGTGATCCGCAGCGCCCGCCGCCGCTCGACCGCGGCCCGCAGTTCCTGCACCCGCTGACTCTCGCCGGGCAGCCGGACGGCCACCGGCGCGCCGACCAGGTCACCGGCCGCGTTCTCGATCTTGGCCAGGGCCCGTTCGACGGCCTCCCGGTTGGCCACCCCGGGGGTCTCGGCGAGCATCCGCAGCGCCACCACCAGGGCCAGCGCCTCGTCCGGGGTGAGCCGCAGCGGCCGGTCGATGCCGGCGTCGTAGGTGATGGTCACCCGGTCGCCGTCGAAGGCCATGTCGATCAGGTCACCCGGGCCGTAGCCGGGCAGCCCGCAGACCCAGAGCAACTCCAGGTCCTCCCGCAGTTGCCGTTCGGTGACGCCCAGGTCGCCGGCCGCCTCGGCGATCTCGATGCCCGGTCGGGCCAGCAGGTAGGGCACCAGGTTCAGCAGCCGGGCCAGCCGGTCGGCGGAGGTGCGCGCGGCGGGGCGGGTCACCGGGCACCCCCGGCCACGGCCAGCTCGTCGTGCCGGGCGGCGATCTCCTTGAGCCGTTGGATCACCGCGTCGCGTACCTCGGGTGGCTCCAGGACCCGGACGTCGGGGCCGTAGCCGACGAGCTGACCGGCCAGCGACTCCGGATCGGCGTACGGCAGCACCAGCCGGTCGCCGTCGGGGCCGGGCACGCTCTGCACCGCCCACCGGCGCAGCCCGGCGGCCCGCCCGTGGGTGGCCAGCACGGTGGCCCGGCCGGTCCGCTCGACCGGCCCGGACCAGGTGGCCACGTGCGAGATCAGATCGACGCCGGCCGGTGGCTCGTAGCCGCCGGGCGCACCGGTGACCCGGACCGCGCCGGTCACCCGGGACAGCCGGAAGCAACGCGTCGCCGCCCGGTCCCGGTCGTGGCCCACGACGTACCAGCGGCCCCGCCAGCAGACCACGCCCCACGGCTGCAGCCGGCGGCGGGTCGGCGCGTCCCGGTCGGGGACCCGGTAGTCGAAGGTGACCTCGCGGCGGTCCCGGGCCGCGGCGGTGAGTGGGGCGAACGCCGGATCGACGGTGACCATCGGCTCCAGCCCCAGGGTGGCCTGCGGGTCGACGTCCACGCCGGCCGCGCGCAGCTTGGCCAGCCCCGAGGAGGCGGCGGCGGCCAGCCCGGCGTGCTGCCACAACCGGGCGGCGATACCCACCGCGGCGGCCTCGTCCGGTTCGAGCGGAATGTCGGGCAGGGCGTACTCCCGGTGGGCGATCCGGTAACCGGGCTCGGCGTCGAACACGCTGGCCGTCCCGGTCTCCAGCGGCACCCCCAGCTCGCGCAGTTCCGCCTTGTCCCGCTCGAACTTGCGCTGGAACGCCTCGTGTTCCCGGGCGTCGTCCGGATCGTGTTCGTAGCCGGGCACGGTCGCGGCGATCTGCGCGGCGGTCAGGAACCGCCTGGTGGACAGCAGACAGATCACCAGGTTGACCAGGCGTTCGGTACGACTCCGCGACACGGGGTGAACGCTAGCAGCCCGGGCGGGATACCCGTGCACCCGCGCGGGGTGTGGCGTGACGGACACCCCGCCGCCCAGCGCAGGCGGCCCGGCGGACTTACGGTGACCGCATGGCGGAGGCCGAAGGCAACAGCGAGAGCGTCGGCACGGTGGTGGTGGCCGGGGCGGCGAACCTCGCCATCGCGGTGGCGAAACTGGTCGCCGGGATCATCTCCGGCTCGGCGGCGATGCTCTCCGAGGCGGCCCACTCGGTCGCCGACACCACCACCGAGGTGCTGCTCTACCTGGCGTTGCGCCGGGGGGCCCGGCCCGCCGACGTCCGGCACCCGTTCGGGTACGGCAAGGAGAGCTACGTCTGGGCGTTCCTGGCCGCGCTGTTCACCTTCGTGGCCGGTGCCGGCTTCGCGATCACCCACGGTGTGACCACCATTCTGGTGCACGAGCACAGCGGCGACTACCTGATCTCGTACGTGGTGCTGGCGGTCTCCTTCGCCATCGAGTCGGTGTCGCTGGCCCGCGCGGTACGCCAGGTACGCGGCGAGTCCCGCCGCTGGGGGACCACCCCGCGCCGGTTCCTGCGGCTGACCGCCGACACCACCGTCAAGGCGGTGTTCCTGGAGGACAGCGCCGCCCTGATCGGCCTGCTCATCGCGGGGGTCGGGCTGGGCCTGTCGCAGTGGACCGGCGACGAACTGTTCGACGGTGTCGCCTCGATCCTGATCGGCCTGCTGCTGCTCGTCGTCGCCGCCATTCTGGCCAAGAGCAACATCTCGCTGCTGGTCGGCCGGGCGGTGCCCGAACGGCTGCACCACGAGATCGAACGCGAGCTGGCCGGCCTGCCGACGGTGGACCGGGTCGACACGCTGCTGACCATGCAGCTCGGCCCGGACGACATCCTGGTGGCCGCCAAGGTCGACTTCCGGGACGAGGCGACCGGGGCCGACATCGAGGCCGACGCCGACGAGGCCGAACGGCGGCTCACCGACCGCTACCCGGAGATCGGGTACGTCTTCCTCGACCCCACCCGGTCCCTGCCCGGCGCCGGCCGCCACGCCCGGCGGACCCAGCAGGAGCCCGGCCCGGTGCGCGACGCCCCGCTCGACACGGCGTACCCCGGCCCGGCCGCCGACGCGCGCCCACCCGACGGGCCGTCCGATCAGGAGGCCGACGGCCGGCGCTGACCGCAGGCGGCCCCGCACGCGGCCGGCCGGGCGGCCGGCGATAGCGTGCCGGGCATGGTGCGATGGCGGTCCGGGACGGTCACGGCGGTACGGCGACGGTGGGCCGGCGCGGTGGAACTCGACGTCGCCCTGCCCGACGGGGCCACCATGCGCGCGCTGGCCTATCCGGAACTGGTCGGCGACCCCGTCCCCGGCGACCGGGTGCTGCTCAACGCCGGCGCGCTGCTGATGGGCCTCGGCACCGGCGGGTACGCCCTGGTGGTCGCCCTGCCCGACCGGCTGCCCGCCGACCCGCCGCAGGCCGGCGACACCCGCGACGCCGGGCACCTGGTCAAGGCGCGGTACACCCCGTTGCAGCCGATCATGCTCGGGGTCGACGAGGAGGCGTCGCCGCACCACGCGCTGCTCGCCGCCGTCGACGACCTGGACGGGTTGCCGGTGGTCACCGCCGACCTGCACTCCGCCCTGCCGGCCATCCTCGCCGGCATCCACGCCGACTCCCCCGGGGCCCGGGTGGCGTACCTGCTCACCGACGGCGGTGCGCTGCCGGCCTGGTTCTCCCGCACCCTCGACGAGCTGCGTGACGCGCTGGTCGGCACGGTCAGCGTCGGGCAGGCGTTCGGCGGGGACCTGGAGGCGGCCACCCTGCACACCGGCCTGCTGGCCGCCCGACACGTGCTCCGCGCCGACGTGGCGATCGTCGCGCAGGGGCCGGGCAACCTGGGCACCGGCACCCGGTGGGGGTTCTCCGGCGTCGCCGTCGGCGAGGCGGTCAACGCGGTGGCGGTGCTGGGTGGCCGGCCGGTCGGGTCGCTGCGGATCTCCGACGCCGACGCCCGCCCCCGGCACCAGGGGGTGTCACACCACAGCCTCACCGCGTACGGCCGGGTGGCGCTGGCCCCGGCGGAGCTGGTGGTGCCGGCCGGCCTGCCGCCGGAGCTGGCGGCCCGGGTGGACGCCGCGCTGGCCCCGCTGGCCGACCGGCACACCCTGGTCCGGGTCGACACCACCGGCCTGGACGCCGCGCTGCGGGCCCTGCCGGTGCGACTGTCCACGATGGGCCGGGGCCTGGACGCCGACCACGCCTACTTCCTCGCGGCGGCGGCCGCCGGCCGGCACGCCGCCGCGCTGCTCGGCTGACCGGCCGGCATCGGCCAGCGGCGCGGTCTGCGCGACCGTCACCGCTGACCCGACGTCCCGGCGAAGCCGGGGCCGGAACGGTGTCAGCCGACCAGGAAGATCAATGCGAGCCAGCCGACCACGATGACGACCAGCGCCACGGTCAGCACCCAGGTCGGCACGGTGTACTCGCCCCGGCGGTTGCGGGCGATCTCGTCGCGGATCTTCGCCCGACGGCGGTCGATCCAGTTGAGCCGCTGGGCGTCGCCGCGCTCGCGGTCGGCGGATTCGGAATCGTTCATCGCCCCGCCAGCGTACCGGTGGGCCGGCGGCCGTCACCGACCGCCGGCCCCCTGGTCACATGCTCGCGATCAACCGCTCCACCCGCTCGTCGTACGCCCGGAACGGGTCCTTGCAGAGCACGGTGCGCTGCGCCTGGTCGTTGAGCTTCAGGTGCACCCAGTCGACGGTGAAGTCGCGCCGCTTCTCCTGGGCGTGCCTGATGAACTCGCCGCGCAGCCGGGCCCGGGTGGTCTGCGGCGGGGTCTCCTTGGCCTCGAAGATCTCCGGGTCGGTGGCCACCCGGTCCACCTGGCCGCGCCGCTCCAGCAGCCCGTACAGGCCCCGGCCCCGGCGCAGGTCGTGGTAGGCCAGGTCCATCTGCGCCACCCGGGGGTGCGACAGCGGCAGGTCGTGCTTGCGCTGGTAGCGCTCGATCAGCCGGAGCTTGCTCACCCAGTCGATCTCCCGGGCCACCGGGTCCAGGTTGCCGCTCTCCACCGCGTTCAACACCCGGCCCCACAGCTCCACCACCCGCTTGGCGGTCTGGTCGCCGCCGCGACGCTCCACGAACTCGGTGGCCCGCGCCAGGTACTCCTGCTGGATCTCCAGGGCGCTGACCTCCTTGCCGGAGGCGAGGCGCACCTTGCGCCGGCCGGTGATGTCGTGCGACACCTCCCGGATGGCCCGGATCGGGTTCTCCAGCGACAGGTCGCGCATCACCACGCCCGCCTCGATCATCCGCAGCACGATGTCGGCCGAGCCGACCTTGAGCAGCGTGGTGACCTCGTTCATGTTGGAGTCGCCGACGATGACGTGCAGCCGCCGGTAGCGCTCGGCGTCGGCGTGCGGCTCGTCGCGGGTGTTGATGATCGGCCGGCTGCGGGTGGTCGCCGAGGAGACGCCCTCCCAGATGTGCTCGGCCCGCTGGGACAGGCAGTAGACCGCCCCGCGCGGGGTCTGCAACACCTTGCCGGCGCCGCAGATCAACTGCCTGGTGACCAGGAACGGGATGAGCACGTCGGCGAGCCGGCCGAACTCACCGTGCCGGGACACCAGGTAGTTCTCGTGGCAGCCGTACGAGTTGCCGGCCGAGTCGGTGTTGTTCTTGAACAGGTAGATCTCACCCGCGATGCCCTCGTCGTGCAGCCGCTTCTCCGCATCGACGAGCAGGCCCTCCAGGATGCGTTCACCGGCGCGGTCGTGGGCGACCAGGTCGGTGACCGAGTCGCACTCCGGAGTGGCGTACTCCGGGTGCGACCCGACGTCCAGGTAGAGCCGGGCCCCGTTGCGCAGGAACACGTTGCTCGACCGTCCCCACGACACCACCCGGCGGAACAGGTACCGGGCGACCTCGTCTGGGGACAGCCGCCGCTGCCCGCGATAGGTGCAGGTGACGCCGTACTCGGTCTCGAGGCCGAAGATTCGCCGCTCCATGATGTGACACTAGCCGCCCGGAGGGTCGGTTCGTCACTGTCACAGCACAGGTAGTGTGCTCCGGTCGCCCGGATCCCGTCCGGCTACGCCGCCCCGGCCGGCCCCAACCCGGCCACGAACGCCTGGCAGGCGGCGTGATCCGGCAGCATTCCCGCCGCCCGGGCCTGCGCGAACGTCGGTGCCGCCGCGTCCCGGGCGGACAGTTGCGGCACCTCGACCGGCCACTCGATGCCCAACTCCGGGTCGAGCGGGTGCACCGCGTGTTCCCCGGTCGGGTTGTAGGTGGTCGAACAGAGATAGCTCAGGGTCGCGTCGTCGGTCAACGCGCAGAAGCCGTGCCCCAGCCCCTCGGCCAGGTAGACCGCCCGCCGGTCGGTGTCGTCGAGCCGGACGCCCTCCCAGCGACCGAAGGTCGGCGAGCCGGTCCGCAGGTCCACCACCACGTCGAGCACCGCGCCGCGGACGCAGGTGACGTACTTGGCCTGGCCGGGCGGGACGTCGGCGAAGTGGATGCCGCGCACCACGTCCCGGCCGGAGACCGACAGGTTGGCCTGGGCCAGCCGCAGCGGGTGGCCGACCGCCTCGGCGAGGTGGTCGAACCGGTACCACTCCATGAACAGGCCGCGCGGGTCGCCGTGCTGCTGCGGGGTGACCTCCCAGGCGCCCTCGATGCTCAGCGGGCGAATCTTCACCGCACTCCCTCCGTTGACGACTGTGCCGCGCGCAGCACCGCCTCGTCGTGCTTGTCGGCCAGCAGGCCCAGCAGGTAGTCACCGTAACCGCTCTTGGTCAGCGGCTCGGCCAGCGCGCGGAGCTGGTCGTCGTCGATCAGGCCGGCCCGCCAGCAGACCTCCTCGACGCAGCCGATCTTCATGCCCTGCCGTTCCTCGATCACCCGGACGAACTCGCCGGCCTGCATCATCGAGGTGAACGTGCCGGTGTCCAGCCAGGCGGTGCCCCGGTCCAGCACGGTCACCGACAGCTCACCGGCCTCCCGGTACGCCTCGTTGACCGCGGTGATCTCCAGCTCGCCCCGGGCGCTCGGGGTGAGCTTGCCGGCGATCTCGACCACCCGGTTGTCGTAGAAGTACAGTCCCGGCACCGCGTAGCGGGACTTCGGCCGGGCCGGCTTCTCCTCGATCGACAGCACCCGGCCGTCGGCGTCGAAGTCGACCACGCCGTACGCCTGCGGGTTGGCCACCGGGTAGGCGAAGACCCGGCCGCCGACGAGGTCGCCGTTGTCGGCCAACTGCCGGCCGAGGCCGACGCCGTGGAAGATGTTGTCACCCAGCACCAGCGCCACCGAGTCGTCGCCGATGAAGTCCGCGCCGAGCACGAACGCCTGCGCGATGCCCTCCGGACGGGCCTGGGCGACGTACTCCAGCCGCAGCCCCCACTGGCTGCCGTCGCCGAGCAGCCGCTGGAACTGGCTCTGGTCCTCCGGGGTGGTGATCACGAGGATCTCCCGCACCCCGGACATCACCAGCGTCGACAGCGGGTAGTAGACCATCGGCTTGTCGAAGATCGGCATCAGCTGCTTGGACACCGCCCGGGTGATCGGCCACAGCCGGGACCCGGTGCCACCAGCGAGAAGGATTCCACGCACCGGGGGAGCCTACCGGGACCGGCGCGAACCGGACACCGGGGTCATGTCCCCGGGACAGCGGGCCGGTGCGCGTACACTTCCGTCCCCGTGAGGATTCTCGTCACCGGCGGAGCCGGATTCATCGGGTCGGAGTACGTACGGATGCTGCTGGGCGTACCCGGCGGCGACGCGTCCGGGGTGCCCGCCGTCGAGCCCACCACGGTGACCGTGCTGGACAAGCTGACCTACTCCGGCAACCTGGACAACCTCGCCCCGGTGCGCGACGACCCCCGGCTGCGGTTCGTCCGGGGCGACATCTGCGATCCGGCGACCGTCGACGAGGTCGTCGCCGGCCAGGACGTGATCGTGCACTTCGCCGCCGAGTCGCACGTCGACCGGTCGATCGAAGGTGCCGCGCCGTTCGTCACCACCAACGTGCTGGGCACCCAGACCCTGCTGGACGCGGCGCTGCGGCACGGCACCGGCCGGTTCGTGCACGTCTCCACCGACGAGGTGTACGGCTCGATCGACTCCGGCTCCTGGACGGAGACCTGGCCGCTGGCCCCGAACTCGCCGTACTCGGCTTCGAAGGCCGGTTCCGACCTGCTGGCGCTGGCCTACCACCGGACCCACGGGATGGACGTGGTGGTCACCCGCTGCTCCAACAACTACGGGCCGTACCAGTTCCCGGAGAAGGTCGTCCCGCTGTTCGTGACCAACCTGCTCGACGGGGGCACCGTGCCGCTCTACGGCGACGGCGGCAACATCCGGGACTGGCTGCACGTGCACGACCACTGCCGGGGCATCGCGATGGTGGCGCACGCCGGGCGCTCCGGCGAGGTCTACCACATCGGCGGCGGCACCGAGTTGAGCAACAAGGAGCTGACCGGGCGGCTGCTGGAGGCGTGCGACGCCGGCTGGGACCGGGTCGTCCCGGTCGCCGACCGCAAGGGTCACGACCGCCGCTACTCGCTGGACATCAGCAAGATCAACACCGAGCTGGGGTACGCCCCGAGCATCGACCTCGACGAGGGCCTGACCCGGACCGTCGCCTGGTACCGGGACAACCGGGCCTGGTGGGAGCCGCTGAAGAAGGCGTCGGGCGCATGACCCGGGTGCTCGTCACCGGCGCGGGCGGCATGCTCGGCCGGGACCTGCTGGCGGTGCTGGCCACCCGGGGCGACCTCACGGTGACCGCCGCCACCCGCGCCGACCTCGACGTCACCGACGCCGAGGCGGTCCGGGCCGCCGTCGCCGGACACGACGTGGTGCTCAACACCGCCGCGTGGACCGACGTCGACGGGGCGGAACGCGACGAGGCGGCGGCGACCGCGGTCAACGGCGACGCGGTGGCCCACCTGGCCCGCGCCTGCGCCGAGCACGGCGCACGGCTGGTGCACGTCTCCACCGACTACGTCTTCGCCGGTGACGCCGACACCCCGTACGCCGAGGACGCCCCCACCGACCCGATGAACGCCTACGGCCGCAGCAAGCTCGCCGGGGAGCGGGCCGTGGTCCGATTCCTCCCCGAAACCGGCTACCTGGTGCGGACCGCCTGGCTCTACGGGGCACACGGCCGCAACTTCGTCACCACCATGCTCGGCCTGGCCGCCACCCGGGAGCACCTCGACGTGGTCGACGACCAGCAGGGCCAGCCCACCTGGTCGTACGCGCTGGCCACCCGGCTGGTGGCGCTCGCCGACGCGGCCCTGGCCGGACGTGCCCCCGCCGGGACCTACCACGGCACCTGCACCGGCCGGACCACCTGGTACGGGCTGGCCCGCGCCGCCTTCACGCTGGCCGGGCTCGACCCGGACCGGGTCCGACCCACCACCAGCGACCGGTTTCCGCGTCCGGCCGCACGACCCGCGTACAGTGTGCTAGGGCACGACCGGTGGGCCGAGGCCGGCCTGCCCCCGCTGCCGGACTGGCACGACGCGCTGTCCGACGCCTTCGCCTCCCCGACTGCACCCACCCCGTGGAAGGTCGCATGAAGCTCACCCTCGTCACCGGTCTGACCGGCCTGATCCTGCTCGCCACGATCGTCGAGCTGCTGCGCCGCCGGCAGCTCCGCGAGAAGTACGGCATGCTCTGGCTCGGCGTGCTGGTCATCGTCATCCCGTTGTCGCTGTTCCCCCGCCTGCTGGACAACGTGGCCGGCTTCTTCGGCGTGGTCTCCGGCGTCAGCCTCGTGCTCTTCCTCGGCATCGTCTTCCTGCTGCTGGTCTGCGTGCACCTGAGCTGGGAGGTCAGCGCGCTGGAGGAGGAGACCCGCACCCTGGCCGAGGACTTCGCCCTGCTCCGCGCGCAGATCGACGCGGAGCGCGCCGCCCGGCTCGCCGACGGCGCGCAGGTCACCGCAGCCACCCGAGACGAACTGGTGTCCCACGATGGTTAACGGCAAGCGTGTCCTGATCATCATCCCGGCACTCAACGAGTCCGGGTCGATCGCCGACGTGGTCGGCGAGGTCCGGGGCGAACTGCCCGGCGTCGACGTGCTGGTGGTCGACGACGGCTCCACCGACCGGACCGCCGCGGTGGCCGCCGCCGCCGGCGCCCGGGTCGCGAAGCTGCCGTACAACCTCGGGGTGGGCGGCGCGATGCGCCTCGGCTACCGCTACGCCCGGGACAACGACTACGACGTGGCGATCCAGATCGACGCCGACGGCCAGCACGACCCCCGGTACGTGCCCAAGCTGGTCGACCTGCTCGACGACAACGACCTGGTCATCGGCGCCCGGTTCGCCGGCGAGGGCGACTACTCCGTACGCGGACCCCGGCGCTGGGCGATGGTCATGCTGTCCGGGGTGCTCTCCCGGGTCGCCAAGACCCGGCTGACCGACACCACCTCCGGGTTCCGGGCCGCCAACCGGCGGGTCATCGAGATGTTCGCCGGCTGGTACCCGGCGGAGTACCTCGGCGACACGGTGGAGACCCTGGTGCACACCGCCCGGCGCGGCTACCGCATCCGTCAGGTGCCGGTGGCGATGCGCAAGCGGATGGCGGGCACCCCCAGCCACTCCCCCGCCAAGGCGATGATCTACCTGGGCCGGGCCTTCGCGGTGCTCACGCTGGCGCTCATCCGCCGGTGATGCGGCGGCTGCTCAACCTCGTCCCGCCCGGCACCCTCGCCGTCGGAGGCGGGCTCGCCCTGCTCGGGCTCGCCTCCTACGTGCACCTCGCGGTGGCCGGGCACGCCCTCGACCTCGCCGACTACTCCTCGCTGTCGGTGCTCTGGTCGATCGTGTTCACCCTCGGCATCGGCGTGTTCATCCCCGTCGAGCAGGAGGTGGCCCGGGTCGTCGCCGCCCGCCGCAGCCAGGGGCTCCCCCCGGGGCCGGTGCTGTCCCGGGGGGCGGTCGTCGCCGCCGCCGTGCTGACGCTGCTGGTCGTGGCCACCCTGGCCGGCTACCAGGCGCTCACCGACCGGCTGTTCGCCGGTGACGGCACCATGGTCGCCGTGCTGATCGGCGCACTGGTCGCGATGGCCGTCGCCTACACCACCCGGGGCGTGCTGTCCGGCCTGCAACTCTTCCCCTGGTACGGCACCCAGCTCGGCGTCGACGGGGGGCTGCGTATCGCGCTGGTCGCCGGGCTCGGCGTCAGCGGCGTCACCGACCCCGTCTGGTACGGCGCGGTGCTGGTCGTCGCCCCGCTGCTGTCGGTGCTGGTGACCCTCCCGCCGGTGCTGCGGGCCGTCGGCGGCGGCCTCCCGGTGGCCTGGGGCACCCTGCTGCGCGGCCTCGGCCTGCTCACCGTTTCCAGCCTGCTCTCCCAGGTCGTGGTCAACGTCGGCGTGATCAACGCCCGGCTGATCGACCCGGCCGACGTGGCCACCGCCGGCGCGCTGCTCTCCGCCCTGGTGCTGGTACGCATCCCGCTGTTCGTCTTCGGCTCGATGCAGGCGTCGCTGCTGCCCGGCCTGGCAACCACCGCCACCACCGGCGACATCGCCGGCTTCCACGGCCTGCTGCGCCGGGCGCTCGGCGTGGTCACCGCCCTCGGCGTCGCCGGCGCGATCGGCGCGGTGGCGCTCGGCCCGTGGCTCGTGCAACGGCTCTTCGACGCCCCCGGCGTGCTCGGCCACGGCGACTTCGCCTGGCTGGCCGTCGGCACCCTGGCCTACCTGTGGGCGATGGTGCTCGGCCAGGCCCTGCTCGCCCTCGACCGGCACCGCGCCCAGGCCGTCTCCTGGACGATCGGGGTGGCCGCCCTGCTCGCCGTCACGGTCGTCCCGGCCCCGGTCGCGCTCCGCGTCGAACTGGCCTACGCCGTCGGTTCCGTCGTGGTGGCCGCCACCATGGCCGTCCTGCTGCTGCGCCGGGGCACCCGCCCGGCCACCCCCACCCCCGGCCGGCCGCTCGACGACGTGGTGGCCACCGGCGTCTCCGGAGGTCTGTAGATGTCCCGCCCCCAGGTGTCCGCGGTGATGCTCGCCTACGGCGCCGAGCCCTACCTCGTCGACGCCGCCCGTGCCGTGCTGGCCAGCGTCGACGTCGAGATCGAGCTGATCGTGGTCGACAACGGCTGCACCGGTGACGGCATCGACGTGGTCAAGGGCTTCGCCGGGGTACGGGTGGTCCGGCCGGAGGAGAACACCGGCTACTCCGGCGGCTGCCGGGTCGGTGCCGCCGAGGCCACCGGTGAGTGGCTGGCCTTCGTCAACTCCGACGCCGTCGTCGCCCCCGACGCGCTGGCCCGGACGGTGGCGGTGGCCGGTGAGCCGGGCGTGGGCGCGGTGATGGCCTCGATCCGGCTCGCCGAGAACCCCGACCTGATCAACACCTCCGGCAACCCGCTGCACTACATCGGGCTGTCCTGGGCCGGCGGCAACGGCCAGCCCGCCAGCGCGCACGCCCGACGGACCACGGTGCCGTCGATCAGCGGCTGCTGCTTCGTGATCAACCGGGCGCTCTGGCGGGAGCTGGACGGCTTCGCCGCCGAATACTTCGCCTACCACGAGGACACCGAGATCAGCCTACGGCTGTGGCAGCGCGGACTACGCCAGGAGTACGTCCCGGACGCCGTGGTGGTGCACCACTACGAGTTCTCCCGCAACAAGCTCAAGCACTACCTGCTGGAACGCAACCGGCTGATCTCGCTGCTCACCGCGTACGAGACGCGGACGCTCGTGGTGCTCGCCCCCATGCTGCTGCTCACCGAGGCGGCGATGCTGGTGGCCGCGCTGCTCGGCGGCTGGGCGCGGGAGAAGACGCGCGGCTGGGGTTGGCTGTGGACCAACCGGGCCTGGGTGCGGGCCCGACGTCGACAGCTCCAGCAGGAGCGGACGGTCCCCGACGGGATCATCGCCGAGCTGATGACCGCCAAGGTCGACCCGTCGAACGTCGAGTCTCCGCCCGGGATGGGCATCTTCAACGTCATCGCCGCCGGCTACTGGGCGCTGGCGAAGCCGCTGCTGCGCACCCGCTGACCGTCGACACGCCAGGGGGCCGGGGTGCGCACCCCGGCCCCCTGTCTGCGTCCGCGTCAGGCTTCCGGCTTCTCCTGGGGCTGACCCTCCAGGTCGGCCGAGCCGGCCGAGGTGGTGGGCTTGTGCGCCTCCTCCGTCGGCACCGTCGGGGTCGCGGCCCGGCCGTCGGCCGGCGCGGCGTCACCTGCCGCGTCACCCTCCAGCAGCGCGGTGAGCGCCGCGCCGGTGATCCGCCGGAAGGTACGCCCCACCCGGTTGCGGTCCAGGACCGCCACCTCCAGCTGGTTGGGGGCGATCGTCCGGGCCGCACCACCCTCGCCGCCGACGCTGCTCAGCGCCTTCATGGCCACCCTGACCGCCTCGCTGAGCGACATGTCGGGGCGGTGCTCGGACTTGAGCACGCCGGTGATCGCCTCGGCCTGACCGCCCATCGCCATCCGGCCCGGCTCGTCGTTGACCGAGCCGTCGTAGGTGAGCCGGTACAGCTCGTCCTCGTCGGCCGTGGCGCCGACCTGCGCCACGCAGATCTCCACCTCGAACGGCTTGGACTGCTCGGTGAAGATCGCGCCGAGGGTCTGCGCGAACGCGTTGGCCAACGCCCGGCCGGTCACGTCGCGCCGGTCGTAGCTCAGGCCGTTCAGGTCGGCCATTCGCACCCCGGCGCGGCGCAGGTTCTCGAACTCGTTGTACCGGCCGACGGCGGCGAAGCCGATCCGGTCGTAGATCTCACTGACCTTGTGCAGGGCGCTGGAGAGGTTCTCCGCGACGAAGAGCACCCCGCCGGTGTAACTCAGGACCACCGCGCTGCGCCCCCGGGCGATGCCCTTGCGGGCCAGCTCGGAGCGGTCGCGCATGATCTGCTCGGGCGAGGCGTAGAACTGCATGGCCACGGCGGCGGTTCTCCTTCTGGCGCTGTGCTGACGACTGGGGCTGGTGGGGGGTGGGGACGGCGTCAGCCGCCCGGGTTCTCCATCCGCCCGGCGACGACGGCCTCGGCGATGGTGGCCGTCTCGGCCTCGGTGAGCCGGTGGGTGCCCTCGGCGGTCGCCGTCATCACCACCGGGTAGATCCGCCGGGTCAGGTCCGGTCCACCGGTGGCCGTGTCGTCGTCGGCGGCGTCGTAGAGCGCCTCGACGGCGAGCCGGGTCGCGTCGTCGACGGACAGGCCGGCCCGGTAGCGCTTCTTCAACGCCGACTTGGCGAACAGCGAGCCGGAGCCGATCGCGTCGTAGCCGGTCTCCTCGTAGGGGCCGCCGGTGACGTCGAAGCTGAAGATCCGCCCGGCCCGGGCGGGGTCCCGGGCGGCCAGGTCGAACCCGGCGAACAGCGGGACGACCGCGAGCCCCTGCATGGCGGCGCCGAGGTTGCCCCGGATCATCGCGGCGAGCCGGTTGGCCTTGCCGTCGAGGGAGAGCATCGCGCCCTCGATCTTCTCGTAGTGTTCCAGCTCGACCTGGAACAGGCGCATCAGCTCGATGCCGATGCCCGCCGTGCCGGCGATGCCGACGAGCGAGTACGCGTCGGCGGGGTGCACCTTCTCGATGTCGCGCTGCGCGATCAGGTTGCCCATGGTGGCCCGGCGGTCGCCGGCCAGCACCACGCCCCCGGTGGCCGAGATGGCCACGATGGTGGTGGCGTGGGGTGCCAGGTCGGCGGCCATGCCCGGCGGCAGCGGCCGTCGGCCGGGCAGCATCTCGGGGGCCACCCTGCTCAGGAACGAGGTGAAGGAGGACGTCCCCGCGTTGGTGAACACATCTGGTAGACGCCCGGATGGATCAAAGCCCGCTGCCACGTGGTTCCTCTCAGGTACGTGATCGCCCTGGCCAGTCTCGTGGGACTGTCACGGAACTGGCCAAGACCACCGTTGCAGTTGAAGCAGAGTATCCCGCGCACCCATCCGGTGCGGTGATCGTGGTCCACATGTTGAGGATCTTCCGCGCCACAGACGGCGCAGACGCCGCCCTGCTCGGCGAGCAGCTCCTGGAACTCCTTTTCGCCGATCCCGTAGCGGCGGCGCAGGTGGTACTCGCGACTGCCGCCGTAGAGCCGCTGCCTGACTTCCCTTGTCCGGCTGTTGTGACAGGGCTTGCAGTACGTGGCATAGCCCGTACCGTCGGCCCGGTTACGGGGAAAGTCGACCACAGGCTTGACGGTTCCACAGTCGGCGCAGAAGCGATGACCTTCCGGAACTTCCCGGGTGGCCCTCACCTCTCGGCCATGCTGCTCCCTGATCCGTTTGGCGTAACTGGCTTTCGAACGGGTGTTGAAGCAAGGCTTGCAGTAGCTGCCACGACCGCTGGGACGCTTGCTGCTCGCACAGAACTCAACGAGCGGCTTCCATTCCCCGCAGTCGCGGCAACGACGACGGCCGTTCTGGTCATCCAGCGGGAGCGGCATGTCCGTTTTGAGCCGATTTGTTCACTGACCTCCTTTTTGTACATAACCCCTGACAAATTCTTCGGCGTTCTCCTCCAGGACCGAGTCGATCTCGTCGAGCAGGTCGTCGACGTCCTCGGTGATCTCGGCGTGCCGTTCGGCGACCTCGGGGTTGACCTCGGTGGTGACGTCGTCGATCTCCTCGGCCTGGTGCGACTTGCCCGACTGGGTCTGGCCGCCCTCTTGTGAAGCCATCTCGCTGCCTCCTCCACGATCGTCTGCGATGAACTTACCTCGCGGAGGCGACGAAAAGCCCGCCGCGCGCCGGCATCCGACGCACGACGGGCCACCGTCACCGGTCGGGTCAGCCGCCGGTCAACGTCTCCAGCAGGTCCTTGGCGGTGTCGCACCTGTCGAACAGCGCGCCCACGTGCTTGCGGGTGCCCCGCTCCGGTTCCATCATCGGCACCCGGACCAGCGACTCCCGGCCCACGTCGAAGATCACCGAATCCCAGCTCGCCGCGACCACCTCGGAGGCGTACTGGGCCAGGCAGCGGCCCCGGAAGTAGGCCCGGGTGTCCTCCGGCGGCTCGGTCATCGCCCGGCGGGTCTGCTCGTCGTCCAGCATGGTCTTCATCGAGCCCCGGGTCACCAGCCGGTGGTAGAGGCCCTTCTCCGGCCGGACGTCGGAGTACTGGAGGTCGACCAGTTGGAGCTTGTGCGAGCCCCAGCCCAGCTTCTCCCGCTCCCGGTAGCCCTCCAGCAGCCGCAGCTTGGCCACCCAGTCCAACTCGTCGGCGCAGAGGAACACGTCCCGGCCCAGCCGGTCCAGCGCCCGTTCCCAGCGCTCCAGCACGTCCAGGGTCTGCGCGTCGGCGTCCGCGCCGTACCGCTCGTCCACGAAGGAACGGGCCCGCTCGTAGTAGGCCCACTGGAGGTCCAGGGCGGTCAGTCGCCGGCCGTCACGCAGCCGCATCCGATGGGTCAGGGACGGGTCGTGGCTGACCGCCCGCAACTCGGCGACCGGGTCGGCGATGCCCAGGTCGGCACCGAGCGCCTTCTCCTCGATCATGGTGAGGATCAGCGCGGTGGTGCCCACCTTGAGATAGGTGGAGATCTCCGACAGGTTGGCGTCGCCGATGATGACGTGCAACCGGCGGTACTTGTCGGCGTCGGCGTGCGGCTCGTCGCGGGTGTTGATGATCGGCCGCTTGAGGGTGGTCTCCAGCCCCACCTCGACCTCGAAGAAGTCCGCCCGCTGGGAGATCTGGAAGCCGCTCTGCCCGCCGTCCTGCCCGATGCCGACCCGGCCCGCGCCGCAGACGATCTGCCGGGTCACGAAGAACGGCGTCAGGTACGCCACGATGTCGGCGAACGGGGTCTGCCGCCGCATCAGGTAGTTCTCATGGGCGCCGTAGCTGGCACCCTTGTTGTCGGTGTTGTTCTTGTAGAGGTGGATCGGCTGGGTGCCGGGGATGGTGGCCGCCCGCCGGGCCGCCTCGGCCATCACCCGCTCCC
Organism: Micromonospora sp. WMMD730; assembly: GCF_049178955.1. Taxonomy (NCBI): domain Bacteria; kingdom Bacillati; phylum Actinomycetota; class Actinomycetes; order Micromonosporales; family Micromonosporaceae; genus Micromonospora; species Micromonospora sp. WMMD730. The sequence continues at coordinate 3,485,357 of NZ_JBMHML010000002.1, forward strand.
CCGCCTTGTCCCACCGCACCACGTCGAGGGGGTTGGTCACCTCGGGTGTGGAGTATTCCGGGTGGGCGTGGTCGACGTAGAGCCGGGCACCGTTGGTGAGTATCACGTTGGCCAGGCCGAGATCCTCGTCGGCGAGCGCCTCCGCCGGGTCGTAGGCGGCCCCGGAGTAGGTGAACCCGCGGGCGTCGCGCAGCGGCGACTCCTCCTCGTAGTCCCAGCGGGCCCGGCCGCCCCGGTTGAGTTCCGGGCGCGCGCCGTACGCGTTGACCACCTGCGACGAGGTGACCATCGGGTTTGCTCCGGCCTGGCCGGGCACGGAGATCCCGTACTCGACCTCGGTGCCCATGATCCTTCTGACGCTCATCGACCTACCCGCTCCGCTCGCCTCACCCGGTCCGCCGTCACGTCGAGCGTAGTCCGCCTCACCGGGGAAGGGGGCATGCCGCCTCGGCCGGGTCGGGTGTCGCCGTCTCCGGGGTCGGCGGGGGCGGCTCGTCGGAGGGGGCCACGTCGCACTCGGGGACGGTCAGCGGCACCCAGCTCAACCGGTGCCGCAGCGCGGGTTCGTCGCGCAGCATCCGGTGCACCCGGCGCTCCCCCTTGGGATCGGAGGTGATGAACCGGACCGGGCCGGCCACCCGGCGCACGATGATGTCGGTGCGGTCCGGTTCGAGGAACGGCAGGCTGTAGATGCCGGGGTCGGTGGCGGCGGTGGTGCCGTGCAGCGCCGACAGGCACAGCGAGATGAGATAGGAGCGCACCGGCCCCCGGTCGATGACCAGGGTGGTGGTCCCCGGGACCTCCGGGTAGCGCTGCTGGGCGTCGGCGCACACCCAGGCCACCCGGGACGGCAGGGTGAGGTCCTGGTGGACCCAGCGCTGCGCCCAGGTCTGCTCGTCGACCACCAGCAGGCTGCGGTGCCAGCCGGTGACGCCGCACAGCGCCACCGCGACCGTCATGGTGAGGGCGGCGGCGAGCACCCCGGCCGTGGTGCTGCCGACCCCGCGCCAGCTCAGGCCGGGCCGGGGCACCGGCAGCAACCGGACCACCGCGGCGGTGCCGACGATGAGCAGCGCGGTGGCCAGGTGGGTGCCCTTGACGAAGTAGTAGCCCGGTGCCACCCCGGCGTTGGTGTTGATCTGCGCGATGGTCAGCGGCAGGGCCACCCCGACGACGCCGACCAGCAGCCAGCGTCGCCAGGCCGGGTCGGTGCGGGCGATCTGCACGAGCAGGGCCACTCCGACGATCCCGCCGAGCCAGATCAGCGCCCGCCAGCCCTCGACGGCCTGGGACGAGCCGATGACCAACGCCTCGGTCTGCCCGGCCCGTAGCACGCCGAGCAGCGGGGCGATCAGGGCGAGCGCGGCCCCGGCCAGGCCGACCGTCAGCACGGTGAACCAGCGGCGCAGCGCCTCCCGCCAGTGGGTGAGCACCCAGCACAGGACCAGGACGGCGGCGGCCGGCAGGAACAGGTAGTAGGTGAACCCGACGGCGGCGAGCAGGGCGCACAGCAGCACGACCTGTTCGCGGGTGCCGGGGACGGGCCGGGCGACCAGGGTGGCGATCAGGACGGTGAGGGTCAGCCCGAGCACCTCGGTGGGGTAGCCGGCGTTGAGCAGGCGGGGCAGTTGGGTGCCGAGCACCAGCGCGCCGACGACCACGGTGAGCACGGTGCGGTGCAGCAGGTGGATCGGGCCGGCCAGCCGTTGGGCCGCCCAGATCAGCACGAGGGTGAACAGTCCGAAGCCGGCGATGGTCCAGCCGAAGTAGTGGGCGACGAGGGCGTCGACGCGCGGCCCGGTGGGGGTCAGGAAGCCGTCGAGCAGGGCGGTGACCAGGTGCCAGCCCTGCGGGTAGTAGATGAGCTGGGCGGTGATCTGCTCCCGGGCGGCGGCCGGGTCGACGAAGGTGTAGCCCTCGAGGCGGCCCATGGCGTCGAACAGTGCCAGGTGCCGCCAGTTGTCCTCGCCCGTGCCGAGGACGGTGAGCCGGTCGGCGAGGTCGGCGGCGCGCTGCCAGGGCTGCCGCAGGTAGACCACCATGGCGGCGGCGCCGGCCAGCGGGAACAGGTCGGCCCAGCCGGGTCGGGGCAGCCGGGGTCGGCGGCGCAGCGCGGCGGCGGCGAGGGCCAGCGCGGTGAGGGCGATCCCGGTCAGCGGCACCGGCCGCATCCCCCAGGGCCAGACCGGGAAGACCAGGCCGGCGATCGCGGTCAGGCCGAGCAGCAGGCCGAGCGCGAGCATCAACCGGTCGAGCAGGGTGCGGCCACCGCGTAGCAGGCTGGCTGTGGCGACCAGGACGACCGGCGGGAGCAGCCACTCCCGGTGCAGGGCGTGCCCGGCGAGGGGCACGGCCCAGGCGGCGACGAGGGCGGCCAGCAGGAGGGGTATCCACCGCCAGCGGCGGCCCCTCGGGGCCGTCGGGACGGTGGGGGGCGTGCGATCCAGCGCCGGGGACAGCGGCGGATCGGCGACGGAGAGCTCGGGCGGCACGCGGTTCCTCGGAGTCGACTACGCGGTGGGGGAAGTCTAACGACGAGTCCGGCATTCCACCCGTCCCACGCGGGGTGGCGCGGTTAACAGTGGGTGACGCAGACGCGCGGGCCCGCGACGCATCGCGTCGCGGGCCCGCCCGGTCGGCCGGTCAGAGGTACTGGCCGGTGTTGCTCGCGGTTTCGATGGAACGGCCGGCCTCGGTGCCCTTGCCGCCGGAGACGAGCGTGCGGATGTAGACGATCCGCTCGCCCTTCTTGCCGGAGATCCGGGCCCAGTCGTCCGGGTTGGTGGTGTTGGGCAGGTCCTCGTTCTCCCGGAACTCGTCGACGCAGGCGTCGAGCAGGTGCTGCAGCCGCAGTCCCTTGCGCCCGGAGGTGAGGAACTCCTTGATCGCCATCTTCTTGCCCCGGTCGACGATGTTCTGGATCATCGCGCCGGAGTTGAAGTCCTTGAAGTACAGGACCTCCTTGTCACCGTTGGCGTAGGTGACCTCGAGGAAGCGGTTCTCCTCGGTCTCCGAGTACATCCGCAGGACGACCGCGTCGATCATGGCCGCGACGGTGGCCTGTGGCTCACCGCCGTGCTCGGCCAGGTCGTCGGCGTGCAGCGGCAGCCCGGCGAGGATGTACTTGGAGAAGATGTCCTTGGCCGCCTCGGCGTCCGGACGCTCGATCTTGATCTTCACGTCGAGCCGGCCGGGGCGCAGGATGGCCGGGTCGATCATGTCCTCCCGGTTGGAGGCGCCGATCACGATCACGTTCTCCAGGCCCTCGACACCGTCGATCTCGCTCAACAGCTGCGGGACGATGGTGTTCTCCACGTCGGAGGAGACACCGGAACCACGGGTCCGGAAGATCGAGTCCATCTCGTCGAAGAACACGATGACCGGGGTGCCCTCCCCGGCCTTCTCCCGGGCCCGCTGGAAGATCAGCCGGATGTGCCGCTCGGTCTCGCCGACGTACTTGTTGAGCAGCTCCGGGCCCTTGATGTTGAGGAAGAAGCTGGTGTGCCGGTCCTTACCCAACCGCTCGGCGATCTTCTTGGCCAGCGAGTTGGCCACCGCCTTGGCGATGAGCGTCTTGCCACAGCCCGGCGGACCGTAGAGCAGGATGCCCTTCGGTGGCCGGAGCTGGTGCTCCCGGAACAGGTCTGCGTGCAGGAAGGGCAGTTCCACCGCATCGCGGATCTGCTCGATCTGCGACTGGAGGCCGCCGATGTCGGTGTAGTCGACGTCGGGCACCTCCTCCAGCACCAACTCCTCGACCTCGCTCTTCGGGATCCGCTCGTACGCGTACGCCGAACGGGGCTCGATCATGAGCGAGTCACCGGCCCTGATCGCGGTGCCGATCAGGGTGTCGGCCAGGTAGACGATGCGCTCCTCGTCGGAGTGCGAGACCACCAGCGCCCGGTCGCCCGGAGCGCCCTCGGGACCCGCGAGGATCTCCTTGAGCATCACCACCTCACCGACCCGCTCGTAGCCGAACGCGTCGACGATGTTGAGCGCGTCGTTGAGCAGGACCTCCTGGCCGCGCCGCAACTCCTCGGCGTCCAGTGAGGGTGAGACGGCTACCCGGAGCTTGCGTCCGCCGGTGAAGATGTCCACCGTGCCGTCGTCGTGTCGCGCGAGGAAGACACCGTAGCCGGACGGCGGCTGTGCCAGCCGGTCGATCTCCTCCTTGAGCGTCACGATCTGCGCGCGAGCCTCCTTGAGGGTGCTCACGAGCCGGTCGTTGTTCTCGGTGAGCCGCGCCAACTGTGCCTGGGTGGCCGCCAGCCGCTCTTCGAGCTGCCGGACGTGTCGGGGGCTTTCGGTCAACTTGCGCCGCACCAGAGCGAGTTCCTCCTGAAGGAACGCGACCTGCGTGGAGAGATCGTGGGCCTCCTTCTCCCACCGTGCGGCGCGCGAGTCCGCGTCGTCACTGCGTGCCACGTCCCACCTCCCCGGGGGGCTTGAACGTTCTGCCCTAACACTAGCCGCTATGAGGCCGATTCGGTCCCACGCAACGCCCTCGTCACCGAACCTTGATCGCCAGGGACGCCTGAGGGGCAGGTCCGGCCGTTCGGGTACCGTCGGGGAGTGGGACGGGAGAACATGGGGGGTGCCGGGTGACCGACGTCGCTACCGACCAGTTGCAGGTCTGGGTTGACCAGGACCTCTGCACGGGTGACGGGCTCTGCGTGCAGTACGCGCCGGAGGTCTTCGAGTTCGACGTCGACGGCCTGGCGTACGTCAAGGGCGTCGACGGTGAGCTGCGGCTCGCCCCCGGCAGCCGGGTCGACGTGCCGGAACACCTGCGGCTGGAAGTGATCGACTCCGCGAAGGAGTGCCCGGGTGAGTGCATCCACGTGGTGCGCGGCAGCGACGGCGTCGAGGTCGCCGGTCCCGAGGCCGAGGACGACTGAGCCGGGGACGACTGGACGGCCCCGGGCCGGGGCCGCTCCGGCGTCGCCCACGGCCCGGTCGCGGCGTCACAGCAGCGGGCGGCCGACCACCGAGGCGACCAGCCGGGCGAACTCCTCCAGCCGGGCGATCTGGCCGGCCCCGCCGTCGTCGAGGGTCTTGCCGAAGCGCAGCGCGTCGTGCCGGGGCGCGCCGACCATCTCGTCGCCGGGTGGGGCCTCGTCCAGCGAGGTGAGCAGCAGGTAGACGTCGATGCTGTCCACCCGTACCTCGCCGTTCTCGGCCCGGGTGAGCCGCCGCCGGCAACCCACCTCGGTGACCGTGGAGACCGGCACCACCCGCAGCGACGACGTCATCGACCCGGGCGGCCCCTCCCCCGGCGGCACGTCCTCGCCGTGCCAGAGCACCAGCCGGCTGCCGTCGCAGACGACGACCTCCTGCCACACCCCGTTGACCTCGTTGACGAAGCGTTCCAGGGTGAAGCCGAGCACCGAGGCACCCCGCAGCACCCCGCCCAACGCCTCCAGGGCGATGTCCGGGTCACGCAGGTAGGCCCGCGCCGCCGATTCCAGGTCCTGGTACGGCGACCAGTCGGGAAACACGGCCGGCAGCTCACCGCCGCCGAAGCCCGGCCGACTCATGCCCACTCCCCGCGGTCACACCGTCGGCCCGCACCGGCCGTCGGGTTCTGCCCGTTCACGCCCAGCCGCTCCGATCCGCCGTCACGGCAGGTCCTGCCCGTCGGCTCCGGCGGCCGACGCGGCGGCGGTGGCCTGCGCCGCCGCCTCCCGGGCCGCCGCCGCCTCCCGCAGCGCCTGCTTGCGTTCGGCGTACGCCTCCGCGCCCTTGCTGGGCTTGCGGCGGCGCGGCGGCGCGGTGACGCCCGGAGCGAGCTTACGCGCGGACACCAGGAACGCGGTGTGCGCGATCATCCGGTGGTCGGGCCGGACGGCGAGCCCCTCGGCGTGCCAGTCGCGCACCAGCGACTCCCAGGCCCGCGGCTCGGTCCAGCCGCCCCGCTCGCGCAGCGCCTCGACCAGCTCGGACAGCTGCGGGGTGGTCGCCACGTAGCCGATGAACACGCCGCCGGGCAGCAGCGCCCGCTCGACCATGTCGAGGGTCTCCCACGGGGTGAGCATGTCCAGGATGATCCGGTCGAAACCGGTCTCCGGGCAGTCGGCGACGTCGCCGACGTGCAACCGCCAGGCCGGGTGCGGCGCGCCGAAGAACGCCTCCACGTTGCGTCGGGCGATCTGGGCGAAGTCGTCGCGCACCTCGTAGGAGTGCAGCTCACCGCCGGTGCCGACGGCACGCAGCAGGGAGCAGCTCAGCGCCCCGGAGCCGGCGCCGGCCTCCAGCACCTTGGCCCCGGGGAAGATGTCGCCCATGGCGACGATCTGTGCCGAGTCCTTCGGATAGATCACCTGGGCGCCGCGCGGCATCGACAGCACGTAGTCCGACAGCAGCGGACGCAGCGCCAGGAACGCCGTCCCGCCGCCGGCGGTGCTGACCACGCTGCCGTCGGGCTGCCCGATCAGCGCGTCGTGCGCCAGGATGCCCCGGTGGGTGTGGAACTCCTTGCCGTGCTCCAGGGTGACGGTGTGCATCCTCCCCTTGGGATCGGTCAACTGCACCCGGTCACCCGGACGGAAGGGGCCCCGGTGCACCGGGGGGAGTTCCGCCACGGCGGTGGACGTCGGTGTGCCGTCGGGGGCCGGGAGGGCGGGGGGATGTGCTGCGGTCACCTGTTCATCTTCCGTGTGGGTTCGAGGACCTGGGCGAGATCCGCGATGTGCAGAACGCCGACCACATCTTCGCCTGACGTCACCACGTACCGCGCGCCCGGGTGGGCCTGCACGGCCGCCATCAGCCGTTCGCCGTCCAGACCGAGGGGCACCGCCGGCAACGCGGCCAGCGGCCGGGCCACCGCGTCCACCCCCAACCAGGGCCGCCGGCCCACCGGTACGGCCTCCGCCGCCGCCGGGTCGACCAGGGCGACCGGCCGGCCCGCGCCGTCGACCACCAGCACGGCGGACCCGGGTGGTCCCTGCTCGGCGTGCCGGCGCTGCGCCTCGGCCAGCGGCGTGCCGGTGGGGACGGCGACGACCGGACGGACCAGCCGGCCCAGGTCGAGCAGCGGCACCCGGCGGCTGATCCGGGCGTACCGGATCGACTGCCCGGCGCCCCGCCAGAGGGTGACCGCGACCAGCAGCATCAAGGGCAGCGCCAACGGCACCAGCACCCGTTGGACGGTGAGCAGCACGACCAGCCCGGCGGTGCCCACCGCGACGGCCCGCCCGACCCAGCCGGCGACCTCGGTGGCCCGGTGCCGGTCGCGGGTGATCCGCCACAGCACGGCGCGCAGCGCCCGGCCGCCGTCCAGGGGCAGGCCGGGCAGCACGTTGAACACGGCGACGATGACGTTGCTCAACGCCAGTTGCAGGGCGAGCTGGTGGGCCAGGGTGTGGTCGGGGGTGGCCAGGGTGGCGGCCACGGCGAGCCCGCCGAGCAGCGCCGAGACGGCCGGGCCGGCCAGCGAGACCAGCAGCTCCACCCGGGGGGTGGGGGCGTCCCGGTCCATCTCGGTGTAGCCGCCGAGCAGTTCCAGGGTGATCCCGCGCACACCGATGCCGTAACGGCGGGCGGTCAGCGCGTGCCCCAGCTCGTGCAGCAGGACCGAGCCGAGCAGCGACACCACGAAGCCGAGGCCGATGAGGTAGCCGCCGAGCGGGGACAGGCCGAGCCGGTCCCGGGCGAACTCGGCGTAGGTGACGGTCACCAGCAGGGTGAGCAGCAGCATCGACACGTTGAGGTGCAGCGGCACCCCGAACACCCGGCCGACGGTCAGTCCGCTGCGGGGCCGACGCGGCGGGCGGGGACGGGACTCCACCGCCCCGATGCTACGCGCCGACCCGATCATGCCCGGTGCGGCGAGCACGACCCTGTCAGACCGGTGTCCTAACCTTCGGGGCATGACGGCGGAACCGGTGATCGACCAGCAGCATCCTCCGGCGGCGCTGCCCGCCACGGTCCGGGCCTCGCTGTCGCCGTCACGGGCGGCCGACTTCAAGACCTGCCCGCTGCTCTACCGGTTCCGCAGCATCGACCGGCTGCCCGAGCGGCCCAGCGTCGAGCAGGCCCGGGGCACCCTGGTGCACGCGGTGCTGGAACGGTTGTTCGACCTGCCGGCGGACGGGCGCACCCCGCAGGCCGCCGGTGACCTCGTCGGCCCGCAGTGGGACCGGCTGGTCACCGGGCAGCCCGAGCTGGCCGGCCTGTTCGACCCGGGCGACGAGCCGGGCACCGCCGAGTTCCTCCGGTCGGCGGCGGCCCTGCTGGAGGGCTACTTCGCGGTGGAGGACCCACGCCGGCTGGAGCCCGCCGAGCGGGAGAGCCTGATCTCCGCGGTGGTCGACGACGAGCTGCTCATCCGGGGTTACCTCGACCGGCTCGACGTGGCCCCCGACGGGGCGTTGCGGGTGGTCGACTACAAGACCGGCGGCGCGCCGAGGGAGGCGTTCGAGGCGCGGGCGCTGTTCCAGTTGAAGTTCTACGCGCTCGTCCTGTGGCGGACCCGGGGTGTGGTGCCGCGGGTGCTGCGCCTGCTCTACCTCAAGGACGCCGAGGTCTGCGACTACTCCCCCGACGCCGACGAGCTGCTGCGGTTCGAGCGGACGGTGGTGGCGCTCTGGCAGGCGATCGAGCAGGCCACCGCGCGGCAGGATTTCCGCCCCCGGCCGAGCCGGCTCTGCGACTGGTGCAACCACCAGGCGCACTGCCCGGCCTTCGGCGGCACCCCGCCGCCGTTCCCCGAGCGGGCCGGGGCGGCCGACCCGTTGCGCGACGCCCGGTCCCGTCCGGCCGCCCCGGGCGCCGACGAGTAGCGCCCGCCGTCACCGGCGGGTGGAGATCGGCTCATCCGTGAGGAGGAGACGAGGTTCACCGTCGGCGACGACCGGACGCCCCGGCAGGCGGCTAGCGTCGCGGTATGACCGAGGGACCCGAGCGGTGGTGGGTGCGCCGGCCGCTGGCCGGTGACGTCCTGTTCGCCGCCGCGCTGGTGCTGGTCGAGGTCGCCTTCGTCCTGCTCACCCCGCGCGAGTTCTGGCCCCGGCAGTTGCCGTCCATGCTGGCCTGGAGCGGGTTGTGCGCGGCACCGGTGGCGCTGCGCCGGGCCGCGCCGTGGCCGGCGGTGGGGGCGGCGCTGGCCACGCTGGCCGTGCCGGCGGTGCTCGGGCACGCCCCGACCACGCAGAGCCTGACGTTCCTGGTCCTGACGTACACGATGGCGGTGCACCGGGCGGCCCTTACGGCGGTGGCGGCCACGGTGCTGCTCTGGGTGCCGGTGGCCGCCCTCAACGTGCTCACCCCGCTGGACACCGGGCTCGACGTCGGTCCGGCGTACCTGGTGCTCAACAACCTGCTCACCGCGTTGCTCGCCTACGCGGTGGGGCGGGCGGTGCGCGCCCGGCGCACCTCGCTGCGGGTCCTGCGGGAGCGGGCCCGGGCGGCCGAGGACAACCAGCGGGCGCTGGCCGAGCAGGCGGTGGCCGACGAGCGGCGTCGGATCGCCCGGGAACTGCACGACGTGGTCGCCCACCACGTCAGCGTGATGGGGGTGCTGGCCACCGGGGCCCGGCGGGTGCTGCACCGGGACCTGGCCGCCGCCGACGAGGCGATCGCCACCATCGAGGACACCAGCCGGGTCACGCTGCGGGAGATGCGCCGGCTGCTGGACGTGCTGCGGACCGACGCGGAGCCCGCCGCCGACCTCACCCCGCAGCCCGGCCTGGCCGGCATCACCGCGCTGGTGGAGCAGGTACGCGAGGCGGGGCTACCGGTCGTCCTGGAGGTCGCGGACCCGGTGCCGACGGTCGACGAGGGTGTCTCGCTGACGGTGTACCGGATCACCCAGGAGGCGTTGACCAACGCGCTCAAACACGCCGGGTCGGCCACCGCGACCGTCCGGCTGGGCGTCGACGGCGGCGGTCTGACCGTGGAGATCACCGACACGGGGCGGGGGCCGGAGCCGGGGCCCGACCGGATCGGGCACGGACTGGTCGGCATGCGCGAACGGGTGGCCCTCTACGGTGGAACCCTGCGGATCGGGCCACGGGCCGGTGGCGGCTTCCGGGTGTACGCGAGAATTCCGGTGGAACCGGCCGGGACGGTCCCGGCGTGACGGGGGAACGGGGACAGCAGATGGGCCAGACGTACGGCAGCCCCCCGTCGTCCGCGCCGGACGGTGGGGCCGCCGCGCGCCCGCCGGGACGGCCGGTGCGGATCCTGCTCGCCGACGACCAGCCGTTGCTGCGCACCGGGTTCCGGATGGTGCTGGGCACCGAGGACGATCTCGACATCGTCGCCGAGGCCGGGGACGGTCAGGAGGCGGTGGAGCTGTCCCGGCGGCTGCTGCCCGACGTGGTGCTGATGGACATCCGGATGCCCCGGATGGACGGGGTGGCCGCGACCCGGGCGATCGTCGAGGCGCGGTTGCCGGTGCGGGTGCTCATCCTCACCACCTTCGACCTCGACGAGTACGTGGTGGGGGCGTTGCGGGCCGGGGCGAGCGGTTTCCTGGCCAAGGACGTGCCGGCCGACGACCTGGTCACCGCCATCCGGACGGTGGCCGCCGGGGAGGCGGTGGTGGCGCCGCGCATCCTCAAGCGGCTGCTGGACCGGTTCGCCACCGTGCTGCCCGACCCGGCGGCGAGCCCACCGAAGGCGTTGGGCACGTTGACCGAGCGGGAGCGGGAGGTGCTCGTCCAGGTGGCCCGGGGGTTGTCCAACGCGGAGATCGCCGCCGCGTTGTCGGTCAGCGAGACGACGATCAAGACGCACGTCGGGCACGTGCTGACCAAGCTGCGGCTGCGCGACCGGGTGCAGGCGGTGGTGCTGGCGTACGAGTCGGGGCTGGTCCGCCCCAAGGCGTAGCCGGGCGGCACCGGATGCCCCTCGGGGCGTACCCAGGGTGAGGCCGGTGGGGGGACGGCAGCGTTGCCGCGCTCACCTACCGTGACGAAAGGCGGCGCGGCGCGGTTGACCGTGTCGTGGCGTCAGATCCTGACGTCGGTGTCGGGGCCCCGCCGCAGGGTGGGGTGGCACGACCGGTCGCCGGATCAGGGACAACCCTGAGCCGTTCTCCGGGCCGACCCGCAGCGGGAAATCCGCGCCGGGTCAGTCCGTGGTCGGACGGATCCGCGCCGAGCGGCACCGAGGATGGGATCGACCCCACCGACCAGCGGGGGCGGTGGGGGCACACACAGCCAGACGGAAGAGGTAGATGACGTGACCGCGACGGTAGGCCAGCATGCGCAGGCCGCGGCCCGGGCGAACGACGTGTGGAAGGTGTACGGCACCGGCGAGGCGCAGGTCGCCGCGCTACGGGGGGTCAGCGCCGAGTTCGAGCGGGGCAGGTTCACCGCGATCATGGGCCCGTCGGGCTCGGGCAAGTCGACGCTGATGCACTGCCTGGCCGGGTTGGACTCGGTCAGCAAGGGCACGGTGCAGATCGGCGACACCACGGTGACCGGGCTGGGTGACTCGGGTCTGACGAAGCTGCGCCGGGACAAGGTGGGCTTCATCTTCCAGCAGTTCAACCTGCTGCCCACGCTCACCGCCCAGGAGAACATCCTGCTGCCGATGTCGATCGCCGGTCGCAAGCCCGACCCGGCCTGGTACGACACGGTGATCGACACCGTCGGCCTGCGGGACCGGCTGGGGCACCGGCCCGCGCAGCTCTCCGGTGGCCAGCAGCAGCGGGTCGCCTGCGCGCGGGCGCTGGTCGCCCGGCCCGAGGTGATCTTCGCCGACGAGCCGACCGGGAACCTGGACTCCCGTTCCGGCGCGGAGGTGCTCAACTTCCTGCGCAACTCGGTCCGCGAGCACGGGCAGACCATCGTGATGGTCACCCACGACCCGACCGCCGCCGCGTACGCCGACCGGGTGGTCTTCCTGGCCGACGGGCAGATCGTCTCGGAGCTGATCGAGCCGACCGCCGACACGGTGCTGGACACCATGAAGAAGCTGGACACCCTGGTCGAGGTGGCCGGCTGATGTTGCGGGCCACCCTCAAGAGTCTGCTGGCGCGCAAGGTGCGCCTGCTGCTGTCCGGCCTGGCCGTGGTGCTGGGTGTCATGTTCGTCTCGGGGGCGTTCGTGCTCACCGACACGCTGGGCCGCTCGTTCGACGCGGTCTTCGCCGACGCGTACGAGGGCATCGACGTCAACGTCGCCGGCAAGCCGAAGGTGGCGCTCAGCGAGATGCAGGGCGAGCAGGTGCCGACCACGGTGTCGGCGGCGACGGTGCAGCGCATCGCCGGGGTGCCCGGGGTGGCCGAGGCCACCGGCGTGGTCACCACCGACGGGGCCCAGCTGATCGGCAGCAACGGCAAGGTGGTCACGTCGTTCGGGCCGCCGCAGCTCGGGGCGAACTGGCGGGGCGAGAGCGACCTGGTGAAGCTGCGGGAGGGCCGGGAGCCCCGGGCCGACGACGAGATCGTCGTCAACGCGGCGCTGGCCCAGGCGGCCAAGGTGAAGGTCGGCGACCGGGTCGGGGTGCTGACCCCCCTGGTGCCGAAGCAGACCTTCACCCTGGTCGGGGTCTTCGGCTACAGCGGTGACCGGGACTCGATCGGCGGGGTCAACGAGATCGCCTTCACCACGCCTGTCGCGCAGCGGCTGCTGCTGGGCGAGCGGGACGCCTTCACCAACGTCACCGTACGGGCGGCCGCCGGGGTCGGCGACGCGGAGTTGCGCGACGACGTGGCCCGGACGCTCGGCGACGGCTTCGAGGTCAAGACCGGCGAGCAGTTGTCGGCGGACGCCTCGGCGAGCCTGAAGGAGGGGCTGTCCTTCTTCAACAAGATCCTGCTCGGCTTCGCGGCCGTCGCGCTGCTGGTGGGCACGTTCCTCATCCTCAACACCTTCTCGATCATCGTGGCGCAGCGGACCCGGGAGCTGGCGTTGATGCGGGCGATCGGGGCCAGCGGCCGGCAGATCATCGGTTCGGTGGTGCTGGAGGCGGTGGCGATCGGCCTGATCGCCTCGGTGCTGGGGCTGGGCGCCGGCATCGGCATCGGCGCGCTGCTGGCGTACGTCTTCGGCAACCTGGCCGGTGGATTGACGCTGGCCGGCATCGGCGTCCCGGCGTCGGCGGTGATCGGCTCGTTCGCGGTCGGCCTGCTGATCACGGTGGTGGCGGCGCTGCTGCCGGCGCTGCGGGCCGCGCGCATCCCGCCGATCGCGGCGATGCAGGACGTGGCCAACCCGGACCGGCCGCTGACCCGGATCACCGTGACCGGTGGGGTGATCACCGGGATCGGCGCGGTGCTGCTGTTCCTCGGGCTCAGCGACAACGCCGGGGACAACGCGCTGGCGGTCATCCTGGGCGGGGTGCTGTTCGCCTTCATCGGGGTGGCGCTGCTGACGCCGCTGATCAGCCGCCCGGTGGTGTCCCTGCTGGGGGCGATCTTCGCCTGGTCGGTGCCGGGCAAGCTGGGTCGGCTGAACTCCGGCCGCAACCCGCGCCGCACGGCGATCACGGCGGCGGCGCTGATGGTCGGCATCGCCCTGGTGACCGGGGTGACGGTGATCCTGGACTCGGCGAAGGGCAGCATCGGCGCGCTGGCCCAGGACACCATCAAGGCCGAGCTGGTGATCTCGGGGTCGACGACCGGTCCGCGGCCGGCGAGCTTCGACCCGGCGGTGCTGACGAAGGTGGCGGCGCTGCCCGGTGTGCAGATGGCCGACGGCGAGTACGGCGACATGGGAATGGTCGACGGGAAGGTCACCTGGCTGGCCGCGTCCAGCGACGTGACCGCGTTGCAGCGGATCTTCGGGGCCAAGACGACCGCCGGTGACATCAGCCGGCTCGGCCCGGACCAGATGCTGTTCAGCTCCGACGCCGCCCGGTCCCGCAACATCTCGGTCGGCTCGACGGTGACCGTCCAGGCCTCCCGAGGTGAGCCGCGCACCTACACGGTCAGCGGCATCTACGAGAGTTCCGAGCTGACCAGCCCGGTGCAGTTGCCGCCGCAGGCGGTGAAGGACTTCGCCATCCCGAAGCCCAACCAGGGGTTCATCCAGCTGGCTCCGGGCACCCGGGTGGCCGACGTGCAGCCGCAGGTGGAGGCGCTGCTGGCCGACAGCCCGGAGGTGTCGGTGGCCGATCGGGACGCGTTCATCGAGCAGCAGACCGGCTCGCTGGACAGCCTGCTCACGATGATCCAGATCCTGTTGGCGCTGGCGATCGTGATCGCGGTGCTCGGCATCGTGAACACCCTGGCCCTGTCGGTGCTGGAGCGGACCCGCGAGCTGGGCCTGCTGCGGGCGATCGGGCTGCGCCGGGCGCAGACCATGCGGATGATCACCGTGGAGGCGGTGGTGATCTCGGTCTTCGGGGCGCTGCTCGGGATCGTGGTGGGTGTCGGTCTCGGTGCCGCGGTGGTGCGGGCGCTCAAGGACGACGGCATCACCGACCTGATCCTGCCGTGGGGTCAGATGGGGCTGTTCCTGCTGCTGGCGGCCATCATCGGCGTGGTGGCGGCGGTGTTGCCGGCGGTGCGGGCGGCCCGGATCAACGTGCTGGGTGCGATCGCGCACGACTGATCCCGTCCGACCTCGGGGGGTTCCGCCGACCGGCGGGACCCCCCTCGTCGTGGCCGCGCGGGCCCGCCCGGGAGCTCAGGCGGGTGGCTCGCCGAGCAGCGCCGCCAGCAGCTCCAGGTCCGCCGAGGTCAGGCTCTCCACCTGGTGTACGCCGTCGGTCGGCGGCACCGGCACCTCCGCTGGCACGGCCAGCACCGCCGCACCGGCGGCGAGCGCGCTGGCCACCCCGGTCGGCGAGTCCTCGATCGCCACGCAGCGGCCGATCGGCACGTCGAGCAGCCGGGCGGCGGTCAGGTACGGCTCGGGGTGCGGTTTGGCCGAGTCGACCTCGTCGCCGCACACCACGGCGTCGAAGCTGTCCCGGCCGAGGGTGTCCAGGGCCACCTCGACCAGCGGCCGGCCGCTGGAGGTGACCAGCGCGGTGGGGATGCCGGCGGCGCGTACCGCCCGCAGCAGCGTCAACGCACCCGGCCGCCAGCGCAGCCCGGTGCGGAACAGCTCCAGGATCCGCGCGTTGATCCACTCCGCGCTGACCTGCGGGTCCCGCTCGGGTTGACCGAGGTCGTCGTGGAGGATGCGCATCGACGCCGCCATCGCGGTGCCGATCATCGCCCGCCGGGCCGGGCCGGTGAGCGTGCCCCCGTACTCGGCGGCCAACTCGTGCAGGGCGACGTCCCACAGCTTCTCGCTGTCGACCAGGGTGCCGTCCATGTCGAAGAGCACGGCGGCGGGGTGTGGGCTGCTCAGCGGAATCCTCCTGGCGCTCGCGGGTGGTCTCCGGGCGATCCTGCCAGCCCGGCCCGGGACGCGTGCCGCCGTACCGGTCGGACGTGACCTGCTCCTCAGCGCAGGTTGCAGGCGTCCAGGGACCGCTCGTAGCCGCGGAAGAACCAGTCGGTGCGCTGTTCGGCGGTGCCGTGCGAACCCTCGGCGAACCACGGCTGGTCGGGGTCGTCGCCGACGGCGAGCAGCCCCTCCCGGAACTCGTCGAGGTCACCGGCGTCGAGTCTCAGGGTGCCGTCACGGACGGAGTCGCCGAGGTACGCCCCGGCCATGCAGTCGGCCTGCAGCTCCTGCTGGATGGTGAAGTTGGCGCGGATGCCGAGCCGGATCTGGATGCCGTGGGCGTACTCGTGGCCCAGCAGGTAGAACACGAACGCGTCACCGACCTGCCGGAACGCCGCCACCGACCAGTTGACGTCGTAGGCGATGAAGTCGCCCTGGGAGCAGTAGACCGCGTTGTTGCGCGGCAGTGCCTGCCCGCCGCAGGAGATCTCACCCTCACGCTGGTAGGGCACGATCCGGCTGATCGGGCGGAACTCCTGGCCGGAGGAGCGGAACTGGGCGCCCCAGTAGCGTTCGGCGATGGTGACGGCGTCGTCGATGTCGCTCTTGAACTCGGCCACGCTGGTGGTGCCGTCGGCGCGGGTGGTCTCCGCCTCCGGTGAGGCCGGGGCAGCCGGGCGCGACGACTGCCGGGGGGCCGGTTCCCGGGGTTCCTGCGGGCCGCTCTCCCCCACCCCGCCGGCCGCGCAGCCGACCGCCACCACCAGCGCCGTCAGCGCGGCGAGCAGTGGTCCGTGCGAGCGGCGTCGCGAGCCTGCCGTCACCGTGTGCCTCCCAGGCGTGCCGGTCCTGCGATCGGTGGTACCCCGACCGTGGAACGATCATGCCCGGCCGGCGTCCCGTTGACCATGGGTGAGCCGGGTCGGCCCGGCCGGACGGTCAGTGGTGCTCCTGTCCCCGGTGGATCGTGTCGTTCTGGGCGAAGTGGCGTTCCGCCTCGTACCGGTGCTGTCTGGCCTGGGCGTCCCGCCCGGCGGTGCGGTCCTCGGCCCCGACGGTGCGGGCCCGGTCGCGCCAGGCGACCCAGCCGACCGTGCCGATCATCACCAGGGCCGCCACGCCGACCACGAGCCACATCGTCGTCATGGGACCACGGTAGGTGACCGCCACCACCCGTCCCGGGGGTTAGCCTCGGGCCCGGTGTCCGGATCGGCCCGGCGGCTCCGACGTCCCGGATGTCCGGCCGCATCCCGCGGCCGAGAGGAGAACCATGAAATACATGATCATGTTGTACGGCTCGCAGCGCGACTACGACGCCATGGCCGGCCGTCCCGGGGCGCAACCGCCGATGACGCCGGAGCAGGTCGCCGCGATGCACGAACACATGGCGGCGGTGCACCAGGAACTGGCCGAATCCGGTGAGCTGGTCGACGGGCAGGGGTTGACCGCGCCGGTGCACGCCCGGCGGGTGCGGCTGCGGCAGGGCGCGCCGGTGGTCACCGACGGGCCGTACCCGGAGACGCAGGAGGTGCTGGCCGGGTTCACCGTCGTCGACTGTGTCAGCTTCGACCGGGCCACCGAGATCGCCGCCCGGTTCGTCGACCCGGACACCGAGGGCGGATACGTCGACGTACGACCGGTCGCCGACGGCATCGACGACCTGGACGGCTGACCCGGTCGCCATGGGACCGTCCACCGTCGAGGACCTGTTGCGCGTGCTCGCGCCGCAGGTCCTCGGCGCGGTCGTCCGCCGGTACGGCCACTTCGGCACCGCCGAGGACGCCGTCCAGGAGGCGCTGCTGGCCGCCGCGACCCGCTGGCCGGTCGACGGGCTGCCGGAGCAGCCCCGGGGCTGGCTGGTCACCGTGGCCGCCCGGCGGCTGACCGACCTGCTCCGCGCCGAGCAGGCCCGGCGGCGGCGGGAGGACGACGCCGGCCGGGCGCTACGGTGGCTCGCCCCGGCGGCCGACCACCGGGAGCCGGGCGACGACAGCCTGGTGCTGCTGTTCCTGTGCTGCCATCCGGCGCTGCCGCCGGCCGCCCAGGTGGCGTTGACCCTGCGCGCCGTCGGCGGGTTGGGCACCGCCGAGGTGGCGCGGGCGTTCCTGGTGCCCGAGGCGACCATGACCCGCCGGATCACCCGCGCCAAGCAGCGCATCCGCGACAGCGGGCTGCCGTTCGCGCTGCCCGACGCCGACGAGCGCGCAGCCCGGCTCGACGCCGTCCGGCAGGTGCTCTACCTGATCTTCAACGAGGGGTACGCGAGCACCACCGGCCCGCGCCTGCGCCGGGTGGACCTGTCCACCGAGGCGATCCGGCTGACCCGGCTGCTGCGCCGGCTGCTGCCCGACGATCCGGAGGTGACCGGGCTGCTGGCGTTGATGCTGCTCACCGACGCCCGGGGGCCGGCCCGGGTGGGCCCGGACGGTGAGCTGGTGCCCATGGCGGAGCAGGACCGCAGCCGCTGGCGGGCCGACCAGATCGCCGAGGGGGTGGCCCTGGTCAGCGCGGTGCTGCCGCGCGGCGACGTCGGGCCCTACCAGCTCCAGGCGGCGATCGCGGCGGTGCACGACGAGGCGGCGAGCGTCGAGGCGACCGACTGGGCACAGATCGAGGCCCTCTACGGGGTGCTGCTGGGGATGTCGGACAACCCGGTGGTCGCGCTCAACCACGCGGTGGCGGTGGCGATGGCCCGGGGTCCCGCCGCCGGGCTGCGCCTGCTCGACGCGCTGGCCGACGACCCCCGCGTCGGCGACGACCCCCGACGGCACGCGGCCCGCGCGCACCTGCTGGAACGCTGCGGCAACCTCGCCGAGGCCCGGACGGCGTACGCCCACGCGGCCCGCCGCTCGACCAGCCTGCCCCGCCAGCGCTATCTGTACGGCCGGCTGACCCGGCTGACCGACGCCGGGAACGGTGGGCCGGGCGACGGTGGACGGGCCGGGCCCGCGGACCGTCCGACGGGATCATGATCCGTCGGCGAGGTCCCTGCCGAGGAAGCGGACCAGTGGCTCCACGTGCCGGTCCGGCCGCCGCCACCCGGCCAGCAGATCCCCCGGCAGGTGCTGCTCGGCCACCAGTTCGCCGTGGCGGTACCGCCGGAGCACCGGGTGGATGACGGCGCTGGCCCGGGTCGGGCGTCGGTCGGTGTCGGACCCGTCGGCGCGGCCCCGGCGCAGGGCCAGGGTGTAGCAGTGGGAGGAGTCGGCGAACCGCGGCACGGCGTAGTCCTCCGGCAGGTCCTCGTGGTGCCGGAAGTCCCCGGTGGCGTCGTCGCGGACGAAGACGTCGCAGAGGTACCCGGACTGGGTCCACAGCGCCGGACTCCCGTTGACCCGGTCCAGCATCACCGTGGTCAGCGAGGCCGGCTCGCCCGACGTGGTGGCGGCGGGCAGCGGCACGTCGTCGTAGCGCTCCCGCAGCAGCCGGGTGAAGGTACGCAGGTTGTAGCGGAAGCCGTCGATGAACGGCGACGCGGCGTGCCGCACGTCCCGCGCCTGGGCGACGGTGCCGGCGAAGTACAGGTCGTCGACGTTGCTCGACTGCCAGTCGGGGCGCAGGCCCGGCAGCCGGCCGTCGCGCATCATGTCCGGCGCGCAGGAGGCGTCGAACAGGGAGGTGTCCATCCGGAAGCCGGTGCAGCGCAGCACCTCGTGGTAGTCGAGTTCGACGGTCTCGCCCGGGGCGTGGGTGTCGGTGATCGAGACGCGGAACCCGCCGTCGACCGGTCGGATCGCGTCGATGGTGCAGTCGAGCACCGCGTGCAGTGGCGTGAACCGGTCGCTGTCGAGGATCGCGCCGTGCCGGCCCCGGACGTCGCCGGGGTGCCAGGTGTCGTAGGCCAGCCGCAGCGGCCGGCGGCTCGCCAGGTGCACCACCGACGCCCTGCCCAGGATCGACGAGGCGGTCTCGAACGCCGAGTTGCCCTTGCCGATGATCAGGACCCGCCTGCCGGTGTACCGGTCGGGGTCGACGTCCATCTCCTCGTAACCGGTGGCGTGCTCGATGCCCGGGATGTCCGGCACGAACGGCCGGCCCCAGCCGGTCGCCACGACCAGGCACCGCGCCCGTACGACCCCCCGGTCGGTGCGGACGGTGAACCCGTCGTCCTCCCGGGAGACCTGCTCGACGGTGGTGCCGTAGCGGACCCGGAGCTGGTGGATGCGCTGGAACTCGGCGAGGTACCGCACCAGGTCGTCGGCGGCCGGCAGGTACTCCTGGCTGAACTTCGGGAACAGCAGCTCCGGGTCGTCGTTGAGCAGCGAGTTCCCGTCGCACCGCAGTCGGATCCCGGGGTCGCTGCTGTCGGTGTGCACCGCGTTGACGGAGTTCAGGCGGCGGTGGCGCGGGAACCGCCGGAAGAAGCCCCCGGGCTCGGCGCCACGTTCGAACGTCAGGTAGTCGGCGCCCTGCTGCTGAAGGTGGTAACTCAGCTGCAGGCCGGCGGGCCCCGCTCCGACGATGACGTACGTGTGTGCGGTGTCGACCATCAGGCGAGCCCTTCGACGCGGAGGCGGTTGCTCCGACGATGAAGTGGATCACGATAGGTGTCAATGGTCGACGGCCGGCGTCGGCGGTGGGGCCCGCCGGGAAGGCGGCGCGGCGCCGGTGGCTACGACGAGATGCTGAACGCCGCCACGACGCCGTTGTGGTCGGAGTTGGTGCCGCCGACGATGGAGTAGTCGGTCATCCACATCTCGCGGTGTTCCTCGACGCGCTTCCAGAAGTAGATGTAGTCGATGTGCCGGTTGCCGTGCGTCCCGTTCCCCTTCTCGCCGTACAGGTTGTAACAGGACCGCAGGTTCGGCAGCTCGTTGGCCTCGAACACCTTCCAGGGGAACTTCTGGTACCCGTACGCCCGGTCGGCGCTGAAGTCGACGTTCAGGTCGCCGCTGACGATGACCTGGCCGGAGTCCTTCTTGGCGGCTGCCAGGTTCTTCAGTGCCTGGAACTGCTGCTCGGCGCAGGCGGTCCGGGGCAGGTCCTCGGGCTGGCCGTTGTTCTCGATGCTCGCGTTGGCGTGCGCGTTGAGGTGGTAGACGCTGCGCCCGGTCGCCTTGTGGCGGTAGCGGACCCAGTTGTTGTAGCGGGCCGGCGGCACCTCGCCGGGCCCGTTGGTGTCGCACACGAAGTTCGACCCCTTGTCGAGCACGTCGAACATGCTCTTGCGGGCCAGCAGCGCCTCGTTGGCCGCCTGCGTCGGCTCGGGCGCGTACAGCCACCAACCGTTGTCCGCCGCCCAGTCCTTCAGGTACGCCTTGCGGTTGCCGACCTCGTTGAGCCCGACCAGGTCCGCCTTCGCGGTGATCAGCTCCAGGTCGTGGACGAAGTCGGCCTGGTTCAGCTCGTTGAGGATGTTCAGGGTCGCCGCCTGGAAGGTGGAATTCGCGGCGGCGGGCGTGGCCGGCACCAGGCTCACCAGCAGCACCGCCGCGCCGACGAGGGCACCCGCACCCCGCACCGACCATCGTTTTCCGCCTGCCATGGCTGTCCTTTCCCGAACGCCGACGGCCGGCGCGACACGATCCGGCCGTGAAGGAAGGTTACTTTGGCAACTCCGGCACGGTAGCTTAGTTTCACCTTCCGGACAACGGAGGCGCATTGTCCGTAGTGAATTGCTCTTGCCGGGGAGAATCCATGCACCCACGAAGGACCTGGCGACCGGCGCTGATCGCCGTCGCGGTGACGGTCGTCACCGGCACCGGCACCGTCGCCGCGCCCGCCGCAGCCGCCACCCCGCAACCGGTGTACGCCCCCTCGGGTGGGATCGCCGATCCCGGCGTGGTGCGGCACAACGACAGCTTCGTCGTGTTCGCCACCGGCACCCGCGCCCCGGCCCACCGGGGTGAGACCGCGTCCGGGCCGTGGAGCACCCTCGGCACGACCCTCGGGTCGGTACCGGACTGGGCCGAGAACGGCGCGGTGTGGGCCCCCGACGCCGTCCGTACCGCCACCGGGTGGGTGCTCTACTACTCACTGCCCGCCAAGGGCAAGAACGGGCAGCGGTGCATCGGGGCCGCCACCTCCGAGGCCGTCGGCGGGCCGTACACGCCGGTCGGCACCGCGCCGCTGGTCTGCCCGGGTGGCGCGCACGGAGCTGACGACGTGGTGGCGGGGCGGCCGGTCGCCGCCGCCGGGGTGATCGACCCGTCCCCGTTCGAGGACGCCGACGGCAAGCGGTTCGTGCTCTACAAGACGCAGCAGACGCCGTCGTCGATCCGGATGCTGCGGCTCGACGACACCGGCACCCGCTGGGTCGGCAACGCCAGTGGTGAACTGGTCCGCAGCACCGGCATCATCGAGAACCCGGTGCTGCGGCAGCGGGGCTCCACGTTCGTGCTGTTCGCCTCCCGGTACGGCTACGACAACTGCAGCTACGCCACCGTCTACCTGACCTCCACCGACCGGTGGGACTTCCACGGCAGGACCGAGCACTCGTTGCTCACCACGTCCGGCACCGGGATCTGCGGCCCGGGAGGCGCGGATCTCGTCCCCGCCCTGGTCGACGACGAGCAGCGGCTGTTCCTGCACGGGTGGGTCTGCGGCGGGACCACCCCCTGCCGGCAACGGGCCGACGGCTCGCTGCCCGCCGACGCCCGCCGCGCGCTGTACGCGGCGGTCTTCCGCTGGGACGGTGCGACACCCCGGGTCGGCGCGTTCCTCTGACCCGGCCGCCTCGCCCGGCGACCACCATCGGTCGCCGGGCGAGGTGACCGTGGACGCCGGTCAGTCGTCACGCTGGCGGCCCGACCGGCCGGTGGTGCGGGCGACCACGACGGCGGCGGCGAGGCTGAGCGCGGCGGCACCCAGTTGCAACAGGCCGTCGAGCAGATCGACGAGGTCGACGAGAGAGGGGTGATCCACTGTGGCCTCCGGGGGTAGGTATCCCCCGCCGTCCGCATGCTGCGGAGGCGGCCCCCCGGGCCCGGCGGTGACAACCGCGGGCGCCACCGGAATTATGGCACGGCGGTCCGAACGCCGTCACCCGGCGACCACTGCGCGTCCCACCCGGCCGGACCGGCGCGTCCCGGCCGGACCGGGCACCCGCTGGCCGGCGCGGGGTCAGAGCTGGCCGGGGTAGAACCCGTACCGGGCCAGGGGTTCGACGATGTTCTCCTCCTCGTAGGACAGGTGGGACAGCAGGGTGTCGGTGAGCACGTCCACCGCCTGCTGCAGGCCGGTGAGCCGCCCCGGGTCCCCGATCAGCGCGACCAGGGCCCGGTCGACGCCCTCGACGACCTCGTGGATGACGACGTGTTCCTGCTCCAGCCGGTCGATCACCGGGACCAGCCCCGGATCGGCCCGTCGCAGGTGCGGGAAGATCGCGTCGTCCTCCAACCCGTGGTGCTGGGTCACGAGTGTGCAGTAGGCGGCGCAGTACGCGCCCAGCGTCCAGTTGTTCTGCCGCAGGGTCATCCGGTTGAGCACGCCCCGGGCGTCGCCGGCGGAGACCGCCCCCCGGCGGACCTGGTCGAGCAGGTCGCGGATCTCGCCCAGTTCCCGACGCAGGTGGTCGTGCACGTCGACCAGGTGCCCACCGACGGCCTGGGCCTGCGGGGAGTAGACGTGCCCGGTCGGGGCGGGCGGGGCGACGGGGCGGGTCGACTCGTCCCAGAGCCGGTGGTCGCTGTGCCGTACCTGCGGTGCGGGGGTGGGGGTGACCGCGAGTCCCGCGACACTACCGACCCGGAGGGTCTCCCGCCGCTCCTGCGCCGCTCCCGCCGTACCGGTCGGCTCCGTCGTGTCCCCCGCCGGCCCGGTCAGCTCCCCCGGCGGCGCGGCGGCGGGGGCGGTCGAGCCGGCCCGTTCGGCGGCGACCAGTTCACGGACGCCCGGGGCGACCTCCTGGGCGAAGAGCTGGATGCTGGCGGGGTCGTCGGTGCCGAGGACGAACCCGGAGGTGCCGTGCTCCAGCACCAGGTCGGTCAGCTCCCGCACCCACTGCCGGGGCGGGCCGTCGAGGAAGCCCGCACCGGTACCGGTGAACCGGCCGGAGACGTTCAGCAACCGCCGCACCTCGGCGGGGTCCCGCCCGGCCGCCGCCGCGCCCTCGTCGACGAGCGCGTTGAGCCCGGCCAGGTCCGCCGGCCCGTTCGGCAGGTACGCGAGCGACGGCAGCCAGCCGTCCGCCGTCCGTCCCACCAACCGCAGCAACCTCGGCTTGTACGCCCCGACCCAGATCCCCACCGGATGTGCCGGGGCGGGGCCGCGTTTCGCGCCGACCACCCGGTAGTGCTCACCGTCGACGCGTACCCCGCCGCGCCGGTCGGCCGCCCACACCTCCCGGATGATCCGGATCGCCTCGTCGAGGGCGTCCACCGCCTGCCCGGGGGTGAGCCGTCGACCGCCGTTGGCCTCGATGGCGTCCCAGAACGCGCCGGTGCCGAGGCCGAGTTCGACCCGGCCGCCGCTGAGCAGGTCGAGGCTGGCGACGCTGCGGGCCAGCACCACCGGCTGCCGCAGCGGCAGGTTGAGCACGTTGCCGGCCAGCCTGATCCGGCTGGTCGCCGCCGCCAGGTAGGACATCAGCGTCCAGGTGTCGAGGAAACCCGGCTGGTAGGGGTGGTCCTGGAAGGTGACGAGATCCAGGCCGGCCTGCTCGCAGAGCCGGGCGCGGGCGACGACCTGCTCCGGCTGCCGGGCGTCGGGGGTGAGGAAGCCGCCGAACAGCAGCTCGTGTCCGTAGTCGGTCATGACGCTGCCGTCACCTGGTCCCCTCGTCGCGTTCCCGGCGTCGCCCCGGCGGCCCGGCAGGGTGGGCGACCGGCCCACCGTAGCGCTGACCTGCGCCGACCCGCCGGGCGGTCGCGGGTTTCGGGTCGCCCGGGGCGGTGCCGGTGCGATCACACGTCGACGGTGAGGTGCACGGCCACCGGGACGACCACGAGTGGCACATCTTGCGGCCGCTTGCGAGGCTAGGAGCCGTGTATGACTACGACCTGTTGGTGCTGGGCTCCGGGCCCAGCGGTCAGAAGGCGGCGATCGCCGCCGCGAAGCTCGGTAGGCGGGTCGGTATCGTGGACCGCCGCGACATGATCGGTGGGGTGTGCATCAACACCGGCACCGTCCCCTCCAAGACGCTGCGGGAGGCCGTGCTCTACCTCACCGGCCTGAGCCAGCGGGATCTGTACGGCAGCAGCTACCGGGTCAAGGAGGAGATCACCGTCGGTGATCTGGCCGCCCGGACGCAGCACGTGATCAGCCGGCAGACCGACGTCATCCGCAACCAGCTCGCCCGCAACCGGGTCGCGTTGATCACCGGCACCGGTCGGTTCGCCGACCCGCACTCGATCTGGGTGGACGGCGGCTCCGGGCACGAGTCGAAGATCACCTTCGACAAGATCGTCATCGCCGCCGGCACCCGCCCGGCCCGGCCGGACAGCGTCGACTTCGACGACCGGACGATCGTCGACTCCGACGGGGTGATCAACCTCCAGGCCGTGCCGCGCAGCATGGTGGTGGTCGGCGCGGGCGTGATCGGCATGGAGTACGCGTCCATGTTCGCCGCGCTCGGCACGAAGGTGACCGTGGTGGAACGCCGTGACGGGATGCTCGACTTCTGCGACGAGGAGATCATCGAGTCGCTCAAGTACCACCTGCGCGACCTGTCGGTGACGTTCCGCTTCGGCGAGGAGGTCGCGGCGGTCGAGAAGCACGAGACGGCCGCGCTGTGCGTCCTCAAGAGCGGCAAGAAGATCGTCGCGGACACGGTCATGTACTCGGCCGGCCGGCAGGGGCAGACCGACGACCTGGCCCTCGACGCGGCCGGGCTGGAGGCCGACGCGCGCGGCCGGATCGCGGTGGACGAGCACTACCGCACCAGCGTCGAGCACATCTACGCGGTCGGTGACGTGATCGGCTTCCCGGCGCTGGCGTCCACGTCGATGGAGCAGGGCCGGATGGCGGCGCTGCACGCCTGCGGGGAGCCGGTGCGCGAACTCCAGGAGCTGCAGCCCATCGGGATCTACACGATCCCGGAGATCAGTTTCGTCGGCAAGACCGAGGAGGAGCTGACCAACAGCGCCACCCCGTTCGAGGTCGGCGTCGCCCGCTACCGCGAGCTGGCCCGGGGACAGATCGTCGGCGACTCGTACGGCATGTTGAAGCTGCTCGTGTCGCCGCAGGACGGCCGGCTGCTCGGGGTGCACGTGTTCGGCACCGGCGCGACCGAGATCGTCCACATCGGGCAGACGGTGATGGGCTGCGGCGGCACGGTCGACTACCTGATCGACACGGTCTTCAACTACCCGACCCTGTCCGAGGCGTACAAGGTCGCCGCGTTGGACGCGTCCAACAAGATCCGCAACATCACCCGGATCGAGGGGTGAGCCACGGTCTGCCGCGGGCCCGACGTCGGGTCCGCGGCAGACCGTGGGCACGGTCACCGGCCGGGTACGCGAGGTGGCCGACGGTCGTCGTCGCCACTACCCTCGACGGGTAGCCAACCGCCGATCGACAGGGCCCGCCGCGTGATGCCGAGAAGTCCCACCGTGGACGGGCAGTCGCCGGGTGACAGCCGCCGCCGGAGCCTCGGGGCGCTGCTGCGGCGGGTGCATCTCGGCGGCCCGGTGTCGCGGGCCGGGCTGGCCGAGTGGCTGGGCGTCAACCGCAGCACGGTCCTGGCGCTCACCACGGACCTGGTCGCGGCCGGCCTGGTACGGGAGGACTTCCCCGAGCTGACCGGGCGGGCCGGCCGGCCGTCCCTGGTGGTCCGGCCGGCCGGCGACCGGGTGTACGTGCTCGCCTTCGACATCGCGGTGGACCGGCTGGTCGCGGCCCGGGTGGGGCTGGGCGGGGCGATCCAGGACCGCCGCGAGGCGCACCGGGCCCGCGCGGGCGCCGACCTGGACACCGTCGTACGGGTGCTGGCCGACCTCGGGCGGCAGTTGCACGCCACGGCGACGTCGGGGGCGACCTGCGTCGGGATCGGCGCGTCGTACTGCGGGATGATCCGGCCGGGCGACGGGATGGTCCGCTTCGGGCCGGACATGGGCTGGGTGGACCAGGCGTTCGGCGCGGAGCTGGCCCACCGGCTCGATCTCGGGCTGCCGGTCCTGGTCGGCAACGAGGCCCACCTGGGCGCGGTGGCCGAGCACCAGCGCGGGGTGGGTGTCGGGGTGGACAACCTGGTCTACCTGCACGGCGACGTCGGGGTCGGCGGCGGGATCATCGTCGGTGGCGACCTGCTCGGCGGCGACGGCGGGTACGGCTCCGAGGTCGGTCACATGCTGGTCAACCCGTACGACGGCAGACCGTGCGGGTGTGGTTCGCGCGGCTGCCTGGAGGCGGAGGTCGGCGAGCGGGCGCTGCTCGACGCGGCGGGTCGGCCCGCCGACCGGATCGGCCGGGGCGCGGTCCGGGAGGTGGTCGACGCGGCGGACCGCGGCGACCCGGCAGCCCGGGAGGCGTTGCGGACCGTCGGCGACTGGCTCGGCATCGGGGTGGCGAACGTGATCAACCTGTTCAACCCCGGCATGGTGATCTTCGGCGGCATGCTGCGGGAGGTGTACCGGGGATCGGCGGCGCACGTACGGGAGCGGATCGCCGTCAACGTCCTGCCGGTCTCGCGTACCCGGGCACAGCTGCGGGTGTCCGCACTCGGTGACGACGCCACCCTGGTCGGCGCGGCGGAGCTCGGCTTCACCCGGCTGCTCGCCGACCCGTTGGGGACGCCGGTCGGCTGAGCGGCCGACCGAAAACCGGTTGGCGGAAGCGGTCCGGTGGGCCAGGCTGACGGGCATGACGTACTGACGGACACCCCCGCACCCCGCACGCCCGTGCCGCGCCGCCGCACGCCGTGGCGTCGCCACGAGCCATCGTGCCGCCGGCTGCCATCGTGCCGCCGCGTGCCGTCCGTCGTTCCCGTCACCCGAAACGAGCGTCCGTGTCCCCACAGCGTTCCCTGCCGTCCCCGTCCCCGTCGCCGGCCACGGCCACGGCCACCGTCACCGTCTTCGCCTCCCCCGAGAGCTGGATCGAGTCCGACGCCGTCCGGCAGTGCCACCAGGTGGCCGCCCTCGACGGCATGCGGCACGTCGCCGCCATGCCCGACCTGCACCCGGGCAAGGGCGCCCCGATCGGCGCGGCGATGGCCTCGACCGTGCTCTACCCGCACCTGGTGGGCTCCGACATCGGGTGCGGCATCGCCGTCTTCCCGATCGGCCTCAAGCGGGCCGTACCCGAACGGATCGCCGCCCGGTTCCCGGACCTGGACCGGTCGCCGGACCCCGACGACCCGGCCTGGGCCGTCGCGCCCGGCGGGCCACCCGCCGGTCACGTCGAGGGGCTCGGCACGGTCGGACGGGGTAACCACTTCGTCGAACTGGCCCGGATCGATACCGTCCTCGCGGCGGACCACGCGGACCGGCTCGGGCTCGCCGCCGGGGACCTCGTGCTCATCGTGCACAGCGGGTCGCGGGGCCTGGGCGAGCGGATCCTGCGGGCACACACCGGGGCGCACGGCGCGGGGCCGGCCCCCGACCCGTCCGGCTACCTGGCCCGGCACGACGAGGCGGTCCGCTGGGGCGCGCTCAACCGGCGGATGCTGGCCGCCCGGGTCGCGCACGCCCTGGGGGCCGCGCCCACCGAGCCGGTCGTCGACCAGTGCCACAACCTGGTCGAGGTCCGCGACGGCGAATACCTGCACCGCAAGGGGGCGGCCCCGGGCGACGGCCGGGACGTGCTGGTCGCCGGCACCCGGGGCACCCCGTCGTACCTCGTGGCCGGGCACGCCGGCCCGACGGCCAACCACTCCGTGGCCCACGGCGCGGGTCGCAAGATGTCCCGCGCCGACGCGCTGCGCCGGGGCCGGGCCAAGCACACCGTCGCGCAGTTGCGGCGTACGCCGGTGGGTTCGCTGGTGGTGTGCGGCGACCGGCAACTGCTGTTCGAGGAGGCGCCGACGGCCTACAAGCGCATCGAGCAGGTGGTCGCCGACCTCGTCGCGCACGACCTGGCCACCCCGGTGGCGAGCACCCTCCCGCTGGTCACCTACAAGACGCCCGACCCCGGGCCGACCCACCGGGACGGGCGTCGGCGGGTTCGGGAATGAGCGTCCACCTGCTCCTGTCCGCCGGGCGCGGCCCCCAGGAGTGCGCCTGGGCGGTGGCCCGGCTGCTGGACCGGTTGACTGCCGACGCCGCCCGGCACCGGGTGGACAGCCACCGGGTCGAGTCCGTCGCCGGCGACCGACCGGGCACCTACCGGTCGGTCGTGGTCCGGCTCGACGGGCCCGACGTGGCGACGTTCGCCGCCGGGTGGACGGGCACCCTGTGCTGGCAGGCGCCCAGCCCGTACCGGCCGACGACCGGCCGGAAGAACTGGTACGTCACCGCCCGACCGTGCCGGGTGGACACCCCGACCACGGCGTTCGTCGAGGCCGACGTGCATGTCGTCGCCTGCCGGACCGGTGGACCGGGGGGTCAGCACCGGAACAAGGTGAGCACGGCGGCGCGGGCGACCCACCGTCCCTCCGGCACCGTCGTCGTGGTCGACACCGAACGGCAGTTCGGTCTCAACCGCGCCGCCGCCCTGCGGTTGCTGCGGCAGCGCCTCGCCGAGGACGACGCGCGTGCCGGCCGCGCCGTCACCGCCGCCCGCCGACGCCTGCACGACGAACTCGTCCGGGGCGACGCCGTGCGGGTCGAACGTCCCCACCCGCCCGGCGCGACCGGCACCCGGGTCAGGAGCCGTCGCGCAGGTCGGTCAGCCGGTCGCGGGTGAAGCGGAGGTCGTCGAAGACGACCCGGCAGCCGTCGCCGGTGGGTGACTGCGCCTCCAGGCCGATCGTGGCGGCGGTGGCCGCGCCGTCGATGCCGAAGTACCTGACCATCCGCCAGGTCCGTCCGTCGACCGAGGCGTGGTACGCGAACGCGTGGTCGATCCGGGAGACCCGCAGCCAGACTGTGCGGGCGTCGACGACGAAGGCGTTGGCGTCGTCGGCGACGCCCCGGGCGACCACCGAGACGATCATCGGTTCGCCGTCGGGAGAGAGTTCGAAGCAGAGCTTGCCCCAGTGCCGCTCGTCGATCCAGAGCAGCAGCACCCCGGCGTCGTAGGTGGCCGCGAAGTCCACGGTGACCCGGGCGCTGAACTGGAAGTCGCCGTCCGGGGGCGGGCCGAGCAGGGTCGCCGCGTCGAGCGTCGACCCGGCGGCCGGATCGCCCGCCGCCGGGTCGATGAAGATGTCGCTGCGCGGGGCCGCCGACCCGGTCACCACGCCGTCCGCCTCGGCGATCGTCCACGCCGCCTCGGGCGACGGCGACAGGGCGAACGGCAGACCCGGGACGTTCCAGGTGGTGGTCATGGTGTCCATTATCTGCCGGGGCCCCAGCGCGCGTCGCCCCGGTGGCCCTCCGGGTGACGGGCAGCGCGGGGACAGCGGGACCGGCGGGCGCCGACGGCCGGCTCCCCCACCGGGCCGGTACGCACCGTTGTCGGTCGGGCCGCCTAGGGTGAGGGCATGGCGGAACGAGGTCTGACCCTGATGGCGGTGCACGCGCACCCCGACGACGAGGCGACGAGCACCGGTGGCGTGTTGGCCCGGTATGCGGCGGAGGGCATCACGACGGTGCTGGTGACCTGCACCGACGGTGGTTGCGGTGACGGCCCCGGCGGGGTCAAGCCGGGCGACCCGGGGCACGACCCGGCCGCCGTGGTGGCGATGCGGCAGGCCGAGCTGGAGGCCAGCTGCGCGGCGTTGAAGGTCAGTCACCTGGAGACGCTCGGTTACGCCGACTCCGGCATGATGGGCTGGTCGACCAACGACCTGCCCGGAGCGTTCTGGAACACGCCGGTGACGGAGGCGGCGCAGCGGCTGGCGGAGCTGATCCGCCGGTACCGGCCGGACGTGGTGGTCACCTACGACGAGAACGGCTTCTACGGTCACCCGGACCACATCCAGGCCCATCGGATCACCATGGCCGCCGTCGAGATGACCGACGTCCCGGCGAAGGTCTACTGGACCACCGTGCCGCACACGGCGTTCGCGGAGTTCGGCCGGGTGATGAAGGAGCTGGGCGTCGAGTGGGCCGAGCCGGAGGAGACGCCGGGAGCGGACGGGCCGGGCCCGCAGCTCGGCCTGCCCGACGACGAGATCACCACCTGGGTGGACACCAGCAGCTACGGCGCGCAGAAGTTCGACGCGCTGGCCGCCCACGCCAGCCAGACCGAGAACATCTTCTTCCTGCGGATGGGCCGGGACCGGTTCGTCGAGCTGATGGGCCGGGAGACCTTCGTCCGGGTCCGCGACACCACCGGGGCGGCCCTGCCGGAGGACGACCTGTTCGCCGGCCTGCGCTGACCGGCCCGGCGAATGTTGCCGGGGTGTTCCAGCCGTAACCGGGACGGAACACCCCGGCGGTCATCGCCTTGGACAGATGGAC
Organism: Micromonospora sp. WMMD730; assembly: GCF_049178955.1. Lineage (NCBI taxonomy): Bacteria > Bacillati > Actinomycetota > Actinomycetes > Micromonosporales > Micromonosporaceae > Micromonospora > Micromonospora sp. WMMD730. Next base: position 3,516,030 of record NZ_JBMHML010000002.1, read on the forward strand.
AACTCGGTATGGTTATCCATCGACATCCATCTTCACAGACTCTCCACGGCCGACGATGATCGCGTCATCGAAAGATGCGAAAGCATCTCGGATCGGGGAGGTCAGTTTGAGATCAGCCCTAGCGCTGGCCGGCGTCACCATGCTGGTCGGCAGTGGTCTCGTGGTCACCACCACGAGCGCGTCCGCCGCTCCGCCCGCCGCCTCGGGACCATCGCTGGTCGCCGCCGCCGACACCGCGCTCAAGGAGCACTCCCGCGACGTCAGGTCGTCGGCGAAGGACCGCTACGCCGTGCACAGCAGCAGGCGCGACGCCCAGGGCCGGGGCGCGGTCCGCTACACCCGCACCTACGACGGGCTCCGCGTCTACGGCGGGGACGTCGTCATCCGCACCGGGGCCGACGGTGACTACGCCGGCAGCTCGGTCGGCCTGGCCGCGCCGCTGAGCCTCGCCACGACCCCGAAGGTCAGCGCCGCCAAGGCCAGCAAGGCGGCGACCACCGCGTTCTCCGGGCGGATCACCGGCACCGGCGCGGCGGAGCTGTTCGTCGACGCCAGCAGCGGCACCGGCCGGCTGGCCTGGGAGACGGTGGTCACCGGCTGGGCGCCCGACGGGCAGACCCCCTCGAAGCTGCACGTGATCAGCGACGCGATCACCGGTGCCCGGATCGGCTCCTACGACGAGATCGAGTCCGTCGTCGGCACCGGCAACAGCATCTACGCCGGCCCGGTCGCGATCGACACCACCCAGTCCGGAGCCACGTACAGCATGATCGACCCGACCCGGGGCAACGGCCGTACCTGCGACATGAACAACGGCACGTCGACCTGCACCACCTTCACCGACGCCGACAACGTGTGGGGCACCGGCGCGGCCTCGAACCGGCAGTCCGCCGCCGTCGACGCCCACTTCGGCGCGGCGACGACCTTCGACTACTTCACCGAGGTGCACGGGCGCAACGGCATCTTCGGCAACGGCACCGGCGTGCCGAGCCGGGTGCACTACGGCAACGCGTACGTCAACGCCTTCTGGGACGGCGCGCAGATGACCTACGGCGACGGCGCGGGCAACGCCAAGCCGCTTGTCGCCCTCGACGTCGCCGGCCACGAGATGTCCCACGGCGTCACCGAGAACGTGGTCCCCGGCGGCCTGACCTACTCCGGCGAGTCCGGCGGCCTGAACGAGGCCACCAGCGACATCTTCGGCAACATGGTGGAGTTCTACGCGAACACCCCGGTCGACCCCGGCGACTACGAGGTCGGCGAGAAGATCGACATCCGGGGCACCGGCGCGCCGCTGCGCTACATGTACAACCCGACGCTTGACGGTTCGTCGCACGGCTGCTGGTCGACCAGCACCAACAGCCTCGACGTGCACTACTCCTCGGGCGTGGCCAACCACTTCTTCTTCAACCTGGCCGAGGGCTCCGGTGTCACCCCGTACGGCACCTCGCCGCTGTGCGGGTCGGCCCCGCCGGTGACCGGGATCGGCCGGGAGAAGGCGGAGAAGATCTGGTTCCGGGCGCTGGACGCGTACTTCGTGTCGAACACCCGCTACGTGAACACCGCCCAGCCGACCAACACCGCGCGGATGCACACCCTGTCGGCCGCCACCGACCTGTACGGCCTGTGCAGCACCGAGTACAAGGCCGTGATGGCCGCCTGGACCGCGGTGAACGTCACCGGCACCGAGTCGTGCGCCGCCAACGACTTCACCGTCGCGGTCGCCCCGGCGACGGTGACCGTCGACCCGGGCACCTCGGCCACCGCGACCGTCACCACCACGGTCATCCGGGGCACCGCCGAGACGGTCACCTTCTCGACCGGCCCGCTGCCGGCCGGGGTGAGCGTGTCGTTCTCCCCCGCGTCGGTCACCGCCGGCGGGTCGACCACCGTCACGGTCACCGCCGCCGCCACCGCCGGCAGCGGCACGGTACCGATCACGGTGGTGGGCACCGCCCCCTCGGTGGCCCGCACGACCACGCTGAACGTGACGGTGAACGGGCTGCCGGGCTGCTCCGGCAGCAACGGCACCGACGTGCCGATCGCCGACAACTCGACGGTGGAGAGCACCATCGTGATCAGCGGCTGCGCCGCGACCCCGTCGACCACGAGCAAGGTCGAGGTGCACATCGTGCACACCTACATCGGTGACCTCGTGGTCAGTCTGATCGCCCCGGACGGCAGCGTGTACACGCTGCAGAGCCGCTCCGGGGGCAGCACCGACAACATCGACCAGACGTACACCGTGAACCTCTCCTCGGAGGTGGCGAACGGCGCCTGGCGGCTGCGGGTGCAGGACGCGGCGACCCTGGACACCGGTTACCTCAACAGTTGGAGCCTGAACCTCTGACGCGTCGGTGACGCAGGCGGGCCATCCGGGTCTCCCGGGTGGCCCGCTCACACGTCGGTGACCCGACCCCACCCCGGTATAGTCATGCCTGTCTATTGGTGTCGCCGTCCCGACGCCCCCAGGTCACCCACCACCCCACCACCGAGGAGGTCCGGATGACTCCGTACCGATCCCGCCTGCGGGCCTGGGCCGTCGCGTTCCTCGCGGCGGTCGCCCTGCCCGCCGCCCTGCTCGGCCCGCCGACGTCGGCGTCGGCCGCGAACACCCTGACCATGCTCGGCGCGGACGTCTCCTCCGTGCAGCGCAGCCTGGACCTCGGCGCGCGGTACTACGACGCCGCCGGCACCGCCCGCGACCCGCTCGACATCCTCAAGGGCGTCGGCGTCAACTACGTCCGGCTGCGGGTCTGGAACAACCCGGCCAGCGGCTGGAACAACAAGGCCAAGGTGCTGGCGTACGCGAAGACGGTCAAGGCCAAGGGCCTCAAGCTCATGATCGACTTCCACTACTCCGACACCTGGGCCGACCCGGGCAAGCAGTACAAGCCGGCCGCCTGGGCCAACCACGGCATCGGCCAGCTCCAGAGCGACGTCTACAACTACACCTCCGACGTGTGCACCAGCCTGCGTAACCAGGGCACCACGCCGGACAGCGTGCAGATCGGCAACGAGATCAACGTCGGCATGCTGTGGAACGACGGCAAGGTCGTCAACAACGACTTCACCAACCTCAGCCTGCTGCTCAAGGCCGGTTACCAGGCCACCAAGGCGTGCAACGGCGGAACCCAGGTGATCATCCACACCGCGAACGCGGACAGCATGGACCACGCCCGCTGGTTCTACGACGGCATCCGGGCCAAGGGCGTGCAGTGGGACCTGACCGCCCTGTCGTACTACTGCATGTGGCACGGCACGCTGGCCAACCTCTACAACGTCATCACCGACGTCCGCACCCGGTACGGCAAGCCGGTGGTGCTCACCGAGACGGCATACCCGTTCACCGCCGCGAACGCCGACAACGAGCCGAACGCGATCAACGGCACCGAACCCTGTGCGGGGCACCAGGCGAGCTGGACCGGCCAGGCCACCGAGTTCTCCTGGGTGCAGGACACCGCCCGCAACGCCGGCGCGATCGGCGTCTTCTACTGGGAGCCGACCTGGTACGCGGTGCCCGGCAACGGGTGGGACCCGGCGAACATCAACGGCACCGGCAACCAGTGGGACAACATGGCCGTCTTCAACTGGACCGGCCAGGTGAACCCGAGCATCCGCTGGCGGCCGTAGCGGCTTGCGTCCCGGTCGGCGGGCCACCGTCGGTGGCCCGCCGACCGGGCACTACCCTGGCGCGGTGCGATACGACGAGTGTGAAGCGGCCATCCGTGAGCTGGTCGACGCGGCCGACGAGGACGCCCTGCACGCCTTCGGGCTGGCGACGGTCACCCGCCTGCTGGAGGCCGACCTGATCGACGAGGCCGGCGCGGACGACCTGGACGAGGACGCCACCGCGGCGCTGACCGCCGCGCGGGAACGGATCGCCACGGCCGGCGCGGCCGAGCTGCGCGCCCATCTCGACCGCATCGACGAGGGCATCCTCGCCGACGGCGACATGGACCCCGGCCTGCTGATCGCCCTGTCGGCCCTCGAACACTGGACCAGTTACCTGGAGGAGCACCGACGCGGCGAGCTGCACGAACTCGCCCTGCGCTCCGTCGAGGAGGTCGACTACCGGGTCTCGGCCGCGCTCGACGACTTCCTGGCCACGCCGGAGATGGCCGCCGAGTACGCGCGGATCAGGCAGTCGCTGACCGCCTGACGGGTCGCCTGGCGGTGGGCCGGACCGACGGCGTGCCGCCACCCGGGTGGGCGGCGACACGCCGGTGTGGGCCTCAGTGCCGTGCGGCGTGCCCGCGCGCCGGCACGGCCGTGGCCTGCCGGCCGACGGTCACCGGCCGCAGTTCAGCGTCAGCGGGCCCGGCGCGTTGGTCCAGACGAGCATGCCGAACGTCGTGCTGCCACCCGGGGCCAGCGTCCCGTTCCACGAGGCGTTGCGCACCGTGACGTCGGGACCCGAGGTGCTGAGCACGCCGTTCCAGAGGGCCGAGATGCGCTCGTCGCCCAACCACCGCCAGGTGACCTGCCAGCCGTTGAGCGTCTCCTCGGCGGTGTTGCGCACGGTGACCGTGGCGGCGAACCCGCCGGTCCAGCGGTTGTCGACGGTGATCGTCGCCCGGCACGACGCCGACCCGGCCGGCAGCGTCCGGACCGGACCGTTGATGACGTACGGGTCGTGCTTCTCCCCGGCGCTGAACCGGTACCAGTAGTCGCTGTCCGGGGTCAGCCCGGTGACCGTGATCTCCCCCTGCCGTTCCGGGCCGGACACCGCCGAGGCCACCGGGTTCAGCCAGGCCGTCGCGTCCGCCTGGCTGGCGAAGAGGACCAGGGTCATCGGCGGGTTGTAGCCGCACGGCGGGGTCATGATCATCGAGTACCGGACGGTGATGCTCGTGGCGCTGGCCGACATGAACTGCCCGGAGACCGGCAGCGCCGGGGGGCACGCGTAGGTGGGGGTGGGAAGGGGGGTGGCCGAGAGCGCCGGCTGGGCCTGGGCGCCGGTGAGTGTGCCGGCCCAACCGGCCAGGGTCAGGGTCGTGGTCGCCAGCACCACGCCGAGCGTGCGGAGCATCCGTACCTCCGAGAGGGTTGCGGGGGCACCGGCGGCCGGGACGGGCCTGGGTGCCGGGCGGTGAGGGGTGGGTGATCTCTGCGCGACCGATGGCTGCCGTGGGCCGGATGGTGCCGGACGGGCCTGCCGACGGGCGGGGCGACCGGCCGGTGGTCACCGTCGCGGACTGCCCGGCGCGGGGTGGCGTGGCCGCCCCGCGTGTCCGACGGATCGGCGCACGAGTGGTCACGCTGGCTCCCGAGCGTGACGACGCCAGAACAGTCTGGCATTCGATGACTGTCGATGCAATGCCCGCCCGGGGGGCCTGCGTGCCACCGGACGGGCGCGGCGCGTCGCCGTCCGACCGATCGCCGAGGGCGGGTCGGATCAGCGGTTACGCGGTGCCGCGGCGCTGTCGCGGACGACCAGATCGGTGGCGAGTTCGATGCGCGGACTCTCGATCGTCTCGCCCCTCGCCAGCCGCAGCACGGTACGGGCGGCCAACATGCCCATCTCGGCCAGTGGTTGCCGGATCGTGGTCAGCGGCGGTGAGCACCAGCGGACCTCCGGCAGGTCGTCGAAGCCCACCACGCTGACGTCGTCAGGCACCCGCAGGCCGCGCTTGCGGACCGCCTCGTAGACGCCGAGCGCCATCTGGTCGCTGGAGGCGAAGATCGCGGTGGGCGGTTCGGGCAGGCCCAGCAGGTGCATCCCGGCGGTGTAGCCGGACTCGTGGTAGAAGTTGCCGGGCCGCACCAGCCGGTCGTCGACGGCGAGGCCGGCGGCGTCGAGCGCGGCCCGGTAGCCGTCCATCCGGGCCCGGCTGCACATCAGCTGCGGCGGGCCGGCGATGAAGCCGATCCGCCGGTGACCGAGGCCGAGCAGGTACTGGTTGGCGCGCAGGCTCCCCGCCCAATTGGTGGCGCCGATGGTGGGGGCCTCCTGCGGGGCCACCCCGGCCGGGTCGACGATGACCACCGGCAGCCGCAGCCGGCGCAGCTCGGCCTGCAACGGTGGCTCCACCATCGAGGTCACGAAGATGACCCCCTCGGTGGAGCGGGTACGCATGTTGTCCAGCCACTGCTTGGCCGACGAGGTGCGCCGGTGGATGGCCGACACGACCGTGCCGGCCCCGCTGGCCTGCGCGACGTCCTCCACCCCACGGATGATCTCCACGGCCCACGGGCTGTCGAGGTCGTTGAAGACCAGGTCGATCAGGGCGGACTGGGTGCGTCGCGCCGCCGAGCGGGGACGGTAGCCGTGCCGGGTGAGCAGTTCCTCCACCCGTTCCCGGGTCTGCGGGGCGACGTCGGACCGGCCGTTGATCACCCGGGAGACCGTGGGCACGGAGACGCCCGCCAACCGCGCGATCATCGCGATGGTGACGTTCCTGCCGTTCTCGGAGCCCACGGTCGCCCTTTCGGTCGGGGGAACTACGGTCGCAGAAGGCTATCGCAGCAGGTCGGGGTCACCCCTTGACGCTGCCGGAGAGCCCACCGATGAGCTGACGTTCGGCGATGGCGTAGAAGCCCAGCGCCGGGATCATCGACAGCACGACGTAGGCGAGCACCTTCGCGGTGTCGTCGGAGTACTGCCCCTGGAACGCCTGGACCCCGAGGGGCAGGGTCCACCAGCTCTGGTCGGTGAACACCACCAGCGGCAGCATGAAGTTGTTCCAACTGCTCACCAGGGCCAGCACCGACACGGTGGCCAGGGCGGGCCGGGCCATCGGCAGCAGCACCCGCCAGAAGAACCCGAACGGGCCGCAACCGTCGAGGGTCGCCGCCTCCTCGACCTCGCCGGGAATGGTCCGGAAGAACTGCCGCAGGATGATGATGGTGATCGGCAGGCCGAAGGCGGCCTGGGGCAGGATCACCCCGAGCGGGTTGTCCAGCAGGCCCATCCCGCGCAGCAGGATGAACAGCGGCAGGATCGCCACCGCGAACGGGAACATCAGCCCGATAGCGAAGAGGGTGACCAGGAACTCCCGACCCCGGAAGGCGAAGCGGGCGAACACGAACGCGGCCATCGCCGCCGCGGCGACCACGACGAACGTGCTGGCCACGGCGATGAAGACGCTGTTGCCCACGTTGCGCCAGAACACCCCGGCGGTGAAGATCTCGACGTAGTTGCCCGGCACCCACGGGTCGGGCAGGCCGAGCGGATTGGTGGAGAGCTGCCCGTTGTCCTTGAACCCGCCGATCACCCCGAACCAGACCGGCACCACGATGAGCGCGCCGACGGCGATGGAGATGAGGTGCAGCAGGAGGCGGCGGGCCCGCTGGGCCGGGTTCGCCGGGCTGGTCATCGCTGGTCTCCTTGGACGGTGAGGGCGCCCTCGGTGTCGCGCCGCAGGACGATGCGCTGGTAGATGAGGGCGAAGACGAGGCTCAGCAGGAACATGATGATGCTGATCGCGCTGGCGTAGCCGACCTCGAAGCGGCGGAAGCCGAACTGGAACATCGTCACGGCCATGGTCTCCGAGGCGTGGATCGGCCCGCCGCCGGTGAGCACCCAGACCATGTCGAAGAGCTGGATGGTGCCGATGACCGACAGGAACACGCTGATCCGGATGGTCGGCCCGAGCAGCGGCAGGGTGACGAGCCGGAACGCCTGCCACGCGTTGGCCCCGTCGGTGACCGCCGCCTCGTCGAGTTCCTTGGGGATGCTCTGCCGGGCGGCCAGGAAGAGGATCATGTAGAGGCCGAAGTACTTCCAGGAGACCACCAGGAAGACGGCGTACAGGACGGTGTCCGGGTCGGCGAAGACCGCCCCCGCGTCGGCCCCCAGGAACCGGGAGATCGCGTCACCGAACCCCCGGTTGGGCGAGAACACCAGGTTGAACAGGACCGCGGTGGTGACCTCGGAGAGCACGTACGGGGCGAAGAAGATCACCCGGTAGATCGCGCGTCCCCGCAGCGGCTGGTTGAGCAGCATCGCCAGACCCATCGCGACCGGCAGCTGGACGACCAGGGAGAGCACGATCAGCACGAGCCCGTGCCACAGGTCACCCCGGAACACCGGGTCGCCGAAGGCCCTGGTGTAGTTGTCCAGCCCGATGAAGTTCTCGGGCAGCCCGAAGCCGTTCCACTTGTAGAGGCTGGCGTAGCCGGCCACCACGATGGGGGTCAGCACCAGCAGCAGGAACAGCAGCAGGGACGGGGTCAGAAAGACGGCCAGGGCCCGGCGACGGCCCGGCCGGGGCCGGCGGCCGGTACGGCGTGCGCCGCCCGGCCCCGGCCCCGACGGTTCGGTCACTCGGCCGCCGGGTCCCGCATTCGACAGGATCGATGGCGTGGTCATGCCTGCTCCACTCAGTTCTCGCCGGCGGCTGGTGATCGGTGGGGGTGGGACGTCCCTACTGGGTCTTCGCCACCTGGGTGATGTCCTTGAGGATCTGCGCGGGTGACTTGCTGCCGGCGACCAGGGCGGCGACGCTGTCGTTGACCTGCTGGCCGACGGCCGGCGGGTACGCCTGGTCCAGGTAGAGCTGGAAGCCGGTGGCGGCGGCCAGCGTCTGCGCGACGACCTTGTTGTTCGGGTCGGCGACGGCGTCGGTGGCTTCCTTGACCGTCGGCAGCACCGCGCCGGTCTTGGTGCTGCGACGCTGCACGTCGACGCTGAGCAGGGTCTTGAGGAAGTCCATGGTGGCCGGCGGGGCGTCCTTGCCGACGGCGAAGCCGTTGCCACCGCCGAAGACCTCGGTGGCCGAACCCTTGCCGCCGTCGACGGCCGGGAACGGGAAGAAGCCGAGCTTGTCGCCGAGCCCCTTCTTGCTGGTCGAGCTGGACGCCTGCACCGACGGCGCCCACTGCCCCATCAGCTCCAGCGCGGCGCCACCGTTGCCCATGGTGGCGGCCTGGCCGTCCGGGGAGCCGTACTCGGCGCCGAGGAAGCCCTTCTGGAACGGCTGGAGGTCGATCAGCTCCTTGAACCGCTCGCCGGCGGCCACGAAGTCCGGGGTCTCGAAGTTCTTGTCCTTGGCGGCCTGCTGGAGGGCGCCCAGCCCGCCGATGCGCATGGACAGGTAGGCCCAGTAGAAGTGGGCCGGCCACTTGTCCTTGCCGGCCAGCGCCACGGGGGTGATCCCGGCAGCCTTGAGCTTGCGGACCACGTCGAGCAGCTCGGCCCAGGTGGCCGGCGGCGCGGCGATCTGCGCCTTGGCGAAGAGGTCCTTGTTGTACCAGAAGCCGACCATGCCGATGTCGAACGGCACCCCGTAGATCTTGCCGTCCACGGTGTACGGCTCCAGCGACAGCGGCAGCAGGCCGTCCTTCCACGGGGCGATGGTCTCGGTGAGGTCCTTGACCAGGCCCGCGTCGACCTGCTGCTTGAGCACCCCGCCGCCCCAGGACTGGAACAGGTCGGGCGGGGAGCCAGCCTGGGTGGCGGTGGTCAGCTTGGCCTTGAACGCCTCGTTCTCCAGCGGCTGGATCTCGATCTTCACGTTGCTGTGCGCGCTCTGGTACTCCTTGGCCACCGCCGCCCAGACCGGCAGCATCGGCTCGGTGTTCTGGATGTGCCACCAGTTGATCGTCTGGGGCGCGTCTGGGTCGTCGGACGCGTCGTCGCTGCAGCCGCTGAGCAGGTAGGCGCCGGCGCCGGCGCCGACGAGGCCGAGCAGCGATCTGCGGGAGAGGTGCGCTGTCATGATCCATCCCTTCAGGGACTCACGAGGTGCTCGGGCGCCGGCCGGGCCGGCGGGTTTCGAAACGTGTATCTCCGGAACTTTCAGAGCGTCGCCGGTATTACCGATCGATGGCGGGCACGCTACGAGTTGTTTCCACGCGGGTCAAGCCCTCTGTCCTATCGCGGCGAAAACGGCTAGCGTGTGCAGGGCTTCACCGACTACGGCCCTGATTTCGAAAGTTTCGAGAGCTGCCCGAGGAGTGCACGTGTCGACCGACACCGCTGAAGTGGCGACCGCTGCCCGGTCGATCCGCAATCCCGTCCTCGCCGGGTTCCACCCGGATCCGTCGATCCTGCGAGTCGGCGACGACTACTACCTGGCCACCTCGACGTTCGAGTGGTACCCCGGGGTCCGCCTGCACCACTCGCGCGACCTGGTGCACTGGCGACCGCTCGGCGGGATCATCACCGACCGCCGCCTGCTCGACCTGCGCGGCTGCGGCGACTCCAACGGTGTGTGGGCACCCGACCTGACCTACCACGACGGGCAGTTCCACCTCGTCTACAGCGACGTGGCCAGCTTCGCCAGCGGCTACTGGGACCCGCAGAACTTCCTGATCACCGCGCCCGACATCACCGGCCCCTGGTCGGACCCGGTGAAGCTGCACGGGCGCGGCTTCGACGCCGCGCTGTTCCACGACGACGACGGCACCACCTGGCTGCTGGCCATGAGCGCCGACTGGCGGCCCGGCCGGGACCGCTTCGGCGGCATCGAGATCCAGCAGTACGACCGGGAGGCGCGCCGCCTGGTCGGCCGGCCCCGCATCCTGTTCACCGGCACCCCGGTCGGGGTCACCGAGGGCCCGCACCTCTACCGCCACGACGGCTGGTACTGGCTGATCACCGCGGAGGGCGGCACGAGTTGGGAGCACCAGGTCACCGTGGCCCGCTCCCGCGAACTGTTCGGACCGTACGAGGTGGACCCGGACGGCCCGCTGCTGACCTCGGTCGGCCGGCCCGACCTGCGGTTGCAGAAGGCCGGCCACGGCAGCCTGGTCCGCACCCCCGACGGCGGGTGGTACCTCGCCCACCTGGTCGGTCGCCCCTACTCCCCGCTGGGCAGCTGCGTGCTGGGCCGGGAGACCGCGATCCAGCGGGTCGAGTGGCCCGCGGGCGGCTGGCCCCGGATTCCCGGCGGGGTGCCCGCCGACGAGGTCGACGCCCCCGACCTGCCGGCGCACCCGTGGCCGGCGGAACCCGACACGGACGACTTCGACGCCGACGAGCTGGGCACGGCGTGGTCGACGTTGCGCCGGCCGGCCGCCCCGGACTGGATCGACCTGCGGTCGCGCCCGTCGCACCTGCGGGTCCACGGTGGGCAGTCACCGGTGGGGCGGCAGGCCCCCAGCCTGGTCGCCCGCCGGGTCGGCGCGACCCGGTGCGCCCTGGAGACCGTCGTCGAGTTCGACCCGGTCGACCACCGTCAGCTCGCCGGGATCACCGCCTACTACAACACCCTGAACTGGCACCACCTCTACCTGACCCGCGCGGACGACGGCCGTACGGTGCTGGAGCTGCTCAGCTCCGACAACGGCCGGCGCACCGCCCACCCGGAACTGACCGTGGACACCGGCGGCGTCACCCGGGTCGGCCTGCGCGCCGAGTTCGACGGGCCGGTGGTGCGCTTCGGCTACGACCTGGGCACCGGTTGGCAGCAGCTCCCGGTCGAGCTGGACGCGACCATCCTCTCCGACGAGCACGCCGCGCTGATCATCGACGGCGAGCCGGCCGCCTGGGGGTTCACCGGGGCGTTCCTCGGGCTCTGGGTGCAGGATCTCGGCGGCGACGGCGGGTACGCCGACTTCGACCGGGCCACCTACCGGGAGCACTGACCGGCACGGCACGACCGACCGCACCACGACCGGCTCCGGTGGGGCCGGTCGTGGTCGTGTCCGGGTCCCGGTCGGTGTCGAAACGTTGCGACGCGCGACCGGCGGCGTGACCAGGAGTTCCGGAAGTATCGATGGTTGACCGGCGGGGTCTGCGCTCGTAACGTTCCAGTCGACTTCCGGAAATCGATAGTTGACTATCGGTAGGTTTCGGTGTGGCCGTCGCCCGCACACATCGGTGGCCGCACCGCGCCCCGCCCACCTCGCCGCCGTCGACCCGTCGACGCGCCTCGGGAAAGGAACGCAGATGATGCTCAGACGGTGGATGGCCGCCGGGTTGGTCGCCGTCGCGACCGCCGGTGTGTTGAACGCCGTACCGGCCGCCGCCGAACGGCCGTACGACCCGACCGCGCAGAGCCTACGGGCCCTAGGCCAGCGCCACGGCCTGTACGTCGGCACCGCGGTCGACATGGCCGCCCTCGCCGACCCCGCCGAGCCCCGCTACCGGGAGATCGTGCGCGACGAGTTCTCCACCGTCACCGCCGAGAACGTGATGAAGTGGGAATCCCTGGAGCCGACCCGGGGCACCTACGACTGGAAGGCCGCCGACGACCTCGTCGCCACCGCCCGGCGCAACGGCCAGAAGGTCCGGGGTCACGTGCTGGTGTGGCACAGCCAGCTGCCCAAGTGGCTCACCGACGGGGTGGCCGACGGCTCCATCGACAACACCGAGCTGCGGTCGATCCTGCGCAAGCACATCACCACCGTCGCCAGCCGCTACCGGGGCAAGATCTGGCAGTGGGACGTCGTCAACGAGGCCGTCAGCGACCCCTGGGACACCCCGTCCACCCTGCACTACAAGGGGTTCTGGGCCGAGCACCTCGGCCCCGGTTACGTGGCGGACGCGTTCCGCTGGGCGCGCGCCGCCGACCCGACCGCCCTGTTGTTCTACAACGACTACAACATCGAGGCGTTCGGCTCCGGCGACCCGGCCAACGACAAGACCCAGTTCGTCTACGACATGGTCAAGGGCCTGCTGGCCCGGGGCGTGCCGATCGACGGGGTCGGCAGCCAGGGCCACCTGGGCACCCAATACGGCAACTACGACACCCTCCAGGTCGCCGACGCGCTGCACCGGTTCGCCGGGCTGGGACTGTCCACCGCGTTCACCGAGGTCGACGTGCGCAGCCGGCTGACCGACGGGGTGCAGGCCGGCGACTCGGAGGAGATCAACCCACGGCTCCAGGCGTCCGCGGCGAACTTCCACGTGCTGTTGCAGGCCTGCCTGGCCGAGCCGCGCTGCCTGTCGTTCACCGTCTGGGGCTTCACCGACCGGCACTCCTGGGTGCCCGGCACCTTCGACGACCCGCCGCAGGGCCTGGCCACCATCTACGACGAGAACTACCAGCCCAAGCGGGCGTACCAGGTGATGAAGGCCGACCTGATCTACGCCGGACCGCCGTACGTGCGGATGCGGGCGACGCCGAAGCCGCGCCGGTAGGCCGGCCGGTGGGCGCCGACATCCTCGACACGGCCCGGGGCGGCGGGCGGACGGTCAGCCTCACCTTCGACGACGGCCCGAACCCCGCCGACACCCTGCGCCTGCTCACCGTCCTGCGGCGGCACCGGATCGCGGCCGTGTTCCTCCTCTGCGGCGGGCAGGTCGAGGCCCACCCCGAGGTGGTGCGCAGGATCGTGGCCGACGGCCACCACCTGGGCAATCACAGCATGCACCACGACGACATGACCACCTGGTCGGCCGAGCGGATCGAGGCGGACCTGCGGGAGACCAACGAGGCCATCCGGCGGGCCGTGCCGTCGGCCCGGGTCCGGTACTTCCGGGCCCCCTACGGGGCCTGGGGGGCGACCCCGGCGGTGGCCGCCGCACTGGGCATGCGACCGCTCGGGTGGCGGCTGGCCGTCGGGGACTGGGAGCCGCCGGGCACCGACGAACTCGTCCGCCGGCTGCTCGACGGGGTCACCCCCGGCGCGGTGGTGCTGCTGCACGACGGCGGCGGGGACCGCAGCCAGAGCGTCGCGGCGGTCGACCGGGTCGCACCCGTGCTGCGCGCACGACGCTGGCGGTTCACCCTGCCGGCCGGTTGACCCGCTGCCGGCCCGCCCCGGCGGAGCGGGCCGGCAGACCGGCTACGGCCGGTGCGGGTGGTGGGTGGGGGGTCGGGGTGTGCCCACCCACCCACCACGCCGTCGGGGTGCCGCCGGTCCACGTCCCTGGACGCGGCGGCACCCCGACCTGGCCGGTCACGGCCGGCGTGACCTACCGGACGACACCGGAGCCACCGCTGCTGCCGCCACCGCCGCGCCGGTGGTGGTCACGGGTGCGGTCGGACACGTTGCGCCGGCTCACCGACTCGTGCGACGAGCCGCTGTCCCGGCCGCTGGTGCGGGAGGTGTGGTTGCGGGACGTGTGGTTACGGGAGGTGACCCCGCTCCTACGGTGCGAACTGGCGGTGTCGGCGATCTCCCCCCGGGACTCCGTGTCCTGGTGGGAGCGCCTCGGCTGTTCCCGGGGGCCCCGGGTGACCATGAACGCGGAGCCGGCACCGTGCACAATGGCCCCGGCGTTGCCGGCCGTGGTGTCCTGACCCGGCGCGTAGCCGACGCCCCAGGTGAGCGCGCCGGCGGTGGCCACCGCGCCGTAGGCGGCCCGGACCAGGTCACCCTGCCGGCCCGCGCGCAGCGAGTTGACCACCTCCTTGCCCACCACGTACGCGCCGGGGCCGGCGGCCAGGGCCAGGCCCACGCTGTTGGCCACCGCGTTACCCCGCAGCCCGGCGGCGCCCTGCACGCCGGGCGACGCGACCATCGACACGAAGTTGACGATCTTCTCGTCGTTCTCGTAGATCCAGTTGCCGGTCGCCTTGATCAGGGTCATCACCCGGTTCGCGCTGTCCAGCGAGTGCTCGCTGGTTTCCCTGTCGTTCCACTCGACGCTGATCGAGTCCCCCGGGCCAGGGCTGCTGCGGCCCGAGGAGGTCGACGTGCTGTACGGCTGGCCCACGTCGGCCTGGTAGTCGGCCGCGCTGTACTGGCCGTAGCCCGACGGCACCGACGAGGTGCTCGGGGCGTCCTGGCTGTAGTTGCTGGGGGTGTAGGCGCCCGGGGTGTAACTGACCTGGCTGTAGACGCTCGGCGAGTAGACGACCTGCGGCTCGGACTCGGTCGGGGTGGGCGGGTAGTGGACGCTGTAGCTCTCGCTGCCGGTGGGACTTCCGGTCCCGCCCGGTGGCGGCTGATGGGGTGAGGACACCTGGGCTCCTTGATGCTCGACCAGCGGTTGACACGCTCTTTACGACCGGCCCGGCGTACCGGTTCAGCCGGCGGCCGGGGTTTCTCGCCGGTTCGCCTGCCACGGCGTCGCGGTGGCCCTGCCGGCGGCCCGCTCGGTGATCGCGGCGACCTCCTGACGGGCCTGGGCCGAGATCCGCGCCGCGTCCGGCTCCTTGTACCAGGGCCGCAGCGTGATCACGGCGGGTCGGATGCCGGTGGCGAGCAACAGCGCGGTCCCCTTCGGCAGGGCCCGGATCCGGTCCGGCGGCAGCACGTGCTCCTGCCGGTACGAGGTGGACCGGGACGAGCCGTCCCGGCTGCGCGAGACGCTGACGGTGCTCACGTCGTGCTGCCCGACCAGCTTGGAGACCTTCTCCACGAAGTCGGCGTCGTCGAGGCCCGCACCGAGCAGCTTGATGGTGGCCGCGCCCCACAGCGCGTCCATCCCGGCCTCGCCCCACACCCGGGACCCCTGCCGGTAGCTCTGCAACAGGGTGACCACGTTGATCCCCCGCGATCCCAGGTGCGAGTAGAGGTCCGGCAGGTCGGAGATCCGGCACACGTTCGCCGCCTCGTCCAGCACCGCCGTCATCGGCGGGTCGAGCCGGCCACCCATCCGTTCGGCGGCCACCACCCCCGCCCGCAGGGTCGCGTCGGCGAGCCCGGCGATCACCCCGGCGGCCGAACCGCCACCGTCCTTGGAGAGGAGGAAGAGGGTGTCCCGGCCGAGCACGTGCTGTTCCGGGCGGAACTGCGGCAGGTACGGGTCCGGGGACACCCAGGCCAGGATCTCCGGGTCGAGCAGGCACGCCACGCACTGCCGGGCCGTCTCGTAGATGCCGTCGCGGGTCTCCACCGCCCCGCGTACGGTGCCCTGGAGCTGCTCGGCCATCGCCGGCAGCCCGGCGTCGCGCAGCAGGTCGATCGGGGTACGGTCGGCCGGGTCGGCCAGCCAGCCGAGCAGCTCGGCGACGGGTGCCCGCCCCCGGGCGGCGGCCAGGAAGAGCGCGGTCAGGGTGTTCTGCGCCGCCGAGATCCAGAAGTCCTTCTTGGCGGTGTCGTCGTTGACCGACGCCACGAAGTGTCCCGCCAGCCGGCGGGCCCCCTCGATGCTCGTGCAGTCGGCGAGGATGTCCCACCACATCCGCCGGGGCACGTGGGCGATGCCCTGCGGGTCGAACGTCCACACCGTACCGACGCGTTCCCGTTCGGCGCGGGTCACCGCGTACACGTCGGACTTGTTGGAGGTGAGCAGCACCGCGCCCCGGGCCCGCAGCACCCGGGGCACCGCGATTCCTGTGGACTTGCCGGCCCGGGGGGCCATCAGGTCCAGCTCCACGTCCTCGAAGGAGGAACGCAGCTCCGGGCCGTTGGGCGACAGGTCGCCGAGCAGGTTGCCGGTGTCGTCCGGGGCGAGCTGCCGTACCCCGGCCAGCGAGGGACGCAGCTCCCGGGCACGGGCCGCGATCCCGGCGGGGGCCAGCGGGGCCAGGTCACGCACCCGGGCCAGCCCGACACCGCGCCCGCGCAGGTCCAGCAGCCGGCGTCCGGCGAGCACCCCCGGCACCACCAGCAGCAGCGCCACCACCAGCATTCCGGCGTAGACCGCGTACGGCGACGCGCCGGGCCACAGCGTGCCGGTGTCCCCGGAGATCAGCGCCAGGTACGCGCCGAGCGTGAACGGCGGCGGGTGCCACCCGTGCCCGGTCACCGCGGCGCCCAGGGTGCCGCCCAGCCAGGCGACCGTGAACAGCGCCGCGTTGGCGAGGACCACCAGGCAGAACGCCCAGAAGAACAGGTCCGCCCCCCGGGGCGCGCCCGACGACATGCGGCTCACGCCCGCCACCTCCGCTCACCGGCGGCGACCTCGTCGGCGGCCAGTTCCGGCCGGGTGGCCAGGTTGCCCAGTTCCGCCTCGGCCTCGAAGGCCGCCTGCCGGGCCGCCGCCCGCTCGGCGGCCTGCTGGGCGGCGTAGCCGTTCTGCACCCAGCGCTGGTTGGTGTCGTGCAGCCGGCGCTCGGTGTCGGTGATGGACACCCGGATCGGGATGCCGGGCCGGCCACCCACCTTGATCAGGAACCGGCCCCGCCCCGGTGGCTCCTCGTTGCTGCCGGTGCTCGCCCAGCCCGGTGGCGACGACCAGGAGGAGACCAGCTCGATCTCCCGTTTGGACAGCCCGATCACCCGGCCCAGGTCGGTCATCTCCGCCGCCGGCAGCCCGGCGCAGGCGACGATCCCGGCCCGTTCCACGAAGCCGCGCGCCTTGGCCCGGTCGGCGTCGGAGCCCAACGCCTCGGCGTCCTTGAGGGTGTGGGTGATCTTGGCATCGCCGAGGCCGAGCGACCGGTTGAGCCGGGTCAGCGCGTCGATCCGGTCGACGATGCCGGACGCCGCCCGCAGCGGCCGCCACAACTCGTCCAGGATGGTGAAGAACCAGCAGCGCGGGGCCAGCCCGGCGTCGGCCAGAGCGTGCGAGGCGGCGACCGTGCCCAGCCCCTCGGACCAGGCGGCCAGCATCGCCGCGGCGGTGAGTTGGGTGTCGGACTCGCCGATGCGGGAGATGTCGATGCACACCGCCGGGGCGTCCGGGTCGATCCGGGTGGAGGTGGTCGAGCCGAAGGTGTCGCCCAACGCCCCGTCGAGGATGCCCAGCAGCGACCGGTGCAGCGGGTCCACCGCGTCGCGGTAGCGGCTCTCCTGACCCCGGTCCAGGGTCACCGCGCGGACCCGGTCCGGCCCCTCCGCCAGCACCCGCAGCAGATCCGGCAGCAGCGGGGCCCGGCCCTGCGGGGTGTGTTCGCGCAGGTGCCGCAGGCAGGCCGAGAGCACCGACTGTTCGTGGTCGTCCAGGGCCCGGCCGCGCACGATGGTCAGCAGCGCCGCCACCATGTTCAGCACCCGGCCGTGCGTCTCGGCGGCCAGCGCCCGCCCGGCCCGGCCGCCGATCCGCTCGGCGGCCAGCCCCATCGCCCCCGGGTCCAGCACGTTGATCCCGCCGACGCCGCGCCCGATCGGGATCACCTGCCCGCCGAGGGCGCGGACCGTGTCCGCGTAGTCCGGCTTGAGGTCGCCGAGGACCAGCGGCACCACACCGGTCGCCGCCAGGCCCACCGCCATCCGGTTGATCAAAGTCGACTTGCCCAGGCCGGGCATGCCGAGCATGAACAGCGACGGGTTGGAGATGTAGCGGGCCCGGGTGAACCAGGAGATCGGATCACCGCAGACCGTGGCGCCGGTATAGAGGTGCTGGCCCAGCGGCACCCCGGACATCGGCGCCCCCGAGCCGGCCGAGAACGGCCACAGCCCGCACGCCTGCACCGTGGTGGCCCGCCACATGGTGGGCGCGTCGAGGTAGCCGACCCGGCCACCGCCGGGCCCCTCCCACCCCCGCGCCGAGGCGGGCAGCTCCCGACGGGGCCGGGGCGGCCGGGTGTTCTTCGGCGGTACGGGGGCCCCGTCGTCCGGGTCGCCGACCAGCCCGGTCAGCGCGGTCCGCGCCCCCGAGGTCCCGGCCGGCCAGCCCGCCCCGAGCCCGTCCGCGCGGACGACCGGTGCGCCGCTCACATCGCCTCCTGGAGTTCGTGTGGCAGCACGGTCTGCTCCCACGGAAGGATTCCGGCCGGCAGGGTGCAGGTGAACGCCGCCGCCTGCATCCGGTGGGCCGGCCGCATCGCGATGCGGGTCGCCCCGGTCATGTTGCGGACCAGCACCGACGCGTCGTCGAGCTGGGACCGGTCGTCGACGGTGACGGTGAGCATCAGCGAGAACTCGACCAGACCCGCCCCGGTGGCCTCCTCGGCGGCGGCCTGCTCGGCGGCGCGGACCTCGGCGGCGGCCCGCGCCTGCACCATGCCCCGCCCCGAGGTGGCCATGAACTGCGCCGTACGCCGGTCCGCCTCGACGATCCGGGCCGAGGTCGCCGGGTCGATCGGCCGGTAGAGCAGCGCCACCCGCTTACGGCGGGTCCCGGCGGACGCGTCGAGCATGGTGCGCAGCACACTGGAGCGCACCGTCCCCCGGGGAGCCAGGGTGAGCAGCCAGGTCCGGGACACCCCGGAGTCGTGCTGGTAGGCGTCCACCGACTCGACCGCCGCGACCGGCCCGCAGTCGGCCCACTCCAGCCCGGTCTGCCCGTGCTCGGCCCGGACGCTGAGCACCTCGGCGGCGCAGGCCGGGTCGTACGCCACCCGGACCACCTCGGCGATCTGCTCGGCCGACAGCGGCTCGGCGACACCCCCACCGGCCCCGATCAGCCCGGTCAGCAGGCTCGGCACCCGGATGGCCAGGTCGGTGACCACGTCCTGCGGGTCCCGTCGCGGCCCGCCCACCGGCGCGTAGGTGAGGGTGATGTACGAGTTCATCTCCGACGACGCCGACGGGTAGTCCTCGACCACCTCCTCCAGCACCGCGCGCGCGGCGGCGGGAGCGGCGGCGTCCAGCCGGGGCAGCACCTCCGCCGCGAGCCGGGTGCCCGGGTCCGGGGCGGTCTCCACCACCACCGACGCCCCCCGCAGCCCCGGCTCGTGGGCGAGCCGGGACAGCCACTCCCCCCACAGCGACACCCACGTGTCGACCTGCTCCGGGTCGACGAGCGACCCGCCGTCGGGTTCGCACCGCAGCACGATCGTGTAGAGGTTGCGGCTCTTGTGGTGCAGCACCCCGAACGGCCTGTCGTAGGCGTCCCGACCCTCCCGGGCGAGCACCCCGCTGAGCAGGCCGGGCGGCGGGAACCGGCCACCCGGTCGCGCCGAGAGCGGCCCGGAGACGTACAGGTGCTCGCGCCGGGACACCCGACGCGACCAGCCGATCCGCAACGTCAGGAGCTGGTACATGTTGCGGCCGTCCTGGGTGCGTACGGCCATCGGCAGCAGCGCCACCACCAGCGGCACGCCGACCACGAACGCCGCCTGCAGCGACGCCAGCGAGGCCAGCAGCACCAGCACCAGCCCGCCGAACACCCCGACCGTGCCGACCAGGCCGAGCGGGCCCAGCCCGGCCCGGCGCGGCCGACGCCAGTTGCCGTACGTCGGTTCGATGACGGCTTCGGTCGTCATTGCCTCCCCCTCGTCTCACCCGGGCGACGGCCGGCCGGCCGTCGCCCCGCGCTGTCAGTTGTGGCCGGCGTCGCCGTCCGCGCCCGACACGGTGCCGGCCGCCATGCTCCGGCCGGCGCGGGCCGCCCGGTGCGCCCCGTCGATCGCCGCCCCGACCGGCCCGGCCAGCCGGGCGGCAGAACCCGCGGCCGCCGCGGAGCCGCCCGCGTTACGGCCGGTGCGGCCCTCGCTGCCGGCCGGTCCCTGCCGGCCGGTGTCGCCCCGACTGCCCTGCGGCCCGCGAGCCCCGGACGGCGCTCCCCCGCCCCCGCCGCCGGAGGACAGGGCGGACCCGGCGACCCGTTTCGCGCCGGAGGCGACCATGCCGCCCGCGGCCGAGACGGCGGTGCCGGTCGGGTCGCCGGTGCCCAGCGCCGCCGTGGCCGGCACCACGATCTTGAGCAGCGCCGGCAGGGCGATCGCCGACAGCAGCAGCACGCCGATGCCGGCGATGCGGATGTGCGAGGAGTTCTGGGTCCGGCTGCCGACGGCGAGCATCTCCGCGCCGGAGAACATGATCAGACCGACGGCGGGCTTGTAGAGCAGCCAGGCCACCGTCCAGCCGATGTGCTTGCGCCACCAGCCGGCGCCCCAGTTCGTCATCGACGCGGCGGCGGCCAGCGGCAGGGTGCCGAGCATGATGGTCATCACGCCCAGCCGCAGGTAGAGCATCAGCACGTGCACGATGGCGGCGATCAGCAGCAGGAAGGCCAGCACCAGCAGCAGGAACGACTCGATGGAGGAGCCGTTGTCCACGCACGGCACCCCCATGATCACCTGCATGGCCGCCGACTTGAGCAGGTGGTCGGAGAAGCCGTCGGAGAGGCTGGCCGCCCGGCCCACCACCCACGACCCGGCCCCGGCGACCAGGATGACCCGCAGGAAGCCCTGCAGGGCGGTCCGTCCGGCGGTGCCCTTGCGTTCCATCGCCATCCGGGCGGCGGCGAACAGCACCGACCCGATCGCCAGGTACGTCACGACCCACTCGATCTGGTCGCTGATCAGGCTCGGTACGTCGTCCGGACCGCCCTCGGTCGTGGTGCCCAGCGTCGGCACCGAGGCGCTCAACTCGGCGAAGATCGAGATCGCGGCGGCCAGCATCAGGTTGGCGATCATCCGGACCAGGGTGCCGATCGGGTCACCCAGGAACGAGAAGAAGCCGGTGATGATGTCGAGGGGACTGGGAGGTGAACACCCGCCCATCTACTTCCTCCAGAGTGTGTAGCCGGCGCTGCCGGTGACCGTGCCGAGCGACGCGTGCACCACGCCGGCCCGCGACGGCGCGACCTTCCAGTCACCGGCGTCCCAGCGCAGCTCGACCAGGGTCGCCACGTAGCCCCCGGCGCCGGTCTTGACCAGCAGCTGCACCCGGGCGGCGTCGGCCGCGTACCGGACCAGGGCGAAGCCCGCGTAGCTGCCGCCGCCCCGGCTGGTGACGACCCCGGCGGCGGCCTCCAGCCGGGCCACCAGCACGTCGCGGCCCGGCCCCGGCAGCACCTGCCGGTCGGCCACGGCCCGCCAGGCGGGCCCGGCCAACTGGGTGGGCACGGCGTGCGCCGCCAGCACCGCACCGACCGGGGTGTGCGCGAAACAGCCCAGCACCCCGTCGGCGGTGCGCGACGGTCCCTGCGTCGCGGAGACCGGCACCCGGTCGCCGCCGTCGAGGGTCCGCCACGCCACGTCGTCAGGTGGCACCGCCGGCCCGGCCGCCACCACCGGTCGGGACGGACACTGTGCCACCTGTGCGTCGGCGGCGGTCCGGACCACCGGGTCGACCTCCGGCTGCCGGGTCGCCCCGGACACCCAGACCCCCGCCGCCAGCAACGCCATGCCGGCGAGGAACGCGACGGACAGCAGCCAGCCACGCTCGGCCCAGAACGGCGGGTCCGCCGGGGACCGGCCTCCCCCGCCGGTCACTGCGGCTGGCCTGCGGCGGTGCCGGCACCACCGAGGAAGAAGTTGGCCAACGGACCCGCGACGGCGACCAGGATGCAGCCACCGAGCACCAGGCCGAGGCGGGACATGTGCTCGGAACTCTCGCCCCGCTTCACCGAGACCGCCATCATCGTGCCGGTGATCAGCACCCCGGCCACCCCGGCGGCGGTGCCCGCCCAGGCGATCAGGCCCAGCAGCTTGTTCACCAGGGTGTTCAGCTGCCCCGGCGCGTTGGGGGTCGGGTTGATCCCGCCACCGGGCCCCGGGTCGGGGGCCATCGGGAGGCGGGCGAACAGGTAGGCCGCCGCGTACTGGGACAGGCTCGTGAACGTCATCGGAACAGCTCCTTCAGGGCAGGTGGCATCACCGGAGGCGTCAACGACGCTCCGGCGGTGACGGGGTGGGACAGGGCCGGCAGTGCGGGGTGCGCTGCGGCCGGCGGCGATCGGCTCAGAGTCCGAGGTCGCCGAAGAACATGACGAGCGGTCCGGCGGTCGCGCCGAGCACGCAGCCCATCGCGACGAACACCGCCCCGCGGAAGTGGTCACTCATTTCCCCGGGCACACCCCGGTTGAGTTGGATGGCCATCGAGATGCCGAGGATGAGCAGCCCGGCGACGCCCGCCGCACTGACCCCCCAGGCGAGCAGGTTCAGCAGGTCGTCGGCCGCGCCACCGGCCGGGTTGTACGGCGGCGGGGGCTGGAAGGCCGGCAGCGGGGAGGGTGCCGCCGCCGGAGCACGCGCGAGGAACGCGGCGACGATCCCGTACCCGGAGGTCACGGTGTCCTCCCCTCGCCGGCCGACCCGGTCGCCATCCGCAGCCGGTCCAGGGCCTTGGGCATCCGGGCGGGCTGCTGTCCCAGCCGCCACGCCGGAATCCACGGCACCCGGTGCACCGGCGCGACCGACCGCAGCACCCGGATGCGGCGGGCCAGTGCCGACGGCAGCCGGCCCGGGGCGTCGGCCAGCAGCACCAGACCGACCAGCCGCATGCCGGGCGGATGACGCCCCTCCCGCAGCGCGTTGAGCGCCCGGGACATCGCCCGCATACCCTCGGCGTTGGTCCGGGCGACCAGCATCACCGTGGCCGGCTCCGCCCGCGCGGCGTCCGGCCACCGGCAGCCGAGGTCGACGCCGCCGAAGATCCGGGACAGCGTCGTCGTGCCGGCGCCACCGTGCGCCGCGATCCAGCCCAGCCCCGTCTCGGACAGGGACCGCCGGGACCCCGCCGCCCCGGGACCGGTCCGGACGGACGGCGGCCCCGGTGGCATCCGCGGTGCCGGGTCGGTCATCGTCGCGGACCCCATGCACCCACCTCCTGTCGAATGTCGCTCCACTTCGTCGACGTCCCGGTTGAACCACCCCGGGTCCGGACCCGTCAGTACGGCGGGCCGGGCGGTCGACGGACGCCACTACGACAGGCCCCGCCACCCGGTTCACGCCGGGGACGAACTTTTTTCCACCGCGGTGGTGACCAGCCTGGGAGGCGACATGGCAGCGTCCGACAACGACGGCGCGGAGCCGACGCAAGGGTCGAACCGAAGCAGCGCGGCGCTGATCGGCGCGGCCGTCGCGGCCGGGCTGAGCTGCCTTGCCACCCCGGTGGCCGGGGTGGTCGGGGCCGCCGCCGTCTTCGTGATCGGCGCCCTGGGCGTGCTGCTGGCCCCGCTCGTCGCGCTGATCCTGTTCTTCGGTGGCGGCGGTGGGTCGGCCGACCCGGTCAGCGCCGCCGACGACTCGCTGGCCGCCGCGCAGGGCGACGGCAAGGGCACGCTCGACCCCGACCAGGTGCCCGAGGGGCTGGCGGACAGCATCGAGGACGCCGGGAAGACCTGCACCCAGATCGGACCCGTGGTGATCGCCGCACAGATCGAGGTGGCCTCCGGGTGGGACCCGGCGAAGGTCGGCCCGAGCGGGGAGAAGGGCATCTCCCAACTGCCGCCCGCGGTCTTCACGCGGTACGGCGAGGACACCGACGACGACGGCGACACCGACGCGGTCGACGAGGAGGACTCGATCGCCGCCCAGGCCAAGCACGTCTGCGCCCTGGCCGGGCAGGCCCAGGCCCTGCTCGACAACGGCGAGGCGATCGGTGAGGTGCTCGACCTGACGCTCGCCGCGTACGCCGTCGGCATCGACGAGGTACGCCGGGCCGGTGGCGTCCCCTCCACCAACGCCGCCCAGCTCTACCTCGCGCAGGTCCGGTCCCTGTTCGCGAAGTACCAGGGGCTCGGCGGTCCGCCGCCGTCGTTCCCGCCGACCGCCTCGCCCAGCCCCGCCTCGCCCAGCCCCGGAGCCTCGGGCGACTGAACCGTACCGACCGGCGGAACCGATCCGACCGGCAGACCGATGAGGAGTGTCCATGACGGTGACGACCCCACAGGAACAGACCCGCGCCGACGACGTGCCGCCGGAAGACCGCCCGCCCACCTCACCGTTCATCCTCTACCTGCGTGACGACGAGTACGTCGAGGAGTTGGAGCTGCTCAGCAACTGGGTCCGGCTGCTGCTCGTGCCGATCTACGCCCGGGAGGCGTCCTCGACCGCGCCGTGGTGCGGGCAGTGGTGGCGGCACCCCGAGGCGGTGGCGCAGCTACACGGCCTGTGGTTGGCCTGGCAGGAACTCACCGGCCCGGAGGCGGGACTGTGCGGCCCGGCCAACTGGCACCGCGACTACCTGGAACCGGTGCTGACCAGCCTGCGCAACCCGGCCGGGCCGTTCGCCGGCTGCAAGGCGGGCGCGCACCGGGCCAAGGAGATCCCGCACACCGACCCGTACTGACCACGGCGGCCCGCCCGACCCCGGACCTGCACGTCAGGTCCGGGGTCGGGCCGGCAGGTCCGGGTCGGGATTAGGCCGGCCCGAGCCCCGGCAGATCGGGGCCGGGCGGGCCGGGGCGGCTCAGCGGGAGATCGGGGCGGTGACGATCGCGGTGCCGTCCACCAGGCCCACGGTGACGAAGGCCAGGTCCGCGACCGGCAGCGACAGTTCGCCGGTCACCTCCTGCGGCCCGGTCGAGGCGGTCCAGTCCCGCACCACGTGGGTGACGCCGTCGCGGGTCACCGCGAACAGCCGGTACCGCAGGCCCTGGCGCAGGCCGGTGGCGGTGATCCGGATGGTGGAGCCCCGCCCCTCGTCGGTGGTGATCGCGACGGAGAGGCTCACCCCCTCGGCCGGCGCCTCCCCGGTCGCGGTGAGCACCACGCCGCTGCGGTCGCCGAAGCCGGTGACCGCGGCGATCCCGCCGGCCAGGACGACGGCCACCAGCGCGGCGGCCACCCCGCCCCAGAGGACCATCCGGCGACGGCGGGCCGGGTCGGCGGGGCGGGTGCCTCCCGGGCCGAGGGCCGTCGCGGGTCGGTCCCCGCCGGGGCGGCTGCCCGCCCCACGGCCGGTGGTACGCGGACCGGCACCCCGGCGGGCACCCCGTCGGGGAGCCGCGACCGGCGTGCCGGACCGCGGGTCCGGCGGTACGTCGGCGAGCGGGCCGGCGTCGGCGGCCGGGGCGGGGGTCGGGGTCGACCCGGCGGCTGCCGCCGGACCGCCGTCGGCGGTGGGTGCCGGCGGGGGCGAGTCGGCGGGCGGGCGGGCGACAGGCACCGGTGCAGCCGGCTGACCAGAACCGGTGGGGGATGGCGGGACCACGGGCGGCGGGTCGGCCGGCAGCGGGCCCGGTGGCAGACCCGCCGACGGCGCGTCGGCCGGCGTCAGATCGGCAGGCGGCGCGTCGGCCGGTGGCAGGTCGGCAGGGGGCGCAAGGGCCGGTGGCAGGTCGGCAGGCGGCGTGGCGCGGGCGCGGTCCGGCGGTGGGCCGAACCCGGGCGGTAGCGGGAACTCGGGCGTCAGGCCGACGAGGTCGTCCCAGTCGGCGGCGTCGAGCCCACCGAGGGCACTGGTCACGCCGCCCATCTCGCCCGCCGCGGACAGGCACTCGTCACAACCGGCCAGGTGGGCCTCGAACGCGACCCGGTCGGCGTCGTCGAGCGCGCCGAGCAGGTATAGAGCCAGGGCGGCGTGCTCAGCGGTGGGATGGTCACCCCCGGTGCGCATCACGCCCCCCTTCTCGACCCGGAGACACCGGTGACGGTGTGACGACCCCCGGGACGGCGGCCGTCCGGGAGATCGAGCGGGAAACCGACACGTCGCGTCATCACGACGACTCGGTCGGGCCGATCGCTGCGTGCAGCGCGCGCACCGCATAGTACGTTCTGGACTTTACCGTACCCTCCGGGATTCCCAGTCGCTGCGCGGCCTCGGCGACCGAGGAGCCCTTGTAGTACATCTCGACGAGCACCTCACGGTGTTCCGGTTTGATCTGCCGCAACGCCAACCGGACGGTGTGGGTGCTGACCACCCGGTCCATCTCGTCGTCGGTGGAGGCGAGCCGGTTGAGGTCGGGGATGGCCACCTCGGGCGGGCGGGACTGCCGGGCGCGCATCGCGTCGATGGCCACGTGCCGGGCGACCGTGTAGAGCCACGGGGCGATCCGGCGCGGGTCCTCCGCCAGCGTCTCCAGGTTCCGCCAGGTGCGCAGGAACGTCTCCTGGACCAGGTCCTCGGCGAGTTCCTGCCGGCCGAGGACGAGTCGGGTGAGGAACCGCAGCAGCGGTCCCCGGTACTGCTCGTGGATCCAGCGCATCAGGGCCTCGGGGGAGGCCCGTTCGGTCGCCGCGTCGCCGGTCACCCCGGGCGCTTCGTTGGGCACCGCCGACACAGAACGCCTCCCCCTGACGTACGGGTCGCCCCCGTACGGCCGCGCCGTCGTCTCGACGTCGAGCCCGCCTAGGAAGAGAGCATAACCGTGCTCATCGGACGGTCGACCGGGCCGTCGACCGGTCGACAGGAGCCGCCGGGTTGCGGCGGTGGACGGCGCCACGGTGGACGGCGCGGCGGCGGTCCACCGGTCGGTGTCGTACGCCGGGGCGACGAGGGTGGCCGCGCTCATCGGGTGAAACGCAGCCAGCGGACGTTGACGAACTCCTCGGGTTGGCCGCTGGCGAACGTGAGGTAGACGTCGTGCACGCCGGTCACCGGGCCGAGGTTCCCCGGCACGGTGACCCAGTTCTGCCAGCCACCGGTGCTGGCCACCGCGATGCTGCCCACCGGCGGCAGGCCGGGGGCGTCGAGGCGTACCTCGATCAGGCCGGAGACGCCCTGCGGCGCGCCGGAGGCCACCCGAACCTGGAACTGGGTCGCCGGCTCACGGCCGAAGTCGACCCCCCGGTACCCGGCCCAGTCGCCGTGGGCGAGGAAGCCCAGGTGCTCGCCGCCCTCACTGGAGGGTTCCTTCCGTACGCCCTGCTGCCGGTCGAAGCTGGCCGCCGCGATCTCCTGGCCCACGCCCCGGGCGGCGACGACGGCCGCCGGCCCCTCCACGACCACCGGCTCCTCGACGACCACCGGGCGCTCCACGACCACCGGGCGCTCGACCTCGGGTGCCGGCTGTCCGGCCGTGCCCCCGCCGAACGGGGTGAGCGTGATGGTCATCTCCCCGGGCGCGACGTCCTGGATGTAGGAGGCGTCGTCGGCGACGTCGTCGAAGGGGAAGCCGTACGCCCGGCCGTCGGCGCTGTGCCGGTGCAGCACCCGGGAGTAGTGGTTGGTCACCGGATGCTGGTAGTAGGCGTCCCGGCTGGTGGTCGGCTGGTCCGGTTGGTCGAGCACCGACCGGTTGAACCCGGCCCCGAGGACCGCCGCCACCGGACCGGAGAGCTTGTCGTTGGGTGCGGCGAGTGCGCCGTCGCAGTGGAACACGTTGAGCGTGGAGGGCCGGTCGAAGGCGCGAACCCCGCCGTCGAAGGCGAACCGCCCGTCGACCACCCGGCCCCGGACGGTGCCCTCCGCCCCGTGGATCCGCAGCTCGGAACGGCTGTACCGGTCCCAGATCTCGGCGATGTAGCCGTCGTAGTACGCCGGGTCGAAGCGGCCCGTCTCGATGCCCTTGCCCGGTGCGATGACGCGCAGCCCGTCGCCGACCACCAGCCGCTCGAAGCCGGGCTGGCGGGCCAGTTCGGCGAAGATCGCGTCCCGGCCGCCGTCGACCAGCTTGCCGGTGGCCTGCTCCACGTCACCGAGCAACCGGATCGACATCGGGATGCTGAACATGTCCACGGTGGTGGTGTTGCAGAACATGCCGGAGGCGTTGTAGGTGAACTCACAGCAGTCGTGCAGCACGCCGAAGCTCGGGTCGTCGGCCACCCAGCCGACCGGGTACTGCAACGCCGGCCGCCCGTTGCCGTCGGTGACCACGGTGAACCGCAGCTCGCCGTCGATGGCGAAGTAGATCCGACCCGACATCATCGGCAGGACGAACCGGGTCACCCCGGAATCGGCCAGCCGCACGCCGATGTCGGCGACCCCGTCCGGGCCGTTGTGCGCCGGGTCGGCCGGGGTGAACTGTCCGCTCTCCCGGACGTAGCCCATCGCCCCGGTCTCCGCGTCGGTGCCGACGACGTACATCCGGATCGCCGAGTTGGCGAACCTGCCCGTGCTGTTCACCACGTTCAGCGGCAGACCGCCCGAGGCCCGCGCCCGCGAGATCAACGGGGCCGCCACGAGCGGCACGCCGACCACGGCGGCGCCGGCGAAACCCATCCCGAGTACCCTGCGGCGAGAAAGCATCCCAAGCTCCGATCAACGACACGGCCATCGCCGCCGACGCCCGGTGTGACGTCGGCCCGGCCCGGCGGTAGCCACGTTGACGGCCCGCCGTACCCCTCGGTTCAATGTCGACCGGACCAAAATCACCAGATCCGATTCGAGCCCGGTGAACCGGGGACATCGCGCATCCGTCACGACAGCGATGTCGCCACGCCGGAAGGGACACCTCCCGTGAAATCCGATCACCCCTCCGTACTCGCCCGACTGGGGTCGATCCCCCGTCGTACCGCAGCCCTCGTCGTCGCCGGACTCGCCGTGTTGTCCATGGTGGTGGCCGCTGTCGGCTGGGGCGCGGCCGAGGCCCGCGACGACGACCTGACCGGTCGGCCCGTCTCCAAGGAACACCTGACGACCATCCAGGCCGCCGCCCGCTCGTGCCCGACGCTCACCCCGGCCCGGCTGGCCGGGCAGCTGATGGCCGAGTCGGGGTTGGACGGTCGGGCCGACCGGACCACCTCCGGCGGGCAGGGCATCGCCGGTCTCGACACCGCCGCGTGGAAGTCGTGGGCACCGTGGCCCGGCGCGGAGCGTTCCGATCCGGCCGCGAACATCCTCGCCCTGGCCCACCTGATGTGCGACCTCAGCGGCCAGGTCCGGCTGGCCGACGTCGCGGGTGACACCTGGCGGCTCTCGCTGGCGGCGTTCCACACCGGCCTCGACGAGGTACGTGACGCCAAGGGGGTGCCCACCGACGCGGTCGAGTACGTCGACCAGGCCAGCGGGTACGCCGCCTACTACGGCAAGCTGACCGCGTTCGGCGGTTCCGGCCAGCCCCGCCCCAGCTCCGGCGTCCAGCAGCCCAAGGCGGTGCCCGGCAGTTACACGGCGCTCGTCGTCCGGGGTGGTTCGGTCTGCCCCGAGGTGACGCCGCCGCTGGTCGCCGCCCAGCTGATGGCGCTGTCCGGGTTCGACGCCAACCTGCTCGGCCCCGAGGGGCAGCGGGGTGTCGCGCAGTTCCGGTCCGAGGTGTGGCAGGCGTACGGCCCGTCCGACGCCTCGGCGTGGGACCCGCAGGCGGCGATCCCGGCGGTCGGCACGGCCCTGTGCGCCCTGCACAAGGAGCTGTCCGGGCTGGAGGGTGACCCGTCGCTGCTGGCGCTGGCCGCGTACCGCAACGGCCCGGCCGCCGTGCGCCAGGCCGGCGGCGACCTGGACGCGGGGACGCAGGCGTTCCTGCGGACCGTGCGGGAGCACACCGACTACTACGCCCTGGACAACCGGCTGCGGCCGGCACCGCCGTCGGCGTCGCCGTCGCCCAGCCCGACTGTGACGCCCCCGGCGTCACCGTCGCCCAGCCCGAAGGGCAGCTCGACCGCCCCGCCGCCGCCCGCGAGCCCGTCGGCCAAGCCGGCGGCGGCACCGACCCGGCCGGCCGGTACCAAGCAGCTCGTGGGCAAGGAGACCGGGCTGTGCGTCACCGCCGGGACCAGCGACGGGGTACGGGCGGTGCTGAACAAGTGCCGGGAGGAGCGGTCGCAGTGGTGGGACTTCCGCTCCGACGGCAGCGTCCGGGCCAACGGGCTCTGCCTCGACGTGGCCTGGGGTGAGAAGAAGGACGGCACCCCCGTGCAGGTCGCGGTGTGCAGCGGCAATCCCGCCCAGAAGTGGGAGTGGATCGAGCACAACGGCCGCACCTCCCTGTTCAACCGGGAGACCGACCGCTGCCTGGACGTCGACGGGCACGGCGTCGGCGCGCCGATGATGTCCTGGATCTGCGTGTTCAACCCGAAGCAGACCTTCACCCGGCGGTAGCCGTACCGACAGGCGGGCTCCGGTGGGCACGTTGCCCACCGGAGCCCGTCGCGTCGGAACCACCGGGGCCCGGCGTTACCGGGGCCCGGCACCGGTGTCGACGGCCGGGCCGGGCACGACCGGTAGCGGGCTCAGCCGGCGAACCGGCGGCGGCGCAGCCGCAGGCCGAAGACCACGGCGACGCCGCAGAGCAGCGCGATGCCGAGGATGACGGCGAGCGCCGCGCCGGTGCTGCCCTGCTGCTGGCTGGCCACCTGGTTGCGGTCGTCGACCGCCACCGACACCGAGGCGGCCGGGTTGATCATGCCGGAGCCGTACTTGGCGTCGGGGGCCGCGCCGATCGCGTCGGCGGTGCTGCGGATACGCTCCTTGACCTGGGCGGCGGTCAGGTCGGGCTGGGCCGCCCGGATCAGCGCCGCCTGCCCGGCGACGAACGCGACGGCGAACTCGGTGCCGGTGTTGCTGACCGCCTTGCCCCCGCCCACGCCGAGGCTCGCCACGTCCACCCCGGGCGCGACCACCTCCACCGCGCCCTGCACGTACTGCTCGGCGAGCTGGTCGCCGGCACCGACGCCACCGGTGAACAGCAGCGCACCGCCCCCGGACCGGCCGGCCGGGGACGGCGGCGTCACGGCCCTGGTCGGCGCACCGGCCACCAGCAGGACATCGTGGTCGAGGGCGGTGGCCACGGAGGACGCCACCGCCGGGTCACCGAGGTCGACGTGGGAGCCGACCGCGACCACCGACGCACCGGCGCTGACCGCCACCTCGATGGCGTTCGCCGCGTCGGCCGCCCGCGCGACGCCCGAACCGCGGACCACCCGTACGGGCAGGATGGTGGCGTCCGGCGCGATGCCCACCGGGCTGCCGTCGACGCTGCTGTCACCGGCGATGATGCCCGCCATCGCGGTGCCGCTGCCCAGGCAGTCGGTGTCCCCGCGCCCGTTGCCGACGGTCACGTCCGCGCCGACCGCCACCCGGCCGCTGAGCTGCTGCACACTCGCGTCGACGCCGGTGTCGACCACCGCCACCTTGACCCCGTTGCCACGGGTCAGGGTCCAGGCGCTGTCGGCGGCCATCCGCAGCTGCGCCCAGTCCGACCGGCTGCTCGACCCGGTGGTGGCGGTGCACTTCGGGCCGTTCGCGCCCGGTCGGGGGCTGCCGCCCGTCCGGGTGGGGCTCGGATTCGGGCTCGGGCTGACGGCCTTGGGGGTGGGGTCGGCCGCGCCGGAGGGCCGGGCACTCGGGGTGGGCCGCTTGCCCGTCGGGAGCTGGCCGTACTTCACCCCCTCACCGGCCGCGTCCCAGGGCAGCACGAGCTGCCAGCCGGCCTTGAGCCGACCCGGGTCGGTCAGCCGGGACCCGTCGGGCTGCACCCGGCCGGTGTTGAGGTGGTAGATCTCCGCGGACCGTTCGCCGCTGCCGAGGAACCGCCGCGCGATCGCCGTCAGGCTCTCCGGTTGGCCCTGGTACTGCGCCGCGACCACGTAGTACTTCACGTACGGCTGCGGATCGTTGGTGGCCTTCGCCACAGCCGGCCCGGTCGGCGCCATCAGCACGCAGCCGGCCATCGCCACCGCGAGCAGGCGGGCAAGGATCGAGCGCTTCGCCAGCACTGGGTGTCCCCCTTCAGTCACCATGGCCGAGCGTCACCGGCCTTCACCGTCTATTGCGGATCAGCGGCCAGTCCGTTCAAATCAATCTGAACCAGATTTCCATGATCCTCGTCATGAGGTCAGCCGAGGGTACCGGCCGCCGATGACGGGAACGTCTCCTCGGGCCGTCCCCCCGGTGGGGACGGCTGACCGGCAGACGGGCGACCGTCCACCACCGACGGTGGCGGCGAACGACCGGCCGGGCGATCAGGTGCCGGTGGAGACGAAGGTGGGGCGGCGGTGAACGGGCTCGGGCGCACGGTGGAACCGATCGGCGGCAACGGCTTGGACCGGGTGCCGGCCACCCGCCGTTTCGACCCGCGCCGGCACCGCCGCATCGCCGGCCTGTACGACCTCTGGCTGGCCCCGGGCCCCGGCGGACGGCTGGTGGTACCCACCGCCCCGGGTCGGCCGCTCGACGCGCGGGCCGTCGCCACCCTGGTCCGGCACGGCGCGGACGCGGCGCAGGACGTCCGGATCCTCGCCGACGACGGGGCCCGGCACCTCGACCTGTTCACCGAGGTGGCCGGGTTGCTCGGGCACGACGTGCTGGTCAGCCCGGACGGCTCGGACATCAGGCACGCCATCGACCGGTCGGCCACCGGGTCCACCCGCCCGACCACCGACAGCGGGCCACTGGACGCGGTGCCGCTGGACCGGGTGACCCGTCAGCCGATGGACTGGCTCGTGCTCCAGCCACCGGATCTCGCCACCTCCCTGCCGGGCTGGTTCGCGGTGGACGACGGGCTGGTCCGTCCCCGTACCGGGGTGGTGGGGTTGCCGCTGCCCGACGGCCTCGCCCTGGCGACCCGGGCCGACTTCGTGACCAGGCGGGCCACCGCACACCGGCTCGGCGCGTCGACCGGGGTGGTCACCGTCGCGGTCACCGCCCGCTCCGGCGGGTTCCTCGTCGGCACCTACAGCGGCACCCAGGACGTGCACAGCGGCGGGCAGCTCGCCGCGCTCCTCGGCGACCTGCCACTCTACGGTGCCGACCTGCGGCTCTGGCTGACCTGGCCGTCCGACGCCGACGAGCAGGCCCGGCTCGTCGCGGAGGTGGTCGAGCTGGCCGAGACGACCGGGGCCACCGTCTGGACCCCACCCGCGGGCGGCCGGGCCGAGCTGATCGACGACCGGCGCGACCTGCGGGCGTTCGACCCGACGGGCGCGGTCGCCGCGTGGCAGGCCCACCGGCCGAGGTACGCCGACGGCCCGTCGACCCTGGACGCGACCCCCGAGGGGCTGCTGGTGTCCCGACGCGACCGGGAACGGATCGAGGTCGCCTCCCCCGCCGCCGGAGCCGTCGACACCGGCGCGGCCGACGGCCACCCGGGACCGGCCCGCGCCGACGACCCGACCCCCGGACCGGACGGTGCCGCCGCGTCCCCCTCGGCGGACCCGGCCGACGCGGCACCCCCGACACCGGACGGTGCCGAAGCCGCGGTGGCGGAACAACCGGCCGTGCCCCTCCCCCGGCCCGCCCTGGTCACCGAGAGCCGCCGCGCGGCCGACTACGGCCCGCCCT
Source organism: Micromonospora sp. WMMD730 (assembly GCF_049178955.1). Classification (NCBI taxonomy): domain Bacteria; kingdom Bacillati; phylum Actinomycetota; class Actinomycetes; order Micromonosporales; family Micromonosporaceae; genus Micromonospora; species Micromonospora sp. WMMD730. The sequence continues at coordinate 3,549,471 of NZ_JBMHML010000002.1, forward strand.
GGTTGCGGCGCGGCCAGCAGGTCAACGCCGAGACGTTCGAGGCGTACGTCCTCGTCGAGGGTGACCCGGCGCGGGCGGTCGGCAACGGGTTGCCCGGCGTCGAGTTGTTCGTGCCCGCGTTCCTCGACCCACGGTCGGCCCCGGCCGGCAGCGACCTGCTGCGGGTGCGGATCTCCCCGGGCGGCGCGATCCCGATGGCGGTGCTGCGGGCGCACGTGCCGGCGCGGTTCAAGTACGTCCTGGGCAGCCCCGACACCTACCTGCTGCCGGCCGCCCGGCTGGACCGGGTCCGGCTGGTGGGCGGTTTCCGCTGCGACGGGTTCAGCCGCCTGCTGCCCACCGTGGACGCCGACGGCGAGCCCCTACGGATCCGTGCCGCGCCCACCAACCGCTCGGTCGCCGGCCTGCCGAACGACGTCCGCCGCTGGCCCGGCTTCGGCACCCGGCAGGCGTACGCGCTGCTGCCGGCCCGGTCCCGGGGGCTGCCCCGGGGCTGGCTGCCGCTCTACCAGCAGCGGCCGGTGGCCCGGCCGGGCCGGTTGCTGGTCGAGGTGCGGGTGCCGGCGGGACGCACCGTCGACGTCGGGGCCACCCACACCATGCTGGCCGGGTTGACCCTGGTCCGGACCAGGGTGGACCGGCTGCACCGGGCCGGCGTGGACCTGGTCCTGGGCAGCCGCTCGTACGACCGGATCGTGGTGCAGCGCGCCTTCCGGGCGCAGGGGGGCGAGTGGCAGCGGATCGGGCAGCTCACCCCGGGGCCGCTGCCGTCCGCCGTCGCCGGCCTTCAGTCCGCCGTACCGGCCCGGGTGGACCCGCCGTCGACCGGGGACACCTGAACCGACCACCGGCCGGCCGGCACCGGTCCGATCACCACCGGCACGCACCGCCCCCCGGTGTCCGTGGCGAGTCGCCGCGCCCCGGCCAGCTCCGCACCGGCCAGGCCGGGGGTGAACACCACGTACGGCGCGGGCGGGTCGACGTCGGGTGCGCTCGCCGCCGGCAGCCCCGGCAGCGACCGGCACCCCTGCGGGGCCTGCCCGCCGAGCACGTCGCCCACCGTGGCCACGCCGATCCCCCCGGCCCGCAGCCGCCCGGCGAACAGGGCGGCCGTGCGCCGGCAGTCGTCGGTGTCGCCGACCAGGGTGAGCACGTCGGGTGCCCGCCCGAGGTCGACGTGCAACCGCCACGGTCCCCGGTGGCCCAGCACCAGGGGCAGGGTCGCCGGGGGCGCGGTCTCGTCCGGGCCGAGCCAGGCGTACGCGGGCGCGCCCCGGCCCGCCGCGACCCCGACCAGCCGGACCCGGATCGGCCCGAGTCCGGTCTCCAGCTCGGTGCTCAGGTACGGGACCTCGTTGCCGGCCGGCACCGCCGGACGCGGCAGATCCACCTCGGCCGACGCGCCGCCGCTCCCGGCGGATGCCCCTGCGGCCGACGCGGTGGCGGTCCCGGTCGGCTGCGGCGTCGGGGGCGGCGACACCGCCGAGGCCGGGACGGTCGGCGTGGCCGGCGGCACGGCCCGTGGCTGCGGGGTTGCGGTCGCCAGCGGCGGCACGGCTGACGGAACAACCGGTGGCGGCGGGACGGCCTGCGGCGTTTCCGGGCCCGCCGCCGGGACGGCCGGCGGTTGCAGGACGGCCGGCGGCTGCGGTGGGTCGATCGGGGTCGGTCGGGGTGGTGCCGACTGTGGTGCCCTGGGGGGCCAGACCGGCTTCACGGGCAGCCCGCCCGTCGTCGCGGGGGATGACGGACGGGTGCCGAGGACCGCCTCCGGTGCCGCCACCTCGGCCCCCGCTCCCGGCGCGGGCTCCGACGCCGGCACGGAGGCCGCCCCCGGGACCGGTTCCGTCACCGGGGGTTCCGCCGACCCCGGGATGGACGCCGCAGCCGGACCTGCGGTCGGCTCCGGCGGGGTCGTCGCCCCCTCGACCGGCACCGGCACCGGTGGCGACGCTGGGCCCGACAGTGTCGCCGGCACCGACGCCGAGGTCGGCACCGACGCCGAGGTCGGCACCGGCGCTGAGGTCGCCCCCGGCAGGGAATTCGGTTCCGGCGGGGAATTCGGTTCCGGCGGGGAGGTCGGTTCCGGCCGGACCGACGCCGGTGGGGTCGCGGCGGCCGGCAGCGCCGCCGGTTCCGCCGCCGGGGGCGACGCCGGCGGGGCGGCGGTACGCGGTGCCGGCAGGACCACCGACGGCGGCGGGGGCAGGATCGGCGGGGTGACCGCCGGCGGGGCCGGTCGCCGTGCCGGTGCCGTGACCGGCCGGGTGATCGGCGGAGCCGGCGGGGGCGACGGCGGTGCCGTCGGCGTCGACGCTGCCGGCGGCCGGCGGGTGACCGGGGGCGGTGCGGTGTCCACCTCGCCGGGCACCGGCGCGGCGGCCAGTTCGGCGGGGGTCGGGGTGTGGTGCCGCTGCGGCGGCCACGGCCCGTCGTCCTCCAGCACCAGCCGGCGGGGCCCGCCACGACGCAGCAGCAGTACGGCCACGGCGGCGAAGAAGACCGCCAGCAGCCCCGCACCGACCCGGATCAGCAGCGGGTCCAGCCCGCCGCCCGCCTGCGGAGCCTCCGGCGGCCGGGCGACGGCCCGGGTGGTCGCGGCGGCCGTCCGCGCCGGACGGGAGGCCGCCGCGGAGGACGGGGCCACCGTGCGCGGGGTCGAACCGGGGCGGGACGGGGTCGTGGCGCGCGGACTCGGACTGGCCGGAGCCGGTGACCGTGGGCCCAGTTGCGGCAGCCGGCCGATCCGTACCCCCTGGCCCTGCGCGTCCCTGGGCAGCACGAGCCGCCAGCCGGGTCGTAGGACCACCCCGTCGGTGAACGTCTCGCCGTCGGGCTGGACCCGGCCGACGTTGAGGTCGACGATCTCCCGGAACCGGTTGCCGTTACCGAGGGTACGCAGCGCGATGGCGTAGAGGTACTCCCGTTGCCCGTCGACGGGTGGCCCGACCACGTAGTACCTACCGGTTTCGGCCGGCACCGCGCTGACCGGCCGTACCGCACCCGCCGGTCGCGCCACGCCCGCCGGCTGCGCCGCCTGTGCCGGCTGTGCCGCCACGAGCAGCGCGATCCCGGCCAGCAGCACCGTGACAAAGGCCCGCCGCATCGCCACCATCGCTTTCCACACCCTCGGTCCCACCGACATCCTCCCGTCCCGGCCCCCTTATACGAACCGGGGTGCCGACGGTTCAACCCGAGCCGGATCGTCCTGCGCGTGGGCGGGTGCCGTCCCGTCAGGCCGGCGGCAGGCCGCCCGCGCGCACCGCGTCCGAGGGTCGTGCCAGGATGTGGCGATGTCGTACCCCCCTCAGCCGTCGTACCCGTCCGCGCCCGGCCCCGTCACGCCGCTGATCGCCTACCCCCAGCCGATCCCCCCGCCGCCCGGGCACGCGGTGCTGGCCGTCTCGGTCAACCGTGGTCCGTACCTGGTGCCCGTCCCGGCCACCAGCCGTTTCAAGGTCGACGGGCGGTTGGTGTCGATCCCCGGCGAGGGCACCTGGTACGTGGCCGTGCCGGCCGGGGCGCACGACATCCGCTACACGGACTTCATGGGCATCCCGATCGTCACCACCGCGCTCACCGTCCAGCCCGGACTGGTGTACCCGCTGTCGTTCCGCTTCGGCGGCTGGCGCAACCGGGTCCACGACGGGCAGGGCACCGACGTGACGAAGTTCGGCATGTGGTCGAACTACAGCCTGGTGCTCGTCATCCTGCCGGTGGTGCTGCTGCTCTGCTGCGGTGGCCTCGGCCTGATCGGCGCGCTCTCGACCTCCCCCTGACCGGCGACGCCGACCGGGTCGGGGCCGGGTAGCGTCGCCCCGATGCCTCCTGCGCCCGGACCGACCGGCCTGACCACCACGGAACGCGCGGTCGACGCCCGCTTCCGTGCCGTGCTGGCCCGGCTGCCCCGACGCGGGCCGGCCGGCTGGCTGGTCGAGTTCCTGGTCTTCGGGCTCAAGCAGGCCTGGGCGTGCGTGTTCGGCGGGGCGATGCTGGCGGTCATCCTGGCGGCCCGGCTCTGGTACCCGCAGGATGCCGCCCTCGCCCGGAACGACCTGCTGACCGTCGCCGCGGTCGCCATCCAGGCGGCCATGCTGGCCGGACGGCTGGAAACCCTGCGCGAACTGCGGGTGGTGGTGCTGTTCCACCTGGTCGGGACCGCGATGGAGTTGTTCAAGACGCACATCGGTTCGTGGTCCTACGCCCCGGACGGGGTGCTGCGGCTCGGTGCGGTGCCGCTGTTCAGTGGCTTCATGTACGCCGCGGTCGGCTCCTACCTGGTCCGGGTCAACCGGTTGTTCGACCTGCGTTTCACCCGCTACCCCCGCCGCCGGGTGACGGCGCTGGTGGCGGTCGCGATCTACGCCAACTTCTTCACCAACCACTACCTGCCGGACGTCAGGTGGCTGCTCATCGCCGTCGTCGCGGTGGTGTTCGGCCGTTGCGTGATGCAGTTCCGGGTCTTCCGGTTCCGGTTGCGGATGCCGCTGCTGCTGGCCTTCCTCCTGGTCGCCTTCTTCATCTGGTTGGCGGAGAACATCGCCACCTGGTCGCAGGCGTGGCTCTATCCCGGTCAGGTGGCCGGGTGGGACCCGGTGTCGCCGACGAAGCTCGCCTCGTGGTTCCTCCTCATGATCATCTCGGTGGTCCTGGTCACCTGGGTCTCGCCACCCCGCCCACCGGAAAAGCCACGACCGCCGGAGACGTCACCCCGACCGCCGCAGCCGGAACGTGCCACCGACGGGGGCCGGTCGGCGGTGCCGCTCGGGCCCGGGTCAGCGCAGCCGGCGGGCGGTGAACCGGGCCGGCGGGTCGGCGATGGCGTCCTGGGCGGCGACCAGTTGGATCTCCCGGGTGCCCGCCGCGAGGGTCCGCTCCAGCACGGTGAAGACCGAGGAGATGGTGCGTTCCAGCGCGGTCGCCGGTGAGCCCGTCGTCCGCAGGTGGGCCAGGTAGAGCGCGGCGGTGACGTCGCCACCGCCGTTGGGGTTGATCGGCAGCAGCGGCGTGGTCACCGCCCAGGCGCCCTCGTCTGAGACGGCCACCACCTCCAGCGAGCCGGCCGGCACGTCGTCGTGCAGCACGCTGGTCACCAGCACGTCCCGGGGGCCGGTGGCGCGGACCACGTCGACGGCGTCCAGCACGGCGGGCAGCGAGGTGGTCGTCCGGCCGGCGAGGTAGTCCAGCTCGAAGTGGTTCGGGGTGATGATGTCGGCGCGCGGGACCACCACGTCACGCAGGTACTCCGGAATGCCGGGCCGGACGAACATCCCCCGCCCGGTGTCGCCCATCACCGGGTCGCAGCAGTACACCGCGTCCGGGTTGGCGGCCCGCACCCGGTCGGCCGCGGCGAGGATGACCGCACCCATCGCCGGATCACCCTGGTAGCCCGACAGCACCGCGTCGGCGGTGCCGAGCACCCCCCGGTCGGCGATGCCCTCGATCACCTCCGCCACGTCGGCCGGGGCCAGCAGCGGCCCGCGCCACGCGCCGTACCCGGTGTGGTTGGAGAAGTGCACGGTCAGCACCGGCCAGACCTCGTGCCCGAGGCGCTGGAGGGGGAACACGGCCGCCGAGTTGCCGACGTGGCCGTAGGCGACCGAGGACTGGATGGACAGGATCTTCACCGGCCCATCATGGCCGTTCCCCCCGACACCGCGGGTACGGGCCCACCGATTCGCCCCCGCGTCGCCGACCTCCCGGGTCGGACCGGGGGGCGGTGGCGGTTCCGGCCGGCCCCGGTGGTGCAGGCGGGGTCGGCCGGAACCGTGCTCAGGTCAGGTCGAGGGTGTACTGCGCGGTGTGCACCGTCCCGTCGACCTGGAAGTCGAAGAACGCCCGGTAGCGGCCCGCGCTCGGGGCGGTCAGCCAGAACCGCACCGTCCCGTCCACCAGTTCCTGGTCCGGGTGGACGTGCACGTAGCCCAGGTCGCCCTCGCGCACCACCACCAGGTGCCCGTACGCCCCCAGGTAGCGCTCCAGGCGGGCCGGGTCGACGCCGTCGAGCCGGAAGGACAGCGGCACCGTCACCCCCACCGTGGGGGTGCCGCCCATGGTGACCGTGAACGGCCCGGCCGTCGACTGCGACGCGGCCGGCGGCAGCGGGACCGGGGTGTGCGCGCCGGGCACCTGGTGGTCGACCCCCAGCACCAGCGGGACCGTGGTGCCGTCGGCGCCGGTCACCGAGAAGTCGGCGTAGATGCGGTAGCCGCCGGGCCGGGTCAGCGTCAGCGGGACGCTCCAGGTGCCGTCCGCCGCCATGGTCGGGTGCAGGTGCTGGTAGCCGCTCAGGTCCCGCCCCACCACGACCATGTGCAGCGGCTTGTCGTGGACGACCGCGAACCGGGTCGCCGCCTTCCCGTCCGCGCCGACGATGCGGAACCGGTAGTCGGCCCGTACGCCTGCCGGTTGGGTCCGGGCCGCCGGCTCGACGGTGTAACCACCGGCGTTGACCGACAGCCCGGTCACCTGCGCCTGGGCCCCACCGGCGTCGCCGGGATGGGTGTGCGCCCCGGTGCCGGGCCCGTGCTGGTGCCCGTCCCCGGCCGCCGGCGCCGCACCGGTGGCCGGCGGGGCGGCGGTGGTGCCGTCGGCGGGCCGGGCACCGGAGCCGATCCGGCCGAGCCCGAAGCCCGCCAGCAGGGCCACCACCAGCCCTCCGACCAGCAACGCGAGACCCGTGTTGCCCAGCCGGGACCCGGGGTGCGGCGCAGGAGCGGCGGATACCGCCACGCCGGTGCCGGAGTCCGTCGCGTCGACGTCGGCGGACGTCGCGGCGGAGGCCGCCTCGTCGGGCCCGGAGGTCGCCTCGTCGGGCCCGGAGGTCGCCTCGTCGGGCCCGGCCTTGACCGTGACCATTCCCGCCGTGGCCGCAGCCGGCGCGGCGGAGGGTCGTTTCGCCTTGCCGGAGGCCGGAGCAGCCGGGGCGGCCTGGGCCGCCGCCGGGACCGCCTTGGCCGAGGCCGCGCCGGTCCTGGCGGGGGTCGTCACCGACGCGCTGACCACCGTACGGCGGGCGGCGGCCGGACGGGCCGTCTTCCTGCCGCCACCCGTCGCCTTCGACCGGTTGACGCGGGTGCCGGAGCCCGGCCGGGCGGCCGTCCCCCCAGCGCGGGGCCGGCCGGTGGGCCGGGTGGCGGGCACCGGGCGACGTCGCCACGCCGCGAAGCTGACCGCCGCCGCGACCAGCACCGCGCCGCCGGCCCAGGCCAGCCATCCGAGGCCGTTCCCGTCCTCGTCGGGGGCGGCGGCCGGCGGGGTGGCCGGCGCGGCGGCGGTCACCGGGGCGGTCGGCACCGCGGAGGCCGCCGGGCCGGCGTGGCCGGAGGTGGCGTGCTGTTCGGCGGCGGCCACCAGCGCCGGATCCGGCTGGTCGACGGGGGGCTGCCAGCCGGACGGCGCGGCGGTCGGCCGTCCGGTGTAGCGGAAGGTCATGGTGCCCCGGACCGGCTCGCCGTCGGAGGCCACCGACAGGTAGCTCACCGCGTACTGGCCGGCCGCCGGCAGGTGGGCCAGCGTGACCACCGCCGGGAAGCCGGTGCTGTACTCCTTCGGCTCGAACTTGCCGTCGACCAGCAGGTACTCCCGGACCGGCTTGTCCAGGGGCCGGGGGGAGCCGTGCCGCCAGCCGTTGTCGACCCGGCCACCGCCGGGCCCGGTGACGGTGAAGTACGCGTTGGCCGCCACCTGCTCGGTGAAGTACAGCTCCACCGTCGTCAGCGGCTCGGCCACCGTGGCGTTGGCCGCCGGGGTGGACATCGCCAGGGTGCCGTGCGCCTGCGCCGCAGTGGTGGGCAGCAGGACCGCCGCCGCGGCGAACACGAGGGCGAGCAGGCCGGCGAGGGTACGCCCGGCGGGTCCGGTGGCTGGAGGGGGACAGCGCATCGGATCATCCTCACGAAGAGTGGACTTCAATCAATAGTTCACTAACTTTTTACGCAGATGGCAAAAGTTTTGGCTATGGCGTCCCAACCTGAGGTCGGGATGATCAAAACTCGTCCCCGGCTCCGCACCCCGCGTCCGGCCGGTCACGGTGGGCCTCCGTACCCAACCCCGGTACGGATGATCCGCCGACGCCTCCCGTCCGTACCAGTGGGCGGGGATGACGCCGGGTATGCCGTACGCTCACCCGGGACCTACTACACCCCGTCGTTACCGTTGGCGGACGACGGCGGAGCACGACAGGCGGCAGAACCGGACACGGAGGTGGCAGGTGGGCGACGACGACGCGGAGATCACCGCGTGGGCGCTGGCCGCCGGTCGGGGTGACCGGGAGGCCGCGGCCCGCTTCATCCGGGCGACCCAACAGCACGTACGACGGTTCGTCGCGCACCTGATCAGCCCGGCCGAGGCCGACGACCTCACCCAGGAGACGTACCTGCGGGCCATGCGCTCGCTGCCGTCGTTCGCCGCCCGTTCCTCGGCCCGTACGTGGCTGCTCGGCATCGCCCGCCGGACCGCCGTCGACCACGTCCGGGCGGCCACCTCGCGTCCGCGTACGGTGCCGCTGTCCGAGTGGCACGACACGCCGGACACCCGGGGCAGCGGCTTCGACGGCGAGGTGGTCCTCAACGACCTGCTGCTGGCCCTGCCCGCCGACCGTCGGGAGGCGTTCGTCGCCACCCAGGTCCTCGGCCTGTCCTACGCCGAGGCGGCCGAGGTGTGCGGTTGCCCGGTCGGCACCATCCGGTCCCGGGTCGCCCGGGCCCGCGAGGATCTCGTCGCGGCGGTCGAGGGTAACCCCCGGGCGATCCGCCACCGGCCGGGAAGCGCCGCCGGCTGACCGTCGCCCCCGGGCCGCGACCGTGCCCCGGGAGCCCACGGGAACCACCGCGCCCTGCCGGCCGACTACCCGTACATGGGGTGTGAGCAGTGGCGGGAGATCCTGTCGGCACAGTTGGACGGCGAGGAGACCCCCGCCGAGCGGATCGCGGCGGACGCGCACCTGGACGGGTGCGCGGGCTGCCGGCAGTGGTGTGACCGGGCGGCGACGGTGACCCGGCGATCCCGCCTGACGCTCTCCACCACCGACCGCTGCGACCCGACTGTCGACCGGCCCGGCCGCCTGCGGTCGACGACCCCGGCCACGGCAGGGTCGGAACCGAGGGTCACCGCGGCCGGCCCCGGTCTCGTCGACGTCGCGCTGGCCGCGCTCCCCGCCCCCCGCCGGATGCGGGACCGGGTGGTGCCGGTCCTGCGCACCGGGCTGGCCCTGATCGGCGCCCTGCAACTGGTGCTGGGGCTGACCCAGGTCGGCCGGGGCCCGGCTGCCGGGCACGCCCACGGCGCGCTCGACACGCTGGCCTCCGGGCACCTGTGGCACGAGTCGGCCGCGTGGAACATCGCCGTCGGCGCGGGTTTCCTCTTCGTGGCCGCCCGGCGCGCCCCGACCGGGGGGCTGCTGCCGATGTTGAGCGCCTTCGTCGGCGCGCTCGTGCTGCTCTCGGCCAACGACCTGGTCACCGGCCGGGTGGAGCCGACCCGGCTGGTCAGTCACGGGTTCCTGGTCACCGGCTATCTGATCGTGGTCGCGCTGTCCCGGCCCCGGCTGCGGCCGGACGGCCCGGCGGGGCGGGGCCGGGGAGACCGGCCCGCCTGGCGGCTGCGTACGGACGACGTGCCCGCCGCCCCGACGGTACGCCTGCTGCCGCCGCACGCCGGCTCGGCGCGGACCCGCGACCGGTCGGCCGCCTGACCGCGACGCCACCCGGCCCGCCGGGTGGCGGCCGACGGCGCGTCCCGCCCGGCGGGACGGCCCGGTCACCCGGAAGGGCACGATCCCGACCGGCCGGAACTTTCGGTGACCGGTGACGGACCAACGGGACAGAGCATCGGCACAACGGAGGAAAAACCCATGCGTCCCACCGGTCCACTCGGCACGAATCGACGCGCGTCAGTCGTCTTCGCCGCCGCCACCGCCGCCCTGCTGGCCGTCGGCACCGCCGGCTGCGGCCCGGCCGACCCGGCGTCGGGCACCCCGTCGGGCGCCTCGGCACCGGCGAGCGCGTCCGCCGGGGTGATCACCATCCGGGACCCGTGGGTGAAGGCGGCCGACAAGGGCATGACGGCGGCCTTCGGGACCCTGGTCAACGACAGCGACGCCGACGTCACGCTCACCGGCGCCACCACCGAGGTGTCCGTACTGGAGCTGCACGAGATGACCATGAAGGACGGCACGATGGTCATGCGGCAGAAGCAGGGCGGCGTCGTGATCAGGGCGAAGGGCACCCACGTGTTGGAGCCCGGCGGCGACCACCTGATGCTGATGGACCTCCGCCGGCCGGTGCGGGCCGGCGACCAGGTCACCGTGACCCTCACCTTCGCCGACGGCCGGACCCAGCAGTTCACCGCCGTGGCCAAGCCGTTCACCGGGGCGCAGGAGAGCTACGCCCCCGGCCACGGCGCGCCCGAGCCGACCATGAGCGGTCAGCCGGCCCCGGGTGGACAGCCGACGACCGGCCCGACCTCGTGACCGGACACCCGCACGGGCGTACGGTGAGCCGGCGCGGCCTGCTCGCCGGCGGGGCACTGGCCGCAGGGGGCGCGCTGGCCGGCGGTGCGGTGGTCGTCGCCGGGCGGGACGGGCCGACCGGCGGGCCCGCCGTGCCGCAGCCGAGTCCGGTGGCGGCCGTCGGGGGCCTGGTCGAGCCGTTCCACGGGCCCCGGCAGGCGGGGGTGGCCACCGAACCGCAGGCCCACGCCGCGTTCGTCGCGTTCACCCTGCGACCGGGCACCGACCGGGCGGCGCTGGGCCGGCTGCTGCGGCTGCTCAGCGACGACGCGGCCCGGCTCACCCAGGGCCGGCCGGCGTTGGCCGACACCGAGGCCGAACTCGGGCTGCTGCCGGCGCGGCTGACCGTGACCTTCGGTTTCGGCCCCGGCCTGTACCGGGCTGCGGGCGTCGACGACCGGCGGCCGGCGTCGGTGGCCGACCTGCCGGCGTTGCGGATCGACCGGCTCCGACCGGCCTGGTCCGGTGGGGACCTGCTGGTGCAGATCTGCGCTGACGACGCGGTCACCGTCGCACACGCCCAGCGGGTGCTGGTCAAGGACAGCAGGCCCTTCGCCACCGTCCGCTGGGTGCAGCAGGGCTTCCGGCGCAGCCCCGGCGTCGAGCCGGCCGGGCACACCCAACGCAACCTGTTCGGCCAGCTCGACGGCACCGCCAACCCCCGTCCCGGCAGCGCGTTGGACACCGCCGTCTGGGTACCCGACGGTCCGGACTGGCTGCGCGACAGCACCACCCTGGTGGTCCGCCGGATCAGCATGAACCTGGAGACCTGGGACCTGCTCGGCCGTACCGACCGGGAACTGGCCGTCGGCCGGCGGCTCGACACCGGCGCCCCGCTCACCGGCACCGGTGAACACGACGAACCCGACTTCGCCGCCGTCGGCGACGACGGGCTCACCGTCATCCCCGACTTCTCCCATCTCACCCGGGCCCGCGTCACCGACGACCGGTTGAGGATCCTGCGCCGCCCGTACAACTACGACGGTGTGCCCTCCCCGCAGGGGCACGCCGACAGCGGCCTGATCTTCGCCTCGTACCAGGCCGACGTCACCGCCCAGTTCCTGCCCATCCAACGTCGACTCGCCGACCGGGACCTGCTCAACGAGTGGACCACGCCGATCGGCTCCGCCGTCTTCGCCGTCCCGCCCGGCTGCCCGCCCGACGGGTGGATCGGCCAGCAGGTGCTGGGCTGAGCCGGCTGATGACGACCATGTCACCGTCGCGCCGGGTCGCCGGCCGGTTCGTCGCCGCACTGCTGGCCGGCATCCTGACCCTGTTCGTCGCCGCCACGCCGGCCCGCGCGCACAACGGCCTGCGGTCCGCCTCGCCGGCCCGGGACGCGACGCTGACCCGCGCGCCCACCGAGATCACGCTGGAGTTCATGGCGCGGCTCGACCCGACACTCACCACCATCGTGCTCACCGACGGGACGAAACGGCGTGTCCCCACCGGCGATCCGGTGGTCTCCGGCGCGACGGGAAACGTCCGGGTGACCGGTCCCCTGCCCAACGGGACGTACACCGTCGCGTACCGGGTGGTCTCCGCCGACGGGCACCCGGTGCAGGGGTCGTACCCGTTCACCGTGGCGGACCCGGCCGGTCCGGCCGCCGCGCCGTCACCCGACCCGCCCGGCCCGTCCGCCGCCGCGGTCGCGCCGGGGCGCGGCGGTGGCCGGGCCACCGTCGTCGGCGTCACCGGCAGCGTGGTGGTCGCCCTGCTGGCGGCGGCGGCCGTGCTGCGTCGGCGGCGACGACAATCGTCACGCCCCTGAGGCGGCCCTCACCGGTACGCCGCAGGCGCTCCCGGTCCGCAGACGCACGCCGGGACGTCCGTTCCGTTGTGGACCGGTGACGTCGACGTCCCGGACATCTACCGGGAACCGCAGGGACGTCCGCCGCGACTACCTCGGCGGGCGACGCCGACCGCACGGACACCGGCCGACCCGCACGCACGGGGCGACCACCGGGCACCTCCCAACACATTCGATCGGATGGATATGTCTGTTACTGAGTTGTCCGACCCGCCGAGGCCGGAATCCGCGCCGTCCGCCGCCCCACCCGCCCGGCCGGCCCGGGGCGGGTCCCCGTTCGGCGCGCTGCTGCTGCGGCTGCACTTCTACGCCGGCGTCCTGTTCGCGCCCTTCCTGGTGGTCGCCGCGTTGACCGGGCTCGCCTACACGGTGGCCCCGCAGGTGGACACGGCGCTCTACGGCGACCGGTTGACCGTGACACAGGTGGGTGAGCGCCCGGTGCCGGTGGCCGACCAGGTCGGGGCGGCCCGCAACGCCCACCCGGAGGGCAGCGTCAGCGCGGTGCAGCCCGGCACGGGTGACCGGACCACGAGGGTGGTGTTCACGGTGCCGGAGCTTGCCGACAGGCAGCACACCGTGTACGTCGACCCGTACACCGGCCGGGTGCAGGGGCAGCTCACCACCTGGTTCGGGTCCACACCGGCCACCACCTGGCTGGACGACCTGCACCGCAACCTGCACCTGGGCGCGGTCGGCCGGCACTACTCGGAGCTGGCCGCGAGCTGGCTGTGGGTGCTCGCGCTCGGCGGGGTGGTGCTGTGGTGGCGTCGCCGCCGATCCTCCCGGGCCACCGCGCGGCACCTGCTCGTACCGGACCTGACCGCCGCCCGTGGGGTGCGCCGGACCCGGAGCTGGCACGCCACCACCGGGATCTGGCTCACCGTCGGCCTGCTGTTCCTCTCGGCCACCGGGTTGACCTGGTCCCGGTACGCCGGGGCGAACTTCGGCGCCGGTCTCGACGCGCTCGACGCCCGCGCCCCGCAGCTCTCCACCGCTCTCGCCGCCGGACCGGTCCCGACCGACACCGGCGGCGGCCACCACGGCGCCGCCGGGGCCGGCGGGGTGGTCGAGTCGGCCGCCTTCGACCGGGTGCTGACCGCCGCCCGGACGGCCGGGCTGGACGGTCCGGTCGAGATCGCCCCCGGCGCGCCGGGCTCGGCCTGGACGGTGACCCAGGTCGACAACACCTGGCCGGTCGCCAAGGACCGCGTCGCCGTCGACCCCACCACGGGCACGGTCACCGCCCGCAGCGACTTCGCCGACTGGCCGGTGCTGGCCCAGCTCAGTGGACTCGGCATCCAGGCCCACATGGGGGTGCTCCTCGGCCCGGTCAACCAGATCCTGCTCGCCGCGCTGGCCCTCGGGTTGCTCTGCGTCATCGTCTGGGGCTACCGGATGTGGTGGCAGCGCCGGCCCACCCGGGCGGACCGGCGGGCCCGCACCGGCACCGCGCCGCCCCGGGGTGGCGTCCGGGGCCTGCCCTGGTGGGCGGTCCTCGTCGGGGTACCGGTGGTGGCGGCGGTCGGCTGGGCGCTGCCCCTGCTCGGGTCGAGTCTCGTCGCCTTCCTCGTCGTCGACGCCGCCCTGGGGGTGGTGGCCCGACGACGCCGCCGGGACACCGCCCCCGACTCCCCCGTGCCGGCCGGCGGGTGACGTGCCGACGCCCGGCCGGCACGTCACATTCCCGAGGCGACGATTGACCGGCCGGGGGTCGCGCCGTTACGGTCGAACCACTATCTGCGGCGTCGCGAGGTAAGCCGGTGGGAATCCGGCGCGGTCGCGCCACTGTGAGCGGTTCCGTCGTCGACGGGTCCGCGAGCCAGGACGCTCGGTCGTCCGCAGCCTTGCGATGGGGACGCGTCATCCCCGGGAAGGTTCGAATCCCATGTCGAGTCCCACTCCTGCCCAGCCGCTGGTGCACCCCGTCGGGTCCGCCCGTCTGTGGTGGGCGGCCCTGGCCGTCGTCGGCGTACTCCTGCTGCTCACCTACCTGGTCGCGTTCGACCAGGGCGCGGTCTCGCGCAGCGGCATGTTCCTGCACGAGCTGATGCACGACGGCCGGCACCTGCTCGGTGTCCCGTGCCACTGACCCCTGCCCACAATCCACCCACCTTCGTCACCGTCCTGATCCGCGGGCTCCTCGCCGGCCTCGTCGCCGGCCTGCTCGCGGGCGGTTTCGGCTACCTAGTCGGTGAGCCGCGCATCGACGCGGCCATCGCGATCGAGGAGGCCGCCACCCACACCGGGCCGGTGGCCGACGACCACCACGGCGACGACCTGGTCGGCCGGGACGGGCAGCGGTTCGGCCTGTTCCTGGCCACCGGGCTGTTCGGGACGGCGATGGGTGGCCTGCTCGCGACCGCGTTCGTGCTGCTGCGCCGACGTTTCCCGGCCGCCGACGACGGCCGGTCGGCGTTGCTGCTGGCGGGCGGCGCCCTGCTCGGCGTGGTGCTCGTGCCGTTCGGGAAGTACCCGGCCAATCCCCCGGCGGTCGGCAACCCCGACACCATCGACCAGCGCACCGTCGCCTACCTGGCGTTGGTGGTGCTCGGCCTGGTGGCCGTCTGGGCGGGCACCCTGGGCTACCGGTCGGTCCGCGCCGACGCACCGCCCTGGCAACGGTACGGCGCGGCCCTCGGCGGATTCGCCCTGGTCGCCGGCGTCGGGTACGTCGTCCTGCCGTCCTTCCAGGAGGTTCCGGACGACTTCCCGGCAACGCTGCTGTGGAACTTCCGGCTGGCGTCGCTCGGCACCCAGGTGGTGCTCTGGGTCGCCGTCGGTCTGCTGTTCAGCGCCCTGATGAGCCGCCGTCCCGCGGGGCCGCGCCCCGACGACCGGGCCGGCGAGCCCCTGTCCGGTCAGGCCACGCCGGCCCGCCCGTGACCTCGACCAGCCTGCGGCTGGTCGCCCACGCCCACACCGGCGCGCTGCGGCGGGCGGTGTTCGGCGCGGGAGACGACGACCTGGACGAGGGCGGCCGACAGGCCGCCCTCGCCCTGGCCGGTCACGGGCGGACCGGGCCACTGGGCACGGTGGACACCTGCCTGACCAGCCCGGCGAGCGCGGCGGTGCAGACCGCGTACGCCCTCGGGTTACGGCCCACCGTCGAGGCCGCGCTGGCCGACTGCGACTACGCCGGCTGGGCCGGGCGCAGCCTGACCGACGTCGGGGCGCGGGAGCCCGGGGCGCTGCGCCAGTGGTGGGAGACGCCCGAGGCGGCACCGCACGGCGGGGAGTCCCTTGCCGCGCTGCGCGAGCGGGTCGGCGCCTGGCTCGACGACCGGCTCGGGCCGGGCCGGCGGATCGTCGCGGTGACCCATCCGATGGTGGTCCGGGTGGCGATCGTGCACGCGCTCGACCTGCCGATGGCCGCCCTGCCCCGGCTGGACGTCACCCCTCTGGCGGTGGTGCGCCTCAGCCGGTACGGCCCCCGCTGGCAGCTCCGGTTCGCCGCGCCGGTCGGGCCGCAGGACCGGCCCCCGCGATGACCGGCCGGTCCGCCTCCGGCGAATCCGGTGGCGGTACTCCCCGGGTGGTGGCGAGACTCGACGGGTGCCGGAACAGGACCGTTTCCGCGTCGCCGTCGGTAGCTGGGCGGCCGGCGGCCCGGACTCGGCGCAGGCCGCCGTGCTCGCCCGCCGGCTGGCCGGCGACGGGCTGACCACGGTGGTGCTCGTCGAGGGGGTCAGCGACCGTGGCGCGGTCGAGGCGCTGGCCGTACGGCGTGGCCGCGACCTGCCCGGCGAGGGCGTCTGCGTGCTGCCGATCGGCGGTGCGATGAGCGCCGGCCGGTTCCTGCGGCTGCTCGGCCCGCCGGGTCTCGGCCTGGCCGTCCGGGGGCTGTGCGACGAGGCCGAGGAGGGCTGGTTCCGACGCGGCCTGGAGCAGGTTGGTCTCGGCGTCGACCTGGACCGGCCCGCGATGGAGGCGCTCGGCTTCCCGGTGTGCGTCGCCGACCTGGAGGACGAACTGATCCGCGCGTTGGGTCCCGCCGGAGTCGAGGACGTCCTCGCCGCCGAGGGTGACCTGCACCGGTTCCGGGTCTTCCAGAATCAGCCCGCCCAGCGCGGCCGGTCCGTCGAGCGGCAGCTGCGCCGGTTCCTGGGCACCACCAGCGGCCGCAAGGCCCGGTACGCTGCCGCGCTGGTGCACGCCCTCGACCCGGACCACGTCCCCCGGCCGTTGGACCGGCTGCTTCCCGCCCGGCCGCACCGCACGGACTGACCCCGACGCGCCCGGGCGGCAGGGCACGGCAGCCGGCTGCGGGGCGACGACGGGTAGGGTCGCGCAGATGACCGGTGATCCGCCGCTGCTCGCTGCCGACGATCCGCTGGCGGTCGCGGTGAGCGGGGCGATCCGCGACGGTGACCTGACCCGACTGCGGTCGCTGCTCGGCGCACACCCGGGGTTGGCCGCCGGACGCATCGTCGACCGGGTCGGCGGGGTCCGTACCCTGCTGCACGTGGTCACCGACTGGCCGGGCCGGTTCCCGCGCGGTGCCGACACCGTCGCCGCGCTGGTCGCCGCCGGCGCCGACGTCGACGCCCGGTTCGCCGGGCCGCACCGGGAGACCCCGCTGCACTGGGCGGCCAGCTGCGACGACGTGGACGTCGTCGACGCCCTGCTGGACGCCGGTGCCGACATCGAAGCTCCCGGCAGCGTGATCGCCGACGGCACGCCGCTTTCGAACGCGCGGGCCTTCGCCCAGTGGCGGGCGGCATACCGGCTGGTCGTCCGGGGAGCCCGCACCACCCTCGTCGACGCGGCGACGCTCGGCCTGCACGACCGGGTGGAGCGGGCCTGCACCGGCGACGACGTGCCGTCGACCGACGAGATCGACTGGGCGTTCTGGGGTGCCTGCCACGGCGGGCGGCAGTCCTGCGCCGGGTACCTGTGGACACGCGGCGCGCGGCTCAACCGGGTGCCGCCGTGGGAGCACCGTACCGCCCTGGACGCGGCCGTCCGGCGCGGCGCCACCGAACTGGTCGGCTGGCTGCGGGCGCGGGGCGCCGTCACCGCCGCCGAGCTGGGCCCGCCCGACGCCACCGGCTGACCCGGGACCCACCCACCACGCGTCACGACGGGACGGCTCCGCCGGCAGGGGCTACTCCCCGGCGGCCAACTGCTCCTTGGCCTCGTCGTAGCCGGCCGCCGCCGGCGCGTCGGTCGGCGCGTAGATCACCCGGATCACCCCGGTCGGGTACACCTCGGTCGTGGTCACCCGCAGGTGGTACGGGGTGCCCCCGTCGTCGAACAGCCTGCGGCCCTTGCGCGCCGCCACCGGGTGCACCAGCAGCCGCAGTTCGTCGACGAGCCCGGCGGCGAGCAACTGCTGCACCACGGAGATCGAGCCGGGGATGAGGACGCCGCCGACACCGGGGTCGTCGCGCAGCGCGGTGACCACGTCGACGAGGTCACCGTCCAGGACCTCGGAGTTACGCCAGGGCAGCTCCCTCGCCTGCCGCGTGACAACCACCTTGCGCAGGTCGCCGAGCTGCTTGGCGAAGGGCGCGTCGTCGCCACCGGCGGCCTCCCGGTCGGGCCACGCCCCGGCGAAGCTGTCGTAGGTCTCCCGGCCGAACAGCAGCAGGTCGGCGGCGTCGTAGTCCGCGCTGACGGCCCGCCCCATGTTGTCGTCGAAGTACGGGAAGTGCCAGTCGGGGTCGATCTCGGCCACGCCGTCGGCCGAGATGAACAGCGTGGAGATGACCTTTGCCATCGGAAGGGTCCCTTCGGGTCGGTAACCGGACCGGCCCAGCATCCCAAACTCCTCGATCGGACACGGCCCATCCCCCGGTCGACACCTGGACCACCGCTCGGAAAAAGATCGTGGCGGGTTATGAAACCCGGGGGCGGTTCCGGACGTCCTGAGGGGTGAGTCGGGTACCGGCGGCGACCGGGCCGGTACGTCGACCGGGATCCCCCACCAGAAGGAGCGAACGATGTCGACGAAACGATGGCTCGCGGGCGTCGGGTTGCTGGCCCTGACCGGCACGATGGCGGCCTGCGCCCAGGCTCGGCCCGGTGCCGACGCGCCTGTGGCCGAGCCGCAGCGCAAGCCGGCGGCCGTGGCGGTGGGGCTGTCCGCCACTCCGCCGCAGAAGAGTTCCGCCCCGCGCGGGTTCACCGGCACCCGGCAGTACACGATCGTCCGGGTCGGTTCGTTCGAGGGCGGCCTGTCGCTGACCGACTCCGGACGGTTGGCCGAGGTCGACGACGACCAGGGGCGGCAGCTGTTCGTGCCGACCCCGCTGGGCGGTGGGAAGTACCTGATCAAGTCGTACGCCCGGACCAGTGCCGGTCCGCTGTGCTGGCGGGTGCATAATCCGGGCAACAGCCAGCCGCTGGTGGTGCAGGCCGCCACCTGCCGGACCGACGACGCGCGCCAGCAGTTCGAGATCTTCGCGGCGGCCGGCAGCACGCCGTCGTACCTGATCAGCAGCGCCGGGGCGTTCCTGCGGACCTCCGCGCGTTCCGGCCTCATCCTCGAGGAGTTGGGTGACGCCCCGCCGACGAGCAGTTTCCGGTTCACCGACAACGGGCCGGCACCGGCCGGTCGGTGACGAGGGGCCGGTCGGGTCGGCCGGGGCCGCGCCCAGGCCGACCCGACCGGAACGGGGTGTGACAGGGGCGGGCGGGGCCGGGCGGGCTGCCCGCAGGCGGGGACGGGACCAGAGGCGAGCGGGTGGGTGGAGAGCGTGATCGATGCGTGACGCCGAGGAGTTCGACGCGTTCTACGCCTCGTCGGCCCAGCGGGTGCTGGGGCAGGTGTACGCGATGGTCGGCAGCCGTACCGAGGCCGAGGACGCGGTGGCCGAGGCGTACGCCCGCGCCTGGAGCCGCTGGTCGACGGTGCGGGAGTGCGACAGCCCCGAGGCGTGGGTGCGCAAGGTGGCGTACCGGATCGCGGTGAGCGCCTGGCGCAAGACGGTGAACCGGGTGCGGGCCCACCGCCGGGAGGCGGTCGCCCAGCAGGTCGATGCCGTCTCGGTCGATCATGTCGTGCTGGTCGAGGCGTTGCGGCGCATCCCCAGCGAGCAGCGCCGGGCCATCGTGCTGCACCATCTGGTCGGCCTCAGCGTGGCCGAGATCGCCGTGGAGACCCGGGCGAATCCGAACACCGTCAAGACCCGGCTGGCCCGGGGCCGCCGGGGCCTGGCCGGGTACCTGAGCGGCGACGAACACCAGACGACGGCGGGGAGGGGCCATGGGGTCTGACGACATGCTCGACGACGCCCTGCGGGGGCTGGCCCGGCACGCCGGGCAGACCGGTCGGCTCGCCACGGTCACCGAGGTCCGTCGGCGGGGCGACCGCAGGCGTCGGCAGCGGCACGTCGCGACGGCCGCGGTGGGGGTCGTCGTGCTGGGGGCGCTGGGGGCCGGTTTCGCCGTGGCCCGCCTGGCGGGGCCGCCGCAGGCCACCCTGCCCGTCGGTCCGCCCGCCACGACGTCGACGCCCCCCACGGCGACCCCGTCCACCGGGCCGACTCCGCGTACCCCGGCCACCGGCGGGCCGACGTCCGGGTCGACGGGCGCCACACCGGGTACGACGCAGGGTTCGGCGTCCGCCGATCCGCTGCGGCTCGGGCAGCGCCGGTTCGCCCTGGTCCGGTCCGCAGCCGCGGAGGGTGCGGTGTCCCTGCTCGACGACGGCCGTCTCGGTGAGGTCGACGGTGACGAGGGCCGGTCGCTGTTCGTCTTCGTGCCCCAGGGTTCCGGCACCTACCTGGTCCGGACCGCCGAACCGGACGCCGACGGCGACCTGGCCTGCTGGCAGGTCCGGTCGTCGGGTTCCCAGCCGCTCACCGTGGCAGGGGCCCCGTGCGCGCCGACGGAGCCGCGGCAGCTGTTCTCGATCGCCGTCGACGGCACGGCCGGCGGTCAGCGGACCTACGCCATCAGCAACAACTCGGCGTACCTCCAGTTCTCCAGCCGTCGCGGGCTGATCCTCGAGGAACTGGGCGACGCCCCGCTGACCACCGTGTTCCGGTTCGTCGACAACGGCCCCGCGCCGCAGGGCTGACCCCGGCGGGGCGCGGGTGGGCCGCGCTCACCGCCGGGGCAGGCTGGCCACCCAGCGGTCCAGTTCCGTCGGGGAGTCGAAGCGCAGCACGGGCGGTCCGGTGGGGTCGGCCTGCCAGGTCCGCATCCGGCGGCGGGCCCGGCCGAACGCGCCGACGTGCCAGACCAGGATCGAGTCCCGGGACAGTACGCTGCCGAGCGTCTCCCGGTTGCCGTTGCAGATCACCTCGCCGGTCACCAACCGGCTGACGGTGCGGCGCAGTAACCGCCCGAAGGACCGCCAGCGCGGGTAGTCGAGGGCGACGACCAGGTCGGCACGGGCCAGCGGCACGTCCCGCCACCCGTGGTAGGCCCCGTCGATGATCCACTGTTCGCCCCGGCAGATCTGCGTGATCCGGTCGCGTTGCTGGGCCACCGGCACCTCGACCCAGCCGGGCAGCCACAGCAGGTCGTCAACGGGGTGCCAGGGCAGTCCCAGCCGGTCGGCCAGCCGCGCGGCGAGTGTGGACTTGCCCGCGCCGTACACCCCGTAGACCAGGATGCGGGACGGTGCGCTCATCCGGGCAGCCTACGCAGCGGGTACGGGGTCCGCACGGGGTGCCCGGGGCGGCCCGGCGCGACGGTCGCCGGGCGCGGGCGGTCGGTCGCCGGTCGGCACGGCGGGCGTCGATGCCTCTTGTCGGAATCTCCCGCCGTCCATTAGTTTGTTTAACATCCAGACCAACTAGCTCCACCTCCACCTGCGAATCCACCACCAGCCCTTTCCAAGGGGGACCGATGACACCCCAGCAACCCGGCTCGACGCCCTCGCGCCGCCATTTCCTCGGCCTGGTCGGCCTCGGCACGGCCGCCATCGCCGGCGGCCCCCTGCTCGCCGGGTGCTCCGAGAAGCCGGCCGGCTCCGGCGCCGCGCAGAACCTGGACTCCTACGCCGGCCTGCTGCCGACGCAGAAGGACCTCGCCCAGAGCATCAAGCCCGACATCATCGGCACCCGACCGGTGCCCGACGGCTACACGAAGTACCCGTCCTCGTTGGTCGACGCGATCACCGAGCGGCCCGGCACCAGCGGCAAGGAGATCACCGCGATGACCCCGGCCTGGGGTCCGGCTCCGCCCGGGGTCGCCCAGAACGCCTACCTCCAGGCGGTCAACGCGGAGCTGGGCACGCCGGTCAACTTCACCATCCAGGACGGCAACACCTACGCCGACAAGCTCAACGCGATGCTCGGCGCGCGGGACGTCCCGGAGCTGCTCTGCGTCCCGGGCTGGGAGGTGCAGAAGATCCCGCGCTTCTCCGAGGCGATCAAGGTGCTCTTCGAGGACCTCACCGACTACCTCAAGGGCGACGCGGCCAACGCGTACCCGATGCTGGCCTCGTTCCCCACCGGCGCCTGGCGCAACTCCCTGTGGAACGAGCGGCTGATGGCCGTGCCCAACCCGACCGACGGGCCGTTCCCCTGGGCGCTGTTCACCCGCAAGGACCTGCTCGACGCGCGCGGGCTGGCGGTGCCGGCGTCGCTCGACGACCTGCTCACCGTGGCCAAGCAGGTCACCGACCCGGCCAAGAAGGTGTGGGCGTTCGACAACGTCTTCGACATGATCCAGATGTACCACAAGGTGCCGGCCTCCAAGCAGGGCTGGCGGCTCAAGGCCGACGGGACCCCGGAGTTCAAGTACGAGACCCCGGAGTACCGGCAGGCCCTCGAGGTGATGGCCAAGATCTACAAGGACGGTCTGGTCCACCCCGAGATCATCGCCAGCAAGGGCGCGGACAGCGCCCAACTGTTCGCCAAGAACGGCGCGATCGTCTTCACCCGCAACGGGGTGGGCTTCTGGCAGGGTGCCCAGGCCGAGCACCAGAAGGTCAACCCCAAGCTGAACATCCAGCCGGTGCCGATCTTCTCCGCCACCGGCGGCGACCCCCTGGTCTGGGGCGACGACGAGCCGATCTCCTTCACCTTCGTCAAGAAGGGACTGGGCAAGGAGCGGGTCGAGGAGCTGCTGCGGATCATGAACTGGTGCTCCGCGCCGCTGGGCTCGCAGGAGGCGCAGCTGCGCGACTACGGGCAGGCGGGCAAGCACCACACCAGCACGCCGAACGGGCCGGTCAAGACCGACCTGGCGTTCAAGGAGATCGCCAACCAGTACTTCTTCATCAGCGGGCGCAACCCCACCATCGGTCCGTACCCGGAGACCCCGAACTACGTGCCGGACCTCCTGACCTACTCCAACAACATGGTGAAGTACCTGGAGAAGGACCCCTGGGACGGGGTGAAGCTGGAGATGCCGGCCGCGTACAAGGCCAACCAGGTGCCCACCGAGGACAAGTTCACCGACGTGCTGCGCGGTCGCCGGCCGCTCTCCGACGCCGACGCCATCGTGCAGGAGTGGAAGGCCAACGGGGGCGAGGAAGCGCGGGAACTGCTCGCCAAGTCCCTGCCCAAGGCCGGGCGATGACCACTCGTGACACCACCGTCGTGGCCGGGTCCGACCGGACCCGGCCCGACGGCCCCACCGGGACGGGACGCGGGCGCCGCCCCGCCCGCCGTCGCCGGGTGCCGCTGCGCACCCGGCTCGCCCGGGACTGGCAGCTGCTGCTCATGGTGACGCCCGGGTTCCTCGTCCTGCTGGTCTTCAGCTACCTGCCGATCCTGGGCAACGTCATCGCCTTCCAGGACTACAACCCCTACCTGGGGGACAACCCGTTGCAGGCGTTCGCGAACAGCAACTGGATCGGCTTCGGGCAGTTCCAGCTGTTGTTCGAGGACTCGGCGTTCTGGGACGCGCTGCGCAACACCCTGGCCATCACCGCGTTCCAGCTGGTCTTCTTCTTCCCGCTGCCGATCTTCCTGGCGATCATGCTGCACAACCTGCTGTCCACCCGGTGGCGCACCTTCGTGCAGACCGTCGTCTACCTGCCGCACTTCTTCAGCTGGGTGCTCGTGGTCAGCTTCTTCGTCGCCATGCTCGGCGGCGCCGGCCTGCTCGCGCAGACCATGCGCGAGGCCGGCATGCAGCCGTGGAACGTGATGACCAACCCGGACACCTTCATCATCCTGGTCACCGCCGAGGCGGTCTGGAAGGACGTCGGTTGGGGCACCATCGTCTTCCTCGCCGCACTGTCCACCATCGACCCCAGCCTCTACGAGGCGGCGGCGGCCGACGGCGCCGGCCGGTGGCGGCGGCTGTGGCACATCACCCTGCCCGGCCTGCGCCCGGTGATCGTGCTGCTGCTCATCCTGCGGCTGGGCGACGCGCTCTCGGTCGGCTTCGAACAGTTCCTGCTGCAACGCGACGCGGTGGGCCGGCAGGCCGCCGAGGTGCTCGACACCTTCGTCTACCACTTCTCCATCGCCACCGGGAACTACGGCTACGGCGCGGCGGCCGGCCTGTTCAAGGCGGCGATCGGGCTCGGCCTGATCCTGGCCGCCAACCGGGTCGCGCACATGCTCGGCGAACGGGGGATCTACTCGAAATGACCACGACTGTCGCACGGAGGGCCCGCGTGGGGCGCGACCGCCGGCCGGTGTGGGAGGAGCCACCGACCCGGATCGGCCAGGGACTCAAGGCCGCCTTCCTGGCCCTGCTCGTGCTCAGCGTGCTCTTCCCGCTCTGGGTGATCCTGGTGACCAGCCTGTCCTCCCGGGAGGCCCTCGCCGAGGCCGGCGGCCTCGTCGTCGTCCCCCGGGGCATCGACACCGCGGCCTACGAGACGATCTTCGCCGGTGGGGCGGTCACCCGGGCGCTGTGGATCAGCACGCTGGTCACCGTCATCGGCAGCGCGCTGGCGTTGACCGTGACCGTACTGGCCGCGTACGGGCTGTCCCAGCCGCGTTCGGTCGGCTACCGCTGGCTGCTGGTCTACTTCCTGATCCCGTTCCTGGTCTACCCGCCGCTGGTGCCGAAGTACCTGGTGGTGACCGGGCTCGGTCTCAAGGACACCATCTGGGCGCTGATCCTGCCGCCGGCGATCAGCGTGTTCAACCTGGTCGTGGTGCGGGGCTTCTTCCAGGGCATCCCGCAGGAGCTGTTGGACAGCGCCCGGGTCGACGGGGCCAGCCACTTCCGTACCCTGGTACGGATCGTGCTGCCGTTGTCCCGGGCGGTCATCGCCGTGGTGGGGCTGTTCTACGCGGTGAGCTACTGGAACGTCTGGTTCGACGCGCTGCTGTTCATCGACCGCAACGACATGTACCCGATCCAGCGGGTGCTGCAGAGCTACCTGCTGGCCGGCCAGGCCCCGCACACCTCCGGCGGCACCACCGGGGTGTCCATGCCACCGACCGAGGCGATCAAGATGGCAGTGGTGGTGCTCACCGTCGCCCCGATCGTCGCGGTCTACCCGTTCATCCAGCGGCACTTCATCAAGGGCGTGCTGATCGGCGCCGTGAAGGGCTGACCGCTGCGGCGGGACCGGGTCGGCGGGGGTGCCGGCCCGCGTGCGACAGTGGGCGTTTGTGAGCACACTTGCCGTACGCGGGCTGACCCGCCGGTTCGGCGCGCTGGTCGTCCTCGACGACGTACGCTTCCAACTCGACGCGGGTCAGGTCGCCGTCGTCGTCGGGCCCAACGGCTCCGGCAAGACCACCCTGCTGCGCTGCGTCGTCGGGGCGGACCGTCCGGACGAGGGTGAGGTCCTGCTCGACGGCCGCCGCTGCGACGAGACCGACCCCCGGGTCCGGGCGGCGGTCGCCGCCGCCCTCGACGACATCGACTTCTTTCCCGACCTGTCCGTCGTGGAACACCTCGAACTACTCGCCTACGCCCACGGTGGCACCGCCGGACCCGTCGCGGAGGTCCTCGCCGAGCTGGCTCTCGAACCGGCCCGCGACCAGCTTCCGGCGACGCTGTCCAGCGGGCAGCGCCGCCGTCTCGCCCTCGCCTCCTGCTTCGTGCGCCCGCGCCGGTTGCTCGTCCTCGACGAGCCGGAGCAGCGCCTCGACGTCCGGGGCCGGGCCTGGCTGGCGCAGCGGCTGCTGCGGGAGAAGGCGGCCGGCACGGCGGTGCTGATGGCGTCGCACGACACCGAACTGATCGACGCGGTCGCCGACCGGCGGATCGAGATCGGCGGTTGAGGTGACGTCGACCAGGACCTTCCCGCCGGCGGTGGTGGGGCCCACGCCCCGGCAGCTGCGGGCCCGGCTGCGACGGGCCCGCCGCCGCCACCATCCCGGCTCGCTGGGCGAGGTGCTCACCGACGCCTACGTCGTGGTCCTGTTCGTCGCCCTGTACGGCTGGTTCGCGGTCGCCGCGATCCGTGACCACCTGGCGGCCCCGCAGGTCGCCCGGACCGACCCGGGTGACAGGTACTGGATCGCCGTGGCCGCGGTGACGGCGGGGGCCGGGCTCGTCTGGTGGGGCCTGCGGCTGACCGGACCGCTGCTGGTCACCCCGGCCGCCCAGGCCTGGCTGGTCAGCTCCCCGGTGGACCGGCGGGCGTGGCTGCTCCCCCGGTTCGGCGGCCTGGTCGGCGGCGGCACCGTGGGTGTGGGGCTGCTGGCGGTGGCAGCCGCGTACGCCGGTGGACGCGACCGCCCCGCCGACCTGGGCTGGGCGGCGTTGGCCGGCCTCGCCTGCGGGGCCACCGCGACCGGGTGGGCCGTCGTCGCCCAGGGCGTGGCCCCCACGCCCCGCTGGGCGGGCCGGTTGGGCGTCGGCCTGTCCGCCGCCGGGGCGGCGATCGCGGTGCTGGTGGTGCTCGGGCACGCCACCGGAGGGTCCCTCCCGCTGCCGCCGGTGCCGCTCACCCCCATCGTCGGCCTGGTGCTGCTGCCGGTCGCGATGGCGTCGACCGTCGACGCGTACCGGCGGCTGCCCCGGGTGGACCGGGCGGCGCTGACCACCGGGGCGCAGTTCGCCAACGCCGCCACCACCGCCGCCGTGCTGCTGGACCCGTCGCTGCTCGCCGCTTTGGTGGAGAGCCGCCGGTGGCGCGCGGTCGGCCTGGTACGCGGCCGGCCGTTGCGGGCCGGCGGCCGGTTCGCGGTGCTGCTGCAGGCGGAGGTACGCCGGTTGTCGCGCCGTCGGGGCGCCCTCGTCGGCTGGGCCGGGGCACTGCTGGCCATGTACGCCGTCGCCGTGGCGCTGCCGTCGATCGCGGGTCCCGCGCACCTGGTCCTGGCGTACCTTGCGACCGGTCGGCTCACCGGCGGGCTGCGCGCGGTGAGCCGGTCGGCGGGCCTGCGGCGGTCCCTCGGCGGCAACGACACCCTGCTGCGGCTGACGCACCTCGTCGTGCCGGGTGTCGGCGCCACCGTGTGGTATCTGGCCACCCTGCCGGCGCTGCGGCCGGTGCCCGTCCCGCTCGACGCGGTGCTGCTGCTCGGGGTGGTGACGGCCGCCTTCTGGGCCGGCACCCGCCCAGCCATGCGGTACGGCGGGGCGATGGTGAACACCCCGTTCGCGATGGTGCCCGTCGACCTGGTCCGTCAGGTGCTGCGCGGCCCGGACCTGGTCGCCGTGCTGGTGGTCGTCCAACTGCTCGCCCGGTGACGGTGGCGGCCTGGCGCTCAGCGGGCCGGCAGGCAGACCTTCCCGGTGAACGCCGGGTCGGGTTGCCGGTTGCCCGCCCAGGCCGGGTTCGCCTCGATCGGCAGCGGCGGCGCCTGCCAGGCGGCGGCGAAGCTCTGCATCAGCGGGTACTCGGCCCGGGTGCGCGCGATCGGCTTGCCGATCAGGAAGTCGATCAACCGGTCCTGGAGCAGTCTGCGGTCCAGCAGGCCACCGTGCACGCCGGGGATCTGGTAGACCGGAATCCGGCTGTACTCCCCCGGTGGCGCCTCGGTAGCCGTCGCGGTGGGCAGGAAGGCGACGATCCGGACCCCCGGTACGGGACACATCAGCTGGTTGCGGTAGAACGGCGCGTCGTCGAGCAGCGACCGGATGAACGGCTCGTCCGGGCCGCCGCCGACGTCGGCGAGCCCGAAGATGGCCCGCAGTTGCCAGCCGGTGACCACCCCCCAGCCCTCGTCGTGGTGCGGGGGCGGGTAGTAGGCCCGACCGGCGTAGATCAACGGGCTGAACATGACGAGGATGTCGACCGCCGGGTCGTGCCGCCGGGCCAGATAGGTGCGGGCCACCATCGCCCCCTCGCTCTCCCCGATCAGCGCCACCTGCCGTCCGGTACGCCGGTGCAGCAGTTCCACCTGCCGGGCGAGCAGCGCCACGCTGTCCGCCATCGACCGGGTGGTGTCCGCCGACCGGTACGCGAGCGGCCTTCCGTCGGGGTCGAGCCCCCGGTAGGAGAAGCGCTGCACCCGGGGGTCGGACGGCTGCTCACCGCCGTAGTCCGAGCCGTAGCCGGTGAGCACGATCACCGCGTGGGTGACCGCGGCGGGCAGCGGTCGTTCCAGCACCGCCGTCCTGATCCACTGCTCGTTGCCCGGGACCAGTTCCGTCACCGGCGGGATGACCAGCGGCACGGCGACGGCCAGCAGCGCCGCCAGCGGGGTCACCGGCACCCGGGCCCAGCGCACCCGAGAGGGCAGCAGCGCCGCCCGGACGGTCCGGTTCCACAGCACCCCGTTGAGCGCCCCCGCCACCCCGGCCACCGGCACCGTCCACCAGCCGGGCGCCGCCCAGCACAGCGCGCCGGCCACGGTGAGCACCACGAAGTTCAGCAGCGACCAGCCGACCAGCGAGATCGACGGCAGCCCCCGCCACCAGTGCTCCACCACGGCCACCCGTTGCAGGAACGGCGCGAGCAGGAACATCGGCAGCAGCGACGCCAGCAGCACCCAGGACAGGGCGACCACCGACGCCGCCACCGAGATCGCCGCCCAGGGTGCGACGAACCCGCCGACCAGCACGCCGAGCACGACGTTGCGGCGCAGCAGCCAGCCCAGTGACGGCCGGGGCACCCCGGTCGGCCAGGCCAGCCGCACCAGGCCGGTGGTGAACAGGCCCCGGGCGACCAGCACGTAGGTCAGCCAGAGCGCGAACTCCCACCACGACCGGTGGTAGACGTAGAGCCACCGCAGGTCGTGGTAGGTGTCGTACGGCCACAGGGCGGTGAGCTGCGGGGGGATGCCCTGGGCGGCCCGGAATCCGAGGGCGACCAGCACGGTGGCCTCGATCATCGGCACCAGGCTGGTCACCAGCAGCAGCCCGACGAACCTTCGATTCAAGACCACCCCGTTCCGCCGCACCGTGCGCGATCGCGTCTCTCGCAGGCTCCACCGGAACGACGGCCGGCGTCGGCGAATCCGGCACATTGCCCCGGTTCGACCGACGCCGGTGTGTCGGCGACGACGCGACCGCGTCGCCCGGACGGGCCGGGTGGCACGGCGGACGGGGCCGGTCCGGGGTACCCCGGACCGGCCCCGTCGTGGATCACTGGACCAGGCAGACTCCCCCGTTGAACTGGAACGCGGCCGGGCGCGGGTTGCTCGCGCCGGAGGTGCCCTGGACGCCGAAGCTGACCGTGCTGCTCTGCGGCACGCTCCCGTTCCAGGCGACGTTGCGGGCGGTGACGGCGGCACCGGACTGGGTGACCTGCGCGTTCCAGGCGTTGGTGATCCGCTGGTCGGCCGCGAAGGACCAGGTCAACGTCCAACTGGTGACCGAGAATCCCAGGTTGGTGATCGACACCTCGGCGGTGAACCCGCCGTTCCACTGGTTGGGCTGCCAGACGACCCGGCAGGAGACGGGCGGCGGGGTGCCCGGGGGCGTGGTGGGCGGGGGCGTGGTGGGCGGGGGCGTGGTGGGCGGGGGCGTGGTGGGCGGGGGCGTGGTGGGCGGGGGCGTGGTCGGCGGAGGCGTGGTGGGCGGAGGCGTCGTCGGGGGCGGGGTGGTCGGTGGCTGGGTGGTGGGTGGCGGGGTGGTGTCCTTCGGCGGGAAGCGCAGGATGCGGTCGTCGGTCGACGCCGGGGTGCCACGGCCGTCCCGGTTGCTGGTGGTGACCCAGAGCCAGCCGTCCGGCCCGTACTCGACGGTGCGCAGGCGGCCGTACGCGCCGGTCAGCTCGGCGGTCGGGGTGCCGACCCCGCCGGTGCCGGTCAGCGGCACGGTCCACAGCCGGGTGCCGCGCAGGGCGGCGACGAAGAGCCGGTTGCCGGCGACCGCCGCGCCGCTCGGGGACGCCTCAGCGGTCGTCCAGACCAGCAGCGGGTCCCGGAACCGGGGGTCGTTGGCCCGGCCCTCGACCGTGGGCCAGCCGTAGTTGCCGCCGGCCACGATGAGGTTGACCTCGTCCCGGGTGTTCTGCCCGAACTCGGCGGCGTAGAGCCGGCCCTGGGCGTCCCAGGTCAGGCCCTGCACGTTGCGGTGTCCGAGGCTGTAGACCAGGGAGCCGGCCGTCGGGTTGTCCGAGGGCGCGGAGCCGTCCGGCCGCATCCGGAGGATCTTGCCGTTGCGGCTCTGCGGGTTCTGCGCGTTGGCGGTCTGCCCCGCGTCACCGACCCCGGCGTAGAGCATCCCGTCCGGGCCGAAGGCGATCCGCCCGCCGTTGTGGATGGTGGAGCGGGCCAGGCCGGTGAGGATCGGCTCCTGGTTCTGCGGGGCGCTGAGCCGGAACCGGACGATCCGGTTGTCGGTGGTGGTGGTGAGGTAGACGTAGACGTAGCCGTCCTGGGCGTACCCGGGGGAGACCGCGAGGCCGAGCAGGCCGCCCTCGCCGCTGGCGTTCACGCCGGAGATCTGCGCCACCTGCTCCGGGGCCTGCCCGGGACGGACCCGCACCACCTGGCCGGAGTTGCGCAACGCGGTCAGGGCGCTGCCGTCGGGCAGGAAGTCCATCCCCCAGGGCACGGTCAGGCCGGTGGCGACCACCTGGGGGCGGGTGAAGTCGAAGTCGCCGACGGCCAGGGTCGTGGCGGCCGGTGCCGGGTCGGCCGGCGCGGCCCCGGCGAGCGTGGCGGTGCCGACGCCGGTGGCCGCCAGCCCCGCCACGACCGCCGCCGCCACCATCGAACGGACTCTCACGTCGGGCACCTCCGAAGCAGTAAGTGACTTGCGTCAATATATCCTGACCTCGGTGAAAGCCGCAGCGGTGGACGAACCCGACGCCTGCCGGCGGCCCTCCCGCCGACGCCGACCGGCACCGCGGGCCTGTCGGGGGCAGCGGCTAGCATCCGCCGGTGACCCTCACCCCTGACGACCTGACCGGCTACGTCGAGCGTGACCTCGACGCCGATCTCACGCGCTGGTTCGCCGACCGCCCACCGGTCGTCGTGCCCGACCCGGCCCGGCCGGTGACGCCGATGCTCGACCGGCTGCCACCGCCGGCCGCCACGGCGTTGGCGGCGTTCGACCGCCGGGTCCGGTCCGGCCGGATGCCCCAGTTCCTCGACATCCACGACTGGTCCTACGGCTTCGACTTCGCCGGGAACGACTGCCAGCTCCTCGACGCCGACTACCGGCCGACGCTCACCGACGACGACGTCTACTCGATCGGCGCCGACGGCGGCGGCAACCTGCACGTGGTCCTCGCCAGCGGGCAGGTCGGCCTCTGGTTCCACGAGGAGGAGGTCGTCGAGGGCGGCACCCGCTTCGACACCCTCGACGTCTTCCTCTGGTCGGTCGTGCGCTACCACGCGGTGCGGGCGGGCCGGCTGGATCGGGCCGCCGTCGAGGCCGACTTCCGGTCGCTGGGCCAGGACGGCGTCCTGCGCCCCGAGGTCGGGCTGCTCAGCACGATGCCGTGACGCGCCACCCCCACCCGGACACCCCCGATCCGTGCCGCCGGCCGGGCCGGGGTGGGCACGCCTCCCGCTAGTGGGCCCGACCGGTGTCGCCGGACTGGGCCCACTCCTTCGCCAGCAGCTGGTAGGACCGCACCCGGTCGGCGTGGTCGTGGGTGATCGTGGTGACCAGCAGTTCGTCGGCGTCGGTGACGTCCCGCAGCGTGCGCAGCCGCTCGGCGACCGTGTCCGGCGCGCCGACGAACCGGGTGTCCACCCGGTCGGCGACGAGTTCCCGGTCGGCGTCGGTCCACGGCAGGGCGGCGGCCTGCTCGGGACTCGGGTACGGGATCGCGCCCACACCGCTGCGGATGCTGTGCACCCAGTGCCCGTACGGAGTGGCCAGCCGACGCGCCTCGGCGTCGGTGTCGGCGACGACCACGTCGGCGGAGACCACCACGTACGGCTTCGCCAGCACCGCCGACGGCCGGAACGCCGCCCGGTACGCGGTGACCGCGTCGAGCACCGTCGCCGGGCTGACATGGTAGTTGGCGGCGAACGGCAGGCCCCGTGCCCCGGCGAGTCGGGCGCTCTCCCCGCCGCTGCTGCCCAGCAGCCACACCTGCAGGTCCGCCCCCTCCCCCGGTACGGCGTGCGCGTCGAGGCCGTCGGCGTCCCGGTAGTCGCCGCGCAGCAGCGCGAGGATGTCGTCGAGCTGCCCGGCGAACCCGGGCGGTCGCGCGCCGGCCTGGTGCAGCAGCGCGGTGGCGAGGGCGTACCGGGGTGCGGCGGCGAGGTGGGCGTAGGAGAACAGAGCGGGGATCAGCAGCCCGTCGACCACCCGGGCGCCGGCCGGCGGTGGGGCGGGTGCGCCGCTGGCGTCGGCGCGGGGCGGTCCGGACCGGCCGATGCCGAGGTCGATGCGGCCCGGGTGCAGGGTGGCGAGGGTGCCGAACTCCTCCACCACCGACAGGGCCGTCCGGTGCCCCACCAGCAGCGCGCCGGAGCCGACCCGCAGCACGCTGGTGGCTGCGGCGACCTGCCCGATCAGCACGGCCGGCGCGGCGCTGGCCACCCCGGCGGCCAGGTGGTGTTCGGCCACCCAGTAGCGGCGGTAGCCGAACTGCTCGACCCGACGGGCCAGGTCGACGGTGTGCCGCAGCGCGTCGGCGACGGTGCCACCGGCGGGCACCGGCGACAGGTCGAGCACGGACAGCGCGGTCGATGGCATGGGTGACCCCGTTTCTGCTCAGAGCGGCGCGGCGGCGGACGCCGGCGGACGGAAGGGACGGCTGGGGATCTCCCGGCGCAGCACGGGTGCCACCTCCGCCTGGAACAGCTCCAGGCTCCGCCGGTGCGCCTCGGCGGTCAGCCCGTCCTGGTCGGCCCGCAGGTGCATCACCTCGTGGCCGAGCTGCCCGTGCTGGCGCAGCACCTTGTCGACGATCTGCTGCGGGCTGCCCACCAGCAGGGAGCTGCGGGCCAGGGCGTCCTCGATGGTGGGGAAGACCGGCTCCACGCCGAGCCGGCGGGACGCGGCGACCCGGGCGTCGAAGATCGGCCGGTACGTCTCGACCGCCTCCTGTGAGGTGCGGGCGGCGTAGAAGCCGGCGGTGCCGGCCCCGACGAGGGCGTCCGCCGGGTCGTGGCCGTGGTGCACCCACCGTTGCCGGTAGTACCGGACCAGCTCCGCGTACGGCTCGATCGGGTTGACGACGTTGGCGGAGAAGATCGGGTCGCCGTGGCGGGCGGCCAGGTCGACCGAGTCCCGGCTGGTGGCGCTGCCGTGCCAGATCCGGATGGTCTCCTGCAACGGGCGGGGCCAGGTCTCGGCCTCGGTCAACGCCGGCCGGTACCGGCCCGACCAGGTGACCCGCTCCTCCCGCCAGAGCCGGCGGAACAGCTCGTAGCCCTCCCGGCTGCGGTCCCACTGGTCCTCGGCGGTGACGCCGAAGAGCCGGGCCTGGGCGGCGCCGTTGCCCTTGCCGATGATCAGTTCCAGCCGGCCGTCGGAAAGGTGGTCGAGGGTGGCGTAGTCCTCGTAGGCGCGGACCGGGTCGAGCAGGCTCAGCGTGGTGACCGCGGTGAACAGCCGGATGGTGTGGGTCCGGGCCGCGATGTGGCTGAGCACCACCGGCGGTGCGGAGGAGATGAAGGGGCGTTCGTGGCGTTCGCCGACGCCGAAGCCGTCGAAACCGAGTTCCTCGGCGAGCACGGCGGTGTCGACCACCTCCCGGAACCGTCCGGTGGTGCTCCGCAGTCGCCCGGTGACCGGGTCGGGCAGGTGGGTGATCAGCGTGACCAGCAGGACCTTCATGCCGGAACCGGGGCCTCGCCCCGGGTGACCGGGCGGGCGGCCCTCAGGCCGAGATGCTTGCGCAGGAAGATGCCAATGGTGGCCGGGGTGGTGGCGCGGCCGGCGAGGGTCCGCAGGGGGCGGAGGGGCATGGCGGGTTCTCCTGTCCTGGCAGGTGATCGGGTGCGGCGGTCAGCTCGGCGGTGAGCCCACGTCAACCTGGTCGGATCGGGTTACCGAGGTTGCGCCGTCAGGCGGCGGGGCGGCGGGTGACGCCCTCCGGGCCGCCGGCCAGGCCGGCGTAGCGGCCCCGGTGGTAGAGCAACGGCGATCCCACGTCGGCGTGCCGGACCAGCTCCGGCTCGGCGAGCACGATCGCGTGGTCGCCCACGGGCACCCGCTCGACCACCCGGCAGAGCAGCCAGGCCAGGGTGTCGTCGAGGATCGGCACCCCCTGCGGCCCGGCCTGCCACCGGGTCGGCGCGGCGAACCGGTCGATCCCGCTGGTCGCGAAGGTGCGCGCCAGGTCCTGCTGGTGGTGGGCGAGCAGGTGCACCGCCACGTGCCGGCTGCGGGCCACCGTCGGCCAGCTCGACGCCCCGAGGTGCAGGCAGAACGAGACGATCGGCGGGGCCAGCGAGACCGAGGTGAACGAGGTGGCGGTGAAGCCGACCGCCGGGGCGCCGGGGGCGGTGACCACCACGACGGTGCTGGCCTGGTGGCGCAGCAGCGTACGCAGGGTGTCGGCGTCGGCCTCGACCGGCGGTGGACGATGGTCGGACTCGGTCGTCACAGGGGCCTCCCGCACGGGGGTCGAAGGGTCTCGGCGGCACGGCGGACGCCGCGCGGGCCTACGGGATCCGCCCTGCCGGCGGCGGTGGCGGTCAGCGCTGTGGTGCGGCGACCGCAGCCGGTCAGGCGGCGGGGGACGGCCCGGGACACCGCTGGGCGGCGACCCGCATCAGGTCGACGACCCGGCGGACGGTGAACAGCCGGACGAGCAGCACCGGACCAGTTTCCTATCGAATCGATAGGATTTCAAGCCCCGTCCCACGCCGACCCCTCCCCCACTGATCCACGGGTCAGGACCGGCCGGCCGGCGGCGGGCGGACGGCCCGCCGCCGGCCGGTCACCGGCTCAGGCTGAGGGTGACCGCGCCGGTGACCGCGCCCGACGGGTCCACCACGACGGTGTAGTCACCGGTGCCCGGCAGGACGGTCGCGCCGATGCCACCGACGCCGGCGACCAGGCAGCCGGCGGCCACCGTCGCGCCGTCGGCGTCGCGCAGGGTCAACGGGGAGCACTGGTCGGGCAGCGTGGCGTCGCTGGCCGTCACGGTCACCGACGTGCCGGCCGTGCCGGTGAACCGGTAGCTGAGCACCGCCCCCGGCCGGTCGACGGTGGCGACGACCGGCGGGCCGTCGAGGGCGATCGCGCCGACCCGGTCGGCGGTGACGGCCAGCCGCAGCGCCACGGTGCCGACGCCGCGGTCCACCGGGTCCACCAGCACGGTGTACGTCCCGTCGGCGGGCAGCAGCGTGCCGTCGACCTCGCCGACGCCGTTGACGATGCAGCCGCCGTTGAGCCGTTGCCCGTCCGGGTCGAGCAGTTCCAGCGGGGAGCACTGGTCGGGCAGGGTGCTCTGCGGCACCTCGACGAAGACCCGCTGGCCGGCCCGGCCGGTGAACCGGTACCGGGCCCGGCTGCCCGGTACGTCGAGCGTCGCGGTGACCGCCGGCGCGTCCGGTCGCAGGTTGCCTGTGGTGTCCCGGGCCGCGTAGACCCGCACGGTGGCCCGACCGGTGCCGGCACCGGCGTCGACCGCCACCGTGTACCTGCCGTCGCGGGTGAGGTCGGTGCGGTCGATGTGGCCGAGGCCGCCGACGGTGCAGCCGCTGGCCACCTCCGTCCCGCTCGGGTCGAGCAGCCGCAGTGGGGAACAGCCGTCGGCCAGGCCGGACCCGGCGACGTCGACGAACACGGCGTCCCCGGCCCGGGCGGTGAAGGTCAGCGGCGGACCACCCGGGGTCAGCGGCCCGGTGGCGAGCGGGGTAGCGGCGATCGGCGCGGGGGCCGGCGGGACGATCCGCTCGGTGCCGACGCCGCTGACCGCGAACTCGGGGCGGCCGGTCACCCCGACGTCGAGGACGCACTCGGCGAGCTGCCGGGCGTCGGTGATGCCGGCCCACCGGCACACCTGCTCGGCGTGGGCCCGTCGGGCCGGGTCGAGGTCGTCGACGGTCACCTCCCGCTGCGGGAACTCCCGGTCGGTGAACGAGCCGGTGTCCTGCCCGTCGGCGTAGCTGAACAGGGAGGTGTCCCCGGTGACCCGCCAACCGTCGGCATAGGACGGGTAGAGCTGTTCGAACGGCACGGGCTGGCGCAGGGCGGCCCCGGAGGGGGCGGCGACGTCGTCGGCCGGGTCACCGTCGAAGTCGCCGAGCAGCCCGTGGACCTTCCCGGCCCGGCCCGGGTCCAGCTTCACCAGCACCCGGTAGCCGTACGGGCCGATCGGGTCGACGGCGGCGGCGGAGCCGTCGGGCCAGCGCAGGTCGTAGCCGTCGGCGGCACCGGTGTCGGAGTCGCGGCGGGTCAGCCGACCCCCGCCGGGCAGCTCCGTCGCGCCCGGCGGCACGTCCCGGGCCGTGCCGTCGACGCGGACCTCGGTGTGGCCGTCGACCAGGGTGAGGGCGGCCCGGTGTGCGCCGGTGCGGAACGCGACGGCGGAGTTGACCGACACCGTCCGCGAGTCACCCATCGGCGTCTGCCGGACCTGCACCGAAAGCGGGTCACCCGAGGTGGACGCGACCAGCACGAACTCGCCGACGGCCTGGAAGTCGTAGTAGTGCCGGTCGAAGGTGACCAGGTGCGGGTCGCCGTTGGTGCCGCCGCAGTCGCCCCCGTCCTCGCAGAGTTTCACCGGCCCCTTGGGCGGCGGGGTCTTCTTCCTGGGCTTCTTGCACTCGTCGAGGCTCTTGGGCAGGGTCTTGCCGTCGTACTCGGTACGCGGCGGCAGGCCCTTGGCGGCCCGGTACCTGTTCTCCGCCAGGGTCGCCTTGACCTCGGCGGTCTTGATCCCGGTGCCCCCGCACTCGCCCTGCGGCACGGCGTCGCGGGAAATGTCGTCGGAGTGGTTCAGCTCGTGGTACAGCGCCGCGCACGGGTCCCGGGCGACCCCGTCGCCGTACGGGTCGACCGAGGTCGGGTTCCAGGTCACCGTGGAGGAACCCTTGCCGTCCTTGCTGTCCGGGGTCTCGAACGAGCCCGATCCGCCCGGGGTGGGGATGATCCGCACCCGGGGGGTCTTGGCGTCCCGCAGCCGGGGCAGGATGCCCGCCGGGTCGCCGCCGGCGGCGGCGAACCCCTGGAGGCAGCCGTCGACGGCGCCCTGGAAGTCGACGCCGGGGACCGGCACGCCGGCGCCCGGGTCGACCTGGTAGTCGGCCCGTGCCGGCCGGACGTCGCCGCCGACGACCGCTCCGGCGGTGACCAACAGCAGCACGACGGCGGCGGCCGGGCGGCGGCGGGTCCGCCGCAGGAGCAGCAGCGCCAGCCCACCGACCACCACCGTCAGCAGCACCGCCCCGCCGAGCAGCCAGCGCCACCACCCCGGCCCGGCGGTGTCGCGGCCGACGGTGAAACCGACGGTGCGCAGTGCCGTCGTCCCCGTGCAGGGGTCGGCCAGGCCGGTCACCGGCAGTGCCGTCCAGCTCGCCGTCACCTCGTAGCGTCCGGCCGCCCCGACCGGCCACCGGGTGTCCAACCCGCCGCCGTCCGGGGTCGCCGTCACCGACCGCAGCACCACGGCGTCGTCGCCGTCGCCGTCGTGCATCCGGAGGCCGACCAGTGCCACGGTCACGCTCTGCCCGGGTGCCAGGGTGACCGTGCCGGCGGTGGCGGCGGCACCGATGCCGTCGCCGTAGAAGCTGCGGCCCAGGCTCGGGGTCAGCTCCTGACCGTCCCGGCGGACCGAGGTCACCTGCACGGTGCCGTCGGCCACGGTGGCCAGCGCGCAGGCCGTACCGGTGTCGTTGGTGACGGCGAACGTCAACCGGACCGGCTCGCCCGGGGCGTACCGGGGGGTGCTGGTCCGCAGGTCCAGCCCGAGGCCCCCGGCGGGCGGCGCGGCCAGGGCCGGCACCGGCCCCGCCGCCAGCGCCGCCACGAGGACGGCGCACCCGCCGACGAGTCGCACGATCAGCGTCATGCGCGGCACTCTAGGGCCGCGACGCACGCGCCCCGCGCGACTGTCGCGCATCGGTCGCCACCACCGCGACCGCCCCCGCCGCCCGGACCACCCCGGCCGCCCACCGTCACCCCACCGTCACCCGGCGATGACCTCCCGCAACCGGACGGCGAAGCCGGCCGGGTCGTCGGCGAAGCCGAGGTGACCGCCGGGGAACATGGTGGGCGGCACCCCCAGGGCGGCGGCCAGCGCGCGGGAGCTGCGGTCGCACAGCTCCCCGGCCGAGTCCGCACCGAGACCGACGACCACCCGGGTCGGGCCGTCGCGCAGGGCGGCCACGTCCGGCTGGTAGCGGGTGGTGCCGCGCAGGGTGTGCAGGTACTGGTACCGCTCGTCGGCGGCGTCCTGCGGGTCGGTTTCCTGGCCGAACATGCCCTGGATCATCTCCTCGGGCATGACGATGTTGGCGATGGCGAGGAACTTCCGCCAGGCACCCAGCCGGTCCCCCCGCCGGTAGGTGGCGACCATGTCGTCCTCCCGGGCGAGCAGTTCGTCACGGTCGTCGAGCAGCAGCACCAGCGGCGGCTCGTGGGCGATCACGGTGTGCGCCACCTGCGGGTGCGCGTGGGCGAGTGCCAGGACGGTGACCGCACCGCCGCTGGAGCCGAGCACCGCCGCCGGGCCGGCGTCGAGGTGGGCCAGCAGCCGGGCCAGGTCGTCGGCGCGCAGTTCGGGCGTGGAATCCTGCTCGGGGTCGTGCAGCCGGCTGCGGCGGATGCCCCGTGGGTCGGTGGTGAGCACCGTGTGGTCGGTGGCGAGCAGGTCGGCCAGCGGGGCGAACGTCCGGGCGTCCATCGGGGCGGCGACCAGCGCCACCAGGGGCCCCTGGCCGCGTACCTCGAAGTGCAGGGTCCCGTCGGGGACGGCCAGGGTGGCGGTGGTCACCGGGACGGTGGTGGAACTGCTCATGTTCGGGTCCTCCGGGTCGTGACGTGCGGCTCTTACCCGGTAAGACTCCCGGCGTGGGGCAGAATCGTCGGTCGTGAGCAGGATTCTTGCCGAGATCACGGACGACGACCACGACGCGACGCTGACCCGCGCCCGGGGCGGGGACGACGCCGCGTTCACCGCGCTGGTCGCGCCGCTGCGGCCGGAACTGCACGCGCACTGCTACCGGATGCTCGGCTCCCCGCACGACGCCGACGACGCGTTGCAGGAGGCCCTGCTGCGGGCCTGGCGGTCGCTGCCCCGTTTCGAGGGGCGCAGCTCCCTGCGGACCTGGCTCTACACCGTCGCCACCCGCACCTGCCTGGACCTGGCCACCGGGCGGGGGCGGCGGGCGTTGCCCGTCGACCTGGGGCCGGCCAGCGAGCACGCCGTGCCGGGCGGCGTCGCCGCCGACCACGTACGGTGGCTCGGCCCCTACCCCGACGCCGACCTGGCCGTCGGCCCGGCCGCCCCGGACGCCCGCTACGAGCAGCGGGAGGCCGTCGAGCTGGCGTTCGTCGCCGCGCTGCAGCACCTGCCCGGCAACCAGCGGGCCGCGCTGCTGCTGTTCGACGTGCTCGGCTTCACCGCCGCCGAGATCGCCGCCATGACGGGCACCTCCGCCGGGTCGGTCAACTCGGCGCTGGCGCGGGCCCGTCGGGTCGTCGCCGAACGGGTGCCCGCCCGCAGCCAGCAGCAGGCGCTGCGGACCCTCGGTGACGCCCGGCTGCGGGAGGTCGCCGCCGGTTACGCCACCGCGCTGGAGAACGGCGACGCCGACGCCCTGGTCGCCCTCCTCACCGAGGACGTCACCTGGTCGATGCCGCCGCTGCCGCACTGGTACGCCGGCCGGGACGCGGTGCTGGACTTCGCGCGGGCGATGCCGCTGGGCAGTTGCGGCAGGTGGCGGCACGTGCCGGTCGCCGCCAACGGCCAGCCGGCGGTGGCCAACTACCTGCGCGCGGGCGACACCGGCCCGTACCTGCCCTGGTCGATCACGGTGCTGACGGTGCGCGACGGCCGGATCGCCGAACTCGTGTCGTTCCTCGACGACACCCTGTTCCCGACGTTCGGCCTGCCGGCCACCCGCTGACGGCCGGTGGGCGTGGCTCGCGCCCACCGGCCGGCGCGTCGGCCCGCTCAGGCCAGCGGCGCGGTGAGGGTGTACGAGGCGTCCCCGGCGAAGGTGCTGCCGGCGGCGTACGGGTCGACCCGCAGCACGTAGTCGTAGTGGCGCAGGTAGCGGCCGGGATGGTTCCACGACTCGAACGAGTAGCTGCCGCCCCCGGCCAACCCGGTCCGGCTGCAGAAGGTGGCGTCCCCGGCGAAGACGGCACTGCCGTCGTTGCCGGCGAGCCGGATCGTGAAGTCCCAGTGCCGCAGGTAGGAGCCGTTGACCGCGCGGAACGAATAGCAGGCGGCGTTGGCCAGGCCGGGAACGATCTGGAAGGTGGCGTCCTGCCGGTCGCCCAGCGGACTGCCGCTGCCCAGTACGTCGATGCGGGCCACGTTGTCGCGGTGGCGGACGTAGCGGTCGGGGAAGTTCGCCGAGCGCAGCGAGCGGTTGCCGGTGGGCGGGGCGGAGGAGTCCCCGACGCTCTCCCGCAGCACGGTGAAGTGGCGCACCGTGCCGGACAGCCCGGCCAGTTCGGTCTTGCCGGTGAAGCCGTACAGGTCGCTGCTGTCGGCGGAGTAGTAGCGGCCGGCGCCGTACTGGTCGAAGTAGATGCGCCACCGGTTGTCGGGCAGCCGGACCAGGGCGGGGCCTTCCAGGCCGGAACCCCAGCCGGCCCAGTTGCCGGTGCCGACCCAGCTCCACGGGCCGGTCAGCGCGGGGGCGGTGGCGTGCTCGATGTACTTGGTCGTCTCGTTCTTCATGAAGTTGTGGTAGGTGTTGCCGACCTTGACGATGAAGCTGTCGATGTGGTTAGTGCCGATGCCGGCGAGCGCCGCCGGGGCGCTCCACGCCGACAGCGCGGAGTTCGTCGCGGTGATCCGGTAGGGCTGGAACTGCCCGGCGGTGCCGGTCTGCGAGACGGAGACGACGATGTGCACGCTGCCGTCGCTGTCGACGAACCACTCCGGGGCCCAGGTGCTGCCGTTGGCCGGCGCGACACCGACGGTGACGTTGCGTTGGAAGGTCCAGCTCAGGTAGTCGGCGCTGCGGGCGATGCCGATGGTGTTGCCGGTCCAGCCGGTGGTGTAGACGAGGTAGTAGTAACCGTCGGTGTGCCGGATGACGCTCGGGTCGCGGACCAGGCCGGACGGCGGGGTGTAGGCGTTGGCCCGTTGGAGGGTGAACCGGGTGGCGTCGGCCGAGTCGTAGACGTACATGTTGGATTCGCTGCTGTTGGTGAACGCGGTCATCAGGTAGTGCGGGACCGGCCCGGCGGCGTTGGCCCGCGCCGGCCCGGCGACCAGCAGGCCACCGAGCACGCAGAGCACCGCCGCCAGGGCGCCGTACCGGAGACGTCCCATCGACACACCTCTCTCTATAAATAGATGGTTGTCATCCTGCACTATTGCCAATGGTTTTCGTAAGTGTTGCGATAAGCGCCATGGCCCGGACCTCCCGCGACATCCGTTCCGCCAACCGGCTCACCGTCGTCCAGCAGGTCGTCGCCGCCGGCACCACCAGCCGGCAACGTCTCGCCGTCGACACCGGGCTCAGCCTCGGCACCGTCGCCACCCTGGTCGCCGAACTCACCGACCTCGGGCTGCTCACCGAGGCCGGCCAGGAGGACTCCGGTGGCGGGCGGCCCCGCGGCCTGGTCGCCGCCGACCCGCACGGCGGCCTGCTCGTCGGCGTCGACGTCGCCGAGACGTACGTGCACGTCGACCTCTTCGACACCACGCTGACCCGGCTGACCGGAGCCGAGGAGGCGCTACGCCCCCTGGAACGCCGCCCCCACCAGGTGGTCCGGCACATCGTCAGCGGCATCGGCACCGTCCTGGCCGGCACCGGGGCCCGGGTGCTCGGCGTCGGGGTCAGCGTCCCCGGCCAGGTCGACCGGGAGGGCGGTGTGTCGGTGTTCGCGCCCAACTGGAACTGGCACGACGTACCGCTGCGGGACCTGCTCGCCGACCACCTGCCG
This sequence comes from Micromonospora sp. WMMD730, assembly GCF_049178955.1. Lineage (NCBI taxonomy): Bacteria > Bacillati > Actinomycetota > Actinomycetes > Micromonosporales > Micromonosporaceae > Micromonospora > Micromonospora sp. WMMD730. The sequence continues at coordinate 3,590,996 of NZ_JBMHML010000002.1, forward strand.
CTGCCGCTGCACCTGGACAACCCGCTGCGCGCGGCGATGCTCGCCGAACTGTGGGCCGGGGCCGCCCGGGGCCGCGACGACGTCGCCGTGATCAACCTGGGTACCGGCGTCGGCGCGGGCCTCGCCTTCGGCGGCACCCTCTACCGGGGCAGCAGCAACAGCGCCGGCGAGTGGGGGCACACCACCCTGGTCCTCGACGGCCGGCTCTGCCGGTGCGGCAGCCGGGGCTGCGTCGAGGCGTACGTCGGCGCGCCCGGCATCATGCAGACCCTGCGCGACCTGGCCCCGACCAGCCCGCTGCTGCACCCCGAGGACCAGACCGCCACCCTCGACGCCCTCGCCGCCGCACTGGCCGCCGACGACCCCACCGCCGCGAAGGTGGTCGCCGAGACCGCCCGCTACCTCGGCGTCGCCGTCGCCGACCTGGTCAACCTGCTCAACCCGGAGGTCATCGTGCTCAGCAGCTGGGTCGCCGACCGGCTCGGCGACCGGCTGCGCGACGAGGTCCGCGCCGTGGTCGCCCAGCACGCGCTGCGCCGCCCGCTCGCCGCCACCGGGATCGTCCGCTCCCCCGTCGCCGGCAACCCGGTCAGCCTCGGCGCGGCCACCCTCGCCCTGGAAGGCTTCCTCACCCAGGGCCGCTAACCCCCACCCCACCCGCCCCCGTCCGCCCCGCCCCGACCCGCCCCGGCCCGACCTGATCGGCGCTATCTGGCCGATTTAGCGGTATCGGAGCGCTCGGATACCACTGGATCGCCGATACAGGCCGTGTCGGACCGGGACCTCAGTCCAGGATCGCCGTCGCCTCGACCTCGACGAGAACGTCCGGCTCGAAGAGATAATCGACGCCGATGAGCGACGACGGGGGCAACGGCTGCGGCAGGCCGAGTTCCGCCGCGACATCCTCCACCCCGGCCATGAAGTCGCCGATCCGCTCCGGCGACCAGTTCGTCACGTAGAACGTCAGGCGGACGACATCCGCGAAGCCCGCGCCGGCACCGGCCAGCCCGTACCCCGTGTTGCGCAGCGCCTGGGCGACCTGACCCCGCAGGTCGCCGGCCGCGACCGGCCGGCCGGCCTCGTCCCGGCTGATCTGACCGGCCACGTGGACGTGGCGCGACCCCGACGCGACCGCGACGTGGTGGTAGGGAACGGGCTGCATCATGCCCGGCGCGGAGAAGAGCTGGACACCCATCTGACTTCCTTTCCTCGTTGGTATCTCATGGATACCTGGTGTCCCGAGGGAACTTCAACGAGACTAGGTGTCATGCCCGAAACCACACCCCTGCCGGAGGAAGCCCTCCGGATCACCCCGCCACACCGCGAACTGCTCGACCAGGTCCTCGACAAGTGGTCACTGGAGGTGCTCAACCAACTCTGCGAACGACCCTGCCGGTTCAACGAGCTACGCCACGCCATCCCCACCGTGTCCCAGAAGTCACTGAGCGCCACCCTGCGTCGGCTCGAACGCAACGGCATCGTCGCGCGGCACGTCCTGTCGTCGCGGCCGGTCGCCGTCGAATACCGCATCACCCCGCTGGGCAAGACCCTCCGGCACCCGGTCGACGTGCTCCTCGACTGGGCCGGGCGGCACCTGCCCGCCATCGAGGCCGCCCGCCGTTCGTACGACGAGACCAACTAACGACGCGCGATCGCGCCGCCTCCCCGGGGCGACGCTCAGACGAGGCGCTGGAGGCGTACCTTCGGGTGCTGCCGTCCTTCGCCGCCCTGTGCGAGCGATACGAGGAGAGCAACACCGTCATCCGCGCCGCGATGCTCATCCTCAAAGCCGGAGGGTTGATCGACGGCAGGCAGGGCAAGGGTGTCTACGTCGCAACGCCGCTCCCCCGCCAGCCTCGGTCATTCAGCGGGGAACGGCTTCGGCGCACCACACCGACGGTCGACCCGGAAATGCAGCGTCATACCGTCGAGCACGCACGACGTGTCAGGGCTTTCGGCCACTCATCCCCGCACGAGTCGATTTGGAACGTTCCTTTGCAGTGCATTCAGGGGCCCCACCGGAAAGACGCCAGGCTGACGCCGCAGCCACCTGCGATTCTGGTCCACCACCGCCCACCACCCCGCCAGGCGCTTGGTGTTGATCGCCATATAGCATCGGCTCGTGGCTCCAACCAGCACGAACTCGACTGGCGAGCGGCTACCTCGACGCCTCTCACCGGGAGTCAATATCGCAAGCGCGCTGTTGACCCTCCAGGCATCCCTGCTAATATTCGCGGCGATTTCCGTAATATATACCCAAGGGGACATCAACGCTGCCATAAACGACGCAGCGAACCGCTCCGGCATACCGATAGACAGCAGTTCGATCGCACTCAAGGCGTCCTACTTCCACTTCGAAGCCCGGATTACCCTGTGGTATGCGTTCTTCTTCGCACCGACATTGGCCGGCGTTGCCCTGTGGGTCAGGACGGGCCACGAGGCCGCAAGGGTGGTCACCCTCATAACGAGCCTGCTCAGCGTGGTCTGCTGCTACGGTTCCGGATGGCGACTATGGCTATCCGACGAACCGACAGAGTTTGATGACGCACTTCCCGCAGCATTCGCCAAGATTTATCCGACATGGGTTGAGGTTGGCAGAATCGGGCTAGTGGCATCCTTTGTGCCTGCTATTATCGCAGCAACCATCCTCGCCTTCAGCGGGCGTGCCGCTGTCCGCAACTCCCCAGGATCGAACTCGTGACCTCTACGCATCGGGCACGCTGTGGGAACGGAAGGCTGAGCGCCTACGCTGATGCTCATGGAAGGGATCGGGGCTGGACTCATGATTCTGTGCGGCGCGCTGAGTTGCCTGTTCGTCTGCCTCATGCTCTGCGCCGTCGCTGCCACGTGGGCCACTCGGCCCGAACGTAGGCGCTGACCATACAGCTCGACCGCTATGCGCAAAGGACCTTCCCAGCCGGCCGGGCCAGCCTCGATGCGAACGGTGACCTGCAGAAAGGGTTTTCCAGCGTCCACGGCCGTCCGGCGATGCGCGTACCGGCCGTCACTCGGTTGGCCACTCAGGTCCGGACACTCCGGGCTGTCTCGGCGGGAGCGCCGTCACCGTTCGACGGTCCATCCGAGCGCCGCAAGGCGGTCAATCAATCGGTCGACATTACGGGTCCGAAAGATCCACAACTCATCACCATCACCAACCTCGAACTCCAACCCGGCGCTTCGCCATCGTCGGATCGCAACCAGATTGTCGGCGGTGATCATCAGAGTTCCGGCCCAGATCTCCCTCAACGTGATGAAGTTCGGATCCGCTCGAAGCCTCGCCATCGGCCAGCCAGAATCGGCGCGAAAACCGCCCCCAACTCTAGGAACCACCCGGATACCGCCACGTAACGAGTACCCCTCCACGCCCGCCAACCTTCGATCCTCCGCGCCAAGGGAACATCAGTAGCTGAGGCCGTCAGACCGACACTCGGCCCACTGATCATGCCAGCACCCTCCGAGTCCTCGACGACGTGGCCGGTGTCGGAGTAGACGCCCACCATCCCGGTCACCTCGACACCGATACCGGTCTCCTCGCGGGTCTCCCGGACTGCTACGAACGAGCCGGGACAGCACCCGTCCGGTGATCACCGTCCCTTCGCAGCACGGCTCCCACCCCCGGCCCGGGGGGCCCAGCGGGGAGGGGCCGTGCTGTCCGCAGGTTTCAGTGCCGTCGAGGTGACGGCGTCACTTGGCGTTGAAGTAGTTCGCCTCCGGGTGGTGCACCACGATCGCGTCGGTGGCCTGCTCCGGCACCAGCTGGAACTCCTCCGACAACTGCACGCCGATCCGCTCCGCCCCCAGCAGCTCCACCATCTTCGCCCGGTCCTCCAGGTCCGGGCAGGCCGGGTAGCCGAACGCGTACCGGCAGCCCCGGTAGTCGTTGCGCAGCAGACCGGCCAGGTCGGTCGGGTCGCCGGTGGCGACCGTGCCGCCGCCCGGCAGGGTCAGCTCGGAGCGGATACGCCGGTGCCAGTACTCGGCGAGCGCCTCGGTGAGCTGCACGGACAACCCGTGCACCTCCAGGTAGTCGCGGTACTCGTTGGCGGCGAACATCTTCGCGGTGTACTCGCTGATCGGCTGCCCGACGGTGACCAGCTGCAACGCCACCACGTCCAGCCCGTCGTCCTTCGGGCGGAAGAAGTCGGCCAGGCAGAGCCGCCGTTCCTGTCGCTGCCGGGGGAACGAGAACCGGGCCCGCTCGCTGGTGCCGTTCTCGTCCAGCACCACCAGGTCGTTGCCCTCGGAGTACGCCGGGAAGTAGCCGTACACCACGGCCGCCTCCAGCACCTGGTCGGCGATGAGCCGGTCCAGCCAGTACCGCAGCCGGGGCCGCCCCTCGGTCTCCACCAGTTCCTCGTACGACGGACCCTGGCCGCCCCGCGACCCGCGCAGCCCCCACTGGCCGAGGAACGTGGCCCGCTCGTCCAGCAGCGCCGAGTAGTCGGCCAGCGGCACCCCCTTGACCACCCGGGTGCCGAAGAACGGCGGGGTGGGCACCGCCACGTCGGTGGCCACGTCGGAGCGGACCGAGGAGTCGTGCAGCTCCGGCAGCGCCTCGGTGACCATGGTGCGCTGCTTCTCCCGGCGGGCCCGTCGGGCCGCCAGGGCCGCCTCCCGCTCCGGGTCGATCACGGGTGCGCCACCACGCTTGGCGGTCATCACCCGGTCCATCAGGGCCAACCCCTCGAAGGCGTCCCGGGCGTAGTGCACCTGGCCGGGGAACATCGCCCGCAGGTCGTCCTCGACGTACGCGCGGGTCAGCGCCGCCCCGCCCAGCAGCACCGGCCACCGCTCGGCCACCCCGCGCGACGCCATCTCGGCGAGGTTCTCCTTCATGATGACCGTGCTCTTCACCAGCAGCCCGGACATGCCGATCGCGTCGGCCCGGTGCTGCTCGGCGGCGTCGAGGATCGCGGTGATCGGCTGCTTGATGCCGATGTTCACGACCTCGTAGCCGTTGTTGGACAGGATGATGTCGACCAGGTTCTTGCCGATGTCGTGCACGTCGCCGCGTACGGTGGCCAACACGATCCGGCCCTTGCCGCCGTCCTCGACCGCCTCCATGTGCGGCTCCAGGTAGGCCACCGCCGTCTTCATCACCTCGGCGGACTGGAGCACGAACGGCAACTGCATCTGCCCGGAGCCGAACAGCTCACCGACGACCTTCATCCCGTCCAGCAGGATGTCGTTGATGATGGACAGCGGGGACCGGCCCTGCGCCATCGCGGCGTCCAGGTCGGCCTCCAGGCCGTTGCGCTCGCCGTCGATGATCCGCCGCTTGAGCCGCTCGTCCAGCGGCAGCCCGGCCAACTCCTCGGCCCGGGTGGCCCGCGCCGAGGCGGCGTCGACACCCTCGAACGCCTCGATGAACCGCTGCACCGGGTCGTAGCCCTCGCGCCGCCGGTCGTAGATCAGGTCGAGGGCGACCTCGCGCTGCGCCTCGGGGATCTTGGACATCGGCAGGATCTTGCTGGCGTGCACGATCGCCGAGGTCAGCCCGGCCTGCACGCACTCGTGCAGGAACACCGAGTTGAGCACCTGCCGGGCCGCCGGGTTGAGGCCGAACGAGACGTTCGAGATGCCCAGGGTGAAGTTGACCCCCGGGTAGCGGGCGGCGATCTCCCGGATCGCCTCGATCGTCTCGATGCCGTCGCGCCGGGTCTCCTCCTGGCCGGTGGCGATCGGGAAGGTCAGGGCGTCGATGAGGATGTCCGACCGGTCCATGCCCCAGCGGCCGGTCAGGTCGTCGATCAGCCGGGCCGCCACCCGGACCTTCCACTCCCGGGTACGGGCCTGCCCCTCCTCGTCGATGAGCAGCGCCACCACGGCCGCACCGTGCTCGGCGATGACCGGCATGACCCGCGCGTAGCGGGAGTCGGGGCCGTCGCCGTCCTCGAAGTTGACCGAGTTGACCACGCAACGCCCGCCGAGCATCTCCAACCCGGCCTCGATCACCGCCGGCTCGGTGGAGTCCAGCATGATCGGCAGGGTGGACGCGGTGGCGAACCGGCCGGCCAGCTCCCGCATGTCCTGCGTGCCGTCCCGGCCGACGTAGTCGACGCACAGGTCGAGCAGGTGCGAACCGTCGCGGGCCTGGCTGCGGGCCACCTCGACGCACGCCTGCCAGTCGGCGGCGAGCATCGACTCACGGAACGCCTTGGAGCCGTTGGCGTTGGTCCGCTCCCCCACCATCAGCACCGAGGCGTCCTGGGCGAACGGCACCGGGTGGTAGATCGACGAGACGCCCGCCTCGTGCCGGGGCTCGCGGGCCGCCGGGGTCGCGCCGTGCAGCCGCTCGGCCAGCGCCCGGATGTGCTCCGGGGTGGTGCCGCAGCAGCCGCCGATCAGCCCGACACCGTAGTCGGCGACGAACCGTTCCAGGGCGTCGGCCAGCTCGGCCGGGCTCAGCGGGAAGTACGCCCCGTCGGCGGTCAGCACCGGCAGGCCGGCGTTCGGCATCACCGACAGCGGGATCCGGGAGTGCTGCGACAGGTAGCGCAGGTGCTCGCCCATCTCGGCCGGGCCGGTCGAGCAGTTCAGCCCGATCAGGTCCACCCCCAGCGGCTCGATGGCCGCCAGTGCCGCCCCGATCTCGCTGCCCACCAGCATGGTGCCGGTGGTCTCCACCGCCACGTGGCAGATGATCGGCACCTGCTGGCCCAGCTCGGCCATCGCCCGCTTCGATCCGACCACGGCCGCCTTGACCTGCAACAGGTCCTGGCAGGTCTCGATGATCAGCGCGTCCGACCCGCCCGCGATCAGTCCGGCCGCGTTCTCCTGGTACGCGTCCCGCAACGTCGCGTACGGGGCGTGGCCGAGGGTGGGCAGCTTGGTGCCGGGGCCGATCGAGCCGAGCACGAACCGGGGGCGCTCCGCCGTGGTGTACGCGTCGGCGGCCTCCCGGGCGATCCGCGCGCCGGCCTCGGACAGCTCCCGGATGCGCTGCGGGATGTCGTACTCGGCGAGGTTGGCGAGGTTCGCGCCGAACGTGTTCGTCTCGACACAGTCCGCGCCGGCCGCCAGGTAGGCCTCGTGCACGCCGCGCACCACGTCGGGCCGGGTCACGTTGAGGATCTCGTTGCAGCCCTCCAGCCCCTCGAAGTCGTCGAGGCTCAGGTCGGCAGCCTGGAGCATCGTCCCCATCGCGCCGTCGGCGATGAGAATCCGGTCGGCCAGCACATCCCGCAACGAAGTCCGCACCACATCAGGTTAGTGCGGTCGATCCGGTGACTGTCGACGCCCGGGGTCGTCCCACTATGTGTCCGCCCGCTCCGCGTCCCGGTTCGTACCGGTTCGGCGGTGGGGTGGGGCGGCGTGCCGGCGCGGCCGACGGGCCACGCGCCGCGCCGGGACGTAGGCTTGCGGACGTGAAGGACATCAGGGACGCCACCGTGCACGGCGGGCGGGTGACCGGGCCGACCCCCGGCACCGTCGGCGACGAGCGGGGCGAGGTGACGGCGTGACCGAGTTCGACGGGCTGCCGGTGCTGCGGTCCCCGGTGGCGATCGCCGCCTTCGAGGGCTGGAACGACGCCGCGGACGCCTCCACCGCCGCCGTGGAACACCTGGAACAGGTCTGGCAGGCCCGCCAGATCACCGAGATCGACCCGGAGGAGTTCTACGACTTCCAGGTCAGCCGCCCGACGATCACGATGTCCGACGGCGAGACCCGCCGGGTGGAGTGGCCCACCACGAAGTTCGTGGTGGCCAGCCCCGAGGGCACCGACCGTGACGTGGTGCTGATCCGGGGCATCGAGCCGAGCATGCGCTGGCGCACGTTCTGCGAGCAGGTGCTGGAGATCTGCCACAGCCTGGAGGTCGAACGGGTGGTGCTGCTCGGCGCGTTGCTGGCCGACGTGCCGTACACCAGGCCGTTGCCGATCAGCGGCAGCGCTTCCGACGCCCAGGCCGCCCAGCGTTACCAGCTCACCCCCACCCGCTACGACGGGCCCACCGGCATCGTCGGGGTGCTCCAGGACGCCTGCACCCGGGCCGAGGTCGACGCGGTGTCGTTCTGGGTGCACGTGCCGCACTACGCCAACAACCCGCCCTGCCCCAAGGCCACCCTGGCGCTGCTGCACCGGGTCGAGGAGGTGCTCGACCTGCCGGTGCCGATGGCCGACCTGGCCGAGGAGGCCGCCGAGTGGGAGCAGCGGGTACGCGGCGCCGCCGAACAGGACGCCGAGCTGGGCGAGTACGTGCGGGAGCTGGAGGAACGCGTCGGCGACGCGGGCATCACCCCGTTGACCGGTGACGAGATCGCCCAGGAGTTCGAGAAGTACCTGCGCCGCCGGGGCGGTTCCGCCGGCCCCACCGCCGGTTCCTGGTAGTCGTCCCCGCAGGGCCCCGGGCGTCGCGGCGTCCGGGGCCTTTCGGCGTGTCCGGGGTGGCGCCGTCACCCCGTCTGGGGCATCCTAGGAACCTAGCTGTCAGGAGGAGGCGGGCGTGCAGATCAACCCGGGAGCCGCCGAGTTCCCGCACCGGCAGATCGCCGCGCAGCTCAAGGCCCAGGTGCGCCGGGGCGACTGGGGTCCGGGCGAACGGCTGCCGTCCATCCCGGCGATCGCCGAAATGTTCGGGGTGGCGAAGCAGACCGTGCAACGCGCCGTCGACCAGCTGCGGGTCGAGGGCATCCTGATCACCAAACCCGGCTCCGGTACGTACGTGCGGGGCACCCGGCGGCGGCTCAACCGGCTCTCCCGGGGCCGGTACGGCGGTTTCCGCGGCTACCACGCCGACCTCGCCGCCCGGTACCGCCAGCAGCTCGTCTCGGTCGGTCGGGCACCCGCCCCGCCCGAGGTGGCCGACGCGTTCGGGGTCGCCGACGGCACCGAACTGCTCTGCCGCCGGCACCTGGTACGCACCGACGACTCCCCGGTAGAGGTGGGCGCGTCCTGGTTCCTGCCGAAGGACACCGCCGGCACCTCCCTGGAGCGGGCCGAGGCGTTCGGCAGGCCGCTCTACCAGGAGGCCGAGGAGGCGACCGGCCGGCGGTACACCACCGCAGCCGACACCATCAGCGCCCGCCAGCCCAGCCGGGAGGAGGCCGAAACGCTCCAGATCCGCCCCGACACGCCCGTGCTGCACCTGCTGCACGTCGCCTACGACGCCCACCGCAAGCCGATCGAGGTCGCCCAGGCCACCTGGCCCGGCCCGATGACCACATTGACCGAGGAGTACCAGGTCCCCGCCCCCGCGCCGGACCCCGACCCCGATCCCGGCCTGGTCCTCGGCTGACCCCGGTCGGGCACCGCCCGCCGTCCCGGTCAGGCCCCCGTCCCGGTCCGGCCTCCGCACAAGGGCTGGGCCGCACCGGGGCTGTGGGCCGCACCGTACAACGGCGGCGGCATGGCCGGTAGGACGGCACCGGGCGCAAGGGGGTCGGCTGTGCCTCAGGTGAGCGCGGTGACCACGATGACGGTCGCTCCGAGCGCGACGACGATCAGGGAGGCGACCACCCCGAGCAGGTCGGCGACCCGTACGGGGACGGTGGCACCGAGGGCCGCGCCGATCGTGGCGAGCCCGGTCTGCCAGAGCAGGGAGGCCAGCCCGGCGGCGGCGACGAACACCCCGGGCCCCGTCCAGCTGCCCGGCACGGCGTTCACCGTCCCGGCCAGGGCGAAGAAGTACACCAGGGTCAACGGGTTGACCGCGGTGAGGAGCACGAAGCGGACGTAGACCGGTCCGGCGGCGGTCCGGGCCGGACGTTCCCCGCCGACGCCGTCCCGCTCGGCTCCACCGCCACCGTCCCGCCGGGCTCCGCCGGTGCCGTCCCGCTCGGCTGCGGCCCCGGCCGGGCGTGCCGGGGCGCGGCGCAGGGTGACCAGTTGGTGGCAGCCCAGCCCGACGATCACCAGCCCGGACAGGTAGCGGGGGGCGTCCCCCCACGAGGCGATCACCGGCGCGAGCGCCGCCCCGGTCAGCAGCGCGCCGAGGCAGTAGAGGGTGTCGACGGTGGCGACGCCGAAGGCTGCGGCCAGGCCGCTGCGGTGACCGCCCAGCATCCCCTCCCTGACGATCAGCACCCCGATCGCCCCCAGGGGCATCGCCACCCCCAGCCCGGCGGCGAACCCGGCGACCGCCAGGAACACGATTCCATCAGCCATCCGCCGAGTCTGGGTCACCCCGCCGGGTGCGACCGACAGATGAGTGGTGCCGGCGTACGATCGTCGGTGTGGACCGACTGGACGAGCAGATTCTCGGCATTCTGCAGGAGAATGCGAGGTGTTCGTTCAGCGAGATCGGTCGACGGGTCGGCCTGAGCACGAACGCCACCGCCGCCCGGGTCCGCCGGCTGGAAGCCGACGGCGTCATCCTCGGGTACACCGTCGTCACCGGTCACGACGCGCCGCAGCTCCGGGGCGGGTTGGAGGTCTTCATCGACGTACGCCTCGACGCCGGGACCGACTACGAGACGTTCGTCGACGCCATCGCCCCGATCGAGCAGATCGTCGACGCGGTACACATGACAGGGCCGTACGACTACCTGCTGCGGGCCCGGCTGCGCGACACCGCCGCCCTGGACGCGTTGCTGCGTCGGCTCAAGAAGAGCTGCGGCGTGGTGCAGACCCAGACCCGGGTCGCCCTCCGCCAACCCACCCCCCGCTGACCCCCACCAGCCGCCCCGACACGCCCCCTGCGTCGATCATGGAGTTGCGGGGTTCCGAAAACGTCGCACATGGGGGCTCAACCCCCACCACAACTCCATGATCGACGGGCCGGGCGGGGGCGCGGGTGGGGTGGGGGTTAGAGGTGGATGCCGAGGAGGGCGTCTACGGTGGTGGCGAAAAAGGCGGGGGCCTGCGGGTCGTCGCCGGTGCCGGCCAGGGCCGCCGCGGCCCAGTCGTCGGCCAGGGCGAGGGCGCCCGGGGTGTCCAGGTCGTCGCCGAGGCGCTCGCGTACCCCGGCCAGGAAGGCCGCGCCGGACGGCCCGGACGGCGCGGCGGCGGCCCGCCGCCAGCGGTCCAGCCGCTGCTGCGCGGCGGTCAGCACGTCCTCGGTCCAGGCCCGGTCGTCCCGGTAGTGGCCGGACATCAGGCCGAGCCGGACCGCCATCGGGTCCACCCGGTCGGCGCGTAGCCGGGAGACGAAGACGAGGTTGCCCTTGGACTTCGACATCTTCTCACCGTCCAGGCCGATCATGCCGGCGTGCACGTAGTGGTCGGCGAAGGGGGCCGTGCCGGTGAGCCGCTCGGCGTGCGCGGCGGAGCACTCGTGGTGCGGGAAGATCAGGTCGTTGCCGCCGCCCTGCACGTCGAGCCGGTCACCGAGCAGGTTCAGCGCGATCACGGTGCACTCGATGTGCCAGCCGGGCCGGCCGGGGCCCAGCTCGCCGCCCGGCCAGGACGGCTCGCCGTCGCGGGCACCGCGCCACAGCAGCGGGTCGAGCGGGTCGCGCTTGCCGGCCCGCTGCGGGTCGCCACCGCGCTCGGGGAAGATCTCCAGCATCTGTTCCCGGGTCAGGTTCGACTCGTAGCCGAACGCCGGGGCGGCGGCGATGTCGAAGTAGACGTCGCCGGTGCCGTCGTCGAGCCGGTAGGCGGCACCGTCCTTGAGCAGTTCCTGCACCCGGTCGGCGATGTCCGGGATCGACTCCACCGCGCCGACGTAGTGCGCCGGGGGAATGATCCGCAGCGCCTCCATGTCCTCGCGGAACAGCGCCGTCTCCCGCATCGCCAGGACCTTCCAGTCCTCGCCGTCGCGCTCGGCGCGTTCCAGCAGCGGGTCGTCGATGTCGGTGACGTTCTGCACGTACCGGACGGTCAGGCCGGCGTCGCGCCACATCCGCTGCAGCAGATCAAAGGTGATCATGGTGGCGGCGTGGCCCAGGTGGGTGGCGTCGTACGGGGTGATGCCGCAGACGTACATGGTGGCGGGGCCGGTGGGGCGGCTCGGGTGGACACCGCGTCGCGCCGAGTCGTACAAGCTCAGCGGCCCGCCGTCACCCGGCAGCCGTGGCACCTCGTGTCCCGCCCAAGACTCCATGACCGCCAGCCTAACGAGCCGCCCGGCCGCCGGGAGGAACCGCCCGGGTGATCAACACGACAACGGCTCAGATCGGCGGCCACGGCATCGCCGGCCACTCCTGCGGCGGCAGCGGGTACCGGCCGGTGTCGCGCAGCCGCCGTACCCGGGCGGCCACCTCGGCGACCTCGCCGAGGGTCAGGTGCTCGGCCAGCTCCTCCCCCAGCTCGCCGCCAAGTTGCCGGTCGAGGGCGTCGAGCACCTGCACCGCGTCCGGTGGGAGCTGCCGGCCGGCCCACCCCCACAGCACGGTCCGTAGCTTCTCCTCGACGTGGAAGCAGACCCCGTGGTCCACCCCGTAGATCCGGTCGTCCGCGCCGGCCAGCACGTGCCCGCCCTTGCGGTCGGCGTTGTTGATGACCGCGTCCAGCACGGCCAGCCGGGCCAGCCGGGGGTCGTCGGCGTGGGCCAGGGCGTACGCCGCGCCGTCGTCGTCGCGGGCCGCGGCCACCGGGAACCAGCGCGGCGGCACCGACTCGGCCGGCACGAACCCGACCAGCGGCTCGGCGTCGTCCGGCTCGTCGATCCAGAGCTGGCACGACCCGGGCCCGAGCGGCCCGTCGCGCAGCACCGTCGGCGGGACCAGATCCCAGCCGGTGGCCCGCGAGACCAGGTAGGCCGAGACCTCCCGGCCGGCGAGGGTGCCGTCGGGAAAGTCCCAGAGCGGACGCTCGCCGCGCACCGGCTTGTAGACGCACCGGGCGGTACGGCCGTCGAGGGTCAGCGTGGCCCGCAGGGTGGTGTTGGAGGCGTCGACAAGCCGACCCTCCAGCTCCAGTTCACCCTCGCACAGCAGCCGGAGCGCGGCGCTGGCATCCTGGCGCTGCACCTCCGACGACGTCACCGGTGGTAGCCGTTGTGCCGGGGGCAGAGGTGCCCGGCCGGGTCGAGCGGCTGGCCGCACAGCGGGCAGGGCGGGCGGCCGGCGTTGACCACCCGGCGGGCCCGTTCGATGAACTCGCGGGTCGCCTCGGGGGTCAGCCGCACCCGGAGCCGGTCGAGGTCCTCGTCCGGTTCGTCATCGTCGTCGTCCTCGTCGACCTCGTCGTCACCCAGCTCGACCTCGGCCTCCGCCTCACCGGCGGCGATCGCCTCGATCACCACCGTGGCGGAGTCCACGTCGAAGGCCAGCCCGAGGGTGCCGACCCGGAACTCCTCGTCGACCGGATTGTCCAGCGGGTCGTTGTCGCCGACGGACACCGGCGACTCCGGCAGCTCGACGCCGAAGCGGCGCTGCGCCTCGGAGAGCAGTTCCTCCAGCTTCTCGGCGAGCAGGGACACCTGCACCTTCTCCAGCGCGACGCTGACCAGCCGGCCGCCACCGCGGGCCTGGAGGAAGAACGTGCGCTCCCCGGGCGGCCCGACGGTCCCGGCGACGAACCGCTCGGGCGGCTCGAAGGCGTGCACCTGGTGGGTCATACCCACGACCCTATCCGGAGCGTGGAACGGTCGCGCAAGGCACCGACGCCGAATCAGCCGAGGGCGAAACGGCGCGGCCCGCGCCCGGTGGCCGGCGTCCCCCGGCGGGCCGGCTCAGCCGGTGGCGCCCGCACCCCCGCCGACGGCCGCGTCGGAGTCGGCCGGCCCGGTCGCCCGACGCCGCCGCCTGGCCGGTGGCGGCACCAGGGAGGCCAGGTCACCGCCGGTGTCGTTGAGCCGGACCAGGAACGGCCGCAGCGGGGTGTAGCGGATCGCGGTGACCGAGGCCGGGTCGGCGACGATGCGTTGGAACAGGTCTAGGTGCACCCCGAGGGCGTCGGCGACGATGGCCTTGATCACATCGCCGTGGCTGCACGCCAGCCAGACCGCCTCCGGTCCGTGCTCGGCGGTGATCCGGGCGTCCCAGGCGCGTACCGCGGCGATGGCGCGGGCCGACATCTGCGCCATCGACTCCCCGTCGGGGAAGACCGCGGCGCTGGGGTGCTGCTGCACCACCGGCCAGAGCTTCTCCTTGGCCAGCTTCTTCAGCGGCTGCCCCTCCCAGGCGCCGTAGCCGCACTCGATCAGCCCGTCCTCGACCATCGGGGTGGCCTGCGGAAGCGCCAGCTGAAGGGTCTGCCGGCAGCGGATCAGCGGGCTGGTCACCACCGCCGCCAGCGGCAGGCCGCGCAGCCGCTGGCCGACCGCCTCCGCCTGGGCCCGCCCGGTGTCGTCCAGCTCGACCGGCTGGCGGCCGGCCAGCCCGCCCTCGGCGTTCGCGGTCGTCCGGCCGTGTCGCAGAAGCAGAAGGGTCGCCACGCCACCACCCTAGGGGCAGCCGGACCGCAGCCGGCCCCCGACACCTGAGGTGGTGTCGGGGGCCGGCGGCCGACGTACGGTCAGGTGGCGCTGATCGTGCCGGTGAGCAGCAACGCCAGCACCAGGGTGCCGAGCGCCACCCGGTAGAGCACGAAGACGTACAGGGTGTGGTGTGCCACGTAGCGCAGCAGCCAGGCGATGGCCGCGTAGCCGATGCCGAACGCGATGATCGTGGCGACCACCATCTGCGCCACCGAGGGCACCGAGGTACCCGGGGCGGCCGGCTCGAAGACGTCCCCGACGCTGAAGATGCCGGACATCACCACCGCCGGGATGGCCAGCAGGAACGAGTACCGGGCGGCGGCCTCCCGGGTCAGGTTGAGCAGCAGGCCGGCGGTGAGCGTGCCGCCGGAACGCGACACCCCGGGGATCAGCGCCATCGCCTGGGCGAAGCCCATCACGATGCCGTCGCGCATCCGGAAGTTCACCAGGGTGCGGGTCTGCCGCCCCCAGTACTCGGCGAAGGCCAGCACGAAGGCGAACACGATGAGCGTGGTGGAGACCACCCACAGGTTGCGGCCGGCGGTGCGGATCTGGTCCTTGAACAGGAAACCGAACAGCCCGATCGGGATCGAGCCGACGATCACGTACCAGCCCATCCGGTAGTCGAGGCTGGAGCGCACCGAGCGGTCCCGCAACCCCACCAGCCAGGTCCGGGTGATCCGCCAGATGTCCTTGGCGAAGTAGATGAGCACGGCCGCCTCGGTGCCCAGCTGGGTGACCGCGGTGAACGACGCGCCCGCGTCCCGGTCGAAGAAGATCGCCGAGGTGATCCGCAGATGCCCCGACGAACTCACCGGAAGGAACTCGGTGAGCCCCTGGACGATGCCCAGGACGATGGCCTCGACCCAGGTCACTCGCCGACTCCCGAGAGGTCGAAGGCCTCGGCGACGGTGCGCAGGGTCTGCACGCCGCTGTCCCGGTCGGCCACGAACAGGGTGACCGACAGGGTGGTCACCCCGGCGGCCGCGTACTCCCGCATCCGCTCGGCGATGCGTTCCTTGGGGCCGAGCAGCGAGGTGCGGTCGATGAACTCCATCGGCACCGCCGCCGCGGCGTCGCGCTGCCGCTTGGCCAGGTAGAGGTCCTGCACCTCGCGGGCGGCGTCGGCGTAGCCCATCCGGGTGGCGAGCTGGTTGTAGAAGTTCTGCTGCCGGCTGCCCATACCGCCGACGTAGAGGGCGGCGTACCAACGGACCAGTTCGGCGCAGGTGGCGACGTCGTCACCGACCACCACCGGCACCGAGGGCACCACGTCGAACCCGGCCAGTTCCTTGCCGGCCCTCGCCCGGCCGGCGCTGACGGAGGCGAGCTGCTCGTCGGCGAACTCGGGGGCGTAGAACACGGCCAGCCAACCGTCGGCGATCTCGCCGGCCAGCTCCAGGTTCTTCGGGCCGACGGCGGCCAGGTAGATCGGGATGTGCTCGCGCGGCGGGTGGAAGCCCAGCCGCAGCGCCTTGCCGGGGCCGTCGGGCAGCGGCAGGGTGTAGTGCTCGCCGGCGTAGGCGACCTCCTTGCGGGCCACCGCCAGCTTGACGATGTCGACGTACTCGCGGGTGCGGGCGAGCGGCTTGGCGAACCGGACGCCGTGCCAGCCCTCGGAGACCTGCGGGCCGGAGACCCCCAGGCCGAGCCGGAACCGGCCGCCGGAGAGCGCGTCGATGGTGGCCGCCGTCATCGCGGTCATCGCCGGGGTGCGGGCGGGGATCTGCATCACCGCGCTGCCCACGTCGATCCGTTCGGTCTGCCCGGCCATCCAGGCGAGCATGCTCGGGGAGTCCGAGCCGTACGCCTCCGCCGCCCACACCACCGAGTAGCCGAGGCGGTCCGCCTCCTGGGCAAGCGCCAGGTGGTCCGCCGGCGTACTCCACGCCGTCTGATATCCGAGGCTGAGCCCGAGTCGCACTGATCCTCCCCATCCCGCACCACAGGTCGCATCAGGTTACGCAATGGCCCGGGGCCGGCCGCCCACCGGCTCGCCACCGGACGCCGACCGTCCGGACGCCGGGCGGGGTGGGTGGTCGGGCCGCGCCGGGACGGGTGGACAGCCAGCGACCGGACCGGCGCATCCGGTGCACAACGCGGCGGCGCGGGCGGCGGTGACGGTCGGATCGGCGACGCGACAGGCAGAGATGCCGGGAGCGAGGATATCGGTTGCGCCGCGTTCGAAATAAGGTTCACCCATGCAACAGCGACCGCTCGGCCGAAGCGGGCTGGCGGTTTCCCGGCTCGCGCTCGGCACCATGACCTGGGGCCGGGACACCGACGCCGACGACGCGGCGGCCCAGCTGAAGAGTTTCCTGGACGCGGGCGGCAACCTGGTCGACACCGCCGACGTGTTCGCCGACGGCGACGCCGAGTCGGTGCTCGGGTCGCTGCTGGGCACCCTGGTCCCCCGCGAGGACGTGCTGATCGCCACGAAGGCGGGGCTGCGGCCGGGCAGCGGCCGGCGGCGGGACGGCTCGCGCGGGCACCTGCTGCGTACGTTGGACGCCTCGCTGCGCCGGCTCGGCACCGACCACGTCGACCTGTGGCAGGTGCACGGCTACGACCCGGACACCCCGCTGGAGGAGACGCTGGCCGCGCTGGACCACGCGGTCGCCTCGGGCCGGGTCCGCTACGTCGGGGTGTCGAACTTCTCGGGTTGGCAGACCGCCCGCGCCGCCGCCTGGCAGGCCGCCTGGCCGGGGCGGGCCCCGGTGGTCGCCGCCCAGGTGGAGTACTCGTTGCTGGAGCGGGGGGTGGAGCGGGAGGTGCTGCCGGCCTGCGCCGCGTTGGGCCTGGGCGTGCTGCCCTGGTCGCCGCTGGGGCGGGGGGTGCTGACCGGCAAGTACCGCAACGGCCGCCCGGCGGACTCGCGGGCCGCCTCGGCCCACTTCGAGGCGTTCGTCGCCACCTACCTGGAGCCGCGCTGCTCCAGCATCGTCGAGGCGGTGAGCATCGCGGCCGGCGGGTTGGGCGTGTCGCCGCTGGAGGTGGCGCTGGCCTGGATCAGGGACCGGCCGGGGGTGACCGCGCC
Source organism: Micromonospora sp. WMMD730 (assembly GCF_049178955.1). Classification (NCBI taxonomy): domain Bacteria; kingdom Bacillati; phylum Actinomycetota; class Actinomycetes; order Micromonosporales; family Micromonosporaceae; genus Micromonospora; species Micromonospora sp. WMMD730. The sequence continues at coordinate 3,608,336 of NZ_JBMHML010000002.1, forward strand.
GGTGCTGGGCGCCCGCACGGTGGGGCAGCTGCTCGGCGCGTTGCAGGTGGAACGGATGACCCTGCCGGAGGAGATCACCACGGCGCTGGACGACGTGTCCGCCGTGCCGGTCGGCTACCCGGAGCGCGAGGGCTGATCCCGCCGCCGGCGCACAAGGTGGCGGACCGGACCAAAAGCACACCGGTACGTGTCAATTCCACCGATCGTCCTTTACCAACTGCCACTCCCCCATAATTGGTTCAGGCCGCTTGCGTTGTTCCGTCCGAATAGGCGGCTTAGAACCCCCTGGTGTTGTTGGCCCGGGTTTCGGCGTCCGCTTTTCGGCGGGCCTGTCCGGAAAGAGATCCGGCCCGGCGAAAACCGTCTGATCCGGCCGCCGTAAACATTGTGGCGGACCAATGACGGTGCTCTAATGATTGCGGCGTGAGCGACCCCCGCCGCGCCGTTTCTCCCATTTCGTTGGAGGACCCGTGGACCGTAAGACCGACGTCAAGCGCAAGCCCGCCAAGGTCGTCGTGCGCAAGCTCGAGCGGCTCGAGACCACCGTCGCCATCATCAGCGAGCCGGGCTGCCGCAACGACGTCTGCGGCTGACCCACCCCGTTTCGGCCGGGGCGCGGCGTGCCGCGCCCCGGCCGGCCATCTTCCAGGAGGTCTTCGCCCGATGCAGCGGCCCCGGATCAAGGGCATCCACAAGCCGGTACGGCTCCACCCGACCCTGATCAACATCGGTGGTCGGCAGCTGGGGATCGGCGCGGAGATCGACGACGAGGACGGCAGCCTCTGGGAGCTGCTGCGCCTGATGGACGGCACCCGGACCCGGGCGGAGATCGTCGCCGCGCTGCTCGACGTACGCCCGGAGATGGCCGCCGAGGACGCCACCGACGCGATGCAGACGATCATCGACGCCGGGTACGTGGAGGATGCCGCCGCGCCGCCCCCGCCCGAGCTGAGCCCAGCGGAGATCGACCGCTACGACCGGGCGTTCACCTACCACGCCTGGGTGGATCTCACCCCGCGCACCTCCCGCTACGAGGTGCAGGCCCGGCTCAAGGCGGGCCGGGTGGTGGTGCTGGGGCTCGGCGGCTCCGGTTCGGCGGTGGCCGCCTCGCTGGTGGCCGCCGGGGTGGGCACGGTGCACTGCGTCGACTTCGACGTGGTCGAGGCGGGCAACCTGACCCGGCAACTGCTCTACACCGAGGACGACATCGGCGCCGCCAAGGTGGACACCGCGGTGGCCCGGCTGCGCCGGATGAACCCCCACGTCACGGTCACCGGCGAGGAGGCCCGGGTCGACTCGACGCAGGACGTGGCGGCGTTGATGCGCGACCGCGACCTGCTGGTGCTCTGCGCCGACCAGCCCCGGCACGCCATCCGGGAGTGGACCAACCGGGCCGCCCTGGCCACCGGCACCCCCTGGATGCTCGCCCAGTACGCGGGCCCGATGGCGGTGATCGGTCTCTTCGTACCCGGTCAGACCTGCTGCGAGGCGTGCCTGCCGAGCGTCACCGACCGGCTGCGTGAGGAGCACGGCACCGAGCCGGAGGAGTTGTTCGAATTCACCGGGCACGCGGTGATCGCCCCCACCGCCAACCTCACCGGGCACCTGGCCGCCCTCGACGTCGTCTACCACCTCGCCGGCATCCCGACGACCACCCGGGGCCGGATGTTCCACCTGAGCCTGACCGACCTGACCTACCACTACGTGGTCAACCCCCGGCCCGGCGTCAAGTGCGACACCTGCGGCTGGTTCCAGGAGGAACGGTGACCGTGCTCGGGTTGGACAGCCGCCCCGCGGTGACGCACCTGGTGGTCCGCCAGGAGGAGGACGACGAGTACGTCGTCGGCGACCTGGCCAGCGGGAACTTCGTGGTGGTGCCCGAGGTGGGGGCGCGGCTGGTCGCGTTGTTCGCCGCCGGCCGGACCGTCGCCGAGGCCGCCGACGAGGTGGAACGCGAGACCGGTGAGCCGGTCGACGCGCTGGACTTCGTCGAGGTGCTCGTCGAGGCGGGCATCATCCGGCCGCAGAACGACGGTGGGCCGCCGCCGACGCAGGCCCGCCCCTGGTCGGTGTCGCGCATCCCGGCCCGGCTGGTCCGGCCGCTGTTCGGCCGGGTGGCCTGGACGGTGTACGTCGGCGCGCTGGTCGCCACGCTGGCGATGTTCGTCGCCGAACCGTCCCTGCTGCCGACCTACGAGGACACCTTCATCTTTCCCGACGTGGTGCTCAGCCTGCTGATCACCAATGTCACGGTGGCCCTGCTGACGGTGGTGCACGAGGCGTGGCACGCGTTCGCCGGGGCGGCCGTCGGCGTCCGGTCGCAACTGCGGTTGGAACGTCGGGGGATCTTCCCGGTGCTGGAGACCGACCTGACCGGGCTCTGGGCGTTGCCGCCGGAACGCCGCTACGGCCCCTTCCTCGCCGGCATGGCCATCGACGGGATCCTGCTGTTCGCCGCCGTCGCCCCACGGTTCGCCTGGTCGCGGGGCTGGCTGGAACTGCCGCCGGGAATGGTGCGGTTCCTCGCCATGGTGGTGTTCAGTCAGGCCGTCAAGCTGGCCTTCCAGACGCTCGCCTATCTGCGCACCGACATGTACCTGGTGATGGCCACCGCGACCGGTTGCCGCAACCTGCACGAGGTGACCCGGCTCAGCCTCAAGAAATGGGTTCGCCGGCTGACCCCGGCCGAAAGCACCGTGCTGCGTGACGCGCACGCCCGGGATCTGCGGGTGTCCCGCTGGTACCGGTTGTTGTATGTCGCCGGGGTCATCTGGATGGTCTGGTTCGCCATCCATTTTCTGCTACCGGGGGCGAAAGTGACCCTGGGGTGGGCCGCCGGAGTGCTGACCGGCGCACCGTTCGGCAGTGCCTACTGGTGGGAGGGAATTGCGCTGGCGGCTTTCGCCTCGCTCAACATCCTGCTGCCGCTAGGGGTGATCGTGCGTAATCGTTACCGCGCCGGAAGGTTGGCCACGTGAACCGCAGATGGCTCGGCCCGGTGGTCAGCGTGGTGGTCACCGTGCTCAGTGTGGCGACCATGTCCAGCCTCGGGGTGGGGGTGTTGGTCAACCTGTTCGGCGGGGACGCCGCGCTGCCCTGCGACCGGCTGCCGGGCACGGCGCAACCGTTCGAGGGCGACCGGCACATCGCGTACGAGGGGGCGCCGCACGAGCCGTACCGGACACTCCCGCCGACGTCGGGGCCGCACTCGCCCCGGGTGGTCGTGCCGGGCATCTACCGCGACGCGGTGCCGGAGGAACTCCAGGTGCACGCGTTGGAACACGGCCACGTGCTGGTGCAGTACGCCCCGGACGTCCCGCCGGGCGACGTCGAGAAGCTGGAGCGGCTCGGTCGCCGGCATCCCCGTGACGTGGTGGTGGCCCCCTACCCGGCGCTGGGTCACGGCATCGGGTTGACCGGCTGGCAGCGGCTGGACCGCCTGGACACCCTCGACGAGCGGGCGGTCGAGGAGTTCGTCGAGCGGATCGCCGGCCGCTACGACCACTCCTGGCAGCACGGGGCGACCGACTGCGTGCCGGGCTGACCGGCGGTGGCGGGTGGCGCGGCGCACCGGCCAAAGGGTGGCGCGGGGCCGCCGGGCTGGGCAGCATAGGTGCCATGGACTACGAATACGCGCCGCTGCGGTTGCCGCCGAATGTCGACAGGTTGACCGCCGCGGCGCAGCTGGCGATCCAGGCGGAGTTCTCCGGGTGGGAGTTGGCCCGGGTGCAGCTGTTCCGGGACGGCACCCGCAAGGTGGTGTTGCGCCGCCGCCGGGTCAACCAACCCCAACCGGGCCTGTCCTACTGACTGACCCCGTCGGCGGCACCGACCGTCGTCCGGGGGCACCCGGGTGGCCCGGGGCCGCCGGCCGGCCCGCACCGGGCGAGCCCGGTGGTGCCGTCGGGCGACCCCGGCCACCGTCTAGTGCCGGTGCCCGGCGTGGTCGTGGTCGTCCTCGTCGAGGAACGGGTGCTCGTCGAGCCGACCCACCAACCGGTCGTCGGCGGCCGGGGTGAACGGGCCCACCGGGTCGTCGTCGTCGAACGACTCCAGGTCGACCGGGGTGCCGACCTCGCTGACCATCACCACCCCGTCCAGCGGCTCCAGCTCCGGCACGTCCAGGGCGGACAGCGATCCGTCGCCGCTCTGCAACAGCTCCAGCACCGCCTCGCCGACCCCCTCGACCGGCGCCGGCTCGTCGTCCTCGGGGGTGCCCTCGCGGCGGGCCACCTCGGCGACCCGCAGCAGCGCCGAGACGCTCGGCACCCGGTAGTCGCGGCGCTGGCGTACCGAGATGACCTGCGGGTGCGGGTCGGCGGCCTCGGCGTCCCCGGCCGCCCCGCCGAACCGCTCGTCGGCCTCGTCCGGGTCGATGGACTCGACGTCCCAGGGCGTGACCTCGCCGAACGCGTCGAGCAGCTGCTCGTCGTAGGCGAAGGAGGCGTTGTTCAACGCCACGTACGCCTGCCACACGTCGTCGTCGTCGATCCGACCCTGCGCGGCCCGCACGGCCGTCAGGTGGGCACGGGCCGCGTCGATCACGCGTTCCAGGGCGGCGTCCAGCTCACCGTGCTGGTCGGTCATGAGGCTGTCCCTTCGAGACATGGGGGGAGGTGCGGCACCGGTCCGGTCAGCAGGTGCGGAGGAACCGGTCGAGCACCCGCACGCCGAACTGTAGTCCGTCCACCGGTACCCGCTCGTCGATGCCGTGGAACAACGCCGAGAAGTTGAGATCCGCCGGCAGCCGCAGCGGGGCGAAACCGAAGCACCGCATGCCGAGCTGCGCGAACGCCTTGGCGTCGGTGCCGCCGGAGAGCATGTACGGCACCGGGCGGGCACCCGGGTCCTCGGCCCGCAACGCCGCCGACATCGCGTCGACCAGGTCGCCGTCGAAGGTCGTCTCCAGGGCGGGCTGGCGCTGGATGTACTCGATCTCGATGTCCGGGCCTACCAGCTCGCGCAGCTGCCGTTCCAGCAGCTCGGACTGGCCGGGCAGGCTGCGGCAGTCGATGGTGGCGGTGGCTCGGCCGGGAATGACGTTGTCCTTGTAGCCGGCGGCCAGCCGGGTCGGGTTGGCGGTGCTGCGGACGGTCGCGCCGATGATGTTGGCGATCGGGCCAAGCTTGGCGATGGCGGTCTCCGGGTCGTCCGGGTCCAACTCCACGCCGAGCACGTCGGACAGCTCGGTCAGGAACGCCCGGACGGTCGGGGTGACGGTGAGCGGGAACCGGTGCCGCCCGATCCGGGCCACCGCCTCGGCCAGCGCGGTGACCGCGTTGTCGTCGTGGACGAACGAGCCGTGCCCGGGGCGGCCCTTGGCGTGCAGCCGCATCCAGTCCAGCCCCTTCTCGGCCGTCTCGATCAGGTAGAGCCGCTGGGCGTCGCTGATCGAGTAGGAGAAGCCGCCGACCTCGCCGACCGCCTCGGTGCAGCCGTCGAAGAGGTCCCGGTGCTGCTGGACGAGGAAGTGCGCGCCGTAGTCGCTGCCCGCCTCCTCGTCGGCCGTGTAGGCCAGCACGATGTCGCGGGGCGGGCGGACGCCGGTGCGCTGCCAGTGCCGTACCACCGCCAGCACCATCGCGTCGAAGTCCTTCATGTCGATCGCGCCCCGGCCCCACAGGTAGCCGTCGCGGACCTCACCGGAGAACGGGTGCACCGACCACTCGGCGGCGTCGGCGGGCACCACGTCCAGGTGGCCGTGCACGAGCAGGGCGTCGCGGCCGGGGTCGGTACCGGGGATGCGGGCGATCAGGTTGGCCCGGCCCGGCGCGGACTCGTGGATCTCGGCGGCCACGCCGACCTCGGCGAGCTTCTCCGCGACGTACTCGGCGGCCCGGCGCTCGCCCGCGCTGGTGTCGTTGTCGCCGGTGTTGGTGGTGTCGATGCGCAGCAGGTCACGGCAGAGGTCGACGACCTCGGCGGTGGGGTCGGGCGCGGCGGAGGCGGCATCGCTCGTCATCGCCTCTTTCTACCAGTCGCCGGCCCGGCCGCGAACGGCCCGGCCGCCGCGGCGGCGGCCACCCGGGGCCGCCCGGCGGCGGGGTGCCGGCCGAGCGGGCCGTGGGCGGCGGAAACACCGGCGGTGGACGCCGTCCCGGTTTGCCGATCACCGGGTACGGGTACCGGCGCTGGCGTCCCCGTTCCGCCCGTCGCACCGGCCGGCGCCCCGCGCCGGCCCCCGCCGAGGAGGACGTCATGTCCGCCGTTCCCCTGCCGCCGCTGCCGCCCTCCGCCGACGACGCCTACCGTCCGGGTGGGCGCAGCATGGCCGACCTCGCCGACACCGAACACCGGCAGTTGCTCGCCCTGGTCGACGAGGTCACCGACGCCACGGTGGCGCCCGCCCGGCGGCGCGAGGTGCTCCAGGTGCTCACCGCCATGGTGTCGCGGCACCTGTCGGCCGAGGAGCAGTACCTGCTGCCCACGGTCCGCGCGGCCCTGCCCGACGCCACCGCCCGGGTGGAGCGGGAGATCGCGGCGGACGCGACGCTGCTGACCGCACTGAAGGCCCTCGCCGGACCGGACGACCCGACGCTCGCCGACGTCGCCGCCCAGGTGCGTCGGCATGTCACCGCGGTGGCCGAGCTGGTCACCCCGCTACGCGAGGTGGCCTCCGACGCGGAGCTGATCCGGCTGGGCAACCGGTGGGAGATCGCCGAGGAGGCGGCGCCGACCCGGCCGCATCCGGGCACCCCGGCCACCCCGCCGTGGAACCGGATCGTCGAACCGGCCGTCGGCGTGGTGGACAAGCTGCGCGACGCGGTGACCGGCCGGCGCACCCAGTTGGCCGACCTGAACCGCCGTCCGCGACAGTGATCGACCGACCCCGATCCGTCAGGTTCACCGGCCCGGTTCGGTCCGGGGCCTTCCGTCTATCGACGTGTGGCCATACCGTCACCATATGAATCTGGAGCTGCGTCACCTCCGGGTGGTCTGCGCTATCGCCGAGACGGGCAGCGTGACGAAGGCCGCGTCCACCCTCGGCCTGGCCCAGCCGGCCCTGACCGCCCAGCTTCAGCGCATCGAGCGGGCGCTGGGCGGTCCGCTGTTCGAACGCGACAGGCGGGGTGCCCGGCCGACCGCGCTGGGTGAGTTGGTGCTGTCCCGGGCCCGGGTGCTGCTGCCGGCGATGAAGGGCCTGCAGGACGAGGCGGCCCGGCTGGCGGGGGCCGACGACGCCCTCGGCCGGTACCGGTTCGGCGGGGTGAACAGCCCGATCCTGGGCCGGCTGGTGCACCGGCTCGCCGCCGAGCAGCCGCACGCGCAGATCACCACGTACGCGTCGTGGTCGGCCGACGAGCTGGCCGCGCTGGTCGCCGGTGGCCGGCTGGACTTCGCGCTGACCGGCGTCTGCGGCGACGCCACCCCGCCGGCGGAGTTCGGGCTGGCCTGGCGGGAGGTGGCGGTCGATCCGGTGCTGGTGCTGCTGCCGTCCGCCCACCCGTTGGCCGACCGCGACGAGGTCGGCCTGGCCGACCTGCGCCACGAGCAGTGGGTGGCCGCGCCGGGTGACGGCTGCTTCGGCGACTGCTTCGCCGCCGCCTGCGCCCGCGCCGGGTTCACCCCCCGCAAGGTGTACGAGACCGACGTGCGCGGCTGCATGGACCTGGTCGACGCCGGCGAGGCGGTGGCGTTGTGCCAGGCCACCTTCCGCCCCGTCGCCGGCCTGGTGACCCGGCGGCTGGCCGGCACCCCGTTGCGCTGGCGGCTGCTGCTGGGCTGGCACCCGGAATCCCCGGCGGCCCGGGTCGCCGAGGCGGTGCTGGACGACGCGGTCGCCGCGTACTCCGACTCGCTGGCCGCGCACCCGGACTACCTGGCCTGGTTGCTGCGGCATCCCGAGTTCGGGGCCCGGGACACCGGCACGGCCCGCCCGGCCCCACGGGTGCGAACGGCGTGACGGCGGGTATCAGCCCTGCATGACCGATCTCTATCCGGCCGCCGACCAGCGGGAGCTGCTGCGTCGGGCGGCCAGCGCGCACACCGCCGCCGCCCGTGACGTCGAGACGTTCCTGCGCCGGCTGCCCGAGGTTCCCGACCCGGCCGACATCACCGAGTACGCGACGCTGCTCACCCGGGAGGAGCAGACCCGCACCGAGCGGCAGGACGCCGCCGACGCCGCCGGGCTGCGGCTGCCCAGCCTGGAGTCCGAGTAGCCGCACCGACGCGCCGGGCACCCGGGACGGCGTCCCGGGTGCCCGGCGCGGTGTCGGCCCGGGTCCGGTGCCGGCGGGTCCGGTGCCGGTCCGGTCCGGTCGGCGGGTCAGCGTTCGACGAGGACGTCGTGGCCCAGGTCGAGCAGGGCGTGCCGCCACTCGTCGTCGGCGTTGCCGTCGCCGGGCTTCTCGTCCACCAGCGACCGGATCCGGTCGATCGCCGCCCGCATCACCGCGACGTCGGCCGGGGTGAGGTCGACCTTGCGCTTACGCAGCACCGCCAGGATCTGCCGGCCGGGCTCGGGCAGGTCGAGGTCCGGGCCCGGGCCGAACGCCTCCTCGCCCGACCCCCGGGTCAGCAGCCACTGCCGCAGCTGTTCGGAGGGGACGTTCACCTCGGCGTGGAAGTCCTCCCAGATCAGCTCGACCTCGGGGTCGAGTCGCTGTTCGCGTGCCATCACGCCTCCTCTTCCGGTGGCCCGGGTGGTGCCGGGTCACCGTCGTCGGTCCACTGCCCCGGGCCCTCCGGCGGCACCTGCACCCGGGCCGGGTTCGCCGTCGGGGGCGCGAGGATGGGTGCGGTCCGCTCGGCGTACTCCTCGGTCTCCTCGGGTTCGGTCATCTCCGCCCTCCGGTCATCGGGGATGCGAGGTGGTGGCGGGCGCGTAGTCGCGGTCGCCTGCGGACACGTCGAAGGTGAGCTGTCCGTCCCGCGCGTCGACGGTGACCTTCTGCCCCGGGGAGAGCTGGTTCTCCAGCAGCATCCGGGACAGCCGGTTGTCCACCTCCCGCTGGATCACCCGGCGCAGCGGCCGGGCCCCGAACTCCGGCTGGTAGCCGTGCTCGGCCAGCCAGTCGGTGCCGGCCCGGGTGACGTCGACCTGGATGTCCTGGGCGTGCAGCCGGCGGCGGGTCTCCTCCAGCAGCAGCCCGGTGATCTGGCGCAGCTGCTCGGCCTCCAGCCGCTGGAAGATGATCGTCTCGTCGATCCGGTTGAGGAACTCCGGGCGGAAGTTCTCCTGGAGCCGGCGCATCAGCCGCTCCCGCAGCTCGTCGGCCTCCTGCTGGTCGCCCTGCGCGCCGACGCCGAACCCGACCGTCCGCTGGGCCCCGGTGATCAGCTCCGAGCCCAGGTTGCTCGTCATGATCAGCACGGTGTTCTTGAAGTTGACCGTGCGGCCCTGGCTGTCGGTGAGCCGGCCGTCGTCGAGGACCTGCAGCAGGATGTTGAACACGTCCGGGTGGGCCTTCTCGATCTCGTCGAGCAGCACCACCGCGTACGGGCGGCGGCGGACCGCCTCGGTGAGCTGGCCGGCCTCCTCGTAGCCGACGTAGCCGGGTGGCGCGCCGACCAGCCGGGCCACCGTGTGCCGTTCCTGGAACTCGCTCATGTCCACCCGGACCATCCGGTCGGCCTCGCCGAACAGCGCCTCGGCCAGGGCGCGGGCCAGTTCGGTCTTGCCGACGCCGGTCGGGCCGAGGAACAGGAAGCTGCCCATCGGCCGGTTCGGGTCGGCCAGCCCGGTGCGGGAGCGGCGGACCGCCTCGGCGATGGCGTTGACCGCGTCGTCCTGGCCGATCACCTTCTGGTGCAGGTGGCCCTCCAGGCGCAGCAGCCGGTCCCGTTCCTCCTCGGTGAGCTGACTGATCGGGATGCCGGTGGACCGGGAGACCACCTCGGCGATCTCCGTGGTGCCGACCGAGGGCACCTGGGTGTCGCCGCCGTCGCCCCGGGCCCGGCCGATCTGCGCCTCCAGCTCGGCGAGCCGGTCGCGCAGCGCGGACGCCTTCTCGTACTGCTCGTCGGCGACCGCCTGTTCCTTGTCCCGACGGACGTCCTCCAGTTGCTGTTCCAGTTCCCGCACGTCGGAGGCGGGGGTGCGGGTACGCAGCCGGACCCGCGCGCCGGCCTGGTCGATGAGGTCGATCGCCTTGTCCGGCAGGAACCGGTCGGTGACGTACCGGTCGGACAGTTCGGCCGCGGCGACCAGCGCCTCGTCGGTGAACCGGACCTGGTGGTGGGCCTCGTAGCGGTCCCGCAGGCCGCGCAGGATGGCCACGGTGTCCTCGACGTCGGGCTCGGGCACCAGCACCGGCTGGAACCGGCGGGCCAGGGCGGCGTCCTTCTCGATGCTGCGCCGGTACTCGTCCAGCGTGGTCGCCCCGATCACCCGCAGCTCACCGCGCGCCAGCGCCGGCTTGAGCATGTTGGACGCGTCCATGCCGCCCTCGCTGCCGGCGCCGCCCGCGCCGACCAGGGTGTGGATCTCGTCCAGGAAGATGATCAGCTCGTCCCGGTGGGCCCGGATCTCGTCGATCACCTTCTTGAGCCGCTCCTCGAAGTCGCCCCGGTAGCGGGTACCGGCGACCAGGCCGGCCAGGTCGAGTTGGACGACCCGCTTGCCGAGCAGCGTCTGCGGCACGTCACCGTCGCAGATCCGCTCGGCCAGGCCCTCCACGATGGCGGTCTTGCCGACGCCGGCCTCGCCGATGAGCACCGGGTTGTTCTTGGTCCGCCGGGACAGGATCTCGACCGCCTGTTCGATCTCGTCGGCGCGACCGATCACCGGGTCGATCTGGTCGTTGCGGGCCAGGTCGGTGAGGTCCTGGCCGTACTGGTCGAGGGTGGGCGTGCCCCGGTCCGGTTTCGGGCCGGCCGTCGCCCCGCGTTCGGCGCCCGCCGCCTGCAACGACTCGGGCTGGATCCGGCCGGCGGCGAGCATCCGACCGGCGGGCGACTCGGGGTTGAGCGGCAACGCCATCAGGATGTGCTCGGGGCCGATGTAGTTCGCCCCCATCGCCCGGGAGAGCTGGTGGGCGTCGAGCAACGCCCGTTTCGCCGCCGGGGTGAGGGAGAGGTTCGGTGGCACCTCGCCGCGCGGGGCGCCGTCGGCGCGGCCACCGAGCGCGTTGACCAGGGTGTCCGGGTCGGCGCCGGCACGGCGTACCAGGTCGCGCAGCGGCTCGCGCTGCAACGCCGCCCAGAGCAGGTGGTCGGTGTCCAGGTCGGTGCTGTGTTTCTGGGCGGCCCGCCGGGCGGCGTCGGCCAGCATCTCCCGGGCGTCGGCGGTCATCAGCCGGGTGATGTCGACCCGATGGGCCGGCCGGCGTCCGCCCTCACCCCGACCGAAGTACCGGGCCAGGAACTCGTCCCACGGGTCGGAGCCGAAGTCACCGGGTCCCATCATGTCTGTCCTCCGCTCCTCGGGCGCGGCCGGGCCGCCGAGGGCGACACGCAGGCGCGACACGATCGCCGGTGGCTACCCGACGGTCGCCCCGACAAACGCCGACAGGTGGCAGGGTGGAGGCATGGACACCCATCCGCTGCTGATCGTCGACGGTGCGAACGTGGTCGGCTCCCGGCCGGACGGCTGGTGGCACGACCGGGCCGGTGCGGCGGCCCGGCTGCGCGACCGGCTGGTCCCGGTGGCCGACACCGGCGTACCCCCGGAGCTGCCGGCGCCCGTCGAGGTGGTGCTGGTGGTGGAGGGCGCGGCCCGCGACGTGCCGGGCGTGGCCGGGGTACGCACCGTCGCGGCCCCCGGTTCGGGCGACGACACCATCGTCGACCTGGTCCGCGAGTCGGCGGACCGGCGGCGGCTGGTGGTCACCGCCGACCGGGAGCTGCGCGGCCGGGTGGGCGAGCTGGGCGCCGAGGTGTACGGCCCACGCTGGTTGCCCTCCTGACCCCCGTCCACGGCGCGGGTGGGTGGCGCGCAACCCCGCCCCGGCGGTCCCGTCGACGGGATCAGATGTCCCGCTACCGTGACCGGGTCGGCGGCTTCCCGCACGTCAGGGCGGTAACGGGACAGCGCGGCGGCAACACCGCCAGGGCGGATGTTCTCTCCCCGTCGGGTATACGTTGTAATGGAGATCTCCCCGCCCCCAGGAGGTCACCCGTGGCGAGCGTCGCCGAGCTGAAGGCCGCGATCGACATCGCCCTCCAACAGATCGGTGACGGGCAGAGCGCCGTCCAGGCCGCCGGGGAGAAGCTCGCCGAGGCGCAGCAGACCCTCGCCGGGGCGCTGGAGGGCAGCGGGCACGAGACCGTCGAGGCCGCCCAGGCCTCTCTCACCCAGGCCGGCCAGGAGCTGGAGGAATGTCTCGCCGCGACGCTCGTCGCGGTGGAACAGGCGCAGCTCTACGTGTCGTCGCTGTAGCGGGGCGTCGTGTCGATCGTCGAGGACGTCGGAGCCCAGGTACGGGCCGCCGCCGAGGAGTTTCCCCTGGCCCAGCTCGCCCTGGCCCTGGAGAAGTTCGGCCAGGCCACCGAGCGGTTGCGCTGGGTACGCCAGGAGTCGGCCAACCCGATGGGGGTGCCGGAACTCGCCGCCGCCACCGAACACGCCGAGTCGGCCGGGCACGCCCTGCGGGTCGCCCAGGAACAGCTCTCCGGCTACCTCGCCGCCATCGGGCTGGCCCCCGACGGCCCGCCCCCGGCGCGCGCCGACGGTCCCGCGCCACGCCACGACGGGCCCCGGGGCGACACCACCGCGCCACCTGCCGCCCCGGCACCGGCCGCCGACGAGGACCCCACCGTCAAGCGCTGGTGGGCGGTCCGGGTCGCCGAGCTGACCGGCGGCCGGGAGGGCCAACCCGAGCAGCCGGACGAGCGGGTCGCCGACTCCCGGGAACTGCTGCACCGGGTCGTCGCCGGCATCCGCTCCGGCGACCGGGACCGGCTGCACCGGGAGCTGCGCGCCGCGCACGCCGACGTCGGCCTCGGGCTCGCCGCGATCGCCCCGCCGCTGCTACGCGACCTCGCCGGGGAACTGCTCGGGCATCCGCCCCGCGCCGACGACCTGCCCCGGCTGCGCCGGGAACTGGACGGCCGGGTCCGCGACCTGCTGCCCGGTCTGCCGCCGCCGGTGCTGCACACCCTGCTCACCCGGGTCTGCCGGATGCCCCCGCCACGCCGGGGCGAGGGCGAGCAGGAGCAGCCGCACGCCGCCGACCCGGCCGTCACCGCCGGGGTGCTGACCGGCGTGCTGCTGGCCCGACTCGGCCGTGACCTGCCCCGCGAGGACCGCGACCCGCAGCGGGAGCAGGTGCCGCAGCGGGCACCGGAACCCGACCGGTCGCCGCCCCGACCGCCCGCCGACCGGCACACCGAGCGCCGGCCCGAGCCGACCCCGCACCGCCGGCCCGAGCCGACGCCACCGCCGCCGCCCGCCGGGTCGGCCCCGCCCCGCCCGAGGAGCCCGTGGGCGGACGGTGGGCCCCGTGGCTGATCTGCGGGCCCAACTGGCGACGCGGGTACGCGGAATGCTCTCCGAGGCGCTCGGCGTCACCCGTACCCGGGTCGCCACGGCCGAGTCGGAGCTGGCCGCCGCCCGGGACCGGCTCGCCCGGGTCCGGCGGGCCGCCGCCGGTGTCCCGGAGCGGGTCGGCGTCGAACGCGACAGGCGGCTGGCCGAGATCGACAGGCGGCACGCCGCTCGGCTCGCCGAACTCGCCCACCGGGCCGTCGAGGCGGCCCGCCGGGAGGCCCCCGGCGCGGCCAGCGCCCCCTGGTCCCACTGGCAGGTCACCCCGGCCGGTCGCGGTGAGAGTCCCGGCCCGCTGCGGGTCGGCACCCTGCGGGTCGCCGACGCCGAACCCGTCCCGGCGCTGGTGCCGCTGCTCGACGCCGGTCACGTGCAGCTGCACGGCGACGACCGGGAGGGTGCCGAGGCGGTGGTGTCGGCGCTGCTGCTGCGCGGTGTCGGCCGGACCGACCCGGGCACGGTCCGGCTCTACGGGTACGACCCCGAACACCTCGGCGGCGGGCTCGCCGGCTTCGCCCCGCTGGGCACCGCCGGGCTGCTGACCTTCGTCGGGCCGGGCGGGTTGGCCCGGCTCCTCGACGACCTGGTCGAGCAGATCCGCCGGATCAACGAGACGGTGCTGGCCGGCGAGTACGGCTCACTGCGGGCCCTGGCCGCAGCCACCGGACGGCGGCCCGAGCCGTGGCGGGTCGCGGTGCTGCTCGGCGGCGACGAGCTGTCCCGCCACGAGCGCGGCCAGCTCGACCGGGTGGTCCGCACCGGCGCAGCCTGCGGGGTGCACCTGGTGGTACGCGGCATCGAACTGCCCGACGACCCCGGCCTGACCCGGATCCGTACCGGCGCGGACGGAACCCGGATCGGCACCCCGCCCGGCCCTCCGGTACGCCTCGACCCGCCCCCGCCGGCCACCCTGGTCACCGAGACCTGCCGCGAGATCGCCGCCCGGGTCAACGCCGGCCCGCCGCCGACCCCCTTCACCGACCTGTTGCCGCCGCCGGAGCAGATGTGGAAGGAGGACTCGGCGCACGGGCTGACCGCCCCGATCGGGGAGGGACCACACGGCCGTCCGGTGCTGCTGACCCTCGGCGACTATCCCCCGCACGCACTGATCGGCGGGCCGTCGGGCACCGGCAAGACCAACCTCATCTTCGCCTGGATCGGCGCGCTGGCCGCCCGCTACTCCCCCGCCGAGCTGGAGTTCTATCTGCTCGACTTCAAGGAGGGGGTGTCCTTCGCCCGGTTCGCCCAGGGCCGGCGCGACCCGAGCTGGCTGCCACACATGCGGCTGGTCGGCATCAACGTCAACACCGACCGGGAGTTCGGCCTGGCGCTGCTGCGGTTCCTCGCCGAGGAGCTGCGCCGCCGGGCCGACGCGGCCAAGAAACACGAGGTCACCAAGCTGTCCGAGCTGCGGGCGGTGGACCCGGCCGGGCACTGGCCCCGGATCGTCGCGGTGGTCGACGAGTTCCAGGCGCTGCTCGCCGGCCGGGACGTGGTGGCCCGGGAGGCCGCCGACCTGCTGGAGGACCTCGCCCGGCGGGGCCGCTCGCAGGGCATCCACCTGGTGCTCGCCTCGCAGGACGTGCGGGGCATCGAGGCGCTGTGGGGCCGGCCCGCGCTGGTCGCCCAGTTCACCCTGCGGATCGCGCTGCCCAAGGCGCTGCGCATCCTGGCCGAACGCAACGACGCCGCACAGGCGCTGCCCCGCTACCACGCGGTGGTCAACGCCGAGTCGGGCCTGACCGAGGGCAACGAGGTGGCCCGCATTCCGTCGGCCAGCGACTGGGAGACGTGGAGCGAGTTGCAGCACCGGCTGTGGCGGATGCGGCCCGCCGACGCCGCCCCGGCACGGCTCTTCGACGGTGACGCCATCCCCCGCCTCACCGAGGCCCCCGACTTCCGGGCCCTCACCCCGCCGCCGGGCGACGCCACGCCGCGCGGCCCGGTCGCGGTGCTCGGGGAGATCATCGACGTGCAGTCCCGGTCGGCGGCGCTGCGGCTGCCCCGGGCGCCCGGCCGTAACCTCGCGGTCCTCGGCACCCGGGTCGACGAGGCGTGCGCGGTGCTCGACGCCGCCGCCCGCTCGCTGGCCCGTCAGCACCGCCCCGGCACCGCCCGGTTCTCCATCGCCTGCCTCGACCCGGACGCCGACCCGGCGGCCCGCGCCCTCTACGAGGACCTCGCCGACGACGCCGCCTGGTACGACGAGGAGACCGTCGCCGAGCTGATGGCCGAGACGGCCACCGCGCTGACCCGCCCCGGCACCCCGGGCACCCCGCACTACCTGCTGCTGTTCGCCGTCGACGCGGCGGCCGGTGCGCTGGCCACCGGCTCACCCGGGTCGACCGGCCTGGACCGGCTGCGCCGCATCCTGCATGACGGGCCGGAACGGCGTACCCACGTGTTGGCCTGGTGGCGCGGGGTGGCCCGGATGCGGGCGGACCTGGGCGGGCCGGCCGCCCGTACCGACCAGATCGGCGCCTGGGTGGCCCTCGACGTGCAGGGCGGCGAGCTGGGCTCGGCGCTCTACCCGGGTTCCGGCGGGCCGGACTGGTACCCGCGTCCGTGGCGGGGGCTCTTCTTCGACCGGGCGGTGCACCGCACCGGACAGGTGATCATCCCTTATGGTCCGTCCCGATGAACGAACCGGTCCCCAGTGACACCTACGCAGCCCACGTGCGCCGGCTCGCCGAGCTGACCGGCCGGGTGGCCGCCCAGCGGGCCGAGGCGCAGGCCTGGCACGACCAGCAGTGCGCCGCCGCCGAGCGGGCCGTCGCCCAGGCCACCACCCAGCTCCGCGACGCCGAGCAGGAGGTCGTCGACGCCCGGTCGATGCTGGAGCGGGTCGACGCCGAGGTGGGGCACCTCTGGGCCGAGCTACGGTCCCGGCTGGGCACCCGGCGGATCGGCGACCCGCCGGGGCCGGCCCGGGACGTCACCGGTGACCCGGTGCCGCTGCTGCGCGGGGTCCGCGAACTGCTGGACCGCACCGGCCAACGCGGTGAGCTGCCGGGGTCGGTGAACCCGCTGCTGGCGCTGTGCGGGGTGGCCGGCGCGGTCGTCGCGTACGCCCTGGGGGCCGCCGCCCGCGCGGTGGGCGAGCGTTACGGCGGTGACCTGGCGGTGGGTATGCCGGTGCTGGCGCTGGTGGTGACGTTGCTCGGCCCGGTGGCCGGGCTGGCTCCGGCGAAACGGTTGGCGGACCGCCGGCACGCCCTGCTCGGCCCCCGCCCGCTGGCGATCGTGCTGGCCGCCGGGGTGCTGACCACGGTGCTGCTGCTGGTGTCGGCCCGCTGACCGCCCCGGGCGTCGCCCGGGGCGGTCGGTGGCTCACGCCGGGCCGGCGACCGTGACTCACGCCGGCACGGGGACCGGGGCTTCACGCCGGGACGGCGACGGTGCTTCACGCCGGGACGGCGACCGCCTCGCGCAGCAGCCGGCGGGCCAGCACCAGCCGGTCGGCGTCGTCGTCCAGGCCGGGCAGGTCGCCCACCCGCAGTCCGGTGGAGCCGAGCAGGGCGTGCAGGGCCGGTGCGCACTGGTCGGGCAGGGTGACGGTGCGGTCGACCAACCGCAGCGCCACCCGGCCGTCGGCGGCCGGGCTGAGCTGCCAGCGCAGGCCCGGGCGGGGAGCGATCCGGCTGTCGGCGGTGAGCGCGGTGAGCGCGGCGGCCTGCGCCAGCGGCCGGATCGGGGCCGGCCGGGCGGCCGGCCAGGCCCGGCTCCGCAGCCGGGCGGCCACGGCGGCCGGGTCGGCCCGCAGCAGCCAGTCGCGCAGCGCCTCCACCGTCTCGGTCAACTCGGGTTCGATGGCGTCCGGGTCGGCCACGTCGGTGCCGAACGGCAGCCCGGCCCGCAGCCGGGGATCCTCGGCGGCCAGTGCCAGCAGCTCCTCGACCAGGGCGTACCGGGTCAACGCGCGGATGCCGACGGTCAGGTGCAGCGAGCTGGTCTCCTGGGCCTGGGCGCTGTGCAGCCAGCCGCGCGGCAGGTAGAGCGCGTCGCCCGGTTCGAGGATTACGTCCAGCGCCGCCGGCCCGTCGGCGGTGGCGGACACCTCGTCGGCCCGACCGCCCCAGGGCTGCTTCTCCAGCGGGTCGATCAGCACCGGCGGGTGGATCCGCCAGTGCTTGCGGCCGTCGACCTGGAGCACGAACACGTCGTGGGTGTCGTAGTGGGTGGCGAAACCCTGGTTGCCCGGCGGGGTGAGGTAGGCGTTGACCTGTAACGGCTGGGTCAGGGCGGTACCCAGGTCACGGGCGAAGTCGATCAGGGCGGGCCAGAGCCGGTGCAGCCCCTGCAGCACCAGCGTCGCGCCCCCGGCGTACAGCTCCAGGATCCGTTCGTCGAGGACCTGGTCGCCGATCTCCGCGCCCGCGCCGCCGCCGCCGGTGAACCGGGCCGCCGGCACCAACTGGCCGTCGCGGGCCACCCGCAGGAACGGGGTACGCAGCCCGCGCCGGCTGAGCAGCTCGTCGGCGTCGGCCGGGCTGAGCAGGTCGGTGAACCCGTCAGGGTTGGGCAGCTCGGCGGCCCGCGACAACAGTGGCGAGCGGCCCCAGTGGGCGGCGGCGAACTTGGCCGGTTCGACGCTGACGCAGCGCTCCAGCGCCCGCGTCGCGGCCGACGGGACCGCCGGGCGGCCGTGGCCGCCCGGCGGGTCGATGGTCGTCATGGGTGTCGGTCAGCGGGCGCTGCCGTCGGCGCCACCGTCGTGCTGACCGGGCGTCGCGCCACCGTCGGCCGGACCCTCCGCGCCGCCGTCCGCACCACCGTCGTGCTGACCCGGGGTCGCCCCGCCGTCGGCCGGACCCTCCGCGCCGCCGTCGGCGCCACCGTCGTGCTGACCGGGCGTCGCGCCACCGTCGGCCGGACCCTCCGCGCTGCCGTCCGCACCACCGTCGTGCTGACCCGGGGTCGCGCCACCGTCGGCCGGACCCTCCAGGCCGCCGCCGCTGCTGGTCTGCATGTCGTCGTCGTTCAGTGCCATGGGTGCTCCCTCGGGTGTGCCGCCCCGCCGCAGGGCGGGGTCTGTCGTACGCGGGTGGTACCCCCCACACGATCTTCTCTAACCACACCGTAGACGGCCCGTCCGACGCGCGGGACCGATCGCCGGCCCCGGGCCGCACGGGCTCGCCGACCCCGGGCCGGTCGGGTCAGGGAATCAACCGTTGCAGGTCACGGGGCATGCCGGCCTTCACGTCCTGCCACTCGCCCTGGGTGACGTGCCGGCGCAGGGCGTCCAGCACCACCCGGGCCACCCGCTCGGGCCCGCCCTCGACGTCGTAGGGGAAGCCCTGCCGGACCTCGTAGAGGAAGTCGTCCCGGTTGAGTTTGACCGGCACGTCCTCCGGCCGCCACCCGTCGAAGTAGATGCCGCGGACCAGCATCGGGAGCTGGGCGGAGAACTCCGCGCACTCCTGGACGGTCATCCGGTCGCGCAGCAGGTGCAGCACCGTACGCAGCGCCGCGTACGACTGGTTGCGTCGCGTCCGGGGCCATCCGTACGCGTCCTCGATGTCCTTGAGGATCAGGTTGGTCTTGTCCACCGAGGACTCGATCGCCGACATCAGCTGCTCGGCCATCGGGGTCACCCCCCGTCCTTCGGTTCGCCGCCCCACCGGCGGTCGTCGGCGCGTCGGGGTGGCCCCGACGGGCCCCGCCCCTGCCGGGCCGGGCTGCCGAACCGTCCGGGCCGCTCCGGTCGACGGGTGTCGCCACCCGTGCCGACGACGTGCAGCACCGCACCACGTCGGGGATCCGCCACCACCCGTGCCGTCATCTCGGTCACCTCCGTACCCGTGTCCGGTCTTCCCGACCGCTGCCCCGCCGGGCCGTCGGCCCGACCGGGACGTGCTCCGGCCGCGGGCGCGGCCGGCACCATCGAGGCTGCCCGTCGGCGGGGTGACCCGCCCTCACCCGACCAGGGTGAGGTGCGGCCGCCGGGTGACCGGCACAACGGGGCCGATGTGGCGGCATCCCCTGGTGGGGAGGCCGCCACATCGACTCCCTGGAGTTGATCAGCGGTGCGGGTCGGACGTGGTGGCCCGGTCAGGCGGCCCGCCGCTCCCGGGTCTGCTTGCAGCCGACGCAGGAGGTGGCGGACGGGAAGATCTCCAGCCGCTCCACCGGGATGGGCGCGGTGCAGCCCTCGCAGAAGCCGTAGGTGCCCTCGTCCAGCCGGGTCAGGGCATGCTCGAACTGGGCCCGCCGGTCGAGGATGGTGCGCAGCAGGGACTGGGCGGTGTCCCGCTCGGCGGTCTTGGTGCCACTGTCGGCCTGGTCGTCGCCGGCGGTGTCACCGACCTCCACCAGCCGCAGCACCTGGCTCTGCGCGACCGCCTGCTCGTACTCCGCGGACAGCTCGTCGTAGCGGGCCCGCAGGGAGGCCCGGATCTGGTCGGCCTCCGCCGTGGTGCGGGCGGTACCGACGGTGTCGTGGACGAGCATCGCTGCCTGCCTTTCCTTAGACCGGGGCGGCCCCAGGGCACGTTCCGGGCTCGGTGGGCACGGTGAGATCATCCGTACCGTGTGAGTCCGGCGAGTACCCACCGCCCGGTCCCGCCAAACCACCGGTTTCGCCGTCGTCACGACGGGCGCAGCGGGCCGTCGCGCCGCCCGGTGCGACCCGCTTGCGTCCACCGGCACGGCAGGGCCTCAGCCGGCCCCGTCGGCCCGCTGCACCAGGGCCGGGTGCCGGGGGTCGTCGACGCGCAGGACCACATCGGCGAAGGACTGCGGGGCGACCTCGTCGGCGTACCGGGCGAAGGCGGGCAGGGTCCACCGCTGCGCCGGGTCGGTACGCCGGGCCAACGCGGCCGGCGAGAGCACCAGGTGCACGGCGACGTCGAACGGCAGTCCCCCGCCGAGCAGCAACGCCCCGCTGACCAGCAGCACCGTGCCGGGCGACAGCTCCTGGTAGGCTGCCCGGCTGGCCCGGTCGGTCCGGGCGTCCCAGAGAGAGGGCAGCACCCGCCCGGTGCCGCCGGGGCCGGCCGGGTCGAGCACCTCCCGGCGCAGGCCGGCCTCGTCGATCCAGCCCTCGTAGTAGGCGTCCGGGTTGGTCCGGCCGAACTCGAAGCGGACGGAGGCGGGCCGCAGGAAGTCCCCGACGTGCAGGTGCAGCGCCGGGCGTCCCCCGGCACGCAGCGGGTCGATCAGCGCGTCGGCGAGCCGGTCCGGGGCGGCGGCGGGGGGACCGTCCACCGCGACCCGGAGGTGGGCCGGCGGCGTGGACCCGTCGGCGGTCGGCCCGGACGCGACCGTGAGGAGCCGTTCGGTCAGCTCGGTGACGAGCCGGTCGGGTGAGATCGGACGGACACGCATCCGACCATCGTGCCCCGTGGGCCGGCGACCGGCCCGGCGGCCCACGCACCGGGCAGTGGTGTCCGTCCCCGCCCCGGACACGCCGGTCGGGTCACCACGCCGGGCCCCGCCGTCGACCCGACAGCGGGGCCCGGCGGCACCGACCCGCCGGTCCGGTCGACGGGACTGGAGGCGACGAAATTTTTGCCGACAGCGACGCCGCGGATCGGGTGATTCAGATCGTTCGCCGGATTCGGCCGGCGGCACGGCACCGTGGGTGCGGTCCGGTGGGGCTGCGCGCGACGGTGCCGCCGGGCGGTGGCAGCGGTCCGGCCGGGACCGTTCAGCCGGTGCGGTCGACGGTGACCCGGGCGTCGTCGGCGAGCCGGTAGCCCACCCCGTAGACCGTGGTGACCAGTGGGACGTCGACGCCGACCTTGCCGCGCAGCCGACGCACATGCACGTCCACCGTGCGCACCCCGGCGTGCTCGTAGCCCCAGACGGCGTTGAGAAGTTGCAGCCGGGTGAACACCCGGCGGGGGTGGGCCACCAGGTGCAGCAGCAGGTCGAACTCCAGCCGGGTCAGCGGCAGCGGCTCGCCGTCGCGCAGCACGGAGCGGGAGGAGGCCAGGATGTGCAGCATAGGGATGGTGGCGGCGAGGGAACGCCCCGCTGCCCGGCCGGCCGGGGCCTGCTCGGGTCGCCGTTCGGTGGGAACGCCGGTGGTGGCGATGGTGCACTCGCCGCGTTCCAGCATCTCCCGGGCCGCCTCGAGCAACCGGCGGGCCGGCGGGGTGAGCGACTCCTCGTTGACCAGCGGGATGGAGAGGGTCACGGTGAGCACGGGGGTGACGGCGTTGGCCGGGCGGCGCTGACCACCGGGAGGCCGGCCGGGGACCGACGGCTGGGACGTATGCCATCCGGCGCGCGACGATGCGGGGCTGACCGACATGGTCCTCCTTGGGCTGGTCCGGGTATCTCCCCACGGCCCGGGACGCCGCTGCATCGATGCTTCCCGGCCCCTGGACGGGGGTCAAGGGGCGACCGCGTTGCATGAATGTGACAATTGACGAACAGTTCGCAGCCGGTCCCTCGCTCTGCGTACGAGCCAGATGATTACAGCAGAAGCGTCGACGTGCCCGGGTACGGGGGTGCCCGCCGGTTGGATCACGGCCGGCACGCGGCGACGCACCCGGCTCGGGGGGAGCCGGGTGCGTCCGGGATTGGTCGACCGGGTCAGCGGAACCGGTCGACCCGCACCCTCGCCTCGTCGGCGAGTCGGTAGCCCACCCCGTACACGGTGGTCACCAGGGGGGTGTCCGCGCCGAGCTTGGCGCGCAGCCGCCGGATGTGCACGTCCACGGTACGGGCGACGGCGTGTTCGTACCCCCAGACGTTGGCGAGCAGTTGCAGCCGGGTGAAGACCTGGTGCGGATGCTCGGCCAGGAACAGCAGCAGGTCGAACTCGATGCGGGTGAGCGGGATCTCCCGGTCGCCCTGACGCACCACCCGGGTGCCGGCGAAGATCCGTAGGGTCTCCGGGTGGTCGTCGGTCGACGCGGGCTCCCCGACCACCGGCCTCGGCCGGGGGGCCGGCAGCGACGACAGCAGGCGCGGCGCGGTCGACTCGCTCAGCCTGACCACCCCCTCCCCCGCCTCGGCCAACTCGCCGAGCAGGTCGACCAGGCGGGCCAGCCGGGGCGTCAGCGGCCCGGCGGTCAGGTCGAGGGTGATGGTCAGCGAGGGCGTGGAGCGGGGCCGACCCGCGATCACCCGGTCGGGACGGCCCGGCGGGTGCGGACGCGCGGTGAGGGCGACGAGGGACATGGGAGCCTCCTGTGTGGCGGTGCGTCCGCCACGCCCGGTGGGGCGCGACGGTCAGTGCGGCGTCCGGCCGGCGGTCACCGGCGGCGCGAAGGACGGGGTACGGTGCGTCGACGTCGGGCCCAGGGCCGGCAGCCCGGCGATCCGCCAGGCAACGAAGCCGCCCACCACGTCGGTGGCCCGGCGCAGGCCGATGTCCTGCAACGCGGCGGCGGCCAGCGACGAGGTGTAGCCCTCCTGGCAGATCACCAGCACCGGCAGGTCGTAGTCGACCGCCTCGGGAAGCCGGGCCGGGCAGCGCGGATCGAGCCGCCACTCCAGGACGTTGCGCTCGATCACCAGTGCGCCCGGCACGGTGCCGTGGGCGGCCCGCTGGGCGGCCGGCCGGATGTCGACCATGATCGCCCCGCCCCGGCAGGCCAGGTGCGCCTGTTCGGGGTCGAGCCGACGCAGTCGGGTGCGGGCTTCGGCGAGGATCTCGTCGATGCCGCGCGAACCCGGTGGTGGGGCCGGACAGCTCTCGGTGAGGGTGGCGTGTTGCGGCATCGTCGCGGTCCTTCCATGGGCGAGCCGACGGGTGGGGGAAACGGCGGGCAGCGTCACCAGGAGACGCCGGCGTGGGCGATCTCGGCGACCCGGAGCCGCCCGTCGACGAGGTGGTAGCGGGTCATGTGACGCAGCGCGGGGAGGTAGACGTGCACGCTGACCGCCGGCTGGTCGCCGCGGTTGGTCACCACGTGCACGTGTCGGGGGCCGAACCGGCGACCGGAGCCGGCGGCGAGGCGGTGCGGGCGCAACCGCCCACCGGAGACCGTCTGCTCGGTCAGCTCGCCGGCGACGACCAGGAAGGCTCCCGAGGAACCACCGTGGTCGTGCAGGTCGGTGCCCTGGCCGGGCAGCCAGCTCAACGCCCAGACCTCGTGGTCGTCGGCCGAGGCGAGCCGGGCGTACCAGCGCTCGGTGCGGTCGAACCGCAGCGGCACCGCCCAGGTGGTCGGGTCGGCGTACCGGGCGGCGACGGTGAGCAGGTCGGTGGCGTGGATGCTGGTCATGGCTTCTCCCGTGTGATGCGTCCCCCGACACTCTAGACTGTAAAGCCTATAGGTTTAGTAGGTAATACCGAATGCTGGGACGCGCCGGGCGAGCCGGTTCCCGTCACCGGCGGCCACCGGGGCACGGGCCTCTAGGCTGAGCGGATGACCGAGGAGTTCGACGCCGAGACGCTGGCCTTCGCCCACCGGATGTTCGACCTCGCCCGCGCGGGCGAGGCCACGGAACTCGGTGGCCACGTCGACGCCGGGCTGCCGGTGAACCTGACCAACGACAAGGGCGACACGCTGCTCATCCTGGCCGCCTACCACGCCCGTCCGGAGACCGTCACGGCTCTGCTGACCCGGGGTGCCGACCACACCCGGGTCAACGACCGGGGGCAGACCGCACTCGCCGCGGCGGTGTTCCGGCGCAACGCCGAGGCGGTACGCGCCCTGCTCGACGCCGGGGCCGACCCCGACCACGGGACCCCCTCGGCGGTGGAGACGGCCCGTTTCTTCGACCTGCCGGAGATGCTCGCCCTGCTCACCGCCCGGCAAACCTGATCAACCGTCGGGGCCGACGGTGCGCCGTCCCCGCGCCGGGAAGCCACACCGTCGCGCATCATGATCGGTCCTTCAGGCGGGCCCGTCGGCCGGCTTGACGGCCTCGATCAGGAAGCGTCGGGAGTGGGCCACGAAGGCGCCCTCGGCACGGATGGTGGCGTGCAGCCGTTCGAGCTGCGGCCGGTACCGGTCGACGTCGAAGTCCGGCACGGTCCAGACCACCTTGCGCAGGAACCAGACCACCGCGCCGACGTCGTGGAACACCGCCCGCAGGGTGGCCCGTTCCAGCCGTACCACGTGCAGGCCGGCGGCCCGGGCGGCGGCCACCGCCTGGGCGGTGTGCCGGGTGGCAGGCGGCGGCAACGGGCCCAGCACCGCCTCGCTCAGCTCCCGCATGGTGCCGGCGCCGATCTGCTGGGACAGGAAGCGCCCGCCGGGGCGCAGCACCCGGGCGATCTCCGCCCACCCGGTGTCCACCGGGTGGCGGCTGGTCACCAGGTCGAAGGCGGCCGCCCGGAACGGCAGCCGGGAGGCGGGAGCGATCTGCACCACCCGGCCGCCGACCCGCCGCAACGTACGCCGGGCGACCGCCACGTTGGGCGGCCATGCCTCGGTGGCCACCAGCAGCGGCGGCGGTTGGGGCAGCTCGGCGAGCACCTCTCCCCCACCGGTGTCGATGTCCAGCGCGGTCGTGACCGTCGCCATCCGCGCGGCCACCTGCCGGGCGTAGCCCCACGGTGGACGCTCCTCGGTGGCCCGTCCGTCCAGCCAGCCGAAGCCCCAGCCGTCGACGGGCGCGGCGGCGGCCTCGGCGATCAACTCCGCACAGCTCGGCTCGACCATGCGCCCACCCTGGGGCAGCTCCGCACGGTCGGCAACCCGATTACCGTGGCCGGCGCGGACCCCGCGACCCCGGCCGGACGCCGCGACGGTGGTCAGGGGCGGGACGTGATCAGGGGGCGGGGCGCAGGATCTCCACGGTGGAGCCGGCGGGGACACCGTCGAGGGTGTCGAACCCGGTGGGCTCACGGCGGCCCGACTCGAACTGCCGCATCAGCCGGGTGCCCAACCCGACGCCGACCGCACCGACGAGCAGCGCGACCAGCTCGGTCACCAGCAGCACCCCGCTCGTACCGCGCTGCGGAGCATCCGCCCGCACCAGGCAGGACAGCAGGAAGAGCGCGGCCATGCCGGCGTTGACCATGTTGAAGGTGACCATGGTGCGACGGTGCGGCCCCGGCCGCACGTCCCACAGGTCGATCATGCCGGCGACGGCGGCGAGCCCGGCGGCCACCAGCGCGGCGATCGCCGTCCAGTAGCCGACCTCGCCGAGGAACGCCGGGCCGCCCGCGACGTCGGCGAGGTCGAACACGGTGGCACTGACGAAGAGCCCGAACGGGAACGTCACCAGCATCGGTTGGATGGGATGCCCCTGCACCCTCAGGCGGCTCTCCATCGTTTCCTCCCCGGGATCGGCTCAGCTCACCGGTCCAGGGTGCTACCCGCGGGTCGCTTCGACGAAACGATCGGGCCGTGATTCGCGGGTCCGGGGAGAAACGACACCAGTCGGCCGACGTCGTACCGGGACCAGGGTCGGCGACGTAGCGGCATCGCCACCCGCCGATGCCGTCACCGTCGACCCCGATGAGCGGGTCGACCGGACCGGGCGGCCGTCAGGACTCGCGGGGGCGGGAGACGGTGGTGACCAGCCGTTCGGCCACCTCCCGCAGCGGGATGTCCAGTGACGACGCCGCGCTGCGCAGCACGTCGAGGGCCTCCGGCGCCGGGCAGCCCCGCTGGGTCATGATCACCCCGACGGCCTGGCCGACGATGTTCTCCCCGAGCAGCGCGCCGTCACGTTCACTGTCCCGCTCGGCCCGCCTGGCCCGGTCCCGTACGGCGGCCAGCAGCAGGCCCGCGTGCTCGGCGAGCAGCATCGCGGTGAGCTGGTGCCGGGTGCCCAGCGTGTTGTGCCGGCCGGCGTACAGGTTGATCGAGCCGACCGCCCGCTCGTCCACGTCCACCGGGGCGGAGATCACCCCGCACACGCCCAGCCGACGGGCGCGGTCGGTCCAGGGCGCCCACCGGTCCTCGACGGTCAGATCCGTCGCGATGATCATCTCGCGACGGCGGATGGCGCTCATCGCGGGTGACTCCGCACCGTGCCCCAGGTCGTCCAGCTCGGCCAGCCGGGGGTCCGACGCGGCCACCCCGGCGGGCTCGCCGGCCCGCAGCGCGGTGAACCCGCACCAGAGCACCCCCGGGACGGCGTCCGCGGCGATCCGGACCAGCTCGGTCAGTGCCTCGTCGAAGTCGTCGACCGCGATCAGCCCCGCGGTCAACTCCCGCAGCAGGGCGGCCGTCTCCAGTACCCCGAGCGTGTCGATGGTCAGCTCCCGCATGTCCAGGTTCACCGGCCCGCAGGCTCCGTGGTACACCTGCCGTCCGGCACCGGCGTCGTTGCCTGTGTCATCGTGATGATCTCTCTCCCGAGTCGTGGGCCCCGGGCTACTACCCTGGCAAAACCGGATCGAAACCGCGTAAAGGAACCCCTCCGGCGCATTTCGCGCCGGAGGGGTTCCCGGACCGCTCAGCGGGCGGCGGCGAGCCGGCGGCCGACGGAGGCGATCAGCCGGTCCAGTTCCGAACCGAACGGGTTGTCGTGCACCAGGTACGTCCAGGTGGCGCTGGGCCGCACCAGCTTGGCGGCGTCCGGCTCCCAGTCCTCGGCGAACTCGGTCTCCTCGAAGGTCGCCAGAGTCCGCGTCTCGATCTCGGGGATGAGGTTGGTGAACGCCGGCACCGCCGCCCGGTGGAACTCGTCGAGCGGGTCGAGCCGGCCCAGCGCCCGCAGGTGCACGCCCTCGCGGACCTCGGACAGCTCGGCCAGGTGCTCCGCCCAGAGCCGGTCGGTGTGGTAGAGCGCGATGGAGCGGGCCACCCGGGCCAGCAGGTCCTCGTCCATCTCGCCGGCCTTGTCGGGCATCCGGTCGAGCAGCATCAGCGCGGCCACGTCCGAGGTGAGCAGCCGCTCCCGACGCTCGGCCAGGGCGATCCGCTGCTGCTCGATGACCACGCTGTAGCGCCAGGTGTTGCGGTGGATCTCGTGGTTGACGCCCTCGGCGACCCGCTGGGCGTGCTCCACCGCGTAGTCGACCTGCTCGTCGGTGACCAGGCCGTCGGCGTTCATCCGGGGCGAGGCCGGGACGGTGTCGCCGGCGTGCCGCACGACCAGGTCGTCCTCCAGGCTGACGAAGAAGACCGAACCGCCCGGGTCGCCCTGCCGGCCGGCCCGACCACGCAGCTGGTCGTCGACCCGGCGGCTGTCGTGCCGGCCGCTGCCGATCACGTAGAGGCCGCCGAGTTCGGCCACCCGCTCCTGGTCGACCTGCTCGCTGCCGCCGAGCCGGATGTCCACGCCCCGGCCGGCCATCTGGGTGGAGACGGTCACCGCGCCGTACGCGCCGGCCTCGGCGATGATCGCCGCCTCCTCGTCGTCGTTCTTGGCGTTGAGCACGACGCACGGCACCCCGGCGGCCTGCAGGCCGGCGGCGAGCCCCTCGGACTCCTTCACGTCGAGGGTGCCGACCAGCACCGGGCGGCCCGCCTCGTGGCAGCGCCGGATCTCGTCGATCAGCGCCTCCTCCTTCTCGGCCCGGGTCGCGTAGATCCGGTCCGGCTCGTCCTCGCGGACGCAGGGGGTGTTCGGCGGGATCACCGCCACCTCGAGGCCGAAGAACTCGCGGAGCTGGTCGCCGACCAGCACCGCGGTCGCCGTCATGCCGCACAGCTTGGGGTAGAGCGCGATGTACGCCTGCACGGCGATGGTGCCCAGCACCTCGCCCTCGGCGGTGGCGTCCAGCCCCTCCTTCGCCTCCACGGCGGCCTGCAGGCCGTCGGGCCAGCGACGGCGCTGGGCGACCCGGCCGCGCATCTCGTCGATCAGCTCCACCGAGCCGTCACGGACGATGTAGTCGACGTCGCGGTGCAGCAGGGCGTGCGCGTGCAGCGCCACGTTCACCGCGGAGAGCTGGCCGACGTGCTCGGTGTCGTACAGGTCGATGCCGCCCAGCTTGGCCTCGACGGCGGCCAGACCCTCGGTGGTGAAGGCGACGCTGCGGCCGTCCTCGGCGACCGTGTAGTGCCGGCCCTTGCGCAGGCCGCGCACGAGCGCGGCGGAGGCGTGCACCGGGTCCTGCTCGCCGGTGGTCGAGCCGGCCAGCACCATCGGCACCCGGGCCTCGTCGATCAGGATCGAGTCGGCCTCGTCGACGATGGCGGTGGCAAGCGGCGGCTGGACCCGGTCGGCGATGTCGGTGACGAGCTGGTCGCGCAGGAAGTCGAAGCCGGCCTCGCTGACCGAGACGTAGGTGACGTCGCAGCCGTACGCGGCCCGCCGCTCGGCCGGGGTGGAGGCCTCGTTGACCCAGCCCACGGTCAGCCCGAGCAGCCGGTAGACCGGCGTCATCCACTCGGCGTCCCGGCGGGCCAGGTAGTCGTTGACGGTGAGCACGTGCACCGGCCCGTTGCCCAGCCGGACGTGCCCGTAGGCGGCGATGGTGGCGGTGAGCGTCTTGCCCTCACCGGTGGCCATCTCGGCGACCTTGCCGGACAGCAGCGCCATCGCGCCGAGCAGCTGCACGTCGTACGGCCGCTGGTCGAGGCCCCGGCGGGCGGCCTCGCGGCCGACGGCGCAGATGTCCACGTACTCCGTGGCGGCCCCGGCGGCCTCGGTCAGCGCGTCGTCGTCGAGCGCCGACAGCTCTTCCTCACGCGCGGCGACCCGCGGCAGCAGCTTCTCCAGCGGAGCCAGGTCGACCGTCGTCCCCGGGCGCTGGAGGAACCGGCGGAACCTGCTCTTCAACCGTTGCGACACACCCATGAGCGGCAACGGTACGCGAATTCGGCCGCAAACGGCTGCCCGGTCTGTCCGACACGGCCCCGGTGTCCGGTCACCGGCACGTCCGGGCAGGTCGACGGGGGTGTCGCCGAGCGTCGTCGGGCAGCCGTCGGGCGGCCGGTCGACCGGGGCGCGGGCTGACCGACGTCGATGATCAAGGGGGACCGCTCCCCGGGGCCGGTGACCGGTCTCCTCCGCACGGCACCGGCCCGCCGGCCGGGGTGCGGCCGGTCCCGCCGGGCTCAGGGGGTGAGGACGACCTGGAGTTCGTGGCGGCGGCGTCCGGCCAGGTCGGTGAGGAGCGCGGGGGCGTCCGCGAACGGGACCACGGCCGAGATCAGGTGCGCGCGGACCAGGTCGCCGTGCCGGCGCAGCAGGTCGATCGTCTCGGCGGAGAGCCGTTCCCGGTCCCAGGTCGGGGCGAGACCGCGCGGCACCCGGCCGATCTGGGCGCAGCGCAGCGTCAGCCCGTTGTGGTGGAACTCCTCGCCGAGCCGGACGGCGTCCGCGCCGCCCGGGTAGAAGGCCAGGTCGACCACCGTGCCCTGGGGGCGCAGCAGGCGCAGCGCCAGGTGCAGCGCGTGGTCCTGGCCCCGGCACTGGAACACCACGTCGGCCCCCCGGTCCCCGGCGCCGTGGTTCCACCGCGTCTTGAGCACCACCGCCGCGTCGTCGGCGCTCGGGTCCAGGGTCTCCAGCCCGAGGGCCTCGGCGACCTGCCGGCGCTGCGGCGTGGGGTCGACCACCACCACCGAGGCGGCCTCGTGACGGCGGGCGAACAGGGCGGTGAGCAGGGCGACCACGCCGCCGCCGACGACCGCCACCCGTCGGCCGCGCACCCCGTCGCCGAGGGTGCGCACGCCGGCGCCGTACAGGTCGGCGGCGGCGTGCAGCAGCCCGTTGGCGCAGATCGGGCCCATGTGCGCCACGTAGACGCCGAGCATCGGGTCGAGGTCGTCGGGCAGCGGCACGAACCGTTCGGCGAGCGGGTCGGCGACGTACCCGCTGCGGTGGCCGTACGTCATCGCGCCGACGGTGCCGACGGCGATCGCCGGGGTGCGGCTCTGCACCACCTCGGCGACCTGCATGTAGCCGAGCCGGGTGACCGGGTACGGGGTGCCGGCGGTGCCCGGCCGGAACAGGCCGAGGCCGGGGTCGAAGGTGACGGTGAGGTGGGGGTTGGTGCCCTTGACGAAGCTCAGCTCCGTCCCGGCGGAGACCCCGCTGTAGCGGGTCCGCACCCGGATCATGCCCTCGCGCAGCTCACCGGCGTCCTGCTCGGCCAACGCGACGCGCCCCGGGCCGTCGACCACGACCACCGTGTCACGCATCGACGCCCACCCCCGTGGGCGCGCCGGGCCGGCCGTCGGTGGTCGGCGTGAGCGCGGCCGGGCCGGTGGGCAGGCTGACGCCGCGACCGGTCCGGGCGCTCTGCGCGAGCGCGACCGCCAGGCGTTGGGTGCGCAGCGCCTCCGCGTACGGCACCCGGATGTCGTCGCCGACCCCGGTCACCGCGTCGACGAAGGCCCGGTCGACGGCGACCCGGGCGGCGTCGGGATCGGCCGGGAGGTGGCGTTCCCCGTCGGTGTCCCGGACGGTCAGGCCGTCCTCGGTCAGCGAGAGGGCCAGCCCGTCGGCGAGGATCTCCAGTCCGGCCCGGTGCTTCCAGCCGAGCACGCAGGCGGCGGCGAGGGTGCCCACCGCGCCGGAGGCGAAGCGCAGCGTGGCGGCGGTCACCGAGTCGATGTCGGCGTCGTCGACCGGGGGTGGGTTGCCGTCGCCGTAGGCGGTCACCTCGACGGCCTCGCCGACCAGCACCCGGGTCAGGTCCAGGACGTGGGCGGCCTGCTCGACCACCGGGCCGCCGGAGCGGTCCCGCACCGCCCACCAGGCCACCGGGGGCACCTTGTCCAGCCAGGCCCCGTTGACCATCCGCACCGGACGGTCGGCGAGCAGTTCACGGGCCTGCGACACCACGTGCAGGTAGCGCCAGTGGTGCCCGACGGCGGTGAGCAGTCGCCGCTGCTCGACCAGGGCGGCGATCCGTTCGGCGGTGTCCAGGTCGACCGCGACCGGCTTCTCCACGAACATCGGCACCCCGGCGGCGATGACGGCCTCCTCCACCGGCCCGTGGGCGAACGGCGGCACGCAGACGTAGACCGCGTCGGGGCCGGCGGCCAGCAGGTCGTCGACGTCGGCGAAGGCCCGGGTGGAGTGCGTGTCGGCCAGCCGGGCGGCGGCGGACCGGGTCACGTCGGTGACCCCGACCAGTTCGACGTCGGCGAAACTCCCCAGCACGCGGGCGTGACGTTGCGCCACCCCACCGGCCCCGACCAGCCCCACCCGACACGTACGCATACCCTCGGCCCTCTCGACGCGGTCAACCACCACCGCGCACAGCACTGCCCCGGCGCGGCGGGGCGAAACCCCGTCGGTCACCGCAACACAGCGTTCATCTGCCGGGAACCGGCCGGTGGAGCCGCCGTGATCAAGCTGTTAGGGAATATCCAGTTAACGAATGTGCAGAGACGGGAAAACCAAGTCTGCGTTTTCCGCCATGGATCTGGGGGTTTGCCAGTGCGGGACACAGAACCGATCGTCTCCCCTGTCGTGGAGGCATGGGCCACCTACCGGACGACGTCGGCGCAGGACTGGCCCACGCGACGGCTGATCAGAGCCAAGGGGGAGAACCGGGTCAGCGTGGTGCTGCCCGCCCGAAACGAGGAAGCCACCGTCGGGGCGATCGTCTCGACGATCCGGGAACACCTGATGGACCGCGTCCCCCTGGTCGACGAGTTGATCGTGGTCGACTCGCGGTCGACCGACCGCACCGCGCAGGTGGCCCGGGCCGCCGGCGCGGAGGTGGTCGGCCAGGACGAGATGACCCGGGGGCTGCCCCGGCTGACCGGCAAGGGCGACGCGCTCTGGGCCGGCCTGGCCGCCGCCGAGGGTGACGTCGTCGCGTTCGTCGACGCCGACCTGCGGGAGTTCCGGCCGCACTTCGTGACCGGGCTGATCGGCCCGCTGCTGGTCGACCCGTCGGTGGAGTTCGTGAAGGGCTTCTACCACCGGCCGCTGGTCGGCGCGACCAGCGTGGAGACCGACGGCGGCGGGCGGGTGACGGAGCTGATGGCCCGGCCGCTGCTGAACCTGTTCTGGCCGGAGCTGGCCGGTTTCGTGCAGCCCCTCGCGGGCGAGTACGCCGGCCGGCGCGAGGTGCTGGAGCGGGTGCCGTTCGTCACCGGTTACGGGGTCGAGACGGCCATGCTGATCGACCTGCTGGAACTGGTCGGCCTGGACGCGCTGGCCCAGGTCGACCTGGGCGAGCGCAAGCACCGGCACCAGGACACCGCGGCCCTGGGCCGGATGTCCGCGCAGATCATGCACACCGCCTGGGCGCGGTTGCAGCGGCGGGGCTGGGCCGCCCCGGGCACCAGCCCGGGTGCGCTGCTCACCCAGTTCCGTCGGGGCGGCTCGGAGGCGCTGCCGAATCTCGACCGGGAGGTCGTCGTCAACGACGTCTCGGTGCAGGAACGCCCGCCCCTGGCCGAGCTGCGGCCCCGGCTGCCGCGCCGGCGGGTCGCCGCGTGACGAGGCGTCGCGCCGGCGGCTGCGCCACCCGACGCGCGGGGTCGAGACCCGCCCGGGACCCCGTCCGTCCCGAGAGGAAGTCCCGACCATGAGCCTCACCGTGCTGATGAACGCCGGCCCGTGGCTGTCCGTGCCGCCACCCGGCTACGGCGGCATCGAGAACGTCGTCGCCACCCTGGTGCCGGAACTGCGCCGGCTCGGGGTGCGGGTGGTGCTCGCCTCGGTGGGGTCGAGCACCCTGCCGGTGGACGAGAAGTTCTCGGTCTTCGACGACGGGCAGTTCGCGGCGCTGCAACGGCCGTACAACCAGGTGTGCGGGGTGGCCCAGGCACACCTGGCCGGGGTGGTCCGGCAACTGCACGGCCGCGACGACGTCGATCTGGTGCACGACCACGTGGAGGCGGTCGGGCTGGCCACCCTGGCGGCGATGGGGCCGGACGCCCCGCCGGTGCTGCACACCCTGCACTGGGACCTCGCCAAGCACCCCGAGCTGTACGGCACCCTCGACGGTGGGGCGCGGGTACGGGTCAACGGCGTCTCCGCCGCCCAGTTGGCCCGCGCGCCCCGGGCGCTGCGCGAGCACGCGGTCGGGCATGTGCACCTGGCGACCCCGCTGGCGGTGCACGCCGACCGGGCGCCCCGGCCGGTGAAGGGCGACCACACGGTCATCCTGGGCCGGATCAACCCGGGCAAGGGGCAGGACGTCGGTGCCCGGCTGGCCCGGCGCACCGGGGTGCCACTGGTGCTCGCCGGCCCGGTCGGGCCCTACCACCGGCCCGCGGACCTGGCGGCGGCGGGCGACGGGGCCCGGCAGAACCCGGACGTGCGGTTCTTCTACGACGAGGTCGCCCCGCACGTCGACGGGGACCTGGTCCGCTGGGTCGGCACCGTGGCCGGTCGGGAACGCGACGACCTGCTGGCCGGAGCGCGGGCGGCGCTGTTCCCGCTGCGGTGGGAGGAGCCCGGCGGGACGGCCGTGGTGGAGTCGCTGGCGCTGGGCACGCCGGTGGTGGCGACCGCCCGGGGCTGCCTGCCCGAGTTGGTCGACCACGGGCGGACCGGCCTGCTCACCGACGACGAGGACGAGCTGGGTGAGCTGCTGCTGGCGGCGCGACGGCTCGACCCCGACGAGTGCCGCCGGGAGGCCGCCGCCCGGTTCACCCCGGCGGTGATGGCGCAGCGCTACGTCGCCCTCTACGAGACGGTCCGCGCCGCCGCCCGGGTGCCCGAGCTGCGGGCCGCCTGAGCCGGCCGGGCCCGGGACGGCCCGGCACCGGGACCGTGGGCGACACCGCCCACGGTCCCGGTTTCGTCCCACCGGGCCCCGGGTACCTGGCGGTTCTCCCCAGCACCACGAACGGAATCGAGGGGCCGATGGTCAGCCGGATCACCTGCGAGGTCAGCGACGCGTCACCGGTGACCGTCGTACGCCTCGCCGGCGCGCTCGACCTGGGCACCATGCGCACCGTGCACACCGTGTTGGACCGCTGCCTGACCACGCTGCCGGACGCGCTGGTGGTCGACCTGGGCGGGGTGACCGTCGCCGACCGGCTGGCGCTGTCGGTGTTCGCCGCCACCGCCCGGCAGGCCGCCGACTGGCCGGCCGTGCCGATGGTGCTCTGCTCTCCCCCGCCGGACGCCGCGGCCTGGTTGGCCACCTCCACCACCTGCCGGGTGGTGCCGGTGCGGCAGGACTGCGCGGAGGCCACCCGGTGGGCCGGGGCGAGCGCCGCGCCCCGGTTGCGGGCCCGGTTGGAGCCGGCGGCGGGGGCCTGCCGGCGGGCCCGTGAGCTGGTCGGCGACGCGTGTTCCCGGTGGAACGTGCCGCACCTGGTGGAGCCGGCGTCGCTGGTGCTCAGCGAGCTGGTCGGCAACGTGGTCCGGCACGCCCACACCCCGATGCGGATCACGTTGACCCTGCACCAGCCGTACCTGCGGGTGGCCGTGGCCGACGGCAGCCGGACGGCGGCCCGCGCGGCCAGTCCGGACCTGTCCGCCGAGGGGGGCCGGGGGCTGCTGCTGATCCGGGAGATGGCGCAGCGCTGGGGCAGCTCCCCGCTGGCCGACGGCAAGGTGGTGTGGGCACTCCTGCCGGCGAATTGACCGAAATTCCCCCTGTCGCCTGGTTACATGGGCGGAGGGCGGGTAGTCGCGCCCGTCCTTTCTGTCGTCACGACGGGGTGAGAGAGCCATGCCCAGACGGGTAACCACGGAGCCCGCACGAGACCGGGGGCCGGCCATCCTCGCCCCGGCCCGGTTCGGCGGCTTTCCCGGGCCGGTCCGCCCGGCGCTGCCCGGCAACAAGCTGCTCCGGCTGCTCGGCACCACCGACGCCAAGCAGATCGGCCTGCTCTACCTGGCCACGTCGTTCGTGTTCTTCCTGATCGGCGGGGTGCTGGCCCTGCTCATCCGGGCCGAGCTTGCCCGGCCGGGAATGCAGTTCCTCTCCCCCGAGCAGTACAACCAGGCGTTCACCATGCACGGCACGATCATGCTGCTGCTCTTCGCCACCCCGCTGGTGTTCGCCTTCGGCAACTACATCGTCCCGTTGCAGATCGGCGCCCCGGACGTGGCGTTCCCCCGGCTCAACGCGTTCGCGTACTGGCTGTACCTGTTCGGCGGGACCATGGTCGTCGGCGGCTACCTCACCCCCGGCGGCGCGGCCGACTTCGGCTGGACGGCGTACAACCCGCTCAGTGACACGACCCACTCCCCCGGCGTCGGGGCGAACCTGTGGGTGGTCGGGCTGGTCGTCTCCGGACTGGGCACCATCCTCGGCGCGGTCAACCTGATCACCACCACGCTGACCCTGCGCGCCCCCGGCATGACCATGTTCCGGATGCCGATCTTCACGTGGAACATGCTGCTCACCGCCGTCCTGGTGATCCTGGTCTTCCCGCTGCTGGCCGCCGCGCTGCTGGCGCTGGGGGCGGACCGGCTGCTCGACGCGCACGTCTACGACGCGGGCACCGGCGGGCCGATGCTGTGGCAGCACCTGTTCTGGTTCTTCGGCCATCCCGAGGTCTACATCGTGGCGCTGCCGTTCTTCGGCATCATCACCGAGATCATCCCGGTGTTCAGCCGCAAGCCGATCTTCGGTTACACCGGGCTGGTGCTGGCCACGGTCGCGATCACCGTGCTGTCGATGACCGTGTGGGCGCACCACATGTTCGCCACCGGCCAGGTGCTGCTGCCGTTCTTCAGTTTCCTCAGTTACCTGATCGCGGTGCCCACCGGGGTGAAGTTCTTCAACTGGATCGGCACCATGTGGAAGGGGCAGCTCACCTTCGAGACGCCGATGCTGTTCGCCATCGGGTTCCTGGTGACCTTCCTGCTCGGCGGCCTCACCGGGGTGCTGCTGGCCAGCCCGCCGGTGGACTTCCACGTCACCGACTCGTACTTCGTGGTGGCGCACTTTCACTACGTGCTGTTCGGCACCATCGTCTTCGCCGCCTTCGGCGGGGTGTACTTCTGGTTTCCCAAGATGACCGGCCGACTGCTCGACGAACGGCTCGGCAAGCTGCACTTCTGGACCATGTTCGTCGGCTTCCACGCCACCTTCCTGGTGCAGCACTGGCTGGGCGACGAGGGGATGCCCCGCCGGTACGCCGACTACCTGCCCGGCGACGGCTTCACCATGCTCAACATGATCTCCAC
The DNA here is from genome assembly GCF_049178955.1 of Micromonospora sp. WMMD730. Classification (NCBI taxonomy): domain Bacteria; kingdom Bacillati; phylum Actinomycetota; class Actinomycetes; order Micromonosporales; family Micromonosporaceae; genus Micromonospora; species Micromonospora sp. WMMD730. Next base: position 3,644,634 of record NZ_JBMHML010000002.1, read on the forward strand.
GGTCGGCTCGTTCGTGCTCGGCGCGTCCACCCTGTTCTTCCTCTACAACGTGTGGAAATCCTGGCGGTACGGCGCGTTGGTGACCGTTGACGACCCGTGGGGGTTCGGCAACTCCCTGGAGTGGGCCACCACCTGCCCGCCGCCGTTGCGCAACTTCGACCGGATGCCCCGGATCCGCTCCGAACGCCCCGCCTTCGACGCCAAGTACGGCCCGCTCGTCGCCGACCTCGGCCGGGACCTGCCGCAACGCACCACCCGGCCGCCGCAGGAGTTGCACGACGAGCTGCGCCACGAACGGCACGTCCCCGAGTCGCCGGCGGCCGAGGGCGCGCACGGGGCCCGGGAGGCGGTGGAGTACCAGCCCGCCCCGCAGTCGGGCGCCCGCCCGGTGGTGGTGCCCGAACCGGAGCAGGTCCGCCGCCCCGGCTTCGCGCACTCCGACGCCCCGCAGGACGACGGCCCGGGTGGCGCGAACCCCGACACCCCCGAACGGTGGCGGCACCCGCACGGCACGGACGACGACGACCCCGGACGACGCTGACCCGGGACGGCTCTCGGGCCGGCACCCCCGTGCGGGGGTGCCGGCCCGACGTTCGTCCTTCCGCCGACCGGAGCCGGGGTCAGGCGTCCACGGTGGCGGGCAGGCCGGCGGCGGCCAGCGAACGGCGTACCGCCGGCTGGACCCGGGTCAGCCGCAGCGGCACCCCGGTGCGCAGGGCGGCGTCCCGGCCGGCCACCAGCGCGGCGATGCCACCGGCGTCCACGCCGCCCGCGCCGTCCAGGTCCACCACCAGTTCGCGGGGCTGCCCGGCGACCGCCTCCAGCATCATCCGGCGCAACTGGTCCGCGCCGTCGCGGTCGATCTCGCCCCCGACCTCGACGACCGTCCGCTCCGCGGTGCGTTTGACCGCGATCCGGTTCCGGCCGGTGTCCGCCTCGGCGGCGCCGTTGCACCACGGCGGCGGGGTGTCGGCGAGCATCGCCTGACGCAGCCAGGTCAACGCCCGCGACAGCAGCCGGGACACGTGCATCTGGGAGATGCCGAACCGGGCGGCGATCTCCGCCTGGGTCTGGTTGCCGTAGAAGCGCATCGCCAGGATGCGCCGCTCCCGCCAGGGCAGCCGGTGCAGCAGCCCGCTGACCGTCACCCGGTCGTCCACCGACTCCAACGCGTTGTCCGACTCGCCGACCAGGTCACCGAACTCGGCGGAGCTCTCCCCGCCGACCGGCGCGTTGAGCGAGGCGGGGCTGTAGCCGGCCGCCGACTCCAGGGCGGCGAGGATCTCCTCCTCGGGCGTCTCCAGCCGGGCCGCCAGCTCGGCCACGCTCGGCGCGCGGGACAGCTCACTGGTCAACGCCGAGGTGGCCTGTCCGACCTCCAGGATCAGGTCCCGCAGCCGGCGGGGCACGTGCACCCCCCAGGTGCGGTCCCGGAAGTGCCGCTTGATCTCCCCGACGATGGTGATCGCCGCGTACGCGGTGAACGAACCCCGCTCGGGGTCGTAGCGGTCGACGGCGTTGACCAGGCCGAGCCGGGCCACCTGCTCCAGGTCCTCCAACGGTTCACCCCGCCCCCGGTAGCGGCGGGCCAGCCGGCCGGCGAACGGCAGGGCGAACCGGACTAGGTCCTCACGGGCCTCCCCCCGGCGCTCCGGTGGCAGGCCGGCGATCCGCGCGGCGTACGCCAGTGCGGCGGCGTCCAGGTCCTCCAGGCCCCGCTCGGTCGGAGGTGGTGTGGTCGTGGTGGTCTGTCCGAACATCCGCGCCTCCCTCAGGAAGGTCCCCCGCCCGGATCGGGCCGGTCGGGCGCGTGGTGGCACCACGCACCGGGTCGGAAGTGGGGTTTCACGTGCCGCGCCGGGATCACCGGACGCGGGCGGGCGACGACCGGTCGCCACGCGGCGAACCGTCGCGGCGGGCGGTCCTCCCGCTCCCCAGGTACTCAATCACGCGTCCCCGGGTTCGCGAGGATGTTTCGGCGTGCCGGGTCCGGCCGGGCGGCGCGGACACCCCCGGCGTCCCCTTTCCGGGCGACCGGCCGGCCGTCTTCGGCCCGGCCGCGCCGTGGGACCGGGGCCGGTCAGGACACGGTGAGCCCCAGTGGCGCGCCCGCCTCGCGGAGCCCGGCCAGCGCGTCACCGACGCTCAGCGGCGGCGGCGTCGGCAGGTCGTACGGCTGGCCGCGCAGCACCTCGGTGGCCCGCCGGGTGGCCACCGACGCCACCGGGTAGCCCCGGGCGGCGGTCCGGTCCAGGGCCCGGCGGCGACGGCCGAACGCCGCCACCGCCAGCCACTGCGGCAGCCCCGCCACGGCCGGCGACCGCAACCCCGGCGACTCGGGCAGCACGTCCACCGAACTGAACGGCTCGCTGCCGGCGAGCCACCACTCCACCTCCTCGACGCTGCCCCGGGTCGCGTTCTCGCACCAGTACGGCACCAGCCCCGCCCGCACCACCTGCCACGGATCGAACACCCGACCGCACTCCACCACCAACCGGTCGCCCGTCTTGCCGGCCCGGCGCAGCCACCGGCGGTACAGGTCGGCGGTGGCCGCGCTGAGCGCCCCCGGGTACGGCACCCGCACCTGACGCAGCTCGTGGCCCCGGCCGCCGGCCCAGTGCCCCAGCGCGCGGACGAACCCCGGCTCCACCCCGTGTTCGGCGGACTCCCCGGCGGCGGTGACCGGCGGCGGTTCCCACCCGTCCCCGGTCGCCCCGGCGGCCCGCAACACCTGACGCAGGGCGGGCGAGCCCGGGTGGAAGTCCACCGGCCGCAGGCCGCTGGCCGGGCAGCCGAGCTGGAAGCTGTGCCCCTGCCCGGAGTCGGACACCGGCCAGCGGCGCGCGTCGTCGACCAGCAGCAGCGCCGCCCGGTCGGCCAGCCGGTCGGCCAGGAACCGGGCGTACCCCACCGGCAGCGCCCGAAAGCGGCCCACCAGGGTGATCGCTGTACCGGCCAGCGCGCCCCGGCTCGCCGGGCAGTGCACCTGACGGACGTGCAGCCCGGGGTTGCCGGCGAGGATGCGGGCGGCGAACGCGGCCCCCTGGTCGAGCGCGGCGGCGGGACGATCCACCGCGCCGTGCGTCCAGTGCGCGGTCATCTCGAAGCCGGTGGGTAGCCAGGGCACCCCGAGCGCCACGGCCAGGTGCACGGCGGCGGCGTGCGGCGCGCCCAGCACCACCGCCGGATACCGCTCCCGGGGATACTGGTCGACGATCCAACCGGCCACCCGTTCCCCGTCCACCTCGGCGGCCTGGGCGGCGGTGAGCGCCACCCGGCCGGCGTTGCGCGCCCCGGTGAACGGTGACGACGACGGCGCATGCCCCAGGTCGGCGCAGTCCACCCCGCGCAGCGCGCGGGCGGCCGCGGCGACCAGCACCCGCGCGGTGCTGCCGGCCGTGACGACCCGGTCGCCGGCCAGTCCCGCACCCTGGGCCGTCGGCCCGGCCGGTACGGTCCGCACCGGCTCCACCCCGCCTCGTTCGCTCACCACGCGGCCCGGCTTCCCGCCCCTTCGGGGTCTAAACGGGGCATCGCGTCCCGACGGGGGCGATCCCGCCCCGCCCGCCGGTACGCCCTACCGGTGCCCGCCGGTCGGTGACCGCCCAGCCGGGCCGGTGCGGGTTTCGCGGGGACCGGGCGGGGCAAATCCGGACGATGAGCGCCGAGCCCGAACAGACCGCCGACGCGGCGGCCACCATCACCGCCTATCCGGACGGCCCGCTGCTGGTCCGGGGCGACTTCGCGCTGGTGACCCCCGACGGGCGGGCCATCGAGACCCGCCGGGGCGCGGTGGCGCTATGCCGCTGCGGGCGTTCGGGTCGCAAACCGTTCTGCGACGGCACCCACCGGGCCGTCGGTTTCCGCTCGCAGGCGTAGCGAGGACGTGCCCGCGGCCCAACTGTCCAGCAGGTGGACGGCGAAGAGCCGGTCGGTGGCCAGCGCGGCGGCGGCCCCGAACAGGACGTCGCCGGCGAGGGCCGGTTCGGTGCGGACCAGGCCGCCGCACAGGTCGTGCGCGGCGATCTGCTCGTGCACCGCGTCGGCCTCCACGTGCTCGTCGTAGAAGCGGGTGGCCGCCTCGTCCAGGCCCAGGCGGCGCAGCCCGTTGCCGTAGCGGCGGTTGGGCAGCGAGGAGGTCATCTCGTAGGCGGCCAGGTGGCCCAGCAGCGCGCCGCGCAGCCGCCGGTGCAGACCGAACAGCGAGATCAGGTTGTTGACGGCCAGCGTGACCGCCGGCACCCGGTCCAGGTGGGCGGCGTAGTCGGTGTCCAGGCCGAGCCGGCCCAGGGTCACCCGGAACAGTTCGGCGTGCATCCGGTCGCACCGGCCGTTGCCGTACTCGTCCATCTGGATCTCGACCAGGGCGGCCTTGGCCGGTCCGCCGAGGCGGGGCAGGGCCCAGCTGTGCGGGTCGGCCTCGCGCAGGTGGTAGATCGAGCGGTGGGTGACGAACTCGCGAAACTGGGCCAGGGTGGCCTGCCGGTGCAGGGTCCGGGCCAGCGACGGTCCGTCGGCGGCGGCGACCAGGGCGGCCAGCGCGGCGGGCACGCCGGCCGGCAGCACCGTCGGCTGCGGGCCGACCAGCCGCCGCACCGCCGCCTCGAACGGCCGCTCGGCCGCGGCGCGCAGCGCCAGCAGGGACGGCTGCCACTCCCAGTCCTCGTCGACCCCGGCCCAGCCCCGGTAGTGCAGTTCATAGCAGAGGAAGAGGGTGAGCTGCCGGTCCTCGTCGGTCAGCGGGTCCGGGTGGCCGTCGCCGACGTCGCCGGCCAGCGCCCCGGCGAGCCCGGCCGGCAGGTCGTGCGGCGGCCGGTGCAACGCCGCCACCAGCGCGCCGGAGACCGGGCCGCGTGGCGTCGGCAGCGACGCCGGACCGTAACGGCGGTCGGTGGGTACGGACATCGCGCCTCCCTGGTGAATGCTGAGCTCAGGGATGCCCTGGGGCTGCGGCGCTAAACGAGGTCCTCGGCCTCGACGATCTGCCGCTCGGCCGCCATCATCCGGTCCCGGATGCGTCGGGTGGCGTCCCCGTCGGCGACGAGACTCCGCAGGTCGGCCAGGGCCAGCTCCGGCGCGGTCGGGGCCACCGCCGGGTCCACCACCGCCTCCAGCACGCACGGCCGGTCGGCGGCCAGCGCCTCGTCCCAGGCGGCACCCACCAGCTCCGGCCGGTCCACCCGGACGCCGTGCAGGCCGAGCAGCCGGGCCCAGCCGGCGTACGGCACGTCGGCGCGCCGACCGGCCACGCCCGGCGTCCAGCGGCCGTCGCCGAGCCCGGAGTGGTCGCGGTTGTTGAGCACCAGCACCACCAGCCGGGGATCGGCCCAGTCCTGCCAGCGGTGGGCCACGGTGATCAGCTCGGCGAGCCCGTTGAGCTGCATCGCGGCGTCGCCGAGCAGGGCGAGCACCGGGACGTCCGGGCGGGCGAGCTTAGCGGCGAGCGCGTACGGCAGGGCGCAGCCGAGTGAGCCGAGGGCACCGCAGAGCTGCGCGTCGACCCCGGGCGGCAGTTGCAGGTGGCGGGCGTACCAGGAGAGCACCGAACCGACGTCGACGGCGACCGACGCGGCGTACGGCAGCCGGGCCGACAGCTCCCGCAGGACCAGTTGCGGGTTGACCGGTTCGGCCGGTAGGGCGGCGTGCCCGGCGGCCTCCGCGCGCCACCTGTCGACGGCGCCCTCGACGGTGGCCCGCCACTGCCGGTCGGGGCGGTCGGCGACCTGGCCCAGCAGCGCGCGCAGGGTCTCGGTGGCGTCGCCGACCAGCGGCACGTCCACCGGGTACCGGGTGCCGATGCGTCGCCCGTCGATGTCGATCTGGATGGTGCGGGCCTGGCCGGGCATCGGGAGGTAGTCGGTCCACGGGTCGTTCGTGCCCACCATCAGCAGGGTGTCCGCGCCGCCCATGAGCTGCGCGGCGGCCGTGGAACCGACCTCGCCGAGCACCCCGGTGTGGAACGGCAGCCGCTCGTCGAGCACCGGCTTGCCCAGCAGCGAGGCGGCCACCCCGGCACCCAGCCGGTCGGCCAGCGCCACGATCTGGTCCGCCGCGCCCCGGCCGCCCTGCCCGACCAGGATCGCCACCCGGTGGCCGACGGTGAGCAGCGCCGCGGCGGCGTCCAGGTCCGCCTGGTGCGGCAGCACCCGGGCGAGCGGTTCCCCGGGCGTCGCGGTGAGCACCCCGGCCGCGTGCGGTTGCAGCTGCGGCACGGCCGCCTCCTGCAACGCCCGGGGCAGCACCACACAGGTCGGGCTACGGGTCGCCGCGGCCGTCCGGAACGCCTGGTCGAGCAGGGCCGGCACCTGTTCCGGGGTACGCCCGTAGCGGACGAACTGGTGGCACACGTCGCCGAAGAGCCGGGTCAGTCCGATCTCCTCGTGCACCTCGCCGAGCGGCCCGGTGACGTCCTCGCCGACGATCGCCACCACCGGTTTGCTGTCCAGCTTCGCGTCGTACAGGCCGTTGAGCAGGTGCACCGCGCTGGGGCCCTGGGTGGCCAGGCAGACCCCGATGCCGCCGGTGAACTTGGCGTGCCCGGTGGCCATGAAGGCGGCGCTCTCCTCGTGCCGGGCGGGGACGAACTCCGGGTCCCCGCCCGCCGCGTCCAGCGCCTCGACCACGGGGGCGATCGCCTCCCCCGGGCAGCCGAAGGCGCGGGGCACCCGCCAGGCCCGCAGCCGCTCCACCACCAGGTGCGCGACCGTGCGGTCAGCCACGGTCGCGTCCCGGGGTGGCCGGGTCGACGTAGCGCAGCACCGCGCCGACACCGTCGGCCAGGTCGGGTGCCTCGTCGGGGCCGAGGACGGTCAGGTCGGCGTCGGTACCGACCAGCGCCCGGACCAGGGCCGCGTCGGCCCGGACCCGTTGCGGGTCGGAGACGGCGGCGAGCTGGTCGGGTGCGGTGGCGATGTCGGTGGCCCGGGGTCCGATCCACAGCTCGCCGACGGCCGACGGGTCGTCGACCAGCAGCATGGTGTCGACCTGGTTGCGTTGCAGGGCCGCCACCACGGCGTCCAGCCCGGCGCCCACGTCCTCCTGGGTGCCGAACCGGTCCAGCGTGGCGGTGACGTGCTGGTCGGCGACCTCGGCGATGGTCTGCACGGTGATGTCGTCCATCGCCGCCGGGTCGGCGCCGCCGGCCCGGGAGCCGGCGTCGGTGCGGACCACCACGTCCTGCCAGCGGGCCGGTAGCTGGGCGGCGATCATCCCGGTGGCCCGGACGTCCCCGGCGACCACGACCACGTCTGCGCCGACCCGGTCGGCCAGTTCGGCGGTGGCCGCGGCGGCGTCCCCGGCGTTGTGGTGCCAGGCCTCCATCGCGGCCCGCTGGTAGCGGGACTGGGACCAGCCGCCGGGCTGCACCCGGCGCAGCGGGTAGCTCTGCCGGCCGGTGACGTGGGCCCGTCGGGGCACCCCGCCGGCGCTGACCGCGACCGCGTCCGCGCCGGTCCGGTCGGCGAGCACCCGGACCCAGGCGACCTGTTCCCCGCGTTGGGCGAGCAACGGCATGACGTGCGGCAGCGGGGCGTACGCGGCCAGGTCGCGCAGGGGCGGCGCGGCGAGGTACTCGGCGAGCACCACCCGGCCCCGGTTGGCGAACGCGGCGAGTCCGTAGTCGCCCGGCAGCGGGTCGTGGCCGCGCACGACGCGGTCCAGCGCCGCGATGGTCGGCTCGTCCGCGCCGTCGGCGGCGAGTTGCCCGGCCAGGGCCCGCCAGCGCAGGTCCAGCGCCGGACGCGCGTCCTGGGTGTCCCGGGAGGCGTCCAGGTAGACCGAGCACCACGGCCCGGGACGGTCGTAGAGCTGGTGCAGGAAGGACAGCTGCATGCTCGACCCCTTTCCGGCTCGGCCGCCCGCTTACCCGCGCCGCCCGGGATGTCACCTCGGCCGGGCCGGGTGACGTGACCGCTGGTTCATTCATGTCATTCGACCCGGAAGACGGATACCATCAGTGAACGGAACGGGACTCTCGGTGGTGAACATGGACAGCGATCTCCGCAATCGGGTGATACGCCCCACGCAGCGGATATTCACCGGGCGGGTGGTCCGGTTCATGGACGGCTACACCCGCGAGGTCAGGATCGGCCAGCCGGTGCTGGTGGCGGTGCTGACCGCGGCGAGCGTGGCGGGCCTGCTGGTGCTGCTGGTGCGCGCGGCGCTCTCGCAGGCCGGCGGCGGCACCCGCCGCACGTGGAAGGACCTGAAGAAGGGGCCGGAGTTCCTGGTCACCCCGGTCCGGCTGCGCGACGACAACGGCCAGCTCTACGAGGTCGAGCTGCACGGGCACCTGGCGCAGAGCGCCGTGCACCCGTCCGACTGGGTGCAGCTCACCCTGCGCCCGCAGGACGTCGACCTGCCGCCGCGCATCGAACGGATCGTCAACCTGACCACCGCGCAGGTGCTCACCCCGCGTACCGCCACGGTGTGGAGCCACCTGGGCCCGCCGCTGCTGATCCAGGCGGTGCTGGGCGCGGTGCTGGTGCTGCTGGTCGCCGCCGCCGTGGTGCTCACCTGAGGCCACCCGGCCGGCCGCCGCCCGACCCGACGGTCCGGGGCCGGGCCGGCGGCGGGCCGCCGTGGCCCACCCGGGGCGGTCAGCCGACCGGGGTCAGCGGGCGCTGCGGCGCGGTGCTGCGCAGCAGGCCCCGGCGGGCCGCCCAGCGTTCGAAGAGCAGGGTGGCGAACGGCGGCACCGCGCAGACCAGGGCCACGAAGGTGACCCCGAGCGACCACCGGTGCAGCCGGGCCACGGCGAGGACCAGCAGGCCGTACGCGACGAAGAGCGCGCCGTGGATCGGCCCGAAGACCTGCACGCCGATCTCGTTGCCCGGCGGGCCGTACTTGACCGCCATGCCCACCAGCAGGGCCAGCCAGGAGCAGGCCTCGGCGATCGCCGCCGCCACGAACAGCCGGGTCGTCTTCTCGCGCATCGCGCCATGCTATCCAGCCACCGTCGCCGCACGTCCCGCGACGGGCGGCGGGCGACGGGGATCACCCGGGTCGCCGGTGGGTACCTAAGGGGTCCTTCGGGTCTTCCCGGTTCGCCGGGGACGTGCGAGGTTTGTCGGGACCAACGGTGACAGGGCGGTGGCCATGGGCGAGGAAGTCGGAGCGCGCACGTTCAGTCGGGAGGACCGGGCCCGCTACCGGGAGAAGGTCCGCCGGTGTCTGGACGTCTTCGCCGAGATGCTGCGGGAGTCCCGGTTCGACGTGGAGCGGCCGATGACCGGCCTGGAGATCGAGCTGAACCTGGTCGACGACGACTCCCGGCCGACGATGCGCAACGCCGACGTGCTCGCCGCCGTCGCCGATCCCAGTTTCCAGACCGAGCTGGGCCAGTTCAACGTGGAGATCAACGTCGCGCCCCGGCGGCTCGTCGGCACCGGTACGGCCGAGTTCGAGTCTCACGTACGGGCCAGTCTGAACGCCGCGGAGGAGAAGGCCCGCACGGTCGACGCCCACATGGTGATGATCGGCATCCTGCCCACCCTGGAGCCGGGGCACCTGACCGCCGGGGCGCTGTCGGCGAACCCGCGCTACGCGCTGCTCAACGAGCAGATCTTCGCCGCCCGGGGCGAGGATCTGCGGATCGCGATCACCGGGGTGGAGCGGCTGGCGACCACGGCCGACACCATCACCCCGGAGGCGGCCTGCACCAGCACCCAGTTCCACCTCCAGGTCAGTCCGGCCGACTTCGCCGGCTACTGGAACGCCGCCCAGGCGATCGCCGGGGTCCAGGTGGCGCTGGGCGCGAACTCGCCGTTGTTCTTCGGCCGGGAGCTGTGGCGCGAGACCCGGGTGCCGCTGTTCCAGCAGGCCACCGACACCCGCTCCGAGGAGATCAAGGCCCAGGGGGTACGGCCACGGGTCTGGTTCGGGGAGCGGTGGATCACCAGCGTGTTCGACCTGTTCGAGGAGAACGTGCGGTACTTCCCGGCGCTGCTGCCGGTGTGCGACCCGGAGGACCCGGCGCAGACGCTGGCCGCCGGTGGCGTGCCCCGGCTGGCCGAGCTGCGGTTGCACAACGGCACCATTTACCGCTGGAACCGCCCGGTGTACGACGTGTGGAAGGGCCGCCCGCACCTGCGGGTGGAGAACCGGGTGCTGCCGGCCGGGCCGACGGTGGTGGACACGATCGCCAACGGCGCGTTCTATTTCGGGCTGGTCCGGGCGCTGGCCGAGTCCGACCGGCCACTGTGGTCGCAGATGTCGTTCAGCGCGGCGGAGGAGAACTTCACCAGCGGCGCCCGGCACGGCATCGACGCGCAGGTGTACTGGCCGGGGCTGGGTTACCTGCCGGCGACCGAGCTGGTGCTGCGCCGGCTGCTCCCGTTGGCCCACCAGGGGTTGGACCGGTGGGGGGTGGACCCGGCCGAACGTGACCGGCTGCTGGGCATCATCGAGCAGCGCTGCCTGACCGGGCGCAACGGCGCGAGCTGGCAGGTGGCGACGTTGCACCGGCTGGAGTCGGCCGACCATCTCGACCGGCCGGAGGCGTTGCGCGAGGTGGTCCGCCAGTACGTCGAGCTGATGCACAGCAACCTGCCGGTCCACGAGTGGCCGGTAACCGATTGACTTTCGATAGGTTGCGAGCGATAGTCGATACATGACGACGGCACGCTGGGCGGTCACCGCCCTCAGAGTCTTTCTCGTGGTCCTGTTCGCGGTGCTGGTGCTGTTCCAGACCATGTCGCTGCCCGGCCAGTTCGCCCACCTGGCGCGCGAAGCACCCGAGCAGGCGTACCTGCGCTGGCCGGCCACCGCCGTGACGGTGTTCTGGGTGCTCTGCGTCCAGGTGGTGATCGTCGCCACCTGGCGGCTGCTCACCCTGGTCCGCCACGATCGGATCTTCAGCGAACCCGCGCTGGTCTGGGTGGACGCCATCGTCTGGGCGGTCGCCGCCGGCTGGCTGACGCTGGTGGGCGTGTTCCTCTACGTCGGGTTCCACGCCGACGACCCCGGCCTGCCGATGCTGCTGTTCCTGCTGTCCGTCGGGGCCACCGTGCTCGGACTGCTGATGGTGGTGATGCGGGCGCTGCTGCGCCAGGCCACCACGCTGCGCTCCGACATGGAAGCGGTGATCTGATGCCCATCGTCGTACGCATCGACGTCGAGCTGGCCAAACGCAAGATGAGCGTCGGTGAGTTCGCCGAGCGGGTCGGGCTGACCCCGGCGAACGTGGCCGTGCTGAAGAACGGCCGGGCCAAGGCGGTGCGGTTCAGCACGCTGGAGGCGATCTGCCGGGTGCTCGACTGCCAGCCGGGCGACCTGCTCGAATTCGTCGACGACGGGGAGCCGACGCCGTGAGGCACCTGCTCGCCCTCGCCGCCGCCGTGCTCCTGGCCGTCGGGGTGGCCGGTGTCGTGCTCGGCGAGTCCGACGACTCCCCCGGGCTCCAACTGCTCGGCGGCCTGCTGGTCATCGGCGCGGTCGCCATCGGCGTACGGGTCCTGCGGGCCCGACGCTAGCGCCGGGGTTCAGGACGCCGGCCAGTGGCGCAGCAGGGCGTCGAGGGCGTCGAGGACCCGGGTCCAGCTCTGCCCGGTGTCGGGGGCGCTGTGGTCGAAGCTGCCGCCCAGTTCGAGGTTGACGTAGCCGTTGAAGACGCTGCCGAGCAGCCGTACCGCGTGGGTCTGGTCGGGTTCGCGCAGGTCGTAGCCGCGCAGGATGGCCCGGGTCAGCTCGGCGTGCCGCCTGCCGGCGCTGGCGGCGGCGGTGGCCGGGTCGAGCCTGAGCTGGGCGGCGGCCCACCGGCCCGGGTGCGCGCGGGCGTAGTCGCGGTAGACGCCGCCGAGGGCGGCCAGCGCGTCCCGGCCGGCCCGCCCGGCGAGCGCGTCGGCGGCCCGGACGGCCAGCTCGTCGAGGGCGAGCAGGGCGATCCGGGTCCGCAGATCCTGGGAGTTGCGCACGTGCGCGTAGAGGCTCGCGACCTGCACGTCGAAGCGGCGGGCGAGCGCCGAGAGGGTCACCCGGTCGAAGCCGACCTCGTCGGCCAGCTCCGCGCCGGCCCGGGTGAGACGGTCGGTGGTCAAGCCCGCACGTGCCATAACTCATTATGGGTTTGCCTAAAGGGTTTAGGCAAATTACCGTTGCCGTCATGGAACCACTGACCGAGCAGGAGATCCGGTCCGCGTTCGTCAACTGCACCAAGGGTGAGAGCAGGCGGCTGTACGTCCCCCGCGACCTGGCCGACCGCCCCTGGCCCGAGCTGGACTACCTCGGCTGGCGCGACCCCCGCGCCCCCGACCGCGCCTACCTGGTCACCGAGGTGGACGGCCGGCGGACCGCCCTGGTGCTGCGCTGCCCCACCCCGACCACCCGGCAGCCGCCGCGCGGCCTGTGCGCGATCTGCCTGACCTCCCCCGCCGGTGGCGTCAGCCTGATGGTCGCGCCGAGGGCCGGCAAAGCGGGGCAGCAGGGCAACTCGGTCGGCACCTACCTCTGCACCGACCTCGCCTGCCCGCTCTACGTACGCGGACGCAAGGACCCCGGCCCCGGTGCCCGGATGCAGGAGTCGCTCACCACGGCCGAGAAGGTCCAGCGGCTGACGACGAACGTCGCCGCGTTCGTCGCCCGGGTGACCGGCTGACCCCGACGGGGACGACGCGACCGCACGACAACCGGCCCGCTGCGCACCGGGCCACGCGGCGACGCTCACCCCGGGGGTGACACCGCCTCGTCGAGCACCGTCCCGGCCCGACCCGCCACCTCGCCGAGGACCTCGCGCACACCGCGCCGACCGTCGAGCCGCGCCCCGGCGAAGCTGACCGGACCGTGGAACGACGCCCGCCCGTCGCCGCCGCCGAGCCGGAAGGCCGCACCGGTGAACACGCTCCCCGCGAACCCGGTGTCGCCGTGGAACTGGACGCCGGTGAAATCGGCGTGGCCGACGTGGCAACCGCCGAGGTCGAGGTCGACCAGGGTGGCCCCGCAGAGCATGAGGTCCATCCCCGCCCAGTGCGGCGGCCCGCCCGGGGCGGGCGTCGACGGGCGCAGCCGCGCCGCGAGCAGCCGCTGGGCGGTGCGCCGTAGCTCCAGCTCGGCGGCCTGCCCGTCGGTGCGGGCGGCGGCCAGATCGAACCACAGCGGCATCCGCAGGTAGCCGCAGATCGTGTCCACCACCCGCTGTCGCAGCTCCGGGCGGGCATCGCCGAGGTCGGCGAGGACCGTCAGCCCGGCCCGGCGCACGTCCGGGTCGGCGTCGGCGAGCTGGCCCGCGTACGGCCGGACGGAGTCGTCGGGCACCAGCTGCGCCCCGTCCGGCCCGGCCGGTGCCGGCGTCCAGCCCAGCGGCCAGCACACCGGGCCGTCGTCGGCAGTGTCGACCCAGGTCGCGCCGGCGAGGTCCACGGTGGGCTGGTCGAGGTGGACCGGACCGGCGAACCGGGCCGACCGGAACGACGCGGCGGCGGCGAACCGCGCCTTGAAGAACCAGGCCGGACCGGCGAACCGGGCCTGCCGGAACGACACCGGCCCGACGAACCGGGCGCCGTCGCCGCCCTCGCTCCACTCCTGGTAGTCACCCATCAGCACGGCGACCGGCCAGTGCGGGTCGTCCTCGTTCGGCTCGTCCCAGGGGGCGGGCGAGGTCTCCTCGATGGTCTCCCAGGCCGGGTCGTCCTCCCACAGCTCGTCCTCACCCCGGCCGAACCAGGCGAACGCGGCGAACCGGGCCGCGGTGAAGTCGGCGTCGGCGCGAAACCGGGCCCGACCGAAGGTGGCATGGTCGAGGAACCGGGCCCGGGTGAACCGGACCGGGCCGCGCCAGACGGCGCGGGCGAAGTCGGCGACACCGGTGAACCGGACGTCGGCGAACGAGGTGACCCCGAGGAACCGGGCGTCGGCGAACCGGGCCGCACCCAGCACCGCGCCTGCGAGGTCGAGATCCACCAGGGTGGCCGCCCGCAGGTCGAGGTCGACGGCGGGCGGCGGTTCCGGGTCGACGCCCGGGTCCGCCGACCCGGCCGGGGTCTGCGCCGCCGGGCGCAGCAGCGTGGCCAGCACCCGGCCCGCCTCCCGCCGGGCGTCGGCGTCCCACCCGTCGACCCCCACCGGTGCCCGCAGCCCGTCGGCGAGCGCCGCGACCGCCCCGGGGCGCAGCCCGGGGCTCCCGGCCACCAGCTCACCGAGGTCACGCAGGGCGGCGATGCGGCCCGTGCCCGTCTCCTGCGCCACCGCGCGGACGGCTCCCTGAAACGCCACCGGGTCCGACTTCCCGACCGTCACCCCGACCTCCCCACCCGAGCCCGCCGGGGACGCCCCGGCGTCGCGCAGGATAGCCGGGCCGACCGACACCGGCCCGGGGCGGGCGGCGCGGGCGTGTGCGGTCAGCCGCCCCGGGCGAACAGCGCCAGGCGTACCCGGTTCGGGCTGTCCGTCTTGGTCATCAGGCTGGTGATGTGGGTCTTGACCGTGGTCACGCCGATGTGCAGCCGGTCGGCGATCTCGGTGTTCGACAGCCCCTCGGCCACCAGGGTGAGCACGTCCTGTTCGCGGGCGGTCAGCCCGGCCACCGGTCGGGGCGGCTCGGCGCGGGCGTGCACCGCCCGCCGGACCAGCCGTTGCAGCACCTCCTCGCTGAACGGGCTACCCCCGGCGGCGGCCCGGCGCACCCCGTCGACCAGGTCGCCGGGCGGGGCGTCCTTGAGCAGGAACCCGCAGGCCCCGGCGGTGAGCGCGGGATAGAGGTGGTCGTCGTCGCCGAACGTGGTCAGCACCAGCACCCGCGTCGCCGGCCGGTCGGCGAGGATGCGGCCGGTCGCGGTGATCCCGTCGACGCCGGGCATCCGCAGGTCCATCACCACCACGTCGGGCACGAGCCGGGCGGCCAGGGTGACCGCGTCGCGGCCGTTGTCGGCCTCGCCGACCACCTCGATGTCCGGCTGCGCGTCACAGAGCATGCGCAGGCCCGCGCGGATGAGGTGCTGGTCGTCGACCAGCAGCACCCGGATCACGACCGCCGCGCCGGGTACGGGCCGCCCGAACCGGGCGGCGGGGTGGTCGTCCCGCCCGGGGGTGGGCCGGCTGCCGGGGACGGGCCGGTGTCGGTCGACGCCACGGCGGGCAGCACCGTGCGGACCCGCCACCCGGTGCCGGCGGGGCCGGCGTCCAGCCGCCCGCCGAGCACCTCGACCCGTTCCCGCATGCCGGTGAGGCCGTGTCCCCCACCGGGTGGCACCGCCGTCGGCGCCCAGCCCCGCCCGTCGTCGGCCACCTCCCAGTGCACGGCGTCGTCGACAACCGACACGGTCAGCCGCGCCCGCGCGGACGTTCCGGCGTGCTTCACCACGTTGGTCAGCGCCTCCTGGGTCAACCGCAGCACCGCCAGTCCGCGTACCGCGTCGAGGGTGCCCACCGCCGGGGCGACGTCCGCCTCCACCGTCACCCCGGCCTGCCGGGCCCGGTCGACCGCCGCCCCGAGCGCGGCCGGCAGCGCCGACGGCTCGATCGCGGTCAACGTCGCGTCGCCGTGTGCCACCTCGGGATCCCGCAGCACCGCGACCAGCCCACGCAGGTCCGCCAGCGCCGCCGTCCCGGTGGCGTGCACGTCGTCGAAGACGGCACCCACCCGGGGGTCGAGGTCGGTGAGGACGTGCCGGGCGACGCCGACGCGCAGCACCATCGAGGCCACGTGGTGGGCCACCACGTCGTGCAGCTCCCGGGCGATGGCGCTGCGTTCGTCGGCGCGCGCCGCCCGCTGCTCCGACTCGCGGTGCAGGTGCTCGGCCCGGTCCCGTTCGTCGGCCTGCCGGCCGAGTTCCCGGTTGGTCCGCACCACGGTGCCGATCAGCAGCGGCAGGCCGACGTCCACCAGCAGCCCGAACACCGTGCCGGCGACCCCCCGGCCGGTGTGCCCGGACGGGTCGAACGCGGCGACCACGGTCAACCCCACGGCCGCCCACCAGCCGGTACGGGGATGTCGGGACCGCATGGTCACCTCGAGCAGCGCCCAACTCGCCCCGACCTGGTTGATCGTGGTGTCGTCGAGGACGACGATCGCCGCGGCCAGGAGCGCCGTCTGCGCCGTCAGGTTGAGCAGCGGCCGGCGGTGGGCCAGCAGCGCGACGGCGAAGGCGGCCACCGCGAGCGCCCACTGCCGACCCGTCGGCGGCTGACCGGTCTTGCTGCCGAAGAGGAGGTAGCACAGGCCGCTGAGGTCGAGCAGGACCATCCGTACCAGCGTGTCCCGCGTGTCGAACAGCCGTCCCAGCCAGGCCACGCCGGTCAGCCTACGGAACGGGGGCCGGCGCGGGGCCCGCCGGGTGGGTGGTGGTCACGCGGCCAGCGCCAGTTCCGGGCGACGCCGGGACGCCAGCACCGCCGTCACGGCGAGCGCGGTCGCGGCCACCAGGGCGGCCAGCGCGGCCAGCGTGGTCAGGTCCGGTCGCAGCAGCGGCTGCCCGCGCAGCGCCTGCCAGGTCAACAGCAGCGTGAGTACGCCGTACCCGGTGCCCGCGACGGCCAGCAGCCGGACCCGGTCCCGCTCGTCGAGCCAGCCGCCCAGGTAGCGGCGCAGCAGGAAGGCCAGGATCGGCAGCGCCTGCAGGGCGTGCAGCCCGACGAAGTGCCCGATCCGCAGGTCGCCCCCGGTGGTGCTCCAGCCGAGGATCGGCAGCCCCGGCCCGCCGTCGGGCACCCCGACGCTGTGCGCCCCGCTGATCCCGGCGTCGGCCGGTGCCTGGCCGGGCTGGGTCATCGGCACCGCCACCAGCATGCCCAACGCGGACACGCCGAGCCCGAATCCCATCGCCCACCGGGTGGCCCGGTCCCCGGCCCGCCGTACCAGCAGGGTGACGGCGACGACGACGTGCGCGACGAACAGCACCATGACGGCCGCGCCCATCACCTGCCAGAGCGCGGCGTTGAACGGGCTGGTCTCGTTGTAGTGGCTGGTCGTGCCGCGCAGCACCTGTCCGACGATCACCACCATCTCGATCAGGGCGGTGGCCACCACCACGCCGGCCGCCCACTCCGCGACCCGGCTGCGGCGGGGCAGCTGGGCCAGCATCCAGGCGAGGGTGGCCGCGTAGAGCACGAACGACACCGAGAACTTGAACGGCTTGAGCCAGATCGGCGCGCCGGTGAGCACCCGTGGATCGGCGAGCATGCCGACGGCGGTGACCACGGCGAGCACCGCCATCGCGGCGGTGAGCAGAACCAGGGGGCGGTGCCGTCGGGCCGCCCGGGACATCACGTCAGTCATGCCTGTAGACGTTCGTCGGCCGGCGGCCCGACCGCGTCCGACCGGGAGCCCCGGTCGCGGCCTCCGGTCGGAGGCCGCCTCCTCCCCAGGGTGGAGGCGGACCGCCGCCCGATTGACGGCATCGAGAACGGTCAGTACCGTGGCAAAGAAAGCGCTTACCTGCTCGTACTGACTGGTCAGCGTGTCGGGAACGGCCCCGGTCGTCCCGCCGGCAACACCTCGCGCCCGACGATCCGGGCTGATCCGGCGCGAGCGATCCCTCCCGTGACGGGCCTGTAGGGCGGGCCCGCCCGCCCCGCCCCCGCCGGGCACCGGTGTCGCCGATCCTGCGCGCGGGCTCCCTCACCACATCCACAGGAGAGAACCATGATCCTTCGCCAGCGCCGTACGGCGTGGTGGATCTCCGCGGTCGCCGCGACGGCGCTCACCACCGCCGGCGCGGTGGTCACCGCGAACGCGGCCCAGGCCGCCGCCGGCTGCCGGGTCGACTACACGGTGGCCAGCCAGTGGTCCGGCGGCTTCACCGCGAGCGTCACCCTCACCAACCTCGGTGACCCGATCAGCTCCTGGGCGGCCACCTGGTCGTTCACCGCCGGGCAGCGCGTCGACCAGGGCTGGAACGCCTCGTTCAGCCAGAGCGGCAGCACCGTCAGCGCGGCGAACGCCGACTACAACGGCGCCGTCGGCACCAACGGCACGGTCACGTTCGGCTTCAACGGCACCTGGACCGGCAGCAACCCGACCCCGACGGGTTTCGCGGTCAACGGGGTGGCCTGCGGCGGCACCACCCCTACCACCGCGCCCCCGACGACGACGCCACCCACCACGCCGCCCCCGACCACCGCACCCCCGACCACCCCGCCGCCCACCACGCCCCCGCCGACCACCCCGCCACCCACGACCCCGCCGCCGAGCGGCAGCACCCTGTACGTGGCGACCAACGGCAGCGCCGGCGCGGCCGGCACCCAGGCGAACCCGACCACCCTCGCCGCCGCCATCACCCGCATCCCCGCCGGCGGGACGATCTACGTGCGGGCCGGGACCTACCAGCTCGCGCAGACCGTCACCATCGAGCCGGGCAACAACGGCACCGCCAGCGCCCGCAAGAAGCTGTTCGCCTACCCGGGCGAGAGGCCGGTGCTGAACTTCTCGGCGATGAGCGAGGACCCGGCCAACCGGGGGCTGGCGCTGAACGGGTCGTACTGGCACGTCCAGGGCCTGATCGTGGAGCGGGCCGGCGACAACGGGATCTTCGTCGGCGGCAGCAACAACATCATCGAGCGGACGGTGACCCGGTTCAACCGGGACAGCGGCCTCCAGCTCTCCCGGATCGCCTCCAGCACCCCCCGCGACCAGTGGCCGTCGAACAACCTGGTGCTCAGCGCCGAGTCGCACGACAACGCCGACTCCGACGGTGAGGACGCCGACGGCTTCGCCGCGAAACTCACCGTCGGCACCGGCAACATCTTCCGGTACGCGGTGTCCCACAACAACATCGACGACGGCTGGGACCTCTACACCAAGACCGACACCGGCCCGATCGGCCCGGTGACCATCGAGGACTCCCTGGCCTACAACAACGGGACGCTCAGCAACGGCACCCAGAACGGCAACGGCGACCGCAACGGCTACAAGCTCGGCGGCGAGGACATCGGGGTCAACCACATCGTCCGGCGCAACATCGCCTTCCGCAACGGCAAGCACGGCTTCACCTACAACCGCAACCTCGGCTCGATGACCGTCTCGAACAACCTCGGCATCGACAACACCGAGCGCAACTTCTCGTTCGACGGCGGCAGCTCGGTGTTCCGGAACAACACCTCGTGCCGCAGCGGCAGCGGGTCGAACGACAAGATCGTCGGCAACAGCGACAGCTCCAACCAGTTCTGGACCGGCAGCAACGGCTCGCGCTGCGCGTCGTACACCGGGGCCATCGGGTGGTCCTTCGCCTCCGACGGGCGGCTCGTGGTGACCCTCGGCGGCCGGCAGGTCACCCTGTAACCGCCGGTTCCCGCAGGGTGGCCCGGCCGGTCCGGCCGGCCGGGCCACCCCCGCGGGCAGCCCTTGAGGTCGGGCCCGGCGAGGGCGTGTGCACGCTCGGGCTTATGACACACAGGCATAAATATGACGGACAGGCATACCTCTACCGCCTGCATCACGGTCCGCCGCGCCCGCGACCCGGCGTGACGACCCGTCGCGGGACAGGCACCGTCGCGATCCCGACGCCGCCGCATCGGGCCACTGCAGGGGCCGGCCCGGGCACCGGACACCGGTACCAGGCCGAACACCGCGCGCGCCCGACCCAGGGCCGGGCCGCGAAGCGCCGCCGTGGTCAGAGTGCCACGATCGCCGCCGTCTCCGCCGGCAACTCCACCCGGTCGCGCATCACGGTGACGCCCTCCCCGGTGGTGAGCAGCACCCGACGGGCCACCCCGGGCAGGGTGACCCGCTGCGGCCGGCCGGCGAGGTTCGCCACCACCAGGCACCCGCCCCGGCGTACCACCAGGAACTGGTCGCCGTGGCGTACCTCCATCCGGTGCAGGCGGGGGTCGGACAGGTCGGCCCGGCTCTTGCGCAGCGCGATCAGCCGCCGGTAGAACTCGTACATCTCGCGGTGTTCGGGTTTGTCCAGCTCGGCCCAGTCGAGCCGGGAGCGTAGGAAGGTCTGCGGGTCCTGCGGGTCGGGCACCTCGCCGGGCGGCCAGCCGTGCGCGGCGAACTCCCGCCGCCGGCCGGTGGCCACCGCCGCCGCCAGCTCCGGCTCCGGGTGACTGGTGAAGAACTGCCACGGGGTGCTGGCCGCCCACTCCTCTCCCATGAACAGCATCGGGGTGAACGGCGCGGTCAGCAGCAGCATCGCCCCGACCCGCAGCAGCGCGGGCGACAACCCGGCGGAGATCCGGTCGCCGGTGGCGCGGTTGCCGACCTGGTCGTGGTTCTGCAGGTACGCCACGAACCGGTGCCCGGGGACGGTGTGCCGGTCCACCGGGCGGCCGTGGGTGCGGTTACGGAAGCTGGACCAGGTGCCGGCGTGGAAGAACGCCCCGGTCAGCACGTCGGTCAGGCACTCCAGCGAGCCGAAGTCGCCGTAGTAGCCCTGCCGTTCCCCGGTGAGCAGGGTGTGCAGGGCGTGGTGGGCGTCGTCGTTCCACTGCGCGTGCAGGCCGTAACCGCCGGCCTCCCGGGCGGTGATCAGCCGGGGGTCGTTGAGGTCGGACTCGGCGATCAGCGACAGCGGCCGGCCCAGGTGGGTGGCGAGCGACTCCACCTCGACCGCCACCTGTTCCAGCACGTGGGTGGCCCGGGAGTCGGGCATCGCGTGCACGGCGTCGAGCCGCAGGCCGTCGACGTGGTAGTCGCGCAGCCACATCAGCACCGAGTCGATGATGTAGCGACGTACCCCGTCGGAGTGCGGGCCGTCCAGGTTGACCGTGCGACCCCACGGGTTGCTCTGCTCGCTCAGATAGGGCGCGAAGCTCGGCGCGTAGGCCCCGGAGGGCCCGAAATGGTTGTAGACGACGTCGAGGATCACCCCCAGCCCTTTGGCGTGGGCGGCGTCCACCAGCCGTTTCAGCCCGTCCGGCCCGCCGTAGGGTTCGTGCGGGGCGAACCAGCAGACCCCGTCGTAGCCCCAGTTGTGCTCGCCGTTGAACGCGTTGACCGGGAGCAGCTCGATCAGGTCGACGCCGAGGTCGACCAGGTGGTCGAGGCGGTCGATCGCCGCGTCGAAGGTGCCCTCCGGGGTGAACGTGCCGACGTGCAGCTCGTAGAGGATGCTGCCGGGCAGCTGCCGGCCCGTCCAGCCCTGGTCGGTCCAGGCGAAGGCGGCGTGGTCGTAGCGCCGGCTCGGCCCGTGCACCCCGGCGGGCTGCCACGCCGAGCGCGGGTCGGGCAGCGGGGTGTCCTCGTCGTCGAGCAGGAACGCGTAGTCGGTGCCGGGGCCGGCGTCGGGCACCTCGACCCGCCACCAGCCGTCCGGCCCGGTCCGCATGTCGTGGTCGGCGACGCCGGGCAGGCGCAGCCGGAGCCGGGCGACGTCGGGCGCCCAGACGGTGAACTCGGTCATGCGGCAGCCTCCACGGGGTCGGTGGGAGCCAGCAGGGCGGTGGGCGCGAGCAGAGCCACCGGATAGGTGTTCAGCAGATCATGAAGGAGCAGCTCAGACCCACTGTAGACCTGTCCGGTGAACACGTCGGTAACACTGTTGCCGGGCATCGACAGGTGGGTGTCGCGCCAGCCGCCGTCGCGGGCCAGCCCCACCGGCAGCCGGGTGGCCACCGCGATCACACCACCCCGGTCGAAGGCGACCACGTGCGCGGCGGCGGGCCCGTGCGCGGCCACCGGCCGGTAGCCGGCGAACAGCTCCGGGTGGTCGCGGCGCAGCCGCAGCGTGCGGGAGACCACCAGCAGCTTGGCCGCGCCGTCGGCGGCCACCGCCGGCTGCCAGCCGGCGTCGAGCCGGGCCAGCAGCTCCCGGCGTACGGCGAAGTCGACCGGGCGGCGGTTGTCCGGGTCGACCAGCGAGTTCTCCCACAGTTCGGTGCCCTGGTAGGTGTCGGGCACCCCGGGCATGGCGAGCTGCACCAGCTTCTGCCCGAGCGCGTTGGACCAGCCCGCGGGGGTGATCCGATCGGCGAACCCGGTGATCTCGGCGTGCAGTTGCGGGTCGTCGTACATCCGGTCGACCAGGGCGTGCAGGTCGCGTTCGAAGGTCGGGTCGGGGTCGGCCCAGCTCGTCGCGACCGAGGCCTCCCGGGCCGCCTTCTCCACGTACGCGTGCAGCCGCTCCCGGTCGATCGGCCAGGCGCCGACGGCGGTCTGCCACACCAGGTGGGCGAAGGCCGGGTCGGACAGCGGCGCACGGGCCGTCCAGTCGCCGACCTGCTCCGCCCACCGGGCCGGCAGCTCGGCGAGCACGGCGAGCCGGGCCCGGACGTCCTCACCGCGCTTGGTGTCGTGGGTCGACAGCGTGGTCATGCCGGCCGGCCAACGGACCTGCCGGGCGGCGGCGAACCGGTGGAACTCCGCCGGCGGCACCCCGAAGTGGGCGGGTGAGCCGCCGACCTCGTTCAGCGCGACGAACCGGCTCCACCGGTAGTAGGCGGTGTCCTCCACCCCCTTGGCCATCACCGCGCCGGTGAGCTGCGGGAACCGGGCGGCCAGCTCGTGTTCGGGACGCCGCAGCAGCGCGGTCACCGCGTCGAGGGTGGCGGTGAGGTCGGGCCGACGGCGGCCCGCCTCGGCGCGGGCGGCGGCCAGGTGCCGGGCCCCGTGCGGCGGGTAACCCCGGTAGACCGGGAAGCAGGCGGCCAGCTCCGCCAGGGCCGCCCGGGTGGCGTCCCGGTCGAGTCCGGGGGCGAGGGCGGCGAGCCGGCCCAGCTCGGCGGCGAGCAGCCGGGTGGCGGCCGCCAGCTTGGTGGCATGGGTGAGGTCCTGCCACGAGGTGTGCCGGCCGGTGAGCCGGGCGTCGAGGGCGGTGAAGTCGCCCTCGGCGCGCCCGTCGACGAACAGCCCGCAGACCGCGGCCAGGGCGTCGTAGCCGGTGGTGCCGTCGACCGGCCAGTCCGGCAGCTCCTCGCCGTACTCCAGGATCTTCTCCACCACCAGCCAGGCATCCGGGGCGGCGGCGCGCAACCGGGCCAGGTAGCCGGCCGGGTCGCGCAGGCCGTCGGGGTGGTCGACCCGGATGCCGTCGACCTCACCGGCGGCCACCCAGCGCAGCACCTCGGCGTGGGTGGCGTCGAAGACCGCCGGGTCCTCCACCCGCAGCCCGGCCAGGTCGGACACGGCGAAGAACCGGCGGTACGTCAGCTCGGTGTCGCCGCGCCGCCAGGAGACCAGCTCGTAGTGCTGCCGGTCGTGCACCTCGCGAGGGCTGCCGTCGGCGGTGCCGTCGGCGACCGGGAACCGGTGCTCGTGGTAGCGCAGCTCCCCGTCGACCAGCTTGAGGTCGTCGACGGCGTCGGGGCTGTCGGCGAGCACCGGCAGCAGCAGCCGGCCCCGCTCCCAGTCGATGTCGAACCAGTCGGCGTACGCCGACGCCCGGCCCCGACGCAGCACGTCCCACCAGGCCGGGTTCGCCGCCGGTTGGGCGACCCCGGCGTGGTTGGGCACGATGTCGACGACCAGGCCCAGCCCGGCCGCCCGCAACGCCCGGACCAGCCGCTGCCGGCCGGCCTCCCCGCCCAGTTCCGGGTTGGCCGCGCGGTGGTCGACCACGTCGTAGCCGTGCGCGGAGCCGGGGGCGGCGGTGAGCAGCGGCGCGGTGTAGAGGTGGGTGACGCCCAGGTCGGCGAGCCAGTCGGCCAGCCCGGCGGTGGTGTCGAGGTCGAACCCGGGTCGGACCTGGACGCGGTAGGTCGACCCGATCGTCGCCGTCGAGTCGGGTCGGGGCTGTGCGGGCATGTCAGACCGTCCTCTCCAGGACCACCAGGGAGCGGTCCGGCACGCAGACCGCGCCGCCCGCCTCGACCACCGTCGGCTTCTCCGGTTGCGGTTCCGCGGTGCTGATCACCAGCTCCCAACGTTGGCCGAACTCCTCGCCGGGCAGGGTGAAGTCCAGCGGCGCGTCGTGGGCGTTGAAGCAGAGCAGGAACGAGGAGTCGCGGTGCCGCTGACCGTACTGGCCGCGTTCGGGGATGCCGTCGCCGTTGACGAACAGGGCCACCGAGCGGCCGAAGTCGTTGCCCCAGTCCTCGCCGGTCATCTCCCGGCCGTCGGGGGTGTACCAGGCCAGGTCCGGCAGCCCCGCCTCGGCGGTGCGGCCGGCCACCGGCAGGCCGGTGAAGAACCGGCGGCGGCGGAACACCTGGTGCCGGTTGCGGAAGTCGGTGAGCCGCCGGACGAAGTCGAGCAGCTCGTCGTCGGCGTGCTCCCAGTCCACCCAGGCCAGCTCGCTGTCCTGGCAGTAGGCGTTGTTGTTGCCGCGTTGGGTGCGGCCCAGCTCGTCGCCGTGGCCGAGCATCGGCACGCCCTGGGAGAGCATCAGGGTGGCCAGGAAGTTGCGTCGTTGCCGGGCCCGCAGCGCGGTGACGCCGGGGGCGTCGGTCTCCCCCTCGACGCCGCAGTTCCACGACCGGTTGTGGCCCTCGCCGTCGCGGTTCTCCTCCCCGTTGGCCTCGTTGTGCTTGTCGTTGTACGCGACCAGGTCGTTGAGGGTGAACCCGTCGTGGCAGGTGACGAAGTTGATGCTGTGGAAGGGGCGGCGGCCGTCGTCCTGGTAGAGGTCGGCCGAGCCGGAGATGCGGGAGGCGAACTCGGCCAGGGTCGCCGGCTCGCCGCGCCAGAAGTCCCGCACCGTGTCGCGGTACTTGCCGTTCCACTCCGTCCACAGGGGCGGGAAGTTGCCGACCTGGTAGCCGCCGGGGCCGACGTCCCACGGCTCGGCGATCAGCTTGACCTGGCTGACCACCGGGTCCTGCTGCACCACCTCGAAGAAGGTGGACAGCCGGTCGACCTCGTAGAACTCGCGGGCCAGGGTGGCGGCGAGGTCGAACCGGAAGCCGTCGACGTGCATCTCGGTCACCCAGTAGCGCAGCGAATCCATGATCAGCTGAAGCGAGTGCGGGCTGCGCACGTTGAGGCTGTTGCCGGTGCCGGTGTAGTCGACGAAGTAGCGCCTGTCCTCTTCGGACAGCCGGTAGTAGCTGGGCGCGTCGACGCCCTTGAAGCTCAGCGTCGGGCCCAGGTGGTTGCCCTCGGCGGTGTGGTTGTAGACCACGTCGAGGATGACCTCGATCCCGGCGGCGTGCAGCGCCTTGACCATGCCCCGGAACTCCTGCACCTGCTGGCCCAGGCGACCCAGCGCCGAGTAGCCGTGGTGCGGGGCGAAGAAACCGATGCTGTTGTAACCCCAGTAGTTGCGCAGGCCCAGGTCGGCCAGCCGGTGGTCGTGCACGAACTCGTGCACCGGCATCAGCTCGATCGCGGTCACCCCGAGCTGCCGGAAGTAGTCGATCATCACCGGGGAGGCGATCGCCGCGTAGGTGCCGCGCAGCTCCTCCGGGATGCCGGGGTGGCGCATGGTCAGCCCGCGCACGTGCGCCTCGTAGATCACCGAGTGGTGGTACGGGGTGCGCGGCGGCCGGTCGTTGCCCCAGTCGAAGTACGGGTTCACCACCACCGACTTGGGCATGAACGGGGCCGAGTCGGTCTGCGACATCCGGTCCGGGTCGCCGCCCAGCTCGTAGTCGTAGACCGCCGGGTTCCAGCTGACCTCCCCGTCGACCGCCTTGGCGTACGGGTCGAGCAACAGCTTGTGCGGGTTGCAGCGCAGACCCTCGGCCGGGTTCCACGGCCCGTGCACCCGGAAGCCGTAGCGCTGACCGGGCTCGACGCCGGGGATGTAGGCGTGCCAGACGTAGGCGTCGACCTCGCGCAGCTCCACCCGCCGCTCGGTGCCGATGTCCCACTCGTCGAAGAGGCACAACTCGATCTTCTCGGCGACCTCCGAGAAGATCGCGAAGTTGGTGCCCATCCCGTCATAGGTGGCGCCCAGGGGGTAACGCTCACCCGGCCAGACCTGCATGTCGCTCCTTAGGCCCATGATCATGAGCACACCGGCCGGGTCGGGAGACCGCCGGTGCGCACGCCGCTAATGCCCCGCGGCCGGTCCGGCCAACCCACCCGTTCGGACGACGTCCGACATCCGCCCGTCCGAGGGGTCACGCACCGTCGGGTGTCGTCCGTCACGATAGGCTCTTTCGAGATGCGCCGGGCCGCCCGATGCCCTTTGCTAGACGCGACGCGCCCACGCGGGCACGTCACCACTCGGCCCTCGGCCACCCCACCACCGCCCCCTCCCGCCGTCACCGCTGCCGGCGTGATCGCGTGCGCATGGACGGAGATTGATGTGACCACCCTGCGGGTCAGCGACCAGCTCGCGACCGCTGTGGACCGGACCTGCCGGCCCACCCCCACCTTCCGGCCCACGGTCCCCCAGCAGGGCGGCGGCTCCGGCGTGCCCCCGCGCACCCGGCGCATCCTGATGCTGTCCTGGGAGTATCCGCCGGTGCTGGTGGGCGGGCTCGGCCGGCACGTGCACGCCCTGTCGGTGGCGCTGGCCGCCGCCGGGCACGAGGTCACCGTGGTCACCCGGCACACCGACGGCGCACCGCTGGAGGAGTACGCCGACGGCGTGCGGATCGTCCGGGCGGCCGAGGACCCGGTGACCTTCCCGCTGGCCACCGACTCGCTGCTGGCCTGGACGATGGCGTTCAACCACACCCTGACCCGGGCCGCCCTGCGGGCCACCGAGTCCGGCGCGTACGACGTGATCCACGCCCACGACTGGCTCGTCGCGCACACCGCCATGACGCTGCGCGCCCACCTGGACGTGCCGCTGGTCAGCACCATCCACGCCACCGAGGCCGGCCGGCACCAGGGCTGGCTGCCGGGCGAGATGAACCGCACCATCCACGGGGTGGAGCAGTGGCTGGCCGCCGAGTCCGGCCGGGTGATCGTCTGCTCCGGGTACATGCGCGACGAGGTCAACGCGCTGTTCGACGTGCCGATCGGCCGGGTCGACGTGGTGCCCAACGGGGTCGAGCCGCACCGGTGGAAGGTACCGGCCTCGGCGGTTACCTCGGCCCGCGCCCGGTTCGCCGGGGACGGCCCGCTGGTCACCTTCGCCGGCCGGCTGGTCTACGAGAAGGGCGTCCAGCACCTGCTCGCCGGCCTGCCCCGGCTGCGCGAGCGGCACCCCGGCCTGCGCGCCGTGATCGTCGGCGACGGGCCGTACAAAGCCCAACTGGAGGCCGAGGTGCACCGGCTCGGGCTGGGCGACACGGTCGCCATGCCCGGCTTCCTCGGCGGCACCGACCTGCCGGCCGTGATGGCCGCCTCGGACTGCTTCGCGGTGCCCAGCATCTACGAGCCGTTCGGGATGGTCGCCCTGGAGGGGGCGGCGGCCGGCGCGCCGCTCGCGGTCGCCGAGACCGGCGGGCTGGCCGAGATCGTCGAGCCGGGGGTGACCGGGGTGACCTTCGCCCCGGAGGACCCGGCCGACCTCACCGAGGCCGTGCACGCGGTGCTGTCCGACCGGGAGCGTGCCCGGGTGCTCGCCCGTCGGGCCCGCGCCATGGTCCACGAGCAGTACGGCTGGTCGGCGATCGCCGCGCGCACCGCGACGGCGTACGCCACGGCGATCGCCGGGGACGCCGCGTTCACCGCGCAGCGCGCCGAGCAGCGGATGGCGACCGGCCGGGTCACCGCCCCGATCCCGGCGGGCAACCTGCTCGTCGCCGCCGGCCTGCGCTGACCGGCCCGGCGCGACACGCGAAGGCCGCCGACCCCCAGCGGGGTCGGCGGCCTTCGTCGTGACCGGGGTCAGCGCTGCGCGATCGCGGTGAACTCCCGCTCGGGCGCACCGGTGTAGATCTGCCGGGGGCGGCCGATCTTCGTCTCCGGGTCGCTGATCATCTCGCGCCACTGGGCGATCCAGCCGGGCAGCCGGCCGAGCGCGAACAGCACCGTGAACATCTTCGTGGGGAAGCCCATGGCCTTGTAGATCAGGCCGGTGTAGAAGTCCACGTTCGGGTAGAGCCGGCGGGACACGAAGAAGTCGTCGGCGAGCGCGATCTCCTCCAGCTGCATGGCCAGGTCCAGCAGCGGGTCCGGCTTGGCCATCCGGTTGAGCACGTCCTGGGCGGCCTTCTTGACGATGGCGGCCCGCGGGTCGTAGTTCTTGTAGACCCGGTGGCCGAAGCCCATCAGCTTCACGCCGTCCTGCTTGTCCTTGACCTTGCGGACGAAGGACGCGACGTCGCCGCCGTCGGCGTCGATCTTCTCCAGCATCTCCAGCACGGCCTGGTTCGCCCCGCCGTGCAGCGGGCCGAACAGGGCGTTCACCCCGGCCGAGACCGAGGCGAAGAGGTTGGCGTTGCTGGATCCGACCAGCCGGACGGTGGAGGTCGAGCAGTTCTGCTCGTGGTCGGCGTGCAGGACGAACAGCATGTCCAGCACCCGGGCCACCACCGGGTCGACCTCGTACGGCTCGGCGGGCACGCCGAAGGTCATCCGCAGGAAGTTGTCCACGTAGCCCAGCGAGTTGTCCGGGTACAGCAGCGGCTGACCGATGGACTTCTTGTAGGCGTACGAGGCGATGGTGGGGACCTTCGCCATCAGCCGGACCGTCGACATCTCCACGTGCTCGGAGTCGAACGGGTCCAGGCTGTCCTGGTAGAAGGTGGAGATGGCGCTGACCGCCGAGGACAGCACGGCCATCGGGTGGGCGTCCCGGGGGAAGCCGTCGAAGAACCGGCGCATCTCCTCGTGCAGCAGGGAGTGCCGCCGGATCCGCTCGCTGAACTCGCCCAGCTGCTGCTGGGTCGGCAGCTCACCGTAGATGAGCAGATACGAGACCTCCAGGAAGGAGGACTTCTCGGCCAGCTGGTCGATCGGGTAACCGCGGTACCTCAGGATGCCCGCGTCACCGTCGATGTAGGTGATCGCGGAAGAGCAGGAGGCGGTGTTCACGAAACCGGGGTCGTATGTTGTCATTCCGGTTTCCTTGAGCAACTTGCTGACCCCGATGCCCGCAGGGCCCTCGACCGCGCCCTGCACCGGCATCGAAAGCTGCCCACCGGGGTGGTCGAGCTTGACTTCCGTCATGTGGTTCCTCGCTTCGCCGGCGAATCTTCGTTGAATTGCCTTCGCTTTTACCGTAATCGCGGTCGCGGGGATACCGCCCGCCGTGGTTCTGCGGTGAGGTATGCGTCACCCGTTTCCCGGCCCGGCGGCGCGGAAACCCGTGCCGGCGCGGGCGGGTCACCCGCGACCGGACGCCGGGAACGGCGTGGCAGAAAGCGGCGAAGTGCGACGAAAGCTCAGGAAAGGGTCAAGCGGCGCAGCGTGTCGCCGGGACCCACCCGGTAGATGTCCAACCGGTTCGCGCCGGCCCGGAACAGATGGTCGTCGGAAAGGAACGCGGCGAACCGGCGACCCCCCGGGTCCGGGGTAACCACCGGGACGACCGCGCCGATCCGACCGTTGACGGCGACGGCGAGCAGCGTGCCGTCCGGCACCTGCGGGGGCACGGAACCCCACACCAGGGCCGGCAGCTCCCCCGCCGCCGGATCGACGTGGTCGAACGCGCCCAGGTGCGCCACCGAGGCGGCGCCACCCGACGGCTTCTCCCCCACCGTCGTACCCACCAGCGGATGCGGGGCGGGCGGCGCGGGCCGGGCGGGCACCCCGCCGGGAAGGACCACCCGCTCACCGGGCCGGTCGTAGAAGTACTTCTCGGTCCGCTCCCGGGGCGGCTGCTGCGCCGAGCGCCCGTCGAGCCGCCACGGGACCCGCACGTGCACCTCGTCGGCGATGGTGGGCAGCAGGTCCACGTGCTCCCAGTTGCGGTCGTCGACCCGGCCGGCGCGCTGGCCGGGCTGCTTGACGAACAGCGGCACCCAGGCCACCTCGCCGGGCGCGTGCGTGATCGCGTCCATCCCCCGGCCCTGCCAGTCCCGGGTGAAACTCACCCCGTGGTCGGCGGTGAGCACGACCAGCGACCTGTCGTACAGGCCGGTGGCGCGCAGCGTGCGCAGCGTCTCGCCGAGCAGCCGGTCGGTGTACCGCAACTGGGCCAGGTGCCGGGTCCGGGCCAGCTCCACCCAGCCGGCACCGTCGTTGGGCAGGTCGTCCGGCGCGTCGTAGCGCGCCCCGGACGGCAGGTACGCCCACGGCGGGTGCGGCATCAGCAGGTGCAGGAAGTGCAGGGTCGGCCGGTCGGACGGGCGCAGCCCGGCCAGGAAGCTGGTGAACCGGGCCGGCTGGTTGTCGTTCAGGCTGTCCCAGCGGAACTTCGGATCGGCGGGGACCGGCTCGGCGGCGTCCAGGCCCACCTCGGCGGCGGTCTGCTCCCGGTAGGACTCCTGCGGGTCGATGCGGCTGTCCACCGGGGCGGCGATCCGGCGCAGCAGCGCACCGCTCTCCCGTACCAGCACGCCGAGCCCCTGCTCCGGGGCGACCGGCTGGTCGCACCGGCTGGGCGGGCAGAGCCGGGTGATGCTCTCCTGGGCGCGGATGTCGTACAGGCCGCCGAGGGCGGTGAAGAGGTTGTCCGGGTACTGCGAGTAGTGCGGGGCCGACGGGGTCGACGGGTACCGACCGGTCAGCATCGCCGGCAGCGCGTACGGCGTCCACCCGCTGACCCCGGTGGCGTTGCGGTACCAGGTCGACCCGCCGGCCAGCTCGGCGAAGTTCGGGTAGCGGGTCGCGTCGATCCGCCCGTCCGGGCCGAGCAGCGAGACCAGCGGCAACTCGTCCAGCACGATCATGACGACCGGCGGGTGGGAACCCGGCCCGGCCACCCCGGCGGCGCCCTCGTGCGCGCGGGGCAGCACCACCGCCGAGGCCGGCGAGGCGAACAGGAACAACCCGACGAAGACCAGCGGCCCGAGGGCCGCCACCCGCAACACCCGGCCGAGCACCGACCAGCGCCGGTACGCCACCGCCCCACCCGCCCCGACCAGCGCCGCCACCACCAGCAGCGGTACGCCCCGCAGCGGCGTAACCTGCCGGCCCGCCTGCACCGCCAACGCGGCCAGCAGCAGCCCGAGGAGCACCGTGTGGGCACCCGCCCGGACCCGGACGCCGGCCAGCCGGGTCGCCGCCCCGAGCAGCACCACCGCCGCACCGGGCACCAGCGCCACCACCGCCACCAGCGCCAGGACGTCCCTGCTGGTGGCCCGGTGGAACAGGAAGAAGTCGGGGCTGCGCCCGAGCACGTCGAGCAGGGGCTGGGTGACCACCAGACCGACCAGGGCCATCACCTCGTACGCCCGGCGCAGCTCCACCCGCCAGCCGGCCGGGGCGGGCGTGCGGTCCGGCACCGGCGGCGCGGTGGGCGTCGGCCGCCGGAGCGCGGTGCCGGTCGGGGAAGGCTCAGCCATCCACCACCGCCTGGTAGAGCGTCCGGGTGCCGCAGGGCAGTTCCTGCTGGCGTTCGACGCGGCAGCGGGCGGCGAGCAGCCGGGCGAACTCGTCGCGGTGGTAGTCGGGGAAGAGCCCGGCCGGTTTGTTCGCCAACAGCCGCCGCGCCATCGGGTCCTGCGGGTGGACGAACTCCACCACCAGCCGTCCACCGGGCCGGACGTAGCCGGCCAGTTGCCCGATCACCTCGACCAGCGGCACGTTGCGGCCGATCGCCAGATGGTGCACCACGGCGAGGGCGAGCACCACGTCGGCGTGGGCGCGGTCGGCGAACCCGGCCCGTTCCACGCCCCGCCAGCCGCCGCCGGGCGACGGGTCGGCGAGGTCCATCACCAGCGGCAGGATGCGCTGGTCGCCCTCGGCGCGTAGCGCCCGGTAGAGGGCGTCCACCACGGCCGGGTCCTGCTCGACGGCGACCACCCGGGCGGCGTGCCGGGAGGCGATCCGCGCGTACCGGCCGTCGTTGGCGCCGAGGTCGAGCACCAGCCCGGCGTCGACACCCGCCACCGCCGCCTCGACGAAACCCTCCTTGGCCGCCCGGTCCGCCGTGGTGTAGCCGCAGGTGCGCTGGTAGTCGACCCAGTGGCCGCCGTCGACCCGACGGTCCAGCCGGCGGACCAACCGCGCCAACCGGCGTACGGTGGCCAGCGCCAGGTCCCGCGAGTAGCCGGCGTCGCGTAGCTGGGCGGCGACGGCGCTGCTGCTGGCCCCGGCGTGCCGGGCCTGCATCGCGCCGTGCAGGTGCACGTGCGTCGGCACCCCGGGCAGCAGCCGGCGGACGCCCCGGAACAGCGGGCGGAGCTGGTCGGCCTCGATGCCGTCGACCCGGGCCCGCAGCCAGGGCTGGAAGTTCACGCCGAGGTGGGCCTGGAGCAGCAGCGGATAGAGCAGGGTCTGGCAGAACTGCCGGTAGCCGGCCCACGGTTCGCCCTCGGTCAGCGGCGCGAACGAGCCGACGTCGATGAAGACCGGGGTGGCGCCGCGCCACTGGAGGTTGTAGGCCGACCCGTCCTTGGTGGTGAACCCCGCCTCGAGGGCCCGGCGCAGGATCTCCAGGTGCAGCAGGGCGGCGTCGCGCAGCATGCCGAACGACCACTCGTAGGGGTGCGAGACGAACGGGATGCGCTCGTGCCGCAGCACCGTCGTCCACCCGGTGTCCGGTAGCGTCGCCGGGTCGACCGGGGCGGTGCCGCAGACCTTGCCCTCGGCGAGCAGCGCGGCGAAGAACCCGCTGCCGGAGAGCGCCTGCCAGTCGGCGGCACCCTGCGGGCCGAGGCCGCGCAGCACCTGGTCGCCCAGGTGGAAGACCCGGTTGGCGGGGTCGCGGAAGGAGCCGGGTTCCGGCCGGATGCGCAGGTCGGCGGCGGTCATCGGTACGCTCCCGGTCAGTTGCCGGCCGGCTGGCGCGGCTGCCGGTCGGCCCGGGCCGCCTCGGCCGGTGCCGTGGCGGGCCGGTCGGTCACGGTGGCGCCGGGCCGGCCGGACGCGGGGGCTGCGGCCTGGCCGCCGGGCTGGCCGGACGCGGGGGCCTCGGTGGGCTCGGCGGACCCGCGCCGGAACCGGGCCGCCACCCGCCGCCAGTAGAGCTTCGCGGCGACCGCCGCGCCCGCTGTTCCGCCGACCACCGCCTGCACGATCAGGCTGCCGGACCCCGCGTCCAGGTAGGCCAGGTGCATCATCGGCCCGCTCCCTTCCTTCGCCGTCAATGGACCGCCGCCAGGTACGCCACATGAGGCATATACACCTTAAAGACGGTTTGCTCCCCTGACACCGTACGTCGTCCGGTCCTGCCGCGAGGGGGACATGGTTTCCTCGGCCCGGTCCGTTCCGTTCAAGACCCCGCGGCGGCGTCCGCCCTACCCTGGCCACATGACGCCCCGCTTCGACCTCATCGGCACCGCGGTCAACGACATGGCCTGCACCCTGGACTTCTACCGCCGGCTCGGGCTGGACATCCCCGCCGACGCCGACCACGAGGACCACGTCGAGGTCACCCTGCCCGGTGGGCTGCGGCTGGCCTGGGACACCGTGACGATGCTGCGCGGCTTCCACCCCGACTGGACGCCGCCCAGCGGCAGCCCGCGCGCCAGCCTCGCCTTCCTGTGCGCCGACCCGGCCGAGGTGGACCGGTACTGGACCGCGCTCACCGAGGCGGGTTTCCACGGCGAGGTCGCCCCGTGGGACGCGTTCTGGGGCCAGCGGTACGCGATCCTGCACGACCCGGACGGCAACGGCGTGGACCTCTTCGCGCCCCTCGACGCCACGCCCCCCGCCGGCACGCCCGACACCGCATCCCCCGGACCGAGCTGACCCACGGGCCACCCCTTCCCGAAACGGACCCGGCCGACCCTTCCCGGTACGGACCCGGCCGACCCTTCCCGGTACGGACCCTTTCGAGCTGATGACACCAACGATTCACGGCGACGTCGACGCGGGCCGGTCGGGGCTCCCGCGCCAAGGGGCACCACGGAGCGCAGGACCGCCGTCCCCGGGCCGGCCGCGCGGCGACCGGCGTAAAGGCGGCCAGGGTCGGGGCGACCGGCGTGAAGGCAGCCAGGGTCGGGGGGACCTCGCCAGAGCCGCATCGATCCGGGTAAGCGCACCCACCCTGCACCGAGGACCGGCGGGCTCCCGGCCGGCCGCGCACGGGCTCGATTCGTTGAGGCCATCAGCTCGAAAGGGCCCGTACTGCACAACCGACCCCCTCGCCGCGCCCATCGGGACGGGCAAGGGGTGGGGTGGACCGAGGTGGCCGGGGTCGGCCCGACGGTCACGTCACCACGCTGTCGGCGGCGAACCTCGGGACCACCGCCGTGACCCGGGACGACCCCGAGAGCACCACGGCGGCCCCGGGCAACCACCGCAGCCCGCAGCCCTCAGCCCCGTAGCCACCTCCGGACGCAGGCACCATCGAAACGCCGGCCCTCGCGCCCGTCGGACCCGGTCACGGGGGACTCGGGAACCCGGCCGCTCCGGGGTGACGCGGGTGGTCAGCGGGCGAGCAGGGTGGTCGGTGCGACGCCGGCCAGGTCCCGGACGTCGCGGGTGAAGTGGGCCTGGTCGGCGTAACCGGCACGGGCGGCCACCTCGGCCAGGCCGACGCCGCGACGGGCCAGCGCCAAGGCGCGGTGCAACCGCAGGATCCGGGCGAGGGTCTTGGGGCCGTACCCGAAGAGGGTACGGCTGCGCCGGTGCAGGGTGCGCGGGCCGAGGCCGACCTCGGCGGCGGTCGCGGTGACCGTGGCGCCGGCGGCGAGCAGCGCGGCCACCCGGGGGCCGAGCGGGTCGACGCCGCCTCCCCGGGCGAGCCGGTCGACGGCGATCGCGGCCAGCGCGGCGGCGGTGGGCGACGCGCCGAGCTGCTCGGTGAGCCGGACGGCGTCCCGCCCCCAGAGGGCGTCGAGGGGCACCCGGCGGTCCCGCAGTTCGTCGGCGGGGACGCCGAAGACGGCCGGGCCCACCCCGGGCGGCAGCCGGACCCCGCGCCACCGTTCTCCGGGTGCCGACACGCTGAGCTGCGCCGTGCGGTCCGGGCCGGCGACCAGCAGCCCCGAGCGGCTGGACCAGAGCAGGTCGAGACAACCGTCGGGCAGCACCCGGGTCGGCGGGGCGTCCGGGCGGCTCTCGCTGGCCCAGAGCACCGCTGCGTCGATCACCCCGGCGGGTCGTTCCCGGTACACGGTCCCAGCCTGCCACGCCGCCGGCCACCCGCCGCGCCGCGACACCGGGGCGACCCGGGAACCGGACGACGACGGACACCGCAACAGGCCCGACATCCGTACGTCATCGACGCGGCCACCAATCCATAACATCCTCGGGTTCACGTTCTCGCAGCTCTTGTGCAGGGCGAACGTTTGTGCAACTGTCATCACCTCGATTGAGCAATCGTTTGCGCAAAGGGGGTGTGGCCGGTGCGGATCGCGGTTCTGGCAACCGGTGGGACGATCGCGTCGCGGTGGGACCCCGACGAGGGCCTGGCCGTGACCGACTCCGTCACGGACCTGCTGAAGAACGTCCTGGGCACGACCGACGCGGAGATCCACGGCTTCGACCTGTCCTGCCGGCCGAGCTTCACGCTCTCCCTGGACGACATGCTGACCACCGTCCGGGCGGTACGGGCCAAGCTCGACGACGGGTTCACCGGCGTGGTCGTCACCCACGGCACCGACACGCTGGAGGAGGCCGCCTACCTGACCGGGCAGTTCACCGGCCCCGACGCCCGGGTCGTGCTGACCGGGGCCCAGCGCGGCGCCGACGAGCCCGACTCCGACGCCGGACGCAACCTCGCCGACGCGATCCGGGTGGTCACCGCGCCCCGGCCGCTCGGCGCGGCGACGGTCATGGGCGGCGTCGCGTACGCCGCGGTGGAGAGCCGCAAGGTGCACACCTCGGCGGTGTCGGCGTTCTCCGGCGGTACCGCCGGCGTGCTGGCCCTGGTCGACCCGGACGGCGTGCTGCGGGTCTCCACCGCCGCCCGGGGCGGGCACTACGCCCACCTGCCGATCCCCACCCGACTGCCCCGGGTGGACCTGGTCAAGCTCGTCGCGGGCGCGGACGGCACCCACCTGCGCGCGTCGCTGCACGCCGGTGCCGCCGGCATCGTGGTCGAGGCGTTCGGCGCGGGCAACGCCCCACCCGCGGTCGCCGAGGCCATCGCGGAGGCCGGCCGACGCGGCGTACCCGTGGTCATCACCAGCCGGACCGGGGCGGGCCGGGTCCGCCCGGTCTACGCCGGCGGCGGGGCGACCCTCGCCCGCGCCGGCGCGCTCTTCGCCGGTGACCTCACCGGCACCCAGGCCCGGGTCGCGTTGGCCCTCGCCCTGGCCGTCGAAGAACCCGGCGCCGTGCCGGAAGCCCTGCGCACCATGGTGGAAGGACGTCGCGCGTGAAGACCGAAGCAGTGACCATGAACGGGTACGGCGGCCCCGAGACGCTCACCCTCACCGAGGTCGACCTGCCCGAACTCGGCCCCGACGAGGTCCTGCTGCGGGTGCTCGCGGTCGCCGTCAACCACCTCGACGCCGACCTGCGCAGCGGGGTGTCCCGGATGCCGCTGCGGCTGCCGCACGTGCTCGGCCGCGAGGTCGTCGGCGTGGTGGAACGGCTCGGCTCCCGGGTCACCGGCCGGGCCCCGGGCGACCGCGTGCTGGTGCTGCCCAACACGCCCTGCGGGAGCTGCCCCCGCTGCCTGACCGGGCGGGCCAACCTCTGCCCGAACGCCGACATGCCCGGCATCACCAGGTGGGGCGGGTACGCCCGGCACGCGGTGGCCCCGGCGCGCGGCCTGCTGGACATCGGCGACCTCGACCCGGTGGTCGCCGCCGCCACCCCGATCTCCTTCGGCACCGCCTGGCGCACCCTGTACTCCATCGGTCGGCTCGCCCCCGGCGAGTGGGTCCTCGCCCCGGGCGCCGCCGGTGGGCTCGGGCACGCGGTGGTGCAGCTCGCCAAGCTCGGCGGCGCCCGGGTGGTCGGCCTCATCGGCGACCCGGCGAAGGCCGACTTCGTCTCCTCGCTCGGCGCGGACGCGGTGCTGAGCACCCGGAATCCCGACTGGGCCGCCGAGGCCCGGGAGATCACCGGGGGCGCGGGCTTCGACGTGATCGTCGAACACATCGGCGGCGACGTCTTCGAGGCCGCGCTGGGCACCCTCGCCCCCACCGGCCGGCTGATCGTCGGCGGCGGCCACGCCGGGGAGCACCCGCACCTCGACCTCATCGAGACCTTCCGCAACGAGTACGAGCTGCGCGGCTCGCGCAGCCAGCGTCCCGACGAGATCGCCCGGGTGCTGGGGCTGGTCGCGGCGGGACAGCTCGCCCCCCGGGTCGACGCGGTCCTGTCGTTGGCCGACGCCGGCCGGGCCCACCAGGCGCTCGCCGACCGGCGGGTGCTCGGCAAGCAGGTGATCGCGCCGTGACCGGGCACCGGCGGTCCGACGCCCACGACGACGTGCTGGCCACGCTCGTCGCCGGTGCCGTCGAGGCCGCCGACACACTGCTGGCCACCGGCACCGGGCAGGTGCTGGTGCGGCAGGTGGCGGCCCGGCTGACCGCCAACGCCGTCGCGGCCCACGGGCACCTGCCCGCCGGGCTGGACACCGCCGGCGACCCGGACGGCCCGTGCAGCCTGCTGGCCGCGCCGGGCGGGACGGACGAGCCGGCGCGGGCCGCCGCGGTGACGGCGGCGGCGATCACCGTCAGCCAGTGCGACGAGGGGCTGCGCGAATCCCGGGGGCACCCGGGGCTGCACGCGTACGCCGCCGCCCTGGCCGCCGCTGAGGTCGACGACCGCAGCCTGCGGGTGTTCCTGCGGGCGCTGGCGGTCGGCTGGGAGGTGGGTGCCCGACTCGGGCTGCTGCTCGGCGCGCCCCGCCCCGGGGTGCACCCGCACGGTGGGTGGGGCGTCGGCGCGGCGGCGGCCGCCGCCGGGACCGTCGCCGGGCAGGACGCCGCCGGACTGGCCGCGACGGTGAACCTGGCGCTGACCGTGGCGCTGGCCGGGCCGGAGGCCGACACCCGGCGGGGGCATGCCGCCCACTACCTGCTGCCCGCCCTGGGCACCGCCAACGGGCTGACCGTCGCCCGGCTCGCCGACGCCGGGTTCCCGGCCACCGGCCCGGTGCTGCCCCACCTCGGCCGGACCGTCCACCAGGGCGGCACCGACCGGCTGGTGGACGCCGCGCTGCTGTCCCGGCCGCTGCTGCCCGACGTGTATTTCAAGCCGGTCGGGGTGTGCGCGCACACCCTGACCGCCTGGACGGTGGCCCGCGCCATGGCCCGGGACCTGCCCGCCGACGAGGTGGCGGCGGTGACCGTGCACACCTACGCGGGGGCGGCTCTGCTCGCCGAGCGGCGGCCGGCCGGCCGGCTGGCCCGCCAGTTCAGCATCCCGTGGGTGGTGGCCTGCGGACTGCTCGGCACCGACCCGGGCGCCCCGGACGGGGCGGCGGACGACCGACGGACCCGCGCCGCCCGGCTCGCCGAGCGGGTGACCGTACGCCACGACCCCGGGCTGGACCAGGGATATCCGGCGGGTCGGCCGGCGGTGGTGGAGGTGACGACCCACGGCGGTGCCCGGCTGGGCGGGCGGGCCCGGTTCCACCACGGCGACCGGGAGGACCCGATGACGGCCGACGACCTGGCCGCCGTCGACGCCGCGCTGCTGCGCACCCCGGGGGTGCCGGCGGGGGCGGCCGAGCTGCTGCACGGGCTGGCCCGGGCGCCCGGGGCGACCCGACTGCGAGACCTCACCGCGCTGGTGCGCGGCGGGGCACCGAATCCGAACGGCGGTCCGCCGCCGGTTCCCGCTGGGGCCGGCCGATCCGGCAGAAAGGACACGACGACATGGTGATCAGAGTCGAACCCGGCACCGAGCGGGACTTCATCGGCTACGGCGGGGACCTGCCCCGCGTCGAGTGGCCCGGTGGCGCCCGGGTGGCGGTGAGCCTGTGCCTCAACTACGAGGAGGGCGCCGAACACAGCCTCCTCGACGGTGACAGCGTCAACGAGTGGGTCGGTGAGATCTCGTACACGCCGACCAGCGCCGAGCACCGGGACCTGTCCCAGGAGTCGGTCTACGAGTACGGCAGCCGGGCCGGCGCATGGCGGCTGCTGCGGCTGTTCGACCGGACGCAGACCCCGGTGACCGTGTACGGCTGCGCCGAGGCGCTGGCCCGTAACCGGCCGCTGACCAGGGCGTTCGTCGACGCCGGGCACGAGATCTGCTCGCACGGCCTGCGCTGGCGGGAGCCGTCGGGGATGACCGAGGACGAGGAACGCGCCGAGATCCGGCAGGCGGTGGCGACGATCACCGAGCTGTGCGGGGAACGCCCGGTCGGCTGGTACTCCCGGTACGCCCCGTCGGACCGCACGCGCCGGCTGCTGGTCGAGGAGGGCGGCTTCCGGTACGACTCCAACGCCTACAACGACGACCTGCCGTACTGGGTGCAGGTGGCCGACCAGCGGCATCTGGTGGTGCCGTACACGCACACGTACAACGACGGCCGGTTCGCCTTCAGCCCCGGCTACGGCAACCCGACCGACTTCTTCGAGAACTGCCGGCGGGGCATCGAGTACCTGTGGGAGGAGGGCGAGACCTCCCCCAAGATGATCTCGATCGGGCTACACGCCCGGCTGATCGGCCAGGCCGGGCGGGCCTCCGCGCTGCGGGATCTC
Organism: Micromonospora sp. WMMD730; assembly: GCF_049178955.1. Lineage (NCBI taxonomy): Bacteria > Bacillati > Actinomycetota > Actinomycetes > Micromonosporales > Micromonosporaceae > Micromonospora > Micromonospora sp. WMMD730. The sequence goes on from NZ_JBMHML010000002.1 coordinate 3,683,943, forward strand.
ATCGCCTGGGCCCAGGACCTGCCCGGCGTCTGGTTCGCCAGGCGACGCGACATCGCCGACTGGTGGCACCACAACTACTCCGACCTGCCGGCCCACGGAGGGCAGTGACCATGCGCATCGAGATCGACAACGTGGCCAAGGGGTATCCCCGGGCCGACGGGAGCCGACTGTCGGTGGTCGGCAGCCTCAGCACCACGATCGAGGCGCAGGAGTTCGTCTGCGTGATCGGGCCGAGCGGATGCGGCAAGTCGACGCTGCTCGGCCTGCTCGGCGGGCTGCGCCGACCGGACGACGGCGAGATCCGCTTCGTCGGCGAGCGCACCGCCGCCGGCCCGCTCACCTCGATCGTCTGGCAGGACTACGCGCTGATCCCGTGGCGCTCCATCGCCGACAACGTCGCGTTCGGCCTTGAACTGCGCGGGGTGCCCGCCGCCCGGCGGCGGGAGGTCGCCCGGGAGCACCTGACGATGATGGGCATCGAGGCGTTCGCCGACAACAAGCCGCACGAGTTGTCAGGCGGCATGCGCCAGCGGGCCGGGATCGCCCGGGCCCTGGCCAGCGACCCCGAGGTCCTGCTGATGGACGAGCCGTTCGCGGCGGTGGACGCCCAGACCCGCACGCTGCTGCAGGACGAGCTGCTCCAGGTCTGGTCGAAGCACCGCAAGACGGTCCTGTTCATCACGCACAGCATCGAGGAGGCGCTGCTGCTGGCGGACCGGATCATCGTGCTCGGGCCCCGGCCGACCCGGGTGGTCGAGGAGATCCGGGTGCCGTTCCCCCGGCCGCGTACTCGCGACGTCGAGTTGGACCCGCGGTTCACCGAGTTGAAACGCCACCTGTGGGCGCAGTTGCGGGACGCCACCCTGGCGGCCGAGTGGGCGGAAGCGAAGGGGGACCGATGAGCGAGCAGAGCGTGCCGACCCGGGAGCGGGCGACCGACGAACCCGTGGTCCGCTACGCGGTGGACCCCCGCGCGGAACGCCCACCGGGTCGCGGCTTCAAGCTGCTCAGCAGCGGGCTGGGCAGCATGGTGCCGGTGGTCGTGGTGCTGGCGCTGTGGCAGGGCGGCAGCATGGCCGGGCTGATCGACAAGACCTTCTTCCCGGCCCCGTCGGAGTGCGTGCAGGCGCTGGTCGACCTGTTCTCCTCCGGGGAGCTGCTGCCGAACATCGGGATCACCGCCCAGCGCATCCTGCTCGGTTTCCTGCTCGGCGTGATCCCGGCGACGCTGCTGGGCATCGCGATGGGACGGTCGCGGTGGGTGCGGGTGCTGATCGATCCGCTGATCGCCATCACGTACCCGATCCCGGTGGTGGCGATCCTGCCGCTGCTGCTGGTCATCTTCGGCACCGGCGGACGGCCGATCGTGGTGCTCGCCGGCATCATCTCGTTCTTCCCGGCCGTGGTGAACGCGATGTCCGGGGTGCTCCAGGTCGACGAGCGACTGATCCTGATGGCCCGCAACCTGGGTGCCGGCCGGCAGCAGATCCTCTGGAAGATCGTGCTGCCGGGCGCCCTGCCGTCCATCTTCGCCGGTATCCGGCTGGCCGCGGGGCTCGCCCTGCTGGGCACGATCGCCGGTGAGTTCCTCGCCGCCAGCGACGGCGTCGGGTCGATGACCTGGCGTTACTGGCAGATCTATCAGATCGACAACATGTACGCCACGCTCGCGGTGATCGCGGCGATGGGCTTTTTCCTCACCACGGTGACGCTGCGCGTGCAGCGGCGCTTCTTCAGCTGGACGGAGGGCCAATCATGACAATCAAGAACAAGGGTGTCATCGCCGCGCTGTTGGGGGCGAGCCTGCTGCTCGGCACCGCGGCCTGCGGGAACGACGCGGAGTCGACGGGGGCCGGCGGCACCGACAAGGTGACGGTCAACTCGCTGGAGATCCTCTCGCTGGCCCCGATGATGGTGGCCGACGCGAAGGGCTTCTTCGGCAAGCACAAGGTCGAGGTGGAGTTCACCAACGCCGACATCTACTCCCGGCTCGCGGTGCAGGGTCAGGGCAAGCTGGACGTGAACATCCCGGGCACCGGTGGCGCGCTGTTCAACGCGGTCAACCAGGGGCTGCGGGTGCGGGCGGTGGCCGACCGGCAGCAGTACCGGTGCGCCTCGGACAACCTCCTGCTGGCCCGTACCCAGGCCTTCGACGGCGGTCTGAAGAGCGTGGCCGACCTCAAGGGCAAGAAGGTCGCCATCCTGGCCAAGGGTTCGACCACCGAGTACTGGCTGGACCGGGCGCTGGGTGAGGTCGGGCTCAAGCAGTCCGACCTGGGGCAGATCGTCACCCTGAGCTACCCGGACACGGCCAACGCGCTCAAGAGCGGTGCGGTGGACGCCGGCTTCGTGGTGCAGCCGCTGGCGTACCAGCTCATCACCGACGGGCAGGCCAAGCGGGTGCTGGCGATGAACGAGGTGGCCCCGAACCAGGAGCAGGGCCTGATCACCATGTCGCAGGACTTCATCAGCAAGCGGCCCGAGGTCGCGGCCCGGTGGATGGCCGGCTGGCTGGAGGGTGTGCGCTACTACCAGGACCCGGCCAACAAGGACGACGTCATCAAGATCGTGGCCGAGCGGACCAAGGTGCCGGCGGAGACGATCAGCAAGCTGTACGGCACCGACCAGTGGCCGTACATGGACCCGAACGGTCGGGTGGACACCGCCACGGTGACCGCCGAGGACGGCAAGTGGCTGCTCGACAACAAGATCATCGAGAAGCTGCCGGAGGTCGGTGAGTGGCACGACGGTTCCGTCGTCGACGCCGCCCTGAAGATCGTCGGCGAGGTGCCGGCCAACCGCGACTGCGGCGGCGTGCAGAAGCTGGAGTCCTGATGTTTCCCCGTCCGAGCCGGCTGGCCGAGGTGCTGCGCGACGGTGGCGTCGCCCTCGGCAGCCTGACCCTGCTGCAGGAACCGGCGATCGGCGAGATCCTCGGCGCCCTCGGCTACGACTTCCTGGTCGTCGACACCGAGCACGCCGCCGCCGACGAGCAGAGCGTGCTGGCGATGGTCCGGGCGGCCGGCTCGGCGGGGACCACCCCGCTGGTCCGGCTGCGCCGGATCGAGGAGAAGGACCTGCTCTGGTCCCTGGACAGCGGCGCCGGCGGGGTGGTGCTGCCGCTGGTGGAGACCGGCGCGCAGGCCGTCGAGGCGGCCCGGCTGACCCACTACCCGCCGGTCGGTGACCGGACGCTGTGCTCGGCGGCGCGGGCCGCCGGGCACGGCACCGCCCGGGGCGACTTCGACCGCTACCTGACCTGGGCCGGGCAGAACACCACGGTCGTCGCCCTGGTCGAGACCCCGGCCGGGCTGGCCAACCTGGACGACATCCTCGCCGCCGACCTCGACGTGCTCATGCTCGGCCGGGCCGACCTGTCGGTCAAGCTGGGCCTGGGCTACCAGCCCACCCATCCGGAGGTCGAGAAGCACGCGGTCGACTTCGTCGAGCGGGTGGTCGCCGCCGGCCGGGTCGCCGGCATGCTCGCCTACTCCGCCGAGGAGGCCCGCCGCTGGATCGACCGGGGCGTCCGCTTCGTCGTCTACTCCCAGCCGGAGATGCTGCTCTCCGATGCCTACCGGCGGGCCCGCGACGAGATCCTCGGCGGCACGTCGTGAGCCTGCTGGTGACCGGCGGGGCCAGCGGCATCGGTGCGGCGGTGGTCGCCGCCGCCCGCGCCCGGGGCGAGACGGTGCACGTGCTGGACGTCGCCACCGGCGTGGACGCCGCCGACCCGGTCGCGGTCGGCGGGTTCGTCGACGCGATCGGCACCCCGCGCCGGGTGGCCCACCTGGCCGGGGTGGTCAGCGCCGGTGGCATCGAACAGACCAGCCTCGCCGAGTGGGAACGCACCCTGCGCAACAACCTCACCGCCGCGTTCGTCGTCGCCCAGGCCGTGGTGCCCCGGATGGCGGCGGCCGGCGGGGGGTCGCTGGTGCTGATGAGCAGCCTCAACGCCCGCGACGGCGGCACCCGGCTGTCGGGCACGGCGTACGCGGCGGCGAAGGCGGGGGTGCTGGGCCTGATGCGGCACCTGGCCGTCGACTTCGGACCGCAGGGGGTACGGGTCAACGCCGTCGCGCCCGGCCCGGTGGCCACCCCGATGCACGATCGGCTCACCGCCGAACAGAAGGCGGGGCTGCGGGCCCGGATGCCATTGGGCCGGATCTCCTCGGCGCAGGAGATCGCCGACATCGTGCTGTTCCTGCTCTCCGATTCCTGCGCCACGGTCACCGGCATGACCTTCGATGTGAACGGGGGCAGTCATCTCAGCTAGGTTGCCGGGTACGGGTACCGGTCCGGCACGGGAGGCACAGTGAACAAGCGGGTGACCCTGCGCGACGTCGCCGGCCACACCGGGGTGCACGTTTCCACGGTCTCCCGGGTGCTGCGCGGCGACGACGTCCGGGTCGCCCCGGCGACCGCGGCCCGGATCGTGGCCGCCGCCCGGGAGCTGGGCTTCCACCGGGACCGTTGGGCGGCCAGCCTGCGCAGCGGCAAGACCGGGGTGATCGGCGTGCTGGTCCCCCGGATCACCGACATCGTGCTGGCCACCGTCTTCGAGGGCATCGACGCCGCCGCTGCCGCCGCCGGCTACCAGGCGGTGGTGAGCAGCAGTTGGGACGACGACGAGGCGCGGGCGGTGCGCATCCAGCGGTTGATCGGGGAACGGGTGGACGGGCTGATCATCGGTGACGCCCGCCGCAACGATCCGATGCTGGCCCGGCTGGCCGCCGACGGGGTGCCGTTCGTGCTGGTCAGTCGGGCCTCCCGGGGTTTCCCGTCGGTGACCGGCCGGGACCGACTCGGTGGTCGGCTCGCCGCCGAGCACCTGATCGACGTGGGCTGCCGGCGGCTGGCGGTGATCGCCGGTCCCGGGCACGCCAGCACCGCCGCCGACCGGGTCGCGGGCTTCCTCGCCGCGGCGAAGGCCCGGGGTGTGCCGGTCGACCCCCGGTGGGTCGCACCGTCCACCTTCGACGTCGCCGGTGGGGCCTCGGCGATGGCCGGACTGCTGGACACCGGTCGCCCCGACGGGGTCTTCGCGGTCAACGACTTCGCCGCGATCGGCGCGATGGGCACCCTGCGCGACCACGGCCTGCGGGTCGGTCGGGAGGTGGCGGTGGTCGGGTACAACGACATCGACGTGGACGCCCAGCTCCTGGTGCCGCTCACCTCGATCCGTACCCCGCTGCGGGACATGGGCTCGCAGGCCCTGCATGCCCTGCTCACCCTGCTCGGTTCGGGCAGCACCACGTCGGTACGGCTGGACCCGGAACTGATCGTCCGGGCGACCACCGCCGACTTCTCCCCCGGGGTCACGGAGGCGGTGGCGCGTACCGTCGCGCTGCCCGAGGTGCCCCACGGGGGACATCCGCGAGAACATTCCGCAGGCGTGGTGGTCACACCGGTGAACTGAGGCCCGCCCGGACCGGGTCGTCCCCGCCCCGCGCCGCCCGGACCGGTCCTGCGAGCCCCGCACCGCACGCCCGTGCCGGCTGCCCGGCGGTGCGGGCGGGGCACGGAGATCGCGACGCGCCACCGCCCGGCCGGTCAGGCCCGGCGGTGGTGCATCGCCAGGCGCAGCAGCAGGAACCGCAGCGCCGTCGCGGCGAGGTTCGCGACCACCAGCACGGCCAGTTCGACCGGCCGGGACGGGGTGCCGACCGCGTGCAGGGCGGCGAGCGCGCCGCTGGTCAACGCCAGGCCGAGGGCGAAGGCGAGCAACCCCTGCAGGTGGTGGCGGCCGGCGGACCGCCGGCCGGTGATGCCGAAGGTGAGCCGCCGGTTCGCCGCCGTGTTGCCCACCGCCGTCACCAGCAACGCCAGCAGGTTCGCCGGTTGCGCGCCGAGCATCCCCCGGGTCGCCACGAACAGCACCAGGTACGCCACCGTGCTGACCACGCCGACCAGGGCGAACCGGGCCAACTGGCCGGGCAGCCCGGCCGGCACCCGCGCCGGTGCGGCGGCCAGCGGTGCCCGGCCCCACTGGGCGCGCAGCGCGGCCAGCGGCAACGCCCCGGTGACCAGGGCCCGCCCCAGCCGGCCGATGCCGCGCAGGTCGGCCAGGGCGGTGGCCACGATGTCGACCCGGCTGTCCGGGTCGTCGACCCAGTCCACCGGCACCTCGTGGATGCGCAGTCCGGCGCGCTGGGCGAGCACCAGCAGCTCGGTGTCGAAGAACCACCCGGTGTCCTGCACCAGCGGCAGCAGCTCCCGGGCCACGTCGGCGCGGATGGCCTTGAAGCCGCACTGCGCGTCGGAGAACCGGGCGGCGAGAGCGCCCCGCAGCAGCAGGTTGTAGGCCCGGGAGATCACCTCCCGTTTGGCGCCCCGCACCACCCGGGAGGTCCGGGCCAGCCGGGTGCCGATGGCGAGGTCCGAGTGGCCGGAGATGAGCGGGGCGACCAGCGGCAGCAACGCTGCCAGGTCGGTCGACAGGTCCACGTCCATGTACGCCAGCACCGGGGCGTCCGACGCCGACCAGGCGACCCGCAGCGCCCGGCCGCGTCCCTTGGCGCTCAGGTGCCGTACCTCGACGTGCGGGAGTTCGGCGGCCAGCGCCTCGGCCACGGCGAGGGTGCCGTCGACGCTGGCGTTGTCCGCCACGGTGATCCGGAACGGGTACGGGAAGTGCGCGCTGAGGTGCTCGTGCAGCCGGCGTACGCAGGGACCGAGGTCGGCCTCCTCGTTGTAGACCGGCACCACCACGTCGAGCACGGCGGTCGGGGTGCCGGTCCGGGTCTGCACGGCGGGCCGGGGGCTGCCGATCGTGGTCATCCCTGTGCCTCCTGTCCGGCGTCGGTCAGGTCGTAGACGGTGACCCCGTCGACGGTCTGCGCGGTGAAGTTCTCGGTGACCCAGGTGGCGATCTCCTGGGAGGCGGAGCTGCCCCCGTTGGCCCGGAAGCCGCCCCCGCCGACGAAGTAGTGGATCTTCCCGGCGGCCACGTACTCCTGGAACCGGGCCAGGGTGGGTGACGGGTCGCTGCCGTTGAAGCCGCCGACCGCCATCACCGGCCGGCCGGTGGCGAGCTGGTAGCCGGAGGCGTTGTTGGAGCCGACGGTCGCCGCCATCCAGGTGTAGTCGTCGGCGTCGGCCGTCAGCAGCGCCTTCAGCGCGGCGCTCGGCTCCCGGGAGTCGAGCAGGCCGCCCATCCCGCCGGCCATGCGCCCCTGGCCACCCCTCGTACGCCCACCGTCCTGACCGGTGCCGCTGTTCGGACCGGCACCGCCGTTCGGACCGGAACCGCCGTCCTGGCCGGGGCCGCCGTCCTGGCCGGGGAAGCCGGGGAACTGGCCGGTGCCGCCGTCCCGGTTGCCGCCCGGGAGGCCGCCACCACCGGGGAAGCCGCCACCACCGGGGAACTCCATGCCGTTGCCCATCCGACCGCCGGGCCCGCCACGACCCGGGCCGAAGCCGCCCTGCACAGCCGGGCCGGCGCTCGGGATGGACCCGGTGTGCGGGGTGCCGGCGGTCTGCGCCGCGTACGCCGCCGGGCCGGCCAGTGCGGCCGACGCGCCGAGCGCCAGCACCACCGGCACCAGACGCCGGGGCAGCCGGCGGGCGAGCACGATCAGCACCGCCACGGTGAGCCCGGCGACCAGCACGGCCGACCGTAGCCAGGGCTGGAAGTCGACGCTGCGACCGAGCAGCCGCCACGACCACCAGGCGGTCACCGCGAGGGCACCGGCCAGGGTGACGGTGGCGAGCCACCCCCGCCACCGGGCGGGCCGCCGACCAGCGGCCTCCGACGCGGCACCGGCGGCAGTCGTCACGGCACCGGCGGTGGGCTGTGCCGTTCCGGCGGCAGGCTGCGCTGGCCCGAGGTCGGCCCCCGGCGTCGGTCCCGGGTGGACAGCCGAAGCGGCGACCGGCCCGGCGGGCGTCGCCGTACCGGTGACCGGGGGGACGGGTCCGGCGGCGGCCCGGCGTTCCCGCCAGAGCAGGACGGTGCCGATGCCGACCAGCGCGCCGACCGCCGGGGCCAGGGCGACGGTGTAGTACGCGTGGAAGATGCCGGACATGAAGCTGAAGATCAGCCCGGTGACCAGCAGCCAGCCGCCCCACAGCAGCAGCCCGGCGCGACGGCGGTCGGTGCGGGCCGCCCGGCCGGCCAGCACCAGGCCGGCGACGAGCAGGATCAGGGCGGCCGGCAGCAGCCAGGAGATCTGGCCGCCGACCTCGGTGGCGAACATCCGCAACCAGCCGGTCTGCCCGGAGAACGGTCCACCGCCACCGCCCATCCGGCCACCGCCGACGCTGCCCTCCTCGTCTCCGGTGATCCGGCCGAGGCCGTTGTAGCCGAGGGTCAGCTCCAGGATGCTGTTGGTCTGCGACCCGCCGACGTACGGCCGGGCGCTGGCCGGGACCAGTTCCACGGTGGCCACCCACCAGCCGGCGGCGACGACCAGCCCCAGGCCGGCCAGCAGCAACTGCCGGATCCGCCGCCAGAAGCCGGTCGGCGCGGCCAGCAGGTAGACCCCGGCGAAGACCGGGACCACCAGGAACGCCTGGAGCATCTTGGTGAGGAAGCCGAAGCCGACCAGCACCCCGACCAGCACGATCCACCGGGTGCCGGCCGTCTCCACCGCCCGGACCGTGGCGTACGCGCCGAGCACGAGCAACAGGACCAGCAGCGCGTCCGGGTTGTTGAAGCGGAACATCAGGGTGGCGACCGGGGTGAGCGCCAGGACCGTTCCGGCGATCAGCCCGGCGGCCGGGCCGTACCAGCGGCGGACGGTGGCGTACAGGACGCCGACCGAGGCGACGCCGAGCAGCGCCTGCGGCACCAGGATCGCCCAGCTGTTCAATCCGAAGATCCGTACCGACAGGGCCATCAGCCACAGCGCGGCCGGCGTCTTGTCGACGGTGATCGAGTTGGCCGCGTCGGAGGAGCCGTAGAAGAACGCCTTCCAGCTCTCGGAGCCGGCCTGCACCGCCGCCGAGTAGAACGAGTTCGCCCAGCCGGACTCCCCCAGGCCCCACAGGTAGAGCAGGCCGGTGCCGAGCAGCAGCACCGCCAGCGCGGGCCTGACCCAGCGCGGGCCGCGGCGGGTCGCGTCGCCGCTGTCCGGGTGCGACGACGCCGAGCGGGCCGGCGGTGCGGTCGCGGTGGCGCGCGGACCGGACGGGGGTGCGGTCGCGGTGTCGTCCGGCGGATCGGCCGGCGTCGTCAGCAGGCTCTCGGTTCTGTCCATGCGGCCAGCCTCGACCAGCGGGTTGGGGCCGCCCCGTGACCGAGCTATGCGTGGGCTGTGGAATCCGGCGGCGCGGGCGCGACCGGTTGCGGCGGCACGGGCGTGGCACGGTCCGGGGGCGTCGGGGTGGCCGGCAGCCGGACGGTGAAGACCGTCCGGCCCGGTCGGCTCTCCAGCTCGACGGTGCCGTGGTGGGCCTCCACCACGGCGGCCACGATGGCCAGGCCGAGGCCGGTGCTGCCGTGCTGCCGGGACCGTGAGCTGTCGCCCCGGGCGAACCGTTCGAAGACCTCGTCGCGCAGCTCCGGGGGCACCCCGGGGCCGTCGTCGGTGACGCTGAGTTCCACCGCGTCGGATACCGGGGCGATGCGGGTGGTGACGGTGGTGCCGGGCGGGGTGTGCACCCGCGCGTTGGCGAGCAGGTTCGCCACCACCTGGTGCAGCCGGACGGCGTCGCCGGGCACCTCCACCGCCTCGTCGGGCAGGTCGAGCTGCCAGCGGTGTCCGTCGCCGGCCACGTGCGCGTCGCTGACCGCGTCGACCACCAGCGCGGTCAGGTCGACCGGCCCGGTGGCCAGCGGCCGTCCGGAGTCCAGCCGGGCCAGCAGCAGCAGGTCGTCGACGAGGCTGGTCATCCGGGTGCTGGCGGATTCGACCCGGCGCAGCGCGTGGGCCACGTCCGGCGGTACCCGGTCCCGGCCCCGCCGGGCCACCTCGGCGTAGCCCCGGATCGCGGCCAGCGGGGTCCGCAGCTCGTGCGAGGCGTCGGCGACGAACTGGCGTACCCGGGTCTCGCTGGCCTGCCGGGCGGCGAGCGCGGCGGCGACGTGGCCCAGCATCCGGTTCAGCGCCGCGCCGACCTGCCCCACCTCGGTACGCGGGTCGGTGTCGGCGGCGGGCACCCGTACCGACAGCGCCACCTCACCCCGGTCCAGCGGCAGTTCGGCGACCCGCCCGGCGGTGGCCGCCACCCGGTGCAGCGGGCGCAGCGTGGCCCGGACGATCAGCGCGCCCAGGCTGCCGGCGATGAGCAGGCCGGCGGTGGCGACGCCGGCCTGGGCGACGACCATCCACCAGACGGTCTCCTGCACGGGGCGCAGCGGGATGGCGAAGACCAGGGTGTCGCCGCCGGGAACCTGGCGGGCCACCGCCCGGTAGTCGCCGCGCTCGCCGAGGTCGACGGTGTGCGGCCTGCTGTCGGCGGGCAGCCCGGTCAGCGGGGCGACGTCGGCGGCGGCGAGCGCCTCGGTCGCGCCGGAGGCGCTGCGGATGCGGGCCGACGGCTGCTCCTGCGGGACGATCCGCATCCCGATCGAGCCGACCGGGTACGTCGGTGGCGGGTCGGGTTGTCCCTGCCGGCCGGTGGCCTGGTCGAGGGGGCGGGGCTGGCCCGGGGTCCGGTCCCAGGGCAGCCGGCTGTCGAAGCGGCGGTTGTCCCCGGCGAGCTGGGTGTCGACCTGGTTGATCAGGAAGTGCCGTAGCGCGACAGTGGTCAGCCCGCCGATGCCGATGCTGACCAGCGCCAGCAGCGCGACCACGGTGAGCACCAGCCGGCGGCGCAGGGACCAGCCCGCCAACCGGTGACGCCGCTGGCCGCCGGCCAGCCGGCGGCGGAGGCGACCGACCGGGTCACGGCGCGGGTTTGAGGACATAGCCGGCGCCGCGCAGGGTGTGGATCATCGGCGCGCGCCCCACGTCGATCTTCTTGCGCAGGTACGAGATGTACAGTTCGACCACGTTGGCCTGCCCGCCGAAGTCGTAGTTCCACACCCGGTCGAGGATCTGCGCCTTGCTGAGCACCCGACGCGGGTTGCGCATCAGGTAGCGCAGCAGTTCGAACTCGGTGGCGGTCAGGGTGATCAGGTCGTCGCCCCGGCGTACCTCGTGGCTGTCCTCGTCGAGGGTGAGGTCGCCGACGGTGAGCACGGCCTCCTCCCGGGCGGTCACCGCGAAGCCGGTACGCCGCAGCAGGGCGCGCAGCCGGGCGATGACCTCCTCCAGGCTGAACGGCTTGGTTACGTAGTCGTCGCCGCCGACGGTGAGGCCGGCGATCCGTTCCTCGACGGCGTCGCGGGCGGTCAGGAAGAGCACCGGCACGGTCGGGGTCTGCTCGCGCAGCCGGCGCAGCACCTGGAAGCCGTCCAGGTCGGGGAGCATCACGTCGAGCACCACCGCGTCGGGCTGGAACTGCCGGGCCGCGCTCAACGCCGCCATCCCGTTGCCCGCGCTGCGCACCTGCCACCCCTCGTAGCGCAGCGCCATCGACAGCAGGTCGGTCAGGGTGGGTTCGTCGTCGACCACCAGCACCCGGACGGGTTCGCCGTCGGGGCGGCGCAACTCGATCCGGTGCGGTGCGGTCTGCCCCTCGGTCACCATGCCCCCATCGTGGGACCGGTTACTGGCGCTGCCCTGTGCGCATCCTGTGCGCCCGCTGTGCGCGCGGCCCCGCTCGACCGTACCGGGCCCGGCGGCGTCGGGGGGCGGTTCCCCGGATCGCGCCCGGCCACCCACGGGCCGGCGCGGCGTGCGGCTACTGGCTCATGCCGGTCGGGTAGGTGTGCACGAAGGACATCGTCCACTGGTCGTCGCCGGCCGGCTGGTCCCGCTGGTAGAGGTGGTCGGGACCGCCCCCGCCGGGGGCCGGCGGGGCGTCCGGGTGGCGCAGCACCCAGCGGGCGGGCGGCACCCCCGCCGGGTCGGCCGGCAGGACCCGGACCAGGTCGTGGGCCGGTCCACCGACGAAGCGTACGGTCACCTCGCCCATCGGGGCCTCCCTCCGGCGGCCGGCGGTCGCGGGCCACTGACGGCAAGCTACCGCACCCGGGGTCGGGCCGGGGTGGCCCGACCGGGTCCACCGGCGTGGGATCGGGTCCACGGGGCGGGGCGGACACGGTTTGCCCAGCACAGCGGCCGGGTACCGGCTCGACAGCGCCATCGCCACCCCGGCGACGCGTTCGGCATGGACGGGAGCGGGTCGATGAGGACGCTGGCCGGGCGTTACCAGCTCGAACAGCGCATCGGCATGGGTGGGATGTCGGAGGTCTGGCGGGCCCACGACGTCGTCCTGGACCGGCCGGTCGCGGTGAAGCTGATGTCCCCCGCCCACCGGGGCGAGCAGACCTCGGTCGAGCGGATCAGGGCCGAGGCCAGGTCCGCCGCCCGGCTGGTGCACCCCAACGTCGCCAGTGTCCACGACTTCGGCACCTCGACGGCCCTGCCCGGCCGGGAGATGCCGTACATCGTGATGGAGCTGGTGGAGGGCGAGACCCTCGCCGCGCACCTGCGGGCCGGCCCGTTGGACTGGCGGATCGCGGTCCGGGTCTGCGCCGAGGTGGCCGCCGCGCTCGCGGCGGCGCACGCCCACGGGATCGTGCACCGCGACGTCAAACCGGCCAACGTGATGCTCACCCCGTCGGGGGCGAAGGTGCTCGACTTCGGTATCGCGACCCCGGCCGGCGCACCCGACCACAGCCCGGACGGCATGCTGATGGGGACTCCGGCGTACCTGGCCCCGGAACAGTTCGACAGGCAGCCGGCCACCCCCGCCGCCGACATGTACGCCGTCGGTGTCCTGCTCTACTACTGCCTCACCGCACGGCTGCCGTACGCGGCGGGGACCACCGCCACCCAGCTGGTCGGGTCCCGGCGGAAGATCACGCCGGAGCCGTTGCCGCCGGTCGCCGGACTCCCGGCCGAGGTGGCCGACCTGTGCCGGCGCTGTCTCGCCGACGACCCGTGCGAGCGGCCCAGCAGTCTGGTGGCGGCGCTGGAGCTGGCGGAGGTGGTCGACGCCCGGGTCTACGTGCCGATGCTGGCCTCGGTGCCCCGGCCGCGCACCGCGCCGGTGTCGCCGTGGACCGAACGGGCGGCCGCCGAGGAGACCGAGGCGGTGGCGCTGCACGACTGGTCCCGGACCGGACCGGTCTGATCGAAGCCGTCGGCGCGCCGGGCGGGCGTTTCACCCGTTCGTGGCCGGGAACCCGGCCGACGGATGAGGGGGGAACGCGATGCCGGATCCGAGTTCCTGGCTGCACGAGGCCAGCGCGACCGCCACGGGCGGGCACGTACGCACCGACGACGGTGGGCTCTCCACCGCGCTGGCGTCACCGCTCGCGCCGCACTGCACCGGGTTGACCCCGGAGCAACTGCTCGCCGCCGCCTTCGCCTCCTGCCTGCACCACGCGGCGGTCGAGGCGGCCGGGGAGATCACCGACGAGGCGCACACGGTGCAGGTGACCGCCGAGGCGAAGCTCGGGCGCGACGACGACGGCCGGTACCGGGCCGACGTGCACGCCAGCATCTCGTCGGCCGGGTTGAGCCGGGAGCAGTTGGCCGAACTGGTCGCGTACGCCGACCGGCTGTGGCCGTTCTCCAGCGACGACAGCAGCCGGCACCGGCTGACGGTGAGCGCGGCCGAGAACGGCCGGCACTGAACCGCCGACGCCCCACCTCCGGCGGAGGCGACCCCGCCGTCCGGCGGGGTCGCCTCCGCCGTTCGGTCGGGTCGCGGCCGCCGTCCCGGGACCGCCGACGGCCATCCGATTCATGACCGCAGGAGCGGTATAGCCGACAAAGGCGCTGTGTACGGTTCACGGCTTTTAAAGACCGGTACACGGAATATCAGGGCGGATTCGGGCCGATTGTGGCGTAGGCCACCCATACCACCGCCGGTTCCCGGCCGAAACCTCTCTAACCTCGTCGGGTGCACCCCGACGAGACCGCCGCGCAGCAGCCGGCCCGGAACCGCCCGGCCACCCGTTCGGCCCCGGTAGCCTCGGACGAACGGAGGATCGGCCGGCACCGCGCGCCGGAACCACCCCGACGGGGCATCGGTGCCGCGCTCGCCTCCACCCCCGCCCGGATCGCCCTCGCCGGTGGCGTCACCTGCTGCCTGGGGCTCGTCGCGCTGGCCGGGACGCACCGGGTCGACAGGCAACCCCGGCCGGTGCAGGAGGTGCTGGCCGACCGGACCACCGACGAACAGCGCGCCTCCCGGTCCCGGGAGCGGACCGTCCTGCCGGCCAGCCCCCTGCCGGCCAGCCCCCGACCGTCGGCCACCCACAGCGCCACGCCGAAGCCGACGAAGAAGCCGGCCCGGCCCCGCCCGGTCGCCGGGCTCAGCCGGGTGCAGATGGACAACGCCCAGGTGATCGTCGAGGTCGGCGTCGACCTGGGGGTGCCGCGCCGGGGCCTGGTGGTCGCCGTCGCCACCGCCATGCAGGAGAGCGACCTGCACAACCTCGCCAGCGACGTGCTGCCCGAGTCGTACGACCACCCGCACCAGGGCAGCGGCTCGGACCACGACTCGGTGGGCCTGTTCCAGCAGCGCCCGAGCAGCGGTTGGGGCACGGTGGCCCAGCTGATGCGCCCCGCCTACGCGGCGCGGGCGTTCTACTCCGCGCTGGCCGAGGTCCCCGGCTGGCGGCAGCTCAGCATCACCGCCGCCGCGCAGGCCGTGCAGATCTCCGCCTACCCCGGCGCGTACGCGCGGCACGAGGACCGGGCCTCCGCCGTGGTCGACGCGCTGCTCTGAACCCGCCCTGCCGGCACCGCGGGCGGGCGGCGGCGGGACCGGGTCGCGCCCGGCAGGGTGCCCGGTCAGGCGACCCGGGTGCCCGGCTCGGGCTGGTCCACAGTCACCTCGTCAATGCCGGTGGCGACCCGGGTGGCCGGGACACCCCCGGCGGCGGCGGTCGGGGTGTCCACCGGCACGGTCTCGACGGTCAGCCCGGTCAGGAGCTGGTCGACCCGGGCCGCCCGGTGCCGCCGTTCGTGCAGTGACGCCTCGAACTCGCGGCGGGCCTGCACCGCCTCGGCGTACACCCGCTCGCGCAACTGCCGGGCCTCCTCCCGGGCGGCATCCAGCTCGGCGCGGGCCCGGGCCAGCAGCTCGCCTGCCGTCCGCAGGGCCGCCGGCGCGTCGGCCCGCCGCCGGTCGACCACCGCCAGGAGCAGGGTGGTCTCCTGGCGGATCTGGTCCCAGTCCCGCCCCGCGCCGGCGATCACCTCCGCCCGCGCGGCGAGCCGGGTCAACCGGACTCCGAGCTCGTCCAGGCAGGAATCGACCTGACGCCGGTCGTAGCCGGACTCAACGACGGAGAACCTCATACGTGTCGCCCCCCAGGAAGCTGGTACGTCTGTCCCAGCTCGATCCTCGCGGTAGCCGACGACCCCCGGGGCGGTTCGAGAAAAATGTTCAGCAATTGCGGGGCGGGTCCCGGGGCCGACGACCGGGGCGGACCCGACGCGTCGGTACGCGCCGGGACGCCCCGGGCGGTCAGGAACGCTTGGGCAGCACCACGACCCGACCGAAGAACTCGTCGATCCGGCGCACCACGTCGTTGAAGTCGTCCAGGTCGATCGGCTTGGTGACGTAGGCGTTGGCCTGGAGGCTGTAGCTGCCCACGATGTCGGTGTCCGCGTTGGAGGTGGTCAGCACCACGATCGGGATGGTGCGCAGGTCGTCGTCCTGCTTCACCTCGCCGAGCACCTGCCGGCCGTCCATCCGCGGCATGTTCAGGTCGAGCAGGATCACGTCGGGGCGCCGGGCGTCGACGTGCCGACCCTCCCGCCGCAGGAACTCCATCGCCTCCTGACCGTCACCGACCACGTCGATGACCTTGGCGATGCCGGAGTCCGCCAGGGCTTCCTCGATCATCAGCACGTCACCCGGGTCGTCGTCGACCACCAGGATGCGGACGGGGTTCGTGGCGCCTCGGTCCATGGGTCCAACCTGTCTGTGTCGGCGAGCGGGGGACGACGGTCTCGGTACCCCGTTGGCGGCCTGACCGAACGCGGTCACCCGCGAAGCGGGAACGGCGCGGTCATCCGCTGGCGGGGAAATTTAGCCCATCACCGGGCGGACGGCGACCGCGGGTCGGCGGTATCGGGCTGATAGCGCAGCACGTCGGCCAGGCCGGTGATCTGCAGGACCCGGTCCACCCGGCCGGTCGCCCCGTACAGCCGCAGCCAGCCACCCCGCGCGGCGGCGAGGTTGTCCCCCCGGACGAAGGCCGCGATGCCTGTGGAATCGCAGAAGGTCAACCCGGTGAGGTCGAGCAGCAGGTGCCGCTCACCGTTCGCGGCGAGCCGGTCGATCTCGGTGTTGAGTGCCCCGGCCGAGCTGAGGTCCAGCTCGCCGACGAGCCGCAGACACACGCCGCCATCGTCCCGCTCGGCGTGCGTCACGGTGAAGGTCAACGTCGTCCCTCTCGCTCCCACCACAGGTAGACCCTTGCAGTGCAGCAAGTATACGCAGCGCTCCCCCGGGGGCCCGCGCGGCGCGTCAGTGCCGCACCCCGCCGGACGCGACGGTCGCCGCCGCGCCGAGCGCCAGGAACCGCGCCGCCCGGGGGAAGTCACGCAGGACGCGCCCGTAGTGACCCAGGGTGGCGGCGACCGACCCGGCCGGCACCCCCCGGCTGGTCAGGATCGCCACCAGCCACGTCACGAAGTCGGTGAACAGCTCCGCGTCGTCGACGTAGACGGCGGCGGCCAGGAAGTCCACCGTGTATCCCAGGTCGCTCGTGGTGGCGTCCCACTGCGCCGGGGTGTAATCCGCCACCGACGGCATCCGGGTCCGCAGGTCCGCCACCGCCGAGTCGATCAGCTCGCCGCGCCGCTTCAGCAGGCTGGCGTACTCGTCGTCGGCGAGGTGGGACAGGTCCGCCGGGGGCACCCGGCGCAGCGCCCGCTCGTCGGCGACCAGGTCGGCCGCGCCCGGGGCGTCCGGGGCCCAGGCGACCCCGAGCCGCCGGGCCCACCGGCCGTCCACGCCGAACCCACGGCCACCGACCACCACGGGTACGTCCGAACGCCGGCACGCCTCGATCATCCGGTGCGCCTGCGGCAACCGCATCGGCAGGGCGCAGGCCAACGCGACCGCGTGCGCGTCGTGCCGGTGCAGGTACGACACCAGGTGGGCGGCCGGCACGCTGGCCCCCAGGAACGTCACCTGCCAGCCGCGCAGCCGCAGCACCTCGGCGACCAGCCGGGGTGGCAGGGCGTGCCACTCACCGTCCATGCAGGCCACCACGATCCGCCCCCGGGTCGGCCGTGGGTCGGCGTACCCGGCGATCGCCGCCACCGCCCGTTCGCTGATGTGCGTCGCAGCGTGCTCCTGCGCCACGCTCCACTCGTTGCGGGCCCACCGCTCGCCCACCTCGGTCTGCGCCGGGGCGACCAGGTCGAGCAGCACCCGTTCCGCCGGGACGCCGGCGTCGAGTAGCCCGGTGACCACGTCGATCGCGCCGTACTCGTCGGCCTCCTCCAGGCAGGCGAGGAAGTCGCCGAAGGCCCGGTACGGGTCGGCCGGGACGGTCGGGGCGGTCACGGTCGGGACGTCCTCTCCTCGGCCTGGCCCGGCACGGCCGGCACGGAGTGCAGGTGCCGCCGGGGGCGGCCACCCGGTCCGGTGGCCCGCAGGGCGAGCACCGCGATGTCGTCGTGGTCGCCGTGTGCCAGCCAGTCGCAGGTGACCTGCTCGACCCGCTCGGCGAGCGCCGGGGCGGGCATCCGGTGGCAGCCGGTGACGGCGTGGACCAGCCGGTCCTGACCGAACTGCTCGTCGCCGCGCCGGCCGCCCCGGGCCTCGGTCACCCCGTCACTGAAGAGCAGGCAGGTCTCCCCGACCGCCAACCGGACGGTGACCTCGCCGATGCGCGGGTCGGGCACCACGCCGATCAGCATCCCGCTCAGCGGCACCGTCTCCACCTCGCCACCGTCGCGCAGCACCAAGGGCGGCAGGTGCCCGCCACCGGCCAGGGTCAGCGACAGGCCACCGTCGCGGTGCGGGCGCACCACCCCGAGCACCATGGTGGCGAACCGGCCCTGCCCGTGCGCCTGGGTGGTCTCCAGCAGGGCGTCGTTGAGCAGCTTCAGCAGCCGGCCGGGCCGCGACTCGACCCGGTAGAGCGCCTGCAGGCACTGGCGGAGCTGGCCGGTGAAGACCGCCGCCTCCACCCCCTTGCCGGAGACGTCACCGAGGAAGAACACCGCACCGCCGTCGGCCAGCCGGTGCGCGCCGTAGAAGTCGCCGCCGATACGCAGGCTCGCCTGGGAGGGCCGGTACGCCGTGCCCCACTGCACCCCGGCCACCTCAACCGGTTCCACCGGCACCAGGCTGGCCTGCAGGGTGTCGGCCACCTCGGCCTGGTTGCGGTAGAGGACCGCGGTGGTGAGCGCCGCGCCGGCCCGGGCGGCGAAGGCCCGGACCAGCTCCACGTCGGCGTCGTCGTACCAGCGGGTCCGCCGGGCCACCAGCAGCACACCCGCCGGGGCGTCCCGGCCGGGCAGCGGGACCACCCGGGCGGTCACCTCGCGGGCGCTGAGCCCCGGCAGCCAGCCGGCCTCGACCGCCTGGTCGACCAGCCAGTCCACCGTGTGCGGCTCCACCCCGGACAGGCCCTCGACGATGGCCGGGGGCAGCGCGGCGGCGGGCAGCACCCCGCTGTCCACCGTGGGTGACTCGTCGTCGGCCCGGGTCGCCCGCCACCACCGGGCCCGCCCGGAGCGGGGGGCGAGCACCAGCACCGCCACCTCGGCCAGGGTGGGCACGGTGAGCCGGACCACGGCGGCGGCGGCCCGGTCCGGGTGCAGCGGGTTGCCCAGCTTCTCGCCGACCACGGCGAGGAAGGCCGACCGGGCCCGCTCGGCGAGCAGCGCGTCGGCCCGGGAGACGCTGTCGGTGACGTCCTCGACGTACAGACAGCTCCGGGAACCGGACAGCGGCACCCGGCGGATGCGCAGTCGCCGGCCGTGGTGACCGAACCCGTCGGGCTCGACAGCGGCCCCGGTCAGTACGGCGAGACCGGCGGCTGCCAGCGGGCGGCCGGGCGACACCTCGGGCAGCAGCCGCTCGGCCACCGGGCTGACGTGCCGGACCACCCCGTCGGCGTCACAGACGACCAGGCCCTCCCGGAAGTGTTCGAGGACCTCGGACCAGGCCGGGTCGACCCGGTCCGGGTCGGGGCGGGCGGGATCGGGGCCGGCCCGGTCGGGGGCCAACGGCGGCAGGCCGGGGGGCGCGCCGACGGACCGCGCCGCAGCCCGACCGGCACTCGGCGTGGAGATCCGTCCGTCGCCCGGGTCGAAGCCCCTGACGTCGGCAGCACTCACCAGCTGAGCCCCACTCCCCTTGTCGCCATCCGGCACATCCCGGATGTAGGCCGTATGTTCCAATCTGTTCCGCTCAGCCTACGCCCGAACGCGGGCACCGCCACCGCACGGCGGCCCGAGCGCGGTTCCGCACCCCTGCGGGCCCACCGTCGGGTTGTTACGATCCGGCGTAGTCCGGCCCGACCGTCGGCCCTGCGGAAAGGCGTGCTGTGGTGCCCCCTGGAAGGAAAACCGAGACCGCCCCGTTGACCATGTCGGTGGACCGCTCCGACCCCGGAGCGCCGGTCCTGTCGGTCGGCGGTGAGCTGGCCTACGCCACCTCCCGCCCGGTGCGGGTGGAGGTCGACCGGGTGCTGGTGGAGCGCCCTACGGTGGTCGTCTTCGACTTCTCCGGGCTGACCTTCATCGACAGCACCGGCCTGTCGGTCATCGTGCACGCCTGGCGGGAGGGGCAACGGGTCGGGACGCTGGTCCGGCTGCGGGCCGTCCCCCGTTTCCTGACCACCATCCTCGACATGACCGGGATCACCGGCCTGCTGGCCCGTCAGTTGCCGCAGCGGTCCGCCCCGGCACCGCAACGCCCGGCCGCGTCCGCCTGAACCGTCCGCCCGGACCCGGTCACCGGGTCGGCCGAACCCCGACGTTTCCCGATCATCCGTTGCTGGGAACATGGGGACATGCGCCCGCAGCTGTTGACCATCGAGGTGACCCGGCTCGACGCCGGCACCGCCCGGCTGCGGCTCACCGGCGACCTCGACTTCGACACCGCCCCGGAGCTGATCGAGGCGGCGGCCGGGGTCCGCGCGGAGGGCCACCGCGCCCTGATCGTCGACCTGGGCGGGGTCGGTCTGTGCGACTCGTCGGGGCTGAGCGCGTTCGTGGTGCTCAGTCAGGGCGGCGCCGGTCCGGTCCGGTTGACCGGGGTCAGCGCCCGGCTCCAGCAGTTGCTCGACCGCACCGGCCTGGCCGAGCTGCTGGCGGTGGAGCAACAGCCGGCGGCCGGGGCCGCCGACGACGTCCGCGAGGTGGGCTGAGGCGTCCGGCCGGGGTGGCCCCCGCCCCTGGGACCAGGGGTCGGGGGCCGGGAGGAAGGCCCGGGCGGGGGCTCGCCGTCAGGCGCTGACGACGATCTCCTGCGCCTCGACGGCGGGTTGCCGGCGCGGCCCGGTCGACCGGGGCGCGACGGACGACGGGGGTTCGGCGTCCTCCGGAGGACCGGAATCGGGCAGTTGGAACAGGTACCGGACGAACCCCCCGCCCGACTCGTTGTCCTCCGCTCCGGGCCACTGCCCGGCGCAGTCCATGCCCACCACCTCACGGCCCGATCCGTCGGCCTCCTCCACCAGGGCCCAGAGGCTCACCGGGTAGCACCGGGTCACCTCGGGGCCGACCTGCCAGCGGGAGTACCAGCCGGGACGGGCCGGGACGATCTCCACGATCCTCTTCATGACGACCTACCCTTCCGCGTGCCTCGGAAGACCTCCGGTCGTCCCGATGGTCCGTCCCGCGCGGGTGAGCACCCCTCACCCCACGGGAGTGAAGCCGGGGCAGGTCTGAATGAAGCAGGGACGCAGGGCGTCACCGACGCCCGCCCGCGTCCCGTGCCCCCGGTTCAGCGGGTGTGCACCGGCACCTCGGGCGAGGAACTCTCCAACGGCACGGCGTGGGCCGGAACCAGACCGAGCTGCGTCGCCGGGCGGGGCAGCGCGGCGTCGAGCACCCAGTCGGCGCTCACCCGCGCCCGGTTGCCGGGCATCGCCAGCAGGTGGTAGCCCCGGGTGACCGCCTTGGCGGCCAGCCCCGACAGCGACAGCTTCAGCGGGTTCGCCGCCGCGTCCTTTCCTCCCAGGTCGACCACCCAGCCCAGGTCGTGGTGCTGGTACGGGCGACGCCTGCCGCGCCCGTAGGAGGCGGCGATGTTGTGCGCCGCGAGCTTGCCCTGCCGTTGCGCGTGCTGGGCGGTCATCGTGCAGAGCTGCCCGGGCCGGGTCAGGTCCGGCACGGCGGCGGCGTCGCCGCAGGCGTACACCTCGGGGAAGCCGGGGACGTTGAGGTACTCGTCGACCACCAGCCGGCCCTTCTCGGTACGCAGGCCCAACTCGGCCACGAACGGGTCGGGGCGTACCCCGACGCACCAGGCCAGCGTGCAGGTCGGGACGTACTCGCCGTCGGTGAGGTGCACCCCGTCGGCGGTGGCCTCGGCGACCGAGGTGCCCATCCGCACGTCGACCCCCCGACGGCGCAGCACCCGGTCGGCGGTCCGCGACATCCGCTCGTCCAGCTCCGGCAGCACCCGGGCGGCGACGTCCAGCAGCATCCACCGGGGCCGGACGGTCAGCCGGGGGCGTTGGGCGTGCAGCGCGTCGGTGAACAGTTGCCCGTGCGCGGCGACCTCGGTGCCGGTGTAGCCCGCGCCCACCACGACGAAGGTGGCCCGGGCCTGCTGCTCGGCCGGGTCCTGCGCCTGTTCGGCCAGCTCGATCTGGCGGACCACGTGGTCGTGCAGGTAGACCGCCTCGGGCAGGCCCCGGAAACCGTGGGCGTACTCGGTCACCCCGGGGATGGGCAGCAGCTTGTTGACGCTGCCGACGCAGAGCACCAGCCGGTCGTAGGCGAGCTGGCCCCGCTCCCCCTCCGGGTTGGTGAAACCGACCCAGCGGTGGCGCAGGTCGACCCGGTCGGCCTCGCCGACGACCACCCGGACCCCGGGCAGGGTGCCGGTCAGCGGGACCGAGATGCGGGTGGGTTCGACCACCCCGGCGGCCACCTCGGGCAACAGCGGCAGGTAGAGGAAGTAGTCGGTCGAGTTCAGCAGCACGATCTCGGCCCGTCCGCCGGCCAGCCGACGCAACGTCTTCGCCGCGTGGTAACCGGCGAAACCGGCGCCCACGATCACCACACGAGGTTTCGTCATGTCCGCTCCCTTCCCGGCGGTCAGCGCGACAAACGTGTCGGGTCGCCCCGGCACCGCCGGGGCGGCCGACGAGGGCGTCGCGGGCCATTTGATACATCAGTGACGGGCTCCCGACTGTAGTCACACCGCGTAGCCGACACCGTTGCTTTCGGCGTGCCTTCCGCCCACGCTGAGTTCCTGTTCGACCACCACCAATCGGAGGGACAGATGAGACTTCGCCGTGTCGTCGCCGTCGCACTGGCCGCCCTGCTGGCGGCCGTGGGGCTCGCGCCGACCGCACCCGCCGCGGCGGCCACCGCGGACCGCTGGGGTTTCGCCTACGTCGACAACCCCACCGTCACCAGCTGGACCGTGCTGGACACCACCCGGCAGTGGGGCACCTGGAAGGCCGCGTTCCCGGCCGCCTGGGCCACCGGCATCAAGCTCGCCCCGGGCCGGTTCCAGGTGCGCTTCCCGCAGATCGGCGCCGGTGCGCGCGGGGTGCCGCACGTGACCCCGGTCGACCGCGCCGGGCACTACTGCACCGTGGTGCGCTGGTTCCAGTCGGGCACCGACGAGATCGTCGACGTGCAGTGCTTCGCCCCCGGAGGCACCCGCGACGACAGCCGGTTCACCGTGCTGTGGACCGCCAGCTCCGGGGTGCTGCCGGCCGGCACCGCACACGCCTACGTCCAGGGCGGGGTCAGCGGCCTGGTCCAGTCGTACGTGTCCACCGGGGCCCCCGCCGCGCTGGCCCCGCTGGGTGTCGGGCAGTGGTCGGTGAAGCTGCCCGGGGTCGGGCTGGCCGGGGTGCTGGCCGGCAACGTGCAGGCCACCGCGATCCAGCCGAACGCCGGTCCGCGCCGGTGCACCGTCGCCCGCTGGGGCGCCTCCGGCACCGACGTGCTGGTCTACGTGTTCTGCTTCGACCAGGCCGGCGCGCCGGTGAACACCGACTTCACCCTCTCCTACCACCGGGGACGCTCGGTGGTCGGGTCGCTGGCCCCGCCGACGTTCTTCGGTCACCTGGCCAGCGCGGCGGGCGGCCCCACCAACGACAACTCCCAGCTCGGGGTGGGCGTCAACACCATCGCGCCGCTCGCGCCGGTCGGCCGCTACCTGGTCACCTTCAAGCAGCTCGGGCAGAAGGAGACGCACGCCCAGGTCACCGCGCAGGGCACCGGGCCGAACTACTGCAACCTGACCCAGCCGTGGTCGTACGCGGTGGACGCCCCGGTGGACGTGATCTGCTTCGACAACACGGGCACTCCCGCGCCGAACCAGGTGCTGGTCGCCTTCACCTCCCGGATCTGAGCCGGGCGGCACCGCCCGCCGGTCGGCCCGGCGGGCGGTGCCGCGTGGACGGTCCGGACCGCCGTCCGGCGACCCGTCGGCACCGCCGGGCGACCATCCCGTACGCGGGACCCTCCGTGATCTCCACCGGTGGGTGCGGTCGGCTAGCGTTGTCGGACCGTCGCGCCCGACGGCCGAGACACGAGCGACACGAAGGTGAACCGATGGGTCCGAAGGCGAGCATCCGGGACGTCGCCGCCGCCGCGGGTGTCTCGGTGACCACCGTGTCCCACGTGTTGAACAACAAGTCCGGCACCCGGGTCAGCGCCCAGACCCGGGAGCGGGTCGAGACGGTCGCCCGTCAGCTCGGTTACGCGGCGAACGGGCTGGCCCGGGGGCTGCGGCTGCAACGGTCGTACGCCCTGGGGTTGCTCGGTGACGTCGTCGCGGCCACCGGCCAGGCCGGGCGGCTCGTCCTGGGCGCGCAGGAGACCGCGTCGGCGCGCGGATGGGTGCTGCTGCTCACCACCGGCCGTGACCCCGAGGTGGAACGGCGGGAGATCCGGGCCCTGGCCCGGCACCGGGTCGACGGCGTGCTCTACGCGACCATGGACCACCGGGTGGTGCGGGTCCCCGACGAGCTGCGCCCGATGCCGGTGGTGCTGCTCAACGCCCGCAGCGCCGACGCCACGCTCCCCTCGGTGGTGCCGGACGAGCGTGGCGGCGCCGCCACGGCGGTACGGGAGCTGCTCGCCCACGGGCACCGGCGGATCGGTTTCGTCACCACCGTCGACGACGTCCCCGCCGCCCGGGGTCGGCTGCTCGGCTACCGGGAGGCGCTGTGGGCGGCCGGGGTGCCGTACCGGCCGGAACTGGTGCACGCCGACGTCGGTGACCCCGCCGGTGGGCACCGTGCGGCCCGCGCCCTGCTCGGTTCGGCCGACCGGCCGACGGCGCTGTTCTGTTTCACCGACGCGATGGCGATGGGTGTCTACCGGGCGGCGGCCGAACTCGGCCTGCGGGTCCCGCAGGAGCTCTCGGTGGTCGGCTGCGCCAACCAGGAGGTCATCGCCGACGGGCTGTTCCCCGCCCTGACCAGTGTGGCGTTGCCGCACCACGGGATGGGCACCTGGGCGGTCGAGACCATGGTGGAGCTGCTCGACCGGCCGAAGGGCGCCCGCCGTCGGGTGGCCCGGCACGTCGCCCTGCCGTGTCCGCTGGTGCGTCGGGCGTCGGTCGCCGCCGCACCGCACTGATCAGCGCAGGGACGGCGGCCTGGTCGGCGGCATCGGCACCTGGAGGTAGGTGGCGCCGCGCAGGTCCAGCCACGCCCGGTCGGGGGCCCGGACCAGCCGCAGCATCACCTCGGCGCAGGCCGGGCAGCGACCCACCAGCCCGGGGGCGTGGGCGTAGACGCGCAGGCCGGCCATCGGGCCGACCATGCCGCAGGACGCGCACCGCCCGGTCGCCCCGCTCAGGTCCACGGCGAACAGCTCGCGCAGTGGCCCGTCGAGCATGTTGCCGTCCAGGTAGGACATCTCGGTCATTGGAACTCCTCGCCGGTCAGCCGGTGGGCCCGAACCGTTCGGTGCGGACCCGCCGGGTCGGGTGGCCCAGCCCCACCAGCAGGTCCGCGACGGTCTCCACGAAGCCGGTCGGGCCGCAGACGTAGCAGAGCGGCTCCAGGTCCGCCGGCCAGCCGTGGGTGTTCACGTCGGCCAGCCCGATCCGGTGCGGCTCGCCCCGCCAGCCGTCGGGGGCCTCGCGGGTGTAGACGTAGCTGACGTCGAGGCCGAGGTCGTCGCGGGCGCGGGTGCGCAGCTCGTCGGCGTAGATCACGTCCGCCGGGGTGCGGACCGAGTAGATCAGCCGGAACGGCGCACGGTTGCCGGCCGCCCGGCGGGCCCGCACCATCGCCATCAGCGGCACCACCCCGGAGCCGCCGGCGACCAGCAGCACCGGCGCGGTCTGCTCGGGGCGCCAGACGAACCAGCCGCCGACCGGGCCGCGCACCTCCACCGGGTCCCCCTCGGCCCAGGTGTCGGTCAGGTACGGCGACACCTCGCCGTCGGGCACCCGCTGCACGGTCAGCGCGATCCGGTCGCCGTCGGCCGGCCCGGCAAGCGAGTACGAGCGGGCCGCCTGGTAGCCGTCGGGGGCGGTGAGCCGGACGTCGACGTGCTGCCCCGGCAGGTGTCCCGGCCAGTCGGGCACGGACAGCACGAGGGTCTGCGCGGTGGGTGTCTCGACCCGGCGCTGCGCCAGCCGGGCCACCCGCCAGCCCAGCGGCGTCGCCGGCCGGCCACCCGCCCCGGTCACCTCAGTCGCCCTGGTAGCGCTGCTCGCGCCACGGGTCGCCGTAGTCGTGGTAGCCGGCGGTCTCCCAGAAACCGGGTTCGTCCTCGACGGTCAGCCGCAGGCCGCGTACCCACTTGGCGGACTTCCAGAAGTAGAGGTGCGGCACCAGCAGCCGGGCCGGGCCGCCGTGTTCGGCGGGCAGCGGTTCGCCGTCGTAGCCGTGTACCACCCAGGCCTGCCCGTCGCGCAGGTCGTCCAGCGGCAGGTTGGTGGTGTAGCCGCCGTACGAGTGGGCCTGGGCGTAGTCGGCGGCGGTGTCCACGCCGTCGAGCAGCACGTCCAGCGAGACGCCCTGCCAGCTGGTGCCGAACTTCGACCACCGGGTGACGCAGTGGATGTCCACCGTGGGGGTCTCCTGGGGCAGTTCCATCAGCTCCGCCCAGGACCAGCGGACCTCGTCGCCGGTCTCGGTGCTGAGGACGAACTCCCACCGGTCCAGCGGGACCCGGGGGGTCGGCCCGGCGGACAGCACCGGGAAGTCCTCGGTCAGGTACTGCCCCGGCGGCAGGGCCGGGTCGCTCGTCCGACGGCGGCCCTGGAAGCCCGGTGACACGATTCCCACCCGTCAGTCCTACCACCGCAGGGGGCGTGGGCGGGAGGGTTCCGGCGGACCGGGCCGCGACCGGCGGCGGCCCCGTCGCCCGACGCCGCCGGTCGCGTACGGTCAGTGCTTGTCGACGACCACCTCGGCGTCACCGGGCTCCCGGTCGCGGGTGGCCCGCAGGCTGGTGAGGGTGACCACGACCAGGACGCCGATGATGACCCCGAGCGAGGCGAGCGTGGGGATCTCCGGCACGCCCGGCCAGATGCCGTGCGCCCAGTGCAGGCCGAGCTTGACGCCGATGAAGGCCAGGATGATCGCCAGACCGTAGCTGAGGTGCACCAGGCGGCTGAGCGCGGCGTGCAGCACGAAGTAGAGCGCCCGCAGCCCGAGCAGGGCGAAGGCGTTGGTGGCGAAGACGAGGTAGGGGTCCTCGGTGATGCCGTAGACGGCGGGCACCGAGTCGACCGCGAAGACGATGTCGGTGGCGAGCACCGCGACCACCACCAGGGCGAACGGGGTGAGCGCCCGCCGGCCGTGCTGCCGGATCGTCATCCGGGTGCCGTGGTACTCCTCGACCACCGGCATGAACCGGCGCAGCAGCCGCACCGACCGCATCTTGTTGATGTCCACCTCCTGCTCGTGCCCGGAGAGGGCGTCGCGCAGCAGCTTGACGGCGGTGGCGATGAGGATGATGGCGAAGATCAGGAACGCGAAGTCGAGGGTCTGCAACGCCGCCGCGCCGAGGGCGATGAAGACCGCGCGGAGCACCAGCGCGCCGGCGATGCCGTAGAGCAGCACCCGCTGGGCGAGCACGGCCGGTACCGCGAAGGCGGCCAGCAGCAGCATGAACACGAAGAGGTTGTCGACCGACAGCGACTTCTCGACCAGGTAGCCGGTCAGGTACTCGACGCCCTGCTGGGAGCCGAAGCGGTACCAGACCCAGCCGCCGAAGGCCAACGGCAGCGCGATGTAGAACGCCGACCAGCCCAGCGCCTCCCGGATCGACACCTCGTGCGGGCGTCGGGTGACCAGGAAGTCGAGGACCAGCAGGGCGAGCACGCCGACGATGGTCACCGCCCACAGGGTGGGGGTGCCGACCGACGACAACCCACCGGCAGCAAAGTACGACAGATCGGTCATGGAGCCTCCTCGAACACCGTGCCATGTTCGAGGTCTCCTTCACCCACGTTCGCCGTGGGCAACCACCCGAGGCGCACCCGGGGCGCGCCGTACTGACCGGAATGGTTCGTGGGAAGTACTCCCCTCGTGCGGACCAGGTTAGGCCAGGTCCGGACGACTCGCCAAGTCAGGGCGGACTCCCGTTCCGGGCGTGGTTGCCCTGGTCAACGGCTGGGTGCCCCGACCCGCCGCCCCGGTGCCCGGCCGGTTGGGTCAGGCCCGGCGCCCGGTGGCCATGCCGGGGGCGAGCGCGGGCTCCACCAGGTCGCGGTAGTCGCGGGGCAGCCGGGTCACCAGACCGTCGAACTCGCCGCCGCTGACCGCCTCGTGGACGGTGCCGAAGACCACCCGCACCACGTTCCGGGCGGCCGGCTCGTCCAGCTCGGCCCGCCGCGCCACCCGGGCGACGAACTCGGCCGCGCCGAACTGCTCGGCCGCCTCCGAGCCGGGGCCGGGACGCAGCGCCAGCCGCAACGGCGCGGGCAACTGCGTCGCCAGGTCGAGCACCTCACCCCCGGTCAACCGTTCGGCGAGGGTCGACAGCGTCGCGTGGACCAGCACCACCGCCCGCTCCGGGTCGGTACGGACCCGCCGGGCCACCTGGTCGACGAAGGTGTCGTAGTTCATGCGGGGCTCCCTTCGACATGAGGCGGCCCGGTTACCCGCCGGGACGCCCCGGAAACGACGCCGCCCGCCCCGCTTTCCGCGCCGGCTGCGCGTGACCGGCCGCCGGACGGGTAACCGCCGCCGATCGTGACCGGATCGAGGCGGCGAGGAGGCCCACCGATGGCCAGTCGGACCGAAGTCCTGCGGTACCTGTCCAGCCTGGACTACCCGGCGGCGAAGGACGCCGTGGTGCGTCAGGCCGAACGGGAGGGCGCACCGCCGGACGTGCTGCGGGCGTTGCGGGCGCTGCCGCCGGTGGACTACGCCAACGACGCGGAGGTGGCCCGCTCGGCCCGGATCGACCCCGCCCCCGAGGTCGACCCCACCCGGCGGGCGCAGCAGGCGAGGGAGAAACAGCACCAGCGGGTCGCACAGCACCTGCGGAGCATCTGACCCCGGACAGGCGGGCGCCCCGGGTCGCGAACCGCGACCTGGGGCGCACGCGTGCCTGTTCACCGGCGAACCGCCGGGCGGCCACCCGAACCGGGTGGGCATCGCTGCCACGATCATCGTAGGCCACGCCATCACCCGTACGGCTGATTTTGGGAATACTGTGGGCGAGCACACCACCGGGCGGGTCAACCGTGCAGGTCACCCCGCCGGTCCCGGGCCTTCAACCGGACGGTCGGCAGTTGCGGGGCGGGCAGCGGCGGGGCCGCGTCGTCGGTGACCCGCCCGAACCGCCGGCCGGCCATCCAGTCCGCCCGGGCGGTGGCCACCTCCTCGTGCGAGCGGCCGACGAAGTTCCACCACATGACCAGGGGCTCGTCGAACGGCTCGCCGCCGAGCAGCATCAGCCGGCTACCCGGCTCGGCGGTCAACTCCACCCCGTCCCGCCCGGTGCCGAGGTAGAGCAGCGCGCCGGGCTCCAACGACACACCGTCCACCCGGGCCCGACCGGACATCGCCAGCAGCGCGTACTCGAAGCGGGGTCGCAGTCGCGGCGTCGCCGGGGCCGGGCCGTGCGCCGCCAGTTGCACGCCGAGCAGCGGGGTGTGCACCACCGCCGGGGACGCCTCGCCCGCCAGCTCGCCGACGAGCAGGGTGTGTTCCCAGTCGCCGGACCGCCAGCGGGGCAGGTCGGCGTGGTGGGCGAAGCCGGCGGCACCGGCGCGCGCCGGGTCGGGCAGCGCCACCCACAGCTGCAACCCGTGCATCAGCGGCGGACGGGTGGCCGGGGACCGCTCGGAGTGGGCGATGCCGTGCCCGGAGGTCATCACGTTGAGCTGGCCGGGGCGGATCGGCTGGACGTTGCCGAGGCTGTCCCGGTGCACGATCTCGCCGTCGAGCAGCCAGGTCACCGTCTGCAGGCCGGTGTGCGGGTGCGGGGGCACCTCCATGCCGGGACGCTGCGCCACGTCGTCCGGGCCGAAGTGGTCGACGAAGCACCACGCCCCGACCATCCGGCGGGCCCGCTGCGGCAGCAGCCGGCGCACGGTGGTGTACCGGCCCAGCGGCACGTCGTGGCCGGGCAGCAGCACACTGCCCGGGTCCTCGGCGGCGACGCCGGGTGGTCGGGTCTGCGCCGGCAACGATTCGGTACGGTCCACCACCCGACTCTATGCCGGCCGGCCCGCCACCGGTCCGGCCCCGGACGGTTCAGTCCTCGACGACGGTGACCGTGTTCGCCCCGGCGACCAGGTCGAGGTAGAGCCGGTCGGGTGACCGGTCCCAGTTCGGCGAGCCCACCGTCGCGCCCCGGGCCAACCCGTCGCGCCGGTCGCCGTACCAGACGACGCTGCCCGCGCCGGAGACGGCGCGGACCCGGACCGGGGGGCCGTCGGGCGCGTGGACGACGAACTGGTTGACCCCACCGGTCATCCGGACGGTGCGGGTGCCGGTGGTCGGCGGCAGCCGCAGGTCGATCCGGGCCGCGCCGCCGATCAGCTCCACCCCGGACAGCCGCGCGCCGGTGAGGTCGAGAACGTGGTCGCTGACCCCGCCGACCAGCCGCAGCCGCCAGGTCAGCCGCTCGTTGAGCGTCACGTCGACGACGCCCCGGCCGGGCCGGTCCCGGCGGGTCACCCGCAACTGCACCCGGTCGCCTGCGACCTCGGGCCGGGGGGTGAGTCCGGCGTCGGCCGGGCTGCTGATCCGGTACAGGTCGGCGCCGAGGTCGGCGGTGCGCAGCCGGAACGAGGTCACCCCGTCCAGCAGCTCGAAGGTGGCCCGGCGCAGCCCGTCGACCGGCGCGGTCAGGGTCCGCTCGGCGGCCTCGGCGGCACCCGCGCCGCCGGGATCGGCGGTCGCCGGCGCCGGGGGCGCGGCGCGGTCACCGGAGGAGACGATCCCCAGCCGCTCGGGGTTCGCCATGGTCACCACCACCGCGATCGCACCGAGCGCGACCACCAGCACCGCGGCGGCCGCCAGCAGCCGCGCGCCGCGGGGCCAGGGGGAGCGGTACTCCGGTTCCCCCGTCGCCTCGACCGGTTCCCCGGTCACCTCGATCACCGGCTCGAAGACCGGTCGCCGTTCCTCCGTCGTCGGACGGTGCTCCTGCCCCGGCTCCACCATCGCGCCTCCCCTGTCCCGGTCCCCGCACAGCAGTACGGCCCGGCCGCCGCAACGGATCATTCCGGCCGGACCGGGACCGCGCGCCGGGCCCGGGGCGCCGTCAGTCGGTGTCGCGTCCCCAGAGTCCGCCCCGGTAGACGGTCCCCCGGTAGGGCGCGCCGTCGGCGACGTCCGGCTGCCCCGCGACGTCACCCCCGGGTGCGGCGTCGGCGGACCAGGCGTCGGTGGTCGGGGCGGCGGCGCGGGCGGCACGCGCCCGGCGGACCCGGCTCACCACGAACCAGCCGGCGACCGCGACGCAGACCACGATGACGACCTTCTGGAACGACCCGACGTACTCCTCGACGACGTGCCAGTTGTCGCCGAGCAGGAACCCCGCCATCACGAAGGTGGTGTTCCAGATCAGGCTGCCCAGCGTGGTGTAGAGCAGGAACGTCATGATCGGCATCCGCTCCACCCCCGCCGGGATGGAGATCAGGCTGCGGAAGATGGGGATCATCCGGCCGAAGAACACCGCCTTGACGCCGTGCTTGAGGAACCACGCCTCGGTGCGGTCCACGTCGCTCAGCTTCACCAGCGGCAGGCGGGCCGCGATGGCCCGCATCCGGTCGCGTCCCAGCGCCGCGCCGATGCCGTAGAGCACCCACGCGCCGACCACGGACCCGAGGGTCGTCCAGAGGATCGCCGAGACCAGGCTGATCCGCCCCTGGGCGGCGGCGAAGCCGGCCAGCGGCAGAATCACCTCGCTGGGGATCGGCGGGAAGAGGTTCTCCAGCGCCACCGCCAGCCCCGCGCCGGGCCCGCCGAGCCGCTCCACCAGACCGGTGACGAACCCCACCGGCCCGTCCGAGGAGGGCTCGGCGGAGACGACCGTGCGGGGGCTGAGCGCCAGGGAGCGTGGGATCATCCGACAAAGTTACGAGCCGGACGACGAATCGACCACGCGCGGCGGCGACATCCGCCGGTACGCTGGGCCGGTGCCCGGACGACTGACCGAACTGTGGCGGTATCCGGTCAAGTCGATGCTGGGGGAAGCGCTGTCCGACGCCACGGTGGACGGTCGGGGCGTGGCCGGGGACCGCCGGCTCGCCGTGCTCGACCACGACACCGGCCGGGTGGGCAGCGCGAAGCGGCCCCGACGGTGGGCGGCCCTGCTCGGCGTCCGCGCCACCGGCGACGCCCCCGACCGGGTACGCCTCGCCCTCCCCGACGGCACCGTCCTCGACCATCCCGACGCCGGCCTGGACGCCGCACTGTCCCGGCTGCTCGGCCGGGACGTCACGCTGACCGACACGGTGCCCGCCGACGCCCTGCTGGACCGGGCCGACCCGGACGCGGTGCTGGCCGAGGGGGCCGACGCGGACGTGCCGGTGACCGGCAACCCGCTCGGTGGCGTCGCCCCGCCGGGCAGCCTGGTCGACTTCGCGCCGGTGCACCTGCTCACCACGGCCAGCCTGGACGCGCTCGACCTGACCCGGGACGCGGTCCCGCGCTACCGGCCCAACCTGGTGGTCGCGACCGACGCCCGGGGTTTCGTGGAGAACGACTGGGTGGGTCGGGAACTGCGGATCGGCGCGGAGGTGGTGCTGCGGGTGCTCGCGCCGACCCCCCGTTGCGCGGTGCCCACCCTGGCCCACGGCCCGCTCCCCCGTGCCCCGCAGGCGCTGCGCCGGCCGGCGGAACGCAACCGGGTGGTCCCGCTGCCGGGCCTGGGGCCGCAGCCCTGTGTCGGGGCGTACGCGGTGGTGGTGCGGGGCGGCCGGGTGGCTGTCGGGGACCGGGTCGAGCCGGCCTGACCGCACGGGGTGCCCGGCCGCGCACGGACGACCGGGCTCCGCCTCAGGGCAGGCGGCCGACCGCGCCGTACACGCTGACCTCGTCAACCGTGGGCCGGGGCTGCGGTTCGGCCTCGGCCCGCCACTGCGCCACCGAGGCGATGCCGGGGGCGACGAGGTCGAGGCCGTCGAAGAAGCGGGCGAACTCGTCCCGACTGCGCAGGTTGATCATGCCGGGTGGGGTGCCGTTACGGTTGCCCGCCCGTGCCTCCTCGGCCACGGCGGGTGGCAGGTAGTCGTAGGTGGCGTGTGACGCGGCCAGGTAGCTGCCCGGCGGCAGCGCCGCGAGCAACCGGCCGACCACCCCGTACGGGTCCTCGGTCTCCGTCACGAAGTGCAGGATGGCCACCAGCATCAGGGCGACCGGCTGCTCCAGGTCGAGGGTGCGGCGTAGTTCGGGGTGGTGCAGGATCTTCTCGGGTTCCCGCAGGTCGGCGTCGATGTAGGCGGTGGCGCCTTCGGCCGAGCTGGTCAGCAGCGCCCGGGCGTGGGCCAGCACGATCGGGTCGTTGTCGACGTAGACCACCCGGGCCTGCGGGGTGATCGCCTGGGCCACGTCGTGGGTGTTGTCGGCCGTGGGGATGCCGGTGCCGATGTCCAGGAACTGCCGTACGCCGGCCTCGCCGGCCAGGTAGGCGACCGCGCGTCGCAGGAATCGGCGGTTCTCCAGGGCGGCGGTACGCACGGTCGGGAAGGCCGCCGCCATCGCGTCGCCGGAGTCCCGGTCGGCCTGGAAGTTGTCCTTGCCACCCAGCCAGTAGTTGTAGCGGCGGGCCGGGTGGGCGACCGAGGTGTCGATCCGGTCACTGGGGTGCGGGGCGGCGCCCGTCGGGGCATCGGCGGTCACAGGGTCCTCCATGACTCCGCGCCATCCGGTCGTCGATGGCGTCCGTCCACTGTCTCCGGTCGATCATCGTAGTGGCCGCCCTGGTGGGGCCGGCGACCCGGTGCGGCCGTCACTGCGGGTACAGCTCGTCACGCAGTCGGGTGAGCACCTCGGGGGTCTGCTCCGGCGGGGTGGCCTCGACGCAGAGCCGCTCCATCGCGGCGGCGTAGTAGTCCAGGTCCTCCCGCTTGTCGAGGTAGAGGGCGCTGGTCAACTGCTCGATGTAGACGATGTCGGGCAGGTCGTCGTCGCCGAAGCGCAGGATGGTGAAGGCCCCGCCGGCGGCGGCGTGGCCACCGGCGTCGAACGGGATGATCTGCAGCCGGACGTGCGACGAGCGGGTCGCCTCGATCAGCGCGGTCAACTGCCCGTGCATCACCTGCGGGCCGCCGATCGGCCGGCGCAGGGCGGCCTCGTCGATCACCGCCCACAGCTGCGGCGGGTCGGCCCGGTCCAGCACCTGCTGGCGCTGGATGCGCAGCTCTACCCGCCGGTCGACCTCCTCGACAGCGGCGCCCCGGTGTCCGAGCAGGACCACCGACCGGGCGTACTCCGGGGTCTGGAGCAGGCCGGGCACGAACTGCACCTCGTAGCTGCGGATCAGTGCGGCGGCGGCCTCCAGGCCCAGGTAGGACTGGAACCAGCCGGGCAGGACGTCGCCGTAGCGGTGCCACCAGCCGGGGCTGTTGGCGTCGCGGGCCAGCTTGAGCAGCGCGTCGCGTTCCTGCACGTCGGTCACCCCGTAGAGGGTGAGCAGGTCGGCGACGTCGCGTTCCTTGAAGCCGACCCGGCCCAGCTCCATCCGGCTGATCTTCGACTCCGAGGAGCGGATCTCCCAGCCTGCGCCCTCCCGCGTGACACCCTTGGCCTCCCGCAGCCGGCGCAACTGCGCGCCGAGCAGCATCCGCAACACCGTGGGGCCGGTGGCCGGTCCCCCCTCGGCGGCAACCATCGTCACGTGCCCCGCCCCTCCGCGCATGCCCCTGTATCCGATCGCGGTCCCTGGCCCCCGCCCGACCGACGAGTAAGCATGCCATGAACCGACGGTGAGGTGAACATCCTCCGGACGGATACGGTCCCGTGGGCGGGACCGGCCGGTGTCAGCCGATCAGATGGTCGAAGTCACCGTCGCGGGCACCGAGGACGAAGGCCGTTATCTCGTCCACCGTGTAGATCAGGGCGGGCCCCTCGGGATGACGCGAGTTGCGCACGGCGATGCCGGCCCCGCCGGGCAGTTCGGCCAACTCGACACAGTTGCCGCTGGGGTTGCTGCGGCGGCTCTTCTCCCACCTCAGCGGAGGCAACTGGGTGACAGGGACGCCGTTCTCAGGCTGCTGCATGGATGTCTTTCTGTCGGGGTGCGGAACCACTGTCGCGAGAGGACGTTGCGGTGTCGAAGGAGCGGTGCGACATCAGATCCGGCCGTGCTGCACGTGCATCTGCTATTGCATCTGCTTCGGACAGCGAGCATGATTAACGCACGTGGACGGTACTTATCCGTTCACTTTGGGTTACCAGGCTCAGGGCTTCACCTGGGCAAACGACGACCCGGCGGGGCACGACGGCGCCGCCGCACGGGTCGTGCGCCGACACTGCGAGGGAGGACCCGTGCCGGATCCGTTGACCGTCGCGTCCGGCGTATCCGCGGCCGGAGCCCTGGTCTCGGTGTGGCAGCTACGCCGCCGGGCCCTGCAGGCCGAGGCGGAACTGGAGCAGCTACAGGCCGAACTGGCCGCGGAACGGCACGCCGCCAGCCACGACCCGCTCACCGGGCTGCCCAACCGACGGGCCTTCTACCGGCTGGCCGCCACGCTACTCACCGACGCCGGCGGGCAGCCCCTCATCGCGGTGGTCCTCGACCTCAACGACTTCAAGCAGGTCAACGACCGCTACGGGCACGCCGCCGGCGACCAGGTGCTGATCAGCGTCGCCCAACGGCTGGCCGCCTTCGCCGGCGACAACCTGGTCGCCCGGCTCGGCGGCGACGAGTTCGCCGGCCTACTGGCCAGCCCTTCGGTCGACCGGCGCTGGATCGACCACGCCACCCGGCGGCTCTGCGAGGCGATGGCCGCACCCATCCCGCTGGGCGCGTGCAGCGTCCGGGTCACCGCCTCGGTCGGGCTCGCCCCGGTCACCGGCCCCACCCAGCTCGCCGACGCGCTCTGCCGGGCCGACGCCGCGATGTACCGGGCGAAGGGCGTCACCAGCCGGCAGTCACCCCGGCAACTGCTCGACGCCGCCCGCCTCGCCGAGTGCTGAGCCGCCGCCCAGGCCGGGGCGACCCCACCCGACGGTGGGCGGTGCCGGTGGTCAGCGCCAGCCGTAACCGGACCGCAGCGCCTGCCCGACCCGGTCGAAGCGCCCCCGGTCCAGCACCGCGCCCTCCCGGCGGATGCCGTCCTCGCGCATGGTGAGCACCCGGTCCAGCCGAACCCAGCTCGGACGGGACTCACGGTCCCACTCCCCCGGGCCCAGCGCCAGCCAGTGCCGCTGGCCGTCCCGCTCGCTCTGGCTGGACAGCATCAACCCGAACAGGGTGCGGCTGGACCGGCCGACCACCAGCACCGGACGGTCCTTGCCCTGCTTCGGGTCGTCCTCGTAGGGCACCCAGGTCCAGACGATCTCGCCCGGGTCGGCCTGACCGTCCGGCTCCGGGGCGTACGACAGCTCCCGCCGTTGCAGGGCGCTGACCTGACGCCGCCGGGCCAGCTGCGCCGGGATCGGACCGGGGGTGGCGCGCTGCGCGCCGGTCACCCGGCCGAGCCGGGACGCCACGTTCCTCAACAGACCTGCCACGGCGGGCAGCCTACCGCCAGCCGGGCCGGCTCACCCGTCGAGGTCACCGGCCCGGCGCAGCAGCACCGCCCGTTCCCGCACGTTGCGGCACAGCCTGGCGGCGACCTCCAGCTCGGCGCGCGCCTCGGCGGTCCGGCCGAGCCGGGCGAGCAGCTCACCACGGACGCTCGGCAGCAGGTGCGACCCGGCGAGGCGGCCGGTGGCGGCGACCTCGTCCACCACGGCCAGCGCCGGCTGCGGCCCGTCGGCCATCGCCACGGCCACGGCCCGGTTCAGCTCGACGACCGGCGACGGCGCCACCCGGCCGAGCGCCTCGTAGAGCAGCACCACCCGGGACCAGTCGGTCTCCGCCACCGACGGGGCACCGGCGTGGCAGGCGGCGATCGACGCCTGCAACCCGTACGGCCCGAGGCCGCGCCCCGCCGCCACGGCCCGGCGCAGTGCCGCCATCCCCCGGCGGATCGCCGACCGGTCCCACCGCCGCCGGTCCTGGTCCGCCAGCAGCACCGCCTCGCCGTCGGCGTCGACCCGGGCCGGGAACCGCGCGGCGGTCAGCTCACACAGGGCGAGCAGGCCGTGCACCTCCGGCTCGGCGGGCAGCAGCGCGGCCAGCGTCCGGGCCAACCGGATCGCCTCGTACGCCAGGTCGGGGCGGAGCAGGTCGGTGCCGGCCGTCGCCGTCGACCCCTCGGTGAAGATCACATAGAGCACGCCCAGCACCGCGCCGAGGCGTTCCCGCCGCTGGGGTGGCTCCGGCAGGGCGAACGGCACCCGGGCGGCGGCGATCGTCTTCTTGGCCCGGGTGATCCGTGCCTGCACGGTCGGCACCGGCACCAGCAGCGCCCGCGCGATCTCCTCGCTGGACAGGCCGCCGACCACCCGCAGCGTCAACGCCAGCCGGGCCGGCGGCGGGAGCACGGGATGACAGGCCACGAACATCAACGCCAGCACGTCGTCGTCGACCCGGTCCGGGTCCCACGGCAGGTCCCCGTCCCCGGACCCGCCGGCCGGCCCGGCGAGCCGGCCGGCGAGCACCGCGTAGCGGTCGTCGAGCGCGGCCCGGCGGCGGAACGCGTCGACCGCCCGCCTCCGGGCGGCGGTGAGCAGCCAGCCCACCGGGTTCGCCGGCACCCCGTCGCGCGCCCAACCGACCAGGGCCTGCGCCACCGCCTCCTGGGCGACGTCCTCGGCGAGCGCGAAGTCGCCGGTGTACCGGGCCAGCGCGCCGACGATCCGGGCCGACTCGATGCGCCAGAGCGCCTCGACGGCCCGCCGGGCCGACTCGGCGCCCGGCGGGCCGTCGGTGGGCACCGTGCTCAGAGCTGGCCGGTCCGCTCGCGCCACTCCCGCTCCCTGACGATGAACTCGTTGTCCTGCGGGAACTCGTCGATGCCGGGGACCCGACGCACCTCGCACTTGCTGCCGGGCAGCGCCGGCATCCGCCGGGCCCACTCGACGGCCTCCTCCTTCGACGCCACGTCGAGCAGGTAGAAGCCGCCGAACAGCTCCTTCGTCTCGCCGTACGGGCCGTCGGTGACGACCGGGGTCTCCCCGCTGTAGTCGACCACCACGCCCTGCGCCGGGTCCTCCAGGCCCTCGGCGGCCACCAGCACGCCCGCGCGGATCAACTCGTCGTTGAACCGCCCCATCGTCTCCAGCATCTCCTCGAGGGGGATCTTCATCATCGTCGCCAGGGATTCGTCCGTGTTCCGCATGATCAGCATGTACTTGGCCATCGTCGCTCCTCGTCGTCGGGTCGCCGTTCGACCCGCTCACCCTCTGGTCGAACGGGGACCGGGCCGGATCGACACGACCGTCCGGTGAATTTTCGTCAGGCCGGTCGCCGGGCCAGCACCAGGGTGGTCCGCAGGTCGAGGGTGACGGTGCCGCCGAAGCCGCCGACGGCGGCCCCGATCGCCGCGAGGACCCGCTCCCGCTGCTGCGGTGGGCGGCGCAGCTGCGGCGAGAAGGTGCCGACGAGGCGCTGGTACCGCGCCGTGGTCAGCGGCACCGACAGGCGGAACGCCGACGACCGGACGTCGGTGAACAGCCCGCTGCCGGTGACGTCGGCGTGGAACCAGTCCTCCGGCTGGTCGTGGTGCGGCACCGGGTCGACCGACTCGAACGCCGCCCGGATCGCCGCCGACTGGGCCGGGTCGACGTAGTCGTACCGGTGGGCGAAAACGGCCAGGGTGCCGCCGGGGGTCAGCGCGTCGTGGGCCCGCCGGTTGCGGGTGGCCGGGTCGAGCCAGTGCCAGGCCAACGCGCAGGCCAGCAGGGGCACCCCGGCCGTCGGCGGCGACCACTGCTCGAACCGGGCGACCACCACCTCGACGTCGGGGAACCGGGCGGCCAGCACCGCCGCCATCCGCGCGTCCGGCTCGACGCAGGTCACCCGCGCCGGGACGGTGCCGGCCGCCGCCGGACGCGGGTGGGACGGCCCGTCGGGGTGGGCGAGGTCACGCAGCAGCGCGGTGGCCAGGCCGGTGCCCGCGCCGACCTCGACCAGCCGGGCGGGGGGTCCACCGTGATAGGCGAGGATGGTGTCGGCGAGGGCGGCCGGATAGCCCGGTCGGATCTCGTCGTAGTCGTCCGCCACCTCACCGAAGAGCTCCACCATGATCGCCATCGTCGCACCGCCGCCGCACCGGCGGTGCCCCGTCGAGGGAGGCCCATGACCGAACTGCCCCGGGACCTGCCGGTGATCGAACGCACCGCCGTGCGGCTGGTGGTCCGCGACCGGGACGGCCTGATCCTGCTGTTCCACACCCGCGACCCGGAACACCCCCGGCTGGGCACCTGGTGGGAGCTGCCCGGCGGGGGCGTCGACCCCGGTGAGACGTACCCGCAGACCGCCCTGCGGGAACTGCGCGAGGAGACCGGCTTCGTGGTCACCGCCGCGCAGCTCGGCCCGCCGACCTGGCGACGGCGGGCCAGTTTCATCCACCGCCGGTTGCGCCACGTCCAGGACGAGGTGGTGCTGACCGTACGCCTCGACGCCGCCGCGCCGGACGTCGACGGCGCGGACCGCCTCGACTACGAGGTGGAGGACTACTTCGGGTTCCGCTGGTGGCCGGTCGAGGAGATCGTGACCAGCACCGCCCGGTTCTACCCGGGTCGGCTGCCCGCGCTGCTCACCGCGTTCCTGGCCGGCGAGCGGATCGACGAACCGTTCGAACTCTGGTCCTGACCGGGGTGCCACCGGCCCGCGCGGTGGGCACAGTGGAGGGCATGACGACGATCCCGTACGACCCGCTGACCCGGTACGCCGCCCGGCTGCACGCCGACCTCGGCGACCGGCACCACGTCGCCTCCCCGCTCGGGGCCTGGCTGCTGCTGGCGCTCGCCGCGCCG
Source organism: Micromonospora sp. WMMD730 (assembly GCF_049178955.1). Taxonomy (NCBI): domain Bacteria; kingdom Bacillati; phylum Actinomycetota; class Actinomycetes; order Micromonosporales; family Micromonosporaceae; genus Micromonospora; species Micromonospora sp. WMMD730. Next base: position 3,723,577 of record NZ_JBMHML010000002.1, read on the forward strand.
GCCGCCACCGGCGCGGTCCGGGACGAACTGGCCGAGGTGCTCGGTGTCGACGGGGAGACCGCGGCGGCGGCCGCCACCGCGCTGCTGGACCGGCCGCACCCGCTCGTGCCGTCGGCCACCGCCGTCTGGCACCGGCCCGGCACCGACCCCGGCCGGCTGGCCGGCTGGTGGGACGGACTGCCCCGGAGCACCACCACCGGCGTGCTGCCCGACCGGGCGGGCCTGGACGCCTGGGCCCGTGAGCACACCCTCGGGCTCATCGACCGGTTCCCGCTGACCGTCTCCCCCCGGGTGCTGCTGGCGCTGGCGAGTGCCCTGGCCACCCGGATCTCCTGGGCCACCCCGTTCGACCTGGTGCCCGGCGCGGCGCTCGGCCCCGACGACCCGCACGACGCGACCCGACCGGACGACGGACCCGCCCACCGGCCGGGCGCGGGGCACGGACCGGACCGGGAGCACGGGACGGCCGGGTCGGGCGGCGGCTGGGCGGGGCGGCTGGCCCGGGTGTTGCGCAGCCCGGAACACGGGCACCGGGCCTGGATCGCGGCGACCGGCCCGGCCGGCGACGTCGCCGTGCACGCCGCCGCGGCGGTGGAGCGCGACGGGGCCGGGCTGGTGGTGCTCTCGGTGCTCGCCGACCCGGCGGTCCCTGCGGCCGACGTGCTCGCCGCCGGCTACGCGCTGGCCGGTGCGGCGGTGGACGGCGAGCCGGCCCGCCGGTCGCTGTTCGACCTGCCGCTGGGCCCGGGTCCCCTCGGCACGCTGCGCGAGGAGCCGGTGCGCACCGCCGCCCGAGGCGGCCGGGAGGAACGCCACCGGGCGGTGCTGCCCTGCTGGTCGGCCCACGACGAGCACGACCTGACCGCCCCCGGGCTGGGGTTCGCGGCGGTGGGGCGGGCGCTGGGTGGGCTGCTCGGCGTCGACGTGGGCGTCGAGGCCCGGCAGGCGACGGTGGCGCACTACGGCCGGTACGGCTTCGAGGCCGCCGCCGTGACCGGGGCGTTCGCCCTGACCAGCCTCCCACCGGAGGGAGTACGCCGCAGCGCCGAGTTGCGGTTCGGGCACCCGTACGCGGTGCTGGCGGTGGCCACCGACCACCGGGACGGCGAACCCGGGCCGTGGCACGGGCTGCCGGTCTTCTCCGCCTGGGTGGCCGAGCCCCGGGAACCGGCGGACACCGACCTCGTCGACCCGGTCGAGTCCTGGTGACCGGGGTCGACCGGCCCTGACCGGCGTCGCCGAGGTCGGCGGCGGCGACCAGGCCCGACCGCGACGTTCGTCCCCGAGGCGGCACCGTCCCCGGGGGACCCGCCGCGGTCGGGGGTCCCGCGCTCGCGCGGGCACGACGGGTGTCGCCGTGCCCGCGCGGGTGTTCAGCCGGCCACCGACGCCGGCTCCGGGCGGGCCTTCGCCCGCTCGGCGAGCCGCCGCTGCCGCTCCTGCGCCCCGATCAGGTCGTCGGGAAGCGAGTCGGGCACCTCGACGTCGAACCGGCGCAGCATCCGGATCGCGAACCCGCCGAGCGTGATCAGCACCAGGGCCAGCCCGAAGCAGACGTACGCGAAGCCGATGCCCCGACCCGGACCGGTGCCGATCACCGCGCCCACCGAACCGGCGAGCGCCCCGCCGTCGGCGAGCATCGGCTCGAACAGCGCGGTCGCGCCCGGAGCGAGCAGCGCGAAGCCGATCGGCAGGGTCGACCAGGAGATCGTCTGGTTCAGGCTGAACACCCGGCCGTGGAACCGCTGCGGCACCTTCACCTGGACGATCGTGGCGTAGATCGACTGGGCGGTGGTCATCGCCATGGCCAGCCAGAACGCCCCGAAGGCGATCATGACGACGGAGGCGTCCAGGCCGATCAGCACACAGCCGACGGCGGTGCCCAGGTTGCCGATCAGCACCCCGATCATCCGCCGCTGCCGGGGCCCACCCCACAGCGACATCAGCACCCCGCCGGCCACCGCGCCGATCGCCTCGGCCAGCGCCACCTGCGCCACCTGGGTGGCGGTGCCGAACGACAGCACCAGCGGGGTGGTGAGCACCAGCGCCGGGGCGAGGAAGACGTTGCCCAGCGCGAAGTAGCCGAGCATCAGCCGGAAACCCTTGTGCCGCCACGAGTAGCGCAGGCCGTTGGCGATCGCCACCAACAGCCGTTCCCGGGGCCGCCAACCGAGCAGGTCGGGGAAGCGGACCACGGCCAGCGTCAGCACCGCCACCAGGTAGCTCGCCACGTCGATCAGCAGGATGCCCTTGAGGCCGATCGCGGCGAGCAGACCGGCCGCGAAGACCGGCATCAGGAGCATCGCGAAACCGCTGGAGAGCTGGGTGATGCCCATCGCGTGCCCCAGGTAGCGCTTCGGCACCAACTGTGGCACCGCCGACTGGAAGGCGATCCGCTGGAACGACCCGGCCACCTGGCTCAGCGCCACCAGCCCGTAGATGTGCCACAGGGCGAGGTTGTCGGTCCAGAGCAGGGCGGCCAGCACGAGCTGGATGGAGCCCGACACGCAGCTCGCGATCATCATGATCCGTCGCCGGCTGATCCGGTCGGTGAGCGCGCCGGCCACCGGGAGCATCAGCACCCCGCAGATCAGCGCCAACGCCCACAGCAGGCCCAGGTCGGCCACCGACCCGGTCCGGGTGAACAGCCAGATCGGCAGGGCGAACGCGGTCAACGCCGAGCCGGTGGTGGAGACGAGCTGCCCGGCGGTGACCGCGACGAAGCGGGCCATGCTCGGCTTCACCACCGCCGGGGCCGGCCGGTCGGCGTCGCCGACGCGCAGGTGGTCGGCGACCACCCAGCCGGCGTCCTCACCCCGGGCCGCCGGGCCGAGCGCCGTCACGTCCCCGGCCCGCACGGCCGGGTGCACCTGGGTGACGATCTCGGCCAGCTCGTCGGCCCGGTACTTGAGGAAGAAGTGCCCGGCCTGGTCGAGCACCACCAGGCCGAGGGTGTCGCTGAGGAACTGCCACTCCGCGTACCGCTCGGAGTGGTAGTCGGTCACCGGGTCCTCGGAGCCGACCACCGAGATGATCGGCGCACGCAGCTTCGCCGCGCCCCGGTCGAGCAGCCCGGTGAAGTACTCCTCCGACGCGCGGGAGTCGGCCCGCATGTTGCTGATGATCCGGTCGGCCTGCTCCGGCTCCAGCTCGTCGGTGTCCACCCCCATGCTCTTGAGCCAGCTCGCGTAGTGCCGGTTGCTGCTCAACTGCTCCAGCCGGTTACGCAACGCCGCGAAGGCGCCCTTCGGCCGGGCGAACGGGAACATCGCCCCGATGTAGACGACCTCCAGCTCCCGCCCGGCCGCCTCCACCTTGCGGGCCACCTCGGCGATGATCGCGCTGCCGACCCCGCAGTGACCGTAGAGGGCCAGCGGACCCTCGATCCGCTCCACGATCTCGTCGGCCACCCGGCTGGTCAGCTCGTCGAACGGCAGGGCGTCCTCGGTCAGCCCGACGTCGTGGCCGGGGATGGCCAGCGACCACAGCGCGTGCCCGGCGGGCAGCGCATCGGCCAGCGGCTGGTAGACGATGGCGCTGCCGCCGCCGTACGGGACGCAGACGTAGCTGAGCACCCGCTTGCCGGCCGGGATCGGCTTGGTCAGCTCGTAGAGCAGCCGACGCGGGCCGGCCGCCTCGGCGTCACCGGTCATGAACGCGGCCAGCTCGCGGATGGTGCGCTGCTGGAACAGGTCCATCACGCCGACCGCCCGGCCGCCGTGCTCGGCCCGGCGGATCTTCGCCACCACCTGGGTGGCGAGCATCGAGTGCCCGCCCAGGTCGAAGAAGTCGTCGTCGATGCCGAGCGTCGGCACGCCCAGCACCTCCGACCAGATCCCGGCGAGCAACCGCTCGGTGTCGTCGCGCGGCTCCACCAGGGCCACCGACGCCTCGCGGGTGACCACCGGCGCCGGCAGCGCCCGGCGGTCGAGCTTGCCGTTCGGGGTCAGCGGCAACGCGTCCAGGGTGACGAACGCGGCCGGCACCATGTACTCCGGCAGGGTCTCCTTCAGCGCCGTCTTCAGCGCGGCGTGCTCGGCCGCGCCCACCAGGTAGGCGGTGAGCCGCTTGTCGCCGGGGCTGTCCTCGCGGACGATCACCGCCGCCTCGGCCACCCCGGGCTGCTCGCGCAGGGCGCTCTCGATCTCACCCAGCTCGATGCGCAGGCCGCGCAGCTTGACCTGGTGGTCGATCCGGCCCAGGAACTCGATCACTCCGGCCGGGTCCGCCCCCGTCGTCGTCCCCGCCGGGTCGGGCACCCAACGGGCCAGGTCACCGGTGCGGTACAGCCGGGCGCCCGGTTCACCGGAGAACGGGTCCGGCACGAAGCGTTCGGCGGTCAGCGCCGGCCGCAGGTGGTAGCCGCGGGCCAACCCCACCCCGCCGATGTGCAGCTCACCGGCCACCCCGACCGGGCACTCCCGACCGGCCGGGTCGAGCACGTGCAGCCGCAGGTTGGCGATCGGTCCACCGATCGGCACGCCGGTCAGCCCGGCCAGCAGCGCCGGGTCGCAGTGCCAGGCGCTGACGTCGATCGCCGCCTCGGTCGGGCCGTACAGGTTGTGCAGTGCGCAGTGCGGCAGCCGGGCGGTGAAGTCGACCGCCGAGGCCAGCGGCAGCTCCTCGCCGGAGCAGATCACCCGCCGCAGCGCGGTGGCCCCCTCCACCCCCTCCTCGGCCAGGAACACCGTCAGCATCGACGGGACGAAGTGGGCGGTGGTGACCCGCTCGGCGACCAGCACGTCGCGCAGGTAGCCGGCGTCCTTGTGGCCGCCGGGCTTGGCCAGCACCAGCCGGGCACCGGTACGCAACGGCCAGAAGAACTCCCACACCGACACGTCGAAGCTGGCCGGGGTCTTCTGCAGCACCGCGTCGGCGGCGTCGAGCCGGTAGGTCTTCTGCATCCAGTCGAGCCGGTTGACGATGCCCCGGTGGGTGTTCGGCACCCCCTTCGGGCGACCCGTCGACCCCGACGTGTAGATCACGTACGCCAGGTGTTCCGGGCCGGCCAGCGGGGTCGGGTCGGTGGTGGGCTGGTCGGCCCAGACCGCCGGGTCGTCCAGGGCCAGCACCGTCGCCTCGACCGTCGGCAGGACGTCGCGCAGGCTCTCCTGCACGAGCACCACCGGTGCGGCGGCGTCGGTCAGCATGAAGGCCAACCGGTCGGCCGGGTACTCCGGGTCCAGCGGCAGGTACGCCCCACCGGCCTTGAGCACCCCGAGCAGGCCGGCGACCAGCTCCACGGAGCGTTCCGCGCAGACCCCGACCAGGGTCTCCGGGCCGACGCCGGCCGCCCGCAGCCGGTGCGCCACCCGGTTCGCCGCGGCGTTGAGCTGCGCGTACGTCGTCGAGACGCCCTCGATGGTGACCGCCACCGCGTCCGGGGTCGCCGCCGCCGCCGCCTCGATCGGGCCGTGCAGCGTCTCGGCGGCCGGGAAGTCGGCGCTGGTGTCGTTCCAGGACGCCAGCAGCGCCCGCTCCCCGGCGGGGAGCAGGTCCAGCGCCGACACCGCCACGTCCGGGGTGGCCACGACCGCGCGCAGCAGGGCACACCAGCGGTCGGCCATCCGGGTCACCGTGTCCCGGTCGAACAGGTCGGTGTTGAAGACCAGCTTGCCCCAGAGTCCGTCGACGGTCTCCACGGCGTGCAGCTCGAAGTCGAACCGGGTGGCCCGCAGCTCCATCGGGGTCCAGTCGAACGTCACGTCGGTGGCGTCGGAGACCTCGGTGAACCGGCCCATCTCGTAGTTCTGCAGCACGAACATCGCCTGGAACACCGGCGAGCGGCTGACGTCGCGGGGCAGGCCCAGTTCGTGGACCACCTTCGCGAACGGCACCTCGGCGTGCTCGAAGCCGTCCAGCACGCTGCGCCGGGTGCGTTCCAGCAGCTCGGTGAAGGTCGGGTCACCGGCCAGCTCGGCGCGCAACGGCAGCATGTTGATGAACATGCCGACGATGTTCTCCAGCTCCGGGGCGGACCGGCCGGCCACCGACGCGCCGACCGCGAAATCCCCCTGGCCGGCATGCCGGGCCAGGAAGACCTGGTAGGCGGCGAGCAGCGTCATGAACAGGGTGCCGCCGGACTCCCGGGTCAGCGCCGTCAGGCGTCCCGTCTCCGCCGGGTCGAGCCGGAACTCGACGAAGTCGCCCCGGTAGGTCTGGGTGGCCGGGCGGGGCCGGTCCAGCGGCAGCTCCAGCGGGGTGATCCCGGCCAGCCGGGACTTCCACCAGTCCAGGTGCGACCGGGCCGCCGGGCCGCCAAGCTCCTGCGCCTCCCAGACGGCGAAGTCGCCGTACTGCACCGGCAGGGTGGGCAGCTCGCCACCCCGGTAGGCGGTGATCAGGTCGCGCAGCAGCACGTCGACCGACCAGCCGTCACCGACGATGTGGTGCTTGCTGAGGAACAGCACGTGGTCGTCGGCGGCCAGCCGGATCAGCAGCGCCCGCAGCAGCGGCCCGGCAGCCAGGTCGAACGGCGCGAGCGAGGCCGCCTCCACCAGCTCCTGCGCGGCCCGCTCGTCCGGGGCGTCGACCACGGTCAACGGCACCTCGACCGCGTCGGCGATCACCACGGTCGGCTTGCCGTCAGCGTCGGCGGGGAACCGGCTGCGCAGCGACTCGTGCCGGGCGGTCAGCGCGGTCAGGGCGGCGCGCAGCGCCGTGACGTCGAGCGGGCCGCGCACCCGCAACGGCACCGCGATGTGGTACGCCGCCTCGCCCGGAGCGAGCTGGTCCATGAACCAGACCCGCTCCTGGGCGTACGACAGCGGCACCTCGACGCCCTCGGGCCGCGGCGTGATGCGGGCGGCGGGGGTGGCCTGCCGTCGGCGCAACCGTTGGGCGATCAACGCCGCCCGGGCGGCCTCCCGGGAATCCTTCAGGTCCGTCATGCGGGGGTGTCCTTCTCCGCCGCCAGCAACGCGGCGACCTCGGTCTCGGAAAGGTCGTCCAGTTCGGCGGCGATCTGCGCCTCGATCTGGGCGGCCAGGTCGGCCACCACGGGGCTGCCGAACAGCGCCCGCATCGGCAGGTCGACGTCCACCTCGGCCCGGATCCGGGCCATCGCCCGCATGCCGCGCAACGAGTTGCCGCCGAGGGCGAAGAAGTCGTCGAGCGCGCCGACCTTCTCCACCTGGAGGATGTCGGCGTACACCTCGGCGACCAGGGTCTCGGCGTCGGTGCGGGGCGGGACGTAGCCGTCGCCGGCCACGGACTCCGGCGGTGCGGGCAGCGCGGCCCGGTCCAGCTTGCCGTTCGGGGTCAACGGCAACGCGTCGAGCCGGACGAACGCGGCCGGCACCAGGTGCGCCGGCAGCTCCCGGGCCAGCTCGACGGCGAGGTGCGCCTCCTCGGCGGTGCCGACGTGGTAACCGACCAGGGTCGGCTCCCCCGAGTCGGTGCGCACGGCCACCGCCGCCTGGTGCACCTCGGGGTGCTCCCGCATCGCCGCCTCGATCTCGCCCAGCTCGATGCGCATCCCCCGCACCTTCACCTGGTCGTCGCGGCGACCCAGGTAGTCCAGGGTGCCGTCGGCCCGCCACCGGGCCAGGTCACCGGTGCGGTACATCCGCTGCCCCGGCGGGCCGTACGGGCAGGGCAGGAACCGCTCGGCGGTCAGGCCGGGCCGGCCCAGGTAGCCCCGGGCGAGCTGGTCGCCGGCGACGTACAGCTCACCGACCATCCCCGGCGGGACCGGCTGGAACGCGGCGTCGAGCAGGTACACCCGGCTGGTGGCGGTGGGCCGGCCGATCGACACCGGGCCGGCGGGCACCTGCTGCCCGGGGGCGAGCCGGGCGGCGACACAGCCGACGGTGGCCTCGGTGGGGCCGTACTCGTTGACCACCGCCACCTCCGGGTGCGCGGCTCGCCAGTCGGCGAGCTGCTCCCCGGTGAGCGCCTCGCCGCCGATCACCAGGTCGGTGGTGGGCGACAGCGCCTCCTCCAGCAGCGGCAGGTGGCTCGGGGTGACCTTGAGGAACGTCGGCCGTCCACCCACCCGGGCCGCCGGGGAGTCGATCCCGGCCAGCCGGACGGTGCCCCCGGCGGTGAGCGGGCCGAGCAGCCCGGTCACCGTCAGGTCGAACGAGACCGGCGAGTGCAGCAGGGCGGTGCCGGACAGCCCCGGGTAGGTGTCCCGGGCCCAGGCCAGGTACGCGACGATCGCCCGGTGCTCCACCACCACGCCCTTGGGGCGGCCGGTCGAGCCGGAGGTGTAGAGCACGTAGCCGGGGTGCTCCGGGCGCAACGGGGCGATCCGGTCGGCGTCGGTGAGGTCCGCGCCGTCGGCGTCGTCGGCGGGCCCGGCCGCACCGTCGACCAGCAGCGCGTCGCCCGGCACCAGGGTGGCGGTCTCCGCCACGGCCAGCACCAGCGCCGGCGCGGCGTCGGCGAGCAGGTAGCCGATCCGGCCCGCCGGATAGCCGGTGTCCACCGGCACGTACGCGGCCCCCGCCTTGAGCACGGCCAGGATCGCCACCAGCAGCTGCGGGCCGCGCGGCAGGGCCAGCGCCACCCGGGTCTCCGGGCCGACGCCCCGGCCCACCAGCACCCGGGCCAGCCGGTTCGCGGCGGCATTGAGCTGCGCGTACGTCAGCGTGACGTCCTCGCAGACCAGGGCGGTGGCGGCCGGGGTGGCCGCCACCTGCCGCTGCACCTCGTCGACGACGGTGGCCGACGGGCCGGCCGCGGCCACCCCGGCCCACCCGCCGAGGACCAGGTCCCGTTCGGCGTCGGCGAGCAGCGGCAGCGCGGAGACCGGCTGCCGCGGGTCGGCCACGGCCGCGTCGAGCAGCCGGACGTAGCGGGCCACGACCGCCTCGGCGGTGGACCTGTCGAACAGGTCGGTCCGGTAGACCAGCCGGCTCTCGCCGGTGGTGATGTCGAAGGCCAGGTCGTCCTTGGTGGTGCCCAGCTCCACCGGGTCCAGCCCCGAGTCGGGGATGAAGTTCAGCGCGGTCTGGAAGATCGGCTGCACCGACGGGTCCCGCTCCGGGGCGACCGCCTCGACGATCGCCTGGAACGGGGTCTGCCCGTGCTCCAGGGCGTCGACCAGCCCGTCGCGGACCCGGCCGAGCAGGTCGGTGAAGCGCGGGTCGCCGCCGACGTCGCAGCGCAGCGCCACCGGGTTGACGAACATGCCGATCAGTGGGGTCAGTTCGGCGGTCTCCCGGCCGGCGGTGGAGACCCCGACCACCACGTCGGTGTCGCCGGAGATCCGCGACAACAGCGCCGCGAAACCGGCAAGCAGCACCATGTACGGGGTGACCGCCGACCCGGCGGACAGCCGGCCGATCCGGTCGAGCAGCCCGGCGGGCAGGTCGAAACGCACCTCGTCACCGGCGAAACCGAGCTGCGCCGGGCGGGGCCGGTCCAGCGGCAGGCCGGTGACCTTCGGGGCGCCGGCCAGGTGACCGGTCCAGAAGGCGAGCTGCCGGTCGCGTTCCGCGCCGGTGAGCTGGTCGCGTTGCCACACCGCGAAGTCGGCGTACTGGATGGGCAGCTCCGGCACGGTGGCCGGCACACCCGTCGACGCGGTCCGCGCGAACGCGGCGATCTCGGCGCCGAACAGCACCGCCGAGTGGCTGTCGAAGACGGCGTGGTGCACCACCAGCAGCAGCGTCCACGCGTCGTCGAAGCGGATCAGGCGGGCCCGCCACAGCGGCGGCGCGTCCAACGGGATCGGGGTCCGGGCCAGCTCGGCGCGCAGCGCGTCGGACCGCCGCAGGCGCTCCGGATCGGGCAGCCCACGCAGGTCGTCGACGGGCAGCCGGAACGACTCGTGCTCCCGGACCACCTGCACCAGGGTGCCGTCGTCGACCCGCAGGTGGGTGCGCAGCGCCTCGTGCCGGGCGACGACCTGACCGAACACCTCGGTTGCCGTCTCGGCGTCCAGGTCGGCGGGCAGCCGGCACGGCACCGACACGTTGTAGACCGGGGAGGCCGGGTCGAGCTGGTTGGCGATCCAGACCCGTTCCTGGGCGAACGAGGCGGGGAAGGTCCACTCGCGGGTCATGCCGTCTGCTCCCGTACCGAACGCGGGCGCATGTCGGTCCAGACCTCGTCCACGTGGGCCAGGCACTCCTCGCGGCTGCCGGTGAAGCCCGCGTCGTGCCAGCCGGCGGGCAGGTCGCGGTCGGCCGCCCAGATCGAGTACTGCTCCTCGTCGTTGCGCACGACCAGGAATCGGGTGTCGGCCATCAGTTCGCTCCAGCGGTGTCGGGGGTGTGCGGTTCGGCCATCGCGACGGCGATCTTGCGGGGTCCGGTGAACGGTTCCCGTCCGTGCGCGGCGGTCATGTTGTCGACCACCAGCACGTCGTCGCGCCGGTAGTCGAAGCGGACGCTGGCCGCCCGGTACGCGGCCCGCAGGTGGTCCATCACGTCGGCGGGGATCTCGCCGCCGTCGCCGTAGTAGGTGTTCGCCGGCAGCCCCTCGGGGCCGAACATCGCCAGCAGCCCCTCCTGGTAGTCCTTCGGCAGGGTGCTCAGGTGGAAGAAGGTGGCGTGGTTGAACCAGCGCGGGGTGTCCGAGCCGGGCCGGTGGTGCACCACGTCGCGCACCGCCCGGGTCCGCAGCCCGTCCTTGCCCACCCACTCCAGCTCGATCCGGTTCGCCGCCGCGTACGCCTGCACCTGCGCCCGGTCGTCGGTGCCGAAGACGTCCTGCCAGCGGGTGCCGAAGTCGGCGTGGAAGTTGCGCACCAGCAGCCAGCGCCGCCTGACGAACTCCTCGCGTACCGCCGGGTCGATCTCGGCGTACACCCGGCGCACGTCGGCCAGCGGGGTCGCGCCGAGGGTCTGCGGCGCGGTCAGGCAGTAGAAGAACAGCGTCAGCGGCCAGCGCGCCTGGTACGAGTTCTCGTTGTGCAGGAAGATCTCCTCGTCCGGCGGGTAGTCGGTCGAGGTGTAGACCTTCCCCTTGATGGCGTGCCGGGGCGAGGACCGCTCGGTGTAGGTCAGCGGTTCGCCGGAGAACGCCCGCACCACCGCGTCGAAGCCGTCCACCCCGCCCACGTCGAAGCCGCGGAACAACAGCCCGCCGTGCGCGACGAGGGTGGCGCGCAGCTCGGCCCGGCGGCGGTCGATCAGCTCGGTCAGGGCGGTGCCGTCGTTCTCGACGACGACCGGCAGCGTGGCGATCGTGTCGCTCATTGCGTGGTCTCCTGTTTTCTCGACGTCAGGCGCGGGGTAGCCGCGGGATGGCGGGGATGGTGGCCGGCGCGGCCGGTTCGTCGGCGGCGGCGGCCCGCAGCTGGGCGATGCGTTCGGCCAGACCGGCCACGGTCGGGGTCTCGAAGAGGCTGCGCATCGGCAGCCGGACCCCGGTCGCCTTGCGCATCGCGGCGATCAGCTGCACCGCGACCAGCGAGTTGCCGCCGAGGGCGAAGAAGTCGTCGTCCACCCCGACCTCGGCCACCCCCAGCCCGTCCCGCCACACCCCGGCGATGGTGATCTCCAGCTCGGTCCGCGGGGCCGCCGAGCCGCCGCCGGTCGCCGTCGCGGCGGCGGTCGACGGCTCCGGGTCCTGCTCCAGGGCGTCGGTGGTGACCCGGGAGGCCCGCCGCCGGATGTCCGCCACCGTCCGGGTCGCGATGACCACCTGCGGGCCGAGGCCGGCGGTGAGGCTGCGCCGGAACGCCTCCGCGCCGTCGACCGGGCGGATGTCCTCGGTGACCGTCCCGGCCGCCGGGTCGACCGCAGCCGCGTCGGCGGCACCGGTCAACCCGCCGGTGACCGCGCCCTGGTCGACCCGGCGCAGCACGAAGTCACCGATCGCGACGAGTTCCCGGCCCTCGGTGTCGGTCAGCGACAGGTCGGCGGCGACCACCTCGTCGGTGGCGCTGGCCCGGTGCCGCAGGTGGCTGTGGAACACCGCAGGCAGCGGCCCGCGCACCACGATCCGCCCGTACGACAGCGGCAGGTAGGTGCCGTCGCCCTGACCCCGACCGAACGCGGTGGCCACGTCCAGCAACGCCGGGTGCAGGCCCCACGCGGGCAGGTCGGCCCGGACCGGCTCCGGAGCCTCGACCCGGGCGAGTTCCTCACCGTCGCCGAGCCGGTGCTCGGCAAGCGACGCCCAGCGCGGGCCGAAGGTCAGCATGCTGGTGCGGCCCCGACCGAACGAGGCGTCGTCGTCGACCCGCCGGCCGTCGACCACCGGCACCCGGGCCGGCGGGGCGGCCTCCACGGTCCAGCCGGCCGATCCGCGCACGTGGGTGCGGAGCTGGCCGGCGGCCAGGCTGCGGACGGCGAAGTCGACGCCGTCCTCGGCGGCGGTCAGCTCGACCCGGTACTGGGCGACGGTGCCCTGCGGCACCGCGAACGGCTCCAGGAACACCACGTCGCGCAGCTCCACCGCTGCCTGCGGCGCGGGACAGGGCACGGCGGCGACCACCGCGGCCCGCACCGACTCCAGGTGGGCGGTGCCGGGCACCACCGGCACCCCGCCGATGCGGTGCTCGTCGAGCAGCCAGTGGGTGTCGGCGGAGACCAGGCCGTGCAGCACCGTCGACTCCGGGCCGACCACCTTCGTGGTGAGCACCGGGTGGTCCACCGGCGTGGTGACCGTGTCCCGGCCGGCGGCCCGGAACGCGGCCGGCGCGGCGGTCTCCACCGCCATGCCGACCTCCGCCCAGCCACCCCAGTTCTGCGACAGCACCGGGGCCCGGAAACCCGCGCCGGAGCGGGCGAACGCGTCGAGGAAGGCGTTCGCCGCGCAGTAGTCGACCTGACCGAAGCCGCCGATCACCGAGGTGATCGAGGAGCACAGCGCCACGAAGTCCAACGGCAGGTCACCGAAGACCTCGGCCAGGGCGAGGGTGCCGGTGAGCTTCGGGGCGAGCACCCGTTCGGCCTCGGCCCGCTCCTTCACCTCGGCCATTCCGCCGCCGGGCAGGCCGGCGGCGTGCACGATGCCGTCCAGCCCGCCGAACTCGGCCTCCACGGTGGCCCGGACCCGACGCAGGTCGGCCGGATCGGTGACGTCGGCGGCGAGCACCCGCACCGTCGCGCCCGCCGCCTCCATCCGGCGGATCGCCGCGATGGCCCGGCCGGCCCGGTCCGCGCCACCGTGCACCGCCAGGTGGTCGTCCCACCGCTCGCGCGGCGGCAGCCCGGAGCGGGCCAGCAGCACCAGCTTCGCCCCGGCCCGCCGGGCGAAGTCCTCGGCGAGGGTGACGCCGATGCCGCCCAGGCCACCGGTGACCAGGTACCGGCCGCCGTCGCGCAGCGCCCCCGGCCCGGTCTCGGCGGCGACGGTGACCTGCTCGTAGCCGGTCACCCAGCGGCGGGCGCCGCGCAGCGTCACCTCCGCCCGCTGCGGGTCGACCGGGCGGCGCAGCTCGGCGGCGAGCGCGTCGACCCCGGTGTCGGCCGGGTCGGCGTCGACCAGCCGGACGGCCAGGCCGGGCAGTTCGGCAGGCAGCACCCGGGCCAGGCCGGCGAGGGTGGCGTGCTCGGGGCGGACCAGGTCGGCACCGGTGACGTCGCCGACGCCCGCGGTGACCAGGTCGAGGGTGAGCGACCGCTCCTCGGCGGTCACCCCCGCCCCGGCGAGGGCCTGCACCAGGTGCAGGGCGTCGAAGAAGCCACGCTGCTGGGCGTCCCAGGCGGCGGTGGCGTCGAGGCCGGCCGGCGTGCCGTCCAGGGCGAAGGCGTGCACCAGCCGGGACGGCACCCCGCCTGCGGTCAACGCCGCGACCAGCGCGTCGTGGTCCTCCCGGTGGCCGGGGCGCAGCCGGTACCCGTCGCCGGTCGCCGCGAACGCCGTGCCGGGGCGTACCACGACCGGGTCGTCGCCGGCGGCCCGCAGCGCGTCGACCAGCGCCTCGGCGCGCGGACCGGCGGCGAGCACCAGGCAGCGGCCGTCGGGCACCGTCGCCGGGTCGGCGGCGGCCTGCCGCCACACCGGCACCGCGAACCACCGCTGAAGCGGCTGCGGGCCGGCGTCGGCCGGGGCGTCGGGCAGCGCCGCCACCGGGTCCGGGTCGACCCAGTAGCGCAGCCGCTCGAACGGGTAGGTGGGCAGCGGCACCCGTCGGGCGGTCGGGTCGGCGTCGAGCCGCACCCCGATCCCGGCACACCACAGGGCGGCGGCGCTGGTGAGCACAGTGGCCAGGTCGCCGGTGGACTCGCCGGGGCCGGGCAGGCTACCCAGCGGGGTCAGCGCCCGCTGCGCCGGGGAGCCCTTGGCGACCTGCATCCGGGCCAGGTTGGCCAGTTGCCGGCCCGGACCGCACTCCAGCAGCGCCCAGGTGCCCGCCCCGAGCAGGGTCGCCACGCAGTCACCGAACCGCACCGGCCGGCGCAGGTGCGCCGCCCAGTACGCCGGGTCGGTGGCCTGTTCGGCGGTGATCCAGGTGCCTGTCACGTTGGACAGGAACGGGATGGCCGGCGCGTGCAGCGGCACCGTCGCCATCAGGGCGGTGAACTCGGCCAGGATCGGGTCCATCATCGGCGAGTGGAACGCGTGCGAGGTGCGCAGCGGCTTGCTCTTGCTCTTGCCGCCGAGGCTGTCGGCGAACGCGGCGACGGCGGCGCTCTCGCCGGCCACCACGCAGGTGCCGGGCCCGTTGACGGTGGCGATGGACAGCCCCTCGGGCAGCCGGGCGGCGACCTGCGACTCGTCGAGCGACACGGCGAGCATCGCCCCCGCCGGCAGCGACTGCATCAGCCGGCCCCGGGCGGCGACCACCCGCAGCGCGTCGGGCAGGGTCAGCACCCCGGCGACGGTGGCGGCGACGTACTCGCCGATCGAGTGGCCGATCATCGCCGCCGGGCGTACCCCGGCCCGCTGCCAGTGCAGCGCCAGGGCGTACTCGACGACGAACAGGGCCGGCTGGGTGTAGCGGGTCTCGGTGAGCTTCTCCGCCGCCTGCGGGTCCCGGCCGAGGATCAGGTCCCGCAGGTCCAGGCCCAGCTCGGGGCGGAGCAGCGCGGCGCACTCGTCGACGGTGGCGGCGAAGGCCGGCTCCTCGGCGTAGAGCTGCGCGCCCATCCCGGCGTACTGGGCGCCCTGGCCGGAGAAGAGGAACGCGGCGCGCGGGGCGGCACCGTCGACCACCCCGGACTGGCGGCGGCGCGGGGTACGCAGCGCGGTCACCGCCTCGGCCAGGTCGGCGGCGACCACGGCCACCCGGTGCGGGTACTCCTGGCGGCCCACCCGCAGCGTGTGCGCGACGTCGGCCAGCAGCTCCGGCCCGCCGTCGCTGGTCGCCGCCAGGTGGTCGGCGAGCCGGGTGACGGCGCTGTCCAGCGCCGACGCGGTCTTCGCCGACACCGTCAGCAGGTGCGCCGGGCGGACCCGCCGGTCCGCGCGGTGCGCGGCCGGGGCCTCCTCGAGCACCACGTGGGCGTTGGTGCCGCCGATGCCGAACGAGCTGACCCCGGCCCGGCGCGGCCCGCCGTCGGTGTCCCACTTGGTCAGGGTGTTCGCCACGTAGAACGGGGTGTCGGCGAAGTCGATGCCCGGGTTCGGCGTCTCGTAGTTGATCGTCGGGGGGATCAGCCCGTGCTCCATCGCCAGCACCGTCTTGATCACGCTGACGATGCCGGACGGCTGGCTCAGGTGCCCGATGTTGGACTTCACCGAGCCGATGCCGCACCAGCCCCGCTCGTCGGTGTCCCGGGTGAACACCGCCGACAGGGCGGCCACCTCGATCGGGTCGCCCAGCGCGGTGCCGGTGCCGTGCGCCTCGACGTAGCTGATGCTGCGGGGGTCGATCCCGGCCATCCCGACCGCCTGGGCGATCGCCTCGACCTGCCCGTCGACGCTGGGGGCGGTGAAGCCGACCTTCCCGGCGCCGTCGTTGTTGATCGCGTTGCCCAGCACCACCGCGCGGATCGAGTCGCCGTCGGCGATCGCGTCGGAGAGCCGCTTGAGCAGGGTCACCCCGACGCCGCTGCCCCAGACCGTGCCGTTGGCCCCGGCGTCGAACGGGCGGCACCGGCCGTCGGGCGAGGTGAAGCCGTCCATACCCAGGTAGCCGACGTGCGGCAGCTCCACGTTGACCCCGCCGGCCAGCGCCATGTCGCACTCGTGGTTACGCAGCGCCTCGCAGGCCAGGTGGAAGGCGACGAGCGAGGTCGAGCAGGCGGTGTGCACGGTCAGGCTCGGCCCGCGCAGGTCCAGCCGGTAGGACACGTTGGTCGCCACGTAGTTGGGCGAGTTGCCGGTGGCCAGCGAGACCGCGCCGTGCGGGTTGCCGCCGACCCGCTTGTTGCGCAGCACGTACCGGTGCAGGTAGGTGTTGCCGCCGGTGCCGGCGTACACGCCTACCGCCCCGGGGTAGCGGGCCGGGTCGTAGCCGGCGTCCTGCAACGCGGTGTAGCAGCTCTCCAGGAACAGCCGGTGCTGCGGGTCGGTCATCTCCGCCTCGCGGCTGGTCATCCCGAACAGCCCGGCGTCGAAGGTGTCGTACCCGTCGATCAGCGGGGCCCGGCTCACCCAGCCCGGGTCGTCGACCTCGTCGGCGGTCGCACCCCGGGCGAGCTGCTCGTCGCGGCTCAGCTCGGTGACCGACTCGACGCCGTCGACCAGGTTGCGCCAGAACTCGCCGACATCGGCGGCACCCGGCAGCCGGGCGGCGAGCCCGACGATGGCGATGGGTTCGATGCCGTCATCGGTGGGCGGCGCGGTGTCGATCTCGTTCTGCATCGGGGTCGTCCTTTGTCGCAAGGTGCCGCCCGCAGGCGGTGGGGAGGGAGGCGGCGTCACGGTTGGTGCGGTCGGCGGGGTGGCGGGGTACGACGGGTCCGGCCGCGCCGGGCGGCGGCGCGCAACGCGGCGCGGGCCAGCTCGGGTCGGTCGGCGGCCCCGTCGAGGCTGGCGGCGAGCGCCCGGACGGTGGGGTGCCGGAACAGGTCGAGCATGGTGATCGACCGGCCGGTGGCGGCGGTCAGCCGGGCGTGCACCGCCGCCAGGGCCAGCGAGTGCCCGCCGATGTCGAAGAAGTTGTCGGCGACCCCGACCCGGTCACGTTCCAGCACCTGCCGCCAGATGCCGGCGATCAGCTCCTCGGTCTCGGTCAGCTCGTCCGGCCCGGTCGGCACCGGCGCGACCGGGGCCGGTGCGGCGGCGGCCACGGTCATCGCGCCCAGCGCCGCCACCCGGACGGTCGGCCGGGGCAGTGCCACGGCCACCGCGTCGGCCGGGGTGTGCGGGTCGGCGGCGAGCGCGCCGACCAGGTCGGCGAGGTCGGCCAGGAGCGCGTCGATCCGGTCGGCGTCGAACAGGTCCGGGTTGTAGACCACGTCCACCCCGCACCGGCCGTCGCGCTGCACCACGTAGACCGTGATGTCGAACGGGGAGCCGGGCTTGGGCACCGGCAGCGCCTCGGCGGTCAGCCCGGTCAGCGTCAGCCGGGGCGCGGTGAAGTTGAGCACGTTGAACAGCACCTGCACCAGGGGCGCCCGGGAGGTGTCCCGGCCGACGCCGAGGGTCTCGACGAGTTTCTCCAGCGGCGCGCCCGGGTGGGCGGTCGCCTCGTGCAGCTCGGCGGCGCACCGGTCGACCAGTTCGGCGAACCCGACCCCGCCGGTGCCGCCGGTCGTGCCGTCGGTGCCGGTGCGCAGCCGCACCGGGACGGTGTCGATGAAGAAGCCGACCACGTCGTCGAAGGCGGCCAGCCGGCGGTCGGCGACGATCGCCCCGACCACGTGGTCGTCGCCGCCGGTGAGCCGGCGCAGCAGCTCGGCGAACCCGGCCAGCAGCACCGCCGCGACGGTGCTGCCGCGCCGCTCGGCCAGATCCCGCACCGCCCGGTCGGCGGTGGCGGTCAGGGTCACCGCCGCCTCCGCGCCCGCGTACGTCTGCACGGTCGGGCGGGGACGGTCGCGGGGCAGGTCCAGCACGGTCGGCACGCCCCGCAGGTGCTCCGCCCACCAGGTGAGGTCGGCGGGACCCTGCCGGCGGTCCCGCTCGTCGCGCCACACCGCGTAGTCGGCGTACGACGCGGACAGCGGCGGCAGGGTCGGCGACGTGCCGGCGACGGCGTGCGCGTACCCGGTGGCCAGGTCGGCGTAGAGGACCGCCTCGGACCAGCCGTCGAAGACCGCGTGGTGCATGGTCATCGCCAGCACGTGCTCGTCGGGGCCGAGCCGGTAGACGGTCACCTGCCAGGGCGGGCCGGTGGCCAGGTCGAAGGCGTGCGCGGCACCGGCGGCGAGCATCCCGGCCAGTTCGGCCTCCGCGTCGGCACGGCCGGTCAGGTCGACCACCGGCACCGCCACGTCGGTCGGCTCCTCGCACACCGCGTAGGGCACCCCGGCGGTCTGCGGGATGCGCCAGCGCAGCACGTCGTGCCGGGTGGCCACGGCCCGCAGCGCCGCGCCGAGCGCACCGGTGTGAAGCGGGCCGCGCAGCCGGTGCGCGACCGCGATGTTGTAGGGGGCGCTGGAGGGGGCGAGCTGGTCGACGAACCACAGCCGGCGCTGCGGCGGGGACAGCGTCGGCGGGTTGCCGGTGGTCAGCCCGTCGGCGTCGGCGGGCGCGGCGGCCCGCAGCCGGGCGGCCAGCGCGGCCGGGGTGCGCCCGGCCAGCACGTCCCGGGTGTCGACGTGCCGGCCCAGCTCGGCGCGTAGCGCCGCGACCAGCCGCATCGCGGCGATGGAGTTGCCACCGGCGGCGAGGAAGTCGGTGTCCGGGGCGGGTGCCGCGCCGAGCAGCCGGGTCCAGACCCGCCGCACGACCCGCTCGACCGGGTCGGCCGGCTCGTCGGTCGGCGCGTCGGCGGGGGCGGCGGTCAGCGCGGCGTCGGCCAGCGCGCGCAGCGCCGGCCGGTCCAGCTTGCCGGTGATGGCGCTGACCGGCAGGTCGTCGCGGCGCAGCAGCCGCGCCGGCAGCATCGCGGCGGTCAACCGTCTCCCGGCGTACGCCCGGACGGCGTCGTCGTCGGGCGCGGTGGCCGGGGTGAGGAAGGCGACCAGTTCGGTCCCGGCCGGGCCGGGCACCGCCTCCACGGCCACCCGGGCCACGCCGGGCACGTCGGCGAGCACGGCCTCCACCTCGCCCAGCTCGATCCGCTGGCCCCGGATCTTGACCTGCCGGTCGGCCCGGCCGAGGTAGACGATCCGCCCGTCGTCGGCCTGCCGGACGAGGTCACCGGTGCGGTAGAGCCGCTCGCCGGGCAGCCCGGAGAACGGGTCGGGGACGAACCGGTCGGCGGTCAGGCCGGGCCGGTTGAGGTAGCCGTCGGCCAGTCCCGGCCCGCCGATCAGCAGCTCACCGGTCTGCCCCGGCGGCACCGCCCGCAGCCCGTCGTCCACCACGTACGCCCGGTGGTTGGGCAGGGGCAGCCCGATCGGCACCGGGTCGGTGTCGGCGGCGGTCAGCTCGCCGCTGACCGCCAGCACGGTGGTCTCGGTGGGGCCGTAGCCGTTGAGCAGCCGTCGGCCCGGCGCCCAGCGGGCGACCATGTCGGCGGGGACGGCCTCGCCGCCGCAGAGCACCGTCCGCCAGCCGGGCACCCGGGCCGGGTCCAGCATGGACAGCACGGTCGGGGTGATGAAACCCCAGTTCACGTCGTGGGCGACGATGAACCGGGCCAGCCGGTCCGGGTCGGACCGGTCGTCGCCGCCGAGCAGTTGCACGCTGCCACCGAGCAGCAGCGGGACGAACAGGTCGATGCTGGCCGCGTCGAAGCCGAGCGAGGCGATGCCGAGGCTGCGGACCCCGGCGTCGGCGGCGCTGAGCGCGGCGCAGCCGGTGACGAACTCCACCACGTTGCGGTGGGTGGTCAGCACCCCCTTGGGCCGGCCGGTGGAACCCGAGGTGAACAGCACGTACGCCGGGTCGCCGGCCCGCGCCGGGCAGGGCGTCAGCGGAGCCGGGCCGCTGGCGGTGACCACCTCGACGCCGGGGGTGTCGGCGAACTCGACCGCCGCCGCGTCCCCCACCACGAGCGTCACCCCGGCGTCGGCGGCGATCTCCCGCAGCCGCTGCCGGGGGCCACCGGGCTCCAACGGCACGTAGCAGCCCCCGGCGAGCAGCACGCCGAGGACGTCGACCACGAGGTCGGGGTGGCGGTGGGCGCAGATCCCCACCCGGGTCTGCCGGCCGACCCCCCGGGCCCGCAGCGCCGCGGCCAGGCCCGCCGCCCGGCCGACCAGCTCCCGGTAGGTGAGCCGGT
Source organism: Micromonospora sp. WMMD730 (assembly GCF_049178955.1). Taxonomy (NCBI): domain Bacteria; kingdom Bacillati; phylum Actinomycetota; class Actinomycetes; order Micromonosporales; family Micromonosporaceae; genus Micromonospora; species Micromonospora sp. WMMD730. The sequence goes on from NZ_JBMHML010000002.1 coordinate 3,743,702, forward strand.
CGTCCCACTGGCGCACCGCCACCGCGTCCGGGCAGCGGGCCGCCCGCTCGACGATCAGGTCGGCCAGCGTGCCGTCCGGCCAGGGCAGATCTTCCCCGGTGACGGCACTGATGGACAGGATGTCGGTCACGTCGCTCCCCGTACGGTTGCTGGTGCGGTACGCCCCACCGGGCGGACGGTGTGCCGGTTCACCGGTCGTCCCGGGCGGTGTCGTCGACCACGTGCAGGCGCAGTTCGCTGAGGTACCGGCGGCCGGCGGCGTCGGGCACCCAGGCGTCGTCCGGGCCGGGCAGCATCTCGCTGACCGTCAGGGAGACCTCGGTGCCGTCCCCCATCCGGGCCGCCCGCACCATGGCGCAGAACATGTTCGCGAAGGCCGGGCTGCTCAGGTCGGCGTAGCAGGGTTTGGTCTCGCTGCCGAGCTTGACGTACACCTGCTCGGGCAGGTCGAGGCGGCGTCGCCAGGCCCGCACCGCGAGGAACCGGTCACGTTCCCCGGCGGCGTCGGCCAGACCGCTCTCCCCCACCGTGGTGCGCCAGGTCCGCCGGGCCACCACCAGCCGGTCGATGGTGACCCGGGGGGTGTAGGGGGCGGCGGCGACCAGCTTGAACCCGTCCACCGCGTGGGCGCTGAGCAGTTCACCGAAGACCTCGGTCAACGGCCAGCTCTCGCCGTCGGCGGCGGTGGCGACCAGCTCGCCGTCCCGCTCGGACACGGTGAGCGCCACCGTGGGCAGCACCCGTGCCGGATCGGCCCCGGGCGCCGCCGCGAAGGCCAACTGCCGGTCGCTGGGCCCGGCGAGGGCTTCGGCGGTCCGGCTGGTCCGCCGTGGCCAGTCGGTGGGGTACAGCAGCCGCAGCCGACGCCCACCCAGGTCCGTGGTGAGGGCGTCCCGCAGCCGTTGCGGGTCGGGGTGGGCCGGGATGAACACCTCGCAGTCGAAGGACGCCCACGCGGCGTGCAGTTCGCCGAGCACGACGGTGTACTCCCCGCGCGCCAACGCCGCCGCGTCCCGCGCGCAGAGTTGCAGGTCGGGGCTGTGCAGGACGGCCTTGGACCAGCGCGCCGGGGCCGCCGGGAAGACCTCGTCGACGCGGTCGGCGAGATCCGCGGCGGCGAGGCGCACCTCCCGGGTACCCGGTGGCAGCCCGGCGAAGCCGAACAGTCCCGCCCAGCGGGCGGCGAAGTCGGCGGCGACCGCGTCGACCGGCCGGTCGCCGGTGCCCCAGAACAGTCCCTGGGCGAGGTACCACAGGTCGGCCAGGGAGACGGGGGCGTCCCCGGCCTCGCCGCGCAGTTCGTCGTACAGCTCACGGAAGACCCGGTCGTACGCCTGGGCCAGGGCGGCCACCATCCACCGGGCGGCGCGCAGCAGCACGTCGAGCGGCGCGGCCAGGTCGGCCAGGAACGGGGCACCGAGGGTGACGTCGAGGTCCCGGGCGGTGTCCTCGTGGCAGAGGGTACGGCCGGCGTACATCCGGCCCTCCCGACGCCGGGGCGACCGCCCGGTCAGCTCGGTGAAGGTGGCGTCGAGGGCGTCGAGGGCGAGGCCCAGGCGGTGCGGGTCACCGGCCGCCGCGGCGACGGCGTCCCGGGCGGCGGTGAGCCGGTGCAGCCCGGACCGGGCGGCCAGTCGGGCCGCCGGATCGCCGACGGCGTCGATCCGTGCGCGCAGCACCTCCTCCGCGGCCGGGCTGACCGGCAGGGCCGCGTCCCAGGTGAGCAGCTCCCGTTCGACGAGCCGGTCGAGCAGCGTGTAGCCGTCCTCGGGCCGACGAAGTCCGATGGCCGGGTCGGCGACCAGGTCGTGGGCGGGCCGGCGGCCGTCGACGGCGGCCAGCAACGCGGCCTCCACCGGTGACAGCGCCACCGGCGGTTGCCCGGGACGCAGCACGCTGCGCCCGCGCACCGCGACCTGCGGGGCCAGCACCGGCGGCCACCAGCGCCGGACGGCGAGTTCGGCGCCGATGCACTCGGCGTACTCGTCGAGGGCCCACGACTCGAATCGGACCCACCGTCGCCGGGTCAGTTCGGGGCCGACCCGCAGCCGGGCGGTCTCCGGCTGCGCCGGGTCGACGGTCACCCAGCAGCTGGGGCCGAAGAAGCCGACCGTCTCGTTCTTGCCGCAGTACCGCTGCCAGTACTTGAGCAGGGCCCGTTCCCGGTCGCGACGGCGCACGTTGCGCGACGCGTCGGGACCGCCCCGGACCAGGCCGTCGAAGGCCACCAGCGCGCCCCGGTTCTGCCAGGTCACCGCCTCGCGCAGCAGCGGGTCGGCGGCGAGTTCGGTGAACCGCTGCCCGGCGGCGCGGACGGCCTCGTCGAACTCCTTGTCGAAGCGTTCGACGCCGCCGCCGGTGGCCAGCAGTTCGTCGGCGAGCTCGGCGGCGGCCGGGGCGGCGAACAGGGCGAGGCCGTCGGCCGGGAAGCCGGTGCTGCGCAGGATCGCGTCGCGCCACACCGACCAGCCGGTGTCGCCCAGCGGCACCCGGTGCTCGGGCGTACCGGCCGCCGGCACCGACCCGGCGGACCCCGGGTCGCGGCCGGCACCGGCCGCGACCGGGTCCGCGTGGGGCCCGGCGGTGGTGCCCGCCTCACCCGGGGAAACCGGGCCGCCGGCCGGTGCGGGAGCCGGGGAGTCGAGGGCGGCGGTCAGGTCGGCGCGGATCAGGCCCAGCAGCTCGGGCAGCCGGTCGTGCAGGAAGAAGTGCCCACCGTCGAGTTCGTGCAGGGTGAAGCCGGCGGCGGTGTGCTCGGCCCAGGCGGCGCTCTGTTCCCGGCTGACCGCCCGGTCGTGCCGCCCGGCGAACGCCACCACCGGCACCGGCAGCGGCGCCCCGGGGGCGTACCGGTAGCTGTCGACCCGGCCGAAGTCGGCGCGCAGCAACGGCAGCAGCAGCTCCACCAGCTCCGGGTGGTCCAGCAGGCCGTCGGGCAGGCCGCCGCCGGCGGCGAGCCGGCGCAGCAGTTCGTCGTCGTCCACCCGGGACAGGCCGTCGAAGAAGCTCGCGGCGGTGACGTGCGGGGCGCGGGCGCCGCCGACGTACAGCCGTACCGGCAGCTCCCGGCCGTCCCGGCGCAGCTCCCGCACCACCTCGAAGCCGAGCCGCCCGCCCATCGAGTGCCCGTAGATCGCGTACGGGCGGTCGGCCCGGTCGGCGATGGCGGCGGCCAGCTCCGCGACGGTGAAGTCCGGGTCGTCGCCGATCCGGTTCTCCCGGCCGGGCAGCTGCACCGGCAGCACCTCCACGTCCGGGCCGGCCTCCGGCTGCCAGCGGCGGAACGCGCTGGCTCCGCCCCCGGCGTACGGCAGGCAGAACAGCTGCGCCGGTGCCTGGGGTCGGCTTCCGGGCGAGACGAACCAGTTCACCGTGCGCCTCTCTGCGGTGGGTCGATCCAGTGCCGCCGGCGCTGGAAGGGGTAGCCGGGCAGCCCGGTGCGCCGGACGGTGCCCTCGGGGTGCAGCGCGGCCCAGTCGACGTCGCGGCCGGCGACCCAGCCGGCGGCCAGGTCACGCAACGCCCCCGGCGCGCCGGCCACGGTGGCGTCGGTGGCGAGCAGCTCGTCGAGTCCGGCGACCGCCTCGGCCAGGTCGGCGGCGACGACGGCGGCCCGCCTGGCGAAGGGCCGCCGGCCCAGCGCCAGGGTGGCGGCCACCTCGGGCAGCGCCGGTCCGACACCGGCGAGGTGGTGCCGCAGCCGGGTCAGCGCCGCCCGCAACGCCTGCGGGGTACGCGCCGACACCGGCAGCAGCCAGGCCCGTGGGGGCGACGGCTCGGCCGGTACGGCAGGTGGCGGCTGCTCCACGACCACGTGCGCGTTGGTGCCGCCGAGCCCGAACGCGCTGACCCCGGCCACCCGGCGCGGCGCGTCCGGCCAGTCCCGCGCCTTGGTGGGCACGTAGAACGGGCCGCCGGCCAGGTCGATCTCCGGGTGCGGGCGGGTGAAGTGCAGGTTCGGCGGGATCACCCCGTGCTGGACGGCCAGCACCGTCTTGATCAGCCCGGCGATGCCGGCTCCGGCGTCGAGGTGACCGATGTTGGTCTTGACCGCGCCGAGCGCGCAGGACTCGGCGGGGGCGGCCCCGCCGTACACCTCGTGTAGGGCGGCGACCTCGATCGCGTCGCCCAGCGGCGTACCGCTGCCGTGGGCCTCGATGAAGCGGACCTCGCCGGGGGCGACCTCGGCGGCGGCCAGCGCGTTCGCGACGGCGGCGGCCTGGCCGGCGGGGCCGGGCACCGCGAAGCCGGCCCGGTCGGGGCCGTCGTTGGTGACCGCCCAGCCGGGCAGGACGGCGTAGATCCGGTCCCCGTCGGCCTGGGCGTCGGCGAGCCGGCGCAACGCGACCACGCCCACCCCGGAGCCGAAGCCGGAGCCCTCGGCGGCCTCGTCGAAGGCGCGGCAGCGGCCGTCCGGGGAGGCCAGCCCGCCGGGGGTGGCCCGGTAGCGGGGCCAGGTGACGTTGACCCCGCCGGCGAGGGCGATGTCGCACTGGTAGTCGGCGAGGCTCTGGGCGGCGGTACAGACCGCGACCAGCGAGCTGGAGCAGGCGGTCTGCACGGCCACCGCCGGCCCGGTCAACCCGAGCCGGTACGCCACCTGGCCGGGCAGGTGGTCGGTGGACTGCCGGCCGATCAGCCGGGCCTCCCAGTCGTCCGGGTCGACGTCGCCGACCACGGCCGGATTGTCCATCAGGTGGAACAGGAAGTAGCGGTTGGCGGAGGTGGCCGCGTAGACGCCGACCAGGCCGGGGAAGCGGGTCGGGTCGTGCCCGGCGTCCTCCAGGGCCTCCCACGCCGTCTCCAGGAAGAGCCGGTGCTGGGGGTCGGTCCGGGCGGCCTCCTCGTCGCCCATGGCGAAGAACTCGGCGTCGAAGTCGGTGACCCCGTCGAGCCGGCCGGTGGCCCGCACGTGCCGGGGGTCGGCGCGCAGCCGGGGCCCGATACCGAGGGCGGTCAACTCGACGTCGGAGTGGTCGTGCACCGAGTCGACGCCGGCGCAGACGTTCCACCAGAAGGTGGCGGCGTCGGGTGCGCCGGGGAACCGGCCGGCGAGCCCCACCACCACGATCTCGTCGCCGGTGTACTCGCGGGCGGCGACCGGTGGCGCGGTCGGGGTGGGCAGGATCGGCGCGGGGAGCGGGCGGGTGCGCGCCGCCGTGGCCGGCGCGGCGTCGACGCCCGGGTCGAGCAGCCGGGCCTGGGCGGCGATCGTCGGGTGGGCGAACAGCCGCACCATGGGCAGCGTCGCGCCGAACCGGTCGGCGATGCGCTGCTGCACCTGGCCGAGCAGCAGGGACTGTCCACCGGCGTCGAAGAAGCTCTCCTGCCGGCCGACGGCGTCGCGGCCGAGCACCGCGCACCAGATCTCGTGCACGGCCCGCTCGGTGTCGGTGGCCGGTTCCTGTCCGGCGGGGACCGTCCGGGGCGGGTCGGGCAGTGCCCGCTCGTCGATCTTGCCGGTGACGGTGAGCGGGAACGCGTCGAGGACCAGCACGGCGCGGGGCAGCGCGTAGTCGGGCAGCTGTCGGGCGAGGGCGGCGCGCAGTGCCGCCGGGTCGAGGTCGCCGCCGGCCGGCACGGCGTACGCGAGCAGTGCCCCGTCGCGGGCGATGGCACGCACGGCGGCGACGCCGGGCTGCGCGGCGAGGACGGCCTCGACCTCGGTCAGCTCGACCCGGAATCCACGCACCTTGACCTGGCGGTCGAGCCGGCCGAGGCAGACCAGCTCCCCGCCGGGCAGCCACGCGCCCAGGTCGCCGGTGGCGTAGGTGGGCGTCCCGTCGGGGTCGGCACCGAACCGGTCGCTGTGCTGGCCGAGGTAGCCGGGGGCGAGGTGCGGGCTGCGCACCACGATCTCGCCGGAGTCGGCCAACCGCAGCGTGTAGCCGGGCAGTGCGGTGCCGATCGGCAGCGGGCCGGTGCCGGTCGGGTCGGCGTCGGCCAGCGGCAGCGCGTACCGGGCGGCGAACGTCATCTCGGTGGCGCCGTAGCCGTTGACCAGCACGCATCCCGGTGCGAACCGGTCGCGCCCCCGGGCGGCGTCGGCGTGCGTGGCCTGTTCGCCGCCGAGCAGCACCACCCGGATGCTGTCCAGCCGCCGTTCACCGAGGGTGTCGAGCAGGAACCGGTAGACCGTCGGGGTGGAGTGGTAGACGGTGACCCGGTGCCGGGCGAGCTGCCCGACGGCGTACGCCAGGCCGTGCCGCCGCAGGTCGACCGGGACGACGGCGGCCCCGGTGAGCAGCGCCGGATAGAGGTCGGGGATGGCCGCGTCGAAGCTGAACGAGGCGAGCAGGCTGAGCCGGTCGGCCGGGCCGATCGCCAGGGTGCGGATCTGGTTGTCGACGACGTGCCGCAGGTTGCGGTGGGTCTGCGCGACGGCCTTGGGGGTGCCGGTGGAGCCGGAGGTGAACAGCACGTACGCCGGGCTGTCGGGGTCGACCGGGAGGGGGTGCAGCGCGGCGGTGGCGGCCGGGTCGAGGACCAGCACGCGGGTGCCGGGTCGGGTGGCGCACAGGGCGTCGGCGAGGTCGCGGTGGTCGGGGGCGCAGGCGACGACGCGCACGTCGGCGGCGGCGAGCATGTGCCGGAGCCGGTCGACCGGGAACCCGGGGTCCAGCGGCACGTACACGCCACCGGCGGCGAGGGTGCCGAGGACGGCGGCGATGGTGCCGGTGCCGTGCCCGGTGAGCAGGGCGACCCGGTCGCCGGGTCGGACGCCGGCCGCGGTGAGCGCGACGGCGTGCCCGCCGACGGTGGCGGCCAGGGCGGCGTAGCTGACCTCGTGGGTCTCGCCGAGGATCGCCGGGTGGTCGGTACGGGTGGCCGAGACCTCGGCGAACTGTTGGATGATCGTCGGTTGCGCCATGTCAGCGGATCGGCTCGACTCCACTGTGGGCAGCCGTGCGGGAACAGCCAATTGTGATCATGATCCCCCCCAGGACTTCACAATGGAAGCAGAATAGGACGACATCCGGCCGAGGAAAGATCATCGATCGGAGTCGGACCGAAGGGCCCACCGCCCCCTGAAGATCGGACGGCGAAAATCGGCCGATCATCCCCCTAGCGCGAAAAGGAGTTTCAGCCTAAGTGTCTACCGACAAGTAATTTTGCGGCGAAAGGGCTTGCAAACCGGCTATTTTCCACCATGGACGGGACCTTAACGCCTGGTCAGGTGGGGTGCCGCAGCCGCGGGCCCCCGCCATCCTAGGGTCGCCCGACCAGCTGGGACCTCCGGCCCGCCCCGATCCGGTCCTGCGCCCCTGCCCCACGCCCCGCCCGGCACCTAGCGTCGGAGGCGGGACCGAGGAGGACGCCATGCGGACGTGGCAGGTGCAGGACGTGATGACGGTCGACGTGCTCACGGTGGACGAGGACACCGGGTACCGGACGGTGGTGGACCTGCTCACCGCCCGGCACGTCACGGCGGTGCCGGTGGTCGACGACACCCGGCGGGTGCTCGGCGTGGTCTCCCAGGCCGACCTGCTGCACAAGGTGGAACGGCTCGGGCAGCCGCACCGGCGGCGGGTACTCCCCGGCCGCCGCACCCGCACCGCGTGGGCCAAGGCCGCCGCGACCCTCGCCGGGGACCTGATGACCACACCGGCGGTCACCGTCTCCCCCGGCGCGACCCTCGCACAGGCCGCCCGGACCATGGACCGGCGGGGCGTCAAGCGGCTGCCCGTCGTCGACGACCGGGGCCGCCTCGTCGGCATCGTCACCCGGGGCGACCTGCTGCGGGTCCACCTGCGGCCGGACGCCGACATCCGCCGCGACGTCGTCACCGACGTGCTGCGCCGGGTCCTCGGGGTGCCCGACGGCACCGTCGACGTGACCGTGCACGGCGGGGTGGTCACCCTCACCGGCCAACTCGACCGGTGGTCCACCGCGCACCTGGCGCTGCGCCTCAGCGCGCAGGTCAGCGGCGTGGTCGAGGTGGTCGACGCGCTCGGCTACGCCGTCGACGACGCCCCACTGGCCGCGCTGCGGGCCGGCGGAGTCACCCCGGCCGGCGTCGCCTGACCCGGGGACGACTGCCCCCATCGGCGGCACCCGGCCCAGGGATGCCGACGCCACCGACCCCGCCGACCGACACCCAGGGTCGAACCCGGCGACACCCTGTGTCACCAGGGCCGACCCGCCGCCCGTGGGGGCTGACGATGGCCGCCCGGGTCCGTAGCATCTGTCGGGTGTCCGCGTCGGCGCGGACACCCGACGGCCGGCGGCGTGTCCCCGCACGCGCGCCGGGTGGCGACGTTTCCGCGACGGGCAGAGAGGCCGGCGATGAGTCGAGCAGAGCAGGACACCGCGGCGGGCACCGAGGGTGAGGACTACACCCAGCGGTTGCAACGCCTCGGTGGCGCGCGCTGGAAGCAGGTGCTCGACGTGCAGGCGCCCTACCGGTGGAACCTCCAACGGCTCGAACTGGGCCGCACCCTCGACGTCGGCTGCGGCCTCGGCCGCAACCTGGCCAACCTGGGCGAGGGCGCGGTCGGGGTGGACCACAACCCCACCTCGGTGGCACACGCGCGGGCGGCCGGGCTGGAGGCGTACACGATCGAGGAGTTCCACCAGTCCCCGCACGCCCGGCCCGGCGCCTTCGACGCGCTGCTCGCCGCCCACCTGCTGGAGCACCTGCCCGCCGACGCGGCCCTGGAGGTCGTCTCCAGCTACCTGCCGTTCCTGCGTTCCGGCGGCACGGCGGTCTTCATCACCCCGCAGGAGCGGGGATACGCCAGCGACGCGACCCATGTCCGGTTCGTCGGGTTCGACGAGGCCGCGCAGGCCGCCCGGGATCTCGGCATGACGGTGGTCAAGCAGTACTCCTTCCCGTTCCCCCGGTCGATGGGCAAGGTCTTCACCTACAACGAGTTCGTCACGGTGGCCCAGCTGCCCTGAGCCCGCCGCGCGACCGGGCCCGGGTCCCGCTTCGGGTCCCCGGGCCCGGTGGGCGCTGCCGTGGACGCCGCGGCACGCCGGGCCGGCCGGTTACCGTGGCGGCATGACCAACCCGACCCGGTGGGCGACCGAGACCGGCCCCGAACACTCCCAGTGGTACATCGACCGGTTCCGGCGGCTCGCCGCCGAGGGGGCCGACCTGGCCGGTGAGGCCCGCCTGGTCGACGCGGTCGTGGCCCCCGGCTCGCGCATCCTGGACGCCGGCTGCGGCACCGGTCGGGTCGGGGCCGCGCTCGCCGCCCGGGGGCACCGGGTGGTCGGGGTCGACGCCGATCCCGCCCTGGTCGAGGCGGCCCGCACCGACCATCCCGGGCCGCGCTGGCTGGTCGCCGACCTCGCCACGCTGGACCTCGCCACCGACGGCGAGGCGGAGCCGTTCGACGCCGCCGTGGTGGCCGGCAACGTGATGGCCTTCGTCGCCGCCGGCACCGAACCCGCCGTGCTGACCCGGATCGCCGCCCACCTGCGCCCGGACGGGGTGGTGCTCGTCGGTTTCGGCCTCGACCGGGGCTACCGGCTCGACCACTTCGACAGCGACCTGGCCGCCGCCGGCCTGCGGCTCGAACAGCGCTTCGCCACCTGGGACCTGCGCCCCTGGCGCGACGATGCGGACTTCGCCGTCAGCCTGCTGCGCCGCCCCACCGACTGACCGTGGTGCCCGCGTGGGCACCCGGACGGTGCTGCGGGGAAGGTTCGACCCCGGCGCACCGGCCCGGCAGCGGGCCGGTCAGGACGGGGCGGCGACCGCCCGGGCGGCGGCCGGATCGAGGGTGCTGCCGGCCGGGACGAGGCTGACCAGGCCGGCGGGCAGCCGGACCGGGGTGACCTCCCGGTAGCCGAGCATGCCGAGCACCCCCTCGTCGGCGAGCACGTAGCGCCGGCCAAGGTCGGTGACCACCGACACGGCCCCACCGTCGGCGCCCGGCGCGGCCACCGACTCGACGACCGCACCGCGCCCCGGCTCGACCAGCACCTGGTCGGCGTGCACCCCGCCCGGGGTGTCGGTGCCGCGGGCGGCGGTGAGATCCGGCACGACCGGGTCGACCCGTACCTCGCCGACCGTGCCGTCGTCGCCGATCCGGGCGCAGAGCGCGCCGCCGTCGACGCCGGCCAGGCGGGGCGGGACCGGTGGCGGCGCGGTCGGCCCGGTCGGCACCAGGTCGGGCAGCTTGGGCGACGCGGCGAACCGACCCAGACTGATCGGGGCCGGCTCGTCCTGGCCGGTGCGGGCCATCAGCAGGGCCGCCTGGAGTTCGGTGATGCCCGCCAGGCCGTCGCGACCGGCGACCGCGTACTGCCGGCCGCCGCCGGAGTTGCGGACCAGGTAGACGTCCCCGACCGTGGCGTCGGTGACCCCGGACGAGGGCTCGCCGAGGCCGGCCAGTGGCGGCGGGGCCAGGTCGACGCCCGCCGGCAGGGCGTTGAGCAGGGCCGGGGCGGCGGGGACCGCACGTTCCCGGGTGGTCGCCAGCGCGGCGAGCACCCGGGCGGTGTCGCGCAGCAGGTGCCGACGCTGGTGCCAGATCAGATGCAGCCCGCCGTCGGGGTGCCGGACCAGCACCGCCTCCTCGGTGAGCCGCCGCCCGCCGGTCGCCTCCCGGCCGATCAGCAACGCCGAACGGGGTACGGCCCGCGTCGCGTCGGCCGGCTGCCGCGAACAGACCGTCCACGGCGCGGTGGACAGCCGCCCCGCGGCCGGCAGCGAGTCCGGGGCGTCGGCGATGCCCAGCGGCAGCCCGCGCGGCACCCCCTCGATGGAGCGGCGGGACACCAGCACCGTCCGGGACCGGTCCGCGCCGACGATCAGCAGCGCGGAGGCGTAGTTGAGCACCGGGTGCAGCCGACCGTCGCGGTAGACGAACCGGGCCCCGGACTCCTTCTCGACGATCACCGCGCCGGTGTCGCGCCACGTCGACCCGCCCCCGACGAACAGGCCGTAGAGGGCGAATCCCCCCAGCCCGATCGCCGCCACCAGGACGCTGGCCAGCCCGGCGCCGGCCAGCCGGCGAAACGGCGACCGCACCGGGTCGGTCTCCCGCATCACCAGGGCGGCGACGGCCCGCTGCACGGTGAACTGGTAGGAGTGGAGCTGGTCCTGCCGCGACGGCATGGCGTCCCTTCCGCGAGTCCTCGGCGGACAGGATATGCGCTGCGTCGATGTCCCGTGGACCCTGCGTGGCGGCGTGACGGGACCACCACCGCCCGGCGACGCCTGCCCGCCGCGCGCCGCTACCATCGGCGAACCGGTCGTCCCGGTAGCATCCCGGCACGACGACGGTGGAGGGACGGCCCGGTGGGCGTGCGATTCGAGGAACTGGCCTGGCGGGAGACCCCGATCGGCGCGATCAGCCTGCGCCGGCGGCGGGAACCCACGCTCGACGTCGACGTCTACGAGGTGAAGCTCGACGACGACTACCTGATGTCCAGTCTCTTCCCGGTCGCCGAGATCGAACTGGCCCGGCTGGGGCTGGCCCCGATGGGCGACGGGCCGCTCGACGTGGTGGTCGGTGGCCTCGGGCTCGGCTACACCGCCCGTACCGCGCTGGAGGACGCGCGGGTGCGCTCGGTGCTGGTGGTGGAGACGATCGAGGACGTCATCGACTGGCACCGCAGGCAGTTGCTCCCCTTCGCCGCCGGTCTCGCCCCCGACCCCCGGACCCGGTTCGTCCGGGCGGACTTCTTCGCCGCGGTCGCCGACGGCACCGGTTTCGACCCGGACCAGCCGGGCCGCCGGTTCCACGCGGTGCTGCTCGACGTCGACCACTCCCCGCGTAACGTGCTGCACCCCAGCCACGCCGCCTTCTACACCCCCGACGGACTGCGCCGGCTGGCCGACCTGCTGCTGCCCGACGGGGTGTTCGCGCTCTGGTCGGACGATCCGCCGGACGACGCGTTCGGCCGGGTGCTGGCCGAGGTGTTCACCACCTGGCAGGCGCACGTCGTCCCGTTCGCCAACCCGCTGACCGGCGGGGAGTCCGCCAACACCGTCTACGTCGCCCACCGACGGCCCGACCCGCACTGACCCCGCTCCCGGTGACGTGCGGGGCATACGGCGGCCCGGAACGGGAAGGCTGCCCGGTCAGTGAGTCACAGGAGGTGGACATGCGGGCCATGCTCTGGGTCGTCGGTGTCGTCGGCGGCGCGCTCATCCTGCTCGGGCTGCTGCTGGAGGCGGTCCGTTGGCTGGCCATCATCGGCCTCGTCGCGCTGCTGGTGGTGATCGTGCTGGCGTTCGTGCGGGGGCGGCAGGTGATGCACCGGCATTCCGCCGGCCGCCGCTAGCGGTCACGCCGTAGCCGGCCGCCCCTGACGGGGCGGCCGGCTCAGTGCGTCCCGCCGAGGTTGAGCACGACCACTCCCCCGATGATCAGGCCCACCCCGACCACCTTCGTCAGGCTCAGCGGCTCGCCGAGGAAGACCGCGCCGACGGCGACGATCGCGGCGGTGCCGAGCCCGGACCACATGGCGTACGCCACCCCGACCGGGATGTCCCGGACCGCCAGCGCGAGCATCCCGAAGGCCAGCAGGTAGGCCACGGCCAGCCCGACCGTGGGCCAGAGCCGGGTGAACCCCTGCGTCGCCTTGAGCAGGCTGGTGCCGCCCACCTCGGCACCGATCGCGATCAGCAGGAACAGGTAGGCCATCGCTCTCCCTCCACCGGTGCCCCGATGATCCCGCACGGACGGGCCTCCCGCCGCCGTCCCACCCACGGAGCGCCCGGCGCGCCGCTCGACCACGGCGGGATGCCCCCGGCGTGCGGGAAGCCGTGGCGCGGGCCGCCCGGCGTGCGGGCGGTCGCGTTTCGGACAGCGCGTAACCCGGCACCCGGCTCGCCCGTCATACAGGCGTCACCGACGCCCGGTCCACCGGGGTCGGCCGCACCGCACGACCCGCCCGCACCCGCCCCACCGGCGGGCGGGGGCGCGGTCCCCCCACCACCACGTCCGATCGGAGCCACCATGATCCGTCACCGTTTGCTCGCCGGGGCCGTCGTCGCCCTGCTGACCGCCGTGCCGGGCCTGCCCGGCACCGCCGCCGCCGGACCACCGCGCGGCGACGGTCTGCGCCCGTGCGCGCTGCGTCCGCTGCCCCTGCCCACCGGGGTGGCCCACGGCCGGGCCACGGCCGTCGATCCGACCGGGCGGTACGTCGCCGGCATCGGCACCCGGATCACCGACGGGGTGTGGGAGCCTGCGCTGCTGCTCTGGCAGGGCTCCCGGGTCACCGCCGTGGACACCGCGATGGCCGAGGAGGTGGTGGGCGTCAACAGCGCCGGGGTGGTGATCGGCAACGCCTACGTCACCGCGGTGCAGCGGCCGTGGCGCTACCAGGGCGGCCGGCTGACCGACCTGCCCGTGCCGGGAAGCGTCTCGGGCGCCTGGGTCACCGGGATCAACGGGCGCGGGGACATCGTGGGGTACGGCGCGGTGGAGGAGACCGAAAGCACGATCCCGTTGCGCTGGCCGGCGGACCGGCCGGGCACGGTCGCGACGATCGGCACCCCGCCCGACGGGGCCGCCCTCGCGGTGCTGGACGACGGCACCGTTGTCGGCTCCGCCCGGGCGTCGGCGGGATCGTCGTCCTACGCCGGCTGGGTGCTCCACCCCGACGGGCAGCTCGACCGGCTCACCGTGCCCGGCAGGTCGAACGCCTGGGTGCTCGCGGCCCGGGACGGCTGGGCGGCCGGCGTCACAGCCGACGACCCCGACGGACAGCAGCACCCGGTGCGGTGGGAGCTGGCCACCGGGCGGGCCACCGTCGTCGACCCGGCGGTGCAGCCGGTGCAGGACGTCACCGCCGGTGGGGTGGTGCTCGGCCTGCGGGCGGTGTGGCACCCCGACGGGGTGACGCCGCTGCCGGGGGCGGTCGACGGGTTCCCCGGGGTGCAGGCGCAGGCGATCGCCGACACCGGCACGACGGTCGGCTGGACCACCACCGACCGGCTCACCCCGGTGCGCTGGACCGGCTGCTGACGGGCCACCGGCCCGCCCGGTCGGGTCCTGTGGCCCTGTCCGCGACCCGCGAGGCGGCGCAGGGTGGGGGCAGAGCGACCAGGAGGTGTCTGCGATGACCTCGCCGTCCACCCGGCCGGGCCCGGTGCCGACCGTACGCGAACTGACCGCCGCCGCCGAGCTGTCCCGGTACGCGCCGTCGGTGTTCAACACCCAACCGTGGCGCTGGCGGGTCGCCCGGGGACGGTTGGCGTTGCACGCCGACCCGACGCGGCAACTGGCCAGCACCGACCCGGACGGGCGACTGCTCACCCTGAGCTGTGGGGCGGTGTTGCACCACGCCCGGGTGGCGCTGGCCGCCGCGGGGTGGCGGGTCGAGGTCGACCGGCTGCCCGACCCGGCCGACCCGGGACTGCTGGCCCGGTTGCGGGCCACCGGGCCGGGTGGGCTGGACGTGGCCGCCGCCCGGTTGACCGAGGCGATCCCCCGGCGGCGCACCGACCGGCGGGCCTTCGGTGACCGGCCGGTGCCCGACGAGGTGCTGACCGGGTTGCGGGCGGCGGTCGAGGCCGAGGGCGCGCACCTGCACGTGGTCCGGACCGACCAGATGCCGATGCTGGCCGTGTCGACGGGCCGGGCGGCCGACGCCGAGCTGGCCGATCCCGGCTACCGGGGGGAGCTGCACCGGTGGACCCACCGGTCGGTCGGCAGCGGTGACGGGGTGCCGACGAGCACGGCGGTGCGGCCGGCGCCGCGCCGGGTGCCGCTGCGCGACTACGCGCCGGGCGACGCCGCCGGGTTGGCCGCCGGCGCCGACTTCGACCGGGGCGCGGCGTACGTGATCCTGTTCGGTGACCGGGACGACCCGGCGGGGTGGCTGCGCGGCGGCGAGGCACTGTCGGCGCTGCTGCTCACCGCGACCGCGGCGGGGCTGTCCACCGCCCCGATCAGCGACACCATCGAGCTGGCCTGGCCGCGCCGGATGATGCGGGAACTGCTCGCCGACGTGGGCGAGCCGTACCTGGTGGTCCGGGTGGGGTGGGGGCCACCGGCGGCGGAGCTGCCGGCGGCTCCGCGCCGCCCGGCGGCCGAGGTGATCGAGGTCGACGGGGACGGGGACGACTGACCGTCCGACGCCGGCCCGGCGTCGTGCCGGGCCGGCGTCGGGACCGGGTGGGCTCATACGCCGGAGGTGGCGAGCACCCGGGCCGGGGGTTCGTCGGTGGCCGGCGGGGCGGTCTCCCGGTTGGGCAGCGAGAGCCGGATGACCTTCCACCAGGCGGAGGCGACCTGCTTGGGCAGCGGGCCCGTGGTGTAGGCCAGCCCGTACCTGTCGAACAGCGCCCGCACCTGCGGGGCGATCTCCTGGTAGCGCTTGCTGGGCAGATCGGGGAAGAGGTGGTGCTCGATCTGGAAGGACAGGTTGCCGGTCATGATGTGCAGCAGCCGACTGCCGCTGATGTTGGCCGAGCCGAGCATCTGCCGCAGGTACCACTCGCCCCGGGTCTCCCCCTCGATCGACGTCTTGGAGAACGTCTCGACCCCGTTGGGGAAGTGGCCGCACATGATCACCGAGTGGCTCCACAGGTTGCGGAGCAGGTTCGCGGTGAAGGTGGCGGCCAGGGTGGTGAGGAAGGACGGGCCGGACAGCAGCGGGTGGATGACGTAGTCCTTGAGCACCTGACGGCGGATCTTGCGGCCGACCGCGCGCAGCCGGGCCCGGAACTCGGGCGTCTTGTGCCGGCCCTTGCGCAGGTTACGGCCCAGCTCCAGGTCGTACGCGGCGATGCCGTACTCGAAGAAGCAGGCGTTGAGGAAGTTCCACAGCGGCTGGCCGAGGTGCATCGGGTACCACTTCTGGTCCTCGTCGACGCGCATGATGCCGTACCCGAGGTCGTTGTCCTTGCCCAGCACGTTGGTGTACGTGTGGTGCAGCTGGTTGTGCGAGTGCTTCCACTGGTCGGCCGGGGAGACGTGGTCCCACTCCCAGGTGGTGGAGTGGATCTTCGGGTCGCGCATGAAGTCGTACTGGCCGTGCAGGATGTTGTGGCCGATCTCCATGTTCTCCAGGATCTTGGCCACCGTCAGGCCGGCGGTGCCGACCACCCAGGCCGGCGGGAAGAGCGAGAAGAGCAGCACCGCGCGGCTGCCCATCTCCAGGGTCCTCTGCGTCTTGATCACCTTGCGGATGTAGGCCGCGTCGCTCGCGCCGCGCTCGGCGAGCACCCGGTCCCGGATGGCGTCGAGTTCCTTGCCGAGCGTCTCGATGTCCTCGGCGCTCAGGTGGGCGATCGGGTTGACGGGCTTGTGCTGGATGACGGTCACGTCCGGCCTCCGGTCAGAGATCGATGTCGCAGGAGCCGGCCGCCGCCGACACGCAGGTCTGGATGAGCACGCCGTCCCCGGGGACGGCGGTGGTGAGTTCCCCGGTGCGCAGGTCCCGCACCGCGCCCTGACGCAGCGGCAGGACGCAGCCGTAGCAGATGCCCATCCGGCAGCCGGAGGGCATCAGCGCGCCGGCGGCCTCACCGGCGTCGAGGATCGGGGTGCCGCCGTCGGCGGCGAGGGTCAGGCCGGTCCGGGTGAAGGTGACGGTGCCGCCCTCGCCGGGTGCGATCACCGTCGGCCGGAACCGTTCGGTGTGCAGCCGGTCGGCGACGCCGGCCGCCGTCCAGTGCTGCTGGGCGGCGTCGAGCAGGCCGACCGGGCCGCACGCCCAGGTCTCCCGCTCGAGGTGGTCGGGGACCAGGGTGGCCAGTTCGTCGACGCCGAGCAGGCCGTCGCGGTCGGTGTGCCGCTCGACCAGCCGGATGCCGCCCTGCGCGGCCAGCGCACGCAGGTGCGCGCCGAACACGACGTCGTCGGGGGTCGGTGCGGAGTGCACCACGACCACGTCGGCGCGGGTGTGCACGCCGGCCCGGAGCATGCCCATCACCGGGGTGATGCCGCTGCCGGCGGTGAGGAACAGCACCCGGGTGGGGGCCGGGTCGGGCAGGACGAAGTCACCGAGCGCCTGGTCGAGCTGGACGACGGTACCGACCCGGGTCCGCCGGACCAGGTGGTTGCTGACCCTGCCGTCGGGGATGGCCTTGACGGTGACGCTGATCAGGCGGTCGGGGCGGTCGGGGGCGGAGGTCAGCGAGTAGGCCCGCCACTGGCGTACCCCGTCGACGTCGACGCCGAGGCGGACGTACTGGCCGGGGGTGTGGCCGCGCCAGTCGCGGCCGGGCCGGATGGTGAGGGTCGCCGCGTCCCGGGTCTCGGGCTCGACGGCGACGATCCGCCCGCGCAGGGCGGCCCCGGCGCGCAGCGGCGCGACCAGGTCGAGGTAGTCCTCCGGCAGCAGCGGGGTGGTGACCGTCTCGGCCAACCGCAGGAGCCGGTCCCGGACGGTGCTCTTCGCCGCAGGGTGCGGGACGGTGGTGGTCATAAACCCAGGATCCTCGCACTTTCGCATAACATCTTGACCAGGGAAGGTGAATCGGACGCGATAACTTGTTCGAAGGGAACAACATGTCGGAATCGGGGGCGACCGGGCACCTGGGTGGTCGACTGGAACTCGACGCACCGGTGGCCGCGCGGTTACGCGGCCGGCTGCCGATGGTCGCCGCGCACACCGTCACCACCATCACCGCCGAGGTCCCCGCCTACTCCGGCACGCTCACCGGCCAGATGCGCGAGAAGATCGAGAACGCGGTACGGATCGCGTTGGGCACCTTCCTCCAGCTCATCGAACGGGCCGGCGCGGAGACCGACCCGAGCACCCCGCTGACCCGGGCGTTGGAGGCCGCGTACGCGCTGGGCGCCGGGGAGGCGCGGGTGGGGCGGAGCATGGACGCGCTGCTGGCCGCGTACCGGGTGGGGGCCCGGGTGGCCTGGCGGGAGGTCTCCACCACCACGGTGCGCAGCGGGCTGTCCGCCGAGACGGTCGCCGAGTTCGCCGAGCTGATGTTCGCCTACATCGACGAACTCTCCGCCGCCAGCGTCGCCGGCCACTCCGACGAGCTGGCCAACGTCGGTCGGGCCCGGCGGCGCGACCTGGACCGGCTCACCCACCAACTGCTCGCCGGGGAACCGGAGGAGGTGCTGCGGCGCAGCGCCGAACGGGCCGAGTGGCCCCCGCCGCAGACCCTGACCGTGGTGGTGCTGCCCCGCAGCAGCCTGCGCGGGGTGCTCGCCGTGCTCCCGGCGCACACCCTGGAGAGCGGCGAGGAACCGCCCGGGGCGCAGTGGGCCGAGGAGGGGGCGCTGCTGCTCGTACCGGACATGCACGGTGGGCGGCGGCGGCAGCTCGCCACGGCGCTGCACGGGCAGCGCGCGGTGCTCGGGCCGGCCCGGCCCTGGGTCGCGGTGGCCCGGTCGTACGAGCGGGTGCTGAAGGCGCTCGCCCTCGGCGTGGCGTCACCGGCGGACGCCGCCGCGTGGGACACCGAGCAGCACCTGGCCCGGCTGGTGCTGCACACCGACCCGGAGGCGCTGGCCGATCTGCGCGCCCAGGTGCTCGCGCCGCTGGCCACGCTTCCGGCGGCGACCGCCGCGCGACTGGCCGAGACGATGCGTTCCTGGCTGCTGCACCAGGGCCGCCGCGACGACGTCGCCGCCGACCTGTTCGTGCACCCGCAGACGGTCCGGTACCGGATGGGCCGGCTGCGGGAGCTGTACGGCGACCGGCTGAACGAGCCCGGCACCGTGCTCGACCTGACCGTGGCGCTGGCGTTCCCCCCCGCCGAGGACACCGCGCCCGCCGACTCCTGAGCCGGCGCTCCGCACCGCTGCCTCCTCCCCCACATCGGACGGTCCACCGGCCGCGCAATTCCCACCGGACTCGGCCGCGCCGGTGGTCCGAGGTGGACGGTCGGCGGGACTGTGTCGACAGGACGACAGGAGAGCGTCCGGCGGCTGACACCGTGTGACGGCATGGGCCATGATGGCGACATGCGTCTGATCTTCTCGGTCTCGGACTCCGACGAGTCGCCGGTGCACGACCTTCGCGATGAACTGGCGGCCGACCCGGAGCTGCGTGACGCCCGGGTCCGGCTGATCCACCGCGCACCCGAGCCGGGCACCCTCGGGGCCGCCGAGGTGCTGGAGTTCATCGGCCAGGACGTGCTGCTGCCCGTGGTGATCCAGGTGGCGTACGACTGGTTCCAGGCCCGACGCGGCGCCCGCCGGGGTGGCGACACCACCGTCACGGTCACCCTCACCGACAGCCCGGACGGCACCCGGGAGGTGAAGATCGAGGCCAGCGGCTCGGCCGAGGACGTCATCGCGGTGCTCCAACAGGGTCTGCGGTGACCGCTGCGCACCAACCACGGTTCGACCCGACGAAGTCCCGCGCCGTCCTGCTGGGGGTCAGCCGGTACGACCATCTCGCCCTGACCGTCCCCGCTGCCAGGGACAACATCGAGGCACTGGCGACGGCGTTCGCCGATCCCACCGTCTGGGGTCTGCCGAAGCGGCGGATCGCCGTGGTGCACGACCCGTCGGCCGACGATCTGACCGGCTACGTCGAGGACGCGGCCCAACTCGTCGGCGAGGACGGCGTGCTGGTGGTCTACTACGCCGGCCACGCCGTCCGGGTGGGCCGATCGATGCGGCTGCTGCCCCGCGAAGCCACCGACAACCCCGGCACCGAGTTCCCGGTGGAGGGTTTCGTGGCCGCCGCGCAGGGTGCCGGCGCGCGGCACCGGTTGCTGATCCTCGACTGCTGTCACGCGGGCAACGCCAGTGCCGCCCTGCCGCCCGAGCCGTTCCGGGTGGACGAGGAGCTCAGCGGGTGGCAGTTGCTGGCGGCCGTGCGCAGCGGTTCGGCGCTCGACGCCGGCCCGGACGAGCTGCACACCCCGTTCACCCGGGCGTTGCTGGAGGTCTTCGGCAGGGGCCGGCCGGGCGGGGCGGAGTGGCTGACCCCGGCGGAGGTGCTGCGCGGTGCCGGGGAACTCCTGGCCGACGCGGGCTATCCGGCCCCGGCCCGCAGCCCGGTCGAGTTCGACCGGGGCTGGGTGCGTAACCCGGCGTGGCGTCCGCCGCAGCGCCGGGCGGTGCCGTTCCCCCGCCGGCCGACCGCCTCCCCCACCGACCAGGGCGAGCGGTCCGGCTTCGACAGCGCCTGGCCGGCCCGGCAGGTGCCGTTCGCCGGCCGGGTCCCGGAGCTGGCCCGGGGCGCGGCCAGCCTGGGCGTGCCGCAGGGGGCGGTACTGCCGGTCGTCGGGCCCCGGCACGCCGGCAAGCGGTACTTCGTCGACGAGGTGCTGGCCCGCTTCGCCGAGGAGGCCGGGCGGCTCGACGAGGTGGCGCTGCTGCGGCTGGACATCCCCAACAGCAGCGCGCCCGAGCCGGTGCTCGGGGTGCTCGCCCGGGAACTCGACGTCACCATCGACGACGTCACCGACTACGGCATGGACTACGCCGAGGCGGTCCGGACGACCCTGGCCGAGGAGCTGCAACGGCAGCTGCACCGCCGCCGGCTGATCCTGTTCGTCGAGGGTTCCCGGCTGGGCACCCGACCGGAGGCGGTCCGGGCACAGCTCGACCGGCTGCTGAAGCTGTCGGCGTTCGACCGGGCGCTGGTCATCGTCGCCACCCGGGCGGAGATCCAGCTCAGCGGCGACGGCCAGTTCCGGTACCTGCCGGTGATCCAACTGCGCGAACTCGACGAGGACGAGGCCACCGCGCTGGTCGACCAGGTGCTCTCCGACCCGCTGTACGGCGGCGGCCTGACCATCACCGGGCTCGCCGAGGGCCGGCTCTGGACGGAGCTGGACGACAAGCTGGTCCGGCTGCCCGGAGTGCTGCACAACGGGGTCGACGAACTCGCCAACGACGTGCTCAACAAGCGGATCGAGCAGCCCGGCGTCGAACACCTCGTCGACGCCCTGCTGCGCCGCTCGGCCGCCACGGTCGGCGCCGGGCTTCGGGACGTGGACTGCTTCGCGCTGTGGACCGGCACCGACGGCAAGCGGGGCCGACCCGGCGCGCTGGCCGTGCTGACCGCCTGGGCCATCACCGACGGCCTGTGGCTCTCCACCGAACTGCTCGAATCGATGGGCTGCGGGCTCACCCCGCAGGCCACCCACCATTTGGTCGAGGCGCGCATCCTCACCCAGCAGGAGCGCGACGGCACCCTCTGGCACGACCTGGGCCGGTCGACGCGGCACGCGTTGAGCAACGCGTTGACCGCCACCCTGCGCGGCAGCGGCGGCGACAACGTCTACGGTCGGGCGCTCGTCGACGGTGCCGAACTCACCCCCGACCAGCTCGACGAGCCGGTGGCCGAGGCGATGTTCGCCCTGATCATGGCGATGCTGCGGCAGCGGCAACGGCACCCGGCCAACTCCGACCAGCACGTCATGCTGGGCGTCGACCGGGCGATCGGCTGCCTCGACGAGGCGGTGGTGGCCGGATACCCCCGGCTGCGGGAGACGCTGACCAAGCTCGCCGCCGCGCACTCCGGTGACGCGGCGTTCAGCCCGGTGCGGCTGGAGGCCACGGCCGTCGTGGCCACCGACGGGCCGGTCACCGTCCCGACCGACGCCGTCGCGCCGCCGGTCGAGGCGGACGTCCCCGCCGACCGGCCGGTCCGGGCCACCGGCTACCCGGTGGTCGCCGGTGCCGCCCGGCTCAACCAGGCGATGCGGGCCACCGGGCAGGGCCAGCAGGTACGCGAGGCGTTCGTGGCCGCCGCCGACGCGGTGGCGGAGGCGATCGGGCAGGCCGACCGGGACGCGTTGTCGCACCGGCTGCTGAAGTCGATCGACACCGCGCTGTTCATCGGTGGCCGCCGGCTGCGGGCGGGGACGAGCCTGCTGCCGGCCCGGGAGCGGGCCGCGCCGGTGCTGGCCGACTGCGCCCGGGTGGCCGGCGGCAACCGCCCGGATCTGATCACCGTGGCGATCTCCTGGCTGCTGAACACCGTCGACCTCCAGCTCACCTCGGGTCGGGTCCCCGCCGCGCGGGACGCGCTCGGCACCGCGTTCGAGCTGTTCGAGCTGATGCCCGAGCCGGTCACCCTGCGCGACCGGTTCGCGGTGTTGCAGATGCGCCACCGGCTGCTGTCCGGTCGCGCCCGGGGGGAGCGCACCCTGGCGGAACGGGTGGCGACGCTGGCCGAGGCGACGGCGGCGGTCAGCGAGGGGTTGGCCCTGTCCGGGTCGGACAGCGACCGGGGCCTGTGGGGCATGCGGCTGTGCGGGGTGGCGACGCTGCTCGTCGCCGAGCAGCCGACCTTCGCCGACCAGGAGGCGACGGGCCGGCGGGTGGTCGAGGAGCTGACGGCGGCCTGGGGTTCGCCGGCCCGCTGGCCCGGCGACACCCGGATGTACGTGTGGCGGCTGCTGCACGCCGTGCACCGCAGCGACCCGGACGTGGTCAGCCAGCTGGAGGCCGCCCGACGGACGATGGCCCTGGTGCTGACCGACGGCGAGTTCCCGCTGTTCCCCGGAATCGAGGCGGAGGTGCACCTGTTCGTCGCGCACTGCCTGCGCCGCAACAACAGGTTCGCCGAGGCGACGACCGAGGCCGAGGTCGCGCTGGAGTGCGCGAAGCGGGCCCACGAGGACCGACCGAGCGCCCGGTCGCTGCTGCGGGAACTGCGCATCCAGCGGGAGCTGGGCAGCTGGCGGGCCGAGATCGACGCGTCCCCGCGCGGCGGTGACGCCCCCCGGACCCGGCCCCGGGACCAGAAACTGCTGCGCCGGATCAGGGAGGTGCAGAACTGGCTGGCCGAGCAGGAGCACACCACCTGGCACCACGCGGTGCTCGACCTGTGGTGCCACCGGGCCCGGTGGAGCAGCGAGGGTAACCTGCTGGCCGCGGCCACCCCGGAGGGCGTGGAGCGCCTGGAGCGCAGAAAGCGGCTGCGGCCGGAGGATCTGGTGGAGATCCGCCGGGTCTACCGGCTCCGCCGGGACAAGCTCGACGGGCACCTGCGCCGGTTCAGCCACTCGATCGAGCTGCTCCAGATGGAGGTGGGGCTGGAGCGGCAGTACCGGCGCTGGCTGGGGGTGGGCGAGCAGCAGCCTGACGAGCAGGGGGTGCACCGGCGTAACGACGTCGACAACAGCACGGTCTGGGAGCTGATCCGGGCCGCCGAGCAGCGTTGGCCGGACCATCCGGGGGTGCTGGAGGTCCGGGCGGAGTTCCACCGCTACATCTGGGAGTACCGGCAGGCGATCGAGACGTACCGGCGGCTGATCGTGACCGCGTCGGACGGTCGGGGACGGTTGCGGTACGGGCTGGCCATGGTCGAGGCCATCGTCGGGTACGCCCACTTCGGCTGGCCGCGCAACGATCCCGATCCGCGCCCGCTGCTGCTGGAGGCGGGCGAGCTGCTCGCCGCCGAGGAGCGGGAGGGTCCGCTGCTGGAGCAGTTGGTGATCCTGCGGACCCGGGTGGACCTGGAGCTGAACCGGGAGATCGCCTGGAGCGACGTCGAGAACGTCGCCACCGAGATCATGAGCGACGGTGGCTACACCGAGGGTGTCGCGCGGATGCTCAACCGGCGGCGCAGTGGCGATGCCGTGGTCACCAGCCTGGCCGACCGGGGGGTGTGGCGGATCGCCGAGGGCAGCGAGTTCGCCGACCAGCTCAACCGGGTCTTCCACCCCACCCCCCGGGTGCGTCCGCCGGCCGACCGGGAGGTCACCGACGAGTCCCACTCGACGATCGCCGACCTCCTCCGGGAGAACTTCACCGAGGTGCAGCTCCTGCGCGGCCTCGGCGCGGTCTACCTGCGGATGGCGGAGCTGCGTCGGGACCCCGAGAAGGCGGTGAAGGCGTTCCACTTCTTCGACGGGTGCCGGGTGTTCCAGCAGGTCCACCTGGCCGGCCGGGTCACCCCGGTCACCATGTTCCTGATGGCCCGGGCGATCCTGCTGGCCGCCGAGCTGACCTCCTCGGCCGATCCGATCGCCGAGCCGTGCCCGCGGGAGGGTCGCAGCTGGCTGGAGTACGCCGAACAGCGCCTCCAGTCGAGCAAGGACCAGTCGGTGGGCGAGTTCGGCAAGCAGTGCAGCCACTTCCACAAGGAGACCGGCAAACTGCTGCGTACCATCCAGGCCCGGCAGGGCATGGAGAAGATGGCCAACCTGCGCCGCCGCCCCCGGTGACCGCGCCGGAGGCACGGCCGGGCGGTCAGTCGGCGGGGCGGGTCGCTGTCCGACCGACGCCGGCCGGGGAACGTCGGGCGCAGGTCAGCGCGGCGAGCGCCGCGCCGGCCGCGAGGCCGGCCAGGCCGGTCCACAGTGCCGGGTCGGCCCGAACCCCGCCGGGGAGTTGCTGGACCAGCACGAAAGCGCCCATGACCAGCACGAACCAGCCGAACGACAGGCGCAGAGCCTCGGCCGGTACCCGGCTGGTGAGCCGCCCGCCGAGCAGGCTGCCGAGCACGGCGGCGGCGGTGACGGCGAGCGCCAGCGGCCAGTGGATGTCGACGGTCCAGAGATAACCGGCGAGACCCGCGAACGACTTCATCGCGATCACCACCAGCGAGGTGCCGATGGCGACCGGCATCGGCAGACCGCCCAGCAGCGCCAGCGCGGGCACCACCAGGAACCCGCCGCCGGCCCCGACGAGGCCGGTGACCAGCCCGACCACCGCCCCGTCGGCGAGCACCCGGGCCAGGGGCAGCTCGTGCGGCCCGGTGCCCCCGGCGACCCGTCGGCCACGGATCATGGCGGCGGCGGTGGCCAGCATCATCACCGCGAATCCGGTGAGCAGGAGCGTCGGCGGGAGGTGGCCGGCCAGCCGCCCGCCGACGTACGCCCCGGCCATGCCGGCGAGCCCGAACACCAGCCCGGTTCGCCAGCGGACCCGGTGTGCCCGCGCGTGCGGCAGCACCCCGACGAGGCTGGTGACGCCGACGACGAGCAGCGAGGTGGCGATGGCCTCCCGGGCCGGCAGGTCGGCGACGTAGACCAGCAGCGGCACGGCCAGGATGGAACCGCCGCCGCCGAGCAGGCCGAGGCTGACGCCGATCAGCACGGCCAGCCCGAGGGTCAGCGGCAGGGTGGCGCTCACCCCTGCCGTCCGGTGCCACCGCGTAGCTGGGCGACGACACCGTCCAGGTCGCATCCCGCGCCCCGGTTGTAGGGCAGCCGGCCCAGCAGCATGCCCATGGCACAGGTGTCGGTGAGGGCGGCGACGGTGAGCCCACCGCCGATCAGCGCGGCGACCCACTTCAGCCCCGGCACCAGCACCGAGCCGAGGATGCTGACCAGCACGATCGACCCGGCGACGAGGCGTACCTGCCGTTCCAGGTCCCAGCGGGGGGTGCCCCGCCGTACGGGTGCCGACGTCTTTTCCCAGGCGAGCATGCCGCCGTCGAGGACCCGCAGGTGGGGCAGGCCGGCGGCGGCGAGCGCCCGACCGGCCTGGCCGGCCCGCGCGCCGGAGCGGCAGATCAGCACCACCTCCTCGTCGAGGTGTCGCCGCAGTTCGTCGCGGTGTTCGCGGAGCAGGTCGAGCGGGACGTTGTAGGCGCCGGGGATGTGCGCGGTCTCGAACTCGGCCGGGGTGCGGACGTCCAGCAGGCGGGGTGCCCGGCCGGAGTCGACCAGGGCACGTAGGGTGCCGGCGTCGACGGTGGCCTCGCGGGTGGGGTCGGTACGGTCCATCTCTCCTCGTTTCGGGGTCCGCCGCAGCGGGGGCGGGTCAGGCGGGGGTGGTCAGGGTGAGGCCGGCGGGCGCGGCCCGGTCGAACCGGTCGTCGACGACGACCACCGTCCGGCCGGCGTTGGCCAGCAGGGACGCGGCGGCGCTGGCCCGGTAGCCGGAGCCGCAGTGCACCCAGATCGTCCCGGCGGGGATGTCGGCGAGCCGGGCCCGCAGGTCGGGCAGGGGGACGTGGACGGCGTCGGTGAGGTGCCCGGCCCTCCACTCGTTGGTCATCCGCACGTCGAGGACGACCTGCGGGGCGGGCAGTCCGGCGGGCGGGTTTCCGGCGCGGGCGGCGGCCAGGGCCGCGAAGTCGGCGGTGGGCTGCTCGCGGAGCTGGCCGGGGTCGGCGGCCCATCGTTCGGGGCCGCCGGTGGCCTGGGCGGCGGGCCGGTCGATGCCGATGCGGGCCAGTTCCCGCTGGGCGTCGGCGATCTGTTCCGGGGTCTCGGCGAGCAGGGTCAGCGGGGCGCCCCAGTCGATCAGCCAGCCGAGCCAGGTGGACATCGGCCCGTCGAGGCCGAGGCTGACCGTGCCGGCGAGGTGCGCGGCGGCGTACGCCTTGCGGTGCCGCAGGTCGACCACCCACTGCCCGGCGGCGATCCGTTCGCGCAGTTGCCCGGCGTCGGCGCGGGTGGCCGGGGTGAGGTCGATCGGCGTCGGGCCGGCGGCGTTGGCGGCTCCCATGTGCGCGTAGTACGCGGGGTGGGCGTCCAGGCCGGCGAGGATGTCGGTGACGAAGTCGTCGGCGGCGAGCCGGAGCACCGGGTTGACCTGCCGCTCCCGGCCGATGGTGGAGTCGGGGGCGTCGGCCTGGGTGGCGGAGCAGAAGCTGCCGAAGCCGTGGGTGGGCCAGATCTGGGTGCCGTCGGGCAGCAGGTCGGCCAGCCGCCGGGCGGAGGAGTGCTGGTGGTGGGCGAGTTCGTGGGCGTGCTGCTGGCCGAGCAGGTCGGTGCGGCCGGTGGTGCCGAAGAGCAGGGAGCCGCCGGTGAACACGCCGACCGGCTGCCAGCCGCCGTCGGTTGCGGTGTCCAGGACGTAGGACAGGTGGTGGAAGGTGTGGCCGGGGGTGGCGACCACCCGCAGCCGCAGGGTGTCCGACACGGGCACCTCGTCGCCGTCGTCGACCGGGGTGCGGGGGAAACCGACCTGGTCGGCGGCGGCCACCAGGTACTCGGCCCCGGTGAGCCGGGCGAGTTCCCGTCCGCCGGAGACGTAGTCGTTGTGCAGGTGGGTCTCCACCACGTGGGTGATCCGGACGTCGCGCTGGCCGGCCAGGCGCAGGATGCGGTCGACGTCGCGCTGCGGGTCGACCACGACCGCGGTCCGGCCGTCGGAGGCCAGGTAGCTGCGGTCGCCGAGGGAGGACGTGCTGAGCACCGTCACCTCAACAGTCATGGCAAACCTCTCTTTTCGCTTATACCCCTGGGGGTATGTAACGGACAGACGGGTGTTCGTGTTCCGGGGTACGGAGTACCCGCCCGGAGCGCGATCAGGCGGGCCGGGCGGGACGCCGTTCGCGGGTCAGGCCAGCGCCAGGAAGAGCTTCTCCAGCTCGGCCTCGGTCATCTCGGGAGTCTCACCGCGCCCACGCGCCGCGTCGCAGTGCCGCATCCCGGAGGCGATGATCTTGAAACCGGCCCGGTCGATGGCCTTGGAGACCGCCGCGAGCTGGGTCAACGCCTCCCGGCAGTCCTCGCCGTTCTCCATCATCTCGATCACGGCGTTGAGCTGACCCCGGGCCCGCTTGAGCCGGGTCAACGCGTCGCCGGTCATCTCCGGTCGCAGTTTCACGGTGCACCTCCTGCCACCAACATACCCCCGGGGGTACCCGAACCGCCACCCGCCCGAAACGGCCGCGTCGGCCCGCCCCGGGGAGAGGGCGAGCCGACGCGAGGGGGTGCGGGTCAGTGCCGACGTCGGCCGTACGTGCCGGCGAGAACGGCGACGCCGACGGCCGCGAAGGCCACCTGGAGGAACAGCTCGATCCAGTCGATGCCCCGGGTGTCGTCCACCCCGAGCGCGCCGGCGAGCAGGGTGCCGAGGATCGCGGCCACCACGCCGATGGCCAGGGTGAGCAGGATCGAGATCTTCTGCTTCCCGGGCACCACGAGGCGACCCAGGGCACCGATGATCAGACCGATGATGATGGCGGTGAAGAAGCCCTGTACTTCCACGTGTGTCGTCCCTCCACGAGTCGCTGTCGACCTGGACTCTGCCCCGGGTGGACGGGCGGTGAAACCACGACGGGACGCTGCGGACGAAATGTCACGCGACTGTCATGACCCCGCGTGGGGAACGTCATCCGACCGCCGCGTCCGGCTCAGCGCAGGGTCCGCTCCAACAGGTCGAACAGCGCCGCCCAGTGCCGCTCGGTGGCCCCCTCGTCGTACATGGCGGTGTCGGCCATCGTGAAGCCGTGCGGAGCCCCGGCGTACACCTCGGAGCGGTAGGTGACCCCGGCGGCGTCGAGCGCCCCCTCCAACGTCGCGATGTGGTCGGCGGTCATCGAGTCGTCCCGGTCAGCGTGGGCGAAGTACAGCTCACCGGTGACCGCGCCGACGCCCCGGTGCGGGCTGTCCGGCGCGTCGGTGACGACCCGGCCGGCGTGGAAGCTGGCCAGCGCCGCGATCCGGTCCGGATGCGCCTCGATCGCGCGCAGCGCGTTGGTGCCGCCCATGCAGTACCCCACGATCGCCACCGGCCCGTCGGCGACGTCGTCGCGGGCGGCGAGGAAGTCCAGGTAGGCCCCGGCGTCCCGGGCCACCAGCTCCGGGGTGAGCGCGTTGATCAGCGGCACGATCCGGCCGAACAGCTCGCCGCGCCGCTGCGGGTCGGCCAGGTCGGCGAGGTCGACGCGCGGCATCGGGCCGGTGCGGTGGAACAGGTTCGGCACCAGCACCAGGTAACCCTGCGCGGCGATCCGCTCGGCCATCTCGGCGAGCCGGGGACGCAGCCCGAAGGCGTCCATGAAGAACAGCACCGCCGGGAACGGCCCGTCCCCGTCCGGCCGGGCCAGATACGCATCCGCCGCGCCGTCGCTGGTCGGAACCTCCACCGTCGTCGTGCCCGCCATGGTGTCTCCTCGCCCGGGTGCCGGCGCACCCACCGCGGGAACGCTACCCGCTGCCGCAGCCGCCGGCGGACCGTGGCCCGGGGTACCCCACCGCACACCGCGACCCCGCTCCCGGCCCGGCCGGCGGTGGCCCAGGACGACGCCTGTCACGGATCGCGGGTCCCGCCGGTCGTACGGGTGCAGGGCGGTACGACCGCCAGGGACGGACAGGGAGTGGATCGACCATGAAGATCGTCGTCATCGGGGGCAGCGGACTCATCGGCAGCAGGCTGGTGACCCTGCTGGGGCAGCAGGGTCACGACGCGGTGGCCGCCTCGCCACGGACCGGGGTCGACGCGCTCACCGGCACGGGGGTGGCCGAGGCGCTCGACGGCGCCGACGTCGTGGTGGACGTGTCGAACTCCCCCTCCTTCGAGGCGGACGCCGTGTTGGCGTTCTTCGAGACGTCCACCCGTACCCTGCTGGCGGCGGAGGCGAAGGCCGGCGTACGGCACCACGTGGCACTGTCGATCGTCGGCGCCGACCGCATCCCCGACAGCGGGTACATGCGCGCCAAGGTGGCCCAGGAGGCGTTGATCGCCGCGGCGGACGTGCCGTGGACGGTGCTGCGGGCCACCCAGTTCTTCGAGTTCGTGCCGGCCATCGTCGAGTCGTCCGTGGTGGGCGACGAGGTGCGGCTGCCGTCGGCGCTGATCCAACCGGTCGCCGCCGACGACGTGGTGACGGTGCTGGCCGAGATCGCCGTCGGCACGCCGGCCGACGGGATCGTGGACCTGGCCGGGCCCGAGCGGTTCCGGCTGGACGAGTTGGGTCGCGCGACGCTGGCCGCCGCCGGTGACCCCCGGCCGGTGGTCAGCGACCCGCAGGGGCGCTACTTCGGGGCGCTGCTGGCCGAGCAGGCGCTGGTCCCGCTCGGTGACGCCCGCACCGGCGGGGTCCGGTTGGCGCAGTGGCGCGGACGCTGACCCGACGCGCGGGCCCGGCGGGTGACGTCGGGCCCGCGCGGCGCACCGCCTACGGTAGGCGCATGACGACCGGGTCCGGGGCCACCGCCGACGCGCCACCGGCCGTCGCGCCCGCCGACCTGACCGCGTTCCTCGACGTGCGGCCACGGCTGTTCGGGCTCGCCTACCGGATGCTGGGCAGCGTCGTCGAGGCCGAGGACGTGGTGCAGGAGGCGTGGCTGCGCTGGCAGGGCACCGACCGCAGCGGGGTGCGCAACCCGGCGGCCTTCCTCACCACCACGACCACCCGGCTGGCGGTGAACGCGGCCACCTCGGCGCGGGCCACCCGGGAGACGTACGTGGGGCCGTGGCTGCCCGAGCCGGTCGACACCCGCGCCGATCCGACCCTCGGCGCGGAACGGGCGGCGGCATTGGACGTCGCGGTCCTGCTGCTGCTGGAACGGCTGACCCCCGCCGAGCGGGCCGCGTACGTGCTGCGGGAGGCGTTCGACTACCCGTACCGGGAGATCGCCGAGGTGCTCGGCACGTCGGAGCCGAACGCGCGGCAGTTGGCCGGCCGGGCCCGGCGGCACCTCGCCGTCGAGGGTGCCACGCCGGTCGCGCCGCACCAGCGTCGGCGGCTGGCGCAGGCGTTCCTCGACGCGGCCCGCGACGGCGACCTGACGACGTTGGAGCGGCTGCTCACCGCCGACGTGGTGGCCCGCTCCGACGGCGGCGGCCGGGTGCACGCGGCCCGCCGGGACGTGTGCGGGCCGGCCCGGGTGACGAACTTCCTGGACAACGTGCGGCGCAAGTACTGGCGGGCGACGACTGTCGGCCTGGTCGAGGTCAACGGCGGCCCGGGGGTGCTGGTCGCCGCCGACCGGCCGGTCACGCTGATCACGCTGGACACCTCGGCCCGGGGCATCGAACGGCTGCTGCTGGTGGTCAACCCGGACAAGCTCGGGCGGTTGCCGGTCCGTCGTTGACCGGCGAGCCACCCCACCGTCGCCGGCACCTCCAGGTCGGCGACCCCACCCGGCCGGTCGAGGATCGACCCGGCGTCCCGGGTCGGTGCTGTCCCGGGTGCACGCGACGGGCCGCCGGAGGGCGTTCTCCCGGCTGTCGGGGAGCGTCCGGTCACGACGCCGGGGGCGTGCCGGCGGACACCCGGTCCGTCGGCACGCCCCCGGTGGTGTCGGGCGAACGCGGGTCAGGACGCCGACCGCGCCGGTACGGTGTCGTCCACCGGGGCGTCGTCCGGCGCGTCCGGCCGGACGCGGACCATTGTCAGCACCGCCACGGCGAGCAGGACGGTGATCACGGTGCTGATCGCGCCGATCACGTTCAGCCCGTCGGTGAACGCCTCCCGTGCGGAGGCCAGCAGCGTCGCGCCGACCTCCCCGGGCAGCCGTTCGGCGGCGACGACGGCGGTGGCCAGCGTGTCACCCGCGGCGGTGCCCTCGGGGACGGTGACCTGGCTGCGGTAGACGATCGCGCCGATGCTGCCCAGGATGGCGACGCCGAGCGCCATGCCCAGTTCGGTGCTGGTCTCCGAGACGGCCGAGGCGGAGCCGGCCTGCTCGGGCGGTGCCGACCCGACGACGATGTCGGTGCCCAGGGCGATCAGCGGCCCGCCCCCGGCGTAGACCAGGAGGAAGCCGACCACCAGCTGGGTGAGCCCGCCCTCGCTGCCGATCAGGGCCAGGCTCAGGTGCCCGACCGCCGAGACCGCCAGGCCGGCGGCCACCACGTGCGCCGGGGCGAACCGCCCGGCCAGCACCGGGGAGAGCATCGAGGTGACGATCAGCGCGATCGCCGCCGGCAGCAGCCAGAGCCCGGCCCGCAGCGGGGAGAGCCCCACCACGAGCTGGAGATACTGCGTGACGAACAGGTACGTCCCACCGGCGATCAGCATGCTGAACAGCATCGCCACCAGGGCGGTGGTCAGCGCGCGGTTGCGGAACAGCCGCAGGTCGATCAGCGGGCTGGTGAGGCCCCGCTGCCGGCGGACGAAGAACACGCCGACGGCCAGGCCGGCGACGATCGCGAGCACCGGCAGCAGGCCCGGGTCGTCCTTGGCCAGCTCCTTGAGGCCGTAGACGACCGGCAGGATGGTGGCCAGGGACAGCGCCACGCTGGTCAGGTCGAGCCGGCCGGCGTCGGCGTCGCGGTACTCGGGCAGCAGTCGCGGGCCGGCCAGCAGCAGCACCGCCATGATCGGCACGTTCAGCAGGAAGACCGAGCCCCACCAGAAGTACTCCAGCAACGCGCCGCCGACCACCGGGCCGAGCGCGATGCCGACGGAGAACATGGTGACCCAGACGGCGATCGCGATCCCGCGCTGCTTCGCGTCCTGGAACATGTTGCTGATCAGCGCGAGGGTGGACGGCATCAGGGTGGCGCCGGCGATGCCGAGCGCGGCGCGCGCGGCGATCAGCATGGCGGCGCTGTCGGCGTACGCGGCGATCACCGAGGCGACCCCGAACGCGGCGGCGCCGATCAGCAACAGCCGACGCCGGCCGATGCGGTCACCGAGCGTGCCCATGGTCACCAGCAGGCCGGCGATCATGAAGCCGTAGATGTCGATGATCCACAGCATCTGTGGCGCGCTGGGCAGCAGGCTCTCGCTGATGTGCGGCACCGCGAGGTGCAGGACGCTCATGTCGATGGAGAGCAGCAGCGTCGGTAGCGCCAGCACTGCCAGGCCCAGCCATTCCCGGGGGCTCGCCCGGTGCTGCGGTTCGCTCGTGGTGCCCAAGGTGGTTCCTCTCTGGATGGTGCGGAGTGGTCAGTGCGTAAACATCGCACTGGGGTGGGACATTTCTTGATGTTCCGCCACATGGGGGAAACAAAGCTGTAAAAGATGTTCCGCGATGGTTGCCGCGGTGTCCGGGTCGTACAGGTAGAAGTGGCCGCCGGTGAACATCCGGCGGGAGAAGACCCCCGTCGTCTCCAGCGACCACAGGTGCAGCCGGTCGGCGACGACGACCGGGTCGTCCACCGCGCCCAGCGACAGGATCGGCACCGCCACCCCCGTCGGCGGCCGGCGGTAGGTCTCCATGGCTTCGAGATCGGCCCGGATCGCGGCCAGCGCGGGGCGCACCAGGTCCCCCCGGTGCAGCAGTTCGGGGCCGATCCCGCCGATCTCCACCAGGTGTTCCAACAGTTCGTCGTCCGTCCGACGGTGGGCGAACGGCGGCTCGCTGGGAAAACACGGTGGTTGGCGGGCCGACACCGTGAGCAGCCGGGGCGGCCGACCGAGCCGCTCCATCGCCCGGGTCAGTTCGTAGCCCAGCACACTGCCGAAGCTGTGCCCGACGACCGCGTACGGCAGCGGTGGCAGCTCCGCGACGGCGCGGCTGAGGCCGTCGACGAGCGGTGCCACCCGGCGCAGCGGCGGCTCCCCGGCCCGCAGCCCCCGGCCGGGCAACTGGGCGACCAGCAGCTCGACCCCCGCCGGCAGCACCGGCCGCCAGGTGCGGAACGCCGACGGCCAACCGCCGGCGTGCGGCAACGCGATCAGTCGCGCCCACGGCCCGCCGCGGGCCGGGCGGGCGGCGTGGGACCCGCTCTCGACCGGGTGCCGCAGGCCCGCGCCCACCCGCATCAACCAGCCGTTCATCGGCTCCGCCCTCCTCATGCCAGCATCGGGTGGTGGGCCTCGAGGTGCTCGACCACGCGGCTCTGCTGCGGTCGCAGCCGTTGCCCGGGCAGGTGCTCCAACGAGTGCAGGAAGGGATCGGGCGGGGGTGGCAGGCCGGCGATCGCCGACGCGATGGCCAACACCAGCGTCGGCTGGTACCAGGCCGAGTAACCGCCCTCGTGGACGAACACGATCCGCCCGCCGGTGAGTTCGTCGGCCAGCGCGCACATCGTCAGGGTCATCGCGTGGAACGTCCGGCTGGTGCACATCATCCGACCCATCGGGTCGTGGCCGCTCGCGTCGACACCGGCCGCGACCAGGACCAGCTCCGGGCGGAAGGCGCGCGCCGCCGGCACGACCAGCCGGGACAGCGCCGCCAGGTACGCCTCGTGCCCCGAACCGGCGGGCAACGGCACGTTGAGGGTGCGGCCCGCGCCGGCACCCGTGCCCGTCTCGGTGACCAGCCCCGACGCGGGTGGGAACAGCCCCTCCTGGTGGATCGAGACGTAGAGCACGTCCGGGTCGTCGTAGAAGGTGCGCTGGATGCCGTTGCCGTGGTGCACGTCCCAGTCGAGCACCAGCACCCGGCGTGCCCCGTGCCGCTGCGCCGCCCGCGCGGCGATCGCCACGTTGTTGTAGAGGCACAGCGCCATCGCCCGGTCCGGCTCGGCGTGGTGCCCGGGCGGCCGGACCAGGCAGTACGCCCGGTCGAAGCGCCCGTCGAGCACGGCGGTGGCCGCCTGCGCGCCGGCCCCCGCCGCCACCCGGGCGGCCTGGGCGCTGTGGTGGTTGACGTACGCGTACACCCCGGCGTCGCCCGCGCCGAGCGCGGAGGCCGCCTCGACCCGGGCGAGGTGTTCCGGCACGTGCACCAGCAGCAGGTCGTCGTCGGTGGCCGGCTCGGGGGTGACCGGGGTGTAGTAATCCAGCACCCCGGCCAGCCGGACCAGCCCCTCGGCCCGGCGCAGATCCGGGTCGACGGCGTGCTGGCGCAGGGGTTCGATGCCCGGACCGACAGGCAGGTAGCCCGATCCCGGTCCGGGGTCGTGCCAGAAGCAGATCTCGTGGCTGTACCAGGCGAGCTTCGACATGGGCGACGTCCTCGGCGCTCGACATCGGGCAGGGGCGGATGGCCGGGGTGCGCCACCGACGGGACCAGGTCGGCGGCGCACCCCGGACCGGACGCCGCCGGTCAGGCGGCGACGGTGGCCGGCGCCCGGGTCACCCCGGACACCTCGGCGATGTACCGGTGGTAGTGCTCCCGCTCCTCGGCGGGGGTGAGCTTGGCCCGGAACGTGGAGTCCAGCCAGCCCAGCACCTGCTCGGCCTCGGCCCGGGTGAGGGCCCGGTCGCCGAGTTCCTTCTCGAACTCCCGGATCCGGGCGGTCGGGGTCAGCACCCCCTCGGCGTAGCCGGTCTCGTCCGTGTTGTGGTTGCGGGTGCAGGCGACGGCCTTCAGGACGGCACCGAAGAAGGCCCTGCTGTCGATGTCACTCACTGCGTTCTCCTCTCGACGGGGTTCCTTCGCCGACCGCCCGGTCGGGCGGTCGGCAACACGGGTGGGTCTCGGTCGGAGCGCGCCGGCCGCACTCAGGAAATGAGCCCGACCTGCCGGCCGGCCCGGGCGAAGACGGCGACGGCATGGTCGAGGTCGTCGGCGCAGTGGCTGAGGTTGACGATGGTGCGCAGCCGGGGCAGCGCCTTGGGCACGGTGGGATAGACGATGGGCTGGACGAAGATGCCCTCGGCCTGGCAGAGCCGGGCCATCTCCTGGGCCTGCCCGGCGCTGGCGCAGATGATCGGCACCACCGGCGTCTCGCTGGCCAGGGTGTCGAAGCCCAGACCGCGCAGCGTCGCCCGGTACCGGTCGGTGAGCGCCCGCAGTTCCCCGGTGAGCTGCGGGGCCGCCTCCATCACCTCCACCGCGGCCCGCGCGGCGGCCACCTGCATGGGGGTGCCGGCGGCGGAGAACATCCAGCCCCGGGCGTTGTTCTTCAGGGCGAAGATCAGGTCGCTGGAGCCGGCCACGTAGCCACCGGTGCTGGGCACCGTCTTGGACAGCGTGCCCATCTTGACCGCGACCCGGGCCGGATCGATGCCGAAGTGCTCGGTGATGCCCCGGCCGGTGGCGCCCAGCACACCGAGACTGTGCGCCTCGTCGACCATCAGCGGCGCGTCGTAGCGCTCACACAGCGCCAGGATGCCGGGCAGGTCGGCGATGTCACCGTCCATGCTGAAGACCGCGTCGGTGACCACCAGCTTCCCGGCGTCACCCGCCCGGCGCAGGGCGCGTTCCAGGTCGGTCAGGTCGTTGTGCGCGTAGGTGATCACGGTCGCGCCGGACAACCGGTAGCCGTCCAGGATGCTCGCGTGGTTGTAGACGTCGCCGATCACCACGTCGCCCGGCCCGACCAACGCGCCGATCGTCGCCACGTTGGCCATGTAGCCGCTGGTGTAGACGATGGCGTCCTCGGCCCCGAGGAACCGGGCGATGCCCAGCTCCAGCTCGCGGTGCAGGTGCAGGGTGCCGGCGAGCAGCCGCACGCCGTGCGCGCCGGTGCCGTGCCGCTCCAGGGCCCGCTGCGCCTGGTGGTTGATGTAGTCGTGGCCGATCAGCCCGAGATAGCTGTACGACGCGAAGTTCAGGAACCACCGGCCGTCGAACTTGATCCAGGCACCCTTGGACTCCTCGATGACCGGCTCGTAGAAGTAGTCGTCCTGGGCGATGACCACCCGGTCGTCCACCGACAGCGCGTCGATGCGCCGGTCGAGAAAGGAGCCACCCGGGTGGTCGCCGAGCCGGCCGGGCAGGGTGCGACGGGGAACCGACGCGCCGACCGGGACGGTGACGCCGGGTGGCCCGGCGGGCCGCTCCCGGGTGGCCGGCGGACCCGCCGCCGGCCGGTGCCCGTTCGTCCCCGGGTTCCCCGTCGCCGGACCGGTCCCCGCCCGGTGGCCGGGCCGGGGCGGGTGCCGGTCGGCGTCGTCGACGTCGCGGTAGCGGTCCCAGTCCGGCACGAAACGCGCCGACCCCGACGCGGCCGTCGGGTCCGGCGACGCGCCACCCGACCCGGCGGGCGAACCGGCCGGTACGGCGGCGGACCCGGACCGTCCGCCCACCGGCACGGCGGAGGACGGCGCCACCGGTACGGCGGCGACGGGGCGGGACGGGGCGACGGCAGGCGGGGCCGGGACGGGTGGGCCGGTGACGGGCGGGGCCGGGGTGGCGGAGGCCGGGCCCGACGGGTGGCGGGGCAGTCCTTCCAGGTGCCGGGCCAGCGCCCCGACGTCGGGGTGGTCGAACATGGCCACCGGATCGACGTCCAGCCCCTCACCGGCCAGCGCGGCGGAGACCTCGACCGCCATCATCGAGTCCAGCCCCAGTTCCAGCAGGTTGTCGTCGGGCGACACCCGGTCGACGTGCAGGGTCCGCTTCAGGATCGCCGACAACGCCGGCCACAGCCGGGTCTCGACGGGGGTCACGGTGGTCATCTGGTCGTCCTCCGGTTCGTCGACTGCGGACACGACGTAGTTCGCGGGAGCCAGTTCGAGGGTGTGCCGCAGCAGCGCGATGCCGTCGGCGGCGGTCAGTGCCGGGATGCCACGTGCTGCCGCGGCGTCGGCGATCCCCGCACCCATGCCGACGCGCCACAGACCCCAGCCGAGGCTGTACCACGCCTCCCCGGCGGCCCGACGGCGCGCGGCGTAGCCGTCGAGGTAGGCGTTGGCGGTGGCGTAGGAACTCTGGCCGAGGTTGCCGTGGGTCGCCGAGATGGAGGAGAACAGGACGACGAACCCGGGTCGCACGTCGGCGGGGAACGCCTCGTCGAGCGCGTGCACCCCACCGATCTTCGGCCCGAACACCTCGTCGATCCGCTCCGCCGACAGGCTGCGCGCCAACCCGTCGCGCAGCACACCCGCGGCGTGGAAGACACCGTCGAAGGGTTCCGCGCCGCGCAGCACGTCCGGCAGCGTGCGGACGTCGGCGGCGACGATCCGCAGGTCGCAGGTGGTGGCGAGGCGGTCCAGCCGGGCCCTGGTCGGCCCCTCCGTGGGTACCGTGCGGCCGACCAGGGTGAGGTGGGCACCGCCCGCACCGGCCAGGAACTCCGCCACGTGCAGGCCGATGCCGCCCAGACCCCCGGTGACGAGGAACCGGCCACCGGCCACCGGCCGGGCCGACCGCCCGGGTACGACCGGTACCGCCGGATGGGTGGGCGCGTACCAGGAGCCGTCCCGCCAGGCGAGTTCCGCCTCGCCGTGCCGTACCTCGTCGAGGGTCGGCGGCTCGGTGCCGCCGCCCAGGCCGATGTCGACGAGGCGGACCCGGGCCTGCGGGTGTTCGATCCGTAGGGTCCGCGCGAGGCCCCACAGCGCGGCCTGTGCGGGTTCGATCGACTCACCGTCGGTGACCTGCTGGGCGGCGTTGGTGACGATGGTGAGGGCCGGCATGGGCGGCTGCGCCGCGAGCCGCCGGACCAGGGTGAACACGCCGTGCAGCAGGGCGACGGCCGCCGCCCGGTCCCGCCCGCCGCGCGGTGCCACGTAGACCACCTCGGCGGGCGGCGTCTCGGCAAGCGCCCGGTCGAGGTGGACGTCGTCCAGGTCGGCCGGGGTGAGCAGGACGGGCCCACCCTCGTACGACTCGACGCCGGCCTCCCCCGACACCACCCAGGTGCGACCGGGGTCGGTTGCCGGTTCCGGGGTGGGAACCACCGGCCGCCAGACCACGGCGGTGACCGACCCGGCGGGCACCCGGTCGACGGGCACCCGATCGACGGGCACCGGATCAGCGGGAGGCGGGTCGGCCTGAGGCCGGTCGGTGGATGTCGGGGTGGGGCGGGTCGACGGGGGCTGCCGGTGGGGGGCCGCCGGGGCGGTGGTCGGGCCGGCCGCCTTGAGGACGATCCGGTCCAGCTCCAACAACACCTCGCCCTGCTGGTTGCAGACGATGGCCCGCCCGCGCACCGCGCCGCAGGCCCCGCCCGCCGCTTCGGTCCGCTCGACCAGGGCCAGGACCGTGCCGGTGACCGGCCGGCGGGCGGTGATCCGCCCGACGTACCAGGGCAGGCAGGTGCCCGCCGTGCCGTCGTCGAGCATGCCGAGGCACTGGAAGACGCTGTCCAGCAGCGGCGGCGGGACGACGTGCCGGTCGGTCAGCCCGCCGGAGGCGCGGAGCACGGCCAGCATCCGGTCGGGCCCCCGGTGCGCGGCGCGGATCGCCCGGAACGTCGGGCCGTACGCGATGCCGCTGCCCCGCCGCCACTCGTCGACGGTGGCGAGCGGCACCTCGTCTACGCAGCCGGCGCGCAGCCCCGCCACGTCCCGGTAGCTCGGCGGGGCCAACGCGCTGCGGGTGGCCCGGGCCCGGCTGTGCAGGACCGGGCCGGAGCCGTCCGGCTGCCACGAGGCGAGCGTGCACTCCCCGGCCGGGGTGAGCACGGTCTCGATCTCGACCGACCCGCCGGGCGCGACCGGCAGCGGCGCGAGGAACGCCACCCGGTCGAGCTGCCAGCTCCCGCCCTCCCGGGTCGCCGCGCAGGCACTGAGCATCGCGTCGAGTTGCGCCGCCGCGGGCAGGACCGGCGTGTCGCCGATCCGGTGGTCGCGCAGCACCGGGTGGTCGGCGGCGAGCGACGTACGGTGGCCGCTCACAGCCGGAGGTCGAATCTGTCGGTGGCCAGCACCTGGCCGTTGACCTGGATGTCGACGAGGTGCTCGCCAGCGTAGTAGCGCCGGGTGGAGACCTCCCGGACCGGGTGCGACTTCTCCACCGTCCGGCGTTCGCCGGGGGCGAGGTCCAGCGTGGTCAGCTTGAAGACCTTGGGGATGCGCTGGCCGTTCTTGCGGACGTGGTGCACCACGTAGTCCACGGTGACGGTGTGCCGGCGGCTGTCGGTGTTCTCGACCTGCAGGCGGATCATGGTCGACTCACCGAGCGCCAGGGTGCGCGGGTGGAGCCCCATCGAGGGCACCCGGATGTGCTCACCCCCGGTGACGCCCACGATCGCCAGCGCCTCCTGGTTGCCCTTCTTGACCAGCGTGCGCAGTGCGTGCCGGACGATCCAGGTGGTCTCCGGGGTCGGGCTCTCCTGCGACCAGCGCAACGCGGTGGCCAGCGCGATGTCGGGCGAATCCTTGGAGACGTCGTTGAGGTTGTTCGCCACCGACTTGCGCACGTACTCGGAGGGGTCGCTGCGCAGCGGTTCGAGGATCTCCAGTACGGGCTGCGGGTCCCGGACGAAGGCGGTGAGCGTACGTGCCCAGGGAAGCCGGGGACGCACGCCCTCGCTCGCCAGCCTCCGGACGTTGTGGCTGGGGTCGCGGGCCCAGTCGGCGATCCGCTTCATCGTCAGCTCGTGGTGCTGCTCGATGAAGGGGCGGATGGCGTACTCGGCGGTGTGTCGTTTGGTGATCTCGACCAGTGCGTCGAGGGACACCTCGGGGTGGTCCAGGCCGTACTCCTCGACGAACCGGGCCACCGGCATGAGGTACCAGCTCACGTTGAACATCCCCTCGCCCTCGGCGAGTTCGTCGCCGAGAATGGCCAGGAGGATCTTCACGCTCTCGGGGTAGTCCTCGGGGAGCCGACTGCGCAGCCCTTCGGCCAGGACGAGGACGCGGTCCTTCAGCTCCTTTCCGGGAATGCGACGTTCCACCTCGACGGCGTATTCTTCGACGTCGAAGTCCGGGTGAACCTCGCGGATCTTGCCGCCGATGAGGCGGGCGGCGTCACCGTTGAAGTGGCGCTTGAGTCCGTATTCCGTAGTCATGACATCCGGTCCTTGTCGACGTGGTTTTCCCGGGCGGGCGGATAAAGGCGGATCTTATGTCGGGATGGCTCCTGCCTCCCGGAAGCCGGCCGGGCGGGGGAGCCGTTCGCCGCCCCGTCCACTCCACCGTGGACCCAGAATCTCTGCCGTTGGAAGGGGTAGGTGGGGATCGTGGTGGTGCGGTGTCCCTTCCCGTGGTGCACCCCGGCCCAGTCGATCTCACCCAGCCCCTGGTTGTAGAACGACGTGACAGCCGTGTGGAGCTGCGCCTGGTCGTCGTGGTCCCGGCGTAGCGTCGGCAGCCAGGTCAGACCGGTGTCGGTGAGCGTCGACCGGGCCAACCCCGTCAGGACCGGATGCGCGCCGATATCCCAGAAGACCCGTCCGCCGGCCGCATGGGCCGCTTCGACCGCCTGGGTGAAACGCACCGGTTCGCGGATCCCCGAACCCCACAACCGGCCATCCGCCACCGACCGGGCGTCATGCCAACCACCCGTCACCGTCGAGGCGAACCCGATCCGCGGCGGCGACACCACCGCCCGCCCGAACTCCTCGGCAAAAGGCCCCACCGCCCCGGCCATCGCCGCCGAATGGAACGCATGACTCACCGTCAACCGCTGCGTCCGCAACCCCGACCCGACACCGAACGCCTCCACCGCCTCGGCCGGGCCGGAGACCGTCACACTGCGCGGAGCATTGAACGCCGCGATCTCCACCCCCGGAAACGACGGCAACACCGCCTCCACCGACCCGGCATCGGCGAACACCACCGCCATCGCCCCACCCGACGCCTGCCCCTGCATCAACCCACCCCGCACCACCGCCAACCGCAACAACTCCCCCAACCCGAAGACCCCCGCCGCCCACCCCGCGGTCAACTCCCCCACGCTGTGACCCACCACCAACCTCGGCCGAACACCCCACGACTCCAACAACCGCACCAACCCCACCTGCACCGCCACGATCCCCACCTGTGCAAACCGCGTCTGCACCAACTCACCACCCCGGTCCCCCCACACCACCTCCCGCAACGGCACACCCGAACCCACCAACTCGACACACTCATCGACGGCATCCCGAAACACCGGCTCCGCCGCACACAACCCCGCACCCATCCCCGCATACTGCGAACCCTGGCCGGAGAACATGAACACCGACGACGGCGGCTGATTCGACAACCGGGCCACCGGCCGGTCCCCACCCGCGACCGCATTCAATCCAGCGGCCAACTCCGACCCGTCAGCACCCTGGACCGCCACTCGGAACCGATGCGACGCACGACCCACATTCGCCGTGAAACCCACATCACCCACACCCGGACCATCGGCCGACGCCAACACCCCCGCATACGCACCCGCCAACCGCCGCACACCCTCCTCACTGGCCGCCGACACCTTCACCACGAACGACCCCTGCGGCAACCGTTCCCGCGCAGCCGGAACCGGAGCCTCCTCGACGATGACGTGGGCGTTGACCCCACCCATCCCGAACGCCGACACCGCCGCCCGACGCGGCGCACCCGCGACCCGAGGCCACGACACCGGCTTGTCCGCCACGAAGAACGGCGTGTCCTCGAACCGGATATGGTCATTCGGCCGCACCACATGCAACGTCGCCGGCACCACCCCGTGCTCCAACGACAACAACACCTTCACCAACCCGGCAAGACCCGCCGCCGGCTCCAAATGACCAATATTCGACTTCAACGAACCAATCGCACAGAACTGCGTCCGCGACGTAAACCCCCGCCACGCCCGCGTCAAACCCTCCACCTCGATCGGATCACCCAACGACGTCCCCGTCCCATGCGCCTCCACCATCCCCATCCCCTCCACACCAACACCCGCATCCCGCAACGCCGCCACAATCACCTCCCGCTGGCCGACGGGGCTCGGAGCGGAGTACCGGGTGGTCCTGCCACCGTGGTTCACCGCCACCCCCTTGATCAGACCCCTGATGCGGTCGGCGTCCCGTTCGGCGTCGGCGCGGCGGCGGAGCACGACCGCCACCGCCCCCTCACCGGGCACGAACCCGTCGGCCTCGACGTCGAAGGCCCGGCAGCGGAAGCTGGGCGACAGGGCCCGCAGGTCCCGCATGGAGTCGAAGTACTCGGGGCTGATCGCGGCGTGCACGCCACCGATGACGGCGGTGTCGATGTCGCCGGCCCGCAGGTGCTGTACGGCGGTGTGCAACGCCACCAGCGACGACGAGCAGAGCGTGTTCACCACGACGCTCGGGCCGTGCCAGTCCATCAGGTACGACAGCCGGTTCGGGATCATCGCCTCCAGGCCCAGCCCACGCCCGTCGGCCACCCCGTGTCGGGACCGCTC
Organism: Micromonospora sp. WMMD730; assembly: GCF_049178955.1. Lineage (NCBI taxonomy): Bacteria > Bacillati > Actinomycetota > Actinomycetes > Micromonosporales > Micromonosporaceae > Micromonospora > Micromonospora sp. WMMD730. The sequence continues at coordinate 3,786,036 of NZ_JBMHML010000002.1, forward strand.
CTCGTGATAGTGGTCGTGGCTGTAGGCGATCCACAGGCCGATCCGGTTGTCCGGGCTCCCCTGCCCCGTCCGGCCGGTGTCCTCCAGGGCCTGCCAGATGGTCTCGTAGACGATGCGGGCCTGGGGGTCGATCAGCGGTGCCTCCCGGGCGGAGATCCGGAACGGCACGGGGTCGAACTCGTCGACCCGCTCCAGGAAGGACGCCTGCGGCACCGGTCCCTCCAGCGGCTGCCACCGGCCCTCGGGCAGGGTGCCGACGGTGTCGCGCCCGTCGGTGAGCAGCGTCCAGAACGCGTCGAGGTCGCCGGCGGTGGGCACCCGGATCGCGGCACCCACGACGGCGATGTCACGCCCCGGGTCCGTCCCGCCGACCCCGGCGGCCGTCGGCGCGCCGGAAACCGACGGCACGGCAGGCACGTCACCGGCCGGGGGTGGAGGAGGAACGCTGCCGGCCGGCAGCGGGGTGGGCACGGACCCCTCCGGCGGCGTGGCGACGGTGCCGGCCGGCGTCGCCCCCTGGTCGGCGGGCGGCGAGACGGGGGCAGCCGGCGACGAGACGGGGACGGCGCCGGCCGACGGTGGGGCGGCGGCGGGCGGGCCCGGGTGCGGCGGCGCGGCCAGCGCGGCGACGAACTCGGGTGCCTCGTCGACGAGGTGCTGGGCGAAGCTGCGGGGGGTCGGGTACTCGAAGAAGACGGTCGGGTACAGCGACAGCCCGTGCTCCCGGGACAGGCGTTCGCTGAGCCCGACCAGGCCGACGGAGTCGAAGCCGGCGGAGAGGAACTCGGCGTCGACGTGCTCGGCATCCGTACCGGACAGGGCCAGGAACCAGGCGAGCGCCCGGGCGAACGGCGTCGCCGCGACGGGGTCGGCGGCCGGCAGCGACGCGGACCGGTCGGCGGCCGGCGGCACCTCCGGAGCAGCCCCGGCCGGCTCCGCTGCGGGCCGGTGCGCCGCTGCGGATGCGGACGCTTCCCCACCCACCGGAGCCGCGCCCACGGCGGGGTCCACCGGGACGGCAACGGCGGCGGAGGCCGGCGCGACCGCCGGCACGGGTGCCGGTCGGTGCGCGGTGTCGGCCGGCGGCTCGCTGAACGCGAGGACGGGCACCCGCTTGGAGGAGATGTCCCCGAAGGTCAGCAGCGGTACGCCCGAGGCGTCGAGGACGACCTGGGTGACCCGGCACGCCTCCTCGTTCCAGAAGGACACCTCGGTGCGCACGTAGGCGGCGTCGGCCAGGGCACCGTGCACGCTCACCCGGTCGACGGAGAGCGGAATGAACGCGGTGGCGTGGTCGGTGCCGAACACCGGGTTGTCCGGGTCGATCGCCGCGATGGTGACGCTGTCCAGCAACCCCGGGAAGAGCTGGACGTCAGGGGGGTTCAGGGCACGTTGCCGGCCCCCCTCGATCCGGGCGAGAGTGCCGCCGCCGGGCAGGCTGGCGACCCAGGAGATGTTGCGGTAGTACCGGCCGTGCTGGTAGCCGATGCGGCGCAGCCAGCGGTACACGGTGGACCCGGCGTGCACCCGGGAGCAGGTGTCGAGCAGCGCCGCGAGCGGCTGCGGCGCGGGCACCGGATCGGGCTGCGGGGCGTACCAGCCGGTGACGAAGGGGGTGCCGTCGGCGTCGGCGACGGTGAACCGCCCCTCGGCGTCGACCCGGCACACCACCCGGTGCGCCCCGGTCGGGATGAGCGGGCGGTGGAAGAGCACGTCACGTACCCCGTGGAACGGCTCGCCGCGCAGCTCGGCGCCCTGGCGCAGGAAGTCGAACCAGGCGACGCCGGGGAGCATGATCCGGCGGTACACCGAGTGCTGGGCGATCGGCACCTCGCCCGGCCCGAAGACGCGGGAGAAGGCGTACCCGGCCGGGCCGGCGTCGTCGAGGGTCAGCGGGCCGCCGGGCTCGGCGGAGCGCAGCGGCTCCCGCAGGTCCAGCGCGGGGCCCCGGGCCTGACCGACCGGCAGGAGGCGCTTGTGCCAGGCCACCGGCCCCTGGAACGTGGCCCAGTCGATGTCCGCCCCGGCCTCGTAGAGTTCCGCCGTGACGGCGGCGAGAACCGCGGCGGCCTGCCGCCCGTCGGTGGCGGCGGCGAGGCGCACGCAGAGGTCCAGTCGGGCGTCGACGTCGTCCGGGTCGGGAGTGTCCGTGGTCGCGGCTCCGGCGGCCAGCACCGTGCTGAGCGCCTGCTCCAGGGAGGTACGTCCGTGCACGAAGTCGGCGATCGACGCCCAGCCGGGCGGCAGGTCGACCGCCTGCTCGGGTACCCCGCTGCCGCGCAGCGCCACGGCCAGCACGACCCCCGCGCAGATCCGCAGCAGCGGGCCGGAGAACGTCGTCACCGGGCTGCCGACGGCGGTCTCGAACCGGCCGACGATCTCCCGTACCGCCGGCAGGTCGTGGTGGAGCGCGAGCAGCCACCGCGGCGGGGCGGACCCGGCCACCGGGCGGACGGCGACCACGGGCGGTCGTCCGGTGGGCTCCCCCAGCGGGACGTCGGCGCGCAGCAGCCGGGCGCGCAGCGCGGCGGCAAGGCCGTCGGCGTCCGGTCCGGTGACCGCGCAGCGTACGGCGCGGGCCGGGCGGCCGAGCCGGGCGGTGGCGAGCACGTCGGCGATCTCGTCGGCCACCGAGGGGAGGAACTCCACCCACTGCGCGGCCAGCTCGCGCAGCACGTCGGGGCTGTCGGCGGAGAGGGCGAGCACCTCCGCGGGCCGCCCGGCCCCGGTGGTGGTCGGCGCGGGGCCGCTCGCCGCCTCGGCCACCACGTGCGCGTTGGTGCCGCCGAAGCCGAAGCCGCTCACGCCGGCCCGGCGGACCGGGGCCGCCGGCCAGGGTCGGGGACGCGGCGGCAGGTACAGGGGGCCGGTGTCCAACCGGAGCCGCGGGTTGACCGTCGGCACCGGCACCCCGGGGACGACCCCGTCCCGCAGGCAGAGAACGATCTTGGCCAGGCCGGCCAGGCCGGACGCCGAGTGCAGGTGCCCGATCCGCCGTTTCAGCGAGCCGAGCGCGACGCTGCCGGGGGCGACGCCGTGCCGGCCGAACACGTCGGTGAGCGCCCGCACCTCGATCGGGTCGCCGATGGCGGTGCCGGTGCCGTGGGTCTCGACGTACTGCACGGTGGTGGGGTCGATCCGCCCGTACACCCGGTCGAGCAGCGCGATCTGGGCCTCCAGGTTGGGGGTGGTCACCCCCATGGTCCGGCCGTCGTTGTTGACGCCGGTGCCGGCGATCGCGCCGAGGATCAGGTCACCGTCGGCCACCGCCGCGGCCATCGGCTTGAGCACCAGGGCGACGGCCCCCTCGCCGGGGACGTACCCGTTGGCCTTCTCGTCGAAGGTCTGGCACAGCCCGTCCGGGGAGAGCGCGCCGGTGCGGGACAGCAGCACGAAGGTCAGCGGGTCGAGCAGCAGGTCCACGCCGCCGACCAGGGCGATCTCGCAGCTGCCGGCGGCGAGGCTCTGGCAGGCCAACCAGACCGCCGTCAGCGAGGACGAGCAGGCGGTGTCGACCACCAGGCTGGGGCCGGTGAGGTCGAGGCGGTCGGAGAGCCAGGCCGCGACGAAGTTCTGCGACCGGCCCCACAGTGCCGCCGGCACCGGCCGGCCGGTGCCGTCCGGGCCGGTCGGGGTCAGTCCCCGGCCGTGGTCGAAGCCGTAGGAGTTCATCCGGGCACCGACGAAGACGCCCGCGTCGAGACGGCGGCGCACGGAGCGGTAGCCGGCGTCCTCCAGCGCCCGCGCGCCGACCTCCAGCATCACCCGCTGTTGCGGGTCGAGCAGGACGGCGTCACCGGCGGTCAGGCCGAACGCCTCGTGGTCGAAGGAGAACGGGTCCTGGAGGAAGGCGCCCCGGTGGTGGGTGCCCTGGTGGTCGCCGTCACCGAGGTAGTGGTCGCGGGCCCACCGGCTGGGCGGGACCTCGTCCACCTCGACCGAGTCGTGGGTCAGCAGCCAGCGCAGGTCCGCCACGTCCTCGGCACCGGGAAGCCGTACGGCCATGCCGATCACCGCGATTCGACTGTCCGTCATGTTCGCGTCGCTCCTTCCGTCACACTCGGTGGGCAGGTCAGTGGCGCGGCTGCTGGCCGGTGGCGAGCAGTGGCCGCAGCAGGGCACTGAGGCTCGCCGTGGGCACCGGGCCGTCCGGGTCGGGCGCGGACGACACCGCGCCGGCCGCCCTGATCACCGGGTCGGTCCCGGCCGCCGGGGCGGGTGGTACGGCCCGGTCGGTGAGCCGGGCCGCGAGGTCGGCCATGGTGCGGGACCGCATCACCAGCGAGGGGTCGACGGTCGTCCCGCTGAGCCGCTCGATGGCGCTGGTCAGGTCGGCGATGACCAACGAGTCCAGCCCCAGGTCGGGCAGGGGGCAGTCACCCGGGTCCTCACCGAGCACGTCGACGAAGGCGTCCCGCACCAGCCGGTACGCGACCCCCGGGTCGCCGTCTGACGGCGGCCCGGCCGGTGCGGCGTCACCACCGGCGGAATCAGCCGGGACGGGGTCGGCCGGGGCGGGCTCGGGGTCCGCCGTCGACGCGGCCCGGTGGGCGGCCGGCGGCGGCGCGGAGACGGTGGTCGGCTGCGGTACGGCGCTGCCGGGGAACACCACGGCACCCCCGGTGAGCAGGTGCGCGTCGAAGCCGGCCAGCGCCTGGTCGAGGGTGATCGAGTGCCCGGCGGAGAACGACTCGTCCGCCGCCATGCCGATGCCGGACCAGTTCGGCCAGGCGTGCGCGGTCACCGTCGGGCCGTCGTCGCCGGCCTGCTCGGCCAGGGCCAACTGGTACGCGTTGGCCAGGGCGTAGTCCACCAGACCCCGGCCGGCGTCGGGCAGGGCACCGGCGATCGAGGAGACCAGGGCGACGTGGTCGGCGCCCTCGGTGCGGGCGAGCCGGATCACGTTGCGGGAGCCGGCGACCTTGGGGGCGGTCACCCGGGCCGCCTCCGACCACTGCCGACGACGCAGCGACCCGAACTGGTTGACCCCGCCGGAGCAGTGCACGATCCCGCGCAGTCGGCCCCACCGGTAGGTGAAGGACGCGGCGGCGGCGGTCAGCGCGACCGGGTCGGCGACGTCGCACCGCTGGTAGTCCACCTCGGCTTCCGGGCGCAGCCCGCGCAGGAAGTCCTCGGCGGCCCCGTCGACAGGCGACCGGCCGAGGATGCCGATGCGTCGGGCGCCGCGCGTCACCAGGTGCGTGACCAGTCGCCGGCCGACCGCGCCGAGGCCGCCGGTGACCAGGTGGTACCCGTCCCCGGCCAGGTCGGCGGGGGGTCCCGGCCGGGCCGGGGACGGGGTCGGAACGTACCGGCTGCCACGGCGGTAGGCCACCACGGTGTCGGGGCCGGTGCGCAGCGCGGCGAACTCGGCGGCGACCTGCCGGGCGCGGATCTCGACCGGATCGGCCGGGTCGAGGTCGAGCACGGCGACGGTGAACCGGTTCTCGGCGGCGGCGGCGCGGACCGCGAACGCCCGCGCGGCGGCCTCGGGGTCGAGCAGCGTCCGGTCCGCCTCGTCGACGGTGGCCGACCGGTGTGCGACCCAGACCATCCTGCTCTGGGGCGGGACGGTGGCGGCGTAGGAGCGGAGCTGCTCCCAGAAGCCGCGCAGGTCCGGTGCGGTGTCGGCGGACCCGGGGACGGCGTCGACCACCACCAGGGCGCGGGGGGTCACCCCGTCGGGGGCCAGGTCGGCGCCCTTGGCGGCGAGCGCGGCGGAGACCGCACCGCCGAGGTCCGGGTCCGCCACGACCACCCGCACGGTGGCCCCGTAGGCCGATGCGCCGGGCGGTGGGTCGGCGGGTCGCCACCGGGTGACCAGGGCCTCCGGTGCCGGCGTCGATGCCGGGTCGCCGGGGTGGCCGCCGTCGGCGGGCCCGGGGTCCACCGGTGGGGTGTGCTCCGGGGGCAGGTCCACGGTGGTGACCGGGGCGGGCCCGGTCACCGTCGCGGCGGGGCGGGTGTGCCAGTAGCGGCCCCGGTCGAACGGGTAGGTGGGGAGCGCGACGCTCCGTGAGCCCGGCACGGACAGGGCGGCCCAGTCGATGTCAGCCCGGCCCTGCCGGACCTGGTCCACCACCACCGCGTGCCGCTGCGCCGGGTCGGCGGGGAGCGGGTCGGCGGGCCGGTGGCAGTCGACGCGGGCGACCGGGATCCGGCCGTCGGCGACCGCCCGGAGCTGCTCGGCGATCACCTGCCCGGTGGGGCCGCTCACCGCGGTCTGGTAGTCGAGCGAGGAACGGCCCACGTTGGCGGTGTGACAGAGGTCGGCGGTGGCCCGGTCGTCGGGGGCGGCCGCGAAGGAGTCGGCGTAGGCGGCGGCGAGGCGGCGTACCGCGTCCTCGGTGGCCGCGGACACCTTCACCACATGCGACTGCTGCGGCACGACCTCCCGGACGGCCGGGAGTGGCGCTTCCTCGACGATGACGTGGGCGTTGACCCCACCCATCCCGAACGCCGACACCGCCGCCCGACGCGGCGCACCCGCGACCCGAGGCCACGACACCGGCTTGTCCGCCACGAAGAACGGCGTGTCCTCGAACCGGATATGGTCATTCGGCCGCACCACATGCAACGTCGCCGGCACCACCCCGTGCTCCAACGACAACAACACCTTCACCAACCCGGCAAGACCCGCCGCCGGCTCCAAATGACCAATATTCGACTTCAACGAACCAATCGCACAGAACTGCGTCCGCGACGTAAACCCCCGCCACGCCCGGGTGAGACCCTCCACCTCGATCGGATCACCCAACGAGGTTCCCGTCCCGTGCGCCTCCACCATCCCGATCCGATCCGGACCCACCCCCGCATCCCGCAACGCCGCCACGATCACCTCCCGCTGGGCGGCACTACTCGGCACCGTCAACCCACTCGTCCGACCACCGTGATTCACCGCCGAACCCCGAATCACCCCCCGCACCCGATCCCCATCCCGCACCGCATCCACCAACGGCTTCACCACCACCGTCACCACACCCTCACCCGGCACGAACCCATCCGCCCCCGCATCGAACGCCCGCGACGCACCCGTCGGGGAGAGGGCCCGCAGGTTCCGCATCGCGGTGTAGTGCAGGGGGGACATGGCCAGCCGCACCCCGGCGACGATGGCCTGGTCGCACTCGCCGCTGCGGATGCTGCGTACGGCGGTGTGCAGAGCCACCAACGACGACGAACACAACGTGTCGATCGTCATGCTCGGCCCCGACAGATCCAGGAAATAACTCACCCGGTTCGCCAGGAACGCGTTGTGGTTGCCCAGCCCGCTCGGTGCGTCCAGCTCCGGGGCGAGGTTGTAGTCCTTGTAGTGCTGGTAGCTGGCACCGACGAACACGCCTGTCGAGGCGGGCGTGGACAGCGGGGCGATCCCGGCGGACTCCAGTGCCTCCCACGCGGTGCGCAGCAGCCAGCGGACCTGCGGGTCGAGCACCTCGGCCTGCTTGGCGAAGAAGTCGAAGAAGCGGGCGTCGAACTCGTCGATCGGACCCAGGAAGCCGCCGATCGCGGCCCCGTCGCCACCTCCCGCCCAGCGGAACGCGGGCGCGGGACCGATGCCGCTGCCCCCACGCGCCAGCAGGGACCAGAAGCCCTCCGGGTCGGTGGCACCGGGCAGCGCGCAGGCGATCCCGATGACGGCCAGGTCACCCCGGTCGCCGCCGTCCGATCTGGCGGGCGGCTGGTCCCGGGCGGCGGAGGCAGTCGGGGCGGGCTGGTCGGTGCTGGCACGGATGTCGTCGGCGGTGGCCCCGGCCGCCGCCGGGGCGTCCCCGGGCCCGGAAACGGCCGGGGCGTCCCCTGGCGCGGAAACGGCCGGGGTACCCGTCGTCGGCGGGGTCTGCTCGGGCAGCACGGACGCCACCACGGCGGCCAGCGCGCGGCAGTCGGGCGCCTGCAACACCTCCACCGGGCTCAGCGTCACCCCGAGGCGTTCCTGAAGGTCGGCGGCGACCATGGTGGCGAGCATCGAGTCGATGCCGGTCGCGGCGAGCGAACCGGTCGCGGTGACGTCCGGGTCCCGCAGCACCGTGCGGACCACCTCGACGACGGTTTCCTCGACGGCGAAGGCGGTCACCGGCTGCCGCCCGGCCGTGGCCGCCGGACCCACCGTCGGGGAAGCGTCCGCCGGCTGGTCGGGGTTGCCGGTCGGGGCGGCGACCGGCCGGTAGACCACGTCGGTGAGGGAGACCAGGACCCGGCCGGCGGTGTCCAGCAGCACGACGTCGGCCCGACGGCTGCCGTCGGGATCCTGACCGGTGAGCCGCAGCCGCACGTACCGGGTGTCGACCGGGTCCGCCCAGCGCACCGCCCGGCCGATCGACACCGGCAGGTAGGTCAGCGCGGAGGCGGCCGGATCGGCCAGGGTCAGGACCGCCATGCTCTGCAGCGCCGCGTCGAGCGCGGCCACCGCGCGCACCGCCGGGTCCGCGTCGGCGTGGTCGACCCGGACGAGCACCCCGGTCGGGCCGTACGCGATGTGGCCGACGACCCGCAGCGCCGCGCCGAAGTCGACCCGCTTCGCCGCGAACCACGCGTACAGGCCGGCCGGGTCGAGTGTGCGGGGGTGGGCGGCGTACTCCCGGTCCACCGGCAGCGGTGCGGGGGGCGGTCCCTGCGGCCGGACCGCGCCGGTGGTGAGATGGCCGATGACCTGGCCGCCGTAGCGGAACGTCACCGTGTTGCCGGCGGTCGTGTCCACGGTGAGCCGGTGGTGCCCGGTGCCCCGGGCGGTGAAGGCGAGCCGTTCCAGGACGGCGGCGGTGGCGAACCCCCTGGTGACGAGGACCGCCGCCGGCACCGTCTGCCGGCCGAAGACCCGGTGGGCGTCCAGCAGCCGGTCGAGCCCGGGTTCCCGGTGCCCGGCGGCCGGGTCCGGGGCGACCGCCGGGAGCGGTGTCGACGGACCGGGGACCGGCCGGGCGGACGCCCGGTCGGCGCGGTCCCGGAACGGGTAGGGCGGCAGGGCGAGCCGGCGCGGGCGGGCACCGTCGTACAACGGTCGCCAGTCGACGTCCCGGCCGGCGACGTACCAGCCGGCCAGCGCGGTGAGCAGCCCGCCGTCGGGGGTTCGCAGCTCGGCGGCGATCCGCTCGGCGGGCCACGGCAGGTGGCGCGCCAACCGTTCGGCGAGGTCCGGCCCGACCGGCACCGGGTCACCGGCGAGCACCGTGTCGCCGCGCAGCACCGTGCCCGGCAGCTCGGGCCCGAGGCGCAGCGCCCGGCGCAGGCCCGCGCCGAGGGCCGCCCCGGTCGCCCCGAGCACGGCGACCCGGTACGGCAGGTGGACCCGACCCACCGAGGCCGAGAAGCACAGTGCCCCGACGTCGACCGTGTCGTCCGCCTCGATCATCCGCCGTACGTCGGCGACCCGCCGGGTCAGCAGCTCGGGAGTGTGCGCCGACAGCACCAGCAGGTGTTCGCGCGCCGGCCCGTCGGCGGGGCGGGCGGTCGGGGCGGGGGTGTACTCCTCGACGACGACGTGGGCGTTCGTTCCGCCCATGCCGAAGGCGCTGATGCCGGCCCGGCGCGGCCCGGTGGCCCGCCACGGCTGCGGTGCGGTCGGGATGGCCAGCCGGCCCGGGGGCAGGGTGATGTGCGCGCCGAGCGTCGCGAACCCGGCCAGCGGCGGGATCTCACGGTGTTCGAGGCAGAGCAGCACCTTGGCGAGGCCGGCCAGGCCGCTCGCCGGTTCCAGGTGGCCGATGTTCGCCTTGACCGAGCCGAGCTGGCATGGTTCGGGCCGGTCGCCGTCGAAGACCTCGGCCAGGGCGGCGATCTCGATCGGGTCACCGAGCCGGGTGGCCGTGCCGTGCGTCTCGACCAGGGAGATGTCGGCCGGGGTGAGCGCGGCGTCGGCCAGCGCGGCCCGGATCACCGCGACCTGCGACTCGCTGCGCGGTACGGGCAGGGCGCTGCCCCGTCCGCCGTGGTTGACCGCCGCGCCCCGGATCACTGCGTGGACGCGGTCACCGTCGCGTTCGGCGTCGTCGAGTCGTTTCAGCATGACGGCCACCGCGCCCTCACCGGGCACGAACCCGTCGGCCCGGTCGTCGAACGGCCGGGGCCGGGTCGGCGACAGTGCGCCGAGCTGGCTGAGGCTGCGGTAGTACCAGGGCGTCAGCCCGACGTGGCAGGCGGCGACGATGGCCGCGCCGCACTGCCCGGTACGCAGGCTGACCACCGCCTGCTGGAGGGCGACCAGGGACGACGAGCAGAGCGTGTCGACGGTCTGCGAGGGGCCGGTGAGGTCCAGCGCGTAGGAGATCCGGTTGGCCAGGACGGCGTTCATCGAGCCCAGCGCGGTGTGCGGGCCGACGGCCGCCAGCCCCTGCGCGTCGCGGTGATGGGTGTAGGTGGCCCCCACGAACACGCCGATGTCCCGCCGGCCGGCGAGCCCGCTGTCGTCCACCACCGACCAGGCGTGCTCCAGCAGCAGCTTCTGCTGCGGGTCCATCTCCTCGGCCTCCCGCACGGCGATGCCGAAGAACTTCGGGTCGAAGCGGTCGATCCCGGCGACGAACGCGCCGCTGCGGCAGTAGGTGCCCGTCATGTCGGGGCCGCGCTGCTGGTAGTGGTCGTCGATGTTCCAGCGTTCCGCCGGGATCTCGGTGAAGGCGTCGGTGCCGGCGCGCAGCATCGGCCACAGGTCGGCCAGGTCGCGTCCGCCGGGCAGGTCGCCGGAGACGGCCACCACAGCGATGTCGCCGGCCCGCCGTTGCGCCGGCCCGGTGGCGGGAGCCGGTGCTGCAGCGGGGCCCGGCACGGTCCCGGAGACCGGGCCGCCCGGCACGGACAGCGGTGCCGACACCGTTGCCGGCGTGGCCTGCGGCGTCGGCGGGGACACCGGTTCGACCGGCGCGGCGGCATCGGCCGGGGAGGCGGCATCGGTCGGGGAGGGCCCGGCGGGGGCCGGCGGGGACGCCGCGGTGGCCGGTGCCGGCTGCGGGGCGGGTGGCCGGGCGCCGTACCGGGTGGCGAGCGCCCCGGCCAGCTCGGCGAAGTCGCCGTACTCCAGGAAGAGGGTGGCCGGGAGGGCGACCGCCCACCGCCGGGACAGCTCCTCGGCCAGCTCGACGCTCAGGATCGAGTTGATGCCGTAGTCGGTCAGCGGGGCGGTCCGGTCGAGGTCGCCGAGGCCCAGCCGCTCCGCGAGGAAGTCGGCGAGCCCGTCCTCGGTGCGCCCGTCGTCGGTGTCGGCGCTGCCGGACGAACCGCCCGGGGACGCACCCGGCCCGGCGGCGGTCGGTGCCGGGTGGGCGGGGGCCGGCGACGCGGGGGCCGGGCGGGCGGAAGGCGTGCCGGCACCCGGCGTCTCCCCCGTGCCGGCGGACCCGCCGGCCGGTGCGGCGTCGGGGTGGGCGATGACGACCTGCCGGACGTCGTCGCGCAGGACGGTCATCAACGCGTCGAGCGCCTCGACGGTGCCCAGCGGCCGCACGCCACGACGCCTGAGCTGTTCGGCGACGGCGGTGCCCATGCCCACCTCACCCCACAGCCCCCAGTCCACACTGGTCCACGGGTTGCCCCGGGCGTGGGCGAACGCGTCGAGGTAGGCGTTGGCGGCGGCGTACCCGCCCTGGCCGAGGTTGCCGAAGGTGCCGGAGACCGAGGCGAACAGCACGGCGAAGTCCAGCGTGGTGCCGGCGACGGCGGCGGCCAGCTCGTGCGCGCCGTCGACCTTCGGGCGCAGCACCTCGGCCACGTCCCCGGCGGTGGTGCCGCGCAGCAGGCCGTCCTTCAGCGCGCCGGCGGCGTGCACCACGCCGTGCAGGTCACCGAAGCGGTGGCGGATCTCCCGTACCACCTCGGCCAGGGCGCCGGGCGCGCCGACGTCGGCGGCGAACGAGACCACCCGGCAGCCGTACGACTCGATGCCGGCCAGGACGGTCCCGTCGGTGCCGGCGCCGCCGGAGCGGCTGACCAGGGCGACCAGGCCGGCGCCGTCGGTGGCGAAGCGGCGGGCCACCGCCAGGCCCAGTCCGCCGTGACCGCCGAGGATCAGGTACCGGCCGCCCCGCCGGACCGGCGGCCGGCCACCGTCGGACGCGCCCAGGGGCACGCGGACCGGCACGTGCCGTACCCCGGCGCGGTAGCCGGTCTCCACCGGCCCCCCGTCGCCCAACTCGGCCGGCAGGGCGGCGGCCGAGGCGGGGTCGAGGTCGACGAGGCGGGGCCGCAGCCCCGGGTACTCGACGGCGGCGGTGCGGACGAGGCCCCACAGCGCGGCGCGGGCCGGCACCGGGGTGTCGCCGTCGGCCACCGGTTGGCCGTGTTCCGTGCCGACCAGGAAGTGCCCGGAGCGCTGCCGCTGGCCGAGGGTCTTCAGGGCGGCGAGGCAGGAGTAGAGGCCCAGGCGCAGTTCGGTGGCTTCCGGTCGGGTCGGGCCGGTGTTCCACAGGTGCACCACCCCGGCGACCGGGTCCGTCAGCTCCGCCCAGAGCTGCTGGAACGCCGGCTCGTCGGGCTCCGGGACGACCCGCTGGTCGGCCCCGAGGCCCGACGCCGGTGGCTCGGGCAGCACCTCGACGACCCGGGCCCCGTCGGCGCGCAGGGCCCGCACGGTGGCCGCTCCCGGGCCGTCCCGCTCGCCGTGGTGCAGGACCACCCAGGTGCCGGCCGCCGGCTGCGCGGGGGCGGGGGCGGCGGCGGCGGCGGGGGCCCAGTCGATCCGGGTGAGCAGCCGCCCGGTCGCCGGTGCGGGGGGCGGGGCCGGCAACCGGCGCATCCGTACCCCGGTGAGTTCGGCGACGACCCGGCCGGCGGCGTCGACCAGGATGGCGTCCGCGACGGACCAGGCGTCCCGCACGGCGGTACGGCGTACCCGGACGGTCACCCCGGTGCTGAGCGGGGACAGCTCGGTGTGCAGGGCGAGGCGGGCCACCCCGATCGGCAGCATCGGCCCCGGCGGGTCGCCACCGGTGAGGTCCTGGAGGGCGCAGCTGACCACCTGGAAGACGCCGTCGATCAGCAGCGGGTGGGAGTACCACGGCAGTGGCTGGGCCACCGTCTCCAGGGTCGCCTCGGCGGTGCCCGTGCCGACGGCGAGCCGGCGTACGGTGCGGAAGTCCGGCCCGTAGATCAGGCCGGCGGCCGACCAGCCGGCGTAGACGCGTTCCGGCGGGACGGGTACCGGGCAGCTCACCGCCCAGGCGGCCGGCGGGTGGGTGCCCGACGGGATCGGTCCGCCCGACCCGGTGGAGACCGTCTGGCGGCCCCCGGGGGTCACCGCGCCCAGCTCGAACCGGGCCCGCTCTCCCAGGGTCACGTCGAGGCGGCCGGTGACCTGCTCGCCGTCGGCGACCGTGAACGGCCTGACGAAGGCGACGTCGACGAGTTCGAGCGGGCGGAACGCCCGACGTTGGGCGACCCCCAGCAGGGCCATCTCCAGTTGCACGGCGGCGGGCAGGATGCCGAGACCGCCGGAGCGGTGCTGGGCGATGAACGGCTCGTGGGCGGCGAAGGTCTTCTCGTAGGTTTCGACCCGGTACGTCACGGTCCCTCGCTCAGTGCTCGTAGTGACGGTCGAACAACGGGTGGCCGACTGCCCCGTCACCCGCTGCGGGTACGGAAGCCTCCGGCTCCGGTCGACGCCGCGCGGCGGAACCGGGGAACCGGGGTGCGCTCAGCTCCCGGCGCTCGAAGGGGTAGGTGGGGATGGTGGTGGTGCGGTGTCCCTTCCCGTGGTGGATTCCGGCCCAGTCGAGGTCGCCGTGGCCCTGGTTGTAGAACGACGTGATGGCGGTGTGGAGCTGGGTCTGGTCGTCGTGGTCGCGGCGCAGCGTCGGCAGCCAGGTCAGGTCGGTGTCGGTGAGGGTCGCCCGCGCCAGACCGGTCAACACCGGATGCGCGCCGATATCCCAGAAGACCCGTCCGCCGGCTGCACAGGCCGCTTCGACCGCCTGGGTGAAACGCACCGGTCGGCGGATCCCCGAACCCCACACCTGGCCGTCGGCCACCGACCGGGCGTCATGCCAACCACCCGTCACCGTGGAGGCGAAACCGATCCGTGGCGGTGACGCCATCGCCTGCCCGAACGCCTGGGCGAACGGGTCCACCGCCCCGGTCATCGCCGCCGAGTGGAACGCGTGGCTGACCGTCAACCGCTGCGTCCGCAACCCCGACCCGGCACCGAACGCCTCCACCGCCTCGGCCGGGCCGGAGACCGTCACACTGCGCGGAGCATTGAACGCCGCGATCTCCACCCCCGGAAACGACGGCAACACCGCCTCCACCGACCCCGCGTCGGCGAACACCACCGCCATCGCCCCGTCCGCGGGTTGCGCCTGCATCAGCCCACCCCGTACCACCGCCAACCGCAACACCTCCGGCAACGACAGCACCCCCGCCGCCCACCCCGCGGTCAACTCCCCCACGCTGTGACCCACCACCAGACCCGGCCGAACACCCCACGACTCCAACAACCGCACCAACCCCACCTGCACCGACACGATCGCCACCTGCGCGAACCGGGTCTGCACCAGCTCGCCACCGCGCGCTCCGAACACCACCTCCCGCAACGGCACGTCCCCACCCGACGCCACCAGCTCGGCGCACTCGTCGAACGCCGCCCGGAACACCGGCTCGGTCGCGTACAAACCCGCAGCCATCCCCGGGTACTGCGAACCCTGGCCCGAGAACAGGAACACCGACACCGGCGGCTGATTCGACAACCGGGCCACCGGCCGATCCCCACCCGCGACCGCATTCAATCCGGCGGCCAACTCCGACCCGTCAGAACCCTGGACCGCCACCCGGAACCGATGCGACGCACGACCCACATTCGCCGTGAAACCAACGTCACCGAGCACAGCCGAATCCACACCCGAGAATGTGCGCGCATACTCGTCCGCGAGCCGACGCACGCCGTCCTCACTGGCCGCGGACACCTTGACCACGTGCGACTGCTGCGGCACGACCTCCCGGACGGCCGGGAGCGGCGCTTCCTCGACGATGACGTGGGCGTTGACCCCACCCATCCCGAACGCCGACACCGCCGCCCGACGCGGCGCACCCGCCACCCGAGGCCACGACACCGGCTTGTCCGCCACGAAGAACGGCGTGTCCTCGAACCGGATATGGTCATTCGGCCGCACCACATGCAACGTCGCCGGCACCACCCCGTGCTCCAACGACAACAACACCTTCACCAACCCGGCAAGACCCGCCGCCGGCTCCAAATGACCAATATTCGACTTCAACGAACCAATCGCACAGAACTGCGTCCGCGACGTGAACCCACGCCACGCCCGGGTAAGACCCTCCACCTCGATCGGATCACCCAACGACGTCCCCGTCCCATGCGCCTCCACCATCCCCATCCCCTCCACACCAACCCCCGCATCCCGCAACGCCGCCACGATCACCTCCCGCTGCGCCGCACTACTCGGCACCGTCAACCCACTCGTCCGACCACCGTGATTCACCGCCGAACCCCGAATCACCCCCCGCACCCGATCCCCATCCCGCACCGCATCCACCAACGGCTTCACCACCACCGTCACCACACCCTCACCCGGCACGAACCCATCCGCCCCCGCATCGAACGCCCGCGACGCACCCGTCGGGGAGAACGAGCGCAGGCGGGAGCCGAGCTGGAAGTACTGCGGGGACATGGCCAGGTGGACTCCGGCGACGATCGCCTGGTCGCACTCGCCGTTACGGATGCTGCGTACGGCGGTGTGCAACGCCACCAACGACGACGAACACAACGTGTCGATCGTCATGCTCGGCCCCGACAGATCCAGGAAATAACTCACCCGGTTCGCCAGGATGGCGTTGTGGTTGCCCAGCCCGGCGGCGGTCTGCACCACGTCCCCGACGACCATGTCCCGGTAGTGCTGGTAGCTCGCGCCGACGAACACGCCTGTCGACCGGCCGGCCGTACGGCCCGACAGGCCGGCGTCCTCCAACGCGCGCCAGGCGGACTGGATGAGGTGGCGCTGCTGCGGGTCGATCCACTGGGCTTCGGCCGGTGAGATCCGGAAGAACGGCGCGTCGAAGTCGGTCAGGTCGTCGACGAAGCCCGCCCGGCGCAGGTAGACGGTGCCGGGCTCGGCCGCGTCGGAGTAGTAGTCGTCGATGTCCCAGCGGGACTTCGGGACCTCGCGGAGGCAGTCCTCGCCCCTGGTGAGCACCTCCCACAGCTCGTCGAGGTTGCTGGCGTTGGGGAAGACGCCGTCGATGCCGACGATGGCGATGTCGTGCCGGTCCGGAGCCGTCGAGGTCGCCACCGCGACCGGTGTCACCGCAGCCGAACCCGCCGGGTCCGGAGCCGGAGCGATCGGAGCCGGGACGGCCGGGGCGTAAGCCGGAGCCGCCGTCGCGGGCAGGTCGACCGGGGGCGCGTCGGCCGTCGGTGCGACCGGCACCCCGGCCGGCGAACCACCGCCCGGAACGGGTGGCACCGCGCCGGGCGTCGACGCGGCACCGGGTACGGCGGTGACGCCGTACGAGTCGCGCAGTTCCCGGGCGAGGTTCTCCACCGTCCCCACCTCGAGCAGCAGGGTGACCGGGATGTCCACGCCGAGCCGGGTGCGGATGTCCTGGGCCAGCGAGACGGCCAGCATCGAGTCGAGCCCCTGGGCCTCCAAGGGGCGGTCCAGTTCGAGGGTCTCGACGTCGGTCTCCAGGCCTTCGGCGATCCACCGGGCCAGCGTCTGGCCGAGGTCGCCGGCACCGTTGACGGGTCGGGAGACGGCGGTTCCGTTGACCGGCAGGGGGGCTGCGGCGGCGGTGCCGGGTCCGGACGCGGCCGGGACCCGACCGTTGCCGTCGGCACCGTGGGCCGGGGTGGACCCGGGCGGGGTGCCACGGTGCCCGGGGACGCCGGTCGGGGTGGTGCCGTCGAACCGGGCCCGGTCGTGCGCGCCCGTCCCGGTGGGCGGGGTGGGCGGCGGGGCCGGGGAGATCCGACGCCAGGTGACGCCCCGGGCGGTGAGCACCGGCCGGTCGCCGTCGAGCACCACCAGACTGGCGGTGAGCAGCCCGGCGTCGGGCGCGCTGCCCCGGTCCCGGCGGGCGTGCACGCGTACCTCACCGGTGAGCGGGCCCCACACGGTCAGCCGGGAGACGGTGAACGGCACGTAGAGGCCCTGCGCCCCGCAGGCGGCGAGGGCCACCTGGAAGGCGCCGTCGAGCAGCCGGGCGTCCACCGGGCCGGCGTCGGGTCCGGCATCGACCCGCAGGGTGCCGGTCGCCACACCGTCCGCCGTGGACAGTTGGCGTACGCAGCGGAAGCTCGGGCCGTACCGCAGGCCGTTGCGGTCGAAGTCGCGGTACATGCCGTCGAGGTCGACCGGGGTGAGCCCGACGGTGGCGGCCGGTGGGGTGAGCGTCGGATCGGCCGGTTCGGGGTCGGCCACCTCCAGGTCGCAGACCACGGCGGTGGTGCCGTCGCGGAAGGTGACCCGGCTGCCGTGCCGCTCCGCGGTGAGCGTCGCCGGCGGCCGTACGGTGGCCCGGAAGGTGAGGTCCCGCAGGGTGAAGGCGTCCCGGCCGAGCAGCTCGGCGACCTTGCCGGGGTAGCCGGCGCCGGGCAGTGTCGGGTCGCCCAGCACCACGTGTTCCCGGGCCTCCGGGTGCTCGGTCCACGACCCGGGTGGGGTGGTCGCCGGCACACCGGCCGCCGGGAGCCGCCCCGCCGTCGACGCGGGCGTCAGCCACAGGTGCTTCTCCTCGTGCGGGGCGGTGGGGAAGCGCACCGGGGCGCGTTCCTCGGCCACCAGGCCGTCGCCGGCCACGAAGCGGCGGGCCGCCGTGTCGAGGGCGTCGCGTCCGGGCGCGTCGCCCAACGGGGGCAGGGTCCGCCCCGACGGGGTGGGGACGATCCCGGTGTAGAGGTTCCGGGTGCCCTCGGCACGGGCGAGGAACAGCATCAGCTTGTCGTCGAGCTGTTCGACGGTGTCCACCACGCAGGCGAGCCGGTACGTCGCCGCCGGCCGCTGCCGGCTGGCCACGCAGATCCAGGCCAGCGGCGGGCAGTACGGCGACCTCAGCAGGTGCACGAGCCGGTCGGCGAGGGTGCGCAGCCCCTCCTCGGAGCCCGCCGAGAGGGTGAGCAGGCCGGTGCCGGTCCGGGCGGGCACCCGGGTCGGCGACGGGGCCGCCGCGAGGACGGCGTGCGCGTTGACCCCGCCGAAGCCGAAGCTGCTGACCCCGGCGACCCGGGGCCCGGCCCACGGGACGAGCCGGTCCGGGACGAACAGCGGCGAGTTCTCGAAGCGGAACGCCCGGTTCGGGAAGGTGAGGTGGGCCGAGGGCGGAATCCGGTCCGCCTGCAGCGCGAGGATCGTCTTGATCAGGCCGGCGATCCCGGCCGCCGGTTCGAGGTGGCCGATGTTCGTCTTCACCGAGCCGACCGCCACCGTGCCGCGCCGCGCCGCGCCCAGGGCGGCCTGCAACGCCTCCAGCTCGATCAGGTCACCGAGCTGCGTGCCCGTGCCGTGCGCCTCGATGTAGCCGACCCCGTCCGCCTCGATGCCGGACCGCCGCAGGGCGCTGCGGATCACCGCCTGCTGGGCGGTGCTGCTCGGTGCGGTCAGGAAGCCGGCGGCACCGGTGTGGTTCACCGCGGACCCGCGGACCACCGCGAGGACCGGGTCGCCGTCGCGTTCGGCGTCGGCGAGCCGCTTGAGGACGATGACCCCGCAGCCCTCGCCGCGGACGTACCCGTCGGCGTCGTCGTCGAAGGTCCGGCACACCCCGGTCGGGGAGAGCATGCCGTTGCGCAGGAAGGACCGGGTCTTGGTGGGGGTCAGCACCAGGTTGGCCGCGCCGACGACGGCCGCGTCCACCTCCCCGGCGCGCAGGTGCATGGCCGCCTGGTGCAGGGCGACCAGCGAGGACGAGCAGGCCGTGTCGACGGCGAAGCTCGGCCCCGACCAGTTGAAGGCGTGGGAGAGCCGGTTGGCGACCATCGACACCGCCGTGCCGGTGGCCACGTGCGGGTCGCCGGCCCCGATGCTGCCCGCCACCAGTTCGGGGAAGTCGCTGGCGATGGTGCCGATGAAGACGCCCGTGGCGGTGCCGAGGGAGGCGGCGGTGTGGCCGCAGCTCTCCAGGGCTTCGTCGGTGACGCTGAGCAGCAGCCGCTGCAACGGGTCCAGCCGTCGGGCCTCCCGGTCGGTGAGCTGGAACCGGGCGGCGTCGAAGTGCTCGACCCGGTCGACCCAGCCGGTCGGCACCTCGTCGGCGGCGGACCAGAGGTGGCCCCAGCCCCGGTGTCCGGTCGGCGCGTCGCCGACGCTGGACACCCCCTCGGCGAGGTTGGCCCAGAACTCGTCGGGGGTGGCCGCGCCGGGGAACCGGCAGGCCAACCCGATGACGGCGAGCGGCTCCTCGACGGTGTCGGGGGCCGGGGTCCCGGACGCGTTCGCCGGGGCGGGCCGGTGGGACGGGTCCTTTCGTACGGTGCCGGGTGCGGCCGGGTCACCGGTGGTGGCCCGAGGTCCGCCGGTCGTACCGGCCGGGGCGGGGTGTGCCGGGTCCGGCGCGGCGTCGACGGTACGCTCGGCGGCCGTGTCGGTGGTGGCCGCGACGACCGCCTCGGCGGCAGCGACGACGGCCTGTTCGGGGGTCGCCCCGGTGGTGTCGGGCCGGGAGCGTGCGGGCGTGCCGGGTGCGGGCTGGAGCAGTTCGGCGAGCCGTTCGGGGGTGCCGGTGGCGAAGATGGCCGGTGGGCTCACCGCGACGCCGAACTCCTCGGTGAGCGCCAGCGCCGCGCGGGTGACGTTGGCCGAGTCCCCGCCGAGGTCGAAGAAGTTGTCGGTGACCAGGAACTCGTCGTGGCCGAGCACGGCGGCGAACACCCGCGCGATGCGCTGCTCCGGCGCGACGGTCGGCTCCGGGACGACGGCGGGCTCCCGGACGACGGCCGGCTCCGGCGCGGCGGTCCGTTCCGGCGCGGTCGGCTCCGGGACGACGGTCGGTTCGCGGGTGGCTGCGGTGGCCGCCGGGGGCGCGACGGGCGCGACGGGCGCGACGGGCGCGACGGGCGCGACGGGCGCGACGGAGGGTACGCCGGTGCGGATGATCGTGTGCCGGTCCGGCCGGGGCAGCCGGTTGCGGGCGATCTTGCCGTTGTCGGTCAACGGCATCGCGTCGAGCCGCACGTAGGCGTCCGGCACCATGTACTCGGGCAGCCGCCCGCCGACGAAGGTGTCCAGCTCCGCCTTGACCAGGGTGCGCTCGCCGACGAGGTACGCGGTCAGCCGCGGTTCGCCCCGGCCCTCGAAGGCGACGGCGATGACGGCGGCGGCGGTGACCCCGGGGTACTCCGCCAGGACGCGTTCGATCTCGGCCGGTTCGATCCGGTTGCCCCGGACCTTGACCTGCGAGTCGGCCCGGCCCAGCCACTCGATCGCGCCGTCGGCGTGCCGCCGGACGGTGTCCCCGGTGCGGTAGAGCCGCTGACCGCTGACCGGGTGGGTGAGGAACACCTCGGCGGTCCGGTCCGGACGGTTGACGTAGCCGCGGGCCAGGCCGACACCGGACAGGTACAGCTCGCCGGTGTCGGCGGGCGCCAGGTCGGCGTCGAGCACGTGCAGGGCGAGGTTGGGCAGCGGTTCGCCCAGCGGCAGGAACGCGCCGACCGACTCGACCCGGTGGGCCGACGCCCAGATCGTCGCCTCGGTGGGGCCGTAGAGGTTCCACAGGGCGCGGGCGGTGCCGTGCAGTTGCTGGGCGGTCGCCGGCACCAGGGCCTCGCCGCCGGACAGGACGGTGAGCCGGGACGTCGGCGTCCAGCCGGTCTCCAGCAGCAGCCGCCACATACTCGGGGTGGCCTGGGCGACGGTGACCTCGCCGATCAGGTCGGCGAGCCGGTGCGGGTCGCGGGCCACCGCCCGGGACGCCAGGGTCACGGTCGCGCCGACGGTCAGCGGCAACAGCAGTTCCAGCAGGGAGATGTCGAAGGCGACGGTGGTGTGCGCGAGCACGGTGTCGGTCCCGGTGACGTCGAGCCGTTCCCCGATGCCGGTCAGGAAGTTCGCCAGGGCGGCGTGCCCGATCTCCACCCCCTTCGGCTCCCCGGTCGACCCGCTGGTGAACAGCACGTAGGCGAGGTCCGCGCCGGTGACGGTGGGCGGCACGGCCAGCGCGGAGCCGTCCGGGCCGGGGATCGGCAGCACCGGCCCGACCGCCTCGCCGCACGCGAGGCTGTGCTCGTCGGCGAGGATCAGGTCGCACTCGGCGACCTGCGCGTAGCGGCGCAGCCGTTCCACCGGGTAGTTCGGGTCGAGCGGTAGGAACGCCGCCCCGACCCGGAGGATGCCGAGCATGGCCGGGACCAGGTCGGGGCCGCGCTCGGTCAGCAGGCCGACGACGGACCCGGCGCCGAGCCCCTGGTCGTACAGGTGGGCGGCGATGGCGTCGGCCCAGGCGTCCAGTGTGGCGTAGTCGATCCGCCGGGCCCCGCTGCGGACCGCGACGGCGTCCGGTCGGGCGGCCACGGTCGCCGCGAACAGGTCCAGCACGGTGGGTACGGGGGCGGCGGGCTCCGGCGCGGGCTCCGGGTGCGCCGTGACGTCGGGCGGGCCGGCGGAATCGGTGGGGCCGGCGGCGAGCGGATCGGTGGCCGGGGCGGGCGCGGACCCGTCGGTCGGGGCGGGCCCGGTCGTCGCCGACGCGCCTGCGTCGGCGGGTGCCGGTGCCGAGGCTGGGGCGGGCATCGGCGCGGCGGTGCCGAGGAGCATGGCCCCGAGGGCGAGGTCCTCGACCCGCTCGGCGAACTCCAGCGCCTCGTCGGCGGACATGGCGGTTTCGCGGACGAAGACCGTGGGCGGGCCGTCGTGCAGGCAGAGCAGGGCGATCTCGGTGTCCGGCTCGGTGGCCGCCTCGTCGTCGGGGTGCCGCTGGAGGACGGCGATCCGGGTGAAGGTCGGCCCGTCGGCGCCGACCGGGCGGTACGCCAGGCCGAGGCGTACCTCCAGGTCGGTGGCGTACCCGTGGCGGGCGGTCGCCTCGTCGAGGCGGGCGGCCAGTTCGTCGGCGGCGGCGGCGTCGAAACGGACCGGGACGCGGGCGACGGCGAGCCCGTGGGTCGCCTCGGCCAGTGCCGGTGCGGACGAGGCCGACCAGGCGAAGTCGAAGCTCGGCGCCTCCATCCGTTCGGCGAGGACGGCGAGGAAGGCGCGGATCACGGTGACCGTCTCGGCCCACGACCGGGGCAGGTACGCCAGCTCGTACCGGCCGTAGTGCGCGGACGCGGCGGAGAAGTCCTCGGCGGGCAGCGGCGCGGGCCGCAGGTCGGTCAGCCGGGCCTTCCACCAGGACTCGTGCCGGCGCAGTGGTCCCTGTGCCTCGGCGATCGCGGCCAGCCGCCCGGGGGGAGCGGCCGGCAGCGGCCGGCCCGGGGCGATGCCCAGCCGTTGGGCCACGGCCCGGCCGCTGAGCGCGCTGCCGTCGGTGGCCGTGAAGTCGCTCAGCAGCAGGTCGCCGTCGGGGGTGGACAGGGTGATCGCGGAGTCGGTCACGGCCGTCGTGACGGTCACCGACGGCGGGTCCTCGCGGGGGATGCGCCGGATCTGCCGGGTGAACACCGCGCCCTGGGCGGTGACCAGGGCCGGCACCCCGAGCGGGTTGGGGAACGTGCCGTAGTCGAGGGCCTTGGCGATGCGTTCGGCCTCGACGGCGGAGGTGCCGGCGTGGATGAGCCCGCCGCCGGCGATCCGGTCGCGCTGGTGGTAGAAGCGGCGCTCACGGTCGGCGGTGTCGACCGGTTCGGGCAGTGCGCGCCGCAGCAGGTACGGGACGAGGTCGGCGAAGAGCGCGATGCCCACCTCGGCGGTCTCGTAGGTCAGGGACAGCGCGGTGGAGTGGGTGCGGACCGGGAACCACCGCTCCAGCAGCACGGGGCCGGCGTCGACCGCCTCGGTCATCCGGTGCCAGGTCGCGGCGTGCCGGCCCGCCCCCTCGTAGAGCGCCCAGGCGGCGACGTTGCTGCCGGAGTAGCGGGGCAGTGGACCGTCGTGGAAGTTGATCGCGGCGACCCGCGGCAGCGCCAGCACCGGGCCGGGCAGGATCCGGAAGTTGACGATGCTGAACAGGTAGTCGACCTCGGTGGCGGTGAGCGCGGCGGCGAGGTCGGCGTGCGGGTCGAGCACCGGGACGTCGTGCGCGTCCGCCCAGGCGGTGGCGACCGGTTCGTCGGTGAAGACGCCCTCGATCCGTACCCCGGCCGCGACGAGCTGGTCGGCGCAGCGGGCCAGGACCCGGGTGCCGCCGATGAGGAAGCAGGTGACCACGGCCGTCATCCCTCGGTGTCGACGGGGTCGGCCGTCTCGCGCGCCACCCAGGCGTCGATCTGGGAGACGACCTCCTCGTCCAGGGAGAGCTGGCCGGGCGACCAGAACGGGTTGGACAGGCCGCGGTGGGTCCGCTCGCACATCTCCCAGTCCTCGTAGTTGGCCTTGTCCCAGAGCGCGAAGACGGCCTCGTGCGAGAAGTCGCTGCGGGCCGTCTCGGAGGGGTGGAACAGCCAGAAGTGCCGTACGTAGCAGGTGCTCGGGCTCTCCGGCCAGACCCACTGCATCATCACGTAGTCGGCGGTGAAGCCGAAGAGCAGGTTCGGCAGGATGGTGATCCAGTTGATCTTCTTGAGGTCGGCGTCCGGGACCAGCGGCATGGGTGCCCGGTCGCTGCGTCCGGTCATCGACACCGAGTTGTACTTGTCCCGGATGACCTGCCACGCGCCGACGATGTCGCCCTTGAGCTCGTAGGTGCCCGCGTCGTCGAAGTCGGTGATCCGGTGCAGGTCCTTGTGCGCCGTCGGGAAGTGCAGGCTCTCGTTGACGTTGTGCGCCACCAGCTTCCAGTTGGAGGCGACCGGGTAGTCCTTGGCCTGCACGCACTTCAGGTCGGCCAGCTCGTAGACCCGGGCGAACTCGCCGAACTCGCCGAGGGAGGCGTCGAGGTCGGGCGCGTCGTCGGAGAAGGTGATGAAGACGACCCCGAACCGGATCTCGGTACGCACCGGCAGCAGGCCGTTCTTCTCCTTGTCGAAGAAGTGGTCGAAGTACGTGCCGTTGAAGCTCTTGAGCTTGCCGTTGCGGTCGTAGACCCAGCAGTGGTAGATGCAGACGATGCTCTGCCGCTTGCCGGCGGCCTCCTCCACCAGCCGGTACCCCCGGTGGCGGCAGTAGTTGTGGTACGCCTGGATGCCGTTGTCGCCGTTGATGATCAGGATGGAGCCGGTGCCGATGGTCAGGGTCGCGTAGGAGCCCTTCTCGGTGAACCGGGAGACGTGGTCCACCGGCAGCCAGCGGCGGCGGTAGATCCGTTCCAGCTCCCGCTGGTGCTGCTCCTCGCCGGTGTAGAACGCGTGGGACCGGCCACGACCGCCGGTGTCGTAGTACGGCCGTTGGTCGTCCTGTTGGCCGATGAGATCGAACATGCTGGACGCGCGCGTCATCTGCCTGCCTCCTCCGGGGGGGTCAAGTGCCACGAACGAACGGCGGAGGACGGGGACGTCCTCCACCGTCGTGCCGCGCTGTCGGGCGCGGCCTCACGCCGATCAGGACGGTTCGTAGATCCGCTTGTGCTGGGGGACGCCGGCGTCGTCGTAGATCCGGTCCAGGTTGTCGGGGGCGAACAGCTCGTGCCCCTCGACCCCGCCGGCGATCATGCCGAGCATCTTGGTGGTCCACTCCCGGCTGGTGCTGATCGCGCCCAGCACCGCCTCCAGGTACGGGTCGAGGGTCAGCTCGGCCATCGCCGTGGTGTAGTCGTAGACCGGCGCGCTCTCCTCGTCGCGCACCTTGACGTAGTCGGCGAGGGCGTCGTCCATGGTCCGCTCGCCGGAGAGCGCCTCGTGGATGCGGTCGGCGAGCAGCTCGCCGTGCAGGAAGGCGTCGGTCATGCCCCACCCGGTGATGGGGTCCTTGTGGTAGCCGGCGTCGCCCACCAGCGCCCAGCCGGGGCCGTGCGAACGGCGGTAGTAGTTGTCCGGGTAGCGCATCGGCCGCAGCGGTTCCTCGCGCCGGCCCTGCTCGCGTAGCTGCGCGCCCATCTCCGGCTCGACGTCGTCGAAGACGGCCAGGAAACGCGCCTCGGGGTCCTGACGGAACTCCTTGAGCTGCCGGCGGGTGCAGATGACGGCGACCATGTTGACGTCGCCGTTGGTCGGCCAGGTGCCGAACCACTGCTCGTGGAAGCCGGTCTTGTGGTGCAGGCCCCAGTCCAGGCCGCTGTAGTAGGAGTAGTAGGTGAATCCGGCGGCGGGCCGCACGTTGTACAGCTCCGCGCCGACCTTCCGGGCCACCGTCGAGTGGAAGCCGTCGGCGCCGACCACCACCGTGGACCGGAACTCCTGCTCCGGCCCGTCGCCCTCGCGACCCCGGATGCCGACCACCCGACCGTCGGAGAAGACCAGGTCGGAGACGGTGAACTGCTCCAGGACCTCGACGCCGGCCCGGCGGGCCGCGTTGACCAGGATCTCGTCGAGCACGACCCGACGCGGGCAGTAGACGGCGTCGATCCCGTCGATCGGGTCGGCGAACCCGATCAACGGGATGCCGTGGTTGGCGTAGTTCATCGTCCGGATGGCCGGCGTCTTCGCGTCGATCACCTCGTCGAGCAGTCCCCACGCCTGGAGGCGGGACAGCCCGGCCTGGTGGATGTAGTGGGTCGACACCGCGTCGCTCGGAAAGGAGGAGCGGTCGACCATCAGAACCCGGTGGCCCTGCCGGGCCAATAGCATTGCCACGGGCGAACCCGCGCAGCGTGCACCGACAACGATTACATCGAACATGGGCCTGCTCCGATCAGTCGTCAGCCCTGGAAAGCAACCGTCCAATGCGGATGTGGGATTGCCAAGAGAGTACGTTTCCACGTTCCTCATGGTCAATACGCGGGTTCGCCGGCGATGGTGAATGAGAACGCTAACAAGAAGGAAGTCCTGCTTGTGGACCATGCTCGAACTGGCGAAGTGTGACGTGGGTCACATGCATAAAGCAGCCTGAATGAAAGCTGAGAATTGCACTGAGCTGGGATGATCACTTTCGGTTTACCAAATCACCCCGACCAATCACAGAATCGAGTTGGGGCGAACAGAACCGCAGCCACCCTCAGAAGCTGGACATCCGGCGGTGCGCACACCTGGACCAATCGGTGGCGAGGCACCACCAGGGCGGGCCAAACCCCCAAGAGGGGCAACGATCCCCCGTTAACACTTACCGCAACATTTCGGTCATGACCGCCCTGAACAGGAGATCCGGCGGCCGTGATCGAAGTTGATCGATTAACATGCGGTCAACCCCGCAATGGTGAACAACCCTGATGATTGCCTCCGGCAATCTCTGGCTCGCCATTTGGTTGCCTCGACGAATCGTTGCCCCGGGCGCTTTTCTCGGCGACGGGCGGCGAAGGGCGTCCCCCGGGACGGCACCACCGACCACCCACCGCCGTCCGACCCGCGCCATCCGGACACGCCGGCCCCTCCCCATCGCGGAGAGCCGACAGTTTCGGTACCCATCGAGACAGTGGGAACGATTAGCCGAATACCTTTTCCGGTCGGTCGGCAGGACGGTTTCGGGCACCGGAATCGTGGAAAGAACCGTCGGACCAGAAATGCCGACGCATGAGGGATCATCCGATACGGTGCGCAACATCGATGCGGAGAGAAACGGTCACCCGGGCATCGCACCGGCCGACGCGGCCGGGTGACGACGCTTTTCCCGGCGCGGGGGAATCGCCTCTTTCGCGCGGACGTCACGTTGCGGTCGTCCGCTCACCGGGCTACACCGGTGGTCGGCCACACCGGCCCCCGAGCCGCCCCCCGGCACACCAGGTCGGTCTACGTTCCCGCCCGCCCGGCGTGCCGATGTGCTCCGGCCCGCCGGGCCGCGCGGCGGGATCAGCGGGGTGCCATCCGGAGGGCGCCGTCAAGGCGGATGACCTCGCCGTTGAGGTAGTCGTTGCCGATCAGGGAGAGCACGAGGGCGGCGTACTCCCCCGGATCGCCGAGGCGGCCCGGGAACGGCACCCCGGCGGCGAGGCCGGCCCGGTACTCCGACGACACGGTCTGCATCATCGGCGTCAGCATGATGCCGGGCGCGATGGTCATCACCCGGATGCCGTGCGGGGCGAGGTCACGGGCGGCCGGCAGGGTGAGCCCGACGATGCCGCCCTTGGACGACGCGTACGCCGCCTGGCCGACCTGGCCCTCGTAGGCCGCGACCGACGCGGTGTTGACGATCACGCCCCGCTGGCCGTGCCCGTCCGGGGCGGTCTCCGCGATCCGTTCCGCGGCGAGCGTCAGCACGGTGAAGGTGCCGATCAGGTTGACCCGGACGACGCGGGCGTACAGCTCGAGGTCGTGGACGCCGCGCCGGCCGAGAATCCGCTGCGACGGGGCGATGCCGGCGCAGTTCACCACCGTCCGCAGGGGATGGTCCCCGACGGCGGCCCGGTCGACCGCCGCACGGACCGCCGCCGGGTCGCACACGTCGACGTCGACGAGGCGCACCCCGGCCGGCGCGTCACCGGCGGCGGCGATGGCCGACCCGAGATCGAAGCCGTGGACGGTGGCGCCCGCGCCGGCCAGCGCGGCGGCGGTGGCCGCGCCGAGGCCGGACGCGGCGCCGGTGACGATGGCGGCGGTACCTGCGAGTTCCATCCTGTGCTCCTTCGTGCCGGACCGGGTCACACGTCGGTGATACGCAGGCCCGCGTGGGCCCGGTAGCGCCGGTTGACCGAGATGAGGTTGGCGGTGAACGCCTCGACCTGGTGGGCGTTGCGCAGCCGCCCGCCGTAGACGCCCCGCACCCCGGGGATGGCGGCGGCGAGTTCCCGGACCAGGTCGGTGGCCTCGCGGTCGTCGCCGAGCACCAGGACGTCGGTGTCGACCGCGTCGAGCTCCGGGTCCTCCAGGAGCACGGCGGAGACATGGTGGAACGCCGCGACGACCCGGGACCCGGGAAGGAGCGCGGCGGCCTGCTGGGCGGCGGAACCCTCCGCGACGGCCAGCGCGTAGGCGCCCTGCTTGTCGAAGCCCAGCGGGTTCACGCAGTCCACGACGATCTTCCCGGCCAGTGCCGGGGCGAGCGTGGTGAGCAGCTCGGCGTGCCCGTCCCAGGGCACCGCGACCACCACGATGTCGGCCTGCCCGGCTGCGTCGGCGTTCGACCCGCCCCGGACCCGGCCGGGCAGCGCGGCGGCCGTCCGTTCGGCCCGCTCGGCGTCCCGCGACCCGAGTACGACGTCCAGCCCGGCCGCCCCGAACCGCCGGGCGAGCCCCCGCCCCTGCGGCCCCGTCCCGCCGAGCACGCCGACGGTACGGCCCCGCAGCTCGTCACTCACACTCACGTGGATCTCCTTCTCGTCCCCCACCGCCCGCCCCGTGCAGTCCCGGTCTCCGTCCCCGCCGGCCCTCCGGTCCCCTGCCCTCCCGCGCCCCTCGGCCCCGCCGTCGCGGTGATCAAGAGGTTCGCGTCAGTTGATCAAGAGGTTCGCGTCATCGTGGAGATCACTCCTGACGCTTTTCTCTTGATCACCGGAGCGGAGCGGGGCCGGGTGGAACGGGGCGGGACGGGTGAGGTGAGGGGGTGGGAGGGGACGGGTGGGGCGGGGGTGGGTCAGGGGTGGGGTTGGTAGAGGGTCAGGGGGTTGCCGGTGGGGTCGGTGACCAGGGCCCGACGTTCGTGCGGGCCGGTGGTCGGGGCCGAGACGGTGACGCCGGCGGCGGCCAGGTGGGCGAGGCAGGCGTCGAGGTCGTCGACCTGGATGCTGAGCACGGTGCGGCCGGCGACGGGCTGCTGGGTGGCGTCGGCCAGGCCGAGGGTCACCGTGCCGTCGGTGACTGCGGCGTACCGGTCGCCGTCGCGGAAACGCACCGTCAACCCGAGCGCGGTGTAGAAGGCGAGCTGGGCGTCCAGGTCGTCGGCGGGGACGATCACGTGACCGATCCTCATGGCCGGAACCTCGGCATCACCTCGCGGGCGAACCGCTCCACGATCTCCATCGACCGTTCGATCGGCAGGCCGAGCCACTGGGCGCGGAAGACGAAGTGGTTGTAGCCGGCATCGGCGAAATCCTGGATCTTGGCGGTGATGTCGTCGGGCGAGCCGAAGAACAGCGCCTTCTCCCTGATCGCGTCCCACTGCGACTCGAAGAAGTCCATGCCGTACTGGACGTACTCGCCGTAGGAGCGTTTCACCTGTTCACCGGCGACGGCGAACGCGGCCTCGGCGGAGTCGGCCACGCACAGGTCCCGGTGGATCGGGAAGACCGCGTCCCGCTCGTCGAACCCGGCGGCCCGCCGCTGCTCACGGTAGTCGGCCAGGTTGCCCACGGCCCAGTTGCGGCGCACGTTGGACGGTGCCAGCCAGGGCAACCCCTGCCGGGCGATCCGGGCGATGCCGGTCGGACCGTTGGCGCCCACCCAGACCGGCGGATGCGGACGCTGCACCGGCAGCACGCTGCACCGCACCCCGTCCAGGGTGAAGTGTTTGCCCTCGTGGTGCACCGGCTCCCCGGTCCACAGCTGCTGCATCACGGCGAGCGCCTCGTTCATCCGGGACACCCGGGTGCGCCGTTCGATGCCGAACGCGGCGAACTCGACGTCGCGGTAGCCCGAGCCGATGCCGAGGACGAACCGGCCGCCGGACATCTGGTCGATGGTGGCGATCTCCTCGGCCCAGTGCACCGGGTGGCCCAGCGGCAGGATGAGGATGCCGGTGCCGAGCTGCATCGTCCCGGAGTGGTCGACGAGCCGGCTCAGCAGCGGCAGCGGCTGCGGGGTGCGCAGCGACGACAGATAGTGGTGGATGCCGAAGACCGAGTCGTAGCCCAGGTCCCGGACGTGCTGGACGTACTCGACGGTCTCCCCGATGCGCCGGCCCAGGTCGTCGCCGGGGGCGTACTGGTGGTCGAGCAGGATGCCGAACTTCACGCCGTCGCCTACTCTTCCCGCGACCGGCTGTCGCTGAGCCGGAAGTACGGGGCGACGAGCCGGTCCCGGTCGGCGAGCGCCTGCGCGATGCCCTTCTCCCGGCGTTCCTTGAGGAAGTTCCAGTCGCCGTCGGCGAAGCTGACGTTGGTGGCCCAGCCGTGCCCGACCCAGCCGGTCATCGCCCCGAGGCCCTTGCCGCGCGCCTCCATCACCACCTGCATCATCGACTTGCCCATCATCAGCGAATCCAGCGGCATCACCGCGATCGCGTCGGCGTAGTCGTCGACCCACCGCTGGAGTTCGTCACGCGGGACGACCTTGGTGACCAGGCCCTTGCGTTCGCCCTCCTCCGCGCCGATCGCCCGCATGGTGAGCATGACGTCCTTCATCGTGGTCAGGCCGACCTTCTCGATCCAGTGGTACATGTCCTGCGGGGCGGGCCCCAGGTAGCGGAACGCCGGGTGGGTGAACCGGGCGTCCGGGGAGGCGATGACGATGTCGGCCGACAGCGCGATCTGGAAGTGCCCGCCGTAGCAGTAGCCCTGCACCTGGCAGATGGTCGCCTTCAGCGACTCGATGATCGGCCGGGTGAAGCCGGAGCTGAGCACGTTGCGGTCGGGCAGGATGCGCTGCCGCTGCGCCGGGCGACGCCGGGACGCCTTGTCGGTGCCGTTCTTGTAGCCGATGTAGTGACCGAGTTCGGCGGCGTCGGCACCGGTGCCGAAGTGCTCCCCCTCCCCCGTGAACACGATGACCTTGACCCGGTCGTCGGTCTCCGCCTCCTTCACCAGGTCACCGACCCGTTCGAAGGCGGCCACCGGGATGGCGTTGAGTCGCTCGGGACGGTCGAAGGTGATGGTGGCGACGGCCCGTTCCTCGTCCACGTCGTACCTGACGTACTTCGCGAGGACCTCGGGGTCGACCTCCATGTTCTCGACGTCCCACTGGTTCTCCAGCAGTTCGGCTTCGGTCTTCTTCACGGCGGATTCCTTAGGTCAGGTGGTGGTACGGAAGGCGGGGATCACTTCGGTGGCGAACAGCCGCAGCGAGGCGCGCAGCTTCTCGGTCGGCATGCCCAGCCAGCCGGGCCGGAAGATGAGATGGTCGAACCCCAGGTCCCGCAGGGCGGAGATCCGCTCGACGAGGAACTCGGGCGAGCCCAGCAGCAGCGTGTTGCGGACCAGCTCGTCGAACCGGTCCCGCTGCCAGCGCAGCGCCGGGTACTCGGCGTACGTGGAGTACTCGACCCGGGCGTGCGGTAGCGCCTCCGCGACGGCCTGCTCGGTGCTCGGCGCGCAGTACAGCTCCACGCCGACGGGCCGCTGCACCGTCGCCGGGTCCCGCCCGTACTCGGCCAGCGCCTCGTTGTAGACCGCCAGGTGTTCGGGCAGGAACCGGCGGCTCGGGGAGTTGCCCGGCGCGTACCAGGCGTCGCCGAGCCGGGCGGCCCGACGTACCGCCTTCTTGCCGCCCGCGCCGATCCAGATCGGTGGCCCGCCCGGGGTCAGCGGCGGGATGCCGATGGTGGCGTCGACCTGCGGGTAGAACTCCCCGTCGTGGGTGACGGGTGCACCGGTCCACAGCGCCCGGATCAGCCGCAGGCTCTCGTCGAACCGACGGAACCGGGTCTCCGGGTCGACGCCGAAGGCGGCGAACTCGTTCTCCCGGTAGCCCGCACCGACGCCGAGGACCACCCGCCCGCCGGAGAGGTGGTCCAGGGTGGCGAACTCCTCGGCGACGTGCACCGGGTGGAACATCGGCAGCAGCAGGATGCCGGTGCCGAGCAGCATGTCCCCGGAGCGCGGGATGAGGCTCGCCAGCATCGAGATGGGCTGCGGGGTGGCCAGGTTGGACTGGAAGTGGTTGATCGTCCAGACCGAGTCGTAGCCCAGTTCGGCGGCGAGTTCGACGGTGCCGAACAGGTCGTCGAGGTGCCTGCGGAGGTCGTCGCCGGGCGGGTACTGGTGCGACGCCATGATGCCGAACCTCATCGACTTTCGCCTCCCTGCGACGGAGCCGCTGCGCGGCTGATCTTGCCGGTGGCGCTGCGTTCCAGCGCGGGCACGAACTCGATCCGCCGGGGGGTCTTGAAGTGGGCCAGCCGCTCCCGGGCGTACGCGACGAGCCGGGCGGAAAGGTCGGTGTCGTCGACCGTGTCGTCGGCGGCCCGGACCACGAGCGCCACCGGGATCTCGCCCAGCCGGTCGTCGGGCCGGCCGAGCACCCGGACGTCCTGCACGAGCGGGTGCCCGCGCAGTTCGTCCTCGATCTCCTCGGGCCAGACCTGGAAACCACCGCATTTGATCATGTCCCGCTTGCGGCCGACCAGGAAGAGCACCCCGTCGGGGTCGACGTAGCCCATGTCGCCGGTGTGCACCCAGCCGTCGCGGACCAGCTCGGCCGAGGCGGCGGCGTCGTCGACGTACCCCCGGGTCAGCGCGGAGCGGACCACCACCTCGCCCTGGGCGCCGGTCGGCAGCGCGGCCCCGGCGTCGTCGCGGATCTCCAGCTCGACGCCCGGGTAGACCCGGCCGGCCGAGCCGGGCTTCCACCGGCCGGCCTTCATGTCCCGGCCGGTCCAGCCGGCGATGTGCCCGGCCTCGGTCGAGCCGTAGTTGACCAGGATGGGCACCCGGTAGCGCTCCTCGAAGGCGCGCCGCACCGGCCAGGAGATCGCCTGCCCGGCCACCAGCACCGACCTGACCCCGTCGAACGGCAGCTCCCGTTCGGCGTGCACGATGTCGAAGACCATGGTGGGCAGCAGGAACAGGTTGTCGAACCCGAACCGGGGCATCAGGTCGGCGAGCCGGTCGACCCCGAACCGTTCCCAGACCACCGCCGGGCGGCCCACGAAGTACGCGAACAGCAGCGCGTGCTGGCCGCCACTGTGGAACAGCGGCAGCGCGATCAGGTTGGGGCGGGCGTCGCGGGTGGCGCTGCCCTCGGCCTCGGTGCCGGTGGTGACCCGGGCGAGGCGCATCAGCGACTCCCGCGTTCCGCCGTGGGTGACGCTGACGGCCTTGGGTCGCCCGGTGGTGCCGCCGGTGAACAGGATGCACGCCTCGGCCTGCGGCCCCACCTCGACGCCGGTGACCCGCGCCTCCCGCCGCCACGGCAGCTCGGGCACGCCGGTCAGCGACGTCGTGACGGACCGGACCGGGACGGCGGCACCGTTCCCGTCGGGGTCGGACCGGGCGGCGAGGAGGGCGGCGACCACGTCGGGCCGGCGGTCGTCGACCAGCAGCAGCCGGGGCGCGGTCTTGGCCACCGACTCGGCCAGCTCGGCGGCGTTGTAGAGGCTGCTGACGGTGACCGGCACCGCGCCGATCTTCCAGGCCCCGAAGAGCAGGAAGACGATCTCGGGGCCGTTGGTCAGGTAGCAGGCGACCCGGTCGCCGGGGCCGACGCCCTCGGCGCGCAGCGCGGCGGCGACGCCCCCGGCGAGCAGGTCGATCTGATCGAAGGTCCACCAGCGGCCGTCCTCGGCGTACAGACCGGGCAGGTCGCCCCGGTCGGCGCACCGGCGCTCCAGGACTCCGACCAGGTTGTCGCCGCTCACCGGGTCACCCCGGGCGCGGTCGCGGCGATCCTCGGGACGACGGGCGTGGCGACCCTGGGGATGACCTCCGCACCGAAGCGGGCGAGCTGTTCCATCGCCTCGTCCTGGCTCGCGCCGACGAACTGGTGGCGCAGCGAGACCTCGGTGATGCCCAGCTCGGTCTCCCAGCGGCGCAGCTTGGCCACGATCTCGTCGGCCGAGCCGACCAGGCAGTCCTCGGCCAGGTACCGGTCGAGGTCGAGGGACTGCGCGTCGTCCCAGGACCGGTAGCCGGCGTACTGGCGCTGCAGGTGCGGGCGGACGGCCGCGACGGCCGCCGGATAGCTGTCGCCGAGGTACGCCTCACGGCTCATCGGGTACTCCCGGTCCAGGGGGAAGCCGCGCTCGGCCAGGTCGGCCCGGTAGATCCCGAGCAGCCGGGCCAGTTCGGCGTCGTTGCCCTTGGGGCCGATCAGCCACGGGGCGTCGAGGCGGGCGGCGCGGCGGACGGCGGGTTCGGCGAACGCGCCGATCCACAGCGGCGGGCCGCCGGGCTGGGCCGGGCGCAGCGCCAGGGACGCGCCGGGGACCTCGCCCCAGCTGCCGGCGGCGTCGATCGTCTCGCCGTTCCACAGGGCGCGCAGGATCGGCACGTACTCCCGCAGCCGGCGCAGCCGGTCCTCCCAGGCGACGCCGAACGCGGCGGTCTCGCGTTTGCGGTAGCCGGCGCCGATGCCGACGGTCAGCCGGCCGCCGCACAGCACGTCGAGGGAGGCCAGGTCCTCGGCGAGGGCGACCGGGTTCAGCAGCGGGGCGAGCAGCACGCCGAACCCGATCCGGACCCGGGAGGTGGCGTGGGCGAGGTAGCCGGCGAGCGGGACGGGTTGGACGAACGCCGATCGGGCCAGGTAGTGGTGGCCGAGGTAGACGGCGTGGAAGCCGGCCGCCTCGGCGGCGGCCGCCTGGGCCAGCACGCCGTCGATGCCCTCGGCGGCGGACGCCGACGGGTCGAACTGGGCACTCAGGAAGCAGCTGATCTTCACCCGAGGACCGCCTCAGCGGTGGGCACCCGCTCGGCGGCGCGGTCCTGGGCCCGGAAGTGCGGGATGACCTTGTCGGCGAACTCCTCCATGGAGCGCAGCGCGGCGGCGCGGTCCAGCGACGGGATCCGCAGCCAGCCGATGTAGTGGTTGATGCCGAGCTGGTCGCGCAGCATCTCGATGGTCTCGATGACGCGCTCGGCCGAGCCGAAGTTCCCGCCGTGGGTCAGCGTCTGCTCCAGGGTGAGCAGCTCGATGTTCTTGGCGACCGCCGCGTAGTAGGCGCGCTCCTGGGCGATGGCGTCCTCCGAGCCGGGGATGACCTTGCCGACGGACTTGTAGTAGTTCATCGCCGCCGTCGCCGCCGTACGCAGGCCCTCGTCGCCGTCGCCGCACCAGACCTGCTGCATGAACGGCAGGTCGTAGGTGGACAGGTCGAAGCCGTTGTCCCGCATGCTCTGCCGGTAGAGGTCGAAGTTCTTCTGCATGATGCCCAACGGCGTGAAGTTCGGTGAGGTGATGATCGACTCGCCGACCGCGCCGCGTTCCCGGAAGCTCTCCGGGGAGACCGTGCCCTGCAGGATGGGCGGCCCGCCCGGGGTGAACGGCCTCGGGTAGGTGGTGACGTTGTCGTAGTGGAAGATCTCGCCGTGGTAGGAGAAGTTCTCCTGCGACAGCGCGAGCCGCAGGATCTCCAGGGTCTCCTGGTAGCGCTGCTTGGACTCCGCCAGCGGTACGCCGAAGCCGGTGAACTCGGCGGGCTGGTAGCCCCGGCCGACGCCGATGGAGACCCGGCCGCCGCTGAGCACGTCGAGGGCGGCGATGTCCTCGGCCAGGCGCAGCGGGTGGTGCAGCGGGAGGACCAGGACGGCGGTGCCGATGGTGATCCGGCGGGTCCGCTCGGCGACGGCCATGCCGAAGTTCAGTGGGCTGCCGAGGATGCCGTACTTGGAGAAGTGGTGCTCGGCGAGCCAGACCGAGTCGAAGCCCAGCTCGTCGGCCAGCTGGATCTCCTCGAGGGTTTCTCGGAGCACCTGATGGTCCGATGCGCCGTCGGCCACCGGGAACAGGTTCATGATTCCGAACTTCACGGCCTTCTCCTCATTTATTCCGACCAGCCGGTATGTTACTGCTCCGGGCTGGTGCCCGGCAAGACTTCCGCAGGTCAGCCGCGCACGGCCCGACGTGCCCGGATGCGCAACTCCCCGGCCCGCCGCCGGTGCCACGACCCCCGCCCGCAGCGGGCGTCGAGCACGAACGCGCGGCGCAGGAACAGGTGCGGGTCCGCCTCCATGGTGATGCCCATCCCGCCGTGCACCTGGATGCACCGCTCCGCGGCGAACACCGCCGCCTGCCCGGCCGCCGCCTTGGCCGCGTGCACCTGGACCGCGGCGTCCGGGCGTCCGGTGTCGACCGCCCACGCCGCGTACAGGGTCAGGTCCCAGGCCGCCTTGCGCGCGGTGGCCGCCTCGGCCAGTGGGAACGCGACACCCTGGAACGACCCGATCACCCGACCGAACTGCCGACGGGTGCGGGCCTGCTCGGCGGCCAGGTCGATCGCCCCCTGCGCCACCCCGCACAACTCGGCCGCCACCACCAGCGCCGCCCGCAGCGGCCCGGTGCCGGCCGGGCGGGGCCGCTCGGGCGCGGCCACCGTCACGTCCGCCAGCGGCACCGACGGGTCCAGCGACTGCCGCGCGGTGATCCGGACCGGGTCGGCGAACCAGACCCCCGCCGGGCCGAGCGCGACCACGCCGTCAGCCTGCGCCGCGTACGGCACCAGGGTGCGCACCAGCGGGTCCACCGACGCCGCGTCGACCCAGCCTGAGCCGCCCGGCACGTCGACCGCAGCGGTGAGTACCCGGCGGCCGTCGAGCACCTCCTCGGGCAGCGGCCCGTGCTGCCCGTCGCCGCAGAGCAGCTGCACGGCCGCCGCGTGCGTCGGGAACCGGCTGGGCAGCAACCGCCCGCCGAGCGCCTCGACGGCGACCAGCAGGTCGATCAGGCCCGACCCGATGCCACCGGCCGACTCGGGCACCCCGAGCAGCCCGAAGTCGCGCAGCAGCGGCCCGTCCCCCGCCGGGGCCCGCCACCCGCCCGACCACGCCGCGCGGGCCGCGCCCCGGTCGGCGTCGGCGAGCGCGCCCACGGTACGGCCGATGTCCTGCTGTTCCTGGGTGAATGTCGCACGCACCGGACCACCTCGCTCAGCGGGAGCGGGGCAGGCGCAGGACCCGCTCCGCGAGAATCGACTTCTGGACTTCCTCCGTGCCGCCCTCGATGGTGTGGGCGCGGGCCCGCAGGTAGCGGCGCATCCGGGCGGCGGCGCCGTCGCCGTCGACCAGCACCCCGCCGGCCTCGTCGAGCTGCACGGCGAGCCGGTTGGCGTTCTGCACGACCCGGGCCCACAGGCTCTTGAGCGCCGAGGTCTCCGGCCCCGGCACCCCGCCGGCCCGGCTCTCGCCGAGCATCCGCATCGAGCCGATCCGGACCGCCTCGGCGTCGCACTGCAACGCGCCCACCGCGTCGACGAACGCGCTGTCGTCGGCGACGCCCCGCTCGACGGCGACGTCGATCAGCCGGTCGACCGCCTGCCGGGCCCAGACCCACAGGTTCAGCGCCATGCTGCCGCGCTCGAACGCGAGCGTGGTGAGCGCGACGGTCCAGCCGTTGCCGACCCCGCCGAGCACGTCGTCGTCGGCGACGAACACGTCGTCGAGGAACATCTCGTTGAACTCGGTGTCCCCGTTGATCATCACCAGCGACCGGACGGTGAACCCGTCCATCGGGGCGAGGAAGTAGGTGATCCCCTCGTGCTTCGGCGCGGCGGCGTCGGTACGCGCCAGCAGCAGGCACTTCGACGCGTTGTGCGCGTTGGACGTCCAGATCTTGGCCCCGTTGATCCGCCAGCCCCCGTCGACCCGGGTCGCCGCCGTGGTCAGGCTCGCCAGGTCGGAGCCGGAGCCGGGCTCGCTGAACCCCTGGCACCAGTACTCGTCGCCGCGCAGGATGCCGGGCAGGTGCCGGGCCTGCTGGGCGTCGGTGCCGTGCGCGATGATCGTCGGCCCGGCCAGCATCATGCCCACCCCGTTGAGCGGGTACGGGGCGCCGCGTACCGCCGCCTCCTCGTTGAAGACGGCCTGGGCCAGCGCGTCCATCCCCCGGCCGCCGTGCGCCGTCGGCCAGGACAGCCCGGCCCAGTTGCCGGCGCAGAGCCGGTCCTGCCACACGCGGGACCAGTGCTCCCGCTCGTCCTGGGTCAGCTCCTCCTGGTCGGGCACGTCGGCCAGCGCCCCGTCGAGCCACCTGCCGACCTCGTGCCGGAACGCCAGGTCGGTGTCGCTGTCAGCGAAGTCCATGCCCACCCCCCTGTGGGTCGTCGGTGTCGCCGGTCATGCGCTGGCCTCCTCGGCGGGCACGAGCCGGGCCTTGTAGAGCTTGCCGTTCGGGTCGCGGGGCAACGCGTCGCGCACGACGTAGGACTGCGGGCGCTTCGGTTTGGCCAGCCGCTCGGTGAGGTAGCGGCGTAGCTGCGCGACGGCCGTGTCCGGGTCGGGCGCGGTGTCGGTGAGCACGACGTGCGCCTGGGGCACCTCGCCGAACTCCGGGTCGGGCACCCCGACGACGCCGACGTCGGCGACCCAGTCGTGGCCGATCAGCGCCGCCTCGATCTCGGCCGGGTAGACATTGACCCCGCCGACCAGGATCAGCTCGGCCGCGCGGCCGGTGATGTAGAGGAAGCCGTCGGCGTCGACGTGGCCGACGTCCCAGACGGTCATCAGGCCGTCGCGGCGCGCGCCGTCGGTCTTGCCGGGGTCGTTGTGGTACTCGACCCGGTCGTCGCCCTGGCGCATGTAGACGATGCCGGTCTGCCCGACGGGCACCTCGTTGCCCAGCTCGTCGAGGATGCGCAGGGTGGAGATGGAGGCCGGCCGACCGACCGTGCCCGGGTGGGCCAGCCACTCGTGGGGGCGGGCGACGGTGGTGCCGACCTCGGTCGAGCCGTAGTACTCGTAGACCACCGGGCCGAACCAGTCGAGGATGCGCTGCTTGACCTCGCGCGGGCAGGGTGCCGCGCCGTGCAGCACGTAGCGCAGCGAGGAGAGGTCGTAGCGGTCGCGGACCGCCTCGGGCAGTTGCAGCAGCCGGTAGAAGTGGGTCGGCACCATGCTGGTGCCGGTGACCCGG
Organism: Micromonospora sp. WMMD730; assembly: GCF_049178955.1. NCBI lineage: Bacteria > Bacillati > Actinomycetota > Actinomycetes > Micromonosporales > Micromonosporaceae > Micromonospora > Micromonospora sp. WMMD730. The sequence continues at coordinate 3,824,686 of NZ_JBMHML010000002.1, forward strand.
CGCTCCTGGACCCGGTGCAGGAAGCCCTCCGGCGTCCAGCCGTCCATCAGCACCATCGTGCCGCCGGCGTGCAGAGCGCCCATCGCCGGGGTGATGTTGGCCGAGTGGTACATCGGGGCCGACACCAGCCAGGACGCGAACGCCTCCCGCTCCATCCCGAACTCGCGGAACAGCCAGACGTAGGTCAGCGCGCCGGTGTCGGCGTCGACGCCGCTGAGCGGGCGCTTGACCCCCTTGGGCCGGCCGGTGGTGCCGGAGGTGTACATCATCAGCGAGCCGGCCGGGGTGTCCGCCGGGCTGGTGGCGGGCATGTCGGCGGTGAGCGCCGTGAGCGGTCGGGCCCGGTCGGTGCGGGGGGTGCCGTCGACGAAGACCTGGATGCCGGGCACCGCCGCGGCGGCGTCGAGCACGACGTCCTCGACCCGGGCGGAGCCGACCACCACCCGGGCCTCGCTGTCGGCGAGGATGTAGCCGACCTCGGGGGCGGTCAGGTGGTAGTTCAGGGTGACCAGGTAGAGCCCGGACTGCATGGCCGCGAGATAGAGCGCGACCAGGCCGGGGCTGTTGGTCATCACCGCCGCGACGGTGTCGCCGGGCCGCAGGCCCGCGTGCGTACGCAGCCCGTGCGAGATCCGGTTAACCTCGGCGAACAGGTCACCGTAGGAGATCCGCCGGTCGTCGGCGGTCACGATCGCGCACAGCTCCGGTTCCGCGGCTGCCCACAGCCGGAACCCGGTCCGCTCCTGGCTCATCGGACTCCTTGAGCTAGATTCCGACCATCCGGTATGTTGGTGTCCCACAGTAAGGGAGCCTCCCGACGATGTCCATACCCGTGAGCGACGCCCACGCCGCCAGCTGGCGGGCCCGCCAGGTGCCGGTCCCCACCCAGGTCGTCGACGGTGTCTGGGCGATCCCGGTCCCCCTGCACGGCAGCGCCCTGCGGTCCATCACCGTCTTCCTGATCACCACCGGCGACGGCCCGGTCCTCGTCGACGCCGGCTACGACCACCCGAGCTGCTGGACGTCGTTCCAACGGTCGGTGGCGTCCATCGGGCAGCGGGTCGACACCATCGCGGCGGTCCTGCTCACCCACAACCACCCCGACCACGTCGGCTTCGCCGACCGGGTACGCGCCGCCTCCGGCGCGCGGGTGGTGATGGGCGCGCCCGACGACTTCGCCACCATGCACCGCCGGCGCGGCACCTTCCTCCAGCAGGTACGCACCGCACTCGACCTGACCGGCGCCCCGCCCGACGTCGTCACCGCCATGTACGCCGACGCGGTCGCCGTCGCCGTGCACCAGGAGGACCTGCGGCTCGACATGGCCGTGGAGCACGACACCGAGTTCCGCTTCGGCGACGTGACCGTCCGCGCCCTGCCCGCCCCCGGGCACACCTACGGCCACACCGTCTACGTCGACGCCCGGGGGCTGGTCTTCACCGGTGACACGATGATGGCCGAGGGGCCCACCCAGCTCGCCATCGTCAGCCGCCCCGACGACGACCCGGCCGCCGACCTGTTCGGCACGCTGGCCCGCATCGGCGACCTCGGGGCCGCCATCGCCTGCCCCGCCCACCAGTTCCCCTACCGGAACGTCGCCACCCGCGCGCAGGCGCTCGCCGCGTTCCACCGCGACGAGGTCGAGACGGTCCGGGGGCTGGCACGCGACGGCGACACCGCATGGGACGTCGCCCGGCGGATGACCTGGAAGAAGCCGTGGGACGAGCTGGGCCGGGGCACCCGACGGTTCGCCCTGGTGCACACCCTCGCCCTGCTTCGCCACGCCGCCACCGACAGGTGACGCCGGGGCGGCCCGCCCGGGCCCGGCGGCCGGCTCAGTCGCGCCGGGCGTCGTCGTACGTCCAGTCCGGGCGCAGGGTCGAGCGCAGCTCCCGCAGGGTCCGTTTGAGCACCTTGCCGGACGGGTTGGTGGGGAACTCGGGCACCAGGTAGACCTCCTTGGGCACCTTGAACCGGCCGAGCCGCTGCCGGGCGTGCGCGATCAGCGCCTCGGGCGTCAACCCCGGCCGGGCCACCACGAACGCGGCCGGCACCTCCTGCCACGTCGGGTGCGGGGCGGCCACCACCGACGCGGCCAGTACCAGCGGATGGTCGGCCAGCACGTTCTCGATCTCGGCGCTGGACATGTTCTCCCCACCGCTGCGGATCATGTCCTTGAGCCGGTCGCGGATGTAGAGGTAGCCGTCGGCGTCGAAGCAGCCGATGTCGCCGGTGTGGAACCAGCCGTCCCGGAACGCGGCGGCGGTCGCCACCGGATCGTCGAGGTAGCCGGGGCTCACCTTCGGGCCCCGCGCGACCACCTCACCGTGCGCGCCGACCGGCACGTCCGCACCGTCCGGGTCGACCACCCGGACCTGGACCCACGGCACCGGCAGCCCCACCGACCCCTGCTTGGACTCCTGGTGGGCGGCGTCGAGGTAGGTCAGCCCGCTGCACGTCTCGGTGAGGCCGTACCCCTCGATCAGCCGGGCGTTCGGGAACAGCCCCCGGGCCACCCCGAACAGCGCCGAGGTGACCTGCGAGAAGATCAGCCAGCGGACCGACGACAGGTCGGTGCCGGCGGCGGTGGGCTCGCGGCGCACCAGGTCCAGCATGGTCGCCGCCACCACCATGCCGGTGATCCGTTCCGTCTCGATCGCCCGCAGCACGGCCGCCGGCACGAACCGGCGGTGCAGCACCATGGTGCCGCCGACGTGCCAGATGCCGAAGCCCGGCAGGTCGGTGCCGCCGACGTGGTAGAGCGGCGCGGCGTTGAGGATCCGGTCGGTCGGCCGCAGGCCCAGCTCGACGATCTGGGCGTGCATGTTCCGGTTCACGTTGCCGTGGGTGAGCAGCACCCCCTTGGGCAGGCTGGTGGTGCCGGAGGTGTAGACGATCCGTTGCAGGGCCGCGTCGTCCAGGTCGACGTCGGCGACCCGCGCGCCCCGGTGCGCCGCGACGAGCGCCCGCACGTCGGTCCAGCCGTCGTCGACCGGCTCCAGCGCGAAGCGGCGTACGGCCGGCAGGTCGGCGAGGGCGGCGGTGGTGAGCGGGGCGAACTCCGGCACGGTGGCGACCGCCTCGACCTGGGCGTGCGCCAGCAGCCGGGCCAGCTCCCCCGCGGTGAGCCGGTAGTTCAGCGGGACGACGACCGCGCCGAGTTTCGCCAGCGCCAGGCAGAGCAGCAGGAACTCGGGGACGTTGTCCGCGACGACCGCCACCCGGGCGTCCCGGCGTATCCCCTCGGCGACCAGCCCGGCGGCCAGCGCGTTGACGTCCTCGTCGAGCTGCCGGTGGGTCCACCGGCGGTCGGCGAAGACGAGCGCGTCGGCGTCGGCGAACCGGCGGGCGTTGCCGGCCAGCATCGCGGCGAGGTTCGCGGTGCTCACTCCGCCGCCTCGCGCAGCGCCTTCTTCAGCACCTTGCCGGAGTCGTTGCGCGGCAACGACGTCACCAGCTGCACGTACCGGGGGACCTTGTAGCGGGCCAGTTCGGCTAGGCAGTGCGCGCGCAGCTCCTCGGCGGTGCCGGTCGCGCCGTCGCGGAGGATCACGAACGCCTTGGGCACCTCGTCCCACCGCGGGTCCGGTACGCCGATCACGGCGACCTCGGCGACGTCGGGATGCTGGGCGAGGACCCGTTCGATCTCGGCGCTGGCGATGTTCTCCCCACCGGACTTGATCAGGTCGGCCCGGCGGTCGACGAACCACAGGTAGCCGTCGGCGTCGATCCGCCCCACGTCGCCGGTGCGGAACCAGCCGTCGCGCCGGCTGCGCCGGTTGGCCTCGTCGTCGTTCCAGTAGCCGGGCGACACCTTCTCCCCCCGGACGATGATCTCCCCCTCGACGTCCGGGCCGACCGGCCGGAAGTGCTCGTCGACGATGCGGATCTGCACCCCGGGGAACGGCGCGCCGAGCGCACCGAGCTTGCTCTGCTCGTGGGCGGCGTCGAGGTAGCAGACCCCGTTGCACAGCTCGGTCATGCCGAACGTGTCGATCAGGCGAACGTGCGGCAGCCGGCGTTTCACCTCCTGCCGCACGTTCGGCGCGACCCCGGCGAACAGCAGGTAGCGCAACGCGGCGAGGTCCGGCGGGTCGTCCAGGTCGAGCAGCCCGAACAGGATCTGGGCGGCCAGCACCATGCCGGTGATCCGCTCCTGCGCGGCGATCCGGGCGATGTCGGTCGGCTTGAACGTCGGGGTGAGCACCATCGTCGCCCCGGCGACGAACGTCGCCAGGCCCGGCGCCTCCAGCCCGCTGACGTGGAACAACGGCGCGGAGACGAGGATCCGGTCGGCGGCGGTCAACTCCAGTTCGAGGACCTGCGCGAAGTGGTTCGCGGTGAGGTTCCCGCAGGTGTGCACCGCCCCCTTGGGGCGCGCCGTGGTGCCCGAGGTGTAGAGCAGCCGGTGCACGTCGGCGGGGCCCCTGTCGGCGTCGGCGACCCGGACGCCGGGTGGCTGACCGGCCAGCAGGTCGGCCAGCCGCCGCGCGTCACCGACGACCGTGTCGCCGTTGGCGACCAGCGTGCGCAGCCCGGTCGTGGCCGCCAGCCGGGCGACGTCGGCGGCGAAGTCGTCGTCGTAGAGCAGCCCGGTGACGCCGGCCTGGTCGATGACGTACGCCTGCTCGTTGGCGTGCAGCCGCCAGTTCAGCGGCACCGAGACCGCGCCGAGCCGGCTCAGCGCCAGCAGCTCCATGACGTAGGTGGCGGTGTTGCGCCCGAGCACCCCGACCAGGTCGCCGTCGGCGATGCCGGCGTCGCGCAGGGCGGCGGCGTGCCGGTCCACGTCGGCGTCCAACTCGCCGTACGTCCAGCGGGCGGCCCCGTCGACCAGGGCTTCGGCGTCGGCGCGGCGCAACGCCTGGCGGCGCAGGGTCTCGGTGAAGTTGCTGCCGCCCATCAGTCGCCGCTCCCCCGCCGCCGGGCCAGGATCTCCTCCCGGGACGGCAGCGACACGAACTCCAGCAGGTTGCCGTCGAGATCGCGGGCGGCGAACGCGGTGATGTACCCGTAGTTGTCCAGCAGCACCCGGTTCGGCGCGCTCAGGCACTGCGCGCCCAGCTCGGTCAGCCGCCGGTGCAGGTCGTCCAGCTCGTCCAGGGGCACCTCGAAGCTGAGCAGGAAGGTGCCCAGCTCCAGGTGACCGGCGGTGGCGGTGCGGGTCTTCACCCCGTTCCACTCGATGAGTTCGAGCTGGCCGACCCGGCTGGGGCCCTGGAGGTACTGGACCCGGCCGGTGGTGCCGGCGGGCAACCCCAGCGACACCTCGATCCCCGGCCCGCCGACGTCGGTACGCAGCGTCCGGCGGTAGCCGAGGGCGCGTTCGTAGAAGTCCGCGGCACGGTCGACGTCCGAGACGGTCATGGCCACGTGGTGCACTTCGCTGACCGGCATGATGCCTGCCTTCCGATGGGGTTCGCGGTTCAGGCGGACGGTCCGGACGGCCCGCCGAGGACCCGTTGGATCAGGGTGACCTCGTCGGCGCCACTGTCCGGCACGATGAAGTCGTCGAGTCGGCAGATCTCGTCCACCGCGCCGAGCACGTCGTCGGGCGAGGCCGGGGTGGGCCCGCCGTACCAGCCGGGGGTGACGCCCAGGAAGATCCGCCCGACCCGGCCGCCGCCCACGGTGAGGATGTGCCGGTTGAGCTGGCACTGCTCGGAGGCGAGGAAGGTCGCCACGGCGGCCACGTGCTGCGGGTCGAAGCGGTCGGTCAGCTCGCCGAGCAGGTTCTCGGTCATCCGGGTCGCGGCGGTCGGCGCGATCGCGTTGACCAGGATGCCCCGGCGGGCCCCCTCCAGGGCGAGCACGTTCATCAGCCCGATCAGGCCGGCCTTGGCCGCGCCGTAGTTGGCCTGGCCGAAGTTGCCGAACAGGCCGGACGACGAGCTGGTCAGCACGATCCGGCCGTAGCCCTGGGCGACCAGGTGCGGCCAGGCGGGCCGCAGCACGTGGAACGCCCCGGCCAGGTGCACGTCGAGCACCGCGCTGACGTCCTCGTCGGACATCTTGGCAAGCGTCCGGTCCCGCAGGATGCCGGCGTTGTGAATGACCGCGTCGAGCCGGCCGTACGTGTCGATGGCCCGGCCGACCAGGTCGGCCCCCCCGGCGGCGGTGGCCACCGAGTCGGTGGAGGCGACGGCGGTGCCGCCGGCCGCGCGGATCTCGGCGACGACCTGTTCGGCGGCGCCTGAGGAACCGGAGCCGTCGACCGTCCCGCCGAGGTCGTTGACGACCACCGACGCGCCGCGCGCGGCGAGGGTCAGCGCGTGCGCCCGGCCGATGCCGTTGCCCGCGCCGGTGACGACGACGACCCGGCCGTCGAGGGTGACCCGGGCGCTCATCGCTCGTTCCCCAGGACCGCCACGAACGCGACGCAGGAGCCCGGTTGCCCACCGAGGTTCTGGGCGACCGCCAACCGGGCGTCAGGCACCTGCCGAGCGCCGGCCTCCCCCCGCAACTGGGTGAAGCACTCGAACATCATCCGCAGCCCGGTCGCGCCGATCGGGTGGCCGAACGACTTGAGCCCGCCGTCGGTGTTGACCGGCAACGCCCCGTCGGCGTCGTAACGGCCGTCGAGGATGTCCCGCCACGCCTTGCCGCGGGCGGAGAAGCCCAGGTCCTCCATCAGCACCACCTCCGTCGGGGTGAAACAGTCGTGCACCTCGGCCAGCGAGATCTGCGCCGCCGGGTCGGTCACCCCGGCCTGCTCGTACGCCTCGCGGGCGGCGGCGACCACCTCGGGGAAGGTGGTGAAGTCGTAGCCGTCGGCGGCCAGCCCCGACCCGGAGCCGGCGACGAAGCTCATCCCGCGCAGGTAGACCGGTTTGTCGGTGTACCGGTGGGCGTCCTCGGCCCGGACCAGGATCGCCGCCGCCGCGCCGTCGGAGACGCCCGAGCAGTCCATGACACCGAGCTGCCCGGCGATGCGCGGGGACCGCTCCACCGTCTCGGCGGTCACCGCCCGACGGAACTGGGCGCGGTCGTTGCGGGCGCCGTTGGCATGGTTCTTCACCGCGACCCGGGTCATCGCGGCGCGCATCTGTCGCTCGTCGATCCCGTACGCCGCCTGGTAGGCGGGGGCGAGCAGGGAGAAGCCGGCCGGGGCGGTCCAGTCGACGTCGGTGCCGTCGGCGGGTGGGAACACCGCCGACAGCCCGGAGTACGAGGAGTCCTTCAGCTTCTCCACCCCGGTCGCCATCACCATGTCGTACGCGCCGGAGGCGACGGCGAAGGCGGCGTTGCGCAGGGCCTCCGAGCCGGTGGCGCAGTAGTTCTCCACCCGGGTCACCGGCTTGCCGGTCAGCCGCAGCGGGCGGGCGAGGGTCTGCCCGGACATGCCCGAGCCCTGGGTGCCGACCCAGAACGCGTCGACGTCGCCGAGGGTCACGTCGGGCAGCGACCCGACGCACTCCTGCACGGCGTCGACGAGCAGGTCGTCGGCGGAGGAGTTCCAGTGGTCCCGGAACGGGGTGCAGCCCATCGCGACGATCGCGACGTCGTGGGTGGTGCGCCTACTGGCCATCGGCGGTGTCCTTCCCTGGCGCGGCGTCGGCGGGTGCCGGGCGGAGCTTCCAGAAGTAGTTGTGGATCGAGTCCGTGGTCCAGAGCCGGCGGAAGGTGGGGTCCATCGCCATCCCCACCGCCACGTCGCCGGGTGCAACGTCGGTGGCGTACGCGCTGAGCCGGCCACCGCCGTCGACGTCGGCGACGACGATCGCGACCTCCGGTTCCGGCATGGTCGTCAGGTGGTCGCGGGTCACCGAGACCACCCGGGCGGTGCGGTCGCGCAGCGACACCGGGGCGGTGCCGGACCCGGCGGTGCCGCAGGAGGCGCAGACCCGCCCGGGGGGTGTGGTGACCCGGCCGCAGGCGTCGCACCGGCTGCCCTCCAGCCGGTACTTCCAGCCGGCCCGGCGGTGCATGGGCGGGGCGGCCGGGGCCGGGGAGGCCGGTCGGGCCGGGCCCTGCACGTCGAGCAGCCCCCGCCAGCGCAGGTACCGGCCGTAGCCGAGGCGCTGCCGGGCGGCGAGCTGGGCGCGGACCGTCGGCCCGCCCCGGGCGGCGCGGACGCCGTCGCCGACCCGCAGCACGAAGGCATCGGCACCCTCGGTGGCCGACAGCAGCAGGATGGTCTGCCCGGGTTCGGCCTCGTCGAGGGCGGCGGCGAGCAGCAGGCCGGGGTGGGCGACGCCGGTGAAGCCGGTGGCCCGTTCGACGGTCACGTCCTGCCCGGTGCCGCCGAGCGCCTTGCGTAGCGCCGCCGCCGCACGGGGGTTGGACGACGACACGACGACCTGGTCGACGGTGTCGAGGGACGCCTGCGCCAGGGCCCGGCGGGCGGTGTCGAGGCCGGCGGCGACGAGGATCTCGGCGGTGAACCGTTCGTCCCAGACCCGGTCGTGCCGTTCGCCGGGCAGCCGCCAGCGGTCCAGCAGCTCGGTGGTGTGGCCGACGCGGGCGAGGAGCACGGCGGCCCGGCCGCCGCCGGCGAACGCCGTGGCGGCGTCGCCCTGGGCCAGTTCGTCGGGGGCGCCGGGGCGGGTGGTGCGCACGTCGGCCAGGGCCGCGGTGGCGACACCCCGCAGGACCAGGTCGAGGGCGGACGGGCCGGCCCGGTGGCCGCGCAGGTCGAGGGCGGTGACGCCGGGGTCGAGGCCCAGCGCCTCGTGGACCACCCCGGCGGACGTCTTCGTCTCGTACGGTGCGCTGGTGGTGGCCAGCAGCAGGTGCCGCCCGGCCGGGGTGTCGGCGGCGATGTGCCGCAGCGCCTCGACGGCCATGGTGACGGCGTCCTCGTCGTAGCCGGCGACGCTACGGGTGGGGCCGCCGGCACGGGCCGGCACGGTCGGGTCGAGCCTGGTGTCGTCGAGCGCGTACGCCGGGAGGTAGGCCGCGTAGGCGTCGATGCCGGGTTGCTCGGGCATGGGTCGCGGGTTCTCCTTCAGCTCCACGAGGGGATGGCGGCGAGCAGGCGTCGGGTGTACTCCTGCTGCGGTCGGTCCAGCACGGTCAGGGCGTCGCCCTGTTCGACGACCCGCCCGCCGCTCATCACCGCGATCCGGTCGCACAGGTCGCTGGCGAGCATCAGGTCGTGGGTGACGAAGAGCAGGCCGATGCCGAGTTCGTCGACGAGGGTGCGGAACAGGTCGACGACCTTGGTCTGGGTGGTGACGTCCAGGGCCGTGGTGCACTCGTCGGCGATCACCAGCGCGGGGCGGGTGACGACGGCGAGCCCGATGGCGACCCGCTGCCGCAGGCCGCCGGAGAGCTGGTGCGGGTAGCTGGCCAGTACCCGGCCGGGGTCGTCGATGCGCATCTGGGCCAGCACCTCCACCGAGCGGCGTTCCACCTCGGCCCGGGTGATGTCCCGGACGTGGCGGCGCAGCACCTCGGCAAGCTGGGTGCGGACCTTCAGCAGCGGGTTCAGCGACCGGGACGCGTCCTGGAAGACCATGCCGACGGCGCTGCCCCGGACCCGCGCGGTGCGGTCGACGCCGGGGGCCACCACCTGCTCGTCGCCGACGGTGACGGTGCCCTGGTCGACCCGGACGTTGCGGTCGAGCAGGCCGACGACGGCGCGGGCCAGGGTGGTCTTGCCGCTGCCGGACTCGCCGACGACGCCGACGATCTGGCCCCGGCGGATCTCCAGGTCGACGTCGTCGAGCAGGGTCAGGTCGCCGGCGGCGAGCCGGGCGGTGATGGACAGTCCGGAGAGTGTCAGCAGGGCGCTCATCGCCGCCTCTTCCGTGGGTCGTGGTGGGTGAGCAGCGCGTCGCCGAGCAGGTTCACCAGCAGCACCAGCACGGTGATGGCGAGGCCGGGGAAGAAGGCGATCCACCAGGCCTGGCTCAGTTCGTCCTGGCCGGAGGCGAGCATCGAGCCCCAGCTGTTCATCGGCGGCACCACGCCCAGGCCGAGGAAGCTCAGCGCGCTCTCGACCAGGATCGCGGTGCCGACCTGGAGGGTGCCGAGCGCGACGATGGTGCCGGCGAGGTTGGGCAGGATGTGCCGGAAGACGATCCGGGGTTCGGACGCACCGGCGGCGCGCAGGCCGACGACGAACTGGCGTTCCCGGATGGCCAGGGTCGCGGCGCGGGTGACCCGGGCGCACACCGCCCAGCCGGTGAGCGCCAGCACCAGGAACAGCACCGGCAGGGAGCTGCCCCGGTTGGCGATGATGGCGAGGGCGACCAGGATGAACGGCAGGGCGAGCTGGGCGTCGATGAGGATCGAGATGACCCGGTCGACCCAGCCCCGGAAGTAGCCGGCCAGCAGGCCGAGCAGCGTGCCGGGGCCGATCGCGACGAGCGCGCCGACCAGGCCGATCACGATGGTCAGCCGGCCGGCGGAGACGAACTGGGTGAGCAGGTCCTGGCCGAGCTTGTCGGTGCCGAGGGGGTGCGCCCAGCTGCCGCCGGACAGGAACGCGGGCGGCCGACGGGTCGCGTCGAGGTCCTGGCCGCCGTCGGGCAGCAGCCCGGTCAGCGGCAGCACGAACACCGCGACGGCGGTCACCGCCAGCGGCAGGGCCAGCCAGAACACCGAGGTACGCGCCCGGCGGCCGGCCCGGCGCGGTGGCGACACCGGGGCGGTGACCGGGTCGAGTTCGAGTTGGCTCATGCTCACCGCACCCTCGGGTCGACGATCGAGTGCAGGACGTCGACGAGCAGGTTCAGCAGCACGAACACCAGCGCGCCGAACACCACGATCGCCTGCACCAGCGGGAAGTCGCGGAACTGGATGGCCTGCAACGCGAGCTGGCCGAGACCGGGCCAGGAGTAGACGTACTCGACGGCGACCGCGCCGGAGAGCAGGATGCCGGTCTGGAGCACCACGATGGTGAGGATCGGCATCATCGCGTTGGTGAAGGCGTGCCGCCAGATCACCCGGCGGGTGCTGATGCCCCGGGCGCGGGCGGAGTCGATGTAGGGCTCGGCCAGCGCGTCGCTCATCGAGGCGCGGGTGAGCCGGGCGATGTGCGCCATCGGGTAGACCGACATGGTCAGCGCGGGGAGGATCAGGTGTCTCGGGCTGCCGGACTGGCCGGCGGGCAGCCAGCCGAGTTTGACGGCGAACAGCACCACCAGCATCATGCCGAACCAGAAGACCGGCACGGACTGGCCGAGCAGGGCGAGGGTGGAGGCCCCCCGGTCCCACCAGGTGCCCTCCCGGGTGGCCGCGAGCACCCCGAGCGGCACGCCGACCAGCAGGGCGAGGGCCATGCCCGCGCCGACCAGTTGCAGCGTGTACGGCAGCCGGTCGGCGATCATCGCGGTGTTCGACTGGTAGAACTGCAACGACTGGCCGAGGTCGCCGGTGAACACGCCCTTGAGGTAGTCGAGGTACTGCACGACGACGGGCAGGTCCAGGCCCAGCTCGTGGCGCAGCGCCTCGCGTTGCTCGGGTGGGGCCAACGGGCCGAGGATGGTGGCGGTCGGGTCGCCGGAGAGCCGGCCGAGCAGGAACGCCAGGCTGAGCGCGATGAGCAGCGAGGCGAACAGCGACGCGAGCCGGCCGCCGACGCGGCGTACGGTGCTGGCCTTCATCGGCGGGACCTCCAGCGCGCGCCGGGCATCGCGGCGAGCAGTTCGCGGGTGTAGTCGTTCTCGGGGGTACCGAAGACCCGGTCGCAGGGTCCCGCCTCGACGACCCGGCCCCGGTACATCACGTGCACGACGTCGCAGAGCGAACGGACCACGGCCAGGTCGTGACTGATCATCAGCAACGCCGCGCCGGTGGTGGCCCGGATCTGCCGTAGCAGGGCCAACACGTCGGCCTGCACGGAGACGTCGAGGCCGGAGGTCGGTTCGTCGGCGACGATGAGGCGGGGACGCATCAGCAGCGCGCGGGCGATGCAGACCCGCTGCGCCTGGCCCCCGGAGAGCTGGTGGGGGTAGCGGTCGAGCAGGTCCGGGGCGAGCCGGACCCGGCCGAGCAGGTCGGCGTCGTCGATCCAGGAGGTCCGTTCGGGTTGCAGCGCCCGCAGCTCCCGCAGCCCGGAGCGGACCGACTGGCGGGGGTCGAGCGAGCCGTGCGGGTCCTGGAAGACCACCTGCACCTCGGGGCGCAGCCGGCGCAGCTGGGTGCGGCTGACCGCCGCGAGCGAGTGGCCGAGCAGCCGGATGTCGCCCCGGCCGCGCGGGCCGAGCCCGGTGGCGGCCATCGCGAGGGTGGTCTTGCCGGAGCCGGACTCGCCGACGACGGCGACGCTCTCGCCGGCCCCGATCCGCAGTGACACCTGGTCGACCGCGCGGAACAGCGTGCCGGTGCCGCCGTCGCGGTGCTCGACGACGAGGTCGTCGACCTCCAGCACGGGGGTGTCCGACTCCGGGGTGCGGGGGTGCCGGGCGAGGTCGCCCGGCACCCCCGTCTCCGCTGCCTCGGACATCGTCAGCGGGTCGCCTTCGTGAAGTCCACGGTGTTCAGCGGGCCGAACACCACGCCGGAGACGCCGGGGCCGGTCGCGTAGTTGAACACCTGCCGGTACAGCGGCACGTAGCAGTGCTTCTGGACCACGCCGATCGTGTTGAGCTGCTCGTAGAGCGGGGCGGCCTGCTGGGCGTCGTTCTGTTCCAGCGCCTGTTGGGCCAGGGTGTCGATCTGCGGGTCAGGGCAGTTACCGGTGATCGACTTGGTCTTCATGAAGCCGCTGACGAAGTAGTCGGGCACGGCGACGTTCGGCACCCCGGCGAAGATCGACAGGCCGGGCACCTGGCGGCCGACGATCCGCTTGACCAGCGTGCCGTAGTCCAGCGGCACGTAGCTGACCTTGAAACCGGCCTTCTCCAGGCTGCCACCGACGGCCTGGGACACCTCTTCGATGTTGGTGTACTGGGCAGCCGGGTAGGTGATCTGCACGGTCGGGGTCGCCCCGCCGAGGAGTTCCTTGGCCTTGGCGGCGTCGGCGGTCACGCTCTGCGTCGGCTGCTGACCGGGCTTGACGTTGAGCAGGCCGGCGTCGGCGACCGCCTGCCCGTCGAAGATGCCCTTGACGATGGCGTCGCGGTCGATGGCCAGGGCCGCCGCCTCGCGCAGCTTGGGGTCGTCGAACGGCGCCTTCGTGGAGTCGAGGAACGCGATGATCTTCATGGCGGTCTCGGTGCTGACCACCTCGACCCCGGCGGCCTTGGCGGCGCTGGCCTGGGCCGGCGGCAGGTCGAAGGAGACGTCCACGCTCTTGCTCTGGATCAGCGCGAGCCGCTGGGCGGCCTCGTTGGCCCAGGTGAAGGTGACGCCCTCGTTGGTCGCCTTGGTGCCCCAGTAGTCGGGGTTGCGCTTGACCGAGATGTCGCGGCCGGCGTTCGCGCCCGACCAGACGTACGGGCCGGTGCCGACGGGTGCGGCGGCGAAGCCCTCCGAGCCCTTCTCCTGGTAGTACTTCGGCGGCACCAGGTAGACGGTGGTGAGCAGGTCGGGGATGTCGTACTGCGGGGTCTTGGTCTTGACCACGACCGTGGTGGCGTCGGGCGCCTCGATCGCGGTGACGTTGCCGAAGTACGTCTTGAGCTGCGAGGCCGCGCTGTCGCGGGTGAGCGTGATGGTGTTGGCGACCGCCGCCGCGTCGGCCTTCTCGCCGTTGCTGAAGCTGATGTCGGGCCGGACCTTGAACGTCCAGGTCGTGGCGTCGGTACGGGTCCAGCTCGTGACCAGGCCGGTGTCGGTCGGCGCGAGGTCGCTACCGGTGTTGATCAGGGGTTCGAGCATCGTCGCCCAGACGATCTGGGCGGAGCGCGCGCCGACGATCGGGTCGAGGGTCGCCGGCTGGGCGGCGAGCAGCGCCCGGATGGGCGCGGTGCGGGACGAGCCGGTGTCGTCGGAATCGGAGCCGCCGCACCCGGTGAGGCCGGCGCCCACGACGGCCAGGGCCGCGGCCAGTGCCAGGGAGCGCCGGGAGCGCAGGGATTTCATGATCATCATGGGTGTCCTTCACTGCGATGGACCCGTTCTGTCTCCGCGTGAGGCGGCGGTGACGTTCGCCACAAAGTACCGACCAGCCGGTATCAAGTCAACGGGTCGACCGGGTATCTCGCTCGTGACATTCGCGTGACAAAGGCCCGCCGGCCAGCACCGTTGTGTTCATACCGACCGGTTTGTATGATACCGCGGTGACCATCACCCTCACCCATGGGCACGACGGCCGCCTCGCCCGGATCCGCTACGACAACGCGGCGCGCGGCAACTGTTTCGACACCACGACGCTGCACCGGCTCGTCGACACCCTGGAGACCGCCGCCGGCGACGCGACCTGCGCGGTCATCCGTCTCGACATGGCCGGGCGGCACTTCTGCGCCGGCTGGGACACCTCCTCCTTCACCGCGCTGGCCGGGGCCACCCGGGAGGAGGTGGCTGCCGACCTGCGCGCCAGCGACACCGCGTTGCAGCGCATCCGCCGGCTCCCGGTGCCCGTCGTCGCCGCCGTGCGGGGACGGATCATCGGGTTCGGCGTCGGCCTGCTCAGCGCCGTACACCTGCCGGTCGCCGCCGCCGACGCCCGGCTGTCGCTGCCGGAGGCACGTTACGGCTTCGCCCCCGCCGGGGTCGGCCACACCATCGCCCGGTCGGTGCCCCGGCCGCACGCCTACCACCTGCTCACCGGGGTGGCGGAGGCGACCGCCGGGCAGCTGCGCGACTGGGGCCTGGTGGCCCGGGTGGTCCCCGACGACGAGCTGGACGGGGCCGTCGACGAGCTCGTCGACGCCCTGCTGGCCGTGCCGGGGGCGACCCTGCGGGCGGTGGTCGGCGTCGTCGAGTCGAGCCTGACCACCGGGACCGCCGACCAGGCGTACGACATCTCGGCCCGCACGATCGTCGCGGGCCCGGCCACCAGGGGGGCAACCGGATGAGACCACGATTCCAGCCCGGCGAGGCGGTCTGGGTGGAGCTGTGCACACCCGACCCGGCGCAGGCCGAGACCTTCTACGCCGCGCTGCTCGGCTGGACGGTCCGCGCCGAACGCCTCGGCGGCACCACCTACCGGATGTGCAGCATCGACGGGCGGGACGTCGCCGGGATCTCCGACGCCGCCGCCCTGCACGGCGACCGCCCCCGGGGCTGGCTCACCTACTTCGCCGTCGACGACATCGCCGCGTCCGCCCGGCAGGCGGTGGCGCTCGGCGGTGAGCTGGTCGCGCCGCCGCGCTACCTGCCGGCGGCGGGCACCGGCGCGGCGGTGATCGACCCGTTCGGCGCGGCCTTCGGCCTCTACCAGGGTGAGTCGCGCGTCGGCGTCCAGGCGGTCAACTCGGTCGGGGCGCTGTGCTGGAACGAGTTGGACACCGGTGAGCCGGCCGAGGCGGTGGCCTACTACCGCGCGCTGTTCGGCTACACCACCCAGCAGCGCGACGACTCGCCGACGGCCCGGCCCTACACCGTGCTGATGCTCGCCGACGTGCCGGTCGCCGGGGTGCTCGAACTCGACAACGCCTGGCCGAACCCCATCCCGTCGACGTGGGTCACCTACTTCGCCGTCGCCTCCCTCGACGACGCGCTGGCCCGGGTGACCGCCCTGGGCGGCAAGCCGACCGTCGGGCCGGTCGACACCCCGCACGGACGGCTGCACCTGGTGAAGGACCCGGGTGGGCACACCCTGTGCCTGATCCAGCTCGACACCGGGCTGCGTCCCGACCACGACTCCTGCGACCCGGCGGTGACCCGATGATGGCCGAGCCCCTGTTCGACTCCGCCGAGTTCCGTCAGGTGTGCGGGCACTTCCCCACCGGTGTGACGGCGGTGACCGCGGTGACCGCCGGGGGCGCCGTCGCCGCGCTGACCGTGAACTCGTTCACCTCGGTCTCGCTGCACCCGGCGAAGGTGCTGTTCTGCGTCACCAGTTTCTCGTCGAGCTTCCCGGTGCTGATGGACGCCGACCGGATCGCCGTGCACATCCTCAGCCAGGACCAGGAGGACGTGGCCCGGCGGTTCGCCACCTCCGGGCTGTCCGGGGAGCAACGGCTCGACGGGGTGTCCTGGGTGCCCGGCCCCGACGGCGTCCCGCTGCTGCCCGACACCCCGGCGATCCTGGCCGGACGACGCGACGAGGTGATCACCAGCGGCGACCACGTGATCGTCCTGATCGACGTCGACCGGGTCCACCTGAAGCCCACCGACGTGCCGGCGCTGTCGTTCTACCGGGGCCGTTTCGTCGCGCCGTCGCGCACGATGACCGAGTGACCGCCGGCCGCCGGGCCGGGTGACCGCCGGCCCGGCGTCGGCCGGATCACGGCCGACGCCGGGCGGGTCGGGCGACGGTCCCCGAGCTCAGGCGTAGTAGCGGAACACGATCTCCGCCACGCAGCAGGGCTGCGACGTGTCGGCGAACTCCACCGCCACCGACGCCGTGGCCTGTACCCCGGGAGTGGCCTGGGGGCCGGGCGCGGTGATCGCGGTGGCCGCGACGAGGGTCGCGGTGCCCTGGATCTCGACCCCCGGCGGCAGCGGCCTGACGAACCGGACCCGGTCGAGGCCGTAGTTGACCCCCATCGAGAAGGTCCGCACCTCCAGGATGTCGGCGAGCAGCCGGGGGACGAGGGCCAGGGTGAGGAACCCGTGCACGACGGTGCCGCCGAACGGCCCGGACCGGGCCCGTTCGACGTCGACGTGGATCCACTGGTGGTCCCCGGTGACGTCGGCGAACTGGTCGACCTGCCGCTGGGTCACCACCTGCGGCGCGCTGACGCCCAGCTCCGTGCCGACCAGCCCCAGCAGGTCGGTCGGGGTGTCGACGGTGGTCCGTCTCATGGTACGCATCGGGGGTGCTCCGTTCCGGGTGGTGGGTCCAGGGTGTCGGGTCGGGTGGGTGCCCCGGGGGCGTGACGGTCGGGCGGGGACGCGGTGCCGGCACGGGCCGCCGCCTGGGCCGTGACGTGCGCGGTGAGCGTCTCCCACTCCCGGTCCCAGTCCGCCTCGGCCACCGGCGGGCGGGCGACGGTGAGCATCCGGCGGACCGCCGCCGGGTCGAGGGCTGCGACCGCTGCGGCCAGCGCGTCGACGTGCCCGACGAGACGGTCGTCGGCGACGGCGGCGCTGACCAGTCCCCGGCGTACCGATTCCTCGGCCGACCAGGTCTCCCCCGTGATCAGCAGGCGTCGGGCGAGCGCCGGGCCGACGGCGAGGGGCAGCAGCACGCTGGACCCCCAGCCGGGGACCTGACCGGCGGCGAGGTGCCGGTCGCCGATCCGGGCACCGTCGGCGGCGACCGCGATGTCGCAGCCGAGCAGCAGTTCGAGGCCGCCGCCGAAGGCCGCCCCGTTGACCGCGGCGACGGTGGGCACCGGGGCCGCCCGGAGGGCGCGGACCAGGCGGCGGCCCCGGTCGAGGTGGGCCAGCAGCGCGGGCAGGTCACCGAGCAGGGCGGTGGCCTCGGCGAGGTCGGCCCCGGCGCAGAAGCTGCGGCCGGTGCCGGTGAGCACGAGCACGCGTACGCCCGGGTCGGTCGCAGCGGCGAGCCACCGTTCGAGACCGGTCAGCACGGTGCTGTCGCAGGCGTTGCCGGACCCGGGCCGGTCGATGCGCGCCCAGAGTGCGGTCCCGCGCCGGGTCAGCACCACGGAGGTCACGTCAGGCTCACGCAGAGCTTGCCGAACGCGGTGCCGGCCAGCATCCGGGCCGCCTGGATCCGGATGTCGGCGAGGTCGACGACGCTGTCGACGACGGGTCGGAGCCGGTGGGTGTCGACGAACCCGACCAGCGCCACGAACTCGTCGAGGGTGCCCATGGTCGCGCCGTGCACGCTGATCTCCCGGGCGAACAGGCGTGGCAGGTCCAGCTCGGCGGTGAAGCCGCTGGTGCCGCCGCAGACCACGATGGTGCCGCCGGCCCGGGTGCAGCGGGTCGAATGGGCGAAGGTGGCCGCGCCGACGGTCTCCACGACGATGTCGGCGAGTTCCGGGGTCCGTGCGTCGCTGTCCAGGGCGACGGCTGCGCCGAGGGCGAGCGCCCGTTCCCGTTTGGCCGCCGACCGGGAGGTGACCATCACGGTCGCGCCGGCGGCCACGGCGAGGCTGATCGCGGCGGTCGCCACCCCGCCACCCGCGCCCTGCACCAGCACGGTCCGCCCGGGGCCGACGGAAGCCCGGGTGAACAGCATCCGGTACGCGGTGAGCCAGGCGGTCGGCAGGCTGGCGGCCTCGGCCCAGCTCAGTCCGGCGGGTTTGGCGACGAGGTGTGCCGCCGGGACGACGATCCGTTCGGCGAGCACGCCGTGGCCGGCGTCGGGCAGCAGGGTGGCGTGCGGGACGGTCCGACCGTCGGGCGCGGTGGGCAGCACCGGGTAGACGATCACCTCGCGGCCCGCGGCGACGCCTGCCGCGTCGCTGCCGATGACCCGGGGCCCGTCGTGCCCGGTGGTGCCGATGCCGCGCAGCGTCCACAGGTCGTGCATGTTCAGCGCGCCGGCCCGGACGTCGACGTCGACCCAGCCGGGGGGTGCGGTCGGGGCGGCGAGGTCGCCGACGTGCAGCGCGCCGACCGGGTCGGCGGCGCTGGGGGTACGGACGTGGGCGGCTCTCACCGGGCCGCCGATCCGGCCGGTTCGGTGGGCCCGTTCCAGAACGCCACGTCGGCGAGGTCGGCGCGGGCGGCGGGGCGGAAGTCCAGGCCCCGGGTGTAGGCGACCGGGACGAGGGTGACCGGTCGCCAGTCGTCGGGCAGGCCGAGCACCTCGCGTACCCGGGTGGCCCGGTGGGCCAGGGCGGTGGCCAGTACCGAGCCGAGGCCCCGGGAGCGCAGGGCGAGCTGGAACGACCAGGCGAACGGGAAGATCGACCCGTAGTAACCGGAGGCGGTGCCGCCGACGGGTCGCTGCGGGACCGGTTTGGTGCTGCACAGCACGACCAGGACGGGCACCTGCGCCAGGTGGTCGACGAGGTGCTTGACGGCGGCGAGGACCCGCTGCTGCCGGGCCTGGGCGCGGGGGTCGGCCCGGACGCCGGGCGACAACCGGGTGGTGGTGGCCGCCTCGCCGTCGGCCAGCGGGCGGGCGACCGTGTCGTGCCAGATCTCGGTGTACAGGGTGGACAGTTCCCGCTTGAGTGCCGGGTCGTCGACCGCGACGATCCGCCAGTCCTCCAGGTTGGAGCCCATCGGCGCCTGCTGCGCGAGGCGCAGGCACTCCTCGACGACGGCGCGGCCGACGGGCCGGTCGAAGTCCAGCCGGTGGCGCACCGCGCGGGTGGTGGTCAGCACCTCGTCGATGTCGGTGATCACTGCTCCGGTCATCGGTGGTCCTCTCCGGTGAGGCGGTCGACGGGCTTGTCCCGGTAGGGCAACGGGGTGCCCCACCGGTCGAGGTAGCTGACGCTGTGCACGGGCCGACGGGCCGCGACCCTGAAGTCGGTGCCGATGGTGTACGCGACCGGCAGCATGGTGATCTGCACCGCGCCGTCGGGGATGCCGAGCAGCGTGGCGACGGCGGCGGCGTGGTGCAGGTGCAGGGTGGTGATGACGGTGCCGAGTCCGCGCGCCCGCAGCGCCAGGTTGAACTGCCAGATCGCCGGATAGAGCGATCCGTAGAGGGCAGAGTTGGTGCCGGGGCCTCCGGTGGCCGGGTCGGGCCGGGTGGCGCACGGGATGACCAGGTACGGGGCCCGCCCGATGTGCCGCGCGAGGTGCTCGGCCCCGGCGAGGATGCGGGCGGTGCGGGCGCTGACCGTGCCGTCCGCGTCGACGCCGCCGAGGCGGCCCCGGACCAGGTCGTTCCCGGTGCCCGCCGCGCTGTGCAGCGGTTCGTGCACGTGGGTGCGGTAGGCGGAGTGGTAGAGCGTCGCCAGTTCGGCCTTGAGCGCCGGGTCGCCGACGACGAGCCAGCGCCAGTCCTCGGCGCCGCCTCCGGTGGGCGCCTGGACGGCGAGTTGGAGGCACTCGCCGACGAGGTCGAGGGGCACCGGACGGTCGTAGTCGAGGCGCAGCCGGACCGACCGGGTGGTGGTCAGCACGTGGTTGAGGTCGGTGAACGGCAGGGTCATCGGTCGGCCTCCGGGGCGACGCCCATCAGGTCGGTGACGTGCAGGGTGTCGCAGTACTCGCGGACCTCGGCGATGCCGCCGGGCCGGACGTCGACGATCCAGAGGTAGCGGTTCTGGTAGCGGGCGCCGTCGCCGAGGACGGCGTGTCCGTGGGCCTCGACTGCGACCAGGGTGTCGTCGACTATCCACCGGTCGGCGGTGACCGCGATCCCGGGGGACGCGTAGGCTCCGCCGGCCAGTCGGGCCCGCATGGCGGCGAGTTTCCCGCTCATCGCGACCCGCCCGTGCAACGGGCCGTTGGCGTCGAGGTCACCCCGGCCGTGGAGCCGGCCGAGGTCGCGGCGGCGGCCGGAGTCGGTCCACCAGGTGGCGTCGGCGGTGAACAGCGCGCCGAAGGCTTCGAGGTCGCCCCGGGCGAGGGCCGGCCACATCGCCAGCGCGGTCGCCAGCGCCGGGGGCGCGTCGACCGGGTCGGGCGGGTCGTGGCGTCGGGGGTCGTGGTGCGGGGGGTCGTCGAGGCTGCTGCGGGGTACGGGTACGTCGTCGCCCACGACGTGCTGCGCGTGGGCGGTGTCGAGGTACTCCCGCACGGCGACGATCGCGCCGGTCGGGTCCACGTCGACGACGAAGCCGTAGCGGTTGGCGTACTCGCGTCCGCTGACGTGGACGCCGTACCCCTCGACCTCGATGACGCAGGTGTCGTCCCCGGCGACGATCCGCCGGGGGATCTGCCGGCAGCCGGTGGGGAACGCGTGCGGGCCGAGGGACCGCATCAGCGCCAGTTTGTCGTCCATCCGCATGCGGCCGTGCAGGGGGAAACGTCCGCTGCCGTGCGGGGCGAGCGCCGGGTCGCCGCCGCGACGGTCCGGGCCGGTGTCCACCCACCAGGTCGCGTCGGGGGCGCACAACCGGGCGAGGCCACCGAGGCTGCCCCGGTCGAGCGCGGAGACGAAGTCCATGCCTGCCCGGACCGCGCGGGTCATCCGGCCTCCCACATTCCGACTGGTGGGTATCTAACACCCCCGGCCCGGACAACTCAAGGGGTGCTCAACATACCGACCGGATGGTATTTTGCTGACCGGCGGTTCTGACGAGGGGGTCTGTGGTGTTCGAGGCGTACCGGTTGCCCGAGGAGCACGACGCGGTCCGCGAGGCGGTCCGCGAGGTCTGTGCCGCCAAGGTGGCCCCGCACGCGGCCGAGGCCGACGAGAGCGGCGAGTTCCCCCGCCCCGGCTACGACGCGCTGCGGGCCGCCGACTTCCACGCCCCGCACATCCCCGTCGAGTACGGCGGGGCCGGCGCGGACGCCCTGGCCACCGCGATCGTCATCGAGGAGGTCGCCCGCGCCTGCGCCTCGTCGGCCCTCATCCCCGCCGGCAACAAGCTAGGCACGATGCCGCTGCTGCTGGCCGGGTCGCAGGAGTTGAAGCGGCGTTACCTGACGCCGGTGGCGGCGGGTGAGGCGATGTTCTCGTACTGCCTGTCCGAGCCCGAGGCCGGCAGCGACGCGGCGTCGATGTCCACCCGGGCGGTCCGGGACGGGGACCACTGGGTCCTCAACGGGGTGAAACGGTGGATCACCAACGCCGGGGTGTCGGAGTTCTACACCGTGTTCGCCGTCACCGACCCGGCCGCCCGGTCCCGGGGCATCTCCGCGTTCGTCGTCGAAAAGTCCGACCCCGGGGTCAGCTTCGGCGCGCCGGAGAAGAAACTCGGCATCAAGGGCTCCCCCACCCGGGAGGTCTACCTCGACAACGTCCGCATCCCCGCCGACCGCATCATCGGCGAGCCCGGCACCGGCTTCGGCACCGCGATGCGCACCCTGGACCACACCCGCGTCACCATCGCCGCCCAGGCCGTCGGCATCGCCCAGGGCGCCCTGGACTACGCCAAGGGCTACGTCCGCGAACGCAAGCAGTTCGGCAAACCGGTCGCGGAGTTCCAGGGCATCCAGTTCATGCTCGCCGACATGGGTATGAAACTCGAAGCCGCCCGCCAGTTGACGTATACGGCGGCCGGGAAGTCCGAACGCGGCGACGCCGACCTCACCTACTTCGGCGCCGCCGCCAAGTGCTTCGCCTCCGACGCCGCCATGGAGATCACCACCGACGCCGTCCAACTCCTCGGCGGCTACGGCTACACCCGCGACTACCCCGTCGAACGCATGATGCGCGACGCCAAGATCACCCAAATCTACGAAGGCACCAACCAGGTCCAACGCATCGTCATGGCCCGCCAACTCCTCAAGGACTGACGGGCGGGGCGAGGGCCCCGGCGGCGCTCAGGCGGTCAGGCCCTCCAGCACCATCGCACTGAACTGGCGGGCCACCTCGTCGACGCTGAGCGGTCCGCCGACGTTGAGCCACTGGTAGGCCCAGGCGCACATGCCGACCAGCCCGAAGGTGGCGATCCGCGGGTCGACGTCCGCGCGGAACGCCCCCCGGGCGACCCCGTCGGCAATCATCCCGGCGAACGCCGCCTCCACCAGGCCCCGCTTGCGGGTCACCTCGGCGAACAGGTCACCGGAGAGGTAGCGCCGCTCCTGGTAGAAGATCGTCACGTGGGCCCGGTACTCGGCCACGCTGGTCAGGCTGAACCGGATCAGCTCGCGTACCCGCACGGTCGGGTCGTCGCTGTCGGCCTCGATCTTCTGGATCGCGGCGAGCTGCGCCTCCAGGTACTCCTCCTGGATGTGCCGCAGCAGGTCGTCCTTGCTGGCGAAGTGGTGGTAGAAGGCGCCCTTGGTGAGCTGCGCCTGGTCGGCGATCTCCTGCACCGAGGTGCGGTCGAAGCCCCGTTGCTCGATCAGCCCCAACGCACTGGTGATCAGCGAGTTGCGGGTGTTCTCCGGGTCGTACCCGTCGGGCCAGCGTTGCCGGCGTCGGGTCGACTCCGGGCGGGACGTCGCACGCGCCATCAATGGCCTCCCTGTCCGCGATACAGCCAGATAATGCTACCGTCCGGTCGGAAGGAAACGAAGGGAGCCACCCCGATCGATCCGCCCGAGAAGTGTCGCGCACCCTCGACCCGAGGGGAAGCCCCTACGCCGGCACCGGGCGTACGCGGGACGGACTCAGCGCGGGGCGTCGCCCGCCCGGCCCCGACCCGGCCCGGCGGTGCGGTGGCCGACGCGGGGCGCACGTACCACCGGGGAGGTCGCCGCACCGGGGCGGAACTGCCGGGCCGCGTCCGCGACCAGCTCCTCCGGGTCGTCGGTGAGCGCCTGCCGCAGGTGCGCCGGGACGAGTTCCGACGTCGCCACCGCCATCCGCACCTGCGCCGACCGGTCCTCCACCAGCGGACGCAGGTCTGCCTCGTCGAGCGCGACGGCGGACACCAGCGCGGCGCGGACGTCCGGCACCGGATCCTGGGCGAGCGCGCGACGGTGCTCGGCGGTGGTCCGCGGATTGCGCGCCAGCCCCTTGCGTACCCGGGCCGTGCGGTCGGCCAGCAGCGTGGTCATCACGTCGGAGTCGTGGGTGTGCGCGGCGAGGCGCTCCCGCACCTCGGGAGAGACGTCGTCGACCAGCCGCGCGGCCAGCTCCGGCTCCAGGTCACGCGACTCGGCGAGCAGGCCCCGCAGTTCCTTGTCGGCGGTCTGCGCCATCGCCCGGCGTACCGACGCGTCGCAGGCCGGGTTGCCGGCGACCGCCCAGCGGACCCACCGGTCGGCGTCCCTGACCAGGCGCAGCAGATTGGCGATCGAGGTGGCGGGGTTACGTGCCACGGCCTCCCGTACCTCGCGGTCACGGTCCCGGGTGAGCGGACGCAACGCCTGCGCGGGCGCGTCGGCCCGGGCGGCGACCGCCCGCCGGACCACCGGCGACGGGTCGGCGGCCAGGTCGATCAGCGTCAGGTGGGTGGTGCCCGGGTCCTGCGCGAGGCGGAGCCGGGCCTCGGCGTCGCCGTCCATCGCCGCGGGCGGGCGGTCACCCGCCCCGTCGTGACGGTCGGACCGGTCGACATCCTGCTGCTTCCCCATGGGCGTCATCATGTCACGGGCCGGACGGGCCGGACGGGCCGCCGGAGGGCCGACCGACGCCGGCGGACCGTGGCGGCGCGGTCATGCCGTGGGGCCGGCGGCACGCTCATCCGCCGCCGGGGGTGACCAGGCCGGACTCGTAGGCGACGATCACGAGTTGGGCGCGGTCACGGGCATGGAGCTTGACCATCGCCCGGTTGATGTGGGTCTTCGCGGTCGACGGGCTGATCACCAGCCGGTCGGCGATCTGGGTGGTGGACAGGCCCTGCGCGACCAGGGCGACCGTCTCGCGCTCCCGACCGGTCAGCCCCGCCAGTGCGACGCCGGCGGCGACCCGGGGGCGCGCGGAGACGTACCTGTCGATGAGCCGGCGGGTGATCGACGGCGCGAGCAGGGCGTCACCACGGGCGGCGACCCGGACGGCGTGCAGGAGGTCCTCCGGCACGATGTCCTTGACCAGGAACCCGGCCGCCCCGGCACGCAGCGCGTCGACGACGTACTCGTCCAGGCCGTAGTTGGTCAGGATGACGACGCGTACCCCGGCCAGGGTCGGGTCCGCGGCGATGCGCCGGGTGGTCTCGATGCCGTCCATGACCGGCATCTGGATGTCGAGCAGCGCGATGTCCGGCCGGTGCCGCCGGGCCAGTGTCAGCGCCGCGACGCCGTCGGCGGCCTCCCCCACCACCTCGATGTCGTCCTCGATGTCGAGCAACGCTCGGAAGCCGCTGCGCAGGAGCGGCTGGTCGTCGACGAGCAGCACCCGGATCACGGGGTGCCGTCCGTGGGGAGTTCGACGTGGACGGTGAAACCGCCGCCGCGGCGCGGGCCGGCGCGCAGCCGACCACCGAGGGCGGCCACCCGTTCGCGCATGCCGAGCAGCCCGACGCCGGGGGTGGGCGTGCCGGACGGGAGGGCGGTGCCGTCGTCGTCGACCCGGATGGCGAGCGCGTCGCGCCGGTAGTCGATCCGGATCGACGCGGTGGTGGCGGCGGCATGCCGGGTGACGTTGGTGAGCGACTCCTGGACGATCCGGTACGCCGTCGCACCGACCGCCGCCGGAACGTCGTGCCGGTCACCCCCGATGGTCAGGGTCGTGTCCAGCCCTGCCGCACGGGCCCGACGCACCAGCTCCGGGACGTGGTCGAGGCCGGGCGGGGTGCCCTCCCCGTCGTCCCGTAGCGCCTCCAGGGTCGCCCGCAGCTCCCGGGTCGCCTCCCGGCCGGCCGCCCGGATCGCCAGCAGCGCCTCCGGCACGTCCTCACCGCGCCGGTGGGCCAGATGCACGGCCACCTCGGCCTGCACGGTGATGACCGAGATCTGGTGGGTGAGCGAGTCGTGCAGCTCACGGGCGATGTGCAGCCGTTCCTCGTCGGCGCGCCGCCGCGCGGTCTCCTCCCGGCTCCGCTCGGCCTCGTCCGCCCGCCGCTCGGCCTGCCGCAGCGCCTCACCCGCCGCGCCGGCGGCGACCAGCCAGGCCAGTTCGAGCACACCCCGGGCCCGGGTGAGCGCAGCGCCCAGGGCCAGTTCCTGCGGCGGGCCGAGAGCAACCAGCGGCAGTGCCACCAGCACCGTCACCGCCGCCACCACCGTGGCCGTGCGGTGTCCCGCCCGGACGGCGGCGTACACCGCGAACAGGAAGGCGACGGCGGGCACGTCGAGGCCGACCGCCTGGCAGCCCACCGCGCACCCGCCGGTGCCGACCAGCACGGCGACCGGGGCATGCCGGCGGTCGGCGAGCGCCAGACCGCCGGCCGCCAGCAGGGCGTAGCCGACCGGACCGGGCCCCGGATTCCCGGCCACCCCGGCGACCAGCAGCACCACCGCCACCCCGCCGGCGATCGCCCAGTCGCGGACACCGCAGCGTGCTGTGCTCATGGGCGCACCCTAACCGGCTGCCACCGGGGGGCGACTCCTACCGACGGACGACCGGCGGATACCACGGACGCGGTAGGCGTACCGCGTCGGCGGCGGCCGGGTACGCCACGGCGGCAGTGCGCACTGTCCACGTTCGCCGGACGACGGTCGCCGCGCCCGCCGCCATGATCGGGGAGACCGGCGCGTGGGGGCACGCGTCGCGGACAGGAGGAGCATCATGCGTCCAGCAGGCAATTCCCGGTCGTCCCGACTGGTGTCGACGGTGGTCGCCGCCGTCGTTCTCGGCGCGACGGGGTTCGCCGCCCCGGCCTCGGCGCACCTGTCGGCGCAACGGGACGCGGTCGGTGTCACCACCATGAGCGTCGGGCGGCTCGGGGCGACGGTCGCCGTGCTGCTGGGGCTGGCAGGGTCGGTCGTCGCAGGGTTGGCGCTGCGCCGGACGCCCGACGCCGGGCGGCGCGGCGGCGTGCTGGCCGTGACGGCGGGGGTGGTCGGGGTGGCCCTGGGTGGGTTGGTGGTGGCTTCCGCGGACGGTGGCGTCGGCACCGGCAACGGACGCGGCGGCGGCTACGTCGCCCTGGTGGTGGGGCTGCTCGCCGCCGGGCTGGGTGCGCTGGCGCTGGCCCGTCGACGCCGCGTCGGGTGAGCCGGCCGGGCCGGCGCTCGCGCGGGGTCCGGGCCGCCCGCCACGGCCGGCCGCGGATGCGCCGGCCGGCCGTGGCGGGCGGCGGGGGTCACCGGGCCAGCGCGACCGCGCGGGGCACGATGCCCCCGGCGTCGAAGGCCGGCGGCAGACCGAGGTCACGGTCGATGACCAGCCACAGCCGGATCAGGTCCCGCTTGCGTTCCGGCTCCGGGTGGTCCTGGTAGTCGGTGCGCGCGTGCATGATGGTGTAGTTGTTGAGGAACTGGATGTCGCCGGGGGCGAAGTTCATGTTGAGCACGAACCCGTCGGAGTTGTCGAGTTCGTCGAGCAGGTCCATCGCCTCGATCTGGGCGGGCGTCAGGTCGGGCACGCCCTCGCCCCGGGGGGCCGACTCGATGTACGCGCGGCCGTAGTGCGCGAACAGCTTGCCGTCGTCGTTGCGGCCGAAGATCGGGCACTGGAAGAAGCTCTCCGGGCCGTTACCCGAGCGGCGGTCGTGCCACCAGTCGGCGTACAGCACCTCGGCCAGGTCGGGTCGGCGGCGGACGATCTCGTCGTGGACCGCGACCGCGCTGACGATCGTGCTGACCCCGCCGGACATGGCGGGGCGGATGCACAGCAGCGCCACCACGTCGGAGGAGTCGGCGTGGTAGTCGAGCCGGGCGCTGGTCTGGAAGCCGCGCACCAGCGGGTCGTTGCGGTCGACGCCCTGGTCCCGGATGTGGATGAGCAGGTCGTCCTCGGTCTTCTGGTGGATCGGGATGCCCACGTGCAGCCCGATGCCCCAGTACATCAGCTCGGCCTGCCGTTCGCTCAGCCGCTCGACCGGCACCCCGCGCACCAGCACGAAGCCGCGACCGTCGACCAGTTCGTCGACCACGCCCGCGAGCACCGGGGCGAGCGTGGGCAGCACGAAGTTCTCCTTCGTGACGTCCCGCAGGCCGACGTCGGGCCGGTCCACCGCCGCCAGGGCGGCCATGAGTTCGGCGACGTGCGCGTCGGTCAGTTCGATCTTCCATTCCGGACTGTCCACGATGTCCGGCCCCCGCCATGCCGCGGGGCCACCCACGATCTCGACCACATCAGATCCTTTCCTCGATGACTGTTCAGGACATCCGCGCGTAGGCGGGCAGGGTGAGGAACTCGACGAACTCGTCGGCCAGGCTCACCTCGACGAGGAGGTCCCGGGCGGCGGCGTAGCCGGCGGCGTCGAACGCCGGTCCCCGGGCGGCGGCGATCGTGGCGGTCTCCTCGTCGATCACCTGCTCGACCAGGTCCCGGGTGACCGGCCGCCCGTCGGCCAGGACGACGTCGTTGTGCACCCACTGCCACACCTGGGAGCGGGCGATCTCGGCGGTGGCGGCGTCCTCCATCAGGTTGAAGATCGCGACCGCGCCCAGGCCGCCGAGCCAGGCCGCGAGGTACTGCAGGGCGGCGCTGACGTTGTTGCGCAGGCCGGCCTCGGTGACCTGCCCGCCGGCCGACCGGACGTCGAGCAGCGCGGCGGCGTCGACCGTGACGTCGTCGCGGGTGCGGTCGAGCTGGTGCGGCGCGTCGGCCAGGAAGCCGTCGAAGACCTCCCGGCACAGCGGGACGAGGTCCGGGTGCGCCACCCACGACCCGTCGAACCCGATCGTCGCCTCGCGGGTCTTGTCCTCGCGGACCTTGGCCAGGGCGGTGGCGTTGACCTGGTCGTCGCGGCGGCTGGGGATGAAGGCCGCCATGCCGCCGATGGCGTGGGCGCCGCGCCGGTGGCAGGTCCGCACCAGCAGTTCGCAGTACGCCTGCATGAACGGCGCGGTCATGGTGACCGAGTTGCGGTCGGGCAGGACGAAGTCGGTGCCCCGGTTGCGGTGCTTCTTGATGATGCTGAACAGGTAGTCCCACCGGCCGGCGTTCAGCCCGGCCGAGTGCTCCCGCAGCTCGTAGAGGATCTCGTCCATCTCGAACGCGGCCGGGATCGTCTCGATCAGCACGGTGGCCCGGATGGTGCCCTGCGCGATGCCGCGTTCACGCTGGGCCCAGACGAAGATGTCGTTCCACAGTCGGGCTTCCCGGTGGCTCTCCAGTTTGGGCAGGTAGAAGTAGGGGCCCCGGCCGGCGTCGAGCTGCCGCCGGGCGCAGTGGAAGAAGTAGAGCCCGAAGTCGACGAGCGCGCCGGCCACCGGTTGCCCGTCGACGTGCAGGTGCTTCTCGTCCAGATGCCATCCCCGGGGCCGTACGACGATGGTCGCGGGGTCGTCGCCGAGGGCGTAGGACCTGCCGTCGGGGGTGCCGAAGTCGATGGTGCGGTCCAGCGCGTCGACGAGGTTGACCTGACCTGAGATGACGTTCTCCCAGGTGGGGGTGATGGCGTCCTCGAAGTCGGCGAGCCAGACCTTGGCGCCGGAGTTCAGCGCGTTGATCGTCATCTTGCGGTCGGTGGGGCCGGTGATCTCGACGCGACGGTCCACCAGGCCGGGGGCCGGGGGTGCGACCCGCCAGTCCGCGTCGCGCACGTGCGCGGTCTCGGGGAGGAAGTCGAGCACGGCCCCGGCGTCCAGTTCGGCCTGTCGGGCGACGCGCAGCGCGATGAGTTCGTCGCGTCGGGCCCCGAAGCGGCGGTGCAGTCCGGCGAGGAAGGCCACCGCCTCCGGGGTGAGAATCCGTTCGGATCCCGGCACGGCCCGACCGGTGATCGTCACGTCCACGTCCTGCTGGTTGGTCACGGCTGAACCTCGCTGTTCGTTCGCCAGTTTCCTGCGCCCGGATCGCGGTGATGCTCGTGCGGGTCGTCGGCCGGGGCAGTCTGTATCGAAAAGAGAGACGCCATCTCGGATAGCGATAGATTTACCCATCATGCAGGTGCTGTCAACCCCACGCCACGGTCGCCGCGACGGCACCACACCGGCCGCGAGGTGCGCGAACGCGGACTAGATGCCTCGTGGATCGCTTGACAAGATGCCGTCTCGCATAGAGTATTTCGGCACCCGTCAACGCAGCTCCACCGTCGGCACGGCCGCCACCCTTCCTCGTGCCCGTGACCGAGGCGCCGGTCATCCCGCCGCCTGCCGTGAAGTCCTGGCGACACCGGCCCGCGTCACCCACCACGTCCGATCGGCGACACCGGTCGGGTACCGCCGCACCCTCCTCATCCCCCATCAGGCCCCGTCAGCGATCGCGGATCACCGCCGGCCCCACCTGCGGCGTCCGCGGCGTTGGTGTCCGCGCCGGCCGAGGCGCACACACCCTCGGGATGCCTGTCAACTCACTGGAGGACACCCCCATGGCTTTCTTCTTTGTGGACTCGAAGGCGCGCACCCCGGGAGATCGGGCCGCCGACGGACCCCGTCACGAGCACGACCGCGCCCCGCACCGCCGCCGGCACGGTGGACCGCTGCGGCGCGGACGGCTGGGCGTCGCGCTGGTCACCGTCAGCGCGCTCGCCCTGTCCGGCTGCTTCTCCGACGGTGGATCGGGCGCCCCCGCCGACGCCTCGCTCGGCGAGCCGCTGAAGGTCACCCAGATCGGCTTCCCCAACGAGATCACCCTGGTCTGGGCGCTGAAGAAGGGCCTCTTCGCCAAGCACGGCATCGCCGTGGAGCCGGTCACCCTCGCGTCCGCCTCGTCCGCCGTCGCCGCCGCCGACTCCGGCCAGGTCGACCTGGCCTTCTCCGGCGGCTGGGGGGCCATCGTCGCCGCCTCGCAGGGGGTCAAGGTCAAGATCGTCATGGGTGCGTACTTCAACCCCACCCCACCCGACCCGACCCGCAGCCGGGGCGTCTTCGCCGGTACGAAGAGCGGCGCGAAGACCTACTGCGACCTGGTGGGCAGGACCGTCGGCGTCACCGAACTCAACGGTCCCGGCCAGGTCTACACCAGCGCCGCCGTCCGCAAGGCCGGCTGCGACGACAAGAAGATCAAGTACGTGAACATCCCGAGCGCGCAGATGGCCACCTCGTTGAAGGGCGGCGCGGTCGACGCGATCAACGCCAGCGGGGCGATCGGCCAGACCCTGGTCCGCGAGGGCGGCGCGGTCTGGCTCGGCGAGCCGTACGCCGACGTGCAGGGGCGGATCAACTACGCCGACTACGTCGCCTCGGAGAAGTTCGTCGCCGCCAACGCCGACAAGATCGCGAAGTTCCGGGCCGCCATGGACGAGTCGCTGCGCCAGATCAAGGACCCGGCCAACGAGGCGGAGTGGCAGCAGATGGCGGCCGACTTCGGCAAGACGACCGTCGAGGCGATCCGGGCCAGCCAGTTCGAGGAGCTGTCCAGCGAGGTGGACCGCGCGGCGCTGCAGAAGATGGCCGACCTCGCGCACGAGTTCGGCGCGATCAGCACCAAGGTCGACACCTCCGGCCTCGTCCACGAGTCGGCTTGATGGGCGCCGTCCGCACCGCGTTGCGGCGCGGCCAGCCGGTGCTCTGGGGCGCGGCGGGTCTCGGCCTGCTGGTCGCCGGCTGGGCCGCCGTCGCCGCCGCCGGGGTGGTGCCCGCCTCCGGGCTGCCCGGCCCGGTCGCCGTCGGGCGGGCGTTCGCGAGCCTGCTCGGGGACGCCGACTTCGTCCGGGAGTACCTCGACACGCTCGCCACCTGGGCGGTCAGCCTCGGCCTCGCGGTGGTCATCAGCATCCCGCTGGGCCTGCTGATCGGCTACCTCGAACCGCTGGCCCGGGCCAGCTCCCTGGTGATCGACATCGGGCGGGCGATGCCGGTGGTGACGCTGATCCCGGCGGCGATCGTCCTGATCGGGCTGGGCCCGCAGATGAAGATCTCGGTGGTGACCTTCTCGACCTTCTGGATCCTCCTGGTCAACACCATCTACGGGGTACGCAGCGTCGAACCGCTGGCGCTGCGGGTGGCCCAGGCGCTGAAGTTCGGCCGGG
The DNA here is from genome assembly GCF_049178955.1 of Micromonospora sp. WMMD730. Lineage (NCBI taxonomy): Bacteria > Bacillati > Actinomycetota > Actinomycetes > Micromonosporales > Micromonosporaceae > Micromonospora > Micromonospora sp. WMMD730. Next base: position 3,856,023 of record NZ_JBMHML010000002.1, read on the forward strand.
TGGAGACGATGCGCCGGGTGCTGCTGCCGACCACCCTGCCGTACGTGGTGACCGGTATCCGGATCGCCACCGGCATCGCGTTCGTGGTGACCCTCAGCGCCGAACTGCTCGGGGCCACCACCGGCGTCGGCACGGTGCTCGTCAGCTACCAGGAGGCGCAGCGGGCCGACGCGGTCTACGCCGGGGTGCTCGCGGTCAGCATCACCGGCATGGTGCTCAACATCGCCGCCCAGCTCACCGAGCGACGCGTCATCCGCTGGCGTCCGTCCGGGCAGGAGTAGACAGTGCGCAGGTTCCTCATCCGAGTGGTGTCCTACACGTGGCTCGTGCTCGCCCTGGTGCTCGTGGCCGAGGTGCTGCTGCGCTGGCGGGACTCGTCGTTCACCCCGCCGCCCAGCCGGGTCGCCGGCGCGTTCGTCGACCTGTGGTGGAGCGGGCCGGCGCACCGGCTGTTCGCCTCCGACGCGTTCGTCGCGGACGTCGGCGCGAGCATGTTCCGGTTGCTCGTCGGCTACGCCCTGGCGGTGTCGGTGGGCACCGTGGTCGGCGTGGCGCTGGGCCGCAGCCGACGCCTGGAGTGGCTGTGCGCGCCGGTGGTGCGCCTCGGCGTCGCCACCCCGGCGGTGGTGCTCATCCCGATCGCGATCGTGCTGCTCGGAATCAACGACCGGATGCCCATCTTCGTCATCGCGTTCGGCTCGATCTGGCCGGTCGTGTTCAACACGATGGACGGGGTGGCCAACGTCGACCGGCTGGCCCTCAACAGCGCCCGCGCGATCGGGCTGCGGCGGGTGGACCGTTTCCGGTTCGTCGTGCTCCCGGCGGCGCTGCCACGCATCCTGGCCGGCGCGCGGGTCAGCCTGGGCATCGCGGTGGTCCTGATGGTCAGCTCCGAGCTGTACGCCTCCACCTCGGGGGTCGGCTACCAGATCCTGCTCCAGCAGCAGAAGTTCGACACCCCCCGGATGTTCGCCGGAGTGGTGATGGCGTGCGCGATCGGCATCCTGTTCAACGCACTCTTCGGCCTGTACGAGCGGTGGGCGCTCCGCGGGCGACCGACGGTAGGGAGATCGGCATGAGCGACCCGGAGCACACCTCGGCCGCGCTGGTCGTGGCGGGACTGTCCAAGACGTACACGACGAACGGGGTCGACCACCTGGCGATCGAACAGGTCGACCTGCAGGTGCACGCGGGCGAGTTCGTGTCCATCGTCGGGCCCTCGGGCAGCGGCAAGACCACACTGCTCAACTGCATCTCGGGGCTGATGCGGCCGAGCACCGGCGAGGTCCGCTCGTTCGGCGAGACCATCGGCGACGGCCCGTCGGAGGACATGGCGATCGTGTTCCAGGACTACAGCCGCTCGCTGTTCCCGTGGCTCACCGTCGAGCGCAACATCGGGCTGCCGCTGCGCCGTACCGGGGCGAGCCGGGCCACCGTGAGCAGCGCGGTGGACAGCCTGCTGGAGGCCGTCGGGCTGCCCCGTTCGGTGATCGGCAAGTACCCGTGGCAGCTCTCCGGCGGCATGCAGCAGCGGGTCGCCATCGCCCGCGCGCTGATCAACAAGCCGAAGATCCTGCTGATGGACGAGCCGTTCGCCTCGGTCGACGCGCAGACCCGGATCAGCCTGGAGGACCTCACCCTGCGGGTGTGGCGGGAGTGGAACAAGTCGGTCCTGTTCATCACCCACGACATCGACGAGGCGGTCTACCTCTCCGACCGGGTGGTGGTGCTCAGCAAGGGCCCGTCGACGGTGAAGGCGACTGTGGACGTGCCGCTGCCCCGCGACCGCGACCAGATCCTCACCAAGCAGGAGCCGCTCTTCGGCAAGCTGCGTAGCGAGGTGATGGACCTGGTCATGGGCCACTGACCGAACCGCCGCGGGCCACCGGGACCGTCCCGCCGACGGGCGGCCCGGCGGCCCCACGGGCGGGCCGGTCGGCGGCATCGGCCCTACGGTGGTGCGAGAATCTGACGGGGTGACCGCCGAACAGCCCGCCCCCGACGTCCGCACCCCCCGGGCCCAGCACGGGTCGAGCCCACAGCACCTGCTGGCCACCCTGCTCGGCGAGTACCTCGACTCCGCGGACGCCGACCTGCCGTCGGCGGCGGTCATCGCGATGCTGCGGGAGTTCGGGGTCACCGAGCCCAGTGCCCGTGCCGCACTGTCCCGGCTGGTCAAGCGGGGTCTCATCGCCACCCGGGGCAACACCCGGCCGCCGGTCTACCACCTCACGCCCGCGGCGATCGCCCGGCACCGCTCCCGGATGCGGCACTTCCTGACCTTCGGCGCACAGCCGCCGCACTGGACCGGCGACTGGGTGCTGGTCTCCTTCTCGATCCCCGGCTCCGGCCGGGCGTCCCGGCACGCGGTACGCCGGGCGTTGACCGCCCACGGCTTCGTGGGCCTCTACGACAGCGTGTGGATCCGGCCGGGCGTCCACGCCGCACCGGTCCGGGCGGAACTGGAGTCGCTGCTGCACCCCGTCGCGGGGGCCCGCTGGTCGGTGCTGCACGTCCGGTTCGACGAGGAGGCCGGACCGCACGGTCCGGCCGCCGCGTACGACCTGACCGGGCTGGCAGCCGGCTACACGGCCTTCGTCGCGCGGTTCGCGCCGGTGCGGGCGGCGGCCCGTCGCGGCACGGTCGACCCGGCCACCGCGCTGGTGGCGCGCACCTCCGCGATGGACGCCTGGCGTCGGTTCGCCGACACCGACCCGGATCTGCCCGCGCACCTGCTGCCACAGCCCTGGCCCCGTGGTCAGGCCCGGGAGACCTTCCTCGACGTCCACGCCCGGCTCGGCGCGCTCGCCCGGGCCCGGCTGGTCGAGGTGACCGCTGCGCACTGGCCGGACGCCGCCCGGTGGATCACCCACTTCGACGCGCCGGGCGACCGGCCGGAACCGGCCGGCGACCCGCGCGGCACCGGCTGACCGCCTCCGCACGGACGTCGCACCCGACCCGCCGAGCGGGCAACGCATTGACACTTTTCGTTGCCCCGGTGATAGTAACTGCATACCGCGACCGCCTGTGGGGACTGCGGCCGGGCGGTCGACGCGTCCACGTCGGCCCGCCCCGTCGCCGGTGCTGACCACCCTGGTCGGGCCCGGCGGCAGACCCGCCACCGCAGGGGTGCCACCGCCGACACCCGCAGGAGGGTGCATGCCAAGGAGATCGAAGCTCTACGCGGGCCTGACCGCCGCGCTCGTGCCGGCAGCCGCCGTGCTGATGGCCCTCGGCGCGACGCCGGCCGACGCCGCGGTGGGCGGCTCGGGGCCCTACCCCGCCGACTACGAGACCTCGACCAGCCTGCCCAACCACACCATCTTCCGGCCCCAGACGCTGCCGACCGAGCGCCTGCCCATCTTCGTGTGGGGCAACGGCGGCTGCTCGGCCAACGGCCTCTCGCAGGGCAACTTCCTGCGCGAGATCGCCTCGCACGGCTTCCTGGCCATCGCCAACGGCGGCCCGAACGCCTCCGGCTCCACCAACTCGCAGATGCTCACCCAGTCCATCGACTGGGCGGTGGCGGAGAACTCCCGCCAGGGCAGCAAGTACTACAACCGGATCGACACCGGCAAGGTCGCGGTCGCGGGCTTCTCCTGCGGCGGCCTGGAGGCGTACGCGGTCTCCAACGACCCCCGGGTGACCACCACCGGCATCTTCAGCAGCGGTCTGCTCAACGACGCCGACGACTACCAGCTCCGGCGGCTCACCAAACCGATCGCCTACTTCGTCGGCGGGCCCAGCGACATCGCCTACCCCAACGCCATCGACGACTGGGGCAAGCTGCCCGCCGGGCTGCCCGCCTTCATGGGCAACCTGAACGTCGGGCACGGCGGCACCTACGACCAGCCCAACGGCGGCGAGTTCGGCCGGGTCGCGGTGCTCTACCTCAAGTGGCGGCTCAAGGGCGACACCACCGCCGGCGGCAACTTCGTCGGCGCGAACTGCGGGCTGTGCCGCACCCAGTGGACCGTCCAGCAGAAGAACCTGACGCTCGACGGCCCGCCGCCGACCACCCCGCCCCCCACCACCCCACCGCCGACCACTCCCCCGCCCACGACCCCACCGCCCACCACCCCGCCGCCGACGACGCCCCCGCCCACCACTCCCCCGCCCGGCGGCGCCGGCTGCACCGCCGTCTACGCCGTGCAGGACCAGTGGAACGGCGGGTTCGTCGCCAACGTCAGCGTCACCGCCGGGTCCGCCGCGCTCACCGGCTGGCGGGTCACCCTGACCCTGCCGGGCGGCGCAGCGGTCAGCTCGGTGTGGAACGGGGTCGCCACCGGCACCAGCGGCACCATCACCGTCACCAACCAGAGCTACAACGGACGGCTCGGTGCCGGACAGGGCACCAGCTTCGGGTTCCAGGGCACCGGGACCGGCAGCGGCGCCACCGCCACCTGCACCGGAAGCTGACCACCGCGCAGCCGGGGAAGCAGTCCGTGCGGGTGGGCCGGTGCCTGGTGCCGACCCACCCGCACGACCCCTTGCCCGGACGACGGGCGGCGCTGCGGGGGTGCCCGGACGACGGGCGGTGTTCTAGGGTGCCGGAATGACGAGCGAACCCCGGGAGGCGGAATCCCGCATCGGGCCGGTCGGCGCGCTGCTCTGCCGGCTGGTCTTCGTGGCCATCTGCCTGCCCGGCCCGATCCTGCTCGCCGCCGACGTGACCGGCGACCTGCCGTTGTCCACCGGGGAGCGCTGGGGGACCGTCGCCGGCGGGGTGTTCACCACGATCGTCGGGCTCGGCTTCGGTATCTTCGGCTGGCGGGTGGTCGACCGGTCCCGCAGCGACGCCCGCCGGCTCGACGCCACCGGGGTCGCCGCCACCGCCGAGATCCTCACCGTGGCGCACCACCTCGGCGGGGAGAGCCCGGAACTCGACCTGCACGTGCGGATCAGCGGGCCCGGCTTCGCCCCCTTCGAGGCGGACACGGTCCGGCCCGACGACCCGGGACTCGTGCCCGGCAGGCTGCTGACCGCCGTCGTGGACCCGACGAGCCTGCTCTACCGGGTCCAGTGACGACAGGGCTCAGGTGCCGACGGGCCCGGGGCGGTGGCGGCCGGTTCAGGACGGGCCGCGCAGGTCCTCCTCGATCCGCCCGGCCGTAGCCAGCAGCGGTGGGAGCAGTTCCCGCCGGATCAGCTCGAACGACCCCCGGCTGGCGTGTGCGGACAGGTTCACCGCCGCCACCACCGACCCGTGCGGGCCGTGGATCGGCGCGGCCAGCGACCGCAACCCCTCCTCCAGTTCCTGGTCCACGATCGCGTACCCCTGGGCGGCGATCTTCGTCAGAATCGCCCGCAGCTTCGCCGGGTCGGTGACGGTCCGCCGGGTCAACTGTTGCAGCCACGCGGTGGCGAGGTAGTCGTCCAGCCGGTCTGCGGGTTGCGCCGCGAGCAGCACCCGACCCATCGACGTGGCGTACGCGGGGAACCGGGTGCCGACGCTGATCCCCACCGTCATGATCCGTCGGGTGGGCACCCGGGCGACGTAGACCACCTCGTCGCCGTCGAGCACCGACACCGAGCACGACTCGTGCACCTGCGCGACCAGCGCCTCCATGTGCGGTTGGGCGATCTCGGGCAGGCCCAGGCCGGACAGGTAGGCGTAGCCGAGGGCGAGGATCCGCGCCCGCAGCGAGAACAGCCGGCCGTCGGTGTGCACGTACCCCAGGTCGACCAGGGTGAGCAGGAACCGGCGGGCCGCGGCCCGGGTCAGCCCGGTACGGCGGGCCACGTCGCTCAGGGTGAGCTGCGGATGCTCGGCGTCGAACGCCCGGATCACCGCGAGCCCGCGCTCCAGCGACTGCACGAACTCCGGTGACCGTGCCGCCTGACCGCCCACCTCACCCAGCCTCCCGCCGCAGGGCCTCCCGGGCCACCGTGAACGCCCGGTTCGCCGCCGGTACGCCAGCGTAGACGCCCACCTGGAGCAGGACCTCCGCCACCTCCTGTTCGGTCAGCCCGTTGCCCAGCGCGGCCCGCACGTGCATCGCCAGTTCCTCCTCGTGGCGCAGGGCGGCGAGCACCGCGAGGGTGACGCAGCTACGGGTACGCCGGTCGAGGCCGGGCCGGGTCCACACCTCACCCCAGGCGTAGCGGGTGATGAAGTCCTGGAAGTCGGCGGTGAACGCGTCGGTGCCGGCGACCGCGCGGTCGACGTGCGCGTCACCGAGCACCTGCCGGCGTACGGTCATGCCGGCCTCGTGCCGTTCGCGGTCGTCCATCAGTCACCCGCCTGGTCGAAGTGTTCCCGCAGGAGTCGGCCCACCGGCCCGGGTCGCTCGACGTTGGCCAGGTGCGCCGCCGCGTCGAGGACGACCAGCCGCGCCCCGGGGACCCGCTCGACGATCTCCCGGGCGTGCCCGACGGGGATCGCCGGGTCGTCCGCGCCCGCGACGACAAGCGTCGGCACGCCGATCCGGCCCAGGTCGGGGCGCAGGTCCAGGGTGGCGATCGCCTCGCAGCAGGCCGCGTAGCCGGCCGGGGAGGTCGCGGTCAGCATGGCGCGGTAGCCGGCCACCAGAGCCGGGTTGGCGGCGGCGAACGGCGGAGTGAACCAGCGGGCCACCACCGCGTCGGCGATCGCCGGCAGGCCACCGGCGCGGACCGTGGCCGCCCGTTGCCGCCACGGTTCGGGTGGGCCGAGCCGGGCCGAGGTGCACAGCAGGGCGAGCCGGCGCACCCGGTCGGGCGCGTGGGCGGCGAGCCACATGCCGACCATGCCGCCCAGCGACAGCCCCGCGTAGTGGACCCACGGCACGTCGAGGTGGTCCAGCGTCCGCAGCACCTCCCGGCCCAGCAGGGCCACCGTGTACGGCCCGGTGGGCGTCGCCGAGCGGCCGTGGCCCAGGTGGTCGTACCGGATCACCCGGAACCGTTCGGCCAGCGCCGCGACCTGGGGTTCCCACATCGCGCCGGTGGTGCCGAGGGAACTGCCGAGCAGCAGCACCGGCGCGGCGGGCGGGCCGTCGATCCTCAGGTGCAGCCGGGAGGTCACGACCCGGCCTGCCGGGCGGCGGCCAGCGCCGCGTCGACGAACCGGCCGGCCGAGCCGAGCCACCGGTGCGGGTCGAGCGCCTCGTCGATCTCCGCCCCGGACAGGTGGGCCCGGATCTGCGGGTCGGCGAGCAGCGCGGCGCGGAACGCGGGGGCGGCGGCGGCCCGGGCGACCAGGTCGTGCGCGACGTCGCGGCCGACGGCGGGGGCCAGCCGGGCGGCGACGGCCTCGGCGAGCACCCGTCCGCCGGTGGCGTCGAGGTTCGCCCGCATCCGGGCGGGGTCGACCCGCAGTCCGGTCAGCAGCCGGGCGGACCGGGCGGTGACGCCGCCGGCCAGGTGCAGCAGGTCCCGCAGCGGCTCCCACTCGGCGTGCCAGCCGCCGGCGGCCCGCTCGTGCTCCTGCACCGCCGCGGCGAACAGGGTGGCGACGAGGCCGGGGCCGCGGCGGGCGGCGGCCCCGATCAGGATCGCGTCGACCGGGTTGCGTTTGTGCGGCATGGCGGAGGAGCCGCCGCGTCCGTCGCCGCCCTCGGTGACCTCACCGACCTCGGTCTGGGCGAGCAGCCCGACGTCGAGCGCGACCTTGCCGGTGGCCACGAGCAGGCCGCCGAGGGCGGCGGCCAGATCGAGGCGGGGTTGCCGTCGGGTGTGCCAGGGCAGCGCGCTCGCGGGCAGCCCCAGGTGGGCGGCGTACCGGGCGGCGACGTCGGGGCCGGCCGGGCCGAGCGCGGCGAGGGTGCCGACCGCGCCGCCGAGTTGCGCGGGCTGCCCGTCGCCGGCCTGCCGGAGCCGGTCGCGGGCCTGCGTCAGGCCGATCAACCAGCCGGCGGCCTTGAGTCCGAACGTGGTGGGTGCCGCCTGCTGGCCGAGGGTCCGGGCGACCAGCACGGTGTGGCGGTGGGTGTCGGCGAGCCGGACGGCCGCGTCGACGGCGGTGTCGAGGTGCGGGCGCAGCGCGTCGAGCGCCCGGACGGCCAGCAGGCTCAGCGCGGTGTCCAGGATGTCCTGGCTGGTCGCCCCGAGGTGCACCCAGGGTCGGGCCGGGGCGGGCACGGCGGCGGTCAACTCCCGTACGAGGGGGACGACGGGGTTCCCGGCGGCGTCGGCGGCCCGGCCCAGCGCCGCCGGGTCGTACCGCCCGGTGTGGCACGCGGTGACGATCGCGTCGGCCGCCGGGGCGGGCACGAGACCGGCGTCCGCGCCGGCCCGGGCGAGGGCCGCCTCCGCGTCGAGCAGCGCCCGCAGCAGGGCCGGATCGTCGAGTTCCGCGTCCACCTCCGGGTTGCCGGACAGCCCGGAGAGCAGGCCGTCAGACGGCGAAGAAGACGGTCTCACGGTCGCCCTGCAGGTGGATGTCGAAGCGGAACCCGTCCGGTGCGGCGCTGGCCAGCAGCGTGTCCCGGCGGTCGGCCTCCACGCCGGAGAGCACCGGGTCGACGGCGTTGGCCGCCGGCTCGTCGGGGAAGTAGAGCCGGGTCACCAGGCGGTGCAGCAGCCCCCGGCCGAGCACCGACAGGGTCAGGTGCGGGGCCTCGGTGCCGCCGTCCGGGTCGGGCAGCGGCCCCGGCCGGACCGTCAGCAGCCGGTAGCGCCCCTGGTCGTCGGTCTCGCTGCGGCCGAACCCCCGGAATCCCGCGAGCCGCGGCGGCCGGGCCCCGCGCGGGTCGTCGGGGTGGTCGAACCGGCCGTCCGGGTCGGCCTGCCAGCTCTCCACCAGAGCGTCGACCACGGGTTCCCCGGTGCCGTCGACGATCCGGCCCCGGATCCAGAACGCGCCGGGGGTGCCCTCGGGGACGACGTACGGGCCGTCGGGCCAGTGCAGGCCGATGCTCAGGTACGGCCCGACGGTCTGCGCCGGGGTGACGCCCAGCCGGTCACTCATGGTCGCCGTCCTCGAAGGGGGTGCCCTCCCGGCCCCGCAGCACGATGTCGAACGCGTAGGCCAGCGCCCACTCGGGCTGCGTGGCGGCGTGGTCGTAGCGGGCGACCAGCCGTTGCCGGGCCATCGGGTCACGCACCGAGTGCAACACGGGGTCCTGGAAGAACAGCGGGTCGCCGGGGAAGTACATCTGGGTCACCAGCCGCTGGGTGAACGCCCGGCCGAACAGGGAGAAGTGGATGTGCGCCGGCCGCCAGGCGTTGTCGTGGTTGCGCCAGGGGTAGGCCCCCGGTTGCACGGTGACGAACCGGTACCGCCCCTGGTCGTCGGTGAGCGTCCGGCCCACCCCGTCGAAGTGCGGGTCGATCGGGGCCGGCCAGGTGTCGCGCTCGTGGCGGTAGCGTCCGGCGGCGTTGGCCTGCCAGATCTCGACCAACGTACGCGGCACCGGCCGGCCGTCGCCGTCGCGGACCCGGCCGTGCACGATGATCCGCTGCCCCTGTGGTGATCCGTCGTGCTGGCGGGTCAGGTCGTGGTCGAGGTCGCCGAGGCGTCCCTCGCCCAGCAGCGGCCCGGTGATCTCGGTCAGCCGCTGCGGCAGGTGGACCAGCGGCTGCCGGGGCGCCCGCGTCACAGTCGACCGGTAGCCGGGGCTGAACAGCGGCGGGTGGGCGTCGACGTCGTCGCGCCGGTACGCCGGCAGCGGCAGCCGGCGGCCGGCGGTGTCCTCGGTCATGGTCGGCTCCCCTCGGCCGTCGCCCGCAACGCGCGCAGCACCGCCAGCTCGTCTGCCGTGGGCGGTTCGTTGGTGGTCAGCGGCTCGGCGACGGCGAGGTCCCAGCCGGTGGCGGCCCGTGCCTGCTCCCGGCTCACCCCGGGGTGCAGCCGGGTCAGGGTCAGCTCGCAGCTCACCGGGTCGGGTTCCAGGACGCCGAGGTCGGTGATCACCAGTCGGGGTCCGCCGCCGCGCAGGCCGAGCCGTTCCCGGTCCCCCGGGCCCGTGCCGTAGCCGACGGAGGTGACGAAGTCGACCCGCGCGGTGAAGGTGCGCGGGTTCTGCCGGACGATCACCACGACCTCACGGCAGGAGGCGGCGATCTCGGGTGCCCCGCCCGCGCCGGGGAGCCGGACGGCCGGGGTCGCGTAGTCGTCGCCGACGACTGTGGTGTTGAGGTTGCCGTACCTGTCGAGCTGGGCCGCGCCGAGGAAGCCGACGTCGATCCGGCCGGGTTGGAGCCAGTAGTTGAACACCTCGGGCACCGACACGACCGCGTCGGCGGTGTCGGCGAGGACGCCGTCGCCGATGGACAGCGGCAGCCGGTCCGGTTTCGCGCCGAGGCAGCCGGACTCGTAGACGAGCACCAGGTTCGGGGCGTGGGTGGCGCGGGCGAGGTTCGCCGCGGTGCTGGGCAGTCCGATCCCGACGAAGCAGGCGACGCCGTCGCGGAGCTGCCGGGCGGCGGCGACGGTCATCATCTCGTCGGCGGTCCACTCCGCGGGCGGGGGCGGGCCGCTCACGTCGGCCTCCCGGGGCGGGGGGCGGGCCGCGCGGTCATGCCGCCGCCCCGGCCCGGTGCACGTGCCGGTCGAGCCAGGCGCGGAAGGTGTCGCGGTCCCGGCTGACGGCGTCCCACGCCCGGTAGAAGTCGTTGTCCCGGACCGAGTAGCCCTGGGCGTAGGAGGGGTGGGCGCCGCCGGGCACCTCGGCCACGGCGGTGACCGCCCAGCCGGGCAGCACGACCTGCCCGGGGACGGGGGTCAGCTCGGGCACGACCTCCTCGACGGTGACCAGCGAGCGGTGGGCGGCGAGCACCGCCTCCTTCTGCACGCCGGTGATGCCCCACAGCTGCACGTTGCCGGCCCGGTCGGCGCGTTGGGCGTGCACCACGGTCACGTCGGGGCGCAGGGCCGCCACGGCGGTGAGGGTCTCGCCGGTGAACGGGCAGTCGACCGACCGGACGTTGGCGGTGTGCCGGGGCAGGTCGGTGCCGGTGTAGCCGCGCAGCACGGCGAACGGCAGGCCGGACGCGCCGGCCACGTAGCGGTTGGCCATCCCCGCGTGGCTGTGTTCCTCCAGCTCCAGCGGGCGCGGCCAGGAGTGCTGCACGGCGTCGCGGAACCGGTGCAGCGATCCCACGCCGGGGTTGCCGCCCCAGGAGAAGACCAGCCGGCGGGCGCAGCCGGCGCCGATGAGCTGGTCGTAGATGACGTCGGGGGTCATCCGGACCAGGGTCAGCTCCTGCCGTCGCTGGCGGATGATCTCGTGGCCGGCGGCGAACGGGATGAGGTGGGTGAAGCCCTCCAGGGCCACCACGTCACCGTCGCGGACCAGTTCCGCCACGGCCTGCGCGAGCGGGACGAGCGTCGCCATGGGCCTCCCGCCTCACCTCGGACCGGTGTTCGCCATGCGGACCATCGTGCTCATGTCGAACGTACGGTCGGCGGCGACATCCGTCAATGTCCACCTCGGGTCCCGACGTCGGGAGGACCACCGTCCGGGCAGGACGTTGACGGGAGCCGGGTCGCGTGCCAACGTTCAATGAGAGAACACCCGTTCGCTCAGCGAACGCTTTCGGTGGCCCGCCGCCGGGCCCCGGTGTCGGGCCGGCGTCCAGGAAGGACGGACCGGGATGCGTACCCAGGTCGGCATCGTCGGCGCCGGGCCGGCGGGGCTCATGCTGTCGCACCTGCTGCACCGACAGGGCATCTCCTCGGTGGTGCTGGAGAGCCGCAGCCGTGAGCACGTCGAGCACCGGCTGCGCGCCGGGGTGCTCGAACAGGGCTCGGTCGACCTGCTGTGCCGCACCGGCGTCGGCGAGCGGCTGCTCCGCGAGGGGCTGCGGCACGAGGGCATCGAGCTGCGCTTCGCCGGGGAGTCGCACCGGGTGCCGATGACCGAGCTGACCGGGCGGGCGATCACCGTCTACGGGCAGCAGGAGGTGGTCAAGGACCTGATCGCCGCGCGCCTCGCGGCCGGCGGCACGATCCTGTTCGACGCCGAGGTGACCCGGCTGGACGGGCTCGACTCCCCCGACCCGGTGGTCCGCTACCGACACGACGGCCGGGAGGAGGAACTGCACTGCGACTTCGTGGCCGGCTGCGACGGGTTCCACGGGGTGAGCCGGGGTGCGGTGCCCGACGGGGTGCTGACCAGCTACGAGCGGGCGTACCCGTTCGCCTGGCTGGGGGTGCTCGCCGCCGCCGCGCCGGCCGTGGAGGAACTCGTCTACGCCCACCACGAGCGGGGTTTCGCCCTCTACAGCATGCGCTCACCGCAGGTCTCCCGGCTCTACCTCCAGGTCGCCCCCGACGAGGACATCGCCGCGTGGCCGGACGAGCGGATCTGGGCGGAACTGCGGGTCCGGCTGGAGACGGTGCCGGGCTGGTCGCTCACCGAGGGGCCGGTGCTGGAGAAGTCGATCACTCCGATGCGCAGTTTCGTGGTGGAGCCGATGCAGTGGGAGCGGCTGTACCTGGCCGGGGACGCCGTGCACATCGTCCCGCCCACCGGGGCCAAGGGCATGAACCTGGCGCTGGCCGACGTGGCGCTGCTCGGCGAGGCGTTCGCCGCCTGGTACTCCCACGGCCGCACCGACCTGCTGGCGGGCTACTCGACCACCGCGCTGCGCCGGGTCTGGCGGGCCCAGCACTTCTCCTGGTGGATGACCTCGATGCTGCACCGGCTGGCGCACGACGACCCGTACGAGGCGAAGTTGCAGACCGCGACGCTGCGGTACGCCGCCACCTCGCGGGCGTACGCGACGAGCCTGGCCGAGAACTACGTGGGCCTGCCCGAGGTCTGAGCGACGCCACCACGACGCAGCGTCGTTCAACTTATTCATGACGGGCGTCAGAAATTCTTGACTTTCGATGTCGGGGTGGCTGACCATGGCCACCACAGCGGCGTGCGCCCCCACGCAGCGGTTGGTTCCCCCCGCAGGTCCGAGGCATCCCGCCGACTTCCGACGCACCCCACCACCCCCGCCCAGGAAGGGCCTCGTCAATGAAGAAGGTCATGGCTCTCGGGTTGATCGCCGCCGCGGTCGCCCTCACCGGATGTACCGACTCCGACGCGTCCACCCCGTCCGCGCCGACCTCCGGCGACCTGCGCAAGGTCCGGGTCGCGGCGCTGCCGATCACCGAGACCGCCGCGCTGTGGGGCGGCATCAAGGCGGGCCTGTTCGCCGAGCGCGGGCTCCAGGTCGAGGTGCTGCCCGCCCAGGGTGGCGCGCAGGCCATTCCGGCGCTGATGAACGGCGACATCGACTTCGCCATCGGCCAGCCGTTCGGCCCGTTCCGCGCCGACCTGCAGAACCTCGGCGTCGTCATCATCGGCAACTACGCCTCCTCGTACGCCCAGGGCGACGACATCAACGCCGTGGTGGCCTCGGCGAAGTCGGGTGTCACCCGGCCGGCCGACCTCGCCGGCAAACGGGTCGCGGTCAACAGCCTGGGCGCGGCCGGCGACGTCACGATCATGGCGGCGGTGGAGAAGGACGGCGGCGACCCCAGGAAGGTCAAGTTCGTCGAGGTGGCCTTCCCGGACGCCCCGGCCCAGCTCGCGGCGGGCAACATCGACGCCGCCTGGGTGCCGGAACCCTTCGTCACCCAGCTGAAGGGTCGGGGCGACAGGTTCGTCGTGGCGCCCTACCAGGCGGTGGTGCCGGGCCTTGCCACCCTGACCACCATCACCACCACCGCCCGCCTCGACAAGGACGCCGAGCTGGTCGGGGACTTCTCCGCGGCGATGAAGAAGACCCTCCAGTGGGCGCAGGACCCGGCCAACGCACCGGCCCTGCGGCAGGCCATCAAGGACAACCTCCAACTGCCGCCGCCGGTGGCGGAGTCGGTCAGACTGCCGGCGTTCGGCTGGGACGTCGACCGGGCCAGCCTGCAGACGCTCGCCGAACTCGCCGGCCGGTACCGGGTGCTCGACCGCCAGCCCGACCTCGACCGGCTCATCCGCCAGCAGTAGCCGACCCGGCGTCGCCCGGCGGCCCGGCCGCCGGGCGACGCCACCTTCGGAGGTGACCCGCCCGTGCCCACCACCCGACGGCCACCCGCGTTGCGCAGGACGCTGCTGGGCGTCACCGGCCTGGCCGCCTTCCTCGTCGGCTGGCAGGCGATCCCGACGCTGGGCCTGATCGACCCGCAGTACCTGCCGTACGTGACGGACGTGCTGGCCCGGCTCGGCGAACAGCTCGTCGACCTGGCGTTCTGGCGGCGGCTCGGCAGCACCATGACCTCCTGGGCGATCGGGCTGACCGTGGCGACCCTCGCCGCCGTCGCCCTCGGCACCCTCGTCGGCCTGGTGCCCTTCCTACGCCGGAGCACCCACACGATGGTCGAGTTCCTGCGTCCCATCCCGTCGGTCGCGCTCATCCCGCTCGCCGTGCTGATGTTCGGCATCCAGCGGCAGGCCGCCCTGGTCATCATCGTCTACGCGTCGTTCTGGCAGGTGTTCGTGCAGGTGATCTACGGGGTCGCCGACGTCGACGCGGTGGCCCGGGACACCGCGCGCAGCTTCGGCCTGCGCCGCCGCGAGCAGTGGACGCACCTCGTCCTGCCGACCACCCTGCCGTACCTGATGACGGGTCTACGGCTGGCGGCGGCGGTGGCGCTCATCCTGGCCATCACCGCCGAGATGGTGATCGGCAACCCGGGGCTCGGCCGCATGATCGAGCTGTCCCGCTCCGGCGGCGACGCGGTCGGCCTGTACGCCCTCGTCGTGGTCACCGGCCTGCTCGGGCTGGCGGTGAACCTCGTCTTCCGGTTCGTCGAACGGCGGACGCTGTCCTGGCACGAGTCCGTCCGTGGGGAGCGGGCGCTGTGACCGCGTACCCGGGCCGGGTCGTCGCCGCGCCACGCCGCCGGGCCGGTACGCGGGCCGTGGCGGGCCTGCTGCACGCGCTCGGGCTGCCGATGCTGCTGCTGGTGCTCTGGGGCCTGGTGGCGACCAGGGCGACGAACCGGTTCTTCCCCGACCCGGTGACGATCGCCGACGCCTTCGTCGACACCTGGATCGGGCCCGCGTTCGTGCAGGACGTGCTGCCGAGCCTCTACCGCCTCGGCCTCGGGGTCGCCGCGTCGATCGTGCTCGGCGTCGCCGCCGGCACCGTCATCGGCCTGACCCCGTGGTTGCGCGAACTGCTCGAACCGCTGCTGGAGTTCCTCCGGGCCGTCCCGCCACCGGTGCTGATCCCGGTGGCGATGCTCCTGCTCGGGATCACCGACACCATGAAGGTCGTGGTGATCGTCTCCGGCGCGGTCTGGCCGATCCTGCTCAACACCGTCGAGGGGGTCCGGGGCACCGACAGCGTGCTGACGCAGACCGCACGGTCGTTCCGGGTCACCCGGTGGGAGCGGCTGTGGTTCCTGGTGCTCCCCGCCGCCAGCCCCCGGATCATGGCCGGGGTCCGGCAGGCCCTCTCGGTCGCGCTCATCCTGATGGTCATCTCCGAGATGTTCGCCTCGTCGGCCGGGCTGGGTTACCGGATCGCCTACTTCCAACGCAACTACCTCGTCGCCGAGATGTGGAGCGGCATCCTGCTGCTCGGCGGGGTCGGCGTGCTGCTCGCCGTCGTCTTCGGGGTCGTCGAACGGCGCGTGCTGCGCTGGTACCACGGAATCAGGGAGGTCAACCGTGTCTGACCGGGGCACCCTGCTGCGGGTGACGCAGCTCAACAAGGTCTACCGGGCCCGCACCGGCGACGTCGAGGCGATCGGGGACCTCAGCTTCACGATGGACGCCGGCGAACTCGTCTGCATCGTCGGGCCGTCCGGATGCGGAAAGACCACCCTGCTGAAGTGCCTCGCCGGGCTGCTGCGCCCGACCGGCGGCACCGTCGAGATGCACGGCGCACCGGTGACCGGCCCCAGCCCCGCGATGGCCGTGGTGTTCCAGGAGTACGGCCGCAGCCTCTACCCGTGGCTGACCGTGCGCGGCAACGTCGAGCTGCCGCTGCGGCACAAGCGGCTGTCCCGCGCGCAGCGGCACACCCTGGTCGCCGACGCGCTCGACGCGGTGGGCCTGGCGCACGCCGCCCGCAGCCACCCGTGGCAGCTCTCCGGCGGGATGCAGCAGCGGGTGGCGATCGCGCGGGCCGTCGCGTACCAGCCGGAGGTCCTGATCATGGACGAGCCGTTCGCGGCGGTGGACGCGCAGACCCGGGCCGACCTGGAGGACCTGGTGCGGGAGCTGCACGCCCGACGCGGGATCTCGGTGCTGTTCGTCACCCACGACATCGACGAGTCGGTCTACCTCGGGCAGCGGGTGCTGGTGCTCTCCCACGCGCCCACCCGGGTACGCGAGGACCTGGTGATCGACCTGCCCGCCGACCGCGACCAGATCACCACCCGCGCCCTGCCCCGGTTCACCGAACTGCGCACGCACGTCTACGGCGAGATCCAGCGGGCCAGACGCGGGCACAATGTGGCCCCGCGACCCGCGCCGTGAGCGCGCCGGGCGTCGGAGGCGTCGGAGGCGTCGGAGGGGATGACTGTGGCTAGGCGACAGCCCAAGCAGCTGGTGCTCGCCTTCTTCGGCGAACACGTCGTCGACGGCGACACCGGGCCGATCCGGGCCAGTGTCCTGATCACCGTGCTGGAGGGGGCGGGGGTCGCCGCGCCGGCGACCCGGGCCACCCTCGACCGGCTGGTGCGCAGCGGCGTCCTCGCCCGGGGGCGCAGTGGTCGGGAGACGCTGTTCTCGCTGACCGAGCACGGGGCGGCGGTGCTGCGCGAGGCGACGTACCGGGTGCGCGGGCCGCGGCCGTTCGACCCGCAGGGCAGCGGTTGGACGCTCGTCACCTTCTCGATCCCGGAGGAGCAGCGGACGCTACGGCACCGGCTGCGCTCCACGCTCACCTGGGAGGGTTTCGCGCCGATCCGCGACGGGCTGTGGCTGGCCCCGGGCGAGGTCGACCTTGCCGGGTCGTTGGAGCCGCTGCGCCGGGATCTCGCCCCGCACCCCGTGGTCGCCTTCCACGCCCGCGAACTCGCCGGCTTCCCGATCGGCGACAGCGTCCGCGCCGCCTGGGACATCGAGGCGATCCGGCGCGAGCACCTGGCGTTCATCGACAGGTGGGCCGACCCGGCCGCGACCACGGCGACGGCGGGCGCGTTGACCCTGCGCACGATGCTGGTGGCGGACTGGCTGGCGCTGCTGCGGGCCGACCCGAGACTGCCTGCCGAGTTCATGGACGCGCAGTGGCCGGCCGCCCGGTCGGCGCAGACCTACCGCCTGGCGCACCGGGCGCTGGCCGAGGCGTCCGCGGCGGAGTTCGCCGCCCTGGTCACCCACCGGCCCACGGTCAGCCGGTGAACCGCGCCCGCAGCTCGGCCTTCCTGACCTTCCCCGACGCGGTCCGCGGCAACTCGTCCACGACGACCACGTTCTTCGGCAGCTTGTAGCGGGCGACCCTGCCGTCGAGGTGGGCCCGGACGGTGCCGGTGTCCACCGAGGCCCCCGCCCGGACGGTCAGCACCGCCCACGGCACCTCCCCCCAGCGGTCGTCCGGCACCCCGATCACGGCCGCCGACACCACCCCGTCGATCTCGCCGAGCAGCAGTTCGAGTTCCGCCGGGTAGATGTTCTCGCCACCCGAGATGATCATGTCTTTGAGCCGGCCGGAGACGTAGAGGTAGCCGTCGTCGTCGAGGTGGCCCAGGTCGCCGGAGCGGAACCAGCCGTCGGCGGTGAACGCCTCGGCGGTCGCCTCCGGCAGGCCGTGGTAGCCGGGGAAGACGTTGGGCCCGGCCACCTCGATCTGACCCACCGCACCGGCGGGCAGCACGGCCCCGCCCGGGTCGGTGATCCGGACGTCGGTGAAGAAGTGCGGCAGGCCGACGCTGCCCTGCTTGGCCCGGGTCACCGCCGGCGGCAGCGCGGTCGCACCCGGCGACGCCTCGGTCATCCCGTACCCCTGGGAGAACGACAGGCCGCGCGCCTCGTACGCGTCGAGGATGCGGGTCGGCACGGCGGACCCGCCGCAGGTCAGTTTCGTCAGCGTGGACAGGTCGGTCGAGGCCCAGTCGGGGTGGTCGGCCAGCAGCTGGTAGGTGGTCGGCACCCCGCTGAGCATGGTGACCCGGTGCCTGGCGATCTGCGCGAGCGCCCGCCCCGGTTCGAAACCCCGCTCGATGACCATCGTGGCCCCCTTGAGGATGACGGGCAGCGCGCCCATCCCCAGCGAGGCGACGTGGAACAGCGGCGAGATCATCAGCGCCACGTCGGTGGAGACCACGTCGTAGTCGACCACGCAGTTGAGCGCCACCCAGGTCAGGTTGCCGTGGGTGAGCACCGCGCCCTTGGCCCGGCCCGTGGTGCCCGAGGTGTAGACGATCGCCGCCGGGTCGGTGGGGCCGGGGTCGGCGTGCCCGGCCCGTGCCGGGTCGGCGTCGCGGGTCAGCGTCGCCAGGCCCGGCCGGTCCGGGGTGCCCCCGCCGGTGACCAGCACCCGTGGGGGCCGGGCGGTCGGCAGCGCGGCGGCCACCGGCACCGCGAACTCCGGGTCGTGGATCAGCACCCGGGCCGCGCAGTCGGTCAGCACGTGGCCGATCTCGGGGGGTGCGAGCCGGGTGTTGACCGGCACGAACACGGCACCGAGCCGCACCGTCCCGAACATCACCTGGAGGAACTCCGGGCTGTTCTCGCCCAGGTAGGCGACGGTGTCGCCGGTGCCGACGCCGTGCTCCCGCAGCACCGCCGCGACCCGGTCCACGGCGTCGGCGAACTGCGCGTAGGTGACGGTCGCGCCCGCGCCGTGCACGAGGGCGATCCGGTCCGGGGACCTGAGCCGACGCCGGGCCACCCAGGCGCCGATTCCGTGCTGGTGCATCAGCAGTCTCCTGGTGGTGGAGGGGGGATGATGACCTGGCCGGACGCCCGGGGTCTCAGGCGTGGAAGCGGTACAACCCCCGGGCGACCACCGCCGGCTTGGTGCCGCCCTCGATCTCGATGGTCTGGTCGACGGTGAGCTGGTAGCCGCCCCGCACCTCGGCCACCTCGACGACGGTGGCCCGCATCCGCACCCGCGCGCCGACCACGACCGGGGCGGGGAAGCGCACCCGGTCGAGGCCGTAGTTCACCTTGGTGGACACCCCCTTGACCTCCAACAGCTCGGTCCAGAACGGCACCGCCAGCGACAGGGTGAGGAAGCCGTGGGCGATCGGCGCGCCGAACGGGCCGGCCGCCGCCCGCTGCGGGTCCACGTGGATCCACTGGTGGTCGTCGGTGGCGTCGGCGAACAGGTTCACCTGGTCCTGGGTGACCGTCCGGTAGCCGGTGTGCCCCAGGTCCGTGCCGGCGAGGTCGGCGAGCTGGTCGTAGGTGATGGTCGTCGTCATGGCGACTCCTCTCGTACGGGCGGGGCGAGACCCAGCAGCCGGGCCGCGTTGTCCTTGAGGATGCCCGGGAGCACGTCGGGCTTGAGGTCGGTGGCCGCCACGTCCCGCAGCCACCGGTCGGGGGTCAGCAGCGGGTAGTCGGTGCCGAACAGCACCCGGTGCCTCAGCACCGAGTTGGCGTGGCGCACCAGCGCGGCCGGGAAGTACTTCGGGCTCCAGCCGGACAGGTCGATCCAGGTGTTGGGTTTGTGGGTGGCCACCGACAGCGCCTCGTCCTGCCAGGGCACCGACGGGTGGGCCATGACGATCTGCAGGTCGGGGAAGTCGGCGGCGACCGGATCGAGCAGCATCGGGTTGGACAGCCCGAGCCGCAGGCCGTACCCGCCGGGCAGGCCCGCACCGATGCCGGTCTGTCCGGTGTGGAAGATCGCCGGGAGGCCGGCCCGCTCGATCAGGGCCCACAGCGGGGCGTACGCCTCGTGGCCGGGGTCGAAGCCCTGCACGGTGGGGTGGAACTTGAACCCGCGTACCCCCTCCTGCTCGATCAGCCGGGCAGCGAGGTCGAGGGCCGCCGCGCCGGTGCGCGGGTCGACCGACCCGAAGGGGATGAGCACGTCGGCGTGCTCGGCGGCGGCGCGGGCGATCTCGGCGCTGGACAGCGGCGGGTGCCGCAGTTGGGTGCCCGCGTCGACGGTGAAGACGACGGCGGCCATCTGCCGCTCGCGGTAGTACCGGGCCACCGCGTCGACGGCGGGGCGGGGCCCGTCGGTGCGGAAGTACTTCGACACGGCGGCCACCAGCGGTTCGGGCAGCGAGGCGTGGCCGTGGTCGTCGACCTCGATGTGCACGTGCATGTCGATCGCGGTGACGGCGTCGAGGTCGATCGCGGGTCGGTACACGGGCGGCAGCCTCCGTCGGGCGGGTCCGGTCCGGCGGGGCGGGCGGACGGTCTCGTCGGTCCAGTGACGGTCGGCCGGGTCAGGGGCTCGCCGGCTGGAACTGGGCGGGCAGTTCGGGGAACCGTTCGCCGACGCTCTGCGCGGCCCCGTCGAACGTCGTCGGCCAGGCCTCCACCAGCGCGTCGTAGGTCCAGCCGCCCTCGCGGTAGGCGGTCAGGGCCGCCTCCGGGTGGGTCCAGATCTGCAGGCGGTCGCCGCCGACGCCGATCACCTGCCCGGTGACCTTGGCCGCCGCGTCGGAGGCGAGGAAGGCGATCAGGCCGGCCACGTCGTCGACGGTGCCGAAGCCGAGGTCGTGCCGGAAGAACGCGGGCATCGGCTCACCGTCGGCCTCGGCGCGGACGGCGGCGGCGAAGTAGGGGACGGTGGCGGTCATCGCGGTCGCGGCGACCGGGACGACGGTGTTGGCGGTGATGCCGGCCCGCTTCAGCTCCAGCGCCCAGGTGCGGACCATGCCGACGATGCCCGCCTTGGCCGCCGCGTAGTTGGTCTGGCCGAAGGTGCCCCGCTGCCCGGTGGGCGAGCCGATGCAGATGATCCGGCCGCCCTCGCCGGCCTGCCGCATGTGCCGCACCGCCTCGCGCACGGTGGTGAAGGTGCCGCGCAGGTGCACGGTGACGACGGTGTCGAAGTCGTCGTCGCTCATCTTCCACAGCACGGTGTCGCGCAGGACTCCGGCGTTGGTGACCAGGGCGTCGAGCCGGCCGAACGTGGCGAGGGCGGTGTCGACCAGTTCCTGGGCGGTCTTGGTCGGGCCCACCGGCGCGGTCACCCCGACGGCCCGCCCGCCGGACGCCTCGATCGTGGCCACCGCCTCGGCCGTGACGTCGGCGTCGATGTCGTTGACCACGACGTGGGCGCCCCGCCGCGCCAACTCCTGGGCGTAGGCCAGGCCGAGGCCGCGCCCGGAGCCGGTGACGATGGCGACTTTGCCGTCCAGTGACATGGGCACTCCCTTCCGTCGATGCGATCTGAGCACGGACCGTTGAGAATGTCAATTATTCAGGAAGCTTGCTACCATCGTCGCCATGCCCGCCGAACGGACCCGGTCGACCGGCAGCGACCGGCTGCGGGACAGCGCGCTCGCCGGTGACCTGAGCTTCCTGCTGGCCCGCGCCAACGCGCTCGCCCTCGCCGCGGCGAACGCCGCCCTGGCCACCCACGGCCTGAAGGCCCGCTCCTACTCGGTGCTCGCGCTGGCCGCCGACGACGTCCGCCCGACCCAGCGCGAACTCGCCGAGTTCCTGCGGCTCGACCCGAGCCAGGTCGTCGCCCTCGTCGACGGGCTGGAACAGCGGCACCTCGTCGAGCGGCACGCCGACCCCGCCGACCGGCGGGCCAACGTCCTCGTCGCCACCGACGCCGGCCGGGACCTGTTCGCCCGCGCCCGCGACGCCGTCCGCGCCGTGGGGATCGACTCGCTGTCCGTCGTGCCGGCGCAGGACCAGGCCCGGCTGGCCCGGCTGCTGCGGCTGCTGGCCTTCCCCGACTGATCCCCCCTCACCGGGGCGTGCCGCCCAGGGCCCGGGACAGCACCCGACCCGCCGCCTGCACCAGCGGGGCCAGCGCCACCGGGTCCGCCCGGTCGTGGGCGACCACCAGCGACAGCGCCGCCACCACCCCCTCCGGGGCCCGGATCGGCGCGGCCACCGACAGGGCGTCCATGGTGACCTGCCGGTCGCTGACCGCGTACCCGACCCGGCGCACCTCGGCCAGCTGACGGCGCAACCGCCCCGGATCGGTGACGGTCAACCCGGTGTACCGCTCCAGCGGCGCGGCCAGCACCCGTTCCTGCACCTCGGCCGGAGCGTGGGCGAGCAGCACCAGCCCGACCCCGGTCGCGTGCAGCGCGAACCGGCCGCCCACCCGGGTACGCACCGGCACCGCCTGCCGGCCGGCGATCCGCTCGATGAAGACCAGTTCGAGCCCCTGCCGGACGGCGAGCTGGACGTTCTCGTGCGTCACCTCGTACAGGTCCTCCATCACCGGCAGGGCCACCTCGCGCAACCCCAGGCCCCGGGGCGCGAGCGAGCCCACCTCCCACAGCCGCAGGCCGATCCGGTACCGCCCGTCCCCGCCGCGCTCCAACGCACCCCAGGCCAGCAGTTCCGCCACCCGACGGTGCACGGTGGACAGCGGCAGCCCGGCCCGGCGGGCCAGCTCACTGAGCGTCAGGGCCGGGCTGGCCGGGCTGAACGCGTCGAGCAGCGCCAGCACCCGGCTGGTCACCGTCCAACCCGGCTGCCCGCGCATCCCACCATCCTCCCCGCCCGCGCCGGCCGGTCACAGCTCCAGGACGAGCCGGGGGGTACGGGCCCGCGAGACACAGATCAGCATGGTGTCCCCGGCGGCGCGGTCCTTCGCGGACAGCAGGCTGTCGCGGTGCTCCGGCACCCCGGCCAGCACCGGGGTCTCGCAGGTGCCGCAGGTGCCCTCCCGGCAGGACGACAGGACCGGGACCCCGGCCTCCTCCACCGCCCGCAGGATCGGCACCCCCGGCGGCACGGTCACCGTCCGCCCGGACAGCGCGAGTTCCACCTCGATCGCCGTGTCCGGCCCGGCGGTGTCCTCCCGGGGCGCGAACCGCTCGATGTGCAGCCCGCCGGGCGGCCAGTCCCGGCAGTGTTCCTCCACCGCCCGCACCAGCGACTCCGGGCCGCAGCAGTAGACCAGGCCGTCGCCGGGCCCGGCCAGCAGCCCGGCCAGGTCGAGCAGCCCCGTCTCGTCCTGCGGGTACAGGCCGACCCGGTCGCCGTACCGGTCGCGCAGCCCGGTGGCGTACGCCATCGCGGCGCGGGTGCGTCCGCCGTACGCCAGGTGCCAGTCCGCGCCCGCGGCGTCGGCGGCGGCGACCATCGCCACGATCGGGGTGATCCCGATGCCACCGGCGACGAAGCGGTACCGCCGGGCGGCGACCAGCGGGAACGTGTTGCGGGGGCCGTGCACCCGGACGGTGCCGCCGACGGTGAGCCGCTCGTGCGCCGCCCGGGAGCCGCCGCGCCCCGCCGCCTCCCGCTGCACCGCGATCCGCAGGACGGACCGGTCGGCGGGGTCACCACAGAGGGAGTACTGCCGCAGCAGACCGGGGCCCAGCTCCAGGTCGACGTGCGCGCCCGGCGCCCACCCGGGCAGCGCCGCGCCGTCGGGGCGGGCC
Source organism: Micromonospora sp. WMMD730 (assembly GCF_049178955.1). Taxonomy (NCBI): domain Bacteria; kingdom Bacillati; phylum Actinomycetota; class Actinomycetes; order Micromonosporales; family Micromonosporaceae; genus Micromonospora; species Micromonospora sp. WMMD730. The sequence continues at coordinate 3,879,370 of NZ_JBMHML010000002.1, forward strand.
AGGCCGAACTCGACGACCCCGGCGGCCACCTGCCGGCGGGCGACCACGACGAGGTCCGTTCCGGTCACGCCGGCACCGCCTGCCGGCCGGTCGGGTCGGCCGCCGGCACGCTCGGGACGTGGTGGCCGCGCGGATGGTCGAGCAGCCACTGCCACAACGCGACCGGCTCCTCGGCGAGCCGCTGCGCGCCGCAGTGACAGATGCCGCGCAGGGTGTCGGTACCCGGCACCCAGTGGACCCGGTAGACCCGGCCGCCGTCGACCGCGGGGGTCACCGGGGCGCTCCCACCGTCCCCGACCCGACGAGCCGGGCCAGCAGCCGCCGGGCGGCCAGCCCACCGGTGTCGATGTTGATGCTCAGCTCCTGGTACCGCTCCGGTTCGGCGGCGATCACCCGCTCCAGGATGTTGAGCGCCGCGACGTCCTGCATCACCACGGTGTGGTTGCTCTGGTGCAGGTACTCGCTGACCGACTCGTCGTCGACCGCGAAGTCCCGGGCCACCGCCCAGAAGTCGTACGTGCTGTGCGCGGTCGACGGGGTGATCGCGTAGACGATCTCGGCGTGGAAGGCGGCGCTGTCCTCGCCCTCGGCGGGTGGATGGACGCCCTGCGGGGCGATCCGGCTGTGCAGCAGGTAGAGGCAGGGCGGGTGGTACTCGATGTCCTGCCAGCGGGTGATCCGGCCCTGGATGCCGGTCGAGCGGGCGTAGAACGGCGGGCACTCGGCGTCGTCCATGTGCCGGCTGACGTGCACCACGCCCCGGTCCTCGTCCACCTCGGTGGTGATCGGGGTGTTCGCCACCTCGGGGGTGCCGATGTAGCCGCCGTGCAGGTAGGTCTCGTGGGACAGGTCCATCAGGTTGTCCACCAGCAGGCCGTAGCGGGCGTCCAGCGGGGCCATGCCACGGACCACCGCGTACCGGGGGTCGGCCAGCCACGGCGCGCGGGGAATCGTGGCCGGGTCGGCCCGGTCCCGGTCACCGATCCACACCCAGACGAAGGAGTCCTGCTCCACCACCGGGTACGCCGCGACCCGTGCGGTACGCGGAATCCGCTGCTGCCCCGGGACGAAGACGCAGGTGCCGGTGGGGTCGTAGGTGAAGCCGTGGTAGCCGCAGACGACGGTGTCGCCGTCGAGGCGGCTCTGCGACAGCGGGTAACGCCGGTGCACGCACCGGTCGGCGAGCGCCACCGCCTCCCCCGCGCCGGTGCGGTACAGCACCAGCGGCTCGCCGAGCACGGTGCGGGCGAGCAGGTCCCGGCCGACCTCGACGCCGTGGGCCGCCACGTACCACTGGTCCCGGGCGAACTCCATCCGCACGACCTCCTCGCGGGCCGACCATCGACGGAGACGAATCATCGCGTCCGGGGCCGCCGCCCGGGACCATGCCTTCCGTTGAGTGGAAGACGGGGTGGCGGCACCGCCGGCCGGGAACGCGTCGGGTGCCGTCCGAGCGGGGCACCGCGGCCGCGGACCGTGCGGCACGATGGTCGGGTGGACACGCAGGGCTACTCCTTCGACAACGCCAGCGCCCAGGCCACCGCCCACCACGACGCGCTGGCGGACCTGTTGGACGAACCGACCCGGGCCGCCCTCACCGAACTCGGCGAGCTGACCGGCCGGCGCTGCCTGGAGGTGGCCGCCGGGGCCGGCAGCATCGCCCACTGGCTGGCCGACCGGGCCGCCGAGGTGGTCGCCACGGACATCGCCCCGCAGCACATCCCGGCCCGGCCCGGCCTCGTCGTGCGCCGCGAGGACATCGTCACCGACCAACCGCCTGGCACCTTCGACCTGGTGCACGCCCGGCTGGTCCTGGGCCACCTGCCCCGCCGGGAGGAGGCCCTGCGGCGGATGGTCGCCGCGCTGCGGCCCGGTGGTGCGCTGCTCATCGGCGAGTTCGCCCACCCGCCCGCCGACTTCGTCGCCGACGCGCCCGACGCGGCAACCGCCGACCTGCTGATCCGTTACCTGGCCGCCCACGTGGCGACGCTGACCGCCCGGGGCCTGGACACGGGGTGGGCGCAGCGGGCCCCCGCCGTCTTCGCCGACGCGGGGCTGACCGACGTGCGGTCGCACACCACGGCACACCGGTGGCGGGGCGGCGGCCCGGGCTGCCGCCTGCTGCGGGCCGGCATTCCCCAGCTACGGGCCGCACTGCTGGCCCACGGGGCGACCGACGCCGACCTCACCGCGACGATGGCCGCCCTCGACGACCCCCGGGTGGTCGTCAACGGCTTCCCCTTCGTGCAGATCAGCGGTCGCGCCCGCACCGTCCGGCCTGACCCCGTCGTTGCGCCGCCGCCGACCCGGGCCGGTCAGGCCCGGACCCGGCGGGCCGAGCGGGGGGCGGGGCGGGTGGGCCGGCCCACCCGGGTGACGTGCAGCAGGCGCTGCGGCGCGACGTCGAGCAGCGCACCGAGCGCCGTCCGGGTGGTGGGGACGTCGATGAGCTGACTCAGCGGGTGGGCGGCCAGGCCCGCCGTGTGCAGGGTCAGCCAGGCCCGCAGCAGCACCCGTCCGAACGCGACCTGGCCGGGGTGGTCGAGGTGGTCGGGGGCGATCAGGACCAGCACGGTGCCGCCCTGGGCGAGGGGGTCGCCAGCGGCGGCGGCGAGCAGTCGCGGCAGGCCCAGCGGGCGCAGCACCGGATACCCGGCCAGCGCCGTGCGCAGGCCGACGGCGGCGGGGCGCGACAGGGCGAGGCACCTGTCGGTCAGTCCGTCGGCGTGGTAGCCCGGATGTGCCGGGTCCAACCGCAGCCAGTGCCGCAGTTCCGCGACGACCGCCGGGTCGGCGTACTGCCGGCGGTCGGCGGTGCGTAGCAGCGTGCCGAGCCGGCCGGCGTCCGGCACGGCCCGTACGCTGCCGCCGGCCGGGCGGGCGACCGCGTCCAGCGCGGCGCGGGTGTCGGCGTCCACCGTCCCGGCGAGGGTGCCCCGGTGGGTCCGGCGTTCCCACACGTCGGTGGTGCAAAACGGCGTCGGGTAGCGGTCCGGGGCGGGCCGCAGCAACCCCACCCACCTGTGATGTTCGTCGTGGTCGGCGACGTACTCCAGCCGCAGCCCGGCGTCGGCCGCGACGATCAGGCACGTTTCGACGAACGCGCCGAGGGACAGCCGCAGGTCCCGGCCGGTGGGGTCGCCGACGGGCAGGGTGTGGGCGGGGTCCCAGCCGATCCGGATCGCGTCGGGCTCGTAGCGCAGCCGCCACGGTTGGGTGTTGTGCGCGCTCGGGGCCCGCCAGCACCACGGTTCGAGGGCGCGGAACGCGTCGTGGTCCACTAGCGCTCCTTCGCGTAGAAGGTGTACCCGTGCAGCGGGCGACCGCCCAGGCGGCGGTACTGGGCGGCCGAGGCGACGTTGTCCCGCTCGACGTAGGTGCTGCGCAGTGTGGTGTAACCGCCGGTGTACAGGTTGCGGTGCAGGTGGGTGGAGAGCAGCCGCTGGTAGCCGCGCCCCTGGTACTGCGGGAGCACCCCCTTGACGATCAGCACCGCCTCCCGACGGTAGCGGCGGCGGGCGGCCAGCAACCGGGCCTGGTTGAGCAGGTGCAGGTCGCCCCGGACGGCGATCAGGAACTCGCTGATGTCGGGTACGCAGAGCACGAACGCGACCGGCTCGCCGTCACGGGTCAGGTAGAGCAGCAACGACTCGTCCAGCAGGTACGCCAGCCCGTCGGTCTGCCGCCGTAGCTGCGCGGCGGAGATCGGCGTGTAGTAGCCGAGCTGGGCGAAGGAGGCGTTGAGCATCCCGCGCAGCAGGTCGAGCTGGTCGTCGAGGTGGCGTACGTCGCCCCGGTGCAGCGCGATGCGGGCGCCGTCCGGGTCGACGTGCACCGGCGGGAGGGGCTCCGGTGGGGCGGGCACGGGGCAGATCCAGGTGTCGGCCTCGAACCGGCGGACGAACCCGTACGCCTCGTAGGCGGTCGGGTACCACGGCGGGTTCCAGGCGCTGTCGACGAAGCCCCGCTCGGCGTACCCGGAGGTGATCACGCCACCGGCCTGGTTGGGTAGCAGCGCCACCGGGCCGAACAGCAGGTCCCGGTCGGTGCCGGCGTGCGCGGCGATCGCGTCGAACAGCGGCTGCGCCGCCGGCTCGGTGAACTCGGTGAGCCCGAAGAGCTGGCAGCGGCGGCCGAGCTTGGCGTCGAAGTCCGCGTCGGTGTGCAGGGTGGTGCGGCCGATGACCGTGCCGGCGGCGTCGCGCAGCAGGTACAGCGGTACGCCGTCGCGCCACCAGCGGCGGATCTGCTGGCGGGGGGTGGGCACGTGGCGGGGTTCGCCGGCGTAGAGCCGGTCACCGAAGGCGAGGAACTGCCGCAGGCCGCGCCGGTCGGTGACCCGGGTGAACCGGTGCCGGGCGGGGCTCACCGGCGTACCGCCGGCCCGGTCGTCTCCGCGCCCAGCGGGGTGAAGGTGTCGATGTGCCCCATCTCCGGGCCCTCGGCCCGCCAGGTGCCGTTGGAGTAGCCGTCGGGGCTTGCGGTGTAGAGCCGGATGAAGCCGGCGGTGGCGTTGCGGGTGCCGTCGGTCAGCCAGACCATCAGCCGGCGGTGGTGCCGGGTGCGGGCGAAGCGCAGCATCGCGTCCCGGTCGGTGAAGAACGCGATGGTGCCCAGCGTCAGCGGGAACTGCCAGTAGACGGTGTGCCAGCAGTAGCCGTTCATCCGGCGCATGTCGCGCAGCATCCGGAACCAGGACGGGGCGAGCCGCAGCAGCACCAGCGGGTTGGTGTAGCGGGTGCCGCCGATGAACATGGCGCCGGCGCGGGCCTGCGCGGGGGCACGGGAGAAGTCACGGGTACGCATGGTCACCTCACCAGGTAGCTGTTCTTGATCTTCTGTTGCCCGGCGAACGGGCCGGTGCCGGGGGCGTGCAGTTCGACCCGCAGGTCACCGGCGGTGGTGTCCTCCACCAGGGACTGGGCGAAGTCGCGGGAGACCGAGGTCAGGTGGCGGCGGACGCCGAGGCGGCACGCGTCGGCGAGCGCGGTGCGTTGCGGGGCGGCCAGCGGGCGGCGCAGTTCGAGGTGGATCACCGGCCGGCTCTCCAGCGTCGCGTCCTCGACCAGGGCCAGGCAGAACCGGCTGATCTCGGCGGCGTACGGGTTGCCGACGTAGAGGCCGTACTCGACGTCCTGCGGGTAGAGGTTCGCGCCGAGGTAGGAGATGGTGGAGTCGCTGCGGCCGAAGAGCAGCAGCAGCGGCAGCGTCATCCGCTCGGCCGCGAGTGCGGGGCGCAGTTCGGCCCGGCGTACCGGGTCGGCGCAGACCAGCTCGACGGCCCGCTGGTACGACACGAGCTGCGCCTCGTCCCCGACGTTGTACCGCAGCCGGGGCTGGAGCACGTCCCCGGTGACCGTGCAGAGCAGTTCGCGTCGCTCGTTGGTCTCCAGGTAGGTGGCGAACGGGTTGTACTGGAACACCATCGGCAGCCGTTGCTCGTCCGCGCCGAGCAGGGCGTCGCGCAGCCCCCGGTCGGTCTGCAGGCGGCGGCGCAGCCACACCGTGAACCGGGTCTCCGCGCCGATGCCGATGCTCAGGTCCGACGCCCCGTACGCCGACCGGACGCGGGTGAAGCGTTGCTCCAGGTAGTCGCGTAGCGCCTCGGTCATCGCCTCCCCGCCGCAGCTGGCCGCGACGCGGTACCGCGACCAGGGGAAGCCCTCGGCGTCGAGCCGGTCGCGCAGGTGCTTGAGGAACGGCGGGTAGGCGGTCACCAGGTAGTCGAAGTCGGGGCCGAACTCCCGCAGGGTGTCGATGATCTTCCCGAGGTCGGGGCCGGTGTTCTTCACCACCGCGATCCGGGCCATCGCCGCGCCGGTGGTCGTCCCGGTCGCCCAGGCCCCCATCGAGTAGGCGTTGATGACGAACGGTCGGCGCATCGGGAAGACCAGTCCGGTGTAGCCGGCGATGTCCCGGTGCACGGCGTGCAGTTCGCGTTCGCCGCGCGGCCAGTTGAACGGCTGCCCGGCCGAGCCGGCGGACTCGTCGACGATGACCCCCCGGGTGGGCAGCCGGCCGTGCCGGCACCGGGCGGCGGCGTCGTGAGCCAGCACGTAGCTGCGCTTGTCGGTCTCGGGAAAGTCGGTGAGCCGGCGGCGCACGCCCGCCGGGCGGGCCCGTAGAAAGGCGCGGTAGGCGGGGACCTGCCGGGCGGCCCGCGCGCACACCGCGCGGGCGTGCGCGGCGGCCAGCACGTCCAGTGCCGGGTGGTGCCGCCGGGCCGTCCAGCGCCAGCCGGCGGGGTGCCGGGCGGCGAGCCGGCCCAGCGCGGCCACCGCGCGGCCGAGGGCCCCCAGGCCGACCTGCCGGCCGTGCGCCACCAGGGCCGGCAACGGCGATTCGACGGTACGCAGGGCGACGGGTCGGTGCGGTAGCTCGGCCATGCCGACCACTCTGTCCGGGCCGGCGCGCCGGGTCCTGAGGCCGGATGCGGTGGGTACCTGAGTATTCCTACTCGGTCGGCCGCCCCAGGGTGGGTGTGCCGGGGTGTTCCGGGCACGCCCACCCCGGCCGGGGTCAGCCGGTGGGCCGGCCGAACCAGCGGGTCAGCTGGCCGTCCAGGTCGCTCTGGTCGTCGCCGAGCCAGGCGACGTGACCGTCGGGGCGCAGCAGGACGCACGGGGCGTCCAGGTCCGCCGTGGGGTCGGTGAGGTGGTCGACGCGGTCGGTCCAGCCGGCGACGCCGAGCCGGCCGGTGCGGTCCAGCAGCAGGCCCCGGCCGTGGCGCAGCCGGTCGTAGAGGCGACCCTGACGCAGGTCGAGGTCACGCAGCCGCCGGCCGAGCAGGTCGGGTCCCGGGCCGAGGTCGTAGCGGACGCCGATCGCGGTGATCTTCTCGGTCAGGTGGCGGTTCACCGCGTCGAAGGCCACCAGTTCGGTGAGCAGCCGACGTACGGCCTGCGCGCCCGGTCCGTCGGAGAGCAGTTCCGTCTGGGCGCGGGTGTTGTCCAGCACGTCGGCGGCGACCGGACGGCGTTCGTCCTGGTAGGTGTCCAGCAGGGTGGCCGGCGCCCAGCCCCGGACCTGGGCGGCCAGTTTCCAGCCGAGGTTGACCGCGTCCTGCACGCCGAGGTTGAGGCCCTGCCCGCCGATGGGCGGATGGATGTGCGCCGCGTCGCCGGCCAGCAGCACCCGCCCCACCCGGTACGCGTCGGCCAGCCGGGTGGCGTCGCCGAAGCGGGACAGCCAACGTGGGGAGTGCACCCCGAAGTCGGTGCCGGCGACGGCGCGTAACCGCTGCCGGACGTCGTCGATGGTGGGCGGTGCGGCACGGTCGGTGACCCCGGCGGCGGGGACGACGACGCGGCAGGCGCCGTCGCCGAAGGGGGTCAGGCTGAAGCGTCTGTCGACCTGCCCGAGCCCGGCCAGGGTGGCCGCGATCTCCTCGGGCGACCTGCCGACCGCCATCTCGCCCATCAGTGTCTCGGTCCGCGCGGGTTCGCCGGGGAAGGCGACGCCGAGCAGCTTGCGCACGGTGCTGCGGCCGCCGTCGCAGCCGACGAGGTAGCGGGCCCGTAGCCGGTGCCCGTCGGCCAGCGTGACGCCCACCCCCGCGTCGTCCTGGTCGAGGCCCACCACCGGCGTGCCGTGGCGGATCTGCGCCCCGATGCCGGTCGCGTGCTCTTCGAGCAGCCGCACGACGACCGGATGCGGAATGCCCAGCAGGTAGGGGTGGGCGGTGTCCAGTCCGGGGGGCGGGGGCGCGGCGATGGCGGCGAAGAAGCCGGCGGCGGGTCGTCGCCGGCCGTGTTCGTGCAGACGGTCGAGCAGTCCGCGCATCGCCATCAGTTCGATGCTGCGGACGTGCAGGCCGACGATGCGCACCATCGAGGTGGGTTCGGTCTCCCGTTCCAGGACGAGGACCCGCACGTCGTGCAGGCGTAGTTCGGCGGCGAGCATCGCGCCGGTCGGGCCGCAGCCGACGATGATCACGTCGGTGTCGTGGGGTGGCCGGCCGGCAGGGGCCGGGGGCGGGAAACCTGGAGCGGGTTCGACCGCAGCGGTGGGCGGGGTGGGGGCGAGCGGCGACTGGTGCACGGGAAGCGCCTTTCGGGAGTGCCTGGTGGGCGGGCGCTCCCGGGCGACGGTTACGTCGGTCGCCCGACCGCGACGGGCAGGGGGAGCACCCACGTGGGTACGGCGTTCATGGGTCTCACCTCCTCGGGCTGCGTCACGGGCAGCGGCAACCTATCCACCGGCCGGCGGCCTGTCCAGCGCCTTTTCCGGCCGTCCGGCCCCGAATTTCGAATGTTTCGGCGTCCGCCCGCCGGAGGGCGACGGCAACCGTGTGTCATCCGGCCGACCACTCCGCGTCCCGGCGCGTCCACCTGCGCGAATCTGACTTCCGCCAGCTCAGCCCACCCGGCGAGGTTTCCGGAACATTTCCGAAAGTTGTTGACAGTGCGGTCGACCGCTATCGATACTGACCCTTCGATGGGCATACACATGCATCAATTATTGACGTCATGTAGCGAGGAGGGTCCGTGGGCAGCAGCCTGAGGCGACGCAGGATAGTGAGCAGAACGGCCTTGCCGGCAGCGGTGTTGTTGCTGGTCGGCGGCGCGGTGGCGGTCCAGTCCGGTACCCCGGCCGTCGCCGCCGAGACCACGCTGCGGGCCGCGGCGGCCAAGGCCGGGCTGTTCTTCGGCACCGCGTCCTCACCGAACCGGCTCTACCCGATCCTCGGTCAGGAATTCGGCCAGCTGACCCCCGAGAACGACATGAAGCCCGACCGGATCGCCACGTCGAGCGGTGGGCTGCAGAACACCAGCGGCGCGGACCAGCTGGTCAACCACGCGCAGAGCAACGGCATGCTGGTCCGGGGACACACCCTGGTGTGGCACTCGCAGGCCGGCGCGCTGCAGGGGGCCAGCCAGGGCACGCTGAACACCTTCATCGGCAACGCCATCAACCGCTGGGGCAGCAAGATCGCCTACTGGGACGTGGTCAACGAGGCGCTGGAGGACAACAACACCGGCCGCCGCCGCAACCAGTGGCCGCACACCATGAACCGGGACGCCAACGGCGACGGCGACTTCTTCGACGCCGGGGACACCGACGTCATCCGGGACTCGTTCATCCGGGCCAAGCAGGTCGTGCAGGCCGGTGGCTACACCACCAAGCTCTGCATCAACGACTACGACGTCGAGGGGCTGACCGTCAAGGGCGGTGGCCCGAACCGCAAGGCCAACGCGCTGTACGACATCGTGCGGACCTACCGCCAGTACATCGACTGCGTCGGGTTCCAGTCGCACTTCAACGACAACCCGAACAGCATCATCAGCAACGACCTGCAGGCCAACATCCAGCGCTTCGCCGACCTCGGCGTCGAGGTGCACCTGTCCGAGGTCGACATCGACGACGACCTGAGCAACAACGACATCGGCGCCGGCCAGGCGGACAACTACCGCAAGGTCGTCCGGGCCTGCCTGAACGTCGCGAAGTGCACGGGCATCACCGTCTGGGGCATCTCCGACAGCGAGTCGTGGCGCTCCTCCGAGCGGGGCCTGCTGTTCACCGGCGGCAACGGCAACTACCAGAAGAAGGCCGCGTACTACGCCGTCCTCGACGAGCTGAACAAGGGCCGGACCACCACCCCGCCGACCACCACCCCGCCGCCGACCACACCTCCGCCCACCACCCCGCCGCCGACGACTCCCCCGCCCACCACGCCGCCGCCGACCACCCCGCCGCCGACGACTCCCCCGCCGACCACGCCGCCGCCGACGGGCGGCTGCACGGCCACGGTGTCGTTGAACTCCTGGACCGGCGGCTTCGTCGCCACCGTCCGGGTCACCGCCGGCAGCGCGCCGATCCAGGGCTGGAACGTCCAGCTCACCCTGCCGTCGGGTGCCGCGATCACCAACGTGTGGAGCGCCGAGCGCACCGGCACCAGCGGCAGCGTCCAGTTCGGCAACGTCAACTACAACGGCTCGGTCGCCGCCGGCCAGTCCACCGAGTTCGGGTTCCAGGGCACCGGGTCCGCCACCGGCCTGACCCCGGTCTGCACCGCCTCCTGAGCAACGCCTGTCCCGGGCGGGCGCGGACCGTCCGCCCGGGACAGGCGCAGGGGGCCGGCACCGAGTCCTGACGGCGCGAGGACGACGCGGCGGTCACCCGCCGCGTCGTCCTCGCGCCGGTCGCGTACGTCGTGCCGGGCGGCCCGGGTCGTCGGCCGCCACCGGGGCGGGCAGCGGTGCGCCGTCCGGGGCTCCCGCCATGGCGGCCCGGTGACCAGCCGGCCGGTCCGGTCACCCGGGGCGGCAGGCTAGGTTGCACGGATGAGTCTCCTCGATGACGTCGCGCAGCGCGACGGCTGGCGATGCTGGGTGTGCGACGAGCCGGTCGACGCCGACATGTCGGTGAACCACGCGCGTGGCCCCAGTGTCGACAGCCGCACCGCCGACCGGAAGGCCAAGGTCGTGGAGCGGCTCGCGCACCGCTCCTGCAACAGCCGCAAGGGGGCGGTCAAGGTCGTCGTCGCCTGGCCGGATCACCTGCACGTGGTGGAGCCCGCGCCGCTGATCACCGTCGCCGAGCGGCTCTCCCGCAAGGCAGGCCGTGAGGTGGTCGCCCGCTGTCCGCGCCGCAGGGACGCCCAGGAGGCGGCGGACTGGCTGGTCGACCGGTTCTCCCGGCTGGTGCCCGGACTGCCGGTGACCGCGAGCGTCGAGGAGGGCGGTGGGCAGTACCTCGTCGCCCTGACCAGCGGTCGTCGCTGACGGCGGAGGCTCGCCACTTCCCCGGACGTCGGGTCAGCTCGGCAGGGCGTCGCCTCCCACCGCTCCCCCGGCCGCCGCCATGGTCGCCGGCCAGCGCAGGTCGACCCCCCGCCGGGCCAACTCGGACTGGAAGTCCTCCAGCAGTTTCGGGCTGGCCCGGACCCCGTGCGGCGACGTCTGCCGGTCCAGACAGTAGGCGGCCAGCGCGCCCGCGGCCTCCCCGATCGACCACTCGGCCGGGTGCACCCGGTAGCAGCCGTTGGTGATGTGGGTGGTGCCCACGGCCTTGCCGGCGGCGATCACGTTGGTGACCCGCTCGGGCAGCAACGCCCCGAGCGGGATCTCGAACGGGTGCGCCGCCACGTCGAGATAGCCGTCGCCGCCGGTCGTCGGGTGCAGGTCGATCCGGTAGTGACCGGTGCCGACCGTGTCGGGATAGTGGACCGCACCGGCGGCCCCGCGCACCGCGACCGACAGGTCCTGCTCGGTCGGCGTGGTCACCGCCACCAGCCGGCGGGCCTCCCTGATGTACGGCGCCTGCGCGAAGCCGTCGGCGGTGCCGGTCACGTCGGGGCGCAACCGCAGGCCGGGGAAACCGGTGCCACCGTCCGGGCGGGGCGCCTCGGTCTGCAACCAGTACAGGAACGCGTGACCGGCCTCCCTGGCCCGCCGGACGTGCCGCCCGGCGTCCGGCACGTCGAACAGCGGCCCGTCCAGATAGTCGTTCATCGGCCAGTTGACCAGCGTCACGTCGCTCGAGAACAGGCCGGGCCGGAACGCCTGCCGGTCGAGGATCCGCCGGTACGTCCACAACTCGGGCGCGACCAGGCCCTCCTCCATCGACGTCGCCGTCGAGCGGGGGTTGGGGGTGAACCGCCCGGTGACCGGGCGACCGGTGCGCGGATCGGGATAGTTCCAGCTGAACAGGGGGCCCGGCCAGCCGGGTGCGGTCCGGGTGCGCCAGTGGTCGTAGTCGGCCGGCCGGTCCACCGTGTGGTCGCCGTCGACGTGTTCGAGGGCGAAGCAGACGGTGGCCGCCTGCATGTTCAGCGGCGCGGGCCGGTCCGGGGCGCTCGGTTCGCCGGTCTGCGCCTGCGACTCGGTGCCGGTGCGGTGTTCGATGCCGGCCAGGGCCAGCAGCTCACCGGTCTCGCTCGCCTCCAGCACGAGGCTGGCCCCGAGGTGGCACAGCGTTCCGTCGGCGAGCCGGACGGTCAGGGCGGTCACCTCGTCCCCGTCGGTGTGCGCCCGTTGCACCTGCGCCCGGGTGTGCACGGTGAGCCGTCCCGCCGCCCGCCAGGGGGCGATCATGGCCTGGAGTACGGCCAGCGCCACCCGGGGCTCGTGACACAGCGGACTGACCCAGCCGTTGCCCGGGTTGAGTGGACGGTCGGACCCGTCGGCGGCCAGCGGATACCAGCGCCGGTAGTGGTCGCGTACCTCCTGCCGGAACCGGCGGTAGCTGGCCGTCGAGCCGTGCGTCTCGATCCAGGGGTGCTCGTCCGGCGGCACCGCCTGCGAGGTGAGCTGTCCCCCGATCCACCCGTACGGCTCGACGACGACGGCCCGGGCGCCGCCCTCGCAGGCGGCCAGCGCGGCGGCCATCCCGCCCACGCCCCCGCCGACCACCAGGACGTCGGTGTGCTGCTCCGTCGGGGTGGTACGCATCAGTCCGCCTCGCCTCGTCGTGCGGTCAGGGAGAAGTGGTAACGGTCGCCCCGGTAGAGCGACACCGCGCGTTCGACGGCCCGACCGCGTCCGTCGTAGCCGATCCGGCGGACCTCCAGCAGCGCCGCCGAGGGCGGGATCTCCAGCAGGTCGCACTGCCGGCGGGTGGGCACGACTGCGGCGATCATCTGCTGGGCCACCGTGACCTGGACGTGGTAGCGGTCCTTCATGATCCCGTAGAGCCCGTTGTCGAGGTTCTCCACGAGCAGCCCGGGGAACAGGTCGGCCGGCAGGTGCACCTCTTCGAGGCACATCGGTGCGCCGTCGGCGAGCCGGAGCCGCTCCACCCGGTAGAGCAGCGACCCCTCGGGCAGTCCGAGGTCCGAGGCGTCCGCGTCGCGGGCGACCATCGCGTCCGCGACGATCAGCTTGCTGCTCGGCTGCAGGCCCCGGGCCAGCATGTCCTCGGTGAACCCGCTGAGGCTGGTGCCCTTGGCGATCCGGGTGTCGGAGACGAAGGTGCCCTGCCCCCGGATGGTGTAGACCAGGCCGGCGTCGAGCAGTTCGCGCAGCGCCTGGCGCAGCGTCGTCCGGCTCACGCCGAGTTCCTCGGCGAGGTCCCGTTCGCGGGGCAGGGCCGAGTGCGCCGGCAGGCCCGCGACACGGTGCCGGAGTTCGGTGCGGATCTGGCTCAGTTTGGTGGTCATCACGAGTCCAACCGGGGATGCGGGCAGGCCTGCGCGAACCTGCGCGTGGTGTTGACCGGGTCCGAGATGGCGGTGCCGACGACGACTGCCCATGCGCCCTCGTCGAACGCCGCCGCGACCTGGGTACGGGTACGGTATCGCCCCTCGGCGATGACCGGAACCGGACAATGTCGACTGAGCTTCCCCACCAGGGCGATGTCCGGTCCGTCGGGGACGGGGCCGGTGACGTATCCGGACAGCGTGGTGCCGACCAGGTCCGCGCCGGCGTCCACGGCCGCCATGGCCGCGTCCACGCTGTCCACGTCGGCCATGAAGAGCGCCCCGCCGGCATGGGTCGCCGCGACGAGGTCGGACAGCTTCTCCCCGCCGGGCCGGGGACGGCCGGTGGCGTCGGCCGCGACGATCTGCGCCCCGGCACCGGTCAGCGCGGCCACGTCGGCCTCGGTCGGGGTGATGTAGACCGGGCTGCCGGGGGTGTGCCGCTTGACCAGTCCGACCACCGGCACCCCGAGGCCGACCATGCCCCGCACGTGGTCCACGCCCTGCCCCCGCAGGCCGGCGGCGCCGCCGAGCACGGCCGCGGCCGCCATCGCCATCATGTGTCCGGTGTCCCGGAACGGGCTGCGACCCTGGGCCTGGCAGGACACGACCAGGCGTCCACGGATGGCTTCGGCCACGTTCATCGGTGTTCTGCCTTTGCGTCGAAGTCGGTCTGGACGGTGAGTGCGGCGAACGGGCCGGGCGGTGCGTCGGCCAGGGCCAGCGCACCGGCCAGCGGGTCCCCGGCGGCCGGCACCGGCTGCGCCGCGGGCGCCGCGGCGCGCAGCGCGGCGGTGAACGACGGCCAGAGCAGGTCGGTGGCCCGGAAGACCCCGCCGGTGCCGGCGACCGGCACCGGGGCCGCGCCGAGGCCGGCCCGGAACAGCGCCCCGGCCACCGATTCGGCGAGCAGTTCGCCGGCCCGACGCCAGATCCGTGCGGCCTCGTCGTCGCCGGCGCGGGCCAGGTCGGCGACCGTGGCGGCGAAGCCCGCGATCCGGTCCGGGGTCGGTGGGTCGGCCCGCCAGCGGGCCGGCAGCGTCTCGACCGGCCCCCAGGCGGCGGTCACCGCGTCGGCCAGTCGGCCGGGCGCGGCCCGGTCCCGGTCGCGCAGGGCGTGCCGGATCGCGGTCCGGCCGATCCAGTGTCCCGAGCCCCGGTCGCCGAGGTCGGCACCCCAGCCGTCGGAGCGGGCGGTCCGGCCGCCGGCGTCGGCGGCGAGGACCACCGCGCCGGTGCCGGCGGTGACGACCGCGCCGGGGACCGGGCCGAGCGCACCGAGGTACGCGGTCACGCTGTCGTCGGCGAGCCGCAGCCGGCCGGCCCGACCGAGGGTGCGCAGCCCGGCCCGCAGGGCGTCGGTTGCCGGTGGTTGGCCGTTGAGCCCGGTCATGCCGACGCCGACCAGAACCCTCGGCTCCGGGCCGAGCGGGCCCAGGCCGGCAAGCGCGCCGGCCACCGCCTCGGCGATCCGGGTGCCGGCGTCACCGGCCCAGAAGCCCGGGGTCTCGGCGTGCCCGGTCGAGCGGCCGTGCCGGGCCACCGCGCGGCAGCCGCCCTGGCCCAGGTCGACCCCGACGCGGACGGGGTCGGTGCCGCTCACCGGGTCACCGCCGTGGTCGACGGCGCGGCGTCGGCGAGGCTGGATTCGGCGTAGTGGCAGGCGACCTCGCGTCCGGCGACCGTGCGCAGTTCGGGTTCGACCTCGGCGCAGCGCGGCTGGGCGAGGCGGCACCGGGTCCGGAAGCGGCAGCCGGACGGCGGCGAGGCCGGGGACGGCACCTCGCCGGTGAGCAGGATGCGTTCGGCCGGCGGCGTCGCCCAGGGACGGGGCACCGGGGCCGCCGAGATCAGCGCCCGGGTGTACGGGTGGGCCGGGGTGTCGTACACCGTCGCCGCCGGCCCGGTCTCCACGATCCGGCCCAGGTACATCACCGCGAGGTCGTCGCTGATGTGCCGGACCACCGACAGGTCGTGCGCGATGAACAGGTAGCCCAGCCCCAGGTCGGCCCGCAGGTCGGCGAGGAGGTTGAGGGTCTGCGCCTGGACCGACACGTCCAGCGCGCTGACCGGTTCGTCGCAGACCAGGATCCGGGGCGACATGGCCAGGGCGCGGGCGATGCCGACCCGCTGGCGTTGGCCGCCGGACAACTGGTGCGGATACCGGTCGGCGAGTTCGGCGGCGAGACCGACCCGGGCCAGCAGGTCGGCGGTGCGGGCCGGCCACTGGTCGCGGGGGACGGAGCCGCGATGCACCCGCCATCCCTCGGTGACGATGAAGGACACCTTCTTGCGCGGGTTCAACGACGAGTACGGGTCCTGGTAGACCATCTGGATCTCGGCGGTCAGCCGGCGTCGGCGGGCCGCGTCGGCGGTGTCGATCCGTTCGCCGGCGTACCAGATCTCGCCGCCGGTCGGTCGGCGCAGGCCGACGATGGTCCGGGCCAGGGTGGACTTGCCGCAGCCGGACTCGCCGACCAGGCCCAGGGTGCGGCCGGTGGTGACGGTCAGGCTGAGCCGTTCCACCGCGTGCACGGCCGCGCCCCGGTGCAGCAGGCCGCCGTGGGTCGGGTAGCTGACCCGCAACTGCCGGACCTCAAGCCGCGTCGGCGACGTCGACACCGGCCATCACCTCCTCGGCGTAGTGGCAGGCCGCCTCGTGGCCGGCGGCGACGGTGCGCAGGGTGGGCCGGTCGGTGCGGCAGGCGCTGCGGGCGACCGGGCACCGGAGGTGGAACGGGCAGCCGGTGGGCGTCGCCAGTGGCGACGGCGGCATCCCCTCGATCGGGGTCAGCCGCTCGCCGGGGCGGTCGGGGGCGGGGACGGAGGCCATCAGCCCCCGGGTGTACGGGTGGGCCGGGGCGTCGTACACGGTGCGCAGCGGCCCCGACTCGACGACCGTGCCGGCGTACATGACGGCGACCCGGTCGGCCACGTCGGCGACCACCCCGAGGTCGTGGGTGATGAGGATCATCGACATCCCGTCGGCCTCGCGCAGTTCCCGCAGCAGGTCCATGATCTGCGCCTGCACGGTCACGTCCAGCGCGGTGGTCGGCTCGTCGGCGATGAGCAGCCGGGGCCCCAGGGCGAGGGCCATCGCGATCACCACCCGCTGGCGCATCCCGCCGGAGAACTGGTGGGGGTAGTCGTGGGCCCGGCGGACGGCGTTCGGGATGCCGACCCGTTCCAGGCCGGCGACGGCGCGCCGCCAGGCCTCCCGGCGTGAGGTGCGCTGCCGGACCCGGAACAGTTCGGCGATCTGCTGGCCGACCCGGACCACCGGGTTGAGCGCGGTCAACGAGTCCTGGAAGACCATCGCCATCTCGGTGGCGGACAACTCGCGGGTACGCCGTACCGGCAGCGCGGAGATCTCCTCGCCGTCGTAGCGGATGGTGCCGCGTTCGATCGTGGCGCTGTGCCGGGGCAGCAGCGCCATCACCGCGCGGACGGTGACCGACTTACCGGACCCGGACTCCCCCAGGATCGCCAGTGTCTCGCCCCTGCCGACGGAGAACGAGACACCGTTGAGCGCCCGGTAGGCGCCGAGCGGGCCGTCGAACGAGACGACGAGATCGTCGACCGTCAACAGGGGGCGGGACGTGTGCGGTGGTGCGACCATCGGGTCCTCCGGGTCCGGTTCTCGGGTCAGCGCAGCGATACGCCGGCGAAGTCGGGCAGGTCGTTCGGGGTCGGGGTGAACCCCTCGACGTTGCCGCGCAGCACGACGTTGCCGTTGAGGTCGAGCGGGAAGAGGCCGACCGCCTGGTCCCAGACGATCTTGCCGGCCTGGGCGTACAGGGCGGCCCGCTTGTCCTGGTCGAGTTCGGCGCGGGCGGCGAGCAGGATGCGGTCGAGTTCCGGGTTGGCGTAGCCGTTGCGCTTGGCGGTCGACAGGTAGAGCCGGGCCAGGGTGAAGTCGGCGTCGCCGGTGACCGTGCTGCCGGTGGTCATCGTGCTGTCCCAGTCGAGCTTGAGCAGCTTGTCCAGCCAGGTGGCCCGTTCCAGTTCCTGCGGCTTGACCACGATGCCGACCTTGGCCCAGTCGCTGATCATCGCGTCGGCGAAGGAGTTGCCGTTGGTGCAGCAGCCGCTGCTCCACATCATCGTGGTGGTGAACCCGTCCGGGTAGCCGGCCTCGGTGAGCAGCTGCCGGGCTCGGGCCGGGTCGTAGGTGTACGGGTTCTGCCCGGCGGCACCGAACACGGCCTCCGGCAGCGGTCCGGTGGCCGGGGTCCCGGCCTGGTCGAACAGCGACTTGCTGATCTTGGCGAAGTCGACCGCGTGCCACATGGCCTGCCGGACCCGCGCGTCGGTGAACGGCTTGCGGGAGCTGTTGAACCAGATGTAGTAGTTGGCGTACGTCGGGAACGACCGCACGGTCAGGTCCTTGTTGTCCCGCAGCCCGGTCAGCTGGTCCGGCGGCAGGCCCCAGGTCACGTCGATCTCGTTGTTCGACAGCGCCGTCACCCGGCCGGACACCTCGGGGATGTAGCGGTAGGAGATGCTGGTCAGCTTCGGCCGGTCGCCCCGGTAGGTGTCGTTGCGGACCAGGTTCACGCTCTGCCCGGCGGTGAACGACGAGACCTTGAACGGGCCGGTGCCGTACGGGGCGTCGAAGAACGCGCTGTCGCCGAGCTTGGCGGCGGGGGCGATCCAGAGCAGGGTGAGGTTGCTCAGCACCGTGCCGAGCTGGCTCGTGGTGTGGATGGTCAGGGTGCGCTCGTCGGGGGTGCGGATGTCGTCGACGGTGGCCCACAGCCCGGCCAGCGGCCCCTTGCCGTCGATCAGCGCCCGGAGCGACGCCTTGGCGTCGGCGCTGGTCAGCGGCGTCCCGTCGGCGAAGGTGACGCCGCTGCGCAGCACGAACTGCCAGGTCAGCGGGTCGGGGTTGGTCCAGCTCTCGGCGAGCTGCGGGGCGATCTTCCCGTCCTTACGGACCACGAGGGTCTCGAAGACCTCCTGGACGACGGTGAGGGTGGGCTGGTCGGCGGAGTTCGCGGCGAACGGGTTCAGCGAGACCACCGGGGTCGGGTTGGCTACCCGCAGGGTGGTGACGCCGCCGCCGTCACCGGCGGGGTCGTCGGAGCCGAAGGAGCACGCGGTCAGTCCGAGTACGCCGGCGAGGGCCAACGCACCGAGCCGGATGGTCGAAGATCTCATGTCTTCCCATTTCGCTGACGGGGTTACCGGGTGGAGAGGTTCGGATCGGAGCGGTCCCGTAGTTCGTCGCCGAGCACGCCGACGCAGACCACGAAGACGGCCAGGACCAGGCCTGGCAGGGTGGCGATCCACCAGGCGCTGGCCAGGTAGTCGCGGCCGTTGGCGATGGTGGTGCCCCAGCTCGGCGTGCCGGCCGGGATGCCCAGGGACAGGAAGCTCAGCGACGCCTCGGCGACGATGACGAATCCGAGCTGGACGGTGGCGATGACCAGCAACGGGCCGGCCACCGCGGGGAGCACACAGTGCCGCACGACGTGCCACGGCCCGGCGCCGAGGGTGCGGGCCGCGTTGGCGAAGTCCCGGGAGCGGGTCGCCATGGTCTGCGCGCGGGCCACCCGCGCGAAGATCGGCCAGGTGGTGATGGACAGGGTGAGTACGACGTTGGTGACGCTGGAACCGAGCACGCCGGCGACGAAGACGGCGAGCAGGATGGACGGGAAGGCCAGTTGGATGTCGGCCAGCCGCATGACTGTCGCGTCCACCACCCCGCCGAGGTAGCCGCAGAGGATGCCGATCGCGGCGCCCACCGTGCCGGCCAGCAGCAGGGTCGCCGCGCCGACCAGCAACGAGATCCGGGCCCCCTGCATGATCTGGGGTAGCAGGTCCCGGCCGACCTGGTCGGTGCCGAGCAGGGCCAGGCCGCCGTCGGACATCCGGCTGCCCGGGGGGAGCAGCCGGTCGGTGACGGAGGTCGCGATCGGGTCGTACCGGGCGATCAGTGGCCCGATCACCCCGGCGACCAGGTAGGCGGCGATCACCCCGAGCGGGAGCCACAGGCGCAGCCGGCGACGTCGGCGCCGGGGCGCGGTGGCCGGTGGGGTCGCCGTCGCGTCGGGCGGGCCGCCGTCGGTGGGCATGACAGGGGTGCCGAGCACGGCCGAGCCGGGTACGCCGTCGGACACGGTGGTCACCTCTCAGACGCTCTCGCGGACCCGGGGGTCCAGCCGGACGTACAGCAGGTCGACGAGCAGGTTGATGACGATGAAGATCACCGCGACGGTGATCACGCAGGCCTGCACGACCGAGTAGTCGCGGGCGGCGATGGCGTCGGTCATCAGCCGGCCCACCCCCGGCCAGGCGAAGACGGTCTCGACGATCACCGCGCCGCCGAGCAGGCTGCCGAACTCCAGGCCGGCCACGGTGACGACGGGGATCAGCATGTTGCGCATGGCGTGCCAGCCGACGACCCGGGTCTCGGACAGGCCCTTGGCCCGGGCGGTGACCACGTAGTCCTCGTGCAGCACGTCGAGCAGCCCGGAGCGGACCAGCCGGAGCACCACGCTGAGCAGCGGCAGGGCCAGCGTCACCGCCGGCATGACCATCGCGGCCGGGGACGCGGCACCGGAGCTGGGCAGCAGGTGCAGGAACCGGGAGAAGACCAGGATCAGCATGATGCCGACCCAGAACGTCGGCAGGGACTGGGTGAGCATCGACAGCACCGAGACCACCCGGTCCACCACGCCGTTGGGTCGGGTGGCGGCCAGGGTGCCCAGGGCGAACCCGAGGACCAGGGCGATGGCGAAGGCGGTCAGCGCCAGGGCGGCGGTGGCTGACAGGTGGGTGAGCACCAGGTTGGTCGCGGCGTCGTGCAGCCGGAACGACTCACCGAAGTCGAGGGTGACGGCCCGCCGGAGGAACTGGACGTACTGGACGGGTAGCGAGGCGTCGAGCCCGTACTCCCGGCGCAGCGCCTCGACGGCCGACGGGTCGGCGTCCGGGCCGAGCACCGCGGTCGCCGGGTCGCCGGAGACCGCCCGCATCGCGAAGAAGACCACCGTCGCCGCGCCGAACAGGACCAGTACCGAGATCGCGAGGCGACGCAGCGCGTACCGCAGCATCCCGACCCCTCAGTTGCCGGGCGGCGGGTCGCCGGCCAGCGCCGCCTCGATGTCCTCGACGACGGCGACGGCCGCGCGGCCCTCCTCGGCGCTGACCGGTGTCGGTCCACCGGTCAGCGCGGCGTCGACGAACGCCTCCAGCTCGGTGCGCAGGTTGTAGGCGCCCCCGCCGTCGCGACCGGGCCAGAAGTAGGTGTCCATGAAGCTGGCCACCCCGTCGCGGCGGGCGTACAGCAGGTCGTTGTGCGAGAGGTTCATCTCGAGGATGCCGTGCTCGCCGACGATCCGCAGTCCGGCGTCGGCGCGCGACGGGCGGGAGTGCGGCAGCGTCCAGTTGTTCTCCATGGTGCCGATGGCCCCGTCGTCGAAGCGCACCGTGGCGTGTACGACGTCGTGGCTGGGCGAGAGCACCTTGCGGCCGACCGCGCCGGTGACCTCGACCTCGCGGCCGGTCACGAACCGGAGCAGGTCGGCGTCGTGGATGCCGAGGAACCAGGCGACCGAGGTCCGGTCCCAGATCCCCTCGCCCACCGCCTGCGAGGTGCACCGCCACACCTTGACGTGCCAGATGTCCCCGAGTTCGCCGGAGCGCACCACCTCGCGCAGGCGCAGCACCCGGGGGTCGAAGCGCAGCACGTGGCCGATCATCAGCGCGTCGGGATCGGGCCGGCCGGCGATGATCCGGTCGCAACTGGCCCGCGACAGCGCCATCGGCTTCTCCAGCAGCACCCGCCTGCCCGCCGCGAGCGCGGTGAGGGTCGCGTCCTCGTGCAGGTGGTCCGGCGTGCAGACGCTCACCGCGTCGACCTCGTCGAGGAGGTCGCCGATGTCCGGGACGGCCCGGACGCCGAGGTGGGTCTCGGCCCATTCCCGGTTGCGCGGCGAGATGTCGGCGACGGCCACCAGTTCGGCCTGCCGCACGTCGCGCAGCGCGCGGGCGTGCAGCTGCCCCTGGACCCCGATCCCGACGACACCGACCCTTAAGCGGTCCACACCCGGCCCCCACTGTTGCGTACCTACGAAAGCTAGATGTGTACCTAGCTCCGATAGTTGTACACCTGCGGTGGGGGTCGCGCAAGATGCGAATTCACCTCCGCATCTGGCCCCCGACCTGTGGGATCGACGACCGGCGGTGGCTGCCCGCATGGCGGCGACGCAGCACCACCAGGGCCGCCGACAGCAGCACCACCCCCGCGCCGACGCCGGCCGACAACCACCGGACCGGCACCGGGGACGGGTCGACCGTGTCGGCGATCCACTCCCGGAGAACGTCGGTGCGGGCACTGAAGTCGGGGCCCGGATGGGGACATCCCGGCCCGGTGCTGACCAGGGCCACCAGGACGGCCGTCCCGTCGGCCCGCTCCCGGAAGTAGGGACCGCCGGAGTCGTGCGGACACGGACTGGTGTCCGCCCGGGGCCGCCGGCCGGAGGTCTCGACGAGGTCGGCACCGACCCGGTCGACGGTGAACTCACCGGTCTGGAGCCGGTCCGTCGGCGCGACCGCGTCGGCGGCGGTCAGGCCGTACCCGGTCAACCGCAGCACCTCGCCGGCCACCGGCGGCCCGGCGGCGATCTCCAGCGGCGGCACACCGGTGACCGCGGTGTCGAGTTCGACCAGGGCCACGTCCGCGCCGTCCGCCTGACGGACCGCGACGACCTCGGCCTCGTAGCCGTCCCGGCCGCCGAGGTCCGTCCGCCCGACCGTGACGGTGGTCCGCCCGGCCACCGTCCGGCTCACCCGCCGGCCGTCCGGGGTACGGAAGCAGTGGCCGGCGGTGATCACCCACCGCGGCGCGACCAGCGCGCCGGAACACCAGCTGTCCCGGGTGCCGCCGCCGTCCGCCGGCAGGCCCGTCATGGTCAGCCGGGCGGTGAACCGGTACGCGCCGTCGGCCGCGTCCTCGCCGTGGGCGATCGCCGACGCCGGCCGGGGCGCGACGGGAGCGACGGCAACCGCCGTGGCCGCCACGGCGACCATGACACACTGTGTGGCGAGTCGGAGCACGGGTTCACCAGCCTGTACGCACGGGAGCAGGAACGCTGCGATGCTGCGCCCCCGGCCGTCCGGGCGGCGTCAGCGGCGCCCTTATCGGTTCTTTATGCGCCGGGTGCCAGCCTTGCGGGCGGTCCCGGGCACGGGGAGGCGACGGGAGGGAGACGGCGTGCGGGTGCTGATGGCCGACGACGAGCGGGTGCTGGCCGACATGGTCGCCGAGGGGCTGCGCCGGTTGTCCATGGCCGTCGACGTGGTCTACGACGGCGACAGCGCCCTGGAACGGCTCGCCGTCAACCGCTACGACGTGGCCGTGCTCGACCGGGACATGCCCGGCCAGAGCGGCGACGAGGTGTGCCGGTGGATCGCCGGCTCCACCACCGGCACCCGGGTGCTGCTGCTGACCGCCGCCGCCGGCATCCGGCAACGCGTCGAGGGCCTCGGCCTGGGCGCGGACGACTATTTGACTAAGCCGTTCGCCTTCGCCGAACTCGTCGCCCGGTTGCAGGCGCTGTCCCGGCGCTCGACCCCGGCGCTGCCCCCGGTGCTGGAACAGGACGGCCTCGTGCTGGACGTCACCCGGCACACGGCCACCCGGGACGGGATGCCGCTGTCGCTGTCGCCCAAGGAGTACGCCGTCCTGCACGTGCTGATGCGCGCCGGCGGCCGGGTGGTCAGCGCCGAGGACCTGCTGGAACAGGCGTGGGACGAACACGCCGACCCGTTCACCAACACGGTACGGACCACCGTGATGACCCTGCGCCGCAAGCTCGGGGACCCGCCGGTGATCCACACCGTGCCCCGGGTCGGCTACCGGCTCGGGGCATGAACCTGCCCTCACCGGCCCGGCGGATGCTCCTGGTCGTCGGGGCGCTCCTGCTCGTCGCCCCGTTCGTGACGACGGCCGCCGACCTGCTGCTCGCGCTGTGGCGGGAGTTCGGCCCGTCGTGGTGCGCCACCCCCGAGTTGCGGGCACCGGGCGACGACGCCCCGTTCGTCTGTGTCCAGGTGTTCCGGCGGCCGAGCATCCCCCTGGCGATCGCCGTGACGATCGTGCTGCTGACCCTGTTCGCCGCCGCCTACCCGGCCGTGCGCTGGTGCCTGCGTCCGCTGCGGGACCTCGCCCCGGTGATCGCCGACGTCGGGCCGCAGAACCTGGGCCACCGGCTCAGGCCCGGCCCCGGCCGCGACGAGCTGGCCGTCCTCGGCCGCACCATCGACGAGATGATGGACCGGATCGCGGTGGGGTACGAGGCGCAGCGCCGGTTCGCCGCCGACGCGTCCCACGAGCTGCGCACCCCGCTGGCCGTCCAGCGCACCCTGATCGAGGTCGGCCTGACCCGCAGCCTCACCGACGACCAGCTCGCCCTGCTCGCCGCGCAACTGCTGGAGACCAACGAACGCAACGAGCGCCTGATCGAGGGGCTGCTGGTGCTCAGCGAGAGCGACCGTGGCCTGCTGACCCGCGTCCCGCTGCGGCTCGACCGGATCGTCGCGACGGTGCTCGACGCCCACCGCAGCCGCGCCGAGCAGGCCGGGGTCACGATCGTCAGCCGGCTGAGCCCCCGGCTGGTCGTCGGCGAGCAGGTGCTGCTGGAACGGCTGGTCGTCAACCTGGTGCAGAACGGCCTGAAGTACAACCGGCCCGACGGCACCCTCACGGTTCAGGTGGGCACCGATCCGGCGCTGGTGGTCGAGAACACCGGTGACGACGTCCCCCCGGACGAGGTCGCCGCCCTGTTCGAGCCGTTCCGACGCCGGTTCGGCAAGCGCATCGACCACAGCGGCGGCGCGGGCCTCGGCCTGGCGATCGCCCGTTCGATCACCCGGGCGCACGAGGGCATCATCACCGCCTCCTCCACCGGCCGCGACGGGCTGCGGGTGCAGGTGACGTTTCCGGCGATGGAGACGGACGAGGCCGGAGGCCGGTGAGGGACGCCGGGTGGGGCGCAACTCCGGGACCGGTCGGCTGTCAGGGTTCGAGTTGGATGTGCTCGGGGTCGATGAACTCGACACGGAGTCGGTCGTCGGCCAGCAGGTCGACCACGCGCTGCCAGTGCGCCGCGCGCCGGCTGCAGATCTCCCGCAGGCGGGTGAGGTCCGGCTGGTCACCGTCGGCGTCGAGCCGCCGCAGGGCCCCCAGGCCCAGCTCAGCGGAGGCGGCGCTGAGCTCGGCGGTCACCCGACCGATCTGCTGGACGATCTCGTCCACATGCGCGGTCAGGTCCGCCACCCGTTCCTCGACGGCGCCGTCGCGCCGCAGCGGCGACTCCAGGCCGTCCGGCACCTCGATGACCAACTCCTCGAACGTCGGCACCGGTGGCGGGAACCGGAGATCCGCGACGCGCACCAGGTCCACCGCCTCGGTGACCAGCCGGCTGAACTGGGCCCGGTGCAGCCAGTACCAGGCACGGTCCTCCGCCATCTTCCCGAGCAGACGCCAGGTGCGGTTGTCGAGGTCGAGCCATTCGATCATGTCGTGGACATCGCCCCGCCACGGCGGGGCACACCGCCGGTGCCAGTTGCGTTCCAACAGCCCGGCTCCGTCGTGGAGCAGCTTCTTGACGTACGCCGCGATCCGGATCCGGGTGACGTTCTCGGGACGTCGCAACACCGACCGCATCGGCTGGTAGAGGTCCAGTTGCAGGAAACGGAACTCGTCGCTGCCACGGAGGCGACCGAAGTCCGGGTCACTGCTGCCGATCCAGCTACGCAGCCGGGACGCCACGCCGGTCTGGGTCGTGGTCTGCAGCGAGACCTGCGCGGCGGGCCCACTCTCGGCGGAGGCCATCGCGGCCTGGAGTTCGATCACGGCGTACCCGGTCAGCGACCGCCGCCGCCGGTGGTCCTCCAGCCACGCGGGAGGGGAGGGTGCCAGCTCCGCCGCCGGGCTGGGCGGGAGAACCGGAACGTAGCCGTACAGGGCGTAGGAGTAGACCGCCGCCGCCGCGTAGTAGTCCAGGTAGTCCAGGCGTCCGGGGCCGAGGCGACGACGCTGGGCACGGCCGATGGCGTCCCGCAGCCGTTCCGGCTGGACGGGCCAACCACGCACCATCGCCTCCGTACGCCGGTACCGCCGACGCGACCACCAGCGCCGCATGTTCGGCAGATCCCCCACCTGCTGCCCGGTGAACCAGTCGACGGTCAGGCCGGCGACCGTGAGCCGGTCCTGGGTCAGGTCGTGCAGGGCCCGGCCGAGTCGCAGCGGCGCCCACACGTCCCGCGCCAGGCGCAGCAGTCTCCTGCTCACCTCCGAGCCGGTGCCCGGCACCAACCAGGCCAGGGCCGAGTCCTGGTAGAGCCGGTGGAACTCCTGGAGCGCGGCCAGGTTGAGCAGCACCCGGGCGGTGGCGACGGCTTCCAGCGCCGTCCTGGTCCGCTCGCGCGCCGCCGCCCGGTCCGCGGCGTTGCGGAACGCCGACAGCACCGGCCAGTAACGTTCGACGAAGGCCACGGTGAGGCGGTCGCGGATCTGGTCGCGCAGCACCCTGCGCTCCCCGACCGCGTCCGTGGCGAACCAGTCCTCCACCGTGCGTTCCGAGTACGCCAGGGTCTTGGCGTACTGGTAACGCAGCCGGATGAGTTCCCGGCGGCGTCTGACGGCCCACAGCATCGCCACCGGGTAGCGGAAGGGGTGCCGCCACCGGTCCCGCCGCCGCGTCCACAGCGACGCCGTGTACCGGCTCTCCAGCTCACCGAGACAGAGCGCCCCGTGGTACGTGTCCAGCGCGGCGAGGAAGAGCCCGAGGTCCTCCTGGACGCTCGCCACCATCATCCGGATGTCGGAGTTGAACGGATCCAGCCGCAACGCCTCCCGGTACCACCAGAGCGCATCGTCGAGCCGCCGTTCGTCGTGCCGCTTCTTGGCCTCGTTGTACGCCTCGAAGAGCCCGGTCGGCAGGTCACGGTGCCGCCACGACCGCCACGGCGCCTCCCGCGCGAGGCGGGTCATCGGCAGGATCTTGGCCATCGCCCAGTAGGCGGCCTTGCAGGTGGCGTCCTCCCAGGTCGCGCCCCACTCGGTGGTCGTCGCGCTGCCCGTGCCGCCCGCGAACGAGGTGACCGTGACCGACAGTCCGCAACCGGGCTCCTGCTTGCGCTCCTGAAGGGTCGCCCTGATCAGGTAACCCGTCTGCGGCCAGAGCCGTGCCATGAACTTCGGCAGGACCGCCAGCGGGTTCGTCAACGTCTCCGGTGACTCGCCGAGGACGACGAGGAAGTTCTGTGGTGGTAGGGCCGCCGGCCCCGCGTACGGCGGATAGATGCTGGTGCTGGCGAGTTGCCGGCAGAACCTGCTCTTCAGGTACGCCGCCCGGCCGGTGTCCTTCGGGTCCGCCGCGTTGTCGAAGTCCCGCACGTCGACCGCCCCTGGGCGGTACGCCAACCTTTCACGGTAGTAGTAACGCCACATCGCGAAGGCCACCACGAACAGGATCAGCACCCAGAGCCGTCGCCACAGGTCGGTGTGCGGGCTGCCGAAGGCACGGGCCACTCCGATCAGCACGAGACG
This sequence comes from Micromonospora sp. WMMD730, assembly GCF_049178955.1. Lineage (NCBI taxonomy): Bacteria > Bacillati > Actinomycetota > Actinomycetes > Micromonosporales > Micromonosporaceae > Micromonospora > Micromonospora sp. WMMD730. The sequence goes on from NZ_JBMHML010000002.1 coordinate 3,906,069, forward strand.
CAGGGGCTCGAGGAATGTCCAACCGTCCCCGGAAGCCGCTTTCTCGGTGGCCCGGCCCAGGTGCCAGAGGGCCGAGAGCAGTGCCAGGGTGCTGAGGATCCCGAGGAGTAGCCAGCGGGTCGGTCGCGGGATGGGCAGCGGGGAGGGCGGCGGATGGCCGCCGTTGTTGATCCGGTGCGGATACCGCGCCCGCCAGGACTCGGGACGTGGATCCTCCCGACGCTCGGCGGCAGCGCGCCGGTTGTCCATCCCGAATGCTCCTGACGACCGTCCTGACCTGCGCTTTCAGGTCAGTGTTCCGGCCCGGCCGAGCTGGGTGACGAGAAATCCGAGTTTTCCCGCTGGTGGGGCACCGCACCGGGGGGTGACCTGTCACCACCGAGCCGCTGTCAGTCGCTGTCGCCGGGGCGGGCGACCGGTTCGCCGCCGATGCAGCCCACGTTCACCTCGAACTCCCCCGCCGGGCCGGCGAAGGTCACCTCGGCGTCGTCGTCCGGGCCCCGGTCCACGTCCTTCACCCGGTAGTCCTGCGCCGGGGCCCACGAGACCAGCCGCACCTCGGACCCGACGCACTCGGCGACCGCCGTACCGCCGGGGGTGGCGAAGCTACGGCGCTGGCCGGGCGTCGCGGAGGGGCCGACGGCCGGGGCCGACGACGCGGACGCCGCCGGGGCCGACGGTGTCGCCGGGGCCGGCTCCGGGGCCGCCAGGGCCCGTTCCACCTCGGCCTGGCTGCGCACCCCGCCGGGGGTGCCGGTGATGCTCTCCCCGACCAGCCGGATCGCGGCCACCCCGATCAGGGTGGCGAGCACGGCGGCGGCCAGCCAGCCGGCGGTGGCGAGGAGCGTACGGCGACCCATGCCCCGACTATGCCCGACCGGCCGCTAAGCCGGGCCCGGCGGCAGGATAAGCGGAGGTTAAGAGCCGGCCCGTCAGCCGGTGGCACCGGCTAGCCTGCCTAGCGGTGGCAACCCTGCTCCTGATCGGGGACGACGGATGAGACGGCGGCTGGCGCTGCTGGTCGCGGCGACCAGCTGCCTGACCCTGGTGGCCTTCCTGGTGCCGCTGGCCCTGCTGGTGCGCACGGTCGCCGAGGACCGGGCCACCGTCCGGGCGACCGCCGACGTGCAGGGGCTGGTGCCGGTCGTCGGCACCGCCGACACCGCGACGATCCGGTTGACCGTGGAACAGCTCACCGCCGAGTCGGGGCGGCCGGTCAGCGTCTACCTGCCCGACGGCACGGTGCTCGGCGCGCAGGAGCCGCGTACCCCCGCGGTGGCGCTCGCCGCCCGCGGCCAGAGCCTCACCGCGGAGCTGGACGGCGGGCGGGAGATCGTGATCGCGGTGCAGGGCCGGGCCGACGGCACCGGCGTGATCCGCACCGTGGTGCCCCGCGCCGACGTCACCGCCGGGGTGGCCCGCGCCTGGCTGGTGCTGGCCGCGCTCGGCATCGTGCTCGTGCTGCTCGGCCTCGCCGTGGCCGACCGGCTGGCCCGCACCCTGGTCCGGCCGATCACCGAACTGTCCTCGGTCTCGCACCGGCTGGCCAACGCCGAACTGACCGCCCGCGCCGAACCGGCCGGCCCGCCGGAGCTGCGGGAGGTCGCCGGTGCGCTCAACCACCTGGCCGCCCGGATCCAGGTGCTGCTGCGGGAGGAACGCGAGCAGGTGGCGGACCTGTCGCACCGGCTACGGACGCCGTTGACGGCGTTGCGGCTGGAGGCGGAATCGCTGCGCGACCCGGACGACGCGGCGCGGGTGGCGGCGGCCGTGGACGGGTTGGAGCGGGCGGTGACCGGCCTGATCCGGCAGGCACGCTGGCGCAGCGACCCGGCCGACGGTGATCCCGGCGCGGCCACCGCCGACGCCGCCGCGATCGTGGGGGAACGGGTCGCCTTCTGGTCGGTGCTGGCCGAGGACACCGGCCGCACGGTCGACCTCGACCTCGCGGCCGGGCCGCTGCCGGTCGGGGTTCCCGCCGACGAGTTGGCCGCGGCCGTGGACGCGCTGCTGGGCAACGTCTTCGCGCACACCCCGGAGGGCACCGGCTTCACCGTCCGGTTGACCCGGGAGGCGGCCGGGGCCGCGCTGACCGTCCACGACGCGGGACCGGGGATACCGGCCGTGCTGGTGGAGCGGGGAGCCAGCCAGGCCGGCTCGACCGGGCTCGGCCTGGACATCGCCCGGCGGGCCGCGCAGGCCAGCGGCGGTCGGCTCGACCTGGGGTCGGGCGCGCAGGGCGGCGCGGTGGTGACGCTGCGGCTCGGGCCGCCCCGGTCGGCCTTAACCGGAGCTTAGGGTCGGCGCAGCGCGCCGCTATCCACCGCCGGAGCACGCTGAGCGCACCAACCGAGAAACTCCGGAGGTACGCATCATGAAGCGCACATCCCTGCTCCTGGCCGCTGCCGGCGGCGCCGCCGTCCTCGCCGTCACCGGCACGGCGATCGGCGTGTCCGCCGCGGAACGCGCCCCCGGCCCCACCGCCACCGCGACCACCGCCCCGGCCCCGGTGGACCCCACCGTCGTGCCGACGACCGCGACCCCCGGCGGTACGCCGACGGCGGAGACGCCGGGTGGCAGCCCGACGGCGGGGACGCCGGGTGGCGGCACCGCCCCGGCCACCGACGACGCGGTGAGCCAGCAGCGGGCCGGTGAGATCGCGCTGGCCAAGGTGGGTGGTGGTCGGATCACCGAGGTCGAGCGGGAGCAGGAGGAGGGCCGCCCGGTCTGGAGCGTGGAGATCATCGACGGCGACACCGAGCATGAGATCGACGTCGACCGGGAGAACGGCGGCATCGTCAAGTCCGAGCAGGAGAAGGCGGACGCCGACGACCGGTCCGGTCGCGACGACGACTCCGACGACGACCAGGACGACGACTCCGACGACCGGGACGACGACGGCGACGACGACTGACGGTCCGGACGTCGGGTGGGGCACCCGGCCGTCCCTACCGCCGACCGGCGGTAGGGACGGCCGGTGCCGGCACCGCGCGGTGACGGGTGGGCTGCCCCGGCGACCTCTGCCGGGGCAGCCCACCCTGCTCGGTCGACGGTCAGAAGGTGTGCAGGTCGACCGCGAGGCCACCGGTGCCGGAGTGGCTGACCGCCACCCAGTCCGTGCCGGCCCCGGCGAGCCACCCCGGATAGCGGCCGAGCTGACGGCCGGTGTCCGCGTCGTACACCAGCACCATCGGGCGCTCGTCCTCGACCCCGCTGACCGCCACCAGCCGAGCCGTCACCGCCGAGCGCCAACTCGCCGACGTGCCGGGCAGCACCGGGTCCGGCGCGGTCCAGCGGGCGACACCGGTGGCCAGGTCGAGCAACGCCAGCGCGCCGGTGTCGGCGGTGTCGCGGACCAGGACCGACCGGTCGTCGCCGTCGATCGGGACACCGGCGGCGACGCCCCGCCAGACCGTCCTGCCGGTACGCAGGTCGACCAGTTGCGGCCGTTCGTCGGCGGTGACCGCGACGAGCCGGGTCCCGACCCCGATCAGCTCCATCCCGCTGAGGTCGTTCGCCAGCCGCTTGGCGCACTCGCCGTTCTGCCGACGCCCGCTGTAGACCGCGCCGGACCAGCCCTTGGCACCGGTGCCCGCGTCGACGCTGGCGATGCTGACCGTGCAGCGCTGGTCCCCCTTGGGCGGGTCGTGGTTGGTGCTGACCAGCAGGTCGTCGGCGGCGAAGCCGAACCAGGCCCGGTTCGGCAGCCGCCCGGCGCCGGCCCGCCCGGTGGTGGGGGCGACCGGGGTGTAAGTGGCCGCCCGGCCGGCGGTGCTCAGCCGCACCACGACGTACCGGCCGGCGGTCGGCGCGTACGGCAGGCGCGCGCCGAGGGTGACGTCGCTGACCCGGGCGAACCGGTCGGACGGCAGCTTCCACAGTTCGCGACCGCTCTCCAGCTCCCTGGCGACGATCACGCAGGTCGCCGCCGCGCCGACACCGACGCAGTCCCGGGCGTGGACGGCCTGCCCGTGGACGACCACGTCCTGGCTGCCGGCCGCCCGCCACCGGGTGGCACCGGTGCGCGCGTCGAGCACGTCCACACCGCCGTCGTTGTTGTCGCTGACCACGATGGATCCCCCGGCGATGACGTACCGGAAGCTGCCGACGAACGGGTGCGCCCACCGTTGATGCCCGGTGACCCGGTCCACCGCCCGCAGTTCCCGCCCGTCGGGGACGACGATGAGCTGGCCGGTCTCGCCCAGCGCCTGGTCGATCCGCCGTACCGACACCGACCAGGCCGCCTGCGGGACCTGCGGGGTGGGTGACCTGCTGCCCTCCCGCAGCCGCTCCGGGGTCTGCTCGACTGGCGTCAGTGGGCGCTGCGGGCGGGGCGCGGCGCAGGCGGGAAGCCCGACGACCAGGGTCAGGGCGACGGCGGCGGTACGCCAACGGGCTGGTCGGTGCGACGGCACGGGTTGTTCCCCCTCGGTGGATGGTCGAGTCGTCACCCTAGGACCCGCGCGCATCCCCTGCCACCGGACGGTCGATGTGCCGGTCCCGGCGGCGCGGGACATCCACCCCTGGCCGTCGGGACAGGACGCGGACCAGGCTGCGCTGCGCGTGCGCCGATCCGGCGGCGCGCGGTGATCCGGAGGAAGCCCGTGGGTGTGCTGGTGTGGTCCCCGATGCCGACGGCGGCCGGTGGCCCCGTCCGTGGCGCTGGTGGTGGTCGTGCTGGGACAGTGGACCGGCCATGCCGAACGTTTCTGTGACCGCGCGGTCGACCGGGTGGGCGGTGCTCACCGGCACCGTCCTGCTCAGCCTCGGCGCGGTCGTCGCCTGGGCGGTGGCGACGCCGCCGTGGTCCGCCGACCAGCTCTACTCGCTCGTCGACCTGCTCGACGGCATCGTCTACGGCACCCTGGCGTGGCTGATCCTGAGCCGGCAGCGCACCGGCAGCCGGATGCCCGCCGTGATCGCCTGCGCGGCGGCGCTGGGCAGCGCGGTCGCCGCCTGCGCCGGGCAGTGGCAACTCGCCGTGGGCGGGCCGCCGGTGCTGACCGCGCTGCACCGCTGGGCCTGGGTGCCCGGCCTGTACGCGCTGGTCGTGGTGATGCCGTGGCTGCTGCCGGACCGGCCGTTGGACCGGTTCGGCCGGTACGCGGTCGCCGCCGGGGTCGGCTACGTGGCGGTGACGATGGCCGCCGCCGTCACCGCGCCACCGCCGCTGGGGGTGCTGCCGCTGCCGGACGGGCTGCGGGGCGGGCGGGCCGCACTGCTGCCCGTCCTGCCGTACCCGCTGGTCGGGCTCGGCCTGCTGGCCTGCGCCGGGTTGGCGTGGCGGTGGCGACGTGGCCCCGCCGCGCAACGCCACGGCCTCGGCTGGGCGACGGCCGGCAGCGGGCTGCTCACCCTCGCCTTCCTCGCCACCCTGCTGCCCCCGGCCGTCCCGGCGGCCCTGCCGGCGCTGCTGATGCTCGCCTCGCAGGCGTTCTTCCCCGCCGCGGTGGCGGTGGTGGTGCTGCGCCAGCAGCTGTGGGGGCTGCGGCTGGCCGTGCGCCGCACCCTCGTGTGGTATCTGATGACCGCGGTGGTGATCGCCGCCTACTGCGCGACGGTGGCGCTGCTCGACCGGTTGCTGCCGCAGCGGCTGCCGCTGCCGCAACTCGTCGTTACCGGGGTGCTCGCGGCGGCCTTCCAGCCGATGCGCGAGGCGGTGCAGCGGCGGGTGGACCGGCTCGTGCACGGTGAGGCCCCGGAGCCGCTGCTGCACCGGGTGGTGCACAGCGTCGGCAGCACCACCGAGATCAGCGCGACGATCGCCGCCGCGCTCCGGCTCGCCGAGGTGCGCATCACCGAGGGTGGGCCGCAGCCACCGCCGCACCCGTACGGCTGCCCGTTGACCGTGCCGTTGACCAGCGACGACCGGCTCGTCGGCCAGTTGCACGCCTGGCCCCTGCCCGGTGAGCTGCTCGACGGGCGGGCCCGCGAGTCGCTCGCCGTCCTCGCTCCGGTGGTCGCCGCGGTCGTGGACCTGGCCGGCACCAACCGGGACCTGGCCCGCTCGCGCCAACGGCTGGCCGAGGTACGCGACGAGGAACGCCGCTCCCTGCGCCGCGACCTGCACGACGGTCTCGGCCCCGCGCTCAGCGGCATCGGGTTGGGGCTGGCCGCCACCCGCAACCTGCTGCGCCGGGACCCGCAACGGGCCGAGGAGCTGCTGGACCGGTTGACCGGCGAGCTGACGGCACGGGCGGCGGAGGTGCGGGACATGGCGCACGGCCTGCTGCCCCCGGTGCTCGCCGACGGCGGTCTGAGCCCCGCCCTGCACCTGCTGCGGGACCAGTACGCCCGCAGCGGCCTGCGGATCGTGCTGCACGGGCCGGCCACCCTGACGCCGCTGCCGGAGCCGGTCGCGACCGCCGCCTACGGGGTCACCGCCGAGGCGATCCGCAACGTGCAGCGGCACGCCGGCGTGGACCGGTGCACCGTGTCGCTGGACCAGCGGCCCGACCGGCTGCGGGTCACCGTCACCGATCAGGGTCGGGGCCTTCCGGCCGGCCCCACCGGCCACGGCGTCGGCCTGCACGCGATGCGGGAACGGGCCGAGGCGGTGGGCGCGACCCTCACCGTGGGGCCGGCCGGCTCCCGGGGCACCACCGTCTGCCTGACCGTCCCCCTGGAGCAGCCGTGACCGACACCCCGATCCGCGTCGCCGTGGTGGACGACCACCCGGTCTTCCGGCTGGGCATGGGCGCACTGCTCGACACCCTGGGTGGCATCGAGTGCGTGGGCGAGGCCGCCGACGCGTCGACCGCCGTGGCGCTCGTGGCCCGGGTACGCCCGGACGTGGTGCTGATGGACCTGCACCTCGGCCAGGGGTCGGGCATCGAGGTGACCCGGCTGCTGCGCCGCGACCACCCGTCGGTGCGGGTGCTGGTGGTGAGCATGCTCAACGACGACGCGTCCCTGGTCGCCGCGCTGCGCGCCGGGGCCCGCGGCTACCTGCTCAAGGGCGCCTCCGCCACCGACGTGGAGCGGGGCATCCGGGGGGTGGCCGGCGGCGACCTGGTCCTCGGGGGCCCGCTCGCCGACCGGGCCGGCGCGCTGCTGGGCGCCCGCGCCGACGCCCCGTTCCCGCAGCTCACCGACCGGGAACGGGAGATCCTCGAACTGCTCGCCCGGGGGCTGTCGAATCCGCTGATCGCGCACCGGCTCGGGTTGAGCGCCAAGACCGTCCGCAACAACGTCTCGGTCATCCTGGTCAAGCTGCACCTGGGCAGCCGCGCCGAGGCGATCGCCCTGGCCCGCGACCACGGGCTGGGCGCGCCCAGCCCGGCCGAGGCCCCGGCGGCCCCGGTCCCGGACCTGTCGTGACCGGGGGCGACCGCGACCCCGGTCACGGTTCGGCCGGCGGCCCGACTGCCGGTCGGACCGGGGTCGGGCGGTCACCCGCCCGGTGCGACGCCACCGTCGGGGGGTCAGCTCGGTCGGGCGTCGGGCAGGGAGACGCCGGTGAGCTGCGCGCAGTAGGCCAGCAGGTCCTCCCCGAGCCCGGCGACCCGCGACGGCGACGGCCGCCAGTCGCGGGCGCTGACGTACCGCCCGCTGACCAGGACGTCGGGTTCGGTGCCCACGGCGAGGCGCACCTGGGCGCGGGCGGCGTCGTCGGGACTGGTCGGGGCGGCGGCACCGCCCATCCGGGTGCGCACCCAGCCGGGATCGAGCGCGTTGCTCAGGGTGGCGGGCCAGCGGCGGGCGACGGCGACGGCGAGCGCCAGGTCCAGCAACTTCGAGGTGCAGTACGCCTCGACGCCGTCGAAGGGGCGGGTGTCGTACCGCAGGTCACCCAGGTCGGCCACCCCGTCGGCGGCCATCGCCGACGACACGAACACCAGCCGGCCGGGCGGCGGCAGCAGCGCGGTCAGCAGGTACGGCGCGAGCACGTTGACCTGGAACGTCGACTCCAGCCCGTCGCCTGTCAACTCCCGCTCGACGGCGTCGAGGCGGGCGATCCCGGCGTTGTGGACGATCGCGTCGTAGCGGCCGAACGCGGCCAGCGACCGGGCGAGCGCCGTGGTCTCCTCGAGGGAACCCAGGTCGCCGACCACGATTCCGGCCGCGTCGGGGACCGCCGCCTTGGCGACCGCCGCCCGCTGCTCGTCGCGGGCGTGCAGCACGACGCGGTGCCCGGCGGCGACGAGCTGCGCCGCGGCACGCCGGCCGATGCCGTCCACCGACCCGGTGACCACCATGGTGCCCATACCGTTCCCTCCGTCCTGGTGCGACCGCACCCCGGGCAGGTCGCTGCCCCGACCGATGGGACCGCGCGTCACTTGGTGACGGCTGAACGGGGCCGCCACCGGGCACGCCAGGTGCACGCCAAGTGGTGGTTGCTGTGCTGGACGGATGAAGAGAATCCTCGCCATCGGCCTGGCGCTCACCCTCAGCGCCGGGCTGACCGTGGCCGCGGCCGGCACGGCCCTCGCCCGCCCCAACTGCGACGTACCCATTCCGCCGCCGGCCTGCGACGACAGTCCGGCCGAGCCGACTCCCCCGCCGGTGGGCAGCGACAAGTACCCGATGGGCTGGCTGGAGTCGTGGGAGTACGTCGGCGGGGCGGTCCGGGTCAGTGGCTGGGCCAGCGACCCCAACGGCGGCCCGGTGCAGGTGACGGTGCAGACCGACGTGCCGCCGGCGGTGACCCGTCCGGCGAACCTGTGGCACGTCGAGCGGGGCGGTTTCGTCGGCTTCTCGTTCACCGTGCCGAGTTCGGCGCTGGCCGGCGTGCACACGTTCTGTGTCACCGCGAACAACGTGCCCGACGGCAGCCAGCCGGTGCCGGAGGTCGTCCCGCTGGCCTGCCCGCAGTACCGGATCAGCCCGGCGGCGCCGAGCGGGCTGACGCTGTCGGCCGGCTACCAGGAGGGCAAGCGGACGTTGGACGTCACCTTCACCGACAACTCGGTGCGGGAGGACAACTACCGGATCGACCTGAGCTGGCTGCAGACCACGCCGGACGACACCCCGACCGATCCGGGGCTGCCCACCACCCCGCCGGGCGGGCCGTCGCTGCCGACCCCGCAGCCCACCTGGGGTGCGCCGATCCCCACCACCGAGGTCGGCGTCGCGCGGGCGGTCATCTACGGCACCCCGGACACCGGGCGGCGTACCTGGCACTTCACCCACATGCCGCAGGCCTTCGTGCACGTGGTGGTGGTCTCGAACGAGGCGGGTCTGACCTCTCCCGCGCTCAGCGGAGGCATCTCCACCCGCTGAGCGGGGTCCGGGCGTGACGGCGATCGGCGTGCTCGGCCCGGTGCGGGCGGTCCGGGACGGCACGCCGGTCGACCTCGGCGCGCCCCGGCAACGCGCGGTGCTGGCCCGGCTCGTCGCCGGCGGTGGCCACGTCGTGTCGGTGGACCGGCTCGTCGACGATCTGTGGGCGGGCGACCCGCCGCCCCGGGCCCGGGCCGCCCTGCACGTGTACGTGTCGAACCTGCGCCGTGTCCTGGAACCGGAACGTCGCGCCCGGACCCCCGCCCGGGTCCTGGTCACCGTCGCCCCCGGGTACGCCCTGCGACTACCGACCACGCACGTGGACGCCTGGCGGTTCGAGGCGGCGCTGCGGTCCGCGACGCCGGACGCCGCACCCGGTCCCGTCGCGGCGCTCGCCGTCCTCGACGCGGCGCTCGCCTGCTGGGGTGCCGACGCCCCGTACGCCGAGTTCGGCGGGGAGCCATGGGCGGACCGGGAGGGGGAACGGCTGGCCCAGCTCCGGGCGGGTGCCGTCGAGCAGCGCGCCGGGCTCCTGCTCGAACTCGACCGACCGCACGAGGTGGTGCGCGACCTCGACCCGCACGTCCGCGAGCATCCGCTGCGGGAACGGGCCGCGATGCTGCTCGCGGTCGCCCTGTACCGCCTCGGCCGGCAGGCCGACGCGTTGGACGTGCTGCGTGCCGTCCGCGCGACGCTGGCCGAGCAGTTGGGCATCGACCCCAGCCGGGCCCTGCGGGCCCTGGAGACGGACCTGCTGCGGCAGAGCCCCCGGCTGGAGCCGGCCGTCCCCGGGCCGCCGGTGCGCTCCGCCCCGGGTCCGCTGCCGGTGGCCGCCGATCCCGGCCCGCCATCGGCGGCGACCGGGCCAGGCCCACACCAGGTATGGGGGCGTACGGCGGAACTGGCCCGACTGCGCGCGGCGGCCGACCGGGCCGCCCGGTCGGGGCTCGGCATCTGCTGGCTCGGCGCGGAGGCCGGGGCGGGAAAGTCGACGCTGGTGCGGCAGCTCGCCGGGGCCCTCGCCGACACCGGGTGGCGCACGGCGGTCGGCACCTGCCCGCCGGTGGCGGGTGCTCCCCCGGCGTGGGCGTGGCGTGAGGTGGTCGCCGCCACCCGGCGGTTCCTGCCGCCGGAGGAGCCCGGGGACCGGAACCTGTGCCCGCTGCCGGGTCCCGACGGGCCGGACGCCACCCGGGGCGGGCACGACGAGTTCCACCTCTGTCGGGCGTTGGCCGCCCATGTGACCCGGCTGACCGGGCACGGCCCGCTGCTGCTGGTGGTCGAGGACGTCCACCACGCCGACGGGGCGACCCTGCGGGTGCTGCGGCATCTCGCCGCCGCGCTCACCGGCACCCCGGTGCTGGTGGTGGTGACGTACCGGCCGGACGAGGTGACCGACGACGTGGCGGCGGCGCGGTCGGCGCTGGCCGGCGTGCCGGCGGTCGAGGTCACGCTCGGCGGCCTCGACGCGGAGGCCGTCACCGCGTTGCTGCGCCGGCACGGCGTGCACGACGCCGCGCTGCTGCGCACGGTCCGGGAACGCTCGGCGGGCAATCCGCTGTTCGCCATCGAGCTGGCCGGGCTGGTCGCGGCGGAGGGGCCGGCGGCGGTGGACGGGGTGCCGGCCGGCATCGGGCACCTGCTGGCCCGCCGGCTGGCGCGGCTGCCGGCGGACGCGCGCACGGTGCTGCGGCACGCCGCGGTCTGTGGCATGGAGGTCGACGTCGATCTCCTGCTCGCCGTCGACGGCGGACCGGAGGAACCGGTCCTGGCCGGGTTGGAGGCCGCTGTGGCGGCCGGCCTGCTCGTCGAGCCCGTACCGGGACGGGTGCGGTTCGCCCACGCCCTGATGCGCGACGTGCTCTACCACGGCCTCCCGCTGCTGCGCCGGACCCGGCTGCACGCCCGCGTCCTCGCGGTGCTGCGCGAGCAGCGACGCGACGACGTGGCCATGCTGGGACGGCACGCGCTGGCGGCGCCCACCCCGTCCGCCGGCGGCGTGCGCCGGCCGGCGAGGGCGGAGGTGACGGTCGGCCACCCGGCCGCGCCCGGATGAACAGCCGCCGGGAGGGGACAGGACACCGCCGGACGGGGACGGCTACCGGGTCCGGGGCCGCTGGAGGGCGAGGTGGTCGAGCAGTTGGGTCAGTCCGTCGTCCCGGGGGGCCACCTCCAGCGCCGGATCGTCGGCGAGGACCGCCTGTTGGAGCAGGTGCAGCCGCTTCGACGGCTCCAGCCCCAGTTCCTCCACCATGGAGGTGCGCAGCCGGTGGAAGACCGCCAGTGCCTCGCGCCGCTGGCCGCTGCGGTGCAACGCGACCATCAGTTGCGCGCACAGGTTCTCGTTGAGCCCGTGCTCGGCGATGAGCAGGGTGAGCTCGGCCAGCACGTCCTGGTGGTGGCCGAGCCGCATGCGCGCCTCGATGCACTGTTCGACGGTGGTGAGCCGGGTCTGTTCCAGCGCCTTGAGGCGGGGCTCGGCCACGGTTCCGGCGCGCACGTCGGCGAGCGCCGGGCCGCGCCAGAGCGCGCAGGCGCGCACCAGCAGCGCCGCCGCGTCGACGTTCTCGCCGGCCGCCAGGGCGCGTCGACCGGCCGAGGCCAACTGTTCGAACAGGCGCAGGTCGAACTCGTCGGGGCCGACCCGGAGCACGTAACCGCCGGGGACGGTGACCAGCACCCGCTTGGCCACCTCGGCGACCGGGACGTCGAGCAGGCCGGCGAAGCACTTGCGGATCTGGAGCACGTACGTCTGGAGCGTGGTCAGCGCGCTGACCGGTGGGGACGCGCCCCACAGGTCCTGGATCAGCGCGGAGACCGGCACGGTCTGGTCCGCGTTGAGCAGCAGCAGGCCCAGCACGCTGCGGGGCTTCGGGGCGGTCGGTGTGGCGGTGTGACCCGCGTGGGCGAGCACGAGCGGTCCCAGGATCTGGATTTCCATTGCCTCTCCCCCAGAGCACGAACTGCCTGCGTCGACGTGCCGCCGCGGGGGCCGAACGACAGCGGAAACCACACCTATCCATAGACAGGCGTCAGCTACAGGCGACATTCGGGCCTTTTCGCGTCGCAGTGGTACGACGTTCGACTGAGAGGCTAGCCGGTTTCTGAGCGATCGTCGTCGATTGTTCGAGCAATTTTCGAGGACCGACGGGGACACCGAGGTCAGACTTCTCGGCGGGGCGACAACACAGAGCCCTGCGGCGACCCGGGGCGGGTGGCGGTCACCCACACATCGACGTTATTAATGGCCTTCATGAGGAAACGGGACGGGTCGCCCCGAAGCGTCCCGAGCGCCACGCTTCGTACGGCCCGGTTCACCGCCGGCGCAGCGCCGCCGCCCCGACCCGCCAGAGGATCTCCGGACGACGCAGCCGGGCGGGGCCGGCCGTCAGGTTGACGACCTCCAGGAAGGCCCGGTGCACCACCTCGTCGGTCACGGTCGCGTGCTGGACCGCCTCGGCCAGGCCCCGGCGCAGCCGCCAGCCGAACGGTCGGGCGACGGTCACGTGCGGCAGGTAGCAGTCCTGCGCGGCGGAGAAGTCCCAGGCGTCGTCCACCACCGCCCGGACCCGCCGGAAGTACCCGTACGCCGGCCGGTCCACCGCGCCGGGCTCGGCGAGCCACTCGCCGAGCGCGACCGCCTGTAGGGCCGCCACCGAGATGCCCTGGCCGTAGGTCGGGTTGAACGAGGCGACCGCGTCGCCGATCGCCACCAGCCCGGCCGGGAACCGGTCCAGCCGGTCGAAGTCGCGCCGGACGCTGTCCGGGAAGCGGTGCACGTACACCTCGCTGGCCGGCTCGCACGCGTCCGGCAGCAGCCGCAGCGGGGTGGCCGGGTCCGACCGGCAACGCTGCAGGAACCCGCCCAGGTCACGGCCCGGCCGCCGGTCGCCGTAGCCGCTGACCAGCGTCAGCCAGCGGTTCCCCTCGACGGGCGTCATCGAGCTGGGTCCGGTGCGCGCCCGGCTCGGCGTGTGGACCGAGTACACCGCCACGTGCCCGGCCAGCCGCTGGCCCGGTTCCCGGTGGAACAGGCAGGTGGCGTAGCCGAGGTCGAGGGCCATCCGGCGTTTGTCGGGCGCGGGGTAGCCGAGCCGGCCGAGCCAGTCGGCCAGCCGGCTGGACCGCCCGGTGGCGTCCACCACGAGATCCGCCCCGTGCCGCTGGGCGTCGGTGTGGCCCGGCGCGCGCACCAGCGCCCCGTCGACCCGGCCGGCGGTGGCGGTGAGCCCGACCGCGGTCCCGCCGACCAGGGCCACGTTGGGCAGCGCGAGGACCCGCCGACGGAGGTGCCACTCCAGGAACGGCCGGGACACGCTGACCACGCTGCCGCCGCGTACCGGGACCTTGGCCCGGCCGTTGAGGAACCACTGCGCGCCACCGGGACCGCTGGTGACCAGTTGGCCGCCCTCGCGCACCATCTGCCGTACGACGCCGGGCAGCAGCCGGTCGATGACCGTCCGGCCCCGGCCGAGCAGGGTGTGCGCCTGGCTGCCGTGCGGCGCGCCCCGGCGGATCACCGGGGCGTCCGCCAGCTGGTCGGGCTCGACGATCCACACGTGGTCGGCGTGGTCGGCCAGGACCCGGGCGGCGACCAGGCCGGCGATGCTGCCGCCGAGGACGAGCGCGGTCCGCATCAGCGACCGACGGCCGGCCGGGGGCGGCCGGGCCACGCGTGGGCGACCGCCAGGACGTGACCGGGCAGCTCCCGGTGGGTCACCAGGACGCCGGGGGCGTCGACGGCGGGCCGCCACGCCGGCGGTGCCGGTGGCGCGGTGCGCCAGCGCAGCAGTCGGCCGCCGCGCAGCCCGGTGCCGTGCAGCTTGGCCACCGCCTCCTTGCCGGTCCACAGCGCCAGGAAGTCGACGCCGCGCCGTTGCGCCGGCCGACCGCGCAACCAGTCGGTGTCCTCCGGGGCGAACCACCGCCGGCTCAGCGCCACCGCGGGCAACGGGCGCAGCGCCTCCACGTCGACGCCGACCGGTCCGTGCCGGGACACCGCCACCGCGACCAGGCCACGGGTGTGGCTGACGCTGGTGTGCCAGCCGGTGGCGACGCCGCGCAGCACCGGCGCGCCCGTCGCCGTGTGTTCCACCGTGACCGTGGCCGGTGGGACGCCGGCCATCGCCGCGGCCGTCTCGACAAGCAGCGCGCGGGCCGTCACCCGCCCGTCGTCCACCGTCCGGCGCAGCCGTACCACCAGGTCAGCCGGCACGACGGTACGCCCCGACGACCGTACGCCCCGCAGACCCGACGGAGCACCCGACCGCCGCGACCGCACCCATTCGATCCCCCACGGCTCCCCATTGACGACAATTGTCAGCGCACCCTGGTTAATGCGAGGATGACCGGGCCGAATTGACCATACCGAGGCGCCTGCGGGCCCGGCCCGCACTTCTCTGGACATTCACTAGAGTCTCAGTGGAGGGCCATCCGTGGCGCGTGACGACGACTACTTCCGCAAGCGGCTGCTCACCGTGCTCTGTGCCACCTGGACGGCGCAGGCGTGTTCGGTGTTCGCCCTGCTCGGTCTGGCCGACCGGATCGCCGCGGGCACCACCGGCGGCACCGAGTTGGCGGCCGCCGCCGGATTGGACCCGGTGGCGCTGCGCCGGTTGCTCGCCGCGCTCGCCGACGCCGGTGTCCTGCGCCAGACCGGTCCCGACGACTTCGTCCTGTCCGGGATGGGGGAATACCTGCGCACCGACGTCCCCGGTTCGGTCCGCGACACCGCGGTCCTGTACGGCCAGGAGGTCTTCGCCTCGTTCGCCGGCCTGCTCGACACCGTCCGCACCGGCCGACCTGCCTTCACCGACCGCTTCGGCGAATCCTTCTACCAGTACCTGGGCGGGCACCCCGAGCTGGCCGCGACGTTCAACGGGGCGATGTCCACCGCCCCGCAACCACCGCCGCCCCCCGCCCGGCTGTTCGACGACGCCCGTACGGTGGTGGACCTCGGTGGCGGCGACGGCGGCCTGCTCGCCGATCTCCTGCGGGCCCGTCCGCAGCTGCGCGGGGTCCTCGTCGAGCTGCCCGAGGCGGCCGCCCGGGGACGTGCCCGGCTCGCCGCCGCCGGGGTCCTGGACCGGGTCGACGTCGTCGTCGGCAGCTTCTTCGACCAGGTGCCCACCGGCGGGGACCGGTACGTGCTGCGGCGGGTCCTGCACAACTGGAACGACGGGAACGTCGCCCGGGTGCTGGAACGGGTGCGGGCGGCGATGCCGGCCGGGGCGCGGTTGCTGGTGCTGGAGGAGCTGCTGCCGGCACAGCCGCAGCACGCCGGCGCCGGCGCGGGCACCTGGGGGGCGCCCCGCAACCGGATCGTGGATCTGCTGATGCTGGTCCTGATGGAGGGCCGGGACCGCACCGCGGCGGAGTACGGCCGGCTCCTCACCAACGCCGGCTTCGCCGTCACGGGCGTCACCGACGGCGCGATCGAGGCGGTACCCGTCTGAGGGCGGCGGCGGGCCGTCCCGCCGTTGCCCCGGCTCAGCGGGCGGACCGGGTCAGCAGCAGGCCCTCCTGGGCCACCGTGGCCACCAGGTCGCCGTCGCGCGTGTACAGCCGCCCCGTCGCCAGGCCCCGACCGGCGGCCGCCCACGGGCTGTCGCAGTCGTACAGCAGCCACTCGTCGGCCCGGCAGGGTCGGTGGAACCACACCGTGTGGTCGATGCTGACGCCGAGGTCACCCGGACCCCACTCGGCCGCGTGCCCGGCCACCATCGCGCTGAGCAGCAGGGGCAGATCCGAGACGAGCACCAGCGCGCCGGTGTGCAGCGACCCTTCGTCGGGCAGCCTCCCGGCCACCCGCACCCAGGCCCGGCGGTGCGCCTCACCCGCCCGTTCCCCGTCGGTCCGCCCGCCGGGCGGCGGGCCGAGGTACCTGACGTCGAACGCGAAGAGCATGTCCTGCACCGCGGCCAACCGGGCGGGCGCGTCGGCGAGCAGCCGGGCCAGGGTCGGCACCTCGTCCGGCGGCGGGACCTCGGGCGCCGGCCGTCCGTGCGCCGGCCCGGTGCCGGGATCGTGGAACGAGGCGGTCAGGAAGAAGATCGGGGTGTCGCGCTGGAGGGCGACCACCCGCCGGGCGGACATGGACGGGCCGTCGCGCAGGGTCTCGACCAGGTAGGTGACGGGCCTGCGGCTGTCACCCGGCCGGGTGAAGTAGGCGTGCAGCGAGTGCACCGGTCGACCGGGGCGCACGGTGTGCGCGGCGGCGGTCAACGCCTGTGCGGCGATGAGCCCCCCGTACCGGCGGGTGGTGCCCCGCGTCGTGCCGCGTCCGGAGAACACCCCCGCGACGGCAACCAGCCGGTCCGTGGTGACCGTCGCGGGGTCGACGGTCACCAGGTCGAGCAGCCCGACCACCTCCTCGACGACCGCCCGGCCACGGTCGGCGGCGGTCGGTGTGCCGCTCATCCGGCGAGGTACTTGTCGACCTCGTCGGCGGCGACGAGCGTGCCGTGGGGTTCCGCGCGCATCTGCTCGCCGAGCTGTGCCGCGCGCCGCCGCAGCGCAGCGGTGGTCAGGCGGGACATGCCGGAGCGCAGCACGTCCTCGGACAGGTCGGTGAACCGCACGTGCACACCGGCACCGAGCCGTTCCAGCTGGTGGCCCCAGAAGGGCTGGTCGGCGTAGGAGGAGCAGACCATCGTGGGGATGCCGGCGCGCACGCCGGCGGCGGTGATGCTGGCGCTGCCGTGGTGCACCACCATGGCACAGTGCGGCAGCACCAGGTCGTAGTCCACGTAGGGCACCACCCGCAGCTCCGCTGACGTGGACGGCGCGACCCCGGCCAGCCCCCAGCCGGTGGCCACCAGGGCACGTACCCCGAGCGACCGGCAGACCCGCCCGATGCCCGCCATCATCGCCGCCGGATCCGCCACGTGCGTGCTGCCGAACGTCAGCAGGGCCGGCGGTTCGCCCGCCGAGAGCCATTGCGCGAGCTCCGGATCGAGGGTGGACATCCCGGCGCGGTCCAGGTCGTCCGGGGTCAACCGGAGGTCACCGACGATCGGACGGTAGGCGTCCCAGGTCAGGCCCGGCACCAGGGTGGGACTGTAGCCCTGCAGCTCCAGCGGTCGCCGCAGCCGCTTCGGGGGCGGCGGCATCGCGGGGAGGCCGAGCTGGCGACGGAACGCGAACATCAGGTCCCGCCGGTACCGCCAGGCCCGCCGGGTGTAGTGCAGGTAGGTGGCCCGGTTCGCCGCGGCGGTCGGCAGCGGGTCGAGGGCCACCAACGGATGCGGCACCACGTCGTTCGGCCGCGACGGCGTGAGGTCGTACGCGATGAGCGGGACGTCGTACGCCTCGGCCAGGGTCGCGGCCCACTGCTCGCTGACCACGGCGCAGACGATGGCCTCGGTGCCGGCGGTGATCTCGATCGCCTCGTCGCCGAACCGGCGACCGTAGTCCCGGTACGCCTCGATCGTGATCTGGAGGAAGGAGTCGAGGGTGCTCTTGGTGACCCACTCCCGGCCCCGCTCGGTCTGCATCATCGACTGCTGGTTCCAGCCGACCGGCACCACGTCGAGCCCGAGCTGCCGGGGCAGGTCGACCAGGTTCATCGACGCCCCGACGCGTACCTCGTGGCCGTGACGGGCCAGCTCGGCGGCGAGTGCCGTCAGCGGATAGACGTCACCGCGGCTGCCGAGCGCCAGGACGGTGATGCGCATCGTCGTTCCCCTCTGGTCCTCGGTGCGGCGTCGACGGGGTCGACCCGTCGCCCGCGTTCAGGTCGGTGGAGAACGCGAGCTCCCGCTGGTCCTCCAGGTCCGCCAGCCGCGCGGTCAGTCCGCGCCGGATCGAGGCGTACGCGTCGCTGCCGAGCGCGAGCCGCAGCGGGGCGGTCGGCCCGGTGGCGACGTCGACCACGGCGGCGGCCATCCTGGCCAGGTCGCCACGGCACGGCAGGCGGCCGTCCTGCGCCCGGCGACGCAGGATCGCCGCCGGGGTGCCCGCGTAGGCGGGCGACGCGGTGGTCAGCTCCTTGCTCCGCCCGAAGAACCCGGTGCTCACGGTGCCCGGCTCGACGATCGTCACGCCTATCCCGAAGCCCTTCACCTCGGCGGCCAGCGACTCGAAGAAGCCCTCCACGCCCCACTTGGTGGCGCAGTAGACGGCCGTGCCGGGTGACCCCCGTTGCCCGGCCATGCTCGACACCTGGATGATCCGCCCGCCGCCCTGCGCGCGCAGGTACGGCAGCACCGCCCGGGCCAGGTGGATGGGGCCGGTCAGGTTGGTCCGGATCTGCCTGTCGACCTGCTCGCCGCTGGCCTCCTCGGCCGCGCCGACCAGCGCGTACCCGGCGTTGCTGACCACCACGTCGAGGCGGCCGAGCGCGCGGGCGGCGTCGTCGACCACCTGCCGGATCCGGTGCGGGTCGGTGACGTCGAGCCGGGCCGTCCACAGTGTTCCCGTCCCGGAAGGTCGCAGGTCGGCCAGGGCGCGCGGATCGCGGGCGGTGGCCGCCACCGACTCGCCCCGGGCGAGCAGTTCGGTCACCAGCGCCCGGCCGATCCCGGTCGAGCTGCCGGTGACGAACCAGGTACGCGGGGACGCGGTCATGCCCCGGCCCACTCCGGGACGTCCAGGATCTCCAGGACCGCGCAGGACAGGGTGGCCGGCGCGCCCCCGTACAGCAGCAGGTGGTCGCCGGCGGTGAGCTGCCCGGTGACCAGCAGGTGGTTGAGGGAGAGCAGTTGGTCGCTCGCGCCGGTATGTCCGACGCCGCGACCGAACTGCCAGGTGGTGCGCTCCATCGTGATGCCCAGCGGCTCCACCAGGTCGTGCTGCACCATGTACGCCGCCGCGTTCCCGCAGATGACCCGGGTCATGTCGGTCAGCTTGCGGTCCGCCTCGTCGAGCGTGCGGTCGATCAGGTCGAGCCGGGCCCGGTTCCTCAGTTCGGCGGCGTCGGTCAGCGACATCACGTTGTCGCGGAAGTACTCGGCCCGTTCCCGCATGTCGATCATCCGGCCCTGGCCCGCCGCCGGTGGGTACAGCGGCTCGCCGCCCCGGTACAGCGGCTCCACCTCGGGCACCGCGACGCTGCCCACGGCGCGTACCCGGGCGAAGCCGTGGTCGCGGTCCAGCAGCAGCGCGCTACCGGCGTCGCCCAGGATGAACCCGGGTGCCGAGTTCCACCTGTCGATCAGCGGTGAGCCGAGGTTCTCCGCCGTGGTCACCAGCACCGTCGCGCCCGCCGCCGCGCCGGTCAGGTGCCCGGCGGCGATCTCCAGCGCCGCGAACACCCCGTTGCAGCCCAACCGGACCTCGAACGCGGGGGCCGCCGTACCGACGACCTCCCGCTGGATGTACGGGCCGGGCAGCCACATCTCCGGGCCCTGGTGGTGGATGGAGGCGTGCAGCACCAGGCCGATCCCGGTGGGGTCGGCGGCGGCGCGGGTCAGCGCCTGACGGGCCGCGTGCACGGCCATCTCCGGCGGTGAGACGTCCCCGGCGACGCAGGCGCCGGTCAGCCGGTTCTCCAGGTAGGCGGCCGGGCTGTAGTCGCCGCGCCGGGCGGCCTGGCCGGCGTCGACCACGGGGGGTTGGAAGACACCCAGCCCGGACAGGTGAACGTTGGTGATCTTCAAGCGCGTCTCCCGGGTCGGCCGGCCATGGCGCCACGTCCGCCTTTCGCAAGGACTGTAGTTGCCCCGCGCGGCGGGGCGGTGCACGCGACCTCGACGCCGGGCTGAGAACTGCTCGAATTCCGCCGCCGCTCCGCCTTGCGCACCCGTGGAGGCCATTTCCGGCGCATTGACCGGCGCGAGTGCCCGTTGATAGCTTCGGCCCACTCATTTCGGCAGTACGTCGTCGACCGACGTGATGACGCCGCAGGTCGTCGGTGACGGAGGATGACGTCGTCGACCGACGCCGGCCCCGCCGCTCCCGCGCCATCCGACAGGAAGGTAGCCCCACCATGTCAGCCGACGAGGTCCTGGCGTTCACCCTGCAGTCGCTGCGCGAGATGAACTTCTACACCGACGACACCGGCCCCGACTCGATGCTCGGTCCGTCCGGTGTGGACCTCGACTCGCTCGCCGTGTCCGAGCTCGCGCTGCGGGTCGAGGACCAGTTCGGCGTGACGTTCGACGACGACGACATCGAGACGCTCGCCATCATGACGCTCGGCGAGTTCGCCGCGGAGGTGGCCCGGCGGGCGGAGCTGATCCCGCAGGCCGACGCGGCCCGCGGCTGACGGCGCGACGGGCGACACCCGACGTACGACATGGTGGCGGTGACCGGCACGTCCGGTCACCGCCACCGGTCGTGCCGGGCCCCGGCCGCGCCGGTGAGCGGGGCCGGGCAGACCGGGGCCGGCGGACGGCTACGCGGGGCGACCCGCCGCACCGCCCACCGGCCCGGCCCCGTCAGCGGCGGCCGGCCTCGCCGAGCTGGCTGAACACCTCGCCGGCCAGCTCGGCGACGCTGTGGCCGCCGAGCATCTTCGCGATCGGCAGCAGCATCCCCAGGTCGCGCTGGACCCGGGTGCGGACCTCCACGGCCATCAGCGAGTCCAGGCCCTGCCGCTTGAGCGGACGCCGGGTGTGCACCTGCGCCGACGGCATGCCCAGCACCTCCGCGAGGACCCGGGCCAGGTAGCGCTCCACGGCGTCCCGGTCGGTCAGCGTGCCCGCCACCCCGGACCCCGCCTCCCCTGACCCCACCGGTGCGGAAGGGGTCGGCACCGGGGCGGGTGGGGCGTCGGTGACCGGGGCGGTGGCCTCGGGTCGCGCCGGGGACGGGGAGGTCGGCGGCGGCGACCAGGGCACGACGGACGCCGGGGCGGCGGGCGCGGCGACGGCGGTGGGGTCGGCGAGCAGGTCACGCAGTAGTGGCGAGGTCGCCGCGTCCGGATGCGCGCCCGCCCACCGCCGCCAGTCCGCCGGCAGCACCACGCCGTGGGTGGCGTCGCGGGCCAGCAGCAGGCGCAGCGCCTCGATGCCCTCCCGGGGGCTGAACGTGTCCATGCCGGCCGGGTTGATCGCCCGACCGTGCTCCCGGCCGACCCGCGCGGGCATGCCGACCGACCAGAAGCCCCAGTTCACGCTGAGCGCGGTCTGCCCGGCGAGCCGGCGCTGGTCGGCCAGCGAGTCCAGGGCGGCGTTCGCGGCCGCGTACGCGCCGAGCATCGGGGAGCTGAGCACCGCCGAGCCGGAGGAGAACAGCACGAAGAAGTCCAGCGGCTGCCCGGCGAACAGCCGGTGCAGCACGGCCGCGCCGGTGACCTTCGGGCGCAGGACCGCCGACAGGGTCGGGTCGTCCAGCTCGGACAGGGCGCGGTACTCGATCACCCCGGCGGCGTGCACCACACCCCGGATCGTCACGCCGTCGGTCCCGTACCGCCCCACGACCGCCCGCATCGCCTCCTCGTCGGCCACGTCGACCGCCTCGTACGCCACCCGCACCCCGTGCCGCCGCAGCTCCGCCAACCAGTCCGCGCCGCCGGCGCCCGACAGCGGGGTACGCCCGGTGAGCACAAGGTGCCGGGCCCCCTCGCGGACCAGCCAGTCGGTGACCACCCGGCCGAGGTCGCCGAGCCCGCCGGTCACCAGGTAACCGGCGGTCGGGTCGATCCGGACCGGGCGGTGCGGGGCCGGTGCCGGGGTGGGCTGCGGCGCGGTCAGCTCCCCGACGGACACCAGCACCTTGCCGACGTGCCGGGCCTGGGCCATGTGCCGGAACGCGCCGACCAGGTCGGTCGCGGGGAAGACGCGGTACGGCAGCGGTTCGAGCAGACCGGCCTGCACCAGGGCCAGGGTCTCCTCGAGGATCGCGCCGAGCCGGCGTGGTTCGTTGAGCCCGAGGTCCACCACGTCGACCACGAAGAACGACGCCCCGCGCGCCAGCAGCCGCAGGTCCAGCCGGGTGCCCTCGACCAGGTCACGCCGGCTCAGCTCGACGTAGCGCCCCCGGTCGGCCAGCAGCTCCACGCTGCGGAGCAGGCCCTCCCCCGCCTGCGTGTTGAGCACCACGTCGACGCCCTCGCCCCGGGTGGCGTCCCGGATCTCCTCGGCGAACCCGGTGCCCCGCGAGTCGGACACGTGCGCGACGCCCATCATCCGCAGCAGCGCGCGCTTGTCCGGGCTGCCGGCGGTGGCGTACACCTCGGCGCCGCGCCAGCGGGCCACCTGTACCGCGGCCAGGCCCACCCCGCCGGTGGCGTGGTGGATCAGCACCCGTTCGCCGGGCCGTACCTGCGCCAGGTGCACCAGCGAGTGGTACGCGGTGACCAGGGCCACCGGCACGGTGGCGGCCTCCTGCGCGGTGAGCCGGGACGGCCGCCGGCGCACCAGGTGCGCGTCGACGCAGAGGTGACTGGCGGCGGGTGCGCGCAGCGAGATCGCCACCACCTCGTCGCCGGGCCGCAGTCCGGCCACGCCCGGTCCGACCCGGGTGACCGTGCCGGCGCACTCGCCGATCACGCCCGCGGGCTGGTCGGACAGGCGCGGATACAGGTCCATGGCGATCAGCACGTCGCGGTAGTTGAGGGCGAGGTGGTCGGCGCGGACCTCCACCTCACCCGGCCCCGGCGGCCGGCGCGGCACCGGCACCAGGCGCACCCCGTCGAGCAGGCCGGGCGAGGTGACCTGGAGCTGGTGGGTGACGTCGGCGTCGTCCGGCCGGGCGGTGGGCGTGGGCAGCAGGCGTGCGGCGTACCGCTGGCCGTCGCGCAGCGCCACCTGGTCCTCCGGACCGGCACCGGCCAGTTCGCGGTCCAACGCGGCGGCGAGTTCGGCGGGTGGGTCCGCCGGGTCCAGGTCGACGAGGGCGCAGCGCAGTTCCCGGTGCTCGTGGGCGACGACCCGGCCCAGGCCCCAGAGCGCGCCCTGCCACATCGACACGGTCCGGTCGGCGTCGCGCACCCGGTGCGCGCCCCGGCTCACCAGCGACAGCCGGGGCGGCTCGGGCAGGCCGGCGTCGGCGAGCGCCCGCAGCAGCCGCAGGACGCTGCCGCAGCCGAGGCGTTCGGCGTCCCCGGCCGCCTGCTGCGCCGACTGGGAGCCGTCGGGCTCGTCAAGCGTCCAGAGGTGCACCACCTCGGTCGGTGCGAGGCCGTCGAACCCGGCCCGGACGTCGGCGAGCAACCGCCGGTACTGCGCCGGTGCCGTCGGGTCGATCTCGTACCGGTCGGCCGCCAGCCGTTGGTACCCGCCGCCCGCGAACACCCTGACGTCGGCGGGCAGCGCGTCGCCGACGCCGGACCGGTCGGCGAAGACCAGGCGGCGGCCGGCCGGCCGGGGCGCGTCGGGCAGCGCCGGCAGCGGCTGCCACCGCAGTTCGTGGAACCATCCGTCGGGGTCGCGTACCGAGTCCGGGGGTTGCAGGTACTGCAGGCGCAGTCCCTCGATCTCGACGATCACCCGGCCGTCGGCGTCGGCCACCACGAGGTCGCCACAGACCGAGTCGGACCGCCAGGCGGTGACCGCGACGGCGTGCGCCCAGCCGGGGACGCCCGGGTCGGGGTGGATCGTCACCGCGTCGATGCCGCCCAGGACGAACGCCGACGACCGGTCCTCGGCCGGGATCAGCGACGCGAGGACCTGCCCGCACGCGTCCAGCAGCGCCGGGTGGCAGGTGTACCCGGCCGGGTCGACCCCGGCGGGCACCTGGATGCGGCCGAGGGCCTGACCGTCGCCCGTCCAGAGTTCCGCGACGCCCTGGAACGCGCCCTGCCACTCGTTGCCCCGCGCGGCGAAACGGCGGTAGAAGTCGACCCCGGTGAGGTGGTCGGGGCAGGCGGCACGGGTCGCCTCCACCGGCAGCCGGCGTCGCTCCGGCGGCGGGGTGCGGGTGACCGTCGCGGTGACGTGGGTCGTCTCCGCCCCGGTCACCGCCACGTCCCAGGTGTCGGGCCCGCGCGGGGTGAACGTGGTGGTCAGCGCGGGCGGCGGCTGGTCCGGACGTAGGAACAGCGCGTCGAGGTAGCGGATGTCGCCCAGCACGGGTGTCTGTCCGGCGCAGATCCCGGCGGCGGCGGTGTGCAGCAGCTCGACGTACGCGGTGCCCGGCACGACCACGGTGCCCTGCACCCGGTGGTCGAGCAGGTACGGCTCGCGGGCCGGGTCGACGACCCGGTCCACGCGGTGCGGGGCCGGTTGTCCGGCCGGGGCCGGGGCGAGCCAGTACCGCTGGCGCTGCCACGGGTAGGACGGGAGCCGCACGTAGCGGGGCGGGGGCCCGCCGACCACCCGGTGCCAGTCGACCGGGCAGCCGGCGCGGTGCAGGGCGGCGACGGTGTCGAGCAGGCTGGCCCGTTCCGGCTCGTCGCGGCGCAGGCAGCCGACGGCGGCGCCGTCGGTCCCGGTCGCGGCCAGGGTCTCCTGGATGGCCGGCAGCAGGATGGGGTGCGGGCTGATCTCGACGAACACCGTGTCGGCCGATCCGGCGAGGTGTGCCACCGCGGCACCGAACCGCACCGGTTCGCGCAGGTTGCGGATCCAGTAGGCGGCGTCCCATCCGGACCCGTCGCAGGGGGCGTCGTCCACGGTGGAGTACAGCGGGACGTGACCCGCGCGGGGGGTGACGTCGCCGAGGTCGGCCAGCAGGTCGTCGCGGAGCTGGTCCATCTGCGGGCTGTGCGAGGCGACGTCGACCCTGACCTGCCGGCAGAACACGCCGCGTTCGTCGAGGTCCGCGACGATGGCGGCCAGCGCCTGAGGGTCGCCGGAGAGGACCGTAGAGGTGGGGCTGTTGCTGACCGCCACGGACACGAGGTGCTCGTGGCCGGCCAGCGCGGCCTGGGCGTCGGCGGCGGACAGCTCCACCGAGTACATGACGCCCTGCCCGGCGACGCTGCGCAGCA
Source organism: Micromonospora sp. WMMD730 (assembly GCF_049178955.1). Lineage (NCBI taxonomy): Bacteria > Bacillati > Actinomycetota > Actinomycetes > Micromonosporales > Micromonosporaceae > Micromonospora > Micromonospora sp. WMMD730. The sequence continues at coordinate 3,931,105 of NZ_JBMHML010000002.1, forward strand.
GCCTGCTGCGCCGGCAGATGACCGCACCGGCGTCGGCGAGGCTGAGCGCGCCCGCCGCGCCGGCCGCCGCCACCTCGCCCATGCTGTGCCCGACCACGTGGTCGGGCTCGATGCCCCAGTCGCGCAGCACCGCGCAGAGCGCGGTCTGCATCGCCCACAGGGTCGGCTGGACGGTGTCGATGGACGCCGGGGCGTCCGTCTCGCCGGTCAGCCGGGCCAGCAGCGACCAGCCGACCTCGGCGCGGATCACCTCGTCGCAGCGGGTGAGCGTGTCGCGGAAGACCGGTGAGCGGGCCAGCAGTTCGCGGCCCATGCCGTCCCACTGCGAGCCCTGTCCGGGGAAGACGAAGACGACCGTTGGCCGGTCGCCGTCCACCGGTGCGGACGCGGTGACGCCCAGCCGGGGGCGGGACTCACCGGCGGCGTACGCCCGTAGCCGCTCGACCAGGTCGTCGGGGGACGCGCCGACGGCGGTCAGCCGGTTCTCGTGGTGGTCGCGGCGGGTGGCCGCGCTGAAGCACACGTCGCGCAACGGCAGGTCCCGGCCGTCGCCACCCGGCCCGAGGAACCGCGCGTAGTCGGTGGCGAGGGCGGTGAGCGCCTCCCGGTCGGGTGCGGAGAGCACCAGGAGCTGCTCGGCGTCCCCGTCGGATGTGTCCCCGTCGGCGGGCGCGGGCGCCGGTGCGGGCCCGGTGTACTCGCCGAGCACCACATGCGCGTTGGTTCCGGAGATGCCGAACGAGCTAACCCCGACCAGGCCCGGCCGGTCGGTCTGCGGCCAGGGGGTGCGCTCCCGCACCAGTCGTAGCCGCAGCCCCGCCCAGTCGACCGCGCCGGTCAGCTCGGCGGCGTGCAGGCTCGGCGGGATCTCCCGGTGCTGGAGCGCGAGCACCGCCTTGATGACCCCGGCCAGCCCGGCGGCCGCCTCGGTGTGGCCGATGTTCGTCTTGACCGAGCCGACCAGGCAGTGCCCGTCCCGGCCCGCGCCGGCCACCGCGCCGAGGGCGCCCAGCTCCACCGGGTCACCGGCCGGCGTCCCGGTGCCGTGCGCCTCGACGTAGTCCACCAGCGTGGCGGGTACGCCCGCGTCGGCGTACGCCGCGCGCAGCGTCTCCTCCTGGCCGGGCTGGGAGGGTGTGAGCAGGTAGCCGCCGGACTGGCCGTCGTTGCCGACCGCGGACCCCCAGATCACCGCGTGGACGGCGTCGCCGTCGGCCTCGGCCCGGTCCAGCGGTTTGAGCACCAGCACGGCGACCCCCTCGCTGCGGACGAAGCCGTCGCCGTGGGCGCTGCCGAACTTGCACCGGCCGTCGGCGGCGAGCATCCGGGCCGCCGAGAACGGGATCGTCTCCTCGGGGGCGATCACCAGGTTCACCCCGCCGGCCAGCGCCAGTTGGGTCTCCCCGTTGCGCACACTCTGGTAGGCCAGGTGCAGCGCCGCCAGGCTGGAGGAGCAGGCGCAGTCCACCGCCATGCTGGGGCCGCGCAGGTCGAAGGCGAAGGACACCCGGCCGGCCAGGAAGCTGCGCGCGCCGCCGGTCGCCGCGTGCAGGTCCAGCACCGACGCGTCGCTGAGCAGCTGCCCGTACGCCGAGGACATGCCGCCGACGTAGACGCCGGTGCGGGTGGTGGACAGCCGGTCGCGGGTCAGGCCGGCATCGGCCAGCGCCTCGGCCGCGGTCTCCAGCAGCAGCCGCTGCTGGGGGTCCATCCGTTCCGCCTCCCGGGGGGCCACCCCGAAGTAGCCGGCGTCGAACTGGTCGATCTGGTCGAGGAAGCCGCCCCGGCGGCTGACGATCCGGTTCGGCGTGCCCGGTCGCGGGTCGTGGTAGGCGTCGATGTCGTACCGGCTGGCCGGCACGTCGGTGGTCGCGTCGCCGCCGTCGCTGAGCAGACGCCAGAACTGCGCCAACCCGTTGGCGCCGGGAAACCGACAGCCGATGCCCACCACGGCGACCGGTGTCCCGCCCGGTGTCCCGGCCCGTGTGTGCGCCGACTCGTCCCGTCCGGTCATCCGCCCCGCCTCTCTCGGCGTCGTGTGCTGGCTGCGCCCCGAGTCTCCCGGCCACCGCTTGGGAACGGCTCGAGAAACCACGGACGCCGGTGGGCAGACCCGCTCGCCTTCCGGTCGGAACCGCCGGCGCCGGGTTCCGACCGGCGGTGCCCGGCGGTGGCCCCGTCCTTGAGAACGGCTCGACGACAGCTCTCGGACGGGGCCGGGGACGGTGCCGCGGGTCGACAACGACGGTCGTGGATCGATAGTTTGGCAGCCGGTCCGACCCCGGCCCACCGGTCGGGCACCAGGGCGCATCCGGTGCGGTCCAACGGCACGAACCGTCAGCACGATTGGACGCCGACCATGAGGGTCATCACCATCGCCACCGACCTCGAACACCCCTTCCTGCAGCGGCTGCTGGCGCCGTCCTGCGCGGCGGTGGGGCTCGACCTGGTCGTCCTGGAGGGCCGGCAGCGGGGGTTCCGGCCCCGGGACAAGCGGGCGCTGCTCACCGATCATCTGGCCCGGCACGTCCCACCGGACGAGCTGGTGCTGTTCACCGACGCGTACGACACGCTCCTGCTGCGTGGGGAGGAGCACATCCGCACGGCGTACGCGGGCTTCGCGCAGCGGGTCGTGTTCAGCGCCGAGCCGAACAGCTGGCCGATGGGCCCCGTCGGTCTCGCGTTGCACGAGGACCCGCCCGTCGGCCCGTACCCGTATCTCAACAGCGGCGGTTTCCTCGGGCCCGCCGGTGACATCCTCGCCCTGTGCGCGGCGTATCCGGACCCCCCGAGCGGACGTTTCCCGCTGCTGAACCGGCTGCGGGCGCACCAGGTCGACACGGACCGGCTGCACGGCACGAGCGACCAGTACTACTGGACCCTCGTCCAGCTCCTCGAACCGGACACCGTCGGGCTCGACCACGGGGCCGTCCTGTTCGAGAACTTCGCGCCGAGGGTCACCAACTTCTGCGAGCTGAACCGCTGGACGGACGACTTCCGCACCCACGGCAGGCAGTCGGCAAGCTACCGGCGGGAACGCTCCCGGCTCCTGTCGCGGCTGCGCACGCCCAGCGGGGCGGCCCAGGTGCACTTCGCCTCCGCCCTGGCCAAGACGGTGGTCCTGGACCTGCTCGACGAGGGTCTGCTGCCCTCCTGGCTGGTGGGGATGGTGCCCCGGTGACCGCGCGACCGGAGTACGAGCAGCGCCACCGTCCGTCGCTGCAACGCAACGAACTGCAGCGCAACGACCTGCTGGCCATGCAGGCGCTGGCCCCGCTGTCGCTGACGTACCTGCCGTGGAGCGCGAGCGCCATGCGACCGAGCGGGGTGGTCGCGGTGCTCAACGAGATCATGGTCAACCGTCGGCGGTGCGTCGTCGAGCTGGGCAGTGGAGTCTCCACCTTCTACATCGGCCGGCTGCTGCGGCAGCGGGGCGGACACCTGTGGACCGTGGAGCACGACGGGCGCTGGGCGGAACTGCTCGGTCAGGAGTTGGCGCGCGAGGGTCTCGGCGACGTGGTGACCGTGGTGCACGCCCCCCTGACGCCTGTCGAGTCCCGCTGGCCGGACGAGGAGTCGACCTGGTACGAGCAGCGCCGCCTCGCGGAGATGACCGCGGGTCGGGCCGTCGACCTGCTCGTCGTCGACGGGCCTCCCGCCTACCAGGCGGCGAACGCGCACGCCCGCCATCCCGCCGGGCCCTTCTTCGCCGCTCGGTTCGCCGCAGACTTCGCCGTCGTGCTCGACGACATCGACCGGGATGGTGAGCAGGACATCATGCGGTGCTGGGAGGAGGATCTGGGGGTGACGTTCGAGCACCGCCCGACCAATGGCCGGATCGGCATCGGCCGCCCCGGCCCCGCGTTCACGGTGTGAGCAGGGCCGGTGCCCCTGCGGCGGGTCGGGTCCCGGATGGCTAGCATCGCCCCGTGATCGAGGAGCTGGTCCGGCAGGTGTCCGCCGGTGACGACGAGGCGGTCGAGGAGTTGTCCCTGGTGGCGGACGCCGAGCCGGGCAGGCTGACGCCACACCTGGGCTCACTGCTCGACCACGACGTGCTGTGGCCGGGAAAGCTGTACCGGGCGGCGGACGTCGACGTGGTGCGTCGGATCGTCGCGCGCGTCGACGGAGGGCGGACACCGGAGCAGCTCAACCACCTGCTGGTCGCCCTGGCGCACACCGCCCACCCGCTGGCCGAGGACGCCCTGCGTCGCTGGTCGGCGCAGCCCCCGCCCGGCGCGGACACGCTGCACGTCGACATCCTGGACTACGCGCCCGAGGGCGGCTGGACGGTCGACCCGCAGGGCCACCGGCGCGACCTGTGCGGTGACACCGCGTACCGGTGGCTCATGCGTGAGGCACCACGGCGGCCGGACGGGGCGATCTGCCCGTGGTGCGCGTCGCCGCTGTGGACGGCTGCGGACCTCGACCCCGCGGACCCCGCCGTCGGCGTCGCGTTGGCGCACACCGGCTGGTCCGGCCGCCTGGTGATCGAGACGTGCCACTTCTGCGCCTGTTACACGACGCTGTACAGCCGGGTAACCCCGGACGGCGGCACCGGCTGGTGGACCGGTAACACCCGCCCCGACTATCTCGGCCCCGCCGGGACGGAGGATCCGCCGGCGCTGCTGCCCGTCCCCGGGGAGGTCCGGCAGAGCCCCTACCAGGCCAGCGCGTGGGAGCAGGGCGGCTCGACGCTGGGTGGCCGGCCCGACTGGATCCAGGACGCCGCCCACCCCGACTGCCCCGGGTGCCGGCAGCCGATGGACTACGTCGGTCTGGTCGGCGGCGCGGATCTGGACGAGTACGGCGAGGGCGCCTACTACCTGCACCTGCACCGGCCGTGCGGGTTCGCCGCCGTCAACTACCAGCAGAGCTGACCCGCGCGGTGCCCCGGGGCGGCCACCCGCACCGGGGTGACCGCCCGTTCGGGGTACCGGAGGCGGTGGCCTGCGGCGGGCGATGGTCGGGGGTGGACGGTCCGCTCGTCGTCGGGGCTCAGCCCGCGATCGCGGCCCGGAAGTACCAGCCGTTGTACTGGCTGTCGGGCAGGGTGCGGTAGACGCAGCTGTTGGCCACCTCACCCCAGTAGCTGGCGTCGATGCGGTACTGCTCGCACTCCTCGTACGTGGCGAAGGCCCCGTTCCAGTCGAACGGCACGGCTGCGGCCGGGGCCGGCTGGACGGTGAAACTGACGGCGGCCGCCGCGGTGGCGACCACCGCGAGTCGGGTGAACCGGCGGCGCATCGGCTGGGACATGGGGGGTCCTTCCGCAGGGGTGACGGGACTGTGACCGATCGTAGATCCACAGTGGCCGATCACCGATCCACCGTTCGGGCAGGCCCCGGGAGGCGAGCGCGGGGCGGCCGGGCCGCCCCGCGCCGGCACGGGAGGTGTCAGTCGTGGACTCCGACGTGGAAGTTGAAGACCGCACCGTTGCGGGTGAGGATGAGGTTCCACTTCCCGCCGTTCTTCAACACCACCGGGTTGGAGTTCGGGTACCGCTGGAGGAACCAGTCCTCCAACCGCTGCGCCTGCGCGGCGGTGAGCACCCCGACCTCCCCGATCGCCGCCGCGTGGTGCGGTTCCTGGTTGCAGCCGGCGTTGAACCGGTAGCTGGTGTCGCGGTTCCACCGGCCGCTGCCGAGCATCGTGACCGTCACCGGGCCGGATTGCTGGAACGCCAACTGCGGGACCGCGGGGTCGGCGACGACCACGTCGGGTGGCGTCTCCAGGGACGGGAACGGCACGGCCACCGTCTCGATGACGGCCTGCGATGCCCAGTTGAAGTCGACCTCGAACGGCATGCCCATCCTCCTGACCGGGGTGTCCCGTCCGCCGGCCTGTCGCGACGGCACGTCGACGTGACCCATCATGGGTGGGACCTGGCGTCACATGGCGGCTACTGTCCGTGCCCGGACACTGCCGACCAACCGACAGCGTCCGGCACGGACCCGGCCCCGGCGGGCGGCGGCGACGTCGACCCTCGGTGGCGGACCGGTCGTCGCGCCACCGGCCCTCGTCAGCAGGCGGCGCGCTGGCCGGAGTAGTGGACGCCGACCCGGCCGACCACGGTCAGGTCGGTCAGGGCGGTGTCGGCGGCGCGGTTGACGTAGCAGGAGTACCGGTGCTGGTTGATCACCTCGAGGTGGATGTGCGCGCCGCTGTCCCCGTTGACCTGGTAGCAGCTGGAGTACCGGAACCGGCCGGTCTCACCGAGCTTGGTCCACGGGCCGACTGAGGCCCCGACGACCACACCGCCGGGCTTGTTGTTCACGTGCATCACGTCCGCCCGGCCGACGACCCCGCCGGTCGTGGTGTCCCGGGCCTCCAACCCGATCCGGTAGCCGCCGTCGGCGAGGTTGCCGGTCGCGCAGCCCGGACGGACGGTGACCACGGTGACCGCGACCGGGTGCCCGGCCGCCGTCTTGGTGCCGAACGGGGAGACGACGGTGGCCCCCGGGTTGCGGTAGATGTCGACCGCCCAGTCGTTGGTGTAGCCCCAGTTGCCGAACACGATGTGGTGGTTGGCCGGCCCGGACCCGCCGAACCTGTTCCAGGTGGACGAGTCCTGGATCGGCGGGTACACCGCGATCGCGTCGGCGGTGTCGTGCGCGGCGGCCGGGGTCGCCGGTACGGCGACGGCTCCCAGTACGAGCGTGAGTGCGCCGAGCGTACGGGCGATGCGGAACCTCATCGTGCCTCCGAAGGGTGTGCGGAGCGGAACGAAACCACCTCGCCGATCGACGAGAGTGGATGAGGATACCGTCTGCGGCGGGACGTCGACAGCCGCCGACGTCGCGACCGTGACGGGCCGCGCGGGTCGCCCGGCTCAGGGCGTGAGCGTCTCCCACAGGTGCGGGTGCCGGGTCAGGTGCAGCAGCCGTTCCAGCAGTCGTCGGTGGGCCGGGGTGTGCGTCGGCGCCCCCCACAGGGGCGCGCTTCCCATGCCGTCCGCCGCCGCGACCACGAGCGCCAGCACGTCGGCGGGCAGCCCGTCGGCGGCGAGGGCTGCCGCCAGCCGTTCCGCGTCGGCGCGGGCGAGTTCGGCGACCGCGGGCAGCGTCATGAGCTGGGTGACCAGCGCCATCGAGGCGCGTACGGCGGCGTCGTCGTCGGCGGGGGCGACCGACGCGCGCAGGTAGGCCCGGGTCAGCCGTCCCGGTGCGGTGTCCGTGGGGTCCAGCGCGGCGTCGATGCCGGCCTGGAAGGAGGCGAGCTGGTCGCGGGCCAGTTCCAGGATCAGGTCGTCCTTGCTGGCGAAGTGGTAGATCAGGCCGCCCTTGGACACGCCGGCGAAGCGGGCGATGTCGTCCAGCGAGGCGTGGATCCCCCGGGCGCGGACGGCGTCCGCGGCGGCGTCCAACAGGGCACGTCGGGTGTCCTGCGGCGACCGGCCGGCTGTGCGTCCCACGGCGACACCGTACCTACGGCCGCGTGGGACGCGGTGAGGGGATGAGCACCCAGGCCAGCACCGCCGCGCCGAGGGTCAGCGCCGCGGCGAGCGACGAGGTGACCTGCACGCCGGTGATGAACGCGTCCCGCGCCCCGGCGGCGGCCTGCGGCGGCAGCACCTGTAACGCCGAGCCCAGCGAGTCACGGACCCGGGCCGCGTCGGCGGCCGGCAGCCCGGACGGAACGCTCACCGCGTGCCGGTAGACCAGCGACAGCAGGGAGCCCAGCACCGCGATGCCCAGCACCACGCCGAGTTCGTTGGCGGTCTCGGTGATCGCCGAGACGGAACCGGCCTTGCGCGGGGGCGCGGCCGAGATGATGGCGTCGCCGGTCAGGGTCATCGCCAGCCCGATGCCGAGGCCGATGGGCACGAGCGCCAACCCCAGCCACAGGTACGGCGCGTGCGCGGCGACCGCCACCCCGGCCAGCCCCGCGGCGGCCAGGCCCAGGCCGAGCGCGATGGCCCGGCCCCGGCCGAGGCGGGCCACGACCGCAGCGATGATCACGACGACGACGATCGAGGCCAGGGTCGCGGGCAACTCGGCCAGGCCCGCCTGCAACGGGCCGAACCCCCTGGCGAACTGGAGGTACTGCGAGAAGAAGAACAGCATGCCGACCAGTGCGAAGATGGCGATGACGTTGGCGACGACCGCCCCGAGGAACGCCGGGTTGCCGAACAGCTCGACGTCGAGCATGGGCTGTTCCAGCCGCCGCTGCCGCCGCACGAACAGCACCCCGGCGGTCACGCCGACCAGCAGGCAGGACACCGTCACGCCGTCGACGCCGGCCCCGACCACGTGCTTGACCGCGTACACCAGCGGCACGACCGCCGCCATGGACAGCACCGCGGAGGGCACGTCGAAGCGGCCCGGTCGCGGGTCGCGGGACTCCGGGAGCAGCAGCAGGCCGGAGACCACCACCAGGACCATCACCGGGACGTTGATGAGGAACACCGAGCCCCACCAGAAGTGCTCCAGCAGGAACCCGCCCACCAGCGGCCCGACCGCCGACCCGGCACCGAAGGCGGTGGACCAGATGGCGATCGCCCGGGTCCGTTCCCCGCTGTCGGTGAAGATGTTGCGGATCAGCGACAGGGTGGACGGCATCAGCGTCGCGCCGGCCACACCGAGCAGCAGCCGGGCTCCGATCAGCGCCGGTGCGCTGGGGGCGAACGCCGCCAGCAGCGACGCCGCGCCGAACGCCACCGAACCGACCAGCAGGACCCGTTTGCGCCCGAACCGGTCGGCCAGGTTGCCCATCAGCACCAGCAGCCCCGCCAGGGTCAGCGAGTAGACGTCACCGATCCAGAGGACCTGTTCCGCGGTCGGTGCCAGGCTCGCGGTCAGCGCCGGAACCGCCAGCGAGAGCACCGTCCCGTCGACGGCGAGCAGCAGCACCGCCGCGGCCAGCACGGCCAGCGCCGCCCACCGGCGGCGGGTGGACAGCACCGGAGCGGGAACCGGGGTCGAGGACGTGATCACGCCGGAACTGTACCGACCAGCCGGTACAGTTCGTCAGGGTGACCTGCCACACTCCGGCTGCCGGCCGCCGGAGCGCCGGCAACCCGGGTACGGGGGCCGGTCGGATGGCAGGGTGGGCACATGGACAGCAGGCACGTCGACGACTGGCTCGTCGCCTACGAGCAGGCCTGGCGCACGCCGGGTACGGACACCCTGGTCACGCTCTTCACCGAGGACGCGAGCTACCAGCAGGGGCCCTATCTGACCCCCGTGGTGGGCCTACCGGCCATCGCCCGGATGTGGGAGGAACAGCGCGACGGCCCCGACGAGGTCTTCCGGATGACCAGCACGGTCGTCGCGGTCGACGGCGACACCGCCGTGTCCCGCCACGAGGTGCACTACGGCGACCCGGTCACGCAGGAGTACCGCGACCTGTGGGTGATGCGCTTCGCCGACGACGGCAGGTGCCGGTCGTTCGAGGAATGGCCGTTCTGGCCGGACCGGCAGCCGCCCGGGGTGCCGCAGCCGTGACGGGATCGCCGGGCCCCGGGCCGGTCAGGCCCGCGACCGGAACGGGGCCAGGGTGGCCCGGATCGTGTCGGCGGCACCCCAGTCGTCGTCGAACTGGGCCAGTACCGCCAGGTGCTGCCGCAGCTGGATGATCGGCATGCGGTCCCGCCAGTCGGCGTCGAGGCCGGTCAGCTCGGCGTAGACGGCGAAGAACCGACCCGACTCCGGTGGGGCCGCCGTGGTCCACAGGTGCGCCAGGTCCACCTCGGCCCACAGGTACGACACCGCCGGGTCGATCAACGCCGCCCGTCCGTCCCCGGTGGCCAGCACGTTCTGCGACCACAGGTCGCCGTGCGTCAGGCAGGCCGGCCGGTCCGGCAACAGCTCGGGCAGCCGGGCACACAACCGTTGCACCGCGGCCCGGTCGGCGGCGTCGAGCGCGGCCCGCACCCTCGGCTCACCCAGCCAGCGCAGCAGGCGGTGCTCGGCGAAGAAGGCGAAGCCGTCGTCGGCCCAGGTGTTGACCTGCCGGCGACGCCCCAACCAGTTGTCCCGGTGCCAGCCGAAGCGGGGGTGGACGGTGCTCGTGTGCAGGTGGGCCAGCGCGTGCGCGAACCGCTCCCAGAACGCCCCGTCCTGCGGCCTCGGCGACAGCAGCGACAGCACCAGCAGTTCGTGGTTCGCCACGAGCACGTCGGGGGTGGCCAGCCCGCCCTGCTCCCGCAGGGCCGTCAGCCCCTCGGCCTCCGCGACGAAGGCGTCGCCGTCGGGCGCTTCGGCGAAGGTCTTGACGAAGACCGGCGGCGCGTGCCTGCGGTGGGCGATCCCGGCGAGCGCGGCGAGGCCACCGCTCACCGGCTCGACGGTGACGACGTCACCGATCCCGGCCCGCAGCAACCGTTCGGCGAGCAGTTCCGTCGCGGGCATCGGCGCTCTTCCGTCCGGTCGGGGCAGCGGGGGTTCACCATGGCACTCCCCGTCGCGCACCGCAGCCCCGCCGGCCGCCGTCGCGTCGACGCCGCCGGGGCGCGACCCGGCCCCGGTCACCCGCCGGTGCCCTCCTCGGCGCCGTCGTGCTGGTCGCCGTCCAGATAGACGTGCTGGTGGCCGTGGCCGGCGTCGACGTTGACCTGATCGAGTTGGGTGGCGGCGACGGACCAGGCGGCGGCGGCCTGCTCCGCCTGCCGTTTCGCCAGCGCCGTCAGCGTCGCCCGCTGCGCGGGTGGCCCGGTGACCGCGAGGAGGTACGTCTCGACGGCCAGGGCCGTCTGCTCCACCGCGCCGCGCAGGCTACCGCGCGCCACGTTGGTCGCCGTGCTGCCCGACGGCGGGTTGGCGAACGGCTCCGCCGCCCGCAGCAGGGTCTGCTGCCACTGACGCGCCTGCTGCGGGTCGGCGGTCGGCTCGGCCCGCAGGGCGTCGAGCACGGGGGTGATCTCGTCGCGGAGGCGTCGGGCGGTGGCCGTCAGCTCGGTGATCTGCTGGGCGTCCCGCGTCGCCTCGGCCCGGCGCAGGTCGGCGATGGTCGACTCGGTGGCGTCCGGTCGACCGACCGCGTAGCCGATGCCGCCGCCGACGAGGGCGACGACGAGGCCGATCGCGGCGACGACGGCGAGCCGGGACAGCCGGCGGCGGGGTGGTGGCGACGCGGCCAACAGATACGAGGGCCTACCGGTACGACGCGACACGTCATCTCCCTGCTCGACGGGGACTGGTCGCAGCATAGTGCCGCCCGGCGGGCGGCGGATCGCCCGCTTGTCGACCCGCCGGGGTCACCGCAGCGCCACCACGGCGTCGGTACCCCCGTTGTGGCGCAGCACGGTCTCCGGCGCCGGATCGTGGCGCAGCAACGTGTGCCGGACGAGGTCGGTGCCGGCGGCGAGATCGTCGAAGACCGCGATGTCCACGCTGACGGCGTGGGTGACGTAGCCGCCGGAGGCGTCCCGGCGCATGCTGCTGCCGCTCTGCCCGGCGTGGCCCAGTCCCCGCTCGCGCAGCGCCCGGTCGAGGTCGCGGGTCACCGTGGTGGCGTACCCGCGTGGATCGGGCCGTCCGCCGACCTCCAGGTGCAGGCCCAGCCGGTAGCGGCGGGCCGCGCGCAGCGCGCTCGGGCCGAACCACCTGGCGACGAGGGAGCCCTGCGGCGCGCCGGTGACCGTTTCGAGGATCCAGCAGACCTCGGCGGGGTGCGCGGGGTCGGCGAGTCCGCGCAGGAGCACCGGATGCCCGACGCCGGCGGCGGCGAGCGTCCGGCCGGTCTGCGCGGCCAGGCTCAGGTCACGGTCGGCGACGGCCCGGGCCGGCAGGTCACCGAGGGCGTCCCGCGCCGGCGCGGGCACGGCGTCGGCGACGGTACGCCCGGCGGCGGCCAGCAGGTCACGCCAGGCGTCGAACGGGAACTCCGACCCCGGGCCGCGCAGGCTGTAGAGCGTGAAGTCGCCGCCCTGGTCCTCGTCCTGCTCGACGGTCCAGTTGCCGGCGTCGTCGCGCTGCCAGGTGACGCCTCTGTCACGCCCATCGCACCGGTACAGCCGGGAGCGGGCCGTCGGCCAGTGGCCGGCGTCGTCGGGACCGGTCCCGAAGGCGGCGGCCAGCAGCGGGGTGACCGCGTCGAGGTCGTCGTGCTCGCCGAGCAGCACGAACCGGCTGGCCAGCGCCAGCAGCGGGCCGGGATGCGGCAGGTCCGGATCCCGCAACGCGACGGCCCGGGCGATCAGGTCCAGTTCGTCCCAGCGCAGGGCGTGCGGGAAGGGGTGCGCGTCGTCGTCCCAGCCGAGCTGCAGCGGCTCGGTCACGCCGGGCGGGCACACCCCGAGGTTGAGCATGCCGAGATCGATGTCGATCTCCAGGACGAGGGTGTGACCGTCGCCGACGTCGGCGGTCAGCGTCCACCCGGGATGGTCCTCCCAGCGCTCGTCGTCGTCATCACCGTCGTCGCCCTCAGGACGCTCGTAGGCCGACCAGAACGACGGGTCTTTCAGCAGGTCACGCAGGTCCGCGGGGAGAGGCACGCCGGGCATCGTACCCAGCCACCCCGACGTTCCCCCCGGGGTCGGTCGGCGTCGCGGTCTGCCCCGGCGGCGGTGAAATGGGCGGCGGCGGTGATCTTCGCCGGTCATACTGGCGGGCATGAAGCTTGCCGAGGCCCTGGCGTTGCGCGCGGATGCGGCGCGCCGCGCCGAACAACTCCGTGCCCGCATCGTGGCCAGCGCCCGGTTCCAGGAGGGCGAGACACCGGCGGAGGACGCGGCGGCGCTGCTGACCGAGGCCGGCGGGGTGCTCGGTGAGCTGGAGACGCTGATCCGGCGGATCAACCGCACCAACGCCGCCACCGTGGTCGACGGCGGCACGCTCACCGATGCCCTGGCCCGCCGTGACGTGCTCCGGCTGCGGCACAGCCTGGTCACCTCCGCGGCCAACGCCGCCGCCGGTGAGGGTCAGCGGGGGTTCCGACAGCTACGCTCGGAGCTGAGGATGATCCCGGCGCTGCCGGTGGCGCAACTGCGTGGCCAGGCCGACGACCTCGCCCGGCAGATCCGCGAGGTCGACACGCTGATCCAACGGGCCAACTGGGAGGTCGACCTGCTGGACTGACGGATTGCGGAGCAGGTAGCCGACGTGGAGGCGTGCACCGACCCGAGAGCCGGCGGTATCCCGGCTCACTCCTGGCGCGCCGGGGGCAGGCGCGGGGGTTCGATTCCCCGGTCATACACCGCATGCCCAGCACAGCACACAGGTGACGGCGCACAGGGCACGGCACACCACCGGGTGCAGATCCACGACGGCGAGGGTGGGACAGGGGACCTCCGCAACCCGCTCACCGGTCGTCGGCGGCCGGGTCGACCACCCGTACGCCGGGCCAGCGTGCCGCCGGGCGGTGGCGGGCGAGTCGACGTCGGGACACCTCGCGGCCGGCCCGGGTCGGGTTGTGCCGCCACACCCCGTCGAGCAGGTCGTCCAGGCCGTACGGCGCGCAGACCGCGATCCGGTCGTCGGCGTGCAGGCGTACCGCCACGGCGGTGGCGTACTCGGGCCAGGTGGCGACCGCCTCGGCGATCGTCCGCAGCGGGGCCACCGGGTCGCCGCCGAACGTCGCCGGGTACCAGGTGTGCACGGCGGCCTGGTTCTTCGCCTCCCACGGCGGCTGCGGCCAGGCCGTCGCCAGTCGCGCGGTGGCCCGGTCGTCGTTGGCCCGGGTCAGGTCCGTCGGGTCGAGGAAGACGACGTCGACGTCCCGTACCGCCGACGGGTCGAAGCCGTGGCCGTACCGTCGGCCCCAGACCAGGTCCCGCACGACCCCCGCCCCGATCCACGCGTCCGGCAGGCCGGTGTCCCGGACCACCCCCAGGGCCCGCATCAACCATCCGTCGCCCCGGACCAGGTCCCGTAGTTCGTCCTCGCGCACCCGACCAGCCTAGGAGCAGCGCGTGGACGGGGACGGTGGGTGGTCAGGGCCGCACCGGGAGGAAATCGGCGTCGCCCCAGGTCAGGGGCAGGCCGGCGGTGGCGGCGATCCGCCGGACCGCCTCCTGAAGCGGGGTCGTCTCGGGCAGGACCACCTCGTCGTCGTACCCGAGCAGGTCACGCGGGGCGTACCAGCCCCGCATGTCGTCCGCGGTGAACTCCGTGGCCTGCGGACGCGTCGCGTGTCGTCGCAGGGTCTCGGGCAACGACACGTCGAGATAGACGAACACCGTCCGGCCACGGTGGCCGTCGCGCAGCGCGGTGAGCATCCGCCGGTACCGGGCGGTGTACAGGATGCCTTCGAGGATCACGTGGTAGCCGTGGTCGAGGGCCAGCCGGACCGTCTGCCCGATGAGGGTGGGCGCGAGGCCACCGGGTCGGTCCCGTTCCCGCAACACGACCCGACGCAGGTAGTCCTGCTCGACCAGGGCGCAGCCGCGACCGTGCCGCAGCCGCAACTGCCGGGCGATGCTGCTCTTGCCCGCCCCCGAGTTCCCCCGGACGACGATCAGGACCGTCCGGTCGCTGCCGGTCGGGATCGCCTCGTCCATCGCGGTGGCCCTCCCCGGGTGTCGGCCGGTCCGGCCACCGGTGCCGCGTCGACCGGCGGGCCCGGCGGGACTCTGCGACGATGCCCTGGCCGCGCGGACGGGTGCGGCGGAAGGGGGCGGCGCGGATGGTCGCGGACATCCTGGTCGGTGGCGCGGTCGCGGTGGCGGTCTCGTGGGTGGCGTTGCTGGTCGGTCTGCTGATCGTACGACCGCAGGGCCCGTTGCTGGCCGAGGCGCTGCGTATCCTGCCTGACCTGGTGCGGTTGCTGCGGCGGCTGGCCGGTGACGCCACCCTGCCGCGCAGCGTCCGGGTGCGCCTGGGCCTGCTGCTGGCGTACCTGGTCATCCCGATCGACCTGATCCCGGACTTCGTCCCGGTCCTCGGGTACGCCGACGACGCGATCCTCGTCGTCGCGGTGCTGCGCTCGGTGGTCCGCAGGGCGGGTGTCGGGGCGCTGCGCCGGCACTGGCCGGGCACACCGGACGGTTTCGCCGCGCTGTGCCGGCTGACGGGCGTCCGCTACGCCGGCAGCGACCACGGCCCGGGCGACGCCGGCCCCGGATGACGGGCGCGGTCGTGCACCGGACGCCGGGGCGTGGAGAATCGATTCCGGCGTCCTCACCTGCGGAGACGATCGGGCCGAACCCCCACTGACACCCGTCAATGTTGCCAGAGCGGCGCCAGACGTGTTGGAATGGCTCATATCGCCGCAGCACGGGGGCAACCGTGCTGAGCACGGCCAGCACGGGAGCACCGCGGTACGGGTGGCGCGCCACCCTGGCGGACGTCCGCACGTCACCGCGCCGGGCCATCGTCCTGACGACGGGCATCCCGCACGGCAGGCACCCGCGCCTGCCACACGCACCCCTGGCACGCGTCCCCGACGACCGGCGCGTTTCGACGCCCCGGGCCACGGTCGGTCCGCCAGCACCAGAACCGGCGACGAGGTGAGAAGCGATGAGTTCCCCAGAGAGTTCCGCGTGGTACCGGCACCGCCTGGTGTGGGTGGCGGTGGTCCTGCTGGTGGTGTCGGTCGGCACGGTCGTGCTGGCCAACCGGAGCAGCACGAGGGCGGAGCCGGCGGATCTGCCGGCGCAGATCGTGGCCCGGATGCGTACCACGCTCGAACGGGCGGACCCGGCCCAGCACCAGCACGCCGGGCACGACGCCCAGCAGGGTGCCGGCGCGGAGAAGCCGCCGGTGATCTGCGGGGTCCGCGTCTACGGCTTCGAGCCGGCCGGGGCCACCACGTTCGCCGACGTCCGGACGGTGTACGGCTTCCACCTGTGCGGGATCGCCGAGCAGAAGCGCCCCTGGGACGTGGCGGTCAAGCTGGCCGGCCCGCTGATCATGGATATGTCCACCGATCCTCCGGGCATCAAGGTCGTCGAGGCGACGGCGGAGGTCAGGTTCGTCGACCGGCTCCGGGAGATGTTCCCGCCCGCGTACGCGACGATGGCGCAGCAGGAGTCGCTCGGCGCGACCGAGATGGCCGACCTGCGCCGCCGCTACGCCGCCGCCGCCAAGCTGTGACGCGCCGGGCGGCGTAGCGGCCGTTCCCGGCCGCCGGACCCGGCACCCGATCCGCGGTGATGCCGTGTCCCCGGTCCGCCGTGCCCGTCGTCGATCCGGTGATCTCGGACAGCTCGACCACATCCGACAGCTCGATCCAATCCGACTAAACATCGATCAACGTTGATATTTTGCGTCATTGGTGCCACAGTGGATTCGGGAGCATTCGCCTCCCGATGTCTCGTACCGACGAATGGAGGATGAACAGTGCGTTCACACCAGTCCGACCAATCCGGTGGACGTCCCCGGTCAACCGTCCGCCGGTCCCTCCAGGCGCTCGTCCTGATGTTCGCCATGGTGGTCGGTACGCTGCCCATGACGAGCCCCGCCCAGGCGCACGGCACGATCATCAACCCGGCGACCCGGGCGTACCAGTGCTGGCAGACCTGGGGCAGCCAGCACACCAACCCGGCCATGCAGCAGCAGGACCCGATGTGCTGGCAGGCATGGCAGGCCAACCCGGACACCATGTGGAACTGGATGAGCGCGTTGCGCGACGGCCTGGCCGGCCAGTACCAGCCCAGCACCCCGGACGGGCAGCTGTGCAGCAACGCCCTGTCCCGGAACAACTCGCTGAACAAGGCCGGGGCGTGGAAGGCGACCACCGTCAACCGCAACCTGACCGTCCAGATGTACGACCAGGCCAGCCACGGTGCTGACTTCTTCCGGGTCTACGTCACCAAGCAGGGGTTCAACCCGGCCACCCAGACGGTCGGGTGGGGCAACCTGGACCTGATCACCACGACCGGGCGGTACGCGCCGGCACAGAACATCTCGTTCAACGTCTCGATCCCGTCGTCGCGCTCCGGAAGCCACGTCCTGTTCTTCATCTGGAAGGCGTCGCACGCGGACCAGACCTACATGTGGTGCAGCGACATCAAGATCGCCTGATCGACGACGCGGTACTCATCCGGCCCAGGGCTTCCCCGCCCTGGGCCGGAGTCGGTTCCCGGGCCTCGACCGCCCGCCTGTCACTCAGCCGGCCCGGGGCGCGTCCCGTCGGCGTTCGTAGTCGGCGACGGTCGGGACGACGGGGAGCACGAGCAGCAGGGCGAGGTACGCCACGGCGAGCAGCCCACCGGTGACCAGGGTCAGCAGCAGCACGACGGTGCGCACCCAGTCGACGCGGAACCCGCCGTACGCCGCGAGGCCGAGACAGACGCCGCCGAACCACCCGCCCTCGCTGATCCGGCACCAGAACCGGCCGCGTACCGCTCCCCCGACCTCGGACGGCACGGGGTGCGCCGGCCGCACCGGCCCGAGTTCGGACAGGATCGCGGTCATCCGGGCACCGGTCACCGGGTCGCCGCCCGGATCCAGCCGGTCGCCGACGGCGGCCTCCAGGTCACGCACGATCTCGTCGGCGTCCGGGTCGCCGCGCAGCGCACGTCGGGCGTCGTCGAGGTACCCGCGCAGGGCGTCGTACGCCTCGCGGGTGGCGGGATAGGCCGCGGTGTGCCCGGTGAGGCGGATGGCGGTGGAATCGTCCATGGTCATCGTCCAACCGAATCGATCATGCGGGTCAGGTCGTCCCAGTGCTCCCGGAACGCGGCGAGCCGCTGCCTGCCGGCGTCGGTGAGCAGGACGTACTTGCGGGGCGGCCCGGACGGCGACTCCCGCCACTCGTGGTGCACCAGCCCGTCCCGCCGGAGCTTGCTCAACAGCGGATACAGCGTGCCCTCCTGAGCGGGGAAGTTCGCCTCCCGCAACGCGGCGAGGATCTCTGCCGCGTAGCGCTGCCGGGACTCGACGGCGGCGAGCACGAGCGGTTCGAGCAGGCCGCGCCGCAACGCGACGAGCATCGGGTCGGCCTGCATGCCACTACCTTGCCACAACAAGGTACCTGCTCGCATCCGGAGCTCCTCCGGACCGGTTTCCCCGGGCACCGGTCGTTCGGCTGCTCCGGGGGTCAGAGCGACTGGAGCATGGCGAGGGTCTGCCGGAGCTCGTCCCGCAGCGCCCGCCCGGCCGCCTCCGCGTCCCCCGCCGCGACGGCGTCCACCAGAGCGGCATGCCCCTCGTCGCCGTGGTTCGGGTCCGCGGAGCGCAGGCTGAGCAGTTCCACCATGTCGAGCAGCCGCCGCTGCAGCACCGGCACGAACTCGGTGAACAGGCTGCTGAGCACCGGGTTGTGCGCCGCGGCGACCACCGCCACGTGCAGCGCGATGTCGGCCGCGACGAATGCGGCGTCGTCGGCGTGCGCGGCGTGCCGACGCCCGGCCAGGGCTCTGCGCAGGGCGGTGACGTCGTCGTCGGTCCGCCGCCGCGCGGCCAACTGCGCGGCTTCGACCTCGACGACCATCCGCACCTCGTAGACGTCGGTGATCGCCGCCTGGCGCAGCCGGGTGGACCAGTCCTGGCGGGGGCTGGTCGCGATGACGAAGACGCCCGATCCCTGCCGCGCCTGCACCAGCCCCGCTCCCGCGAGCGCCCGCAGTGCCTCCCGGACGGTCGACCGTCCCACACCGAGGGACTCGGCCAGTGCGACCTCACCGGGGAGCTTCGTCCCCACGGCCCAGGCGCCACCGGTGATCTGCTCGCGCAGACGGTCGGTGGCCTGCTCGACCAACGGGGACGGCCGCAAGGCACCTAGCGACATGTCAGATTCATCCTTCCGAGCAGGCGGACAAGTTGTCTGAGGAGCTGAGCGGTTGTTAGAGTACTCCGCATGCTGCCGCACGGGCTTCTTCTCCTCGGCTGCCGCTGCGGGGCCTGACACGACCGGCACCCCGTAGCGGGTTCCCGGGTTGCGCCGGTCACCGGACGGCTGACCGAAAGAAGTTCCGCATGTTAGCTTGCTGCCCACCCGCCGGCGTCGCGTGCCGCGGCGACGACTCCACCCGCCGACTCGCCGGCTGGAACACCTCCACCCTCGCCGCACCGGCGACGGCGGCCGCCGTCGACCGGGGGGTGTCCTCGTGACCGCGCCGCCGGTGCTGCGCGTGACGGACGCGGCGGTCGTCCGCGACGGCAAGCCGATCCTGTACGAGGTGTCGCTGACGGTACGGGCCGGCGAGCACTGGGCGCTGCTCGGCGCCAACGGGGCGGGCAAGAGCACCCTGCTCAGCCTGCTCGGGGCGGTCACCCATCCCACCCGGGGCACCGTCGAGGTGCTGGGCCACCGGCTGGGGCGGGTCGACCTGCGGGAGCTGCGCTCCTACGTCGGCCACGTCAATCCGCGGCACGATCCACGTTCGCCCCTGACCGTGCAGGACGTCGTGCTGACGGGCCTGACCAACACCAACGAACGCGTTCCCCGCTGGGAGCCGACACCGGACCAGGTCGCCGAGGCCGACCGGCTGATCGGCCTGCTCGGCCTCAGCGAGCGGCACGGGGCGCGGTGGCCGACCCTGTCGCAGGGGGAACGGGGCCGGGCGCTCATCGCCCGCGCGCTGATGCCCAGGCCACGGCTCCTGCTGCTCGACGAGCCCGCGACCGGCCTCGACGTCGCCGGCCGGGAACAGCTCATCGAACGACTCGACACGCTACAGCACACCCACCCGGAACTCGCGTCCGTCCTGGTCACCCACCACCTGGAGGAGCTTCCCCCCGGGACGACCCACGTCATGCTGCTGCGGGACGGTTGCTGCCTGGCGGCGGGCCCCGCCGACGAGGTCCTCACCAGCGACCAGGTCAGCAAGTGCTTCGACCATCCCATCCGCATCACCCGCACGGACGGACGGTGGAGCGTGCGGGCGAGCCGCCCGGCCAGAGGATGAGGTGGGCTGCGGTCGCGGTGGTACGCCCACCGGCGTGCGCCACCGCGACCGTAGCCTCAGGCCAGTGACTCCCCGGCCTTCTCGACGGCGGCCCGGGCCTGGTCCCAATCCCCGTCGAAGTGGTCCGCCAGAGCGTGGAGCCACCGCTCGACGCCGAAGCCGACACAGCTGGTGGAGACCGGGCCGCCGTCGGCCAGCGCGATGGAGCACCGTTCACCGAAGAACTTGTGGTGGGTGTTGACGGAGGCGATCGCCAGGCCCTGATAGACGTACTCGTGCTTGACCGGCACGAGCTGCTGGAAGGTGACGCGGTGGTCGGACTGGTCGTAGAAGGGGTCGGCGGCCGCGCGGCGGTACAGGGGCAGACCGATCTCACCGGCCAGCGTGGTCAGGAACCGCGCCGAATGATCGAGGTGGGCCGCAGCCTGTTCGGGGGTGCCCAGGGCCACGACCTCGCGCATCCGGAACGCCCTGAGGCGGCGGAGCCCGTCGAAGTGGTCCTCGTTGCGGAAGCACTGTCCCAGCAGGGTCACCAGCCTTCCGTCCCCGGGCACCTGTCGGTCCCGGTAGTGGAGGTAGACGCCATAGCAGGCGCTGGACGGCAGCGCGAGCCCCGCCGCACGCAGCGAGCCGGGGTCGAACGCCCCCGAGTCGGCCTCGCGGGCGAGCCGGTCGGCCCCCGCCGCAGCGACGTCCAGGGCCGAGGAGACGAGAGCGAGGTGCGGAAAGTTCCGGTAGACGTCGAGCACGGCGAGGTCGCTGACCGGCAGCAACGGCGGAACGGTCAGCGCGACGGCGCCGGACTCCCCGGCCCACCGGGCCCAGAGGCGGTCCAGCGCCTCGGCGAGCCGGGTCGGCTCCTCGTCCAGCGCGGCGAGGCCCCCCGACACCCGGACCCCTGTCGTGACGCTCATCAGCAGCTCCTCACGTGAATTCCGCACCTGACCGGAGACCGGTCGACGGCACCGCGACGGCGGGTGGTCACCGGTCCCGCTGCGGTCCCTGACGGCAGCGGCGGGTGGTCTCGCGCGGTGGATGGCCGGCGTTCGCCCCTGAGGGGTAGGGGACCCGCTGCCTTCATGACACTCGATAAGGTAACACCTCAGAGGACCTGAGCACCTGAGTGAATCAGGAGCTCATCGAGAGATAGGAACGGACTTTTAGATGAAAAAAGGGCAACTCGGCTTCCTGACCGGCACCCATGCGGTCAACGACCTGTACCAGGGGGCGATCCCCGCGATGCTGCCGTTCCTGATGGCCGAGCGTCACTACAGCTACGCCGCCGTCTCCGGCCTGGCGTTCGCGGCGAGCGGGGTCTCCAGCCTGCTGCAACCGCTGTTCGGCATCCTCTCCGACCGCAGGCCGCGCACCTGGCTGGTGCCGACGGGGTTCGTCACCGCCGCCCTGGGGGTGGTCGCCGCCGGCCTGGCCGGGAACTACGTCGCCACCTGGCTCTGTGTCGCGCTGGCAGGGATCGGCATCGCCGCCTACCACCCGGCGGCAACGAGTCAGGCCCGCGCCGCCGGCGGCTCCTCGCAGCGGGCCATGAGCGTCTTCTCCGTCGGTGGGACGATCGGCGGCGCCGCCGCACCGTCGCTGGTCACCGTCGTGATCGGGTCGGCGGGATTCGCCGCGGGTTACCTGCTGGCGATCCCCGCCCTGACCATGGCGTTGCTCTGGGTCCTCAAGGGCCCGTGGATGCGGTGGCGGGGCCTGCGGGAGACGCCTGCGTCCGCGGCCGGCGCGTCGGCGCGGTCCGCGGCCGGCACCGCACGGGCCGACGACTGGCCGTCCTTCGGCCGCCTGGCGGCGGTCGTCATCGGATGGTCGATCCCCTTCGTCACCGTCACCTCGCTGGTGTCCCTGCACGCGCAGCGCGATCTCGGCCGGTCCGAGGCGGCGGGGGCGGTGGTGCTCACCGCCTTCACCGCCGCCGGGGCGGCGGGGACCCTGCTGGGCGGCTGGGTCGGCGACCGGTACGGCCGGATGACCTCGGTCCGCGTCGGCTACCTGGTGGCACTTCCCGCGCTGGCCGGCGTGGCCTGGGCTCCGTCGTTCCCGGTCCTGGTGCTCAGCGCCACCGTGTTCGGCGCGGCCATGTTCCTCCCGTTCGCCGCCCAGGTCACGCTCGCCCAGGACTACCTGCCCCACCGCCCCGGCACGGCGAGCGGACTGACCCTGGGGCTGGCCATGGCAGCGGGCGGCCTGTGTTCCCCCGCGTTCGGGTGGCTGGCCGACGCCAGCGGCCTGCGCGCCACCTTCTTCACCCTGCTTCTCGTGTTCACCGCCCCCGTCGTGCTGGCGCTCCGTCTCCCCGACCGCGTCCTCGACTCAGCCGAGACGCCCCGTCCGGACCCGGTAGGGGCAGCGAATATCAGCGGAGCAAATATCGGCGGCGGACAGTAGATATTGCTGCCGGTCCACGAAAGTTGGTCATCGTCCTAACATTCGGAAGCCGCCCATAGTATGAGATGGGCATTGAGAGTAATCACAGCGTTACGTACCGTCTGGTCTGGCCCAGAATTCACTTCATCCACGCCATGCGTAGCGCGGTTCCACACGGACCGGCGCTGTCGGATCCGTGTGTCGAGAAGGAGATCTTCGATGAAGACCGACAGAACGGGAACCAGAATCCCCAGAACGGGTGGATCGCATCGCCGCGGCGTTCGGCGGGTGGTGGACAGAAGCCCTTCATCCGGGTTGTCACCAACCATTACAGCGGGCTCGGTCCGCCACCCACCCCGGCCACGCACCCGATTCGGACGCCCCGGCGTCGACGACATCCGCCCGACCTATCCGGCCTGAACTGGGGATTCTGCGGAACCACACCGGCCCAGAGCGGTCGCGCCAGACCGGGTCGGGACCGCCGGTGCCACCGCGAACCTGCGGAGACCGGGTCGGTCACCCGCGCGCCGAGAGAATGCCGTAGACCAATTCCCCTCCCGACCGCAGCGGCACGCACACATCATTCTGTTCGCCGGGCGGCCCGGCACCGGAAGTGCGGAGCGGAAACTCCGGGGATGCTCCCGGAGAAACGCCGTCCACCCACCCGGCACCCGCCGAGACGGACTTCTCCCCCACGATTCCGCCACCCAGGCACACCCCGATGGACGGGAGGGGTTTCGACTCGTTTCCACCACGGGCCCGAGGCGCCTGGCCGGATTCCCGAACCCCAGGCGCCGCACCCCCGCGCGCCGGAAAGGAATCAACAGTTGGACACGAACAACCACACGGAGGAGAAATTCTCCGTCGCGCTGGAATCCATCCAGAGTAAGCGTCGGATCGAAAGGGTTCAGGAAGCGGCGAACGCCCTGCTCGACCGCTACGCGACGCAGGAGGGCCCCGAAGAGCGGCTGAGGCTCACCTTCGAACTCGTACGCCGGAACTTCGCCCCGGACGTGGTCGCCGTCTTCGGGAGTCTGGCGCTCGGCGTCGCCGACGGGGGCCGGACCGGGACACCCGCGCCGTCCGGGGATCCACGGCAGGTGGTCTTCCACTGCGACATCCACGGCTCGCAGGGCAGGAGCGGTTCGCTCACCGCGTCCTACACCGAGCCCGGCCCGCTGGGACTGACCACCACCGAATGGCTGGCGGCGATGCGGCTGCTGGCCGGCATCACCGGGCTCGGCGTCGGCGGGCGGGCGACATGCCGACAGTGACCGGCACGTCCTCTCCGGCCGGTCTCCTCGCCCAGCCGTACTGGTACCGGCACCTGCCGGCGGGCACCGACGTCCACCACCTGGACGAGGGGCTGTTCGCGGTGACCGGCAACGCGGCCGTTCAGGAGGCGCTCGTCCACCCCTCGGTCGTGGCCGAACACCCGCTCAAGGCCAGCGCGCGGGCCTTCGGTCCCAACGTGCTCGACGCCGACGGGCCCAGCCACCGGGCATTCCGCGCCCTCCTCGCACCGATCCTGTCCGCCGGGCGGATCGCGGAGTACCGGACGTCGCTGATGCCCGGACTCATCCGGGAACTCGTCGACAGCATCGTCGGCGTCGAGACCGACGACTTCTACAACTCCTTCGCCCACCGGGTGCCGTACGGGATCGTCTGCACGATCCTCGGGATCGACGTCGCCCTGGTGGACCGGTTCCACGAGCTGACCCGTCCGCTGGCACGGCTGCTGGACTACCCCACCCGGGAGACCGACGAGACCCACGCCAACGTCGCCGAGCTGCTGCGGCTGATCGAGGAGCAGCGAGCGGCGGGAACCAGCGGCGAGCAGTCCCTGCTGGAGACGATCGAGCGGACCCGGGACCGCAAGGGCATCTCGCTGACCGACGACGAGGTGCGCTCGACGGCACTGCTGTTCTTCCTGGCCGGCACCGAGACCAGCAGCGCGTTCATCACGTCGCTCGTGTACTGCCTGGGGCGTGGCCTCTTCGGCCTGGACGAGCTGCGCGACGACACGGTCCGCGACGACTACCTCGAGGAGGTCCTCAGGCTCTACCCGCCCGTGCAGACGATCGTCAGGTTCGCCGGTGACGACCTGACCATCCAGGGGGTGCGAGTGCCGCGGCACTCGGCGGTGCTGGCCTCGATCGCCGGCGCCAACCGGGATCCGCGGGTCTTCGACCACCCCGACCGGTTCCAGACCGGCAGACCCATGCGGGGTTCGCTCCCCTTCGCGGTGGGAGCGCACGCCTGCCCGGGGGCCATGCTCGCGAAGACGGAGTTCTCCCTGCTCGTCGCGGAGATCGTCGAGCGCTGCTCGGACGTGGTCATCACCCGCGACCGCCTCGGCATGGAGAGCCAATCGTTCTCGCACCCCACCGACTTCTCCATCGAGTTCAGGACGAGACAGGGAAAGAGGTCATAGTGGAAAGCAAGCTCGCCTCGCTGCGCAGGTGGCTCGACGGTCTGCACGAGGAGCCGTTCGACATCCAGGACGACACCGACCTGATCCAGTCGGGGGCGGTGACCAGCCTCCAGTTCGTCCAGATGGTGATCGAGATCGAGCGTCTGCACGGGCGCAAGCTCGACCCGGGTGTGATCACCATCGAGTCGATGCGCACCCTCAAGGCCATCGACACGGCCGTCTTCCAGGCTGCCTGATGGCAGCGGAACCCACCCGGGCGGCAGTGGTCTCGGGCACGTCGTCCGGGATCGGCGCGGCCGTGGCGGCGGAGTTCCTGCGCCGGGGTTACACCGTCGTCGGGCTGTCCCGACGCGGCAACCCCGGGCTCGCGGAGCACAGCGGCTACCTCGACCGGGTCGCCGACCTGCGTGACCCCGACGCCGTGCGGGCCGCGCTCCGCTCCGTCGCCGACGTCACCGCGCACGGGGTCAGGGCCGTGGTCCTCAACGCCGGAGTCGCACCGGACCCGGTCGATCTGATCAAGACCGAATGGCAGGTGGTGGCCGACACCTACGAGACCAACATCCGCACGGCACTGAACCTCGTCCAGGAAACGGCACCGTTGCTCGCCCGCGGCGGCGGTGGCTCCCTGACGTTCGTCGGGGCGAGCCTGGCGAACGGCTACCAGCCGGACCGCTGGGCCTACGCGGCCAGCAAGGCCGCGCTGACCACCCTGATGCGGGCGTGCTCCGTCGAGTTCGCCGACGACGGCATCGTGGCGAACGAGGTCCGTCCCGGCCCGGTGGCGACCGCCATGACGATGACCGGGCTGGACGCCGAGGTGAACGAACAGATCCTCCGCGCCGTCAACGCGGGGTTCGGCACGGACTGGCTCAAGTCCGCGCGCACCGTGGCGCAGTGGATCGTCGCCCTCGCCGAGTTCCCGTCCAACGGACCCACCGGTCAGGTCTTCAACTACAGCCGCAAGGTGCTGTAACCCACCCGAAAGGCAGGCAGCCATGTCGCACCACCCTGCTTCCGAGCAGCTCCTCGACCTGTTCAACTGGGCCTCTCCCGGCATGCTGGTCACCGATGCGAACGGCGCCGTGGTGCTGGCCAACAAGGCCGCCACCGAACTGCTGAGGAACGACGCCGCAGCCGGCACCGTGGTCGCCACCGCACTGGGCGTGCCCGACTACGCCGCGCTCCTGGCGGCCGGGACGCCGGTGGAGAACCGGGAGGCCACCTTCGCGAACCCCGACTTCGCCTCCGGTTACGCCAACCTCGGCTTCGGTCAGGTCGACGGCCGGACCTACGGCTTCTGGGCCCTGCGGCCGGTCACCACCCATCCGACGCCCTCCCCCGCTCCGGCGGAAGGGTCCTCCACCGCCCAGGCGTGGATCGACCAGGTGAACCGGTCCCGCGAGTCGTACGTGCCGGTCGACGCGGAGGCCGTCCCGTTCCTCCAGGCGTACTACGACAACTGCCCGGTCGCCATCCACCTGATCGAGGAGGACGGCACGGTCGCCTACGCCAACTGGAAGGACATCGCGATCGTCGGGGCGAGCGCGCAACCCGACGCCTACGTCGGCCACCACATCCGCCGCATCTACGCCGACCAGGACGTCGTCGACGACTTCCTCGGCCGCTGGGGCGAGGACGCCCCGATCATCGACTTCCGGGCGGACTTCCTCAACGGCGGGAAGCGGGTCCCGGTGGTGATCTTCTCCACGGCCAAGGTCGAGGACGACAAGCTGAAGAACACCCGCTGCTTCGTCTTCCCCGACAGCCACCCGGACCTCAAGCGGGACAGGGTCACGGTGCTGGACCTCGACTTCTGAGTCGACGCCGCACGTCACGGCGGTGCGCACCGGGACGCCGGGCCCCGGCGGGCGACCCCCGCCGGGGCCCGGTCACGCCCACCGACCCCCTCGTACGCCGTCCCGTACCCGGGGAACACGGCCCGCACCCCTGCCCGCCACGGCGGTCGGCCCACCGGCCCACCACCTGCTGTGTCCGGACGTGATCCGCGCCGGGTACCCACACCGGACCCCGAGCGCGGTCTGGACGTCCGCAGCCCTCGTGAAGGAGACCGACCGTGTCTGAAACGCCCGCGCCGCGATCCGGGGTGGACACCCACTGCCCGTACTGTTCCCTGCAGTGCGGCACCCGGCTGCACGGTGATTCCCCCGCCCGGGTCACGGTGCGGCCGACCGGCTTCCCGGTCAACCAGGGTCGGCTCTGCCAGAAGGGCTGGACCGCGGCCGAGGTCCTGCGGGCCACCGACCGGCTGTCCCGGCCGCTCGTCCGCGGTGCGGACGGCCGGCTCCGGGAAGCCTCCTGGGACACCGCGCTGGACGCCGCGGCGGCGGGCGTGCGTCGGATCCACGCCAGGTACGGCCGGGACGCCGTGGCGGTCTTCGGCGGCGGTGGCCTGACCAACGAGAAGGCGTACCTGCTGGGCAAGTTCGCCCGCGTCGCCCTGCGCACCAGCCACATCGACTACAACGGCCGGTTCTGCATGTCGTCCGCGGCGGCGGCCGGCAACGCGGCGTTCGGGCTGGACCGGGGGCTGCCCTTCCCCGTCACCGATCTGCGCACCGCGCGGACCGTGCTGCTGGCAGGGGC
This sequence comes from Micromonospora sp. WMMD730, assembly GCF_049178955.1. Classification (NCBI taxonomy): domain Bacteria; kingdom Bacillati; phylum Actinomycetota; class Actinomycetes; order Micromonosporales; family Micromonosporaceae; genus Micromonospora; species Micromonospora sp. WMMD730. The sequence goes on from NZ_JBMHML010000002.1 coordinate 3,958,263, forward strand.
GAACGTCGCCGAGACCATGCCGCCGTTGCTCCAGCACCTCGACCGGGCCGAACTGATCGTCATGGACCCCCGACGCACCGCCACGGCACAGCGCGCGGCGCTGCACCTGCAACCCGCACCGGGCACCGACCTAGCGCTGGCGCTCGGCCTGCTGCACGTCGCCCTCGTGGAGGGACTGGTCGACCAGGCCTACGTCCGCGAACGCACGCGCGGCTTCGACCCGGCGGCGCAGCGGGCGACGGCGTGGTGGCCGGAGCGGGTCGAGGAGGTCACCGGGGTCCCGGCGGGCGCACAGCGTCGTGCGGTCCGGATGCTCGCCCGCGCCGGCGGGACGTACCTGCTCACCGGTCGGGGGGTCGAGCAGCACAGCACGGGCACCGACACCGTCTCCGGGTTCATCAACCTGGCGCTCGCCCTCGGTCTGCCGGGCCGGGCGGGCAGCGGCTACGGGTGCCTGACCGGGCAGGGCAACGGCCAGGGCGGCCGGGAGCACGGGCAGAAGGCCGACCAGTTGCCCGGCTACCGGTCCATCACGGACCCCGCGGCGCGCGCCCACGTCGCCCGGGTGTGGGGCGTGACGCCCGACGACCTGCCCGGCCCCGGCCGCAGCGCCTACGAACTCCTGGACGCGCTGGGCACCGAACAGGGCCCCCGGGGGCTGTTCGTCTTCGGCTCGAACCCCGTGGTCTCCGCACCACACGCAGCGCACGTGACCGGGCGGCTCGCCTCCCTCGACCTCCTGGTCGTGGCGGACTTCGTCCCCTCGGAGACGGCCCGACTGGCCGACGTGGTCCTGCCGGTGACCCAGTGGGCCGAGGAGGAGGGCACCCTGACCAACCTCGAAGGGCGGGTGCTGCGCCGTCGACGCCTGCTCTCCCCTCCCGCGCAGGCCCGCAGCGACCTCCGGGTGCTGCGCGACCTCGCCGTACGTCTGGGCGAGCCGGCGGGCCGCTACCCGGACGATCCGCGGGAGGTGTTCGAGGAACTGCGGGTCGCCTCCCGTGGCGGCCGGGCCGACTACTCGGGCATCTCCTACCAGCGGCTGGACGCCGGGGAGGCCCTGCACTGGCCGTGCCCGGACACGTCGGACGCCCACCCGGGCACCCCACGGCTCTTCCTCGACCGGTTCGCGCACCCCGACGGCCGGGCCCGGTTCGTGGCGGTGGACCACCGGGGGCCGGCAGAGGAGACCAGTGCCGCCTACCCCTTCTACGCCACGACGGGCAGGGTTCTCTCGCACTACCAGTCGGGCGCGCAGACCCGCCGGGTCCGGGAACTCACCGAGGCGGTTCCCGAGCCGTTCCTGCAGATCCATCCCGACAGCGCGGCGCGGTGCGGGCTGGTCGAGCGTGGTCTCGCCGTGGTCAGCTCCGCGCGCGGCAGCATGACGGCCCGGGTCAGGCTGGACCCGACGATGCGCCCGGACACCGTGTTCGTGCCCTTCCACTTTCCCGGCGACGGGCGGGCGAACCGGTTCACCCATCCGGCCCTGGACCCCCGCAGCGGCATGCCCGAGTTCAAGGTGTGCGCCGTACGGATCACCCCTCGGAAGGAGTGACAGGATGAGCGACGTCGTCGTGGTCGGTGCCGGACCGTCGGCCCACCGGCTCGTGGAGCGCCTGCGCCACCACGGTTTCGTGGGAACCCTCACCCTGCTGGGGAGCACACCGGACGGTCGGCCTCCGTCGCCGTTCGGTGCCCGGGACACCGAGGACGCCGACGGGACGGGCCCGCCGTCCCCGTTCACGGTCCGGGGCCGGGTCGCCGGGGTGCGCCGCATCGATCGGGTCCGCCGCCGGGTGCTGGCGTACGCCGCCGGGACGGAAACCGCGTACCCGTACGACGTTCTGGTCCTCGCCACGCCCGCCCGACCGCTGATCCCCGACGTCGCGGGCCTGGTCGGCGTCGACGGAGGTCCGGCGGAGGGCGTCGTCGCACCGGGTCCGGCCGCCACCGTGGCCGGGGCCACCGGGGACACCGTGGTCGTCCTCGGCGACGGTCCGTCCGCGGTGGAGACCGCGAGCGCCCTGACCGCCCGGGGCACCGCCACCACCCTGGTCTGCACCACCCCCCACCCGCTCCACGGACAGCTGGGCGCAACCTGCAGCGCCATGCTCGCCGAGGAGCTGGAACGGGCCGGGATCACGGTGGTCGGTGGGGCGACCGTGGTGGGCCGCTCGGCGGGCCGGCTCCGGTTGGCCGACGGGACCACCCTGCGTGCCGACCCGCTCGTCCTCGCCGCCGGCACCACCCCCGACACCGCGCTCGCCCGACGGGCCCGGCTGGACGTCCACACCGGGATCGTGGTCGACGACCGGCTGCGGACCAGCGACCCGCTGATCCACGCCTTCGGGGACGGCACCGAACACGACGGCCACGTCGTGGACAACCCCGTCGACACCTGGGAGCAGGCCGAGGCCCTGGCCGAGATCCTCACCGGCCGCACCGCCCGTTACCTGCCCCGCCCGCGGGCACTGCGCCTGCGTACCGACCTGGTGGACGTGGCCACGATCGGCTCCCCCGCCGAGCTGCGCCGGCCCGGCACCCGTCTGGTCGGCCTCACCGACCGGCCGCGCCGACACTATGCGCGGCTGGCCCTGCGTGACGGGCACGTCGTCGCCGCCGTGCTGCTCGGCCTGCCGCAGGCCATCGCCACGATCGGGTTCCTGCACCGACGCGGACAGCCCCTTCCCTCGGACCGGCTCGGTCTACTGCTGGGCCTGCCACCCCGACCGGCCTCGGACGGTGCCCCGGCGGACGAGGACGGGCCGGTCTGTCTCTGCAACGACGTCCGGGAGCGGACGCTGTTGCGGGCGTGGCGGGCGGGTTCCCGCACGGTGGCGGCGCTCGCCGAGGCGACCCGGGCGACCACCGGGTGCGGCGGCTGCGGCCGGGCCGTGGCGGAACTCTGCGGCGTCTGGGAGCGGGCGTCATGACGCGGACGCTCGTCGTCGTCGGGCACGGCATGGTCGGTCACCGGCTCGTCGAACGACTCGGGGTTCTCGACGGTGGGCGGCGCTGGCGAGTCGTCGTCCTGGCCGAGGAGCACCACCCCGCCTACGACCGGGTGAGCCTGTCGTCCTACCTGGACGGCAAGAGCAGGAGTGACCTCACCCTCCCGGGGGTCGACTTCCGCAACGACCCCCGGATGGACCTCCTGCTGGGCTGCCCCGCCGTCGCGGTGGACCGGGCCGCCCGTGCGGTGTCGACGGGCCGGGGCGACCGGATCGGCTACGACGCCCTGGTGCTGGCCACCGGGTCCCGCCCGTTCGTCCCTCCGGTTCCCGGCCACGACCTGCCCGGCTGCTTCGTGTACCGCACCTTCGACGACCTCGACGCCCTGCGCGCCGCGGCACGCCCCGGCCGCGCCGGTGTCGTCGTCGGGGGCGGGCTGCTGGGGCTGGAGGCGGCGAACGCCCTGCGGCTGCTCGGCATGCGCCCGCACGTCGTGGAGACCGCCCCGCACCTGATGCCGGCGCAACTCGACCCGGGTGCCGCCGGGGTCCTCCACCGCCACGTCACCGGGCTCGGCCTGCGGGTGCACTGTGCCACCGCCACCACGTCGATCGACGCCGGGGCCGACGGCACGGTCGCCAGCGTCACGCTGTCGGACGGAACCGTGCTGGATGCGGCGCTGGTGGTCTTCGCGGCGGGTGTCCGGCCACGGGACGAGCTGGCCGAGGCCATGGGCCTCGAACGCGGCGGACGCGGCGGCATCCTCGTCGACGGCCTCTGTCGTACCGGTGACGAGCGGGTCTGGGCCGTCGGTGACTGCGCGGCCGTGCGCGGACGCTGCTACGGCCTGGCCGCCCCCGGTTACCGGATGGCCGACAGTGTGGCCCGCCAGCTGACCGGAGAGCACCCCGAGCCGTTCGACGACGCCGGCACCGCGACCACCCTCAAGCTTCTCGGTGTGCGGGTCGCCGCCTTCGGCGCCACGGGCACCGACGGCGGTGCCGTGGTGGAGGTCGTCTTCGCGGAGGGGGCCGACCGCTACGCCAAGGTGCTGCTGAGCCCGGACGGCGGCCACCTGCTGGGCGGAATCCTCGCCGGCGACACCGGCTCCTGTGCGGCGGTCCGGTCCTTCGTCGGCCGCCCGCCACCCGCCGACCTGGAGCAACTGCTCCTGCCCTGAGTCCTCCCGCCAAGGAAAGGAACACCGCTGTGCAGACCATCGCCTTTCTCGGCCTCGGCACCATGGGCAGCCCGATGGCTGTCAACCTGTGCAAGGCAGGGTTCACCGTGTACGGCTGGAACCGCGGCGCCGGAAAGGCGGAGCCGCTGCTCGCGGCGGGCGGCCGGTCCGCGGCGTCGGTGCCCGACGCGGTCCGGGACGCCGACGTGGTGATCACCATGCTCCCGGACGCCCCCCAGGTCGAGGAGATCGCCTACGGCCCCGACGGTGTCCTGGCCCATGCCCGTCGGGGGAGCCTGCTGATCGACATGTCCACCATCGCCCCGCACAGCTCGATCACGCTGGCCCGCGTCGCCGCCGAGCACGGCATCCGTGTCCTGGACGCTCCGGTGGCCGGCGGTGAGGCCGGAGCGGTCGACGGCATCCTGTCGATCATGGTTGGTGGGGACACCGGCGACGTCGAGGAGGCGCGGCCCGTCTTCGAGGCCCTCGGCAGGACCGTCACGCACTGCGGAACCCACGGTCTCGGCCAGACCGTGAAGGCCGCCAACCAGCTGGTCCTCGCGATCAACATGCAGGCGTGCGCGGAGGCCGTGGTCTTCCTCGAGAAGGCGGGTGTGGATCTCGAAGCCGCGCTCGACGTGCTCAGCGGTGGTCTCGCCGGCTCCAACGTGCTCACCCGTAAGAAGCCGAACTTCCTGCGGCGCGACTACACGCCCAGCTTCACCATGGGTCTGCACCACAAGGACATGGGCATCGTCGTCGACACCGCACGCGCCGTCGGCGTCGCCCTCCCCCTCGGGGGAATCGCCGCGCAGCTCGTGGCGTCGGCGGTGGCCCGGGGCGAGGCGGGCCTCGACCACTCGGCCCTGCTCCGGGGCGTCGAGCTGCTCAGCGGCTACGACCGTGGGTAGGGAACCGTCCCCCGACCCGTACCGGGAGTCGCCGACCCGGGTTCGCCATGCGGCCGGGCGCGCTCGACCGAGACGTGGTGGCGACCGATCGGCAGCATCAGCGGCCGGCCGGAGACCGGGTCGACGATGACCCGGCTGTCCAGGCCGAAGACGGCGCGGACGCAGTCCTCGGTCAGCACCTCGGCCGGCGGTCCGGCCGCGTGCAGGCCGCCGTCGGCGAGCGCGATGAGGTGGCCCGCGTAGCGGGCCGCCATGTTCAGGTCGTGCAGCACCATCACGATGGTGGTGCCGCGCGTGGCGTTCAGGTCGGTGAGCAGGTCCAGCACCTCGACCTGGTGGCTGACGTCGAGGAAGGTGGTCGGCTCGTCGAGCAGCAGCAGGTCGGTCTGCTGGGCCAGCGCCATCGCGATCCACACCCGTTGGCGCTGGCCGCCGGAGAGTTCGTCGACCGACCGGTCGGCCAGGTCGGCGGTGTGGGTGGCGTCGAGGGCGGCGGCGACCGCGCGGTCGTCGTCCCGGCTCCAGCGGGACAGCAGCCGCTGGTGCGGGTTGCGGCCCCGGCCCACCAGGTCGGCCACGGTGATGCCCTCCGGCGCGACAGGTGACTGGGGCAGCAGGCCGAGGGTGCGGGCCAGTTCCTTGGCCGGCGTCCGGTGCACCTGGCGGCCGTCGAGCATCACGTGACCGGTGCGCGGGGCGAGCAGCCGCGACATCGACCGCAGCAGCGTCGACTTCCCGCAGGCGTTGGCCCCGACGATCGCGGTGATCCGGCCGGGCGGCACGAGCAGGTCGAGCGATTCGATGACGACGCGGTCGCCGTAGCCGACTGTCAGTTTGTCGGTCGTCAGGGAGTGGTCGGTGGTCACAGCGATCCTCCGGCGCGGTTCGTGCGGACGAGCAGGTAGATGAGGTACGGGGCGCCGAGCACCCCGGTGATCACCCCCACCGGGAAGCGGATGTCGAAGGCGAACTGGCCGATGAAGTCGGCGACCAGCACCAGCAGCGCGCCGACGAGGGCGGACGGCAGCAGCGGCGAGCCGCCGGCGCCGACGAGCCTGGCGGCGATCGGCCCGGCCAGGAAGGCCACGAACGCGATCGGCCCGGTGGCCGAGGTGGCGAACGCGATCAGACCGACGGCCGCGACGATCGAGACCAGCCGGGTACGTTCCAGCCGGGTGCCCAGCGCCGCCGCGGTGTCGTCGCCGAGTTGCAGCATGGTCAGGCTGCGGGCCTGGCTCAGCAGCACCGGGCCGAACAGGGCCAGCGCGACCAGCACCGGCACCGTCTCGTCCCAGGTGGAGCCGTTGAGGCTGCCGTTGAGCCAGCGGGTCGCCGCCTGCAGGTCCCACTGGCCGGCCTGGTTGAGGATGTACGCGGTGGCGCTGTTGAGCATGGCGGCGATGCCGATGCCGATCAGCACCAGCCGGGTGCCGGCCACGCCATCTTTGAACGACAGCAGGTAGATGAGCACGGCGACGCCGAGCGCGGCGACGATGGCGAAGACCGCGACGCCGGTCTCGTCCAGGCCGAGCACGATGATGGCGAAGGCCGCGGCGGCGCTCGCCGCCGAGCTGATGCCGATGATGTCGGGGCTGGCGAGCGGGTTGCGCATCATGGTCTGGAAGGTGACCCCGCCCATGCCGAAGCAGAGGCCGGTCGCCAGGGCCAGGACCGTGCGGGGCAGCCGGAGTTCACCCACGGTGAACGACGCGCCGGGCACGGTCTCGCCGAGGATCACCCGCAGCACGTCGCCGGCGGGGTAGAAGGTCCGCCCGACCATCAGCGAGACGACGACCATGGCGGCCACCGCCAGGGTGAGCGCGGCGAGCACGGCGCGGCGTCGGCGGTTGCGCCGGACCCGGCCGCGGGTGACGGCCTCCAGGGTCGTGGTGCTCACAGTTCGCGGACCTTCTGCCGGCGGACGATGTAGATGAAGAAGGGGGCGCCGATCAGGGCGGTGATGATGCCGGCCTCGATCTCGTCGGGGCGGTTCACCACCCGTCCGGCGACGTCCGCGACGGTCAGCAGCGCCGCGCCGACCAGGGTCACGAACGGCAGCAGCCAGCGGTGGTCGAGCCCGACGAGCAGTCGGCACAGGTGCGGCACGATCAGGCCGACGAAGGCGATCGGTCCGGCGACCGCGGTGGCCGCGCCGCAGAGCACCACCGCACCGGCGGCGGCGATCCCCCGCACCAGGGCGACGCGTTCGCCGAGGCCGGCGGCGAGGTCGTCGCCGAGCGCGAGGGAGTTCAGGGCCCGGGCGCACAGCAGGCAGACGGCCAGCCCGACGGCCAGGAACGGCAGGACCTGGCCGATGCTGTCCCAGCTGGCCCCGCCGACGCCGCCGACCTGCCAGGACTGGAAGTTCTCGGCGATGTCGCCGCGCGGCAGCACGACGGCGGCCACCAGCGACGCGAGGGCGGCGGAGGTGGCCGCCCCGGCCAGGGCGATCTTGAGCGGGGTCGCGCCGCCGCGACCGAGTGAGCCGACCGCGTAGACGAACAGCGCGGACACCGCCGCCCCGGCGATGGCGACCCAGATGTACGCGGTGGCGGTGTACAGGCCGACGGTGGCCAGGCCGACCGCGATGGCCAGCATCGCGCCCATGTTCACCCCGAGGATGCCCGGGTCGGCGAGCGGGTTGCGGGTGACGCCCTGCATCACCGCGCCGGACAGGGCCAGGGCCGCGCCGACCAGGGCGGCGAGCACCGTACGGGGCAGGCGTTTGACCACGGCCGCCTGGTCGAGGGTGTCCTGGGTGCCGCCGAGCGCGGCGGTGATGTCGGCCCAGCCGACGATCCGGGAGCCGAAGGCCACCGACGCGACCAGGGTCAGGGCCAGCGCGCCGAGGACGACCAGGAGCCAGGTCAGCCGGGTCCGGGCCGGGCGTCGCCGCAGGGCGACGTCCGGCCCGGAGGTGGTTGCACCGGTCATCAGAGCTTGTCGGCGGCTTTGCCGAGCAGGTCGACGTAGTCCTTGAGGACGTACGACACGCCGAGCGGCGTCGGGTTGGCGGCGGTGGCGACGGGGGTGCTGCCGGGCAGGGAGACGAACGAGCCGCGCTTGATCGCGGGGATCTTGGACAGCAGCGGGTCCTTCTGGAGGGTGGCCAGGGTGGTGCCGTCGGCGTCACCGTAGGTCACGATGATGTCCACGTCGCTGAGGTTCTGCACCTGCTCGGCGCTCTGGGTGAGGCTGAACTCCTTGGTCGTCGCGGAGGCCTTCGCGATGCTCTCCGGGTGCGTCATGCCGAGGTCGGTGAAGAACTGGGCCCGGGTGTCGTTCGTGGTGTAGAAGCTGATCTTGCTGAGGTCGGTCGGGTCGAGGTGGGTCAGGAACATCGCCGACCGGCCGGCCAGTTTCGGGTAGCGGGCCGCCTCGTCCTTCATCTGCTTCTCGATCTTCGCGATCAGCGCGTCGCCCTCGGCGGCCAGGCCGAGGGCTTTGCTCTCCAGCGTGATGCTGTCACGCCAGGACGTGGCCCAGGGTGCCTGTGGGTACGCGACGACCGGTGCGATCTTGGTGAGGGTGTCGTAGTCCTGCTTGGTCAGCCCGGAGTAGGCGGCCAGGATGATGTCCGGCCTGGTGTTCGCCACCGCCTCGAAGTCGATGCCGTCGGTCTCGTCGAACAGCACCGGGGTCGACGCGCCGAGTTCCTTGAGCCGCGCGGCGTCCCAGGGCAGCAGTCCGTCGCCGTCCTCGTCGCCGAAGTTGGCCTTGGCGTAGCCGACCGGGACGACACCCAGGGCGAGGGGGACCTCGTGGTTGGCCCAGTTGACGGTGGCGACCCGCTCGGGCTTCTTCGCGATCGTGGTGGTGCCCAGCGCGTGGGTGACGGTCAGCGGGAAGGTCGCCGTCGCGGACCCGGACCCGGACGCGGCGGGCTTCTCGTCGACGCCGGAGGACCCGCCGCAGGCGGCGAGGGCGAGCGTGGTGGCGACCGCGACGATTCCGGTGAGCAGCCGGGTGGGACGCATACGGAGTACTCCAACTCACATAGTAAGGACAGGCTTACCTAAAACTTGATCGGTAAAGTACTCCCCGTTCCTGAGCCGTTGACCAGGGGGTACTACGTAGTGAGCAAGGTCAGTACCGGCTCTGCGGTCCTGCGCCGGGCGGTCGCCCGCAACGGGCGACGCCTCTGGACCGGCACGGCGCTGGCCGGCGTCTACCAACTCTGCGCGGCCCTGGTGCCGATCCTCGTCGGCGTCATCGTCGACCGGGCCGTCGCCACCGGTGCGGTGACCGCGCTGCTCGCCTGGACCGCGACCCTGGCGCTGGTTTATCTCGTCCTGGTGGTGACGTACCGCTTCGGCGCGCGCAACCTGCAACGGGCCATCGCCGAGGAGGGCCACCAGCTACGGGTCGAACTGGCGGCGAAGATCCTCCACCCGCGGGTGCTGCGCACCGGCCGGCACACCGGCGACCTGCTCGCGGTCACCACCACCGACGCCGAGTACACCTCCTACCTGCTCGACCACATCCCACGGGTCACCAGCGCCCTGGTGGCGGTCACGGTCAGCGCGGTCGCGCTGCTGCTGATCTCGACGCCACTCGGGCTGACCGTGCTGATCGCCATCCCGGTCGTGCTGGCGGTCCTCACCCTCACCGCCCCGCTGATCGCCAGGCGCGTCAAGGAACAGCAGGACCAGGCCGGTCGGGCCAGCGCGCTCGCCACCGACCTGGTCACCGGGCTACGCCCGCTGCGCGGCATCGGCGCGCAGGACGCCGGGACCGGGCGGTACCGCCGGGTGAGCCGCCACAGCCTGGCCGCCACCCTGCGCGCCTCCCGGACCCAGAACGCGTACCTGGGCGCGTCCACCATGCTGAGCAGCCTGCTGGCCGGGGGCATCGCACTGATGGCGGGCTGGTTCGCACTGACCGGCCGCATCACCGTCGGTCAGTTCATCACGGTGATCGGCTCCGCGCAGTTCCTCGTCGAACCGTTCGGCGTGCTCGCGGTCGTACCCGGCTGGACGGCTGCCGCCCGCGCGGCGGCCGACCGGGTCGCCGCCGTCCTGCGGGCCGACGTGGTCCTGCCGCCGGGCACCGCCGTGCCCGACGGGTGCGAGCTGCGCCTGACCGACGTGACGTACGGCCCGCTGGCCGGCCTGCACCTGCACGTGCGCGCCGGGGAGTTCGTCGGCGTGGTGGCTCCCCGGCCGGCCGACGCCGAGGCGCTGGCGCGGCTGCTGGCGGTGCCCGACGGCCATACGGGTGACGTCCTGCTCGGCGGCGAACGGCTGGAGACCGTCGACCGGGACCGGGCGCGCCACCTGCTGCACAGCGAACCGCACCGCACCGACCTGTTCACCGGCACCCTCGCCACGAACGTCACCCTGCACGACGACGGCGGCGGACGGCTCGACGAGGCCCTGCGCGCCGCTGCCGCCGACGAGGTGGCGCACCTGCATCCGGCGGGCCTGCGGATGCCGGTCACCGAACGCGGCGCGAACCTCTCCGGCGGCCAACGGCAACGCGTCGCGCTCGCCCGCGCGCTGCTCGCCGGGCCGCCGCTGCTGGTCCTGCACGACCCGACCACCGCCGTCGACGCGGTCACCGAACAGGCCGTCGCCGACGGCATCCGGACGCTGCGGCACGGGTCGGACGGCGGTTACGGCACCGTCGTCATCACCAGCAGTCCGACGTTGCTCGCCGCCACCGACCGGGTCGTGTTCGTCGCCGACGGGGTCGTCGCCGCCGAGGGGACACACGCCGAACTCGTCGCCGACGACGACAGCTACCGCCGGGCGGTGCTGCGGTGACGTCCCCGACCCTGCCCGTGGCCAGCCCGCGTGAGAGCAGGGCGTGGCTCGGCGCGCAACTGCGGGCCCGCCGGGGGGCCGCCTCCGGCACACTGGTCGTCGGGCTGCTCGCCGCCGCCACCGCGATCGTCCCCGCCTACGCCTTCGGCCTGCTGGTCGACCGGGTCCGCGCCGGCGGCGGCACCGAGGTGCTCGTCCCGGTCGCCGTGCTCATCGCGACCGCCGCCGTCGTCGGTGGTGCGGCCACCGGCGTCAGCGCCCACCTGATCCGCCGGTTGGGTGCGGGCATCCTCGCCGACCTGCGCGAACGCGCCCTGGACGTCGCGTTGCGGTTGCCCGTGGCGGTGCTCGACCGGGCGGGCCGCGGCGACCTGGTCTCGCGGGTCGGCGCGGACGTCAGCGCCATCGACCGGGCCGTCACCGAGGTCCTGCCCACCCTGGTCTCGGCCCTGTTGCTGGCGGCGATCAGCCTCGGCACGATCGTCGGCATCGACTGGCGGCTCGGGCTGGCCGGCGCGGTCGCCGTCCCGCTCTACGTGCTCGGTGCGCGGTGGTACCTCCCCCGGGCCGCGCCGGCCTACGCGGCCGAGCGGGTCGCCATCGCCCAGCGGTCCCAACGGTTCGTCGAGAGCGTGCAGGGCATCAGCACGGTGCACGCCTACCGGCTGGAGGACCGGCACCTCGGCGGCATCGCGGACGCCTCCGCCCGCGCCCGGGACCTCTCGACGAGCGTGTTCGCCCTCTACACCCGATTCGTGGGACGGATCAACGCAGCGGAGCTGGCCGGGCTCGGCGCGGTGCTGGTGGTGGGGTTCCTGCTCGTACGCCGGGAAGCCGTCACCCTCGGCGATGTGTCGGCGGCCGCGTTGCTGCTGCACCGGCTGTTCGGCCCGGTCCTGCAACTGATGGTCACCTTCGACAAGGCCCAGGACGCGGGGGCCAGCCTGGCCCGCCTCGTCGGGGTGCTGAGCACGGACCCGGACCGTCGCGCGGGCAGCACCAAGCCCGCGACGCACGACCTCGTGCTGGACGGCGTCAGCTTCAGCTACGACGGGGTGACGCCGGTGCTGCGCGACGTCTCGCTGCGGGTCGGGGCGGGCCGGGTGGTCGCGCTGGTCGGCTCGACCGGCGCCGGGAAGACCACCGTCGCGTCGATCGCCGCCGGGGTGCTGCGCCCCGGCCACGGCGTGGCCACCCTGGGCGGTGTTCCCGTCCCCGAGTTGCCCGCCCGGACGATCGCCCTGGTCAGCCAGGAGACCCACGTGTTCGCCGGGCCGCTCGCCGAGGACCTGCGGTTGGCCCGGCCGCAGGCCCCGCCGGAGGAACTCACCGCGGCCCTGGCCCGGGTCGGCGCCCTGACCTGGGCGCTCGCCCTCCCCGACGGGCTGGACACCGTGGTCGGCGAGGGCGGCCACCCACTGACCGCCGCGCAGGCGCAGCAGTTGGCGCTCGCCCGGGTGGTCCTGCTCGATCCGGCGGTCGTGGTGCTGGACGAGGCGACCGCGGAAGCCGGCAGCGCGGGGGCGCGGGACCTCGAACAGGCCGCCGCCGCGGCGTTGGCGGGACGCACCGCCCTGGTCGTCGCCCACCGCCTCACCCAGGCCGTGACCGCGGACCACATCGTCGTCATGGACCGTGGCGAGATCGTCGAGAGTGGTCCGCACGCCGAGCTGATCGGGGCGGACGGCAGCTACGCCCGGCTGTGGGCGGCGTGGACCGCCCGCGCCGACGGCACGCCGACCCGGGCCGGCGACGCGCCGGGGTCCGCGGTGGTCGGCGGCGACCCGCCCGTACCGCGACCACGGCACGGGCGGTGGACCGGGCCGCCGCTGACCGCTCAGCGGGAGTAGAACTCCACCACGAGCTGCTCGTCGCAGATCACCGGCACCTCGTGCCGGGCGGGCTCGCGCAGCAGCGTGGCGCGCAGCCCGGTCAGCTCCACCGACAGGTACGGCCGGGGTCGGTCGTCGGCGTGCGCGCCGGCGGCGGCGAGCTGGAACGGTGGCAGGGTGCGGCTGCGCTCGCGTACCGCGACCACCTGGCCGGGCCGCAGCCGGTACGAGGGCCGGTCGACCTTGCGTCCGTCCACCGTGAAGTGGCCGTGCCCGACGAGCTGGCGCGCCTGGTAGATGCTGCGGGCCAGCCCGGCCCGGAGCACCAGCGCGTCGAGTCGCCGTTCCAGGAGGGCGACCAGCGACTCGCCGGTCTTCCCGACGCCCCGGGCGGCCTCGTCGAACGTGCGGCGCAACTGGGCCTCGCTGACGTTGTACTGATGGCGCAGCCGCTGCTTCTCCAGCAGCCGTACCTGGTAGTCGGAGGTCTTGCGCCGGTTGCGGCCGTGCACGCCCGGCGGGTAGGGACGCCGCTCGAAGTAGCGCACGCACTTGCGGGTCAGCGGAATGCCGAGGGCACGGGAGAGCCGGGCCTTGGGACGGGGGTGGTTCACGTTCGACGTCTCCGATCGGATGGTCTAGCCTGCGAGTTAGGTAAGGCTAACCTATGTTGAGGAGATCGGGATCATGCGACCCAGCCCGGCGGAGATCGTGCGCACCCTCGTCGCGGGACGACTGCCCGCCCTCGCCCACCTGGCCGGCAGCACCGGCCCGCACCAGGTCAGGCACGCCACCGACCCGGCCGGCCGGGTGCTGCTGCTGGTGCCGGCGTCCGGCGACCTCGCCACGGCACTCGCGCCGCCGGCCGGGGACACCGACGTCGCCACCGTCCTCGACGTGCTCGACCTGCCACCCACCGCCGACGCCCCCTCGCTCGGCCGGGCCTGGGTCTCCGGCTGGGCCGAACGCCTCGACGGCGACACGGCGCGACAGGCCGCGATGGACTTCGCCGCCACCCGGCCCACCGGCGACCTGCTCGACGTGGGCAGCAGGTTCCAGCTGCACCGGTTCGCGGTGACCGAGGCCCGCTGGGAACGCACCGACGGCATGCGCCCGATCGACCCGCAGGCGTACGCGCAGGCCGAGCCCGACCCGTTGCACGCGGCCGAGGCGGACCTGGTGGCCGACCTCGCCGACCACCACGCCGAGCAGGTCGCGGCCCACCTGCGCCGGCAGTTGAAGCTCTCCGGTGCCGAGTCGCCACGGGTGGTCCGGATCGACAGGTACGGCCTGACGGTCGCGTACGGTCGGCCCGGTGCGGTCCGACGGGCGAGGGTGAGCTTCGGACGACCCGTCGCCGACGTCGACGAGCTGTCCCTGCTGCTGCACCCGATGCTCTGCCCCCGGCAGGCGGCGGCCTGAACCCGCCGCGACGGCGCTGACGCCCGCTGCCACCCTGACTGCCGGCCGGATCCGGCCGGGGTCCGGTACCCCCGGACGTCGCCGACGCGACGGCTCCTGGCGCGCGGTCAACCCGGTCCGCCGGATACGGTGGTGCGGTTCACCGGGAACGTCCCCTGCGCGAAGGCGCAACGCCGCAGGTCGAGGCTCCCTGTACCAGTGAGGGTCCGGAGCCGTTATGCAGTCTTCCTCGTCGCAGGGCGGTCGGATGGGACGCCCCGCACGCCTGTCCAGGGAAGCCATCGTGGCGGCGGCCCGACGGATCCTCGGCGCGGAGGGCGTCGGGAGCCTGTCGATGCGTCGCCTCGCCAAGGATCTGGACAGCACGCCGATGGCGCTCTACCACCACGTGAAGGACAAGGACGAGCTGCTGCTCCTGCTGCTGGAGGAGCACGCCGCGCAGTTCCCACGCCCGGACCTGCCGCCCGAGCCCCGGGACCAGCTGACCAAGGCGGCCCAGCTGCTGCACGACATCCTGGCCGAGTGCCCGTGGATCGTCGAGGTACTCGCCTCCGACGACCTGATGGCGGTCTCCGCCCTGTGGATCGTCGAGAACATCGTCGACGGCGCCGTCCGCTGTGGCATGACTCCCGAGCAGGCCGTCTACGCCTACCGGGTGATCTGGTACTACACCGCCGGTGAGCTGATGCTGCGGGCTTCCCGCGGGGAGCACTACTCCCGGCCGGACGCGGGAGCACACCGGGAGAAGGCGTTCGCCAACCTCGACCCCGCGCAGTTCCCGCGGCTGTCCGCCCTCGCCGGCCGGTGGCCGACACTCACCGCACGCGACACGCACCGGTCGGGGCTGATCGCGGTCATCGACGGGTTGCTGAGGCAGACCGTGGGCTGACCCGGCTGACCTCCCACGGTCGCCTCGATCGCCCTCAGCAGGTTGTCACGTCGGCAACCCTGATCGTGCAAGCCATCCTCGTTCTGCGGTACGTCGCAACCAACCGGTCCTCAGCATGCGGAGGGCACACGTTCAGAAGAAGCTTCCGTCACCCCCTCCGATGAGGTCGTTGCCGGCCCCTTCGCCACCGTCTTGACCGTTTCCACCAGGATCCGGAATGAAGACACCGCTGGTGAAGATGCCAAGAATGGCAGCACCGATCGCCACGCGTTTCCATCGACCAAGCATCCGTTGCGCGAGTTGGTCCACGTGCGTTGCCGGAATTTCGGTGCCGGCGGCGGGATCACGCAACCCACGGAGTAGCAAGTCACGGCAAGCCGTCTTCGATTTTCCAGCGAGGTTGACGCGAGTGATGCTCCTCAGAATGATAGGTATGTCGCACGGTTCAACCTGCACGGGCACCATTCTGCGGCGATTCAGAGCGCTTGTCCACTCGGTAGTGCACCACGGTGACACGAAATAGTGCCTCGAAAATATGGGCAGCACGATGTCAGCCCGGTCGAGCTCACGCGAAATCCACAGCGGGAAGTTCTCTCCTGGTGGAGAATCCAACTCCTGGAACACTGCCGTGTTGCCCGACTCCTTTATCACCTCGGCGATCCAGCGCGCCCACCCGAGGTCGGCTTTGTTGTACGAGATGAAAATCCTAATTCCCGCCGGGCCACTCATGACAGGCGGATCGTTCCTTCGATTACGATCTGGCCAGTATGGTCATAGTAGCCGAGCTCTGCGTCAGTGACATGCGGCAGCAGGCTGATCAGGCGTTTGCTGATTCCTTTGAACACGAACATCGTCGGCATGTTCAATCGTTGCCCCGTCCTGCGATAAAGCACGCCGTTGGCGGCAACGGCCAGGCCGGCGCTCGCCAGATGCGCGAGGATCCCGCGGACGCGCTCCTCGCGCGCGTTGTGTTTCTTGTCGAGGGCGAAGTGACGCCCGAGGGGGTAGCCGTCCGCAAGAAGAGTGAAGGAGGTCACGATCCCGCTGTCGGTCAACTCGGCGAACCCCGGCGGAACTACACCCTTAATCGACGCCCCGGACTTGGCCTTCACGTTGACCGTGAATCCATCTTCATTGGTTCTCATCCAGCAACTCCCGGGGAGAGGCGATGTAAGATCAGTTGCGCGCCATCGTTGTCAGGTGCAACGAAAGAGAGTTTCATACACTTTCAGCCCACCAAAATCGTTATAAGCACCAAGAGATAGGCGAGCGCGAAGGTGCTGGGCACCCACTGCTCAAGCTGCGCCATTGGCCAGTAGAGAGAGCGATCCAGGCCAGAACCCAGCCCCTTCCACTCCGCCCGCCAGTAGGGGGAGGCAGGGAGGCGCTCCTCCATCGCGCCAACGACACGAAATTTGGCCGAGGAAAGCTGCCGGTAGGACCGCAGCATCCAGAACCAGGCGACGCATTGAACAATCAGTACAACCAACGGTAGGAGCAACACCCACCGGGACGATTGACTGCTCAACGACCATGCGACATTGACCGCAGTGAAGACAGCGGTGTTCGCGGTTAAGAAGAAGGTGTTGGCCACACTGCGGCGGGCGCTGACCCGGTCCGCCATCTCAACGCATATCCGGTACTGCTCAAGTATAGCCGCCTGGTATTTCTCGCCCGCCCCGGCATAGGCGTCAGCGCCAATCTCGTTCGTCCACAGCGCAGAACGAATGTCGTCGAACTCCGCTTGGCTGCGCCCAAGGTATCGTCGCGCCGCGCCGACAATCATCGTTCGATTATCGACAACACCTGCCGGTTGGGGAACCACTGTGGACGATGCCGCGCTGTCGCGATCTCGACACTGAGCCATCTCCACGTGACCAAGGGGCCTGACCAGGTGGGCAGAGGCGTATCGGTAGTACTGGGGGCGCAGTAGCTGCCACAGCCGGGGCTGCCCAGCCATCAGGGTCGTCACCTCGATTCGCGGAGGGGCGGGGCAGCACGGTCCGGGCGCGGCTCGGCGGGCGCGGTCGTCGTCCTGGAGGAAGGCGATCCCGCACCGCGCCGGGCTATCGGTCCGGCGGCCCACTTACCGGGGAGGACGAACAGTGCCACGAGGGCGGCGACGAACAGCAGCGCGCCCGACAGCGTCAGGCCGACGCCGAATCCATCGGTCAGCGCGTCCAGGGGCGGGTCACCGGCGGCACGGCGGTGGGCCGTGTACGTGGCCTGCGCGGTGACCAGGGCGGCCAGGCCGAGAGCACCGCCGATCTGACGGGAGCTGTTGAGTACGGCCGAGGCCATGCCGGCCTCGTGCCGGGGCAGACCACCGACTGCGGCTCCGGTCAGCGGCACGAACGAGATGCCCATGCCCAGGCCGGTGAGGATCGAGGGGCCCAGCAGGTCGACCACGAAGCTGCCGTCGACGTCGAGCGCCCCGAACCAGGCGAAGCCCACCGCGGCGAGCAGGCCGCCGGCCACCAGCAGCACCCTGGGGCCGGTCCGGGGAAGGAGCCGGGTCGAGATGTTGATCGCCACCACCACGGTGAGCGTCAGCGGCAGGAAGGCGACCCCGGCGCGCGCCGCGTCGAAGCGCAGCACCTCCTGCAGATAGAGCGAGATGAAGTAGAAGGCCGCGAACTGACCCGCGCAGAGCAGCAGGATGAAGAGGTTGGCACCGGCGACATTGCGCTTGGTGAGCAGGGCGAGGCGTACGAGCGGGTCGCCCTTGACGCCTCGGGTCTCCCACAGTACGAAAAGCACGAGCAGCAGCACTGCCGCACCGAGGGTGAGCAGGGTCGTGGTCGAACCCCAGCCCTGCTGTTCGGTGCCGACGAGCCCGAGCACCAGGGTGCCCACACCACCGGTGACCAGAACCGCGCCACCGACGTCCAGCTTCCGACCGAGCGGAGCGCTGAGCAGCCCGCCCAGCACGCTCACCAGGGCGAGCAGGACAACACAGGCGGCCATCGGAACGTTGACCAGCATCACCCATCGCCAACCCGCGTACTGGGTGAGCAGACCGCCACTGAGCACCCCGGCCGCACCGCCCACAGCCGAGACCGCGGCGTAGACGCCCAGGGCACGGATGCGTTCCCGGCCCTCGCGCTGGGTCAGCGTGAGCACGGCGAGCGCGGCCGGCGCCATCATGGCGGCGCCCACACCCTGCAGGGCCCGGGCCACGATCAGCTGCCACGGTGCCTGCGCCAGTCCACCTACCAGCGACGCGAACGCGAAGAGCACCGTGCCACTCAGCAGCAGGCGGCGCTGGCCGAACAGATCCGCCGCACGTCCGCCGAGCATGAGGAAACCGCCGAACAGCAGGGCGTAGATGTTGACGACCCAGGGCAGCTGAGCCTCTCCGAAACCGAGCTCGGCATCGAGCGACGGCAGGGCGACATTCACGATTGTCATGTCCAGGGTGACCATGAACTGCGCCAGGGCCACCGCGATCAGTGCGCCACGCCTGCTCGGCTCCAGCTGGGCCATGCGTACTCCTCATCGTTTTCTTACACATAAACTATACGCGTACGATAACTATGCGCCACGCGGTGGGACTACCGCCACCCCTTAGCCGCCGCGACGTCGGCCGGCTGCGTGGTCGACCCCGTCACCCGGCGGCCCGACCGACGGTGTCCGGTAGGACCAGCGGAGGCAACGGCCGACGAGGCGGACTGGCCCTGGGGTTTCGCCCGTTGCCCGTTGCGGGTAGCGGAGGGCCGTGAACCGCGATCTCGTGACGGCCTTGCAGGCCGCCTGGGGCCTACCGGAGTTCCGCGACGGGGTGCGCCACGTCGTCGACCTCGACGAGGTGGCGCTGCTGCTGGCCGCGCTCTCCGTCCCGGACCACGACCGCGAGGTGGAACGCAGCCTGCTGCGGCTGCTGCGGTCCAGCCTGGACACCACCGAGATCCGGGAAGCGGTGTTGCTGCTGCTGGAACGCGACGAGGTACGCCGACCCCTCCTCGCGGCGGTGGTGCGACCACGTGCCGACCGGCCGGGTCTGGCTGCCGCCGTCACCTCGGCGGCCGAGGACCCCCGGGTGCGGCGTGAGGTACGCGCGGTGCTGGACGACGCCCGGGTGCGCGAACTGGTCTGGCAGGTGGTCGAGAACCAGGTGGACGCCGACCGGGTCGGCCTGCTCCGTCGCGCCGCCGTGCTGTTCGTCCGGCACCCGAGCGTGCCCCGCCTCGCCTGGGCCCTGCGCCGCCACGGCGTCCTGCGCGAACTGCGCCGCACCGCTGCGTCGGATGATGACGCGGCGGCCTGAGCGGCCGGCTCCCACCCTCCGAACCGCGAGCGGCAGGCGCGGAGATGAGCGATGATGGGGCGCGCGCCGACCGGAGGGTGACGATGGGGCGACCGACACTGTTCCTGACCGTGGGACTCCCCTGCACCGGGAAGACGACGGCGGCGCGGCGTATCGAGGTCGAACACAACGCCCTTCGCCTGACGAAGGACGAGTGGGTGAAGGCGCTCTACGGGCCCGGGAACCCTCCCCTGGCGGGGGCCGTCATCGAGGGGCGGCTCATCGGGATCGGACTGCGCGCCCTCGAACTCGGCACCAACGTGGTGATCGACTACGGCCTGTGGAGCCGCGACGAGCGTTCCGCCCTGCGCCGGGCCGCAGCGGACCTCGGCGCGAGGGTGGAGCTGCACTACTTCACCCTCACCCCGGCCGAGCAGCGCAGACGGCGTGACCGACGCCAGGCCGACGCGCCGCACACGACCTGGCCCATGGCGGATGAGGAACTCGCCGAGTGGGCCGCCCGCCTCGACGTCCCCACGCCGGGGGAACTCGACGGCAGTGAACCCATCGATGCTCCCCCGGCGGGATTCCCGACCTGGCACGCGTGGCGCACGTACCGCTGGCCGCCGTCGGCCCACTGAGACCTGCGGATCGGCCCCGCCCGCCTGACCGCCGGCTCAGCCGAGCGCGCAGGGTGTCCCGTTGAGGGTGAACGAGGACGGGCTGCCGGTGTCACCGGTGTGGTCGGCCACGAACCCGATGGCGATCGCTCCGCCCGGCCCGATGGTGACGTGGTCGTCGTGGCCACGGGCCGTGACGGTGCCACTCGACGGCGAGTACACCGCGTTCCAGCCGGTGGTGATGCGTTGCCCGGGGGGCAGCGGGAACGTCAGCCGCCAGGAGGTGATCGTGGTGACGCCGGTATTGGTGATGGTGATGCTGCTCGTCAGGTAGGTGTCCCAGGTGTAGGCCGAGTACCGGACGGTGCAGGCGGCCCCGCTCGGCGGCGGGCTGCTCGGCACGGGACTGCTCGGCGGCGGGCTGCTCGGCACGGGGCTACCGGACGGCGGGCCGGCCGGCACCGCGCTGTTTGAGGGCGGGGTCGTGCCGGCCGAGGCGGTGCCGGGTGCGCTGACCCCGGCCAGGGCGGCGGCCAGTGTCAGGGCCGCCGCGGCGACGCCGAGAAGACTGCTCGTCGGTCTCATGGCGGTGGCGGTTCCTCCGGGGGACGGCGCGCGACTGCGCGGGCGGAGCGGGGACGCCGGTCGGCACCGGGTGTCGGCGCACCTCACGGGAATTGACGATAGTCGATCGGAATCGTTCGCGCGGCGGATCGGACCGACGCCCTCGACCCGAGCCGGTTCGGCCCAACCGGCACCGCGCGGGCGGACGCGGGCCGGCGGGCCGGGCCACGGGACGGATCAGATCGGAAGCCGGGGGCCGAGCACGGTTCCCGGATCGTAGCGGCGCTTCACCTCCCGCCACCTGTCGACGGTCGGCCCACCGAACTGGGCCCGGTAGAAGTCCCGCTCCACCCGGTGGTAGCCGTGCAGGTAGACTCGGCCGCCGAGGTCGTGACAGAGCGCCCCCGCCGCGTCGAAGTGCTCCCGGTAGGCGTCCACCCGTTCCGGGGGCACGATGCAGTAGAAGCCGAACGTGCGTACCCGGTCGGCGTCGGGCAGCGGGCTCAGCGGCGGCCGGGGCCGGTCCCCGGGGCGCAGGAACGTGCCGTTGACCACCGGGATCACGGCGGGGTCGGCGAACCTGTCGCGAACGGCGGCGAAGAAGGCGTCAGCCTTCTCCATCGGCAGGAAGAAGTCGCTCCACAGCCGACGCGCCTCGGCGTCGTCGGCCAGCAGACCCGCGGCGACCTGGGCGCGGGCGATGCCGACGGAGAATCCCGCCTCCGCCTCGAACAGCCGCTGGTGGTAGTCGGCGACCAGGGTCTCGTCCGACCCGGCCGCCGCGTCACCCGCCGCCCGGCCGACCTCGACCTTCCACCGGCCGGCGGCGGTGGAGTACACCGTGCGACAGATCCGCAGCCGCTCGTCGCCCCACACCTGCTCCGCCACCGTGGCGAGGTCGTCGCCACCGAGCCGGCGGACCAGGACGGCCGGTTCCGCCGGGACCACCCGCAGATCGGCCCGGACGATCACCGCCACCTGGCCGAGGCCGCAGAGCGCGTACCGGAACAACTCCCGGTGCGGACCGTCGGCGGTCGCGTGCACGAGCGTGCCGTCACCCGTGACGACATCCAGCGCCGTCACCTGGTCGACGACCGAGCCGACGAAGGGCGACGTCGGCCCGAACCCGCCGACCGACAGCGTCCCGCCGACCGTGGCGTGCTCGTTGCTGGTCACCACCGGCAGGGCGAGGCCGTGCTCGTGCAGCCAGCGGTGCAGGGTTCCCCAGCGCACCCCCGACTCGACGCGCACCGTCGCCGTCCCGAGAAGCTCGATCCGGTCCAACGCGGCGGTGTCCAGTTGCAGGCTGTCGGTGAGGCTCTGCCCGTTGCTGCTGCACCCGTTACCCCGTGCGACGACCGCCAGCCCGCCGGCGAGGGCGTACCGCACCGTCTCCTGCACGTCGGCGACACCTGCGGGGAAGACGACCGCCTGTGGCTGCCGGCAGTGCAGCCGGCTGAAGTCCCGCTGACAGCCCTCGGGTGCCGGACCCACCAGTTTCCCGGCGAGCAGCCGGGCGAGCGGTTGGTGCGGCGTCATCAGACGGTCGCCGCCGGCCGGCTGAGCAGGCCCTTGAGCTTCACCGCGAAGTGGTCGAAGAACGGCACCAGGTCGCACACCGGGTCGCCCTGCCGCACCGCCGCGACGGCCCGGTCGCGCCACTCGTCGATCGCGGCGGCGACGTCGGTGAGGTCGACCGCGCCCGAGGCGACCAGGTGGGCGAGGTTCCCGTCGCGCTCGTGGATCTCGTCGAAGTCGACCGCGTCGTCGCCGATCATGTAGAGCACGCCCAGTGCCTCACCGAACTCCCGGGCCGGCCCCACCAGCTCGGGAACCCCGCCCGCGAGGCAGTTGACGGCGGCGTAGTTGGCGAGCATCACCCCGGCCTTGATCCGGGCCGCCGCGATCCACGACTCGACAGTGGTCGGCCGGGGCGCGGCGACCTCGACGATCTCCTGCCGCCAGATGTCCCGGTAGTCGTCCTCGAGGGTCTTCAGCACCTCGACCGGGCGCTGGTGGCTGGCCAGCAGCGTCGTGCCGACCGAGAGCAACTGCACGCCGAAGATCTGGTCGCGCGGTGAGAGCGGCTGGTCGTCGTCGATGAGGTCGTCGATCAGCTTCACGCCGACCGCGTGGATCGACACCCCCGCGCCGAGGTCGGCGCGCACCTGCGGGTCGTGCACCCACAGCGTCGTGTAGTACGGCGTACGCGGGTAGCCGGGCAGGTCGCGCACGAAATCCAGCCCCTGTCGGGACATGCCCAGGCTGGTGAGTTCGGTGAGACACCGCTGGACCACCCGCGCCTGACTGGCGTCCATCTCGGCCTTGAACTCAGGAAACGTCAACACGGTCGTCCTCCAGAAGAAAGGTGATCAGACGGTCGGCGAAGTCGGCCATGAAGCCGGCGATCGGGAACTCGGGTGGGAACTCCGCCAGGGCGCGCAGCGCCTCCGCGCGCCACCAGCGGGTTGCCGCGACGGCCGCGTCGCGGCTCACCCGCCCGCTACGGATCAGGTGGCACAGGTTGCCACCGGCCTCTCCGAGGTCGCGGTGGTCGCGGATGTCGTCACCGATCATGAACAGGACGCCGAACGCCTCGCAGAAGGCGCGCGCGGCGGGCAGCCGGTCCACGACGTCGGCGGCGAGGCAGGCGGCGGAGGCGTAGCACATCATCATCCGACCCGACTTGATGCTGGCGTAGTGGATCCAGCTGTCCAGGTCGTGTGCCGGGCGTTCCGCCTCGTTGATCTGCTCCCGCCAGATCACCCCGTAGTCCTCGTCGAAGACGCGCAGCACCTCGGCCGGCCGGTGGTGGGCGCCGAACGTCGCCGTGCTGCTCTGGGTGAGGAACATGCCGAGGATCTGGTCCCAGGGCCGGATCGGCTGGTCGCCGTCCATCAGGTCGTCGACGAGCTTGATCCCCATCGCGTGGGTGCAGATCGCGATGCCCAGCTCCTGCCGCAGTGCCGCGTCCGGCACCCAGAGCGCGGCGAAGTAGGGGATCCGTGGATAGCCCTTCATCTGCCGGACGTACTCCAGCCCCTGCGGCGTCATTCCGGTCCCGGCGAGCCGGTCGGTGACCCGCTCCAGCAGGACGCGCTGCGCGACCGCCCACTCGTCGTCCAGGCCGCTCACTCCGGAGAGCACGGGGCCTCCTCGTCGATCCGCGCCGGCCCGCCGTCGAGCACCGCGGCGACGGCGGCCACGGTGCGCCGCCGGGCCCGGTCCGGGTCGAGCAGCGTACGGGCCAGGGTGGTGGCCAGGTGGCGGCGTCGGGGCAGCTCGTCGGGGCCGCCCAGCCAGCGCACGGCGACGTCGACCAGATCCTCCATCCGGTCGAAGCCCTGGCCGACGCCGTGCTCGGCGAGGAACGGTCCGACCCACTCCTCCATCGGCAGGCCGGAGCGCACCAGTAGCTGCGGGATGCCGAAGTAGAGCCCCTCCAGCATCGAGTTCGGTCCGGTCTTGGAGATGAACAGTGGCGCGTCGGCGGCGTGCAGCCAGGACAGATACCGCAGGTAGTCGCCCTGCGCCAGCCGGTCGAAGGTCTGCCAGGCCGGCACCTTCAACTCGGTCAGCAGCTCGGCGGCCTCGGTGGCGAGCGCCGGATTGTTGTACGCGATGAAGACCAGCGCCGCGTCCGGATGGGCGGTGGCGATCCGCTCGACGGCGGCGAGATACTCCCGACCGCCCCGGTTGGACAGGATCAGGACCCGGGTACGCGCCTCGGCCAGTGCCGACTCCATGGCGTCGGCGTCGGTGCCGCCGATGCGGCCGCCCTGACCGGCACCCTCGAAGACCTGGGCGGCCTGGGCCTGCGCGAGCAACCGGCCGACCGGTACGACCCGCTCGGGGCGGTAGCCGTGCTCGCGGACGAGATAGTCCCTGGCCCGGTCGAACTGCACCAGGTGGACGGGCAGGTGGGGTGCCCGGTGCACCGGCAGCCGGAGCAGCCCCTCGTTCGTCACGTAGTTGACCACCGGGGTCGGCAGGTCCGCGATCCGCAGCGCGGCACGGCTCAGCCGGGAGATCACCCCCTTGGTGCCGATCACCAGGTCCGGCTTCGTCGTGGCGAAGTGCTCGACGACGGCGGCCAGCCGGTCGGCGGTCGCCGCCGGCACCGGGTCTTCGTCCAGGCCGCCCGGCAGCCGGCCGGTGAAGTCGGCCATCAGGCTCAGGTAGCCGGCCCGGACCTCGTCGGCGGGCAGTCGGGCCGCCACCAGCTCACGGATGGCGGCCCCGGCCTCGGCGAACTGCGGGAAGATCGTCTCGGCCTCGACGACGGTGACGTCGACGTCGTCGAGGCCGGCGGCCAGGGTCGCGGCGAGTGTCCGGCCGGCCAGGAGGTTCCCCAGCTCTCCCCAGGTGCGCATCGAGATGACCTGCACGCTGCGGGTCATGCCCACTCCCTCCGTCGCGCTCGCGGTGTCATGCCAGCAGTCCCGGGTTGAACAGACCCTGCGGGTCCAGCTCCCGGCGTAGCCGGCGCAGGGTGGTGAGGTCGTCGCCGTACATCGACTGCAGGTCCGCCTCGGTCAGGTCGTACCAGCCGGCGAGGTAGGGCCGCCCGCCGAGCGCGAGGCACTGCGCCAGCACCCGACGGTGCAGGCCCTGCACCCGGTCGACGGCGGGCCGGTCCCCGCGCGGGACGCCGAAGTACAGCCCGAAGCCGAGCGCCAGGCCCCGCAGACCGGCCGCCGGGGTGAACGGCACGCCCGGACGCTGCTCCGGCCGGTGCACGCCGAGCATGAGCAGCCGGCCACCGCCCTCCCGGTAGCCGGTGCTCGCCAGGATCTCGACGTCGAGGAAACGGGCGAACTCGGCCGCGGCCGGCAACGACAGGCAGTAGTCGGCCCAGATGAAGTGCACCGACGGGTCGGCCGGGTTGCGCCGGGACTCGCGCATGGACCGCAGCGGCCAGTCGGCCTCGACCCGGGTCTCGGCCCGCCCCGCCAGTCGCTGCGGCAGCGGGCCACCACCGCGCATCCCGTACGTGGCGACGAAACCTCCCTCGTAGTGCTGGGCGGAGAAGAGGTCGACCGGCGACCGCTGCTCCTGTGCCAGCCAACCGACCTCCGCCACCAGGGCGGTCAGGGACGGATGCCGCTGCGTGGCGATGGTGGTGTGCCGTTGGTGCTCGACCGTGCGCAGCACCACCCGGTCCAGCACGCCCAGGGTGCCGAGCGCGCCGATGCCGTAGCGGAACAGCTCCGGCGACTCGGTGGGCGAGCACCACCGCGGCTGCCCGTCGGGCAGGACCAGCCGGAACCGCTCGACCAGGTCGACCTGGCCGCCGTGGGTGATCGTGCCCTCGCCGTAGCCGCCGACCGACAGGGTGCCGCCGATCGAGACCGTCAGGTGGTTGGTCAGCACCGGGATGCTGCGTCCCTGGGCGTTCAGGGCCAGCTCGGCGGCGTACCAGGGAGCCCGGGCGGACACCTCGGCGGTGCCGTCGTCGAGCACCCGGACGGCGGGGTCCCCCGGCTCGCCGACGATCAGCACCCCGCCGTCGGACAGGCCCTGCCGGCCGAACGAGTGTCCACTGCCCCGCACCGCGACGGGTGTGCCGGCCGCCCGGGTGGTCCGCAGGACGTGCGCGACCTCCTCCGCCGAGGTCACCGGGGTCACCACGGCCGGCAGCAGGTGGTGCAACCGGCCGACGTTCGTGGCGTACGCCGCCCGACCGGCCGGATCGGACCGTACGGGCCGGCGCAGCCCGCGCTGCAACTCGGCGGCGATCCCCGGGGGGACGGCGGGGTCGCCCGCCCCGCCGGGCCGTCCACCCGGACGGCCGGACATGCCGCGCAGGGTGTCCCGCCAGTCGGCGGTCTCCAGGCCGTTGCCGACGACGACCCAGTCGACGCCGCAGTCGTGGTACTCGCGGACCTGACGGTACGAGCTGACCCCGCCGCCGACGAAGAGCAACTGCTGGGGTGCCAGGCCACGCCGGTAGGCACGCAGGACCCGGTCGGGGACCCGGCCGTGCCGGTAGAGCAGATAGGCGAGGTCGAAGTCGGCGGCGGCGACCTCGGCCACGAGCCGGGGCAGTTCCAGGCCGTCCTCGGCCGCCGGCCGGGCGCCGACCGCCTCGTGGGTCTTGCCGTCGGTGCCGAAGGCGAACGACGCCGAGCGCAGCAGCTCGGGTCCGTCCTGCCCGAGCGCGGTCGCGGTGCGGGCGGTGGCGGCCAGACCACCGGTGACGAAGAAGGACCGCACCGAGTTCAGCACCGCGTGCACGAGCACGGCGTCGGCGCCCGGACACAGCGGGGCGCCCCGCCCGGGTATCGACGGGAAGTGCAGGATGAGCGGCAGGTCGGTCCGCTCGCGCAGCTCGGCGACGTAGGGGGCGACCTGCTGGTCGAACGCGGGGTTGTCGGTGCTGCCGACCAGCAGCGCGGGATGACCGAGATCGGCCATCGCCCGTGCCTTCTCGACCGCCTCGGCCAGCGGCACCTTGTACGGGTCAACGACGTGCAGGAGCCCGGGGGCCTGCGCCCGCAGCGCCGTCAGCACCGGGGCGGTAGCCGGGACCGTGCTCAGATTCCCGGAAAGTCGCACTTCGCGCATAGGTCGGTCCGCTCCTTTCGCAGCAGGCTCGCGCGGCGGGCGGTGTACTTCTCGTTGTTCCAGATCTCCTCGATGGTGTTGTCGTTGACGTTGCCCATGACCTCCTGCACGCTCCAGTCCTGGCAGCACAGGACGACGCGGCCGTCATGGGTGATGTAGAACTCGTTGAACGGCCGTACGCAGAACTGGTTGAGCAGCACGGTCGGCCGCCCCAGCACGTTGCCGGCCCGGTTGGTGAGGGTGGCGTCCGGGTCGCGGTCGACCAGCACCAGCTCGGGTCGTGCCGGATACCGGCGGACCTTCTCCAGCACCGACAGGTCGGTGGTGTAGTCGTTGACGACGACGGTGGCGTACTTCGTCAGTTCGTCGGCCAGCTCCTCGGTGAGCTTGGAGCCGTTGGTCTGGATGGAGATCGACGCTCTGGTGCGCTCCTTGGCCATCCGCACCATCTCGGGCAGCCGCCGGTCCAGCAGCGGCTCGTTGAACAGGTACGGGTGGATGACGCCGGTGAAGTCGGCGAGCTGGTCGAGCAGCGACTCGTAGAGTTCCATCGACATCCGGCCGGACGGCATCTTGATGGTGCCGATCGGGCAGAACGAGCAGCGGTAGTTGCAGCCGCTCATCGTCTCGATCGCGATCATGCTGAACTGCGGTGGCGTACGGCTGGACTTCTGCTTGAGCCAGGCGGCGTCGCTGAGCGTCTTGGTTCCGGTGCCGTTGAGGTAGGTGCGGGACACCCCGCTGAGCACGTTCAGGACGCCTTTGCCCTGTGCACGCTGTTTGATGTATTTCGCAATGTCTGTCATGCGCGTTCCCCTCCGGAGATCGTGGGAGACAACGGGACCGACGAGGCCGTTGGCTTGGCGTGCTTCGTGTATGCCGACCAGGGGATCTCGCGTCGGGGCCGACCGGCGACGCCGCGTACGGCCAGCCCCAGCGCCACCGTCGAGAACCAGCCGAAGTGGACCGACTTGAGCAGCCACTTCTTCGCCGCGAAGCGGAAACCCTGGCCCCGGGCGGCGGGGGCCAGCGGCCACAGTCCGTAGAAGTACATGCGCCAGTACCGCCCGGCGACGTCGGCGGGAAAGTCGGCCATCAGCACCGCCGCGGTCAGCAGCGAACGGTTGACGCGCTGTCTGATCTCGCCCGCCGGGCCGCCGGTCAGGTGGTAGCTCACCGCGTCCGCGACGATGTGCGTACGGTGCAGCGGGTTCTCGTCGCGTGGGTCGAGCAGCGCGAAGCAGAAGTAGTCGTCCTCGCAGGTGTAGCGGTCGGGGATGCCCCGGGCGGCCAGGTCGGCGTCGACCACCATGCAGCACCCGTGCGGGTAGCTGAACTTCGGCGTCTTGGTGATCCCCTTGCCCCGGTGCAGCAACCGGGCCGCCGCGTACGGGTTGGGTTGGGGGACCTTGCTCGCCCCGACCGAGCCCCGGGCGCCACGGTCGAGGAAGTCCTCGAACAGCCGGCCGATACAGCCGGTGCTGAACGTGACGTCGTCGTCGACCCACGCCACGCCGGCCAGGCCGAGGCCGGTGGCCATGGCGAAGGCGGCGTTGAGCATGCGGCTCTTCCCGGCCTGGGGCATCGCGATGCCGACGAAGGTCGGCCCGCCCGGGGAGGCGGCGACCTCGCTGAGCCGGCGCAGCCGCTCGACCGCCTCGTCGTGCTGGTCGTCGCGGTACTGCATGCCGACGACCAGCACCAACGGGCGGGCGGCGACCGTCGGGGGGAGGTCGGTGAGCTGGCTGACGAGTTCCTCGACGCTCTCGCGGTGGCTCGACAGCGGTGCGCGACCCACGTAGGTCGGCAGGACCAGGGCCAGCCCACCGGCGAAGCCGTCGCCGAGCGTCGCGGCGACATCGCGGACCGGGATTCCGGACCGGACGACTGTCGGTCCGGGGCGGACCACGAGGCACCCGGTGGGCGGTGGATCACCCTCGGCGGGCTGGTAGCCGCGCCGGATCGCCCACCGGACGGGGCGGGTCACTAGCTCGATCATCGGTGCCTCCGCATGGGGTCAGTCGTGGGCCACGGCGGACCAGAGCCGGCGTATCTCGTCGGAGCTGTCGAGCAGGTCCGCCGGGGCCCCGACCGCCGTCAGCCGGCCGTCGTGCAGGACGACGACGAGGGCGGCCCGGCGGAGCACCTCGGGCCGGTGGGACACCGCGAGGACCGTGCTTCCGCCGTCGCGGAGGATCCCCTCCCACAGGGCGTCGCTCGTCTCGGGATCGAGGGCGCTGGAGACGTCGTCGCACAGCACCAACGGGGTGCGGCGCACGAGCATCCGCGCCACGGCCACCCGTTGTGCCTGGCCACCGGAGAGGCGTAGGCCGCGCGGCCCGATCACCGTGTCGAGCCCGTCGGGCATCGTCGTGAGGTCGGCGTCGAGCGCCGACCGGGACACCGCCTCGGCCAGCCGGTCCGCCGGCAGCCCGAGCAGGATGTTCTCCCGGATCGTGCCGGTGAACAGTCGCGGCACCTGCGGCGTGTACGCGCACCGGGGCGGCACGAGCACCGCGCGGCGGTCGGCGGGCAGCGGGACGTCGTCCCAGCGCACCTCACCGGTCGCCCCCGGCACCTGGCCGAGCAGGGTGCGCAGCAGGGTGGTCTTGCCCGAGCCGACCTGGCCCATCACCACCGTCAGTTGCCCGGCCGGCATCGTGAAGCCGACGCCGACCAGTCCGTGGGCCGCGCCGTCGTGCCGGGCGGTGAGGTCCGTGACCGTGATCGTGGGCGGACCCGGGGCGGGGGGCGGGGGCGGCTGCCGCGGTGGGACGCCCGTCATCGCACCGGGTCGGCCGCGGTCGAGGTCCATCCCGTGCCGGGGCTGCAGCCGACCGCCCGTGATCGCCGTCATCCGGCGCAGCGCGACGAGCACGCGCTGCAACTGGACGGTCAGCACGCCGAGGGAGGCGAGCGTGTCGACGAGCAGTTGCAGGTAGAACGTGAACAGCACCATGTCGCCGATGGACAGCTCGTTGCTGCTGATGGCCGGCGCGGCGATCAGCAGCACGATCCCGGTGCCGAGCGGAGCGGCGTTCAGCAGGGTGCTGCGCTGCACGGCGACGGCGAGTTCCTCGGCGATGGCGATCCTGGCCCGGTCGGCGTTGAGCCGGTCGAGGTGCCGGGTGACCGCCTCCTCGGCCCGCGCGGCCTGTACGCCCAGCGCCGCGCCCGTCACCTCGCGCAGCGCCTCGGTGACCCGTGCGGTCTGGGCGCGACTCTGCTCGCGGTAGGCCACCATCCGCCCGTGCACCAGGCGCATCAGCGCCACGATCAGCAC
Organism: Micromonospora sp. WMMD730; assembly: GCF_049178955.1. Lineage (NCBI taxonomy): Bacteria > Bacillati > Actinomycetota > Actinomycetes > Micromonosporales > Micromonosporaceae > Micromonospora > Micromonospora sp. WMMD730. The sequence goes on from NZ_JBMHML010000002.1 coordinate 3,988,500, forward strand.
GAAGAGCCCGAGGATGCTCAGGGTGATGAGCACGTCGATGCGCATCATGATGGTGATCGCGGCGACCGCGAAGAGCCAGCGGGCGATGTTGATCGGTGACCACACCACGAAGAAGCCGGCGTCGGCGGCGTCGGTGCCGACGGTCGCGACCGCCTCGCCCACGCTGCCGCCTCCGGCCTGCGGTGGCGGTTCGAGCAGCGACTCGAACAGCGACATCCGCAACGCGCCGACCGTGTGGTACTGCATGCGCGGTTCGAGCCAGGGCACGACCGTGCTGAACTGCAGCGAGATGCGCGCGGCCTCGATGCCGGCGACGAGGGCGACGACACTCCACAGGTTCAGGCCGGCGGCCGACTCGCCGCTGAGGGAGTCGAACGCCGTCTGCATCAACAGTCCCAGGGCGAGCATGCCCAGGCGCAGCACCGCCCAGACGGCGGCGAGCACGGCGTACCGGCGTCCGCGACCGGCCAACAACAGGCGTGCCCGGCCGCCGCTCGTCGTGGTCATCAGGACCGCCCTACGAAGAACCGCTGGTCGACCGGCCCGTCGGTGCCGTCGGTCGGGTCGGGGCGGGGCGTCAGGCTCACGACCCGGCCTTCCTCGACCACCATCACGTCGTCGACGATGGTGAGCGTCTCGGGCCGGTGGGCGATGACCAGCGCCGTACGGCCCTCGATGAACCGCTCCATCGTGCGGCGCAGCCGCCGCTCCGCATGCGGGTCCAGGCGGGCCGACGGCTCGTCGAGGAGCACGATGTCGGGGTCGGTCAGCAGTGCGCGGGCAAGCGCGAGCAGTTGCTCCTCACCGGCCGACAGCCCGGCTGCACCCGGCCCGATCCGGGTGTCGAGGCCGTCGGGCAGGGCGGCGTACCAGGTACCCAGGCCGACCTCCTCCACCGAGCGGAGCAGTTGCTCGTCGGGCCACCGGTCGTCGTAGAAGGTCAGGTTGTCGCGCAGCGTGCCGGCGATGACGTGCACGTCCTGGGTGACGAGCGTGATGCGGGAGCGCAGCGCGCCGACGTCCAACCGCCGGACGTCCACCCCACCGACCGACACCGTCCCGGCCTGCGGGTCGTACTGACGGAACAGCATCCGCAGGATGGTCGACTTCCCGCCGCCACTGCGTCCGACCAGCGCCACCCGTCGGCCGGCCGGGATCGTGAACGAGACGTCCGACAGCACCGGACGGTCCTCGTAGGCGAAGGTGACGCCGGTGAAGCTCACCGAGCCGCGTCCGGGCGCGAGGGTGCCGCCGCCGTCGGGGACGATGTGGGCCTCGCCGAACAGTTCCTCGACGCGGCGGACGCTGCCCAGGACGTTCTGCACGTCCTGGAACCGCGAGGTGATGCTGACCAGGGGCATCCGCAGCAGGATCGCGTACGACAGCCCGGCGAAGACGGTGCCGACGCTGACTCCCCGGTTCTGGCTGAGCCACACACCGGTGGCCAGTGCCGCGCAGAGGTTGACGGCGGTGAGCACCTGGACGGCCGCCGGCCAGGTGACCGTGGCGCGGGCGGCCCGCCGGGCGAGCCGGTAGTGGTGCGTGATCCGGTCCCAGGCCGTCTGAAGGGCGTGGGTCGTCCCGCCGTTGGCGTTCAGGTCCTCCCGCCCGGTCAGGTTCTCCTCGAGGTAACCGAGCAGGCCCGCCTCCGCCCGTTGCCGGTCGGCGATGAGCGGCACCGCGCGGCCGAGCAGCCGCCGCAGGAGCAGCAGCATCACCAGGGCGAGCGGGGTGAAGAGCGCGCCGTACCGCCAGTCGAGCAGGAACAGCGCCACGACGATCCCGATGATCATCAGCAGTTGGACGGCGATGTCGAGCACCAGTTCGGACAGCAGCTTGGCCAACCGGGTGACGTCGCCGTCCATCCGGTCGACCAGTTCCCCGGGCGGGTGTCGGAGGAAGAACGTCGGCCCCTGCCGCAGGACGTGCGCGAGCAGGTCACGACGTACCTCGTTGGTCGTACGCCAGGCGACCCGGCCGGAGACCCAGCCGGTGCCTGTCGACAGCACCTGCCGGACGACCGCGAGCGCCACGAAGACCACGGCGTACCCGGCCAGTTCGGTCTGCGACCGGCCGCCCACCGCCGCGTCGATGAACCGGCGTACGACCTGCGGCGCCACCAACTGGGTGCCGACGTCGAGCGGGATGAGCGCGGCCAGGAGCAGGAACCAGCGGCGGTGGCCGCCGACGTAGGCCACATAGCGTGACCAGTTCGTCGCAGCCGTCCGCGGCTCGTGAGACGCCATCTGGTCAGCCGTGCCCGGCGACCGCGACCCTGGCTGCGGGAGGCAGTTCGGCGGCGTCGCCGGTGGGCCAGTCACCCGGCACGGGGCCGAGCCCCGCCAGTTCGTCGACCTGCAACCGGCACCACGGGGACAGGGCCGGGTCGGTTCGGGCCCGCTCCCGGAACGAGTCCCAGTCGACCCAGTCGACCCGGTCGACCTCGTCCGGGTTCGGCACCGGGTCGCCCACCGCGCGGGCCACGTACACCGGGCACATCTCGTTCTCGACCACACCGTCGAGTTCGGCGCGGTAGCGGAAACGGGGCAGCACCAGACGAAGGTTGCTCAGCGTGAGGCCCAGCTCGGCGGATGCCCGTCGGTGAACGGCGTCGGTCATCGCCTCACCTGGGGCGGGATGGCCACAGAAGCTGTTGGTCCATATACCTGGCCACGTCTTTTTCCGCAACGATCGGCGCGACATCAAGAAATACCCACTATTGCTGAACACGTAACAAGAGAATGCTAGGTGAAGCGGGGTGCCTCCATCATGGACGGCGTATTTGTCCTGCTCACCAACGACTTGGCCATCCTGGTCGAGTAGCACGACCTGCTCCATACCGCTCCCCCACCATCCGGATCGGTCAATTTCGCTCGCACAACAATCCACGGTAAATCGACTCCAGTCAACCCCCCTACAAGAACAAAACGCCCACACGGGAAATTGCGGATAAGCAAAGTAGGGGGTTCCGGATGCCCATCGATCGGCTACAGTGGATACCCAGCCAGCCACGAGGGGTCACGTAAGCGCAGGCCACCCCACCCAGGCCGTCACTGACCGTGATCCCTTCACATCGAGGGTCGGCCCCGCTCTGCCGCATTCAGCCTGCGCGATCGTTCACCCCGGCGGGACCGGACACCGGTTACCTGCCGTCGACATCGCCTGCGACCGGACGGGGGACAGATGACCGCCACCAGCGAGACCGCCCGAGGCGCGCCCGGCCTCCCCGGGCCCGCGCTCAGGGTCGAGGTGGAACGCACGATTGACAGTTTCCTGACCGCCCGACGGGACATGAACGCCAACCCCGAGTGGCGCGACGGAGTCGACGCCCTACGCGCCCTGGCACTCGCCGGGGGCAAACGCACCCGGCCGACGTTCTGCTGCCTGGGTTGGCGCGCGTTCGGCGGTGACGAGGATCCCGGCATCATCATGGCCGCCACGGCGCTGGAACTGTTCCACCTCTTCGCCCTGGTGCACGACGACATCATGGACGACAGCGACGTCCGGCGGGGCAATCCGACCATGCACGTCACCATGGCCCAGGCGCACCGCCGGCTCGGTTGGCGCGGCGACCCCGAACACTACGGTCGCAACGCGGCGATCCTCTGGGGCGACCTCTGTCTGACCTGGTCCGACGAGGCGTTCCACGGTTGCGGCCTGCCTGCCGAGCGGGTGTCGGCGGCGGCCGGACTGCTCCAGAGCATGCGCGTCGAGGTGCTGCTCGGGCAGTATCTCGACGTCCGTGGCGAGGCCGTCCGGGCCGACCTGGCCGACTGCCTGACGATCCTGCTCTACAAGTCGGCGAAGTACACCGTGGAGCGTCCGCTGCAGATCGGCGCGATGCTGGCCGGCGCGCCCCGGGCGGAGGTGGACCGGCTCTCCCGGTTCGGTGTTCCGATCGGTGAGGCGTTCCAGCTGCGTGACGACATCCTCGGCGTGTTCGGCGACGACGCGGTCACCGGCAAGTCGACCCTGAGCGATCTGCGCAGCGGGAAGTCCACCGTGCTCATGGCACTGACCAGGCAACGGGCGGATGCCACCCAGGCCGCCGAGATATCCCGGTGGCACGGCAACCCGCGCCTCGGCGAGCGGGAGGCACTGCGGCTGCGGCACATCGTGCGGGACACCGGCGCGTTGCGGACGGTCGAAGAGATGATCCACGCCCGCACCGAGCAGGCGGTGGCGGCGCTCGACTCCCTGCCCATCGCCGCGCAGGTGCGCACGGCGCTGACCGACCTGGCCCACACGCTGTCGGTCCGGCGCAGCTGAGAGTCCACCGCCAGGCACGTCCCAGACCAGGGAGGGCACGGAAATGACGGTTCACGACCCACGGCGTACGGTGCTGGTGACCGGTGCCGCCGGGTTCATCGGGCGACACCTGGTGGAGCACCTGGCCGACCGTGGCCAGCCGGTGATCGGTGTCGACCTGCGGCCCCGGCCGGCCGGCGCGGCCGGCAGGCACGTCGTCGCCGATCTGCGCACCACGGACATCCGTCCGTTGCTCGACGGGGTGTCCGCGGTGGTCCATCTCGCCGCGCTGCCCGGGGTCCGGCCCTCGTGGGACCGCTTCGACGACTACGTCGAGTCGAACGTGATCGTCACCCGGCGGCTCCTGGAGGCAGGGGTGCAGACCGGACTACGACGACTGGTGATCGCCTCGTCGTCCAGCGTCTACGGCAACCAGCGCGACGGGGCGATGAACGAGGACCAACCGCCCGCGCCGATCTCCCCGTACGCGGTCACCAAACTGGCGGCCGAGCACCTCGCGCTGGCCTACGCGGCGCGTCCCGCCTCCGTGCTGACCAGTGTGGCCCTGCGGTTCTTCACGGTGTACGGCCCACGGCAACGACCCGACATGCTGATCTCCCGGATCATCTCCGCGGTCCGCGACGGCCGGGAGATCCGGGTCTTCGGCGACGGCTCGCAGCGTCGCGACTTCGTCTTCGTCAAGGACGCGGTACGCGCCGTGGCGGCGGCCGTCGACGCGCCGGGTCCGAGCCGGGTGTGCAATGTCGGCACCGGTGAGCAGATCTCGGTCACCGGGATCATCGACCTGATCAGTGAGCTGATGGGACGCCCGGCGAACGTCCGTGTCGAGCCCCACCGGGCGGGCGACGTGGTGTCCACCCGCGCCGACGTCACCCGCACGGCCGAGGCGCTGGGCTTCCGCGCGTCGGTCTCCCTGCGGGAGGGGCTGCGGGCGCACATCGACGCGGTACGCAGCGAGTCGATGCCGGTCGGCGCCTGATGGGTGGGCAACCCCTGCTGACCGTCATCGTGCCGCACTTCCGCTGCGCCACCTACCTGCCGGAGTCGGTCGCCTCCGTACTCGGGCAGACCCATCGGGACCTGCGGCTCGTGGTCGCGGACGACCACTCGCCGGACGACGACTGGATCACCGCGCTCGCACCCTGGCGGGACGACCCACGGCTCACGCTGCTGCGCGCGTCCCGCAACGTCGGGCCGCTGCGGCTGAAGAACGCGGTGGTCGCATCGGTGTCCACGAAGTACATCGGCTTCCAGGACGCCGACGACGTCAGCGAGCCCGACCGCTTCGCCCGTCAACTGGCCGTGCTCGAACGGGGCCGGGCCGATCTCGTCGGCTGCGGGTACCGCGTCATCGACGCGTCGGGCAACCCTCAGGGCGTACGGCACATGCCGCGCAACGGGAACCTGGTGCACCGGTTCGGCCGTAAGACGGTCGCGCTGCACCCGGCGACGGTCGTCCGGCGGGAGGTCTTCACCCGGCTCAACGGCTTCGACGGCACCGCGGCCTTCGGTTCCGACACGGACTTCCAACTGCGGGTCGCCTGGCTGTACCGCATCCGCAACCTGCGTCGGCCGCTCTACCGCTACCGGGCCTGGGCGGCCTCGCTGACCGCGGCGCCGGAGACCGGCTTCGGGTCACCCGCTCGTGCCGCGTGCATGCGACGCATGGCCGAGCTGGAGCAACGCCGCCGGCAGGCCCGCACCCCCGCAGAACGGCTGCCGTTGCTGGTCGCACCGCCGAACGACGTGTCGTTCGCCCTGCAGGAGGTGGGGTGAGCGCCGGGCGGGCGCGGCGCGCCACACCCGCCCGGCTGCTCCTACCGGACGGCCGCCCGGATCCGCAGGTGCCTGCGCTGCCGTAGCCGCACGCTGGCCAGCACCGCCGTGACCAGAATGAGGCCCACGCAGTACAGGGCGCCGTGCAGGAGGCCCTTGCGGAGGTACTCCGGGTCGCCGCCGTCGAGACCGAAGGTCCCGACCTGTTGGGTCGACCAGAACGGCAGGGCCTTGCCGAGTTTCTGGTCCGGCTCGACGAGGAACTGCAATCCGGTGATCGAGATCAGGACGAGGGTGCCCTCCAGATCGTGGGGGGCGACGGCGCTGATCAGCAGGCCCAGCGGGGCGGCGACCACCACCGTGAGCCCGAACTCGATGGCGACCGCGCCGGGCCGGGCCAGGTTGTCCTGGTCGAGATAGATGAGCACCCAGTAGACCGTGGCGAGTACGGCACCCAGGGCCAGCAGCGCGGTGAGCGTGCCGAGGTAGAGGTGCGCCGGCCGGTAGCCGATCTGGCGCAGCCGCCGCTCCACGGCTTTCGTGGTGTTGCTCAGGAAGAGGCCGGCCGTACTCACCGCCCAGGCCAGGCCGAGACCGGCGAAGCGGATCGCCTTCTCGGGATTGCCGTCGTGCCGGGCCATGTAGAACAGTAGGGGAACGAATGCGAGCAGCGCGAGGGCCACCCGCCGCCGGGCGAGATCCCGACCCATCATCTCCGCGACGGTGAGCAGCTTGGTCATGAGTCGGCGGCCGCCTTCGCTCCGAGGTCGAGAACGGCGTCGACCCGATCGAGGGAATTCAGCATGTGGGTGATGACGAGCGTCGACTTTCCGGCGTCGCGGCGCTGCAGAACCCAGTCCCAGAAATCGATGTAGCTGCCCCGGTCGAAACCCTGGTAGGGCTCGTCGAGCAGCAGGATGTCGGGATCGGTCAGCGCGGCGAGAATTAGGTTGAGTTTCTGCTGGGTGCCGCCGGAGAGATGCCTGGCCTGCGTTGCCATGCCGCCGTCCCAGGCCAGGCTCTTCGCGAGCTGCCGGCCGGTTGCCTGGGCCTCGCTCCGACCCATTCCGTGCCCGGCACCGAACAACGCGAAATGCTCGTCGGCGGTCAGGTAACCCATGAGTCCTGCCTGCTGAGGGCAGTAGGCCATGCTCTCGTCGACCTCCACCACACCACTGGACGGGCTGACCAGACCGGCGCAGATCCTCATGAGCGTCGACTTTCCGCAGCCATTGGCGCCGATAATGGCGACCACCTCGCCGGCACGGACCGTCAGGTCGACGCCATTCAGGACATGGTTCTTGCCGTACCGCTTGTGAATGTTCGCCGCACGGAGCCGGATCGGTGTCGACGAGTCGCCCTCCGTTGGACCGTGCCGGGTGGCTGTCACCGGTGAGGCGCTGTCACTCAGATCCATGGGAGCACCCTAGTACACCCTTACGTCCGGCAGTGGTCGCGATCACGCCCGGATGACCGTGTCGTTCCGGTGGCACCCGTGCCGGGGCACATGCGCGTCAGACATCGATGAGTGTCTTATTTGCCGGTCCTGGCGTCATCTGACGGCCGACCCCGCGACGGTATTTCCCGGCACGTTCACGGCTCTTCAACGACGTCATCGCGTCGACACGGCATCGCAACACGCCGGACTCGACGTCCCCCGCCGATGGGAGAAAACCTGTCATGGGCAAGGTAGGAAAGCGCGTCCGCCGCTCGACGCTGGCCGTCCTCACGGGCGCGGCGCTGGCCGGGCTGCTGGCGGTCACCGCCGCCGCCGCGGCACCCGGCGAGGCACCGCAGGGCAAGGCCGCCGCGGCGGCCCGCACCGACGTCTACATGAAGGACGTCACCGCCGACACCGGCATCCAGCCGCACTCGTACAGCCCGCTGTGGGCCAGCCCCGACATCAAGGTCTGCCCGACGGCCGTGGAGTGCTCCACCAGCCAGAACCCGAGGGTCGGGGTCACCAACTACCTCTTCATCAAGCTGCGCAACAACGGACCGTACGGCTCGGGCATCGACAACGGGGTGCTGCGTGTCTACCGGACGACCCCGGGCGGCGGCGCCACCTGGCCGACCCACTGGACCCAGATCGGCGCGGTCAGCGTGCCCGTCTACCCGGGCGTCACCACCGTGACGATCCCGTGGACCGGGGTGCCCGGACCGGGGCACTTCTGCCTGCTGGCGCGCTGGGTCTCGCCCACCGACCCGATGACCTTCGAGGGGCCGAGCACCAGCGTCAACACCCAGTACAACAACAACGTCGCCTGGCGCAACGTCGACTCGGTCCGACTCGTCTCGGGCGGGCCCCGGGTCGTCCGGCCGTTCGCCATCGGCAACGTGACCGCCGCGGAGACCAAGAACGACCTGGTCTTCACCCAGCCGGCCGAGCAGGCCCAGGGCGCCCGGGTCTTCGTCGACCTCGGCCCGACCCTGTTCGAGCGTTGGCAGGCCACCGGCAAGGTCGCCACGGGAGTCCGCCAGGTCGGCAAGACCGAACTGGAGATCGTCGATCCGGGGCGGGCCAGCATCAGCGGGCTGCTGTTGAAGCCCGGTGAGCGCATCGAGTTCTCCCTGTCCTTCTCGGCCGACACCACCCTGGCCAAGGAGACCGCGCTCAACGTGACCCAGTTCGGGCCCGACGCGGACGGCACCGAACGGGCCGACCTCGGCGGGGTGCAGTACCTGCTGGCGGGCGAGCAGCGGGGGTAACGCCGTCACCACCGCAGGACGGTGGGGCGCGGGCCGAGCGGCCGGCGCCCCACCGTCGTGGGTCGCGGCCACGACCGGGCACGGGACGCCGACGGCACGCTCGGACGCCGTCGAGAGGGCGGCGCACCGCCACCGGACCGAGGTCAGCGCAGACAGACCCAGGCGGTGGACACCGCGTACCCGACGGTGCGCGCGCACAGCTGGACCGGGCCCGGTGGTGGGACACCCAGCGAGAAGAAGCCCACGGCGTCCACCGACGCCTCGTCGTAGGTGCCGGCGGCCGTCCGGGCACTGACCCGCCCGCCACCGGACGGGGAGAGCTGGCCGACGATCCCGGCGTCGGTCACCTCGATCTCCACCAGCACCGACCCGGTCCGGAACGACAGCGTCCGCGCGGACGCCACGGAACGGGTCATGCCGGCCAACTCGGCGTCGACCGCCGAGTCGAACGTCAGCTCGGCGACGGCCAGTTCCGCGTCGGCGGTCCGCCAGGTGAACGCGGCCAGGGCCGCGCTCAGGTACGCCTCCGAGACCGGCCCGGTGTCCCACAGGGCCGCACCCAGCTCCGTCGTCAGCGCCTCGTCATCCGCAGGCGGCCACGGCTCCATCCGGTTCACCCCCGTTTCGTACCGATGGTGGAAGCTCCGAGAAACTCGACGATCGCCGGGCACTCCCGCAGCCTACGCAGGCATCGTGCCTGGGTCGGGCCGATGCTGCCGATCGGCACGCCCAGCCGTTCGGCGACCTCCCGGTAGCTCACCGGCGGGTCGGCCGTCAGCAGCGACAGCAACGCCTGGCAGCGCGACGGGAGCTGCACGAAACCCGCCCGCAACGCCTGCCGGCGCTCCGCGCGCAGCAACTCGTCGTCCGGTGCGGGTGCCATCGCGGCCAACTCCCGGGAGAGCCCGTGCTGGAGCTCCAGCGTCTGGTCGTACGGGTCGACGGGGTGGGAGCGGCGGCTCACCCGGGACAGCCGGTAGCACTCCCGGCGGGTCGTGGTGGCCAGCCAGCCCGGTAGCGCCTCGGGTTCGCGTACCCGACCCAACTGCTCCACCAGGCGCAGCCAGACGGTCTGGTTGACGTCGGCCGCGTCGGAGCGGCTGAGGTCGTAGGCGCGGATGACCGCGTACACGATCGGGGTGTACCGGCGGACCAGCTCGGCCCAGGCCGACTCGTCGCCGCGGGCGGCGGCGGACAGCAGGCTGGTCGCGCTGGCACCGGTCGCCGGGTCACCGCCCGGGGCGTCGACGCGGCTCATCCGACGAGCACCCCGTAGTCGGGATGCCAGCGGGGGGCGGCGAGCAGGCTCGCACGCGCCGCGTCCGCGCTGAGGCCCCCGGCGGTCATCATCGCGGCGAGCCGCCCGGAGACGTGCCCGGTGGCGAACGAGGTGCCGGCCCAGACGGCGAACCCGTGGAACTGCCGTGCCGGCCTGCCGGGCAGGGGGAGCTGCCCCTCGACGTAGGTGCTGTGCCGCTCGCCGACGGCGCAGGCGTCCACCCAGGGCCCGTAGCAGCTGTCGGCCGCCGGCACCGGGCCGCCGGTCGTCTGGCTGACCGCCGCGACCGCCACCACCCGGTCCAGGGCGGCCGGCCAGAGTGGTCGGCTGGTGCCGGCGTTGCCGGCCGCCGCGACCACGGCGCTCGTCGCCGGCAACGCCGCCACCGCGTTGGCCAGTGGCAGCGACGGCTGATCGTCCAGGGTGTAGCCGCCCAGCGAGAGGTTGAACACGGCGACCTGCGGCGCGAGCCGGCTCAGGGCGGCCACCACCGTCGACTCGTCGCCCACCCCGGTCGGGTCCAGGGCCAGTTCCGGGTCGACGCGTACGCCCGGGGCCGCCTGCCGGACCACGCCCGCGACGAAGGTGCCGTGCCCGCCCTGCGGGGCGAGCACGTCGGTGTGGACGTAGAGCGGGTCCTCGTCGTCGAGTTGCGGCAGGTACGCGCCGCCGAGCCACTGCGGGTGGCACGCGCCGGCCTGCTGCCAGATCCCGGTGTCGCAGATGCCGACGGTGACGCCGGCGCCCTCACCGAGCCGGGTCGGATCGGGGGGCGGCAGCGCCGGGGCGGGGCGGGGCGGGGTGCCCGGGTTCCCCATGATGTTGCCCAGCCCGAGCAACACGTGGTGGGGTTGCACCGCCGGCACCGGTTGGCCGGGCCACTGCTGGGGGTCGCGCAGTTTTCGCACGACGCCGGGGATGTCGGTCTCCCGGTCGAACAGCAGCCGGGTGACGCCGGCGAATCCGGCGCCGACGGTCGCCGGATAATCGTGGGCGCGCAGCCAGGTGGCGACCCGTTTGGCGTCGGCGTCGGCGGCGAGCAGTTGCCGGGGGCGGTAGAGGATCTCCCGGCCGGGGGCGGTGTACCGGCGTACGTTCTGGTCGGCGGCCAGGGCGGCCTCGAACGCCCTCTGGTAGGCGGCGGCGTCCGCGTCGCCGGCGGCGGCCGGGGCCGGCCGCGGCAGCACACCGAACGGCGCCGCCACCGCCAGCGCGGACAGCGTCAGCATCCGCCGTCGGGACAGTGGGCCGCCCGGACCCGGCACGGTGGGGTGGTCAGACGGCGGCACGGATCCTCCATGCTTGTGAAAGAAGCGTGCCCACCCAGGGCGGGCGCGGTGAATTCCCCGACCGCCAATTATTCCGCACCATCGCCGCTTGTCAATTAGGGGCAACCGAGCAGGACACCCATTGACGACATTCCCGCGATGGATTCTCGACGTTGACTCGCGGCTGTTCGTCGTGGACTCTCTAGGGCATGCCCGACAGCACCGGTTGCGGTGCCGCGGCGGCCCAGGCGGCGCTCGACGCCGTCCAGCGATACCCACCCGAGGCGATCAGCATCGCCCAGCGGGTGCTCGCCAGCCAGACCGCCGACGACGACGAGCGCTCCACCGCCGAGCGGGCCATCGGGCTGGCCCTGCGCGAACTCAACGACCTGCCCGGCGCGCTGCGCCACCTGCGCCGGGCGGTACGGGTGTCCGGCACCCCGCGTACCCGGGCGCTGGCCCGGATGAGCCTCGGGTACGTGCTGGCCAACGCCGGTCGTACCGCTGCCGCGCTGCGGGCGGTGACCGCCGCGCTGCCCCAGCTCACCGGTGCCGACGCCGGCCGGGCCCGGATGCAGCGGGGGGTGGTGCTGCACTACCGCGGGCGCTACGCCGAGGCGGTGCGCGACTACGGCATCGCCATCGACATCGCCCAACGCGAGAACGATCCGCTGCTGGAGGCGCGCGCCCGCAACAACCGGGGACTGCTCAACGCGCACCGGGGTTCCTCCGGTGGCCCCGGCGACGACCTCTCCCGGGCGGCGGCGGTCTTCCACCGGCTCGGGCTCGACCTCGCCGCGGCCGACGCCCGGTGGAACAGCGGCATCGCCGCCGGGCAACGCGGCGAGATCGCCGTCGCGCTGCGCTGCTTCGCCGACGTCGACGAGGAGTACCGCCGGCTCGCCGTCCCGCGTCCGGCGCTGCTGCTGGACCGGTTCGAGCTACTGCTGTCGGTGCCGCTGCTCGACGAGGCGGTCGGGGTGGCCGCCGCCGCGGTACGGGAACTGCACCGCCGGGGCATGGCCTCGGACCTCGCCGAGGCGCTGCTGGCCCAGGCCCGCGCCGCGCTGCTCGCCGACGACCTGGACACCGCGACCGCGGCCGCAGCCCAGGCCCGGGTCAGGTTCCGGCGTCAGGGCCGGCGCACCTGGGCCGCCTTCGCCCGGCACGTCGAACTGCGCGCGGAGTTCCGCCGGGGCACCCGGACGGCGGCCCTGCTCACCGCGATGGTGCGGACGGCCGACGAACTCGACGCCACCGGGTGGCCGGGGCCGGCGCTGACCACCCGCCTCGAAGCCGGCCTGCTGGCCGCCGCCTCGGGCCGGGTCGACCGGGCCGTGACCCTGCTCGACGTGGCCGCGCAGGCCCGCCGGCGGGGCACCGCCTCCCGCCGCGCCCAGGGCTGGTACGCGCTGGCCCGTTCGCGTCGGCTCACCGGTGACGACGCCGGGGCGGCCCGGGCGCTGCGGCGGGGGCTGGCCGTGCTGGACCGGCACCGCACGTCCCTCGGCGCCACGGAGCTGCGCGCCCACAGCGGCACGTACGGTCGGGAACTGGCCGCCGAGGGCCTCGACATCGCGGTGCGGGCCGGCTCCCCGGCCCGCACCCTGGCCTGGGCCGAACGCTGGCGGGCCAACACCCTGCGGATGCGTCCGGCGCTGCCCCCGGACGACCCGGACCTGTTCGCGGCGCTCACCGAACTGCGGCTCGTCAGCAGCCTGCTGGAGGACGAGGTGCTGGCGGGCCGGCCGGCGCACGCCCTGCGGGGTCGGCAGGCGCGGCTGGAGCAGCGCATCCGGGACCTGGCCCGCCGGGTGCCCGGTGGGACCGGTGTGGTGAACCCGCCGGGGGTGGGCGTGCTCGCCGGCCGACTCGGTGCCCGGGTGCTGGTCGAGCTGGTCGCCCACGGCGACCGGCTGCGCGCGGTGCTGGTCCGCGACGGCCGGGCCAGCCTGCACGACCTCGGTCCGCTGGCCGAGGCGGTGCACCTGACCCGGTGGCACCGGTTCGCGCTGCGCCGGCTGGTCACCACCGGCGACACGGCGACCGCGCGGGCCGGGGCCGGGCACGCCGCCGCCGCACTGGACCGGCAGCTCTTCGATCCGCTGCGCCGGCACCTCGGCGACCGTCCCCTGGTGATCGTGCCGGTCGGGGCCCTGCACGCGGTGGCGTGGTCGGGTCTGCCGACCTGCGCCGGTCGCGCCGTGACGGTCGCCCCGTCGGCCACGGCCTGGCTGCGGGCGGACGACGGCGAACCCTCGGCCGGGCCGTCGGTGCTGGCCTGTGGGCCGCGCCTGCCGGCGGGTCAGGCCGAGGTGGGCAGGCTCGCGCAGGTGCTGCCGGGGGCGACCCTGCTCACCGGCGCGGACGCCACCGCCGACGCGTTGACCGCGGCGCTCGACGGGGCCGGCCTGGTCCACATCGCCGCCCACGGCACCTTCCGCGCCGACAATCCGCAGTTCTCCACCCTGGAGCTGGCCGACGGACCGCTGTTCGCCTACGAGTGGGAGCGGGTCACCCGTCCGCCCGGCTGTGTGGTGCTGTCCGCGTGCGACTCGGGGCTGACCGGGGTCCGCCCCGGCGACGAGGTCATGGGTTTCACCGCCGTGCTGCTCGGACTGGGCGCCCGGTGCCTGGTCGCCACCGTGCTGCCGGTGCCGGCCGACCCCACCACCGCGCTGATGCTCGACCTGCACCGACGGATGCGGGCGGGGCTACGACCGGCGCAGGCGCTCGCCGACGCCCAACGGGCCTTCGTCGCCTCCGGCGACGGCACCGCCGGGGCAACGGCGGCGGCGTTCGTCTGTCTCGGCGCCGGGTGACGCCCCGACCGTCGGCACGGCCGGTGCGGGGTCACCCCAGCGCCGCGACCCGGGGACGCAGGCCGTCGATCAGCTCCGGCGGCGCGGCGAGCACCCGGCTGCCGCTCACCTCGACCGCGACGCCGGCCTCGACGGCGATCACCTGACCGGCCGCCCAGTCCCAGCGGAACGTGCGGTCCTCGACGTAGGCGTCGCAACGGCCCGCCGCGATCCAGGCCAACGCCAGCGCCGTCGAGCCCAGCATCCGCACCCCGCGTACGTCACCGGCCAGGTCGGTGACCACGGCCGCCTGCACCCGGCGGTGGGCGACGTCGTAGGCGTAGCCGGCGGCGAGGACGACCTCGCCGAGGGTGACACCGGCGCGCCGGGTCAGCGGTGTGCCGTTCAGGGCCGCGCCGCCACCCCGGACGCCGCAGAAGGTCTCGTCGTGGACCGGGTCGTGGACCACCCCGACGACGGGCCGCCAGCCGTGCGGGGTCTGCTGCTCGCAGGCGATGCTGACGCACCAGAACGGTATCCCCGAGACGTAGTTGACGGTGCCGTCGAGGGGGTCGAGGACCCAGCGCAGCCCGGAGTCGCCGACGTGGTCGCTGCCCTCCTCGGCGAGGATGCCGTCGCCGGGACGGCGGGCACGCAGCAGCTCGACGATGCGCGTCTCACTGGCCCGGTCCGCCTCGCTGACCAGGTCGGTGGGGGCGGTCTTGTAGTCGACGCGGCCGTGGTCGCCGAAGCGCCGCAGCAGTTCCCGGCCGCCGAGGCGGGCCGCCTCCTCGGCGACCCGCCGGCAGTCGTCCAGCTCGGCAGCGGTCGCCATCGCGTCCTCCTCGGGTCGTCGGCAGGGCCGGTGGAGATCGTCGCACCCGCACGGGCGGGGGCACCAGACGACCCGGCGGACGCCGGTGGTGACACCGTGCCGCCCCGGACCGGGTGGCGGCGTCGGACCCCGGACACCGGGCGGCGAGCGGCGGGACCGGCCGGTCGGGCACACTGTGGACAGCGGTCGGGGAACCGACGCTCGCCGACATCCCGTCGACCCGCCCCGTCGCCATCGCCGTGGGGAGGCAGCGCGACATGGGTACGGTCGACACAGAGCGGCTGCTGGCGCGGATCCGCGACGGGGTCATCGGCGAGGGCGAGGTGCTGGACGGCCCGTACGGGCCACGCCGGATCACCTACGCCGACTACACCGCCTCCGGTCGGGCGCTGGACTTCGTGGAGGACACCGTCCGGGACTGGGTGCTCCCCCGCTACGCCAACACCCACACCGAGAGTTCCGCCACCGGCCGGGCGACGGGGCGGCTGCGGGAGGACGCCCGGCGGACGATCCTCGACGCCGTCGGCGGCACCGACGACCATGCGGTGATCTTCTGCGGTGCGGGGGCCACGGCCGCGGTCGACAAGCTGGTGGGCGTGCTCGAACTGCGGCTGCCCGACGGGCCGACGCGCCGCCACTGCCTGCTGGACGCCATCGCCCCGCACCAGCGCCCGGTGGTCTTCGTGGGCCCCTACGAGCACCACTCCAACGAGCTGCCGTGGCGGGAGACGTACGCCGACGTGGTCGTCATCGGCGCGGACGCCGACGGGCACATCGACCGGGCCGAGCTGGCCGAGCGCCTGGTCCGGTACGCGGACCGCCCGCTGCGGATCGGCAGTTTCTCCGCCGCCTCGAACGTCACCGGCATCCTGTCCGACACCGACACGGTCGCGGCGTTGCTGCACGCCCACGGGGCGCTGTCGTGCTGGGACTACGCGGCCGCCGGCCCGTACGTGCCGATCCGGATGGGCGAGTCGACGCCGGGCGCCGCGGACGGCAAGGACGCGGTGTTCCTGTCGCCGCACAAGTTCGTCGGCGGCCCGCAGACCCCCGGCGTGCTGGTGGTGCGGCGGGATCTGATGCGCAACCGGGTTCCGGTGGTGCCCGGTGGCGGCACCGTGGCGTTCGTCGACCCGGTGGGGCACCGGTATCTCGACGATCCGGTGGCCCGGGAGGAGGGTGGCACGCCGGCGATCGTCGAGTCGATCCGGGCGGGCCTGGTGTTCGCCCTCAAGCAGTCCGTCGGCACCGACGTCATCGCCGGCCGTGAGGAGCGGCTGTGGTCGCGGGCGCTGCGCCGCTGGTCGACGAACCCGGGGATCGTGGTCCTGGGCAACCCCCGGGCGCGGCGGCTGCCCATCGTGTCGGTGCAGATCCGCCACGGTGCCCGTCACCTGCACCACAACTTCGTCGTGGCGCTGCTCAACGACCTGTTCGGCATCCAGGCCCGGGGCGGGTGCTCCTGCGCGGGCCCGTACGGGCACCGCCTGCTCGGCATCGACGAGGAACGGTCCCGGGCGTTCCGGGTGGAGATCGCCCGGGGGTGCGAGGGGATCAAGCCGGGGTGGACCCGGATCACCTTCGGCTACTTCCTGTCCGACCAGGTCGCCGACTACCTGATCGACGCCGTCGACCTGGTCGCCCGGCAGGGGCACCGGCTGCTGGCCGACTACCGCTTCGACGCCCGTACCGGCCTGTGGCAGCACCACCGGGGGCCGGGCCGGTCGGTGGGCCTGGCCGACCTGGCCCGGCTGGTGACCGGCGGGGAGCAGCCGGCGGCACGCCGGCGTCGGGCCGGGGAGGATGCCCTGGCCGGCTACCTGCACGAGGCGCGGGAGATCCTGGCCGGCCGCCGGGACCAGGTCGACGAGGGACCCACCGGCCTGCCGGCCGGTGTGGAGGCGTTGCGCTGGTTCCACCTCCCGCCGGCCTGCACCGCTGCCGCGTCACCGCGCTGACCGGGCGCCGCGCCGCCCGGTCATCCCCCGCCGCGCCCGGCGGCGGTTCCTGCCCGCCGCCGGACGCCCGAGCCGCTACTCCGCCGGGTCGGTGCGGGCGGAGCCGGCGACCGCGTAGACGACCAGCCCGGCGAGGGCGAACGTCACCGCGGTCACCGCGGCGGCCCGGCTGTCGGTCGGCTGGCCCTGCCAGGTGGCGACCGCTCCCCAGGTCCCGCCCTGCGGGTACACGGCCGCGATGGTGGTCCAGCCCACCGGCAGGAACCAGGACCGGGCGGCGCCGACCACGCTCGTGCACAGCGCGGTCAGACCGAGCAGCCCGGCGGCGTCGCGGACCACCAGTGCGGCCGGCCCGAACCGGGCTCCGGTGTGCAGCGTGGCGAGCAGCACCGCGAGGACGATCACCCCGCCGGCGAGCAGGTGCGCGCCGCGTCGCCAGGACCACCGCAGTGATGCCGTCCGGTCCAGGTTCGCGTCCGGGCCGACGAGGGTGGGGGCGAACGCCGCGACCATCATCAGGACGGTCAGCACGACCAGCATCGGGGTGGCGTCGCGGTCCTTGGCCAGGGCCCGGTAGAGCGCCCAGACCACCGCGGCGCCGCCGACCGCCGCGGCCAGGGCCACGGGTACCCGGCGTGAACGCAGGTAGAGCAGCGTCCCGGTCACCTGGCACTCCGGGACAACAGGCCCTCGGAGTCCCGGCAGGCCCGCACGGCGTCGCGGACGGCCGTGACCCGGGCCACCGCCTCGGCCTCGGGCAGTGCCCGCAGGCCCTGCCACAGGGTCTTCGCCCCGGTGGTGATCGACGGGTCCTCCTCGATCATGCCGGGAACCAGCCCGACGTCCGAGCGCGGCTCACGGCCGATGAGCCAGTACGCCGCCGCCCGCTCGACCGTCTCGTTGCGGTTCCGGCAGTCGTAGTCGTACGGGACGCCCAGGCTTCTGACGACGTCGAGGACCACGAGGTCGGGGTGGGCGAGCCGGCCCCGCTTGTCGATCCGGACCTCGATCGTGACGACCTCGTCCTGGACGGCCGGCTGCTCCTGGCGGTACCCGATCGTGCGGGTGTCCTCGTGCACGACGGTCGGCGCGTCCGGTAGTTTCGCCAGCGCCGCGAGGCCCTCCCGGGCCCGCGGGGTGATCGTGTCGAGCACGTTGGCGTGGACCCGGCTGACGCACACCGTCGGGGTGGCGTCGGTGCAGACCAGTTCCCGCGCGACGGGGTCGACCGGCCAGGTGAGCACGTCCCGGTCGGTGGGGAGGATCGTCGTCGCCACCCCGACCCCGAGCAGCACCGGCAGCACCGCCATCGCCCGCAGCCGCCACCCGTCGGCGACGAACAGCAGCAGGCCGGTGACGGCGAGCGTGGTCATCGAGATCGCCAGCGCGCCGCTGACCCGGCTGTCGATGGTCTGGTACTCGTGGAAGCCGCCGGAGCCGTGCGCCGGGGAGATCGCCGCGGCCAGCCGCTCCGGGGTCGAGACGGTGCTGAAGAAGACCAGCAGCACGCCGCCCACCGCCAGTGCCGGGGCGGTCACCAGGGCGGGCAGCAGCCGTCCGACGCCCAGTCCGAGCCACGCCGCGGCGACCAGGGACAGCGCGCCGACCGCGGTGACGACGACGAAGTTCAGCAGCGGCACGTACGAGGCGGTGTTGACGATCCAGGCGATGCCCGCCGCGGTCACCACCAGGTAGGCGACCACGAGGGTGAGGGCCATCGTGCCGAGCACCGGCAGCATCCGGGCGGCACGGGGGCGGGCGGTGGTGGCGAACAACTCGCCGACCTTCGCCCGGTGTTCCCGGCGGCCCTGCCAGGCTCCGGCCGCGAGGGCGAGCGGCCACAGCAGGAGCAGGTACTCCCGGATGGCCAGGGCCAGGGCCATCCAGCCGGTCGACCAGCGGCCGGTCGCCACGTACAGCGACCCGACCCCGACCACCACCGTGATCACCGCGGCTCCGAGCGCGGCGGAGCGGCGCAGTTCGATCCCCATGACGCCCACCCGGGCACCCCGCTTCCCGTCGGGCCGCCGGGCGGCGGCGGTGTGCGCGGCGATGGTCCGCCCGCTCATCGGGTGGCCTCCGCACGGTGCTGACGCAGCAGCGCCGAGTAGCCCCGCTCGGCCGGGCTGTCACCGGCGTGACCCGCGTCGCCCTGCGCGGCCAGCACCTCGGGCGTGCCCCGCCACACCAGGCGGCCCTCGTTGACCAGGACGACGTCGGTGCAGGCCGCCACCACGTCCTCGACCAGGTGGGTGGAGACCAGCACGCAGGTGTCGCCGCCGAGGTCGCGCAGCAGCTCCCGGAAGTCGAGCCGTTGTTCCGGGTCGAGGCCGACGGTCGGCTCGTCGAGCAGCAGGAGCCGTGGGTCGTTGACGATGGCCTGGGCGATGCCCGCCCGGCGCAGCATGCCGCCGGAGAGCGTCTTCATCCGGGCGTCGGCCTTGGCGGTGAGCCCGACCCGGTCGATGGCCCGCTGCACCGCCTCGGCGACGCCCGCCTTGGGCATCTCCTTGAGCCAGGCCATGTAGCCGACGAACTCCCGCACGGTGAACCGGGGGTAGTAGCCGAAGTGCTGCGGCAGGTAGCCCAGGGCGCGACGGACCGCCCGCAGCTCGGAGCGGCCGTCGACGGGGTGTCCGAGCAGGGTCAACCGGCCGCCGGCCGGGGACACGACGGTCGCCAGGGCGCGCATCAGCGTGGTCTTGCCCGCGCCGTTGGGGCCGAGCAGTCCGTGCACGCCGGTGGGCAGGGCCAGGTCGAGGCCGTTGACGGCGAGGTACCGGCCGGCCCGGACCTGAAGGCCCTCGGCGTGGATCGCCCAGGGATGGGTGGTGGTGGTCGTTTCGACCGCGCTCACCGCACGCATCGTCGCTGTCTCCTTCGGTAATTTCCAGGGCAGGGTGGCGGTCCGGCCCGGTGGCCGTACCGCTCCGCAAGGTCGGGGGTGGGGGTCGGTCAGGGGTGGGGGTGGGGATCAGTCGCGGTGGGAGAGCCGCCGGAAACCGTCGAGCCGGAGCAGGGCGACGACGGTCAGGACGGCCGTGACGAGCGCCCAGGTGCGGGCGCTGTCCGCCGACAGCACCACCGGCATCCGGGCGGCGACGAGGCTGGGGGCGATCACCGCGAGCGTCCAGGCCGTGATGAGGCCGAGCGCGGCGCGGCGTACGCCGACGAGGGTACCCAGCAGCAGGGTGGCGGCGGTGAACGCCAGGCAGGGCAGCAGCAGCAGCGCCATCGACGCCCCGGTCCCGGCGCCGACCACGGCGAGCGCGGGGATGACGAACGCCAGCACCGCGGCCGTGCGCCGCAGCAGCATCGTCAGGCCGGCGGCGGGCGTGGCGGCGATCAGCTCCCAGGCCGGGTCGGCCCGACGGTGCCAGGCGACCGCCACGCCGGGCAGCGGCGCCAGGGGCGCGATCAGCAGCACCACGGAGGGCAGGCCGACCCACAGCGCGCCGAGCAGCGCGGCGCAGCCGAGCACCGTCACCGTCATGACGAGCCAGGGCAGCAGGGTGCCGACGAACCAGCGGTGCCGGGCCACCGACCAGGACCGGCTGCGGCGGGCCGGGGCCGGGGTGGCCGCGATCTCCCGGTCCAGCGCCGTCGCGACCAGGTCGATCACGGTCCGGCTCTCCGCCGTGGTGCTGCCGGCCAGGCGGGCGCGGCAGTCGGCGCAGTCTTCGAGGTGGACCTCGATCGCCCAGACGCTGGCCTCGTCGAGACCGGGGTCGCCGGTGGCATAGCGGTCGATCTGGGTCAGGTTGGGGTGGGTGGTCATGACAATGCCTCCCGTAGGGCGACCCGGGCCCGGCGGACGCGGGACTTCACCGTGTTTTCCGGTACGCCGAGCAGCACCGACGCCTCGCGCGCCGAGAGCCCGTCGAGGACCGTGGCCCGCAGGGCGGCCCGGACGGCGGGCGGCAGGGTGAGCAGGGCATGCTCCAGTTCCTGGCCGATCCGGGCGGCCATCACCTCGTCCTCGGCGGCGGGGGCGGTGGCCGGCGTCAGCTCCACCTGCGGCACCTGACTGCGGCGGGCGCGGCGGCGGAACGCGTCGACCAGCCGGTGCGCGGCGATGGTCCACAGCCAGCCCACGGCGCTGCCCTGCGCCTCGTCGCCGGTGCGGGCCCGGGTGCCGGCGAAGCTGCCCGCCGCCCGCCAGACCGCCAGGTAGGTGTCCTGGAGCACCTCGGCCACCACGTCCGGGTCGGCGCAGCGGCGCCGCAGGCGCACCTCCAACCACGGGGCAGTACGACGGTAGAGCTCGTCGAACGCCTGGCGGTCGCCACGGGCGACGCGGCGTACGAGTTCACCCTCGTCGTCTGCTTCCATGTCTGTCCTCACGCCTGGTAAGACGACGGCCGCACCGGATCGGGTCCCCAATCGGAGTGACCGGCGTCACACTGTCGCCGGGTCGGGCTCCCCCCATCCTGACCCACCCGCCCGAAGCGGGTCGGCGGGCCGCCTGCCGCGCCGGTGCAGGTCAGTGCTGCTGGGCGGGGAACGCCGGCAGCGCGGTGTCCCGGGACACCGCGTCGAGGTCGCGCTGCGCGACGATGCTGGCGGTGATCTCGTCGGGCGGCACCGGACGGCCGAAGTGCCAGCCCTGCCCGTTGTCGCAGCCGGTCGCGGTCAGCCGGTGGGCCTGCTGGGCGGTCTCGATGCCCTCGGCGGTCACGACCAGGCCGAGCCGGTGCCCGAGGGACACGACGGTACCCAGGAAGTCGTCGTCCGTGCCGGGACGGCGGGCCCCCGGCCGCCGGACCGGCTGCGCCGACGGGCGGGTCAGGCTGGCGTCGAGCTTGAGACCGTGCAGCGGGAGGGAGCGGAGGTTGGCCAGGTTCGCGTAGCCGATGCCGAAGTCGTCGATGACGATCCGTACGCCGAGGGTCATCAGCGCCGCCAGGGATTCCGCCACCACGCCGGTCAGGTCGATCACGGCCTGTTCGGTGACCTCCAGCTGGAGCAGGTGGGGCGGCAGGCCGGTCCGGTCGAGGATCTGCGCCACCTCCCCGGCCAGGCCGTTCTGGCGGAGTTGGCGTACCGACACGTTCACGCTGACGTACAGCCCGGGTTGGATCCGCTGCCACTCGCCGGCCTGCCGGCACGCCTGCTCCAGCAGGTGGCGGCCGAGCGCCACCACGAGACCGGTGTGTTCGGCGAGGTCGATGAACCGGGCGGCGGTCAGCAGGCCGAGCTGGGGATGCCGCCAACGGGCCAGGGCCTCCACCCCGGCCAGCCGCCCGGAGCGCAGCGCGGCGATGGGTTGGTAGGCGGCGGTGAACTCGCCACGGTGCAGCGCCGCGGGCATGGCCGCCGACAGGCGGTAGCGGGCCGCGTCCGCGGCGCTGCGGTCCTGGTCGAAGCGGCGCAGGGTGGCCTTCCCGTCGGCCTTGGCCCAGTGCAGCGCGATCTCACTGTCCCGCAGCAGGGTGGCGCCGTCGTCGGCGACGCTGCCCTCGGCGACACCCGCGCTCGCCGTCAGGGGTACTTCGGTGTCGTTGACGTGGAACGGGGCGGCGAGCGTGGCCAGGGCCCGGTCGGCGATCTTGATGGCGTCCTCGGCGCAGGTGGTGTCGCGGACCAGGATCGCGAACCGGTCGCTGTCCAGCCGGGCCACCAGGTCGACCCGCGGGTCGGTGAGGGCGGCGAGGCGGTGGGCGATCTCGCGGAGCAGGAGGTCACCCACCTGGTGCCCGAGGACGTCGTTGACCGCCGCGAAGTCGTCGACGTCGAGGCAGCAGACCCCGACCCGGTCGACCGGCACGGCGGCGGAACAGAGGCGTCCCAGTTCCTCGGTGAACCGGGTCAGATTGGGCAGGCCGGTCAGCTGGTCGTGGGTGGCGAAGCGGCGGAACCGGGCCTCGCTGACCCGCAACGCCTCCTCGGCCTGGGTGCGGGCGGCCAGCGCGGCCAGCCGGACGGTGTCCTGTTCCCACAGGCTGCGGTCGTGCGCGGCGGACGCGAAGCCCGCCGCGAGCTCCGCCAGCAGGTCGTTGAGGCGGGTGGCGCGGGTGGGGTCGGCGGCGATGCCCAGCGCGGCGGGCAGCCGGGCGCCGATGACCGCGATCGTCCCGCCGAGCGCCTCCGGCGAGCCGAAGCCGGCCGCCACCAGATCGGCGCCGATCCGCTGGCCGTCACCGGGCCGGGCCGGGTCGGCGAGGACGGCGGTGACCAGCCGGGCGGCCAGTGCGCTGACGATCCGGTGCCGCTGCCCGGCGGTGATCGGCACGTAGTGGGCGCGGTGCAGGGCGGTGGCCCACGCCGTGACGAACCCCTCGACGCCGGGCCGGTACCGGTCGTCGATTCCGTCGGCGTCGGGCCGATCGCTCACCTGCGGCGTCCGACTCCGACGTAGAAGCTCATCCGCTCCGGGTGCTCGCCGACCTCGGCCGGCGACTCGGGACGCCACAGCGGTGACCACACCACGCCGGGCTCCACCAGGTCGAGGCCGGCGAAGAAGTCCTCCACCTGGGCGCGGGTGCGAGCGGTGACAGGCGTGTTGGTCCGGCCGCTGAGCCGGGTGCCCTCCCCCATCTCGTCCGGTCGGCTGTCGGTGGTGACGTGGCTGATCGCCACGCAACTGCCGGGGGCCAGGGCCGTCCACAGTCGCTTGATCAGACCGTACGGGTCGTCGTGGTCGGGGACCGCGTGCACCACCGAGACGAGCAGCAGGCCGACGGGCCGGTCGAGATCGAGCAGCCGGCGGGTCTCCGGATGCTCGAGGATGGCCTCCGGGTGGCGGAGGTCTTCGAGCAGGGCGACCGCGTTGGGCTGGCCGGCGAGGATGTGTGTGCTGTGCGTGACCGCCACCGGGTCGATGTCCACGTAGACCACCCGGGCGTCCGGGTCGACCTGCTGGGCGATCTCGTGCACGTTGCCGACGGTGGGGATGCCGGACCCGATGTCGAGGAACTGCCGGACGCCCTGGCCGAGCATGAACCGCACCGCGCGGTGCAGGAACTCCCGGTTCGCCCGCGCGACCAGGCGGAGATCGGGCACCGCGGCCAGGGCCTGGCGGGCGAACTCCCGGTCGACCTCGAAGTTGTGCGAGCCGCCGAGCCAGTAGTCGTAGGCTCGCGCCACGCTCGGCCGGCTGAGATCGACATCCGCTGGCGCCCACTCAGGCCGTTCCATCGTCGCCCTTCCCACCACCACCGTGACGTGACCGCCGCCACTATAGTCGGATATCTTCCACTCCCGTACCGCACCGCGATGACGGTGCGGGGCCACGGCGCCCAGCCGCCGACCGTATGTCCACACGGTACAGACATCGGCCGTCGCGCGCCCGGATCGGGTCGGGAGCGGACGGCGACCCTACGCGGAGGCGACGGACCTCGGCGGCCACGGGCCCGCTCCACTCAGCCACCGTCCAGGTTGCATTGGTAGCTTGCCGGCCCGGCGACTTCCACAGTGGAGGCCGCTGGAGTCGTTGCCGGACAACGGTTTCACGCACATCACGTCGGGTTTGCGGTCACCGCGTGCCCGACGGTCGTCGAGGGAGAGGTTCGTGGTGTTCAAGAAGATGCTGGGTGCGTTCGGGGTGGGCGGCCCCAGCGTCGATACGGTCCTGTCCAATCCGAGCACCCGACCGGGGCTGACGCTCACCGGCCAGGTGAACCTGACCGGTGGCAGCCACGACGTGGAGATCGACCAGATCACCGTCGGTCTGGTCACCCGGGTCGAGATGGAGGGCGCGGAGGAGGAGTACGACGCGCTCGTGGAGTTCCACCGGGTGCCGGTCGCCGGCGGCCTGTTCCTGCGCGAGGGGCAGCAGCTCAGCCTGCCGTTCCAGGTGGCGGTGCCGTGGGAGACGCCGGTGACCGAGCTGAACGGTCAGCACCTGCCCGGCATGACGATGGGCCTGCGTACCGAGGTGGCCGTCCGGGGTGCGGTCGACAAGGGCGACCTCGACCCGGTGTACGTGCACCCGCTGCCCGCCCAGGAGCGCGTCCTGGAGGCGTTCGGCCGGCTCGGCTTCACGGTGAAGGCGGCCGACCTCGAACGGGGCCACATCGCGGGGTCGCACCAGACGCTGCCGTTCTACCAGGAGATCGAGTACTACGCGGCACCGCAGTACGCCCACGCCGTCAACGAGGTCGAGCTGACCTTCGTCGCCAACGGGCACGGCGTGGACGTCGTGCTGGAGCTGGACAAGCACGGCGGGCTGTTCACCGGCGGACACGACTCGTACGGCCGGCACCACGTCGCCCACGGCGACGCGCACGGCGACTGGACCGCGCAGGTCGACGGCTGGCTCCGGCAGGCCGTCGACGGCCGGCAGGATCCGCACGTCGGCTACGGCTACGCCCCGCCCGCCCCGGCCTACGGGACGCCCGGCTACCCGCCGCCGCCCCCGCCGCCCGGCTACGGCGCACCGGGCTACGGCGCACCCGCCTACGGACAGCCTGCTTACGGACAGCCCGGCTACGGGCACGCGGGGCACGGGCATCCCGGCGGCCACCACAAGGAGGGGCACCACGACCACGACGGGCCCGGTATGGGTGCGGTCGCCGCCGGTGTGGTCGGTGGCGCGGCGCTCGGCTTCGCCGGCGGCATGATCGCCGACGAGATCTTCGACGACGAGGACGAGGGCGGCGACGAGGACGCCTGATCCCCCGCCCGGTCCACCGTGGATCGGGCAGAGGAATCATGATCTAATTCAACTGGTTCGTCCGTATATGGTCGGGATTTCCGACCACGAGTCAAGGAGTGTGCATGCCCGCAAGCGCCGACCTCACCAAGCTGGTCGACAAGGCATACCAGGACAAGGCCCTCACCGAGATCGTCGACGCCCCGGTGTCCGCCCTCGCCGGGGTCAGCGACGGCGACGCCAAGCTGCTCAAGGAGGCCTTCGGCATCACCACCGTGGGCGACCTCGGCCGCAACCCGTACTTCCAGACCGCCAACGCCCTGGTCGCCCTCACCGGCGCGAAGTGAGCCCACCCGGTGGCCCGGGACTCCCCCGGGCCACCGGGCACCCGCCCGCGCCGACCACTGTCGGGCGGACCGCGACGACGCCGGCACGGCCGCTGCCGACGGGCGTTCCCGACCGTCGTGCCGGATAATTGTCCGATGACAAATCCTGACCTCGACCCGGACGTGTACCCACCCCTCGACCCCCGCGAGCCGGTGCCGGACGACGTCGGCGAGCTTCTTCCCGACACGCCCGGCGAACTGCCGGAGGCCCCGGTCGAGCCGATGCCCGACGACGGCGATCCGGGCGGCGTGCCCGAGCCGGCCTGACGGCGGGCCCGTCCGGACCGGCCGCACCACCGGACACTGTCCGGTCACACCCCGGTCGGCGCGGGTGACGGTCGAGGCGCCACAGCGGCGACACCGTCCCCCGCCGGTCGGGGCGTCGGCCAGCGACCCCGACCAGCCGGAACGTGCCGCCACCGGGCGAGCTTTCGGGGGTTGCGGACCACCCACAGGTGCCCGACCCGGCCGGTGCCGGTCGCGGCGAGCGCGAGCACGGCGAGGGTACGGCCGAGCCGGTCGGTGGCGACCAGACCCGGCTCGCCGTTGACGGACGTCTCGTCGACGAGCAGGTCGGGTTGCCGCTCCCACACGCCCAGCAGGAAGTTGGCGATGGCCTGCGCCCCGTGCAGCGGTACGGCGGAAGCCGAGACGAGGCCGCCGCCGTCGGTGATCGCGGTGGCGTCCGGATCGAGCACGTCGACCAGGGCGGCGAGGTCGCCGGTCTGCCAGGCGGACCGGAACGCCCGCACGACCGCGGCGTGCTCGGCCGGACGCACCGGTGCGCGGCGTTGCTCACGGACCCGACGCCGGGCCGACGAGGCGAGTTGCCGGCACGCGGCAGGGGTACGGCCGACGATCCCGGCGATCTCGGGGTAGGTGAACCGGAACACGTCGTGCAGCACAAACGCGACCCGCTCGGCCGGGGTCATCGCCTGCAGCACCACCAGCAGGGCCATCGACACGGAGTCGTCCAGGCTCACCCGGTCGGCGGGGTCGACCACCGTCGAGGCTTCCCGGCTGCTCCAGCCGGTCGCCGGGAGGGGTTCGGGGAGCCACTCGCCGACGTACCGCTCCCGGCGGGCCCGTGCCGTCGTGAGCATGTCGAGCCCGATGCGGCTGGCGGTCCTGATCAGCCAGGCGCGGGGGTTGACGACGGCGTCGCGTTCCCCGTCGCTGAGCCGGTGCCAGCGCAGGTAGGTCTCCTGCACGGCGTCCTCGGCGTCGGCGAGCGAACCGAGCAGGCGGTAGCTGAGCCCCAGCAGGACCCCACGATCGCGGGTCACCGGGTCCGGCGGCCCCGGGTGGCCCGGCACGGCGTCCTGCGGCACCTCTGCTCCCTCCCCCGGCCGGCGCGACGGCCGTCGCGCGCCGCCCACGGCTATCGGATCACGTCCGGCGCGGCGGGCACCGCCTGACAGTTCGCCGACCGGCGTCGTCTACCTCACAGAGCGGGCGGTCCCGTCCGCTCACCCGGCAGCTCCACGCGGCGTCGGGTGCGGCCCGCCGTGGCGGCACCACCCGTGGGGAGCGCGTGCGAAGGAGAAGGCGATGTCCGACCCCGTCACGTTCGTCAACGTCATCGACGTCGACCCGTCCCGGCAGCAGGAGGTGATCGACCTGCTGGTCGAGGGCACCGAGAAGGTGGTGTCCCGGCGGCCCGGTTTCGTCTCGGTCACCCTGCTCGCCAGCCTCGACCGGACCCGCGTCGTCAACGTCGCCCGGTGGCGCAGCGCCGACGACGTCCGGGCCACCCAGGCCGACCCCGAGGCGGCCGAGTACGCCCGGCGGACCGCCGCGCTCGCCCAGGCCAGCCCCGGTCTCTACACCGTCGTCGGCGAGTTCACCGCGTGACCGTCGCGGCCTGACGACCGGCGGCCGGCTGCCCCCCGGGAGCGGCGTGGGGTTGCCCCGGCGGCCCGGCCGCTCTCGGCGTGTCGCCCGGCCGGCGTCGACGTGCGCCCGGCCGGGCAGCCGGCGCCCGGTGGTGCCCGGCCCACCCGGCCGGGTACCACCGGATCTTTCAACAGTCTGTTGACAAACAGAGTGTTGAAGCACAGGCTGACGACGTGCACGGGGACGAGGGGCAGCAGAGCGCGGCCGACGCCGAGCGGTGGGCGCGCAGGCGGTTGACCGACCGCGGCGGTCGGGACCTGCCGCGGTTGCCCTGGCTGGCCGAGGGGCAGCCGCACGACGCGACCACGTTGATCCGCCAGGCACTGTGGCGGGCCAACACCGACCGGGACGCGCTGGAGCTGCCCGAGGACCTGCTGGCGGCGATCGCGCTGCTGGCCGCCGCCCGGGCCGAACTGGACCAGCTCGAGGCCGGCCTGCTCTTCGTCGCCCGCGCGGAGGGGCTGACCTGGGCGCAGATCGCCCGTCCGCTGGGTCTGCGGACCGCCCAGGCGGCACAGCAGCGGCACGAGCGGGTGCTGTCGCGCCGCAGTGCCGACGCCGGTCCGTGAGCATCGTCGCGCTCGCCGACGCCGACGCCTCGTGCGGCCGGAAGGCGTACCGGCTCGGCGTCGCGCTGCGCGCCGGGCTGCGCGTACCGGACGGGTTCGTCGTCACCGGTCCGGCGGTCGACCCGCGGCGGATCGCCGGGCAGCTGGACCGGCTGGGCAGCGGGGCGGTCGCGGTCAGGTCGTCGGGGCTGGCCGAGGACGCGTCGACGGTGTCGTTCGCCGGGCAGTTGGAGACCGTCCTGGGTGCCCGCAGCCTCGACGACGTCCTGGGCGCGGTGCGCCGGTGCGCCGCCTCACCGGGTACGGAACGGGCGCGCAGCTACCGGGCACGTCTCGACCTCGGTGACGACGGGCCGGCCGCCGCACCGGTACTGGTGCAGGCCCTCGTCGAGGCCGACCACGCGGGCGTGCTGTTCACCCGGGACCCCCGCACCGGCGGCGACGCGGTGGTGATCAACGCTTCCTGGGGCCTCGGCGAGTCCGTCGTCGCCGGCGCGGTGACCCCCGACGAGGTGATCGTGACCGGCCCGACCGACGTCGTCCGGCTCACCGTGGGGGCCAAGCAGACCCGGCTCGACCTGCGCCGGCACGGTCTGGTGCGGTCCCCCGTCGCCGACGCGGACCGGGCCCGCAGCTGCGTGCGGCCCGACGAGGTGCCGCGACTGGTCGCCCTCGGCCGGCACGCCGAGGACCTCTTCGGCCCCGCCCTGGACATCGAGTGGGCGGTCGCCGACGACCGGATCTGGCTGGTGCAGGCCCGCCCGATCACCGCCCTGGGCGGCGCGGCACCCACCGACGACCCGGCGACGACCACTCCGGTGGTCACCGGTGTGCCCAGCAGTCCCGGCCGGGCCCGGGGGCCGGCCCGCCTCGTCCGCTCGGTGGAGGATTTCCACCGGGTGCGGCCCGGCGACATCCTGGTGTGCCGGACCACCGACCCGGCCTGGACCCCGCTGTTCGGGCTCGCCGCCGCCGTCGTCACCGAGACCGGTGGCATCCTCAGCCACGCGGCCATCGTCGCCCGGGAGTTCGGCATCCCCGCCGTCGTCGGCGTCGACCGGGCGATGACCGCCCTGACCGACGGCGAACCGGTCACCGTCGACGGCACCATCGGCACCGTCACCGCAGGGCACCACCGGTGACCCACCCGTCACCGACCGACCTGCTCGTGTTGCACGCGGTACGACTCACCGGCTTCGCCGACAGCCCCACCGTCGCCGCCCGGTTCGACCTCGACCCCGACCAGACCCACGAGGACCTCCTCGACGCCCAGGCGTACGGCTGGGTCGGCAGATCGTCCTTCGCCGGGCAGGCCGGGTGGTCGCTCACCACGGCGGGACGCCGGCGCAACGAGGCGCAACTGCGCGCCGAACTCGACCGGGTCCGTGCCCACGGCACCGTCGCCGACGCCCACGAACTCTTCCTGACCCTCAACGGCCGGGCGACCCGGGTCTTCACCGCCTGGCAGCTGCGACCGGGCGAGGCCACCGGGACGCTGCGTCAGCTTGCCGGACTCGCCGACGAACTCCGCGACCTCGAACGACACCTGGCCGCGTGCCTGGCCCGCTTCGGCGGCTACCACGACCGGTTCACCCGGGCGCTCACCCGGGCCGGCGACGATCCGGCGTGGATCACCGGCGTGCAGGTCGACTCGTGCCACCACGTCTGGTTCGAACTCCACGAGGACCTGATCGCCACCCTCGGCATCACCCGCTGACCGCACCACGCACCGACGCCCGCAACCGGCACGGTACTGGGACACTGCGCGCATGAGTCAGGGTGTGCCGGCGAGCCGGACGACGAGGTGGTGGAGCGCGTTGCGGATCATCCTGGTTCTGCTGTGGCTGCTCGGGGCCGCGACGACGTGGTCGACCGGGTGTACTGGACGGACACCGACCGGTTCGGACAGGTGAACACCACCGGTGCCGTCGGGCAGGAGAGCTACCCCGGACCCGGTGCCGTCGGCATCGCGCAGGAGTTGCGGGCCGCCGGGCTCGAACACCGCGCCGGTAACCTCAACGCACCGGTGTCCGTCCTCG
This sequence comes from Micromonospora sp. WMMD730, assembly GCF_049178955.1. NCBI lineage: Bacteria > Bacillati > Actinomycetota > Actinomycetes > Micromonosporales > Micromonosporaceae > Micromonospora > Micromonospora sp. WMMD730. Next base: position 4,018,878 of record NZ_JBMHML010000002.1, read on the forward strand.
GCGGAACCGGCGTCCTCCTCGCCGTCGTCGCGCTCGTCGTCGTGGTCACCGGCCCGGCGCCGGTCCGGGGCACCCGGTGGTACTGGTTCTGGTTGATCTTCCTCAGTCCGTGGGGTCTCGGACTGCTGCTCTGGACGGCCCGGGAGCGGCCGTGGTCACGGTCTGCGGCGGCGGTGGCCGCGCGGAACCCGGCATACCCGCGGGACCGGGGCGTTCTCGGCTTCGGCTTCGGCATACTCGCGTCGGTTCTGCTCGGTGCCGTCCTGTTGATCCTCCATGACGTGCTGGGCGACTGGTTGGTGCCGCGACCTGACGCCTAGCAGCGCGCGGTCCGCCCCGGTGCCGGCCGGCGCAGGTCCGATCGGCCCTCGGAAGCGACCGGAGTGCGGCACAATGCGCCCATGACCTCCACCGGATCGTCGCGGCTGTCGTTGTGGTCCACCGACTCGGTGTTGTCGATCGGGTCGCGGGGCTCGGTGCTGTCCATCGGCAGCGTCGGCTCGATCGCCTCCGTCGGCAGCGTCGGCTCCGCCGGATCGGTGCTGTCCATCGGGTCGGCGCTCTCGGTCGGGTCGGCCCTGGCGTGGCGGTCCCGCTGGTCGTTGCTGGCCGACCGTTCCTCGGGGGTCGCGATGGGTTCCCGCGCGAGCGCCCACGGCCTGGTCGGTCCGTCGGCGACGGTGGCTGCCGTGGCGCTGGCCGCCTACGCCGGCTACCTGCTGGCGCGCGGCCGCCGACCGGACGACGGCCGTCGGGGATGGTGACGTCACCCGGGCCGGCGGGGCCGCGTCGCCGCTGTCCGCTCCCGGGCCGGGTCAGCAGTTGCCGATCTCGTCGGTGCGTGTCACCGCCGCCGAGGTGAGCGGCTCGCCCGGTACATCGGGGACCGAGTAGGGCGCTCCGTCGTGCTTCGCGAGTTCCCTGGCGTACGCGTTGCCGACGAGGAAGACGTGCAGTTCGAAGCGCTGCCCCGGCGACCTCTCGTCGCCGACGACGACCCGGTTGGCCTGCCAGCTGTGCGGGGTGGGAAAGCGTAGCGGTTGCTCGTAGAAGTAGGTCCCGCCGGCCGGGCGGACGAAGAGCACGGCGGTGCGGCCGGCCGGTGGCTCGTCCCCCGTGCCGGAGACGTCCGAGCAGTTCGGCACCACCGTCGCGCTGGTGATCGCGAACCGCACCGTCGGCGTCCTGCTCACGGTCGGAGCGACCGTGGGCGGCGGTGTCCGGGTGGGAGGAGGGCTGCCCGGTGTCGTCGATGCCGTGGGGGTGGCCGGTGGGCTCGGTGGGTCGGTCGGCTCCGGCGTCCCGGGTGGACCTGTCGTCGGTTCCGGCGGTGTGGTGGAGCCGGCCGCAGATTCGGACGCCGCCGGTGTCTCCTTGGTGGCGGCGAGGTACGCCGGCACCGCCGCGATGACACCCACGACCAGTGTGACCAGCGCGCTGAGCGCCGCCACCTGTTCGGCGGGTTTCAACGTCCGCCACCATCGGTGCACACCCGCCCTCCTGGCCCGCCACCATTGCCGCATGCCCACCCTCCTACGTCGACAGACACCTGCTTGCAGTGAACACCGCACGGGCAACACGGACCCTCGTCCAGATGGGGTCGACGGGCGCGGAATCCGGGTGGACCGGTCGGGTCCTGATCGTCGAGGATCGGCGGGTGTCCGTGCCTGAACGTCAGATCCGTGCCCGCCACACGGCCACGACCGTCACCGTGTACCAGGCGTACCCACCCGGCATCGCGGTGCCGGCGGTGGCCGCCGGCCGTTTCGTGGCCCCCTTCAAGCGGGAGCGGATGACGTGGATCAAGCCGTCGTTCCTGTGGATGATGTACCGCTGCGGCTGGGCGACGAAGCCCGGACAGGAGCGCGTGCTGTCCATCGAGATCACGCGGGCGGGGTTCGAGTGGGCGCTGGCCCGGGCCTGCCTGAGTCACTACGACCGTGACCTGCACGGCGACCGGGAGAACTGGTCACGGCAGTTGCGGACCAGTCCGGTCCGGGTGCAGTGGGACCCGGAGCGTTCGCTGCGGCTGGCCGCGTTGCCGTACCGCTCGTTGCAGGTCGGGCTGTCCGGCGAGGCTGTCGACCGGTACGTCGACGACTGGATCGTCGCGGTCGAGGACGTCACCGCCACCGTCGGACAGATCCGGGACCTGCTGCGCCGGGGTGACGAGCAGGCGGCGGCAGCACGCCTGCCCGTCGAACACGTCTATCCACTTCCGGACGGGATCGCGGACGGCCTCGCCGCCAGTCCCGCCGAGAATCCCGACCGGCGGCACCGGCAGTGACAGTCGACGTGCCGCGACCCTGACCGCAACAGGTCGACCCACCCACCGGCGCTCCGGCCTCTTGCGCCACCGTGCGCCCCGGGCCCGGGGCGCACGGTGGACGCCGGGGTCGCGCCCGGCTCAGGGCCCGAAGCCCGGTGGCCGGGGCCACTGCTCAGCCTCCGGGTCGGGTCGGTAGCCCGGAGGGGGTTGCCCGGCCGGCGGGCGTACCGGGGCCGGTGGCGAGGACGGACCCGGAGGGTACGCCCCGGCGGTGGGTGCAACCGGGGCGCCGGCCACGGGTGGGCCACCGCCAGGCGGGGGCGCAGCCGCCACGCCGACCACGGGCCGGGCCGGGCCGGACCCGCCCGGAGCACCAGGCGCGGACGCCGGTGGGGTGGCGGGCCGTACCGCCGGTGGCGGGTGGCCGTCGGGCTGCGGCCCCGGGAGCGCCGCCACGGCGGCACGGGGCCGCCAGACCGGTTCCGCACCGATCAGGCTACGGAAATCGAACTGGCACTTCGGGCAGGTGCGCAGTGCGGTCTCGGCGCGGCGGTCACCGCACTTCTGGCAGTAGGTCACCACCGTCTCGTCGGCGTCCATCCCCTGGCAGCGGGGGCAGGCGAACGCGGGACCCTTGTTGTTGAGCTGCACCAGCCGGCCGGCGAGCACGTAGGGCGTGACGAGGCCGCTGATGCTGCTGGCCAGGTCCCGGGTCCGCCGGGTGCGCTCCTGCATGCGTTCCATCTCCGGGTTGGCGACCTTCTCCAGCCGGCAGGTGGTGCAGGTACGCAGGGTCCGTACCGGCAGCAGGCCGCGCAGCCGCGCCTGCTGGTGCAGGAAGGTCACCGCCGGCACGTCGGCCGGCTCGACGGTGATCCGGTCGGTCCCGCCCGCCGCGAGGCGTTCCTCGACCCGGAACACCAGCGACTGCACCTGCCCGACCAGTTTCGGCGGCATGCCGCCCGGCCGGCTGACGATCAGCGTGCCGACCATCAGCATGCCGTCGGCCAGCTCGGCGGGGACCTCGGCGACGGTGTCGGCCGTCTCGAAGGTGAAGGTCGCGCCGCCGGTACGGGTGACCACCGCCTGCCGTTGCGCCGACCCGTCGCCGTCGAGCAGCCGACCCGCGTGCCGGGAGAGCGCCGCCTGCGCCCGGTTGGCCAGGCCGGCGGCGTGCTGCATCATCGCCACGTCACCCGGGCCCGTCTGCCGCCACCACGGGGTGAACGACGCCGCGGCGGTCGGGTCGAGCCGGCCGAGCGCGGCGTCGAACGTGCTCAGCACCGACTCGAAGAGGCTGACGTACACCGAGGTCACGCCCCAGTTCCGCCCCAACCTGCCCGGCCAGCGGTCGACCAGCAGCACGCCGACCCGGACCCCGGGGCCGTCGGCCTCCAGGGTGACCCGCAGCAGCACCGGCACCTGCGTCGGCGAGAGGGTGACCCCACCGAGGCGGGAGCCACGAACCGCCTCCAGGAGGCTGAGCTGTTCGATCTTCAGGTCGAAGGCGAGGTCGCGGATGCCGCGCAGCAGGTGCTGGCGGGCCACGCTCGGCGGTGCGCCGAGCCGACGGTGGACGCCGGCCGCCAGCCGGCCGGGCTCCAGCCCGGCCGCGACGGCCGGCGGCACGGCACCGGGTCCGCCGGGGTCAGCCCAGCTCATTCCGCTGCGTCGTAGGAGACGCTGGTGTCGAAGCTGGACGCCGCGTCGTACCCCCCGGCGTCGTAGGACGTGCTGGTGTCGTAGGAGGTGCTGGCGTCGTAGGAGGTCGGGTCGTACGAGGTGCTGGTGTCGGTGCCGCTGGCGGCCCAGTCGATTTCGGCGGCGGCCGTCTCCACGTGGTCGGCCACGGCGTCGGAGTACTCGTCGGAGACCGTGTAGTTGTTCTCCGCGATGCTCGCGTGGTCGGCCGCCCGCGCCATGGCGCTCTCGGCGGCCTCGACGTTGCCGGCCGCCGCGTTCTCCACGGCGTAGTCGGCCCAGTCCTGCGCGGAGTCGGCCCAGTCGTCGCCGCTGTCCGCGTGCCAGTTCGACCAGTCCTGGTCGCTGACCGCGCCGCTGATCTCGCTGTCCACGATGGACGCGGACGGTTCCGGCAGCGCCGCTACCGCCTCGGTCAGGGTGGTGTCCCCGATCGGCGTGTCGGTGGTCAGGAAGTCGCCCCAGTCCGAGTCGGCACTCATGCTCTGATTCCCCAGATTCTGATGAACGGTGCGGTCAGCGGTCGCCGGGTGGCCCGGCCGAACGACCAGAACTGTCCCACGCCCGCGCCAGGGGCCGCGCGGTCGCGGCGGCGGGGCCGCGGAGCGTCGGCCGAGGTCACCACGGGTGCCGGCCGGCGGGGTGGCGATGGTGTCAACATGCCGACAGACCCGCCGGACGCCGTGCCGGCCCACCGGGTGGTCGGCGGTGGTGGGGTCAGCCCTTGACCGCTCCGGCGGTGAGCCCTTCGGTGAGGAACCGCTGCCCGAAGGCGTACATGATCACCACAGGGATGCTGACCAGCAGTGACGCGGCGGCGAGTTGCCCCTGCGGCACGACGTCTCCGGTGATCATCGACTGCATGCCCACGGGGAGGGTCTTGTACTCGTCCTTGGTGATGAACACGAAGGCGAAGAGGAACTCGTTCCAGGCGTTGGTCAGGGTGAACAGGGCGACCGCCAGCAGTCCCGGCTTGGCCAGGGGCAGCACCACCCGACCGAACGCCTGTAGCCGGGTGCAGCCGTCGACCAGCGCGGCCTCCTCCAACTCGATGGGGATCGACGCGAAGTATCCCGCCAGCAGCCAGGTGGCGAACGGCAGCGTGAAGGTCGGATACGTCACGACCAGCGACCACAGGGAGTCGGTGAGCCGGGCACCGATGAGCAGTTGGTACAGCGGGATGAACAGCAGCGCGCCCGGCATCACGTAGGTGACCAGAACCGTGACGGTGAAGCCCTGCGCCCCGCGGAACCGCAGCCGGGCCAGCGCGTAGCCGGCCAGGGCGGCGCAGACCAGCGCCACCACGGTGGACGCCGTGGACACCAGCACCGTGTTGAGGTACCAGCGACCGAACGGCTTGGTGGTGAACAGGTCGGTGAACTGTTGCAGGGTCCACGGGGTCGGCCACAGGTCGCGCTCGTGCAGAACGATCTGGCCGTCGGACTTGAAGGCAGTGACGACGATCCAGTACAGCGGGGCCAGGACGAAGACGAGCAGCGCGGCCAGGGCGATGCCGGAGGCCAGGCCCGACACCAGGGCGGACGTCCTGCGCCGTCCCCACGACTGCAACGCCGACAGGACCCGGCCGACCGCCGCCGTGACCAGCAGGATCACCCCGAGGACCAGCACCGCCTTCCACAGGATGTGCGGTGACGCCCAGGCCAGCGCGCCGGTGACCACCACGGCGGCGGCCCACGGCAGGGCCCGGCGCGCCGGCCCGGCGGGGCGGGTCGGCGCCGTGTCGGCGTCCCGCCGCAACAGCCGGACCAGCACGTACACCAGCACGCCGATGACCGGCAGCATGACGAGCGTGACGGCCGCTCCCGCGCCGTACTGGAGTTGGAGGATCGCCTTGGAGTACGCGACGAGCACGTACGGTGCGGTCGCGTCGCCGGGGCCGCCCTGGGTGAGCAGCCAGATGAGGTCGAAGTTGTTGAACGTCCAGATCGACGACAGGGTGACGGTCACGGTGATGACGTGGCGCAGTCCGGGCAGCGTCACGTGGAGGAACCGCCGCCACGCCGACGCCCCGTCGACGGTCGCCGCCTCGTAGAGGTCGGCGGGGATGGCCTTCAGCCCGGCGAGGAAGGCGACGGTGAAGAACGGCACGCCCTTCCACACGTTGACCATGATCACCGACGGCATGGCCAGGGACGCCTCGGACAGCCAGCCCGCCGGCCAGCTGTCGACCAGGTGCGCGTCGACCAGCAACGGCCCGATCCCCGACTCGGTGAGCAGCAGGTTGACGCTGCCGAAGATCGGGTCGAGCAGCGAGCGCCAGCTGAACGCGGTGACGACCGTCGGCACCACCCACGGCAGCAGGAGCAGACCGGCCAGCACTGCCCGTCCCCGGCGTCGGTGGTGCAGCAGCAGGGCCGCGGACAGGCCCAGCACCGCCTTGAACACCTCGGCGTACGCGGTGAAGACGAACGAGTTCACCACGCCGGTGTGGAACTGCTCGTCGTCGGTGAGGGCGAGGTAGTTGGCCAGTCCGACGAACACGCTGTGCTGGCCGTGCCGTTCGGTGGTGCTGGTGACGACCGCCCAGCCGATCGGGACGAGCACGAGGGCGCCGACGAGTACGGCCGTGGGAGCCAGGAACAGCGCCGCCAGCCGCCAGTCGCGTCCCAGCCGTCGTCGGGTCGCGGGACGCGCGCCGGGCCTCGACCGTGGGGATCCTCCTGACGCCGGGGCCGGCGCCGGGCGGACCGACGTCACTGCGGCAGACCCTGCTGGGTGAAGATCTGCACCATCTTGGCGTGGGCGGTCTGCACGGCCCGCGCGGGCGACGTGCCCTGGATGACCTGCTGCATCATGTCGGTCAGCACGTAGGCGCCGACGGCGGCCTGCTGCCCGGCGCTGGCCTTCTGCGGGAAGTCCAGGCCGTTCTTCGTCGACAGCGGCAGTTTCTGTTGGGTGATCCTGCGCATGATGGGGAATGCCGGGTCGCCGCTGGTGAAGAACGGGTCGGCGTCCCAGACCCGGTCCCAGGCCGGCAGGGCCAGCCCCGGAGCTTCCTTCGCCACGCCGACGAGCGCGGGGGCGCTGACCAGGTACTGCGTCAGGAGCTTGGCGAGTTCGGCGTTCTTGGCGCCCTTGAAGATGACGAAGCACTGGGACTGGCCCAGCAGCAGGGAGGTGTCGGTGGCCGGACCGGTGCAGTCGGGGAAGACGTGGGTGCGTTCGTAGACCGGGTTCTTCTTGGTCTTGGAGTCCGCGTAGACGCTGAACTGGTTGCGGGTGTAGCCGAGGATCCCGGCGAGCCAGTTCTCGTTGTTGCTGGAGTCGGTCCAGGCGGCGACCCCCGGCGGCAGCATCGGCTTGTACGTCGGGTTGGTGTAGATGTCGCCGAGGAAGGTGACCGCCTGGACGGTCTCGGGAGAGTCGAAGGTGACCTTCCGGCCGTCGTTGGAGGCGATCGCCCCGCCGTAGGAGTTGATCAGGGCCTCGATCATGCCGTTGGCGTCACCGGAGCGGTTGACGGTCATGCCCCAGCCGAACCGCCGTTTGCCGGGGTCGGAGATCGCCAGGCAGAGGTCCCGCAGCTCCTCCCACGTGTAGCTGTCCTTCGGGGTGATGCCCTTGTCCTGCATCCAGTCCTTGCGCAGGAACGACCCGATCCCGATGAAGTGGTACGGGATGGCGAACCACCTGCCGTCGAAGACGCAGAAGTTCTTGGACTCGGCGGTGGGTTCGCCGTACTTCGCCGTCAACGCCTGGACGACGTCCGTCACGTCCTCCAGGTCGCCGAGCGCCTGGAACTGGGCGACGAACCGCGAGTCGGTCATGAACGCGAGGTCACGCGCGACGCCGCCCTTGACCTCGGCATCGATCTTGGCGACGACGTCCCCGGCGTCGGCCTGGACCAGGCTGTTTCCGATCTTTGTGCCGGTGGTGTCGGCGAACTTCCTGATCGAGCTGTCGAGGGCCGCGTTCGCCGCCTCCGAGTACAGCTTCTGCGACAGCATCCCCATCGAGGAGCCCTTCAACGCCGCCGCGGCGTCGACGAGTTCCTGCGGGACCTCGGCCTGCACCCTGGGCGTCGACGGTCCACTTCCTCCGCAGGCGGCGAGGCCGGCCGCACCGAGCAGCCCCACCCCCATTCCCAGGAAGCCGCGCCGGGTCCGTAACGAGCCGTCCTCCGTGGACATCTGTCTCCTCCGTTCCGCCTCACCGCAACTCACCGAAGGCCGGGAAGGATGGTCTTCCCTTGTGGACGTCGGTACCGTTCGCCATCGAGGACGATCATTCGTCCTGGTGGAATGACCGCAGCATGTCGATCAGGGCGGCGCTGCGCTCACTCTACACATTTCGGAAAGTCGCGACCAGACCCTCCTTCCCATCGGAAGACACTTCCGGCAATTCACTGTGATCAATAGGGATGACGGCCGCCGCGAGGTCGGGCGCCCACCCGGCGGCCACCTGCCGGTCGCGGCGGGTCACGCCCGACGAGGGCACCCCTGCGGCGGCCCGCCGCACGACGGACACCGGTCGCGGTCGGGCGCGCGGCGTCGACGCGACCACGGACCCGCGCCCGTCGACCCGACGACACGAGGCACACATGCCCGAGGCGCACATGCCCGACGCGCACGGATCCGGCGTCCAGGCCGGCGTGGCACGATCCGGCCCGCCGGCCACCCGGTCGCCACCTCGACCCGACGCCACCTCGGCCCGACGCCGCCCGGCCGGTCCCGCAGCGGCCCCGCGCCCGCCCACCGGCAGCCTTCCCGTTGCCGATCGATGCACGTGCATCTATTCTTTGGCAGCCCATCGATTGCCGGAACAGGCAGTCGAAATACTGTCGAAACGCTTCGACAACCATCGTGCGACGGTTGACTCGAAGACGGGAGATGCTGATGAAATCCACACTGAGGAGGGTTCAGTTCGCCGTGCTTTCCGGCGTACTGGCGCTGGCCGGGTCGACGGCCGTGATGACGAGTTCCGCGTCGGCCGACAGCATGACCCAACTGAACGCCACCCAACTCGTCGCCAACATGGGAGCGGGCTGGAACCTGGGTAACGCCCTGGAAGCCAACGCCAACGGAATCCCCAGCGAGACGGCCTGGGGCAACCCGGTCGTGACGCAGGCATTCATCGACCGGGTGCGGGCTGCGGGATTCAAGACGATCCGCATTCCGGTCTCCTATCTGGGAAACATCGGGGCCGCCCCGAACTACACGATCAGCTCCGCCTGGCTGGACCGCATCCAGGAAATCGTCGACTACGCCTATGGCCGCGGACTGTACGTGCTGATCAACATGCACGGCGACGGCTACAAGACCATCAACGGTTCGTGGCTGATCTGCGACTCGTCGAACCAGACGACGATCAGGGACAAGTACCAGAAGGTCTGGCAGCAGGTGGCGACCAAATTCCAGAGCTACGGCGAACGCCTCGTCCTGGAATCCATGAACGAGGAGTTCGACGGTCAGTACGGCAATCCCACCCAGCCGTGCTACTCGAACATCAACGCCTACAACCAGATCTTCGTGGACACGGTCCGGCGGACCGGCGGGAACAACACCTCGCGCTGGCTGCTCATCCCCGGCTGGAACACCAACATCGACTACACCGTCGGCAACTACGGCTTCGTGCTGCCGACCGACCAGTACCGCTCGTCGTCCGTGCCGGCCAACGAGCAGCGGCTCATGATCTCCGTGCACTACTACGACCCCTGGGACTTCGCCGGTGAGGAGAACGGCACCATCACCCAGTGGGGGCCGGCCGCCACCAACCCGGCACGCAAGTCCACCTGGGGACAGCAGGACTTCATGGACGGGCAACTGAAGAAGGTGCGGGACACCTTCGTCGCGCGTGGATACCCCGTGTTCGTCGGTGAGTACGGTTCGGTCGACAAGACCTCGGCCGACTCGACGAACAACCGGTACCGGGCGGACTACGCGCGCACCCTGGTCGCCACCGCCAAGAAGTACGGGGCGGCCACCGCCTACTGGGACAACGGCTACAACGGCGCGTACGGGTTCGGGCTGTTCAACCGCAGCAGCGGCGCGGTCACCCAGCAGGGCATCATCGACGCCATCATGAGCGCCGTCGGCGGCACCACCCCGACCACGCCGCCGACCACCACGCCGCCGCCGACCACCGCTCCCCCGACCACCACGCCGCCGCCGACCACCGCCCCGCCGACGACCCCGCCGCCGGGCGGGCGCTCCTGCTCGGCGACGTACACGGTGACCGGTCAGTGGCAGGGCGGCTTCCAGGCCGAGGTGCGGGTCACCGCCGGCAGTTCGGCGATCAGCGGCTGGACGGTGACCTGGACGTTCGGCAACGGGCAGCAGGTGTCGCAGGCGTGGAGCGCGACGCTGACCACCAGCGGCGCGGCGGTGACCGCCCGCAACGTCAGCTACAACGGCGCGCTCGGTGCCGGCGGCAGCACCACCTTCGGTTTCCTGGGCTCGTCGGGCGGCACCAACGCCGTACCGGCGGTGTCCTGCGCGGCGAACTGAGCGGGCGGTGACCGACGCGGGCCGGGGGTCACCGACCCCCGGCCCGCGCGGATCCCGGCCGGCCGGAGCCGGGGCGGTCCAGCGCGCCCACCAGCAGGTCGTAGGTGGCCTGCACCGCCCCCGCCGCGCTCGGCACCAGCACCACTCCGGGACGTAGGCGGACCACCCGCATCAGGTCGTCGTACATGGTGCCGAGCACGGCCGATCCGTCGACGCGCGCGATGAGCTGACGGTGGTGGTGGACCCACTCGTCGTCGGTGTCGCGGGCGCGGCGGTGGAACCGCTCGATCGCGGTCTCCCGCTCGTCGACCAGGACGACCTCGTGGAAACCCGCCCCCTGCCCGCGTGCGAGCGCCGCGAGACCGTCGATCTCGTCGACCGTCGCGAGGTACTGCGGCAGGACGACGTCACCTCCGCCGGCCAACCGGACCGTCACCATCGCCCGCACCAGGGACCACACGACGGGCCAGGTGTCGAACTCCTCGTCGCGCCATCCGCCGACGAGGCGGTGCAGCGCGTCGACGTCGAGATTCAGGGTGCCGGGGTGGCGGTCGGCGTAGCGCGCCGAGAGGGTGGACTTTCCGATGCCCGGCGGCCCGTTCAGATGGATCAGTCGCGCCACCGCGTACCCCCGGTGTGGCGGTCACCCGCCCCGTCCAGGCCGTCGACCAGCAGTTCCGCCTCGTCCACCGAAATGGCCATGGTGGCACCGAGCAGCTCGACGGCCTGCTCACGCTGGCCGGCTTCCACGAGGGCCGCGATCCGGAGCCAGGCGAACGCGTCAGCCATCGCGTCGCTGTCGCCTCCGGCCGTCGACGGCCACCCGGTCGGCGGGGCGGTGGGGTCCTGGACCGGCCGGTCCCCCGCCGTACCGTCCGGGGTTTCCGCTCCGGGTGACGTGGCGTCCGCAGCAGGCGTGCCGGCGGCCGGCGGGTCGGCAGGGCCGGGGGCGCGGTCAGGGGAGGCGGCTTCGTGACTGCGGGCGGCGGCGATCCGGGTGGCCGCGGCCCACGCCCGGGTGTCCGCGTCCGGGGACGCGGCGGCGACGACCCGCGCCTCCAGGTCGCGGACCTGGGTGCCCGGCAGGTCCCGGCGGTCACCTCGACGGCGCAGGACCACCGTGATCACCGCGATGAGCGAGACCGCGACGACGAGGCCCACCGCCAGTGCCAGCAGGCTCGCGTCGGTGCCGCCGGGGCTCACCGGGTCGGACGGCCCCGGCCGGGCCGGTGCCGGTCGGCGACGGCGTGGAGCGGTACCCGGGCCAGGCGGGATGCGGTCGGGACCCGGCACGCGGCGGCCGGCGACACCGTCGCCGTGCTCGTCGCGGTCCCCCACCCCATGCCTGGCATCGTACCGGCGGGAAGGTCGCCCGCCGGGCCGCGCCCGGTCCGTATGCGGTCCCTTTGTCCCCCAGGGTCCGATACCGTGGGGCGGCCAGCAGGCACCTCATGACGACCGCCACCGATCGCCCCGGAGATCCCCCGACGTCCGCGCCCGACCGGTCGGGCCGGACGCGACCTGACCCGCCGCCCCACACCCCCACTGCCAGCCGCCGGCGGCGCAGCCCGGCCCCGGCGGCACGTCCGATGGAGACGGCATGACACGTCCCGATCCCGTCCGCCTCGCCGCACCCCTCCTGCTCGTCCTCACCCTGGCCGCCGGACTGCTCACCGCGCCGGCCGGCCCGGCGCACGCCGCACCGGCCAAGAACCCGCCGCTGACCACCCCCTGGACCGCCCAGGCGCTCGACGGCACGCCCCTGCCGGAGTACCCGCGACCCCAGATGACCCGGGCGGACTGGCTCACCCTCAACGGCGAGTGGCAGTTGCGCCAGTCCGCCACCGACGACGCCCCGACGTTCGGCACCGACCTGCCCGAGCGGATCAACGTGCCGTTCCCGGTGGAGAGCGCCCTGTCCGGGGTGCAGCGCGCCGCCGGCGACACCCGCAACTACCTGTTCTACCGGCGGGTCGTGACGGTGCCCGGGAGTTGGAACGGACGTCGGGTGCTGCTGCACTTCGGCGCCGTCGACTGGCAGAGCACCGTCTGGGTCAACGGCGTGGCGGTCGGTGGGCACACCGGCGGCTACGACGCCTTCAGCTTCGACGTCACCGCCCAGTTGCGGGGCGGCGCGAACGAGATCGTGGTGAAGGTGTGGGACCCGACGGACAGCCGGCAGAACGGCAGCCTGCCGCCGATCGGCAAGCAGACCAAGCAGCCCGGCGGGATCTTCTACACCCCCAGCTCGGGCATCTGGCAGACGGTGTGGCTGGAACCGGTGCCGACCGCCTCGATCAGCCGGGCCGACCTCTCGCCGCGCCTGGCCGACAACACCCTGCGCGTCCGGGTTCTCACCCGGGGCGACGTCAGCGGGCACAGCGTCCTGGCCGAAGCGCTCGACGGCACCACCGTGGTCGGCTCCGCCACCGGCGGTTTCACCGAGTTCACGGTGCCCGTGCCGAACGCCCGCCGTTGGTCGCCCGACACCCCGTTCCTCTACCAGCTACGCGTCACCCTGCGTAATGCCGCGGGCGTCCAGGTGGACCGCACCACCCACTACTTCGGCATGCGCGAGATCAGCACCGGCGTCGTCAACGGCGTCCTGCGGCCCAAGCTCAACGGCCAGTTCGTCTTCCAGGTCGGCACGCTCGACCAGGGGTTCTGGCCGGACGGGCTCTACACCGCGCCCACCGACGCCGCGCTGGCATTCGACCTGCAGAAGCACAAGGACCTGGGCTTCAACATGGTGCGCAAGCACATCAAGGTCGAACCGCAGCGCTGGTTCTACCACGCCGACCGGCTCGGCCTGCTGGTGTGGCAGGACGTCCCGTCGCTGACCGCGCAGGACATCGACGCCACCGACGCGCAGCAGGCGCAGCTCGAAGCCGAGGCCCGCGAGATCGTCGACGAGCACCGCAGCTCGCCGGCCGTCGTCACCTGGACCGTCTACAACGAGGGGTGGGGGGACGGGCGCTGGCCGACACCCGCCGGGTCGCCCAGGCCGTCAAGGCCCAGGACCCGACCCGGTTGGTCAACGCGCACAGCGGCCACAACTGCTGCCAGTCGTTGGGCGACCCCGGCGTCGGCGACATCGACGACTGGCACGTCTACCTGGGACCGGACTCGCCGGTGCCGTCGAGCAGCCGGATCGCCGTGCTCGGCGAGTTCGGCGGCCTCGGCCTGCACGTACCCGGGCACGAGTGGAGCCCGAACGGCAGCTTCTTCGCCTACGAGTGGCAACCGAACTCCACCGCGCTGACCGACCGCTATATCGGCCTCGTGCAGGGCACGCAGAACCTCATGCTCGGCAAGGGGCTGAGCGCCTCGGTCTACACCGAGATCACCGACCAGGAGGGTGAGCTGAACGGATTCCTCACCTACGACCGGCAGGTGGTCAAGATGGACCAGGCCCGGGTGAGGGCCGCCAACCTGGCCCTGATCACCGCGTCACGGTCCGTCGGCAGCTCGGCGCCGGTGGCGTTGCCGCTGAACGCCCGCCGGTCGTTGCAGGTGACGACCCCCGGGTACACCGACCGGTTCCTGCGGCACCGGGACAGCCTCGCCTACACCGAGGTGGTGAACGCGGACAGCTCGGCGCTGCTCAGGAACGACGCGACGTACACGGTCCGGGCCGGGCTGGCCGATCCGGCGTGCTACTCGTTCGAGTCGGTCAACTTCCCCGGGCAGTTCCTGCGCCACCAGGAGTCGCGGGTACGCAACTCCCCGAACGACGGTTCGGCGCTGCTGCGCGCGGACGCCACCTGGTGTGCCCGGGTCGGGGTCGGCGGGAGCGGGGTCTCGTTGGAGTCGTACAACTTCCGTGGCAGGTACCTGCGGCACTACGCCTCGGAGGTGTGGCTGAGCAACGGCACGGGCGGCGAGGCGTGGAACTCACCCGTCCTGTGGGCCGCGGACAGCACCTGGAACGTCACGACCCCCTGGGCACCCTGAGCGGGGCCGCCATCCCGCCGGGGCAGCGTGGCTGCCCCGGCGGTGGGGTCAGCCGATGCGGAACTGGTCGCCGTAGACGGCGAACACCAGTGGCGTGTTCAGGTCGAAGTTGCCGTTGTCGAGGAACACCCGCTGGGCGGTGTCGACCCGGGAGGTGTCCGAGTGGGCCTCCTCCTTCTTCATCTCGACGACCCGCTCGTCGAGGAACGCGGTGAGCCAGGTCCGCTCGTTGCCGCCCTGCGCCGGGGGCTTCGCCCGGAGCAGGGCGCGGCTGCGGATCTGGCGCATGCCCTCGTACCCGTGCATGACCGCCGCGTCGTAGTAGGCGAACTGGCCGAGTGCCCGGACCCCGTCGTTCCTCCCGTCCCGCACCGACGGGGTGAAGTAGACCCGGTCCCGCTCGGACTCCTGCGCGGCCCGGAACACCTGGTCGTTGGCGGCGGTGCGCCAGTCCCGGGGGTAGTTGGGGTCGAGGCCGGCGTGCGAGGCGGTGCCGTTGACGGCGCGCAGCGCGGGCAGGTATCCGGCCAGCACGTTGCCGGGCTTGGTGTTCGTGTACGCCTGGACCAGTTCGAGCATGTCGCCGGTGCCGGAGCAGAAACCGATGATGCCGGCGGTGTAGCCCCGGCCGTCGCCGATGTCCTCGATGTAGGAGAACTGGGCGCGCCAGTCGAGCGAGGAGTTCTCGGCCGCCGAGACGAGCTGCATGGCGACGTCCTTCTTCGCCGGGTCGTCGAGGTTGGTGCCGGCCGGGGCGGTGGCGGTCGGGGTGGGGGTGCCGCCACCGGGCAGGGTCCACTGCTGGTTGGTGGTGCCGCCACAGGTCCAGATCTGCAGTCGGGTGCCGTTGGCGGTGCTCCGGTCGGTCACGTCGAGGCACTTGCCCGAGGCGGGGTTGACCAGGGCGCCACCGCTTGCGGTGGTCCACTTCTGGGCGCCGGTGCCGTTGCAGTCGTACAGTTGGATCCTGGCGCCGTTGGTGGTCGACGCGGCGGTGACGTCGAGGCACTTGCCGAGCGCGCGGATCGAGCTGTCGCTGTTGCCCACCGTCCAGGTCTGGGCGGCGGTGCCGTTGCAGTCGTAGAGCTGCACGGCGGTGCCGTTGGCCGGGTTGGCGCCGGCCACGTCGACGCACTTGCCGGCCAGACCGGTGATCGGGCCGGCGGTCGCGGCGCTGGCCGACGGCAGGCCGTAGCCGACCGACGCGATGCCGGCCAGCAGGGTGCCCACGGCGTAGGCGACTGTTCTTCTGCGCACCATGGCGTTCCTCGGGGATGGGGCGGCGGGGCGCCGGCCGGTCGGTGCCCGGACGCGACGTGCGCCCGGGCGGGCACCGCAGCAATCAGTAAGGTCTATTTACTGATAGCAGTGCGTCGATCGACTGTCAATCACCGCACCGAGCGATCATGGCAGGTCAGGGCGGCACCCGGCGCACCGGCCGACCGCACCCAAGGGGGCGGCACGGTCGCGGTGCCGGCCGGACCGCGCCGCCACCCCACGGTCAGGAACGGTGCTCCGGGCGGAGAAAACCCGACAGCAGGTGCCGGAACTCGTGCGGGTGCTCGACCGCCGGCACGTGCCCGCACCTGCCGAACACGTGCAGCCGGACGTCGGCCAGGTGCTCGAGCAGCGGCCGGGTCGCCGGGTCGAGCGGGGTCACCCGGTCGTCGACCCCGTGCACCAGCAGCACGGGCACGCGGATCGCGGCCAGCGTCCCCGCCGTGAGGGTCAGGTCGTCGACCCATCGCTGCCGGGGCGGCGGGAACAATGACGCGTACGCGGCGGCCCCCGCCAGCATCGCGTCCGCGCGGGCGGCGACCGCAGCATCGGTCACGAGCGCCTGGTCGAGGAAGAGCCGGCTCAGCATGTCCCGCGCCCCGGTCGGGCCGGCGGGGGCGGCCCAGAGCGCGTCGAGGTCGGCCGACAGCGGTGCCCCGGGGGCACCCATCGTCGAGACCGCCACGACCCGGGTGACCCGGCCGGGATGCTCGGCCGCCAGGGCCAGCGCCACGGCTCCGCCCATGGAGTGGCCCACCACGGCGTAGTCCCCGATGCCGAGCGCGTCCATCAGGCCCGCGGCCTGCCGGGTCCACAGGCGCAGGCCGCCCCGGGAGCCCGCCGGGACGGGGGTACGGCCGAACCCCGCGTGGTCGGGGGCCAGCACCCGCCAGGACGGGCCCAGCGCCTGCGCCGTCGCCGCCCAGGCTCCGGACCCGGTGGTGCCGGGTCCGGAGCCGTGCAGCATCAGCACCGCCGGCCCGGTGCCGCTGTCGAGGACGTGGACGGGAGAGCCGTCGACGGTGACCGTCCGCGTGGTCGTCATCGGCACGGGCCGGGTGCGCTCAGGCCGAGGCGGCGTCGACGGACTTCGCGAAGAGTTCCATCATGGCCCGGCCGAACTGCGGCATGTCGGGCCAGCCCCGGCAGGAGACGAGGTTGCCGTCGACGACGTCGGGCGCGTCGATGACCGTCGCGCCGGCGTTCTCCATGTCGCCGGTGATGGGCGGGAAACACGCCGTCTTGCGGCCCTTGAGCAGGCCGTAGACCGCCGGGACCTGAGCGCCGTGGCAGACCAGGGCGACGGGGAGGTTGCGCGCGAAGAAGTGCTCGGTGATGCGCCTGACGTCGGCGTCGACCCGGATCCACTCGGGCGCGCGTCCCCCTGGGATGATCAGGGCGTCGTAGCGTTCGACGTCGACCTCGGCCCAGGGCACGTCGACCGGCAGCTTGCGGCCGTTCTTCTCCACGTAGGCGTCGGAGTTCGGGTCGAACTCGTGGATGACCAGTTGCACGTCACGTCGCGTGCGGGACGCGACGTCGACCTCCCAGCCGCCCTCCTGGACGCGGTAGTAGGGGTACATCGTGTCGAGTTCCTCGGCAGCGTCGCCGGTCAGGAGCAGCGCTCGGGGCATCTGCTTCTCCTCGCAATGGTGGTGGCGGTGAGGTGGACGCGATCCAATCCGATCCGATTGAGCTAGCATTCCTTCGCCCCGCCCGCCCGTCAAGACCGCACGGTCAACGCGTCGCCGTCCTTGATCTCGTCGAACAGCCGACGGAAGCGCTCGCCGGAGCGCAGGATGTGCCGGCGCATCGCGTAGGCGGCGGCGTCGGGGTCCCGCGCGGCGATCGCGGCCACCACGTCCTCGTGCTCGGCCATCGCCAGGTGGGTGACCTGGGTGTCGTGGTGCAGCCGGAACAGGTGCACGTGGCTGTGCAGGCGGGCGAGCGTCTCCCGGATGACCTGGTTCTCCGCGCTGCGGGCGACCAGGTCGTGGAAGGCCGCGTCGCGCAGCCCGAAGGCGCCGTAGGCGGTGGGCCCGACGCCCCCCTCCAGTTCCGCCATCTCCTCCAGCATCCGGCGCAGGCCGGCCACCTGCGAAAGCGACGCGCGTTCGGCGGACCTGCGCGCCGCCGCCGGCTCCAGGAGCAGACGGACCTCCAGCATGTCCTCGAACCGCTGGCGGGTGATCTGGGGTGGGATGCGGTAGCCGGCGTGGGGCACCCGGACGACCAGGCCCTCGGCCTCCATCCGGTTGAGCGCGTCGCGGATCGGCGTCTGCGAGACGCCCAGCTCGCGCGCCAGCACGTCGATCGTGACGCGGGAGCCGGGCTCGATCCGTAGCGACATCAGCTGTCCGAGCAGCGTGTCGTACACCTCGTCGGCGAGCCGGCCGCGCGATCGCGCGGGTGACGTCGTACCCGGCGCGGCCGTGCGGCCCCGCGCGCTGATCGCTTCGTCGTCCATCGTGACGTGAGGTCCTTTCGTGCACCTTCGGGAACCTGTTGACATCAGTTACGACGCTGCGACATGCTGACGCCCCCCACCCGATCGTATAGGAAACGTGACGGGCGACCGTCATTCTGCACCGTCGCCGTAACGCCTGCCAGCGCTCCACTCGATCAACTGGAGCTCCCATGAGCATGCTCGACGTCCCGCCCGGCCCGTCACCGGGTCACCGACGGGTCGGCGTGCCTGCCGACGGCACGACGACGAACCGGCACGACGACGAACCGGCAGGTCATGGCGTGTCCGTGACACCGGTCAACGGGGCGGCCCCCGCGCCGGCCCGGCACCACGCCTGAACAACCAAGCACCTGCTCGGCGAGGCACATAGCGAGGCTCTCGAAGTCCCCACCACCCCAGAAAGCAGGTACCACCATGCGGCACCCGAAGCGAATCGGTCGAACATCGGTCTCCCGGCGCAAGGTACGGCTGGCGACGGCCGCCATGCTGCTGCTCGCCACGACCCTCGCGGCGTGCGGCGACGGCGGGGACGACGGCACGAAGGCCGGCGCCCCGAAAGCGCCGGCGACGGTCCCCGAGCTCACCAAGGACCCGCTGACCCTCAGCTTCATCTGGTTCGACTGGCCCCCGGCCAAGGCGCTGGAGGACTTCGCGAACGCGGAGTACAAGAAGGAACGGCCGAACGCGACCATCAAGGTCAACACCGTGCCGAACGCGAACTGGCACGACGCGATGTTCACCCAGTTCGCCGCACGCAAGACCGACTTCGACATCGCGATCCTGGACTCGCAGCACATCGGCGAGGCCGTGACCAACGGCAACATCCTCGACCTGACCGACTTCGTCAAGAAGAACATCGAGGTCGACGCCTACAACCCGTACCTGCTGGCGGCGTACGGCCAGTTCCCGCAGGCCGAGACCGGCAAGCGCGACGAGAACGCCAGCCTGTACGGGCTGCCGCTGCTCGGCGACACCTGGACGATGATCTACCGCAAGGACCTGATCGGCGACAAGCCCCCGCAGACCTGGGACGAGATGATCTCGGTCGCCGCGAAGTGCCAGGCGGACAACCCGGGCGTCAGCGGGCTCGCCTTCCACCAGGCCAACGGCTCCGACGCGGCGGCCGTCACCTACAACACGGTCAACGGCGTCTACGGCGGCAACCTCTGGGACGCCAAGAGCCGCAAGATCGACGGCGTTCTCAACGACACCGCGGGTCACGAGGCGATGGACGTCCTGGTCAACAAGATGAAGCCGCTGACCGCCAAGGGCTCCGGCAACTGGTTCATCGACGAGGTGAACGCGGCGGTCGCCCAGGGCAAGGCGTGCATCGCGTTCAACTGGATCGCCGCGAGCGGCGGCCTGCTCGACCCGAAGCAGTCGACGCTCGGCACCACCCGGGAGCAGATCCTCTCCAAGCTGGGGTTCGCCACCCTGCCGACCCAGAAGACGAACCTGGTCCCGCTCGGCGGGATGGGGATGCACGTGTCGGCCTACTCCCCCTCGGCGCAGCAGGCCGAGGCCCTGAACTTCATGCGGTGGTTCGAGCAGGCCGACGTGCAGAAGAAGTGGGCCGCGGCCGGTGGCGTGCCGTCGCGTACCGACGCCCTGCAGTCGCCCGAGTTCCTCAACGCCGGACCGTTCAACCAGGTGTACGCCGACTCGGTGCCTCGGATGCGGGACATGTGGAACGTGCCCGAGTACGCGCGTCTCGTAGACATCGAGAACACGAACGTCAACGCGGCGCTCAACGGCGCGAAGAGCCCGAAGGCCGCGCTCGACGACATCGCCCGGGAGCAGCAGGGCGTGCTCGACTCCAGCAACCGCAAGGGCGGCGGCGGGCTGTGAAAGACCCCGTCCCGCTGACGACCGACCGCCCCGGGCAGGTGGCGTCCGCGACGCCACCTGCACCGGGCCGGTCCCGCCGCCGGCTCAGCGACCGCGGCCTCGCCGTGGCCTTCATCTCCCCCGCGCTGCTGCTGTTGCTCGGCATGTCGGTGTTCCCGCTGCTGTGGGCGTTGTACCTGTCGTTCACCGACTACTCGGCCACCCGAGGGGGGCCCGCCCGGTTCGTCGGCTTCGGCAACTACACCGCCATCCTGACGTCGGCGCAGGTCCACCAACGGGCCCTGACCACGCTGATCTACGTGGTCGGCGCGGTCACCCTGCAGACCGTGCTCGGCTTCTCCATCGCCTACCTGATCTCCCGGCGCACCCACGGGCGGGGCGTGCTGACCACCCTGTTCCTGGTGCCGATGATGCTGTCGCCGGTCGTGGTGGGGCTGTTCTGGCGGTTCATGCTCGACGCGCAGTTCGGCGTGGTCAACAGCATGCTCGGCTCACTCGGCCTGGGGCAGGTGGAGTGGCTCACCCGGCAGCGGACGGCCCTGGTGTCCCTGATCGTGGTCGACACCTGGCAGTGGACGCCGTTCATCATGCTCATCGCCCTCGCCGGCCTCACCGCCGTGCCCAAGTACCTGTACGAGGCCGCCTCGATCGACCGGGCGTCCGAGTGGTTCCGGTTCCGCACCATCACCCTTCCGCTGGTGTGGCCGCTGCTGCTCATCGCCGTGCTGTTCCGGGCCATCGAGGCGTTCCGGCTGTTCGACCTCGTCTACATCCTCACCAACGGAGGTCCCGGGGTCTCCACCGAGACGCTGTCGTTCCACGTCTACAAGGTGGCGTTCCTGGGCTTCAACACCGGCACCGCCTCGGCGTACGGAATCCTCATGGTCCTCGTCGTCATCGTCCTCACGCAGCTCTACCTGCGCTACCTGAACAAACTCAAGGAGGGCTGATGGCCGTCTCCGTCGACGAGGCCGTGTCCGCAGGCCCGACCCCGGACCGCCCGTCCCCCGCACGCCGCGTGCGCCGCCGGGGCCGCGGCCGGTCGGTGCTGGAGGTCGTGCTGCTGACCGCGCTGGCCGTCGTGATGCTCTTCCCGGTGCTGTGGATGATCGAGACGTCCATCAAGGAGAACCGGGACGTCTATGCCGTGCCGGCCGAGTTCTTCGGCTTCACGGTCACCCTCGACCACTTCAGGGACGTCTTCGTCGGCGCCGACGGCGGCCGCTCGGCCCTGTCCGTGGCGTTCCTCAACTCGGTGGTCGTCGCCGGGGTGTCCACGGTGCTGGCCACCGTGCTGGGGGTGCCGGCGGCCTGGGCGTACTCCCGCTTCACCCTGAAGGCCAAGAAGGACCAGCTGTTCTTCATCCTGTCCACCCGGTTCATGCCGCCCGTGGTGGTCGTGGTGCCGATCTTCCTCATGTACCGCCAGGCCGGACTCATCGACACCAAGCTCGGCCTGATCCTCATCTACGCCGCGTTCAACGTCCCGTTCACGATCTGGATGATGAAGGGGTTCGTCGACGAGGTGCCCGCCGAGTACGAGGACGCCGCCATGCTCGACGGCTACAGCCGCCTGCAGGCGTTCTGGAAGTTCACCCTCCCCCTGCTCGTGCCCGGCATCGCCGCGACGGCGGTGTTCGCGCTCATCTTCTCGTGGAACGAGTTCGTGTTCGCCATCTTCCTCACCTCCAGCGACGAGGTCCGTACGGCCCCACCGGCGATCGCCGGCCTGATCGGCGGCACCACCGTGGACTGGGGTCTGGTGGCCGCCGCCTCGGTGGTCTTCGCCCTGCCGGTGCTCGTCTTCGCCTACCTGGTACGCCGGCACCTCGTCGCCGGTGTGACCCTCGGGGCGGTGCGACGCTGATGGCGGGCATCGAGGTGAGCGCCCTGCACAAGCGCTACCCGGACGGCACGGTCGCCGTCGAGCACGTCGACCTGTCCATCGGCGACGGCGAACTGTTCGTGATGCTCGGCCCGTCGGGGTGCGGCAAGACGACCACGTTGCGGGCGATCGCCGGCCTGGAGCGGCAGACCAGCGGCGACATCCACATCGGCGACACGCTGGTCAACGACCTGCCGCCGGCCGAACGCGACATCGCCATGGTGTTCCAGTTCTACGCGCTGTACCCGCACCTGAAGACCCGCGACAACCTGGCGTTCCCGCTGCGGGCCGAGGGACTGCCCAAGCACGAGGTGCGGGAGCGGGTCGAGGAGGCGGCCCGGCTGATGCGGCTCGGTCCGCTGCTGGACCGGCGGCCCCGTCAGCTCTCCGGCGGGGAGCAGCAGCGGGTCGCGCTCGCCCGCGCCCTGGTGCGCCGGCCACGCGCCTTCCTGATGGACGAACCCCTCACCAACCTGGACGCGGAACTGCGGGCGGACATGCGCACCGAGATCAAACACCTGCAGGGGGAACTGGGGGCGACGATGGTCTACGTCACCCACGACCAGGTCGAGGCGATGTCGCTCGGTCACCGCATCGCCATCCTCAACAAGGGCCGCGTCGAGCAGATCGGGACCCCGCTTGAGGTGTACGACCGTCCGGCGAGCCTGTTCTGCGCGGCGTTCATCGGCTCCCCGCCGATGAACCTCATCGACGTGGAGGTGGCCGACGGGAAGCTGCGCGGTCAGGGCGGACTGGTCCTCACGCCACCGCCGGGCCTGCCCCGCGACCGTCCCCTGGTGGCGGGCGTGCGGCCGGAGGCGCTGGAGGTCACCGCGCCGGGAGCGGACCGGTCGGTGCCGGCCCGCGTGGTGTCGGCCGAGTGGCTCGGCGACGAGATCATCTACGTGGTCGACCACAGCGGCGGACGCGACGTCCGGGTCCGGATGCCACCGACCGTACGGTTCGCCGCCGACGCGAAGGTCGGGCTGCGGTACACCGGCGGGACCCCGGCGGTCTACGACGTGCGCACGGAAGAGCTGGTGGCCTGATGGGAACCGTTGCGGTCAAGGGGCTGTGCAAGTCCTTCGGCAAGGTCCGCGCCCTGGACGGGGTGACGCTGGACGTGCCGGACGGCGCGTTCTTCGTCGTGCTCGGGCCGTCCGGTGCGGGCAAGACGACGACCCTGCGGGCGATCGCCGGCCTGGACAAGCTCGACGCCGGGTCGGTGCACCTGGACGGCCGGGACGCGACCGCCGACGCCCCGGCCGTCCGCGACCTGGCCATGGTGTTCCAGAACTACGCCCTCTACCCCCGGCACACCGCGTACGAGAACATCGCCTCGCCGCTGCGGGCGCGTCGCCGCTCGGCGGGTGAGATCGCCGCGGCCGTCGAGCGGATGTCGGGCCTGCTGCACATCGAACGGCTGCTGCACCGTCGTCCCGCGCAGTTGTCGGGTGGAGAGATGCAGCGGGTCGCGCTGGCCCGGGCGCTGGTCCGCAGCCCCCGCGCGTTCCTCATGGACGAGCCGTTGACGAACCTCGACCTCAAGCTCCGGGTCGAGATGCGCACCGAGCTGACCCGCATCCACCGCAGCCTCGGGGCGACGTTCGTCTACGTGACCAACGACCAGGTCGAGGCGCTGTCCATGGCCGACCAGGTCGCGGTCCTCAGGGAGGGCACGGTGCAACAGGTCGGCACCCCGACCGAGGTGTACGAGCGGCCGGCCAACCAGTGGGTCGCAGGCTTCGTCGGCAGCCCGCCGATCAGCCTGCTCGCCTGCCACGCCGAGGGGGACCAACTGGTCGGCGCGGCAGGCTGGACGCTGCCCCGGCCCCGCTGGGCCACCGCCAAGGACGGTCAGGCGCTGATGCTGGGCCTGCGTGCGGAGGACCTGTCCGTGGAGCGGCGCGGGGACGCGTCGTTGCCCGGTGAGCTCTACGGGCTCGAACCCCTCGGTGACCGGACGGTGGTCGACGTGCGGGTGGGCACGGAGATCCTGAAGGTCAAGGCCCGACCCACCGTCACCGGTACGCCGGGCGAGCGGCTGCGGGTGGCGGTCGACCTGGACCGGGCACACCTGTTCGACGCGGGCACCGGGCTGTCGCTGTCGGCGGCTGGGCGGTAGCCGGGGCGGCGGCGCGCCGGCCTGCGGTTACGGGCCGGTGACCCGTCCCGTCGCGGCACGCCGGACATCACCACGAAGAGCACAGGAGGCGACGCAATGAGTGACCCGATGGACGTCCTGGCCCCCGAGCACCGGCGGCTGCGGATCGGCGACTCCTGGCGGGACGCCGCGAGCGGCGCCACCTTCGCCGTCGAGGACCCCGCCACCGGCACGACCGTCGCCGAGGTGGCCGACGCCGGCGTCGACGACGGGCTGGCCGCGCTGGAGGCGGCGAGCGGGGCGGCGGCGTCGTGGGCGGCGACCCCGCCACGGCAACGGTCGGAGCTGTTGACCGCGACGTACCGGGCCCTGACCGACCGGTCCGAGGAGGTCGCCCGGCTGATCACCCTCGAAATGGGCAAACCGCTGGCCGAGGCCCGGGCGGAGGTGGCCTACGGCGCCGAGTTCTTCAGGTGGTTCGCCGAGGAGGCGGTACGGGTCGAGGGGCGCTACAGCACCGCTCCCGCCGGGGGGTACCGCATCCTCACCGTGCCGAAGCCGGTCGGACCGTGCGTGTTCGTGACGCCCTGGAATTTCCCGTTGGCCATGGGCGCCCGCAAGATCGCCCCGGCGTTGGCCGCGGGCTGCACGACGGTCACCAAACCGGCGGCCCAGACGCCGCTGACCATGCTGTTGCTGGCCCGCATCATGGAGGAGGTAGGCGTCCCCGCGGGTGTGGTCAACGTGGTGACCACCAGACGTTCCGGTGAGGTGGTCTCGGCGCTGCTGGCCGACACCCGGACCCGCAAGGTGTCGTTCACCGGGTCGACCGAGGTCGGACGGGTGCTGCTGCGCCAGGCGGCGGACAACGTGCTGCGTACCTCGATGGAGCTGGGCGGCAACGCGGCCCTGATCGTGTGCGCCGACGCCGACCTGGACGTCGCGCTGCACGGTGCGCTGGTGGCCAAGATGCGCAACATCGGGGAGTCCTGCATCGCGGCCAACCGGATCTACGTCGAGGAGCCGGTACGCGAGGAGTTCACGAAGCGGTTCGCCGAGCGGATGGGCGCGCTGGTGGTGGGCCGCGGCCTCGACGACGGCGTGGACGTCGGGGCGTTGATCGACGAGCCCTCGGTCGCCAAGCTCGACGACCTCGTCGCCGACGCGGTCGGTCGGGGCGCCCGGGTCCTGGTGGGCGGGGTGCGCCCGGACGGGCCGGGTCACTTCTACCCGCCGACGGTCCTGGTCGACGTGCCCGACGACGCGCGGATGCTGCGGGAGGAGATCTTCGGCCCGGTGGCGCCGATCATCGGGTTCACGTCCGACGACGAGGTGATGGCGAAGGCCAACGACACCGAGCACGGCCTGGTCGGCTACGTCTTCACCCGTGACCTGCAGCGGGCGCTGCGGTTCGCCGAGGGTCTGCAGACCGGGATGATCGGCGTCAACCGGGGCCTGATCTCGGACCCGTCGGCCCCGTTCGGGGGCGTGAAGCAGTCCGGCATCGGCAAGGAGGGGTCACACGAGGGCATCCTCGAGTACCTCGACGTCACCTACGCGGCGATCGACCTGCCGTGACCGTCCCGCCGCTGACGTCCGACCAGCACATCGCCGCCGTTCCGGAGAGGCACCGCCATGCTTGAGACAGTCCGTGGACCACGCCAGCTGATCGTCGGCGAAGGGGTCGCGCAGAACATCCCCCGGGTGGTGGCCGAGAACGGCTCACGGGTCCTCGTCGTGACCGACCGGACCCTGCTGGGGCAGCCGGGGGTGGCCGCGATCGTGGCCGCCGTACGGGAGAAGGTCGAGGTCGTCGAGGTGTTCTCCGACGCGAATCCCGACGTGCCCCTCGCCGACGTCGACCGGGCCGTCGCGGCCGCCGCCGCGGTGGACGCCGACGTGATCCTCGCCGTCGGGGGCGGCACGGTGATCGACCTCGCCAAGATCGTCGGCGTCATCCGGTGCCACGGGGGCACACCGCGCGACTTCTACGGCGAGGCGCGGGTGCCGGGGCCGACGATTCCGCTCGTCGCGGTCCCGACGACGTCGGGCACCGGCTCCGAACTGACCCCCGTCTCGGTGCTGACCGATCCGGACCGGGAGCTGAAGGTGGGGGTGTCCAGCGTCCACATCGTGCCGGACTTCGCGATCGTCGACCCCGAACTCACCTACACCTGCCCGGCGACCGTCACCGCCCACTCCGGCATCGACGCGTTCTGTCACGCGGTGGAGAGCTACACCGCGCGACCCCGGCCCCACGGGCCGCGCGACCCGGTGGAGCAGGTGTTCCTCGGCCGCAACCAGGTCACCGACCACTATGCGCTCCTGGCTGCGGAGCGGATCGCCCGGAGCCTGCGTCGGGCCGTGCGGGACGGCGGCGACACCGAGGCGCGGGCGGACATGTCCTACGGGTCGGTGCTCGCCGGGCTCGCCTTCTCCCACGCGGGCAACGCGGCCCCGCACGCTCTCCAGTACCCCATCGGCGCGGCCACGCACACGCCGCACGGTCTGGGCGTCGGGCTGCTGCTGCCGTACGCGTTGGACGCGGCCCGCGACGCCGTCGGCGACCGGTTGGCGACCCTCGCCGGGGTGTGCGGGCTCGACGTGACCGACGCCGCGCCGGCCGAGGCCGCCGAGGTGTTCCTCGGCTGGCTCCACGGGCTCCTCGCCGACATCGGCATCCCGGCCACCCTGGCGGACATCGGGGTGGCCCGCGCCGACCTTCCCCGCTTCGCGGAGATGGCCTCCGGCGTCACCCGCCTGATCCAGAACCATCCGGGGCCCACCGACACCGCCAGCCTGACCGCGATCCTCGAAGCGGCCTGGACCGGCGACCGGAGCTGACGGGCACGGCCGCCGGGCGCCGGGCCGGGTCGGTGCCCGGCGGCCGGGCCCTACTCCTGCGGTGCGGGCGACCGGGGCACACCCTCCAAAGGGTCCTAGGAGGCAGGTGCCGTCTCGGCGGCCGGGCGTGGGCCGCCTGTCAGGGCGCGGCGGGCGGGTCGGGTCGGTTCAGCGCTTCACCGCCAGGGTGAGACCGTCGGCGAAGGACAGCATCGCCAGGTCGACCCGGTCGTCGGCGAGCAGCGAGACGTTCAACTCCCGGATGGTGGCGGTGTCCCGGTCCTGGTGTTCCTCGTCGAGCACCCGGCCGAAGAACACCGTGTTGTCGAGGACGACCAGCCCGCCCCGGCGGACCAGTCGCAGCGCGGCCTCGTAGTAGCCCGGATAGCCCGCCTTGTCGGCGTCGATGAACACCAGGTCCACCGCGCCCGGTCCGAGTTCGCGCTCCAGGTCGGCCAGGACCTCCCCTGCGGCACCGATGCGTACGTCGATGCGGTCGGCCACCCCGGCGCGTTCCCAGTACGGTGCGGCGATCATCGGCCACCGCTCGGAGATGTCCACCGTGACCAGCCGGCCGCCGGGTGGGAGAGCCCTGGCCATGCACAGTGTGCTGTAGCCGGTGAAGGTCCCGACCTCGACCACCGCGAGCGACGCCGCGGTCAGTCTGACGAGCAGGGCCAGCAGTTGGCCCTCCTCCGGCATGATCTGCATCGCCCGGCCCATCGGCAGGGCGGCGGTCTCCCGCCGCAGGTCGGCGAGGATCTCGTCGTCGCGCAGCGAGACCTGCCGGACGTAGTCGAGCAGTGCCTCGGTGAACTCAGTCTGCTGTGCCATCCGTATCCCCTCCGGCTCGTATCTCCAGTGCGTCACGTAGCCCGGTCCGTGAGGTGACCCCGAGCTTGGGGTAGACCTTGTAGAGGTGTCCGCTGACGGTGCGGTCCGACAGGCGCAGCCGGACGGCGATCTGCTTGTTCGTCAGGCCCTGGGCCGCGAGCCTGGCGACGGACTCCTCCTGCGCGGTGAGCCCGGCCGGCCCTTCGGCGGGCCGGGTGACCGCCAGCCCGGCGGCCCGTAGCTCGTTGCGGGCCCGCGCCGCCCACGGCTTGGCGCCGAGCCGCTCCAGGACCTCCAGTGCCGCGCCCAGTTCCACCCGGGCCGGGCCGATCTCTTTGGCGCGGCGCAGCCGCTCACCGTAGGCGAGACGGATCCGGGCGTGCTCCAGCGGCCAGCGTTCGTGTCCCGGCGCGGTCAGCGCCTGCCGGAAGGCCTCGTCGGTGTGGCTGTCCCGGGCGAGCAGGGCGGCGGCCCCGTGGGTCAGCATGGTCATCCGCGGGGAGAGGCGGTCGAATCCCCCGTCGCGCAGCGCCTGCAGATAGGCGGCCGCCTGCGGTCCGTGCCCGGTGTGCACGGCGGCGTCGGCCAGGTCGAACACGATGCGCCGGGCGCTGACCGGCAGGCGGGTCACCGCCCCGGCGGGGGCGATGGTGGACAGGGTCGTGTAGGCGTGTTCGTGGTCACCGGTGCCCAGGGCCACCAGCGCCCGGGCCTGGTGGGCCAGGATGACCGCCAGCCCGATCCCACGCGGGGTGGCCCAGCGCAGCACCTCGTCGGTCAGCTCCAGGGCCTGTTCGGTCTCACCGCGTACGGCGGCCAGCAGCGCCCGCTGGCAGCGGGCGATGCCCTCCAGGGTCCGCAGGCCGCTGACGCCCGCGACGGTGGCGCTCTCCCGCAGGAGGGTCTCCGCCTCGTCCCAGCGTCCCGACTGGTAGCGGTCCAGGATCTCCATGTGCAGGCCGAACCTCGCCGTCGGTGCTCCCCGGCTGTCGGCCGAGGCGTCCGGCAGGCCACGCAGCACCGGCAGCAACTCGGTGACCGCGTCGAGTGCGGCGGCGGTGGCGGAGAGGGACGCCGTGGACAGGGCGGTGAGTTCCGCCGGTGTCGTCGGCCAGCGGTCGAGCAGTTCCAGGAACCGCTCACGCATCGTGTCGGCGTCGCCGTCCCGGCCGGAGAGGATCGCGCGGCAGCGCAGGACGATGTCCGCCGACTCGCAGTCGGGGCGGGCGAGGACGGTGTCCAGGGCAGTCCAGTGGTCCGGCCGGTCGGCGAGGACGCACACGTGGAACAGCATCTCCAGTGCCATCCGACGCATCGGCATGCTGGTGGTGGGGTCGTCGAAGACCCGCAGGAGGCGACGGTGCGCCATGTCCACGTCGCCCTCGTCGAGTGAGAGCAGGTACGCGCTGACGGCAGCGGTGTGGGTGGTGACGCCGAACTCTCCCGGGGGCGGATTGAGGCGTCCCGCCCACCGGAGCCAGCCGGCGCGGCAGGCCAGTTGGGCCGCGATGCCCAGCCGTTCGGCGCGGTCGGCCGCAGCGGTGCTCAGTTCGGCGGCACGGGCGAACATCTCGGTGGCCGTGGTGAGGACGCCCCGGTCGGCGGCGCGGTCCCCGGCCGTCGCCAGGGCCTCGGCCAGGGAGTCGTCCGGGCCCAGTGCCGCGGCCGCCAGGTGCGTGGCCCGGACGTCCCGGTCGGCGGTGGTCACCCGGGCCAGGTGGCGGTGGGCGGTGTGCAGCTCGGCCCGGGTGGCCAGGTCGATGGTGGTCAGCCGGACCAGTGGGTGGGTGAAGAGCAACCGGTCGGTGCCCACCGTGACGAGGTGGTGCCGTTCGGCGGGGCCGAGCTGGGCGGTCACGTCGGCCTCGTCGGTCGCTTCGGTGAGCGTCGCCAGTCGGGCTCTCCCGTCGAGGGCGGCGACCAGCAGGAGCTGCCGGGCCGGCTCGGGCAGGTCGCGGATGCGTGCCCCGAACTGCCCGCTGATCCTCGGGGTCACCGGCAGGTGGACCGGCAGCGGCATGCTCGCGCACCGCTGTTCCTGGCTGAGCGCCCTGGGTAGCTCGATCAGTGCCAGCGGGTTGCCCTGGGCGTGGTCGAGGATGACACGTCGGACGCGGCTGTGCAGGGTGGGGTGCCGGGCGTCGATCAGCAGGCCGGCGTCGTGGTCCGACAGCGGCGCGAGCTGACGGACGTGTGGTCCGACGGCGAGCGGTGGTCCGGGTTGGTGGGCGGCGGCGACCAGCACCAGGTCGGCCAGGTCACAGGTCCGGCGGGCGACGAAGGCGAGCAGTTCGGTGCTCTCCCGGTCGATCCACTGGGCGTCGTCGACCAGCACCACCAGGCCACCGTCGTCGGCCAGCTCGGTGACCAGGGACAGGGTGGCCGCGCAGGTCGCCAGGCGGTCGGGGACGGGGCCGTCGGCGTGCCCGAGGATGCGCGACAGGGTGACCCGCTGGTGGGCGGGCAGGCGGTCGAGTTCCGTACGCAGGGCGTAGAGCAGCTGGTGCAGGCCCGAATAGGGAAGGTCGGCCTCGACGGGTGTGCCGGTGACCCACACGACGCGGCGGCCGGCCCGGCGGGCCTGTTCGTCGGCGGCGCGCAGCAGTGCCGTCTTGCCGACGCCGATCCCGCCGCTGAACAGCAGGGCCGGGAGGCGTACCCGGCCACGCAGCAGGGAGTCGAGCAGTTCCCTCTCGGCTGATCTGCCGATCAGTTCGGGCCGGCCGTGGGGCGGTGCCCGGTGCCGCCCGTCGTCGGGCGCCGGGTCGGCGAGCAGGGCGAGCTGGTACCGGGAAAGCACCTGGTGACTCCCCACCGATCGATGGGATGGACCCTTTCCCCGCACGGTCATCGGCGCTGGGCCACCGCCAGGACGTAGCCGGCCGCGGTGACGGCGCTGAAGCGTCGGAACAGTTCGACCAGCTGGTCGAAGTGCGCGGGTGCGATCCTGCCGACGAAGTCGGCCCGGACCTCACGCATGCGGTCGGACAGCACCGCGAACGCCCGCATCACGTGGGCGCTGATGTCGTCGCACTCCAGCACCTCGAAGCCCGCCCGGTCCAGTCTGTCGGGCAGCGCGGCGATGATGCGGCACTGTGTGACGGCACAGAAATTGTCGATGATCTCCTTCTCCGCGCCGTTCGCCGGGTGTCTGTCGATGATGTCGGCGATGACCAGGCGTGCGCCCGGGCGCAACACGGTGCCGATCTCCTGGAGCGCGCGGTCCTGGTCCGGCATGTGGATGAGGGATTCGATGGCGAAGGCCCCGTCGAACATACCGGGTCCAAACGGCATGTTCATGGCGTCAGCGTAACGGAAGTGGACGCGGTGGGCTACGCCGAGTTCCCGCGCGCGGGCCCTGGCGGTGTCGATCTGGCCGTGGCTGACGGAGATTCCCGTCACCACCGTCTCGTCCCGTGTCGTGGCGAGGCGCAGCGAGGCGGTACCGGCTCCGCAGCCGACGTCCAGCACCTGGCGGCCGGGGCCGGCGCAGACGCGTTCGATCACCATGTCGGTGAGGCGGGTGGCGGCCTCGGCGACGGAGGTCCGGTCCCCGTCGTCGTGCCAGTAGCCGACGTGGATGTTGCCGTCGAGCAGCGTGGTGAACAGTTCGGTCATGACGTCGTACATGTGACCGACGTCGGTCGATACCGGCGCTGACTTCGCCATGTGGTGTGCCTGGCCTTCCTGCAGGGTCTGCTGGACGCGGAGAGGGCTGCTAGACGCCGAACCTGCTGTCGATCAGATTGAGGACCTCCTGCCGCGACGCGCCGGTCAGGTCGATTCCGGACGGCGTCGACCGGTCGTCGAGGTCGGACAGCAGGCGACCGAGCCGGTCCGTGACCTGTGGTCGGATGCCGTCGTCCGGGTCCAGGGACGCGAGCTGCGCCTCCAGTCGGGCCAGCGTCTCCAGGAGGGGCACCGGCGCGGCCTCCTGCGCCGGCACGGCCGCCGCGCGCAGATGGGCCGCCAACTCCTCGGGGTTCGGGTGGTCGAAGACCAGGGTGGGCAACAGTCGCAGGCCGGTCGCGGACTGCAGCCGGTTACGCAGTTCCACGGCCATCAGCGAGTCGAACCCGAGGTCGGTGAAGGCCCGTCCGGCACCGACGGCGTCCGGGCCCGGGTGACCCAGGACGGCCGCTGCGTGTCCGCGTACCACGTCCACCAGCACCCGGTGCTGCTCACCGGGGGACAACCCGACCAGCCGGTGCAGCACGTTGCGCTGTTCGGTGCTGCGGTGTGCCGGCGCGGGGCGCAGGCCACGCATCATGGTCGACGGGTTGTCGTTCGCGGCCGTGTCGAGACGCGCGGGCACGAGCAGGGACATGTCGGTCCGCAGTGCGGCGTCGAACAGGGCGAGTCCCTCGGCGGCGGACAGTGGCGCGACGCCGGCCCGGTCCACCCGGGCGCGGCCGGTCGCGTCCATCGCGGACGCCATCCCGTCGCTCTGCGCCCACAGCCCCCAGGCCAGTGACTGGGCGGGAAGCCCCAGCGACCGGCGGTGCGCGGCGAGGCCGTCGAGGGTGGCGTTCGCCGCCGCGTACGCGCTCTGGCCGGGGCTGCCGAGGATCCCGGCGGCGGAGGAGAACATCGTGAAGAAGGCCGGTGGCCGGTCCCTGGTCAGGTCGTGCAGGGCGATGGCGGCGTCGACCTTCGCCCGGAGCACGCCGGCGACCCGCTGCGGCGTCATCGACTCGACCACGCCGTCGTCGAGCACGCCCGCCGCGTGGACGACCCCGCCGATCCGGACCCCGGCGAGCACCCGCGCCAGCGCGTCGCGGTCGGCGGCGTCGACCGCGACGACGTGTGCCCCGAGGTGCTCGACGAGTTCCGTGGCGGCGGGCGACTCCGGCCCGCTGCGGCTGAGCACCAGCAGGTTCCGCACGCCACGGTCGACGACGAGGTGGCGGGCGACCAGCCGGCCGAGCGCGCCGGTGCCGCCGGTGATGACGACCGTTTCGTCCGGTGGCACCAGCGGTTCGTCGTCCGTCGCGGCGGGCACCGGGGTCCGCGCCAACCGGGGCACCAGCGTCCGGCCGTCGCGGACCGCGATCTGGCTCTCCCCCGCGGCGGCCAGGGCGCTCAGGGTCCGCTCGTCGTGGGTGCCGTCGGTGTCGACGAGGACGAGGCGGTCGGGGTGTTCCGACTGGGCGGAGCGCACCAGTCCCCACACTCCCGCGCCGCCCAGGTCGGACACGGCGTCGTCGGCAGTCACCGCGACCGCACCGGCCGTCTGGATCATGAGCCGTTCGTGGTCGTCGTGGTGTCCGGCGAGCCATTCCTGTATCTGCCGCAGGGCCTCGGTGACCGCGTCGCACGGGTTCGCCCCGCCGCCCCGCCGGACGTCGAAGGTGATCCCGGCGGGCTCCGGTCCGGCCGGCGTCGGCTGCCACCGTACGTGGAACATCGCTCGCCGCAGCACGGTGTCGGCCGCCACCTGTTGCGTGGTCACCGGCCGCAGCGTCAGGGAGTCCACCGCGTACACGGGGCTGCCGGCCTGGTCGAACGCGGCGACCGCGACGGTGTCCGCGCCGGTGCGACGCAGCCGCACCCGCACCGCCGTGGTGCCGGGGGCGAAAACCGCGACGCCGGTCCAGGCGAAGGGCAGGCCGGCGGCGACGAGCAGCGTGGCCGCGTGCAGGGACGCGTCCAGCAGGGCCGGGTGCACCAGGTGGCGTCCGGCCTCCTCCATCGTCACCTCGGCGTCGACGACGTCGTCGCGCCGCCACGCGGCACGCAAGCCCTGGAACGCCGGGCCGTATGCGAAGCCCTGGTCGGCGAGCCTGTCGTAGGTGCCGTCGGTGTCCACGGGCGTGGCCTGCGCCGGGGGCCAGGTCGGTTCGGCCAGGGGCAGGGGCGGCTGCCGGTCCGACAGGGTCCCGGTGGCGTGGCAGGTCCAACCGGGTTGGTCCGGTGCTCGGGAGTACACCTGCACGGTCCGCCGACCGGTGGCGTCGCCCGCTTCCAGCACGACCTGCACCGGGATCTCACCCTGGTCGGGCACCGCCATCGGCGTGGCGACGGTCAGGTCGTCGACGACGGGGCAGCCGACCAGGTGGCCGACGGTGAGGGCGAGGTCGACGAACGCCGCGCCGGGCAGGAGCACCGTCGCCCCGTACGCGTGGTCGGCCAGCCACGGCTGGGCGTGCCGGGACACCCGGCCGGTCACCACCAGCCGGTCGGTGTCGGGGGATTCCACCACCTCCCGGAGGATGTCGTGGTCGAGGGCGGACGGGCCGCGTCCGGTGTCGCGCCCCAGGCTGATGCCGCCGGCCCAGTACCGTTTGTGCTGGAAGGCGTAGGTCGGCAGGTCGATCCGCCGCCCGGTATCGCCGAGCCACGCGGTCCAGTCGACGGTCCGGCCGTCGGCGTGCGACCGGGCCAGCGCGGCCAGGAGCGCGGCCGGTTCGGCCAGCCGGCGGCGCTGCGTCGGCACCCACGGCACCGGCGCGGTGGCCAGTCCGGCCAGTACGGCGTCCGGGCCGATCTCCACGCAGGAGGTGACGTCGTGCCCGGCGAGGGCGTCGACGCAGTCGGCGAACCGGACGGTGTCCCGGACGTTGGCCACCCAGTGTTCCGGAGTGCACAGTTGCGCCGCCGTGGCGGGTTTCCCGGTCACGCCGGACAGCAGCGGCAGGACGGGCGGCCGTAGCTCCACCGTCGCCAGGACCGCACGGAAGTCGTCGAGCATGCCCTCGATCAGCGGGGAGTGGAAGGCGTGGCTGACGGCGAGCCGCGTGGTCCGGACGCCCCGGGCGGACAGGTCGGCAGCGGCCGCGAGGACCGGCTGTTCCGCTCCGGAGAGCACGACGGCGGTGGGTCCGTTCACCGCGGCGAGGGCCACCTGTGCGGACAGGTACGGTGCCACGGCCGCCTCGTCGGCGCGTACCGACACCATCGCGCCGCCGGATGGGAGTGCCTGCATCAGCCGGGCGCGGGCGGCGACCAGGCGGGCCGCGTCGGGGAGGGACAGCACCCCGGCCACGTGTGCGGCGACGAGTTCGCCGACCGAGTGGCCGAGCACCAGGTCCGGTCGGATGCCGAAGGTCCGCATCAGTTCGGTGAGCGCCACTTCGACGGCGAACAGTCCGGTCTGGGCGTACTGGGTCTGCTCGACCAGTTC
Source organism: Micromonospora sp. WMMD730 (assembly GCF_049178955.1). Taxonomy (NCBI): domain Bacteria; kingdom Bacillati; phylum Actinomycetota; class Actinomycetes; order Micromonosporales; family Micromonosporaceae; genus Micromonospora; species Micromonospora sp. WMMD730. The sequence goes on from NZ_JBMHML010000002.1 coordinate 4,053,652, forward strand.
CGGGGTGTCGCCCCAGACGACCTCGCGCAGCGGTCGCGGCAGGTGCCGGTCCAGTTCGGCGGTGACCGCGGCGAACGCCGCAGCGAACGCCGGGAACGCCCGGGCGAGTTCGCGGCCCATGCCCGGTCGCTGGGCGCCCTGCCCGGTGAACGCGAACGCCGTCAGCCCGGCCGGGCGCGCCTCGCCGGTGAACACGGTGGGGTCGTCGGTTCCGGCGGCCACCGCGGTGAGGCCCCGTCGCAGGTCGGTCAGGTCCGATCCGGTGACCACCGCGCGGTGCGGGAACGCCGGGCGGGTGGTCAACGTGCGGGCCACGTCGGCGGGGTCCGGTTCCGGCTGGCGGTCCAGGTGGGCCAGTAGGCGCCCGGCCTGCGTCCGCAGGGCTTCGGGCGTGTGTCCGGACACCGGCCAGACCAGGCCGGGGGGTGTCGTCACGGCGGTGTGGGGTCCGGCTGCCGGCGGGGCAGGCTCGGCCGGTGGTTCCTCGATGATGACGTGCGCGTTGGTTCCGCTGACGCCGAATCCGGAGATCCCGGCCCGCCGTGGTCGTTGTCCGCGGGGCCAGTCGCGGGGTTCGAGGAGCAGGCGTACGCCGCCGCCGGACCAGTCCACCTGGCGGCTCGGCTCGTCGACGTGCAGGGTGCGGGGCAGTCGGCCGTGCCGCATCGCGAAGATCATTTTGATGATGCCGGCGACCCCGGCGGCGGCCTGGGTGTGGCCGATGTTCGACTTGACCGAGCCCAGCCACAGCGGGCGTTCCGGGGGCCGGTCACGTCCGTAGGTGGTGAGCAGGGCCTGCGCCTCGATCGGGTCGCCGAGGGTGGTGCCGGTACCGTGCCCCTCGACCACGTCGACGTCGTCCGCGGCCAGGCCGGCGGCGGCGAGTGCCCGGCGGATCACCCGCTGCTGGGCCTTGACGCTGGGAGCGGTGAAGCCGTTGGACGCGCCGTCCTGGTTGACCGCGCTACCGCGCACGACCGCCAGCACGGTGTGCCCGTTGCGTCGGGCGTCCGACAGTCGTTCCACCACCAGGACGCCGACGCCCTCGGCGAACCCGGTGCCGTCGGCGGCCTCGGCGAAGGACCGGCACCGGCCGTCCTTCGACAGTCCCCGGCGACGACCGAACTCGATGACCGCCTCCGGGGTCGCCATGACGGCGACCCCACCCACCAGCGCCAGCCCGCACTCCCTGGCCCGTAGCGCCCCGGTGGCCACGTGCAACGCCACCAGCGACGCCGAGCAGGCGGTGTCCAGGGTCATCGCGGGACCTTCCAGACCCAGCGTGTACGAGATCCGGCCGGAGATCATCGCGCCGGTCCCGGTGCTGCCGAGGTAGTCGTGGTACATGGCGCCGACGAACACGCCGGTGTCGCTGCCCCGTAGCGTGGTCGGGTCGATCCCGGCCTGTTCGATCGCCGACCACGACACCTCCAGCAGCAGCCGCTGCTGGGGGTCCATGTCCAGGGCCTCGCGCGGTGGGATGCCGAAGAAGTCGGCGTCGAAGACCCCGGCGTCGTGCAGGAACCCGCTACCACGGGTGTAGGTGTGCCCGGGCGTTCCCGGCTCGGGGTGGTAGAGGTCCTCGGCCCAGCCCCGGTCGGTGGGCAGCGGTGTGATGCCGTCGCCGTCCTCGACGACGAACTGCCACAGTTCCTCCGGCGACCCCACCCCGCCCGGGTACCGGCACGCCATGCCCACGATGGCGATCGGCTCCCGCAGCGAGTCGGCCAGTCCGGAGTTGCGCAGGCGCAGCCGTTCGTTCTCCTTGACAGCGGCGCGGAGCGCCTGGACCAGCTTCTCGTCGCTCATCGGGACGGGACCTCCTCGTCTGGGTCGCCCGGGTGGGCACCGCCGAGTGCCATCGCGATGAGGCTGTCGGTGTCCAGGTCGTCGATCGCCTCCAGCGCACCCGTCCGGGCCGGATCGCCGGAGGCCAACGCGAGCAGCCGGTCCAACAGGCCCGATCCGCGCAGCTCACTCATCGGGATGGCGTGCAGCAACTGCCGGATCTGCTCGTCGTCGGCGGTGCCGGCGGCCGGTTCGGCCGCGGGGAACAGCACCGTGTCCAGGTGCCCGGCCAACTCGTCCACGTTGGCGTGTTCGAAGACCGTGGTGGCGGGCAGGCGCAGGCCGGTGGCGTCGTCGAGGCGGTTGCGGAACTCGACCGCCATGAGCGAGTCGAACCCGAGGTCGGTGAAGGCCCGGTGGGGGCCGATCGTCGCGGTCGTGGGGTGTCCCAGCACCGCTGCCGCGTGGCCGCGCACGAGGTCCACGAGCATCCGCCTGCGGTCCTGCGGCGGGCGTCCCGCGAGCCGGTCGCGGATGTCGTCGCGGCGGGGCTCCTGCCGTGGGGGTCGCGGCAGCAGGCTCCGCAGCACCGGTGCGGTCGCCTCCCCGGCTGTGGGGTGCAGCCGGGCCGCCACCACGACGGGCCGGGCGCAGCGCAGCGCGGCGTCGAACAGCAGCAGGCCGTCCCCGACCGACAGGGGGGTGACCCCGGCGCGGGTCGCGCGGGCGCGGTCCGCCGCCGCCATGCCGCCGGTCAGGGTCGAGGGTGTGTCCCACAGGCCCCAGACGATCGACCGGGCTGGCAGCCCTCGGGCCCACCGGCGGGTCACCAGCGCGTCCAGTGCCGCGTTGGCGGCCGCGTAGGCGGCCTGTCCGGCGTTGCCCAGGGTCCCCGCGAGCGAGGAGAACACCACGAAGAACGACAGATCCTGGTCGCGGGTCAACTCGTCCAGCCACCCGGCGGAGGTGACCTTGGTGGACATGACGCGTCGGACGCGGTCGGGGGTCAGCGACGTCACCGGGGCGTCGTCGAGCAGCGTCGCGCAGTGCACGACCCCGCCGATCCGGACACCGTCCAGGGCCCGGCCCAGCGCCGCACGATCGGACACGTCGACGGCGAGCACCCGGGCGCCCAGGTCGGCGACGAGCCCGGCGGCCTCGGGTGCGGCCGGCCCGCTGCGGCTGAGCAGCAGCAGGTCGCGGACGCCGTGCTCGGCCACGAGGTGCCGGGCGATCAGCGCGCCGAGGCCGCTGGTGCCCCCGGTGATCACGACGGTGGCCTGCGGATCGACGGCGGGAGGGTCGGCGTCGGCCGTGGTGGGCAGCAGCCGGGGCACCAGTACGCCCACGGGGCGCACCGCGATCTGGGGCTCGTCCCACCCGCAGAGGTCGGCCGGCAGCTCCCCGGTGCCGTCGGCGGGCAGGTCGGCCAGGATGAACCTGCCGGGGTGTTCGACCTGGGCGCAGCGCACCAGGCCCCAGACTGCCGCCGCGTCGGGCAGCGCCGGGTCGTCCTGCGGGGTCGTCTGGACCGCGCCGTGGGTCACGATCACCAGCGGCCGGTCGGCGGTGCCGGCCAGGCGGTGCCGGAGGATCTCCAGGACGTCTCCGGCGTCCCGACCGGTGACGTCGATCCGGTCGTGGCCGTCGGTGACGGCAGGGTCGCGGTGGTGCGGAGGTTGCCATTCGACCGCGAACAACGCGTCGCGCACCCGGCTGTCGGCCGGGTGGCCGCGCAGGGTGAGCGCCTCCACGGTCAGGACGGGGGTGCCGGTCTCGTCGGTGGCGTCGACGGACAGGGTGTCCGGGCCGGTGGGGCGCACCCTCGCGCGCAGGACCGCACCGCTCGGCGCGTGGAAGCGCAGCCCGTTCCAGAGGAACGGCACCCGGGGCCGGTGGCCGTCCGGCAGGAACACCGAGGCGTGCAGGACGGCGTCCAGCAGGGCCGGGTGGGTTCCGTAGCCCTGCGGGTCGGTGGTGGTCCGGGCCTCGACGAGGACCTCGTCGCCGACGCGCCAGGCCGACCGTAGGCCCCGGAACGTCTCGCCGTAGGCGAAGCCCCGGTCGGCGAGCCCGGGGTAGAGCCCGTCGAGGTCGATCGGCACCGCCCCGGGTGGGGGCCATTCGCCCGCCGGGCCGGCGGTCTGCGGCCCCGCCGGGGAGAGCAGGCCCGCCGCGTGCTGCGTCCACGGGCCGTCGTCGTCACCGGTCCGGGCGTAGACGGCGACCGGACGCCGGTCGGCGGCGTCCGGGCCGTCGACGGTCACCTGGATCTGCACGGTGCCGGTGGCGGGCAGGACCAGGGGGGTACGCAGCGTCAGTTCGTCGAGGGCGAGATCGTCGACGGCCCGGGCGGCGCGACGCACCAGTTCCACGAAACCGGTGGCCGGGAAGAGGTTCACGCCGTGGATGACATGGTCGGCCAGCCAGGGTTGGGCGGCGACGGACAGCCGGCCGGTGAAGACCCGGCCGCCCCGGTCGGGCAGGTCCACCCCCGCACCGAGCAGGGCATGGTCGACGGCGTCGAGGCCGGCGCGGGTGACGTCGCCGGTCGCGAGGCTGACGGCGGGCCAGAACCGGGTGGACCGGAAGGGGTACGTCGGCAGGTCGACCCGCCGGGCGCCCGGGAACAGCGCCGGCCAGTGCACCGCGACGCCGTGCACGTGGGCGCGTGCGGTCGCGGTGACCACGGTGACGTCCTCGGGCTGGTTGCGGCGGCACAGCGGGATGTTGGCCGCGGTACGGGGGCCCAGCGCCGACAGGACGGAGTCCGGCCCGATCTCCAGGGACACCGTGACGCCGAGGTCGGTCAGGCGTGCGACGCGGTCGGCGTAGCGCACCGTGTCGCGGACGTGGCGGACCCAGTAGCCGGGCTCGGTGACGTCGCCGCCGGCGACGATGTCGATCTCGGGTCGGTTGAACGTCAGCCGGACGACGACGTCCTGGAAGTCGGCGAGGACCGGCTGCATGAGGTGGGAGTGGAAGGCGTGGGACACCCGTAGCCGGGTCGACCGGTCGAATCCGGCGGCCACCCGCAGGACCGCCTCCTCCGTGCCGGCGATCACCACCGCACGGGGGCCGTTGACCGCGGCGATGGACACCTCGTCGGACAGCAGGGGCAGGACCTCCTCCTCGCCTGCCCGCAGCGCCACCATCGCCCCGCCGCCGGGCAGCGCCTGCATCAGGCGGGCGCGCTCGGCGACCAGCGTGCACGCGTCGTCGAGCGAGAGGACGCCGGCGACGTGGGCGGCGGCGATCTCGCCGATCGAGTGCCCGGCCACGTGGTCGGGCACGATTCCCCAGGACTCGGTCAGCCGGAAGAGTGCCACCTGGAACGCGAACAGGGCGGGTTGGGCGTTGCCGGTCCCGGCGAGTCGGTCCTGGTCCTGGCCGAACAGCACGTCGCGGATCGGCAGCCGGTCCAGCACCTCGTCCATGGCCTGCGCAAAGGCCGGGTACCGGCGGTACAGGTCGGCGCCCATGCCGGGCCGTTGGGAGCCCTGGCCGGAGAAGACCATCGCCAGTCGGGGCGCGGGCGCGGCGGCAGCCCGGAAGAGTCCGGCGCCCGCACCGCCGTCCGCGAGGGTCTGCAGGGCCGTGCGGAACCCGGCACGGTCGCCCGCGACGATGGCCGCACGATGCTCGAACACCGCCCGAGTCGTCGCCAACGAATACCCGACATCGACCGGATCAAGATCCACACACGACAACAACTGCTCCGCCCGGACCCGCAAGGCATCCGAACTCTTCGCCGAGATCACCCACGGCACGACCGACAGCACAGGCGACACCGGCCCGGCTGATGGCCCCGGCCCGGCTGACGGCCCCGACTCGGCTGGCCGCTCCGACTCCCGCGCCTCCTCAAGGATCACGTGAGCATTCGTCCCACTGATCCCGAACGACGACACCCCCGCACGACGAACCCGACCCACCTCCGGCCACACCCGCGCCTCACCCAACACCGCAACCCCACCACCCGACCAATCCACCTGCGACGACGGCACCACCACATGCAACGACGCCGGCAACACCCCAAACCGCAACGCCTGCACCATCTTGATCACACCCGCCACACCAGCAGCCGCCTGCGTATGACCAACATTCGACTTCACCGACCCCAACCACAACGGCCGCCCCACCACCCGACCCCGCCCATACGTCCCCACCAACGCCTGCACCTCAATCGGATCACCCAACCGCGTCCCCGTCCCATGCCCCTCCACCACATCCACATCACCCACACCCAAACCCGCCACACCCAACGCCCGACGAATCACCCGCTGCTGAGCCAACCCACTCGGCGCCGTCAACCCATTCGACGCACCATCCTGATTAACCGCACTCCCCCGCACCACCGCCAACACCCGATGACCCCGACGACGCGCATCCGACAACCGCTCCACCACCACCACACCCACACCCTCGGACCAGGCGGTGCCGGCGGCCGAGTCGGAGTAGGAGTGGCAGCGGCCGTCGGGGGACAGGCCGCCCTGCCGGGAGAACTCGATGAAGGTCGTCGGCGTGGCCATGACGGTGACGCCGCCGGCGAGGGCGACGGAGCACTCCCCGGCCTGCAGCGCCTGCGCGGCCAGGTGCAGTGCCACCAGCGACGACGAACACGCGGTGTCCACGGTGATGGCGGGCCCCTGCAGGCCCAGCGCGTAGGAGACCCGTCCGGACACCACGCTGGAGGCGCGTCCGGCGAGGGTGTAGCCCTCGACGCCGGCGGTGCTCTGTTGCAGCATTCCGTAGTCCTGGCCGTTGGTGCCGGCGAAGACCCCGGTGTCGCTGTCGCGCAGGGTGGCCGGGTCGATGCCGGCGTGTTCCAGGGCCTCCCAGGAGACCTCCAGGAGGAGCCGCTGCTGCGGGTCCATCGCGAGGGCCTCGCGTGGTGAGATGCCGAAGAACTCGGCGTCGAAGTCGGCCGCGTCGTGCAGGAAGCCGCCGCCCCGGGCATGGGTGTGGCCGGGGGCGCCCTGTCGGGGGTCGTAGAGGTCCACCGGCCAGCCGCGGTCGGTAGGGAAACCGGTGATCGCGTCGCGTTCCTCGACGACGAACCGCCACAGGTCGTCGGCCGACCGGATACCGCCGGGGTAGCGGCAGGCCATCCCCACGATCACCACCGGGTCGTCGGCGACGGCCACGACGGTCGGGGTGGACTCGGTGCGGTGGCCGCCGGTCAGCAGTTCCCGGAGGTGTTCGACGAGGCGTACGGGGGTCGGGTGGTCGAAGGCGACGGTGGTCGGCAACCGCAGGCCGGTCGCCTGGTTGAGCCGGTTGCGCAGCTGCACCGACATCAGGGAGTCGAAGCCGAGGTCGCGGAACGCGTGGTCCGCCGGGACGCGGGACGCGTCGCCGTGGCCGAGGACGAACGCTGCTTCCGCGCCGACCAGGTCCCGCAGGTAGCCGGTCTGTTCGGGGACGGACATGCCGTCGAGCCGGGCGGTGGGCGCGGGGAGTTCCGCAGGCTGCCGCGGGGTCCGCCGTTGCTCGTCGATGTCGGCGATGACCAGGAAGGTCTCGTCCCGGTCGAGGGTTTCCTGGAGGGCGTCGACGGCGGTTTCGGCCCGCATCGCGACGAGGCCCTGGCCGGCCAGCCTGCGGTTGCGTCGGTGGGCGTCCGGGGTGTCCCAGGCACCCCAGGCGATGGAGGTGGCCGTACGGCCCTCTCGGCGTCTGCGGTAGGCGAGGCTGTCGAGGAACGTGTTCGCCGCGGCGTAGGCGCCCTGCCCCGCGTTGCCGAGGACACCGGCGACGGAGGAGAACAGGACGAACGCCGAGAGGTCGAGGTCCCGGGTCAGCTCGTGCAGGTTGGTCGCCGCGTCGATCTTCGGCCGCAGGACGGCGTCGAGGCTGGCCGGGGTGATGTCGGCCAGCACGGCGTCGTCGAGCACCATGGCGCAGTGGAACACCGCGGTGAGCGGGAACTGCTCGGGTACCTCGGTGAGCACCCGGGTCAGGGCCTCGCGGTCGGCGGCGTCGCAGGACACGATGGTGACGCGGGTGCCCAGTCCGGTCAGCTCCGTGGTGAGTTCGGCGGCGTTCTCGGCGTCGGGACCGCGCCGGCTCAGGAGCAGCAGGTGTTCGACGCCGTTGCGGGCCAGCCACCGCGCGACGTGTCGGCCGACGGCTCCGGTTCCCCCGGTCACGAGCGCCGTTCCGGAGGGTTTCCACCGTCGGCGGGCTGGGGTGGTGGTGTGCCGGGCCGCCGGGCTCATCCGCCGGGCGTACGTTCCGCCGGCCCGGACGGCGAACCGGTCGGCGCGGCCGCGGCGGGTCAGGATCCGGCACAGGCGGGCGGTGACCTGGTCGTCGCCGGGTGATCCGGGTAGGTCGACGAGGCCGCCCCAGCGGTCCGGCAGTTCGAGGGCGGCCACGGCACCCAGGCCCCAGACCAGGGCGTCGGTGGTGCCCGTCACGGGGTCGGTGGGTTCTGCCGGTACCGCCCCGTCGGTCAGCAGCCACAACGGCGCTGCGCTCCCGGTGTCCTCGATCGCTTGGACGAGGGCCACCGTGGCGGCCAGCCCGGCGGGCACGCCGGGGTGGTCGGGCAGCGGTTCGTCGGCGGCGGCAAGGAAGGACAGCACGCCGCGCAGATCGCTCCCGGCGGAGGTGATCAGGTCGACCAGCTCGGTCCGGCAGGTGGTGCCGGCCGGCACGTCGGCGTGGATGACGTCGATGCCGTGGGTGGTGAGCGCCTCGGCCCAGGCGGTCCCCCACGGGTCGCCGGCCGTCAGCACCAGCCATGTTCCGGGCAGTGCGGTGCCGTCGCCGGTTCCTGCGGACGGCGGTGCGGTGTCGACGTCCGTGGGTTGCCAGACGACGTGGTGACGCCAGGCGGCGGAGGTGGGCCGCGCACGCTCCACCGTGGTCAGCCAGAAGTGTTCGTGTTGGAAGGGATACGTCGGCAACGCCACCCGAGCACCACCCACCAACGCCGCACCCCAATCAACCCCCACACCCGCCACAAACACCTCACCCAACGACAACAAAAACCGCCCCCAACCACCCTCACCACGACGCAACGTCCCCACCACCACACCCCCACCACCCCCCGCCTCCACCACCTCCTCCACCGCACCCGTCAACACCGGATGCGGACTCACCTCAACAAAAACCCGAAACCCCTCACCCACCAACCCCTCCACCGCACCCGCAAAACCCACCACCTCCCGCAAATTACGACACCAATACCCCGCCCCCAACTCACCCCCATCAACCACCCCACCCACCACCGTCGAATAAAACGGAACCCCACCCGACACCGGCACCACCGACCCCAACTCCACACCCAACCGACCCACCACCCCATCCACCCCAGACGAATGCGCCGCATAATCCACATCAACCACCCGCACCCACACCCCCAACTCCCCACACCGCACCACCAACTCCCCCAACGCCCCCACCTCACCCGACACCACCACCGACGACGGACCATTCACCGCCGCCACCACCACCCGACCCCCCAACCCCACCAACAAACCCTCCACCACACCCACCGAAACCCCCAACACCGCCATACCACCCCCACCCGACAACCCCCGCAACAACCGACTCCGCACCGCCACCACCCGCGCCGCATCCCCCAAACTCAACACCCCCGCCACACACGCCGCCGCAATCTCACCCTGCGAATGCCCCACCACCACATCCGGCACCACCCCAAACACCCGCCACACCTCAGCCAACGACACCATCACCGCAAACAACACCGGCTGCACCACATCAACCCGATCCAAACCCACCCCACCCGACACCACCTCCAACAAATCCCACTCCACAAAAGGAGCCAACGCCACCGCACACTCACCCATACGCGCCGCAAAAACCGGCGACGACACCAACAACTCCGCCGCCATACCCACCCACTGCGAACCCTGACCCGGAAACACAAAAACCACACCCCCACCACCACCCGCAACACCACCCACCACATTCGCCGACGCACCGCCGTCCGCGAGGGTCTGCAGGGCCGTGCGGAACCCGGCACGGTCGCCCGCGACGATGGCCGCACGATGCTCGAACACCGCCCGGGTCGTCGCCAACGAATACCCGACATCGACCGGATCAAGATCCACACACGACAACAACTGCTCCGCCCGCGCCCGCAGGGCATCCGGACTCTTCGCCGAGATCACCCACGGCACGACCGACGGAACAGGCGACACCGGCCCGGCTGACGGCCCCGACTCGGCTGGCCGCTCCGACTCCCGCGCCTCCTCAAGGATCACGTGAGCATTCGTCCCACTGATCCCGAACGACGACACCCCCGCACGACGAACCCGACCCACCTCCGGCCACACCCGCGCCTCACCCAACACCGCAACCCCACCACCCGACCAATCCACCTGCGACGACGGCACCACCACATGCAACGACGCCGGCAACACCCCAAACCGCAACGCCTGCACCATCTTGATCACACCCGCCACACCAGCAGCCGCCTGCGTATGACCAACATTCGACTTCACCGACCCCAACCACAACGGCCGCCCCACCACCCGACCCCGCCCATACGTCCCCACCAACGCCTGCACCTCAATCGGATCACCCAACCGCGTCCCCGTCCCATGCCCCTCCACCACATCCACATCACCCACACCCAAACCCGCCACACCCAACGCCCGACGAATCACCCGCTGCTGAGCCAACCCACTCGGCGCCGTCAACCCATTCGACGCACCATCCTGATTAACCGCACTCCCCCGCACCACCGCCAACACCCGATGACCCCGACGACGCGCATCCGACAACCGCTCCACCACCACCACACCCACACCCTCGGAGAAGCCCGTGCCGTCCGCCGCGTCCGAATAGGGCCGGCACCGCCCGTCGGGGGACAACGCACGTTGGTGACCGAAGTCCACGTAGAGACCGGGGGTGGACATGATGGTGGCGCCGCCGGCCAGGGCCAGCGAGCACTCCCCGGCCTGCAGCGCCTGCGCGGCCAGGTGCAGTGCCACCAGCGACGACGAACACGCGGTGTCCACGGTGACCGCCGGGCCTTCCAGACCCATGACGTAGGAGACCCGGCCGGAGGCGACGCCGCCGGTCGTGCCCGAGCTGAGGTAGCCGGCCACGGCGTCGGGCGGCACGTCCACGCGGATGCCGTAGTCGTGATACATCAGGCCGGTGAACACCGCGGTGTCGCTGCCGCGCAGGGTGGCCGGGTCGATGCCGGCGTGTTCCAGGGCCTCCCAGGAGACCTCCAGCAGGTGCCGTTGTTGCGGGTCCATCGCGAGTGCCTCGCGGTGGGAGATGCCGAAGAAGTCGGCATCGAAGTCGGCCGCGTCGTGCAGGAAGCCGCCGCCCCGGGCGTAGGTGTGTCCGGAGCTGCCCGGCTCCGGGTCGTACAGGTCGTCGGGCCAGCCGCGGTCGGTCGGGAAGCCGGTGATCGCGTCGCCCTCCTCGACGACAAACCGCCACAGGTCGTCGGCCGAGCGGATGCCACCGGGGTAGCGGCAGGCCATCCCCACGATCACCACCGGGTCGTCGGCGGTGGCCCGGTTACCGGTGACGGCCTGGCGGCCGGGTGCGGAGGGGGTGTGCCGTCCGCCGGTCAGCTGCTGGCGCAGGTACTCCGCGAGGGTGCCCGGATCGGGGTGGTCGAAGACCAGGGTGGCGGGCAGCCGCAGGCCGGTGGCCCTGCCGAGCCGGTTGCGGAACTCGACCGCGAGCAGCGAGTCGAAGCCGATCTCCTTGAACGCCCGGTCGGGCCGGATCAGGTCGGGGCTGTCGTGGCCGAGGACGGTGGCGGCGTGCGTGCGGACCAGGTCGAGCACCAGTCGTTGTTGCTCCTCGGCCGGTCTGCGGGCGAGCCGGCCGTCGAGCCGGTGCGGTGGGGAGGCGGGTGTGGTGGTGCGGCCGCGCAGCAGCGGGGAGGTCTCGTCTCCCGGTGTGCGGGTGAGCCGGGCCGCGACGAGTTCGGGCACGGGGGTCCGCAGGGCCGCGTCGAACAGCCGCAGGCCGTCGCCGACGGAGAGGGGGTGTACGCCGGCGCGGGCCAGTCGGGCCCGGTCGGCGTCGGTCATCGCCTCGGTCAGGCTGGTGTTCACCTCCCACAGGCCCCAGGCGATCGACTGTGCCGGCGCGCCGTGGGCGTGCCGACGCCGGGCGAGGCTACCGAGTGCGGCGTTGGCGGCGGCGTACGCGGCCTGCCCCGCGTTGCCCAGGACGCCGACGACGGAAGAGAACAGCACGAAGAACGCCAGGTCCTGGTCGCGGGTCAGTTCGTCGAGCAGGACGGCCGAGGTGACCTTGGCGGCCATCACGCGGGCCAGTCGGTCCGGGGTGAGTGACGTGAGGGGGGCGTCGTCGAGGATGCCCGCCGCGTGCACGATGCCACCCACGCGTACGCCGCGCAGCGCCTCGCCCAGTGCGGCCCGGTCCGCCACGTCGACGGCCACGATGTCGGCGTCCAACTCCGCTGCCAGGTCGGCTGCCCCCGGGGCGGCCGGTCCGCTACGGCTGAGCAGCAGCAGGCGGCGTACCCCGTGGTCGGCCTTCAGCCGACGGGCGATCAGGGCGCCCAGGGTGCCCGTACCGCCGGTGACGACGACGGTGGACTGCGGGTCGACGGTGAGCGGGGTGTCGCCGGGGTGCGCGGGGACGAGCCGTGGCACGTGGGCGACGCCGTCGCGGAAGGCGAGTTGTGGTTCGTCCCAGCCGGCGACGTCGGGCGGCACGGCGCCGCCGTCGGAGTCCACCAGCACGAAGCGGCCCGGGTGTTCGGCCTGCGCCGACCGGACGAGGCCCCACACGGCGGCGCTGTCGAGGCCGGGTGGTTCGTCGTCCGCCGTGACGGCGCACGCCTGTCGGGTGGTGAGCACCAGTGGTTCGGGTGGGCCGGTCAGCCGCCGCTGCAGGATGTCCAGTACTGCTGCGGCGTCCTGGCCGGTGACGTCGACGACGTCGCCGGTGCCGGTGGCGGTCGGCGGGTCGAACCGCTGCCACGCGACGGTGAACAGGGCCCCGCCGGGCACACCGTCGCCGGCCGGGGCGCGCAGGGTCAACGCGTCGACGGTCAGCACGGGTGCGCCGGTCTGGTCGACGGCGTCGATCGCCACGGCGTCGGGTGCGACGCGGCGTAGTCGGGCGCGCAGCGCCGATCCGGCTGGTGCGTGCACGCTGACGCCGGTCCAGACGAACGGCAGGCCGTCTGCGGTCCCGCCGTCGAGCAGCGTCGCGGCGTGCAGCACGGCGTCGAGCAGCGCCGGGTGTACGGTGTGCCCGCCGGTGGCCAGGTCGGTGCTCGTCTCGACGGTCACGTCGCCGTCGTGCGACCAGGCCGCGTCCAGGCCCCGGAACGCCGGCCCGTACTGGAATCCGCGTTCGTCGAGTTCCTCGTAGAGACCGGTCAGCGGGATCTCGGTGCCCTCGGTGGCGGGGTGGTCGTCCGGTGGCCGCTGGGGCTCGCGGCTCAGGGTGCCGGTGGCGTGGCAGGTCCACGCGGGTGAGCCGGTGGCGTCCGTCCGGGCGTTGATCCGCACCGGGCGTTGATCCGGTTGGTCGGCGGGGTCGATGACGACCTGCACCTCGACGGTTCCCGACGGGGGGAGCACCAGTGGGGTGGACAGGGTCAGTTCGGCGATGCGGGGGTATCCGGCGAGTTCACCGGCGGTCGCCGCGAGGTCGAGGAAACCGGTGCCGGGGAAGAGGACGTCTCCGCGTACCTTGTGGTCGGCCAGCCAGGGGTGGGTCCGGTGCGACATCGCGCCGAGCAGCACCAGGCGGTCCGGGTCGGGGGTGCTCACCAGGGCCCGGAGGATGTCGTGCTCGATCCGGTCCAGACCGGTGCCGGTGCCGATGGTCGGCGGGCCGGTGGTGTCGGTGTGCCAGAAGTGTTCGTGTTGGAAGGGATACGTCGGCAACGCCACCCGAGCACCACCCACCAACGCCGCACCCCAATCAACCCCCACACCCGCCACAAACACCTCACCCAACGACAACAAAAACCGCCCCCAACCACCCTCACCACGACGCAACGTCCCCACCACCACACCCCCACCACCCCCCGCCTCCACCACCTCCTCCACCGCACCCGTCAACACCGGATGCGGACTCACCTCAACAAAAACCCGAAACCCCTCACCCACCAACCCCTCCACCGCACCCGCAAAACCCACCACCTCCCGCAAATTACGACACCAATACCCCGCCCCCAACTCACCCCCATCAACCACCCCACCCACCACCGTCGAATAAAACGGAACCCCACCCGACACCGGCACCACCGACCCCAACTCCACACCCAACCGACCCACCACCCCATCCACCCCAGACGAATGCGCCGCATAATCCACATCAACCACCCGCACCCACACCCCCAACTCCCCACACCGCACCACCAACTCCCCCAACGCCCCCACCTCACCCGACACCACCACCGACGACGGACCATTCACCGCCGCCACCACCACCCGACCCCCCAACCCCACCAACAAACCCTCCACCACACCCACCGAAACCCCCAACACCGCCATACCACCCCCACCCGACAACCCCCGCAACAACCGACTCCGCACCGCCACCACCCGCGCCGCATCCCCCAAACTCAACACCCCCGCCACACACGCCGCCGCAATCTCACCCTGCGAATGCCCCACCACCACATCCGGCACCACCCCAAACACCCGCCACACCTCAGCCAACGACACCATCACCGCAAACAACACCGGCTGCACCACATCAACCCGATCCAAACCCACCCCACCCGACACCACCTCCAACAAATCCCACTCCACAAAAGGAGCCAACGCCACCGCACACTCACCCATACGCGCCGCAAAAACCGGCGACGACACCAACAACTCCGCCGCCATACCCACCCACTGCGAACCCTGACCCGGAAACACAAAAACCACACCCCCACCACCACCCGCAACACCACCCACCACATTCGCCCGGTTCACGTCCATCCCGTTGCCGGCCACCTCGAGCAGACCCGAGCGCAGCTCGTCGCCCGTACCCACCACGACCGCCCGGGCATCGAACACCGACCGCAACCCCAGCGAGAAGGCGACGTCCACGTCGGTCGAACCGCCGAGCGCGTCCGCCAGTCCGCCCGCCACCGCGCGCAGCCCCGCCTCCGACCGGGCGGACAGCACCCACGGAACCACCGCAGCGGGCACCGGAACGTCGGACGGCGTCGGCTCTGCCGGTTCCTCTGCCGGTGCCTCCAGGATCACGTGCGCGTTGGTCCCGCTGATCCCGAACGAGGAGACGGCGAACCGCCGTGGGCGGCCGGTGTCCGGCCAGGGGGTCGGTTCGCGCAGCAGCGCGACGCCGCCCGTCGCCCAGTCGATCCGGGGTGAGGGCACGTCGGCGTGCAGGGTCCGGGGCAGTGTGCCCCGTCCCATCGCGCCGATCATCTTGATGACGCCGCCGATGCCGGCGGCGGCCTGGGTGTGGCCGATGTTGGACTTCAGCGAACCGAGCCACAGCGGCCGGCCGGGCGGCCGGTGCCGGCCGTAGGTGGCCAGGAGGGCCTCGGCCTCGATCGGGTCGCCGAGCCGGGTGCCGGTGCCGTGGGCCTCCACGGCGTCGACGTCCTGCGCCGTGAGGCCGGCGACGTCGAGCGTCTGCCGGATGAGGGCTTCCTGGGCGGCACCGTTGGGGGCGGTCAACCCGTTGCTGGCCCCGTCGGAGTTGATCGCCGAACCGCGGAGCACGGCAAGCGGCCGGTGTCCGTTGCGACGGGCGTCGGAGAGTCGCTCCAGCACCAGCACGCCGGCCCCCTCGGCCCAGGCGGTGCCGTCGGCGTCGGCGCCGAACGCCTTGCACCGGCCGTCGGGGGCGAGGCCACGCTGCCGGCTGAACTCGACGAACATGCCCGGTCCGGCCATCACGGTCACGCCGGCGGCCAGCGCGAGGGTGCATTCCCCCTGCCGCAGGGACTGGGCGGCGAGGTGCATGGCGACCAACGACGACGAGCAGGCCGTGTCGACGGTGACGGCGGGTCCGGCGAGACCCAGGGCGTAGGCGATCCGGCCGGAGACGACACTCACCGTGCCACCGGTCAGCCGGTAGCCGTCCGAGCCCTCGCCGGTGGCGTCGAGGCGGGGGCCGTACTCCTGGTCGGTGGCGCCGACGAAGACACCCACGCGGCTGTCGGTGAGGCTGAGGGGGTCGATGCCCGCGCGTTCGATGCCTTCCCAGGACACCTCCAGCAGGACGCGCTGCTGGGGGTCCATCGCCGCGGCTTCGCGGGGGCTGATGCCGAAGAACTCGGCGTCGAAGGCCGCCGCGTCGTGCAGGAAGCCGCCGTGGCGGGCGTAGGAGGTGCCGGGCCGGTCCGGGTCGGGGTCGAAGAGGCGTTCCAGGTCCCATCCCCGGTCGGTCGGCAGCGGGGTGATGGCGTCGGTGCCCTCGTCGACCAGCCGCCACAGGTCCTCCGGGGAGCGGACGCCGCCGGGGTAACGGCAGGCCATGCCGACCACCACGACCGGGTCGTCCGTGGTCGGTGCCGTCACCGGTGGCCGTGGTGGCGCAGCGGAATCGCCGGTGGGTTCCGCGCGCAGGAACTCCGCGAGGTCGGCGGGGGTGGGGTACCGGAACGTCAGGCCGGTGGCGAGTTGCCGGCCGGTGGCGGTGCTCAGCCGGGCGGTGAGGCTGGTGACGCCCATCGAGTCGAGCCCGAGGTCCTCGAAGGTGCGGTGCGGGTCGACCGCGTCACCTGTCGCGTGTCCGAGTTCCGCCGCCACGGTGGCACGGACCAGGTCGAGGGTGTCCGGGGCCGGGCCGCCCGGCGCGGTCGGCGCGGGGACCTCCCCCACCCAGTACCGCTCGCGGGTGAACGCGTAGGTGGGCAGGTCGACGTATCCCGCCGGGTCGGGTTGCAGGTCGGCCAGCCAGGCGGTGCCGGTGTCGGTGTCGGCGCGACCGGCGGCGATCGCGGCCAGCGCGTCGCGGCGTCCGGCGGCCTCGGGTGCGTCGATGACGGCGTGGTGGGCGAACCGTGTCCTGGTCAGGGCAAGGGAGCGGCCGACCGCGTCGGGGTCCGCGTCGGGGTGTTCCTGGAGCCAGGTGATCAGGGCTGCGGCCTGGGCCCGCAGGGCCTGCGGCGTCGGGGCCGAGATCAGCCAGGGCACGGGCGTGCCGGGCCGGGCCGGCGGCCGGTGGATGGTCGACGGGGGCGCGTCGGTGAGGACGAGGTGGCAGTTCACCCCGCCCATGCCGAAGGAACTCACACCGCCGAGCAGCCGCCCGTCGGCCGGCCACGGTTGCAGGGTGGTCTGTACCCGCAGTCGCAGGTCGTCGAGCGGGATCTCAGGGTTCGGCCGGGTGAAGTTGAGGCTCGGCGGTAGTTGGCGGTGCCGCAGGCTCAGCACGAGCTTGAGCAGTCCGACCACTCCGGCCGCACCCTCGAGGTGTCCGACGTTGGTCTTGGCCGAACCCACCAGCAGCGGCCGGTCGGCCGGGTGGTGGCGGCCGACGGCCGCGCCGAGCGCCCGGGCCTCGATCGGGTCACCGACCCTGGTGCCGGTGCCGTGCAGTTCGACGTACTGCACGTCGGCGGGGTCGACGCCGGCCTGTCGGTGGGCCTGTTCGATGACCTCCCGTTGGGCGTTCGGGCTGGGCACGGTGAACTGGTGGTCGCCGCCGTCGTGGTTGACCGCGCCGCCGAGGATGACGGCGTGGATCCGGTCGCCGTCCGCGGCCGCCCGGGACAGCAGTTTGAGCACCACGACGACGCCGCCTTCGCCGCGGACGTAGCCGTTGGCCCGTTCGTCGAAGGTGTGGCAGCGCCCGTCGGGCGACAGGCCGCCGAAGCGGGCCGCGCCGAGGGTGGTCTCGGCTCGGATGGCGATGTTGACGCCGCCGGCGATGGCCGCAGTGGACTCACCCCGGCGCAGGCCCTCGCACGCCTGGTATACGGCGACGAGGGAGGACGACTGGGCGCTGTCGACCGTCGTGCTGGGTCCGCGCAGGCCGAGGAAGTGCGATACGCGGTTGGCGATGATGCCGCGGCCGGTGCCGGCGAGGGCGTGCTGGTCGACGGCCTCCGGGTCGGCCTGCAGCACCAGCGTCGCGTAGTCGTCCCACATCGCTCCGACGTGGACGCTGGTGGCGGTGTCGCGGAGCCGGGCGGGCGGGATCCTGGCGTCCTCGAGGGCCTCCCAGCTCAGTTCGAGCAGCAGCCGCTGCTGCGGGTCCATGGCCGCGGCGGCGCGGGGCGAGATGCCGAAGAAGTCGGCGTCGAAGGTGTCGATCGTGTCGAGGAACGCTCCGAAGCGGTGCGGCAGCGGGGGGCCGGGCCAGCGTCCGGGTGGTGCCTCGCCGACCGCGTCGAGCCCGTCGGTGAGCAGACGCCAGAAGTGGCGGGGGGTCGGGGCCTTCGGCAGGCGGCAGGCCACCCCGATGACGGCGACGGGTTCATCCGCCGTACTGCCCGTACCGGCCGTCATCACGGTGCCGGGCGGGTCGGCTCGGCGGTCGCCGGCTGCGCCGGGCGCAGCGGTGGGGGTGCCGACATGTGCACCGTCCGGTGGGCGATGCGCCAGCGTGTCCCCTCGCGGCGGAGCCGGTCCACGTAGTTGCCCAGCCGGCGCAGTCCGAACTGCCCGTCGGTGTAGAGGCCGGTCACCGTGACGATCGAGTACACCTCGGCGGTGGTCGGTCCGAGTGCGGTGATCAGGAGGTTGGACGTCACGTGCCGGAACATCACGCCGACCTCGTCGCGGGCGTGGTTCCACTGGTAGCTGAAGCCCATCATGATCTGCTCCGGGGTGGTGAGCACGCTGGGGTAGCCCTCCGGGGGTGGGTCCATCTGGAAGACGGCGTCGGCGGTGTAGAGGGTCCGGAGCGTGTCGAAGTCGCCGGCGTCCAGCAGCAGTCCGGCGGCGACCACCACGTCCTGGATGGCGGCCCGGTCCCGCAGCGCCCGGGCGTCGAGGAGTTCGGTCTCGCCCGGATCCAGCCAGTCTGATCTGCTCATGACGTCCCTCCCGTGGCGCTGACGCGCCGGATTCCGTCCAGCCATGTCCACATGGCGGCAGCGGTGCTGTCGGCGTACTCGCCGACCATCGTGCAGTGGTCTCCCGGCACCTCACCGGCCTCGTGGTCACCCGGCCACCGGGAGCGCCAGTCGCCGGTGACGGGCGGCTCGTCCGGCGATCCGGGTACCGGCTGGAGGGGGCGCAGGAACAGGGTGCGGGTCCGCACCGGTTCGGGTCGCCAGCCGCGGAACATGCGGCGGTAGCTGCCGAACGTGGTGAGGGACGTGAAGTCCGGGGTGGCGAAGGTCGCCCGGCGGACGACCAGTTCGTAGTTCATGGCGCGCCGCAGGGCCGGGGACATGCCGTCGGGCGGATAGGTGTCCAGCAGGACCAGGGCCAGCGGTGGTGTCCCCGCCTGCTCCAGAGCGTGCGTCACCGCGTGGGCGAGCCATCCTCCCGAGGAGTAGCCGAGCAGGACGGGCGCCTGGTCACCGGGACGTCCGAGGACGTAGCGGGTGAGCACTCCGACCAGTGCCTCGACGGTCGTGGCCAGGGGGTCGCCGGTGCGGAACCCGGGTACCGGCAGCACCGAGAGGTTCGTGCGGCCCTGGAGGTAGTCGGCCAGCCGGGCGAACTGGATGGCCGCTTCGACGGGCGCGAACGGCGGCACGGCGAACACCGTCGGTCCCTGTTCGCCACGGGCCAGGTCGACGAGGGCCGCGTCGGGGCCGAAGTCGGCGGCGGAGTCGAACGTCTCGCGCAGCGCGGCCGCGCCGACGCACAGCGATTCGATCGCGTTCATGTCGCCCCGCAGGGCGAGCCGCCGGTAGATGTCGTGCAGACCGCCGTCGGTGGGTGCGGTGGCGTTCGCGGCGTCACCGCGCAGCAGTGCCAGCAGGTGGTCGGCCAGGGCCAGCGGGGTTTCGTGGTCGTAGATCAGGCCGGGGGGTAGCGGCAGGTCGGTCACCTTGGTCAGTCGGTCGCGTAGCGCGACGGCGCGTAGCGAGTCGAAGCCGAGTTCCCGCAGCGGGCGGTGCGGTTCGACGGAGTCCGGTGAGGGGTGGCCCAGTTCGGTGGCGATCTCCGCGCGGACGGTCCGCAGCAGCAGGTCGGTCTGCTGCTGGCCGGACCGGGCGGCCAGGCGGGTGCGCAGGTCCGTCCGGGCGGGCCGGTCGGTGGTTTCCGACGGTGGCGGTGCCAGTTCGGTGATCAGGGGGCGGGGGCGGGCGGCGGTGTAGGTGGCGGCGAAGCGGGGCCAGTCGATGTCGGCGATGACCGGGACCGGGTTCGTGGTCGCGACCGCGCGGGACATCGCGTGGAGGGCGGTGTCGGGCCGCATCGACCGTACGCCCCGCACGGCGTAGTGGTCGCCGGCCCGTTCGGCCATACCCGGCCCGGCCCATGCTCCCCAGGCGATCGAGGTGGCGGCCTGCCCCCGTGCCCGTCGGCGCTGAGCGATGGCGTCGAGGGCGGCGTTGGCGGCGCTGTACCCGGCCTGGGAGCCGCTGCCCCAGATCCCCGCCGCGGAGGAGAACAGGACGAACGCGTCGAGGTCGTCGTCGCCGGTCAGCGCGTCCAGTACGGCGGCGCCGGCCACTTTGGCGTCGAGTGCCCCGGCGAGGTCGGTCACCTCCGTCTCGGTGACCGTCGCGGGCGGCTGGGGGGTCGCGGCGGTGTGGATGACGGCCCGCAGCGGTCGTCCGGTGGCCCGTAGTCGCGCCAGCAGGGCGGCCATCGCGGCCCGGTCCCGCACGTCGGCCGCCACAACGGTGGTCTCGACGCCAGTCGCGGCGAGGTCGTCGAGCAGGGTCGCGACGCCGGGTGCCCGGGGTCCCCGCCGGGACAGGAGGACCAGGTGTTCGGCGCCGGCGGTGGCGAGCCAGCGGGCGACCTGGCCGCCGAGGCCGCCGGTGCCGCCGGTGACCAGCACGGTTCCGTTCGGCCGCCACGGTGTCGCGGCGGCCGGGGCACTCGCCCGGACGAGCCGGCGGACGTGGCGTCCGCCGGGGCGCAGGGCGATCTGGTCCTCACCCGGGTCGAGCGCCAGCAGGCCGGGCAGTGCGGCGAGGTCGGCGTCCGACGGTGCGGCGGGCAGGTCGATCAGGCCACCCCAGCGATCCGGCTGTTCGAGGCCGATCACCCGGCCCAGGGCGGCGACCGCCGCGCCGGCGACGGTGGTGACGGGTTCACCGGCGACAGACGTCGCACCTGCCGTCACGTACCACACGGGTGCGGGGATGCCGGCGTCGGTGAGGGCCTGGGCGAGGGTCACCGACCTGGTCAGTGCCGCCAGTTCGGTGTCCGCGCCGTCCGGGAGCCACAGGATGCCCGCCGGCTCGGTGGGCAGGGCTGTCAGCCGGGCCGCCAGGGCCTGTCGTGTCGCGCCGTCGTCGGTCAGCCAGGTGACGGTCATCCCGGCCGTGCCGCAGGCGGTCGACACTCGGTCGGCCAGTTCCGGGTCGGCGGCGACGAGCAGCCAGGTGCCGTCGGGGCCATGGGTCGGCTGCGGGGTGGTCAGGGGTTCCCAACGGATCTCGTAGTGCCAGTCGTACCCGTCGGCAGTGGGGCGCGGGGTGGACGCCGGGGTCGGTTCGGGCCAGTAGCGGCGTCGTTGGAAGGCGTAGGTGGGCAGTTCGGCCGGGGTGCCGGCCGGGTGCGGTGGGACGACGGCAGCCACCGGCCCGCCGTGGACGAACAGGTCCGCCATGGCCTGGTCGACGGTGGCGGCCTGGTCGGTGTCGCGGCGTTGGAGGGGCACGACCGCGCGGCGCGGGGACGGTGGCAGGCACTCGCGGACCAACGTGGACAGCACCGCGTCGGGGCCGGCCTCGACGTAGGTGGTGACGCCGGCGGCGTCCAGTGAGCGCAGGGCGTCGGCGAAGCGGACGGTGCGGCGTACGTTGTCCAGCCAGTACCGGGGGGTGGCGAGTTCCGTGCCGGAGGTGATCCGGCCGGTGGTGGCGGAGACGAAGGCGATGGCGGGCTGGCCGAACGTGACGCCGGACAGCACGTCGGCGTACCGGTCGAGCATGGGGTCGATCGCAGCCGAGTGGAACGCGTGGGTGACCGTCAGCCGGGTGGTCCGCCAGCCGCGGGCGGTGAACACCTGCTCGGCGGCGCTCACGTCGGCGTCGGTGCCGGACACCACCACCGACGACGGGGCGTTGACGGCGGCGACGTCGACGGGCCGGTCGAGGGTGCCCAGTGCGGTGAGCACGTCGACCTCCCCGGCGCGGACCGCGCTCATGACGCCGCCGGGTGGTAGTTGCTGCATGAGGGAGCCGCGGGCGGCCACCAGGGTGGCCGCGTCCGGGAGGGAGAGCACTCCGGCGACGTGGGCGGCGGTGATCTCGCCGAGGGAGTGGCCGAGTACGTAGTCGGCGGTGTGGCCGAACGACTCGTACAGCCGGAACAGCGCGACCTCGACGGCGAACAGCGCGGGCTGGGCGTAGCCGCTCGTGTCCAGCTCAGCGGCGTGAGGGGTGGCCGGGGCCGCGAACACGACGTCGCGCAGGGGGATCGCCAGCGTGCTGTCGAAGTGCCGGCACACCGCGTCGAACGCCTGGGCGAAGGCGGGGAACCGCTCGTACAGGTCGCGGCCCATGCCGGGTCGTTGCGCGCCCTGCCCGGTGAACAGCACGGCGGCGCGGACGGTGCCGCGACGTCCGACGTGGACGGCGGGGGTGGGTTCCCCTGCGGCCAGGGACCGGAGCGCGGCGAGCCGGTGCTCGCGGTCCTGGCCGGTGACGACGGCCCGGTGGTCGAACAGTGTCCGGTGGGCCGCCAGCGTGTGGGCCACGGCGGGGTCTCTCAGGTGCGGGTGGGTGGTGAGGTGGGCGTGCAGCGTCGCGGCCTGGGCGCGCAGTGCGGCGGCGCTCCTGGCGGACAGGATCCACGGGTGGTGGCCTGCCGGTTCGTCGGTGTCGGCGGGCGGGTCGGTCGCCTGTTCGAGGACGACGTGGGCGTTGGTGCCGCCGATGCCGAAGGAGGACACGGCGGCGCGGCGGGGCCGGTCGGTGTCGGGCCAGTCCCGGTGGTCGTGCAGGAGTTCGACCGCGCCCTGCGTCCAGTCGACGTGTGACGACGGCGGTGTCGCGTGCAGGGTCGCCGGGAGCTGGCCGTGCCGCATGGCCTGGACCATCTTGATGACGCCGGCCACACCGGCGGCGGCCTGGGTGTGGCCGATGTTCGACTTCACCGAGCCCAGGTAGAGCGGCCGGTCGGGGGGTCGGTGCCGGCCGTAGGTGGACAGCAGCGCCCGGGCCTCGATCGGGTCGCCGAGGCCGGTTCCGGTGCCGTGTGCCTCGACGACGTCCACGTCGGCCGGGGAGATTCCGGCGTTGGCCAGTGCCTGGACGATGACCGCCCGTTGGGCGGCGCCGTTGGGTGCGGTGATGCCGTTCGACGCGCCGTCCTGGTTGGTCGCGCTGCCGCGTACCAGGGCCAGCACCGGGTGACCGAGCCGGTGCGCGTCGGACAGGCGTTCCACCAGCAGCAGGCCGGCGCCTTCCCCCCAGCCGATGCCGTCGGCGTCGTCGGCGAACGCCTTGCAGCGTCCGTCGGCGGCGAGGCCGCCCTGGCGGGCGAACTCCCGCAGCGGGGCGGTGGTGCCCATCACGGTGACGCCGCCGACGAGGGCCAGGTCGCACTCGTGGGCGCGCAGCGCGCGGACGCCGAGGTGCAGTGCCACCAGGGAGGAGGAGCAGGCCGTGTCCACGGTGACCGCCGCTCCGGTCAGGCCGAGGGTGTAGGCGATCCGACCGGACAGCACGGACAACGAACTGCCGGTGACCGCGTCTCCTTCGCGGACGCCGTCGGCGCCGGTGGCGCTGGGGGCGTAGCCGGTGAATGCGGCTCCGACGATGACGTCGGTGCGGCTGCCGCGCAGCGTGGTCGGGTCGATGCCGGCCCGTTCGACGGCCTCCCACGCCGATTCGAGCAGCAGGCGCTGCTGCGGGTCCATGGCGAGCGCCTCGTTCGGTGAGATGCCGAAGAACTCGGCGTCGAATCCGCTCGCGTCGTGCAGGAATCCACCCAGGTTGGGTCCGACGTCCAGCGGGGCCCATCCCCGGTCGGTGGGCAGGGTGGTGACGGCGTCCGTGCCAGCGGCGACCAGGTTCCACAGCGCGTCCGGGGAGTCGACGCCGCCGGGGTATCGGCAGGCCATGCCGACGATCGCCACCGGCTCCAGGGACCGGGCCTCGACCTCGGCGAGCCGCTGGCGGGTGTGCTGGAGCTGGGTGGCGGTCTCGCGGAGGAAGTGGCGGAGTCGCTCGGAGTTGGTCACGGACCCTCCTCGGCTGGTGACGGTCGGCCGGCTCACGAGATCCCGAAGTTCTCCTGGAGGTAGGAGAACATCTCGTCGTCGCTGGCGGTGTCGGACAGCGATCCGCTCGCCGCCGCGCCGGCCGTCCAGTTCGCTGTCAGTTCGGACAGCCGGGCGGTCACCCGGGCCCGGGCCTCGGCGGTGAAGGCGGTGGTGTGCAGGTTGGCCTCCAGCCGGTCGAGGTCGGCGAAGATCGCGTGCGACGGCGGGGGTTCGTTCTCGGGCAGCAGCGCGTGGCGTATCTGTCGTGCCAGCAGCTGCGGGGTCGGGTGGTCGAACACCACGGTGGTCGCCAGCCGCAGGCCGGTGGCGGCGTTGAGCCGGTTGCGCAGTTCGACGGCCAGCAGGGAGTCGAAGCCCAGTTCCCGGAACGGCCGGTCGACGTCGATCGCCTGCGGCTGGGCGTGGCGCAGCACCCCGGCGGCGCGTTCCCGCACCAGCTCGGCCAGGAGGTGTTCCTGGTGCGCCGGTTCGTGGGCCGCGAGCCGTTCCCGTAGTCGGGCCGCGCGGTCCGCGCCGTCGCGGTCGTCGTCGGCTTCGACGAAGTTCTCCACGAACGTGCTCGGGCGCAGTGAGGTGTAGGCGGAGATGAACAGCGACCAGTCCAGGTCGGCCACGACCACGGTGGTGTCGCCGCCGGCGACGGCCCGGCCCATCGCGGTGATCGCCGGCTGCGGGGCCATGGCGCGGACCCCGACGAGGTCGAACAGGTCGCGTAGTTCCTCGGGGGTCGCGGTCAGTCCGGTCTCGGTCCAGCCACCCCAGGCGATGGCCGTCGCGGTCCGGCCGCCGGCACGACGGCGGCAGGCCAGGGCGTCGAGGTGGGCGTTGGCGGCGCTGTAGGCGGCGTGTCCGGCGCCGCCGAGCACGCCGGACAGCGACGTCATCAGCACGAACGCGTCCAGGTCCGCGTCGGCGAGCAGGGAGTCGAGGTGTTCGGCGCCGCGTACCTTACCGGCGACCACCTCGGCGAACTGGGCGGTGGTGAGGTCGGTGGTGAGGGTGTGGCCGCCGCTGACACCGGCCGTGTGGACGACGGCGCGCAGCGGGAGGTCGTCCGGGACGCGGCTGAGGGCAGCGGCGAGGGCCGTCCGGTCGGCGGTGTCGCACGCCTCGAAGGCCACGGTGACGCCGCAGGCACGCAGGTCCTCGGCGAGGCTGTCGGCGCCCGGCGCGGTGGCACCCCGGCGGCTGAGCAGGACGAGGTGCCGGGCACCGTTGCGGGCGGCCCACCGGGCGATCCGGGAGCCCAGGGCGCCCGTGCCGCCGGTCACCAGGACGGTGTCCCTCGGCTGCCACCGGAGACCGTCGGGGCCGGGTGCCGGTGCCCGTACCAGACGGCGGGCCAGCACCCGGGAGTCGTCCACCGCGACCTGGTCCTCGCCGGTGCGACCGGACAGCACGGTGGGAAGGTGGGCCAGGGCGGCTGCCTGCGGCAGTGGGGGCAGGTCGGCCAGGCCGGCCACCAGTCGCGGGTGTTCCTGGGCCACGGCGAGGCCGAGACCCCACAGTTGGGCCTGTGCGGGGTCGGGTGTGCCGGTGGTCGCCGTGGTCGCGCCCCAGGTGAGGCACCACAGTTTCGCCGCCAGCGTCACCTGGGTGAGCGCATGGACCAGGGCCAGGGTCAGGGCGACGCCGCCGGGGACGTCGGGCTGGTCCGGGTCGGTGTGCCGGGTCAGGGCCAGCAGCGACACCACGCCGACCACGGCCGGGGCGTCACGCACCCCGTCGCGCAGCCGTTCGGCCACCCGCCCGCCGCTCGCGTCCTGCGGTGACAGGGTGACCGTGCGCAGGTACGCGCCGCTGTCCTGGAGTCGGGCGAAGACCCCCTGCAGGCGGTCGTCCCGGTCGTGGTCCGCCGGCTGGACCACCACCCAGGTCCCGAGCAGGCCGGCCGTCGGCTGTGGTGGCAGCGGTGTCCACGAGACGTGGTAGCGCCAGGAGTCGGCGAGCGTGGTCTCGGTCGACTGCTGACGCCAGCGGGCGATCGCCGGCAGCGCCGCCCGCAGGGTGGTGTCGTCCGGTACGCCGATGAGGTGGGAGAGCCCGGCCGGGTCGGTGCGTTCCACGGCGTCCCAGAACCGTTGGTCCGCGACGCCGGTGCGGGTGGCCGGGGTGCCGGGTCGGCGGCCGTCTGCGCCGTCGGCCTCGGGGAGCCAGTAGCGGTCGCGTTGGAAGGCGTAGGTTGGCAGGTCGACGACGGTCGCGTCGGTGAACGCCGCCCGCCAGTCGACGTCGACGCCGCGGGTGTACGCGTCGGCGACGGTGGCCAGGAACTGGCGTCGGTCGCCGCGACCGCGCCGCAGGGTGCCGATGATCGTGGCGTCGGTGCCGGACTCGTCGATCAGGTCCTGGACGCCCATGGTGAGCACGGGTTGGGGGCTGACCTCCACGAAGAGGCTGTGCCCGGCGTCGAGCAGGGCCCGTACCGTGGCGTCGAGGGCCACCGGCTCGCGCAGGTTGCGGTACCAGTAGGTGGCGTCGAGGCCCCGGGTGTCGAGGTGGGTGCCGGTGACGGTGGAGTAGAAGGGGACGTCCGACGGTCGCGGGGTGAGGCCCGTCAGTTCCGACTCGATCTCGTCGCGGATCTGCTCCACCTGGCCGGAGTGTGCCGCGAAGTCGACGCCTTCGATGCGCCAGCGCAGCATGCCACGGGCCGACAGTTCGCGTTCCAGGGCGGTGAGGGCGGCGTCGTCACCGGAGACGGTGACGGCGGCCGGTCCGTTGACGGCGGCGATCCACAGCCGGTCCTGCCAGGGTGTCAGGAGTTCCCGGACGTCGGCGACCGGGGCGAGGGTCGAGAGCATCGCGCCGGCGCCGCGTAACCGTCGCAGGGCCCGGCTGCGCAGGGCGACGACCTTCGCGGCGTCGGGGAGGGAGAGGGCACCGGCGACGTACGCGGCGGCGATCTCGCCCTGGGAGTGTCCGGCCACCGCGGCGGGGCGGACGCCGTAGGACGCCCACAGTTCGGCCAGCGCCACCATCGTGGCGAACAGGACCGGCTGGACGACGTCGACCCGGTCCAGGGTCGGCGCGCCGGGCGTTCCCCGGACGACGTCGAGCACCGGCCAGTCGAGCCAGGTGGCGAGGGCCTGCGCGCACTCGGTCATGGTGCGGGCGAAGACGGGTTCGGTGTCCAGCAGGTCGCGTGCCATGCCGTCCCAGTGGGTGCCCTGGCCGGAGAAGAGCAGCACCGGCTGCCGGGCGGTGTCGGTGCGGCGTCCGGTGACGGTGGCCGGGTCGGGCCGGTCCGCGGCGAGTGCCTCGAGGCTGTCGAGGAGGGTGATGCGGTCGGTTCCGGTCACGACGGCGGTGTGTTCCAGGGTGCTGCGGGTGGTGGCCAGCGAGTAGCCGACGTCGGCGGCGTCCAGGTCGTGTTCGTCGACATGGGCGCGCAGGCGTCGGGCCTGGGCGCGCAGCGCCTCGGGAGTGCGGGCGGACAGCACCCACGGCAGGAGCGCGGCCGGTGCGGGCCGGGGGTCGGTGGTGGCGGCGGGTGCCTGTTCGAGGACGACGTGGGCGTTGGTGCCGCTCATGCCGAAGGACGACACGGCGGCGCGGCGGGGGCGGTCGACGGTCGGCCAGGGCCGCTGTCGGGTGGTCAGGCGTACGGTGCCGGTGGACCAGTCGACCCGGGTGCTGGGCTGTTGGGCGTGCAGGGTGGCGGGGAGGACGCCGTGCCGCAGCGCCAGTACCATTTTGATCACTCCGGCGATGCCGGCTGCGGCCTGGGTGTGTCCCAGGTTGGACTTGAGGGAGCCGAGCCACAGCGGTTGTCCGGCCGGTCGGTTCCGGCCGTAGGTGGCCAGCAGCGCCTGCGCCTCGATCGTGTCACCGAGCCGGGTGCCGGAGCCGTGTCCCTCGACCGCGTCCACGTCGCCGCCGGTCAGCCCGGCGGCGGTCAGCGCGGCCTCGATCACCTGCTGCTGTGCGGTGCCGTTGGGCGCGGTCAGGCCGTTGGAGGCGCCGTCGGAGTTGACGGATGATCCGCGCAGCACGGCCAGGACGGGGTGGCCGTGTCGGTGCGCGTCGGACAGTCGTTCCACCAGCAGCACACCGATCCCCTCGCCCCAGCCGGTGCCGTCGGCGGCGTCGGCGTACGACTTGCACCGGCCGTCCGGGGCGAGTCCGCCGTGTTGGGCGAAGGCGACGAAGCTGGCCGGGGTGGCCATGACGGCCGCGCCCGCGACCAGGGCGAGGTCGCACTCGCCGCTACGCAGGCAGTGGACGGCCAGGTGCAGGGCGACCAGTGAGGACGAGCAGGCGGTGTCGACCGTCAGGGAGGGCCCGCGCAGGCCGTAGGTGTAGGAGAGCCGGCCGGAGCCGACGCTGCCGGACACTCCGGTGAGCAGGTGCCCTTCGAGCCCGGCCGGGGGTGGGACGGCGGTGAAGGCGTAGTCGGTGTTGCCCATGCCGACGACGACGCCGGTGCGGCTGCCGCGCAGGGACCGGGGGTCGACGCCGGCCCGTTCGAAGGCTTCCCAACTGGTTTCCAGCAACAGCCGGTGCTGCGGGTCCATCGCCAGGGCTTCGCGTGGGGCGATGCCGAAGAAGCCGGCGTCGAAGTCGGCGGCGTCGGTGAGGAAGCCGCCGTTGCGTACGGGCGGGGGGCCGGCGGCTTCGGTGCCGTCGTGGGCGACGGTGGACGGTGGTGGCCAGTCCCGGTCGTCGGGGAAGCCGGTGATGGCGTCCGTGCCGGCGGTCAGCAGCGCCCAGAGGTCCTCGGGTGAGGTCACGCCTCCGGGAAAGCGGCAACTCATCCCGATGATGGCGATCGGCTCCCGCTGGCGTTCCTCCTCCACGCGGAGCCGATGGGTGGTTCTGTCCAGCTCAGCGGTAACTCGTTTGAGGTAATCCAGCAGTTCGTCGTCGCTCACCAAGATCGAGGCTCCTCAATTGTCAGAACACCTGATCTATGTACCCGAGTCGGACCACGTGGATCTTCCGTAATCTGACTCGCGTGACGCAGACCACAGGACACGACGCCGGCGTCCGTTCGAGCACGCCCTGCTCAACCGGCTTTCGCGTGGGGTTCGGGTCGCGCCGAAGGTCGAACGGAATCCATTTCCGGGATTTCCCGGCAATGGCGGGACGCGCGATTTCGCGCACCCGCTAAATGGACGGAGGAGTCATCTGACCTATGTCCGGAAATTTGTCGGGTGCTAGCCTCGCTCGCGGTGGAGCCGGACGACGGGAACCGGTCGGCCGGGTCCCGGAGTCCGCCATGTCAGCAGCGGACCCGCATCGGGGCTGCGCGCCGCCGGAAGTCCGCTCGGGGCGAGGATCGTCGAGGGTCGGGGGCACACGTATGGGAGTCGGATCCGACAGCCGGCCGGTCGCCGTGGTGGGCGCCGGGGTGATGGGAACGGGCATCGCCACGACCGTGCTCGGCAGTGGACGACCGGTGGTGCTGGTCGACAACGACCCGGCGGCGCTCGACCGGGCCACCCACACGATTCCCCTCCAACTGCGCCATGCCCGGTTGATGAACGCGGCACCGGCCGACGGGCAACCCGGCCGGCTGGTGACGGCCACCTCCGTACGGGAACTGGGTGGGGTCTCGGCCGTGATCGAGGCGGTCAGCGAACACCTCACCGTCAAGACCGCGATCCTCGTCGAGGTGGCCGGGGCCGTCGGCGCGGACGTCCCGCTCGTCACCAACACCTCGGGCATCCCGATCGACGAGTTGGCCGGGGCCCTGCCCCGACCGCACCAGCTGGTCGGCACGCACTTCATGAACCCCGCCTACCTGATCGACCTGGTCGAGGTGATCCGCGGGCCGCGTACCGGCGAGGCGACCGTGGCCGCGCTCATGGCCCTGCTGGCGGGCCTGCGCCGACGCGCCGTGCAGGTACGTGACTCGCCGGGTTTCGTCACCAGCCGGCTGCTGCACCCGATGCTCAACGACGCGGCCCGCCTCGTGGGGGACGGCATCGCCACGGCCGACGAGGTCGACGCCCTCATGCAGGGCTGCCTCGGCCACCGGACCGGCCCGCTGCGCACCGCCGACCTCATCGGTCTGGACAACCTGGTGGACTCGCTGGCGGCGCTGTACGAACGCACGGGCGAGCAGCGGTACCGGCCCTGCGAACAGTTGACGGCGAAGGTGCGCGACGGCCATCTCGGCCGCAAGTCGGGCCGCGGTTTCTACGACTACACGGAGGTACTGTCGTGACGGCGGAGCAGAGCGCGGAGATCCTCGACCCCGAGGAGACGTTGCGGTCGTACCTCACCGACCGGCTCAAGACCACCGTCGAGGTCGGCCAGGACCTGTTCGACAGCGGGCTGGTCAACTCGCTGTTCGCGATGGAGCTGGTGGTCCACCTCGAACAGACCTTCCAGATCGCCGTGCTGGGTGCGGACCTGCGGTTGGACAACTTCCGCTCGGTGCGGTCGATGGCGGCCCTGGTGCGGCGGCTGCGTGACGACCATGGCCGGTGAACGCCGCACCACCGCCACCGCCCGCGACCTGACCAGCACGCTCATCGGCGACCGGGCCGGCGGCTGGGACCTCGCCGGTGAACTGCCCGTCGCGGTGCTACGGGAGCTGGGCCGGCAGGGGGCGCTGTGCGCCCAGGTTCCGGTGGAGTTCGGCGGGCTCGGTCTGAGCAGCGCGGACAACGGTGAGCTGACCGCACACACCGGCGGCCTGTGCAGCTCGGTGCGTAGCGTGCAGACCTCCCAGGGCATGGCGGCCTGGAGCATCGGCCGGTTCGGCGACCCGGACCAGCGGCGGCACTACCTGCCCCGGCTCACCGGCGGGCAACTCGCTGCGGTGGCGTTCAGCGAAGCCGACGCCGGCAGTGATCTGGGCGCGATGACCACCCGCATCGAGATCGTCGACGGCGAGGCCGTGGTCACCGGGGAGAAGGTGTGGACCACGGCGGCCACCTACGCCGACCTCATCCTCGTCGTCGGCCGGTTCGGGTCGGGGGCGGCCGTCGCGGTCGTCCCCCGCGACCGTCCGGGGGTCCGGCTGACGCGGGTCCCGCATCCGTCGGGGTGCCGCGCGGCGGGCCACGCCGACGTCCGTCTCGACGCCGTCCGCCTCCCCGCCTCCGCGATCCTCGGCGGCGGTGGGCACGACCTGTCGATGCTGGTGACCGCGATGCTGCTCTACGGGCGGATGTCCGTCGCCTGGGGGTGCGTGGGCATCCTGCGCGAGTGTCTGCGGGTGTCGGCCACCCACGTGCGTGCCCGCTCCCAGTTCGGCACCGAGCTGGCCCGCCACCAGCTCGTGTCCCGGCACCTCGCCGAGCTCCTCGTCGCCGAGCAGGTGGCCAGCCGTGCCTGCGAGCACGCCAGCAGGTGCTGGGACGACGGTGATCCGGGGCTGGTCGCCGCCGTGGTGCTGGCCAAGCAGGTCAGTTCGCGCAACGCGGCGCGGGGCGCGGCGACGGCCGTGCAGTTGCTGGCCTCCCGGGCCGCCCACGACGGGAGCCCGGTGGCCCGGGCCTACCGGGACGCCAAGCTGATGGAGATCATCGAGGGCACCACCGAGATCTGTCAGCTCATCCTCGCCGACCACGCGCTGGCCACGGCGGGGAGGGTCGATGCCTGACCAGCCGGTGAAGTGTCTCGTCTGGGACCTGGACAACACGCTCTGGCGGGGCACCCTGCTGGAGGGCGACGACCTCCGGCTGCCCGACGAGGTACGTGAGGTGATCACGACCCTGGACGCGCGGGGCATCCTGCAGTCGGTCGCCAGCAAGAACGACCACGCCCTCGCGTGGCGGCAACTGGAACGGTGGGACGTCGCGGAGTACTTCCTCCTGCCGGAGATCGGGTGGGGCCCCAAGTCCGAGTCGGTGCGCCGGATCGCCGACGGTCTGCGGTTCGCGTACTCCGCTGTGGCCTTCGTCGACGACCAGCCCACCGAACGCGCCGAGGTCGCGTTCCACCTGCCCGACGTACGCTGCTACAGCCACGAGGAGGTGCCCGGACTGCCGCGCCGGCCGGAGTTCACCCCGGCGGTGGTCACCGAGGACGCCCGGCAACGACGCCGCATGTACCAGGCGAACGTCCGACGTACCGCCGTGCAACGCGACTTCGCGGGGCCGGACCAGGAGTTCCTCCGCTCGCTGGACCTCCAGATGCGGATCGACCGGGCGACCGACCGGGACCTCGCCCGGGTCGAGGAGCTGACCCGGCGGACCAGCCAGATGAACGCGACGGGCGTGCACTACTCCGATGCGGCGCTGCGGCGGCTGCTCGACGATGCGGGCCACGAGGTCCTGGTGACCACCATGGCCGACCGGTTCGGTCCGCACGGGGCCGTGGGCGTCGTGCTGCTGGCGCGTCAGGAGGGCGTCTGGCAGGTGAAGCTCCTGGCCACGTCGTGCCGGGTGGTGCAGTTCGGGGCGGGGGCGGTGATCCTGAACTGGCTCGTGGACCGGGCCTTCGCGGCCGGCGTCCACCTGGTGGCCGACTTCCGCCCGACGGAGCGCAACCGGATGATGGAGATCGCCTACCGGTTCGCCGGCTTCACCACCGATCCCTGTGCCTGCACGACCGGGTGCGACCGCCCGGACGAGCCGGACACCCAGCATCTGCATCTCGTGCCGACCCCCCGGGACGCGCCCGGCACGATCCGGGTCACCGCCACCGACCTGTTCCCAGCGCGCTGAACCCACCGGGATGTGGACCGCCCCCGGGGCCGGGCCGACAGATCCGATCGACAGTGAACACTGGAGGCCGTAGGTGACATCGACAGCAGACGACAACGCCACCCGGGTCGCGGAGATGTACGACGGTTTCGTCGGGGCGCAGATGCCGGCGAACCTGCACTTCGGCTACTGGTCGGACGACGGCGACCAGGTCGACCTGATCGCCGCGTCCGAACGGCTCACCGCCCGGCTGATCGAGCGGCTGACGCCCGCGTCGGGTCAGCGCATCCTCGATCTGGGGTGCGGGGTGGGTGGTCCGGCGCTCGACCTGGCCCGCTCGTACGACGTGGAGGTCGTCGGCATCACGGTCAGCGACGGTCAGGTGGCGGAGGCCACGGCACGGGCGCAGCGGGGCGGGTTGGCCGACCGGGTGCGTTTCGAGCTCGCCGATGCGATGGAGCTGCCCTTTGACGACGCGTCGTTCGACGGTGCGTGGTTCTTCGAGTCGCTGCTGCACATGCCGGACAAGCAGCGGGCGTTGTCCGAGGCGGCTCGTGTGCTCAGGCCGGGCTCGCGGCTGGCCCTGGCCGACTGCTTTCGCCGGCCCGGTTACGACGAGCCGACGGAGGTCGTCAACCTCATCGACATCGACGACTACGCACCGCTGCTGCGGGAGGCGGGGTTCACGGTGCTCGACATCCGGGACGTCACGGAGCACGCGGTCTTCCCTCCCCCGGCGCAGGAGCAGCTTCGGGAGTACATCCGTCTGCACCCTGACATCGCGCGGCTGTACGGCACGAGCATCACCAACTGGCTGTTCCGGGACGAGGAGGGTGCGCACGAGCGTGGCCCGGGTGGTTTTCCCGGGTACGTCCTGATCAC
Organism: Micromonospora sp. WMMD730; assembly: GCF_049178955.1. NCBI lineage: Bacteria > Bacillati > Actinomycetota > Actinomycetes > Micromonosporales > Micromonosporaceae > Micromonospora > Micromonospora sp. WMMD730. The sequence goes on from NZ_JBMHML010000002.1 coordinate 4,087,194, forward strand.
GGCACAGCGTCGTTGACGGTGGCGGGTCCTGTCGGTCGCCTGCAGCCGCCGGCCCGGCTGCGGTTCCGCAGGTGGCGGTGACCGTAGATAATGTAACGATGACCCGTCGTAACAGGAGGATCGCCGGGTGGACGGCCGGGGTGGTCTGCTCGCTGGGCCTGGTCGGCCTCGGCGTGGCGTTCGCCCGCGTGGGCGTGACGGAGGCCGACAAGTGGGCCAGCACGCTCGGGATCTTCGCCACCGCGCTGGGGCTGGCGCTGACCGCCTACACCGCGGCAGCGACCCGCCGGTCCACGTCGCACACCGGGCCGGTCGACCGGGTCGACAACACGATCCGGGGCGGTGAGTTCGCCCAGTCGGTCGTCCAGGCCCGTGACCTGACCGTCGGCGGCCCGTCCTCCCCCGCACCTGCGGCGGCCGTCGCCGGTGCGGTGACCAACACGATCACGACCGGCACGTTCCACGGTCCGGTCGTCCAGGCCCGTGACATCGTCCGGCAGCCGCACGACCCGCCGGTCCGCGACGACGGGGCCGACCCGTCCCGGGGCTTGTGACGTGAAGGGCGACGGGTTCGGACGACGGCTCTTCGGCCGGCGGACGGAGGGGACGACCTCGAATACGATCACGGGCGGGGTGTTCCTCAACGCGGTGATCCAGGGGCACACGATCACCGTGACCCTGCCGCCGCAGGTCACCCCCGCCGGGTTGCCCCGCGCCTCGACGTCCTTCACCGGCCGGGAGACCGAGGTCGAGTCGCTGCTCAAGGAGCTGGCACCCGGTGGGGGCACCGGGGCGGGACCGGTGTCGGCGGTGGCCGGACTGGCCGGGGTCGGCAAGACCGAACTGGTCGTGCAGGCCGCCACCCGGGCACGACGACAGCCGGGCTGGTTCCCCGGTGGAGTGCTCTTCGTGGACATGTTCGGCTACGACCCGCTGCGGCGGCTGTCGCCCGGCGCGGCGCTGCTCGGCCTGTTGCAGGCGCTGGGTCTGCCCGGTGAGTACATCCCCGCGGGCGAGCAGGACCGCAGCGCGCTGTTCCGTAGCGTGCTGGCCGCCTACGCCGCACAGGACCGGCGGCTGCTCCTGGTGATCGACAATGCGGCCACCGCCGCCCAGGTGACGCCGCTGCTGCCGAGCGACGACAGCACCGCCACGGTGATCACCTCCCGCCACACCCTGGCGGTCGGGGCCCGACTGCACGACCTCGACGTGCTGGACGTCGAGACGTCCGTGCGGCTCCTGGCCGACCAGTTGGAACAGCTGCGCGGCCCGGCCGACAGCAGAGGGCACGACGAGCCGCAGGCCGCCGCCGAGATCGCCGGACTGTGCGCGGGCCTGCCGCTTGCGCTGAACATCGCCGCCGGTCTGCTGGCCGACCCCGGCACCCGTACGCTGGCCTCCCTCGCGCAGGCGTTGCGCGCCGCGCACACCCGGCTGGACCGGCTGAGCCGGGAGGACCGTGCGGTGCGTGCCGCGTTCGACCTGTCCTACCGGCAGCTGAGCCCCACCCAGGCCCGCCTGTTCCGGCTGCTGCCGGTCAATCCCGGCCCGGAGGTCGGCACGGAGGCCGCCGCGTGTCTGGTCGACACCGATGCGCACCGGGCCGAAGCGCTCCTGACGGACCTGGCCCGTGCCCACCTCGTCGAGGCCGGCCCCGGTTGGGGGCGATGGCGGATGCACGACCTGGTCCGGCTCTACGCGCAGGAGCAGGCGGCCGACGCCGATGCTCCGGACGCCGCCCGCGCCAGGCTGTTCACCTACTACGTCGGGGCCACCGCCGCCGCCAGTGCCCATCTGCAGCCTCCGTCGGTCGCCGCCGAGCTCACCGCGAGCTCCGTCCCACAGGAGGCGCTGGCCCGGATCGAGACCACCTACGGGGCGGCCGGGCAGATGCAACCGCCCCCGGTCGTGGCCACCTTCTCCACCCGGGAGCAGGCGCTGGCCTGGTTGGAGACCGAACGGCCCAACCTGGTCGCCGTCTGTACGACCGCGGGCGTCCACGGGCACCGCACGGCCAGCATCGGGCTGGCCTCCCTCCTGCACAAATTCCTGTCGTTCCGTCGGTACCTGTCCGAGCTGATCACCGTCACCGACAGCTTCCGGGCCATCTGCCGGCAGGCCGGGGACCGGCACGGCGAGGGCATGGCACTGAACAACCTCGGCATGGCCCTCAACGAGGCGGGCCGGTCCGACGAGGCCGTCACCGCCCACACCCGGGCGGTCGAGCTCATCATCGGGCAGACCGGTGAACGGCACGACGAAGGCATGGTGCTGAACAATCTCGGCCTGGCCCTGCGGGCGGTGGGGCGGTTCGACGAGGCGATCACCGCCCACACCCGGGCGTTGGACATCTACCGTGAGATCGACGCCCGGCACAGCGAGGGCCTGGCGCTGAACAACCTCGGCCAGGTGCTGCGGGCGGTGGGGCGCTTCGACGAGGCGATCACCGCCCACACCCGGGCCGCCGAAATCTGCCGCGAGACCCGGGACCGGCAGGGTGAGGGCATCACCTGGAACAACCTCGGCGCGGACCTGCAGGAGGTGGGCCAGCACGAGCGGGCCGTCACCGTGCACACCTGGGCCGTCGACGTCTTCAGCGAGCTCGACGACCGGTACCACGAGGCCGAGGCCCAGCACTACCTGGGCTCGGCGCTGCAGATGGTCCAGCGGTTCGACGAGGCCGTGGCCGCCCACACCCGGGCCGTCGAACTCTTCGGGGAGACCGGTGACCGGCACAGCGAGGGCTTGGCGTTGACCGGCCTCGGCCTGACCCTGCGCCGTGCCGGACGGTGTGCCGAGGCGGCAACCGCCCACACGCGGGCAGCCCAGGTATACCGCGACACCGGCGACCGCGGCAGTGAGGGCACGGCGCTGAGCAACCTCGGTGTGGCCCTGCAGGACGCGGAACGGTTCGCCGACGCCACCGCCGCCTACGAACAAGCGGTGCAGGCGTACCGGGAGGCCGGTGACCGGCAGGGCGAGGGCGTCGCCACGAACAACCTCGGCAACAACCTGCGGGCAGCGCAGCAGTCGGCGGACGCCGTCGTCGCCCATCGACGGGCCGCCGACATCTTCCGGGCGGTCGGCGACCGGCACCGCGAGGGCAAGGCTCTGCTCGCCCTCTGCCTGGCCCTGCTCGACACGGGGCAGGCCGAGGAGGTGCGACGCCACTATGAACGGGCGATCGAGGCGTTCGCCGGCGTCGACGAACATGAGAGCGCGGCGTTGGTGCAGCGGTGGCTCGTCAGTCTTCACCCGGGGGCGATCCCGCCCGAAGTCATTCCGCCGGAGTTCCACCAGGCGGCGTTCGTCGTGCTGATGAGGCTCGCGTTCGCCGAGGCCAGATCGGGTAGGCCGTCGTTGTGGGGCGGTCCCCGAGCTGTCCGGGACCCGTCGGACGGCAGTTCGGCATCGTAGCTCCGCCGGGCCGGTGATGCCCTACTGGGACCGATTGACCGTTCGCCGCCATATGATCCACGCCGCGCGACGACCGGAAGGGCTCGTCGTTCACTGTCCGAGGGGGCGGTAGCGCAGGTGTACGACGCCGTTTCCGAATCGGCGCTCCTCGAGAAGCTCAAGCTTGGCGCGCATGCCGGGCGGTAGTCCTGGTTTACCCCCACCGACGACGATGGGCAGGATGAACAGCTCGCACTCGTCGAGCAGTCCGGCCTTGAACGCCTGTGCCGCGAGGTTGGCGCCTCCGACCATCAGGTCGCTGCTGGCGGTGGCCTTCAGTCCGCGGACGGCAGCGGGGTCGAAACGGCGTTCGATCCGGGTGTCGGCAGTGGAGACGCCGGTGAGGGTGGTGGAGTAGACGACTTTGCTCGCCCCCTGCCAGACGCTGGCGAAGTCGGCCATGAGGTCCGACCTTGCCGCCAGAGCGGGGTCGGTCTCCCAGACGGCCATCGCCTCGTACAGGCACCGCCCGTAGAGAAACGTGCCCACAGGTCGCAGGCATTCGGTGTGGAACGCGAACACCTCGTCGTCGATGGGCAACCAGGCGAAGGTGCCGCGTTCGTCCTCCATGTAGCCGTCGAGTGAAACGTTGTTCATGTAGATCAGCTTGGCCATACCCCTACCTCTCGGTGGTCAGCTGCACATTCACCAGGTTGGCGTCCAGCTTGGTGAACGCTTGACGCCAGCCCTCCCCGCTCGGCCGCGCCAGATGTTCGGGGAGCCACTGGCGGATCTCCAGTCGCGTCCGACCGTCCGTGTCGTCGTGGAACTCGATGCGCAGTCTCGTCTCGAACGGCTCGATGCCCTCCTGCAGCCGCCCACTGACGCGCATGACACCGTCGATCAGCTCGCCGTCGACGACGTCGGTGAGGTCGATGTGGACGTGCACGCGAATGCCGGGGTCAGCGGCGTTGACCTCGGTCCACCGTTGAAATCCGCCGGGGCGCACGTCGAACTCGATCTCGTCGCGCGGCAGTGAGTTCCCGATCGGGCCCCACCATGCCGCCAGGTGCTCGGGATCGGTGAAAGCTCGGTAGACGAGTTTCCGCGGCGCGTCGAACAGACGCGAGATCGCCAGCTGCGGCGTCGTCGGTCTCATTCCCTCTCCTGATGGTCGTCCGCCGCCGGCTCAGCGGTCTGCATCGCGGCGAGATGGGCGTCGAGGCGGGTGAGGGACGAGTTCCACGAACGCCGGTGGCGCTCGATCCAGTCGGCCGCCTCGCGCAGCGGGCCAGCCTCAAGGTGGCTCGCGCGCCACTTGCCCGACCGCGACCGCGAGATGAGCGCGGCGCGCTCAAGCACCTTCAGGTGCCGGGACACCGCCGGCATCGAGATCGACAGCGGAGCGGTGAGCTCGGTGACCGTGGCGTCGCGTGCGGCCAACGTGGCGATGATCGCCCGTCGGGTGGGATCGGCGAGCGCCGAGAACACCACGCTGAGCTGATCGGTGGCTACCATCGAGACCCTCTCACTTAACCAACATGTTAAACGTATACCCGGCAGGCCGCCCTCACCGCGCTCGACCCGCCGGTGTCGCACACCGACCGGGGCGAGTACACCGAACGCACACTGTTCGGGTTGGCGGGCGAGAGGCGGCAGCCGGCCGATGTGTCGGACCGCGACGTCACCGCCGTGGTCTACGTCTCCGACCGGAGGGCACCAGGTGCCATCCGGGCTGCTCAGCGCCAGAGGGGGTCGGCGTACGGGGGCGGTGGCGGCTGGATCGAGGTTCGTCCCACGTCCGCTGCCCGAGCGGACCCGCCGCGAGTTGAGCCGCCTCGCCGCGCTGAGCGCGTTCCGCCCCGGGTGAGGTTGCACGGGGCCGGTCGCCGTGCAGGGACCCGGACGTCGTGCCGGGCGGCGTGGGCAGTGACGACCGGACCACGATGCCGTATCGGGGACGTCGAGGAGAGCGCGGGGGCTGAATACCAGATCCTCCGCTTGCGCGGAGGTCCCGAATCGAACGGAACAGCAGGAAGCACCCGCATGGCCTCGACTGTCACAGCTTACCCGGGGATCAACTCGTTGAGTCGGCCCAGGGTGAACGCCTCCGATCCGTCCGGCAGGTTCTCCGGCGCCTCGATGCCGACGAAGGTGACCGGCTCGTCCGGCAGCCGACCGTCCCACGTCGTCACCTCGGCCCGCGCGCGCCACCGGTCGACGAGGTAGGACACGGTGAGGTACCGCCGCTCCATCAGCGCCCGTACCCGGTCGGCCGTGGTGAAGGTGTTCTCCTCCACCCGGTTGAACGACGGCCGTCCCGGCAGGTACAGGTGCAGCCACACCGCCTGCCAGCCGCCCTCGTTCCTGGCGAACACCATCGGCAGCGCCACCCGGCCCTGGCCGCGTAGCTGCGACCGCGCCCGCACCGTCCGGGCGTCGAACGGCGCACCGCGCTGGTCCCGCGCCCGGGTCTGGTACCCGAACATCGACTCGGCGACCTCGTCGAACGACTCGCCCGCATAGATGTTGACCTGCGGAACGACGTACCGTCCGCCGACGGTCGGCGGGACGTCGATGAACTCGGTCGCGCCGTTGCGCGCGTCGGTGACGTCTCCGGAGTGCACCACGCCGTCGTGCCGGTAGTTCGTCCAGGACACCTGACCGGCACTGTGGAAGTCGTCGTCGAGCAGCAGCAGCGACAGGTCGTAGTCGGTGCGGCGGCTGGTCTGCCGCCAGTAGGCGAAGAAGCGTAGCAGCTCACCGGAGACCGACGCCCGTGAGCCCCTGGGCATGACGGCGAAGCCGCCCTCGGCTGCCTTGCCGGACAGCGGCAGGGCGACGTCGAGCACCTGCGGATCCACCAGCAGCGGTCGGTGCCACTGCGGCAGCCGGGCGGTGATCTCGGCGTCGAGCAGCGACGACAGCTCGGCCACCAGCCCGGCCGGCAGCGGCGGCCGCTCGTCGGGGCCGACCCACGCGGTGCGGGAGCGGCTCGCATACATCCGGGCCGAGGCGGGGGTCAGCCGGTTGTCGACGTGCTCCCGCAGCGAGAGCAGCACCCGGCCCGATGCCGAGCCGAGCGCGCCGGCGACCGCGTCGACGACCGTGGTCCGCTCCGACGCCGACGCCAACCGCAGCAGCCGGTCGGCGGAGCGCAGTAGCAGGCCCGGCGCAGCCGACAGCACCGATGCGGCCGGACCGATGGCACCGGCGCGGATCGCCGTCTCGGCCCGGCCGGCGAGGTTGTGCACCCGCCGCTCGCCACGCGCGACCGTGAACACCGCCTGCGCGTGCGGCCACTTGTCGTACTCGTGCGGGTGCAGCCGCTCCCCGAGCCGCTTCCAGCGCTCCGCGTAGCGCGCGACGTCACCGAGCTTGTCCGGGTGCGCGGCGACGACCTCGTTCAGCGCGGCCAGCAGCATCCGCCGCTCCGGGCGGCGGAAGGCACGAAACCGGGTGGGTGCCGCCAGCGAGACGTCCCCGCCGGAAACCTGGCAGGCGAGGCGCAGCACGTCGGTCGTGGTGTCCACGCCGACCAGCGGCCGGCCGAGGACGAGGCGGATCCCGTTGAGGACGGCCCGGTTCTCCCGTACCGGGATCTCGGCCGGCTGCGCGCCGTCCGCGCAGGCCACCGCCAGCTCGCCGAGGATCGCGAGGTCGGCCTCGCCGTGCGGCGTCGGGCTGCCGGCCAGGGCCAGGTAGAGCCGTGCCGCCTCCACCTCGGCGGTGTCACCGAGATGCAGCAGGGTCACCCGGTCACCGGCCGTGGTGACCAACGTGTCGTGCACGGCCAGCAGCTCCCCGTAGGTGTGCTGGTAGGTGCCGTAGGCCGGCAGGTCGAGCAGGTTCACCCCGCCCGAGAGGGCGGCGTCCCGCAGCTGCGCGTCGGTCGCCGCGCCCCCGCCGGTGAGCACGGCCGCCCGCAGCCGGTCGACCCAGAACTCGACGGTGTCCGGCACGTCGTGCGGGAACCCGATGAAGTAGGCGTTGTGCTGGACGTGGTCGCCGACCAGCTCGCGTACCGCAGAGACGACCGTGGCGGCGACATCCATCGCCGGCCCGGGGGCCAGGCCGCCGAGGTGCTCCAGCAGGGCCCGCGAAGCCGAGAACCCGACATCGAGCAGCGCCGCGTCCAGCTGCCGCGCCACCGGCGTGCCGTCTCCGGGCCCGGCCGTGCTCGCCGGTACGCGCAGGGTCTTCTGGATGATCAGCTTCTCGATCACGTGCTCCTCCGTTCCGGTCGGCTCTGGCGGGTGGTGGTGCCCGGGGGCGCAGTGGGTCGCCGGGGACTCGAACCCCGAACCTTCCGATCCAACAGGGAGAAGGAAGCGCACCCATCGCCGCACGAGCGGAGGGCGGACGCGCTACTCAGTCGGATGCTCTAGCCAGTTGAGCTAACGACCCAGATGTCGATCATCCATCAGCCGAGTCGACATGGCCACCGGGATTCGCGGTCGCCGCCCTGGGCCGGCCGGGAGGTGCCGCGTGCACCGCAGCTACAGACCGGCGCGACGCAGGGTGGGGCGGGACAGGAACGCGGCGGTGGCGGTGACCGCGATCGCCGCATGGACCAGCAGGGCCGTGGCGAGGCCGAGATGCGCGAACAGGACGCCGATCAGCAGATTGCCCAGCGGAATCGCGGCGAACGCCACCAGTGCCAGCACCGCCAGCACCCTGCCCCGGTACTCCGGTTCACACCAGGTCTGCAGCAGCGACGTCCCCAGGCTCGCGGTCACGCCGAGCAGGGTGCCGAGCGCGACGAAGATGGTCACCACCAGGCCGAGGGAGGCCGCCGTCGCCAGTGCCGCGAGCACCAACTCCCCGTCGCCGTGCTGTGCGAGCCACCTCCGTGTGTCGTCCTCATCCCCTGGTTCCAGGACACCGAACCATGTTCTCGCCCGGCTTTGTCGGGTCCCCATGCGACAGCACCCGCCCAAGATTGCATATCCCACAGGAGACAATTGCGTCGGCGTAATGGCTTCCCGACAGGGCTGATGGAATCCGGTTTCCGACAGCACGGCCTCCACCGGGTGGACCGGCCAGGCTCGTCATTCATCAACGCCAAAGCGTAATGTGATGAATGACTCGTTGCGCGCATGTGACCGTCCTGGATCGAAGGAGTCCGCACATGTCCGAGCAGTACTCGCGGCGCTCCTTCCTCAGCGGGGTGCTGACCTGCGGTGCGCTGAGCGCCTCGGCGGTCTACCTGCTGCCCGGCGGACACCGCCCGCCGCCGGTCGAGCTTCGGCTCGCCACCGGCGCCGACCCCACCGGTGCCCGCAAGCTCCTGCTGGCCATGTGGAACCAGGCCAACCCCGACACTCCGGCCCGGCTGACCGACGAGATCGAGGGCGGATCCGGTGACGAACGCACGAGGCTGTTGACCGCAGCCCGCAATGGCAGTGCCGACATCCTCAACCTGGACGTCGTCGACATTCCCGAGTTCGCCGCGCAGAAGCTGATCACCCCGATCCGGCTGGCCGACCGGAACTTCCTGACCTCGGTGAAGGACCTGCACCAGGTCGCGGACGCCCCGGACAGCTACTGGGCCGCGCCGCTGAACACCGACGTCGGCATGCTGTTCTGGCGCAACCCCGGGACCGCCCAGCCCGGTCCGGTGACGTTGTCGAGCGTGCTCGACAACGCCGACACAGCCTCGTTCGTCGGCCAACTGAGCCCCAACTCGTCGAACTACAACGAGGGTTTCCTGGTCAACATCCTGGAACACGCCCTGTCCGTGGACCCTGACCTGCTCAGCCCGACCGGTGAGATCCTGTTCGAGCTGAAACCCTGGCAGAAAGCGCTGCAACCATTACAGGAGGCTATTGAGGCCGGGAAGGTCACCCGCTCCAGCGACGAGAACGCCAGCCTGGACACGTTCGTGGAGAAGAAGCCGACGTTCATGCGCAACTGGCCGGTGAAGTACCGCGAACTCCAGCAGCGCAAGGACGCTGACCTGCTGGCCGGGAAGATCCAGGTGCGCCCGCTGGCCTACGGGGTGCTCGGCGGCCAGAGCCTCGCGCTGGTGCGCACCTGTCCCCACCCCGAGCAGGCCATCCGGTTCATCAACTTCATGACCGGCACGGCAGCCCAGAAGGTCCTCGCCGGGCACGGCTTCGCCCCGACCCTCGCCGAGGCGTACAACGACCCGAACCTCCGGGCGGTCATCCCGCATCTGGAAGCAGTACGGGGTGCGGTGGAGAATGCCCGACCCCGACCGATGCACCCGGGGTACCGCACGTTCGCCGAGGTTTTCGTCGACCACACCGCCCGGCTGGTGCGCAGTGATCCCGTATCCACCTCGGAACTGACCTCGGAGTTCATCGCCGCCATGAAGGCGGCGCTCGCATGACCGAAGTGGAGGAGGTTCCATGAAGGTCGAGCCGTGGCAGGTGCCGATCCTGGTGATGGCCGGCATCATCCTGGCGGAGCTGGCGACCAGGGTGATCCCGCGCCGCTGGACGGCGCACCTGGCCCGACAACAGGTCCGTACCGTCGCGCTCGGCGGGCTGGCGGTCCTGGTCATCGTCGTCGGGGTGTTGGCGCTCGGACCGGACCTCGCCGACCAGATCGCCAGCGTGGCGGCGTCCATCGCCGGGCTGGTCGCACTCTGGCTGACCTACCGGTCGTACCAGTTGCAGACCACCGCGACCCCGGACGCCGCGACCCCGGTCGGGGCGGCGCGGGACGCCACCGAGCCGGAGGCCGCAGGCAGCACCGGTCAGCCGCCCGGTCGCTGAGCGCCACGTACGGGAGGCAGGCGTGCGGCTTCTTCTCACCTCCGCGGGTGTCACGAACCCGAGCATCCACGGTGCGCTGGTCGACCTGCTGGGCAAGCCGGTCGCCGATTCCAACGCTCTGTGCGTCCCCACGGCGCTGTACGGCAATCCCATGTCCGGGCCCGCCTCGGCCTGGCGGTTCGTAACCGGTCAGACGCCACTGCCCATGTGCGGCCTGGGTTGGAAGTCGCTGGGTGTGCTCGAGCTGACGGCGCTGCCCAGCATCGGCGAGCAGCGTTGGGTCCCCTGGGTCCGGGAGACCGACGTCATCCTCGTGGCCGGCGGCGATGCGGCGTACCTGTGCCACTGGATGCGGCAGTCCGGGCTGGCGGATCTCCTGCCGTCGCTGCGGGACACCGTGTGGGTGGGGCTGAGCGCGGGGAGTATGGTGCTGACCCCCCGGATCGGTGCCACCTTCGTCGAGTGGCAGTCCGCACCCGACGATCGCACGCTGGGGGTCGTCGACTTCTCGATCTTCCCGCACCTGGGTCTCGAACCGGACAACACCATGGTGGATGCCGAGAGTTGGGCGGCCGAGATCGCGGGTCCCGCGTACGCGATCGACGACCAGACGGCCATCACGGTGACCGACGGCACCGTCGAGGTCGTCTCCGAAGGGCGGTGGAGGCGCTTCCCCGAGTAGCCGCGGCCAGCGTGACGGGCACGTTCAGCAGGCCGTGTCGTGCTCCGGCAGGTGCCCGTGCACCAGGTATGCGGTGACCGCGCCCGTCAGGCAGGTGTCGGCCGGGCCGTTGAGGACCGGCGCATGGGTCCGCCTGTCCACGGTGACCAGCCGGGATCCGGTGATGGCCCGGGCGGTTGTGATCGAGTTGGCCGGTGGCACCGAGGCGTCGCGGAGTGCGGCGACGACGAGCGCCGCCGGTGCCCGGTTGCCGGCGAGCGGCGGCGTGTTGTCCCGGCTGACCGGCCAGAAGGCGCAGGGGTTGAGGTTGGCGATCGACGGGCCGAAGACGGGATAGCGGGTGCCGAGTCGGGCCAGGTCGCGGCGGTAGGTCGCCGGGTCGCGCGGCCACGCGTCGTCGCCGCAGCGGAATGCCGTGTTGACCGCGGTGTGGTTGTCCGCCGGCACACCCGGGGTGCCGGGCAGCGGGGCCGGTCGAGGGTCGAGGGGGATCGGTGGCGGGCGGTGGGCGAGGATGGCGGCGAGGTCGGTCGCGACCACCGGCCACAGGTGCTCGAAGTACGTCGCGATGACCGTCAGGGAGCCCAGTTCGCCGGCGGTCCAGGCGTGGTCTCCGGCCACGATCGGCTCGGTCGCGGCCCCGGCGAAGGCCCGGCTGAGGGTTGCCGCGACCTCGGTCGGCGTCGCGCCGAGTCCGAACGTTGCGCTGTTGTCGGCGAGGTATCCGGTGAAGGCGGCGTAGTTCTCCTCGAAGGCCGGGATCCGGGCCAGCTCGTAGGGACGCCAGGCGAGGTCGTAGTTGACCGGGCTGTCCAGCACGAACCGGTCCGCCCGGTGCGGGAACAGGGTGCCGTACGCGACGCCGAGCATCGCCGCGTACGAACCTCCGAGGAAGGACAGTTTCCGCTCGCCGAGCGCTGTCCGGATGGTGTCCATGTCGCGGGCGGCCTGTGCGGTCGTGGCGAACGGCAGCGCCCAACCGGCGTGCCGGGCGCAGGCGCGGGCGTACGCGCGGGCCTGCGCGGCGGTGTCCGCCAGGGACTGGTACGTCGCGGTGCGGACCCAGTAGCCGCCCGGTTCCTCCTCCGGCTGGCCGCAGGTGATCGGGGTGCTGCGCTCGACGAAGCGCATGTCGAACCCGACGATGTCGTAGCGGGCGAGCACCGCGGGGTCGACTACGGCGGCGAGGTTCAGCGGCTCGGGGACGCCGGCGCCGCCCGGCCCGCCACCGGTGGTGACCAGTACGCCGCGGCGCAGCGCCGGGTCGGTCGCGGGGAGCCGGGAGATCGTGATGTCGATCGTCGGGCCGGTCGGCCGCGCATGGTCGAGCGGCACCTGGACGGTGGCGCAACGCAGGCGGCTGTCGGCGACGCCGGGGCAGGAACGCCAGGCGAGGGTCGCCCCGCTGGCCGCGCGGCCGGGGCGACGGCCACGGTGAGGAAGGCGACCACGACAGCGGCCATCGCGCGCATTGGCGTGTCCCCCGACAGTAGATCCGCACAGGTCTATGTCGGACACGTTAGGGCGGGTGGTTGCCATACCGCAACGTGTCTTCGGCACCGCCCCCGTCCTGCGCCCTCGGGTCGACAGGTCGTCGCCCCACGGATCACTGCCGTCCTCCCCTGCACCGGATCGGCCGGTCCTGCGGGCAGGCGTTCAGGAGGAGCAGGTGTCGAGCATGGTCTGCAGGGCGGACTTCTCCGACGACTGCAGGCGTAGGCCCCAGGTGTACTTCACGGTGATCCACATCTTGCTGTAGGTGCACCGGTACGACGACAGCGGTGGCTGCCACGTCGACGGGTCCTGGTCGCTCTTGGACTGGTTGACGTTGTCGGTCACCGCGATCAGTTGCGGGCCGGACAGGTCGTTGGCGAAGCTCTGCCGACGGCTGGTCGTCCAGGAGCTCGCGCCGGAGCGCCATGCCTCGGCGAGGGGGACCATGTGGTCGATGTCGACGTCGGATGCGGCGGTCCAGGTGGCTCCGTCGTAGGGGCTGTACCAGCGTCCGGACGTGGCCTGGCAGGAGGAGTTGACGACGACGGAGGTGCCGTCGCGTTTGAGGACCTGTTCTCGGGTGTCGCAGCTGCCGCTGACGGTGATCCAGTGGGGGAACAGGTCCCGGGAGTAGCCGCTGGTGGAGCCCTCGGTGGCGACGGTGAGGGCGTTGAGTTGCGACTGCGCGGTCGCCTTCGACGGGATCCCCGGCGGCGTCGCCGCCGCGGTCCCCGCGATGCCCGCCGGGAGGGCCGCGCCGACGAGCGTGGCGAGTGCCAGCGTCACGGCGCGCACCCGGGGCCGCGCAAGTCCGGGCGTCTTCGTGGTCGGTCGTGCCATGCCGTGCCTCCAGGTCGCCATCGAGAGCATATGCAGTCACCATCTTCGATGAAAGTGACGGCTGGATGGCAGCCTCGTGAAGAGCCGCAAAGATCGGGCGCAACGCTTACCCACCGCTGGGCCAACTGACCACGGGGCCAGCTGGCCCAGGGTCGGAAGTCGGTCCCCCGCCGCGTTCACCACCGGCGGAAGCTCCTGGACCGACTCCGTGCGGCGATCCCTTGCCCTGATCGTCGTTCTCCTGTCGAGGTCGATGCAGAGGATCCCTCGACTCCACAGCTCGACGATCAATCGGCCGTGACTGCGCGTACGGGCCGGTGGAGGCCGGGTACGGGCGGTCAGCCCGCGCCGACGGACGCCGGGCCGGCCAGGTCGGGGGCGGTCAGGTGGAACGTCGAGGGAGCGGGTTGCCGGCGGGCCATCAGGTGTAGTCGCTGGACGGCGCGGTCGGCGTCGACGGCGATGCGGTCCCGGCAGGCGCAGGGCTCCTCGTCGAAGCCGGCGAACCGGTAGGCGACCTCCATCATCCGGTTGCGGTCGTTGGGCCGGAAGTCGGCGATCAGGTGTACCCCGGCGCGGGCGGCCTGGTCCACCAGCCAGGTCAGCAGGACCGTGCCGGTGCCGAAGGACACCACCCGGCAGGAGGTGGCGAGCAGCCGCAGGTGCCACACCTCGGGGTGCTTCTCCAGGACCAGCACGCCGACCGCGCCATGCGGCCCGAAGCGGTCGGTCAGCGTCGTGACCAGGACCTCGTAGCTGGGGTCGGCCATCAGGGTCCGCAGCATCCGGTCCGGGTAGTGCACGCCTGTCGCGTTCATCTGGCTGGTTCGTAGGGTCAGCTCCTCGACCCGGGACAGTGTCGCGGCGTCGGCCCGCCGGATGTGCATCGCCAGGTCGAGTGAGCGGAGGAAATCCTCTGCGGGGCCGGTGAACCGGGCCTGCTCGTCCGCCCGCCGCTGACCGGCCTGGTACATCTGCCGGCGACGGCGGGCGTCCACGGTCACCGACGTCGGGGTGAACTCGGGGCGGTCGAGCAGGGTGGTGGCCAGGCCGGCGTCGTAGCAGCGCACCTGCGGAAGGTGGTAGGCGACCTCGGCCCGTTCGGCGGGCTGGTCGTCGATGAAGGCGATGGTGCCGAGTGCGAAGCCGAGCTGGTCGGCGATGCGCCGCACGGCGTCGGACTTGCGTCCCCAGCCGATCTGCGGTGCCACGAGGTATTCGGCGACGCCGAGCGCGCGCAGCCGGGCCCAGGCCGGCTCGTGGTCGTTGCGGCTGCACACCGACTGGAGGATGCCCCGGGCGTCGAGGCCGGTGATCACCGCCTGGATCGGGTCGGGGAGCACGACCTGCTCGTCTTCGAGCAGGACGCCCTGCCAGAGGGTGTCGTCGAGGTCCCAGACCAGGCACTTCACGGTCACGGGTGGCGCGGGCGGGGCCTCATCGGTCACGGCGGCTCCTTCGTGGGTTGTCGCTCGTCGGCCGTCCGGGCGGATGACGAGCGTGGCGGCCCGGGCGGGCGCGTCGGTGGTGGGGTCAGGCACCGTGGTCCCCGGATTCGCCGGTGCGGAGCCGGTCGACCAGGGCGACCATTCGGCGTACGGTCCGGAAGTTGTCCAGCCGCAGGTCGGTGCCGCGCACGGTGACCCCGTACGTCTGCTCCAGGTGCACCACCAGTTCCATCGCGAACAGGGACGACAGCCCGCCGGCGGCGAACAGGTCCGTGTCCGGTGGCCAGGACCGCCCGGTGCGCGCCGTCAGGAAGCGCGCCAGCTCCGGTGCGAGGGTGTCGGCACGGTTTCCGGTGTCCGACACGTCCTGGTCGGATGGCACAGTCATCACAGGTCTCCCTCGTAGTGGTAGAACCCCTGCCCGCTCTTGCGGCCGAGGCGTCCGGCCCGGACCGTGGTCAGCAGCAGCTCGCAGGGGCGGCAGTGCTCGTCGCCGGTCCGTTCGTGCAGCACCCACAGGGAGTCGACCAGCTTGTCCAGGTCGATGAGTCGGCGGTGCGCAGCGGACCGGTCGGATGTCCCGGAGATCCCTGCAGGAGGGTGTCGACGGATTCGACGCCGGCCGTGCCGGCGGCTACCACCCGGACCGCAGTGTTGATTCATGGGGTGCGGGATGCGGCTGGTCACCGGTGTCGCGTTCTGCCCCGTCACCAGCGTCTCCCTTCGTTGCCCAGCCCCGTTCGCGAGCCGCGCCGGCCACGGTCACACCTCGGAGTGGTCCGCCTTCCGCCCCTCGACGGACGATCCGTTGACGGACCGGGCTCCGTCGGCGACCGACGATCCGTTGACGGTCGGTGATCCGTTGACGGTGGACGCGTCGGTGGCGGTGCCGTCGGTGGGGACGCCGGGGTCGGTGTAGAACTGCCGTGCCCACTGCCGGTACCGACCGATGGGGCCGTCTCCCCGGGCGAGCTTCGGCTGTTCGACGTGCTCCTGGTGGTGCCACATCAGCAGGTCCGCGCCGGTGTCGACCGAGGCCACCCGTTGGGCGATGACGCTGAGCAGCCGGGCGACGGGCATCGCCGTGGCCCGGGCGGCCCGCTCGGGCAGGAACGGCAGGCCGGCCAGTTCCAGTTTGGTGCCCATCCGCAGGTGGATCCGCCCCGGGGTGGTGGGGGTGGCGTGCAGCATGACGTGCAGGTCGCCCGCGCCGTTGGGCAGCCGGGTGCGGGCCGCGATGGTGGCCAGTCCGATCACGGTGAGGGTGTAGGACTGGCGGATCTGGCGCATGACGGTGCCCCGGGCGGTGGCGGTGACGGTGCTGACCGGCTCCCCCATCACCGGTGTCCCCTCGATGACCAGGTCCCGCAGTCCGTGCAGCGCCGGGAGGTGACCCCAGTCGAAGGCGTTCTCGATGACGTCCTGCGGGTGCCCGGCGATGTCGAAGGTGTTGTGGCTGAACGGTTGCCGATCGTCCATGCCGAAGGTCGGCACCTGCCACTGCGGTGCGAGGCCGAGGGCGTGCCACCACACGTAGACCGATCCGTTGGCCTCGCAGACCGGGAACTGGCTCAGGGTCGCCTTGGGTGGCGGCAGGTCGTAGCCGGTGCGGACGCAGGCCCCGGAGGGGTCGAAGGCGAACCGGTGGAACGGGCAGACGATCTCCTCTCCGTCGAGGGTGCTGCCGACGCCCAGGTGTGCCCCGAGGTGGGGGCAGCGGGGGCGGACCGCACGCAGCAGTCCGCGGGGGGTCCGGTAGAGGACCACCTCGCCGCCCATGATCGGGCGGGTGGTGATGGTTCCGGGGCGGACCTCGTCGGAGAAGGCCACGCAGAACCACCCGTTCGGGTCGGGGCGGGTGGGCCGGTGGAGCCGGTCGGCTGGCGCGGCGGTGTGCCGGCGGATCTCGTGGTCGCGGAGCAGTTGTTTGACCAGTGGTTTCATGGTTGTTCTCCTAGTGGGCGACCGGGCAGGTGCCGGGGCCCGATCCGACGGTCGGCGGCACGGGCTGCGACGTGGTGACCGGTGGCGCGTGGGTTGCGGTGGTCTCCGTCCGGCGCTGCCGCAGCCGCAGGCGCAGCCCGCGCGAGCTGAGGCTGGTTTCCACCTTGGGCCGGAAGGGTTCGTCGCTGACCGGGGTCAGTTCCCAGCGGGCCGTCACGGCGGTGAGGGCGAGGATCGCCTCGGTGAGGGCGAACTGGTCTCCGATGCATTTGCGTGCGCCGGCGCCGAACGGGACGTAGCCGGCCCGGTCGGGTGAGGTGTCGAGCCAGCGGTCCGGGTCGAAGCGGGTCGGTTCGGCGTACAGGTCGGGTCGGCGGTGGATCAGGTAGGGGCTGAGCACGAGGGTGTCGCCGCGGCGTAGCCGTACCCCGTCGAGTTCGGCTTCGCCGGTGACGGTCCGGGTCATCATCCAGGCGGGCGGGTAGAGCCGGAGGGTTTCGGTGACCACCCGGGCCGCCAGGTCGAGTCGGGGCAGATGCTCGGGGCCGGGGAGCGCGCCGTCCAGGACGGTGTCGGTCTCGGCGTGGAGTCGGCGTTGGATGTCCGGGTGGGTGGCTATCAGGTACAGGGCCCAGGCCAGGGTGATGGCGGTGGTTTCCATGCCGCCGAGGAAGAAGGTGAGGGCCTGGTCGGCCAGTTCGGAGTCGCTGAGTTGCCGCTCGTGGTCGCGGCTTTCCACGTCGACCGCGGCGACGAGTGCGGAGAGCAGGTCGGCGTGGTCGGTGGGGTCGGCGCGGCGGGCGGCGACGATGTCGGTGATGGTGGCGAACAGCCGGGCGCGGGCCTGGTCGTAGCGTCGTTTGGCGGGGGTCGGTATCCGGCGGAGCAGGGCCGGGGTCATCATGCGGCGGAAGAAGGCGCTCACCACGGTGTTGGTGTCCGCCAGGGCCCGGCGGAGGGTTTCTGCGGGGAGGGACCCGCTGAACATCGTCTCCATGGTGGCCTGGGTGGTGAGGGTCATCATTTCCCGGGTGACGTCGAGTACCTGGCCGTCGTGCCAGGAACCGGCGGTGGCGTCGGAGGCCCGGCCGAACACTGCCGCGTAGCCGTGCAGCCGTCGGGGGTGGAACGACGGTTGGCACAGCCGTCGTTGTCGCCGGTGCAGCGGGTACGGGCAGGTGGACAAGCCGTCGCCGATGACCTCCCTGATCCGGTCGTAGATCGGGCCGCCCTTGTCGAAGGTGCGGTCGTTAACGAAGACATGCCGGGTCAGGGTCGGGTCGCAGATGAGCAGTGCGGTGGTCGGGCCCAACCGGACCCGCACCATCGTCGGATATCCGGCCAGGGAGCGGATGAAGGCCAGCGGGTCCCGCAGCAGGGGCAACGCGTGCCCGAGCAGGGGTAGTGCGCCGGGTGCCAGGGGTACCGACGCGGTGGTCGTCGTGTGCGTCGCGGTCATGGGTCACCTCGTTTTCCGGTCCGCCGTCGTCGCGCCGGGCGGCGGGCGGGTGATCTCGAGCAGGGCGGTGGTCCAGCGGAAGCCGAGGCCGAAGCTGACGACGAGGATGCGTTCGCCGACCCGTAGTGCGCCGGTGCGGAACATCCGGTCGAGGGCGAGCAGGACGTCGCACGGGCCGGCGTGGCCCAGGTGGCGGCCGAAGGTCCAGTTGGTGTCGGTGGCGCGGCGGTGCAGCGGGGGGCCGGAGAGCACCAGGTCGAGCACGGCCGAGCCGATGGCGATGGCCACCACGTGGGAGATGTCGGCGGCGGTCAGGCCGGTCTCGTCGAGGACGGTGTCGACGCAGTGGCGGGTGCGGCGTTGCAGGGTGTCGATGTGGGGCAGGAGCCCGGTCTGTTCGGCGAGGAAGCGTCGTCCGGGGCCGGCGGCGTCGTCGGGTGCACCGGCGCGGGTCAGCACCTCCAGTTGCGGTTCGGTGGCCTGGGCGGTGGCCAGTAGTCGGGCGAAGCCGGTGCCGCGGGTGAGCACGGCGGCTGCTCCGGCGTCGCCGGCGACGTAGCCGATGTCGCGGACGTGGGCCCACCGCTGGTGGGGGAAGCGGGCGGCGGCGGTGACCAGGGCCGCCGGGGCGGTGGGTTGGGCGGTCAGGTGTTCGGCGGCGGTCACCAGGGCGGCCGCGCCGCCGTCGCTGGCCGCGCCGACCTCGATGCCGGTGCTGCGGGTGGCTCCGAGGACCCGCAGCAGGTAGGGCGCGGGTGTGTAGTGGTCCTCGTCCTGGAAGGTGGCGTGGGCCAGCAGGCTCACGTCGGTGCTGGGGACGTTCGCGTGGCGTAGCGCCAGCAGGGCGGCCCGGGCGGCCATCTGGGTCGCGGTCTGCGCGGTCGAGACCGCTGCGGAGGTGAATCCGTTGGCGGCGGCCATGGACGGCCGACCGGGCGGGGTGCCGTCCCACGGGTCGTGTTCGGGTCGGATCGGGGGTATCCAGGAGCCGGTTCCGGCGATCGTGATGTCGTGCCACAGCACCGTTGTCTCCTCGGCGGTCAGGGAAGGGCCGGTTGGGGGGTGTCGGCGTGCGGCCGGATCAGCCTTCCGCTGTGGTCGGTGGCGTGCGCGCTGACCCCGGTGACGCGGGCCAGTACGTGGCCGTCGGGGGTGGATGCGGTCAGCGTGCCGTCGGCGAAGCGGCAGTGCAGCCGGATCGTCGGGTGGGCGGCGCTGAGCTGGCAGTCGTTGCCGGGTCCGCCGAGGTCCACGGTTTCGATGCCGGCCATCGGGCCGACGAGGGGTGGCCGGTCGCCGTGGGGTGGCAGGAGCAGCAGGTGCACCATGGCGTCCAGCAGGATCGCCGGTACGGTCATCCCGGCCAGGGCCGGGCCCCATGCCTGGTGGTCGAGGCGGAAGGTGGCGCTCGTACCATGGGGTCCGCGGGCGTACTCGCCGGTTCCGGCGAACGGGCCGCTGAGGGTGATCGGCAGGTCGGCGGAGTAGACCGGCATCGTGAAGTCCGGTTCGGGGCGGTGTGCCGTCTGGTCGGTCGGCGCGGGCAGTGCGGGGTGCCGGTCGGCGAGCACGACGGTCGTCTCGCAGAGCAGGTCGTTGAAGCGCAGGACCTTGCCGTTGCGGCCGATCCGGTTGGTGGTGATCCGGACCGCCACCACGGCCCGGTCCGGGGACCTGTCGGTGAGCCGGGCCTCCACCGTGATGGTGCGGGGTGGGCCGGCGGACCTGACGGTCACCGACGTGTGGCAGGCCAGGTCACGGAATCCGGTGACGGTGAGGTCGGGGCAGAGGTGTGCGGCGGCGCCGGCGGCGGCTTCGAGGGCGAAGGTGCCGGGCAGGACGTACTCTCCGTTGACGCGGTGGTGGCGCATCCAGCGGCCGTCCTGCTCGGCGAGGGTGTGTGGTTCCCAGGTCTTGGTGAACACCGCCCAGCGGTGGCCGCGCAGCAGGACACCGTCGAGCAGCGGCGTGGCCAGGGTCGGGTCGGGCGGGATGGGTGGCGGCGCGTCCGGTACGGGCAGCGGCAGCGGGCCGCTGGTGGTGTCGGTGTTGATCCCCCGCTGTCCCAACAGGACGCGTTCCTCGTCGCGGATGAAGAAGACCGCCGCCCCGTTGCCGGGTCGGGTCACCGCGTCGAGGAACTGGGCGGCGCCCTGTCTGCTGCTGATGTAGGCGTCCATCCGGTTGCGGCGCAGGGTCTCCTGCATGGCGGTGCTGCTGGCGACGCCGACCTCCCGCCAGCCGCTCCAGAGGATGGCGAGTTCGCGGTGTCCGTCGGGTGCGGTGCGGTCGGCCCAGGCGCTCGCGTACGCCAGGTATTCGTTGACGGCGCAGTAGTCGACGTCTCCGGGGGCGGGGGCGAGGGTGGCCAGGGTGCTGAAGTTGCACCAGATGCGGGGGGGCCGGCCGGTCAGGGCCCGTTTGAGGTTGCGGTAGCCGGTGGCTTTGGTGGCCCGTACCGCCCGGAAGTCGGTCAGGGTCTTCGCGTGCAGGGCCCGGGAGCGTAGGTCGAGGACGGTGTTGATGAGCAGGTCGATGCGTCCGTGCCGGTCCATGATCTCGTCGAGGACGGCGGTGGTCCGGTCCGCGTCGAGGACGTCGCCGACGCGGTGGTGGACCCGGTCGGGTCCGCACAGTTCGGTGAGCCGGTGCACGGTCCGGCGTACCTCCAGGCGGGCCTGGGCACGTTCGTAGGCGTTCCTGAGGTCCCGCAGCGACGCGTCGGGGTGTTCGCGGCGTCCGGCGGCGATGTACGCGGCCTGGGACGGCAGTTCGTCGTCGGTGTCCGGTAGCGGGGTGCGGCCGATGACGTACAGGTGGGGCCGGTCGGTGGTGCGGGCCACGGCGTCGAGGAGTTCGGGGGTGATGCCCCGGGCCCCGCCGAAGGCGACCACGACCGCGCCGGGGGGCAGGGCGGGTTCCGGTGTCTGGTGCGGGGGCTCGTCGTCGGCGACGGTGAGTTCGTACCAGTTCTGTCCGCGGCAGGCGAGGGTGTGCGTCGGTACGCGGGCGGTCGCGGCCCGGGCCAGTTGTGCCAGTGCGGTCGGGGCGTGTGGCGTGTCGGTGATCAGGGAGTTTCCGCTGCACTGCGGGACTTCGGCCCGTACGGAGCGGACGAGTCCGGTGAACAGCCCGGCGAGGGGGTGGGTCGTTGCCTGCGGTAGTGCGGTGAGCAGCACGGCGGCGAGTGATCCACCGGCCCGCAGGGCGGGCAGCGCGGCCTGGATGGTGGTGAACGCCAGGTCCTGGAGGTCCTCCAGGCGGGCGGCTTCGGTGTCGTCGGTGTCGTCGGCGGGGGTTTCGAGTCGGGTGAGGATCCGGATGTGGCGTGGCACGAACGGTAGGCCGGCCAGGGCGTCGGCGGTGGCGTCGGGCGGTACGTGGGTGGCGGCGTCGACTCCCGGCCTCGGTGACCAGATGGCGATGTCGGGGCCGGTGACGGCGGCGGCGAGGTCCGGGGTGTCGGTGACCACGATGCTCCCGGCCGGGATCGCGGGTCCGTCGGGGTCCGGTGGGGTCAGCGGCCGCAGGTGGAGGGTCTGTCGGCGGCCGATGGGCTGCTCGGCGGGTTCCGGGGCGGCCCCGTTCGGGTCGGGGCCGGTCGGTCCGGTGAACCGGATCGTGGGTGATCCGGGGGCGGCCGGTGACACGACGGTGCCGGTGCCGGTGACGACGCCCCGCAGCACCGCCAGCAGGGCGTCGAGGGCCAGGTAGGTGCGGTCGGTGCCGGCGGCGGCGGGCAGGGCGTGGGGCGGGTCGTCGGCGGTGCGCTCGGGTGTCGTGGTGAGGGTGCCCAGGATGGGTAGGCCGTGGTCCCGGGCGGTGCGGCGGCGGGCGACGGCGACGACGGCGGCGCCTTCGGCGACGGTGCGGCCCGCCGGTACGAGGGTGTCCAGGTGCGCGTCCCATCCGCTGATCGGCCGCAGGCTCACCGCGCCGACGAGGGCCAGGTCGCAGGCCCGGTGGCGGAGCTGGCGCAGGGCCAGGTCGAGGGCGCAGTGGGTGGAGTCGCGGTGGGCGTAGACGCTGGTGCCGAAGCCCCGGAAGTCGTAGTAGTTGGCGGCCCGGCCGGACAGGATGCAGGAGACGGCGCCGGTGAAGTCGTCCTCGTTGAGTTCGTCGGGAACGACGTCGCCGGCGTCGGCGAGGGCCTTGGCGAGGTACTCCCGCAGTGTCTGGGCCTGCCCGGGGTCGGGGAGCAGGTCGAATGTGGCGGCGCACTCCTGCGCGTGGACCCGCAGCGCGGCGCGGGCGTTGTGCGTCGTCGGCAGGCTCGCCCCGACCAGGATCGCGGTGCTGGGCCGCAGTGTGGTTCCCGGTTCGCCGAGGTCGGTCAGGAGCGGTCCGAGGGCTTGGAGCATCATCAGGTGGGCGGGGTCCATGTGCCGCATCGTGCGGGGTGGGATCCGCACGTCGAGGGGGGACGGTAGCGGGTAGGGGCTGCCGAAGCCGGGCTGCGGGGTGGGGCCGTCGCCGACGAGCCAGGCGGGCACCCGGTCGCGGTCAAGGCCGGGCAGGTGGGTGTTCCAGCCGACGACGACGAGGTCATCGGCGTCGGCGGTGCGGTCGATCACCGACGGTTGGTGGGCGGGTCGGGCCGTCGGTATCCGGTCGGCGAGCACCACATGGGCGTCGGCTCCGCCGAGACCGAACGAGGACACCCCGACCATCCGCGGGCGGGCTTCGTCGACCGGCCAGGGTGCGTCGGTGACCGGCACCGTGAGTCGGGTGCCGTCGCCCAGCAGCGGGTGGGGGTCGGTGACGACGGTGTGGCCGGGGATCGTGCGGTGGGCGAGGGCGACCAGCGCGTGCGCCACCGACACGAGTCCGGCCAGGACACCGGTGTGGCCGAAGACCTGTTTGTTCGACGTCAGCAGGCACGGCCGGTCGCGCTCGCCGAGTCGTGACAGCAGGGAGCGCAGTTCGACCTCGTCGCCGACGGGGGTGCCGGTGCCGTGGGCCACCACCCAGTCGACGTCTGCGGCGTCGACGCCGGCGTCGGCCCAGGCCCGGCTGATCGCCAGTTCCTGTCCCCGGGTGGCGGGCGCGTGGATGCCCTTGCCCCGGCCGTCGGCGGCGAGTCCGGTGCCGAGGACGACGCCGTGGATGTGGTCGCCGTCGGCAACCGCGCGGGCGTACGGTTTCAGGGCGAGCATGACGGCGCCCTCACCGATCAGTGTCCCGTCGGCCGCCTGGTCGAAGGGGCGGATCCGGCCGCTGGCGGTGATGCCCTGGGCCCGGCAGAAGAGGGTGAAGCCGATCGGTTCGATCACCGAGGTGCCGCCGACGAGCGCGACGTCGCAGCTTCCCTCCCGGAGGGCTTTGACGGCGGCGTCGAGGCAGAACAGTCCGGTGGCGCAGGCCGCGTCGAGGGTCAGGTGTTGGGCGTCGGGCGGGATCAGGCCGCGCAGCGCGTTACGGGACACCGAGGCGGGCAGGTAGGCCAGGGGGTTGCCGCCGTCACCGCCGTAGTGGGCGCTGATGGCGTGGTCGGCGAGTTCGGCCAGCCAGTCGTCGTCGCCGCTGCGCTGGATGGCGTCACGGATGAGGCGTCGGTACTCGTCGCCGAGGACGATGCCCTGCGTGCCGAGTCCGGTCTGGTCGTGGATGCCGGTGGTCGCGGCGAGCCACCGGTCGCCGGGCCGGCGGTGTACTCCGGTCAGGGCCTGGACGGTGCAGTGGCGCAGCCACCGGGTGGTGCGTGGCCAGCCGGGGTGTCCCAGGAACCCGTCGGGTTCGGCGACGGAGGCGGGGTCGGGGACGAACCCCTGCACGTAGCCGGCTTCCCGGATGTAGAAGCTGTCGGTGTCCGTCGCGCTGGCCGACCAGAAGTGCCGCAGGTCGAAGGCGGACGGTTCGCTGGCCAGCAGGGCGCCTTCGCGGAGCCGGTCGTAGAGGTCGGCGGGGTTGTTGGTGCCGGGCAGGACCACCCCGAGGCCGACCACCGCGATGGCGTCCGGGTCGTGTTCGGGGCCGGCCTGTGGGCTGTGCGGCTGCGGGTGGCGGACCGGGCGTGGTGTCGCGGGGGCCGGTTGCGGTTCGGCGACGGCTCCGGTGGTCGACGAGGGTGGTTCGGTGCTGTTCCCGGTGGTCGACGGGGGCGGTTCGGGTACGACGGCGGCTGCGGTGGGGGGAGGCGACGGGGTTCGGGTGGGTACGCCGACCTGCGCGGCGAGTTTGCTGTGCAGTCGTAGGCCCTGCATGCCGCCGATGCTGATGCCGCCGTCGGCCACGAGAGTCTGCCCGGTGATGAATCCGGTGTCCGGGTGCAGGAGGTGGACGAGCAGCCGGGCCGCTTCGGGGGTGGAGATGGTACGACGTGTCAGGTCGCTGGCGCGTGGCGAGTCTCCGAGCGCGGCGGCCGGGTCGTCGAGGTTGACGACGATCTCGCTGGCCACGGAGCCCAGCAGGACGGTGTTGACCCGGATGTCGTGGTCGGCCAGTTCCAGCGCCAGGTACCGGACGAGGGACTCCAGGGCAGCTTTGGTGACGCCGCCGGGACCGTAGCCGGGGACCGGCTGGTGGGCGCCGACGCTGGACAGGCAGAGAATGGCTGCTCCCGGGCGGCCGACCATCAGCTCGGCGGCCCGGCGGGAGCAGTGGTAGGCGCCCATGACGTTGGTGGACCAGGCCCGCTGCCAGTAGGTGTCGTCGACGTCGAACAGGGGCAGGAACGCGCCGCCGGCCGCGTTGTTGACGAGGAAGTCGAGGCCGCCGTGCCGCTGCCGGATCAGGTCGAACATCCGGTCGATCTCGCCGCGTTTGGCCACCGAGGCCCGGATGAACTCCGCGCTGAGGCCGGCTTCGGCCAGTTCCGTGCGCAGCAGCTCGGCCTGGTCGACGGAGTGGAAGTAGTTGACGACGACGTGTGCGCCGCAGGCGGCCAGCCGACGGACGATGTCCGCGCCGAGGCTCTTGGCCGCGCCGGTCACCAACGCGACCCGGCCGTGCAGGTCTGATGTGTCGGTCATCGGGCGGTCGCCTCCGCCTGCGCCTGGACGACGGCCTGCGCGATCCGCCGCAGGGTGCCGATGGTCAGCAGGGAGGTGTTGGCGCGCAGGTCCGGCAGGCCGTACCGGTCGGCGACCCGACCGAGCAGGGCGACCTGCTTGAGTGACTCCACGCCCAGGTCGGATTCCAGGGCGTCGTCGTCGCCGAGCAGCTCCGGCGGGTAGCCCAGGTAGTCGCCGTACAGGGCGCGGATCTCGGCCAGGACCGTCGCGTACCGCCGGTCGGCGTCCGGTGCGGGCTCGGGTGGGTCGACCGTCACCGGGGAGGCCGGGGTCACCGGCGTCGGCGGCGTCAGGACGGACGGCGCAGCCGGGACGACCGGGGTGGTTCTCGCTACGGGTGGCGGTGCCACCACGTCGGGGGCCGGGACAGGTGGCGCAGGCGCTACGGGTGGCGGGGACACCGGGACACGCAGGGGTGCCGGCGTCCGCACCGGGGGTGGGGCGGTGTCGGTACGGCTGGCGACCAGGGCCCGGACGGCCGCGACCGGGTCGTGCTCGCTCAGCGGTACGACCGCCTGGACGCCCGGGACCGACGCCTCGACGAACCGGGTGACGACCGGCCACTCCCCGCATTCGATGAACGTGTCCGCGCCGGCGGCGTGCAGGGCGCGGACCGTGTGCAGCATCCGGACCTGGGCGGTGAGTGCGCCGGCCACCAGCTCGACCGGGTCCTCGTCGCCGATGTCCCGGCCGAGCCAGGGTGAGGACACCCGCCACCGTCCGCCGCCGTAGGAGACGCGGGGCGCGGAGGCCCGCAGGTCCCGGGCGGCCTGCGCGACCGCCGGGGTGTGGGTGGGGTGTGGGACGTCGAGGCGGACGCTGGGCCAGCCGAGCGCCTCGGCCACCCGTTCGGCCTCGTCGATCTGTTGTCTCGGTCCGCTGAGGACACTCTGTCGGGGGGTGTTTTCGCAGGCCAACACCAGGTGTGGGTGGCCGATCAGCCCGGCGAGTGACTCCGCCCGGCGGCCGTCGACCCCGACGGCGAGCATCGTGCCCGGCCATGCCTGCCGGGTCAGTGCCCGGGACCGGGCCACCGCCAGGCGTGCGGCGTCGCCCACCGAGACGTGTCCGGCGACGGCCAGGGCCCACAGTTCGCCGATGCTCTGTCCCACGATCGCCACCGGTTCGACGCCCTCGGCGACGAGCAGGTGGTACGTGGCGAGGCTGACCGCGAAGATCTCCAGGTAGTGCACCTCGGGGCTGTAGGGGCGTTCGCCGGCAGCGTCCTCGATCAGGCGGGTGCTGATGTCGGGCAGCCCCAACTCGCGGGCCGCCTTGTCGATCAGGGTCAGCGCCTCACGGACCGTTTCGTAGCGGTTGTGCAGGTCGCGCAGGGTGCCCGTACGGGGGGCAGCCACCGTGCCGGGCATGACGAAGACAGAATCCACCATGTGCGTCACCCTCGTTTCCATCCCGGTGGTCGGGCTGTGGTGCGCCGTGCCGGCGCAGGACAATCGACGACGTGCGAGGCGGTCCGGGTGCGGTCTCCCCCGGCCCACGCCGCCCGGCCGGGGCAGGCTCCCCGCCGGCTACTCGGCGATGCGGGACCGGTACGCCCAGCGGAAGACGAGCGGCTCGGTGTCGCTGTCGTCGGGGCGTTCGAAGTGCTCGTAGCCACCGTTGTGCGGGATCTTCACCTTCGGCGCGTCCGGTGAGATCCACTGGCTGCGTAGCTCGGGTGGCAGGCTCGCCGGGCCGCCTTCGAGTGCGATCTGGATGGTGGCGTGGGGGGCTGTGGTGTCGTCCGGCTGGGCGGGGACGGTCATGCGGATAGCTTCCCCGGGCCGGACGAATGAGACATGCGTCAGCTGACGCAGAAAACCGCCTGAAGGTCGGCGAGTCATCCGTCATCGGGCGCCGGCGTTGCGCAGCACCTCCCGGGCGATCTGGTTGCGGCTTTGCAGCCCGAGCTTGTGCAGGGCGCGGGAGATGTGCGTCTGGACCGTGCGGCGGGTCAGGAGCATCGTGGCGGCGATCTCCGGCGTGGAGCGGCCCTCGGCGACGAGCACGGCGACGCGCCGCTCGGTGGCGGTGAGTGCCGCCCAGCCCGACACCGGACGGGGCGCGCGGGGGCCGCTGACTCCCCGGCGTACTCCCCTGCCCCGTAGCCGCGCCTCGGTGCGACGGACGTCCCAGGTCGCGCCCATGCGGCTGTACAGGCCGATCGCCTCGGTGGCGGCCGCCCGGCACTCGTCGGTCGCGCCGTGGCCGGCCAGCACCACCGCGAGGTCTTCGAGGGTCGCCGCCAACTCGGTCCTGGGGCCGGCTGACCGGTAGTGCTGCACGGCTGTACGCAGCGGCCCAGGGTCCTCGGTGGCCAGGCCCATGCAGCGTTGCCGCATGGTTGCGGCCCGCCCCGGTGTCTTCTCGGCCTCGGTCCACAGGCGCGTCAGGTCGAGGGTGGCCGTCACGGTCGAGGTGTCCGTGCAGGCCGACGCCATCCGGATGAGGTCCGCGAACCACGGATGGTGGGGGCCTGTTCCGGTGTCGGGGCGGTGCTGCAGCATGGTGGCGAGCAGTGCGGCACCCCGTTCCGGTTCACCCTGCTGTTCGGCGCGTACGGCCCGGGCCGCGAGGAGGAACCCCTCGCCGTCCTCGTCGGTGCTGCGGTCGGCCGGCACGTCCGGGTGGGAGTGCAGGTGGGTTTCGGCGAGCGCGCGGTCGTCGCGCCGGACGGCGATCAACGCGGTGACGCCCCGTCGTAGCAGTGCGGGTCCCCCGCGGTGCAGGCCCGGATAGAACGGGCCGCAGGGGTCGTCCGCGACCGGGGTCAGCGCCGTCAGTGCCTCGTCCCAGCGGCCGACCCAGTAGTGCAGCATCGCCTCGGTGACGCCGATGGACCCGGCGGCGATGTCGTGGGCCCGGCGGCGCATTTCCCGGGACAGTCGCAGCACCCTTTCGGCCTCGCGCCAACGGGCCATGTTCTGCAGGCTCACGACGCGGCAGTGCAGGGCGAACATCTCCAGTTCCGGGTGGCCGGGGTGACCGACGAGGGCGGTGAGCGCCTGTTCGGCGTGCCGGAGTGCGGCCGGGTGGTCACGCCGGTCGGAGCGGGTGAGGGAGAGCACGACGCTGGCGCCGGCGATCGCGCAGTCGTCGCCGCAGCGGCGGCCGGCGTCGAGGGCCTCGCCGGCGAGGGTTTCGGCTTCGCTAGACCCGCCGGTGCCGGCCCGGCTGATCAGGGCCAGCGTGCCCAGGAGGCGTCCGCGCCACGGTTCGGGTATCGCCGCCCGTCGGGTGAGCGCCTGTCGCAGGATCAGTTCGGCCTCGTCGGTCTTCCCGCTGTTGTTGAGCGCGCGGATCAGCAGCCAGTGCAGCTCGCCGTGCGCGTCCAGTCCGGTGGACGACGCGAGGGCCTCGCGGGCGCGGTCGGCGGCCTCCTCCCACCGGCCGAGCAGTTGCAGCGCGCGGGCCAGTGCGACGCTCAGCGCGGCCCGGTGCGGGTCGTCTGCGGGAAGGTGTCCGAGCTGGGTGCGCAGCAGCCGGACCGTGAGTGCCGGGTCGGCGTGCGTCAACGCGGGGGCGGATCGCTGGAGCCAGTCGGGCACCCACCGGTTCTCGACGCCGCCCGCCGCTTCCAGTTGGTGTGCCACGGTGAGCGGTTCGGCGGCTGCGGCGGCCAGCTCCCGGGCCAGGTCGAGGTGCAGCGCCCGGCGTAGCGGCAGCGCGACGGCGTCGTGCAGGGCTTGGCGGATCAACGGGTGGCAGAAGGTCATCCGCTGTCCGGAGCCGGCGAGGATGCGGGCTGCGACGGCTCTTTGCACCACGTCGGCGAGGGCCCGCACCGGGCGGCCCAGCACGACGCTGAGGTCGGTGACGGTGAACTCGGTGCCGAGCAGTGCGGCGGTCCGCAACACGTCCCCGGCGTCCGGCACCAGACCGAGCCGGCTGGTCAACGCGGCGGTGAGGGCCGGGGGTATCCGGTCGTCGTCGTCACGCAGGTCCGCGTGTCCCGCCACGACCTGGACCAGGTCCTCCCGGGCCAGGACGGCGGCCAGCTCGTGCAGGTAGAGCGGGTTGCCGACCGCTGCGCCCGACCACCGGCTGAGGGTCGGGCCGGGTGGCGCTCCGAGTAGGCCGGTCAGCAGCTGCGCGACCTGCGTTTCGTCAAGCGGTGTGAGGCTCAGCAGGTGCTCGTGGCCCCGGCCGGCGCTGACCGGGGTGCGGGTGGGACGGGACGGGTCCTGACGGTGTGCGGCGACCAGAAGCAGGGGCAGATGTTCGGCGCTGGCGGCCAGGCGCCGCCAGACCACGGTCGACGGCTCGTCCATCCAGTGTGCGTCATCGACGATCAGGACGGTCGGGCCCGCCGCGCAGAGGTCGTCGACGAGGGAGACCAGCATGTCGGCCACGGCGGCCAGGGCCGACCCGGTGGCGGGGAAGACCGGCGGTCGGCCGAGCAGGGTCTGGGTGATGTCCGCCCGGGACGGATCGTCCGGCCGTTGGCGGACGCCGAGACAGGCGAGTAGAACGCTCAGTGGTGACTGGTGGGAGAGTTGGTCGGCGACGGCGTGGAACACCTGGTGGCCGCGATCGGCTGCGGCTTGGGCGATGATGGTGAGCAGCAGGGTCTTGCCGATACCCGGCTCACCGACCAGCCGGAGCGCCGAACCGGTCCCCCGCGCCAGCCGGGTCAACGCTGTCTGCGTGAGGCTCAGCTCACGCTCTCGCCCGACCCATACCTCGGACCCGGATTCCGGGCCTATTCTCAGCATTCCCATCGAAGGTGAATTGCCGCCGAAGGTCTCTCCGGCGACGGACATCCTTTTCCCCGCTGAGCCGAAATCCATCACATCGTATCGCCTGGAAATCAGCTCTATGGTGGCCGCTGGACCGCGCCACAATGCACTGGCAGGTGCCCTGGACCGCCCTCCGCCAGATCAAATAATAGTCTGATATTGCGAGTGCAACACCGCATGATGAGCCATCATCATGGGAAATGGTCGGAAAATCAAGGGAGGTTCGGCGGATTCACCGCAGGCCACTTCGCAGGAGCACCAGCGGGGAGAGCGCCGGATCGCACAATACGTTTCGGTCAGGTTAATTTATGTTGGTCGGTGGATGCCTCGACGGCGGACAGACGCAGCCACGCCGCCGGTCAGGCCGCCACCGCACCCCGAAGGACGCGAGGCTGACAGGGTGAATTCACATCGTCATCGCGAGGGGATTGCCGAATTCCTGCCCGCCTTCGCATCAAGTCCGGCGAGGTCGCCGAATCAGCACGCCAATCACCACCTCGAAAGAGACTTGATCTCCCAAGGTCGAGTTCGATGCTACAACGCCGCCCGCCGAATCCGATAGCCCTGAGTGAATCTTCACCTACCTTCGGTAACGGGTCGGTGATGCTCGATGTGCCCCGCCGACCGCGCGGCGAGGAACGTGGCCGGTCCGGGCGACAGGCGGTCAGGAGGTGCAGAACGGTGCCGGCCGGGTCAGGCCGAGTTCCCTACACTCCCATTCGGTGCCCTGTTCCTGGTACCGCCACCCCGCCTCGGCCGTGTAGTGGAACAGGTAGCGGATGTCGCCGCCCGCCGGCCGCTTCACCTCGGCTGCCGCCCACGTCTGCGCGCACTGCACACCGGTGGACGCGAAGGACCAGCCGGTCGGCAGTTCGACCAGGTCCCCGAGGGTGTCGATCGATGGACAGTCGGGTTGCCCGGGGTCGGCTGCGGGAGGCGCCGACGGGCCGGGCCGGTGGTTGACGGCGAAGGCGACCGTACCGCCGACGGCGAACACCAACGCTGCGGCTGCGGCGCCGGTGGTGATGGTCGCCCGCCGTCGCAACTGCCGGGACCTGCGCAGGGTCCCCTCGTACAGGTCGGCGCTGCCGCCGTGCTCGCTCAGCTCGGACAGGGCCTGACGCAGCGGCCCGAGGTCGTCGGTCATCAGGCCTCCTCCATCACGGCCGAGAGCAGCTCGGGCGCGAGCTCCCGCATCCGGGCCAACGCCTTGCTGGTCTGACTCTTGATCGTGCCGACCGAGCACTGCAACAGCTGCGCGGCCTCGGCCTCGCTGCGGTCCTCGAAGAAGCGGATCACCAGCACCGCGCGCTGCCGTGGGGTGAGCCGGGCGAGCGCCTGGTGCAGGGCGAGCTTGAGATCGGTACGGCCGGCGTGGTCACTGCCGGGCTGGGCCACGTCGGCCAGTTCCCCGGGAAGGGACTCGGCCACCCTGCGCCGCCGCCACCAGCTCACCTGCTGGTGGTACATCGCGGTACGGGTGTACGCCTCGAAGTGCCCCGGGTCGTGCAGCCGCCGCCGGCCCCGGTGGGTCCGGGCCAGTGCGTCCTGCACGAGATCCTCGGCGAGGTGCCGATCGCCGGTCAGCAGGAACGCCGTCCGGAGCAGAGCCGGCGAGCGGGTCCGGACGAACTCCCGGAACTGGTCGTCGATCGAGTCCGCCATGCCCCGCTCGCATCCCCCGACGTGCCGGCACAGGTTGTCAGGGCACGACGGCGTCGGTGCGGCCGGCTGACTGTGGCGCACACCGTAGCCAGCGTGCGCCACAGCACGCAAACCCGGCCCCTGCGGTCAGCCGGAGATGCAGAACGGTGCCGGCTCGGTGAGGCCGAGGTCCCTGCAGTCGTATCCGCTGCCCTCGCCGTAGTACTTCCAGCCCGTACCGGCCGTGTGGTGGAACAGGTAGACGCCGTCACCGGTCTTCGGGCCCTGCGGGACGGCTCCCGCCCAGCCCTTCACACACTCGACGCGGCCGAAGGTCATCCCCTTCGGCAGCTCGATCAGCTTCTGCAGGTCGGTCCCTGAGGGACAGTCGGCGCTCGTGACACCCCCGGCGGCCCTGGCGGTGACGGTGGGCCTGGTGGCGGGGGCGCCGTCCGTCGGGGCAGCCGTGGCCGGCGCGGATACGGCCGGACTGGCGCTGGGTGCCGCCGTGGCAGTCGCAGCGGGCGCGGATGCGGTCGCGTCGGCCCGGGGCGCCTCCGTGGCGGAACAGGCGGGTACGAACAGGACGGCGGCAGCGGGAAGCAGCAGGAAGCGACGTGCAGACATTTCCGGACCCCTATGGATCGTGGTGATCGTTGCGTACATCCGGGTACATGCGATCCACCGCCGGCAGGTTGCCGTCGATCGGAACTTTTTGTCGGGAGACGTCGGTGACGGTGCGTCGACCGTTGATCCTGCTCTCGCTGTCGTAGCCGCAGGAGCCACGGTGCGGGGTGTCCGTGTCCGCAGCCCGGCCGGATAATGACCCTGGCAGCGGCTCGCGCGGCAGTCACGCGCCCGGCCTCCGCCCAGCGATACGCTGGCGATCGTGTGCGATCAGGGTCTGCAGGACAGCGGCGTGGTGGAGACCTGGCATCCGGACGAAGGTTGGGGAACCATCGCCCTCGATCACACTGAGCTGATCGTCTGGGTGCACTTCAGCCACATCGTCGCGGGGCCCACCGAATACCGAAGCCTGACGCCGGGTCAGCGAGTGCGTTGCCGCTACGAAGTCCCAGGCCAGGACGGCTACCCCGCCCGAGCTGTCGACGTCGCCACCCGCTGAGCCGGCGCGACGTGCCAGCAGGGCTACCGGAACGACCTGTCGGTAACGCCGGCAGCCCCAGGATGGCGTCCACCGCCGTTCGTCGGTCGACCGAAGCCGGCCGGATGGCCGGTCACGGCAGCGGGTCCGACCTGATCCTGCGCGTCCACCGGTGCGCCAACCTGAGCACGCCCCGCGACAGATCCGGTCTTTCGATGCGTGGTACCCCATTGTGCAAGGACGTTCGGGATGTCGCTGCCGGCCCGGCCCCTGCCAGTAGTCCGGCAACCCTCCGATGAATCCTGACAGCGACGGTCGAGCCGCCAGAACTTACACCGGTCGATAATCGATCTCAACTGATCCGGCCTTTGGGCGGGATAAACTGTGTCGTCACAGGCGACCGTCAAAGCACCCGGTGCCGGGGAGGACACGATGACACCTCGACCGTGTACGGACGGCACGTTCCAACATCTGTCGGTGGATCTCGCTCTCGAACGCGCCGGGGAATACGGGTCTCGGGGGTTCACGCTGTGTTCGACTCCGGGGCGTCCGGTCTGGGGCGATGACCAGTGCGCGATCGACCTCGCCTACGAGATGTACCGCAGCGACACGCACGTGAACATCACCGCGTTGCCGTCGTGTGTGGAGTGCCTGCGGGTGGCGGAGTTGTTGAAGGATCCCGATTCGGCACCGCCGCTGCATCGGAGGCCTCCCCCACCGGACTTTGCTTCGGGGTTCACCGGCGACGAGATCCGGATCGCCCTGCGCACCGACATCGCCACCGGTGCCTCGCCCGGCCAGGGGGCCGCCGTACATCTGCTGACCTTCACGGCGCTCCCCGACCAGCCGGGCTTCGGCGACCTCGTGCGGATCCTGGATCTGTTGTGGGACGACGAGGTCGTGCGGATGGGACGGGTCACCGATTGGGCGGCAGTGGTCGGATTCGCGGCGACCGCCGCCGTGCCGGACCGTGACCGGCACATGGCCGCAGTTGCCGCGAGTCTCGCCGGCGGACCACCGGCCGACCTCGGAGCCGCCACCAGCTCCGTCGACGACCCGACGGCGGCCCGTCGGATGGTCGAGGCGATCGCGATCGCCACGGGCCACGGCGACCGGTGGAGGCTCACAGAGGTACCCGCCCCGAGCGCCTACGCGTAACCACTGTCGGATGCCCTGCGGGCCGCCACGGAAGGCGTCGGGTGGCTGCCGCACAGGCAGGGATCCTCATCCGATCGCCCACCGCCAGGCGGAGGGGCTCACGTGGAGGCCTCCGCCGTGCTTCGACCCGGCGGTGCACGCCGACCGCAACGTCGTCGGCGCCGCTTGAGCGAGCGCAGCTGAGTACGCCGACTCATGCCTGGTCGGGTCGGGCCGTCCACGCTGGACCGGATGACGTCTGACGGGGTCGGCGCGGGTCGACGGGGTGGCCCGATCGTAGGCCTGGTGGTCCTGCTCTGGGTCGGCGGGCTGATCGCGGCAGCCGCCTGGTGGGTGAGCATCGCTCTCGAGCTGTGGAACGTCAACAACGGCGACCAGCCCGGCACGCTCGCTGACCTCAGATACCGGGCGAGTCTGGCCCTGTTCGTCGCCATGGTGGTGGCGGTCGCCGGGCCAGCGATCGTCGCGCTCGTCGCGTACCGGCTACGGCTGGTCCGCACCGCTGTCGTCTTCCTGGTGCTGGCTGTCGTGATCGCCGTGCCCGCCCTGCCGTTCGCCGTGCGCGTCGGCCATGACCTCACTCCGGTGCCGAGAACGACGCCCGTCGCGCCGGAGCACTGTGTGGAGTACAGCGGGGGCGACAACCGCTGTCCGGGCGGCTGACGGGAGCGGTTGCGTCGGACCGTCATGCCATGATGCCGTTCACCTCGACGGCATGGAACACGGCGGGATGGTCACGGTGACGGTTCGGGATGACACAACGATGGGCGGGGCTGCCGGTCAGTGGCCGTTGGCCTGCCCGCCCGGGCTCACCGCGCGGCGGTTCACCCCATGACCGGCTGGGCGCGACTGCACGTCAGCTACTGCCAGTACGAGGTGGTCACCCTGCCCGGCGGGGACGGCATGCCGATCTACACCGTCGGTGATGACCTCCTGCACGTGGGCGGGCCGAATCACGTCACCGGCTTCTGCGGCATCCACACGGGTGAGATCGAGGCACGCCTGCGGGTGCTGTCCGGCCCGCCGGCGGAGGTCGACGCCGGTTGGGACGCGATCAGTGAGGCTACCCTCTGGAGTCCCAGCGGCCGGTTGTCGGTGGTCGGCCTGATGAGCGGTTCCGCGGAGAACCTCGACGACGTCGCCGTGCCGCGCGGGCTGATCCGCGTACGGGTGCACGCCCGCCGCCGCCTGCACGAGGGGGTACGCACCGACGACGACCCGCCCGAGCAGCACGAGCTGCATGTGTGGGCGGTGAGCGAGCAGACGCCGTGCCGCACGGTACTGGCCGACCCGACGGCACGCCGTTGGGAGCAGAAGCCGGCGGAGGCGGCCGAGTGGGCGATGCTGTCCCTGGTGCCGCGTCCGTCCACCCGGCCGGCGGGGATGCCGCCACGTCCACCCGACCCGTACGAGGACGACACCGGACTCGCCCGGGTGACGGTGGTCCGCCACCGGCCCGCACCGGTGGCCCTGCCGGTGGGCGTGCTGCCCGTCGGTGACCTGGAGGTGCGCCTGGACCGGGTCGACGCGGAAACCTTCAGGTGGTCGTGGGCGACCGCCGATTCACCGCTCTTCCCCGACCCGCTGACCACCGTGCCGGACGACGAGCCCAGCACGGTACGGCTGACCACCGGGCCCGACGGCGTCACGCTGCGGCATGAGGGGGTACGGGGCCGGCACGCCGTGGCCCTCGGCCTGATCTGGGACCACCTGCTCGACGGCACCGGGACACTCCCCTGGACGGAGACCCTGCGGGGACAGGCCGCCGAGGCGACCGCACAGGCCGAGAAGCTCCGCCGGCTCCGGGCCGAACGGGAGGCCGAACGTTGGGGAGGCGCTCCCCCATCGGATCGTGTCCGCAAACTCCTCGGACACGCGCAGTCCCTGGCACGGATCGACCGCCGGTTGCTCGACCGCATCGAGGCGCTGCCCGCCGATCGCCAGCGGGAGATGGCCTGCTGGGCGGCCCGCCGCGCGATGCGGGTGGCCGGGCTGGAGCAGATCGGCTGGATCGCCGATGCTCTCGCCGCCGCCGAGGCCGGTCGTCCACTGCCCCGCGCCTTCACCGAGCAGCACGGTGCCGCCGCGACCCGCCGTCTGTTGTCGGACCCTGAGGTGCCCCGTACCGTCATTCCCCTCGCGCCGAACCCGGCGGTGTACGGCACACTCCGCGTCACCGGGATGCTCCAACAGGCTGTCGCATTCCCCGCCCTGGTCGCGTTGGCCGAGCACGACCCGCTGGCCGCCGCGATCGACGCCGTCCGCGACGCGGCGATCGCCCACGGCGAAGACCTCGACCGCTTCCTCACCGAGGCCCACGCCGCTCTACCCTGAAGCGACCCACAGACATGTGGTCGACCGGCGCGGAACGACGTGATGAGCAATCGGGAATCCACCGTACCCAGTAGGTTCGGCAGATGCTGACGGCGGGAATCGATCTTGCAGCGGAGGACACCAACACCGCCGTGGCCTGGATTCGCTGGACCGGGACCACAGCGGTGCTGGAGGAACTGGTTATCGGAGCCGACGATGACGAGCTTCTCCGGGCGGCGTCGACGGCCGACAAGGTGGGGATCGACTGTCCGTTGGGGTGGCCTGCGCCGTTCGTGGAGTTCGTCGTCGCCCACCACCGTGGCGAGATGGTCACCCCCACCGATCTGATCGGGCGCGACTGGCGCCGCAGCCTGGCCTGGCGTCACACCGACCTGGTGACCCGGGAGGTGACGGGTCGCAACCCACTCAGCGTCGCAGCGGACCGGATCGCACACACGGCGATGCGATGTGCCGGTCTCCTGGCGCGGCTCGCCGCAGCTGGGCAACCCGTGGACCGCAGCGGCTGCGGAACGGTCACCGAGGTCTATCCGGCAGCGTCGCTGAGGCACTGGGAGCTGCCGAACCAGCGGTACAAGGGACGACGCAACAACGGTGCGCTGAACGATCTGATGGACCGACTGATGGCCGCTACGCCGTGGCTACAGCTCGGCGAGTTCGAATCGGCGTGCCGGCACAGCGACCACGCAGTGGACGCTGTCGTCGCTGCCCTCACCGCGCGTGCGGCTGCCATCGGGCACGCCACCCGCCCCGGTCCCGCCGAACTGGCGAGCGCCGTCACCGAGGGTTGGATCGCGCTACCGACCGCACCGCTGACCGACCTCGTCACCGCAAGCGCGACGGATTGACGGCAGCGCGGCCGAGGTCCAGCCCAGCCCTGTCCTGTTCCGTCACTGGTGAGCGAGCACCTGCGGCGTTGGTACCGCTACCCAGCACCCGGTGTTGGTGCACGTCGACGACGCCGCTGCGCCACTCCCCCTAAAGCGTCCTAGGACATTGCTTTGCGGCGGGGTGTTCTCGTTGCGGCTGTCGAGGGGTGAGGATCTGCGTCATCGGCGATCAGGTGGGTGAGGCCCGGCCCGGTCAGGTCTGGTAGCGGGCGCACATGGTGTTGACCGCTTCCCGCACAGCGTGTTCGATCGCGGTCCGCTGCGGTGCCCAGTCGGTGAGCAGGAGCGTGGGCCAGAAGACGAAATTGGAGATCATCCCGAGGAACTGGGTCGCGGCGAGATCAGGGTCGTCGACCGTTGCCGAGCCGGCCCTGTCGGCGGCGACGAGGTAGCGGCTGACCGACTCGAAGTAGGGCATCTTTCCTCGGCTGAACTGCGCCTCGCCGAGTTCGGGGAAACGCGGCAACTCTGCGATGACGATGCGGAACAGCGCGGTCATCCCCGGGCGGGTGAGCAGTTCGACGTACCGGTGACCGATCGTGGCCAGGCCGGCCTTCAGGTCCTCGGCCGACGGCTCCGGTGCGTCGGCGTCCTCGACCTGCCAGGACTCCGTCACGATCGCGTCGAAAAGCGCCGCTTTCGTGGGGAACTGCTTGAAGAGCGTGGCCTTGGAGACCCCGGCCGCCTCCGCGATCCTGGCGAGGGAGGTTCCGTCATAGCCGGAGGCCAGAAACAGGCCGGTGGCGGCCGTGAGGATGGCCGCGCGCTTCTCCTCGGCGACGCGCCTGTGGTACGCCGACGGCTCGGTGCTCATGGATCCCAGTATGCCCGATGGCGAGGTGAGTCACTTGACTCATCTTACCGTCGGCCGTAGCGTCAGATGGTGAGGTGAGCCGGTCAGCTCACCAGATTCACTCCTCGAAGGACATGCCATGTCACGTTTCACCAACCAGACCGCGCTGGTCACCGGCGGCACCGGAGGGCTCGGCGAAAGCCACGTCCGGAGCTACCACGCCGAGGGCGCGAACGTCGTCATCGGCAGTACGGCGGGAAGCCTGAGCAAGGCCACCGAACTCGCTGCGGAACTGGGCGGACGGGCCCTCGCGGTCCGCCTGGACGTCGCCCGTGAAGACGACTGGACAACCGCCGTCGCGGCAGCCGAGCACACCTTCGGCACGCTGACGATCCTGGTGAACAACGCGGGTGTCCAGAACCCCGCCACCACGATCGAGTCCACCGACCGCGCCCGCTGGGACCGCACCTTCGCGATCAACGTGACCGGGCAGTACCTCGGCATCAAAGCCGTCACCCCCGCGATGCGACGAGCCGGCGGCGGCGTGATCGTCAACATCGGCTCGACGATGGCGTACGGCGGCACCGCCCGCTACGCCTCCTACGTCGCAAGCAAATGGGCGATCCGGGGCCTGACCCTGAGCGCCGCACTCGAACTGGGTCGGGACAACATCCGGGTGAACGTCATCCACCCCGGAGTCGTCTCGACCAACCTCATCCACGAACCAGCCGCGCCCGGCGAACGGCCGATCTCCGACTTCTACGACCCGGGGCCCTACGCGATCCCCCGCCTCGGCGATCCCGCAGACGTCAGCGCGGCGCTGCTCTACCTCACCTCACCGGACGCGTCGTTCGCGACCGGGACCGAACTGGTACTCGACGGCGGCCTGCTGCTGGGTCCCGCCCTCCCGATCGGCGTGGCCTGACTGGACCGCGCCCACGAACGTGGCGGGTTCCTGAGCCGCCGGTCGCGCCGCACGTCCCGCGATCGCGTCCACGTCTCGACGCTTCGGGCACGGCAGCATGTGTCGGACTCCTGCTGCTGTCTCTGGTGGCCGTGGAGTGCCTTCGGTAGCGTCGGGTGCACCCGTTCGCCGTTCTCGATTGGGGATGCCGCTTCGATGTCAGCCGTTGAGAGAATCACTGGTGAGCTGCGTGCCCTGATGGCCGGCGTCGAGCGGGCCCAGGGGTTGACCGCCGCCGCCGACCGGCAGGCGCAGGAGGTGGCGCTGCGTGCCGCGGGCGCCGGCTTCCTCGCCGTCGCCGCAGGGGTGGCCCGGGTGCGAAGCGCCCTCACCGATGTCCAGGGCGGTCTGGGGCGGCTCGAAGGTTCGATCGGTGAGGCGACGAAGGCCGTCGCCGCCGTACCAGAGCAGGCCACCCCGCAGGAGACGATCGCCGCGCTGACGCCCGTGCAGAGCGCCGTCGGCACCGCCCGTGACGCAGCCGGCGGTGCCGTCACCCGGATCGGTGAGACGCAGCAGCTCGTCACCACGGTCCTGCAGGGTGGCCAACCCGGACCGCTGCTACAGGCGCTGGACGGCATCAAGCAGGTCCTGATGCAGGTCGTCGCCCGCACCAACGGCGCACGGCAGGCCGTCGAGGAGGCGATCGCCGAGGCGCAACGGGTGGGATCAGCGGGTAACTGATCACCCCGGCAAAGGCCGGCATGGTCGAACCACTACGGCGTGGTCGACCTCGCCGGGCTGCTGAAGGCGCCGGCTCGGGCGGCGGTGGCCGCGCTGCGGGCGACACGGTCGGGAAGGTCCGCCTCCGTCGTCGCCCGCAGGAGCAGGAGCTCGTGGTACAGCGGGGCGGTGGTGGCGATGAGCAGCTGGCGCGCATCGGTGTCCGGCGGAATCTCACCCCGTTCGACGGCGCGGCGGGTGATGTCGGCGCAGCGGTCGTACCGGCCGGCCCAGAAGGCGCTCAGGGCCCGGGCGGCCCGCTCGGACCGGAACGACGCGGCGATCAGCGCGACGGTCACCGGGTCGGTGGTCAGTGCGGTGTAGACCTCGTGGTTGACCGCGACCAGGTCACCTTCGAGCGATCCCGTGTCGGGCGGACGCCAGGCGTCGGCCCCCGCCTCGTCGAGGACGTCGGCCAGCAGGCCACCGACGTCCCGCCAGCGCCGGTAGACCGTCGTGCGGTGGACACCCGAGCGTTCGGCGACCACCTCGATGCTCAGGGAGTCGTAGCCGTGCTGCACCAACTGGGCGAGCGCGGCGTCGAGGACGCGGCGGCGGACCGCCGCGCTGCGCCCGCCGGGTCGACGCGTGGGGGCGGTCACCGTCTCGTCGGGATGATCGCTTGTCGGTGGGGGCGACGCCATGCCACGATGTTATCGCTACATCCGTAGTCTTAACGAGCGAGGTTCCCCGTGACGCCCGACCCGACGGCCCTTCACCCCGTGGCGGCGCATCCCCGTGTGATGTTCCTCAAGCCGCTGGTCACCTCCCCCAAAATCATCGTCGGGGACTACACGTACTACGACGATCCCGACGATCCGACCGGCTTCGAGCAGCGCAACGTGCTCTACCACTACGGACCGGAACAGCTCATCATCGGCCGGTTCTGCGCGATAGCGGCAGGAACCCGGTTCCTGATGGCCGGCGGCGACCACCCGGTCGTCGGCCCGTCCACCTTCCCGTTCACCCTCTTCGGCGGAGAGTGGGCCGAGCGGACCATCGACGTCGTGCTCGCCCTGCCCAGCCGGGGCGACACCGTCGTCGGCAACGACGTGTGGTTCGGTCACCGCGCCACGGTCATGCCGGGCGTACACATCGGCGACGGGGCGATCATCGCGGCCGGCGCGGTGGTCACCACCGACGTCGCGCCCTACACGATCGTCGGCGGGAATCCGGCGCGACCGATCCGGCAACGCTTCAGCGACGACGACGTCCACCGGCTCCGGCGGGCCGCGTGGTGGGACTGGCCCGCCGACCTGATCACCCGGCACTCCCGCACCCTGATGACCGGCACGCCCGCCGAGATCGAACGCACCGCCATCGAGTACGGACTGGAGCGAACCCGGTGACCGCCGTCCTCATCGAGGAACACCCCGTGACCGACGCCCGCAGCGGCCTGTACGGCGTCACCACCGGACCCGACGACGCGCTGTGGTTCACCCTCGCCCACAGCGGCCGGGTCGGACGGATGGTCCCGGGCACGCCACCGACCACCTACCTCGTCGACCCCGCCGGGCAGCCCACGATCATCGTCGCCGGGCCCGACGGCGCGCTGTGGTTCACCGAGTCGCGGGCCCACCGGATCAGCCGGATCACCACCGACGGCGACACCACCAGGTTCCCCGTACCCAGCCGTGGCGGCGGCCCGTACGGCATCGCCCCCGGGCCCGACGGCGCCCTGTGGTTCACCGAGATGAACGCCGACCGCATCGGCCGGATCACCACCGACGGCGCGGCCAGCGAGTTCCCGCTCCCGGTCACCGGCGCCTACCCGTCGGCCATCACGGCCGGCCCGGACGGCGCCATGTGGTTCACGATGAACCAGGCGAACGCGATCGGCCGGATCGACATGGCCGGCACCGTCACCGTGCATCCGCTGCCCACCGACGCCGCCGCCCCCGTGGGGATCACCGCCGGCCCGGACGGAGCCGTCTGGTTCGTCGAGATCGCTGCCGGCCAGATCGGACGGATCACCCCCGACGGCGCGATCGACGAGTTTGCGCTACCGGACCGCGCCGCCCGCCCGCACGCCGTCACCACCGGTGGCAGCGGCGACCTGTGGTTCACCGAGTGGGCGGGCAACCGGGTCGGCTCCATCACCACCGACGGGACGATCGAGGTCCATGACCTGCCCACCCCGCGCTCCGAGCCGCACGGCATCGCCCTCGGACCCGACGGCGCCCTGTGGACGGCCCTGGAGAACGGCGCCCTGGCCCGGATCGGCCCCGCAGGTCGTTGCCGCGCGGTGTGAGGTCATCGACGGTGACTGTTCATCGTCCCGGCGGCTGGTCCCGCACGTGCAGGCTGAAACCGCTGCGGCCGGCCGTCTCCAGGCCCTCCTTCAACCGCAGTGACGGCACCTCGTAGTCACCGAAGTTCTGCCGCCGGAACGCGATGGGCGCGGTGGTCTCCAGCGTCAGCAGTCGTTGCTTCCACCTTGTCGCGGCGTCCGCGAACGTGTCATCGGAGATCCTGTCGGCGCCGTACAGCACGAACGGCGGCAGCACCTCCAGGCCCGGGTAGTAGAGGATCCCGTGGTGGATCGGGAACAACAGGTCCTCGATCGGGCCGTTGATACCGCGATCGGTGTAGTGCGACTGCGGGCCGCCAACGGTCACCGAGAGGATCGCCCGCCGGCCGAGCAGCGTCCCCTCACCGTAACGCTCGCCGTGGCGGGTCTCGTCGTGCACGCCCACGCCGTAGGCGAAGTGGAAGGAGAACACCCGGTCCACCCAGCCCTTGAGGATGGCCGGCATCGTGTACCACCACAGCGGGAACTGGAAGATCACCGTGTCGGCCCAGAGCAGTTTCTCCTGCTCTTCCGTCACGTCGGGGGTGAGCGCGCCGGCGTCGTACGCCCCACCCGAACTCCGTACCACCCGCAGCGGGCTGGTGGCGTACCCGCCGAAGTCGGCCGCGTCCACGGCGGCCTTCCAGTTCATCGCGTACAGGTCACTCACCCGTACCTCGTGACCGGCGGCCTCGAGGGTGGACACCGCGACATCCTTCAGCGAACCGTTCAGCGAACGCGGCTCCGGATGGGCGTACACGATGAGGGTCTTCACGGCTGGTCCTTTCGACGGCGTGTGTCGCCACCCATGCTCGACGGCCGGGAGCGCGCCGTTCAGGGACGCGCGTTCCGTCGGACCGGACTTCCTGGTACTGGCAGGACCACCCGCCCGCCTGTCGTCGCAGCGATACTGGAGGTCATGGACGATCTCGCGGGCTTCCTGCGTACCCGGCGCTCCCGGGTCGACCCGTCGGTCGCCGGCATCCCGACCGACGGCCGACGCCGCGTCGAGGGGTTGCGTCGCGAGGAGGTCGCCCACCTGTCCGGGGTGAGCGTCGACTACTACGTACGCCTGGAGCAGGGCCGCGCCACCCAACCGTCGGAACAGGTCCTCGACGCGCTCGCCCGGGTCCTCGGACTCGACGAGACCGAACGCGGCCACCTGCACCGGCTGGCCCGGCAGCGCCGCCGTCGCGACAGGTCACCCGGCGGTCGCCCCCGGGCGGAGCTGCTGCGCGTACTCGACCTGATCATCGACGCGCCGGCCCTGATCATGGACCACCGGATGGACGTGGTGGCCGGTAACCGCCTCGCCGGACTTCTCTACGGCCGCACCCCGACGGGCCTGAACACCGCCCGGCACATCTTCCTCGAGGAAGCCGAGCGTGGTCTCTACGCGGAATGGGAGAAGTGCACCCTCGACGTGGTCGGGCACCTTCGCCTGGCCGCCGGCAAACATCCCGGCGATCCGCGCCTGGCCTCGCTCATCGGCGAACTGTCCATGGGCAGCGAACGCTTCCGCCGGCTCTGGGCCCGCGCGGACGTGCGCGCCCGCACCCATGGACGCAAGGCCTTCCGGCACCCGCTGGTCGGACTGCTGGAACTGCACCAGGAGAACTTCGCCCTGCCCGACGGATCGGGCACGGAACTGATAGTCATGTCGGCGCCGCCGGAGAGCCCCGCCGAGGACGGGCTGCGCCTGCTGGCAGCACTCGACGACGGCGGAAACCCCCGGGGGAAGGGACTGCGGTTCACCAACTCGACATGAACCGCGCGCCCCTCCCCTCCCACACCACCCAGGTGGACGTCAGCCGCCGGCCGAGGAGATCCCGCAGCCGTTGCGCGTGACGACCGGCGACCTCGCCAGCCGTCGAAGTCGAAGGTCATCACGGGACGGTCGTACCGGCCCGAGCTGCCCTGTCGTCGGTGCGGTGGTCGGTGGTCGCCGTTACCGGAGCGGTCATGACGTCGCGGTCGCCTGAGGTGTGCCAGGATTCTGCTGTGGTGACGATCGAGGTGGTGCTGGGCGACATCACGCGGGAGAACGTGGACGTCATCGTCACGGCCGCGAACGAGTCGCTGCTGGGTGGCGGTGGTGTGGACGGGGCGATCCACCACGCCGCCGGTCCTCGGCTGGCCCGGGCCGGGGGCGCGATCGGCCCCTGCGAGCCGGGTGATGCGATGCCGACGCCGGCGTTCGACCTCGACCCGCCGGTGCGGCACGTCATCCACACGGTCGGACCGGTCTGGGAGGGCGGCGGCCACGGCGAGGACGACGTCCTGGCCTCCTGCTACCGCAGGAGCCTGCAGGTCGCCGACGAGCTCAACGCCCGGACCGTGGCCTTCCCGGCGATCGCCACCGGCGTGTACGGCTTCCCGCCCGAACGGGCCGCGCAGATCGCCGTGGCGACGATCAGGTCGACACCCACGAACGTGCGACGGGTACGCCTCGTCGCCTTCGACGACGACACCAATGACCACCTGCGCGCGGCGATGGCTGGCACCGCCGGCTGACCCGGCGGGCAGGAGGCGTTCCGCCGGCCGCCGCCTTCTCCGCTGCGCTCGGCGGCCGACGTCGTCTGCGCCTGAAGATCAGGACCGCGGTGATCCCCGACCGGGACGTCGGTCGTCTGCGATGTGTCCGGTGCCGGGGTCGACCATGTCCAGGAAGCCACGGATGTTCCTGGCGTGTTCGTCAGGCGACAGGTCAGCCGTCGGGCTCACACCGAAGCCGTAGCCGGGATCCGGCCCGCTGAGCCAGGTGTAGTCGGTGCCGCCGAACCCGTTGGCGCGCAGGGCGAAGGTTTCCCCGTCGACCTCGAGCATGCGGGACGTGTCGTCGGCCGAACCTTCGGTTCGGGGGCGCAGACCGGGCACGGCCGCAGGATCCGCCGCTCGACCGCCGTCGCCGTCAGGGTAGATCGCCTTCACACCGTCATCATGGCGGGTCCGCTGCCCCGACGGAGGCGTTCACGCCGCAGACCGCGCCCCGACCGGCTGCGGGGGCCGCCGATGACCGGCAGGTCTGGCCGCCGGCACACGGTCGGGGTGACCCACCATGGGTTGCGGGTGTCTCCGCAGGTGGATCTATCCGAGCGCGCCCGCCGCC
The DNA here is from genome assembly GCF_049178955.1 of Micromonospora sp. WMMD730. Taxonomy (NCBI): domain Bacteria; kingdom Bacillati; phylum Actinomycetota; class Actinomycetes; order Micromonosporales; family Micromonosporaceae; genus Micromonospora; species Micromonospora sp. WMMD730. The sequence goes on from NZ_JBMHML010000002.1 coordinate 4,131,959, forward strand.
GCTGCCAGGGTGACCAGCGACAGCGTCGTGGTCAGGACCACCGCCCGGCTGGTCACCGCCTCGCCGACGCCGTACTCCTGGCCGAAGATGAACGTGTTCTGCGCTGTGGGCAGGCCCGCGCACACCACCACGGCGAGCAACTGCGGGGCGGGTAGGTGCAGGGCCAGTCCCGCGACGTACGCGACGACCGGCTGCCCGACGAGCTTCAGCGCCGTGACCACGGCCAGCTCGCCCCGTCCGGCCCGTTCAGCCGGCGCGGCCCGATCGTCCCGCGACGGCGTACCGCGGTGCAACGACGCGCCGAGCGCGACCAGAGCGGCCGGAGCCGCGGCACCCGACAGCAGGGTGAGCGTCGCGTCGGCCGTCGCCGGCAGCCGCAGGCCGGCAGCCGAGCAGGCGACACCGAGCAGGGACGCCAGGATCACCGGGTTACGCACCGGCAGGGAGGCGATCCGGCGCATCCGTACCCGCCCGGCGGGGTCGCCGTGCCGGTCCAGGGCGACCAGGATCACGGGTGCCACCACCAGCACCTGCAGCAGCACCACCTGCGCCAGGAACGCCACGTCACCGAGGACCTGGGTGGCGATGGGGATGCCGAGGTTCGCCGAGTTGACGTACCCGGCGGCCATGCCCCAGAGGGGTCGTTCCCCAGGCTCGCGACCGAACAGCCGGCTCACACCGAACCACCCGAACCCGACCACGGCAGCCGTGCTCACCGCGAAGGCGAGCAGCGGGCGGCTCGCGAACCCGGACAACGGCATCCGGGACAGTGCCAGGAACAGGGCGGCCGGCATCGCCAGCTGGAACACGAACCGGCCGAGTACCGCCGCCCCGGCCTCGCCCAACAGACCCCACCGACACGCCGCGTAACCGACCACGGTGAGAATCCAGATCGGCACGAACGCCGACACCAGGCTCATCCGGGTGTCACCGACGGCCGGACGAGGGATCGCTGCGCCCGATGGCCGGTGTCCCCATGCGCCAGGTCATCAGTATCGCCTCGATCCGCGTCACCCCTGGACGACCGCCCGGAGGCCCTGCCACCGGCCGGCCCGTGTCTCGTCTCCCGCTACCGTACGGACGTGGCGCGGGTACTGGTGACCGGCATGTCTGGCGCGGGAAAGACGACGGTCCTCGACGAGCTTCGCCGGCGGGGTTTCCGCACCGTCGACACGGACTACGGCGGCTGGGAACTGCCCGACGGGACCTGGGACGAGCCGGGGATGAACCGGTTGCTCGACCGGCACCGTGATCTGGTCGTGTCCGGGACGGTGGAGAACCAGATCCGCTTCTACCACCGCTTTCACCACGTCGTCCTGCTCAGCGCACCGTTGGAGGTTCTTCTCCACCGGGTCACCCGCCGGACGAACCCCTACGGAAGGACTCCCGCACAACGGGCGGAGATCGCCCGTTACGTCCTGACCGTCGAACCACTGCTCAGACGTGGAGCCACCGTCGAACTCGACGGACGTCGGAGGGTTTCCGAACTGGCGGACACCATCGAAGCGCTGGTCGGGAAGGAGCGCTGATCGTCACTGCATGTCGCGCTCGGGCCGTGGCCTCCCCGGCACTAGACTCGCCGGCCATGGGCCTGCTCACCTTTAGCCTCAACATCACCCTGGACGGTTGCGTCGACCACCGGGAGGGGACCGTCGACGACGACACGCACGCCTTCTTCACCCGGCTCATGGACGAGAGCGGGGCGATGCTGTGGGGTCGCGTCACCTACGAGATGATGGAGAGCGCCTGGCCGGCCGTCGCCCGCGGCGACCATGAGGCGTCGCCTGCCATGCAGAAGTGGGCGGCCACGCTGGAGACCAAACCCAAGTACGTGGTGTCGACGACGCGCACGGACTTCCCGTGGAGCAACAGCCACCACATCGCCGGTGACCTGCGTGAGGGCGTGCAGAAGCTCAAGGACGCGACCCCGGCCGGGGTCCTGCTCGGCAGCGGCAACCTCGCGACCGAGCTGGACCGGCTGGACCTGATCGACGAGTACCGGATGGTCGTCCATCCCCGGATCGCCGGTCACGGCCCGACCCTGTACCAGGGCGGGCTGCCCAGCACCCGCCGACTCGAACTGGTCTCGGCGAAGCCGTTCCGCAACGGTGCGCTGGCGCTGCACTACCGTCGCGCCGACTGATCACCGGAGTCCGACGTGAAGATCCCGGAGTCCGGCCGCCTCGCGCGGATCACGGACCGGTGCAGGCGTCGGTGATGGTCGAGGTCCACAGCTCGGGGTGGGTGAACCAGAAGTCGTGCGGTACATCCGCAACGGTGGAAAACCGTCCGTGTGGCACGAGTGCGGCGAGCTGCGCCAGGGGCCAGGAGGGGCGGATGTCGTCGCCGGCGGCGATGAAGTGCATCGGTACGCCGCAGGTGGCGAGCCCGCGCCACAGGTCGGCCCGGTGGGTCCATTCGGTGAACGAGTCGCCGAGTGCCGCGTGGACCTCGGGTACGTGGTCGATGTCCACCACCGGCTGTGTCGCCCTGCCGGCCTTGTACGCCTCGGACCAGGTCTGGTCGCGTTGCGGTCCCCTACCGGCGATGCTGACCACCGCGGCCACCGCCTCCGGATGGTCGACGGCGTAGCGCACCGCGAGATCACCACCCCAGGAGTGACCGGCGACGATCCAGGTGACGACACCGACTGCGGCACGGATGGCTTCGAGGTCGGCCACGGCTTGTTCCATGGTGTGCGGGCCACCGGTCGAGCGGCCGACGCCGCGCGGCTCGGGGTACCAGGCACGGTGACCCCGTGGCGCAAGTTCGTCGTGTTCCAGGTACTGCACGCATCCCGGGCCGCCGCTCAGGACGACGACGTCGGGCCCCTGCCCGGTGACGCCCACGTGCAGTGTGGCGGTTCCCACCTGAACCGTCCGGGATTCCATGTCCGGGGACGCTATCAGCCCTGTTCGTGGCGAGCAGAGGGGTGCCGCGGGCCGGGGTCGTCAGTTCACGCCGGATCCAGGCAACTACGACCCGGCCCTTCCTATCTGCGCAGGCCCCGACAGGGTGGCCCCGCCCGGCTGACAGACGGCATCAGCCGGGCGGGGTCACCCTGTTGTCACAGCTCGACCAGGGCCAGCGTCCACTGGCCGTGAGCGTCCTCCCAGAGGGTGACGATCTCGCCGACCGGGACCGAGTTGTACTCGTGCCGCTCGTCTTCCTCGTAGTAGTCGCCATCCTCCTCGGCCGCCGCGACGATGCGCAGGGCGTCCTCGCGGGTGCCGTCGGTGGCTGCGCGGATGCGGGAGACCCGCCACGGCACACCGCTGAGGTCCCGGCCGACGAGCGCACTACCGGGCACGAGGTTCTTATCGTCGTCATCGATCTCGAAGAGAGTGCCGGGACCGTCGACCAGCAGCGTGTCGGTGTCGCCGATCATCAGGCCGTCGTCGACGACCTGTCGTTCGCCGCGGAGCACCGCCGGGTCGAGCCAGGTCGGCCGCCGGTCGAGTCCGACCTCCCTGATGAAGTTTCCCCAGGCGTAGAGCGCATACATGCGCGCATGCTATCGAGCGGCAGGATCCTCGCTTGTTCGCAAGGAGCGGTCCTGCCGGTGTGCGGCTCGACAGGTGGACCAGACGCCGACGGCGAGAATCACCAGCACGCAGCTGACGATGACCGGGCCGGGCGCGCCGAGGGCCTCGATGGCGAAACCGCCGGCGACGGGTCCGGTGACGGCACCGATGTTCAACGCGACGGTCGCGAAGGAGCCACCCATCGTGGGTGCGTCGCGCACGGTGGCGATGATCCGGGCGATGAGCGTGCTGCCCAACGCGAAGGACAACGCGCCCTGGGTCAGGGCGAGGAACCACAACGCCACGGGGCTGGCAACGGTGAACGCCAGCAGCACCCAGCCCGCCGTGAGCAGCGGCCCGGTGACGGTGATCAGCGGTCGCCAGTGCCGGTCACCGAACCGCCCGGCCACGGTGACCCCGAGGAACGCGCCGGTTCCGAAGACGGCGAGCAGCAACGGTACGCTGCGCTCGGTGAGCCCGGCCGGTCCGGTGGCGATCGCCGCCAGGTAGGTGAAGGTACCGAACGTCGCGGCGTTGACCAGCACGGCCAGCACGATGTTGCACTGCGCCGGACGTAGTCGCAGACTTGCCAGCTCGCGGCCGATGCTGCTCGCGGCGCTCGGCTGCGCGGTCTCCCGCGGGTGGGTCGGCGTGGCCGCCAGAACCGCGACCAGCGCAGGCAGGCACAGCAGCGCGATCGCCCACAGGGTGGCGCGCCAGCCCAGCACGTCGCCGACGAGGGCACCGGCGGGCACCCCGGCGATCAGCGCGAGGGTGGTGCCGCCGAGGATGACTGCCAGCGCGCGGGTGTGCCGCTCGGCCGGCACGATGCGCGTCACGGTCGAGAGTGCGACGGCGAGGAACCCGGCATTGGCCAACGCGGCCCCGATCCGTGAGGCCACCAGGACGGCGAAGCTGTCGGTGACCGCGCCGATGACGTGCGCGGCGATGAACAGGGCCAGGAAGCCGGCCAGGGTCCAGCGGGGTGGGAGCCGGCGGGCAGCGGCGGCCATCGTCGGCGCACCGATGACCATTCCCAGGGCGAAACCGGCGGTGAGAAGCCCGGCCCGGCCGAGCGGGACCGCCAGGTCGGTGGCGATGCCGGGAAGGATGCCGGCGAGGACGAACTCCGAGGTTCCCTGGGCGAAGACCGCGACGGCGAGCAGGTAGAGGAGGACGGGCATGAGCGGACCTTCCGAAGCAAGGACGTGATGGGTGGCAGGCGTGTGGCACTGCCGGTGCTTCGGATGCGCAGGAACTCGTGCGACGTCGCCGCCGACCGGGTCGGCGCGGCTCGTCAGCGCAGGGACTGGGGCATCTGGGGCTACCGGGAGGCCGGCAGCCCTGACCAGTCCGCTTGGGGGGAACTCACCTCGCGAGGCTACCAAACGGGCCCGTCGTCGCTGGTGGGCGCGCACAACGAGAACGCTCGCGGGTCATCTCGATCCCGGTGGGCGTGGTGGAGGGGCCGACCCGGGCGACACAGGTCAGAGCTTCGGCCGACAGCACCCGGGTGGGTTGGTGGCGACGCCACCAACCCACCGCGCCGGGGACATGACCAGCAGCGAGCACACGCGATCCCCGGATCGGGAAACGCCTGTCCGGCGGAGGTGCTAGGCGGTCCCGCGCCGGCCCAGCCACGTCAGAATCGCCTCGGTCGTTTCCTGCGGCTTCTCCTGCTGGATCCAGTGACCGCAGTCCAGACTGACCACCTCCACGTTCGGCACGAACTCCGTCAGCCTTTCCGCCTTCGCGACCGGGTCGCGGTCGCCGTAGATCATGAGGGCGGGCTGTCGGATGATCGGGTCCACGTCGGCCAGCAGACGCCAGTTGCGGTCCAGGTTCCGGTACCAGTTGATCCCGCCCGTGAACCCTGCCGACTCGAAGGCGGAGACGAAGATGGCCAGGTCGCTGTCACTCATGACGGGCTCCCCGGGCGGGGTTTGCGCCCTGGCGAGGTTGATCAGCGCATTGCCCGGCTGAGGCGCTGCGGGGGGCACGTTCCTGCGGTACAGGTTCCGCAGGAACCGGAACGTGTCCTGCTCGAACACGGCGTCCGCGACGCCCGGCCGCCGGTTGAAGTGCACGAAGTAGAAGTCGTCGCCGAGCGCGACCGCCATGGCCTCGATCCAGGGCGTTTCGCCGCGCTCCTGGTAGGGCACGCTCAGCGCCACCACGCCGTTGACCCGGTCCGGGTGCAGCAGGGTCAGGCCCCAGACGACGAATGCGCCCCAGTCGTGGCCGACGAAGGTGGCATCGGCGTAGCCGTAGTGGTCGAGGAGGGCGACGAGGTCGCCCGACAGGTGTGCGATGTCGTACTCCGTCACGTCGGCGGGCCGGGACGAGGTGCCGTAACCCCGCTGGTTCGGGACGATGACGTGGTAGCCCGCCGCAGCGAGGGCCGGCACCTGGTAGCGCCAGGAGTACGCGTGCTCCGGCCAGCCGTGGCAGAGCACGACGGGATCGCCCACGTTCTGCCGGCCGGCTTCGAAGACTTCGAGGTGCACGCCGTTGACCGGAATACGGGTGGGCTCGGGAAAGTCGATTGTCATGCGGACATCCTGCGGACCGATACCGGTCACCTCCTGACCGGTTTCCGTGGCAGTGTCGTCCGGGTGCGAGCCGACCGGTTGATGGCCCTGCTCCTGCTGCTGCAACAGCGCGCCCGGGTGACCGCGGCGGAGGTCGCCCGGGAGTTGGAGGTCTCCGAACGCACCGCCCGCCGCGACCTCGACGCCCTGGGCATGGCCGGCGTGCCGGTGTACTCCGTGCAGGGGCGGGGCGGCGGCTGGCGTCTCGTGGGCGGCGCCCGTACCGACCTGTCCGGGTTGACCGCGGGTGAGGCCCGCGCCCTGTTCCTGGTCGCCGGCCCGGCCTCGTCCGTCACGCCCGCCGCGAAAGCGGCGTTGCGCAAGCTCGTCCGTGCCCTGCCGGAGCCGTTCCGGGAGCAGGCCGAGGCGGCGGCGACGGCGCTCGTCACGGACCCGCGACGATGGGGGGCGAGCCAGGTCGAGCCCCGACCGCCGCAGTTCCTCGACGAACTCCAGGACGCGGTGATCCGCGGCGTCCAGGTCCGGCTCGGCTACGTCGACCGCGACGGTGCCGCTACCGGGCGAACGGTCCACCCGCTGGGCATCGTCGCCAAGGGCCCGGCGTGGTATCTCGTCGCCGGCACCGAGGCCGGCCGGCGGACCTTCCGGATCGACCGGGTGTCGTCCGTCGACCCCACCGTCGATCCCGTGCACCGGCCGGAGGACTTCGACCTGGCCGGGAGCTGGCGCGAGATCGCCGACGAGGTCGAACGCAGGCGAATGCCCGTCGAGGCGCACGCGACGTGCGCGCCCCACGGGATAGGCGTGCTCCGGATGGGGTTCGGCACCCGCCTCGAGGTGGGAGGTGCCACGATCGACGGCCGCGTCGAGGTCGTGATCCGCGGTAACGACGAGCACAAACTCGCCGGTGAGCTTGCCGGATTGGTCGACTACCTGGAGGTGACCGGCCCTGCGGGGGTGCTGGACCACCTGGCCGCGATCGGCACCGTGCTCGTCGAACGATACGGCCCACAGCAGCAGGGAACCCTTACGGCAGAACGGTGATCGAGGTCGGCGCTGGCGCTGCACGGTCGGGGCCGCTACCGCGACGGCAATTCTGTCAAGCCATTGAACTAATCCGGGTGCAGGACGTAGGGTCGGGTCCCGCCGAGCTACGGAGGCACCGCCATGGGTGGCGCGAGGACTCTCGTCGCCGGGGTCGACTCGTCGACCCAGTCGACCAAGGTCGTGGTCTGCGACGCCGAGACCGGCGAGGTGCTCTGCGCGGGCCGCGCCCCGCACCCCGACGGCACCGAGGTCGATCCGCGGGCGTGGTGGGCCGCGTACGAGCAGGCCAGCGCCGGCCTGCTGGACGGTGTGGCCGCGATCGGCGTCGCCGGACAGCAGCAGGGCATGATCTGCCTCGACGAGGCCGGCGAGGTGCTGCGGCCCGCCATCCTCTGGAACGACACCCGCTCGGCGCGCGCCGCCGCCGACCTGACCGCCGAGTTCGGCGGCCCGACGGCGTGGGCCGACGCCGTCGGGCTGGTGCCGGTGGCCAGCTTCACCGTCACCAAGCTGCGCTGGTTCTCCCGTGCCGAGCCCGAACTCGCGGACCGCACGAGCACGGTGCTGCTGCCGCACGACTGGCTCACCCACCGGCTGCGCGCGGACGGCGGTGCGCCGACGACCGACCGGGGCGAGGCGTCCGGCACCGGCTACTGGTCACCGGCCACCGGCGCGTACCGGGAGGACCTGGTGCGGCTCGCCTTCGGTCGGGACGTGGCACTCCCCCGGGTCGCCGGGCCGGCCGAGGTGGTCGGGGAGACCGCCTCCGGCGCGCTGCTGTCGGCCGGCACCGGTGACACGATGGGCGGGGCGCTCGGCGTCGGCCTGCGACCGGGCGACGTGGTGGTCTCGCTGGGCACCTCGGGGTGCGTGTACGGGCTCGGTGACGTGCCGACCGCCGACGCGAGCGGCCTGGTGGCCGGGTACGCCGACGCGACCGGCCGGTTCCTGCCGCTGGTGTGCACGCTCAACGCGGCCCGGGTGCTCGTCGCGGTCGCCGACCTGCTCGGCCGGTCACTGGCCGAGCTGGACGAGCTGGCGCTGTCGGCACGACCCGGCGCGGACGGGTTGACGCTGCTGCCGTACCTGGACGGGGAACGCACCCCCGATCTGCCCGACGCACGCGGTCTGCTCGCCGGCCTGACCCGGGCGAACGCGTCGGCGGCGAACCTGGCGCGGGCCGCGGTGGAGGGCATGCTCGGCGGCATCGCCGACGCCCTGCACGCGCTGCGCGCCCAGGACGTCCCGGTCGACCGGGTGCTGCTGATCGGCGGCGCGGCCCGGTCGGGGGCGGTGCGGGCGGTCGCGCCGGCGTTGTTCGGCGCGCCGGTGAGCGTGCCGCGCCCCGCCGAGTACGTGGTGCTCGGCGCGGCGCGGCAGGCGGCCTGGGCGCTGTCCGGAGACCCCGAACCGCCGCCGTGGCCGGTGGAGGTCGAGGAGGTCACCGCCGCCGGCACCCCCGAGGTGTACGAGCGCTACGTCGACGTCCGCCAGCGGGCGCTACCGCTGCTGACGTGACACCGGCGGCGTCCGGGTCCCCTCGTGCGTTCCTGCCGGGTGGTCGCGGACGCCGCAGGGGTCGCATCCCGCCCGGTACGGCGCAGCGGGGCACCCGCCCGATGGCGGGTGCCCCGCTGGGACGCGACGCGTCCGGAGTGACTACCGGAAGATGACGTCACTCCTGTTGACCTTGCAGTTGGCGTCGTTCCAGCCCTCACCGAGGTAGCTGGGTTCGCTGCCCTTGGGCACACCCTTGTACTTGCCGCAGATGGTGGCCGAGCCGATCACGACCACGCGGGTGATCGTCGCGGTGTCGTTCCAGTTGCTGTTGATGCCGGCGAGCATGTCGATTTCGTCGACCAGGACGTTGTCGATACGCACGTGCCGGGTGTACGAGGTGGTGCAGTTGCCGCAGCCGCGGTACAGCTTGCCGGACCCCTTCAGGTAGAAGCCGGAGATGTTGACCGTGCCGTTGCCGTTGTGCTGGAAGGTCTTGTCGCTGCCGCTGCGCGCGCCGCCACCGATGACGTACGAGGTGCCGCCGTTGGTCTGCTTGAAGGTGGCGGCGTCCTCACCGATGTCGTTCCACCACACGTTGCGCAGGGTGCAGGTGCCCTCGCAGTGCACGCCGTCACCGGCGGGCGAACCGAGGATGACGTTCTGCAGCGTGCCCCCGTTGGCGATCTTGAACATCGGGTCCTGCGACTCGCCCTGCCCGCCGTCACCGATGCAGCAGTAGGTCTTCATGCCGCCGTCGAAGGTGCCGGAGACGTTGACCGTGCCGGAGATGCTGACCGAGCCGGCCGACGACGGCCACGCGCCGGTCGGCGTGCCCGGGTTGCTGGTCGGGCCGGACGTCGGACCGCTGGTGGGGCCGGAGGTCGGACCGGTGGTCGGGTTCGACCCGCCACTGGAGTACGTCTCGAACTCGGCGATCCGCGGGGTGCCGGACGCGCTGGTGATGACGAAGGAGATCTTCTTCAGCGACGTCGAGGAGAAGGTGATGGTGCTCGGGGCGCTGCTGCCGCTGGCCAGGACAGCGCTCGTGTCATTGTTCTTGAGCTGCCAGCCACTGATCGACCCGCCGCCCGCAGCCTGCACGATGACGGCCGAGGACACTGTGGTGGCGCTGCCCCACTTGACCGAGATCGTGCCGGTCGAGCCGCTCGGCGACCAGTAGGTTCCGGCGTTGCCGTCGACGACGTTGCCGTAGCTGGTGCCGCTGGCCTTGCTGGAGCCGTCGGCGCCCGCGCCGAGGCTCAGGTTCGTGGCGGCCGAGGCGCTGGGAATCTGCAGCGCCAGGGCGACGACGGCACCTGCGACCACGGTGGCACCGCCGGCCAGCCACCGCGAGGCGACTTTGCGTCTCATCTGATTTCACCCTTTCGAGCAGGAGCACTGGGACGGGAAAGCGCTTTCCGCCAACAATAGAGACTGGTCGATACTGAGGCAAGGGTCACATCGTCTTCATCTGCCGGATGCGCCGGCGCTGCTGCGCGGCAGAGCGGTGAGCACACCGGTCGGTTTGCTCGGCTGCCCCCGGTGGACCTGCCGAGCGCCCCGGAATCGCCGGTCGGGCGGACCTGCCTCGACAGGCTGACCGGCTCGGGCGAGGCTACGGCCTCGCTGTCAGGGGTCCTACGACGACCAGGTCGACAGCGTTCCGGGCGGAGAGGGCCGGTGATCTCACCGACGAGAGCGACTTTCCGGAGCCGCCTGGTCAGCTACCGCAAACAGCCACCCTCGCCGATAAGCCGCCACCGCGCCGCTCGGGCCTGTTCCACCACCTGCGACGAGCAGCAGCGGGAGCACGGATCAGTGCCCGGTTCGACAACCGGGTAGGTCGACCAGACGGTGGCAACAGGGCCGATCGCACCCGGCTACCGGAGCCAGCGCAGCGCGCATTGCCGGCGAGGTTGTTGGACAGCTACGGCAAGACCGTGGCGTGCCGGGCACACCGGTCGCCCGGATGACGCTGCTCGACGGCACGTCTTCGGCGGGAGCGCCGGCCCCGGCGACGGGTCAGCCGGGCGCAATCTGCGGGCCGGGCGGCGTCCGGCGGCCCGACCGGGTCGGGCCGCCGGACGTCGGACGCCGTTCAGAGGGTTGGTGATCCGTAGAGCAGGCGGTTCGGTGAGCCGCTGCCGGGATTGGTCACCACGCCCGTGGTCGCGCTGTCGACCAGGAAGGCGTGTACCTGTGCCGGGGTCCAGGTCGGATTCTTGCTCAGCACCCGGGCTGCCATTCCGGCCACGTGCGCCGAGGCCTGGAGGGTGAGGTCGGCAGCGGCCACGGCGGTGTCGGAGTCGGATGAGGCCGACACGATGTTCACGCCGGGTGCGAAGAGGTCGACGCACGGGCCGTAGTTGGAGTAGGAGGGCCGGGCGTCGTTGGATTGGACGGATGCGACGGTGAGCACGGTGGGCACCGATCCGGGCGAGTCGAGGCAGGCGTCGTGATTGACGTCGCCAGCCGGTGTCGTGATGACGATGCCGTCGACGACGGCATTGGCCACCGCCGTGTTCAGTGCGGTGCTCATCCCGCCGGCCAGCACGAAGTCTCCGACGGCGGGTGGGCTCCAGGGGGTGTTGTCGGCGACCACCCAGTCGACGGCCCCGATGAGCGCGCTGAGGGTGCCGACGCACGTGGGCAGGCCGACCGAGACCATTGTGACGTCCTTGGCCACCCCGTACGTCGTGCCACCGATGATGCCGGCGACGTGCGTGCCGAGCGACCTGAAGCAACTGGCGGCGTAACCGTGGTAGGCCTGACCGCCGAACTCCTGGTGGGTGGTACGGATGCCGGGGCCGATGACGTAGACCCGGACTCCGGTGCCCTTGCTGACGAAGTTGTAGGTGGTGTCGAGTCCGACCGGAGCATCGATCCGGTCCAGGTTCCAGGGCGCGTTCGGTTGCGTGAGGGTCGTCCGCGCTGCCGTTTCGGGCACCTTGACGGTCTGGTTCTGCTCCACGTAGGCAACCGCCGGATCGGCGGCGAGTCTCCGGGCGATCGACTCGGAGGTCCGTACCGAGAAGCCGTTGAGGGCGTCGTCCCACACCTGGTCCGGCGCTGCGCCGAATCGACCGGCCAGCGACCGGGCCAGGCCGGCAGTCGTGGATCTCCGGGCGTCCCCCAGGCCGTCGACCGCACCGTCCTTGAGCACCACGATGTAGTCACCCGGTATCGCGGTCGCCCTGCCGGCCCCGAAGATGTGGCCGGCCACCCCCTGAGCCGTCCCCGGATTGGCCGCCGCGGCCACTGGCTGACTGAGGAAGATGCCGGCCAGCATGGCGGGGACGAGTGCGACTGCAATGATTAGACGTTGACGAGTATAAATTGGTGAGCTTCCGCGCGGTAATCCCATCGACAGCTCCCTCTCCCTGCGGACGACACGACACCACGAATGCCAGCGCCCGATCCGACCACTGTGCCGGACTCTACCGTGAGCGTCATCCCGCAGAGAGATCCGTCGATTGGGAAAGGCATCGTTCTCGGCGATTCTGACGATGACTGAAAACATCTGCTTCAGAGGTATCAAAGGGCAGCCCGGCGACTCGTCCAAGATCGGCGGGGGCGGAATCCTGGACGTCGACCAGGGTCCCGCCCGCTGCCGGACCGCTGGCGACGGGCTCACAGCCGCCGCCACCGAGACCGACGTACGCACCGCCTACAGCCGGACGTTCGCTTCACCCTCGCGGCAGTGGCGAACGATTCACACCCCGGTCCCAGCGGCACGAGATACCGGCCCGTTCCGCATTCCGTCCGGATCGCCGCCGACCAGGATCGGAGCACCTCGTCTCACGCCCGGCGCACTTCCGCCCGACATCGCAGGCGGGTCCCCGGGTGGCGCACCGCCTTCCGACGGTCGTTCGACCACGGACGGCGGAACCCGGGAGGAGACCGGTGGCGAAAAGGGGGGGGCGCGGCCACCGCTCGACAACGGTGGTTGTCGAGCGATGACCGCGGGGACGGGTGCGGGATCAGGCCGCGATGGTTTGCAGGTAGGCGATTCCTCCGCAGGACAGCGTGCTGAGGTTCTTGAACCACATCGCGAGCTGGCGCTGCGAGGAGCCGTCACTGTTGATGCGCTGGACGTAGACCACGCGCGTGACCTCGAACTGGCAGTAGGTGGGGGCGCTGCCCTGGGGCGACGGGCCGATCACGTAGGCCGAGGTGACAGGATTCGCGTTGTTCCAGGTCGTGGACCAGGTGCCGCCGGGGCTCACGGTCGCCATGGAGAACTGCGAGCCGATGGTGGTGGAACCGAGCCGGACGTCGGCCTGGCAGGTGATGGCCCCCACGTTCTTGACCTCCACCCAGATCTGGCGGAGCGAACTGCCCGGCTGCACGGTCCAGATGCGTGTCACCTGGAACTGGCAGGCGGCCGAGCTCGTGGCACCGTTCGGGTTGAGACCGGCCACCCAGATGGTGTTCCAGGGGACGTTCCACAGGTACGTCTGGGTGCCACCCGGGTTGACGCCGCCGGTCGAGACCAGGGACGTGCTGGTCACCGCCGCCAGTTGTACCGTCGCACCACAGGCGATCGAACCGACGTTCTTCAGGGTGAACTGGAACTGCCGCTCCCCACTGGGCAGTTGGACGTACCGGCTGTTGATCGTCTCGAACTGGCAGGTGGCCGAGGTGGTGGCGCCGGCCGGGTTGTAGCCGACCACGTAGGCGGCGTCGGCGGGAGCGTTGGTCCAGGTCCAGCCCTGGGTGCCGCCGGCCGAGACGGTGCCGGTGAACCACGCCGCGGCGGTGCCGATCCCGCCCTTCGCGGCCCGGCCCAGTCCGTTCGACGCCGCCGCGGCGGCCCGCGCGTCGCGCAGTGACGACTGCGACGGCTGCACCGGCTGCGGAGACGCGCCGGCCTGCGCGACCCCGGACGATGCGACGACCATGCTGAGCGCCGTCACCGCGAGGAGAACCGCGCGGATTCTTCGTCCCATTGAAGCTCCTTTATCTCGGAATCCGGGCCGTCCGCCCGGCTCCATCAGGCTGCGCGGCCCCGCTTGCCATCGGCTAGCCATCCGATAGCCGCCCTGGCAGCTACGCATAGAATCGTCATCGATACATCGATGTGGGGGCTGGATGACATGGCGCTTGCTCGGCCCGGTTGAGGCCGTGGTGCGGGGCGAGCGAGTGCCGCTGGGGCGACCCCAACAACGCGCTGTGCTGGCGTATCTGTTGCTCAATCCCAACGTGGTGGTGTCGGCGGAACAGTTGGCCGAGGCGCTGTGGGGCGGAGCTCTCCCCACCCGCGCTCGGGCGCAGGTCCAGGTCTGCGTCTCCCGCTTGCGACAACTGACCCGTGCGGCCGGTCTACCCGAGACGATCCATTCGGATTCCGGCGGATACCGCCTTGAGTTGGCCGGCGACGACCTGGATGTGGTGGTCTTCTCCGGGCTGACGGAAACCGCACGCCGGTACGCCGACTCCGGCCGGCACGAGCGGGCCGCGACCCTGTTGCGACAGGCGTTGGCGTTGTGGCGGGGGCCGGCCCTCGCGGGCGCGTCCGCCGCGTTCGTGGCGGCGGCCGCCGCCGGCCTGCACGACAAGCGGCTCGCCGCGTCCGAGGACCTGTCCGACGCCGAGTTCGCGCTCGGCCGGCACGCCGCCGCGGTGGCGCCGTTACGCGAGCTGGTCACCGCGAACCCGTGGCACGAGGGACTCGCCGCGCGGCTGATGACGGCGCTGGCCGCTTCGGGTCACCAGGCCGAGGCGCTGCGGGTGTTCGAGCGGGTCCGTCGCCTCCTCGCCGACGAGCTGGGCATCGAGCCGGGCCCGCGGCTCGCGGAGGCCCACGTGCGGGTGCTGCGGCAACAGTTTCCACCGGACAGGCCCGCACCGCCGGTCGCGCAGACCGGATCCGGTCCGCGTCCCGCACAGCTGCCCCCCGGGCTGACCACCTTCACCGGGCGTGGAAACGCACTCACCGCGATGGACACGATGCTGAGCCGGGCGCGGGAGAACGGCGCCCTGGCGGTCGTCGCGATCGTCGGGACGGCCGGGGTGGGCAAGACGGCGCTGGCGATCCGCTGGGCCCACCGGGTACGGCCACTCTTCGACGACGGGCAGCTGTTCCTGGACCTGCGCGGTTACTCCCCCGGAACGGCGACAGCGCCACTGGACGCGTTGTCGCGCTGCCTTCGCGCGCTCGGTGTGCCGCCCACCCGGGTGCCGGACGACGTCGACGAGGCGACGGATCTCTACCGCAGCGTGCTCGCCGACCGGCGGGTGCTGATCCTGCTCGACAACGCCCGCGACACCGCGCACGTACGGCCCCTGTTGCCCGGCGGGGCCGGCTGCCTGGTGATCGTGACCAGCCGGGACGGCCTCGGTGGGCTGGCCGCCCGACACGACGCGCAGCGGTTGTCGTTGGACGTGCTCGCGTCGCAGGAGGCCACCGAGCTGTTGACCCGCGTCATCGGCGCGGAACGGGTCGCCGGGCAGCGGAAGGTTCTCGCGGAACTGGCCCGTGACTGCGCGCACCTGCCGCTGGCCCTGCGGATCGCCGCGGCAGACCTGCACGGCCGGCCACGCGAGACGATCAGCGGGTATCTGGCGCGACTTCGGGCGGGCGATCCGCTGACCATGCTGACCGTCCGTGACGACGAACAGGTCGCGGTGCGTTCGGCGTTCGCCGCTTCGTACCAGACTCTGCCACCGCGACTCCAGCGGCTCTTCCGGCTGTTCGGCCTGGTGCCCGGCTGCGACATGACGGCGGAGTCGGCCGCCGCGATGCTCCGCTGCGACGCCGGCGAGGCGGCGGACATGCTCTCCCGGATCGCCGACGCGCACCTGGCACAGGAGCGGACCCCTGGCCACTTCGGCACCCACGACCTGCTCGGCCGGTACGTCACCGAACTGGCGGCTGTGGAGGACAACCGGGAGACACTCGTCGACCTGCTGTCGTGGTACCTGTTCAGCGTGTACGCCGCAGCCGACCGGCTGTATCCACAGGTGCTACGCGTGCCCACGCAGCAACCCGCGCCCGCTGGGCCACCGATGCGGTTCGCCGCCCACGTCGACGCCCTCGCCTGGCTCGACGCGCACCGGCACAACCTCGTCGCCGTGACCCGCCACGCGGCACACCAGGGGCTGCACGCCTTCGCCTGGTCGCTGGCGGACGCGCTGCGCGGATACCTGTGGCTGGGAATGCACACCACGCAATGGTCCGAGGTGGCGGGGATCGGTCTCTCCGCGGCCCGGGCCGACCGGCACGAGCAGGCCGAGGCGGCGGCCCGGCTGAGTCTCGCCGCCCTGCACTGGCGGCTGGAACGCTTCCCCGAGGCGATCGACGACTATCAGCTGGCGCTACGCTGCGCGAACCGCTCGGCATGGCACGACGGCGAGGCCGCCGCGCTGGGCAACCTGGGTCCGGTGTTCCGGATGACCGGCCAGCCGGGTGAGGCCCTGCGGGTCATGGAGCAGGCGCTGGAGTTCAACAGGCGCAACGGCCGGACCGCGGGTGTGGCCGTCAACCACAACAATCTCGGACTGGTCTGCGCCGACCTCGGACGGCTCCGTGACGCCGCGGACCATCATCACGCGGCGCTCACCCTGGCACACCAGGGCGGGGCGACCTCCAGCCGGGCGCTCATCCTGAGCAACCTGGGCGTCGTCCACCACCTTCTCGGCCGGTCCGACGATGCGCTACGGACGCTGACCGAGGCACTGGAACTCCATGAGCAGACGGGCAGCCGGGGCCGTGCCACGACCCTGTGTGCGCTGGCTCGGGTCCACTGCGACCGTGGTGACCATGAGCAGGCGGCCCGCCTCGCCCGGCAGGCGCTCGAGATGGCGCGCGCGCCGGTCGAGCCCCGCGTCGAAGCACTTGCTCTGCACGTCATGGGCATCGTCGAGGGCAGAACCGGCACCCTGTTGGATGCCCTGCGGACCGCGCGCTCGACTGCGGACCGTTACATCGAGGCCGATGTCACCGTCAGCCTCGCCGAGATCGACGAGCCCGCGGCACCGTCCTGGTGTCATGCGGCGCTGTCCATCACCCGGCAGTGCGGCTACCTGCTGCTCGAAGGCCGGGCGCTCGCCGCCCGTGCCGCGGCCGAGTACCGCTCTGGTGACGTGGCCGCCGCCCGGCGCAGCGCGCGACTCGCGGCCCGGTCGCACGCCCTGACCGGCCACCAGCCGGGCACGGAACGCATCGAGAAGCTGCTCGCCCTCCTCGCGGCGGAGTCCTCACCGGACACCGCATACGGGCTAGGTCAGCCGTGAGACGAGTCACCAGTGCCGGGTGCCGGCAGGCCACCACCGAGCCGGGCCGGTGAAGATGGTCAACGGTTGTCGTGCGGTCCCAGCGCGCCGCGTCGCCAGGTGTACCAACCACGGCACAGTACGTAGGCGACGATGGTGGTCAACGAAACGAGTCCGTCGGCGATGAGGGTCCGGCCCGCGTTGGGCACGTCAATGACGAACGCGGCCTGAATGCTGACCGCAATCTTGTGGAAGAGCAGCAGCTCCCACATTCCGCGTTGCTGTCGCGGCGCGACCGCCAGCAGCGCCCACATGCCGGCGAAAACGATGTAGGCGAACGTCCGCCAGAACTCCATCAGGACCTGGTCGCCGGTGGCGGCGTTGATGCGCGAGATGCCGTCCACGAACGGCACAAGGGTCACCGCCGCCGTGAGAGCCATCAGGATCCGTCCCGTCCGATCCTGCCAGCGGGCGGGGGCGGTGGTCGCGTCGCGACTGGTGATGGCGGTCATGGGGATTGTCCTTTCCGGTTTTTCGGATGAGCCGTGGGAAGCATCCGACGGCTGCGTCCTTCGTCGCGTCGGCGAAACCACCTGGCCGGGCCGGCAGACGTGACCGGGCGGCCGGGTCCGGTTGCGCACCGCTGACCTGCGGCTGCGAACCACAGCTGCGCCTCGCGGCCCGCGGGTCGGCAGGGAGAACGAACGCAGGCTCCGCTATGAGCTGACCGACGCCGCGCGGTCGGGCCGGGACGGGGCGCTGGTGCTCGGCGGTGAACCGGGCGTCGGCTCGGGCGCGCCGTTGGATCACTCCCGCGCAGCGGTGTCGGTGTCAGAGTCGCGTGACGTGCCGGGTGGTCACCGGGGAAGTTCGAAGAGTTCCAACTGGATGCCGTCCGGGTCACGCAGGTAGAGGATCTTCGTGCCGGCCAGCTCGCCGGCGTGGATTCCGTCGCCGCTCATCAGTACCACCGGATCGGCGTTGAGGTGGACACCGCGCTCCCTCAGGTGGCGTACCGCAGTGTCCATGTCGTCGACCTCGAAGCAGAGATGCATCACCCCGACGTCGCAGTTGCGGCCCTCGAACGGCTTCGGCGCAGGCCGGTCGTACTGGATCAGCTCCAGCAGGACGTTGTCTCCGGCGAGTGAGAACACCGCGCGCATCGCGGGGTTCTCCACTTCCACCACGGCGCCGAGCGCGGCGCTGTCGGCCGAGATGGTCACGCCGTTCGCGGCGATCCCGAGCACGTCCTCGTACCACCGCACCGACCGGTCGAGGTCGCTGACGGGCACGCCGATGTGGTTCATTCGCGTCACTCTGAGCATCCGTCGATGCTGTGACACCGAGGAGCTTCGAGGGAGTCAGAGATCTTCCTCGTACCACCGGTACCAGGACACGGGTGGCCGGATGCGGAATCATGACGTGGATGAACCCCCTTGGTGCCGCGCTCCGGGCCTTTCGGGGCCGACTGGAGCCCACCTCGGTCGGGCTGGCCCACCACGCGCCGCGGCGGGTCACCGGCCTGCGCCGCGGTGAGCTGGCGATGCTGGCGGGCGTCTCGGCCGAGTACGTCGCGCAGCTCGAGCAGGGCCGGGCGAAGACACCGTCGGCCCAGGTATGTGCCGCGCTGGCCCGCGCGCTGCGGTTGAACGACGAGGAACAGGCCCATCTCCTGCGTCTGGCCGGGCATTCCGCCGACCCGGACCGTATCCCCCGGCGGGTGCCGATCAGTGTGCGCCGGGTCGCGGACCAGATCAGCGCCAGCCCGTTGGCCGTGTACGACGCCGCCTGGCAGCTGCTGCACTGGAACCCGTTGTTCGCGGCAACCTGGGGCGACCCGTCCCGAGGCGATGCTGAGGACCGGAACGCCATGATCACCCAGTTCGAGCGGCGGAACGCCCGAGTCCGGCAGACCGCGGCGGAACAGGCGTGGTTCGAGCAGTCCCTCGTCGCCGACCTGCGGACCACCACCGGCCGGTACCCGAACGATCCTGACGTCGCGACGTTGGTCGAACGGCTGAACCGCACTCCGCGGTTCCGCGAACTGTGGGCGAGCCCGACGGTCGCGGCTCACGAAAGCGCGCACAAGACCGCCGTTCATCCGACGGTCGGTGAGATCGCCCTGGACGCCAACATCCTTGCCACGCAGGACAGCGATCTGCGGGTCGTGGTGCTGACGGCGCGATCCGGCACCGACGCCCAGCGCAAACTGGACCTGTTGGCCACCATCGGTGTCCAGGAGGCTCTACACCTCGACTGATCCTCCAGCAGCCTGACGGCGTACGGCCGCCGGTGGTGGTCCGACGTGTCGCGTCGGACCACCACCAGCCGGGCGGCTGTGGTGGCGCGGCGGTCGAGAGTCCGCCCGGCGGGTGCGCGGCTATGCGGTGGGGATGTCCGGTGCCTGCCCGTGCCCGTATGGTTCGGCGGCGTTCCAGACGGTGGTGAACTGCTCGTAGAAGTAGTCGAACCACTCGCCGTCTCGTTGGCGGATCAGCCGGAAGGTGGGTCGTAGTTCGTGCCGGCCGCCGACGGAGCCGAGCCGTAGTTCCATCGATCCGTCGTCCAGGCCGGGGTCGTAGGCGTAGAGGGTGTACGGGGGCAGGTAGTCGACCAGGCGTACCTCCAGGCCGTCGCCCTGGGTGAGTCGCCGGTCGAGCAGCCCGAGGTTGATGGCCAGTCGTTCCTCCAGGGTCTGCCGCCCCCATGCGGGCCCGGCCCGGAAGGCCAGCATGGACATCGCCGCTCCACCGGGGTTGATCAGCAGGACCTTGACCCGGACGTCGCGGGCCAGCGCCTGACCGAGGTAGATGTCCAGGTAGGGGATGTGCATCGACAGGGTCGTTCCCCACAGCCACACCTCGTCCTGGGCCTGCTGGATGAGGTGGGAGATCTCGATCAGGTCGTCCTGCTCGGCGAAGAACCGGTTGGCGGACACGGGCTGGGTCAGGTCCCCGAGCCGCCGCTGGCGGGTCTGGATCGACTTCGACTTGTGGATCCGGTCGAGGGCGTCGAGCCAGGCGGAAACCTCGCGGTCGTCGTGCACCTCGCAGGCGGCGAGGAGGTTGAGCAGGAGTTGGCGGCTGGGTGGCCGGGCTCCCGAGCGTGCCTCACCGAGCGACGTGCGCGGCATCGGCCGGTTGTAGGCGATCCCCCACGACTCCAGCTCACGCAGGGACAGGTTCCCGTGGCGGGACAACAGGCTCCGGATGCACCCCGCCAGCCCCTCCGCCGTCTGCACCGACGACAGATCAGACACCATGCTGTGGTCAGACATTGTTCCTCCCGGACGGTCTTCGATGCGGCGAGTATTGATGACCGCCGGTGCGTCCGGCACCGGACGGCGCGTCCGACCGGACACACTCGACGGTCCGATGTCCGACCGGGTCCAGGCGGATCATCGGACAGCACCGGCGTCCCGGAACAATGGTTGATCTTGCTGGACGGGTGGCTGTGAGCGCCTGCTGGTGACATGCCCTCCGACATGCCTCCCCCGCCGAGCACCTGCCGACACGACGCACATCCCGAGACCGACGGCGACCACACCCGTAGCCTGCGGGCCAGGATCATCCCGCTGGTGACCGCCGGTGTCGCCTCCGGCATCGCCCGAGCAGTCACCGCATGGTTCCTCGACCACCTCGGCCTCTAGCCGGCCGCTGGTGAGCGTGTGTGAGCGCGGCAGGTGTTCGCCACGGTCCACACGACCCGGTTCGGGGGGTGCGTGCGGGTCCCCTCCGAGCGGCACCGCTGCCGGATGGTTCCACTCGACGTCGCTTGTCTGCTGCCGAATTCGTAGCGGGCGGATCTGAGACGACCGTTGATGCGCCGCTCAGGTCGGGTGACCGAACCGGATACCGGGCGCACGCACGAG
Organism: Micromonospora sp. WMMD730; assembly: GCF_049178955.1. Classification (NCBI taxonomy): domain Bacteria; kingdom Bacillati; phylum Actinomycetota; class Actinomycetes; order Micromonosporales; family Micromonosporaceae; genus Micromonospora; species Micromonospora sp. WMMD730. The sequence goes on from NZ_JBMHML010000002.1 coordinate 4,152,667, forward strand.
CGCGGTGGTGTCCAGGTCCCCTCACGTGGGCAGGGCCCGGTCGACGCAGTCGTCGGGCCGGGTCAGCAACGCGTCGACGTCCCGGTGGGCGTCGTCGGGGTCCATCCGGTCGGAGAAGGGAACATCCGCGGCCGCCGCCCGCTGTCGGCAACTGGCGGCTGCCCTGTCCCTCCCCCGGGTGGGCGCCGGCACGTGGTGGCCTACCTGGTCAGGCACCGACGAGATCCCGCGGGCCGGGTGTGCACCCTGAGCCGCTGCGGGGCGGCACCTCGGTTGCTACGACCCGGCGGGAGGGATCAGTTCGTCGGGTGGGGGTCGGCGGTGAACGCCGCGGCGTGGTCGGCAACCCACTGTCGGAACGTTCGTGGGGGCGTTCCGAGGATGTCGGCCACGCTGGGGGTGAGGTACGCCGGCTGTCCCAGCGCGGCGTTCCATGCGTTCAGGAGCATGTCCACCGCCGGGCGTACGGATTCCGGGGTCCCCCGCCGGAACTCGTCGGGTGACAGTTCCTCGAACGCGATCGGGCGGCCCAGGACGTCACCGATGATGCCCACCTGCTCGGCCTGGCTGAGGGACTCGGGGCCGGTCAGGACGTAGTCGCCACCGACGTATCCCTCCTCGATCAGCGTCCGTGCGACGACCGCCGCCACGTCGCGGTCGTCGACGGGTGCCGTCTCGGCCGCCCCGTACGGCCACCGGACCGAGCTGTCGGCACGGATCGCGGCGGCCCACCAGAGCAGGGCGTTCGACGCGAACATTCCCGGCCGGACGACCGTCAGGCCGAGTCCGGTGCCGGTGATGAGCCGCTCGACCTCGGCGTGCAGCGCCGCCATCGGGTTCGGTTGCTGGAAGAACGGGTGCGGGGTCCGGTGCGGCGCGGACAGGTAGACGACGCGCTGTGCGCGGGCGGCCAGCCGGTCGACGACGGCCGCCGCGGTCTGCGGTGGGGCGGTCCAGACCAGGAAGACCGTGCTGACGGCGTGCAGCGCGGCGTCGAGGGATGCGGGCACGGTGAGGTCGCCGGTGACGACCTCGACGGTGGCGGGCAGCGTCGCCGCCGACTCGGAGCGGCGCACGAGGGCACGGACCGGCACGCCCGCGTCGGTCAGCAGGTCGATCACGCAGCGTCCGACCCGGCCGGTCGCCCCGGTGACGAGCACCGGCGGCCGGTCGACCGGTGCCGTGGTAACCGGGCCGTCGGCGGCGGGGGTGCGGGGGGTGTCTGCCTGCTTCATGACCCCATGAAAGCGTTACCGAGTTAAAAATGCAACCCGGTAACGAATGTTACCCTGACAGAATGATCGAACGGGTCGGGCTGCGGGCGCGCAAGAAGGCGCGGACCCGGGACGCGATCGCCGACGTGGCGATCTCGCTGTTCCTGACGCACGGCTTCGACCGGGTGTCGGTGTCCGACGTCGCCGCAACCGCCGAGGTGTCCAAGCCGACCCTGTTCCGCTACTTCGCGACGAAGGAAGACCTGATCCTGCACCGGTTCGCCGACCACCAGGGCGAGGCCGCACGGGTGGTACGCGACCGGCGGCCCGACGTGACGCCGATGGCGGCGTTGCACCGGCACTTCCGGGCCGGCCTCGACCGCTTCGAGCCGGTCACCGGCCTCAACGATCAACCCGAGGTGGTGGCGTTCCACCGGCTGGTGTTCACCACACCGAGCCTGGCGGGACGACTCGTGCAGTACACGCTCGACGACGAGGACGCGCTGGCCGACGCCCTCGACCGGGGCATCGAGGGCCGGCTCCAGGCCGCCCAGGTGATCGCGGTCCACCGCGTACTGGCCCGGACCAACTGGGGCAAGATCGCCGACGGGCGGACCGCACGCGACGTCCACCCCGAGGCGGTGGCCGACGCGGACCGGGCCTTCAGCCAACTGCGCCACGGAACGGACGACTCCTAGCCCCGCTCGCGGTCGTCACGCCGTCGTCGGCCCGACCGCCGCAGGACCGTTCCCGGCGGGGACCGCCTGACCGGCATGGCGCAGGCACCAGAGGCGACGGGCGAGCGCGACCGCCCCCAGCACACAGCTGACGAGGGACAGCAGTGGCAGCAGTGGCAGCAGCCAGGCGAAGACGATCCAGTACCCGACGTCGAAGGTCGCGCCGAACAGCAGGATCGGCAGCACCGCGGGCAGTGTCGCGCCCAGCACCGTCGCCAGGGTCAGGGGCACGAGCCGCAGGATCAGCAGCGGTCGTCGCGTCGTACGGCGTCGGACGGCCCAGCGGCGCGCCCGGACGGCCGCGGTGACCAGCAGCGCCGCCAGCACCACCGTGAGCCCGAGCAGGACCGCGTTCACGGTGTCGAGCGGATTGCTCATCGGCCGTGTCGGTGTCCCGATCCGTTCGGCGAGAAGGTTGGCCGACAGCTCGCCGGGCGCACCGACGCTGTTGGTCAGGACGACGGCGGCCCTGCCCGTGGTGGGCGAGAAGACCATGTCCCCGGTCCACGTCGCCAGGGTCCCGCCGTGGCCGATCATCGTCGGGGTGCCGGCGGCGGCCGGACGGGCCTGCCAACCCAGGGCGTAGTCGCCGGCCCCGGGCTGGACGGTGTGCAGCTCGGTCAGGGCGGCGGTGCTGAGCAGGCCGGCGCCGGGGCCGCCCTGGTTGAACCGCAGCCACCGCACCATGTCGTCCAGGGTCGAGATCACCCCGCCGTTGCCGGCGCACGTCCCCGGCATCTCCGGCACCGCGACGGCGAACCCGAGGACGACCTCGTACCCGGACGGCAGCCCCTCGGCGCGATCGGAACACCCCGGCGTCGAGCGGGTGTGGGTCATCCCCAGCGGGGTGAACAGCTCGGCACGCAGGAACTCGTCGAAGGGCTCACCCGACACCACCTCGACGATCCTCGCCGCGATCGTGAAGTTGGTGTTGTGGTAGACCGCCTTGCTGCCCGGATCGGCGGCCAGGGTCTCGTCGGCCAGCCGGGCCACGGCCTGCCGCGCGTCGCGCGGGGGCGGAAACACGTAATCGTTGTTCGTGCCGGCCGACAGGCCCGAGGTGTGGCTGAGGAGGTGCCGCACGGTGATCGCGGTGAAGCGCGGATCGGCCATCCGGAAGTCGGGAAGGACCGTGACGACCGGGTCGTCCAGCACGACGCGGCCCCGGTCGACCAGCAGCATGACCGCTGTCGCCGTCATCGACTTGCTCATCGACGCGATCCGGAACGGCGTCCCCGTCGTCACCGCGTTGCCGTCCCCGTCCCGGCCGCGGACGGTCGTCTCGACCGACGAGCCGTCGATCACGGCCGCCGCGACCCCCGGCGTCGCGTAGGCGGAACGGTAGTCGTCGACCAGCCCTCTGCCGGTGGCGTGGGCCGGCGTCGCCGAGGCGAGCAGTACGGCGACGAACACAGCGGCGACGGCGGACAGGGAGGTCACCCGGGGAGAACGCAGACGTTGGAGAGGCACGAGGTCGAACCTAGGCAGGCCGTCACCGACGGTCATCACACCACGGGGTGAGCCGGCACCACCCGGCGGAGTGAAATCTCAGTCGGGCAGATCGTACCGACCGACCAGCCCGTTCTCGTACGCGTGGATCACCACGTGCACGCGGTCGCGCAGGTCCAGCTTCTGCAGCACGGCCCGGACGTGCGACTTCACCGTGTTCTCGCTCAGCACCAGTTCCGCGCAGATCTCGCCGTTGGACCTGCCCCGGGCGAGCAGGCCGAAGATCTCGACCTCGCGCGGGGTGAGGCCGTCCAGCGCCCCCGTCCGGCGCGTCGGCACCTGCCGGACGAGATCGAGGACCGTCGCCGCCACCCCCGGGGCCAGCGCCGACGTCCCGGCGGCTACGTCACACACGGCCTGCGCCAGGACGGCGGGCCGGACGTCCTTGGTCAGGTAGCCGCTCGCGCCGGCCCGGATGGCGGCCACGACCAGGTCGTCGTCATCGAACGTCGTCAGCATGAGCACCCGGGTCGCCGGTGCGATCCGGACGATCTCCGCCGTGGCGGCCACCCCGTCCATGCGTGGCATGCGGATGTCCATCAGCACCACGTCGAGACGGTGCCGCCGGACGACCTCGACCGCGTCCCCGCCGTTCGCGACGTCGTGGGTGACCTCGATGCGTTCGTCGGCCGACAGGACCGTACGCAACGAGGTCCGCAACAGTTCCTGATCGTCCACCAGCATCACCCGGATCCTGGTCATGCCCCCTCCTTCGTGGGCAGCAGCGCTCGCAGCACCCATCCGTCGTCCCCCTCCGTCACCGACAGGGTGCCCCCGGCGGCGCGCACGCGTTCCCCGACGCCCAGCAGGCCGGTGCCGCGGCTGCCGGGGGCGCGGAGCGCCGACCTGCCGGGGGCGCGGAGCGCCGACCTGCCGGGGGCGCGGAGCGCCGAGCCGCCGTCGTCGCGTACCTCCACCTCCAGCCCGGCCGGACCCCACCGGAGCTCAACGGTCACCTCGACCGGCGGTTCGAGGTGCCGCAGCGCGTTGGTGACGCCCTCCTGCACGGTACGGAACGCCGCCACCTCGGCGCTCAGGCTCAACGGCCGCCGCGGGCCCACCTCCGCGAACGTCACCGCGTGCAGCGGGCTGGCCGCCGAGGCCACCAGGTCGGCGATGGCGTCCAGCGAGATCGGCACCCGGTCGCGCCGGGCACCGGCGCGCGGTGCCGTGGTGGCCGGCCCCAGGGTGGCCAGCATCGCCCGCAGACCCTGGTGGGCGTCCCGGCCCGCCTCGGCGATGTCGCCGAGTTCACGGCGGGTCGCCGGATCCGTCGTCGTCACCGCCGCGGCCTCGATCCGCGCGACCATGACGGTGACCGTGTGAGCGATCACGTCGTGCAGGTCACGGCGGATGCTGGCCCGCTCGTCCGCGACGGCCGCGGCCAGCCGTCCGCTCTCGGCCCGCCGGCCCGCCTCGCGCCGCCGACGCAGCAGCAGGGCCGCACCCCACACCCCGCCGACCGCGAGCGTCAGCAGCCCGCCCTCGACAAAGAGGGTCCATCCGGGGATCTCGGGGGGCAGCCGGTCCCAGGCCACCAGCTCGGTGAGGACGATCCCGAGCACGGCAACCGCCAGCGCGGCCACCGAGAACCTGACCGGGACGAGGCCGGTCAGCCGCCACAACGTGACGGGGAACCACAGGGCCGACGGCAGCAGGATCGCCGACCAGCTCGGAAAGGAGATCGTCGCCAGGACGAGCATGCCCAGCGCGGCGGTCGCGTACCCCGGCCACGGCCGGCGGCGGGACACCACGGCCGCCCCGTGGAGCAGGACGGCGGCACCCGCTGCGGCGAGGACCTGCCACCCGGCCGCGCCGTAGTACCGGTTGCCCGCGAGCGCGAGCACCGTCAGCACAGCCAGGACCACGTGCGCGGTCACCGTCACCGGCCGGGCGTCCTGGCGTGGGGTGGCTGTCACGGTGGTCGCCTTCTGGTGGGTTCCTGGTGCGAGCCGCGCCCGTCACGACGTGCCACAGAATAGCCAGGCAGGCGGCGCCCCGCGCCGGTTCCCGCACCCCTTCGCGTACGTCCCGATGATCTGGGCTGGCGGTTCGACGAACCCGGTCCACCGCGTTCGCCCACACTTCGACGACCCGCCGCCGGACAACCACGCACGCCCGGTCAGGGCAGCGCGGCGACGGCCGCGTGCAGCCAGGTGGACGCCGGGGCGTGCACGACGGGCTGCGGTGTGCCGTTGATGGTGGCGGTCAGCGCGTGGTACCTGCCGAGCAGCTCGACGTGCCGGGCCACCTGCGGCCCGGGGTCGGCGGCGACGATCTGCCGCCGTACCTCGGTCAGGTCCCGCTCGCCACAGCGACTGCCGGTCAGCGCCACCCACCGCGTCGCCAACTGCCGGGCCTCGCGGGAGTCGACAGGTACGCCGGCCTCGGACGCGGCCCTGGCCTGCGCGAGGATCTCGACCTGTTCCGCGATCTGCGCCTGCGTCGACGGGTCGTCCCGCCCGTGGTCCGCCGCGTCGGCGAAGGTCTCACCGAAGAACCGACGCACCGCCCGCCGGAATCCGGCGTCACGCACCATGTCGGCCAGCTCGATCCACGCGTCGAGCTGCTCACCGGTGGGGTCCTCCGGCAGCCGGGGCCGCCACGGGCGCAGGTGTTCGACGAACTCCCGCACGTCGAGGCCCTCGGTGACCTCGGCCCAGAACTCCTCCACGAGTTGCTCACGGTCGTCGTCGGACATCGACGCCAGCCGGTGCACGAGACCCACCTGCCCGGCCTCGCTGTCCTGCCGCACCACGGCCCGCAGCACGGCACGCCGGGTACGCAACTGCCCCATCTGCCGCTCGACGAGCGCCAGATGGGCGGTCGCGAGGTCCCGCACCGTGATCTCCTCGGCCAGCAACCGACGGATCTCGTCCAGCCCCGCGCCCAGGTCCCGCAGCGTACGCACCAGTTCGAGGGCCGCCACGCCCCGCGCGTCGTAGCACCGGTACCCGGCCCCGGTGTACCCGGCGGGCGCGACGACGCCCTCGTCGGCATAGAACCGGATGGTGCTGACACTCAGCCCCGTACGCCGGGCCACCTCACCGATCGACAACCGCTCGTCCATGACCACCACCCTGACGTCTCAAGCCACTGGAGAGTCAACAGCGGACCCGGCGAGCCGGACAGGGCGATGCCGCCGACCGGGCGCCCCCACCCGGCGGCGTCGGGGTGTGGACCGAGCGCGGAAGGGCACCCGGAGCCCTGACGGCAGGGGAACCGTCCTCACCGCTCGTCGATGTCGTAGCCGGCGGCCACGTCGGCACACTCGACGACGCTCACCTGGTCGGCCCGCAGGCGCAGGTAGGCCCGCGCACCCTGGTCGCCCCGCGCGGTCGCGGCTGCCTCCGTCCAGTGGTCGCGGCCCAGCAGCACCGGATGGCCCGGCTCGCCGTCGTAGCAAGCGCGGGCCAGGCAGCCCGGGTGCGTGTGGGTCCGCAGCCGGGCCACCGCCGCTGCGGTGACTCCGGGCATGTCCACCAGGTGCACGCACACGGCGGAGATCCCGGGCAGGCCGGCGGCCGTGTTCAGGCCGAGCCGTAACGACGAGGACAAGCCCGCGGCCCAGAGCGGATTGTCGACGACGTGGACGTCCGTCAGGTCGACGGCCGCCCGGGTCTGGTGGGCGCCGGCGCCGAGGACCGCGATGAGCGGGTCGCACCCGCCGTCGCGCAGCGCGCGCAGCGCCTGCCCGAGGAACACCGGTGCCTTGGGTCCTCCGTAGCGACGCCCTGCCCCGGCGGCCAGGACCAGTCCGGCGACGGGGTTCGCCGTGCTGTCAGGGTTCGTCCCCGCCCGTGGGACGTCCGGCCGCCCGCGGGAGCGGACGAGGTCGTGGGAAGGGGTCGTCCGGCCGGCCGGTGGTCGGACGTCACCCATGGGCCGTCGTCGTCGCGTGGACGCCGATGGGCAGCCGGGAGTCGCGCAGTCGGCCTCCGGCCCGACCGTTTCCCGCCGCGACCACCTCGGCGAGGATGGACAGGGCCGCCTCGGCCAGCGACGCGCCGCCCAGGTCCAGTCCGGCGGGACCGGCGAGCCGGTCCAGGCCGGGTGTGCCGGCGAGGCGTCGCAGGCGCTGGGTGTGGGTGGCCCGACTGCCCAGGGCCGCCACGTGTCCCGCGCCGCCGGCCAGTGCCGCACGGATGGCCTGGTCGTCGATACGCGGGTCGTGGCTCACCGCGACCACGGAGTCGCCGGGTCCGGGCGGGTGGCGGGTCAGCCACTCGCCCGGCCAGGCGCGCACCAGCCGGACGCTGGCCGGCAGCGCCCCGGACCCGACGTGGAGGGGGCGTGGGTCGATGACGGACACCGCCAGGTCCAGTGACTCCGCCAGGGTGGCCACCACCCCGGCCAGGTCGGTCGCTCCGGTGAGGACCAGCCGCCGTCGGCGCGGCAGCTCCTCGACGTACGTCGGGTGGCCGTCGGGGAGTTGGGCCCTGGTCGGGGCCACCGACCACCGGTACGGCGGCTGTAGTCCGACGCCCACGGCGACGGGTCTGTCCGACCGCAACGCCACGGTGATCGCGTCGTGCACCGGCGGCGGTGGTGCGGGCAGCACCAGCACCTGCATGGTGGCGGAGCAGGCGGGCGTTTCCTCCCACGGCAGCAGGAACTCCCCCGGTGTCACGGGCAGCACGTGCGCCGCCGCTCCGGCGAGGACGGCGCGGGCGGCCTCCACGACGACGGCCTCGACGCAGCCCCCGGACACCGAGCCGCGCCATGTGCCGTCCGCCGCGACGGCCATCGTCGATCCGAGTGGCCGTGCTCCCGGGCCGTCCCGCGCCACCAGCCGGGCGAGGGCGACGGGGCGTCCGGCCCGGCGGTGGGCGTCGACGAACGACCAGACCTCACGCAGCATCGGGGGTGCCCGGGTCGGCGGGCTCCAGCACCCGGTCGAGGCGGATCGGGAGGATCCGCTGGCGGGTGCCCGTGGCGTGCCATACGGCGTTGGCGATCGCCGCCGCGGTGCCGGCCGTGCCGATCTCGCCGAGCCCGTTGAACCCCGACGGGTCCTGCGGCTCGTAGTCGGGCACGAAGTCGGCCTCGACGTCGGGCACGTCGGCGTGGGCGGCGATGTGATAGCCGGCGAAGTCGCCGTTGGTCTGCCTGCCGGTACGCGGGTCGCGCACGCTCTCCTCGTGCAGGGCCATGGACAGCCCCATGATCATTCCGCCGATCACCTGGCTACGGGCGAGCAACGGGTTGATCACCCGGCCCACGGCGAACATGCCGAGCAGGCGACGCACCCGCACCTCGCCGGTCGACGGGTCGACGGCCACCTCCGCGAAGACGGCGCTGAAGGTCTGCCGTTCCCGGCCGGTTTGGTAATCGATCATCGTGGTGGTGTCCACCGTCGCGGTCACCGGCCAGGCCGGGTCACCCAGGTTCTCCCGCAGTTTCCTGGCCGCCTCGGTGATGGCGAAGGACCAGGATGTCGTGCCCCGGGAGCCGCCCGCGCCCCAGGCCATGCCGAGGTCGCTGTCGCCGATCCGGATGCGGACCCGCTCCGTGCCGACCCCGAGCGCGTCGGCGGCGACCGCCGTCAGCGCGGTACGGGCACCCGTGCCGATGTCACTCGCGCCGACCGACACCGTGAACGTCCCGTCCGCCTCGGCCGTGATCGAGGCCGTCGACGGGAACACCCCGGCGCCGAAGGAGGTGGTGGCCATGCCGGTGCCGATCAGCAGTGGACCCTCGTGCCGGCCACGCGGACGCCGGTCGCGCGTGGCCCAGCCGAACCGGCGCGCGCCCTCCCGCAGGCAGGAGACCAGCCGGCGGCTGCTGAAGGGCAACCCCGACACGGGCCCGACCGGGGGCTGGTTGCGCAGGCGCAACTCCAGCGGGTCGAGGTCGAGCCGCTCCGCCACCTCGTCGATCGCCGATTCCAGGGCGAACGAGCCGGGCGTCACGCCCGGCCCGCGCATCGAGGCCGGCGGCAGGATGTCGAGGGGTACGGCGGTGAGCTGCGTGCGGATCGCCGACGCCGCGTACAGGATCTTGGCCTGCTCGGTGCACCACTCGATGTACTCGGCCAGCGGTGAGAGGGCGTACGCCGGTCGGTGGTGGATGGCGCGCAGGCGGCCGTCGGCGTCGGCGCCGATGCGCACCAGCTGGTCCGTCGGGGGCCGCGACGCGGTCGCCTCGAATACCTGCGCCCGGGTCATGACGACCCGCACCGGACGTCCGAACCGCTCACTGGCCATCGACCCGAGGATCATCTGCGGGCCGCAGGCGACCTTGCCGCCGAAGCCGCCCCCGACATGCTCGGCGCGGATGTGCACCCGCTCCCGGTCGATGGACCACAGCGCGGCCAGAACCTCGGACACACTGAACGCGCCCTGGTTGGCGTCCAGGGCGTACACGTGGCCCCCGTCCCACCACACGGTCGCGGCATGCGGCTCCAGGGCGCTGTGGCTCTCCTCCGGAGTGCGGTAACGCTCGCTGACCACGACCGCGGACGCCGACAGTTCCGCCTCCACGTCGCCGGTGTCCGCCTCCGGGCCGAAGGCGGTCGATCCCGGCCGGGCCGCCGGGTGCTCCAGGCTGAAGTCCAGGTCGTGCGGTTCGACGTCGTAGGTCACCCGCAGCGCCGCCGCTGCCGCCCGGGCCTGCTCGGGCGTCTCGGCCACCGCCAGCGCCACCGGCCGGCCGGCGTACGGGATCACGTCGTCCTGGAGCAGTTGCATGCTGCCGTCCGGCCCGAAGTAGTTGCCGGCCCGGGGGTCGAGCCGGGGCGCGTTGCGGTGGTCGAGCACCCCCAGCACGCCCGGCATGCCGAGCGCGGTCGAGGCGTCGATGTCGCGGATCCGGCCCCGGGAGATGGGGGCGGTCACCATCCAGCCGTGGGCCAGATCCGGCATCGGCACGTCCGCGGCGTAGCGGGCGGCACCGGTGACCTTCAGCGGACCCTCGATCCGGGGACGCGGGGCGCCGACGGCACCGGGATCGAGGTTCGTGCTCATCGGTTTCCCTCCGTTGCGGCGAGCCCACCGAGCACGGCCTCGACGAGGTTCCGCGCCAGGGCCACCTTGTATCCGTTGTCGCGCAGAGGCTTCGCGGCGCTCAGCTCCGCCTCGGCGGCGTCGCGGAACAGATCGGCGGTGGGCCGGGCGTCGCGGAGCACCGCCTCGGCGGTGCGGGCCCGCCACGGATGCGATGCCACGCCGCCGAGGGCGACGCGCACGTCACGTACCACGCCGTCGCGGACGTCGAGCGCGGCGGCGACGGAAACCGTCGCGAAGGCGTACGACGCGCGCTCGCGGACCTTGCGGTAACGCGACCGAGGGGTGTGCGCGGACCCGGGCAGGACGACGGCGGTGATCAGCGCGCCGGGCGGCAGCGCGGTCTCCCGGTCCGGACGGTCGTCGACCGGCAGGTAGAACTGCTCCAACGGGATCTCACCGGTGCCGTCGAGCGTCTCGTAGCGCACGACCGCGTCGAAGGCGCAGAGCGCCACCGCCAGGTCCGAGGGGTGGGTGGCCACACAGTGCGCGGTGTGGCCGAGGATCGCGTGGTTGTGGTGCACCCCGGCGACGGCGGCACACCCGCTGCCGGGGATCCGCTTGTTGCAGGGTGAGGAGAGGTCGGTGAAGTAGCCGCAGCGGGTCCGCTGCAACAGGTTGCCGCCCACCGTGGCCATGTTCCGCAGTTGGCCGGATGCGCCCGCCAACACGGCCTGGGCCAGCGCCGGGAACCGGCGGCGCACCTCGGGGTGGGCGGCTGCGTCGCTGTTCGTGGTGGTCGCACCGATGACCAGCCCACCGTCCGGTGCCACCTGGACACGGTCGAGGGGAAGCCGCCGTACGTCCACCAGCCGGGTCGGCTCCTCGACCCCGCGCTTCATCAGGTCGACGAGGTTGGTGCCGCCGCCCAGATACCGGGCGCCGGCGTTGCCGGCGACCGCCGTGAGCGCCTCGTGGACCTGTGTGGCGCGCTGATAGGCGAACTCCCTCACCCCGCCACCCCCGGCCGGGCGGCGGTCTCGATCACCGCACGGACGATCGCCGGGTACGCCCCGCAGCGACACAGGTTGCCACTCATCCGCTCGCGTACCTCGACCTCGTCCAGTTCCGGCGCTCCGTGCGGTGCGTCGTCGACGGTGACGACGCTGGGCCAGCCGGCCGCGTGCTCGGCGAGCATCCCGACCGCCGAGCAGATCTGCCCCGGCGTGCAGAAGCCACACTGGAAGCCGTCCAGGCGCACGAACGCCTCCTGGATCGGATGCAGCCTGCCCCCGACGGCCAGCCCCTCGACGGTGGTGATCGCGGCAGTATCGGCGGCGACCGCGAGGATCAGACAGGAGACCACCCGCCGGCCGTCACGCAGCACCGTGCAGGCACCGCACTGCCCGTGGTCGCATCCCTTCTTCGGCCCGGTGACGCCCAGGTCGTCCCGTAACACGTCGAGCAGCGTCCGACGGTTGTCCACCGACAGTCGGTGAGTCACGTCGTTCACCAGCAGCGTTATCGTGCTGTGTGTCTGATCGGTCATCGTCGTCACCTCCCGCTCATTGAATCGGGTATCGCGTCATTCGAAAGAAGTGTTCAGGTAATCAGTTTTCGGGTGCGGCATCCATCTCGATCCTCGCGATTCCTTGCTCGATCCTCCGCGATTCCGGTCCACCGACGATCGCCGCCACGTGGGCTGACGGAATCGACGGACGTGAATTCCGACGGCGCTGGCGGGTCTCGACCACGATCAGGATGATCAGGACGGCGACCAGCCCGGCCAGGCCGACCATCGGCGCGAGCGTGGCGGCAGCCGGACCGGCGGCGGTGAGCACACCTGCCGTCACCAGGCGCGGCAGGCTCGTCGCACGGTGCACGAGCCGCGCGAACAGCAGGTGACCGGCGAGGTAGAGGGCCGCACCGCCGTAGAGGGACAGCGCGTAGAAGACTCCCAACGGTCCTGTCTCGTCGGCGTGGGCCACCACACCCTCCACCCCGAGCGCGGTGAGCACGATCCCGGCGACCAGGGGAAAGTGACCATAGGTGTACGCGTCGACGGCCAGGCTGACCCGGACGGCGTCGTGCACGGCGACGAGGCGACGCCGGGCCGCGGGTGCCACCACGTCGAAGTACAGCCACCACAGGCAGACGGCGGTGCCGACGCCGAGGACGGCGGCGGTCAGCAGCGGCACGCCGACGGGCTGGCCGGCGGCCCCCACCCCGATCGCGACAGTGGACTCACCGAGGGCCATGATGATGAACAGGCCGTGCCGTTCGGTGAGGTGCGCCGGACTGTGCAGCCGCCAGGCGCCGCGCCTGGCCGTGAGGTAGATACCGGCCCAGTCCACCAGCAACGCGACACCGAACAGCAGCACCTGGGCCCAGCCACCCAGCAGCGCCCCGCAGAGCAGCAGCGCCGCGCCGGCCAGCAGGGGCGGCCAGGTTACCGCGATCTGTTGCCGCAACCCGGTGTCCCCGGTCGCGGCCACCGCGTAGACCGCGAGGTGCACCCACCGGACGAGCAGGTAGGCGCAGACCAGGACGACCGGGCCGGGTAGGCCGCCGGGAGCGTCCCGCCAGGCCTCGGGGATGGCCAGCGCCACTACGAACATGGCCGCCATCGCGCCGACCATTCCCGCCCGCAGCAGGCCCTCGTCGGCCCGGGAGTGGTTGCCCAGCCAGGTGTAGCCGGACCATGTTCCCCACAGCAGGGCCAGGATCAGCAGCCCCCGCAGGACACCGTACGGGCTGTGCTCGTGGGCCAGGTAGGCGGTGATCTGGGTCGTCGCGAAGACGTAGACGAGGTCGAAGAACAGCTCGAACGGCGTCGCGCGGTGGTCCTCGCCGACCGGGCGGACGGCCGGATCGGACCGCTTCCCCATGGCCGATCCTCCTCTCGGGTTCTCGTCGCTCAGCGGACCAGGGACACCAGCGTGCGCGGTCGCGCTGCCACCCGGGGTCGCCGGCAGAAGTACACGAACGCCGGCGGCAGGTTCGCCCACACGGTGCGGCCGGTCACGACCTCCTCGAACCGGTCGTCCAGCGCCCGCCGCAGTCGCCGGGCGGGCGGGGCCCAGCGGGCGAGCGTGTAGCCGAACGTGGTGAACGCCCCGTCCGGGGTGAGCGCGTCGGTGACGGCCTGCAGCAGTTCGTCCTGCTGGTTCCCGGCGAACGCCGCCCACGGCAGGCCGCTCACGATCACGTCCGCCCGGCGGTGACCCCGCCGCGCGAGCACCTCGCCGAGGTCGCGGGCGTCGGCCACGGCGACGTCCAGGCGCGGGTACCGGGCGGCCAGCAGGCCCGCGAACCGCCCGTTGACCTCGACGGCGAGGTGGTGGCCTCGGCCAGCGAGCCGGCGCTGGACGGCGGCCGTGAACGCTCCGGTGCCGGGGCCGAGTTCGACGACCAGCGGCTCACCGAGGTCAGGCACGGGTGCGGTGACGAGGTCGGCCAGCGGGCCGCCGCTGGGGGCGACCGCGGCGACGGTCAACGGGTCACGGAGGAACTCGCGCAGGAACTGCGCCCGGTGGTTGTCGCTCATCGCCCGGCCCGCCGCCCGGCGAGCTGCGGCTGTGGGGTCAGGACCCGGGCGAGCCAGTCGGTGCGGGCGCGGCGGGCCTGGGCCGAGATCAGCGCCTGCGGGTACAGGGCGTCGAACCCGTGGAAGCCACCCGCCCAGATGTGCAGCTCGGCCTGGCCGCCGGCGGCCCAGACGCGGGTGGCGTAGGCGACGGCCTCGTCGCGGAACACCTCGGCGGTGCCGGCGTCGACGTAGGTGTCCGGGAGGCCGGACAGGTCGCCGGCCGTCGCGGGAGAGACGTGAGCGGGTACGGCGTCGTCGGCCAGATCACCGAGCACCGACCGCCAGCCGAACTCGTTCATCTCGCGCGTCCACACGCCGGGCTCGCCGGCGTACTGGCGGCTGGAGGTGGTGTCGTTGTGGTGGTCGAGCATGGGGCAGATCAGCACCTGGGCGGCGAGCGGCGGGCCACCGCGGTCGCGGGCCAGCAGGGCGATCCCGGCGGTGAGGCCGCCGCCGGCGCTGACCCCGGCGACGATGATCCGGCCCGGGTCGACGCCCAACTCGTCGGCGTGCTCGGCCACCCACAGCAGACCGTGGTAGCAGTCGTCGACCAGGCTGGTGCCGGTGGCCTCGGGCGCCAGCCGGTAGTCCACGGAGACCACGACGGCACCGAACAGGTCGAGCCACTCCAGAGGGATGTCGAGCTGGGAGAAGCGGTCACCCATCACCATTCCACCGCCGTGCATCCAGTAGACGCACGGGGCCGGGGCGGTGCGGGCCAGGCCGGCGGGGCTGAAGACGGACAGCGGGATGTCCGCGCCGTCGGCACCGGCGATGCTGACCTCGCGCCGGTCGATCGCCCGGCCTTCGAGCAGCGGCTCCACGGGCATCGACGAGAACTGCCGGATCTGCGGAAGCACCTCGCGGTTGAGTTCGGGTACGAGCGGCATGTCGGCGAGGAGTGCGCGCAGCTCGGGGTCGAGAGGGGGACGTGTCAGTGCCATGAGGGGTTTCCTGTTCGTGTTCGGTGCGCAGGGGCGGATGTCCGGGCCGGATCTCAGATGGCGGCCTTGCCACCGATCGGCACCTCGTCGAGGTATGCCGGCTCGCCGGCGATCAGCGGCTGGAGCCGGGTCACCAGGGCCTGCGCCTCGTCGGTGGCGAAGAACCTGTGATGCGCCTCCTGGGTCGTCCAGCCCTCGGTGACGTGGACGACGTCGGAGTCGGCGGCGGATCGGCCGATCAGGAAGACGACGCAGTCCTCGTTCGCCAGCGACGGCGAGGCGAGCAGGAAGTCGACCAGTTCGTCGCCCTTGCCGGGGCGGGCGGTCATGGTGGCGTGGAAGCCGTAGCTTGCGGTCATCGGGCACTCTCCTCGGCGGCTGCCACCGGATGTCGGCGGCGACGGTGTTGCCTGGCTGGATCCAGCCTCGGGGCCACCCGGTCGGCCCTCATCAGTCATCCGACTTCCGGGATCCGGGCCGCAGACTGCCGATGACCTAGCCGGTGGTGCTGCAATCGGGCAGGCCCGTGGCCGGGTGTGACCGGCGACGTGAGCGGAGTCGCCGGCTCACCGCGCCCCGGTGCTCTGGTGCGAGGGCTGCGGGATCCGCCCATCGCCGGCATGTCGGCCCCGGGGTTAGGTCGTTCGACAGATGCGCGGGCCGACAGCCACGCCGCACCATCGACGGTGTGACGCCATCAGGACGGGAACATCCCGCATCGCCGCCCACCGTGCTGCGGATGCGCGAGGTCCGCGACCGGGCCCTGTTCGACCTCGACGACGGGCCGGTCACGCCGTCGAACCGGGTCGATCTGACGGCGGCCACGCAGCTGCTCAACGTGCTGCTGGCGAGCCTGGTCGTGTCCTCGTTGCAGTACGAGCAGCACGCGCTGGTCGTCCGCGCCCCGGCGTTGCGGCCGCTCGCGGACCTCCTGTTCGCCGGGGCCGACCGTGACCGGGGCGACGCCCGGCTGGTCGCGAATCGGATCCGGCAACTCGGCTGCGTCGGCGACTACGACCCACAGCACCTGAGTGCCCGGTCCAGGGTCGCCTTCCGCGCATTCCCCGACGGTGACGTCGTCGGCATCGTGACGCAGAACCTCGTAGGGGCACGGATCCTCGTCCAGACGTTGCAGGAGGCGGTGCGCTGGATCGGCGACGACGACCCCACCACCCGGCGGCTCCTGGAGCGGCTGCTCGAAGCGAAGGAGACGCAGGCCGACGAGCTCAGCGCACAGTCTGCTCAGCAGCAGACGGCGACAGGGCGTCCCGGAGCGCGGCCCGTGACGTGACGCCCAGCTTGGGAAAGATCCGGTACAGGTGGGCACCGACGGTCCGGTGCGACAGGTACAGGCGCTCGGCGATCTGCTTGTTGGTCATGCCGCTCGCCGCCAGTTCGGCGATCTGGAGTTCCTGCGCCGTCAGGTCACCCAGTTGCCGTGGGGGCGGTCGATAGCCGCAGGCGCGCAGTTCCCCCTCCACCCGGGCGAGCCAGGGTTCGGCCGCCATGGCGGCGAAGCCGTCGCGTGCGGCGAGCAGGTGCCGGCGGGCATCCACCGGCGACCGGGTCCGCCGCAGCCTCTCCCCGAGGGCCAACCGCACCCGGGACCCGTCGAACAGCCACCGCCCCGTCGCCGGGTCGGCCAGCAGGGTCTCCAGGCGGGTCACCGACTCGTCGTCGGCGCGGACGACGGCCTCGGCGCCGGCCTGGAGCAGGGCCATCCGGGGCGACAGGCCGGCCACGTCCGCGTCGCGCATCGCCCGGACGTGGGCCTGGGCCTCGGCCGTACGCCCGGTGCGGACGGCCACCTCCACCAGGTCGAACATGACCCAGGTGCAGTGCGGCACGTGGGAGGCGAGCACGCCGGGCGGGCTCATCGCGGCGGCGTGCCCGAAGGCGGCGTCGTAGTCACCCTGCCCGATGGCGGCGAGCACCCGGGGATGCTGCGCGAACACCGCCGCGGCGGCGACGCCCCGGGGCAGCGCCCAGTGGGTGATCTCGTCGGCGAGCGCGTACGCCTCGGCGAACCGTCCCCGGCCGGCGGCCAGGATCGCCCGGTTGTACCGGAAGTACCACGCGAAGAACGAGAAGCCGCTGGTGTCGCAGGTCCGCTGGCCCTCCACGGCGAGTTCCTCGGCCTCGTCCCACCGGCCCGTCAGGAAGTCGTCGAGGCACAGGTGCATCAGGGCCCCGAGGTGCCGGCGGGGCGCCCCGCCGTTGCGCCCGTGCTGGACCAGCTGCCAGGATGCCTCCCGCGAGTCGCCGAGACGGTCGAGATACACCGAGGCCGTGCCGATCCGCATAACGCGGGTGGGGTCGGCGTCGTCGGTCAGCGTCCGGAGCACCGCGTCGACCCGGTGCAGCGCCGCCTTCCCGGTGCGCACCGGGTCGGCGAAACTGTCGCTCGCCAACGCGAGCACGTCCGGCGGCCGGGGCCGGATCCGACGCAGCGCCGTGAAGAACGGCGCCCAGTGTCGCGGGGTGCTGCCGTACCAGCACAACAGCAGCAGGGTGTGCATGGCCTCGACGAGCGCCGGATCGTCGGCCCGGTAGCCGTGGTCCCCGGTCTCGATGGCACCCGCCAGCAGCCGGTGGGCGGTGCTCACGTCACCATCCCCGTTGATCATGAGGAAAGCGGTCGCGTTGGCCGCGTGCAGGGAACCGACGGAGTCGGGAGCCGCCCGACGGGCGTCGGTCAGCAGGATCTTCGCGTCGTCGATGGTGCCGCTGGCCTCCGCGCCGATGTACGCGGCCTCGGCGAGCCGCCGTCCCCGACCGGCGCTCGTGGCGCTCAGCTCGGCGGCGCGGACCAGGGCCGCCACCGCCGCGAACCCGTCCCCACGGCGCATCACCCGGTGCGCCGCGTCCTCGAGGATCTCCGCCACCGCCTCGTCCGGGCCGACGGCGGCCGCCGCGAGGTGCCAGGCCCGGCGCTCCTCGTCGTCGACCAGGGCTCCGGCGAGGGCGACGTGCGCGGTGCGGCGCTCCTCATGGGTGGACATGGCCACGATCGCCGACCGGATCAGCGGATGCCGGAACGCGATCCGGGCCGTGGGGTCGTCCACCCGCACCAGTTGCGCCCGCTCGGCGGGGGCCAGGTCGGCCAGGCTGGACTGGTCGGGCAGCGCGGCGCGGAGCACCCGGACGTCGCCGGTTCCCTCGAACGTGGCGAGCAACAGCACCTGCCGGGTCGCCTCGGGCAGCCCGGTCAACCGGGCCGCGAAGATCGCCTGAAGGCGGTCGCTGAGGGGAACCACCTCGGGGTGCGTCTGCGTGCGCCGCACGGAACCCAGCAACGCGGCGGGCAACTCCATCAGCGCGAGGGGGTTGCCCTGGGCGAGGTCGAGCAGGCGGCGGCGTACCCGTGCCGGCAGCTGCGGGTGGCGGACGTCGACCAGCCGCCCCGCCGACTCGTCGTCGAGCGGCCCGACGACGTGCTCGGACAGCCCCCGCAGGTCGAGGAAGCTCACCGATCCCGTCCTGGTCGACGCCAGCAGCCCGGCCCGGCGGCCCGCCAGCCGCCGGGCGACGAAGCCGAGGACGACGGCGCTGGCCCGGTCCAGCCAGTGCACGTCGTCGACCACCAGTACGACCGGCCCGTCGGCGGTGAGCTCGGTGACGAGCAGCAGCGCTGCGTTGCAGACCAGTAGGACGTCCGGGGGCGTGCCGACGCCGAATCCGAGCGCCACCGACAGCGCCTCGCGCGGACCGGGCGGGAGGCGGTCGAGGGCCGCGTACGCGGGTAGCAGCAGCTGGTGCAGGCCGGAGTAGCTGACGTCGGCCTCGAACTCCGACCCGGACGCCCGCAGCACGCGCATCCCGCCGGCGAGGGCGAGTTCCGTCGCGGCAGTCATCAGGGAGGACTTGCCGACCCCCGGCTCGCCGCAGATCAGACGCGCGCCGCCGCCCTGGCGCACCCCGTCGAGGAACTCGGCGAGCTGCACCAGGTCGTCGTGGCGTCCGTACAGTTCGCTTCCGGCCACCCGTACCTCACGCGCCTGTCGTTGTCCGTCGACCCCCCGGCCGACCTCGCCCCTGTGTCCGGGCAGGCTACCGGGGGCGTGCCGGCACCGGCTTGTCCGTCGGGCAGGCAGGCAGGAACGGGCAAGACAACGCGAGTTCTCGTCAACTGTCGCGCGTTGCGGACCGTGTGGCGGTCCGGGCGTGCAGGCGGGCCGCGTCCTGGCGGGGCGGGCCCCCGAACTGCCGGCGGTACTCGCGGCTGAACTGTGCGGCGCTCTCGTAGCCGACGCTGCGGCTGACCCCGGCGACGTCGCCGGGGTTGGCGGCGAGCAGCAGCCTGGCGCGTTGCAGGCGGATCTGCTTCTGGTACTGGATCGGGCTCATCGAGGTGACGGCCTGGAAGTTGCGGTGGAACGCCGAGACGCTCATCCCCGCCCGCTGCGCCACGTCCTCGACCCGGAAGGGCTGCGCATAGTTGTCGCGGATCCACTGGACGGCCCGGGCGACGTGGCTGAGGCTGCTGTCGGGCAGGCCGAACTGGCGCAGGACGCCGCCCTGCTCGCCGGTGAGCAGCCGCCAGATGATCTCCCGCTTGATCAGGGGCGCGAGCATGGGAATGTCGCGAGGCTGGTCGAGCAGGCGCAGCAGTCGGACGGCGGCGTCGAGCAGCTCGTCAGGGGCTCTGCTGACGGCCAGGCCGGCTGGTGGATGGGGGGCGGGTGCCGGCAGGTCCGCCGGGTCCGCCTGGAGCAGCACCTCGGCGACAGCGGCCGGGTGCAGGGTCAGGCCGAAGCCCAACGCCGGCTCCTGCGGGCTGGCCCGGGCGAAGTGCGCGGTCACCGGCAGGTCGATCGAGGCGACGAGGTAGTCGCCGGCCTGGTACTCGTACACCCGGTCGCCGAGCGCGAACCGCTTCGTTCCCTGGACGACGAGGGCCAGCACTCGGCCGTAGGTGGTCGGCGTCGGCGGGCTGGGCCGGTCGGCGCGGAAGATGCGGACGTCAGCGATACCGGTGTCCAGATCGGGCCGAGCATGCCGGGCCAGCAGAACGCGCAACTCGTCGAGCGGCATGCCCACCATTCAAGCATCGCGACCGGCGTGTCCCGGGCAAAGGTCGCCGTCGGGGGCCGCCCCGAGGTCGACCGCGCCCCACCCTGGTCGGGAGCGAGATGCCGCTGTGCCGGCATACCAGGATGATGTCCGAAGAAGCCGTAGCTACTCGCTGGCCCGGCTCGGCGTCGACCACGTGGACATCCACCGGCCGGCGCGGCTCGACCGGTCGGTGCCGATCGAGGACACGATCGGCGCGATCAAGGACATGATCGACGCCGGTTACGTACGGTTCGTGGGGCTGTCCGAGGTCGACGCGCAGACCGTCCGGCGGGCGCACGCCGCACACCCGGTTGTTGATCTTCAGATCGAGTATTCGCTGCTGTCGCGGGCGGTCGAGGCCGAGGTGCTGCCCGCGCTGCGGGAGTCGGGCATCGGGCTGACCGCGCACGGGGTGCTGGGCCGTGGTCTGCTCTCGGGGAACTGGGTGCCGGGGCGGGCGGACGATCCGCGCAACCACGCCCCCCGCTTCTCCGCCGAGAACGCGTCGCACAACCAAACTCGCTCCGGTGGAGGGGTTGCGCCGGGTCGCCGATGGGAAGGGGTGGAACCGTCGGCCGGTGATCCCGAAGAGATCGAGGCGGCCGTGCCGAAGGGCACGGCGCGCGGTGACCGCTACCCGCGGCGTTCATGGGCGAACCTCGGCGTCGGCAACCGACGCCTCGACGGGCAGCCGTGACCGGGTGGGCCGGGGGAATCCGGACGCCGGTGACGATCGGGGCCCGCAGTCCGAGCGGGGGCGGGCAGGGGAACGGTTGACCGAGGAGCCGGGGGCGCACCGGGCGATGGCGTAGATCCGGTCGGGGTCAGCTCAGCGACATGTGCCGGTGTGCCCCGCTCCGTCCACCCGCCGGCCAGCACCGGGCGGGCCGCCGGTGGATGGTCCCGACATCCTGATATACGATACGGGACGTGTCGTATCGCAATGAGGAGCCATCAGGGACCCGCGGCCGGCCGCGCGATGCCGAGCTGGAGCGGCGGATCACCGCGGCCGTTCTCGGGATCCTCGCCGAGGACGGATACGAGGACGTGTCCTTCGAGGCGGTGGCCCGACGCTGCCAGACGTCGAAGGCCAGCCTGTACCGACGATGGGGATCCAAGCGGGACATGGTGATCGCCGCGGTGAAGGCGGGGCCCGCCCGGCACTCGACGTCCCCGCTGCCGCAGGGGGCCACCCTGCGCGAGGACCTGCTGACCCTGGCCCGGCGGCTGGATCGCACGATGGCCGCCGGCGACACCGGCACCGCGTTGATGCTGCTCCAGGCCGGGCTGAAAGACCCCGAACTGTGCGACGCCATCGAGAACTCCGCCGGCCCCACGGGGGCCAGGCTGCCGCAGGCGGTCATCGACGCCGCCGTTGCCCGCGGCGAACTGCCCGCCGGTGTGAGCCCGTTCGCCTTCGAGGAGGTCGTCGGGTCGGTGCTGCTGCTCCGGCACGCGAACGGGCTCGCGGTCGACGACGCCTACCTGTCCGCACTCGTGGACACCGTGATCATCCCGGCGCTCGTCGCCTCCGCGAACAGCGTCACCACGTTGCCCGCCGGCCTCTTCTCCGGCCATCCCGAAACCCGCACCACCGACCCGATCCAGGGGGAATCGTGACCACACCATTCGTGATCGACAACGTCACCTACCGCACGCTCGCCGGCGCCGGCGGCGTGGAACTCAACGTCGCCGTCGGCGGCCGGGGGCCGGCCGTCGTGCTGCTCCACGGCTTCCCGCAGACCCACTACATGTGGCGTCACGTCGCCGGGAAACTCGCGACCGACCACACCGTCATCGTTCCCGACCTGCGCGGTTACGGAGCCAGCGGCAAGCCCGTCGCCGAGGACCCGGACACCTACTCCAAGCGCACGATGGGCAACGACGTGATCGCCATCACCCGTCAGCTCGGCTTCGACCACTTCGGACTCATCGGCCACGACCGCGGTGCTCTGGTCGCCGTCCGCGCCGGCCTCGACCACCCCGAGGCGGTGCGCTACCTCGGCATCCTCGACGTCCTGCCGACCCTGGACACGTGGGCCGTCCTGCACGGCGTCGACGCCAAGGTCGCCTGGCACCTCTACCTCATGGCCCAGCCGGCCGGCCTGCCCGAGAAGATGATCGCCGCCGTCGGTCCCGAGTTCTTCGGCTCCTTCCTCGACGCCTGGGACCCCACCGGCACCACCTTCACCCGCGACGAGCGCGACCACTACGTCGACAGCTCCGTCGCCGCCATCGACTCGATCGTGGCCGACTACCGCGCGACGGCCGGCATCGACCTCGACATGGACATCGCCGACCGGGAACGCGGCGCACACCTCACGATGCCCGTCGGTGTCATCTCCCAGGACTGGGGCGCCCAGCTCGGCTTCGACGCCTCCGCGCTCTGGCGCGCATGGGCCCCGCACCTCACCTACCAGGCCACCACCAGCGGCCACTTCATGGCCGAGGAGAACCCCGACGAGATCGTCACGTTCATCACCGCGCTGGCCGGGCGCGCTCCCGCCACCGGGCACCGGACCGTGGGATGAGATTGGCGAGCCGCACGTCTGGCCGCGCGAGGAACGGCGCCTGCGCCCGTACCACTGCGGCGGTCAGGCGTGCCGCGGTGTTCCGCCCCCGGGCGGCGGCCGACGGGCGGAATCCCTCGGCGGCCGGCGCGGACGCGGCTCCGCCGGCGTCGGTGGTGTCTCAGTCGAGGTCGGCGAGATCCAGCACGAAGCGGTAGCGGACGTCGCCGCGTTCGAGCCGGTCGAAGGCCTGCCGGATCTGGGCGGAGGGCAACAGTTCGATGTCGGCGGTGATGCCGTGCTCGGCGGCGAAGGACAGCAGTTCGGTCGTGTGCCTGGTGCCGCCGGTGCCCGAGGAGCTGAGTTTCCTGCGGCCGAAGCTCAGCTCCATGAGGTTCACCGGCGTCTGCATGGGGAAGCCCAGCACGCTGAGGGTGCCCTCCAGGGCCAGCAACCGCAGCAACGGCGACAGGTCGTGCGGGCCGGAGATGGTGTCCAGGATGAGGTCGAAGCGGCTGGCGGCCCGCGCGAGCTGGGCGTCGTCGGTGGTGACGAGCAGATCGACAGCGCCGAGCTCACGGGCGTCGTCGGCCTTGCCGGGGGTACGGCTCAGCACGGTGACCTCGGCACCGAGCGCGGCGGCGAGCTTGACCCCCAGATGGCCGAGGCCCCCGAGTCCGGCGACCGCCACCCGGCTGCCGGCACCGATTCCCGCCTCGCGCAGCGGCTCCCACATGGTGATGCCGGCGCACATCAGCGGAGCCGCACCCGCCGGGTCGAGGCCGGCGGGCAGCCGGTAGGCGAACTTCTCCCGCAGCACGTACTCACGGCTGTACGCACCCTTGGTGATGGTGCCGTCGAGCCGGTCGGGACTGCCGTAGGTGCTGGTCGGGCGTTCGAGACAGAAGTTCTCCTGGCCGGCCCGGCACATGGGACAGGTCCCGCAGGAGTCGACGAGGGTGCCCACGGCGACCCGGTCGCCGGGAGCGAGGCGGGTCACCGCCGCCCCGGCGGCGGTGACCGTGCCGGTGAACTCGTGACCGGGCACGATGCCGGCGGCGTTCTTGTAGTGCGGCATCATGCCGTTGAGCAGGTGCAGGTCGCTGTGGCAGACGCCGCAGTAGTCGACGCGGACCGCGACGTCGTCGCTGCGCAGGTCCCGCCGCTCGAACGTCGCCCGCCGCAGGCCGACGGTGCCGTCCACGCTCTGCCATCCGATGGTCGTCCGCACCGGGACTCCTTTCAAACAAACTGTTCGGTATTTTCTGAACCTAGCCGGTGGCCGGACTGAAAGCAACCGACTCGTCTGTTTGTTAGAGTTGGTCACATGTCCTCTGGTCCCGTGACCGCCAAAGGCGCAGCTACCAGCCGCCGCATCCTGGACGCCGCCGCCGCCGAGTTCGCCGAGCGAGGCATCGCCGGAGCCCGCATCGACCGGATCACGGCCGCGGCACGCACGAACAAGGCCCAGGTGTACGGCTACTTCGGCAACAAGGACGGCCTGTTCGACGCCGTCATCGCCGACCGCGCCGACCAGCTCATGAGCGCGGTCGCGTTCGACGCGGAGGACCTGCCCGGATCGGCGGTGGCGATGTACGACGCGAACCTGCGCGACCCCCGACTGGTCCGGCTGCTGACCTGGCTACGCCTGGAGCGGCAGCCCACCGGCAGCCTGGGCCGGGCCGTCGACCACGAGCCGAAGCTGGCGGCGATCGCCCGGGCGCAGGCCGCCGGCCGGGTGCGCCCGGGCGATCCCTTCGACCTGTTCACCCTGGTCCTGAGCATGGCGTTCTCATGGTCGGCGGCCAGCATCGGCTACGCCGCGACCGCCGACGAACCCGACGAGGACCACGAGCGGCGGCGCAGGCTCCTGGCCGCGTGCGTCCGGGACGCGATCTCACCGGGCACCGCGCCGCCGGACTGACCCCGGCCACCCCGGTCCCCTGGTCAGCGGCCCGTCCAGCAGCTGAGTTCCATGCCGTCCTCGACCGGGAAGTCGACGCTGACGTAGCCGTTGCCCGGGTCGCGGACGTAGGCGACGTAGTCGCTCATCGACTCGAACGTGGAGTCGTCGCCGACAACCAGGGCACCCGGGGCGAGCCGCGCCTCGAGCAGACGCAGGACGGGCAGGCACATCTCCTTCCAGCCGTCGAGCAGCGCCAGGCCGATCGGGCCGCCGACCGTGCCGAGGGTGGTCAGCGCGTCGCCCTCGAGCACGGTCACGACGTCGCTCAATCCGGCCTCCTCCAGGTTGGCGCGGGCCGCCTTCACCTTGGTCGCGCTGAGCTCGGTCGTCGTGACGTGCCCGACCCCGTTGTCGCGCACGGCTGCGGCGAGGTGGAGCGTCGAGATCCCGTACGCGGTGCCGAACTCGACCACCGTCTGCGGTCGGACCGCGCGGACCAGGGCGTAGAGCAGGTCACCGCCCCGGGCCGAGATCGGCATGTAGACGTCTTCGAGCAGATCGGCACGTTCCCGGGCGGTGGCCGTGGGTGCGGGCCGACCCGGCGAGCGCTCGTCGTCGCGCTCGGCCTCGGTGAACAGCCGGTCGATCAGGTCGCGGACCGCCGGGTCGTGCAGTGTCGTCGTCATGGAAGGTAGGTTAGACGCAACGTTGCGTCTAGGGAAGACGTGGGTCTTGTAGCGTCTCGGAAGACGTGGATCACGCGGGAGAGACACCTCACGGGAAAGGAGCGCCCGATGCACCGCGGCAACCGGCACGGCCGCAGCGAGGCGGCCCGCGAGGCCGTGCTCCAGGCGGCGGACGACCTCGTCGCCGAGATCGGCTACGCCAAGGTCACCATCGAGGGCATCGCCGCCCGGGCCGGCGTCGCCAAGCAGACGATCTACCGGTGGTGGCGCTCCAAGACCGACATCCTGGTCGACGCGTTCACCGCCGACAGCGCCCAGGAACTCACCCTGCCCGACACCGGCGCCTTCCGCACCGACCTGCGCGCCCACCTCGATGAGCTGGTCCGCTTCCTGGAGGTGTCCGACTCGGGCGCGGTGTTCCGGGCCCTGGCCGGTCAGGCCCAGCACGACCCCGAACTGGCCACCCGGCTACGTGCGGAGGTTCTGCCACGGCTGCGCGCCCGCGACCGCGTGCCGTTCGACCGGGCGGCCAGCCGGGGCGAACTGCCCGCCGACGCGGACGTCGACCTGCTCGTCGACCAGGTGGTCGGGCCGATCCACTTCCGGGTGCTCGTGACGGGCGAACCCGTGACACCCGCGCTGCTGGACGCGCTGGTCACCCTGGCGGCCCAGCAGCAGCCCGACGCGTCGCCCCGCCCGCGACAGCCGGGCGGGGCGGCCAACTAGATCCGGGTCGGGGCCGGCCGCCCGCCGGCCTGCCGGTGGGTGTCCTGGCCTGTCCCCCGCCCCAGGCACCGGTGGGCCACGACGACGTCGTCCAGGGCGGGAACTCCCCCGCACACGGCCGTCACGCGCATCGTCCCCAGGCGTGCCCTACGGATGCGACCCCACCGCCCTCGATCACCGGGGTCGGTCGCCCGACCTGACCTGTCGCAGCGGAGGCGGGGCTGACCGGCATCCGCGGAGCGCGCGGGCACAACCCGCGCCTCGGGCCGCCCATGCCGCTGACGGCCACCTGCACCCACAGGATCGACGCCGGGCCGGGTGCCCGGTGCGGGCCGGCAGGTGCTCGCGGACGTGCCGCTGCGGACGGAGTGAGTGGTGGAGGCGCCGCACACCGGTTGCCAGCGGATCTCCCCGACGCTAGGTTGACCCTCTATCGACAGATGTCTACGTAGTTGTCGGGGGTCGCATGTCCGCGTCGGTCACTCGCCGCACCGTCCTGGCCGGTGGCGCCGGCGCCGCCATCGGCCTCGCGCTGCCCGGCCCCGCCGCCCACGCCGCCAAGGGCCACCACCTGACCAGTGTCAGCTTCACCCTCGACGCGACGACGCTGGACGGCGGCGAACAGGTCACCTCGGTCACTCTCGACACCCGCCGGCTCGGGCCGATCGACCCCGCCGGGCTGCACCCCGACACGTTCACCGTGCATGCCAGGGCCACCAGCCCGATCCCCGTCGCTCCGGGCGACCTGATCTTCAGCGAGTACGACCTGGACCGTACGGTGACCGCAGCCCGGCTCGACCGGCACGGGAACATCGTGCTCGACCTGAGCCACGGCGAGGGTCAACTCGGCGGGGGCACCCTCGGCTACATCCTGAGCAAGGGGCGCAACGTCCGGCTGGACCTCGTCTACACCATCACCCAGAACACCCCGCTCGTGCGGCGTCACGGCCCACCCGTCACCATCACCGGCTTCGTTCAGGGGCGGCTGTCGAACCCCGAGGTGGACGCCTTCAGCCACCACGTCTCGGGGTCGGGCATGAAGTACCGGTTGTACTCCCCGGAGCGTTCACCGGGTCGGGGCCGGCGACCGCTGATCCTCTGGCTGCACGGCGCCGGCGAGGGCGCCTCCCTGCCCGACGGCTACTACGACAACGAGACCACGCTGCGCGCCAACCGGGGCGCGTTGGGCTTCGCCACCCCGCAGGCCCAACGGATCTTCGCCGGCGCGTACGTCGTGGCCCCGCAGAGCACCTCCTACTGGATGGAGGACGGTCCCCGGTTCGCCCCGCTGATCCGCGACATCGTCGACGACCTCGTCCGTCGTGAGCACGTCGACCCCGACCGGATCCACGTGGTCGGCTGCAGCAACGGCGGCTACATGTCCCTGAAGATGACAGTCGCCTACCCCGACCTGTTCGCCGCGTCGGTGCCGATCTGCGGCGTCGTCGAGCCGCTCGGTGGCGAGGGTCCGCCGCTGGTCACCGACGCGGAGCTGGCGGCGATCGACACCCCGACCTGGCTGGTCACCTCGCGTGACGACGACACCGTGCCACCGGAGACCAACACGGTCCACGCCCACGACCTCATCCCGGGCTCACTGATCACCCTGTACGACCACGTCGTCTGGAACGGCTACCGGTTCCCCGGCCACTTCTCCTGGATCTACGTGGCCCGCAACGACCCGAGCGTCGACGGCACCCACCTCTGGCAGTGGATGTCCCGCCGCCGCCGGTGATCGGCCGCGTCCGCGCCCGCCGACAGCGCGGGCACGTACGCGGCCTGATGCCCAGGTCCTATTCCTCCCGGTCGGGACGGAACACGTGACGCACGGCGGCACGCAGCCACTGGTGGGCACCGTCGACGCTGTGCCGCGGGTGCCAGGCCATGCCGATCGTCAGCGGTGGCAGCGGCAGCGGAATGTCCAACAGGCGCAGCCCCAGCGTGTGCGCCGCGTCGCTGAGCCGTGACGAAGGTTCACCCGGTAGTGCGGTCGGCACCAGGCAGACCACGTCCTCGGCTGCGGCCAGCATCATCGCGGCCAGGTGTCCGGGCAGGACGGCGCCGACCCGCCGGCTGAGCCCCTGCGCGGCCAGGGCCGTGTCCAGCGGTCCGCTGAAGCGTCCGCGACGGCTGACCGCCACGTGCTCGGCCGCCGCGAGCCGGGCGGCCGTCAGGGTTCCCTCGGTGAGTGGGTGCCCGGCCCTGACACCGGCCGCCATCCGCAGGGTGACGAGTTCTTCGACGTAGGTCTCCGGGTCGACGTGGTCGATGGCCCCGATTTCCAGGTCGATCCGTCCGTCACGAAGCGCGGGGCCCGCCTCCCACTCCTCGGCCAGTACCCGCAGCGAGACGCCCGGTGCCCGCTGTCGGGCGAACCGGAGCAGCCCGGGCGCGACTGCGGCACCGACCAGGTCCGCGGCCTGGACGGTGAAGGTGCGCCGCAGTGCCGCGGGATCGATTCCGCCGCTCGGGGCGAGCAACGCCTCCAGCCGGCGTACCACCGCGGCGGCCTCGTCGCGCAGCGCCTCGGCGCGCGGCGTGGGCACCATCCGCTGTCCGGCCCGGACCAGTAGTGGATCTCGGAGAACCCGGCGCAACCGGGCCAGGGTACGGCTCATCGCCGCGGGGGAGGTCTGCAGCCGCGCGGCGGCGCGGGTGACGCTCTGCTCGGTCAGTAGGGCGTCGAGAGCGATGGCGAGGTTGGCATCGAGGCTCGGGGGTGGGCTGCTCACCGTAGTTATTCCACTTCAGGCAATGATCGGATGCTGAAGTTCCCATTGTGGCAATGCGGTGCCCGTCCGCACGATGAGTGGGTCCTGCCGATCCGACAATCGAGGTTTCATGATCGTGATTACCGGCCCCACCGGGAACATCGGGCGGCACCTGCTGTCGCTGCTGATCGAGGCCGCTCCCACAGGCCGCGAGGAGTTGCGTGTCGTCGTCCGGGATCCGGCCCGGCTACCCGAAGACGTCCGTGAACGGGTCGAGGTGGTCGTCGGCTCGCACGGCGACGCCGCGACCGTCGAACGTGCCTTCGCCGGGGCGGACGCCGTGTTCTGGCTGGTGCCCCCGGACGCCTCCGTCACGCCCGACGAGGCCTACAGCGGCTTCACCCGCCCGGCCGCGCGTGCTTTCGCCGCCCACGGCGTCGGCCACGTCGTCGGCGTCTCGGCGCTCGGCCGTGGCACCCCGCAGGCCGCCCGGGCCGGGCTGGTCACCGCCTCCCTGGCCATGGACGACCTGATCGCCGGCTCCGGCGTCGCCTACCGTGCCCTGGCCTGCCCGTCTTTCTACGAGAACCTGCTGGAGGAGGTCGACGCGATCCGCGCCGACGGCGTCTTCACCGACACCGTCACCGCGAACCGTCCGGCCCCCATGGTCGCCGTCGCCGACATCGCCGCCGCCGCGGCCGCCCTGCTGCTGGACCGCTCCTGGACCGGCGTGGGCACCGTCCCGGTGCTCGGCCCGCACGACCTCTCCCCCGACGACCTGGCCCGCATCATGACCGAGGAACTGGGCCGTCCGGTCCGCTACCGGCGTCAGTCGCTCGACGAACTGCGCTCCACCATGCTCGGCTACGGCCTCAACGAGGCATTCGTCGAGGCCATGGTCGACATGAAACGCGCCAAGGACGAGGGCCTGGACTCGGGCGTCGACCGCTCACCGCAGGCCGGGCCGACCACCGCGTTCGCGCAGTGGTGCGCCCGCACGCTCCGGCCCGCCGTCCTCACCACGCCGGGGGCCGCCGATGTCCGCTGACCGAACCGAGCCGCCGGTCACCGCTTTCATGCTGGTCAAAACCACCCCCGAGTGGCTGGCGATGACCGTGGACGAACGCGTCCAAGCCTTCACCACCCACGTTCTCCCCGTCATCGAGGCCCGCACCCGCGGTGTCCGCTCCCGCTTCTACGACACGGAGTTCTACTCGGCGCGGGTCACCGACATCTGGGTCTGGGAGGCGGACGACCACGACGCCTACCGCCTGCTGATCGACGCCTTGCGCGAGACCCCCTTCTGGGACCGCTACTTCGAGGTCGTCGACCTGCTCGTGGGCACCGAGAACGGCTACGCCCACACCTACGGCCTGACGCCGCTGGCCACCGTCACCACCTGAGGCGCCGCCGAGCCGGTGCCGCCGTCGGGCGACGGCGGCACCGGCTCGGCGGACGACGATCCACCCGATACCCCCCGTTGCTGTTCAGCGGGCGGCCGCCAGCCGGGCCAGCTGGCCGTCGCCCAGCGGCACGTCCACCGCGCCGACGGCCTCCTCGAGCTGCGCGAGGCTGCTCACGCCGACGATGGGCCGGATGCCCTGCCGCAGCAGCCAGGCGAGCACCACCTGGTTGCGCGTCGCTCCCGTCTCGACGGTGATCTCGTCGAGCACACCGAGGACCCGGCTCGTCCCCGGGTGGTCGTACGCCTCGGGGAGGGGCTTGTCGGGGCGCACGTAACCACCGTTGATCAACGGGGTGTAGGCCCACACGTCCAGGCCCTCGGTGTGCGCGTAGTCGAGGTCGTCGGCGGCGAGAAGTTTGTGACCCTGGTCGGGCAACGCGGCACCGGGTCGGGGTTGCGCCAGCGAGTGCCGCAGTTGCAGCGCCGACCACTGGGCCACCCCCTGGTTGCGGGCCAGGGCACGGGCCTGCTCGACGCGCCACGAGGCGTGGTTGGCCGCCCCCACCCGGCGCACGGTCCCCCTGCTGACGAGCGCGCCGAAGGCGGCGACGGTCTCGGCGAGCGGCACGGTGCGGTCCTCGCCGTGTGCCCACAGCAGGTCGACCGTGTCGACGCCCAGCCGGGACAGGCTGCCGGCGACACCTGCCTCGACCGCCCCGGACGACAGTCCCTCGGCGGACTCGGGCCAGCGGTGCGCCACCAGCGGGTCGTACCGGACCTTCGTCGCGATCCGCACCCGGGCCCGCCCGTCCGGCCGGGCCCGCAGCCACGCCCCGATCACCCGCTCGCTCGCCCCGCCGAGACCGGTCGGGTCGGACCAGAACGCGTAACAGTTGGCCGTGTCGAGCCACTCCCCGCCCAGCTCCACGAACCTGTCCAGCAGCGCGAACGCGCGGTCCCGGTCCACGGTCGTGCCGTAGTTCATCGTCCCCAGCACCAGCCGGGCCGCTCCCCTGTCGCCTGCCATGGCGTCGACCTGCCACCTGGAGCGCGCTCCAGGTCAAGCCGTCCGCGACGGATCCGGTACGCCCGGGTACGACGGGCGGCTACCGGTGGCGGCCGGGCAGCGGGATCTCGAAGTGGACGGTCTGGCAGGTGGCGTCGTGGCCGTCACGCGCGTCGTGGACCGGCGTCGCCAGGCTCCGCCAGAACGGTTCGGCACCGGCGACGCGGGTGTCGGTGTGTAGGTAGAGCGCACGGTAGCGGGGTTGCCGGGTGACGAAGTCGACGGCGAGGCCGACCAGTGCCCGGGCGAGACCGCACCGTCGGTGTCCGGGCCGCACGTAGACCCGGAACAGCTGCGCGGTGGTGTCGTCGGGATAGCGCTCGGCGAGGAACCGTGGGTGGGGTGGGCTCTTGGGCGCGGCGGCGCGTACCGCGGTGGTGCCCACGACCTCGTCGCCCTTGGTCGCGACGAACAGGGCGTGCCGGTCGGGTGTGAGGTAGGTGCCGTCGAGGTCGATGACGTCGGCGTGCCATTCGGGCCGGTAGCCGAAGCCGAAGTCGCGGTAGAAGGTGTCCAGCATGACGCTGCGCGCCCCGTCGACGTGCCGGGGGCCGGCGATCTGGACCTCGTACGGGCCGATGCGCTGTCGGTGGTGCGGCATGGTTCCTCCGGTCACGGATGGGTGGGTGCGGTGTCGTCCGCCGGGTGGGTGTGCAGCAGGGCGCGGGTCAGCGGGTGCTGCGCGTGGTGGAGCAGATCCTCGGCAAGGCCGTGGTCGACGACGGTTCCGTCGTCGAGAACGACGATGTGATCGGCGAGGTGCGCGACCACGTCCCGGTCGTGGCTGATCACCACGACGGTCAGCCGGAGGCTGTGCCGCAGTTCGTCGAGGAGGGTCAGGATGCCGTGCTGGGTGAGCCGGTCGAGCCCGGCGGTCGTCTCGTCGCAGATGAGCACCCGGGGTCGGCTGGCCAGGGCCCGGGCGAGTGCGGCGCGGTGCAGTTCGCCGCCGGAGAGCCGGTCGGGGCGTCGGGTGACCGTGGGTTCGGTGAGGCCCACCCGGGCGAGCAGGTCCAGGGCGGTGCGGCGGGCCTGCTCCGGTGGGGCGTCGCGGAGGCGTCGCGCGGGGGCGGCCGTCTGGTCGAGGACGCTCCGGTGGGGGTCGAAGCTGGCGCGGGCGTCCTGGAACACGTACTGGATGGCGGCGAGTTCGTCGGGGCGGCGACGGTCCAGGTGCCCGGCGAGGGGTTGCCCGTCGAGGGTCACCAGCCCGGTGCGGGTGGGGTGCAGGCCGGCGAGGCAGCGGGCGAGGGTGGTCTTGCCGCTGCCGGAGCGGCCGACCACGGCCAGGCACCGCCCGGCGGGGACGGTCAGGGTGACGTCGTGGAGCACGTCACGTCGTCGGCCGCCGTCGCGGTGGGCGGCGCTCAGACCGGCGACGTGCAGCAGCGGACGGTCCTGCCGGGTCGCCGTCGACGGCGGGTGCGGTGGCGCGGCGAGCAGGTCCCGGGCGTGCCGGTGTCGGGGGGTGGCGAGGACGTCGGCGGCGGTGCCGTACTCGACGGCGGCTCCCCGGTGCAGCACGAGAATCTGGTCGGCGACGGCGCGCACGAGGTGCAGGTCGTGGCTGAGCAGGAGCACGGCGATGCCATCGCGGGCGAGGGTGGTGAGTTCCCGGGCGACGTCGGTGCGGGTGAGGGCGTCCTGCCCGGTGGTGGGTTCGTCGGCGATGAGCAGGACGGCGTGGGCGAGCAGGGCGTGGGCGATGACGAGGCGTTGCTGCTGACCGCCGGAGAGCTGGTGCGGGAAACGGCGTAGGAACCGGCGGTCGGTGGGCAGGCTGACCCGGTCGAGGACGGCGGTCACGGCGCGTCGGCGGGCGCTGCGGCCGGTGCCGGGCGTGTGGTGCCGGGCGATCTCGTCGAGCACGGCACCGATGCGGCGTACCGGGTGCAGTGCGGCACCGGGTTGCTGGGGGACGTAGCCGACGCTGCCGGGCGGTGGCGGGGTGCGGGTGGTGACGGGCGCGCCGGCCAGGGTGACGGTGCCGGTGTGGGCGACGTCGCCGAGCAGGGCCCGGCCGGTGGTGGTCTTGCCGCTGCCGGAGGTGCCGACGACGGCGAGGATCTTCCCGGCGGGCAGGGCGAAGGAGACGTCGTCGACCAGGCGGGTGTCGCCGCTGGTGACGGTCAGGTCCCGTACCTCAAGGAGGGTGCCGGGTGTCGGCGGGCGGGGGGCGGTCGTGGGGGGTGCGGGCCGGGGCGGGAGGTCGGTGCGGCGGCTGACCAGCATCTGATCAGTGGCCAGGTTGAGGCCGACGGCCAGACAGATGAGCAGGGCGGCGGGGACGGCGACGGCCCAGGGTTGCAGGAACAGTCCGGCGCGGTTGCGGTCCACCATGACCGCCCAGTCGGCGGCGTCGGGTGCCACGCCGATGCCCAGGAAGCTGGCGGTGGCCACCAGGTACGTCGCGCCGACGAACCGGACGCCGGCGTCGGCGAGCAGGACCCGGCGGATGCCGGTGGCGACATAGCCGGGGCCACGTCGCCACCAGGTCTCGCGGTACAGGCGCATCGCCTCCATGGCCGGCCCGTGGGCCAGCGGCAGCGCGGTTGCCCGGGTGATCCGGGTGATCTCCGGCAGCCCGATCAGCGCGACGATCCCGACCAGGGTGAGCGGTCCGGGCGGTGCGGTGGCGGCCAGCAGGATCAGCAGCAGCAGTGACGGCACGGCCAGCGCCAGGTCCAGTGGGCGCATGAGCAGTTCGTCGACCCACCGGCGGCGGGTCGACGCGGCCAGCAACCCGAGGGGCACCCCGACGAGGTACGCCAGCAGCGTCGCGGCGACGGCGACGGCGACCACGGACCGGCCGCCGAGCAGGATCTGCTGGCCGACGTCGCGGCCGACGAAGTCGGTGCCCAGCGGCCCGTCGTCGGTGAACGGGAACGTGCGGCCGGCCGGCTCACCGGAAAGGAGCGGCCCGCCCACGGCCAGGCCGAGCGGCACGCTGAGCAGCGCCGCCACGGTCAGGGTGCGCAGCCGCCTCATCGGCCCACCGGGGTACGCGGGGCGAGGCGGAACGCCACCAGGTCGGCGGCCAGGTTCACCAGCACCGTGGTGACGGCGACGAGGACGCACAGTGCCTGCACGGTGGGCACGTCGCGGCTGGACACGGCGTCGACCAGGGCGGTGCCGAGTCCGGGGATGACGAACACCGCCTCGACGACGATGACCCCGCCGAGTAGCCAGTCGGTGGTGCGGGCGAGTTGCTGCACGACCGGTGCCAGGGCGTCGGGCAGGGCGTGGCGCAGCCAGAGCCGGCCGCCGGTGATGCCGAGGCGGCGGGCGTGGCGGAGGTGCTCGGCGCGTAGCGCGTCGAGCAGGCCGGCGCGGGTGAGTCGGCTGATGGTGCAGACCGGTCGGGCGAGCAGCACGAGCAGGGGCAGTACGAGCACCGACGGCTGGGCGAGCAGGTCGGCGCCGAACGCGGTGGGTGGCAGCCAGCCGAGGCGGACGCCGAACACGGCGACGAGCAGGATCGCCAGGGCGAACTCCGGCACCGCGTACAGGGCGACCGACACCGCGGACACCGTCCGGTCCAGTGGTCCCCCCTCCCGGCGGGCCGCCAACATGCCCAGGGCGACGGCGAGCGGTACGAGCACGAGCAGGGTCACCGCCGCCAGCAGCAGGGTGACGCCTGCGCTGTCGGCGAGCCGGTCGACGATCGGCCGTCCCGAGATCAGTGACACGCCGAGGTCGCCGTGGAGCAGGTCGGTCAGCCAGTCGAGGTAGCGCTGCCAGGCCGGCCGGTCGAGGTCCAGCTGTTGCCGGACGGCCGCGATCCGGGCCGGGTCGGGCTGGTCGCCGGCGATCACCACGGCGGCGTCACCGGGCAGCGCCTCGGTGAGCACGAACACGATGGTGGTGATCCCGGCGACCTGCCCGAGGCCGAGCAGCAGCCGCCCTGCGGCGTAGCGGGGCAGGCTCACCCCAGCCAGACCTTGTCGAAGCGGGCCCAGTCGAGGGTGTTGGCCGGTGCCTGGGCGGACACGCCACCGACGCGGGGTGCGGTGGCGACGAGGAAGTCGGCGAAACCCCAGATCAGGAAGCCGCCCTCGGCGTGCAGGACGCGTTGCATGTCGCCGTACGCCTGCCGGCGGGTGGCCTCGTCGGTGCTGGAGACGGCCCGGGTGTAGAGGGCGTCGAAGTCGGGGCGGGTCCACCGGGTCGCGTTGGTGGTGGAGCTGGTCAGCAGCCGCTGGGAGATGTGCGTCTCGATGGGCATGGCGCCGGAGCGGTACGAGGCCAGCACTCCGGTGTCGAGGATGTCCTTCCAGTAGGTGTCCTTGTTGCCCAGCGCGGTGTCGATGACCAGGCCGGCCTGTCTGGCCTGGTCGGTGAAGATGCTGGCGGCCTCGACGAAGCCGCTGGCCACCGAGGCGGTGTCGAGGCGTATCCGCAGGCCCCGGGCGTCGGCCTTGTCGATCAGGAAGCGGGCCCGGTCGGGGTCGTGGGTGCGTTGGGGGATGTCGTCGGCGTAGTGCTGGTAGCCCTTGCCGAACAGGTCGTTGCCGATCTGCCCGGATCCGGCGAGGACGGTGTCGACGAGCTGTCGGCGGTCGGTGAGCAGGAACATGGCCTCGCGGAGGTCCCGGTTGTCGAACGGCGGCCGGTCGACCTTCATGGCGAACGACTGCATGGTGCTGTTCGGCATCCGGGTGACGGTCAGCCGGGTGCTGCCGGCGTGGGTGCGGGCGGTGGTGGGGGTGATGTCGTGGGCGTACTCCACCTGCCCGGCGAGCAGGGCGTTGACCCGGGCCGACTCCTCGTTGCTGATCAGGTATTCCAGCTCGTCGAGGTGGGCTGCACCCTCCCAGTAGTCGTCGTAGCGTTTGAGCAGCAGTGACCGGCCGGGCTGCCAGGAGTCGAAGGTGAACGGCCCGGATCCGACGGGCCGGGTGAATCTGTCGGTGCCCTCGGGGACGATGTACGCGCCGAACGCGGCCAGGGCGTTGGGGAACTCGGCGAAGGGGCGGGTGAGGGCCAGTTCCACGGTCCGGTCGTCGATGGCGCGGCTGCGGCGCAGGTCGAGCAGGCCGAGGCTGGCCCTGGCCCGGTAGGCCTTCTTCGGGTCGGTGATCCTGGCGTAGCTGTACAGCACGTCGGCGGCGCGGACCGGCCGCCCGTCGTGGAACGTCGCCTCCCGCAGGGTGATCCGCCAGCGGGTGAGGTCGCTGTCGGGTTCCCAGCGTTCGGCGAGGCGCGGCCGGATAGAGACGTCGGGGCCGTAGTCGGCGAGCTTGTCGAACATCGCCTTGGCCCGGGACGCCTCGTTGAACAGGTTGGCCAGGTGCGGGTCCAGCGTCTCGTTGACGCCGCCGCCAGCGAACGCCGCCCGCAGCCGGCCGCCGCGCCGGGGTCGCCCGGCGGCGGGGGTGCTCGGGTCGTCGCCCCCACCGCAGCCGGCCAGCAGGGCGGCGGAGACGGCGGCGGCACCGCCGAGCAGGCCGCGACGGGTCACCCTCGACGCGTCCGCAGACGAACTATCCATCATGAATGTCCTTTCCGATAAGGCGGTGGGTCACGCCGCAGCGCTGCGGCGAGCGGAGTCAGACCGCGTCGGCGCGTCGACGCGCGACCAGGTGCAGGCGGTCACCGGATAGCGCGGGCGACAACGCGGCGCTCGGATGCCAGGGCGGGTCGGTGCGGGGACCGGGGGCGTCGAACAGGGCCACCACGTCGAACCCGGTGGTGTCGAGCAGGTACCGCAGCTCGGCGGGGAACAGCAGCCGCCAGGCCGAGGTCTGCACCAGCGGTTGCGGGCAGGCCGGCCAGGTCCAGACCCGTTCGCGGCGCAGCAGCTGCCCACCGTGGTCGATCCACAGCCGCGTGCCGGACGTGTACGGGACGCCGCGCCAGGTCACCGTGCGGGTACGGGTGCCGTCGAGGAGTTCGGTGTTGCCGAGGAAGAACGCCCCGTTGCGCATCTCGGCCAGCAGCAGCCCACCGGGGCGCAGGTGCCGGTGGCAGCAGCGCAGGAACGCGGTCAGGTCGGCGTTGGTGTGGCAGTACAGCAGCGCACTGTCCAGACAGGTGACCACGTCGACGGGGCCGGCCAGGTCGAAGTCCCGCAGGTCGGCGTGGACGAACCGGACGCCGGGGTGGCGACGCCGCGCGTAGGTCAGCATCGGCACCGACGTGTCCAACCCGACGGCGGCGTAGCCGAGGGTGGCGAGGTGCCCGACGTCGCGGCCGGTGCCGCATCCGACGTCGAGCAGCCGGGGCGCGACGTCGGTGCGGTCGGCGAACCGGCGTACGACGTCGTCGACGAACCGGGCGGCACGGTGACCCGGGTCGGGGAACTGCTGTTCGTACAGTTCCGGGTTGTCGGTGAGGAGGTTCCCGTCGCTCATGACACCCCCACCGGGGCCGGCGGGGGCACGGGCGTGCGGGGGCCGTCGAGGCGCAGCAGGCACACCGCGCCCGCCGAGGCCACCCCGACGGTGGCGGTGAGCAGCCACGCCGCCGGCGGCACCCCGGTTGCCGTGGCGGTGCCCACCGCCGCGCCGACGGCGGCGGTGCAGCCGGCGGCGAGGACCCCGGACACCAGGTAGAACAGGCCGAAGTAGGTACCGGTCAGCCGGGGGCCGGCGAAGGCGGGGATCAACTCCAGCACGAACGGCTGGGCGATCATCACCCCCAGGGTGAGCAGCACGGCCGCGGCCAGCACCGGCACCAGCCGCAGCGCCGGCGACGACGACTCCACACGCAGCAGCGGCAGCAGGAATCCGGCCCCCATGACCGCCATCCCGACGGTGATGCTCGCCCCACGGCGCCAGTGGCCCTGCAGCCAGCCGGTCAGCGGCAGTTGCAGGGTGAGCGTCACGACGGTGGAGACGACGAACAGCACGGCGACCGCCACCGGCTGCCCGGTGACGTGCGCCGCCTGCACCGGCAGGATCAGGTACAGCTGGGTCTGCAACGCGAACATGCCGGCCAGCGCGACGCTGAAGGCCAGGAACCGGCGGTCGGCGAGGCCGGTACGCCAGTCCTGCCAGAGCGTCGCCCCGGCGGAGGTGGCCGGGGTGGCGGGCAGCCAGACCGCCTGCGCCACGGTGAGTGCGGCGAACAGCCCGGCGGCGGTCAGCGCGGCGGCCCGGAAGTCGACCAGCAGCAGCGCCGAGCCGAGCAGCGGCCCGAGCAGCGCGCCGGCACTGGCGAAGACGGTGAACAGGGCGAACGCCTCGGCCCGCCGGTCGGCGGCGGCCTGCGCCACGTAGCTGCGTACGGCCGGGTTGAACAGTGCCCCGGCCAGTCCGGACAGGATCGACGCGGCCAGCAGCACCGGCAGTGCCGTGCCGAGGGCGAACAACCCGAAGCCGACGGCGCGCAGGACACAACCGGCGATGATGACACCTCGGGCGCCCAGCCGGTCGGCGACGGAGCCACCCAGCAGGAACAGGCCCTGCTGGCTGAGGTTGCGCACGCCGAGCACGATGCCGATCACGGCGGCGGAGAGGCCGACGTCGTCGGCCAGGTAGCCGGCGAGGTAGGGCAGCAGCAGGTAGAAACCGACGTTGACCCCGAACTGGTTGACCACCAGCAGCCGGATCGGCAGCGGGAAGCTGCGCAGGGTGGACCACGTGTTCATCGGGCCGCCCGCACGCCGAGACCGGGTGCCCCGCTCACCCGCAGGACGCCGTCGTGACCGCCGATGCCGGTCCATGGATCGTCGGCGAGCAGCAGGTGCCCGTCCAGGTCGACCCAGCGGGCGTCGCCGGTGAGGTGCACCGCCGGTGCGATGCCCAGCGAGCTGGCGACCAGGCAGCCCAGCATGAGGTCCATGCCGTGGGCCCGGGCCGTGGCGGCGATCTGCCGGGCGGCGTGGATGCCGCCGCACCTGGCCAGCTTGACGTTGATGCCGGCCACCGTGCCGACGAGGGCGCCGACGTGCGCCGCCGTGGCCGCGTCCTCGTCGGCGATGACCGGCACGTCGGTGCGCGCGCTGATCCAGCCGAGCAGCTGCGGGGTGCCGGGCGCGATGGGCTGCTCGACGGCGTCGATGTCGTACGGGCGTAGCGTGTCGAGCAACCGCACGGTCTGCTCGGGGGTCCACGCGCCGTTGGGGTCGAGCAGGAGCCGTGCCTGCGGCAGTGCGGCGCGGACGGCGGCGACCCGGGCCACGTCGGCGGGGTCTCCACACTTGACCTTGACCAGTCGGAAGCCGCGTCGGGCCAGGTCCCGCGCGGTGGCCCCGGCGTGGCCGGGCGCGACGAGACCGATGGTGTGGGCCGTGGCCGCCGGGGTCGGGGCGGGACGGCCGAGCCACCGGTGCACCGGCTGTGCGGCCCTGCGGCCCAGCAGGTCGTGGACGGCGGCGTCCAGGGCCGCCAGCACACCGGTGGGTAGCTGCGTGGCGAGTGCCGGTAACTCCGCGAGCAGCACCTCGGGTTCGCCGCAGTCGCGCACCCGGTGCCGCAGCCCGGGCAGCAGCCCGAGGATGGCGGCCAGGTCCAGTCCGTAGTAGACGCTGGTCACCACCTCGCCGTGGCCGGTCACGCCGTCGTGGGACAGGTCGAGTTGGACGGCGTCACGGCCCGGCATCGTCGCCCGGGAGATCCGCAGCGGTTCCCGCAGCCGCAGCGGGTAGCTGCGCCAGTCGAGCCTCATGCCGGCACCGCCAGGCGGCGCAGCGGGTCGAGGACGGTCCGGCAGCGACTCCACCGGGTCACCTCGACGACATCCGGGTACGGGATCTCGATCGGATGGTCCGGAGCCGGGGCGAACAGCCCGTGGCGGGCGCAGTAGGCGTCGTCGAAGATCGAGTCGAGGTAGCGGTGCGGGCCGTCCGGGAAGATCGTCACCACCCGGGCACCGGGCTGCATCCGGCAGATCCACGCGGCGACCCGGGCGACGGCCCCGGTGCTCCAGCCGCCGGTGACGAACGCCGCCCGGGCCAACCGGCGGCAGGTGTCCACCGCCTCCACCGGGCCGATCCAGTGCACCTCGTCGAAGGCCGCGTAGTCGACGTTGCGGGGGAAGATGCTGCTGCCCAACCCGCGCATCAGCCGGGGCCGCGCGGGCTGTCCGAAGATCGTCGAGCCGACGGTGTCGACCCCGACCAGCCGCATCCCCGGCCAGTACCGGCGCAACGCCCGGCCCAGACCGGCACTGTGCCCACCGGTGCCGACGCTGCACACCAGCACGTCCACGGCCTCGACCTGGCCTGTCAACTCCTCGGCGAGGCTGCGGTAACCGGCGGCGTTGTCCGGGTTGTGGTACTGGTCGGGCCAGTAGGCGTCGGGGATACGGGACAGCACCTCGCGCAACCGGTCCAGGCGGGCCTGCTGCCAACCACCGACCGGGTGCGGCTGCGCCACCACCTCCACCGTCGCCCCGTGGGCCGCCAGCAGCGCGCGCATCGGCCGTTCGATCTCCCGGTCCACCACGAGGACGACCGGGTGGCCCAGGGCCTGCCCGGCGAACGCGAGACCGAGCCCCAGCGTGCCGCTGGTCGACTCCACCACGGTGCCGCCCGGCCGCAGGTCACCGCGCCGCCGGGCGGCCCGCAACATCGCCACCGCGGCCCGCGCCTTCATGCCCCCCGGGCTCAGGTACTCCACCTTGGCGTGGAACCCGCCGTGCGGGTGCGGCAGCGGGGTGTCGACGAACGCCACCGGGGAGCGTCCCAGCAGGCCCAGCAGGTGCGGCGCGTGGGCGGCGGGCACGGAGGCGGTCAGCACGGCGACCCGGTCCCGGCACGGTAGCGGTAGACCGTCGTCGCTGCGCCGTCGAGCCAGAAGAACGGGTACGGCTCGGCGGACACGCCACTCAACCCCGCGCCGAGGAAACACGGCAGGACGGCGCTGCCGGTCTGGGCGAAGGCCACCATCGGCTTGCCGGTGGTACGGGCGTGCCGCAGCAGCGGCGCGAACGTGTCGTTGCC
Organism: Micromonospora sp. WMMD730; assembly: GCF_049178955.1. Classification (NCBI taxonomy): domain Bacteria; kingdom Bacillati; phylum Actinomycetota; class Actinomycetes; order Micromonosporales; family Micromonosporaceae; genus Micromonospora; species Micromonospora sp. WMMD730. The sequence continues at coordinate 4,193,555 of NZ_JBMHML010000002.1, forward strand.
CAGGGTCATCCCGGACACCAGCAGCGCGTCGCAGCGTTCCAGCAGCACGGCGGCGTCCGGCAGGCACGTCTCCCCCCACTCCGTGCTCCCGCCGGCCCGGTCGCACGGCAGGTAGCCGACGCCCCGGTCCCGCAACTGCGCCAGCAGGGAGTTCACCACCCCGACGACCAGGACCTGCTGCCCCGGCACCACCGGCAGCAGGTCCACCACGGCGGCGGCCCGGGCGGTCGACTTGGCAAGCGACGTCCCGGCCGGGATGGTTACCCTGTCGCAGGCGGCCTGCGGGTGCGGTCGGACCGTGGCGAGGTAGGCGTCCAGGGCCGCGACGCGCACCGCCGACGCCGGGTGGGTGAGCAGTTCGGCGACGCTGCGACCGACGCAGTCGTGGGCGACCTCGTCGGTCGGCTCGTCGGGTTCCGTCGCGCACGAACCGACGGCGGCGTCCACCCGCAGGCTCAGCACCTGGTTGCGGTAGCCACGGGCCCGCCCGGCATGCCGGGCACCCTGTCGGGTGGTGAACGCGACGGTGACCTGCGCGGTGGCCGGGTCGGGGCCGAAGCGGCCCGCTCGGACCGCGTCGATCAGGTCCGGCACCGACGTGACCGGCCCACCGGTGTCCACCGGGGTCACGCGTGGGCTCCGGCCAGCTCGTCGACGTACCGGACGCCGAGCCCGGCGACCAGTGCGTCGGCCCGGACCCGGGCGCCGGGGCCCGTGGTGTCCACCGTCATGACGTGACCGAGGTAGTTGTTGTTGCTCACCGCGTCGCCGGTGCGGTGCCCGGCGGGCTTCACCGCCCAGTCGACCACGTCGGGAGCGGCAGCCAGCGCGGTCACCCCGTCGATCCCGGCGATGGTGCCGGCGCGGGGCGGGAGCAGGAACGCGATGGCGGCGCTACGGACACCGGTGTCGGCCACCGTGACCCCCGGCTGCTCACCCACGGCCAGCCGGGCGTACACCATGGGCAGGTCGACCCCGGTCGCCCGTCGCACCAGTTCGGTGATCTGGTTGCCCGCCGGGCGGGGGTTGATCTCCACCACCCGTGGCCCGGCGGCCGTCAGTCGCAGCTCGGTGTGCGCCACCCCCCGGTCGAACCCGACCGCGGCGAGGGCGGCGACGGCCATGTCGCCGACCGCGCCGGCCGTCGCGGCGTCGAGCGCGGCGGGGAACATGTGCCCCGTCTCCACGAACCACGGCGCACCGGCGAGGCTCTTGTCCGTCACACCGAGCACCGTCGTCTCCCCGTCGACGGTGACGGTCTCGACGCTGACCTCCGGCCCGGCCAACACCTCCTCCAGCAGCACCAGCGGTGAACGCTGCTGCCCCCGGGCGTTGACCGGGAACTCGCCGAGGGCGTCGAACGCCTCGCGTAGCTGGTCCCGGTCGGCCACCAGCCGGACGAACATCCCGGCGCACAGGTCGACCGGTTTGACGACCAGCGGGAAACCCAGGGCGCGGGCGGCGGCCTCGGTGCCCGCCCAGTCCCCGGTGACGGCGAACGCCGGGCCGGGCAGGCCGGCCGCCTGCATCCGCTGCCGCGCCAGGTCCTTGCGGTAGGCGCACTCGACGGCTTCCGGCCGGGCGCCCGGCAGGCCCAGGTCCGCGGAGAGCCGGGCCACGGTGGCGAGGTAGTAGTCGCAGGACGTGACGACGCCGTCGAACCGCAGCACCTCGTGCAGCTTCCGTACGTGCGGCAGCAGCCGTTCCGGATCGTTGGTCTCGGCGGTGATCACGTGGTCGGCGTCGAGCAGCGGATGCGTCCCGGTGCCGCCGCCCTGGCGCAGGTAGTGGTGCAGGTTCCTGGTCAGGAACGTGAACCGATGTCCTGCCTCCCGGATCGCCCGGGGCAGCAGGCTGCTCATCGCACCGACCCAGCTCTCGACCAGCAACACATGACCCACCGCGCACTCCCGACGCTCGACGACTCCGGACCAGCAGACGATAATGGTTTCCATTAGTAATAGCCAGCGACACGCCCGGGGACGTTCACCTGTGGAGTCGATCAACCCTGGAGCGCCGGGAACAGCGGGCGGACGCCATCGCGCGGACGCCGGCCACCACCCACAGCCACCCAAGGCCCGAAATGCGTAACTTGCCCTATTTGTTCTCGTTCACTCGTTGACGGCTGCCGCCACATCACGCAGGCCCGTCATCCATCTGAACGGGGGAAATTGGTGAGGACCGTCCTGCGAAGAACCACGAGCGCCGCCACGGCGCTACTGGTCACCAGCCTGGCAACCCTGACCCTGGGTACGCCGGCACTGGCGGCACCGGGCGACGCGAGCGCCCGCGGCGTCGTCGTCGACCTCTCGGCCGAGGTGGCCGGGATAGCCGTGATCAGCGCCGACGCGACCGTCGGCACCGCCACCGCGCCCGCCGGCGGGGGCACCGACACCGAGACGCTGCTGGCGATCTCGGTACCGGGGGCGGTCGGTGTGACCGCCAGCGGCACCGTCGAGGAGGTCACCGCCACCCGGGCGGCCGACGGATCGTCGGCGTCCTCCAGCGTCAACGGCCTCAACCTGACCGTGCTCGGCATCGACGTGCTGGACGCCGCCGAGGCCACCGCCACCGCGGTCTGTCCGCAGGTCGGCGCGACCAGCGCGGACACCACGCTCGTCGGGCTGGAGTTGTTCGGCTCGGCGGTGACGCTGACGGCGAACACCCCCGCCGTCGTGGGCAGCGCGGCGGTGGTGGTGCCGGGGCTGCTGGACGCGAGCCTGAACGCCTCGTTGACCCGGGTCGAGACGACCACCGCCACCGACGCCACCGCGATCACGGTGCGGGCCGTGCTGACCCTGTCGGGCAGCATCCTCGGCGTCCCGACCACCATTCCCGTCGGCACCGTCATCGTGGCCGAGGCGCTCTGCGAGCGTCCGCCGGCGGCACCGACCACCGCGACGATCAGCCCCGACGAGGGCCCGCAGTCAGGCGGCCAGACCGTGACGATCACCGGCACGGGCTTCATCCCGGGTGGCACCACGGTCACCTTCGACGGGGTGCCCGCGACCGACGTCACGGTCGCGCCGGGCGGCACCTCCCTGACGGCGGTCACCCCGCCCGGCGCGGTCGGACCCGCCGAGGTCGTGGTCGGCACGGTGAACGGCACCGCCGCACCGCTGGGCTACACGTACCTCGCCGACGGCAGCGCGGCCACGATCACCGGCCTCACGCCGACCTCCGGGCCGACCGTCGGCGGCACCACGGTGACGATCACCGGCACCGGCTTCACCGGGGCGGCCGGCGTGGACTTCGACGGACTGCCCGGCACCGGGTTCACCGTCAACCCCGCAGGCACCACGATCACCGTGGTGACGCCGCCGAACCCGGCGGGGCCGGCCCTGGTCGAGCTGGTCTTCCCGGCCGGTCGGGTGACCGCGCCGACGTTCACCTACCTCGGGCCGACGATCACCTCGATCGTCCCGGACACCGGGCCGACCGCCGGCGGCACCACGGTGACCATCACCGGCACCGGCTTCACCGGAGCGACCGGAGTGACCTTCGGCGACACCCCGGGCACCAACGTCACGGTCAACCCGGGCGGCACCTCGCTGACCGTGGTCACTCCGCCCGGCCAGGTCGGACCGGTGGACGTCACCGTGCTCCTGCCGGGCGCGGACGCGACCGCGCCGGACGGATTCACCTACGTGGCCGCACCGCCGACCGTCGCGTCGATCACGCCGAACACCGGTCCCCAGTCGGGCGGACAGACGGTGACGATCACCGGCACCGGCTTCGTGCCCGGTGACACGACAGTCACCTTCGACGGGGTGCCGGCCACCAACGTCACGGTCGCCCCGGGCGGCACCTCCCTGACGGCGGTCACCCCGCCCGGCGCGGTCGGACCGGCCGTCGTGCTGGTCACCACCGGCGGCGGTACGGCGGCACCGCTGGGCTACACCTACCTCGCCGACGGCAGCGCCGCGACCGTGACCGGGCTGACCCCGACGAGCGGCCCGACCTCGGGTGGCACCACGGTCACCATCACCGGGACCGGGTTCACCGGCGCCACCGGCGTGACCTTCGACGGGGTGCCCGGCACCGGGTTCACCGTCAACCCGGCAGGCACCACGATCACCGTGGTGACCCCGCCGAACACGGCCGGGCCGGCGGACGTCCGACTGGTGTTCCCCGCGGGCACCGCCACCGCGCCGGTCTTCACGTACGTCGCACCGACGATCACCTCCATCGTGCCGGGCACCGGACCGACCACCGGCGGCACCACGGTGACCATCACCGGCACCGGTCTCACCGGCGCCACCGGCGTGAGCTTCGGCAACACACCCGGCACCAACCTGGTCGTGAACCCGGGCGGCACCTCGCTGACCGTGGTCACCCCGCCCGGCCAGGTCGGACCGGTGGACGTCACCGTCCTGCTGCCCGGTGACGACGTCACCGCACCGGACGGGTTCACCTACGAACCCGTCCCGCCGCGCATCGACACCGTCACCCCCGGACAGGGGCCGACAGGTGGCGGCACGACAGTGACGGTCGGTGGCTCCGGGTTCGTACCGGGCGGCACCACGGTCACCATCTGCGGCACCACCATCCCGGCCGACCAGGTCACCGTGTCGCCGGACGGTCGCTCGCTGACCTTCCGCACACCGCCCTGCGCGGCAGGTGACACCACGATCGTGGTGAGCACCGCAGGCGGCACCTCCAACGGATCCACCTTCCGCTACGTCGGTGGGATCCTGCCGGTGACCGGTGACGCCGTCGCCGCGCCGCTGACCGTCGGGGTGCTGCTCGCACTGCTCGGCGTCGCCCTCGTCGTGCTGACCCGCCGCCGGCACCGCGCCGGCCGCACCGGCTGACCGGACGCTCCCGGCCAGGGTCCGACCGGACCCTGGCCGGGAGTCGCCCTTTCCGGTACGCGCGCTTCGCGCGCCGCCGGGGCAGGGCGGTTCGTCACGCCACGGTGCATCCGCCGCACGGCGTCCGCTCGGGCTGCACCGTCGAGGGGGCCGTCGGCCGGTCTTCGAGGGCGTCGAGGTAGCCGGCGAAGCCGTGCGGGGCCCGACCGTGGCGGCGGGCACTGGTGCGTACCGCACAGCCGGCGTCGGTGACGACCCGCATGGCCTGCCGCCGACCGCGTTCGACGAGGTCGTGGTCCTCACCGTGGCGCAGGTCGGCGAAGCCGCCCAGCCGCTCGTACGCGGTGGCGGCGCAGCCCAGGTTCGCGCCGTGGACGTGCCGGTGGCCGGTGCCGGTCAGCCCCTGCCGGTACCGGGCCTCGTACCGGTCACGGACCTGGATGGCGCGGGGTGCCCAGTCGGTGACCCGTACCGTCCCGACCAGCAGGTCGGTGCCGGCGCGGGCGTGACGCAGCTGCCAGCCGCCCCACCGCCGGGGCACCCGGCTGTCCGCGTCGGTGGTGGCGAGCCACAACCCCTGTGGGCCGTGGCGCAGCGCGTACGCCATGCCGGCGGCCCGGGCCCGGCCGACGTTGCGGGCCCGCACCGTCAGCACGACGACGCCGGGGCGTTCGGCGACGGCGGCCGTGGCGTCGCGGCAGTCGTCGGCCACCACGATCACCTCCGAGGGCACCGGCAGGTGCCGCAGCGCGTCGAGGACGGAGGTCAGACAGCCGGGCAGCAACGTTTGCTCGTCGTGGGCGGGCACCACGACCGCCATCCGGTTCACCACAGGCCGTCGGCCTGGGCGACGGACCTGGCCGGCGGCGGCACCCGCAGGAACACGTCGAGCAGGAAGTCGGCCTCCTCGTGCCGTGCCGTCCGCGTCAGGGCGTCCACGCCGGCGAGCAGCCGGTGCACGTCGTCGCCGCTGCGGGCGTGCTCGGCCACCGGCGGCCGCCAGTGCACGGCCACCAGCGTGCCGCCGGGTTCGAGCGAGTCGACCGTACGGGCCACCAGCAGATCCAACCCGGCGTCGTCGAAGTAGTAGCCCAGCTCGGAGAGCACGATCAGGTCGAACCGGTCGTCCGCCACGGCCGGCCACTCGTCGGGGACCCGCATCCGTTGCACCCGGACGTGTGGCTGCTCCGCCAGCCGCCGGCGGGCGCTCGCCACCGGCGCGGCGGCGATGTCGACCGCCAGCAGCCGGTCGCACCGCGGGGCGAGGCGGCGGGTGAGCATCCCGGTCGAACACCCCGGCTCGAATGCCGACCGGTACCGCCGGCGCGGCAGGCAGGCCACCGTCATCTCGTGCTTACGCTGGTCGTACCAGCGGGTTTCGAAACTCCACGGGTCCTCCGCGCCGGCGTACATGTCGTCGAAGTAGCCGGCCGGGGTGCCGCCTGGGGTCATGTCAGGAACACCGTTTCGTAGGGACGTGCGAAGCGGGCGAGGACGTTCGGGGGAAGGATCGCGGCGTCGGCGGGTGCCGGCCCCAGTGGCAGCACCTGGCTACGGAAGGCGTCGATCGCGGTCAGCTTGGCCGACCTGGCCGCCCCGGTCAGGTCGACCCGGCGCGCGCGGTGCCACGGCACGTCGGGATGGTCCGGTCGGGCCCAGTGCCACGTCCACACCGGGAACTCCACCAGCGTCGCGCCCGTACGCCGGCAGGCGGTCGCCGCCGCCCGCCCCACCGCCTCGTGGTCCGGGTGTCCGTCGCCGCGCCACGTCGTGACGCACCACCGTCCCGGCACCAGCCGGCCGGTCAACGCCTCGGCGAGCGCCGGCTCGTCGACACCGCCGTCGGGATGCCCGAGATGGTCGATGGCGGTGGGGGCGACCCCGAGCAGTCCGCAGGCCGTGACCGTCTCGGCGCGCCGGATCGCGGCCAGCGCCGCCCGCGAGTGGACCGTGGATTCCGGATGCGAGGCTTCGCCGTCGGTGACGACCGCGATCTCGACGTCGCCGGCGAGCATCGCGACCAGGCCACCCACCCCGAGCACCTCGTCATCGGGGTGCGGGGCGACCACCAGTGGCGGCGCCGCCCGCACCCGGTCGTCCAGCGCCAGTACGGGCCAGCCGGCCGGTGCCGGCCACGCACGCCAGCTGCTCTCGTCGGTGCCCGCGTCGACGATCGGCCTCACCATCCGGGGTCCCCGACCGCCGCCACCAGCTCACCGAGGTGGGCCAGGTCCGCCTCCGCGTGGCTCTGCCGCAGGTACACCGTCAGGTCGGCGACCCGGCGGGCATGGTGGGCGTCCTGGCACAGCGGGCCCGCCCCCAGCGCCCGACCGACCCGGTCGACCACCGTGGTGGCGGCCGCCTCGACGGTGGCGCGAACCTGGTGGGCCAACCGGTCCGCGTCCCCGGTGGGGTTCGCGTCGATCTCGTCGGCGGCGGCGAACAGGACACTGCGGGCGGCGGTCAGGGCCGCGTCGACCGCGCCGAGGTGCGCCAGGGCGTGCGGGCCGAGACGGCGGTGCCGCGCCGCGCTGTACAGGGTGTCGGCGACCCCGACCGCCCCGCCGTACCAGCACGCCGCCACCCCCAGCCCGCCGTGCCAGAAACCCGGCCGCGCCGTGTAGCTGCCCGGCCCGCCCACCGCGACGGCGGTCACGCCGTCGAAGCTGACGGTACGGCTGTCGCTGGCGGCCATACCGACGGCCGGCCAGGTGTCGGGTAATGCGGTGACCCCGGCGGCGTCGACCTCGACGGCGAACAGCCGGATGCCGTCGTCGGTGGTCGCGGTGACCAGGGCGCGGGCGAGCAGACCCGCCCCGGAGCACCAGGGCCGGTCACCGGTCAGCCGCCACCGGTCGCCGTCCCGGGTCGCCGTGACCGACGCCGGCACGGCCGCCCAGACACCCCACGGCTCACGGCACCACCCGGGGTCGACCGGCACACCGAGTTCGGCGAGGATCGCCAGGGCGTCGGCGTGCCCCTCGCCCAGCCGGGCCAGGGGCAGGTCGGCGCGGCCGAGTTCGACGAACCGCAGGAAGCGGTCACGGGTGCGGCCGCCGCCGGGCAACGGCAGGTCGAGCAGTCCGGCGAGCACGGCCGACCGGAACGCCGTACCGGGGTCGTCGCCGCCGGGGGTCACCATGGGGTGCCCGACGCCCGGGGCGGTCTCCCGGACCGCACCGGGTGCCGCCCGGCCCGGCTCGACCCGCCGTCGACCACGGGCACCGTCTCCGGACGGTCGAGCGTCATCGGGGCACCTCCGTACGGGCGATGTGCGGCCCGTACGGGTCGCCGCCGGAAAGTGCCCCTCTCCCCCGAGGTGAAACATGGTGCGGCCGACGGGCCCGACCCGTCACGATGCTCGCGGCTGTCCGGAGCGGCGGCCATGGTCAGTGCTGTGGTGGATCAGGCCCGGGGAGCACCTCCACCAGCGCGCTCGGCGAGCAGGGTGTGCGGGTCGCGGGATTCGTACCAGCCGAGGAACGGGGGACACACGTCGTAGCCGAGCAGGCGTTGCAACTCTTCGGGGTACTCGCGGACCATCTCCATCGGCACCGCGAGGTACTGGTTCTCCTCCTGGCGCATGTTGCCGGCGATGTAGGACAGCGTCAGCCCGGTGCGCGGCTGCGTGGAGGTGTTCTGCCCACCGCCGTGGTAGAGACCGCCGAGCCAGATCAGCGCCGACCCGGCCGGCATCTCGGCCGGCACCGCCTCGTCGCGGCGCGGCGCCCGCTCGTCGTCCCAGCGGTGACTGCCCGGGATCGCCATCGTCGCGCCGTTCTCCGCGGTGAAGTCACTCATCGCGACCATCACCTGGGCCCGGGTCGTCGGTGCAGGGTAGGGCCGCAGGTGTGAGGTGTCGTCGCGGTGCAGACACTGCCCCCCCTCGTCCGGCCAGATCTGGATCACCTGGGTAGCGCTGACCTGGATGTTGGGGCTGATGCTCACCTGCTCACCGCCGAACCACACCGGCACCGGCCGCTGGATGAGCCGTCGCGCGGCACCCAGGAACAGCGGGTGCAGCGCGACGGCGGCCATGTGCCGGCTGCGGGCGAACAACGACGACATCCGCTTGGTCTTATGGCCTGAGAAGTCGTTGTCGCCGTAGCCGGACTCCTCCAGCGCGGGCCCGAGATCGTCCCAGAGCGCCTGCCGGGTCCCGGCGTCCAGGAACTCCTCGACGATGACGGCGCCGTCGTGGTCGAGCAGGGCACAGACCCGGTCGATGTCGGCGTCGGGATGGACCGTGACGATGGCGTTGTCAGTCATTTCTCTTCCTCTCGGTGCGGGAACGGCTCGACGGTCCCTGAGCCCGACGGGTGGTGTGCCGGGGTCGTGTCGGCCCGCGCCGAAGGTCGACTGTTGTCCGTCCGAGCCGGGTCGTCTCAGCGGACCAGCCCGGCGCGGAGCGCGGCGGCGGGGTCGGCACCTCAGGCCGCGATGGCCTTGAGGCTCTGGGCCCGGTCGGTGTTCTCCCAGGTCAGCTCCGGCAGCTCCCGGCCGAAGTGCCCGTAGGCCGCGGTCTGCCGGTAGATCGGACGCAACAGATCCAGATCCCGGATGATCGCAGCCGGCCGCAGGTCGAACACCTCACCCACAGCCCGCTCGATCCGCTCCACCGGCACGTTCTCCGTGCCGAACGTCTCGATGAACAGACTCACCGGGTGGGCCTTGCCGATCGCGTACGCCACCTGCGCCTCACACCGCTCCGCGAGACCGGCGGCGACCACGTTCTTCGCCACCCACCGCATCGCATACGCCGCCGAACGGTCGACCTTCGACGGATCCTTACCCGAGAACGCACCACCACCGTGCCGGGCATACCCACCGTACGTGTCCACGATGATCTTCCGACCGGTCAGACCGGCGTCACCCATCGGACCACCGATCTCGAACCGGCCGGTCGGGTTGACCAGCAGCCGGTAGTCGTCGGTGTCCAGGCCCAGGCTCTCCAACTCCGGGGCGATGACGTGATCCCGCACGTCCGGGGTCAGCAGCGAGTCCAGGGAGATGTCGGCGGCGTGCTGGCTGGACACCACAACCGTGTTCAGCCGTACCGGACGCAACCCCTCGTACTCGATGGTCACCTGCGTCTTACCGTCAGGCCGCAGGTACGGAATCGTGCCGTCCTTCCGCACCGCCGACAACCGCTGAGCCAACCGATGCGCCAACGCGATCGGCAACGGCATCAACTCGGGCGTCTCAGAACAGGCGAAACCGAACATCATGCCCTGGTCGCCGGCGCCCTGCGCGTCCAACGCGCTCTCCGACGCACCCGTCCGCAACTCGAAGGCATTGTCGACACCCTGCGCGATGTCCGGCGACTGCGCACCGATGGAGACACTGACGCCACAGGAAGCGCCGTCGAAGCCCTTCTTCGACGAGTCGTAGCCGATACCCAGGATCGTCTCGCGGACGATCGTCGGGATGTCAGCGTACGCCTTGGTCGACACTTCGCCGGCGACGTGGACCTGACCGGTGGTGATCAGGGTTTCGACCGCCACCCGACTGTGCGGATCCTGCGTCAGCAGGGCATCGAGGATCCCGTCACTGATCTGGTCGGCGATCTTGTCCGGGTGGCCTTCCGTGACCGACTCGGAGGTGAACAGGCGGCGTGCCATGGGTAGTCCTTCCGTCGATGAGGGCATGACGTCGAACCGGCCTTCCACCTCGACCGATCGTGGGGGCGGACGGCTGACCCGGTGATCCCGCTCCGCTGCGGGAACGGTCGAGCGGGCCTCCGGACGACATGTCGCTGTCGCACCCGCAGGTCGGTGCGGCACGCGGGTGCCTGTGGGCGGTCGGCTGACCGGCGTCGCCCCGCTGACGGCCGGATCAGCGGGGGCTGGTGGTCAGCGGGGGCTGGTGGTCGGCCGGTCAGCCCGCCGGAACCGGTTGATCGCGTCGAGATGCTGCTCGCGCATCGCCGTGTCGCGGACGCCGAGACCCTCGTGCGGTGCCAGCGCCAGCACGCCGACCTTGCCGAGGTGCCGGTTGCGGTACACGTCGTCGACCGCCTGTCCGGCGTCTGCCAGGGCGTACGTCTTGGACAGCGTGGGGTGGATCCGACCCTTGGCGATGAGACGGTTGACCTCCCACGCCTCGCGGTAGTTGGCGAAGTGCGATCCGACGATTCGCTTGAGCGACATCCACAGGTAACGGTTGTCGTACTCGTGGCGGTAGCCGGAGGTGGAAGCGCAGGTCACGATGGTGCCTCCCTTGCGGGTGACGTACACCGAGGCACCGAAGGTGTCCCGCCCGGGATGCTCGAACACGATGTCGGGATCCTCCCCGCCGGTCAGTTCCCGGATCCGCCGTCCGAACCGTTTCCACTCCCCGGGGTCCTGGGTGTACTCGTCCTTCCAGAACGTGAAGGCCTCGTCGGTGCGGTCGATCACCGCGTCAGCACCCATCGCCCGGCAGATGGCGGCCTTGGTCGGGCTGGACACCACACAGATCGGCTTCGCCCCTCCGGCCAACGCGAGCTGGGTGGCGAACGCGCCCACCCCGCCGGAGGCACCCCAGATGAGCACATTGTCACCCTGCTTCATCTGGGCGCCGTTGCGGGAGACCAACTGCCGGTACGCCGTCGAGGAGACCAGACCGGGAGTCCCCGCCTCCTCCCATGTCAGGTGCGCCGGCTTGGGCATCAACTGGTTCGCCTTGACCAGTGCCAACTGGGCGAGACCCCCGAAGTTGGTCTCGTAGCCCCAGATCCGCTGATCCGGGTCGAGCATGGTGTCGTTGTGTCCCTCGGGTGCCTCCAGCTCGGCCGACAGACAGTGCGCCACGACTTCGTCGCCGGGCTTCCAGGCGTAGACCCCTGGCCCGGTACGCAGCACCACTCCGGACAGGTCGGAACCGATCACGTGGTAGGGCAGGTCATGGCGGCGGGCCAGCGGTGAGCGTCGGCCATACCGGGCCAGGAAGGTGAAACTGGGCATCGGATCGAACAACGACGACCACACGGTGTTGTAGTTGATCGAGCTGGCCATGACCGCCACCAACGCCTCGCCGGGCCCGACCTCGGGGACCGCCACGTCGTCGAGGTGCACGGCCCGGCGCGGCTCGCGGGCCTCGGCGGCGACCCCTGCGAACATCTCGACCTCGTCGGCGTGCAGGGTGACCGCGCGGTAGTGCTCCGGAACGGGCAGGGCCGCGAAGTCCTCCGGTCGGGTGTCCGGGTCGAGAACGGCGCTGATGATGTCTTCCATCGGTGCTCCTCGGGTAACGCGACTGAGGAAAGGAGGTGGCTGCGGCCCGCTGCCTCGCCGTTCAGTGCACGAGCCGTCCCATCAGGCGCTTGAGTTCGGCCGCCGGGTCGGTGGTGAGCCCGCCGTGGACGGCACTGGTCTGGATCACCGTGCTGCGCGGCGCGGTCAGCCAGCCGAACCGCGCCCCCCGGGTGCCGGCTCCCGCCCGACCGGCGGCGGGATCACCGGCGCAGATCGCACGGATGGCGTCGAGGGCCGCGGCGACCATGTCGACGTCGATGTCCGGATCCAGCATCCGTAGCCGGTCGGCGTCGACATGAATGGCGGCACCGAGGAAGTCCGCGCCGGGACAGTAGAGCAACGCTCCGACGTTGACCTGCTCACCGCGGTCGACACGGGGCACGGCGCGCAACAGCGCGTAGTCGAAGCTGAGGATGGACGCCTTGGCGGTCATGCATCGACCCCCGGCCACCAGGCACCCACGCGGGTACGCCGGGCGAGGAGGTAGTCGACGTAGCGCTGTCGCAGCTCGGGCGGGTCCGCGTCCTCGGGAACGGAGTTCATGCCCAACAGGAAGCCGTCCGGGACCATGGCGACGACCTCGGTCAGCAGGTCCTCGGTCACCGCCTCGGCCAGCTCGGCGTCCAGCTTGGCCAGCGTCGCGGGACCCAACGAGGCGACCAGATCGGCCAGCACGTGCTGGGACAGGTCGTAGCGGCGCTCGGCCCAGGTGGCGACGGTCGGCCAGGAGTGGTGGAACAGCAGCGCGGCTCCGTGGTCGATGGCCCAGAGCTGGCGGTGCCAGATGATCAGGTTGGGGTTGGACCAGGTGCGGTCCACGTTGGCGGTGAGGGCGTCCAGCCAGTAGATCCTGGCCGCCTCCTCGGCCGGGGGCTGCCAGCCGACCCCGTCGAAACCGACCGAGCCGGGTAGGAAGTCCATGCCCAGGTTCACCCCGGCGCTGGCCCGCAGAAGTTCCTGGATCTCCTGATCGGGATCGCGGCGCGCCATCTCCGGGTCGATGTCGATGGTGACGAGCTCGGGGACGCGGATGCCGAGCCGGCGGCCGAGTTCGCCGACGACGATCTCGGCGACCAGGGCGGCACTGCCCTGGCCCGCGCCACGGAACTTGACGACGTACACGCCGTCGTTGTCCGCCTCCACCACCCCGGGCAGGGATCCACCCTCACGCAGGGCGGTCAGATACTGCGTTGCTACTACTGTGGGTAACACTTTTCATCCTACTGATCGTTGTCGGTCTTGGAGAACGGTGATCACACGAGCCGTACGGGCAGGCGTGACACGGCCTTGAGGAATCGCGGACCCACCTCGTCGGGGTCGCCGGTCAGGCGGACACCGGGAAAGCGCGCGAACAACTTGTTGAGCGCGATCTCGGTCTCCGCGGTGGCCAACGACGCCCCCGGGCAGAAGTGGTCGCCGGCAGCGAAGCTGAGCTGCGGATTGTCGACCCGGGTGACGTCCAGGGTGCGTGGATCGGTGAACCGCTGCGGGTCGTTGTTGGCGGCGCCCACCACGAGCTGGATCTGGCCGCCCTCGGGGATGGTCACCCCGTCGACCTCGATCGGCTCCACGGCGAAGCGTGGCAGGGCCATCTTGATCGGGCCGGCGTAGCGCATCAACTCCCGCACCGCCTGGACGGTGTTCTCCGGCTGCGACCTGACCAGTTCGAGCTGATCGGGATGGACCAGCAGGTGGAACAGGCTCAGCGAGATCGAGTGCCGGACGGTGTCGAGGCCGGCCTGCACCAGCACCAGCACCAGGGCGACCAGTTCGACCTCGTCGAGCTTCTCGGTCTCGTCGCTCGCCTTGACCAGATCGGAGATCAGGTCGTCGCCGGGTTGGGCCCGCCGCGCGCCGATCAACCTGATGACCGTGTCGACCATGCCGCGCAGCGCGGGCGGCAGCATCACCGGGTCGGGCCGGACGAAGGTGGTGAACGCCTCGGTCCACCGCAGCCACCTGTCGCGGTACTCGTCGTCGACACCGAGCAGCTCACAGATGATCGTCGTGGAGATCGGATGGGCGTACTCGGCGACGAGGTCGACCTCCCCGGCGGCATCCATCTGGTCGAGCAGGTCGTCGACCAGCCGCTCGATCCGAGGGCGCAGGGTCCTGACCCGCCGCGCCGAGAAGGCCCGGTCGATCAGCGACCGCACCCGCCGGTGGTCCTCCGGCACCATCGTCATGATCGTGGAGTCGAAGTACTTGAGTAGTTCCTCGGGCACACCCCGGCGGCGCATGCTGTCGAGATGGACGCCCTCCGGGGGATGGTTGCTGACCCGACGATCGGTGAAGAGGCTGCGGACCGCGTCGTAGCGGGTGACGACGTAGACCTCGTTACCGTCGGAGAACCGGCCCGGACACACCGGCCGGGGGGCGCTCAGCCAGCGCTCCCCGGCGTCCCGGTCGGTTACGAAGTTCACGTTGGACAGGTCGAACTCGACGTCCGTCCAGTCGAATGCTCCGGTCACCAGCATCCCCATTCGATTGCTCACGACGTTGACCCGAGTGTCGGTGCGCCGCCGACGTTCGCTGCGACACGCCCCGGGGTGGGTTATGCGGCATTCGGATACAACACTGTATCAGAATACGGTACCGTATCTGAGTCTCACGAGGAGGTTGATCATCAGCAAACGACTCACCCGCCAGCAGAGCCGGGAAATCACCCGCCAGGAGCTGCTGCAGGCGGCAGCCGAGCTGTTCGCCGAGTTCGGTGTCAACGGCACCTCGGTCGAGCAGATCGTCGAACGCGCCGGGTACACCCGGGGTGCCTTCTACGGCAACTTCGACGGCAAACAACAGTTGGTCCTGGCCCTGTTGGAGCAGCGCACCGAACGCGAACTGCAGGAGGTGCAGGCGCTGAGCAGCAAGGCCGGGTCGTTCGAGGAGACGATCGAGCACCTGCGTGGCTGGCACCGGGAACGGGACAAGAACTTCGCGAGCTGGCTGGCGCTGCGCACCGAACTGTGGCTCTACGCGAGGCGCGATCCGCAGGTGCTGTCCCTGATGGCCGACCGCGAACGACGGTCCCACGAAGCCATGGCCCAGGCGCTCGCGCGGGGCTTCGCCGCCCGGTCGGTCACGCCACCCGCGCCGGTGGAGCTGTTGGCGCTGATCGTGCACGCGTTGGACGACGGGCTGTCCATCCAGCGCGTGCTGCTGGCCGGCGACAGCCCGGCCGGAGACGTCATGGACGTCGTGGAGCTGCTGATGCGGTCGTGGACCGCGCTCGCCCGTACCGGCACGTCCGAGGCGGACGGCGCGTCCGCTGCGAACCCGACCGCCCCCTAAACCATCGCCGGTGTCCGCTACCGGCGACGAACCGCAAGAACTGGAGCACATCTCATGAGCCAGGAAGTGGAGCCGGCGCCCGCAGGGGCCATCGGATCTCCCGTCGCAGCCGCCGACGGCCCACATCCCCACCGTTGGCTGGCGCTGATGGTCCTGCTCGTCGCGACCTTCATGGACCTGCTCGACGTCAACATCGTCACCGTGGCGATCCCGAGCATCCAGGAGGATCTCGGCGCTTCGGCGGCCGCCGTACAGGCCCTGACAGTCGGCTACACGCTGTGCTTCGCCGTCGTCCTGATCACCGGAGGGCGGCTCGGCGACATCTTCGGCCGCAAGCGGATGTTCCTGACCGGGGTTGCCGGCTTCGTCCTGGCCTCCGCCCTGTGCGCCTTCGCCCCCACCTCCGAGGTCCTGGTCGGTGCCCGGGTGCTGCAGGGCATCGCCGCCGCGGTCATGGTCCCCCAGGTCCTGGCGATCATCCACGTCACCTTCCCGCCGCAGGAGATCGGCCGGGTCGTCAGCCTGTACGCCAGCATGATCGGCCTGGCCATCGTCGCCGGGCCGCTGCTGGGTGGGCTGCTCATCTCGTGGAACCCGGCCGACCTGGGCTGGCGCACCATCTTCGTGGTCAACCTTCCGATCGGCGCGGCCGCCCTGGTCGCCGGCTGGATGTGGATGCGTGAGTCGCGGTCGCCGCGCGCCAACCGGCTGGACCTCGTCGGCATGGTGCTGGTGATCGCCGGTCTGCTGCTGTTGCTGCTGCCGCTGCTGCGCGGTCGTGAGCTCGGCTGGCCCGTCTGGAGCATCGTCTCGCTGGTCGCCTCCGTGCCCGTCCTCGCGGTGTTCGTGCTCTACGAGCGCTACAAGACCGCCAAGGACGGATCGCCGCTGGTGGCCCTCTCGCTGTTCAAGATCCGGACCTTCGGCGCCGGCGTCGGCACCCAGCTGCTGTTCAGCTGCATCCCGGCCGGGTTCTTCCTCAGCTGGACGCTCTACCTTCAGGGTGGCCTCGGCTGGTCGGCGCTGCACACCGGCCTCACGGCGATTCCGTTCTCGCTGGGCGTCCCGATCGCCGGTAACCTCGCCGTCCGTAAGCTGTTCCCCCGCTACGGCCGCAACTGCCTGTTCGCCGGGGCGCTGCTGATGCTGGTCGGGCTCCTGCTGTACGCGCGGATCGCCCAACTGGCCGGCGAGACGATCACCTCGTGGCACGCCGTCGTTCCCATGCTGCTGCTCGGTTCCGGAATGGGCATGTTGCTCGCCCCGCTGACCGGCATGATCCTGACCGAGGTCGAGCCACGGGAGGCCGGGTCGGCGTCCGGTCTGATCAACGCTGCCGGTCAGCTCGGTGCCGCCCTCGGTGTGGCGATCATCGGCGGCATCTTCTTCTCGGCTCTCGCCACCAACGCGGGGACGCAGGCGGACCGGGTGCTTCCGGAGGTCCCGGCCGTCGCGTCGCAGCAGACGGCCATCCGCACCTGCGCCACCGAGGCGCTCGGTCAGGCCGACATCACCGCCGTACCGCAGAGCTGCCGCACGCTGGCCGGCGGCGACCCCGGTCAGCAGGCCGCGATCGGGAGCACCCTGGCCGACATCAAGACCCGGACGTTCATCGCGACGTTCAGCGAAGCCCTCTACTGGGCGTCCGCCGGACTTGCCGCGGTGATCTGTCTGCTCTTCCTGCTGCCCCGGCGACCGCGGCGGCTGGGGATGTCCTGAGGACCCCCGCGCCTGCGACATCCGGGCCTCTGATCGCCGGGTCCTGTCCCGTACCACGGGTCGGGCACCCAGCGGCTGGTGTCCCCCGTCGGGTCCGGCCGTCATCGTGAACCTGCCCGCGCCGGCGCGGGCCGGGGAAGCCGGACCGCGTCCAGGACCGCCTCCTGGTACGGGGTGAGCCCCGGTGCCGGCGGGGCGAGTGCCGGCCAGTGCACGTCGTGACCACACGCGTAGAGCGTGCCGAGCGACGACAGCACGGCATTGCGCTCGGCCCGCCGGCGGCCGGAGGGCAGCAGTTCGGCCGTCCGCCCCGCGCTCTCCAGCGTCTGCCTCAGGCTGCTGATCAGCACCGGGTGGGTGCTGATCTCGACGAAGACATCGTGACCGTCCTCGGCCAGCCGGGTGACGGTCGCGGCGAACCGGACCGGCTCCCGCAGGTTCCGCATCCAGTACGCCGGTCCGAGCGCGGTGCCGGGCACGGGTGCGCCCGTCACCGTCGAGTACACCGGCACCCGTGACGCCACCGGACGCAGCGGGCGCAGCGCGGCGGCCAGGTCGTCGCGGAGTTCGTCGACGTAGTGGCTGTGCGAGGCGACCGTGCCCCGCACCATCCGGCAGTAGACGTCACGCCGGTCGAGGTCCTCGATCAGCGCGGTCAGGGACCCGGTGTCCCCGGCCAGCACCGTCGAGCGGGGGCTGTTCTCCCCGGCGACGCAGATGCGCCCCCCGCTGGCGTCGGCCAGCGCGTGCGCGGCCTCCGGCGACAGTTCCGTGGTGGCCAGGGCACCCCGACCGGTGATCCGGCGCAGCAGGGAGCTGCGGCGGCAGGCGATCAGCAGGGCGTCGTCGAGGGTGAGCGCGCCGGCTGCGTACCCCGCGGAGATCTCGCCCATGCTGTGGCCGACCACCGCGGCCGGTTCCACGTGCCAGCTGCGCCACAGGGCGACGAGGGCGACCTGCAACGACACCATCGTCGGTTGCAGCACGTCGATCTCGCCGAGCCGGGACGTCGCCGGGTCGGCCCGCAACTGCTCGGTCACCGAGAAACCGGCCAGCGTACGCACCCGCTCCTCGCAGCGCAGCAGCGCCGCGCGGAAGACCGGCTCGGTGGCCAGCAACTCCAGGCCCATCCCGTCCCACTGCGCGCCCTGTCCGGCGAAGACGAACACCGGGCCCGGCCCTCGCCGCAGCGGCTGCGCCGCCGGGCGGTCCGCCCCTGCGGCCGACAGCTCGGCCAGGCCGGCCGCGAGGCTGTCGTAGGAGTCGGCGACGAGCGTGGCCCGGTGCGGCAGGCCGGCTGTCCCGGTCGCCGCGTCGTGGCAGTACCGGTCCAGCGGGGGCAGGTTCCGGCCGCCCCGGATCCGGTCGGCATGCCCGCGGATCGCGGCGAGCAGGCCGTCCCCGGTCTCGGCGGCGACGGCGAACAAGTGGGTGGTCACGTCTCCCCCTCACACCCGGACGGCGACCTGGTGCCGGTAGCTCTCCATGGGCAGGCCGCTCATCCACGGCACGACGCCCACCCGGCTGAGCGCCCTGATCGACGCCGGTGGCCGGTAGCCTGCGAACATGCCGCCGAACATCAGGATCTGACTGTGCGTGGCGATCGTCCGCACCAACGGGTTCATCCGCTGACGGTCCAGCGTCCGGCGGAAGCGGCTGCCCGGGGTCATCCGTCGGCGGACCGCGGCCCGGACCGCAGCGGAGACGTCGTGATCGGTGACCCACGTCAGCTGGGGCAGTTCCGCGGTGATCCGCCGCATCGTCTGCAGCCGCTGGCGGGTGAACACGTCGATGTGCGACAGGGCCCCGCCCGGACGCAGCACCCGTGCGACCTCGCGCAGGAACCGCTCGAGGTCGGGGTAGGTGTGGGAGCTCTCGATGTTGATCAGGACGTCCACCGAGGAGTCCTCGAACGGCAGGTCCTCGGCGTCACCCTGGACGAAGCGCAGGCTGTCGCCGCGCGCCAGGGTCGCGTTGGCCCGGGCGACCGCCCTCGGTGACAGGTCCAGGCCGGTCATCCGGGTGTCGGGAACGAGCCGGGACAGGAAGTTGAGCCCCTCCCCCGCCCCGCAGCCGACCTCCAGGAGCGTCTGCCCGGCGCACCCGTCCAGGCCGTCCGGGAGGTCGCGCAGGGCCAGGTAGTAGAGCTGCTCGCTGAAGCCGTCCGTGCCGAACTCGGCGAACCCGGGCAGCCGGGCCTCGATCTCGGCGGCCAGGTCGGGATCGCACATGCCCCAGTTCCACAGTTCGCCCCGGCCCGAGAGGGTGGCCGCCATGTCGTAGATCGAGGAGCTGGCCGACTTCATGGCGGCGGCCTGCGTCCCCGCCCGCCGGCCGTCGGTCTCGTCGAGGTTGATGTCGGCGAGACCGGTGGTGAACGAGGTCATCACGTCGGGTCGGTTCATCGCGGTCTCCGAGTTCGCCGGGTCGGTACGGTCACGCATTGACGGTGTCGCCACGCATCAGGTCGTCGACGCCGGCAGGCACCTCGGCCGGATCGGACCCGATGTTCCGGGGGCGGTTGGCACCGTCGACGAAGACCACCGTCGGCCGGTACGAGCGGGCCTGCTCGTCGGCCATCGCCGCGTAGGAGATGATGATGACCAGGTCACCGGGGCTGATCAGCCGGGCGGCGGCGCCGTTGATGCCGACCACGCCGCTGTCGGTGGGCCCTTCGATGACGTAGGTGCTGAGCCGGGCGCCGTTGTCGACGTCCACGACGTCGACCTTCTCGCCGGGCAGCAGGTTCGCGGCAGCCATCAGGGTGGAGTCGAGGGTGAGCGAGCCGACGTAGTGCAGGTCCGACTGCGTCACCGTGGCGCGGTGGATCTTTGACTTGAGCATCTCTCGGTACATCGGGTGGTCTCCGTTCACCATGTCACCGGCAGCTCGTGCACGCCGTAGATGATCATCTCCGGACTGGTGCGGACCTGGTCCGCGGGTACCGCCAGGCGCAGCCCCGGCAACCGCCGGGCCAGCGACTCGAATGCGACGCGCAGTTCGAGCCGCGCCAGTTGCTGCCCGACGCACTGGTGGATGCCGTGGCCGAACGCGAGGTGCGGCACCGGCGTCCGGGTGATGTCGAGGCGGTCCGGGTCGTCGCAGAGCGCCGGATCCCGGTTCGCCGCGGCCAGCGACAGCGACACCGCGTCGCCGGCGGTCAGCCGGTGCCCGTCGAACTCCAGGTCGGTGCCGGCCGCCCGGATCGACCCGGCGTGCACGATCGTCAGATAGCGCAACAGCTCCTCGACCGCGTTGGCGGCCAGGCCCGGGTCCGCAGCCAGCGCCGCGTACTGGCCGGGGTGCTCCAGCAGGGCGAACGTGCCCAGCCCGAGCATGTTCCTGCTGGTGTCGTAGCCGGCGACGAGAAGCACACTGCCGACGGTCGCCAGTTCCTCGTCGGTGAACTCGCCGTCGGTGACGAGCGTGCCGAGCAGATCGTCGGCGGGCTCGACCCGCTTGGCACGGACCAGGCCCGCCAACAGCCCACCGATCTCCTGCCAGCCGGCGATGGCCTCCGCCGCGCTGGAGTGGACGGTGAACAGCGCCTTGATCCCCCGCACGAACACCTCACGCTGGTCGACCGGGACGCCGAGCAGCTCGCAGATCGCCAGCGCGGCCACCGGCTCGGCGAACGCGCCGACCAGGTCGGCCGGACCGCCCGCCCCGATCATGTCGTCGAGGTACCGCTCGACGTGTTCGACCAGCCGTGGTTCCAGGGTGCGGGTGCGTCGGGCCGAGAACCAGGCGGTCAACCGACGCCGGAAGCGGGTGTGGTCCGGCGGGTCCATCGCCGTGAACATCCCCGGCGCCACCTCGGTCCGGTCCCCGGCCATCGGCAGCGGGATGGGCGAGCGCAGCAGGTCACCGCGCGAGCTCATGCCCTTGTCGGCCAGGAGCCGGCGGACCTGGTCGTAGCCGGTGACCAGCCAGCCGAGATGGCCGTCCGGGAACTCCATCCGGGCCACCGGTTGCTCCCGGCGCAGCTCGGCGAGTTCGGGCGCGGGGTCGAAGGGGCATGTGCCACGTGCCATGGGCAGACCCTCGACGACACGAACGGTCTCGGACACGACGTTCTCCTTACTCTCTAGATGCCGGCCGACCCGACGATCTCGGCGGCTTCGGTCATGAGCCGGTCGGCCAACTCGTCGACGTGCCGGTCGCGCCAGTCGGCGTGCGGGGTGCCGCGCAGCCAGTGGTTGCATGCGCCCAGCGCGGGCCCGCAGGCCACCTGGTAGTCCGCGGTCCGGGCGGGGGTGCCCTCGATCGCCCAGCGCTGTGCCTGGGCGCAGTACCAGCGGAAGACCAGGGCCATCCGGCGCTTGGGGTCGGTGGCCGGACCGCCGGAGGCGGCGAGGCGCGACGCCAGTTCCTCGAAGCCGGCACCGAAGTAGTCCCGCTCCACCCGGGACCGGACCGGTGCGGGCACCGCGTCCCAGGAGTCGTAGGTGCGCCAGAGGTCGTACAGCTTGCCGGCACGCACGTGGAAGAGCACGCCCTTGCGCATCACCCGGGCCCGGCCGCCGAGTTCGAACAGCCCGCCGTAGGGAGCGTATGCGGTGTCGTGCACGTCCAGCTCCGGCAGCAGATCCTTGGTGGAGGCGGCGAGTCCGCTCTCGGCGGTACACAGGTTGATCGAGCCGGTGAGGACGAACTCGGCACCGAGCACGAACGCCGCCGCGGCCGACTCCGGGGAGCCGATGCCACCGCCACCCCCGACCCGTACGGCGGACGCGACCCCGCCGAGCTGGGTGCGCAGGCGGCGCACCGAGGGCAGCAGTGCGGTCAGTGCGCCCTGGTCGGTGTAGTCGGCCCCGTCGCCGATCGCGCAGATGTCGTCGGCCAGGGCGATCCGTTCGCCGGCCGCGGCCTCCTCGGCAGTGAGCAGGCCCTCGTCCAGCAGCCGTCGCACCAGGGACGGCGGCGGCGGCGCGAAGAACAGGCGGGCGGTGTCCAGACGGGTCACCTTGGCCAGCAGCCTGCGCGGGGCGTGCACGTTGCCGTCCGGCAGGATCCTGGCGCCGGTCAGCCGATGGCGCACCAGCGGGGCGGTCACCTCGACGTACGTGGCCGCCTCGACGAAGCGGACGTCCTCGCGCACCAGCAGGCCGACCAGCTCCACCTCGGCGCCCGGGTCGAACGGATCGTAGGTGAGGTTGACCCCGAACGGCGCACCGCGCCCGGCGGCGGCCCGGATGCCGTCGATCGCGGCCGCGACATCCGGGACCGGCAGTCCGGCCGCCCCGAAGTAGCCCAGCAGGCCGGAGCGGGCCAGCCGGGAGACCAGCTCGACGGAGCTGACGCCGTGGTACATGCCGCCGGCGGCGTAGGCGTGCCGGACGCCGTACGCCTGCCGGAACGCCGCCGAGCCCAGCTCCGCGCGCCGCGGCGCGGTCGGGGCCGGCGCGGTGACCGCGACGGTCCGCGCCGGCTCAGGTAGCAGCGGGTCGGCCTCCTCGCGGATCCGGGCGATGAGCTTGGTCAGCACCTGCCCCGGGCCGAGTTCGCGGACGCGGAACTCACCCCGGCCCATGAGCAGCCGGATGCTGTCGGTCCAGCGCACCGGCGACACGATCTGGCGACGCAGCGTGGCGGCCACCGCACCGGTCCCGTACGGCCGGGCGTCGACGTTGCTGATCACCGGGATCTTGGGGGCGGCGAAGGTCGTCGCGTCCAGCAGGCGTCCGAACTCCTGCGCCGCGGGCGTCATGTAGCGGCTGTGGAACGGGGCGCTGACGTTGAGCGGGGCACAGCGGGCGCCCTTCTCCTTGAACAGCGCCACCGCACGGGCGACCGCGTCGGCCGGACCCGCGACGACCGTCTGGGTCGGCGCGTTGTAGTTGGCGATGTCGACGTCGGACAGTTCGTGAGCGCGGAGCACCTCCAGGACCAGGTCGGCGTCGACGGCCGAGACCGCCGCCATCGTGCCGCCCGTGACCTGCCCCATCAGCCGGCCACGTTCGGCGACCAGGCGCAGTCCGGTCTCGAAGTCGTAGACGCCCGCGGCGAACAGGGCGGCGAACTCGCCGAGGCTGTGGCCGAGCAGGTAGTCGGGCAGGCGACCGCCCTCCTGCAGGACGGCCAGCCAGGTGAGGGCTTCGACCACGTACAGCGCGGGTTGGGTGTACCGGGTGTCGCGCAGGTTGCGGTCCGGGTCCTTGAGGCACAGCTCCCGCAGGGAGTACCCCAGGACGGCGTCGGCCCGGTCGACCAGGTCCGGAAACCGGTCGAACACGTCGCGGCCCATCCCCCGGGCCTGGGCGCCCTGGCCGGGAAAGACGTAGACGTCGAAGCCGTCGCCGGGGTCGGCGGGGCCGGCGACGGGGGTCGCGTCGGTCACGGTGGTCACCTCGCTTCGTCGGGCCGGTGCGGCGACCAGGGGACGGGTGTCGAGCACCGCCCGGTACAGCACCTCGTCGCGGGCGTACGGGGAGAGCAGGGGCAGCACCCGGGAGCGGCTGCCCACCGGCAGTCGTGCCCGCACCAGGTTGGCCATCGACCCGGACGGACCCAGATCCAGGAAGAGCAGGTCATCGCGCGCCAGCAGGGGTTTGAGGGCCCGCGACAGGTTGAACGGCTCGCGCAGCACCTGCCAGAAGTGCTCCGGGTCGGGGCGGCGTACCTCGGTGCCGGTCGTCCCGGAGATCAGCGGAATCGTCGCGGGCCGCAGGGCGAGCCCGCCCACCAGTTTCGTGAACGTGTCGCGCACCCCGTCGATCAGCGGTGAGTGGAACGGGAACAGCACCGGCAGCCGCTGGCAGAGCACCCCGGAGGCGTTCAGGTGGCGTTCGATGCCGTCGAGCCGGTCGGCGGTGCCGGCCAGTACGAAGTTGTCCGGCGCGTTGATCGCGGCCAGGTAGGCACCGGCCAGCGCCGGATCGCGCGCCACGAGCCCGGCGTCGGCGAGGACCGCCAGCATGCCACCGCGCGGGCACTCCGCCTCGAACAGCTCCACCTGGTCGAGCAGCGAGCGCAGGCAGTCCGCGGGGTCCAACATGCCGGCGACGGCGGCGGCGACCACCTCACCCAGGCTGGCGCCGAGGACCGCCGCCGGCTCGAACCCGTGGGCACGCAGCATGCTGGCCAGCGCGTACTCCACCATGAAGATGGCCGGTTGGGTGAGGGCGAACCGGGTCATCGGCCGCTCCGCGCCCTGTCCGTCGCTGTGGATGCCCGCGACGACGGAGTCGCCACGGACGTCACGCACGACCGCGTCCAGGGAGTCCAGCGCGTCCCGGAAGATCGGATCGGCGCCGTAGAGCCACCGGCCCATCCCGTGGTACTGGGAGCCCTGGCCCGCGAAGAGGAAGACCGGTGTGAGCATGGTCAGGCGGGCCGCAGCGAGGTCTCGAGCAACTTGTGGCCGGTGGGCAGCGGGGTGACCGACTCGACGGTCAGACCCGCCTCGGTCAGCGCCCGACGCAGTTCCTCCTCGTCCAACCCGAGGGTGCCCTCGTCGCAGGCGACCGCCTGGAACACCGCACGCCAGCCGTCCAGGTCGGTCTCCACCAGCGGCTCCACGACCAGTAGCCGGGCACCGGGTGGGCTGCCGGCCAGGGCGGTCGCCACGGTGCGCAGGATCCGGACGCAGTTGTCGTACGTCCAGTCGTGCAGCACGTTCTTGAGCACGTACCTGTCGGCACCGGCGGGGACCTCGGTGAAGAAGTCGCTGGGGGCGAAGGTGATCCGGTCGATGACCGTCTTGTCGGTCACCCGGGCGAGGGTCGCCGGGCCGCGTGCGCAGACGCTCGGCCGGTCGACGACGGTGCCCTGCATGACGGGGTTGGCGGTGAGCAGCCCGGGCAGCAGGCCGCCGCTGCCGCCACCGACGTCGACGATCGAGGTGACCCCGCTGAAGTCGTGTACGGCGACCAGGCACGCCGCGATCGGTCCGGCCAGGTCGACCATGCCCCTGTCGAACAGGTCGGCGTCGTCCGGGTGGGTCTCCAGGTACTCGTACAGGGACTCCCCGAAGACCTCCTTGAAGCCGGATCGGCCGGTCTTCACCGTGTGCATCAGGCCCGCGAACGCGTCGTCGTACAGCTCGGCGGAGAGGATGACGAAGTGCCGCAGGGTGTACGGGTGGTCGGCGCGCAGCATCTCGTGCCCCTCAGCGAGCCGGAACTCGTCCCCGGTGTGCACGACCACGCCCGGCACCGTGAGCATCTGCAGGAGCCGGTAGAGCACCTGCGGATCGGTGTCGGTACGTCGCGCCAGCTCGGCTGCGGTCATCGCGCCGTCGCCCAGGATGTCCGGGATCTCCAGGCGGATGAAGACCGCCAGCGCGCGGGCGAACCAGCCGCTGATCGCCAGTTTCAGGATCTCCATGGATGTCCCCTTCCGGTCGCTCAGGTGAGTCCGCGCAGCCGGTCGGCCAGCACGGCGGGGGTCGGGTTCTCGAACACGTCGGTCAGGGCGAGCCGGACACCGGTCTCGTCCCTGATCCGCTGCGCCAGCGCGGCGGCGAGCAGCGAGTGACCGCCGTTGGTGAAGAAGTGCGCATCGGCGTCCAGGTCCGACCGGCCGAGCAGCTCGGCGAAGAGCGCGACCAGGGTCGTGGTGAGCCGGTCGCCGGTGGCAGGGCTCCCACCCGGTGCGGCACCGCCCGGCCCCGCCGGCTCCCGGACGGCGAGGTCCGCCAATGCCAGGTAGTCGACCTTGTCGCTGCCGGTCCGCGGGAACGCCTCCACCGCGAGGAACCGGTGCGGCACCACCGACCGCGGCAACCGCCCACGGGCGTACTCCCAGAGCTCGTCGACGGCCTCCGGCCGACCGGGGACCCGGACGAACGCGGCCAGGCTGCCGTCGGCGCCGGGATTCCCGACGACGACCACGGCGGCCGCCTCGACGTCCGGATGATCGGTGAGGACGCCCTCGATCTCGCCCAACTCGATCCGGTTGCCACGCAGCTTCACCTGCCGGTCCATCCGGCCGAACAGGTCGATCCGGCCGTCGGGCCGCCAGCGCGCCACGTCGCCGGAGCGGTAGAAGCGGCCGTACCCGGGATGCACGCCGAAACGCTCGGCGGTCAGATCGGGGCGTCCGTGGTAGCCGGCGGCGACGCCGACCCCGGCGACGCACAGCTCGCCGCGCAGACCGACCGGCAGCGGCTCCCCGTCCGGGCCCGCGACGAAGATGCGGGTGTTGGCGACCGGCGCCCCGACGTCCACCCGGGGCCCCGGGTCCGCCGGTACCCGGCCGGCGGTCGCCCAGATCGTGCTCTCGGTCGGGCCGTAGACGTTCCACAGCCGGGCACCTGCCGTGATCAGGGTGGCTGCCAGCCCCGGCAGCAGCGGCTCGCCCCCACTGAGCAGCGTCCGTCCGGAAACGAGGTCGGTGATCTGGTCGACGACCAGTCGCCAGGTGGTCGGGGTCGCCTGGAGGAAGCCGATGTCGTGCGTCCGCACCGCCGCCGCCAGCAGGCTGCCGTCGGTGCGGGCCTCGTCGGGCAGCACGACCGTGTGCCCGCCGTGCAGCAGCGGCATCATCAACTCCAGCGACGAGGTGTCGAAGCTGTACGTGCTGAGCCAGCCGGTCGGCCGTTGCGATCCGGCGACGCCGAAGCGCACCGCGTAGTCGGTGATGTGGTTGACCAGGCTCCGATGGGTGATCGGGATGCCCTTCGGCCGGCCCGTGGAACCGGACGTGTAGATCACGTAGGCCAGGGCGGACGGTCGCGCCACGGCGGCGGCGGTGGTGGTGTCGACCCGGACCGTCGGGGCGGCGCCGACGTCGGGCACCGCAACCGTCCGCCGGTCGCCGGGCGGGGCGAGCCCCGCTCCGGTCACCACCACCCGCGCTCCGGCGTCGTCGAGCTGGTAGGCGATCCGTTCCGCCGGGTGGTGCGGGTCCAGGGGGAGGTACGCCGCGCCGGCGAGCCAGGTGCCGAACACGGCGGCGGCCAGCGTCGCGCCCCGGGGCACGAGCAACGCGACGATGTCGCCGGGGCGGACGCCGGCCGCTGTCAGCCGCTCGGCGGTGTGCACGGCGGCGGACCACAGGTGTCCGTAGCTGACCAGCCGGTCGCCGTCGCGGATCGCCGGGGCGGCCGGGTCGGCGGCGGCGCGCCCGGCGAATCCGGCGAGCACCGACGTCAGCTCGACCGGGCGGTCGGTCGCGTTGGCTGCTCCGATGATCGCGTGGTCCTGCGGCGACCAGATCGACAGCGACCCGATCGGCGCGTCGAGGTCGTCGCCGACGGCGACCAGCAGCGCGTCGTAGCGGCGGACGATCAGCTCGACGTCCGCACGGTCGAGGACTCCGGTGTAGAACGCCGCGCGCACGGTCGCGCTGTCCCGGTCGGACGTCACGAAGAACTCCAGGTCGAACTGGCTGAACCCGTTCTCGACCACGACCAGTTCGGCGGCGGCGCCGGCCACGGTGAAGCGGCGCTGCCCGGCGGCGAACGGCACGTAGTTGAACACGTGCCGGAACAGCACGTTGCGCCAGCCGGAACCGTCGCGGTCGACCACGTCGAGCAGTTCGTCGGCGGGCATGTCCAGGTGGGCCATCGCCTCCATGAAGACCCGGCGGGCACGACCGGCGAGTTCCCGGAAACCGATGGTGCGTTCGGTCAGCAGGCGCAGGGTGAGCAGGTTGCTGTGGTAGCCGACCGCACCGGCCGCCTCCCGGCTGCGGGCGTTGACCGGTGATCCGATGGTCAGGTCGGGGCCGGCGCCGTGCCCGGCCAGCAGCACCGCGTACGCGGTGAGCAGGACGACCGACTCGGGGGCGCGCAGCTCGCGTTGCAACCGCCGGACCACCGCGTGCGCCTCGGGCGACAGGGTGTGGGTGACCTCGTCACCCTGGAGCGTGGTGGTCGACGGTGCCGGCTTCTCGCACCCCAGTTCCAGACCGGACGAGCGGAAACCGCTCATGGTGTCGCGCCAGAACTTCTCGCTCTGCTCGGACGGCGCGGGCTCGTGCCAGACGGGCACCTCGCCGGGGTCGGGGTCCCGGCCGGCCAGCACCGCCTCGTAGAACTCGACGAGCTGTGCCCGCAGGATGGCGGTGGACGTCACGTCGGCGACGGCGTGGTGCAGGGCAAGGCACAGGACGTCGTCCTCGGGGCCGTGCAGCAGCAGGGCGCGCAGGAGCGGGCTGCCGTCGGCGTGGAACGGGCGGGCCACGAAGGCGGTCAGTGTGCCGCGCTCGTCGGCGGGCCGGCTGACCCGCTCCGGTGTGATCCTGAGGCTGGGCAGGACCGTCCTGGTCAGAGCGGCGTCGGTGCGGTGGAAGACCGTGCGCAGCGCCTCGTACCGGCGGGGTAGGAGGTCCAGCGCGGCCGTCAGGGCAGCCGGGTCGAGACGGCCGACGACGCGGAAGGCCAACGACAGGTTGTTCGCGCCGCTGCCGGGCACGAGATCGTCGAGCAGCCAGAGGGCGGTCTCCTTGCGGGAGGCGCGGACGGGTGGGTCCGGGGCTACGGCCCTCACCGGCCGGCCCGCGATCCGGCGGCCAGGAGGCCGGCCACTGTCGCGGCGACCTCCGGGGTGCGCAGCAGGTCGCGGTGTTCCACCGCGAACCGGACCTCGTCGGCGATCCCGATGGGGGCCGCCCCGGCGGTGGCGCGCATCCGGTTGAGCCCGCTGGTCGGGGTCGCCGAGGTGATGACGGTGGCACGGGACCAGCCGGGACGGGGATCCAGCCCCGCGGCGACGCCGAGATAGGTCATGAACGATCCGACCAGTGCCACCAGCTCGGCGGCGTAGTCCTCGTCGAGGCCGGCGCGGCGTAGCGCCGTGGAGCCGACCGGCTCGAAGACCGCGTACAGTTCGGCGGCGAACTCGGCAGGTGTGCTCCCGGGGCGTGCCGCCAGCCGCTGCGCCGCGTCGGCCAGTTCGCTGACCTCCGCCGGGGTCAACACCGCCGTCATGTTGCCGACGACCCGGCCGAACTGCAGGTGGACGGTGGGCACGTCGACCAGCTCGGGATCGAAGACCACCACCTGCGGCGCGGTGGGTTGCCGGGCGGCGATCCGCTCGGCCAGGACGCCGGCGAAGACCGATCCGGCGCAGTAGCCCAGGATCGCCCGGACGGTGCGCCCACTGCGGGTGACCTCGGTCAGCCAGGGGGCTAGGTACTCGTCCTGGTCGACACCGGAGGTGGGGACGCGGACGGGGGCGACGGTCTGCCACAGGGCGCAGTCCAGGCCCAGGTGCGGCGTCAGGTCGGCGAACCCGCCTTCGTTGCGGCCCGTCACCGGGAAGTCGGTGGCCAGCACGACGTCGGCGTCCGGTGCTGCGTCGAGCACCACGTTCCACACGGCAGGGCTTGGCATCTGACAGTTCTCCTGATCAACTAAAGTCAATACCTAATTATTTGTTGACGCATCGACGGAGGCTGCTTTCCGGCGAGACTATTCCACTTTCCCTCACGCTGTCTACCCGAATGCAGAAGTCATTGGACAAGCGATACTTGGGCGCGTTTCAGCAGGCGAGGATCCCTTGGACCACGCTGGAAAAGTTGATTTCGGTATCAACCAGCGGCTATTTTTCCTCACTCAGTCGAGCGACCACCACATCGGCGAGCACCTGCGGTGTGTGGCATTCGTAGAGCACGTCCGCCGCCCATTCCAGACCGGTCAACGCGACCAGGTGGTCGCGCAGTTCCAGCGCGGTGACCGACGACAGCCCCAGGTCGAAGAACTCGTCACCGGCGTCGATCTCGGAGGCGGAGTCGTGCCCGAGTACGGCCGCCGTCAGTTTCCGCACCCCCGCCAGGACCTCGGCGTTCCACCGGTCACGGGGCAACCGCGTCAATGCCGCCCGCAGCTCGCCGGACGGAGCGGGATCCTCCGGCGCGACGGCGGCCGGTACGGAGCCGGACGGCACGCAGCCGACGGACGGCTCCACCGCGACCGCCGGCCCGGTCGGTTCGTCGTCGGCGTACTCGCCGACGAACACCCCCTCGGGCCGGATCCGGGTCACCGGGTACCGCTGCGCGATGACCGCGCACAGCCGGCCCCTGGCCAGGGCGTCCACCTCCGGTGGAAGGTCGACGACATGGTCGGCGACCGGGAGCGAGGCGTCCCGGGTGAGCGCCCACGACGGCACCCCGGGCACCGCGACCGGCTCGGCGCCGGGCAGGGCGATCACCAGATCCGGCCGCCCGGTGACGTCGACCGTCACCCGGGCGCCGTGTCGGGCCAGCGCGCCGGCGAGGGCATCGGTCAGGTCCGGGTCACCGCCGGGCGGTGGCACCAGTGCGACGGTCCCGTCCAGCACCGGCGGTGCGACGTCCGGCACCAGCCGCCACCGCAGCGGCCGCCGGACCGCATCGGGCCGCAACCGGGCCACGGCCGCGAGAACCTGCTGCGGTGTCTCGTCGCCACGCAGGCCCAGCAGGCCGAGGGCGACCTGCGGATCCCCGGACCCGAGCGCAGCCCAGAGGGCATCCGCGCCGGGGCGGCGCACGGTGACCGGGACGGACGTCGGCATCGGCTCGGGCCAGAACCGGCGCGCCTGGAACGGGTACCGCGGCAGCGGGCAGCGCCGGGGCTCACGGCCCGCGTACACGGCCGGCCAGTCGACGTGGAGGCCCTGCGTGTGGAGGGTGCCGACGGCCGCGAGGGCGGCGTGGACCGCTGGCCGGTCCCGTCGGGCCAGCGCGACCGAGGACACCGTCGCCTCCGGCAGACAGGCGTGGACGGCCGGAGCCAGCACCGTGTCCGGTCCCAGTTCCAGGAACGCGGTGCCACCCGCCCGCTGCGCCTCGTGCACCGCGTCGACGAAGCGCACGGCGCCGCGAAGCTGGTCCACCCAGTAGGCCGGCGAGATCAGCTTCTCCTCGGTCCGTACCGTGGAGACGATCGGAATCCGGGGCTGCTGGAATCCGAGTGTCTCGGCGACCGCCCGGAACCCGGCGAGCGCCGGTTCCACCCGGGCCGAGTGGAACGCGACCGCGACCCGGAGACGCCGGTGGCGGTGTCCACGGTCGGACAGCGTCCCGGCGACCTCCAGCACCGCGTCCTCGTCCCCGGAGAGCACGACCGCGTCCGGGCCGTTGACCGCGGCGATCGACACCCGGTCCCCGTACCCGGCCAGCAGCGGCAGGACCTGCGCCTCGGCGGCGCGGACGGACACCATCGCGCCGCCGGCCGGCAGGCCGGCCAGGGCCCGCCCCCGGGTCGTGACCAGCGTGGCGGCGTCACCGAGCGCGAGCATGCCCGCCACGTACGCCGCGGACAGTTCACCGATCGAGTGGCCGATCAGCAGGTCGGGTCGCAGCCCCCACGAGGTGACGAGGCGGAACTGGGCCACCTGGAGGGCGAACAGGGCGGGCTGCGTGTACTCCGTGCGGTCGATCAGGTCACCGTCGCCGAACACCACCTCGTGCAGCGGCGTGTCCAGCGTGAAGTGTGCGCTCACCTCGTCGAAGGCGCGGGCGTACTCGGGGAACGTCTCGTACAGCCCGCGGCCCATCCCCCGCAGTTGGCTGCCCTGGCCGGTGAACACCAGGACCAGCCGCTGCCGCGTGGCGGTGGCCCGCAGCACGCCCCGGCCGGTCCGCCCCGAGGCGAGCACGGCCAGCCCGGCTCGCAGCCGCGTCTCGTCCCCGCCGGTGACCATCGCCCGATGCCGGTGGGTGGCACGGGTGGTGGCCAGTGAGTACGCCACCGACGCCGGATCCGTGGCGGTGGCCGCCAGCCGGGCCGCCTGTTCCCGCAGCGCACCCTCGGACCGCGCCGACAGCAGCCACGGCACCCCGTCGAGGACCGGCCGTTCCCCGTCCGGCTCCGGCTCCGGCGGTGCCTCCTCGATCACCACGTGGGCGTTGGTGCCGCTGATGCCGAACGACGACACGCCCATGCGTCGCGGCACCTCGTGACGCGGCCAGGGCTGCGCCGCAGTCAGCAGCGCCACGTTCCCGGCTGACCAGTCCACGTGCCGGGACGGCTCGTCGACGTGCAGGCTGCGCGGCAGCAGGCCGTGCCGCAGCGCCAACACCGCCTTGATCACCCCGGCCACACCGGCTGCCGCCTGGGTGTGTCCGAGGTTGGACTTGATCGAGCCGAGCCACAGCGGCCGGGGGCGCTCGGCGCCGTACACCGCGAGCACCGCCTGCGCCTCGATCGGATCGCCGAGTGCCGTGCCCGTGCCGTGCGCCTCCACCGCGCCGACGTCGCACGGGCGCAGCCCGGCGGCGTTCAGCGCCGCCCGGATCACCCGCTCCTGGGCCGGCCCGTTCGGCGCGGTGAGCCCGTTGCTCGCCCCGTCGGAGTTGACCGCGCTACCGCGCAGCACCGCCAGCACCCGGTGGCCCTGCTCGCGGGCCCGCGACAGCCGCTCGACCAGGACCACACCGACGCCCTCGCCCAGGCCGGTCCCGTCGGCGGCCGCGGCGAACGGCTTGCACCGGCCGTCCGCGGCGAGCCCGCGCTGGCGGCTGAACTCCACGAACACCGCGGGCGTGGCCAGCACGGTCACCCCGCCGGCGAACGCGAGGTCACACTCCCCCGCCCGGATCGCCTGCGCGGCCAGGTGCAACGCCACCAGCGACGACGAGCAGGCGGTGTCCACGGTGACCGCCGGGCCCTCCAACCCGAAGGTGTACGCGATCCGTCCGGACAGCACGCCCCCACCGACGCCCGGGGCGAGGAACCCCTCAGCGGAGCCGCCCTCCAGCAACCGTCCGTAGTCCTGGTACATGGCGCCCATGAACACGCCGGTTCGGCTGCCGCGCAGGACGCCCGGGTCGATGCCGGCGTCCTCGCAGGTCTCCCAGACGGTCTCCAACAGCAGCCGCTGCTGGGGATCCATCGCCACGGCCTCCCGTGGCGACACCCCGAAGAAGGCGGCGTCGAACTCGCCGACACCCGGCAGGAAACCACCCGACCGGGCGTACGAGGTGCCGGGAGCGTCCGGGTCCGGATCGTGCAGGTCGGTGAGCGGCCAGCCGCGATCGTCGGGGAACGGCACGATCGCATCCCGTCCGGTGACCAGCAGGTCCCACAGGTCTTCCGGGCCACGGACGCCGCCGGGCAACCGGCAGCCGACGCCGACCAGCACCACCGGATCGTCCCCGGTCCCGGCGGCGGCGACGGTCCCGACGGTGACCGGTTGATCCGCGCCGGCCAGGCGTTCGTCGAGGTGCCGGGCCAGCGCGGCCGGGTTGGGATGGTCGAACGCGAGCGTGGCGGGCAGCCGCAGCCCGGTCGCGCCGGCGAGCCGGTTGCGCAGTTGGACCGCGCTGAGCGAGCCCAACCCCACCGCCTTGAACGCCCCGTCCGGGTCGATCGCGTCGGGGGAGGCGTGCCCCAGCACGGCGGCGGCGTGCGCGAGCACGAGGTCGAGCAGCATCCGGTGCCGGTCGGCCGGGGCCCTGCCAGCGAGTCGGCCCGCCAGCTCGGAGGCGACGGCACCGCCACGTGCGGCCAACCGCCGCACCGGCACCCCGGCGAGGTCCCGCAGCACCGGCGGCACGGCGTCGCCGGTGGCCCGCAGTGCGGGCAGGTCGAGTCGGACCGCAACGAGCACCGGCACGGCGGCGGTGAGGGCGGCGTCCAACGCCGCCAGCGCGGCTTCGCGGGGCAGCGGCAGGAACCCCGAGCGACGGAACCGCGACATGTCGGCCTGACCGGTCATCGCACTCTCGTCGGCCCACATGCCCCAGGCCACCGAGACGCCGGGGAGCCCGGCGGCCCGGCGGACCCGGGCCAGCGCGTCCAGGGCGGCGTTGGCCGCACCGTAGTTGGCCTGGCCGAGCCCGCCGAACACGCCCACCGCGGAGGAGAACAGGATCAGCCGGGCCTGCGGAAGCAGTTCGTGCAGGAGCCAGGCCGCGTCGACCTTCGGACGTAGCACCCGGGCGAGCCGTTCCGGCGTCAGGTCCGTCACCAGGCCGTCGTCAAGCAGACCGGCGGCATGCACCACCGTGGTGACGGCGGTCGTGCCGAGCAGTGCTGTCAGCTCCGCCCGGTCCGCGACGTCGCAGGCGACCACCGCGACCCGGGCACCGCCCGCGCTCAGCTCCGCGGCGAGGGCGGCCGCCTGCGGCGCCTGGGGGCCGCGTCGGCTCGCCAGCACCAGGTCACGGACGCCGCGCTCGTGCACCAGGTGCCGGGCGACGATGCCGCCGAGCGTGCCCGAGGCACCGGTCACCAGGACGGTGCCCAGGTCACCGGGGGGTTCACCCGTCGGTGACACCCGGACCAGTCGTAACTCCCGCGCGGCGCCGGCAGCGAGGCCCAGTTGCGGCTCGTCCGCAGCCAGCGCGGCCGGCACCGCCGCGATGGTGGCGTCGTCGCCGTCGGCGAGATCGAGCACCGCCAGGCGGTCCGGATGCTCCAGCTGCGCGCAGCGCACCAGCGCCGCCGCCGCGGCCTCGCCGGGATCGTCGAGCACCCGCCGGGTGACCATGAC
Organism: Micromonospora sp. WMMD730; assembly: GCF_049178955.1. NCBI lineage: Bacteria > Bacillati > Actinomycetota > Actinomycetes > Micromonosporales > Micromonosporaceae > Micromonospora > Micromonospora sp. WMMD730. The sequence continues at coordinate 4,227,977 of NZ_JBMHML010000002.1, forward strand.
GAGGGTGGAGGTGGCCCCGCGCTCGTCGGCGAGCCACTCCTGCACCACGGCGAGAGCCCGCTCGGCGGCTTCGGCGGGTGGGCCGGTCGGGGCAGGCACGAGCACGAACCGGGCAGCCTCGTCACTCGGCGTAACGCGCAGCAGCCGCGCCAGGGCGGGATCACGGACCGTGTACCCGACGGCGGATCCGTCCGGCAGCGGGCGGGGTGTCCACTGCGGAAGCAGCAGGTCGCCGTGATCGGTCCGGCCGAGCGCGCCGTCCGGAAGCGGGCTGAGCAGTAGGGACCGTACCGACGCGACGGGTGTCCCCGACGGGTCGGTCAGCTCGATACGCACGGCACCGTCCCCGGTGCCCGTGAGGGTGGCGCGGACGGTGTCGGCACCTGTCGCGTGCACCCGGATCCCGGTCCACTCGAACGGCAGCGCGGGCCCATCCTGCGTCCCGGCCCCGAAGTCCCCGAGCGCCACCGGGTGCAGGCAGGCGTCCAGCAGGGCGGGATGGATGCCGAATCCACCCGGCTCGACGCCGGGCAGGGCGACCTCGGCGTACAGGTGCGCGTGGTCGCGCCACAGCGCCCGGACGCCCCGGAACAGCGGCCCGTACCGGAGCCCGGCACTGGCCAACCGGTCGTAGAGGTGCTCCACGTCGAGCTGCTCGGCGTCCGCCGGGGGCCAGGCCGTCGCCGTCGGCGGCGGCAGCTCACCGCCCGCGGTGAGCACGGCGGTGGCGTGCAGCGTCCAGCCGCCGGTGCCGACCCGACCGTACACGGTCAGCTCCCGCGCGCCGTCCGCACCGGGTTCACCGGTCTCGATCCGGAGCCGGACCTCGGCGTCCTCGGGCACCACGACGGGAACGAGCAGGGTCAGTTGCGCGATCACCGGGCAACCGGCCTCGTCGCCGGCCCGGGACACCATGTCCACCACGGCCGCGCCGGGGAGCACGACACGGCCCTGGACGGTGTGGTCGGCCAGCCACGGATGGGTGGCAACCGACAGCCGGCCGGTGAGCACGATCCGGTCGGCACCGGACACGGCGGCCCGCAGGACGGGATGCTCGACGGCGTCCAGGCCGAGCGCGCCCGGGTCTGCGCCGCCGGCCGGCAGCCAGTACCGCTCGGTCACGAAGGCGGTGGTGGGCAGCTCGACCGCCCGGGTGCCGGGCCACACCACCGACCAGTCCGGCCGGACGCCCTGCACGTGCAGCTGGGCCAACGCCCGGACCATCTGCTCCGGTCCGCCCTCGTCGCGCCGCAACGTGTGCAGGACGGCGACGTCGGCGTCGAGCGCGTCCACCGTCTCCTGGGCACCGGTCGACACCACCGGGTGCGGGCTGACCTCCAGCAGGGTGGTGCAGCCGTGGCGGGCGAGCGCGGTGACCGCCTCGTCGAAGCGGACCGGCTCGCGCAGGTTGCGGTACCAGTAGTCGGCGTCGAGCGGGTCGTCGTCGATCCACCGGCCCTCGACGCTGGAGAAGAAGGGCACGACGGGCCGGGTCGGGGTCACCGGGGCCAGGGCGTCGCGGACCTTGTCCCTCACCCGTTCCACGTGCGCGCTGTGGGAGGCGTAGTCCACGTCCACCCGGCGGGCCCGCACGTCCTCGGCCTCCAGCTCGGCGAGCAGTTCGTCGAGCGCGTCACCGTCACCGGAGACCACGACCGAGGAAGTGCCGTTGACCGCGGCCAGCGACAGCCGCCCGGTCCAGGCGCGCAGGCGCTCGCGCATCTGCCCGGCGGACAACGCCACCGACATCATGCCGCCGAGACCGGACAGCTCCGTCAGTGCCCGGCTGCGCAGTGCCACCACCCGGGCGGCGTCCGGCAGGGTCAGTGCCCCGGCGACGTATGCGGCGGCGATCTCACCCTGGCTGTGGCCGGCGACCGCGGCCGGTGTCACGCCCACCGAACGCCACACCTCGGCCAGCGCCACCATCATCGCGAACAGCACCGGCTGCACGATGTCGACCCGGTCGTAGTCCTGCTCGCCGCGCAGCACGGCGGTCAGGTCGAAGTCGACGTACGGCGCGAGAGCGGCCTCGCACTCGGCGATCTGCCTGCGGAAGACCGTGTTGCCCGCCAGCAGTCGCACCGCCATCTGCCGCCACTGCGATCCCTGACCGGGGAAGAGGAACGCCACCGGACCGGGTGCCCCGGTGACGCCCTCCACCACGTCCGGCGACGGCCGTCCTGCGGCGACGGCGGCGAGACCGGCGAGCAGTTCGTCGCGGTCGGCACCGCACACCACGGCCCGGTGTTCCCGTCCCGCCCGCGTGGTGACCAGCGACGACGCGACGTCCCAGGGGTCCAGGTCGGGTCGGGTACCCAGATGAGCGGCCAGTCCCGCGGCCTGGGCGCGCAGACCCGCCGGGGTGCAGCCGGACACGGCCCAGGCGTAGGGCCATCGCGCACCGGGATCGGCCACCGGTGCCGGGGCGGCAGCCGGGGGCTCCTCAAGGATGACGTGCGCGTTGGTGCCGCTGACACCGAAGGACGAGACGGCCGCGCGGCGCGGTTCGTCGCCGGCCGGCCACGGGACCGGCTCGGTCAGCAGCTCGACGGCACCGGCCGACCAGTCCACGTACGGCGTGGGTCGGTCCAGGTGCAGCGTGCGCGGCAGCACCCCGTGCCGCATGGCCATGACCATCTTGATGATCCCGGCGACGCCGGCCGCAGCCTGGGTGTGCCCGAGGTTGGACTTGATCGAGCCCAGCCGCAGGGGGACGGGGCGTTCCCGGCCGTAGACGGCGAGCACCGCCTGCGCCTCGACCGGGTCGCCCAGCGGGGTGCCGGTGCCGTGCGCCTCGACGACCGCCACCTGGGCCGGGGTGAGACCGGCGTCGACCAGGGCTTCCTGGATCACCCGGCGCTGGGCGGGGCCGTTCGGGGCGGTCAGTCCGTTGCTGGCCCCGTCCGAGTTGACGGCGAGGCCACGGATCGTCGCGTGGATCCACCGGCGGGCCGCCCTCGCCGCGGAGTGCCGTTCCAGCACCAGCACGCCGACGCCCTCGGACCAGGCGGTGCCGTCGGCCGCCGCCGCGAACGGCTTGCACCGCCCGTCCGGGGCGAGCCCGCGCTGCCGGCTGAACTCGACGAACGCGTCAGGCGTGGCCATCACGGTTACGCCGCCGACCAGCGCCATGTCGCATTCGCCGCGTTGCAGGGCCCGGACCGCCTGGTGCAGTGCGACAAGCGACGACGAGCATGCGGTGTCCACGGTGACGGCCGGCCCGCGCAGGCCGAGCTGGTAGGCGACCCGCCCCGACACGACGCTGCCGCCGCCCTGGGCGCCGTGGTAGTCGTGGTGCATGGCCCCGACGTACACCCCGGTACGGGTGTCGCGCAGCGTCACCGGGTCGATGCCGGCCCGTTCCACCGCCTCCCACGAGGTCTGCAGGATCAGCCGCTGCTGGGGATCGGTGTAGGCCGCCTCCTTCGGGGAGATTCCGAAGAAGGCGGCGTCGAAGGCCGCGGCGTCGTGCAGGAATCCGCCGTCGCGGACCGTGGAGGTGCCCGGGTGGTCGGGGTCGGGGTGGTAGAGGGCGTCCACGTCCCAGCCACGGTCGCGGGGGAACCCGGTGATGCCGTCGCGGCCCTCGGCGACCATGGACCACAGGTCCTCCGGTGAGTCGACACCGCCGGGGTAGTGGCAGGCCATGCCGACGATGGCGACCGGCTCGGCGGTCCTGTTCTCCGCCGCGCGCAGCCGCTGGCGGGTGACCTGCAGTTCCGCGGTGACGCGGCGCAGGTAGTCCCGGAGCTTGTCCTCGGTGGTCATCGGTCCTCCTGACCCGCAACGGGGCTGCCGAGCTCGGCGTCGATCATGGCGAACACCTCGTCGTCCGTCGCGGCGGCGAACACGTCCAGCGGGGCGGCGCCGGGGGCAGGGGTGAGGGCGGTGAGCAGGTCCCGTACCCGCTGTACCACCCGGGTACGGGACACGTCGTCGGTGGCCGCCGCCCCGGTCAGGCCGACGGCGACGCGGTCGAAGTCGGCGAAGAGGGTCGGCAGTTCATCGGCCCCGGTGGCGTCGCCGAAGCGGCCGGCGAGGTGCTCCACCAGGTCACCGGGGGTGGGGTGGTCGAAGACGAGGGTGGCCTCCAGGGCCAGTCCGAGCGCCGCGCCGAGGCGGTTGCGGAACTCCACCGAGCTCAACGAGTCGAATCCGAGTTCCTGGAAGGAGCGTTCCGGATCGACCGCGCCGGCTCCGGCGTACCCGAGCACGGCGGCGGCCTCACCGCGGACCAGGCCGGCGAGGCGGGCCCGTCGCACGGCCGGGCTCAGTTCGGCCAGGCCCGGCCCGCGCAGACCGGGATCGACCGTACCTGCCGGCGCGTCGGTCAGCAGGCCACGCAACATCGGGGGTACGACCGCTGAGGCCCGGGTGTGCAGCCGCAGCGCGACCACGTCCGGTTGCGTGCCGGCCAGGGCGGTGTCCAGCAGGTGCAGTCCGGCGTCGACCGTCAGCCGGTCGAGGCCCGCGCGGGCGAGCCGGTCCCGATCGGCGGTCATGCCGTCGTCGAGGTCCCAGGGGCCCCAGGCCACCGAGACCACCCGTCCGCCCTCAGCGACCCGGTGCCGGGCCAGCGCGTCGAGGTACGCGTTGGCTGCCGCGTAGTTGCCCTGGCCGGGTCCGCCGAGCACACCTGCCACCGAGGAGAAGAACACCGTCTCGGCGTCCGGCAGCAGCTCGGTCAGCCGGTCGGCGCCGGTGGCCTTGGCCCGCCACACGTTCTCCAGTCGGGTGGCGTCCAGCGCGGTCACCACGCCGTCGTCGAGCACCCCGGCGGCGTGCACCACCGTGCTGACCGTGCGACCGGCCAGCAGCGCGGTCAGCGCCGCGCGGTCGCCGACGTCGCAGGCGGCGGCCTCGACGCGGGCGTCCAGGCCGGAGAGTCCGGCGGGGACCAGGCCACCGCGGCTGACCAGCAGCACGTCGGTGACCCCGTGCCGGGCGACCAGGTGACGCACCACGGGGACGGCGAGGCCACCGCTGCCGCCGGTGACGAGCAGCGTGCCCCGCTCGCGCGGTGGCACCGGCCCGGTCACGGGGACGCGGACCAGCCGGGGCGTCAGTACCCGACCGTCCCCGACCGCGAGTTGCGGCTCGTCCGTGGCCAGCGCCCGCAGCAGGGCGTCCGGGGTACCCGCCCCGTCGAGCTCGACGAGGCTGAACCGGCCCGGATGCTCCGACTGCGCCGAACGCAGCAGTCCCCACGCGGCGGCCGTCGTCGGGTCCGGGTCGGTGGCGACGAAGACCAGCCGCGCGGCACCGAACCGGTCGTGTTCGAGCCAGTGCCGTGCCTGGGCGAGCACCTCCCGGGTCACCACGAGCGCGGCGTCCGCCGACGATCCGGCCCCGGCGACGGGCGCGATCACCACCTCGGGGACCTCGGACAGTTGCGCCAGGGTGTCGGCGCGGGTCACTGTCACACCGGCCGCGGTGAGCGACGCGCCGACGCCGGGGCGGTCGGGGCCCACGACGGCACACCGGCCGGGCGGGCCGGCAGGCGGAAGATCATCGAGGGGCACCCAGTCGACGCGGTACAGCGGGCTGTCCGGGGCCCCGGACGGCCGCAGGGTCACCGCGTCCACCGAGGCGAGGAGCCCGCCGGTGGCGTCGGTGAGCCGCACCGCGACGGTGCCCGCCCGGACCGGGGTGACGCAGGCGCGCGCGATGACCGCCCCGGTCGTGGCGACCCTGACCGAGGACCAGGCGAACGGCAGGTACGCCCGCTCGTCGGGGACGAATCCGCCCAGGGCCACCGTGTGCAGCGCGGCGTCGAGCAGGACCGGGTGCAGGGCGTACGGGCCGGCGTCGCCGCCGGGCACGCAGACGTCCGCGTACACCGCGTCGCCGGCCCGCCAGGCGCGCAGCAGGCCCCGGAAGGCGGGACCGTAGCCGGGCAGCCGGTCGTAGAAGCCGCCGAGGTCGACCTCCTCGGCGTCGCCGGGCAGCGGTGGCGGCTCGGTCGCGGCGGTGTCGACGGGGGCGAGCACGCCTGTCGCATGCCGGATCCAGGTCGGCTCCCCGACGGCACGGGCGTGAACCTCGAAGGCGCGCCGCCCGTCGTCGTCGGGCAGGGCCACGGTGAGCCGCACGTCGGTGTCGCCGAACGGCAGCGGCGTCTCGAGCACCAACTCGGCGACCACCGGCCGGCCGAGCCGGTCGCCGGCCCGCAGGGCCAGGTCGACGAAGAACGTGCCGGGGACCAGCGTGGTCCCGTCGACGGTGTGGTCGACCAGCCAGGCGTGATCGTCCTGGGAGACCCTGGCCAGCAGGACGTGACCGTCGGGCAGCTCCACCAGGTCGGGCAGCTCCAGCGGGGCGGGCCGGGACCGGCCCGGACCGCCGCCGGTGGCGACCCAGTGCCGGTCCCGGGCGAACGGGTAGCCGGGCAGGGAAAGCCGGCGTGGGCGGGCGGGCAGCGGCGGGGTGATCTCGGCCCCGGTCACCCACGCGGCGGCGAGTGCCGCCAGGTCGTCCCCCGCCGCCGTACCGGCCGCCCCCCGCCGGCGACCCCGATGACAGCCGTCACCGGTACGCAGCGCCGCCACGAGTTCGGCGGTGGTCGTGGCCACGACGGCGAGCCGCTCGTCGAAGTGCTCGCGCCCGGCCCACAACGTGTACGCCAGCGCGCCCGGATCCACGGCGACGGTTGCCGTGGCCAGGGCGGCCGTGAGGCCGGCGGCGGTGGTCTCCCCGTCGATCGCCGGGCAGGTCCCGAACACCTGCTCGACACGGTGGGCGAGATCGGTCAGTCGCGGAAAGTCCAGTCCCAACTCCACGAACGGCTCGTCCGGTAGCGCCGTCGGTGCACCGGCCCGGGCCAGCAACGCGCTCACCGTCGCGGCCACGTCCCCACCGGTGTTCTCCAGGTGGTGCACGAGCCGGCCGACGGTCTCGTCGAGGCGGACGGTGTCCCGGGCGGACACCACGAACAGGCGCGGCGCAGCCGGTTCCGGTACGGCAGGCGGTGCGGGCCACTCGGCGAGGACGACGTGCGCGTTGGCCCCGCCCGCACCGAACGAGCTGATCGCTGCGGCCCGGTGCCCGTGCGCACGGCCCGGCCAGGGCGCCCGCTCGCGCTGCACCCGGAACCGGGAGGTCTCCCACCGCACCGCGCTGCTCGGCGGGTCGGCGTGCAGCGAGGGCACCAGTTCCCGGTGGCGCAACTGGAGCACGACCTTGGTGAGCGCCGCGATGCCGGCGGCCGACTCCAGATGCCCGATGTTCGACTTGACCGATCCGAGCGGCCATGGTCCACGGCCGGCCCCGATCCGGTCGAACGCCTGCTCCAGCGCGGCCACCTCGATCGGGTCGCCGAGGCTGGTGCCGGTGCCGTGCGCCTCCAGGTAGCCCAGGTCGTCGGGGTCCACCGCGGCGTGTCGGATCGAGGCGGCGATCAGGGCCGCCTGGGACGCCGGGTTCGGCACGGAGAAGCCGGCGGTACGGCCGCCGTGGTTCACCGCGGTCCCCCGGATGACCGCGTGCACGTGGTCACCGTCGCGCACCGCGTCCCGCAGCGGGCGCAGCAGCACCACGCCGACCCCTTCGCCGGGCACGTAGCCGTCCCCGTCCTCGCCGAAGGCGCGGCAACGCCCGTCGCTGGACAGGAAGGAGGACTGGCTCAGCAACAGGTACTTGTTCGGGTGCACGGCCAGGTTGACGCCGCCGGCCAGGGCCGCCTCGCACTCCCCCCGGCGGATGGCTTCGACGGCCAGGTGCAACGTGGTGAGTGAGGACGAGCACATGCTGTCCAGGGCGATGCTGGGGCCGCGCAGGTCCAGGAAGTACGACACCCGGTTGGCGATCGACGCGCTGAACGACGAGGGCACCGGTTCGGGCGCCGCGTCGACGCCGTACAGCTGGTACTGGTTGTACATCACACCGGCGAACACGCCCACGGACCGGCCGCGCCAGGCCGACGGCGCATGACCGGCCTCCTCGAACGCGTGCCACGACTCCTGCAGGAACAGCCGCTCCTGCGGGTCGAGCACGGCCGCCTCCTTCGGCGAGACGTGGAAGAACCCGGCGTCGAACTCGTCGACGCCATCGAGGAATCCGCCCCACTTGCCGTACGACCTGCCGGGCGTCCGCCGGTCCTCGGAGTAGATCGCCGAGTGGTCCCACCGGTCCGCGGGCACCGTCGTGACGCAGTCGCGGCCGTCGCGCAGGTTCACCCAGAACTCGTCCAGGTCGCGGGCCATCGGGTAGCGGCCGCTGATCCCCACGACGGCCACCGCGTCGTCGCCGTCGGGGGCCGCGTCGTCGCCGTCGGGGGCCGCGTCGTCGCCGTCGGGGGCCGGTCCGGCCGTCACCGCTGCCGGGGTGTCGGCCGTGGCATCGTGCGGCGTGAACGCGGCGGCTATCCGGGTCGCGTCCCCGGTCAGGACCACGACGTGGGAGCGGCCGCTGCCCACCGCCCGTAGCAGCACGTCGACCGCGAGCGGGGCGTCCATCGCCCGCAGCCCCATCCGGCGCAGCCCGGCGGCGTCGACCGGCATGCCGCCCTCCGCCCAGGCCGGCCACCCCACCGACACGATGTCGCGGCGACTGCCGGCGAACAGGTCCAGGAAGGCGTTCGCGCACGCGTAGTCGGCCTGACCGGGATTGCCCCAGGTGCCGGCGGTGGAGGAACACAGCACCAGGAAGTCCAGGGTGAGGTGCCGGGTGGCCGCCTCGACGTGACGCGCGCCGTCGACCTTCGGGGCGAGCACCGCACGGACGTCCTCGGCCCGTTTGCCCGTCAGGAGCCCGTCGCGCAGCACCCCGGCGGCGTGCACGACCCCGTGCAGGGCACCGAAGCGGTCGACGGCGGCGCGCACCGCCCGGTGCACATCATCCGCCCTGGTCACATCCATCACGACGGTGAGCACCTCGGCGCCGAGAGCGGTCAGCTCGCCGACCACGGACGGGTCCGCACCCGTGCGTCCGCCGAGCACGAGCCGCGCCCGGACCGACCGGGCCAGGTGCCGGGCCAGGGCGAGGCCCACCCCGCCGAGACCTCCGGTGATCAGGTAGACGCCGTGCTGGCGCAGCGAGCCGCCGCCCTGCGGCTCCGGCATCGTGCAGACGACGCGGACCTGCCGCGTGGCGTCGACGTACCGCACCTCCACGTCGGGCAGTCCGGCCGCGAGTTCGGCCAGCGCGTCGGACCGGTGCGGCGAACGGACCACCGCGGCCCGGGTGCCCGGCCTCTCCCGCAGCAGGGTCCGGAACAGGCCGGTGACCGCCGCTACGGGCGCGTCGTCGTCCTCGACGTGGCAGACCAGCCGCAGGGCGTCCCGGCCGGCGTCGGACGCGGCCCTGAGGAACTCGGTCAGGGCGACCGCCTCACCGGTGAGGTCCGACGGGTCGACGGGCTGCCACACCACCCCGGTGGCGGAGGTGGGTCCGATCGCGTCCGGCCACCGGGCCCGGGTGTGCGCCCCGATGGTGACCACCCGGGCCGGAGGCGGTCCGGGCGGCAGCGGAGCCGGACGCCAGACCGACTCGAACCACACCGTCTCGGCCGGGACCGGGATCTCGGCGGCCGGTGCCGTGGGCGGCGCGGACACCGCCGCGAACCCCCGCAGATGGTCGGCCAGCAGAGCGAACGTGTTGTGTTCGAACAGCAGGGTCGGGGAGAAGTCGACACCGAACGTCTGCTCCAGGTCGGCCGCGATGCCCAGCAACGCCGAGGAGTCCATGCCGAGCTCGTAGAACCCGGCCGTCTCGTCGAAGTCCGGGCGACCGAGCCTCGCCTCGATCAGCTCCCGGACGATCCGCCCGGTGTCCGGTACGGCCGGAGGGCGCGCGTCGAGACGGGTGATGGCCGCCGTGTCGCGGATCCGCTTGGACGTCAGCCCGTGCAACCATGCCACAACGGTCCCGTCCTCGGCATGGAACTCCAGGTCGCAGGTGGTGAGGTCCCCATCCGGGCCGGCCGGACGCGGCGGGGTGGCGTGCACCAGGGTCCGGGCGCCCAGCGGGCCCCTGGCCCGGACCGATTCGATCAGCATCGGCACGTACGGGCGTGCCTCGGCACCCGGCGGGGCGGTGGCGAACCGGGTGGGCAGCAGGGTCGAGGAGTCGAGCGCGGCGGGGTGCAGGTGGAAGTACCCGGCGTAGCCGGCGGCCGGTGGGCTCAGCGACAGTTCGGCGAGCAGTTCGTCCGGTCCGACGTACAGGGTGCCGAGGGCGCGCATGAACTCGCCGTGTTCGATGCCGGTGGCGCGGGCCGTGGCGTACAGCTCGGTCATGTCGACGGTCTGCCGCGCCGTGGCCCGCAGTGCGGGCAGGTCCCGCCGCCGTCGCGGGAACGGCAGGCCCAGGTGCAGCTGACAGTCCAGCACCGGTTCGCTGTCCCCGTGGGGGCGACGCGTCCCGGTGACCGACACCCGGAAGTGACCGTCGCCGCGGGCGAAACGCACCGTCAGTTCCGTGTCGAAGTCCGGGCCGGCGGCGACCGGGTTGCGGAACAACACTCGGCGCAGCTCGACGCCGTCCGGGTCGACGCCGCGCGCCCGCACCACCCGGAAGATGATGTCGAGGAAGGACACTCCGGGCACGATCCGGGTGCCGTGGATGCGGTGGTCGCGCACCACGGGATCGCTGCTGCGGATGACGACGATGCAGGCCAGACCATCCAAGGAGTCCACCGGACCTTCTCCCCCGCGCACTAGAACTGGATCTCGAAGAACGGCGCGAGCGACTCCGGGCCGTGGTCGTTCCCGTGGCCGTTGGCCGACGTGGGCACCGGTCCGTCGAACCAGAACCGGCGTCGCCGGTACCGCGGTGGCTCCAGCGGTTCACGCACCCGGGCCTGGCTGTGCGGCGCCTGGCGCACCACCACGTGGGCGTTGGTGCCGCCGAAGCCGAACGAGCTGACCCCGGCCCGGCGCACGCCGTCGCGTCCGGTCCAGTCGCGCAGCTCGCGGACCGGGAACAGTGGTGACCTGTCGAACTCGAAGCGCCGGTTGAGCGTCGCGCAGTGCAGGGTGGGCGGCAGCTGCCCGTGGTGCACGGACAGGACCGTCTTGATCAGGCCGGCGATCCCGGCGGCGCTGAGCGTATGCCCGATGTTGGTCTTCACGCTCCCCACGCCGCAGAACCCGACCTCGTCCGTGGCGCCGCGCAATACCTCGGTCAACGCCTTCAACTCCATCGGATCGCCGATCATGGTGCCGGTGCCGTGCGCCTCGACGTAGCCGAGCAGCGCCGGGGACACGCCGGCGACGGCGAGCGCGGACTCGATGACCTCGCGCTGCGCCCGGGGGTTCGGTGTGGTGATGCCCATGGTGCGGCCGTCGTTGTTGACGGCGCTGCCCTCGATGACCGCGTACACCCGGTCGCCGTCGCGGATCGCGTCCTCGACCCGCTTGAGCAGCAGGACGCCCACGCCCTCACCGAGGACGATGCCGTCGGCGCGCTCGTCGAAGGTGTGGCACCGGCCGGTGGGTGACAGCGCCCCGGCACCGCTCATGCCGACGAACGGCACCTCGTCGAGCAGGATCTCGACGCCGCCGGCGAGTGCCGTGTCGGTTTCGCCGGCCCGCAGGCTCTGCACGGCGAGGTGCACCGCGACCAGCCCGGAGGAGCAGGCGCTGTCGACGACCATGGCCGGACCGTGCACGTCCAGGTAGTGCGAGAGATGCGCGGCGATGAAGTTCTGCGCCATGCCGCTGATCGAATGGGTGGTCGCGGCCGTGTGGTGGGCGCCGAAGTTCGCCACCCGGGCACCGGCGAAGACCCCCACCCGGCGGCCGGCCACGTCGGCGGGTGTCAGGCCCGCGTCGGCCATGCACTCGGCTCCGGCCTCCAGGAACTGCCGCACCAGCGGATCGACGTGGGCGGCGCCGGCCGGGTCGAGGCGGAAGAACTCCGGGTCGAAGTCCTCGATGGCGTCCAGGAACCCGCCCCACTTACTGACGGTTCTGCCGGGCTGCTGAACCGGGTGCCAGAAGCGGTCCACGTCCCAGCGGGACGGCGGCACCTCGGTCACCGAGTCCACCCCGCCGACCAGGTTGCGCCAGAAGGTGGCGTGGTCGGGGGCGCCGGGGAAGTGTGCGGCGATGCCCACCACGGCGATCCCCCGCACCTGCGGCGTCCTCGGGGCCGGTTGCGTCCCGCGCTCCGGTTGCGTTCCGCGCCCCGGTTGCGGCCCGTGCCCCGGTTGCGTCCCGCGCTCCGGTTGCGGCTCCGTGGGCACCGGCTCCTCCGGCGGTACGCCGGTCAGGGCGGTGCTCAGCTGGGCGATGGTGGGGTTCTCCAGCAGCACCGACGGCTCGACGACCACCTGGAGGTCGCGCTCCAGGGCGGCGAGCAGTTGGGCGATCATGATGGAGTCCACGCCGAGGTCGGCGAAATCGGCGTCGGGCGGGATCTGCGCGGCGTCCAGGCGCAACGTCGCCGCGAAGACCTCGGTGAGCCGTCGTACCCCGTGGTCGCCGGAGCGGATCCCGTGCCCCGCCGGCAGCACCTGGACGGCAGCGGCGGCCGGCGCGGACGGGGTCGCGGCCGCAGACGGGGTGACCTCCAGGAGGGAACGCGCGGCGAACCGGGAGGCGTCCACGACGCACGGCAGTACGACCGGGTCGGGTCCGGCCAGCGCCGCGTCCAGCAGCGCCAGGCCGTCCCGCGGGGCCAGCGCCAGCAGCCCTCGGGCGCGGTAGGTCGGGGTGTCCACCTCCGGCATGCCGGCCGCCTGCCAGCTCGGCCACTGCACCGACCGGAAGACCGGAACACCCGTGCCGGTGGCGGTCCGGTACTCGGCCACCCGGTCCAGCACCGAGTTGGCCAGCGCGTAGTCGCTCATCCCGACCGCCAGGGTGGGCACCTGGCCGGCGACCGACGAGTACAGCACCACGAAGCGCAGCGGGTCGTCCGCGCACGCGTCGAGCACCGCCTGCAGGCCTGTCGTCTTCGGTTCCAGCACCGCGCGCATGTCGGCGGTGCGCTTGCCGATGAACGCGGGGTCGGTCATCACCCCCAGCCCGGCACAGTGCACGAGGCCGGCGATCGGACCCCACTGCCGCCGCACCCGGTCGAGCACCTGCCCGACGCGCTCCAGCGGGGTGCTCTCGATCATCAGGTGCACCCCGGGGCGCTCCAGCGCGGTGAGGTCGCGGAGCCGGGCGGCCAGGTCCGGATCGGTGTCCGCGGCGGCGATCAGGGCCGCCCAGGTCTCCCGGGCGGGCAGTGGCGACTGCCCGAGCAGCACCAGCCGGTCCGCGCCCCGCGCGAGGAGTTCCGCAGCCAGCAGCCGGCCGAGCGCACCGGTTCCGCCAGTGATCACCACCGGTTGACCGGCCAGCGTGGCCGACCACCGGGCCGGTGCCGGAGAGGCGTCCACTGGCCGCAGCACCGGTGTGTACCGGAGGCCGTCGCGCACGCACGCCTCGGTGACCCGATCGGTCGCCGCCAGCTCCGCGGCGGCCACGTCACGCACCACCTCCGGGTCCGTGACATCGACGTCGACGGTACGGGCGGACACGGCGGGGTACTCGGCGGTGAGCATCCGGACCAGACCGGCGAACGCTGCTCCCCGCAGCGTCGGGTTCTCGACGCCGAAGGTCACCAGCCCCCGCGTCAGGTGCAGGTAGGCCAGTCCGGTGGTCCGGTTCGCCGCGACCAGCTCCCGGGCCAGCACGATGCGTGCCCAGTCGACGTGCACCTCGGCCACCGCGACCGCGGACAGGTCGACGAGGTCCACCACGACCGTTGCCCGGCCGATCGCGGTGGCGGCCCGTAGGCCGGTCTCCTCGGTGGTGTCGTCCAGCCGGACCACCCGCGCGGTCTCCCCGAACGCCGCCAGCGCGAGCGCCTCGGTCTCGGCACCGACCAGGACCACCGGTGCGTCCGGTGCCGACGCGGACGGCAGCGACGCCGGCTCCCACGCCTTGACCAGCAGCCGCCGGGAATCCTCCGACGCCGGGTCGGACCCGGTGGGAAGCCAGTGCCGTTCCCGCGCGAACGGGTACGTCGGCATCGAGGTGAGGGCAGGTCGATCGGTGCGCAGCGCGGCCCAGTCGATGGCCGCGCCGTCCTGCCACAACCGCGCGATCCGGTCGAGCCGCCCCTCGCGGGCCAGCCGCCGCAGATAGCTGACGCCCTCCGGCTCGGTGAGCCAGTCGTGGTCGCCGGCGACGGTGCCCGCCGCGAGGTCGCCGGCCAGGAACGCGGCGAGCAGGTCCCGCAACTGCGCCACGGACGTGCAGACCAAGGCCAGACGCACCGCCATCGGGACCCGGCCCACCTGCGAGGTGTGGGCCAGCGACGACAGGGCGGGCTGCTGGTCCCCCAGGAACGTCCAGGTCGCTCTGGCGTACCGGTGCAGGGCGGCCTCGTCGCGTGCCGACAGCAGGAACACCTCCGGTCCGGTGTCCGGCGGTGCCGGCGCGGGCGTGGGTGGCTCCTCCAGCACGACGTGGGCATTGACCCCGCCGAAGCCGAACGAGCTGACTCCGGCGCGCAGCGGCACGCAGGTGCCGTCGGCGTCGCGCGGCTCCCACCGGCGGGTCTGCCGGACCGGCTCGAACGGCGTGCCGGTCAGCTCGATCAGCGGGTTGAGCCGGGAGAGATGCAGCGTCGGCGGAAGCTGTCGGTGCCGCATCGCCAGCACCACCTTGATCACGCCCGCGATGCCCGCGGCGGGTTCCAGGTGCCCGATGTTGCTCTTGACCGTGCCGATGCCGCAGGTGACCGGGGGCCCGACGGCAAGCGTCCGGTGGGCCCGGACCAGGCCGTCGATCTCGACGGGGTCACCGAGTGCGGTGCCGGTGCCGTGCAGCTCGACGTAGGACACCGTCTCGATCGGCACGTCCGCGTCCCGGTACGCCTCGACCAGCAGATCCGCCTGTGCGAGGGGGTTCGGTGAGGTGAGTGACGAGGCGCGGCCACCGTGGTTGACCGCGCTGCCGCGGATGACCGCGTGCACCCGGTCGCCGTCGGCGAGGGCCCGGGACAGCGTCTTGAGGACGACGACACCGACACCCTCCCCCTTGACGTAGCCGTCGGCCCGCTCGTCGAGCGTCTTGCACCGGCCGTCGGGCGCGAGCACCCCGAGCTGGTTGCCGGCGACGACGGTCTGCGGGGACAGCACGAGGCTCACCCCACCGGCGATGGCCAGGTCGCTCTCCCCCGCGCGCAACGACCGGACGGCGCGGTGCAGGGCGACCAGCGAGCTGGAGCAGGCGGTGTCGATGCTCTCGCTCGGGCCCCGCAGGTCGAGCAGGTACGAGATGCGGTTGGCCAGCATGGTGCGGGCCAGTCCGGTGCCGGCGTGCGCGTTGACGTGCTCGCCGTTGAGCACCATCGACTCGTAGTCGGTGAACTGCACCCCGGCGAAGACGCACACCCGGCCACCCGCGAGCCGGTCCGGGCGACATCCCGCGTCCTCCAGCGCAGCCCACGTCTGCTCCAGGAACAGGCGGTGCTGCGGGTCGATGACCTGTGCCTCGGCCGGTGAGATGCGGAAGAACAGCGGGTCGAACAGGTCCACGTCGGTCAGGAAGCCACCCCAGCGGGCGGTGCCGCCGAAGCGACGGGCGACCTCCCGCCAGTCCCACCGGTCGGCGGGCGTCTCGGTGATCAGGTCCCGGCCGGCCGCGAGGTGCTGCCAGAAGGATTCCAGGTCGTCGGCGCCGGGCAGCCGCCCGGCGAGGCCGATGATCGCGACCGGCTCGTGGTCGGCCGGTGCCGAGGCGGCGGTCCCGGATACGGGTGCGGGTGCGACGACCGGCTCGGGTGCGACCGGCCCGGATACGACCGACTCGGGTACGACCGGCTCGACGGTCGGGGTCGCGGGTAGCTCGGCCGCGAGGTGCGCGGCGAGTTTCGTGATGGTGTTGGCGGCGAACAGCGTCGTGGTCGGCACGGCCACGTCGTAGCGGACGGCCAGCGCCGCGGCCAGGTTCTGCAGGCCGAAGGAGTCCAGGCCGTACTCGCCGAAGCCGGCCTCCGGGTCGAGTGTGGACGGGGCGATCCCGAGGATCTCGCCGACCAACCCGCGGACCTGCCCGACCAGCTCCGGCCCGGGAGCGACGTACGGCCCGGAAGCGACATCCGGCCCGGAAGCGACGTACGGCCCGGAAGCGACGTCCGGCCCGGGAGCGATGTCCGGTCCCGGTGCGGCGTCCGGCCCTGGGGCGGCGGGAGCGGCGAGCGGGCCGGACGACGGCACCGGGCAGCCGTCCTCACGCAGGCGCATCCCGGCCACCAGTTCCCGCATCGCGGCCGGCTCACCGGGCAGGACGGCCACCTGGTCACGGTCGAGGCGCAGCACCAGGTCGAGCACCTGCCCGCCCTCTGCCGCCTCCAGGTAGCGGAAGCCGGTGGCGGCCAGGTAGCGGCGCTCGTCCCCGGCGTCCACGTGCATGCCGCCGGCACGCCACATCGGCCAGTCCACCGATACGGTACGACCACGTCGGCGTCCGGCTCGGCGCTCCCGTTCCCGCGCGGTGGCGAGCCCGTCGAGGTACCGGGCACCGACTGCGTAGTCCAGGAGACCGTAGTCACCGAGCTGCCCGGCCAGCGACGAGTAGAGCACGAACACGTCCAGCGGTTGGTCGCGGGTAACCTCGTCGAGAACCACGGTCCCGGTGAGCCGGGCCCGCAGGTGCGCACGGAACTCGTCGAGGCTCTTGCCGGGCAGCGGGGTGCGCGACACGGTGCCGGCCAGGTGGAAGACCCCGTCGAGGGGGCCCCAGGTGGCGGTCACCTCCGCCACGACACGGGCCATGGCGGCGCGGTCGTCGACGGCCGCCTGGTGGTACGCGACGTCGCCGTGGGCACGCAGCTCCGCCAGTGCTCCGTTCCGCTCGGCGGCCGGCGAGCGGCCGGTCAGCGCGACCCGGGCGCCGCGCGACAGCAGCGTCCGGGTCAGCAGCACGCCGAGGCCGCCCAGGCCGCCGGTGATCAGGTAGACGCCACCGTCGCGCAGCGGCGAGGGCAGGACCGGCTCAGCGGGGATCTCGCTGAGCACCCGGACCGTGCGGCCGGTCGCCGACACCCGAACGGCCGGACCCGACAGCCGGTGCGCGGCGATCTCGGCGAGTAGTTCGTCGGTACCGGTGGGGCCCTCGACCCGTACGACGCTGACGTTCGTTCCCGGCAGCGCGGCCCGCAACGACACGTCGAACCCGCCCCACGCCTCGGCGTGGGGGCCCTCCGGCACCAGCACCTGGATGCGGGCCGGGGCGCGGGTGCCGTGGGCCGTCAGCTCCTTGACGATCCGGAACATCGCCTCGATCCCCAGGTCGTCGCGGCCGGGTGTGAGCAGCGGCCACTGGTGCACGATCCGGGTCGGTGGGTCGGCGAGCAGCCGGGCGTAGTCGTCCTGCTCGCCGGGCCGGATGGTGACCACCGTGCCCTCGTCGCGGTACTCGGTGCCCGCCACGACGTGCACCGCGCCCGGCACCGGCAGGTCACCCAGGACCAACACCCGGCCCGGGTGCTCCCCGGGCGCCGGGACCGGCTCGTCCCGCCAGGTCGCCGTGAAGTAGCTGATCGGCGGGGCCGTCGTGCCGTCGGTGAACCAGTGCCGTTCCCGCGCGAACGGGTACGTCGGCAGGGACCGCCGACGGGGCCGGTCCACCCACCGGCGACGCCAGTCCACCCGCGCGCCCCGTACCCAGGCGGCAGCCGTCTCGTCGTCGCCGTGGCCGTCGTACGGGTCACCGCCTGCGCCCCGCTCGACCCGCCCGGTGTGCAGACCGGTGGTGTCACCGGCGAGGAATCGACGCAGCGTGGTGACGGCGTGCTCGGCGGAGTCCGTGACGAACGCCAGCCGCTGGGCGTACGCCCCACGCCCCACCTGCAGGGTGTACGCGGTACCCGCCAGGTCGTGCGCCCACCGGTCCGGCCGGTCGGCGAAGGCACGTGCGTACGCCCGCAGCCGGTCGCCGTCCCTGGCGGACAGGACGAACACCACCGGTCCCGCCGGCGGGTGCGGCTGCGCGCTCGGGTACTCCTCGAGCACGACGTGGGCGTTGGCTCCGCCGTACCCGAAGGCGCTCACCCCGGCGCGGCGTGGCACTGCCGGCGCGGGCGGCGGCCACTCCCGCAGCCCCGTCGCCAACTCGAACGGGGTGCCCTGCAGACCCAGGTGCGGGTTCTGCCGCGGCCCGTGCGGGTCGCCGGTGATCCGGCCGTGCCGCAGCGACAGCAGGACCCGCAGCACGGCGGCGATCCCCGCCGCCGGTTCGAGATGGCCGATGGTGTTCTTCAGCGCCCCGAGGGCGCAGTGCGGCCGGGCCGACGCCTCGTGGCCCCAGTCGCGGTAGAGGTCGGCGAACGCCTCGCGCAACCCGTTGGTCTCGGCGGGGTCACCGATGACGGTGCCGGTGCCGTGCGTCTCCAGGTATCCGATCGTCTGCGGGTCGACCGCCGCCTCCCGGTGCGCCTGTCGGATCACCTCGGCCTGGGCGCGCGGGTTGGGTGCGGTCAACGAGTTGGCCCGGCCGCCGTGGTTCACCGCGCTGCCACGTAGCACCGCCAGGATGGGATTGCCGTCGGCCCGGGCCCGGCTGAGCCGGGTGAGTACCACGACGCCGACCCCCTCGCCGCGTACGTAGCCGGCCGCGTCGGCGTCGAACGCCCGACCGACACCGTCCGGGCTGAGCATCCCGGCGCGTTCCAGCGAGGCGAACGTGACCGGAGACAGCATCAGGCTGACACCGGCGACGATGACGGTGCCGCACCGTCCCAGGCGCAGCGCCTCCGCCGCCCGGTGCAGCGCGACGAGCGAACTGGAACAGGCGGTGTCCACCGGTTCACTGGGACCGTGCAGGTCGAGCTGGTAGGAGATGCGGTTGGCCAGCATCGACGGGGCGAGACCGGTCGACGAGTAGGCGTCGGTGGCGGTACCGGAACGCTGGATCAGCTCGGCGTATTCGGAGGAACCGACGCCCACGAAGAGCCCGGTGTCGGTGCCGGCCAGGTCGCCGGGGTCGATGCCGGCGTCCTCCAGCGCAGCCCACACCGTACGCATCAGCAACCGCTGCCGCGGGTCCATCCAGCGGGCCTCCCGGGGGGAGATGCCGAAGAACAGCGGGTCGAACCGGTCGACGTCGGCGATGAAACCGGCCCGGGTCACTCGGGTGTGTTCCGGGTGGCCGGCGGGATCGCCGTGGTGCTCCCGCACGTCCCACCGGTCGGCCGGCACGTCGGAGAAGAGGTCCCCGCCACGTTCCAGGTTGGCCCAGAACTCGTCCAGATCGGCGGAGCCCGGCAGCACCCCGGCCATGCCGACGATCACCACCGGATCGTCCGTCCCGGGCGGACCGGACGGATCCGGTGCCGCACCCGGGTCGTCGCGGGTGAGCCACTCGGCCAGGGCCTTGGCGGTCGGGGTGGCCAGCAGCTGGTCCGGGCCGACCGGCACCCCGAACGCGGCGGCGACGTCACCGGCCAGCCTCAGCAGCGCCAACGAGTCGAGCCCGTGATCGTGGAACGACGCATCCGGGTCGAGGTCGGTCACCGGATAGCCGCTGATTCCGCTGACCAGTCGCAGCACGGTGTCCAGCGCGGGGCGGCGCGGGCCGGTCGGCCGGCCCGGCACCGGCGTGGCGACCGTCGGCGCGGCGGAGCGGATCCAGCAGCGGACCCGCTCGAACGGGTACCCGGGCAGCGACAGCGGCTCCGGTCCGCGGCCGGGCGTCCCCCGCCAGTCGATCACCTCGCCGGCCACCCAGCGGCGTGCGACGTCGCGCGGGTCCGGGTCCGGCGCGACCGGGGGGCCGGGCTCCGCGGTGACCACCCCGGTCCAGCCCGACGACCGCCCGGCGAGGAAGGAGTCGAGCTGGTCGATCAGCTCGTCGGGCCGACGGGCGACCACGGCGAGCCGGTGTGCCATCGCCTCGCGCCCGGTCTGGAGCGTGTAGGCCAGCCGGTCGAGGTCGAGGTCCGCGGCGGCCGGCAGGGCCGCGGCAAGCTGACGCAGGGTCGATCCGCTGTGCACGGCCCCGACGTTCAGGGTGCTGTCCCGCCCGGCCAGCCGCATGATCACGGCGGGGTCCAGGCCGAGTTCGTCGAGCGGCTCGTCGACGGCGGTGACCGGCACCCCGGCGGCCGAGGCGATCTCGGACAGGCCGGGTCCGGCCGCCCCGCCGCGCAACCGGTCCAGCATCCGCTCGACGACGCGGCGCAGCGCCTGCGCGTCGCGCGCCGAGAACGGGAAGACGGCCGGCACCGGTACGACGCCGGAGGGTGATCCGGCCCGGTACTGCTCGACCAGGACGTGCGCGTTGGAGCCACCGGCGCCGAAGGCGCTGACCCCGGCACGCAGTGGCTGCGGGCCGGTCCACGGTGCCACCTCGCGCTGCACGCGGAACGGGACGCCCGCCCAGTCGACGGCCGGGTTGAGGTCCTCGGCGTGCAGTGACGGCGCGAGTTCCCCCGCCCGCATCTGCAGCAGCACCTTCGTCAGACCCGCGATGCCCGCCGCGGACTCCAGGTGACCGACGGACGACTTCACCGAGCCGATGGCGATCGATGCGGCGGGGGCGTCGCCGAACACCGGGGTCAGGCCGGCGATCTCGGCGGGATCGCCCAGCGCCGTGCCGGTGCCGTGCGCCTCCACGTACGACACGGTGGCCGGGTCGACACCGGCGGCCCGCAGGGCGCTCGTGACGACCTCGCTCTGGGCGCCCGGGCTGGGTACGGCGTACCCGCCGGTCTTGCCGCCGTGGTTGACGGCGCTGCCGAGGATGACCCCGAGGATGCGGTCACCGTCGCGTTCGGCGGCGGCCAGCGGCTTGAGCAGGACCGCGCCGACGCCCTCACCGGGGACCATGCCGTCGCCGCCGGCCGCGAAGCTGCGGCACCGCCCGATGTCGCCGGTGAACCCGCCGGCCGCGAGTTGCCGGTACTTGCGCGGATGCGGGGTGAGGTTCACGCCGCCCACCAGCGCGTAGTCCGCGTTCCCGGCGGCCAGTGCCGTACAGGCGAGATGGATGGCGGTCAGGGACGACGAGCACATGGTGTCGACGGCCAGGCTCGGGCCGTGCAGGTCGAGGACGTACGACACCCGGTTGGCGATCGACGCGTAGCCCATTCCCCCGGCCAGCCCGCGCTCGTCCTCCAGGAGCTGGTAGTGGCCGTACATGACGCCGACGTAGACGCCCACCCGGCTGCCCCGGAGCCGGCCGTGCGGATATCCGGCGTCCTCCAGGGTGTGCCAGGCGGTCTGCAGGAACAGTCTCTCCTGCGGGTCGGTCAGTTCCGCCTCACGCATCGACATCTGGAAGAACCGCGGGTCGAACTCGTCGATGTGGTCGAGGAAGCCACCCCACCGGCTGACCGGTCTGCCGTCCACCTCGGAGACCGCCGACGGATCCCAGCGGTCGGCCGGTACCTCGCGGACGCAGTCCCGGCCGGCCCGCAGGTTGGCCCAGAACGTGTCGACGTCGTCGGCGAGCGGGTACCGGCCGGCCATGCCGATCACGGCGATCCGGGTGTCCGTCGTCGGCGTCGGCCGCTCGGCGGGCTCGACCGTCGCCGCCGGCACGGACGGTGCCGACGGACCGACCACCGGCACGGGCGGGGGTTCGGCGGGCAGCAGGCCCCTGACGCTCTGCGGGTACCGCTCGACCAGGTGGTCGGCGACCTCGCGGATGGTCGGGTGCTCGAACAGCAGGGTGGCCGGCAGGTCCCCCATCCGTTCGGCGAGCAGGTCGGCGATGCGGGGCACGGTCAACGAGTCGACCCCGAAGTTCTCGTACGTCTCGTCCAGCCACAGCCGGTCGCGGGGCACCTGGAGGACCTGGACGAACGCGTCCTTGACGTACTCGCGGGCTGCCTCGACGAGCCGCTGCGCGTCGCCGGGGCGCGGCGGCGACCCGGCTGTCGCCTCGCGGTCGGGCTCGGCCAGCGGCTGCGCGGCGGCGGGGCTCGGCTGCGACACCGCCGGCACGGGTGTCGCCGCAGCCGGGCCGGTCGCCGGGGCCGGGCCGGTGGCCGCGACGACGACGTGCTGGGTGAGCGCCCGGTCGGCGGGGAGGGCCCGGCTGCGGGCGAACCCGGCCAGCTCGAGCGCGGTGCGCCAGCCAGCCCCGGACAGCAGGGGGGATCCGGGCAGGCGCAGGCCGGTGTCGCGGTGCAGCCACCAGCCGTCGAGCAGGCCGAAGGTGAGCGTCGTGGTGACGGCGTTGCTGCTGGCCTCGTTGAGCACCAGGTGTCCGCCTGGTTTGAGCAGCGCCGCGACCGCGCGCAGGGTGTGCAGCAGGTCCGGGGTGGCGTGCAGGACGTTGGCCGCCACCACGAGATCCGCCTCGCCGGGCGGGAATCCCTGCGCGGCCGGGTCGCCGGAGATGTCGAGTCGTTGGAAGCGCACCGTCGGGTAGCGCTCGGCGAACCGCTGCCGGCCGTGTTGCAGGAACGCGGGCGAGATGTCGGTGTACACGTAGGTCAGATCCCTGCCGGTGGCGGTCAGGGCGGGCAGCAGGCTCGCGGTGGTGCCACCGGTCCCGGCCCCGATCTCGACGACCGTGACCGGTCCGCCCAGCCGGCCGATCCGGTCCAGCGCCGCGGCCACCACGAGTTCGTTGGCACGGTCGACGACGGGGCTGCCCCGGTAGGCGTCCTCCACCAACGCCGTGGACCCGCCGGGGAACATCACCTCGGTGGCGCGCACGCTGCCCCTCAGCACCCCGAACAGGTCGCGCATGCAGGGCCTCAGCAGGCGGTCGATGCGGTTCAGTGCCGGCTGGCGCGCGCAGAGTGCGATCAGCTCGTTCTCCGGGTCCACCGGGGCCGACCGGTTCGTGGGGACCAGCGCGGTGCCGTCGTCGTGCAGGAAGCCGGCCGCGGTGAGCACCCGCAGCAGTTCGGCGAAGAGCCGGGACTGCCCGTCGGCGATCCGCAGCCGTCGCTGGACGTCGACGGCGGTCCACCGCTCGTTGTCGCTGCGGAACACGCCCTCGTTGCGGAACAGCTCCCACAGCCAGCCGGTCACGATTCCGTCCAGCGACGCCTGGTCGGCGTCGGTCAACAGCGGCGCGACCGGTGCCAGGGCAGCCGCCGATGGCGCCAGTTCGTCGTCGCCGGCCGGGTCTCCGGGCAGCTCGACCCCGGCGGCGGTCAGCACACCGGCGTCCGCCTTGATCACCACGACCTGCCGGTCGGTACGACCCAGCACGTCGTGCACCGCCGCCATGCCCTCCGCCGGGGTGATCGACCGGATTCCGGTCCGGGCCAGTCGCTCCCGGTACCGTTCGTCCGCGACGATGCCCACGGTGCCCCAGTAACCCCAGTTGATGACGGCCGAACGGGCGGGCAGGACGCCGTCGAGGTGCTGGGCGAACGCGTCCTCGAACGTCGATCCGGCGGCGTAGTTGGCCTGCCCGGCGCTGCCCGACAGCGCCACCGCGGAGGAGAAGAACAGCACGAAGTCGAGCCCGGCGGCGGTTCCGATGGCGTGGTGCAGGGCCACCGAGGTCCGCGTCTTGGCGTCGAGAACGGTCCGGAAGGTCTCCTCGGTCATCGTGGCGACGATCTGGTCACGCAGCACGATGGTGGCGTGCACGACCCCGTGCAACGCGCCGTGCCGGGTCCGGACAGCCGTGACCACGTCGGCGAGTGCCGCCGGGTCGGTGGCGTCGGCCCTGCGGTACGACACCAGCTCGCCGGCCGGGTCCAGGCGGCGCAGTCGTTCCCGGCGTCCGTCGTCCAGCTCGCTGCGGCCGACCAGCACCACCCTCGCCCGGTAGCCGCGTACCAGCCATTCGGTGAGCTCCAGGCCGATGCCTCCGGCGCCGCCGAGGATCAGGTAGACGCCCCCGTGGCGGATCGCCTCGCGGGGCGCAGCGGCGGTGACGGGGACCAGGCTCCGCCGGTGCAGGACACCGGCGCGCAGGGCGTACGGGCCGCCGGCGGGCACGTCGAGGACGTCGGCGGACAGGGGATCGGTCGACGAGCGGTCGACCACCGCCACCCGCCAGCGCGGGTGTTCCCGGGCCAGGGAGAGGGCCAGTCCGTGCAGGCTCGCCGCGTAGGGGTTGCCGACCGGTTCCGGGCCGGTGCTCAGGGCGTCCTCGGTGACCACGGTGAGCCGTACCGGTGCGCCCGACCGCTGTAACGCCTTGGCGACGCGGAACAGGGCCAGGACGCCGTGCTCCTGCGCGCGGTCGAGGGCGGCGAGGTCGTCGGTGCGGCCGGCGGCTGGGCCGGAGAGCACGACCACGTGGCCCGGCCGTCCGGCCGGCACGACGGAGCCGTCGGCGCCGATGTCGGTGACCGCGCCGCCGAGCCGGGCGGCGAGGACGGCGGCGAGCGGCGCGGCGGCGGGAGGACCGATCACCCAGGTGTCCGCGTCGTCCACGGTCAGGGGCTCGGCCGGAGTCGGGGACCAGCGGGGTACGTACATCAGGTCGTCCACCGCCGGCCCGGCCACGGCGGACCCGGCACGGGACGTCCGCGCCCCGGGAGCCGGGCGCAGGGCCAGGTCACGCAGTCGAACGCAGACGCCGCCGGCCCGGTCGGTCAGGGTCAGGTCGTACCGGTCCGGGCCGACGGCACGGACGTGGGCGTACACCTGGTCCGGTAGGGGCGCGAAAACCTCGGCGGCGGCGAGCGCGAACGGCACCATCGCCGGCCCGTCGGTGGGGTCCCGCAGCACCGCGAACGTGTGCAGTGCACCGTCGAGCAGGGCGGGCGGCAGCGCGCAGCCGGCGAACGGGGCGGCCTCGGTGGGCAGGCGCAGGCTGGCCAGCGCCTCCCCGGTGCCCGACACGATCCATTCGACGGCTCGCAGGGCGGGGCCGTAGACCAGGCCGGCAGCGGCGAGGTCGGCGTAGACGGCCGCTCCGTCGTGCCGGTGCGGCAGGGCCGTCCGGATCCGCTCGACCGCGACGGGCTCCGGCACGACGCCGGTCAGTGTCTCGACGCCCCCCTCGGCCACCAGGTCACCGGCGTCGTCGAGCAGGGAGAAGACCAGGCCGGTGCCGTCGCTGCGCAGCCGGGTCGCGAGGCAGCGGGTGGCATCGGCGACCACGAAGGGGCGCAGCCAGCGGACATCGCGCAGGCGGACCGGCACCGGGTGGCCGACGGTCGCGGCGGCCGCCCGGGCCATCTCCAGGACCGCCGCGGCGGGAAGCAGGCGCATGTCGCCGACGCGGTGTCCGTCGATCAGCGGATGCCCGGGTGGGAACGTGGTTCGGTAGGTCAGCCCGGTCATGCTGCCGGCCGGATCGATCGCGCCCAGCAGCGGGTGCGTGGCCGGGCCGGCCGTCGGCGGCGCCCAGGTCTGCTCGGTGATCCAGCAGCGCAGTTCCTCGAACGGGTATCCGGGCAGCGGCAGCCGCCGACCGGTGCCGCCCCAGTCGACTGTCGCGCCGGCGGTCCAGGCCGCCGCCAGGTCCGGAAGGTCCGTGCCGGCCGGAACGACGGCGCGGGAGGCGTTGCGGCCACGGACGCTACCCGTCCACACGCCGTCTCCGGTGCCCGCGCGCAGCCGGTCGACCAGTTCGTCCGCCGTCGAGGCGAGCACCACCATGCGGTCGGCCCATGCCTCGCGCCCCTGTTGCAGGGTGTACGCCACGTCGGCGAGCCGGTCGGCGGGACCGTCGGCCACGGCGTCGGCGAGCCGCCCGGCCAGCAGGCGCAGGCTTTCCGGCGTACGGGCCGACAGCGGGAAGAGCCGGGGGCGCGGCGCGACGGCCGCAGAGGGCTCGGCGAGGTGTTCCTCGACCACCAGGTGGGCGTTGGCTCCGCCCGCGCCGAACGAGCTGATGCCGGCGCGGCGTGGCCGCCCATCCGGGCGGGGCCAGGGGGCCACCTCGGTCTGCACCCGCAGCGGCGTGGAGGCGAAGTCGATGTTCGGGTTCACCGGGTCCGCGTGCAACGACGGTACGAGTTCCCCGTGCCGGATCTGCAGGAGCACCTTGCAGAGTCCGGCCATCCCGGAGGCCGACTCGAGATGGCCGATGTTGGATTTCACCGAGCCGATCGGCAGGCTGTCCCGGGGCAGGCCGGAGGCGTCCAGAGCGCGGGCCAGCGCCCGGATCTCCACCGGGTCGCCGAGGGCGGTACCGGTGCCGTGCGCCTCCAGGTAACCGAGCGAGGCTGCCGTGACCCCGGCCTCGGTCAGCGCCCGCTCCACGAGGTCGCTCTGGGCGACCGGGTTGGGCACGGTGAAACCGTTGGTCCTGCCGCCGTGGTTGACGGAGGTGCCGAGGATGACGCCGTGGATGTGGTCGCCGTCCCGGATGGCGGCCGACAGCGGTCTGAGCAGCACCACGCCCACGCCCTCGCCGGGCACGTAGCCGTCACCGTCCGCACCGAAGCTGCGGCACCGGCCGTCGCTGGAGGTGAAGCCGCCCTGGCCGAGGAACCGGTACTTGTAGGGGTGGACGTGCAGGTTGACACCCCCGGCGAAGGCCATCTCGGTCTCACCGGAGCGCAGGTCGCGGACGGCGAGGTGAATGGCGGTCAGCGAGGAGGAGCACATGGTGTCCACCCCGAGGCTGGGACCGGTCAGGCCCAGGGTGTACGAGACGCGGTTGGCGATGGACGCGTGCGACGACGCGCCGATCCGGCCGTCGGCGGCCTCGTGGAGCTGGTAGAGGCCGTACATGGCGCCGGCGTAGACCCCGACGCGGCGGCCCCGCAGGCCGGCCCGGGTGTGCCCGGCGTTCTCCATGGCGTGCCAGGCGGTCTGGAGGAACAGCCGCTCCTGGGGGTCGATGATCTCCGCCTCTCGCGGGGAGATGCCGAAGAAGAGCGGGTCGAAGCGGTCGATGCCCCGCAGGAAGCTGCCCCACCGGCTGTACCGGGCCGCCCGGTCCGCCGGGGTGGCCTGGTCGTAGTCACGCCAGTCCCAGCGGTCCGCCGGGATCTCGGTGATCAGGTCGCGGCCGGCCCGCAGGTTCGCCCAGAACTCGTCGAGGGTGTCGGATTCGGCGAACCTGGCCGCGACGCCGACGATCGCGATCGGCTCCGGCTGCGTGGATCCGGGCCCGGCGGGGTCGGGTTCCGGGGCCGCCACCACGGCCGGGACCACCGGCGGCTCCGGTGCCTGGTGTGTCGTCGGGACGAGTTCGGTCAGGCGGGTGCCGTGCTGATCGGCGAACCAGCCGGCGAGGCCGCGCAGGTCCTGGTATTCGAAGAAGAGGGTCTTCGGCAGCGATCCGAAGTGGTCCTCGAGCCGCCGGGTCAGGTCCATGATCAGCAGCGAGTCGATGCCGTACTGCTCGAACGCGGTGTCCGCGTCGATGTCCTCCGGCGGGTAGTCGAAGACCTCGGCCAGCACGCCCCGCAGGAATTCCTCGGCGACCGCGGTGACCGCAGCGGTGGCGTCGGCCGGCGTCGCCGCCGGGGCCGGTGCCGCTGCCGGCGCGTCGAGCAGCTGCCGGATGCGGTCCAGCTCCCCGTGCGCGACCAGCACGTGGTCACCGTCGTGGCCCAACGCCCTGTCCCAGGCGGCCAGGGCGGCCGCGGTCGGCAGTGGACGCAACCCGGAGCGGCGGACGATGCGGTCCTGCGTGGCGTCGTCGGCGTCCATCCGGATCCCGCCGTCGGCCCACAGCGACCACAGCACGCTGAGGCTGCGACCGGGGCGGTCGCTGTCGCGTCGCCAGGCGGTGAACGCGTCGAGGAAGCGGTTGGCGTAGGCGTAGTCGGCCTGTCCCGGGCTGCCCGCCCCGGACATCGAGGAGAAGCAGACGAAGAAGTCGAGCGGGTCCGTGGCCGTCGCCCGGTCCAGGGCGAGCGTGCCGTGGACCTTGGGCCCCAGCACCGCGGCGATCTCCTCGTCGGTCTTGCGCAGGAGGAACGAGTCACGGGTGACGCCGGCCAGGTGCAGCACCCCCCGCAACGGCCCGAACGTCTCACGGACCCGCGCGACCAGCCGCTCGGCCGCACCCGGCGCGGCCAGGTCGCAGGACAGGTAGTGCACGTCGATCCCGGCGGCACGCAGGACGCTCAGGTCGGCGTCGGCGGACCGCCCGGTCAGCACGTACCGCGCCGATGGCCCCAGGTGGGTGACCAGGTGTCGGCCGATCACACCGGCGCCGCCGGTGACCAGCACCGTCCCGTGCGGCGTCAGCGGCGTCGGGGCGGGTGCCGGGACGATCGGCTCCCACCGGGCCACCTGCCGGCCGCCGGCGGCGTACCGGACCCGGAACTCGTGTTCGGCGGCGGCCTCCCCGGCGGCGACCGCCCGCAGGTCGGCGTCGTCGGTGCTGATCACCGCGACCCGGAAGTCCGGATGCTCGTTGGCGATGCTGCGCGCCATGCCGTCCAGGGCCAGCAGGCGGGCGTCGGTGGCCGCACCGGACGGTCGGAACACGTGCAGCACCCGGACCGGCCGTCGGCTCGGCTGCGCGGCCCAGGCCCGGAAGAGCCGGATCAGGCCGGGTAGCGGGTCGTCGTCGCCGAGGCGGACCACCACCAGCGGGTCGGGGCTCGGGAAGGGGCTGTCCGAGCCGGGGTCCAGCACCACGGTGCGCCCCGCCGGGACAGCGGGGCGCACCGGGGCGTCCCGCCACCGTTGGGCCAGCAGGTGGGTGGCCACCGCGTCGGCCTGGTCCCTGACCGCGCGGGTGACGACACCGTGCAGCCGGACGGCGACGCGGCCGTCGGCGGCGGCGAGGGCGATGTCGTGTCCTGTACCGGTGGCGACGGCGTGGACGTACCCGTGCTCCGGCAGCGGCCCGAGGATCTCCACCCGGTCGATGGAGAAGGGCAGCTCGCGCGGGCGCGGGGCGGACGGGTCGGCGGCGGTCCAGAGCGCCGCCTGCAGCATCGCGTCCAGCAGGGAGGGGTGCAGGGTGAAGTCCTCGAACGGCAGGTCGGCGGCGTCCGGCACGCCGACCTCGGCCAGCGCCTCGCCGGGGGTGAAACGGATCCCGCGTAACCCGCGCAGGCTCGGTCCGTATCCGCCGCCGAGCGCGGTGAAGACCGCGTAGCAGTCGTCCGCCGAGGCGGTGCGGGGCAGGCGGGCACGCACCGCGGTCAGGTCGAGGCGGGCCGCCGTCGCGACGTCGTCGAAGCGCAGGGTCCCCGTCGAGCACAGCTCCCCGTCCCGGGTGCCGTCGACGCGGCGCAGCTCGTAGGCGACGCCGTCGGGGGCGGGCACCAGTCGCACCCGTATCCGGACCGGCTCGCTGGTGAGCACCACCGGTCGGGCCCAGATGACGTTCTCGACGCCCGTCGCGGTGCCGTGCCCGGCCCGGGTGGCGGCGTCGACGGCGAATTCGAGGGCGACGACGGCGGGCAGGATGCGCACCTGGCCCAGGGCGTGGTCGCGCAGGTAGAACTCGTCGCCGGTGAGGGTCCGCTCGGCCGGGTCGGCGGCGAGGGTGGCCGGCGGGTCGATCCAGTACCGGTGGGTGACCGGCGGCGGCTGCGGTAGTGACAGCCGGGCCGGCCGCCGGCCCGTGGGTTGTGGCCGGGCGATCGCGGCACCCGCGACCCACAGCCTGGCAGCCTCGTGCAGGTCGCCGGTCACGACCGGCTCACCGGTGGTGCGCGTGGCCGTGCCGGTGACGGTCCCCGTGCCGTCGCGGAGCCGTTCGGTCAGCTCCGCGACGCTGGTCACCACCACGGCGAGCCGTTCCGCCAGCTCCTCCCGGCCCGTCCACAGGGTGTTCTCGATCCGGTCGAGCGTCGTCTGCGGGTGCGCCTGCAACCATGCCACCAGCTCGGTCCGGTACCGGTCGAGCTGTTCGCGGCCGGCGGCCGACAGGACGATCAGCCGGGCGGCGCGGTCCTCGGTGCTGTTGCCCATCACTGCCTCTCCGCTTCCGCCACCACGACGTGTACGTTGCTGCCGCCCATGCCGAAGGAGCTGACGCCGGCGCGTGCCGGTACGCCCTCCGCCGGTTCCCAGGGCTGTGTCTCGGCCTGGAGCCGGAACGGGCTGCCGGTCAGATCGATCATCGGGTTGGGGGTGCGCAGGCCGACCAGGCCGGGCATCAGCCGGTGTCGCATGCTCAGCAGCACCTTCACCACTCCGGCGACACCCGCGGCGGCCTCGAGGTGGCCGATGTTGGCCTTCACCGAGCCGAGCCCGGTGCGCCCCGGCACGACCGGCAGTCCCCAGTCGCGGTACAGCTGCGCGAACGCCTCCCGCAGCGCGTCGACCTCGATCGGATCGCCGAGCGGTGTCCCGGTGCCGTGCGCCTCGACGTAGCCGATCGTGTCGGGTGGCACCGCCGCCGCCCGGTGCGCCGCGATCAGAACGTCGCGCTGAGCCTGCGGGTTGGGCACGGTCAGGGAGTGGGTGTGGCCGCCGTGGTTCTCGGCCGAACCGATCAGCACGGCGTGCACCGGATCACCGTCGGCCACCGCCCGGTCCAGCAGTTTGAGCGCCAGCAGCACCACGCCCTCGCCCCGGCCGTAGCCGTCCGCGCGCTCGTCGAAGGTCTTGCACCGGCCGTCGGGGCTGAGCATGCCGGCCCGGCGTAGGCCGGTGAACCCGTACGGGGACAGCAGCAGGTTCGCGCCGCCGGCCAGGGCCAGCTCGCAGTCGCCGAGGTGCAGGGCACGGGCCGCGCGGTGGATCGCCACCAGGGAGCTGGAGCAGGCGGTGTCGTAGACCGCGCTGGGGCCGCGCAGGTCGTACACGTACGAGATGCGGTTGGCGGCGATCGAGGCGACGTTGCCGATCAGGAAGTGGTCACCCATGTCCGGCGATCCGGGGGGCAGCAGGCTCAGGTAGTCGGCGCCGCTGAGACCGACGAAGACCCCGGTGCGGCTCCCGGCCAGCGCCGCGGGCCGAAGCCCGGCGTCGAGCAGCGCCTCGTCGGCGGCGTGCAGCAGGAGCCGGTGCTGCGGATCCATCTGACCCGCCTCGCGCGGCGAGATCCGGAACCGCGCCGCGTCGAAGGCGTCGACGTCCCGCACGAACGATCCGCGGAACCGTTCCGGGAACAGCCGCGCGGAGAAGCCGCGCCCCACCGGGTAGGGCTCGGTGAGGTCCCGGCCCTCGGCGAGGTGCGTCCAGAACTCGCGCAGCGACCCGGAGGCCGGTAACCGGCCGCCGACGCCGACGATCGCCACCGGCGGATAGCCGGTGCGCGGCGGCGGTGCGTCGGATCCGGCGACCCGGACCGGCGGTGCCGCCGCCGGCCGGGCGTCGGGTCCACTGTCCGTGACCGCTGCCGGGTGGGTGACGCCCAGGTGCGCCGCGAGGGAGGTGAGGACGGGGTGGGCGTAGAAGAGCGTGGGGCTGACCGGGACGCCGAAGCGGACGCGGACCGCCATCGCCAGGCGGGTGAAACCGACCGAGTCGAAGCCGGCCTCGCCGAGCGGCCGGTCCACCGGGATCTCGTCCGGGTCGACGGCGGCCACTCCCGCGGCCAGCTCCCGCAGGGTGGCCAGCAGCCGGCCGCTGTCGTCCGGCCGGGGTGCCCGTGGCGTCTGCGGGTGGCCGAGGTCACGGATCAGCTCGTCGAGCGGGGCGGTGGCGAGCCGGACGGTGTCGACCTTGGCGTTCGGGGTCATCGGCAGCCGGAGCAGCGGCACGGTCCGGGACGGGATCATGTACGCCGGCAGCCACTCCCCGATCCGCGTGACGACCGTCGCGGCAGCCTCGGGTTCGGCGACGACGAAGGCGACCAGGCGCGGCTGCTCGTCGCGCAGGACCACGCCCACCTCGGCGGTCACGCCGGTACGACGGATCGCCGCCTCGATCTCCCCGAGCTCGATGCGGTGGCCACGTAGCTTGATCTGCCGGTCGGCCCGGCCCAACAGCAGCATCTCGCCGTTGTCGGTCCACCGGCCCAGGTCCCCGGTGCGGTAGTGGCGCTGCCCGTCCCGCACGACGAAACGCTCGGCGGTCAGCTCGGGACGGCCCCGGTAGCCCCGGGCGACGCCGTCCCCGCCGATCAGCAGTTCCCCGGTGGCCCCGAACGGGACCGGGTCACCGTCCGGGCCGGCGAGGTGGAACGTCGTGTTCGCGATCGGGGTGCCGACCGTGATCGGCCGGTCGCGGCGTACCCGCAGCACCGAGGACCAGATCGTGGTCTCGGTCGGGCCGTACATGTTCCACAGTTCGCCGGCCCGGTCCAGCAGCTCCGCCGCCAGTTCGGCGTTCAGCGCCTCCCCGCCGCACAGCAGCCGGGGCACCCGGCCGCGCCAGCCGGCGGCCAGCAGCATCTGCCAGGTGGCCGGGGTCGCCTGGACGATCGTCGCGCCACTGTCGTCGAGCAGACGGGCGAGCGCGAAGCCGTCGCGGGTGACCTCCGCCGGTGCGAGGTGGACGGTGGCGCCCCGGGTGAGCGGCAGCAGCAGTTCCAGGCCGGCGATGTCGAACCCGGCCGTGGTGACGGCCAGCAGCACGTCGTCGTCGGCGCAGCCGGGCTGCCCGGCCATCGCGGTGAGGAAGTTGACCAGGTTGCCGTGGGTGACCTCGACGCCCTTGGGCTGCCCGGTGGAGCCGGAGGTGTACAGCACGTACGCGAGGTCGTCGTCGCGGCAGGCGACCACCGGGCCGGGGGCCGCGGTGGCGGTGCCGTCGAGCGGAATCCGGGTGCCCGGTGCCGTGGCGGGCAGGCGGTCGGCGTACGCGGGGTCGACCAGGACCGCGGCGAGGCCGGCGTCGGTGCAGATGTGGGCGAGGCGGGCGGGTGGGAAGTCCGGGTCGAGCGGCACGTAGGCGGCACCGACGGTGTGCGCCGCCAGCATCGCCGCGATCATCGCGGCCCGCCGGCCGGACAGCACGCCGACCAGGTCGCCACGGGTCACCCCGGCGGCACCGAGGGTTCGCGCCAGGGCGTGCACCCGCCCGGCCAGTTCGCCGAAGCCGGTCGTACCGTCGGCGTCGATCACCGCGACCCGCTCCGGGGCCGACGCCGCGCGGGCCAGCACGAGATCGGCCACGCTCACGTCGTGGGGCCGCCCGACCCGGGTGGCGTTGGCCCGCTCGACGAGGGCGTGCTCCTGCGCGGTGGTGAGGGCGAGGTCACCGATCCGCTGCCCCGGGTCGGCGGTGACGGCCTCGAGCAGCAGCCGGAAGTGCTCGGCCAGCCGCTCGGCCGTGGTGCGGTCGAACAGCTCACGGTCGTACTTGAA
Source organism: Micromonospora sp. WMMD730 (assembly GCF_049178955.1). Classification (NCBI taxonomy): domain Bacteria; kingdom Bacillati; phylum Actinomycetota; class Actinomycetes; order Micromonosporales; family Micromonosporaceae; genus Micromonospora; species Micromonospora sp. WMMD730. The sequence goes on from NZ_JBMHML010000002.1 coordinate 4,260,965, forward strand.
GTACACCAGCGCCGCCGGTCCGCGCACCACGACCTCGACGACCAGCGGGTTCTCGCCCTCCTGGGTCAGTTCGAGGGCGTCTCGGAAGACGGTCTGCCCGGCGGCCATGTCCTGGTCGCCGCCGACACCCTGCTGGAGGTAGAAGCCGATGTCGAAGGAGACCGCGGTGCCGGATTCGCGGCGCAGGTCGCCGACCACGGCGGCGAACGGGTAGTCGCTGTGCTCCTCGGCCTGCGCCATGTGGTCGTGCACGGCGGTCATCAGCTCGGCGAAGCTGCGCCGTGGGTCGCAGTCCACCCGCACCACCACCGGGTTGATCAGGTAGCCCACGGTGCGGTCGAACCGCTCGGAGATCCGACCGTCGGTCGGCACCATGACGCTGACGTCACGGTGGCCGGAGTGCCGGTGCAGCAGCACGCTGAGGGCACCCAGCAGCACGCTGAACGGGGTGAGCCCGGCCGCGCCGGCGGTGCGGCGGACGGCCGCCCAGCTGGCCTGCGGCAGGCGGAACTGCACCATCGCGCCGGTGTCCCCGGTGGCCGGCCCGGTCCGCCGCCGGTCGGTGATCGCGTCGAGGACGGGACCGCTGGATGCGCCGGCCAGTCGGTCGAGCCACCAGCGGCGGTGCGTTCCGGCGGCCGGCCCGTCGAGCAGTTCCTGCTGCCGGCGGACGAACTCGCGGTAGGTGGCGGCCGGTTCGACAGGTGGCAGGACGCCCGGGCCGGCAAGCGCGTCGTGGCAGGCGACGATGTCGCGCAGCACCAGGTGGCTGGAGATCCCGTCGGTGATCATGTGGTGGAACACCAGGAGCAGCAGGGTCCGGTCCCCGGGCGCCGCGATCAACCACATCCGGTGCAGTGGGTCGTGTTCCAGGTCGAACGGGGTGTGCACCAGACGTCGGACCCGGGCGGCGAACTCCCCGTCGGTGACGTGCCCCAGGTCGAGCCGCACCACCTCGACCGGCCGCTCGACGATCTCCTGCACCGGTGTGCCCCCGTCCAGGCGGACGGCGATCCGCAGCCCCGGCTGCCGCTGCACCGCGGCGACCAGGGCCCGGGTGAGCACCCCGGGGTCGACCCCGTCACCCAGCCACAGCCCCAGCGGGAGGTTGTACGAGGTGGTGCCGGGCCGGCTGGCGTGGATCGCCCAGAGTGCCGCCTGACCGCGGCTCAACGGGTACGGCCCGGCCGTCTCCGGTCCCGGACCGGTCAGGCCGCGCAACAGCGACTCGGCGACGTCGTCCGGCAGCTCACCGGCGGCGACGGCGGCGAGGATGTCCCGCAGTGCCGGGCTCATCGGCCGTTTCCCCACCGCAGGTCGGCCAGCGCGTCGTCGACCTTGACCGATCCGTCGCGCAGCCCGGCCAGCAGGGCGCCGATCCCGTTGCCCGGGGCGGGTGCCGGCGCGACGGCCGCGGGCAACGGCCCGTACGTCTCGTGCATCGTCCTGGCCAGGGCACGGACGGTCTGCCCGACGTTGAACAGACGGGTCGGTACGTCGACACCGTAGGTGGCCCCGAGGCGGCGGCTGAGGCGACGCAGGCCCAGCGAGTCCACGCCGACGTCGGAGAGCACCCGGTCGGGCGACAGCCGGTCCGGGTCCATGCCCAGGTGCGCGGCGAGCAGGTCGCGGACGTGGTCGCGCACCGCCGCCTCCGGGTCGCCGCCGGTGCCGGTCGCCGCCGGTACGGGGGCCACGGCGGTCGCCGGTGCCGGGTCCGGCGGCACCGCCTCCGGCACCGCGTCGGTGACCTGGGCCGGGTCGGCTGCGACGAGTCCGGTCGCCGCGGCCTGCACCCGGTCGAACCGTGGTCCGGGCGTGATCCAGTAGCTCTGCCGAGCGAAGGCGGAGGTGGGTGCGGCGATCCGCCGGACGGGCTCCCCCGGCCACAGGTCGGTCCAGTCGATCGCGACGCCGTCCACCCACAGCCGGGCGATCTTGTCGAGCTTCCCGGCCGTCATCACGGCGCGCAGGTACTGCCGTCCCTCGGGACCGTCCAGCAGCAACGCGGTGCCGGTCCCCCGGCCGTCGCCCACGCTGACGCCGTCGTCGCTCGTCCCGGCCAGCCACCCGGTCAGGCGTCGCACCAGGGCGGTGGTGTCGTCCGCGACCACGGCGAGCCGTTCGGCGAAGACCTCCCGGCCGGTCTGCAACGTGTAGGCCAGGGCTGCCGGGTCCACGTCGGTGGCGTCCCGCACCCAGCGGACCAGGTGTTCGGCGTACCCGCGCAGCCGCTCGGCGTCCCGGGCCGACAGCACGAACAGGTACGGTCCGGGCCGACCGGCACCGGGGTGGACACGGAACTCCTCCAGGACCAGGTGCGTGTTGACGCCGCCGAGCCCGAACGAGCTCAGTCCGGCGCGCAGCGGAACCTCCGCGCCGTCCGGGTCGACGGCCGGCCGCCACGGCTCGTTGCCGCGCAGCACGTGCAGTGGACTGCCGTCGAGCCGCAGGTGCGGGTTGAGCGTCTCCAGGTGTGGATTGCCGGGTAGTTCCCGGTGCCGCATGGCGAGCAGCACCTTGATGAGACCGGTCACCCCGGCGGCCGCCTCCAGGTGACCGGTGTTGCTCTTCACCGCGCCCAGCGCGACCCGATGTCCCCCGCCGTCGATCCCACGATCGGCGTAGAGCTGGCGGAAGGCGGTCTTGAGCCCCTCGATCTCGACCGGATCGCCCAGCTCGGTGCCGGTCCCGTGGGTCTCGACGTAGGTCACCGTGCGCGGGTCGGTCCCGGCCCGACGGTGCGCGGCGACGATGCAGGCGGCCTGGGCCGCCGGGTTCGGCGCGGTGAGCGAGTTGCTGCGCCCGCCGTGGTTGATCGCGCTACCGAGCAGCACACCGTGGATGACGTTGCCGTCGGCGAGGGCGGCGCTGAGTCGTTTGAGCACCACGATGCCGGCGCCCTCGGCGCGGGCGATGCCGTTGGCGCGGGCGTCGAAGGCCCGGCAGCGGCCGTCGGGGCTGAGCATGTCGGCCTGGCTCATGTCCACGAACAGCGTCGGCGACGCGATCACGTTGACGCCGCCGGCCAGCGCCACCGTGCACTCCCCGCTGCGGATCGCCTCCGCCGCGTGGTGCACGGCGACCAGCGACGACGAGCAGGCGGTGTCGATCGTCTCGGACGGGCCGTGCAGGTCCAGCAGGTACGACACCCGGTTGGACAGGATCGCGTGCGCCCGGCCGACGGTCTGGTACCCGTCGAGCGGCACCGCCAGGGCGTGCTGGAGTTCGAAGTAGTCGTAGGTGCTGCTGCCGACGAACACGCCGGTGTCGGAGCCGGCGAGGTCGCTGGGGCGGATGCCGGCGTCCTCGATCGCCGTCCAGGCCGCCTCGAGGACGAGACGATGCTGCGGGTCCATCGCGGTCGCCTCGGTGGGTGAGACACCGAAGAACTCGGCGTCGAACAGGTCCACCCGGCGCAGGAAGCCGCCCCAACGGGCGGTGGTGCGGAACTCGCCCGGCTCGGGGGTGCCGTGGATGCGCCGCCAGTCCCAGCGGTCCGGCGGAATCTCGGTGACCAGGTCGTCGCCGGCGACGAGGTGGGCCCAGAACTCGTCCAGGTCGTCGGAGCCGGGCAGCATGCCGGCCATTCCGACGATCGCCACCCCGTCCGCTGCGGTCGGCTGCGGGTCCGGGGCGGGCCCGGTCAGCACGGCCGGACCGGCGATCCGGGGGGCCACGCTGACCGCAGCGGCCGGGGTCGGCGCGGCCGGGGTCGGGGGACGGTGGTGGCGGGCCAACTCCGCCCCGTACTCGTCGAGGATCTTCGCCACCAGCTCCCTGGCGGTGGACACCCCGAAGAACGCCGCGGGGGTCGCGTCCAGGCCCCATCGCACGTTCACCTGGTGACTGAGCCTGGTGTACATGATGGAGTCGAAGCCGAACCGGTTGAGCTGGTCGTCCTCGCCCAGTTCGGCCACGCTGAGCCCGGCCACCGCACGCACCATGGCCAGCAGCTCGGTGGCCACCGTCTCCCGCCAGGGCTCCGGGGCCCAGACGGCGGGTGTCTGGCCCGTCGTCTCCACGCCGATCCCGTTCAGGGCGCTCTCGGTGCCCGACATGACCACCACCTGAATCTCCGACCGGTCGAGCACGCCGGCCAGCACCTCGATGCCCGTACCGGGCGGGAGCGGATGGAAACCTGCCGCGGCCAACCGGCCCCGGTGCCGCTCGGTGAGCATCGAGCCCGACCACGGTCCCCAGTTCAGGACCCGGACGGGGTACGGCAGCCGGGCGGCGAGCGCGTGGCCGATGGCGTCCTGGGCGGTGCAGGCGGCGGCGTAGGTGGCCTGGCCCGGATTGCCGAGGAACGACTGGAGCGAGGAGAAGATCGCGAAGAAGTCCAACCGGCGGTCACCGATCGCCTCGGCCACGGCCAGCGTGGTCCGGGTCTTCGCGATGAGCCCTTCGACGAACCAGTCCTCGTCCAGCGCGGCGAGCGACCGGTCACGTGCCACCGTGGTCGCGTGCACGACCCCGTGGACCACGCCGAGCCGGTCGAACACCGCCCGCATCCGGTCGGCGTCGCGGGCGTCCGCCTGCTGGAAATCCACAAGGGTCCCGGTCGGGTCGAGGGCGCTGATCCGGGCTGCCCGGTCGCCCGTAGGGCGGGTCCGTCCGACCAGAACCACCCGGGCGTGGTGGCTGCGGACCAGGTGTTCGGCCACGTCCAGGCCGACATCCCCGGCCCCGCCGACCAGCACGTACGTCCCGCCGTCGCGGAACACGGGACGGGTACCGACGTCGTGCAGCGGTTGGAGCACCCGCCGGTACCAGCGGCCCGAACGCAACGCGTAGTCGCCGGGCGTGGCGGCCGCGACCAGCGTCGCGTCGCCGGGGCCGACGTCGATCGCGCTGACCCGCCACCGCTCGCACTCGCGGCGGGTCGATTTCACGAGCCCGTGCGCGGCCGCCGCGACCGGGTCGACGACCGGTCCGTCCACCGCGGCAGCGGCCCGGGTGACCACGGTCAGCGTGAGGTCGCCCGCGCCACCGGGCCGGGTCTGCAGGTGCCGGATCACCCGGAACAGGTGCAGGACGGCCGGCTCGCCGCCGGTGACGACCGCGTGCACCACGGCGGGTGTGGGCAGCGAGTCCAGCGACGCGGAGGTGACCCGGTGCACGTCGGCGGCCGGGTAGTCGCCGTCGCCGAGCAACCAGACGGTCCCGGTCGCCGGCAGGTGGGTTCCCATGTCCGCGATCTGCCGCCAGCGCGGTGCATAGCTGACCGCCGGTTCACCGGGCCCGGCAACCGCCTCCGGCCGGGGGTCGGTCCAACATCGACGTCGCTCGAACGGGTAGGTGGGTAGCGGGATCAGGGTGCCGCCGGTGTCCGGCCAGTCGATGTCGGCGCCGGCCGTCCACCGGTCGGCCGCCGTGACGCCGTCGGGGTGGGCCAGCGCGGCGTGGGCGGTGCCGTCGATCGCCGCGGTCAGGGCCGCGACGAGCGTCGCCCGGTCCCCGGCGGTCACCGCCAGCCGCACGGTCATGGCGTCCCGGCCGTGCTGCAGCGTGTACGCCACGTCCGCCAGGTCGACGTCGGTGTCCACGGCGGCACGCAGCGCCAGCGCGTAGCGGTGCAGCGCCTGCGCGGTGCGGGCCGACAGTGGGAACACCCACGGGCCGGTCGACGCCGCCGGGACGGCCGGGGCTGCCGGCTCCTCCACCACGACGTGGGCGTTGACCCCGCCGTACCCGAAGGAGCTGACCCCGGCGCGGCGTCGGCCGCCCGGCGGCCGGTGCCACGGCGTCGCCTCGCGGATCAGCTGGAACGGGCCGCCGTCCAGCCGCAGGTGCGGGTTCGGTTCGCCGAGCCCGGCCACCGGCGGCAGGACGCCGTGCCGCATCGCCAGCAGGACCTTGAGCAGTCCGGCCACGCCTGCGGCGGACTCCAGATGGCCGATGTTCGCCTTGACCGCGCCGAGTGCGCAGAACGGGTCGTCGGGCAGCGGCCGGCCGTGGCGGCGTGCCAGCTCGTCGAAGGCCATCCGCAGCCCGTTGACCTCGACCGGGTCGCCCAGCTCGGTGCCGGTGCCGTGGGTCTCCAGATATCCCACGGTGGCCGGATCGACGTCCGCCTCCGTGTAGGCGCGCACGATCATCGCGGCCTGTCCGGCCGGGTTGGGCGCGGTCAGCGACCGGGCCCGACCGCCGTGGTTGACCGCCGAGCCCAGCAGCAGCCCGCGGATCAGGTGCCGACCCGCCGCGCCGGCCCGGGTGAGCACGACCAGGCCCAGCCCCTCACCCCGGACGAAACCGTCGGCCCGGGCGTCGAACGCCTGGCAGCGCCCGGACGGGCTGAGCATGCCGGTGCGGCTGAGCAGCACATGGTTGTGCGGCGACAGGATCAGGTTGACGCCTCCGGCCACCGCGACGTCACACTCCCCGGCACGCAGCGCCGCGGCGGCACGGTGGATCGCCACCAGGGAACTCGAACAGCCGGTGTTGACGGGCTCGCTCGGGCCGCGCAGATCCAGCAGGTAGGACACCCGGTTGACCAGGATGGAGTGTGCGGTCGCGGTGGCGGCGTACGCGTCGACGGGCCGGCCCGAGCTGCGGCGGATCTCGTCGTAGTCGCTGGATCCGACGCCGACGAACAGCCCGACCGGTCGACCGGCGAGGGTGCCCGGCGGCAACCCGGCGTCCTCCAGCGCGCTCCACACCCCCTCCAGCAGCAGGCGCTGCTGGGGGTCCATGCCGTCGGCCTCCTCCGGCGAGATGCCGAAGAACAGCGGGTCGAACCGGTCGACGTCGCCGATGAAGCCGCCGCGCCGGGCGTGTACGCCGTCGGGCAGGGACCGCCAGTCCCACCGGTCCGCGGGCACGTCGCCGACCAGATCGGCACCGGCCACGATGTTGTTCCAGAAGGCGTCCAGGTCGGGGCTGCCGGGCAGTCGCGCGGCCAGGCCGATCACCGCGATGTGGTCGTCGGCTCCGGTCCGCCGCGCGGGCTCCGGCCGCCTTTCGGCCCGCGCCGTCTCCGGTACGGCCTGCGGGTACCGGTCGCGCAGCAGTGCGGCGTGGTCCCGCCCCAGCCGGGCGACCAGTGCGCGCAGGGTGGCGGTCTCGTAGAACAGGGCGGGCGTGACGTCGAAGCCGAAGGTGTCGTTGAGCCGCCCGGCGAGCAGGCTGTAGCTGACCGAGTCGAACCCGTAGTCCCCGATCTCGGTGTCCAGGTCGAGATCCTCGACGGGGATTCCGGAGGCCGCCGCGGTGAGCGCCAGCAGTTCGGCGGTGAACGGGGCGTCGTCGGGTGCCGGGGCCTGTGCCGCGACCTGCCCGGGTGCCGGTGCCGGTTCGTCGACGGGTGCCGCGGCGGCGGCCACGATGACGTGCTGGAAGTTCCGGGAGGTCGTTGCCTCCCCGGGCACCGCCCGGACCCGGGCGTAGCCGGCTGCGCTGAGCACCGCGTCCCAGCCCGATACGCTCAGCAGCGGCGACCCGGGCAGTCGCAGCCGGGTGTCGGTGTGTGCCCACCAGCCGTCGAACAGTCCGTAGGTGACGGTGGCGGCCAGGGTGACCGTGGTCAGCTCGTTGAGCAGCAGTTGCCCGTCGGGGCGCAGCACGGCGCGCAGGTGCCGTGCCGCGCGGCTCACGTCCGAGGTGGCGTGCAGGACGTTCGCCCCGACCACGAGATCGAACCCGGCTGCGGGGAACCCCTGGGCGACCAGGTCGAGGTCGAGATCCAGCCGCTTGAACCGCACGAACGGGTACCGTCCGCCGAACTCGCGGCGACCGTGCGCCAGGAAGGCCACCGACAGGTCGGTGTACCAGTACTCCAGGTGCTCGCCGTGGGCGGCCAGGGCATGCAGCAGACCGGCGGTGGTGCCACCGGTGCCCGAGCCGACCTCCAGGATCCGGATCCGGTCGTCGGGGCGCAGCCGTCCCCGGCGGTGGTCGACGTGTTCCAGCAGCCGTGCGGTGAGCAGGTCGTTGTACAGGTCGCTGATCGGGTTCCCCCGGTAGATCTGTTCCATGGCGGTGGTGCCCGAGGCGGGGAACAGCAGGTCGGTGGCGAGCAGCTCGCCGCGGAGCAGCTCCGGGTAGTGGTCGAGACAGCGACGCAGCAACTCGACGAAGACCGCGGAGTCGGGGTTCGCGGCGGCCAGCTCGTCGAGGCGCGCGCCGTGGCCGCCGGCCAGAGCGTCGGTGAGCGCCGCCGGTTCGGGTCGGAGCCGACCCTCGTGGACGGTGAGCACACCGCCGTCGGCGAGCATGGTCAGCAGGGTGTGCAGCAGGCGCTCGTAGCGGGCGGCGACACCCACCCGGCGGGCGACCTCGGCCGCGTCCGGGTCGGGTCCGCGCCAGGCGTGCATCTCGTGCAGCAGGGCCAGCAGCGCGCTGCGGGCGATGGCGGTCAGCTGCCCGTCGACGGTGTGGAAGTCGTCGACGACCGTCCGTTCGGTGTCGGTCAATCCGTCGGTGGCGACCACGACCGTTGTCGTCCCTTCGCTGGCGGTCATCCGCTCCCGTAACGCGGCGGTGCCGGGCACCACCACGAGTTGGGGGGCCGGTCGGCGCAACGCCTCGGTCAGCGTGCCGAAACCGGTTTCGGCGGTGATGGAGTGGAAACCGGCGGCGGTCAACTCGGCGCGGTGCCGGTCGGTGGCGACCGAACCGACCGTCCCCCAGAAGCCCCAGTTGATGGCCCGGACCGGGTACGGCAGACGCCCGTCGAGGGCGTGCGCGTAGGCGTCCAGGAAGGTGGAGCCGGCAGCGTAGTTGCCCAGGCCGGGCTCGCCGAGGAAGGACTGGGCGGAGGAGAAGAAGAGCAGGAAGTCGAGTTCCCGCGCGCCGATGGCGTCGATCAGGGCGGCGGCGACGCCGGACTTGGCGCCCAGGCTCTCGACGAGATCGTCGTCGGTGAGGTCGCGGACCAGCCGGGAGCGCTGGACCATCGCGGCGTGCATGATCCCGTGCACCGTGCCGGCCCGTTCCAGCACCACGGCGAGCTGCCCGACGTCACGGGCGTCGGCGCGCAGGTAGCGGATCCCGTGCTCGGCCGCGAGGTCGGGTCGCTCCCGGCGGCCGACCAGCACCACCTCCGCGCCCCGGTCCGCCACGAGTTTCCGGGCGAGGGCCAGGCCGATCCCGCCGCCACCACCGACGATCAGGTAGCGGCCGCCGCGGCGCAGCAGATCGGGACCGCGCGGGGTGGGAGCCGGGCGCAGTGTCAGCCGGTGCGGGGTCGCCCCGGTGTAGGCGACCCGGGTGCCGCGTCGCACCGGGGCGAGCAGGCCGGCGGACACGTGGGCCGGGTCGACGTCGACAGCCGCGACCGACCAGCCCGGATGTTCGTTCTCCAGCACCCGGGTGAGGCCGAGGACCCCGGCCACGTAGGGGTCGGTGAGCTGCCGTCCGGGCGGGGCGGCGGCGCCGACGGTGACCACGACCCAGTGCAGCTCGGGCAGGTGCGCCCAGCGACGGGCGTAGGCGGCCAGCGCGCGTACCCCGGCCGCCTCGCCGTCGGCGACCCGCGTGGTCTCGGTGCCTACGGTGGGCGCCGACCCGGTGAGCAGGTAGATCACTGCCGGGTCGCCGGTGACGCTGCCGCCGAGTTCGACGAGCTGCGCGCCGGGATGCCTGGCGGCCAGGCCGGTCGCCAGTCTCTCGCGTCCGGGCGCGTAGAGCACCAGAACCGGCCCGTGCGTGGGCACCGGCTCGGGGTTGGCGCACACCTGCCACGACGGAACGTCGGCGTCGCACGGCACCGGTTCCCGGTGTCGTGCCGCCTCATCTGCCCCGGCAGCACGGGTCGCGTCGACGGCACCGGTCGCGTCACCGGCAGGGATCGCGTCGACGGCACGGGTCGCGTCGGTGTCCGTCCCGACCCAGCACCGCACCCGGGCGAACGGGTAGCCGGGCAGGGCGACCTTGCGTGCCCGCCGTTCGCGGTGCAGCGCCCGCCAGTCCGGGGCGGCACCGGTCACCCAGGCCGCGGCCAGGGTGTCCGGGTCGGTCGACGCGGGCGCGGTGGCCGGCGTCGTGGCGCGGCCCCGGTGGACACGCGACTCGTCACCGGTCAGGAAGGCCCGCAGCGCCGCCCGCAACTCCTCGACGTCGGTGGCCACCACGGCCAGCCGCTCGACCATCGCGTCGCGCCCCACCTGGGTGGTGTAGGCGACGTCCGCGAGCGAGGTGCCGCCGCCCAGTGCCCGGGCCACGGCGGCCAGGCTGGACTGGGCGTCCATCCGGGGCACCCGTCCGTCGCTGCGGGCGGCCACCGCCTGCATGAGCCGGCGCAGATCGTCCGCGTCCATACCCAGGTCCTCGAAGGAGGCGTCCGGGTCGGCGTCGCTGAGCCCGGCCGCGTCGGCGAGTTCCGTCAGCCGGTCCCCGGCGGGCAGTTCGGTGTACCGCTCGGCGAGCAGGCGCAGGGCCTGCGGGGTACGTGCGGACAGCAGCACCACCTGCGGCCCGGTCCCTGTTTCCGGGGCGGGTTGCGGGTACTCCTCGACGATGACGTGGGCGTTGCTGCCCCCGGCGCCGAACGCGCTGATCCCGGCCCGCCGGGGCAGGCCACCCGGGCTGTGCCACCGTTCGGTCTGCTGTTGGACGCTGAGCGGTGAGTGCTCCCAGTCGATCGCCTCGTTCGCCGGGCGCGCGTGCAGCGAGGGCACCAGGGTGCGGTGCCGCAGTTGCAGCAGCACCTTGGTGAACGCGGCGATCCCGGCGGCGGATTCCAGGTGGCCGATGCCCGACTTCACCGAGCCGAGTCGGGTGGTCCCGGTGTCGAAGACCTGGCTGAGGGCGGAGATCTCCACGGGATCGCCGAGGGCGGTGCCGGTGCCGTGCGCCTCGAGGTAGCTCACCGTGGCCGGGTCGACCCCGGCGCGGCGTAACGCCTGCCTGAGCACGTCGGCCTGTGCCGACGGGTTCGGGACGAAGAATCCGCTGGCGCGTCCGCCGTGGTTGACCGCGCTGCCCTTGATCACCGCGAGCACCCGGTCCCCGTCCGCCACGGCGTCCGCGAGGGGTTTCAGGACGACGACACCGACGCCCTCACCCGGGACGTACCCGTCGCCGCCGGCGCCGAAGGCCCGGCACCGTCCGTCCGACGAGACGAACCCGACCTGGCTCAGGTGCAGGTACTTGTACGGGTGGACGATCAGGTTCACCCCGCCGGCCAGCGCCAGCCCGCTCTCCCCGCAGCGGAGGCTCTCGCAGGCCAGGTGCAGCGCCGTCAGCGAGGACGAGCACATGGTGTCCACCGCGAGGCTGGGGCCGCGCGCGTCGAGGAAGTAGGAGACCCGGTTGGCGACCGACGACGCGAACGACGTCGGTAGCACCGGTAGTCGGTCCTCGGCGCCGAGGCCGAGCATCTGGTACTGGGTGAACATGACACCGGCGAACACGCCAACGGGTCGGCCGGCGACGGCCGTGCGGGTGATCCCGGCATCCTCCAACGCGTGCCACGCCACCTGCAGGAACAGCCGCTCCTGCGGGTCCATGCCCTCGGCCTCGCGCGGCGTGATCCGGAAGAACGCGGGGTCGAACTCGTCGATCCCGTCGAGGAATCCACCCCACTTGCTGTACGAACGCCCGGGGGCCGGCTCCGGGGCGAAGAAGCCGTCCAGCCGCCAGCGCTGCTGCGGGATCTCGGTGACGCAGTCGCGTCCGTCGAGCAGGTTCGCCCAGAACCGGTCGAGGTCGGCAGCCATCGGGTAGCGGCCCGCCACGCCGATCACGGCGATGTCCCGGTCGGACGACCCGGATCCGCGCACGGTGGCCCGGTCAGGTTCCCCGGACGTCGACGGGCGGGAGGCACGCAGGCCGTCCGTGGGTGGTGCCGCGGTCGTGACCGCCGAGGGGGTGGCGGGCTCGCGCAGGCCCAGTGCCCGACGGGCCTGGTCGGGTCGGCCGTGCAGCACGATGATCTCGGTGCCCCGGTGGTCCCGGATCGCGTCGAGGACCGCGAGACCCGTCTCGGTCGGCAGGGGCGTCTGCCCCTGGTGGCGGAACACCGCCTCGGTGGCCGGGTCGGTGCGCATGCCCCCGTCCGCCCACAGCGGCCAGGCGACGGAGGTGAGCCCGTGCTCGCGTGCGTAGGCGTCGACGAAGGCGTTCGCCGCCGCGTAGTCCGCCTGCCCGATGTTGCCCGCCACCCCGGTCACCGAGGAGAACGCGACGAAGAAGTCGAGGTCGAGGTGCCGGGTCGCCTCGTGCAACAGCACGGTGCCGCGCACCTTCGGTGCCAGCACCGCCGACAGGTCGTCCGGGGACTTCCCCGCGAGCAGGCCGTCGCGCAGGACACCCGCGGCGTGCACCACCCCGTCGAGCCGGCCGTGCCGGGCGATGATCCCGTCGACCAGCCGCCGCACGTCGGTGGCCACGGTGACGTCGGCGCGGACGAACTCGGCGGCCGGCGACTCCCGCGCCGGGTTACGCCCGGCGAGCACCACGGTGGCGCCCCGCGACGTGAGGGACGTGGCGAGCGCCCGGCCGAGGCCACCGGCCCCACCGGTGATCAGGTAGACGCCACCTGGCCGCAGCGGCTGCCCGTCGCCGGGGGTCACGTCCCGGTAGCGGCGTACGAACCGGCCGGCCTCGTGCCGTACCCAGGTCTCACCGTGATCGGCCAGTTCGGCGAGCACGGCCTGCGGGTCGGGGTCGCCCACGCACTCCACCACGGTCACCGTGAGGCGCGGTTGTTCGAGTCGGATGGTGCGGGCCATTCCCGCCACCGCCGCGGCCACCAGGGGCTGCGCCACGTGCACGACGGGCACCGGGGCGGCCAGCAACACCTGGGCGATCGCCAGCATCTCGCGGCACGCGGTCTCCACCGCCGCCGGGAGATCGTCGCCGGCCGGCGGCCCGACGTGCACGACCGCCCCGGGGGCGGTGGGGAGGCTGGCCAGCAGGGCTTGCAGGTCGGTCCGGTCACCGGGGCGGAGTTCGTACTCGCGGTCGCCGCACCGCCGGAAGGCCGGGCCGCGCCGGACGACGATCTGGTCGGGCCGCAGCGGGGCATCGCCGATGACGACCAGCGGTCCGATCGACGGCACGTCCGGCCGGACCGCGCCGCACCACTCGCCGGTCACGCACGCGGTGGTGTCCGGGGCGTCGTCGCGCGGTGCCGGTGTCGTGCCGCCCGGCGGAGCGGCCGGGACGAGGCCGGCCAGGTGCTCCGCGACCGCGTCGACGGTGGGGTATTCGAACAGCAACGTCGGATAGAGCGCGATGCCCCACCGCTGTTCGAAGGAACGGACCAGCGACAGCAGGTGCGTCGATTCCAGGCCGAGGTCGTAGAAGCCGCAGTCGGTCTCGACGTGCAGGTCCGGGTCGCCGGCAGCCTGCCGGACCATGGCGATGATCTCAGCGTGCAGCGAGCCGTCCGTTCCGGACGCGGCGGTGGTCACGGGAGGTGCCGGCGCGGCCGCCGGGGTGGTGAGCCGGGTGATCGCCTCGGTGGACCGGACCCGCTTGAAGACCAGGTCGCTGAAGCGGGCGGACAGCACGCCCGATCCGTCGTACAGATCGATGGCGGCCCTGACGATGTCGGCGGCCGGTCCCGCCGGGGCGAGCCGGACCGCGACGGTGCACCCGTCACCGAGGGGTCGGGTCGCCCGGAACTCCCCGATGTGCAGCGGGATCAGGGGCCGTGCGTCGGCGTCGGCACCGGCGAAGGCCAGCGCGTACGCCTGCATGGTGGACCCGTCGAGCAGCGCGGGGTGCAGCATGAAGTCGTCCACCGTGGCCCGTGCCGCGGTGCCGAGCGCGAGCTGCGCCACCACCGTGTCCGCCTCGACCCGCAGCGTGCCGTGGCAGCGCATGAAGGCACGGTGTTCGATTCCGACGGACCTGCCGGTCGCGTAGACCTCGCCGACGTCGCGCGGCGTGGTGGTTCCCGCCGGTGGTGCCGACCCGGTCAGGGCCGGCAGGCCCGTACGGACGGTGGCCCGGAGGTGGGTGGTGGTGTCGTCGGCCGGGACACCATCCGCGACCCGCCGGCTGGTGGCGGTGACCCGCACGACCTCGCCGTCCGGTTCCAGCGCGACCGTGACCTCCCGGTCGACGTCCCCACCAGTGGTCAGCGGGCTGACGAAGAGGACGTCGCTGAGCCCGACACCGCCCGGCTCGATGCCGCACTCGTCGAGCAGGCGGTACACGATGTCGAGGAAGGTCACCCCGGGCAGGGTGCGCACCCCGTGGACCCGGTGGTCGTCGACGATCGGATGGTTCCCGGTCACCCGCAGACGGCAGCTGACGGCCGGAAGGTCCACCCGGTGGCCTGCCGGTGGGTACGGCTCGACGCGGGGGGTCGGTTCGTGCGTGGCGGTGACGGGCGTGACGGTCAGGTCCAGTCGCGCCGGTCGAAGCGGTGTCGCGACGGGGTGGGCCGGGCCCGTCCGGGTGGCGGTGTCGCGGGGCCAGAACCGACGACGCCGGTACGTGGGCGGCGCGAGCGGAGCCCGACCGGTCCCTTCGGGTGCGCCGGGGCCGAGCACGACGTGGGCGTTGGTGCCGCCGAATCCGAACGCGCTGACCGCGACGCGGCTGCCGGCGGGCAACTGCGTCGTCGTGCGCGCCGGGAAGAACGGCGACTCGGCGAACGCGAACCGTGGATTGGGCCGCGCGCAGTGCAGGGTCGGGGCGATCAGCCCGTACCGGAGCGTCTGCACGGCCTTGATGAATCCGGCGATTCCTGCCGCGCTGAGCAGGTGGCCCATCGAACTCTTGACGCTGCCGATGCCGCAGTAGGCCCGGTCGTCGGTGTGTCGCCGGTAGACGGCGGTCAGCGCCTGCAACTCGATCGGGTCACCGATCATGGTGCCCGTGCCGTGCGCCTCGACGTACCCGATGGTGCGCGCGTCGATCCCGCCGCGGGCCAGCACCTCGGTGATCAGGGCCCGTTGGGCAGGACCGCTGGGGGTGGTGTGGCCCATCGTGCGCCCGTCGTTGTTGACGCCTGAGGATTCGATGACCGCCAGGACCCGGTCGCCGTCACGTTGCGCGTCGTCGAGCCGCTTGAGCAGCACCAGCCCGGCGCCCTCGCCCGGAACGAACCCGTCGGCGGACTCGTCGAAGGTGCGGCACCGTCCGGTCGGCGACAGCGCGCTGCCGGCGCTGAGCATGAGGTACGGCTCCTCGTCGAGCAGCAGGTCGACACCGCCGGCCAGGGCCAGCTCGGACTCGCCCAGCAGCAGGCTCTGCACCGCCAGGTGCACGCTGACCAGCGCCGAGGAGCACGCGCTGTCGACCACGAGATTCGGGCCGGTCAGGTCGAGAAAGTGCGACACGTGCGCCGCGATGTAGTTCTGGTTGATCCCGACGATGGACTCGCGGGTCAGCGGGCGCAGGTAGGTGCGGTGGTTGCCGGTCCGGCTGCCGACGAAGACGCCGACCCGGCGGCCGTGCAGTTCCTCGTCGGTGTATCCGGCGTCGCGGACACACTCGACGGCGACCTCCAGCGTCTTGCGCACCAGCGGGTCGAGTTGCCGCGCCGTCTCGTCGTCGAAGCCGAAGTAGGCCGGGTCGAACAGGGCTGCGTCGTCGAGGAAGCCGCCCCACCGGCTCTGGCTGAGCCCTGGGCCGCCACCCGGCCGATAGAGTGCCGTGACATCCCACCGGTCCGGCGGCACGTCGCCGACCATGTCCCGCCCGGCGAGCAGTGCCTGCCACAGTTGTCCCGGGTCGGCGGCACCGGGCAGCCGGCAACCCATCCCGATCACCGCGATCCGCACCGGCGCGCCGGGTGGGACGGGCGTGGGTGCGGACACCACGGCCGGAGGGGCCGCCGGGGGGCGCGTGCTGCGGGTGGTGAGGGCCCGGGCGAGCCCGGCCAGCGTCGGATGTTCCTGGAGCAGGCTGGGGTCCACGGCGTCGCGGACCGCCACCTCGAGGTCGCGGACCAGTTCGGCCATCAGCAGCGAGTCCACGCCCAGGTCGACGAGGTTCGTTTCGGGTCGCAGAAGGGAGCGTTCGGTGCGGGTCGTCCGGGCCACCACGTCGAGCAGCCAGTCGATGTCGTCCGGCCTCGGTGCGTCCCCCGGGTCGAGGACCGGTGCCGGCTGCGGCGGGGCGGCGGGGCGGGGCGCGCGGAGGAACTCGTCGGCCGGTACGCCCGCACGACGGGTCAGGCAGGGCAACAGGACCGGCTCGTCCGGTACCCGCACCGCCAGGTCGAACAGGCGTAGCGCCTCCGCCTCGTCCAGGTCGGGAATGCCGAGGTCGCTCCCGGCACTGGTGTGCCGCTCCCCCATTCCGATGCCCCGCCAGAGCGGGAACCGCAGCGACCGGACCAGGCACCGGGGTTCGTCGGCGTGCGCCTCGGCGAAGTCGTCGAGGACGCCGTTGGCGGCGGCGTAGTCGAGGTGCCCCCCGGCCAGTCGGGGAGACGAGGCGGCGATCGACGAGAACAGCACCAGCAGCCGCGGCAGCCGGCCACCGAGCGCCGCCCAGAGTGTCTCCACGGCGAGTTTCGGCCGGAGCACGTCGGCTGTCTCATCCCGGGTCCGGGTCAGGAACGACTGTGGTGCGTGCATCACCCCCGCGCAGTGGATGACCGTCGTGAGGTCGCCTGCGGTGCCCCGTACCCGGTTCATCAGTCGACGTAGCGATGTCACGTCGTCCAGCGGATGGGTGTGGACGGAGAGCGTCACGCCCCGGTCGGTGAGCGCCAGCAGTTGGGTCAGGCGGGCGCGCAGCAGCGGATCGGTCGACCCGGCGGCGGCGAGGGACACCCAACGGCTGCGGACGGGCAGCGGGGAGCGACCGATCAGGACGAGGTGTCGTGCGCCCCGATCGGCCAGGTGGGCGGCGAGGCGCAGGCCGATCGCGCCGGTGCCTCCGGTGATCAGGACGGCACCCTCGTCCAGGTTGGTCAGCGGGTCGGGGTCGGTGGGTCGGGCGAATCCGACCACGCGGCGCTGCCGGCGGGATCCGAGGTACCGGATCTCGGTCTCGCGGTCGTCGGCCGCACGCTCGGCCGCGACGGCGGTGGCCAGGTCGTTCCGGTCGCCGTCGACCCGGACGGTGCGGGAGACGACCATGGGCAGCTCTCCGGAGAGGGCACGGTAGAAGCCGGCCAGCACCGACCGGTGGGCGCCGCTGACGTGCAGGCAGCGCAGTCCGGTACGCGGAAGCCGGCCGAGCACCTCACGCAGCAGCTCGATCCGCTCGCCGACCAGCGCGCCCGGCTCGCTCCAGTCGACCAGGTCGGCGACCCCGGTCAGGCCGTCCACGGCGGGCAACGGGTCACCGGGCCGGTGTGCGACGGCGTCGTCGCCGAACAGGGCCGGTGCCAGGTCCGGGTCCGTCGTGACGACCAGGAGGCGGCCCTGCGGGGCGACCGTGGGCGGTGGCGCGTCCCGCCAGAGCGCGGTCAGGAACTCGGGCGTCGCGGTGGGCGCGGCCCAGTGCTGGTCCCGGCGGAACGGGTAGGTCGGTAAGGAGACCACGGGTGCGGCGGGCACCGGGCCTTCGACCGGGGCGTCACCGGCGGGCGGCTCGGCGTCGAGGACGGCGGCGAGTCCGTCCGCCAGCTCGCCGAGGTCAGCCGCCGTGACGGCGACCCGGCAGGGCAGCGCGGCACGCCCGGTGCGCATCGTCCGGGCGATCGAGGCCAACGGGGGCGCCTGGGGCGACCGGATCACGTTCAGCAGCGCGGCGACCGCTTCCCGCAGGGCCTGCGGGGTTCGGGCCGACACCGGCACCGTCACCCGGCCGGTGGGCGGCGCGTCGGCGGTGGGCGGTGCCTCCTCCAGGACCACGTGGGCGTTCGTACCGCCCATCCCGAACGAGCTGACCCCGGCCCGGCGGGGGCCGCCGCCGGGCGGGGGCTCCCAGGCGGCGCGGTGCACCTGGAGGCGTAGTGGCGATCCGGCCAGGTCGATCATCCGGTTGGTCCGGCGGACGTTGCGGGTGGCGGGAAGGGTCCGGTGGTGCATCGCCAGGATGACCTTGATCATTCCGGCGATGCCGGCGGCGGCCTCCAGGTGACCGATGTTGGTCTTGACGGAGCCGATCCCGCAGTGCGGTAGCTGCGGCATCGGCTGCGGGCTGCGCGCGTACAACCGGCGGAAGGCCGTCACCATGGCCGAGACCTCGATCGGGTCGCCCAGCCGGGTGCCGGTGCCGTGTGCCTCCAGGTAGCCGACGGTCGTAGGGTCGACGCCGGCCATGGTGTACGCGCTGACCAGCAGGTCGGCCTGGGCGTCCGGGTTGGGCGCGGTGAACGACTGGGCCTGGCCGCCGTGGTTGACCGCGACCTCGCGGATCACCGCGTGCACCCGGTCCCCGTCGGCCAGTGCCCGGTCGAGGGGCTTGAGCAGCAGCGCACACGCCCCCTCGCCGCGGACGTAGCCGTCGGCGGCGTCGTCGAACGTGTGGCACCGCCCCCGTGGGCTCAGTACACCGGCCCGCTGGTACGCGGCATGCCGTCCCGGGTCGCACAGCACGTTCACCCCACCGGCGAAGGCCTGGTCGCAGACGCCGGCCCGCAGCGCCGCGACGGCGTTGGCGACCGCGATCAGCGACGACGAGCAGAGCGTGTCCACCGCGACGCTCGGGCCGCGCAGACCCAGGGCGTAGGAGACACGGTTGGCCACCAGCGACGGTGAGACCGCCACACTCAGGTGCGGCTCGTCGCGCCCGGCGTGTTCGGCCAGGACGGCGGCGTAGTCGGAGTGGCACACGCCGGTGTAGACGCCGGTCCGGCTGCCCGCGAGCGTGGTGGGGTCCTGTCCGGCGTCCTCGGCCGTCGCCCAGGTCACCTCGAGCATGAGCCGTTGCTGCGGGTCCATGAGCGCGGCCTCACGGGGGCTGACGGCGAAGAACTCGTGGTCGAAGCGGCGGATGTCGTCGAGCAGCGCCGCCCGCCCCACCAGTCCGGGATGGGCGGCGGTGTCCCAGCGGTCGGTCGGGATGTCGCGGATCGCGTCCTCGTCCCGGCCGAGCAGGTCCCACAGCTCCGCGACGCTCGCCGCACCGGGGAAGCGCCCTGCCATGCCGATCACCGCGATCGGGGCGGTGCTCTGCGGCTGCGGCACGGTCGTGACGGCGGCGATCGGCTCCGGGTCGCGGTCCTCGCCGCGGATCACCCGCGCCATGGCGGCGACGGTGAATGCCTGGAACATGGCGCTGGGATCGATCCGCAGACCGTGCTCGCCCTCAGCCAGCGCCACGACCTCGGCCAGCGCGACACTGTCCAGGCCGTACCGGCGTAGGTCGTCGTCGGCGGCCAGGGTGCCGGCGGGCCGGTCCAACGCCCGTTCGAGCAGGGGCAGCAGCAGCGCGTCCAGGTTGGTCGTCTCGGGGCCGGTGTCCGCCGGCAGGGCGGCGGGACCGGTGGCGGCGACGTGGTCGCCCCAGAGGCTGCCGAACACGCTGCCACCGCGCAGCACCTTCACGGTCTCGATCCGGGCCAGCGGCCTGCCGTCCCGCTCACGTAGCAGGGTCGAGGCCAGCACCGCCCGGTGGCCGCGTTCGAGCCGAAGGTCGTCGAGCCGGTACCGCACCGCGTCCTCGGCCCCGCAGTTCGCCAGGTACACGATGTCGCGGCTGACGGTGGCGGCGGCCGTGGCCCACTCGCCGCCGGGTGCCAGCGAGTGCAGGTACCGGCGCTCGCCGTGGTCGTTGATGTGCGGGTACGACGCGAAGTAGAGCAGGCCGAGGGCGTTGACGTCCACGACCGGATTGAGTTCGTAACGCTCGGTGTGCAGGCCGGATCCACCCGGCTCCCGCCCACCGTGCGTCTGGAAGTCGTGCAGAAAGTCGAGCTGGTCGGCGGTCGGCTCGCGCACCGGCAGGCAGCCGGGCACCTGTGGCACGCCGGGGACCAGCCAGTTGCGGTCCGAACGGCGGACGAAGACGGTGAGCAACCGGACGTCGACGTGCGCCGTCCCGGTGGTGAAGCGGATGTCGGACAGGAAACGGCGGTCGTCCAGCCTGGTCAGTTGGCCGGTCATCTCGCCCTCGTCCAGCTCGGCGAACGAGGCGAAGGAGGCGCTCGCGGTGTGCCGGACCCGGACGAAGGCGGGGAGCAGTCGTGTGCCGTCGGAGTCGGCGAGCTTGGTCACCGAGGTGCCGAAGTGCTCGCCGATCAGGGACCAGTGCAGGTCGCCGCACTCGCGTAACAGCCAGTTCTCGGAGAGACCGCCGGTGGCGAGCGTCGGCAGGCCCAGGATGACGTGTCGGGCCGTCATGACGGGGTGCCGGGAAGCCGGTGGCTCGGAAGCTGTGGCCAGCCGTACGGCTGCCCGCTAGATCCGCCTCTCTCGTGAAATAGACGTCCAGAAGTGGCCAGAGCGCGGCTCAAAAGATCACCCCGTGTCATCGACTGCTCTCGGAACGTAGCCCATGGGGCACCGTCCGTCGATAGATGCACGTGATTACTTGGCAGCCCGCCCGCCACGACCCGGGGCCGTCCCGGGTCACCCCGACCCCGCCGATCCCCCAGTACAGGCCGGGGTTCGCCGCACCCGCAACAGCGGGACCGAACATCAAGCCCAGAGATCGTTAAGTACTGTTATTGCGATATAAGTCACACTAGACAACCCCGGCTGGGCATGACCACCGGGCCCGTGAAACAACCGGTCGATCCGTCCCACCAAGCGGACAGGGTGCGCTCACGTTCCGGGAAAGCCCCCGCCGTAGCAGGGCTGCGGCGGGACGGGGAGTGCCGAACGACGACCACGTCCGCTCGCCGCCCGGTGGACACCGTCATCCCACCGGGCGGCGCCGGTCCGCTCCCTCCCGGGCATCCGGGGCGGTGTGGACCGGGTGACGTCGAGCGTCACCGGGTTACCGGCTCCTCTTCGGACACGACCAGCACGTACCAGCCGGCCGACCGGTTCAGCAGTCCGGCGTCGACGAGGAGGCGCCGGAGGGTGACCGCGTCGAGCACGCCCTCGGTGCACCACGACCGCAGGCGGTCGGTCACGACCCGCTCGTCGTACCGCTCGTCGGGGGCGAAGCTCTGCCCCGCCACGTGCCGCAGCACCGTCCGCCGGGCATCGTCCTCCTCCGGCAGCCGGACGACGACGTTGCCCCGGACGAAGCCGCGCAACCCCGGATCCGGCTGATCGGCGACGGCCCGCTCCTCCTGCCGTCGGGCCGCCGTCGCCGCCGCCCCGGCAAGGGTCTCCCCCGCCAACGCGAGCCGCCCGGGGCCGTCCATCCGGAGCAACCCGGCCCGCAGGAGCTGTCCGATCGCCGGGGCCGCCTGCTGCCCCGTGAGCCCGGTGGCGGCCAGGATCTCGGTCGAGGTGGCCGCGCCGAGGGTGACGGCGGCGAAGACCTGACGTACGGCGGAGTCGGCGAGCAGCAGTGCAAGCTCTTCAGGGGTCATCGAATTCCCTCCCGGGTGCCGGCCGGCACCTCAGCGGCCCCGGCGACGGAGCATGTCGTCGAGATCGCTGGAGACGGAGTTCAGCTCCGTGCAGTCCGCACCCAACTCCCGTACGGCGGCGGCGGCCGACCGCTCCGCCTTGCCGAAGATCGCGGCCTCACCGTCGTCGGGAGCACCCGAGACCAGACACCGGAAGGTGAACGTGCGCAGTGACCGCTCGTAGGTCACCGTGCCCTCCGACGTGAAGCGGGCGGAGAAGAGGTCGTGGTCGTCGGCCCGGGCGAGCAGCGCGGCGCGTTGCCCGTCGGTGAGCGGGGCGAACTTGCCACGGACGATGACCTTGTAGGTGTTGCTGCTCATGACTGCGGATCTCCCCATCAGAGGGTGGGCCGGTCGACCGGTCGACCGGAGCCGGCCGGCAGGGACGAACGGGGCGCGGACGGTTCCGCCGGTGCCCGGCGGCGGCTCCACCGGACCAGCGGCCCGTCCGGGGACAGGCGGTCGACCGGCCGGGTTCGCGTCCCGCCGACCATGCCGGGAGTGCGGGCGCTCCGGCCCCGGATACAGCACCATATCCTAATACGGTGCTGTATCTGAAAGCCCGATGTTACCTCCTGGCAAATCGTGATCTTTCGCGATTTCGGCTGTCGCCGGCGGCCCCACGTCCCGCAAAATTGGCCAGGTGTTGATTCGGTACCTCCTCTCCCACGCCCTGTCCCTGCTGGGCAACTCCATGGCCGCGATCGCCCTGCCCTGGCTCGTGCTGGTACGCACCGGGGACCCGGCGGCAGCCGGGGTGATCGCGGCGGTGAGCGCACTGCCCATGCTGCTCGCCGCGGTGGCCGGCGGGCTGGTCATCGACCGCTTCGGTCGCCGCCGGACGTCGATCTGGGCCGACCTCGCCTCGGCGGTGGCGGTGGCCGCGCTCCCTGTCGTCGACCAGGTCACGGGGCTCACCGTCGGCTGGTTCGTGGTGCTCGGGGTCGCGGGCGCGCTGCTCGACGTGCCGGGCATGACGGCGCGCGAATCCCTGGTGCCGGACGTCGCGACGGCGGCGGGGGTCGGCCTGGAACGGCTGGCGGGCCTGCGCGAGGGGATCAACGGCGTGGTCCTGGTCGTCGGCCCGGCCGCCGCCGGCGGCCTGCTCATCCTCTTCGACCCCACCACGGTCCTCTGGGTCACCGCGGCGTGTTCGGCGGCGGCGGCCCTGACCACGTTCACCCTCCCGGCCCGGCTGGGTCGAGGTTCGGGTGAGGCGGGCGGCGGGATCCGGACCGAGTTGCTCAAGGGCTTCCGGATCCTCGGCGGCGACCGGGTGCTCGCCGCGATGACCTTCGTGGTGACGATCAGCGTCCTCGTGCTGGCCCCGCTCCAGAACCTCCTGCTCCCCGTGTACCTCGTCGGCCGCGACTCGCCCGGCGGCTTCGGTCTGATGGTGGCCTTCCTCGCCGTGGGGGGCATCGGTGGGTCGATCGTGTACTCGATCGCCGGGGCGGGCCTGTCCCGGCGTACGGTTTTCGTCGTCGCACAACTGCTCACCGCGGCGGGTACCGTGGGTCTGGCCCTGCTACCACCGGTCCCCGTGCTGCTCGCCGCCGCCGCGCTGGCCGGCTTCGGCGCAGGGCCCATGCAGGCCCTGGCCCTGGTGTTGGTCACCGAACGCATCCCGGAGCGCTACCGGGGCCGGGTCCTGGGCCTCCAGAACGCCGCCACGACCACGGCGGTTCCGGTCGGTACGCTGGTCGCCGGCCTGCTGATCAGTGGCATCGGCCTGCGCGAGACGGGTGTCCTGCTCGCCGTGGCCTGGGGGGTGGTCGCCGCCTTCGCCCTGCTGGTGCCGGCGCTGCGCCGGCTGGAACCGCCGGGCGACGCACGGCAGACGGCGGACCCTGCCGTCGACCGGGAACCGACGGTGGAGAGCGCGTCGTCGGTCGACTGACGCGCGCTGCCGGCCCCGGGCAGGGGCCGGCAGTTCGCCGGTCAGGGGAAGGCGAAGCGCGAGAGGTGTCCGACGCCACGCGAGACCGGCAGCTTCGCCAGCACCTTGGTGTCGAGCAGCAGTCGCAGCCGCAGGCCCAGAGGCAGCCGTCGGTGGTCGTCCGGGTCGGCGGTGTCGTACGCCCTGACCGACTCGACCAACCGCAGGCCCGGGACGTCCTGCGGCACCTCGCGCGGGTCGTCGATGCCCCAGCGCATCTGCGCGCCGGTCTGTCGCATCACCGGTAACGGCCCGCTCAGGCGCACGGTGGCCCGGGAGTACGAGTCGAAGGCGATCTCGCCGCCGAGTGGGAACCGGGCCACGATGGTGCGCAGCATCCGCGGGCCGTCCTCGGCGCCGAGGTACATGGCCAGCCCTTCACCGAGCACCAGCACCGGCCGGTCGGTCGGGATCTCCGTCAGCCAGCTCTCCTCGACCACCGAGGCGCCGAGGGTTCGGCAGCCCGGACGCGCGGGATAGAGCTCGTCCCGCAGGGCGATGACCTCGGGTTGGTCGATGTCGAACCACCGCACCCCGGGACCGGGGGCGAGCCGTTGCGCCCGCCCGTCGAGGCCACAGCCCAGATGCAGCACGGTGGCCTCGGGGTGGGCGTCGAGGAACCGCCGGGTCCAGCGGTCGAAGAACCGCGTGCGGAGGGCGATACCGACAGCGGTCGCCGGTTGGATCTGCAACTTCGCGAAGTCGTAGTCCAGCCTGTCGAGGATCCCGGCGGCGGTGTGGTCACCGAGCATCGGGTGCGGTGAGCGGGCGTCGACGGCCCGCGCGCAGAGGGTGGCGAGCGTCGTCTCCGCCGCTCCGGTCAGCGATACCTTCATTCCACAGCCCCAGTCGGGTGGACGCGGGTCCCATGGCACGGGTGGACGGTGCGGCGGGGGGCCGGCAGTGGCGGCGCACCCGGTGTGGATCTCCGGCCGCAGGTCGATGCTATCGATGCCGGCTACGGCAGGCAAGGCGGCGCTGACTTTCCGTCACCGCCCTCCGTCCTGTGTGGATCCGTTCGCCATATCCGACCGGCCTGGTGGGGCCCTCCGACACACCGGCGGACCAGGAGCCTGAGTTCCGCGGTGCCGGGATGGTCGCGGACACCCGGTGCGGTCAGCCACCGGTCGGCCAGGACCGGCCACGGGGCGCACGGGGGGATGACCTGGTGACGGAAGCGTCGGCGTCGGGCCAGCCAGCGGGCCACCGCCCGCGCCTCCGCCCCGGGGCAGTCGGCGCGGAGCACGTGCAGCGTCCCGTCCGGCACCGCCGCCTCCACCTCGGCCAGGAACGGGATCAGCCGCCGGGTCGGGCCCGACGCACCGCCCGCCGGGCCCGGCCCGGCGACGCTGTGCAGCGTCGGCGGGGCCGTCGCTGCGGCCGGGGCGGCGACGCCCGTGGCGTCGGGATGATCCACGGAGAGCACGAGGGTGCTGTCCCGACCCGCCAGGTGTACGCCGACCACGCCCCGTACGGCGGCCACGAACCCCGGATCGGTCACCAGCCGCCACGCGCGCACCCGGTCCGCCCCCAGGCCGCACTCGCGCCAGATGCGCGAGACCGTGGTCTGCGAGACACCCGTGGCGGCCGCCAGTGCGCGGGTGGTCCAGCGGTCGCCGGTGGGCGGCGGCAGGTCGAGGGTGGCGACCACCACCCGGTGTACGAGGTCGGCGCCGATCGTGCGCGGGGCACCCCGGCGTGGCTCGTCGGCGAGGCCGGCGAGCCGGTGGACGGCGAACCGGTTGCGCCACTTGCGGACGGTCTCCCGGCAGACCCCGAGTCGTTGGGCCACCTCGGCGGTGGTGTCCCCGGTGGCGCAGGCGAGGACGATGCGGGCGCGTAGCGCGAACGCGGATGTCCCGGCCGGAGTCCGGGCCAACTGCTCCAGCGCGATGCGCTCTTCGGTGGAAATGTGGTGGTCGTCGTCGGCGACAAAGGTCATGGAAGATCCCGCCAACGAACTTGAAACTCATCGGCTGAATCTCCGCACGTCGAACGTGGTTCTGGGGATGAATGATCACCGAAAGGGACTTGACGGACGCGCTGCGTAGTAGTGAACATGAGTCCAGAATGACACATCGATCGAGGTGGTGATCGGTCATCAAACCACGCAGAGTCTCACTTGTATCAATGCCGTGGAACAGCGCGACACGACCGTCCATTCAGGTGGGAATTCTACGTTCGGTGGCCGAGGCCGAGGGCTGGCAGGTCGACTCCCATTACGCCTACCTCGACTTCTATTCAATGGCTCCGCAGATTCTCGGGCTCTCCGACGACGACTGGGCCCAGGCGTACGAACTCATCGCCGAGCGGCTCTACCATCTGTCGGTCGGCGACTGGATCTTCAGCCGACGCGGTGCCGCGCCCGAGGAGCGGGCGGCCTACGTCGACCTGCTGCGTTCCAAGCGGGTCGACGAGACCAGCATCGGGGTGATCGACGCGCTGCGGGCGGTGGCCGACCGGCACGTCGCCGCCACGACCGAACGGCTGCTCGCCGCCGAGCCGCAGGTCATCGGGTTCACCAGCATGTTCAGCCAGAACGGTGCGACCCTGGCGGTGGCCGAACGACTCCGCGAGGCGGGCTACACCGGGACGATCGTGTTGGGCGGCAGCAACTGCGAGGGCTCGATGGGCCGCGCCCTGCTGGCCAACTTCCCGGCCCTGGACGCCGTGGTCGACGGGCCGGGCGAGGAGGCGCTCGCCGCCCTGCTCGCCCAGGTGGCGGCAGATCAGCCGGTGCGCTCGGCGGGCCGGCTGGTGGCGCGTGGGGAGGGGACCGCCCAGGTCGCCGAACTGGTCCCCGCCGACCGGTTGACCGTTCCCATGCCCAACTACGACGGATTCTTCGAGCAGTTGTCGACGGCCGGTCTCGACCGGCTGGAACCGGATGTTTCATTGCCGGTGGAATTCTCACGCGGCTGCTGGTGGGGTGCCAAGACACACTGCACCTTCTGTGGCCTGAACGGGGCCACGATGCGCTACCGCAGCAAGCACCCCGACTCGGTGGCCGGCGAACTCCGACACCTGATGGACCAGTACGGCGTGCTCGACTTCTTCGCGGTGGACAACATTCTCGACCTCGGCTATCTGGATACCGCCCTACCGGCGGTCGAAGAACTGCGGTCGGACCATTCCCTGTTCTTCGAGGTGAAGGCCAACATGGAGTGGGCGGACATCCGCCGGATGCGTCGGGCCGGGGTGCGTTCGGTGCAGCCGGGCATCGAGAGCCTGAGCACCGAGGGGCTGCGGGCACTGCG
The DNA here is from genome assembly GCF_049178955.1 of Micromonospora sp. WMMD730. Taxonomy (NCBI): domain Bacteria; kingdom Bacillati; phylum Actinomycetota; class Actinomycetes; order Micromonosporales; family Micromonosporaceae; genus Micromonospora; species Micromonospora sp. WMMD730. The sequence continues at coordinate 4,287,489 of NZ_JBMHML010000002.1, forward strand.
CAAGGGTGCCACCGCATTCCTGAACGTCCGGTTCCTGCTCGGCTGTGCCGAGTACGGGGTGCGGGCGGACTGGAACATTCTCACCGGTTATCCCGGGGAAGCCCCGGCGTCCATTCTGGCCCAGATCGATCTGGTCGCCTCCCTGTCACACCTGGTACCTCCGCACGTCACCCTGATCCGCTTCGACCGCTTCAGTCCCTACGTGGAGTCCCCGGCCGAGTACGGGCTCACGTTGACCAAACCGTTCCCCGGCTACCGCTTCGCCTACCCGGCGCTGTCCGAGTCGGACCTGTGGAACATCGCCTACCACTTCGAGGGTGAGTTCACCGACGACCCCCGCAACGTCGAGTTGCGCCGCCGGTTGGCCGCACGCATCCGACTCTGGCGCAGCCGTCACGGGGAGGCGTCCTTCACCTACCGGCTCGGCTTCGCCAACGTCGTGCTCGACGACCGGCGGCCCGGCCTGCCACCGCAGCGGGTCACCCTGAACGGGGACGCGGCCCGACTGTTCCGTGCGGTGATCGGGGGCACCCGGTTCCGGGATCTCCAGGCCCAGGGGTGGGACGGGCCACGCTGGGACGCCGCGCTCGCTCTGCTGCAGTCCTGGCAGCGGCGGCGCTGGGTGTTCATCGAGGGCACCAAGGTGATCGCCCTGGCGGTGCGCTGGCGACCCTCGGCCTACCGCACCCCGCCGGCCAAGGGCACGCCGAAGCGAGTCCGGACCCAGGTCCCGCTCACCCTCTCCAGCCCCGCCACGCGTCGCTGACGTGGTGGCGGTGGACCACCGTCCGTACGACGCCCAGAAGGGAGGAAACATGGGACCGGTTGTCGTGTTCGACTGCATGACCGCAGATTTCCTGAACGACGACCCCAACAACGCCGAGCTGAGCGAGCTGGAACTGCACGAGCTCGAGACGTGGGGGGCCTGGTCGGACGAGGCCGAGCCGACCACGTGAGTCGGCCGGCGTGAGCCGCCCAGCGGACGCGTCCTGACCTGACCGGCGGGACGCGACCAGTCGACGGGCGAGCGGGTCCGGGAGGAGGGTGATGATGACCGTGACAGCGGTGGTGACGTGCATGTTGCGCAGGGTCGAGTACCAGGCGTTCCCTGCGGAGCAGACGATCACCGTCCGGTGTACGGCCGTCGCCGACACGGCGGTGGCCCAAGGCTACGGCACTGCCGTCACCGAGGCCGTCGCACGGCGTAAGGCACTGTCCGAAGCCGTCGAGCGCATGCTCGCGTGTACTCCCTTCGCCCTGCTCGCCCGCCCGTCGACCAGCCGGGCCACCGCAGCCGACGCGCGGTCCGGCCCCGACGGTGCGCGTACGGTCCCACCGGGATGCCGGCTGCGCCGCTACCGGGCGCTCGACGGTGGATCGGACCTGGCGGTCCCGCTCTTCTGGTCCGCGCCGTGGGTGGCGGGCACGGAGTTGGCCGAGGGGACCCTCACCCCGCCCGTGGCGCGGCTGTCCAGCACGATCGGCTGGGCGGTGGCGCCGACGCCCGCCGCGGCGCTGCGGGGGGCGGTGCTGGAACTGACCGAACTCCTCGACCACGGCGCCTTCCTCTACCGGTCACTCGCCGTCGCCCCGGCCGGCCGCTCCGGTACGGCGGCGACTGACCGGGCCGAGGTGGAGACGATCCCCCTCTCCTTCGTCGGTGGTACCCCGGTGGTGCTGGTCGTGGCCCGGGCCGGCCGGCGGATGCCCGCGACGGGTCTGGGCGCGGCGCAGACCGTCGCCGCCGCCACCGAGCGCGCTCTGCTGGAACTGGCGCAGGCCGACACCATGTGGCGGGCCAACGAGACGGCGGTACCGGCCGAGCGGTACTTCCTGCGTCGCTTCGAACGCTGGCCCCTGCTGCTGCGGTGCGCCACCCTCGACTTCGAACCGGTCCCGGCCCCCGTCCCCGGCCGGGCTCCCGAAGCACCCGAGCGGGAGTTGGCGGCCGCCGGTGTGCGGGTCTGGGCCGACACCGGGGAGCTGGAGGTCAGCGCGCCCGAACTACCGACCACCCGGCTGCACTTCGCGCACGCCGTCTCCCGACCACAGCCGCTCCTGGGCCTCGTCCGCGCGGGCGTTCCCGTCTTCGACATGGGAGAAGTGAGGAAGATCCTTGACGACCGAGTACGCAGACAACGACCTCTTGACCGCCGTCCTGCAGGGCGGGGCACAACGCGATGACGTCCCACCGGAACGGGAGACGCCCATCGGCACCGCCCTCACCGCCGTGCGCGACTGGCTGACCGCCGAGCGGCTCACACCCGACATCCGCAGGTACGGCCCGGACACCGCACCCACCTACGAGGTACGCCTGCACGACGCCGACGGCGTGCTCTGTTCCCGCAGCTCCGGCAAGGGCCTCGGCCACCGGAGCCTGGCGAGCGCCCTGTTCGAGAGCGCCGAGCACTACCACCTGGACTGGCGGCGCGACGCGGGCGCCGGCTGGAGTGGCTTCATGTCCGGCCGGGCGGTGGCCGAGCAACCCACCGCGCGCCGTTCGGCGCTGCTGCGGCGGCTGGGTGGGATCATGCCGGACGCCTCGGTCTTCACCCGCGACTACGTTCCGGTCGCCACCGCCCTCGGGCAGGACGGCGGCAGCTCCCACCGCCAGCCGGTGTTCCTCCGTGACGGGGGCTACCAGAACTGGCCGCATCCGCAGGACGACGGGGCCTTCCGTCCGCTGTGGCACTACACCTCGAGCGCCGGCTACGCCGCCGGTACCACTCTCCACGAGGCGTTGGTCCATGCGATCAACGAGGTCATCGAGCGGGACGCGTGGTCCTGTCAACTCGCCCGCAGCTACTTCGGCATGGGTGAGCCCGGCCTGGTGGTGGTCGATCCGGCGACGCTCACGACGGAGCTGCGGGCCCTGGCCGACGACGTGGAGGAGCTGACCGGCGCGCCGATCCTCATCGTGTCGATCGCCTGCGACACCGGGGTGCCCGCCTACGTGGTCTGCGACGGCAGCGCCGACGAGGTGATCCGTCTCATCGGCAGCGGCGCCTCGCCGGTGCGCGCCTACGCCGTCCAACGCGCGTTGCTGGAGTATCTCCAGGTACGCACCATGTTCCAGCACGGGCCGGTGAACGCCGACACCGAGGCGGGGCAGATCACCTCCGCACTGGCCCGCTATCCCCGGCACCTGGCCGCCGCCCGCTTCGACGTCCGCACGTTGCCCCGACGCACCGTGCCCTTCCGTCCCGAGGACGGGTTGCCCGTCGAGGCCACGCCCGAGCAGCTGCTCCGCCATCTGGTCGATCAGCTGGCCGCGGTCGGGGTGCACGCCTACCACCGGGTGCTCACCCGACCCGGGTCCATCACCGTGGTCGACGTGGTGGCCCCGGGGCTCGAACTGCTGGACAAGGCACGTGCGGGTTACCCGGTGCTGCCGACCGGTCGGCTCGGTGCGGCGATGGCCGGGCAGGGAGGCGCGCGGCCATGAGACTCGTCCTCGTCGCGCCCCCGTGGAACAGCCTCTACCGGCCGTCCATCCAGGTCGCCTCGCTGATCGCGTTGGCCGCCAGGTCCGGGGGTGGTCCCGTGACCGCCGAGTACATCTACCTGGACTGGTTCGAGTTCGCCGTCAAGGAGCTGGACTGCGAGCCGGCACGGTTCGCCGCCGTCTACGACACCATCGGCGAGGAACTCTACGGCCTCGGCGTGGGTGACTGGATCTTCGGGCGCGGCCTGCCCGCGGCGCGCGACGAGGACGAGGAGGCCGCCCGTGCCGAGTACGCCGGGTTCCTACGCGCCCGCGGTGTTTCCGCCGAGTTGGTGGACCTCGTGCTGGCGATGCGCGCCAGCGCGCCCCGGTTCGTCGCCGACACCGCCGACCGGCTCCTGGACACCGGTGCCCAGGGGTTCGGATTCACCACCTCGTTCAGCCAACTGGTGCCCGCCCTGGCGGTCGGCCGCGCCATCAAGGACCGGGCCCCCGACCGGCTGGTCTTCCTCGGCGGTGCCAACTGCGACCGGCCGATGGGTGAGGCGGTCATGCGCGCCTACCCGTTCGTGGACCTGGTCGTGCAGGGTGAGGGGGAGGCCGCGGTCGCCGCGCTGTGCGCGGCCGAGGACCCGACCGTGCCGATCTCGGCGCCGGGGGTGGTGACCCGCGCCGGCACCCGGCTGGTGGTCAGCACGCCGGTGGTGCAGTCGGTCGACGCCGTGCCGGTGCCCCGCTACGACGACTACTTCCGCCGGCTGGCGGAGCTTCCCTGCAGCGAGCTGATCCGTCCCCACGTGGCGCTGCCGTTCCAGATGTCGCGCGGCTGCTGGTGGGGCGAGAAGATGCACTGCACGTTCTGTGGCGAGAACGGCAGCGGCATGCCGTACCGCAGCAAGCCGGGCCGGCAGCTGGTGCACACCCTGCGCGAGCTGACCGAGCGGCAGGGGGTGCTCGACACGTATGCGGTGGACACCATCCTCGCCAAGGACGACAACGGACTGGTCGAGCTGGCCGAGGCCGAGGTGGACGTGACCACCTTCTTCGAGGTCAAGGCGAACCTGGGACCCAGGGCGCTCGGGCAGCTCCGGGCGGCCGGGGTGATGACCGTGCAGCCGGGCATCGAGAGCCTCAGCACCGGGTCGCTGAAGCTGCTCCGCAAGGGTGCCACCGCCTTCCACAATCTGCGTTTCCTGGTGCTCTGCCGCGAGCTGGGTATCGAGGTCGGCTGGAACCTGCTCTCGGCGATGCCCGGGGAGCAGGCGGAGATGCTGGAGGAACAGCTTCGGCTGATCCCCTTCCTGTCGCACCTGGACCCGCCGTCCACGGTGAGCAAGGTTCGCGTCGACCGCTACAGCCCCTACTTCGAGAGGCCGGAGGAGTTCGGGATCGAGCTGCGCGGGCCCGAGGCGAAGTACCGCTTCGTCCACCCGGGCGAGGACGTGGACCGGGCGACGCTCGCCTACTCGTTCGACCACGACGAGCCGGACGCCACCGACGGCGCGCTGCTGCTGACCCTGCGCCGGCGGCTGGGCGCCCGGGTCGGGCTGTGGAAGAAACTGCACCCGCAGAGCCGCTTCACCTACCGCCTCGGCCCCACCGTCACCGCGGTCCACGACCACCGTCCGCACGTCGGACGGGGCCGGGAGGTGCTGCGGGGCTGGGAGAACGTCCTGTTCCGTGGGCTGACGCACGGGGGTCGGATCACCGGGTCGGTGGCGGCGGCCGTCGAGGCGGGTGCCACACCGGAGCAGGCCCACGAGAAGCTGACCGAGTGGTCCGTCCGCGGCTGGGTGTTCCTGGAGGCACCGCAGGGTCTGGTGCTGGCCGTACACGACAGCGGGCGCGACGAGCTGGGCCGGGCGATGGCCTTGGGAGGGCGTAGTGCAGCAGCGTGACCTGGAACGGTTCGAGACCACCTCCGCCGACGGCGCCCGGTTGCACGGCATGCGCAGGCCGGGGACGGGGACACCGGTGGTGCTGGTGCACGGGGTGGCGATGGACTGGCGGATCTGGGCCGACTCGGGGTTCCTCGACGCTCTTCCCGACGCCGACCTGCTCGCCCTCGACCTGCGGGGGCGCGGGGCCAGCGAACGCGTCGGCCTGCCGCAACGGCACGGTATCGACAGGCACGTCGAGGACGTCCGGGCGGTGATGGACCTCTTCGGGCACCCCGAGTACACGGTGTTCGGTGTCTACTTCGGCGGGCGGACGGCCCTGCGGGTCGCCGCCGACGATTCGAGGGTCACCCGGGCGTACTCCTTCTGCGCGCACGCCGAGGAGGTGGAACTCCCCGACGACGCGGTCGAGCATGAGGCGGCGGCGATCGAGGCCCCCGACGGACACCGCTACCTGACCGACCACTTCCACCGGGTCGGCGCGCCGGACTGGATGGTCGACGCGTGCCGTCGGGTCGACCTGCCGGAGCTGGCGGCGGTCACCCGCGGCCTGTGGTACGGCTCGGCCCGCGCCGTCCAGCGGCGGAACCCCGGCCAGGATCTCGTGCTCATCACCGCCGAGGGCGACCCCGAACGTGACGTCTTCACCGCGGGTGAGCGCCGCCTCGGTGCCCGGATCTGGTTGGTCGACAGCCCCACCCGGGTGCGGGCTGCCCACCGCCTCGCCGAGGTGGGAGCGCGCGTGGCGACCGAGACCGCCGGGTACGCCGCTGGTACGGGTGCCCGATGACTCCCAGCCAGGACGCGCAGTGGCGGCTGCGGGTCGGCCTGCTGCCCGCGGGCGATCCGCAGGCCGACGCGCTGCGGGCCCTCGCGACCCGGCCCCGCGCCCACCACATTCCCGCCGTCGCGCCGGTCGGGCCGGACACCGGCCGCCCCGGACCGGTACGGGATCTGGTGGTCGAGGACGGAGTCCTGGTGCACGGGCCGCCCGGTGACGGACCGGCCCGGTGGTACGCCCTGCCGGGCTTCGTGGACGCGCACGCGCACGTGTCGTCGTCCGGTGACCTGGTCGGTCTGCTCACCCACGGCGTGACGTCGTACCGCCAGATGTGGGGCGAGCCCGCGCACCGCTACGCGGCGGGCGTGCACCGGGCCCGGACCGCCGTGGTGCCCCGCGCCTGGGTCAGCACGGCCGTGGTCGACGGCCCGACCACCCGGGTGCCGGGCGGGGCGATGGTGGTGGACGACCGGCACTCGGCCGACCACGTGCTCAACGAGGCTCTCGGCTTCGGCTTCGACGGCATCAAGGTCTATGACGACGTGGAACCCGCCTGGTTCGCGGCGATCACCGCCGCAGCCGACCGGGTGGGTCTCCCGGTGGTCGGACACGCCCCCGAACGGGTGCCGATCGCCGAGGCGCAGGCCGCGATGTGGTCCACCGAACATCTCTACGGTCTGGTGCCCAACATCTTCCGGCTTCCCGGTGACCGGCGGTGGCAGGTCCTTTCCGCCGCTCTCGACCGGGTGGAGGCGGAGGGCGCCGCCCGGGTCGAGGGGTACGCCGGGCGTTTCGTCTGTCCCACCCTGGTCACGTGGCGGGCGTTGACCGGCGAGCGGCGGTGGACGCGTCCCTCGCCCACGGCCCTGGCGCTGGCCGACGCGGGTCGGACGCAGGCCTGGACCGCGGCCGCCCGCGCGGCCATCGGTCTCGACCGCGCCGCGGCAGCCGAGCGTGGGGCGCTGGTGGACCGGCTCGGTGGCCTGGTCCGTGCCGTCGCCGGGGCGGGGGCACGCGTGCTGGTCGGCACCGACTGCGGCAACCCGTTCGTGGTGGCGGGTCCGTCGTTCCACAAGGAACTGGCCGAGTTGTCCCGCGCGGGGCTCCCCTTCGCCGCGGTGCTGCAGGCGGCCACCGGGGCGGCCCACGCCGCGATGCGCCGGGGCCCGGCCGCGACCACCGAGGCTGATCTGGTGCTCTACCGGCGGCTGCCGACCACGGTGGCCGACCTGGCCCGTCCCGACGCCGTCCTGGTCGACGGCGTCCTGCTCGACGCCGGGGATCTCGACGAACTCTGGTCCCTGCGACTGACCACCGCCGGGCTGAACGCCGGGGTCTGGCCCCGGGGCGGGCTCGACCCGGTGCCCGCCCTACCACGGGAGAAGGAGAGATCTGGTGCAGGCTGACAGGTGCCCGGTCACCGGGGCCACCGCCGCGACGGCGGGGGAATCGGTCGACTTCGACTTCTTCGCCGCGCCGCAGGCGTACCGGCGCGTCGCGGCGGAACACGCCCGCGACGGCGCGTTCCACAGCTCGCACGGCGGCAGCTTCTGGGCCCTGTCCACCTACGAGGGGATCTGCGCCGCGTTCCGCGACGAGGACACCTTCAGCGTGTCCCGGGTCAGCGCCGCCGAGGGTGCCGAGGACGAGCGCTGGATCCCCCTGACGATCCAGGGTCGTGCCCACAACGAGTGGCGGCGGCACCTGGCGGCCTGGTTCACCCCGCAACGGGCCCGGGATCTGACCCCCGTGATCCGGGCGAACGCGCGGCGGCGTATCGAGGCGTTCGTCGACCGGGGCGAGGTTTCCTTCTCCGACGAGTTCGCCCGCCCGTACGTGCTGGAGAATCTGATGCTGGCGGTCGGGTGGCCGCGGGCGGACCTCGATCACCTGCTCGCCATCAACGTGGCGATGATCCGGTCCCGGGAGGCGCCGGACCCACGTCAGGCGTTCAACGCCGAGACCGCGTTCCCCGCGCTCCAGGAGTACGTGCGGCGGCACGTGGCGCGGCGTCGTGCGGAGCCGGTCGAGGCGGACCTGACCACTGCCACCTTCGATTGGGACATCGACGGTTCCCCGGTCAGCGACGCCGACCGGGAATCGCTGCTCACGGTCCTCTTCCTGGCCGGGGTCGACTCCACCGTCAACCACATGGCCAACGGCATCCAGCATCTCGCCCACCACCCGGGGGACCGGCACCGGTTCCTGCGCGAGCCGCAGATCCGGCCGGCCGCGGTGGAGGAGTTCCTGAGGGTGAACTCCTGCATGTATCCCGGTCGGCTGGCCACCCGGGAGGGTGCGGGCGGGGTCGCCTCCCGGGGCGACACGGTGCTGCTGCCGCTGGCCCTGGCGAACTACGACCCGGCGGTCTTCCCGGATCCGGAGCGGGTCGACTTCGACCGGACGCAGAATCCGCACATCGCCTTCGGTACCGGTCACCACCAGTGTCTCGGTGCCGCCTACGCCCGCGCGCAGATCCTCACCGCCTGGGAGGAGTGGCACGAGATGATCCCCGACTACCGGCTGCCCGAGCCGACGGTGGAACCACCCTTCCTCCGTAACGTCTACGACCTGCGCATCATCTGGTGATGACGTGATGAGCGACGCTGGCCGCGCGGCACTCGTCTCGATGCCCTGGAACAACGTCCACCGCCCGTCGATCCAGATCGGCACCCTGCGGGCGGTGGCCGAGGCGGAGGGCTGGGAGGTGGTCTCCGACTACGCGTACCTCAGCTTCTACGCCCTGGCCGGACGGATGCTCGGCCTGTCCCCGGACGACTGGGCGGCGGCCTACACGCGGGTCGCCGAGGGCCTCTACCACCTGTCGGTCGGCGACTGGGTGTACGCCCGGCGGGCCGCCGGTGACGCCGAGCGCGCCGCCTACTACACGCTGCTGCGGGAGCGGGGGATCACCGGGCGGGAGATCGCGTTGGTCGACGCGTTGCGCGCGGTCGCCGACCGGCACGTGGTCGAGACCGCCGAGGGGCTGCTCCGGGCGGCGCCGCAGGTCATCGGGTTCACCACGACGTTCAGCCAGAACGGCCCGACACTCGCGGTCGCGGAACGGCTACGTGCGCAGGGGTACACCGGGACCATCGTGCTCGGCGGCAGCAACTGCGAGGGGCCGATGGGCCGTACCCTGCTGGCGAAGTTCCCGGCGGTCGACGCCGTGGTGGACGGGCCGGGCGAGGACGCCTTCGTCGCGTTGCTGCGGCAGGTCGCGGCGGGTGGTCCGCTCGCGGCGGCCGGCCGACTGGTGGTGCGAGGGCAGGACGCCGCGTCCACGTCCCGGGCGTTGCCGGCCCGGCGCAGCACCGCGCAGCTCGTGGTGCCCCGGCCCAACTACGACGGCTTCTTCGAGCAGCTGCGGGAGGTCGGTCTGCATGCTCTGGAGCCCGACATCACGCTTCCGGTGGAGTTCTCCCGGGGCTGCTGGTGGGGGGCGAAGACGCACTGCACGTTCTGCGGGCTCAACGGTGCCACCATGGAGTTCCGCAGCAAGCACCCGGACTCGGTGGCCGAGGAACTGCACCACCTGATGGACCGGTACGGGGTGCTCGACTTCTTCGCCGTGGACAACATCCTCGACCTGGGCTACCTGGAGACGGCGCTGCCCCGGGTGGAGCAGATGCGCACGGACCACTCGCTCTTCTTCGAGGTGAAGGCGAACATGGACTGGGCGCAGATCCGGGCGATCCGGCGGGCCGGGGTGCGTTCGGTCCAGCCCGGGATCGAAAGCCTCAGCACCGAGGGACTGCGGGCGTTGAAGAAGGGCGCCACCGCGATGCAGAACGTCCGGTTCCTGCTGGGCTGCGCGGAGTTCGGGGTGCTGCCGGTGTGGAACATTCTCACCGGCTATCCCGGGGAGACCCCCGCGTCCCTGCTGTCCCAGCTCAACCTCGTGGCTTCGCTGACCCACCTGGAACCGCCCGACGCGGACATCCTCGCCGTGCACTTCGACCGGTTCAGCCCGTACGTGGAACGGCCCGGGTCGTTCGGGTTGACCCTGTCGCGTCCCTTCCCCGGTTACCGGTTCGCCTATCCGGGGCTCTCCGACGAGGAACTCTGGGACATCGCGTACCACTTCGAGGGTGACTTCCACGACGACGCGCGCAACGAGGAGCTGCGCCACCGGCTGGCCGCCCGGGTGCGGCTGTGGAAGGCGCACCGGCACACCGCCCGTTTCACCTACCGGCTCGGCTTCAGCTCGGTCGTCCTCGACGAGCAGCGGCCGGGCCTGCCGGCGGGTCAGACGGTCCTCACCGGTGACGAGGCCCTGCTGTTCCGTGCCCTGATCGGGGGTACCCGCTTCCGCGACCTGCAGGCCCGGCACTGGTCCGGCACACGCTGGGAGCCGACACTGGAGTTGCTGCACGCCTGGCAGCGCCGACGTTGGGTGTTCATCGAGGGGGCCAAGGTGATCGCCCTGGCGGTGCGGCACCGTCCCTCGGCGTACCGCACACCACCGGCGCAGAGCACTCCCCGCCGGGCCCGGACGCAGACACCCGTCGTGTTGGAGACGCCGACGGTCCGGGGCTGAGTCGACGGCGGTGGCACCGGCGGTTCGACCGGTGTGACGCGGTGCGACTGCTAGGTTATCGACAGTGGACAGATTCGGGAGAGGTCCGGCCGTGGTGACCGGCCCGCCCGACGACGCAGAGGTGAGGTGTCCGGTGCCCCCGGCCGACGAAGAGCCGCAGACCGACTCCGCTGACCGTCCGCCGTCCTGCGGGGACATCGTCGGCCTGCTGGCCGAGCCGGCCCGGCGGTCGGCGTTCGCCGCGCTCGTGCTCGGGGCGCGCACCGTGGGGTCGGTGTCCGAGCAGACCGGGCTCACCCCCAAGGCCACCGCGGGCGCCCTGCGCCGGCTGGTGGACGGCAGGATCGTCGCCGAGGACCGGGCCACCAACACGTACGCCCTGGTGGACGACGCCTTCCGCCGTGCGGTCCAGGCCGAGGTCCGGGTTGCCGGCCGCAGTGGCGGGGACGGCGCGGGAGCCTACTTCCGTCGTGGCCGCATCACCGCCATTCCCGCAGACGCCGAGGTGCGGGCCCGGGTGCTGGCCGTGGTGGTCGACACCTTCTCCCCCGGGGAGGTCTATCCCGAGGCCCGGGTCAACGCCCTGTGCGGCGAGTGGTTCGACGACTGGGTGGCCCTGCGTCGTGCCCTGGTGGACGAGGGGCTGCTCACGCGCAACCAGGCCGGCACCGCCTACGAGCGCGCCTGACCCGTGCCGGGCGTGAGCGTGACCCCGGTCGCCGATGCCCGGCCCGCCGACGTGGTGGCCCTGCCCTGGCACCACGGCACCCGCCCGGGGACGTTCGCCCTCCGTCGCGGGTTCACCGGCCGCGCCGGTCAGGTCGTCGCCGAACCGGGCCCGGACGGTCGGACGGTGCTGCTCAACGTCGGTCTGGGCCCCGCCGGGGCAGCGACCCCGGCGACCTTCCGCCGGGCGGCGGCCGCTGCCGTCCGGGCCGCCGGCCCGGCCCGTACCCTGCGGCTGGACCTCGCCGAGACGACGGAGGGCCCGATGTCCGCGGGTGCCCGTGCCCGCGCGGTGGCCGAGGGTGCGGTGCTGGCCGCCTACCGCTACGACCGCCACCGCCGCGGTGCTGCTCCGCCCCTGGGTGAGATCACCATCCGCACCGCGCACCCCGGTGCGGTGGCCGAGGGTGTCGCGGTCGCCGATGCCGTCTGCCTCGCGCGGGATCTGGTGAACAGCCCCGGCGGTGAACTGGGTCCGACGGAGTTCGGTCGGCGGGTCGCCGGCCTCGCCGGTGGTGCGCTGTCCTGTGTCGTGCACCGTGGCGAGGCGCTGCACACCCTGGGCATGGCGGGTCTGCTGGCGGTGGCCCGAGGTTCGGCCGAGCCGCCGTGTCTGGTGGAGCTCCGGTACGACCCTCCGACGCCCGGACGAAGCGTCACCCTGGTGGGCAAGGGGATCACCTTCGACTCGGGTGGGCTCTGCCTGAAGAGCCCACCCGAGATGCGGGCGATGAAGGCCGACATGGGCGGGGCCGCAGCCGTCGTCGGTGCGGTCTGCGCCGTGGCCGCCCTGCGTCTGCCGGTGGGGCTGCGGGCGCTGCTCCCGCTCGCCGAGAACATGCCCGGCCCGGCGGCCCTGCGTCCGGGGGACGTCGTCCGGCACGCCGACGGGACGACCACGGAGGTCCTGAACACCGACAACGAGGGCCGGGTGGTGCTGGCCGACGCTCTGCTGCTGGCCCGCGACCCTGCCCCGGACGTCCTGATCGACGTGGCGACCCTGACGGCGGCGGTGCCGCACGTGCTCGGGGCCCGCGCGGCGGCCTACTTCGCCCGGGACGATTCGCTGGCCGCCGAGGTGTCGGCCGCCGCCGCCCGGTCCGACGAGCTGTTCTGGCGTCTCCCGCTGTGGGAGTCCGAGCGGCGTCACCTCAGATCGTCGGTGGCGGACCGGGTGAACGCCGCCTTCCGTCCTGGCGACGCGATCCAGGCGGCGCTCTTCCTCCGGGAGTTCGTGGGGCCACGGCTCCCCTGGGTCCACGTCGACCTCGGGGCAGCCGCGTTCAACGACGAGGCCCCCTACGACGAGATCCCGCACGGGGGCACGGGCTTCGGCGTACGGACCCTGGTGGAGTTTCTGCGCGGTCCGCGGTAGGGGCCCCGTCCCCGGTCGGTGTTGTTCGCCCACAGGGTCGGCCCGGCACGAGGGGCGCCGGGCATCCGGTGCGACGGCGCGGGCTTTTTGCGGTTCGAGCGAAAGTCGGTCGTGATTCGACAGAAGGCATGGACAGCGGAATCGAAACAGCTTAATGTCTTCGCCATCACGCAAGTGTTTCAGCGAGGTGAACCGGCGGCGCGGTGATCCATCGACCCCCTCCCCCGCTACGGCATCCGGCGCGACGGCGCGCGCCCGCCCTGGCATTCGAACGTCAGGAAGGGACGGACAGCCAGTGTCCTCACACGATGGCGCGTTCGGCCGGCGAACGGCGTCGGTCAGCTCCGCACTGCTCCTGGTCGCCGCCGCCGGGCTGATCGCCCTCGGCAGCCCGGCCCCCGCCCAGGCCCACACCATCAACCCCACCGACTTCCAGCAGGTCACCCTGGCCAAGGGGGAGCCCGAGGTCGGCGAGCCGATGACCATCGCGGTGCTGCCCGACCGGTCGGTGCTGCACACCGCCCGCAACGGCACGCTTCGGCGCACCGACGCCGCCGGCACCACCACCGTGGTGGGCACGATCCCCGTCTACACCCACGACGAGGAGGGCCTGCAGGGCGTCGGGGTGGACCCGAACTTCACCACCAACCGGCACGTCTACCTGTACTACGCCCCGCCGCTGTCCACCCCCGCCGGGGACGCCCCGGCCACCGGCACGGACTTCTCCGCCTGGCAGGGCGTGAACCGGCTGTCCCGGTTCACCCTCAACGCCAACTGGACGCTGAACACGTCCAGCCAGGTCACCATCCTGGACGTGCCGGCCGACCGGGGCATCTGCTGTCACGTCGGCGGGGACATCGACTTCGACGCGGCCGGGAACCTGTACCTGTCGACAGGTGACGACAGCAACCCGTTCGACTCCGCCGGGTACGCGCCGATCGACGAGCGGACCAACCGCAACCCCGCGTACGACGCGCAGCGCAGCGCGGCCAACAGCAATGACCTGCGCGGCAAGATCCTGCGGATCAGGGTGAACGCGGACGGCAGCTACTCGGTCCCGGCCGGGAACATGTTCGCCCCGGGCACCGCGCGGACCCGTCCGGAGATCTACGCGATGGGGTTCCGCAACCCGTTCCGGATGAGCGTGGACAGGGCCACCGGGGTGGTCTACGTCGGCGACTACGGCCCGGACGCCGGCACCACCGGCGCGCGCGGCCCCAGTGGACAGGTCGAGTTCAACCGGGTGACCGGGCCGGGCAACTACGGCTGGCCGTACTGCACGGGCACGAACACCGCCGCCGAGACGTACGCGGAGTGGGACTTCGCCGCCGGCACCGCAGGGGCGAAGTACAACTGCGCCGGTGGGCCGACGAACAACTCGTTCCGCAACACCGGCCTGCCCACCCTGCCCGCGGCCCAGCCGGCCTGGATCCGGTACGCCGGTGACGCCGGCACCCCGCCGGAGTTCGGTGGCGGCTCCGAGTCGCCGATGGCCGGTCCGGTCTACCGCTACAGCGCGTCGAACCCGTCCACCACGAAGTTCCCGCAGTCCTTCGACGGCCAGTTCTTCGCCACCGAGTTGGGCCGGGGCTGGATCAAACCGATCCACGTCAACGCCGACGGCTCCCGAGGGGCCATCGACGCGTCGTTCCCCTGGAACGGCAAGCAGGTCATGGACTCCGCGTTCGGCCCGGACGGTGCGCTGTACGTCCTCGACTACGGCACCGGCTACTTCAACGGTGACGCCAACTCGGCGCTGTACCGGTACGACTACGTCGGCGGTGGCAACCGCGCGCCGACGGCCGTCGCCGCCGCCGACCGGACCTCCGGGGCGGCCCCGCTGACGGTGAACTTCTCGTCGGCCGGGTCGTCGGACCCGGAGGGTGGGGCGTTGACCTACTCGTGGGCGTTCGGTGACGGCACCACCTCCACGGCGGCCAACCCCGGCAAGACGTTCACCGCCAACGGCACCTACAACGTCACCCTGACCGTCCGGGACCCGCAGGGCGCGACCGGCACGGCCAGCGTGCAGATCGGCGTCGGCAACACCGCCCCGACGGTCACCATCACCGGCCCGGCGAACGGTTCGCTGTTCTCCTACGGCGACACGGTGCCGTTCAGCATCACCGTCACCGATCCCGAGGACGGCACCATCGACTGCGCCAGGGTCAGGATGACCTACGTGCTCGGCCACGACCAGCACGGTCACCAGATCACCGCGAAGAACGGCTGCTCCGGCTCGATCACCATCCCGGTCGACGGCGAGCACGACGACGCGGCGAACATCTTCGCGGTCTTCGACGCCGAGTACACCGACGCCGGCGGGCTGACCACCCACCGGCAGCACACCCTCCAGCCGCGCAAGCGCCAGGCCGAGCACTTCAAGACCTCGTCCGGGATCACCGTCTACGACAAGACCCCCGCCGAGGGCGGCAAGACCGTCGGCAGCATCGACAACGGCGACTGGATCGCGTTCGAGCCGTACCGGCTGGACAGGGCCACCTCGTTCAGCGCCCGGGTCTCCTCCAACGGTGTCGGCGGCACCCTCCAGGTGCGCACGGGTTCACCCACCGGCACCGTGCTGGGCCAGGCGACCGTCCCGGTCACCGGCGGCTGGGAGACCTTCACCACCGTCACCGGCACCCTCTCCGGCGCGCCGGCCAGCACCGGCACGCTCTACCTCACCTTCGCCGGGGGCACCGGGGCGCTGTTCGACCTCGACACGTTCACGTTCGTCACCGGCGGCACCGCCGGTACCGGGCCGATCGTCGGGCTCGGCGGCAAGTGCCTCGACGTCCGCAACGCCGCCACCGCCGACGGCACCCAGATCCAGATCTACACCTGCAACGGCACCGCCGCACAGACCTGGACGGTCACCCCGAACAGCACCGTGAAAGCGCTGGGTAAGTGCCTGGACGTCTCCGGTGGCGGTACCGCCGACGGCACGAAGATCCAACTCTGGACCTGTAACGGCACCGCGGCGCAGAACTGGTCCGCGCAGGCCGACGGCACCCTGCGCAACCCCCAGTCCGGCAAGTGCCTCGACGTGTCCGACAACAGCGCCACCGACGGCCAGGCCGTCCACCTCTGGACCTGCCTGGCCGCCGCCAACCAGAAGTGGACCCTGCCGTAACCCGCCCGCCGGGGCACCCTCGGGGTGCCCCGGCACCACCCTCCACCCCGTCCGGGAGAGTGACATGCGCAGACTCCTTCGATCCGTCCTCGGCGCGGTGACCGCCGCCGCCGCGGTGCTTGCCGTCCCGACGCCGGCCGGTGCGGCCGACGCCCCGTACGACGTGCTGGTGTTCTCCAAGACCGCCGGGTTCCGCCACGACTCGATCGCCGTCGGTATCCAGGCGATCCGGGAACTCGGCACCGCGAACGGTTTCACCGTGACCGCGACCGAGGACGCGGCCCGGTTCACCACCGCGAACCTGGCCCAGTACGAGGCGGTGGTCTTCCTCAACACCACAGGCGACGTCCTGGACGCCACCCAGCAGTCCGCCTTCGAGTCGTACGTCAACGGCGGTGGCGGGTACGTCGGCGTCCACGCCGCCGCCGACACCGAGTACGGCTGGTCGTACTACGGCAGCCTGGTAGGCGGCTACTTCGCCTCACACCCGGCCATCCAGCAGGCGAACGTCCGCGTCGAGAACCGGGCGCACCCGGCCACCGGGCACCTGCCGCAGACCTGGACCCGCACCGACGAGTGGTACAACTACCAGACCAACCCGCGCTCGGGCGCCCGGGTCCTCGCCACCCTGGACGAGTCGTCGTACTCGGGTGGGTCGATGGGCGGTGACCATCCGATCTCCTGGTGCAAGACGGTCAACTCCGGCCGATCGTTCTACACCGGCCTGGGGCACACCCAGGGGTCGTACACGGAGGCGGCGTTCCGCGGCCACCTGCTCGGCGGCATCCGGTACGCGGCCGGCCGGGCCAAGGCCGACTGCCGCCCGGAAACCGGCTACGTCACCCTCTACAACGGGTCCACCACCGGCTGGTCGCAGGCCGGGCCGGGCAGCTTCGGCAACGCCGACGCCACCCTCACCTCCGTCGGCGGCATGGGCCTGTACTGGTACAGCGCCAGGCAGTTCACCAACTACTCGCTGAAGCTGGACTGGCGGATGGCCGGCGACGACAACTCGGGCGTCTTCATCGGCTTCCCACCGTCGACCGACCCCTGGTCGGCGGTGGACAACGGGTACGAGATCCAGATCGACGCCACCGACGCGGCCGACCGCACCACCGGCGCGGTCTACACCTTCCAGTCCGCCGACCTGGCCGCCCGGGACGCGGCCCTGAACCCGCCGGGAGAGTGGAACACCTACGAGCTGCTGGTCGAGGGGGAACGGCTCCAGGTCCTCCTCAACGGTCGGAAGATCAACGACTTCACCAACACCGACCCGGCCCGCTCGCTCGCCGGCCACATCGGACTCCAGAACCACGGTACGGGCGACGACGTGTCGTTCCGCAACGTCCGGATCAAGGAGCTGGGCGGCACCCCGGGCGGTACCACCACCGTGCAGGCCGAGGCGTTCGGCTCGGCCAACGGGGTCAGCGCGTTCACCAAGGCCGGGGCCAACGGCGGGCAGACCCTCGGCTACGTCGACCCGGGTGACTGGGCCGCGTACCCGGGTCTCGACCTGACCGGGGTCACCTCGCTGCGGGCCCGGGTGGTCTCCGGTGGGGCGGGCGGCACCATCGGCATCAGGACCGGCTCGGCCACCGGCCCGCTGCTCGGCCAGGTGGCGGTGCCCAACACCGGAGGCTGGACCACGTACGCCGACGTCGGCACCACCCTGGCCGGGGTGCCCACCGGTACGCAGACCGTGTACCTGACCTTCACCGGCGCCGGGACCGGTCTGTTCGACGTGGACGACTTCACCCTGGTCCGGGGCGGCGGAACCCCCGGCACCCCGGGGACCGGTCTGTTCGACGTGGACGACTTCACCCTGGTCCGGGGCGGCGGAACCCCCGGCACCCCGGGGACCGGGCCGATCGTCGGGCTCGGCGGCAAGTGCCTCGACGTCCGCAACGCGGCGACCGCCGACGGCACCCAGGTCCAGATCTGGACCTGCAACGGCAGTGCCGCACAGACCTGGACGGTCACCCCGAACAGCACCGTCAAGACGCTGGGCAAGTGCCTGGACGTCTCCGGTGGCGGCTCCGCCGACGGCACGAAGATCCAACTCTGGACCTGCAACGGCAGCGGTGCCCAGAACTGGTCCGCGCAGGCCGACGGCACCCTGCGCAACCCCCAGTCCGGCAAGTGCCTGGACGTGTCCAACAACAGCGCCACCGACGGCCAGGCCGTCCACCTGTGGACCTGTCTGGCCGCCGCCAACCAGAAGTGGACCCTTCCGTGACCCGGTAGGCGGCCACCCGTGTCCCCGCTGCCGGTCCGGCAGCGGGGGCACGTCGGGTCTTCGGCCTGACGACGGCGGATGGCCGTCCGCCGTCGTCAGGCAGGTGTCAGCCGACGGTGACGTCGCCCGTCGACGCCGGTGCGGTCACCGGCGTGCCGGGTGCGGTCCGTCGCGGGCCCCGGGCCAGGACGTACCCGAGCAGGACCGCCATCACGGCGGTGCCCACCCACATGGCCTGCTGCCAGCCGTCCACGAAGGACTCCTGGGCGGCGCGGACCAGCGCGGGTGCCTGGGCACCGGCGGTGTCGGAGGCGGCGATGGCGGTGGCGATGCCCTCGCGGGCGGCGTCGGCGGTGTCGGCGGGGACCGTGTCGAGGTGGGTGTCGACGGCACTGCGGTAGCCGGCGGTCAGGACCGCGCCGAGCAGCGCGACGCCGATCGCGGTGCCGAACTCCCGGGTGACGTCGTTGAGGGCGGACGCGACACCCTGGCGGTCGCGGGGCAGGGCGGAGGTGATGGCCTCGGTGGAGGGGGTCTGGGTGAGGCCCATGCCGAGTCCCATGGCGAGCATGCCGGGCAGGATCGCCAGGTAGCCGCCGTCGACGGAGACGAGGGTGGCCATCAGGGCCAGACCCGCGCCGCCGAGCACGATGCCGGTGGCCATGGTGGCGCGGGCCCGGCCCGGGCGGCCACCCGTGGGGCGAGGCCGGAGGACAGCATCATCGTCGCCGCCATGGGCATGAGCGCGACGGTGGCGCGCAGGCCGGACCAGCCGAGGACGGCCTGGAAGTAGGGGAACAGGACGACGAAGATTCCCGCCTGGACGCCGAAGAGCGCCAGCAGCGCCAGCGAGCCGCTGGCGAGGCGTCGGTCGCCGAACAGTCGGACGTCGAGCAGGGGTGCCGGCCGGCGTAGTTCCCACACCACGAAGCCGATCGCGGCGACGACACCGACGAGCAGGCTCGCCGTGGTCAGCGGCGCGGTCCAGCCGTGGAGCGGGCCCTCGTGCAGGACGTAGATGAGGGCGGTCACGGCGACCACGGACGTCAGCGACCCGACGACGTCGAAGCGGTGCCGCGTCTGCTCGCGGGAGTTCGGGACGGCCCGTAGGGCCGTGACGGCGGCGGCGACGACGAGGACGACCGGCAGCAGGAACAGCCATCGCCAGTTCGCCCAGTCGACGAGCACTGCGGACAGGTACATGCCGAGGATGCCGCCGCCACCGGCGACGCCGGTCCAGATGCCGATGGCCTTGGAGCGTTCCCCGTCGGGGAAGGTGGAGGTGATGACGGCCAGCGTGACCGGCATGATCATCGCGGCGCCGACGCCGGCGAGCAGCCGGGCGGCGATCATCATCGCGGCGGAGGTGGCCAGGCCGGCCGCCGCGCTGGCGACGCCGAACAGGGCCAGGCCGGCGAGCAGGATCGGCTTGCGGCCCACCCGGTCGCCGAGCGCGCCGAGCGGGAGCAGCAGCGCGGCCAGGCTGAGGGTGTAGATGTTGATCATCCACAGGACGGTGCTCTGCGACGCGTCGAACTCGACGGCGACCTGCGGCTGGGCGACGTTGAGCCCGGAGACGGAGGCGATGACCGCCATCAGGGCGATACACACCGCGATCAGGATGGCACGGCGTCGACGCGGGTCGTGGACCGTCGCGTCGGGGCCGTTCACGTGGGACAGGCTGTCGGGCGAGGACATGCGCGGGTTTCCTTTCGAGGGCGCAGTTCGGTACGGCGCCGGGGGCGGACCTCGGTCCCGGCGTCGCGGCGAGGGTGGGGTCAGGGGCGGCGGGTGGCGCGTACGACGACGTCGTGCAGGGCGACGGTGCGTCCGCCGGGCCCGGGGATGCCCCGGTGGTGTTCCTGGGCGGTGTGGATCTCCCACTCGGCCACGTCCAGGCCGGCGGTGATGTCGGCGAGGGTGACCGTCGCCTCGGCGGGGTGGTGGTGCCCGTGGCCGCCGGGGTGCGGCGTGTGCCCGTGGCCGACGATCAGCAGGGTGCCGCCGGTCGCCACCCACCCGCCGATGCGCCGGTAGAACGCGAGGTGCGGCATCGCGGGGTGCGCGTAGTGGGTGGTGACCAGGTCGAAGCGGACGCCCGGCTCCCAGCCGGTCAGGTCCGCCTCCACCCACCGGATCGGCGTTCCGGTCAGTCCGGCGGCGCTCGCGCGGTCGGCGGCGCGGGTCAGGGCCTCGGCGGCGATGTCGACGGCGGTGACCCGCCAGCCACGGGTGGCCAGCCAGATCGCCTCCGCGCCGGCACCACACCCGGCGTCCAGCGCGGTGCCCGGTGCCAGGCCGGCGGCCTCCCGGGCGAGGTACGGGTTCGGCGGGTTGCCCGCCATGGAGCCGGGCCGGTGCCCGGCCGTGGGCTGCCAGTGCCGTTGCCAGTAGTCCTGGTCGAAGCGGTGCGTCATCGGACAGCCTCCGCGACCGTGACGATCTCCTTCGGTTCGGTCATCCGACCTGTCCTTTCCCGTCGTCGCCAGTCATGAGGCGATCCTGCGACCACCGGGGAGAACCCGCAAAGATTCTTGCCGAATGGCAAAATGGCCTGGTGGACGAGAACCTGAACCGCACCCTCGACGCGGTCGGACCCCGGCTCAAGCAGCTACGGCTGCGCCGCAACATCACCCTCACCGACCTCGCCGAGGAGACCGGCATCTCCGCCAGCACCCTGTCCCGGCTCGAAGCGGGCCTACGACGCCCCACCCTCGAACAGTTGCTCCCGCTCGCCCGCGCCCACAGCGTCACCATCGACGAACTCGTGGACGCACCGCTGACCGGTGACCCCCGGATCAACCTGCGACCCATCGCCGCCGCCGACGGCGTGACCATCCTGCCGCTGACCCGCCGGCCCGGCGGCATCCAGGCCTACAAGTTCGTCCTGCCGGCGGGCGACGACGACCGCGTGCCCGACCTGCGCACCCATGAGGGGTACGACTGGGTCTACGTCCTCAACGGCACCCTGCGCCTGGTCCTCGGCGACGACGACCTCACCCTGCAGCCCGGGGAGGCCGCCGAGTTCGACACCCGCACCCCGCACTGGTTCGGCGCGACCAGCTCCGGGCCCGTCGAGTTCCTCAGCCTCGTCGGCAGACAGGGCGAACGCGCCCACGTACGCGCCGCACCACGACCGGGCACCACCGCGTGAGCAGGCTTGTCCCCCGCGAGAGCTACCCGCAGGTGTCCACCGCACGGTGACGATTCCCGGCCCGCCGATCCCTAGCGTTCCAGGTGGCCCGCGGCACTTCGGCCGCCCACCTCGCAAAGGAACCCGTCATGCGTGTGTTGAAACAGGTCGTCGCCGTCGCGGCAGCCGCTCTCGTCGGCAGCCGGGCCGTCGCGGCGGTGCAGGACAACCCCTGGCTCACCCTGCTCCTCGGCACGGCGACCGCCGTGGCCACGCTCCTCGCGTACCGGTGGGTGGTGCGTCGTACCGAGGGACGGGAGGTCACGGAGCTGGCCCGGTCCGGTGCCGGCACCCGGATCGTCCGGGGCGCGGTCATCGGGTTCGTCATGTTCGCCGCCGTCGTCGTCACCATCGCCCTGCTGGGTGGCTACCACGTGCACGGCATGGGTTCGGTGACCGGCATGGTGGGCCTGTTCGGGTTCATGGCGGCCGCCGCCGTGACCGAGGAGTTGCTCTTCCGGGGCCTGCTGTTCCGCCTCGTCGAGGAACGCCTCGGGACCTGGCTGTCGCTGCTGGTGACCGGGGTGCTGTTCGGCCTGGTCCACCTGGCCAACCCCGACGCGAGCGTGTGGGGCGCGACCGCCGTCACGATCGAGGCGGGCTTCATGCTCGCCGCCTGCTACGCCGCCACCCGCACCCTGTGGGTGCCGATCGGGCTGCACTTCGGGTGGAACTTCGCCGCCGCGGGGATCTTCAGCGTCGTGGTCTCCGGCAACGGCGAGTCGCAGGGACTGCTGGACGCCACCATGTCGGGCCCGATGCTGCTCAGCGGTGGCGACTTCGGGCCGGAGGCCAGCCTGTTCACGGTGCTGGCAGGGCTGGCACTGACCGTGGTGTTCCTGGGGCTGGCCCACCGTCGGGGTCGCATCGTACCGCGTCGCCGGCCGGTCGACGTGCCGGCGGCAGACGTTACCGTCTCCTGATGGTCGACCTGCGGACGCTTGCGGACAGGTGGCGGCGCTGGCCGGTCACGGTCCGGGATCTCCCGCTGGCGCTGCTGCTCGCCCTCGCCTGCGCGCCGATCCCGGTGTTGCAGGACCGCAGCACGCAACTCGGTGACCTGCCCGGCCGCCCGTTCGACGCGTTGGCCGTGGTGGCGATCGCCCTGGAGTGCCTCCCGCTGGCCGTCCGCCGGCGGTGGCCCGGGATCTGCCTCGCCCTGGTGTCCCTCGGCTTCGCCGTCGACCAGGTACGCGCCTACCACACCGTCGCGGGCACCGCGCTGGCCGTCGCGTTGCTCAGCGCCGGCGTCCACCTGGAACGTCGTCGGCGCGCCACCCTGGTCGTGGGCTCCGCCGCGTACGTCGCCCTGGCGGTCA
The DNA here is from genome assembly GCF_049178955.1 of Micromonospora sp. WMMD730. Taxonomy (NCBI): domain Bacteria; kingdom Bacillati; phylum Actinomycetota; class Actinomycetes; order Micromonosporales; family Micromonosporaceae; genus Micromonospora; species Micromonospora sp. WMMD730. Next base: position 4,310,135 of record NZ_JBMHML010000002.1, read on the forward strand.
CCCTGCACCGGCAGGGGTCGACGGAGGGTGTGGGTGGTTTCCTCACCTTCTACCTGGCGTTGACCCTCGCCTGGGGCGTCGGGGCCTGGCTGCGGCAGAGCCGGGCCGCCGAGGCCGAACGCCGCCAGCGGGCCGCCGAGGCCGCCCGCGCCACCGAACGCGCCCGCATCGCCGGTGAACTGCACGACATCGTGACCCACCACGTGACGGCGATGGTCGTGCAGGCCGAGGCGGCACGCTACCTGACGGCCGTCCCGGACCGCCTCGACACCACCCTCACCGCCATCACCGACACCGGCCGGAGGGCCATCGCCGACCTGCGGATCCTGCTCGACCTGCTCGACCCCGACCACCACGCCGACCCGCGCGTGCCGTCCGTCGGGGAGCTGCCCGCACTGGTCGAGCAGACCCGGCGGGCCGGGCAGCCGGTGGAGTTCACCCAGGACGGCAGCCCGGCGGAGACCACCGGCGGCGCGGAGGCCGCCGCCTACCGGGTCGTGCAGGAGGCGCTGACGAACGCCCTGAAGTACGCCCACGGCAGCCGTACCGCCGTGCACGTCCACCATGGGAAGAGGGAGATCACGGTGGAGATCAGCACCGCCGGCCCGGGTACGCGCCCCGCCGGCCCGGGTGGGAGCGGGCGCGGCCTGGCCGGGCTGCGTGACCGCGTCACCGTGCTCGGCGGCGAGTTCAGCGCGCAACGCCGGGAGGACGACGGCTTCGTCGTCCGGGCCCGCATCCCCACCGGTGACGCGTCATGACCGCGCCGATCCGGGTGCTGGTCTGCGACGACCAGGCGCTGATCCGTACCGGCTTCGCGACGATCATCGGCGCTCAACCCGACCTGGAGGTGGTGGGCGAGTGCGGGAACGGGCGCGAGGCGGTCGATCTCGCCGGGCGGCTGCGTCCGGACGTGGTGGTGATGGACGTGCGGATGCCGGTCCTCGACGGCATCGCGGCGACCCGCCTGTTGGCCGGCAGTGGGGTGACCCACCCGGTCAGGGTGCTCGTGGTGACGACGTTCAACCTCGACGAGTACGTCTACCAGGCGCTGCGCGCCGGGGCGAGCGGCTTCCTGCTCAAGGACGCCCCACCGGCGCAGCTGCTGCACGGCATCCGCACCGTCGCCGGCGGGGCGGCGCTGCTGGCACCGGAGGTGACCCGGCAACTCGTCGGCCGGTACGCGGCCCGCATCCGTCCCGCCGGGGGCACCCCGGACGACACGGGCCTGACGCCGCGCGAGTTGGAGGTGCTGCGCCTGATCGCCGACGGCCTGTCCAACAGCGAGATAGCGGCCCGGCTGGTGATCAGTCAGGAGACCGTCAAGACGTACGTCTCACGCATCCTCACCAAGCTGGACCTGCGCGACCGTGTGCAGGCGGTGGTGTACGCGTACCGGACCGGGCTGGTGACCTGAACGCCCCGGCACCGTCACGTGCACAGGGGGTGACACGGGCCATGGAAATGGTTACTCTTGTATCAGTATTTCGATACAAGGAGGGGTCATGACCACTGGTGGCCGGTATCGAATGGTCGGGATGGCCGTCGGTGTGGGGACCGCCTTCGCACTGACCCGCACCTACCTGTTTGATCTGGCTCCGATCGCCCTGGTCCTGGCGACCCTCCTCGGCGCTCTCGCCAGCGAAGCCGTCACACCACGACCGGGCCGGGGCCGTGGCACCGCCAGCCTGGTTCCCCGACGCGTCCGGGATTACGCGCCGAGACGGGAAGTCGTCGTGGTCGCGCTGCTCGGGGTCGGCATCATGCTCTTCGCCGGCTTCCCCACCCCCGAACGACCTGACCACGAAGTCAAGTACTTCGGCACCGCGGCACCGGTCAGCCTCACGAGCACACTGATCACACTTGGTGTCACCGCCGCCCTGACCCTCGTCATCGTATGGCTGATCGTCCGTGCTCCCCAGGCGGGAGCCGACGAGGCGGATGCGGCAGCGGACAACACCTGGCGTCACGCCGCCATCCGCCGCACGGTCTACACCTGCACGGCGGTGTTCGCCATCGTGTTCACCACCCTCGCCTTCTGGTACGCCGATCGCCAGTGGGATTGGCGCGCTGGTGGCTCACCTGCCTGGGGTCTCGCCCTCAGCCTCCTCGCCGGGCTCGGCCTGATCATCTTCGGCGGCTATGCGGGTGCCCTGGTGATGGCCCCGCACCGGCTCCCCGGCGCCGTGACCGGTGCCGCCAGCCACATCGGTGCCGACGGGGTAGCCGGATGACGAGCGGCCCCGCCATCCGGATCAACCCGTCCTCGGCTGTTCCCCCGTTCGAACAGGTCCGTCAGCAGATCGCCGAGCTGATCCGGTGGGGGGTGCTCGCGGAAGGGCAGCGACTCCCGACGGTCAGGCAACTCGCCGCCGATCTGGGGCTGGCCAACGGAACCGTGGCTCGCGCATACCAGGAGCTGGAGGCGGCCGGCCTGGTCGTCACCAGACGGGCGGCCGGCACCCGGGTGGCTTCCGCAGCCGTCCTACAGCCAGACGCCCGTCTCGAAGCCCTGACCCTGCGGGCCCGTGAGTTCGTCACCGCCGGTCGTCTCCTCGGTGCCGGTGATGACGAACTCACCGACGCCCTCGCTGCCGCGCTGAAAGCAACGCCATCAGCCGTAGCGGGCCCCTGAGATCGACAGCGTCCTGCCGCATCATCGGGCGATCTACCGAGATCGGATCCTCGACGCTGAGGCTCAAGCGGGCTGCCGGTCGGGGACGCGCAGCCGCAGCAGCGGCAGGCAGGACAGGAGCAGACCGCCCGCACCCACCCACAGGGCCACCCGGGCACCGGCGGCGGCCCCCAGCACGGTGCCCGCCAGCGCACCCACCGGCATCGCCCCGCCGAGCAGGAACCGCATGGTGGCGTTCATCCGGCCGAGCAGTTCCGGCGGGCACAACTGTTGGCGCAGGCTGACCTGGGCCACGTTGGAGGCTGTCGCTCCCGCCCACAGCAGCAGGTAGCCGCCGGCCGCCAGCCAGATCCCGCCGACGCTGTCGATCAGGGGGGTGAGCAGCGCGCACGGCGCGGTGGCGAGGAGGCAGAGCCAGACCGCTCGGTACTGCCCGAGCCGGCGGGTCAGCCGCCGGGCCACCACCGCGCCGAGGATGCCGCCGGCGCCGCCCGCGCTGAAGTACGCGCTGGCCGTCGCCGGGGACGCGCCCAGCTCGCTGACCAGCCGCACCGGCACCATCGTCTGCACCATCAGGGCGAACATGTTGTACGCGCCGCCGGCCAGCGCCAGCACCCGCAGCACCGGGTGGCGCAGCACGTAGGCCACACCGTCGCGGATCTGCCCGGCGAGCCGGGACCGGCCGGTGGCGGCGGGCCGCGGATCGGCCGTCCGGATCCGGGCCAGGTACGCGGCGGATCCGGCGAACCCCACCGCGATCAGCAGGACGGCGGGTCCGGTGCCGGCCAACTCGACGGCCAGCCCGGCCAGTGCGGGCCCCGCGACCTGCGCCACCGCGAGGGTGGTGCTCAGCCGGGCGTTGCCCTCGACCAGCTCGTCGGGCCGCACCACCCGGGGCAGGTAACTCTGGTGCGCGACGTCGAAGAACACGGTGAGCACCCCGACGCCGAGGACGACGACGTACAACTGGCCGAGCGCCACCCCGCCCGGTGCCGCCGGCACGGCCAGCGAGGCGACGAGCACGGCCCGCCCCAGGTCGGTGCCGATGAGCAGCCGCCGCTGCCGCACCCGGTCGACGACCGCGCCGGCGGGCAGGCCGACGACCAGGAACGCCACCGTGCCCAGGGTGCCGACCAGACCCACCTGCCAGGCGGAGGCGTGCATCGGGCCGGCCGCCACCAACGGCAGCGCCACCAGGGCCATCCGCGCACCGAACTGGCTCGCGACCGCCCCGAGCCACAGGGACCGGAAGTCGTGCTGTCGGAGCAGCCCGCCACGGCGGTACGCCACGTCAGGTGGACGGGGCCGTGGTCGGGGTGTCGGCCGCCCGCAGCCACGTCGCCCGTAGCAGGTCGGCGGCCCGGTCGGCGGCGATGTCGGGCCGCTCGGCCAGCAGGGCGAAGAACCGGACCAGAGCGGCACCGACCGGAGCGGCGGCCGGCAGCACCTCGGGGTCGTGGTGGACGGTCACCTCCGGCTGCTCGGCCGACCACGTCACCGCCAGGTGCAGCGCGTTGTGGGCGGGGAACCCGCGCCGACCTGCGGGCGGTCGTACGCTGCTGCGCAGCAGCCGGCCCGCCGGACCGATCGTGGCGTTGCCCACCGTGACGGTGGGCTCCGCCGCCACCACGTTGAGCACGAGCCGACGCCGTTCCCGCAGGGCTTCCACCCCACCGAAGTCGGTGAGCCACTGGCCGAGCAGCGGCGGCGCGGCGGCGTTGACGGCGGTGAGAGCACGGACATGGTCGGCGAGCGAGGCGGACGCAGGGTGGCCCGGTGGCACGCTCACCACCGCCTCGTGCAGCGCGCCGGGCACCTCGACGCTCTCCCGGGTCCACCGGCCGCCCCGCGCGTACAGCACCGGGACGTCCCCGTCGGCCCAGAGTCCCAGCAGGAACGACAGGGCCGCCAGGAGCAGACCAGAGCCGGTCGCGCCGGTGAGTTCCCGGCCGTACCGGATGGCCTGGGTAGTTGCGCCGTCGAGCCGCAGCGGCGAGGCGGCGCTGGCGGTGGTGTCCCGCCACGGCTTCCAGCGCCCGCCGGGGAAGGCGACGGCGGGAACGTCCCGGCTCATCGCCTCCGCCCAGAACTCCCGGGACGCCGAGCGCCGTGGGTCCGCGGCGACCTCGGCCGCGTGGGCGAAGAACGACGGCAGCGGCGACGGCGTGCGCTCCGGATGCTGGTACGCCGCAGCCACCCGGCGCACGAACCGGGTGTGCGTCGCGTGGTCGGCGAAGCCGTGGTCCACCACGAGGGCGAGCGCGTGCTCGTCCGGGGCCAGCCGCACCAGGCATGCCCCGGCCAGCGGGTCGTGGCGCAGGTCGATCGGCGCGTACACCGCCTCGCCGAGCGCCGCCCCGGCCACCTCCAGCAGCCGGTCCGCCGACACGTCGGCACAGTCCACCGTGGTCACCGGGAAGGGCTGCTCGGGTCCGTACACCAGCTCCGGGCCCGGGGCGAACCGGGCCCGCCACACGTCGTTGCCGGCGGCGACGGCCCGCATGGCGGCGGCCAGGCGCGGCACGTCCACCTCGCCCCGGACGTGCCACAGCGTCCAGGCCCGGGGCATCGGGTTGTGCCGGGGCAGGCCGGCCCCGTCGGTGTCGCTGAGCAGCAGCAGTTCGCGCTGCGCGCCGTAGGGCGGCACCCCCACCCGGCTCACCCCGTGAACGGGGGCAGTTGCGGCCACGCCGGCTGACCCGCGATCCAGGCCGCCAGCACTCCCCCGTCGTCGGGCAGCAGGCAGCGTAGGTGCAGGTCACGCAGCCGGCGCAGCGGCGTCACCCCGGTCGGCCAGTGCGCGAGCGAGCGGCGGTAGCACTCGGCGGCCAGGTCCGCCCGGCCGAGCTGCTCGTGCACCTGGCCGGCGTTGAACCAGGAGATCCGGCCGTACGGGAACTGCAGGTGCGCGGCCCGCAGGTACGCCTCAAGCGCACCACGGTGGTCGCCGGCCTGGTACCGCAGTTCGCCCGCGGTGAGCCAGGTCTTCGGGTCGATCGGGTCGATCCGCTGCGCCAGCTCGTCGACCAGGGCCAGCGCGGTGTCGCGTTCGCCGAGGTGGGTGTGGGTGCGCACGGCGGTCTCCACGGCCGGGAAGTAGTTGTCGGCGGCGATGACCCGGGTGTGTTCGTCGTGCCCGGTCAGCTCCCGGGCGATGCCGAGCCACCGGTCCATGTCCGCCCGCAGCAGGTCACGGTCGCCGGTGAGGAACGGCAGGAATCCCATGGCCCGGAACCATCTGCTGGTCATGATCGCGGCGTCGAACTGCGACACCTCGGGCAGCGCGGTGTACCGGGCCAGGTCCTCCTCACCGAGTTTGCGCCACCGGGCGATGGTGTCGGGCTCCCGGCGTCGGGCCGCGTTGACGGTGGCGTTGATGGTGGTGACCACCCGCGTGCGGGCGTACCGGACGTCGTCGCCGAGCTGGTCGTACAGGGTGCGGAAGTGCGGCTCCAGCTCGGCCGCGTGCCCCGTGGTGAGCATCTGCTCGGCGAAGATCCAGCTGGCCAGCGCGTACGCGCTCTCGGGGTCGCGTACCGGCACGTCCGGCCCGGGGAGGATCCGCTTGGCCTCGGCGTGGAAACCCAGCGCGGACAGCAGCCGGCCCAGCAACGCCCGGTCCAGCAGCGGCAGGTCCGACACGTTGGCCAGCCGGTCCCGCACCCCGGGCGGGCAGCCGTCCGGTGCCGCCAGCCACGTCGCGTAGTCGGCCGAGGCGGCATCGGAGGCGTACCCGTACACCACCGCTGTCGCCTGTAGTTCGTCGCGGAACATGGCGGCCGTGGCCCGCTGCGGGTGGATCTCCCGGAACCAGGGCTCGCGACGCTCCAGCACGGCGGCGTACGACATCAGTGGCGTGTGGATCGCGACCGGCGGGGTGTCGACCGGGTCGAGGATCGCGCTCGGATGCAGATCGAGGAACGGTCGGTAGCGCTCCAACGGAAGCGGACGCGCCCCGACCGCCGGGTCAGCCTGCGCCGCGACCGCCCACCGCACCGCGTCGGCGCAGGCCGTGCCGTCCAACGCCGGGCGTCGCGCCACGAGCACCGCCAACCGGTCCCGTTCGACGCGGCGATCCGTGGCGAGCAGGTCGGCCAGTGCCCCGACCAGCTCGCCGGTGTCCGCTGCTGGAGCCAACCCGCCGGTGGGCCCGTTGTCCGCGCCGGGCGCGGTGGGGGTCGCCAGGTCGAGCAGTCCGGCCAGCGCGGCGGTCCGCTCGGCCAGGCCGGTGCGGACGGCCACCCGGTAGTGGGTGCGGGCCGCCTCCCGGTCGCCCGCCGCCCGGGCCGCGTCCGCCGCGAGGAGCCGGGTCGCCGCGCCGGTGGGATCGAGGTCCAGGGCGGCGCCGGCGAACTCGTACGCCGGCCCGACGCCGGTGCCGTTCAGGGCGGCCCGGGTGGCGGCCCGCAGCAGCGCCAGTGCGGCGTCGCGGGCGAGGAGGTCGGTCCGGTCCGTTCCCAGGTCGTGGGCGACGGCGCGGACCGTGTCGGCGTCCGGCACCGGCTCGGCCGTGGAGCATAGCCGCGCGGCGAGGATCCGGGCCCGGGCGATCACCCCGATCCGGTCGCCGGTCAGGGCGGCGGCCAGGGACTCCGCGGTGGTGAGCGGTTCGGTGGCCGGTTGCCCGTGGGTCACAGCGGACCGGGCGTGGGCGAGGGCGGTGGTGAGGCGGACCGGAAGGCCCGCCGCCTCGGGTGGCACCGGGGGCGGTGGTTGCCGGCCGTCCCCGGCGAGCAGGAGGGCACGCCAGGCGTACACCGGGGGCGGCGCGTCGGAACCGATGCGGCGCAGCAGGGTCGCGGCGTCCTCCCGGCGGCCCAGCGCGCGCATCAGTCGGGCCGCCCACAGCAGGCCGGCGGGGTCCTCGGTCGTGAGCCGTTGCGCCACCCCGGGTGGGACGACGAGTGGGTCCGTGGCGTCGAGCAGGCCGGCGCGGCACATCGTGCGGCGCAGGTCGGCGGGGGGCGTGTGGGCGGGCAGCCAGCCGCAGGGGTCGGGCTGGTCGACGCAGAACAGTGCCGTCTCGGCGACCAGGGACGGCGGGACCGTGGGATCGGCGGTCAGGTCGATGAGCGGGCGCAGCGGCGATGCCGCCGGGTCCCGCCAGGTGAGGTCGGCCAACCCTGTCCTCCCGCCCGGTCGGTTGGTTCGGTCCTAGGGGCGGACACGCGACGATGGGACAGCCCGTGCCCGCCCGGTTGGTGACCGGCGACGTCAGTTGATGACGGCGTTGATCAGACCCACGGCGGTTCCTTCGAGGTCCTCGTAGCGCTCCATGCTCGACACCTCCTCCCGACCGGACGAGGAAGACGGGCGATGACGGCCCCTGATCCCGCCATTCTCGCCCACTAATTGAGTTGAATCAATCTGTTGGAGCGTGGTCGACGGTGGAGACCTGTCAGCGGGCTGGATCAGCTCGGGTTCCACTGCTAGTGATAGAGCGGTGACGATGGGCTGCTCTCCGGGGAGGAACCACGTGCAAGAGATCGACACACATGACACCGTCAAACGGGATCCGGTCCCCCCGCTCATGGTCCTGTTCGGCTGGCACCTGCTGGTGGTCGCCGCCTACATCGTCGTACTGAGCCGGCAATCTCACGAACGGGTGGGCCATGACGAATCACCGTGGGTGGAAATGGTGATCTTCGGGCTCACCGTCGGGGCGCCGCTACTGCTCGTCCCTCTGATCACCGGTCTGATCCTGCTCTGGCTCTTTCCGAGCTTTCCGAGCAAGAGGGGCCAGATCAGCTGGCCCGTCCTCCGCGGGACCCTCGCCGCCGCACCGCTGTTCCTCATGGTGGTGTGGACCATCCCCGCTGTGCCGCACTGACGTGGACAGGTTCGTTTCGCCTTCGACGTGTACGCCTTGTCCGCCAGTCGGGTCCTCGGGCGGCCCGAGGTCAGCCATGGGACGCGGATGGCGACCGGGACCGGGATGAACTGCGGGCCGTCGCCGATCACCACCGCCGCCACCGCCAGGCCGCTGCTGCGGTGGACGACCAGCAGGCCTCACGGCCAACCCGGCACTGACGGTCATGGTCTCGCCGTCCCCGGGTGCGGGGGCCGGGTACATGGTGAACGGCACCAGCGGGTCACCGGGCACCACGTCCCTGACGGAGATCGGCGCGCCCGGTGTGAATCTCTGTCGGCTGAAGGCGCAATGATCCCCGGGCCGGCTGGACGTAATGACACCCTGGAGCGGGCTACACCGATCTGACGCCGAGCACGGTACGCCGCTCGGCGTCGGTCAGCGCACGCTCGACCGCCGGCACCGCCTCGGGCTTGGCGTAGAGCCGATCACCGAGCACCAGGACATCCAAGCTGGATGAGGCAAAGGTGCGGAATGCCTCCGCGCCCGCCCGCGCCGTGGGCTGGCCCTTGACGTTCAGCGAGGTGTTCATCAGCACGGGTGTCCCCGTCAGCCGCTCGAACTCGTCCAGGATCCGCCAGAAGCGTGGATTGTCCGCCCGGTGCACGGCCTGCACCCGGGCGGTACCGTCGTCGTGCACCACCGCGGCGATCCGTTCCGCCATCCCCGGCCGCACCGGCACCGCCACCGTCATGTGCCGCATGTTCGTACCGGGTGGCACGACGAACCAGTCGTCGGCCCGCTCCGCCATCACCGCGGGCGCGAGCGGACGAAACTCCTCCCGGAACTTCACCGCGGCGTTGACCCGGTCCCGAGCGCCACGGTCACGCGGGTCCGCCAGGATGCTCCGGTTGCCCAGCGCTCGCGGGCCGAACTCCAGCCGGCCCTGGGCCCAGCCGACGATCCGGCCCTCCGTCAGCAGCCGGGCGACCACCGTCTCGGCAACGCCCTCCGCCACCGGCACCGACCAGTACGGCTGGTCGGCCGGGGGCCCGTCCTCGTCGACGTCCGGGCCGAGGTAGGTCATCGTCGGGTAGCGGACGCCGGACACCGCCGGACCGGACACGGCGAGCGCAGCACCGACCGCTGTTCCCTCGTCACCCGCCGCGGGTTGCACGTACACGGCATCAACCAGCCCGGAGGCGGCCAGCTTGCCGATCGCGACGCAGTTCAGCGCCACCCCGCCGGCGAACGCCACCCGCCGCAGCCCGGTGCGCCCCACCCAGTACGACAGCAGATGGGTCAGCGCCTGTTCCACCCGCTCCTGGGCCGCGCTGGCCAGGTCGATGTGCTCCTGGGTGAGTTCCTCGCCGGCCCGGCGCTGCGGGCAGGCCCGCTCGGTCAGCCAGTCGCGGGAGGTCGCGAAGGTCTCCCGGGCCCAGGGCGTCCGGTTGAGCCGCAGCAGCGGCACGTCCAGCCGGCCGTCCGGTAGGCACCGCACCGCGTCGGCCAGCACCGCGCGGTACCGCGCCGGATCGCCCATCGCGGCGAGCGCCATCACCTTGTACTCGTCGCTGTTGGGCCAGTAGCCCAGGTGCATGGTGAACAGCGCGTAGCAGAGGCCGAGGCTGGCCCGGTAGTCCAGGGCGGCAAGGCGGACCAGTTGCCCGTTGCGCCAGGTGTACACGGTGATCGCGTGCAACTCCCCCATTCCGTCGACGACCACGACCAACGCTTCGTCGAATCCGGACGGGACGGCGGCGGTGAGCGCGTGCGCCCGGTGGTGGGCCACCGGAGTCACCCGGTGCCGGGCCAGGCGGGGCATGAACCGGTGCAGCAGCTCGGTCTGCCGGGCCGGGTCGAGGATCTCCTGATAGCGACGTCGCGCGTATTCCTCCCCTTGGGCGAAGACCCGCACGTGGGAGTGGTCGAAGTTGTGCGCCACCGCGTCGACGTCGGTGAAGTCCAGTCCGGCCATGGTCAGGCAGCTCACCATCGCGTCGGCCGGAAAGGCGTGGTCGAACTTGATCCCCGAGTACCGCTCCTGCTGCACGGCCGCGACCAGCTCACCGTCGACGACCAGGGCGGCGGCAGAATCCAGGCCCTGGAACAGGCGTGCTTCCCGCTCGTCGAGGCCCGGGAAGTAGGACCGCTTCAGCTCTGCCGAGCCGTGCAGCCCGCTGTAGCCGAGCACGACCGTCCGCCGGTGATCAGTCATCTCATCTCCTCACACCCACCTGGTGGGTCAGCCGTCGGCGCGGTTGCGCCAGCGGAAGGTGCGTACCGCGACAAAGAGGCCGACCAGGCACCAGCCGCCGAGCACCAGCGCGATCCGTCCGTGTTCCCAGCTCCCGGCGACCTCGTGGGCGGCGAACGAGTCGGGCAGGAAGACCGATCGCATCCCCTGCGTCATCCACTTCAGCGGGAAGAGGGCGCCGATGCCCTGCATCCAGCTCGGCAGGGTGGCGAAGACGAAGAACACCCCGGAGACGAACTGGAGCACGGTCGCCAGTGGCGACACGACCGCCGGAGCGGTCCGGCCGTTCTTCACGATTCCGGCGACGCCGATACCGAGCAGGGTGCAGGCGATCGTGCCGAGCCCGGCCACCCAGAGGAAGGTCAACCAGGGGCCGACGGTCTTGGGCAGGGTCAGATCGTAGAAGAGCACGCCGATGACGATCAGCAGGACGGTCTGCACCGATGCGGTGAACGCCACCATCATGATCTTGCCGGCGAAGTACGCCGACTTGGGCATGGGCGTGCCGGCGAGCCGTTTCAGGCCGCCGATATCCCGTTCGAGCGGGATCACGATGGCGAGGTTCTGGAAGCTGCACCCGAACATGCCGGAGGCGATCATCCCGGCGACGAAGTACTGCTCGTAGTCCACGCCCGCCGCGACGGGCTGCCCGTGTAACGCCGAGCCGAAGATGACCAGCAGGGCGAGCGGGAAGACGAAGGTGAAGACCATCGCCGAGCGCTCGCGTACGAAGGAGAGGAATTCCAGGCGGGTACGGGCGGCCGCCACCCGGACCAGTCCCGGCAGCCGGGGGGCCGGTCCGGCCGGCGCTGCCGGGTCGGGCGGTCCGGTGGTCGGACGGGCACCTTCCTCGCTGAGGGCGGTCATGCCGGACCGCCGGTCACCGGTGGCGACGCGGAGTCCGACGACGACTGCCCGATCATCTCCAGGTAGGTGTCCTCCAGGCTGGGCCGGTGCACCACCAGCTCCGGAACGACGCCTCCGAACCGGTCGGCGAGTTCCCGCACGACCGCAGTCGGATTCTCGGTACGCAGGCTTTGTGTTCCGTCCGGGCCGGTCCACCGCACCGTGGCGGTGGCTGCGGCCCGCCCGCCGAGGGTCTGCGGTGTGGCGATCGCGACGATCCGTCCCCCGGTCATCACCGCGACCCGGTCGGCGAGGCGTTCGGCCTCATCCAGGTAGTGCGTGGTGAGCAGGATCGTGGTGCCGTCCCGGGCGAGCTGCGCCAGCAGCGACCAGAAGCGGACCCGGGCCTCCGGGTCGAAGCCGGTGGTGGGCTCGTCGAGGAAGAGCAACTCGGGGCGGCCGACGATGCCGAGCGCCACGTCGAGCCGGCGGCGTTGCCCACCGGAGAGCGCGGCGGCGCGGACCCGGGACTGGTCGGCCAGGCCCACCAGCTCGATCACCTCGTCGGGGGAACGGGGCGTCGGGTAGTAGGCGGCGACCGACCGGACCCAGTCGCGCACCGACAGGACGTTGGAGTAGGTCAGGTCGTCGGCGCGTTGCAGGACGACACCGATCCGGGCCCGCCATGCCGGCCCGCCGTCGGCGGGATCGACACCGAGCACGGACACCGTGCCGGCGTCGCGACGGCGGTGTCCCGCCAGGATCTCGACGGTGGTGGTCTTGCCGGCCCCGTTCGGCCCGAGTAGAGCGAACACCTCACCCCGGTGGACGGTGAACTCGACCCCGGCTACCGCGGGCCGCCCGTGGTACGACTTGCGCAGCCCGGACAGCACGATCGCATCCGTGGCGCTCACTGCGGCGTTCCCTGCCGTCCGTCCCCTACGTGCAGCACCTCCATGCGCTGCCATGCCGACAGGTCGGTCGGGTCCTCCGGCGCCCTCGCGCAGATCACGTACCGTCGCGGTGCCATCGCCGTGTCCCGGCCCGGCAGGCGTTCCAGGCAGGCCAGGTGAGCCTGGCGCGGCGTGACGGGGGTCCCGTCCGCCAGGTATGCCACCAGTTCCGTCCGGCCCTGGTCGTCCGGTACGGCGAACACCCGGACGCCGGCGGTGGGCAGTGCGTCGTCGAGCAGGCGTTGCGTCTGGGAGAGCTGGATCCAGCTGGAGTCGACCAGTTGCCAGTCCGCGTCGCGGGACAGCGGTGTCACCCCGGTCACCTCGTCGAGACGGTCGAGCGGCACGTCACCCGCAGCTGCCTCGACGAGCAGCCGTTCCACTCCCCGTAGCAGCAGTTCGCTGTCGACGTCGGTGATCCTGTGCCGGTCGGCGGTCAGCAGGCCCAGGATCAGCTGTCCCTGCTTGTCCAGCAGGCGGAAGGCGAGCAGCGTGCGGATCTCCCCCCAGGGCCGTGACACGACCGTCGTCTCGTGCATGGCCCGGTGGGCCTCGGCGGCGTCTGCTTCCGTCGGGTCGGCCGGGCCCGGGGGTCGTTTCTCGGGTCCCATGGCGGCGCTGGAGTCGTTGAAGGTGCAGAGCCGGGCGATGTGGATGCCCCGCTCGTCGCTGATCCGGTCCGTCAGTCGTGTCATGTCCTCCGGTCGGCCGGCCGGATAGCGGTTGGCTCGCAGTACGGCGGTGCCGGCCCGGCCGACGAGTTCGTCGAAGCCCGCGCAGTCAACCTCCACCGACACCAGGCTGTCGGTGGCCAACGGGCCGACGTAGTCGTGCAGTCGGCGCTCGTACCGGTTGCTGCACAGGGTCGGCATGACGATCAGGCGGTGGCCGGTGCGTTGTCTCAGCACCGCGCAGACGGCGGCCAGCACCGCCATCGACGTGCTCGCACCGGTGCGGGCGGCGATGTGCGGCAGGGCCAGGGCGGCGGCGCGCGACCAGAGCCAGGAGGACGACGATCCGCCCGGCCCTTCGGGTGCGGGCGGCACCGCGTACAGGTTCTGCGGGATGGTGGTGAGGGTTCTTTCCCAGTAACGCAGTGCTTCCTCGGCCCGACGTCGGCCCCGCTCGGACCGTTCGGCGGCGGCCTGGTCGAGGGGTTGGTCGCCCTGCCGGCCGACCTGTCGACGGGTGGGGTCGGCGGCGAGTTCGGTGAACTGCCTGCCCAGCATCACCATGCTGGGCAGGTCCACCACGACGTGCGAGTAGACGACGGCCGCGGCGGTGGGTACGCCGTCCACCGCGGTCACCGCGACCCGGATCGGCAACTGCACTGTCAGGTCGAACTCGTCCGCACGCAGGATCCGGATCAGCTCGTTCACCAGCACCTGTGGCTCGGCGTCGGCGTCGGCGGTGAACACCTCGACGGTCAGCTCGCCGCAGCGCAGCACACGCTGGGTCTGCCCGTCGCCGGGGAAGAGGGTGCGTAGCGCCTCGTGCCGGGTCAGCAGCGCCGCGACGGCCGCCGTCACGTCGGCCATCGAGGCACCGGGGGGCAGCTCCAACGGGCCGGCCGCGAATCGCCCGTACGGCTTCTCCTTGGCGATCCAGCCGAGCATGTTCGCTTGGCCGAGGGTGATCGGTCCGGTGCCCTCCCGGTCGCCGGTGAACCGGACGGTCAGCTCGTCGGCCCGGGTCAGGGTGACCGCAGGGGGTGCGTCGTCGGGAGGCGGTACCAGGTCGATAGGTCGAATTCCCATCGTTCTTCTCCTCCAGCAGACCGCCACTCGATGTCGTGCAACGTGGCCGACCCGCGAGACCGTCGCTACGGGCCGATCGCCGGGTGGTGCCTGACGGTCACGGTAGGTTCACCCAGCTCGATAGTCACTTCGGGGATTCCCTACCTTATGAATAGACGCTCATCAAAAGAATTCAGGGGTTTCCCCCAGTTCACCGCAGCTTTCGGGTCTGCCTATGGTCTGCGGTGTGACCGGTGCCCGCGCTGCCGGCCCGATGGGCAGTCCCCCCTGGGGAGTTTCGGTCCATGGTCCGATCCGTACCTGCGCGCCAACGGTGCACCGCCTCGTCGACGCCGCCCGGGCGGGCCGCCCCCGAACCGGGAGGAACGAGTGGCCGAGACCTACTCCCGTACGCCACGACCGACCCTCGTCCGGCCGGGCCCCGCCCCGACGGCCCGGCCGGCGGACGGCGACCGGGCCGCCGCGCCGCAGGGGGACGTCCCGCCGGCCGATGCCGTCGACCGAACGCCGGACGAGGGGCGGCGTGGGGCGATCCCCCCGCCGCCTGACCTCACCCGGGCGGCCACCCTCCTACACCGGGTCGAGGCGTTCACCCCGGTCCGCTCCTGGACGATCGAGGAGATCGGGGCGGCCTGCGGGCTCAACCGCTACCAGACGAAGGTGCTGCGCCGCATCCGCGGTCTGGCAGAGGTCCGGGCCGATCCCGACGGCGACCTGTTCGACCTGCTCGTCCCGGCTGCCTCGGCGGCGCTGCGCGGGCTGCCTGATCCGGCCGTCGTGCGCTATCTGCTCTACGCCCACACCCTGCCCGATCCCGCCCCCTCGCACGTGCTCGTCGCCGATCAGCTGCGGGAACGGCTCGGGTTGGCCGGGGCCGACGCGTTCGCGGTGACCCAGCAGTTCTGCGCCAGCGGGCTCGCCGCCATCGACATCGCCGGTGAACTGCTCCGCGCCGACGGCGACCCGGCGGCGAAGGCCCTCGTCGTCACCGGCGAGAAGGCGTTCAACAGCGTGCTGCGCTACGTACTGCAGGTATCGGTCACCGGCGAGGCGTCAACGGCCTTTCTGGTCGGCCTGGACGCGCCGGGCGGCCCCGACGGCTTTCCCCGCGCCGACGACAGTGTCCCCGGTGCGGGCAGCCGGGTGCTCTCCTACGCGGCCCGCACCGAGGGCGAGTTCGCCGACGGTTTCCGGATGTCCGCCGAGAAGTTGCGCCGCTTCGGCGACACCTACAACACCCACCTGTGGGCCGCGATGTCGGACGCCCTCAGCTACGCCGGACTGAGCCTGTCGGACATCCACCTGGTGGTCCCGCACAACGTCAACGCCTCGCTCTGGTTGCGGCTCTGCGCGGAGGTCGGCCTCGACCGGCGACGGATCTTTCTGGACAACATCCCCCGGTACGGGCACTGCAACTGCTCCGACCCTTTCCTGAACCTGGCCTCGATGCGGGAGCGGGGCCTGCTGCGCAGCGGCGAGTTGTACATGCTCACCTCGGTCGGGATCGGTTCCAGCTACGCCGCCATGGTCATCGAGTACTGAGGGGACGACGTGGACACCGGTTACCTCCGCTCGCTCAAACACCGCCTGCTCGGCGAGCCCACCGGACGACTGGTGTTGGTCTGCAACTTCGAAGCCGAACACCGCTGGGCCCGCCAGCACGTCGGACTACCGAATGCGGACTTCTCCGCCGGCACGAACCTGGTCCGGCGGATGGAGGAACTGGGGGTGCTGCTCGCCGGCGTCAACGACCTGCTCATCTGCAAGTACCCCCTGGACCCGGCGTACCGGGCCTACCTAGACCGCATCGGCCTGCCGGTACCCGAGATCGCGGTGCCGGAGAACGTCTCGGCCGACCGTTCCACCACCGAGGACGTGCTCGACTCGCCGGCGCTGCTGGCTCGCCTCGCCACGCTCGGCGCCGCCGGTGCCCGGTTGCTGCCGATGGCCACCACCGATCTGGAGGAGAAGCTGGCGGTGAGCTGTGGCCTACCCCTGGCGGTGCCGGACGCGGCGGTCTTCGAACGGGTCAACGGGAAGATCTACGGCCGGCGGCTGACCGCCGCCGCCGGGCTGCGCGCCGTCCCGGGCGACGAGTGCGAGACGTGCGACGAGTTGGCCTCCGTGCTGGACCGATACCGCGCGGCGCTGGCGGCGGGCCGACGGATCGTCGTCAAGGACGCCTACGGTGTCTCCGGCAAGGGGCTGCTGGTCCTGGACACGCCCGGTAAGGCGGACCGGCTCCTGCGGATGGTGCGCCGACGCGCCGAACGCACCGCCGACGACCGGCTGCACGTCGTCGTCGAGGAATGGCTGCCGAAACGGTACGACCTCAACTATCAGGTCACCGTGGCCCGGGACGGCTCGGTGCGGCTCGACTTCGTCAAACGGGCACTCACCGACGGCGGCGTCCACCAGGGGCACATCATGCCGGCCGGGCTCACCGACGCCCAGTATGCCGAGATCGACCATGCCGCACAGCTGGTCGGCGTCCGGCTCCGCGACGACGGATATGTCGGTGTCGTCGGGGTGGACGCCATCGTGGACCCCGACGGTGTGGTCTATCCGGTGCTGGAGATCAACGCCCGACTCAACATGTCGACCTACCAGGGCAGCCTGACCGAGCTCTGTCAGGGGCCCGGTCAGGTCGCGCTGGCCCGGCAGTATCCGCTGAGCCTCACCGCCCCCGTGTCGTTCGCCGAGATCGACCGGAGCCTCGCCGCCCTGGTCGGGTCGTCCGGTCCCGACCGGATCGTCATCACCTGCTTCGGCACCGTCAACGCCGACGCCGACCGGCCGCCACCGTTCAACGGCCGGTTGTACGCCCTGCTCGTGGCCAGGGACACCGACCGTTTGACCGCCCTGGACGATGCCGTACGCGCGTCGCTCGGCCGGCTCAGCGCCACCCGCCCCCTCTTCAGCCGGGAGGTCTCCCCGTGACCGGACGACCCGAACCGGCGGACACCGTCGGGGTCGCCGACAAGTTCGCCTCCGATCCCGCCCTGCTCGCCGAACTGGCCGAGCGGCACGGCACCCCGCTGTACGTGTACGACGGCGATCATCTGCGCCGCCGGTACGAACAGTTGCGCGCCGCCCTGGACCCGCGGATCGACATCTTCTACTCGCTGAAGGCCAACCCCAACGTCAGCGTCTGCGCGTTGTTTCGGTCGCTCGGTGCAGGACTGGAGGTTTCCTCCCTGGCCGAGCTGGTCACCGCCCGGCGGGCCGGGGTCGACCCCGACGACCTCATCTTCCTCGGGCCGGGCAAGTCCGGTGAGGAACTGCTCGCCTGCTGCGCCGGGGGCGGGATGCACGCGGTGGTCGTGGAGTCCCTCGCCGAACTGGCCGCCCTGGACGCGTTGCCGGAGGCTGCCGGCACCCGGGTGATCCTGCGGGTCAACCCGTCGTTCGAGTCGCACGGGTCGCGGCTGTCGATGGGGGGCAAGCCCCGTCAGTTCGGCATCGACGAGGAGATCCTGCACGGCGCCAAGGCCGCGATCAGCGCGCTCAGCCGGGTACGGGTCATCGGCGTCCACGCCTACCTGGGCACCCGGATCCTCGACGCGGCGACCGTCGTCCACAACACCACGGGTGTGCTGGGGGTGGCTGCGACCCTCGCCGGGGAACTCGGCATACCGCTTCAGACGGTGGACATCGGGGGCGGCTGGGGGGTGCCGTACTTCGACAATGAGAGCGACCTCGACGTGGCTGCCACCGTCGACGGGGTGAACCGGGCGGTGTCCGAGTTCCTGGACCGGTACCCGGGCACCCGGATCGTCACCGAACTCGGCCGCTACCTGGTCGGCTGGTCCGGGACGTACGTGCTGCGGGCCCGCTACGTCAAGCAGTCCCGGGGCGAGTGGTTCGTGGTCGCCGATGGCGGCACCAATCACCACATGGCGGCGGTCGGCATCGGCAGCTTCGTCAAGCGGAACTTCCCCATCGGGTCGCTGACCCGGGCGGACGCGCCGCCGGCGGACGTCTACACCGTCACCGGCCCGCTCTGCACCCCCAACGACGTGATCGCGAAGCGGGTCGCGCTGCCCGAGGTGCGTCCCGGCGACCTGCTCGGCGTCAGCCGTTCCGGCGCGTACGGTCCCAGCGCCTCACCGGTGCTCTTCCTCAGCCACGGGCACCCGGCCGAGGTGCTCGTGCTGGACGGGGTCGGCCACCTGGTGCGTAGCCGGGACACCGTCGACGACCTGCTCCGGCCGCAGCACCTGATCCCCCTGGCCGCCTCCTGAACCGCCTGCCACGTCGGCCGGTCGCGTCCCGTCGCGTTCAGACCGGCCGTACCGCCCCCGCCCGACATCGAGCAGCCGCTTCCCGGATCCGACAGTTCACCCGGCCGTGCCGGCCGGCTACCCGAGAGGACCACCCGATGGACCGCAGCAAGATCGTCTCTCAGATCGAGCAGGCGCTCAGTGACGTGTTGCAACGCCCGGTCGCCGGACTCCCCGAGGAGACGAGGCTCTTCGAGGATCTGCACGTGGACTCGACCTCCGTCCTGGAACTGCTGATGGCGCTGGAGGACGGTGTCGGTATCGAGGTCGACCCGGAGCGGCTGGAGATCGCCGATTTCAAGACCATCGGCACCGTCGCCGACTACGTGATCGTGAACCTGGACGAACGTGCCTGAGCGGGAGTGACCATGCCGCTGTCCCTCACCTCGGCCACCGCGCTGGTGCGCGGTGACCGGCTGCCGCCGGTTCCGGACGACGACCGCGACGCTATCCAGCGGGACATCCTGGGCCCGTTCGGGGTGCGGCCGGACCCGGCCCGGTTGGCCCGGGCGGCGAACGTCGGGTTCACCGAGTTGGCCGAGAACCTGGTGCGGGAGCTACCGATCAGCGGTCCGGACCTGTTGATCTTCGCCTACGGCATTCCTGATCCGTCGTCGCTGAAGCACGTCACCCCGTACGTCAACCACCTGCTCGGCGATCGCAGCCACAGCTTCGCCATCTCCGAGCAGGGTCTGCGCGCGCCGTACACGGCGCTGAAGATCGCGGATGCGTACGCCCGGTCGGGGCGTTGCGGCAGCCTCGCGCTCTTCGTGTGCGAGCAGAACAGCCTGCCGTACCACGATTCCTTCGTGGCGGACAACCGGCTGGCGAACACGGCGGCCCTGCTCCTCTTCGGCGACTGCGGTGGCGGGTACGAGTTCGTCGCGACCGGGCCTACGTCCACCACGCGCGGACTGGGGCCGCTACTGGGGTCGGTGACCGCCCGTTGCGACCCCGACTCGACGCTGGTGGTGGCAGGCCCGTGGGTCGACGCGGACATGCTGGCCGCCACGGGGGTGCCGACCCATCGGGTCGCCCCCGGCAGTTACTGCACCGGCGTCTGGTTGGAGCTGGCCCGGTCCCACCGGACCTGGGCCACCACGTACCGGACGCTGGTGCTCTGTGACACCGACCCGCGTACCGGCCGGAGCCAGACCGCCCTGCTGCGCTGGCGGTCCACCACCGGGGCAGACGCGCCCGGCGCACCGCAAACGGCGACCGGCGCACCAGCACGTCCCGCCGCCCCCACGTCCGCATCGGCCCGAGAGCAGACGCCATGACACCCACCAGGGTCCACCCCGGCGCGCCGGACACCGCGCAACCCCCTCCCCCGGCGCGGTGGTTCGCCGACGCCTTGGACGACCTGCACCAGCGGGTCTCTCCCGCCGGGTTGGTGCCGTCCCCGACCGGGCATGTGCTGGCCTCCACGGCGGCGCTACCCACCGCTCCTCCCGGTCCGCTGGCCCGGTTCGGTATCGCGGTGCTGCCCGCCGCCACCCGTGACGCGGCGTCGGCGCCGCCAAACCCGACACCCGGGCACGGCGGGAGGGTTCGACCGACGACGATCGCGCCGGCGGTGGCCGAGGAGTTCGCCGTGGGCCTGCTCGACCTGCACCGTCGGCTGCTGCACGAGGTTCTTCGGCACACCCTGCGTCATCTCGGCGCCCGGGAATCAGACGGGGTCACCCTGCTGGCCAGACAACTTGTCCAGGCGCAGCTCGCCGAGGTGGCAATCCGGCTCGCCGAGGTCGGGGCGACGCCGGGACCTCGGCGCGACGACGACGCGGCCGCCCGGTGGCGCACCCACCGCCGGCTGGTCGGAGTCGGTCGGGACCTGCTGCGGCTGCTCGGGGCCAGCGGTTTCCTCGTGGACGGGCCGGCGGGGGACCTGCACCTCACCGAGGTCGTCGGCAACGTCTATCTGCATCCAGGAAGGGGACAGGACGATGACTGAGGTCAGTCACGGCAGGCCGCCGTCCGGGTCGGATCTGCTCGACGATCGGATGCTGGAGCTCGACCGGCACTGCTGGTCGGTGTCGGGCGAGTTCCGCAAGGTCGGCGAACTACTCGACCAGGATCCGGATGCCATCGACAGCTATTTCGACCTTCCCGGCGTGCTGCTCTACCGCTTCTTCTCCATCCCCCGCCGGTACTGGCCCCAGCTGGATGTGCCGCCACAGCTCGCCCCGCTGCTCGGAACGTCGCTGGCGCAGGCCGTCGTCTGGGAACGGTTCTCCTACGCCGACCCGAACGTGCTGCTGGCCAGCCCGGGGCCGGCGCTGTCCAGCGACGCCATCCACGCCCTCGCCGATCCGGAGCAGACCGACCGGTGGTTCAGCAGGTTCGCCGCGCAGCCGGACCACACGTTCTTCGCGGTCACCGAGCCGGCCAAGGGCTCGGCCGCGACGGAGCTGACGACCACGCTGCGGCCGGCCCCCGACGGCGACGGCTGGCTGCTCACCGGCGAGAAGTACTACGTGGGCAACGGCGCCCGGGCACAGGTCGGACTGGTGTTCTGCCGCCGGGCCCCCGGCCCGTGGGGCATCGAGGCGGTGCTCCTGGACGCCTCGTCCCCCGGATTCAGCGCCGAGCTGCTGCCGTCGGTCGGTCTGCGCGGCGCCCGGATCAGCCGGATGCGCTTCGAGGACGTCCGGGTGCCCCACCGGAACCTGCTGGGTCAGCATCTGCGGCCCACCCAGCGTGGCCTGCACGGAGCCCGCCAGGTGTTCTACCGTGCCCGGCCCGGGATCGCCGCGATGGCGCTGGGCTGCGCGCAGGCGGTCTGCGACCATCTGCGCGGGCAGGGGCTGCGCGGCGACCGGTTGTCGGCGGTCGAGGACCGGATCGCCGCGATCCGCCGGCTCAACCACCGGACGGCCGCCGACATCGACGCCGGCCGGGTGGACCCACACCGGATCGCCGCGGCGAAGGCCGGCGCCGCCCGGGTCGCCGAGGACGCCACCCTGCTCGCCGCCGAACTTCTGGGGCCGGCGTCGCTGCTCGACGATCCCTGGCTGGAGAAGGTCTACCGGGACGTACGGGCCTTCGAGTTCATGGAGGGGGCTGGCAACGTACATCTGTTGTCGGTCTTCCAGGGGTTGCTCAAGGGGCGCTTCGCCGGGGGCGTCGAGGCCGAGGGCGTCGGCTGATGCGGCTCGGGATCGACCTGTTGCGGGTCGACACACTCGACCGGTTGTGCGAGCGTGCCTGGTTCACCCGGTACGCCTTCGCCGCCGTCGAGATCGAGTACGCGGCGACGCTGGCCCCCCGGCGGCGACGTGAGTTCCTCGCCGGCCGGTTCGCGGCGAAGGAGGCCGTGTTCAAGGTCCTCGGGACGGGCCTGTTCGAGGGGGTGGCACCGCACGACATCGCGGTGGGCCGGGCCTGCGGTGGTTCGCCACAGGTCACCCTGCACGGGGCGGCGGCCCGGGTGGCCGCCCGGATGGGAGTCACCGGGCTGACCGTCTCGATCACGCACACCGACGGCATGGTGGCGGCAGTGGCCGCCAGCTGGTGACCGGCGCGTCTCACTCTCCGGTCGCCCCGTACGCCGTATCCGGCAGTGCGGCGGACGACGCTGCACGGGGTGTCGGCGGGTCGAGGCGTCGGGCCAGCCGTACCCGGTTGCGGACCCCGAGCTTGGCGAACACATGGGACAGGTGCATCTCGACCGTCTTCTCGGTGACCACCAGTACAGCGGCGATCTCCCGGTTGGTCATACCCTCGCGGACCAGCTCGGCGACCTGCTGCTCCCGGCGGGTCAACCGGGCCGACGATGCGAGGTCGTTCCCAGGCCGGAACCCCGACGCGCCGCCGTGCCGGCCGCCCTGGCGAGTGACGGGACGGGCGAGGGCGCGGGCCCGCTCCGCCGCCGGGGTCAGACCGGCGGCGGCCAGTTCAGTACCGGCGGCGACGGCCACCTCGACGCCGGCAGCAGGCTCCTTGGCGATGAGCAGCCGCGCCCGGATGAGCAGCGCGAGCCCGACCAGCCCACGTGGCCAGGCCGCGGCGCGGACGGCCTGTCCGGTGGCGGCCGGGCCCCGGCCCCCGGTCAGCGGCGGGGCGGTCACGCCGACCTCGGCACCGGCACCGACGGACGCGGCGACGTCGCCGGCAACGAGTTCGGCGACCGCGCCGACGTCGCCGGCGGCCGACGCGGCCCGTACCACCAGCTCCTGGTAGGCCATGCGGGTGCTCGGGTCGACCCGGGACAGTGCGTTCAGCGCGGGTGCGGCGGTCAGCAGGTCCAGGCAGCCCTGGGGATCACCGCCGGCGAGGCGCAGTTCGGCGAGCATCAGCCGGGTGAGGACCGCCGACCAGCCGCCGGAGGTGACAACCGCCTGGGCGTCGGGCAGGTCCTCACATCCACCGGTCGCCTCGTCCGGACCACCCGACGCGCCGGTCGAACAACCCACGCCGGCACACCACCGGTCTGCGGTCGGCGAACCCGTGGTCGCCGGCGGCGCGCCGGCCGGTACTGCGTCGGCGTCCGGGTCGGACCACGGCCCGGACGCGCCCAGGGCGACCCAGCGACGCAGGATCGCCGCCCGCTGCAGCAGGTGGGGGCTGCCGGAACGGTAGGCGACGTCCGCGACGGTGGCGGCGACACCGACGGCCGCGGTGTGCCGACCGGTGTTGGACAGGATCCAGGTACGCCCCAGCAACGCGTCACACATCGTCAGTGGGTCGGGTGTCGGCCAGGCTGCGTCCCCCGGTGCCCGTGCCGTCGGGCCGGCGGTCACCCGTTCCAGGTGTCGTAGCGCCTCGGGGTAGCGCTCCAGCACCAGCTCGCTCCAGCCGATCCAGTACACCGCGTCGGCGTGGGCCGCCACCTGCGCATCGTTCATCGTGTCCAGCAGCGGCACCACCTCGGCCAGGATCGCCGCCACTGACTCGATGTCGCCTGTCAGCCCGTCGGCGGCGGCGAGCACCGCCTGGACACGGATCCGGTCCACCGATCCCGCTGGGCCCGCGTCGGCCAGATACAGCGCGGTGGCTGCGCACGCGCGGGCCGCCGACGCCGATCCGTCGGCGAGTTCCAGGAACGCCTTGTCGATCAGCAGGTTCACCCTGGCCGGCTTCGACGCCCCTGTCGTCGACGTAGCCAGGTCGGCGAGCAGGTCGCGGCCCGGTCCGGGGTCGCCGAGCGACCAACACAGCCGTACGCAGCGCACGACCATTGCAGCCCGCTCGGCAGACGGCAGCACGGCCGGCTGTTGTAGTGCGGTCAGCAGCAGGTCCCGGGCGTGCCGGGGTCGTCCGGCGGCGGCGCAGTCCGTGGCGACCTGGAGCAGGAGCGTGTGCTGGTCGGCCGGTGCACCGCCGGCGACCGAGGCGAGTCGCAGCGCTGCCTGACGCCAGCGGGCGGCCGTCTGCGGTGCATCGCGCTCGACTGCTGTCGCGGCGCGTCGCAGAGTACGGGGGGCGGTGGTGTCGTCGGGGGTGGCGACCAGCGCCAGGTGGGGTGCCAGGGCGACTTCGCCGTCCGGGGCGCCGGCCAGCGCGACGGCGGCTCTGGCGTGCGCCCCCAGCCGCCATCCGGGCTGGCTGACCTGGTACACCACCTGGTGCACCAGGGGGTGGCGGAACCGGAACCGGGTCGTCTCCGGCACGTGTCGGACGATGTCGGCGGCGGTCAACTCGTCGATCGTCCGCCGGACGACGTCCTGCGCCAGTTCGGCGACCATGCCGACCATGGGTAGATCGAAGACCTCGCCGAGCACCGCCGCTCCCGCTGCGGCGAGTCTGCTGCGGGGGGAGAGTTCGTCGAGTTCGGCGGCGATGGCGGTTTCCGCCGCCGAGTACGAGCGGCCGGCCGCCCTGGGGCCCGGTCCGGCGTCGGTGATCATGATGCCCCCCGCCGACGCCGTGTCGTCGGTCGGCGAGCGCGCGCTGTCGAGCAGTGCGCGCAGGTAGCGGGGGTTGCCGCCGCTGCGCCGGTAGAGGTCGCCGCACTCGGCGTCAGAGACACAGGTGTCCAGCAGAGCCCGCACGGCGACAGGCGACAGCGGCGCGAGCGGCAGCCGGAGCACCGGGACGCCCGCCCCGGCGGCGACGCCCCGCAGCCTCGGCGGCGTCTGCCGAGGCCGGTAGCCGAACGCCAGCAGGACCGCTGCCCGAGGCGGCGAGTGCATCAGGTGACAGAGTGCATCGATGGTGTCCCCGTCGGCGCGGTGCAGATCGTCGAGGATCACCGCCACGGGTCCGGTTGAGGCCAGTACCTCAAGCATCGACCGGATGGCGCGGAAGCGCTGGAATCGCGGCACCTCCCACGACGCTGAGGGGTGGTCACCGGTTCGGTACGGGAAGCTCGGGAAGATGTCGGCCAACACATCGACGTCGTGGGCCGGCAGCTGGGCCAGGGCGTCTGCTCGCAAGCCCCGAAGTCGGTCGTCCAGGGCGTCGATAAGGGCGCCGAACGGGAAGACCGATCCGCCTGGTGGAACCCGCCCGGTGAGTACCGGGAGTCCCCGCTGTCGACATCGCTGCGCCAACTCCGTGAGCAGTCGGGACTTGCCGATGCCGGGGTCTCCGCTGACCTCCACCAGGTGGGCGCTCGCACTGAGGCCTCCGATGGCTCGGTGCAGGCGGGCCAGTTCACCGTCCCGGCCGACCAGTGGATCGGAAGGCTGGCCCGGTCGCCTCCTGACCGTCGTTCGGCCTCGCGACCCGTCGCTTGATCCATCGACTTCCACATCGACCACAGTGGATAGATTAACTCGCACGCTCTACGATGGGTAATCGATCTAGCACAGAAAGTTCCCACTGTCCTCACTCCAGGGACCACGCCCCCGCTCGAACTCGGCAGCCAGGTCTTCGAGCTCGCCGATCCCGCAGCGTCACCGTGACCGGATGTCCTCGCGCAGCCGGGCCGCCGCCGGTACGGCTGGCAGCTGTTCGGTCAGGCCGATCAACGTCCGTCGCAGGTGGACCGACGAGACCGACCCGACGACGAATCGCCTGCCGTCGTTGCGGTCCCAGCTCGGGTCACCCCGTCCTTGCCACCCGGTGGGGATCCTCCAGCGCGGCACCATGGCCCGGGTAGCAGCCCCGACCGAAGCAGGGCAGCCAGCTGTATTGACGACGATCCGGGAGTTCGTGACGATCAACGCATGACGGTGGACACCGCGACGGCGACGGCGACCGCGCGCTACCTGCGGAACACAGCGCTTGTGCCGTTCACAGCCGGCGGACTCACCGGCTGGGGCTCGGTTGCCGCCGTGGCCGCCGAGAAGCCCTTCGGCGGTGTCGACCGGCTGCCCGACACGCGCCGCGAACCGGTACCTGCGGATCGCCACCTCCCCTACACGCAGCAGCTGAGAGGCCAGGCGGCTCGCCGTGTCTCCCGAATGCAGGAGTGCTTCTGCACGTGAGCCTCCGTGGCCTCTGGACAACCCGCTGTGGCGGGATCAACCGGGGCGCAGTGAAGCGACCCGGTACCGCGGGCGACACACGAAGCATGGGACCGGGGACGACCGGCTCACCGAACTGACCATGCCGGTGCCGCACGACCGCCGCATCGGTCGGCGGCGAGCGGCCGGCAATGGGCGCTACCCGACCTCGAGACCCTCCACCCGTGTACAGGAGATGAGTTCCATGGAAGGCATCAGCGATGTCGTGTCGGGTCATGCCCGACGCATCCCCGACCGGGTGGCCCTGCGGTTTCTGGGCACCGGCGATGTCGACGGGCGGGTCGAGGAGTGGACCTACGGGGAGTTGGAACAGCAGGTCCGTACGGTTGCTGCGGGCCTGACGCGCACGAGAGCCTCCGGTCCTGTCCTTCTGCTTCAATCGTCGGGACCGGGCTGCGCCGCAGCGTTCCTCGGTACTCTTCGGGCGGGTCGTGTCGCCGTTCCCGTACCACCGCCGGACGAGCGACGCCACCAGCCCACGCTGACCCGGCTCGAGCGGATCGCCGCGGACTGCGGTGCCACGACGGTCATCGTGACCGCCGACGTGGCGCGGCGCGACCTGGGGAGCCTCACCGGCCTCGAGCGGGTTCTGCTCGATGCGGGCGAGGAGTCTGTTCCGGAGGGGACCGTCGATGGTGGCTCAGCCGACGGCATCGCCTTCCTGCAGTACACGTCAGGGTCGACCGGCGATCCGCGCGGAGTGGTCGTGGGTTACGACCAGCTCGCGCACAATCTCTCCTGCCAGCAGGAGATGTGGGAACTGGGACCGGACGACGAGTTCGTCAGCTGGCTCCCCACCTACCACGACATGGGACTGATCGCGGGAATCCTGTTGCCGCTGTCGTTGGGCGCGACCGTGACGATGATGGCCCCCGAGGCGTTCGTGCAGCGGCCGATGCGTTGGCTGGAGGCCATCGCCCGGTACCGCGGCACCTTCAGCATCGCGCCGAACTTCGCCTACGACCTGCGTGTCAGGCGCAGTGAGGCGACCCGGGTCGCGGGGCTCGACCTCTCGTCGTGGCGGGTGGCGGCAAACGGTGCCGAGCCGGTGCACGGGCCGACCCTCGACCGGTTCGGCGAACGGTTCGACGCCGCGGGCTTCGATCCGGTGGCCCTCACTCCGGCCTACGGTCTGGCCGAAGCGACGTTGATGGTTTCGTCCGTACCGCCCGGGCGGACCGCCCGTCGGGCCGCCGACCGCCGCCGCAGCGTGTCCTGCGGCGTCCCGGCGCCCGGTGTGGAGGTCCGTGTCGTCGACCCGGTCACGGCCGAGCCGTGCGCCGACGGCGCCACCGGCGAGATCTGGGTCGGCGGTCCCAGCGTCGGTCGGGGGTACCACAACCGCCCGGAGACGACCGAGCAGATCTTCCATGCTCGTACGGCGGACGGGAGCGCTGGTCGATTCCTCCGGACCGGGGACCTGGGTTTCCTGGATGATGGTGAGCTCTTCGTGACCGGCCGGCTCAAGGATCTGGTCATCGTCGGTGGTGCGAACCACTACCCGCAGGACATCGAGCGGGTCGTCGAGGCGGCCCATCCCGGGTTGCGGGCGGGATGCAGCGCGGCGTTCGCCGTCGAGGAGGCCGCCGAGGAGCGGCTCGTCGTTGTCGCCGAGGTCGCCGGTGGGCACGACGACGATCACGAACAGATCGTGCACGCCATCCGTGACGCGGTGTCCGACGCCGAGCGGATCCCGGTGCATGCGGTGGCGCTGATCGCGCCGCGGTCGATCCTCAAGACGTCCAGCGGCAAGATCCGGCGCGCGGAGATGCGGGAGCGTTACCGGGACGGGCTCCTGCATCCGGTTCACGACTGGACCGCGAGTGAACGCACCCCGACGGCGATCCGCACCTGGCTTCGCTGGCACGTCGCGCTGCGCACCGGCCGTGATCCGCAGCAGATCGCCACGGACGTCCCGTTCCGCGCACTCGGCCTCACCTCGGTCGCCACGGTGGAGCTGACGGCCGCACTGGCGACCTTCCTGGAGCGCGAGATAACGCCGACGGCCCTGTACGAGTTCTCCACGATCGAGGCGCTCGCTGCGCACCTGACGGGTTCCCGTGCCGCTGCGACCAGCGTGCCGGTACCCGCCCGGGAGCAGGAGCCGATCGCGATCGTGGGCATCGGCTGTCGTTTCCCCGGCGCTGCCGGCCCGCAGGAGTTCTTCCGGCTGCTCGCCTCGGGTACGGAGGCCATCGGGGACATCCCACCGGACCGCTGGGACGTCGAGGCGCACTACCGCCCGGGCACTCCCCGGCCGGGCAAGATGTATGTCCGGCGTGGTGGTTTCCTTGGCGAGGTCACCGGCTTCGACCCCGAGTTCTTCGGGATGTCGGATCTTGAGGCGCGTTACCTGGACCCGCAGCAGCGTCTCCTGCTCGAACTGACCTGGGAGGCGTTCGAGGACGCGGGCGTACTCCCCCCGGACGTCGCGGGCACCACGACCGGGGTCTTCGTCGGCATCACCACGAGCGACTACGCCGATCTGATGCGCACGCAGGGGGTGCACGCCGGTCCGTACTCGGGCACGGGCAACGTGTTCAGCCTGGCCGCGAACCGTATCTCGTACACCTTCGACCTGCGCGGCCCGAGCATCGCGCTGGATACCGCCTGCTCGTCGTCGCTGGTGGCGATCCATCAGGCATGCCACAGCCTGTGGCGCGGCGAGAGCGCCCTCGCCCTGGCCGGTGGGGTCAACCTGATGCTGTCTCCGGAGACGACGGCCGCGTTGTGCCAGAGCGGTGCGTTGTCACCGGACGGACGCTGCCACACGTTCGACTCCCGGGCGAACGGTTACGTGCGCGGCGAGGGTGCCGGGCTGGTCCTGCTGAAGCCGCTGAGCCAGGCGGTCGCCGACGGCGACCGGGTGCACGCGGTGATCCGCGGCACCGCGGTCAACCAGGACGGCCGCTCCAACGGCCTGTCCGGGCCCAACCCGGAGGCGCACGTGCGGGTGATCCGGTCGGCGCTCGACGCGGCCGGTCTGCGCCCGGGTGACGTGCAGTACGTCGAGGCCCACGGCACCGGTACCGCGCTGGGCGACCCGATCGAGGCCGGTGCCATCGCGGCCGCCCACGCCCCGGCGTCGATGCGGGTGGGGTCGGTCAAGACCAACATCGGTCACCTTGAGGCCGCGGCGGGCGTCGCCGGCCTGATCAAGATAGCGCTGGCCATCGAGCACGGCGTGTTGCCGCCCAGTCTGCACTTCGCACAGCCGAACGAGCACATCGACTTCGCGAAGCTGCGCATGAGCGTGCCCGTCACAGCGGGGCGGTGGCCGCAGTCGCCCGGCGATCGGTCGGCGGGCGTCAACAGCTTCGGCGTGGGCGGTACGAACGCGCACGTCATCGTGGCCAAAGCACCGGCGCCGGTCACCGTCGCGCACAGCGGTCAGGCTCGCCTGATCGTCCTGTCGGCCCGCTCGCCGGAAGCCCTCGAAGCTCTGGCCGAGCGCACCGCGCGTAGTGCCGCAGGCAGTCCCGCATCGATCGACGACCTCGCCTACACGGCCGGGCTGCGACGCACGCACCACGAGCACCGGATGGCCGTGGTCGCGCGAACGCCTGAGGAACTGGCCGAGCGGCTCACGCCACCGCACCCGGAAGCGGTCACCGGCAGGGTCGTCGCCGACCGGCGCGTCGTGTTCGTCTTCCCCGGCCAGGGCTCTCAGCACCTCGGTATGGGGCACGGGCTCTACCGGGCCGACCCGGCGTTCCAGAAGGCGTTCGACGACTGCGCAGCCGCCCTGCAGCCACACCTGGCGTGGCCCGTACGGGACCAGTTCTTCGCTGTCACCGAGCAGGATTCGATGCTCGACCGCGACGACGTCGTCCAGCCGTTGCTGTTCGCCGTGCAGGTCGCCCTGGCCGCGAGCTGGCGTTCCCGCGGCATCGAACCGGCCGCCGTGGTCGGACACAGCATGGGTGAGGTGGCCGCGGCCTACGTGGCGGGCGCGCTCACCCTCGCCGAGGCCGCCCGGGTGACCGGCCTGCGCGCGAATGGGCTGGCCACGCTGCGTGGCCAGGGGGCGATGGCCGTCGTCGGGCTCGCCGGAGACGACCTGACCCGGGCCATCGAACCGTACGCGTCGCTCCTGTCGGTGGCGGTCTGTAACGGGCCGGAGATGTCGGTCGTCTCCGGTGACGTCGACGCCATCGAGCAGCTGATCGCGGATCTGGCCGAGCGCGACGTGTTCGGCCGCCGGGTCAGGGCCAACGGTGCCGGCCACTCGCCGGTGGTACAGCCGGTCGCGGACGAGCTGCGGACGGTCCTGGCCACCCTACGGCCCCGGCCGGTCACGGTTCCGATGTACTCGTCGGTGACCACGGCGTCGCTGGCCGGCACCGAGCTCGACGGCGCCTACTGGGCGGCGAACATCCGCGAACCGGTCCTCTACCACCAGACCGTTCAGCGGCTCTGCGCCGACGGCTACCGCCTCTTCGTCGAGATGAGCCCCAACCCGACCCTCACACTGCCGACTGAGCAGGTGATCGGACCCGAAGGCCATGCGGTCGCCTCCCTGAGGCGCGGGCGGCCTGATCCCGAGTCCCTGCTGGAGGCGCTGGGGGCGCTGCACGTGTACGGCGTACCGGTCGACCTCGGCCAGTTCTTCGACCGTCCGCGCCCGGTGGTCTCGATGCCTTCCGGACCCTGGAAGCGCACGCCGTACTGGTTCGGGCCCCTGGCAGCGCACGCTCACGCCGAGGTCGTCGGCCAGTCGCCGAAAACTACCGCCGAGGTGGTCCGCGCCGCGTTCTCGGGCGTGCTGCGAACGCGGGTCACCGGCGGTGACGACAACTTCTTCGCCCTCGGCGGGAGCTCGCTCATGGCCGCGCAGATGATGCACGAGCTGCGCGCGACGCTCGACTGTGACATCCCGGTGCGGCTGCTGTTCGACAACCCCACGGTCTCCGCGTTCGCCGCTGCGCTCGACGACCTGCGGGTGGCCGGACCGGCAGCCGTGCCACGGCCCGTGCGCGTTGATCAGGACGACTTCCCCCTGACCATCAATCAGGAGCGCTACCTGCAGGCCGAACGCGCCGGAGGAACACCGTTTCTGGTCACCCAGCATCTCGACCTGGCCGGCCCGGTCGACCCGGACGCTCTGGCCCGTGCGATCGACCGGCTCGTCGCTGTGCACGACGGGCTGCGCACGGTGTTCACGGCCGGGGACGTGGTCCGCCAGCGGCACGCGGCGGCGGGCCCGGTGGCGTTGCCTATCACCGATCTCACGGCTGCGGCCGACCCGCAGGCCGAGCTGGCGCGGGCCCTCACCGAGGCCGAACGGCCGTTCGACCCGTTCACCGGGCCGCTGTATCGGTTCGGGCTGGTGCGTCTGACCCCGGATCGGCACGTCCTGACCGTGGTGCTGCACCACCTGATCACCGACGGCTGGTCGGCCGGCGTGCTGTTCCAGGATCTGGTGCTCGGCTACGAGGACGCCTCCCGGCCCGCCGCGCCGCCGCTGCGCCTGGCCGACTACGCGCAGTGGGAGCGGTCGTTCTACTCCGGAGTCGTTCTCGACCAGCAACTGGAGTACTGGCAAAAGAAGCTGGCCACGACCAGCGTGCCCGCGCTGCGTCTGGCGCGGGACGAGCAGCGCGTTCCCGGCCGGCAGCGGGAGTTGGGGCTGCGGGAGGTGGAACTGGACGGTGAGGTGGCCGCCGGAATCGAGCAGACCGCCCGTGCGGCCGGGGCGACCACGCAGATGGTGATGCTGACGGCGTTCATGCTGGCGCTGCACCGGCAGTCCGAGCACGACGAGATCACGGTGCCGATCAACGTGACCGCCCGCGAGGCGCCCGAGTTGCAGCGGGTCGTGGGTTTTCTCTCCCAGCTGCGGCTGATCACCGTCGACCTCGGCGGCGGGCCCGACCTGCGCGAGTGCCTGCGGCGGGTTCGCGAGGCCGTGTTGACCGCCGGGGAGGAGCAGGGACTGTCGATGAGCCAGTACTTCCATCTGGCCGGGCGGGCGCAGGAGGACATCCCGTACCGGATCTCCTTCAACCACCTGCCCGAGGTCGCGCTGCCCACCACGGTCGGGGCGGCCACGGTGACGCCGCTGGCCCGGCAGAGCGGCTACGTGTTACCACGCGATCTGGTGGTGGTTGTCCGGACGATGAACGGGCGGCTGCGCCTGTCCTTCGGGTACGACCGTGGCGTCATCGTCGAGGAGGGGCTGACCCAGTTGATGGCCGACACCCGGCAGATCGCGACCGCGATGACGAGGGACCTGGACGGGGCGGCCCGATGACCGCCGACGAGATGCGTGCCCGGATCGCGGAGCTGGACTCCCGGCTGGCCGATGCGCGAGACGGCGGGTCACCACGTGCCGTCGCCCGGCAGCGGGAGGCCGGCAAACTGACCGTGCGCGAGCGGATCGGTCTGCTGTTCGACCCCGGTAGCTTCGCCGAGATCGACGCCCTCGTGCGCAGCCGCCCGGACCCCGACTCGACGCGGGCCCGGCCGTACGGCGACGGCATGGTCATCGGGCACGGTCTGATCGAGGGACGGCCCGCTTTCACGTACGCGCACGACTTCACCGTGCAGGGCGGCAGCATGGGTGAGGCCAGCGGCGGAAAAGTACTCAAGGTCATGGATCTCGCTCTCCAGAGCGGCTGCCCGATCATCGGCCTCAACGACTCGGGTGGGGCACGCATCCAGGAGGGTGTGGCCGCCGTCGGCTTCTATGCCGAGCTGGTGCGGCGCAACGTGGCCGCGTCCGGCGTCGTGCCCCAGCTGTCGCTGATCCTGGGCCCGTGCGCCGGCGGGGCCGCGTACTCGCCGGCGATCACCGACTTCGTCATCATGGCCGAGCGGACCGCACACATGTTCGTCACCGGCCCCGACGCCGTGCGCGCGGCGCTCGGTGAGGACACCGACATGGACACACTGGGCGGTGGTCGGGTCAACGCCACCATCTCCGGTAACGCCCACCACCTGGCCGCCGACGAGGTCGACGCCATCGCCTTCGCGCGGCGGCTGCTCGGCTACCTGCCCAGCAACCACACCGAGCTGCCACCCGAAGGTCCGGCCTGCGACACCAGCGCCGACGTACCGGCCCTCGCGGAGCTGATCCCGGGCTCCTCCCGGAAACCTCTGAACGTGGCCGCGGTCATCGAGAACCTCGTCGACCCCGGCTCGTTCCTGGAGATCCAGCCCCGCTACGCCCGCAACATGCTCTGTGGCTTCGCCCGCATCGGCGGGCTGTCCATCGGGATCGTGGCGAACCAGCCGACCCACAAGGCGGGTGTCATCGACGGGCGCGCCGCCGAGAAAGCCGCCCGCTTCATCCGCTGCTGCGACGCGTTCAACGTTCCCATCGTGACCCTGGTCGACGTCCCGGGCTTCATGCCGGGCACCACCGAGGAGCATGCCGGGATGATCCGACGCGGCGCGAAACTGGCCTATGCGTTCGCCGAAGCCACCGTCCCGCGAATCACCCTGGTGCTGCGCAAGGCGTACGGCGGCGGATACGGTGTCATGGGCTCCAAACATCTCGGCGCCGACATGAACTTCGCCTGGCCAACCGCCGAGATCGCGGTGATGGGCGCCCATGCCGCGGTTGACATCCTGCACCGCGCGGAACTCGCCACCGCGGCTGAGCCGGAACAGGCCCGGGCCAAGCTGATGGAGGACTACCAGGCCAGGTACGGCTCGCCGTACCTGGCCGCCGAGCGCGGCTTCATCGACGCCGTCATCCCGCCGGCGGACTCCCGCAGGCAGATTGCGGCCGCGTTGCGCCTGCTCAGTCGGAGGCCGCTCGCAGCGCGGACCGCGAAGCACGGCAACATTCCGCTCTAGGGTCTCTCCACGGGGTTACTCGACGCCGGGCCGATGGCGCTGACCGGATCAGTCACCTCTCCGCTTTCTCGTCATCGGCCTCCTGCCCGGGGGCCACCGCGCCACGGTGCCGGTGTTCGCCGAGCCTCCTGAACGCGCGTGGCGGTGCCGTTCCGGCCACGCTCGGCGGCCGCCTGCTCGTCGTGGGCCTCCCGAGTGACCGGAGTGCCGGTTTCGGGCTCCAGGTGCGCCCGGACGAACCAGTGGAACTGCTCGAGGTATCTGGCCTGGGTGATCAGCATGTCCTGGGTGACGGGGTCGGCCTTCTCCGTCTCGTAGATGGCGGCCCGGTGTGCCTCGATCACTGCGCCGTAGACGATGTTCAAGGCGGCGAGGTGGGTGTGGGTGTCCGCCCGGCCGATCGCGTAGTCGTCCCAGTCGCGCTGCTTGACCAGCGCCCCTGCGGTGCCCACGGGTGATCCGCCGAGAGCGGCGATGCGCTCGGCGACGTCGTCGACCATGACTCGTACGGAGTCGACCTGCGGGTCGAGCATGGTGTGGACCGCGATGAAGTGGGGTCCGACGACGTTCCAGTGGACGTGTTTGAGGGTCAGCGCGAGGTCGTTGAGCGCGTTGAGCCGGTCCTGCAACAGGAAGATCACCTCGGCGGCGGTGTCCGGCTTGAGTCCGGGGACGGTGTAGGCGGGAGCGCTCGGCTGGTAGGTGCTCGGCGACATCTCTTCTCCTTTTCGGGATCGGTATGGCGAGGCGCGGTGACGTCGAGACGGCAGTTCGGGGTCAGCGCGGGGAGGGTCTGCTTCTCGGGCACCGTTCGTGTCGATCGGGCGTCTACCGGCGGCGTACAGGTGCCTTCGGACATGCGTCGTGGCGGCACGTGTCGGCGATGCTGCGCCGGGCGGTGTCCTTCAGCGCTGCCGAGGGTCAGGTCCGGGCGGGATGGCGCAGCAATGACATGGCGGCCAGCCCGGCGCCGTTGAGCGCCGCGGTGCGGGGGGACGCGGCGCGGTGCACCGGCAGGCGGAGCGCGGTGGACAACGCCGCGGACAGGCCGGGATGTGTGGCGCCGTCGCCCACGAGCAGCAGCCCGCGGGTGAGGGCAGGGGCCAGTTGCGTCCGCGCTGTCTCGCCCCGCAGGGCCTCGAGGTGGTGCGCGACGACGTCGCTCACCAGGTCGACGGTGGCGCCGCGGGCGAGGTCGCGAGTGCCGATGTCGGCGCGACGGGCCGCGACGACCCGCCCGTGGTCCAGCAGGGCGACCTCGGTCAGTTGGGCTCCGACGTCGGTGACCAGCAGGCTGCCGGCGGCTGCTCCCGAACCGATCGCGGCGGCGCGCACGGTGTCGATGAACACCAGGTGGGAGGGGGCGAGGACCGCCTCGACGACGCGGCGCACCACGGTCTGGTCGTGTTCGCCGGCCAGGACCGGGCGGCAGGCCGCGACGACACCGCCGGGAGGTACCGGTTCGTTGAAGCGGCGGATCACCTGGGACAGCAGGATCTCGCAGCGGTCGGCGTCGATGATGCGGCCGCGCCGGATCAGAGAACCGGCGGAGAGGAACGCGTCCCCACACGGCGCGCTGATGGTGCCGCGGTGCGCCGCCCAGACGCCGATGGAGCTGCTGCCGAGGTCGATCGCGACCGCGGTCGGCGGGGCCGAGCGACACATGCCGGCGGCGCGCTGGTCGGACGAGAGGACGTTCGCGGACACGGTCACACCGATCACTTCCATTGATACGAGCGTTTACCGGCTCCCATCGTCGCCGCTGAACAGGGCAGTGACAGCGGTCGGGTCCGGCGAAACTTCGTCGCGCTCGTTGCCGACGCCCGGCAACCCGGCCCGCGGTCACCGACCGCTCGGTAGGCAGGATGCCCGTGACCTCGGTCGACGGCTCGCGTGCTGTCGTGGCCCTTCCTGGTCCGGGCGGCTATGGTGGCCGGCATGGGTGACGGGCGCAGCTTCGGGGGCGTCGGCCGGCGAGCTTCGCTGCCGACGTTGCTCGTATGGGCTGTGCTGGTGTTGGTCGTGTCCGCCGCCCGGGACATCGGGTTGTGCATCGTCTTCCGGCTGACCCGTCGTGCGGTCCCGGGCTGTGTACCGGCGTGGTCGGCGGACCGGGCCCCGCCGACGTGGACGCTCACCGCCTGAAGCCGCCCGTTGCGCGGCGTCGGACACGACGCCGCCCCTTGGCTGGGAGCACCATGCCACCCCTCGTTCATGACTGTCGCTCCGGCACGCCTGTTGACCTGCCGACGACGTCGTTTCCCTTCGTTGACCCTCGACACCTGGTCCCCGCCGTACCCGGGTGGACGACATGCTGACCGCCGGTGCCTACGCCCGTCCGGGCGTACAGTCCTGCCTTGCCCTTGACCTCGGAACGTCCACCGTACGGATGTGGACGCCGCAGGCGGGAACGGTGATCACTGAACCGACGGTGCTGTGCCGCCCCGGTACCGACCGGCACGTGGCCGGACGGGCCGCGCTGACCGCTCAGGCCCGCGGTGTGACCGTCACGTGGCCGGTGCGCAACGGTGTGGTGCGCGACTTCTTCGCCTGTGTGCACCTGCTGCGGCTGCTGACCGCCGATATCCGCCTACCGTCCGACACCGCCTATCCCGTACTGGTCGGTGTGCCGGCGACCGCGACGCTGCGCCAGCGCAACGTGCTTGTCGCCGCGGTCCGCCGTGCCGTCGGCGGACGGGTCAGCGCGGTGGAGGAGCCACTCGCGGCGGCTCTGGCCTGCCGTCCTGACCCGGGCGGTGACGTGGTCGTGGTGGACATCGGATCCGGACGTACCGAAGTGGCTCGTATCGGTGACCGCAGCATCGTCGCGGCCGAGCGTGTCGAGGACGCCGGGTCCGTCGACCGGATCCCGGCGATCGCCGACTGTGTGCGCCGTCTCGACCGTCCGCGGGGTGGTCAGCGGCGGCTGCTGCTCACCGGTGGGGGTGCGACCACCCCCGGAACCGCGGCGAGGTTGGCCGCGCTGACCGGCCGCTGCGTCACGATGCCCGCCGAGCCGCCGCTGGCCACGCTCACCGGCCTGCGCCGGCTACTCACGGGCTGACGTGGGCCTGTCCCGCATCCGTATCCACTTCCCGGCCGCGGTTTGCGGTCGTCTTCTTCCGGAGTTCTGTCATGGACGTCGAATTCACACCGCTGCCGGGCATCGGAGAGTGCCACACGTTCACCACCGTCACCGGTCATCGGGTCGGGGTTGTCACCCACTACGCCGGCGGTCGACGCGAGCTGATCCATGGCGTCGGCGGCGATCCCGATGCCACCTGCAGCCTGGCTCTCTCGCGGGGCGAGGCGATCGCGTTGGCGGGATTGCTGGGCATCCTGGACGTCATCGACGTGGATGTCACCGGCGCTCGGCAGCCCCGTCACCCGGCTGCCGGGTGACGGGGGTGGGTGCTGCCACGGTCAGCGGGCCGCGCCGGCCTCGTCGCCGGCGCGGCCGCTGCCGCGGCATTCGGTCAGCCCTTGTGTTTCTGCTGACAGGGGACGCAGAACCGGGCGTGCGGCAGCACTTCGAGCCGTTCGGCGGGGATAGGGCCGTCGCATTTCTCGCAGCGGCCGTAGCTGCCCTCGGCGATGCGGCGCAGCGCGCCGGTGATCTGTTCGAGGTTGTGCCGGGTGGCCGCCACCAGTGCCGCGCGGTTGTGTGCTTCGCCGGGGTCGCCGGTGTCGGCGGAGATCTCCGTCAGTTCCCTGAGCCGGGTCGTCTGGGCGGCGAAGTCCTCGCTCAGCGATGCGCGCAGGCCGGCGAGCCAGCCCTGATCGGATACTTCGGTGTCGACGCTCATGTGCCGCTCCTTGCTCGGGATGCCGGAAGTGCTTCGGGAAACCGAAGGGCGGAGGCTCGAACGGCTCCGCCCTGGCGATCGGTGGGTGTCGTGAACTACCCCGCTCGCCGGTGGGTCGCGGCCCGACGGCTGCGGGCTGCGTCCGGTCCGGAGGTTCGGCAGTGCTGACGTGCCCGCTAACGCAGCGGGTCGAACGGCGTCAGCTCCGCGGGCACCTCACCCTTGAGCACCGCTTGGGCCACCAACTGGCCGGTGATCGGCCCCAGGACGATGCCCCACATGCCGTGGCCACCGGCGACGAACACCCGCGGCGCGGCGGTCGCGCCGATCAACGGCAGGCCGTCAGGAGTGCACGGCCGGGAACCGACCCACTCGTCGCGGCGGTCGTCGAGGTTCACCCCGTTGAGCAACGGCCGCACCGCGTCGACGACGGCGGTGATGCGTCGCGGGTCCAGTTCGTCTGTGGGTCGCGGAACTCCATCATTCCGGCCACCCGCAGCCGGCTGCCCAGCGGAGTGCAGGCGACCCGCTGCGCCGGGAAGTACAGCGGGCCGGCGGGCATCCGTTCGACGGGCACGCTGAAGCTGTAGCCGCGCCCGGCCTGCACCGGGCGGCGTACCCCGAAGCGTGCGGCCAGCTCACCGAAGGCCGATCCGGTGGCGATGACCACAGCGTCATGGCGGTGCTGCTGCCCGGATGGGCCGGTGACGCGGACGTTGGTGGTTGCCGGCTGCAGACCGGTCACCTCGCTGCTGTCGAGGATGCGGCCGCCGCGGGCCCGGACCGCGTCGGCCAGCGACGGGATGAACTCGGGAGGGTTCAGGTACCGCTGCCCGAAAATCTGGACGGCGGCGCCGACCCGGTCGCTCAGAACGGGCTCCATCGAGCGGAGCACCTGTCCGGTCACCGGGCGGAAGGTGACGTCCTGACCGGCGTCGCCCATCTGTTCCAACTCGTCGAGCAGTCCACGGCTGTCACGCTCGCGGGTGAAGCAGGCCAGGAAGGGGTCCGCCGGCGTCGTCACGGCGCTCACACCGCCGGCCGCGAGGGCATCGAAGGCGTCCAGGCAGCGCTCGTTGAGCGGGACGTAGGCGGCCATGCCCCGCCGCCACCGCCGGGCGGTGCTGTGGAACACGAACGACAGCAGGAAGCGCCACAGGTCACGGTCGGCCCGCAGCGGCAGGTACACCGGGGATCGGGCGCTAAGGACCGCGCGCAGACCGTAACGCAGCACCGCAGGTTCCGGCAGTGGGGCGGTCAGCCCCGGGGTCAGCCAGCCGGCGTTGCCCCACGACGCGCCGGCGCCGGCGTGGTGACGCTCGTAGACCGTCACCTGTGCGCCGGCTTCCTGCAGGAACCAGGCCGTGGACAAGCCGATCATGCCCGCTCCGATCACCGCGACGTCACGCGGTGAGCCATGCACGAACGCGGGAGTGCCTGTCACGCCGAGCTCGTCAGACATACCGCTCCTCTGCTGCGCTGGGCGGCTGGACAGCCGTTCGGTGGGTTGGCCACGTTGTCGGGGCCTGCTTTCCGGCCATGGTCGCTTGGTCACCGCGAACCGGGCCAGGGTCGTGGCCGGTCAGCTGAACCGTCATACCTTGCCGACGCTCGGCAACCAGTAGGCGTTCAGTACCGCAGGACCGCTGCCGTCGGTGCCGTGGCCGGGATGCGGTGGCGGGGTGCCGCGTACACGGTGCCGCGGGGTGGTCACCGCGGCGGAGTCCCGGTGGTCCACCGCTCCGCCGTCCTCGCGCAGCGGGATGATCCGCGGGGTGCCGGCTGGTGGATCCGTGGGTACGAACCGGGTCTCGACCGGGCCCTGCTCCGCCGCGCCGCAGATCGCCATGCATCGGTGCCCGTGCGACCGGTCCCCGCAGTTCCCGGTACCTCGCCGCCCGGGCGGCCTCACCAGTGCCCGGGGTGCGAAGGTGACCTTGTCCACGGCATGCTCCGGGTGATGGCCAGCCAGCCCCGCGCCGACCGGTACGGACCTCGAATCGGCGTCTACCGCCGCCGGGATGGGCGATGCTGGGTCAGACGCAACGGTGAACGGGAGCGGCCACGTGAGTGACAACGGCACACGGCGCATTCAGCGGCCGGCGGCGACCGAACCCGACGGGCAGTGGCTCGCCGAGGTCGCCGCCAGCGCCAGTCGTGACGCCGGCAACGTGCCCGTGGCGTTGCTGGGCGACTACCTGCCGCTGCTCGCCGATGCCGCCATCACCGGCCGCAGACCCAAGCGCGCCGAACTCGACGCCGTCGAGACGCTCGGCCGGAAAGCCGCCGAGCAGGGCATCTCCGCCGGCCGGGTGGTGCAGCTCTACCTCTCTGCCGCCCGACGGCTGTGGCAGGACCTTCCGGACGTCGTACGCAGCCGTGACCGTGAGGCCGTGCGTGCGGCGGCGGCCGCCGTGCTGCACGTCATCGACGACGCCGTCGCGACCCTGGCTGAGGGTTATGCGGTCGCCCGTCGCGACCTGGTCCGCCATGAGGAGACGCTGCGTCGCGAACTCATCGACGACCTGCTGCGCGGTGACTCCGACCTCGGCGGTCTGGTCGACCGGGCCGAACCGTTCGGCCTCGACCTCGCCCGCGTCCACCAGGTCGCCCTGGCCGCGCCGAGCCGGCGGCTGCCGGACACCGACACGGCGATAACGGCGCTGGAGGCGGTCATCTTCGACCGGCTCGGCGACCGTGACGTTCTTGTCGCGACCAAGGACGGGCTCCTGGTCGTCCTCGCTCCCGCCGACACCACCGGTTCCGACGGGGTGCCTGCCGGCCGCGACACCGACGACAATCTCGGCCGGCTCATGCATGACCAGTTGCGCCGGTTGCCCCGCGGACAACCCTGGCGTATCGCCGTCGGCCGGCCCCACCCGGGCCTCTACGGCATCGCCCGCTCCTACGAGGAAGCCCGCGAGGCCCTGACCATGGCTGGCCGGCTCCGCATGCCCACCCCCGTGGTCGACGCCCGGGACCTGCTCATCTACCGCGTCCTACTACGTGACCAACCCGCCATCGTCGAACTCGTGCACGCCGTGCTGCACCCGCTGACCCGGGCCCGGGGCGGCGCCGAACCGCTGGTAGCCACCCTGCAGGCGTACTTCGACACCGGCGGCGTCGCCACCGAGACCGCCAAACACATCCACGTCTCGGTAAGGGCGGTCACCTACCGCCTCGAGCGCATCCACGCCCTCACCGGTTACAACCCGGCCGACCCTGCCCAACGGTTCACCCTGCAGGCCGCGGTGCTCGGCGCCCGCGCCCTCAACTGGCCCGAACAGCCACTGCCGGCAGCCGGTTGACCTGCTCCTCACGCGCTGGATCTCGGGCCCTGACCTGTTCGGCTGGTGAATACGGCAGCCGACCCGACGGGGCCGCCCCGGGCGCGGTGCCAGGCGACACCAAAGCCGCAGGGTCTCCGGTTCGCGTTCTACGGCCGGGGCGTAATCGAAGCCGAGTTCCTCGATATCAGCGAGTTCCGTCAGTCGGCGGCAGGCGGTGAGTCAGGCCAGGGTGCGTTCGGTGCCCCAGCGTCGGGGGTGGAGGGCGAAGCCGCGTTGGCCGGCGGGTTTCGGACGATCTCCAGGGTGGTGTACGGGGTGTCGCGGGCCCGGTCGACCAGCCTTGCGGTGACGCCCTGGTCGGCGTGGACATGCCGGATCGGGGTGAGCATGTAGGCGCTGAGCGGGGCGGTCTTCGCGCCGTCGCGGTCCTGCCAGCTCGCGGCGAGCACGGTGACGGTGACCAGCAGGTCGAGGGTGCCGGTGACGATGAACCCTTTGCGGCCGTTGATCTTCCTCCCGGCGTCGTAGCCCCGGGTGCCCCAGCCGACGGTGTCGGCGCCCTACACACTCGGGAGTCGATGATCCCCGCCGACGGCTGCGGCGTACGGCCTTGCTGCATCCCTGCTGTGAACCGCAGCGCGGTCAGGAGTTCCTCGGTTCCGCCGGCCTCTTCCCACCAGGCGAAATACCAGTACACCGCCTGCCACGGCGGCAGATCCGCCGGCAGGTACCGCCACGGACAGCCCGACCGCACCACCTACCGGACGGCGTCGACGATCACCCGCCGTGGGCGCTTCTCCCGCCACCCGTCCGTGTTCGGCTCCGGCAACAGCGGCCCACCGGGCGTCAGTCAGGTCGCAGGGGCAGCCACGGCGCGCAGCCACCGCGCCGCCCTGCCGCTGGATGTCAGCCGAAGCGCCGCCCACAACAGACCTTCTCAAAAATGCTTGAGCGCCTACCAGCAGTTGATCCCGTGGCGTTTCGCTGGCGTGAATAGGATCTGCTTAGGGCGCAGATCCAAGCTGACGAGAATCCCATCAATGTCCGGAAAGCCAGTTCAGTCGGGAACAACGAAGACTCTCTTTGGGAAGCTGTCATCATCAGGTGGCACGGTATCCGTCATATCCGACTGAGCCACGAATAGCCCAGGTCGCATCAGCGTCGCCAGAGCGTCAACCCCCCGCAAGGCGCACGTTATGACTGCCGACAAGACGTTGACGTGGGAAAATAGGGGAACTGACATCGATATGCCAGGACGCGTCATCAACGTCGAACAGAGTTCTTGACAGTCAATCGACGCAAGGCTATGGTCAGATCACTCACGGTAATGCGTGGATCTGATTCCTG
Source organism: Micromonospora sp. WMMD730 (assembly GCF_049178955.1). NCBI lineage: Bacteria > Bacillati > Actinomycetota > Actinomycetes > Micromonosporales > Micromonosporaceae > Micromonospora > Micromonospora sp. WMMD730. The sequence goes on from NZ_JBMHML010000002.1 coordinate 4,352,333, forward strand.
ACAGATGGAGGGCGAATCGGTTGGGAGTTCAGGAAGATCTTCCAAGATGGAACCCGACGCACATTTTCGCCGCGGCAGACTCCCCAGATGTCGAGCACGCTCTGACTGAGGTGAAAAATAGGTCTCGGCGACTTTCCCGAGACTATCGTGACCAGATATCAATCCTGGACCTCGATCACCTCGTACTCGGAATCAGGGAGTACGAGAGTTGCGTCAGCCTCCTCCAGCGGGTTTCCTCCTACGCCGAACTCTGCTACGGCTTGCACGACCAGCAGGCGGAGACACTCGCACTGCTGACAAGATGTGACGAAGCTTGGGCAGAACTTGCCACAGAACTCAGCTTCTTCGAGCAGGAAATCGCCGCCCTGAACAAACCCGACAACGCAGCGTTTCGCGAGTATGAGCATTTCGTCCGCAAGGTGAGGGCGACCTCACTTCAGCAACCTTCAGGGCCGGCCGGGGAGGTGTTGACCAGACTCGCACCGACAGGAATCGACGGCTGGCAGCGGCTGGCCCAGCAACTCCTCGGTCGGCTTCGGGTCGAGATCGATGGTGCCACCCAGGGCATCGGCGCTCTCCTCCCCACGCTCTACGACCCAGACCGCACGGTTCGCGCCTCGACTCATGCCGCCATAACCCAGGCCCTGCAGGGCGAGCTCGACCTTCGGGCCACAGCCCTGAGTATGATCGCCGCCGATGGCGAGGCGCGGGCAAATCTCGGTGCACCGGACTGGCTGACATCCCGTTACGCGCTGGACCAGGTGGACGCCGCCGAGGTCGATACGCTGTTGGCGGTGGCCGACGAATGCCTCCCCGTCATGCACGACTATTACGCCCTCAAACGCGATGTGCTGGGTCAGGGCGAACTCACGGACTACGACCGGTACGCGCCAATCTTCCCGAACGTGGACCCCGGACCATTTTCGTGGTCGGAGGCAACGACACTCGTGATCGATTCCTTCGCGAGCATCGACGCCATCCTCGGAGCTGCGGCACGATCGATTCTGGCGGAGAACTGCATAGATGCCGAGCCGCGCCCGACGAAACAGAGAAAAGCTTCGACGCGGGCTATTCCCGGCTCCCCTGCGTGCATATCGCTGAACTACACGGGAAGGCTGCGCGACGTTTTCACCCTTGCCCATGAGATGGGACATGCACTACACCTGAGATTCGCGGCCGAGCAGCCCTTCTTCGCCGCCACACCGCCGCCGGTGACGGGCGAGACCGTTGCTCTTTTCTGCGAGGCGGTTGTTGCACATGAGCTGATGTCTCGCAACGACCGGGTTGAACTTCAGGCGATCTATCTGGCACGGTGGCTCGAGGACCAACTCGTGGCGATAGGCCGACACTCGGCTCTGCACGCCTTCGAGGTCGGAATCCGCTCCTCGGTAAGGGGCTGCGGATTCCTCACCCCAGATCACATCAACCAGGTCTGGCTGGACACGCAACGTCAGGTTTATGGCCCTGCAGTTACCTTCACTGCAGGCTACGCAATCTGGTGGAGCTACCTCAGCGAACTCTTCATTCAGCCCGGGTCGAACTACAGCTACATCTACGGTCAATTATCGGCGCTGACGCTGCTCGAAGGCTTCAAGCGGGATCCGGAAAGCTTCGGTCCGCGTTTCCTCGACCTGCTTCGGGCGGGCGACAGCAAGCCACCCGCGGACCTGCTGGCCGCGACCGGCGTGCAGACGAAACACCCAGGCTGCCTGCGGCAGAGCGTGGAAGCTCTGCGCACACGGCTTACCCAGCTACACACCCTGGTGGCGGAAGCCGCCACGATACCTCCGCCCCCGGCTCTGTGAGGGGCGGAAGACCCAGCTATCACCAGAAGGGAGGGATCACCATGAACGTCGCCATGACGACCCGCAAGGCCAGCATCGCCGGTGGCACCGCCGAGGGCTGATGCGCCTCGTGACAGGCATCGTCCTGTCCAGTGACAGATCCCGTCGGTGGAAGCGCAATCTCCATCGGCGGGATCTGTTCGGTCGGCCACCGACGGCCGACTGTCATCACAACATCGGAAGGTGGTCGATCATGCAGGACGATGTCAAGCCCGAACTGAAACACATGTCGCCGGTCTTCGGATCGGGTGAGACGATCTATATCGGAGGATTCGGGGAAGTAACCGAGATCAGGGACCCTACGGGTGCGATCCGTGCACTGTTGGCCCTGCTCGACGGAACCCGGACGGTCACAGAGGTGCACCGCGACCTTGCCGCGGCGTTCCCCGAGGTGACGCGCGAAGAAGTTGTCTCGGCCGTAGAGCAGTTCGACGGTGCCGGCTTCCTGCTCAATGGAGCGGTCACGCCGGACGGCATCCTCGACGACTACGAATTGCGTCGATGGGAACGCAACATCAACTTCTTTGGTTCGTTCGCCCGAATGAGCGACAACAAGTACGCCCAACAACGCAAGCTGCGTGACTGCCGTGTCACCCTCCTTGGGCTCGGCGGCCTCGGATCCCATCTTCTACTCGACATGGCTGCGATGGGAATCGGGTTCGTGCGGGCCGTGGAGTTCGACCGGGTTGAGATCTCCAACCTGAACAGGCAGATCCTCTACCGGGACAGCGATGTCGGCCAGGAGAAGCTGGGGCTGGCGGTCGAACGGGTACGGCAATTCAACCCACGCATGACGATCGAGCCCGTGAGCCTGCGCGTCACCTCCACCGAGGACGTGCTCAGGGTCGCCGATGGAGCCGACGTGCTCATATCGGTGGCCGACCGCCCCAAGATGGAAATCGTCAACTGGGTGAACGAAGCGTGCGTGATGCGCGGCATACCGATGCTCACGGGGGGTTTGGAAACTCAACGCGCCATCTACTTCACCATCGTCCCGGGTCAGACCGGTTGCGTGGAGTGCTGGCGTCAACAGGTTTTCGCAACGGATGACGTATCCCGGGATCTGCTCGAAGAAAAGCGTCAACGACAGATCGGTGGCGACAACGCCGCCTTCTGCCCATTGGTGACGATGACCACCGGCTTCCTGATCGGGGAACTCACGCGTCTGGTCACGGGCGTAGCCCCGCCGGTGGCCGCAGGACGACTCATGGAGCTCCAGTTCACCGACTACTCCATGACCGAGAGCGAGCGCTGGGTACGCATGGAAGAATGCACCGTCTGTGGTTCAGATCGTCAGGTGGGTTCGACAGCCGCCCAACTCACCAGCGCTCACTGATCTGCAACCGGCCGTTGCAGGTGTCGTTCGTGGAGGCCGGACAGGCGGGATGCGGCCACCGCGTGATCGAGTGTCCGTCGTGGACGTGTATCGATCCGGCGGTGGCCGCTGCCCCAGGTCAGCGATCACGATGCATTGCTGCCTCCCGGTGCAACATCCACCGCTGCGCCGTCAGAAGCCAGAGGTGCGACACCCGGGACTGACTGCATGCGATCACCACGATCTGATTCAGGAGCATCCGGTGCCGCCCGACCTCCCTCGCTCGCAACCGGGCGACCGCTCAAACCCGGTCACGACTCTGACTATTCAAGATCGGCAAGCGCACGCCGGCCGCGCGCTTCGCGCGTCTACCACCGGTTTCACAAAGGTCTGCAGCTTCCCGGCACGGCCGCCCACAGGTCACTTCCACCGCATGTACTATGAGCCCGGCCAATCTCACCGACCCTGCGCCATCGAGGGGAGACATCATGGGTGGACGCTATTACCTGCTGCTCATAGCGTCCGTGACGTCCTCCTTGGGCAACTGGGTTTATCGACTGGCTCTTCCCCTGCTCGTGCTGCATCTCACCGGCTCGGCGTTGAGCACCAGCCTGCTCTATGCGATCGAGTATCTCCCCTTTTTGCTGCTGTCTCTGCCGGGTGGGGTTTTCGCTGACCGTTGGGACCGCCGGCGACTCTTGATAGCGGGCGACGCCACGGCGGGGGTGATAGCTCTCGGCCTCGCTCTGCTGGTCGTGATGGACATGCAGGTGATTTGGCCGATCTATCTGGTTGCTTTCGCACTCTCGTGCGTTGAGCCGATCTATCATCCCGCCTTTCAGAGCTTCCTACCGCAGATCGTTCCTCCGAACCGCCTCGGACAGGCCAACGGATGGCTGCAGTCTGGTGAGAACGTCACCACCATGATCGGGCCCGTGGTCGCCGGCGGCCTGATCGCGCTGACCGGGTTCGAAGTGACCATCCTGGTAAACGCCCTCTCCTTCTTTGTGTCCGCCCTCGCAATCTTGGCAATTCGGGCCACCGATGCTGTGACCCGGGTCGCCAGGACAGCCAGAGCGTCTCTCACAAACGAAATCAGGGAGGCGTTGGCCTACATATTCCGCAAGAACAAAGTGCTGATGGCCGGCTCACTGATGTTCACCGGGACCAACTTCGCCATCTGGTTAATCCAGGCGAACTTCATCTTCTACCTGGTGAGTTACCGGAAGCTCTCCCCCGACGTCATTGGCATCGTCCTGGCCGCTCAGGGGGTCGGCGCGGTTCTTGGTGCGGCCGTCGCGGGAAGGTTGATCAGGCAGATCGCCCCTGCTCGGGTGCTGATCGGCACGACGGCCCTCGCCGGCCTCGTGACGCTCTTCCTCATTCCGTTGCACAGCCCCGTGGCCATCGCCATCGTCTGGGGCCTGCTCTATGCACTCGGATCCATCAACCCGGTCGCCTGGTTCACGCTTCGACAGAAGATCGTACCCAACGAACTCCTGGGACGGGTGGTGGCAACAACCCGGATGCTGGCCTTCGCCTCCATCCCCGTTTCAGCGATGGTGGCCGGCGTTATCGAGACGAGCTTTCACAACTTCTATCTGGTGATCGCCATCGGTGCGCTGCTCAGGCTGTTGGTTGCCGGTCTTGCCTACCTGTCACCCCTGGGGGCGTCGGTGCGGCGACTCGACCGCACCACGCCCGTCGAGGGTTCCGCCAAGGAGCAGGAATCGGTGCCGGCCCCCCGCATGGTCCGGGCAGAGTCGGTGCAGGACGCCGAGTAACGCAGTGATCGGGCGTTGGCGCAGCGCGCGGGGCCACTGCACCGGCGACATGCGCGTCCTCGGCCGCGACAGCGGGCCCAAGAAGAGCACGACAACCCTGGCGAGAACCCCGCCGGAGTGGCGTTCGCGTCGTCTACCCGAAGTGACCTTCCGTCTCGTCGCTCTCCGGCCAGCCGCGGCGCACGTCGGGTTCCGCGTTGACCTCTGCGTAGGAGGGAAGGTCCGTGCCGACGGTGAGGCCGTCGCGGACGGCCAGAGCCGTCTGCACGGATGCGGCAAGAGCGGCGCGGAACAGCAGGGAGCCGGTGCTGATCCGTCGTACGCCGAGCTCGGTCAGGGTGGCGACGGTGTGTCGTCCGGGCAGGAACAGGACGTTGACCGGTACGTCGACCGCCGCCACGACGGCGGCGATGTCGGCCGACTCCGCTACCCCGGGGACGAACACTGCATCGGCACCGGCGTCGGCGTAGAGCCGTATCCGGCGCAGGGTCTCAGCCAGGTCGCCGGAACGCTGCCAGTAGGTGTCGGTGCGGGCGTTGACGAACAGACCCGGCACTTCCCGCTTCACCGACCTGATCAGTGCCGCGTGCGCCGTGGCCGGGCCCATCGCGTCCTCCATGTTCACGCCGACGGCACCGGCTGCCGCCACCGCAGCCGCGGTGGCGACCGAGCCGGTCTCGATGTCGACGGTGATGTGGGCCGGGAGCGTCGCCAGGCTGCGCGTGAGGCGCAGCGTCTGGTCGTCGGTGGCGTTGACACCGTCGCGCACGCCGTTGGCAGCAGCAATGCCGAGGCTGGTTGTGCCGAGCGCCGGGAAGCCAGCGTCGACAAGGCAGCGAGCCGAGGCGACATCCCATACGTTCGGTAGGACGAGGGGCGCAGCAGTGCGGTGCAGCGCGGCGAAGTCCCTCACGCACGGGCTCCTTCGATGAAAGCGAGCACGCCTCCAACCGAGGCGGCGTGGCATAAGGACGCTGAGCGCCAGGTCCCTGGCGAGGCTCACCTGCTCCAGTCGCCAGCGTTGATCCTGGCATACGTTATGGCCGCCGTCATGAGCACCTGCCGTTCGACCTGAGGTTCCCCCGGTCTTCAACTGCCCGTCGGAGTCGAGGTCGTGGCCTTCTGCGACGGCGCGTTCCGAGTGCCCACCGACGCCGTCCGGCTGCTCACGATCAGCGGCACCGCGCCCGGCGCCCTGCGGCGGACAACCGGCCGGGATGCCTGGATGCGGTAGGCCCCTCGCTCAGTCTGCTGGACGGTCGGACGGCGTCCGGCACGTCGACCTGGAGACGGTCGAGGGCCGTTACGGCGTGACCGTAGGGCTCCACCAGGGCGACCACTGCCGCTACGAGGTCGTCGCCCGGCTTCGGTCCGGCGGTCTGAGCCCCCTGCCGGGCAGCCGCCGGCCGTGCCCAGAGCGTCTGATTGTCGACAGTGGCGAATCGCGAGCTGAGCGCACTTTGATCTCAGAGCCATGCCACTGTTGCGCGCGTCGCCTCGCTTGGGAGTCATCATGGTGTGGAGTCGAAAGTCGTTTCGGGCGTCGTGGAGTTTGGCCGCCGCGGCCCTGCTTGTCACCGCCGGTGGTTGTTCCGCTGTGGACGATGTCCCCGCCGACCCGTCCTCGGAGCCCACCATCGTCTCCGTGCAGGCCGCCTATCCTGGCGACAAGCAGGGCGCCCGAGCTTTGATGGCAGAGCTCGCCGCGCACGGCGATCCCGCGCTGGTCGCCTCCCTGCGCCCGACGACCGCGGACTATCAGGCGCTGTTCGAGCCGGCCTTCGCCGAGCGGGCGCAGCGCTTCTACGAGAAGGGCCTCTGGGCCTCGATGCCGCCCACGGCGGCGCCGTTCGCCAAGCCGGACCAGACGGAGGTACGGGTCTGGGGTGCGACCACCGAGGAACTGCGGGCCTGGGGGAAGGACGCCCAGGCCAACTTCCCGGGCGGGTACGAGGAGATCAAGGACCAGCTGCGGCCTGGACTGACGATCTACTCCATCGACATGGTGGTTCCCGGCGAGGAGCACGGGATGGCGTACAACGGTCTGACGTACGTCAACGGTCATTGGGCTTTCTTCCCCAAGCCCTGGCGTGTACTTGAGTCCGAGAAGTGAAGGGGTGTCGATGACTGAGCTTGCTCGGATACCGCTCGCCGGGGGCGGCGTCGTCCTGGTCGAGTCGGCCGAGGTGGACACCGCCGGTGGCCCGGTGAAGGCCGGTCGCGTCGGCGACCGGGTGCACGAGATGTCCGCGACCCTGCAGGACCTGTTGGAGCCGGTGGTCGACGCCGCCCAGGTCCTGCTCGACCAGCTCAGCCGGGCCAAGCCGGCCGAACTGGAGGTCGAGTTCGGAATCGCGCTGTCCGCCCAGGCCGGCGCGGTGATCACCAAGACAGCGATGAGCGGCAATCTCAAGGTCAAGATGAAGTGGCGGCGGGACGGGCCGGAGGTCCCGGTGCAGGAGGAATCGGGCAGCGTGGACATCGCGTGACCGATGCCGTCGACCTGCGGTGGTCCAGCAGCGTGGCCCAGATCCTCGACGCGCGGGACTCCGCGGCCGGGGCGGGCTTCCTGATCGCCGAGGACGTCCTGGTCAGCTGCGCGCACGTGGTGCTGGCGGCAGGAGCCCGGATCGGCGACCCGGTGCGGCTGCGCTTCCCGCAGGCGGCGGGCACCCCGATGGTGAGCGGCCGGGTGCTGGCCGACGGCTGGCAGCCGCCGGACGGCGACGACATCGCCCTCGTACGGCTGGATTCGGTCCCTGGGGGTCTGCGACCGCTCCCCCTGGCCGGGTCCGGCGGCCGGCGGGGGAACCGGGTGCGGTCCTTCGGTTTCCCGGCCCAGGCCGGTCCCGGCGGCCACTTCGGGTACGGGCGGGCCGGTGACCTGCTGCAACCGGCGCTGCTGCAACTCACCGCAGCCAACGACCTGACCCAGGGGTTCAGCGGCAGTCCAGTGTGGGACGACAGCGCCGACGCGGTGATCGGCATGGTGTCTGCGGTGACCCGCCCGGACGCGCTCGACCGGGGCACCGGCATCGGGTATGCGACGTCCGTCGCGGCCCTGCGGTCGGCCTGGCCCGCGCTGGTGGTGTCCGATTCCTGCCCGTACCGGGGACTGGACCCGTTCGGGCCGGAACATGCCGGGGTCTTCCACGGCCGGGCCGGCGCCGTCGACCGGGTCGTGGTCGCGCTGGCCGACCGGCCACCGCTGCTGTTGCTGCTCGGCCCGTCCGGCGCCGGGAAGTCGTCGCTCGTCCAGGCGGGTGTCCTCCCGGCGCTCGCAGGGGGACGGCTGCCGGGCAGCGCAACGTGGTCGACGATCGTGGTCAGGCCGGACGATGCGGGTTTCCCGCTCGGGGAACACGAGTTGCTGGTGATCGACCAGTTCGAGGACCTGCTCATCACGCCCGCGGCGGGGCCGGTCCTCGATGGTCTGGTCGCCGCCGCCGGGCGGCCGGGACGCACCGTGCTGCTGGTCATGCGGGACGACTTCTACCCCCGGCTGGCCGCCGAAGCGCCCGCCCTGCTCGAGCTCGTCGGCCCGGGAATCATCAACATCCCGGCCACGCTCACTCGCGCCGAACTGCACGACATCATCGAAGCACCGGCCGCCGCGGGCGGCGCGCGGCTGCAGGACGGCCTGCCGGAACGGATCATCGACGACGTCCTCGCCGCCGATCCCCGGGCGGCCACGGCAGTCCTGCCGCTGCTGGAGGTGGCGCTGAAGCAGCTGTGGGAGAGCCAGGAGGACGGGGTTCTGACGCACCGCGCGTACGAGAGGTTCGGGGGCCTGCGCGGCAGCATCACGACCTGGTGCGACCAGACCGTCACCGGTCTCCCGCAGGTCGCCAGCCGGGACGTCCTGACGGCGCTCGTCCGCCCGGCCGACGCCGCGCACCACATCCCCGCCGTGCGCCGCCGACGCCGGTTGTCCGAGCTGCGGGAGCTGGCGGGCGACGCCGACGACGTGCTGGCGGTCCTCACCGCCCAGCGGCTGGTGGTGACCAGTGCCCCGGCACCCGGTGCCGAACCGGTCGCCGAGCTGGCGCACGACGCCCTGATCCGTGACTGGGCCACGCTGCGCAGCTGGGTGCGCAACGACGAGCAATTCCAGCAGTGGCTGCAGCGCGTCGAGGAGAAGCAGCACCGCTGGTCCGACCGGCGCGAGCCCGCCGAACTGCTCCGCGGGCGGGACCTCGGCGAAGGACGGGACTGGTCGGCCAACCGGCGACTGCCCCAGGACCTGACCGTCTTCCTCGCCGCCAGCGAGCGGGCCGCCAGGCGGGCGACCCGGGTACGCCGGACCCTGCTGGCCGGCCTGTGCGTGCTGACCCTCGTCGCCACGGTCGCCGCAGTCGCCGCGCTCCGCTACGCCAGAAACGCGAACGAGCAGCATGCCATCGCCCTGTCCCGGCAGCTCGCGGCGCAGAGTGGCAGCATCGACGGCACGCAGCCGGTGACCGCCCGCCGACTCGCGGTCGCCGCCTGGAAGCAGGCACCCACCGCCGAGGCCGGGGACGCCCTGGCCGCGCGCCTCACCGAGGGGCAGTCCGGCTTCGTCGGTCACTCCGGCGCAGTCCACGCCGTGTCGTTCTCGCCGGATGGCCGGCAACTGGCGTCCGGCGGCGAAGACGGCACCGTCCGGTTCTGGCAGGCGGCAACCGGCAGGGTCTGGCAGACGGCCGCCGAGGGGCCCGCTGCCGCGCCACCGGCCGGGCACACCGGGGCGGTCACCGCCGTGGCGTACGACCCGGCCGGGACGGTGCTGGCGTCGGCCGCGGCGGACGGCACCATCCGGCTGTGGGACACCACGACGGCGCAGCCCACCGGCGGACCGCTCACCGGTCACACCGACCGGGTCAGCTCGGTGGCGTTCGCCCCCGACGGCACCCGTCTGGCGTCGGCCGGGTGGGACGGAACCGTCCAGCTCTGGAACCGCGGTACCGGCGAGCAGATCGCCTCGGTCGCGCATTCCACCCGGGTGCAGGCGGTGGCGTTCAGCCCGGACGGCAAGTGGCTCGCATCCGCCGCCGACGACGAGACGGTGGTTCTCCGCGACCCGCATACCGGCCGGGCCGTCGGCTCCCCGATCACGACCCGGAGTTCGATCCGTGCCCTGGCCTTCGACCCCACCGGGACGAAACTCGTGACGGGGGGTGACCGAGGCGACGTCACCCTGTGGGACGTCGGCAGACGGCGGCCCGCCGACCTGCCCGCCGGCTCCGAGCCGGTGCTCACCGTGGCGGTCAGCCCGGGCGGCACCCGGGTGGCGGCCGCCGGCATCGACCGGACGGCCCGTCTCTGGAACCCGGCCACACGGGTTCCGGTGGGTCCGCCGATCACCGGCCACGGCGCAACGGTGTGGTCGGTGTCGTTCAACGCCGACGGTCGCGTCCTCGCCACCGGAGGTGCCGACGGCCGGATCCGGCTGTGGGACTCGACCACCGGCGCGCCGACCACCGCGCCACGGCCACTCGACGGCGGGCGAACGCTACCCGTCGCCACGGCCGGGACGTCGACCCTGACGGCCACCGTCGACGGCGAGAACAACCTCCGCCTCTGGGAGGCGACGACCGATCAGCCCTACGGGGTACCGCTGCCAGGTTCCGTCGGAGCGGTGTCACACGTCGCCACCGACCCTGACCGGCGGGTCGTCGCGGCCGGGGCAGGCAATCGCATACGGGTGTGGGATCCGCGCTCGGGTGGGCAGATCGCCGGTCCGATGAGCACCGACAGCGACTACATCGCGAGTCTGACGATCAGCCCCGACGGCACCCGCGTGGCCGCCTCCGGCAGTGACGACCGGGTCCGGATCTGGGACATCGCCACCGGGCGGCTGACCCAGCTCATCCGTACCGGCGGCGACTTCTTCGTCCACGAGGCGATCTTCGCCCCCGACGGTTCCCTGGTCACCGTGGGCAGCGAAACCGGTGTCCGGTTCTACGACGCGGACACCGGAACGCTGATCCACGACTACCGCACCACCTACCGGTACCCGGTCAGCGCACTGGCACTGGATCCCGCAGGCACCCGGTTCGCGACGGGCAGCCGCGACGGACCGGTCGAGATCCGGGACACCGGCACCGGTGCCCTGCTCACCCGGTTGCAGACCAACGACGCGAAGGAGGCGACGGCCCTGGCGTTCATCGCCGACGGGTCGGTCCTCGCCGTGAGCGACGGAGCGTTCCGCGAACCCGGCACGATCCGCTTCTGGGAGATCGCCACCGCACGCCTGCTCGCCTCCCGCACCGGCCACCCGTCCCGGATCGCGGGCCTGGCGGTGAGCACCGACGGCGTCCTGGTGGAGTCGGTGGACGAGGTCTTCCAGACCCGGGACTGGTACGTGCCGGCGCCCCGGGTCGCGTACGCGGAGTTGTGCGCCCGGCACGGCTCACCCACCGGGGCGGAATGGAAGCGGTACGCCCCCGACGAACCCGGCCCTCCGTCGTGCGAGCCATGAGATCCCCGAACCGGTCGTCGCAAAGAAAGTGTCGACATCCAGCGACTCATCGAGGCCATCGGCTGAAGTGCCCCCTGTCGGCCGGACACCCACCTGACTGTCACTGACCACCCGGTCATGTCGACATGGCGACGTAGCGGCAACCGGAGCGAGTCGGGTCCTAGAGTGCGGTTCTCGAGCTGGCAGCAGACCTGGATTCAGGGGAGCGACGCTGCCCACGGCCTGATCGTCATGACCTGGAACGTGGGAACTGTTTCGACCCGACGGCACGGGCCACAGCGGCGGCCCTGGGGTCCGTGGTGCTCCGGGGCCGCCGCTGGTTGACGAGCACGGTCTCCGACTGCTCGTTGACGGTGCTTGGTGCGGGCCTTCGGCGTGCTCGTTCCGGTTGGTGGCAAGCCGTGGCGGTGACCTCGTGGCGGGCCGGATCGGTGGGGCCCTTTGCCCTTCACCGTCGGCTGTCAGACGATCAGGAGAATTTGATCGAGCCAGCCCGGTTGTTCCAGCCGTCGCCGATGGTCGCGAGGTTGGAGGCTTCATCGATCCAGACTGACTGGGCACCGGTGAAGTTGATCCCGTCGAAGAATTTGACGTCGCACTGGTTGTAGGTGCGCACCGATTTGATCCGGTTGTTCCAGTTGCCCCCGCTTGTCGTCCGCAGGTCATCCCACTGCAACTCGGCGTCGTACTCAGGGGTGCAGTTACTGTTCTGAGCCCAGGTCAGCAGCGCGCCGCTGAAGCCCGTACCGTCGTAGGTGCGGGCGATGACAACGCTGGCCTGCGTAGCCCCCACCGCGCGCAGCGCTTGCGTTTCGGTATCGGCGCAGCGCAGTAGGCGGGTGTCCACGTTGACCGCGCAGTTGCGCGGCTGTTCCTTGGCGACGGCCGGCGAGCCGGGTGCTCCGAGCAGGCCCAGCACACCAAGCACGGCACCGGTCGCGACGATCATTCTTGCGTCCACCGTCTTCTCCTTCGGGTCGGCTGCGGCGGTAACCAGCACGGCACCCACCTCGTCACATTGATTGACGTCGATGACGTTACCGGAACCGCCTGAGAGGTGATGTCCGGAGCGCCGCAGCTCGGGAACCACACGTTTCCCTCGGCGGAACCAGACAGGGGCAGACCAGTGTCAGTGACCCAACGCATCCGGCTTCTTGATCATGGCCTGGCGGCCCGCACGGAGGAAGGCAGCAGGGCGGGATCCCCGGCAAGGCAGGAGTCGACCAAGATCTGTGACCCGCCCGGCCGCTTGCTGCTCTGCGACGGGGCACGTCCCGACTCGATGCACGGCATCACCCAGGCCCGCACCGCCGGCGTGGGTGACCTTCTCCCGAACGCACCCCTGCGCGTTCAGAACCTCGCCGACACCATCGAGCGGCTACAGGCGCGGCGCGGGCTGCACCGGATGGACGACTTCCTGCGCCTGATGCACAGCCATCAACATGATCAATCGCAGAACGTGTGCCAGAGCCAAGTTCAGCCGGCGTTGACAGTTCATGGTTGCTCTTCTCCCCGTCAGGCGTCGTGGGCGGGAAGGCGGTTCAGGCGCTGGGGTGATCAGTGGCAGCCGCGGTGTCGCGGGCGGCATCGAGATTCGCTCGCAGGGCTTCAACCTTCGCTGTGGCGTACGCGTGGGAATCCGATCCCAGCACCAGGCGCAGGGGCCCTCCCCCGTCGACGACCTTCTCGATCATCCGCTCGGCGGCTTTGACGGGGTCGCCGAGCTGGTTGCCCTGCAGATCGAGGTGACTCTGCACCATCTCGCGGATGGCCGGGTAGGCGTCCGAGGGCGCCGCGGGCAGTGCCAGTGCGTCGGTGGTCAGGAAATCGGTGCGGAGATAGCCCGGTTCGACGATGGTGACCTCGACGTTGAAGTCCGCGACCTCGGCCGCCAACGCCTCGCTGATCCCTTCCACGGCGAACTTGCCGGCGCAGTACAGCGCCCAGCCCGGCACGGCGGTGAGACCCAGAACGGATGACACGGTGACGACATGGCCGCTGCGCTGGCCTCGCATGACCGGCAAGGCGGCGCGCAGGACGTTCCAGACTCCGACGACCTGCACGTCGAGCATGTTGCGGACGTCGACCGGGCTGGCCTCCTCAACGGCACCGAGGTAGCCGTAGCCGGCATTGTTGACGACCACGTCGAGGCCGCCGAAGCGAGAGACGGTCTCCTCGACCGCGCGTCCGACGGCGTCGGAGTCACGGAGGTCGACGTTGAGGGCGAGCAGCTTCGAGGTGTCCACGCGGCCGTCGAGCGCAGTCGTCAGGCGCTCGACGGTACGGGTGGTGGCGGCGAGGTTGTCACCGCGCTGTAGTACCTGAACAGCCAGTTCCAGGCCGAGGCCGTGCGACGTACCGGTCACGAACCAGGTGGCCGGGCGATCGGTGGGGATGCTCATGGGGGTCCTTCCGGGAGGTGTCGTCTCGCCGAGCCGTTCGGCGAAATCGGTATGAGTTCGACTGTGTCCGTTGTGCGGCCGTCGTGGGCGGTCATCTCGAGCCCTTCGAGACCTGGGAACGCGCTGCCTAGGACTCCTAGGTCCACCCGGCCCGCCGGCCCGCGAGGCAGAATTGGCCCATGCCCGCCATCAATCGCGAGCTCGCCGACTTCCTGCGACGGGCGCGCAGCCAACAGGACCCGCAGCGAGCCGGACTACCGACAGACGCCCGCGTGCGCCGCGTGCCCGGCCTGCGCCGCGAAGAGGTGGCGCTGCTCGCCGGGGTCTCGACGGATTACTACGCCCGCCTCGAACAGGGACGTCGCATCGTGCCTTCGCCGGCGGTGATCGATGCGCTCGCACGCGCGCTCAACCTCGATCCGGCCGGCCGGAGCCACCTCGAGAACCTCATCGGCGTCGGCTCGACCGAATCGCCGCGCGGTCGCACAAGGGGAGCCGTGTCGGGGGTGCAACGAATTCGGCCCGGCGTGCAGCAGCTCCTGGACAACCTCGACACGGTGCCGGTACTCGTCCTCGGCCGCGGCAGCCACGTGCTGGCTGCGAACCGGCTGGCTCGGGCGCTGTTCGCCGACTTCGAGCGGATGCCAGCACGCGAGCGGAACTACGCCCGCTGGATACTCCTCGACCCCGGAGCCCGGGAACTGTTCGTCGACTGGGACCAGCAGGCAAGAGCCGCCGTGGAGAGCCTGCGCCTCGAGTTCGGCGCCCGTCCGAACGACCGAACGCAAACCGAGCTCATCGACGAGCTACGCACTCAGAGTCACGAGTTCGACCAATGGTGGAACGAGCACCGGGTCTACCAGCGCACTTACGGGACCAAGCGACTTCGCCACCCGGTCGTCGGCGACCTGTCGATCGACTACGAAACACTCACTTTGCCCGGCGACAAAGAGACCACCGTGTTCCTCTACAGCACCGAACCCAATTCACCCTCCCAACGCGCCTTGAACCTGCTCGCGAGCTGGTCGCTGAGCCCTCCATCAATCCGACACGCCCCGCCGGCCTGAAACACCATCGGGACCTGTTCGGAGATGGAACGCGCCCGATCTCACCCGGACGGCCGACACCCTCGCTACCACCGCTACCGGCTCGCCGAACACCACGCCCCAGCGTCGATCGCCGGCCCGGCCCCCCGACATCATGATCGCGCGACGACTCACCACGGAGACGACCAGCCTGCGCATCGGCAGCGGCGGCGTGCTGCTGCCGTACTACAGTCCGTTCAAGGTGGCCGAGACGTTCCGCGTCGTGCGGGCCCTGGCGCCGGGCCGGATCGATCTGGGCATCGGGCGCGGCGCCGGGCCTCGTCTCGAGACGCCGTGCGGTTGAGCAGGCGTTGCATCCGATTCGGTGCGGTACCGCCGGCAGCCTCGGCGAGGGTCCAGCCGTTCTTGCCGGCCAGGGGCGACAGCAACCCGACCAGGTAGGCCAGCGCCTGCCGGCATGGCTCTGGCCAGCCCGAACCAGTGCGAGAACCGCGCCAGCAGATCATCCAGACCTGTCCGCCAACCCACGATCTCATCGATCAACACAGGCACGGGAGCTTGCCCGCTCTGCGACTGACCACAACAGGCAGAAAGTGCACTCACCCAGCCCGCCCGAGATCAGCATCGACATCCGCAGCTACCCGGCCGGTGCCGGGAAGGCGTCAATCACGGGGATGAACTGCGGAAACGTCAGATCAGGCAGGTGCGGCTGGAGCACTGGGAGCCGGGCATACGCTCACCGGCTCAGTCGACGATGGTCGCCGTGCGCGGCTCGCGGCCCAGCGCAGGGTCGAGGTAGCGGCCGTAGCCGTAGTCGCCGAGCAGGGTGGCGCGGTGCGCGCGACGGCGCACGTCCAAGGGCACGCCGGCGGCGCTGTGGACACGCGCCAGTTGTCCCAGACGATGACGTCGTCCTCGCTCCACTTGTGGAAATAGGCGTAGCGCTCGTCCACGAGGTGGTCCGCCAACTGGTGCAGCAGGGCATCGCTTTGCGTCGTGTCCATGCCGAGTAAGAGGTTGATCTTGGTCGAGTCGCCTGGTCCAACGGGGTCGCGTGAGTCCATCTGTTCGCGGTCGGGCCCCAGCTTCAGCGGGACGGCGTCCGGGCCGGTCCATCGCGCGCCGGCCCCGTCCATCGCGCCAGAGCATCCACGGAGCACCCCGTGAGACGCCGCGTGGACAATCAATCGCCAGCCGGCCATCGGGTCACGGTCGGCCCCGAACCAGGTTACGCAGAACCACTCACATGGACATGGTCCGCTCCGGGTCTCCGATCAGCCGACGGCGCACACCGAACGTCCTACAACGACGGTGGGCGAGCCACGCCTCAGTGCATGGACGGCACCAAGAGTCCATGCACTCAGCCGCGACGCCCCGGGCCTGGCTCACGTACGGGTAGCGAGCGGACCAGGCTGGCGTCTGTCCGGATCGGTAGGTCGTGTCCCACCGCGATCGGATCGTGGCCGACTCGGGCGCACAAACCGTGCCCCCGAGTCGGCGCGACAATCGGCAGTCCGCTACCGGCGGCCGAACTTGACACTCACCTCTGCCACTGGTCAGGCGGGTACGAACTGCCACTGCTGGTTGGTCCCGCCGTTGGCGGTCCACTGCACGACCTGCGCTCCCTCGCTGGTCGAGGCACCGTAGACGTCGGCTGCCAGTCCGTTGCCACGGCTGACGATGGTGTAGTAGCCGTCACCGGTGGGCCGCAGGTACCACATCTGGTTGGTGCCGCCGTTGGCCGACCACTGCTGCAGTTGCAGGCCCTGCGTGGTGCTGCCGCCGTTGACGTCGAGCACCTTTCCGGAGGCGGTGTAGCGCAGGGTGAAGGCGTCCTGTGTGGTGCTGATCGTCCAGGTGGGGGTGCCGCTCTGCTGGACGGTCTTGGCGCCGTCGGCGGTGGAGTTGCCGGCGATGGCCAGGGGCTTGCCGCTGTTGCGGTTGACGATGCGGTAGGTGCCGGGTGCGGGTCCGGTCCCGCTGCCTCCGCTGAGGTTGAAGTACTCGACCGCGTCGGTGAAGACGGGGCTGCCGGACTTCGTGGTCGACAGCTGCAGGTACACGCGGCTCCCGGTGGCGGGGGTGGTGAAGGACACCGGCTGGGTGACCCGCGAGCCGAGCGGGACGGTCAGGGTCGTGCTGCCGGACGCGACGACCGCGCCGGTCGGGCTGTCGAGCCGCGCCGTCCAGGTGAAGCCCACCGAGCTGTCGACGAAGTCGTCGTTGAACACGGTGATGTTGCGGGTGACCGTGGCGTTGCGGGCGTAGCTGGGTACCGCCTGCGGCAACGGAAAGGTGCCGTTCGAGTCCGAACTGCCGGAGGCCGACCAGTACGGGAGGTCGACTGCAGCCACCGGGTTGAACGCCGCCTGCACGCGCTGGATCTGCGGGTTGCTCCAGGGGTCGGGCAGGTTGTCGGCGCCGTAGATGGGGTGACCACCCTCCTCCGGGGTGAAGTCGGTGCTCCGCACGCCGGGCACGACGCTGGCCCAGGCGGACAGCAGCGTGTACGGGCGCAGGTCGGTGGCGCCCTTGCCGCGCTTGGCCAGGGTTGCCGTGGCGAACCACGCGAAGCCCTGCTTGTTGTTGCATGCCGGCCAGATGTACTCGCCCTCGCCGTCGGGCCGCCCGTTCACGGTGATCAGGCCCTCCCCGTACCTGCCGAAGCCGTCGACGTAGTGCGGGATCACCGCGAAGTTGGCGTACGTCATCCCGGGATACAGGCTGACATTCCCGCCGACGCCCACCTCGGCAATGATCGGCCGGGTGCCGTCGGCGCCGTTCATCGCCGCGTACAGCTCCTTCTCGAACTGTTCGGAATCCTGGCCGCTCTGGTTCGGCTCGTTGTTCTGACTCCAGCGGATGATCGCGGGGTGGTTGCGGTCGCGCAGGACCAGCGCACGGGCGTGGTTGACCATGTTGTCGTGCCCGACGGACTCCTTCCACTCCTGCGAGGATTGGGAGCCGCGAATCGCGACCTCGTCGATGATCATCAGGCCCATCTCGTCGGCGACATCCAACATGTACGGGCTCCCGGGCTCCTGGTGGATGCGCACCACGTTGTAGTTCAGCCGCTGGTAGTTGTCCACCGCCTGCGGCCAGCCGCCGTTGCCGGACGACGGGGGCAGGAAGCCGGGCAGGGTGTGGTAGGCATCGCCCTTGCCGCCGTTGTTGATCCGGTCATAGTCGGCACCCTGGAGGTTGTCGCCGCGGAAGTTCACGCGCACGCCGTTGAGGTAGTAGTAGTCACCGTTCTGGGTGGCCTCCCGGAACCCGAACCGGTACTCGGCGTCGCTCGTCCGGCCGTCGTCGGTGACGGCATGCACCGTCAGCCCGTGCAGCTGCGCCCGGTACCCCGACCGGTACGGCACGTTGGGCCACCAGTACGAGGTGCTGTCGAGGTTCCACGCGACCGGCCCGACGGTCACGGTCACGGTCGAGCGGGCCGCCACGGTGATCGTACGGCTGGGCAGTTCCGGGTAGCTGAAGGCCGTCCCGTTCTTGGACGCCAGTGACCCGGTCAACGTCACCGACCGGGGACTGCCCGACGTGTTGCGCACCGTCACGTCGTAGGTCAGCGTCTTGTTCGCCACCGACGTACGCACGAATGTGTCGCTGACGTACACCGCCGGGTACACCCGCAGGAATGCGGACCCGAAGATCCCCTGCGGTACCGCCTCGGACCACGTGGCGGCGTCGGGCACCAGGTACCGGCCGTTGGATGCCTTCAACGCGCCGCGGCCCTTCACGTTCACCGTGATCGTGTGGGTGGTGCCGGGCGCCGCGTAGGCGCTGATGTCGAAGTTCGACGGGGTGAACGCCGTCGTCTGGGTGGCGACCACGCGGCCGTCGACCGACAGTGTCGCCTGGTGGTTGACGGCGCCGAACTCGATCCAGGCCGACTGCGGCTGCCCCGAGTCCGGCACGGTGATGCTGCGCGAGTACACCGCCTCGTTCACGGTGGTGAAGCCCTGTTTGTACCAGCCGCCACCGGGCACCGCGATCGTGGTCGCCGCCCGGCCCGCGGGCGTGAAGCCCCAGGTTCCGCTCAGGTCGACCGAGGCGATCGCGGCGTTCCCGGCCGCCACACCGTCAACACCGGCGGCGGCCACGGCCCCCATCGCGCCCGGCGCGGCCAGGGCCGACCGGGGGGTCGCCAGGGGCAGGCCGCCCAGCGTCAGGGTCAGGCCGAGCGCCACGGTCGCGGCAAGCCCTCTGGCCGACGCCGACAATCGGACACCCCAATGGGCGTTCGTACGATGCACGGCAACCTCCTGTGACTCATCCGTCAGCTCCGTAACGTCGGTTCAGGGCGCAGCCTCAAGGCCGATACTCGAACCGATTCGACGAATCTGCCGGCGTCGCCGACCACCCCGGAAGGGTGACTACGGCCCGGATACATAGATATGTATTAATGGACCTATCGAGCGTGAAGTCAAGGTTTCAGGACGGTTACTTCCTTCTCCTGGCACCTCGCAGGCTTCAAGCGGCCGCCGATGAGCACGCCCCTTCCGGAGCGCTAGGGCATCGCGCTCAGGCATTCCGTGCCGCCGGCTCACCGACGTGGCGCCGACGGATTAACGAATCGATTCGACTATGCGGTTGCCCGGCTGCGTGACACGTCGAAGGCATGGACAGCACTGCGGTCCTCGGCGAGGTCGGCAGGCGGCCCGGCCCGGCCCGGCCTGTTCGGTTCGAAACTGGGGTTAGGGTGTTGGCAAGGAACGTGCTTCGCCAGCATTACAGGCGGGTCACGGGATCTTGATGGCGATTGTATGACTGCGTAGACATGACAGCGCAATCATACATAACGATGGCTGGCGATGGGAGGTGCCATGACGCGACTGGCGAGGCCGGGTGGAAGCCCTCCAACGCCGCGCAGCGTGGACGTCGCGCGGCTGGCCGGCGTCTCCCAGAAGACGGTGTCCAGGGTCCTCAACGACGAGCCGTACGTCTCGGCCGACGTGCGCCGGCGGGTCCTGGACGCCGCCGAGGAGCTCGGCTACCGGCGCAACCAGGCGGCCCGGGCGTTGGCCTCCGGTCGGACCCGGTCGATCGGCGTGGTGACGCTCGGCAGCGCCTTGTACGGGCCGACGTCGTGGCTCATGGGCATCGAGCGGGCGGTCCGGAAGGTGGGCTACACGCTGCGGGTGGCCACCACGATCGAGGGCGACCCGGGCGGCATCGCGAGCGCCCTGGCATCGCTGCTGGACCAGGGCGTGGACGGCGTCGTCATCTCCGAGCCGATCGACGAGGGCGTCGGCATCATCAGCGTGGACGTACCGGTCCTGGTCCTCGGCGCGCCGCCCACCTTCGCCGCGCCGCAGGTGGTGACCGCCAGGGTCGGCGCGGGCCGGCTCGCGCGGGCCGCGACCGAGCACCTGCTGGAGTTGGGGCACGCGACCGTCCATCACCTGGCCGGCCCGCAGCGGTGGCATTCGGCACGGGACCGTCTCGCCGGCTGGCGCGAGGCGCTGCGAGCCCACGGCGCGGACGAGCCGCCGGTCGTCGAGGGCGACTGGTCGGCCGCGTCCGGCTACGCAGCGGGCCGGGAACTGGCCGGCGACGGCACCGTGACCGCGGTGTTCGCCGCGAACGACGACATGGCGATCGGTCTCATCCGCGCGCAGCTCGAGGCCGGGCGCCGGGTGCCCGAGGACATCAGCGTCGTCGGGTTCGACGACATCCCGGTCGCCGCCTACGTCACTCCCCCGCTCACCACCCTGCGCCAGCCGTTCGACGAGGTCACACGGCAGGGTCTCGCGCTGCTGGTACGCGTCATCGAGAAGCCGGACGTCGCGCTTCCACCGGCGGCCGACCAACCGGTCGAGCTCGTCGTCCGCGCCTCGACGGCACCACCACCGCCTCGATCGATCCCGGGACGTGGCCGCCGAGCGGTCCCCCACGCCCACGGTGGCCCGGACGGTCAGCCCGCCGGCAGCGAAGCCCTCTCCACCTAGCCCTGATCAGCATCGATCTGGCCACCTACGGGGGCACGTCACCCGAGGCCCGCACCGGCCGTCGCTGACGAGCGGCGGTAGCACCCGCGCGGACGCGTACCTCTCTCGATACCCCGCCTGTCCCAGCACTCCGTTGCCCGGCGCGCCGGTCCCCGTGAGCGGGCAGTCCGCGCCGATGTCGAGCCGGACGATGTCCAGTCCAACTTCTTCCGGGACAAGCGGATCGATACTCGCCTGTTTCCAGTGTGTTCTGGCCCAGCCGCCTGCACGTTCGCGATGGGGCCAGCTGGCGTGCCCGATCTGCCGACACCGCGCCCCGGAGCACGGCGGCAGGCCGACCATGCCGTAGGCGCGTCCACGCACCGAGGAGCGGCAGTATGGTTCGGCCCGGGGGCAGCCGCTCGCCTCGCCCAGGCAAGCTGCCGGTACCGCGTCCGGATCCATCGATGACTGCAGGGCGAAGAGAAGTTGTCATCCCGGCCCGGCGGGGTGGCGGCCGAAGGAACTGGCCGCCGCCCCGCCTCACCGCCGTGCCATGGTGGTACGGGGTTGTCGGACTGTCAGCTACGGGTGGCCCATTGCTGGTTGCCGCCTCCATTGCACGCCCACAGGTTGAGTTGCGTCCCGTTGGCGGTGCCGTTGCCGACGGCGTCCAGGCAGAGTCCCGACTGGACGGAGGTGATGGTTCCGTTGCTGTTCAGGTTCCACTGCTGGTTCGCGCCGCCGTGACAGTCCCAGATGTGCACGACGGTGCCGTTGCTGGTGCCTGACCCGCTGGCGTCCAGACACTTGTTGCCGTAGACGGTCAGGGTGCGGTTGGCGGTGTGGGTCCAGCGCTGGTTGTTGTTGCCGTGGCAGTCCCACAGTTGCACCCGGGCGCCGTTGCTCGTGCTGGAGTTGGCGACGTCGACGCAACGGCTCGACTGGCCGCCGGCGATCATCACGTTCGCCTCGCCGGGCGGCGGCGTGGTCGGCGGGGTGGTGGTCGGCGGCGGGGTCGACCCGAACTGGGTGAAGAACCGCCACACCTCAGGCTTGACCCAGCTTCTTGCGCCGCTCTCACAGCCGGCACATCCGTCCACCGGGCCCTGCTGGTGTCCGCCGTCGAACGGGGCCCAGACCACTGGATAGCCGGCCCGACACGAGTAGGTGGTGATGATGTGGGTCAGGCTGCCCCGCGCGGGCTCGGGTGCGTTCTGCGCAGCGCAACCGTTGTTTCTGAGCCACCTGTCGCGTAGTGACCGGCCGCTCTGGATGTTGTCGTTGATGCCATGAATTCCCAGGTACGCCACGGGCTGGGTCCCGCCACTGCAGCCACTGATTTCTCCGGGGGCGGCGATGGCCGCGACCGCGCGGAACACCGTCGGCCGGGAACACGCCAACGAGTAGCTCATCGCGCCGCCGTAGCTGAACCCGACCGAGAAGCGTTGCGTGGTGTCGACGCAGAGCGCGTTGTCGATCACGCGGATCATGTCGTCGGTGAAGGTGACGTCCTCGCCATTGGTGTTGGCCCAGCCGTTGTTGATGCCCTGGGGGGCGACGAAGATCGTGGTGTTGTTCGACTGCGACAGCATGCCGTAGTAGGCCCAGGCGTAACCGTCGGTTCCGCCTGAGGCGACGGCACTGGCGGTGCCACCCAACCAGTGGAACCCGAAGGCCAGCCGGTGCGGGTAGGTGTTGTTGTAGCTGTCGGGAAGCCGAAGGATGAAGCTGCGGCTCTTGCCGCCGCTGGAGATGGTGTGGGTGCCGCTGTTCAGCCCTGGGGCCTTGCCGCAGCCGGCAGTGGCGGCCGCGGCGGCCGGTGTCGCGTTCGTGACGACGTACGCGCCGACCGTGGCCACGACCATGGCGGCCAGGATCGCCCCTATCCAGGGGGCCGAGCGTTTGCGAGGTGACACAGAGTCGTCTCCTTACGGGGGAAGCTGCCGTCCGGCTCGGGTGTCAGGCCAGCGACCGCTACTTGAGCCACAGCCGGCTGGACGTGCAGGCGTCACCGAAGCGTCGACGTCAGCGCAGGACTGCGGTCGAAGCGGCGGCCGCAGACGTCGACCGGCCCGGTGTCATCTCGACCCTCCGGACGGGGCGCGGGCAGGCATATATCGACGCCTATATTCGTATGACGTACGACGTCCGTCAAGTCCCTGCTGCTGTGGGCCATCGACCAGCAACGCATCGCCTACGGCCAGACCGTCACCATCGGCCCAGCCAAGACCGCCGCCAGCGGCCGCACCATCGCCCTGGACCACACCACCGCCACCTCACGCCCACCGCCCCGCGCCCATACCCTTCCCCGCGCCACAGGGGACTACGCTGAGCGCGCATCAAGTTCAGGAGTGAGACGCCTACCGCAGACAGCCACAGTCCTCACAGCATGGATCACGATCCTCAGCGCTTCTCGTAGTCGGTGCCGGCCCATCGATACGTTACGTTGGTAATCTTTCCCTCAGCACAGCTCGGTTCGCAATCGTTATGACTCTGAACGATCTCATATATGCCATCCCGGTCGTCATCTCGGAGCACCGCAGAATAGAATCGAGCCCGATAATCACCCGCAGGCGGCAACGATCCGAAGGTGACGAAAGAATCACTGCTCGGCTGCAGAATGATGACTCCGTCATAGCGACCAGGGTTGTAGTTGACGAAAATTTTGCCCGTGACATCCTGGGCCGGGGTAGCAATTTTGAGTTCTGGCCACTCGGCCGAGTAGTGCCACTTCACCTCGCCAGCAGAATTTATGACGACCAGGTTGACCTCGAACCCCTCGACACCATCTGCCGGCATGGTCACAAACAGGACACTTCTACCCCACTTCGGGTGAACGAAGTTGGTTTGATCAGTAACGCGGCACAGCTGCTTGCAAATTCCCTGCCGCGTCATTTCCACCGCATCCGGGCCTGCCGCAGATTTACTCTTGCTGGTTGACCCGGACCCGGAGGCACCAATTCCCAGGGCAACCCAACCACCACCGACGAAGGCGACCAATACGCCGAAGGCGAGCACCACAACAATCCAAAGCGCACGTCTGTCCCGCACACGACCCTCCAGCTCATCGTCGCCCCGCTCCATCCTCAGCGCAACTCTCGCTCAAGCGCCCGAAGTTCGGGGGAACGTTCCCCGGGTTGCGAAAGGAAGCGCTTCAGCCTAGTGCTGTTGTCGTGCAGGCACGTCTCGACTTCGGCTCGGCGTCCAGGCCCAAGGAATTCGAGCCGATCTTTATCGTTTTTGAATCTCTCGTTCCATACGGTCACGCCCGATCCCAGCGGCACCGCCGGAAGGGCGAGGACTGCGGAACCTATTGGGACCCGCTCCAGCGTCAACCCGACTTCGATGAAGACCGCAAGACGGTAGAATGACCAACTGATGCCTGTCGGATCTTCCGGGACACGCAGTTTCAACGCAAATCGATCCGCCTCGTTGGGCTTGATCTCTTGATTGATATCCGTTTTAAACTCGACTCCCGGATCCGCGCGCTGCGGCAGTTCGAGGTCATAAGTGGCAGAGAGCGGCAGGTTCCCTTCGGTCGCACACTCCTTGATTAGAAGCGACTCCTGAACGACGAGTACCAGATTGCGCGTCACCACGAGCTGATCGCCGACGTTCTGGACCGTTATTTCGACGGAGGGCGGAGTATCCACGATGGCCTCGTCGCGCACGACGAGCTTCACAGCACGGAGGTTACCCGACGGTTTATCTTTGATCCAATCCGGAATGATGACGGCACCTAAGGTGCCGGCTGCACCGAGCAGGGCAGGTATCGCCGCTCCGACAACCGCCACGCGCATAGCCGGTGAACGCCGCGCCCACCACTTACGGAGCCCGCCGCCCGCACTTCGGTTCGGCCGGCCAGAAGGACGGGATCCACGATTCTTCGCCCGACGTCCTGTCGACTTTGTCAACATTACTCCCGTATATCATTCATCATCGAACTGGCAACCCGACCGACCGGAGTTTTCTAGCATGACCACCCGCTCAGATTTGTCCATGATCCGACCTTGGGATCTGCGGGTAGAATCACTGCGCCTTCGACGAGACTGGCTATCCCGACCGGGAAGGAAACGCCTGGTCGACCCGAAATCCGTGTTCCCCTACTAGCCAGCAGCCCCCATCGTCGTCAGCAGAACGGCGGCCGGGGTGATGACGCTTGGTAGTCGGCTGCCCGGTGGACAGCGGCACTCGCCGTGGGGGTGCTGGTCGCAGGGCTGGGCATGTTCCTGGCGGTCCAGGATCTCGACAAGGCGGACAAGTGGAGCAGCGTCCTCGGGTTGCGCATCGGCCTGCCGGTCTGCGGACACTCGCCGTTTTCCTCGACGGACTCGGTCGAAGCGATGAGGCGGCAGAATTGCGCAGGCAGCTCGACGAGGCAATCAGTAGGCCGTACCGCTCAGGGTCAGTTTCCCAGCTCACCAATCCGCCGAGCTGCGCCAGTGCTGCCTCGATGTGCTGCCCGGCCGCGGTCCGGGGGGCTCGCACGGTTGCCACGACCTGCAACACGTCCTGCAACCCGCCAGCGCGGAACGACAGCCGCAGCTTCCTGCTGCGCCCGATGCAGGCCCGCCGCCATGGTCTGCAAGTCGGCACCAGCGGTCTCGGCTAGCGAGATCACGCCACTCTCCGGCCCGAGTTCACAAAGAACCGTGGCAGCGTAAAGACGAGTGCCGGTGGGACACAACGGCTCACCCCAGCCTGTTGCACACCGCTGGCAGTCATTCCCCGTGCCGATCGCCGCGCAGGTAGCGGGTGACCATGTTTGCCAGCTCACGCTCGAATCGTTCGACCGGGATCGACCGGGGATCGGCCATCAGCTTGTGCGTGTTGATCTCTACGGTGAGCACGATGAGTTCGGCGGCCGTGTCGAGGTCGGTCACGCGGACGTCCGGGTGCCGGGCGAGTAGGTCGCGGATCTGGGCGACGCGTTGCTTGCCGTGCCGGTCGACGGTGTCGAGCAGCTCCTGCGACAGCGGCGCCTCCTCCATCATGATGCGTAGCAGCTGTGGATCCTCGCTGTGGTTGTCGATCGCGTCGCGGACCAGGGCCCGGACTGTCGCCGCGAGGGTGCCCGGGGACAGGTCGAGTTCGTCGGCCTGGGTCCAGGTGCCGCGGTCGATGTGCCGCACCAGCAGCGCGGCGAGGATCGCGTCTTTGTTCGGGAAGTACTGGTACAGCGATCCGATGGAGATCCGGGCCCGTTCGGCGATGCGGTTCGTGGTGCCGGCGGCGTAGCCGTACTCGCTGAAAATGTGAGCAGCGGCGGCCAGGATGCGCTCCCGGGTGAGCTCGGCCCGCACCTGGCGGGGCTCACGACGAGGCTGGAGACGACGGTCGGCTGACGGCATCCGATGGTCCTTCCGGGCACGGAAAGCGAGTAGGCAAAGAGCTGAGCTATTGCTCATAATATTGCTCTGAGCTGCTGAAACAACGTCTCATCGATGCGGTGCGCCGACAACCGACGACACCTTCGCCGGCTACGTGGTTCACCCCGCGCCCGACTGAGAGGAACCGTCGTGCTGCATCTACTCACGACCGTGGACGAGGTCGAGGCGCTTGTCGGCCGCCCGCCGTCCATGGTCATGCTCAAGGAGGTCGACGCCCTCGACGCGGGCTGCCGCAGCGTCCTGGCCCGCAGTCCGGTCGCGGCGTTCGGCTACCGCGGCACCGACGGCACGAGCCGGACGACGTTCGTCGGTGGCGTCGCCGGGTTCGCCCGCGTCCACTCGCCCACGCGGATCTCGTTCGCCCTTCCCGAGGCCGACGCCGCCCCCGGGCCGGCGTCGATGTTCTTCCTGCTGCCTGGCGTCGGTGAGGTCCTGCGCGTCAACGGCACGGTCATCTCCCAGCAGGGAGCACGGACCACGGTGGCGATCAGGCAGGCGTGGGTGCACTGCGCGCAGGCCGTTCTCCGTTCCGGCCTGTGGCAAGCACCCGCGAAGGCCGCGCCGGCGCCGGAGATCGCCGTCGACGAGCCGTTGGGGGCGCCCGGTGTGGCCGACTTCCTGGCCGCAGCGCCGTTCCTCGCGCTGTCGAGCTGGGACACCGAGGGTGGCAGCGACACCAGTCCCCGAGGCGACCGGGGGACGGTGGTCCGGGTACTCGACGGTCGGACGCTCGTGCTCCCGGACCGTAGGGGCAACAAGCGTGCCGACACGCTGCACAACCTGTTGCAGGACGAGCGGCTCGCCTTCGCCGCGCTCGTTCCCGGCCGCAGCGGGGTGCTGCACGTACGCGGGCGCGGCGTGGTAACCGACGACCCGGCACTGCTACGGACCCTCGCGCTGCGCGGGCTGCCACCACATGCGGCGCTCGTCATCGATGTCGAGCACGCCGAGGTGGTCGGCAACGACGCGGTGGCCCGGGCCCGGCTGTGGCATCCCGGCACGCACCTCGACCGCGGGGCCGCGCCGGATCTCACCATGATCGCGTTGGAGCATCTCGCCGCGAACTCGGCGGGCGTGTCGGGCGGGCCGCCTGCGGCGCTGCTCAGGGTCATCGGCGCGATCCCGGGGCTGTCGCGGTTGCTGCGGGTGGTGATGCGCCGCGCCTACCGCTCCGGGCTGCGGAAGGAGGGCTACGCCGACATCGCGGACGGGCGACAGACCGCCGGCGACCGGGCCGGGAGTCCGCTGCGGGAGGTGCGCGTCGTGGAGATGCGGCGGGAGACGCCGACCACCGTCACGCTCGTCCTCGAAGACGCCGCCGGGCGGCCCGGCGGTTTCGCGTTCCGGCCCGGCCAGTACTTCACGCTCGTCGTCGATGTCGACGGCCGCCCGGTCCGACGGGCCTATTCGGCCTCGTCCGCGCCGGGGACGCCGCGGCTGGAGGTCACCGTCAAGCATGTCGAGGGGGGTCGGCTCTCTGGCCACGTGCACCGGGTGCTGCGCGTCGGGGACCACCTAGGCCTGCACGGCCCGTCCGGGACGTTCCACATCGGGGCCGAGCCGCCGACCGAGATGCTGTTCGTCGCCGCCGGCAGCGGTGTGACGCCGATGATGAGCATGATCCGTACGCGGCTCGCCGACCGGTCCGGCCGCGACCGGATCGCGCTGCTCTACAGCAGCCGGGACGCAGGCGAGGTCATCTTCGCCGCCGACCTCGACCGGCTGGCTGCGGAGCATCCCGACCGGTTGTCCGTCACCCCCGTCCTGACCAGTCGGGACGGCCGCCTCGACGCGGACCGCCTGGTGGACTGGTTCACCGGCCGTTCGCCGGCCGCCGACGCCCACTACTACGTCTGCGGCCCCGAGGCGCTCATGGGCACCGTACGGAAGGTGCTCGCGGGCCTCGGCGTGCCGGACGCGCGGGTGCACCACGAGACGTACACCTCGGGTGCCGGCACCACGATCGTGACGACCACGCCGCAGCCGATGACCGTGGAGGCGGCCGGGCAGCCCGTCGGTTCGGGGACTGTCGAGCCCGGTCAGAGTCTGCTCGACGCGGGTCTCGCCGCCGGGATCGACCTGCCGTTCTCCTGCACCGTCGGCACCTGCGGCGAGTGCGTCGTGCGGCTTCGCCGTGGCGACGTCGTGGTGAGCGGGCCGAACTGTCTCACCCCGCAGCAGCGGGCCGCCGGTTACACCCTGACGTGTGTCGCCCAGCCCTTGTCCGAGGTGGCCATCGACCTCGCCGACCAGGGGCGTTCCACGACGGGTGGCCGAGGCTGATCTGGACGCCGGGTGGCGGATCGTCGGGTTGCAGGTTGACGGCGTGGTGGTCACGCCCGGGCTGGGGGAAACGTGGTGTGCGGCAACGCCGATCGCCGTCCGGGCCGAGGGCGGTCGAGCGGTAGTCGGCGCGGGGGTGGGTTCGCTCCGGCAAATGGCGATCACATCGAGTGCGGCCTACCCTGAAGCGGTGATGAAGCGAATGGTGACCGCAACGCTACTGACCGTATCGGCAGCCGTGCTTGGTGCCGCACCCCCCGCCGCAGCCAGCGGGTCCGCCGTCGAGACCCGGCAGTTCAGCGGAGAGGGCTCCAGCAGCATGGGCCTGGCCTACTACTACGCCTACCAACAGGCCCTAATCAAAGCGGACGACGCCGGATTCGGCGACTGCGTGCTGATCGACAGCTACACCTGGCCCGGCGGGTTCGACGTCTGGGTGCTGCTGGAGTGCACCCGCTGACCGGCAGCCTGCCGTGAGCGCCGCGCAGTCTCCACGGCATCGGCGACCTGCCCGGCGCTCGTCCCTTCCGTGGCGTCGCCGGATTACTCGGTGCGGATTACGCAGGCGAGAAACACGCCCCAGGCGGCGATCAGCACCGGGACCACCGAGTTCCACCAGTTCGGTGTCAACCAGGGGAAGGAGCCCACGACGAATACGGCTGCGGCAACGATGCCGACAGCTCGCCCGGCCAGTGCGGCGCGTGTCGACCAGCCGAGCGTCACCGCAGCGACGGCGAAACCCAGGAACGCCACATGCAGGGCGCCGAACGTCGAGCTGACGAGTAGGGCTACGACCTCGGCTGACAGGTCGATCTCAAACACCGGGTAGACCAGACGCCCCACCGCGAGCAGTACGACGACGAGCGCGACGAGAGCGACCGTGAGAGCGGTCCTTCCCACGTCGATCCGCGCCGACGGGCCGGCCAGGCCCGCGCTGACGAGACCGCGCGCTCCGGCTCCCCAGCAGATGACTGCGAGGAACAGCAGTTCGTTGCTCCACATCAGTAGCGGGTGGCCGCGTGCGACCCACGCTGTCATCGCGACCGCTTCGGCGGGCGGGTCAGGGAGAAGCGACAACAGCAGGAGTGCGCCGGCGGTGAGGAGTGCCCCCACGATCATCAGCCAGCGGTGCGCCCGTACGTCGACCGCTTGACGCGGCGTCATGTCTCGTACCATCGGACCGTCTGCGGTAGCGGTCTTCTCTCTCCCGTGCCCTGCATACTCTGCCTCCCGTGGACGACCAGCCATGATCCCGGACGGCGGTGCCGTATCAGGAGTCGCGCCTGCCCCAGTTGCCGAGTGCGACGATCGCCTCGCGTAAGGCGAACCCGCGATCGGTCAGCGCGTAGGCCCGGGTGTTGTGGTGAAGGGGCAGGCGGATCAGCACGCCGGCCGCTTCGAGCTCGCGCAGGCGTATCGCGAGCATGTTGGTCGGTACGCCGAGGTCACGCTGCAGATCGCCGTAGCGTTGTGGCCCGTCGAGCAGCCGTTCCACAATGAGCAGGGCCCACCGTGCTCCGACGATGTCGAGGGCCGCGGCGAGGTCACTCACGCGGTCGGGTCGGCGTCCGCCTTCATCCAGAACGGTGAGTAGTGGTAGCCGTCGGGGTCGTCGAACTGGCGCTGGTACATGAAGGGGTAGTCGTCGGTGTCACCGATCCGCCCGCCGGCGGCGCCGGCGCGGTCGACGAGTTCGTCGACCGCCTCCCGGCTGCCCAGGTCGAACGAGACCGTGACCTTCGAGGGCGTCTGAGGTCCGCCGATCAACTCTTCGACTCCGCCGACGCTCGCGTACATCTCGCGGCTGCCGAGCATGACGTACTGCTCGGGGGCGATCGCGAAGCACGACACGTTGTGGTCGGACATCTCGGCGTTGAGGGTCCAGCCGAGGGCGGTGTAGAAGGCGGTTGCGCGCTCGACGCTCTCGACCGGGCAGGTGATGAAGAGGCTCATGCGGGCCATACTTGCAAAATACAAGTGACTGGTCAAGCGGCGTGCCTCCGCCGTCCAGCGACGGAACCGGGGGTGGTGCCCTCCCACCTGCCGGGCCTCGGATCGACGCCGGACGCCGGGGCTGAACCCTGCCGGCTACCTGGCAGGTGAGGAAACCCGGGAGGTAGGGCAGACGTCATGGGTTCCCGCTGCCGGTGACGGGCCTGGCCGGGTAGGGCTTCCCCTCTGCTGCTGGGGTCAGGCCCGGTGGGTGGTCATGGAGTCGGACGGGCCGGTCGTCGCCGCCGGTCCCGGGCCGGCCCGGGAAAACCACCTCTGACCTGACCGCACGGGCCTATTCTCGACCCGTAGGCACCGGAACCGGAGGATCGTCGCGGAGGTCCGGTCTGCCGACCCGGCACCCGTGACGGCCACGTCCTCCCGGCTGCCGGGGGCCGGCCCTGCCGGTGGTGCTCGGGCGACACAACGGGTCACGTCGCTGGCGGTGGAGCATGACGCCCTGCCCGGGACGGTATCGGGAACTCACGACGACGGGAGCACGATGACCAGTTGCCCCATCGGATCACCCGGACGGCGTGGTCGTGTCCGACGCGGATTCCCGCTCGTCGTGCTGCTGGTGGGGTTGTTGATCCCCGTCGCCCCCGCGTGGGGTGCCGATGGTGGTCCGACCGGCACCGTCGAGACGGCCGCCGACGGCGACGTGGTCGGCACCCCCACGCCGCTGCGT
This sequence comes from Micromonospora sp. WMMD730, assembly GCF_049178955.1. Lineage (NCBI taxonomy): Bacteria > Bacillati > Actinomycetota > Actinomycetes > Micromonosporales > Micromonosporaceae > Micromonospora > Micromonospora sp. WMMD730. The sequence goes on from NZ_JBMHML010000002.1 coordinate 4,383,479, forward strand.
AACGTGCCATCGGTGATCGCCGACGTGGCCGACGGTCAACTCGTCGTCTACCGCATGCCCGGAATCCGGGGCGGCCAGATCAGCGCCACCGCCATGCTGTTCCTGCCCACGCAGGCACCACCGGCCGGTGGGTGGCCACTCGTGGTGTGGGGGCACGGCACCGTCGGGTGGGCTCCGGAGTGCGCGCCGAGCGTGCAACTGCAGGAGCACGGCCGGTGGGCCGACGGGCCGAACGCGGCCCTGCTGGCGTCCATCCTGAAGATGAACATCGCCGTGGTTGCCCCGGACTACGAGGGACTCGGCCCGGTGGCCGAGGGTGTCCCGGAGGGGCACGGCTACTACGAGCTGTCCAGCGAGGGAAACTCGATGGTCTTCGCCGCGGTGGCCGCGCAGCGGCTCCTCGGTGACCGACTGTCGGGTCAGTGGGTGCCGGCGGGCTGGTCGGAAGGTGGCTTCGCCGCCCTGGCCGCCGCGTACTACTCCGACCGGGCCACCATGGCCGACCCCGACCTTGAGTACCGCGGCACCATCGCCCTTGCCCCGGTACCGGACGTGCCCGCCATGAACCGGGTCCTGTGGAACGACATCGAGGCGGCTGCGCGATCGGGGCTCCCGCCAACGGAGCACCAGATCGAGCAACTCGTCTTCGCCAACGCGGAGACCATCTACTTCACCAGGACCGAACGGTACGCGGGCTACGACATCGATCCCGCCACGCTCTACGGCCCCAACATGCTGAGGTTCTACCGCGACAACTGGCGTACCTGCCTGGACGATCTCAACGCCCTGGTCAAACGGGACATCCAGCACTACCTGAACGCGTCGCCGGCACACCGGCTGACCACCTACCCCGGTGTTCGCGGCGACACCCCGAACTCGCTGCCCGAGAACAAGCGGTTCTACGCGGAGAACCAGGGCAGGCTGGAGAACTCGACGCTGCCGGGGGCGATTCTCTGGCTGTACGGCACCGACGACATCACCAGCCCGGCCACGGTCACCTACGGCACAGTCAACAAGATGCTGATCAACGGCAACGACATCAATCTCGCCGTCCTCGAAGGTGCCGGCCACTACGACGTGTCCGCTGCCGGCCAACCCCTGATCGAGGCCCGGCTGAGGCAACTGTTCGACATCCCGTAGCGCCGCCTCGCCGTTGAGGCGTACGCCGGTGGGTTGAGGTGAGCCGCCCGGCCGCGCGGGCCGTAGGGCGCGGCCGGGCCTGTGCCACGGCTGGCCCGGGGGCGGTGCGACCTGCACGTTCAGGCGGCGCGCCACCGGTTGCGGCTGTCCGTCGCTGACGGCCCGCACCGCATCAGCTTCCCGGTGGAGGTTCGACCCAACGCGCCCCGCGGTGTGCAGAACGCTCCGGGATGCACGCCCTTCTGCACGGAGGGGGCCGTGGTCTTGACCGGGGTCGGCTTGGGTTTCGGTTTCGGGGCGGTGGTGCGTGGGGGGCTGGTGGTTTTCCGGACGGTGGGGGTGCGGGTCGGCTTCGGCGCGGCGCTGGTGGTGGCCGTTGTCGGGGCGGGTGTGTCGGCGGTGGGGCTGACGCTGGTGAGCACCCCGCCCGCCTTCTGCGCCTGCACGGGGGTGGTCGCGGTCGCAGCGGAGGTGGTCGCGGCGGGAGCCGAGCGGGGTTTTGAGTCGTCGCTGAATGCGCCGGCGATCCCGCTGCCGCAGCAGCACAGGCCGAGAAGCCCGGCGAGGGTGACGCCGATGGTCTGCCTGGTGGTGAGTCGCTTCGTCACCTGGCCGAGTGTGCTGGCAGCGGTGAGGCCGGTGGATGGGCCGTTCAGGTGGGCGTCTGTCCGGAAGGCGACTGGGGCTCGATCGCACCTCTGGGCCTTGGTGGTCCCGTCCCACCGGATTTAGCGACAACCTGTCGCAATCTTGACGACAGTGTGTCGTATAAGGGAGAGTGCGGGTATGCAGAAGCTGATCGTGGTCACCGGCGCGTCCACCGGCATGGGCGCCGCAACCGCCCGCGAACTGGCCCGCCGGGGGTTCCACGTCCTGGCCGGCGTACGACGCGACGCCGACGCCGACGCCGACGCCGACGCCATCCGCACGACCGGCATCGAACCGGTCATCCTCGACATCACCGACGCCGAGCAGGTGGCGGCCCTCGCCGTCCGGGTCGGCGACGATCCGCGCACGGTGCACGCGCTGGTCAACAACGCGGGAATCCAGGTGAACGCGCCGGTCGAAGCACTGCCGATGGCGCAGTGGCGGCGGGTGTTTGAGGTCAACCTGTTCGGCCACGTCGCCGTCACCCAGGCACTCCTGCCCGCGCTCCTGCACGGCGGAGGTCGCGTGATCAACATCAGCTCGATCGGCGGCAAGGCCGCCATGCCCACCTACGGGGCGTACGCCGGCGCGAAGTTCGCCCTGGAGGCGGTGAGCGACGCGCTGCGGCGGGAGGTCGCGCCGCTGGGCGTACCCGTGGTCGTGGTCGAGCCCGGCGGTGTCCGCACGGAGATGGCCGCCCGTGGGGTCGCCACGGCCAACCACCTGGCGGCCGCGATGACGCCGGAGCAGGACGCCCGGTACGGCAGCATGGTCCAGGCCATCAACACGTTGATGCAGACAGGCACGGCATCGGGTGTGACCGCCGACGCCGCCGCCCGGGTCATCGCGAAAGCCGTGACGGCCCGCAGGCCGCGCACCCGCTACACCATCGGCCGGGATGCCGCTCTGGTCATCGGCCTGACCCGGCTGCTTCCCGACCGGATGCTCGACCGTGTCATCGCCGCCAACCTGCGCCGTCACTACCCGAAGGCAGTCACCGGATGACCAGGTGCGGTAGGGAAGGATGACCGGATGCCGCGGATCCGGGGAGCCAGCATCGAGGAACACCACGAGCTGGTCTGGGCCGATCTCGCCGAGGCGATGCGGCAGCTACTGCGCGAACGCGACTACGACTCGATCACCATGGGCCACATCGCGGCCCGCGCCGGGCTCGCCCGCAACACCCTCTACAACTATGGCCGCGACCGCAGTGCGCTGGTCCTGGCCCTGACCCAGCGGGTGGGTCAACCCACGGTGCAGCAGGTGGCCACGATCGCCGCACGGTCCACCGAACCGGCTGCGCAGCGGATGCGGGAGATCATCGAGACGGTCCTGGCCGCGTTCCAGGACCAGGTCCTGCAACTGATGTTCCGGCCCGGATCCGGCCTGCCGTTCGCCGACCTACCGAAGGGCCCGGACAGCCCGTTCCACGCGATAGTCGTCGAGGTCGAGAACGTGGTCCGCGACGGCATCGAACGCGGCGAGTTCCGCGACGTCGGCGACGTGCACCTCGTGGTGGAACTGCTCAGCGGCGTCATGCGCGCCGGCGCGGAACGTATCGGCCGGGACCCGGGCAGCTACTCCCCCACGGTCCACGCCACCCGGGAACTCATCCTCGCTTCGCTCGGCTGAGGTCGACCGGCTGACCACCCGGTCGCCGCGCTGCTGATCGCCGGGTACGCCGCGCAGGACACCCTCCGGGAAGGTGCGGGCCTGCACCGTGGCCGCTTTCCCGACCGGTGGGCCGCGAAGCGCGCTCCACCGTGTGTCGCCACGAGCAGATGGGCAGCGTGCGGGATGAATCGTCCCGCCAGGAAGCCTGGTCTGGCGGGACGATTCAGGGCACGCCCCGGTACAGCCTCCCGTGGCGACGCGAGGGGCCGTACCGGGGCTGGCCCGGGGTCAGTGTCTACCAGTTGCCGAGGACGAGGCGGCCGGCGACGTTGTTGAGGTTGAACGCCCCGCTGCTGTACCAGATACGGGCGGCGTAGTTGCCGTTGCGCCAGACGTAGTAGGAGAACGTGCCGTCGGACTTCTGGTAGGCCATGACGATGTCGTCCTTACCGTCGCCGTCCACGTCACCGGCAGCCATCCGGTCACCGACGACGCTGAGCCGGAAGGCACCCGAGTCGTAGTCGGTGGTGCGGTTGAACGAGTCACCGTCGGACAGCCAACGGTACGTCCGCATGGTGCCGTCACCCTGGTCGTAGGCCATCGCCGGCTCGGCCTTACGGTCACCGTTGAAATCACCGAGCACGAGACGACCGCCGACGTTGACCAAGTTGAAGGGCCCGCTGCTGTACCAGACGCTGGCGGCGTAGTTGCCGTTGCGCCAGACGTAGTAGGAGAACGTGCCGTCGGACTTCTGGTAGGCCATGACGATGTCGTCCTTGCCGTCACCGTCCACGTCACCGGCAGCCATCCGGTCACCGACGACGCTGAGCCGGAAGGCACCCGAGTCGTAGTCGGTGGTGCGGTTGAACGAGTCACCGTCGGACAGCCAACGGTAGATCCGCATGGTGCCGTCACCCTGGTCGTAGGCCATCGCCGGCTCGGCCTTACGGTCACCGTTGAAATCGCCCAACACGAGACGACCGGCGACGTTACTCAAGTTGAACGGCCCGCTGTCGTACCAGATTCGGGCTGCCGAGTTGCCGTTGCGCCAGACGTAGAACGAGAACGTGCCGTCGGACTTCTGGTAGGCCATGACGACGTCGTCCTTGCCATCACCATCCACATCACCGGAAGCCATCCGGTCACCGACCGCGCTGAGCCGGAAAGCACCCGAGTCGTAGTCCGTGGTGCGGTTGAACGAGTCACCATCGGACAGCCAACGGTACATCCGCATCGTGCCGTCACCCTGGTCGTAGGCGACCGTCGGGGCGGCGCGACCGGTCGGCGTCGTCGGGGGCGGCGTCGAGGATGCCGCGATCTTCGTGTACCGCCGCGCCACATAGCTGGTGGCCCGGTGGCTGTCGATGGTCCCCGCGTCGATCGCCGCCGTCCTGATCTTCACCGGCGTCGACCCGAAGCTGTAGTAGCTGAAGTGCCGTCGGTCGGTCTTCCAGCTCTTGAACAGGACGACGTGCGTCGAGGCGATGTTGAGGATGTCGCCCGGCTGGAGATTCGCCTTGCTGATCTGGTTGGAGAACTGGGGCAGCGTCCGCGTGCTCGGGTCGGCATTCAGATGCCAGGCCATGCCCACCAGCCCTGAGCAGTCACGCCGGTATTTGCGGGTGTGGGTCGGGTCCCAGGAGAACCCCCGCTGGTTGTACGTGCCGGGCTGGTTGTCCACCCAGCCCTGAGCCCGCTGCATGATCTCGGTACGCGTGATCGGCCCACCGATCGCGGAAGCCAACGTGGACATCGCGCCACCGGCGGAACCCTGAGCAGCCGCGGGATCCTCGGTCTCCTCGACCGGATCATCGTCGGGCAGCTCGTCGCCGGGGTCGTTCAGCTGGCATCCGTCCAGTTCGGCCGCGATGGCGGCCGGCACCGACTCGTCGCAGACCCCGCCCGAACCGACGTTGAGCGCTTTCCACTGCTGCGCCCCATCCTCGAAGCGAAACAACACGAAAGAGGCGTCGTACTCGCCGACCGCCGGCACGACCGCCGTGGCCCAGGGCAGGGCGCAACTCACGCCCTCCAGTACGGCGGGATTCCCGGCCGCCTCGTCGGTGAGGGGGTCGGCCCGCAGGGCGGCCAGCAGGCCGGCCGGTGTCGGACAGGCCGGAGCCGCTGCCCTGGCCTGGGCCGGGAGCCCACCCGGAGCGGCGAGCACACCCGCCATCATCAGTACTGCCACGAGCCTTCGCCCGCCGGATCTACGCACAGTCTTCCTCCCCGTTGGTCGCTAGTGCACGTCCGCACGTCACATGTTCGAGGGGCAGCCCAGGTTGCAGTCACGCTCGGTGAATCCAGGTCCCTGTCGACCTGCACACGCCGCAAGCGAGCCGCCCGCACACGGCAGACGTCGATGATTGAACGCCCACGTCACCCCGACGTCTCGGGGTTTATGTACCGACATCGGCCAGATGCCGCAGCGATGGCGTCCGGAATGGAGGCTACAACGCCTGAGAATTCCTGTGTGTCCGCGATCCGACGGGTAACGCCGGGTGAGGCGAAATGTCGATGCCCGGCTCGGGCCTGCCTACTGGCGGTGTATACGGGTTGGCGAGCCGCGCACGATGGGCACGCGGCCCACCCCGGCCTAACCGGCTCTCCATGAGCACGACGATGGCTGGCAAGCTCGACGGCATCGGCAGCAGCCTTCACGCTTCCGGCGGGGTCGCCCTTCTGACCGAACCGATTGCCATTCCGCGCTCACCGCGCTTCCCCAGCCGGCGCGCCCGCCACAAACCCACGTCAGTGCGCGCGGAAGCCGTTCTCCAGATCGATAACGAGGCCCTGACGGAATCGAACCGTCGACCTACGCCGATCGATCGCCGCCCTCGCACGCATGTCAACGCTTACGTCACCCGTCACCCGTCACCCGTCACGCCGGCCCAGCGTCGCTGCGTGCGGGATCGCCCAGCACGACCTGACCAGCACCACCGCCCTGCGCGGCTGGGCCGCCGACCGGCCGGCGCTCGATGGTCCGCCCGGATGCGGCTGTCCGGGCGGGCCGGGCTGTTCGGCGCACGGGGGATCGGACGGTTCGGGCCAGGGGCCGTCGTGTCTCGGTCGCTCAGCGCAGCCGGCCCTCGATGATCGACAGCCAGCCCGGCTCCGGTTTGGCGTTGACCCGGGTCAGCCGGAGGCCGGCTGCCTCAAACAGGGCGGTGAACTGCGCCCTGGTTCGCTCGCGGCCGGTGAACGAGGCCAGGATGACCAGGTCGATGCTCTTGCCCGGATGGGCGGCGTCACCGTCGGGCAGGACGGTGTCCAGTGCCACCACCCGGCCGTCGGGGTTCATGGCCCGCCGGCAGTTGCGCAGGATGCGCACACACCGCTCGTCGTCCCAGTCGTGCAGGATGTACTGCAACGCGTAGACGTCCCCGCCGGCCGGCACCTTGTCGAAGAAGTCGCCGGGGACGGCCGTCCAGCGGTGGTCGGCGCCCAACGCGGCGAGTTCGTGTCGGGCGACCACATGCCCCTGGTCGAACAGCACGCCCCGCCAGCCGGGGTGTCTCCTGAGCACCTCCAGCAGCAGGCGTCCCCGGCCGCCGCCGACGTCGACCAGCACCCCGGTGTCGGCGAAGTCGTAGGTGGTGGCGAAGCCGCGGCTCTCCAGCTGTGAGTACTGCGCCATCCCCGGGTCGAACTCTGCGGCGGCCTCGGGGTTCGCGGCGAGGTAGTCGAACAGTGGCCGTCCGAAGATCTGTTCCACGGCGGGCACGCCGGTGCTAACGACGCTGCCGAGTCGCCCGACCGGTTGCCAGAAGGTGGGGTTGGTGACGAATACCATGGCTTCCCGCACGGAGGTGGGGCAGTCGCTGCGCAACGCCTCGCCGAGCGGGGTGAGGTGGAACCGGCCGGCCGCGTCCTCGTGGAACACGCCGCGGGTGGCCAGGAGTCTCAGCACCCTGCGTAGCCCGTCGGCCTGGGTGGCGGTCCGGGTGGCCAGGTGTTCGACCGTGCGGGGGCCGTCGGTGAGGTGGTCGGCGACACCGGTCTGGGCGGCCACCCGCAGGGCCCCGGAGAACACGTATCTCAGGCCCTCGTCGAGCAGGAAGGCCGCTGACTTCTCCGCGTCCATTTCTGCCCCTCACGGATTGCGGCGGTCGGCGTACCCGGCGGGAAGCTGGTGGGGAGGGCGGTCGATGACGGTGTCGTCGTCGGTGCCGCAGGATTCGACGAAGGTGATGTCGGCGAACTCGGCGACGACGTGTACGGGGTACGTCGGTCCGTCGTCGCGGTACTGACGCATGCGTTCCAGGTGGTCGTTCTGGAAGAGCACCGTACGTTCCGGGTGTTCGTGTACCCAGCTGGGGAAGAAGATGACGCCGCGCAGTCGCCGCCGCTGCGGCATGATGGTGACGCACACCGACGTGCCGGTGGGCTCGGTCCACGACACTGCGTAGACGTCGGGTGCGAGGGCCGCCAGGTCGACCTCCTGGTCCTTGACCCACCGGCCGCCGACCATCCCGGAGTGGATCCGGTAGTCGATGGTGGTGGCGTTCTTCACGTACATCTCGTACTGCCATCCGTTGGCGTAGGTGTAGATGAGGTGTCGGCCGACGATTCCCGCCACCTCGACCGGTGTCCGGGTCACTGGTTCCTCCCCTGCGTCGGGCAGGTCGACGACGGCCACGACAGGTGAGGTGTCGGGGCGGGAGGTCGGGCTGCCGGGTGGTCGTGCCGTAACCGGCGGGCGGCGATGCCGGTCCGGCCGTGGCTGCGACGGTACGTGTCGGCTGCGGTGGCAGGGACCAATTCCCGTTGGAAGCAAATCCTGCCCGGTATCGGGGTCCAACCGGGTGTGCCGGCCGGGAGCCGGTCCGTTCCTACCGTGGCCTCTGCCGGTGCTGCCCGGGCCCGAACGCTCGGGCCCACGCCGCGGTTCTGCGCGGCGTGCCGCCCGGCTGACGGGTACACCGACTTCTCCAACGACCGGATGGTGACGGATGTCCACTGACGAGGAAGCTCCCAGCGGGACGATGGCGGGTGCGACGAGCCCCGGTGACGCTCCGGCGGGCGGCCCTGTCGACAGTGACCGGCATCCGCGTCGGCACGCGGTCGACGACGTCTCGGCCACTCGTGCGGCGGCTACGACGGTCGACGGACTGTTCGACCGGACCGCCCGACGGACGCCGGCTGCGGAGGCGGTGCGGGCGGGGGGCGTCAGGTGGACGTACGAGCGGCTCCGGGTGACCGCCGACCGGATCGGTGCCGCGTTGACGTCCCTGGGGGTGACCCGGGGAACCCTGGTCGGGCTGGTCGGCCACCGTTCGCCGGAGGCCTGTGCGACGATGCTTGGCGTTCTCAAGGCGGGTGCCGCCTATCTCCCGCTCGACGACCAGCTGCCACCGGCGCGGCTGGCGCGCATGGTCGAGATCGCCCGGCCGGTCGTGGCCGTCCGGCTGCCCGGCAGCCGGGACGTCGTGGACGACATGGTGCGCTGCGTCGATTACCAGGTGCTCGCGGCGCACCGACCCGTGACCCCGACGCGCCCGGCTCACACCGGTGCCGATCCCGCGTATCTGATGTTCACCTCGGGTACCGCCGGACGGCCGAAGGCGGTAATCGTTCCGCATCGCGCCGTGCTGCGCACGGCGGTGGACAATCTGTTCCTGGAGTTGGGCCCGGGCGAGCGGATGATGCACGGCGCGACGATCTCGTTCGACGCGGCGACGTTGGAGCTGTGGCTGCCCCTGCTCAACGGTGCCAGCGTCCTGATCGTCGACAACGAAACCCTGTTGTCGGCGGCGGGGTTCCAGCGGTGGCTGGGCGAGAACGAGCCGACGGCTGTCTTCCTGACCACCGGGCTGCTGCATCAGCTCGCGCACGAGCGGCCCGGGATCTTCGCCAGCGTGCCGCATCTGCTCACCGGGGGTGAGGCGCTGAATCCGCGGCTGGTGCGGCAGATTCTGCGACACGGCCCTCCGGGCCGGTTCGTCAACGGTTACGGCCCGACCGAGGCCACCGTCTTCGCCACCACCCACATCATCGCCGCGGTCGCCGAGGACGCCCCGGACGTTCCCATCGGGCTGCCGATCGGTAACACCTCCTGCCTGGTTCTCTCCGCCGAGGGCAGGCCGGTACCGCCGGGTGTCGAGGGCGAGTTGCACATCGGCGGCGACGGTCTGGCCCTCGGCTACCTGGGCGACGACGAGCAGACCGCCCGCTCGTTCGTGACGGTGCTCGTCGACGGCGTCGCGCAGCGGCTCTACCGCACGGGGGATCTCGTCTGCCGTGACGACGACGGTGTGCTGCACTTCCGGGGCCGTCGGGACGATCAGGTGAAGGTCCGCGGCAACCGGCTGGAACTCGACGAGATCAGGCATGTCCTGAACGCGCACGAGGCTGTGATCGACAGCGCGGTGGTCACGGTCGAGGACGCGGTCAGTCGGCACGTCGTGGCGTACTACACGTGCACCGATCCCGCCCCGGACAGGGCAGGGCTCCGCCGTCACCTGGCCCGTGACCTGCCGAGGTATGCCATCCCGTCGGCGTTGCACCGGCTGCCCGTGTTGCCGCTGACCCCGACCGGCAAGGTCGACCTCGACCGGCTGCGGCACCTGGCCACCGTGGGTGCTCCTCCCAGCGGGGAGACCGGGCGTGCGGACGGCGAGGACGTCGCGGCGCGGGTGGTGCACGCCTGGTCGCTGATCCTGCCGCAGGGTGATCCGGCGTCCGACGAGGACTTCTTCGGCCAGGGCGGGGACTCGCTGCGTGCCGCTCAACTGGTCAATCGGATCGTGACGACCCTGGGGATCGATCTGGCGCAGAGCCGGCCGTTGCTGCACCGGCTGCTCGCCGACCCGGGACTCGCCTCGTTCACCGCTGCCGTGTCCGATGCCGTGAACGGCACGCTGGATGTCGAGGACCCCGCCGACGACCGGTGGCGGCACGACCTGTACCTGCACCCGACGGTGCGGCAGCGCGACCTGGGGGGCGTGGCTGCGTCCCGGCGTCCGCCGAGCCGGATCCTGCTGACCGGCGCCACCGGGTTCTTCGGCTCGTACCTGCTGCGTGGCATTCTGCGGCACACCGGTGCGGACGTCGTCTGCCTGGCCCGGGCGGACGACGACGACCACGCCCTCGCGCGGGTCCGCGACGCTCAGCGACGGTACGGGCACCTTGGCGCGTTGCCCCCGGGGCGGGTCACCGCGGTCGCGGGCGATCTGCGTCGACGTCACCTCGGCTGGTCCGACGGGCGGTGGCGGGAGCTCACCGGCACCGTGGACGCCATTCACCACAGCGCGGCGCACGTCAACTTCGTGTACCCGTACGAGGAGCTGCGCCCGACGAATGTCGACGGCGTGCGCAACCTCGTGGAGTTCGCGATGAGCGGTGGGGGTGTCCCGTTGCACTACGTGTCCACCATCGCCGTGCTGGCCGGGTTCGGCTCCGCCGGTGCCCGCCGGGTCGGTGAGGACGAGCCCTTGGAGCATTTCGGTCGGCTGTCGATGGGCTACCCGGAGAGCAAGTGGGTCGCCGAACAGCTGCTGCGGCGGGCCGCGGTCGAAGGGCTACCTGTCGTCGTGCACCGCCCGTACGAGATCACCGGTGACAGCGGTACCGGGACCTGGAACACGGAGGCGGCCATCTGCGCCCTGTTCAAGGCGATCGTGGAGATGGGCAGCGCGCCGGAGATCGACCTGCCGCTCGACTTCGTGCCCGCCGACTACCTGGCGGCGGCGATCGCCTTCCTGACCGGCGGTGTGGATTCGGTGGGCCGGACGTACCACCTGACCAATCCCCGGCCGGGACGGTTGTCGGACATGATCGACCGGATGCGGGCCCGGGGGCACCGCATCACCGTCACCCGCTACGACCAGTGGGTCAAGGAACTGGTCGGCTTCGTCGACGCGCAGCCCCGACATCCCATTGCGGCCTTCGTGCCGATCTTCACCCTGCCGGCCGCGGGCCTCGACCTCACCGTGAAGGAGCTGTACACGCGCAGCGTGTTTCCGGAGCTCGACCGGTCACACGCCGACCGGGACCTCGCCGACCTGCCGTTGGCCTGTCCCCCGACCGATTCCGCCATGCTCGACCGTTACCTCGACTACTTCGCGCGGGTGGGGTTCATCCCCGACCCGCCGGGGTGACCGGTCGGCGACGCGAGCACCGCTCGTGGGAGTTGACCGCCATCGCCGGATCCGCGCTCCCGCGCGGGGAATCCGGTACTCGGCCCCGCTCCCCTACATCCCGCCGGGTTGTCTGATGCCGGGCAGCCCGATCGGCTCTGGCGGCTGTCGACCGCCACCATGTCCCGAGGAGAAGGTGATTCAGATGGACCGCGAAGTTGTCGGGCCCACCGCCGGGTCCCTGCGTGAGGAGATCGTCCGGCTACGCAAGTCCGACCCGCCCAACGAACTGCTCGCGATCGCCGCCGCCGACTCGCTCACGACCGCGCAGATCCAACGGGAGATCTGCGCGGAACTGCGCGCGCACCGGGCCGAACTCGGCGCGTACGCGGCGATGATGGGCCGGTTCGCCCGGCCGCCGGCCGGGAACACCTTCCTGGCCTTCTACTCGATGGTGATCGCGGCGGGGCCGAAGCTGCACCGCTGTGCCGACCTGCTGGGTGTGAGCGAGCAGGACCGTTCCCGCCGGTACACCACGCCCCTGGAGAACACGTTCAACGGATACGTGTCCTGGCTGGCGCTGCACGGCACCCAGGCGGAGATCTGCATGGCGTTGCTGTCGGACATGGACTCGTACTTCGGTGTGTGTGACGCCATCGTCGCCAGTGCGGAGCGCGACGGGATCGCACTGCCCCCGGAGGTTGTCGAGTACTACCGGCCCGGGGACATCAGCGACTTCTACGCCGTGACCCAGTCGACGCTGCAGGACGCGTTGGACCGGGGTGACGATCCGGCGTGCGCCGTCGCGGCCGGACGGTTCATGGACGAGTACCTGCGGTTCTTCTGGGCCGAGGTGGCGGCGGCCTGACCGCTGGAAGGGGCAGGCTCATGCGGATCGTCGTGGTCGGTGGCGGGCTGGCTGGTCTGACCACCGCATGGCTGTTGGAGCACGACCACGAGACCATCCTGTTGGAGGCGCAGGCCGAGTTGGGGGGTCACGTCAGGTCGGCGACGACCCTCCACCACGGTGTGGAGTGCGCTGTCGACCTGGGTGCGCAGGACTTCTCTGCCGCCCTGTTTCCCCGCCACGCGCGGCTGATCCAACTCATGGGGCTGGCGGCGGAGGTCGTGGAGGTACCCACGACCGTCACGATCCAGGTGCCGGACATGCCCGTCCCGCTGCTGGTGACGCCGGACGGCACCCGCAGCGGGATCCTCGGTGCCGCCGGGGAGGCACTTGCCCTGCTGACGCGGGCGGCGGTCGACTGGGACACCGAGGGTGTCTCCTGGGAGAGGAGCTACGCCGATCTCGTCGAGCCGATTCCCGTCAGTGACGGGCTGAAGAGAACGGTCCTGTACGCGCCCGTCGCCGCGCTGTACGGATGCAGCGTCGACGACGCCCGGCAGGTGTCCGGGCGGGCTGCCACCGCCGTGCTCGCGCGGAGCGCCGCTCCCGCTGTGGGTGGGTCCGTCGGCTGGCAGAACCTGGTCGGTGGTCTGGCGCGGCTCGTCCGGGCGATCGCGGTGGACCTGCTGGCCACGACCATCCGCACCGGGTCGGAGATCACCAGGATGGAGTCCGGTGACCGGCGGTGGACGCTGAGCACCGCAGGCGGACAGGTCTACCAGGCCGACCAGGTGGTGCTTGCGGTGCCACCGCCGCGCTGCCTCCGGCTCATCCGGCAGTTCCCCCACGCCGATCGGCTCAGCAGTGCTCTCGCCGGCTTCCGGTACCTGCCCTCGACGACCGGCCTGCACCTCGATCCGGCTTATCTGCCGGCACGGGCGGACCAGTGGTCCACCTCCAACCTGACCGTCTACCGGGAACACGCCGACTCCACGGCCTGGTACGGGCCGATCACCGGGGCCCGGGTCTTCCGAAGTCAGCTCACCCACCGGCCCCGGTTGCCCGAGCGCCTGGTGGCCACCGCGGACTTCGAACAGCTCTATCCGGATGCCGTGGCGGTCCGCGGCCGCCGGGTGCTGGCCGATCACCAGGGCCGCGACGGCATCTGGTTCGCCGGGCACCATCTCGCCGACATCGACTCCCAGGAGACAGCAGTGAACAGTGCCATCGACATCGCCGCCCGGCTCGCTCCCGCCAGTCACCGACTACGGATGCTGACCGAGGAGGTCGGCCTCGACCAGCAGCGGGGACGGCAGGCATGACCGGGATGCGCTGGTCCAGCGACGACCACCCGTACGTCGTTCCGTGCCTCGACATCCGCGGTGGCAGGGCGAACCCGTCGGCGTGGCACGACGGACGGGCCTGCGACGACCCGGTCGAGATCCTCGACCGGTACCGCTCTCAGGGGGCGGAGAAGATCTTCCTCGACATCCAGGACGGTTGGCGGGACGACAGCCGGTTCCTGCCGCTGCTGCGGGAGCTGTGCAGGGGTGGCGGCTCGCTGCTGGTGTCCGTCGACAACGGTAGGGCCCGCGACGACCACGACGTCGAGGCGGTGCTCGGAGCCGGGGCTGCGGCGGTGGCGCTGAGCACCGCCACCGTGGACTCACCTGATCTCGTGTCGAGGGCGATACGACGTCACGGTTCGGCCAGCGTCCTGGCGGTGATGAACTGCCGCCGCGCCGGCGATGGTTGGCAGGTGCACGTGGACGGGGGTCGGCGGGCCACCGGTATCGACGCCCTGTCCTGGGTGGCGGCCTGGTCAGCCGCCGGAGTTGGCGCGATCCTGGCGAACTGCCTGGAGCGGGAGGGCGCCACCGAGCAGGGGTACGACATTCGCTTCACCAGGGCGGTGGTTGATGCCGCGGGTGTTCCGGTCATCGCGTCGGGGGGCTGCGGCGAACCCTCGCACATGGTGTCCGCCCGGTCCCGGGCCGGTGCCGCCTACACGCTCGCCAACACCATCTTCCACCGCGGCATCCACAGCGTGTCCGACGCCATCCGGCACTGCGACGGTCACCGCTGAGGATCGGCCCGGACCGAACAGGGGGCTCGGATGTACGCGATTCAGTTCAGCCGTCACGGCGAGCCGGCGGCCGTGCTCCGGCAGGTCGAGCTTCCCCGGCCGCAACCGGGGCCGGGGGAGGTCCGGGTCCGGTTGACCCACCGGCCGGTCAATCCGTCGGACCTGCTCTACATCAGCGGGGCTTACGGTCGACGTCCTGTGCTTCCTGCCGTTCCCGGCTTCGAGGGCGTCGGTCGCGTCGACGCCACGGGCGCCGACGTCGGTCTCGCCGCCGGCACCAGGGTTGCCGTCTCGGCGTTCGGCACCTGGCAGGAAAGCGTGGTGGTGCCCGCCGCCGACGTCCTGGTGCTTCCCGACGGCATCGACGACGATGTCGGCGCACAGCTGATGATCAATCCGTTCACCGCCCGTCTGCTGCTGCACCGCGTCGCGCTCCCGCCCGGGGCGTGGCTTGTCCAGACCGCCGGACTGTCCGCGGTGGGACGGATGATCGCGCAACTCGCGCACGCACAGGGGGTCAATACCGTCAGCACCCATCGGGGCAGCGGCCCGGTGAACGTCGAGGGTCATCCGTCGACCGATCACCTTGTCGACACCAGCCGTGCGGATCTGCTTTCCGTGGTGGGCACACTGACGCATGGCGTCGGCGTCTCTGCGGCGCTGGACGCTGTCGGTGGGGAAACGGGAACCGACGCGCTGCGGTGTCTTAGTACGGGCGGTCTTATGGTCAGTTTCGGACTGCTGGGCGGTCAACCGGTCGCCGCGTCACCGGCTCACCTCATCTTCCGGGGTCTTACCGTCGAGGGATTCTGGCTGCCTCATTACCTGAGCGGAATGCCGCCGGACGAGATTGCCCGGATAGGACGGCACATCATTGCCGATGCTCTCGACGGGACACTGCCGTCTTCCGTCACACGCCGGTATGCCCTGACCGAGGTCGTCGCGGCCGTCGCCCATGCCCGGCGCGCCGGGCTCACCGGCAAGATCCTCCTCACGGGCTGAGCGGACCGCGCGGTGGGGTGGTTTCTTTGCGACTTGCAGACCGCGGGTATTCGACCGGGCGCGCCTGATCCGGAGCGCCCCGCAACGCGATGGAAATTCCAGCCTGTTGACCACCAATGGCCGAAGTTTGTGCGTTTTTTCGGCAACGGCAGTCAGCCCCCTGAACTATCCGGGAGTCGCTCTATACGGCTGATAACGTAGCGTGATGGGGCCGAGAAACGTGCCCGGTAGGCAGCCGCCATCCGTGGGCGACCGGATAGCTTCGGCACGACGCAGACGCGGTATGTCCCGACGGGTGTTAGCCGACCTGATCGGTCGCAGTGAAGAGTGGCTACGGCAGATCGAGAACGGCAAGCGTCGCCTGGACAGCATCGAATACGCGATACGCATCAGCGACGTTCTCGACATCGGCGACCTGTTGACGGAGCTCGGTCTTGCCGAGGCGCACGCGTCACGGACATCGCGGCCGGCGAGCGCGGTGGCGCGGACCCGGGCGGCGATCCTCAGTGCGGTGGGCACCGATCTTCTCGGTGACGAGGCGCAGCGCCGCCCGCAGGTCGTCTCCCTGGAGCGGGAGGTCGAGGAGGCCTGGCGGATCTGGACTGGTCACGCGAACCGCTACCAGCGGACCTTCCTGCTGCTGCCCCAACTGATCCAGGACGCGTCCGCGCGGCTGCGTACCGAGGTCACCGCCGATCCGATCGCTGCCGCGCTGTCGGTGCATTATCTGGCGCGCACGATCCTGTCCCGGGTGAACGAGGAGCAGCTCGCCTGGATCATGGCCGACCGGGCGTTGGTGGCCGCCGGGCGGGTCGGCGGGGAATCGCTGTTGGCTGCGGCCTGGCACGGGGCGTCGAGCTACCTGCGGCAGGGGTGTTACGAGGAGGCGCAGCGGCTGGCTCTCGCTGCGGCGGCCCACGAACCGCCCGGCGACGCCCGGGCGGACAATCTGCTGTCGCTGCGTGGAGCGCTGCTCCTGGTGGCTGCGGAGGCTGCCGCGGCGGATCTCGATGTCGAGCGTTGCTTCCAGTTGTTGCAGGACGCCCGCCGCATCGCCCGGAACGTTCCGGACGATTTGCAGCCCCACATGATCCCGTTCGGGATGACCGAGGTGGGCATCAGCGCCGTGCAGTCCGAGATCCGTCTCGGTCGCATCGCCGAGGCGATGCGGCTGGCCGCAGAGGTGGACATCCCCGATGACTATCCGCCCGATCGCCAGGCGCGGTTCTTCATTCCACTGGCTTTTCTCCACGCCCGCCGCAACGAGGATGCCGCTGCGGCCTTCGCCCTGGGCAAGATCGCCGGCATCTCACCGGAGGACATCCGCTACGACCACCTGTGCGGTCAGGCGTTGCACCGCCTGCTGCGCCGCAACAA
Organism: Micromonospora sp. WMMD730; assembly: GCF_049178955.1. Taxonomy (NCBI): domain Bacteria; kingdom Bacillati; phylum Actinomycetota; class Actinomycetes; order Micromonosporales; family Micromonosporaceae; genus Micromonospora; species Micromonospora sp. WMMD730. The sequence continues at coordinate 4,400,271 of NZ_JBMHML010000002.1, forward strand.
TCTGACCATCCGCCGCGAGCTGAGTCGCCTTGCCGCACTGAGCGAGTTCCGTCCCGGGTGAGGGGGGTGCGGTCGCTGACGTCGGCGTCGGTGCGGGCCTGTCGCCAGGCGGGAGGCGGGGCGCGATCAAAGCCTAGCGGTCGTCGGACAGATCGGACGTATAGGGTCGCGGTGCAGTCATGAGGGCGTGGTCAGGTGTCGGATGCGGCAGCGAAGCCCTCGTCAGCGAACGCCGCGACCAACTGGTCGTACGGACCACACACTCGAGCGTGGTCCGGTCCCGCGTCCCGGTAGCCCTTACCGCTCCTCTGTTCGGCTTCTCCTCACGGCGACCGTCGAAAACGTCGGCCCGCACACCGCTTACAGGCCCTAACCGCGCCTGTCGTGTCCGGACGATTCTGTCCGCGCTGATCCGGCGGCTACCCCACGCGGTCCGCGTCATCGTCGGCTTGGTCCTGTCCTTGATCAAGGCGTGGTGCTACACCCCGACCCCGGGACGGCGCGATGTCAAGATCGCGGACGCCATTGCCTGCGAGCGGGCGCAGCTGCGCCGCCGGGGTGCGGCCTCGATAGTTGCGGCATGGGGGTGGCATCCTGTTGATCGTGAGGCCTAAATGCTCCCTGTACGTGGACGTCGGTTACCTGCTCAGCGCTGCAGCGGTCCGGGTGACGGGGACGTCGCTGCGGAACGGGATTCAGGTCGATTACGAGTCGCTGATCGACGCGCTGGTCCAGCAGTCCGAGGCGCTGTCGGAGCTGCCGATGTTGCGTGTGCACTGGTACGACTCTGCGAGAGACGGTGTACCCGACGGCTCGCAGCAGTTCATCGGTGAACTGCCCAACGTCAAGCTGCGGCTCGGCCGGTTCGGCGTGGACGGCCAACAGAAGGGTGTCGACCTGCGCATTGGGCTCGACCTGGTGATGCATGCGCGCAACGCGGTTGCGGACGTCTTCGTCCTCGTTTCGGGCGACGATGATCTGACCGAGGCCGTGGAGGAGGCTCAGGTGCACGGGGTGCAGGTCATCCTGCTCGCCGTCCCCAACGGGCAGGACCGGCCCCATGGCATCAGCCGGCATCTGATCCGGGCGGCCGACGGGCTCAAGATCATATTTCCCGACGCCATCGACCATGCCGTGACGAAGGTGGAGACACCCTCGGCGGTGCCGTCACCGATGGCGGTGCCGCTGGGCGGGCACCCGCGTGCCAAGGCCCCGTTGGCGGGCTTCACCGCGCAGGAACGCTCACGAGCACCCCGCCTGTCGTCCGTGCCTGCGTCCAGCGGGGTCCTGGCCATCAGGACGGACACGACGATTCACGAGGATCCTGCCGACCTTGCCGAACAGATCGGCTCGGTCGTCACCAACGTCCTGACGACGTTCCGCAGTTCCGCCACGCCGGAGGCCCTGGCGGAACTCACCGCCGGGAAACCATCGATCCCACGCGACATCGACAAAGCCTTACTGACCGACCTGTCGGAACGGCTCGGTGAAGTCGATCTGGGTGAAGCCGTGCGACACCAGCTTCGGGCACGGTTTTGGGAGCAGTATGACCAGGCCTGGTAGCGCTTTGTTAGGTTCTGTGGCGCTTGTTGCGGCGTAGGGTTTCACGGGTCGGTGGCAGGGTGAGGCAGGCGCCGGTTCAGGTCCTGAGGAGCCTCCGGCAAACCGGGGGAACCTCATCCTCGTCGCCGGCTCAACCCTGACCGTCCTCGTCGTGCTGGGGGGTGGGCTGCGGCGGCGGGCGGCCCGTCGTTGACCAGACCCCCGCTCCCGCGATCGCGGCACATCCTCCGAGGGGATGCCTGAACGCGTGGCAGGCCGGGTCCCGCCGTGCCCCGGTGCCGGTCTCGGGACGCCAGGGTGACGGCGACCTGCGGGAGAACGTGGCAGTCAGCTACCGGTGTGGGCCGGTCGAATGACGGTGAAGACGGCTCCCGCCGGGTCGGCGAGCGCGCAGACCCGACCGGTCACCACGTCGCGCGGCGGCACCAGCAGTCGGCCGCCACCCCGCTGGGCCCGCTCGGCGACGTCGTCCGGATCCGCCACTGCCAGATAGACCATCCAGCCGGCGGGCAGCAGGGTATCCAGCGGCGGAGGCGTGGCGAGCCGGCCGGCCACCGGCGCGACGTCGCCGACGAGCAGGGCGTACGAGTCGTCGGGGGCGCCGGGTGGCACGCTGGGCCGCAGGCCCAGGGCGGCGGTGTGGAACCGGTCCGCTCCGGCCGGGTCGGTCGTCATGTACTCGTACCAGCAGGGCCGACCGAGGCCCGGGGCCACCGGGGTCGGTGCCGTGCGTAGCCGGAAGCTCCCGCCCAGCGGATCGTGCACCTCGTCGCCGGTCAGCCGGGCGCCGGCTGCGCCGGCGGCGGCCCGGACGATGGCCTCGTCAGCGGCGCCGAAGACAGTCCACCAGCGGGCCGGGGCAGGACCGACCCGCAGATCGGCGGCGGGAACCCCGTCGGCGGAAGCGGTGCAGCCGTCGGCGGTGGCCTGGTACGTCCAGCCCAACAGATCCTGGTAGAAGCTACGGGCAGCGTCGAGATCGCTCGTGACGAGTTCGGCGCCGGTGGGGAACGGCCTTGTCCGGGGTGCGTTCACCTGAGTCTCCAAACCGGGGCGGTTGATCAGGGTTCAGGATGCCCCACGGCTGTCCCGGCCGCCCCGCCGCCCTGCCGCGAGTCGAACGTTCGACCGAGTAGTTCGTCCAATGGGGCCGGTCGGCCCAGGTGGTAGCCCTGGCCGGCGTCCACGCCCAGCATCCGCAGCGCCGGCACCAGCTCGGCGCGCTCCACGGACTCGGCGACGGTTCGCATGCCCAGGCCGTGCGCGGCGCGGACGACCGCGTCGATGAGCACGGGATCGGCGCCGCCGTGATCCGCCTGGCGGACGAAGTCGCCCGCGATCTTGACCGTACTGAAGGGCAGGTGCTTGAGATAGGCGAACGAGCCGAACCCGGCGCCGAAGTCGTCCAGGCTCAGCCGGCAACCGGCGTCGCGCAAGGTGCTGGCGAGGTGCCGCACCGCGGCGACATTGGTGATCGCCGCAGTCTCGGTGATCTCCAGACCGAGCCGGCTCGCGTCGATGCCGGCCGCGCGCAGGGTGCGCACCACCCAGTCACCGAAGCCCGGCGATTCCAGGGATCGGGCCGAGATGTTGATGTCGAAGCACATTCCCGCCTTCATGGCCTTGGGGTGGGCCAGCGCCTCCGTGGCGGTGGACACCACCCACCGGTCGAGCTCACCGATGAGGTCGTCACGTTCCACCGTCGGTAGGAACTCCGCCGGTGACAGGCTGGGCTCGCCGCCGTCCCGCAGCCGGATGAGCAGCTCGCGGCTGACCACTTCCCCGGTCGACAGGTCGATGATCGGCTGGGCGTCCAACCGCATCCGGTTCTCGTCGAGGGCCTTGCGGACCCGGGTCACCACGTTGACGCGCTGCACGGCGTGCCGGTACTGCTCCGGAAGGTAGAGCCTGGCCCGGTTGCGGCCGGCGTTCTTCGCCTCGTACAGGGCGAGGTCGGCGTGGGCGAGCACGGTGTCGCGGGTGTCGCCCGGTTCCAGCGAGGCGGCACCGATGCTCAGGGTCACCCGCAGCCCGGTGCCGGCCAACGGCACGGGCGTGCGGACACTGGCGTCGCAGAGCCGCTCGGCGACGGCGAGGGCGTCCTCGGCGTACGCCCCCGGCAGGACGACCGCGAACTCGTCGCCGCCCAGGCGGCCCAGCACCGTGCCGTCGGGCAGCTCATACAGCAGCCGCCGGGCCAGGACGCGCAGCACGTCGTCGCCGACCGCGTGCCCGTGTACGTCGTTGATGTCCTTGAAGTTGTCGATGTCGATCAGCAGCAACGCCGCGGACCGCTCCCGCAGCTCGGCGATCAGGTCGTCGAGGCGGGCCAGCAGGGCACGGCGGTTCGGCAGATCGGTCAGCGGGTCGCGTTCGGCCAGCTTGGTCAGCTCGTCCTGCACTCGCCGCATCGCGGTGATGTCGTGGGCGGTGCCCAGGACGCGCGCCGGCGCCCCAGCGGCGTCGGGGAAGACCTCGCCGTAGCACTCGAAGACGCGCAGTGTCGCGCCGTCGGCGAGGTACATCCGATGTGTGTAGGAGAACGAGCCGCCGTCACGTAGGGCCTTCTCCAACGTCCGTTCGATCATCGCGACGTCGTCCGGGTACAACATCTGCCGGTAGGAGTCGTAGTCGAGGTGCGCATCAGCGGGCAGACCGAACATCTGCAGCAGCACGTCGCTCCAGACGACCTCACCGGTCAGTACGTTCCACTCCCAGGTGCCCACCTTGGCGAGTTGCTCGAGGTGGGCCAGCCGCCACCGGTAGTTGCGCCCACGGTCGCGTTCCTGCCGTTCGGCGCTGACGTCACGCAGCTCGTACAGGCGCAGCGGTTGCCCCTCGTGTTCCATGCCGTGACATCGCACCCGTAACCACCGGGTGGCCCCGTCGGCACCTTGCACCGGGTGGTCCACTGCGGGCCCGTCGGGCCCGATCTGCCCCAGCGGCAACTCTGCCAGCCCGACACCCAACCGGTGACCGGCTGGGTTGCACCAGAGAAAGCGGCCGTCCGGGGCCATTATCGCCAAGGCGGTGGAGGCGGTGTCCGCCGCGAGTCCCGGCAGCGTGCTCACCTGGGGCCACCACTTCCCTTCGCCGAGCAGGGCGCAGCACGGCCACGGCTGACAGACGGTCATCCTATCGCGACGGGCAGTCTAGCGGCCGTCCGGACGGTCCGCTCAGGGCGTCGGCGGCGGGAGCCGCGGGACCGGTCGCGATGCTGGTCGATCGAGCTCGTCACCGGCTCTGAACCCGCGTGGACCGGCGGCACCGCCCTACCCGTTGATCGTGCCTCGTTCGTCGCGGCACGGTGCCGCACGTCCGGGTCACGCGTATCCGAGCGTTTCCTGCGGGTGCGGTGCCAGCTTTTTTGGCTGCAAATAGCTGCCGCATTTTGCGGCCCACGTGGTGTCGCGGGCAGTGGTTTCGGGCCGCCTATCGTCGGCAGCGTGATGCCCCGTTGAGGGGTCGCGGCGCGGTGGTTTCCGCGCGGTCGGTGCTGTTTCGACAACCGGCAACGTAGTGCGCCTCGGCGAAGGGTGATGGTGACCGTGACTGTGCTCGCTGCGGTGGTTCAGGCGCGTACCGAGGTGGTGTGGCCCAGCATGTGTGGGCACAACTCGCTGTTCGTCGGCCGGATCGGCGACTGGACCTGGGACGCCGTCGGGGCGGCGTGCGGCATCGACGTGATGAACACCCATGATTCGCAGGGCCGGCCGGCCTATCTGTCGTTCTGCTACTTCCGGATCCGCGGTGGTCGACGTTTCCACCTGCGGACGCCGACGTTCGGGGACCGGCTTCACGTGGACACGGCCCTGTACCGGACGAGGGGCCAGTCAGTGCTGGCGCTGCACCGTATCGACCGGTCTGCGCGCCGGCACGGTGACGGTTTCGACCTGCACGAGTTCGTGACGGCCGGTGACGCGGACCGCCTGTACGTGCAGACGCTCAACAGGTGGGTGGCCCGCAGCCGGGAGGATTCGAACCAGGCGTTGCTCCGGGCACTGCCGTCGGACTTTGCGCTCGACAGCTTGCCGGAGATTCCGCCGTCGCACTGTCCCCTTCCCACGATGCGTCGGGCACGGATGGCGTACACCCTGCGCCCAGCCGCAGCGGTGCCATCCGGGGAGGGCCTGCGGTTGGATTATCAGATCGACCCGTCGCGTGACCTCAACGGTGTCGGTTTGCTGTATTTCGCCTCCTACTTCTCGATCGTGGACTGGGCGTTGTTGCGGTGGTGGCGGCAGCAACGCCGCACCGACGAGACGTTCCTCGGCAGGGTCGTCGTCGACCAGCAGATGTGTTATCTGGCGAATGTGGACGCGAGCGTGACGATCAGCGCCGACGTCCGGGCGTGGCGGCCGATGACGGGACCCCGCCCCCATTCGGAGTTCGTGGAGGTCGTGCTGCGTGACGGGCAGCGGAGGCTCGTCGTCAGCACGCTGGAAATTCTCACCGACGACAGCAGGTGAGCCCAGGTTCCGCCGGAACCCAACCGAGGGAGCAGTGTCGATGGCCGAGGATGTGCCCAGGGCCGGGACCGTCGGGCGCGCGCAGGCGCTGGCCGCGCTGGAGGCGCTGTGGTCCGACGCCGGGCGTCGTGATCCTTTTCCGCACGTACGGACCCTGCTGGCCCACGCCCCGGTCGTGCCGATCGGTCCGCGCCGCGCCGTCGTGCTCGGCTACCCCGAATGCGAGCAGGTCCTCAGGAACCCGGACGTGTTCCGGGTGTGCGACACGGTGTGGGCGGACCAGTCGTGGCCCACCTGGCGCGACCACCCCTCGGTCTCCTCCATATACAACGGGCTCAACCACCAGGAGGCGCCGGACAACCAGCCGGCCCGCCGGCTGCTGGTGCAGCTGTTCGGGCCGAAACAGCTGACCCGGCACCGCCCGCAGATGGAACAGCTCTGCCAACGGTACGTACGCAGGCTCGTCGGGGCCGCACGCGACGGACGGGTGGACGTCACCGACGACCTGCTGCACCTGCCGATGGCGCTGCTCGCCGCCCTGCTCGGCTTTCCCGAGTCCGACCTGCCGCGGCTACGGCACTGGTCGACGGCGGTGATGGACGCCAACGACTTCAACCCGCCGGGAACGGATCTCACGGCAGCCGACGCCGCCGTCCACGAGCTGCGCGACTATCTGCGAGACCGCCTGCTCGGGGCCACGGCCGGACCGCGGTCGGACCTCACCGCCGACCTGGTCGGAGGGTGGCCGGCGGAGGACGTCGAGGGCCTCGTCGACAACGTCACCTTCCTGCTGGGCGCCGGCAACGAGACATCGGCGGCGATGCTGGGCACGGGGGTGTTCCTGCTGGCCGAACAGCCGCACCTCGCCGCCCTGCTGCGCGACCGGCCGGACCTGGCGTCGGCGTTCACCCGCGAGGTGCTGCGTTACGACCCGCCGGCCAAGATGACCGGCCGGTGGGTGACCCGACCCACCACCCTCGGCGGGGTGCGTCTGCCGCAGGGGTGCATGGTGGTCGTGCAGGTGGCCGCGGCGGGCCGCGATCCGCGCCAGTACCCCGATCCTGATCGTTTCGACCCGTTCCGGTTCGCCCCGGTCAGCGCCGACGGCGTCGCCCAGGATCCGTCCCGGTCGCTGACCCTCGGTGTCGGCCCCCACTACTGCGTCGGGTCGACGCTGGCACAACTCACCGGTGAGATCGTCTTTCCGCTCGTCGCCCGCGTCTGCGCCGGCCTGAGGGTCGCCGGTCCGGTGGTGCGGGCCGCAGGCATGGTGGTGCACGGCTGGGACCGGCTGCCGGTGGCCATCCCGGCACCGGTGCACGGGCCGGTCAACCCGCCGCAACCCGCGCGGATCGAGGGCGCGACGCTGCCCGACGCCCTGCGTCGGTTGGCCGTCGCGGCACCGGACACCGGCTGGGTGTTCCCGGGTGTGTCGCAGCGGCTGACCGCAGCGCAGCTGTATCGCGGGGCCGTCGCCGCCGGACGTGGCCTGGTCGCCGCCGGTGTCCGTCCCGCAGACCGGGTCGGGCTGCTCACGCCCACCGGCCCCGACCTGTGGCTCGGCGCGTTCGGCATCATGCTGGCCGCCGGCAGCGTGTCCGCGTTGCCGATGCGTCCGATGGGCGAGTCGCCGCAGGTGGCGGCGGCCCGCATCACCCGCATCATCGACGCCGCCGGGATGCGCCTCATCGTGGCCCACCCGCGGTACGAGCGGCTGGTCCGGGCGGTGCGTCAGCTCAGGCCGGGGCTGCGCTGCGTGCCCCTGCCGGTGGCCGGTGACCGTTCCGACCGGCTGCCCGACATCACCCCGGACGAGGTGGCGGTGGTGCAGTACACCTCCGGCAGCACCGCGTTCCCCAAGGGGGTGACGCTGCCCCACGCCACCGTGCTGGCCGGGTTACGGGCCCTGCTCGCCTCGTCGGCGGTGACCGGCCGCGACAGTCTCGTCCAGTGGGTTCCCCACCACCACGACATGGGGTTCTTCACCGCTCTCGGGTACGGGCTGGCCGGGCTGCCGGTCCACATGTTCACCTCCACCGACTTCATCCGCCGACCTGTCGCGTTCCTGGAATACCTGTCGCGGCAGCAGGTCACCGCCACCACCGGCCCCGACCACGGGTACGCGCTGATGACCGAGGCGGTCGACCGGTCCGATCCTCGCGGGCTGGATCTGAGCCGGTGGCGGCTGGCGTACAACGGGGCCGAGCCGGTGCGTCCCGAAACGGTCCACCGCTTCACCGAGACCATGGCCCGGTACGGGGCCGCCGCCGGGGTGATGTATCCGGTGTACGGCCTGGCGGAGGCGACACTGTGCGCGGCGTTCCCGCCGCCGGGCAGCCTGCCGCGCATAGTCCACGTCGACCGTCAGGTTCTTGCCGCCCGCGGACACGTCCGCCACGTTGCAGCCGACGCCGACGGGGCTCGTCCACTGGTGTCCGTCGGCCGGCCGGTGCAGGGTCTGCGGCTGCGGCTGGTCGACCCGTCCGGCGTCGAGGTGCACGACGGCCGGGTCGGGGAGGTGCAGATCATCGGTGACTCGGTCACCCCCGGCTACCTGTTCGATCCCGACGCCACCGCTGCGGCCTTCGACGGAGGCTGGCTACGCACCGGTGACCTGGGGGTACGCCTCGACGGTGACCTGTTCATCGCCGGCCGCGACAAGGACATGATCATCGTGGCTGGTCGGAACATCTTCGCCGAGGACGCCGAACTGGTCACCCGCACGGTTGCGGGGGTGCATCAGGGCCGGTGCGTCGCGTTCGCCGCAGCGCAGGCCGCCGGGCAGCTCGGTCTGGACGAGGAACACCTCGTCGTGGTCGCCGAGAGCCTGGACATGGGCCACGCCGCTCACCTCGCGGCGGACATCCGCCGCCGGCTGCAGGGCGAACTCGGCGTCAGCGCCGTGCAGGTGCACGTCGTACGGCGGGGCACGTTGCCCCGCACCACCAGCGGGAAGTGGCAGCGCGGCGCAGCCCGCGACCTGCTCGCCGGCACCCGGATGCGCACGGTGGCATCGCCGTGACCCCCTCCCGGATTCCGTCGAGAACGACACCGATAGGAGATGTCATGACAACTGTCGACGCCACCCGTTCCGAGATCGTGTCGCGGGTGACGCAGTGGGCCCGCGACGTTTTCCACGCACCTGCCGCCGAGGTGGACGAGGGGACGGTGCTGATGGACATCGAGGGCGCCGACTCCGTCCGGATGCTGCACCTGCTGGGACGCCTCGAAGCGCACTACGGCGTCGTCCTGATGGCCGAGGACACGTGGGTGCCGGCAACCGTCGGCGAGCTGGCCGAGGACCTACGGCAGGCCGTCTGCCGTCGCCCGGTCGACGGCTGACGACGCGGCATCAACCGCCTCGCCGTTCGACCCCACGCACCCTGCGACCACCGGGCCCGCCCGGGAAGGAGGACGACGACACCGATGAGCAGACCGACCACCCACGTCGTGACCGGCGCCACCGGCATGCTGGGCAGCGCATTCGTACTCGACCTGCTGGCCCGCACCGACGATCCGGTCTGGTGCCTGGTACGCGCCCCCACCCGGCAGCAGGCACAGGCGCGGCTGCACACACAGCTGGTCCGTACCGCGCAGGAACAGGACCGGTCACCGGACCTGATCCGCCGTGACCGGCTCCGGGCGGTACCCGGCGACATCACCGACCTGTCCTTGGTGGCGACCGCGCTGCGGTTTCCTCCGGGTCGGGTCCTGCTGTGGCACAGCGCCGCGTCGCTGGCCTACGAACCGGGCTACTCCGCCCAGACGCATCAGGCCAACGTCGTCGGCACCGAACAGATCGTCACCCTCGCGCAGGAACACGACGCGGAACTCGTCCACATCAGCACCGCCTACGTCGCCGGCCGCCGTCGCGGCCCTCAGGCCGAGACACTCCCCCCGTCCGACCAGCCCGTCAACAACCAGTACGAACGCACCAAGGTCGCCGCCGAGCGGCTGGTCGCCGCCTCCGGGCTCACCTGGCGGATCCTGCGCCCCAGCGCGGTCGTCGCCGACAGTCGCACGCTGCGCACCAGCGCCTTCTCCGGCCTCTACGACCTGGCCACCCGGGTCGCCCGGTTCCGCCGGCAGTACGAGAAACGCCACGGCGACCGCCTGTTCGGCCAGCCGTCGAGGCTCTGCGGCGACGGCCGGGGCGAGATCAACCTCGTGCCCCTCGACCACGTCGTCGAACACGGCGTGCGCGCCGGACTCCACGGTGCCAGCGGCACCGTATACCACCTGACCAACTCCACCGCGCCGAGCGCCCAGGAGATGTATGACGTCGTGTTCACCCGTGCGGGGCTCCCCGCACCGGTGTTCGTCGACGATCCCCGCGAACTCGACGCCCTGGACCGGTTGCTGGCCAACGCCCTGGCCTTTCACCTGCCCTACACCTGCTCACCGAAGACCTTCGACAACACCCACACCACCGGCCTGACGGGCGCGTCGGCCACCGCCTTTGCAGCACCCCGCCCCGTCATCGGAGAACTACTCGACCGCCACCAGCCGCGGCCCCGGCCGCTGACCCGAGTCAGGAGCACCCTCGATGTCCGCTGACACCCGCCAGGAACGGAACGTCGCCGCCGTCCACCGCTGGATCGAGTACTACAACACCGACGTCCACCGCATGATCGACGACAGCTACGCCCCCGACATCAACGTCGTGTGCCCGGGGCTCATCGACATCACCGACCGCGCACAGTTCCACGAGATCGAGCAGTCGGTGCTCGACGCCGCACCGGACCGCAGGGCCCGCATCGAGAACCTGATCGCGGCCGATGACCACGTGATCGTCGAAGCGGTCCTGTTCGGCACCGACACCGACTCCGGCACCACCTGGGAAACCCCCTGGTGCGCCATCCTGACCTTCCACGACGGCACGATCGTCACCGATCACACCTACCTGGACCGCACCCGGTGGCCGTGGGTCAAGGACCAGAAACTCGACGGCTGACCCACCGAGATCCATCGGACGTCCGGCTGCCCGACGTACCGCACCGCCGGGCAGCCCGCTCCCCCGGCACCACCACACCACCTCACATCGGAGTCACGATGAACCCGCTGCACCATCGCATAGGCGAGCTGCTCACCACTCGGTTCGGCGTCGAACCCGCCACCATCCGACCCGAATCCACACTCGACGAACTTCACCTCGACTCCCTCGCCCTGGTCGAATTCGCCGAGGTCCTCCAGTCGGAGTTCGACGTGACGATCTCCGACGACGACATCTCCCAGACAGCCTCCGTCGACGACATAGCCGCCCTGCTCACCGCCATGGGCGCGCCCCGGTGACACCGGCACCCGTCGTCATCAGCGGTCTCGGGCTGGTCACCCCCGCCGGCGTCGGCGTGCCTGCCAACTGGGACCGTCTCCTCACCGGCCGGTCGACGGCGGTACGGCCGCCGCAGCTGGCCGGACTACCGGTCGATTTCGCCTGTGTGGTTCCCGACTTCGACGCCGACACACTGCTCGGGCGTCGGAAAACCTGGCTGCTGGACCGCCACGCCCAGTTCGCCGTCGTCGCGGCCCGCGAGGCGGTCGGCGACGCCGGCCTGGACATCGCCGACTGCGACCCGAACCGCGTCGCCGTCATCATCGGCACCGGCGCAGGCGGCACCATCACCGCCGAGACCCAACACCGCATACTGCTGGAGACCGGTGCCGCCCGGATCTCGGCGCTCACCCTGCCGATGGCGCTGCCCAACATGGCGACCGCTCAGGTGGCCATCGACCTCGGCGCACACGGCCCCAGCATGTCCGTCGCGACGGCGTGCGCATCCGGTGCCACCGCCATCGGTCTCGCCCGGGACCTGCTGCGCTTCGGCGTCGCCGACGTGGCGGTCGCCGGCGGCACCGATGCCGCCGTCACCCCGTACTTCGCCGCCGCGTTCGCCCGGATGAAGGCACTGTCCACCCGCGGGCACGACCCGGCCGGTGCCTCCCGCCCGTTCGACGTCGAGCGCGACGGCTTCGTGATGGCGGAAGGCGCGGGCGTCGTGGTGCTCGAGACCGAACAGCACGCCCACGGCCGGGGTGTCCGGCCCCGAACCCACCTGCTCGGCTACGGTGCGTCCACCGACGCCTACCACGCGACCACCCCTGCGCCCGACGGTGCCGGCGTCGAGCGCGCCATGCGCACCGCCCTTGCCGAGGCCGGACTGGGTAGCGACGACATCGGCCACGTGAACGCGCACGGCACGTCCACTCCGCTCAACGACGTGACCGAGGCCGCCGCCGTGCGGCGGGTACTCGGTCGGGACACCGTCATCACCTCGACCAAGGGGGTGACCGGCCATCCCCTCGGTGCCGCTGGCGCCATCGAGGCGGTATACACCGTTCTCGCCCTGCGGCACGGCCTCGTACCACCCACCGCCAACGTGCAGGCGGTGGAACCCGCCGTCGACCTGGACGTCGTCGTCGACGCGCCCCGGAAGAACCAGGGCACTGCCGCGGTCTCCAACTCCTTCGGCTTCGGCGGACACAACACCGCCCTCGTCATCGCCTTCACCTGACTCCGGCGGCCAGACCAACCGGCGACCGTGCCAGGTGATGGGGGCGTGCCGTCGCCCGCTTGAGAATGTCCACGTCTTCGCGCAGCCTGCGATTCTCCCGCCTCAACTGCGCGAGCTCGTCTCGTTCGTTGCTTGTCAGCCCGTCGGTGCGGGCACCGGCATCGAGGTCGGCCTGCTTGACCCAGTCACGCACCGCGGTCTCGGTCAGGTCGAAATCCTGGCTGACCTGTCGAAGCGTGCGATCCCCACGCTGGCACAACTCGACGATCTCGGCCTTGAACTCCGGCGTGAACGAACGCCGAGGCCGCGGCCGCTTCTTCCCCATGCTCTCCATGATGATGGACATCCTCCCGGAGACCCCAGGTCCCCTGATCTTGGATGTCCGTCAAAACGGGGCAGGCCCAACTCGTTCGGCCACCCGCATTGCCTGACGGCCAGGCGCCGCCCAGGACAGGACCCGAGCGGCGCGTCTCCCAAAGGGCGAACGTGGCCTGATGCGGCGCTAGCGTGGTGGCGAAGTCAAGCGTCAGGATCGTCGCGATGGGCCGGCGGTGGGTTGCGAGGCGTCGATGGGCTCCACCCCTCGCGCCTCTTGGGTAGGCATTGAGCAATCAATGACGATGGCTCGGATGCTGCGGCCGATCGGCTCAGCTGCTGCCTTTGCGCGTTCCTCCAGGTTGGCGAAAAGGGCATCGCGGTTGCCTCGGATCGGGTCGTTCTTCCAGGTTCCGGCGCGGAATCCATGGCCCGAGTCGAACCAGGCGACGAGAAAGAGCCCGGCCGCGTCGGCAATCGGGTTGAGGTAGCGCTCGACGAGTTGGGTCTCGAGAGCGTCTGAAACTTCGCCGTTCCAGCAGCCCTTCACCTCGATCACCACTCTGATGATGCGACTGGTGTCTCCAGTGGCCTGCGCCTGTACGAGGAGGTCGCTGCGCTGGCCGATGCCGGTCGGCTTGAGGCGTCGTATCTGCACTTCGCGGTTGACAATGACTCCTGGGAGGTAGGTGCGGATCTGATGGTCAACGAGGTCGCTGATCTCGTCCTCCGACTTTGGCCGGCACATCGGCGGTGTCGCTCCGCATTTCCGGTGGTCCCACAGCAAGGTAGCCAGCGGCGACATGCCTTGGAGAACGTCGTCTTGAAAGTGCTGCAGGGCCTCGATGACCATCGCGAGGAGGTGGACCTCGTTGCGCAGCACGCGGCGAGCGGGTAGAAGCGCGAGACGGACTTCATTGGGACGCAGAGGATGCCAGTCTGCACGGGCGAGGGCTGCTCGAGCCCGCGCAACAAGGCGCCGCAGATACAGATGGTCCGAGCGTCGGGTAGCGAGATCGGCCAGCACGGCGACGGCTTCGGAGGTGCCCCGCTGGGCGAGTGCCGGCAGCATCCGGTCACGTTCATGGCCGATGGTCTCCCGCGGCCCGATCCAGTGGGCACCGGACACATTCGGATCCTCGTCTGGCGGGAAGAGGTCGTACATAAGCTCCCACAGGGCCACGAGGTCGGCCTCGGCGAAGGCGTCCGTATCGAAGGCATGGCTTGCCGCGAGGTCGCCGAGGACTGCGGTGGCGGTCTCGGTGTCCTGCTGGAGCCGGTCGCGCAGCTCGTGCCACGCCCTGCTGCCCACGACTTCCAGCGCTGTGGCCGCGAAGCGCCGGAAACGCGCCGTCGGCTCCATGTTCTCCGCGATCCTGCTTAGGGCGTTATCAGGGTCGAGCACGATGAGTCGGGAAAAAGCGACTGATGCTGCCGCGTCGGTGGACGCGGGATCGTCGGCCAGCGCGGTCAGCCATTCGATCGCGTCTGATTCCAGGGCTGGCATCAAGCGCTGCAGCACGAACTGCGCGAACTCAGGTGCAATTTGCATCTCCCGCTCGGCCGCGACGCGGAATGCCTCACCCGCTTGATCGAAGGCGCAACGCAGAGAGGTTAGCAGAAGGCTTTCACCTCCGTTCCTGGGCGTGTGGATCAAAGCGGGTGCCCAGAACGCCCACCGCTCTGCCGGGAGCTCGACGGTCCCGCGCTCGGCGTTAATCAGGGCGAATGCGCGGACACCAGCGAGGGCGGCGGTGCTGAACTGGTCCGTACCGACGAGTGACTCGCCGTTGTCGGTACCTGCATGGAGATACCGGTCGGCAGATCGGACTACCTGGCGGTGTTCGACATCGTTTAGATATTTCCAGCCTGGGAGTGCGCGTACGTCGATTTCAAGCCCTTGCTCCGCGACCGGTCGGTCGGTTTCGAAGTGCGCCCAATAGCAGAAGCGAGCGAAGGCATCTGCCGGCTCTCCCGCAAGGGTCTCGATGAGGCGATCGTGGAGCTGCGCTTCGGTGGGGCCAGGGCCTTCTGCGACTAGCTCGGCTGTCGTGGGGAGTTCCTCAGGACCCGGCCAGGGGTTCAGCCAGCGGTACGCAGGGGAGGATGCATCGATCGTTTCGATAGTCTCTCGATGGTCGTCCCGACTCGGGTCGACGCTGCCCAGAAGCCAAGCGCGCATGGTGTGTGGCTGCTGTTCGATCCGGGCGTCCAGTAGCTGCGTGACCCATAGCAGATCGTCCGCTTGCAGCAGGCTCGAGCGGACAAGCCCCCAAGCGAGAACGACGTCGTCCTCCGTCCCGATCACCTGAAGGAGCAGCGACCGGCGAACCTTGTCAGGTAGTGCAGGCAGGCTTCTTTTTCTGAGCAGTTTGCGGTCCTCGGTCAGGCAGAGCCGGATCAGACGTGCAACGTCGTCGCGAACATTCACATCCTGGCAGTGAAGGAGCCCGGCTTCAACAATGGCGTCCTGCAGAGCATCCGGGCAGACAGGACGTCCGCTGACACGCGGCATTCCTGGCCGATCCCTCCGATCGAGCCGCGCCAGCCACTGCACGGATTCCCGCACCTCTTCGATCGTTAGGGCGGATGCCGACATCGCCTTAGGTAGCTCCATCGAGGCGAATGCCCAGTAACTCCCGAACAAATCGGGATTAGCCGGCTTCTTCAGGTAACGCAGCAACTCGGATGGGGAGGTTCCGGACCTCAGGCGCGCGAAAAGGCCGACACCGAGGAGGTCGTCGTCTTCGTCCGTCAGGTCATCCGCACGGTCGGCCAATGCCCCCAGTGGAGTGTCGGCCTTTGGGGGAACGAGGTCGAGACTTCTTCGGCCGGCCGCATTTCGGAGCACGATCGGCTCGTCCTCCGACATAGCGAGGCCGACGAGCACATCGTTCAAGCCGACGAGTTGGTTGTCCGATACGATGCGCAGGGCCAGATATCTGGCGTCGAGGGAACGGTCCCGATCGGTGAGGTACAGGCGCGCCAGTTCCTCGATGCCTGGGTAGGTTAGCCCGGACAAATCGAGAGGCACGGCCTCGTCAAGCGAGTAGTCGTCCGCGAGCGCGAGGAGTCGGCGCAGTAGCGACTGTCTAAATTCGGGGTCGGTGAGTTCGACCTGGCTGCCGATGAATGCCGCCGGGTCGTCGTCTAGTAGGTCCTCGAACCGGCCGGGGTCGAGCGCGATGAGCCACGCCGCCACCGCCTGAACCTGAGGTGCGAGCAGCCCACCAGGCACCCGCAGCAGCGCGTCCAGCTGCGCCTTCGTTAGCTTGAGATTCGACAGATGGCGGGCAGCCAGATACTCGGCGACTGTCTGGTGAGTGAACTTCAGGGTGCCGTCCGCCGCACCCTCGAACAAGGCGGTGCCTAGGACAGACGGATACGGCGCCGGTACCGGTGTCTCAGGGAGCAGGCTGGCGTAGTCATCTTCCGACAGGGAGAACTCGTCGACCGGTTCGTGCAGTCTGAACCTCTTACGAGTGGTGAAGAGACTCAACACGGCGAGACGTCCCGCACCCTCTCGGAGGGCTCGGTGCTCGCCAGTGTCTCCGGCCACCTGCCGATGAGGGTTTTGCTCTTTGCACAAGCGGTCAATCGCGCGGTCGTAGAGTTCACGCTGCGTGCTCGGTAGCGCGTCACCTGCGGCTTTGTATTCGTCAAGGAGGAACTCCAGCTCCTTCGGGTGCCGGGTGAGCGGTGTTGCCTTCGCGGTGGTGACGGCTTCGAAGAACTCCTGCCCGGACACGCCGAAGGCGTCGGCAAACGTCACAACGTCGTGTTCGGTCAGGGCGATTAGATCCAGCACGGTGACGTCGTCACCGAGGGCTCGATGGAGTACCTGGTTGACGCCGGGGAGCCAGGCGGCCGTGCGGCACGCAAGGACCAGCCTGAGGCCTTCGGGAAGGTCGGTGACGACATCTTCGATCAGGTTCGCCAGTTGTGTCGTCGGCAACGTCGACTCATCCATGCTGTCCAACGCCAGCAGCCCCTCCGCGCCATAGGGGCTGAGTTCGGCCAGCGCGCGCGTGATCTTTCCATGAAGATCACCGTAGGTGCCCAGAGTGATGAAGCGCGCTCGCTCGCCGAGTGACTTGACGAGACTTCGGAGTTCGACCGTCTTGCCGGCGCCTGGTGGCGCGAGCAGGACCGTGCAACGGCCTGTGACGGCGTCGGCAAGACTCAGCTGATTCGCGTCAGACGGACGGACCACGTTCCGGTCGCTGCTACTCCGGTTCATCCAGAACCGGGCAAGAGGTGTCGGGATCCGGGTCATGTGGTTGATCTTAGATGTTCGTGACGTTGGCCTCTGCCCGGCGACGCGCGCTGTCGTAGCCGATGGGAGTACGTGCGGGCCACTGCATCCCTCGATCATCAATGGCAGCGGCTATCCCGGTCTGCGGCGCAGCGGGTCTTTGAGTCTCGGGATCCCCACGAAGACGCGTCGAGCGGGCTTCCCTCGCTCAGGCGCACCAGGACCTCGGCGTGCCAAGGCAAGCTGCTTGGCGATCGCCTACGGCGCGGCTTCCGGGCCGCCTAACCCTATGGTCAGAGTCACCCCGTCACCGCACCGCCGGCGTCCGATTGCCTGATACCGCCGCCGTCCGCGTCCCGTGATGCTCACATTGTGATCACCGTCATTCTGACCTGGGACGCTGGGGAATCCGGCTATCCGTCTGATCTCTATGCGAGGGATGTGAGACGTACAGCGGGCGGCAAGGCGGTCTCCTGTCGGTGGAGTGTCGGGTCGCGCCGGGGTGGGCTGGGTCGCGGGGACCGAGTCTTCCTGTTCCGGCAGAACCGGGAGCGCGGCATCGTCGCAAGCGGAGCCGTGACCGGGAGCAGTGTCTTCGCCGACGCCCACTGGGAGGCTCCGACCCGCCAGGCGTGGTACATCACCCTGCGCTGGGACACCGTGCTGCCGGTGGAGGACCGCCTGTCGGTCGAGAAGCTGCTGGCAGGCGTGCCGACACACCACTGGAATCATGTTCTCGGGTCGGGGCAGCGTCTGTACCCACCGTCCGATGAGCAACTCGAACGGCTCTGGTGGTCCCACCTCGCCGCCCTGCGTGCTTCACCGGCCGGTTTAACAGCCGAACCTGTCCCGGTTTCCGCGGCCGTCACACCTGCCGGAAGCGCGGAGGCGGTACCGATCGAGAAGATCGGCAGAAGTACGTACTCGCTTCCCAGCTCGGAAAGTGCCGTGGCCGTCAAGCGGGAGGCCGACCTCATGGCCCGCTACCAGGAGCACCTCGAGGCCTTGGGACACACCTGCGCGCGGTACCGCATTAGGCCGCCCGGCGAGCCGTACGACCTCTACACCGACCTGTTCGATCAGACTGCCGGTGTGTTGTACGAGGCGAAGGGAGTCGTTACCCGCGACGCTATTCGTATGGCGGTCGGGCAACTACTGGACTACAGCCGACACATTCCCGGCCTGCCTGAGCGTGCCGTCCTCCTGCCGGCTCAACCGGGGGACGACCTGCTGGCCCTCCTGCGCGCACAGAACATTCAATGCGTATACGAGCTGTCGCCAGGCCGTTACGGATGCGACTAGTAGTGCTTTGTTAGGTTCGGTGGCGTTTGTTGCGGTGTAACGGTTTCACGGATTGGTGGCAGGTGATGCAGGCGCCGGTCCAGGTTGCGAGGAGTCGTTGCAGCTCGCGGATGACCGCGTAGAGGGTCAGGCCGGCGCATCCGCTTTTGGGTCCAGACGCAGTTCGGTGATGAACAGATGCGCGGCGGTGACCAGGGTGACGTGGCGGTGCCAGCCGGTCCAGGAGCGGCCCTCGAAGTGGTCCAGGCCGAGGCCGGTCTTCAGTTCTCGGTAGTCGTGTTCGATGCGCCAGCGGATCTTGCCGTAGCGGACAAGACGGGCGTGACTGGTGGTGGCTGGCAGGCTGGACAGCCAGTACTTGACCGGCTCGGCCTCGTCATGCGGCCACTGGGCGATCAGCCACCGCTCGGGCAGGGTGCCGTCGGTGTCACGGGCGACGCGGTGCCCGGCCGGGCGTACCCGCAGGAAGATGAACTGGGAGCTCATCGTGCCTTTCGAGCCTTCCCGCCAGGTGATCGTCTCCGCAGCCTGGCGGCCGGCGGCGCGGATGTGTTCGACCAGGCTGACCGCCGTCTTGGGGTAGCGCGGTTCGGTGCGGGTGGGTGGGCGGCCCCGCCCGGACCACACCCGCGGCACCGGTTGCACCTCTGGCTTGTGGGCTAGTACTCCAGCCGCACCTGGTGAAGTCAGTGTCTTCGCTGGTAGTGGGCCAGTTTGGCGCGGTACTGGTGTCGTCGTCGCCATCGTGACCATCGATGGATGTGGTCGAAGGGGCGGGTGGTGGTGATCAGGTGTGCCAGGAGACGGCGGACCTCGCCGAGGGTGAGGGGGATGAGGCCGTCATCGGGTTCGGTGCCCCCTTTCTAGCGTGGGCGGCGGTGACGGTGAGGTAGGCATGGGCGCACAGAACGAGAGTTATGTGCCGGTACCAGGCGTCGTACCGACGCACCTGGTAGTGGTCGAGGCCGATCTCGGTCTTGGCGGTCTGGAAGCACTCCTCGATCGCCCAACGGGTCCCGGCGATGCGGATCAGCTGCTCGTCTTGGGTGCCTGCAGATCGGTGGGGTTGGTGATGCTGCGTCGGATCAGCAGCCAGTGGCCGGATCCGTCGCCCGTACCGGGCAGGGAGGCCACGGCCCAGTCATAGAGTCGCGGTCCCTTGGCGCCGTCGCCGCAACTGCGCCGCTTCCACGCCAGGGCCGGCGCGTTCGCGGCGAGGACGTCCGGGCGGGAGCTGCCCACCGTGGTCGGGACCCGCTGGTTGCGGGGCACGGCGAGCACGTAGCCCATCCGGTGCTGCTGCAGCCACGTGCGGAACTTGGAGTCCTGTCCGTAGGCCTCGTCCGCGGTGACCCACCTCGCCTGTAGGCCGGCGGTGATGGCGCGTTCAAGCATTCGCAGGCCAAGCGCGGGTTTGGTGGCAAACCCGACGCTGGCCGCGATGCCGGCTTCGGCGCGGCGGGCGGGGTCGTCGCACCAACCACGGGGCAGATACAACTCCCGGTCGATCAGCGTGCGCCCGGCTGGGCTGGTGTAGGCGAGGAACACCCCGAGCTGGCAGTTCTCCGTTCGTCCAGCCGTGCCCGAGTACTGGCGCTGCACCCCGGCCGACTTGATTCCCTTCTTCAGGAACCCGGTCTCGTCGACGATCAGCACCCCGTCGTCATCGCCGAGGTGCTCGGACAGGTAGGCGAACAGGTCATCGCGGACCGACTCCGGGTCCCACGCCGACCGGTTGAGCAGCCGCTGCATCCGATCCGGCGTCGCGTCGCCGGCAGCCTCGGCCAGGGTCCAGCCGTTCTTGCTGGCCAGGGGTGACAGCAACCCGACCAGGTAGGTCAGCGCCTGCCGGCGCGGCTCCGCCCGCCCGAACCGGTGCGCGAACCGCGCCAACAGATCATCCAGACCCGCCCGCCAGCCCACAATCTCATCGATCAGCACAAGCCCGAGAGCCTGCCCCCACGGCGACTGGCCACAACAGACAGACAGTGCGATCACGGAACCACCGACCGAATAGCATCGACACAAGCAGCTACGTGATGGGCTCAACCCCGACATCGATCACGCCAATGAGCTGCCCAAACTCCAGATGAGGCAACTGCGGCTGGAGTATTAACCACCCCCGCCCGGACCGCAGCCGCACGGTCCTGCCCCTGTGCCCGCCGAACCACCGGCCTGAGTCCGAAATCGGTCACTCGCCAAAGCTGGTGAACTCTCCGTAGCTAGTTGTGCCAAGATTGTCGCGGCGTTGCGGCCGCACTGGGGGCGGGCGCGCCGACGAGGGTCGGGTGATGAAGCGGTGGGCGAGAGCTCCATGACAGGCCGGGACCACACCAACAGCGAGACTACGTTTTCAATCTATGCGTGAACATTACGAGCCCCTGCTCGGTGAGCTGGGCGGGCGGACACGGATTCCGCTGAGAGGGCTGCCGAGCGGCTGTGAAGCGGTCACCGTCCCTGTTCGCCGCAATGGCGAAGCCAAGATACCCAAGGATCGCCGCGGACGGGTCAAGGTGTCGCACGTGGACCTGGTGGCGGCCGACCCTGTCCCCCTGTTCGAGCCGCCACCGAATCTGGCGACCGCCGACCTCATCTGGATCCTATCGGCGGGGCGCCGGCAATGGCCCTCGGTGGTGAAGCGGTTCGGCGACCGCGCCGATGCGGTAGCTCTCTCCCTGGTCCGTGCCGGCGGGATTACTCTTCGCTGCGGTGTCGATCCCGACGAGCTGACGATCCGCACACCGGACGGCTGGTCGTTGTCCACCGCTTGGTCCGAGCAGGCGGTGGACGAGATCGCGGACCTCCGGCCGCAGCGGGATCCCGACGACGTCCGCCGCGAGCTTCTGGGACTGCTCGATGGCCTGACACCGCCGACCCTTGCCGCCGAACGGGCCGCACTGGCCACAGTGCCTGCCGGCTCCCCGCTCGCCCCACCTCCCGAAACGGTTTCCGGAGCAAAGAGCTGGGCGACCTACGAAGCCGCGCTCCGGGCAGCTTGCTGTTGGGCGGGCATGGACCGGACCCCCGGTGCGGCTGAGCTTGCCGGCCTGGCCTGGGGCGACACCCACATCACCTGGTCGGCCGCCCGGTCGATCGTCTTCAGCCAGCTCGTCGGCCGGGAATTCTCGCTAGCGGTCAACAGGTCCGACATCGCGATCAGGGTGCGTGGTCCGCTCGTTTGGCGCAACGGGAGCGTCGTAGCCGACGCCATGCGTGGTGTGCCCTGGATCGGCCTTCCCTCCGAGGGGGTCCGGATCGTCGGGGACATCGACTTCTCCGCCCGAGGAATCCTGCTCGTAGAGAACGCGGAAACCTTTCAGGAGGTCTGCAAGCTCGACGATGTGACCGAGTTCTGGCTGTGCATTTGGGGCCAGGGCAAGGCCATTGTCAACACCATCGACCTCATCGCCGTGCTGCCGCCTGTGCCGGTAGCCGCCTGGATGGATCTTGATGCGGCTGGCTTAGAGATCTTTACGATGCTTACCCGACGCCTCGGCCGGGACGCTGTACCGGTCGGCATGGATCTGGAACTGCTCGAGTCAGGCCGCCCGCGTCAGCGCAGCAAAGCGGCCGAGGAGGCCAAAGCTACGGAGGACGATATGCGCCTTGCTGCGCGTATCAGAAAAGACCTGCCCGAGCCGTTACGGGCCGTAGCTGACCGGATCACGCAGACCGGGAAGGCGGTTGAGCAGCAGACTCTGCACAATGTGGTGCTGCCCTCCCTGAGCCGGACACTGGCCGAACGAACGGGCGTCCATGCCGGCCACTGATTTCGACGAACCCCTGACCGGCTGCGAAGTGGCATGAGCACCGACAGCCGAGCGGAACCCACGCTGTTTGACGTTTCCGCCCTACCCGCCCGGGACGCCTTCATTCGGCGCGCGGAAGCACTGATCGCGCCGCTGGCTGCGGATGCCGGGGCGGTCGTGCAGAATCGCGCGACGCTTGCCGTTGCTGAGGCCGTCTACAACGCCTTTGGGGATCTGGACGCCCGCGGAGGGCTGAGCCGAGCTCAGCTCGCCGCGGCCTGCCGTGGCGTCTGCACCGAGGCGGAGTTCGACAGCAGGTTCGGCCTGTTTTGCCGCATGGGTATGCTGCTCCCCCGCTTCGAGAAGAGCAATCAGCAGAGGTACGTGTTCAACCCGACCAGCGCCGCTGGGCTCCTCGTGTTCGAGCGCCTGGAAGAACGTGGTGGCGTCGACGAATTACTCACCTTGCTGGACCGCACCCGCAAGGCGTTGTCCGCGGGTGAAGCCAGCCGTGAGCAGGTGCTGGCGAGCCTCGTCCAGGCTCGGCGCATGATAACGATCGCCTCTGATCACCTGCTGCGGCTTGTCCAGTCGAGCCCGTTGTCGGAGCTGATGGCCGAGCGCGCCCACCATAGTCATGCCACGCTGATGAACGACGTGGCGCAGCTTCACGACCAGGTTCGGACGACCTTCCTGGATCTCGACAACGTGGCCTTCCGGCTCGTGGTAGAAACCCAGCGGTACGTCGGCGCACGTGAGCAGTTCGTAGGACGACTACTCGACGAGAGCGCGGCGGCGCAGGACTTCTCGTTGCTCACCCCAGAGCAATACCTCGAGGCCGCCCTGACGGCCAACACCGAGAGGCTGGCCCAGGTATTCGCCACGACGGTGTTCGATCCGCCGGCGCCCTGGCTTGGTCCGGCGATCGTCGCGCAGGGCGTCGCGGACTTCCGGCCCCACCCAGTCACCCGGCGCCGGCCTCAGCAGCCGCTGGATCCACGACCGGACGACGACCCGTTGGCGAAGGTCGAGCAGCGCACGGAGGAGGCCCGGCAACGCCGCGAACGGCACGTGAAGGTGCTGCTACAGGGGGCAGAAGAAGCCGATCTCACTGGTCGCATGCTGGCCGCAGGCTGGCCCGGGGCGGCGCATCTGCTGGTGAGCGTGCTCGGCGCGCACAGCGATCCCACGCTTCCCTACCGGGTAGAGATCAGCGACGAGCTCATAGTGGATGCCGAGGCCGCCGTCAGCTATCTCAGCCCGGTGACGGTCCACCGGCTACCTCCCGGATTCGAGACGACGCGGGAACACGATGGCCGACCAGGATGATCCGGCGTTCGCGCTCGCGCGGCTCCGAGCCTCCTCGACCCTTCCCGTTCCCGCAGACCCGGAGGTCCTCCGGGCCTGGCGAGCAGCCGCTGCCCGGGGAGGGCGACGCCTGGTGGATGTCACTGGCCACGCCAGGAACGGGCGACTTGCCCTCGGCTGGGTCGCGGGCGCGGAGCCGATTGCCGGGGGCGAGAGCGGCGTCAGCCGCACGGCTCCGAGCCGGACGCTCCTCCTCGTCTTCGCCGCAGCAGTGCGAGCTTGCTGGCCCGACCGCTCCGAGTCCCTCTACCCCGGAACGGCTGCGAAGGAGACCGAGGTTCTTGCCGCTGTCGCGGCCCTCGGCCCCCTCACCGCCAGCGCGGCCGACGGCGGCGTCCCGGGCGAGCGGCATCACAAGGGCGCGTTGCGCAGGCTCTACGACTGCGGCCTGCTGGAGCCGACCGGACCTGACTGCCGCCACGTCCGGCTCGGCCCTATGGTCGCTCTGTGGTCGGAGACCGAGACGAACGCCCTCCGCGCCGTCTACGACCAGCTGCCGCTACCACCGCCCGAGGAGGCCAGCGGAACGTCATGACCGAGGCCCAGCTGAACGACCTTCCCGAGAGCCGACAAGCCGAGGTACGAGCGGCCCTCACCGCAGTGGAGACCGCGGAAGCGCCCGTCCCCGCCTCGGCGTTCCGCGCCCTCATGGATCCGACGCTCCGCGCCGTCCTGGAGCGCTGCCTGGCCGAGCAAGGCCGAATCCTGATACGAACGAGGCAAAGCTTCTTGTCCGGCTACGCCGACACCATGACCGAACGACTGGCGCTTGCAGGCGTCGGACTGCTGCGTCAGGAGGAACAGGCCGTCCTCACGCTCGTGATCCTGCACGGCATCGCGATCCCCCGCGCGGCCGGACGCCTCCGTTCCCAATCGTGGACGGACGCGGAGCCGGTGCCGCGAAGCCGGCTCGTCAAATCACAGATACCGGATAGCAAGATCGGCGCCGCATTGCAGCGGCTGCGGGACGCGGGGATCTTGGCATGGGGTCCGCGTAGGACCGTCGTACCGGGTCCGCAGTTCCATCGGCTCACCCCCGCCGTCACCGAGCGACTATGGGAGAACCTGATCCTGCTCGCCGAGCCACACGGAATCATGGCAGAGGTCATCCAGAGACGCCGCGATCGCGCGAAGGAATCTTCATGACTCAGGACGGGTTCGCCTTCATGCCCGAGGCCCAGGCCGGAACTTCCCGGGCCGTGCGTGGCGTCATCGGCGACCGGCATCTGACGGCGGTGCAGACGTTCGACATCGCGAGGCTGACCACGCATCCAGTGCCGTTGGTTCCGGGATCGTTCGTCGCCGTTTCAGGAATCGGGCCGAAGGGGGACTCGAACGGCTCCGGGAAGACCTCGTTCCTCGCTGCGGTCTCACTCCTGCTCGGCGAGGCTCAGTGGCGGTTAGAAGGCAACGGGGCCCAGTACGCGGCGAATCTGCTATTCAAGCCGGAGTCCGCAGGCCTGGATCCCGAGCACCGCTGGGCACCGGCCGACCGAGGCTTCATCATCGGGGTGTTCGGCGAGCCCGGTGACGCTGAGACGACCGTAGTGACCGTGTGGATACGGATTGCCTCGGCACCGCCGTACCTCAAGGTTCGATGGACGTACGGATTGCACGTCACCGTCGCCGACACTCCTCAGGCCCGGGACGACGAAGCGGAGACGCTCTGGAACGGCCTGCCCCGCGCCCAGGAACTGGGGCCTCGCAACTTCGCCGCCGAGCTGTACGGCGAGGCACCCCGCTGCATGGCCTATCTGGACACGCCGATGCGACCCACCGCACCCTCTCTGCTGTCGCAGCAGATGACGGAGATGACCCCCGAGCAGCTCGGCACCGCCCTCATCGAGCTGACCGGCCGGCAGGGACTCCTCGAGACCGAGCTGGTTCAGCGTGGCAAGCTCGCCGACCAGCAGGAGACGCTCCGCGCCAAGCAGGCCGAAGACGAGAAGGACCGCATCCGGGAACAGACCGACCTTGACGCCGTCGGCAGCCGTGACAGATCGCGGAAATATCTTGAGCAGGGCGAGTCGCTCTGGCAGCTGCATTTCGCGAGGGGGTTGCTGGGTGCCCAAGAAAGAGACGATCTATTTCGGGAACAGATCGGGCGGCTCGAGGCAGAAGTCGCCGATAATCAACAATACCTCGACCATGCACAATCCCAACTGGATTCTATGCTAAAGCGCAAGGATCTGAATGCCGAACTCGCCGGGGCCCGCGATGCACACGAACGGGCGGACAGGAATCACAGGACGGCCACCAACAACGAGTTCCTTCTAAAGGACAAGCTCAGCAAGGCTGTAGAGAGACGAAACGAACTCGTCCCGTTCCGCAGCCGGGTCCCGATCCTCGAGCTTCCCGAAGCACGGGATGCGGTAGAGAAGGCGGAGCGCTCTGTCCTTAAGCACAAATTCCTCTATCACCAAGCAAAGGAGCGCCACGATCAGGCGGAGAGGGAACTGATCGCGGCCCGGGCGGGGCAGGGTGGACCTGCAGCCGAGTCGCTCGCCGCGCTTGAGAGCGCGGGGGTGCCTGCCGTGTCCCTGCTCGATGGCATCGACTTGGACGAGGCCGCTCGCCCGGCTTGGGAACCACGGCTGTGGCCCTACCACTCCGCAGTGGTCGTCGGGCCAGAGCATGAGAACGCAGCGCTACAGGCACTCTCGGAGGTCGCCGGGGCGATACTGCTAAAGGCGGACGCCTCGCTGAGCACACCGCCCGCTAGCCTACCGACCGGCATCACGTCGGACCTCCCCGTAGATGCCTTACTCAAACGCATCGCCGGCCGGACCGAATACCGCAGCGACCCGGACCGTGCCTACGACCAGGAGCTGCACGGGACGACGGTTGGCGGGTTCCCTGCCCCCATCTCGGGAAGGGCAGCTCGCATCGCAGCGGCGGAGGCCGCCCTCGGGTTGGCTAGGGTCACGATGGAGGCGGCCGCGACCCACCTCGGAATCACTGATCTTGAGCTCCAGGCGGCAGAGGAAGCTCTGTCCGTGGCCGAAGCAATCGTTGAGCTCGGCAAAGTAGAAGAACAAAAGCGGGCCCTCGAGGAGAAGCTCGACGCTATGGCGCTCGAGCTCGCCGGCCTGGCCGAAGAACTGGACCGCACCCTCAACGCGATGGTCGCCGCCGATACCGCCGTCCGCACTCATCAACAACAGATCGGCCTAGCCAACGCCCTCGTGACCCAGCTCCGCGGAAAGCGCGACAACGCGGCAGAGAAATGCAACAATCTTGTCATCGAGCGGGACCGGTTGAGGCTCGATTACTGGGTAGCTGGGTGGGGTGACACCCCTGCTGCCGCCGCCGAACTGCTCGCCGCGCAGGGGGAGGACATCCGCCGCCTCCAACCGCGGAGCCTACGCCACAGAGCCGCGGAGAAGCTGAAGGACGCCTTGGACGCCTACGGGAGGACGAGCGAGCTGCTGCCTCCCGAGCTCGCCGAGGCCCAGCAACGACGGCAGAGGCTCATCGACAAGGATCCCGGGGTGGGCGGGGATGACACCGACTTCACCACCATCGCCCGGCCCTTACGGGACCTGCTCGACTCGCGGGCCGAGCACGACCAGATCCTTGAGGCCAGGATTCTGCGCGCCCAGGGCGAGCGAGCAGAACGCCTCGGCGCCCTCGAACACGAGACGGGCCTGATCGAGCGGGACCTGCACAGCCTGCAGGACATGATCAGCAGCCGCGTCGAGGCCGCCCTCGACAAAATTGGAACCAAGCTGAACGAGCTGAACAAGGCGCGCGGCCTGTGGGGCGCCGAGCTCCGGGTGAACGAAGCCCGGCCGGCTACAGCCACGAGCCCGTGGAAGTGGGAGGTCGTACCGCGCTGGAAGCGTTCGCCGCAGGGCGGAATGGTTTCGTACCGCGAGGTCGCCAACGGAGCCCAGGTGAAGGTGTTCGCCATCGAGCTGGTCCTGGCCGCCCTGCTCGCCGCCGAAGGTTCCCGGGGCCGGGTGCTCGTCCTGGACGAACTCGGCAACAGCCTCGGAGACGTCAACCGGCGCGACGTTCTCCACGAGCTGAACACGGTGGCGGCACGTCAGGACGTCACGATCCTCGCGACCTGCCAGGACTCGGTCATCGGCGATGCCGCCGGCGAGTGCGGTGAGATCCTTTGGTTCTGCCACCACACGGACAGTGACGCCTACAACCTACCAACGCGGGCCTGGGGCTACGACCCGGACGGGAAGCGGGTGGAGGTCGTACGCAGCTGGTTGACCACCAGGCGAGCCAAGGCTGGCGAGGCCCGGTAGTTGTGCCCTTGCCAGGTTGCAACGAGTTGATGGCAGGAAGGGCAGAACCCGAGCCAGGTGCTGGTCACCTTCGGCTTCGGCTGTCGGCGGGCCAAGGACGCGACGACCGGCGTCGGCTGCTGCGCCGGCTCCTCCACGGCTTCGCCGCCGCCCTCATCATCGTCGCCGCCCTCCGGAGCGCCGTGCACCGTCGCGGTCAGGTCGTCCAGCTCGGAGGCGACCTACTCAGCCGCCTGCTCGATTCGCGCCTGCTAGGTACACACTGACTGTATGATCGCGGCCAGCTCCCGCAGACGGGCGAGACCATCGGCCTCCATGGCCGGGTCCGCCGCGCAGGGCCTCGAACGCCGCGACGGCCTGGCTCTCCAGTTAGGTCAGCGCGTCGAGATCGAGCCCGTCCAGGCTCGGAGGGATCTGAAAGTCCACCATGGGCTCCTCAGCACGGTAGGATCTCATCCCCGACCGGTCCGTAGCCAGCATCGGCGGTACAGCCCACAGCACCGCCCGCCGCTGCGTTGCATGTCGCACAGCAGGCACCCCCACCTCGGCGCTCCGAAATCGCTGGCCAGCTGCCGTAGCCTTGAAGGCGTGGCGGGCAAAGACAAGTTGCGGCGCCGGCATCACATCGTGCCGCGGTTCTACCTTCAACGATTCGCTGACCAGCGAGGGCTACTCAGGCGCATCGTGCTCCCCGGCGACGTCCGCCACTCTGTTTCTGTCACGGATGCTACGGTGGCTAAAGACTTCTACCTCATTGAGGAGAAGGACGGAAGCCGCAGCGACCGGGTGGAGCAGCTGCTCGGCGACGTCGAGACCGAGGCCGCAGATGCGTTTCGCACGGTCGTCGACCGCCAGGTGTGGCCAATCCCGGACGACGCGCGGCTCGCCATCGCTGGTTGGGCGGCCTTCCAGATTCTCCGCACCACCGTTCAGCGGCAATCCGGTGCGGAACTCGCCGACATGCTGTTCAAGCTGCAGATGGGCGCTGGCGGCAAACCCCAGCTCCGCAGCATGCTGCGCAAGAGCCTCAACCGGGAGCCTACCGAGGCAGAGGTCGAGGAGCTCTGGACGGAGGTCAGTGACTTTGACTCCTACGCAGTCGCGCCCCATCCGAACTCCCACATCAAGACGATGCTGGAACTGATGCCCACTGCTGCGTACACGTTCTATGAGCGAGGCTGGACCCTAATCCACTGGAAACGCAAGGCCCTCGCTACGAGTGATCATCCGGTTGTCCTGGTGGCCAATCCCGATCGACCACAGTGGTCCGGCGTGGGGCTGCGGACAGCCGGTGCCATCCTCGTGCCGCTCGACCGCCGCGCTGCACTCTGGATGGAAGCGCCGAAGGCAGCCGACGAGCAACTAGCCGGGACTACAGCAATGGCCAACGTTTACAACTGGTTGATCGCCGGCCAGGCACACAAGGCCCTATTCCATCACCCTGACGACGATCCGCTTTCCGGCATCGATCTCCCACAGCCGCGCGGCAGGCTCATGGGAGGGTATGAGCAGGTCAAGGGCTTCGTCTATCCGGACGGCATGCCTCCTATCCCAACGGGCGTTGACTTCCTCCCTTCTTAACGAGCCGAATTGGCCCGCCGCCGCCCGTGCGCACGTCGGCGATTTCCGCCTCCGTCTTCGACTCGCACTCGCCGCCCTGCCGACCGTGCCCGTAGGACAGCACCCACACCGTCGCGCCCCGGCGCTGCGCGCCGCAGTAGCAGCCCACTGCTCACCGGCCCAGTTCAAGATCGCGCCGCCTACGACGCGACCCCGAGCCCGTGATCCCCTGCTGATCCCCTGGCCGTCCTCGTCCTGCACCACGTCGAAGCGACAGCTACCCAGGATGAAAATGGCTCACTGCACTGCCCCTGTCGCTCCAGTAGCGATGCAACGATCGATCCGGTGGTGGCTCTCCGCACTCAGACTGCACGGCGCGGCGCATGATGCGACGCTCAGGGCACCGGCTCGCGAACTTCATCGCGGACTACGTCGAAGCGTCGACCGACGTTACCTTCCCGCATCCAGTACATGGAGCTCCATACCCCTCCCACGCCTATGGCACCCATCCCTTCGATGCAGAGCAGCTTGTAGAGCGGGCGGATCGCCACCATCGTCAGCCAAGATTTCGACCTGACCGAGACCGCGGTGCGTGACTGGGTCAAGCAGGCCGACCTCGATGCCGGCACCCGCACCAACGGGCTGACCAGCCTTAGATGTCACCTATCGGTGCAGCAGACCCATCGGTTCCGGACGCCGCTTCCCGGGGCGCGGCTGCGCGTACCGCATCAGCGTGAACGACCCGTCGCGAACTGCTTGGCAACGCCAGTCGTGTTGTACCGGAACCGGGCCATCTCTACGGTGACTGAGTACTTTTCAGCGATGGCATCGATGTTGGCCCCGTGGCGGGCGGCAGAGATGAGCAGGTCGCCGCGAGGGCCGCTTCGATCGCTTGCAGGTAGCCGGTGCTACGTGACCGTGAGCCGGTGACGATGAGGCATTCACGGGCCTGCGCCACAACGGTCAGCATCGCCTCGTTCAGGTCGACATACCGGGCCAGCAGTTGTGGCCCGTCGCCATGGTCGCCCAGGTGGTTGTCCTGGTGGGTGAACAGCTCATCGACGCTCTTGCCGTAGATGGCGCACAGCGTCTTGCGGTGAGCGTGGCTGGTGGTGTGCCGGCCCAACTCCCAGCCGCTGACCATGGTCGGGGTAACACCGGAATGCCCACCGGTGGTGCGTTGATCGAACGCTTCGACGACCTTCTCCAGCGTCCACCCTCGCGCGAGGCGGGCACGGCGCAGGGGGGACGGCTCCTTGGGGGTTGCCTGACGACGAATGATGACTTCGACCTCCCAGTCGTCGCGGCCGAGGTGCCGCTAGTGACCGTGCACGGTCATCTCGCGGGTCGGCGAGTCGACCGTGACCTTGTCGCAGATGCTCAGCAGATCGGGATGGTTGCGCAGCCGGGTGTAGCCCTGAGGGGGATGGAACGAGCCGAGTTCGACCTTGAGCTGGTCCAGCGGCATCCCCGGGTACTGGACGACCCGCTGGATGGGGCTCGCGAACGCTTGTGGCAGGTCCTGCACATACTCGAACACCGAAGCGCCGTTGCCGGCGCGGGCCTGCTCGGCGATGTCGGCGATCCGCTGCGGTGTGTCCACCACGGCGGGCCCGAGGTCGATCACCGCGCCAAGGCGGGACACCGGGGCGGTGAGGTAGACGTACCAGCGCACCGACTGGCCGGTCAAGAAGCGGCGTCGGAACTCGTGGCGCTTCTCGCCGGCCCAGATCAGGTCGAAGTAGATCGGGTTGAGCGACATCAGCACCGGCTCACGGACATCGACTGAGGCGTCATCTTCGTCGAAGAGGCTGGGTTGGGCGCTGCTGGTGGACAGATTCATCGTCACCCCATCCATCTTGCGGCCAGCCTGGTCCTGGAGGTAGTCCAGGTCAGTCGGTGTGTCGCGAGGTCGAGCGGCGGTGCGCCCGCCCGGTGCGGCCTCCTTCCAGCGGCCATCCCGGCTGGGCCGGCAGGCCACGGGGGTGGGCAGGCGCACGTCGTGGAGGCCCGCCGAACTGATCGCGCCGTGGGCGTGACCCGCTGCTCAGGCTCCCTCGATCTGCCGTCTGCAGCTGGGGTGCAGCATCCCACCCCTGCCGCGTGCGGGATGTTAGTCATGCCTGCTCCCGCGTGTTGTGCTGCGAGATGGCGTGTATGCGCAGGGTGCAGCTGATGCGGCGGTGGTCGGAGGGCCAGGTGGTGGGGTTGTTGTCGGGTGGGATGTGGACTTGGTAGGTGCCGGGTACGACGTCGGCGGTGTCGAGGAGGGCGTGGTTGGCGAGGATGTAGTCGATGTGTAGGCCGTGGGGGCCGTTGACGGTGGGTGGCAGCGGGGTGGGGGCCTGGGGGTCGAGTTCAGCGAGGTGGTGGAAGCCGGCGCTGTTGACGCGCTGGCTGGTGGTGGTGTTCCAGGTGCCGATGAGTCGGTCGATGGCGCGGGTGTCGGCCTGCCAGGTTCCGTTGTGGTGGCGGGCTTTGTGGTCGCGGGTGCTGGCGGGGACGGTGGTCCAGTCGCGTGTCGGTAGGTGGGGGCCGGAGCTGGTGGAGTTGAGGTCGCCGGCGATCAGGGTGGGGGTGGGGCTGGTGCCGGAGGTGGCGAGGAGGCGGGCGCGGGCCAGGCGTTGTTCTCCGTCGGCGTAGGGCCAGTGTTCGGTGTAGACGTGGAGGCGGTAGGTGGGGTCGGTGCGGAGGCTGAACCGGGTGAGGTTGCGTTTGTCGGGGAAGTCGGGTTCTTCTGCGGCGTCGAGGCGGAGGACGCGGGGGTCGTAGATGACTGCGGTAGCGAGTGCTCCGGTGTGTAGTTCGCCGACGTAGGGGCGGCCGGTGACGTCGGTGAGGTGTGCCATGGCGGTGTGTAGTGGTCGTCTGCCCCGGGCGTTCCAGAACTTCGCCTCGCAGAGCATCAGCAGGTCGGGGTGGGGTCCGTCGAGGAAGGCGTGGGCCAGGGGGACGAAGTTGTAGGTGCCGTCGGGTTGGAGTCCGCCGGCTTCGAAGTTGAACAGGGACAGGTTCAGGTCCACGCTCATCGGGTGCTCCCGGGTGCGGTGTCTCGGGTGGTGACCGGTGATGCTGGAGGTGTCACCGGCTTGTTCCTGCTTACGGAGTGCGTCCAGGGGAAGCCCAGGGCGTCGAGGGCGTCGATGCGGTCGCGGGGGACGAGGTCGCGTTTGCGTTGGTGGCGCAGGTTGTGGGCGATGATTCCGAGGTTGATGTCGCCTTCGCGGTGGTGGCGGGATACCCGCAGGTGTCCCTCCCGGGTGTGGAAGGCGGTGAACGCGGCGAGGTGTCGTTGCCAGCGGGCGTCGAAGACCCGCCAGGTGATGCCGCACTGTTCCAGGGCGAGGACCTGGTCGGGGGTCAGCTCGCCGCGCCGGTAGCGGCCTCGGCAGTTGTGGATGAAACCACCGAGGTCGATGTCGTCTTCCCGGTGGTAGCGAGGCACGTCCAGGTGGCCTTCGCGGTGTTGGTAGGCGCGGGCGGCGGTGATGCCGGCTGTCCAGCTTTCGGTGGGGTGGGTGGGTGCCCTGCCGATGGTGGCGTGGTCGAGGATGCGGATGGTGATGTCCCGCAGGAGGGTGTCGGTGAGGTACCCGTCGGGCATGCGTAGGAGGACCCGTTCGGGGAGTTGTGGTTGTCGGCTGCCGGTGCTGGTGCGGGCGTGGCGGCGGCGGGTGTCGAGGTCGGCGGCGAGGGTGTCGTCGTGGGCGCGCATCGCCCACAGCACCTGCAGGGCGGCCATCCACTCGTCGTCGGCATGCGGTAGCCGGGTGGGGTCGTCGGGCAGCAGCAGGGGAACGAGGATGGTGGCGATGCCGCTGCCGTGGGGGTTGCGGCGTAGGGCTCGTCCGACGGTTTGGACGACCTGGACGGTGGAGCGCATGGGTCGGGTGAGGACGACGGCGTCGACGGCGGGGACGTCGATGCCTTCGGTGAGGGCGCGGGCGGAGGAGATGACGGTCCATCCGTCGTCGGGGGGTTCGGCGAGGCGGTCGAGGTGGATCTGTCGTTGCCGCAGGTTCTGTCGGCCGTCGACGTGGCCGGTGGTGAGCCGGCCCTTGGGCTGTTGTGTGGTGGGGAGGCGGGAGGCGGTCCGTGCGAGTGTGGAGGCGAATTCCTTGCTGTCGGCCACGCGGGGGGTGAAGGCGAGTACCCGGCGTAGTCCGAACTCGGCGGCGGCGCGCAGCAGGGCGGTCTGTACGACGGCGGTGCGGAGTGGGGCGTCGCCGATGGCGGTGACCCGATCGTCGTCGGTGCTCTGGAGGACCCGTAGGGCGTCGTGGGTTTGGACGCCGACGACGACGATGCGGAAGTCGTCGAGCCAGCCGTCGGTGATGGCCTGGCCGAACGGGTATCGGTGCCACACGGGTCCGAACACGCTCGGGTCGTCCATCGACAGCACCTCGTGTGACTGTCCCTTGCTGCGGCGGGCGGTGATGATGCGGGGTGTCGCGGTCATGTTCACCCGTGCCCTCGCCGGGAGGCGGGTGTCGTCGTGGACGCGGGCGAACGTCTTGCCGACGAGACCGGCGGTGCGGTGTGCTTCGTCGATGATCAGTAGGTCGGCGGTCATACCGGCGGCCAGGAGTGCGGCGCCGACGCGGTCGGCGGAGTTGTTGGTCACCGCGAGCAGCCGCATCCGCCCGTGCGGGGCGTGGTGTAGCCATGCGGTGATCTCGTCGGTGTCGGCCAGCACCGGGCAGTTCATCGTGTCGGTGTGGCCGGCGACGTCGGCGACGGAGTCGTCGCTGCACACCGCCGCCGTGTGGACGCCGAGGGGACGCCACACGCGCAGGGTCTGACCGACCAGCGCCAGCGACGGGCACACGATCACCACCAGACCCTGCGGGCAGCACCGCACTGCCGCGTGTGCGGCGATCAGTGTCTTTCCGGTTCCGCAGGCGGCGATGACCTGTCCCCTGCCGTCGCGGGCGGCACCCTCGACGATCGCTTCGACTGCCTCCTGTTGATATCCGCGCAGCGGCGGCAACGCGTCCGTAGGCAGGGATCGCCGGTCGGTGGCGTCGGGTCGGTGTCCGCCGGCGTTGCCGTGTGCGGCCGTGTGCGGGGCCGTCATGGCTGCGCCACTGGGGTGGGAAGGTTCACTGCTGCTCCTGGGCTGCTGTCGGGGTGGGTGGTGTGGTGGTGCCGCAGCCGGTCGAGGTGTTCGGTCATGCGGGCGGTGGCGGGATGCCCGGGGTGGGCGTGGCGGTGGCGGTCGATGGTGTCGGTGAGGAGGGTGTGGGCGGCGTGGTGGTGGCCCAGGTCGTGCAGGACGAGGGCGGTGGTGGCCCGGACGGCGAGGGTGGGGTGCGCGTCAGGTCCGGCGGTGGCGGCCAGGTGATCGGCGAGTTCCCGCAGGAGTTGGTAGGCGCGCTGGTGGTGGCCTGCCTGGCGGTGGGCGGTGGCGAGGGTGTGCGCGGCGGCGAGGGTGTCCGGGTGGGTGGGGCCGTGGAGGTGGGTGAGGCTGCGGTGGGCGTAGTCGGCCCAGCGGATCGCTGCCTCGCCTTGTAGGAGCGGGGCGAGCAGATGTGCGGCGTCGGCGTGAGCAGTTTCGGTGGCGGTGGTGGTGGGGTCGATGCTGGCGAGGATGTTCCGCAGGATGGTGCGGGCACGCTGCGGGTGGGTGCCGGTGAGCTTGCGGGCCAGGTCGAGGTGTCCGAGCGGAACCGGTTGGGGTGGGCGGGTGGTGGGCCAGGTGATGCGCAGGTCGGTGGGGTGGATGCCGGCGGTGATGCGGGTGATCAGCCGGTGGGCGTGGCCGGCGGCGATACTCGCCGCCCTGGGGTGGGTGAGGGCGGGTACGAGGTGCGCGGCGTGCCGTAGGACCACCAGGCCGACGGCGTTGGCGACTGCTGTCGCGTTGAGTACGGGTCGGCGGCAGGGTGGTGGGCAGTCGTAGACGAGGCCGGCCCAGGTGAAGACCGCCGTCATGGGGTGTCGGCAGAACCGGCAGTGCAGCAGCCCGTCGGGCAGCAGGACCGGGTCGACGTCGCTGCTGGTAGGCGGTGTGGTGGGTGGTGTTGCGGTGGCGTGGGTGCGGGCTTTGGTGACCCAGGTTTGCAGGAGGCGGCGGTCGAGGTGGAGTTCCCGGGCGACGGCGCTGATCGGGCCGCGTCGTCCGGCGGCGCGGGCGGCTTCGACCTGGTGTATGGCGTTGGTGATGACGTCGGAGGTGTAGGTGCGGCGCGTGGCCATCAGGAAGGTCGGTCCCTCGGCAAGACGAACGGGCAGGGAAGCAAACAGGGCGTTGGCGGGCCGGCTATAGCGATCACCAGGCCGGGCCGGTGGTCAGGGCGTGGGCGCGGTGGCGGGCGTGGTGATGTGGGGCACGAGTGCGGCGGCGGCGTCGATGACGTCCTGCTGGTGAGGGCGCAGAGGTTCGGCCGTGTAGCCGGCGACGACCGTGGTGTAGGGGTCGGCGACCCGGGTGGTGGTGCCGGTGAGTCCTTCGAGGACGGCGAGGGTGCAGTAGGGGGTGTAGAAAGGGCTGTATCCGCCTTCGTGGGCGGCGATGAGTCGTCCGTGGCATAGCCGGTCGGCGGCGTCGACGAGCAGGCGGGTCATGGCGCGGTAGGTGGTGGTGGTGAGCATCTGTCGGGCCATGGGGTCGAAGACGTTGGCGTCGACGCCGTTGGCGAGCAGGATCAGGTCGGGGCGGAAGCGGTCGAGGGCGGGGATGACGACCTGCCGCATGGCGTGGAGGTAGGCGGCGTGGCCGCTGCCAGGCGGTAGGGGCACGTTGAGGGCGTGTCCGGTGCCGTCGGCGATGCCGTTTTCGTGGGTCCATCCAGAGTCGGGTGGGAAGCAGTTGGCCTGGTGCAGGGAGATGGTCAGGACGGTGGGGTCGGGGTAGAAGATGGTTTGGGTGCCGTTGCCGTGGTGGGCGTCCCAGTCGACGATCGCGATGCGGGTCATGCCGTGGAGGGTTTGGGCGTGGCGGGCGGCGATGGCGAGGCTGTTGAACAGGCAGAAGCCCATACCGATGTCGGCGGTGGCGTGGTGTCCGGGTGGGCGGGTCAGGGCGTACCCGTTGGTGATGTCGCCGTCGGCGGCGGCGGTGACGAGGGCGATCAGGCCGCCGGCGGCGAGGCGGGCGATGTCGTAGCTGCCGTGCCCGACCGGGGAGAACCCGTCCCCGGCGTCCCCTCCCCCACGCAGGTCGCTCTGCGCGCGAATGTGTTGCACGTGTGCGGGGGTGTGCACGCGGAGCAGTTCGGTCATGGTGGCGCGCCGGGGCTCGATGATCAGCAACTCACGCAGGAGCCCGGAGGCGTGGATCAGTTCGTGGGTGCGGCGTTTCGCCTCCGGGTTCTCGATGTGCGCGGCGGGCTGCACCCCGGCGGTCGGGTCGGCGGGTAGCAGGCCGGCGCTGGTGCCGGTGTCGTGCCACAGGTATTCGGGGTGGAAGACATAGCCGGTGGTCACAGTGATCGCCTCGCAAAGGGGATTGGCAGACAGGGTTCGGGCAGCGGTGAGCAGGTGCGCCGCGACGCGGAAAGCCGGGGTCGGGAAGCCGGGACGCGGGAAGCCGAGGGGCTCGGCGAAGCCAGAGCGGCGGGGTGGCAAGCAGCGGTCAGGGAGTGCCGATACCGGCGACGGGTGGAGATGCTCGCCGGGGATGGGGGATCGACCTCGGCGGGTGTGGGTGACCCGGGTCGGGGCTGCTGGCCGGCGCGGTGGTGTCGGTGAGGTCGGTGACGAAGGCGTCGATCTGGCCCTGGGTGACGCCGGGCATGCAGATGAGGTGGCTGATGTCCGCGTCGGTGGCGAGCAACCACTTCGTCCGCACTGCGGCGGGTGGGGTGGGCAGGACGACGGTGAAGGCATGGGGGTGCCGCCAGGCGGGCCAGCCGGCGGCGGTGAGCCGGTCGACGGTGTATGCGGCGAGGCGGCGTGCTTCGCTGACCCGCCATCGGTGTCCTTCCCGGCCGTGGGTGGCGATGGCGTGCCAGAGCAGGGCGGCGGCCAGTCCGCATCGTGATCCGGTCACGGTGGAGTCGAGCGTTGCGGTGTAGGTGACCGGGGCGCCTTCGCGGCGGAGGCTGTCGCGGATGAGGACCACCCCGCACGGTGTCGGTACCCCGAGGAACTTGTGCCCGGACACGGTGATGCTGCCGATGCCGCTGTCGTCGTCCAGGCGGAGTCGCCCGTCGAGGGCGAGGGGGATGCCGGACAGGGCGGCGTCGACGTGCACGTGCCGGCCTGGCACGTCATGTTCGTCGAGGATGGTGTGGATGCGGGTGGTGTCGTCGACGGCTTCAGTCATGGTGGTGCCGGCGGTGGCCACGACGATCGCCGGCCACCGCCGGTGTCGGCGTACCCGCACGGCGAGGTGGTCGTAGTCCATCTCCCCGTCCGCGCCGGCGTTGACCACTACGCCGCGTGCTCCGAGCATGTCGACGATTTTCGGGATGGAGTAGTGGGCGGTGGTGGAGTAGTAGATGCGGGCGTTGGGGAGGCGGCGGCGGGCGGCGTGCAGGGCGGAGAGGTTGCCTTCGGTGCCGCCGGTGGTGACGTATCCCCATCGGTCGTCGGTGGGCATGTGGAGGGTGTCGGCGAGCCAGGCGATGACGGCTTGTTCGAGGATGCGGGTGTGTGGGGTGCCGCCGGTGTCGGTGGGGTCGCCGATGTTGTTCCACAGGCGGTGGCCGAGGCGGGCCATCACCTCACGGTGGTCCAGGTCGACTGCGCCGGGGAAGCCGATGCTCGTTGGTGCGGCTGTGTCTGCCTCGGCGACGAGGTGGTCCAGGACGGCGGTGATGTCGACCGGGGTGCGGCCGAGGTCTGCGGCTTCGGCGAGGTCGCGTAGACGAGCGGGCGTGGGGGTGTGGGTCATGCCGGTCGTCCCGGGAGAAGGTGCCCGGCGAGGGTGTGGTGTAGGCGGGTGAGCTGCGTCCAGGTGTCACGGGTGACGGTGTCGCCTTGGTCGGTGAGGTGTTCGTGGGGGTTGTGGTAGGTGATGCGGTCGGGGTCGAGGGGTTTGGTGCTGCGGACGCCGTCGGCGCCGATCGGGGCGTGGGGGTCGCGGTCGATGTGCAGGGCGGTGCCGTCGGTGAGTAGGACGAAGCACTGGCCTTTGAGGTCGAAAACGGAGCGGCGGCGGTGGTCGTCGGGCTGGCGTAGGGTTCGGGCGAGTTGCTGCCAGCGGCCCTGGTCGGAGTCGAGGGTGGTCACCCCGACACCGACGTAGACGGCGCCTTCGGGCAGGGTCATGTCGCCGCCGTTGACCATCGAGCCCTGCGGCCCCAACGGGTGCCACGGGCGGCCCGTTGCCCCGGCGCGGGTGATGCTGTCCCCGACGACGTCGGTGAGGTCGGCCAGGAGGCGGGGTAGGTGCTGGGATTCCGGGGAGGCCAGCCACAGCCGGTAGGCGGTGTGGAGTTGGTAGCCGTGGGGTTGGGCGGGGGCTTCGGAGACGAAGAACAGCATCACTCCGTGTGGGCCGAGTGCGTCCCGCTGCCCGTAGCGTTGGTCGGCTTCGAACATGTGCCCGGTGTTCAACCGTTTTCCTCGGAACACCACCTGCTGCCGTAGGTCGGCCCACCACCGGGCGTCGGTCGACACCCTGCTGTCGGGCTCTTCAGACTGTGGGGGTGGTGACGGGGTGTGCTGGGGTGGGGCCGGGTGGACGGGGACGTCACGGCGGTGTGGTCGTTCGTCGGGCATGCGGTAGTCCGGCGGAGGCTGGATCAGGCGGGGACCTGGTGGGGGTTGGTGGTCTGCTGGGCGGCGGGGGCCCGGTGGTGGCGTCGGTCGTGGGGGTTCGGGTCGCCAGGCCGGGTCCAGGGGGTCACTGCTGCGGTGCCCCGGTGCTGCTGGTGTGTGGGTGGTGTAGGTCTTCATGGTCGGGTTGTTCCTCGGGGTTCAGATGGAGATGTGCAGGGCGTCGGGAACGGCGTGGGTCTTCGGGGTGCCGTGGCCGATGCCGGCGTAGATGTCGGGTCGGGTGCGGCGCAGGTGTGCGGCCCATATGCCGCCTGTGGTGGCGGTGGCGGTGAGGATCGCCGGGAGCAGCAGCGGATACGGCGACCCGGGTGCGGCTGCGAGGAGGGAGCCGACGTTGCCGACCATCGCGACCAGGACCACGGACCCGCCGAGCATCCCCAGCAGGGGTGCGACCTTCCACTGCCAGATTCCGGGCCGTTGACCTCGCACGGCGGGTGGGGCGGCCAGTGCGGCGATGGAGGCGGCGAGGAGGAGGCAGAGCAGGCCGAGTGCGCCGAGGGTGGACAGCCAGGTGAACATCACCGTGACCGGATCCGTCCCGGTGACGGCGAACGCGGCGACGACGAGTGCTGCCGTCGCGGTTTGGGTGAGGGAGCCGCGGCGTGGGGCGCTGATCCGGGTCGTGCTGTCGGTGCGGGCGAGACGGGTGGGGAGGACGCCTTCGCGGGCCATGGCGAACACGTAGCGGGCGATGACGTTGTGGAACGCCAGCATCGAGGTGACGATCGCGAACACCAGCACCACCCCGGCGACGCCCACCCACGCGTGGCCGGCGGGTTCGAGGATCGTGAAGGGTAGGCCGGAGGACGGGTCGGCGGCGCGGGCGGCGATGGTGTGGGGGCCTGCGGCGACGCCCATCGCCCATGCGGCGGCGGCGTACACGCCGCCCAGGACCAGGACCGCGGTGATGGTGGCGCGGCTGACAGACCGGCGGTCGACGGCTTCCTCGACGAACGAGCCGGGTGCGTCGACACCCATGAACGCGGCCACGCACAACGCCACCGCCCCTCCGATCCCCCCGACCGCCAGGCCGGAGGCGTCGAATCCCTCCCACGACACGGTCCCGCCGGCGGGTGTACCGAGGCCGGCGGCGACGAACAGGCCGACGATCAGCAGGGACACCGTGAGGACCCCGCCGAGGACCCAGGTGGACAGGGCGATCGCCCGTACCCCGAGCGCGCCGACGACGGCCCAGGCGATGCCGGCCCACACCCACCAGGTGCCGCCGAGCTGGCCGGCGAGGGTCGCCCCGAACAGGCCGTACAGGCTGGTCTGGATCGCCGTGTACGCGACCAGGGCGACCAGGCCGGCGGCGACACCCCAGCTGCGGTTGATGCCGTGGGCGAGGATGCCGTAGTAGACGGCCGGGTGACCGACCTGCCGGGCGAGTGCGGTGTAGCCGACCATCAGTACCGCCACCACTGCGGTGACCAGGAGGAAGGTGAGGGGTAGTGCGGTCACCCTTGTCGTGGCGTAGGTGGTGACCAGGCCACCGGCGAGGACCACCATCGGTGCGGACGCGGCAGCGCCGAAGATCGACAGGCCGGTCGGGGTCATCGTCCGGCGGGCGAGCGCCACCTGCTCGTGGATGCTCATCGCTTCCCCCGCTGCGGGGCGTCCGGGCAGGACGGCTTGCGGCAGCCGCGGACCGGGTGGGTGGTGACGTCGGCGGCGTGGACCGGCACCAGGTATACCGCCGTGGGTCGTACCGGGCCGGTGCGCCAGTAGCTGCGGTCGCGGTCGAGTCGCCGCAACGCCACGTCGGCGCGGGGGGTGAACCCGAACAGGTCGTGCGTGCCGTCGGGCCATTCCCGGCGGAGCGCGTACCCCCACAGGTGCACCTGGGGTTCGGTGCCGGCGTCGTCCGCGCTGGCGGGGGTGGTGGGGCGGGTGCGGGTGGGGGTCAGCCAGGGCGGCAACCACCAGCCCGCCGTACGCCTGCGCGGCGGAACCATGACCAGCGGA
Organism: Micromonospora sp. WMMD730; assembly: GCF_049178955.1. Classification (NCBI taxonomy): domain Bacteria; kingdom Bacillati; phylum Actinomycetota; class Actinomycetes; order Micromonosporales; family Micromonosporaceae; genus Micromonospora; species Micromonospora sp. WMMD730. Next base: position 4,441,320 of record NZ_JBMHML010000002.1, read on the forward strand.
CGGTCGACAATGGTCAACATGAGGTAAGCCCTCCTTCGAGAAAACGGGTGCACGGGGGTGACTGGCGGGCCGCACGGCCTCCGCCAGCTGCTGATCGGGATAGCGCCCTACCGGGCGCGGTCAGCGAGGACGGTCAGGGAGAACGCGGCGGTGCCGGGAGGAGCCGGCCGCGCAGCGGGGTGACGCCACGGCGCAGCCGGGCCCGTGGGGGAAGCCCCCCACACGACCGGCTGGGCCCGGGTCGCCACATCCGCCACAGGGCGGGACCGTCGGGCTCCAACAGGATCGGTGACCTCGGCTCGTATCCCAGCCCGGCCAGCAGGCTCTCCCGGGGACGACCACCGGGCAGCTCTGTGTACGCGGGGAGCCCTTCGGTGTCGAGGACCCGGTGGTGGGCGGTCAGCAACGTCCGCGCGGTGTCGTCGTGGCCGGGCCGGGCGGCGAGGTGCGCCAGGTGCGCGTGGGGGACGTGCGGGACCACGGCGTCGAGGTAGGCGTGCCACAGGGCGAACCGGGACGCGTACGGGCCGAGGGCCTGGTGCAGGTCGTACATCCACGTCGCCGACGGCACCGGCGCCTCCCGCCGCCGACGCCACACCGCCACCACCGACCGGTCCCCCGTCGTGTCGACCTGGCCGTGCGCCAACCCCCACGACACCAGCAGCCGCGCATACCGGCGCAGCACCAACGGTCGTTCGGCGGCATCCGGCACCAGCCAGCCACCCACCACGCCGACCGACAGCGCCTCCGCGACGAGCACTGACAGCGCATCGAGATCCGCGCCCGAGGCGCGACGCACCACCACCGTCCGCGTCACGACACCACCCCCGACCCACCGTCAGCGCCGCTGCCCTCGGATGCCTCGGCGACCGCGGTGTCGGCGTGACGTTGCCGCGACGCCCACGCATCCACGTCGAACCCGCCCCGGAACGTCACCGCCACATGCAGGTCGTCAGGCTCGACACCGCCGATCGGCAGCCACGTCCGCGCTTCCTGAACGAACTCCGGCGGACCACACACCAACACCGCCTGCCCCGGCTCGTAGTGGTGCAGCACCGACCCCAGCAAACTCCCCCGAGCAACCGGATCGACACCACCGTCCCCCGAGAGCACCACCACCACCGTCAACCACTCACCATGCTCCCGCTGCAACCCGTCCAACACCGCCGCGTCATACAGAACCCCCAACGTGCGAACACCCACCACCAACGTCACCCGCCGCCCGCCCGGCGACATCCCAACCTGCTCCACCAACGCCCGCAACGGCGCAAGCCCCGTACCCGCAGCAACAAGCAGCAGATCGGCATCACCAGCGGCCGCCAACGACAAGCCCACCTCACACGGCGGCCCCAACCACAGCAGCTCCCCCGCCACCACCTGCCTCACCAGCACGGGCGAGACGACACCACCGGGAACAGCACTGACGTGGAACTCCACCGTCCCGTCCGGACGCGGCGCGTTCGCCGGAGACAACCACCGCCACCGCCCCGGCAACCGAGGCGAACACACCGGCAACGCATCCCCCGGCAGGTAGTGCAGCCGCCGCACCGGACGCACCGTCACGACCGCGACGCACCCGGACGCCGACACCACCGACTCCACCACACCGAACGTCACCTGCGGGCCATCGCCCAGCATCTCGGCGGACTGTTCGGCCAGACGCAGCACCCGGAAGCAGCCCTGCTCCCACATCCGGGCCGTCTCCGGCACCCACGACTCCCCCGCGAACCGCCGCACCGTGTCCACCAACGCCGCCGCGATCACCGTCCCGTGATACGGATACAGACCGAACCGCCGGTACAACCGACCCAACACCACCAGCCCAGCCCGATAAGCAGCAGGATCAGCCCCGTGCGCGATCGCCTCTACCAACGTCGAGAAGAGCACCGGCGCAAGCCGCTCCGGCAGGAACCGCACACTCCGATCCACCATGTACGACCAGAAGTACGCCGCCGGCCGATCATGATCAGCGACGATGCAGGCCAACGACTGCTCAGGATCAGACGCGGACATGAACCACTTCCTCCGGTGGATCGTCACGTCCACCCCTCTCGACACCGGCATCGGACAACGCCTCCGGGCATCACTGGTCCACATCCTTCGCAATGCGAAGAAGGCGTAGGAACGCGGTCGCCCGGCAACTGCGTCCACGATCATTGACGCGGCACGGACACCGCCACCTGTGATCATTAGGAGGTTTCTTCCCCGCAATTCCCCGTGTCGCGGGGAAGTTACATAGACGGCCCAAATTGCGTACGGTGGGGCAGCACCATCGATGGGAACGGCTGACGGGGAAGGGCCGCACATGACCGACGGGAATCCCGAGAGCCTGCGGCAGCAACAAACGCGCCTCGCCGCCGAACTACGGTCAGCGGGAAGAACATGGGTCGAGACCGCTGAGGTCTTCCGCGACAGGTTCCGACTCAACCCCCGCGTCGCCTTGCGCGTCGTTCGTGGATGGAGCCAGGCGAAGGCCGCCGAGGAATGGAACAAGCGCTGGCCCAACGAACCCAAGTCGTTCAAGAGCTTCTCGTACTGGGAGATCTGGCCTGGCAAGGGCGGCTACTCACCCTCCCAGGACAACCTGGCCCGCCTCGCCGAACTCTACGAATGCAGCGTCGCCGACCTCCTGGCCGACCTGCCGAGCTTCCGCCACCTCGACTCCGCCACCGGATCGACCCCCGTCACGCCCGAGGGGGTGAAACCCGGCCTCGCAGGTGAAATCATGGTGCCGAGCGAGGCAGAGATCCTGCTTCGCGACCTGCTCGGTCGACGCCCCGGCACCGACGCGGACACCCCGCCACAAGCGGAAACCGCCGGCCTGTACCGCCGACCCGAGGAGGTCAACTTCGCAGAGTTGGCGCAGGTCATCACCATGTGGATGCAACGAGTACCCCACCCCCAGACCCGACGGGACATGCTCGGCAAACTGACCGCCGCACTGGCCGTCGCCGCGACAGCGCCCCTGACCGACTTGGCGGGCTTCACCGAAAGCGCCACCGCCGCACCCACGCTCAGCGATCCCGCACGGTTCGAGCCGGCTACCTTGGCGCACTGCGAAGCCATGATGCCCAACCTGCGTAAACAGGGCGACGTCCTCGGTGCTGCCGCCACCCTGCCCACCGCCCTGGCCTATCGGCGCGTCGCCGAACAACAGGCCAAAGCCGCACCCCACGGCCCACACCGGGACCGCGCCATCGCCACCTACGCCGAACTCACCCAACTCGCCGGCTGGCTCTGCTTCAACATGGGCGACTACCACACCGCGCAACGCCTCTACGACGACGCACGCACCGCCGCCCACGACGCCCGGGCCGTCGAACTCGTCACCTACATCCTCTGCACCATGAGCCACCTCGCCACCTGGCAAGGCAAACCCCGCATCGGCATCGACCACGCCGCTGCCGCCTCCGCCTGGGCCGACCAGACCGGCAGCCCCTACGCCCGCGCCTACGCCGCCGACGTAGCCGTCCGCGCCCTCACCGCCGACAACCAAAACCACCAATCCAAACAAGCCCTCGACCGCGAGTACGCCGCTCTACAGGAAGCACTGACCGGCCAGCGCCCCAGCCAGTCCTGGTGGTACTTCTACGACGAGTCGTTCTACTGGAGCACAAGCACTCAGAACGCGTTGAAGTTCGACGGAGTCGATCGAATCATGGCAGCCTCAGAGAAGGCGTTGAGGCTCAGCGACAACGGCAACATTCACGAGCGGTCGTTCCGCCTTCTCTACCGCGCAGATGCTTTCGCGCGTCAGCAGAACATCGGCCTGGCCTGCCAAACCACCATCGAAGTCGTGGAACTGACGTCGGTGAACTCGACTCGCCGCATCGAGCAGCGTTTACATGAGATGCGCCGAGGGCTCGATCCGTGGAAGCGCACTCGCGCTGTCAAGCAGCTCGACCAGGCAATCGCCGCCTACCGGTCGTCAACGCCCGTCAGGTAACGGGAGCGGACGCACGAACATCGCGTACACCCGGTAGTACGCCCCCGGCCGGCCCGGAATGCTGCCTACCCGCTGCCAACCCCATCCCTCGTACAGAGCATGGGTTGCCGTGGCAACCGGGTTGGCCGTCAAGGTCGCGCGCTCCTCGCGCCGTCCCCTCAGGAACGAATCGTGCAGGCCGCGCCCGACCCCCCGGCCCTGCCATGCCTTGCGCACCTCGATCTCGGCCAGGACCACCGTGCGTTCGCCACCCTGCTCATCGGTGAACCCCTCCTCCGGAGCCGGTTGAAGCCCCGCGAACCAGTCCCGGTCCTGCCGCAGGCTGTACCCGAAAACGAACCCCACCAGTTCGTCCCCCACCCGGGCAACGACCAGCTCGTAGTTCCGCGCACCCAACGCCGCCGTGGCCCGCCCCCGGAACGCGTCAACCTTGACCGTCGCGTCCTCGCCAGGAACCTGCCCGTAGGCATCCGCGTAGACCTCACACAGCTCATCCATCAACCCGGCAGCAGCCTCCGCACCAAGGCGGGCATACGTCACATCGCTCACGCCCACCACCCTACGGACGCCCCCACGCCCCACCCTTCCCCGTGCCACGGGGAACTACGCTGAGCAAGCACCGACGACTCTCGCCGAGCTTCAGCGCCGTGCCAGGCTATTCAGGATCTTTCCTGAGGCAACCGTCACCCTGGGTCCGTGCCGCCACCGGTAGCCTCATCGAGCTGCCGCCGCAGTTCTGCGGCCTCGACGGCCCGGCCCAGTCCGTCGAGGACATCGGCGAGAGTCTGGTAGGCAGCGAAAAGCTGCCCGACGAACGCGGCCGGCAACTGTTCGGTCAGACGCTCGTAGATGGCGACCGCCTCAGTGACCGCTTCCAGGGCCTCGGCGAAGTTGGCCTGTATGTTCACGCACACCCACCCGTACGCCCACAACGACGACGCGAGGTCGGGTAGGAAAGCGGCGGGGTTGGCCCCGGCCAACCGCCGGCGGATCGTGACAGCCTCCTCGACGGGAGGTAGGGCCTCCTCCCGCCGACCCAACTCGGACAGCCGGAGGCCGAGGTTGTTCAACGACGTCGCGAGGTCGGGTAGATAGGCGACGGGGTTCGCCTCGGCCAACCGCCGGTAGATGGCAGCGGCTTCCTCGGCGGAAGGTAGGGCCTCCCACCGACCCAACTCGGACAGCCGGAGGCCGAGGTTGTTCAACGAGCCCGCAAGCTCGGGCAGGTAGGCACCGGGGATCGCCTCGGCCAACCGCCGGCGGATCGCGACAGCCTCCTCAGCGAAAGGTAGGGCCTCCTCCCGCCGACCCAACCCAGACAGCCAAGCGCCGAGATTGTTCAACGAAATCGCGAGGTCGGGTAGATAGGCGACGGGGTTCGCCTCGGCCAACCGCCGGCAGATGACAGCAGCCTCCTCGGCGGAAGATAGGGCCTCCTCCCGCCGACCCAACCCAGACAGCCAAGCGCCGAGATTGTTCAACGACCCCGCAAGGTCGGGTAGATAGGCGACGGGGTTCGCCTCGGCCAACCGCCGGCAGATGACAGCAGCCTCCTCGGCGGAAGATAGGGCCTCCTTCCGCCGACCCAACCCAGACAGCCAAGCGCCGAGATTGTTCAACGACCCCGCAAGGTCGGGCAGGTAGGCGGCAGAGTTCGCCTCGGCCAACCGCCGGCGAATGGCGACAGCCTCCTCGGCGAAAGGTAGGGCCTCCTCCCGCCGGCCCAACCCGTATAGCCAGATGCCGAGGTTGTTCAACGACCCCGCAAGGTAGGGCAGGTAGGTAGCGGGGTTCGCCTCGGCCAACCGCTGGTGGATGGCAGCGGCTTCCTCGGCGGAAGGTAGGGCCTCCTCCCGCCGACCCAACTCGGACAGCCAGAGGCCGAGGTTGTTCAACGACATCGCGAGGTAGGGCAGATAAACGGCAGGGTTCGCCTCGACCAACCGCCGGTAGATGGCAGCGGCTTCCTCGGCGGAAGGTAGGGCCTCCTCCCGCCGACCCAACCCGGACAGCCAGAGGCCGAGGTTGTTCAACGACATCGCGAGGTAGGGCAGATAAACGGCAGGGTTCGCCTCGACCAACCGCCGGTAGATGGCAGCGGCTTCCTCGGCGGGAGGTAGGGCTCGGTCGCGGAGGCCTGCGTTGGCCAATCGCCGCGCATGGATGGCGTGTAGGAGGGCGTGTTCGGCGGGGTCGGTGGTGGCGGCCAGTCGGTGTGGGGTGAGGGCGGTGGTGATGGCGGCGGCGGCGATGTCGAGGTCGACGTGCCGGTCGGCGGGCAGAACGGCGTCGATGGCGTCCAGGACATCGGGATCGACATCGGGGATGGTGGCCAGGCGGGTGATGGTGGTGCCGCCAGCGGCCAGAGCCAGGCGCGGGTGTGTGCGCAGGACGGGGTACAGGATTTCGGTGGCCACGTGGTCCCAGCGGCGGGCGGTCTCAACGAGCACCGTGACGGCGTGCGCCGCCCATGGCGGCGGATCGGTGTCAACGCGCAGCAGGTGCTCAACGGCGGTAACGGCCCAGTCGTCGCTGTCCCACCCATCCTCGTCGTCAGTGTGCCGGTGCCCGGGTGTGGACAGGGCGATCAGGTCTTCACCGAGCCGGTCGGGATGCAACGCCTGGAATACCGTGTGGTGGTCCTCGGGTGGGTAGCAGAACCGGTGGTCGTCGATGATCGTCGTGGCGGCGGGTGCGGTGAGCCCGACCCGGTGCAGCAGGTCGGTGGCGGTGGCGCGGGACACGGCGGCGGTCAGCGTGGCCAGATACACCGTACGACCCATCACCTCGGGCGGGGTCTGACGCGGCTCGACCGGGCGGTGGTGCAGCGCGTACCAGTGGTCACGCTCGCGTTCCAGCAGATACGACGACAGCGCGTGCGGGTCGGTCGGCGCTGTCGTGTTGCGGCGGTGGGCGTCGACAGCGACCAGGGCCGCCATGTGTACGGACAGCACCTGCCGGAACGTCTCGTCGGCCAGATTCGGCGGCGGGAGCCGGTCGGCGTCGGCGACGTCCATTGCGATGGCGAACCGGTCACGGGCCTGCCGGAACAACACCCGCCCGTCGACCTGTCCCCCCAACGGTGGTAGCAGCTGGCTGGTGGCCTCGACCTGGTGGTCGCTGCGCAGCCGGTTGCGCAGCGCCGGCCACCATGCCGTTGTGGAACGGGCCAGCAGCAACACCCGCACGGTGACGCTGGTCTGCACGTTCATGCTCTTCAGGTGGGTCAGCAGGCTCTGTAGATGGGATACCGGCCACCGGTCGGCGTAGTCGACGACGACCAGCAGCGCACCACCGGCAGGCAGGTCCATCCGGTAGCCGCCGGTGAAGACCGGCTCGTGCAGCACCCGCCACACCGTCCACCCGGACTTCGCCCACACGTCGGCGACATGTCCCGCCAGCCGGGTTTTTCCCTGCCCTCCGGCGGCGTGGAGCAGCCGCACCAGCACCCCACCCGGCCGGCCCATCCACTGCGCCACCTCGGCAAGGTCGTCGTCACGCCCGACGAACGGCACCACCCGGTGCTGGGCCAACAACAGCCGACTTGGACGCTGCCGCGCCTGCTCCGTGGTCACCGTCTCCACCACCGCCGGGAACTCCTCCACCCGGTACGGCGGCCGCCCGGTGGTGATCGTGACGTCGCCACGCACCCCTGACACCATGATCACGTCACCGAACGCGACCACGCCGTCGAGCCGCTGACCACCCGCCGACCCCGACCCGCCCACCGGCTCAGGCACCAACCTCGGCGACGACCACACGGGCGCAGTCACGAACTGATGTGCACGTCACTCCGACCCCGCCGAGCACCCTCACCCCGTTCCAACCCGTCACCCGCCCATCATCGACCGCCACACCCGTCACGGCACCCTCGCGCCGGGTCGCCTACCCGACACCTGCCAGGAACCGGCAGTCATCAATCGACGATGCCACCGAGATCGGAGAAGACGGCTCCGATAGGGCCTGACCTCGCCGTACAGACCGACGCGGATCCAGAAGAGCGTGAAGATCAAATGATCATGGCACCCCATGCACGCCGATCATAAGCGCAGCAACGGCCGGGGGCGGGAATGCCGCCATTGCCGCATCGGTCCATGATGGCGTGATGACGCTTGGTAGTCGGCTTCGCGGGCGGGCGGTGGCATTCGCCGTCGGGGTTCTGGTCGTGGGGCTGGGTGGGTTCCTGGCGGTCCAGGGTCTCGACAAGGCCGACAAATGGGCCAGTGTATTCGGGGTGTTCGTCGGCCTGTCAGGGGTGGCGCTGTCGGTGGCTGTGGGGGTCCGTGCTCGCCGGGAGGCCGGCGGACAGTCGGTGACCGGTTCGACGATCGGCGGCGGGGTGACCCAGGTACGTGGGGTGGGCGGCAGTGTGCGCATCGGCCCGGCCTCCGCGCCGCCCGTGGTGTCCACGCCGCCCGGGTCCTCGCCGCCGCAGGTGTCGTCTCCTTCGCAGGGTGACGGGCAGGCGGTGACGGGGTCGTCGACGGCGGGTCCGGTACGGCAGATCGACGGGGTCGGCGGCGACGTCGAGCTTGACCGGTGACCCGCTGGTGGGGGCCGTCACCGGCCGCCGGACAGACGGTGACCGGCAGCGTGGTCTTCGGCGACACCGTGCAGATCGCCGGTGTCGACGGAGACGTGACCGTCAGTCTGGACCGGCCGCCGTACCAGGTCGCGACCGCTGACGACGCCCCGGTGCCGTTGAGCGCGACGCGGGCGCGGGCGCAGCCGAGCAGGCTGCTGCTGGCCCGGCACCAGATCGTGCCGTTCACCGGCCGTGAGCGCACCCTGGACAGGCTTGCCGAATGGGTCGGTGGGGATGAGCCGGTGGCGGCGCTGCTGGTGCACGGTGCGGGTGGACAGGGCAAAACCCGCCTCGCGGCGCACGTCAGTACCTCATGCGCAGCGGCAGGGTGGGCGGTGTGGCAGGTGACCCACACTCCCATCCCGATCGCCGGGTCCTCGCCGGTGTCGCGGGCCGCGTTGCCCGGTGGTGCGGTGTTGGCGGTCGTGGACTACGCCGACCGGTGGCCGGCGTCTGCGTTGCTGGCTCTACTCACCCAGTTGCGGGATCTGCACGTACGAGCAGGGGCCCGGGTGCGGGTGTTGATGCTGGCCCGCTCCGACGGCTACTGGTGGCCGGCGCTGGCCGACCGGGCCGACAGCACCCTTCGCATCGAGGTAGACCAGCTGGCGTTGCCCGCCCTGTCTGCTGACAGCATCGATGACCGGCCGGGTCTGTTCGCCACTGCTGCCGGCCGGTTCGCGGCTGTCCTGGGCGTCGCGGCCCCGGTCGAGGGTTGGCCGGTGCCGGATCTGACCGGAGGCGGGTTCGGGCAGGTTCTGGCCGTACACATGGCGGCCCTGGCCGAGGTGGACGCAGCCCGGCGCGGTGATGTGCTGCCCGGAGGCCCGGATGCGGTGTCGTCGTATCTACTGGGCCGGGAGCAGGCGTACTGGCAGCAGCTACACACCCGGACCGAGGCACCGGTGCAAACCCCGCCCGAGGTGATGCACCGGGTTGTCGTCGCGGCGACCCTGACCGGAGCCCGACCCCGCAGCGAGGCCCGCCACGCCCTGACCGACGCCGGCTTCGCCGACACCGGCCCGGCCGCCGACCGACTCATCGACGACCACACCACCTGCTACCCGCCGTCGGACACCCGGACAGTGTTCGAGCCGCTGCATCCCGATCGGCTCGGCGAAGACCTCCTCGCCCTGTCGACCCCCGGCCACGACAGCAGCAGCCGGCTGGAGCGTGACTGGACCCCCGAGGCGATCACCGCCCTACTCACCACCAGCGAGGCACCACCGGCCTGGACCAGTTCCGCGATCACCGGGCTGGTCGAGGCCGCACACCGCTGGCCACACCTGGCCACCACCGTGCTCTACCCGCTCATCCGGGCACATCCGCGACTGGCGATCACCGCAGGTGGAGCAACGTTGACCCGCCTGGCCAGCATCCCCGGCATCGAACTCACGATCCTGGAAACCCTCGAACCCCTGCTGCCCCCCGACCGGCACATCGACCTCGACATCGCCGCCGCCGCCATCACCGACACACTCACCCACCACCGCCTCACCCACACCACCGACCCCGCCCATCGAGCCCACCTGCACGCCAACCACGCTTGGCGCCTCGCCAATGCCGGCCAACGACAACGAGCCCTGGCCCCGGCAGAGAACGCTGTCCGCATTCGGCGCCGCTTGGCCGAGGTCAACCCCAACGCTCACCTACCCAACCTCGCCAAGTCTCTGAACGCCCTCGGCACCCTTTTGGCGATGCTAGGTCGACGGGAGCAGGCCTTGGGCTCGGTGGAGGAAGCGATCGGCATCTACCGCCGCTTGGTTGGGGCTAACCTCGACACTTACCTGCCCGATCTCGCCGGATCGTTGAATAACCTCGGCACCCTACTAGCGGCGCTGGGCCAGCAAGAACAAGCCCTGGCCCCGGTGGACGAAGCCACCAGCATCTACCGCCGCCTAACCGAGGCCAACCCCGACACCCACCTACCCAACCTCGGCATGTCGTTGAGCAACCTCGGCATCCGTCTGTCGCAGCTGGGCCAGCGAGAACAAGCCCTGCCCCCAGCGGAGGAAGCCACCAGCATCTACCGCCGCCTCGCCGAGGCCAACCCCGACACCCACCTACCCGATCTTGGAATGTCGTTGAACAACCTCGGCAGCTGCCTGTCGCAGCTGGGCCAGCGAGAACAAGCCCTGGCCCCAGCGGAGGAAGGCACCGGCATCTACCGCCGCCTCGCCGAGGCCAACCCCGACGCCTACCTACCCGATCTTGGCGTGTTGTTGTACAACCTCGGCAAGTGCCTGTCGGCGCTGGGCCAGCGAGAACAAGCCCTGGCCCCGGTGGACGAAGCCACCAGCATCTACCGCCGCCTCGCCGAGGCCAACCCCGACGCCTACCTACCCGGCCTCGCAATGTCGTTGAACAACCTCGGTAAGTGCCTGGCGGAGCTTGGGCGGCGAGAGCAGGCCCTGGCCCCAGCGGAGGAAGGCACCGGCATCTACCGCCGCCTCGCCGAGGCCAACCCCGACGCCTACCTACCCGGCCTCGCCATATCGTTGAGCAACCTCGGTGCCTTTCTGTCAGGGCTGGGCCGGCGGGAGCAGGCCTTAGCCCCAGCGGAGGAAGCTGTCCGCATCCGGCGCCGCCTAGCTAAAGCCAACCCCGACACCCACCTACCCGACCTCGCCATGTCGTTGAACAACCTCGGCATCCTGCTGGCGGCACTAGGCCAACCCGAACAGGCTCTGGCCACAGCGGAGGAAGCTGTCCGTATCCGGCGCCGCCTAGCTGAAACCAACCCCGACACCCACCTACCCGACCTCGCCATGTCGTTGAACAACCTCCGCAGCTGCCTGTCGCAGCTGGGCCAGCGAGAACAGGCCCTGGCCCCAGCCGAGGAAGCCAGCGGCATCTACCGCTGCCTAGCCGAAGCCAACCCCGACGCCTACCTGCCCGATCTCGCCGGATCGTTCAACAACCTCGGCACCCTACTGGCGGCACTAGGCCAACGCGAACAGGCCCTAGCCGCAGCAAAGGAAAGCACCGGCGTCTTCCGCCGCCTAGCCGAAGCCAACCCCGACACCCACCTACCCAACCTCGCCGGATCGTTCAACAACCTCGGCACCCTACTGGCGGCACTAGGCCAACGCGAACAGGCCCTAGCCGCAGCAAAGGAAAGCACCGGCGTCTTCCGCCGCCTAGCCGAAGCCAACCCCGACACCCACCTACCCGACCTCGCCATGTCGTTGAACAACCTCGGCAGCTGCCTGTCGCAGCTGGGCCAGCGAGAAGAGGCCCTGGCCCCAGCCGAGGAAGCCAGCGGCATCTTCCGCCGCCTAGCCGAAGCCAACCCCGACACCCACCTACCCAACCTCGCCGGATCGCTGAACAACCTCGGCACCCTACTGGCGGCACTGGGCCAGTGGGGTGAGGGTTTGGGCCCTACCGAGGAAGCCAGCGGCATCTTCCGCCGCTTAGCCGAGGCCAACCCCAACGCCCACCTGCCCAACCTCGCCATGTCATTGAACAACCTCGGCAGCTGCCTGTCGCAGCTGGGCCAGCGGGAGCAGGCCCTAGCCCTGGTAGAGGAAGCTGTCCATATCCGGCGCCGCCTGACCCTGGCCAACCCCGATGCTCACCTACCCGACCTCGCCATGTCGTTATGGGCGTACTCCTGGGTCTGCGTGAACGCGCAGACGAACCTGCCGCAGGCCCTGGACTCCGTCACTGAGGCCATCGATCTCTACCAGTCCCTAGCCCGGCAACTGCCACAGGTGTTCGAAGGACAACTGTTCTCGGCGTACCAGACGTTAACCGATGTCCTTGACGGACTCGGCCGAAGCGATGAGGCAGCAGACCTGCGCAGGCAGCTCGACGAGGTAACCAGTGGGCCGTAGACCGAGAAGCATGATGACGCGCGATCTCACCGCGGACGGTCGAGCCGGCGCACCTTTCCGCGTTGTGTCGCGGCTACTGCTGCTGTCTCTGGCGGCTTTGGGGTGCCGGGATGCCGTCGAACACACCCGTTCGCCGTCATCGAATGGGATATCGCCTCCGTGTCGCACATCGAGCAGATCACCGGAGAACTTCGCGCCCTGGTGGCCGGCGTCGAACGGCCGCAGGGGTCAACGGCCGCCGCCGACCGGCGGGCGCAAGGTGGCGCTGCATGCCACGAGCGCCGGCCTCCTCGGAGTCACGGCGGGCCTGGCCCGGGTGCGTAGCGCGCTCACGGATGTCCAGGGCGGTCTGGGAGGCTGGTCCCTTGACGCGCTGGCCGACCAGGGTGCGTAGGAACCACTACGGCGTGGCCGACCTCATCGACAATAGGCCAACAGCAGAGTCCTCCCAGCTCGAACGTCACCAGAGAGGGAACAGGACGGCAGGCGAGCAGGCTACTGTTACGCGCGGGCGATCAGTCTGCGGCAGTCAGGCGGGGTGGTTCGCCGCCGGTTCTGAGGAAGGCGACCGCCAGTTGGATGGCCGTCTCCGGCCGGAGTTGCAGGTGCTCGGCCGGGCATTCCGTGGATACTCCGCCGAAGTCGAATCGGAGCCCTGCGGCCGGGGTTTCTGCGGTGGGGTCGGTGGGGTCGGTGAGGTAGCCGCCGTCGTCGGCGATGTGTACCGCGAATGCGTGGGTGGGGTGGCCGAGGCCGATCTGGATGCCAGGTGGTAGGTCGTCGGGGTCGTCGGCGGTGTCGCCGAAGATGGTCAGTACGACGGGTTCGCCGGCCTGCTGGATCTCGTGCAGGAGCGCCTCCAGTGCGTCCGGGCCGGTCAGTTCGACCTCGTGGTTGTCGCGCTGGTCGCCCCGGTCGTAGGTCCAGGTCACCTTCATGCGATCGCCTTTCCGTACTCGGGATTTCGACCGGGACTGGCCGCTGACCTGCAACAAACTCCTCCCCCGGTCCTGCCCGCCGGTGCCCGCCTGACCGTGTGGGCGACACAGGACGGCGGACGAACCTGGTGGACCACGACCTACACAGGCACGGGCGAGAGGATCAGGTCATGACATACCGCGTGGTGTTCGACATCTGCGAGCAGGAGCTACCTGACGCGGAGGCCGCCCGGGTGTTCCTCGACAAACAGACGCTGATGATCGGACCACACGGCACCCGGGCGCACGCGTTCTGGTTCGCACCGAGCGGAGCTGACGACGTCCTACGCCTCGACATCGACTACGACAACGGAAGAGCCGCGCTGCGCTGGCTGCCCGACGGCGGTTACGCGGTGGAACAGCCGCTGGCCGAACCGATCGTGGTTCTGGAGTCGTCTGACTCCCCTCTGGCCACCATCCCCGCCGAGTTGGCCGTGCTGTCGGTGGAAACCGCCCACCGGGCCGTCATTGAGTACATCGCCACCGGTCAACGCCCATCGCTCGTCCGATGGGCAGACCACACGGCATCGCATAAGAAGTAGGGCTGCTCAGGTTTGGAGATGGTCGTGAAGCGGCAGCTGCCCATTTCCGCACACCGTCACTTCACGCTCAAATCGACAATGACTCCCTGGTCGGCGCATGCCGACTGCAACCCCGACAGGTGCGTCCCCAGCGGACCCATGAATGCCAGTCCCGCCATCCCGCTGTCGTCGCCCAGCCCCTGCATCTGCCACGCCACGTCCACGATCGCCGTTCCGTGCTCGCGCAGCTTCTCGTACCGTGAATCCTCGAAGATCGCCCGTGCCTTCCGGTACTCGGCCTCGGTCATCTTCTTGTCGACGGTGGTGTCACCGCCGGTGGTCTTGGGGCTGCCGTCCATCTTCTTCCCGGCGGCCATCACCTTGCACGCGGCCACCCCCGAGTCCTCGCGGATGAACTGGTCGTACACGGCGTAACCGCCGAAGCCGAGGACGACGAACACGGCCAGGGCTACGGTCCCGGCAAGGAGGATCGGATTCCCCGTCTTCCCAGCCGACGTGGGGGCCCAGGCGGTGGTGGTCCCGGCGTCCGGGTAGTCGTGCTGCCCGTGGGGGTTGGCCCACTGCTGCTGCGGGCTGGTGTCCTGCGGGCTGCCGGGGTACTGCGGCATGGTCACGATGACTCCTTGGTCGGATACACGGTTGATGCTGGCCGCTCGGGTCGCTCCGATGGGGGTGACGTCGGCTTGGTGACAGCGAGTGTGGTCGGCTGAGGGATCCGTCTCCGCTGCTCGGGCCGGGCATTCACCGACCCGCACCCGAAGGCCGAACCGAAAAGCTACGCCATTGCGCCGATTTCCTGTGGGGCGGTACCGCATGCGCAGAGATCGCCGTGCTTTCGGGTAGGGGCACACAGGTGGTGCGGCAAATCCTGCGGGGTGCCGCCGAAAGCGCAGTCGTCTTCTCGACAGACGCCCGCCTAAAAGGACCATCCCGCTGCCTGGCTCACCGCCAGCACACTCGGCCGGTGACGAAAGCACTCACCACCAAACAAACCATCGGCATCACCCTCGCCGGACTATTCGGGCTGTGCTGCTGCGGCAGCGGCCTTGCCGGCGCATTCGGCGACAGCAATGAGACGAAGCCGGCATCGGCACCAACGGTGTCCACAACGATGGAGGCACGGAAGCTCGGCGGGGCACTCGCCACCGTCACCCCCACGCCCGACGACACGCCGACCCCCACTCCGAGTCCCAGCCCGAAGAGGACCAGCAAGCCGAAACCTGCCCTGTACTACAAGAACTGCGACGCAGTCAGGGCAGCCGGTGACGCCCCGTTGTTCGAGGGTGAGCCCGGCTACCGGCCCGGGTTGGACCGCGACGGCGACGGGGAAGCCTGCGAGCCGAGCGGCGGCAACGGCGACCTGGGCGGCTACGACGACACCAACGGCGATGTGTACTACGCCAACTGCAGCGCGGTACGCGCGGCGGGCGCGGCCCCGATCCGGCGCGGTGATCCCGGGTACTCACGGAAACTGGACCGGGACGGCGATGGGATCGCCTGCGAGTAGCGCCGTCGTCGTGCCGGCTGGGAGGGAACCACCGTCACCTGACCCCGACCGACCGGCGACCGCGTCGGGTGATGGGGGCGTGGGCTTGTGTGCGGCGGATGGCATCCCAGGCAAGGGCGCGGGCCCGCTGCGTCGGTGTCATTCGCAGGTTGCTTCTCGGGCAGCCCGGTGGGCGGCGACGGCGGCCTGCCGGCGGGCGCTGGCTTCCGCGATGGCCTGGGCAACCCGGTCGGGTCGGCGCAGCGGATTGCGGGGCAGCCGAGGCACGGCTGCCGGGTGGACACCGCGGACACCGTCCGGCACCGGTCGGGTGGGATCGCCCCCGATCACCCGCAGGGGGGTCGGCCCGCTCGGGGTGTCGAGGGTGGAATCCGGGTCGGTGTCGCGTGGGCGCGCAACAGCAAGGTCCGTACGGACGACGGTGACTTCTTCCTGGGTTGTCTCGCTCCTCGTGGTTCCTCCTGGTTCCTCTGTCCCCCGTTTTCCGGGGGACGTGGGGACGGTTTCCGGGGGACGTGAGGACGCATTTCGGGGGACGTCGCGCCCGGTTTCCGGGGGACGTGGCCGATCGGGCTCCCCGGTGTCGTCCCCCGTTTCCCGGGGGACGTGAGGGGGGTCGAGGTGCAGGCGGTACCGGGCGGTGTGGGTGCCGTCGCGCCGCAGGGACGCCTTCCGGTCGGTGCTGATCGCTCCTGCGGCGGCCAGGGGACCGATGGCCCGTTCGACGGCCTTGATGTCGGCCCGGGTGAGGGGTCCACTCCTGCCCCGGCCGAGGGCGAACTCGGCGAGGGCGTGGTGGCCCCGACCGAACCAGGGGCGGGCGTCGTCGTCTCTGGATACAGCGGCCATGTAGGCGAGTAGTTGCATCGAGGTGGCAGGTACCTTGCCGGCGTACAGGGCGTACGCGGTGAGGACGTTGCTGGCACCCACAGAAGCGGCTCCTGATCTGTCGTGCGGACAAGACGGTGCCGAGCCGGACGGCGGGAAAGCGCCGCCCGACTCGGTGGTCAGGGGTCATGCGCCGTTGCTGGCGCGCGGTTCATGCCTCCCGTATGAGTGCCAATGCCATGTTCGGGATGCACATTGCACATTGCCTATCGCGTGCGTCTTGGCTTACTGGTTTGGCCCGGGCCGCCCGGAGGGGATGACCATCCAGCCCGGATCGGATGCGGGCTGGCATCGTCGCCGGCGCGTGCAGCCGGGCAGTCGGACCATCTGTCCGACAGAGACGGCGCGTCGCAGTGGACGAAGTGCTCAGTCACGTGTTAGTCCGGCCGCGGGCGGGGTTCGACGCGGCGGGGACGTACGCGGTGTTCCACTACGACGACGAGACCGCCGGCGAGGCGCTCAAGGAGTGTGATCCCGGAGAACTCGTAGCCGTCGTCAGGGGGAGGTCAGGCGCCCATGGCAGTGACTGGCTCTACCCGGGCCGTTGGGTGCCCGACCTGGCCGGGTCGGTGTTCGTCGCCACGCAGGTGCGGCCCGCCGCGCTCCAGCCGCTGATCACCGCAACGACCGACGACGACCAGGCTATAATGTGGGGCAGTGGCATCGGCAGGGCGCTGCGGGCCGGCTCGCTGCACCTCGACCAGGTCACCCCGACGGCTACCGGCAGTAGCCCCATCTGCTCCTGCGGCCACGGACGGACGGCTCACTGCTGGACGCGATGCGGGCGGCGACGTGGACGATGAGCGCTCCCGACGGCCTATCCGACATCGGTGCCAGCCTCGTGCGGCACGGGTACGTCACGTCCGAGGTGAGCGTGGTCGACCCCCCGCTGGGAACCGACCCTGGACCAGGTCGGCGACGACGCGTTACGACGACACCTGCGCGGGCTGTGCCTCGACGCCCGCTGGGCGCGGATGGCCGGCGCGCACTTCCTCGGCCCCGGTGAATGCCCGGGCGACCTGCAGCCGATCGCCGACCTGCCGGGCACCACGGTGATCGCCGGCTGGGAGTTCAGTGAGGGCCAGGGCGCCATGGTTGTTGTGCTCCTGGATGGGCCTTGCGGCGGGTCACCCGGATGATGCCGGTAGGTGTCGGGTCGACCCGGTGACGGTGAGGAACCTGATGACGGAGGGCCTGGCGGAGAACCAGGGCAGGCTGGAGAACTCGACGCTGCCGGGGGCGATTCTCTGGCTGTACGGCACCGACGACATCACCAGCCCGGCCACGGTCACCTACGACACCGTCAACAAGATGCTGATCAACGGCAACGACATCAACCTCGCCGTCCTCGAAGGTGCCGGCCACTACGACGTGTCCGCTGCCGGCCAACCCCTGATCGAGGCCCGGCTGAGGCAACTGTTCGACATCACGTAGCGCCGCCTCGCCGTTGAGGCGGACGCCGGTGGGTTGAGGTGAGCCGCCCGGCCGCGCGGGCCGTAGGGCGCGCATCGGTGAGCGGGCCAGTGCCACGGCCGGCCCAGGAGCAGCGCGACCTGCACGTTCAGGCGGCGCGCCACCGGTTGCGGCTGTCCATCGCTGACGGCCCGCACCGCATCAGCTTCCCGGTGGAGGTCCTACCCAACGCGCCCCGCGGTGTGCAGAACGCTCCGGGGTAGGCGCACTTCTGCACCGAGGGGGTCGTCGTCTTGACCGGGGTCGGCTTCGGCTTCGGGACGGTGGTGCGGGGAGGGCTGGTGGTCTTCCGGACGGTCGGGGTGGGGGTCGACTTCGGCGCGGCGCTGGGGGTGGCCGTTGTCGGGGCGGGTGTGTCGGCGGTGGGGCTGACACTGGTGAGCACCCCGCCCGCCTTCTGCGCCTGCACGGGGGTGGTCGCGGTCGCAGCGGAAGAGGTCGCGGCGGGAGCCGAGCGGGATTTCGCGTCGTCGCTGAACGCGCCGGCGATCCCGCTGCCGCAGCAGCACAGGCCGAGAAGCCCGGCGAGGGCGACGCCGATGCTCTGCTTGGTGGTGACTTCGTCACCTGGCCGAGTCTGCTGGCAGCGGTGAGGCCGGTGGATGAGCCGTTCAGGCGGGTGTCTGTCCGGAAGGCGGCTGGGGCTCAATCGCACCTCTCTGCCTCCGTGATGCGAACCCACCCGAATTGCGCGCCTCGCGCAGCTCGGCCGCCGTCGGCTGGGTCTGGGCGTTCGTCGCCGCCACCAACTCACCCCACACACGCGAGCACTACAAACGACGCTGAGAAGTCCATGCCGACCGCCACGCCGCCGCCCTATGCCACCTCTTCAACCGGCTCATCGGCTGCCTACACCAATGCCTCACCACACGTCAGCTCTACGACTAGACCAAGGCATTCCCTACCCGAAACCTTGCCCACGCTTGCCCCTTACAGCGATCGGAGGTCTGGAAGATCCTGACCAAGCTGCGCTGCTATCCACGCCGCGCCACCGCGATCATGCAGGCCATCCTCGTCCTGCACCACGCCGAAACAATCACGACGCAGGATGAAAAGAGGCATCTCAGTATCAGTCTGTGGGTGCGCTAAGAAATGCGCGCGGTGCGCCAGTTTTTTCGGTCAGGCTGTAGGGAGGCTCACGCAGGCCGTCGCGCAGGTCTTTCAGCTCATCGATCAGGCGCTTCATCGCGATCGCCTCGCCTCGGTCCGCTTTGATCGGCGCATAACCATGCACGATGTTCTTATGGTCGCCACCTGGAAGAATGACCGGGAATACGCATCTATGATCGAAAAAGTGCTGGTGCGCATTTATTTCCCGAATGACCCAGTTGTCAGCGTCCGACTTCACCATGACGTGGGGCGACACGAGCGCCACGAGTGCTCGAGACTGACGAATTGCAGCCGCAATCCTGCCCGGGAATTCCTCGCCGGTTCTAGGAACGTCCCGGAATACGCGCAAGCCCGCGTCTTTCATTGCTCTCTGCCACCGGTCGGCAGCATCCGCATCACCCTGATTGTAAGATATGAATGCGTCGTATTCAAAACAGCTAGCCGCAGCCAGCCGAAGATCCTGGTAAAAGGCATCGCGCTGTGGCGCATCCAAACCAATGAGTCCGCTCTCACGCAAGTGGAGAACGGTCACCGGTTCTTCCTCGATATGGAATTCTCGTTTCGGCAAGATCACAGTTCCGGGCAGATTGACCCACAGTAGCGGATACCCCTCGCTTTCTGGCAGTGGCCGCCGATCAACCCCAGAGGTTTCTGATCTCATGGCTTCTCGCAGTTGTCCGCCGACGAGCAGATACGCACCATGACCTGCCGTTGGATCGTCCTCCACACCCCGCCCTGGCACGTCGTCCTTTCTACGAGCTTCCTGCACCAAGTCGTACGTGAAATGCGTCGATCGCGTTCGCTCGATCTGAATTAAGTCACAGTGCTGCACGATCTTTGCGCGGATGAGCTTCCAGGAACGTTCGCCGCGAGCGCTGGGGGCGGAGTTAGTGCCCCCTCCGAGGAATTGAACTCGAGGCCCGACGTGCTCGAGCGCTCGCGCTCGCATAAACGCGCGCACATTTGTCCATACATCTGCGGGCAGTCGAGCTTTTAGCTCCTTGATGTCAAACGTGAGCAAAGTCGTATCGGTCAACGCTACCAAATCGGCCGTCCTGCGCCGCGACATGGCGAAGGCCAGTTCGCCAACAATCTCACCTTCCCCATGAATGAAATCCGGTGCCGAGCTCACACCTTCACCCTCCCTGCCGGGAAGGTACACCCCCACCTGGCCGCGCAGAATAACGAACATCGTCTCGCCGCCATCACCAGTACGGCAGATATATTCGTTGTAGCCCCGCTCGACGAGTTGACCGGCCAAAATCACGTCTCGAAAACTCGGCTGCGTTAGGTGTTCGAAGAATGGGTTCGAATCTCCCCGAACCTCTTCACGGAGATATCCTAAATGGCGGCGCTCTAGGTCACGAATCGCCGCCTCTGCTTCTTCGTCACTGCTGTCAATCTGTAGGATGCGCTTGGCGCGGTAGACGGTCTCCCATCCCAACCCCGCTGTCCTTGCAAATTCCAATCTTCGGCGGTCCTCCTCCGTCGGATCATCCCAGGCCGAACGATCCTCGCCAACGGACATAAGTTCGAGGTCCTGTTCCTTGCCACTCTTGTCGCGGAGCCTCCGCTCGCAATCAAAGACAACACGAATGGCAATATCTGCGCCTTCGATCGCTCGGCGAAACGCGCGGGATACCAACACGCCGGCAGCGGGCCCTCGACTCAGGAGCCATCCCGCTGTGTTGATGCCGGCGCCTACCGGCTGCCGGCGACCGTCTGCGCCGTCTAGAAACCGCACAAGGCCAGCATGCGCAGTTACGCGTAAAGGAACTCGCTCGCTTATCGACCACCTACGCAGGGCCGTTACGAGATCGAGCGCAGCCTGCTGCCAATCGGCTCCACAAAAGATGACGTGGCCACCGTCTCCACCGGATGCCCAGACGACCTCACCAGCGCCTACGGTCTGCATCGCTGCGGCCACGATGTCGTTGATGGCGGCGATGCGGCTCTCCTGAACCTGAATATCGACCGTTGTAGAGTGTCCGACAATATCGCACGAGACGATAGGGACTGCGGAGCCGTCCGGTGTCGTCCGCTCGGCCACGTCGCCTCCAAGGTTTCAGCAGCACAGTGAGGTACGACCAACCTGTCCGATCAGTCGCCCAGAGTCAACCGATCCCGAGACCAATCGGTTCCAAGCGAGGGCTGTCCATGAGGCGTCTTGCTCGGTCACGTGGCGAGGCCCGGATCCATCGAGTACCGGGCAACCCTCAAGCGGCTCGTAGGCTCTAGCTGGCTCTTGTCCCAAGGGGCACGCGACCGACGATCGGGTTATGTGGTCCTAAGCCGACACGTCGGCACGCAGAGGTGCGCTACTCCTTCTTACTCGTGTCGGCAATCTGTCACTATCCTGATGCTCCCTCTGCCGTCTGGTTGAGTAGCGCGGTGGATCATCTCCGATGAACGCGACGGCAGGGAAGCGCTCGCGACTGTCATGCTGGGGCCAGCCTGGACGGTCAAGCCGGACGCTCCTGAGGACACCGGCCGTCATCCCTTGGCCGTCGAAGCAGCTAACGGGGCGCATGACACGACGTTGGTCTCTGGCGTCAGTACCACCACCCCTCATGCTCGCTCATCTTGTGATGCACGCGCGCCCTGCGATCAGGACGCAGCGACGTGGCTGGGCGGATCGAGAACTACCTGGAGGCTCTTCACACCCTGACTACTGGCATCGGCGTTTACACGCGCGGCACGCCTTTGCGCCCACCGTATCGACGCTGGCCTAAATCGAGACCCGACGATTGTTATCAGACTGCAACGACTTCCTGATGTGCCATGTAGCCCAACTGAGGAGACATCGATGCGCCCGTCCGTAGTGGTCGTTGGCAGCGCTCATCCGGATCGCGAGTACGCGCCGGAGATGCGGGAAATCAGCCTCGTGTCGGGGGCGTGCGAGGAGATTGGTGGGGAACTAGCACGGGCCGGATGCGACCTCATCGTGTTCTCCAGCAGTGACGACTACATCGAGAAGGACGTGGTCCGTGGCTACCTTGCCGCGCTGCAGGTGCAGGACGGCGCAACCGTCACGGTAAAGGCACCGTTCAGTCAAGTTACCTCCTTCGAGGTTTCCCCGCATCTCGAAAACGTTCTTCGCGTCGAGCCAGACTCGATCGAAGAGTGGGAAGTGTCTTACTACCGCGCTGTTTTCGAGGCTGACGGCGTGATCGTAGTCGGCGGGGGGCGGGCGACCCGGATCGCTGGGGTTATGGCGATCACACGGCGTACCCCAGTCATCGCGCTTGCTCGCTTCGGTGGTGCCGCGCTGAGTGTGTGGCGACATCTCGACCGGCACCACAACGACGCGACGCCCGGGGCGATCAGCCGGATGGCGGCACCTTGGGGCGACGATACGGCCGAGTATCTCGTGGGTAGCCTGTTGGACCAACACGCCCGGGTGCGGGAGGCGGAGCGGGCGGCATGGCGCGATCAGTCTCGCGTCCGGCGGGCGCGTACCATGAACGGATCAGTGGCAGCGGTCGCAATCGCCGTGGCGGTACTTACCGTCGTCCTGACCTACGGCACCGGGACGACCCTAACCGCAGTGGGATACCTGATCGCCGGATCAGTGCTGATGGCCGCTGCCGGCGCTCTAATCAGCGACACCTCTGCGGAGGAGCCCAACCTGCCCTGGGCGCTAGCCCGTGGCCTAGGCGCCGGAACCCTTGCCAGCATGCTGTACGTAGGCTCTCAGACGCTCACCAATCCTGATCCGCTGGACGTGGAGGCCATCCGGCGGCTGGCCTGGCTTCTCGTCCCGCTGGGACTCGCGTCGGGGTACACACTGGACATTGTGTTTTCCCGACTACGGAGCGTCAACGCGCTGGCCGAAAAACCGTTCGCTCAACCGTAGTTTTGTCCAGAGTTTCTCGACCACCTGACGATTCGCTTAATGGCGTCAAGCGGTGGCAAGGCCAACTCGAAGCCGGCAGCGAAATGGGTGTGGTGTCGCCACGTCCGGAACTTCGAGTCCTGCCCGTAGGCCTCGTCAGCGGTCACCCATCTCGCCGGCAGGCCCGCGGTGACGGCGCGTTCGAGCATCCGCAGCCCCAGCGCGGGCTTCGTGGCGAATCCAACGCTGCCGGTGATGCCGGCTTCCTCGCGGCGGGCAGCGTCGTCGCACCAGCCGCGAGGCGGATACAACTCCCGGTCGATCGACGTGCGCCCGGCCGGGCTGGCGTAGGCCAGGAACACCCCGAGCTGGCAATTCTCCGTCCGCCCCGCCGTGCCCGAGTACTGACGCTGCACCCCGGCCGACTTGATCCCCTTCTTCAGGAACCCGGTCTCGTCGACGATCAGCACCCCGTCGTCGTGACCGAGGTGCTCGGACACGTAGGCGAACAAGTCGCGAACAGTGTCCGGGTCCCACGCGGACCTGTTCAGCAGCCGCTGCATCCGGTCCGGCGTCGTATCGCCGGCGGCCTCAGCCAAGGTCCAGCCGTTCTTGGTCGCCAACGGCGACAGCAACCCGACCAGGTATGTCAGCGCCTGCTGGCGAGGCTCTGCCCGCCCGAACCGGTGCGCGAACCGCGCCAACAGATCATCCAGACCCGCCTGCCAGCCCACGATCTCATCGATCAACACAAGCCCGGGAGCCTGCCCTGCCCGTGATCAACCACAACAGACAGACAGTGCGACCACCTCATTCACTGCATGAATAGCATCGACACGCGCAGCTGCACGGCCGGCGCCGCTCACGCGTCGACTACGCCGATGATCTGGCGAAACTCCAGATTAAGCAAGTGCGGCTGGAGTAGCCAGGGATTGCCGGGGTGGATGCCGGCGGACCGTCGAGAGTCAGGCCGCAGGAGCGTCGAGGTAGGCAAGCATCGCTTCCCGGCTGCGCGGCAGACCGTAGTCGCCGACGAGCGACGCGAAGTTGCCGAATGACACGCCGTCGATCAGCCACGCCCCGGGCGAGCGGGCCAGCACCTCGACGAGCCGTCGTTGCCGGGGAGCCAATGCAGCACCGGCCACCCCGGTGGGCAGCCGGCCGTCGGGGAACGCCAGGCGCAGCGCCTCGGCCGCCACCGGCAACGCCTGTTCACCGACGGCGACGCACAGCCGGTCGAGCAGCGCGTCGAACGCCCGATCGGTGTGCCGGGGGCCGAGCAGGCGCAGGGACAGCCCCGCGTACCCGTTGAGGTCGCCGTCGAGGAAGGGCACCTCGGCTCCGCCGGTGGCCGGCCGGTTGTCCGGCTCGGCGGCGGCTGTCCAGGCGAGCAGCTCGTCGACCGTCGCCTCGTCGGCGTTGACGCCGAGCACCCGGGCCCGGCCGATCGCGGCGGCCCAGCGGATCACCGGGCGCGGATCGGCCAGCAGCGCGGCGTCGGGCGCGGCACCGAGCAACCCGGCCGCCACCAGGGCGGTCGCCGCCTCACTCTCATGCGCTTCCATTGCGGCCTCGGCCGCCGGGACGAGCGCGGGGATGCTGCCGGCCGCGTCCTGCGGGAACCAGGCGAGCGCG
Source organism: Micromonospora sp. WMMD730 (assembly GCF_049178955.1). Taxonomy (NCBI): domain Bacteria; kingdom Bacillati; phylum Actinomycetota; class Actinomycetes; order Micromonosporales; family Micromonosporaceae; genus Micromonospora; species Micromonospora sp. WMMD730. Next base: position 4,465,657 of record NZ_JBMHML010000002.1, read on the forward strand.
TACGCCGCACCGGTGCGCAGTCCCGGGTCGGCGTCGGTGAGCAGGTCACGCAAGAGGGGAACGCCGGCCCGCACCGCGTCGTAGACGGTCAGCTCGATGTACGCCCACAGCCGCTGCTGGTCGGCCTCGTCGAGCGACTCCATGTACGTGTACTCGATGTACTCCTTGCGGGTCTCGTCGTCGCCGTGCCACGGGGGCGGTTTGGCGGCGAGTAGTTCCCGCCCGCCGTCGGCCGCCCGACGCAGCTCCACCACCGGGACGCCCTGCGGCAGCCACCTCACGTCGTGGCCCACCGCAAGCACCGTCACCAGGTAGAGCACCAGCTCCCGGTCGGGGGTGGCCGGATCGGCGAGCAACTCCAGCAGGAACGGCACGGCGTAAGCCGACGCCTCGTAACGGGTGCCCTGGTGGAAGATGCTGGCGTAGAGCCCGCCGAAGGCGGCATGGCGCTCTTCCTCGTCGGGCGACCGCAGGGCGTGGAGCAGGCCGGGCACATCGCCAGCCGAGCCGTAGGCGTGACCGAGCCGTACCCAGTCGATGTCGTCGATCCCGTCGAACACGCGCCCATCCTCGCGCACCACACCGACGATCCCCTCGGGCGGGTTGGCGCAGAGCACAGGCAGCGGCGGCCCGGCCGCTCGCCCGGCCGCCGGACTCGGGCCGGTGGTGCCCCGTGCGACGGGGATGCCGTGCGGGGCGACGAACACCTTGTCGGCGCTGTCCATACGCTGCGCCTGCAGGGCCCAGGGCAGCTGGTCCAGGCCGCAGAATGCCGGACAGAGGCGGTCCAGGCCGGGGGACGCCTCGGCGTCATCCGTCTGCGCGGCAGCCAGTCGACCCCGGGCTCCCGCATCGGCCTGGGCGGAACCTGCGTGGAGCTGCCAGCTCTGCATCGCGCCCCAAGCCGGGGTGACCGCCGAGGGGCGCGATGACCACAGTGCTGGAGCGGGTGAGCTGACGCGGCGGCCGCGAGCCCTGTCAGGTGACTGCTACGGCCTCGGGTGGGAGGCGCGTTCTTCGGCGGCGGCGATGACCTTGTCGCGGCGGGCTGGGGTGAGGGCGGCGAGGAGGTCGACGTACTGCTGTTCCTGTGCGGTGATCGGTTCGGCGAACGCCTCCCGGTAGGCCTGTCGGGCTGCTTCGTGGGTGGCTTCGATGGGTCCGTGCCGGTCGTAGGGCAGGGCGATGTCGCGCAGCTGCTGCGCTGCGGTGACGGGGTCGGTGGACAGGGTGGTGTCGTGGATGCGGAAGGTGGCCGGGAGGTTCGGCGGCGGTGATCGCGGTGAGTAGGCACAGGTTGGCTTGGATGTGGTGGGCGAACGCCTCGTTGCGGGTGGGCGTCTCGCCGCGGGCACGCACTGCGGCGCGGCCGGCCTGCCAGTCCAGCCGGGTCTCTTCGGCCCGTTTGGCGAGGGCGAGCAGCATGCTGCGGGTGGGGTCCACGGGTGTTCTCCTGTCGTGTGGGTTGTGTCCGGGTCGGGTTATGCCTGGTCGTACGTGGAGGGCGGCAGTCCGGCCTGGAGGGTTTGCAGGAGCAGGTGGGCGAGTGGGTAGTGGGGGTCGATCTGGAGGGCGCGTTCGACGGCGATGAGGGCCAGGGCGCCGTTGCCGTTGCGCCAGGCGGTGAGGGCGAGGACGGTGGCGGGTGCCGGGACGAGGGGTTCGTCGGCGCGGCGGACGGCGTCGACCCAGAAGGTGATGTGGTCCTCCTCCGGTTCGGTGAGGTCCACGGCGGCGTCTCGTACCGGGGTCTGCGTAAGGAGCAGGGTGAGCCACGCCATGTCGGTGTCGGAGAGTCGTTCGCCGTCGTCGTGTCGGCGTAGGGCGTAGCGGATGGCGTCCGTGCCGGCCTGCTCGACGGCGGTGTTCCCGGCGGCGAGCAGAGTGATGAGGCGGGGGGCCGCATCGACGGTGGCGAGGTGCATGGCGTCGCGGGCGGTGCCGGTGACGGGGGTGATGCGGGCGGCCAGGGCTGCCCGGTTCGGTAGGGCGACCTGCCCGGCGACGGTTGCCTGCACGGTGACGACGCTGGTGGTGGGGTCGAACGGAGTTCCCTCGGGTGAGCAGCAGGTGGGGTCGCCGCAGGTGAGGCTGGTGATCCGGGTGCCGGTGACGCACAGCAGCTGACGGACGGTGATCCCGCTGGCGGCGAACGCCTCGTCGTAGAGGCGCAGCGCCGGGTCGATGCGGTCGACGGGTCCGTAGCCGATGATCACGGTATCGGTGATCTGGTGCTGCCGGTGGATGACCGCTGCCAGGTGTGCGGCGTGGTCGAGGAACTCCTGTGCCGCGGCGTCGGCGGCGGGAAGGTCCCCGCGGGCGGCGAAGACGATGCGGCGGTTCCGCATGGCGATGACGACGGCGCTGCCGTCGTCGGGGTGGAAGCCGAGCAGGTACGGCACTGCGGTAGCCAGATCGCTGGAGGAACGGACGGTGAGCTTCTTGTCGGGGAACGACATGGTGCTGTCCTTGTCTGTGTTGGTGGGAGAAGCCGCAGCCGGGGAGAGAGGGCTGCCCCTGGCGCTGCGGTGGTGCGGGCCGGGTCGGGGCGCGTGCGGCGGTATCACCAGGTGCGACACCGCCGTACGGCGCGGGATGAGGCGAGGCCGGCGGCGACTCACCGGAGGTGGGCCGCCAGGGGGTGGCCCGGGGGCGTGGGCAGCCAAGAGGGCCCCGGGTGCCGCGCCCGGTCTGTCAGCCCTGGTCGGTGGACAGTTCGGTACCGGGGGCGCGGTCGCCGAGGACCCGGACGGTGGTGCTGAGCTTGATCGGGAGGTCCTTGTCGCCCTTTCTCCGCACCACGAAGATCATCTATTAATAGGGTTGCGCGACTCTGGCCGGGTGGCTTGCGGCACACCCGTTGTTTCGTCGCGGTCCAGCCGTACCGCTCGCGATGACGGAGGATTCGGTGCGGTGGCTGACTTTTCAAGTTCGTCAGAAGCGACCTGGGCAGCTGAGAGGATGCAGTCATGACACTTACGGGTTGGTGATGGTCGCGAGCCCCGTGCTGAGTCTGGTGCAGGGACTTGCCGGTTTCCGGGGACAGCGGGCGGGCGGGTAGGGTTCGCCAGAGTGCGGGTTCTTTTCACTTTCATTGGTGGCAGCGGTCATTTTCGGCCCCTTATCCCCTTCGCCCGTGCGGCTCAGGCCGCCGGCCATACCGTGGCCGTGGCGGGCTCTGGGGGCCGGTACGAGGAGATCGCGGCGGCGGGGTTCACGGCCTTCCGTACTAGCGAGCCGAAGCCGCAGCTCGCCGGCGAGCCGGAGCAACGTTTGGAGCCGGTCGACCTGGCTCGCGAGGAGCAGGTTCTTCGCGACGGGTTTGCCGGCCGGGGTGCGCGCCGCCATGCCAAGGCGATCCGGGAGATCGCGCTTGAGTGGAAGCCGGAGGTCATCGTGCGCGACGAGATCGACTTCGGCTCTGCGATCGCCGCGGAGACACTCGGGATCCCGTGTGTGAACGTCATCGTGCTGCTGGCCGGTGGCCTCGCCCGCAAGGAGGTCATCCTCGACCCGATTACTGCGTTGCGCAGGGAATATGGACTCGTACCCGATCCCGAGTTGACCCGTCTCAACGGTCAGCTGGTCATCATGCCCGCGCCGCCGAGCTTGCGCGATCCGCACCACCCGCTGCCGGAGAACACCTTCTGGTGCGCTGCGGGTGACCACGTCCCGCGGCGCACGCGCGCAGCGCGTAAGCCTTTGATCTACTTCACGCTCGGGACGCTCGACACCCACCTGGGAGTCTTCGAACGCGTGCTCGCTGGGCTTCGCGACCTATCTGTCCGCGTGGTGACGACAGTGGGGCGGCGGCTCGATCCCGCCTTGCTCGGAGCGCAGCCGAATCACGTGCGCATTGAGCAGTTCGTCCCGCAAGAGGAGATCCTGGCCGAAGCAGACCTCGTGATCGCACACGGCGGCTCCGGCACGCTGATCGGTTCGCTCGCCCACGGTATCCCCTCCGTGCTGCTCCCGATGGGTGCCGACCAGCCCCACAACACGCGGCGGTGCGTCGAACTCGGCACGGCGCTGGAGCTTGATCCGGTGATGTTCACGCCCGAGGACGCTGCCCGCGCCGCCGCCACGATGCTGCGCGAGGACTCGTACCGGCTCGCCGCACAGCGGATCCAGGATGAGATCAACGCCCTCCCGGAACCTGCGCAGGCGCTCGACCTGATTGAGGCGCTCGCTTAGCCGACACGCACGGAAGCTGACACAGATGTGACCGTCGGGCCATACCTGCGGTCCCGGGGTGGCGCGTGCCTGCCCGCCGCCGGCCGACGGGATATGAGGAAGGGATGGATGTCGACCGGGCGGCGCAGGCTTCGGCCGGGGCCGTACGCCTGTTGACGTTCGTGGCCGAAGACCCAGAAGCGGTGGTCGGGCTTGGCCCGGATACGGGTGCCGGCGGGTGGGGATGGCTCCGGTGTGGTGGTGGGGCGCGGCGCGATCCGCACGATCCGCACGTCAGGGGCCGGTCGCCGGTGACGCTGGTACGCCCTGGTGGTGCCCTTGGGGAGCGGGTGAGCCGGTCGCGGATCTTCGGGAGCATGTCGGCGGTGATCCGGGCCGGCGGCCAGTCGGTGGCGGTCAGCAGCGTCCGGTGTTCCCTGCCGAGCAGGATGCACCGGTGCAGGGTGCGCAGGATGAGGTACTCGTCGCTGTGGGGTGGCCACTGCATGCGGGCGGCGCAGTGCGCGGTGAGGGCGTCGACGTGGGGGTTGCGGGTCGGCGCTGGCGGAGGCCGGTGGTGGTACCGGACGGTGCGGGGTCTGCGGTGGTGGGGTGGTCGGGGTCGCCGGGTTGGCGGCGTGTGGTGGGCGGGCGTCGGCGGGTAGGCGCAGTTCCCAGCCGGGGTAGATGAGGTTGCAGTCGCGCAGGGTGCCGCCGGTGCCGGGGAAGTGGCGGTGTTTGTTCAGCTGGCAGATCTGCGGCCACCGGTTCGCGTCGCCGAGCCATTCCCTGGCGACCTTGGACAGGGTGTCGTGGCGTTCGACGGTGTAGAGGTACCGCTGGTCGGCGACCTGGATGATCGCCGGGCCTGAGGCGGAGGCCTGGCGGGGAACATCGACATGCTCGGCAGCAGCGGCGGGGGTCGACGGCCGGTCAGGTGTTGCCGCCGCGTCGACGGAGCCTGCGGAGGTGACGGCGAGCGCGGCGGTGCCGGCCAGGCCGAAGACCAGGCGGTGCAGGGGTGACGGCAGGGTGAGCGCCGGGATGCGCCACCGGGTCAGCGCGGTGACGAGTTCGGCGACGAGAAGCAGGGCGAACACCGCCCACAGCAGCCACATCACCCAGAACGCGGCACCGATGAGGACGTCGGGGGTGAACCGTCCGCTGGAGCGCTCGAACCACGCCGGGATCTGCGACCACTCCGGCAACCGCCGCAGCGGGTTCCCGCCGGCGAGCCACAGCACGGCCGGCACGACCACCAGGAGGATGCCGGCGGCGGTAACGACCCGGGCACCGGTGACGACGGTGCGGGAGAGAGGTATCCGACGGTCAGGGGTGCCGTGGGGTGGGTGGACCGTGACCCGTGTGCCGTACTCGGCGAGCCTGTCGCCTCTGTCCGAGGACACCTTCGGCACCCGTCCCTCCCTGCGACTCATCGGTGAAGCTCTCCGCTTACAGGAGAATGCACGTCGCTGGCTATTGCGTCGAGAAGGATTCTCACCATCCGCGCACAAAGGATCACGCGGACAATCAGGGTTGACGTCGCCACACCCCCACGGGCCAGACTGCCCCCCATGCCACACGGGGACACCACGGCAGCGATCGATCTCAGCTCCGCCACCATCGCCGCCACCGTCAACCGCGACGGCGCACGCGTCCCGATCCTCATCGACGGCCGCCTCGTCATGCCCCCCGGTGTCGTCATCGGCCCCACCGGGCACCTCTACGTCGGCGTCGACGCAGCAACGTCCCTCCCGGCGGACCACCGCTTCGTCGACGACCCGACCGCCCTGCTCGGCAAACCCGCCCCCACCGACACCCCACCGACCGACCCCGTGGACCTCCTCGCGGCAGTACTACGGCATGTCGGCCAGCACGCCGCCCACCAGGTCGGTCAGCCGATCACCGCCCTCACCGTGACCATCCCACCGAGCTGGGGGCCACGCCGCCGCCAGCAGGTCACCGAAGCCGCACAGCGCGCCGGACTGCCCTCCCCTGCCCTGGTCACCGCACCCGCCGCGCTCGCCGCCCACGCGACGACCCTCGGCCACCCCACACCCGCGGGCTCCTGCGTCCTCGTCTGCCAGGCTGACCGGCACCCGGCGACCCTCACCGTCCTGCACACCACCGACGGCGGCTACACCGAACTGGCCACCCGAAGCCTCGACGACACCCCCGACCTCGACCACCTCATCACCGACCACGTCATCCACACCGGCACCGGCGACGACGACCCCCTCCGCACCACCGGCGACGATCCCGCCACCGCAAACGACCACCGCGCCCTCACCGACGCCGTCCGTACCGCCCGGCAACTCCTCGTCACCCAGGAACGCGCCCCCGTTCTGCTCCCCGCACCCCGCCAACCCGCGATCATCACCCGCGAGGACGTCACCCGCGCCGCGCAACCCGTCCTCAATGAGATCCCCCGCGCTGTCGCCGACCTCCTCGACGCCGCCGACATCGACACCGGCCACCTCACCGCCGTCATCCTGCGCCCCAACCCCGGCCTGCCCGCCGTCGCCGAGCACCTCGCCCACACCACCGGCACCACCCCCGTCCTCGTCGACCACCCCCACGCCCTCACCGACGGCGCCCTGACCCTCACCGCCCACCGCCAACCCGCACCCCGCGCCACCGCCGCTCGACTACCCCGCGTCCGGCTGCGCATCAGCGACCTCACCGGCACCCTCCTCATCGGCGCCTGCTCCCTCGCCCTGCTCGTGCAGGCCGTCCTCACCGCCGACATCACCATCCACAACACCTGGGTCGTCGGCGCCCGCACCTCCCTGCCGCAACTCGGCACCGCCGGTGCCCTCGCCATGCTCACCGCCATCGCGATCGCCCACCTCGCCCCCACCACCTGGCTCACCGGCCCACCCACCACCCCCACCGAGGAACCCACCACCGGCAGCCTCATCCGCCGCAGCTACCTCGCCGCCGCCGTCGGCGGCACCATCACCGCCACCCTCTACGGCCTCGCCACCGGCACCGCCTTCTCCTTCGACTACACCTCCTACCTCAAATGGACCCTCGGCGGCGCACTCCCCCTCGCCGCCTGCGCCACCCTCATCGCCGCCACCGCACCCCGCATCCCCGCCCACGCCCTCCCCCACTGGCTCACCCTCACCCGCCCCGCCATCACCCACGCCGCCACCGCCACCGCCGGAATCTGGCTCATCCGCGCCGCCTACACCCTGTCCACACCCATCGACCTCACCGGCATGCCCGGCCTCGCCAGCACCATCGGCGCCGCCCTCCTCGGCACCGCCACCGCCTTGACCGTCAGCCGCACCCGCACCATCCGCCTCATCACCGCACCCGGCCTCACCATCGGCTACGCCCTCGTCATCAGCTACAACACCCACAGCGCCCTGATCATCGGCTACCTCGTCGCCCTCACCTGGTGGGGCATCCGCCTCACCGCCGACACCCTGCGACTCGCCTTCCCCCACACCGGGAAGGCCCTCCACCGCCTCATCGACCGTCCCGGCAATTGACGATCCGAGGAAGCGCAGACCAGCGCCGTACGCTGACAGCCCGACGAACCCGCATGCCGGATAAGCGGCGGGGCCCGGCACGGCGTGAAGAGGTTGACTGTGATCAGCTGGCTCACTGGTGTGTGGTCGCGGACGCACGTCGTGCGGATCCTCGACGGCGGTGAGGACGCAGGCCCCCTGGCCGACCGGGCGACCCTGGCCGAACTACGAATCCCCTCCACGATCGAAGCGGCACGAAAGCTGACCACGACCGGCCGCTTCACCGAGAACATCTGCCGTTGCCCCGGCGACACCACCATCGCGCTCCACGATGACTCCGATGAGCTCGTCGCCGCTGCCAGCCTCCACGGCTACGGCAACATCAGCTGGGAACGGCATCGCCTGCACAACGACCTGCACGTGGCAGATCCCGTCGCGCTGCATCTGCTGCTGGCCACCCACGGCGTCCCCGACCAGATCCCGCTGTTCCTGGCACCACTGACCGACCTGCTGAACCTGCACGAAGGACACCCTCAGTTCCGGCCCTCCGGGGACGCCGGCAGGCAGCACCTGACCGAACGTGCCGTCCCCCATGTGCTCCATCCGGCCCTGCTGCCCCTCACCGGCCAACAAGCAGGCGAACTGTCCACCGCACAACTCGAAGCCATGAACAATCAGCTCGCCACCGCCACACCCTCACCAGTCGACCGCGCGGGAATCCTCCTGTCATGGCTTGGTCGCCTCCCCGTCCCCGCCGAGGCCTACTGGGGCGAAGGCGCACTCATCCGGCACCTCCTCGCGGACATCCCCCGGGCCGACATCGCCACCGCAGCCCGTCACACACCCACCGCACACACCGCCATGGGCGTAGTCAACCTGGCCCTACACTCCGGCGACGACGGCACCCTCACCACCGCCATCAGACCAACCCTGCGGCGACTACTTTCAGTCGCCCCGATGCCCCCACGCTCGCGCTGAGCGTTGAACGATGTCGCTACGTCCCGGCGAGTTATGTGAACGCGCAGGTGGTCGGCGAGTTTGCGGATGCTCCACCGTGCGAACGGCTACCCAGCTTCTCGGAGCGGGTGGTGGCCGTCTCGACGACGGATGCCTCGTCATCTGGGCTGATCTGGCCGGGACATCCCTCCCATCGCCCGCCTCGGTCGGATCGGTGAACCGGTGCCCCGACGGGTGACTCTGAGCAGCTGCTGACCTTCTTGATCACTGAGCCGCCGCACGCGTACAAGATCCGTCACACCCTGATCGCCACGACGCCGCCCGACCGACACGACGGGCGGCGTATCAACCAACACCGTGAGCGTTCATGGTCACGGCACAACCCGCACCCGGCCAAAGCTCCCGGTCAGGTCCGCTTGCGGCTCGCGATCTGGTCAGAGAGTTGCCGCACACGGGCGGGGTCCGCGTCCCGGGCAAGGGCGACGTAGTGGTCCATGACCGCCGGCCGGTAACGCACGGGCAACGTCTGCCCCGGGGCGAGTCGGGCAAGCTCGGTGAGCGTGAGGTCTTCGTCTGCGACACCGCGGAACGAGATGCCCTCGGCGGTCTCCACGTCGAACATCAGGACCACGCGAGGATTGCTGTTCACCTCCCGCCAGTCCACGAGAACACCGAGCGCAAGCACCCCCGTACGCAATTCCGCATTGCGTCTGCGTGCACCACTGCTCAGGAGCGGGTTCGGGGCGACGCCCGGGAAGTCAGGCCCGACGCCCAGCGACTCCCGACTCAGGTCAGGCCTGAGCTGCGCCACCATATCGTCGAGCTTCTTCTTCCGACCGAACATCCTGACCCCTCCCTCACCGGTGCCGGGATCTCGGCCTGACGCCTCGCCACCACCGCGACCGTACGTCGCTGGCCATTCCCCTCCGACCCGCGCGTCCCACCGGTTTCAGGAACATCAACCCGAACAGCCACCAATGGACGGCCGAGAGCAACTACAGTAGCAACTCCTGAATCAACGAGGTTGAGCATAACCGGGCGGACGTGAGGATCGTTCTATCTGAACCTGAGGAGGGGTGCGAAGCCACCGTGGATCGTCTCGGACGAGTTGTGGGCCGAGGGCGGGGCGAACCGCTAAGCAGGATGAAAAGGCTGGCGCGGGCCGCCTGAGCCGGAGCGGTGGCTGTCAGTGCGCTTTCGAGGGTCGTAGGCGTCACGCGGTAGGACGGGCCCCCAGATCTCGTCGAAGTCGCCGTCGGCGAGTTTCTGGTCGATGGCGGCTTCGTCGAGCGACGCGCGGACCGCTGACATCGAATGCGATGACGTGAGCGTGGCCAGGTGCCCGAAGCAGTCCCGCCTCCAATTGCGGTAGGTTCTGTTCGGCATGACGTAGTCGACCAGGCGGAGCGCGGACTCGGCGTAGCTGAAGAACGCGCCGTCGAAATGCAGGGCGATCCGGTAGCAGGATCGCACCGTGCGGGCGTACTCAAGAATCGGGCCTCTGATCGGATCGGTTTTGTGCTCGGCATAGGGCAGCATGGTCAGATCGACCGGTCGAGGGTCGACCGCACCGGCCCACAGCGCGGCCACCAGGTCGGACGGTAGCGGATCAGCCGGGTCGGCGAGGCGGTGCGTCAGCCATTCCGCGGAGGCAGCCAGCATACCGAGAGTTCCTCGCACAGAAATCGACACCAGTTTCCGTACGATCGGCGACCGGCTGCCGTCGCTGGTAAAGCCGTGGCCGAAATCGTACTGGTTCGGCTCCCACGAGAAATCGATCGGCGAGCGTGCAATGGAGGGCGGCAGCACAGGGGGCAACCTACCAGTCCCCGGCCGGCCGGGCCTACACCCACCAAGGTGCACGCGGCAACGTGCGGATGCCTTTCAGAGGACGTCTGATTCACGTATTTTGTGCATGTTGTGGTTTTAGGGGTTCTCGCCATGTTGGGGTGGTTTCGGTGGTGAGGCGTTGATGACGCCGATGTCGAGGGGGCGCTTCTCGAACGCGGCCTGTTCCAGGATCTCCACGACCGGCCAGATCGTGTCGTCGCCACCCAAGTCGTGGTCCAGCCACAGCTCGTCCAAGCGCCCGTCCTGGTATCGACTGAGAAGCTCGACTCCGGCAGCGCTCGTCCGGGCCACCTCCGCGTTACGGCCGTCCACGAACGAACGAAGGTCATCGACCAGAACCACCGATCGGCGGGCATCCACGCAATGATCATGCCCCCGGCACCATCATGACCCGCCATCCGAACTACCACTTCAGGCAGGCTGGCCTTCATCGCAGGTAGTGACACACGGTGCCGCATGGCTATCTCTCCTGCTTCCGCCTCTCCTGTCGTGCTGGCCGATCAACTCGTTGTACGCGCCGCGATGTCGGCCTTCCTCGGCCGTTACCGTGGTCAGACTCGCGTCCACACCGAGCCCGATCTGCGGGTCTTCCCACGCTGGTGCGCCGAGCACGGCCCTCACCCGCCGGCTGCGACGCGGGTGGATATCGAGCGGTACGTGCGCTGACGGCAGGACGTCCGCCGGCACCAGCCCTCGACGGTGTCCCACCGGCTGCCGGTCATGATCGGCTTCTATCGGGTCTGCGTCATCGACGCGATCCTGGAACACTCGCCAGCCGACCACGTCCGCCGACCCTCGGCCTGGGGCACTGCAGTTCGAAGCCCTGATCACCACCGCCCGAGTAGTCCTCGAACCCGAACGACGTCGCCCTGGTCGTCCTCCTGGCCCTGCTCGGCCTGCGGATCTTCGAAGCCTGCGGGTCGAACATCGCCGACCTGGGCGAGGAACACGGCCACCGCGCCCTACGCGTACACGATAAAAGCGGCAAGATGGCCCTCGTCCCGCTACCACCCGTGGTGGCCCGACCTATCGACCGGGCCGTCAACGAGCGCACCGCCGCACCAATCCTTCGCAACATCCACGGCGGGCGGATGGATCGGCACCCCACCACCCGCCGACTCAAGCACCTCGCCCACACGGCGGGAAGCCGGACGCCAAGGATGCACCCCCACACGCTGCGCCACACGTTCGTGACGACCATGCTCGACGCCGGCGTCAACCTGCGCGACGTGCAGATCGCCACCCGCCACGCCGACCCCAGAACCACCATGCGCTACGACCGAGCACGCAAGAATCTCGACCGGCACCCCAACTACATCCTCGCCGCCTACAAGGCCTCCGGAACATAGCCAACGCTCACAGCTCTGCCGATGTGAGTGCGCACGGGGGAGGTCAACAGGCGTGCCCTCCTCGCCGTGCAGAATGGGCGCATGCGGCGCTGGGGTGGCGGAGTTGCGCGTCTCCATGTCATCTGCGGGATTACCGTACTGGGCGGGGTCACCACCAACTTGGTTGTCGACAACGGCAAGGTCAACCTGATCGCCGCGGGCGTCGCCCTTGCCTCGACGATTGTCGTCGCGCTGCTCGGCCGCCGCCAGCCGACCGCACTCGTCACCACGGCGGATCTACTGGCCACCGCGGCCGAGCTCAACGCGGAGGTGCGCCGACAGTGGCAGCGGGAGGCAAACCGCCTGGGGCTGGCCACACCAGACGCGATCCGGTTGCCGCTGGTCTACGAGACTGGACAGTTCGTTGCACCGTCGTCGCAGATCAAAGGCCGGTCGAAGGCTTCGCTGCCGAGACCCCGCGACGTGACGCACATCGGGGAGTTGTACCACGCGCTGCCCTCCGGTCGGCTGATCGTCCTCGGCGAGCCCGAGGCCGGCAAGAGCGCGGCCCTCACGATGCTCGCGTCATGTCAGGACGAGGGCGGTCGTTCCCTGGTGCCGTTCGCGCTCACCCGGTGGGATCCGTTCGGCCAGACACTCGACGAGTGGCTGGCGGAGGACCTCGCGGGGCAGTATCCCGACCTGGTCCAGCCGCAGTCCGCGCGACTGCTCGTCGAGCGCGGGCATGTCGTACCGCTGCTGGACGGCCTCGACGAGATGCCCAGCGCGAATCGGACCAAGGCCATCGAAGCGCTCGGACAGGACGTCTGGGATCGGCCGTTCGTGCTGACGAGCGCTAGGGATGTCTACACCGAGGTGGTGGCAGCGGCCGGCGCACCGATACCACGGGCGGCCGTCATGACGCTGGGCGCGGTCACGGGAGCGCTCGCCGGCGCGTACCTCACGGCCGGCCGCTTCACCGACGCGGCCCGTTGGAAGAGCGTCGCGCCACTGCTGAAGACACCTCTGATGGTGTACCTCGCGCGCAAGGTCTACGACGTACCCGGCGGCGACCCGCGCGACCTGCTGCGACTCGACGGCCGTCGCGCGGTCGAGGAGCATCTGCTGCGCTCCTACCTCGCCGCTGCCTATCGCAACGACGGCCCGCGGCCCGGATGGCTGCACGGCCAGTACACAGCGACGAAGGCGAACTCGTGGCTCGGCTACCTCGCGCGGCATCTACACCGGACCGGGACGACGGACGTCGCATGGTGGCGGCTGGAGACGGTCACCGCAGTGGGCGTGCGGGCGTGGACCGCGGTGGCCGCGTTCGCCGCGACGGCAGGGGTACTGCCGGTCCTGCTGCTCGGCGACCTGCTCGGTACCGTCGGCTCCCTCCTCGTGCTGTGCGTCGGCGGCCTGCTCGGTGCCGCGGCCGGGCTCCAGACCATGAATCTGCGCTCGGGCGAACCGTACGGCACGCCGCCAGGGCATCGACTGCGCGACCTGGGCGGAACCGCCCGCAGCTGGGGCATGGGACTGTACATGCTCCTCGCCATCGGGCTCGGCATCGCGATAGTGACCACCATCGGGAAGCCGACGCCGCTCACGGAGCCCCAACAGCGGCCACTCGCCCTGTACCCGCTGCTGGCGGTACTCATGGGCGGATGGGTCTTCGGGCTCGACGCGGTCCAGGACCGGCTCCGGCGGCCGATCAGCGGACGGGGCAGCCGGACCGGAGTCGCCCGGCTCCTCGCCGCCGACCGCCGGGTCACCGTGGCCGACGCGCTCGTTGTCACCGCCATGACCGGAGTGTTGATCGGCGCCCTCGCCACGGGCCTGGCCGACACCGCACCCGGCGATCCACCGGTCGGCCCCGCCTTCGTACGCGGATTCCTCGTCGGCGTCGGGTACGGCCTGACCTACGCCCTGTTCGGCCGGGCCTGGGGACGATGGCTTATCTACGCCCGGCTGCCGCTACTTCTCGGCCGCCGCCAGCCGGCCCGGATGCTCGCGTTCTGGCAGGACGCTCACCGTCGCGGCGTCCTGCGCCAGACGGGGGCGGTCTACCAGTTCCGCCACGCCCACCTGCTCGACCACCTAGCGCAGCACCGCTGACCGCAACCCCACCATCTGGTCCCATGATCGAAAACGCTCCCGCTCGGGCCGCCGGGGTGACCTCTGGTCAGCCGTCGGCGGGGGCTACGCGGGCCGGAACACAAATCCACAACGCCCTCACAGTGCCGAGGACGACCATTGGATCAGACATATGCCAGCCGCTGACCCACACATGATCACGTGCGCGGATCTGCCGCTGCAAGCGTGTCGCCCGGTCAACCAGATCCTGCTCGCCGCGCTGGCCCTCGGGCTGCTCTGCGTCATCGTCCGGGGCTACCGCATGTGGTGGCAACGCCGACCCACCCGCGCCGACCGACGCGCTCTCGCCGGCACCCCGCCGCGCCCCGCGGCGGCGTCCGCGGTTTGCCGCTCTGGGTCCTGCTCATCGGCGTACCGGTGACCGTGGCAATCGGTTGGGCGCTGCCTCTTTTCGGGCTCACTCTGCTCGCGTTCCTCGTCATCGACGTCGTGGCGGGCGCGGTGTCGCGACGACGTCGTCCGGCCGTGGTCCCCACCTCCCCGCGCCAGCCGGCAGCTGACGCACTGACAGGGGTTCGGCCGTTCATCCCCACGCTGACGGCTGACCGATCGACGTCGACTGCCGTAAGGCGACGTCGGGTGTCCTGTCATCCGATGGCGTTCGCACATCCCGTGTTGCGCCAGAAGTCCTCGTTGTCGAGCAGGGACTGGGGTACTCCGTCGAGTTCGAAGGAGTGACCCGTGGCCGCCCCGGCGGTGTTCCTGATCCGGTAGCCGAGCGCCACGAGACGGTCCGCCAGGTGAGTCTCGACGAGGGCGTCGCACTCGCGCTGGACGTCGTCGTCGGCCAGCGCCGGCTCGTCGGGCTGGGTCAGTGTCCCATCCTCGTCCTGGACGGCGAACAGGCAGCAATGGACGTGCAGCATCGGCGGGATGGGTCCTGCCGCTGCAAAACGGGTGCCGACCGCGTGGGACACCAACGCGGCGACGAACGACCGGGCCGGGCGGACCCCGTCGATCAGCGGGACGCAGCGCATCAGGTGCTCCAGCATGCGGTGGATGCCGGTGCGTGCCGCCTCCTCGATGGCGATCTGCGCCGCAGCGTCGAGCTGCGTCCACGCCATCGACAGGGAGCGGGGGGCCAGGTAGACCAGGCTGTACAGGGCCGGGTCGGGCAGCACCCGTACGCCGCTACGGGCGTGTCGCCCGAGCAGGACGTGCGTCAGGTCGGGTGCGTGAACCGGCGCTCCCGGGCGCAGGCCGAGCTGTTGCAGTGCGTCGTTGCCGCCGAGCCAGGCCGTTGCCTGGACGGCTGTCGTCTGGTCCGCCCGGAAGGCCTGCGGGGAGAGGCCCGGGTCGAGCAGTTCGCTGGTGATCGCGGCTGCGTCGGACTGATCTTCAGACATGTGCTCTCTCCTCGTGGGCGTTCACCCGCCAGCGCTATCACAGTCACGCCATCAGTGATCATCGTGGCTCACCTGTCAGGCTGACTGTCACCGCTACAGTGTGTTGCTCCACTGTCGATAGTCGGGAGGGACGTCGGGCATGGTCACGGGCTCGGACACCAAAGAGATCATCCTGACCTGGCAGCGGGCTGAGCAGCCCGGTGTCGTGGAGTTCGTGGTCACTGAGCAGTACGCCGGTGAGGTGCGGACGCTGCTGGCCGCGCAGCAGGTGGCAGTGCAGCGGAGCCCGGCGGCATTCCGCACCACCGGCAGTGATCTCATGACGACCCTGGTGGCGGTGGCTGACACTCCGGCGGCGTGGGTCGCGGTCGGGATCGGGCTCAAGGCGTTCTTCGACCGGCACCGGGGCAAGCGGATCAAGGTCGACGAGGACGGGTTGACCGACGCGAGTAACTACTCGGCGCGGGACATCGAACGGATCATCCGCGCGCTCGCCCGACCCGACGCTACCGGGGACGGCACCGAGGATTCCCTGACCGACCAGTGACCGGCCAGGCACCGACGAGCTGCTACCAGTACCTCGACCAGGTCCGGAGGGGCGTGCGGACGGCCGCTGAGCAGCAGCTGCGGCTGACCGCGATGGCACCGCGGCCCCAGGTCCACCTGTTCGTCGAGGGTCTGCGTCAGCCCTACGTCGGTTGTGTCGAGGCGCGGGCCTTCGCCAGCGGCACGGACGCGGCGACGGCGATCGGCGCGTTGGGCTTCGCTGCGGCGGCGCTGCCCGCCAGTCACCTGTTGGTGGTGTGGGAGCAGGTTGATCTGATGGCCGCGTTGGGGGAACCGTTGGTGGACGGCAGCTCCCTGGTCGTCCTGGAAGCCACGGCCGGCGACCACAGCCTGGCCTGGTATCCCCTCCCCGCAGTCGTCGGAACCGGCATCGGGTCGCCGATGCGGCGGCAGGCGGCTCGGGCGCGGCACCGGGCCCCGCTGCCCGCGCCGATCGACACCCTGCTGGCCACTTGGCGGAGCATCCACCCGCCAGATTTCGCCACGACCATGGCGACGTTCGCCGAACATGGGTACGCGTTCACGGCGGCAACGTCGCCGCCGCGAGTGACCCACAGGCCGGAGGACGCTCTCGACATCGCCCGATCTGCCATGGGTGAGGCGCTCGCCACGTTAGCGCCGGATTCGGTGGATCAGGCCTGCCGGGCGGTGCGCGACGCCCTGGCCGTGATGCCGGACCACGATCCCCGTCGGGGGCTCTACCTGGTCGACCTCAGCCAACTTCTGCAACAGCGCTACGAGCACGGTGGTGACCTCGCCGACGTGACCGCCGCCGTTCGCGCGGCACGGCAGGCCGGCAGTTACCCGGCCGGCGACACGCCGGCGCGACGGCTGGACGCGCTGGGGACCGCACTGCGCATCTGGTACGAGGCGACCGGTGACCGCGCAAGTCTCGACGAGTCGATCGCAGCGTCTGCGGCGGCGGTCGACGTGCTGCCCGACCACGACGACAATGCCGCGACGTGCCTGGTCAACCTCGCCACCGTCCGGCACGTCCGGTTCCGTGCCACCGGCGACGTCGACGACCTCGACCAGGCCATCTCAGACGGCCGTCGCGCCCTCGGACGGTTGCGGCCCGACGACCGGCGCTGGGCACAGGCAGCGATGATGTTGTGCAACTTCCTGGAGGGCCGGTACGCGCTCACCGGCGTTCTCGCCGTCCTCGACGAGGCGATCACGTTCGGCCGGGCCGCCGCGACTGCCTCCCGAGGTGTCGGTTGGATGCTCGCCGCCTACCACGCGAACCTCGCCCGGACGCTGGACGCCCGGTACCGGCGCACCGGCGAACTCCAGCTGCTACATGAGGCCATCGACGCGGGACGCACGGCAGTGGCGGCGGTTCCGCCTGTTCACCCCGAACACGCGCGTTACCAGCTGGTGTTGTCGGAGTCGCTACATGCGCTGTTCGACCGCACCGGGAACCTGGTGGACCTCGACGCCGCCTTCGAGGCCGCACACGAGGCCACGGCGGCGGTGCCCGCCGGCCATCCGCTCCGACTCAACCATGTGGCGAGCCTTGCCTTGCTACAGACGCAGCGCAGTCGCCTTACCACTGACACATCCGAACTGGACGGCGCAGTCGGACTGCTGCGTGAGGCCCTGTCCGAGGCCCCGTCCGAGCATCCGCAGCGGCCAACGGCCCAAGCGGTGCTCGCCGACGCGCTGCGGCTGCGCGCCGAGCAGACCGGTGACACGACGGCACTCAACGAGGCCGTCGACCGGGCCCGTCTGGCCCTGGACTCCCTGCCCCCCGACCATCCCCGCCGCAGCACGCTGCTGAGCATCCTCGCGCACGCCCTCGACGCACGGCGCACCGTCACCGCCGACGAGAGGGACTTCACCGAGGCGATCGACGTGCTGCGGACGGCGGCGGCGCACCGGACGGCGGCAGTGGGCCCACGACTCGACGCCGCCCGAGCGTGGGGCGACATCGCGGTCGCCGCCGGCCGAACCGACCTGGCCGCGCAGGGCTTGGAGACCGCAGTCAGGCTGCTGCCGCTGCGCGCCACGCGGGGCCTGCACCGTACCGACGCGCAGTACTGGCTCGGTCGCCTTGCCGGCCTGGCTCGGGACGCGGCTGCGCTCGCGGTGGCCGGCGGGTCCCCGCAGCGCGCGGTCGAACTACTCGAACTGGGCCGTACCGTGCTGACCTCACAGGCGTTGGACGGCCGAACCGACCTGGCCGAACTACGTGCGCACGACCCGGCGCTGGCCGACCGTTTCGACCTGCTCAGCGCGAGGATCGAGAGTGGGGGCGAGCATGCAGCCGAGGACCGTCGGAGGTTGGCCGACGAACTCGACGCGGTGGTGACCCGGATCCGCGCGTCGCCCGGACTCGATCGCTTCCTCCTACCGCCGGTGGCCGCCGACCTCACCGCCGGGGCTACCGCAGGGCCGATCGTGCTCGTCAACGTCAGCCCACACCGCTGCGACGCTCTCATCGTCACCCCGGACGGAATACGGGCGTTGCCGCTGCCCGACCTCACCTATGACCGACTCACCGAGATGGTGGCGCGGTTCCTCACAGCGGTCCGTGACGATGTCCCCTCGATGTTCCGCACCCGGCAGGAACGCGGCGACACGATCATCACCGACACCCTGGCGTGGCTGTGGGATGCCGTTGCCGGCCCCGTTCTCGATGCGCTCGCTCCGGCACCGGACGACCGGCTGTGGTGGGTGCCGACCGGTCCGCTCACCCTCCTGCCGCTGCACGCGGCAGGACACCCGCACGGGCCGTCGGTGCTGGACCAGTGCATCCCGTCGTACACACCGTCGATCCGGGCGCTGATCCACGCCCGCGCCGCCGGCACGTCCACGGAACCCGGACGGACGCTGGTGGTCGGCATGCCCAACACCCCAGGCGAGACGGACCTGCCCGCAGCACTGCGCGAGGCCGCCCTCGTCGCGGAGCAGGCACCCCAGGCCCGCACCCTGATCGGCCCGCAGGCGGTCTCCGCCGCGGTGATCGAGGCCATGGAGAACAGCACCTGGGCGCACTTCGCCT
Organism: Micromonospora sp. WMMD730; assembly: GCF_049178955.1. Classification (NCBI taxonomy): domain Bacteria; kingdom Bacillati; phylum Actinomycetota; class Actinomycetes; order Micromonosporales; family Micromonosporaceae; genus Micromonospora; species Micromonospora sp. WMMD730. Next base: position 4,484,519 of record NZ_JBMHML010000002.1, read on the forward strand.
GCCATGCCACCACCGCAGCGAACCCCTCGGACAGTCGGCTACTCCTGCACGACCACGTCACCGAGCCACTGACCGCTACGGGGATCTCCCGGCTGCGCCTGCGGTCGGCGTCACTGGCCTACCTGTCGGCCTGCGACACCGCCGTCACCACCACCGACCTCGCCGACGAGGTCATCCACATCGCATCCGCGTTCCACTTGGCCGGCTACCCACGTGTCATCGGCACCCTGTGGAACGTCAGGGACGAGGCGGCAGCATCGATCGCCCACGACGTGTACGCCGCACTCACCGCCGGTCAGGCGGATCCGAGCCGCGCCGCCCGCGCCCTACGGCAGGCGGTCGCCCGACTACGCGACGAGCACCCGGACCGGCCATCCCGGTGGGCCAGCCATGTGCATCTCGGGCTGTAGGGCGGCGACACCGGCTGTAGGGCCGTCGTGCGCCACTGCCGCGGTCCACGACTGTCGCCGTGGACCGCGACGGGCGTCGCAGGCCCGCTTACGCCGGGTGGACCCGCGTCACTTCTTGAATGCGATGGACCAATTGATCTGGTAGCCGGATCCCTGCAGGTCGAGGACGGTGCGTTCCAGATCCCCGCAGGGCCCACGCCACGTGTCGATCAGCGCTTCGATGGGTGCGTGCAGTTTGACATTGTCGTGGCGGGTCGGCTTTCCCCAGATCACGATAATTCCCGCATCGTCTCGGGCTACCTCGAACGGCAGCCACAGCATGGTGTGACCATCGGATCGGACGTCGACGACCGACAGGCCATGGACCGGTTGACGATTCGGCATCTCCAGCGCCAGTCGTAGGTCGACCTCTTCCCAGACCACGAACAGCCTGGTCGCGGCCAGCGCGGACGGCAGGCGGCCAAGGTCGGCGACCGCGGTGGCCGCGTCGGCTCCCCGGTAGAACGGCCGGGTGGCGATGTAACCGATGTACTGGTACGGCTCGTCCATGTCCTCGGCCACGATGTGCACCTGCGGCCGAGGCACCTGCCCGGTCTTCTGGATGTGCGCTTCGCTCTCGTCGAGGATCGCATTCATTGCTTCACTGGCAACGTCGGGCATCAGTCCATTATGGACCGTCGTCGTATTCATGCCAGCGGACGGCCCGGCCGCTTCGCCCCGGGCATCAGCGGCCGGCGCTCCCCCTCCCGGTCAGGTCCGCTTGCGGCTCGCGATCTGGTCAGAGAGTTGCTGCACACGGGCAGGGTCCGCGTCCCGGGCAAGAGCGACGTAGTGGTCCATGACCGCCGGCCGGTAACGCACGGGCAACGTCTGCCCCGGGGCGAGTCGGGCAAACTCGGTGAGCGTGAGGTCTTCGTCTGCGACACCGCGGAACGAGATGCCCTCGGCGGTCTCCACGTCGAACATCAGGACCACGCGAGGATTGCTGTTCACCTCCCGCCAGTCCACGAGAACACCGAGCGCAAGCACCCCCGTACGCAATTCCGCACTGCGCTTGCGCGCATCACTGCTCAGGAGCGGGTTCGGGGCGACGCCCGGGAAGTCAGGCCCGACGCCCAGCGACTCCCGACTCAGGTCAGGCCTGAGCTGCGCCACCATAGCGTCAAGCTTCTTCTTCCGACCGAACATCCTGACCCCTCCCTCACCAGTGCCGGGATCTCGGCCTGACGCCTCGCCACCATCGCGATCATACGTCGCCAGTCATCCCCTCCGACCCAGGCGTCCCAGCGGTTTCAGGAGCATCCCCTCGAACAACGACCACTGGGCATCCGAAAGCAACTGACAAGCGACCACTTGTACAGGCCGATCCGGCCTGGTTTCGAGTTGGCCACCGGATTCGCCGGCGCCGATTACGTCAACTGGGGCGTAGGCGTAATCGACAACTACGGCCCAAACACCAAGACCTGGAATGATCCGGGGCCTCGGTGCACAACTACACAAGGGCAGATGCATCACGTCAAGTGGTCCGGGATGCGTTGTGGCGGACGTGCTGTACGGCAGCGTGGCCACCCTGCACGACGGCACGATCTGCTACTCGCATAGGCCCACGGCGAGCGCCTGCCTCGGCAGTGTTGCCGCGCCACACCTCCGGTGCATCCCCTGCGGCTGTGACCAGGTTCCGGCCCACGGCGAACAACGCGTCACCGATGATCCGCCCCGCCGCAGCGCAGTGGACATAGGCATCCCAGTCACCGCTGTGCTGCTTGCTCCGGTCCTCGAAGGGGTCGTACCCGAACAGCCACACGCTCACCTGACGCAACCAGGCAGCGGGACTGATCAGACCCGCAAGCGGATCGATCTTCCACGTCTCCACGGCAGTCGCGTAGTTGAGCGACATCAACTTGTTCGTCAGCTCCGCAACGTCGGCGAAAGCAGGCCGGGGCGCAACGGGCCAGAGGTCGGGACGACCGGTGCTGAGGGTCGACCACATCGCGACCGGGTCCTGCGCACCCGGTGGGTGCGGTCGAGCCGACCTGCCGATTCCGCATCCGCGCTGGGGTGATCGACCACCGACGGCATCACGGGTGAACCGCTGGCAGTCGGGCCTGATCGTCGACCCGTCGACGCCCGACGGGGCGTCGCTCCTCATCGACGATCAGGCCCAATTTCCGCCCCGGAACCTAGCGGCGCAGCCAGGCCCGGACAGCGCTGTCGGCGCCGACGATCAGGTAGTCGGCCCGGCGGTCACCGTTCAGGTCGGCGAGGCGGACCTGGTCGCCGGAGGCACCGATGCCGGTGGCGATCTCCCCCTCGAGGGTCCACCCGCCGGCGGGATCGTTCAGCCAGGCCCGCAGCCGGCCCGCCTCGTCGACGGCCAGGTAGTCGGCGCGGCGGTCACCGTTGACGTCGGCGAAGCGGACCTCGGCGTCGGTGACCCCCACCCCGGTGGCGATCTGGCCGAGATCGCCCCAGGGTGCTCCGGATCCGCCGCGGTTGTTGTGCCAGGCCCGTACCCGGCCTGCGGCATCGACCACCAGGTAGTCGGCCTTGCGGTCACCGTCCACGTCGGCGAAGCGCACCTGCGAACCGGCGACGCCCACCCCGGCCGCGATCTCGCCCGCGGAGTTCCAGACCCATCGGCCGTTGCCGTCCTTCCCGCCGTTGAGCCAGGCCCGGACCCGGCTGGAGTCGTCCACGACCAGGTAGTCGACGCGGCCGTCACCGTTGACGTCGGCCAGCCGCACCCGGTCACCGGTCGACCCCACGCCGGGTGCGGCGATGCCCTGGTAGGTCCAGCCCCAGTTCTGGTCGCCGTCCCGGCCGGCGTTCAGCCACGCCGCGATCCGACCGGTCTCATTCACCACCAGGTAGTCCTCGCGGGCGTCGCCGTCCAGGTCGGCGAACCGTACCTGGGCCCCGGGCACGCCCGCACCGGGAGCGACCGTTCCCTGCCACGCCCATCGGTCGACGCCGCTGAACCGGTCGTTGAACCAGGCGGTGATCACCCCGTTCTCCCGGATCGTCAGGTAATCGGCCCGGCCGTCCCCGTTGATCTCGGCCACGGCGACCCCGGACCGGGCCACTCCGACACCGGAGGCGATCTCACCCTGGTACTTCCATCCGCCGACGCGGGTGGCGAAATCGTTGAGCCAGGCCTTGATCCGACCGTTGTCGTCGATGAGGAGGTAGTCGTCACGGCCGTCGGCGTTGAGGTCCTTGAACACCAGCGCGTCCCGGGTGGCTCCGGCGGCGGCGGCGACCTGTCCCTGACCGATCCAGGCCGACCCCGTGCCGCCCCGGTTGTTGAACCAGGCCGTGACCGTGCCCTGGTCGTCGACCACGAGGTAGTCGTCGCGGCCGTCACCGTCCAGGTCGGCGAAGCGCACCCGGTCACGGGTGGCGCCGACGCCGGTGGCGACGACGCCCGCCCCGGTCCAGCGTGACCCGGTGTCGGGCTGGTAGTCGTTGATCCACGCGCTGACCCGCCCGGCGTCGTCGACCACCAGGTAGTCGGCCTTGTGGTCGCCGTTGAGGTCGGCGAAGCGCACCTGGTCGCGGGTCGCGCCCACTCCCGAGGCGACGACGCCGGCGTACTTCCAGCCCCAGCCGTTCGGTCCCGGAGCGTTCAGCCAGCCCGAGACCTGGCCTCCGGCGTCGACCACGAGGTAATCGTCGCGGCCGTCACCGTCCAGGTCGGCCAGCCGTACGTGGTCCCGGCTCACTCCGACGCCCGAGGCCACCACGCCGGCCCAGTCCCAGCCGTCGTCGCCACCATCGCCCGGCGACGGCGTCTCGGCGGCACACGCCTTCGGGGTGCCGGACACCGTGGCCGGCGGGGCGATCCAGCGCTCGCTCAGCGCGTCGCCGATCGCCGCTCGCCACGCGGCGGCCATCTTGCCGAAGCCGGCGGCGTTCGGGTGGAGGTTGTCGGTCATGTCGGCGGCGGTGACGGCGGACATGTCGACCGTCCGTACGTACTTTCCCTGCGCGCGCAGGTTCGCGACGATCCCCGGGATCTGCCGGTTGTAGTTCTGCACCCGCTCGTTGACGGCCGGGTCCTTGGACAGGATCAGGGTCGCCACCAGCACGGTGGTCTCCGGGGCCTGGTCGAGCACGTCCTCGATCAGCCCGCGCAGGCGCTGCGGGGCTCCCTCGGCACCGTCGGAGCTGCGCATGTCGTTGGTGCCGATGTGCAGGGTCACCACGTTCGGGCGGTAGGACGGGATCGAACAGCTCGTCGCCAGCTTGTCGATCTGGTCGATCCGCCAGCCGGGGTGACCCTCGTGGTCGGGGTCGGCGAAGTCGCCCTGGCGCATGGAGCCGACGAAGTCGAGTGAGGTCGTCACCGACTGCAGGGAGTCGAACAGTTCGCGCCGGTACCCGTTGTTCCCCGCCGCGCCGACGCCGTAGGTGATGGAGTCGCCCAGCGGCATCAACCGGAGGTCGGTGCTGGGATCGGAGCGCGGCGGCAGCCGGGTGGGGCGCGGCAGCGGGTCACGGTCCGGCGGGATCGTCGGCCCCGGGCCCGGCGCCGGGCTGCGCGGACCGATGCGCCAGCGTTGGGAGTGGCTGTCGTCGCAGACGGCGGCGATAGCCGGGGCCTCGGCCCGGTCCGAGGCCTCCAGGCACAGGTGGGTGGCCTCGTTGCGGAACGTCACCTCGGTCGGGAGGTCCGGGTCGTCTGGTTGGGAGTCGGCGATGTACTCCACCCGCCAGCGGTGCCCCTCGCCGTCGTTGGTGGTTCCCGGGTCGTCGCAGCGGTAGACCACCGCCTGCTTGGGCTGCGCGTCGTCGTCGCTGCGGTAGACGTCGAGGCAGTCCTGGGTGGCGTGTTCGGGCCGCAGCCGGACCAGGTTGTCCGCCGGGTCCACGGCCTCGAGCCGCCAGCGCTGGTTGCTGACGTCACGGGGCGGATAGGTGATCACGGGAGCGTCGTCCCCCGACAGCCCCCGGTAGACGTCGAGGTAGCTGCCGGAGGTTACGGACTGGATCGTCTGGTTGGTGACCGTCGTCTCCCACTGGCTCTCGGGGATGCGGGCGGCGACCTCCCAGATCCGCTGCGGCCTCTTGTCCGGGTCGCAGTACTCGGTGACCATCGGCTGCCCCTCGAGCTCGGGCATGCTCAGGCAGGCGTCCGGGTAGGAGACGTTTCGCCACATGGCCGGGCCGCCCTCCGCCGGCGGGTCCTCGATCGCCCACCGGGCCCCCGGGTCGTCACAGTCCAACGGCAGCACCGGGTTCAGCGTCCGGTCCTCCAGCGGCTTCTCCATGCCCACGCACTGTTTCGTGCGGCGGTTGCGCAGGACGTTCCAGAAGTCCTCGGCGAGCAGGTGCTCGAACACCTGGTTCTCGTTGTTCTGCCGTCGGTAGGCGACGAAGGTGCCGTTGGCGGTCTGATCCAGGAACTCGCCGTGATCGCTGCGGATCAGCACCGGGTTGACGTGGATCGGCCGGACCGGTGCCGGCGGGATGGGTACCGTGTTGTAAAAGACCGGGCGGTGGTCCGACCGCGGTGTTTCGGGCGACCAGGCGACGAAGAGCAGGCCGGGAACGTTGCTGACCGCGAAGTCGAGTTCGGTCCGGCTACCCGTGCCGGAGTCGACGTGGGTCCACTGTCCGGTGCGGAAGATGTTCTCGTTCGGCTCGAGGTGCAGGCTCAGGTCCCGCGCCTCCTGGGTGGTGCGGTTGATGATGTTGACGTTGTAGTCACCAGCCATCACGAAAGACTGCCCAGGCCCCATTCGGGCCCGCGCCCGGGCCAGCAGGTCCTGCACGTCACTGCCGCGCGCGTGGACGTTGAAGTACCAGACGTTGCCGAACCGGAGCCCCAGCAGCGGCCGGAAGCGGTAGGCGTTCGGGTCGCCCGTAACGGGATCCGCCCGGAAGCGGGGGTTCTCGACGACCACCACCTCGTCGGCGGGCTGGTCGGTGATCGTGACGAGGTTGACCCGGCCACCCTCCCAGAGCACCTCGTTGGTGCTCTCGATCCATTGGGGATCCGTCTGGAAAAAGTAGACGTGGTGCCGTGGGCCGCGAAAGGAGCCCTGCGGGGCCCACTGGGAGTGCTGCACGTACTGGACGCCGCGGGGCACGCTCGGCCGCCGGATCGGTATGTCCTCCACTTCCTCGTTGAAAGGATTAGGAATGCTCGGTCCGGCCTCCTGGATCATGACCACCGGGAAGCGAGCCGCCATGTCAGCGACCTGGTGGCCCCACCGGATGCCGTTGTCGCTGCCCTGCATGTTGTAGCTGACGAAGGGCGACAGGCCGTTGGGGTCGACGGCATGTGCCGGCGCGCCACCGCCGATCGCCACGACGAGGCCGGCGAGCAGGGCGGCGAGCAGCCCAGCCGCCAGACTGCGACGGGACGCCCCGTACAGCCGGCCGGTTCGGACCGGCCTCAATGGATGGTGGGACGACGACATAAGGCCTCCGCCTGCCGGGCCGATCACGGACGGCCACCCGGTCGGCGCTCCCGCGTCGTCAGCGGTAAGACAGGCGGAGTGACCGGCAGGGTTCACTGCCGCCGGAGAGTGTAGCGCTCATCGCATGGTCAGACCGACCGGCAAGGGCCGGCTCAGCGGCTGAAGCGGGCCACGGCGACCGGGACGTCCGCCGATCCCGTCGCCGGGACCGGGCGAGGCGGGGTGAGTGTGTCAACCTGAACAGGGTGGTGCAGCAGACCCCTGGAACGACAAAGCCTCCTGGGTATGGGTCCGACGCCATTGACCACCCACCGCTCGTCACCGTCAACGACTTCGAACTGGTCCAACAGACCATGGCCGCCAGCGGCCGAGGCCGCACCGGCACCCGACAGTGAAGGGTCCGCCGCCCCTACATCCTCCGCGGACTCATGCTCTGCGGCTGTGCGGACGCAAGATGCAAAGCCACCAGGCGCACGAGAGCGCCTACTACCGGTGTCGCTACCCCAACGAACCCGCACTCGACAACTGGCTCCTCAAAGCAGTCGCCCCGCACCGGCTCACCGACACGATCCACCGAATTCACGCCGCTCAACCCCACACCGGAACCAGCAACGTCGCTCCAGAGATCACTGCCGCGAACAAGACCATTGCCGCCTGCGACGCCAAACTCGCCCAGCACCACGCCATCGCCGACGCCGGAGGCGACCCCGCCACCGTCGCCGCCTGGATCGCCGAGGTCAACGCCCGACGCGCCACCGCCCTCGCCCAACGCGCCACGGCAACGGCAGCCCAACCACCCGCTCCCCGCCGCCTCACCGAGGACACATCCGACACCTCGTCGGCAGCTTCGACAGGGTGTCCGCGGCGGCCTCCTGGAAGGAGGCGGCCACGTCGGCCACGGGTACGGGCTGGTCGGCGTGCTTCTCGATCCAGCGGGCGACGGCGGTTTTGAGGCCGGAGAAGGAGAATTGGTAGGGCGGGTCGTGGGGGCTGGTCATGGGGCGGGGGAAGGTGATGGCGTCGGGGTTGCCGTCGCGGGCGACGCGGTCGATGGCGGGTCCGCCGGGGTAGGGCAGTCCGAGGAGGCGGGCGACTTTGTCGAAGGCTTCGCCGGCGGCGTCGTCGACGGTGTCACCAAGGTGGATGACGGGGTCGCGGGCGAGGTCGCCGAGTAGGAGGAGTGAGGTGTGTCCGCCGGAGACGATGAGTGCGACGCAGCGGCGGGGTAGGGGCCCGTGTTCGAGGGTGTCGACGGCGGCGTGGCCGGCGAGGTGGTGAACGCCGTAGAGGGGTACGCCGAGGCTGAGGGCGTATGCCTTGCCTGCAGCGAGGCCTACCTGCACGGCGGTGGCGAGGCCGGGGCCTGCGGTGGCGGCGACGGCGTCGATGTCGCCGAAGCTGATCCCGGCGCGGTCGAGGGCGTGCCGGACCATGGGGGTGACGGCGTGCAGGTGGGCACGGGCGGCAATTTCGGGTACGACGCCGCCGAAGCGGGCGTGTTCGTCCATGCTGGTGGCGAGGGCGTCGCCGAGCAGGACGCCGTCGGCGACGATGCCGACGCCGGTCTCGTCGCAGGAGGTTTCGATGCCGAGGACGACCGGCATCGGTCAGGCGTCCTGCGCCGTGCCGGCGCCGACGCCGGGGTGTTCGGCGCTGGCGGCGAGGATCTGTTTGCGGAGTTTGGTGGGAAGCCGGTCGACGTAGGCGAGGCCGTCGAGGTGGTCGACCTCGTGTTGGAAGCAGCGGGCGAGGGTGCCGGTGCCGTCCAGCCGGATCTTTTGGCCTTGGACGTCGAAGCCGGTCACGGTGGCGGTGGCGCAGCGGGCCAGGTCGGCGTGTTGGCCGGGCACGGAAAGGCAGCCCTCGGAGTCGGTCACCAACTCGCGTTGCTCCGGTAGGTGCAGAACCGGGTTGATGACGGCGGCGACGGTGTGGGTACCGGTGGCGTCGGGGCAGTCGACGACGAAGATCCGCGCGTCCACACCGATCTGGTTGGCGGCCAGACCGACGCCGTGGGCGGCGTACATGCTGGCGAACATGTCGGCGACGAGCTGGGCGAGGGCGTCGTCGAAGTCGGTCACCTCGACACAGCGGCGATGCAGCACAGGGGTGCCGTAACGGGTGATCGGGCGCGGAGTGCCGGTCGAGGTCTGCACAGTTGCCTATCATAGGCAATTGCCAACTCTTGGCAGTATGGGTTCTCCTGCTGGGTGATCCTGTTGGCTGTGCACGGGGTCTGGTCGGGCGACGGTCGGAGGGTGGGTGGCGCGGCGTCTGGCGCGGTGGGCCCGGACGTGGTTGCGGGTGGCGCACCGCTCGGAGCAGAACCGGCGGCATCGGTTGCTGCTGTCGTCGAGGAACACGCTGTGGCATCGGGGTTCCGCGCAGACGCCCAGCCGGTTGATGCCCCGTTCACACAGCCACACAGTGAATCCCCACAGGGCGGCGGCAAGGTACTCGGCTGCAGGGGTGCCGGACGCGGCGACATGGATATGCCAGTCGACCGCGCAGGTACCGGAGATCATCAGCCGGACCCGATGACGGGTCAGCAGGCCGTTGAGCCGGTCGATCGCCTCCTGCTCATGGCCGGCTGCCACGGTCTGGAACACCTCGCGCAGTCGGTGCCCCGCCACTCGCAGTGTGTGCAGGTCGGCTTCCGTGACGACGTCGCGGAGCAGAGGCTGGCCCGCCAGCAGTGCCTGTGCGTCCGTGCGGTCTTCGAGTTGTGTGTTGGCAAGTGCTGTTGCGCGGAGGGCCAGCGAGTAGCTGTCGGTCAGGCCGCCGCGGTTGCCCACGCCGGTGCGGTGAGCGCGTGCCGGATGCTCGGGTCCGACCGACACCGGGGAGGGGGGCGTACCGGCGGGTGCGGTCCTCAGCCGGCCGCTGTTAGGCACCGCGCACACCGCCCGTAGACCACGACACCGCCGGCCTGGCCGGATAGTTCTGTGTCGATCCCGACCGCGCGGGCGGCGGCCACGCTCGCCGCGACGGCCTCGGCCGGCAACTGCCGCATGTCGCCGCAGGTGCCGCAGACGGCGTGGTGATGGGCGTCGTCGGCGAGCCCGAAGGTCGTCGTCCTGCCGACCGGCACGGTGTGGGCGATGCCCAGCTCGACCAGTTGCCGCAGCACCCGATGCACCGTTGACAGTTCCACGGCCACACCACGGGCGAGGAGGGCTCGATACAGCTCGTTCACGGTGAGATGCCCGCGGCCGCCTACGGCATGGGCGAGTTGGTCGAGTACTCCGCGCCGGGCTGCGGTGTTACGCAGGCCAGCTCGGCGTAATCGCTGCACCGCGGCGTTCACCCGCTCGGTCTCCGATGTGGTCAACCGCCGCTCCTCCCCGCACGATCCTCGGTTCTATTGCAAAATAGTGGCAAGAGCATCAACTTGGCAGCAACCCCGAGGAGTTCTGATGGCGGTTTACACCCTGCCCGATCTGCCCTACGACTACGGCGCCCTGGAGCCGGCCATGTCGGGGCAGATCCTGGAGCTGCATCACGACAAGCACCACGCCACCTACGTCAAGGGCGCCAACGACGGCCTGGAGCAGCTCGCCGAGGCCCGGGCGAAGGGGGACTTCTCCACGCTTGTCGGTTTGGAGAAGACGTTCGCGTTCAACCTGTCCGGGCACGTGCTGCACACGATCTTCTGGGGCAACCTCTCCCCGCACGGCGGTGACCGTCCCGACGGCGAGCTCGCCGCCGCGATCGAGGAGCACTTCGGCACGTTCGACGCGTTCGCCGGGCAGCTGTCCGCCGCCACCAAGGGCGTGCAGGGCTCCGGATGGGGCGTGCTGGCCTGGGAACCGCTCGGACAGCGGCTGATCGTCGAGCAGGTCTACGACCACCACGGCAACGTCGGCCAGGGCTCCATTCCGCTGCTGGTCTTCGACGCCTGGGAGCACGCCTACTACCTGCAGTACAAAAACGTCCGGCCGGACTACGTCGACCGGCTGTGGAACCTGGTCAACTGGTCGGACGTGATCGCCCGCTTCGACGCCGCCCGCGCCACCACGCCAAAGATCTGATCGGCGTGACCAGCCCCACCCCGGCAGCGGCCGAACTGGTCCAACGCGCCGCCGGGGTCATCGCGGCCAAGCACCGCGGTGACCTCGGCGGCGCCGAGGAGCTACTCGCCGCGTTCGGTTCCGAGCAGGCCAAGAGCCTCGGCTTCTACCTCCTGGCAGACCTGAGCCTCGGACTGCTCCGCGCGCAGAGCGGCCAGTCCATGGACGATCTCGTGCGGGAACTGTCCCTGCTCGTCGCCGTCACCGCCACCCCGCCCGACAGCTGACGGCGGTGGTCATCCGGTCGGTGCCGTCGGCACCACCAGACGTGCCGACGGCACCGACCGGAACCCGAGCTCGCGCGGCCCCCTGCCCGCTGTCACCCCCAGCGGCTCGCTCACCGCGCCGCACCACGGGCAACCGAGCGGGTGCATCCTGGTGGCCATGATGGGCGAGCGAAGGCAGCGAGACGGATGCAAGGTGCGACGCCCACACCGGTGGTGAAAACGCTGGCGGCTCGGCGACCATCGCGCTGTGACCCGCCTCGGGTCCGCGAGGCGGAGGATCCTGAGGCCGCACAGACGGCTGAGGCGGCTGGCCACCCATGACCGAGTACCGCGAATCCTGTCCCGCGCCTCGGACGCCGCCTGCAGCAGGAGTCGGTGGGGCGTAGGATCGCGGGCGGTGCTGGTTCGCCTCCCCCGTTTTCGGGTGGGGCGTCGTAAGAGGGAACCCGGTGTGAGACCGGGACTGCCCCGCAGCGGTGAGTGGGAACGACCGCCGTCAATGAAGCACTGGACCGCAGGGTCTGGGAAGCGACGGCCAGTAGGTCTGAGTACGACGCCCACGAGTCCGAAGACCTGCCAGCGCTGCGCGTGCCGCCGGTGCGCGCCGTCGGCGGCCTCTCGGGAGGGCCAGGGCGGAATGCCGGTTACGCCGTGGCGTATCCGCGCTTCCTCTCGGTGGTCGTCGGACACCGCGAGGGAAGGACCACCTGTGACCACCTCATTCGGGCAGAGCACCGTGCTCGGCTATCCCCGTATCGGCGCCCACCGCGAGTGGAAGAAGGCCGTCGAGGCGTACTGGGCCGGCACGCTGGACGCCACCGAGTTGGAAGCCGTGGCCGTCGGGCTGCGTGCCGAGGTGTGGCGGACGCTGCGCGACGCCCGCCTCGATGCGATCCCGTCCAACACGTTCTCCTACTACGACCACGTGCTCGACACCGCCGTCGCGGTGGGGGCGGTCCCCCGCCGGTTCGCCCGGCTCGGCCTCGGTCGACTCGACACCTACTTCGCCATGGCCCGTGGCGTCGATGCCGCGCCCGCGCTGGAACTCACCAAGTGGTTCGACACCAACTACCACTACCTGGTGCCGGAGATCGACCCCGACACCGTGTTCGCGGCGGACCCGGCGAAGGCGCTGAGCGAGTACGCGCAGGCGCGTGACCTGGGCATCGCCACCCGACCGGTGCTGGTGGGTCCGGCCACCTTCCTGTTGCTGGCCAAGGGTGACGATCCGTTCGCCCGGCTCGACGACCTGGTCGACACGTACGCCCGGATCCTCACCGCCCTGGCCGACGCGGGCGTGGCCTGGGTCCAACTGGACGAACCCGCCTACGTCGCGGACCGCACCGCGGCTGAGATCGACGGCCTGCGGCACGCCTACCAACGTCTCGGTGCGCTGCCCCGTCGTCCCCGGATCTTCGTCGCGACCTACTTCGGTGACCTCGGCGACGCCCTGCCGGCGCTGCTGGACACGTCGGTCGAGGCGGTCGGCCTGGATCTGGTCGCCGGCCCGGGCAATCTGCGCCGGCTCGCCGCCGCCGGTCCCCTGCGCGGCAAGACCGTCGTCGCCGGCCTGGTCGACGGGCGCAACATCTGGCGCACGGATCTGCGGGCGGCCGTCGCCGCCGGTGCCACGGTCGCCGGGCTGGCCGACCACGTGGCGGTGTCCACGTCCTGTTCGCTGCTGCACGTGCCGGTCGACCTGTCGGCCGAGACCTCCCTCGACCCGGAGTTGTCCGCGCGGCTCGCGTTCGCCCGGCAGAAGGTCGACGAGGTGGTCCTGCTCGGGCGTGCGCTGCGCGACGGCACCACCAGCCTGCCCGCCCCGCTGCCGCCCGTCCCGTCGGCGTGGCGGCACGATGACGTGCGTGGGCGGTTGGCTGCGCTGCGCCCTGCCGACCGGCACCGTGGCGACTACGCCGAGCGGGCCGCCCGCCAGCAGGAACGGCTGGGGCTGCCGGACCTGCCGACCACCACGATCGGTTCGTTCCCGCAGACCGCCGAGCTGCGCCGGGCCCGTGCCGCGCACCGCGCCGGCACCCTCGACGACGCCGGCTACACGCAGCGGATGCGCGCCGAGGTGGAGCAGGTCATCCGGTTGCAGGAGCGGCTGGGTCTGGATGTGCTGGTGCACGGTGAGCCGGAACGCAACGACATGGTCCAGTACTTCGGCGAACAACTCGACGGTTTCGCCGCCACCGCCCACGGCTGGGTGCAGTCCTACGGGTCCCGTTGTGTCCGACCGCCGATCATCCACGGTGACGTGGCCCGCCGGGCACCGATGACCGTCGCGTGGTCCACCTATGCCCAGTCGCTGACCGACCGTCCGGTCAAGGGCATGCTCACCGGGCCGGTCACTATCCTGGCCTGGTCGTTCGTCCGGACCGACCAGCCGTTGGCCGACACCGCCGACCAGGTGGCGCTCGCGCTGCGCGACGAGTGCCGCGACCTGGAGGCCGCCGGTATCCGGATCATTCAGGTTGACGAGCCTGCCCTCCGCGAGACCCTGCCGCTGCGTCGGGCCGACCAGAAGGCGTACCTGGACTGGGCGGTCGGCGCGTTCCGGCTGGCCACCGGCGGCGTCGCCGACGACACCCAGATCCACACCCACCTGTGCTACAGCGAGTTCGGTGAGGTGATCACCGCCATCGACGCGCTCGACGCGGACGTCACCAGCATCGAGGCGTCGCGTTCGAAGATGGAGATCCTCGACGACCTTGCCGCGATCGGCTACCGCCGGGGCGTCGGCCCGGGGGTGTGGGACATCCACTCGCCCCGCGTCCCACCGCACCACGAGGTGGTCGACGCGCTCCGTCGGGCCGTCGCAGCCGGGCCCGCCCGACGACTGTGGGTCAACCCGGACTGCGGCCTGAAGACCCGCACCTATCCCGAGGTCGAGGCGTCCCTCCGACACCTCGTCGCGGCTGCCGCCGAGGTCCGCGCGAGCTGACTGGGCCGGTCCGGGCGGACTCCCCCTGGGGTCCGCCCGGAGCGGATGAGTCGTTCGCGCGACCCCAGCTCCGGCAGGATCGGGCGGCCCAGGATGGTGCCGTCGCGTGCTGCGCGGTGTCCGGGTGGGTGTCGCGGTGGTTCATGGCGTCGGTGTGGGCATGCCCGGCGGTCGCGGGATCCGCTGGGCATCTGCCAGGTCACGGATCCGGCTGTCGGCGTCGCGGTGGGTCGCACAGCAGTCCGGCGTCGAGTCGACGATGCGCCGGATGTCGGCCAGCAGTGTGCTCAGGGTGTTCACCTGGTCGGTCAGGCTGCGGTTTCGCGCTTCGCGTGCGCCGAGTTGCCGTCGCGCGGAGGCGAGACGTTCGTAGTCCCCTGCCGAGAGGACGACGACATCTTCGTCGTCGACTCTGATGCGACGTGGTGCGGCGGGCCTACTCACTGGCCGTTCCGTTCGGCTGGCGTGCCGACGGTGCCGGTAGTCACGACACCGTACGTTGACCGACGGGGTCGTTGTGCTGGTGGCGCTTGCATCAGGGTCTCCTCATGCCGAGTCGTCGAACTCGGCTGGGAGCGGTGCGGTCGCACGCAGCACCGGATGTCGTGCTGTCGACGATGGTCGACCCGCCCTCGAAGGTCGCCGAGCTCGCCACGTGCGGATGCACGTGGGCAGCGGGCAGGTCTTCGGACTCGTGGGCGTCGTGCTCAGGCCTACCGGCCGTCGCTTCCCAGGCCCTGTGGGCCCAGTGCTGATGACGGCGGTCGTTCCCACTCACCGCTGCGGGGCAGTCCCGGTCTCGCACCGGGTTCCCTCTTGCGCCGCCACGTGGTGCGTGGCGGACCGACTGCGGTGTCACGATATCGCGTCGGGTCCCGACGCGGCGATGCTTCCTGCCGCAGTTTCGCCCACCGGGGGGGCGACGGTGAGGCGATGTGCCGTTGCTGATCGCGTTCGTGTCGGGTGGCGAGGGTACGGCCGGCTTCGTCCGGAGAGGACGGCGATCATGCCGTTTCTCACCAACCGTGTTCGAACGATGGCGCATTGACATCCCCTGTCGCGGAGATCAGACTGTCGCGACAACTCCATCAACGCGTGTGCGCGGGGGAAGTCCGGTCGAAGTCCGGCGCTGGCCCGCAACGGTAGGTCGTCGAGGTGGCAGACACTCTGACGGCAAGCCCGAATACCCGCCGCACGCGTGATTTCCGTTCCCCACCCGTCGTGGCCCACGGGTCGGAGGCCGGTCGATCCTGCCTGCCGGTGGCGATCGTCCGGGTTCTGACGACCGCCGGGCCGGAAAGGCGCTTCCGATGGTCGTCCGCCTGAGCCGGCACCGCCTGCTCGCCCTTTTCTGCGGTGTACTCGCCGCTCTCACCCTCGCCGCACCTGCGACCGCCGCGCCCGCGCACCCCGGCGTCGACCGGGCCGGGGCCGCCGCCGGCTGGCTCGCGCACCAACTCGTCGACGGCGAACGATTCGAGGTGGTCTTCGACGGCGTCGCCTACCCCGACCAGGGGTTGACCCTCGACGCGGTGTTCGCCTTCGCCGCCGCCGGTGTCGCCGACGACTTCGGCGCGCAGGCACTGGACTGGGTCACCCGACCGGACATCCGCGACGGTTACGTTGGTGACGGCGGCACCGAGGCGTACGTGGGCGCGACCGCGAAGCTCGCCCTCGCCGTGCAGGCACGCGGGGGCGACCCCACCGACGTCGGCGGCGTCGACCTGATCGCCCGGCTGCGGGGCCTGGAATCGCCCAGCGGCCGGTTCACCGACCGGTCCGCGTACGGCAACTACAGCAATGCGTTCAGCCAGTCCTTCGCGATCCTCGCCCTGGACCGCACGGCGCACGGTGTGCCCGCGACCGCCGCCACCTGGCTGGCCGGGACCCGCTGCCCGGACGGCGGATACCCGCTGCTGCCCGCTCAGCCGGTGTGTACCTCCGACGTGGACGCCACCGCACTGGCGGTGCAGGCCCTCCAAGCGGCGGGGCGTCCGGTCGCGGCTGCCGCCGGGCTGCGCTGGCTGGTGTCGGTGCAGCGCGCCAACGGCAGCTTTGCCGACTCGTCGGGCGTCCCGAACGCCAACAGCACCGGGCTCGCCGCGCAGGCGCTCCGCACCGGCTACCGGCCGTTGGCCTGGGCACGGGCACGGGCGTACCTGGTCGGCCTGCAGGTGGGTTGCAGCGCGGCGCCGGCCGACCGGGGCGCGGTCGACTTCGACGGCGGCACCTTCGATCCGGCCACCGCCACCCGCGCCACCGGCCAGGCCGTCCTGGGCCTGACCGGCGACGGCTACGCCACGCTCTCCGCTGCGGCCGCCGGTTCCGGCGCACCGGTCCTCACCTGTCCATGACCTGTCGCGCCGACCTGAACCCGGGAGGACAAGTGTTCCGTCTCCGATCCATCGTTCGCGTACGGCTCGCCGGCTTGGTGGCCGCCGCCGTCGCCGCCGTCGCCCTGACCGCCGTGGAGCCCGCGCCGCAGGCCGCACACGCCGCCGCCTGCACCGGCACCACAGGGGTCACCGTCGTGGTCGACTTCGCCGCGCTCGGCGGGGGCGTGCAGGTCGCGTGCGCCCTGGGCGACCCGGCCACCGGGGTGGCCGCCCTGCAGGGGGCCGGTTTCACGGTGACCGGCACCTCGCGCTGGGGTCTGGCGTTCGTCTGCCGGATCAACGGCAAGCCCACCTCCGCGACCGAACCGTGTGTCAACACGCCACCGGCCACCGCCTACTGGTCGTACTGGCATGCCCCGGCGGGCGGTTCGTGGTCCTACAGTTCTTCGGGCGCGAGCAGCTACAACCCGGCTCCGGGCAGTGTCGAGGGCTGGGCGTTCGGGGCCGGTGCCGCGCCGAGCATCGCCGCACCCTGACCCTGACCGCTGCCCTGGTGTGACCGGCGCGTCGGCTGCCGGCCGCCGCCCTGGCGTCCCACGACGCCAGGGCGGTACCGTGTCGGCATCCGGTGCGCCGGGTACACAACTGCATACGTCCCGTGTGGGGGGAAGCCGGTAGAAGCCGGCGCTGACCCGCAACCGTGAGCGAGGGATCCTCTCGCGAGCCGGAATGCCCCGCCCGGGACGAGCGGCTTCCACTGTCGAGGTCTACAGGGTGAGGTCCGGGCTGCCGTCGACGGTCCGTTCACCCCGCTCACCGCAGCATGCGGGAGCGGGGTGACGTGCCCGGGGGTGTGTTCCGGAGGTCTCACCGACCGCTCTGCGAAAGGCACCCCCATGCTTCTGTCCCGGCGTCTCGCCACCGGCCTCGGCGCGATCCTGGCGACGACTGTCGTCACGGCCGCCGTGCCCCTGGCCGGGGTGGCCGCGCCCGCCCCGGCTGATGCCGCCGCCCGTGACGCCACCTCGTGGTTGGCCGGTGAGTTCACCGACGGCACGCTTCCCGGGCCGTTCGGTGGTCCAGACTGGGGCCTGACCATCGACGGCATCATCGCGATGTCCGCCACCGGCGGGTCGGCACCGACGCGTCAGGCGGCGACCGGGCAGGTCGCGGCGCACGTCCGCTCCTACAACAGCTACGACGACTGGGGCATCGAGGGTTTCACCGACGGCGGGGCGACCGCGAAGCTGCTCTACGTCGCGTCCGCCGCCGGCGCCGACCCCACCGACTTCGGCGGGTACGACCTGCGGGCGGTGACGCTGTCCCTGCTGGCCGGGGCGGACGCCGGTCACCAGCGGGGACGGATCACCAGTCGCACCACGGCCGACAGCGGGCCGGACGCCAGCAACACCTTCGACCAGTCCTTCGCCGTGCTGGGTCTGGCCCGCAGCGGTGACCTGCCGCAGGACACCGTCGACTTCCTCGTCCGGCAGCAGTGCGCCGCCGGCGGCTTCCGGCTCTACCCGGACACCGCGGACGGCCCTTCGCCGTCCTGCGACGAGCAGCCGGGCGCGACCCTCGACGTCGACTCCACGGCGATGGCCGTGCAGGCGTTGCTGGCCGCCGCTGACTCCGGTGCCGCCGGCGCCTCCGACGCCGCCCGCCGCGGCGCGGACTGGTTGGTGGGTCAGCAGCACGCCGACGGTTCGTTCGGCGGTTCCGGCCCGACCACCGGCGCGAACTCCAACAGCACCGGGCTAGCCGGCCAGGCGCTCGCCGCCGCCGGCCGGGACAGTCAGGCCGCGCGGGCCGCAGACGCTGTGACGCAGTTGCAGCTCACGGCGGCGAACGGCGGTGCTGCCGCCGGTGACGCGGGCGCGATCGCCTACAACGCCGAGTCGTTCACCGGCGCTGTCTCGACAGGAATCGCGGACACCGACCGGGACCAGTGGCGCAGGGCCACCGCGCAGGCCCTGCTCGGGCTCGCCCAGGTGCCGCTGGGCCGCATCGGTCTCGACCTGCCGCCGACGTCGCCGACGCCCACGCCGACCGGCACCGCGACTCCCACACCGACCGTGTCCCCCACGCCGACGGTCACGCCGACACCGACGGTGACCAGCACGGCCGGTCCGAGCCCGAGCGCCACCGGCAGCCCGGCGACGCCCTCCCCCACCGTGCCACCGACCGGCACCGCCGCACCGAGCACCACCCCCGCCGCTCCCGCACTGCCCGGCCTCCCCACCACCGGGGCGGCGATCGTCGGGTACGTGCTGGTCGCTCTGTTGATGATCGGCGGCGGTGTGGTGCTGCTGGTGCTCGGACGTCGACGGCGGGCGCAATGAGCAGCCGGGCCGCTCACGCTGCGACGGTCGTCGTGCTCACTGCGGTGAGCACCGTGTCCTGGCCGGGTAGTCCGGCGGCGGCCGCCGGGTCGGCCGGCTACTGCCCGGATGCCGCCGGGGTCACCGTCGTGGTCGACTTCAACGAGTTGGGCGGGGGCACGGTGGTGCGCTGCGCCTCCGGCACCCAGGCCACCGGTCTCGCGGCGCTCAAGAACGCCGGCTTCGAGATCACCGGCACGCTGCGCTGGGGTGAGGGTTTCATCTGCCGGATCGACGGCAAGCCGTCGGCGGCCTCGGAGAAGTGCGTAGACACCCCGCCGGCCAGCGCCTACTGGTCGTACTGGCATGCCGCGAACGGGGGTGGTTGGGCGTACAGCGACAAGGGTGTCCTCAACCGCAAGCCGCCGGCCGGCAGCTTCGAGGGCTGGTCGTTCTCGCTCAACCGCAACGCCAGCGACGCCCCCAGGCCGGGAGTCACGCCGAAACGGCCGGCTCCCACACCTCCTTCACCTCCTCCACCTCCACCTCCTCCACCGCCGGCGGCGGCGGCCGGTGGCGTACCGGCCGCGCCACCGCCAGCCGCAGGTGGCGGTCCGGTCGTGCCACCGGCCGGCGGGGCCGGTCGGACCACGATCCCCCCTCCTGCTGGCACCCCGGGCGCCACGCCGGTAGGCACGGCGTCAGCCAGTGTGGCGGCGACATCCCCGATGTCGGTGCCGACGACGACGCCCGGTGGCGTCACCGGCTCGTCGGGCGGTACGGCAAGCGAGCCGGCGGTGACCGAGGTCGCCGCCTCCGGCAGCGGCGACGGCGGGCTGCCGCTGGGCACGATCGCCGGGGCGGTGCTGCTGGCCGCGCTCGCCGTCGGCGGCGTGGTCACCGCCCGGCGACGTCGCGCTGCCGATCCCGATGACTGAGCGTCGGGACGGGGTTGACGCGGCTGCGGCCGACCCGGAGCGCGGACCGCGCCACTGGTCGGCCGCCCGGCTGCCGCGGGGGTTGCATCCGGGCGCGTGGTGGTTGTGGGCACTCGGCCTGGCCACAGCAGCCAGCCACACCACCAATCCGTTGCTGTTGGCGCTGCTCGTCGCCGTCGCCGCGCTGGCGGTGCTTCGGCGGCGCACCGATGCTCCGTGGGCGCTGGCGTTCCGGATGTACCTCGTCCTCGGCGCGGTGATCATCACGATGCGGGTGGTGTTCCGGATCGTCTTCGGCGGCGGGCAGGGCGAGCACCTGCTGGTGTCGCTGCCGGAGATCCCACTGCCCGAGTGGGCGGCGGGCATCCGGCTGTTCGGACCGGTCGCCGTCGAACAGGTCCTCGGCGGCTTCTATGACGGGCTGCGGCTGGCCACGATGCTGGTCTGCCTCGGCGCCGCCAACGCGCTGGCCAACCCGAAACGACTCCTCAAGGCCGTGCCCGGGGCGCTGTACGCGGTGGGCACGGCCGTGGTCGTGGCGCTGTCGGTCGCGCCGCAACTGGTCGAGAGCGTGCTGCGGGTACGTCGGGCGCGTCGGCTGCGCGGCGCGACCGGCCGGGGTATGCGTGCGCTGCGGGGCATCGCCCTGCCGGTGCTGGCCGATGCCCTGGACCGGTCGTTGGCACTGGCGGCGGCGATGGACTCGCGCGGCTACGGCCGCACCGCGGCGGTGCCGGCCGGCCAGCGCGCCGCGACGGGGGCGCTGGTGCTCGGCGGGCTGGTCGGTGTCTGCGCCGGCACGTACGGGCTGCTCGACTCCACCGGATCCGGATACCTGGGCCTGCCGATGCTCCTCGCCGGCCTGGCCGTCGCCGTGACCGGGATGCTGCTGGCCGGCCGCCGGGTGCACCGCAGCCGCTACCGACCGGACCGGTGGCACCCCGCCGAGCTGCTGGTGGCCGGATGTGGCATCGCCGCCGCCGCGTTGACGATGCTCGCCGGCTCGGTCACCCCGGAGTTGCTCTATCCGCCGGTCAGTCCGCTGACCTGGCCCGAGGTGACGCCGCTGATGCTGCTCGCCGTCACGGCCGCGGCGGGGCCGGCGTGGCTGGCCCCGCCACCACCCGGGTCACCGTCGACCCGACCACCGACGGTGGACACATCGGGCAGCACTGTCGCGGCACCTACCCGTACCGGCGACCCGGCCACGTCCGTACCCGGAGGTCACCCGTGATCACATTCGACCGGGTGACCGTCCGCTACAGCGACGACGGGCCACCGCCGCTGCGGGAGGTGAGCCTGCGGGTCGAGGAGGGCGAACTGTGCCTGGTCGCCGGTCGCACCGGGGCCGGCAAGTCGACGCTGCTACGGGCGATCAACGGCCTGGTGCCGCACTTCACCGGCGGCACCCTGTACGGCAGCGTCACCGTCGACGGTCGGGACACCCGTCACCATCCACCGCGCGACCTCGCCGACGTCGTCGGCGTGGTCGGTCAGGACCCACTGTCCGGCTTCGTCACCGACACCGTCGAAGAAGAGCTGGCGTACGGCATGGAGCAGTTGGCCCTACCGGCGGCGGTGATGCGTAAGCGGGTGGAGGAGACCCTCGATCTGCTCGGCATCGCCGAACTGCGGCACCGACCGCTGCGGACGCTGTCGGGTGGCCAGCAGCAGCGGGTCGCGATCGGCGCGGTCCTCACCTCCCACCCCCGGGTGCTGGTGCTCGACGAACCCACCTCCGCCCTGGACCCCACCGCCGCCGAGGACGTCCTCGCCGCCGTCACCCGGCTGGTCCACGACCTGGGCGTGACCGTGGTCCTGGCCGAACACCGCCTGGAACGGGTCGTGCAGTACGCCGACCGGCTGCTCTACCTGCCCGGCGACGGCCAGGTGGTCGACGGGGAACCGGCGACGGTGCTGACCGGTGTCGACCTCGCGCCGCCGCTGGTCGAGCTGGGCCGGCTGGCCGGGTGGACGCCACTGCCGCTGTCGGTCCGTGACGCCCGCCGACAGGCCGGTGCCCTGCGTCAGCGGCTCGCCGACACGACTCCTCCCGACCCGCCGCCGGCTCCAGAAGCGGCCCCGGTGCTGGCGGCCCGCAAGATCGTCGTGCGCTACCCGGGCACCGTAGCCGTGGCCGGCGTCGACCTCGACCTGCATCGGGGCAGGGTCGTCGCGTTGATGGGCCGCAACGGATCCGGCAAGTCGAGCCTGCTCTGGGCGGTGCAAGGCAGCGGTCCCCGCCACCGGGGCACCGTCACCGTCGATACCGGCGGTGGGCGGAACCCCGTCGACCCGAAGCAGCTGCCGGCCGGTCAGGCCCGCCGGCACGTCGGACTCGTCCCGCAGACCCCGGGAGACCTGCTCTATCTGGAGACGGTGGACGCGGAGTGCCGTCAGGCCGACCGGGAGACCGGCGCGGCGGCCGGCACCTGCCGCAGCCTGCTCGACCGGCTCGCTCCCAATCTGCCCGACGACCGGCACCCCCGTGACCTGTCCGAAGGGCAACGGTTGGCGCTCGTGCTCGCCGTGCAGCTCACCGCCGCCCCACCGGTGGTCCTGCTCGACGAACCGACCCGAGGGCTGGACTATCTCGCCAAGCGGCAGTTCGTCGCCCTGGTTCGCGGGCTGGCCGCCGCCGGCCGGGCGGTGGTGGTCGCGACACATGACGTCGAGCTCGTCGCGATCCTCGCCGACCGGGTGGTCGTGATGGCCGACGGGGACATCGTGGCCAACGGCACCACCGCCGAGGTCATGCTCGCCTCACCGGCGTTCGCCCCGCAGGTGGCCAAGGTCCTCGCCCCGGCGCCGTGGCTGACGGTCGAGCAGGTCACCGCCGCGCTGGGCCCGGCCCGGGAGCCGGCATGAGCGTGCTGCGGGTCGCACCGCGCACCGCCGTGGTGCTGACCCTCGCCTCCGCCGCCGCGCTGGCCACCTTCACCTGGCCGTTCTTCATTCCCGCGCATCCCGAGAGCACGGCTCGCACCGGTGAGGCCCCGCTGGTCTTCCTCGTCATGCTGCCGGTACTGGTGGCACTCGTCCTGGCCGAACTCAGCTCCGGCGGCATCGACAGCAAGGCCCTGGCGATGCTCGGTGTGCTCGCCGCCGTCAACGCCGCGCTACGTCCACTGGGCGCCGGCACCGCAGGCATCGAAACCGTGTTCTTCCTACTCGTCCTCGCCGGTCGGGTCTTCGGGCCGGGTTTCGGTTTCCTCCTCGGCTCGACGTCGCTGTTCGCCTCCGCGCTGCTCACCGCCGGAGTCGGCCCGTGGTTGCCGTTCCAGATGTTGTGCGCCTCCTGGGTAGGTCTCGGTGCCGGTCTGCTCCCTACGCGGATGCGCGGCCGGGTCGAGGTGGCTGTCCTGGCCGGCTACGGGGCGTTCGCCGCGTACGGCTACGGCCTGCTGATGAACCTGTGGTTCTGGCCGTTCAGCCTCGGCGCGGACACCCAACTCTCCTACGTCGCCGGCGCGCCGGTGCTGGACAACCTGCACCGCTTCGCCGTGTTCACCGCCGTCACCTCGACGTTCGGCTGGGACACCGGGCGGGCGATCACCACCGCGGTGGCGATCGTGCTGGCCGGCCCGGCGGTGCTCGCCGCCCTGCGCCGCGCCGCCCGGCGGGCCGCGTTCGACGCACCGGTCACCTTCGCCGCACACGCGCCGCAGCCAGCGTTGCCAACCATGCCGGCGACAGGTACCGCCACGTCCGCACCTGCGGCATCTGCACCGGCAGTTACGCCGCGATCCGGGAAGCCGGTGGTGGCACCGCAGGACGTGACGGGTCCCGCCGTCGGCGTGGCCCCACCTGCCCGTCGAGGGCGGGGTGCGGTGCGACCGGACCCGATTCCGTCCGCCGCCGAGGAGGGCGGTCAGGGAGGTGAGTCACATCAGGCCCCGGAGCGGTTGGTGGACTGACTGTCGCGGATAGGCTGTTCCTGGCGTTGGTTCGCCCGGACGTGGTCACGTTCGGGCGTCGTAAGAGGGAACCCGGTGGGAATCCGGGACTGCCCCGCAGCGGTGAGTGGGAACGACCGCCGTCATCAGCACTGGGCCGCACGGCCTGGGAAGCGACGGCCAGTAGGGGATCCGGCGTGTCCGGGTCGCGCCCGCGAGTCCGAAGACCTGCCCACGCTGCGCATCCACGAGGTGGGTGCGCTGCCGTCGACCTCGCGGGCGGGTCGGGCGGGTGATGCGCTGCGGCGTGTCCTCGACGTGCGTGCCGGCTGGTCTGACGGTGTGCCCTCCGAGGACGGATGAATCCATGCACGAGAGCGCCACACTCACCGGCCGGCCCCCATCGGCGTCGCGTCTGACCCTGTCGCAGATCATGGACCAGCACCACACCAACCTGATGGGCACCGTCCACGGCGGCCGGATCCTCAACCTCATCGACTCCGTCGCCGGAGTGGTCGCCGCCCGGCACTCCGACGGTCCGGCGGTCACCGCCGCCATCGACGAGACCGCCTTCCTGCGGGCCGTACGCGTCGGCGACGTCGTCCACGTCGACGCCCGCATCACCTGGGCCGGCCGCAGCTCGATGGAGGTCGCCGTCAAGGTCAGCGCCGACCGTTGGGACCGGGCGGTGCCGCCGGTGGACGTGGCCACCGCCCACCTGGTGATGGTCGCCGTTGACGACGACGGTCAGCCGCGCGTAGTGCCGCCGCTGCTGCCGGAGACCGATGGTGACCGGCGTCGTTACCGGGAGGCGCAGATCCGGCGGGAGCACCGGCTCGCTCTTCGGCGTGCGTTGCTCGACGGTGCCGAGGAGGGCTGAGTGGTGCTCGGACTGTCCGCGGCCACCCTGGCCGGCTACCTTGCCGCCATCGCCGTCCTCATGATCACTCCCGGGCCGGACATGATGTTCGTCCTGGCCAACGCGACCCTCTACGGCACCCGGGCCGGCGCGGTCGCCGCGCTCGGGGTCGCGGCCGGGGAAGCGGTACATGTGGCGGCGGTGGTCTGTGGCCTCGCCGCCGTGATCACCGCGTCGCCGGTGTTGTTCTCCGCGATTCGCTGGGCCGGGGCGGCCTATCTGATCGTCCTCGGGATTCGAGCCCTACGCGACGGCAGGGCGACGGCCTCCACCACCGTTGAGCAGCACGGCCGCAGCGGCGGGGCGTTCCTCCGGGGGTTGGTGACCAACCTCCTCAACCCCAAGATGGTCCTGTTCAGCGTGGCGTTCCTGCCACAGTTCGTCAGCCCGACGACCGGTGACGTCACGGCGCAACTGGTGCTCCTCGGTGTGATCTTCGTCGCGGTGCAGCTCACCGTCGATGTCGCTCTCGGTGCCGGGGCCGGCAGGTTCGCCGGCCGGGTGACCGATGGTCGCTGGTCTCGGCGGATCAGCCGGATCTGCGCGGTGGCCTTCATCGCCCTCGGCATCCGCCTGGCCACCAGCGGATGACAGCATCGTTCGCAGTTGGTCCAGGATCGGCGACCCGCCGTGGTCCGGTCGTCGGCACCTGACAGCGGAGTCCCCGTGCCCGACGAGCGGCACGGGGACCCCGCTGTCAGGCCGCAGTCGGTGGTGGTTGACCAGCGGTGTTCGCGACGAGTAGGGACAGTTCCCGCACCAGTTCATCCATGGACTGCCCGCTGCCCTCCCGGACCAATCCGAGCGCAAGGTCGGCGAGCAGGTAGAAGCCGAGGGTTCTGGCCTGCTCACCGGGGAACGCGGCGAGGAGTTCCTCGGGCACCAGCGTGGTCGCCACGGTGGGTCGCGGCGATGACCCCGGCGGCGCGTTGGACCATCCCCGCCGCGGCGGGGATGGGTGCGCTCACCGGGCTCAGAGCGTGGGACCCGTGGCACGGGCGGCGTCGAAGCAGGCGGCGCTGCGTGCCCTCGCCGCTGCCCTCACCGGGCGCGAACCCAGCCTGAAGATCTTCCTCGACTACTACGGCAGGCCGACCAGTGAACGACATCCACTCAGGTTGTTGGTGTTCACGCAGGAGGCTAGCGATCGCGCAGATGGTGGTGCCGAGCGGTCGTGGTAGCGGCCACCACCACAGACCGAATCCTGCTCGTCGGCCGGGGATGCCTGGGCACTGCTCCCGGGGATGCCTTGGGTGAGGCCGCGTGCGAGTTCGGCGGTGCGGATCAGCTCGTGTTCGACCACCGGACGGCGCAGCAGGCCAGCCTCATCCGTACCATCCCGGTGTCCCACGTCGAGGTCGTTCACGAGCTGCTCCATCCCTGGCCGGCGTCGAACCTGCCGCAGTAGGCCGTCAGCCGCGGCACCCCGACCTGACGGGACGTGACAAATCTGACCCGACGCCGGGAACTGGTTCCCGGCGTCGGCCGACTCACTCTCGACGGTCATGGCGTGATCGGAACGGGGTGCACTTATGACGGCTGGTCGCTGGTGGGGCCCGACTGGCGTAGCGACGGCGGGGATGGCCACGTCGATGACGGTGCTGTACGCCACGTCGGCGTTGGCGCCGTTCCTGGTAGCCGACCTGGGCCTGTCACGGACGGCGGTCGGTGGGTTGGTGACGGTGTCCTTCGCCGTGGCGGCGGTGGTGTCGCTCCTGGCGGGTCACCTCATTGACCTGTGGGGCGCCAGCCGAGGGCTGGTGGTGTTGTGCGGGGCCGTGATGGTGGCGCTGCTCGGCGCATCCGTGGCATCGCATTATGGATGGCTGCTGGTAGCGGTGGCGGTGGCGGGTGTGGGTCAGGCCCTGGCTAATCCGGCGACGAACGTGCTAGTAGCGCAGGCGGTCCCGGCGGAGCGCCGAGGTACGGCGATCGGGGTGAAGCAGGCCGGTGTACAGGCGGCAGCGTTCGCCTGCGGTCTCGTCCTGCCGACGGTGGCGGCGCTGGCCGGGTGGCGGGTGGCACTGCGGGTGTCGACGGTGTTGCCACTGGCGGTGGTGGTCGCGGTGTGGTGGTGGGTTCCGGCGTTCGGGCGGCAGGTGGCCACTGGGCGGTGGTGGCGGCTGTCAGCGCCGTCGGGTTGGTTGGTCTGGTTGGTGGCGTTCTCGTTGCTGCTGGGCACCGGGCTGGCGGCAGTGAACACCTACCTCCCCCTGTACGCGACACAGCGGCTGGGCCTGGGCACGGGCACGGCCGGGTTGCTCCTCGCCACGTTCGGGGTGACGGGCCTGCTCGCACGGGTGTGGTGGGGCCGGTGGGCGGACCGTACTTCGGATGTGACGGTGGCGCTGGCGTGGCTGGCGACGGCCGCCATCGTGGGGGTGGTGCTGGTGCTCGGCGCCGATCACCTGTGGTCGGGCCTGGTGTGGGCCGGTGCGGTGGTGGCCGGTGGATCAGCGACCGCGGCGAACGCGGTGTCGATGTTGATGGTGCTGCGCCGGGGTAAGGCGCTGGGGCAGGCGTCGGGGCTGGTGTCGTTGGGCTTCTTCAGCGGTTTCGTGGTCGGCCCAGCGGCGGTCGGCTGGTGCGCGGACGTCGGCGGGTGGGGTACAGCATGGCTTGTCGTCGGCGCGCTGTTCGCCGGCACGGCGGTACTGGCGATGCGGGTTCGCTCGGCCAGCGTCCACCAGACGGTCCCCGCGTGAACGAACACGGCTACGACAACGCGTTGGAGGCGATGCTGCGGCGGCTCCCGATCGTCGCCGGGCAGGTGGGTGACCGGTTTCCGCTGTACGCGGATCCGGTCTCGGGTGAATGGATGTCGACGCGTCGAGGGTCCTGGACGGGCGGCTTCTGGGCCGGGTGGTGGTGGCTACGGGCTGCGGTGACTGGGCTGCCCTCCGACCGTGCCACGGCTCGGGAGTGGACGCATCGACTGGCTCCTCGCGCTGCGGACGACACGGTGACCAGGGGGATGACGTTCTGGTACGGAGCTGTCCAGGGGTATCGCATCGGTGCGGACACTCCGGCCCACCGTGTCGCACTCGATGGTGCGGACGCCCTGGCGGGGGCGTTCGACGGGCGGCTCGGCTTGATCCCGGTGGGTTCCGCCTTCGGTGGCGGGCCGGCACTGAAGGCGGGTGTGGATGCCCTGGCGGGAACCGTGTCGCTGCTCGGGTGGGCCGCCGACGCCGGTCGGTTCGACCTGGCCGGGCTGGCCCGGTCCCATGCCGACCGGCACGTGCAGCTGTTGGTGGGCGGTGACGGCCGGATCCGGCCGGAGGTGCTCCTGCGGCCCGACGGCACACCGGTTGACGAGCCGCCTGCCTCGGCTGTCTGGGCACGCGGGCAGGCGTGGGGGGTGCTCGGGTTGGCCGCCTGCGCCCGGCAGTGGGGCGGCGACTTCACCGAGGCCGGATGCAGCGCTGCCCGCTGGTGGCTGGAACAGGTGGGACACACGGTGCCCGTCGCGTTACTCGGTCGGCCCGCAACGCCGGTGGACACCTCCGCGGCGGTGATCACCGCAGCCGGTCTTCTCACCCTGTCCGAGGTCACCGCCGATGATGGCTGGGCGGCAGCGGCGCGAGCCATCGTCGACAGCGTGATCGGCCACCATCTCGACGACACCGGAGTACTGCGGGACGGCTGCTACGAGCTTGCCGGCGGGGTCGGCACGCGGCACGAGCTGGTGTGGGGCAGTTTCTTTCTCACTGCCGTCCTTGCCGTGCTGACCGGACGGGTGCGGGAACACCCGTGGTAATGGTCAGCTGAGCAGGCGACGGGCCACCGTGGTGATGTGCAGTTCGTCGGGGCCGTCGAGGATCCGGGCCGCGCGGGCGGTGCGTGCCAGCATCGGCAGCGGTGTGTCGTCGGTGAGCCCCTCGGCGCCGTGCACCTGGATGGCACGGTCGACGACCGCGTGCAGGGCGCGGGCGGTGATCACCTTCGCGGTGCCGACCACGATGCGGGTGTCGCCGCCGTTGGTGAGGGCGTCGACGGCGGCGTGGGTGAGCGCGCGGGCTGCGGCGATGTCGGTGTGGCTGTCGAAGACCAGGCCGTGCAGGAACTGCTGTTCGGCAAGAGGGCCACCATGGGCGTGGCGAGTGGTCAGCCGGGCCAGCATGAGGTCATAGGCTCGTTGGGCCTGACCGAGCCAGCGCAGGCAGCGCAGGGTCCGTCCGAGCGCCAGTCGTTCGCCCATGATGCGTAGCCCTTGGCCGGGCTCACCGAGGACATGGTCGGCGGGGACGCGTACGTCGTCGAGGCTGATTTCGTACTGGCCGCCGGCACCGAGGACGGGCAACTCCCGCACTACCCGGTAGCCGGGACTGTCGGTGGGAACGACCAGCAGGGAGAACCCGTTCCGGTTGTCGGTCCCTGCGTTAGTACGGCATACGACGGTGGTGAAGGCGGCGGTGGCAGCACGGGAGGTGAACCACTTACGGCCGGTGATCCGCCAGGTGTCGCCGTCGAGGGTGGCGGTGGTACCCAGCCGGGTGGGGTCAGAGCCGGCGATGCCGGGTTCGGTCATGGCGAAGCTCGGCCCACTGACGCCTCTGGTCATCGGCGCGAGATAGCGGTCGTGGACCGTGGTCGTGCCATGCCGGTCGAGCATGAGGGCGTCGAGTACCAGATCCGAGCCGAGCGCCGTCGGCCCGAAGTCGGAGCATCCCTCGATTTCGGCCAGCGGTGCGTAGGTCCTCAGGTCGAGCCCGTGTCCACCGAGGCGGACCGGCAGCGGCAGCGCCCAGAGTCCGCCCTGTCGCGCCTCGTCCTGCAATGTCCGCATGATCTGCGCGCCTGCCTGCCCACCTGCGAGAAGGAGCGTCTCCGCAGGGATGATCCGATCGGTGACGAAGGCGTGGACATGGGCCGCCAGGTCGGTGCGGGGCAGCGTTTCGGTCATCGGCGAACTCCCGAGGATCGCGGGGAACTACCTCAGTGCGTGGCACGACTAGTGAGGTATGCGAGTGATCAACGTAGCGCATGCCGGCGGTGCCGGTGTGTAGCGATCTGGTGGTGGACGGGCGGCTGGACGTGGTGCCCCTCGCGGGGACAACCGTCTGCGGAGACACGGCGACGGCGGCGGATGCGATCGCTGTGGAGCACCTGTCCCTACTCGGCGCGCATCACCGTCCCGGCGGCCCGCTGCGGGTGGATGACGTTGACGTCCACACCGATTGGACGGATCCGACCGGGCGACTACTGGACGAGGTGACGGCCCAGGCCGCCCTGGGGTTGATGGCCACGCACGGCCGGGCTTCCGGCGGGCCGGTCCGCCTCGGCGTGAACTATGTGTCCACAGTGGCCGGTGTCGTTGCGGCGCAGGGTGCACTGGCTGCCGTTCTGGCGGGGCTGCGGGGGCAACGACCCGGGTCGGTGCGGGTAAGCGTGGCCGGTGCGGCGCTGCTGACGGTGTCGCAGTACCTTGCTGCCGGGAGCGCCCGTGACACCGACGACACCGGTGAGGTGAGTGGCCCGGGGATGCCACCGCCGTTCACCTCCCTCGACGGGGTCGTGTTCGAGGTGGAAACTCTGGACCCGGAGCCCTGGCGACGGTGGTGGACCGCGCTCGGTGCGGCACCCGGCGACACGGCCCGGGGCTGGCGGGCCTTCGTGCTCCGCTACGCCACCGCCGCCGCCCCGATTCCCCCCGCACTGCACGAGATCACCCGCCGTAGGCCGTTCGCGCAGTTGTGCGCCAGCGCGCAGGCGGCGGGGGTGGCCGTCCAAGAGGTTCGAGGGCTCAGCGCGCGCCGCGCGGACGCCGGCCCCGACGGCCGGTTTCGCGCACCCTGGCAGATCAGTGCCGGTGCCCCCGCAGGCGCACTGTCGGACCTGCCGGCGGACCGACCTCCGCTGTACGGGGTGCGGGTGATCGAGGCCGGCCGGCGCATCCAGGGGCCACTCGCGGGACATGTGCTGCGCCTGCTCGGCGCGGAGGTGACCCGGGTGGAGCCCGCCGGTGGCGACCCACTGCGCGGGATGCCGCCCATGGTCGGTGGCTGCTCGGCGCGATTCCTAGCGCTCAACCGGGGCAAACGGATCGTCGAGGTCGATCTGCGCTCAGCCTACGGCCGCTCGACGGTACGGAACCTGGTCGACGAGTCCGACGTGTTCCTGCACAACTGGGCGCCCGGCAAAGCCGCCGAGTTCGGCCTCGACTCCGCCGACTTCACCACAAGCAACCCCGCCCTGGTGTACGCGTACGCCTCGGGCTGGGGTGAAGCGCGCGGGACGGACGCCCCGCCGGGCACCGATTTCGTCGCCCAGGCGTACACGGGACTCGGCGAACAGCTACGGCCTGAGGGGGTGCCACCGGCCGGGTCGTTGATGACCCTGCTGGACGTCCTCGGTGGCCTGGTCTGCGCGGAAGGTGTCCTGGCGGCCCTGGTGGCTCGCCAGCGGGATCGGCGCGGGCAGCGGGTCGACACCTCGCTGCTATCGGCGGCCGGAGTACTTCAGGGACCGCTACCTGCGGCCCGGCCCGTGTGGGGACGGTGGGACGTCCCGACGCCCGTCGCCGACGGACACATCATGCTCCCCGTCGGCAGTGATGTGGCGGCAGCCCAGAGCACGCTCGGCGACGCGGCCACCCTCACCGTACGGGAGGCGTTGTCCCGCCTGGCGGCGGTCGGGGTGCGTGCCGTACGGGTGTGCCCCGAGCCGGGTGAGTTGGCCGGTGACCCCGTTGCCCGCGACCTGATCGACATCGACGGCTGCGCCTTCGTCCGCCCACCGTGGAGGTTCACGTCATGACCGCCCTGCCCGTCCGTGACCTGGTCCCTGCCGCGCTGCGCGACTGGTGGGCCCGCGCCGGCCACTACCCCGGTCGCACCCTGTTCGAACTGTTCTCCGAGCAGGCCGCGGCCAACCCGGACCGGGTCGCGGTGGTTGACGACGACGGCGAGACGACATACGCGCAGCTTCAGGCAGCGACGCTGCGGCTGGCCGGCGCGCTGCAACGCGACGGGGTCGAACCCGGTGAGGTCGTCGCGGTGCAGCTACCCAACGGGTGGCGGCCGGTAGCGGTGGATCTGGCCGCCGCCGCGATCGGTGCGGTCGTCCTGCCCTACCCCGTCGGGCGGGGTCGGCGCGACACCCTCACCCTGTTGCGCCGTTCCCGGGCGGCAGTCGCTGTCGTCGCGCACAAGGTCGGTGAACACCACTACGCAGACGCCCTGGCGACGTTGCGACCAGAGCTGCCTGACCTGCGCACCGTGCTGGTGGCCGGGCTCGACGGGCCCGGCAGTCTGGAGGGCTGGCTGGCCGACGGGCCACCGCTGGCCGCACCGGTCGGCACGGCAGCGTCGGCGCCCGCGCGGATCCTGGTTTCCTCCGGGTCCGAGGCCGCCCCGAAGATGATCGTCTACTCGCATGACGCGCTGGCCGGTGGTCGGGGCGCGTTCATCGCCGCCCTGCACCACGGTGACGAGCCGATGCGCAACCTGTTCCTGGTGCCCCTCGCCTCGTCCTTCGGCTCCTCGGGTAGTGCGGTGACGATCGCCCGCCACGGTGGCACCCTGCTCGTGCAGTCCCGCTTCGACGCCGGTCGCGCCCTCGATCTGATCGACACGCACCAACCGTCGCTGGTGTTCGGGGTGCCGACGATGTTCACGATGATGCTCGACCACCCGCGCCTGGCCACGACGAACACGTCGTCGCTGCGGGCGGTGGTGGCCGGCGGGTCGCGGGTCGACCCGGCCACCGTGCAGGCCTGCCGGGACCGCTTTGATACGGCGTTCGTCAACTGCTACGGCTCCGCCGACGGGGTCAACTGCACCACCGACCCCCTCGACCCGCCGACGGCGGTGCACGACGCCGTCGGCCGACCCAACCCGGCGGTCGCTGCCGTCCGGATCGTCGGCGACGACGATACCGACGTGCCGACCGGCGAGGTCGGTGAGATCTGGGGCCTCGGGCCGATGAGCCCGCTCTGTTACGTCGATCCCGAGTTCGACGACCGTTACCGGGTCGAGGGCGGGTGGGTCCGCACCGGCGACCTCGGCTGCATCGACGCCGACGGCTTCCTGCACGTGGTCGGCCGACGCAACGAGATCATCATCCGGGGCGGGCGGAACCTCTCCCCCGTCGAGGTGGAGTTGCTCATCGCCCAGCACCCCGCCGTACGGCAGGTTGCCTGCGTCGGCGTCACGGACCGGCTGATGGGCGAACGGATGGCGGCCTGCGTCGCCGTCCGCGAGGGGGCCGCTGCGCCGACACTCACCGAACTGGCCGACTATCTCACCGACGTGCACGGGTTGGAGCACGCCAAGCTTCCCGAACGGCTCGTCGTGCTCGACACGCTGCCCCTGTCGGCCGCCGGCAAGGTCGACAAGCGGTGGCTACGCGAACGACTCACCGGGCAGAACGAGTGAGCGCCGCCGTCACCTTCACGACCGTCACCTGCCGCTACGGACGGCGTACCGCAGTCGACGCGGTCGACCTCGACGTGGCCGCCGGCGAACACGTGGCCCTCACCGGGGCGAACGGTTCCGGCAAGACGACCCTGCTGAGGGCCGCGCTCGGCCTGCACCCCACCGCTGCCGGCACGGTCACCGTGGGCGGCGAATCGGCCCGCAGCGGCGTCGAATGGGCGCGCCGACGTCGGGACGTGGCCTGGGTGCCGCAACGCCTCGCGCCGGGCCGCTTCCCGCTACTGGTCGACGAACTGCTCGACAGCGGTGGGCATCGCGACGCCGCCCGTGCGGCAGCCGGGCAGCTCGACGTCGGCGGGCTCGGCCGCCGCCCCCTGCACACCCTCTCCGGTGGGCAGTTGCAGCGGGTGTTCCTGGCGCGCGCGCTCGGCGCGGTGACCGCCGGGGCGCGGGCGTTGTTCGCCGACGAGCCCACCGCCGCACTGGACTTCGACGGCCAGGAACAGGTCGCCACCCTGTTGGCGAAGCTCCCGGTGACGGTGGTCGTGGTCTCCCACGACCGGGCGATGACCCGGGCCTGCGACCGGGTGGCCGAGATGGCGGCCGGGAAGCTGCGGGTGATCTGACCCCGTGGACGGCTTCCTCGACCTGCTCTCTCTGCCGGCCGTGCAGCGCTCCGCGATCGGCCTGCTGATCGCCGCCGTCGGCCTCCCGATCGTCGGGGTGTTCATCATCGGCTTGGACATCATCGCCGTGCGGTTCGCGATGATGCACGTGGCGCTGCTCGGCATCGCTGTCGGCTTGCTCGCCGGCCTCGACCCCATGCTCTGTGGCCTCGCCGCGTGCGCCCTCGCCGGCGCGGGCGTCGCCCCGCTGGCCCGGCGGCCGACCGGCCTGCCCGGGGCGATGGGCCTGCTGATGACCTTCGCCATCGCCGCCGCCCTGCTCGTGCTGTCGGTGTCCGGGGTCAACGCCACCGGGGCGTTCGAGCTGCTCTGGGGATCGATCCTCGCCACCCGCGAGATCGACCTGATCGTCCTGGGCGCGCTGACCGTCGTGGTGCACGTCCTGTTCTGGCGGTGGCGGCGACAGCTCGCGCTGTTGCTGTTCGACCGGGAGTTGGCGCTGTGCTCCGGTGTCGCCGCCGGGCCGCTGCTGCTGGCGCTGCTCGTCGTCGTCGCCGTGGCGATCGGCGCGTCGATCCGGCTGACGGGCGCGCTGCTGGTCGACGCGCTGACCATTCTTCCGGCGCTGGGTGCCCGCAACCTCGGCCGATCGCTGCGATCGATGGTGCTCTGGGCCGTCGTGCTCGGGGTGGTCGGCAACACCGCCGGGTTCGCCGTGGCCCTGCTGATCGACCAGCCACCTGGTCCTGTCCTCGTTCTGGTGGCGGGGACGTTGACCCTGCTCACCTATCTGATTCCTGAAGGAGCACGTGATGCGATTGATCCGGGCCGCCGCACTGACCGCGGTGGCGACCCTGTCGCTGCTGGCCAGCGGGTGTGGCAGCACTGACGACGCGGCACCGGCCAGCAGCGCGACGCCGGCGGCGAAGGGGCCGAAGGTGGTCGCCTCCACCAGTTGGGTCGGCGCACTGGCCAAGGCTGCCGGGGCGACCGACATCACCGTGGTCGCCCCGGCCAACGTGCAGCACCCACCGGACTACGACCCCAAGCCCAGCGACCTCGCCGCCGTCGCTGGCGCCGACTACATCCTGTACGCCGAGTTCGATGGCTTCGCCGCCCGGCTCAAGGACGCGGCCGGCGGCACCGGCAAGCTCGTCACCGTGCAGCTGGAGAACACCCCCGGCAAGATCACCTCGGAGGTTTCCCGGCTCGCCGGCCTGTTCGGCACCGGCGACGCGGCGACCGCCTGGAACTCCACCTTCACCACCGAGTACGCGAGGCTGTCCGCACAGGCGAAGGCTGCCCTCCCCAACCCGGCGCCGACCGCGGTGTCGCACCTGTTCATGGCGTACTGGGGTGACTTCGCCGGCATCAGTGTGGTCGGCACGTATGGGCCGCAGCCGGTCACCCCGAGCCAGCTCGCCGAGCTGACTGCGAAGAAGCCGACCCTTGTGCTGGCCAACGCGCACCTGCCCGGCGCCAATCCCGACATCCCCGGCGCCACCCGCGTCGATGTCGTCAACTACCCCGGCACCGATCTGGACCTGCTCGGGGTGTTCAAGACCAACACTGAACGACTGACTGCGGCGCTCAAACCCTGAGCGACGCCGGTCGGTCCGGCCGGTGGGGGTGCGGCGGTCGCACCTCCACCGGCCCCTATCGTCAGGAGGACGAGTGGTTCCCGTGGTGATCGTCGGCGGTGGTCCGACCGGCTTGGGGCTGGCGATCCGGCTCGCCCAGCTGGGCGTTGCGGCTACGCTGGTCGAGCGTCACTCGGATACCGCGGCCTTCCCCAAGGGGCGGGCGTTGAGCATCCGCAGCATGGAGATCTACCGCTCATGGGGGCTTGAGGAGGACGTCACCGCTGTCGGCCTGCCCCGCGAGCATCTGGCCTTCTACTTCGGCCGCACCCTCACCGACCCGTCCGGCAGCCGCATCGTCACCGGCCCGGGCGCTCGGCCGGCGGTGCCCAGCCCCACCTACACGCTGCTCTGCTCGCAGGACCGCCTCGAACCGCTGCTCCGCGCGTACGCGCAACGGCTCCAGCCTGGGCGGATCCGGTTCGGCACGGAACTCGTCGACCTCACCGTAGGCCCCGACGGGGTTACCGTGGAGATGTCGGCCGGTGGGCATCATGAGCGGCTGCGTGCGCGGTACCTCGTGGCTGCGGACGGTGCTCGTAGCGGGATTCGCGGGCGGGTCGGCATCGCGATGGCCGGTCCGTCCGGCGTTTCCCGCAACCTGAACATCCTTTTCGACGCCGACCTGGGCCAGCACATCGCCGATCGGCCGTGCGCCGTCTACACGATCGACCAACCGGGCCTGCACGGCGCGTTCCTCGCCGTCGACAACCAGCGCCGATGGCTGTTGAATCTCGTCGCCGACGGTGACGAGGTTGACCTCGATCGTCTCGACGACGGCGACTGCGTCGCGTTGATCCGTGCCGCCGCCGGTCTGCCCGACCTCGCCGTCGGCCTGGTCGGTCGGCAGGTGTGGCACGCCTCGGCACAGGTCGCCGACCGGTTCAGACACGGCCCGGTGTTCCTCGCCGGTGACGCCGCCCATGTCACCACCCCGTACGGCGGCTTCGGGATGAACTGCGGCATCGCCGACGCCGACAACCTGGCCTGGAAACTCGCCGCCGTCCATCACGGCTGGGCCGCTCCGGCCCTGCTCGACACCTACGATCCCGAACGCCGACCGGTCGCGCTCGCCAGCGCCGTCGAGAGCCACCTGCGGTTGACCGACACCATCGACGCGCGCCACACCGGAGCGCCACCGCGGGGCCGGCCCAGCGAGGGACTCGTCCTCGGCTACCACTACACCTCCGCCGCCGTCATCGCCGACGGCACCGACCCGCCTGCCGGGGATCCGGTGGCCGACTACGTCCCCACCGGCCGGCCGGGCCACCGTCTCCCCCACGTCTGGCTCGACCCGGAACAGACCCGGTCCACCCTCGACATGGTCGCCGGCGACGGTTTCACCCTGCTCGCCGGCCCCGCCGCAGGCTGGGCCTCGACCGCGCAGCGGGAGGTCGGGTTTCCGCTGACCGTCCACCACCTCGACCGGGTGATGTCGCCATCTGCGCGGACGGTCTTCCTCGACCAGTGCGGCCTGCACGACACCGGTGGCCTCCTGGTACGACCGGACGCCCACATCGCCTGGCGCACCCCCAACACGCCATCCGACGGGCTCCCCGCCATGATGAACATCGTGCGATAGCCGCCGCTGAAGGCCAGCGAAGGCACGCCCAGCATGAGGAGATGAACGATGCGACGGCATGTACCGGGCCGGATCGCCCTGGCGTTGCTCGCGGGAGCGGCGATCGCGATCGCGCCGGTTGGCCCGGCGCAGGCGCACGTCTCGGTAAGCCCAGCCCAGGCCGCGCCGGGCGGGTTCACCACTCTGACGTTCCGGGTACCCAACGAGCGCGCCGAGGCGGCGACGACAAGCGTACGCATCGTGATGCCCGAGACCACGCCTATCACCTCGGCGGCGGTCCACAAGCTGGCCGGGTGGCGGGCTACCGTCGAGGACGGTCCACTGGCCGCGCCGGTCAAGGTCGGCTCGGCAACGGTGACCGAGGCGATCACCTCGGTGACCTGGACGGCAGCAACCGCCGAGGATGCCATTGACGGCAGCCAGTTCCAGGAGTTCAGCGTCTCCGTGGGCCCGTTGCCCACCACCGGTGACCGCGTCGTGTTCAAGGCGCTCCAGACGTACGCCGATGGTGTCATCTCCCGGTGGATCGAGGAACCCCTGGCGGGCGGGCCGGAGCCGGAGAACCCCGCCATCGTCCTGCGCCTGACCGAGGCGGCGGCCGGCGGCGTCGACGAACACGGGATGCCGATCACTGCGGCCCTGCCGGCGGCCGCCGCTGACCGGCCGGCCGGGGTCGCGCTGGCCGTCGCCGTGGCCGGTGTCGTCCTCGGTGCGGCGGCGCTGCTGTTGGGTCTGCTCAACCGGACCCTCGGCAAGTCACGTCGGTAGCCCGACCACCCGCACATTCGGAGGTAGTCGGATGCCGCCGCCACCGGGTTCCCCTCCCGTAAGGAATAGTCGCCCGCTGACAAACACCGAGCGGTCAGGGCAGGAACGCATCGACCCGTTCTAGCGTGAACAGCGACGTTCGACGAGTGGAGGCTCACATGGCAGCCGACGGCCTGGTACACGTGCTCACCCTGTGCGGCAACTGCAACTGCGGATGCCCGGAGCTGTACATCGATCCCGAGGCGCCGGCCGAGCAGCGGGTCGTCATCACCGACGATTTCGGCAACGCGATCCGACTCAGCGGCGGCCAGCTCAGCGACATCGTCGGTCTCGCCCGCTCGGGCGCGCTGGACGACGTGGCCTCCGCCTAGATTGACGTCCGCCATCCCCGGCACCCGATGCTGGGTGATGAGCCACCGTCCCTCGGACGCCATCGACGACCGGTCGCCAGGTCCCCGCCGGACCGTGCTCGATCCGATCTCCGGCAACCCGTGGCTCACCGGCTGGTGGCCACAGCGGGCGGTGCACCAGATCGACGTTCCGGGCTTCCGGATGGTCCTGCTCGGTCCCTGCCCCCTGTCACCCCGACTCCTCACCGAGCAGCTCAGCCAGGCCGTGCGGCGTCATGCGTTCGGCGCGCTGGCTCGACTGCCCGGCAGCTACCTCACCTTCGTCCGCGCGCCGTACGGCACGTACGTCGCCGGCGATGTGGCGGGAGTCTGCCGGCTCTGGCTCGGTGATGGGGTCGCAGGCACCCGTCCCGGGAAAGCTGCCGCGATCCTCCTGCCCGAGGCTACCGGGGCGCTGCTGTACGACGACGGAGCGGTTCGCGACAAGCAGTACTGGACGCCACCCGCCGCCGAGACACCGGCCACCATCACGGGACCGCTCGTCGCGCACCGGCTGAGGATGGCCGTACGCTGCCGACTCGACCTACTCGGGTCCAGCCAGCAGCACTCGGGCCACATCGCCCGCCGGCTCGCCGACGGAGAATCCATCAGCCTCGGCACGTCGATGCTGCTCTCTCCCACCGGGCTGGACGAAATCCTCGGCCCCGGCCCGCCGCTGGCCCGTACGGTCGGACGGAACGGCAACGCACATCGCCTCCGGCTCGTCCGCGCTCAGGCGTCTCTCCCATCCGGGCCGGCCGGCTGGTGCGTGCACCGCCCCCTTCTCGACGCCCACGTGCTGGAGGCCGCCCTCGCCACCCGAGAACGCGACGTCCGGCGCGGCACGCTGCGCCGCGAGACTCTGCTGGTTCTCGATCAGATGTCGGGCGAATGAGCACGATCCGCTGAACCGCGTCGACATTTCCCGCGTACCATGATGCGGAGCCGGGACACGCCACCGCAGGACCATCCGCGGTGCGCCACCCAGGGTCGACACCAGGGCAGGGTGCCGTACCCGTTCTCCGCCGCACATCGTGCGGATCCGGCTGACTCGAAAGAGGTCATCGTGCAATCCACGTACCAGGTTCGGGGTATGACCTGCGGGCACTGCGCCCAGTCCGTCACCTCAGAACTCACCGCATTGTCGGGCGTTCAGACCGTCGAGGTCGATGTCGAGGCGGGCCGTGTCACCATTCGCAGCGTCGAGGCATTGCCGCTGGCCGAGGTGCAACGGGCGGTAGACGAGGCCGGCTTCGAACTGGCCGGCAGCCCGGCGTGACCACCACCGTCGACCAACTGCTCACGTCGCTGACGATCGGGGGCATGACCTGCGCGGCCTGCGCCAACCGCATCGAACGCAAACTCAACCGGATCGACGGCGTACGGGCTACGGTCAACTTCGCCACCGCCATCGCCACGGTCGAGCACACTCCGGCTGTTGCGGTGCCGGACCTGGTCGCGACCGTGACCGCGATGGGCTACACCGCCCGGCCGCCCGCGCCGGCGACCATTGCTGAGGACGGCGACCACGTCACGAGCGACATGGGGCGACGGCTACTCGTCGCGGCGGCGTTCGCCGTCCCGGTGGTGGTGGTCTCGATGACACCAGCCGCCCAGTTCCCGTACTGGCAGTGGGTGGTCGCCATGCTGACCGCGCCGGTCGCGGCCTGGGCGGGTTGGCCGTTCCACCGGGCGGCGCTGACCAACGCCCGCCACGGCGCCGCCACGATGGACACGCTGGTCTCTCTCGGCGCGCTGGTCTCGTTCCTGTGGAGCCTGTGGGCATTGCTGGCCACACCTGCCGGTCGGCCAGGGCTGCGGATGAGCCTGTCCTGGTTCTCCGGACACGACCACCCGTTGTATTTCGAGGTCGGCGCGGCTCTGGTGACGTTTCTCCTGGCCGGGCGGTGGCTGGAGGCGCGGGCCCGGTACCGCGCTGGTTCTGCCGTGCGTTCCCTCGCCCAGTTGGGCGCGAAGGATGTCGCCGTCCTCGACGCGAACGGCACCGAACGGCGAACCCCGATCACCGACCTGCGGGTCGGTGACCTGTTCGTGGTCCGCCCGGGCGAGAAGATCGCCACCGACGGGGTGGTCGAGGCTGGTGTGAGCGCGGTCGACGTCGCCCTGCTGACCGGGGAGAGCGTCCCGGTCGAGGTGGGCCCCGGTTCAGCGGTGACGGGTGCCACGGTGAACACCGGCGGTCGGCTCGTCGTGCGGGCGAGTCGGGTCGGTGCCGACACGCGGCTCGCGCAGATCACCCGGCTGGTGGCCGAGGCACAGGCGGGCAAGGCCCGGATTCAGCGCCTCGCTGACGAGGTCGCGGGCATTTTCGTCCCGTTCGTGCTGGTGATCGCTCTGGCCACCTTTGCCGGCTGGCTGGTCCTCGCCCCCACCGCGACGGCGGTCGGGGTTGCCGTGGCGGTGCTGATCGTCGCGTGTCCGTGCGCTCTGGGCCTGGCCACACCCACCGCGCTGCTCGTCGGCACCGGTCGCGGCGCACAACTCGGTGTGTTGATCCGCGGAGTGGCGGCGCTGGAGTCGGCCCGTCGCATCGACACCATCGTGCTCGACAAGACCGGCACCCTGACCACCGGCCGGATGCGGGTCACCGGCGTGCATCCCCTCCCCGAGGTGAACAGCAGCGACCTGCTGCGCTTGGCCGCCGCGGTCGAGGCGTGCTCCGAGCATCCGGTCGCCCACGCCATCGTGATCGCCGCCGGAGCCGAGCACGGGCGGGACCTGCCGCAGGCCGATGGCTTCCGCGCCGAGCCGGGGCTCGGGGCCCGCGGCACCGTCGACCAGGTCCGGGTGACCATCGGCAACGCCCGGCTCCTGGCCTTGGACGGCATCAGTGTCGACGAGGTGACGGGCACGGCGGACACGGTGGTCTACGTCGCATGGGACGGGCAGCTTCGTGGTTGGATCACCATCGCCGACACGCTGCGGGAGTCCGCAGGGCCGACGGTACGACGGCTACGCGCGCTTGGCCTGCGACCGGTCCTGCTGACCGGTGACAGCCTCGCAGCGGCGGGAGGCGTCGCCGCCCAGGTGGGGTTGACGGAGGTCATTGCCGAGGTCACGCCCGAAGCGAAGGCTGCCACCGTCCGGCGGCTGCGCGACGAGGGCGCGACGGTCGCCATGGTCGGCGACGGAGTCAACGACGCAGCCGCCCTCGCCGAAGCCGACCTCGGCGTGGCGATCGCCACCGGCAGCGACATCGCCATCGAGGCCAGCGACGTCACGATCGTCCGCGCGAATGCCGGCACCGTGGATCTCACGGCCGTGGTCGACGCGCTGACCCTGGCCCGGGCCACCCTGCGAACCATCAAGGTCAACCTGTTCTGGGCGTTCGCCTACAACAGCCTGATGATCCCGCTGGCCGCTGT
Organism: Micromonospora sp. WMMD730; assembly: GCF_049178955.1. Classification (NCBI taxonomy): domain Bacteria; kingdom Bacillati; phylum Actinomycetota; class Actinomycetes; order Micromonosporales; family Micromonosporaceae; genus Micromonospora; species Micromonospora sp. WMMD730. Next base: position 4,525,777 of record NZ_JBMHML010000002.1, read on the forward strand.
CGGTCTGGTCACCCCGATGCTCGCCGCCGCCGCGATGGCCTGCTCCAGCCTGCTCGTCGTGCTCAACAGCCTTCGTCTGTTCCGCTGGCGACCAGCGGCCGTGACCGCCGGCGAGGCAGCGAAGCAGCCCGCGACAACAACCGCCGCACGTTGATCCGCTGAACGGATCTTGTCCGTACCGGTAGGCGAAGCGGTGCCGTAGGCTCATTCGGCGACCTACCCGAACCCGTCGTCGACGTCGATCGGTTCGTGGTGATTCAGGACGCCCGGGCAAAACCGGACACGGAGGTACCAGGTGACCGACGACGACGCGGAAATCACCGCCTGGGCTCTCGCGGCGGGCCGGGGCGACCAGGACTCGGCCACCCGGTTCATCCGGGCGACCCAGCAGTACATATGGCGGTTCGTCGCCCACCTGATCAGCCCCTCCGAGGCCGACGACCTGACCCAGGAGACGTATCTGCGAGCGATGCGGTCGTTGCCGTCATTCGCCGCGCGCTCGTCGGCCAGGACCTGGCTGCTCGGGATCGCCCGGAAGGTCGCGGTCGACCACGTACGCGCGGCGACGCGACGCCCACGTACCACCCGGCTGTCGGATCGCCATGATGTCCCCGACGCTGGCGGCAGCGCCTTCGATGGTGCGGTCGTGCTCAACGATCTCCTGTTCTCGTTGGCGCCGGACCGACGCGAAGCGTTCGTGGCGACCCAGATCCTCGGCCTGTCCTACGCCGAGACCGCCGAGGTGTGCGGGTGCCCCGTCGGCACCATCCGCTCCCGCGTGGCACGGGCTCGGGAAGACCTGGTTACCGCAGTCAACGCATGCCCTCAGCCGGTGCGGCGACAACGCGGTACAGCCGCAAGCTGAACGGCGACCGGCACGAGGACGCGACATCGCCGATTGTCCCGGGAACCAGGACGCGCCATCACCCGACTACCGGTACATGGGTTGTGAGCAGTGGCGGGAGATCCTGTCGGCGCAACTGGACGGCGAGGAGACCCCCTCCGAGCAAGCCGGGGCCGACGCTCACCTCGACGGCTGCGCGACCTGCCGGCGATGGTACGACCAGGCCGCCGCGGTGACCCGACGCACCCGTCTGACGCTCACCGCGCCCGGCCCCGATCCCATCAACGTCATCCTTGCCGCACCCTCGGCGCCTCGACGCCTGCGAGAACGCCTCGTGCTCACTCTGCGCGCAGGGCTCGCCCTCATCGGCGCTCTCCAGCTGATGCTTGGCCTGGCGCAGATCGGCCGTGGCCCGACCGCCCCACACGCCCACGACGCCCTCGGCGCCCTCGGCTCCGGGCACCTGTGGCACGAGGCCGCCGCATGGAACATCGCCGTCGGCGCCGGGTTCCTCTTCGTGGCAGCCCGGCGTACGCCTCCCACCGGGCTGTTGCCAACCCTGAGTGCCTTCGTCGGCACGCTCATGCTGCTCTCGGTCAATGACCTGATGACCGGCCGGGTGGAGCCCTCCCGCCTGGTCAGTCACGGCTTCCTGCTCGCCGGGTACCTGATCGTCGTCGCGTTGTCGCAGACCATCCGGCACCGTGACGAGCCTCCGACGCACGGCCAGACCACCCGCCCCGCCTGGCGCTTGGCGGCGGGTGACGAACCACAGTCCACCCGGCCGAGGCTGCGGCTGGCACCGCCCCACCCGGGCACGGCGCGGATCAGCGACAGGTCAGCGGCCTGAACGGCGAGAACACCCCACCACTGCGCCAGCCGTTCGCCGCGCCAGCCGTGACCACGTGACGGCCATTACCCGCCAGCCCGGAACTTTCGCGCTACGGCGACCGACCAACGAAGCAGCAAGCAACCATCGGAGGCAGAATTCATGCGCACCACCAGCCCTTTCGGATCGCGTCGACGCTCGGCCGTTGTCCTCGCCACCGCAGCTGTGCTCGTCGCAGTCGGTGCCGGCGGGTGCGCCTCGTCCGACTCGTCGTCGACCGCGCAGCCGAGCCCATCCGCGTCGGCCAGTGCCGCTGCTGGTGTGGTCACGATTCGCGACCCGTGGGTGAAGGCGGCTGACAAGGGAATGACCGCGGCCTTCGGGACCCTGGTCAACGACGGCGACACCGATGTCACGCTGACCAGCGCCGCGACCTCGGTATCACCGATGGAACTGCACGAGATGACCATGAAGGACGGCAAGATGGTCATGCAGCAGAAGCAGGGTGGCATCGTGATCAAGGCCAAGGGCACGCACGCGCTGGAGCCCGGCGGTGACCACCTGATGCTGATGAATCTGGCCAAGCCCGTGCAGGCCGGGGACGAGTTGACCTTCACGCTTACCTTTGCCGACGGCAAGACCCAGCAGTTCACCGCTGTCGCCAAGCCGTTCACCGGCGCGCAGGAGACCTATGCCCCGGGGCACGGCGAGCCGATGCCCGGCATGAGCGCCACGCCGGGGATGACCATGACCCCGGCATCGTGACGCAGACACCACCTGCCCGCCCGGTGAGCAGGCGTGGCCTGCTCACCGGCGGCGCGCTGGCAGCCGGTGGGGTACTGGCCGGTGGGGCAGCCGTTGTCGCGACCCGCGCAGGGCAGACCAGCCCTCCATCGGTGGACGCCGCCGACACGACGCCGGTGGCGAACGTCGGCGGCCTGGTCGAGCCCTTCTACGGCGTCCGGCAGGCCGGGATCGCCACCGAACCGCAGGCGCACGGGTCGTTCGTGGCGTTGACGCTGCGGGCCGGCACGGACCGGGCCGCGCTGGGTCGGTGGCTGCGGCTGCTGACCGACGACGCGGCCCGGCTCACCCAGGGCCGACCCGCTCTGGCCGACACCGAGGCCGAACTCGGGCTGCTGCCCGCACGGTTGACCGTGACCTTCGGCTTCGGGCCGGGCCTCTACCGGGCCGCCGGCGTCGACGACCGCCGGCCCGCATCGGTCACCGACCTGCCATCGTTCCGCATCGACCGGCTCCAGCCGGCCTGGTCCGGTGGTGACCTGCTGCTGCAGATCTGCGCCGACGACGCGATCACCGTGGCCCACGCCCAACGGGTTCTGATCAAGGACAGCCGGCCTTTCGCGACCGTGCGCTGGGTGCAACAGGGCTTCCGGCGCAGCCCCGGCGTCGAGCCGGGCGGCCACACACAGCGCAACCTCTTCGGTCAACTCGACGGCACCGCCAACCCCCAGCCGGGGGCCCCGATGGACACGGCCGTCTTCGTGGCCGACGGGCCGGCCTGGCTACGCGACAGCACCACCCTGGTGCTGCGACGGATCAGCATGAACCTGGAGACCTGGGACCTGCTCGGCCGCACCGACCGCGAACTCGCCGTGGGCCGCCGGCTCGACACCGGCGCACCGCTGACCGGTACGGCCGAACACGACGAGCCCGACTTCGCCGCCACAGGCCCGGACGGCCTCACCGTCATCCCCGACTTCTCCCACATGACCCGCGCACACGTCACCGACGACCGGCTCAAAATCCTGCGCCGGCCCTACAACTACGACGATGCGCCGACGGCGGAGGGTCACGCGGACAGCGGCCTGATCTTCGCGTCCTACCAGGCCGACATCACCGATCAGTTCCTGCCCATCCAGCGCCGGTTGGCCGATCGGGATCTGCTCAACGAGTGGACCACCCCGATCGGGTCCGCCGTCTTCGGCATCCCTCCCGGTTGTCAACCCGGGGGATGGATCGGCGAGCAGGTACTCGGATGACCACGCCCACCGGAGTTTCCTCATGACCGTACCGTCCTCCCGGCACACCGCCGTTCGACTCGGCGCAGCGGTGCTCGCCGTCGTCGTGGCGCTGCTCATTCCGGCCAGCCCGGCGTGGGCGCACAACACGCTGCGGTCGGCGGCGCCGGCCCAGGAGTCGACGCTGTCCAACGCCCCTACCGAGATCGTGCTCGAATTCGTCGAACGGCTGGACCCGACGTTCACCACCATCGTGCTCACCGACGCCGCCAAGCGGAAGGTACCCACAGGCGACCCCGTGGTCGGCGGCGCGAAAGGATCGGTCCAGGTGACCGAGGCACTGCCCAACGGCAGCTACACCGTCGCCTACCGGGTCGTCTCCACCGACGGGCACCCGGTCCAGGGGTCCTACCCGTTCACGGTGGCCGACCCCAACTCCAGCGCCGCGCCGATCGTCGGCACAACGACCGACGCGCCGTCCGCGGCGGCGTCGGTGCAGGACGACGATGGACCGGGCGCTGGCGTCCTCGTCGCTGGCGGTGCGACGGCCATCGTCGTCGCGGTGGTTGGTGGGCTGTTCCTCCGGCGGCGAGCGAACCGTCGTTGACCAGAGCTTCCTTCCGCGGTCGAGTCCCATCACCACTGAACAGGTCAAGGTCCACACGTGTCCGACACAGACTCCCCGCAGGTCGCCGCCGACGGACCTGGTAACGCCCAGACCAGCGTCGTGGCGCCAGCGGGGCCGGCCGCGATGTCCATCGGCCGGCCCCGGTCCACCACATCTCCGGCGTTCGACTGGTTGATTCTTGTCGCCAGCTGCGCCTCGGGGGTCGCTCTGCTGCTGTTGGGCCTGCGGGTGGGAGGTGCCCTCGCCGCCGCGATTCCGGGCCTCCCGGATGCGGGACCGGCCACGACCTGGGCGCTACCGGCGGTCCGGCTCCTCGGGGACGGCCTCGCCACCGTCACCGTCGGCATGCTGGTGACCTCCGCATTCCTGCTGCCCGGCGACGGGCGCACCGTCTCGCCCCACGGCTACCTGCTGCTACGGCGAGCGAGCCTCACCGCGCTCGGCTGGGCGGTGGCGGCGCTGTCGCTGATGGTGCTGACGGTCTCCGACCTGCTCGGCCAGCCGCTGGAGACGCTCAAGCCCGCGACGGTCGTCAGTTTCGCCACCATGATCTCGCAGGGCCAGTCGCTGATGCTGCAGGCTGGGCTGGCCCTGACCGTGGCGCTGCTGGCCCGTTCCGGGGTGTCCCGAGGGCTCGCCGCGACGGTCACGATCCTGGCCCTGATCGCGGTGCTACCTCCGGCTTTCACCGGCCACTCCGCCGGTGCCGGTAACCACCAGATCGCGGTCACCAGCCTGGCCCTGCACGTCCTCGCCGCTGCGGTATGGATCGGTGGGCTCCTCGCCCTGCTGATGGTGCGGCGCAGCCGACTGCTGGCCGAGGCCGCCGCCCGGTACAGCCGCCTGGCCCTGGGCTGCGTCGTGGCCGTGACGGTGAGCGGGCTGGCCAACGCCGCCGTCCGCCTCGGCACGGTCGACCAGCTCTGGCAGTCCCGCTACGGCTGGCTGGTCCTCGGCAAGCTCGCCGCCCTGCTGATCCTCGGCGCGCTCGGCGCGGCACACCGCTCCCGTACCCTGCCGGCGTTGCGCGCCGGCAGGCGGTGGGCGTTCGGCCGACTGGCCGCCGGCGAACTGATCGTGTTCGCCGCCACCGTGGGCCTTGCCGTGGCACTGTCGCGCAGCCCCACCCCCGTCCCGGTCTCCGGCGTCGACGCCGACCCGATCACCGAGCTGCTCGGCTTCCCGATGCCTGCCGCACCCACCGCGGGCGACCTGCTCGGGCAGCCGCTGCCGGACATGTTCTTCCTGACCCTGTGCACTGTCGGCGTCGGCGGGTACCTGGCCGGGGTACGCCGGATGCACGTCGCCGGGCACCGCTGGCCCCTCGCCCGGACGGCAAGCTGGGCGGGCGGGCTGCTGTTGCTCGCCGCGACCACCAACCTTGGTGTCGCCCGTTACGCGTACGTGCTGTTCAGCGCCCACATGGCCCAACACATGGTGCTGTCGATGCTGGTGCCGATCCTGCTGGTCGGCGGCGCACCGGTCACCCTCGCCCTGCGCACCCTGCGCCGACCGGCCGACCCACAGGTACGCGGCGCCCGGGAATGGCTGCTGATCGCCGTACACAGCCCGGTCACCAAGCTGCTCACCCACCCACTGGTCGCGCTCGGCATCTACACCGCCAGCCTGTTCGGCCTGTACTTCAGCGACCTGCTCGGCGTGCTGATGCGCTCCCACCTCGGTCACCTGGCGATGCTCACCCACTTCGTGGTCGCCGGCTACCTGCTGTTCTGGGTGCTCATCGGTGTCGACCCCGGTCGCCGACGGCTCCCCCATCCCCTGCTGGTGATCATCCACCTGGCGTCGATGATGGCGCACGGCTTCTTCGGCCTGGTCCTCATGCAGACCACCACCGTCATCGCCCCCGACTGGTACATCGCCGTCCACCCCGCCTGGGCGTCGTCGCTGCTGGCCGACCAGAACCTCGGCGCCGGCATCGCCTGGGCATTCGGTGAGCTACCTGCCGTCGTCGTCATGATCATCCTCGTTCGTCAGTGGATCCGCGCCGACGTGCGCGAGCAGGCCCGCCTCGACCGGGCGGCAGACCGGGCGGAGGCAACCGGCGAGGAGGACGACCTCGCCCGCTACAACGCGTTCCTCGCCGCGTCCGGACAAGCCGACAGTGGCCCGCGGCGCACGGCCGGGCCCGACCAGCACTGACAGCGCTGCGGCCTGGCGCCGTCCCGGGAAATTCTCGGGAACCTTGAGGGCTCGCGTTCCGACTACCTCTCCAAGCCGGAGCGACGCAACGAACCACCGGGCGACCATGCCAGCAGGAGAAGCACCCCCTGGCAGGGGGTGCTTCTCGCCAATGCCGATCGGACGAACATGTCTCTCACCGAATTGTCCGGCGCGTCGACGCCGGAACCCGCCACAGCCACCGAAACACCGGCCCGACCGGCCCGACGAACGTCACCGTTCGGTGCGCTGCTGCTGCGGCTGCACTTCTACGCCGGTATCCTCGTCGCTCCGTTCCTGGTGGTCGCCGCACTGACGGGGCTGGCCTACACCACCACTCCGCAACTGGACAAGATCCTCTACAGCGATCAACTGACCGTCGCTCAGGTGGGTGACCGTCCGCTGCCGCTGGCCGAGCAGGTCGGTGCCGCCCGCAACGCCCACCCGGAGGGCAGCATCACCACCGTGCAGCCCGGTGACGGTGACCGGACCACCCGGGTGACGTTCGCCCTGCCAGAGCTCGGCGAGAAGCAGCACACCGTCTACGTCGACCCGTACACCGCGCAGGTGAAGGGCCAGCTGACCACCTGGTTCGGCTCCACCCCGGCCACCACCTGGCTCGACGACCTGCACCGCAACCTGCACCTGGGCGTGGTGGGCCGGCACTACTCCGAGTTGGCCGCGAGCTGGCTGTGGGTCATCGCGCTCGGCGGGGTGATCCTGTGGTGGCGCCGGCGCAGCGCCTCCCGGGCCACCGCCCGGCACCTGCTCGTACCGGACCTGTCCGCCGGCAAGGGCGTCCGCCGCACCCGGGGCTGGCACGCCACCACCGGCATCTGGCTCACTATCGGCCTGCTGTTCCTCTCCGCCACTGGACTCACCTGGTCCCGCTACGCCGGGGCGAACTTCGGCGCCGGCCTCGACGCGCTCAGCGCCCGCGCCCCGGAGATCTCGACCAGCCTCACCACCGTCCCGGACGAGCCGGCCGAGACCGGCGGCGGCCACCAGCACGGTGCCAGTGGGGCCGGCGGCGTGGTCGAGTCGGCGGCCTTCGACCGGGTGGCGGCGGCCGCCCGTACGGCCGGCCTCAACGGCCCGGTCGAGATCGCCCCGGCTGCCGAGGCGGGCTCGGCCTGGACTGTCACGCAGGTCGACAACACCTGGCCCGTCGCCAAGGACCGCGTCGCCGTCGACCCGGCCGGCGGTCAGGTCACCGCCCGCAGCGACTTCGCCGACTGGCCACTGCTGGCGAAACTCAGTGCTCTCGGTATCCAGGCCCACATGGGTCTCCTGTTTGGTTTGGTCAACCAGATCCTGCTCGCCGCGCTGGCCCTCGGGCTGCTCTGCGTCATCGTCTGGGGCTACCGCATGTGGTGGCAGCGCCGACCCACCCGCGCCGACCGCCGTGCCCTCGCCGGCACCCCGCCGGCTCGCGGCGGCGTCCGCGGCATGCCGCTCTGGGTCCTGCTCATCGGCGTGCCGGTGACCGTGGCAATCGGTTGGGCGCTGCCCCTGTTCGGAATCACCCTGCTCGCGTTCCTCGTCATCGACGTCATCGCGGGCGCGGTGTCGCGACGACGCCGTCCGGCCGTGGTCCCCACCTCCCCCGCGCCAGCCGGCAGCTGACGCACTGACAGGGTTCGGCCGTTCGTCCGCCGAACGGGCGGCCGAACCCCGCGTCTGGTGGGCCAGCAGCACGCCCAATCCGATGCCGGCTGGTCACTTCCGTTGCCGTGATCAGTTCGCCGGACGTCGCATCTGGTCAGGGCGGCGAGACCGGTGGTGCGCGCCGGTTGTCGGGAACCAGCGGGGTCGGCGGTGCGACTACCCCACCAGCGGTCGGCGCATGCCGTACCGGGGCGCGGCGGGGGGGTACCGGATGACGGGCGTACACATCCTGGCGGTGGGTCTGGCCGTGACGGTCTGCCTGCTCCTGACGGCCGGGCGACGTGTTCCTGATCTACCCGGGGACACCTCAGTGGAGACCGAGGTGCCATCGTCGCCTGGCCAGTGCGCGGAGCCGGACCCCGCCGCAACCGGCCCCGCCCTCTGCCACCCCGACCCTCGACACCCGACGACTCGTCGCCGGCAGGTGACCGCACCAGCGGTCACGGCGACCACAGCGGTACGCGGTCACGGGCGGCGACATGGCCCCGGTCTGCGGCTGAGTCACCGGACGGCCGGCTGTGCCACGGGGAAGACTCAGGATCTCGGTCATGTCCTCAGCTGCGCGCCTCGTGCCCGTGAGCGTCACGAGGCGGTCACCGGGCCGCAGCGGCAGCAGCGATGGCCAGCCGTGCTCGCGGTGTCCGCCCTCGCACTGACGCTGATCGCCGCGGTGACGGTGCCACCGGTCACCGCGCAGGCAGCCCGCGACCGCGCGTTCTGTCCCAAGCGTCAGTCGGTGGCGATCAGCGGGGAGGGCCACACTCTGCACGTGTGGTTGCAGCGCGACACCGCGTCTCCCCTCCTGCACCTGTGCTGGACCAACGACGGCGGCCCCGCCGACGAGATCCGCGGCTGGGCGGCCACCGCTGTGGACGCCACCGCTCCCGAGCTGCGGACCGACGTCGAGGTTCTGGCGCTCACCGCTCAAACCGCGATCGGACACGTGGCACTCACCCCCGGTCACGTCTGGCGGCTGTCCTTCGAGCTGGACACGGACTCGGGCGCCCTCCCGACTCTGTCGACGGCCATCCGGATCTGACCGGTCGTCGCACGAGCCGGAACTCCAGCAGGGTCTCAAACGACCAATGAGTCAGCACCCGCCCGAAGGCGGCAGTGCGACGAAGCCTCGGGTGGAAGGTCCACGGATGTCGAAGAAGCGCAACCGCCCCGACAGGCCGACCGCCGACGGCGGCAGGACTGGCGGTTCCGGACCAGAGCGCAGCAGGAAGGCGTCTGACAATGCTGCCAAGGCGATGCGCGCCCGACGGGTGAGCACCAACACCAGGATCACCTTCGGGCTGTTGGCGATCGTGCTCGCCGGACTCGCCGGGCTGTTCGTCTTCGTCCAGAACAGCAGTGACAAGGCTCGGCAGGCAGCCGGCGACCGGGTGGTGAGGGCGGACAGCCACCGGCTCACCGCCGCCGAGGACGGCAAGGTCACCATCGTCGAGTTCCTCGATTTCGAGTGCCCGTCCTGCGGACAGGCGTTCCCTGGCGTGGAGAGACTCCGCCAGGAATATGCGGGCAAGATCACCTATGTGGTCCGGAACTTCCCGCTAACCCAGCACGCCAACGCACAGAACGCCGCCCGCGCCGCCGAGGCCGCCGCGCGACAGGACAAGTTCGAGCAGATGTACGTCAAGCTGTTCGAGAACCAGTCCACGTGGGGCGGGCAGCAGCAGGACCAGTCGGCCGTCTTCGAGGGCTACGCCCAGCAGCTCGGCCTCGACCTGGCGAAGTTCCGCGCCGACCGCGACGACCCGGGCACCGCGGCCCGTATCCGTGACGACCAGAGCGACGGGACCGCCGCCGGGGTCCAGAGCACCCCGTCGTTCTTCATCAATGGCCAGCGCTTCGACGGGCAGGCCACGTACGCCGGGCTCAAGGCCGCCGTCGACGCAGCACTCGCCGGATGAGCGGGCAGGTCACGGCCGCTCCCGGCCCGGCGGCCGCTCCAGCGGATCCGACGGTGCCGTTCGCGGCGCGCATCATCGGCTGGGTGCTGGCCGTCTGCGGTGCGATCGGTAGCGCCGCAGCGCTGACCCTGACCATCGAGAAGATCAACCTTTTGACCGATCCGAGCTATCGGCCCAGTTGCAGCATCAACCCGATCCTGTCCTGTGGCTCGGTGATGACCACGCCGCAGGCGGCCGCGTTCGGTTTCCCCAACCCCTTGATCGGTATCGTCGGGTTCAGTGTGGTGACCACCATCGGTGTCGCGGTCCTGGCCGGCGCCCGACTCCCGCGGTGGTTCTGGCTGGGCCTGCAACTCGGCGTGACGTTCGGTATCGGGTTCGTGCACTGGCTGATCTTCCAGAGCCTCTACCGTATCGGCGCGCTGTGTCCGTACTGCATGGTGGTGTGGGTCGTCACCATCGCGATCTTCTGGTATGTCACCCTGCGCAACGTCCATCACGAGCAGTTGTTCACTTCCCGGGGGGCTGTCCTCCTCCGGTATCACACCGTCGTCCTCACCGTCTGGTACCTCATCATCGTCGCCCTCATCGGCGAGCAGTTCTGGTTCTACTGGCGCACCCTGTTGACCTGAGCGGATATAACTGCCGGGATTCAGCCGGGTGCCATACCCTCCCAGCCCCCTGACGTTGACGAACAAGCCGGGACGATGTCTTGGTGGCGCTACCGTCGCCGGTGCCCTACCTGGTCCAGACCGTGCCCCGCGCCTGGTATTCAAGAGCCTCTTCGACCTGGACCGCGACGTCCGCGTTGAGTTCGCGCGCGACGAGGTGCAGCGCCAGATCCAAGCCGGACGTGATGCCGGCCGCGGTGACCAGATCGCCGTCGTCTACGACGCGCGCACTTTTGACGACACCGCCGCGCGCGGCCAGTTCCTTCCTGGCGACCGTGTGGGTGGTGCAGGGACGGCCGGTGACCAGACCGGCGGCGGCCAGGATGATCGCGCCGGTGCAGAGCGAGGTGATGGTGAGCCCCGGGCGGCGTGCTGCAGCGAGCGCCTTCGGGAGTGCCCCACGGTTGATCTCCGCCCAGATGCCGGGCTCTCCGGGACGGCCACCGCCGGGCACGACGATCAGATCCGCTTCCTCGGGCCGCCAGCCGCGGTCGACCGTCACGCGAGTGCCGAACGCGGCAGTGATGACGCGCGGCCTGCCAAGCACCATGTAGCCGGTGTCGATCTTTCTGCTGCTGTACCAGCCCGCCAGGGAGAACACTTCCTGTGGTGCGATGAAGTCCTGTTCCTCGACACCGTCGAACATGACGATGCGCACTCGCAGAGAACCCTTGGCACCACGCGGTGTGGCCTCAGCCGTCTGTGCGCCGATCAGTGTGCCCACGCCCGCAGCCGCACTGCCCGCCAGCACTCCCCGTCGCCTCATGAGGAGCACCTCCCGAAACCCATCGATGTACATTCAGTCGTCGGCCGGGAGAATTAAGTTCCTGGCCGTGTGTGAAGGTGCGGTGGGTGACGCCGAACCAGACGGTCTTGGCGGTCCACGCAGCAGAGTGGCATCGGTCAAGGCGACAGCATGCGGCCGGCTCGCTCCACCACGGACGGTGGCGCGGTGTCTACGGAGCCCGCCTGGTACGGCGGCTCCGGGGCGTACTCGATGATCAGCTGCACGGTCTGCGCGGCCTCGTCACCCATGATCCGGCCGGCCAGGACCAGCGCCATGTCGATGCCTGCGGACACCCCGGCCGCGGTCGCGTAATGGCCGTCGATCACCACCCGGTCCGTCACGGGCGTCACCCCGAAGCCGGTGAGCATGTCGAGCCCGGCCCAGTGGGTCGTCGCCCGTCGGCCTGTCAGCAGTCCGGCGGCGGCCAGCGCGAACGCGCCGGTGCAGACGGACGTGGTCCACGTGGTGGTCCGGTCGACGGCCCGCAACCACTCGAGCAGCGGGCCGTCGTCGGCCATCTGGTCCTGCTGGCCCGCTCCCCCGCCGACCAGCACGATGTCCGGGTCGGACACGTCGGCGTACGTCGCGGCGGCGTCGACCGACAGGCTGCCCAGGTCGTTCACGACCAAGCCTGGGCGCTCGGCAACGAACACGACCTCGGTGTCCGGCAGACGACCCAGCACCTCGTACGGCCCCAGGACGTCGAGCGCCGTGAAGCCGGGATAGACGACGATGGCGACCTGCATGTCACGATCCGTCCGCGATGGCGAAGCGTTGCGGTGCCGCCCGGAACTGCTCCTTGCACCAGTCGCCGCAGAAGTGCCAGGTACGTCCATCGAGTTCGAGGGTGATCGGGGTGTCGGGGGCCACCGGCATCTGGCAGACCGGACACACCGGCTGTTCCGGGTTTACCACTGCGGGCTGGGTGAACTCGGCGTTGCTGTCGGGGTGCATCCAGCCTGTGCCCTGGTATTCGAGGTAGGTGGCGGTCCGCTGCGCGACGGTGCGCCCGAAGTAGCGTTCGACGATCCGCAGGGCGAGGTCGGTGCCCGAGGTGAGCCCGCCGGCGGTGGCGAGCCGGCCGTCCTCGACGTAGCGGACCCCGGGGACGACGGTGAGGGCGGGAAACATGGTCTGAAGGGCTTGGTAGGCGCTGTGGTGGGCCGTTGCGGTCCGGCCGTCGAGGAGGCCCGCCTGGCCGAGCACGAATGATCCGTTGCAGACCGACATGGTCACTGCGGTGTCCTGATGGACGCGCCGCAGCCAGTCCAGCACCTCGGGGGCGAGCTTGCCGGTGTCCAGGGCCGGGACGACCACGATGTCCGGCGCAGGCGCTGTGTCGACGTCGTGACCGGGCACGACGACCATGCCTCCAGAGATCGGGACAGGGTCCGTCGTGGCCGCCACCGTGGTCAGCGTGAACGGGGTGCGCCCGTCGTCGAGGCGGGCGTACTCGAACACGCCCCACGGGCCGGCGAAGTCGACCAGTTCCGCGTGGGGCGAGAGGACGACGGCCACGGTGATGGTGCCGGTCGCAGGTGGTTCGAGGGGTGCGGTGAGCCTGGCGTCGGGAACAGGCTCGCCGGGCGGGCTCTGCGTGGTCATCTGGAGGTCTCCCGTTCGGAGGGGGGCGCCGCGAACACCAGGTGCGGCCGGCCGGTGAGTGGGTGGGTGGTCGTCGCTCCCCGTACGCCGAAGACGTCGGCCAGGCGTTGCGGGGTGAGCACGGTGACGGGATCGTCGGCCGCGACGACCCGGCCGTGGTGCAGCAGCACGACGGCGTCGCAGTAGGACATCGCGTGGTCGAGGTCGTGCAGGGCCGCGACGGTGGTGAGCCCGAGTTCGCGGATCAACTCGAGCAGTTCCAGTTGCGCGCCGATGTCGAGGTGATTGGTCGGCTCGTCGAGCAGCAGGACCGGGGCGTTCTGGGCGAGGGCGCGGGCGAGCAGGACCCGCTGGCGTTCGCCGCCGGACAACGTGACGAAGCGCCGGCCTTCGGCCCACTCGATGCGGGCGCGGGTCAGCGCCTCGTCGACGATGGCGCGGTCGGCCGTGCTCTCCCGTTCGAGTAGCCGCTGGTGCGGGATCCGTCCCATGGCGACGATGTCGCGGACGGCGTACTCGTTGTCGAGTTCCTGGTCCTGGGCCACCACCGCCCGCAACTGGCCGGCCCGGCGGGCGGGGACCCGCCAGACGTCGTGCTCACCGATGTGCACGGTGCCCTGCTGCGGCCGGATGATGCGGTACAGGCAGCGCAGCAGTGTGCTCTTGCCGGATCCGTTCGGCCCGATCAGTCCGGTCACCCGGCCGTCGGCGGCGGTGAACGAGACGTCATCGAGGATGGTCGTGCCGTCGATGGTCACCGAGACGCCGGTCGCCGTGACCCTCATCGCACCGCCCCGGACTGGCTGCGCAGCAGCCACAGGAAGAAGGGCGCGCCGAGCACCGCGGTGAAGATGCCGATCGGCATCTCGTTCGGCCGGTCCAGGGTGCGCGACAACAGGTCGACGAGGATCAGGAAGACCGCCCCCAGCAGCAGCGACACCGGGATCACCCGGCGATGGTCGGGGCCGACCAGCAGCCGGACCGCGTGCGGCACCAGCAGGCCGACGAAGCCGATCCCACCCGCGACGCTGACGATCGTCGCGGTCAGCAGCGACGCCACCGCGAGTAGCCCCAGGCGCAGCCGGTTGACGTCGATCCCCAGCCCGGCGGCCGACGTCTCGCCCATCGTCAGCGCGTTCAACCGGCGGCCGTCGACCAGCAGCCAGAGCAGGCAGACCACCAGGGCGACGGTGGGCGCAGGTAGGTCCGGCCAGGACGCTGCGGCGACCGAGCCGAGCACCCAGAACAGGATGCCGCGCAGTTCGCCCGGGTTGGCCTGCAGTTGGATGTAGCTGGTGACGGCACTGCCCAGGTAGGCCACGGCCACTCCGGCCAGGATCAGCCGCCCCGGCGCGACCCGGCCGGCCCGCTGTGCCAGCCCCACGACCAGGGCGACGCTGACCACCGCCCCGAGGAAGGCCGCGCCGGAGACACCCAGTCCGGCGATCGCCGCGGGCACGAAGCTCAGCGCCAGGGCGGCGCCGATGGAGGCGCCTCCCGAGATGCCGAGCAGGTAGGGATCGGCCAGCGGGTTGCGCACCAATGCCTGCAGGCATACTCCGGCGACGCTGAGACCCGCGCCGGCGACCCCGGCCAGCAGCACCCGGGGCGCGCGGAAGTCCCACACGATCTGGTCGTAGAGCAGGCTGCGCTCGGTGTCTCCGGGTGTGAGGTGCGCCCAGGTCACCGCGACCACGTCGCCCAGCGGGACCGGTACCGTGCCGACGGCGATCGCGACCGCCGCGGCCAGCACGACCGCGACGGTCAGGAGCACGATCAGCAGCGGAACGGAGCCATCGGGTACGAGGTGGGCGCGGGCGGCTTCCGGTCGGGTACGGTCAGTTCGCGGCGTGGACGGCATCGCTGATCTTCTTCACGGCGACCGCGTTCAGCGGTCCGAGGTAGAAGCTGTCGGAAACCGACGTGTAGGTCTTGGTCTTCGACGCCGGCCACTGCGGATACTGCGCGAACAGCTGCTCCGCGAACTTCTTGGCGTCGTCGTCCGGCTGGTACAGGCCGATCACCAGCACCTCGACGTTCGCTGCGGCGAGGGCCTCGACGTTGAGCGCGGTGAGTTGCTGATCGGTCAGGCCGCCGAACGCGTTGACACCTCCGGCTCGGGTGATGATGTCGTCGAAGATGCCGCCGCCGAACACGGCAGGAACCTTCAGACCCATCGCCGACCCCATACTGGGATAGGCGGCCAGCACCCGCTTGGGTGCCCCGGTCGGCGACGGGATGGCGGCCAGCGCCGCACGCGAGTCCTGCACGACCTGCGCCGCCTTGCCCTGGACGTCGAAGATGACCCCGAGCTGGTTCAGCAGCTCGTACGACGACTCGACCGACCGCTTCGCATACGTGGCCGTGTCCTGCGGTCGGGGCGAGGTCGCACCGTTGGCGCAGTTCGACGGGGACACGAAACTGTTGATACCGGCCTTACCGAGCTCGTCGCGGGTGATCGAGCCGATCTTGTCGTCGAACCCGCCCGCCCACGTGGAGATCACCAGATCCGGTGACTGGGCGATCACCTGCTCGCGGGGGACCTCGAAGTTCTTGTTCAGCTTCAGCCCGCCGGTCGGGATGGCCGTGATCCGCTCGACCATCGTCGGGTCGTCGGAGACGCCGTAGCTCTGGCTGTTGGCCACGATGGTTGCCTCGACACCGAGCGCGATCATCGACTCGACTTCGGCCACGGACGCGCCGTTGAGCAGCACGACCCGGCGGGGCGCCTGGGAGAACGTGACCTCACGGCCGCAGTTGTCGATCGTCAGCGGATACGTGGTTCGGGGACCAACGGCGACCGACGCGCCGGCCGATGCGACCGGAGCGTCCGGCACCGTCGTCCCCGAGCAGGCGCCGAGCGCGACGACGAGGCCGATGGCCAGCGTGGTACGGACAATCCGATCTGGAACGAGAGTCACGTCGAGCTCACATCTCTGTCATGAAGCGTGTGCGGAAAGCTGAAAATGGCGTGAAAGTATTCATTTCGCCATATGTCAGGAAGCTTAGAAGCGACCCGCGCTCACGCCTATGACGTACCGGCCAACAAATCTGCCATCGGCGGAGATCCGTCGGGGATCACCGGCTCCTTCGCCGACGCACGGCGATATTCGGTCGGCGAAATGTCGATTTCGCGCAGGAACGCCCGGCGCATCGCTTCCGCCGACCCATAGCCACAACGGTGAGCGATGCCGAGTACGCCATCCGTGGTGTCGGTCAGCATGCGCTTCGCGGCCTCCAGCCGGATCAGGTCCACGTACCGGCCCGGTGGCATCCCGACCTGTTCCCCGAACGCCCGGGCGAACTGCCGTGGGGACAGCCCGGCACGCTCCGCCATCGCCGGAACGGACAGGTCGGCCGCCAGGTTCGCGGCGGCCCAGTACTGCACCTCGCGCAGCGGTTCGGTCCGGGCGATCTGGGTCGAGAGCTGGACGCTGAGCTGGGCCTGATTGCCCGGCCGGCGCAAGTAGCACACCAGCAGCCGGGCGATACCCAAAGCAGCAGCACGACCGAAGTCCTCCTCGACCAGCGCCATGGCCAGGTCGACCCCGGCTGTCGCCCCCGCCGACGTGGAGATCGTCCCGTCCTGGACGAAGATGGCGTCCGGGTCGAACGCCACCCGGGGGAACATCTCGGTCAGGTAACCGCAGGCCTCCCAGTGGGTGGTGGCCCGGCGACCGTCCAGGAGACCGGCTTTGGCCAGCAGGTAGGCCCCGGTGCACACCGATACCACCCGCGGGATGCCGGGAGCACGCTCGGCGAGCCAGGCGACGAGCCGGTCGTCGACGTCTCCCACGCCCGGCCCGCCCGGCACCACCAGCAGGTCCGGATCCTCGACGCCGCCCAGGTCGCCGTCGGGGACGAGGCGCAGACCACCGGCGGCCCGGACCGCCCCACCGTCGAGAGAGGCGGTCCGGATGACGTACGGCGGGGTGTCCGCGTCACCCACGAAGCGGGCAGCCGACGTGAACACGTCGACCGGCCCGGCCACGTCGATCGGTTGCACTCCGTCGAACAGGATGACCAGCACCATCCGGGTGCGCACCCCGGCGATCCCGGCGTCGGAAACGTCAGTCATCACGTCGGGTTGGTCGCGCCGTGGACGGCTTTAGTTCCCTGTTCCGACCCTCCACCAGCAGCGGAGCCGGTTCCTCGCCCACGAACCGCCAGCGTCAGCGGCGTAGCGCCAGCCGAACCCGGCGGCCCTGCTCATCACCGGCGACGACCTGGCCCGCCGGGTGACGCTCACCTCCGGCAACGCGGAACGCTCTCCCCGACCCGAATGACGCCGTCGTGGGCCAGTTCGCGCGGGCCGAGCCGACGGCGGTCACCTTCGCAGCGAAGATCAGGTCAGTCCGTCCTGCGCAAGGCGATCACATTGTCGGTCACCTCGGCCGTCTGGCCACCCGGGCCGGTGGCCGTCCGATCGCGGGCTTCGCAGCACAGCACATGCCAGGACGCGGAATCGAGGGCCAGACCGGCCAGGGTCTCGTCCGGGGTGGGAATCGTGGCCCCCTGGTTCCAGGACCACGGTGCTACCGAACCGTGGTCGACGATCAGCAGCATGCCACCGGGGTTCACCTGCTCGCCGAGATCACGCAGGATGCGGGCCCTGGGGAAGTCGAAGAGGCTGTGCAGGTAATGAGCGCTCACCAGGTCCCAGGTGCCCCGGGGTAGGGAATCCGCCAGATCATGCCGTTCGGTACGGATCCTGTCGCCCAGTCGCTGCTGGGCGGCGCGCTCATTCACCCGCTGCAGGGCGGCATCGGCGATGTCGACCGCGGTGACCTGCCAGCCGCGCTGGGCGAGCCACAGGCTGTCGCCGCCCTGGCCGCAGCCCAGGTCGAGAGCAGCACCCGGGGAAAGGTCACCGACCGTTACGGCAAGGATCGGGTTGACGCGCACCTCCCACTGGGCGGCGGCCACCTGCTGGTGCAGACTCTCCCAGAACTCGGCCGGTGTTGCCGCGTCCGGGCGCTCAATGTGCTTCATACGCTCACGTCCTCACGATCGATCGGGCTCGACCGGCATGGTGCCCCTTGTTCTGCGGCGCTGGCGAGAAAACTTGCCGGATCGGCAACGACCTTCGGAGGGACAACGAGGCCTCGGGCGCGGGGGTGCACGCTGAGATTGGGGCACGGCACCGTGACCGACTCGCCTCGCTGACACCCGGCAGCCGGATCGCAGCAGGCACCAGGCACCGGTTCGGGCTATGGCGGCGCTGCGTGAGACGGAGCCGACAACGCCACACTCCCGCGCCCGGTCGGCATACCGCATCACCCGACTGGTCCGCCGATCCGGTCGCCGGCTCACCTCGGGAACTTTCGCTTGTCGTCAGACGACTATGTCTGCGAATCACCCCGGCCTCCTTCCCGAGGTAAGGGTGTCCGCCACCCACGGTCAGCGCAGATACCACTCCGGAAGGGTCATTGATGCGTGTCGCTCGATATTCGGACGAAGGTTCCTCGCTGGTACGGGCCCGCCGACCAGCCCGGGCGCTGGCCGCACTGGCGGTGCTGGCAGTTCTGGTGGCAGGTTGCGCGGCCAGCGGATCCGGGGACACCGATCGAACCGCTGCGACCGGCGGCACGCTACGCGTGGCGAACGCGAACGAGTACGGCGACCAGGACCCGCACGACTACAACGGGGACTGGTTCATCGCCCCGATGGTCTTCGAGACGCTGGTGAAGTACGGACAGGGTGGTCGCCTGGAACCGGGCTTGGCCACGTCGTGGCAGGTCGCGGCGGACGGGCTCACGATCGACTTCGAGCTGCGGACCGGTGTGAAGTTTCACGACGACACGCCGTTCGACGCACAGGCGGCGAAGTGGAACCTCGATCGCTGGGTGGGCAAGGAGTCGCACTCCTGGCTGGCCGCCTCGAAGATCATCAAGGCCGTGGAGGTGCCTGGGCCGATGAAGCTGCGGCTGCGCCTCGAACGCGCCTACGACCCGCTGCTGCAGGAGCTGACCTTCACCCGGCCCCCCGGCTTCATGAGCCCCAAGGCCGTCGACGCTTCCGGGAAGTTCACCAAGGCCATCGGTACCGGGCCATGGCGGCTGGAACAGATCACGACGACGGCCGCGAGCCTGGTCCGCAACGACGGCTATTGGGGCGCCAAACCGAAGATCGACCGGGTTGAGTTCAGCGTCAGAAAGGACTCGCAGACCCGCGTCTCCGCGCTGCGCGCGGGCGAGGTGGACATGCTCGGCGGCAGTTACCTGGCACCGATCTCGCCGACCGAGGCGGCCACCCTCGGCAAGGACGAGCGGGTCACGGTGCTGCACGGTGATCCGGACATCACCGTCATGCTCGGCTTCAACCTCAACGGCGTCGCGGGCGACAAGGCGATCCGCGAGGCGGTGCGGTACGCCCTGGACCGGGAGACCCTGACCAAGGTGCTCTACGCCGGTCAGGCCAAGCCCGCGACCACGCTGTTCGCGCCGGGAATCCCGGACGCGGGGGCGCCGCAGAGCCTGCCCTTCGATCCCGACCAGGCCCGCCGGACTCTCGATGCGGCCGGGTGGCGCCAGGACGGGAAGGGCCGGGTCAAGGATGGCAAGCAGCTGGTCCTGTCCCTGCGGATCCCGTCGACGGCCGCCGTCGGCTGGCAGGACTCGCGGCTCAGCGCTCAGGCCGTCGCCTCGGCGCTGGCCGAGGTCGGGATCACCGTGAACATCGTCGCGGTCGACGAGGCCACGTTCTACGACGACCTGCACGCCGGCAAGTACGACCTCGCCTTCATGGAAACCTACGGCGCCCCTTACGACCCGTCGGGGTTCGTGGTCGGCTTCCTGACCGGCGACCGTAAGGATCCCGGTCTGTGGAAGACCGACGAGGTCGAACGGCTCGTCAACGGCGCGTTGTACGCCCGGGACGCCGCCACCCGCGCCAAGAACTACCAGGAGGCCTGGGCCGTGCTGAACCGGGAGGCCGCCTTCGTGCCGATCGCGTACCGGCCACGGGTGTGGGCCGTCGGCCCGGCGGTCAAGGGCTTCCAGGTGCCGCACACGGAGTATGACTTCGACCTGTCCACGGTGACGCTGCAACGATGAACGGTCTGCTCGTGCGCTGGACCCGGTGGTCGGCCCGGCTGGCCGCCGAGTTGGCGCTGGTTCTCGGAATCACGTCGCTGCTGGCGTTCGGGCTCATCGCGCTGGCTCCCGGTGACGCCGCCACCCGGCTCGCGCAGCAGCGGGCCGGGCACCCCGGCGTCACCGAGGACCAGGTCGCCTCGGCCCGGCGCGAGCTGGGAATGGAGGGCAGCGTCCCCGAACGTTACGTCCGTTGGCTCGGCCACGCCGTGCAGGGTGATCTCGGGAAGTCGGCGCGCACCGGCCGGCCGGTCCTGACCGAGCTGGCGGAACGGGTCCCGGTCACGCTGTCGCTGGCCGGGCTGACGGCGGTTGCGGCGTTGCCGCTGGGCCTTCTGGTCGGTGCGCTGGCTGCCATGCTGCCGTGGCGTCCGGCTCGGCGCGGCCTGCGGCTGACGGGCCTACTCGCCGTCTCGTTGCCCACCTTCTGGGTCAGCTACCTACTGGTCGTCGTGCTCGCCGAGCAACTGGGTCTGCTGCCCACCTCCGCCGACGGCGGTCCCGCCGGATACGTGATGCCGGTGGTCGTCCTCGCCCTACCGGCTGTCGGCCTGCTCAGCCGTGTGGTCGCCGTGTCACTGCGCGAGGCACTCGCCCAACCGTATGTACGCGCCGCGCAGGCGCGCGGCGCGCCCACAGTGTCCATCGTCGTACGCGACGCGCTGCCCAACGTCGCCGGCGCCGTCCTCAACACGATCGGCTTGATCGTCGGCGGCATGCTCACCGGAGCCCTGGTGGTGGAGACCGTCTTCGCCCACAACGGTATCGGTGACTACTTCGTCCAGGCCGTGAACTTCCGCGACCTGATGGCGATCCAGGCGTGCGTGCTGTGCTTCGCGCTGGCCTTCACCGCGACCAACCGGCTGGCCGACCGGCTGCACGGCCGGATCGACCCGCGGGTGAGCGGCGGATGACGGCGTCGGGGGCGGGCCGCCGGCGTCGCACGGTGATCTACGCACTGCCGTTGCTGGGTTTCGTCATGGCCGGGGCCCTGGCGCCGGTCATCGCTCCGTACGACCCGATCGCCAACGATCTGACGGCCAGCCTGACGCGGCCGTCGGTGGAGCATCTGCTGGGCACCGACCAATTGGGCCGGGACCAGTTGTCCCGCCTGCTGTACGGTGCGCAGGCCTCGCTGATACTGGCCGCGGCGGTGCTCGCCGTGTCCGTCACTGTCGGGGTGGTGATCGGTGCCGCCGGCGGCTTCCTCGGCGGCTGGCTGGATCGCGTGGCGTTGTGGTTGATGGACGTGACGCTGACGCTGCCCTCGCTGATCGTCGCGCTGGCCATCCTGGGTGTGCGCGGTCACGGCAGCGCCAACCTCGTTCTGGCCCTGTCCCTCACCGGTTGGCCGCCATTCGCCCGGTTGGCGCGCGGGCGGTTCGTCAGTCTCCGCCGCAGCGCCTACTTCGATGCGCTGCAGGTGCTCGGCGCGTCCCGGTTCCGGATCCTCTTTCAGCACGCGCTGCCCGCCCTGGCAGCACCGGTGCTCGTCTACGCGAGCATCGAGATCGGTTTCATCGTGCTGTCGCTGGCGTTTCTCAGCTTTCTCGGTCTCGGCATCCCGCCGCCCGAACCAGAGTGGGGGCAGATGCTCATCGACGCCCGCCCGTATCTGGACTCCGCCCTGTGGCTCGCGCTGCCACCCGGCCTGGCCATCGCCGCCGTCGTCCTCGCCAGCAACCTGCTGGCCGAGCAGTTCGCCACCGATGACCTGCCGCTGGTACGGCTCGGGTTGCCGCGGCGGCGCGCCCGGATGAACGGCTCGACCGCCGGCCCGTACCAGGTCGAGGAACTCGCGGTCGCCTTCGCCGGACGGAAGGTGGTGGACGGTATCGGCTACCGCGTGGCTCCTGGAAGGGCGTTGGCGATCGTCGGGGAGAGCGGGAGCGGCAAGACGCTGTCCACCCTCGCCCCGCTCGGGCTGGTCGATGCCACCGCGCAGGTCAGCGGTCGCGCGGTCCTGGGCCAGGTCGACCTGCTCGGCGGCGGACCGGCGATCTGGGAGGCGGTGCGGGGACGCCGGGTCGGTGTGGTGTTGCAGGACGCGCGGGGTGCGCTCAACCCGGTTCGGACGGTGGGCGCACTGCTCGACGACGCGGTGCGGCACGCTGGTGGCGTCCCACGCGGCCTAGAGCGCGCCCGATCGCTTGAGCTGTTGAAAATGGCCGGTCTCCCGGAACCGGAGTCGCAGGTCTCCGCCTACCCGCACACGCTGTCCGGCGGCATGTGCCAGCGGGTGATGATCGCCCTGGCCCTGGCCGGAGAGCCGGAGATCCTCATCGCCGACGAACCGACCTCGGCGTTGGACGTCACAACCCAGGCCCAGATCCATTCTCTGCTGGCGGATCTGCGCGAATCCACCGGAATGGGGTTGATCCTCATCAGCCACGACATCGCGGCGGCCGCCCGGATCGCCGACGACATCGCGGTCTGCTACGCCGGCCGCATCGTCGAGGTCGGGCCGGCAGCCGACGTCGTGAGCCGGCCCGACCATCCGTACACGCACGGTCTGCTCGACGCGGTGCCGTCACCCACGGCGGTGCCCGGAACCCGGTTCCGGACCCTTCCGCCCGCGGAGCCGACCCGGCGCAAGGTGGGTGCCTGCGCGTTCGCGCCGCGCTGCGCACGTGCCACGACGCGATGTCACGTCGAGGAACCGCCGCTGGAACCGGTGGCGCCAGGGCACTCCTCTGCCTGCTGGGTGCGTCCGACGGTGGCGCGGCCGATCGGGGACGACGGTGCTTGAGCTGGCCGCAGTGCGAGTGGCGTTCCCGATCGCCGGCAGGCTCGTGCCGGTGGTCCGGGACGTCGACCTGAGTGTCCGCCCCGGCGAGCTGCTGGCGCTCGTGGGTGAGTCCGGTTGCGGCAAGTCGACAATCGCCCGGACCGTGGTGCGGCTCGAACGCCCGATCGCCGGCACGGTGTCTCTGGACGGCGCGGACGTCCACGCGCTGCGTGGTGACGCCCTGCGGGCGTACCGGCGGGCGGTACAGATGGTCTTTCAGGATCCGTTCCAGTCGCTGAGTCCGCGGCAGACGGTCGCCCGGGCGCTCGCCGAACCACTGCACATCCACCGCATCGGCTCTCGGGCGGCACGCCGCCGGCGGGTGGCGGAACTGCTCGACCTGGTCGAGCTGGACCCGGGTCTCGCCGGGCGGCGGCCGCGTGAGCTCAGTGGAGGGCAGCGCCAACGCGTCGCGATCGCGCGCGCTCTCGCGGTGCGGCCCCGGCTGCTGATCTGCGACGAACCGGTCACGGCCCTCGACGCGCCCGTGCAGGCCACCGTCCTCAACCTGATCCGGGACCTGGTGGACAGGCTCGGGCTCGGCTGCCTGTTCATCGCGCATGATCTCGCCGTGGTGCGCCAACTCGCCGACCGGGTGGCCGTCATGTACCGGGGCCGAATCGTCGAGAGCGCACCCACGCTGCGCCTGATGGATGCCGCCCGGCACCCGTACACGCAGGCGTTGCTTGCGGCCGTCCCACGCCTCGACGCGGACCCTGCGCCGGCCCCTGCGCTGCGTGGGGAGATGCCCGGCCCGCTCGCCAGCATCGACGGGTGCGCCTTCAACCCGCGTTGCCGGCGGGCGTTCGACCGGTGCGAAGCCGAACGCCCACCACTGATCGTCGGCCCCCGTCCCGACGAGTCCGTCGCCTGTCACCGACAGAATCAGGAGCAAGCATGATCGACCAGACGATCGCGCAGGCCTCGTTCGCCGACCTGCTGCGCCGTTGGGATGTCCAGCAGGACATCTACATCGAGCAACGCGAGCGGGTGTTCACCGTGATGTTCGACGTCCTGGAGCAGCTCTGCCCGCGGCCCGGCCTGACGGTGCTCGATCTCGCCTGCGGTCCCGGCGCCATCAGCGAACGCTTTCTCCGCCGCTTTCCCGAGGGCCGCGCGGTGGCGCTTGACACCGATCCGGTGCTGCTCGCCATCGGCGAGGGCGCGCTCGGCGACCAGGGCGGGCGGCTGCGTTGGGTCCGGGCGGACCTTCGTGATCCGTCGTGGTCGGAGCGGCTCGGCAGTGAATCCGGTGAGGGCTCGTTCGATGCCGTCCTGTCCAGCACGGCGCTGCACTGGCTCACGCCGCCCGCGCTGACGGCGGTCTACCGTACCGCGGCCGGGTTGCTCCGCCCGGGTGGCGTCCTGGTCAACGCCGACTACCTACCACTACCCGCGGGCAGCCGTCTCCGGGCCGCCTGCGAGGCCATCGACCGGGGACGCCAGCAGCACGCGATCGACGCCGGCGCCGAGCCGTGGGAGGACTGGTGGGCGGCCGTCGAAGCGCACCCGGCGCTGGCCGACGCCGTCGCCGAGCGGCAGACGCTGTGGCCAGAAGGGGCCCGTGACTGGACGGGTGCCACGCTCGACTATCACCAGGCCGCCCTCGTGGAGGCCGGGCTGACCGAGGTCGGCGTGGTCTGGCAGGATCTCGAAGAGCGGGTCCTGGTCGCGATCCGCTGAGCAACGGATCTCAGCTGTACGCCGTGGTCGGTGGCGCGGTGCCGGTGAGCAGGTGCACGCCGAGTTCCCGGGCCTTATAAACGACTGGATCGTGGACGGTGAGCGTCCGGGCGTCACGCCAGAAGCGGTCCAGTCCGGATGAGCGTGTAGTGGCGCGAGCCCCGGTGAGTTCGAAGATCCGGCTCGTTGCCTCCATCGCGAGGCGGGTAGCTACGACCTTCGCGGCCGAGACCGTCAGCGCGGTCCGGCCACGTTCGGCCGGGGTCAGGTCCGGGCCCCGCCGGTCGGCCTCGGCGAGGGCGCGGGTCGCGTCGTCGGCCAGCAATCGCGCCGCCTGGAGGCTCGCGGCGAGTTCGCCGTATCCGGCGAGCACGTGCGGGTCGTCGACGGCCCTGGCCAGCCCGCTGGCTGGCCAGGGCCGGGACTGCTCCCGCGTGTAGCTGGCAGCCTCGTCCAACGCTCCCTCGGTGACGCCGACGAGTACCTGGGTGAGCACTGTTTGGAAGGCGAGGGAGACGAGCGACAGTTGCTGCCATCTCGGGCTCGTCTCGTCCTCACCCGGCGGGAAGGTGCCCAGCACGTCGGCGGAGCCGGCCGTGACATCCCGCAGGACGATGCTGCCGCTGGCCGTCAAGCGCTGACCCAGGTTGTCCCAGTCCGGCGGATGCGAGAGCCCGTCCACGTCACCGGGTACGACCACCACGATGCGGGACGCCTGGTCGTCGCGAATCGCGCCGACCAGGATCCGGTCAGCGACCGCACATCCGGTGGCGAACGCACCCCGGCCGGAGACCGTGAACGTGTCTCCGGTCGTGGTCGCCACGATGGTGTCGCGCGGGTTGCTGACGGACGCCACGAAGAGCCCTTCGGCTCTGACATCTTGTCGCAGTCGGCGGGCCAGGTCGGCGTTGTCGTACAGGCGAGCGCGCCAGAGGTGTGTGTAGTGGTAGCCGAGGAGGTGTCCGATCGAGGCGTCGGACGCTGCGACGATGCGGGTGACGAGGTGCGTCGTCTCGAGGTCGTCGGGATCGGCCGCGAGTAGACCGCTGCCGCGTAGCAGCTGGATCTCGGCGCGCGGCGGTCGGTTGGCGCGCTCGCGCGCGACCACGTCCTCGCGCAGGCGCCCCGCGACGGCGCGGGCCGCGGCGACTGCATCGGCCGGGTTCATCGGGGACCCACCGGTGCGGTCGCGGGGTGCCGGAGCCTTCGGCACACCAGTACGACCAGGATCGGCAGCAGCACACACTGGGCGGCCACGGCCAGCCATAGCCCGGGCAGGTGTCCGGCGGTCTCGAACGCCTGGTAGACGACGCCGCCGACGACACCGCTGAGGAGCGCGCCGACACCTTCGGCGAGCCGCTGGTGCCCGAAGACCACCGCCGCCGAGCGGGGGGTGACGGCGAGCGCCTCAAGGACGTTCTTGAGGAAGAGTATCGAGTTGCCCACGCCGAGGGCGACGATGCCGGCGGCGATCGTGAGTTCGTGCCCGCCGGCGAATGCGGTCATGCCGATGGCCAGGCCACCGAACCCGATCGTCATCGCCTGGGTGTACCGCATCTGTTCGACCCGCCCGGCCAAGAGTGGTTGCAGCACGACCAGCAGCAGCGAATAGCCCATCATGGCTGATCCGTAGAACACCGTGGGCACCCTTCCTTCCGCAAAGGACGCGAGATACTGGTAGAAGTACAGGTGGAGGTAGATGGTCAGGGCAGTCACCGTGAACGGCAGAACCGCCAGTCCGCTCAGGGCACGGTGCAGCGGCTCGACGGCCCGGGCATGGCCACGGGAGTCTGGCGGCAGGAGCGCGTGTCCGATCGTCAGTGCGGCATGCAGGGTGGCCGCGGCGGCGAACATCACCCCCGGGTCGTTGATGAACAGCGCACCTACCACCGGCCCGAGGGCGATCCCGGCGTTGCCGGTGGCGTAGCTCGCCGACACCAGCCGCGGCTGCTCGTCCGGGCCCGCGCCGTGCACCGTGTAGGCGCGGACCGCGGGCGAGTACAGAGCGGTGGCCGCCGACCGGATCATCAGCGCCAGGACTGTCACCGCCGGCCATACCTCGCCAGCGAGCAGTCCCAGCGAACCGAGCGTCTGCAGCGCCATGGCCAGCAGCAGCGAACGCCGCAGGCCGAGGTGCTCCGCCAGCACCGCGCCCGGCGCTCCGCCGGCGAACTGCACGAATGCCGTCAGCCCCAGGACGACGCCGACCTGATCCATGCTCAGGCCCATCCGATGCCGCAGCAGGATCGCCAGGTACGGGTAGACGGAGAAGCCGATCAGGTTGACGAGCAGCCCGCTGCCGAGCAGGGCGATCCGCACCCCGGTGAACGAGCCGAGTGCGGCGGGTCTCACCCGCTTCCCTTGCTGCCCCGGATGATCAGTCGGGTCGCGTTGGCGTCGTAGGGGCCGCCGTCCAGATTGCCGAAGCACTCGATCTTCCCGAATCCTGCCTCCGCGAACATGGCGCGCAGTTCGGCGGCGCTGTAGACGTAGCAGGTGAGGGAGGTGTGCGCGGCGGTGTCGCCCCGCACCAGGGTCCAGTCGGTTCGGTAGCGGGTCCAGTCGTCCAGGATCGTGTCGCGCATCACCACCATGCCGCCGGGCACGTCGACGATCTTCGGTGGTCCGACCCACGACGCGTATGTCTCCTTGCTCAGCAGATCGACGAGCAGCTGGCCGCCTGGAGCGAGGGAACGGTGGGCGTTGTGCAGCACCCGCATGTTGTCCTCGTGATCGTCGAAGTAGCCGAAGGAGGTGTACATGTTCACCACGACGTCGTACGCCTCCGGCACCCCGTACTCGCGAACGTCCGCTCGCACGAAGGACGCCGTCGCGCCGGCGTCGGCGCACGCGGACGCAGCGCGTTCGAGCAACTCGGGGTGCAGGTCCACGCCGGTCACCTGGTAGCCACGGCGAGCCAGCGGCGCGGTGAAGAACCCCGTGCCGCAGCACTGGTCGAGCACGCGGCTTGCGGGAGCGAACGCGAGCAGGGGTGAGGTGGCGACCGCATCGGCGGCGGCCCGCGCACGCTCGGGTGTGAAGAGCACCTCCGAGAAGCCGGACCACAGGTTCATGTCCTCGTACCAGTTCACCGTCAACTCCGTCTCTGGCTGGTCGCGGGCGCCACCCCGAGCCCGGGTCCGTCGCCCAGGACGATCCACCCGCCCTCGAGTCCGAGTCCGCGGAAGGGCTGATCGCGGAGGTAGAGGTGCCCGTCGAGGTCGATGTGGTCGGCCAGCGGGGCGAGCAGCGCGGCCTGGCTGATGGCGAGTTCCGACTCGCACATGCAGCTGAGCAGCACCGTGAGCCCGGCTTGCCGGGCGGCTGTCATGACCCGTCGTGCGGCGCGGACGCCGCCCGCCTTGCACAGCTTGACGACGATGCCGTCGGAGTGTTCCAGGGCGGCGTGGACGCTTGCCACG
This sequence comes from Micromonospora sp. WMMD730, assembly GCF_049178955.1. Taxonomy (NCBI): domain Bacteria; kingdom Bacillati; phylum Actinomycetota; class Actinomycetes; order Micromonosporales; family Micromonosporaceae; genus Micromonospora; species Micromonospora sp. WMMD730. Next base: position 4,553,872 of record NZ_JBMHML010000002.1, read on the forward strand.
TCGGTGCATCCTTCGTCCAGGACGATCGGGAGCCGGTCGGGAAGCTCTCTGTAGCGGACGTAGTCATCGATGCGGCTACGTGGGAAGGGCTGCTCGACGAGGTGCACGCCGAGCGCGCGCAGACGTGGCGTGAGGGCGCGCGCAGTGCTGAGGTCCCACGCCTCATTCGCGTCGATCCGGATCGGCAGCGGTGTTACCTGCCGGATGGCGTCGAGGACATCGATGTCGTCGGGGCCGCCGACCTTCACCTTGAACGCACCCACCTGCGGTGCGTTGCGGACCGCAGTAGCGGCTTCGGCCGGACTCGCGATCCCGATCGTGTACACCGTCGGCCCGATCCGGCGGGGCGCGGCGAGGATCTGCCAGGTCGGTCGTCGGCCGACCTTGCCGATCCAGTCGTGCAGCGCGCCGTCCAAGGCCATCCGGGCGCCGGCCGGCGCGTCCCAGGCGTCGACACGTTCGAGCGCCGCCTGCGGGTCGGTCAGGTCGGGACCGAGCAGGGCAGGGCCGTCGGCCTCGATGGCCCGTGCGACATCGTCCGCGGTGACCCCGTCGTACTCGATCGGCGTGCCCTCACCGTAGGCAACGATGCCGGCATGGGTGACGGTGACCATGCAGGTGTCCACAGCGTTGATCTCGCCGCGGGAGCTTCGCACGGTCTCGGTCAGCCGCAGCGAAACACGCTCGACGGACAGGCTCAGCATGACATGCCTCTCTCCGATCGTCGGACGCGCCGGAACCGATCGGGCACCAGCAACGACATATACAAGAAAGTGGATCTGACCGGTGGCGGAGGGGACGGCAAATGGAGTGGTTCGAGGACGAGTCGATGTGGACCGATTTCTCGGCGGTGTTCTTCTCGCCCGAACGTGCCGCGCAGGCCGAGACGACAGTCGCCTCGTCGCCGCTGCTGCGGCTGTCGCCCGGCACCAGGGTGCTCGACCTGGGATGCGGGCCGGGCACGTACACGATCCCGCTGGCCCGCCGCGGCGCGCAGGTGACCGGGGTGGATCTGAGCGCAGCGCTGCTCGATCGGGCCGCGACGGCAGCGGTCGAGGCCGGGGTCGACGTGCGGCTGCTGCGAGCGGACATGCGCCGGTTCGTCGAGGCCGGCCAGTTCGACCTGATGATCAGCATGTACACGTCGTTCGGCCTGTTCGACGACCACGACGAGAACGTGCAGGTGCTGCGCAACGCGCTCACCAGCCTCGCACCCGGCGGCCGGCTCCTCATCGACCTGTACGGCAAGGAGATCGCGGCCCGAGACGGGGCCGCGCCGATCATTTCCGACGTCGATGGGGGAACGCTGATCGTACGCGGAACCGTCCTGGATGACTGGACTCGTTTCCGGGACGACTTCTACCTCGTCCGCGGCGGCCGGGCCCGGCAGGCTTCCATCACGCATTACCTCTACAGTGCCGCCGAGCTCAAGCGGATGCTCACCGCGGCGGGCTTCACCGGCGTCGAGTGTTTCGGCGGATTCGATGCCGAGCCCTTCGACAACCACGCCCGGCGGCTCATCGTGCGTGGCACCCGGCCCTAGCACGCGGGGCGGGTTTCGACACGCACGGCACCCGCCGCGGCCACGGCGCGGTGTGTGGCGATCTCCGCGGTCGGCCCCTCGGCCAACAGGATCCCCACGTAGCCGCGCCCGTCGTTGAGGTGCTCGATGGAGGCGCCGACCGCCCTGGTCGGGTACCACTCGGGTCGACCAGGGTAGCGGGCGATGTCGTCGAGGCCATGCACGGCAACTAGGTCTCCGGGTCTGTCCGGGTACGCCAGTACGAACGCCACAGCCGGTCCACCGCCCATCGGCATGTCGAGCAGCCGCGGGCGGCGGCCGAGCGCGAGGTCGACCAGTCCCCCGTAGACATTCACATCCAGGGCCCGGCACATCGACTCGCCCACGAGCGCGCCGCCGATCCGCGGATTTACCTCGATCAGACGCGGCCCGTCGGCGGTCATGGCCAGCTCGACATGGGCGAACCGATCGGTGTAGCCGAGGACCGCCAGCACGTCACCGAGCCAATCCTCGATCGCCTGGAACTCGTCGGGCGGCATCGCCACCGGAAACGCGGTCACGTCCTCCCGGAACCAGGGCTGCGGCGACATGAGGCGGCTCGACATCCCCAGCATGCGAGTGCGACCGGCCCAGGTCACAGTCTCGGCACTGTAGACCGGGCCGGCGAGGAACGGCTCCGCGAACAACCGCCCGAACAGCGTCGCGCCCGCGGCCTGCCGGTGCAGGCGGGCGAGGTCCTCGGCGTCGCGGACGAGCCACACGTTCCGGCTGCTGGTGCCGGCGGTGTCCTTGACAACGGCCGGCAGGCCGACGGCTGCCGCCAGGTCGTCGAGCGACAGCGAGGCCACGTCGTCCACGGCGAACGCCGGGAACGGGCTCAGTTTATTGCCGTGGAGCAGGTCCCGGACGCGTGACTTGTCGCGCGCCAGCCGGATGACCGCCGGGTCGACACCCGGCAGACCGAGCTCGACGGCCAGCTCGGCACCGGTCACGCCCCACGTGTCGGTAGAGCTGATCAGACCCCGGAGGTCCTGGATCGCGCGCAGCGCCTGGGAGACCGCCTCACGATCGTTCGTGTCCACGGCGACGACCTGGATCGCCTCGGGCGGCAGCTTCGCGAGTTCGTGCAGGTACAACTCCTCGACACCGGTCAGCAGCACGATGCGCTCGCCGGCAGCCCGGGCGGCACGTACAAGGTGGGCAAGCCCGAAGGAGAGCATCTCGAGGCAGGCAATCGTCACGGTGTATATGTCGTCCCGTCGGCCCGAAGAGTTCCCGACCCATCACATCGATCGCCGTGGAACTAATGCGGCCGCCGGCACGACTTACCATCCGACGCGGACATGCGTCGACTTCAATGCGTTTTAAGTGTCTCCGCCATCCACCGGCTTCAACCCAGGGACGACCGCCGATGCCACTGCCGAACCTGCCCGACGTGCCAACGACCGTGCACAGCCACATCACCGACGCGATCCGGGCTCCCAGCCTGATCAGACTGTCGGACAACGTTGTGCTGCTGCGATTCGAGACCTTGAAGATCTACGCCGCGCTCGGCGCCGTCCGGGCCCTGCTCGCCGACGGCACAATACGGCCCGGCGACACCCTCGTCGACAGCTCGAGCGGCATCTACGCACTGGCACTGGCGATGGTCTGCCACCGCTACGACCTACGGTGCCACATCATCGCCTCCACCACGGTCACACCTACCATCCGGGCCCAGCTGGAGATCCTCGGTGCCACCGTCGACCAGATGCCGGCCGAGCACGATCTGCGGCTCGACCAGAACCGGCGAGTCGAGCGGGTACGCCAGCTGCTGCGCGCCAATCCCGGCATGCACTGGATGCGCCAGTACCACGATCCTGTTCATTATCTTGGCTACGCCGAACTCGCCGACCTGGTGCGCGCCGCGCTGCCGGACACGCGTCTTGCCGTGGTGTCCAGCGTCGGCACCGGCGCGTCCAGCGGAGGGCTGATCCAGCCGCTGCGAGCACATGACCCGGCAACCCCGCTCGTCGGCATCCAACCGTTCGGCAGCGTGAGCTTCGGCAGCGAACGGTTCCAGGACCCCGAAGCCATCATCGCCGGCATCGGCAGCGCCATCCCGTTCGACAACGTCCGGCACGACCTCTATGACCAGATTCACTGGCTGACATTCCGATACGCCATGGCTGGCACGATCGGCCTGATGCGCGACCACGCGGTCTTCGCAGGCCTGTCCACCGGCGCCGCCTACCTCGCGGCGGCCTGGACAGCACAACGGGACCCCGGCCGCACCCACCTCGTCGTGGGGGCGGACACCGGGCATCGCTATGTCGAACGGGTCTTCGCCCGCTACCCCGATGCCCTGAACCCCGACACGCTCAAACCCATGGAGATCGACTCGCTCGACGGACTCGCGCCGCCCTGGTCGGTCATGCGCTGGAGGCGCCACCCGAGAGCTCAGTATCCCTGAATCGCATGGCTGGAGCCGGGTGCTCACGGCAACGATGTCAACGCGCCCGGACGGATCGAGGGCTACCGGGAACTTCTGTGGCGTGGTGGCCCACCACAACGGGGCAGTAGCGTCTGCGGTGAACATTGCTCGACGGAGAGTCAACACGGTGTCGGACATACTCTTCGGGCTGTCGAGCGCAGGCACTGGCCGGAGGTCCGAATGAGGGCCAGCCAGAACGCGCAGCACGCGCACAACAATGCCGGATGCCATGGCAGCCACGCCCTCTCAAACCACCAAGCCCAGGTGCCGAACAGGTTCGATTACTCGACCGTAGAGCCATGCCGCAGGCGGGAAAGTCCTTGCGGTGCGGGGGCACTGCGGCTCTGTATCGGGTCATTCGCCGTCCAGGCTTCGTTTCCACGCCCGGGTAGCACTGATAGGTTCACGGTCCGGACGGGTTCGTGGCGGGGTAGGGATGACGATGTCGGTACGCCTGATCGGTGCCAACCCCGGACTCACCCTGTTCGACGCCGCCGGAGAACGCACCGCGTTCGCGTCGGTGTGGCGGGTGGACTGGTCCGAACGGGGCCCGGGGCAGGCGGTCGTGGTGTGGCAGGCGGGCGAGGTCCGGATCCTGACCCCACGACCGGAACTCGGCCGGTGGCTGACCGACGAGTTCACCCGGCACTTTCCGGAGGTCGCGGGCCTGCCGTGGGGCACACCGGCGGTGACGCACACCGCGGTCTGCCTCGACTACGACCTGGCCCGGGGTATCCGCGCGCAGGCCGCCGACGTCGTCGTGGAGATCGACGAGCCGCTCGACCGGCGGCTGATCCGGGTGCCCGAGTTCAACCTCGGCGGCACCCCGAACCTGCTCTCCACCGTGTACGTGCCGTGCGCTGCAGGGCGGCTGACCGTCGACGGGGTCGCCGTGGCGGGGTCACCACAGGTGACCCACGAGCCGACGGCGTCATCCAGCGCGTTCCTGGCTGACGCCGAGGTGTGGTGCCGGGTGGACGTTCCCAGCTGACCCGGTCCGGGCCGCCCAGCCCGTGACCGCCCGGTCCTCACCTGCTGACCGCCCGGCCTGCGGCGAGCCACAGCAGGGCCGCCCGGACCAACTCGCCGGCGACCAGCGCGGCGACGCCGCCGAGGGCACCCGTGACCGGCACGAGCAGCCAACCGGTCCCGGCGACGACGGCGAACTGCGCCGCCGCCGCCTGCGCCGACCAGCGTCGACCCCGCGCGCCGCTGACCTCCAGGAGCAGCGCCGACACGGCGTTCGCGCCGAACAGCACGATCTCCACGGCGATCGCCGGATAGACCAGGTCCGGTCCCGCGCCGGCCGTGGCGGCGGCGGTCAGCGCGACCGCTGCGGGCAGCCCGAACGCCATGGTCGCGCCGAGCGTCCGCCGGGCGGCCCGCCAGCCGGCCAGCTCGCCGGCCCGTTCGTAGCGGTCCGCGACGGCGGGTTGGACGAGGCGCAGCAGGTAACCCCACCCGGTGGACACCACCGACGTGACCACTACCAGCACGTAGAAGAGGCTGATCTCGGCGGCGTCCCCCAGGGCGGCCAGGGCGGCGTACAGGGCCGACGCGCCGGCCGTGCCCAGCAGTTCGGCGACGCCGAGCAGCGCCGCGGCGCGCAGCGCGACCCGGCGTGGCAGCGCCGGTACGTCGGAGGCGACCGCATCCCCGTGACCCGCAGCCGAGTCGGCGCACCGTGTCGTACCCTCGTGCGGGGCCGGGTGCTGCGCCGCCGGCTCCCGTGCGGTGTCCGCACCTGCTGCGGGACCGGGCGTGCCGCCGGGGGGCGCGGGCGTGCTCCGGTCGCCGCGCACGAGGCCGACGAGCAGCGCGACGTTCACCGCGATGCCGGCGGCGGCCAGCGCGGTGAGAACCTGGGTGGCTCCCGCTCCGGCCAGCGCCAGCGCGACCGCGGCCGCGTACGCGGCCGCGACGGCGAGGTACGCCGCTCCGTCGACCAGCGGGGCACCCCGCAGCCGGTACAGCGCGACGAGGACCGTGGCGCAGCCGATCCCACCGGCGGCGGTGGCCGCGGCGGCGTAGCGGACCGCTGTGTCCCCCGCGCCGGCCACGACCAGCAGCAGCCATCCGGCCAGTGGCACGGCGAGCCCGGTGACCGCGACGGCGCGCACCAGCCGGTGCAGGTGTGCGCCGCCGGGCCGCGCGATCAGGGTCAGCGCGGCCTTCTCCGGCCCGCTGGACACCGCCACGGTGTACCAGGCGAGCGCGCCGACAGGTCCCGCGTAGGCGGCGAACTCGTCCGGACCCCACACGGCCAGCAGGATCAGTCCCGCGGCGTACACGGCGAGCCGGTACGCGCCGCGTCCGGCCAGCAGGACCATCACGACGCGCGGTCGGGGCAGGGCGGTCGGGGCGGTTGTCCTCATGCGACCGGGTCGGGGCCGCTCACGGGCGCTCTTCCGGTTCTACGTCGAAGTGCAGGTGGGCGTCGACGGCGGCCAGGGTGGCGCGTAGCCGGTCGTGGTCGGGGGCGGTCGCGAGCAGGTAGCCGAGCTTCGCGCCCGCCCGGTGGTACGGCTCGACGTGGTCGCCCGGACGCACCGCGAGGATGAAGTCGACCAGGCCGGGCAGTGCCCGTACCGTGTCGTCGCCGCGGACGGCGACCAGCTTGCCCGGTCGGGCGGCGCGCAGCACCCGCATCGCCGCGCAGGCCGGCTCCCCGGGGGTCAGGTCGGGCCGCTCGCCGACGGCCATTGCCACGTACGCGGCGGTGACGTCGACGCCGTGTACGAGGCCGAGCAGCTCGGCGGAGCCGTTGCCGCCCAGGCGCGCCCCCAGTTCGATGACGATCACCCGGTTGTCGCGGTCGACGAGCAGGTCGGCGTTGAGCGACCCCCACTGGTAGTCGAGTGCGGCGACGATCTCCTCGGTGGTGGCCCGGCAGCGGGCGACGAGGTCCGCGTCCGCCCCGGGCATGACGTGTTCGAGGGTGACGAAGTGCGGCGGCTCGGTGAGGGTGCGTGCGCCGAGCCCGAAGAGCACGATCTCGCCGTCGGCGACCACGGCCTCCACCGCGTAGTGCTCGCCGTCGAGGAACTCCTCGACGATCACGATGCCCGCGGCGGAGTACGCGGCGGCGGCGTCCACGGCGGCGGGTACCTCGGCGGGTGACGCGCACAGGCTGATGCCGCGTCCGCCGCTGGAGTCGGTCGGTTTCACGATCACCGGGTAGCGCAGGTCCCCGCACCCGCTCACCACGGCCTCGGGCCTGTCCTGCACGAACCGGGGTCCGGGTTGGCCCAGCCGGTCGCAGACCGCGCGGAAGTATCCCTTGTCGACGGAGGCGCGCAGCGCCTGCGGGGAGAGCCCGTTGGGGAGGCCGAGCAGCTCCGACAGCCGGTACTGGGCGGGCAGGTTGACGTCACTGGCGGGTGAGACGACGCCGGCGAGGTCGTCGCGGGCGGCGAGCGCGGCGGCGACCACGGGCACGTCACGGGTGCTCAGATTGAGGAACTCCGCGGCGTAGGCGATCGCGGGGGCGTCGGTACGCGCGTCGATGCAGATGGTGTGCAGTCCGAGGCGTGCCGCCGTGACGAGGGTGGTGATGGCCCCGTCCGCGCCGCCGAGCACGGCCAGGGTTCTCATGCCGCAGGTTCCGGCAGGTGTAGCGGTGCGCGGGCCGGCCGCGCCGGGGGCCGCGCGAGCGTGTCCTCGGCGGCGGTCGGGATGTTGGCCTCGCGGATCAGGAACAGCGGCAGCCGGCCCGGCGGCCGGGCGATGTGCAGCAGGTACCGGGTGGCGACGGCCAGGCTGGCCAGGCCGGCGGCCAGCGCCAGCCCGAGCAGGGCCGCCGCGGCGGGCAGGCGGCCGGGCAGCAGGGCGCAGACCGCGCCGGCCAGCGCCAGTGCGGCGGCGGCGAGGCTGACCTGCCCGGCCGCGACGACCGGGCGCGGAGAGTGGGACATGAACAACTCCACGGCGTGCCGGGCCAGACCGCGTACGGTCACCTTGGCCTCGCCGCTGCGACGGGCGCGGTGCGCGGTGGGGACGGTCGTCCAGGCACCGGTCAGCCGGGGCAGGGTCGCCATGAAGTAGGGCGTGGCCAGGCGCAGGTCCACGACCCGGCGGGCGACGTCGGTGCGTAGCAGCCGGAAGCTGGTGCCACCGGCGGGGATCTCGATGCGCAGCAGCCGCCGGGCGATCAGGTCGTGCAGCCCGGACGCGGCCCGACGCAGCAGGCGGTCCTGCCGGTCCACCCGGATGCCGAAGACCGCGTCGTAGCCCTCGCGGGCCCGTTCGATCAGCTTGTGCGCCTCGGCGGGTGGGAACTGCAGGTCGGCGTCCAGGTGCAGGATCCAGGGGTGGCGGGCATAGCGGTAGCCCGCCGAGAATGCCGCTTCCAGCCCGAAGTTGCGGGTGAAGGACAGGTAGGACACCGATGGGTCCTTTTCCGCCAGCGCGCGGAACCGGTCCAGGGTGGTGTCGGTGCTGCCGTCGTCGATGAACAGGATCTCCAGGCCGGCGTATCCGGACAACTCGGCGACAATTTCCTCGTGGACCGCGTCGATATTGTCCGCCTCATTCAGACATGGCACGACAACGGTCAGAGCGAATCCGTCGCCGCCATGGTCGATATCCGGCAATACGGCCGCCTTTCCGGCACATCGTCGCGCCACCGGTGGCGCCGGCACAGGTGAAGCCGGCGCGCAAACGACCCCCACAATAGCGGTATGCTTCGATTCCCCATACCCCCTGCCCGAATTCAGGTATCTCAGTGGATATGCCCTCCGAATAGGAAAATGACAGCCCGGCAAATGTTGTCGAAGCCGCCGTTACGCGGCAAGCTCAAGCATCCAGTCGATGGGGATCGGAGAATCGCATGTACGTGCTGGGCATCAACCAGCATCACGACTCGGCAGCCGGGCTGGTGCACGACGGCCGCATCGTGGCCTTCGTGGAGGAAGAACGGGTCTCCCGCGTGAAGCACGACGGGACCTTCCCGGCGCGGGCCATCCGCGAGTGCCTGGCGACCGCCGGCATCACCCTGGCCGAAGTGGACCACGTCGCCTACTTCTGGCAGGCCCGCAAGGAGGTCACCCACGCCCTCAAGCACTTCGTCACGCACCTGCCGGCGACACTCGCGGTGCTACGCAACGACGCGGGCACCTACGGCGGCAAGGCGTCGGGAATCGCCGCCACGATCCGTTCCGCAGGCGTGCAGTCGCACTCCGACGACTACCACGTCGGCGGCGCGCTCCTGCTGCACCTGCGCCGGTCGTACACGATGAAGAAGATCCTGTGCGAGGCGGTCGGCCACACCGGACCGGTGCGCTTCACGGTGCACCTGGTCGACCACCACCTGTCCCACGCGGCCAGCGGGTACCTCCTGTCGCCGTGGGACCACGCGGCGATCATCACCTGGGACGGCATCGGCAGCGACGGCACGTCGACCTACCTCGCCGTCGGCGAGGGCGACCGGATCCGCGACGTGCGCCGGGTCCGCTTCCCGCACTCACTGGGCGCCCTGTACGCCTGCGTCACCAGCTACCTCGGCTTCCACCCCACCCGCGACGAGGGAAAGGTGATGGGACTGGCCGCCTACGGCGAGCCGACCCACGTCGAGGCGATGCGGGAACTGGTCCGGCTGCTGCCCGACGGGCACTACGAACTCGACCTGAGCTGGTTCCGCCACCACGCCACCGGCAAGCACCAGATGTCGGCGAAGTTCCTGGAACGGTTCGGCCCGCCGCGCCCGCGCACCCGTGACGAGGTGCCCCAGTACTACGCCGACATCGCGTACGGCCTACAGACCACCCTGGAGGAGGCGGGCCTGCACGTCGCCCGCTGGCTACAGCGGCACACCGGTGAGACCCGCCTGGTCACCGCGGGCGGGGTGGCGCTCAACAGCGTCATGAACGGGCGGATCCTGCTGGAGACCCCGTTCGAGGACTTCTTCGCCCAGCCCGCCGCGGCCGACGACGGTTCGGCGCTCGGCGCGGCGTTGCAGGTCGGCGCGAGCCTCGGCCAGCCCCGGCCCACCGGCGGCTACATCTTCCTCGGGGCGCAGTACACCGAGGCGGAGATGGAGAAGGCGCTGGCGGATGCGGGTCTGCCCTACGAGCGCGTCGACGACATCACCGACACGACCGCGCGGGCCCTGGCCGACAGCAGGATCGTCGGCTGGTTCCAGGGGCGCATGGAGTGCGGGCCGCGGGCGCTGGGCAACCGGTCGATCCTGGCCGACCCGCGCGGCCAGGACACCAAGGACCGGCTCAACGAGAAGGTCAAGCACCGTGAGCCGTTCCGGCCGTTCGCGCCCTCCTGCCTGGCCGAACGCTCCGGGGAGTACTTCGCCTCCGACTACCCGTCACCGGTGATGCTGCTGGTCTTCGACGTCTTGGAGCACCAACGCCAGCGGGTGCCGGCGATCACCCACGTCGACGGCACGGCCCGCGTGCAGACCGTCTCGGCCACCGACAACCCGCTCTACCACCGGCTCATCACCCGGTTCGACGAACTCACCGGAGTGCCGATGGTGGTCAACACGTCGTTCAACGACAACGAGGAGCCGATCGTGCGAACCCCGGCCGACGCCGTGCGGTGCTACCTGCGTACCGGTATGGACGCCCTGGCCCTCGGCCCCTTCTGGACCCAGAAGTGATCCGCCGCTGGTGGTGGCTGCTGCCGGCGACGGTGGGCGGCGGCCTCGCCGCGCTGATCATGCTGGTGCTGCCGCCGGACCGCACCATCGACCACCTGGGCGAGGTGCTGCTCAAGACCGCGCCGCTGCTGTGCGCGGTACTCGCGGTCGCCTACTTCCCCCAGCGCCCGGCGCTCGGCCTGGCACTGCTGGCGGTGCTGTTCGTCGGCTACATGGCAGTGGTGGACACCCTCAACGTCGACCACATCTTCGGCTACGCCGAAGCCGCCGACCAGGACGCGGCGTTTCCCCGGCTGTACCAGTGGACGATCTTCCTCAACGCGTTCACGGTGCTCGCCGTGCTCTTCGCCTACCGGCTCGGTGGCGCGTCGGCGGGCCGGGTGCTGCGGGCGGGCCTGGCCGCGATCCTGGTCCTGATCTCCGGCCTCAACGACCTGTCGTTCTACTACACCAACGACTGGAACGGCCCGAGACCACGGGTGCTGCACTGGGCGTCACACATCACGGTGTTCGTCGGTGGTCCGCCCACCGCGGCGGTCGCGATCGTGTTCTGCGCGGTCCACCTGCTGCTCGCGGCGGTGATCCTGACGCTGCCGCTGGACCGGTGGGCGGCCCGCTTCGACGGCTGGGCGGTGAACCAGGCCGAACGCCCGCCCGCCGCACCCTAGACCTCGCCGAGGATCCGGCGGGCGGTGTTCAGCGCCTGACGGACGACCTGGTCCATGTCGATGTAGGTGTACGTGGCCAGCCGTCCGGCCACGTAGCGGGGCGGGCCGGGCAACCCCGCCAACTCCTCAAGGTAACGGCGGGCCAGCGCCCGGTTGGCCCCCTGCACGTCGTCGATCGGGTAGTGGCGCGCGGGCGCACCCGGATACTCGTAGCTGACCACGGTGCCCGGCCCGGTCTGGCCGCTCATCCACTTCGTCTCGATGGCCCGGGTGTGCGCCCTGAGCGGGCTCGGGGTGTTCACCACCCCGCACGTCAACGCGTGCTCCACCCCCGGCAGGTAGTGGTTGACCAGCCGCACCCCACGCCACGGCAACCGTCCCAGGTGCTCGGCGAAGAACTCGTCGAGCGCGCAGGTGACCACGACCGCGTCCGCGCCCGCACACACCTCGTCCCAGTCGTCGACGGTGACCCGACGGCCCATGACCACCGGCACGTCCCGCAGCAGCGCGTCGACCAGCCGCGGATAACCACCCTCCGGCCAGCCCTGGTGAGGGTCACGGAACAGATCGGTGTAACCGTCGTCGCGCAGCTCGATACGCTTGGGCGCCCACCCGGCCGCAAGGTTCCGGGGATCCTCGCCCCACTGCTTGCGGGTGTACCCCTCGATCAGCTCGCGGTACAGCGTCTCCCCCAACAGACCCACACACCAGGACTCGAAGTTGGCGGCGTCGGGCCGGGCCGGGCGGGCGGCCAACTCCCGCGCGATCTGCGGCCACCGGGGCAGGGTACGCAGCTCCGACAGCTGGGGCGGCCAGCTCAGTTCACGGTCGAACGCCTCGGTGCGCACCGTGTGCCGGTACGGCAGGAAGCGGACCAGACCCGTCACCAGCCGCCACACCTCGGCGTCGGCGGTGTGGAAGATGTGCGCGCCGGCCGGCTCGTAGAGGATGCCCGCGGCCGAGGCCGTGCGGAGCTGGCCGCCCCAGGTGGGATCACCCTCGACGACCTCGACGGCACGGCCCGCCACGTGCAGGAGATGAGCGACGGTCGCGCCGGCCAGCCCCGCCCCGATCACCCGCACGCAACCCATCGCCGGATGGTAGTGGGTCACGCACGTATCCGGGGTCCACACCCTCACCCGCCCGCCGCCACCCGGCCGGCCGCCATGCCACCACCCGGTCGGACCCGGCCGCCCTGCCGCGCACGAGACGGCATCGGGAACCCTGGCCGGCGGACGGTATGGTCGGCGGATATGAAGGCGGGTCGGGCATGAACGACGGGCTCACGGTCACCCTGCACGATCCCCATCTAGCCGACGCCCCCGCAGGCTGGGACGCCTTCATGGCCGGAGAACACCTGATGGCGGCGTGGTCTTGGCCGCTCGTGCGGGCGGCGGCGAGCCGACGGACGGTCATCGCCGCAACCGTCCGACATGGACCCGACGTCGTCGGGCTGATCACCGGCCGCTTCCACGGACCACGGACGGGCCGCTCCACGGTCCCGTTGGCCGGAATCGTCGACGTCGACAGCCTCTCCTCCAGCACACTGCCGGGCATCACGCTGACCGCCGGGGCCGACGGGGCCGCGCTGACCGACACCATCAGCGCACTCCGGTCCGCGCTGCGGGAGGCCCACGGCGGGCGGGTACGCGGCCTGATGTTCCGTCAGGTGTCCGCCGAGACCCTGCCCGCGCTGCTGACCCGACCAGCGATCGTCCGCGAGGGCGGCCCCATCGCGTGGTTCCCCAACCGCTTCGCCTCACTGGAGGACTACCTACGGTCGCTGGGCCGGGGCCGACGCTACGACCTGCGCCGCATCCTGGCCGCAGTCGCCGCATCGGACCTGCACGTGACGAGCACCCTGCGGGGGGAGCCGGTCCCGGTCCAGCCGGCACAACTGTGCGAGCTGATCGCAAGCGTCGTGAACCGCCACCACGACAAGTGGTGGCTACCCAAACCGCTCATGTCCCCCGCCATGGCCGCAGCACAGCTCACCACGCCCGGCGTCCACCTCAACGGCTACCGCGACGGCGACCGGCTCATCGCCCTCAACGTGATCTTCGACCACCCGGAACTGCCGCTCTCGGCCGGCTGGGGCGCGTTCTCCGTGGCCGAGGGCGGCCGTCGGGACCTGTGGTACCACAACAACCTCGAACTGGCCCGCTGGTGCATCGACACCGGCCGCCGTGGCTTCCTCAGCGGCCAGGGCAGCCTCGTGGAGAAACGCCGCCTCGGCCACGAGATGATCCGCCAGTGGGCCGTGCTCATCCCCTTTCCGCGCGGGGCCCGGTGACCCCCGGCCGGTAGGCCGACTCGACGAAGCGCCCCTTGCCTCCCGGCGTCAACGCGATCCGCTCCGCCCGCACGAACCGCGGTACGACGGGGGCGTCCACCGCCTCACCCAGGGCCTGCTCGAACGCGACGCACGCGGCGGCGAAGGCCGCCTCGCCGGCAGCCTCGGGCACCAGGTGCACCGTGACCTCGCCGGCCTCGTCCTGCCGGACCATGCACTCCGCCACACCCGGCGTGTGCATCGCCAACGCGAGGAAGACACCGCTGTACACGCGTCGGCCGCCGGGCAGCGTGACGAAGTCGTTGGTGCGCCCGTCGACCAGCCGCATCCGGCGGAACCGGCTACCGCACGGGCAACCCGCCGGCAGGACGTGCGCCCGGTCACCCAACTGGTAGCGCGGCAACGGCATGGCGCGCTCACGGAAGTGCGTCACCACCACCGAACCGGTGACCCCCTCAGGGACCGGCGTGCCCGCCTCGTCCACGATCTCCAGCCACACCCGGTCCTCGTCGACGTGCATCGCGCCCGCCGCGCAGCCGCTCGACACCGTCAGCACCTCGTACGCCGAGTACTCGTCGTACACCGGCACCCCGAACCGCTCGGTGAACTGCGCGGCGACCTCGTCGGTCAACAGCTCCGAGTCGGTCATCACCAGCTTCAGGCCGCGCCGTAGCCGGGCCAGCTCACCGGGGTCGAGGGCACGCAGCAGACCCCGCAGGACCACCGGATAACCCATGATCAGTTGGGGTCGGACCGCGAGGACCGCCCGCGCTATCGCCGCGTCGGACTGACCGGCCGGCACCACCACCCGCGGGAACAGGCCCAGCCGCTGGAACCAGCGCACCGGCCGGGGAAACGGCTTGATGTGCGCGATCCGCCACCACGGACGGTAGCCCGACAGCAGGAAACGCCGCAGCACGGTCGCGCCGTGGTAGCCGTACGCGTCGACGTCGTGGCGGATGTGCAGCCGCGTTCCGGTGGTACCGCTGGTGACGTCCGTCCGGTAGGCCCCGGCGGCGAGCCCCTGGGCGTGAAAGGACTCCACACCCGCGTCGAGCACGGCGCGTTTGGTCAGGATGGGCAGCCCGGCCAACTCGTCCAGGCTCGCCAGGGGCCCGGCCGGATAGTCGGCGAAGGCCGGCACCCGCTCACGACAGTGTCGCAGCAGCGCGTTGACACCCTCCAGCGCCAGCGCGCGGGTCCGTTCGGGGGCACGGTGCGGTGCCCGCCAGACCGCCGGCAGGTGCCGCAGCTCGCGTACGGCGACGGCGAGGCCCCCGCTCATCGGGGCCGATGGATGTCGGTAGGCACCACGCCACCGTAGCGGGTCGCCGCTCGGGCGTCAGACGCCCGATCCGACCCCCGAGTCGGGACCGGACGACGACGCGGTCCATCGAGCTCACCGCGGTGACGAACCGCTTCTCTACCCTGCTCGGGCCGGCCCAGAGCATGATCCTGCGTGCAGAGCCGGGCCCGGTCAGCAGGGTGGGTGGTACGGGATGCTGGACAGGTACTGCTCCCACTCAGCTCGGGTGATGGGTTCTCCCATGGTGGAGCAGATCGTTTCAGCAGCCCGTTGCGGGTCGGTCTCCCAGAGTCGGATGGTGCCGTCGGCGCTGCCGGCGGCCAGGGTGTGTCCGTCGGGTCGGTAGGCGACCACGTAGTAGGCCTGGTCGGCGTGGCTGAGGGTGGCCACCACGACGGGCCGGTTCAGTTGGCTGATGTCCCAGATCCAGATGGTGCCGTCGGTGCTGGCGGCGGTGATCAGGCTGCCGGACGGGTGAAAGGTCACCCAGTACACGTAGCTGGTCGGCCCGCGCAACGGGCGGGGCAGCGCCATCGGGTGGGCTGGGTCGGACACCTGCCACAGCCGTAGTGTCTTGTCGGCGCTGCCGACGGCGAGCAGGCCGCCGTCCGGGCTGAAGGCCACGCTGTAGGCGTATCCGGCCAGCCCGCGAAGCGGCGGGCTGGCCGGGGCCGGCCGGGTCGGGTCATGAACGTCGATCAGTCGTACGACGCCGTCGGTGTCGGCGACGGCGAGTACCGGTGACCTCGGGTGGAACGCCAGGGACAGCACGATCGACCCGGTGCCGGCGACCGTGGCCAGCAGCGTGGGCCGCTCCGGATCGGACACCCGCCACAGATAGGTGGTGCTGTCGTCACCGGCGACGGCCAGGAGTGATCCGTCCGCGCTGAAGGCCACCGTCTGGATGAGTGCGGTCGCCCCGGTGAGCGCCGGTCCTATCCGCTTCGGTCGCGCCGGTCGACGGATGTCCCAGAGGTCCACCGCGCCGTCACGTCCACCGGCGGCCAGCAGTGTCCCGCCGGGGCTGAGTGCGACGCTGCCGGCATACCCCTCCTGACCGGCTGGCCGGCTCAGCGGCGCGCCGAGTGGCTCCGGCCGGCGCGAATCGGTCACCTGCCACAACCGGATCGTCCGGTCTCGACCGGCTTCGGCCAGTACGGTGCCGTCGGGCGTGAACCCGGCGCTGAACACGGCTCCGCCCGCGCCGACGAGCAGCGGGCCGGGAAGCCCCCAGTACCGCACATAGCCGTCAGTGCCGGCGCTGGCCAGGGTGTGCTGGTCGGCACCGAAGGCGAGTGCCGTCACCGGGGTCGGCTGGGGCAACGATCGCAGCTCGCGGTGGGTGGCCACGTCGTACAGCAGGATTCGCTTGTCGGATGCGCCGGTGGCAAGGGTGGCGCCGTCGGGGCTGAACGCGATCGCGTTGATCCAACTGGTCGCTCCGGGCAGGGCGGTACCCAGCTTCGCCGGCCGTTGCGGGTCGGCGACCGACCACATCTGGACGGTCTGGTCACCGCTGCCGCTGGCCAGGAGGTCTCCGTCGGGGCTGAATGCCAGCGCGAGCACCTTGCCGGCGTGTCCGGCCAGTGGTGCCAGCCGGGTCGGGTGGGTGCGGTTCCCGAGGTCCCACAGCCGTACGGTGCTGTCGGCACTGCCGGCGGCCAGCAGCCGCCCGTCGGGACTGAACGTCACCGCCTGCACGGCGTCGGCCGGCCCGGTCAGCGCCGGCAGCGGCTGGCTGGCGTTCGATCCGGTGCCGGCGGCCGTCGCCGGCTCCGCGTTGTTCAGCGCCCACCGCCACACCCGGTGGTCGGCACTGCCGGCGGCGAGCGTGCCGCCGTCCGGGCTGAACGCGAGCGCGTACACGGTGGATGTCGGCCCGGTCAGCGGCGGCAGCGCCCGCGGGTGCGCCGGATCGTCCAACCGCCACCGGTACACCATGCCGTCCGCGCCGCCAGCGGCCAGCAGTGCGTCACGGGGGCTGAACGCTACGGTGAACACCGTGCCGGTCGGGCCGGTCAGGACGCTCCCGAGCGGGGTGGGCACCGGATCGGATGCCCGCCACAGGCGCACCCTTCCCTCGGCACCACCGGCGGCCAGCAGCCGCCGGTCCGGGCTGAACGCCACCGCCTGGATGGCACCGTCGGCGCCACCCAGCCGAGCGGCTGTCGGGGTCGCAGCGGCGTCGAGCAGGCTGGACCGGGCCTGGACGGTCGGTGAGATCTGGTACGCCGCCAGCGCCACTTGTCGGGCCAGGCTGACGTCTCGCCCGCGCAGCCAGTCGGCCTGACCTGCGACCAGCCGCGACACCGCCTCGTTACGTTGCATGGTGGCCGTTTGGCGTTGCTGGCTGGCGGTAGCACGCTGTTGGAAGGCGTACCCGGCGAGCAGCCCGCTGCTGAGCAGCAGTGCGGACAGCGCGGCGACCAGCTGGTAGAGCTGGCGGGTGTGGCGACGGGCGTGTCGCCCGCTGGCGGCCAGAAACTCCCGCACCAGCGCAGATTGCTCGTCCGGGTGCTCGGCCGTCCAACCCTGGGCAGCGGCCAGGCGGGTGCCCCGGTACAACGCGGCAGGGTCGCGGCCCTCGGCCCGCCACGCCGCCGCGGCGGTGGCGAGTTGCTGACGCAGCACCAACCCGGCCCGATCGCTGCTCAGCCAGCCGCGCAACGCGGGCCACGCAGCCAGCAACGCGTCATGGCTCAGCTGTACGGTGTCGCGCTGCGCGGTGATCAGCCGCTGAGTGATGAACCGGTCCAGGACCCGCTCCACCTCGACCGCATCCGGCCCGAACTCGGCCAACAGCTCGCCGAGAGGCACGATACGCCGGGTGTCTCCGGTATCGGTCCCGACGTGGACCAGACGGAGCAGCAGCCGGCGGGCCAGGCGCCGCTGGTCCGGGGTCAACCGGTCGTACGCCTCGCTGGCGCTGGCCGCGATCGCCTCGCGCACCCCGCCGATCCGCCGGTAGCCCTGACAGGTCAACCGTCGACCCTGGTCGTGATGCCAGGTGGCGAACAGCGCGTGCGACAGCAGCGGCAGGACGCCCGGCTCGGCACGGTCCGGCTCCACCCCGGGTGGCGTCAAGTCGGCCAGGAGCAACTCGACCAGCCCGTCCTCCAACTCCACTCCCGCGCGAAGGGCGGGTTCCACGATCGCCGCCCGAAGTTCGTCACGGGTCATCGGCCCCACCGTGACCTGCCGGTCCTGGGCCGCCCGCAGCAGCGCCGGGTGGCCCAACGCGTGGCCGTAGAAGTCGGCACGCAGGCCGAAGACCACCACCAGTCCCGCGGTCCGCTCGCACAGCGTGTTCAGGTCGGCGAGGAACGCCGCCGGGTCCGCGTGGTCCGGCCGGCTGATGAACACTTCCTCCGCCTGATCGATCACCAGCAGCCTCGGACCGGGCGCGGCCCGCAGTCGCTGCGCCCGTGCCGCCAGCTCCGCTACCGGATCGGCGCCGGGAGTCATGAGTTCCACCCACCAGCCGTTGTCCGGACCGGACGGATCATCGGGCGCCGGTCCCTCCGTCGGGACCGGTGCGGTCGCCCGGCCCGGCGCGCAACGAAGTCGCGCGATCAGCCCGGCCCGTAGCAGTGAGGACTTCCCAGAACCGGAGGCGCCGACCAGAAGGAACAGCCCACCGCCGGCAGCGTGCAGCCGGGTGACGTGCTCGACGAGTTCGGCGGTGAGCTGCTCCCGGCCGAAGAACCACCCGGCGTCCTGCGGCTGGAAAGTGGCGAGACCCTTGTACGGCTCAAGGTGCCGTGGCCGCGGCCCGGGGGCGCGGCGCACACGCAGCCAGGCCGCGATCCAACCATCCATCATGGTGGGCCGTACGCCGCACACCGTCAGCACCCGCACCAGCAGGTCCTGGGAACTCAGCGCCGGCAACCCACGCCCGGCGAACCAGTCTCCGATGGTGCTGTGCGCGCTGTACGCTCCGGCCTTCGCCGCCACCTGACGGACGGTCAGTCCGGCCCGTTCCCGCACCGCGGTCAGTGCCGCCGCGAACTCGACCCGCCCACCGATCCGGTCGGGATCCGGCCAACCGTCGGGTTCCGGCACTGCTGATGTCGGCTGGCTACCCGACACTGCCTCACCTCGTCGAGCGACAACACGGAATGTGAGGCGAACGCTACTCATCCCTTGAGAAGGTGGCGAGTTCCGGTCAGAGTTCCGACGTGTGGGTTGCGTCGGTCCGGTTCAACAACCACCGACGGGGTGCTCCCGGGCGAACGGGCGGTGCAGGGCCAGCACCCTGGCCCTGCACCGCGCTTGCTCCGTGGATGGGACGATCACTCAGGTCAGTAGTTGCACAACGGCACTCGGTAGTCCCGGTACGGGTAGGAGGAGACGCCGGTGTTGACGTACCAGTCGGAGACGTAACCCTCACCGGATCCGTGCCGTGACGTGGCCGGATACAGGACGTAGTCCCAGTAGTAGTCGCCCTGCGGGCCGACGCCGTCGCCGGGGTACTGACACACCATCCGCACCGGCAGGTGCGCTTCGAGGGTGGCCTGCAGGGTGCACCACGATCCCGGCCAGGCCTTCTTGGGAGCGGGGTGGTAGCAGTCGCGCACGTTCACATCGGAGGACCCGATCGTCACGTCGACGTTGGCCATCGCCGCGGACGGCGCGACAGCGGCACCGCCCAGCACGGCGAGCGCAAGGAACAGCCCGAGGAGCGAGCGGCGAGGCAGCCGCCGACGGGCCCGGGTCGTGACGTCGGGAGACGGGGTGGTGCGTTTCGGTGCGAGCCTTCTGATCACGTTCCGTACCTCCGTCAAGGTCATTGGCCGGCGGTGACCGGCGATGACCTGACCGTGGACCGCGGTCGAGCAGGCCACCAGGGCTGGCCGGGTTGTCCGGACAGGATCGGACGATGCGTCCGGTTGTCCGGACGAGTCCGTACACCGGTCTCCGTTGCCATCGACGACAGCCACCCGGGCAGGCCTACGCCCGGTCCGACCGTTACGTCACGCCTTGTACGGGCGGGTGTCGGCCGACGGACCAGCAGGATCCGGGGGCTCGCACCCGACCACCGCCAGCCGGCGACGAGGGCCGCTCCCGGGCGGGGTAGCGGCGTCCGGATCTAGCGAGAAGCGGGTACCGACGCTACGCCGGGATCTTCCAGGTCTTGAGTGTGGCGATCGCGCGTTCACCGCGAGCACGGATCTTCACGTGCGCCCGGTTCACGGCCTTCTGTCGGCGTGACAGCTTCGCCGGAAGCGGCACCGCTTGAACATGTGCGCACGCTACCGCGCGCACCCTGATGTCCCTTGTCCGCGAAGGTCATCACATCCGCGTTGGCCAGGGCCTCGATGTTGCCGTGATCCCGGGCGGCGGTCAGATCGTGGGTCGAACCCGGCAGGGCTGGTGAGGCCCACGAGTCGACCGACTGCATCGGCGATGACCTGCATATTCACGCGCCGTGGTCGACTTCGCGCACCGGCGAGTCCCGCCTACTTGTGAGTACTTAACTCGTTCAGGGAGCCTATTCGCTGATCATGCTGCCTTGACTTATATTTCTATCAAATCCGGGCAGCGCTCCCGGGTCGACAAGCTGAATCCCGGTCACGTTCCCTCAACTCGCACCGTTGCCGCTCCCGACCTCTTTCGGACCTCGGGAAGAGCGTAGACCTTCTCTGTCGCACGGCTGACCGGCTCTTGCGATCGGACTGGATCGAACCCAGAAGCTGCCTCGGGAAGGAGAGCAGATGGGCACAGGAAATGATCTTCATCCCACGTCAGCAGCAACGTTCGCCCATCGCCGGCGGTCGGAATTCCTCGCCACGGTGGCGGCGCTGGTCGTGGTCCTGATGATCGGTGATGCTTACGCCGCAACGGCCGGCCGTGCAGTCGCCTTCGCGATGCCACCCAACCCCGGCACGCAACAGGTTCCAGCGAAACTCGGCGCCGTGAGAGCCATCGCCGCCGGCGAGGCGCACAGCGTCGCTCTACTCTCGAACGGCACCGTCGTCACCTGGGGCGAAAACTTCTTCGGGCAGCTTGGCGACGGCACCAACGCCCTCCGCACCACTGCGGTACGAGTGTGCGCCGTCGGCCAGAGCGCCCCCTGCTCCAAATCCCTCACCGGCGTAATCGCTATCGCCGCCAACCGGAACGACAACCTCGCCTTACTCAGGGACCACACGGTCGTCGCCTGGGGCTACAACAGTTCTGGGCAGCTTGGCGACGGCACCTGGACCAACCGCACCACTCCGGTACGGGTATGTGCGGCGGGGCAGGTCGCACCCTGTGGCAAGTTCCTGAGCGGAGTCAGATCCATCGCGGCCGGCTGGACCCACACTTTGGCCGCGATGGAGAACGGGTCGGCCGTCGCCTGGGGCTGGAACGGACAAGGCCAGCTCGGTGACGGCACCACCGCCACACGCCTCACTCCGGTACGAGTGTGCGCGGTGGGGCAGGTCGCACCCTGTGGCAAGTTCCTGAGCGGAGTCAGATCCATCGCGGCCGGCTGGGGTCACAGCCTGGCGGTGGTGGGTAACGCCCTGGCCGTGGCCTGGGGTCGGAACTACGAAGGTCAGCTTGGTGACGGCACCACCGTCGGCCGCACCACCCCGGTACGAGTATGCGCAGTGGGACAGGTCGCGCCCTGCGATCAGTTTCTGTACGCGGTGAATGCCATAGCAGGTGGCGAGTTTCATAGCATGTCGCTGCGGGGTGACGGTGGTCCTGTCGGTTGGGGCGCGAACTATGTTGGTGAGCTTGGTGACGGCACCGTCGTCAACCGCGCCATTCCTGTGCGGGTGTGTGCGGTGGGAGAGATCGCTCCCTGCCACCGCTTCCTGTACGGAATCCGGCACATCGCGGTCGGCGCGTCGCACAGCATGGCGCAGCTGAGTAGCGGCGGCGTCCTGGGCTGGGGGTTCAACGGTTATGGCCAACTCGGCAACGGCACATGGGACACCCGCCTGCAGGTCACTCAGGTCTGTGCTGTGGGGCAGGCTGCTCCCTGCGACCGGTTCCTGAGCGGGGTCAGATCCATCGCGGCTGGCACAGCCCATAGTCTGGCTCTACAGCCTGACTACACGGTGGCCGCCTGGGGTTACAACGCCCAACGCCAACTCGGTGACGGCACCACAACATGGCGTCCCACCCCTGTGCAGGTCCTCGCACCCCCAACCTAGTGCCGCATCGGGGAACGTTTGCCTCGTGACGACGCACCGTACGGGCGCTGGTGCCGGCGGTGCGGTGTCGCCAGGCGGCTCGGGTGGCAGAACGGGTGCGTGTGCGCGAGCTCGATGACGACGAGGGACAGCGGCTGCTGCGGCTCATTGAGCCATCTTCATCCTGCGCAGCGGTCGCCTTCGACGTGGTGCAGAACGAGGATGGGCCTGCACGATCGCGGTCGCTCGGCGTGGGCAGCAGCGCAGCTTGACCAGGAGCCTCCAGGTCTTGAGGGTGGCGATCGCGCGTTCGCCGCGGGCGCGGATCTTCGCGTGGGCCCGGTTGACGGCCTTCTGCCGGCGTGACAGCTTCGGCCGGAAGCGGCGCCGCTTCAACGGGGTGCGCACGCTGCCGAGAGCGCCCTGATAGCCCTTGTCCGCGAAGGTCATCACATCGGGGCCGGTCAGGGCGTCGATGATGCCGTGGGTGCGGGCGGCGGTCAGGTCGTGCGTCGAGCCGGGCAACGCGCCGAGGCCCAGACGAGACGCCCGGCCGCGTCGGCGATGACCTGCACGTTCACTCCGTGACGCTTGTGCTTTCCGCAGGTAGTACGACTTCCGGTTGGCGACCCGGTTCACCAACGAAGACCGCACACTGCGGCACCTGGCCGCCCACCGCATCCCCGTGCCGCGGGTCCACAGCTCCGTCACCATCGACGACACCCTCGGCATGCTCATCGAGGACCTTGGCCCAGCCACCCGCGACGCCAACGAGAACGACGCCGCTATCGCCGCCGCCAGGCTGCACGCCCTCGATCCCGCACCACGGCCCACGACCCTCGACGACACCGCCCTACGCGCCCTGCCCGCGCGAAGCCTGGCGTGAACAGCATGGTGCTGCTCCCCGCGCATGCGGGGGTGATCCCGCCAGAGCGTGGAACGCCGGGACGGTCCACATTGCCAGTCGCCAAACCGCCCGCTGAGCGCCGCCGCAGCAGCGGACCCGCCCCCGATCGACAGTTACCGCCGAAGATCCGCCCACTGTTTCGCCGGCGCGTCGGCCGGTCGCTACGCCGCCCTACCACAGGGCACGTACACACTGGGCATTTACCTGCGATGTCGACAATGACAATTGACAGCAGATACTTCGCACCATGTGTCGAAGCGGGGCCTTCGGTACTTTCAGGCGGTGCGAGTCCATCAGGGCAGAAATCGATACCGCCATCGTCGATCGCCCGCTCGAGACGATGCAGATCTTTAGCAGGAAGACCTAGATGCGATGCAAACCAATGAGGACTGTTGGCCGTATCTCACGCCGCTCCGCGAGGGCTGGCGGTGGATAAGCGGCACCCGGGCAACAGTTCGCCGCGCGATCGGCATCGAGAACGCGCTCACCGCAGCTGACCCGGTCGAGGCCGTGCTGCGGGTGCTCGGCACGACGGCGGAGATGTCGCGAGCGTTGGACACCGAGACGGTGCTACTGGTCACCGAGGCCCACTACCGCGGGGCCACCTGGGCAGCGATGGCCCGTCACCTGGGCGGCTCGAGGCAGCGGGTCCATCAGCGCTATCAGCGGTACGTCCACTCGCCTTTGACGAAACAGATACTCACCAACGACCTGCGCGCCGCGAATGCGAATTCACGACGCGTGATCCGGCCGGTGCGGTAGCGGCGCAGCAACGTCACCCGGTGACGGAAGCCGAGCGGCGCGACGCTGAGGCATCCTGACCCGGGGAGCAGATCATGTCGTACTTCACCGACAAGCCGCTGGCGCCCCAGAACGGCCAGCTCTGCATAGACGACCTGTACGTCTTCGACGGCGAACGCGGCACCGTGCTGATGATGAACGTCAACAGCTCGGCCGTCCGTCCCGACACCGAACGGGGCTTCCATCCCGGAGCGCGGTACGAATTCAAGATCCACCATGAGACCGACAAGATCGAGGGCCTGACCTACCGGGTGGCCTTCGGTGATCCCGACCAGGGCGGCAGGCAGTCGGTCACGCTCCACGCCCTGCGGAACTCGGATGCGAGCACCGACTCGGCCGCGGGCATCCTGGTCGTGGCCGGACGAACCGGCGAGGTAGTCAGCGGCGACGGGATCCGCCTCTGGACCGGGCGGATCATGGACCCGTTCTTCATCGACCTCGACCAACTCACGACGGTCAACGAGGCCCTTCGCGACGGCACCCGGCTCGACTGGGATGCCTGGCACCCGGACGAGGCCCGCAACAGCTGCGCCGGCTCCATCGTCGAGTGCATCGTCCTGGAGGTCATCCGTAACGAGCCGGTCCTACGGGACGGGGCGCGGGTGCGGATCTGGTGCACCACCAAGGTCGCCGCCGAGGGCGGTCAGTGGCGGCCGGTCACCCGGGCCGGCCAGCCGATGATGTGGCCGATCTTCTGGCCGACCGATGCCGACTTCACCAACCCGGCCAATGCCCGGCACCCCCGGGACGACGTCCGTAACGCCAGCAGCGAGATCGCGGCGAAGGTCGCCCGCTTCGTCGCGGCGAACCGGACCGCCGCCGACCCGGAGAGTTACGGCCGCAGCGTGGCCGAACTGATCCTGCCCGACATGCTCTCGTACCGGGTCGGTTCGCCGGCCAGTTTCGGTTTCGCGGTACGCAACGGACGGGCACTGCGGGACAACGCTCCGGAGGTCATGTTCTCTCTGGTCCTGAACAAGGCGATCACGTCCGGCCTTACCGCGGAGACAGCCGAGGGGACCCGCTCCACCAGCTTTCCTTACGTGGTGCCCGCCTGACCGACCGGCTGGTGGACGCCGCGCGTCGATGGTGCCATGCCCGCCGCGCAGGGGCGAGGGAATCGGCCAGGTCGTCCGACTTCCCTGACGGATTTCCTCACGCCAACGGGCACGGCCCCGGCCCGTCATACCTTTCGAGGGCAACCACGCGCGGGGCGAACCGTCGTTCCCGGCCTGTCGAGCCGAGGCCGCGCCATCCGAATCGAGGACTCATGACGGTCAGCACGTCCTATCCGGGCATCTACGTCCAGGAAGTTCCCAGCGCGGTGCGAGCCATCACCGGGGTGGCCACCTCGGTCGCCGCCTTCGTCGGCAGCGCCCGGCGCGGGCCGGTGAACACCGCCACGTTCATCAGCGGATACGCCGACTTCGAGCGGACCTTCGGCGGGCTCTGGGCGGAGAGCACGATGAGCGGCGCGGTACGGGACTTCTTCGCCAACGGCGGCGGCCAGGCAGTCATCGTGAGACTGGTGCGTGCGGGTGCCAGCTGCGCAGAGTTGGGCGTCCCGCCCGCGGTGTGGAAGGGGCCGGCCGGCACCGGCGCGACCCTCAGCGGCGTCACCGACCTCACCGTGCTGATGACCGGCGGCGACGAGGGCCGGCTCAACCTGCTCGGTGTCAACTGCCTGCGCTCCTTCCCGAACACCGGACGGGTGGCGTGGGGAGCACGCACCCTGCGCGACGCGGATGGCGGCCGGCTGCGGACTGACGCTCCCATTCGTGAACGTCCCGAGGCGGAGACGACGGCAGACAGGGGGGTGAATGCTACATGAAGCGGCCGTACGAGGCCGACACGTCGCACAGCGAGGCAGCTGCGACGACCGCAGACGTGGCCGCCGGGAAATTGGTCGCACAGATCTTTTCCAAGGATGGGCTGACAGTAGACGACGTCGCCATCGGAGGGCGGCCGAGGTCGCCGTATACCGGGACGATGGGGAACCACTCCACGGCGTTCGTCGTGCAGGTGGGAGCCATCCGACGAGCCATCATCGGCAAGCAGGCGGGCGATGCAGCGGGCGCGATCGGGCAGCTCGTCGCCCAAGTGAGAGAACTTCCTGGATATGGATTGATCACAAACCTTCCAGAGGAACAACGCAACAACCTCAGGGACACCGAGGAGAGGATTGTCGAGAGATGTGCTGATGTCGGACAGGTGGGCTTGCTCGATCTTCAGGACATGATCCGGGATTTTCTACAGTTCCGGGAACTCATACCACTCACAGTGATCAATGTAAAAGCAGTTGCACAGAGCGATAGCGGGAAGGGGAACGCCGAGGGCGAGCACCATGAGACGCTGCGGCGCAGCGAGGGGAACAGTGAGCCTACACCCTCCGACAACCTGAAGCGTGCCATCATCGGCCTGCTGGACGTCAAGGCACTCGCATATATATTGACCGCAATGACGGGGGACCTTGAAGAAATCTTGCCCGGCAGCGCAGGAATCCGCCCGGAAGATCTGAAACTCATGATCGTCCAGCAGCACATTTTATCCATAAGAATGGATAACCCGAATGCTCTTGGAAAAGCATGGCCCGGAGCCGTCGCCACGCCGGAGAAATTGCCAGAAATCATCATCCGAGCAATCGATCCAACCATCGATGAGCAGCGCGAAAAAATCCTCAAGGCTTGCCGTAAACGTCTCGCCGATTGGGACAGAAGAACGGGTCCTGGATTCTATGAAGAACGAAAAAGCTCCGCCTACCGCAATGAGCTGGTGGCGCAGATAGAGCAGAATGGCGGGACGCCGCCGAGTGCACCGACGGGTCTCGGGCGCCGGGAGGTCCGGAAACCTGAACGGTTCAGGGAGACCCAAGAGCAGCCAACAGCGAGGCCAGCGACCAAGCAGCCCAGGCACTGTAATAACCCACCTGTCGAGTCTGCGCCAATGCGGGCGAAGGAGCAGGTTGAGGGCCGCCGCCGTCAACGGCTCACCACCCAGGTACGGATCGACACAAGCGGACGGATCGTTGGATTCGACTCCAGCGGACGAAGCCCTTCCCCCTTTCCTGGCGCGATAGGGATGGGTGCGCATACCACGGCGTGGATCGTGTACATCGACCTCGTGCGCACCACAATCATTTCGAAGACCGCAGGGGAAGCCTTCACAGCACTGCAGAAGATCGCCTCGGCCGCGGATCAGCTGGAAATGCTGTTCAGGAGGCATATAAATTCAGACAAAGAAGACCTGGCCGCGATCGCCTGGAGGCAGTTCGCGGGGCACGGGTCACGGCTGGCGGAAATCAGCCAGAAGCAGCCGCCGGAGTCGAGACACCAAATGGAAGGCATTGTACTACAGGAGGCAATCAACTCCCTGTTAACTTTCTTCAACTATCTTCCCGGGGCGACGTTGCAGTCCGGTAACATCAATGGCGCGAGTGAGGGCAGGAAGCGAAGTATGCTCAAAGTTCACGAAAGCGGCGAAGCCTTACTGCCCAAGAAACTCCTGCAGCGAAGCCTGCTGGGACTACTTGACCTACGTGAAGTGCAAGAACGAAAGCAGCGCCTCGCTCTGATGGACCGCCACCGATGGGCGGTGGCGCAGGCATATCCGAGGTGCTGGCAGGACTCAGGAATGAAAGAGAAGAATGCAAGCGAGCTACTGAGAATGTCGCCGGAACCCAAGGAAGACGAGACTTATCCGCCTCTCAAAAAGAGGCGGACAATGGGCAATGCCCCGCCAAGCAGTCCAGTTTGAGCTGTATAGATGGCGAGCGTACGTTACGCTGGCCGATCGCCTCCCCGCATCACCCTGCTCCGATCTGTCATTCATCCCGCACGGAGCCGGAACCAGGTCCGGAGGTCGGTCCCCGGCACGTCGCCGACGGCGGGTAGCCAGAGCACGAGGTGGCAGCGGACCGGCTCAGCCAGCACCGCGAACAACTGCTGACCGACGACGGCGCGGGTGACCTCGGTCGGCAGCCAGCGCACCACCGCCTCGTCGGCGTCCAGCGACACCGTGCCCTCCAGCGTGATCGGCTGGAACCCGAACGCCCCCACCACATTCCACGCCCTCCGCCCGGCGTCCGCGAGCGGGTACGGCAGCTCGACGCTCAGCGTGAGCGCCCGGTCCCCGACCAGGCCGCCCGGCGGTCGGCGGTCGAGGCGTACCGTGATCCCGGCCCAGGGCTGGCCGGGGCGCGCGCTGAAGAGCCGGCTCACCGGCACCGTGGCACCGTCCTCGATGCGCTGCGAGTGCTCCGCCTTCAGTTCCAACTGGCGCCCATCGACCTGGGTGCTCAGCGCCCGTACCGCAAGAACCCGGATGGCGGCGGTGGCCCGGCGTGCGCGGCCAGCGGCCGGAACAGCCGGCGGAGGTCCGCCACCTGAATCCAGGTTCCGTCGGCGGCGAGGTCGAGCAGCACGACGGGCCCGAAGCTGTGCGCGACACCGCAGCGAGGCCGGTACCGCACACCGACACACATTGAATCGATGCGTGCACATGCCGCGATCAGCATGCTTACCGGGAGCATCGTGCCACGAGCCGGCCCGGGCCTACGGAGCCGGACAGGAGGACGAAGTTCAGCCGATGATGGCGGCGAGAGTCAAGTTCGCAGCTCGCGTCGTAGTCGACGGCTGCGGCGAGCAGTCTGGCGGTTACTGAAGGAACTGGGACTGCAGTTTCACCTGCCAGTTCGTCGGGAGCCGGGTCGCCGACCGCTACCCGCAGACCCAGAACTGCGGGGTCGGGCCGGCTGATCGGCCGGTCCGTCGACGGCACCAGGGCTGGAGAACAACACCGAAGGCGCTGCAGGACGGGAAGACTCCGGTGGCGGCCATTGCGACGCCGCGATCTGGGCCCCGGTGACCGGCAGGGTGGGCGAGATCTGGTCGAGCAAGCGCTGCGCCAGGGTGGCGTCGATCTCGACGTCTGCGCTGATGCGAACATCGGCCTCGGTCGCCAGGTCCACGACGTCGTCGCTGGTGAACGCATCCGCTCCGAGAGTACTCAGCCGTCGCGCGAACTCCTGGACATTGATCATTTGCTGCCTCATCGTCGGATTGTTGATTATCCAGCGTAACCCCCGCCTCGGACGGCGGATCCTGCGCCCGCCATCCGGGCCACTGGGGCCGACAGTCGGCGCCGACAACTGCGACCGCTGCGCGGAAGCCCGCAACTCTTCGGTGAGCTGATCGCGCGCCTGTGGGGCGGTCACGCTCTGTGTCACCCATGCTGTCCCACGACGCCCGGAAGTGCCGCTCCGCGAGGGCTGGCGTTCATCGTTGGTGATGACGCACGGTGATAACTGGCTACCTCGCCTGCTTCGGCTTCCAGTGTCGTACCTGCCAATCGACTTGTCGTGCGCGCCGCGGTGCCGGCCTTCTCGGGCCGCTACCGTGGGCAGAGTCGCATGCACACCGAGTCCGACCTGCGGGTCTTCCTTCGTTGGTGCAGCGACCACGGCCTTGACCCGCTCTCCGCAGCTCGGGTGGATATCGAGCGGTACGTGCGCTGGCTGCAAGACGTTCTCCGGTACCAGCCCTCGACGGTGTCCCGTCGGCTGTCGGTCGTGGTCGGGTTCTATCCACCGCCGCCCGGCTTTCGGCCAACCCGAACGACTTCGCCCTGGTCGCCCTCTTTACCTATTCAGACTGAGCTGTTGCCTTCCGGAGTTCGCTCAGCCACTCGACACCGAGTCGATGGCCGTCGGGGAACTGGTCCTCGCGATCCCAGCGCCACGTGGTGATCATCGCCAGTATGAGGGTCCGGCAATCTCGGAGCAGCCGGCGGTCGACGCCCGGGTAGTGGTCACCGACGTCGTCGGGCGCGTGGGCCAGGTCGAACTCGATCGGCCCCCGGCAACACGTCTCGAAGTCGATGAAGAGCGGACCGGTCCGGGTCGAGAGCAGGTTGCCCGGATGGGGTTCACCGTGCAGAAGCTGCTCGGGTCGGCCGCTCTCGCTGACCGCGCGTCGCATACGGTCCAACGTGCTGGCGAGGAAGACCCGATCCGAGTCGACCAGTTCCGGCGTTCGGGCATGGTCGGCCACGAGCGTCTGCGCCGCGGAAACCCGGTCCGTGAAATGCGGGACGGGCAGGTCGACCTTACGCATCCCGGCATGCAGACGTTCGAGCGCGACGACATACTCCGCCGTCGACAGTGACTGAGTAGTCGCCGGTTCGTAGTAGGTCCAGAAGGTGACCACGTAGTCGCCCCGGACAAAGACCTCAGGCGACTCCAACGCGGCCACCGGACTCCCGACCTCGGCCAACCGCCGAGCAACATCCACCTCAAGCTGAGCGCACTGGTGCGCTGCCGGTGCGACCCGGGCGAGCACGGTGCAGGGCTCCAACCTCAGGGTGAGCGCGTTCGAGTTGTGCAGGACGGCAGCATTGTGGACGGTCAGGCCGAGCGATGAGCCGCTCGACGCGGCTGCCTGCATCGCCCGCTGAACCTCGCATTCCTGCACCACAGCACCGTAAGTCAGTTTCCGTGGTGCAGCAGCGTCATGTGGTGCTCCTGACGCGACGGGTGGATGAAACGGTCGACGTAAATAGGGAAACCTCCGACTAGGGTTCGACCAGGTCAGCGACGATGCGGGACCGTCGCTGCCTGACACGAAGCCGCCACATACCGGCGACGCAGGACGACATCGCATAGGGAACCGTGGTCGGATCTCGGCCGTGAAGGTGGCTCACGTTGGTGACGGTGACCTGGGCTCCGGACCGGGTGACCGTATGCCCGGCGTACGACCGCCGAGGGTCGATCGGATCGCCGAGGTTGGTGACGGTGGCTGCCGGGCCGAAGCCACCCGGCCACGAACTGGTGACCGTGTAGTCGACCCGGCAGCCCGCACCGGCGTACCTGTGCCCGCCAGCACGGCGGCGAGAACGAAACTTCTGATCTTGTGCTGCCTCCTCCGGGGGCGGCAGGCATCGGGAGCTGCGCCTATGGTCTCTCAGGTCGCGGTGCAGGTGAGGGCGGGCGTCGTCGCCGAGCCACCCGCGGTGAAGCCGAACGTCGTGGACGCGCTGGCGGCCAGGTTGCCGTTCCATGCCTCGTTGCCGACGTTCTGGGTACTGCCGGAGGGGGTGTTGCGCCCACCCCAGAGCTGGGTGATGCTCTGCCCGTCGGCGAGCGTCCAACTGACCCGCCAGCCGGTGATGGCGCGGGCGCCGGCGGTCACCGTGACCTCACCCTGGAAGCCGCCCTGCCACTGGCCGACGGTCTGGTAGCTGGCCGTGCAACCGCCCGCCCCGGGACTGGTCGGCGGAGTCGTGGGTGGCGTGGTCGGCGGAGTCGTGGTGGGTGGGGTGGTCGGCGTGGTGCCGGCGAACTGGGTGAAGAACCGCCACACCTCGCCCGGGACCCAGGTACGGGTGCCGCTGTCCCCGCCGGCACCGTCCTGCGGGGCGGCAATGTGCCCACCGTCGAAGGCCGCCCACACCACGGGGTAGCCGGCCCGGCAACCGGAGTAGCTGTAGACCGTGTGGGTCAGGCTGCCGGCCCTCGGCTCCGGCGGGCTCGCCGCCGTGCACCCGTTGTTGCGGACGAAGCGGTCCCGCAGCGCCCGTCCGCTGGCGATGTTGTCACCGATGCCGTGCACGCCGAGGTACGCGATCGGCTGGGTGCCGCCGCTGCATCCGCTGAGCGTGCCGGGCGAGGACTGGACGGCGACGGCCCGGAAGACGTTCGGCCGGGCACAGGCCAGGGCGTAGCTCATCCCACCGCCGTAGCTGAACCCGACGGAGAAGCGCTGCGTCGTGTCGACGCACAGGTCGCCCTCGATCCGGCGGAGCATGTCGTCGACGAAGGTGACGTCCTCACCGCCGGTGTTGGCCCAGCCGTTGCCGATGCCCTGCGGCGCCACGAAGATCGTGCTGTTGTTCGACAGCCGCAGCAGGCCGTAGTAGGCCCAGACGTCGCGCTGCACCGTCTGACCGGTCGCGACGTCGACGGCGGTGCCGCCCCACCAGTGGAATCCGAACACCAGCCGGTACTGGCGGTTGCGGTCGTAGCCGTCGGGCAGCTTCAGGATGAAGCTGCGGTTCTTGCCACCGCTGGAGATGGTGTAGGTGCCGTTGCCCAGGGTGGGGGCCTTGCCGCAGCCTGCTGTCGCGGCCAGCGGGCCGACCTCGGCGGCGGACGCGGTGCCGGGGCTCCCGGTCAGTGCGGCACCGGCCAGCGCCGCGACGAGTACCGCCGCGGTAGCCAGCGCGCCGGCGATGGACGAACGTCGGGTCATGAGATGGCTCCTGGTGTCGGTCTGCTCGGGCGTCGTCGTGCGCGGCGTCGGACGCGGGTGACGCCGGCGCGGCGTGGACGCGTCG
Organism: Micromonospora sp. WMMD730; assembly: GCF_049178955.1. Lineage (NCBI taxonomy): Bacteria > Bacillati > Actinomycetota > Actinomycetes > Micromonosporales > Micromonosporaceae > Micromonospora > Micromonospora sp. WMMD730. The sequence continues at coordinate 4,585,907 of NZ_JBMHML010000002.1, forward strand.
GGTGCGGGGTGGGCGGCATGAAGCAAGGATGAGGTCGACTGCGAGCCCGGCTCCTCGACGGAAGAGCTGGACGTGGCGGTCGACGTCGCCAATCGTCAGCAGCCCGGCTGGCGGACACCCTGCGGTGACCGGCCATCGTGAGAGCGTTAACAGGTGCTGCCCGAATACCTTCACCTGTATCTTTGCTGACTCGTCAGCCGCCGATCGCACGCGGTGCCGCCTATATGGACTCTCGTGGATGGAGATGCCGTTCGTCAAGATGTGACACCAGATTTCTCGAAACTTCTAAACCCTCGATCTTCGACCACGACCGCCGCAGAACACGCATCGCCGGAGACGTCGCCATGCAGCTTCACCTGCTGATATGTGACCGAGCCCGCCTGCGGGCCAGCCAGCCGCCTGGTGGATGTTTACGTTAACAGTTTCGGATTAACGCGGGATGCCAGAGCGCTCCGGAGCTGCCCGACGGCGACAAACCGGCCCGCAGAGGCCCTCCTGGCCCACCCCGGAGCGCGTCGGGCACCCCGATGAGCCGGATTCGCCCGTCCGAGCCACCGCCGACACGCCACCCTCATCGCCCGCAACACCTGTCGACTTCACCTGATCGACTCGCGGACCCAACACCGATCCCCCGCTATTTCCCCTGGTGAGGAAGCCGTCGCAGGCCACCTCAGGCAACCGGGGCGGGGATGGAGCACTGTCGACACAACCATTGACACGCTCTGATGTGAACGTTAACTTGCTCCTCAGTGCAGCAGCTGGATCCCACCCTCTGCCGCCGATTCGGCTGGTCAGCGCCCCGGCGTCCGGGCCACCAGCCCCGACGGCACCGGCCAACGGACTCACCGGGCCGCACCGTCACCTCCCGTCTGCCGGAGTTCGGGCCCGACAGGCGGCGTAACGAATGGGCCCACCCGAGCGGGCCCGTGAACTCTCGTCCACATCTGGAGGACTCCATGAAACGTGGCACCGTCTGGCGTCGAGCGTCGGGGCCGGTCGCGGCCCTGGCCACGCTGGTGCTGATCGGCAGCGGCACGGTCGGGACGCCGCAGGCGTCCGCGGCGGCCGCCGGCTGCCAGGTCACCTACACGGTCAGTTCACAGTGGCCCGGCGGCTTCGGCGCGGGCGTCACCATCACCAACCTGGGTGACCCGGTCACCAGTTGGCGGCTCACCTGGAGCTTCGACGCCGGCCAGACCGTCACCCAGCTCTGGAACGGCTCCTACACCCAGTCGGGCGGCCAGGTCACCGTCACCAACGTGTCCTACAACGGCAGCATCCCCACCGGAGGCAGCACCTCGTTCGGCTTCAACGGCGCAGCGACCGGCAGCAACCCGGCACCCACCACGTTCACGCTGAACGGCACGACCTGCACCGGCGGTGTCACCCCGACCACCCCGCCACCCACGACGCCGCCACCCACCACCCCGCCGCCGACCACTCCTCCGCCCACCACGCCGCCGCCTGGCACCCGGCTGCCCTGTGACCTCTACGCCGCCGGCAACACCCCCTGCGTGGCCGCGCACAGCACCACCCGGGCCCTGTACGCCGCGTACACCGGCAACCTCTACCAGGTCCGCCGGGCCTCGGACAACACCACCCGCACCATCACCCCGCTGACCGCCGGCGGAGTCGCCAACGCCGCCGCCCAGGACACCTTCTGCGCCAACACCACCTGCCTGATCACCATCATCTACGACCAGAGCGGCCGCGGTAACCACCTCACCCAGGCACCCCCCGGCGGCTTCCCCGGCCCCGCGCCCGGCGGATACGACAACCTCGCCAACGCCACCGCCGCCCCCACCACGCTCAACGGCCAGAAGGCGTACGGGGTGTTCGTCGCCCCGGGCACCGGCTACCGGAACAACACCACCAACGGCATCGCCAAGGGCGACCAGCCGGAAGGCATGTACGCCATCCTCGACGGCACCCACTACAACGGCGGCTGCTGCTTCGACTACGGCAATGCCGAGACCAACAGCCGGGACAACGGCAACGGCACCATGGAGGCCATCTACTTCGGCAACAACAAGGTCTGGGGCTACGGCGCCGGCAACGGCCCCTGGATCATGGCCGACCTGGAGAACGGCCTCTTCTCCGGGGTCAACCAGAAGTACAACGCCAACGACCCCAGCATCAGCCACCGCTACCTCACCGCGATCATCAAGGGCGAGCCCAACCACTGGGCCATCCGGGGCGGCAACGCCCAGTCCGGCAACCTGTCGACCTTCTACAACGGCGCACGGCCCAACGTCGCGGGCTACAACCCGATGAAGAAGGAAGGCGCGATCATCCTCGGCATCGGCGGCGACAACAGCCACGGCGCCGCCGGCACCTTCTACGAGGGCGTGATGACCGCCGGCTACCCCACCGACGCCACGGAGAACGCCGTCCAGGCCAACATCGTCGCCGCCGGCTACCGGTGACCTGGTCTCCGCCACACCACCACCGTCCCCCAAGGAGACCCCTCATGTCCTCGTCATCCCTGCGGCTGACCCGCCGCGGCCTGCTCGTCGCAGGTGGCGCCACGGGCGTCATCGCCGCGACCGGTCTACTCGGCGCCCGTAACGCCCTGGCCACCGCCGGCCCGCAGAGCTACACGCCTACCTGGGCGTCTGTCGACCAGCACCCACCGGCCGCCGAGTGGTTCCAGGACGGCAAGTTCGGCATCTACTACCACTGGGGGGCGTTCGCCGTCCCCGCGTTCGGCAACGAGTGGTACCCGCGCAACATGTACAACAACGGCTCGTACGAGAACAACCATCACAAGAGCGTGTACGGCGATCCGGCGGCCTGGCCGTACCACAACTTCATCAACGGGGCCCGCGACAAGGCGGGCAACTGGGTGCAGTTCGCGCCGAAGCTCAAGTCCGCCGGTGGCAACTGGGACCCCAACGAGTGGGCCCAGTTGTTCGTCGACGCCGGGGCGAAGTTCGCCGGTCCGGTGGCCGAACACCACGACGGCTACTCGATGTGGAACAGCAGGGTCAACGAATGGAACTCCGTGGCCACCGGCCCGAAGCTGGACCTGCTGCGGCTGCACGCCGACGCCATCCGCGCCAAGGGTCTCAAGCTGTTCGTCTCGCTGCACCACCAGTGGAACTTCGGCGGCTACTACCAGTACGTGCCGCAGCAGTCCAGCACCACCCTGCGCAAGCTCTACGGTCAGCTCGACAACGCCACCGAGCAGCAACTGTGGACCGACAAGCTGCGGGAGGTCATCGACGGCTACCAGCCCGACCTCATCTGGCAGGACCTCTACCTGGGCCGGATCGACGAGGCACGGCGACTGGACTTCCTGGCGTACTACTACAACAAGGCTGTCGCGTGGAACCGGGACGTGGTGGTCACCTACAAGGACGGGTTCAACAACCGCGGTGAGGTCTACGACTTCGAGCGCGGTGGCCCGGCGGGCATCCAGTCCCCCTACTGGCTCACCGACGACAGCGTCTCCAGCAGCAGTTGGTGCTACACCCAGGGCATCGGCTACTACTCGACCACCGCCCTGCTGCACGCGTTGATCGACCGGGTCAGCAAGAACGGCACCATGGTCCTCAACGTCGCGCCGACGGCCGACGGCGTCATCCCGTCCGGGCAACAGACGATCCTGCGGGGTATCGGCGACCACCTCAAGCGGTTCGGCGAATCGATCTACGGCACCCGGGCCTGGTCCGTCTACGGCGAGGGCCCCACCCAGATGGGCGGCGGCTCGTTCGTCACGCCACGCGCGGGCACCAACCGGGACATCCGGTTCACCCGCAACAAGAACAACACCGTCCTGTACGCGACGGTGCTGGGCTGGCCGGGCAGCACCCTGACCATCTCGACGATGACGTCGGGCCGGGTGAACCTGGGCAACCTGACCGGCGTGCAACTGCTCGGCTCCACCGCCGGCACGTACATCAACCTGCCCCGGCCCACCCAGGACGGGTCCGGCCTGCGCATCACCATGCCGTCGGCGAACGCGCCGTACAGTGCACTCGCGTACGTGGTCAAGCTGACCTTCGTCGGCGCGACCCCCACCGCGACGCCGCCTCCCACCCCCACCGCGACGCCGACCCCGACGCCGACCGGCACCACCGCGCCGCCGGCAGGCCAGGCGACGGCGAAGTACACCATTACCAACTCCTGGTCCGGTGGCTTCCAGGCCGACGTCACCGTCACCGCCGGGGCGACGCCGATCAACGGGTGGAAGGTGTCCTGGACCTTCCCCAACGGCCAGGTGATCAACCAGATCTGGAACGGCAGCCACACCCAGAGCGGGGCGAACGTGACGGTCTCCAACGTCGCCTACAACGGCGCGCTCGCCGCGGGCGCCTCCACCACGTTCGGTTTCACCGCGACCTGGAACGGCAGCAACAACCCGCCGGCCAGCATCACCTGCACCACCAGCTAGGCCCGGACGCCGGAGACCCACCCCGGTGGGGCCGGTACCGATCTTTCGGGCCGGCCCCACCGGGGCTCCCCGCGCCCGCCGTCCGCCACCGGTGGGGTCGGGCAGCACGACCGCGATCCGGGTGACGACCACCACGTTCGACCAACTCTCCCCTGACGAGAGAGTAGGTTCGGTGGCCGATCCGGCTGTCGCTGATCGGTGAACGGGCTGCGCCCCGGCGCTGGGGTTGCGCGCGTCCGCGAGACGCCCGAGTGGAAATGGCTGTATGTCTTCTGTGCTGTCCGCGGTCGTCCGGCCGCGTCTGTCCCGTCCGTCCTGGCTGTCGCCGAAGGTGTTCCGCACCGAGGTCCTCGCCGGACTGGTCGTCGCCCTCGCGTTGATCCCGGAGGCGATCTCCTTCTCGATCCTGGCCGGGGTCGACCCCCGGGTGGGGCTGTTCGCGTCATTCACGATGGCGGTCACGATCGCGATCTGCGGTGGCCGGCCGGCGATGATCTCCGCCGCGACCGGCGCGATCGCCCTCGTGGTCGCGCCGCTGGCGAAGGAGCACGGGCTGGACCACCTGATCGCGGCGGTGATCCTCGGCGGCGCGATCCAGATCCTGCTGGCGGTGCTCGGGGTGGCGAAGCTGATGCGGTTCATCCCGCGCAGCGTCATGGTGGGTTTCGTCAACGCCCTGGCGATCCTGATCTTCGCCGCCCAGGTTCCGCACCTGCTCGGCGTACCGTGGCTGGTCTATCCCCTCGTCGCCGTCGCGCTGGCGATCATGGTCGGGTTGCCCCGGCTCACCCGCGCCGTCCCGGCGCCGCTGGTCGCCATCGTGGTGCTGACCCTGACAACCGTCGTCGCCAGCATCGCGGTGCCGACCGTCGGCGACGAGGGTGCCCTGCCGGACAGCCTGCCCACCCTCGGCCTGCCGCAGATCCCCTGGACCATGGACACCCTCACCCTGATCGCCCCCTACGCCCTGGGCATCGCGCTGGTCGGGCTGATGGAGTCGCTGATGACCGCCAAACTGGTCGACGACATCACCGACACGCACTCCAACAAGACCCGCGAGTCCTGGGGCCAGGGTGTGGCCAACATCGTCACCGGCTTCTTCGGTGGCATGGGCGGCTGCGCCATGATCGGCCAGACAATGATCAACGTGAAGGCGTCCGGTGCCCGGACCCGGTTGTCGACCTTCCTGGCCGGCGTGTTCCTGCTCGTTCTCGTCGTCGCGCTCGGCGACGTGGTCGCCGTCATCCCGATGGCCGCCCTCGTCGCGGTGATGATCATCGTGGCGGTGTCGACCTTCGACTGGCACTCCGTCGCGCCGAGGACGCTCAAGCGGATGCCGTACGGCGAGACGACCGTCATGCTGGCCACCGTGGTCACCACCCTGGCCACCCACAACCTGGCCATCGGCGTCGTCGTCGGTGTCCTCACCGCCATGGTGATCTTCGCCCGCCGGGTCGCCCACCTGGTCGAGGTCACCAGCGTCCTCGACCCCGACGGCACCACCCGGGTCTACTTTGTCCACGGGGAGCTGTTCTTCGCCTCCAGCAACGACCTCGTCGGCCGGTTCGACTACGCGAACGACCCCGACACCGTGGTCATCGACATGACCCACGCCCACGTCTGGGACGCCTCCTCCGTCGCCGCCCTCGACGCCATCACCACCAAGTACGCCACCCGGGGCAAGACCGTCGAGATCATCGAACTCAACAAGCCCAGCGCCCGCATCCACGACACACTCGCCGGGCAACTCGGCGTCGGCCACTGATGGCCGCCACCAGCCGGAACACCGGGCCGCAGCACCCCTGCGGCCCGGCCACCGGCCGCCTCATGCAGATCGGCGAGGCAGCAGAGCGGGTCGGGCTGAGCATCCGGACCATCCGCCACTACGAGGAGGCCGGCCTGATCGTGCCCTCCGCCCGCAGCGAGGGCGGCTTCCGCCTCTACACCGAACCCGACCTCGGCCGCCTCGCCGTGGTCAAACGGATGAAACCCCTCGGCTTCAGCCTCGACGAGATGCGCGAGCTGCTCGCCGTCCTCGACGCCCTCGACTCCGCCACCGGCAACGACCGCGCCGACCTGCTCGACCGGCTCGGCATGTTCCACACCGCCGCCACCGCCCGCGTCACCGCGCTGCGCGACCAACTCGCCATGGCCGAAGGCTTCGCCGACACGCTCCACGACAGACTCGACCACCACGGTGGTTCGACCGGTTGAGGCCGGGACACCGTCATGGCCGGTGGTGTCATCGACAGCACACAGGCGCGACGGTGGCGGTGCGGCACCCCTGCGAAGCCCGTTACGGACAGACACGCGAGGGGCGGCGATCCACCCCCACGACGGTGCCCGCCGTGGGGATCGGCGGGCACCGTCGTGGGGGTGGGCTTCAGCTGCCGCAGCAGCCGGCCTGCGGGTCGGCGGGGGCGGCGTCGAGGGTGACGAGGCTCAGCGGCGCGGTCAGCAGCCCGCCGGTGGTGCCGGTGGCCAACCCGCGTCCCACCGGTTCGGGTCCGCAGCAGCTGTCGCCGGTGGCGGAGTCGTCGGGGTTGCTGTTGCACACGCCGGTTTCGGGGAGGTCGAGCTGGACGTCGCGGGCGGCGGTCCAGTCGCCGGCGAGGGCGGCGACGACGGAGCGGACCTGCTCGTAGCCGGTCGCCATCAGGAACGTCGGCGCGCGGCCGTAGGACTTCATGCCGACGGCGTAGTAGCCGGCCTCGGGGTGGGCGAGTTCGTCGACGCCGTGCGGGGGGACGGTGCCGCAGGAGTGCTCGTTGGGGTCGATGAGCGGGGCGAGGGCGCGGGTGGCGCCCATGACCGGGTCGAGGTCCAGGCGCAGTTCGGCGGCGATGGTGTGGTCGGGGCGGAAGCCGGTGGCGGCGACGATGCGGTCCACGGTGACCATCTCCTCGCTGCCGTCGCGGTGGCGCACCACGACGGTCACCCGGCCGTCGGCGGGGGTGAGGGCGTGCACGGAGAAGCCGGTGAGCAACCGGATCCGGCCGGCGTCGACATGCGCCCGCAGCCGGGAGCCCAGCGCCCCGCGGGCGGGAAGGGCGTCGGCGTCGCCGCCGCCGTAGGTGCGCGCCGGTGAGGTGGTGCGGATCGCCCAGGTCACCTCGGTGCCCGGTTGCTCGGCGGCGAGTTCGGCCAGGGAGAGCAGGGTGTTGGCGGCGGAGTGACCGGCGCCGACGACGAGGGTGTGCCGGCCGGCGAACCGGTCGCGGTCGGTGCCGAGCACGTCGGGCAGGGCATGTTCCAGGTATGCGGCGGCGTCGGTCTCACCGCGGGCGGGCAGGCCGGACGCGCCGAGGACGTTCGGGGTGCCCCAGGTGCCGGAGGCGTCGATGACCGCGCGGGCGAGCACCTCCTGGCCGTCGGCGAGACGGATGAGGAAGGGCGTGGTGTCGCGGCCGGCGGTGCGCAGCCGGTCCAGGCCGAGCCGGCTGATCGCCTCGACCCGGGCGTCGTAGCGCAGGTGCGGCTTGAGCTGCGGCAGCTCGGCGAGGGGCTGGAGGTAGTCGGTGGCCAGTTCGGTGCCGGTGGGCAGGGCGTCGAGGTCGGGGGCGACCCAGCCGGCGTCGTCGAGCAGCCGCCGGGCGGCGGGGTCGATGTCGTACCGCCAGGGGGAGAAGATCCGCACGTGGCCCCACTGGCGCACCGCCGCGCCGACGGTGTCACCGGCTTCGAGTACGAGGAACGGCAGGCCGCGCTCGTGCAGGTGGGCGGCGGCGGCCAGGCCGACGGGGCCGGCGCCGATCACCACGACCGGAAGGGTGTCCAGGGTGCTCATCAGGCAACTCCGCTGCATCGATAATGGTCGAATCAGAAAGGTGTGCGGGCCCGGGTGTCCGGGGCCGGAAACGGGTCAGGCGACGGTGGTGCTGCGGCGCTCGATCAGGACCACGTCGCGCCACCGGCCGTGGTGGCGGCCGACGCGTTCGCGGACGCCGACGACCCGGAAGCCGGCCCGCTCGTGCAGGGCCAGGCTGGCGGTGTTCTCGGGAAAGACACCGGACTGGATGGTCCAGATCCCGGCGGCCTCGGTGGAGGCGACGAGCGCGTCGAGCAGCAGCCGGCCGGCGCCGCGCCCCCGGGCTGCGGGGTGCACGTAGACGGAGTGTTCGACGACCCCGGCGTAGACGACCCGGGCGGAGGTCGGCGACGCCGCGATCCAGCCGACGACGACGCCGTCAGCCACGGCCACGAAGCGGTGCGCGGGCAGCCGCGCGGCGTCGAAGTCCGCCCAGGGTGGTGCCGTGGTCTCGAAGCTGGCGTTTCCCGCGTCGAGCCCGGCCTGGTAGATCGCCAGGACCGCATCGGCGTCGGCGGCGGTCATCGGCCGTACGGTGACGCCCGCGCGCCCCGCCGGGCCGGTGGGGTCGCCACTGCCGCCAGCCGTCATGATCATGCGTCCCCACCCGATTCTGTCTCGACGTCCGTCAAATCAGAGAGTTGCACGGTGATTAGAAGGATGTCAACCTAGAGGCATGTCTAAGCAGCCGGCGTCGCTCGTCGCCATCGACCTGAACGCGGCGACCTCGTGCTGTGCGCCGCTTGCGCAGCGGCGGGTGCCCGCGGAGGCGGCCGGGGCTCTCGCGGCGGCGTTCAAGGCGCTCGGCGACCCGGTTCGCCTGCAGTTGATGTCGATGATCGCCTCCGCCGAGGGCGGAGAGGCGTGCGTCTGCGACCTCACGCCGGCGTTCGACCTGACCGGCCCGACGATCTCCCACCACCTGCGGACGCTGCGCGAGGCCGGCCTGGTCGACGCCGAACGGCGCGGCACCTGGGTCTACTACCGGGCCCGGCCCGGCGTCCTGCGCCAGTTGGCGTCCCTGCTCCGCGTCGAGCCCGCCGGCTCGTAGCAACGCGCCCGCCCTGTCGGGCGGGTTCAGGCGGGCAGGCCGGACGCTCCGGTCAGCCGATGCCCGGCATGCGGCACCCGGACGGCCACGTCCCGGGGACCACTCTTTACCCACCTCCGATAGCTCAGCTATGGTTGAGTCAATGAACGTTGAGCTTGATTCTCTGGCGGGGCGGGCGCGAATCCATGCCGCGCTCGGGGACCCGGCGCGGTTGGCGATCGTGGACGCGCTCACCCTGGGCGACGCCGCGCCCGGGGAGATCGCCCACACCCTCGGCCTACCCACCAACCTCGTCGCCCACCACGTCAAGGTCCTCACCGACGCCGGCCTGGTGGTCAAGGGCCGCTCCGAGGGCGACAGGCGGCGCACCTACCTGCGGCTGCGGCCGGAAGCCCTCGCCGTGCTCGCCCCGCCGCCGCTGACCGGCGTCGGCCGGGTGGTGTTCGTCTGCACCCGCAACTCCGCCCGCTCCCAGCTCGCCGCCGCGCTCTGGCACGACCGCACCCACAGCCCGGCCGCGTCCGCCGGCACGCAACCGGCCTCCCGGGTGCATCCGCGCGCCGTGGCCGTCGCCGGCCGGCACGGGCTGCGTCTGGACCCCACCGCCACCGCCCACGTCACCGACGTCGTCCGCGACGACGACCTGCTCATCGCCGTGTGCGACAACGCCCACGAAGACCTCACCGGACCCGTCCGCCCCCGCCTGCACTGGTCGGTGCCCGACCCGGTCCGCGTCGACACCGACGAGGCGTTCGAGGCCGCGTTCGCCGACCTCGCCGCCCGCGTCGACCGGGTCGCCCCCGCCGTCACCCCGACGACCTGCACGCCCCCACCGACCGACAACCACCCTGCCCGAGCATCCGGGACAGCAACACCATGGGAGACAACAGACCGATGACCCCCACCCTGTGGCGGCGCCTGCTGGCCGAGTTCACCGGCACCGCCGCACTGGTCACCGCCGTGGTCGGCTCCGGCATCATGGCCGCCACCCTCTCCCCGGACGACGTCGGCCTGCAGCTGCTGGAGAACTCGATCGCCACCGCGTTCGCGCTCGCCGCGCTGATCCTCATGTTCGGGCCGGTCTCCGGCGCGCACTTCAACCCGGTCGTCTCCGCCGCCGATTGGTTCCTCGGTCGCCGCGCCGGCACCGGCCTCACCGCCCGCGACCTCGGCGGGTACGTGGGGGCGCAGGTGCTCGGCGCGATCGCCGGGTCGGTGCTGGCGAACCTGATGTTCGACCTCGCCGCCGTCGACCTCTCCGGCAGGGACCGCGCCGCCGCCCACCTGTGGCTCGGCGAGGTCGTCGCCACGACCGGCCTGATCCTGCTGATCTTCGCCCTCGCCCGGTCCGGCCGCGCCGCCGTCGCTCCCGCCGCCGTCGGCGCCTACATCGGCGCCGCCTACTGGTTCACCTCGTCGACCTCGTTCGCCAACCCCGCCGTGACGATCGGCCGGGCGTTCACCGACACCTTCGCCGGCATCGCCCCCACCTCCGTGCCCGGCTTCGTCGTGGCCCAGCTCGTCGGCCTCGCCGTCGGTGTCGGCCTGCTCGCCGCCCTCTATCCCGATGCCGGTGCCGCCGCCTACCAGGTCGTCGTCCCCACCGACGCGGACGCCACCGTCAACCACCGCTCGTGACGCGGCGCCCGCACGGCACCGGCGCGGCCGAACTCCCGCCCAGGCTGTTCGACCGCCGCCACGACCCGGGCCCCCGACGCCCGACCGCAACGACACCCCCGACCCTCACCCGTTCGTCCAGCTCAACGACGTGCTGGTCAACCGGACCCGCGACCCGTACCGCCTGGAAGGCACCCCATGAGTGACAAGCCCAGCGTCCTGTTCGTCTGCGTCCACAACGCCGGCCGTTCCCAGATGGCCGCCGGCTGGCTGCGCCACCTCGCCGGCGACACCGTCGAGGTCCGCTCCGCCGGCTCCGCACCCGCCGCGACCGTCAACCCCGCCGCCGTCGAGGCGATGCGGGAGGTCGGCATCGACATCACCGACCAGACCCCCAAACTCCTCGAGTACGCCACCGCCGAGTCCTCGGACGTGATCGTCACCATGGGCTGCGGCGACGCCTGCCCGGTCTTCCCCGGCAAGCGGTACGAGGACTGGAAGCTCGACGACCCGGCCGGCAAGGGCGTCGAGGCCGTCCGGCCGATCCGCGACGACATCCGCGCCCGCGTGGAGCAGCTCCTCGACGAGCTGCGCCCGACCGCCTGACGTCACCCTCGACGCCGCCCGCCGGAGCCCCGTTACCCCTTTGACCTGGCTGGGGGTTCACCAACCGGCAGGAGCAGACCCGATGGTGACCACGCGCGCCCACTCGGGTGGCGAGTCCGGCACGTAGTCAGGATCGTCCTCGCTCCACCCGGTGGCCCGGGGAAACAACCCGACCACGGTGCGGCAGGGCGGCCGCGAGGACGGCCAGGGTGTCTGCCCGTCGGTCAACACGACGACGACGTCGGGGCACGGCCTGTCCCGCAGCGCACGGGCGAAACCCGCGCGCAGATCCGTACCGCCACCGCCGAGCAGCGGGATGTCCTCGATGCGGCACAGTGGGCGTACGACCTCGGCCGCCGCGTCGCACGGCAGCACGGTGACCAGGTCGCGCCGACCGCCGACGGCCCGGGCGATCGCGGCCACCTCGAGCAGCGCGCTGCCCAGTTCGGCGTCGCTGACCGAGCCGGAGGTGTCGATGACGACGCAAACCCGTGGGGGTCTGCGCCGCAGCGCCGGTAGGACGACGCCGGGTACCCCTGCCGAACGCCTCGACTGTCGACCGTAGGTGTAGTCCTCACCGACACCGGGCGCGGTGACCACCGAGCGGACCGCGGCTGCGAGCAGCTCCCGCCACGGCTGCGGTGGATGGAACGCCTGCTCCGCCCACCGTCGCCAACTCCGGGGCAGGTTTCCCGGTCGGGCGGTGATGCCTTGCGCCACCCGGAACCGCACCACGTCGCGTTCCTGTGGGCTGAGTGCGTGCGCGCCGTCGGGTCCGAGGTCCCATTCCCGCTGCCGGCCGTCGGCGCCGCTGCCGCAGTCGAGCCATGCCAACTGCTGGGTACGCGGTCCGAGCCGGAACTGCCGCAGATAGTCCTCCATCAGCTGCCCCTCGGGCAGCAGCAGGTCGCCGGGTCCGACGGCGCCCTCGGGGCGGGCCAGCCCGTCGCCGAAGACATCGTCATTGATCTCGCAGTCCGCGGCGATGTTCATCCGCAGCCGCTCCCCCGGCCCGGTCAGCCCGCGTTCCCGCGCGACCCGGTCGCTGCGCCCGTGGTGGTCACGGAGCAGGTGCGACACCTCGTGCACCCACACTCCGGCGAGTTCCTCCACCGGGGTGCGGTCCACGAACACCGGCGAGACGTAACATCGCCAGTGCCGGTCCACCGCCATCGTCGGCACGCGCCGGGACTCGACGACGTGCAGGGCGAACAGCGCCACCGCCAGGTAGGGCCGAACCCGGACAGCGTGCAGCCGGGCGGTGAGGAGCTTGTCCCGGTCGAGCGTGCCGACCTGTCCGGGTGTCACCGGCCGACCCCCGCGACCCGGGCCGCCACCTGGTCGGCCCGACGGGACAGGGCCACCACCCCGGTGAGCCGCTCGATCGATGCGGGCACCTCCCAGTCCTCGCGGCGCAGCCGGGCGAGGGTGGACGCGGGGACGACCACCAGGTCCGCAGCCCCCGTCTCCAGCGCCTGGGCCAGCAGCGTCCAGGCCGCCTCCCAACGGGACCGCTCAGGGTGCCGGCGGACCGCCTCCACCACACCGTCCAGCACGGCCTGGCGCAGGTCGCCGCGCTCGGGCAGGACGGCGGCCCCCGGGTCGGCCAGCAGCACCTCGGGGTCAGGAAGATCCATCCGGTCCAGGCTGGCCAGCAGCTCCAGTCCCGGGCCGTCGCCCACGGTGCCCCTGACCAGCATCGACAGGACCTCCCGGGAGGTGTCGGCGGCGGTGGCGAAAGCGATCAGGCGAAGGGTCATCTCCCAGCTGCGGGGCGACGGCCACGGGCCGCCACGACCGGCCTCACTGGTCGGGAGCCGGTGCACCAGCGCCGGGCGGGCCGCCAGGAGCACGCACACCGCGCGACGGGCGAAGGCGACGGCGTCCGGCAGCCGCTGCGGGTCGAGCCGGGGCAGCACCGCCCGGGGCCAGGTCCCGCCCAGGCCGCGTACGACGACGTCGTGGTCGTAGGTCCACTGCAGATGGACGAAGCGGTTGGCCAGCGGTGGGCTCAGCTCCCAGCCGTCGGCGGCCGAGGATCGTGGATTGGCGGCGGCCACGATCCGGACCCCGGCCGGTAGGCGCAGGCTGCCGATCTGCCGCTCGAGCACGAGGCGGAGCAGGGCGGCCTGCACGGCGGGTGGGGCGGTCGACAGTTCGTCCAGGAACAGCAGTCCGCGACCGGCGCGTACCAGGCGCACGGCCCAGTCCGGCGGTGCCATCGGGACACCCTGGGTCGCCGGATCGTCGCCGACGACCGGCAGCCCCGCGAAGTCGGAGGGCTCGTGGACGCTGGCGATCACCGTCGTGAGCGGCAGGTCCAGTGCGGTGGCGAGCTGGGTGAGGGCGGCGGTCTTGCCGATTCCCGGCTCTCCCCAGAGCAGCACCGGCAGGTCGGCGGCCACGGCCAGGGTCAGTGCCTCCAACTGGGGGTCGCAGCGGGTCTCGGTGGTGGTGTCGCACAGCAGCGCCACCAGGCCGGCGGCGACGTCGAGCTGCGGGGCGGTGTCGATCGGGGTACGCGGGAAGGGCATCGGAGATCACCTGAGATCGTGTTGGCCGGCCCGGAGCCGGGCGAGGGGGCGAGGTCCCGCGGTCAGCGGGCGGTCGTGTGGCGTGGGTGGGAGCGGCGGTCACGCTTGCGCTGCCGGTCCCGGGAGCAGGGAGCAGGTCCCTGGTCGACCAGCCCGGCGCGGAACAGCCCGTAGGTGATGCGGCGCAGCGCGGCGTCGTGCAGTTCCTCACGCAGCTCCCCGCTGCGCAGGAGCGCCTCGGGTCCGAGCAGGGCCTCGACGGTGGCCAGCGCCCCGGCGGTGTCGCCGTGGTCCAGGCGGGCGCGGATGTCGGGAAGGCACTCCGGCCGGCGGTGCGTTTCGTCGACCGCCCGCAGGCAGGGCAGCGGGGTGCCGGTCAGCGCGGCCAGCAGCTCCTCCCGGTGGAGTTCCGCCGGGTCGTGGTCGAGGGGTGCAAGCTCACCGTCCACCAGGCCGATGCGGTGCCAGGCTCCCCGGCAGGCCACGAGACGTGGCGCTGCTGCCGGGACCGGCGACGCGGACGCGGCGGCCACCGGGTGGTCGGGCGCAAGCGCCGCGGCCACCAGCGGGTGGAGCCGGTCGACCTCGATCAGCCCGCGACGCAGCAACTCCGGGTCGGGTGCCGTCCAGGTCGCCGCGTCGGGCAGCACCGGCAGCCCGGCGACCCGACCGGCCCGTGACGCCCCGGTGATCCGTGCCCCGGGCGCCCGCAGGTCCGTCCCTGCCGGAGCGACGTGCAGTAGCAGACGACGTCGAGGGCCGAGGCGCACCGTCACGGCCCCGCCGGTACGGCCTTCGGCGTGGAGCAGCATCGCCGCTTCGGCCGCCCACCGGTGCACCGCGTAACCGCATTCCCGCAACGCGTCCCAGGGCTGATCAGGTCGCATCACGGTGGTGGTGTCGGAGGGTGACCGCTGGGCACCCGACCGGCTCGGTAGCTCGTCGGCTCTGCGTACGTCCCAGAGGTGACGGTGCAGGTCGAGGCGGAACCGACGGTCGGGACGCGGATGCGGATGCGGATGCGGGCAGTTGCCCGCTTCGCCGGCTCCGGCCCACAGCGCCAGGCTGATCCGTTGGCCCGCGTCCGCCCAGGCCGGCGGGGTCCGGGCCACGAGGTGCACCGGCTCGACGCCGTCGTGTCCCGCCAGCCGGTAGCTGGTCAGCGAGACGGTCAGACCCGGGCGCAGCAGCCCGTCGGGAGCGATCCTCGGCAGGTGCCAGCGCAGCAGGTCCGGCGCGAGGTGCCGGAGATCGGCCCGCAGTCGGGCGGCCAGGTCACGGCCGTGTCGGCGGGCTACGGCGCGCAGGTCGAGGTCGACGTCGACGCGGGCGGCGGCGCACGCCCCGGCCCAGTCGCCGACGAGGCGACGAGCGGTCGCGGCCTTGATCATGGAGGGCGGCACGGCGTACTCGCGCACACGCCGCCAGAGAAAGAGGCGGGAATCCGCATTCGCGGCGAGGGAGCGCATCAGCACTCACCTTGCGCGAACCGGGCCCCCAATCTGAGAGAAGGATTCATCGTGGCGGAGCATAGCGTCCCGCTGTGATCTACGCCAAGGCACAATCCAGCCCGCACGGAATCGACTGCTGCTCGCCGTTCGCGGCGGTCGACCGAGCTCGGACCGGTTCGGGGCGCCCGGAGCGCCCGGACGTGGGGATCGTCGGTCGCCGCCCGGGACAGGTCGGGTGGTGCGTCGGCGCGGAGCATGCCGGAAAGGATCACGTGCAGCTGTCAGTTCCGGGGTGCCAGGACCTGCACCGGCACGGGGTCGGTCCTGCACGGTGCCGTCGCCGAGCTGTCCACGGCCGTTGCAGCCCCACGACAGAACGCCACCGCCACGGTGGCACCTCAGGCGAGGTGCCCCCGATGTCGCAGGCTGGGCGACGGCCGCAGCAGGGTGGGTCAGCTGTGGCAGCCACGGGGTGCGTGGGCGCACAGCGCGACCACGTCACCGGAAGGCGCCGACGCCAGCGCCGCCTGGGCACCAACGACGACGAATGCCAGGGCGGCAGCCGCGACGACCGCGCGAACCAATGTGGACATAATCGCCCCTTCGAGGTCGGGAAATTCAATGCAATCGATAATATCGTTGTCGGTTGATGCCCGACCAACGTCGGATTCCCTGGCGGGCGCAGATCGAGCATGCCGGGCCAATGCCGCCAATTCGGCGCGGCGCTTCCTTTGTCCAGAATTGCGGCAGAACCTGGCAGGAATGCGCAACGGCGGGTGGACCGGGCGGCGGACACGGTGGTCACCCGCTCGGCCCGGTCGGGATTCCGATGGGGGCGCATTGTTGGCGTACCGGTTCGTCGAAGCCACAATGCAGACAGCACACCGCCGCCACCACCACGAGTCCAGCCGCGCCTGCACACGGGCGCGCACGGCATGGCGGTCGACGCCCGGACAGCGGGCGAACCGCCGCGACGCGGGGCCGCAACCCGGTTCCGGGTGGCCCGGGCCGTCGATCGCCGGTGAACCTGTCCAGCTCACGAGTGCCCGGGAGGCCTGATGGCGTCGGCCGGCACGCTGCATCCACCAACAGGGCTGAGGAGATGATCCCGGCATGACGATGATCGGCCGGGCCGGGGAGTTCAGCGACGTCCTCGCTGCGGTACACGATCCGCAGACGGACGTGGTCCTGGTCACCGGCGAGGCCGGCGTGGGCAAGACCCGCCTGCTCGACGCCGTGTCCACGGCCGTTCCCGCCGTCCGCGCCTGGGGCACGCGGGGCCTGTCACACGTCCCGCTGGCGGCCCTGGCGCACCTGGTCGACCCGGCGACGACGTCACTTCCGGAGATGGTCGCCCAGGTGCTCCGGGCGGTCCCCGTCGGCACGGTGCTCGCGGTCGACGACCTGGACGGCTGCGACGAGGTCTCCCTGGCCGTCGCGGTACGGGTCGCCCGCGACGCCGGTCGCACCCTGGTCGGTACCGTCCGGACCGCCGACGCTCGGGTGCCGCCCGCCGTGGCCGAGCTCGCGGCGTCGTCGAACACCGTGCTCCTGCCGATCGCGCCGTTCGACCGGACGTGCACGGAGCAGCTGGTCGACGCGCTGCTCGACGGCCCGGTCGACGCTGGGATCGTCGACGACGTGTGGCGGCGGACCGGCGGGAACGCCCTGTTCGTCACCCAACTGCTCGACGGCGCGCGACGCTGCGGCGCGTTGCACCGGTCGGCGGTCGGCTGGCACGCCGTCGGGCCGCTGCCGGTCCCCACCGGGCTGCGCAGTCTCCTGCCGACGCGACTGGCGGGCCTGCCCGACGACGCCGTCGCCGCCGCCCGCTTCCTGGCCGCCACCGGCCGGGCGCACGACGACGAGATCGCGCAGGCCGGGCACCTCGCCGGAACCGAGCACCTGGTCGCCCACGGGATCGCGGTCTGGGCGGCCGAGACCGCACGGTTCGTGCACCCGTTGTTCGCCGAGGTGCTGTGGGAGGGGCTGTCACCCGCCCGGCGGCGGGCGGTGCTCCGCGAACACCTCGCGGTCGCCCGGACTCTCACGCCGCACGACCAGGTGCGGTGCACCGTGCTGAGCCTGGACGCCGGAGAGGCCGCGCAGCCCGGGCCGTTGCTGGCCGCCGCGCGGGTCGCTGCCGCCGGTGGTGCGACGGACGTCGCGGTACGGCTCGCCCGGGCGTGCCTCGACCGGGTCCCCGAGGTGTGGACCGCCCACCCGGAGGTCGCCGTCGGTGCCGCCCTCGTCCTCGCGGTCAACCTCTGGGAGACCGGGCGTGCCGACGAGGCGGTGGCCGTCCTGCGCGACGCGCTGGGCCGTACCCCACCGGGCAGGGACGCCGCCCTGCTCGCCGTGACCCTGCACAAGGTGGTCCTCTGGGGCTGCCACGACCTGCCCGCCGCCCGGGACGTGCTGCGACAGCAGTCCGCCCGCTATCCCGCCGGTGCACCGGTCGGGGCCCTGTTCGCGGTCGCCGAGGCCGACGCCCTGGCATACGCCGGGTTCCCCGACGAGGCGCTGGCACTCGCGTCCGGCGTCGGGGACGGCGTCACGCTGCCGTTGCCGGTCCGGACCATGCTGGCGACGAGCCGCAGCAACGCCCTGGCCCACCTCGGGCGGACCGGCGAGGCGGTCGCCGTCGTCGAGGAACTGCTCGACCAGGTCACGGACGCCGGGCCGGAGGCGACCGCCGGGACCCGCGACAAACTGCTCGTGTACGCCAGCCACGCCCTGCGCGAGCACGGTCGGCTCGACGACGCCGCGCACACCGCCGAACGTGCGTACCACGGCGCGCTGGCCGACGGGGTGGTCTTCGAGCGCGCCTGGGCCGCGGTGTGCGTCGGTGCGGCCCGGTTGCAGGCGGGGCACCTGGACGATGCGACGCGCTGGGCGCGGCGGAGCCTGGTGACCTCGGTGGCCGCCGGGATGACCGACTGCATCCGGGTCTGCCTGTCCGTGCTGACCGTGGCCCACGGCTCACGCGGTCTGACCCCGGAGCCGACGTGGGTGACCCACCTGCGCTCGCCCCGGGCGGGCCTGGGGTTCCTGCGCCACACCGTGCCGATCGCGCTGGGCTGGGCGGCGTACGCCGAGGGTCGTCACGCCCTGGCCTGCGACCTGCTGCGGCAGGGTCAGGCGAGGGCCGCGCGGGACCGGGCGGTGGCCGCCGAGTCCTGGATCCTGCACGAGCGCCTGCGGATGCACGACGGCGTCGGGGTACGGGCCCGGCTGGCGTCGCTCGCCGTCGGGTCCCCCGTCGGCGTGGCGCGGCTGGCCCTGGCCACCGGGCTGGAACGTGCCTGCCCCGCGACCTTGTCGGAGGCCGCGGCGGCCTTCGAGACGGTCGGTTCACCCCTGTACGCGGCAGAGGCCGCCGCGGCGGCGGCCCGGTGCGCGTCCGGTCGGGCTGCGGCGGCGGCCCGGCGACGGGCCGCCGAGCTCGCGCACGAGGTGGGTGACCCGCCGACCCCGCTGCTGGGCCGGTCACCCGTGCCCGCCGACCCGTTGACCTCCCGTGAGCGCCTCGTCGCCGAGCTGGCCGCGGGTGGGGCGACGAACGCCGAGATCGCCGGGCGCCTGGTCCTGTCGGTACGGACGGTGGAGAACCACCTGTTCCGCGCCTATGCCAAGCTCGGGATCAACTCCCGGGGTGACCTCGCCCGGTACGGGATCCCACGCCGGTAGTCGCGGCGTCCGACGGCGGCGCGGCGGGCGTCGGCGACGACAGCCGCACCGCCGTCGGACGGCGGTCTCAGCAGGTGCCGCCGCCGGAGGCGCAGCCCCCGGGGGCCCCGCCGCCGGTCGCCCCGTCGAGCGGGTTGGGCAGGTCGGGGCGGGTCTCGGGCGCGGCGGTGTTCCAGCCGGTCCCGAGGACCATCGCCCCGACGTGGGTGCTGGTGTCGTCACCCGAGAACAGGGAGATCAGGTCCCTGCGGTGCATGGCCGCGGTAACGTCGTCGTCGGTCAGGACGCCGACCACGGAGGGTGCGTCCTGGACCGGGGTGACCGTCGAGCCCTTCATCGTGAGCAGCTTCTCGATCGCGGCGGCCGTCTCCTGGTGCGAGAGCCAGGCCGTGCCGGGCAGGGTCAGGCCGGTGCCCTCCTCGCCGGTGGTCATCGCATCGGTGCAGTTCTCACCCTTGGCGTCGCACTTCTGGGTCTTGGTGGTCGAGGAGGTCTCCTTGCCGTTCTTGTCGACCGTCCGCTCGGTGTGGGTCTTCGTCGTGCCGGTGACCTTGCCGTCCTTGTCGCGCTCGTACTCGGTGGTGTCCTTCGTGATCGTCGTGCCGCCGTCCTTGCCTCCCGTGTGGACGGTCTCGGTCTCCTTCACGACGTTCCCGTTCTGGTCGCGCTGCGTCCGCTCGGTGTGGTACCTGCCGCTCAGGTCGTAGTACGCCTCGTCGGTCGAGGACCCTGCCGTGTTCAGCTCCGGGTCGTAGTACTCGGTCCGGCTGCTCGACGTGCAGATCATCTCGCACCCCGGCGTACCGGGAGTGGTCCTCGACGAGGACCCGTCGCCGTACTCCGTGGCCCTCGTGCCGTTGTCGCTGCTCGTGTTCTTCTCGCCGCCGTGGCTGGCCGCCCACCAGGCGGTCACCCCGTCGTACGCGCCGTACCAGCTGCCGTTGAACCGGCCGAGGTCGATCCCCATCGTCTTGCCGCCGCTGTCGAGGGTCAGGCCGAAGGTCAGGCCGGTCTTCCACGGCGCTTCGACACCGAGGCCCTTGAGCAGCCCGTCGTCGATCCCGGCGAGCGCGAGGCTGCCCCTGCGGGTGGGGATGCCGAAGACCTCCGACGGCAGGCCCGACCCGATACCGCCGGGCAGGTCCTGCAGGTTGAGCCACTTCTTTTCGAGGCCCTTGACGAACTCCTCCGGGAACACGGCCCACGTGCCGTACCCGAGTTCGTAGGTCGGCAGTTTCCCGTCGATCGTCGCGTCCAGGACGAGGGACAGCGGCGGGGTGCTCGCCGGGTCGAGCGGGTCGTAACCGAGGGCGGTCTCGTCGGCGTCGGCCACACCGTCACCGTCGGAATCCACCACCCCCAGCGCCAGATAGCAGGCGGACAGGTCGCACACCCGCAGGTCGGCGAGCCCGTCGCCGCGTCGGCCGTCGGCGGCGTCGGCCGACGAGGCGAGGGTCGTGGAAAGCAGAAGGGCGCCGCAGGTCAGGGTCGTCAGTGCGCGCCGGAACCAGGTAGGTGCGGAATTGGTAGTGGGAGAGGACATCATGGGGGCGAACCTAGGGACCTGCTGCGGGCATGTCCTGAGTAGTGCGTACTCAAACGTCGGCCGCACAGCGCGGTGATCGTCCCGGCCGCCGTGCGACCCCGTCACCGTCGTCAGACCGAGGAGCAGCCCCGACGGGTGGTGCGGTGGCGAATCGGATTGCCCGGCTCTCGTCGTCCCTGCCAGGATGCCGCCATGTCAATCGCCGAGACCTCTGCCGAGGATGCCCTGGTCGCGCTGCACACGTCGCTCGACGAGCGGCGCCGGCCGGAGGAGGTTGCGCATCTCGTGCTGCGGGTGGTGGGCGGCCAGCTGGGACTTCGGGACCGGATGACGTTGGGGTGGGCGGCTCGTGCGGCAGCACGCTGGAACGGGTGGAGTTCGATGTCGGCGGACTTCGCCCGGCCGATCGGTGGTGCCCGTCAGATCGACGCCGCCGCGCGGCTGTTCGAACTGCCGCCCGGTGGCGTCGACCCGGACGATCCCGTTTCGCTGCTTGATTTCTCGGCCCGCCTGAGCGAATCCCTCGGTGCGGTCGATCCGGCCCGGCTGGACTTCCTGCGCGACCGGTTGAACCGGGAGGGCCGGGCCGCGGCCGGGATCGAGCTGTCGAAGCGGCAGTACAACCGGCGATTCCGGGTGAGCCAGCGCCTGCTGGCGAAAGCCGACAGGTTGGCCGTCGAACAGACCAAGCGGCAGTTGACCATGGTCGCGCGGGCAGGATTCGCCGCGAACATCGAGCGGGATGCTTTTCTGGCAGATCCGTGGGCGGGATGCTTCGTGGCGTATCTGACTGCCAAGCGGAAGTTGCGGCGGGAGTTCACCCTCTCAGGGCGGGACAATCCGTACGACGACATCGCCGACCTGATGTTCAGGCACTGCGCCGCCAACCCTGCGACGGACTGGTGGATGATCGCCCAGGCCCATCCGACGCCGCCCGTGCTCGCCCGGCTGACCGAGGCGCAGCGCGGTGAGCTGCTGGGCCGGTGGTGGGCGACGATGCGTCAGGTCGCGGCGTTGCTCAAGCGGGTGTGGACGGCCAGCGAGTTCGACCGGGCCACCATGATCGTGAGGCGGGGTAACGACTCGTCGACCTGGAACCTCCTGTGCGGCGCGTACAACGCCGCACGGGCGGCCTGGCTCGCAGCGCTCGACGCCGCCGGCAGCCTCGGACTGCTGCAGGCGTCCTGCCCGGGCAAGGCGATGATGCTGATCGCGGCGGACCTGGCGGCCTGGCACCGGTCGACCGGCGGCGGCCTGCACCCCGACGTGGGCGTATGGGCTCGGCTACCACTGCCGTGGGACGTCCTCGACGGCACCACCGCCTGTACCCGCGCGGAGGTGGAGGCGGCATGCGCCGATGCTGGCGTCGACCCCGTCACGTCCGGTTGGACGGGCCCTAGGACACCCGCAGCCACCGGGCGCTTCCGCCCCACGCCCGAACTGGTGCACGGGGTATCGATCGTGGACCCGCTATGGGCGTCGATGCTGCGTGCCGGTGGGGCGTTCTCCGGAAAGATGACCAAGGGCGGCCTGGCGCACACGCCGATCCCGGGTGACGTCGTGGTCAGCGAGCTGCCGGAACGGGATGGACACGTCAAGCCGTGATCGGGCAGCATGATCGCGCCCGTCGTAGCTCAGCGGTAGAGCGCCCGGCTCTGGACCGGGTGGACGCTGGTTCGAGCCCAGCCGACGGGGCCGTGGAGATCCGTTGTAGCTCAGTGGTAGAGCACCCGGCTAGCTGCCGGGAGGACGCCGGTTCGAGCCCGGTCAACGGATCTCCCCGAATCGCCACGGTACGGGTCCGATGGACGTCAACTGTGGGGCCGAGGTGGGCAGGCTCCCCCGTGCGGGCCGGTGGGTCTCCGCCGTACTCGTGATCCGTGCACCATGGAGGACAAGCTCCACCTGTACGTGATCAAGAACGTGTGGTCCCACCGGATCGTCGGCTACCCCCAGCCGGCCTCGACTGCGGCGTTGCGATCCGCACGCGGCAGCAGCCGGTCCACCGCTCACCGCTCCATCCGGTACGCCGCCGCACCTGCCCCGACCATACCTGCACCTTCTGCCGCAGCGGTATCCGCCGACGAACGACGTCCCGCAACGGCCTGACACACCAGCTGGAGTGTCAGGCCATTGCGGGACCGGATGAAGTGGGTCATGGCGGAGCTGAGGGCGATGCCGGGTTGGTCGACCCACGATCAACCCGGCTGGGCTCGCCACGCCCAACGGGCAACTGCAGTTGTTCTGGCTGGTTGTCCTGCCCTGTGGAGCGCTCGGTCAGCAGCGGTTCGCGACGCAGAGGGGAAGACCGTCGTTCGGCCCGGAGCCGTTGATACCCGGTGGCGCGGTCGGCGTCGGATCGTTCGGCATCGGCGATGGGTTGGCTGGTGCCGGCCCACCCGCCGCATCGTTGTTGAACCATGCCCGGACGCCACCCTGGGCATCGAGGACGAGATAGTCGGCGCGACGGTCACCGTTGATCTCCGCCAACTCCACCCTGTCGCG
This sequence comes from Micromonospora sp. WMMD730, assembly GCF_049178955.1. Classification (NCBI taxonomy): domain Bacteria; kingdom Bacillati; phylum Actinomycetota; class Actinomycetes; order Micromonosporales; family Micromonosporaceae; genus Micromonospora; species Micromonospora sp. WMMD730. The sequence continues at coordinate 4,609,111 of NZ_JBMHML010000002.1, forward strand.
GGTGTAGCCGACGCCCGAGGCGATCACCCCTTGGGAGGTCCACGCCACACCGTTGCCGGTGCCCGTGTTGAGCCACGCCCTCACCTGGCCCTGGTCGCCGACTGCCAGGTAGTCGTCGCGGCCGTCGCCGTTGAGATCGGCGAACCGCACCTGGTCGCGGGGAGCGCTGCTGGAAGCGATCAGACTCTTCCAGTCCCACGGATCGGGGTGGCCGTAGCGGTCGTTGAGCCAGGCGGTGACCCGCCCGGCGTCATTGACCACAAGGTAGTCGTTGCGGCCGTCGCCGTTGACGTCGGCCAGGACCACCTCGGCGCTGGTCGCACCGACGTTTCCGGCCATGTCACCCTGGTAGTTCCACGGCCGGCTACCCTGCCGGCGCGGGGCCGGTGGATTGGCGCGGTAGGAGGCGGTGCAGGTCGGACGGGTGCGGCGGACTCGGCGACTCCTCGCCGCGCAGGAGGGCGAGGAGTCGCCGCATCGCCTCCCGACCCTGCCGTTCCCGGTCGACACTGACCGTCGACAGGGTCGGACGCGTGTAGTGGCCGATCTCGTCGTCGTCCCAGCCGAAGACACTGATCTGGCCGGGGACGTCGATGTCCAGGCTCTGGAGTCCCTGGAGGATCCCGAAGGCGACCCGGTCGTTGGCGGCCAGCACGGCGGTGGCTCCGCAGTGGGCCAGCACCGTGGTGGCCGCCTCCCAGCCGGATCGCACGGTCCAGTCGCCGTCGACGACCGCGCAGGAGGTGAGCCCGAGTTGCGCCACTGTCGTCTCGTAGACCCGGCGGCGGTTGCGCGCGGATGCCCACAGGTCGGAGCCGGCGACGTGGGCGAAGCGGCGGTGTCCGTCGGCGGCGAGCCGGCGGACGATCTCGGCTATCGGTGAGGCGTCCGCGAGTACGCCCTGGGCCCGCATGTTGTCGTCGTACTCGCCGTCGACCAGCACCGGTACGGGGAAGGACGTCAGGTCGAGGTCCGCCATCCGGGTGGCGAGCGGGGTGAAGGACAGCACGGCGTCCACGTTCTCGGGGGACAGCAGGGTGCGCATCCGGTCGGCTCGGGCGGCGGCGTCGCCTTCGAGCCCGACGACGTCGAGCAGGTATCCGGCTTCATGGGCTGCGTCGGTGGCACCGCTGAGCAGGCGGGTCGGCACGAAGTCGGTGGTGTCGGGCAGTACGACGGCGATCCGGCCCGATCGCCGGGTCCGCATCGATCGGGCGGCGAGGTTCGGCCGGTAGTTGAGCCGTTCGATGGCCTGGGTGACCTTTTCCAGGGTCTGGGGCTTGAGTCCGCCCCGGCCCTTGAGGAACCGGGAGACCGTCTGGTGGGAGACGCCGGCGGCGCGGGCGACTTCGTGGATCGTGGCGGCCCTCCCGGCGCGGCCGGCGGGTTCTGTTTGCCCGGTTGGCATTTCTCTCATTCCCCCTGGTGGGCGGTGGTGATCGAAGAGCGTTGACAGAAAAGTGATCGATCACTATCGTGACCCTAACGCATAGATGCCAATCTAATTGACCGGTGGACTCTCGGGGGTTCTGCACCGGATTGCCGGCGACGCCGCCCGCCGTCCGTCGGCAGGTCAGCGCGCCCGGTGTCCGGGCGTGGCCCGCCCGGGTCCACCCGGTTCCCGTCTGCAACCGATCACCATCGGAGCCGGCCCGAACGGGATGGGCCGCCCCTCCGCTGGTTCGTCGCGCGCCCGACCGCCGACAGGGCGACCGCCGCCGATGCCGGCCTCCGTAACGCTACGACCAGGAGAACCGTCGATGAGCAGATCCCGTCCCGCCGCCGTGGTGACAGTCGTCGCCCTCGCGGTCGCGCTCACCGGCTGCGCCGCCCCCGGGCGCGCTCCGGTCGCGGCACCGCCGACCGGGGTGCCGGACCTGCCGACCAGGCCGGTCGTGCTGCGCATCCTGGACGTCTCCGGCGTCCTCGCCCTGACCAAACCGGTCATCGAACGCTTCGCCCAGGAACATCCGCAGCTCGTGTCGTCGGTACGGTACGAGAGCGGCACACCCACCGATGTCGTCGGCAAGCTCTACGCCCAGCAGCAGTCGGGCAACGTCACCGACGACCTGGTCCTCACCGGCACCGAGGGTCTCTCCCTGCTCGCCAAGCAGCAGACCGTGGTGCCCCTGCTGCCGGGCTACGCCGCCGCCCTGCCCGACCCGGCCGGCGTGATGACTCCGGCCGCGCGGCAGTTGCAGGACGCCCTCAACGGCAACGCAATGATCATCTCGGGCCAGCCGGACGGCCCGGTGCTCGCGTACAACACGCGGACCGTCGCACATCCACCGCGCACCCCACAGGAGCTGCTAACCTGGGCGAAAGCACATCCGGGACGGTTCGGGTTCGCGGCCGTGCCCACCGGCAGCGGGCCCGCCAACCAGTTCGTCGACGCGCTGCCCCACATGCTCGGCGACCCGAACCCGGCCGACCCGAAGACCTGGACGAACACCTGGGCCTATCTGGCGGAGCTCAACAGATACACGGCGCCGTACGCCACCAAGACCGTCGACACCTTCGACGCCCTCGCCAAGGGATCGCTCGACATCGTGCTCAGCGAGACCGGCTTCGACGTGCAGATGAAGGCCAAGGGCGTGCTCGGCGACCACTTCGGTCTCCAGGCGTTCGACGACCCGGTCACCATCGAGGTCGCCCAGTGGGCCGCCGTACCGAGGGGGGTGGACCCGGACCGGCTCGCCGTCGACCTGGCCCTGATCACGTATCTGCTGGAACCCCGGCACCAGGCGATGACGATCCCGTTCCGCGCCGCCTTCCCCGTCCACGGTGTCGACCTGTCCATGGCCCCCGCCGACGCCCAGGCCCGCTACCAGCGGCACGGCAGCCCGGACTTCAACCGGCGGCTGCTGGCCACCGCGCAGGTGCGCAACCCGGTGGTGGGCGATCACGTGCAGGTGAAGTACGACATCTGGAACAGGTCGATCGGGTCGACGAAGTGACCGGCCGGGGCTGCGGAGGCGCACTGCGTGTCGACGCCCTGCGTCGCGAGTTCGGCTCCTTCACCGCGCTGGAGGGCCTTGACCTCGACGTACCCGCAGGTGAGTTCGTAGCGTTGCTGGGCCCGTCCGGCTGCGGCAAGTCGACGGCGTTGAACCTGCTGGCCGGGCTGCTCGATCCGACCGCCGGCACGATCAGCCTGGACGGGCGGCGCATCGACCGGCTACCGCCGGAACAGCGTGGTATCGGAATGGTCTTCCAGAACTACGCGCTCTTCCCCCACCTGACCGTCACCGACAACATCGCCTTCGGCCTGCGGATGCGGGGGTGCCCGAAGCCCGAACGGGCCGAGCGGGTGCGGCGGGCCCTCGACCTCGTCCGGTTGCGGGCGCAGGCCGACCGGTATCCCCGCCAGCTCTCCGGAGGCCAGCAGCAACGGGTGGCGATCGCCCGCGCCGTCGTGGTCGAACCCCGCCTGGTGCTGATGGACGAACCCCTGTCCAACCTCGACGCGAGCCTGCGGATGGATCTACGCACCGAGATCCGGGTGCTGCACCAGCAGCTCGGCCTCACCACCATCTATGTGACACACGACCAGACCGAGGCGCTGTCACTGGCCGACCGGCTGGTGGTGCTCCGCGACGGCGCGGTCCAGCAGGTCGGCACACCCGCCGAGGTGTACGAGCGGCCCGCCAACGCGTTCGTGGCCGGGTTCGTCGGCTACCGCAACAGCCTGCCGGGGACGCTGGCAGGCGGGGTGTTCGACGCCGGCGACCTGGTGCTGCGCGTCGGTGGACACGGCACCGACCGGCCCGCCCCGGGCCCCGCCGTCGCGATGATCAGACCCGAGGATCTGCTGCTCGTCCGGGAACCGACCGCCGGATCCGGCAACGAGGTGCCACTCGACGTGCGGGTGTGCGAGTACCAGGGCCGGGGTTTCGCCATCGAGGGCAGCGGACCCGGTGGCCACCTCCTGCACTGCCGGTCGGACCGGCCGTTCCGGCCCGGCGAACGGGCGGTCGCCGTCGTCGCGCCGGACCGGGTCCGGCTGTTCGCCCGACCGCAGACGGAGACACCGACGCCCGACCGGGCCCTGCCGGTCGGCGGACAGCCGTCATGAGCGCGAGCGGGCCCACCGGGGATCACCTGCTGCGGTGGCGGGACCGGGCCCGCCGGCGGGGCGTCACGCCGACGGTGTGGCTGGTCGTGCCCGGCGCGCTGTTCATGGTCGTGTTCTTCGTCTATCCGGTGTGCTACGGCGTCGGGCTGTCCTTCCAGGGCCCCCAGGGCTGGTCCTCGGCCTATCGTGACTTCTTCGCCGACCGGCTGGTCAACAACCACGGCAGCCGCAGATCGATCCTGATCACACTGGAGCTGGCGCTCGCCGCCTCGGTCGTCAACGTCGTGCTGGCCGTGCCGATCGCCTACCGGATGCGCGGCCGGGTCCGGGCCAAACGCGCCCTCATCGCTGTCGTCCTGGTCCCCATGACCCTGGGCACCGTCTTCGTCGCCTCGGCGATGAAGGAGTTCCTCGGCCCGTCCGGCTGGCTCAACCGGGCGTTGCTCGGCGTCGGGGCCATCGAACAGCCGCTCCCCCTGGTCGGAAACGTCACCGGAGTGCTGCTGTCGCTGGTGTTCACCGGGCTGCCCTTCGCGTTCCTGCTGATGGTCGGCTACACCTCAGGCATCGACCCGGGCCTGGACAAGGCCGCCGCGGTCTGCGGCGCGCGACCCGCCCAACGGTTCTGGCTGGTGACCTTCCCGCTGCTGCTGCCCGGGATGACGATCACGTTCTGCCTCTCCTTCGTGCTGGCGTTCGGGGTGTTCCCCTCCGCCACCCTGGTGGGCAACGACGCCGGTCCCACCCGCGTGCTGTCGAAGGTCGCCTACACCGAGTACAGCTACGGGCACTACCCGACCGCGTCCGCCGCCGCCGTGGTGATGGCGGTCGTCCAGTTGGCGGTCCTCGGCCTCGTGCTGTGGGCACGCGGGCTGCTGCACCGCGGGCCCACCACCGGAGGCAAGGGATGACCGACGTCGCCGCCACGTCCACCGGGCAAGCCGCCCCGCCCCCCGTCGGGGACGGACGCCGCCCGCCCGGGTACACCCTCACCGGCGCGGTCACCTGGGGCGGGCTGTGGGTGTTCGTCGGGGGCCTGCTGCTGGCCGTGGCCAGCGTCCTGCTCGCCTCGCTCACCACGCAACTTGCCGACGGCTGGTTGCCGCGCGGCTACACCACCCGCTGGTACACGCAGTCGTGGACCACCTTCGGCCTCGGACGGCTGCTGGTGACCACCGTCGAGGTGGGGGTGGCCGTCGTGGCGGTGACGCTGGCGGTGGCGCTGCCGACCGCCTACGTGCTGGCCCGGCTGACCTTCCCCGGCCGCCGGGTACTCCTGCTCCTGTTCCTCGTGCCGCAGGTGGTGCCCGTCATGACCTACGCCGTGCCGTTGGCGACCCTGGTCTACCGGCTGCGACTCAACGACACGCTGGCCGGGATCGTGCTGGTGAACCTCGTCCCGGCCATCCCCTTCGCGGTGCTGGTGCTCATCCCGTTCGTGGAGCAGGTCGATCCCCGCATCGAGCAGGCGGCCCGGGTCTGCGGTGCCACCAACCGTCGGGTCTTCGTGCACATCCTCGGTCCGCTGCTGGTGCCCGGCCTGCTGGCAGCCGGTGTCCTGACCCTGGTACGGGTCGTCGGCCAGTTCGAACTGACCTTCCTCGTCTCGGGTCCGGACAGTCAGACCCTCGTCGTCGCGTTGTACGGCGCGGCGGTCCAGGCCGGGGAACTCGCCTCCCAGGAGATCAACGCCATGGCGACCGTCTACATGGCGACCACCCTCACGTTGCTGCTCGTCGCCCTGCGGGTGGTCGATCCGACAGCGGTCGCCGCGCGGGACGGACGGTCCCGCCGATGAACCCCACCAGCGCGAAGGAGCACACCGCATGACAGGTCGGGACGGGCGCATCCGGGTGGCCGTCGTCGGGACCGGCGGCATCGCCACCGGCAGCCACCTGCCCACGGTCCAGGCGCACCGGGACCGGGTCGAACTGGTCGCCGCAGTCGACGTGGACCCCTCCCGGGTCGCACAGTTCTGCGCCCGCGCCGACATCACCGCCGGTTACACCGAGGTCGACGAGATGCTCGCCGCGCAACGACCGGACCTGGTGCACGTGTGCACGCCGCCGGCCGAGCACATCGGGCAACTCGAATCGATCCTCGCCGCCGGCAGTTGGGCCTGGGTGGAGAAACCTCCGTGCCGCACACTCGCCGAGTTCGACCGGATCACCGCCGCCGAGCAGGCCAGCGGGGCCTACGCCTCGGTGGTGTTCCAGCACCGGTTCGGCTCCGCCGGAATGCACGCCGCCGACCTGATCGCCGCCGGTGAGCTGGGCCGTCCGCTGTTGGCGCAGTGCACGACCGCCTGGTACCGCCCGCCCGCCTACTTCACCGTCCCCTGGCGCGGTAGCTGGGCGTCCGAGGGCGGCGGCCCGACCATGGGGCACGGCATCCACCAGATGGACCTGCTGTTGACCCTGCTCGGCCCCTGGGAGGAGGTGACCGCGATGGCCGGGCGGTTGGACCGCGACGTCGAGACCGAGGACGTGTCGTTGGCCCTCGTCCGGTTCACCAACGGCGCGCTGGCCAGCGTCACCAACAGCATCCTGTCACCTCGTGAGGAGAGCTACCTACGGATCGACCTGTCCGACGCGACAGTCGAACTGACCCACCTGTACGGCTACCGCGACAGCGACTGGACGTACACCGCCGCCCCGCACGTGCCCGAACAGCGCCGTCAGCGGTGGCGGACGCCGACGCCCGACGTGCCCAGTTCGCACGCCGCCCAGTTTCCGCTGCTGCTGGCGGCGTTGCGGGCCGGCACGCGTCCACCGGCCAGCGGAGCCGGTGTCCGGAGCACCCTCGAACTCGTCACCGCCCTGTACCAGTCGGCCCTGACCGGTCGGGCGGTGCGCCGCACCGAACTCGTCCCGCAGAACCCCTTCTACCACGCCCTGCATGGCGACACGGCCGGCTGGGCGCCGGCAAGGAGCACCGCATGAACCGCAACATCCCGGTCGACGTGGCCCTGCGGGTCCGGCACGACGTCGGTACGGCCGTCACCGTCAGCATCCGCGACCAGGAACTGGTGTCCTACGTGTACGGTGCCGAAACCGACCCGTGGGAGTGCCCGGCGCCCTTCTTCCACCCGGTACGCACCACCGCCGGCAATCTCGTCTCGGCACACCGCCCGCACGACCACCGCTGGCACAAGGGCGTCGCCATGACGATCTCCCATCTGTCGGGGGAGAACTTCTGGGGCGGCTACAGCTATGTGCGTGACGAGGGCTACCAGCGGCTCGACAACGTCGGGTCACTACGCCACCAGGCGTTCCCCCGGTTCGACGTCGGCGTCGACCGACTCGACCTCACCGAGCAGGTGCACTGGCACAACGCCCGGGGCCGGCCCTGGATCGAGGAACACCGGGACATCGCCGTACACGGCGTCGACGAGGTGGCCGGCACCTGGGAACTCACCATCGCCAGCGCGCTGACCAACGTGAGCGGGGACGCGCTGGAGATCGGCAGCCCCACCGTCTTCGGCCGCGAGGCGGCCGGCTACAGCGGCCTGTTCTGGCGTGGGCCACGGGATCTGACCGGCGGGACCATCCTCGCCGCCGGTGGCCTGGAGGGACCCGGTGTGATGGGACAGCGGGCGGCGTGGCTCGCGTACACCGGCCCGCACGATGTCGTGGACGCGGCCTCGACCCTGGTCGTTGTCCCCGACCCGTCCGCCGAGGACAGCCCGCCCGTCTGGTTCGTGCGCAACGAGCCCTTCGCGGCGGTCAATCCGTCGTTGGCGTTCGCGGAGGAGGTGGTCCTGCCGGCCGGGACGACCCTGTGGCGTCGGTACCGCGTCGTCATCGCCGACGGCGTCTGGACTGCCGGTCGCGTCGAGCGGTACCTGGAGGACAACCCGTGGTGAACCTACCCAACGGCATCGGTGTCTCCGGGCTCGAGGTCTATCCCTGGGCGGCATCCGACGGCTGCCACGGCGGCTCACCGCACCTGCACACGGCGTGCACCGAGGCGTACGTGGTGGTCGCAGGGCGCGGCGAACTGCACACCCTGACCCTCGCCGGCCCCGCCACCACACCGCTGCTGCCGGGGACCGTCGTCTGCTTCACGCCGGGCACCGTGCACCGGGCGGTCAATCTCGGCGACCTCAGGGTGTTGGTCATCATGGAGAACTGCGGGCTACCGGAGGCCGGGGACGCCGTACTCACGTTTCCGCCGGAGGTCCTCGCGGACCCGGCCGCATACGCCGAGGCTGCCGATCTCGGACCGGAACCCACCCACTCCCCCGCGGCGGGGCGCCGCGCCCGCCGTCGCCGCGATCTCGCCGTGCAGGGCTACCTCGCGATCCGGCGGGACCTGGCCTGCGGTGACACCTCCTCGCTGCGGGCCCTGTACGACGCCGCAGTGTCCCTGACCAGTGCCCGGACCGCCCAGTGGCATCGCATTCTCGACACCGGCCCGGCCGCCTCCCTCGCAGAGGTACGCCGCCGCCTGCGCTCGCTGGCCGAGGGCTCCGGCACCCACCTCGCCGAGGCCAAGGTCCACTCGCAGGCGGCGCCCGAGCCCGACCGGCGTCCGTTCGGCATGTGTGGCCGGCTCAGCCCCTACCGGTGACGTGAACGCCGGGCCGGTCAGCCACTCCACCACCGGTGCGGGCTTCCCGCCCGAACCGCACACCGCGCACGGTGCGCGCTCCGACCGCCCGTCGACCTCCGACGGGCACCTCCCGTCCCCGGATCTCTCCAGGAGGAGACCGATGTTCTTCCCCCGTACCGGACGACCGGTGGCCGCCGCGGCCGTCGGTGTCCTGGTGGCCGCCGGCATGGTCACGGTCACCACCGACACCGCCTCGGCGGCAGCCACCACCACGATCACCGTCGACTACGGGTCCGACCGGGGAGCGGCCACCCAGATCGCCAGCGGCTTCCTGCACGGCATCTCGGCGTCCTCGCCCGCGCAGTATCTCGTCGACGGTGTCAGGGTCCGGTCGCAGCGCGGCGCCGACCACCACCCGAACCTGCCGAGCCTCCACGACCCCGCCACGTACCGGCGGGTCTCGGCGACCGGCGCGAACCTGCGGGTCGGCCTCTACTACTACTCGGCGAACCCGAACAGTCCGTACCGCAACTACCGCCCGGGTGACAACGGCAACTTCAGCACGTGGACGACCATCGTCAACGGTGTCATGTCCGAGGCGGAGCAGAAGGGCTACCGGGTCAACGCCTGGATTCCCTGGAACGAGCCGGAAGCGCAGTGGGGAAACCTCTACACCACCACCTACTTCCAGGCACACAAGGTGGCCTACGACGCGGTGAAGGCACGCAACTCGTCGTACCGGGTCGAGGCACCGGAGCTCAGCGCCTACAACTTCACCAAGCTCCAGCAGTTCCTCACCTACTGCCGCGACAACCGCTGCCTGCCCGACGTCCTGTCCTGGCACGAGCTGAGCCCGGCCCCCACGGACGTGCCCGGTCACACGGCGCAGATCAGAAGCTGGATGCAGGCCAACGGCATCACCCCGATGCCGATCGCGATCACCGAGTACCAGGGCAGCAGCTACGGCAACGCGGACGCCTGGGCGGCGGGGCCGAACGTCCGCTGGCTGGCGCAGTTCGAGCGCAGCGTCCCCAACGGTCTGGAAGACGCGTTGGCCTCGGACTGGGACTACATCGGCGGCGACGGCAACTTCATCGCCACCCTGGGAAACTCCGCCGACAAGGCGACCGGCACGCTACCCAAGGGTGTCTGGTGGAACTACAACACCTACAAGACGATGACCGGCCGGATGGTCACCGTCACCTCGTCGTCCGCGACCACCGTCGACGCGCTGGGGTCGTTGGACACCGGCCAGCGCCGCGGTGTCCTGCTCATCGGCAACCAGACCACCGGTGACCAGGGGGTCTCGCTTCGGCTGAACAACGCCTCGGCGCTGGCGCTGTCCAACGTCGTGCATGTGCGGGCGGAGCGGGTGGCCAACACGCCGACGCTGTCCACGCCGACGGTCGTGCTCGACGCGGACGTGCCCCTGTCCTCGGGCGGCGTCACCCTCGCGCTCGGCACGCTGCCCACCAACGCCGTGTACAAGGTGCTCGTCACCCCGGCCACGGCGAGCGCGCCGATCACCAGGTACGAGACGGAGTCGCTGTCGACCGCCGCCTCGCCCGGCCTGACCAGTCGGGTCTTCACCGAGGCCGGCGCCAGCGGTGGCGCGGCCTCCGCCCTGGACGGAACCGCAGCGGGTCAGTACCTCCAGTTCACGCTCCCGGTGAGCACCTCCGGGGTGTACCAGCTGCGTGCGATCCTCAAGAGCAACACCAACCGGGCGTTCCAGGCCCTCTACGTCGACGGCGTCATGGTCGGTCCGCCGCAGGACGAGTACGGGAACGCCGCCTACTATGCGGCCGACTACGGCACCCTGTCGTTGTCCGCGGGCAACCACACCCTGCGGGCCGTGGCGGTGGGCAGGAACCCGGCATCCAGCGGTTACAGCATGGTCTACGACCGGTTCGACCTGGTGCGGGTCGGCTGATACGGCAACGGCGGGCGGGGTGCCGTGCCGTCGGTGGTGGCAGGTCCGGGCCTGGTGTCGGCGACGTCTGCGTCGTCGGGACCAGGCCCGTTGCGTGGTGGACCGTGATCCGTCGCGCGGCGGTGGTGGTGGAGCGGACGGGCGCGTTTCCGGCCACATCGACACGTGCACCCCGGGGGCGACCGGAGACGTCCTCACAGCGTCGGGGCGTGCACCGTGCCGTCCTCGGTGCCGCCCTGCCGGGTCGCCGTCGAATCCGCGGTGTCGGCCGGCCCCACTTCGTCCCGGGTGCCGTTCGGGCGGCCCAAACAAAAACCCAGTTACAACGGATCCGACCCGGTCGATGCCGCAACGAGCGCCGCCCGGGTTCCAGCGTCGGCGGGGACCAGGATCCGCAGCCGGAGCCACGGGGCGTGGGCGGGGCGGGTCTGGGTGGACAGGAGGGCCAGGGTGCCGAGGGTCGGATGTGGGATCAGCTTGCGAGTGGGCTCCATGACCTGCACGTCGTGCTCGGCCCACCAGCCGCGGAATACGGGGCTGGTCGTGGTGAGCTCCTCGACCAGGGTCACGAAGGCAGGGTCGCCCGGGTGGCGGGCGAACTCGCTGCGGAAGTCCAGCATGTTCGCGCGGGCGTTGCGGTGCCACGCGGGCGGGGCGGTGGGCCAGGTGACCGGGTCGAAGAGCCACAGCAGGAGATTGCGGCGGCTCGAGACCGGGGCGACCAGGCCGGCCAAGATCAGCTCGGCGGCGCGGTTGTGGGCGACCACGTCGAAGCGGGGGTCCAGGACAAAGGCGATGTGCGGCAGCAGGGCGTCGATCAACGCGGTGGTGTCGGCGTCGACCGGGGCGTCGCCGGAGGGTGGTGGGGGCAGGGCGGCGAGGTGGAAGAGGTGGTCGCGCTCCGAGGCAGTGAGGGCGAGGGCGCGGCTGAGGGCGAGGAGCACCTGGCCAGACGGAGTGACGGCGCGGCCCTGTTCCAGCCACGTGTACCAGGACAAACCTACACCAGAGAGTTGGGCGACCTCCTCGCGGCGCAGGCCCGGGGTGCGGCGGCGGCCGGGGCCCGGATCCAGGCCGACGTCGGCTGGGCGCAGCGCGGCGCGGCGTGCGCGCAGGAAGTCGGCGAGGGCCGCACGGCGCGCCTTCGACGTCGGCGAGGAGGGTGTTGGTGTGGGTCCCACGATGAACCATCCTCTCCCGGCAGCGGCCCCGGCGGCGAATCCTGTGGGGGTGACCGACAACAGTTTTCTGCTGCTGCACGGCGGTGCCGGGCCGCACACGATGGTGCCCTTCGGGGAACTACTGCGGACCACGGTTCGCGATGCGCGGGTGATCGTGCCGACGCACCCGGGGTTCGCGGGGACGCCCCCGCAGGCCGCGCTGGACAGCATCGCCGCGCTCGCCCGCCACTACGACGGGCTGCTCGATCAGGAGCACATCCATGACGTAACGGTGATCGGGAACTCGATCGGCGGATGGGCCGCAGCCGAGATGGCGGCGCTGCGTAGCCCGCGGGTCGGCCGGGTGGTGCTGGTCAACGCGGTCGGGCTCGATGTGCCCGAGCAGCCGCTCAGTGACGTGTCGGAGCTGACCCCGGAACAACTTGCCACGCTGTCCTTTCACGACCCGGCCCGATTCCCGCGCGATCCGGATCACCCAGGGCCCGATCTGGTGGCACTGCGGGCGTATACAGGGATGCGGATGAACGATCCGGCCCTACGCGATCGGCTCGCCCGCATCGACGTGCCCACCCACGTGGTCTGGGGCGCGTCCGACGGCATCGCACCGGCCGCCTACGGCCGCGCGTACGCCGATGCCATCCCAGGCGCCCGGTTCACGCTGCTGCCGAACGCCGGTCATCTGCCACAACTGGAGGCCCCGCAACGACTCCTCACCGCCGTACTGGACCGGTAGTCGTACTGCAGGGTCGTAAGCGATGCCCAGTCTCGCGACGGCGACCCGGCGGCGCTCGGCCACCGGCAGCCCATCGGACCCCGCGGACCACCCCGGCATGGTAGGTCGCCCCTGTGCAGGTCAATGGCCAGGCCGGCCCGTCCCCGACCGTCCGTGAGACGGTGGTGAGAAATCTCGGCAGGTGAGGGCGCTGGGCAGCACGGTCCAGCGCCCTCAGGTCAGCAGTCACCGATCGTCCGCAGAATCAGTCCTCCCCGCTCGGTTCCAGGAGGAGCCGAGCCGACGCTGCCCGTCGCTACTGCGGCGGGCGCACGCCGCCGTGCAGCCGCAACCAGCCGCTGCCTACTGTCGGCGGGGTGCCGGGGAAGCGGGCGGCACCGTCGGCCGGGGCGATGTCGAAGGTGGTGACGCCGGTGCCATCCCGTTCGGACCAGGACCAGGTGCCGCCGACCTGCGGAGGCCGGGCGAGCACGCTGGTCCGCCACCAGGGCACCGGGCAACACCTCAACGCCTGGATCGAACGCGCCCGCCACGCCGGCAATCCCGAGTTCCGCGGCTTCGCCGCCGGCCCGGCCAGCGACCATGACGCCGTCGTCGCCGGCCTCACCCAGCCCTGGAGCTCAGGCCCTGTCGAAGGCCAGGTCAACCGCATCAAGACCATCAAGCGACAGATGTACGGCCGGGCGAAGCTCGACCTCCTCCGCAAGCGCGTCCTGACCACCTGGTGAGCCACCAACAAGATCAATCACAGAATGTGTGCCAGAGCCCCGTCTGAGACGGCGTTGACACGGACTGGCCCGCCGGGCCCGGACCCGTACCGCGCAGACCCGCCGGGTCCGGGCCTCTCTCGGGCCCGGACCGGGTCCGGCCCCGAGAGAGGCGACGGTCAACTACGCAGACTCCATCGCTGGTTGGAGCCGCCGTTGCAGGACCACAGGATCAGTTTGGTGCCGTTGGCCGTCCCGGCGCCGTTGGCGTCGAGGCACAGTCCGGACTGCTGTCCGGTGATCGTGCCGTTGGAGTTGACGTTCCACTGCTGGTTCGGCTGGCCGTTGCAGTCCCAGATGATCACCGTCGTGCCGTTGCTCGTACCCGCGCCGTTCGCGTCCAGGCACTTGCTGCCGTACACCTGCAGTTGCCTGCCCGACGTGTAGGTGAAGCGCTGACCCGTGGCGGTGCCGCAGTCCCAGAGCTGCACCTGGGTGCCGTTGTTCTGGGTCGAGTTCGGCACGTCCACGCAGCGGTTGGACTGCGCGCCGACGATCTGCTGCCCGTTTGCCGGCGGCGGCGTCGTGGGTGGCGTAGTGGTCGGTGGGGTGGTGGGTCCGTCGGGGCTCAGTGAGGTGATGAATCTCCACACCTCCGCCTGGGTCCAGGATTTGGCGCCGGGTGCGTAGGGGTCGGCGGAGCCGTCGACGGCGTTGGGGGCGTGTGGTCCGTCGAAGGCGCCCCAGACGACGGGGTAGCCGGTGCGGCAGCCGGTGTACCAGGTGACGATGTGGGTGAGGCTGCCCTGGGGTGGCTCGGGCGGGTTCTGTCGGGTGCAGCCGTTGTTCTGGACGAACCGGTCGCGCATCGACCGTCCGCCGGAGATGGGGAGGGTGCCGTCACGTAGTCCGTGGATGCCGAAGTAGGCGATGGGATCCGTGCCGCCCTGGCATCCGCTGAGGACCCCGCCGGAGTAGACGATGACGCCGCGGAAGGTGGTGGCGCGGGCGCAGGCGATGGCGTAGGTCATGGCACCGCCGTAGCTGAAGCCGGAGGCGAACAGCTGGGTGGTGTCGACGCACAGGCCGCCTTCGATCTGCCTGACCATGTCGTCGACGAAGGTGAGGTCCTGGCCGTTGGAGTTTCCCCAGCCGTTGTTGATGCCCTGGGGGGCGACGAAGATCGTGTTGCCCTTGCCGTACTTGTCGACACGCAGCCCGTAGTAGGACCATTCGATGCCGCTGGTGCTGCCGTTGTCGACCTGTTCGGCGGTGCCACCGACCCAGTGGAAGGAGAAGACCAACCGGTAGGGGTGGTTGCTGTCGTAGTTGTCGGGGATCCGCAGGATGTAGCTGCGGTTCTGTCCGCCGCTGGTGATCGTACGCTTACCGCTGGTCAGGGTGGGCGCCTTGCCGCACCCGGCGGTCGCGGCCAGCACACCAGCACCGGCGGTGGAGGCTGCGGAGGCGAGTCCGCCGCTGATGGTGAGGCCGGCGGCCAGGGTGAGGGCGAGCGCGGCGGCTGCCACGGACGCCAGGGCTGCTCTGTGTTTCACGACCATTCAACTCCTTCTGTCATGAACATCCCGCCCCCGGCTTTCGGCTACCCGTTTGCCGGCTCGCCTGGCTGGTCGGGTTTGGCTGTCCGTCCCACGCCTCGTCGTGGCGGCAGGGCTCCCGGCCCCGCCGGGCCGGGAGGCGTACCTGATCCGCCGGCACCGACCCGGGACGGTACGGCGAGGACCGGCCTCCCGCGGTCGACCCACCGCCGCTACCGGCGCGCCCGACCCGCGTTCACGGACGGCCGCGATCACGCCGAGGACGGGCGAGCCGGACGTGGCGGCAGGGGCGGGCGCCGATGGGCGACAGACCGCGTACGCGGGGGCATACTCAGACAGGTCTCCGCAGACTCGACGAACCGATTCGACACACCGTACGGTCGGCACCACCGGACCGTCAAGCGATGAGCATCAATGCATTGGTCGAGGTGCCGGACCAGTGACGGCGGAACCCAGCACCACCGGTCAGGCGTTTCCCGGAGTACCACGCGTCGATCGTCTCGCCTGCTCGTGCACCCCGCCGGCGTTGAACCACGAGATCCGGGGGTACGGGAACTGCAGGTGCGCGGCCCACAGGTACGCGGCGAGTCAGATCACGGGACAGGTACCGCCACAGGTTCCTCCCGGCCGTCCCAAGTCAGCCCGATATCCGAGAAGTCGTTGTCACCGGCAGTCAGGATCGCCCAGAAGACGATGCCCTTTCCAGGGATAACGACGCCCTCGCCGAGATCGAGTTCCGTGTGTTGGGGCAGGCCGTTCCGGTCGACCTGGACACCGGTTGCCCTCGCATCGCCGATGTTACGGAGCACGTACACGTCGCGACCTTGCCCACGGTCGATCCGCCACGCCACCCGTGGTGGCGGTGGAGCGAGGGCCTGCTCTGCGGCTGCGGCTTGCCGCTCGGCGGCGTCAGCAGAGCGTCGGGATGCCTCGGCGGATTCCGGCAGGCGATCACCGACGCGGGAACGGCGCTCAGCGCCCACTTGATTCGAACCGACGACCCCTTGACCCCCAGGACGCTTCGCCACACGTCCACGCACGCTATCCCCACGATCAGACCGTGTGATCGACGACATGCCGGCCACCACTGCGCTCACCGTGTGGTCCCCTTCTGGTCCCCCGGCGCTAACAACGCTTGACGAACGCAGCACCGGTTCAGGGAGGAGTAAGCAGGTCCGGATCTTGGTCGTCACTCGATGACAACTTCTCACCCTTTTCCGCATCGGCGCTCCGCTGTGCTGCCATGTATTCGGCCAGATGCGGGTCGGCTTGGACTTCGTGGCCGCGCATGTATCGCGCAACGGCCCGCTTCGCCGCCCGGTGCTGAAGGTACTCCTGTGCGTCGACCCTGCCTCCGCCGTACCGCTGCAGAATCGCAATAACTTCTTCCGGCGCGACGGTGAAACTGTCCAAGGCGAGCAGCGAGTAACTCCGCCGTCCGTCTCGCTTGGAAGCCACCCGCCCCCCGAGCTTCACCCCCGGAGCCAGACGAATCTCCATACTTGGAACATCCCACGACTCCCCCACCTTCGTTACGGTCAGCGACTCCACCGATTCCCAAGGCAACCGGGTCGTGATTCCCCGCAGCCGAAGTGTCAGGCCATTCGCATCGACTTTCATTAGAAACGGCCAGAGCAGCATCAGCCACGCGAGAAGGGAAACGGCGACTACAGCAACGCTAACAACTTCGTAGAAGGGTGCCTTGCTGTGATGAAAGTGATCAGGGTTGGCCCCGGCCCACCGTGCTGCCAACCAGACGAGCGCCCCGAACAGCCCCCAAGCGAGGCAAGTCCTGCGCAGTTTCGTAGTGTTCCGATGCAACTGCACAGTCACCTCTCCTGACAGGACGGACGGCCCCACAGACTCGGCAGCTGATCTGGCAGCGTACCGCAGCTCGTCACGTGGCTTCCCGTCGCAGGTCAGATCGTCGAGGGCAGGACCGTGACCGTCCCGCCCAGCCGTCGGGCATGGGCGTGCCGGTCGCAGAGCGACAGTGGCAAGCGGCTAGCGACGCCCAGGCAACGGCGCGTATCAGCCGTTGGAGCTTGACCAACGGTCAAGCAGCGCTAGGCACGCTCCGACTTGACTGATCTTGGTCCCCAGAACGCCGAGAAGGGCCGACCCGATTTCCGGATCAGCCCTCTGACCTGCTGTCGGGACGGCCGGATTCGAACCGACGACCCCTTGACCCCCAGTCAAGTGCGCTACCAAGCTGCGCCACGTCCCGATGCTCCCCGCATGGTTTCCCCTGCGGCAGCCGGTACAGCTTAGCGCAGGATCTTCGCACCGCGCGCACAGCCCCCCGCCGCGCCGGTGCGCACCGTCACCACCCCTAAAGCATCCTCGGAAAAGGGCTGCCGTTCCTCAGCGGGAGGAGCGGCAGCCCTTGTGCGGTGACGGTCAGCCGTGGGCCTTGCCCCGACCGCCGGGGCCGAGCTTCTTGCGGGGGCGTACCGAGATTTCCACCGGGCTGCCCTCGAAGCCGAACTCCTCGCGGAGCTTGCGCTCGACGAAACGCTGGTAGCCGGCGTCCAGGGGGGCGGTGGTGAACAGCACGAACCGCGGCGGGGAGACACCCGCCTGGGTGGCGAAGAGGATCTTCGGGGCCCGGCCGCCGCGCACCGGGTGCGGGGTGGCCTGCACCAGGGCGGTGAGCCACTGGTTGAGTTGCGCGGTGGGCACCCGGGTTTCCCAGCTCTCCAGCGCCTTGCGCAGCGCGGGGGCGAGCTTGTCGACGGCCCGGCCGGTCTGCGCCGACAGGTTGAGCCGGATCGCCCAGGGGATGCGGCGCAGCTCCCGGTCGATCTCCTTGTCCAGGTAGTACCGGCGGTCGGCGTCGACCAGGTCCCACTTGTTGAAGGCGATCACCAGGGCCCGGCCGGCCTCGACGACCATGGTCAGGATCCGCTGGTCCTGCTCGCTGATCGGCTCGCTGGAGTCGAGCAGCACCACCGCCACCTCGGCCGCCTCGATCGCCCCGGCGGTGCGCAGGCTGGCGTAGTACTCGGTGCCGCTGGCCTTGCCGACCCGCTTGCGCAGGCCGGCGGTGTCGACCAGTTGCCAGGTCTCGCCACCGATCTCGACGAGGCTGTCCACCGGGTCGACGGTGGTGCCGGCGACCGAGTCGACGACCGCCCGTTCCTCACCGGAGAACCGGTTGAGCAGGCTGGACTTGCCGACGTTGGGCCGGCCGACCAGCGCCACCCGGCGGGGGCCGCGCGGCCGGTTCTCGACGATCTTCGGAGCCTCGGGCAGGGCGTCGAGGATGGCGTCGAGCAGTTCCCCGGATCCCCGGCCGTGCAGGGCGGAGATCGGGTACGGCTCGCCGAGCCCCAGCGACCACAGCGAGGTGGCCTCCAGCTCGATGGTGCTGTTGTCGGTCTTGTTGGCCACCAGGATCACCGGCTTGGCGCTGCGCCGGAGCATCCGCACCGCAGCCTCGTCCACATCGGTCGAGCCGACCATCGCGTCGACCACGAAGATCACCACGTCGGCGGTGAGCACCGCCGTCTCGGCCTGCGCGGCGATCGCCGCCGCCCGGTCCTTCGCGTCCGGTTCCCAACCGCCGGTGTCCACCACGGTGAACGAGCGGCCGTTCCACTGCGCGTCGTAGGGCACCCGGTCCCGGGTCACCCCGGGGACGTCCTCGACGACCGCCTGCCGGCGGCCGATGATCCGGTTGACCAGCGTCGACTTACCCACGTTGGGGCGGCCCACCACGGCCACCACCGGCTGCGGACCGGTCGGCTCGTCGACCTCGACGTCCGGTTCGCGCAGCTCCACCCATCCGTCGCTCATGCCACTCCCCGCTCGGTGAGCAGCCCACGCAGCCGGTCGACGACCTCGTCGATGCCCAGCTCGGTGGTGTCCAGTTCGACGGCGTCGGCGGACTGCCGCAGCGGGTCGACCGTGCGGGTGGAGTCGAGCCGGTCCCGGCGGGCCAGGTCCGCGGCGGTCGCCGCGACGTCGACGGCGTCCTCGGCGCTGCGCCGCCGGGCCCGGGCGGCCTCGGAAGCGGTCAGGTAGACCTTCAGGTCGGCGTCGGGGGCCACCACGGCACCGATGTCCCGACCCTCGACGACGATCCGACCGGCGTGGGTGATCAGTTCCCGCTGCCGGGCCACGAGCAGCGCCCGCACCGCCGGGACAGCGGCCACCGCGGAAACCGCGCCGGTCACCTCGGGACCCCGGATCTCCCGGTCGACGTTCACCCCGTCGACGGTCACGCCGTACCCCTGGGGGTCGGTGCCGATGCGCAGCTCGACCTCCTCGGCGACCTTGCCCACCGCGGCGGCGTCGGCCAGGTCGACACCGGAACGCAGCACCGCCCAGGTGATCGCCCGGTACATCGCACCGGTGTCCAGGTAGCGGGCACCGAGGCCGGCGGCGAGCCGCCGCGAGACGGTGGACTTACCCGAACCGGACGGCCCGTCCACAGCGACCACGCAGCGCCCGGCCCGTACGTTTTCCTCCACCGTTGTCCTCCTCAGCCCGTATCTCTCGGGTCGCCGGTCGTCCCGACGCCGTCGAGCGGTCGTCCATCGTCATCCATCATCCCGCGCCTCGCGGGTGTCTCCGCGCCGCCGGTGCGGCGCACGCCACCACCGGCCCGCAGGCCGCGTGGAAGCCTACCGGCACACCTACCCGCTCAGACGGGGTCAGTCACCCACGGCCTTGAACAGGGCGGCGACCTCCGCGTTGGTCAGCCGCCGGATCCGCCCGGTGCGCAGGTCACCGAGCTTGATCGGCCCGATCGAGGTACGCACCAGCCGGGACACCGGGTGCCCGACCTCGGCCAGCAGCCGCCGGACGATGTGCTTGCGTCCCTCGTGCAGGCTCAGCTCCACCTGGGCGGTTTTACCCAGGGTGTCCACCACCTTGAACGAGTCGACCTTCACCGGCCCGTCCTCCAGCTCCACACCGGCCAGCAGCCGCTTGCCGAGGTTACGCGGGATCGGCCCGGCCACCTCGGCCAGGTAGGTCTTGAGCACCTGGTACGACGGGTGCATCAGCTTGTGGGTCAGGGTGCCGTCGTTGGTGAGCAGCAGCAGGCCCTCGCTGTCGGCGTCGAGCCGCCCGACGTGGTAGACCCGCTGCTCGACCCGGTTGCCGATGAACTCGGCCAGCTCGTTGCGGCCCTTCTCGTCGGCCATCGTGGTGACCACCCCGCGCGGCTTGTTCATCGCCACGTACACCAGGCGGTTGTCGGCCTGCAGGCGTTCCCCGTCGACGTGGATCACGGCGGTGGTGGGGTCGACCTTGTCCCCGAGCTGGGCGACCCGCCCGTTCACGGTCACCCGACGTCGGAAGATCAGATCCTCGCAGGCACGTCGGGAACCGACGCCGGCGGCGGCGAGCACCTTCTGGAGGCGCTCGGCGCCCTCGTACACGGGAGCGTCGGACTTGGGGGTACGGCTATCGCGTGGCATCGGCAAGCTCTTCTACGTCGTCGGGGAGGAACGGGGCGAGCGGGGGCAGGTCGGCGACCGAGTCCAGGCCCAGCTTCTCCAGGAACATCGTGGTGGTCCGGTAGAGAAACGCCCCACTGTCCGGTTCGGCGCCGCACTCCTCGACCAACCCCCGGGAGACCAGGGTACGGAGCACCCCGTCACAGTTGACACCCCGGATGGCCGACACCCGACCCCGGGTCACCGGCTGCTTGTAGGCGACCACCGCGAGTGTCTCCAGGGCGGCCTGGGTCAACCGGACCGACTGCCCGTCCAACACGAACCGTTCCACGTACGTCGCGTATTCCGGCCGGGTGTAGAGCCGCCAGCCTCCGGCCGCCCGGCGCAGCTCGAACCCGTGCCCGGTGGCGGTGTAGCCGGCCGCGATATCGTCGAGCACCGGCCCGATCCGTTCCGGGGGCTGCTCCAGCACCTGCGCCAGCACCAGCTCGCTGACCGGTTCGTCGACCACCAGCAGGATGGCCTCCAACGCGCCGCGCAGCTCCGCGTCGTCGAGTTCGGGTGCCGGCGGCGGGGCGACCGGCACCCGCCGTCGTCCCGCCGGCTGCCGCTTCGGTACGCCTGCCGCGCCCCGCTCCCCCGCGGCCTCCGGCCCGGCGTCGCCGCCACCCGCCCCACCGGCCGCGGCGGCTGCGGTCATGTCCTCGCCCGGTACGGGATCGGGTGTCCCGTTGGCGGCAGGCCCGCAACCGGCCGTTTCGGCATCGGCTGGTCCGGCGTCGGCCACCGCCAGGTCGGCCACTACCGGGTCAGCCACCGCCAGGTCGGCCACTGGCGGGTCGGCCACTGGTAGGTCGGCTGCCGCCGGGTCGGCCGGTGCCGTCGGCGCGGGCAGCCCGGGAACCGGGTCCGTGCCGGGCACACCGGGAGCGTCCACGCCCTCGGGTTCCGAGGGGGTGTCAGCCGGCTTGCGCGCGGGGGTGGGCCGCTCCCAGGGGGGAATCCAGGCGGCGGCCTGGTCGGCCAGCGAGTCCCGGCGCTCCTCGTCGCTCATCAGTTCTCCTGCATCGATGCGGGCTCGTCCCCCGGCCCGGCGGCAACCGTCCCACCCGGCTTCGACCCGCCACGCCCCGACCCACCGTGCACCGGGTCGGTGGGCTCCGGGTCGGCGGCGGTGCCGGGGTCGGCAGTCACCAGGGCGGGCGTGGCGGTGGTCGGGCTGTCGGTGGCGGGCTCGGCCGGGTCGGGGTCGGCGGGGCTGCCGGCGTACTCGTCGACGTGCAGGTCGGCGCCGCCGTCGGCGGGGCCGGTCCAGCGCACCGTCAACTCCTCCAGGGCCTCCTCCTGGACGAACGCGACCAGCCCCTCCCGGTACAGCTCCAGCAGGGCCAGGAAGCGGGCCACCACCTCCAGGGTGATCTCGCAGTCGGCGCAGAGCAGGGCGAAGGTGGCGACCCCGGCCCGGCGTAGCCGCTCGGCGATGACCGCCGCGTGTTCCCGGACACTGACCCGGACGAGGTGCACGTGCGCGATGGACACCTCGGGCACCGGTTTCGGGGTCATCGCCCGCACGGCGAGCGTGCGCAGCCGTTCCGGGCCGATGCCGAGCACCAGGTCGGGCAGGGCCTCGGCGTACCGGGCTTCCAGGGTGACCGCCCGCGGGTAGCGTCGCCCGCCGACAGCCTCCAGTTCGGCGATGTGCGCCGCCGCCTCCTTGTACGCCTTGTACTGCAACAGCCGGGCGAAGAGCAGGTCCCGCGCCTCCAGCAGGGCGAGGTCCTCCTCGTCCTCCACCTCGGCCGACGGCAGCAGCCGGGCCGCCTTCAGGTCGAGCAGGGTGGCGGCGACGAGCAGGAACTCGCTGGTCTCGTCGAGGTCCCACTCGTCGCCCATGGCGCGCAGGTAGGAGATGAACTCGTCGGTGACGGTGTGCAACGCCACCTCGGTGACGTCCAGCTTGTGTTTGCTGATCAGCTGCAGCAGCAGGTCGAACGGGCCGGTGAAGTTCGCCAGCCGGACGGTGAAGCCGCCGCTCTGCCCGGCCTGCGGCACCCCCGCCGGGTCGGTCGCCACGTCGGCGGCGACCTCGGCGGCCAGCACAGGCGGCTGCTGCGGGGTCGTCGGCGGGTCCAGCGGCGGCGCGGTCACCGGACGACCGTAGTCCACGCCCCGGACGTCGTCGGCGTCCGGGACGCCCCGGCGTGCACCCCGACCTACCGGTCGGCCTGGGCCGCGATCACCTCACGGGCCAACTGCCGGTAGTTGCGGGCCCCCGAGGAAGCCGGGTCGAGGGTGGTGATCGGCGCACCGGCCACCGTGGACTCGGGGAACTTGACCGTCTTGGTGATGACGGTCTGGTAGACCTTGTCGCCGAACGCCTCGACCACCCGTTGCAGCACCTGCCGGCAGTGGGTGGTGCGGCTGTCGTACATGGTGGCGAGGATGCCCTCGAGTTCCAGGTCGAAGTTGAGCCGCTCGCGCACCTTGTCGATGGTGTCCAGCAGCAGCGCCACCCCGCGCAGGCTGAAGAACTCGCACTCCAGGGGGATGAGCACCCCGTGCGCGACGGTCAGCGCGTTGATCGCCAGCAGACCCAGCGAGGGCTGGCAGTCGATCAGGATGTAGTCGTACTCCTTGCGCACGTTGCGCAGCACCCGGGCCAGGGCCATCTCCCGGGCGACCTCGTTGACCAGCTGTATCTCGGCGGCCGACAGGTCGATGTTGGCGGGCAGGATGTGCAGGCCGGCCACGTCCGTCTTGATCAGGACGTCCTCGGCCATGACGTCGTCCTGCATGAGCAGGTTGTAGACCGACAGGTCGAGGTTGTGCGGGTTGACCCCGAGGCCCACCGACAGGGCGCCCTGCGGGTCGAAGTCGACGAGCAGCACCTTGCGGCCGTACTCGGCCAGGGCCGCGCCCAGGTTGATGGTGGTGGTGGTCTTACCCACGCCACCCTTCTGGTTGGCCATCGCGATGATCCGCGCCGGGCCGTGCCGGTCGGTGGGCATCGGCTCGGGGATCGGCTTGCGCATCGTGTAGGCGGCCGGATCGGCCGGGCCCAGGTCGGCGCCGAGCGACGCCTGCTGCTCACGGAGCTCCGACGTCCAGGCGTCGGCACGGTCACCGTTGCCAGCCATGTCCTCGTTGCCCCCTCCCGACGACCACCCGGCGTCGGAGCTGTCCGACGTCCTTCGCGGCGCCGCTGCGCACCCCGGTTGTCGCCCAGGAGGTCCGCGCCGATGCCGACTCTACGCCACCGGCGACCAGCACGTTCGGCACCGGTCCGGCGTGTCGGGCATAGCGGCCGGTCAGCGGGCCGGCGGGGGGTCCGCGTCGCGGGCGCGGGGGTGGCTGGTCGCGTAGACCTCGCGGAGCCGGTCCACGGTGACCAACGTGTACACCTGGGTGGTGGTGACCGAGGCGTGGCCGAGCAACTCCTGCACCACCCGCACGTCCGCGCCGCCGTCGAGCAGGTGGGTGGCGTAGCAGTGGCGCAGGGTGTGCGGGGAGACGGCGTGCGGCCCGTCCACCGGCAGTCCGGCCCGGCGGGCGGCCCGCCGCAGCACCGTCCACGCCCCCTGCCGGGTCAGCGGCCCGCCCCGGGCGTTGACGAACACCGTCGGGGTGCCCCGCCCGGCGGCCACCAGCGCCGGCCGGGCCCGCACCAGGTAGGCGCGCAGCGCGTCGACGGCGTACCCGCCGACCGGCACCAGCCGGGTCCGGCCGCCCTTGCCGCGCAGCAGGGCGGTGCCCTCGTCGACGTCCAGGTCGTCGACGGCGGCACCGACCGCCTCGGAGATCCGCGCGCCGGTGCCGTACAGGAACTCCAGCAGCGCCCGGTCGCGCAGGGCGAGGGCCGCCCCGTCGCCGGTGGCGGTGACCGGGCCGGCGGTCTCCAACAGCCGGACCACGTCGTCGACCGGCAGCGCCCGGGGCAGCCGGCGGGCCGGGGTGGGTGGGCGCACGTCGCGGCTGGGGTCGTCGCCGGTCAGGCCCTCACGCACGGCGAACCGGTGCAGCCCGCGCACGGCGGACGCGGCCCGCGCGGCCGACGTCACCGCCAGCGGCGGATGGTCGTCGTCGCCGGCGCGCAGCCGGGCCAGGTGCGCCTCGACCTGCCGGGCGTCGACGGCGGCCAGGTCGCGCACCCCGGCGGCGGCCAGGGTGTCCAGGTACCGGTCCAGGTCCCGCCGGTACGAGGTGAGGGTGTTCGTCGACAGTCCCCGCTCGACGGTGAGGTGGTCGAGGTAGCCGCGCACGACCCGCCGTAGGGCCGGCGCGGGCTCCCCGCCCGCCCCGACCCCGTCACCTGCCACCCCCGGCACCTCGTCTGCTGCCGCGCGGGGCACGACGTCGGATGCCGGGGCGTGCGTCGTCGGCCCGGTCAGGCCAGCACCTCGTCCAGCGGGAGGGTGGCCATGCCGTGCGCCTCGGCGACCGGGCCGTAGACGACCTGACCGTCGTGGGTGTTCAGGCCCAGCGCCAGGGCCGGGTCGTGGCGCAACGCGTCGCGCCAGCCCTGGTTGGCAAGCTCCAGCGCGTACGGCAGGGTGACGTTGGTCAGCGCGTAGGTGCTGGTGTGCGGCACCGCGCCGGGCATGTTCGCCACGCAGTAGAAGATCGAGTCGTGCACCTGGTAGGTCGGCTCGGCGTGGGTGGTGGGGCGGGAGTCCTCGAAGCAGCCACCCTGGTCGATGGAGATGTCGACCAGCACACTGCCCGGCTTCATCCGGGACACCAACTCGTTGGAGATCAACGTCGGGGCCTTCGCGCCCGGGACGAGGACCGCGCCGATGACCAGGTCGGCGTCGAGCACCGCCCGTTCGATCTCGTACGCGTTGGAGGCGACCGTCTGCAGGTGGCCCCGGTAGATGGCGTCGGCCTGCCGCAGCCGGGCCACGTTCTTGTCCAGCAGCAGCACCTCGGCCTGCAGGCCCAACGCGATCGCGGCGGCGTTCATCCCGGACACGCCCGCGCCGATGACGACGGTCTTCGCCGCGTACACCCCGGACACGCCACCCATCAGGATGCCCCGCCCGCCGCCCTGCCGCTGCAGGTGGTACGCGCCGACCTGCGGGGCGAGCCGGCCGGCCACCTCGGACATCGGGGCGAGCAGCGGCAGCGACCGGTCGGGCAGTTCGACGGTCTCGTAGGCGATGCCGGTGACCCTCCGGTCGACCAGCGCGTCGGTGCACTCCTTGGACGCGGCCAGGTGCAGGTAGGTGAAGAGCACCTGCCCGGCGCGCATCCGGTGGTACTCCTCGGCGATCGGTTCCTTCACCTTCAGCACCAGCTCGGCGGTGTCCCACACCTCGTCGGCGGTGCCGAGGATGGTGGCCCCGGCGGCGGCGAACTCGTCGTCGGTGAGGCTGGACCCGACACCGGCGCCGGCCTCGACGAAGACCTGGTGACCGTGGCGGACGAACTCGTTGACGCCCGCCGGCGTGATCGCCACGCGGTACTCGTGGTTCTTGACCTCGCGGGGGATTCCGACCTTCACGTGAGACACCTTCCTCCGGGGTGCCGCACCCCGGACTGCGCGGTGCCCCGCCGGCTCCGTTGCCGACGCGGTCCACCGTTGCCGCCGGCGGCAGTCTAGGCGTGCCGCCGACCCCCGACGGGCGGCACAGTGACAACCGGTGCCCGATGCGCCTGACGGTGTGTCAGGCATACCGCGCAGGCCAGCCGTTCGGCGTCACACCCATCGTCGCACCGCGCGGCCCCGACCGCCGCACGGGAAACGCTCCCGCAACGACGTCGTGACACAGCGGGCCGGCCGGGGTGGGCGCACGACGCAGGGGCCGCGCGGCGAACCGCGACGGCCCCTGTCGGCGGACGGATTCAGCGGTGCAGCGGGGTGTCGGCGCGGCGCAGCACCGACCAGCCGGCGTCGCGGGCCCGCGCGGCGGCCAGCAGCCCGGCCACGCACGGACCGTTGGTGATCTCCCCGGCCAACGCCATACCGACCGCCTCGTCCAGGTCGATCCGGACGACCTGCAGGTCGGCCTCCTCGTCGTGCCGCTCGTGCCGCTGCCCGACGGGCACCTCGGCCAGCTCGCGGGCGAGGAACACCCGGACCACCTCGTCGGAGAAACCCGGCGAGGTGTGCACGTCGACCAGCAGGTCCCACCGGGCGGCGGTCAGGTCGGCCTCCTCGGCCAACTCCCGGGCGGCGGCCACCGGCAGGTCCTCCCCGGCGACGTCCATCAACCCGGCGGGCAGCTCCCACAGGTGCCGCCCGACCGGCTGCCGGTACTGCCGCACCAGCACCACCTGACCGGCGTCGTCGAGGGCGACCACGGCGACCGCGCCGACGTGCCGGGCGTAGTCGCGGGTGGCGGTGCCCCCACCGGGCATGGTCACCTCGTCGGTGACCACGGTGAAGATCCGCCCGGCGTAGCGCTGCACCCGCGACAGCAGCTCGTAGCGGTGCTCGACGGCGCTCACGACGCGGACGACGCCGTCGCCGGGGCACCGTTGCGGGCCGCGTTCTTCGCCGCCGCCTGCGTCTTCCTCGTCGTCTCGGGCGTCGCCGCCCCGGGGGCCGGGTCGAGGTCCACCGGCAACTGGTCGGCCTGCGAGTACGCCACGGTGGCCTTGACGAACCCGGCGAACAGCGGATGCGGACGGGTCGGGCGGCTCTTCAGCTCCGGGTGTGCCTGGGTGGCCACGAAGAACGGGTGCAGACTGCGGTCCAACTCGACGAACTCGACCAGCCGGCCGTCCGGGGAGGTACCGGAGATGTGCAGGCCCGCCTTGGTGAGCTGGTCCCGGTAGGCGTTGTTCACCTCGTAGCGGTGCCGGTGCCGCTCGCTGATCTCGGTGGCCCCGTACGCCTCCGCCACGATCGACCCCTCGGCCAGCGTCGCCGGGTACGCCCCCAGCCGCATGGTGCCGCCGAGGTCACCCCGGCCGGCGACGATGTCCTCCTGGTCGGCCATGGTGGCGATGACCGGGTGCTTGGCGTCCTCGTCGAACTCCAGGGAGTTCGCCGCGTCGAGGCCGGCCAGGTGCCGGGCCACCTCGATGGTCATGCACTGCAGGCCGAGGCAGAGCCCGAGCAGCGGCACCCCGTTCTCCCGGGCATACCGGGCGGTGCCGATCTTGCCCTCGATACCGCGGACACCGAACCCGCCGGGGATGACGATGCCGTCCACGCCGGACAGCGCCGACGCCGCGCCGGCCGGGGTGACGCAGTCGTCGCTGGGCACCCAGCGCAGCTGCACCCGGGCCCGGTGGCCGAACCCGGCGGCCCGGATCGCCTCACTGACCGACAGGTACGCATCCGGCAGGTCGACGTACTTGCCGACGACCGCCACGGTGACCGTGTGGTGCGGCTGGTGCACCCGCTCCAGCAGGTCGTCCCAGCGGGTCCAGTCGACGTCACGGAAGGACAGGCCGAGCCGGCGCACCACGTACGCGTCGAGCCCCTCGCGGTGCAGCACCTTGGGGATGTCGTAGATGCTCGGCGCGTCCGGGGCGGCGACGACCGCCTCGGCGTCCACGTCGCAGTAGAGCGACAGCTTCTGCTTCAGCTTCTCCGGGATCTCCCGGTCGCAGCGCAGCACGATCGCGTCGGGCTGGATGCCGATGTTGCGCAGCTGCGCCACCGAGTGCTGGGTCGGCTTGGTCTTCAGCTCCCCCGACGGGGCGAGATAGGGCACCAGCGACACGTGCAGGTAGAAACAGTTGTCCCGGCCCAGGTCGTGGCGCACCTGCCGGATCGCCTCCAGGAACGGCAGCGACTCGATGTCACCGACGGTGCCGCCGACCTCGGTGATCACCACGTCGGGGATCTGGCCGTCGGCGTCCGGGTCGGCCATGCCGACGATCCGCGCCTTGATCTCGTTGGTGATGTGCGGGATGACCTGGACGGTGTCGCCCAGGTACTCGCCGCGCCGCTCCTTGGCGATCACGTCGGAGTAGATCTGGCCGGTGGTGACGTTGGCCTTGCCGGAGAGGTCCCGGTCGAGGAACCGCTCGTAGTGCCCGACGTCGAGGTCGGTCTCCGCGCCGTCCTCGGTGATGAACACCTCGCCGTGCTGGAACGGGTTCATCGTCCCGGGGTCGACGTTGAGGTAGGGGTCGAGCTTCTGCATGACCACCCGCAGTCCGCGTGCGGTGAGCAGATTGCCGAGGCTGGAGGCGGTGAGGCCCTTACCGAGCGAGGAGGCGACGCCCCCGGTGACGAAGATGTGCCGGGTCGTGCGTGCTGAAGGGGCCAAGGCCTGCTCCCGTGTCGTCCGTAGCGGTCGTGCGAACCGCCGTGCCGATCAAGTGATCACGCGATCCACGGGATTCCACGGTAACACCTCCCCCGGGGCCACCTGGCGTCGCACCCGACCTCGGGCTATCCGGTCCCGCCGCCGGTCGGGCCGGTCGCGGCCGACACCCCCGGCGCGGCGGTCCGCGCCACCGGCACCCGCGGTGCGCTGCGGCCCGCCGGCCGGGCCCCGGCGTCCGGGTCGCCGGCACCGCCGTCGACCGGCCCGTGCGTCCCGCCGTCGTCGGACGCCACCGCCGCGGTGCCGGTGCCGTCGCCCGCGTGGGCCGCCCCACCGTCGTCGTCGGGTCGGCCGCCGGTGGGGCTCCCGCCGGGCGGGCCACCGGACGGGCCGTCCGGACGCGGATGCCCGGCGCCCGGCTGGGTACGGTCGGTGGAGTGGTCCAGCACCCGCAGCGAGGCCAGCGCCGCCATCGGCACCACCAGCGCCGCGGCCGCCCCGGCCACATCCAGCGCGGCACCACCGAGCAGCCCGGCGATCACCGCGGCCAGAGCCGTGCCGGCCAACGCCGCCCGGATCGCCGGGTAGATGCCGAACAGCCGCATCAACCCACCCCAGGGTTGCAGCAGCGCGAACCACACCAGCAGCACACCGACCACCGCCAGCACCGTCAACGGACTGTTCACCAGCGTCTGGAAGTTGGCCGTGCTGGACCGGTGCACGGTCAACCCGCCGGTGCCCTCACCCAGGGCGGTCAGGAACCGACCCAACGCCCCCCGCTCCTCCACCGGCCGCCGCAGGTCCACCACCGCGAACCCGATGGTCAACGCCAACCCCGCCATGGTCGCCCAGACCAGCCGGCTGACCGTCAGCCAGCCACCCGTGCTGATCGCGGCGGCCACCGCCACCCCGGCGGTCAACGCGATCGCCCCGATCGAGTCGGCCCCCAGGTAGGGGCTGCCGACCACCACCACGGCCAGCCCGCCGACCGCCACCACCACCATCGGCCGCCACTGCCGGCGGACCCGCTGCGCCAGCCAGCCGGCGCTGAGCAGCGAACCGGCGAGGAACACCCCCAGACCCACGGTGCCGAGACCGGAGAACCGGCCCCCCTCCAGTGCCGAGTAGCCCACCACCCCGTTGAGCTGCAACCGGGCCCCGCTGAGCACGTCCGCGCCGACCACCAGGGTGGCCAGGCCGGCGACCGCGCCGAGCGGGCCGAGGGTGCGGTCGTGGCCCGGGGTGAACCGAACCAGGGCCGTCGCGCCGACGATCAACGCGACCGTCACCACCGCGAAGTACGCCCCCGCGTGGTCGCCCCGCCACCACGGCACCGCGTCGGCGAGCAACGCCGCGGGCACCGCCAACGCGGCCGCGATCAGCAGCAACTCCACGGCCGCCACGATCCGCGGCGACACCGGTGGCGGGCTGTGCGGGCCGGCCAGCCGCCGCGCCCGACGCAGCAACGGCAGCACCGCGACAGCGAGGATGATCTGGGCGGCGGCGAGCAGCCCGAAGAACCAGCCGGCCACGGCCCGCTGGGCGGCGGCCTCCCGGTCGGCGTCGGCCGGCGCGGCGATGGCACTGGCCAGGTCGTCCGGGCGACCGTCGACCTTCACCGCCGGGCGGCCCAGGAACAGCCGCTCGGGCAGCGGCCGGCCCAGCGCCGTCAACGCCGTCGGCGCCAGGTCGACCAGTTGCAGGTAGCCCTCGCGGCCGGTGCTGGCGGAGGTCAGCCAGCCGTTCTCCCACCCCGGGCCGTCGGCGACGACCACGTGCAGCCGGGCCGGCGCCTCCGTGTCGGACACCCCGGCGACCAGCACCAGCGACCGTTGCGGTCGGGCCGCGAGCACCTTCGCCAACGCCTCGTCGGCCCGCCGGGCGTCGGCCCGCCGGTCGGCCGGGTCGGTGCCGCTGACCGTGCCCAGGTCGACGATGCTCAGCACACACGAACCGAGCAGCCCGGCCGGGTC
This sequence comes from Micromonospora sp. WMMD730, assembly GCF_049178955.1. Lineage (NCBI taxonomy): Bacteria > Bacillati > Actinomycetota > Actinomycetes > Micromonosporales > Micromonosporaceae > Micromonospora > Micromonospora sp. WMMD730. The sequence goes on from NZ_JBMHML010000002.1 coordinate 4,639,459, forward strand.
GGCCGGCAGCGCCGGGGCGTACCTGTCGACGCGGCCGAAGGGCCGGGCGGCGGCGACGGCGGCACCGGGGCCGACCGCCACCGAGCAGCGCACCGACTCCGACAGCGAACCGGGCACCGTGCCCCACGGCTGCCGGTCGGCGTTGTAGGCGACCACCCGCTCCTGGTCGGGCAGGTTCGCGCCGATCCCGTCGGGCTGCTCGACGGTCACCGCCGCCGGCGGGCACCCGCCCGGCTGACGGCTGCCGTTCCAGCCGGCGTAGCTGCCCGCGCCGAGGGTGAGCCAGCCGTCCACCGGGCACGTCGGGCGGTGCGCGGAACGGGTCGACAGCGAACCGATGGAACCCTGCTGGGCCATCCGCCACAGCGTCGGGGTGCTCTGCGGGTCGACATCCGACCAGCGCAGCCCCGCCACCCCGGCCAGCACCACGTAGTCGGCGCTGCGCCGGGGTGGGCTGCTGTCGGGGCGGGCGGCCAGGGCGGTGACCCCGAGCGCCACCACGACCAGGGTGAGCAGGACCGGGGTGAATCGGCGCAGCATCAGGCGCGTCCCGTCGAGGGGGTGTCGGTGCCGGGGGCGGACGCCCCGGCGCGGCCGGCCGGGTCGGCGTCCAGCTCGGTGTAGAGGGCACGCAGCGCGGCGACGGTGTCGGCCTCGGTGGGCCAGGTGGCGGCCCGGGTGGCGCCCCGCTTCGCCAGGTCGCCGCGCAGACTCGGGTCCTCCAGCAGCGACCGGACGGCCGCGTCGACCGCGTCGACGTCGCCGGGCGGCACCAGCAGCGCACCGTCGCCGACCAGCTCGGGCAGCCCACCGACGGCGGTCGCCACCAGCGGTACGCCGGCACGCAGCGCCTCCTGGGCGAACAACTGCCGGGCCTCCCAGTCGCTGGTCACCACCGCCAGGTCGGCCCCGGCGAGCAGGTCCGCCACGTCGTTACGGTGCCCGAGCAGCGTCACCGGGGCGCGGGCGGCGGAGATCCGGGCGGCCAACGGCAGGTAGGCGGGGCCACTGCCGGCGATCACCACCACCGGCGGCGGGGTGCGGGTACGCCACCGGGCGGCGGCGTCGACGAGCACGTCGTAGCGTTTCTGCGGGTGCAGCCGGCCGACGGAGAGCACCAGCGGCTGCCCGGCGGCGACACCGAACTCGGCACGTACGGCGGTGCGGCGGCGACGCGGGGCGGGCAGGGCCGGGGCGGCGACCGGGGCGAGCCGGGCGTCGGTGGCGCCCAACGCGGCGGCCCGCTGCACCAGGTCGGTGGAGGCGCCCAGGGCGACCCGGGCGGACCGGGCGACGACCCGCTCGGCGAGCCGGGACAGCCGCCCGCGCAGCCCGCCGGCGAGCACCGCGTTGTGCCAGGTGACCACGAGCGGCGCTGCGGGCCGGGCGAGCGCGGCGACCAGCCCGGCGCGCAGCCCGTGGGCGTGCACCACCCGCACGGGCTCACCGGCCAGCGCCCGACGCAGCGCGGTGACCGCGCGGGCGTCGGCGGGCGTCGGGTTGGCCGAGATCTCCACCGGGGTGAAGCGGGCCCCGGTGGCGGTGAAGTCGAACTGTTCGGCGGTGGCGGCCGGGCCGCAGACCAGCACCGGTTGGCCGGCCTCGACGAGCCCGCGCGCCACCGACCGGACGTGCTGGCCCACCCCGCCGGTGCTGGAGGCGAGCAGCAGCACCACCGTGCCCCGGGCGTCGGGGGCGGACGTCGCGTCGGTCATGGGGAGAGGGTCTCCTTCCCGTCACCGGCGTCGCGCACAACGCCGTCCTGCGGGTCACCCGCCGCTCGCCGGCCGCCCAGCCGACGTCGCACGCCGGTGAGCAGCGGCCCGACGTCCCGCCGGTCCACCAGCCAGGCGACGGCGAGGAACAGCACGCCGACCACGGCCCCGGACAGCATGCCCTGCACGAGTGCCCCGGCTGTCGTCGGGGTGCCGCCGCCGGCGGCCAGCCGGGCGGTGAGCCCACCGGCCGGGGCGGCGACCAGCGCCGCCAGCAGGCCGGCGGTGGCGGCCCGGCCGGCACCGGCCAGCGCCGCCGGCCCGGCGCTGCGGCGTACGGCGACGACCAGCAGCGCCCCGAGCAGCAGCATGCCGACGGAGTTGGCCAGGGTGACGGCCAGCACCCGGTCGGCGCGCGGCAGCAGCGCCGCAAGCGGCAGCGCGACCAGCGGCACCACCAGCCAGCCGGTGGTGATGGCGGCGGTGGCGGCCCGGGTGGCGCCCCGGGCGTAGAGGGCCCGGGACAGCACCGCGAACAGGCCGTAGCCGACCAGGCCGGGGGCGAACCCGGCGATCGCGGCGGCGGTCGGCTCCGCGCCGAGCGGGAAGAACCGGCCGACCGGTTCGGCGGTGCCGATCAGCGCCGCCGCGCCGAGGAAACCGAACAGCAGCACCCCCCGGGTGGTCGAGGCGACGGTGGCGCGGTAGCCCTGCTCGTCGCCGGACGCGGCGGCGGCCGACAGGCCCGGGTACGCGGCGACCGCCAGCGGCACCGCCAGCACCGCCCAGGGCAGCAGGTAGACGGTCTGGGCCAGGTTGTACACCTGCGGGGAGCCGGTCGGGCCACCGGAGACCCGGTTGAGGATGACCACCAGGGCGAGTTGTTGGGCGGTGACGGTGACCGCCCCGGCGACGGCGAGCCCACCGACGCGGGCCCGCGCGTCGGCGGGGAACGCGTAGCCGGGCCGCCAGGTCAGCCCGAGGCGACGCAGCGGGATCAGCAGCGACAGCGACAGCACCACCACCCCGAGGGTGGTGCCGCCGGAGAGGATCAGCTCACCGCCCCGGCTGACCTGCGCGATGCTCGCGTCCCGCCCCTGGGTGACGCCGAAGACCAGGTAGACCACCACGACGGTGAGGCTGGACAGCAGCGGCGCGACGACCGGCCAGGCGAACCGGCGGTGTGCCTGGAGCACCCCGGTGAGCACGATCCCGATGCCGTAGAGCGGCAGTTGCGGGGCGAACACCCGCAGCATCCGCGCCCCGGCGGCCAGTTCCGCCGGGGACCGCCCGTCGGAGATCGCCGCCACGACCGGGTCGGCGAACACCGCCACCAGCGCCGCCAGCGGCACCAGCAGGGTCACCGTCCAGGTCAGCAGCGCCCCGGTGGTCGCGGCCACCGCCCGCCGGTCACCGGCCGCGACCGGCCCGGCCAGCAGCGGTACGACGAGACTGGCCAGCGCCCCACCGGCGACGATCTCGAAGATGATGTTGGGAACGGTGTTGGCGATGACGTACATGCCACCGAGGTCGCTGTCCTCGACGACCCAGGTGAACACGGCGGTCCGGCCGAACCCGGCGAGCCGGGCCAGGACGGTGAGCACGGCGATCAGGGCGGCGGCGCCGGCCACCCGACCGGTGCCGGCGAGGGGGGCCGGTCTGGTCACGTCAGTCGGATCGCCGGCCCAGCGCGTCGAGTTCCCGCAGCACCGGGGTGCGCTGGATGACCGCCGTGAAGCTGACCTTCTCACTGGCCGCGGTGAGACCCGCGAGGACCGCGAGCAGACCGGCCCGGCCGAGCGGGCCGGTGCGGGCGGCCAGGGCCACCCCGAGCAGCGCGCCGAGCGCGTTGGCCCCGCTGTCGCCGATCATCACCCGCTCACCGAGGTCCTCGTCGAGCAGCCCGGCGGCGGCACCGACCGCACCGGCGGCGATACCGGCGTGCGGGCCACCGGCCAGCGGCACACCGAGCAGCACCCCGGACTTCAACGCCCGACCGGGACGCAGGTCCAGCAGGTTGAGCAGGTTGGCGGTGCCGGCGACCACGCCCGCACCGAGCAGCACGTCGACGGTGCGGCCGAGTGCACCGTGGCGCTGCCGGCGGGGGTGCGCGGCGACCTTCGGATCGGCGGCGAGCAGCACGGCCGCGGCGAGCCCGGCCGCACCCACCCCGGCGACCTTGACCATGCCGGCGGTGATCCGGCCGGCCCGCAGGGCGGCGAGGTGACCGGCGAAACCCTTGGCGGCCTTCTGCTCCGGGCGGGCACCCACCACGTCGTCGTAGAGGCCCACCGCGCCGGAGCCGAGACCGGCGACGAGCACCGCCGCGCCGGCCGGGACGCTGGCCGCGCCGAGCGCGCCCGCGCCGGACGCACCGACGGCCAGCGCCGGCCCGGCGGCGAGGCTGACGGTACGGCCCCGGAAGTTGGTGCGTTCCAGCGCCGGCCCCGCCGGGGAGGTACGGGCCTCCCGCAGCGCGTACCGGGCGGCGGCGGCACCGGCGGCGGCGGCGAGCAGCCGCCCGATCCCGCTCATGCGGCACCGCCGGACGGCGCGGACGGGTGGTAACCGGTCACCGGGGTACGTGGTTCGTTCACTGGGGCAGTCTAGGCACCAACGTGGCGTTGTCGCCGACGCCGTACTGACCCGTACGCTTCTCGGTGAGCTGTTGCACCAGGGCCAGGCTGGTGACCAGCTGCCCCTGCACGGTGTTGGCGTTGTCGACGGTGGAGATGGTCTGGGCGAGCACCGGGTCGCCCCGGACCACGGCCACCAGGTTGCCGCCGGCGGAACCGTTACCGCCGACGACGATCGCGCCGGTCCGGTCGAACTGCTCGGCGATCTTCACCACCGACTCGTCCTTCTTCGCCGAGTCCTTGTCGACGTACGGCTGCCCGCTGACCACCACCACGGCCTCGGCCGGGCCGGTGACCTTCTCCTCACTGGTCAGGTAGCCGGCGTTGACGTACGCGGCCAGCACCGCCCGCCGGTCGGCGTCGGTCACCGGCGGGGTGCCCTGCGGCCGGTCGAGCAGGACGCTGGCCAGCAGGGCGCTGGAGGTCTCCACCCCGTTGCCGTTGCCGGGCAACGCGGAGGCCGGCGCGGTGGGCCGGGCGGCGGTGACGGCCAACTCCATCAGGCCGGTGTTGTTGTCCGGGTTGACGAACTTGTCCTGGATGTCGACCCGACCGGTGACGGTGGCCCCGGCGGTCTGGAGCATCTTCAGCACACCCTCGGTGTGCTCCCGCCCGGTCGGCAGGCTGAGCACCATGACCCGCTTGCCGGTCAACTTGCCCGGGAGGATGATCAGCGCCATCTCGGCGGCGAAGTCCTCCTCCATGTCCAGTTCCTTCTGGAGACTGTTGACCGACTGCCGCATCTGCTGGTTGTCCTTGCGCAGCGAGTTGACGGTCTCCTTGAGCGAGTCGGCGACCGGCCCGTTGAGGGCGGCCGTACCGACCACCAGGCCGATCGCCAACGCCAGGAAGACCGCGGTCAGGGACACCACGTGGTACCGGAAGTTGATCACGCTTGCAGCCTCTTGATCGGTCGGGAGCTAGAAGAGCTGGCCGAGCTGGAACACGAAATTGTCCCACCACTCGGAGACCACACCCAAATACGCCTTGCCGACGGTGGAGACCGCCACGGCCGACGCCATCGCGGCGATCGCCGACAGGACCAGCAGCAGCAGCGACGACCCGGAGATGCTCTGCCGGTACAGCCGGCTCACCCCCTTGGCGTCCACCAGCTTCCCACCGACCTTCAACCGGGTGAGGAACGTCGAGGCCATCCCCCCACGCCCCTTGTCCAGGAACTCCACGAGCGTGGCGTGGGTGCCCACCGCGACCAGCAGCGAGGCACCCTTCTCGTCGGCCAGCAGCATCGCCAGGTCCTCGCTGGTCGCGGCGGCCGGGAAGGTGATCGCCGGCACCCCGAGCCCGTTGACCCGGGCCAGACCCGGCGCCCGGCCGTCCGGGTAGGCGTGCACGATCACCTCGGCGCCGCACCGCAACACGTCGTCGGTGACCGAATCCATGTCCCCGATGATCATGTCGGGGGTGTACCCCGCCTCGACCAGCGCGTCCGCCCCGCCGTCCACGCCGATCAACACCGGCTTGAACTCCCGGATGTACGGGCGCAACACGTCCAGGTCGGCCTTGTAGTCGTAACCCCGGACCACGATCAGACAGTGCCGCCCCTGCACCGGGGTCTGGATCTCAGGAACACCCACCCCGTCGAGCAGCAGGTCCCGCTCCTGACGCAGGTAGTCCATCGTGTTGGCGGCGAACGCCTCCAACTGCACCGACAGACCCTCCCGGGCGTCGGACATCGCCTTGGCGACCGACTCGGCATCCTGGAGGTCACCGTGCGCGACCGGCTCATCGCCCAGGAAGACGGTGTTGCCCTCGATCCGGACGGTGTCACCCTCCCGGATCCGCTCGAACACCCCCTCGCCGAGATCGTCCAGCAACACGATTCCGGCACCGATCAGCACCTCCGGACCGAGGTTCGGATACCGGCCCGACACCGACGGCTTGGCGTTGAGCACCGCCGCGACACCGACCGCGACCAGCGAATCGGCCGCCACCCGGTCCAGATCGACATGATCGATCACCGCGATGTCACCGGGGCGGAGCCGGCCGACCAGCCGCTTGGTACGGCGATCCAGACGTGCGGTGCCGAGAACTGAGTCCGGTTCCGCGTTCCGGGCCCGGCGCAACGTGGGTAGACGCATCGTGACCATCCTGGCATGGGAGGCAGGCATTTTCGTCGCGACATGCCTGAGCAGGGCCGCCTACCCAGGGAAGCACACCAGAGCGCAGGCCGGTGTGCCTCCGCTCACAATCGTTGCCCTCAGGGCCGCCTTTCCTTCGCCGCAACGGCCAGCAGCTCCTCGGCATGCGCGATACCCAGATCCGAATCCGGCAAACCCGCGAGCATCCGCGCCAACTCCCGGGCCCGCTCGGTGTCCTCCACCACCCGCACCCCACTGGTCGTCACCGCACCCCCGGTGTCCTTCGCCACCACCAGGTGCCGATCGGCGAACGCCGCCACCTGCGGCAGATGCGTCACCACCAACACCTGGTGACTACGCGCCAACCGGGCCAACCGCCTACCGATCTCCACCGCCGCCTGCCCACCCACACCCGCATCAACCTCGTCGAACACCAGCGTCGGCGGACCACCCGACCCCGCGAACACCACCTCGATCGCGAGCATCACCCGCGACAGCTCACCCCCGGAGGCACCCCGCTGCAACGGCAACGACGGCGCACCCGGATGCGCCAGCAACCGCAACTCCACCTCGTCGGCACCATCCGGACCGACCCCGCACTGCACCCCGTTGACCGTCAACGTCGGCTCCGACCGCCCGGCCGGCCGGGGCAGCACCGCCACCTCGATCCGCGCGTGCGGCATCGCCAACCCCGCCAACTCCACCGTCACCTGCTCGGCGAACCGCACCGCCGCCTCCTGCCGGGACGCCGACAACCGCCCCGCCAACTCGGCCACCTCACCAGCCAGGCGCTGCGCCTCCCGGTCCAGCTCGTCGAGCAGCTCGTCGGAGGTGTCCAGGTCGGACAGCCGGGTCCGGGCCCGCTCCGCCCACGCGATCACCCCGTCGACGTCATCGGCGTACTTACGGGTCAACGCCCGCAACGCGGCCCGCCGCTCATAGATCGTCTGCAACCGGGCCGGGTCGGCATCCAACGCCGCAAGATACGTCGACAGCTCCGCCGACACGTCCGCCACCAGGGTGGCCGCCTCCTCCAACCGGCCCGCCAACTCACCCAACGCCGGATCGGTACCCGCCTGCGCCTCCAGGGTCCGCCGGGCCGTGCCCAGCAGCGCCGTCGCATCCGGCGTGTCGTCGGCCGCCTCCACCCCACCGGCCACACACAGATGCGCCAGCTGCGCCGCCGTCCGCAACCCCTCGGCATGCTCCAGCCGCTGCGCCTCGGCCTTCAACTCGTCGTCCTCACCCGGCTGCGGATCGACCCGGGTGATCTCGTCGAGGCCCAACCGCAGCAGATCGGCCTCCTGGTGCCGGGCACGGGCGTTACTGCGCCGGTCAGCCAGGTCGTCGACCACCTGCCGCCACCGCCCGTACGCCTCCCGCAGCGCGTCCACCAGCTTCTCGTGCCCCGGCCCGGCGAACCGGTCCAACGCCGCCCGCTGCTCGGCCGGCCGCAGCAACCGCAGCTGGTCGGACTGGCCGTGCACCGCCACCACCTGCTCGCCGACCTCACCGAGCATCGACACCGGCATGCTCCGGCCACCCAGATGCGCCCGCGAACGGCCCTCCACCGTCACCGTCCGGCTCATCAGCAGCGAACCGTCGTCGTCCGGCCCACCACCGGCGTCCACGATCCGGGCGTGCACCACGTCGGCCACCCGGCCGCCGAGCCGCAACCGCCCCTCGACCACTGCCCGCCCCGGCGCGGCCCGCACCCGACCCGCGTCGGCCCGCCCGCCGAACAGCAGGCCGAGACCGGTCACCACCATCGTCTTGCCGGCACCGGTCTCACCGGTGATGACGTTCATCCCGCCGGCCAGCGGCAGGGTGGTGTCCTCGATGACGCCCAGTCCGGTGATCCGCAGCTCTTCCAGCACAGCACCCGACAGTAGACGCGTGCTGCGACAGTTGACCAGCCGGCACGGGGCACCACACCGGCAGGAAATCCTCCACCCGCCCGCCACCGGCACCGCACCGCTGGTCGACGGCCCCGCAGGTGACCACGGACACCCGCACCGGCCCCGATCAGCGGCGACTACCGCGCCAACCCTGCACCGGCAGATCGAACTTCGCCACCAGCCGGTCGGTGAACGGCCGGTCCCGCAACCGCACCACCCGCACCGGCAACGCACCCCGGCGCACCGTCACCGTCGCCCCCGGCGGCAGGTCGTAGACCCGCCGGCCGTCACAACACAGCACCGCCAACGTGGTGAACGGATCGACCGTGATGACGAACGTGGACGTCGGCGCGGTCACCAGCGGCCGACTGAACAGCGCGTGCGCGCTGATCGGCACCAACAGCAGCGCCTCCACCTCCGGCCAGACCACCGGCCCCCCACCGGAGAACGCGTACGCCGTCGACCCGGTCGGCGTGGCGCACACCACACCGTCGCAGCCGTACCGGGACAGCGGGCGACCGTCCACGTCGACAAGCAACTCCAGCATCTGGGCCCGCTCGCCCTTCTCGACGCTGATCTCGTTGAGCGCCCACGACTCGATCGTCGGGCCACCCTCGAACTCGGCCGTGACGTCGAGGGTGAGCCGCTCGTCCACCGTGTAGTTGCGCCCCACCACGTCCCGCACCGCCGTGTCGAGATCGTCGATCTCGGCCTCGGCCAGGAAACCCACCTTGCCCAGGTTGATCCCGAGCAGCGGCACCTTCGCCGGCCGGGCCAGCTCCGCCGCCCGCAGGAACGTGCCGTCCCCACCGAGCGCGAAGACGATCTCGGCACCCTCCGCCGCCTGCAGACCGTCCACCGGCACCACCCCGGGCAGGTCGAGATCATCGGCCTCCTCGGCCACCACCCGCACCTCGAAACCGGCCGCGATCAGGTCGGCGGCGACCGCCCGGGCATGCTCGGTGCTGCGCCGCCGCCCGGTGTGCGTCACCAACAGGGCAGTCCGGCTCACCGGTGCCACCGCCCGCGCCGCGCCCGGCCAGCCCCACCATCGTCGAGGTCCACCGGACCCGCCTCCCGTCCGCCCTCGCGGGACACCGTCCCGACGCCACCCACCACGCTCACCCTGCCACCTTCCCCGACTCCGGGTCCGGCCCGGGGCCGTTCGGCCCGGCGTCCACCACGGCGCGCACCCGCCCGGGATCGGCCGGCGGCGCGTCCCGGCGCAACCACACGAAGAACTCCACGTTGCCACTCGGCCCCGGCAGCGGACTGGCCGCCACGTCCGCAAGCCCCAGCCCGAGCCCGGCCGCCGCCGCCGCCACGTCCAGCACCGCCTCGGCCCGCAGCGCCGGATCACGCACCACCCCACCCGCGCCGACCCGCTCCCTGCCCACCTCGAACTGCGGCTTGACCATCAGCGCCAGATCCCCATCGGTACGGGTACAGCCCGCCAGCGCGGGCAGCACCAACCGCAGGGAGATGAACGACAGGTCCGCCACGGTCAGATCCACCGCCCCACCGATCACCTCCGGCGTCAGCGTCCGCACGTTGGTCCGGTCCATCGCCCGCACCCGATCATCGGTCCGCAGCGACCAGGCGAGCTGCCCGTAGCCGACATCCACCGCGACCACCTCGGCCGCGTCGGCGCGCAACAGCACGTCGGTGAACCCACCGGTCGACGCCCCGGCGTCCAGACACCGCCGACCCGCCACCCGCAACCCACCGGGACCGAACGCGGCCAGCGCACCGGCCAGCTTGTGCCCACCCCGGGAGACGTACTCGTCGATCGGGTCCGCCCCGGTCACCAACAGCGGATCGGCCGGGTCGACCATCGCGGCGGCCTTCTGCGCGGTCACCCCGCGCAACTGGACCCGACCGGCCTCGATCAGCGCGCCGGCCTGCTCCCGGGACCGGGCCAGGCCGCGACGGACGAGTTCGGCGTCGAGCCGGGTACGACGTGCCATGGGGGTGGTTCTCTCCGGTCAGGTCTGATCGATGGTGGCGAGGGTTTCCCGCAACGTCTGGTACGCCGCCTCGTACTGCGCGATCTGGTCGGCCGGGGACAGGCCCTCGGCGTTGGCCATCGCCCGCACGGCGGCGTCCACGGCCGGATGCCGGGCGTCGTCGACCTCGTCGTCGCGCCCGACGACCGGCGGCGGACCGGGCCGACCGGCCGGCGGCGGACCTGGTGTTCCGGGCGGCGACGGGCCGGGACGACCGGCGGGCGGGCCAGGCGTCCCGACGGGTGGCGGACCGGGGCGGAACGGGCCGGTCACGACCGGCTCCCCACGCGACGGCTCACCCGGCACCACCGGAGCCGTCGTGGCCAGAAGTCCCCTTCCCGGGCCGGGGAGCACCCCGGTCGGCTCCGGTCGACCGGGCGGCCGGCGCGTCCGCGTCCGCCGCCGGCCCGGCCTTCTTCGCCACCGCCTTCTTGGCGACCGCCTTCTTCGCCACCGCCTTCGGGGCCGTCGTCGCCACCGTCGTCGGGGTCACCGCCTTCTTCGCCACCGCCTTCTTGGCGACGGCCTTCTTCGCCACGACCCCGGTCGACGCCCGGGCGGTCCCGGCTGCCGCGTCGGCCACCGTGGCGGGAGCCGGCCCGGCCGCCGCAGCGGCCCCGGACCCCACCCCCGTGTCACCGGCCGTACCGGCCCCGCCGGTCGGCGGTACGGTCGTGTCCGGTGCCGCGTCACCGACCGGCGACCCGCCCGGTCCGCCCTTCGCCTCACGGAGCTGCCGTTCCAGCTCGTGCACCCGGCGGGTCAGCTCGGCGACCTCGTCGGCCGTCGCCAGCCCCACCGCACCCAGCGCCCGGTCGACCTCGAAGCGGACCAACTTGGTCAGCGCCTCCCGGTTCGCCGCGCCGGTGGCGAGAAGTTCCTCGGCGAGCGCCTGCAACTGGACGGCCGTCGCGCCGCCCGTGCCGGCCAACCGCCGGGCGGCGTCCTGGGCCCTCTTCCGGGGCGCCTCCGTCAGGCCCAGGGCCAGCTCCAGGTAGGCGCGCCACGCGTCCTGCATGACTCAAGTCCTTCCGCGGGGGCAGTGTGCGGCCCTCACGCTACCGGGCGCCCCGGGCCGTCCCTTGCGGTACGGTGCCGGAAAACGGCGTGGCGGGTACGAAGGAGACGATGTGGCAAGCGTGGACGAGTGCCGACAGGCCCTGCGGGATCTTGCCGACCGGTTGGACCGGCACGCCGGCGCGTCCAGCAAGATCGATCTGGACCGGACCCTGGCCTGCCGGATCACCGATCTGGAGACCGCGTTCCACGGCCGGATCGAAGGCGGCCGGCTGGTCGATCTCGCCGACGGCGACGACCCGAAAGCGAAGATCGCCCTGGTCACCTCCAGTGACGACCTGGTCGCCCTGGTGCACGGCCAGCTCGACGTCACCAAGGCCGTCGCCGCCCGCCGGATCTCCATCAAGGCCAGCCCGTTCGACCTGCTGAAACTGCGCAAGCTGCTCTGAGCTGCGGCCCGGCGACGAGCGGGCCGGCACCGATGCCCGGTGCCGGCCCGCTGCGCCGTCAGACGGCGCGCCGTCAGGTGGCCAGGCCGAACCCGGCCAACGCCTGCTCCGCCTCCGGCGAGGCCGGGCGGACGTCCGCGCCGGTGCCCGCCTCCCAGGCGACCGCACACAGCACGGCCACCGCGTCCAGGGGCCGGCCGGCACCGCTCAGCTCCACCGCACCGTCCACCACCACCGCCGACCATCCACCGGCCTGCGGGGCGCCGGGAACCCGGACCACCGCCGTCGGATCGAACAGCCCGGCCAGGTCCGCCGCCACGTGGGTCGGACGCCGCTGCTCGGGGGCACCCAACAGCTCGGGTACGTCGCTGACGCCGGTGAGCACCAGCAGGCTGTCCAGCCCGGCCCGGCGGGCACCCTCGATGTCGGTGTCCAGCCGGTCACCGACCACCAACGTACGACCGGTGCCGGCACGCCGGGCAGCCGTGGTGAACAGCGCCGGCTCGGGCTTGCCGACGACCACGTCGGGCGCCCGGTCCAGGGCGTGCCGCAGGGCAGCCACCAGCGACCCGTTGCCGGGCAGCGGGCCCCGTCCACTCGGCAGCGTCCGGTCCGTGTTGGTGGCCACCCAGGTCGCCCCGGCCCGGATCGCCACCGACGCCTCGGCCAGGTCCACCCAGCCCACCTGCGGGCCGTACCCCTGCACGACGGCGACCGGCGCGGCGTCGGCGCGGTCGACGGGGGTGAGCCCGACGGCGCTGATCTCGGCGCGCAGCGCCTCGGCACCGACGACGAGCACCGCCGCGCCGGCCGGCAGCCGGTCCCGCAGCAGCTCCGCGGAGGCGGCGGCCGAGGTGAGCACCTCCGCCGGCTCAGCCGGTACGCCGATGCCGGTGAGCAGGTCGGCGACCTCGCTGGAGCGCCGCGAGGCGTTGTTCGTGGCGAACGCCACCGACCGGCCCTCGGCCCGCAGCGCGCCCAGGGCCTCGACCGCGCCGGGGATCGGCCGGTCGATCAGGTAGATCACTCCGTCCAGGTCGAAGACGACCAGGGCGTACCCGTCGATCAGCCGGTCCCCGGCGACTGCGGTCATCGCTGGTCCGCCTCCGCCGCGCCGTCGACCGGCCGCACCCCACCCGGGGCCGTCGCCTCGTCGACGCCGGCGGCCGGGGACGCGACGGTGTCGGGCCTGTCGTCCGCAGAGGTACCCGCGACGTCGTCGGCGTCCCGTGCGGCACCGGCAGGCAGGTCGTCACCGGCACGGTCGTCCCGGTCGGCGTCGCCGACATCCTCGGCGACGTCCCGTCCGACCTCGGCGGCGTCCGGCCGAGTCGGCGCGGCACCCTCGTCCTCGTCACCGTCGTTGTGGCTGTCGCGAGCCTCGTCGTCGTCGACGTCATCGACGTCGTCGTCTTCGTCGTCGTCTTCGTCTTCGTCTTCGTCTTCGTCGTCATCTTCGTCGTCGTGGTCGTCGGCGGTCCGCCGGACCCCGGCGTCCGGGTCGGCCGGCAGCGTGCCGGTGGCCTCCCCCTCGACCGGCTCGTCGTCCTCGTCGTCGCCCTCGATCACCACGCCGTCGAGTTCCAGCAGCCGCTCCGGCGCGTCGGTCTCCCCGTCGGTGTCCACGTCGGCGGCCCGCGAGAACCACTCCCGGGCCTCCTCACGGCGGTCCACCGCGAGCAGCGCGTCGGCGTACGCGTACCGCAGCCGCGCGGTCCACGGCTCGGCCACCTCGGTGGTCAGCTCCGGAACCTGGAGCATCGCCACCGCCGCGTCCTTCTGCCCCAGGTCACCCCGGGCACCTGCGGCGACGATCAGCAGTTCGACCGCGACAGCCTTGTCGAGCTTGTCGTTGTCGGCCCCCCGGAACAGGTCGATCGCCCGCTCCGGCCGCCCCAGCGCCCGCTCGCAGTCGGCCAGCACGGCCAGGTGGCTCTGCAGGCCGGTCATCCGGTGGTACGTACGCAGCTCGGCGATCGCCGTCTGCCACTCCCCCGCGTGGTACGCGGCCAGGCCGACCGCCTCACGTACGGCGGAGATCCGGGCGGCCAACCGCCGGGCCGCCATCGCGTGGGCCAACGCCTCCGCCGGGTCCTCGTCGATCAGCTGACCGGTGGCGACCAGGTGCCGGGCGACAGTCTCCGCCACCGGCTTGTTCAACGACAGCAGCTCCGCCCGGACGGCCGTGTCGAGGTCACTCGCGGAGATCTCGTCCGGCAGCACCGGCGCGACCGCCCGGCCGTCGTTCTCGTCCCGACGCTCCCGGTCGGGGCCGAACCCGCCCTCCCGGCGGCGGTCGTCCCCCCGCTGGTCGTCCCGGCGCGGCCGGTCGTGGCCGCCGCGCTCGCCGCCCCGGAAACCACCCTCACGACGGTCACCGCCGCGCGAGTCGTCGCCTCGGAAGCCACCCTCGCGACGGTCCCCGCCCCGGAAGCCGCCCTCGCGGGAGTCACCGTCCCGACGGAAGCCACCGGGCCGGGAGTCGCCGTCACGCGGACCCGACCGGAAACCACCCTCACGACGCTCACCGGAGAAGCCGCCCTCACGACGGTCCCCACCACGGAAGCCACCCTCACGGCGGTCCCCGCCCCGGAAACCACCCTCACGGGAGTCGCCCCCACGGAAACCGCCCTCACGGCGATCTCCGCCGAAGCCACCGGGCCGACGGTCGCCGCCGCGGAAGCCGCCTTCGCGGGAGTCGCCGCCGCGGGAGTCGCCGCCCCGGAAGCCACCTTCGCGCGGGCCCGACCGGAAACCACCACGGTCACCACGCGAATCGTCACGACGGTCCCCGCCCCGGAAACCACCCTCACGGGAATCACCGTCCCGACGGAAACCACCGGGCCGGGAGTCACCGTCACGCGGACCCGACCGGAAACCGCCCTCACGGCGGTCGCCACCACGGAAGCCGCCCTCGCGGGTGTCACCGTCGCGACGGAAGCCACCTGGGCGGGAGTCACCGTCACGCGGACCCGACCGGAAGCCGCCCTCACGGCGGTCGCCACCACGGAAACCGCCCTCGCGGGAGTCACCACCGCGGGAGTCGCCGCCCCGGAAGCCACCTTCGCGCGGGCCCGACCGGAAACCACCACGGTCACCACGCGAATCGTCACGACGGTCCCCGCCCCGGAAACCACCCTCACGCGAATCACCATCGCGACGGAAACCACCGGGCCGCGAGTCGCCGTCACGCGGACCCGACCGGAAACCACCCTCACGACGCTCACCGGAGAAGCCACCCTCACGACGGTCCCCACCACGGAAACCACCCTCACGGCGGTCACCGCCCCGGAAGCCGCCCTCGCGGGTGTCACCGTCGCGACGGAAGCCACCTGGGCGGGAGTCACCGTCACGCGGACCCGACCGGAAGCCGCCCTCACGGCGGTCGCCACCACGGAAACCGCCCTCGCGGGAGTCACCACCGCGGGAGTCGCCGCCCCGGAAGCCACCTTCGCGCGGGCCCGACCGGAAACCACCACGGTCACCACGCGAATCGTCACGACGGTCCCCGCCCCGGAAACCACCCTCACGCGAATCACCGTCGCGACGGAAACCACCGGGCCGGGAGTCACCGTCACGCGGACCCGACCGGAAACCACCCTCACGACGCTCACCGGAGAAGCCACCCTCACGACGGTCCCCACCACGGAAACCACCGTTTCGTGGCGCGTCACCGTCGCGGCGGAAACCACCCTCACGGCGGTCGCCACCACGGAAACCACCGTCGCGGGAATCACCGTCGCGACGGAAACCACCTGGGCGGGAGTCACCGGTACGCGGGGCCGACCGGAAACCGCCTTCGCGCCGATCGCCGCCCCGGGGTCCACCCCGCGAGGCACCGCGGTCGTCGCGGTCGCCACGGTACGGGGGACGGTCGTCTCGGCGGGGGCCGGCGTCCCGCCCCTGGGGACGGTCGGAGCGGTCTTCGTATCGCGGACGGTCTCCGCCCTGCGGTCCTGAACTCACAGGTACATCCTTCCTAATTGCGCCACCCACGGCGCGACGCAGTCGAGGGCCGACCCGGATGGGGCGGCCCTCGACTGGAAAGGTTGTCCGGCGGTGTCCTACTCTCCCACACCCTCCCGAGTGCAGTACCATCGGCGCTGGAGGGCTTAGCTTCCGGGTTCGGAATGTGACCGGGCGTTTCCCCTCCGCCATGACCGCCGTAACACTATGAACATATCAAACAACACACACACCCACACACTGTGTGGGGGGTTGTTTGGTGTTTGTTCAGAGTTGCACAGTGGACGCGTAGCAGCCTTGTTATCAAGTCCTCGGCCTATTAGTACCGGTCAACTCAACCCGTTACCGAGCTTACATTTCCGGCCTATCAACCCAGTCGTCTAGCTGGGGGCCTTACCCCCACAAAGTGGGGTGGGATACCTCATCTTGAAGCAGGCTTCCCGCTTAGATGCTTTCAGCGGTTATCCCTTCCGAACGTAGCTAACCAGCCGTGCCCCTGGCGGGACAACTGGCACACCAGAGGTTCGTCCGTCCCGGTCCTCTCGTACTAGGGACAGCCCTTCTCAAGTATCCTACGCGCACGGCGGATAGGGACCGAACTGTCTCACGACGTTCTAAACCCAGCTCGCGTACCGCTTTAATGGGCGAACAGCCCAACCCTTGGGACCTGCTACAGCCCCAGGATGCGACGAGCCGACATCGAGGTGCCAAACCATCCCGTCGATATGGACTCTTGGGGAAGATCAGCCTGTTATCCCCGGGGTACCTTTTATCCGTTGAGCGACACCGCTTCCACACGCAAGTGCCGGATCACTAGTCCCGACTTTCGTCCCTGCTCGACCTGTCAGTCTCACAGTCAAGCTCCCTTGTGCACTTGCACTCAACACCTGATTGCCAACCAGGCTGAGGGAACCTTTGGGCGCCTCCGTTACCCTTTAGGAGGCAACCGCCCCAGTTAAACTACCCACCAGACACTGTCCCTGAACCGGATAACGGTCCGAAGTTAGATACCCAAATCAACCAGAGTGGTATTTCAAGATTGCCTCCACCCATACTGGCGTACAGGTTTCACCGGCTCCCACCTATCCTACACAAGTCCATTCAGATACCAATGTCAAGCTATAGTAAAGGTCCCGGGGTCTTTCCGTCCTGCCGCGCGTAACGAGCATCTTTACTCGTACTGCAATTTCGCCGGGCCTGTGGTTGAGACAGTGGGGAAGTCGTTACGCCATTCGTGCAGGTCGGAACTTACCCGACAAGGAATTTCGCTACCTTAGGATGGTTATAGTTACCACCGCCGTTTACTGGCGCTTAAGTTCTCCGCTTCGCCCCCGAAAGAGCTAACAGGTCCCCTTAACGTTCCAGCACCGGGCAGGCGTCAGTCCATATACATCGAATTACTTCTTCGCATGGACCTGTGTTTTTAGTAAACAGTCGCTTCCCCCTGCTCTCTGCGGCCATACAACGCTCCACCCGCACGGGGCTTCACGTCTCCGGCCCCCCTTCTCCCTAAGTTACGGGGGCAATTTGCCGAGTTCCTTAACCACAGTTCGCCCGATCGCCTCGGTATTCTCTACCTGACCACCTGTGTCGGTTTGGGGTACGGGCCGCTCAGAACTCGCTAGAGGCTTTTCTCGGCAGCATAGGATCACTGACTTCACCTGAATCGGCTCGGCATCACGTCTCAGCCCCATGACATGCGGATTTGCCTACATGTCGGCCTACACGCTTACCCCGGCACAACCACCGGCCGGGCTCAGCTACCTTCCTGCGTCACCCCATCGCTTGACTACTACCCGCCAGGTTCCCACGCTCCCCAACATCCGTCCGAAGACATCAGCCAGCTCGGGTGGTTAGCACAACGAGGTTCATCACGGGCGCTCCTTCGCGGGTACGGGAATATCAACCCGTTGTCCATCGACTACGCCTCTCGGCCTCGCCTTAGGTCCCGACTCACCCAGGGCGGATTAGCCTGGCCCTGGAACCCTTGGTCATCCGGCGGAAGGGTTTCTCACCCTTCTTTCGCTACTCATGCCTGCATTCTCACTCGTGCCGCGTCCACAACTGGGTCACCCCGCTGCTTCACCCCCGGCACGACGCTCCCCTACCCATCCACACACCTGCACAAGGAATCAAGTCCAAGCGAGATTAAAATGTGAATGCCACAGCTTCGGCGGTGTGCTTGAGCCCCGCTACATTGTCGGCGCGGAACCACTTGACCAGTGAGCTATTACGCACTCTTTAAAGGGTGGCTGCTTCTAAGCCAACCTCCTGGTTGTCTATGCGACCCCACATCCTTTTCCACTTAGCACACGCTTAGGGGCCTTAGCTGGTGATCTGGGCTGTTTCCCTCTCGACTACGAAGCTTATCCCCCGCAGTCTCACTGCCGCGCTCTCACTTACCGGCATTCGGAGTTTGGCTGATTTCGGTAAGCTTGTAGGCCCCCTAGACCATCCAGTGCTCTACCTCCGGCAAGAAACACACGACGCTGCACCTAAATGCATTTCGGGGAGAACCAGCTATCACGGAGTTTGATTGGCCTTTCACCCCTAACCACAGGTCATCCCCCAACTTTTCAACGTTGGTGGGTTCGGCCCTCCACGCGGTCTTACCCGCGCTTCAGCCTGCCCATGGCTAGATCACTCCGCTTCGGGTCTAGAACATGCGACTACGACGCCCTATTCAGACTCGCTTTCGCTACGGCTCCCCCACACGGGTTAACCTCGCCACATGCCACTAACTCGCAGGCTCATTCTTCAAAAGGCACGCCGTCACCCCGCAAGGCTCCGACGGATTGTAGGCGAACGGTTTCAGGTACTATTTCACTCCCCTCCCGGGGTACTTTTCACCATTCCCTCACGGTACTCGTCCGCTATCGGTCACCAGGAAGTATTTAGGCTTACCAGGTGGTCCTGGCAGATTCACGGCAGATTTCAGGAGTCCGCCGCTACTCGGGAACACCCACAGAAGATCAGCAACTTTCACCTACCGGACTCTCACCGACTACGGTTGGCTTTTCCACACCATTCGGCTAGCCACTGATTTTATAACTCCTCGAATGCATGTCAGTACACTCAGCAGGGTCCCACAACCCCGACCACGCAACCCCTGACAGGTATCACACGCAACCGGTTTAGCCTCAATCCGCTTTCGCTCGCCACTACTCACGGAATCACTACATTGTTTTCTCTTCCTACGGGTACTGAGATGTTTCACTTCCCCGCGTTCCCCCCACACACCCTATGTGTTCAGGTGCGGGTGACACCACATGACTGGTGCCAGGTTTCCCCATTCGGACACCCTGGGATCACAGCTTGGTTGACAGCTCCCCCAGGCCTATCGCGGCCTCCCACGTCCTTCATCGGCTCCTGGTGCCAAGGCATCCACCGTTCGCCCTTGACAACTTGACCACAAAGATGCTCGCGTCCACTGTGCAATTCTCAACAAACAACCAACCCACAACCCGAAAGCCCCACACCAGCAACCCCACCCCACCCCACAAGGCAGAACAGAATCCGGTATGCGAGACCAGGCCATGCCTGGCAACCTTCAGCAGGCTCCCGCCCACCACAAGGCACTGAAACAACAACCTGAGGTTGTTCCTTCAGGACCCAACAGGGTGCTTACATCCCTCCACCAGCCGCACCAGAAGGAACCGTTCCCACCACCGAAGTAGCTGTACTAGGTATCCCGGCCGTTGCCAGGGAAAGACTTGCCAGTGTCTCCGCCATCTGAGCACCCCACCACCACATTCGGGCAGTGTGGGCTCCATACCGGCTTTCACCGGATGGTGCTCCTTAGAAAGGAGGTGATCCAGCCGCACCTTCCGGTACGGCTACCTTGTTACGACTTCGTCCCAATCGCCAGCCCCACCTTCGACGGCTCCCTCCACAAGGGTTGGGCCACCGGCTTCGGGTGTTGCCGACTTTCGTGACGTGACGGGCGGTGTGTACAAGGCCCGGGAACGTATTCACCGCAGCGTTGCTGATCTGCGATTACTAGCGACTCCGACTTCACGGGGTCGAGTTGCAGACCCCGATCCGAACTGAGACCGGCTTTTTGGGATTCGCTCCACCTCACGGCATCGCAACCCATTGTACCGGCCATTGTAGCATGCGTGAAGCCCTGGACATAAGGGGCATGATGACTTGACGTCATCCCCACCTTCCTCCGAGTTGACCCCGGCAGTCTTCGATGAGTCCCCGCCATAACGCGCTGGCAACATCGAACGAGGGTTGCGCTCGTTGCGGGACTTAACCCAACATCTCACGACACGAGCTGACGACAGCCATGCACCACCTGTGACCGCCCCCGAAGGACCTCCCATCTCTGGAAGTTTTGCGGCCATGTCAAACCCAGGTAAGGTTCTTCGCGTTGCATCGAATTAATCCGCATGCTCCGCCGCTTGTGCGGGCCCCCGTCAATTCCTTTGAGTTTTAGCCTTGCGGCCGTACTCCCCAGGCGGGGCGCTTAATGCGTTAGCTGCGGCACAGGGAACCGGAGAGGCCCCCCACACCTAGCGCCCAACGTTTACAGCGTGGACTACCAGGGTATCTAATCCTGTTCGCTCCCCACGCTTTCGCTCCTCAGCGTCAGTATCGGCCCAGAGACCCGCCTTCGCCACCGGTGTTCCTCCTGATATCTGCGCATTTCACCGCTACACCAGGAATTCCAGTCTCCCCTACCGAACTCTAGCCTGCCCGTATCGACCGCAGGCTTGGGGTTGAGCCCCAAGTTTTCACGGTCGACGCGACAAGCCGCCTACGAGCTCTTTACGCCCAATAAATCCGGACAACGCTCGCACCCTACGTCTTACCGCGGCTGCTGGCACGTAGTTGGCCGGTGCTTCTTCTGCAGGTACCGTCACTTGCGCTTCGTCCCTGCTGAAAGAGGTTTACAACCCGAAGGCCGTCATCCCTCACGCGGCGTCGCTGCATCAGGCTTCCGCCCATTGTGCAATATTCCCCACTGCTGCCTCCCGTAGGAGTCTGGGCCGTGTCTCAGTCCCAGTGTGGCCGGTCGCCCTCTCAGGCCGGCTACCCGTCGTCGCCTTGGTAGGCCATCACCCCACCAACAAGCTGATAGGCCGCGAGCCCATCCCAGGCCGAAAAACTTTCCACCAAACCCCATGCAGGGCAAGGTCATATCCGGTATTAGCCCCCGTTTCCGAGGGTTATCCCAAAGCCTAGGGCAGGTTACTCACGTGTTACTCACCCGTTCGCCGCTCGAGTACCCCGAAGGGCCTTTCCGCTCGACTTGCATGTGTTAAGCACGCCGCCAGCGTTCGTCCTGAGCCAGGATCAAACTCTCCAACAAAAACCTGTTGAACAGCATCCTGACAACAAAAGTGTTGCCAAAGGAATCCCAGCCAACCAAACCCGAAGATTCGGCCAGCCCGGGGTATAAAACAATTGGCACTGGCTTTACAAGCACCCTGTTGAGTTCTCAAAGAACAACCACACACCACCCGGAAGCCCCGCAACCGCAGAACCCCCGACCTGGGGCATTTCCTTCACCACACCCCGCGCTCCCGCGCTGGGCACTTTTACTACGTTACCCGGTGGTATCCGCCATGTCAAACCGCTCTGCAGCGATCCACACCACTTCCACCACAATTTCCACACACCACAAACACACCCGGCTCACACCGGAAGCCCTCGTGATTTCCGCCAGGCCGGCCGGTGCGGTCTCCCACACGCTCGCCCGGTTCCCTGCCGGCGTCACACACTACCCGGTCGGTTTCGCCTCACCAAATCGACCCCCCGGGCCGATCCGGGCACCGCCCGGTCCGTGCTCCGCGAAAGCAACCCCGCGAAGCCGGTGCCTCACACCGCGCTCCGGCCTTCGAGGCATTCGCCCCGGTTCGTCCGTTCCGCGCTGGCAGAGAGAAAGTTACGCGTCCGCCGAGATGATCGTCAAATCCGGCGGACGCGTCGCACGTCACACTGCCGCACACCGGCCACCCGTCGAGCGGGGCCATCCGTCGGAGGCCGCCCTCGCCGGGCCGCACACGGACGGGGGCGGCCGGGGCCGGCGAGGACGGGCCGGCCGGGTCAGGAACGCAGCTCGACCCCGGCGAAGGAGCGCTTGCCCCGGCGCAGCACCAGGTAGCGACCGTGCAGCAGGTCGGCCGGGTCGACGGTGGCGTCGACATCGGTGACCCGGATGTTGTTCACGTACGCGCCGCCCTCGGTGATCACCCGGCGGGCCTCCTTGAGGCCACCGACCAGTCCCGCGTCGCGCAGCAGCCCGGCCACATCGGGGAGTTCGCCGGTGAGCTGCACCAGCCCGGCCTCGGTCAGCGCGGCACGCAGCGTCTCCGGAGCCAACTCGTCGAGCGAGCCCCGACCGAAGAGCGCCTGACTGGCGGCGACGGCCTGCCGGGTCTCCTCCGGACCGTGGACCAGGGTGGTGAGTTCCTCGGCGAGGGCACGTTGGGCGCCACGGGCCGCCGGCCGTTCCGCCGTCTCCTTCTCCAGCGCCTCCAGCTCCTCCCGGGAACGGAAGCTGAAGTACCGCAGGTAGCGGGTGACGTCCCGGTCGTCGGCGTTGACCCAGAACTGGTAGAAGGCGTACGGGCTGGTCATCTCCGGGTCGAGCCAGACCGCACCGCCCTCGGTCTTGCCGAACTTGGTGCCGTCGGAGCGGGTGACCAGCGGGGTGGTGAAGGCCTGCACCGGGCCGGCCCCCCGGCGACGGACGTAGTCGACGCCGGCGGTGATGTTGCCCCACTGGTCGGAGCCGCCGTACTGGAGCTGGCAGCCGTGCCGGCGGTGCAGCTCGAAGAAGTCGTTGGCCTGGAGGAGCTGGTAGCTGAACTCGGTGAAGCTGATGCCGGTCTCCAGCCGGGCCCGCACCACCTCGCGGGCCAGCATCTTGTTGACCGGGAAGTGCTTGCCGACATCCCGCAGGAACTCGACCACCGACATCTCGCCGGTCCACTCCAGGTTGTTGACCAGTTGCGCCGCGTTCTGCCCGGTGTACGACACGAAGGGCGCGAGCTGGTCGCGGATGCGCTGCACCCAGCCGGCCACCACCTCGGGCGGGTTGAGGGTGCGCTCGGCGCTCTCCTTCGGGTCGCCGATCTGGCCGGTGGCACCGCCCACCAGCAGCAGCGGCCGGTGCCCGGCGAGTTGGAGCCGGCGGGCGGTGGTGACCTGCATCAGGTGGCCGACGTGCAGGCTGGGCGCGGTCGGGTCGAAGCCCACGTAGAAGGTGGCCGCCCCGCCGTCGAGCAGGTCGCGCAGCTCGTCGGGGCCGGTGGAGTCCTGGATCAGGCCGCGCCACCGCAGGTCTTCGGTCAGGGAGTCCCGCCCGTGCGGGAGGTTGCTGTCGGTCACGGTCACCGATTCTCCCCCATCGCCGACCTGGGGCCGTACCGGGTTTGCCGCCTGCGGGCGCGGCTAGGCTGGCCGGGCCGGTGCGACGAGGAGGAACAGCCGTGGAGATCCCGGAGATGACGGACGGCCTGGTCGGTCTGCTGGGGCTGACGTTCGACGAGGCCAGCGGGGACCGGGTGGTCATCCGGTGGAAGGTGCGGCCCGAGCTGCACCAGCCGGCCGGCATCCTGCACGGCGGTGTCTACTGCGCGGTGGTGGAGACCGTCGGCAGTGTGGGCGGCACGCTCTGGTTGGGCGACCGGGGCAGCGTCGTCGGGGTCTCCAACCAGACGGACTTCCTGCGCGCGGTCCGCGAGGGCGAGCTGGTGGCCGTGGGCACGCCGGTGCACCGGGGGCGCAGCCAGCAGCTCTGGCAGGTGGAGATCACCGACGCGGAGGGGCGGTTGGTGTCGCGGGGTCAGGTGCGGTTGCAGAACCTCAGCCGGGACTGACCCGCCGGGCGGGAGCGGCGAGCCTGCCCGTTTCGCCCGGTACGAGGGGCGCTGCGCCGATATCGTCGCCTCGATGACCGCCGCCGATCCCGTCCGCACGTGAGGAAGCTCCTCGCCGCCACCCTCGGGGTGCTCTCGGCCATCGGTGGTTTCGTCGACATCGGCGACCTGGTGGCGGCGAGTCAGGCGGGGGCACGCTTCGGCATGGCCCACGCCTGGGTCCTGCTGCTCGGCGTGGTCGGCATCTGCGCGTACGCGGAAATGGCCGGTCGGATCGCGGCGGTCAGCGGCCGGGCGGTGTTCGACCTGGTCCGGGAGCGGTTGGGTCCCCGCGTGGCGCTACTCAACCTGGCGGCGTCCTACCTGGTCACGGTGTTGACCCTGGCCGCCGAGCTGGGCGGGGTGGCGCTGGCGCTGCAACTGGCCTCCCGGGTGAGTTACCTGCTGTGGGTGCCGGTCGCGGCGTTCGCGGTCTGGCTGGTGCTGTGGCGGATGCGGTTCCAGCTCATGGAGCGGGTGTTCGGGCTGGCCGGGTTGACCCTGCTGGTCTTCGCCGTGGCGTTGTTCTGGCTGCCGACGGACTGGGCGGCGCTCGGCCACGACGCCCTGCACCCGAACCCGGCCGGGCAGGGCTGGGGGGCGTACTGGTTCGTGGCGGTGGCGCTGTTCGCCTCCACGGTCAGCCCGTACGAGGTGTTCTTCTTCTCCTCCGGCGGGGTGGAGGAGAACTGGAGCGCCGCCGACCTGGCCGACGCCCGGTCGAGCGTGCTCATCGGTTTCCCGGTCGGCGGCCTGCTGGCGTTGTCGCTGATCGCCACGGCCGCGGTGGTGTTCCACCCGGCCGGGGTGTCGCTGTCGAGCCTCGACCAGGTCGCCGAGCCGGTGGTGCTGGCGTTCGGCGGGGTGGGGCTGGCGGTGGCCGCGCTGGCGTTCTTCGCGGTGACCTTCGGGGCCGCGTTGGAGACCGGACTGTCGGCGGCGTACGCGGCGGCGCAGTACTTCGGCTGGCAGTGGGGCAAGCGGGTCAGCCCCCGGGAGGCCGCCCGGTTCCACAGCGTGCTGCTGGTCAGCGTGCTGGCCGGCACGCTGCTGCTGGCCACCACCGTCGACCCGGTGCGGCTGACCGAGTACATGCTGGTCGCCAGCGCGGTGGTGCTGCCGTTGACGTACCTGCCGATCCTGGTCGTCGCCAACGACCGGACGTACCTGGGGGACGACGTGAACGGGCCGTGGCTGAACCTGCTCGGTGCGGTGTTCCTGCTGGTGATCGTGGCGGCGTCGGTGGCGGCGGTTCCGCTGGCGGTGGGGACGGGGATGGGGCGGTGAGGGTCCAGCTCGGCCGGCAACTGCTCGACCGGCAGATCGTCGACGCCGACGGGCTGCTGCTGGGCAAGGTCGACGACGTCGAGTTCGCCGTCGACGAGCGGGGCGTGCCGTACGTGGCGTACCTGCTGACCGGGCAGGGCGCGCTGGGGCGGCGGATCGGTGGCCGGGTCGGGCGGCTGCTGGTGGCGCTCGCCGACCGGTTCGCCGAGGAGGGGTCGGCCCCGCTGCGCATCCCGTTCGGCCGGGTGGCCCGGATCGACAGTGCGGTGCGGCTGCGGGCCCGCGCCGACGAGTTGCCCCGCCCGCCGGTGGAGACGTGGCTGCGGCGGCACCTGATCGACCGGATTCCGGGGGCCGACCGTGCGAGCGGGTGAGCTGCTCGGGCGCACCGCGTACGACCTGCACGGCCGGCGGCTGGGGCGGGTGGTGGACGTGGTGGTGCGGGGGGACTTCCCGGACGGCCGGCTGCGGCTGACCGACGTGCTGGTGACCGGTCACTGGTGGAGCCGGGTGTGGGGCCGGTTGATCGGGGCGCAGCGGCACCCGTCCGGCCCCTGGCTCATCCGGGTGACGGCGCAGGCGTTGAGCCGGGACACCCGCCAGTTCCCCGCCGACCAGATCCAGCTGCTGCCCCCGGTGCCGGGTTTCCCGTTCGGCGACCCGACGCCCCCGGACTGATCCCGGGTCGGGTCAGGCGTGGGCCTCGTCGGGTACGGGTTCCGGTTCCTCGGCGGGGGTCGCGGTCGGGGCGTGGTGCAGCCGGATCTGGGTGATGGCACGCTGGTCGACGCCGGTGACGGTGATCTCCCAGTCGTCGATGGTGACCTGCTCCCCGGCGACGGTGGGGATGTGCCCGAGGCAGGACAGCACCATCCCGGCGACGGTGGTGTAGTCACCGGCGGGCCGGTTGGGCACCTCGACGCCGATGTCGGTCAGGTCGTGCACGGGGAAGGTGCCGGGCAGCACCAGCGAGCCGTCGTCCTCGGTGCGCACCGCGCGGACGTCCCGGTCGGTCTCGTCGTAGATCTCCCCGACGATCTCCTCCAGGATGTCCTCCAGGGTGACGATGCCGTCGACCGCGCCCCGCTCGTCGACCACCAGGGCGATGTGCTGCCGCTCGGCCTTGAACTGGCGCAACGCGTCGACCACCGGCAGCGAGTCGGGCAGCAGCATCGGCGGGCGGGCGCAGTCGTCGACCGGCCGGTCGTCCGGCACCCCCACCAGGTCCCGCAGGTGGATCACGCCGACCGCGTCGTCGAGGCCGCCGTGGCGGACCACCGGGGCCCGGGAGTGGCCGGTGGCGGCCAGCAGCAGCCGGGCGGCCTCCGCAGTGGTCCCGCTGTCGAGCGTGAAGACCTGCAACCGGGGTACGAGCACCGCCCGCAGCTGCCGGTCGGCGATCTCCACCGCGCCGGCGATGATGGTGCGTTGTTCCTTGGTGAAGCCGTGGTTGCCGGCGACGATGTCGCGCAGCTCGTCCGGGCCGATCTCGTCGGGCTGGTGCTTCGGGTCGACCCCGGCGAGGCGGACCACCAGGTCGCTTGTCGCCCCGAGCAGCCACACCGCCGGGCGGGTGAAGCTGGACAGGATGTCCAGGGGGCGGGCCACCAGCAGCGCCCAGCGTTCGGCGCGCTGCATGGCGATCCGCTTCGGGGCCAGCTCGCCGAAGACCAGGGTGACGAAGGTCAGCACCAGGGTGACCAGCACGATGGCCACCGTCTCGGCGGCGCTGCCGAGGAACCTGAGCAGCGGGACCAGCGGCTTGGCCAGGGAGACCGCGGCGGCGGCCGAGGCGAGGAAACCGGCCAGGGTGATGCCGATCTGGATGGTGGCGAGGAAGCGGTTCGGGTCCTTGGCGAGCCGGGCGAGCACCCGGCCGGCCCGGCTGGAGCGTTCCAGCCGCTGCACTTGGCTGTCCCGCAGCGACACCAGCGCCATCTCGCTGCCCGCGAAGATCGCGTTGAGCACCACCAGGACTCCGACCAGGGCCAACTGGCTCCAGTAGCTCTGCACGCCCGGCACTCTCCCTCAGGCGGTGGGCGTCGGCGACACCGCCGACGCTGCCGGACGGAGGACCCGCCCGGCGTAGCCCAGTCTGTGCCCAGCCGCGCGGTCCGCGAACCCTCCCCACGGCCATCGTCCCGGGCGCGGCCCGAGCGGCGGCCCGGCCCCGCCCGGCCGTTCACTGACCTCCGCCAGGGAGGCCGGCCCTCAGGGTTGCCCGACGCTCAGGGCTGCCCGGCGGTCAGGCCAGGTCGAGGACGTACGCGTCGCCCTCGGGGCGGAAGCCGAGCCGGTGGTAGTAGGGGGCGACCATGCCCGGTGGGCTGACCACCCGGCGGAACCCCCGGTCGGTGAACAGGCTGCTGCGGCGGTAGACGAACTCGCCGGGGGTGAAGTCGCGGAAACGGCGGGTGACGTAGTCCAGGTCGATCTGGGCGACGCCGTCCGCCTCGGCGTGCGACAGCACCACCCCGACCACCTCGTCGTGGCGTACCACGAGGAAGGCCGACCGGTCGGCGGCGGCCGGGGGTGGGCGGAAGTCGGGGTTGAACCGGGCGATGTCGGCGGCGTGCACCCGCAGCGTGTGGGCCAGGAACTGGTCGCCGACGCCCACCTCGACCACCTGGTAGGCGCGGTCGTCGTGCCGGGTGGCCAGCATCTTCCGCAGGTACCACACGTTGATCACGGCGAGCACCACGTTGAGGCCGACCATCGGCCAGACCTGCACGGCGCCGTTGTAGCCGATCAGGATCAGGCAGCCGACCAGGTTGAGGGCGCGTAGCCGCAGGATGCGCGTCTGCAGCAGCGACCAGACCAGCAGCGCGGAGCCGGCCCAGCCGACGAGTTCGAGCCAGTTCACTCCGCGAGACTAGTGCCCGCCCTGGTCAGCGGGGACGTCGGGCAGCTCCAGCAGCCATTCCTCGACCTCGACGCCCCGGCCGGGGGCGAATCCCGAGTCCTCGCCGACGACGACGAAGCCGCACTTGCGCAGCACCGCCAGGGAGGCCCGGTTGTCCTTCGCGGCGCGGGCACGCAGCGGCCGGTGCGGCAGCTCCCGCAGCAGGGCGGTCAGCGCGGCGGTGGCGTGCCCGCGCCCCCACCGGCGCGGGTCGATCCAGTAGCTGACCTCGGTGTGTTCGCCCACCGGGAACGCCGCCACGTGCCCGACCACCGCGCCGTCGACGACCACCGTGCGGTTGACCACGGTCGGGTCGGCGCGGATGCGGGCCCAGTGCGCGTCGAAGACCCCCCGGTCGGTCGGGTCGGCCGGGCCGAACGCCGCCATCCAGGCCGCCTCCGGGTCCTGCTCGTGGGCGAAGAAGTGCGGCAGGTCGTCGTCGCGCACCGGGCGCAGGGACACATCGGCGGTCACCGCCGGAGGATACGCACCGGCACCGACACGTCGGGACCTGTGGCCCGGTCGGCGTACCGTCCGGCCCTGCCGGTGGACCCCCCGGCGTTGCTACCAACGAAGGGACAGGTCCGACCGGCGAGTGGAGTGGAGGCCGGGGCCATGACCAGGTACGTCTACGACTTCATCGAGGGTGACCGCAGCAGGGCCGACCTGCTCGGCGGCAAGGGCGCCAACCTCGCCGAGATGACCCGGCTCGGGTTGCCGGTGCCGCCCGGCTTCACCATCGGCACCGACGCCTGCCGGGCGTACCTGGCCACCGGGTCGCCGCCGGACGGGCTGTTCGCGGAGGTCGACACCCACCTGCGGCGGGTGGAGCGGCAGGTGGGCCGGCGGCTCGGCGACCCGCACGACCCGCTGCTGCTGGCGGTGCGTTCCGGCGGCCGGTACTCGATGCCCGGGATGATGGAGACGATCCTGGACATCGGGCTCACCGACGCCACCGTGGCGGGGTTGGCCGCCCGCACCGGCGACGCGAGGTTCGCGTGGGACTCGTACCGGCGGTTGATCCAGATGTTCGGCCGGACCGTGCACGGGGTGCCGGCGGAGGAGTTCGACCACGAGTTGGCCGCCCTGCGGGCCACCGCCGGCCCGGACGGGCCGGACGCCGGACAGCTGCGCGACCTGGTGTCGACGTACCAGAAGATCTTCCTGCGGGTGGTGGGGCACGAGTTCCCGCAGTCCCCGCAGGAGCAGTTGCGGCAGGCCGTGCAGTCGGTGTTCGCGTCGTGGAACTCCGCGCGGGCCCGGATCTACCGGCGGCAGGAGCACATCCCCGACGACCTGGGCACCGCCGTCAACGTGATGGCGATGGTCTTCGGCAACCTCGGCCCGGACTCCGGCACCGGGGTGGCGTTCACCCGGGACCCGGCCACCGGCCTGCCCGGCGTGTACGGCGACTATCTGCCCGACGCCCAGGGCGAGGACGTGGTGGCCGGCATCCGCAACACCGTCGCCCTGCCCGAGCTGGCCCGGCTCGACCCGGCGAGCTTCCAGCAGCTCACCGGGGTGCTGGCCACGTTGGAACGGCACTACCGGGACCTGTGCGACGTGGAGTTCACCATCGAACGCGGCACGCTGTGGATGTTGCAGACCCGGGTCGGCAAGCGGACCGCCGCCGCCGCGTTCGTGATCGCCGCCCAGCTCGTCGACGAGGGGCTGATCACCCTGGACGAGGCGTTGTGCCGGGTCAGCGGGGCGCAGTTGGGTCAGTTGATGTTCCCCGCGTTCGACCTGGCCGGCGCGCCGCCGTCGCTCACCGTCGGGGTGGGGGCGTCGCCGGGGGCGGCGGTGGGTCGGGTGGTGTTCGACTCGGCCGCCGCGACCGCCGCCGACGGGCCGGTGATCCTGGTGCGTCGGGAGACCAACCCGGACGACCTGCCTGGCATGATCGCCGCCGCCGGGGTGCTCACCGCGCGGGGCGGGAAGACCTCGCACGCCGCCGTGGTGGCCCGCGGCATGGGCCGCACGTGCGTCTGCGGCGCGGACGCGCTGGTGGTCGACCCCGATCGGGGCGAGTTCACCGTCGGCGACCGGGTGGTCCGGGCCGGTGAGGTGATCTCGATCGACGGGACCACCGGCCGGGTCTACCCGGGTGCGGTGCCGGTGCAGCCCTCCCCCGTCGCCCGGTATCTCGCCGGTGAGCTGGACCCGCAGGCCGATCCGCTGGTGGCGGCCGTGCACCGGCTGCTCGGGCACGCCGACGCGGTACGCCGGCTCGGGGTGCGGGCCAACGCGGACACCGCCGCGGACGCCCGTCGGGCCCGCGCGCTCGGCGCCGCCGGCATCGGGCTGTGCCGCACCGAGCACATGTTCCTCGGCGGGCGGCGGGAGCTGGTGGAACGGCTGATCCTGGCCGAGGGGCCGGACGCGGTGGCCGGGGCGCTGGCGGCGCTGCTGCCGTTGCAGCGGGCCGACTTCACCGAACTCCTCGCCGCGATGGACGGCCTGCCGGTGACGATCCGGCTGATCGACCCGCCGCTGCACGAGTTCCTGCCGCCGCTGGCCGAGCTGACCGCGCGGGTCGCCCGCGCCGAGGCGTCGGGCCGGGACCCGGGACGCGACGGGCGACTGCTGACGGCGGTCCGCCGGATGCACGAGGCCAACCCGATGCTGGGGCTGCGTGGGGTGCGTCTCGGGCTGGTGGTGCCCGGGTTGTTCGCCATGCAGGTGCGGGCGGTGGCCGAGGCGGCGGCGCAGCGGGTCCGCGACGGCGGGGACCCCCGCCCGGAGATCATGGTGCCGCTGGTGGGTGACGTGCGGGAGTTGGCGGTCGTGCGGGCGGAGGCCGAGCGGGTGCTCGCCGAGGTGCCCGACGCGCCGGCCGTGCCGATCGGCACGATGATCGAGGTGCCCCGGGCGGCGCTGACCGCCGGACAGATCGCCACCCAGGCGCACTTCTTCTCCTTCGGCACCAACGACCTGACCCAGCTCACCTGGGCGTTCTCCCGCGACGACGTGGAGGGGTCGTTCTTCGGGGCGTACCTGCAACGGGGGATCTTCGAGGTGTCGCCGTTCGAGAGCCTCGACACCGTCGGGGTGGGCCAGCTCGTGCGGCTGGCCGTGGCACAGGGGCGGGCCACCCGCCCGGAGTTGACCGTCGGGGTCTGCGGCGAGCACGGCGGCGACCCCGACTCGGTGGCGTTCTTCGCCGACGCCGGCCTGGACTACGTCTCGTGCTCGCCGTACCGGGTGCCGGTCGCCCGGCTCGCGGCGGGCCGGGCCGCCGTCGCCGCCGGCACCGGCACGTCCGACAGCCGATAGGAGGCAGCGCCATGACCGCGATCTTCAACCCGACCGGACCCGCCACGTTGGGCCCGCCGCCGGTGCCGCGTACCCCGGTGGAGGCCACCGGGACCACGACGGCCGGGCCGGTGGGGCCGGTGCTGGCGCTGCCCGGTTCGCCGGCCGCCGCGCTGGTGCCGGTGACCCGCGACGGGCGGGCCGTCGGGACGTTCGTGCTCGCCGACGGGCGGGTCCGCTACCAGGCGCTGCCCGACCCGGACCGGGTGCTCGCCGCCGCGGCCGGTGCCGCCGCCGTCGCCCTGCTCACCGCGGGCGTGGCGGTGGTGGCGCGGCGTCGGCCACCGGCGATCCGCACGGTCACCATGGGGCCCGGCGGCTGGGTCAGCCTGCGCGGAGCGCGGGTGCCCGCACTGCGCCCGGCGACGCCCCGGCCGTGGTGGGCGCGGCTGCTGCGCGCCCAGCGGCTCGTCGTGCGGCGCTGACCGGCCGCCGGGGGTCTTTGGTCCCGGGCGGGGGTGGTCCTGCGCCTCTGCCCGGGACGGACCGACCCGACGAGGCTGATGGTGCAGGCGCAACACCCCGGCGGCCCAGGCCGCCGGACCCGACCAGCGCGGAAGGACCGATCATGACCGGCACCGCACATCTCGACCCGTGGCGCGGCTTCACCGGCGACGCCTGGCGCGACACCGTCGACGTGGCCGCCTTCGTCCGGGACAACCACGAGCCCTACACCGGGGACGCGTCGTTCCTCACCGGACCCACCTGCCGCACCCTGGAGGTCTGGGGCACGCTGCGGTCGATGTTCGTCGAGGAACGCCGACGCGGCGTGTACGACGTCGACGCCGCCACCCCGTCCACCATCACCGCGCACGCCCCCGGGTACATCGACCGGGAGCGGGAGCTGATCGTCGGGTTGCAGACCGACGCGCCGCTGCGCCGGGCCATCATGCCCGCCGGTGGGCTGCGGATGGTGGAGACCGCGCTGAAGGCGTACGGCTACCCCGCCGACCCGCAGGTGCACCGGATCTTCACCACGTACCGCAAGACGCACAACGACGCGGTGTTCGACGCGTACCCGGCCGACGTGCTCGCCGCGCGCCGCTCGCACGTCATCACCGGGCTGCCCGACGCGTACGGGCGGGGGCGGATCATCGGCGACTACCGGCGGGTGGCGCTGTACGGGGTGGACCGGCTGGTCGCCGAGCGCAAGGCGCTCAAGGCGGCGCTGGACGACCGGCCGTCGACCGACGAGGTGATCCGGGACCGGGAGGAGCTGGCCGAGCAGATCCGGGCCCTCGGCGAGCTGGCGCAGATGGCGGCGGGCTACGGCTACGACATCTCCGGGCCGGCGACCACCGGCCGGGAGGCGATCCAGTGGCTCTACTTCGCCTACCTCGCCGCCACCAAGGAGCAGAACGGCGCGGCGATGTCGCTGGGACGTACCGCCGGGTTCGTCGACGTCTACCTGCGGCGGGACCTCGCCGAGGGGCGGCTGACCGAGATCGACGCCCAGGAGCTGGTCGACGACTTCGTGATCAAGCTGCGGATCGTCCGGTTCCTGCGCACCCCCGAGTACGACCAGCTCTTCTCGGGTGACCCGACCTGGGTCACCGAGGCGCTCGGCGGGATGGGTGCCGACGGCCGGCCGCTGGTCACCCGGACCAGCTTCCGCTACCTGCAGACCCTCTACAACCTCGGTCCCGCGCCGGAGCCGAACCTGACGGTGCTCTGGTCGCCCCGGCTGCCGGTCGGCTTCAAGCGGTTCTGCGCCCAGGTGTCCCTGGACACCAGCGCCATCCAGTACGAGAACGACGACCTGATCCGGCCGGCGTACGACGACGACACCGCGATCGCCTGCTGCGTGTCGGCGATGCGGGTGGGCCGGGACATGCAGTTCTTCGGCGCCCGCGCCAACCTCGCCAAGGCCCTGCTGTACGCGATCAACGGCGGGCGGGACGAGATCAGCGGGGAGCAGATCGCCCCGGCCACCGCACCCGTCGGCGGGGAGACCCTCGACTACGCCGAGGTGCTGGCCGCCTACGAGCGCACCCTGGACTGGCTGGCCGAGACGTACGTGGACGCGTTGAACGTGATCCACCACCAGCACGACAGGTACGCCTACGAGCGGCTGGAGATGGCCCTGCACGACCACCCGGTGCGCCGGTTCATGGCCACCGGCATCGCCGGGCTGTCGGTGGCGGTGGACAGCCTCGCCGCGATCCGATACGGCAAGGTGAAGGTGCTGCGCGACGACACCGGGCTGGCGATCGACTACGTGGTCGAGGGGGAACCGCCGACGTACGGCAACAACGACGAGCGGGCCGACGCGATCGCGGTGTGGCTGACCGAGACGTTCGCGGCGAAGCTGCGCCGGCAGCGCACCTACCGCGACGCCGAGCTGACCATGTCGGTGCTGACCATCACCTCCAACGTGGTGTACGGCAAGCACACCGGCAACACCCCGGACGGCCGGCGGGCCGGTGAACCGTTCGCCCCGGGTGCGAACCCGATGAACGGCCGGGACAGCCACGGGCTGGTGGCCGCCGCGCTGTCGGTGGCGAAGCTGCCGTACGACGCGGCCCGCGACGGCATCTCGCTGACCTCGACGGTGACCCCGGACGGGTTGGGCCACACCCGCGACGAGCGGATCGACAACCTGGCCGGGGTGCTGGACGGCTACACCGACGCCGGCGGGTTCCACCTCAACGTCAACGTGCTGGACCGGGCCACCCTGGTCGACGCGATGGCGCACCCGGAGCGCTACCCGCAGTTGACCGTCCGGGTCTCCGGGTACGCGGTGAACTTCGTCCGGCTCACCCGGGAACAGCAGGAGGACGTGGTGTCCCGGACCTTCCACGGGTCGCTGTGAACCTCCGGCCGCCCGACGCCGTCGCCACCGCCAGCCGGCGGGGCGACGGCGTGCCGACCGGGGCGGTGCACTCGTGGGACGTGTCGGTGGGGGTCGACGGGCCGGGCACCCGGTTCGTGGCCTTCCTCGCCGGCTGCCCGCTGCGCTGCCGGTACTGCCACAGCCCCGACACCTGGTACCGGCGCAGCGGCCGGCACCGCACGGTGGACGAGCTGATGGCGGAGATCGAGCCGTACCGGCGGTTCATCGCGGTGGCCGGTGGCGGGGTGACGATCAGCGGCGGCGAGCCGCTGATGCAGCCCCGGTTCACCGGCGAGGTGCTGCGCCGCTGTCACGATCTCGGCCTGCACACCGCGCTGGACACCTCGGGTTTCCTCGGCGTCCGCGCCGACGACGCCCTGCTCGACGCCACCGACCTGGTGCTGCTGGACGTCAAGTCGTGGGACCCGGCGACCTACCGCCGGGTCACCCGCACCGGGTCGGTCACCCCGACGTTGCGCTTCGGCCGCCGGCTCGCCGACCGGGGCACCCCGATCTGGGTACGGTTCGTGCTGGTCCCCGGTCTCACCGACGCCGAGGAGAACGTGGCGGGCGTCGCCGACTTCGTCGCCGGGCTGGCCACGGTGCAGCGGGTCGAGGTGCTGCCGTTCCACCGCCTCGGCGCGCACAAGTACGCCGAGCTGGGGCTGACCTTTCCGCTGGCCCGCACGGAACCGCCGACCCCGGAGCTGGTGGCCCGGGTCCGGAGCCAGTTCGCCGAACGCGGCCTGACCGTCACCTGACCCGGCCGGGGGATGGTCAGCCCTGGGTGTCCTCGTCCGCCGGACGGGGCTGCCGGTGGTCCCGGATGTATGCCTCGACGTCGGACCGCAGCCACACCGAGCCGCCCTGCAACGTCTGGAACGGGCGCGGGAACTTGGGGTGGACGACGATCTGGCGCAGTCGGGAGCGGCCCACGCCCAGCATCGCCATCATCTCTGCCGGCCCGACAAGCGGCCCTGGCACCTCCGGCTCACCCATGCGCAACAAGGTAGACATGGGCTTGCCTACCCAATTTGCTGCACGTAATACGGCCTGCTCAATCATGTGCGCCTGATCCGACTGGACAAGATTAGGTCTACCAGAATTGACAGGGGGGTTACCGGCGGTGTGGAATCGGTGACGCGGTGCCTCCGCCCTGGTGGAGCTGGGCTCGGCGGGGCGGGGTGCCGCGACGACCCCACCCCCGGGAGGCGCAATGTGTCGACACCGCGCGGTGCCGTACCTGATCGAATCGGCCTGGCGCTGCCTGGACCAGCACCGCGACCGGCGGTGCGACAAGTGCACCGGCACCGGCTTCTGCCCAGTGGTGGAGGCCGCGCGCACCCGGATCAGGGCGTGGCGTCGGTACCGCAGCGTGTTCGGTCGGCGGTGAACGCGCCCCTGCCGAGGGCGGGCGACCTGCTCCTGCTGACCCGGGCGGCAAGCGTCCAGTTCGTCAGGCCGGTCCGGTTCCGGGTGATCCGGGTGCTCGACCGGCCGACGTACGACGGCTGGGTCTGGCTCGACGGCTACCGCCTCGACGACCGGGGCGACGCGGTGGCCCGCCGGTCGGTCTTCGTCCGCCCGGCGGGCCTGGTCGTCCTCCCCCGCACCGCCCCCACGCCGGCACAGCGGTCCGGGCCGACACCGCCGGGGGTGTCGACGCGGGCGCGGGTCAGCTCGCGGCCGAGGTCGGGTAGCCGTACAGGTCGAGCAGCCGGACCCGGGACGCCTGGAGCCGGTCCACCACCACGCTCATGAACCGGGTGGTGAGCTGCCGGCCCAGGGCGTCGTCGGACTCCATCAGCCGGCGTACCCCCTCGGCGGTGAACTCCACGGTGGGGGTCCGCCGGACGGCGACCGCACCGAACTGCCAGCGGTACGGCGGGAACAGCCACGACCAGCCCAGCACCCCACCGGCCCCGATCGACTCGATGCCGACGTCGCCGCGTGCGGGGACCGGGAAGTCCAGCGCCACCTCACCGCCCCGGACCAGCCAGAACCGTTCCGCCGGCTGACCGGCGCGGAACAGCCGGTGACCGGGGTGCCAGACCACCGGTCGGGCGTACCCGGTCAGCCGGGGCAGCCACTGCGGCGGCAGCCCGGCGAGGAAGGGGTGCTCGGTGAGCATCTCCAGAGGGGTCATCGGGGTGCCCTTCGCCGGTGGTCGTCGCCTCCATGGCACACCCGTCGGCGGCCGAACGGCAGGGCCGTTGGTCCCGTGACCTGCGGCGGATCGCCTCTGCCCGCCCGGCCGGCACGGCGCGACGCTGGACCGGGACGGCGTGCCCGGGACGCGCCGCGACGAGACGGGGAGGCCGCCGGTGGCGACATCCGGTGCAGGGTCGGTGCTGACGGACGGCACCCGAGACGCGGGGCCGGTGACCACCGGCCTGTCCACCGCCGAGGCGGCGGCGCGGCTGCGCGCGGACGGCCCGAACACCGTCGCCGCGCCGGCCCGGCGGTGGCTCGTCGGCCGGGTGCTGCGCCAGCTCACCGATCCGCTCGTCGCCCTGCTGCTGGCCGCCGCAGTGGTCACCACCCTGCTCGGCGACTGGCCCGACACGGCGGTGATCGTGCTGGTGGTGGCGGTGAACACCGTCATCGGGGTGGTGCAGGAGGTTCGCGCCGACCGGGCCATCGCCGCCCTGGACCAGCTCTCCGCCCCCACCGCCCGGGTGGTACGCGACGGCCGGGACGTGGTGCTGCCGGCCGTCGAGCTGGTCCGCGACGACCTGGTCCGGGTGGAGGCCGGTGACGTCGTCCCGGCGGACCTGCGGCTGGTCGAGGCGAACCGGTTCCAGGTCGACGAGTCGGCGCTGACCGGCGAGTCGGTGCCGGTGCAACGCCACGACGGCGAGGAGGCGCGGGCCGGCACGGTGGTGACCACCGGCCGGGCCGGCGGCACGGTGATCCGCACCGGCGCGGCCTCCGCGCTGGGCAGGATCAGCGCGCTGGTCGCCGGCACCCGGCCGGCCCCGACCCCGTTGCAGCGCCGGCTGGCGGTGCTCGGCCGGGTCCTCGCGCTGGTCGTGGTGGCCCTGTCCGGGCTGGTCTTCGCCATCGGCGTCGCCGGGGGCCGGCCGGTGGTGGAGATGGCCGTGACGGCGGTGAGCCTGGTGGTCGCGGCCGTACCGGAATCGCTGCCGGCGGTGGTGACCCTGGCGCTGGCGCTGGGCGCACGCCGGATGGCCGGGGCACGGGCCATCCCGCGCCGGCTGCACGCGGTGGAGACCCTCGGCTCGGTCACGGTGATCGCCTCCGACAAGACCGGCACCCTCACCGAGGGCCGGATGGCGGTCCGGACCGCGGTCACCCCCGACGGCACCCGGTACGACGTCGACGGGGTCGGCTACGCCCCGCACGGGCGGGTGGGCCGCGACGGCGTACCGGTGACCGTGTCGGAGGACCTGCGCCGGCTGGCCCGCGCCGGGCTGCTCTGCAACGACGCGACGCTGTCGCCGCCGCAGGACGACCAGCCCGACTGGGGCGCGGTCGGTGACCCGCTGGAGGCCGCCCTGGTCGCCTTCGCCGGCCGGTGCGGGCTGGAACCGACGGCCACCCGCAGCGCCTGGCCCCGGGTCGCCGAGCACCCGTTCGCGCAGGCCACCCGCCGGATGGCCACCGCACACCGGGCCTGCGACGGGCAGCACCTGATCGTCTGCAAGGGGGCACCGGAGAACGTGCTGACCACCGCCCTGCTGGACGCCACCGCCGAGGAGATCGACACGCTGACCACCGCCGCCCGCGAGTTGGCCGCCGAGGGGCTGCGGGTGCTCGCGGTGGCGTCCGCGCTCGTCGACACGCCGCCCGACCTGGCGGCA
Organism: Micromonospora sp. WMMD730; assembly: GCF_049178955.1. Lineage (NCBI taxonomy): Bacteria > Bacillati > Actinomycetota > Actinomycetes > Micromonosporales > Micromonosporaceae > Micromonospora > Micromonospora sp. WMMD730. The sequence goes on from NZ_JBMHML010000002.1 coordinate 4,677,277, forward strand.
CCGGTCGGGTTGCGCCCGGTGGGGCTGGTCGCCGTCGGTGACCCGCTGCGGGCCGGGGCCGCCGGGATCGCCGCCGGTCTCGACACCGCCGGGGTACGGCTGCTGCTGGTCACCGGCGACCATCCGGCGACCGCCGCCGCGATCGGCGGCCGGCTCGGCCTGTGGCAGCCCGGCGACCCGGTGGTGCGGGGCGACACCGACGACGCCACGCGGACCGGGCCGCACGCCCGGGTGTTCGCCCGCACCCAGCCGGAACAGAAGCTGGACATCATCGCCGACCTCCAGGCCCGGGGGCACGTGGTGGCGATGACCGGCGACGGGGTCAACGACGCCCCGGCGCTGCGCCGCGCCGACATCGGGGTGGCGATGGGCGGCGGCACCGAGGTCGCCCGGCAGGCCGCCGACCTGGTGCTGGTCGACGACGACCTGGCCACCGTCACCGTCGCGATCGGCGAGGGCAGGCGGATCTACGACAACATCCGCCGGTTCCTGCGCTACGCCCTCTCCGGCGGGGTGGCCGAGATCGTGGTGATGCTGCTGGGTCCGCTGTTCGGACTGCCCGTACCGCTGCTGCCGGCGCAGATCCTCTGGATCAACCTGCTCACCCACGGGCTGCCGGGGGTGGCGCTCGGCGCGGAACCCGCCGAGCCGGGCACCCTGCGCCGGGCACCCCGCTCGCCCCGCGAGTCGGTGCTCGGGGCCGGACTGGGCCGCGACGTGCTGGTCACCGGGGCGCTGATCGCGTCGGTGGTGCTGGCCGCCGGGGTGACCGCCGCCCACGCCGGGTTGCCCTGGCAGTCGGTGGTGTTCGTGGTGCTGGGCCTGGCCCAGCTCGGGGTGGCGCTCGCCGTCCGGGCACCCCGGGCGGGCGGGGCGGGGCGGGCCAACCCGGGGCTGCTCGTCGCCGTGGCCGGGTCGGCGCTGCTCCAGGTCGGCGGCGTGCTGCTGCCGCCGCTGCGGATGCTGCTCGGCACCGAACCCCTCGCCCCCACCGTCCTGCTGGCCTGCCTGGCGGTCAGCGCCCTGCCCGGCCTGGCGCTGCGGCTGGCCCGCCGCCGCCCCGCCACCGGCACCCCGGCCCCGCCCCACCCCCGGCGGCCGGCCGGGGCCGTCACCGACGCCGGCACCGACGCGGTGACCGACGTCCCGACGGCCGCCGTCACCGATCCCACCCGGGTCGCGGTCACCGATCCGGCGGTCGACGGGCCGGGCCGGGAACGTCCGGTGCGGGACCAAGGACCCACCGGCGGGGCCGGACGCCCCTGACCGGGCGGGCCGGGCCCGACCAGGCTGGAGACGGACGAAGGAGGACGTGATGACCAACAGAGCCGGTGCCCCCGTCGTGGTGGGTGTGGACGGTTCCCGATCGGCGTTGGACGCGGTCGGGGTGGCCGCCCGGGAGGCCGTCGCCCGCAACCGCCCGCTGCGGGTGGTGCACGCGTTCATCTGGCCGCTCTTCGGTGCCCCGCTCGGCCCCGCGCCCGGCGGACCGCCCGACGGCGGGCTGCGCAACGAGGCCGAACGGATCGTCACCGAGGCGGTCGCCGAAGCCGGCAAGATCGCTCCGGAGCTGACCGTCACCGGGTACCTGTGCGACGGCGCGCCGACCCCGGTGCTGCTGCGCGAGGCCCGCGACGCGGCGATGGTGGTGCTCGGCACCCGGGGGCTGGGCGGCTTCGCCGGGCTGCTGATCGGTTCCGTGGCGGTCCAGGTCTCGGCCCGCGCCGACTGCCCGGTGCTGGTGGTCCGGGGTGAGCCACGAGCGGACGGCCCGGTGCTGGTCGGGGTGGACGGGTCCGCGCTGTCCACCGAGGCGCTCGGGTTCGCCTTCGCCGCGGCGGCGCAGCGGGACACCGGGCTGTTGGCCGTGCACGCCTGGCTGACCCCGGCACCGATCGGCCCGGGTGACGTGCTGCCGCTGGTCTACGACGTGGAGGCGGTCGCCGCCGAGGAGGAGCGGGTGCTCGCCGAGGCGCTGGCCGGCTGGTCGGAACGCTATCCGGACGTGCCGGTGACCCGGCGGCTGGTGCCCGGCGCGGCGGCCCGGGTGCTGGTCGAGGAGTCGGCGTCGGCCCAGCTCACCGTCGTCGGCGCGCACGGCCGCGGCGCCCTGGGCGGGGTGCTGCTCGGATCGGTCAGCCACGCGGTGCTGCACCACGCACACAGCCCACTGGTGATCGTCCGACGTCGGACGGCCTGACCGCACGGGGCGGCGCGCCCGGTCGGGTCACCTGCCGGCGCGGGCGGGCCGGCACGTCGACAATGGGCTGGACCGGCGACGAGGGCAGAACCGGCGACACGGGCGGAACCGATCCTGGGAGGGCCGATGAACCGACCGGTAGTGGTGGGGGTGGACGGATCGCCGGCCAGCCTGGCCGCCACGGAGCAGGCCGCCCACGCGGCGGTGCTGCGTGGCGCGCCCCTGCACCTGGTGCACGGCTACCTGCACCCGCTCGGGTACGGCGTCCCGCTGAACCCGTACGACCTGGGGGTGCCGGCGCCGTCGGAGGAGGCGCAGCGGATGTTGGAGCGGACCGCCGCCGAACTGACCGACAGGTGGTCGGGGCTGACCGTGCAGGCGCGGCAGGTCGCCGGTGGGGCGGGCGCGACGCTGGTCGAGGAGTCCCGCCGGGCCGATCTGGTGGTGGTGGGCAGCCGGGGCCTGGGCGGGTTCGCCGGGTTGCTGCTCGGCTCCGTCGGCGCGCAGGTCGCCGCGCACGCGCACTGCCCGGTGCTGGTGGTGCGCCCGGATACCCCCGCGGGTCGCCCGGACGGGCCGGTGCTGGTGGGCGTGGACGGCTCGCCGGCCGCCGGGGTGGCCGCCGACCAGGCCGCCGCCGAGGCCGTCCGACGGGGGGTCCCGCTGGTGCTGGTGCACGTCGGCCCCACCCCGCCGGAGCGGGACGAGACCGAGGCGGAGCAGGCCGAGGCCGCGTACCGGGCGCACGCCGTGCGGTTGCTCGCCGAGGCGTCCGCCGCCGTGCGTGCCGACCACCCGGACGTGGTGCTGCGGGAGCATCCGGTCCGGGCGGTCGGCGTGGCGCAGGGACTCGTCGAGGCAAGCGCGACGGCGTCGGTGCTGGCCGTCGGCACCCGGGGGCGGGGTGGTTTCACCGGCCTGCTGTTGGGTTCGGTCAGCCAGGCGGTGCTGCAGCACGCCCACTGCCCGGTGCTGGTGGCCCACCCGTACCGGTGAGGGCTCAGCCCTCCCGACCGCCGAGGAGCTGCGCGAAGTCGGTGGTGAGGGCGAACGGGTCGGCCGGCCCGGTGGCCGGTGGACGCCTGTCGACCTGGTCGGCCAACTCCCGGCCGGCACGCTGGATCCGGGACCGCAGCGCCCCCTCGGCGGTGCCACCGGACCAGTCCTCGGGCGCGGCGAACACCGACGTCGGCAGCACCACCGCCCGCAGGTAGCCGAACATCGGCCGGACGGCGTGTTCCAGGGCCAGCGAGTGCCGGGCGGTGCCGCCGGTCGCGCCGATCAGCACCGGCCGGTCGACCAGCGCCTGGGCGTCCACCACGTCGAAGAAGGACTTGAACAGCCCGTTGTACGACGCGTTGAAGATCGGCGTGACCGCGACGATGCCGTCGGCACCGGTGACCGCGTCCAGGGCGGCCCGCAGCTCGGTCGACGGGAAGCCGGTGAGCAGGTTGTTCACCACGTCGTGGGCGTGGTCGCGCAGCTCCACCACCCGCAGCTCCACCTCGTCGCCGCGCCCGACCAGCTCGTCGCGGGCGGCCGCGGCGAGCTGGTCGGCGAGCAGCCGGGTGGACGACGGCTGGCTCAGCCCCGCCGACACCACGGCCAGGGTGCGGCGGGTCATCGCCGACCCTCCGCCCCGGCCCCGGCCAGGTCACCGGCGTCGGCCGTCCCGGTGGCCGCCTTGTCGGCGGCGTCGCGGGCGGCGACCAGCGAGGCGTGGGTGGGCGCGACCGGCACGTGCGCCGGGCGCAGCGCGTCGAACTCCTTGCGCAGCACGGGTACGACCTCCTCGCCGAGCAGGTCGAGCTGCTCCAGCACCGTCTTCAGGGGCAGCCCCGCGTGGTCGAGCAGGAACAGCTGCCGCTGGTAGTCGCCGACGTACTCGCGGAAACCGAGGGTACGGTCGATGACCTGCTGCGGGCTGCCCACGGTCAACGGGGTCTCCCGGGTGAACTCCTCCAGCGACGGCCCGTGCCCGTAGACCGGCGCGTTGTCGAAGTACGGCCGGAACTCGCGGACCGCGTCCTGCGAGTTGCGCCGCATGAACACCTGGCCGCCGAGCCCGACGATGGCCTGCTCGGGCGAGCCGTGGCCGTAGTGGGCGAAGCGCTGCCGGTAGAGGCCGACCATCCGCTGGGTGTGCTCCTTGGGCCAGAAGATGTGGTTGGCGAAGAAGCCGTCACCGTAGTACGCGGCCTGCTCGGCGATCTCGGGGCTGCGGATCGAGCCGTGCCAGACGAACGGCGGCACGCCGTCGAGCGGGCGCGGGGTCGACGTGAACGACTGCAACGGGGTGCGGAACTTGCCCTGCCAGTCGACGACGTCCTCGCGCCACAGCCGGTGCAGCAGCTCGTAGTTCTCCACGGCCAGCCGGATGCCGTTGCGGATGTCCTGCCCGAACCACGGGTAGACCGGCCCGGTGTTGCCGCGCCCCATCATCAGGTCCACCCGGCCGTCGGCCAGGTGCTGGAGCATGGCGTAGTCCTCGGCGATCTTCACCGGGTCGTTGGTGGTGATCAGCGTGGTCGAGGTGGACAGCAGCAGCCGCTCGGTACGGGCGGCGATGTGCCCCAGCATGGTGGTGGGCGAGGAGGGGACGAACGGGCGGTTGTGGTGCTCACCGGTGGCGAAGACGTCGAGACCGACCTCTTCGGCCTTGAGGGCGATGGCCACCATCGCCTTGATCCGCTCGTGCTCGGTCGGCTCCCGTCCGGTGGTCGGGTCGACCGTGACATCGCCGACGGTGAAGACTCCGAACTGCATGACCAGCTCCTCGCGTCTGAGATACCGGGACCGTTCGTGGTACCCGGACGTCGCGCACAACATAGTTGCAGCGTCAACTATTCCGGCGGCGACCACGCGCGGGGTGGCCCCGGTCACCCCACCGGCGGCCGCTCCCCCTCCGGGGGCGTACCCGGGCCGGGCTGGTCCGATGCGCCCGACGGCGGACCGGCGGGAGCCGCCGGAGCGTCACCGGCGGAACCGGTGGCCGGCGGTACGGCGTCGGACGGGCCGCCCGTCGGCGACGGGCCGGCGGGTGGCGTGGGGTGCGACGACGCGACGGGCGGGCCGTACCCGACCGGACCGGGCGGGGGCCAGGACGGGGCCGGGGGTGGCCCGGGTGGGGTCGGCCGGCGGCGGGCCAACTGCACCGCCACCACGACCACCGCGGCCAGCACCAGCATCACCAGCAGCGGAATGACCACGCAGGCCAGCCGACCGACCAGCACTCCGGCGTCGTGTGAGTCCATCCGGGCCACCTCCAGGGTCATGATTGCGCGCGAATGCCAGCGAGCCGGCGGTCCCGTCGACCGGCCGGTCGACGGCCGGGTCAGGTGCGACGTCGGGGTACGTGCCGGCGGTAGGGGCTGACCGTCGGGTCACCGGTGATCCAGAACCGCCAGGGCACGTCGTGGGCGGCGGCCACCCCGACCCGGGGGCCGGCGGAGACCTCGGCCCGGGTGACGGGCCGGGTAGGCGGGCTCAGCAGCAGGGGGTCGCTCCCGTCGAGCACGCAGGTGCCGTTCGCCGACGCGGTGACGCCGAGCGCGACGGCCAGCCGGGCCGGCCCCCGGGCCAGGTCCCGGTCGGCGACGTCGCCCCGACGGGCGCGGGCGGTCGGCAGCCCGTCGACCACCTCACCGGCGCGCACCAGGACGGCCGCCGCCTCCCCGTCCCGGCCGCAGACGATGTTGAGACACCAGTGCATGCCGAACACGAAGTACGTGTACGCGTGCCCGGCCGGCCCGAACATCACAGTGGTCCGGGGGGTGGGGCCCCGGTGGGCGTGCGACGCCGGGTCCTCGCCGGTGCCCGCGTACGCCTCCACCTCGGTCAGCCTGATCCGGACGCCGCCGGCGGCGAGTTCCCAGCCGAGCAGGGTGCGTGCCGTCACGGCGACCTCGGCGGCGGGGGCGTGCAGCCACGGGTAGTCCACCGGTCCAGGAAACGCCACCCGGCGAAGATCGGCAAACCGACGGAAAGCGTTTGAACGTTTCGTTGACAACGTCCCGTTGATAGATTGGGATGGGGTGATGAGCGACGCCTTCACCGCACCCGACGCGAGCCGCGCCCGGGCCGAACGGACCTACGCCGCGCTGTACCGGCTCAGCGAGCGGCACGCCGACACCGACGCCCGACGCCGTCGGCACACCAACCCGCACCTCGCCGACCCCTGGGAAGCGGTCTGCGTGGTCACCGCGCTCGCCGCCGGCGGGATCGTGCCGGACACCGACGAGGAACCTGTCGACGAAGCCGACCTGACGGCCGCGCTGACCCTGGTGCCACACCTGCGGGCCGAACTCGACGTGCTGGAGGCGGGACTGCTGACGACGGCAAGGGCCCGGGGACTGACCTGGCAGGCGATCGGCCACGGCCTCGGCCTGGGCAGCGCGCAGGCCGCCCGGCAGCGCTACGAACGCCTGGTCAGCCGGACCGCCTGACTGCCGACGCGACGCTGTCAACGCCGGCCGCCACCCCGCTACTTGGAGTAGTCCGCTGGCCGCCGCCACCTCTCCCCCTGCGACGCTTTGCTCTGCTGACCTCGACGCGACAGACACCCCGAGTAACGGCTGCCATGCGGAGCTGCCGCCTCACCTCCCGCGAGAACCACAGGTCAAAAGGGTGGTGCGGAAAGGGCAGCAGAGCAAAGGAGGCGAGGACATGAGGGTGCCCCAGGAGCGGACGTCACTGAGCGTAGCCATGCCGCCCTGATTGCCTAACGTGTTCTCCAGCCGTCCGCCAGCGGCGACGCGGCGGCAACGGTCAGGACGGCCGACCAGCCGGAGCAGGTCGGTTCGGGGAGACTGGGCCGACCACCACCGCACCGGGAGGACACCATGACCCGCGAGGAGATGCTGGCGTACTGCCTCGGCAAGCCGGGGGCCTGGCTGGACCGGCCCTGGGAGGGCGACGAGGTGGTGAAGGTGGGCAGCCGGATCTTCGCGTTCCTCGGCGCACCCGACGGCACCGCCAGGGTCGGGGTGAAGTGCGGCCCGAGCCGCGAGGTCGCCGACGAGTGGCTGCACCGGTTCCCCGCCGACGCCCGACCGATGCCGTACGTCGGCCGCTCCGGCTGGAACGCGCTCGACCTGGGCGGTGCCATCCCCGACGACTAACTGGTCGAGGCGGTCGACGGCTCGTACGAGGCGGTGGTGGCGAAGCTGCCCCGCCGCGAACGCCCCGCCTGACCGGCGGCCACCCGCACGACCGGCTGGGACGCGGACCGGCCGGACCGCGCCCGGTCGTCCGCGCGCCCCGGACCACGGGACGACGGACGACCGGCGCAGGTCAGCTCAGCGGGGGACGACCCGCTCGGCGGCCCACTCCCGCCAGCCGGTGAGCTGGTCGGACGCGGCGGCGAGCTGGTCGGCGACAGGGCCGGGGCCGGTGGAGCCGGGGGTGATCCGGGCGGCCAGCGCCGACCGGACCGACAACACGTCACGCACCGACGGGTCGAGGTGCTCGCTGACCGCCACCAGATCGGCGTCGGACACGTCGTCGAGGGCGCAGTCGCGGGCCGCGCAGAGCGCCACCAGCTTGCCGGTGATCTCGTGCGCGTCGCGGAACGGCACGTTGCGCCGCACCAGCCAGTCGGCGACCTCGGTGGCGAGCGAGAAGCCCACCGGCGCGGCGGCGACCAGGCGGTCCACCCGTACCGTCATCGTGGAGATCATCCCGGCCAGCGCCGGCAACAGCAGCTCCAGGGTGTCGACCGCGTCGAACGCGGGCTCCTTGTCCTCCTGCATGTCCCGGTCGTAGGCCAACGGCAGGCCCTTGAGCATCGTCAGCACGCTCATCAGCCCACCGACCAGCCGGCCCGACTTGCCCCGGGCCAGCTCGGCGATGTCCGCGTTCTTCTTCTGCGGCATGATCGACGACCCGGTGGCGAACGCGTCGTCCAGCTCGACCCAACCGAACTCGTGCGACGTCCAGAGCACCACCTCCTCGCCGAGGCGGGACAGGTGCACCCCGACCAGCGCGGTGACGAAGAGGAACTCGGCGACGAAGTCCCGGTCGGCGACCGCGTCCATCGAGTTGGCGAACGACGTCCGGAAGCCCAGCTCCTTGGAGACCGCCACCGGATCCAGCGGCAGGCCCGAGCCGGCCAGCGCCCCCGCACCGAGCGGGCTGACCGCCGTCCGGTGGTCCCAGTCGCGCAGCCGCTCCAGGTCCCGCAGCAGCGGCTGGACGTGCGCCAGCAGCCAGTGCCCGAAGGTGACCGGCTGGGCGTGCTGGAGGTGGGTCATCCCCGGCGCCGCCGTGTCGACGTGCCGTTCCGCCTGCTCCACCAGGGCATCGGCCAGCTCGACCAGCCGGGCGGCCACCCCCCGGGCGTGGTCCCGCAGGTAGAGCCGCAGGTCGGTGGCGACCTGGTCGTTGCGGGACCGGCCGGCGCGCAGCTTGCCACCGAGACTGCCCAGCCGCTCCAGCAGGCCCCGCTCCAACGCGGTGTGCACGTCCTCGTCGTCGATCGTCGGGCGGAACTGCCCGGACGCGCAGGCCGCCTCCAGGTCGTCCAACGCGGCCAGGATCCTCCCCAGCTCGTCGGGGTCGAGCAGCCCCGCGCCGGCCAGCACCCGGGCGTGCGCCCGGGAACCCGCGATGTCGTACGGGGCGAGACGCCAGTCGAACTGGACGCTCACCGACAGCCGCGCCAGGGCCTCGGCGGGGCCACCGGCGAACCGGCCACCCCACAGGCTCGTCCGGTTCGTCGCGGCGCTGTTCTCGGTCAGGCTCTTGTCGTCCACGCCGCTCATTCTGGCAGTGCTCACCTTTCGCTCCCCGACGGTGGGGTACACGCCCCCGGGTGTCGGCTCGTCCGTCGTCTGTGAACCCGTGACCCGGCCGGTCACGGGGTGTTCGTCTCGCCGCCGTCGTCGCGGCGGGCCCACCCGGCGAGCTTCTCGCCGAGCGCGGCCCCACCGTCGGCCTCCCGGGCCACCACGAGGATGGTGTCGTCACCGGCGATGGTGCCGACCACCTCGGCCAGGCCAGCCCGGTCCACCGCGCTGGCCAGGTAGTGCGCCGCGCCCGGCGGGGTGCGCAGCACCGCGATGTTGCCGCTGGAGTCGACCCCGTTGAGCAGTTCCCGCAGCAGCCGGATCAGCCGGGCGGGAGCCGCCTCGGCGTCACGCAGCGGCCGGTGGCCGTCCTCGGGGATCAGGTAACCGGCCCGCCCGTCGCCGCCCCGGGCCTTCACCGCACCCAACTCCTCCAGATCCCGGGAGAGGGTGGCCTGGGTGACCTGCACCCCGTCGGCGGCCAACAGGTCGGCCAGCTCGGTCTGGGAACGGATCGCCCTGGCCCGGATCAACTCGACGATGCGGGCGTGCCGGGCGGCGCGGGTCGGGGCGGTCATGATGAGGAGGCCTCCAGGAGAAAGGTCAGCAGCGCCTTCTGGGCGTGCAGCCGATTCTCCGCCTGGTCGAAGACCACGCTCTGCGGGCCGTCGAGCACCTCGCTGGTGATCTCCTCGTCCCGGTGCGCGGGCAGGCAGTGCAGCACCTTCACGTCCGGCCGGGCGTGGCCGAGCAGCGCCGTGTTGACCTGGTACGGCAGGAACGGGGTGATCCGGTCCAGCCCGTCGTCCTCCTGCCCCATCGAGGTCCAGGTGTCGGTGGCGACCACGTCGGCGTCCCGGACCGCCTCCACCGGGTCGACAAGCGCCCGCACCGACCCGCCGGTGCCGGCGGCGATCTTCCCGGCCCGGTCCAGCACCCCCGGATCGGGCTGGAACCCGGCCGGCCCGGCGACCCGCACGTGCATCCCGGCGGTCGCCCCGGCCAGCAGGTACGAGTGCGACAGGTTGTTCGCCGCGTCCCCCACGTACGCCAGGGTCCGCCCGGCGGTGCCGCCGCAGTGCTCGCGGACGGTGAGCAGGTCGGCCAGGAGCTGGCACGGGTGGTAGCCGTCGGTCAGCGCGTTGACCACCGGCACCGTGGCGTGCTCCGCCACCTCGGCGATCCGGTCGTCGCCGTGGGTACGCAGCACGATGGCCGCGACGTAGCGGGACAGCACCCGGCCGGCGTCGGCCAGCGTCTCGCCCCGCCCGAAGTGGGTGACCTGGGTGTCCACCACCAGCGGATGGCCGCCGAGCTCGGCGATGCCGGCGTCGAACGAGATCCGGGTGCGCAGGCTCTGCTTGTCGAACAGCACCGCCACCGAACGCGGCCCGGCCAGCGGGGTGAACCCGAACCGGTCGGCCTTCATCCGGGCGGCCAGGTCGAGCACGGCCGACTGTTCGGCCGGAGTGAGGTCGTCGTCGGCCAGCAGGTGCCGGATCATGTGCGGGTCTCCGTCGGGGTCGGGGTGGGAGTGGACGGCGGCACGGCGTGGGTCTGCGCCCCCGGCGTGCCGTCGGATGCCGGGGTGTGCGCGTCGAGGGCGGCGGGGAGGGCGGCCAGGAACGCGTCGACCTGCCCGGCGGTGAGGACCAGCGGCGGGGCGAGCCGGATCACGCCCGGCTGGACCGGGTTGACCAGGAACCCCGCCGACCGCAGCGCCTCGGCCACCGGGCCGGCGACCGGCGCGGCGAGCACGATGCCGAGCAGCAACCCGGCTCCGCGTACCTCGGCCACCAGCGGGTGGCCCAGCGCCTCGACGCCCCGGCGCAGCCGTTCACCGGTGCGCTTGACGTGGTCGAGCAGCCCCTCGCTGGCGATCGTGGAGACCACCGCGAGGGCGGCGGCGCAGCTCACCGGGTTGCCGCCGAAGGTGGTGCCGTGCGACCCGGCGCGCAGCAGCTCGGCGGCCCGGCCGAACGCCAGGCAGGCGCCGATCGGCAATCCGCCGCCGAGTCCCTTGGCCAGGGTGACGACGTCCGGCTCGACCCCCTCGGCCTGGTGGGCGAACCAGTACCCGGTGCGCCCGATCCCGGTCTGCACCTCGTCGAGGACCAGCAGGGCCCCGTGCCGGGCGGTGATCCGCCGCGCCTCGGCCAGGTAGCCGGGCGGTGGCACGACCACCCCGTTCTCGCCCTGCACCGGCTCCAGGATCACCATCGCCGTCGCGTCGGTGACGGCCGCCGCCAGCGCCGCCACGTCGCCGTACGGGACGTGGTCGACGTCGCCGGGCAGCGGACGGAACGGGTCGGCCTTCGCCGGCTGGCCGGTCAACGCCAACGCCCCCATGGTGCGGCCGTGGAAACCGCCGACGGTGGCGACGACGTGCGACCGGCCGGTGAGCCGGGACAGCTTGAACGCGGCCTCGTTGACCTCCGCGCCGGAGTTGGCGAAGAACACCCGGCCGGGCCGGCCGGCCAGCGCCAGCAGCAGTTCCGCCAGCGCCACCGGGGGTTCGGCGACGAACAGGTTGGAGACGTGGCCGAGGGTGGCGACCTGTTTGGACACGGCGGCCACCACGGCGGGGTGGGCGTGCCCGAGGGAATTGACCGCGATGCCGCCGAGCAGGTCGACGTACTCCCGGCCGGCCTCGTCGACGACGACCGCGCCCGAGCCGGAGGCCAGCGCCAGCGGCGGGGTGCCGTAGTTGTCCATCATGGACTGCTGCCAGCGTTCCACCAGCGTGCTCATGAACCGACCGTGCCTTCCTGGTTGGTGGACCCGGTCGGGGTGTCGACGACCATCGTGCCGAACCCCTCCGAGGTGAAGACCTCCAGCAGCGTGGAGTGGGCGACCCGGCCGTCGACGACGTGCGCGGCGGGCACTCCCCCGCGCACCGCCCGCAGGCAGGCCTCCATCTTGGGCACCATCCCCGCCTCCAGGGACGGCAACAGCGTCGCCAGCGCCTCCGTGTCGATCTCGCTGACCAGGCTGGCGGTGTCCGGCCAGTCGGCGTACAAACCGGCGACGTCGGTGAGGACGACCAGCTTGCGGGCTTCCAGGGCGATCGCCAGCGCGGCGGCGGCGGTGTCGGCGTTGAGGTTGTGCAGCACCCCGTCGGCGTCCGGCGCGACGGTCGAGATGACCGGGATCCGGCCCGCCGCGATCAGGTCGGTCACCGCCGAGACGTCCACCGACTCCACGTCACCCACCTGACCCACGTCGACCGCCTCGCCGTCGACCCAGGCAGGCCGGCGCACGGCGGTGAACAGGCCGGCGTCCTCGCCGGACAGGCCCACGGCGAACGGACCGTGCGCGTTGATCAGACCGACCAGTTCCCGGCCGACCTGACCCACCAGCACCATCCGGACGACGTCCATCGCCTCCGGCGTGGTGACCCGCAGGCCACCCTTGAACTCGCTGGCGATGCCGAGCCGACCGAGCATCGCCGAGATCTGCGGCCCGCCGCCGTGCACCACGACCGGCTTGAGCCCGGCATAGCGCAGGAAGACCATGTCGGCGGCGAAGGCCCGTTGCAGGGCCGGGTCGACCATCGCGTTGCCGCCGTACTTGACCACGACGGTGGCTCCGGAGAAGCGGGCCAGCCAGGGCAGCGCCTCGATCAGCGTCTCGGCCTTCACCTGGGCCCGGGTGAGATCCGCGGACAGGCTCATGTCGAGTACGCCGAGTTCTCGTGCACGTACGCGTGCGACAGGTCGTTGGTCCAGATCGTGGCCGCCGCCGCGCCGGCGTGCAGGTCGATCCGGATGGTGACGTCCCGCCCGGTCAGGTCGACCTTGGACCGGTCCTCCGCGGCGGCACCACCCCGGCACACCCAGATCCCGTTCACCGCCACGTTCACCGCGTCCGGGTCGAACGCGGCGGCCGTGGTGCCGACGGCGGCCAGGATCCGCCCCCAGTTCGGGTCGTTGCCGAACAACGCCGTCTTGACCAGGTTGTTCCGGGCCACCGAACGGCCCACCTCGACCGCGTCGTCCTCGTCGGCGGCACCGACCACCTCGATGGCGACCTGCTTGGTCGCCCCCTCCGCGTCGGCCACCAACTGCTGCGCCAGGTCGTGACAGGCCGCGGTGACCGCGGCGGTCAACTCCGCCTCGTCGGGCTCCACCCCGGACGCCCCACTGGACAGCAGCAGCACCGTGTCGTTGGTGGACATGCACCCGTCGGAGTCGACCCGGTCGAAGGTGACCCGGGTGGCCGCCCGCAACGCCGCGTCCAGCAGCTCCGGCCCGGCCACCGCGTCGGTGGTCAGCACGCACAACATCGTGGCCATGCCGGGGGCGAGCATGCCCGCGCCCTTCGCCATCCCGCCCACGCTCCACCCGGTGCCCCGGGTGACGGTGGTCTTCGGCACGGTGTCCGTCGTCATGATCGCCTCGGCGGCGGCCGGGCCGCCGTCGCGGGACAGCGCCCGGATCGCGGTACGCACCCCCGGCAGCAGCTTGTCCATCGGCAGCCGCTCGCCGATCAGGCCGGTCGAGCAGACCGCCACGTCACCGGCACCGAGCCGCAGCCGGGGGCTGGACGCGGTGAGCGCCGCGGCGGTGTGCTCGGCGGTGGCGTGGGTGTCCTGGAAACCGGCCGGGCCGGTGCAGGCGTTCGCGCCGCCGGAGTTCAGCACCACCGCGCGGACCACGCCGCCCCGGACGACCTGCTGCGTCCAGCGCACCGGCGCGGCCCTGACCCGGTTGGTGGTGAAGACGCCGGCCACTCCGGCGTCCGGACCGTCGTTGACGACCAGGGCGACGTCGGTGGCCCCGCCGCTCTTCAACCCGGCCGCGACACCGGCCGCACGGAAGCCCCGAGGGGCGGTGACACTCACGGGACAAACCTTTCGTTCGCGACTGCGGGGCTCCGCTGCGCTGCGCTCCTCGCGCTCACGGTGTGACTCCAAAGAGGGGCAGGCCGGTGGTTTCGGGGAAGCCGAGCATCAGGTTGGCGTTCTGCACCGCCTGGCCGGCGGCGCCCTTGCCGAGGTTGTCGATGGCGCTGACCACGATCACCCGGCCGGAGTCGACGTCGACGGTGGCCTGGAGGTGGCACGAGTTCGCCCCGGCGGTCGCGGCGGTGTGCGGCCACGCCCCCTCGGGCAGCAGGTGCACGAACGGCGCGTCGGCGTACGCGTCGGCCAGCACCGCACGCGGGTCGGCATTGCCGGTGGGCACGGCGGTGACGGTGGCGAGGATGCCGCGCGGCATCGGGGCCAGCACCGGGGTCAGCGACAGCCCGGTCGCGCCGGTGGCCTGCTTGATCTCCGGAACGTGCTGGTGGGCACCCACCTTGTAGGGCGACAGGTCCCCCATCACCTCACTGCCGAGCAGGTGCGCCTTGGCGGCCCGACCGGCCCCGGAGGTGCCGGAGGCGGCCACCACGACCACGTCGGCCGGCGCGACCGCACCGGCGGCGATCAGCGGCGCGAGGGCCAGGGTGATGGCGACGGCGTAACAGCCGGTGTTGGCGACCCGGGTCGCCCCGGCGATCGCCGCCCGCTGGCCGGGCAGCTCCGGCAGGCCGTACGTCCACGCCCCGGCGTGCGGGCCACCGTAGTAGCGGGACCAGGCGTCGGCGTCGCGCAGCCGGTGGTCGGCACCGAGGTCGACCACCCGCACCGACTCGGGCAGTTCGGCGGCGAGCGCCGCCGACTCGCCGTGCGGCAGGGCCAGGAAGACCAGGTCCGCGTCGGCCAGCGTCGCCGGATCGGTCGCCGCGAACGTCAGGTCCAACCCCACGAGCTGCGGGTGTACGGCGGTGACCGGCGCACCGGCCTGGCGGTGCGCGGTGGCGGCGACCAGATCGAACTCGGGGTGACCGGCGATCAGGCGCAGCAGCTCGCCCCCGGCGTAGCCGCTCGCTCCGGCGACCGCAACTCGGATACCCATTCCAACCTCCGCATGACTATGCACAGAAGGCTAGCGACCCACCAACCTTCTGTGCAAGTTAATACAGCCTACTGCATGGACATGAAGAAGTGACCTGGACCACTCAAGCGCATTGACAGCCATGAGGGTATTGGCCATCCTGAGAGAGCGCTCTCTAGCCGCCCATCAGCCACAATCCACCCGCCTGCCGCTTGCGGCCCGGCCGAAGGAGCCGTCCTTGCGTACCCCGAGAAGCTGGGCCACCGCCCTCGCCGCGATCGCGATCGCCGGCGCCACCACCCTCGGCCTCACCACCGCGCCCACCCGCGCCGTCGGCCCGTCCCCGCTCCCGCTGACGGTCACCAACAGCACCGGCCGGGCGGAGGCCGTCCACCTCTACCTCCTCGGCGTCGACCTCGCCTCCGGCCGGCTGGGCTACGTGACCGCCGGGGGCGTCTTCACCCCCTGGCCGGCCGGCGGCCAGCCACCCACCCCCGCCCCCGACGTATCGATCGCCGGACCCGCCAACGGCGGCTCCGTCACGCTACGGGTTCCCCGTGGCCTCTCCGGCCGGGTCTACTTCTCCTTCGGCCAGAAGCTGCGCTTCTCACTGACCCCGGACGGCCTGGTCCAGCCGGCCCCCTGGGCCGCCGGCGACCCCAACCGCGACATCCTGTTCGACTGGTCCGAGTTCACCTACAACGACGCCGGGCTCTGGCTCAACAGCACCCAGGTCGACATGTTCGCCGTCCCGCACGCGGTCAGCGTCACCGGCGCGAGCGGCACCAGCCGGCGGGCCGGCCAACTCGTCAACGGCGGCCGGCAGGCCGTCATCGACGCCGTCCGCGCACAGCCCGGCTGGGCGGACACCGTGCAGACCCGGTCCGACGGCACGGTGCTGCGGGTACTCTCCCCCGGCAAGGCCGTCGACGCCGGCCGGTTCGCCCCCGGATACCTCGACCCGTACATCGACGCGGCCTGGCGCTCCTACACCACCCGAACGCTGACCGTGACCCCGTTCACCGACCGGCCCGACGTGCGCTACCTCGGGCGTACCGCCGGCACCACGATGACGTTCACCGACCCGGCCGGCCGACAGGTCGCCACCTTCACCAGGCCCACCAGCTCCGACGTGTGGGACTGCGACGGGGCCCTCGCCGCCCCCAACGACCAAGTGGTCGGACCGATCGCCCGGACGCTCTGCGCCGCCCTGCACCGCGCCACCCTCGACACCATCACCACGCAACCCGGCGGCGGCCCGGCCGACTTCTACCGGGGCACGCTGACCAACCACTACTCCCGGATCATCCACCAGCACATGGTCGACGGCCGGGCGTACGGCTTCGCCTTCGACGACGTGCTCGCCCAGGAGTCCCTGGTGCACGACGGCGACCCGCGCGCCGCCGGCCTCACCCTCACCCCGTTCACCGGCACGACCACCCCGACGCCCACCGCCGGCCCGACCCGCACCCCCAGCCCGACCCCGTCCACCGGCCAGCCGTGGAACGCGACCCGCCACCTCCAGGCCGACGGCACCCTGGCCGGCACCACCGGACCCGCCGGCACGGTCAGCCTGGCGGCGGCGAACGGCAACCACGACGGCACCCCCACCAACGCCCGGGTATTCATCGCCCGTGGGCTCACCGGCACCTGGACCGGCGCAGCCACCACCTTCGACCTGGCCGTCGACGCCGGCACCGCCGTCGGCGACGGCGTCCAGGCCCGGGTGTCGTACGACCTCACCGGCGACGGCACCGCCGACCGGGTCGAGACGTACGCCTACTTCGCCACCGACCCGGTGCCCGGCGTCGAGCGCTACCGGCAGACCCAGGGGCTGCGCTCGGCCACCGGCACCCTCGGCAACCTGCGCGGCGGGACGGTGACCGTGCAGGTCTGGAACGCCATCGGCGGCACCCCGACCACCCTCGGCGTCGGCGACGCCTCCCGCGTCGTACTGCCCTTCACCGGCTGACCGTGCGGCGTCTTCCGGAGGCCGGGCCGCCTCCGGAAGACGCCCGCGCTCAGCCGGTCCGCTGAACGAGCCCGTGTTCGCGCTCGTACGTCCGCAACGCGACGTCCCATGCCTCGGTGTACTCCGACGGGCCCAGGTTGAGGTCGTGGTGGCCCCGGACCGCCTCCCGGAGCAGGGTCACCAGTTCCGGCACCGTCGCCCGGCGCTCGTCGACGTAACGGCGGAACACCTCGGCGAACTGCTCGCCGGTCAGCCGTGCCGCGTGCATCGTCACCGGATCGGCCTCCAGCGCCTGGAGCACCGCGCACCACCGACGGGTCAGGTCATCGACGTGCCGGGCCCGGATCTTCTGCAACTCGTGCTCGCACTCCAGCCTGATCCGTTCCTCCCAGTACGGCCGCAGCCGGTCGCGTACCCGCTCGTCGGGGCTGACCCGGACGTGGGCGGTGAACTGCGGCAACGACTCGTTCGCCGGCCACCGCTGCCCGGCGAGCCGGTCGTTGAGCACCCGCTCCAGTTCGTGCGAGCGATGCGGCTCGAACTCCCGCGACACGTCGACGATCCGCTCCCGGACGATCCCGCCGGCCCAGTCGAGGTACCGCTCGGCGCGGTACTTCAGCTCCTCGAACGTCATCCGCCGGCCGGTCCAGACATACACGGGGTACACCCGGAAGTCGAAGGCATCCCCCTTCGCCGGCACCAGCAACGGGTGCGGGGCGTCCTGCCGGAACGACACCGTGACCGGCGCCGGTGCCGGCAGTGGTGGCGGCGTCGGCACCGGAGGCACCGGCGTGCCGAACAGACCCTGCCACCAGTGGCGGCGCTGCGGCACCGGCACCTGGGTGCCGGTGGTGGTGCTGGGGTACACGTTCATCCGTGGTCCTCGTCGGTGAGTCGGCGTACGTCGTCGAGCAGGGTGTTGCGGGGCATCAGGGGTTTCCAGACATGGCGCAGCTGGTGGTCCAGTCGGTGCCGCAGCGGCGCCCGACCCGCCACCACCAACCCGAGCAGCTCCAGGCAGTGGGCGGCGACCTCGGGATGGCCGTCGGCCCGGTTCAGCCAGAAGCCGAGCGTGCGCCACGAGCGGTAGGCGGTCGTGGGGAGGCTGAGCGCATTGGCCCAGCAGTCGGCCAGGTCGGTCATCGACACGGTCCCGACCCGGGCCAGATCGAGCAGTTCCGGCCAGTGCTCCCGGGGTGCGGGTGCCCACCGGTCGGCGAGCTGGCGCAACGCCCGTCCGGCGTGCAGCCACACCTCCGGATCCTCCGCGCGGGTCCACTCCGCGAGAGCCGGCAGCACGGTCGCCTGGTGACCGGCGGTGTGCACCTCCACCAGGCCGCGCACCACCGAGTGGTGCCACCGTTGCTTTTGCGCCTGGGCGATCTGCCGCAGATGCAGCAGGGCGGTGTCCGGCCAGATCCGGGCCAGCCCCAACGCGTAGGCGCGGGCCACCGTGTCACGCAGGTGGGCCGGTCCGCTCGACGCCCACCGGTCCAACTCCGTGCGCACCCGTTGCCGCAGCTCCGGCTGCATGGCCATGGCGACCAGCGCGATGGCGGCGGCCTGCCGGACGCCGGCACGGCGCTCCCGGGCCAGCCGGTCCACCGTCTCCAAGGCGACCCGCACCCCGTGCCGGGCCGACCAGCCGACCGCTCCCGCGGCAGCCTCCCGGACACCCGGATTGCCCGTGCGCACCAGGGTGGCGAGCCACCCGAGCAGGTGCTCCGGCAGCCACCAGTCCGACCAGGCGACCTCCAGCAGGCTGGTCCGCAGCTGGTCGTTGCCGGGCGAGAACTCGATCCGCCGCCCGCCGTGGAGCCGGTCGTCGTCGACCAGCACGACGGCCTGCCGCAGCACCGGGCCGAGCAGCAGGTCCACCACCCCGCCCAGGAACCCCACGGGGGCCGGGGACGTCGCACCGTCGTCGCCCGGCACCGGCGCGGCGAGCAGCCGTCCGGCCGCCGCCTGGACCTCGACCACGGACTGCCCGGCCAGGACCGCGCACGACAACCGGAACGCCCGCCGCTGGTCGACGTCCCACCGGGACGCCCCCTCGACGCCGTCGTCCTCGACGGCGAGCACCCGCCTGGCCCGTTCCCGCAACTGCCGGGGGAGCAGCCGTTCCAGCCGCTCGGTCAGGTCGCCGCCGCGCGGCGGGGCCTGGGCGATCAGTTCCGCCAGCCGGACGACCTCAGCGGCGCGCGGGCCGCCGGCCAGGTGGGCCGCGAGCAGCGGATGCGGGACGCACTCCTCCTCGACGTACACGTCGACGCAGTCGCCGGTGCAGCCGTCGACGCACCACCCGACGCACTGCCCCCGCAACAGCCGGCGGAGTTGGGCCCGGAACACCTCCACCGGAGCCGCCGGGCGGTGGGGCACCAGGTGCCCGGCGAACTCCTGTTCCCGGCGCTCGAAGTCACCGACCAGCACCAGGCTGCTTCCGGTGGCTTCCAGCCTCGCCGACAGGCCCACCAGGGTCATGCCGTCCAGGTCCCGGACCGCCTCCTCGCCGAGCGCCAGCGTGTAGCCGTGGCCGGGCCGCACCGGCGCGTCGGCACCCAACAGGTCCGACAGGTGCTCCGCGTCGAGCACGCCCACCCGGTCGTAGCCGTAACGGCGGGCCGAGGCCAGACAGGCTGCGGTGTGCCGGCCCGTACCGTCGGCACCGGTCAGGCAGACCAGGTGACGGAGCTTGAGCTGCCGGTCGAGCCGCTGGTCGCTCGGCGCGGGGGCGTAGCCGTCGGCCAGCTGACGGACCCAGGTACCGCTGAGCGTCTCCGACCAGGTCCGGCCACCGGTCCCCACGGTCGCCGTGGTGATGTTCACGGTGCCGATCGCCGTCGCCCCCGGGCCGGTCGCGTTCTGACCCCGGACCCGTACGTCACCGACCCCGATGCCCGCCGGGACACCGAGCAGCGCGGTGAGGCGGGCCAGGACGGCCGCCGGGTCCGGTGCCTCCTCCGGCTCGTCCACCGGCTCGTCCTCGGGGTGCGGCCCCACCGGGGACGCGTCCGTCGCCGCGGACCACTCGGCCACGTTCTCGTCCGACCACCGTTCCTCGTCTCCGGGAAGGTCCGCCGCCGTGTCGATCGGGCGCGTCTGGTCGCGGCCGTCCGGGTCCGGCGGTTCCCACGAATCCGACGCCCCGGTCACCGGCCGCCGCCCTCGCCGCCGAACACGGCATCGCGTCCGACCGACCCGATGGCCGTGGCGTTCGGGCCGATCGCGTTCTGTCCGCGTACCCGGATGTCGCCGGTGCGGATGCCGGGCCCGGCCGCGCCGGCTCCGGTGTCCGGCCGGGCCGCGCCCGCCCCGGTGTCCGGCCCGGCCGGCGGCGCTCCCCCGGTGGAGGACGACGGCTCCTGCGGCGACGGCCACGACGACATGTCCTCGTCGACCACGTAGAGCCAGGCCGGCTCCCGGAACTCCTTCTCCGGGTGCTCGACCTCGATCCGGCGGAACCGTTCCGGCCGCATCTCCTCCGGGTACTCGCAGACCACGTCGCGGTACATCTCCGTCGAGACCACCAGCGCCACACCAGCGTCGGGGAACGCGGCCAGCGCCTGGCGCACCGGCTTGGCGTCGCAGAGCCGGCAGACGTGCACGACGGCGTGGCCGGGGAAGCCGTTCGCGCCGTCCAGGTGCACCAGCCCCTGGTGTACGGCCACCCGCAGCCGGATCTGCGCGGCGGGCGTCCGGCTGCTGTTGAACGCGCGTAGCCGCCGGTTCAGCTCCGGCACGAACCGGCCGATGACCCGGGACTCCGGCACGTCGCGGGGCAGGATCGCCAGCTCGCCGTCCCCGGCCTGTTGGGTGGCCCAGGTGACCCGGTCCAGACCGACGTCGGTCGCCGCCGCCTGCAGGAGCGTGTGGAAGTTCTGCTGTGCCTCGTACTGCTGAAGATTGCTGCGCCGGCTGTACCGTTCCATGTCCACAGAGATCAGCAGACGCCGTTCGGGATGTCGCATGGGCACACCCTTCGTCGTCAGCCCGCTCGGCGAGCGGGCACCACCGTGCCCATGGAAACCGCCCCGCAGGGCGCAGACCCCCTAGAAGTACGGCATCGCCGGGACTGTCGGTATCCGGTCATCCCATCGTGGACAGATGTCGTGCTAGGCCGGGTCGGTTGTGCTGGGAACATGTGGACGAACCTGACCGAACTGCTCCTGGCGCTCGGGCTCTCCCCGCCCGTGATCCTGGCCCTGGTGGTCGCCGAGACCCTCGCGGTCCGTCGCGGGGCGGTGCGAGCTGTGTCAACCCGGATACGCTTCGGCACCTCTCGTCTGCTGAGGAGGATGCCGGTGCTGATGCGGCAACCCCATGTCCCCACCGACGGCGACTGGCCGTACGGGACCTTCCTGCAACGGCTCGACCGCCCGGTACGGGACGCGTTGCTGGCCACCGGCGTCCGCCGGCAGGTACCGGCCGGGCAGATCCTCATCCAGGAGGGTCGCCACGAGGCGTACCTGGTGCTACTGGAGGACGGCCTGACGAAGGTCACCGCTTCGCTGCCCGACGGGCGGACCGCCCTGCTGTCGTTGCGGGTCGGCGGTGACCTCGTGGGTGAGATGTCGGCGCTCAACGACCATCCCCGGTCGGCGACGGTGACCACCTGCGGCCCCACCCGCTACAGCGTCATCCAGCCGGCACAGTTCAAGACCTTCCTGCGCGACCATCCCGACGCCGCCCTCGAGCTGGCCGCCATGGTCTCCGACCGGCTGCGCTGGTCCAACCGTCGCCGGATCGACTTCTCGTCGTACCCGGTGAAGATCCGGGTGGCCCGGGTGGTGGCCGAGCTGTGCCGCTCGCACGGCCGGCAGGACCGCGACGCCATGGTCATCGACGTCCGGTTGACCCAACCGGAACTCGCCACCATCTGCGGCGCGGCCGAGACCTCCATCCAGAAGGCGCTACGGGAGCTACGCGCCGAGGGGCTGGTGGAGACCGACTACCGGCGGATCACCGTCCGCGACCTTTCGGCCCTGCGTACCTGCGGGGAGATCACCGACGACACGTGACCGCGACGGCCCCGACCCGGTGACCGGGTCGGGGCCGTCGTCGGCTGTCACACCTCAGGCGCCGCGCAGGGTCGCCCCGAACCGCTGGGCGGCCACGGCCACGGCGGCGTCCCGCGCGGCCACCGCCTCCTCCACGGTCAGCGTCCGGTCCGGTGCCCGGAAGGTGAGCTTGTACGCCAGCGACCGGCGACCCGCGCCGAGCGACTCCGACGCGTACACGTCGAAGAGCCGGGCGTGCTCCAGCAGCTCACCCGCGCCCTCGACCAGCGCGGCCCGGACGTCGGCGGCCGGCACCGTGTCGTCCAGCACCAACGCGACGTCGATCAGCGCCGGGGGGAACCCGGACACCGTCGGCGCGGACACCACCGGTGCCACCGGCAGGGCGTCCAGGTCCAGTTCCATGGCGCTGGTCCGGCGGGGCAGTTCCAACGCGGCCAGCACCGCCGGGTGCAGCTCACCGGCGTGACCGACCACCTCCCCGTCGACCAGCAGCGCGGCGCAGCGGCCGGGATGCCAGGGCGCCCGCTCGGCGGCCCGCACCTCGATCCGCTCGGCCGGCAGGTCGGCGGCGGCCAGCACGGCCCGGCCGGCCTCCACCGCGTCGGCCCAGCCGGCGGCGCGGCCGGCACCCCACCAGCCGGCCGGCTCCACGTCACCGGTGAGCACCACCGCGACGTGCCGGGGCTGGGCGGGCACCACCGCGTCGGCGGCGGCGAACTCGGCGTCGGTGGGGCGGCGGTCCACCCCCATGGCCGGCGGCGCACCCACGCCGGGACGCGGGTGGAACACCGCCCCGATCTCGTAGAGCGCCAGGTCACGGTGACCCCGGCCCAGGTTGCGCTTGAGGATGCCCAGCAGCGGGCCGAGCAGGGTCGTGCGCAGCAGCGGCTCCTCCTCGGACAGCGGGTTGGCCAGCCGTACCGCCGGCCGGCGCGGATCGTCGGCGGGCAGCCCGAGCTGGTCGGCCAACTCCGGGGCGACGAACGGCAGGGCCAGCACCTCGACGTAGCCGCGCTCGGCGAGCGAGCGGGCCACCGCCCGACGGCGACGCTGCTGCCAGGTCAGCCCCCGGCCGGGGGGCGCGGTGGGCAGCACCGACGGCACCCGGTCGTACCCGTCGAGGCGGACCACCTCCTCGACCAGGTCGGCCGGGTCGGTGAGGTCGGGCCGCCAGGTCGGCGGGGTGACGGTGAGCACGTCACCGCCACCGGCCGTCGTCGCGACCGTGCCCGCGTCCTCGGCCAGCCGGTCGGCACCCCGGATCACCGTGCAGCCCACCTGCTCCAGCAGGTCGACCACCCGCTGCGGGGAGTAGTCCACCCCGACCCGGCGCGACGGCAGGTCGACCGGGAGGACAACCTGCCGCATCGGCCGGACGTGGTCGAGGTCGAGGATCTCCGCGCCGGCCTCGCCCCCGCCGTGCGCGGTGAGCAGCTCGACGGCACGCTGGAGGGCCACCAGCGGCAGCGCCGGGTCGACGCCCCGCTCCCACCGCTTCGCCGCCTCACTGAACAGCTTGTGCCGGCGGGCCGTACGGCCGACCATCACCGGGTCCCAGTGGGCGGCCTCCAGCAGCACGTTCGTGGTGCCGCCGACCACCTCGCTGGTCTCGCCGCCCATCACCGCGGCCAGCGAGATCGGGCCGGTGTCGTCGCAGATCACCATGTCCTCGGCGGTGAGCGAGCGGACCACACCGTCCAGGGTGGTCACCTTCTCGCCCGCCTCGGCCCGACGCACCACCAGCGAACCGGTGAGCCGGTCGGCGTCGAAGGCATGCATCGGCTGGCCCAGTTCGAGCATCACGTAGTTGGTGACGTCCACCGCCAGGGAGATGCTGCGGACCCCGGCCACGGTCAGCCGCTGCCGCATCCAGCCGGGCGTGGCCGCCGTCGGGTCGACCCCCCGGACCATCCGGGCGGTGAACCGGTCGCAGCCGACCGTGTCGCGCACCTGCACCGGGTACGCCGGCTGCGCCGTACCGGCCGGCGCGGGCACCCGGCCCAGGTCGCGGAAGGCCACCCCGAGGGCGTACGCCAGCTCCCGGGCGATGCCGCGCACGCTCAGCGCGTATCCCCGGTCGGGGGTGATCTCCAACTCGACCACGACGTCGTCGAGGCCCACCACGGGGCGGGCGTCGTCGCCGGGCCGGGCCGGGGTGTCCGGCGGCAGCACGATGATGCCGGAGTGGTCGTCGCCGAGGCCCAGCTCCATCGCCGAGCAGATCATGCCGGCCGACATCCGGCCGTACGTCTTACGCGCGCCGATGGTGAAGTCGCCGGGCAGCACCCCGCCGGGCAGGATCACCACGACCCGGTCGCCGGGGGCGAAGTTACGCGCCCCGCAGACGATCTGCTGCAACTCGCCGGTGCCGTTGGCGGTGCCCACGTCGACCAGGCAGTGCCGGATCGGCTTCTTGAACCCGGTCAGCTCCTCGATCTCGCGGACCTCACCGACGACCAGCGGACCGGTGACCGTGCGGCGCAGGTCCACCACGGACTCGACCTCGATGCCGAGGTCCACCAGGGCCTGTTCCAGGTCCTCGGTGGGCAGGTCGACTGGGAGGTCGACGTACTCCCGCAGCCAACTGACAGAAACTCGCATGACTCAGACCACCGTCTCCGTGACTCGTACCCGCATCGCCCTACGCCCCGGCCCCGAACGCGCGGGTGAACCGCACGTCGCCCTCGGCCATGTCCCGCATGTCGCTGACCCCGTGCCGGAACATCACCGTCCGGTCGATGCCCATGCCGAACGCGAACCCGGAGTAGACCTCGGGGTCGATGCCGCAGGCCCGCAGCACCCTCGGGTTGACCATGCCGCAGCCGCCCCACTCGACCCAGCGCGGGCCGTCGCGGTGCTCGGGGAACCAGACGTCGAACTCCCCCGACGGCTCGGTGAACGGGAAGTAGTGCGGACGCCAGCGGGTCTTGGCCCCCTCGCCGAACATGGCGCGGGCGAAGTGGTCGAGGGTGCCACGCAGGTGCGCCATCGTGATGCCCCGGTCGACCACCAGGCCCTCGACCTGGTGGAAGACGGGCGCGTGGGTGGCGTCCAGCTCGTCGGTGCGGTAGACCCGGCCGGGCACCACCACGTAGATGGGGGGCTTGCGGGTCAGCATGGTACGCGCCTGCACCGGCGAGGTGT
Organism: Micromonospora sp. WMMD730; assembly: GCF_049178955.1. Lineage (NCBI taxonomy): Bacteria > Bacillati > Actinomycetota > Actinomycetes > Micromonosporales > Micromonosporaceae > Micromonospora > Micromonospora sp. WMMD730. The sequence continues at coordinate 4,702,275 of NZ_JBMHML010000002.1, forward strand.
GGGTGCGCAGCACCAGGCCGGAGGTGTCCGCGCCGGGCGGGGGTGCGATGTGGAAGGTGTCCATCAGCCCGCGCGCCGGATGGTCGGCGGGGATGTTCAACGCGTCGAAGTTGGTCCACTCCAACTCGACCTCGGGACCCTCGGCCACCTCGTAGCCCATCCCGACGAACAGGTCGCTGATCTGCTCCATCAGGGTCGACAGCGGGTGCCGCGCCCCCCGGGGCCGCCGGTCGTACGGCAGGGTCACGTCGACCCGCTCCTCGACCAGCACCCGGGCGGCCTGCTCGCGGTCGAGCACCTCGGCGCGGGCCGCGTACGCGGACTCGACCGCCCGGCGGGCCTCGTTGACCCGCTTGCCGGCGTCGGACTTCGCGGCCGGCGGCAGCGCGCCGATCTCCCGGCGGGCCAGCGACACCGGGGACCGGTCGCCGAGGTGCGCGGGGCGCAGCGCGGTCAGCGCGTCGGGGTCGGTGGCGGCGGCGAACGCCTTCTCGGCGTCGGCCACGGCCCCGGCCAGGGCGGCCGGGTCGAGCAGGGCGACCTGCTTCGGGTCGTACGGATCGTTGCGGTAACTCATGGCGTACGGGCACTCCCTCACGGCGGCGCCGGCCCTTCCGGGCGGCTAGGCGAGTCTACGGACGCGCGGCGGTGCCGCAGCCCGCCGGTGGGAGTTACGCGCGGAGGAAGGTCAGGCCCACCGCCCGCCGACACCGGCGGGCTGGCTAAACGAACGCCGTGGCGCGTTCCTCACGTGACCGGCTCCCCTGCTGGGTGTGCGCCCGACCGGGGTCGGCGCAGTGCTCGGGCTGAAGCGTACAGGCAGACCGCAGCGGCCGCAGCCAGGTTAAGGCTCTCGGCCCGCCCGTGCAGCGGCACCCGGACCCGGGCGTCGGCGGCGGCGGTCAGCTCCCCGGGCAGGCCGTGCGCCTCGGCACCGAACAGCCAGGCGGTGGGGGCGGCGAGCCGGCCCCGGTCGGCGAGGTCGTCGAGGTCGCTGTCGCCGTACCCGGTGGTGGCGAGGACGGTGAGCCCGGCGGCGCGCAACGTGTCGACCACGGCCCCGGGGTCGCCGGCGCGGACCACGTCGACGTGGAACAGGCTGCCGGCGGAGGCCCGCACGCACTTGCCGTTGTACGGGTCGACGGTGTCGCCGGCGAAGACCACCGCACCCGCGCCGGCCGCGTCGGCGGTGCGCAGCACGGTACCGGCGTTGCCCGGGTCACGGATGCCGGCGAGCACCGCTACCAGGCGGGGACCACGCGCCAGGGCGGCGTCCAGCGGCACGTCGAGATGCCGGCAGACGGCGACCACGCCCTGCGGCGTGACGGTTTCGGTGAGCGCGGCCAGGGCCTCGTCGGTGACCTCGGAGACGGGCAGGTCGACGCGGGCGGCAGCGGCCGCGAGGTCGGCGTGCCGGTCGAGCGCGGCCGGGGTGCCGAACAGCTCCACCACCGTGCCGGTGCGGTCGAGGGCCTCACGGACGGCCTGCGGTCCCTCGGCCAGGAACCGGCCGGTGGCGTCGCGGTCGCGTCGGCGGTGCAGCCGGCGGGCGGCGACCACCCGGGGCGTACGCGGGGTGAACGGGCCGGTGACGGCGTCGAGGCGTCTCCCGCGCGGTGGTGACTGCATGGGAGACGCCTCGATCTGCTGCCGGGGTGGGTCAGGCGGCCTGGGCCGCGGCGCCACCGGTGCCCTCGGCCGCCACGGCGGCGCGGGCCAGCTCGACGATCGCGGCGAACGCCGCGGCGTCGTGGACGGCCAGGTCGGCCAGGATCTTGCGGTCGACCTCGATGCCGGCCAGGCGCAGGCCCTGGATCAGCCGGTTGTAGGTCATGCCGTTGGCCCGGGCGCCAGCGTTGATGCGCTGGATCCAGAGCTGCCGGAAGTCGCCCTTGCGGTCGCGACGGTCCCGGTAGGCGTACTGCATCGAGTGCAGCACCTGCTCCTTGGCCTTGCGGTACAGCCGGGAGCGCTGACCGCGGTAACCGCTCGCGGTCTCCAGCAGGGTACGACGCTTCTTCTGGGCGTTCACAGCCCGCTTGACGCGTGCCATCTCAACTCCTTGTTAGGTAAAGGTGGCGCGCGTCAGCGGCCGAGCAGCTTCTTGATGCGCTTGACGTCGGCCTTGGCCAGCTCGACCGTGCCGGTCAGCCGCCGGGTCTGGGTGGACGGCTTCTTCTCCAGGTTGTGGCGAAGGCCGGCCTGCTGGGCGACGATCTTGCCCTTGCCGGTCACCTTGACCCGCTTGCCCATACCCGTGTGGCTCTTCATCTTCGGCATGTGGAACGTCTTCTCCCTGTTACTGGCCGCTGGTGTCAGCGGTCGGGCCGGTCTCGCCGGCTGCTGCGGTCTCGCCGACCACCGGGGTCGCGCCACCTGCCGGGGCGGCCGATTCCTCCGCGGCCCGGTCCCGGGGGCCCCCACGGGACGCCGTGGCGGCGACCGCGGATGCCTTGACGGCCCGGTGCGGAGCGAGAACCATGATCATGTTACGGCCGTCCTGCTTCGGAGCGGCCTCGACGTATCCCAGGTCCGTGATCTCGGACTCGAGCCGACGCAGGAGCCGGTAACCCAGCTCCGGGCGGCTCTGCTCCCGACCGCGGAACATGATCGTCACCTTGACCTTGTCGCCGGCCTTGAGGAACCGCACCACGTGACCCTTCTTGGTCTCGTAGTCGTGCGGGTCGATCTTCGGCCGGAGCTTCATCTCCTTGATGACGGTCTGCTGCTGGTTACGCCGCGCTTCGCGCGCCTTGAGTGCGCTCTCGTACTTGAACTTGCCGAAGTCCATGAGCTTGCACACAGGCGGGCGCGCCATCGGCGCAACCTCGACCAGGTCCAGGTCGACGTCCGCGGCCAGCTGCAGGGCGCGCTCCAGCGGGACGATGCCCACCTGCTCACCCTCAGGGCCGACCAGTCGGACCTCACGTGCCCGGATCTGCTCGTTCACGCGTGGTTCGACGCTGATGTGGCCTCCTCGAGTCGAGTCTGTTGCGTGGCCGACCCCGCGCGGCCCCCGGGTGGGGGCGACCCGGAAAGCAGAAGGCCCCGGCGCATGCCAGGGCCCGCTCGACCGGTCGGCACGATCACATGATCGCGCATCCGGTGCCGGGACGAACCCGGAACCGGTGACCGGACCCGGCCACCTCAGGGGCGACTCGGGTGGGAGCAGGCGCTCCGCTTCGGGACCACCCACACGCCACAGGCGGGGGCAGTCTGGTCGACGTGGCAACACTACACCCCGGCGCAGCCATCCCCCAAACCGGGCCCGCAGGTCAGCACGGTACGAGAACCCCGGTAGCGGCCCTCCAGACGGTCAACGGGCCAGCGGACCGGCCGGACCGTCAGCGGGCCGGCTGAAGCAGAGCGGCTCCTCGGCCGGAGCTGCCAGCGGGCCGGCGGAGGCGGCTCCCCGGCCGGGACGGTCAGCGGGCCGGGGTGCCGCCGAGGCCGGCCAGGTGGGCCTGGTGCAGCCGGCGCAAGGCGCGGACCCCGTCGACCGCGATCTCCTTGTCGGCGGCCTGGAGCGCCACCATCGGCAGCAGGTCGTCGTCGTGCAGCTCCAGGCTGGCCCAGGGCGCGCCCCGGTCGAAGCGCACCCCCCGGACGACCTCCCACGGCAGCTCGTACGAGCCGAGGATGTTGCGCACCCGGACCCCCCGGGCGTCCGCCTCGACCCGGGGCCGGGTGAACAGCAGGATGCCGAGCGCGCCGAGCACCCCGAGGCCGACCATGGCAACCTGGTCGCCACGCTGGAAGGTGCCGTAGCCCTCGCCGGTCGCCCCGGTCAACGAGGTGGCCACCAGGCTGAAGACCACCAGCAGGGCGATCGCCGAGGCCCAGCAGACGACCCGGATACGACGCGGCCTGAGACGGATCAACTCGGTGTCGCTCACCGCTCCAGTCTGCCACCCGACCCGGACGGCGTCGCGTCGCCACCCACCCCCACCAGCCCCGCCCGGTTCGAGCGGGCCTGGACGGGCTGGGGCAATGGGGCCGATACAGCGGTATCCGTGGGGGATGATGCCGCTGTATCGGCCCCATTGCCGTTGAGCACGAGGGACGTCGAGCACGAGGGCGCGGCGGGTGGTACGGGTCGCCGGGCGGTCGGATCAGAGCCGGCAGGCGTGGATGTTGGTGACCAGGATGGCGCGGGCACCCAGCTCGTACAGCTCGTCCATGATCCGGTGGACGTCGTCGCGGAGCACCATCGCCTGCACGGCGACCCAGCCCTCCCGGTGCAGCGGGGAGACCGTCGGCGACTCGATGCCCGGGGTGAGGCCGCTGGCCCGGTCGAGCAGGCCCGCCGGCACGTCGTAGGCGAGCATCACGTAACGGCGGGCCACCAGCACCCCGTGCAGGCGACGCAGCAACTGTTCCGCCTGCGGGTGGGCCGGCGCGTCGGCCCGGCGGACCAGCACCGCCGAGGACCGCAGCAGCGGCTCCCCGAACACGACCAGTCCGGCCTGGCGCAGCGTCGCGCCGGTCTCCACCACGTCGGCGACGACGTCGGCGACCCCGAGCCGGATGGCGTTCTCCACCGCGCCGTCGAGCCGGATCACGTCGGCCTTGACGCCCAGTTCGGCGAGGTACCGCTCGACCAGCCCCGGGTACGCGGTGGCGATCCGGTGACCGCCCAGCTCCTGTACGTCGCCGACGTCCTCGGGGCGGGCGGCGAAGCGGAAGGTGGCCCGGCCGAAGGCCAGGTCGACCACCTCCTCGGCGGGCGCACCGGAGTCGATCAGCAGGTCCCGGCCGGTGATCCCGACGTCGAGGTCACCCGAGCCGACGTAGGTGGCGATGTCCTTCGGGCGCAGGTAGAAGAACTCGATGTCGTTGGCCTCGTCCGGGCAGACCAGGTCCTTGGGGTCGGTGCGCTGGCGGTAGCCCGCCTCGCGCAGCATCTGGGCGGCCTTCTCGGCCAGGGCCCCCTTGTTGGGTACGGCGACACGCAGCATGACGGAGTGCTCCTTCGATCGGATCAGATCAACGACGCGGGCGCACTCACAGATGTCGGTAGACGTCCTTCAGCTCCAGACCGCTGGCCAGCATCAGCACCTGCACCTGGTAGAGCAGCTGGGAGATCTCCTCGGCGGTGCGCTCCGGGCCCTCGTGCTCGGCGGCCATCCACGACTCGGCCGCCTCCTCGACGACCTTCTTGCCGACGAAGTGCACCCCCTTGGCCAGGGCGTCGACCGTGCCGGAACCCGGCGTGCCGGCGGCTGCCTTGGCCTGGAGCTCGGCGAACAACTCCTCGAACGTCTTCACGGAACCGGATTCTTCCAGCCACCCACCGACGCCGTGCGCTCCGGGTCCGGCCGGGTCGCCCTGCCCACATCCTGTTCCCGCAGGCTGGGACGGGGCCGGAGACGCCGGGCGCTCCGGCCGGTCGGAGCGCGGGTCACCGGCCACCGGCAACGGACCGGACACGTTTGCACATCGATCTCTCATCTACCTGATGGGACACCCTTCGAGGGATCGGCGGTCTTCTCTATCCTGGCGGCCATGGTCAGCAGCAGCTCACGTTCCCGCGCCGCCGCCACCGCCGCCGTGCTCCTCGTCGCCGTGGCCGGATGCGCCCCGCAGGACCCCACGCCCACCACCCCCGACGTCGTCCCCACCGCGGCGTCCTGCGCCAAGGACAGCCTGAAGACCCGGACACCGGGCAAGCTCACCATCGCCACCGACGAGCCCGCGTACGAGCCGTGGTTCAAGGGCGACAAGCCGGACAGCGGCGAGGGTTTCGAGTCCGCCGTCGCGTACGCGGTGGCCGAGAGGCTCGGGTACGCCCGGGGGGACGTCACCTGGACCCGGGTGAAGTTCGACACCGCCATCGCCCCGGGCCCGAAGACCTTCGACTTCGACATCAACCAGTTCTCCATCACCGAGGAACGCAAGCAGGCGGTCGACTTCTCCGCCCCGTACTACCTGGTACGCCAGACCGTCATCGCGCTCAAGTCGTCGAAGATCGCCGGGAAGAAGTCGGTGGCGGACCTGAAGAACGCCAAGCTCGGCGCGCAGGTCGGCACGACCAGCTACCAGGCGATCACCGCCCTGATCAAGCCCTCGGTCAAGCCGCAGGTCTACAACAGCAACGACGACGCCAAGAAGGCCCTGCAGAACGGCCAGATCGACGGGCTGGTGGTCGACCTGCCGACCGCGTTCTACATCACCGGTTCGGAGGTCACCGACGCCACCATCGTCGGCCAGCTGCCGCAGGTGGGTGCGCCGGAGGCGTTCGGACTACTGCTGGACAAGGACTCCCCGCTCACGCTGTGCGTCAGCAAGACCGTCGGGGAACTCGCCGAGGCCGGCACGCTCAAGCAGCTGGAGCAGAAGTGGCTCGCCCAGGTGGCGGGGGCGACCGAACTCCAGTGAGCCGGGTGTCCGCAGGCAACGACGACCCGGCGGTGGACCGGCCGTACCTCCTGTCGGCGGCGCAGCGGCGGCGGGCCGCGTACCGGCGTCGGCAGACGACCCGCAGCGTGCTGGTCGCCGCCGTCTCCACGGCGGTGCTCGGCACGCTGCTGGTCGTCGCGGTCACCGGCGCACCCGGCTGGGACCGGGTCCGCCTGTCGTTCCTCGACCCGCAGATCGCCCGCGACGCCCTGCCGGAGGTGCTCACCGGGCTGTGGCTCAACGTCCGGCTGCTGGTCTGCTGTGCCGTCGGGGCGCTGCTGCTCGGCCTGCTGATCGCGCTGCTGCGGACCCTGCGCGGGCCGGTCTTCTTCCCGGTCCGCGCGCTCGCCGCCGGGTACACGTACACCTTCCGGGGCCTGCCGCTGATCATCGTGCTGTACGTGCTCACCCTCGGCGTGCCCGGCCTGCGGTTGCAGGGGATGCCCCCGGTGCTGGTGCTCGGCGGGCTGGCGCTGGTGCTCACCTACGGCGGTTACCTGGCGGAGGTGTTCCGGGCCGGCATCGAGTCGGTCCACCCGAGCCAGCTCGCGGCGGCCCGCTCGCTGGGGCTGACCTACCGGCAGACCATGCGGCACGTGGTGCTGCCGCAGGCCGTCCGGCGGGTCGCGCCGCCCCTGCTCAACGACGTGGTGGCGTTGCAGAAGGACGTCGGCCTGGTCTCCCTGGCCGGCCCGATCGACGCCGTCCGGGCGGCGCAGATCGCCACCGCGCAGAGCTTCAACTACACCCCGTACATCGTGGCCGGGGTGCTGTTCGTACTGCTCGCCATCCCGCTGATCGCGGTCACCGACTGGGTGACGCTGCGCGCGGCCCGACGCCAGTCCGGAGGCTGACCATGGCCGTGCTGACCTGCCAGGGGGTACGCAAGGAGTTCGGTGGCCGGGTGGTGCTCGACGGGCTCGACCTCACCGTCGAGGAGCACCGGGTGGTCGCCCTGATCGGGGCGTCCGGGTCGGGTAAGTCGACGCTGTTGCGCTGCGTGAACCTGCTGGAGGAACTCGACGACGGGAGCATCACGCTCGACGGCGAGGAGATCTCCGACCCCCGGGTCGACCCGGACCGGGTCCGCCGGCGCATCGGCATGGTGTTCCAGTCGTACAACCTGTTTCCGCACCTGAGCGTGCTGGACAACGTCACCCTCGCGCCGCGCCGGGTGCACCGGCGGGCGCGGGCCGAGGCCGAGGCGCAGGCCCGGGAGCTGCTCGCCCGGGTCGGGTTGGCCGACCGGGCGGACGCCTACCCGGACCGGCTCTCCGGCGGCCAGCAGCAGCGGGTGGCGATCGTCCGGGCACTGGCCAACTCGCCCCGGCTGATGCTGCTCGACGAGGTCACCTCGGCGCTCGACCCGGAGCTGGTCGGCGAGGTGCTGGCGATGATCCGGGACCTGAAGTCCGCCGGGATGACGATGGTGTTGGCCACCCACGAGATGGGGTTCGCCCGGGAGGTCGCCGACCAGGTCTGTTTCCTCGACGCCGGCCGGGTGGTCGAGGCCGGGCCGCCCGCCCAGGTGTTCGGCGAGCCGACCCAGCCCCGAACCCGGCAGTTCCTCAAGCGGATCATCGAGGCCGGCCGGCTGTAGCGCGGGGTGACCCCAAGTGGGGCGATGTTGCGGGGTCGGCGGTCGTGAACCCCGCAACATCGGCCCACCAGGCCAAAGCCCCGACGGGTGGTCAGCCGACGAAGCCGACGCGGTGGCCGTTGGCCGTGGACACGGCCCGGACCGCCAGCGCGGCGTCCAGGGCGGCCACCGTCGCCGACCAGCCCTTGTCCTCGGCGGAGCCGGGCAGCCCGGCGCGGTCCCGGGCCTGGTCGAGGTTCTCCACGGTCAGCACCCCGTGCGCCACCGGCTTGCCCTCGTCCAGGGCGATCCGGGTCAGCCCGTCGGTCACCGACCGGCAGACGTAGTCGAAGTGGGCGGTCGCGCCGCGCACCACCACGCCCAGCGCCACCACCACGTCGCAGCGCCGGGCCAGGGCCTGCGCCACCACCGGCAGCTCCACCGAACCGGCCACCCGGGCCGTCACCACCCGCGCCCCGCACGCCTGCGCGGCGGCCACCGCCCGGTCGAGCATGTGGTCGGTCAGCTCGCCGTGCCAACGCGCCGCCACCACCCCGACGGTCAGCCCGGCGGCATCCACCGGGGTCACTCCGGGTTCACCGAAACCCGCCATCGTCATGCTCCGATCTCGTCGCCGGGGACCGGCCGGCCCATCGGGGCCTCGGTCACCTCGTCCAGCTCGTCCAACAGGTGGCCCATCCGGTCCCGCTTGGTCCGCAGGTAGCGGACGTTCTCCGGGTGCGGCCGGACCGGCAGCCCCTCCCGGCCGGTGACGGTCAGCCCGTACCCCTCCAGCCCGGCCCGCTTGGCCGGGTTGTTGGTGAGCAGCCGCATCGACCGCACCCCCAGGTCGTAGAGGATCTGCGCGCCGGTGCCGTAGTCCCGGGCGTCGGCCGGCAGGCCCAGGTCGAGGTTCGCGTCCACGGTGTCGCGGCCCTGGTCCTGGAGCTGGTACGCCTGCAGCTTGTGCAGCAGGCCGATGCCGCGCCCCTCGTGCCCGCGCACGTAGAGCACCACGCCCCGCCCCTCCCGGGCGACCCGGGCCAGCGAGGCCTGCAACTGCGGCCCGCAGTCGCAGCGCAGCGACCCGAAGACGTCCCCGGTCAGACACTCGGAGTGCACCCGGACCAGCACGTCCTCGCCGTCGCCCAGCTCACCGAAGACCAGCGCGACGTGCTCGGCCGGGTCGTGTTCGGCCCGGTAGCCCAGCGCCCGGAACACCCCGTACGGGGTGGGCATCCGCGCCTGCGCGACCTGCTCCACCTGCTTCTCGTGCCGCCGCCGGTAGGCCACCAGGTCGGCGATGGTGACCAGGGTGAGCGAGTGCTCGGCGCAGAACTTCTCCAGATCCGGCAGGCGCATCATGGTGCCGTCATCGTTGACCAGCTCACACAGCACCCCGGCGGGACGCAGCCCCGCCAGCCGGGTCAGGTCGACCGCCGCCTCGGTGTGCCCGGGGCGGCGCAGCACCCCGCCGGCGCGGGCCCGCAGCGGCACCACGTGGCCGGGGCGGGCCAGGTCCGTCGGGTCGGTGCCGGGGTCGGCGAGCAGCCGGATGGTGTGCGCCCGGTCGGCTGCCGAGATGCCGGTGCTGACCCCCTCCCGGGCGTCCACGGTCACCGTGTAGGCGGTGCCGCGCCGGTCCTGGTTGGTGTGGTGCATCGGCGGCAGGTCCAGCCGGTCGCACTCCGCCTCGGTCAGTGGGACGCAGACGTACCCGGAGGTCCAGCGGACCATGAAGGCGAGCAGCTCCGGGGTGGCCAGCTCGGCGGCGAAGATCAGGTCGCCCTCGTTCTCCCGGTCCTCGTCGTCGACCACCACCACGGGCCGGCCGGCGGCGATCTCCGCCACCGCCTCCTCGATCCGGGCGAAGGTGACCGCCTGGGTGCTCATGCCACGACCTCCGAGTAGGTGGACGGGATCGGTGTCGACGCCGTACGGCTGGTCCGCGAGGTGCGCCACCAGGCGGCGAAGCCCCAGCCGCAGAGCGCGCCGTAGACCAGGTACATCGCCGCCGAGGGGTAGAAGCCGCCGCGCAGCAGCAGCGGTACGCCGACCGCGTCCACCGCGATCCAGACCAGCCAGAACTCCACCCAGCCCCGGGCCATCCCGTAGGTGGCCAGCAGGCTGCCGGTGAGGATCCAGGCGTCCGGCAGTGGCCCCCACGAGCCGAGCGCGGCGAGCAGCGGATAGCCCAGCGCGGTGCCGAGCACGGCGGCCAGCAGCAGGCCGAGCCGTTCCCGGCCGGTGGCCCAGCGGGGGGTGACCGCCGGGGCGTCCCCGCCCTGGCGGCGGTTGCGCGACCACCGCCACCAGCCGTAGACGCTGACCGCGAAGAAGAAGACCTGCCGGCCGGCCTGGCCGTAGAGGTCGTGCGCCTGCGGGGTGGCGAACACCCCGCCGAGGAAGACGGTGAACAGCAGCCCGTTGCCGATCATGCCGACCGGCCAGGCCCAGACCAGCCGGCGCAGCCCGAGCAGCGCCGAGACCAGCCCGAAGGCGTTGCCGACGATCTCCCGGACCAGCACCGGGGAACCGACGACGTGCACCTGCGCGTCGAGCAGCCAGCCGACCGGGCCGCTCACCGTGCCCCTCCGGCGGTGTCGCCGGGCAGCGCCGGGGCGGCGTCGTCGGTCCCGACCGGGCCGCCGGGCAGCCGGGCGTCGAGGAGGCGTTCGACGTACTTGGCCAGCACGTCCACCTCCAGGTTGACCGGCGCGCCGACCCCCCGGCCGCCGAGCGTGGTGAGCTTGAGGGTGGTGGGGATCAGCCCGACGGTGAACCAGTCGTCGCCGACCGCCGCCACCGTCAGCGACACCCCGTCGACGGTGATCGAGCCCTTCTCCACCACGTACCGGGCCAGGGCGGCGGGCAGCCGGAACCGCAGCGTCTCCCACTGCGCGGCCGGTTCCCGGGAGAGCACCTCGCCGACGCCGTCGACGTGGCCCTGCACCAGGTGCCCGCCGAGCCGGCTGTTCAGCGCGGCGGCCCGCTCCAGGTTGACGGGGTCGCCGGGGCGCAGCCCGCCGAGCGCCGAGCGGCGCAGCGTCTCGCCCATCACGTCGGCGGTGAACACCCCGCCGTCGACGTCGACCACGGTCAGGCAGACCCCGTTGACCGCGATGGAGTCGCCGTGCCGGGCGTCAGAGGTGACCAGCGGGCCGCGGATCGCGACCAGCGCCGAGTCACCCCCGGTGTCGGCGATCCGGACGACCTCGCCCAACTCCTCGACGATGCCGGTGAACATCTCAGGCCTCCCTCTTCCGGGGCAGCGCGGTGATCCTCAGGTCGGACCCGACCCGGGTAACGTCGGTGATTTCCAGATCGATGGCGTCGGCGATGGTCGTCACACCCGCGTCGACCAACGCGGTCGGGCCGGCCCCGAGCAGCTTCGGCGCGACGTACCCGACGACCCGGTCGACCAGGCCGGCGGCGAGGAACGCCCCGGCCAGCCGGGGACCGCCCTCCAGCAGCGCGGCGCGTACCCCCCGATGGTGCAGTTCGGCCAGCAGGGCCGGCAGGTCGACCCGGCCGTCCGGGCCGGCGCCGACCTCCGCGACGGTGGCGATCCAGGTCCGGGCGGCGCCGTCGCGGACCCGGGCGTCGGCCGGGGTACGCCCGGCGCTGTCCACCACCACCCGCAACGGCTGGCGGATGGCCAGGGTGCCGTCGCGCAGGTTACGGGCGGTCAGCCGGGGATCGTCGGCGAGCACGGTGCCGACCCCGGCGATGACCGCGTCGACCGTGCCGCGCAACGCGTGCACGTCCATCCGGGCCGCCTCGGAGGTGATCCACATGCTGCTGCCGTCGGCCGCCGCGGACCGGCCGTCGAGGGTGGCGGCGTACTTCCAGATCAGGTACGGCCAGCCGCGCCGCATCGAGGTCAGCCAGGCGACGTTGCCGGCCTCGGCCTCGTCGGCGCGTACCCCGAACTCGACCCGCACCCCGGCGGCGCGCAGGGTGGCGGCGCCGCCCGAGGCGACCGGGTTGGGGTCGGGTACGGCGATGACCACCCGGGCGATGCCGGCGCGGATCAGCGCGTGACTGCACGGGCCGGTGCGACCGGTGTGGTCGCAGGGTTCCAGGGTGACCACCGCGGTGCCGCCCCGGGCCCGCTCACCGGCCTGGGCGAGCGCGACGATCTCGGCGTGCGGCCCGCCGGTGTAGGCGTGGAAGCCCTCCCCGACGACGACGCCGTCCGCGTCGAGCAGCACGCAGCCGACGACCGGATTGGGACTGGTGGTGCCGAGACCCCGCGCGCCCAACTCGATGGCACGACGCATCGCCTCGTCCACGGAGACGCCGCCCATGCCCTGCCCTCTCGCTCGCCGGTCCCCGCGCGGGCGGTACGGGAGCAGGCGGGCAGGCGGCGGCGGAACCGGGAACGGCAGCGCCGCCCCCGGGGAGCCCACGCGGTCGCAAGAGACGCCACGCAGGCCCGCCCCGCCCGCGCGCTGTCTCCCATCCGGACTGTCGGGGGTGCGGACGGACCGCTCCCCCACCGTCGGCCCCGGATTCTCACCAGGTCCACCGGGCGGCACAGCCGTCCGGGTCGCGGGCTTACCACGTCGAGCGTGGATCACCGCCGGTTCGGAATTTCACCGAGCCCCGCCAGCGCGTGGTGGGTACATGCGAAGTCTTACACGTAACCCCGGGGAGTCCGCCACCTCCAGCGTGCTACTTCACACCCCGTCGGCACGTCGCCTGTCGACTGCGACATATGACCCCGGTTGGCTCTTGGCGACCGTTTTCATCTCGCTGGCCACGGCGATCGCCGCCAGCGGGTCGGTGAAGCGCTTGCGGGCATCGGAGAGCGAGACACCGATCGACAGGGTGACCAGGGCCGCCCGCCGGATGTTGCCCCGCCGGTCCTTCAGCTCGACGAAGCCGCGTTCCCGGTCGGTCGGGTCGTAGAGGGTGTCGGCGGTCTTCTCGAAGTCGACCACGGCCCGGGAGGTCAGCGGGCGGATCTGGTCGGGGGCGCAGACGATCACGAAGTCGTCGCCGCCGACATGGCCGAGGAAGGCCGGCGGCAGCCCGATCGCGACCACCGCCCGGTACAGGCTGCGGGCCAGCGCGGAGATGAACTCGTCGCCCCGCACGAAGCCGTACCGGTCGTTGACGCTCTTGAACCGGTCGATGTCGATGTAGCCGACGGCGTAGTCGACGCCGCTGCGGACCCGGTCGCTGATCTCCCGGCGGATCCGGCTGTTGCCGGGCAGGCCGGTCAGCGGGGAGACCTCGCGGAACTCCTTGTTGCGGCGCAGCGTGGAGCTGACCCGGGCCACCAGCTCGGCGGTGTCGAACGGCTTGACCAGGTAGTCGTCGGCGCCGGCGCTGAGCCCGTGCACCTTGTCCACGGTCATGCCCTTGGCGGTCAGCATGATCACCGGCAGCGCCGAGGTGATCGGGTTGGCACGCAGCCGGCGGGTCAGCTCCAGGCCGTCGATGCGCGGCATCATCAGGTCGACCACGGCCAGGTCCGGTTTGTGCTGCTCGATCATGTCGAGCGCCTCCTGGCCGTCCCCGGCGTGCAGCACCTCGAAGCCGTGCAGCCTCAGGTTGAACTCGACGAAGCGGGCGATGTCCTCGTCGTCGTCGACGACCAGGATCACGTCGGGGCGGTCGCCGGTGGGTTCCACCTCAGGCCCCGGCGTTGGCGCGCTCCGCCAGCCCGCGCAGGCGACGGATCGCCTCGGCCGGGTCGTCCGCGCCGTACACGGCGGTGCCGGCGACGAAGGCGTCCGCGCCGGCCGCCGCGGCCTGCTCGATGGTGTCGGCGGCGATTCCGCCGTCGACCTCGATGCGCAGTTCCAGGTGGCCGCTGTCGACGTGCCGGCGGGCCGCCCGCACCTTGTCCAGCAGCTGCGGGATGAAGCGTTGCCCGCCGAAGCCGGCCTTGATCGTCATGATCAGCAGGGTGTCGAAGCTGGGGAGCAGGTCGAGGTACGGCTCGATCGGGGTGTCCCGGTCGATGGCCAGCCCGGCCTTGGCGCCGGCCGAGCGGAGATCCTTGGCCAGGGCGACCGGGTCGTCGCACGCCTCGGCGTGGAAGGTCACGTTGTACGCGCCGGCGTCGGCGTAACCGGGGGCCCACCGCCGCGGGTCGGTGATCATGAGATGCACGTCGAACGGGAGCCGGGTCACCGCCCGCAGGCTCTGCACCACCGGCAGGCCGATGGTCAGGTTGGGCACGAAGTGGTTGTCCATCACGTCGACGTGCAGCCAGTCCGCGGCGTCCTCGACGGCGCGGACTTCATCGGCGAGGCGGGCGAAATCGGCGGCGAGGATGCTGGGCGCGATGATCGACGGCGGTACGGTCACAGGGCAAGTGTACGAACGCGGCCATCCGCCGCGGACAGCACGGCACCATGAGCGACGCCCTGTGATCCAGGCGTGACCCGCGGTGCACCAACGGCTCCTCTTCCCGGGAGTCCGGGACGAATGGCCGGTGCCGACTGGCCGAACGACCCGCAAGACGCAACACTCCATCAGGGACGGTCACGTATGATGCTCGCCCGGCGGCGGGCACGCCGGGTGGGGTACGGCGACGGACCGTCGACCCCCGGAAAGGGCGGACGATGCGACGGTGGCTCGTGGCGCTGGCGCTGGCCGGCACCGTGACGGTGGCGCTCAGCGGCTGCGTACCGCAGCACGGTGCCGACGGCGACCTGCTCGACGACTGGCCGGTGCTGCCGGTCGCCCAGTCGTTCGTGCCCGCCACGGACGCCTGCCTGCCCCGGATCACCCCGGTCGTGCAGGCCGGCACCTACGAGACGGTGGACTGCGCGCGCAGCCACCTGGCCGAGACCATCCACGTCGGCACGTTCACCGGCGCGGTGACCCGGGGTGAGCGGCCCGAGCCGGGTTCCGCCGCGCTGCGTCCCGCCCGTACCGAGTGCGACCAGCGGGCCCGCGACGTCCTCGGTGGCGACTGGCACTCGGCCCGGCTGACGATGAACATCGCGCTGCCGGCCAACTCGGCGTGGAACAGCGGCGCCCGCTGGTTCCGGTGCGACCTCAGCGAGACCGACAGCATCGACAACACCCGGCCGGTCAACCGCGTCGGCAGTCTGCGCGGGGCGATGATCGGCGACAATCCGCTCAGCCACCGCTGCTTCGATCCCAAACTGATCGGCAACAATCTCAACTACATGGCCCCGGTGCTCTGCTCCGAGCCGCACCGCGCCGAGTTCGTCGGCGTCTACCTGGAACGCAGCGACCTGAGCTGGGCCGATTTCGGTCGCGCCAACCAGCGGGTGCACCGGCGGTGCATGGCGCTGATCGCCGGCTTCGCCGAGGTGCCCAACAACAGCGAACTGCCGTACCGGGCCGGGTCGATCTTCTATCCGCCGTCGCAGCGGGAGTGGGAGGAGGGCGACCGGGGCATCCGCTGTTTCCTGTGGAGCGACGACCGGAAGCTGACCCGCTCGATGCGCGGCGCCGGCCCCAAGGGCCTCCCCACCATCTGACCCACCCGCTGCCCGTCCGCCCTCCCGTCGCCGCTTCCCGCTTCGGTGATCAAAAGGTTCGCGTCATCCGGCGACGGATCGTTGACGCAATTCTCTTGATCACCGAGGGCGGGCGGGGCGGCGACGGGAGGGCGGGGCCGGTCAGGTTCAGGTGCGGCGGAGGAGCGCCAGGAACATGGCGTCGGTGCCGTGGCGGTGCGGCCAGAGTTGGACGGTGGGGCCGTCGCCCAAACCGGGCATGCCCGACGGCAGGACCGTCCGGGCGTCGACGAAGTCCGCCGGCACCCCCGCGCGCCGGGCCGCCTCGGTGACCGTCACGTGCGTCTCCACCGTGTGCGGGGAACAGGTGACGTAGGCGACCAGACCACCCGGACGGGCCGCCCGCAGCGCGGCGGAGAGCAGTTCCCGCTGCAACCGGGTCAACGGCGGCAGGTCCGACGGCTGCCGCCGCCAGCGCGACTCGGGCCGGCGGCGCAACGACCCCAGCCCGGTGCACGGGGCGTCGACCAGCACCCGGTCGAAGTGCCCCTCCGGCAGCTTCGGATCCGCCCCGACCGTGCGCCCGTCGGTGTGCAGCACGCTCACCGGCAGACCCCGGGTGGCCTGCTCGACCAGCCGGGCCCGGTGCTCGGAGACCTCCACCGCCGTCAGCCGGGCACCCCGCTGCGCGGCGAGCGCGCCGAGCAGGCCGGCCTTGCCACCGGGGCCGGCGCACAGGTCCAGCCAGCGGCCGTCGTGACCGTCCAGCGGGGCCGTGGCCAGCGCGTTCGCCACCAACTGGGAACCCTCGTCCTGCACGTGCGCCCGGCCGTCGGCCAGCGCCGGCAGGTCACCGGGCGCGCCACCGGGCAGGTAGACCGCGTACGGCGAGAACGCACCAGGAGCGCCACCGACCGCGTCGGCCAGCTCCGCCGGGTCGAGGAGGCCCGGACGGGCGCACAGGTGCACCGGCGGGCGCTCGTTGTCCTCGATCAGCAGCCGGGTCACCTCACCCAGGTCACCGCCGAGAGCGTCGGCGAAGGCCCGGACGATCCACTGCGGGTGGCTGTAGGTCACGGCCAGGTGGCCGATCGGGTCGGCGGCCATCGTCGGGGCGAGCTTGGCCGTCCACGCGTCGACGTCCTGGCCGGCCACCTCGCGCAGCACCGCGTTGGCGAAGCCGGTGGCCCCCTCCCCCACCGTGCGGACCAGGTCGACCGTGGAGGACACGGCGGCGTGCGCCGGGACCCGGGTGTGCAGGAGCTGGTAGGCGCCGAGCCGCAACGCGTCGCGCACCGGCGGGTCGATCCGCGCGACGTCCCGGCCGGCGGCGGCGGTGAGGATCGTGTCGAGGGTGCCGAGCTGCCGCAGGGTGCCGTAGGTCAGCTCGGTGGCGAAGGCGGCGTCCCGCCCGGCCAGCCCCTGCTCGCGCAGGATCGCCGGCAACACCAGATTGGCGTACGCGTCGTCGCGGTGCACCGCCGCGACCGCCTGGTAGGCGGCGTACCGGGGCAGGTCGACGGCCGGGCGGACCGGTCGGCCGGGTCGCCCGCCGCGCCGGTCGGACCCGGCCCGGTCGCCCCACCCGCCGGCTCGGCCGGAGCGGTCGCCCCGGGTGCCGCCGGAGGGCCGCCGGTCGTCGCCGCGCCGGTCGGTGTCGGCCGGACGGTCTCCTCGTGCGGTCGGCTCGGTCACGCGAGTTCCTCCCCGGCGGCGACCCGGACGCCGCGCGCCCAGTCGGTCGCCGGCATGGCCTTCTTGCCCGCCGCGCGCACCTCACCGAGCTGCACCGGCACGGTCGCCGTGCCGGCCAGCACGCGGGACTTCTCCACCAGCAGTTCTCCAGGTTTGAGGGTGGGGCCGTTGCCGACCGGGGTGATCGGGCCGAGCTTGACCCGGTCGCCACGGAAGGTCGTCCACGGGCCCGGGGCGGGGGTGCAGGCGCGCACCCGTCGGTCCACCGCGAACGCGGGGTCGCCCCACCGCACCCGGGCGTCGTCCACGGTCAGTTTCGGAGCCAGCGAGACCCCGTCGGCGGGCTGCGGTTCGGCCCGCGCGGTGCCCGCCGCGATCGCGTCCAGGACGGCGACCAGCAGCCCGGCCCCGGAGTGGGCGAGCCGCTCCAGCAGGTCGCCGGAGGTGTCGGTGGGGCGGATCTCGTCGGTGAGCGTGCCGTAGACCGGGCCGGTGTCCAGCCCCTGCTCCAACTGGAAGACACTGGCCCCGGTCAGCTCGTCGCCGTGCAGCACCGCGTGCTGCACGGGTGCCGCGCCCCGCCAGGCGGGCAGCAGCGAGAAGTGCAGGTTGACCCAGCCGAAGCGGGGGATCTCCAGCGCCGCCGGGGGCACCAGCGCGCCGTAGGCGACCACCGGCACGCAGTCGGGGGCCAGCGTACGGAGCCGGTCGAGGAACTCGGGCTCCCGGGGGCGGGCCGGGGTGAGCACCTCGACGCCGTGCTCGTCGGCCCAGACGCCGACCGGGGACCGCAGCACGCCCCGACCCCGACCGGCGGGCGCGTCGGGGCGGGTCACCACGGCCACCACCTCGTGTCCGGAGGCGTGCACGGCGGCCAGGGCGGGGACGGCGACCGCCGGCGTACCGGCGAAGACCAGACGCATCGGGGCGGTCACCGGCCCAGCCCGAAGGGGTTGCCGGCGGCGTGCGGGCTGACCTTGACCGTCGGCGGGGCGGCCTCGTCGTACCAGTCGGCCTGGCGGATCGCCTTCATCGCCTCCTTGCGCCCGGCCGGGTCCAGCCGGTCGAGGAAGAGCACCCCGTCGAGGTGGTCGGTCTCGTGCTGGACGCAGCGGGCCATCAGCCCGGTGCCGACGATCTGCAACGGGTCGCCGTAGCCGTTGAAGCCCTTGGCGATCACGTTCTGCCGACGCTTGGTGTCGAAGTAGAGCCCGGGGATGGACAGACAGCCCTCCGGGCCGTCCTGCTCCTCGGCGTCGGGGAACTCCAGCACCGGGTTGACCAGGTGGCCGAGCACGTCGTCCACCTCGAAGGTGAACACCCGCAGGCCCACGCCGAGCTGGGGGGCGGCCAGCCCGGCACCGCTGCGGTCACGCATCGTGTCGGTGAGGTCGGCGATGAGCTTACGCAGCTCGACGTCGAAGTCGACGACCGGATCGGCCGGCGTGCGCAGCACCGGGTCCCCGAACAGACGGATGGGCTGGACGGTCACGCGGGGTGGCTCCTTCGTTGGACGGCGTGGTGCCGTACCAGTCTACGGAGTGCGGCGGGGGCACCGGCCGGCGTACCGCGACGGGTGGTGATCGGGGTGGGACGGCCGGGTCAGACGCCGGCGCCCGGTTCGCCGGCCAGCACGGCGTCCCCGCCGAGCAGGGCGTGCGCGGGCAGCGGGAGCCGGGTGCCGTGGGCGGCCTCCCAGTCGTGCACGAGGCTGGGGCGCACGTGGGCGGCGAAGTAGTCGACGGCGCTGGTCTGCCCGACGACCGGCTCGTCCACCTCGGCGACGAGCTGCGCGGGCACCAGCGAGAAACCGTTGCGCAGGGCGGCGCTGAGCCGGCGGTGACCGTCGACGACGAAGAAGTACTCGCCGGTGAACCCGATCCGCAGCGGGGCGAGGGCCCCGTCGCCGGCCGCCGCCAGCTCCCCGACGAGCCCGGACCCGTCGAGCCCGCGCAGGGTGGCGACGTCCTCGGTCGGGTAGACCCGGGCCGGGTCCAGCAGCAGCAACGGCGGGGCGTCACGCAGCACGTCGGCGGCGAGGCGGCCCTCGTACGCGTCGATGATGTGCGTGATGACCTCCTCGGCGGAGGCCCGGGTGGTGTCGCAGACCAGGTCGTAGTTGCGCAGCCGGGCCTTGTCGACGCCGTAGCGGAGGATGAACCGGTTACGCTCGCTGTCGCTGCGTTCGCGCAGCCTGGCCTCGGCCTCGGCCAGCGAGGTGTAGCTCTCGGCCGGCCCGGAGGGGCGTAGCAGCACGCGCCGGGCCGCCTCGGCCGGCTCGGTGATCATGTGCACCTTGAGCGCGTGGGTGAAGAAGTGCCAGGCCAGCCGGGAGTCCATCACCAGCGATTCGCCGGAGGCGGCGATGTCGCGCTGGAGCTGGTCGACGTAGCCGTCGACGGCCTGGTCCAGCTCGGCGTGCAGGTTGAGCTGGAGCGCGGTCATCTGGCGTTCCTGGGCCATCTGCCGGTAGAGGTCACCGACGCTGACCCGGCGCAGGCCCAGCCGCTTGGCGATCTCGACGGAGACGGTGCTCTTGCCGCTGCCGAGGTCACCGTTGAAGACGATCGACTGACGAACGGTCACGACTGGTCCACCCCTGCTCACCGGCTGATTGAGATCATCGATTTGGCGTCGACCCGACGCGTTCCCGCCTTCGTCGCGCCATTCGTGCGCCCGGGCATGAGGGGCGATGCTATCACGCGTACGCCCGCAGCCCGGCGGACCCGGGGTGCGACGGCGGGCTGGCCGGACCCCCGACGGAACTGAGCGACGACTCAGAACAGGGCGAGCGGATCGACCTGGAGGCGAACCGGTTCGGCGGCCCGTCGGGCGCTGCGGACCCCGGCGGCGGTGTGCAGCGCCCCGGCCAGCGCGGCGGCCCGGGACCGGGGCACCCGGACCAGCATCCGCTCCCGGTCCTCGTCGGCGGGGACCGGGCCGAGCACCTCCGCCCCGTCCGGCAGCCGGGCCTGCGCGAGCAGGTCGGCCACCGCCTCCGCTCCCCCGGTGACGCTTGCCATCTTCACCGCCGGTGGGAAGCCCAGCTCGCGCCGCTCGGCCAACTCCCGCGCGGCGAACCAGCCCGGGTCCCAGCGCAGCAACGCCTGCACCGGGGCCAGCGCCCCGTCGGCGACCACCACCACCTTGCCACCGGCCGGGGCGGGACGGGCCAACGCCGCCGCGGACAGCCACCGCCGGAGCGCCTCCTCGCCGGCCCGCAGGTCGGCCCGGGTGAGCAGCGCCCAGGAGTCGAGCAGCAGAACCGCGCCGTACCCCCCGTCGGCCACCGGCTCGGCACCCGGGGTGGCGATGACCAGCGCCGCGCCGCCCGGCACGGTGGTGAGCACCTCGTCGCGACCCGAGGTGCGCACCGGCACCCCGGGGAACGCCCGGCCCAGCTCCTCGGCGGTCCGGCGGGCCCCGGTGACGGCCGCCCGCAGCCGTCGCCCGCCGCACTGCGGGCAGGCGTACGCGGCGGTGACCCGGCCACACCAGCGGCAGGCCGGCGGGGCGTCGGCGGCGCGCAGCGCCAACGGGCCGGCGCAGTGCGGGCAGCGGGCCGGGGTCCGGCAGTCCGCGCAGGAGACCGAGGGCAGGTAACCCCGGCGGGGCACCTGGACCAGCACCGGCGCGTCCGCACGCAGGGTGTCCCGGGCGGTGGTCCAGGCCAGGCTGGGCAGCCGGGCCGTCGCCGCGCCCGGATCACGGGCCAGTTGCGGGTCGTCCCCGGTCGGGGCGACCGCCGGGGTACGCGCCCGCAGGGTCGCCCGGTCCGCCACCACCTCGCGGGCCCAGCCGGTCTCCACCAGCAGTTGCCCCTCGGCGGTCCGGGTCCAGCCGCCGACCAGCGCGGCGGCGTCGGCGAGCCGGGCCCGGGTGAGCAGCACCTCCCGCGCGTGCGGGTAGGGGGCCCGGGGCTCGGCGTGCAGGTCGTCCCCGTCGTCCCAGATCGCCACCAGGCCGAGCCGGTCGACCGGGGCGAACATGGCGGCCCGGGTGCCGATCACCACCGGCACGTCGCCCCGCCGGGCGGCCAGGAAGGCCCGGTAGCGGCGGGCGGGGCCGAGCGCGGCGGAGAGGGTCACGTGCCGTCCGGGGCCGAGCAGGGTGGTCAGCGCCGCGTCGAGACGGTCGAGGTCCCGGGCGTCGGCGACCACCACGACCGCCCCCCGCCCACCGGCGAGGGTGGCGGCGACCGCGTCGGCGTAGCGGGCCGCCCAGTCCTCCCCGGCCAGCGCCGACCAGACCGCCCGGGGGGCCCGCCCGTCGGCGAGCGCCGTCAGGAACGCCGGGCCGGCGGGATAGTCCCGCCAGCCACGCGGGTCGACCCCGACCGCGTCGCGCGGGGCGGAACCGGCCGCACCGGGCGGGGCGGCCCTGTCGGCACCGCGCGGGTCGACCCCGCCAGCGCCATGCGGGGCGGGGCCGTCTCCGGCGGGCGGGGCGGAAAGATCCACGGCGGACGGGGTCGGCCCGTCGTCGCCCGGGTCGGTGCCGGCACGGGCGGGGTCGGCACCGGCGGAGTCGGCACGGGCGGGGTCGACCCGCGCAGGGTCGGCACGGGGTTCCTTCTCGACCCGGGCGTGCCGGGGCGGGACGGCCAGCCGGAGCACGTCGGCGAGGTTGCCGGCGTACCGGTCGGCGACCGCGCGGGCCAGCCGGGCCACCTCGGGGGCCAGCACCGGCTCCGGTGAGACCACCTTCTCCAGGTAGGCCAGCCGGCCGTCGTGCGCGGAGCTGTCGACCCGCTCCAGCAGCCACCCGTCGACCAGTTGACCGGCGAAGCGGACCTTGACCCGCACCCCGGGGACCGCGTCGTCGGCCAGCCCGGCGGGGACCAGGTAGTCGAAGGGACGGTCGAGGTGCGGCAGCGCGACGTCGACGCAAACCCGAGCGACCGGCGACCCGTCAGCGGGTCGCCGGTCGCTGGGCGTGGTGCCGGTCAGGCGCCCGCTACCGACTTCAGGTCGGCGGCCCGGTCGGTGTTCTCCCAGGTCAGCTCCGGCAGCTCCCGGCCGAAGTGCCCGTAGGCCGCGGTCTGCCGGTAGATCGGACGCAACAGATCCAGATCCCGGATGATCGCAGCCGGCCGCAGGTCGAACACCTCACCCACAGCCCGCTCGATCCGCTCCACCGGCACGTTCTCCGTGCCGAAGGTCTCAATGAACAGGCTCACCGGGTGGGCCTTGCCGATCGCGTACGCCACCTGCGCCTCACACCGCTCCGCGAGACCGGCGGCGACCACGTTCTTCGCCACCCACCGCATCGCATACGCCGCCGAACGGTCGACCTTCGACGGATCCTTACCCGAGAACGCACCACCACCGTGCCGGGCATACCCACCGTACGTGTCCACGATGATCTTCCGACCGGTCAGACCGGCATCACCCATCGGACCACCGATCTCGAACCGACCCGTCGGATTCACCAACAGCCGGTAGTCATCGGTGTCCAGACCCAGACTCTCCAACTCCGGGGCGATGACATGATCCCGCACATCCGGGGTCAGCAACGAGTCCAGGGAGATGTCCGCGGCGTGCTGGCTGGACACCACAACAGTGTTCAGCCGTACCGGACGCAACCCCTCGTACTCGATGGTCACCTGCGTCTTACCGTCAGGCCGCAGGTACGGAATCGTGCCGTCCTTCCGCACCGCCGACAACCGCTGAGCCAGCCGATGCGCCAACGCGATCGGCAACGGCATCAACTCGGGCGTCTCAGAACAGGCAAAACCGAACATCATGCCCTGGTCGCCGGCACCCTGCGCGTCCAACGCGCTCTCCGACGCACCCGTCCGCAACTCGAAGGCATTGTCGACACCCTGCGCGATGTCCGGCGACTGCGCACCGATGGAAACACTCACACCACAGGAAGCACCGTCGAAACCCTTCTTCGACGAGTCGTAACCGATACCCAGGATCGTCTCCCGGACGATCGTCGGGATGTCGGCGTACGCCTTGGTGGTCACCTCGCCGGCGACGTGGACCTGACCGGTGGTGATCAGGGTCTCGACCGCCACCCGACTGTGCGGATCCTGAGTCAGCAGGGCATCGAGGATCCCGTCACTGATCTGGTCGGCGATCTTGTCCGGGTGGCCTTCCGTGACCGATTCGGACGTGAAGAGGCGGCGTGTCACGGCACTCCTAAGCTCTTTAGATAATCGTTCCGCAGCAGTCTAGTCACCCTCGCGTACCGCTCACGACCGGGCGAGGCGGCATCCACCGTTCAGGAACGGGCGGGCCACCGATCGCGTACGAGGTCCCAGACCCGGTCGGCCAGATCCTCCTTGGCCTGCTCGGGCAGGCGGTGCACGCTGCCGTCGGCACCGATGACGGTGGCCGCGTTGGTTTCGGCGCCGAAGACCTTGTCGACGCCGACCTCGTTGACGACGACGAGGTCAGCGCGTTTGCGGGCGAGTTTGGCCCGGCCGTTGGCCTCGGCGTCGCCGGTCTCGGCGGCGAACACCACCAGCACCTGCTCCGGTCGACGGCGACGGCCCAGCTCGGCGGCGATGTCCGGGTTGGTGACCAGCGCGATGGTCGGCGCGCTGCCGTCGTCCGACTTCTTGATCTTTCCGGTCGCGTAGGTCGCCGGCCGGAAGTCCGACGGTGCCGCCGCCATCACCACCGCGTCGGCGTCGGCGGCGGCAGCCAGGGTCGCGGTGCGCAGTTCCTCGGTGGTACCCACCCGGACCAGGTCGACCCCGGCGGGGTCGGGCAGCGAGACGTTGGCGGCGATCAGCGTGACCCGGGCGCCCCGGGCGACGGCGGCCCGGGCGAACGCGTAGCCCTGCTTGCCGGAGGACCGGTTGCCGAGGAAACGGACCGGATCGAGGGGTTCGCGGGTGCCGCCGGCGGTGACCACCAGGTGCCGGCCGGCCAGATCGGCGGGGGCGTCGATGCCCCGGGCGAGGGCCCGGCGGGCGACGGCGAAGATCTCGGCCGGGTCGGGTAGCCGACCCTTGCCGCTGTCGGCGCCGGTGAGCCGGCCGACGGCGGGCTCGATCACCCGTACCCCCCGGGAGCGCAGGGTGGCCACGTTGGCGACGGTGGCGGGGTGCTCCCACATCTCGGTGTGCATCGCCGGGGCGAGCACCACCGGACAGCGGGCGGTGAGCAGGGTGTTGGTGAGCAGGTCGTCGGCGAGGCCGTGGGCGGCCCGGGCGAGCAGGTCCGCCGTGGCCGGCGCGACGACCACCAGGTCGGCCTGCTGGCCGAGCCGCACGTGGGGCACCTCGTGCACCGCGGACCAGACGTCGTCGGCGACCGGCTGGCCGGACAGCGCCGCCCAGGTCGGCGCCCCGACGAAGCGGAGCGCCGACGCGGTCGGCACGACCCGGACCCGGTGGCCCGACTCCATGAACAGCCGCAGCAGCTCGCACGCCTTGTAGGCGGCGATGCCACCGCCGACTCCGAGCACGATCTCGGCGGACATCGGGGGTACGGGGGTTACGGCTGGTCGGTCGGCTCGGCGGTGAGCAGGCCCGCGTTGATCTCGCGCATCGCGATGGAGAGCGGCTTCTCCTGCGGGGTGGTCTCCACGAGCGGGCCGACGTACTCGAGCAGGCCCTCGCCGAGCTGGCTGTAGTAGGCGTTGACCTGACGCGCCCGCTTGGCGGCGAAGATCACCAGCGCGTACTTCGAGGTGGTCTTCTCGAGCAGCTCGTCGATCGGCGGGTTGGTGATGCCCTCGGGGTTGGCGATGGATCCCACGAAATACCTCTGCCTCTGAAGTGGCTGGTCGCTCGGCCGCGCTGGGCGGCCGGTCGCCCGACCACGATTATGCGGTCGGACGGGAGCCAGATTAGGACGAACCGAGCAAGCCTACCAGCTCAGCGGCGGCGCGCTCGGTGTGGTCGTGGTGGACGGCGCGCGCGGCGAGGGCCGCCAGGGCCGGGTCCGGGCGGTGTCCCGGCGGCAGCAGCAGCACCAGCCTGCTCTGCGGCAGGGCCGCGCGGACGACCAGCGCCCCGGGCGGGTCCAGCGGCAAAAGCACCGGCCGGCCCCGCGTCAGGCACTCGGTCAGCGGGGCGCGCGGCGTGCCCCGGCGGTACGGCCCGGCCCGGGACCACTCCAGCAGCTCGCCCGCGGCGATCATCCGGTCGAACTCGGCCGGCTCCCGGAAGAGCCGGTCGACGCCGTCGGACTCGCCGGTGCGAGGTGCCCGGGTGGTCACCGGGACCGGCACCCACACGGCGGGAGAACGCGCCCGGACCGCCTCGACCACACCGCCCCGGCCGGCACCCGAAGGTCCGGTCAGGACGGTGAGCCGTGCCGCCGGGCACGCCTCCTCATCCGTGCTCACCGCTTGTTTGTACCTGCTGCGGCGGTCAGTTGGCGGCGAACTCTCCAAGCAGCGCCTTGCGCTGCTGCTCGCCCAGGCCACGCAGGCGGCGGCTGTCGGCGATCTTGAGCTTCTCCATGATCTGGGTGGCCCGGATCTTGCCGATACCCGGCATCGCCTGCAGCACGGCCGACACCTTGAGCTTGCCGACGACGTCGTCGGACTCGGCTCGCGCAAGGACGGCGGCCAGGGTGGTCTTGCCCTGCTTGAGCTGCTCCTTCAGCTCAGCACGGGCCTTGCGGATCTCCGCGGCCTTTTCCAGCGCGGCAGCGCGCTGCTCGGGGGTCAGTGACGGGAGCGGCACCAGTTCTCCTCAGGTCCCTATCGCGACGGGCGGAACGCACCGCCGCTCTGTGAAACGTGGTGTCGCTGGCAACCAAAGGGGTCCGTGGTTCCCAGCGCGGGGAAAACTAGCGTTCGACGGAGTTTTCGGCAACGTGGACGCGCGATGATCAACGTAAAGTGACCGAGCCGTCAGTCAGTGTCCGGAAGCCAGAATGCGCCGGCAGTCGGCCGCCACCCGGGCCGCCGCGGCCCGCAACGCGTCGGCGTCCGGACCCGCGTTGAGCACCTCCCGGGAGTACGACGGCAACACTGCGGACAGGTTCGGACCGAACACGGTGGGTAGATCGGCGGCCGTCGCACCCTGCGCTCCGAGGCCCGGAGCGAGCAGTGGGCCATTGACCCGGGACAGGTCGTGACCGGTGGCGCCGATGGTCGCGCCGACCACCAATCCGAAGCTGCCCAGCGGCTCGGCACCCCTGTTGAGCTGGGAAATCTCATCGATAACAAGCTGTGCGACGGTACGCCCACCGGAGGTGACGGCACGCTGCACCTCCGCCCCCTCGGGGTTCGAGGTGAGCGCTAACACGAAGACCCCGCCACCGTGCGCGGCGGCCGTCTCGAACATCGGGGCCAGCGAACCTACTCCCAGGTAGGGGCTCGCCGTGAGCGCGTCGACATACATCGGGCTGGATGGATCAAGGTACGCGGAGGCGTACGCGGCGACCGTCGAACCGATGTCGCCACGCTTGGCGTCGAGAAGAACGAGCGCGCCAACATCACGTAACTGTCGGATAGTTGACTCAAGAATCGCCACCCCGCGGCTCCCGAATCGCTCGAAGAAGGCCGACTGAGGCTTGAACACCGCAACCCGGTCACCGAGCGCTTCCGCGACGGTCCGGACGAACCGTTCCAGACCGTCGACGTCGTCCTCAAGGCCCCATCGGGCCAGCAGACCCGGATGCGGATCGATGCCCACACAGAGCGGCCCGCGTTCGGCCACCGCCCGGTGCAGACGGGTTCCGAAGGTCTCCATCCGTTACTCCCTCTCGTCTCGCGCTTCCCTGCCACGGGGCGACGTTCGCCGCCCCGGTTGCGCCCCCGGTGCTCAGCCGGCCGCCACGGCGGCGGCGATCCCGGCCGCGATCCGGGCCACGTCGTCGTCCCCGGTCACGTACGGCGGCATCGTGTACACCAGGTCCCGGAAGGGACGCAGCCACACGCCCCGCTCCACCGCGGCGGCCGTCGCCGCCGCCAGGTCCACCTCGTGGTCGAGCTGCACCACACCGATCGCGCCCAGCACCCGGACGTCCGCCACCCCCGGCGCGCCCCGCAACGGCTCCAGACCGGCCCGTAGCCCCGCACCCACCCGCGCCACCCCGGCCGCCCAGTCGCCGGCCCGCAGCAGCCCCAGGGAGGCGTTGGCGACGGCACAGGCCAACGGGTTGCCCATGAACGTCGGCCCGTGGGCCAGCACCCCGTCGGCGGAGATGCCCCGGGCCACCTCCGGCGTGCACAACGCCGCCGCCAGGGTGAGGTAGCCGCCGGTGAGCGCCTTGCCCACGCAGAGCACGTCCGGGGTCACCCCGGCGTGCCCGGCGGCGAACATCGACCCGGTCCGGCCGAACCCGGTGGCGATCTCGTCGAAGATCAGCAGCACCCCGTGCGCCCGGGTCACCTCGCGCAGCACCCGCAGGTACCCGGGATGGTGGAACCGCATCCCGCCGGCCCCCTGCACCACCGGCTCGACGATCACCGCCGCCAACTCGTCGGCGTGCCGGGCGACCGCGTCGGTCAACGCCGTCACGTACGCCGGGTCGGGCGGGTCGGCGAAGCCACCGGGCGGCACCGGCGCGAAGACCTGCCGGGGCAGCACGTCACCCCAGAGGTGGTGCATGCCGCCCTCCGGGTCGCAGACGCTCATCGGGTGGAACGTGTCGCCGTGGTAACCGCCCCGCCAGGTGCCCAGCCGACGACGCCGCGGCCGACCGGTGGCCCGCTGGTACTGCAGGCACATCTTGATCGCCACCTCGACCGACACCGAACCCGAGTCGGCCAGGAAGACGTGTTCCAGGCCGTCCGGGGCCAACTCGACGAGCGTCTCGGCCAACCGGACCGCCGGCTCGTGGGTGAGCCCGCCGAACATCACGTGACTCATCCGGCCGAGCTGGTCGGTGACGGCCGCGTCCAGCACCGGATGCCGGTACCCGTGGATCGCCGCCCACCACGACGACATCCCGTCGACCAGTTCCCGGCCGTCGGCCAACCGCAGCCGGACACCCTGCGCGCTGTGCACCACGTACGGCGGGTGGGCCGGCGGCAGCGCCGCGTACGGGTGCCAGACGCGAGCCCGGTCGACGGTCAGGATCTCCTCGGGCGTCACGCGTGCTCCTCCGTACCCTCGTCGGTGGCGGCGCCGGGGCGGACGGGCGCTCCGGACGGGCACGACCGGAACCCCGGACGCGCCCGCCGGCTCACCGGCCGCTCACCGCCCGGTCACCCGCCGGAACCCCGACCGGAACCCGGGCGGCGGCCCGCACCAGGGCCGGCCCCCGGTAGATGAACCCGGTGTAGAGCTGGACCAGGCTGGCCCCCGCGTCGAACATCCGGGCCGCGTCGTCCGGGTCGAGGATCCCGCCGACCCCGATCACCGGGAGCCGCCCCCCGGTCTCCCGGTGCACGAACGCGACCATCTCCCGGGCCCGCCCGGTCAGCGGACGGCCGGACAGGCCCCCGGTCTCCACGCCCCGGTCCCGGTCGGCGGGGGCGAGCCCGTCGCGGGCCAGCGTGGTGTTGGTGGCGATCACGCCGGCCGCACCCCGGGCCAGGCACACCTCCAGCAGCTCCGCCACGGCCGGCTCGGTGAGGTCCGGGGCGATCTTCACCAGCACCGGCTTCTCCCCCACCAGGGCGGCCAGCAGGGCGTCCAGGTGCGCCTTGTCCTGCAACGAGCGCAGCCCCGGGGTGTTCGGCGAGGAGACGTTGACCGCGAAGTAGTCGCCGTAACCGCGCAACGCCCGGTACGAGGTGAGGTAGTCCTCGACCGCGTCCTCCAGCGGGGTCACCTTGGACTTGCCCAGCGAGATGCCCAGCGGCACCCCCAGCGGGCGGGGCGCGGCGGCCAGCCGGTCGGCCAGGGCCTGCGCCCCGGCGTTGTTGAAGCCCATCCGGTTGATCACGGCCGCGCTGTCGGGCAGCCGGAACAGCCGGGGGCGGGGGTTGCCCGGCTGGGCGTGCGCGGTGACCGTGCCCACCTCGACGAAGCCGAACCCGAGCGCCGGCCAGGCCGGCAGGGCCACCCCGTTCTTGTCCATCCCCGCCGCCAGGCCCACCGGGTTGGGGAACTCCACCCCGAACACCGTCCGGGGCGCCCGGTGCAGGTTGCGGGCCCGCAGCAGCGCCAGCGCCGCCGGTCGCCGGGACAGGGTCGCCAACCGGCGCAGCGTCCAGTCGTGCGCCGCCTCCGCGTCGCCGCCGCCGATCCGGAACAGCGCCCGCCGTACACCCCGCTCGAACATCATGTTCCCTCCCGGCCGACGCCCTCGAGCGGGGGGTGCGGGGTGAGCGGGGGGTGGGGGTCGGGGGTCACTGGGCGGCCCGGAGGGCGGCGTGGAGCTCCTGCAGGGGGCGCACCCGCATGTCGCCCCGGATGCGGGCCTCGATGCCCATCACCGCCGCCGCCACCCCCGGCACGGTGGTGATGCACGGGATGTCGGCCGTGACGGCGGCGCTGCGGATCTCGTAGCCGTCCGAGCGGGCGCTCGCGCCCGAACCCTGCGGGGTGTTCACCACCAGGGCCACGTCGCCGGCGAGGATCATCGACACCGCGTCCGCGCCCTCACCGCTCTGGTAGTGCTTGCGGATCTGCTCACAGGCGATGCCGTGCCGGCGCAGCAGCTCGGCGGTACCCGTGGTGGCGACGATCTCGAAGCCCAGGTCGGCCAACCGCTTGATCGGGAAGATCATGGCCCGCTTGTCCCGGTTGGCCACCGAGACGAAGATCCTCCCGGTGGTCGGCAGCGAGCCGTACGCGGCGGACTGGCTCTTGGCGAACGCGTGCCCGAAGCTGGTGTCGATGCCCATCACCTCGCCGGTGGACTTCATCTCCGGGCCGAGCAGCGAGTCGACGCCCTTGCCGGTCGGGGTGCGGAACCGCTTGAACGGCAGCACCGCCTCCTTCACCGCGATCGGGGCGTCCGGCGGCAGCTCGCCGCCGTCGCCGGTCGCCGGAAGCAGCCCCTCGGCGCGCAGCTCGGCGATGGTCCCGCCGAGCGCGATCCGGGCCGCCGCCTTGGCCAGCGGCACGGCGGTGGCCTTCGACACGAACGGGACCGTCCGGGACGCCCGCGGGTTCGCCTCCAGCACGTAGAGCATGTCGTCCTTGAGGGCGTACTGGACGTTGAGCAGCCCACGCACCCCCACGCCCCGGGCGATCGCCTCGGTGTAGCGGCGCACCTCGCTCAGGTGCGAGCCGGCCAGCGTGATCGGCGGCAGCGCGCACGACGAGTCGCCAGAGTGGATGCCGGCCTCCTCGATGTGCTCCATCACCCCACCGAGGTAGACCTCGCCGTCGGCGTCGCAGAGCGCGTCGACGTCGATCTCGATGGCGTCGTCGAGGAACCGGTCGACCAGCACCGGGTGGTCCGGGGAGATGTCGGTGGCCCGGCCGATGTAGTCGCGCAGCGTGGCGTCGTCGTAGACGATCTCCATGCCCCGCCCGCCGAGCACGTACGACGGGCGCACCAGCACCGGGTAGCCGATCTCGTCGGCGATCGCCTTCGCCTCGTCGTACGAGGTGGCCATGCCGTGTGCCGGGGCGCGCAGGCCGGCCCGGGCCAGCACCAGGCCGAACGCGCCGCGCTCCTCGGCCAGGTGGATCGACTCCGGGGAGGTGCCCACCACCGGCACCCCGGCGTCCTTGAGCCGCTGCGCCAGCCCCAGCGGGGTCTGCCCGCCGAGCTGAACGATCACCCCGACCACGCCGGGGCCGCCGGCCGCCCGGCCGGACGAGTCCTCGGCGTGCCAGACCTCCAGCACGTCCTCGAAGGTCAACGGCTCGAAGTAGAGCCGGTCGGCGGTGTCGTAGTCGGTGGAGACCGTCTCCGGGTTG
The DNA here is from genome assembly GCF_049178955.1 of Micromonospora sp. WMMD730. NCBI lineage: Bacteria > Bacillati > Actinomycetota > Actinomycetes > Micromonosporales > Micromonosporaceae > Micromonospora > Micromonospora sp. WMMD730. The sequence continues at coordinate 4,733,137 of NZ_JBMHML010000002.1, forward strand.
CAGTTGACCATCACGGTCTCGTAGCCGACGGAACCGGCCGCGTCCGCCGCGACGGCGCCCGCCGTACCGCGCGGGGCGGTCCGCAGCGCCTGGACGGCGTGCACGCAGGAGTAGTCGAACTCGATGCCCTGGCCGATCCGGTTAGGCCCGGACCCCAGGATCAGCACCTTGGGCCGGTCCGACGCGGCGACCTCGGTCTCCTCGTCGTACGTGGAGTAGTGGTACGGGGTGGTCGCCTCGAACTCGGCGGCGCAGGTGTCCACCGTCTTGTAGACCGGCCGCACGTCGAGCCGGTGCCGCAGGGTGCGTACCCCGTCCTCGGCGGCCAGCTCCGGGCGCAGCGCGGCGAGCTGCCGGTCGGACAGCCCGGCCCGCTTGGCCCGGCGCAACAGCCCGGCGTCGAGCACCGGGGCGGCCACGATCTCGGCCCGCAGCTCGACCAGACCGGCGATCTGGTCCAGGAACCACGGGTCGATCCCGCAGGAGGCCGCCGAGACCTCGGCGACCGACGCGCCCAGCCGCAGCGCCCGCTCGACGGTGTAGAGCCGGCCGTCGTGCGGCATCCCCAGCGCGGCGAGGGTGTTCTCCCGCGTCGCGCCCTGCGGGTCCGGGGTGGTCCAGAAACCCGACGACTTGGTTTCCATCGACCGCATCGCCTTGTTGAGCGCCTCGGTGAAGTTCCGGCCCAGGCTCATCGCCTCGCCTACCGACTTCATCGTGGTGGTCAGCTCCGGGTCCGCGCCCGGGAACTTCTCGAACGCGAACCGGGGGATCTTCACCACCACGTAGTCCAGCGTCGGCTCGAACGCGGCGGGCGTCTTCAACGTGATGTCGTTGGGGATCTCGTCGAGGGTGTAGCCGATGGCCAACTTCGCGGCGATCTTGGCGATCGGGAAGCCGGTGGCCTTCGACGCCAGCGCCGACGACCGGGACACCCGGGGGTTCATCTCGATCACCACGATCCGGCCGTCGGCCGGGTTCACCGCGAACTGGATGTTGCAGCCGCCGGTGTCCACCCCGACCTCGCGCAGCACCGCGATGCCCAGGTCACGCAGGTTCTGGTACTCCCGGTCGGTGAGCGTCATCGCCGGGGCGACCGTGACGCTGTCGCCGGTGTGCACGCCCATCGGGTCGACGTTCTCGATCGAGCAGACCACCACCACGTTGTCGTGCCGGTCGCGCATCAGTTCGAGCTCGTACTCCTTCCAACCGAGCACGCTCTCCTCGATGAGCACCTCGTGCACCGGGCTGGCGGCCAGGCCGGCCCCGGCGATGCGGTCCAGGTCCTCGTCGGTGTGCGCCATGCCCGAACCCAGGCCACCCATGGTGAACGACGGCCGGATCACCACCGGCAGGCCCAGCTCGGCGACCGTCTCGCGGACCTCGTCCATCGAGTGGCAGACCCGCGAGCGGGGCACCAGCGCGTCCGGGTCGGGCAGCCCCAGCCGGACGCCGGCCTTGGCGACGATCTCCTTGAACAGCTGGCGGTCCTCACCCCGGTTGATCGCCTCGATGTTCGCGCCGATCAGCTCGACGCCGTACTTGTCGAGCACCCCGGCCGCGTGCAGGGCAACCGCCGTGTTCAACGCGGTCTGCCCGCCCAGGGTGGGCAGCAGGGCGTCGGGCCGCTCCTTGGCGATGACCAGCTCGACGAACTCCGGGGTGATCGGCTCGACGTAGGTGGCGTCGGCGAACTCCGGGTCGGTCATGATGGTCGCCGGATTGGAGTTGACCAGGCTGACCCGGATCCCCTCGCTGCGCAGCACCCGGCAGGCCTGGGTGCCGGAGTAGTCGAACTCGCAGGCCTGTCCGATCACGATCGGCCCGGAGCCGATCACCAGGATGTGCTTGAGATCGTCGCGCTTAGGCATTCGTGCGCCCCTCGCTGTGGTTCCGGCCCGCGCCGGGCTGCCCGTCGGGGCCACGGCCCTCGATCAGCTCGGCGAAACGGTCGAAGAGGTAGTCGGCGTCGTGCGGGCCGGCTGCCGCCTCCGGGTGGTACTGGACGGTGAAGGCGGGCACGTCCACGGCCCGCAGCCCCTCGACGACGTTGTCGTTGAGGCAGACGTGCGACACCTGCACGCCACCGAACTCGGTCTCGATGACCTGGTCGGGGACGACCGCACCGGCCGGCCCGTCGCCGCGGCCCGGCCAGGCCACCGCGAAGCCGTGGTTGTGGCTGGTCACCTCGACCTTGCCGGTGGCCCGGTCGAGCACCGGCTGGTTGATGCCCCGGTGGCCGTAGCCGAGCTTGTAGGTGCCGAAGCCGAGCGCCCGGCCGAGGATCTGACTGCCGAAGCAGATGCCGAACAGCGGAATCCGCCGGCTCAGCACCTCCCGGGCCAGCGCCACCGGCCCGTCGGCGGTGGCCGGGTCACCCGGGCCGGGCGAGAAGAAGACCGCGTCCGCGCCGGTGGCCAGCAGGTCGTCGATGGTGGAGCCGGCGGGCAGCACGTGGGTGGTGACCCCCCGGGCGGCCAGCCGCCGCGGCACGTTGCGCTTGATGCCCAGGTCCAGCGCGGCGACGGTGTACCGGTGCTCACCCTCCGCCTCGACCACGTACGGCGCGGCGGTGCTCACCTCGGCGGACAGGTCCGCGCCGACCATCTGCGGGGACTGCCGGACCCGCTCCAGCAGGGCACGCGGGTCGTCCTCGACGCTGGAGATGCCGACCCGCATCGCGCCCCGTTCCCGCAGGTGCCGGGTGAGCGCCCGGGTGTCCACCCCGGCGATGCCCACCACGCCCTCCACACCGAGCCGGTCCTCCAGCCCGCCGGTGGCCCGCCAGTTGGAGCCGATCCGGGCCGGGTCACGGACCACGTACCCGGCGACCCAGATCCGGTCGGACTCGTCGTCCTCGCCGTTGACCCCGGTGTTGCCGATGTGCGGGGCGGTCTGCACCACCACCTGCCGGTGGTAGGACGGGTCGGTCAGGGTCTCCTGGTAGCCGGTCATCCCGGTGTTGAAGACCGCCTCGCCGAAGGTCTCCCCGACACTGCCGTACGACTCACCGTGGAAGGTGCGCCCGTCCTCCAGCACGAGGATCGCGGACCTACGTTTCACCATGCTGCGTCTCCTCCGATCCGGACTGCGGGACTCCGCTTCGCTACGTTCCTCGCTCGGATCATGCGTCCCCTCCGATCCGGACTGCGGGACTCCGCTTCGCTACGTTCCTCGCTCGGATCATGCGTCCCCTCCGATCCGGACTGCGGGACTCCGCTTCGCTACGTTCCTCGCTCGGATCATGCGTCCCCTCCGATCCGGACTGCGGGACTCCGCTTCGCTACGTTCCTCGCTCGGATCACTTGACAGCCTTTCCGTCCAGGACCGTCGGCTCGCCGCGCAGGAAGGTCGCCACGATGCGACCCGGCAGCGTCATGCGGGCGTACGGGGTGTTGCGACTGCGGCTGGCCAGCTCCGCGGGCTCGACCACCCGGCGGGCGGCCGGGTCGACCAGGGTCAGGTTCGCCGGCACCCCGGGCGCCGGGTCGAGGCCGTGGTCGTCGAGGCCGGCGATCCGGGCCGGGGTCCGGGACATCCGGTCGGCGATCAGGTCCCACCGGGGGCCGAGCACGTCGAGGGCGATGGACAGCGCCGTCTCCAGGCCGAGCATGCCCGGCCTGGCGTACGCCCACTCGCACTCCTTGTCCTCCACGGCGTGCGGGGCGTGGTCGGTGGCGACGACGTCGATGACGCCCTCGGCGAGCGCGGCGCGCAGCGCGGCGACGTCGGTGCCGGTGCGCAGCGGCGGGTTGACCTTGAACACCGGGTCGTAGCTGGCCGTCGGGCTCCAGTCGGCCCCGAGCGCGGGGCTGGCCAGGGTGCCGCGCCCGGCCACCACCTCGTCGGTGAGCAGCAGGTGGTGCGGGGTGACCTCGGCGGTGACCCGTACCCCGCGCGCCTTGGCCTGGCGCAGCACCTCGACGCTGCCGGCGGTCGAGACGTGGCAGACGTGCAGCCGGCTGCCGACGTGCTCGGCGAGCAGCACGTCCCGGGCGATGATCGCCTCCTCGGCGACGGCCGGCCAGCCGGTCAGCCCGAGCCGGGTGGAGACCTCACCCTCGTGCATCTGCGCGCCCTCGGTGAGCCGGGGCTCCTCGGCGTGCTGGGCGATGATCCCGTCGAACGCCTTGACGTACTCCAGGGCCCGGCGCATCAGCTTCGGGTCGGCGACGCAGTGCCCGTCGTCGGAGAAGATCCGTACCCGGGCCGGCGAGTCGGCCATCGCACCCAGCTCGGCCAGCCGCTCGCCGGCCAGGCCGACGGTGACCGCGCCGATCGGCTGCACGTCGACCAGCCCGGCCTGCCGGCCGAGCCGCCACACCTGCTCGACGACGCCGGCGGTGTCGGCGACCGGCGAGGTGTTCGCCATCGCGCAGACCGCGGTGTAGCCGCCGAGCGCCGCCGCCCGGGAGCCGGACTCCACGGTCTCGGCGTCCTCCCGGCCGGGTTCGCGCAGGTGGGTGTGCAGGTCGACCAGGCCGGGCAGGGCGACCAGCCCGGTGCCGTCGACGACGGCGGCGTCCGGCGCGTCCAGCCCGGTGCCGGTCTCGGCCACGACGCCGTCGCGGATCAGCAGGTCGGTCGGCGCGCCGCCGACGACGCTCACGTTCTTGATCAGGTACGCGGTCACCGGTTGTTCCCTCCGAGCAGCAGGTAGAGCACGGCCATCCGCACGGAGACCCCGTTGGCGACCTGTTCGACGATGGTGGAGCGGGGCGAGTCGGCGACCTCGGGGGTGATCTCCATCCCCCGGTTCATCGGCCCGGGGTGCATGACGATCGCGTGCTCGGGCAGCCGGCGCAGGCGCGGGCCGTCCAGCCCGTAGCGGCGGGCGTACTCGCGGGCCGAGGGGAAGTAGGAGTCGTTCATCCGTTCCCGCTGCACCCGCAGCATCATCACCACGTCCACCCCGGGCAGCACCGCGTCGAGGTCGTAGCAGACGTCGGTGCCGGGGTCGGCGTCGGTCGCCACGGATCCGACGCCGGCGCGGGCGGCCCAGTCGACCGGGATCAGCGTCGGGGGGCCGACCAGGGTGACCTTGGCGCCGAGGGTGCTCAGCAGCAGCACGTTGGAGCGGGCCACCCGGGAGTGCAGCACGTCGCCGACGATCGCCACGTGCAGGCCGGCGAGCCGGCCCAGCCGGGCCCGCATGGTGTACGCGTCGAGCAGTGCCTGGGTCGGGTGCTCGTGCGTGCCGTCACCGGCGTTGACCACCGAGCCGTCCACCCAGTTGGCCAGCCGGTGCGGGGCCCCGGAGGCGGGGTGCCGGACGACCACCGCGTCGGCCCCCATCGCCTGGAGGGTCAGCGCGGTGTCCTTCAGGCTCTCGCCCTTGGTGACGCTGGAACCCTTGGCGGAAAAGTTGATCACGTCGGCGCTGAGCCGCTTGGCGGCGGCCTCGAACGAGATCCGGGTCCGGGTGGAGTCCTCGTAGAAGAGGTTCACCACCGTCCGGCCGCGCAGCGCCGGCAGCTTCTTGACCTCCCGGCCGGCGACCGTGGCCATCTCGGCGGCGGTGTCGAGGATCTCGGTGGCGGTGCCGGCGTCCAGGTCGCCCCCGGAGAGCAGGTGTCTGATCATGAGCGGGGCCGCCTCTCGTTCGGGCCTGCCGGGTGGCGTCGGGTCGCGGTCACCGGGTCCCCCCGCAGAGCCGGACCTCGTCGGCGCCGTCGGTCTCGACGAGGGTGACCTTGACGCTCTCGGCGAGCGCGGTCGGGATGTTCTTGCCGACGTAGTCGGCGCGGATCGGCAGCTCCCGGTGGCCCCGGTCGACCAGCACGGCGAGCTGCACCGAGGCGGGCCGGCCGACGTCGTTGAGGGCGTCGAGGGCGGCCCGGACGGTACGGCCGGAGAAGAGCACGTCGTCGACGAGGACGACCCGCTTGCCGTCGATGCCGCCGGGGGGAAGCTGGGTCGGGCCGACCGCGCGGGTGGCGTGCCGGCGCAGGTCGTCGCGGTAGAGGGTGATGTCGAGCACCCCGACCGGGACGTCGACGTCCTCGAAGGTGCTGATCCGGGCGGCGAGCCGCCGGGCCAGCGGGGCGCCCCGGGTGGGGATGCCCAGCAGGACGGTGTCGGCGGCGCCCTGGGTCTTCTCCAGGATCTGGTGGGCGATCCGGTCGACGACGCGCTGGACGTCGGCGCTGGCGAGGATCACCTTCACCGAGGGTTGCCGCTCGGGCGACGGGTCGGCAGCCGGTGGGCAGGCCACGGCGGACCTCCTTCCCCGCCTCACGGGACGGGTCGTTAAAGGATGTCGGGGGTGTCCGGTCGGGTCGTGGGGGCCCGACCGGGGCTGGCGGCCACGTTACCAGCGGTCACCTGGCCGTTCGCCGCGACCCACTGATCCCCGGATCAGGACGGTGAAATGCGGACAACTCACCCGCTATCTCCGATGGGAATGTCACGAGCACTTGACCACGTGTCGCAATCCCCGTACCGTCACGCTCCGTAGCGATCGCGGGGAGAACCCCAAGCACAGCACTGGGAGTGTCCGAATGCCCTCTGAATACGCCAAGTCGCTGGGCGCCCGCCTGCGCTCCATCCGCCAGCAGCAGGGCCTGTCCCTGCAGGGGGTGGAGGAGAAGTCGAACGGACGCTGGAAGGCGGTGGTGGTCGGCTCGTACGAGCGCGGCGACCGGGCCGTCACCGTGTCCCGACTGGCGGAGCTGGCCGACTTCTACCGCGTTCCCGTCTCGGAGCTGTTGCCCGACGGCAGCGGGGTACGGCACGAGCCCACCAGCAAGATCGTCCTCGACCTGGAGCGGCTGTACGACGAGGCCTCCGAGGACCTCGCCTACGTCGCCCGCTACGCCCGTGCCATCCAGCAGCAGCGTGGCGACTACAACGGCCGGGTGCTCTCCATCCGCGCCGACGACCTGCGCGCCCTGGCGATCGTCTACGACGCCTCGCCGTCCGGTCTGATCGAACGGCTCACCGAGCACGGTGTGCTGGTCGCCGACCCGCGGGCGTTCTTCGCCTCCTGATCCGCGGTCACGCAACGAGAAGGGCCCGTGCCGTCCGGCACGGGCCCTTCTCGTCACAGCGTGCGGGTCCGCCCACGCCACGCAGGGCACGGGCGACCACGCTCAGCGGGTGGCGTACTCGGCGATCCGGCCGAGGATGCCGTTGAGGAAACGCGGCGAATCGTCGGTGGACATCTGCCGGGCCAGTTCCACCGCCTCGCTGATCGCCACCGCGTCGTCGATCTCGTCGACGTAGAGCAGCTCGTAGACGGCGATCCGGGCCAGGTTGCGGTCGACCGCCGGCATCCGGTCCAGGGTCCAGCCCTCGGCGTAGCTGGCGATCACCTCGTCGATCCGGTCGAGATGCCCGGCGACCCCCTCGACCAGACCGATCGCGTAGTCCAGGTGTTCCGGACGCGGCTTCTCGATCCGCTCGACGTAGCCGGCGAGCACCTCGACCGGGGGCCGGTCCCGCAGGTCGGCCTCGAAGAGCACGTCCAGCGCCCGCTTGCGCGCCTTGCGGCGCGCCGGCATCTGCTGCTTGGCGCCCTCGGCCATCAGGCTCGGCCGAGGTAACGGCCGTCGCGGGTGTCGACCTTGATCTTCTCGTCGGTGGTGATGAACAGCGGCACCTGCACGGTCGCACCGGTCTCGACGGTGGCCGGCTTGTTGCCGCCGGTCGACCGGTCGCCCTGCAGACCCGGCTCGGTGTAGGTGACCTGGAGCACCACGCTGGTGGGCAGCTCGATGTAGAGCGGCACACCCTCGTGGGTGGCGACGGTCGCCTCGGCCTCGGGGAGGAGGTAGTTGGCGGCCTCGCCGACGGTGCCGCCGGGGACGGTGATCTGGTCGAACGTCTCCAGATCCATGAAGACGTAGTCCTCACCGTCGGCGTACAGGTACTGCATGGTGCGCTTGTCGACGGTGGCGGTCTCGACCTTGGTGCCCGCGTTGAAGGTCTTGTCGACGACCTTGCCGGACAGCACGTTCTTCAGCGTCGTGCGGACGAACGCCCCACCCTTACCGGGCTTGACGTGCTGGAACTCGACGACGGACCACAGCTCCCCGTCGAGGTTGAGTACCAGGCCGTTCTTGAGGTCGTTGGTGGATGCCATTTCCTGCCTTGATCATCAATTGGCGGACAGACCTGACAAGTCTACTAGCTGCGTCTAATCGGCGGCGGGGCCGTCAACGGAGGCCCGCCACACCCCCCACGGACCGGGCCGACAATCACACAGAGTAACGGGCGGTGGTTCAGTCGGCCCCGGCGAGCCGGGTGGCGAGGTGCCGCAGCGCGAGCCGGTAGCCGTCCACGCCCAGGCCGCAGATCACCCCGGTGGCCACCGCCGACACCACCGAGTGGTGCCGGAACTCCTCCCGGGCGTGGATGTTGGAGATGTGCACCTCGACCAGGGGGGCACGCAGCAACGCGCAGGCGTCGCGGACCGCGATCGAGTAGTGCGACCAGGCGGCCGGGTTGAGCACCACCGACGCGCCCTCGTCCGCCGCCCCGTGCAGCCAGCCGACGAGTTCGTGTTCCGCCTCGGTCTGCCGCACCACCACGTCCAACCCCAGCTCACGGCCCGTCTCGACGCAGAGCGTCACCAGGTCGGCATAGCTGGTCACGCCGTACACGTCGACCTGGCGGGTGCCCAGCCGGCCCAGGTTCGGCCCGTTGAGCACGTACACCCGGGGGGTGTCGGGGCCGGTCACCGGCTGACCTCCCGGTAGGCGGCGTGCAGCAGTTCGTCGTCCGGGCCGTCCAGGATCGCCGGACGGGCCAGACCGTCGAGCACCACGAACCGCAACCGGCTCCCCCGGGCCTTCTTGTCCACCCGCATCGCCGCCAGCAGGTCCGGCCAGGCGTCCGCCGGGTAGCTGGTCGGCAGGTCCAGCGCGGACAGCACCCGGCGGTGCCGCTCGGCGGTCGCCGCGTCGAGCCGCCCGGCCAGCCGGGCGAGCGTGCCGGCATACACGGTGCCGACGGAGACCGCGTGCCCGTGCCGCCAGCGGTACCCCTCGACCTTCTCGATCGCGTGCGCCAGCGTGTGCCCGTAGTTGAGCACCTCCCGCACCCCCGACTCGCGCAGGTCGCCGGAGACCACGTCGGCCTTCACCCGGATCGCCCGCTCGATCAGCTCCCGGGCCACCGGGCCGGTCGGGTCGACGGCGGCCGCCGGGTCCGCCTCGACCAGGTCCAGGATCACCGGGTCGGCGATGAAACCGCACTTGACCACCTCGGCCAGCCCGGCGGCCAGGTCGGCCGGCGGGAGGCTGTCCAGCGTGCCCAGGTCGGCCAGCACCCCGACCGGCGGGTGGAAGGACCCCACCAGGTTCTTGCCGGCCGCCGTGTTCACCCCGGTCTTGCCGCCGACGGCGGCGTCGACCATGCCGAGCAGCGAGGTCGCCACCGGCACCCACCGCACCCCGCGCAACCAGCAGGCCGCGACGAAGCCGGCCAGGTCGGTCACCGCACCGCCGCCCACCCCGACCACCGCATCGGTACGGGTGAAGCCGGCCGCCCCGAGCTGCTCCCAGCAGTCGGCGGCCACCTCGACCCGCTTGCCCGCCTCGGCGTCGGGCACCTCGATCGCCAGCGGGGTGATCCCCGCCCCGGCCAACCGCTCGCCGATCTCCTCGGCCAACGCCCGCAGGGGCGGCGCGTACAGCACCGCCGTCCGGGTCGCGTCGGGCAGCAACGCGGGCAGCTCGGCCAGCAGGCCCCGCCCGACCAGTACGTCGTACGGCCGTTCGCCGCCGACCGGAATCCGGGTCACCTCGTCCATCGCCGGCAGCCTAGTCCAGCGTCGGCTCCGGCACGGGGAGTGTCCACCTGATGGCGGCCCACCCCGGCGTGACCCGGGAGCCGGGCCGGCGTTTAGCCCCACGGGACCCGGGCACCGGGGACGGGACCGACCGAACGTGCCGACCCGAACGTGGAGGAACCCCATGGGCAGCACCACCGTCGACGGCGCGGACATCCGGCTCCCGGCCATCGTCCTCGGCGTCGGCCTCGGCGGCTTCGTCGACGGCATCGTCCTGCACCAGGTGCTCCAGTGGCACCACATGCTCAGCAGCACCGGCAGCGACAACGTCGGGATCAGGGCGTACCCGGTGGACACCGTGCCCGGGTTGCAGATGAACACCCTGTGGGACGGGCTGTTCCACGTGGTGACCTGGGTGGCGGTGCTCACCGGGCTGGCCCTGCTCTACTCCCGGGTCACCCGGTCCCGGGGCCGGCTGTGGCGCTCCGGCGCACTCTGGGGCTGGGCGCTGGTCGGGTGGGGACTGTTCAACCTGGTCGAGGGGATCGTCGACCACCACCTGCTCGGCATCCACCACGTGCACGGCGGCCCGCACCAGACCGCCTGGGACGTCGGCTTCCTGCTGCTCGGGGCGGCACTGGTGGCCCTCGGCTGGGCGGTGCAGCGCCGGGCCACGGCCGTGGACACCTGCGCCGGGCGGCGATGACCGGGACACACGGCGGCGGGGTGGGGCTGCTGCTGCTCGTACCCCCGGTGGTGTTCTGGGGTTACCTGGCCGCCGCGCTGCGCCAACGCGACCCGGGACGGGGCGGGTGGAGCCACTGGCGCACGGCCAGCTTCGGCGCGGGCACCGCACTGCTCGCGGTGGCCCTGCTGCCCGCGCACGACCTGGTCGGGCACATGTGGCAGCACCTGCTGGTCGGCATGCTCGCGCCGCTCGGGCTGGTGCTCGGCGCACCCGGCACGCTGGCGCTGCGCAGCGTCACACCCCGCACCGGCCGGGCCGCCCTGCGGCTGCTGCGCCGGCCGGCCGTGACGGTCGCCAGCCATCCGGTCACCGGGCTGCTGCTCACCGCCGGCGGCCTCTACCTGCTGCACCTGACGCCGCTGTACCGGGTCACCCTGACCCATCCCGGCCTGCACCCGGTGCTGCTGCTGCACTTCCTGGTCAGCGGGTACGTCTTCACCTGGTCGATCGCCGGCCCCGACCCCGGACCGCACCGCCCCGGCGTGCCGGTACGCCTGGTGGTGCTGGGCCTCTCCGTCGCCGCCCACGCCACCCTCGCCCAGCTGATGTACGCCGGCCTGGTCGACGCCGCCGCCCCGGCCGCCCAGCTCAGGACTGCGGCGACCCTGATGTACTACGTCGGCGACCTGGCCGAGATCCTGCTCGCCCTGGCCCTGCTGGCGACCTGGCGGCCCGAACCCCGTCGGAACGGGTCGACGCCGGTCCGGCGTCGGGTGGGGGCGGTCAGGGCTTGAGCAGGGCGACGATCTCGGCGGCGATCCCCTCCGGCGCACGGCCGTCGGTGACCACCGTAGCGGTCGCGACCTCCGCGTAGAGCGGCCGACGCTGGTCCATCAGGTGCTTCAGGGTGGCGCGCGGGTTGACCGACAGCAACGGCCGGCCGGCGCCGAGCCCGACCCGCTTCACCGCGTCGGTCAACTCCACCGACAGGTGCACCACGGTGTGCCCGACCAGCGCGGCCCGGTTCTCCTCGGCGAGGATCGCCCCGCCTCCCAGGGCGAGCACCCCGGCGTGCGACGTCAACGCCGCCAGCACCGCGGCCCGCTCCAGGGCCCGGAAGTGCGCCTCACCCTCGTCGATGAAGATCTCCGGAATGGGCTTGCCCGCCATCTGCTCGATGTCGGTGTCGGTGTCCCGGAACGCCACCCCGAGCAGGGTGGCCAACTCCGCGCCGACGGTGCTCTTGCCGGAACCGGGCGCCCCGACCAGCACACAGACAGGCTTCGTCATCGGGTTGGCCTTTCTTGACAGCCGGCGCTCACCGGATGATCAGGCTGTCGAGGTAGCCGGTCAGGTTACGGCGGATCTCGGCCACCGAATCACCACCGAACTTCTCCACCGCGGCCTCCGCCAGCACCAACGCCACCATCGCCTCCGCGACCACCGCCGCAGCGGGAACGGCACACACGTCGCTGCGCTGGTTGATCGCCGTCGCCGGCTCACCCGTGGTCACATCCACCGTGGCCAGGGCCCGGTTCAACGACGAGATCGGCTTCATCGCCGCCCGCACCCGCACCGGCTCACCTGTGGTGATCCCACCCTCCAAACCACCGGCCCGGTCGGTGACCCGACGGACCCCGGTCGCGGTGGGCATGATCTCGTCGTGCGCCTCCGACCCCCGCGACCGCGCCTGCAACCACCCGTCCCCGATCTCCACACCCTTGATCGCCTGAATCGACATCAACGCGGTGGCCAACCGGGCATCGAGCTTGCGGTCCCACTGCACGTGACTACCCAGACCCGGCGGCACCCCGTACGCCAACACCTCCACCACCCCACCAAGGGTGTCCGCGGCCTTCTTCGCCGCGTCGACCTCCGCGACCATCCGCGCGCTCGCGTCCGGGTCGAGACACCGCAACGGGTCCGCGTCGATCCGCTCAGCGTCCTCGGGCGTCGGCCGCAAACCGGACTTCACCGCCACCGACCCGAGTTCCACCACGTGCGACACGATCTCGATACCGAGGGCCTGCTTCACCAGCGCCTTCGCCACGGCGCCCACGGCCACCCGGGCCGCCGTCTCCCGAGCACTGGCCCGCTCCAGGATCGGCCGCGCATCCGTGTGGCCGTACTTCTGCATCCCGGCCAGATCAGCATGACCCGGACGCGGACGCGTCAACGGGGCGTTACGCGCCTGACTCGCCAACTCGTCCGCATCGACCGGGTCGGCGGCCATCACCGTCCGCCACTTCGGCCACTCCGAGTTCCCCACCCGGATCGCCACCGGACTACCCAACGTCAACCCGTGCCGCAGGCCACCGACGACCTCGACCTCATCCTGCTCGAACGCCATCCGCGCACCCCGGCCATAACCCAACCGACGACGCGCCAACTCGCCCGCGATGTCACCGGAAGTCACCGCCACCCCGGCGGGAACCCCCTCCAACAACGCCACCAGAGCCGGACCATGCGATTCACCTGCAGTCAGCCAACGCAACACCGCGTCAGTCTGTCACGCCCGGTCCCGGCGAGGGCACCGTGCCCGGCCCGTCCCGCCCTGCGGACGACGAGGTCCACCCGGCCCGGCACCGGCACCGGTCACGACCAGTCGAAGCGCATCCCCAACCGCTGTTCCAGCGCCGCGTTGTGCGGGGCGAAGTGGGCGCTCAGCTCGGCCCGGACCTGATCCGGCATGGCGCTGCTGCGCCGGTGGTTGTGCGCCTCGTACGCGGCGAGCTGGTGCGGGGGCAGGCCGAGGAAGTCCAGCACCCGGGCGTACGTGGCGGCCGGCTCGGCGTACAGCGTCTCGCTGGGCAGGATCAGCAGCTGGGAGCGGTCGAACCGGTCCAGCCACGGCGTCAGGTGCTCCAGGTAGCGGCCCCGGGCGCGGTAGGTGTACCAGTCGTACGCCTCGCTGAAGTACGTCGGGTCGGCGATCAGCTTCTCCCGCTCCCCCGCCGTCCGTTCCTCCTCCCGGGCCAGCGCCTCGGCGAAGTCCAGCGGCTCCCTGCCCTCGGTACGCCGCTCCTTCCAGTGCGAGTACGCCCGCTCCACCGGGTCCCGGAGCAGGAAGATCAACCGGACGTCGGGCATCAGCTCCGCGACCCGCTGCGCGGCGAGCGGGTGGAACATGTACAGCGGCGCGGCCTCACCGACACGGACCGGCCCACCGTGCCGGCGTTCCAGGGCCTGCCGGTGCCGGACCGTCGGAAAGTGCGACCGGTACCACGCCTCACCCCGGCCCCAGTTCTCCTCGAAGTAGTGCGAGGTCTTGGTGTTCCAGGCCGGGAAAAGCCGGGGCACCAGGGGGTGCGCCAGCAGGTAACGCCACAGCGAGGTGGTGCCGCCCCGCTTGGTGCCGGTGATCAGGAAGTCCGGCAGCGGTCGGCGGTCGCTGGTGCGTTCGCCGTACCGGACCAGCGAGCTGCGCACCTGGTGGGTGACCTGGTGCGGGACCACACCCTTGAGGCGGTCGCGGATCGTCATCGTCTCCCTCTCGTCACGCCGGTTTCGGCCTGAGCATCGTCACGGCGGCCCGGACCGTACGCCGGACCCGCCGGTCCAGCAGCAGCCCGACGGCGACGACCGCCAGCACCACCAGGGCCAGCGCCAGGCCGGCCACACCCCGGCCGGCGACCAGCGCGCTGAGCACCGCCACCACGGCCGCGCCGCCGCCGGCCCCGAGCGCCGCCCAGCCCACCGAGCGGGTGAGCAGCGGCTCGCCGATCGCCACCCGGGCCGCCACCGCGGCCAGCACGTTCTCGGCGACCACGCCGGCCGTCCAGGCGTACGCCGCGCCGAGCGCGCCGTGGTCGGGGATGAGCAGGAAGCCCAGCCCGACGGTGAGCGCCAGCCCGACCACGGTGGCCTGGAGGTGGCGGGCGCTGTTGCCGCTCATCAGCAGCATCGTCTGCACGATGCCCACCCCCGAGTTGACCAGCATCGCACCGGCGAGCACCGCCAGCGGGGCGGCCCCGACGGTGAACCCGTCGCCGAAGAGGCTGAGGAACCCGGGTGCGAACACCGCCAGCAGCAGGTACGCCGGCCAGGACAGCAGGATGATCACGACGGTGACCCGCCGGTAGACCAGCGCCGCGTCGGCGGTGCGCCCCTGCCCGAGCAGCCGGGACAACTGGGGTGCGACGGCCACCCGCAACCCCTGCATGATCAGCAGCCCGGCCAGGGCGTACCGGCCGACCGCACCGAAGACACCCGACTCGTCCGCACCGGCCAACGCCGAGGTGAGCAGCACCCCGACCCACATGCTGCTGGCGTCGATGGCCGCCGACACCGCCCGGGGCAACGCGAAGCCCCAGAGGGTACGCCAGTCCGCGCCGTCCGGCCGCAGCCGCGCCCCGGCGAGCAGGCCGAGGGGCCGCAGCAGCAGGACGGCGGCGGCGACCACGGCCAACGCCACCGGCAGCAGCCAACCGCCGAAGCCGACGGCCACCCCGGCACCGGTGGCGACGGTCGCCAGCAGCAGGACGGGCCGGGCCAGCGGCACCAGCACGTACTGGATGCCGACCACGGCGGTCACCGGCCGGACCGCCCGGACGGCGGCGAGCAGCACGGTCATCGCCACGGTCACCGGCAGGGCGAGGAACGCCAGCCGCAGCAGTGTCGGCCCGTCCGACCGCTCGAAGAAGACCGGGGCGAGCCGGTCGGCGGTGAGCGCGCCCACCGCCGCCACGACCCCGGTGAGCAGGAGCACCGGCAGCAACGCGACCGGCAGCAGCCGGGCGGCGTCGCCGTCGACGCCGATCCGGCGTCGGGGCAGCGCCCAGACCATGGCGGTGTCCGCACCGGCGCAGCAGACCGCGCCCAGGATGGAGACCACGCCGATGGCGGTGAAGAGCGCACCGGAGCCGTCGGTGCCGAAGCCGCGCACGATGACCACGGTGAGCAGGAAACCCAACGCGCCGTTGACCGCAGCGCCGACCAACCCGACCGCACCGCTGCGGGCGCTGCGCCGTACCTCGCCGGCACCGCCCGTCGCGTCGGTCCCGTCGGTGGCCGCCGGGCCGGTCGACGGGTGCGCCCCCGGTTCGGCGGAGCGGCGGTCGAGCTGCCGGGGCACCGCCGGAGTGGTTCCGGTTCCCGGTCGTCTCATGCCTGCTCCCTGCCGTCGTCGGTGCGGGTCTGGTCCCCGGTGTCGCGCTGGTCCCGGGCGTGGGGACGGTCGTCGGCCGCAGCGCCGGGCGGGGTGTCGCCGCCGGTGCGGGCGGGTTGCACCACCGTCGGCGCGTCCACCCCGCCGGCCGGCCGGGGACCGCTGACAGATGTCGCCGCCGGAGGCCGGGCGGGAACCGGGGCCGAGGTCTGAGCCGGGGCCGAGGTCTGAACCGGGGCCGGAGCCGGAGCCGAAGCCGGAGCCGGAGCCGGAGCCGGAGCCGGAGACACGATCCGGGCCGGGGCCGGCCGGGCAGCCGGGGCGGCCGTCGGAGACGGCGCGGGGGACGGCGTCGCAGAGGCGGTCGGGGACGACGGCTGGTCGGGAACCGGCGGTCGGGCCGGCCCGGGAAGGGGGATCGCGGTCCGGCGGGGCATCGGGTCGGGAACCTGCCCGGCTGTCGGGGGCGGGGGCGCGACCGGAGGCGGGGTCGGCGACGCTCCCCGGCTCGACGCCGGGGCGGGTGCGCAGGGGCGGGCCGGGGCCTGAGCCGGGGGCCAGGACGGAACCGGAGACGGGGCCGCTGGCCGGCCCGGAGCCGACGGCGGGACCGGGGGCGCGGCCGGGGACGTCGTCGCGGACGACGCCGGGGGTCGGGGTGCGGGCGTGGATGCCGCCGCAGGTGGGGCCGGAGTTGCCGGCGGGACCGGGTTTGCCCTCACCGGCGAATCCGGGGCGAGGGGCGGGGCCGGGGTTGCCGTCACGGGCGACACCGGGACGCGGGGCGGGACCGGGGACGCCGCCACAGGTGGAGTCGGGGATCGGGGCGGGGCACCGGGTGCCGGCGCGGGCGAAGCGGGGGGTGGCGCGGCAGCGGTGGCCCGGGTCGACCGGGGTGGCACGGTGGCGGCGGCCCGGGTCGGCGGGGTCGGGACGGTGGCCGACGCCCGGGCCGGCACGGCAGCCGTTCCGGTCGCCGTGGCCGCACCGCCCGGGGCCGCACGGCCGGTCGCCGTACCGCCGGACGCCGTACCGCCGGACGCCGTGCTGCCGGACGCCGTACCGCCGGACGCCGTGCTGCCGGACGCCACGGTGCCGGCAGGCGAGGACGGCATGCCGGCGCCGGCCGTCGCGGCGCGGGACGTGCGGGCGTCGACGACCCCGGGCGCGAGGGTGACCGTGCGGTTCACCGGCCCGCTGACCGCCGCCAGTCCGGCCCCGACGGCGAAGAAGATGACCGACATGTTCGGGTCGATGTAGGCGTACACCGGGATCACCACCAGGGCGATCACCGGGATGGTGCTCAGCCACTGCCCGGCCGGGGAGACCGCGCCGGCCAGCCGCTTGGCGATCAGCGCCAGCCAGCCCAGGAAGGCGATCAGGGCCGGGATGCCGTGGCTGTAGAGCACCTGCCAGATCATCCCCTGGGTGCCCAGGGGTTCCTCGGCGAGCGTGGTGTCGACGCTGTTCGGTGCGCCGTACCCGAGCAGGGGCGAGCGCTCGACGGCCTGGAGGGTACGGACGTAGAGGTCCATCCGGTCGACGTTGGTGTCGGTGCTGCTGACCCGGTTGTCGATCAGTTCCTGCACGGGCACCACCAGGCTGACCACCCAGACGAGCAGCACCAGTCCACCGATCGAGGCGATCAGCTTGGCGTTGCCGCGTACCAGCGCCCGCAGGCCCAGGTAGGTCAGCCCGGCACCGAGGCCGAGGAACATGCCCCGGTTGAGGGTCATGAACGCCGGCACCATCGACAGCGGCAACGACACCAGCAGCGCCACCCGGAACTTGCCGGTACGCACCGAGGTCAGGTACGCCAGCACGCACGGCACCAGCAGCGCGTACGCCGTACCCCAGTTGTTGGTGTACGGGTAGGGCGCGGCGGTCCGGTAGATCGGGGCCCGGGAGACCGGGTTGAACTCGTTGGCCCGCACGTGGGTCAGCGCCTGGATGAACCGCTCCCCCGACATGCTGCCCGGCAGCAGCATCTCCACCGGGGTGGTGAGCTGGAACCTGGGTGCCAGCACGGCCAGCCAGCCGAGGGCGACCACGCCCAGCCAGTACCAGCCGAGCGGGCGGAGCACCTGCTCCCAGGGGACGCCGTCGCGGACCAGGTTGTAGACGTAGACGCAGACGATCAGCGCGGTCAGCATGAAGCCGAAGCGCAGCCCGGAGGTGAGGTAGGCGGTGGCCCGCTCGAGCCGGGTGAAGCTGAGCAGCACCAGGGCGAGCAGCACCAGCCAGCAGGCGGTGCCGGCGGGCAGCGCCACCCGACCCCGGGTGACCATCAGGCCCAGCAGCACCACCCCGAACACCGACCAGCCCAGGTAGAAGCCGCCGAGCATCCACCAGAGCGGGACCAGCCCGAACATGGCCAGTAGCGGCCAGGTGGGCAGCGGCGGCGGCCCGGCGAGTGATCCGGGCACCCGCCGGTCAGACACCCCGGCCCCGGCGCTGGGCGAGCTGCAGCACCCGCTCCCCCGACAGCAGCCCGAGCACCACCGGGACGGTCACCAGCACCCGCTTCTCCCGGGGGTTGAGCCGGATAACCCGGCCGAGTTCCCGCACCGCTTCGCCGCGCCGCCGGCCGGAGGCGAGGGCGAACGCGATCTGTCCGTGCAGCCGGGCCAGCCCGGTACGGCTGCCGGCCAGCTCGGGGTGCTTGTCGAGCAGGTAGCGGGTGGCCTCGACGATGGTCGCCCAGCGGCCGAAGAAGAACGACCCGCCGTGCCAGTCGACCACCACCAGCACCTCGGGCACGATCACCACCGGGCCGTGCCCGGCGATGCGCAGCAGCCACTCGTAGTCCTCGCCGTAGCCGCCGGGCAGTTCCTCGTCGACCGGGCCGATGGCCTCCCAGGTGGTGCGCCGGATGAGGATGGTGCTGGAGTGCACCTCCATGATCCGGTCCTCGACGAAGTCGGGCAGGCCGACCTCGGCCCGGTCGAGCTGCCGTTCCTTGGCGATGCCCGGCCCTTCCAGCCGGATGCCGCAGCTCGCGGCGGCGGCGTCGGGCCGCTGCGCCAGCAGCTCCACCTGCCGGCGCAGCTTCGCCGGCAGCCAGTGGTCGTCGTCGTCGCAGAAGGCGATCAGGTCGGCGGTGGCGGTGTCGAAGCCGGTGTTCCGGCCGCCGGGCAGCCCCCGCCGGTGGGTGTTGTGGACGTACCGCAGGGTGCGCCCGGCCGGCACGTCGACGTGCAGTTCCCGCAGGTCGGTGTGGTCGTAGACGACGACGCACTCCACCGGCCCGGGGTAGTCCTGGTCGAGCACCGCGCGCACGGCCCGTTCCAGCAGGCCGGGCCGATCCCGGGTGGCGATCACCACGGTCACCGGCGGGTACGCGGTGGTGGTCGGCTCAGTCACGCTTCTCTCCCGTCACCACGAACCCGACCGGTTCGACGCCCACCGAGCGCAGCCGGTCCACCAGTTGACCCAGCCGGCCGGTGCGGGTCTTGTCGCGGGCGGCGACCAGCACGGCCCGTCCCTCCCGGGCGGCCCGGACACCCCGTTCGTCGTGCAGGGCGGGTGGGGCGTCGATCACGGTGACCCCGGCGGCCACCGGGGCCTCCAGCGGGACCAGGCGTACCGCGCCGGCACCGATGCGAACCTGCTCACCGTCGGCGGCGGGGGCCTCCTTGGGCAGCACCCGGGGAATGATCTCGGTCTTGTCCGCCGAGGTGGTGGTGGAGCGGTAGACGCCACCGTTCTTCGGGTCGTCGGTGGGGAACGGCCGGGGCTTGCGGACCGGCGGGATGACCATGGTGTCCTCCGGGTTGCCGCCGGTGGCCGGGGTGGTGGCCGGGGCCGGGACGCTGCTGGGCATCGGCCGGGGGCGGGGCACCCGGGGCCGGGTCTGCTCGACGGCCGGGTGCCGGCGCTGCGCGTCGGTGAGCAGCGCCCGGATGCGTTCCTGGCTCTCCGGGGCGACGCCCAGGCGTACCTCGTGCCCGGACTGGGCCAGCGCCGCGGCGACCCCGGCGGTGACCTGTTCCCGCTGCTCGTCGGCGGCGCTGGAGAGTAGGACCAGGGGCAGCGGTGCCGGCCCGTCCACCCAGCGGCCCAGGGCCAGCACCAGGTAGCGCAGGTCGGTGTCGGAGAGCCGACCCGAGCGGTCCCGTCCGACGGTGCCCAGCAGCGGGGCACCGACCAGCGCGGAGGCCTCACCGGCGGTGCGGACCCGGCGGTCCATGGATTCCCGGACGAAGGCGACCAGCCCGCCGACGAGCAGGCCGCCGAGGAGCCCGGCGACCAGGATCAGCGGGGCGGCGTCCCGGCTCGACGGGACGGGTGCGCGGGCGGCGCTGGTGACCGAACCGGGGCTCAGGTCCGCCGAGGCGATCTTGGAACGCTGCTCGGCGAGGGTGGCGAGCTGGTCGTTGAGGGCCCGTAGCTGGTCGAGCAGGGCGCTGGTACGCGGCGACGGGCTGGACGAGCCCTGGTTGGCCGGCAACGACCGCTGGGTGGTGGTGCGCTGGCTGGTGACCAGGGCGATGGTCTCGTCGTACGACTTGAGCACCGCGGCGCGCTGGTTCTCGTACATGCCCTTGCGCAGTTCGAGGTACGACTCGGCGGCGCCGTTGGCACCGTTGACCGCCTCGGTCTCGCTGTGCCCGGCGTAGCTGAACCGCATCACCTGCCCGCCGACCGGCGTCTCCACGGTGAGCGAGTCGGCCACGGCGGTGGTGTCCCGGCCGGTGATCGAGGCGACCTTGTCGATGACGTCGTTGCTGGTGGCGATCCCGCTCTCGGCGGTCATGTTGACCGCCCGGTCGGCGCCACCGGAGGGCACCGAGAACGGGTCGGTGACCACCGGGCGCACCACCACGGCCGTGGTGGCGGTGTAGGTGGCAGGGAAGACCAGCAGGTAGGCGGCCACCAGTAACATCACCAGCCCGGTGGCGGCGAGCACCGTGCGCCACCGGCGCAGCGGAATGCGGGCCAACTCGGCCAGGCCGACCGGGCGCTGCCGGGCGGGAGTGACGTCGGTCACATCCATCAGTCAGGTCCTCTTGCGATGCGAGGGGTGGGCAGGTCGGCGCGGGCCGACGACGGCCCCGGGGCGAGCCGCTGGTTGTCCCATTGTCGCCGACCGTTCACCTGTGGTCGACAGCCGACCGGTCCCCTTGCGCAACGGGCGGTCCGCCGGTGTCCGGGACGCCGGCGGACCGCCCGTGACAGGTGCGGCTCAGGAGGTGGCGAAGAACAGCGTCTTGCTCGACCAGTCCACGCCGCCGCCGGCCGGTGCGATCTCCACCGAGGCGGCACCGTCGACGGCGGTCTCGTCGAACGGCACGGCCCGCAGGGAGCCGTTGGTGTTGCCGTAGACGATCTTACCGTCGACCCAGGCCATCCCCCGCACGTTGCCCCAGTTCAGGCCCACGCTGGGCAGGGTGAACTCGGTGCAGCCGACGACGTAGCCGTCGGGCTCCAGGTACCGGTAGAACAGCTTGTTGGTACCGGCCTTGGTGTAGTACATCCGACCGTCGAGGTAGAACGCGCCGGCCATCGTGGCGGGGTTGAACCAGTCGTTGTAGCCACTGCTCACCCACGGTGCGCCCACCGTGCCGCCGGTGAACATCGACACACCCAGGTAGCTGCCGCCGGCGGCGGTCGGGTCGGTCTTCGACCAGTAGAGCTTGTTGCCGACCGAGAAGGACGCGCCGGACGCGGTGAGGTTCGCCTGCGCGCTGGCCACCGGCGTGCCCACGGTGCTGCCGTTGAACGACACCTTGGCGGTCTGCCCGTTGCCGGTCCCGACGTACAGGTAGCCCGAGGACGCCGTCGGCGCGTTGGTCGCCGCGACGGTACGGCCACCGGCGAGCGGGAACAGGCCCAGCCGCCCGTGGTACTCGTTGCCGAGGCCGTCGGAGTCGAAGCCGGCGTAGAGGCCGGTGCTGCCCCGCCACAGCTCCCACATGATCGGGCCCCAGGTGGTGGTGCCCGCCGGGGCGCCCGAGCGGGTCGGGTTCCAGACCAGCGGCAGGCCGTTGATCGGGTCCAGCGCGCCGAGCCCGAACCGGTTGATCGCGCCGCTGCCGGCCGAGTCGTTGCCGTTGGCGTTGCTCAGCCAGCGGAAGTGACCGCCGACGTAGACCACGTTGTCGGCCACCTCGACGGAGGTCACCGAGTCGGTGCCGGTGTAGTTGACCCAGGTGGCGTCCATGGCCGTACCCCGGTCGGCGGTCTCGAACCGGGCGATGGCGTCGCAGTACGCCCCGTCGCCCCGGCCGCCGTCAGCGATGATCACGAAATACGTGCCGTCGTCGGAGAAGTCGACGTCGCGGGCGTAGAACGGGAACGAGCCGCTGTAGCAGGGCGCCACGTAGCGCTGGGTGCTCCAGTTGGCGACCGTCGGGGTGCCGTCCAGGTCGACGACCACCACCTGGTTGCGGGGCTGGCCGTTGACCTCGGTGAAGTTGCCCACCGCGACCAGGGTCTTGCCGTCGGGGGCGACGGCCAGGCCCCAGACCAGCTCGCTGCTGGCGCGGGCGACGCTGGCGTCGATCTGGAAGCTCGGGTCGATCGCGCCGGTGGTCGCGTCGAGCCGGGCCAGCAGCGAGTGCTCGGTGCCGTTGACCCAGTGGAACGCGCCGGCGATGTAGAGCTTGTTGCCGACCACGACGGTACGGCGGACCAGGCCGCCGTCGCTGCGGCCGACCCAGCTGGCGACCGTCGCGCCGGTCACCGGGTCGAGCTGGACGAGGTTCTTACGGCTGACCCCGTTGACGTTCTTGAACGCGCCACCGACGATCAGCTTGCCGTCGGGGCTGGCGGCGAGGGCGTGCACCGCGCCGTCGAGCGTCGGGCTGAAGTCGGCCTTGAGCGCGCCGCTGGTCCGGTCGTAGGCGAACAGGTAGTTGCGCGAGGTCCAGCTGGTGGCGCCGGCGGCCTTGACCGAGGTGAAGGAGCCGCCCACGTAGACCGTGTTGCCGATCTCGGCGAACGCCTTGGTGTCGCCGTCCTGCGCGTGCGGAATGTTGTCCGCCGGGTTGGCCGAGGTGAGTGTGCTGGTTACCGGGGTGAGATCCGCCGCGTGGGCGGGCGCGGCCAGGAGGCCGACCGCGAGCACCGGTGCGGCGAGCACGGCGAACCACCGCCGCCACACCGGTCGAGACGTTCTGTGAAGCACTGGCGCCCCCAAAAATGAAGTGAGATCGTGCGTAGCTTGCTCTGCCCGGACATTTCCCACCATCAACCGACCGGTCCGGTCGGCCACCGGCTCGGCCCTGTCCTGTCGTACGGGTCGCGTCCGGACGACCCACGCAGGACGAGAATCGCGCATCGACCGGCGGAGCCCACCACCGGGCCGCCCCACCCCGCTCGGCCTCATGCCGCCTCCGCCCACCGGAACGCCGGGACGACACCCGTGGCGGTCACCGTCCAGGCGGCTGCCCGGGTCAGGTCGTCGGTGGTGACCGCGTCGGCCTCCCGGGCCAGCACCAGTCCGCGTCGGTCGAGTTCCCGGGCCATCTCCACCTGGTGGTCGTCGACGTGTTCACCGTGACGGGCCCGGCGCGGCACGTAGACGGCGCGGTGGCCGGCGCGCATCGCGGCCAGCGCCGACCCCACCCCGGCGTGGGTGATGATCACGTCGGCCTCCCGCATGGCCTGCTGCATCTCGGCGTACGGCACCTGCCGGCGGGCACCGGCCGGCATCCGGGGGATCCGGGTCGAGCCGACCTGCCAGAGCACCTCCGCCTCGGCGGGCACCACGTCGACCAGGCGTTGCAGCAGCCGCGGGAAGCCGAAGCGGTCCTGGGTGCCGAGGGTCACCACGATCTTGGACAGCGGGCGCGGGGCGGCGGGCGCGGGGGCGTACCCGTCGAAGATGGAACCGCCGTAGCGCCACCGGCCGTTCGCCCAGCCCGGGTACTGCGTGTAGAGCCGGGTCCGGGGCACCCGGGCGACCAGTCGGCCGGTCAGCGACGGGCCGACGGTGCGGGTGGCGCTCTCGATGTAGTGGCAGTCCAGGCCGTGCCGGGCGGCGGGCAGGAAGAACGACATGGCGACGCTGGCACCGGTGCTGATCACCCGGCGGAACCGCCCGTCGCAGAGCACCCGGCGGGCGGCCAGCAGGTCGCGCAGCGCACCCACCGGGTCGCGGGTGCTCGCCGGGGGCACGTGGATGACCTCGTGCCCGTCGAGCAGCGACCGGCTCTGCGGGGAGTCGAACGTCGCCCAGACGCAGTCGTGCTGCACCCCGAGCCGGGGCAGCAGGTCGTGCAGCTCGGCGAGGTGCCCACCGGTGGAGGCGACGAGGAGGGTGGTCACGTCGGTGGCCCAACTTCTGTGCGAGGAGGGGTGGGGGCCGGGTCCGGACGGCGCGGGAACGGGTCGCGCCCACCGGACGGGTACGGGTCAGGTGCCGGTCAACATCCGGTCGTCGTCGGTGGTGGTGGTCGGTGCCGGGGCGGCGGGTCGGCGGACCCGACCGTCGGCGACCAGCACGGCGAGCACCATCACACCGGTCAGCAGGGTGCCGAAGAACCACCCGCCGAACACGTCGGTGAGCCAGTGCTTCTCGGCGTAGATGCGGGTGTAGCCCTCCACCGAAGCCAGCACGGCCAGGGCGGTGACCAGGCCGATCAGCACCCGGCGCGGCAGCCGCCAGGTCAGCGCGGCCAGCACCAGGATGGTGCCGAAGGTCATCAGCACCCGGCCGCAGCCGCCGGAGGGGTAGGTGCCCAGGTCGGTCGGCGGGTGGCCCCGGTCGACGACCTTCGCGAGGATCGTCTGGGTGTACTGCTCGACGACGAACTGCAGCGGCATCGCCACCAACGGGATCCACCAGCGGCGACGACGCCAGGCGATGGCGAAGCCGATCGCGGCCACCACGGTCACCCACTTGAGCGGGTAGCGGTCGCCGATGGGGGAGATGAACAGGTTGACGTCCTCCCAGAAGCCGACCCGGTGGGCGTGCACGTAGTCGAAGACCCGGTGGTCGACGTGGGGTTCGAGCCGGGAGATCGCCTCACCGACCGGCCAGCACACGGCGACGACCGCCGCGCACCCGGCCAGCAGCACCACCACGGCCGCGCCCACCCGGCCGAACGCGGCGGTCAGCCCGGCCAGGGCGATCCGGAACCGTTCGGCCGTCCGGCCGGTGGCGACGGCCGACATCCAGCGCGACGCCAGCACCGGAACGACCAGCAGCGGCACCAGCACCGCCAGCACGGCCAGCAGGTAGACGATGGTCACCGGGGGTCACCACCGCTCGCACGGCCGGTGGCCGGGGCGTGGTCCACCCCGGGCTGAATGACACGTGACGATCCCATCGTGCTCCCTGATTGTGCCGGCCGTCGGCCGGGCCTCCCCCACACCTGTGCCCCGGACGAGGTCCCCACGTCGTCCCGGGCCGGACCGACCACGCCGTCACCGGCCGGTAGTCGTCGAGTGGGGCCACCCTAGTGGAACGTGAGGCGGCTTCGGTAGCGGCGGTGACGGCAGTGTGGGCTTTTCGCCGTTTTTCCGGTCGGGACCCCGACACTTGTCCCAGCCCACGGGAAACCGCCGGTCAGGGGCGGGGCGTGCCCAGCCGGTCGGCGAGCGTGTGCAGCAGCGCGGGGTGCAACTTCGCACTCCAGCCACCACCGCCGGCGGCCAGTTCCGCCGTCCGCAACCACAGCTCGACGAGATATGCGTCGGCGACGAACTGACACCCCGCCGGGTCCAGGCCGAACGCCGCACCGTGCCGGCCCAACAGCTCGACCATCTCCCCGGTCGCCCCCGCCACGTCCCGGCCACCCAGCGACAGGGCGCTCTGGAACCCGTGGTGGGCGAGATCGAACCCGAGCGGCCGGTCGGCGCCGCTGTTCTCCCAGTCCCAGACGACCAACCGGCCCCGGTGCCGGCCGAGGTTCCACGGCACCCAGTCGCCGTGCCAGTGGCCGAACTCCACCGGCCGGTCGCCGTCGCGGGCGGCCAGGGCCGCCAGCGCCCCGACCACCGGACCACCGGCGGTCGCGGCCCGCGCGGTCAGGTCGGCCAGGAACGCCGAACCGCGCAGCGGCCGGGGTGTCGACGGCGGGCCACCGCGCCGGGCCACCGCCAGCATCGCGGTCACCTCCGGGCGCAGCGGATGGCGGGGGCGGCGCACCCGGGCCGGCATCGGCTCGACCAGGGTCACCGCCAGGTCACCCCAACCCACCTCGTCCAGCAGCCGGGGCACGTCCGGGAAGTCACCGCCGTCGCGGGGCAGATCCCGCAGCGCGGCGGCCTCCGCGCGCACCATCGCCCGGGTCGCGTCGTTCCACCCGATCTTCGCGTACGCCCGGGCGACGCCCCGGTCGTCGAAGAGCTGCAACGTCGGCTTGTGGTGCGGGTCCGGCGGCCGGATGCCGATCGCGGCGTGCAGCGGTCGGCCCGCCAGCCGACCCAGGTGCTCGGCGAGCAGCAGCTCGGCCGGGTCGGCGTCGGTGGGCACCGCCACGGTCAGCACCGGCATCCGGGCCAGCCCGGTCGCCCCGAGCCCGGCCAGCATCCCGACGGCCAGCCGGTTGGCCCGCACCCGGGGCGGACGCAGCGCGTTGTACGCCAGCGTCGACGCCGCGCCGACCCGACGGGAGACGAGCGGGAGCAGGAACCTGGCCCGCTCCACCGAGGGCACCACGGCGTACCGGACGACCGGGCGGTGGGTGGCGGGCACCGGGTCGGGCGGCATGCCGAGCCAGAGCCGGGGGTCACCGAAGATGGCCCGGGTCACCCAGCCCATGCCGTCCTGCCGGGTCCGTGGATCCGTCGCCACCGTCATGCCCTCCACCCGTCCCGCCCGACCGCCGCGCGCTCGCGGCCACGATAGGACCAGCGGACAAGCCGCCGCCCGGCGGGCCGTGACCCACCGGGCGGCGTATCCCGTGCCGGGCGGCTCAGCGCTGCCAGACGCGGACGTAGTCGACCCGGAAGTCGGCCGGGAAGCGGGTGGCCGCGTCGGGGTCACCCAGCCAGCCACCGACCTGGAAGTTCAGCCGCAGGTTGAACGGCTTGTTGAACGCCTCGTCGAACCACGGGGTGGTGCTGCGGTCCCGCTGCCAGACCTGACGGCCGTCGATGTACCAGCGGATCACCCCCGGCTCCCACTCCGTGGTGTACGTGTGGAAGCCGTCACCCGGGTAGCCGGTCGGGAAGTCCCACCGTTGGTCCTGCTTGACCGGCGTGTAGTCGTAGAAGATCGCCTGGGTGGCGGCCCCGTGCAGGGACGACCCGCCGGGCAGCTCCACCACGTCGATCTCGCCCTTGCCGCCGTCGTCGGGACGCAACCAGAACGCCGGCCAGAGCCCCTTGGAGTCGGTCGGCCCGTTGGGCGACTTCGCCCGCATCTCGAACCGGCCGTAGGTGAACGACGCCTTGCCGATGGTGTCCAGGTAACTCTGGGTGTACTGCCGGGTCTGCGAGCTGCACACCGCGGTCTCCCGCTGGGCGCGCAGGGTCAGCACCCCGTCGGCGACGAAGGTGTTGTCCGGGTCGTCGACGTTGCAGCCCTTGTCGATGTCGCGGCCCTCGTTGTCGCGCAGGTTCCACCGCTTGAGGTCGACCGTGGGCCCGGTGAACTCGTCGGACCAGACCAGCCGCCAGCCGGGCACGTCGGTGCCGGGGCGCACGGTCGGCGTCGGGCGCGGAGGGGCCGTGGTCGGCGCGGGCGGGCTGACCGTCCGCGTCGGCTTCGGCGACGGCGACGGTGACGTCCGCGTCGGTGACGGGGCGGCGGTGGTCGGTGCCGCCGTGGTGGCCGGCGGCCGGGTCGGCGTCCGGTCGCTGCGCTGGTAGGTCAGCACCAGGCTCGGTCGGATGGCGGCCTTGGCGTTCTCCCGCGAGGCCCAGTAGATCCGGGTGTTCCAGTTCTCCTGGGTCAACGCGAAGGTGACCGGGCCGTTGCCCTTGACGGCGGCGGAGACGTCCCACTCGTTGTAGCCCTGGGCGACCCGGTCGACGGCCGAGAGCACCGGGCCGAGGGCGGGTCGGTAGGCCCATTGGCCGGCGCCGACGGCGGTGCCCTGGGCGGCGTGGGCCCGCACCCGGGACGAGAACTGCTGCCACGCGTACACCCGCAGCGACGCCTTGACGTCGACCGCGTCGGCGGGCAGGCCCCGCACCTGGAACTCCAGCACCGCGTCGCGCTGGCCGTTGCGGTTGCCGTCGCACAGCTGCGGGCAGCTCGCCAGGGTGGTCTTGACCCCGTTGTCGCCGTCCTGCGGCACCTGGGTGACAGTGGTGTCCGCGACGGCGGAGAGCGTGATCGGTGGCACCTCGGCGGCGATCAACGGCATCATCGTGGCCGTGATGCCGCCGACTGCGGTGACGCTCAGGACACTGAGGACGACCGCCTTGCGTCGACCGCTGATGGCCGGAAGTGCGCGGTGGATTCCGTGCCGGCTCAAGGAACACTCCCCGGGTGGGCGACGATTACCGGCAGCAGCGTATCCACCACGGCTGGATATGGCAGGTCGGAAATCAGAGTGGCGACACGACTTAACCAAAGAATAAGAGAACAGGGGTTGCTTTTCGGCAGGCCAGCAAACGAATGCCGCTTCGGCGAGGTTACGCCTGATTGACCGGAAAGTCGGCGATGCGGTGACGACCGGCTGCCGGTGGGTCAGCCGCGGGCCGCCGCCAACGCCGCCCGCATCGCGTCGACCGGCGCCGGCACCCCGGTGAACTGGGAGAACTGGCCGACGGCCTGGGCCAGCAGCAGATCCAGCCCGGAGACCACCCGCCGGCCGGCGGCCTGCGCCGAGGCCGCCAGCGGGGTCGGCCACGGGTCGTACAGGGCGTCGAAGAGCACCGTGGACGGTCCCCAGTCGACCCCGGCCGCGAGCGGGTCGGCCACCCCCTTGGGCACGGTGGAGACGACCAGGTCGGCCCCGGTGTGCGCGGCGGCGTCGGACCAGGCGGCCGGCACCAGCTCCACCCCGACCGCCGACGCCACCGGCCGCAACTGCGCCACCGCCTCCGCGCGCCGGGCCACCACGGTCACCGTGGTCGCGCCGAGCCGGGCGGCGGCGGCCAGGGCGGCACGGGCGGTGCCGCCGGCGCCGAGCACCGTCACCGTGGCACCGGGGCGCACCCCGGCCTCGGTCAGCACGTCCACCATGCCGGTGACGTCGGTGTTGTCGGCGTACCACGAGCCGTCGGGACGACGGACCAGCGTGTTGGCCGCGCCGACGGCGGCGGCGACCGGCGACGCGGTGGCGGCCACCGCGAGCGCCGCCTCCTTGCCCGGCATGGTCACCGACAGCCCGGCCCACTCCGGGCCCAGGCCGGTGACCAGCGCCGGCAGCTCCTGCGCCCCGCACTCGATCCGGGTGTACGACCAGCCGTCGAGCCCGGCGGCGGCGTAACCCGCGTTGTGGATCACCGGGGAGAGGGAGTGCGCGATCGGCTGGCCGAGCACCGCCGCCCTCACCGGCAGTTCTCGCCGCTCAGCACGCCGTTGGTGCACATCTTGCGCTGCAGCTCGCGGAAGTCGGCATCGGTGGTGCCGTAGCCCATGGTGCCCTTCTTGTCGATGGTCATGAAGTAGACCCAGGTGCCGTTGGGCGGGCTCATCGCGCCCTTGAGCGCGTCCTCGCCGGGGTTGCTGATCGGGGTGATGGTCAGGCCGTCCGCGCCGTGCGTCCGGTACGGGTTCCTCGGGTCGTTCAGCTCGGACTGCTTGAGGATGTCGGAATCCTTAGGGTTCTTGCCCTGCAACCGCAGCCAGTAGTTGATCGCGCTGTCGATCTCCAGGCACTTGCAGTGGTAGCGGTCGGTGTAGACCCGGTTGTAGATCACCCGGGCCACCTTCGGCATGTCCTCGTGGTTGACCGACTCGGCCTGCGCGATCGACGCGGTGATCAACGCCTCGTACGGCGAGATGCCCCGGTCGGCCTCGACCGTCTCGACGAACTTCATCCCCCCGGTCACGTCGAGGAACTTGTCCACCATCAGCGACAGGATCTGCGGGGCGGTCGCCTTCGGCGGCAGCTCGTAGGTGGCCGGGAAGAGGAAGCCCTCCAGGCTGCGCGGCCCCTTCTTGCCGTCCTTGCGGTTGAACCAGAACTCCGGCACGCCCAACTTGACCGGGTCCTTCGCGGCGGCCTTGAACTCGGCGACCGGAATCTTGGTCTCCTTGGCCAGCAGGTCGTAGATGGCCAGCGTGATCATGCCCTCGGGAATGGTGACCCCGTTGACCACCCGGCTCTTCGGGTCCAGCAGCAGGGCGAGCGCGTCGGTGGCGCGCATCTCCTTCTTGACCTTGTACCGGCCGACCTGGATGTTCTTGCTGAGCGCGTTGTCGTCGGCCGCCTCGACGAAGGCCTTGGTGCTCTTGACCACACCGGCGTCGTACAGGGAGTTGCCGATGTCGGTGGCGGTGTCGCCCTGCTTGACGTCGACCAGCGCCTCACCGCTGCCCGGCCCGTCGAAGTCCGGGGTGATGAAGTGGTTACGGATCCGGTCGAAGCCGTAGAAGGCCCCACCGCCGATGCCACCCAGCAGCACCAGGGCCATGAACAGGGCGAAGATGGTCTTTCCGAGCCCGCCGCCCGACTTGCGGCCACCCGACGTGCCGTTGCGCCGGTTGACGAAGCCGCGCCGGTGCCGGCCCTTCTCCCCCCTCTCCTGCTCGTCGAACCCGAGGTCCAGATCGTCGATCATTCCGTCCGCCTCCGCTGCGCTTCCAGCCAGCTCTGCAGGATCTCGACCGCGGCGGCCTGATCCACCACCGCACGTTGGCGCTTTCCCCGGACGCCACGCTCGGCAAGCCTACGAGACGCGACGACAGTTGACATCCTCTCGTCGGTGAGGGTCACCGGAACCGGGGCGATCACCCCGGTCAACCGGCCCGCGTACGCCAACACGTGCTGGGCGGCCGGGCCGTGCCGACCGGCCAGGTTGACCGGCAGGCCGACGACGACCTCGACGGCCTCGTGCTCGACGACAAGCTGCGCGAGCTGGGCGAGGTCGCTGGGCACCGCGTCCGGTCCGGTGGTCAGGTCCCGGGCCAGCGTGACCAGCGGAGTGGCCAGGATGCCGTGCGGATCGGACCGGGCCACCCCCACCCGGACCTGCCCGACGTCGACGCCCAACCGGACCCCACGGGACGACTCACTCACAGATGGTCACCCTCCCCGGTGACGAGCCAGGGCGGACCAGCTCGGGTCCGCCCTGGCTCGGGTGCTGTTCCGTCACGCGTCGGCGATCGTCTTCTCGACCGTGAGCAGCAGGTTCGGTGCCTCGGCGGCGGGCAGGCCACCGCCCTGCGCCACGTCCGGGCTGCCTCCGCCACGCCCGGAGAAGGCCGCCTTGACCAGGTCGTTCGCCGCCAGGCCACGCCCACGGGCCGCCGCGTTCACGGCCACCACCAGGGAGGCCTTGCCGTTCGATCGGGCCGCCACCGCCACCACGGCCGGCCGCGCCGGATCGATCTTGCCGCGGATCTCCTGGGCCAGGGTCCGCACGTCGTTGCCGGCCGCGCCCTCCGGCGCCTCGGTGCCGACGTACGCCACCCCCCGGACGTCCTTCGCCTGCCCGGCCAACGCCGCCGCCCCGCCCAGCACCAGCTGGGCGCGGAGCTTCTCCAGCTCCTTCTCGGCGTCACGCAGCTGGGTGACGGTCTGCTCCACCCGGTCGGCGACCTGCTCACCGGGCACCCGGAACAGCTCCGCCAGCCGGGACACCAGCAGGTGCTCACGGGCCAGGAAGCCGAACGCGTCCATCCCGACCAGCGCCTCGATCCGGCGCACCCCGGAACCCACCGACGCCTCGGAGAGGATCTTCACCAGGCCGAGCTGGGCCGACCGGGCCACGTGGGTGCCGCCGCACAGCTCCCGGGCGTAGTCACCGACCTCGACGACCCGGACCCGCTCGCCGTACTTCTCGCCGAACAGCGCCATCGCGCCGATCCGCCGCGCCTCCTGCTGGGTGGTGATGAAGGCGTTGACCTCCAGATCCGCCAACAGCACCTCGTTGACCTGCTGCTCCACGTCGTGCAGCACGCTCGGCGACACCCCCGTCGGGGTGTTGAAGTCGAACCGCAGCCGGCCCGGCGCGTTCAACGAACCCGCCTGGGTCGCCGACTCGCCGAGGAAGTTGCGCATCGTCTGGTGCACCAGGTGGGTCGCCGTGTGCGACCGGGAGATCGCCCGGCGGCGGGTCACGTCGATCTCGGCGTAACCGGTCTCGCCGGCCCGCACCTCGCCCCGGACCACCTTCGCCCGGTGCACGATCAGCCCCGGCACCGGCTGCTGCACGTCGAAGACCTCGACCTGGCCGGCGCCGACCGTGATCAGCCCCTGGTCGGGCTGCTGACCGCCGCCCTCGGCATAGAACGGGGTGGTGTCGAGCACCAGCTCGACCGTCTCCCCCTCGACCGCCGCGCCCACCGTCGCGCCACCGCGCAGCAGCGCCCGCACCCGGGACTCCCGCTGCAACTCGGTGTAGCCGGTGAACTCCACCTCACCGCCGTCGTCGCGCACCGACCGGTACGCCGACACGTCGGTGTGCCCGGTCTTGCGGGCCTGCGCGTCGGCCTTCGCCCGGCTGCGCTGGTCGGCCATCAGCCGACGGAAGCCCTCCGCGTCGACCTGCAGGCCCTGCTCGGCCGCGATCTCCAGGGTCAGGTCGATCGGGAAGCCGTACGTGTCGTGCAGCTGGAACGCCTTCTCCCCGGACAGGGCCGGCTTCCCCGCCGACCGGGTCTCCGCGATCGCCGTGTCCAGGATCGTCGTGCCCGCCCGCAGCGTGGACAGGAACGCGTCCTCCTCGGCGTAGGCGTACTGGGAGATCCGGTCGAACTCCTCCGAAAGCTCCGGGTACGACGGGGACATGCAGTCCCGGGCCACCGGCAGCAGCTCCGGCAACGCCCGCTCCTGCCAGCCCAGCAACCGCACCGCCCGGATCGCCCGCCGCATGATCCGGCGCAGCACGTAGCCGCGCCCCTCGTTGCTCGGGGTCACCCCGTCGCCGATCAGCATCAGCGCGGTCCGCACGTGGTCGGCGACCACCCGCAGCCGTACGTCGTCCGGGTGCGACTCGCTCGCCACGTGCCCGGAGTGCGCGCCGTACCGCTTGCCGGTCAGCTCCGCCGCCCGGTCCAGGATCGGCCGCACCTCGTCGATCTCGTAGAGGTTGTCCACGCCCTGCAGGATCGAGGCCATCCGCTCCAGGCCCATGCCGGTGTCGATGTTCTGCGCCGGCAGGTCGCCCAGGATCGGGAAGTCCTCCTTCCCGCTGCCCGGACCCCGCTCGTACTGCATGAAGACCAGGTTCCAGAACTCCATGTAGCGGTCCTCGTCGACCGCCGGGCCACCCTCGCGGCCGTACTCCGGGCCCCGGTCGTAGAACAGCTCCGAGCACGGGCCGCACGGGCCGGGAATGCCCATCGACCAGAAGTTGTCCGCCTTGCCCCGGCGCACGATCCGCTCGGCCGGCACCCCCACCGACCGCCAGATCTCGAACGCCTCGTCGTCGTCGAGGTAGACCGTCGGCCAGACCCGCTCGCCGTCCAGCCCGTAGCCGCCCTCGGCGACCGACTTGGTGACCAGGTCCCAGGCCAGCGGGATCGCCCCGGCCTTGAAGTAGTCACCGAAGGAGAAGTTGCCGTTCATCTGGAAGAACGTGCCGTGCCGGCTGGTCTTGCCGACCTCGTCGATGTCCGGCGTGCGCAGGCACTTCTGCACGCTCACCGCCCGCCGGTACGCCGGGGTCTGCTGCCCCAGGAAGTACGGGACGAACTGCACCATGCCGGCGTTGACGAACAGCAGGTTCGGATCGCTGATGGCGGGCAGCGGAGCGGACGGCACCACGGTGTGCCCGTTCGCCTCGAAGTGGGCGAGGTACCGCCGCTTGATCTCCGCCGTCTTCATCGCTGGGGTTCCTCCGGAAAGATCTCTCGGTCACCGATACGCGGGTCCTCCCGCAGCTCGGCGAACTGGTCGTCGAACGCCTCACCCCGGGCGAACGCCTCGTGGATCTCCTGCTCGCGCTCGGCCATCCCGATCCGTACGTCCTCCACGAAGTTACGCAGCGACTCGACCAGACCGCCAGCGGATTCGGACAGCCCACTGGCGATGCCCGCCGGGGTGTACGCCTGGGCCGTCCGGGTGGCCTTGCGGACCACCACCACGCCCACGGCCAGCCCGATACCGAGCCAGAAAAGTCGCCTCATGTCCCTATCCTCCTGTGCGCCGCCGGCCCGGGGTCAGCGGTTGCCGCGCCGGGCGGCCCGACGCTGCTGCTTGATGGTGTCGCGCACCTCACGCTCGGTCTCCGCGGTCCGCCGCGCCGACGCGGCCCGGCGGACGCCGTACCCGAAGGCCGCCACCTTCACCAGCGGGTTCGCCGCGGCGGCCGAGACGACGGTGGCCAGGTTCGCCACGTTGGCGGTGACGTTCTGCGCGTGGCTGGTCATCGTGTCGACCTTGGCGAGCTGGAGGTTCACCCCGTCGAGGGAGGTCTGCACCTGCTCCAGGGCGACGTTGACGTTCTTCACCGTGGTGTTCACGTCCCCCAGCAGCGGAGCGGTCTGCTCGTTGAGGTCGTTGATCATCCGGGTCGTCGCGTCCACGGTGTGCCGCAGCCGCAGGATCGGCACCGCCAGCACGAGCACCAGCATCAGGAACGCGCCGGCCGCGATCAGCGCAGCGATCTGTCCACCATCCACGCAAGTCCTCCTCAAGCAGGGTTCCGGGGCCCGACGCCCCGGAACACGCGACCCGGATCCCCGCCGTCACGGCGTGACCCGCACGGGGTCATCGGGAGCAGGCGGGCCTGCCAGCCCCAGACCCTACCGTCCGTGATGGAAACCGGCTCAGGATGGTGAGCGTGTCAGATCGCCGAGCGGATCATCGGTAATCGTCGGGAACGGGTCCTCACCGGTCAGTGACGGGTCGGTGCTCGGCTGTGGCCGGGTCCGCTCGTCGTCGATCGCGTTACGGACCTTCACCGAGACCAACGAGCCGGTGCACTCCCCCGCCGCGGGGGGGACCGGGGTGGCCGGCGGCACCGCCGGGTCACCGCTCGCCTGTGGTGCCGCGCAGGTCGGCTCCCGCACCCACAGGTCGAGGGTCAACTCGTCGCGCCGCCAGCAGGTGTAGCTGCCCTTGGCCGGCTGCTCCGGGCAGCGGGTGACCTCCCACCGCCGCCAGCCCTCCGTCCGCAGGGCCTGCTCGTAGACCCGGGCGGTCTCCTCCGGTGCCCGGTCGGACTCCACGGTGCGCTCCCGCAACCGGCAGTCCTGCAGACACCAGCGGCTGCCGCTGACGTTGTCCACCGTCTTCGCCGTCGCCCAGCCGGGCACACCCAACTCGTCGAGGGTGTCGAAGACCGGATCCCGGCTCAACGTGCGCATCCCGAAATAGAGCGGGAGCGCCCCGAGGAGCACCACGCTGACCAGCACCAGGACTCCCAGCCGCAGCCGACGCCGTTCCCCCGACCGGCGTCGCGGCTCGGTGCCGGTCGGCGCGTCGGGGTCGACGTCGGATGCGTCGCCCCCGGTGGCCGGGCGCAACGGCCCGCCGGACGGACCGTCGGAATCGGACCGGGCCTCCTGCGGGGAGGTCACCCGGGCCACACCCGGCCCGTCGACCCGGCCGGCGGCGGGTGGCACGGCGGCGGAACCCGCCGCCTCCGCCCGGTCGGCGGGACGCACCGGCGGAGCCGCCCGGCCGACGGACTCCTCCGGCCGTACGCCCGGGGCGGTGGCCCGGGCCACCGCCGCCGCCGCGACGACCCCGCCCGCACCGGCGGGCCGGGGGGCGGCATCGGCGGCAGGTCCGGGCCGTCGGCCACCCTCCGGTCCCGCCACACGACGCGGGTCGTCGGCGGGTACGGGTGGACGCGCGGTGCCGGTGGCGGGGCCGCCCGGACGCACGGTGCCGGCGGCCGGACCGGCCGGGCCGTCCACACGCGCGGTACCCGCGGCCGGACGTGCCACGCCGGTGACCGGGCGCGCGCTACCGGCGGCCGGGCCGTCCGGACGGGCCACCCCGGTGGCCGGACGGGCGGTGCCGGTGGCCGGGGTGTCCGGGCGGGCGGTGCCGCGCGACGGGGCACCGGGGCGCGGGGCCCGGGGATCGGGCTCGCCGAGCCGCGGGCCGCCCGGGCCCGGGACATCGGGGCGGGGGCCGCCACCGGGAGGCCCGGCCGGGCGGGGGGCGTTCGGGACCGGGACACCGACCCGGGGAGCACCGGAGGTGGGTGCCGCGGCGTCCGGACCGGTGGCACCGGCCGGGCGGGCCACCGGTGGGGACGCCGCCGCACGCGGGCCGTCGGCGACCGACGCGACGCCGGGCACCGGCACGGCCGCGGTGGCACCGGTCCGGGGCCCACCGGACGGGGTGCCCCGGCCCCCGGGGAGGCCGGGGCCGTCAGGACCGCCGGGGCCGTGGGCACGCGGGCCACCCGGCACCGGCGCGCTGCCGGGTACCGGAGACGGGCCACCGGCCCGGTGATCCCCCGGCACCGCTCCGGCGGCACCGGGACGCTGTCCCCGGGTCGGCTCCGGTGACGGACCGGAACCGGAGTGGGTACCCCGGGCGGGACGGTCGGGCCCCTGCGGCCCGGGGCCGGTCGGCCGGCCGGGAGCCCCCTCGGGCGGGTTCGGCCGGTCCGTCGCCCGGGTCGGGCCGGGCTGGTCGGGCCAGGACGGCCCGACGGGGACGCCTGTCGTCTCCGGGCCACCCCGACGGGTCGGGGAGGCCGGGGTGGCCGCCGCCGACCCCGCCGGCCGGCCGGCCGGCGGGGTCGACCGGTTCAGCACCCGCAGGGCGGGGTCGGTGTGCGAGGTGCGCCCGGCCTGGCGCAGCCAGTCGGCCGGGCGCTCCGGACGGTCGCCCCGGGGCCGGTCGCCCGGCGCCGGCGGGACCGTCGGCTGGCCGGCCGTCCCGCCCTCGTCGGATCGGCTCCGCCGGCCCGGTGCCTCGTCGGCGTCCGGACGGGCCCGGGGACCGGGGGCGTCGGTGCCGACCGGGTGCCGCCATCCGCCCGACGGCTCCTCGTCGTCGGGGCGGGCCCGGCGACCCACGGGTGCGTCGCCCGCGGGCTCGGGGCGGTGGACGGCCGGCTCGTCGTCGGGGCGGGCCCGCCGGCCGGGCGGTGCGGCGACGTCGGTGGGCGGGCGGCGACGCCCGTTGTCGTCCCGGGCGGCCGAACCGGGCCGACCCGGAACGGAGGGGGCGGCGGGCGCGCCCGGCGCGGCCTCGGGCAGCGATGGCGCGTTGCCGCTCAGCGGCACCAGCGGCTGGTCGGGCTCGGCCGCGCGACGGCGGCCACCCCGCTCGCCGGCCGGCCGGTCCGCGGGCTCCCGGCCCGCGCCGGTAGCCGCGTCAGCGGGCCGGCCCGGGGTACCGGGTGCGGTGGCCTCGGGACGCGGGTCCACCGGTGCCACGGCGGCGGCTCGTGGGCCACCGGCCGACGGGTCCGGCAGCAGTCCGGCACCGGTTGGGGTACCCGCCCCGGCCCGGGGGGCACCGCCCGGGTCGACGCCGACGGGGGCGGAACCCGGGCCGGGCCTGGCCGGCTCGACCGGTGCCGCCCGGCGGCCTCTCGGCCGGTCATCCGGCACCGTCCGGCGGTTGCGCAGGGACGGCTCGGCGGGGGTCGCGACGCCGGGGGCCGTACCGCCGGGGCCGGCCCAGCCGACCGGAGGTGCCTGAACCCGCGGAGGTGTCTGACCCGACGGGGGTGCCTGACCGACCGGGGGTGCCTGACCCGACGGGGAGGCCTGACCGACCGGCGGCGTCGCCCGGCCGGGCCCGGTGCCGGGGACCGACGCACGGCCCGGGGCCGGGACGGCGGCCCGGACCGGGCCGGTGCCACCGGTGGTGGGGTCCGGGCGGGACGCCTCCTCGGGCCGCTGCGGGCCCGGCCGGCCGGGCGGTGCCGGGTCCGGCCACGGCCCCGCACCCGGGCGTGGACGCTGTTCGGGGGTCGCGGGCCAGCCCGGCCCACGGACCGGCGGGGCAGCCGGGCCGGCGGGGTGCTGCGGCGGCCCGTCGGAGTGGGCGACCGACCGTCCTGGCCGGACCGGATCGCCACCGGCCGGCACCGGACCCGGCCGGGTCATCCCGGCCGGTGGCGGCTCGGCCGGGCCTGCGGGCTGCGGCGGGCGGGCGACACCGGGGGCCGTCGGCTCCCGGCGCGGACCCGGTTGACCGGGGAACGGGGCTACCGGGTGCCCGGACTGCGGCCGGGCGCCCGGCGGTGCCGGCTCCGGCCCGGCCCCGGCAGGCGTCGGGTGCGGTCGGGGATCCGGCTGCGCGGGGCGGGCAGCGGCGGAGTCGGGGCGGTGCACCGGCTGACCGACGCGCGGCGCGACCGGCCCGGACTGCGGCGCGACCGGCCCCCGGCCGACGGGCGGCGCGGCCGGGGGGCGCACGGGCGGAACCGGGCCGCCCTCCGGGCCGAGTTCGGTGCGCTGCTGTTTCGCCGTACGCAGGTCGTCGATCCAGCCGAAATCCTCGCCGACCGGCTCGGGCGGGGTCTCGTCGCCGCCCCGCCCACGACCCCACCGACGTCCCTTGGCGCGAGGTTCACGCCGCTCGTCGGGACCGTCCTGCGGTTGCTCCCCACCTCGCGATGTCACTGCCGAACCTCCCCGGCGGCGTCGCCGCCGTCCTCGTCCGCCCCACCGGCGTGCCCCGTGCCCGACGGGTGCCGGCCGTTGACCACCGGCACCGGACCGTCGGGACGCGTCGCCGGGGCGGACAACCCCCGGACGATCCGGCGCAGCAGGGGCAGCCGGGCGGCCACCGACCGCTCGGCCCCGTGCCCGCTGGGCCGGTAGTAGTCGGTCCCGACGAGGTCGTCGGGAGCGTACTGCTGGGTGACCACCCCGCGCTGGTCGTCGTGCGGGTAGCGGTAGCCCGTGCCGTGCCCGAGCCCCCGGGCGCCGGCGTAGTGCGCGTCGCGCAGCCCACGCGGCACCGCGCCGCCCCGGCCGGCCCGCACGTCGGCCATCGCCGCCCCGAGGGCCGTGGTGGCCGAGTTGGACTTCGGCGCGGTCGCCAGGTGGATCACCGCCTGGGCCAGGTTGAGCTGGGCCTCGGGCAGGCCGACGTACTCCACCGCGTGCGCGGCGGCGGTCGCCACGCTCAGCGCCGACGGGTCGGCCATGCCGACGTCCTCGCTGGCGAAGATGACCATACGGCGGGCGACGAACCGGGCGTCCTCCCCGGCGACCAGCATCCGGGCCAGCCAGTGCAGCGCGGCGTCGACGTCCGAGCCGCGCATGCTCTTGATGAAGGCGCTGGTCACGTCGTAGTGCGCGTCGCCGTCGCGGTCGTAGCGCACGGCCGCCACGTCCACCGCCTGCTCGGTGGTGGCCAGGTCGATCCGGTCGACGCCGAGCGCGGTCGCCGAGGCCGCCGCCGCCTCCAGCGCGGTCAGCGCCTTGCGGACGTCGCCGCCGGCGAGGCGTACGAGGTGGTCCTCGGCGTCGGTGGCCAGGGTGAGCGTGCCGGCGAGGCCGCGCGGGTCGGTCACGGCGCGGCGTAGCAGGGCGCGCACGGCGTCGTCGTCGAGCGGCTGGAGGGTGAGCAGCACGCACCGGGACAGCAGCGGCGAGATGACGGAGAAGTACGGGTTCTCGGTGGTCGCCGCGAGCAGGGTGACCGTGCGGTCCTCGACGGCGGCGAGCAGCGAATCCTGCTGGGTCTTGCTGAACCGGTGCACCTCGTCGATGAAGAGCACGGTCTGCGGGCCGCCGGAGCGGCGCTGGCGGCGGGCGGTCTCGATGACGGCCCGGACGTCCTTGACCCCGGCGGTCAGCGCCGACATGGCCACGAACCGGCGGTCGGTGGCCCGGGCCACCAGGTGGGCGATGGTGGTCTTGCCGCTGCCCGGCGGGCCCCAGAGGATGACCGACAGCGCCGCGCCACCGCCGACGAGCTGCCGTAGCGGGGCCCCGGGGGCGAGGAGGTGTTCCTGGCCGACCAGCTCGTCGATGCTCGCGGGTCGCATCCGCACCGGCAGCGGGGCGTCCTGCCCGACGGAGGCGAAGTCGTCGACGCCGACGGAGCCCGCGGGGGCGCTGGGCGCCGCGGCGGGTGCACCGAGGGAGAAGAGGGCGTCGGAATCCATCAGGAAGACAGTACCGGGCGCGGCCCACGACGCCGGAATCGCGCCGTGGGCCGCGCCCGTTCTGATCTGTTGCGGTCAGCCGCGGCCCGGCCGACGGCCCCGGTACCACCGGCCGCCGCCACCGCCGCGCGGGCCGCTGCCGACGCCGGCCAGGTAGAGCGAGAGCAGCAGCAGGCCGATCAGGACCAGGGTGTTCCAGTTGAACAGGTCGGGGGCGCCGAAGTTGGTGTTGAGCAGGTCCAGCAGGAGCGCGAAGCCGAACACGACGGCCGCGAGGATGGCGAGCATGGTTATGTCCTCCGGTAGGGGGTCCCAGTAGGTCGGCCCCGATGTACCCAAACGGTCGACTCGTCAATCTCCATCGTGGAGATCAGCGTCGCCGGGGCGTCCCGCCCGGCCGGGTTCTAGGCTGCTTGCATGATCGACACCGACCGGGAACTCGCCGGCCGGGCGGCCGTCCTCGCCGCCACCGACCACCACCCGTTCGTCCGGCACGCGGTGCGGCTCGACGACGCGCCCCGCGCCTGGGCCCGCGACGGCGCGGTGGCCTGGCTGCTCCCGGCGGCGGGGACCGACCGGGCCGGCGGCGTGGTCGGCCCGGTCGAGGCGGCGGTGGGGCTGGTCGCGGCGCTGGTCGCCGACGGGGCTGTGCGCCCGGGGCAGTACCTGCAGTTGCCCCGGGCCGACCGGAGGCTGCTGGTCGACCGGTTCGCGGCGACCCGGGTCGACGACTGGGACTTCCTCTGGACCACCGCCGCCCCACCCCGGCAACCCGGGCAGGAGCGGGTGGTCCGCCTCGGTCGGACGGACCACCCGGCGCTGGCGGCGCTGATCGACGACGCCTTCCCCACCTCCTCGTCGCGCCCGCAGGACCCGACGGTCACCGGCTGGTACGGCATCTGGGAGGCCGACCGCCTGGTCGCCTGCGGCGCGGACCGCAGTCGCGGCGACATCGGCTTCCTCGCCGGGCTCACCGTGGCCCGCGACCGGCGGGGACGGGGGCTGGGCGCGGCGCTGACCGCCGGGATGATCCGGGCCCTGCTCGCCCGGTACGACCACGTCGCGCTCGGCGTCTACGCCGACAACCTGGCCGCGCTGCGGCTCTACCGTCGGCTCGGCTTCACCGGCACGCTACGGCGCAGTTCGGTGTGGCTCGGCTGAGGCCGCCGCGCCGGCCGGCTGGACGCCCCCGGCTGCGGGCCCGGCCGGTTCAGGCCCGGCCGGTTCGGCCCCGGGTCCGGTTCCGGCCGGACCGGTCGCCGGTCCGGTTCCGGCGGGCGTGGCCGGGGTGGCCAGGCGGCCGGCCCACCAGGCGGGCAGGTAGAGCGGGGCGGCCACCGCCAGCGCGACCGCGCCGACCACCATCGCGGTGCCGACCCCGGAACGGTCGGCCAGGGCGGTGAGCAGCACCGCGCCGAGGGCGAACCCCGGTTGCCCCATCATCGAGTTCAGCGAGATGACGCTGGTCCGGTAGGGCCCGTCGACCTGCCGGTGCAGCAGCCCCAGGTGCAGCGGGTTGGATGCGCCGTGCACGGCATAGCAGGCCAGGTAGGCGACCAGCACCCCGGCGGGCCCGGCGAGCAGCCCCATGCCGAGCACGGTGACGCCCTGCAGGATCCGCAGCAGCCCGGCGGCGGGGGCGGCGCCGAGCCAGCGCAGCAGCAGCGGGGTGGCCGCCGCGCCGGCCGCCGAGACCAGCCAGGCGGCCGAGTTCGCCGGGCCGAGCAGCGCCGCCGCCCGCTCGGGGTCGCCGACCACGTCGGCGAGCCGGACCGGCAGCAGCGACTCGAAGGTGACCATGCCGAAGCCCCAGAACAGCTCCACCGACACCAGGGCCAGCAGCACCCGGGAGCGGCGCAGCAGGCCGACGGCCTGCCCGACCATCCGGGGCGCCGCCACGACCGAGGCACGCAGCGCGCCGGCGCCTCGGGCGGGGCCGGTCTCGACCAGCAGGATCAGCAGGACGACCAGGGCGACGGCCTGCAGGGCGGCGGCGACCAGCACCGGCACGGTCAGGGCGCTCACCGGACCGACCGGTCCGAGCGCGATGAGGCCGCCGCTGAGCAGCGCGCCACCGGCGATGGTCACGCCCGCGACGGTGCCGGCGAAGCCGAGGCCGGGCTCGTAGTCGGCGTCGCGGTCGGCGGCCAGGGTGGACTCGACGTACCAGGAGTCGAGCGGGCCGCTGTCGAGTGCCCGGTAGACCCCCTGCAGGGCCCAGACCAGGAAGAACAGGGCGAACGAGTCCGCCACCGCGAACAGCCCGAGCGACAGCAGGCTCACCGCCCAGGCGGTGACCAGGACCACCCGGCTGCCGAGCGCGTCGGCCAGGCCACCGGTGGGCAGTTCCAGCGCCAGCACGACCAGACCCTGGGCGGTGGAGACCAGGCCGATCTGGGACAGCGTCAGGCCGCGTTCCTGCATCAGCAGGATCATCACCGGGATGGTCAGGCCGGTGGGCAGCCACCGCAGGCCGTAGAGGGTCAGGTAGCGCAACCGGACCTGGCGTACGGTGAGCGCGTTCATCGGGGCCCCTCCAGCAGCGGGTAGGCGGCCAGGAACACCTGCACCGGGCGGGCCTGCGGATCGGCGGGCGCGTGTTCCGCCTCGCGGCGGTACCGCTCCAGCACCTGCCACACCTCCGCCGTGAGCGCCTCGAGCCGGTCCGGTGCGACGGTCAGGAAGATGTCGCTCATGCCGATCGCGTCCCGCCACGCGGGGGTCGCCTCGTGCTGGGTGGCGAACCAGCGTTCGGCGTGCTCGACGAGCAGGCGTACCTGGTCGCCCTGGATCCACTCGATCGCGGCCCGCGCGTCGGGGTCGTCGTCGAAGTCGGTCGGTTCCCAGTTGGTGATCTCATGGGCCGCCTGCCACCAGCGCTGCCGGCCGGTCCCCCGGTCAGGGTCCTCGGTGACCAGCCCGACCTCGGCGAGCTGCCGCAGGTGGTAGCTGGTGGCGCCGGTGTTGGTGCCGAGCAGTTCCGCCAGGGTGGTGGCGGTGGCGGGCCCCTGCACCCGCAGTGCGCCGAGCAGCCGCATCCGCAGCGGGTGCGCCAGCACCCGCACCTGCCGCTTGTCGATCCGCACCTCGCGCGGCGCGGGTCGGGGGGTGGGTCCGTCGTTCGCCATGACCGCACAGTACCTGTGCACAGTTTCTATGCACAAGAGTTGTGCACAGAAACTGTGCGACAGTCATGGCGGACCGGTCGGACTCCGCCGCACGGTCGGTGCGGCAGTGGGCGGGGGGCGGGCAGAACAGAGGGCCAGGCGGGCCGTTGGGCCCGATGGGCCGGAGCGCCAGGCAAGGCGGAGGGCCAGGCGGGGCGGGCGGGGTCAGCCGGCGAGGAGTTCGGTGACGCCGCGCAGCCGGGTCCGGAGCAGACCGGCCGCGCGGGAGGAGTCCAGGCGTACCTGTGTCGGGCGGACCAACCCCGACGACCGCCCGGTGGCGGTCGTCATCCCACCCGGGTCGAGCCCGTCGCGCCGGGCGACCAGCAACCCCAGTTCCGCCCGGCTGACCGCGTCGGGGCCGGCGACGTTGAGCGGCCCGGCGTACGACGACGTGGCCAGCTCCAGCACGGCGCCGGCCAGGTCGGTCACGTCGATCGGGCAGCGCAGCTCGTCGGTGAACAGGACGGCCCGCCCGGCGAGCGCCTCCCGGCAGAGCCGGATCTGCTTGCTGCCCTCCCCCACGATCAGCGAGGTACGCACCAGCGCGGCGGACGGGTCGATCGCCCGGACCGCGGTCTCCGCCGCCGCCTTCGCCGCACCGTAGACGTGGATCGGGCTGGGCGGCTCGTCGTCGCCGTAGGGTTCGGGACGTCCACCGTGCAGCGCGTCGCTGGACAGGTGCACCAGCCGCGCCCCCACCTCGGCCGCCGCGTACGCGACGTGCGCCGCCCCGTCGGCGGTGACCGTCCAGTCGTCGGCACGGTACGCGGTCCCGACGACGGCGTCCGGGCCGACCTCGGCGACCAGTCGGCGCACCGCGTCCCGATCGGTCACGTCCAACCGACGTGTCCCGACGCCCGGCACGGCGACCCGGCCGCAGTGGCAGGTTCCCACCACCGACCACCCGGCAGCGACCCCCCGCCGGCACACCTCACCCCCGAGAAACCCGCTCCCTCCCACCACGAGCAACCGCATCCCACCACTCTCCCGTCACGATCAAGAGGTTTGCGTCACCTCGGAGAGCGATGATGACGCAAACCTCTTGATCAACGATGCCGGGTGGGCCGGACCGGGCCGGGTTCCGGGTGGGGTGGGTCAGACCGGGTCGGCGACCGGGGCGGCCGGGCCGGCGGTGCCGGTGGACGCGGTGGCGGCGGGCTTGGGCTTGGCGTCGATGCCGGCCTCGGCGCGCTGCTGCCCGGTGATCGGGGTCGGGGCGCCGGTCAGCGGGTCGAAGCCGCCCCGGGTCTTCGGGAAGGCGATCACCTCGCGGATCGAGTCGGCCCCGGCCAGCAGCATGCAGACCCGGTCCCAGCCGAACGCGATGCCGCCGTGCGGCGGGGCACCGTACTTGAACGCCTCCAGCAGGAAGCCGAACTTGTCCTGCGCCTCGGCGGGGGTGATGCCGAGCAGGTCGAAGACCCGCTGCTGCACGTCGCCCCGGTGGATACGGATCGAGCCGCCGCCGATCTCGTTGCCGTTGCAGACGATGTCGTACGCGTACGCCAGCGCCCGGTCCGGGGCCTCCTCGAACCGGTCGACCCAGTCGGCGTTCGGCGAGGTGAACGGGTGGTGCACGGCCGTCCAGCCGCCCGCTCTGCCGTTCTCCTGGTCGGAGGC
Organism: Micromonospora sp. WMMD730; assembly: GCF_049178955.1. Lineage (NCBI taxonomy): Bacteria > Bacillati > Actinomycetota > Actinomycetes > Micromonosporales > Micromonosporaceae > Micromonospora > Micromonospora sp. WMMD730. Next base: position 4,777,509 of record NZ_JBMHML010000002.1, read on the forward strand.
CGGCTCGAACATCGGCGCGTCGACCACCCAGCAGAACGCCCAGGCGCTCTCGTCGACCAGCTTGGCCCGCTTGGCGATCTCGATCCGGGCCGCGCCGAGCAGTTCCTGCGCCTCCCGGGTGTTCGTGCCGGCGGCGAAGAAGACCGCGTCGCCCGGCTTGGCCCCGACCGCGTCGGCCAGGCCGCCCAGGTGCTCGGCGGAGAGGTTCTTGGCCACCGGCCCGCGTGCCTCGCCGGTCTCGGCGTCCAGCACCACGTACGCCAGGCCACGCGCGCCGCGCGCCTTGGCCCAGTCCTGCCAGCCGTCGAGTTCCTTGCGGGTCTGCGCCGCCCCGCCCGGCATCACCACCGCGCCGACGTAGCCGCCCGCGTCGATCGCCGCGGCGAAGACCCGGAAGGCGGTGCCGCGCAGGTAGTCGGTCAGCTCGGTCAGCTCCAGGCCGTAACGCAGGTCGGGCTTGTCGGAGCCGTACCGGGCCATCGCGTCGTGCCAGGTGATCCGGGGGATCGGCCGGGAGATCTCGTGCCCGGCCAGGTCCTTCCAGAGCGCCCCGACGATCGCCTCGCCGAGGTCGATCACGTCGTCCTCGGTGACGAAGGACATCTCGATGTCGAGCTGGGTGAACTCCGGCTGCCGGTCGGCGCGGAAGTCCTCGTCGCGGTAGCAGCGGGCGATCTGGTAGTACCGCTCCATGCCGCCGACCATCAGGAGCTGCTTGAACAGCTGCGGCGACTGCGGCAGCGCGTACCAGCTGCCGGGCTGGAGCCGGACCGGGACCAGGAAGTCGCGCGCGCCCTCGGGGGTGGACCGGGTCAGCGTCGGGGTCTCGATCTCCAGGAAGTCCCGCTCGTGCAGCACGGTGCGGGCGAGCTGGTTGGCCCGCGAGCGCAGCCGCATGGCGTTGGCCGGGCCACTGCGGCGCAGGTCCAGGTAGCGGTAGCGCAGCCGGATGTCGTCGCCGGCCTCGACCTGGTCGTCGACGGGCAGCGGCAGCGGCGCGGCCTCGGAGAGCACCTCCAGCGCGCTGGCGGTCACCTCGATCTCGCCGGTGGGCAGTTCCGGGTTCTCGTTGCCCTCGGGGCGGCGGGTCACCTCGCCGGTGACCTTGACGCAGAACTCGTTGCGCAGCGCGTGCGCGTCCTCTTCGCGGAACACCACCTGGACCACGCCGGAGCCGTCGCGCAGGTCGACGAAGATGACACCGCCGTGGTCGCGCCGGCGGGCGACCCACCCGGCGAGCGTCACCGTGGTGCCGGCGTCCGTCGCGCGCAGGCTGCCGGCGTCATGGGTACGGATCACGACTTGCGTCTCCTCATCTGCGGTACGGCTGTTCCCCCGCATTGTGTCAGCCGCCCGGTCCGCCCGGTTGCGGGGTGAGCAAGGCCGGCCCGCCCACCGGACGCGCGGAACGGGCCGCCGGTGTTCCCGACGGCCCGTTCGCGCAGGGTGGATCAGAGGATCCGCTGGTGCATCGGACGATGCGGCAGATCGGTCAGATGATGCTGACGCCGTAGACGCTCAGCGGCTCGGTGACCGGCTGGAAGTAGGTGGTGCCACCGCGGGTGCAGTTGCCGCTGCCGCCGGAGGTGAGGCCGACCGCGCTGCTGCCGCTGAACAGCGAACCGCCGCTGTCGCCCGGCTCGGCGCAGACGTTGGTCCGGATCAGGCCGGAGACCGAGCCCTCGGCGTAGTTCACCGTGGCGTTGATGGCGGTCACCGAGCCGCTCTTGAGGCCGGTGGTGCTGCCGGAGCGCTGCACGCTCTGGCCGACGAACGCGTTGGCGGCACCGGTGACGTCCCGGAAGCTGCCGTTGTAGAGGGAGACGTTGCCGGTCGCGTTGGCGGCGTTGCTGTGCCGGACGATGCCGTAGTCGTTGCCCGGGAAGCTGGTGCCGGTACGGGTACCGAGCACGCTGGTCTGGCCGGAGTTCGAGTACCAGGTCGAGCCGATGTTGGTGCAGTGCCCGGCGGTCAGGAAGAAGGTCTGACCGGCGCTGTTGCGGACGTTGAAGCCGAGCGAGCAGCGACCGCCGCCGGTGTAGATCGCCTGGCCACCGGAGATCTTGGTGCTGAGCACGCCGGCCTCGGCCTCGACCCGGACGGTGCCACCGGTGCGCGCGGCGGCGGCCTTGACCCGCTCCAGCTTGGCGCCGGTGACGGTGCTGTCGACCGACACGACGACCTGGTTGGTGGCGGTGTCGGTCCACCACGCGGTGCCGGGGATCTTGGCCGACCGCTCCAGCTCGGCGGTGGCGGAGCGGAGCTGGGCCGCGCCCCGGGTGACCAGCTTCGGGACGGCACCGGCGGCGCGGACCTGCTTGGCGGCGGCGGTGTCGGTGACGGTGACGACCATCTTGCCGGTGGCGTCGGCGTAGGTGCCGGCGGCGCGGTCACCGAGACGCTCGGCCAGGCTGGCGGCGGCGTCGGGGGATGCGGGCGAGGCGGGGGCCGCCTGGGCGGGGGCACCCATGAGCGCGCCGGTGACCAGGGTTCCGGCCATGGCGACGGCGGCGGCGTGTCGGAGTGAGGACCTCGTGGGTCGCATGCAACAACCTCCGGAAGGGGGTGACGGGCGGCGTCATGAAGACACACCCGGGGACAACCGGCCGACCTGGGGAAACCGGCCGAGTGACTGAAGTATTCACATATTTAAGATCGTAATCAAGACATGCGTTTGCCCGGATTCACCCCACCGGCGGTTATGACGGTCAGGCAACATCGTGGACACATCCATGTCAGACCCTCCGCCGACCCGCCCCCGCCCCCACGAACGGCCGGGCCCGAAGCGGCCACCGCCGAGGGCCCCGAGCGGCCACCGCCGACGGCCCGACGCACCCGGTGCCGACCGCCGCCGCACCCGGTCCCGCAGGCACCGCAGCCGATCCCGTCGACGCACCGACCGACCTCCGCACCGTCCGGGACCCGGTGGACACCGGGGCGGTCCGGCCACAGCCGGGACGGCACGTCACGACCGGGCCGCCGAGCAGGACGTCTCGTGCCGGCAGGCCCGATGGCGGCGGAGAACGGCAGCCCTCGACACCCGTCACCGGGAGTGATCATCAGTCGATCCCGTCACCCGATGGTCCACCCCTTTGCTCTGCTGCCCCCACCGCGACAGCTACACCAGGTAGCTACGTATGAGAAGACCAGCGAACCGCACGCCGCAAGAAAGGGCAGCTCAGGCCGGTGTCGCTTCGAGAGCAGCAGAGCAAAGCGCGGAAGGGCAGGACCACGAGGGAGGAGCCTTAGTGACGGAGGGTCACATCCGTCGACCCATTACCGAAAGTCACCGACTCCGAGGGGCGGACGGGGCATCCGGGGTGACGCACGACGTCGACACAACCCCGGGCGACGCGCCGGGGCCGGAAGAGCCGTCCCCGCCCGTGCGGCACGCCGACGCGCCCGCCGCACGGCACACCCGACGCGTTCCCCGCAGGGGGTGGCGACGTGGGCGCACCTGCGGGCAGGCACGGGTGCGGTAAAACCGCCGGGGGGGGGACGATCAGGTCAGGCGCGGGCGGCCAGCTTGGCGGCCCGGGCGTCGCGCTTCTCCTCGAACCGGGACGCGGCCTGCTCCAAGCCGTCCAGGTGGGCGGCGATCCGGTCACGGGCGGCCTCACCCTCGGCGCCCAGGCCGGCGACGTTGAACACGTCCCACTGGCGCAGCACCGGGGCGACCACGTCGTCGCGGTGCTGACGCAGGTCGTAGATGCCGGCCAGGGCGATCGTCACCGACTTGCGGGTGAAGCCCTCGATGCCGACACCGGGCATCTGGAAGTCCTCCAGCACCTCGGCGATCGCCCGCATCGTCTGGTCGGGGGCCACCTCCAGGGCCGCCCCGAGCAGGTTGCGGTAGAAGACCATGTGCAGGTTCTCGTCGGCCGCGACCCGGCTCAGCAGCGCCTCGCAGACCGGGTCACCGGTGATCCGGCCGGTGTTGCGGTGCGAGATCCGGGTGGCCAGCTCCTGGAACGACACGTACGCCAGCGAGCGCAGCATCGACGAGTCGTGCGAGTTGGTGTAACCGGCGGTCATGTGCACCATCCGGGCCCGCTCCAGGGCAACCGGGTCGACCGCCCGGGTCACCGTCAGGTAGTCCCGGATGGCGGTGCCGTGCCGGCCCTCCTCGGCCGTCCACCGACCCACCCAGGTCCCCCACGCCCCGTCCGGTCCGAACAGGCTGGCGATCTGGTGATGGTACGAGGGCAGGTTGTCCTCGGTGAGCAGGTTGACGATCAGCGCCGTACGGGCCACCTCGGGCAGGGTCGAGTCCCCCTCCGACCACGCCTCACCGCCGAGCGGGCCGTCGAAGGTGCGCCCCTCGCTCCACGGCACGTACTCGTGCGGGAACCACTCCTTGGCCATCGACAGGTGACGGTCGAGGTTCTTGGCGACCACGGGTTCGAGTTCGTGGAGCAGCGCGGTCTGGCTCAGCTCGGTCACAGGGGCCCTCCCTACGGTGGCGTAACTTACGCCACCGTAGGTCCCCGTCGGCGTACGCGCCAGTAACCCGGGCTCAGCCGATCACCGGAGTCAGATCCGCAGGCGGCGGCGACCACCGGTCCGCCAGCGCGTCCACCTGCTCGCCCGAACGGATGTCCTTCACCTGGTGACCCTCGCCTCCCGGGAACCACACGTACGGGATGCCGCGCCGCTCGGCGTAGCGGATCTGCTTGCCGAACTTCGCCGCACTCGGCGACACCTCGGTCGGCACGCCCCGCGACCGCAGCGCCTCCGCCACGGCGTTGCTGGCCGCCCGCTCCTCCTCGGCCGCGACGGCCACCAGCACGCAGGTCGGCACGCTGCGCGAGATCGACAGCGCCTCGGCACCGAACAGCAGCCCGAGCAGCCGGGTCACCCCGATCGAGATCCCCACCCCCGGGTACGACACGCTCCCGGCGCTGGCCAGGTTGTCGTACCGGCCGCCGGAGCAGATCGAGCCGAACCGCTCGTAGCCGACCAGCTGGGTCTCGTAGACGGTGCCGGTGTAGTAATCCAGGCCCCGGGCGATCCGCAGGTCGGCGACGCACAGCCCCGGCGCGTGCGCGGCGGCCGTCTCCACCACCGCGACCAGCTCGGCGACACCCTCGTCGAGCAGCGGATCGCGCACCCCGAGGGCGTGCACCGCGTCGGCGAAGGACGCGTCCGGCGCGGAGATCCCGGCCAACGCCAGGCAGGCGTCGGCCTGCGCCGCGCTCGCCCCCGCCGTCTCGGCCAGCAGGTCGGCCACCTTCGCCGGGCCGATCTTGTCGAGCTTGTCGACCGCGCGCAGCGCCGCCTCCGGGTCGGTCAGCCCGATGCCCCGGTAGAACCCCTCACAGATCTTGCGGTTGTTCACCTGGATCAGCACCGGCGGGATCGGCAGCGACCGCAGCGCGTCCCCGATCACCAGCGGCATCTCGGCCTCGTAGTGCGCCGGCAGGGTGTCCCGGTCGACGATGTCGATGTCGGCCTGGAGGAACTCCCGGTAACGCCCCTCCTGCGGGCGCTCGCCCCGCCACACCTTCTGGATCTGGTAGCGGCGGAACGGGAACTGGAGCTTGCCGGCGTTCTCCAACACGTAGCGGGCGAACGGCACGGTCAGGTCGAAGTGCAACCCGAGCGCGTCGTCACCGGCCGGGCCGTCCGCGTCGGCCTGCAACCGGCGCAGCAGGTAGACCTCCTTGGAGGTCTCCCCCTTGCGCAGCAACTGGTCCAGCGGCTCCACCGACCGGGTCTCCAGCGGGGCGAACCCGTACAGCTCGAAGGTGTGCCGGATCCGGTCGAGGACGAACTGCTCGATCATCCGCTGCGAGGTGGTCCACTCCGGGAAGCCGGAGATGGGCGTGGGCTTGCTCATGACGTACTCCTTGCGGGTCCGCGCCGGGCGCGGTGGGATCGACAGGTCCGCGCCGGGCGCGGAGGAACGGCTAGAGGCCGCGGGTGGGCGCGGCGGGGCGCGCGCCGTCCGGGCCGGCCAGGTCGGCGAGGTACGGGTTACGCACCCGCTCCCGGCCGATGGTGGTCGCCGGGCCGTGGCCGGGCAGCACGACGGTGTCGTCGGCCAGCGGGAGGACCTTCTCCCGCAGGCTGGTCAGCATCCGGGGCATGCTGCCGCCCGGCAGGTCGGTGCGGCCGATCGAGCCGGCGAACAGCACGTCACCGGAGAGACAGACCTGGTCGGCCTCCCAGGGCGAGCCGGCACCGGGCAGCCGGAACAGCACCGACCCGCCGGTATGGCCCGGCGCGTGGTCGACGGTGATCTCCAGGCCGGCCAGCGCCAGCGTCGCCCCGTCGGTCAGCTCCGCGACGTCGTCGGGCTCGGTGTACGGCAGCCGGCCGCCGAACAGCGCGGTGAGGTCCATCGACAGCGCCTTGGTCGGGTCGGCCAACAGCTCCCGGTCCTCCGGATGCACGTACGCGGGGATGCCGCGTGCGCCGCAGACCGGCGCGACGGAGAAGGTGTGGTCGAGGTGGCCGTGGGTGAGCAGCACGGCGGCCGGGTGCAGGCGGTGCTCGGCGAGCACGGCGTCGAGCCGGTCGAGCACCCCGATACCGGGGTCGACCACCACGCACTGCTCCCCCGGCGCGGTCGCCACCACGTAACAGTTGGTGCCGAAGGCGTCCGCGGGAAAGCCGGCCACAAGCACGTCCGCTCCCCTTCCGTCTCAGTCGTCCGTCTCCTGGGCAGCCTAGTCGTCGGCGCGATCCGATATCCGCGCCCACCCGTACCACGGGCCCCGCACGGCACAGTGACGCACTTTGATAAACCCAGGCCGGCCCTCGTACACCACTTTCACAGCAGGTACCCGTACACTCTGGCGGGCGTGTGGCGTGGCGCACCTGCGGGCACGGCGGGCGCGCACGGCCCGACCGCCGGTGACGACCAGGGTAGAGGAGGGGAGCACGGGTGGCTTCCAGCAGGGACCGGCAGCGCAAGCTCGCGCGGGAGAAGCTCGACCGGCAGTTGGCCCGGCGGGCCGCCGCCGCCCGACGGCGTCGGCAGATCCAGGCCGGGGTCGGTGCGGCAGTGGTGCTGGTGCTGATCGTGGCCGGTGCGGCGTGGGGGCTGGGTGCCTTCGACAGCGACCCCGAGCCGAAGGCCGCCGAGGACGTCTGCCTCTGGACGCCGCAGGATGCCGCAGCCAACACCAACCTCAAGGACGTCGGCACCCCGGCCACCAAGGATCTGCCCACCACCGGGGTACGCACGATGACCATCGACACCGACCAGGGCGGCCCGATCACCGCCGAACTGGATCTCGCCGGGGCCCCCTGCGCCGGGGCGAGCATCGCCCACCTGGCCGGCAAGTCGTTCTACGACAACACCAAGTGCCACGAGATCACCACCGAGGGCGCGCTGCGCTGCGGCGACCCGAGCGGCACCGGGCTCGGCGGCCCCAGCTACTCGTTCTACAACGAGAACGTGCCGACCGCGCCCGAGGCGAGCCCCTCGGCCAGCCCGCAGCCCGGACAGCCGCCGACCTACCCCAAGGGCACGGTCGCGATGATCAGCAACCCACCGGGCGCCAACGGCAGCCAGTTCCTGCTCTTCTTCAAGGACTCCAGCCCGGCCCAGCCCGCGTACCCGATCATCGGCCGGATCACCGGCGGCCTCGACGTGGTCGAGAAGATCGGCGCCCTGCCGACCGTGGACAACGGGGCGGGTGCCAAGGTCAAGCCGAAGACCGACGTGGTGATCCGCAAGCTCACCGTCGGCGAGGCGCAGGCCGCCCCGGCACCGGCGACCGGCTCCCCGGCCGCGTCCCCGGCGGCCAGCCCGAGCGCCGGCTGAGCCGGCCCACAACCCGTACCTGCGGCCCCGCCGCGCCAGAGAAAGCCCAGGAGGAGTGACCGTGACGTCCACGAGAGAGCGGCAGCGCGCGGCGGCGCGGGCCCGACTTGAGCGGGAGATGGCCGAGCGTTCGGCCAAGGCCCGCAAGCGCCGGCAGACGCAGGCGATCGTCGGGGCCGCCGCCATCCTGGTGCTCGTGGTCGCCGGCACCGTCTGGTTGGCGACCAGCCTCGGTGGCGACGACGACGACAGCAAGCAGCAGGCCGCCGGCACCGAGGGCTTCTCGCAGTGCGCCTACACCGAGGCGCCGAAGGAGGGCCGGCCGGCGCAGGTCAAGGACGTCGGGATGCCCCCGAACCAGCAGGCCAACAAGGGCACCCAGACGATGACGATCGACACCAACCTGGGCCCGATCGTCGCCAAGCTCGACCGGACCAAGGTGCCCTGCACCGCCGGCAGCTTCACCCACCTGGCCAGCAAGGGCTTCTTCGACAACACCAAGTGCCACCGGCTGGTGACCGAGGGCATCAAGGTGCTCCAGTGCGGCGACCCGAGCGCCACCGGCAAGGGCTGGCGGCAGACCGACGGCACCGGCGGGCCGAGCTACGGCATGCCCGAGGAGAACCTGCCGACCGACAAGCGGCCCCCCTACCCGGAGGGCGTCATCGCGATGGCCAACTCCGGGCAGCCGGGCAGCACCGGTAGCCAGTTCTTCATCGTCTACGGCGACTCGCAGCTCGACCCGAACTACACCGTGCTGGGCACCATCACCTCCGGCATGGACCTGGTCAAGCAGGTCGGGGCGGCCGGCGACGACAAGGCGTTCGCGCAGCAGGCGGGGGGTGGCCACCCCAAGAAGGAGGTCACCATCACCAAGCTGACGATGAGCGACATCGAGAGCTGACCCGCACCGTACGACGAAGCGCCCGCCGGCTGAGCCGGCGGGCGCTTCCGTGTCAGGTGACCGGGGGCGCGGCTGACGGTCAGGCGCCGGAGGTGACCCGGTAGGCGTCGAAGACCCCGTCGACCTTGCGGACGGCGGCCAGCAGGTGCCCCAGGTGCTTCGGGTCGGCCATCTCGAAGCTGAACCGGCTCACCGCCACCCGGTCGCGGGTGGTGGTGACCGTCGCCGACAGGATGTTGACCCGTTCCTCGGAGAGCACCCGGGTGACGTCGGCCAGCAGCTTGTGCCGGTCGAGGGCCTCCACCTGGATGGCGACCAGGAACGTCGAGGCGGAGGTGAGCTTCCAGCTGACCTCCACCACCCGCTCGACCTGGGCCCGCAGGTCCTCGGCGTTGGCGCAGTCGTCGCGGTGCACGCTGACCCCGCCGGAGCGGGTGACGAACCCGAAGACCGAATCCGGGGGCACCGGCGTGCAGCACCGGGCCAGCTTGATCCAGACGTCGCTGACGCCCCGCACCACCACGCCGGGGTCGCTGCTGTTCTGCCGGCTGTGCGGCGGACGGGTGGCGACGGCGGTCTCGGCGATGTCCTCCGCCGCGCCCTCCTCACCGCCGTACGCGGCCATCAGCTTCTGCACCACCGACTGCGCCGACACCTGACTGTCGCCGACCGCCGCGTAGAGCGAGGCGACGTCGGCGAGGTGCAGGTCCCGGGCGATCGCCATCAACGCGTCAGAGGTGAGCATCCGCTGCAACGGCATGCCCTGCTTACGCATCGCCTTGACGATCGAGTCCTTACCGGCCTCGATCGCCTCCTCACGCCGCTCCTTGTTGAAGTACTGGCGGATCTTGGTGCGCGCCCGGGGACTCTTGACGAAGCTCAGCCAGTCCTGCGTCGGGCCCGCCGTGTCGGACTTCGAGGTGAAGATCTCGATCACGTCGCCGTTGGACAGCGTCGACTCCAACGGCACCAGCTTGCCGTTGACCCGCGCCCCGATGCACTTGTGCCCGACCTCGGTGTGCACCGCGTACGCGAAGTCCACCGGCGTCGACCCCGTCGGCAACGGGATGACGTCGCCCTTCGGGGTGAAGACGTACACCTCCTGGCTGGACAGGTCGAACCGCAACGCGTCGAGGAACTCCGACGGGTCGGCGGCCTCCCGCTGCCAGTCCAGCAACTGCCGCAGCCAGGTCATCTCGTCGATGTGCGCCGGCGGGCCGACGATCTGGGTGCCCTTGTGCTCCTTGTACTTCCAGTGCGCGGCGATGCCGAACTCGGCGGTGCGGTGCATCGCGTAGGTGCGGATCTGCATCTCCACCGGCTTGCCGGTGGGCCCGATGACCGTCGTGTGCAACGACTGGTACATGTTGAACTTGGGCATCGCGATGTAGTCCTTGAACCGGCCCGGCACCGGCTGCCAGTTGGCGTGGATGACCCCCAGCGCCGCGTAGCAGTCCCGCACCGTGTCGACCAGGATACGCACCCCGACCAGGTCGTAGATGTCGTTGAAGTCCCGCCCCCGCACGATCATCTTCTGGTAGATCGAGTAGAGGTGCTTCGGCCGGCCGGTCGTCTCCGCCTTGATCTTGGCGGCCTTGAGATCGGTGCCGACCTTCTGGGTGACCTGCTTGAGCAGCGACTCCCGCTGCGGCTGGTGCTCCCCGATCAGCCGCAGGATCTCCTCGTACCGCTTGGGGAACAGGGTGCCGAAGGCCAGGTCCTCCAGCTCCCACTTGATCGTGTTCATACCGAGCCGGTGGGCCAGCGGGGCCAGGATCTCCAGCGTCTCCTTGGCCTTCTGCTCCCGCTTCGGGGCCGGCAGGAAGGACAGCGTCCGCATGTTGTGCAGCCGGTCGGCCAGCTTGATCACCAGGACCCGGGGGTCCTTCGCCATCGCCACGACCATCTTGCGGATCGTCTCCGCCTTGGCCGCGTCGCCCAGCTTGACCTTGTCCAGCTTCGTCACACCGTCGACGAGCAGGGTGACCTCGGGGCCGAAGTCGACCTTCATCTGGTCGAGGGTGTATTCGGTGTCCTCGATCGTGTCGTGCAGCAGCGCCGCCACCAGCGTGGTGGTGTCCATCCCCAGGTTGCCCAGGATGGTCGCCACCGCCAGCGGGTGGGTGATGTACGGGTCACCGGACTTGCGGTACTGGCCGGAGTGCCAGCGCGCGGCGGTGTCGAAGGCCCGCTGGAGCAGCCGGGCGTCGGCCTTCGGATGGTTCTCCCGGTGGCTGGCGATCAGCGGTTCGAGCACCTCGCTGACCTGGGAGGTCTGCCACGGGGCGTTGAACCGGGCCAGCCGTGCCCGGACCCGACGACCGGTCGGGGCGTTGGAGAGCGCGAAACCACCGCTCGGCGACGGGTCGTCGTCGAAAGACGCCCCCACCGCCAGGCCGTCCGGCGTACCGCCGACGTGGTCGCCGGCCCCCGTCGGGCCGGCCGCCGGATCGTTGTTCCGAGCGGTCACCGCGCCGTCAGCGTCGCCTGTCGGGTGCACCGTGCCCTCCACCGGAGGAACGACATCGTGGGACACCGGCCTCCTCACCGATCGCCGGGACCACGCCGACCGTACGGCCGACGCCTGACTTGCCGAACCGGCCGTCACGCCGGCGTGTTCCCCGCCGGCCGCCGCCGGGTCGGTGGCACTGCCCGCCGGCCCTGCGGCCGGCACCTGACCACCGCCCGGACGGGTGACCGTCCGGTCAGCAATGGGCAATGCTACCCGCACGGTAGGTGCCGTGCCGCTCCGCCGGACGGTCCGTCCCAGGTCGGCGGGACGACCCAGGAATCAAACGGTCAGCAGGGCATGGACCGGACGCCCGGCGAGCCGTTCCCGCCCGCCCAGGAAGCCCAGCTCCAGCAGCACGGTGAACCCGGCCACCGTGCCGCCGGCCCGCTCCACCAGGCCGAGGGTCGCCTCGGCGGTGCCGCCGGTGGCCAGCACGTCGTCGACCACCAGCACCCGGTGCCCGGCGGTGAAGGCGTCCTGGTGCACCTCCAGCGTCGCCTCGCCGTACTCCAGGGCGTAGGAGGCCGCGTACGCCGGCCGGGGCAGCTTGCCCGCCTTGCGCACCGGCACCACCCCCAACCCGGTCGCGTACGCGATCGCGGCGGCGATCACGAAACCCCGGGCCTCGATGCCGACCACGATGTCGAAGTTGTCCCGCCCGTGGTGGTCGATGATCCCGTCGATCACCTCACGGAACACGTCGCCGTCGGCGAACAGCGGCATCAGGTCCTTGAACATGACCCCGGGCTTGGGGAAGTCCGGCACGTCCAGTACCCGGCTGGCGACCAGCCGGGCCACCTGTGGGCCGCTGTCCCCGCGTACACCGGTGCTGTGGGTCTCCGTCACGGTGGTCGGCTCTCCTTCGATACGACGACGGCGTCCGTCACGCTGTTCGCACAGCATGGCGGACGCCGTCGACTCGACGTGGGGCGGGTAGCCCGTCGGTCAGCGCCGCTTCGCTCCACCGGGCCGGTTGCCGCCGCCCCCGGCGGGACGGCCACCCCGGGCGCCGGCCGACCGCTTGGCCGCCGGACGCGCGCCGACCTTCGGTGCGCTGCCGGCCAGGGCCGCCGCCTCCGGGTCGATCGGCTCGTCGGTGGCCTCCTCGGCGGCGGCCTGCCGGGCCGCACCGCGCGGGGTGATCTCGCCCCGGGCGATGGCGCCCCGACGGGCCAGCACCCGCTTGGTGTGCGCGTCGATCCGCGGGTCCTGGTTCTTGAGCAGCACCAGCAGCGGGGTGGAGAGCAGGATCGAGGTCAGGAACGCCATCGCCATACCGACGAACAGCACCAGGCCCAGGTCCTTCAGGGTGCCCGCGCCGAGCAGGCCGGCACCGATGAAGAGCAGACCGCCGACCGGGAGCAGGGCGACCACCGAGGTGTTCAACGACCGCATCAGGCTCTGGTTGAGCGCCAGGTTGGCCGCCTCGCCGTAGGTCTGGTTGTTGTTGGCGGTGATGCCCCGGGTGTTCTCCTGGACCTTGTCGAAGACCACCACCACGTCGTAGAGCGCGAAGCCCAGGATGGTGAGGAACCCGATGATGGTCGACGGGGTGACCTCGAAGCCGACAAGCGAGTAGATACCGGCGGTGAGGATCAGGTTCATGAACAGCGAGATGATCGCGGCGACCGCCATCCGCCACTCGAACCGCAGCACCAGGTAGGCGGCCACCACCAGGACGAAGATGACCAGGCCGAGCAGCGCCCGGGAGGTGACCTGGCTGCCCCAGGCCTCGCTGACCTGGCTGCCGCTGATCTGGTCGGCGTTGATGCCGAACTCGTCGGCCATCTTGGCCTTGACCGCGTTGGCCTGGTCGGCGCTGAGCTGCGAGGTGCGCAGCTCGTAGTACTCGCCGCTGGTGCTGCCGACCTTCTGCGCGGTCACCACCTCGGCACCGCCGCCCTCGGCGGCCAGTGCCTCGTCGACCTTGCTCTCGGCCTGCTCCAGGGTGCCGACGCTGGCCGGCACCTGGAACGAGTTGCCGCCGGCGAACTCGATGCCCAGGCTGAAGCCGCGAACCGCGAAGCTGAGCACGGCGATCAGCACCAGCACCCCGGCGACGGTGAACCACAGCTTGCGCCGGCCGACGATGTTGAGACCGGCCTCGCCCCGGTAGAGCCGGGACGCCAGACCACTCTTAGCCATCTCAGGCCTCCTTGACGCGCGAGTTGCGGGCGGTGCCCGGCTCGGCCGACCGGGCGGGCAGGGCCCGACCGAGGCCGCTGACCCGCGGCGACAGGAACGCCGGGGTCCGGGCGAACATCGTCATGATCGGGTGCCGGAACAGGAAGACGACCACCAGGTCGAGCACGGTCGCCAGGCCGAGGGCGAAGGCGAAGCCCTTCACCGTGCCGACCGAGACGATGTAGAGGACCACGGCGGACATCAGGGTGATCGCGTTGGCCGAGATGATCGTCCGGCGGGCCCGGATCCAGGCCCGGGGCACCGCGCTGCGCGGGCTGCGCCCCTCCCGGATCTCGTCCTTGAGTCGTTCGAAGTAGATGACGAACGAGTCCGCCGCCACACCGAGCGAGACGATCATGCCGGCGATGCCGGCGAGGGTGAGGGTGAAGCCGATCGACCGGCCGAGCACCACCAGCGCGCCGAAGACCAGCAACGCGGAGAGCACCAGGCTCAGGAAGATGACCGAGCCGAGCAGCCGGTAGTAGAAGAACGAGTAGATGATGACCAGCAGCATGCCGATGCCGGCGGCCAGCAGGCCGGCCCGCAGGTGGCTGTCGCCCAGCGTCGCGGTGACGTTCTGCTGCTCCTGCGGCACGAAGGTGACCGGCAGCGCGCCGTAGCGCAGCTGGCTGGCCAGCGCGTTGGCCGACGTGTTGTCGAAGCTGCCGGTGATCTGCGAGTCGCCCGTCAGCACGCCCTGGATCTCGGGCGAGGAGACGATCTCGTTGTCCAGCACCACGGCCACCCGGCACTTGCCGTCCTGGCCGAGAGCGGTCTGGTCGCAGCCGCCGCCGGTGTTGTTGAACGCCTCCCGGGTCAGCTCGGTCCACTTGGACTGGCCGTCGCCGGTGAAGTTCAGGCTGACCACCCAGGTGCTGGCCTGGTCGAGGACCGCGTTGGCGTCCTTGACGTCGGTGCCGAGCACCTTGGCCTGGTCGAGCAGGTACTTCGCCGCGCCACCCTCACAGGCGACCGCCTGCTGCTTCTCGTCCTTGATCGAGGCGGGGGGCCGCTTGTCGAGCTGGGCGCAGGTGATGGTCGGCACGTTGAACTGCATCTGCGGGGTCAGTACCGCGACCTCCTGCGGGGAGAGCGCGCCGAACGGCTTGAACGTCTCCGCCAGGGCCGGGTTGGTGGCCAGGTCGGCCGGGGCCTGGAGTCCACTCGCGGCAGCCCAGGCGGCCGCGCCGACCTTCTTCTCGACGGCCTTGCGCTGCTCCTCGATGCTCTGCGACACCGGCGCCTCACTGGCGCTGGGCGAGGCGGCCGGGGTGCTCGGCGAGGCCGACCCGGACGGGGAGGCGCTGGCGCTCGGCGCGGGGGCGCCGCCGCCCTGCCCACCGGCGCTCGGCGAGCCGGACACCTTCGGCGACGCGCTGCCGGAGGCCTTCGGCGAGGCGCTGCCCGACGGGGCGGGCGACGCGCTGCCGGACGGGGCCGGCGAGGCGCTGCCCGACGGCGCCGGGGCGGCGACCGCGCCGCTGCCGTCGGCGGCCTTGAGCACCTTGCGGAAGCGCAGCTCCGCGGCGCTGCCGACGTCGGTCAGCTCCCGGTTCTCACCGGGCAGGGAGATGACGATGTTCCGGTTGCCCTCGGTGACCACCTCGGCCTCGGCCACGCCGTAGGCGTTGACCCGGCTCTCGATGATCTGCCGGGCCTCCTCCAGGTTGGCCGACGTCGGGGGCTTGCCGTCGATGGTGTTGGTCGCCTCCAGCGTCAGCCGGGTGCCACCGATCAGGTCCAGGCCGAGCCGCGGCTCCAGCCGGTCCTTCCAGCCGCCGCTGGCACCGCCCGAGAAGAACACCAAGGAATAGAGGACGACGAAGATGAACCCGAGCACGGCGAGCTGCCGCCCGGGGCGCATCTGTCCCTGAGGTGGTGCCACGGCTGTCTGTCTCCCTGTAACGGTCGCGCCGCCGGCGCAGCGGCGACGAGGTCGGAGCGGGGTTCCCGCCCCGACGTGCTCTGCGCGGGCCACTCCCGACCGACGGCACGGCGCACCACCGCCGACGTGGTGGCGTCGGGCGGACGGTGCGGGTGCCGACCCTGGGGACCGGCCCACCTATCCAGTTGTCCCGCCGCTACCCGCCCGTGGTGCCGGGCGGGTGGCGGCTTCACTCCTTGACGACTTCCGCGTCCTCGGTGACCGGCTCGTCGGCCTCGGGGCGCTCGGCCCGGGTGACCACCCGGGCGATGGCCGGCCGGGCGTAGCGGGACTGCACACCGGGGGCCACCTCCAGCAGCACGGTGTCGTCCTCGACACCCACGACCGTGCCGTAGAGCCCGCCGATGGTGACGACCTCGTCACCGGGTCCGAGCGCGGACTGCATGGCCTCAGCCTCGCGGCGGCGCTTCTGCTGCGGCCGGATCATCATGAAGTACATGACCCCGAAGAGCAGGGCGATCATGAGGATCGGCGTCAGACTGCCGGCGCCTCCGCCGGACTGTGCTGCGTAAAGCACGGTGTGCGACCTTCCCATTGGCCACCGTCCCGGCACGTGCGCGCCGGAGCGGAGGCGGATATTCACATCCTGTACAGACCGCGGCGAGTCTAATCCCTGCACCTGGGAACGCCGAATGCGGCGCAGATCACGTTCAGATCACGGTGGATCGGGCGCGTTCGAGAAGAGATCGGGCACGGCGGGGGCTTCCACACCGAATGTACCATTTGGCGGGGTGCGGCCGAGGTGTCGCCAGGCGGCCTCGGTGGCCACCCGCCCCCGGGGCGTACGGGCCAGCAGTCCGGCGCGGACCAGGAACGGCTCGCAGACCTCCTCCACCGTGTCCGGCTGCTCCCCCACCGCCACCGCCAGGGTGGACAGGCCCACCGGACCACCGCGGAACGAGTCGACCAGCGCGGTCAGCACCGCCCGGTCCAGCCGGTCCAGGCCGAGGGCGTCCACGTCGTACACGGTCAGGGCGGACCGGGCGGTCTCCAGGGTGACCACGCCGTCGGCCCGGACCTCGGCGTAGTCGCGCACCCGGCGCAGCAGCCGGTTGGCGATCCGGGGGGTGCCCCGGGACCGGCCGGCGATCTCCACCGCCCCCTCCGGGGTGATCGGCACGCCCAGGATGCGCGCCGAGCGGTGCAGCAGCGCCTCCAGGTCGGCCGGGGAGTAGAAGTCGAGGTGCGCGACGAAGCCGAAGCGGTCCCGCATCGGGCCGGTCAGCAGGCCGGACCGGGTGGTCGCGCCGACCAGGGTGAACGGCTCCACGTCGAGCGGGATCGCGGTCGCGCCCGGGCCCTTGCCGACGATCACGTCGACCCGGAAGTCCTCCATCGCGCTGTAGAGCAGTTCCTCCGCCGGCTTGGCGATCCGGTGGATCTCGTCGATGAACAGCACGTCGCCCTCGGCGAGGCTGGTCAGGATGGCGGCGAGGTCACCGGAGCGCTCGATCACCGGCCCGCTGGTCACCCGGATGCCCGAGCCCAGCTCGGCGGCCACGATATTGGCCAACGTCGTCTTACCGAGGCCGGGAGGCCCCGACAGGAGGATGTGGTCGGGTGGGGCGCCACGCCGCATCGCGCCCTGCAACAGCAGGTCGAGCTGGTCGCGGACCCGGTGCTGGGCGATGAACTCGTCCAGCCGCTTCGGCCGGACGCTGACCTCCGCGTCCCGCTCCGCGTCGTCGGCGTACGCCGAGACCAGGCCGTCGCCGCTCATGCCGGCCACCCCGACCGGGACCGTGCCACGCCGGTCACCGGGTCCGGCCGAGCAGTCGGATGGCCTGCTTGAGCAGGACCGGCACCGGCGGGGTGGGCCCGTCCACGGTCTCCGCCACGGCGGCCACCGCCTGGTCGGCCTGACCGGCCGTCCAGCCGAGCCCGACCAGCGCCTGGCGGACCTGGTCCGGCCAGGCACCGGCGGTCACCCCGGCCGCGCCGTCGGGGCCCACCGGGACCGGGCCGATCCGGTCGCGCAGTTCCAGCACCAGCCGTTCGGCGCCCTTCTTGCCGATTCCGGGCACCCGGGTCAGGGCGGCGGTGTCGGCGTTGGCGATGGCCTTGCGGACCGCGTCCGGGGTGTGCACGGCCAACACCGCCTGGGCCAGTCGCGGGCCGACCCCGCTGGCGGTCTGGAGCAGCTCGAACAGCTGCTTGGCGTCGTCGTCGGCGAAGCCGTAGAGGGTGAGTGAGTCCTCCCGGACCACCAGGCTGGTGGCGAGCCGGGCCGGCTGGCCGACCCGCAGCTCGGCCAGGGTGCCGGGGGCGCACTGCACCGCCAGGCCGATCCCCGCGACCTCCACCACGGCGTGGTCCGGGCCGGTCGCGGTCACCGTGCCGCGCACGCTGGCGATCATCGTGCTCCTCCTCGTCGTACCCGGTCGGCGGCCTCGGCCAGCTTGGACCGGGTGCCGCCCCGCCACACGTGGCAGATGGCCAGCGCCAGGGCGTCCGCCGCGTCGGCCGGCCGGGGCGGCTCGGCCAGCCGCAGCAGCCGGGTGACCATCGTGGTCATCTGCTTCTTGTCGGCCTGGCCGGAGCCGGTCACCGCGGCCTTGACCTCGCTGGGCGTGTAGGTCTGCACCGGCAGCCCGGCCCGCGCCCCGGCCAGCACGGCGATCCCGCTGGCCTGGGCGGTGCCCATCACGGTGCGCACGTTGTGCTGGCTGAACACCCGCTCGACGGCGACCGCGTCGGGCCGGTGCTCGGCGACCAGGTCGGTCAGCGACCGGTCCAGGTGCAGCAGACGCAGTGACAGGTCGTCGGCGGGGTCGGTGTAGACGACGTAGTAGGCGACCAGCGAGCAGGGCCGGCCCGGCACCCCCTCGACCACGCCGACCCCGCACCGGGTCAGGCCCGGGTCGACGCCCAGCACGCGCACGTCGCCTCCTTAGGGCCCCTCGACAGTACGGGTGTTCGACACCCTACTGCTCCGCCCCGACACGCCGGTGGGCGGACACGCCGCCCGACGGTGGGGCTCAGCGGGCCCGTAGGCCGTCGAGCACGCCGTCGACGACCCTCTCGGGGAGCAGCCGGTCGTCCAGCTCCGGGTGCCAGCGCATCAGCCGCTGGACCAGCATCGGGCCGGTGAGCAGCGCCATCGCCACCTCGATGTCGAGATCGGCGCGCAGCTCGCCCGCGGCCACGCCCCGGCGGAGCACCTCCCGCATGATCTTCCGCCGCGGCTCGATGATGTTCTGGTAGAGCTGGAAGTGGTCCGGGCTGCGGTTCACCTCGGGCACCAGGCACGGCATGATCCGCTCCGCCCGGGGGTCGATGTTGTGCCCGACGGCGCCGACCAGCAGCACCAGGTCGTCGCGCACGGAGTGCCCGGCCGGCTGGGCGACCACCCCCTTGAGCCGGCGCAGCGCGTCCAGCAGCAGGGCGTCCTTGCCGGGCCAGCGGCGGTAGATGGTGGCCTTGCCCACCCCGGCACGGGTGGCGATCGCCTCGATCGACAGCGTCTCGATGGTGCTGCCCTCGGCGAGCAGATCCAGGGTGGCCTCGATGATGGCCTCGTCCGCGCGGATGCTCCGCGGTCGCCCGGGCGACCGCGGAGCATCGGCGGTGGGGTTCAGGTCGGACATCGTTCTGCGAACCTACGTGGTTCCGGCCAGTTCCCGCTCCGCCACCGGCGTGGCGGTGACGGCCGTGGCGGGCCGGCCCGGCATCCAGCGCAGCACGATGATGATGCCGAGGGCGGCCACCACCGCCGAGATCGCCGCCGCCCAGTGCATGGCCGAGACGAAGGCGTCGTTGGCCGCCGCGATCAGCCGCGGGGCCGCCGGGCCGAGCTGCGCCGCCGCCGCGTACGCCCCGGAGACCGACTCGGTGGCCGCCTCCCGGGCCGGTGCGGGCAGGGCGTCGGCGGTCGTGGCGATGTCCTGCCGGTAGACCGCGGAGAGCACCGAGCCGAGCACCGCGACGCCCAGCGCACCGGCGACCTGGCGGACGGTGTTGCTCACCGCCGACCCGACGCCGGCCTTCTCCCGGGGCAGCGCCGACATGATCGATTCGGTGGCCGGCGGCATGATGTTCGCCATCCCGACACCCTGGATGAAGAAGGCCACCAGCACCACCCAGATCGGCGTGGCGGCGTCGATGAAGGCGAACGCGGCCAGCGCCACGGCGGTCAGCACGAGGCCGACCGTGGCGACCGCCCGACCGCCGTACCGGCGCACCATGGCGGCGCTGCGCGGCGCGAAGACCAGCTGTGCCCCGGCGAACGGCAGGAAGAACAGGCCGGTCTCCAGCGGGCTGTAGCCCCGGACGAGCTGCATGTAGAACGAGCTGAAGAACATCACGCCCATGGCGGCGAAGAAGACCAGGCCGACGATAGCCACCGGGGCGGCGAACCGGGGCACCCGGAACAGCCGTACGTCGAGTGAGGGGTGGTCGCTGCGCCGTTCGTGCTCGACGAACCAGGCCAGCACCGCCGCCCCGCCGAGGATCGCGGCCCACACGAGCGGCCGGCCGAAGCCGTGCTCGCCGCCGTCGATGATGCCGTAGGTCAGCGCGACCAGGCCGACGACCGAGAGCAGCACGCCGAGGATGTCGACCCGGCCCGGCTGGGGGTCCCGCGACTCGGGCACCAGCAGGGCCACCAGCAGCACCCCGAGCGCCACCACCGGCACGTTGATCAGGAAGACCGAGCCCCACCAGAAGTGCTCCAGCAGCGCGCCGCCGAGAATCGGGCCGATCGCCACCGCCAGGCCGACCGCGCCGGCCCAGACCCCGATGGCGCGGCCCCGCTCCCGGGGGTCGAAGACGTTGGAGATGATCGACAGGGTGACCGGCATGATCGCCGCGCCGCCGATGCCCATCACGGCGCGGGCCGCGATCAGCTGGCCGGGGCTCTGCGCGTACGCCGAGAGCAGGGACGACAGGCCGAACAGGACCAGGCCGACGAGCAGGAACCGGCGTCGGCCGGCCCGGTCGCCGAGGACGCCGAAGGTGAACAGCAGGCCGGCGAAGACGAGGGTGTAGGAGTTGATCGCCCATTCCAGCTCGCCCTGGCTGGCCCCGAGGCCGTGCACCGGGTCGGCCAGGGTGCGCAGGGCGACGTTGAGGATGGTGTTGTCGAGGACGACGACGAGCAGGCTGACCACCAGCACGCCGAGGATCGCCCATCGTCTCGGATGTCCGGTGTTCTCGTGCGGTTGCATACGCTCCGGTGCTCCCCCCGGTTGCACCCGTGCCGTGGCAATACGGAACGGGTCAGACTCGTAACGGTGTTCACCTTACGAGTCTCATGTTTCGATACGGCACCGGTTCGTATCGGATGTGGTGCGGGTCACCTGGTCAGGCCGGCGGCCCGCAGGCGGCCAGCGCGGCGGAGAAGCTGGTCAACCGGGTCGCGGGGGGTGCGAGGGGCTCGATCCAGCCCGGCCCGGCGGCGTACACCCGTACCCCCGGGAAGTCGCGGCCGAAGCGGACCAGGCGGTACGCCCGGCCGGTGACCGGCGTCTGCGACCACACCACCACGCTCCGCGGGCGGGCCCGCAGCACGGCGGAGCCCAGCGCCACCCAGGGCAGCGCCGGCCCCAGGTGCAGGCAGCCGCGACCCTGCTCGCGCAGCGCGGCAGCCACCGCGTGCAGGCCCAGGCAGTGCGCCTCGTTCTCGGCCCCGGCGAGCAGCACCCCGTCGGTGCGCAACCGGCGGCCGGGAACCCGCCGGTGCACGTCCAACCCGATCCGGATGCCCTCGGACAGGGCGTGCTCGACGGCGATCTCGGCGGCGTCACGCCCGCGCAGCCCGGCCAGCAGCGGCACGCACACCGCCTCCCACACCGCCGCCACCCCGGCGTCGGCGGCGTACTCCAGCACCAGCGCGGCGACCAGGTTCGCGTCGAGGTCCTCGGCGGCGGCCGAGAGCCGCTTGTGGGCCGTCTCGACGACCTCGACCGGCATCGGATCCGACAACACCAGACGCACCCCCCGGGTAGGACACCGTTACCAGGGGTTCGCCCGGACGGGCCGGTTCGGATGCGCCGCCGGGGAAAAACTACGGTGGTTCAGCCGGTGAGCGCCTCCAACGCCAGGTCCACGTCCGCCTCGGTGGTGTAGAGGTGGAAGGCGACCCGGACCCGCCCGGCGCGCACCGCCGCCCGGATCCCGGCGCGGGCCAGCCGCTGCCGCGCGTCGGACACCTCCACCGCGACGATCGCGCTGTCCCCCGGCGGCCGGCCCAGCCCGGCGAGGAACCGGTTCGCCAGCGCCACGTCGTACGCCCCGGTCGTCGCCGGACCGAGCGCGGCGAGAAGTTCCAGCGCCGGCGCGGTACCCACCCAGCTGAACCAGGCCGGAGAGCTGTCGAACCGGCGGGCGTCGTCGGCCAGCCGCAGCGGCGGACCGTAGTAGGTGGACAGCGGCTCCCTGCCCGCGAACCAACCGGCGGCGTCCGGACGCATCCGCTCGCGCAGCGCCGGGGCCAGGTAGGCGAGCGCCGAGCCGCGCGGCGACACCAGCCACTTGTACGTGCCGACCGCGACCGCATCGGCCAGCGCCGCGTCGAACGGCAGCCACCCGCACGCCTGGGTGGCGTCCACCACCACCAACGCGTCGTGCGCGCGGGCCGCGGCCACGATCTCGGCGTACGGGGCGACGGCCCCGTCGGCGGACTGCACCAGGCTGAACGCGACCAGGTCGGTGCCGGCGTCGATCGCGTCGCACAGGCCGGCCAGCGGCACGGTGCGCACCCGCACACCGCGTTCCTCCTGCACCAGCCAGGGGAAGAGGTTGGCGGTGAACTCGACCTCGGGGACGACCACGGTGGCCCCGGCGGGCAGGGCCGCGGCGATCGGTCCGAGCAGCTGCGACACACTGCCGCCGACCGCGACATCGGTCACCGGCACCCCGACCAGGCCGGCGAACGCCTCCCGGGACCGCCCGGTGGCCTCCTCCCACACCTCGTGGGAGGTACGCCCCACCCGCCAGTCGGCCAGGGCCTCCTGCACCGCCGTCCAGACCGGCTCGGGCGGGAGCCCGTAACTGGCGGTGTTCAACCAGCCGGGTTCCGGCTGCCACAGCTCGCGTGCCTGCGCCAACTCCATGCGTCGAGGCTAGTGACACCCCCGCGCGCCCGGTCAGCACCAATCCGCCGGTGGTGGCCCGCACCCGCCGGCCACCCGACCGGCACCGGCTTGACCCGCTGACCTAGGTTGATGATCCACA